>CAVVFU010000008.1:0-782063 GCA_963747575.1 uncultured Gemmataceae bacterium
TGATACCTCACATCAGAATCCTTAGCGACAAGGGCACGGATCAACGCAGGTATTGAAGCATCTGGATTTTGGCCGATATTGCCAAGAGCTTCCGCAACATTCGATTGAACCGTGTCATCGGGATCGTTGATTGCAACAACTAGGCTGGGAACTGCACCCTTCGCGGCCGAGCCCATACAGCCTAACGCAAAGGCAGCCCGCGCACGCATTCATCGCCTTTGTCTTCAAGCCCTTTCACGAGAAAGGGCAACGCCTCGTCCAAACGCCCAGTGACCATCCAAATACTGCGAGCGGCCATGGTGGAAACCAACGGATACTTGTCCTCCATCGCTTTGCGGATTGCAGGAATTGCTTCCTTGGCATCAGACCCAATTGCGCCCAATGATCTTACCACAACGCTGCGATTAGGACCTAAACCACGAAAAGTCGGATCGAGGAGCTTAATAAGGCTGGGAACAGCCGCTGCTCCTTTTCCAAGGCGTTCAATGCAGATACAAGCCGTTATGACGATATCGTCATCGGGATCTTCCAACGCTGTCACAAGGGTGGGCACGATTTCCCGGGCTTCGGGATCGATCTTCATCAACGTATGGAGTGCACCCATGCGTAGCGTTTGGACCTTAATACCCGACCAATTACTTTTGTCTAACACAATTTTTCGCACTGCCGCAATGGCCTTGGACGGAGGCGGTTCCATCCGCATCAAGGCATGGAGTGCGGCGAGCTTCAACGGAACGCTGTCCGTGCCTAGCTGCGTGATCCAATCGTCCACGCTTTTCTGGGGGTCCTGCATTTGCTTTGCGAAACGCGTCCTGCCTTGAAATCGGCTGCAAGTTGCAAGTCGCACTCAAGTTGCACAGCGACAGGTCTCATACTGGTGCACAAGGGACATCCAACCATGATGGCTAATAAATGCGTTCTGAGAATAATTGCGTTCATATTATGTGATTCCTTATTTGGAGGTATTAGACTGAGATCATGAGACGGTTCGCGCGTTAAGAAGCTAAGTTTGGATCAAACGAATTCGGCACCTGCGCACTTGTTCACATGTTGGCACTTGTCTTATGGCCAAGTACATACGTAGATCTCTCCGATGTAGGTTTTTTCCAAATAATCTATCCATTTGCCAAAATACCAGGGACGCATCTCCATTCCTCCACCCATCAATGCAAAGGGATCGGCGTCATACTCGGATGGGTCGTCAGTATTTTCGTCACCAGGTAGCGTCCCTGGATGGTCGTTGCCGAGCCAATGCGCAAATTCGTGGACGGCGACGGCCTGTGCGGATGCCATGTGCGCCGTCGCTAGCGCGCTGAATAGTGCTTCCGCCTCCAATGGGGGTCCTCCCGCCAAGAAGAAATCCCAATGTGCTGGCAGCGAGTATGCTTCCTTCAATTGGATACTCACTATTCCCCAAAGTAGGCCGAGGCGGGAACACGTTTACATCTTGTTCAGAAACGTAAATATCGTTACCCCACGTTTCAGGCCACACCGGAGTTGCTCTTGGGAACTTGTCATTTGCTGTTACGTGAACAGTCACATCCGCTCGCGCAGCGGGAGCGGAAACGGTTGTAATCGAAAGCTGTGGACTAACAACATCTTCTTTTGGTATTAAGTCAAGGACGCCGTAATGATCATAGTCCCCCAGCGTGACAATGCCAAAACCCGTTTCATTAAAGGCGTCTTCAGCCATTGTCCGGAACCCGTTTTTGAAGGCCTTTTCGCGATCCGGCGTCCAATATATGATATGCTTGGCAGCGGTGGCTAGGCCACCGAAGCTTCCTGGAAAGCCCATAGTTGCTGCTAATGCACCAGTTGCAGCAGCCGACTGCGGTAGCCACGGCTTGAAGTCAAAGGCAACCGTGACGTGCATCGTTAACACCTGTGGTTCAGTCGTTTGATCCAAGTCATACTGTTCTAATCCACTTGGGTCAACAACTTGAGCCGATGCACCGTAATGCCACTCCTCGCCGCAACTCTGACACCGTAGCCGGCTTGCAACCGAATAATCCCGACCGCATCCTCGCCGCGGCCGTTTTCTGCCCGACGCTGGTTTGCCATTAAAACGGCCCTGGCGCCGATGGGGTCTCGGAGGCGGGCCGATGACCAGCGACGCTTCAATTTGTCAAAGAACAACTCGGCAAGCGGAGCCGGCCGCTCACGGTGGGCGTGGCCTGTATTTTACCCTGCCGCCGGGCGTCTGGCCAGGGATCATCAAGCCGGTTATTGCCGAGGTTCTTCCTGCCCGCCCGCCTTGCTCTCACCCGCCCCTTTCTCCGGGCGCTTCAGCTTCGCGGAGGGATGGAAGGCCGAGTGGATCGCCTTCAGTTGGCGAATGCTCACCTGCGTGTAAATCTCGGTCGTTTGCAAGCGGGCATGGCCCAGGAACACCTGGATGAAACGGATGTCGGCGCCGGCGTCGTGCAGCACCGTCGCCGCCGTGTGCCGCCATAAATGACACGCGCCACGCTTGCCGACGTTCGCGGCGTCCACGTAGCGGCGCACGTGCGCGGTCATCTGGTCGGGCGTGAAGGGCCGGCCCAGATCGGTCAGTAACAGCGTGTTATCTTCCGTGTCGCCCGCTTCCAGGATAGGCCGCACCTCCTCGACGTAACGCTCGATCCAGGCCAGCGCCCGTTCGCCGATCGGCACCATGCGGTCCTTTTGACCTTTGCCCTGGCGCACCATGATCGTGCCCCGGTCGTAGTCGATGTCGTAAAGGCGCAGATTGACCACCTCCATGCGGCGAATGCCCGTCGAGTAGAGCGTCTCCAGGATGGCGCGGTCGCGGATGCCGGGCTTGGTGTTCACGTCGGGGATGCTGATAATGGCCTCGGCTTCGCCGGCGGTCAAGACGTGCTTGGGCAAGCGGTGCCCCAGCTTGGGCATCTCCAATTCACTGGCCGGGTTAAAGAGGATATGGTTGTTGCGCGCCAGCCACTTGAACCACGCCTTGATCGCCACCAGATTGGCGTGCTGGGTGCGGAAGGAGAGAGGATCGCCGTTCTTCTTGCGGAAGTGATACAAGTAGCGCTGGTAGCGGTCCAGGACCGGCTTGCTGACTTCGTTGGGCCGGACGACGCCGCGTTCCTCGGCCCAGCGAATGAAGCGGCTCAAGTTGCCGTGCCGGCCCAGCGTGGTTTCCTCGGAGTAGTTCTTGACCCGCATCCATTGCAGAAAGCAGGCCAGCAGCACGGCCATGCCCAGCGGATCGTCGGCATCGCCCACGGGTTCAGGGGTTTTGCGTTTGGCCATGAGGGTGACTCCTTACAAGCGGGGTTGGCAATCGAGTCCTGGACGTCGAAGGTGGCGACAGATTCGGAAGTGACTGGGCGAGAATGGGCAAGCGGGGCCGCGCTCAAGTGCGTAGGTTGTTTGCCGCGGCCGGGCGTTGACGGCTCGTTGACGGGTTCCTCTTCTCTGTCGCCGCCGCTGGCTATGATGCGACGTACAGCTATGACGACGGCATTTTTTATCACTCCACATGTGCGTTGGCGCTCACTTTCGCTGAAAATGCCGAGTCGGTTCGGGAATTTGCAGGGTTTTCGCCGTTTGCAAAGGGCCGACCACCGCCCGACTTGGCACCGACCGCTGGCCGACCGACACCCGACCGCTCGGCGTTGAAACCCGACCGGTCGCATCGTAACTCGTCCACGTCAATGAGCCGGGCCAGAAATCGCTCGCCCGTGCCGGCGCCCTGGGCCCCGTCAGGCCTGGTTTCGTAGAGCAGCTCGTAGACAAACGATTGACCACGTCCGCCGCGGTGCACCAGCAGGTATTCCAGGTCTTCCAGCCGCTTCAGGTGGATCTTGAGCTGAGTATGGCCCCAGCCGCAATGGTCGCGCAGCTCACGCCGCGAGAAGCGGTAGTCGGCGCGGGCCAGGCCACGCCGTTGACATACCACTGTCACCATCTCATTGATGAGCCCGAGCAAGCGGCGCGTCTGCGGCGGCAAGTCATCCACGGCCCGGCCCAGCACTTCGTTGGCCAGGCGGTTGGCGATCTCGATGTCCTCCAGGGCCACCTCGATATATTCCACCTGCCGGCCCTGGTGCTCGACGGTCTTGACCGGCCGCTGGTGCTGGTGCAAGAGCGTCACCGCCCGGATCAGCGTCAGGTACTTGACGTGATCGCGGCGAGTACGGGTCTTGTCGTCCAGGAAAGTCAAGGCCTCGGCAAAGGGGTTGGCCACCAAGAGCGGCCGCAGCAAACGCTGGGCGTTGCGGTGCAGGGCCAAAGTTTTGAGATGATCCTGGCCGGAGAGCAGGCCTTGCAGGGTTTGCCGCTGACGCTGCAACTGGTGAATCGCCCGAGTCTGCGCCCGGTCCTCATCGACGCTCAGCACCAGGCAGCGGTTGAGCAGCTCCTCGTCGATCTTGATGGCCGTGGTGGTGAGGAAGATCATCACCGGTCCCTCGACGCGGTATTCCTGGGTCGTGAGCCGGCCGGTGGTCGCGTCCTTGGCCGTGCTGGCGATCATCAGCTCGCCTTCGCTTTGCAAGAGCTTGAGGGCGTAGCTGGCCTGCTCGGCGCCTTCCTCCTCGACGATGGCCAGGATCTTGTGCTTGAGGTTGGTCTCGCCCATGTAGAAGAGGGCCTGGCCGGTCATGGCCGAGTACTTGACCTGGTCCTCCGGCGGCACGAAGGAGAGCACCGCTTCCATGAGCGCCGTCTTGCCCGCCGCCGAGGATGATTGGATGATGACGGCCAGGGGCTGGTCGAGCTTGCGGGAGACAGCGGCCAGGTAGCCGACCAGTTTGTTGGTGGTCTCGCCGACGACCTGGAAGTCGGCGACGATGCGCTCGAGCAAACCCGGATCGCGGAGCAAGTGCAAGGCGGCCTGTTTGTCCTCGGCGGTCATGAGTGGCTGCACATCCCTGGGCGCCGTCATCGACTCGATGTGTTTGTCCTGCAGCTCCTCCAGTTGGAGCAGCACGCGGCCGAGGTCGGTTTTGACGGTGTTCTCCTCGACGGCCAGTTCGCCGGCGGCCTGGATGACGAAGCCGCGGCGCTGCTTGGCGGAGTAGAGGTCGAAGGTGTCCACGAACAGGCCGCGGGCGCTTGAGACCATGACGTTGACGCGCAGGCTGTCGAAGGAGAGGTTCTTGCTCCAGCCGCGGATGCGGTAGCGGCGGTCGCCGAAGGTGATGCGCCACTTCGTCTTCTTTGACTTCGGCGTCGACTTCTTTGGGGGCGGCGGGCAAGCGGCGAGGCGGTCAAGCGTCGCGACCGGCACACTTCGTCAGTAGCGGTCGCGGCGTTGGCAACGAGCGGTGAGTTGTTCGGCTGGTTGCTCGACCGTCGCTGGTTCCGCGGTTGGTTCTGGTGCGGGCAGCGTTGGCGGGTTGGCTGCGGGTGCTGCTTTACCAAACCATTCCGCCTTGCGCAGCATCGC
This sequence comes from uncultured Gemmataceae bacterium, assembly GCA_963747575.1. Lineage (GTDB taxonomy): Bacteria > Planctomycetota > Planctomycetia > Gemmatales > Gemmataceae > DASRAT01. The sequence continues at coordinate 5,396 of CAVVFU010000008.1, forward strand.
TCCCAGCGCTTGAGCGGGGTCATCGATGCGGCGCAGCGTACTCGGCCACATCCAGGCCCGAAGGCAGCTTGAGCAGGTAGCAATCGATCCCGCTTCGAGCAGCCGCGGAGCAACTGCTGGGCACGGCGTCAGCACGCGCTTGATGCTGAATTCCTTCAATGCCGCCAGCAGATCATCGGTCAACGCCTCCGGTCCAAACATGCAGGTGACGTTGCGGTAGCCGTGCGTCCAAAACGTCAAGGCATCGAAAAGCGACGGGCAAAGGACGATCTCCTCGGCTCGCGCCGAAGGCTTCGGTGTTCCAGACGCCCTGGCCGCCGATCGTTAAGATGGAGTTCTAGCGGGCAGCGTTTTTGCAGCAGCTTGCCCAGAGATCTTGCGGCCAAAGATGTCGACGATCCGCTTAGTGCCGTCGGCGGCCAGGATGGGGAAGACCACGCAGCCGGTGAAATGCTCGTGGCCGCTGGGGCGGAACAGGCCGACTTGCTGCAAGCGGGCGCGTATCTCCTTGCCGGCTGTTACCTGTTTGACCGGCAGCTTCAGGCCCAGCGTCCGGTCGGCGTAGCCGATGCGAAAGCGCTCCAGCGCCTGGCCGTCGGTCAGGCCGTGGCTGGCCAGGTAGGCCAGGGCGTCGGGGCTGTTTTGCAAGGTGCGCTGGTAATAGGCGACAACCTGGGCCAGCAACTGCTGGTCGTCGGCGTTGGCATGCAGGTCGAGGGTGGCGGTCATGGGGTGACTCCAGGCGTTTGGCAGCTGCCTGAAAGTCGTCATACGAAAAAAAATCTTCGGCCGAGCCCGCGGACGAACGGCTTGGCGAAGGGTTGGCCGTAACTCAGCTGCCCCAGCTGAGTTGCGGCGACGGATTTATTGCGGAAAAAGCGCGCGCTTGGCGGCGGAATGCGTGCAAAGGAGATGGGCAGCTTGTAAGCAACGCGACCTCGTGGAAGATGGTGTTGTCCAGACAAAACCTGCCACAAGGTGCGCGTTATGTGCGTCATTGTCGGCGACCGGGGTCCGGTCGTCAACCACGAAAATGTTTGCAACACGCCGCCTGCCGCGAATCACTCCACGCAGCCGCGGCCGCGTTACGAGGTGGCCGACATCTTCCGGCTTTACGGCGCCGACTTCCGCCGCAACCATGCATTGACGCGCGGCCAGCTCAAGGTGATGCGCTGTGTGGAAGCTTGCCGCACCGCCGAGCTGGGCGGGCACATCGAGGAATGCGGCCATTGCGGTTTGCGGCGGCCGGTTTATAACTCGTGCCGCAATCGGCACTGCCCCAAGTGCAAGAAGCTGGCCACCGCCGAGTGGCTCAAGGCTCGCCAGGATGAGCTGCTGCCGGTGGGTTACTTCCACAACGTCTTCACGCTGCCGCACGAGCTCAATCCGCTGGCGGCGGCCAATCCGCGGCTGCTTTATGGCCAGCTCTTCCGCAGCGTCGCGGCGACCTTGCTGGGGCTGGCCGCCGATCCCCGGCACGGGCTGGGCGGCTTGCCGGGCTTCACGTCGGTGCTGCATACCTGGGATCAACAGTTGCAGTATCACGTGCATTTGCACTGCATCATCGCCGCCGGTGCCCTGGCCCTGGCCGGCGAGGGCGAGGGGCGACCAGGCGATCTGGCGGCCGACGCAGCACCTCTTCGGCATGAAGGTCATGTCGGCGGCGTATCGCGATCACTTCCTGGCGGCACTCGAGACGGCTGCGGCGGCGCGGCGAATTGGTGCTGCCGGGCCGGCTGGCGGAGCCGGGGCAGTTCGAGGAAATGGTCGAGCACCTGGCGGGCCGGCACTGGGTCTGCTTCAGCCGGGCGTCGTTCGCGACACCGGAAAAAGTGCTGGGTTATTTGAGCCGCTACACGCACCGCATCGCCATCAGCAACGACCGCTTGCTCGACATCGGCGGCGGCCAGGTGAGCTTCCGCTACCGCGACCGCAAGGACGGCAACCGCGTCAAGGAGCGGACCATCTCGGCCAATGAGTTCATCGGCAGGTTCTTGCAGCACGTCTTGCCCAAGGGTCTGCCGCGGATGCGCCACTACGGCTTCCTTGGCAATCGCTGCAAAGCCGAGCGGCTGGCGCACTGCCGGCAAGCGCTCGGCCAACCGGCGCCGACGGCGGCTGAGGAGTTGCCCACCAATCGGGTAGAGCTGCTGCTGGTATTGAAAGGGTTCGACGTGCTGCGTTGCCCGGCCTGCGGCGAGGGGCGGATGGAGGTGGTCGAGAAACTGCCGCGGAGGCCGGCAGCGCACCAGGGAGAAACAAGATAGCCGGGCCGGTGGTTGGCAAGGATACTTCATAGGAAGCGCTGACGTCCCATGAGCACGAGAGACAAGCGACTCTTCGGAAGTGACTGGGCGACCTTGGCGGCAGTCTCTGCTTGGAGGTTGCCGCTGCGCTGGTCGCTGACTGGGCGGCGCCGGCCCTGGCGTGCGGGGTGCGCGCCGCGGGCGAAAACAGCGTTCAAGTTGGCAGGGCGGGGTGTTTGGAAAGCACGGTGGCGGTGCAATGCGGACGTGTTCGGGCGCGAGGATGGTCGGTGCTTGACGAAAAATGCCCGCCAAAGCAGCCGCCGCGACGTCGGCGGAATCTCTGCAATCGATTGAATCCCCATAGATAATGAGGTCAAAGAGCAAGGCAGGCCGGCTCGCAAAGGCGTGGCGGCTGGCGGGGTGCTGCGCAGAAGGCAGCAAAGCCTCATCGGTCATGGGGAGTTAGGTTGCTCTGATTTGTGAACCACGCGGGTATCAGACAACTGAAGTTATTGTTTGGCTCTAGTAGCCAATTCCCATATCTTTGCATATCCTGGTTGATCGTTATTCAGGACATTTCCAAATGCACCTGCGAGTTTCTTACCGTCATCAAAAAAAACCAGAGAAAAAACAGCTTGCGATTCCTTGGCAAAGGCGGTTTCCAACTTCCCTGTTGAGGTATTCCAGATCTGTATGCGTCCGTCAATTGTACCAGTCGCTAAGTGGTCGCCCTGTGGTGAAAAAGCGACACTTAGAACTGCGCCTCCGTGCTCAATTGTTTGAGTTAGGTTTCCCGTTTTGGCGTTCCATATCCGAACAACTCCGTCTACACTTGCCGCGGCTATTAGGTCTAGCCTTCGATTGTACGAAACGAACGTCACTGGTTGGGGAATCGCTTTGCTTATCGCTATTGTCTTTGAGGCCACCACCCAAAAATCCAGCCTCCCTAAATCTCCGCTTCCTCGGCGCTCGTTGTCGAAATCGCCTGAGCCAACTGCAAGCATTCGATCATTCCCAACAAACGTCAATGCTGTGACATCAAAGGCGCACTTCAAGCTATCAATCATTTTATATGACTTCGCATCCCACAAACGTACCGTTTTGTCGTTGCCGCCCGTTGCTATCAACTTGCCGTCCGAAGAAACACAAACACTTGCAACGCTTCCGCCATGACCGGTTAGAGTTGCGATTTCTGCAATTCCCATTTCCTTTAGCTGCCAAACTTTGGCGCTGCCGTCAGCACTGCCTGTCACCAATTGCGAATTCGTAGGCGAAAACGCTAAGACGTTAATTGTTTTGTCGTGCCCGGTACCTATGCCAATGAGCTTGCCGTCCTTAGTATTCCACACAATCAACGTTTTGTCTGAGCCTGCGGTTGCAACTGCATGGCCGTCCGGACTAACGGCAATTGCAGTAACGGGTCCCTTATGTCGGTCCAAGAGAGTTAACATTTGTGGCTCACCAGCTTTTGTTTGCTCATACCCCATTCCCAAACGTGCGTTAGTGCTCAAGCCTAGCAATACTATGATGCAAGCCAGAATTTCATTCAACATGCAATACATTGGGAATCTCCGATCAAAACCCGTCTCACCTCAGCACGCTGTCAGAAACCGCGCCTAATCCTTTATGTACAAGTCTTCAAATGCCCTGTACCGTGCATCGACTGCTTCCGCAGGCGTGTCATTGAGATACTTTGCAAAATCGTTGATTATTTGTGGCATCCAAGAAAGGCGATCTGCCAAAACAGCTATGTTTTTACCTGCTGGCAGTCTAGCACCGCCAGGAATTGGCGACAGCACGCCAAGGTCAGAGTAGTATTTGCCGACGGTTTCGGCGCCAAAGCCGGTGAAAGCGAATGGCTGGACGATCTTCGTTTGCTCATGCAATAACAATTCCAGATTGCCCTTGCGAATTAAAGCCGAATCATTTTTTTTCTCTCCCTCCGCAATTAGCTGCCATCCTTTGAATGCATCATCGTCAAGTTCGTGTTTGTCATGTATTTTGGTCAATAGCGCAATCCCGCCAGATTCGTAAGCCAGGTGTTGCCAATACATGTCATTGTAAACAGCAGCGTTTGTGCGGCCCAGCTTCTCAATCATAGTTGTTGCAACTACGAGGCGCGCGCGCTGGACCACGTCAGGGTTTTTCAATCTTCGAAGGTTTTGCCATACCAAAACTTCCTGGCCGATTTGTTCACCAACTTGCTTTGATGCAAAAGCAGCGGCACCCATCCAGAGGAATCGGCCTTTGTTAAGGCCTTTGTGTTGTTCGTCCCGGAAAAGTGTCGCCCAGAGGGCAACAATCCCGTGGTTTAGTGCTTGGTAGTCACCGAGGCGGATTTTGGCCGAATTGTCAATGTAGTCTTGTAGCGTTATGCCAGCCTTTTGTTCTGCACGACTTAAAAGTAGATTTGAAGCTTGTTGTTGCCAGTATGAACGTGTTTCTTTGTCTGGCTGATCCATTCCGGCGTTAGAAAGAGGCTCGTCAATCATTCCACTTGGGTCGGTGGCCTCGGTCGGCATATTATTGACATAGCGATAGAGGTTGCTATCGCCTGCGGCGAAGCCCATGGGGTCGCGGGTGGTCCAGCTGCCGGTGGCGGGGTTATAGAAGCGGGCGTTGTTGTACTGCAGCCCTGTGGCGGGGTCGGAGAGCTTGCCGGTCCACAGGTATTCGCCGGCCGACGACACGCCGGAGGACGAGGCGAGCACGTTCCCCCAGGCATCGTAATTGACCGTGGCCAGCACGCTGGTGCCGCCGCTGTTGGTGGCGTAACGCACCGAGCCCTCGTAGTCGGTGAGCAGCCAGGTCGTGGCGCTGCCGGCGTAATTGGCGAACAACTGGTCCACCTCGTTGCCGCGCAGGTAACGCGTGGTGACCGTGTTGCTGCCGTTCATGTCCAGCAGCACTTCAGGGCTCGGATTGGCCGGGTTCCACATGTCGTAGGCGTGCTCCTGCGTCGTCGTCGTGCCGCTGATGGTGTATGCCTCCTTGACCATGTTACCAAAATAATCATAGGTGTAGGTCGCGAGCACCACCGTCATGCTGCTGCTGTTGACCTCCTTGGCCGTGATCATGTGGTTGGCGTTGTCGTAGCCGTAGGTCCAGGTGTCGCTCGCGTTCTGCTTTTCGATCAAGTTCCCCACGGCATCATAGGTATAGGTCCAGGTGCCGTCGTTGGTCAGCTCGTTGCCGGCTCCCGGCGTCGAGTAGGTATACGTGCCGGCCTGGGTGCGGTTGCCGCCGGTGTCGTAGGCGTAGGTGACCGTGCCGTCCTGGGTCAGCTCGCCCGAATCGTCATAGGCGAAGCTGGTCGGCGTGCCGGTGTCGTCCTGCTCGCTGGTCAGCTCGTTGGCGCTGTTGTAGGTGTAGGCGATGCTCGCCAGCGCCGAGCCGCCGCCTTTATAGTAGTCGATGCCGCTCATGCGGTTGACGGCGTCGTAGAGGTACGAAGTGGTGCCGGTGTGGGTTTGGGTGGCGCTGGACCAGGTGGAACGGCTCAGCGAGGTCAACTGGCTGTCGCCGTTATAGGCCAGGTCCACTTCCAGGGCCGTCGACGTCCCGGCCGGGGTCAGCATCGTCGACGACAGCAGGTTGATGGCGTTGTACACTGAGGTCACCGTGGCGCCCAGGGTGGCGCTTTCGTAATCCTGCACTTCCGTGCGGTTGCCCAGGGCGTCGTAGGCGAACGACAGCGACACCCCGAAGGGCTCCTGGACGCCGGTCACCTCGCCCAGGGCATCGTAGAGCATGGTGTAGCTGCCGGCGCTGTTGGCGGCGGTGAGCAGATCGCCGGCCATGTCGTAGGTCGAGGTCAGCCGATCGTAGACGATGGTGCCGCCTGCGTCGTACCAGGTTTCCAGGGTCACCCGGTCTTGCGCATCATAAAGGAAATCCTCGACGCGGCCAAGGGCATCCGTCTGGGAAGACAGCAGCCCGGCGGAGTTGTAGGCGAAAGTGGTCGTCGAGGCGGTGGCCGAGGTGCCGAGCAGGCTGGTCTGGCTGGTCAGCCGGTTGTCGGCGTCGTAGGCGAAGGTGGTGAGGTTGGCGTTGCCGGAGAGGGTTTCGGTAGTAGGCACGCCCTGAAGGGCGTACCTGTCACCTGGCAGCACCAGCACGCTCGTGCCAGGCGCGCCTACCGTGGTGAGACGCAATCGACAACAATCGTTGCCATCCGTGGGCATTCATTGTCATCCGTTGGCGGTTTCGTCTCGAGGGGTTGTCCAGGGGGGTTGAGATGAGATGCAATTTCCAGGCACTGCTGAGAAGTCAAGACCCTGCAAGAAACTTTATCAAAAAAATCGGCGTTTCGTCGATTCCGAAGGCGTAAAGCATTGTCCGCTTTATCATTGTGATTTTGGGCCATCCAAAGGGCAGCGACAGGAGAGAGGGTGCAAACTTGCAGCTACCTGTGTGTGGGGGGCTGCAAGAAACAGCAAACAATGACGTGCGACGGCGGCAAAGCGTGAGACGAAACCTTTTCACTTGTTGCTATCCATGAGCAACCATTGTAAGCCGTTAGCGGTTTCATGTCATGGGGGTGTGCGGGGGGGTTGAGATGAGACGAAACCGGTCAGCTTGTTAACGAGGGTCAATTATGAGCCAGATCATCATCAAGGGCGTTATCCGGCATGGGCAAAGTGACCGCCGCCGTCGCAAAGAGGGTTGGCAATTGCACGGTCGTCCGCGACAACGACGTGACCGAGGTGCCAGGGCTGAACGCCTCGTCATTCCGTTATTACCTAATTCGGCCGGAAGTCTTTTGCCAGATTGCGTTTCTGCCGCGGCTGGTCAGTGGTTGTTTCATTCCGACCCCGGCGATAGTACCCAGATTAGTACCCAGATAACTAGGTATTACCTAGTTTCCGCCAATCCGATAAACATGCCCCTTCGTCCGAATGAACAAATGCCCCCACGCCACCGCCGGCGACGCCACCGTATCCTCGTCCAGGTCGCACTCGGCGAGCTTCTTGAACTCGCGGGCCGCCTCGACGATGGTGGTCTTGCCTTCCTTGTTGAGGAAATAAATCTTGTCGCCGACGACCAGCGGCGTCGCCCGAAATGCCGTGCCAAGCCGTTCCTTCCAAAGCTGCTTGCCGGTGGCGCCGTCGACACAAATACCCACCCCGGCGTTGGTGACCAGGAACACCAAGCCCTTGACCACGACGGGGCAAGCGGCGTCGGGCGTGGTGCCAGTGAATTTCCAGAGGACGTTAGTCGCGGTCACATCCGCGGGCTCATCGTGAGGCGCGGCGGCCTCGGCGCGGACGGCGAAGACCGGACCATTGTTCATGCCCTGGGTGGCGTACACGGTGTCGCCCGCTAGCGTTGGCCCGGAAATGCAGCGGCTGCCCTTGAAGGCTTTGCAAAACCACAACCGTCTGCCGGTGGCGGGGTCGTAGGCGTCCAGCAGGTTGCCGCCGAAAACGATCAGGTCGGTACGGCCGTCGTGACGGTAGAGCAAGGGAGTCGTATAAGCGTCGGCGTCTTCCTTGGTGGCTCCGGTCTCGCGCTTGGTGTACCATCTTTCCTTGCCGGTCAGCTTTTCCAGGGCGACCACGTAGTTCTTGCCGCCGCCCTTGGGATCTTGCACGCAGGCCGCCAGGAGCAAATCGCCAAATAACACCGGCGAATTGGAGTGGCCCCACCAAATCGAATAGGGGCCATAGCGCTCGATCATGTTGGTCGACCAGACGGGCTCGCCGGCGAAGTCGTAGCAGGCCAGCACGCCGGTGCCGAAGTGGGCCCAAACATGCTTGCCGTCGGTCACGGGCGACGGGCTGGACATGTTGTTCTCGTCGTGATAGCGGCCGTTGCCGGTGGCGCCGCTGCGCCGCGGCGTGCCCCGGCCGAGTTCGCGCGTCCAGACGATGTTGCCGGTTTTGGCGTCGAGCCGCAGCAGCAAAAGGCGATCGTCCTGTTGGCTGGTGACGAAAATGACGTCGCGCCAGATCGCCGGGGTGGAATTGCCCCAGCCGGGAATGGCGGTCTTCCAGACGACGTTTTCGGTCTGGCTCCAGCGCATCGGCAAGCGCGCGGCTGGCGAGACGCTGTCGCCCGTGGGGCCCCGCCATTGGGGCCAGGTTTCCTCCGCCGGCACGCCATCGGGCTGAATCGACAACAACAGACACCAGGCCAAAGCGCGCATCGGATTACCTCATCTCAGCAATGTCAACAGCACAGCCACGTTTTCCATCTTATCGAGGCGTATTTCGTCAAGCGAGGGATTTTGCGGCAGAGAGGCCGTTGTTACCCGACATTCCAGTTGACAATTGCCATCGAGCCGTTATAGCCGCCACGGAACAATTCCTGGACTGAAAGAGGGGGCTTAACATGTTCGCATTCAGGTGGCGGAATTTGCTCAGATTGCCAAACGGCCAAGCCCGTTCCCGTCGGTCGCTGCCGCGCCGAACCTTTCGGCCGGCGCTGGAACAGTTCGAAGACCGGCTGGTTCCGACGACCACCGTGCTGAACCCGACCCTGAGCATTCCCACCAATCTGAGCGTGACGGCCGGTGCAGCCGTGGTGGTGCCGATCGACATCAGCGATCCCAATCCACCGGGATCGGGAGGTTTGACCGGCGCCACGTTGGCCATCGATTTTAACCCCAGCGCATTCACCGTTGGCGGCACCGATGTGCAGCCGGGATCGGTCACGCCTTCCGGCAACGGCTGGCAATTGGTGTCCAGTGTCAACGCTTCCACAGGGCAAATCGGCATCGCGCTGTCGAACTCCAACGGCGACACCAGCACCATCGGCGGCAGCCTGGCACTGATTACCTTCCATGCGCTTCCGACAGCCGCCTCGGGACCGTCCGCGATCGATCTGGTGGCCACCAACTCTCCCAGCGGATCGACGGTCACCACACGGCTGATGTCGCCCAGCGGCCAGTTAGCTTTGGCACAGCCATTGTCCAACACCGGCAATAACGCGGGCGTGGATGGCAGTGTCGAGATTACCGGGCTGGACCTGACAGTCACCGGTCTAACACCCATGCCCACGGGTTTCGTGGTCCAGTTTAGCGAGCCTTTCGTTGCCAGCGCTCTGCACATCGTGACCACCGCCGGCGCCAGCAACGGGCCTGCCGACGTGACGCTTGTTAGTCCCGGCAGGGTCCCCGTCATTGGCTCGGTCATTGTCAATCCATCGGACACTTCGTTCACTTTCATCAAGACGGGCACCGGCAGCGCGGGTTTATTGGCTCCGGGCCAATACACCGTCACCCTTCTCAGCGGCAGCAACGGCTTCCAGGACGTCTACGGCAACCTGCTGGACGGCAACGGCAGCGGCACGCCCGGCAGCAATTATACCTGCGCCTTCACCGTGGCGGCCGTGAATGGTCCGATCCTGAGCATTCCAGATTTCGCGCGGGGGCCGGACGGCAACGACAACATCAAACTGCCCAACGCGACTGGCACGGGCATTCCGATCACTCTCGCCAATGCCGTCGGCGTGACCGAGGTGACCTTCGAGCTGAATTACAATCCGGCCTGGCTCAACATCAGCGGCACGGTGAACGGCCCGGCGGGCAGCTTCACGCTAACGTCCGCGTCCGCCGGCGTGGCCAGTTTCACGTTTCAAACCGGTACGCCGCTGAGCGGCAACCTGACGTTGGGACAGAATCCTCGCCCAGGTGCCCAACGGCGCGGCCAGCAGCTACAAGGCCATGCAGCTTTTGCACCTGTCGAGCATCGTGGTCAATGGCGGCAGCATCACGGCCGTGGGCAACGACGGCGTCCAGGTGGTGGCCTACCTGGGAGATGTCGACGGCAGCGGCACATACAACGGCATCGATGCGGTGCTGTTAGCGCGGGTCGCAACGCTTCTCGACACGGGATTCGCCGCCTATCCGCTTCTCGACCCCGCGATCGTTGGGGACATCGCCGCCGATGGCGTCGTGAACGGGACCGATGTCACCTTGATGAACACCGAGCTTGCCGGCATGACTGTCCGGCAAATCCCGTCCATTACGCCCGGTCTGACGATCACGCCGACAGGCTCCGAACCGATGCTGTCCATACCCACCAATTTGACGGCGACGCCGGGAGGCACTGTGGTGGTGCCGGTGAATATCGACGATCCCGACCCGGTGGGCGGTCAGAACGGCGTCACGGGCGCTTCACTGGCGATCGATTTCGATCCCAGCGTGTTCACGGTGGCTGCCAACGGGGTGAGCCTGGGAGCGCTGACGGCCGGATGGACGCTCACGACCGACGTCAATAGCGCCACGGGGCAGGTAGGGATCAGCCTGAACAGCGCCTTTCCCCTCACGGGAACCGTCGGCGGCAGCCTGGCCTTGATTACGTTCCAAGTCAAAGCCAACGCCGGGTCCGGGCTGTCGGCCATCAACCTGGCTGCCACCAATGATCCAAACGGCAGCACGGTCAGCACGCTTTTGGACTCGGGGAGCGGCCAAATGGCCCTCAAGCTGCCAGTGACCAACGGGCCCACCGACCCCGGCGTGGACGGCGCTGTCGACATAGACATCCCCACGCACTTTGCCGTCGCCGCGGCCGGTGTCGGTACCGCGGGGATTGCCATTACCTTCACCGTGACGGCATTGGACCAGAACAACAACATTGTCACGACTTATGCGGGCACGGTGCATTTCTCCAGCAACGATCCGCAAGCCGTGCCGCCGGCCGATGCGACGCTCAGCAGCGGGGCCGGCACCTTCACGGTAACCTTCAAAACCGCGGGCAGCGACACGGTGACCGCCTCCGACGTGACCGGCGGCCTGACTGGCACGAGCAGCACCGTCGCCGTGAGTGCCGCGGCGGCCACGCACTTTGCCATCTCCGCCCCGAGCAGCGCCACGCAAGGCACCCCCTTGAGTTTCACGGTCCATGCGCTGGACCAGTTCAACAATACGGTAAGCGGCTACGCCGGCACCGTCGCCTTCACCAGCACCGATAAGGCCGCTACGCTTCCGGCCAATGCCACTTTGTCGGCTGGGGTAGGCATCTTTAACGCCACCCTGAATTCCACAGGCAACCAGACCCTGTCGGCTGCCGACACGGTAAGCAGCTCGATCTCGGCCACCAGCGGCACCATCGCCGTCGCCGCGGCAGTGCTAACCCCCGATGATCGCTACATCACGGCCTTGTTCCAAACAGTGCTGGGCCGGTCGCCTGCTCCCAGCGAACTCACGACCTGGGTGGCCTATTTCAATGAGGTGGGCCGGTCCGAGCTTGCGGTGACCACCGCCATCGAGACCTCGACGGAGGCCCGATCGCGGCTGGTGAACAGCTGGTATGTGACCTACCTTGGACGTCAGGCGAAGAGCGCGGAAATCCAGGGCTGGGTGCAAATGCTGGCCGGCGGAGCCACCGAGGATCAGGTGCAAGCGGATATTCTTTCCTCGACGGAATTCACGGCCCGCGCCAACAGCGTGATCGGCGGCACGAACCCCACTATCAATTACATTGAGGAGCTTTATGCCGTGCTGTTCAATCGCGCGGCGTCCGCCTCCGAAGCGAACGGCTGGGTCAGCACGCTCCAGCTCCACGGCGAAGCGTTTCTTGACCAAATGCTGCTGGAATCGACGGAGCATCGTATCCTCGTGGTGAACACGGATTACGTCAACATTCTGCACCGTACCGGCGCCAATACCGAAGTGTTGAACTGGGTCAATTCCAGCTACGATCTGGCAATGATTCGCTATCTCATAGAATCATCGGAGGAGTTCTACTTGAACGGCTGACCGAAGATGAGCCTGTTGCAAAAAAAGGGGACAGGCCCCGTTGTGCGAAGCACCCTTCGGGCCGCTGGGGCAACGGGGCCTGTCCCCTTTTTTTGCAACAGGCTCTTATCGAGATATGCACATGGCGGAGGAAATGCGGCCGATTCGCAAGCTGATGGTCGCCAATCGCAGCGAAATCGCCATTCGCGTCTTTCGCTCGGCTCACGAGCTCGGCATCCGCACCGTGGCCATCTACTCTCACGAGGACCGCTTCGCCCTGCACCGCTTCAAGGCGGACGAGGCCTATCCGTCGGCAAGCCCGGCGAGCCGCTCCGCGCCTACCTCGACATCGACAGCATCGTGGCCCTGGCCAGGCAGCACGAGGTCGACGCCATCCATCCCGGCTACGGCTTCCTCTCCGAAAATCCGAACTTCGCCCAGGCCTGCCGTGACGCCGGCATGATCTTCGTCGGTCCGCGCGCCGATGTCCTCGAGCAGCTGGGCGACAAGCTGGCGGCCCGGCAAATCGCGCTCAGAAAGCCGGCGTGCCCGTGCTCGCCGGCGGCGACGACACCCGTGCAGCGGCCACGCCGAAGCGGCCAAGCTTGGCGGCCAAGCTCGGCTATCCGGTGATCGTCAAGGCGGCCATGGGCGGCGGCGGCCGCGGCATGCGCGTGGCCCAGACGGCGGACCAGCTCGACGAGGCCATCGATCAGGCCCAGCGCGAGGCCGGCGCCGCCTTCGGCGTTCCGGACGTGTTCCTCGAAAAATTCATCGACCAGTGCCCGCCACATCGAAGTGCAGCTGCTCGGCGACCAGCACGGCAATCTGGTCCATCTCTTCGAGCGCGATTGCTCGGTGCAGCGCCGCCATCAGAAGGTCGTCGAGATCGCCCCGGCACCGAACCTCGAGCCAGGCATTCGCCAGAGCATCCTGGACGCGGCCCTGGCCGTCGGCCGGGCGGTCAGCCTCGACAACGCCGGCACCGTCGAATTCCTGTTCGACGTCGACACCGAGGCAATTCTACTTCATCGAGGTCAATCCGCGCATCCAGGTCGAGCACACCGTCACCGAGGAGATCACCGGGCTACGACCTCGTCAAATCGCAGATCCTGATCGCCCAGGGCCAGCCGCTGGCCGATCCGGAAATCGGCCTTGGCAGCCAAAGCGAACGTGGCTGCCGCACGGCTTCGCCCTGCAGTGCCGCGTGACGACCGAGGACCCCGCCAACAGCTTCATGCCCGATTACGGCCGGCTCAGCCATTATCGCTCGGCCAGCGGCATGGGCATTCGCCTCGACGCGGGCACGGCGTTCTCGGGGGCCGTCATCACGCCGTTCTACGATTCGCTGCTGGTGAAGGTGACCGCCCACGGCCTGCGCTTCGTCGACGCCGCCCGCCGCATGGAGCGCTGCCTGCAGGAGTTCCGCGTCCGCGGCGTCAAGACGAACATCCCGTTCCTGCTCAACCTGGTCACCGCATCCCGACTTCCTCGACGGCCGGCTGCACGACGCGCTTCCTCGACGAGACGCCGGAGCTGTTCCATTTTGCCGCTGCGCCAGGACCGGGCGACCAAGGTGCTGACTACATCGCCGAGGTCATCGTCAACGGCAATCCCGATGTCAGGCGGCAAAGGACAAGGAAATGCCGAACCGCCATTACCGGGCTCGGTGCCGCGTCGCCACTGCCGACGGCCGCCTCGCCCGCTGCTCCGAGTTCACTGCCGCACTATCCCCGCCGGGCACGCCGCGACAAATCTGCACGAGTTGGGCCCGGACAAATTCGCCGGCTGGGTGCGTCGAGCAGAAACGCTTGCTGCTGACCGACACGACCTTCCGCGACGCCCATCAATCGCTGCTGGCCACGCGGATGCGGACCTATCGACATGCTGCAGATCGCCCCGTTCTACGCCAGCGCGCATGCCGATCTGTTTTCGCTGGAGATGTGGGGCGGCGCCACCTTCGACACGGCGCTGCGGTTCTCTCAAGGAAGACCCCTGGCAGCGGCTGATCGAACTGCGCGACCGCATGCCCAACATCCTCTTCCAGATGCTGCTGCGGGCCAACAACGCCGTCGGCTACACCAACTATCCCGACAACGTCGTCAAGGCGCTTCGTCAAGGATCGGCCCAGGCGGGCATCGATCTGTTCCGCATCTTCGACGCCCTCAACTGGCTGCCCAACCTGAAGCTGGCCATCGAGGCGGTCCGCGCACAGCGGCATGCTGTGCGAGCCGGCCATCTGCTACACCGGCGACATCCTCGATCCGAAGCGGACCAAATACAACCTGAAGTATTACGTCGATCTGGCCAAGGAACTGGAAAAGCTCGGGGCCAACCTGCTCGGCCATCAAGGACATGGCCGGGCTGTGCAAGCCGTACGCCGCCCGGCTGCTGGTGCAAGACGCTGCAAGCAGGAGATCGGCATCCCGATCCATTTCCACACGCACGATTGCGCCGGCGGCCAGATCGGCGTCGCTGCTGCTGGCGGCCGAGGAAGGCGTCGACATCGTCGATGCCGCCATGGCGCCGCTTGTCGGGCATGACCAGCCAGCCGAGCCTGAACACGCTGGTCGAGGCCTGCGTTTCAGCCGACGCGACACCGGCCTGGACTTCGAGCCGCTGCAGCAGACCGCCGACTACTGGGAGGGGGTGCGCCGCTATCTATCGGCCGTTCGAAAGCGGCCAGCTGGCTGCGCAGCGCCGAGGTCTATCGCCACGAAATGCCCGGCGGCCAGTACACGAATCTTTACCAGCAGGCCGCAGGCGCTGGGCGTCGACGGCCGCTGGCACGAGGTCTGCCGGATGTACGCCGAGGTCAATCGCATGTTCGGCGACATCATCAAGGTGACGCCGACCTCGAAGGTGGTCGGCGACATGGCGCTGTTCATGGTGGCCAACAACCTGACGCCCGCGGACGTGCTCGAAGGCAAGCGCGAGCTGGCGTTTCCCGAATCGGTGGTGGAGTTCTTCGAGGGCAGGCTGGGCCAGCCGGCCGGCGGCTTTCCCAAAGAACTGCAAAAGCGCGTGCTGCGCGGCCGCAAGCCGATTGCGCGGCCGGCCCGGCGCGAGCTTGCCGCCCGCCGATTTCGCCGCACGCGCGGCAACTGCTGGCAAACGCACGTTGCATCGGCCCGCCAGCGACCGCGAGGTGGTGACGTATCTGCTCTATCCGCGCGTCTTACGCCGAGTTCGTCAGCCCACCAGGCACAAGTATTCCGACACCAGCGTGCTGCCGACGCCGGTGTTCTTCTACGGCATGGAGCCGGGCGAGGAAATCAGCGTCGACATCGAGCCGGGCAAGACGCTGATCATCAAGTTCCTGACGGTCGGCGATCCCGCACCCGGACGGCCGGCGGCATGGTGTTCTTCGAACTGAACGGCCAGCCGCGCGAGGTGCTGGTGCTGGACAGATCGCTGTCGACCGGCACGTGCAAGTCCAGCCCAAGGCGGAGGCGGACAATCCCCAGCATGTCGCCGCCCCGATGCCGGGGCTGGTGGTCGCGTTGCCGTTGCCGCCGGCGAACAGGTGGCGGCCGGCCAGAAGCTGGTGACGCTGGAAGCGATGAAGATGGAGACCACGCGTTTACGCGGAGCGGGCCGGCCAGGTGGCGGAGGTTTTGGTGCGGCCGGGCACACAGGTCGAGGCGGGGGATTTGCTGGTCAAGCTGACCCCACACCAGCCCGAAGCGTAAGTGAGGCAAAGCGCCAACCCTCGCTGGCGATTCGGGTTAGGTTCTTGGCAGGTCGATGGACGGTGGATTTCTTTGCCTTTAACTTGACAGCTTGTGAAATCCGAACTAACGTTGCGGTAAGATTTCCGAAAGCACGCAGCCCTGGCGCCCATCCCTTTCCCCCGTTGCTCATCCCCCACCATTGGGTGCTTCGGAATCCGCGTGCCAAGCTTATTGAGGAGCGACACACAGGCCAAAGACTGCCGATAGGGTTCCACGACAAGGGCAAACCATCTGTAAAGATGGGACGCAAAACCATGGGTCCTTACCAAGAGGATCGCCAGGTTACCGAAGGAAAGTGGTCCACTCGAAATGCATGCAGTCCATGGCCGTGCTCGCGGATCAACCGCCATTTTGCTTGCCACGCATTTTTGGCGTTGGAAAACTTTATTGTGGATCAAGAAAGGACCACCACCCATGTTCTGCAATCTCAAGACTTTCGTTATCAATTTCCTGCGCAAAGAGGACGGGCCAACCGCCGTCGAGTATGCGGTGATGCTGGCACTGATCATCGTGGTCTGCATCGCCGCAATCACTACGTTGGGCAGTAACGCCAACGCGACATTTACGAGCGTCGAAAATGTCCTCGGCGAGACAGGCTCTTGAAGCGACTCTGCCCCTGCCGGCTCGCCCGACAGGTGATGGAGTTCGTTCGCCACCAGCGCCGAGCCTAATCTTTTGCGACCCCTGCCGGCTTGTCCGGCAGGTGAAGGAGTTCTTCGGCTAACACCGGCGAGCTAAACATTTTGCGATCCCTGCCGGGCAGGCCGGCAGGGGCCGAATCGGCACGTTTGACCGCAATGCTATGAACGTCGTAGGCAACCATGCCGCGTTCGTGCACGCGCACATGCCACGGCAAGTTTGCGATTTCGCCCACGATCCGCAAATCGCTCACCGCCTGGGGATGACCGCCTGGCGTCAGCAACGCTCTTAGCATCGGCTCCGTCGGCACCATGGTTTTCGCCGCGCTGCGAATGCCCGCCAATCCAGGCTTCCACCGGCGTGGCGCTGGGCGACCAATCATAGGGCGTCGTCAACAAGCCCGCTCCAGCAGGCCGCAGCACGCGCTCCACCCCCACCAGCAAGTCCCGCGGAGAAGCCACGCAGTCCAGCACATCAAGCGCCACGACCGCGCCAAAGGTTGCCGGCGCAAACGGCAACGCCAACGCGTTCGCACGCCCAGAAATCGACGCGCTCGCTTCCCTCGAATTTCACCTTGAACTCACGGCGATCGAATACCAGGCCAATCCTCCTGCGCGGATAGCGGACAAGCCCCTCGTGCAAGACACGGCTCGCCAACCGCAGCATCGCCAGGTTTATGTCGATACCCAACACCAGCCCGCTTTGCTTGCCTGCCAGGGCCAAGGCGCCGTCGGCCGACGGAGCAACCCAGCTCGAGCACCGGGCCCTGCCAATCGTTCAACAAGGCCAGTCCTTTGTCGAGCACTTGCAGCATCGAGCCCGGCCAGGGTTCATCGCGAGCCTCGCCAGGATCGAGGTCGCTGTAGTGGTCAAAGGCATAGCTGCTCAGGTGCAGGCGGTCAACGTCGAAGGAGGTGCCGGCGCCGCAGCAATCGCCAATCACACTTTCAAGCAGGGCCGACAAATCATCCCGCGCCAATAGTTGCAGGAGGTTGTTGGTCACAAATGCCCGGATGTCCGGCAACAACAAAGGTATGCCGTCAATGATCGGATATTCGCGGAGGCATTGTGGATTGGTGCAGTGCAGCATACCCTCCATGATGCACTCCGCTGCGCTCGCATTCCACGGCGGCGAGGTCCACGGCATGAGCCTCGCCGCGCTGATGCAGGCACACCGGACAGACGGGCCGCAATTCTTCCAGGTGCCGTCGGCGCAAGGCAGGCTCAGCCTCCGATGATGACCGTCGGGCAGCCCGGCGGCAGGATTTTGCCCTGGGGCATCGGAATCGGCCCCACGCAGGCGGCGTGCAAGGTCGGGTCGCCAATCCGCGCCGCCATTAAATTGTTGATTTTGACGGTGGCCGAGCCCTTGGCGATGATGCCTGGTCCGCCGGGCATGCAAACAGGTATGTCACACGGCTGCGACTCATCCGAAAGCCGGGCCGCGCCCAGGCCGCCGATAAGCACCGTCGGCGAGCCGGTGACGATCGGCAGCGGCATGGGTGGATGCGGCACCGCCGTGGGCACCGGCGCCGGCGGATGGATCGGGGCGTGGCAATGCGGCCCGGTTTGCAGAACTTTGTCGGTCATCCGCGCGGCAGGGGGCATAACTTCTTCCTCCAGGTAGGTCCCGCTTGCCGAGTAGGTCCCGCTTGCCGAGTAGGTCCCGCTCGCAGAGTAGGTCCCGCTCGCAGAGTAGGTCCCGCTCGCAGAGTAGGTCCCGCTTGCCGAGCGGGACCTGAGCGCAGCCATGTTGAGGTCCCGTTCGGCAAGCGGGACCTACTGCGGAATCGCGGTCATCATTTAACGCCCATAAACATCCGTCACATTCCCAAGCCAATCCAATGCTTCGTTGGTAAGCAGTTCGGCACGAAACCGCCAGTGCCAGTTGCCCACCGGCCGGCCAGGCAGATTCATCCGCGCCTGCGTGCCCAGCCGCAACAGGTCTTGCAGCGGCGCCACGGCATAATCGGCCACCGATTCCCAGGCGAGGCGGATCATCTCTCGTGCCGACATCGTTGCGGGCCGCGGCGCGTAACGGTGCAGCATGTCGCGTTCCTTCTGGGGCTTGCTCGATACCAACCGACGGTGGTGTCATTGTCGTGAGTGCCGGTGTAAGCGACGGTGTTGCGCACAAAATGATGCGGCAAATAAGGGTTCTTGGCCGTGTCGGTGAAGGCGAATTGCAACACGCGCATACCAGGCAGGCCCAGTTGATCGCGCAGCGCCTCGACTTCAGGCGTAATCAGCCCCAGATCCTCGGCAATGACGGGCAGGCGGCCCAATGCCTTGCGCAGCACTTCAAACAGCTCGGCGCCGGTTCCTTCACCCAGCGGCCAGTCTGGGCAGTAGCCGCCGAGGCCGGGATTTCCCAGTAGGCCTCGAAGCCGCGGAAGTGGTCGATGCCGCACCAGATCCACTAGATCGAGCGCGGCCCGCAGCCTGGCAATCCACCACACATGGCCGGATTGCCGCGAACGCTCCCAATTGTAAAGCGGATTACCCCAATGCTGGCCCGTGGCCGAGAAATAGTCGGGCGGTACACCCGCCACCACGGTAGGCCGGCGTTGGGAATCGAGAAAAAACAGCTCGGGATTGGCCCATACGTCGGAGGAATCGCTAGCCACGAAGATCGGGATGTCGCCGATGAGCCGGATCCCTTTTTTGTTGCTGAAGTCCTTGAGGAACCACCACTGCCGGAAGAACAGAAACTGTGCAAAGCGATGGCAGTCGATGGCGTCGCGGAGCTTGGCCCGGGCGGCGCTCGAGTGCGGCCGGCTCGCGGCAGCACGAGCTCGAGGGGCCAATCTTGCCAGCTGCGATTGCCATTGGCTTGCTGGAGTGCTCGGAAGAGCGTGAAATCGTCGAGCCAGGCCGATCCATGCCGGCGGGAGAAATCGTCGAAGGGTCCGCGCAGAAAACCGCCGCGGCCCGCCTGGAAGTTCTGCCACGCTTTGGTCAGCACCCGATTCTTGAACTGGCTGACCGGCTCAAAGGCCACGCGATCATCGCTGAACGACGGCGCCGGCGCAATCGCCCTGGTCGATAAGTCCCTCCTGGAGAAGCACCTCGGGGCTAATGAGATTGGTGTTGCCCGCGAAGGCCGAGAGCGACTGGTAAGGCGAATCGCCGAAACCGGTAGGCCCAAGTGGCAGCACCTGCCACCACTTTTGCCCGCAGCGCGCCAACGATTCAACCCAGCGATAGGCGGCCGGGCCCAGATCGCCGATGCCGAAAGGCCCCGGCAAGCGAAGTCGGGTGCAACAGGATGCCCGCGGAGCGTTCGGTCGAAATGGCGCCAGGAGTCGTCAACGAAGCCTCCTTTCTGAGGGTGGGGGAATCTTATGTTTAGCAGCCCAAAGTAGTAGGCACACTCCGTGTGCCGTTGGCCACGCAAACGGCACACGGGGTGTGCCTACTACTTTAACGCCTGCTGGTCCATTCCGCACATCCATATTTGCCGGCCACCAATTGAACCACGGTTTCGACAGGCCAATTTTCCAGTTCGTGGTCCGCGCCAAGAGCCCCGCGCAGCCGCGCCACAATCTCCGCGCGGCTCAACGGCAGATTCGCCAGGAATTCGCACATGCGGCTCGTCCCTTGCGATACGCCGGCTGCCGCCCGGGCATTCGCAGATAGCGTCCCGCCTTGCTGCCGTCAAACGCGTAAAGCAGTGTGCCATGATGGAGAAAGTGATGGCGTTTGCGCTGCTGGGCGTTGCCGGAAACCTTATGCGCACCCGATCGCCAGATCGCTGGTCCCGGCAAGCTCCAAATCCGGGACTGCCAGAGCCTCACGAACGCGGTTCAGCAGGTAGTTATAGGATGACCCGATTTGCCGCAATGCCGCCGCCCGGTCGAAGCTCAGCACCAGGCTGTACTGCATGCATCCCGGCCCGATCAGCACCGTCCCGCCGCCGCTGGAACGCCTCAGGATTGGCACACTATCGGCCTGACATGCGGCGGAATCCACCTCTTGCGGCAACACGCAGCCCGCGCCTAGGACCACGGCGTGCTCCGGCCACTCCCACACGCGCAGCACCTCAGTGCCCGTTCCCTCTTCCGACGCGAGCAACAGCGCTTCGTCAAGGGCCAGGTTTTCCGCCAGCGCGGGCAGCGTCAAGTCGAGGAATTTCATGGCCGTCACCAGGCCGGATGCGCATTACAATCTGTGAGGGGCCAGCAGGTCGAATGGGTAGAAAGGCAAATTGCGTGCGATCGCGAAACCGAGCAGCAGGCCAATGCAAATCCTTAGCACCCAGGACGGTGGACTGAAAACGGGCAGTGGCCTATTGCGAATCGCACAAAACGCAGCCCATAATAACCACAAGGTCGCCAACGGCAGCACCGGCACCGCCAACAAATTCCAGGCCGCGGCCTGGGCAACCTCACCGTGAAGCAAAGCGTATCCTGACCTGGTGGTGCCGCAAATGGGGCAATGCAGACCGGTCCACGTATACAATGTGCACTTGGGATACCAGGTGCTGTCAGTCGGCTCGACCAAATACAGAATGATGGCCGCCGCCGGCGAAAGCACGGCAACCGCCACAATGAGAAAGCGTGTCACAGCATCCTCTTGCTTAGAGCCTAACCAAAAAAGGGGTCAGGCACCGTTGTGCGAAGCACCCTCCGGGCCGTTCCGGCAACGGTGCCTGACCCCTATTTCGGATAGGCTCTTAATTCCTTCGCGGCATGTGGTTTAGAGTATAAAGGACTTCGCGGCCTGCTGCAAGGTGGTGCAAGCGAATAATCGGGAAAAGTATCGAGCATGAATGATGGCAAGGGAATGATCGGACCATGAACCGCCGTCCACCCATCCGCCGCAGCACGCCCCAGGGCGAGCACCGCCCTGTCCTTTTGGAGGAAGTTCTGGCCGTCCTCGCCCCCCAGCCTGGCGATGTCGCCGTCGATTGCACTCTTGGATGGGCCGGCCACGCGGTCGAGCTGCTGCGCCGCGTTGGCCCCACAGGCAGGCTGATTGGCATCGACTTCGACGCCGACCATCTGCCCCAAGCACGCCAGCGCCTGGAGGAGACCGGCCATCCCCTCGCCCTCGCCCTTGGCCTGCACCACGGCAATTTCGCTGGATTGGCCAACCTTCTTGGCGCCGAAGGACTGACCGATTGCGATGTCCTGCTCGCCGACCTCGGCATGTCGAGCCTGCAGCTCGACGATCCTGGCCGGGGTTTTTCATATGTCCGCGACGGCCCGCTCGACATGCGCATGGACCGCACCCGCGGCCGCTCTGCCGCTCAGGTGCTGCAAACCATCCGGCAAGAGGAATTGGCGGAGGCTTTGCGAGTCTTTGGCGATGAACCCGACGCCGACCGCATTGCCGCCGGTATCATTGCCGCGCGAGAGTTGGCGCCGTTCACGACAACCACGGCCCTGGCGAAAGTTGTCGCCGAGTGCGCGGCCGGCGACAAGCCCAAGCGCCCTGGCGGCTTCATCCGACCAAGCACGAATGGACCATCCATCCCGCGGCCCGGACCTTTCAAGCCCTGCGCATTCTGGTCAACCGCGAGCTGGCCAATCTCGAAGCATTGCTGCGGCAGCTGCCCACCGCCCTGCGGCCTGGCGGCGTGGCGGCCATCATCAGCTTTCACAGCGGCGAAGACCGGCTTGTCAAGGCCGCCTTCCGTGCCGGCCGGCATAACCAGACCTATTGTGCCGGTTCTGACGACCCTGTGCGTCCATCCTGGCAAGAACGGCAGGCCAATCCCCGTTCGCGCTCGGCCAAGCTGCGCTGGGTGAAGCGGGCTGCCGCCGTCCAACCATACCTACCCGAAAGTTAACCGAGCATCCCCATTTGTTTTTTGCCAGGCACAAGCTATGCTTAAAATAAGAGGTGCGGGCCCCCCTCCAATAGTAGCGCCGTCTCCATGATGGACAACGCGCAGCCTGAGGTTCTTACTGTGACCCCGTTCAAGTGTTCCTTGCTGGTGGTGGACGACGAGCCCTATATCCTCGCCACCCTCGCCGCCCTGCTGAGCACGGAATACGAAGTGCTCACCGCCGAATCCTCCGACGCCGCCAAGAAGATTCTCGAAGAACGTTGCGTGGACATTGTCCTTTCCGATCAGCGCATGCCCAGGACCAGCGGCGTTCAGCTCCTTGAATGGATCCGCGAGCGCCATCCCAAAACCATCCGGCTGCTCATGACCGGTTTCGCCGAGCTTGAAGAAGCGGTCGAAGCCATCAACCGCAGCCAGGTTTTCCGGTACATCTTCAAGCCCTGGCGCACCGAAGAACTAATGGAAACGCTCCGCAGCGCCGCCCATACGTTCAAGCTCGAACGTAGCCATGAACGGCTCCTGGAAGAGCTGCGCCAGCTCAATCTCGAGCTGGACAAGAAAGTCCAGGACCGGACCCTCGAGCTCGAAGAAACCAATCGTGAGCTGGAGCAGAAAAACAAGATGCTGGAAAAGCTCGCTCTCACTGATCCGCTGACCCAGCTGCCGAATCGCAGGTCGATGGATCGCCTGGCTGAGCGCGAAGCTGCGCCGCCGCGACCGCTATCCTACGCGCCCTGGCCGTTGGCCTGGTGGACGTCGATCACTTCAAGCAGATCAACAGCCGCTACCTGCTTCCAGGCGGCGACAAGGTGCTGGTCGACCTGGCACGCGTGTTGGGAGCATCGCTGCGCGACGTGGACATGATGGGCCGCATCGGCGGCGAGGAATTCCTGATCATCGCTCCGGAAACCACTATCGAGGGCGCCGAGGTCCTGGGTGAGCGCATCCGCAGCAACGTCGAGAAATACCCTTTCCTTTACAAGGATAGCACGATTGCCGTGACGGTCAGCGTTGCTTTCGCCGTGGCCGAGCCTGGCGCCCTGACGGATTACGAGCAAATGAAGCATATCGCGGCGGCGGGGCTTGCCGAGGCCAAAGTGACCGGCAGAAACAAGTGTATCGTGCAGACAGTGTCTTCACGCCCTTTTGAGCAAGCCGGTTGAAAGCCGGCGGCCCCGGCCCCGGCCTGGTGTTTTGCCGCTGTTCGATCAGAGGTGACAGTTTTGCAGGACGGCCTTCCCAGGCCGTCCGCATCGGCATGGACGGCCTGGGAAGGCCGTCCGCACCGGCATGGACGGCCTTCCCAGGCCGTCCGCATCGGCCATGGACGGCCTGGGAAGGCCGTCCTACAATATGAGAATGCGCATTTTCCTCATGGGCGGCACGGGCCTCGTCGGCAGCCGCCTTATCCCACGCCTCCGCGACCGCCACGACGCCGTCACGCTTTTGACGCGCCGCCCCGATATTGCCAAAGCACAATGGGGCGATGCCTGTCAAGTGATCGAAGGCAATCCGACGACGGCCGGCCCCTGGATGCAAGCCGTCGACGACTGCGACGCCGTCCTCAATCTGACGGGCGAGGGGATATTCAATCGGCGTTGGAACGGCGAATTCATGCAGATGCTGCGAACTAGCCGTGTCGACAGCACCGCCAATGCCGTCAAGGCCCTGGCCGGTAAGCCCCGCACCAATGCCGGCGCCGCCAAGGTTCTCGTCAACGCTTCGGCCATCGGCTTTTGCGGCCCCCACGGCGACGAAGAGGTGACCGAAGATGTCCCGGCCGGCGGCGACCTGATGGCCCAGATTTGTGTTGCCTGGGAAAATGCCGCCCATGGAGCCCAGGCCCACGGTGTCCGCGTGGTTTGCATTCGTGTGGGCGTGGTGCTCGACGGCCGGGGCGGGGCGCTCACCAAGATGGCGCTACCGTTCAAGATGTTCCTCGGTGGCCCCGTCGGTTTTGGCGGCCGGCAATACGTTAGTTGGATCCATCACGAAGACATGGTCGGCTTGCTGTTGCTGGCGCTAGATAATGCGCTTTGCCAGGGCCCGATGAATGCCACGGCTCCCAACCCGGTGACGAACAAGGATTTCTCGAAGGCTCTGGCACATGCGCTGCATCGGCCCTGCCTTTTCCCGGTGCCCAAGGTCATGCTGCGTTTGGTGCTGGGCAAGGTGGCCCAAGTTGTAACGACGGGGCAGCGGGTGGTGCCCAAGAAGGCTTTGAAGCTGGGCTATCAGTTCAGGTTTCCCATGGTGGATGGGGCTTTGGCGGATGTGCTGCGGTAGCGGCCAGTTTTTATGGAACCTATGGGACCTATAGGACCAATAATAGCACCAGGATCACAGCCCATTTTGCCCATTCTGCGTATTGGCCTGCCGCCCATGCTCAATTTGCCGAAAGTTCCGAACACTCCGCCTATTCCGATTTCAAACAAATGACCCATTGTGCTTTCGCTTTGCTGTTGCGCCGCCCTTGCCGATAGTTATCATACTTCGCTGTTTGCCATATGCCCTCAGTTTGTGGGCTCGCACTAAGCGACTGGATAAAAGGAGTCAATCGTGAGAAAAGGAATTCTCATAGGGCTGGCCTCCCTTGCTTTGTCGGCCGGGGTTGTTTCAGCTCAGGACGCTCAACCGGCGACCAAGCCAAACACCGATAAACCCGCACTCGCTGAAGTCCCCGCGCCGAGCACGACGGACTGCACGTCTTCCTTCCAGCCCGACAATTGGGGCTGTTGGAATGAAGCCAGCGCCAGCGGCGATTTCGGAGCGCACGTCTGGGCGGACATGGAATACCTGGTCTTCTGGATCAAGGACGGCCCCGTCCCCGGCCCCCTGGTCACCACGGGCAACCCCAATCAGCCTTTCGCCGGCACGCTCGGCAAGGGCAACGAGACGGTGCTGTTCGGCGAGTCTAACCTCAATTACGGCACGTTTGCCGGCATGCAGGGCACCATTGGCGCCTGGGTCACCCCGGACCAGCTCTTCGGGATCGAAGTGGGCGGCTTCCTGCTGGAGAGCCGGTCGGTCAGCTTTGGCGCCTCGTCCGATGGGAACGGCAACCCACCCCTGTACATTCCCGCGTACAATGTCGCGGCGGGCCAGGAGTTCAAGCTGATTGTCGCCGACCCCGTGCAGCAGTTCGCCGGCAGCGTGCTGTGGACTTCCACCACGCGGCTGTGGGGCACCGACACGAACGGCGTGTTCGGCAGCTGGTCCAACGGCGACTTCCACGGCATGTTCCTGGCTGGTTTCCGTTACGTGGATTTGCAGGAGTCGCTTCAGCTCAGCAACACCACGGCCACTCTGCCCAACCCGCCAGGCCCGCTGACCACGCTCAACGACAATTTCCAGACCCACAACCAGTTCTTTGGCCCCCAGATCGGCGCCAAGCTGGGCTGGCGGTATAACTTCCTGACCATCGACGTGATCGCCAAGCTGGCCCTCGGCGACAATCACGAATCCGTCGACATCAACGGCAGCCTCACGGAAACCGGCGGCGCCTCGCCGGGCACCTTCCGCGGCGGCCTGTTTGCCCAGCCGACGAACATCACTAACACGCAGCGCGATGAATTCATCGTGGTTCCCGAGATCCAGATCAAGCTCGGTTGCGAGATCGTCCACAACGTCCGTGCCTTTGTGGGCTATGACCTGGTCTACATTAGCCAGACTGTTCGGCCGGGCGAAGAGGTCGATCGCAACCTCAACTTGAGCCAGAGCCCGATCACGAGCAGCACACCGGCCTTGCAGGGTGCCGCCAACCCCGCGCCGCTGTTCAACAGGTCGGACTTCTTTGCCAACGGCGTGACCTTCGGCCTGGAAATCAAGTTCTAAGCCAAAAGCCAAAGAAATGGCGTTCGCCCGCCTCACTGTGACTCCTAATGAAGAGTGAAGGGTGAAGAGTGAAGAGTGACATGGAAACATGTCACCTTTCACTCTTCACTCTTCACTCTTCACTCTTCACTCTTCACTCTTCAGGCCAGCAATTTCCGCACCACCTCGCCGCCCACATCCGTTAGCCGGAAGTCCCGTCCTTGATACCGAAACGTCAGCCGCAAATGGTCCAGACCCAGCAGGTGCAAAATGGTCGCCTGCAAATCATGGACGTGAACGCGGTCGGCGATCGGCGAGAAACCCAACTCGTCGTTTTCCCCGATGGTGATGCCGGGTTGGACGCCGCCTCCGGCTAGCCACATGGTTGACGTGTCAATGTGGTGATTGCGACCGACGGTCTCGCGCGGTTCACCCATTGGAGTGCGGCCGAATTCGCCGCCCCAAATCACCAGGGTGTCGTTCAGCAGGCCGCGTTGCTTCAGGTCCTTGACCAGGGCCGCCGAGGGCTGATCGACTTCCCGGCAGATATTGTCGAGCGGTCTGCCCAGCTCCTCGCCCGGACCGCCGTGGTGATCCCAGTTGGTGTGATAAAGCTGCACGAAACGCACCCCGCGCTCCACAAGCCGTCGCGCCAGCAGGCAGTTGTTGGCGAACGAGGCCCGGCCAGGCTCGGCGCCGTACATCGCCAGGGTCCGCCGATCTTCGCGTGCCAGATCAATCAATTCCGGGGCGCTGGTCTGCATGCGGTAAGCCATCTCGTAGGCGGCGATGCGCGTGGCAATCTCCGGGTCGCCCGTCTGGCCCAGCCGCTCCGCGTTGAGATCGCGAATGGCATCAAGGGCCTCGCCCTGGCGCTGGCCGCTGATCCCCGGCGGGTTGGTCAGGTTCAAAATGGCTTCGCCGCCGCTGCGAAACGGCACGCCCTGGAAAGTGGTCGGCAGGAACCCGCTCGACCACAGCGCCGCCCCGCCGCGCGGACCGCGCGGCCCCGACTGCAGCACCACAAAGCCCGGCAAGTCTTGCGACTCGCTCCCGATGCCGTAGGTCAGCCAGGAACCCATGCTTGGCCGGCCGAATTGGCTGCTGCCCGTATTGATGAACAGCTTCGCAGGCCCGTGATTGAAAACGTCGGTGGCGACGGATTTCAGAAAGGTGATCTCGTCCACCATTGCCGCGGTGTGCGGCAGCAGCTCCGACACCCAGGCGCCGCACTTGCCGTGGCGGGCAAATCGACGCCGTGTTCCCAGCAGCCGTGGCGGATTGCGGTCGAATGTTTCCATGAAGGCGAAACGGCGGTCGCGGATGAACGACTCCGGAATCAATTGACCGTGCAGCCGATTCAGCTCCGGCTTGAAATCGAACAACTCCAATTGGCTGGGGCCGCCAGCCATGAACAGAAAAATGACGCTTTTGGCCCGCGGCGTGAAATGGGGCGGGCGCGGCGTCAGCGGCCCTGTCGGCGGCTGGCTCGCTGCCAACGATTTGTCCGCGAACAGCGACGCGAGCGCGATCTTGCCGAGGCCCAGGGCGCAATCCTTGAAAAAGTGCCGCCTGGTTTGCTGACAAAGCGATTGCTGATAAATGTCCACTGTGCGTCACTCCCGCGTAATGAATTCGTCGAGATTGAGCAAAACCCTGGCCAGGGCGGTCCATGTCGCGGACTCGACAGCGTCGTCCCCATCGTTAATCGTCGCCCCCGCCGCTGTCATCAATGCCCGCGCATCCGAGGGCGCCGCTCGGAACTCGGCGCGCTGCTTCGCCAGGAATTTGCCAAGCCGCGTCTCCTCTGTGGCGGTCGCCAGCCGTGCCAGGCACAATCGGAAGGCCAGGCGTAAGCGCGCTTCATCGCCGGTCGATGCCTCGCGCTGTACTCGCTCGGCTAACCCCCGCGCCAACTCCAGATACGCCGTATCGTTGAGCAGCGTCAGCGCCTGCAATGGCGTATTGGACCGTATTCGCCGCGTGCAAACGCTGTTGGCATCCGGTGCGTCAAAGACCGTTAGGCCAGGGTAGGGTGCCGACCGCTGGTAGAAAATATACATCCCACGGCGGTAGCGATCCGGCCCGACACTGGTGTTCCACGAACGGCTCACTTGCGTGAATTGGTAGACGCCCGCCGGCTGCGGCGGGAAGACGCTCGGCCCGCCGATGGCCCGGTTGAGCAAGCCGCTGACGGCCAGGGCGTTGTCGCGCACGACCTCGGCGTCGAGCCGCAGTCGATTTTGCCGGGCCAGCAGCCGATTGGCCGGATCGATTTCCGCCAATTCGGGCCGCACTCGCGACGATTGCCGATAGGTCGCGCTGGTGACGATGAGGCGATGAATATGCTTCAGGCTCCAACCTCGCTCCATGAACTCCGCCGCCAGCCAGTCGAGCAGTTCGGGGTGCGACGGCGGAGCGCCTTGCGTGCCGAAATCATTTTCCGTCTCGACGATTCCAAGGCCAAAGTAAGCTTGCCATAACCGATTGACGGTCACGCGCGCGGTGAGCGGATTGTCGCGGGCCACAAGCCACCGACCCAGGTCGACGCGGCTGAGTGCACCATTGTCCGGTGCGGGCAACGCGGGCAGCACCGCGGGCACACCGGGGCCGACGCTTTCGCCTTTGCGCGTGAAATCGCCGCCGAGATGGATAGTTGTTTGCCGCGGTTTAGCCAATTCCTTGAGGACCAAGGTGGTCGCCGCCATCGGTTGTTGCTTTTTGAGCGTATTGAGCCGGTCAAATTCGCCTTTGAAGTCGCTGCCTTTGCTGCCAAACACCCCGGCCAATAGCTTCTTCTGTGCTTCGGTCCGTTGCTGTGGCTGAAGATTGAGTACGCTCAGCACCTCGGCATTCAGCTTGGCCTTGTCGGCTTCAGGCAGGCCGGCAACGTATTTGCGAAGCTTGTTGTGGAGCACGACCTCCAGGGCGTCGATTTCGACGCGAATCGACTCCCGCCGGGCGGCCACGTCCGCGGCCGCCAGCGTCAGCTTGGTCTCGGACTGATTGTTGAGGAAAGCGAACAGCCGAAAATACTCCTTTTGCGTGATCGGATCGAACTTATGGTCGTGACAGCGCGGCACAGCCCATCGTAAGGCCGAGCAAAGCCGCACCCGTGGTGTTGACCCGGTCGGCCACGGCTTCGACGCGAAACTCTTCCTTATCGACGCCGCCTTCTTCATTGACCAATGTGTTGCAATGAAAGCCGGTCGCGATCTTCTGATCGATCGTCGCCTTGGGCAGCAGGTCGCCCGCCATTTGCTCGATGACAAACTGATCGAACGGCAAATCGCGGTTCAAGGCGGCAATGACCCAATCGCGATATTTCCAAATCTCGCGCGGCGAGTCGATGGCGAATCCATTGCTGTCGGCATAGCGAGCCACGTCGAGCCAATGCCGGCCCCAGCGTTCGCCATAATGCGGACTGGCCAGGAGCTGATCGACCAACCGCTCGTAGGCGTCGGCCTGTTTGTCCTGGACGAAGGCGTCGACTTCGGCGGGCGTGGGCGGCAAACCGGTGAGATCGAGGCTGAGCCGGCGGATGAGCGTCACCTGGTCGGCTTCTGGGGCGGGACGAATTTTCCGCTCGTCGAGGCGGGCGAGGATGAAACGATCGATGGAATTGCGGGCCCATGCCGTATCGCTAACTGCCGGCACACCGGGCCGTTTGACGGACTGAAACGACCAATGATCGGCCAGGGCCGCGTCCTCGGTCTTATCGACGGCAGGCGCCTTGGCGCCCTGGTCGATCCACGCCGCGATGAGGCGAATCTGGTCGTCGGCCAGCGGCGGTTTCTTGTACGGCATCGGCGCGGCGTCGCCCTGGTGGCGAAGGCTTTGAATGAGCAGGCTTTGTGATGATTTGCCCGGAACGAGAACCGGCCCGTCGCTTCCACCTTTGAGCATGAGTGCGACGGTATCGACGCGCAACCCGCCTTTCTTGGCCTTGGCGCCGTGGCAGGCATAGCAATTGCGCACGAGGATTGGCCGGACGTCTTGCGCATAATCGACGGGCGGATCGGCCAGACAGGTCGTGGCCGACAGCAGCAGCATCAACGGTGCAACAGCGAGCGGTCGAGTCATGGAGAGGCCCACGGAACTTCGGGCGCGGTAGCGGTTTGTCATTTCCTTGGCATTGTAACTGAGATGGGCAGCCATTTCACCTGGGTTTTGCGATTTTGCCATGGTTTGACCGCCGGGTTTGTCGTTGACGCCATTCACGCCGCCGCCGACTGCTTCGGATCAGTAAGTCCCTAGCAACGTGCCTCGTTGGCGTTGGGCGAAATAAGATGACGCCACCCCTTCCGGCTGGCTGTTGCCGCCAGGTGGCCGGAGACGCGTCAAATTTGGTAAATCGTCTGGGAAACCCATGAGGCGTCTGTAGAGAATCGAATCAGCAGCCTCCGCCATACGGATAATGCCGATCCATACCTTGCGGTATTCTGTCAGCGTGAGGCAATAAACGCAACGAAATGCAAACTCGTCCCGAAGCCACGGGCGATAGCTCTCGTAGCGCATACCCGCGGGGACCATGCCGACGCACGTGGGCCGAATCGGGGTATGTGAATGGCACAGTCATGCGTCGGACCGGACATTGGCCTTCCTTGCCTTATCCAAAAGTTGTTGGTGCAGATTCCGGGCCTCGTCGAGCGGCAGCGGGGCAACTCTATCGACATGGCGGTCAATTTCGGTTTGGAGAGTCGCAAGTTCGGCTTCCTCGCTCGGGGTCAGACCGTTATCATATTTTTGGTCGATGAGTTGGCATCGCCGTCGGTTCCTTGCGTCGGTCCACTCCTCGCCTTCGACAGTGTTGGCCGAGCGTGGCGGTGGAAGCAGGCAGGCCACGGGCCGCCCACCGAGTTCCAGCAGAGTGCCATCGGGAGCCACCACCATAGTCATCACGAACTTGCGAATCACCTCGGGTTGGGCGTCCAAGCTTAAGTGTTGCATGCCGGCCTCGGAAAGGTAAACACAATTGCGAATTATCGCGGTCATTATACGACGACGACGACGTTCCAGCCATCGGTCGTTGATGAGGGACAATACCAGGACCGACCCATGCTAACCGGCAGCGACATCCAGGCAAAACTCAAGGAGCGTCCTTTTGTGCCTTTTCGGGTCATCATGAGTTCCGGGCAGCACTACGACATTTATCATCCCGATTTGGTTCTCGTGGGCAAAAGGCACCTTTTTGTCGGCACCGCCAGCGAGGACAATCCCACGGTGTTCGACCGGTCGAGCTTGCTTTCGGCTTTGCATGTTGCAGCGGTGGAGGCGTTGCCGGTCGAGCCAACGGCAGCGGACAAGAACGGGCCGTTGTCCACCGCATGACGTACCTCGTCCGGCCAAGCGGGCTGGCTTGCCTTGCCGTGGCAGGTCCGGCGGTGGCGCGGTATAATGCGATAGATCAGTCCAGTAAACGAGGAGGAAACTGCCATGCGAACGCTCACCACAACGGCTGTTGTCAGTGACAATCACACGCTCACCGCACAGGTTCCGGCGGATATCGCGCCGGGAACAAAGCAAGTCGTTATCGTGTTGGAGGACGCTGTGCCCGTGAAGGTCAAAAACGACGCCTTCTGGCTGACGCCACATCCCGTAGGCCCAACCGACCCAACCTGCACATACCGTCGAGAGGACCTTTATGGCGACGACGGCCGCTGAACCTGTTTTCGTCGACACGTTGCCACCATGCTTGCGCATGGCATTCCAAAGGTGCTTACGCATAATGTGGCTGACTTCAATCGGTTCTCCGCGTATATTACAGTGCTGCCGTTGATACCATGAGAAAGGGCCGTTTCCCAACGCGTGAAGCAGGTCGTTCTTGCCAACTTCAGTTTCCCTTGACCCGACCAATCGATTTGGCTAGCTTCAAATGCCTGTCCTACCTACCCATCGCACGCCGCCAGGAGGGTGAACCATGCGGATCGTCCGTGGTTGTTTGATATTGTTTGGTTTTGCTCTCTTCGGTCTCGCGACCTCCGCGCGGGGTGCAGGGCAACCTGCGGCGCCTCGAGCTGACCTCTACGGCGATCCCCTCCCCGAGGGAGCGCTCGCTCGCCTGGGGTCGGTGCGCTTCCACCATCCTGGCGGACTAATCGCCGCCGCGTTTTCGCCGGATGGGAAAACGATGATGGCCGTCGGTGCGGAGGAAGACAGCTTGTCCGTGCGGTTTTGGGATATGGCCGACGGCAAGGAACGGTCGCGGTTCAATGCGAAGGGCCGCGAATTGACTGGGGCAATGTTCACGCCCGACGGCAAAAACGTCCTGGTCGGACGAGGTAGCACCCCCGAATTGTACGAGATTGCCACCGGCAAGCTGCTGCGCTCCTTCGAATGCAACAATGCCTTCACGGCCATGTGGACCAATTGCGCTTTGTCTCCCGACGGTAAGCTGCTGGTCCAGCAAGGTCATGAATGGCAAGAAGACTCGCCTTTCTTAGTTTGGGATATTGCCAAGGGCCGTGAACTCGCACCCTTCGTTGGCAGGGGTGCCCAAGCTAAGCTGGTCTTCAGTGCGGACGGCAAACGACTTATTTCGTGCTCAATAGTGCCGCATATCCACAGTGGGGGCGGCATGGGCTTCGACGAAAAATGCCCACACGTCGTGTGCGTGTGGGACGTGGCCACCCGCAAGAAACTGCACGAGATCGTCGTCGGCAAGGGCCACGTCGCCATCGCTCCCCCTGGCGATGTCATCGCGTACGATGACCCTCCCGATGGCTGGGTCCATGTGATTCCCGTGGCTGACGGCGCTGAACGCTGCAAATTCGCCGCGCCGGGATCGTCGTTTGCCTTCTCGCCCGATGGCACGGCGATAGTCGTTTTGCGCCCAACAGAACCGCCCTATTTGTTGGACGCCGCCACCGGCCAAAAACTGCGCAGTTTCAAAGGGCATGTGGGGGCGGGGAGCCGGCTTGTGGGTTTTTCGCCGGACGGCAAGCGCCTGGCGCTGATGGATGGCGGCTGGGCAAGCGACGGTATGATTCGTTTATTCGACGTGGCGACCGGCGAGCAGATTCGCCACACAGGCGGCCACGAAGACGAGATCGCATGCCTGGCATTCTCCCCCGGCGGCCAGTTGCTGGCGTCGGGAAGCCATGACAACACCGTGCGGTTGTGGGAGCCGTCGACAGGCAAAGAGCTCGCCAAGCTGGAGGGTCACAATAGTCCGATTTCGGCACTAGCTTTCGCGCCAGATAGTAAGGTGCTAGCGTCTTCCAGCGCGGACGGCGTTACGCGCTTATGGGAGATTGCCACCGGCCGCCAACTATTGCAGCTTGATGGTCCCGAAGGCGGCGCCGTTTCGTTGACGTTCACCGGCGACGGGAAAAGCCTGATTGCTGGAGGCAACGGCGCCGCCCTTCACGTTTGGGACACGACCACTGGCAAGACGATCCGCGGTTTCAAAACCGGCGTCGACGGCGCCGTCGTGGCGCTGAGCGCAGATGCCAAGGTCGCTCTGTCTGCGAACGGCGAAGCGCGGGACGATCTGTCACCAGAACGACTGCGCTTGTGGAGCACGACCACTTGCAAAGGGATCCTCGACATTCCGCTGCGAGAGTTTCAGTTTCCCCCGACCAACATTGTGTGCCACACGGCCGTTTTTTCGG
Organism: uncultured Gemmataceae bacterium; assembly: GCA_963747575.1. GTDB lineage: Bacteria > Planctomycetota > Planctomycetia > Gemmatales > Gemmataceae > DASRAT01. Next base: position 38,920 of record CAVVFU010000008.1, read on the forward strand.
CGGATGCCAGAATGCTGGCCTCCAGTCAATTGCTAATCGTCTCCGGCTTACGGACAAGTCACCACAGCCCCATGCTTCGCCTCTGGGAACGTTCGACAGGCCAGGAAATCCTCAGCATCGACAACACCACATCGCGAGCGATGACTTTCTCACCTGACGGTCGTTTGCTAGCCGCTGGCACGGGGGCCTGGCAGGGGACCTCTATCGACTTGTGGAACCCCTTGACGGGCCAACGCGTGCGCACTTTGAAAGGGCACGCGAGCCTTGTGCGGAGCGTGGCCTTTTCTCCCGATGGCAAAACGTTGGCTTCGGGCAGCAACGATCACACGATCCTGGTTTGGGAAAATGCCAGCGCTCCTGCCGCGCAACAGGCGAGACAACATGCCTCCACCAGACAATTGCAACGGTGGTGGACCGACCTGGGCGGCCCTGCCCCCGCGGCCTATCAAGCTCTGTCGAAGCTGCTCACCCACCGCACGCAGACGGTCGAATGGATCCGCGCCCGCCTGAAGCCGGCGCCCGCCGTTGACGGCCAACGCATCGCCGCACTCGTCCAGGATTTGGACAGCGCCCAATACCTGCAAAGGCAACAGGCGACGGTGACGCTGGAGGGCATGGGAGAACTGGCCGAATCCGCCCTCCGTCAAGCCCTGCAAGGCAATCCGACGCTGGAGCGAAAACGACGGCTGGAGCTGCTTCTGGCCAAAGTGGAAAACGCCGTGCCGTCGCCGGAGCAGTTAACCGCCTTGCGAGCGGTCGCTGCTTTGGAATGGATTGACAGTTTGGAGTCACGGCAATTATTGGCAAGCTTGGCCGACGGGCGCCGGAGGCACGTTTGACGCAGGAATCGCGGGCGGCGCTAGTGCGGTTGGGTTCGAAAGGAGCACAATCCCCTCAGCCCGTTGCCAAGGCAGATTTCAAGAATTAGGAGCCGAAAAAGAGGTCGGGAGTCTTTTGCCGAAACGGCGGAGTTTTTGGGTATTCCAATTCAGGGCGCGCAAGTCGCACGCAGGTATCGGCAGGACAGGTTCACGGCGCTGTCCGCGTGGGGAGTGCCGTAGGCATAGGAGCCAAACAGGATAATCTTGTCGGGTTGAAAGCGCTCTGCGACTTCGCGAACGAAACGGCGAATCTCGCGCATGGGAACATCGGCGCCCCGATAGTGACGCGGCGGAAGAGCAGTGCTTGACGGTTGGCAGCGATTCTTGCCCATGACTATTTTGTACAACGTCAGGAGGTCGGGGGTGTTCAACTCCGATTTCTTCTTTCTATGCCGGCGTGGGCGGATCCAACTTCGCCGCCATCTCCTGGAATTTCAGGTAGCGCGGATCATCTTCACCGCCAACAGTGATCCATTCCCGGCGAATGAAATCCAGGTCAACTTTGCCCTGGTTGGCGGCGAGCAGGTTTTCAATATCCACCTGGTCTTGCCCCCGGGAGGCGATCAACTTCGTCAGGATCAAGCACTCCGGCGAGGCGATTGGCATAGCACAGCCCAGAAAATCTTCCGTCCTTGCCTGATCGATCACGTGCTGGAAGAGCGGTAGGACTGGTTTGAGCCAGTCGATGGTGACGCCGTGATATTTGAGCGCGGTTAAATGATCCCTCGTCCATTCGCGGATGGTTCTGTTGGTGTCGAATGAAAAACCACGATGTTTCAAATCGTCAAGCAAGCGCGGCAAAACCACCTGGGGAATGTCGAGAAGCAAATCAATGTCCCTGGTGAACCGGGGACGGCTGCGGTAACCAACTGCCATGCCGCCGATCAGCGCAAAACGCAATTCCAGCGCCTGCAGAGAGGCTGCCATTTCCTTCAGCGCAGTTTGCAGGTCGCTTGGAATTTCAGAGGCCATGGCGGGCAAACAACTCCTTCAGGGCCGTTTTCCATTGCTCTTCGTGGGCCTGCTGCAAGCGCACCATGGCCTCTTTATGAGGCGACTGCTCAATCATTTCCGCACCCAGGGCGATCACATCCAGCATGGCTAGCCGACGCTCGTCGGGGGACAATTGCCTGAAAGCCATTGCCTCCTGATAGATCTTGTCCTTTTCTTGCGGGAATTTTATTGGCAGGTCCATAAACGTCCTCTTTCCCATTATAACGGCCGCAGGGCCGGCTGTTGCAGGGTAACATGCGCAAAGGGAAATCGTACTCGCCTGCAACGAGCTTGGCACCGGCCCTCAAACTTGAAGCGGCGAATGCAAAGGACTTGGCGGCCAGTCGCCCTTGGCTAAATCGCGTTTGAAGGGTGGCTGTGCCTCATAGACCCAAGCGTTCCACGTGGGCCCGTCGATGACCTCGGTGGTCGGCATGATCGCGCCGGGGTAGATTCCACTGGGTTCCTGCCGAGGCAAGCCCGTTTTCGCCAGCAAATACCGGATAAACGTATTGCTGTTATTGGCCGCGGCCATCGCCAGGGGTTCCGTGACATAATACGACCGGGGCCAATTTCGGAACGATTGTCCCAGCTCATCAGCGGCGTAACCCGGCTGTTCCAAAAAAGCATATTCCTGCCCAAGTTTAACGAGTGCGTTCCATTGTTCCTCCGCGGCGGCTTTGGCGCCGACAAAGACAACCAGGTGTACGGCCGCTTTGCAGGCGCCGTCGAGGCTTGCCTTTTGCAGGCCGAGGCTGAGATAAGAAACCCACAGGTTTTTGCATTGCCAGGTTCTGTTGCCGCCCGCCGCTTTATCGACAGACCATGTCCAGCCTTGCCAGCCCGTATCGACCTGCAGCTCGATGGTAGAGAGGTGGTGTGCCTTGCTTTTGACCATTTCTCTGTCGGACAGCTCAATGCCAATGTGGGGCAGGCCGTTGCCGCCGACCTGCCAAAGCTGCAAGGAAAGGTGCCTGACGCCAATCTTGATGCCTTCAACCGTTACGGTGCCGCCTCCCAGCGTGATGAAATGCAGCGGCGCTCCCGCTAAATCGACTGGCACGCTCAAGTCTTGCACTTGCTTGGGCTGGCGGCGCAAAAACCGAAGCAGCTCGGCAATCCACGGCAATTTCATCAAGCCCTCTTTCCAACTATTTAGGCCGCCCAGGCCACTAATGGTTTGCGTCCTTCTTGCCGCCCGGCTGTTGAATCGAGTGTGCTCCCTCTTAGCCATCCGCTGCCAGCAACGTCTGCAGCCGCTGCAGCACCTGGGCAACGACCTCCTCCGAAACCGCGCCAATCCGCGTTGCTTTGCGCGCCCGCCAGTCCAGGCTCTTGACCTGGTCCGCACCCACCACGCCGGAGACTGGCGACCCAGCAGGTAAGACCACCTCGAAGGGGTAGCCCTTCACCTGGTTGGTGATCGGGCAGAACAGACCCAGACCTACCCGACCGTTGTAAGCCGACGGCGACAGCACCAACGCTGGCCGACGTCCGGCCTGCTCATGGCCTGCTTGGGGGTCGAGGGTAATCCACACCGCATCGCCGCGCTCGGGAATATAGACGGCTTTGCGGCTCACCAGACCTCCTTGCCGACAGCCGGCCCGGTATCCCACTCACGGGGGTTGTTGTCGTCGGTGATGCCGCGCAGCAATTCATCCAGTGTGAGCGGTTGCGGGCTAAGCGGCTGCACGACCAGCGCGCCCTCCACTAGGGATAGCTCGACCGCGGCGTTGGCGCATAGACCAGCCTCGACGGCAAAGGATTTCGGAATGCGCAGTGCCAGGCTGTTGCCCCATTTTTGAACTCGAGTCTTCATCGGAACCTCCACGGTATCTACGATGAAGATACACGGGCAAACAAGCCCAGTCAATGCGGATTCAACCGTGGCGTTTGCTGGCTGCATTGCCGGCGTGCGTCATCGGCTCGAAAGCGACTTGCGGAAGCGCGGAAGAGGCAGTCATGCAGCGCCGGCCACATCAAGCCGGTGACGATGACGCTGACCGGCATGAGGTATGGGGCCGTGTCCGCATACCGCGCCATAATCAGCAAGCCGATGCCCAGCCGCCACAGCGAATTTGACATGACCTGCAAACCGGTCCAGCGGTGGTGCTTGCGATGATTGCGGGCTTCGTGGTGAAGTTCCAGCCGGTTGATTTCCTCAACAGGCAGCACCGCCACGCTTCGCGACCCGGCGGCCGCGAAGCTTTGGCACACCTCGCGATGGCGCCCCAGCAACAAGGCCCGATCGGGCGTCGCCAGAGCCCAGCGCAAATAGTCCGGCTCGTCACGGCGGAACTTTTCCATCTGGTTGGCGGTATGAACGATCGCGCCGTCGGAAAACGCCGTCACGAAACAAAGGCGCCACCGATCCCACGACCGAAGTTTGTACAGCACGGCCAAACAGTCGCCCCGGCGCCCAGCGAAGACGAGGGACTGGAAGTTGCGAAACCAATGGTGAGTAAAAAACCAGCACTTCTTGCTGCGTCTGCCGACCGGCACGAACCCGAGGCCGCGCAGCTCGTCGAAAAGCTCATCGTACTCGGCATCATTTCCGGAGGGTTCGAGAGCCGTGGCATCGTCATCGATGGTAACCTGCCAAAGGGTCAAGCCCAGGGCGTTAAACACGGCAGGCAGCCACATCCACAAAAGGACAGCCCCGGCCCCCAGCCAGAGCACCACCAGGGCCTCGTTGGTAATGAGCATGGATTTGGTCTCCATCGGATAAAGCGGAACAATGGTCGCGCTAGGCAAGTCTAGCTTTTCCTTTGGAGGCGTGCCTTGAACATCAATTTGCAGGTTCCGCCAGGCGGTCGCGGATTTCCTGGATGTTGCTGCAACCCGGAATGGCTTCGAGCAAATCCTCAAGCTCTTTCACACTTTGGATAGCATTGACCTTGGCCAGGAGGCGTTTGTCAGCCTTCCCGAATTTGAGCGCGAGGGCGACGGCGACGCCTTTGAGCAGGCCCTGCTGAAGGCCCTTTTCGCGGCCGGCCCGTTCGACGCTTGTGATGTACGGCATTCGTTTCTCCTCTTCCCAAACGTGCAGTTCTTCCTGGAAGCTCTGTTCAAACTCAAGGGGCAGATCGATCAGCCAATCAATAATGCGAAACAGGCTGGCGAACATCTTCCGCCGTCCAGCCATGCTGGTAAAGCCCCTTGACCAATTCCAGCTTGTAACGGCTGCGGCCTTGCAAGTCATCCCGCGTTTGCAGCGCTCGCAAATGGGCCAGGACAACCTTGGCAAAAGGATTGTCGCTTGCCTCCAGGTCGGCTTCCTGGCCTCGCCAGTCGATCAGCTTGGTGGTCAAGAAGCGTATGCCGGTTGAGGCGCCCCAATCGCCGTAGTCGAACCGCTCCGGCCGCCAACCCGGCTGCTCGTCGGTCAGGACGGCGAGGCTGACCACTGTTCGATTATACCGGTCGAAGGCCCGGCTGTTATAGCGGAACATGCGCAAAGGGAAATCATTCTCTGGCTCGCCTTGCACTTCGATGTGGATCAGCAGCCAGGCCTCTTCCCCATTCAACCGCCAAACCTTGAAAAGCTTATCGGCCAAGCTCTTATTGCTGCGGGCACCGCGGGCGATCTGGTGCAGTTCCTTGTCGAGTGCTTCATAGCCTTTGGGCCAGTCGATAGCTGCGTGGATGCGTGGGAAGAAAAACGCCAGGAAGGCTGGCAGGAAGTAGTCCAGCGCCTCTTTCCACGGGGAGTCGAAATCGGCTCGGCGGGAGCGACGTTTGCGCATGGAGGACAGGATAGCCAAGGTTCGCGACGCTGACAACCGGGCTGAAGGTGATGACCTGTTCGGCGAACCTGGTAAGATATTTGGAGCAATGAACTTGTATCTGGCCGCGTGAGGAAAAGCCATGAGCGCTATTACCGCCATTTTCGAAAACGGCGTGTTTCGACTGACGGAGAAAGTGGATCTGCCCGAAGGAACGACCGTGCGTTTCGAGCCGATGCCGGTTACCGTGCCGATCCGGGACCTCGTGCCCCCCGGCACGTCGGACGGGCAGATTCGCATTTATGAAGTGCTATCACGCCGTGGTCATTCTGGGAAACACGCCACTGCCCAGCGGCACAACGAGCATCAGCCATGACCCCGGTGTTTCTCGATGTTGTTTACGTCGAGGCATACCCGATCAAAGAGGCCGCTGATTTTCTCGCCCGCAACAAGGTGGAAGTGAAGCCCTTTACAGGTTTCAAGGCAAGGGCATTTAGCCGCGTATTCAAACCAGTGAGCTGAACAATGAATGTTTTCGTCTGTCCTGTTTGCCGAAACCGGAGCGTTTCCTGGGACACTCGCTCTGGCGCGTTCGTCTGCCGGGTCGTCTCTTGCCGGCATTGGTTCCCTTTGCCCGCCAAACCGATCGTACTTTCCGAACTGGAGTCGGTATTTCCCAACGACCGGCCGGAGAGCATTCAGTCTTGGCTCGACTCTCAAAAAGTGGCTGTGGTGCCACAGTAGCTGAGAAAGCCATTACCTTTCAAAAGCGCGGACTCCCCCGCAGCCTGCCCTGGCATGCAAGTGGGTGAGCTTTCTCGCATTGCTGATTGCGGCGGCCACCGGCGGCGAATTCGGCTCATGACCACGACGCCTGCAAGAACTCGATCTTCGCGGTAAGGATGGTGACATCGCTAATCATTGGCCGCCTGCAGGAAATCTCGGGCCAGGCGCCCCCATCAGACCTCGCGTCCTCCAGCATCTGCTTGCGTCCCTGACCCGCGGCTTCGTCCTCCAACCTGGCCCAAGCGCTCAGCAAAAGCTCGAGCGCCTTCTGGGCGGGCGTATCGACCTCTGCCCCCTCTTTTTTGAGCAGGTCGAAGAAATGCTCGCGGGCAGGATGCTTGGAGTTGATAAGGATGATGATCGTTCTGGCTTTGAGTCGAACATCGAACATGGCGGTTCCAGGAATCTCCGCTTCCTGAAAAAGGAACTTGAAATTCGACTTGACGTACTCGACGGCGAGTTGTTTGGCTTCCGACTCGGGGACGCCCTCGGCAACCAGTTCATCCCGCAGCTGTTTTTCCCGCTCGGCCACGGGGAGCTTCTCGGCCTTGTCGCTCTCTCCCTTGTCGCCAAGTTGCGTCCGGCGCTGAGTTACTGCTTTGGTGCCGGCGTCTTCGGCGGAGCCGGGAGGCGGAGTATACTGAGATTGCTTGCGCGGTTCCGCAGTCCGTTTGATCTGCGGCCACAGGACCTGATCCAGCAACTTGTTAATCTCGGTGGAGATTTGGTAGATCAAGAGCCGAGGGTCGTTTGAATCGTGCAGCCGATCCTTATACTCTCCCGGCGTCATTCCCTCCCCAGCCGCATCCTCCTCAAGGTTCAGGTTACGAAACGAGGTGGCCGCTTGTTTGTTGTTGGTGACGCCAAAAACGTCGTCAAGGTCAGGATCGAAAAGCACCTCGATCCCCCACCATCTACCGCGCGGGTCGGACCGGCTATCGAAGCTGTTATTCAGCTCCAATTCCCGGTTGGCCCTGACAACCGACACCCCTTGGTTCCGAGCGGCGTCACGACCGATCAGCGAGTTGCCGCCTTGCTGCCGGGGCACCGCTCTCGACACGGAATAGCGGATCGTGACGGTGTACTCATTGCCCTGATATTTGACTTGGATTGGTTGAGTGCCCAACAGGTCGAAGGCAGGCTCGGTGTCGTATGGCGGTGGAGCGGACGTCCCGCGCATTAAATACATTGGATCATTCGGGCGGACGTCCTTGTCGAAGCGGTTCGTGAGGCCGCCTTCTTCCTCCTCGAATGCTGCCAGCCGGATGCGCGCTTTTCCTTCTTCAATGAAGTAGCGGTAGATTCGCCCCACAAGAAACTCGGAGTTTTCGAGCAACGCCTTGCATCCCTTCCAGGTTACACGGTCAAGTTGGGTCCAGACGACCACAAATACATGCTGGACGTCAATCGTGCCGCACTGGGGGTGTTAACGTCGAATCGTGGACCAATGCTCCGCCGACGTTGGAACTCCATCTAAGGAAGCGAGACCAAAACTTATGTACCCCCCGCTGGTATTCCTCGCGAATTATGACAAAAGCAGGCTGGCGAGCGCGGTGGCGGTGGTGTTTAGCCATGAGCGACTCAAGGAGGAGAATCGAACTCATGCCGCAGCCCCGCAAGGAACTCGAATCCTGTTCGTAGCCTCAGCGCCGCATGTGCCACGGCCTTGTGTGTTCCCCATAGCGATCAACCACGATCTCCAACTCGCAGGGGCCAACAAGCTGACCCATCAATGACTTGGCATACTCAAATTCATGTAGGCTCCCACGATCCCGGACCCAGTAATCGCGGCCCTTGAAACGGAATGCCGATTCGTCCCAGTATAAGCCATCAATGGAGCGTTTGACCATGAAGCCAAGCACAGGGTGTGTTTGGTAAAACCAGGCGACCTCCCGACCATCAGGCAACGTGTAAAGCATCGCATTTCTCCTGTTTCCCTGAGAAAAATAACTCTAATCGCTTCAGCTGGGCCAGTGCTAACAATACCCCCCTTTGGCACAATATGTCAGATTCCGCCGCGCGGGTCTTCTGCATCGACCCAGACCTGTTAGCAGCGGTCAGGAAGTGGGCCATTTTCGCGGCCAGGTTTAGGCCACCCGGTGAACAGTTTTTTCGCCACAAATGCGCTCAGCACCAGGCGAAGGGCATTTGTGGCGAAAAAACTGTTCAGTTGAAAGTAGGCTGGGCCACCCCGCTGAAGCGGCCTACTTTCTGGCCGCGATCAACACCCAGACCAGCTGTTTCTCACTTTTGGAGCAGCCCGCGAACTTCCCGACAACTACGGTAAGCATTCTCAACCGCGGCATTCAAGGCCCGAGCCTGGGAGGGCGTGACAATCATTCGGCCGTCTTCATCATCCTTCAGAGTTCGCACATGCGCTCTTGCTCGATCCAATTCAGATAAGAGCTGGATAGCAAGCGACATTGCGTATTCCAAATCCCGTAAGGCGACTTGTCTTGAGCTTCCCGGCCGATCATCGCGCGTGGTTGACATTTGGCCCTCGGTTCGCAAGTTCAATTGGGTTGATGATTGCAAGTTGCTGCTGTTGTATCACAAGGAGGGCAGATTGATTCTTAATCATGGCTGCTTTCTGCTTAATTTGATCGCAAGTACCGCCCCTTGCCTGGAATCACGTTGCGAATTCCGCCATCTGCAATGGGAACATCGCCAATGTACCGCCGGATCAGGTGCACATGAACGTGCATAACCGTCTGGCCGGCGTCCGATCCGATGTTGATTCCGACGTTGTAACCGGCCGGGTGGTCACGCTCGTCCAGTCGAGCCTTGGCGCAGCGAAGAATCGCCACGATGGCCGCGACCTCATCCCAGTCCAGATCAAAAAAGGATTCCACATGTCGCCGGGACACTGCAAGCGTGTGTCCGGGAGAAACGGGAAAAGCGTCTTCGATCGCGAAGGCTAGATCGTTTGAGTCGATCACCCGTGCCTCGGGAACAGCGCAGAACGGACATTTATTTTGCGATGAGGCGCTCATAATAGGCGGCGATCTTGGTTTCGCAGGTGGACTTGATCGTGGACAAGTCTGCGGGTTTCAGTTGCCGCCACAATGACGGCGCGAACCTGATGAATGCGAGATTCTGTCTGTCGTGCAGCAGGAACTTCCGTTGTTCGAATTTCCTAAACGGCATGCTGAGCATCACATCTCTGGCAACATCCAACGTCAATGTTGCGGGGTCCGCCATTCGCGCGCTCGCCCGTTCGACCAGCAAACCGGCCCGTTGCCGACTGAGATAAAAATCGAGAAAGCTCCGGGCGACTTCTTCTAAACGCACCCGGCCATCCCCATCAACGAGGTCGATAATCGCCTGAACCATCACAGGCTTGTACGAAGCGACCATGTCCATCCGTTCGACGAAGTCGAGAAACAGACTACGGATCGATTCGTCATCAACCCGCGGAAGAGCGAGTTGAATCCGGATCTCCTCGACGCGTTCCCGGCGAAAGTAGAAGTACGTTCGCTCGCCCAAAGCTAGTTCGTGGTCAGCCGTCACCTCGCCACGCTTCGCCGCGTCGCGGATTTTCCCTTCGGTCGTCGCCAATTCCATTTCCAAGTCTGAACTGGAGATCATGCCTTTTACGGATTCCTGCCAGTTGAACACGTCGATTTCCCGAAAGTCGGTCGCCCAGAGCGACACCGGCAGCGTCTGCGTCGGCAGTTCCCCGCGATCCAATGCCTCTTGTTCTGCCTGCATCGCCTGAGCATCGCCCAGCACCAACCCGCCACGCCTGTAGTTTTTGTTGCCCAAGATGCGGTGCAAGGTCAGTGATGCGTTGTATTTAGTGGCATTGTCCACGAAATCGAACACGATCAGTGATTCCTTGCCCAGCGCTCTGCGCGTGCCACGGCCAAGTTGCTGAAGGTAGATGACTTTCGAGAGGGTCGGCCGAGCCATGAAAAGCACTTCCACGTCCGGGCAGTCCCAGCCTTCGTTGAGCAGGTCGCACGCGCAGAGGACCCGCACCGTTCCCGCCGCGAATTCGTCGAGAGCCGCTTTCCGATCCTTCGTCGGCATACGACCTGAGACGCTGCGTGCCGGAATGTCGTGCGATTGGAACAAAGACGCCAGTGTTTCGCCATGACGGACGTTCACACAAAAGACGACCGCTTTTCGGCCTCGGACGTGTTCAGCGTAAGTATCAACGATCAACCGATCTCGGCCGGGCACCAAGATCGCTTCCTCGATGTCCCGCCGATTGTACTGCACTTCATTGAAACGCACCTTGGTGAGATCGACGTTCGTCTCGACACGCACGCAGCGGATTGGGACCAGTTCGCCGCGTTCCACGGCTTCACGAAGGCTGAGCCGATGGGCCGCGTTACGGAAAACTTCCAAGGCGGATTGGCCGTCGGCCCGGTCGGGAGTCGCCGTGAGGCCGAGGGTAAACCGCGGTTTGAAATACTTTAATACCTGCTGATATGATTCCGCCGTGGCATGGTGCGCTTCGTCGATGATGAGATAGACGAAGTCATCGGGCTTGAACGACGCGAGATTCTTGGAGATGCTTTGGACCGTTCCGACGATGACATGCTCCTCGGTGTCGTGAACCATATCGAGAAATCGACCGCAAACCACGTCGGGCCAAAGTTCCTCGAACCTGGTCACCGCCTGATTCACCAGATCCTTGGTGTGGACTACGAAGAGCGTCCTGCCGCAAAGTCGTTTGGCATCCGCGATGGCCGTCACTGTTTTACCCGTGCCCGTCGCGTGCGCAAGGAGGGCGATCGTATTCCCGTTGTCCCGCAACACTTCGAGCGCGCAGAGCGCATCTTCCTGATGATCCCGGAGTTCAATGAACTCGCCGCGCTGCATGGGAAGAAAGTCGTCGAATTCGAGAAGACCGGGAATGCGTTCCAGAAAGAGCAGGAGTTGCTCTTTGATTTGCTCGGATTCGTCGGCGATTTGCCGATCCGTCCAACGGAACACGTGCCAGCCCTGATGGATGAGGCTGTTCTGACGAAGCAAGTCGTCCTCATATTTTGCAATGCGTTCCGCGTCCGGGACATGCCAAACCAGGCCATCAATTTCAAAGGCGATCTTTTCCTCATTCGTTTTTAGGGCAAAGTCGATGTACCGGCTGTTACCGTAGATGTCCTCGACGGGATGCTCTGGAACGAGAAGCTGAGTTTTTTCGAGACCAAAGAGCTGGGCGAACAAGTCGGCGAAGAGATCCTGTGGCCTCGTGCTCGTGTGCTGCCGTTCTGAAGCCATTCGGCCATCTGGGAATCTCCCGCATTTCAATGCAGAGTAACAGACGAAGCCCGTGCTGTCGAGGTTGGCAGGATATGAATACGATAGCTTTCCGTCGGCCTCGCCCACGTCGTGTCTGGTCCGGCCCGGATGGTGACGCGGTCGGCATCGATGTGGCATGGAAATGGAACGCGCTGCCATCCAGCGGCACAAAACGGCCATCCGGCGAGGAGACTTTTCCCGCCCGGTGAAATGCCTTTTGCGCGATGGTCTCGTGGCCAAGGGTGTGACGTTCTTCGACTACGGTTGCGGCCGCGGCGAGGACCTGGACCTTTTGTCCAAAGAAGGTGTGGCATGCAGCGGGTGGGACCCGGTCTTCCAGCCGGACGCGGCGCGGCAGGTGGCGGACGTAGTCAACCTTGGCTACGTCATCAATGTGATTGAAGAGCCGCAAGAGCGTGCCCAGACCCTCCGCGAGGCATGGGCGCTCTGTCGCCAGGTGCTGGCGGTCTCGGCTCAGGTGCTCATGGCCGGCAGGGGCAAGGACCCCGTTGAGTTCGGCGACGGGGTGCTGACCAACCGCGGCACCTTCCAGAAATACTTCGAGCAGGCCGAGCTGAAGGCGTACCTTGAGGAGCAGGCTGCAAACTGAGGCCATCCCCGCCGGAATCGGCACGTTTTACCTCTTCAAGGACGAGACCCGGCGCCAGCAGTTCCTGGCCAACCGTTTCCGCCGCCGTGAAATAGTTCCCCGCCGAAGAATTGCCGAGTTGCGGCTTCAGGAAAGCCGCGAAGCCCTGCAACCATTGATGGCGATCATCGCCGAATTGGGCCGTGTGCCCGATCCCACGGAATTTGAGGGTGCGCAGCTGGTCATCGACCGTTTCGGCTCGCTCAAGCGTGCCTTTGCGGCAATCCAGCGCATCACAGACGCCGAAACCTGGGAGGCCATCGCTCGCCGCCGGCGCGAGGACATGTTGGTCTACATGGCCCTGGCGCGGTTTCACAAGCGGCCGTTGCTGTCGCATTTGCCGCTTGGGCTGCAGCGCGACTTGAGGGCGTTCTTCGGCACGTATAACAAAGCGTGCGCCGAGGCTGACGCCTTGCTTTTCAAAGCCGGAGACGCGGCTGCCATCGACGAAGCTTGCAAGCAGTCAACCGTCGGCAAGCTGCTGCCAGATGACCTGTATGTCCATCGTAGTGCACTGGAGTCGCTGGACCCGCTGCTTCGCGTTTACGAAGGATGCGGCCGGACCTATTTGGGCGAGGTCGAAGGGGCGAACCTCATTAAGATCCATCGGCGGTCAGGGAAGCTGTCGTACCTCGTCTATCCGGATTTCGAGACGGCACCCCATCCGGCCCTGCTGCGATGCGTCAAATTGAACCTCCGAACCCGGCAGATCGAGTGCTACGATTACGGCAGCAGTGCGAACCCGCCTATCCTGCATCGGAAAGAGACTTTTTTGTCGTTGGACGATCCACGCCGTGACAAGTTTGCTCGCCTGACGGCACAAGAAGAAAAACAGGGATTGCTGGAAGATTCTAGCGGAATCGGCACCCGGGACGGCTGGCAACGGAGATTGAGTGATCGGGGATTTGCTTTGAAAGGGCATCGGTTAGTGCGAAACAATGGCACCCCTTTTTAGTGATCAATGCGGAAAGTCTCTTAGCTGCCGTTGCCATGAAGCTCTGCAACTTCGCATCGCTCGACCCCGCCCACCAAGAGCGCGGCGTTTCCGGCCTTGGCAACGCCAGCCATGCCGACAAGGCGTTATGGGCCGAGTTCAACTCCGACTGGAATCGCATGGGCATTGAAAGCGAAAAGGCAGCTCGCAAGCACCTCGGCAACCAACCCGAGGAATTGGCGGACGAGGAACAAGCGGAAGCAGCCTCCGAGCCAAGCACGGCGGCAATCCCCGCGGGGCGAACAGAATCGCTCCGCCTGCAAAACGTCCGCCTGGGCCAGACCTTTTTCCGGTCCACCGTGCTGGCGTCCTATGGCGGACAGTGCTGCATGTGCCGGCTGGCGTGCAAGGCCCTGCTGGTCGCCAGCCACATCGTGCCCTGGGCGGCCCAGCCCGCGCTGCGGCTCGATCCGCGCAACGGGCTCTGTTTGTGTGCCATGCACGACAGGGCCTTTGATCGCGGCCTGGTTTCCGTCGATGAGGGTCTGGCGGTCATGGTCAGCAGGCTGCTCGAAAGCCTCCCGCCGCATCCGGTGATCGAGGGCATGTTCATCGCCCTGCGGGATCGGGCGATCGATCTGCCCGAAAAATTTAGGCCAAGTGGCGAACACTTGGCGTATCACAGGACGCGGATTTACCAAGGGTGTTGACTGATTTGTTGGTCAAGAATAGTTTAGCGGCGGACTTGACGCCATGCGCGAAGTAGTGTACATTGTCACTTTAGTGGAATTGCGTTCATTATTCCCCTCCTGGACACTGTAATGGATCGCCAACAAATTGGCCTCAAACTGACTCTGGACGCTCTCGGCCTTCCTTTGTGCCTTGGCACGTTCGATGACCGGATGGCGCTGCAAAAGGTAATCTACCTTTGTCAAGCGGCTGGCGTGCATCTCGGCTATGATTACAATTGGTATCTGCGCGGTCCGTATTCTCCCGACTTGACACGTGACGCCTTCGCGTTGCGGGCGAAACAGCAATCACATCTCGATGAGACGGCGGGTTGGAACCTGGATAGAGAATCCATCCGCAATCTGGACAGGATTAAACCCATCTGGCAGACCAAACCCGAGACAGAGCGGCCTCGCTGGCTGGAACTGCTTGCTTCCCTTGTGTTCCTGAAGCGGTCTTACGACGGCCGCGACAAGGACGTCGCGGGGTTACGGGAAATCCTCCAGCGGAACCAGAAATTCTTTTCAGAGGATGAAATCCGCGAAGCTCTTGAGGAATTGCAGCGCCATGGCATCTCGCCCACCGAAAACGCGCGTCGATAAGCTGATCGTCGATTCCATCCACGGCGACATCCACCTCAATGAAATCGAACGGCGGGTGATTGACACTGCTACATTTCAGCGGCTCCGGCATCTCAAACAACTGGGAATGGCGCAGGCTACCTACCCCAATGCGACTCACACGCGGTTTGCGCACAGCCTGGGCGTAGTCGGCATCATGGCACGCGTTACTCAGCTGGCGCAGCAACCACTTTCCCTCAGCGACGAACAGATTGAAGACATTCGCCTGGCCGGCTTGCTTCACGACATCGGCCATTATCCCTATTCCCATTTGATGGAGAAGATCGATAAGGTCCGGTTGACCGAGGAGTTCTTGCACCCTCCGACCACCATTCATGCCGACCGGCGGAAGTATCCCAAACACGAAATCGTCGGCGAAATAATCGTCACACACCAGCAAGATCTGATCGACGCCCTGGGTGGTTTGGACCGGGCGCGGAGAATCGCCGAGTTGTTCACGCGCACCACGCCGACAGATTCCCAACTCAGCAAGCTGATCCATAGCAGTCTCGACATGGACCGCCTCGATTACCTGTTGCGCGACGCCCGGGCGGCCGGCGTTCCGTATGGGCAGATCGACCTGAATTACCTCCTCAACAACTTCCAGGCCAGCTCTACAGGCATGCTCGGCGTGCGCGAAAAGGCGATCACGGCGGTCGATCACTTTCTCCTGGCTCGGTTCTTCATGTACCGCAGCGTGTATTACCACAAAACCACTTTTGGTCTTGAGGAGGCCTGCCGTCAACTGTTGCGACGGGCAAAGGACCAGGGACAATTCGCCCTTCCCCCGGATGGCGACGCGGTCACCGCCTTGGTCAAAGGCACCAGTCTCGGCCAATTCACGGACGCATACGTCGATGCCATCGTGGAAAAAGCGGCACTGGATACTGACCCTGTGTTGCAGGGGCTGGCCAATTCCATTCGCAGGCGTCGGCCGCCGAAATTGCTCAAGGAGGTATTGGTCCTTGAGTCGAATGGCCAGGAACACCACGCCGGGGCTCTCTTCATGAACAACTGCAAGCACCAATTGCAGCGCGTCGCCGACGAAAATAAAATTCCATTGGGGCGGTTATTGCTTTGTGAGACGCCGCCATTGACATTGGAGGAGCGCGGGACGCTTCTTACTGAGGGACAGGCGAAAGATCTGCAACCCGATGAAAAGCAAGAAATCATCAAAGTCTTTTTATCAGGGCAGGACGAGCCAATCTCCGTGGTGGACGTGCCGCACAGCATTGTCCACCTTTGCTCCAATCACTTTTTCCAGGCATTTCGACTTTATTTGGTGGCTGACGAAAACACACAGGAAGCCCAAATCGACAATTTGCGCCACGAAGTTCGGACCTGGGATCGTCCTTGATTTGCCGTGCACAGCGCAACGGGCTTTGTTTGTGTGCCATGAGTTGACGATGCCCAAAAACCGACCATAAGAACAAATCACCATCGCCAGGGGAAAGGTTCAAACCCGGCCCTGGCCGATTTGTTCCATTTCGCCCAGCAGTTCTTGATCGACCCCATACTGCTTGCGTCGGCGCTCAAAGGAATCCTGCGTCTTGGTGCAGACCAAAGTTTGCGGCGAACCTCTGCGCTCGGTGACATGCTTGATGTCGCAGCGCTGCTTGTCGATCTGCCGATGAAGATGCTGGCGGCGCCGCTGGTTCATGGGAAAGCGGCCAATACGCTCGGCTGGATCGCGCAGGAATCGGCTCAGCGCGACGCAGTCTTCGCACTTGCAGCCGAGCTTGGCCTCGCGCTTCCAGTCTGTCGGCGGCTCGACGAGGTGCGCCGTCGCACAGCGTAGTTCCGTGAGGCAATGCTGCAAGAGCCGGGACGTGGCTCGTCGGCCGGCGGCACTGGGGATCGGTTGGGCGTACAGCGCCTTCACGTCGGGAATGAGCACGGTGCGAAGATCGTAATGCCGCGTGTCCGCCAACACATGGGCTAGGAAATCCGTCAGCAGTTTGCTGGCCCCAAGCGTGGAGAGCATGCGCACGATGCTCGCCACGATGCCGGTTCGCTTGTCGCCGCGGCGCCGCAAGGCCAGCGCTTCCCGCTCTTCGTCATCCAGTTCCCTTTCGCTTTTCTTGTCCTGCTGTTCTTCATCAAGGCCGTCGGACTCCGCACCAAAATCGTCGGTGTCGAAACCGTAGTCCTCCCAGCGGCTGTCCGGCAACTTATCCCAGCGCTCGACGACCTTTATCAGCGCATTAGCAATCAAAACACAAGCCGCACGGCGTTCCTTGCTCAAAGCCGGCGGATCGCAGCAAAGGTGTTCGCAGATCGCGACGACCTGGTTCAGCTGCGTGTGGTAATTGGCCGGCTTTTGCTGGACAAGAAACTCCTGGATACCCGGCACCAGCGCTTTCCAACCCAGGCGTTGACACAGTCCATGCAGAGCCTTGCCTTCAGAGCCGTTGAAGTTCTCGGGAAACACGCCGCGCAGGAACCGCAAGGCCAGCTTCTTGTCACCGATGCGCTGGAGCACTCGCAGCGTCCGCCCGCAGCAGGACGTGACACGGTCCCGAAACGTATCGCGGCCTTGGCCTTGCCAGTTCTCGATGATCGACTCGGCAACCTGGCGGCAAACATCGAGGTCTTTCGGCTTCTTACTGTCCGCCGCCAGCTTTTCCAGGGCAGGAAGCGCCGATGCCGGTCCCTCGGCGGCCAGGACTTGGAAGTGACGTTCGCGCGGCCAAATCACCACGGCGCCTTGCCGATACCAGCGTTCCATGGAGGCCCCTTCGTTGCCGGTCGCTTCATGGACTTCTTGTTTGCGAGACCACGCTTCCTTGTTTTCCAGTCCGAGAATCTCGTTGTCTTCAAAATGGATCGTGCCGAAGGATTGCTCCCGACCCTCGGAATCAAGCCAATGTTCCAGCGTCAGCTCTTCCTCGAAGATCTCTTCAAACTCGGCGTCGGGGTCATCGTTATCGTCGTCCTCCTCACTATCCTCATCTTCATCGTCGTAATCGTCGTATTCGTCGTATTCGTCGTATTCGTCGTAGGAGGAGTACGACCTTCCCCGGCCCCAAGAGCTGCCGGAGTCGAATGAGCCGTATTCCGCCGAGCCTTCCTGGTGCAATGTCAGCAGAGCGAAGTGGCATTGCCAATCCAAAGACTCGGCAGCGCGCATGAGAACGTCGGCGCGAGCGCGATCGGAGCCTTTCAATTGTTTGGGATCAAAACCCGCTTCGGTGTACTTGTGGGTGAAGGGAACGGCCAACTTGTTCAACGGCTCCGGCGCCGACAAGAGTTCTTTGAGCAACCGCGCCGCGTCGGCAACAGCGGCGGCATTGTGCGGCGCCGCCGGTTGTTTCTTGCCGGCACTGGCCAGGTTGTAGACCAGGCAAATGCGATATCCACTCGTCACCGGCGTGACTTCATGTTGGCAGTCCGCGTAGAACGCAACGTAGCGGGTCTGAAACTCCGTGTCCATGCCGCCGAGGTCGATCTTCTTCGTCTGGGAATCGTGCTGCAGGATCAGCGTTCCCCCTTCATGGCGCGACGGCAAGCACACGATCAGCGTGCCGAACATTCCCGGCACCTTCTCGGTGTCGCGGTGCGGCTTGAAAAAGCTACCTTTGTCATACACGAGCAACTTGTAAAGCTCGGCGGTCACTTTGCCGCGAATGCCGAGATCGTGCTTGACCGCATCAACGACGCCCGTCAGCGCCTTGCTCCACGCCTTGTTACGTAAGTTGAATTGCGTAGGCTCCAATTGCCAGACTCGGCGAACGTC
The DNA here is from genome assembly GCA_963747575.1 of uncultured Gemmataceae bacterium. Lineage (GTDB taxonomy): Bacteria > Planctomycetota > Planctomycetia > Gemmatales > Gemmataceae > DASRAT01. The sequence continues at coordinate 57,223 of CAVVFU010000008.1, forward strand.
GGTATCGACGATCGTCGCCTTGCCGCGGCCATACGGCGCCTGGCTCGCCTTGGTGATGATTCGTCGCGCATCCGCCGCCGTAACAGGAACGCCGATGGGACCGATTCCCTTCACCTCCAACCCCGGCAAAACAGCAGGGAGTTGACCGACCGATACGAACCGGGACGCTTCACCCAGTCCAGCCAGAAGTTGCTGGAGTGCTTGCCTTGCCTCGACCATGATTTGGTTCCTTGGAGCCCGAATACGTTTGCCAACGATTTCAAGATCATGGTATAGGCCGGAGCCTTCCGCCGCATCCGGTCATCGAGGCCATGTTCAACGCCCTGCGGGATCGGGCGATCAATCTGCTCAAAAAGTTTAGGCCCAGCGGCGAGCACCTGGCATATCACAGGACGAGGATCTACCAGGGCGGTTGAGGAGCGAGGACGCATTTCGTTTAACCTGGAGCCAACGGCAACGGCGCTACGCCACCACCCCGCCGCAGTCGGCTCCAGGTTAAACGGTGCTGTGAGACGTAATCGTTGGCACTTGTGACCTAAAGCAGAATGCTAGCTCACGTCCTCGCTTCAACCTGCCGGCCTGCTCGCTTCGTCGTTTCGCTAGGAACTGCACGAAGCCGGGGCTTTGGTTGGAATCGGCAAGAAATCGTCCCCGCTGCACGGCTGGAAGCCATCAGGCCAGCAAGCACGCATTCGACACAGCAAGCGGTTTTGCAGCGGCGCATCTCGATTGACGCGGGCAACATGCAGTCTGATGAAGTCCCCATCACATTGCTGCACAAGCTGCCACACATCTTGTGCCAGGTAACGTGGAACGTAACCAATCAGCGTTCGCTCCGAATCGGTGCGCACCCCCACGGCCTGGGAATCGTGGTCGTTCTGGAGATCCAACATCAATTTCAGGAGTTCCCCCTCAGCCAGCAGGTCAATCCTTTGCACTGCGTTCGTGGGCAACCAGCGAATCCCGTGCAGGAAGAAACTGTTGAGGTAACAGCCTTCCGCGTCCGGTACAGGGCACGGAAAAACCTCCACTGCATCAGTCTAGCGAATGCCCTCGGTCACACCCAGCACCAGGATCGGGTCCGGCGGGTCATCGGCATTGAAGCCGCTCCAGCGGAGATAGGCCTCATATTCCGGCCGCGACGCGGACAACAGCCGATTGGCAAACAGCGGAAACAACGCTTCCGATTCATAAATCTGATCAAGTTGCCGCATCTGGGCAAAAGGACGAAAGCCCGGCTTTGCCGCCCCATGGGTTTAGCAAAAGCGGTACAAACCGTTGTCGTGAGCCAGCCGGCCCACAGGCCGCCACCCGGCATGTTCGGGTGCTGCTGGCCGCCAAGCTACAAATAATGTCTTCATGCGAGATTCCCTATTGCAGCAGCCGCTGCTGATTCGTCTCTAGTAACTTCATCGTGAATCGCCTGCACGTTTCCGACATTCGTTCTGGGGGCACCCTTTCGAGGATACCCCAAATCGCGTCTGGGTTCACCGACCGCCAATTCATACCCCACGTGCGGCAGGCCGAGCAACTGGCACAGGTGGCAAGCGACGACTTCCGCCCAATCCTCCCCAGTCCCGCGGTCATCGGCCTTGAAAAGCAGTCGATTCAAGGGGTTGTGTGGGGGGGTTGAGATGAGACGATATCTTTGTCAAACGCCACCCCGCCCCGCCAGGCCGGCACCCGCGATTCATTGCATCCAACATGCCGCCCAGCCAGAAATGAGCCGTGTGTGTGCAATGCAACAATCAATCGGCCGTCTTACAGCTTCACCACATCGACCCCCACCCGCACCGTGTGCGCCCCTCCGCCCATGATCACGCCCTTGATCGGGCTGACGTCGTCATAATCGCGGCCCCAGGCCAGCAGGATGTGTTTGTCGGTGGGGATCAGGTTGTTGGTCGGGTCGATGTCCACCCAGCCCAAAACGGGGCACCAGATCGATAGCCAGGCGTGTGTCGCATCGGCGCCCACCAGGCGGGTCTGGCCGGGCGGAGCGCTCGAGGAGAGATAGCCGCTGACGTAACGCGCCGGCAATCCCAACGAACGCAGACAGGCCAGCTCGAGATGGGCGAAATCCTGGCAGACGCCGCGGCGCTTGGACAGAATCTGGTCCAGCGGCGTGGCGATCGTCGTGGCGCGGGGATCGTAGACGATCTCCTTGTTGATGCGCCGCGATAGATCGAGCACGGCGTCCAGCAGCGGGCGCCGCGATGGAAACGACGGCAGGGCGTAAGAACTCGTCGCGGGGCCAATCGGTGTGTAACGAGAGGGGCAGGCGAATTGATAGGCCGCCAACACGTCCGGGCCGGACCCAGCCGCTACCAGGTCGCGGACTGTTTCCCACGACGGCGATTGGGCCGGGTCTGGAACCGGCCGGGGCGTGAGCTCGATGAGATGCTCCGCGGCGATCAGCAACTGGCGATGCGGCGCCTGCACCGTGAAAAAGATGGTGGGATTGCCGAAATAATCGGTGCGTGGCGACATCACGGCAGGCTCCGGCCGTACCGCCAGCGTTGTCCGCAGACAATGCTGCCAGCGCACCTCGCGCGGCGTCAGATGAGCGAGGTTCTGGCAGAGCGAGACCGGCTCAGCGTATTCGTAAGTCGTTTTGTGCGTCACTCGGTATTGCACGGCCTATCCCTCAAGTGCTGTGCGAAAAGGGGTCAGGCACCGTTGTGCGAAGCACCCTTCGGGCCGTTCCGGCAACGGTGCCTGACCCCTTTTCGCACAGCTACTCATGCGTTGAATTCCACGGCGGCCAGATGCCGCGCTGTTTGCAAATGGCTCAGGTACGTCTGGGTGATCACTTCCGAAAGAGCGGGCAGCGCGGCCGCCAATTTGCCGAGCAGCTCCTCCAGCGCCGGCCGCGTGCCGGTGGCGTCCACCTGGGCAAGCTCGCGCACGTCGGCCAGGCGCAGCGCGGTCAGCGACGACAGCATCAGCTTTTGCTCCGGCGTCCGCTCCGCCTGGTTGGCGTCACGCGGCAGGTTTTCCACGTCGTCGGCCAGGGCGGCTAGTTGGCAGGCCAGGGAGCGTGGATTGGCCTCGTCCGCCAGCAGCAGGTCGAGCACGGCCCCCGTTTCCAGGCTGCCCTGGTAACGCCGGCGGTAGGTCATCGAGCTGTCGGCGATTTCCAGGACGGCTTCCAGCACCGACCCTTCGGCGGCAGGCACCGGCGAGAGCGTGCTGCGGATCAGGCTGAGCAGGTTGAGCGAGCGCTCGAGCCGACGGCCCATGTCGAGGAAACGCCAGCCGTCGCCGCGGGTCATGCTTTCCATGGCCAATCCGCCGAACGCGGCCAAGGTCAGGATGGTGCCGTCGAGCAGGTCAAGCTCGGCGCTGAGGGTGCGGACGACGCTGGTAGGTGTGCCGCGGCGAATCTCGCCGGCGGGACTGTCGCCGGGAGAGATGAACCCCTGGAGCCGGCGAACCTTGCCAAGGTCGCGCAGCACACGCCACATGTCGATGGAGATGCGGTCGCGGACGGCGCCGGCGATTTGGGATAGCGAACCAAGCACGGCGGCCAAGCTGCCGAACCGCTGGGTGTCGTGGATCAGCGCGAGCAGCTCGCTTTCCGACACGGTTGCACGCTGCGCGACGGCCTCGCCTGCCTGCATGGCATGACTCTCGGTCAAGCGCGACGCGGCACGCAAGAGTGCGGGCAGTTCCGGCACCTCGGCCAGGCCGGAAGTCTCGGTTAGCCGCACCAGCACGCAGCGCAGCAGGCGGGTCAGGCCTTCGGCGCGTTCGGCGTAACGGCCGAGCCAGAAGAGATTGTCGGCCACGCGGCTGGGCAAGTCGCCGCCGCCGCGGCTGAGTTCGGCCGGCAGATCGGCAGGCCGCAGCAGACTGAAAGTCGCTGACGGGGCCGGCCGACAGCACCCAGGTGTCTTTGCTGCCGCCGCCGTGCTGCATCGATACCACCATGGTGTCAGCCGAGGCGCTGACTCGCGTCAGGCCGCCGGGCATCATGGCGTAGCCCTCACCCTGTCCCTCGCCCTCCGCAGCCAGGAAACAGCGGATTACCATGTGGCGCGGCTGGAGGCTGCCGCCCACGAGCACGGGCGTCGTGGACAGGGGCAGCCGCTCCTGGGCCACGTAATCTCCGGGCCGGTCGCGGATCTTTTCGGCCAACTCGCTGCTTTGGCCGCGGCTCAGCTCGACGCCGAAAACCGGCTCCAGACGCATGCCGGCCAGGGCGGGCTTGACGACCAGGTCATTGAGATTGTCCAGCACATAAGAGCGTGACTGGGGATCGCCGCACCACCACGTTCCCACGCCCGGCAGGTGTAGTTCCTCACCGAGGAGCGCTTTGCACAACGCCGGCAAAAAAGCCAGCAATGCCGGCGTTTCCAGCAGGCCGGTTCCCAGGGCGTTGGCCACCGCCACATTGCCGCTGCGCACCGCCTGGACGAGCCCTGGCACCCCCAAAAACGAATCGGCGCGCAACTCGAGCGGATCGCAGAAATCGTCATCGAGGCGGCGCAGAATGACGTCGACCGGCTGCAGCCCGCCTAGCACCTTGAGGAAGACCTTGTTGTCCCGGACCGTCAGGTCGCTGCCCTGGACCAGCGTGTAGCCCAGGTAGCGCGCGAGGTAGGCGTGCTCGAAATAAGTTTCGTTAAATGGCCCCGGCGTCAGCAAGACGATGCGCGGGTTGTCGCGATTGTGAAAGGTCAGCGAGCGCAGAGCCGTCGCGCAGCGTTTGGAAGAACATGGCCAGCCGCTGCACCTGGCAATGGCGAAACGTCTCGGGGAGGGTGCGCGACAGAACGATCCGGTTTTCCAGCGCATAGCCGGCCCCGGACGGAGACTGGGTGCGGTCGCCGAGGACATGGAACGAGCCGTCGGCCGCGCGTCCGACGTTGGCGGCATAAAGGTGCAGATAGCGATCTCCGGGAAGCTTCGCTCCGTGGCAGGGCCGCAGGAACGCGGGATTGGCGAAGACAAGCGAGGGCGGCAGCAAGCCCTCGGCGCAGGACAGCGTCTGCGGGCCGTAGAGGTCACGGAGCAGGGCGTCGAGCAGTCGGGCCCGCTGCGTCAAGCCGGTTTCGAGTGTCTGGGCCTCGTCCGTGCCGAGCAGGAGCGGGGATGGGATCGAGCTGCCAGGGCCGGTCGAGTCCGCGCGGGTCGCCATAGACGTTGTAGGTGACGCCGTTCTCGCGGAGCAGTTGCCGTGCCTCTACCCAGCGGCGCTCGATTTCGGGCAATCCCAAGCACTGGAGCGAGTTGAGAAATGTCTGCCACGCGGGCCGGACGATGCCAGCGGCGTCGAAGACCTCATCTTGCGCTCCGGGCGGAGGTTGGTAGCCAATCGACTGTAGTCCGTCGCCGCCGGCGCGGAGTGAGGGTGAGATTTGTTCAGTCCTTTCGGTCATCACCGGACCCTTCGCCCCTGGAATTCGAAAATGACAGCATGGCCATTATATGGACGCCTGCAGATGATCTTGAGTTTCTTTGTCGTGGTGAGCGTCCCACATAGGGATGGGACCTTTCAATACCGCTAGGCATTCAGCACATGGCGGGCGCAACAAACCTTATTCCGCCTTGCTCCAGGTTGCCGCTGGCTCGGACGATTTCAAGATGATCGAGGTAAATCTTTTGGCTCAAGGGGGTATCCCTGTTCGCTCAAGAAGCGTCTCTCTTCGCTGGCCTCCATCGCAATTAGGTCACGATTCTCCGCGTAATACGCCAGGGCTTCATTGATGGCAGCCAAAGGAAATTCAAGTTCTTCGCTTGCCTGCTCGGGTGTGTACCGATTGGCACGCACTGTGCTGATGAGCTGTCCAACCGTCATGTTGCTCCCCTTGATACTCAACTGGCGCCGCCAGCGATGCGGCCGGGCAATGAGAAACTGCCACCGTGACAATGCGGGTCCTTCGTGCGGTTTCAAACCGTAAACGACAGCGTCATGGTGCTCTGCCAAGCTGAAGGGCGGTCCATCGTCACAAATGCCGATCACGGCATCCAGCGGATCTACTACGTCGTCCAGGGGCGGGGTCGCTACAAGCAGCAATGGGTCAGCCACGTCATCCAGCGGGGTGATCTCCACGCGAACCCGCGTGCCTTCGGCGAGAGCCAACGATCCCTCGAGCTTGAGTTGCCCGTCGAAGTAGACTGCTTCCAAGTTGAGCGTCATACCCTGTCCTCCGGCAAATGCGTTGTTATTGGAGTAATGATACCGCCTGCAGCCAAAGCGCGAAAGCCGATTATCGCACCGAGATTATTGGTGTCGCGTTTGTTGCTTTCCCGTAGCGAGTAGGTTGTGTTATAATTCCCATGGTGTTTTCCCAACCGGTTTGAAGCAACTGGGACCCCTCATGAAGCACGTCAACCTAAATGCCCAGGAGGAATCGGTCAAACGGTTTGTCCTTTCACTGGCGATTGAGCCAGGTAGTGCTGTCCTTGAAGTCGACGGTTGTGCTGTCGCTTGCATTATTCCAGTAAAAGCACAGCACCGCAACGGAAGTATGGAAGAAGAGTGGACGGATGCCAAGAATGACCGCCGCTGTGACTTGATTGACCGAAAAATCGAAGGCACTTTGACGCCTGAAGAAGCTGTCGAATTGCACGAACTCCAGCAAGAGATGTTCCGCTATCGCCACCGGGTGGCCCCTCTACCCCTGGAACACGCTCGCGCTTTGCTGCAGGAGTTGCTGGAAAGCCCAAAACCCGTGCCGGGATCCGATTCATGACATTCCCGTTTGCCTACCCAACCGCACCCCACATCCGCCGGCATGGCCCACAAGGCTATGCGGACTATGCGAGTTACCGGCCGTGGCTTCGGGATGAATTTTCCTTCCGTTGCGTTTACTGCCTGCTGCGCGAACAGTGGGCGTTGGTGCGAGGCACGTTCACAATCGACCATTTCTTGCCAGTAGCCATTCACCCTGACCGGACTGCCGTTTATGACAACCTCGTATACAGCTGCGCCGCATGCAACATGGCCAAGCGGGAAAAAGTGCTACCCGATCCATGTCAAGTGCTCGTCAGCGACGATGTGCGAGTTTTGAACGACGGCGCCATCCTCGCGACAACGCCCGCCGCGCAGCGGCTGGTTGAAGTATTGGGGTTGGATTCACCCGAGTACAGGGAGTTTCGCCTCGCATGGATTGACATCATAACGGTGGCCGCCGAGCGCCGGCCGGAGCTTCTTCAGCGGCTCATGGGCTATCCTGCCAATCTGCCTGAATTGAAACGCCTGCGTCCCCCAGGTGGTAATTCGCGGCCAGGGGGGGGTGAATAAGTGTTATTGGGTGCAACGGAACAGGGGCGAATTGGCGTTGGTTTTTTGACCGGTTCAGCATTGTTCAAAGGGGCGGCGTGCTTGAAGTCATGAGGACGGGGGTGTCCGATGCGGCATCGTATTTGTTGGCGTCTGATGTTCAGGGTAAAGGATTCGCAAGGCCCAGGGCGTATCGGGGCTGTTGAGAAAGCGCTCGGGATCGAGCTCAAGGTCAGCGAATGTAAGCGTTATTGGAAGATTCCAGAGTTATGGGAATGTGCCCTCCAAACGGCGGACATGGACAAAAACCTTCCCGACGAAGTCTTCGATTGCCTGCTGTTCGCTTGCAAGCTTGCCAAGGGGTGGTACGTGCTAGGTCCTGCGGTCAGCGATGACGTCGTGGCCGTGTTCGACGGCGTGTTTGACGTCCGTTCCGGCGCAACATATGTCCCGGGATTGGAGTGGGGGTCTTTCAGCATTGTCTCAGGCCAAGCAGACCAGAGCCCAGCTACCCCCTAATTTTTCTCGCGAACTTCACCTCCCCACCCCGTGTCCCTGTCATAATAGTCCATCCGGGATTTTTCCATTAACCGCTTGACGTGCGGCTTCGCATGCCGGATGATAGACATAGCGGGGTCTCGCCCGGACGAGAAACCTCGCGGAGACTATCCAATTCAAGTGGTTTGCAAAAAGCCCGCTGGGGCGTGGGCAGGTTAAGCACCGGCCTGTGGAGGTGACCAACGGTACGAACGACCGTTAATACTGCTGCGCTGCCTTGCGCACGGCGGACCTCCCTGGCCAGTCTTTATGCGCGAAAGGGGGTCCTTTGAGCGTCGCAACATTGCAGCGTGAGTCGACCGCGCGGGCCGCGGTCGCGCTCGACCTTACCGTCCAGTGTGCCCATGTCGCCGAGGATAACAAGGCTCGCGACATCGTGATCCTCGACATGCGTGGCATCACCCCGTTGTTCGATTTCCTCCTGCTTTGCACAGGCGCCAGCCGTCGGCAGATTCACACCCTCGCCGAAGAAATTGACGCCACCCTGCGCACCGCGGGAGAGCAGCGGACCTCGATCGAAGGCTACCAGGCCAGCAAATGGGTGGTGCAGGACTACGGCGACATCGTGGTCCACGTGTTCGATCCGGACACGCGGGTCTATTATGGCCTGGAAGACTTGTGGGCCGACGCGCAGCGCATTGATTGGACTCGCAGATGAACCTGCTCCACGTCATTCAGGACGTATTCCGCCAGGCACTTACTGGCTACGCCGCCGACGTGGAACGGGCCGTGGCCATGGTCAAGCCGGTCCAGGATGCTAAGCACGGCGACTACCAGGCCAATTGCGCCATGAGCCTGGCCAAGGAAAAGGGCCTGAAACCGCGCGACGTGGCCCAGGCCATCGTCGATCGGCTGCCGCTGGGCGATATGCTGCAAAAGCCGGAAATCGCCGGGCCGGGCTTCATCAACATCCGCCTCCACAATGACTGGATCGCGGCCCAGGTGCAAGCCATGGCCAGGGATGAACGCCTTGGCGTCGCCGCCGCCAGTCCAGCCAAGACATTCGTCATCGACTACAGCTCGCCGAACGTCGCCAAGCCGATGCACGTCGGCCACCTGCGCAGCACCATCATCGGCGATTGCCTGGCCCGGCTGCTGCGTTTCCTCGGCCATCGCGTCATCGCCGACAACCACCTCGGCGACTGGGGCACGCAGTTCGGCATGCTGCTCTACGGCTACAAGAACTTCCTCGACCACCAAAGTCTGCAGGCCGATCCTGTCGCGGAAATGCTGCGGCTCTATCTCCAGGTCAGGAACCTGATCAAACCGGCCGAACACGACGAGGACGAGGGCCAGGGCGAGGAAACGACGGCGAGGTACACACCTCAGGAAATCGCTCGCGCCATGGAAGTTGCGGACGCGGCTCGCAAGGAAACGGCCAAGCTGCACGCTGGCGATGCGGAAAACTTGAGGTTGTGGCAGCAATTCATGCCGTGGTGCCTGGAAGTTAACAACCGCATCTATCGCCGGCTCGACGTGCATTTCGACGTGATTCACGGCGAAAGCTTCTACAACCCGATGCTCGCTGATGTGGTGGAGGATTTGCTCAAGAAGGGCATCGCCGAGGAAAGCAAGGGCGCCGTCGTCGTTTTCCTGGGTGAGGGCAAGCCGCCGGCCATGATTCGGAAGAGCGACGGTGCGTTTACTTATACCACGTCCGACCTGGCCACGATCCGCTATCGCACAACGACTTGGCAGCCTGACGCGATGCTTTACGTGGTCGACGCTCGGCAGGCGCTGCATTTTCAAAGCCTGTTCGACGTGGCCCGGCGCTGGGGTTACGACAGGGTGGCGCTTCAGCATGTGCAATTCGGCTCGGTGTTGGGTGAAGATCGCAAGCCGCTCAAGACGCGCGAAGGCGGTGTGATCGAGCTGAGCTCGCTCCTCGACGAGGCGGTCGTGCGGGCCGGCCAGGTTTACGAGCAGATCCTGCAAGAGGGGGCAGAACGCGGCGAGGATTTGCCGGCGCTGGACGCCAAACACCGTGGTCAAATCGCCGAAGCCGTGGGCGTGGGAGCCGTCAAATACGCCGATCTTTGCCAGAACCGCACGACGGATTACGTTTTCAGCTGGGAAAAAATGCTGGCGATGACGGGCAACACGGGCACTTACATGCAGTATGCCTACGCTCGCAATCGGAGCATTTTCCGCAAGGGCGGCGTGGATGTTTCACAGTTGCGTGCTGAGCCGCCGGTGCCGTCCTTGGAGACACCGCCGGAACGGGCATTGGCATTGGTGCTGTTGCGCTTCGAGGAAGCATTGAACAACGCGGCGGCGGACTACCAGCCCAACGGCATCACAGGTTACCTGTGGGAGTTGTCGAAAACATTCAGCGGCTTCTTCCAGCAGTGCCCGGTGCTGAAGGCTCCCACACCGGAGCTGCGTCTGAGCAGATTGCTTTTGTGCGACTTGACGGCACGTGTGATCCAGCGTGCGTTGGCGTTGCTTGGCATTGCTACGGTCGAGCAAATGTGATGGAAAACCACTGAGTGCCGGCGTAACGGTGATCGTTCACCGGTCAATTTCATAGCCGCGCTCGACCCTCTACTGCGCTTGGAGATAATTGTCGAGCGCATCAGCGAGTCGCGCAACGCATGGAATTGCACAGCTCCGACGCAAAGCTTCCAGCGGAGCTGGGATCGGCTGGCCAAGGGTTGCGCACAACCAATCCAGCATGTGCTGCAATGCCCGCACATCCACCTCAGCTGACACGCCTGGCACTCCCGGCGGCAGCAGGTTGCTCCCCGCCAATATCCATACGAGGCCAAAGCCAATCAACTTGGGCTCGCCACTCACCGGGACCAGAACATTAGATGGATGCAAGTTTCTGTGAGCGTAGTCGCGTGCATGGACGACAGTGACGGCTTTGGCGACGGTCGCCAGGATGCTGATTCCAGAACGTAATGTCATCGTCTTGGTGGTGGCTAGTTGCTCCAATGTGACGCCGTCAATGTACTCCCTGGTGTAGTGGTGGACTGGGTGCTCCTGTTTTCCGATCCCAACGTCGTAAAGAGTGGCAAAACGTGGATCGTGTTTGTGGGTCAGGCAAGCAAGAAGTTGCCACTCCATCTGGTAACAATTGGCGCGCCATCGCGCCTCGGATCCGGGACCAAGGCGGGGCACCTTCAACGCGACAATGCGGTCAGGCATTGCGACGTGACAGGCCTTGTTGACAATGCCGGTGGTGCCACTGCCCAATTCCGCGAGAATTTCGTAAGGACCAACAGAAGCGGGGTGAGTCATCGAAACACCTTTGCAAGGGGCCGACCGGGCGGCTCGTTTACTACCCGTGAGCGGACCTTCGTTACATCTGCCCGCTTATGTGCCCAGCTTGACAACCTCTACTGCAATGACCAGAATTATCACCATCATGGCGCCGCGGCAATCCTATACCTTGATTTACGCGCGCGGTTTAGCGAAGCACTTGCAGTCGATTGAGGCAAAGTATGATCGTCTGATTCGCGATAAGATTGAGGAGCAGCTACAGTTCGAGCCGGACGTTGAGACGAAGAATCGCAAGCCGCTTCGCCAACCGGCGCCTTTTGCAGCCCCATGGGAGATTCGCTTTGGTCCCGGCAACCGTTTCCGCGTGCTGTATGACCTCGACGAGGCGGATCATGCCGTGCAGATCGTTGCCATCGGCGAGAAAGTTGGCAATCGGCTGATCATTGGTGGCGAGAAGGTGGAATTATGAAAACTGCATCTGTCGCGGATGTCAAGGCGCAGTTCGGCGCTATTCTGAAGGCCAGCGAGGCCGCACCCGTGGTCATTACGCGTAATGGCCGCCCAGTGGCGGTGATCGTGGCAGTTCAAGATGAGGATGAGATCGAGCGGCTAATCATGGCCTATTCACCACGTTTGCAGGCCATTGTGCAAGCATCACGCAAGCAGATCAAGGACGGCGAAGTGCTTGGCCACGAGGAGTTCTGGGCCGAGGTGAAAGCATCCAGAGCGTCTAGCCGGCGCCGCCGGAAACGAAAGCCGGCCTGACAGCCCGCGCAGGAAAATTCAAGCGAAAAGCTAGCTTTCCACGCATTAGGGAGGCGTAAGTGATTGTTGCCGCTAGCACTACGATTTGGATGACCGATGCGCATCGATTGGTAGAGAGGGCGCAAGAAGCACTGGTTGCGTGTGTGGGGTGCTCAGGAAAGCGCAAGCACCAAGCCTTCGTAGGCCGGGCATGACACGAAAACTTTGTGTCTCCTTTAAGATCTTGTCGCCGGACACACGAAAACCTCATTGAACGTGCCGTCACGCCCTGCTACCGGCCTGACATACGCGATCTTAGTGCCGTCTGGGGCGAACACACACGCCTGCGGCAACGGCGCCTCCGCTTCGGCAACACGCGGCGCCAGTCGCGTTGTGCGCCCTGTCCCCACGTCGGTGACGCAGACGCAATTGTCCATGACATGGGTGATCCAGCGCCCATCGGGACTCCACAAGAACGCCGACGAAACGCTCCACGGATTGCTCGTCACCTGCACCGTCGGCCCGCCGTTGGGCGAAACCGTCCAAAGCTGTACCACACCGTCGTCGTCGCGCAACAGAAAGGCGATCCGCGTGCCGTCCGGCGAGCTGCGCAGCCAATGGCGCGGTCCTTGAATGCCTTTGAACTGTCGCTCCGCCGTATAGGTCAGACGGCGCTGGACCGTCCCGAGCGGCGGCCGTGGCCGGCGAGATACGGTGCCTTCCAGGGGGCCGTCGGCTGGGTTGGGCACCGTGCAATCCTCAGGAAGATCGACGATGAACACCTCCGCGAAGGTCTCACCCCTGGCATTCACCACATTGCCCTGCATGGCCAGCGCCCGTTTTTGCCATGCGCCGTCCGCCCGCCGATAGCCGGCGACGCCGACCCACGATTCCTCGAATGCCCTGCTGATCTCGTCTGAACCGGGCCGCGGCTGAGCTGTCGTTTGGGTGGCGAGCACCGAGAAATGGCTGCCGTCGTGGTTGCGCGGATGAGCCTTTCCCACCCGCACTGGCTCGCCAGGCACACTAATACCCACATTGCGAAGGTTGGGCTCGCTGCCATCGGTTTGGTACTGCAGCAAGATATGGTCTTCATAGGTGAAACTGACCCACTGGCCGTCGCCGCTGAAGACATGAACGTGGGAGCCGCCGCGAAGGGCGCCGGGCGTGAAAGGCGGCGCCAGATCGCGGGCATCCAATGCGACGGCAATCCCCGGATTTGCCTCGTCCACCACGACGCCTTGCCGATGCGTCGGCCCATATTGCCAATCGGCAGTCGGGTTTTCAGGGCCGAGAATGAAGACGACCTTGTTGTCTTTCGGGTGAAACGTGGCCACGCCGCAGCGGGCGCCGTTTTTCGCCTGGTAAAGGACGCGGACTTCGCTCGTCTCAATGTCCACGGTCTCGATGCGCTCGCCGTCAAAGCGCTCGCCGGCCGGATCGGAGCGAACGTCGTAGACGATGCGGCGGCTGTCGGGCGACCAGACCGCGATGTTGGTGAGGATGTGCCCATGGGGGGCGAAGGTAACTTGGCGGTCCCTTGGCGTCATGAGTGTCTTCCCGCTCGCCGACTTGCACGCGCCGCGCAAGCCAGTAGATTCTCAAAAAAGAAAGGGACCACCGTGGCAAATCTAAGCAGTGACGAAACACCCGCGAGCGGCACTCCCGTAGCGCAGCCGGCGACGCCGTTTTATCGCCAGGTCAATGTGGTGGCGCTGAGCCTTTTGATGGTCGTCTTGGCCATCTACTTGCTGCGAGAATTCGCCACGGTTTTGCAGCAGCTATTCATCGCCGCTTTTCTGGCTCACCTCATCCTGCCGATGCATTCCTGGTTGATGCGGCGTGGAGTCCCTCCGGGATTGTCGTTTGTGGTGATCGTGCTGTTGTTTCTCGGCGGCGCATTTGGGCTGGGCTTGATGATGTATCACAGCGTCGAAGATCTTAGTGACAACTGGCCGCGTTACCAGCGACACGTGGAGAAAATGGCCCGGCAGATCGGCGAGCTACTGCCCGAGCCAACGGCCAGCCAACTCAGGGAGTATGTGCGCAAGGAGGAACCGTCGATTGAAGGCCGCGTCAAAATGGTCCAAACCGCCCTGGGCACGTTTGTGGGGTTTCTCTCGCAGGTGGTGCTCGTGTTGATCTACCTGGTTTTTCTGCTGGCCGAGCGCGTCAGCCTGGGGCGGCGGCTTGAGAAGGGTTTCGCCGGCCCGCACAGCGGCCAAACCGTGGCACTCGTGGAGCGCATCCATGCCTCGATCGGGCAGTACCTGGCGGTCAAAACCGCCATGAGCCTGGCCGGCGGGTTGCTGACGACGGTGGTGTTGCTGATTTTTGGCGTCGATTATGCCGTTCTCTTCGGAATCATGGCCTTTCTGCTCAACTTCATTCCCTACCTGGGATGCTGGGTGGCGGTCTTGCTGCCGACTGCTCTTGCCTTGGTGCAGTTTGAAAGCCCGTGGCAGGCGCTGATCCTATTGGTGGTGCTGCTGACGATGCAGAATGTCATCGGTTATGTCATTGAGCCGCGCCTGGCCGGCAGCCGGTTGAATTTGAGCCCGCTGGTCATCATCTTGTCCCTGGCATTTTGGGGCACGCTATGGGGCGTCGTGGGCATGATCCTGGCGGTGCCGCTCGTGGTCGTGGTGAAGAGCGTGCTGGAGAACATCCCCGAAACGAGGCCGCTGGCGACGCTGCTCTCCAATGAATGAAAACGTTTAGAGCACAGGCTGGAAGCCTGTGCTACGTGTTTGTAATACAGGCTGGAAGCCTATGCTACGTGTTTGTAGCACAGGCTTCCAGCCTGTGCCGGATCATGGATACAGCGGGCTCTTGTCAAATAGGTTTCTCGGCCGCAGCTCCAGGCCGCACCAGCTCGTCAGCGCCACGCCGCGTACCTCCGTCTCGCCGCGGCCGTTCACGAACAAACCGTCCTCGTCGCGCGGCAAATGATAGGCGCTCGCCATGTACCACAGCACGACGTCAGCGTCGGCGACTTTGCGGCCTTTCTTGATGTATTTCGGCAGGTAGACGTAGTACAGCTCGTCGAATTTGTACGGCGTCACCCAGAAATCGTGGGCGGTGAATTCCTCGTCCGAGCCGAAATGACGCGGCGTGCCGGGCCTGAGCGGGACCAGCTCGTAAGAGATGAGGTTGCCCTGGGCATTCTTGACTTTCGACTCGACGCGCAGGCGAGTGAACTCCTCCGCGTTCCAATCCACGCCGCCTTCCGTTGTCAAAGCCGTGATTTTGTCCTCGGCTTTGCCGCTGTCGTCTTTGGGCTCGCTGCGTCGGACGACGGAGACGCTGTTGTGGTTTTTATCGCCGATGTTGAGGTCGAGCCGCCAGCAGGCGTTGTGCATGTGGCCGGTCATTTCGTGGTTGCCG
Source organism: uncultured Gemmataceae bacterium (assembly GCA_963747575.1). Taxonomy (GTDB): domain Bacteria; phylum Planctomycetota; class Planctomycetia; order Gemmatales; family Gemmataceae; genus DASRAT01. The sequence continues at coordinate 72,365 of CAVVFU010000008.1, forward strand.
AGGTTCTTGCCGGTGGAGCCGAGCCGGCAAGTGATGGTGCCGTCGCAGCGAAAGGCGAATTCGACCAGATAGTTGTAGTTGGCCGCCGAGATGGTCGACCAGAGCACCAGCTCCTGGCCGCGTCGGACCTTGTCGTAGTATTTCCAAAGAACGCCAGTGTCGCGGATTTCCTGAACGATCAGGTCGTCGTTGAGCAGCTGGCCGGTTGCGCCGGCATCCGCCGGGGTATGTTTGATGAGGTTGTAATCGCCCTGAGCACCGACGTCGTAGAGCCGGGTGGTGCCGTTGTTGTAGGGCACGAAAATCTCCGAGAGGCGCAGCTCGCCGGCGACCTGGAACCACTCGGCCTTCGGACTGGTCTTGAACCAGGCGCCAGTGATCATGAGGCCTGGCCGCGGACTGCCGGCACGATAGCGCACTCGCCAGGCGGTTTTTTGATCGCCCTCGCCGGGGAATTCCTGGATGATTTCGTCGCGGATGGGTTGCTTGGCGGGTTGTTTTTGCTGCTGCTGCTGTCCGCCCTGAGGCCTGCCGCCCGCGGAGACGACCAGCAGCGCCGCCAACAACAGAGGTGCCAAGGCCTTGAACGAGCGAGCAGGTGCCATGTTTCGATCCTTGCCAAAAGGCGATTGGTTTTGAAGTTTGATGTACGGCCTATTTCTTATCGTGCAATCCCCGAATCACATCAAAACGAACTTCGCCGGTCGTTAGGTCGACGTCAACCATCGGCACGCCGCTGAGATAATTCCGCTTAGCGTCTCGAAAAAAAAGCCTGGCGACGCGGTGGTGGTAGCCGGGAACCTGCGGGTCGATAATCTGGGCGACGACGGTGTCGACTTCGATCTTGTCGAGGTGTTTGAACCTGGCCAGGGCCTTTTGAATTTCGGGATTGGCGCGGGCGATTTTCTCGGCTTCGGCAATCTCCTCGCGGGCTAGCGACGCGGGCCTGTGGGGACAAGTTTCGATCGACGTGACGGCCATATTTTCCAGGCGAACGGTGAGCAGGATTGCCATGTTGCCGTCGTAACGATAGAAGGTCATGAGGGCGTAGCGTGCCGGCGGGTCGGCGGCGTTGTCGGTGACGACCTCGGTATTGGTCAAGCAGATTTTGCCTTGCCAGAGTCCGCGGTCTTTGAGGGCTTTTTCGGCCGCTTCCTCAGCCGCTTGCGGCTTCGCGAGCCCCGCAGGCAAGAAATAGACCGTCAACAAGGCGGCAACGCAGAGCATTTTCATTACAATCACCCGAGTGGAGTCCTCTGATGCTCGATGCTACAGCAGACGACGCCGATCCGCAAGCAGTAAGTCGGTGAACATTAGTTACGCATCGTTAAACCATGTTTTTGCAGCGAGGGAGTTGTCCATGAAGAAGGTTGGAGTGTTGATGGTAATGCTGATCCTGACCGCGGCCGCGGCAGTGCCGGCCCAGGATTTCGCCACCAAGCGGCTGGAAAAGTCGCCGCGCCACGGTGAATGGGTGAAGGTCAAGCAGGGCAAGCGCGACGTCGAGTGCTTTGTGGTCTTTCCCGAGGTGAAGGACAAGGCCACGGCGGTCATCGTGATCTTTGACATTTTCGCCATGTCCGACTGGGTGCGCGGCGTTGCCGACCAGCTTGCCGAGGCCGGCCATATCGCCATCGTGCCGGACTTGCTGTCAGGCATGGGGGCCAAGGGCGGCGGCTCGAAGGATTTCGGCAGCCAGGAAGTGAACAAGGCCGTTTCCTCGCTCAAGGCCGACCAGGTGAACGCGGACCTGAATGCCGTGGGCGATTACGTCGTCAAACTGCCGGCGTGCAACGGCAAGCTGACGGTGTCCGGCTTCTGCTGGGGCGGAGGGAAATCATTCCACTTCGCCACCGAGCCGCAAAGATCTCAAAGCGGCCTTTGTCTTCTACGGCAGCTTCCCGCAAACCAAGGATAACCTGGCCAAAATTCAGTGCCCGGTCTACGGTTTTTATGGCGAAAATGATGCCCGCATCAATACCACCATACCGGAGTCGACCAAGCTCATGAATGAGCTCCAAAAGGCGTATGACCCCGTCATTTACAAGGGCGCGGGTCACGGCTTTATGAAATCCGGCGAGGATCCGGCCAACAAAGGCAGCGACAATGCCACGGCACGCAACGACGCCTGGGAGCGCTGGAAGACGATTTTGAAAAAGATCTAAGTTTAGCCGCGATGCGGATGCCCGCGCAGCCAAGAGCGGTGCGCCAGGCGCTCCGCGTCACGGCCCAATGAAGGAAAGCCCGATGCCCACACTCCGTACATGGGCTAAGACTGCCGGGTACGTGCTTCACTTTCTCGTTGGCGCGGTAATGATCCTTTCCGCCATGCGAAAGCTCGCCGCCCCCGTTCCACCCGAAACGGCGGAAAAACTTGGTCAGGGCCTGATGGACAATTTGATGCTCATCACCGTAGGTGAGCTGGTCACCGCGCTGTTGCTGATGATTCCGCGCACGTCGTCGCTGGGCGTCTTGCTCGCCAGCAGTTTTTGGGGCGGCGCGATTTGTTTTCACATGGCCCACGGCGATCCTTATGTGCTGCAGTCGGTGCTGCTGGTGATGACATGGATCGGGGGTGGCTGCGCAATCCCGGATTACTCCGTAGCTTTGCGGGGTAGGCGTAAGGCGTTACCAAACAGGAGTTTGGTAACGAGGAATAACAGGGGTTTGGCAACGAGGATTGGCGTTACCAAACAGGAGTTTGGTAACGAGATTAGCGGTGAGAATGAGAATTAGGAGCCTCTCCATGACCAAGCTGGCATGCCTTTTTTTTGTCTGTCTTGCGGCCATGACTTTTTCGGCGGCACCGCAACCTGACTACGCCAAGACCCCGTTGCCGCCGGGCCTTGTTGCCAAGGACACCGCTCCCGTGGCTGCCGCGGTTGTCTGCTTTCTTGAAGGTCCAGCCATCGACGCGGCCGGCAACGTCTTCTTCAGCGACATGGCCGGCAATCGCATCCTCAAGATGGACGCCAAGGGCGTCGTCACCGTCTTCCGCGCCGACAGCGGCCGGACCAACGGCAACTGCTTCGACGCCATGGGCCGGCTCATCAGCTGCGAAGGCAGCGAACACGGCCCAGGCCGCAGACGCATGGTCCGCACCGACATGAAAACCGGGGAAGTCACCGTCCTCACCGACAAATTCGACGGCAAACGTTACAACAGCCCCAACGATGTTTGTGTCGATAACACAGGCCGTATCTGGTTCACCGATCCACGCTATAGCGCCGAGCGTGCCGATCTGGAAATGGACGTGGAAGCCGTCTACCGCATTGACCTCGACGGCAAGGTAACCCGGGTGCTGACCCAGAAAGACGTCGATCGCCCCAATGGCATTGCCGTCACGCCGGATGCCAAAACATTGTACGTCATCGACAGCCATCCAAAAGTCGGCGGCAATCGCAAAATCTGGGCCTTTGCCATCCAGGCTGATGGGACCTTGAAAGACCGCCGCCTGGTCTATGACTTCGCCAAGGGCCGCGGCGGCGACGGCATGAAGCTCGATTCCCAGGGCAATTTGTGGGTGGCTGCCGGCATCAACCAACCGCGTGGCAATCCCGGCGAATCGCTCGATGTGCCGGCCGGCGTTTACGTCATTTCGCCCCAGGGCAAGCTGCTGGGCCGCATCCCCATTCCCGAAGACCTGATTACCAACCTGGCCTTCGGCGGCCCGGACGGCAAGACGCTGTACGTAACCGCGGGCAAGACGCTTTACCAATTCCCGGTGACTGTTGGCGGAAAATGAAAGCCATGTCTCAACCGCTGCAAGGCCGAGATGCGGGCTACATCCACGGCACCGATGCCGACGAACAGACTCGCCTCGCGAAGCTCGGAGGCCTCACCAATCAGGCGTTTATCCAGTTCCTCGAATTTCAGCAGGACAGCTCGATACTGGACGTGGGCTGCGGTCTCGGCATTCTCACGCGCAAGCTAGCCGAGCTCGCCCCAGCCGGCATCGTATGGGGGGTCGAGCGTTCCGCCGATCAGCTCGCCAAGGCGCCGCGTGATCTGGCCAATCTGCATTTCCAGCAGGCCGACGCCCACGCCTTGCCGTTTGAGGACAACACTTTCGACGTCGTGTTTTGCCGCTATCTGCTGGAACACGTTGCCAATCCGCTGCTTGTGCTCAAAGAAATGAGTCGCGTGCTGAAACCCGGCGGCAAAGCGTTTGTCCAGGAAAACAACATCTTTGTGACGACCTTCGATCCCGACTGTCCGCATTTCGAGGCCCTGTGGCGGCAATTTGCCGTGTTGCAGCAATTGCTCGGCGGCGACGCCCTGATCGGCAAAAAGCTTTTCCGCCTGTTCGGCGAGGCCGGCTTCGCCAACATCAGCTTGAGCATTCAGCCCGAAGTCCACTGGCACGGCTCGCCGGACTTTCGTCTTTGGGTCGAGAACCTCATCAACAATATCCGCCCGGCCGAGCGACAACTTATGGCCAAGGGCCTGGCGACCGCGGAGGACATACTGAAAGGCAAGCAGGATCTTGAGGATTTGCTGGTGAACACATCAGCCAGCGCGTTTTTTTACTGGAACCGAGCGAAGGGTTTGAAACCTGCTGGCACCGCGACCCCTGCCGGCGTGCCTCCGGCAGGGGTCGTTGATTTCAGTCCTTCATCCCTTTGAGGATGCCGACCTCAAGCGCGGAACCGACATAAATGCGTTGCTGCGCTGCGATGAAGTCGTCGTCCCTGGCCCGGAAAATGTTGTCGACGTATTTCTGCGGATTGCGGTCGACAAGCGGGAACCACGTCGAGCAAATCTGCACCATGACGCGATGCCCCTTTTGGAAGGTGTGCAGCACGTCCTGCAACGGCAGCCGAACAGCGGTCGGCTCATTGGGCTTGAACGGCTCCGGCTTCTCATAGCTGTTCCGGAAACGGCCGCGAATCACCTCGCTGCGCACCATCATCTGGTAGCCGCCAAGCGATTTGCCACTCGCTCCCTTGCCAGGCATGTCGTCAGGAAAGACGTCTATCACCTTGACAACCCAATCGGAATCGGTGCCCGAGGTGGACACCAGCAGATTCGCCAGCATGGGGCCGGCAATGGTCAGGTCTTCCGTGAGCACGTCGGTTTGGAAAAACACCACGTCCTTGCGCTTCGAGGCGAAACTCTGGTCGTCGGTCATGTATTCGCGCGTCATGCCGAGGGCCTTGGCTTCGGTAAAGGGCACCGGTTTGGCGGGATCGCTGGTGTAGGCCGCAAACGGCTGGTCCTTGACCACCGCCGGCTGCTTGAACGACAGTTTGCTGTCGGCATGCAGATAAAGCTTGGAATTGGTCACTTCCTTCGGCGGCCAGGCGTCGAACTTGCGCCACTTGTTGGCGCCGGTCTCGAACATGGTTGCTTCGGGCAGCTTGTGTTCACCCTTGCCCTTGAGGTAATGGTTGAAGAAAGGCAGCTCGATTTCGCGCTGATAATAATCGGCGGTGGCGGATCCGAAGCTGATGTTGCCGAGCTTGTCGGCGGGCGTGCGCGACCAGGCGCCGTGGGCCCACGGACCCATGACGATGATGTTGAAGTTCTTGTTGTTCTTCTCCACCGCCTGGTAGGTGTTCAGAGCGCCATAAAGATCCTCGGCGTCGAACCAGCCGCCCACGGTCATGACGGCTGGAGCGCAATGCTTGAGGTGGGGGAGGAGATTGCGGGCTTGCCAGAAGGCGTCGTAGTTGGGGTGCTCGGCAATTTCATCCCAGAAGGCGATTTTGTTCTTGAAGTATTTCGGGTTGACGTTGGCCAGTGAGCCGATGTCGAGGAAGAACTTATAGCCGTCCTGCGTGCCGTAGTCGAAAAAGCGCCCCGGCCGTTTCGCGGTCGGCACCGGTCGTTCCTGGCCGAACGTGGCGATGAAATTGAAGCAGTGGGGCAGGAAGAAGGCCCCGTGGTGGAAGAAATCATCGAAGAACCAATCGGCAATGGGTGCCTGAGGCGAGGATGCCTTGAGCGCGGGGTGGGCGTCGATCATGCCGGCCGAGGTGTAGAAGCCCGGATAGGAAATGCCGTGCTGGCCGACCTTGCCGTTGTTGTTGGCGATGTTTTTCACCAGCCAGTCGATGGTGTCGTACGTGTCGGTGCTTTCGTCAATGTCGGTTTTGTCCTTGTGCTGCTTCAGCTGCGGCCGCATGTTGACGAAAACGCCTTCTGACATGTAGCAGCCGCGCACGTCCTGGTTGACGAAGATGTAGCCCTCCGTGAGGAAATGGCGACTGGGCCCCAGGCTGGCGCGGGTTACGCCCTTTTCATAAGGGGCGATGCTGTAAGGCGTCCGCGACATCAAGATCGGGTATTTCTGGGACTGGTCCTTGGGGCTGTAGACGATGGTGTACAGTTTCACGCCGTCGCGCATCGGGATCTGGTAATCGGTGCGTGTGAAGTTTTCCTTGATGTAAGCGGCGGGGTTGATGGCGTCCTGGGCGGCGCCGGTGTGGACTGCGAGCAACAGGGCCAGGGGGGCGGCGATCCATGGCAGACGGCGGAGGGACAGTTTGTGCATGGCAAGAACTCGGCAAGCTGGAGTAAAGGGCGAGGGGCGAGACGGAATGGTATTATGGTGCGGCGCGGGGGAGGGAAGGCAAGCGAAATCAAATACGCGAATCACGAAAACACGAAAGACGAAAACACGAAAAAGACGGAACTGGTCCTTGGCCCACCACGACGCTCGGCGTCATTTCTGTTTTAGTTTATAGCATCAAAGAAGCTCCGCTCCACCAAGACAAATATCGTCCATTTCGATCCGGTCAAAGGCGGCTTTCTCTGAGTCCTCGCCCGCCTTCACAACAAGGGAATCAAGTCAAAGCGCCCGACTTGCTTTTCATTTGACGCCTTTCCGTCGACCGTAAACGGAATGTTCTAGTCGGTGAGCGCGGCCACAGCGGCTTCGGGCATACCCCCCCCCCCTTGAGGACCAACAAATCATAATCGCTATCGGGCCCCATCGTGACGCGCGCCGCGGACCCAAACAGGACGATCTTTTCCGGCTCGGCCGCTCGCACGACTCGTTCCACGATGTCCGCGAGGATGACCGGGCGAGGTTTGCCCTGTTTTTTTCTCGTTTTCGTCTTCATTGCCATTCCTCCCCGAGAGCCACCCATATCTTAACACCGTCCGGTTGACATCGGCACTTTTCCCTTGTATTTGTACACCTGTCTAGTTGTTGAAAAGCCGTCTCTGCCTGGAATGCCTCATGGACGCCTCAAAGACTTTGCGGGACTATCAGGAAAGGCTCGTATTCAACGTCTGCCGCGTGCCGAAGACGTGCTCGTCGAGCAGCCGACCGGCTCCGGCAAGACCGTGCAGATCGTCACGCTTGTGGCCATGCATTTGGGCAAGCGGTTTACCCATCCGGTGATTTCCGCGCCGCAGGAGCAAATCGAGCAAGGTTTCGTCAAACGCGATTACAGCGTCGTCGCCTTCCCCGAGCGCCCTGGCGTGGCCGTGCCGTCCATTCAGGTGCCGAAACACACGAAAAGGTTGTATCGGATCGCCATCAGTGGTAAATTGTTAGCATGAGCACCGTTCAACAACTGGAAAACACAGTCCGACAACTTTCTGCCGAGGAGTTGGCAGCATTTCGCTCCTGGTTCGCAGAATTCGACGCTGCGGAATGGGACCGCCAATTTGAGGCAGATGTATCGGCGGGGCGTCTGGACTGGTTAGTCGAGGAAGCGCGGCGAGATTCGCGCGAGGGGCGTTGTACGGACCGATGAACCACCGGGCTTCACCACGCTTCTGGTCCTGCTACCACCGGCTGCCAGAAGAGATCCAGCGTCTGGCTGACCGTCATTATGAAACGCTTCGCAACGACCCGCACCATCCTTCCCTCCACTTCAAAAAAGTCGGCGCCTTGTGGTCGGCAAGAGTCGGCCTGCACTATCGAGCCGTGGCTGTCGAAGATGGCTCCGATATGATTTGGGTATGGATCGGCACGCATGCCGAATACGACCGGATCGTCAAAAGCGGGGGAGCCTAACAAAATTCAATGGACATACCATGAACGAACTTTCCTTATGGACGCCTCAAAGACTTTGCGGGATTATCAAGAAAAACTCGTATTCAACGTCTGCCGCGTATCCGAAGACGTGCTCGTCGAGCAGCCGACCGGCTCCGGCAAGACCGTGCAGATCGTCACGCTCGTGGCCATGCACCTGGGCAAGCGGTTTACCCATGCGGTGATTTCCGCGCCGCAGGAGCAAATCGAGCAAGGCTTCGTCAAACGCGATTACAGCGTCGTCGTCTTCCCCGAGCGCCCCGGCGTCGCGGTGCCGTCGATTCAGGCGCCGAAACACACGATCCTGGGAGCGCGCGACAGCAAAGTCGGCTCGGTGAAGCGCGTCATCGGCTATCTTCGCCAGGCCGGCCCGCTGGATCATGCGTTTGCCTGCACGCACGCCGCGCTCAACCGCATCACCGCGGACGACCTGCCGGCGGACCTTGACGGCAAGGCGCTGTTCATCGACGAAGCCCACCACGCCTCGGCCGACGGCCTGTCGCAAATCGTGACGCTGTGGCGGCAGCGCGGCGGTCAACTGTTCTTCTTCACGGCGACGCCCTATCGCGGCGACGGCCGGCCGGTCAAGCTCGACGGCATGCGCAGCTTCCGCCGTTCATTGGCCGAGCACATGGCGGAGGGGTTTGCGCCGCGGCATCTCGAAAGCGAAATCGTGGCCCTCGGCCAACCGGGCGAGGGCGACAACGTCACGGCTGCCCAGTTCACCGGCGAGGAGGCGCCGCCGGCTTCCTATTTCGAAGGGCTGGTCGCCGCGATTTGCCGGCATGGCGGGAGGACGGCAAACCCAAGGCGATCGTCCGCGTGCCGCCGATGCAGGGAGGCAAGAGCGGGGAGTTGGTCCGCGCTTTGAAGGACGCCCTGACTTGCGAAAACGCCCGTATTCTCGACGCCACCGGCACGGGAGCCCTGGACAAACAGCGGTTCCTGGCTGGACTCAAGGCGAGAACAGCCGCAGACATTTCGCGACTTCCACTTTCGACGTGATGATCGGCATTCAGCGGGTTTTGGAGGGCACCGATTGGCCGCTTTGCAATGCGGTCTATTGCGTGGGCATGCCGGGATCGTTAAATACGGTTGTGCAATTTCTGGGCCGAGCGATGCGGGTCAAGGGGGCCGACTATCCCGCCGAACAGCGCGACCGGGCCAAGCTCGCCTTCTTCGTCCAGTGCGGCGGTGGCTCGGCCCTGGCTGATCTGTCCCTCGACCACAGTCGGCATGCCCTGCTGACGTGCTGTTTCCTGGCTGATCATGAAGTGGGGCAGGAATGGATCGTGCTGCGCGAGGTTCGGCGCGGGATTGAAGCGGGCCTTGGTTCCCCTGACAAAAATCCGGCGGCGGCCGATGCTGAGAACGAAGCGGATGAACCGCTTGACCCGGAGGTTCGGGCCGAAGTCGAGTTGGTTATGGCGAGTGCCAGGGAGCAAATCATCCTCGACGGTGGCGAGCCGACGTTGGGCGATATTGTGGAACTGGCAGCGAAGACTCGGCCCGACTTGCCGGAAGCGGCAGTGCAGCGCGTGGCTGCTGAGATTCTCGCCGCGCTGCCCGGCTCAGCAGGAGCCGAGGCCCGCGAAGTAATTCACAAGGAGATTGCCAAAGGGCTTCGTATTGACCCGATGGTCAAAAATGCGATGGCAGAGGCATTCGCCATTGTGTTAAGCAAGTTTCGGGATGAGACTCTTGAACAATCGACGATCTTGGAGAGCGTGCGACGGCAGGTGCATGGTGTCACAGGCGGCCAGATGAGGGAGTTTGCGGAGCGGTTGCGGGAGGCGACATGGAGACCGTTGACCGAGGAGCAAATACTCGCTTGGGCTGATAAATACCATCGACGTTTCGCTGAGTGGCCAAACATCGATTCAGGGCCAGTGATGGATGAAAACTGTGAAACATGGTTGAATCTTGATGCTGTGCTGCGAATTGGCTTACGCGGCCTGCCGGGGGATTCTTCCCTTCCGCGGTTGTTGGCTGAACACCGCGGAGTCCGTAACCCGTCGGCGCCGCCACTTTTGACGGAAGTTCAAATACTCGCATGGGCTGATGCTTATCACCAGCGGACCGGTGAGTGGCCGACACAAAAGTCTGGTGCAATCGCCGAGGCCTCCGGCGAAACATGGACCGCCATCGAATTGGCGCTGGCTCGCGGCCGTCGTGGATTGCCGGGAGGATCGTCCTTGGCCAAACTACTCGCTGCAGAACGGGGGCGGCGCAACCATTTAGATTTGCCCTCGTTAACAGAAGAGCAAATCCTGGATTGGGCCGATGCCCATCGTAGGCGTACTGGAACATGGCCGCAAGCCAACGCCGGCCAAATTGTCGACGCACCGTCCGAAACATGGCGAAATGTCGATACCGCACTGATATTTGGCTCGCGCGGGCTGAAGGCCGGATCGTCACTCGCACGATTGCTTGGCGCAAGAGGGGAGCGCGGAACAGGAAAAACCTTCCTCTGCTGACCACGGAACAGATTGTCGCTTGGGCGAATGCATATTACAAATGCGCCCAACAATGGCCAAAAAGGGATTCCGGTCCTATCCAAGACGCACCAGGGGAAACTTGGAAAGGAGTTGACATGGCTTTAGTGCAAGGTTGCCGCGGCTTTCCCGGCGGCTCGTCACTCCCAAAATTCCTCGAAGAACACTTTGGTGTGAGGAACGAAAAAAACCTCCCAAGGTTGACAGAGGACTGGATTTGCGAACGAGCAAACGCCCACAAAGAGAGGACAGGAAGCTGGCCCACTGAGACTTCAGGGCAAATAGTGGACGCGCCCGAAGAGACTTGGAAAGCCATGCAGGTGGCTCTTTATCAGGGGCGTCGCGGATTACCCGGGGGGTCTACATTGCCGCGGCTACTGGAGAGGCACTTTGGTGTCCCCATACGCGGCGGTCGAGACAGGCAGGTGTCGCCTGTCATTGACAAGCCGCCGGGGTAAGGAATACAGCTTGGCCACTGGTGGGGTTGCAAGTTTGGAAACGTCGTGAAGAAACGCCCGAAGAGGGCCGCGTCCAGCACTAACCGGCCGACCCCCTGCTTCCCCGGCCATCACAAATTCAAGAAATCATCCAGTCAAATGGAACATCGGGCGGCAAAATCGGCTCTGCAATACTCCCTCGGTTTGGGGATTGGCTGTTTCGTCGAATGGCAACTGCGGCACATCCATCATTGACCAAGTCACCTACGTGGATTGGTATAGGCTGCTCGCCTAAGACGTGCTCATTGTTTTGACCGGCGAGTGGGTGAAAGATAGGGTTTATTGAAACCTCCATTTTGCTTGACCTATTGGACCGCCCACACCGGAAAGTCCTGACTACGAGTATAGTCGGCTTTCCTCCATGTGGCAATGGATTCATCTTCATAACGCCCGCTCGTCGCGTTTTCTGCTCCCTCTGCCTGTTTTCTGCCACGGTTTCTTGATTTCTGGTAACATCAGGCAATCACCGCGTGCCGAATGTCTGGTAGCGCCATGCATTAGACTACGGTGATGGCGTGGTCAGTGGCGAAACCACCCGATTCGCTCCGTTCGGCCACAGTGTTGAAAGTGGCTAACGTTAAGAGTCAGGAGAAAGTCCACATTCGCCAGTCTCCGCGGCCTTCGCGATCACCGCGTCAAATACCGCGCCGCCAGCCACACCACTCCGCGCAAGCTCCTCAATAAGCTTCAGATAATCGTCAGCGGACAGCGCCACGACTGTGCGTGACGCAAAATTCTCCGCGATCATTTGCAATGCCTCGGCAGGGCTGATGCGTGGCGTTCTGGGAAGCCTCGTTAAGACTGCGTAAAGCTCGGCCAAACTGTGCGCTGAAATAACGGCTTCCAACGCGCCTGCTTTCGCCTGCGCAAGCCAAGGCTGTGAAAGTGAATGGTGCATGTGGTCGGGCAGCATCGCCGAAACCAAGACGGACGTGTCCATCAAGACCTTCATGGCATGAATCCATCGGTCACCAGGCGGAAACGGTCGTTTCGTCCTTGGTCAATCACGTCTTCAATCGTCCCGCTTGTCATGCTCATTCCCTTGTGAACTAAGACCGTTCCTTCCCAGCACAGACCCGTCTGGGTATTAGCCGGCTTGAGCACCCACTCGCCGGCTCGGTCTTCCAAAATAACTTCATCGCCGGGTTTGACGCCGAGTTGGGTTCGGACAACTTCCGGCAACTGAATACGTCCGGCTTCGTCAACGACTGTCTTCATATTACGCCCCACATGGGAAGGACCTTTTTTCACACTCTTATCATACTGGCTTCACGTCAAGCGAAGGAAGGGCACGTATGTTTCCCGCGTCACCGGGTCGATGGCCACCGGTTCGGGAGCGGTCAACTCCTGCCGCTGGTTTGCAGTCAGTTCAATCATCGCGGTCTCCTTTCTCGCATGATAACGAGCGCCAGGCATTCCAGCAATGGCGGCAAAGTTGCAAAGCGGCGTACCTTTGCCGCGAACGGCTCATCCTGTTTGCATCCGGATTTGTATATCTCCCGTGGACAAGTGGTCGATATCGGGCATAGAATCACGGTGGCACGACGCATGTGAGGCGACGGTGAAGCAGAAACAACGAAAGCACGCGAGATTGCACATGGTAAAGGGTCACGCCGGCAAGAAGCCACGGTCTTCTCAATCAACGAAATCCGCCATTGTCTTGGCCACCCGCGGCAAGCCAAAGAAGCGGGCACCAACACCGAAACTGCCGTCCCGCGAGACGCTTGTTGCTCGCAATGACGCGGATCTGGAACAATTGGCTGGTGTACCGGACCACGGCCAGATCGGCAAATTGATCGGTCGCCTGGAAGCGGCAGATCGCGAAGCGTGGAACCGGATACGAGAACTGTTGGCCCTGCACCTTGGTTCAGCTGCCGCGGCTCGGCTTTGGCTCGTGACGCCTTCCCCGGGATTTGCAACGACCCCGCTGGACGAAATCCGCAATGGGCGGGCCAAGCTGTTGCTGACAATGCTCGAATCGCAATGGGGCCTGAGTCCAACTTATGTTTAACCTACCGGCCCTTGCCCTGGGTATCGTTGCGGGTCGGCCACAGGCTATTCCGCTAACTGGTGTGACGTTTCGCTCCATCCATCTTCAACACTTCGCGAATTTCCAAGCTGCCCAACCCCTTTTGGCAGCGGCTGGCGGAGCCACAGGGAGTCGCTTCATCCTGCCTCAAGGTCCTGTAGCCCTGTATACCGCGTTCGACGCCGGTACCGCACACCGCGAAGGCAACCAAGTTTTTTACCAAACGGCCAGCGCAGCCGCAGGCCCGGCGCTAATGCGGGCAGGGGGCTTGCGGCCGGACCCAGTAGTGCTGATCGGCACGCACGTCCGAGTTTCCCGTTTGCTGGATCTTCGCGACCCAGCAGTCCGGCAATCCCTCGGTACGACGGTGGGCGAGCTTGTTGGGCCGTGGCGTTTGATACCAAATGCGCCAACCCAGATTCTCGGGAACACCGTTTTCAACGATGGGCAGTTTGAGGGAATAGCCTACCCCTCCGCCCAGAATCCGGGCCACGACTGTCTCGTTCTTTTTCCAGCGAGATTGCTTCCCGCGTCCCGTGTTGATTTCTCGGATGCGGTGACCCAACTCGCAGCACACTTACCATGACTTGTCGCATGATAACGAGCGCCAGGCATTCCGGCAATGGGGTCAGAGTTGCAAAGCTGTCTACCGTCGCCTCGAACGGCTCATTACAATTACGCTCGTGGCCGATGGCGAGTTGCATTTGTCGGATTTGCCCTGCCGGCGTGAAGGCAAGGTCGATTTGCTTCGGTTCACGACGCACCCAGGGCACCGAAGAAAGAGGACGTGAAGTGGCACAATTGACCAGTCTGCGACTCGCCGGGTGGAAGTCCATTCGCGATGCTGAGATCGTATTTCGTCCGCTTAACGTCATCATCGGGGCGAACGGGGCCGGGAAGTCGAACCTCGTCAGCTTTTTCAAGCTGATGAACGAATTGAGGCAGGGCCGTCTTCAGGTACACGTCGGTATTGTTGGCGGGGCCGAGTCGCTCCTGCATTTCGGCTCGAAACACACTCACGCCATCGAAGCTGAATTTCGATTTGCTGCCGAAAAGGATCAAAGCGATGAATTTGTCCGGCGCGACTACTTCCTCCGGCTGGTCGCGGCGGCCGGCAACACCTTGATTTTCGCCGAGGAGAAACAGAATCATTTTCACCAGGGAGACCCGACGGGTGTCGAATCCACGGCTCTTCTAGCGAAGGGTGAGAGCCGCGAAAGCTCCCTGCACGCGATATGGGATGAGGTCAATCCTAAGACAGATCTCGAGCGGAATGGGCAAATCATTAACCATTATACAGGCCGTGTTTACCACTTCCACGACACGTCGCTCCTCGGTCCGATGCGGCGGGACTGCCCCGTGGATAGCAATCGGTATCTGTATCAAGACGCCGCGAACCTGCCGGCGATGCTGTATTTGTACCGCGAACGCTACCCCACGGCGTATCGCCGGATCGTCGCTGCCGTTAAGGCCGTAACTCCGAGTTTCGAGGACTTTGTGCTGGAGCCGCTACGGCTGAACCCACGGAACATTGCCCTTCACTGGCGTGCGAAGGAGCCGAATGGCCAAATCGGCACGGGCAATGGCACCCCTGATTATGATTTCGGGCCGCACCAGTTATCAGACGGGACGCTTCGGGCCATCGCCTTGTTCACACTTCTGCTCCAACCAGAAGAGGATCTTCCGGAATTAATCGTTGTGGACGAACCGGAATTAGGCCTTCACCCGGCGGCCCTGGCCGTGTTGGCTGACCTTCTTAAATCGACAGCCAGGCATAGTCAATTGTTGGTTGCTACGCAATCGGCTGCGCTGATCGACCATTTCGAGGCGGAGGACATCATCGCGGTCAACCTCCGGGATGGCTGTTCGACGTTTGACAGATTGGACATTGAAGCCCTGAAGGAGTGGTTGGAAGAATACACCCTCAGCGAGCTGTGGGAGCGAAACGTGATCGGAGGAGGGCCGTATTGATGATCCGGCTCTACTTCTACGTCGAGGGCCAAACGGAACAGCGCGTATGCCGCGCGGGTGCTCCGGCCCCACCTGGCTGGTTTCGGGGTGCAGGTGATGGGTGCCGTTTTGACTGCAAGCGGGCGGAAGCACGGGCAAATCGCCCGTGGCGGCGGACGGCGCTATCAGCCAATGCGGAAGGATCTCGGCAATCTGCTTCGCCAAGATGCGCGAGCCGACGCCCGCTTCACCACCATGTTCGACCTGTACGCATTGCATAAGGGATTGCCTGGTTCCGCAATACAACGGTCAGAAGACGACGGTTGGCGTCGAGTTGGCGCATTGCGTAGGCATTGAAATCACGCGGTCTCGGTGCGCCCATTTCGACTGTTGGCTGAAGGCGCGAGAATCACTTGGCTCTCCGCACGCCGGAGGCGCGGAGGGCTGATGGCAACAAAAGAATCCAGGACGTAACTCATGCGTTAGGAAGTTCGCCGCGCAGCTCGCGGATACTGCCCGCGTGGACGGCTCGTTACAATGTGCGCAAGAAGGAGCAAATCATGTCCCCCACCATCACGGGCGTCGTGACCAACGGCGTGGTAGTTCCCAGCTCGCCGTTGCCGGAAGGGGCGTGCGTTGAAGTCCAATTGCTGACCGGCGACGTGCCGAATTTGCTGCTGAATTTTCGTGGGCACCTCGATCCGAATGATCCGGCGGAAAAAAAGTTCAGGGAGGAACTGGCCCGGATCAAACGGGAAGATCTTCGAACGAACGCTGCGGGAGGACGAGGAATGCTCCAATTCCTCTTCGACACCGACCGCCTGACGCTGTACGAGCACAAGCATCCGCCATTGATGAAGCGATTTGCCCTGTAATCTGTAGAAAACCCCACATCCGGCCTTGGCGTCTTTGCGTCTTTGCGCGAGCTCATACTGTAAGAACTGCCTCGCGCAAAGACGCAAAGACGCAAGGAACATCGGCAGTGTAGGTTTTCCACAACGAGGGCGTACATCTCCCGCGTCACGGGGTCGACAATGGGGTCAAAGTTGCGATGCGGCATACCGCCGCCGCAATCGGGTCATTACAATGAGCAAGGAAGGGTAACAGTGCTTTGAGTAAAGTCGCCAAAACTTTGGACCGGGTGCTCCTGCCGGTAAGCGCAGGAGGAAAACAATGGCGGCTAACATTAAGTACGAGATCATCCTCTTATGGAGTCAGGAAGACCAGGCCTTCATCGCGGAAGTGCCGGAACTTCCGGGCTGCGCAGCTGATGGGAGCACTTATCAGGATGCAGTGGCCAACGTCGAGGTGGTGATCCAGGAGTGGCTCCAGACGGCTCAGGAATTGGGTCGGCCGATCCCGTCGCCGCGCGGCCGATTGTTGTACGCTTAGGGGGGGGGTGAGGCGAGGGAACCCAGAACCTAATGCCCTTGATGCGAGTAATGAGAAAAACGCAATGATTTCCCTCCGAATTACCGCCGACATCAAAGCCGACCGCCGCGTCGTGCTGACCTTACCGCCCGAAGTGCCGATCGGCAAGGCGGATTTGGTGATTACGGTGGAATCGCCACAAGTTAAGGAAAAGCAGCCACGCACGAGCCTGGCGGCCTGGGCTGATGGCAACGCGGAAGACTGGAGTACGAATCTAAGTTCCGAGGACGCAGAAGGATTCACCGGCCGAAGGCTTTAGTGGTGCCCGTTCGCACTGCCTAGAATAACTCAAAAGAGGATCTGCAAATGATTACCATGCGCCTGACAGCCGACATCAGTGCCGACCGCCGCGTTGTGCTGACCTTGCCGCCCGAAGTGCCGACCGGCAAGGTGGAATTGGTTGTGACCGTGGACTCCTTGCCGCCGATACGCCCTTTGCCCAAGGGCATGGGCAAGTTCCACAGCGGCACAGTTGACACGTCCGAAAGGGCTCGTGACCTGCTTCGCCAAGCGGTCAAGGACGGACTATGGCCGTGATTTGCGGCACTTTCGAGCGATCCGGCCGCGAGGACTTGGGCACTTTATCATCTTGCCCGCCGATCAAGTATCTTGAACTCCCTTGGCACCAACGGGGGAAACTGCAAATGGTCGAGAAGAAAAACCAGAAATACCCCCTCGGATGGAATGAGGAGCGTGTCCGCAAACTTGCCGAATATCACGACAATCAAACCGAAGACGAACAGGTTGCGGAAATCGAAGCTGGCATGCCTGACCTCTCCGACCGCCAACACGACGCCTTCGACAACCCCGCCAAAGCGCAATGCCGAGACGGCAACCTCCGCGTGCTTCGTGAAGCCGCCCATCTGCTCTGGGAAGACGATACCCGCTCGCGTCTGCGCTGCGATTGGTGCGAATTGATGGGCGCCACCGGCCTGCTGACGCTCGACATCCTCGAGCGCGAAGGCGTGCTGGCCTCCGGCGGCTTCGTCGGTGTCGATCTTGAAACGGCGCGCATCGACAGCTTTCGCCGGAGCCGGCCCGATTTGAAATGGATTGCCGGCAACCTCTACGAACACCTCCATACGCCCGAGATGGCCAACGTTGGCATCCTCAATCTCGACGAATACGGCGATATTGGCAGCCGCAGCGCCGAAACGGATTTCCCGTTGATCCACGGCCTGGTGCGGCGTGGCCTGGAGAAATTCGGCGAATTCGCGTTGTTTTGGAATCAAGACATTGATTCCGTGTCACGCCGCCGGCAGAACCGCGGCGAGGCCATGCGACGGCACGCCGACATGGTGTCGAGCGTCCTGCAAAACTGCCTGCCGCGCCGCGAGCTGACGTCGGCCATGCTGCTGCCGGCCGGAAGTGAAGCCGACATCGAAAACGGCTTCGTTGGCGTCGTCGGAGCGTTCGAGGTCTATCGCGGGTCCGCACGGGGACATCGCATGGCGAACCTGCGGATTATACTGCGGTGATACCTCGTTCCAACGAACCCCCGTCTGGGTGTCACACTCTTGTAAGGTGTGACAGCCGGCCGCAGCGCTGGGCCGCGCAATGTGATAGCATTTTACGTGCCGCCGAAACCAAGAGCATGGTGCGCGATGTTTAAGTCGATGCGATTGAAGAATTTCAAGGCGTACAAGGACAGCGGCGAGATCCCGTTGGCGCCGTTGACCGTCATCATCGGCGCCAACAATTCAGGTAAATCAACGCTGTTCCACGCCCTGTTGGCTCTCGTGCAGACGGCACAGGATGCTGAACAGGGAGGAGCACCCCGTCTTGTAACGAAGGGGCTCGTCGATTTGAACGGATTCCACGACGTCTTGTATGGCAAGAACCCTACAAAAACATCAACTTTTGAGATTTCCATTGGCATGACTGCCATTGTAGCGCAGGCGCGAACCCTGACAGGCGGTCTAATCAAGAACGGGGAGAAGTTCACAGTTCCCGACCGGGCGGAGATTGCATTCGGTTGGAACGACGCCGGCAATGAAATTGGAGTCCAGCGCTCGACTCTGTTGCTTGATGGCGTGCCTGTCATCTCGGTCGAAAGAAGACAAGGCGAATGGTTGTTTACCGCTCCATTGGAAGCGCCAGAGGGCGCCGAGGCAGAATTCATAGGCGTTTTTCCTTGCTTTTCAATGCCGATGGTGGATCAGTGGCAACAATTCATGAACGCGGGTCGCATTGCCGACTTTCGCGCCGCTATATGGGCCAGCATTTTCAAGAAACAAATTAGCCACATTGGCCCACTGCGCGTGCGAGTGCCTTGGTACGCAAGCATCGGCGCCAGGACCAGTTCCGAGTTCGGATTAGGGGGGGAAAACCTGGTTGCAGACCTGGGAAGCAAGGAGAAAGATCCCCAGACAAAAAAGACTCGGCTCGAACTTGTGAATGACTGGCTAGCCACAAGAGAGGTTTTGAAAAGCGTACATATTGAAATGGACAAAAGCACAAGCGGGCGAATGCTCCTTGGCGACGAATGGCACGGGCCAACGCGCATTAACATTGCCGGGATGGGCGAAGGCGTTTCCCAGATATTGCCCATCATTGCATACACCCTGTTTGGACCGGTTGACTGGAACGAAGACTGCCTGTTGGTCGAACAGCCAGAAATCCATCTTCATCCTCGTCTTCAAGCCGAATTGGGTGATTTGTTTATCGAAGTTGCCCAAAGAGGAAATCGACAAGTGCTTGTCGAAACCCATAGTGAACACCTGGTTTTGCGCTTACGTCGCCGCATTGCTGAGGGAAAGGTAAAGCCGGATCAAGTCGCCATCCTCTTCGTCGAAAAGCAGGCCGGGGAAAGCAAAGTGCGTCGGCTCGACCTCAATACGCGCGGCCATTTCAGCGATTGGCCCAAGGACTTCTTCGATGATGCCTACCAGGAAGCCATGGCGCTTGCCACCGCTGCCTCCAGGAAAGGATATGGGAGCGGAGTCAGAAGGACGCAAATGGCTGGCAAATCTCGCGGTGCATGATCGAATCCGCATGCACGATCTTGCAGCGCTGCCCAAAAAGGTCAAGGTCGAGTTGGATAAAGCCCATTTCCACCAGACCGACCGCAAGTTCGTTCGACTCGCGATGGCAACGGAATCCAGAATGCCTGGTCGCGGAAGAATCAGACTACAGCAAAGCAGTGGTCAAGGTGCTGCAAAAACATGCGGGCCTCCTTGTTCATTCAGCCCAGACGGCTTGCGAAATGATCGCTGCCAACCAACACCGGGAAAATTAGGGACAAGGCGAAGAAGGATGAGGGAGGGTGCCAGCGCCGCCACGGTCGAAATTGGCCGAAGAGATCCTAGCCTTCGCCCACGTCGATGTCGGCGAACCCCAATTTGTCGCGCAGGATTGCGCGTAACGCGGCAGATTCGGAGGAGAAGAACATGGTGTGCATGCCTTTGATCATTGAAATTTCTTCCACGATGAAAGAATACCAAAGGCTTGGCCTTCTCCACATTCAGACATCATCGCCTCCACGGCCCCGGGATTGCGGATCACTCCTTCAGGATCGTAGATAAACCCGACAACCGTCGGCCATCCGTCCCAACGGCTGTAATAGGCGACATCTTCCTTCCACTGCTGCGCGAGCCCCATTTCGTCAACTCCGCGCCCGGCGATTTTGACGGTGATCGCGATCCTTTCCTTGGCGAGCAGCACATCGCTGCGGTTGCCGGGACTGTAGGTCGGTAACCGGCTCTCCAACCGGATGTCGTCGAAATGCAGCAGCAGCAGCGAGCGCAGCAGGTCTTCCAAATCGCGCTCGCATTCGACGCGGAACGGCGGCAACGTCCCTTGCCGCCAGCGGAGTTCGTGAATCACACGCGGCAAGCGGCGCAGCAGATCCTTCGAGAATGGCTAGCGGCTGCGGAGCGGGCCCTGGCTTGCGGACCCAGGGGAAGGCGGCGCCGCAGCCCAAACAGTGCCGCGGCGCCGGCCAAACACCAATGGGGACCATGTCCACAGCGCTGCCAGAGCCGAGCAGCTCGCCGTTGCAGGTCGGGCAACGGTAAATCGTCGAGGCCCCGCAGCGGTCGCAATGGTGGCGGCCGCTGTGGGGGTCGCTGAGCAAGCGGTCGGTGATCACGTGGCCATTGCGGCAAACCTGCATCACATCGTGGGTGGTGTCCATATTACCCCTTACCCGCCGCCGCGACGGCCGGAGTCTGCTGCAGCGCATCCAGCGCTTCACGCGTCAACCGGTCGCCGATGTCCTTGAGTCCGGCCAGGTCAGTGGCCTCGCCCTCGCCATTGCCGTTGCCGTTGCCGGGTTGAAAGCCCGCCTTTTCCGCAACCAGCAGGCTGATCAGCAGACCCAGCATGCCACCGGCGCCGCCCGCGCCATTGGCGCCGTCCGTGCCCGCGCCGGCCATGAAGACACGTTCGGGAACCAGCGGTTGGCTGCTGTGGGCCAGGTGCTCGGCTACGCCCGACAGCGCATAAAGCCGCGGATCGCCAAACGAGGCGATCTTGCGCAACAGGACCGAGGCTTCCGACAAACCAATTTGCAGAATGCGCTGAGCCTCGCCGCGGCCGGCCAGCACGCGCTGCTGGCTCTTGCCTGGGCCGTGACCACGGTTTGCTCGGCCTGGCGACGGGCCTTTTCCAGCTCGGCGTCGGCAACCACGACCATTTGCTCGGCCTGGCGGCGCGACTTGGCCAGCTCGGCTTCGGCGACCACCACCGTCTGGTCCGCTTGCTTGCGGGCGCGGCCAGCTCGG
The DNA here is from genome assembly GCA_963747575.1 of uncultured Gemmataceae bacterium. Lineage (GTDB taxonomy): Bacteria > Planctomycetota > Planctomycetia > Gemmatales > Gemmataceae > DASRAT01. Next base: position 93,481 of record CAVVFU010000008.1, read on the forward strand.
CTTCGCCCTGGCTCTCGGCGATCTGCACCTGGACCTTGGAGTTGGTCAATTGCGTCTGCATCGCCGCCTGGGCCTGGGCGTCGTTGAGCGTCCGCAGCTTTTCCGACGGCCGCCCGCTGGCGTTCGTAGGTCTCAAGCTGCTCGATCGACAGCTGCCGCAGTCGCAGCTGTTCCAGCAGCGTCTCGATCTTGCCGCCCGCCTCGGCGGTGTCGGGCTTGCCGATCAGCACGTCGACGCATTCGATGTCGAACTCGCGGAATTTGCGGCGCAGCTCCTCGCGCGCCTCCTGCTGGATGACGTCGCGCTGGTGCAGCAGCTCCAGCATGGTTTTCTTGTGGGCGATGTCGCGGAAGTAGGCGCTGAGCATCGGATCGAGCGTCTGCGTGATGAGCTTCTTCACGTCGCCGAAGCGCTGAATGACGCTCGGCGCCTTCTGATAGTCGATGTGCACCACCACCGACAAGGGCAACATCGGCTCGTAGGCGTCCTTGGTCACCAGGTCGATGGAGCGCAGGCTTTCGTCGTAGCGATGCGCTTCCGACTTGCCGGTGATCCAGTGCAGCACGAAGTTGGTGGTCGGCACCAGGATGACGTTGCCGGCGTAGGTGTTGAACGGATACTTGCCGGGGCCGAGCGGCTTTTCCCAGACGCCGCGCTCGCCCTCGGCAACGCGCTCGCCGTGGCGGAAGGCGTCGCCGGAAACGTCGTTGCCAGGCCGGCCGTGATAGCTGACCACCACGCCGACGTAGCCGATCGGCACCACGGTCTTGGGGATCATCTCGATGGTGGCGAACCAGCGGTTGATGAAATAGGTGCCGTCGGTCAGCGGCAGGTATTGCCGGCCGCGGCGGCCGCCCGCTTGCAGGAACGCCTCGGGGTCCTGGTAGTTGTTGTGATAATGCTGGTCGCCGGGCGTGGTGCCGACGGCCGGGGCGATGATCTCGCCGGGCGGCAGCGACGGGCCGTCGTGGACGGTGACGATGGCGATGCTGTCGACGTTGATCTTGTTGTCGGGGTGCAGCGGGTCGGCGGCCATGATTGGCCCGCCGACGACCAGTGGCCGGAAGCCGTCCATTTCGCGAAGCTGCTGCTGCCAGCTGACAACGACCTCGCTTTCGCGGGCGCCGAGCAGGTGCGGCAGGTAATAGACGGTGTCCTCGGTGATGACCATGAACAGGGCCGGGTTGATGGCGTAAACGCCTTCGCGCAGGATGGCCCGTTGCCGGCCGCGCTGTCCGCGCAGCCGTCCAAGGCCTCGCCCTGGCCCTGGCCCTCTCCCTCAGCCTCGCCCTCGCCCTCGCCCCCATTGGTGCCGCCAAGGAAGGCATGGGCGTCCTGGAAATTATTGCATGGGGCAACGCGTCCCAAGGTCTGGCTGGGCGGCAGCGGCTGGCCGTCACGGGCATAGACATAGCCGATCTTGCCTTGCGGAATGGTCACCAGCGGAACCTTGTGAACGCGGTACTGCCAGCGCCACAGCCCGAAGTGGATGCCGCCGCGCAGCAGGTCGGCCTGGTAGCCGGCTTCGCCGTCCAGAGCGATGATGTTCCCCTCGGGCACCGAGCCGGCGCGCGACCAGAGCTTTTCGACGACGCCCACTTGTTGGTTGGGAATGTGGCGCAGCGTCGACCACGCGGCCAGGAGGGCTAGCACGCCGACTACGCCAAGCCCTACGGCGATCAGAGACAACGTTTCGGTCCATTCGGCGATGCCGACGGCGAAGAGAGAAGAGAGCGCAAACATGGCGCACCTGTGCGATAGATGGGCGAGGGGCTCTTCGTCTGATTGGATGAGACGTGAGTGCCCTTTCAAATTCGGCCTGGGTGGACTCTCCCAGACCTGCCTACGAGGTTAGCTGACGGGCTAGGGCTTGAAAGTACCCTGGTCCACGCAAGTGGACCTGCGCCCCGGAGGCAGTGTACGCCGCCTCAGTGGTTCCCCCGCTCTCACGCCGGGAGGCGCGAGATTAGGCTTCTAGTCGATGATTATACGCGCGGGGGGCGATTTGGCAAATCGGGTCAAAAGGCCAGCAAAAACCCAGGACAATCCGATCGCCCGATCGCTGGACGACAATTTGCAAGTTATAACTGGACGACGGATTACAAGTTATAACTGTATTTATAAGTTGTAATGAGCGGCGTTATGGCTGGCGCATTTGTGGCCAGTCCGCTCAAAAAGCCAGCAAAAACTCCAGCAAAGGCACGCAAAGGGTCTTGGCGTCCGCGTGCCATCCGTAGGTATCGCGGGTAACCATGATCCCGAACGGCGCCGGGTAGCGGGCCATGAACGCCTTGAGGCCAGTGAAATCGTCGGCTTTGATGTGCCGCCTGAACTTGATCTCAATCGGCAACACGTCGCCCCGCAGGTGCTCCACGACAAAATCGACCTCGACGATCTTGCTTTGCCGATTGCCGGGTTTTTCGTAATCGCGGAAAAAATGCACCTGGAGATTGTTGCCGCGGATCACGGATTGGGCTAACGTCTCGACCAGCGGTCCGACATGTTCGGGAGAGGATTCCCACAACGAAGGCGCGCCCGGAAGACGGCGTTCCTGGCGCCTAGATCGGTCAGAGTGATTTTGGTCGGCGTGCGCGAACTTAGGCGTTTCGCCAAGGGATAACGGTGAAACTCGCGGACAAGCAGCGCATCGGCCAGGTAATGCAAATAGGTGCCAATGAGCGGTTGGCTGGTGCTAAAGCCAGCGGCGTTGGCATCCTCGGCCAGGCGATTCTGAACGATTTCTTGTCCGGTGGCGCGGGCGACTTCCACGTAAACCCAGCGCAGCAGCTGGGGATTTCGCACCGGAAAAAGGTCCGGCACATCCACGCCCAGGACGCGATTGAAGATAGTTTCGGTGAGGTAATCGGCCCACAGGTCCTCGGCAACCTCGCCGTTGTAAAGCCGGGGATAGCCGCCGCGGTTGTAGTATTTGTCCAGATGCCGCTTTAGCGAACGCTTCTGCTGTGCATGCATCAGGTGCAACGGGTCAAAAACCGCACTCGGATTACTGACCTCCAACAATTCTTCAAACCTGCGCACCGGCGGCAAGCGCCTGGCAATGTCCGCCCAGGCCTCGACGACTTCCCGAAATTGAAAGGTGGGGAAATCGCTGGTGATGGTGCGGCCGGCAAGACTTTCCCGTCCGCCCCGCGACACCAGCACGCTCGACGAACCGGTAATTGCGAGCCGCACGGGAAAGGTGTCGCCGGCATGTTTGACATCCTCGTCCCAGCGCTCGAGTTTGTGAACCTCGTCCAGAAAAATGTACGCGGTCGGGCCCTTCTCAAAAGGCCGGCGGCGGCGGCTCTTCTCGAACCAGCGAATCACCGGCAGCAGCCCCCCCAGGCTTTCGCGGAGCAGCTCCTGGTCGAAGCGCACGAAGAGAATGTCGGTGGGCCTAGTGCCGTGCTGAAGCAAATGGTGGATGACCTGCTCGATGGCGGTGGTCTTGCCGACCTGACGTGGCCCGCGGATCACCTCGATGAGGCCGGTCTTGCGCTGCATGCGCTGGAGCAGCTCCCCCACGCCGCGCCGCAAATAGCCGGGCGGCTGACGGCGGAGCTTGCCGGTTTGCCACCACGGGTTGAGATCCTCGATGACCTGAACGACTTCCTCGGCCAGGTCGTCGCCTTGCGGTTTGTCCATGGATACTACAACTTATAAATGACCAAGGGTAAATGCACGATGTTGCACATCTTATAATTGTATTTATAAGTTGTCAAGAGCTGCGTTTGGATTGGAAAAAACTGGCGTAATGTGAAATCGAAGCAGCGGGTGCACTCGCTAACCGGGCAAGGCTTTCGTTTCCTTGGATTCTCCGTGGCCGGGCATCGGTGTGCGCGAAATACTGTCATCACAATGCTGCGCTTTCAGGGCGACATGACGCGCAATTCGTCCGGCGCCAATTGCGGTCCATCATAGGTGGCGATTCGGTTCTTGCCGTGTTCCTTGGCAAACTTCTTGGCCTCGTTCGACCGGTCACGCAATTCGGCAGGGTGTAATTGGGGAACTGCGTTTCAAACAGTGAAAGGATGGACTGCCGGAAGTCCGCTTGAAACCAACTCAAGCAGTTGGCCAGGATCCCGCTCTTGACGAGTAGCGCTGCCTGGGTCATTCTTGCCCTCCCGTTTATTCGCGATGGCAATTCCGCCCTTACGATGCCACGCCCAGATCCTTGAGAACGAGATCATTGAGCACTTTGGTCCACACGGACAGAGGTCCAGAGCCGACCCGGCCGATGATGGCCTTGGCCTGGATCCACGCGCCTTTGATCACGGGCCAGGTCGAGGAATTCGTGGCCTTTCCATGTCAATGCCCGCGGCAACGCTTCCGGGCCTTTGCTTTGCAGCGTCGTGACATCGGTGCCTTCAATTAAGCCGTCTTCTATCATGATGTGCGCGTGGTAGCCCACCTGTTCGTGCGTGAAGCCGGCTATCTCGCGAGGCTCCGCCCATCCTGACGGGCTCTCCTCAATCCGCATCAGGATTGTTCGAACGAGGTCCATATTTCGCTGCATGGTCAAATCCTCCGCATGATTACCCAAGGAATCGCGCCAGGGTTGTGGGGCCACCGCCCACGCAATCGCTGGTTCGCCTGAGCATACTAGGCCCCATTATATCACTTTGCACCAGGAAACTGCGCGGCGGGATCCTGGCATATACTGCAATTCACGCGGCCATCACGGCGCCTTCCTAATCCGCCCAAGCGTCACGGCAGCCTCATCGCTCAGCCGCGATCCGGGTTGCCCCTTGGCCAGAGTATCCAAAACTTCCGCGGCTGCCGGCGTGCCGATCTTTTCGAGAATCTCGATCGCCCGGTATAACTGCAGATGCTTGCCGGACGCATTGCCCACGTTTTGGCCATCCCGTTTGCGGGATCGCTGAAGCGAACGGTCCCATCCCAACTTGCCGAGATCACCGATTTGCCGTCGGGCGCGAAACCGACCTGGCAAATCGCTCCTTTGCGGTCATTGAGCGTGAGCAGCGTCTTGCCGGTTTGCACGTCCCAGATTTTGACCTCGCCGGGTTTTTCCAATTCGCTCCACGCGCCGCAGCCCGAAACCAGTTTCTTGCTGTCGGGCGAGAACGCCACGGACCAGACGCGCTTCATCCCGGTATCCAGCACGCTCTCGGTCAGGGCAAAGGCGGAAAAGACCGGCTAAAGCCGATACTCCGCCCCGATCATCGGTCCCTAGCGCAAAACGAGCCGCATCCTCTTTTTTTTGGAGACGGTGCAGCATCGCACTGGCAACCAAGTCACCTCAAAGTGATTTAGCTTTTTTTCGCAATGCACCACAGATGCCGATATGATCTTACAAACAAATCACCATCCGAAATTGCGATGGAGGATAGCACTTGCTCTTCGAGACGATTGACGGCGATTTGCTCGAATTTCGGCTGTGCGGCCAAAACGTAACAGTCGCCGTCATCATTTGCGACGTAAAGGCGTCCGCCGGCCGCCACCATCGAACTCCATGACATTCCCGGCAAACGTTCCTTCCACATTCGTTTGCCCGTTTTTACCTCAAAGCACATCGCCACCTCTTCCATGCCCAGCAAATAGCAATACTCACCAACGATCACTGGTGATCCGATGCGCGGCAGAATCCCTTTAGTGCTAAGCCATGACACATTCGTCTTGGTGACGTCCTGCTTGCCCCCTGGTTTTACGGCCAGATCCGGGCCTCGAAAACCCGACAGCACGACGACCACGCCGTCAGACGAACAAACCGGAGAGGAATAAAACTGCTTGTCCAATCCGTCAACCCACCATAACTCGCGGCCCGTGTCTGGGTCAAACGCCTTCACTTTATGCGGTACGCAAACGATTAGCTCATCGTGTCCATCAATGCGCACGATGAGGGGAGTGCTCCACGAGCCTATCCAGGTTTCCGACGTCTTCTCACCCGCTTTACCACCCGGTTCATCTTGCTGCCAAACCTTCTTGCCGGTCCTTTTGTCCACGGCGACGAGAAATTGGCGTTCACCCGGCCCACACCAAAGAATGCACAGGCCGCCATGCAGTATCGGCGAACTTGCATTCCCAAAAATGTGGTATTGTTTGCCCGTTTCGTAGCGCCACAGTTCCTTGCCTTGGAAGTCGTAGCAAACCAGTCCCGCGGAACCAAAGCTGGCGACGACCCGCTCACCGTCGGTGACCGGCGTTGCGGAGCAATAGGGATTTGTTTCGTGAGTCGGCTCGTTGTCCTTGTACTCGGTTTCTCGCTGCCAAACGAGTTGACCGTCCTTGCGGGCAAAACACAACACGGCTCGCTTGTGACCTTTGGCGTCTAGCACGCAAGTCACGAAGATGCGGTCGCCCCAGACGACCGGCGAAGAGTTGCCGGCATGCGGCAACGCGGCCTTCCAGCGGACGTTTTCGGTGCGGCTCCACTTCACAGGAACACTTTGCTCATCACACCGACCGTCCCCGTGCGGGCCGCGCCATCCGGGCCAATTGTCGGCGTGAGCGACGCCAACCGTTGACGAAAACCAGATCATCGCGCCCATGCGCAAAGGGACCCGGAAGAAGATTACGAGTTTCATGGAAGGTAATCTCACCCTGTTACATGATTTCGATTATGCGACTAACTACAGGTGCCTGTCAAAGATCACTTAACCGACCCACATCCTCAATTCAGCGCGCTCGCGGCAGCCGCGGCAAGCAGCCCGCCCAGCAAGGGAGCAACGACCGGTATCCAGGCGTAGCCCCAATCGCTGTCGCGCTTGCCGGCGATCGGCAGCAGAGCGTGGGCAAGCCGCGGCCCAAGATCGCGCGCCGGGTTGATGGCGTAGCCGGTCGTTCCGCCCAGCGATAGACCGATCGCGAAGACCAGCAGGCCCACCGGCAACGCTCCCAGCGCGCCCAGGCCCAGGTTCACATTCTGCTTTGCCGGGCCGCCCACTTCCAGCGCGAAACCGGGGTCCACCATCAGGAAGATCGGCAACACCAGCATGAATGTGCCCACCAACTCGCAAAAGAACGCGGTGGGGAGATTGCGGATGTTGGGCGACGTGCAGAAACAGCCCAGCTTGGCATCCGCGTCGTCGGTGGCCTTGAAGTGCTCGCGATAAAACAGCCAGACAAGCACGGCGCCAAGGAAGCCGCCGAGCAATTGGGCGGCAAGGTACACCGGCACATTCAACCAGGGGAAGCCGCCGTGATTCGCCACGGCCATGGCGAGCGTGACCGCCGGGTTCAGGTGGGCGCCGCTGTACGTGGCCGTGCAGAACACGGCGACAAACACGGCCATGCCCCAGCCGAATGTGATGACGATCCAGCCCGAGCCGTGGCCCTTGGTCTTGGCCAAGACCACGTTGGCGACGACGCCGTTGCCTAAAAGGACCACGATGGCCGTGCCGAGCAATTCGGCGAAAAATGGCTGTGCGTTCATTGGATACCCCTGCGTGCCGTCACATCAACCGGCATTCGATCCGCGAAATCAAGATTTCCTGTTGCTCGATGTGGCCAGCGGTTTTGAGAATCGGCTTCAAGCTCGCAAAGAAGCGGTTGGCCGCGTCGATGGGGTTCGCCAGCACTTCCGCGGTGGTCAAGTAGTCTTTCTCCGCATGGCTTTCCAATGGCGGATGCCAAAGCCCCCACAGCGGCGGTGCCGATGAAGATGAAGCCACCATCCAGCCACCGAAACGATCGTCTAAAATCTCAAATAACTCATCCAGAACCAAATCAGTAAAGACGCGTTTTCCTTGCGAGTTGAACAAAGGAAGTACGATGCGAAAAAGGAAGGCGTAACCTTCCAGGCGGCTTTCTACGAGACTGGGCAAGGAGAGATCTTCCGGAATGGCTTCGCTGAGGCCGTCGAGTTGCTGGCGGAACCTTTCAGCCGGCGTCTTTTTTTTTGCCATGTTTTCTGGGTGAACCTTCCTGCAATCCGTTCGTTTCGATCAGCTCGGCACGCTCCAGAGCCTGCTTCTGATCGGAATTCACGATCAACGTTCGCTCGTGCCGAGTTTGAAACGTACCGCCGCGCTCCAGGAGTAGACCAATAGCACTTCCGTACTTGCCGGGTTTGATTTTTACTGCTGCGGGCATTGCTGGTCCTTTTTGGAAAGCTAACATTCGCTTAAGACCAATTGTAGGATAACGCAAGCGCGGAAGAAACACCAGGTAGGCGAGTACGCTCTCTGAAAGTCACTCGGCAAACAGGAGTTTGCAAGACAGGGCGTTACCAAACGGGATTTTGGTAACGAGGGACGGCGGACGGCACACGGAGTGTGCCTACTACTTTGGACCTTACGGCAGCCAGCGCGGGCGATTCTGGGGCACTCCGCCTGCGGTCACGGTCAACGTTTGCGTGGCGGTGGCGCCGCTGGTGTCCGTCGCCGTGATCGTGATCGTCGCCGAGCCGGCGGCCGTCGGCGTGCCGGTGACGCTGAAGGTGTTGGTCGCCGGCGACGGCGGCGTCAGCGCTAGGCCGGGCGGCAAAGTTCCGCTCACCGAGTAGGACAAGGTCTTGTCGCCAGTGCCGCCGGTGGCTGTGATCGTCTGGCTGTAGGGCGTGTCGACGGTGCCAGTGGGCAACGAAGACGGGCTGATCGCCACGGGCGAGTTGATGGTCATGCTGTAGGTTTGCGTCACCGTCGCCCCGGCGGTGTCCGTCAGCGATATGCTGATGTTGCTGAAGGTCCCCGCCATGGTCGGCGTGCCGGTGATGGTGATCGTGCTGCCGCTCAGCGAGGCGGTCAGGCCCGGCGGCAAACCCGTGACCGTCGGAGTGTTGTACGGGCTGGTGCCGTTACTAACGGCAATCGTGGCGCTGAAGAAGGCCTGGTTGACCGTCCACTGGGTTTGCGACAGCGTTCCCAACGTTGGGGCCGCGCCGATTGTCAAATCAAAGACCTTGGTGGCGCTGACGCCGTCGGCATCCTTGATGGTCACGGTGCTGTTGGGGAAGTCGTTGGCCACGGTCGGCGTGCCCGTGAAACCGATCGAGCTGCCGTTGATGACGGCCGTCAAGCCCGTCGGCAAACCGGATTGGCTGGTGATGGTGTAGGGCGTGGTGCCGCCGCTGATCGCCAACGTGCCGTCGAAATTCGCCTGGCCCACTGTCCAGCGCGAGCGGGAGATGGCGCCGATCGTGATGGTCTCGACGGCCACCGCCGCGCTGCCGGTGATGGAGCTGGTCGTCGTGTCGGTGGCGGTGAGCGACTGGGCGCCGGCCGTGCTCAACGTGGCGGTGAAGCCGCCGGTGCCCGCGGTCAGCGTGGAGTCGGCGGGCAAGGTGGCCGCGCTGTCGCTGCTGGAGAAGTGCACCGTGCCGCCGTAGCTGGATGCCGTGTTGTTGAACGAATCCTCGGCCGTCACCGTGAAGTTGAACGCGGCTCCCGACGCAACTGCGGTCGGGGCACTGACCACAAAGTGCGTGGCCTGGCCCGCACTCACGCTGATTTGGTTGGTCGTGCCGGTGATGCTGCTCGTGACGGTGTCGGTGCCCGTGATAGTCTGCAGGCCCGCGGTGACCAAGGTGGCGGTGAGCGTAAGCGTGCCGGACGCCAACGGGGAGTTGGCCGGCAGCGTGGCACCCGTGGGAGACGTCGTCGTGTAATGCACGGTGCCCGCGTAGTTGGTCGCCTTGTTGCCGAAGGCATCAAACGCCGTGATCGTGAACTGGAACTGCACGCCTGCCGTCACGGTGGTCGGAGCACTCAGCACATAATGGGTCGCGGCCGCCGGAGTGACCGTGATCGGATTGCTGGTGCCGACGATGCTGGCGGTAACCGTGTCGGTGGCCGTGATGGTTTGGGTGCCCGCCGTTTTCAAGGTGGCGGTGAAGGTGCCGACGCCGGCGGTGAGCGTGGCGTTGGCAGGCAGGACGGCCTGGGCATCCGTGCCGGTGAAATGGACTGTTCCCGTATAGCTGGTGGCCGTGTTGTTGCTCGCGTCCAGGGCTGTGACCGTAAAGGTCAGCGGCGTGCCCGCCACGATGTTGGCCGGCGCGGTCACCTGGAAATGGGTGGCGAGCGCGCTGACGTTGATCGTGGCGTCGCCGGTGATGGATGCGGTCGTGGTGTCCGTGGCCGTCAACGTCTGCGGGCCGCGCGTGTTGAGCGTGGCGCTGAAAGTGCCGGTGCCGTTGGTCAGTGTGTCGTTGGCAGGCAGAACGGCCAGGTTGTCGGTGCTGCTGAATTGGACGGTGCCCCCATAATTCGTCGCGGTGTTGCCAAACGAGTCGAACGCCGTCACGGTGAAGTTGAACGGGGAGCTTAATACCGCGCCGGCAGGCGCGCTGACGCCAAAATGCGTGGCCTGTCCTGCAGTGACGCTGACAGAGGTGGTGCCGGTGATGGCGGAACTGACCGCGTCGGTCGCGGTAAGAGCCTGGCCGCCCGCTGACTTGAAGGTGGCGATGAAGGTGCCGACGCCGGCCGTCAGAGTACTGTTGGCCGGCAAAACAGCCTGCGCGTCGCTGCTAAGGAACCGCACGGTGCCCGTGTAGCCGGTCGCCGTGTTGTTGAACGAATCCAGGGCCGTCACCGTGAAGTCGAAGTTGGTCCCTGCCATTGCGCGTAGGAGGCGCGGAAACCGCAAAGTGCGTGGCCTGGGCAGCGCCTACGCTGACCGCGGCGCTGCCGGTGATGCTGGCGGTGGTGACGTCGGTGGCCGTGATCACCTGGCTGGCCGCTGTCTTGAAGGTGACGCTGAAAGTGCCGGTACCGTTGGTCAAGGTCGCGTTGGCAGGCAAGGCCGCGGCGCCGTCGGTGCTGGTGAAGTGGACAGTTCCCGTGTAGTTGGCCGCGGTGTTATTGCTCGAATCCAGGGCGGTGACCGTGACCGTGGTCGGCGTGCCGGCGGTGGCAGCCGCGGGAGCGGTCACCAGGAAATGCGTGGCCACGCCGCTGACGTTGACCACGGCACTGCCAGTGATACTGGAGGCCTGGGAATCCGTCGCGCTCAAGGTTTGGGCGCCGTCGGTGTTCAGGGTCGCGGCAAAGGTGCCGGTGCCGGCGGTCAGAGTGGTGTTGGCCGGCAGCAGGGCGCTGCCGTCGGAGCTGCTGAAATCGACGGTTCCCGAATAACTGGTGACCAAATTATTAAACGTGTCAAGGGCCTTGACGGTGAAACTGAATGCCGTGCCCGCGGTGGCGGCGGCGGGCGCGCTGACCGCGAAATGAGTGGCCGCGTCCGGGGTGACGGACACCGCGGCGCTGCCGGTGATGGTGCTCGTTACCGTGTCGGTGGCCGTGACGTTCTGATTGCCTGTTGTTTCAAAGGTGACGGCGAAACTGCCGGTGCCGCTGGTCAGCGTCGAATTGGCCGGCAGCACGGCCTGGGCATCGCTGCTGAGGAAGTGGACCAAACCCGCATAACCCGTCGCGGTATTGCCGAATGGGTCCTCGGCGGTCACCGTCACGTTCACGGGATGGCCGGCCTCCGCGGTGGCCGGCGCGGCGACCACGAAATGCGTGGCCGTGCCAGGGCTGACGGTGATCGGGCTGCTGGTGTCGGTGAGGCCGCTGTTGACGGTATCGGTGGCCGTCAGCGTTTGTACGCCCGCCGTCCTCAGCGTGGCGAGGAATGTGCCGGTGCCGTTGGTCAAGGTGGCGTTGTTGGGCAGCACGGCCTGGCTATCGCTGCTGGTGAAGTGGACGGTGCCCGTGTAAGAGGTGTTGGTGCTGCCGCCGGCATTCTCGGCCGTCACGGTGAAGCTGAAAGCCGTGCCCGCCGTGGCAGTGGTTGGCACGGTGACGGCAAAGTGAGGGCCAACGACGTCGACGATTCCGTCCACGCCCACGTCATTAGAGGCGTTGGTCGGCACCGGCCGCAGCGGGAATTGGCCGGTCAGCGAGCTGAGCCGAGTGGTGACGGTGATCGTGCCGCCCGGCGTGTTGGTGGCCGCCAGGTTGATCGGCGTATCGCCCTGGGCCGCCGAGGGGTTGATCTGGAAGGTGATCAGCACGAGGCTGCCGGGGCTGGTGTTGGAGTTGGGGACGCTGCTGGACAGAGCGATGCCGATCTCGCCGGCATTGGGGCCGGTGCCGACGTTGGGGGTCAACGACCAGGCGGCAAATCCCTCGGTGGTGACGGCGGCGCTGACCGTCGGATTGGTGCCGGTCAGGCTCGAACTCGTCGTCATGGCGGGCTGACTGGTGTCGCCGAGCGAATTCTGGAAGGTCACCGTGACGCTGGTGGCACTGGAGGCGCTGACCAATGTATTGCCGGCGCCCATCAAGCCGTCCAGGGCGCTTTGGATGCTGCTTTGCAGAGTCGCCGACGCGGTGCTGTAGTTGATCGGGTTGGTGCTGCCGTTGATCGATCCGCCGCTGCCCGTGTTGTTGAACGACAGCGTGAACTGGCCGCCCGTGACCGTGCCTCCGAACGTGATGGTTTCGACCGTGTTGGTGTTGCTGGTGAGCGTTCCCGTGCTGATGTCGGCGTTGGTGACCGTGAATACGGTGGGGTCGTAATCGATGGCCAGGGAGGCGCCGGTGACGCCGCCCATGCCGTCGCCGTCGGGGTTGTCCATGTTGACTGGCACCACGACCGTGCCGCCCACCGATCCGCTCAGATTGGTGGGAATGCTCAAGCGCGAGGTGACCGTCAAGAATACGGTGGCCGGCGAGCTGTTGGATAGGCCGTCGTTGGCCTGGTAGGTGAAGCTGTCGGCGCCGAGATAGCCCAGGCTGGGGTTGTAGACAAACGAGCCGTCGCTGTTGAAGGTCAATTGGCCGTGCGCCGGCTGGGTCAGGAGCGAGGCGGTCAGCGGGCTGCCTTGCGGGTCGGTGTCATTGGCGAGCACGCCGGGGCTGGCCACGGTCAGGCCGGGATCGCTCGCCAGGGCGCGCTCGGTGACGCTGTAAGTGTCGTTGTTGGCCACGGGCGGCAAATTGACGCCGGTAATCGTCACCGCGCCGTCGTCGGGGTCCGAGCCGGTGTAAGTGTAGGGATTGAGGTTGGTGACATTATCCACGGGCGCCGGGTTCAGGATGTAGTTGTTACTGATACTATCATCGGTCAGGTCTGTTTCAGGCACTCCGCCAAAAGTGTCCGCCGCCAGATCGATTTTGGTGGCTTCCGCGGGCGCGCTGCTCTTGACGTGGAAGTTGATGATCACCAGGCTGCCGCTGGCGGAATTGGTGATGAGTCCCGTGGCGCTGTTCGACAGACCGATGCCGAGCTGACCGGGGTTGTTGGCGTTGACCGTGAGCGACCAGCCGTTGACGTTGGTCGGTGAATAGCCGTTGCCGTTGGCCGTGGAGCCGTTGGTGGCCAACGTGCCCAGCACAACGTCCGAGGCGGACAGGGTGAATTCCGCCTGATCGTAAAAGACCGCGAAGTCGCCCGCGGACAGGCCCTCGTTGCCGTTGGCGGGGTCGTTGAGCGTGTTGACGTTGATCGGCACGGAAATAATACTGTTGCGGCCCACAACGAGATTGGTCGGGATGCTCACCGTCGTGGGCACCAGGCGCTGCTCGAATTGCTCGAGCGTCGGCCGGAACGCTTGCCGCGGCCGAGCCGCCTGCCCGCGCCTGCGGCGAGCCGGTTGCCCGGCGTTAACCCATTTGACAAAGCTGCGCAGCCAGAGAGGCACCATGATTGGACTCGTTTGCGATGTGGACTTGGATCTCGTTGCGTGACAATCCCCCCGCAACCGCTTTGGGGCGGCGCGGAGGGATCATCTCCTGGCTTGACTTCAGATTTTCAGGCTGTCCGTGGCACAGGCTTCCAGCCTGTGCTTTTTTTGCCTTGGTCAGGCTGGAAGCCTGACCTACGCCTGGCTTACAGTGGCACAGGCTTCCAGCCTGTGCTTTTTTTGCCTTGGTCAGGCTGGAAGCCTGACCTACGCCTGGCTTACAGTGGCACAGGCTTCCAGCCTGTGCTTTTTTTGCCTTGGTCAGGCTGGAAGCCTGACCTACGCCTGGCTTACAGTGGCACAGGCTTCCAGCCTGTGCTTTTTTTGCCTTGGTCAGGCTGGAAGCCTGACCTACGCCTGGCTTACAGTGGCACAGGCTTCCAGCCTGTGCTTTTTTTGCCTTGGTCAGGCTGGAAGCCTGACCTACGCCTGGCTTACAGTGGCACAGGCTTCCAGCCTGTGCTTTTTTTGCCTTGGTCAGGCTGGAAGCCTGACCTACGCCTGGCTTACAGTGGCACAGGCTTCCAGCCTGTGCTTTTTTTGCCTTGGTCAGGCTGGAAGCCTGACCTACGCCTGGCTTACAGTGGCACAGGCTTCCAGCCTGTGCTTTTTTTGCCTTGGTCAGGCTGGAAGCCTGACCTACGCCTGGCTTACGGGACCCAACGCTGCCTGCTGCTGGTGCCGGAAGCGATGTTTACCGTGTAGGTCGTGGTCGTGGTGGCGCCGGTGCTGTCGGTCGCCGTTACCGTGATCGTGAACGATCCCGCGGCCGTCGGCGTGCCGGTGATCGAGAAATCGCCCGTGGCCGGCGAAGCCGGGCTGATCGTCAGGCCCGCGGGCACCGTTCCCGAAACCGAGTAGGTCAAGGTGACTGCCCCGGTGCCGCCCGTGGCGTCGATGGTCTGGCTGTAAGCGGTGCCCACCGTGCCGCCGGGCAGCGAAGTCGGGGACAGCGCCAGTGGCGGGTTGATGGTGATGCTGTAGGTCTGCGTCACCGTGGCGCCCGCGGCATCCGTGACCGTCACACTGATGTTGCTGAACGTCCCGGCCACGGTCGGCGTGCCGGCGATCGTGATCGTGCTGCCGCTCAAGGTCGCGGTCAGGCCCGTCGGCAGGCCGGTCACGGTGCCCAGGGTGAATGGCGTTGTCCCGTTGTTGACCGCAATCGTGCCGCTGTAGCCGGCGTTGTTGGCAGTCCACTGAGTCTGCGACAGCGCGCCCAGAGTCGGAGCAGTGACAATGTCGATGCCAAACGTCTGGGTGGCCGTAGCACCCGCCGAGTCCTTGACCGTGATGCTGCCGGTGGTGAAGTCCTGGGCCGAGGTCGGCGTGCCCGTGAAGCTGATGGTGCTGCCGCTTACCACGGCTGTCAGGCCCGTCGGCAAACCGCTTTGGCTGGTGATCGTATAGGTCCCGGTGCCGCCGGTGATCGTCAGCGTGCCGGGGAAGTTCGGCTCGCCCACGGTCCACCGCGACCTGGTGATGGTGCTGATCGTGATCGCCGCGTTGACGGTGACCGTCGATTCGCCGGTGATCGAAGTGGAAACCGTGTCGGTGGCCGTCAGCGTCTGCAGACCCGCCGTGCCGAACGTGCCGGTGAAGGTCTCGGTGCCGTTGACCAGCGTGCTGTTGGCCGGCAGCGTGGCGGCGGTGTCCGAGCTGCTGAAGTGCACCGTGCCGGTGTAGCCCGTGGCGACGTTGTTGTTCGAATCCTCGGCCGTCACCGTGAAGGTGAAGGGCGTGCCCAGGGTGACCCCGGTCGGAGCCGTGACGACGAAGTGCGTGGCCACCGACGCGCTGACCGTGATGGCGTTGCTGGTGCCGTTGATGCTGCTGGTGCTGGTGTCGGTCGCCGTCAACGTCTGCACGCCGGTCGTCTTGAGCGTGGTGGTGAAAGTGCCCACGCCGTTGGTCAGGCCCTTGGTGGCCGGCAGCGTGGCATTCGGGTCGGTGCTGGAGATTACCAGATCGCCGGCGTAGTTGGTGGCGATGTTGTTGAACTGGTCTTCCGCCGTCACGGTGAACGTGAAGGGCGTGCCCGACGTCTCCTGAGACGGTGCGGTCACCACGAAGTGGGTGGTCGCCGCGGGAGCCACGGTGATCGCGTTGCTGGTCCCCACGATGCTGGTCGAGACCGTATCCGTGGCGGTGATGGTCTGGGCACCGGTCGTCTTGAGCGTCGAGGTGAAAGTGCCGGTGCCGTTGGTCAGCGTCACGTTGTTGACCGTGAACGCGCCCTGGGCGTCGGTGGTCGTGAAGTGGACCGTGCCCGTGTAGCCGGCGGCGGTATTGTTGCCGGAATCCTCGGCCGTGACCGTGAAGGTGAAGGCCGATCCCGCGGTTGCGGTGGTCGGAGCACTCACCAGGAAATGCGTCGCGGCCGTGCTGACAGTCACGTCGGCGGCTCCCGTGATGCTGCTGGTGGTGGTGTCGGTCGCGGTCAGCGACTGGACGCCACCCGTATTGAAGGTGGCCGTGAACGTGCCCACGCCGTTGGTCAGCGGGCTGTTGGCAGGCAGCGAAGCCGCGGCGTCGCTGCTGGTGAACTGCACCGTGCCGGTGTAGCCCGTTGCCGTGTTGTTGAGCGAGTCCTCGGCCGTCACCGTGAAGGTGATGGGCGTGCCCGGTGTGGCGGCGGCCGGCGCCGTGACCTTATAGTGCGTGGCCGCGTCGGGCGTAACGGTGATTTCGTTGCTGGTTCCCAGCAGCGCCGTATTGACCGTGTCGGTGCCGGTGATGGTTTGCATGCCGGCCGTGTCCAGCGTCGCGCTGAATGTGCCGGTTCCGCTGGTCAGCGTCACGTTGTTGACCGTGAATGTTCCGCGGCTGTCGGAAGTCGTGAAGTGGACCGTGCCCGAGTAGGTCGGCACTACGGCGTTGCTCGCGTTCTCGGCGGTGACCGTGAAGGTGAACGCGGAGCCTGCCGGGGTCGTGCTCGGGGCGGTGATCACGAAGTGGCTTGCCAGATTGACAGTCGATACGCTTACCGCGGTGCTGCCGTTGATCCCAGAGGAGACGGTGTCGGTCGCCGTGATGGTCTGGCTGCCCGCGGTGATAAATGTGGCACTGAAGGTGCCCGTGCCGTTGGTCAAGGTGTTGTTGGCCGGCACCACCACGCCCGAGACCGCGTCGCTGAGCGAGATGTGCACCGTGCCGGTGTAACCGGTGGCCACGTTGCCGAGCGAATCGTCGGCCGTGACCGTGAAGTTGAACGACTGGCCCGAGACAACCGGGCTCGGCGAGGTGACCACGAAGTGCGTGGCCACGTTGGCGTTGACCGTGATCGGGTTGCTGGTGGCGGTGATGGAGCTGGTGACCGAGTCGGTGGCCGTGATGGTCTGCACACCCGCGGTCTTGAGCGTCGCGGCAAGCACGCCCGTGCCGGCCGAGAGCGTGGTGTTGGTCGGCACGGTGCCCTTGGCATCCGTCGTGGTGAACTTGACCGTGCCGTTGTAGCCCGTGGCCGTGTTGCCGAACGAATCCAGGGCCGTGACCGTGAAGCTGAAGTTGACGCCCGCGGTCGCCGTCGTCGGGGCGCTGACGGTGAAGTGGGTGGCCGCGCCAGCTGCCACCGTGATCGGGTTGCTGGTGCCGACCAGCGTATTGTTGGTGTCGTCGGTGGCGGTGAGCGTCTGGACGCCGGCCGTCTTCAGGATGACGCTGAAGTCGGCGACGCCGTTGGTGAGCGTCGTGTCCGCGGGCAGGGTGGCCAGGCCGTCGGTGCTGGTGAAGTGTACCGTGCCGTTGTAACCCGTCGCCGTGTTGTTGTTCGAATCCTCGGCGGTCACCGTGAAGATGACGGCCCCGCCGGCGGTGACCGAGCTTGGGCTGCCGGTGACCAGGAAGTGGGTGGTCGCGCCGGCCGTGACGGTGACTGGCGTGCTGGCCGTGATACTGACCGTCGTCGTGTCGGTGGCCGTCAAGGTCTGGACGCCGCCCGTCTTGAAGGTGGCGTTGAAGGTGCCCGAGCCGGAGGTCAGCGTGGTGTTGTTGACCGGGAAGGTGCCCGCGGCGTCGCTGGTGGTGAAGTGCACCGTGCCCGTGTAACCGGGCGTCGCGTTGTTGAACGAATCTTCGGCCGTCACCGTGAAGCTGAACGGCGTGTTGGCTTGGACGGTGGCCGGGCGCCCGTGATGACGAAGTGGGTCGTCGTGGACGGGCTGACCGTGATCGGGTTGCTGCTGGCGGTGATGCCGGCATTGACCGTGTCGGTGGCGACGATGGTCTGCACGCCTGCCGTCTTGAGGATGCCGGCGAAGTTGCCGGTGCCGCTGGTCAGGACCGTGTTGGCCGGCAGGTTGGCCTGGCCGTCGGTGCTGGTGAAGTGGACCGTGCCGGTGTAGCTGGTGGCCGTGTTGCCGAACGAATCCAGGGCCGTCGACCGTGAACACAAAGGCATTGCCCGCGGTCACGGTGCTCGGAGCGCTCACGGTGAAGTGAGTGGCGACGCCCGCGGTCACGCTGATCGGCCGCCGTGGCGGTGATGCTGGCGGTGGTCGTGTCGGTGGCGGTGATCGTCTGCGGACCGGCCGTCTTCAAGGTGGCGTTGAACGTTCCGGTGCCGCTGGTCAACACCACGCCGTTGGCCGGGAATGTGCCCTGGGCGTCGCTGGTGGTGAAGTGGACCGTGCCGGTGTAGCCCGTGGCCGTGTTGTTGAACGAATCCAGGGCGGTCACCGTGAACACAAAGTTGGTGCCGGCGGCCGTGGTGGCCGGAGCGGTAATCACAAAATGCGTGGCCGCGGTCGGCACCACGGTGATGGGCGTGCTGCCGGTGATGCTGTTGGCGGACATGTCCGTGGCCGTGATCGTCTGAGGTCCGACGGTCTGCAGCGACGCGCCGAAGGTGCCGACGCCGGCGGTCAGCGTGCTGTTGGCCGGCAAGGTGGCCAGGCCGTCGCTGCTGGTGAAGTGGACCGTGCCCGCGTAGCCCGTGGCCGTGTTGTTGAACTGATCCAGGGCCGTCACGTCGAAGACGAAGATGCTGCCCGCCGTGGTCGTCGTCGGAGGCGCTGACCGGTGAAGTGCGTGGCGACGCTCGCGGCCACCGTGATCGGGTTGCTGGTGCCGGTGATGGCGGCGGTGACCGTGTCGGTGGCCGTCAGGGTCTGCAGTGCCCGCCGTCTTCAGGGCGACGATGAAGGTGCCGACGCCGCTGGTCAGCGAGCTGTTGGTGGGCAGCGTGGCCTGGCCGTCGGTGGTGCTGAACTTGACGATGCCGGTGTAGCCCGTGGCCGTGTTGCCGAAGGAATCCTCGTGCCGTCACGGTGAAGGTGACCGTGGCACCGGCGGTGATGGCAGCCGGGGCGCCGCTGAACCAGAATGCGTGGCCGCGCCGGCGATCACCGTGATCGGGCTGCTGGTGGCGTTGATGTTGGCGTTGACCGTATCGGTGGCGGTGATGGTTTGCACTGCCGGCCGTCCTCAGGATGCTGGCAAAGAAGCCGACGCCGCGAGTTCAAGGTCGAGTTGCCCGGCAAATGGGCCTGGGTGTCGGTCGTGGCCAGGTGCACGGTGCCGGTGTAGCCGGTCGCGACGTTGTTGAACGAATCCACGCGGTGACCGTCACGACAAAAGCGATGCCGGCCGCGGTGGTGGTCGGAGCGCCGACCGAGTAATGAGTGCGCCGCGCCCGCGATGACGGTGACCGGGTCGCTGCCGGTGATGTTGCCGATGGTCTTGTCGGTGGCCGTGATGGTTTGCGTGCCGGAGGTCTTCAGCGTGACCGTGAAGATGCCGGTGCCGTTGGTCAAGGTCGTATCGGCCGGCAGCCCGGCTTGCACGTCGCTGCTGGTGAAGTGCACGGTGCCGGTGTAGCCCGCGGTGGTGTTGTTGTTGGAATCCTCGGCCGTCACCGTCACCTGGAAGCTGGTGCCGGCCGTCTCGGAGGCCGGCGCGGTGACCACGAAGTGCGTCGTCGCGCTGGAGCTTACCGTGATGACCGCGCTGCCGGTGATGGTGCTGTTGGTCGTGTCGGTGGCCGTCAAGGTCTGGCGCCCGAGGCCTTGAACTCGTGCCGATGAAGGTGCCGATGCCGTTGGTCAACTGGCTGTCCGGCGGCAGCGTCGCGTTGGGGTCGGTGCTGGTGAAGTGCACCGTGCCGGCGTAGCCCGTGGCGGTGTTGCCAAAGGTGTCCTTGGCCGTCACGGTGAAGGTGAACGCGAGTGCTGGGCAGCACGGCGGTAGGCGCGGTGATCGTGAACTGCGTGGCCGCGCCGGCGGCGACCGTAACCGGGTTGCTGGTGCCGGTGATGCCGCTGCTGGTGCTGTCGGTGGCGGTCAAGGTTTGGCGCCAGCCGTCTTCAAGGTCACCACGAAGGTCTGCGTGCCGCTGACCAGCGTCGTGGCCGCGGGCGGCGTGGCCAGAGGATCGGTCGTCGTGAACTTGACCGTGCCGGTGTAGGTGGGCGTGAGGTTGCCGAAGGTGTCTTCCGCCGTCACCGTGAAGCTGGCGTTGCTGCCGGCGGTGAGGCTGGCAGGCGTGCCGGTGACCACGAACTTCGCGGTGGCCGCCGGGGTGACCGTGACGGCGTTGCTGACGCCATTGATGGCGCTGTTGTTGGAGTCGGCGGCCGTCAAGGTTTGGTGCGGCGGTCTTCAAGGTCACGATGAAACTGCCCGTGCCGCCGACCAGCGTCGTGGCGCGGGCGGTGTCGCCAACGGGTCAGTGGTGGTGAACTTGACCGTGCCGGTATAAGTCGGTGTAAGGTTGCCGAACGTGTCTTCGGCCGTGACGGTGAAGGTGGCATTGGTGCCCGCGACGACGGTGGCCGGCGTGCCGACGACAGCGAACTTCGCGGTGGCCGCGGCGGTGACCGTGACCGTGTTGCTGGTGCCCAAAATGCCAGTGTTGACCGTGTCCGCGGCAGTAACTGTCTGATTGCCGGCCGTCTTCAACGTGACGCTGAAAGTTCCAACTCCGCTGGACAATGTCGTGTCGTTGGTGGCAAACGCGGCCTGAACATCGGTGCTTGTCAGGTGCACGCTGCCCGAGTAGCCGCTGGTGACGTTGCCGAAGGAATCCTCGGCCTTGACCGTAACGGTGGCCGCCGTGCCCGCCGTGACCGTGGTCGGGGCTTGCGCATGACCACGAATTTCGACGTCGGCCCAGCGAGGACGCTCGTGGCCGCGCTGCCGGTGATGGAAGTTGTCTGCGTGTCGGTGGCCGTCAGGGTTTGCGTGCCCGCGGTCTTGAAGGTGACCAGGAAGGTGCCGACGCCGCTGGTCAACGGCGAAGCCCCGAGCTGTGTGCCTTGCGGATCGGTGTTGGTGAAGCTGACCAGGCCGTTGTAGGCAGGCGTCGTGTTGCCGAAGGAGTCCTCGGCCGTCACGGTGAAGGTCGCCGAGCTTCCCGCGGCGACGGTGGTCGGGCTGCCGACGACCACGAACTTCGCGGTGGCGCCGGATTGACCGTGATGTTGCCGCTGGTGCCCACGATGCTGCTGGTGACCGTGTCGGTGGCCGTGATGGTCCAGGGGCCCGGTGCAGTCTCCAGCGTGGCGTTGAAGTCGCCCGTGCCGTTGGTCAGGGTCACGTTGTTCGTCAAGAACGACCCCTTGGGATCGGTGGTGACAAAGTGGACGATGCCGGTGTAGCCGGTGGCGGTGGCGTTGCCCGCGGTCCTCGGCCGTGACGATGAAGGTGAACTGCACTCCCGCCGGTGGCGGGGCTAGCCGCGACCACGGTAAAGTGGGTCGCGGCGGGCGAAGTGACGCTCTGGACGAGCGTGGACGCACTGCCGGTGATGCTGCTCGTGACCGAATCGGTCGCCGTCACGGTTTGCGTGCCGGCCGTGCCGAAGGTGATGCTGAATGTGCCCACGCCGCTCGACAAGGTATTGTTGGGCGGCAAGGTCGCCAAACCGTCGTTGCTGCTGATCTTGACGGAGCCGGTGTAGCCTGTCGCGATGTTGCCAAATGTATCTTCCGCCGTGACCGTGAAGGTCGTTGGCGAACCCAAGGTGACCGGGGACGCCAAGCCTGACAAGACATATTTCGACGCCGCGGCCGCGACTACCGTGACCGTGTTGTTGCCGGTGATGCTGCTGGTCGTCACGTCGGTGGCGGTGATGGTATCCGTGCCGGCCACTGTCAATGTGACGCTGAATGTGCCAACGCCGTTGGTCAATGTGCCATTGTTGGGCAGGGTGGCGCCGCCAGCGCCGCTGCTGGTGAAGTGCACCGTGCCGGTGTAGCCCGTGGTCGCGTTGTTGTTGGAGTCCAGGGCCGTCACCGTCTCGGTGAACGGCACGCCGGCGGTAACGGTCGTGGGCGTCGTGGTCACCGAGAAGTGGGTCGCCGGGTTCGGCACCACGGTTACGTTCGTGACCGTGGTGGTCGCGCTGCCGGTGATGGTCGAGGTGAACGTGTCGGTGGCCGTTACGGTTTGCAGGCCAGCCGAGCTGAGGGTAATGGTGAATGTGCCCACGCCGTTGGTCAGCGTGCTGTTGTTCGGCAGAGTGGCCGTGCCGCTAGCGGTGATCTTGACGGTGCCGCCGTAGGTCGTCGCGACGTTGCCGAAGGTATCGAAAGCCGTGACCGTGAAGGTCGTCGGCGTGCCCGAAGTGACCGTGGCGGCCAAGCCAGACAGAACATATTTCGAGGCCGCGGCCGGTGCGACCGTGACAATGTTGCTGCCCGTGATGCTGCTGGTCGTCACGTCGGTGGCGGTGATGGTATCCGTGCCGGTCACCGTCAATGTGACGCCGAATGTGCCGACGCCGTTGGTCAATGTGCCGTTGTTGGGCAACGAGGCGCCGCCGGCGCCGCTGCCGGTGAAGTGCACCGTGCCGGTATAGCCCGTGGTCGCGTTGTTGTTGGAGTCCAGGGCCGTCACTGTTTCGATGAACTGCACGCCGGCGGTAACCGTCGAGCTCGAGGTGGTCACCGAGAAGTGCGTCGCGGCGGTCGGCAGCACGCTGGTGGTCGCGCTGCCGGTGATGCCCGAGCTGAACGTGTCGGTGGCCGTGACAGTTTGCAGGCCAAGCGTGCTGAGCGTGATGTTGAATGTGCCCACGCCGCTGGTCAGCGTGCTGTTGTTCGGCAGCGTGGCCGTGCCGCTGGCGGTAATCTTGACGGTGCCGCTATAGCCCGGCGTGACGTTGCCGAAGGTGTCTTCCGCCGTGACCGTGAAGGTCGTCGGCGTGCCGGAGGTGACCGAGGCGGCCAAGCCGGTTACGATGAATTTCGATGTCACACCCGGCACCACACTGACGGTGGTGTTGCCGGTGATACCGCTTGTGGTCGAATCGGTAGCGGTGATGGTCAACGTGTCGGGAGCGACCTGGCTCGCCGTTCCCGTGAACGTGTGCACGCCGGCGTCGCCAGCGGTGAAGGTGTAGCTCAACGGAATGGTCGAGCTGCCGCTGGTGTCCGACTTGGTGAAATCGACGGTCCCAGTGTAACCGCCGGCAACAGCGTTGGTGGCGGTCAACGCGGTCACGGTGAACGTAAAGGTGCTGCCGGCCGCCACCGGGCTGCTTGGCCCAGTGACCGAGAAGTGCGTCGCCGGGGCCGTCGCCACGGACACGACCGTGGTCGTCGCGCTGCCGGTGATGCTCGAAGTCACCGAGTCGGTGGCCGTTACCGTTTGCAGGCCGGTCGTGCTCAGGGTCACGGTGAATGTGCCCACGCCGCTGGTCAACGTGCTGTTGTTCGGCAGAGTGGCCGTGCCGCTGGCGGTGATCTTGACGCTCCCGGTGTAGTTCGTCGCGACGTTGCCGAAGGTATCGAAAGCCGTCACCGTGAAGGTCGTCGGCACACCTTGCGTGACCGTAGTGGCCAAACCAGACAAGACATAATTCGACGCCGCGGCCGGTGCGACCGTGACAATGTTGCTCCCCGTGATGCTGCTGGTCGTCACGTCGGTGGCGGTGATGGTATCCGTGCCGGTCACCGTCAACGTGACGGCAAATGTGCCGACGCCGTTGGTCAAGGTGCCGTTGTTGGGCAACGAGGCGCCGCCAGCGCCGCTGCCGGTGAAGTGCACTGTGCCGGTGTAGCCGGTGGTCGCGTTGTTGTTGGAGTCCAGGGCGGTCACCGTCTCGGTGAACGGCACGCCGGCGGTGACCGTCGATGGCGTCGTGGTCACTGAGAAGTGCGTCGCCAGGGTTGGCGCCACGGTCGTGGTCGCGCTGCCGGTGATGCCCGAGCTGAACGTGTCGGTGGCCGTCACGGTTTGCACGCCGACCGTGCTGAGCGTGATGTTGAATGTGCCCACGCCGCTGGTCAGCGTGCTGTTGTTCGGCAGCGTGGCCGTGCCGGTGGCGGTAATCTTGACGGTGCCGGTGTAGCCCGGCGTGACATTGCCAAAGGTGTCTTCCGCCGTGACCGTGAAGGTCGTCGGCGTGCCGGAGGTGACCGAGGCGGCCAGGCCTGTTACGACGAATTTCGACGTCACACCCGGCACCACACTGACGGTGGTGTTGCCGGTGATACCGCTTGTGGTCGAATCGGTAGCGGTGATGCTCAGCGTGTCGGGAGCGACCTGGCTCGCCGTTCCCGTGAACGTGTGCACGCCGGCGTCGCCAGCGGTGAAGGTGTAGCTCAACGGAATGGTCGAGCTGCCGCTAGTGTCCGACTTGGAGAAATCGACGGTCCCCGTGTAACCGCCCGCAGTGGCGTTGGTGGCGGTCAATGCGGTCACGGTGAACGTAAAGGTGCTGCCGGCCGCCACCGGGCTGCTTGGCCCAGTGACCGAGAAGTGCGTCGCCGGGGCCGTCGCCACGGACACGACCGTGGTCGTCGCGCTGCCGGTGATGGTCGAAGTCACGGTGTCGGTTGCAGTCACCGTTTGCAGACCAAGCCCTATGAAGGTCAGGGTGAATGTGCCTACGC
The DNA here is from genome assembly GCA_963747575.1 of uncultured Gemmataceae bacterium. Taxonomy (GTDB): domain Bacteria; phylum Planctomycetota; class Planctomycetia; order Gemmatales; family Gemmataceae; genus DASRAT01. The sequence goes on from CAVVFU010000008.1 coordinate 117,908, forward strand.
CGCTCGACAGCGTGTTGTTGCCGGGCAGAGTGGACGTGCCGCTGGTCGCAAGCTTGACGGTGCCGGTGTAGCTCGTCGCGACGTTGCCGAAGGTGTCTTCCGCCGTGACCGTGAAGGTTGTCGGAACGCCGGTGGTGACCGTGGCGGCCAACCCAGACAAGACGTATTTCGAGGCCGCTGCCGCAACGACCGAGATCGGACTGCTGGCAGTCAGAGCGGTACTCACGGTGTCGGTGGCCGTCAGCGTTTGCGCCGGCCGTGGTCAGCGTCACGGTAAAGGCGCCCACGCCGCTGGTCAGCGTGCTGCTCGGCAGCGTCCCCACGCTGGCGCGAGTGCTGGTGATCTTGACCGTGCCCGTGTAGCCCGTCGCGATGTTGCCGAAGGTGTCTTCCGCCGTCACCGTGAAGGTCGTCGCAGCGCCGGCGGTGACCGTGGGTGAAACCCCGGACAAAATATATTTCGTGGCCACGCCCGCAACCACCGAGATCGGGCTGCTGGCAGTCAGACCGGTGTTTACCGAATCGGTGGCCGTCAGCGTTTGCGCCCGGCCGTGGTCAGTGTCACGGTAAATGTGCCCACGCCGTTGGTCAGCGTGCTGCTGGGCAGCGTGCCCACGCTGGCGCTGGTGCTGCTGATCTTGACCGTGCCCGTGTAGCCCGTCGCGACGTTGCCATATGTGTCTTCCGCCGTGACCGTGAAGGTCGTCGGCGTGCCGGCGGTGACCGTGGGCGGCACCGCGGACAGAACATATTGCGTGGCCACGCCCGGGCTGACCGTAATTCCACCGCTCGTGCCGGTGATGCTGGTCGTGGTGGTGTCGGTGGCCGTAATCGTGGTGACTTGCACTTTCTCCAACGTGGCACTGAAGGTGCCCACGCCGCTTGTCAGCGTGGCATTGGGCAGCGTCGGCACCAACGGATCGGTGGTGGTGAAGGTCACAATCCCCGTGTAACCCGACGCGACGTTGTTGAACGTATCCAGAGCGGTGACCGTGAAGTTGAACGGCGTGCCTGCCACCGCGGTGGACGGCGCTGTAACCGTGTAATGCGTGGCCGCGCCGGCCAGCACGCTGACCGTGGTGCTGCCCGTAATGGTAGGCGCCGCCGTTGTGTCGGTGGCGGTAATGGTCTGCGTGCCGAGAGTGACCAGGGTCGCGCCAAGGGTGAACACGTGAACGCCGGTGTCGGCGGCCGTGAAGGTGTAGCTCGAGGGAGCAAAGGTGCCATGCGCATCCGACGTGGTGAAATCGACCGTGCCGGTGTAACCTCCAGCGACGGTGTTGTTGGCGGCCAAGGCGGTAACGGTGTATGTAAAGGCGCTGCCGGCCTGCACGGGGCTGCTTGGCGCGGTGATCGAGAAGTGATTCGCCGCCAAGAAGCTCGAGGCCACGGTGACCGTGGTGTTGCCGGTGATGCCGGTGTTGATGCTGTCGGTGGCTGTGATGGTTGTCACTTGCGGCGTAACAAGGGTGATATTGAAGGTGCCCGTGCCATTGGTCAAGGTGCCGCTAGGTCCATTCAGGACCGCGAGGTCGCTGGTGGTGGTCAATACCGTGCCCGCGTAACCCGTCGCGACGTTGCCAAACGAATCCAGGGCCGTGACCGTGAAGGGGAAGGAAACGCCGGCTTGCGCCGTTCCCGGAGCGGAGACCGTGTAATGCGTTGCCAGCCCCGGACTGACCGTGATGGCATTGCTCACGCCGGTGATGGAGGTGCTGGTGTCGGTCGCGGTCAGCGTCTGATTGCCCACCTTGGTGAGGGCCACGTTAAACGTGCCCACGCCGCCCACCAACGCCGAATTGGCCGGCGCGGTGCCCGCGTTATTGCTGACGGTGAAGCCGACCGTGCCGGTGTAGCCCGTGGCGACGTTGCCGAATGTGTCCAAAGCCGTCACCGTGAAGCTGACGGTGGTCCCGGCCGTCACGCTGGTCGGGCTGCCGACCACTGAGTAGTGCGTCGCGGCGAGGGCGGTGACGGAAATGCCGTTGCTCTGGCCGTTGATGAGCGGATTGACCGAATCGGTGGCCGTCAATGTTTGAGTGCCCGACTTGGTGAGGACGATGCCGCTGAAGACGCCCACGCCGCTGGACAGCATTCGACTGGCCGGCGGTGTGCCCGCGTTGTTGCTGATGCTGAAGTTGACCGTGCCGGTGTATGCCGCACCCGTGGGGTTGCCGAAGGAATCCTCGGCAGTGACCGTGAAATTGGTGCTTTGGCCCGCGGCGATGGTGGTGGGGCTGCCGGTGACCGCGAACTGCGACGTGGCCCCCGCGCTGACGGTGATGTTGCCGCTGGTGCCGACGATGCTGGTCGTGGCGACATCGTTGGCCGAAACGGTGAAAGTGCCGGCGGATTTCAGCGTGACGCTGAATATGCCGCTGCCGCCGGTCAGGGTCTTGTTGGCCGGCAAGGTGTTGCTTGGAGCGGTCGTCGAGAAGTGCACGGTGCCCGTGTAAGCCGCGCCCACCGCGTTGCCGAACTGGTCCTCGGCGGTGACCGTGACGTTGAAGCCCACGCCTGCCGTCGCGGTGCTCGGGGCACTCACGCCAAATTGCGCAGCCCCGCTCGGCGTGACAGACGCCGTTTCGCTGCCCGTGATCGAGGTGGTCGCGGTGTCGGTTGCCGTCACCGTCTGGGTGCCGGCCGTCTTCAACGTGACGCCGGTCGTGAAGACATGCACGCCGTTGTCCGCGAGGGTGAATGTGTAGTTGTTCGGCAAGCCCGCGATGAGATCCGTCGACGTGAAGTGCACCGTGCCGGTGTAGCCGGTGGCGGTGTTGTTGTTGCTGTCCGCGGCGGTGACCGTGATGGTCTCGGGTGTGCCCGCGACCACGGTGGAGGGCAGGCCCGTAATGTTGAATTTCGAGGCGGTGGTGGTGACGCTGATAACGTTGCTCGTGCCGACAATACTGGAGGTCACCGAGTCGGTGCCCGTGATGGTTTGGTTGCCGGTGCTGTTGAGCGTGGCGTTGAAAATGCCGATGCCGCCGGTGAGCGTCTGTGCCGGGGTGGGCAGCGTGGACGAGCTGGCGGTGCTGGTGAAGCCCACGGAGCCGGTATAGCCCGTGGCGATGTTGCCGAAGGTGTCCAGGGCGTCGACGGTGAATGAGAAAGGCGTGCCGCTGACCGCGCTGACCGGGGCCACAATGCTGAGCTTCGTCGCCGCCCCGGCCGTCACCGACACGGTCGTGCTGCCGGTGATGCTGGAATTGCTGATGTCCGTGGCCGTGATGGATTGGATTCCGGTGGCGCCCACGGTCTTCAAGGTTACTGTGAAGATGCCGCCGCCGCTGTTGGTTAGCGTGCCGTCGGGGGGCAGGGCGGCCTTGGGGTCGCTGCTCGTGAAATGCACGGTGCCGCCATAGGTCTTCACAATGTTGCCGAACGCGTCCAAAGCGACCACGGTGACGCTGAACGGCGTGCCCGCCACGGTGGTGGTGCTCGAGCTGGAGACGCTGAAATGCGTTGCCGCGCCGGGCACCACCGAGATTTGGTTGCTGGTTCCATTGAGCAGGCTGTTCGACGCGTCGGTCGCCGTCACCGTCTGCAAGTTATTGGCTGTCTCCAAGGTCACGCTGAAGATATCGCTGCCATTGGCGAAAGTGAAGTTGTTCGGCAGCTGAGCCTGGGGATCGGTGCTGGTAATGTGGACCGTGCCCGTGTAGCCGGTGGCAATGTTGCCGTAAGTATCCTTGGCCGTGATGCTGACGCCAAAGGGAACGCCCGCGGTTTCCGGCGTGGGAGCGGACAGGACAAACTGCGAGGCGGCCGCCGGACTGACGGTCACCGTGGCGCTGCCCGTGGCGGTGGTCGCCACGGTGTCGGCGACGGTCACGGTCTGAAGCCCGGCGGTGATCAAGGTCGCGCCCAACGTGAACGTGTGCACGCCGCCGTCGGTCTGGGTGAAGGTGTAGTTGGCAGGCAGGGCCAAAGGAGGCATGGTTGCCGGGTCCGTTGTCGTGAAATCAATGGTGCCGGTGTAGGTTGTCGCAATGTTGCTGCCTGAATCCTCGGCGGTGACAACCACGGTGAATGCCGTGCCCGCCGTGGTGCTGGCCGGCGCGGAAACCACGAACTTCGCGACCTGGCCCGAGGTGACGCTTACCGTGGTGCTGCCGGTGACCGCGGAGGTCACGGTGTCGGTGGCCGTCAACGTTTGCACGCCCAGCGTCCCGAACTTGGCAACGAAGGTGCCGACGCCGTTGACCAGCGTCGACGCGCCGGGCAACGTGGCGTGGGAATCGCTGCTGCTGAACGATACGACTCCGGTGTAACCACTCTGCACGACGCCGCTGCCATTCTCGTAGCTCACCGTGAACGAGAACGAGCTGTTGAGAGCCGTGACCGTCGAGGCGCTGACGACAAAGTGCGCTCCACGGCATTCACTTCAATGGGCCCGCTGGTGTTCGACAGTGAGGTGCTCACCGTGTCGGTGGCGGTGATCGTCTGGCTGCCAATGGTATTCATCGTTCCACTGAAGACGTGGACGCCGGCGTCGGTGGGAGTAAAGGTGTAGTTGGGTATTGGCGAGAACGAAGGGTCGGTGCTGGTGAAGGAGACGGTGCCGGTGTAACCGGTGTTCACGGAGCCGGTGGAGCTTTCCTCGGTGACGGTGAAGTTAAACGGAGTGCCCATGGTGGCGGCCGCCGGCGCTGACGACAAAGTGCGGCGCCTGGATGGTGACCAGGCCGTCCACGCCGGGAACGTTGCCGTTGACGGGCACCGGGCTCAAGGGAATCTGGCCCTGAATGGCGTCAAGGCGCGTGACCACCGTGAGCGTGCCGCCGGGCGTGTTGGTGCCCTCGATGTAGATTGGCGTCGCACCGCCCGGCGCGGTGGCGAGCACATTGAAGGTCAGCAGCAAGATGCTGCCGCCGACCGTGTTGATGTTGGGAACGCTCGTGGACTCCGTGACGCCGATTTGACCCAGGCCGGCATAGCCTGCCGTGGTTGCCGTAACCGTGATGCCCGGAGACGTGCCCTGCAAGGAGGTTGGATCGTCCGTGAAGGTGGGGACCGGCTGCGCGGCCAAGGCGCCCTCGAAAGTCACCTTGACGCTGGTCGCGCTGGTCGCAGTGACCAGGGAGTTGCCCGAGCCGACGCCGGCAAGAGTGTTCAGCGCGGCTTGAATGTTGCTTTGCAGTGTCGCCGCCGCGGTGCTGTAGGCGATGGGGCCGGTTGTATTGTTGCCGATCGCCAGCAAGAAGGAGCCGCCTGTGACCGTCCCCGTGAAAGCGATCGTTTGGACGGCATTGGTGTTGACGCCGATGTTGGCCGTCGGGGCGCTGCCCCAGGCCGCGAAGCCCGTCGTGGTGGTCGCCACCGCGACGGTCGGATTGGCCCCGTTGAGGCCCGATCCGTTGGAAGTCATGGTTGTCACGGCCTGGTTGGCAAAAGTGCCCTGGAAGGTCACCGTGACATCGGTCGCGCTGACGGCGCTGACCAATGTGTTGCCCGCGCCGATGGTGCCAAGACCGTCCAACGCGGATTGAATGCTGCTTTGCAAGGTCGCCGCCGCGGTGCTGTAAGGAATGTTGGTGGTGCTGCCGCCAAATCCCAGCGAAAACGAGCCGCCCGTGACACCGCCCGCGAAGGTGATCGTTTGGACCGTGTCGGTGTTGTTGGTCAGCGTGCCGAAATTGACTTCCGAGCCGGTGATCGAGAAGAAACTCGGATTGTAGTCGATCGCGACGGCCACACCGACGAGGCCCCCCGAGCTTATCGGCGTTCCCGACGGGCCCGGGATTGTCGGGTCGGGATCATCCATGTTCACCGGAACTATCACGGTCCCGCCCGGCACGCCTGTCAGGGTGGTGGGAATGCTCAAGCGCGGTGACGTTGATGGTCACCGTGGCGGTGTTGCTGTAGCCCGCGGTCCCGGAGACTGTGGTGTCGTCCGCGACGAAGGTGAAGCTGTCGGTGCCGACAAAACCGCTGTTGGGAGTGTAGGTGAACGATCCATTGGCGTTGAAAACAATCGAGCCGTTGGTGGGGCCGCTAATCTCCACGGCCTGGATCGGGTTGCCGATCGGGCTGGAGGAATTGTCCAGCATGCCGGCATCACCGGTGGTGGTGGTGGCCACGCTCACCTGAGGATTGTTGCCGCCGATCAACGAAGGCGAAGCTGTCATGTTCGCTTGCGGCTGCTGCACCAAGCGTCCCCTGGAAGGTGACATTGACGATCTGCGGCGCTGGCGGCGCTTACCGGAACATTGCTGGAAGCGCTGATGCTCGAGATACCCACCAAAGCGGTCTCGATATTGCTTTGCAGCGTGCGGTGGCGGTGCTGTAGTTAATCGGATTGGTAGTTTCGCCGCCGAACGCCAGCGTGAACGAACCCGCCGTGGGGCCGCCGGTGAAGGTCAGCGTTTGCACCGCGTTGGCGCCCACCGTCAAGCTGGCGTTGTTGGACGCCGACCGCGCGGTCACGGAATAGCTGTCGTTGCCGGCCGTGGGCGGTTGGTTGGCGCCGCCGATGGTGATCGTGGTGTCGCACTGATTGTCGCTGGAGTTGCCGATGTAGTTGTAAGGACTGACGCTGGTGACGTTGTCCTGGGGCGCCGGATTAAGGCTGTACGAGTTGAAATTCTCGTCAGACATATTCGTGCCGCCGTTGCCGAAAATGTCGGCCGCCAAATTGAGGGGGCTCGCGCCCAGCGCCGCGTTGTTTTTGATATTGAAGTTAATGATCACCAAGGTGCCGCTGCCGCTGTCGGAGATGATACCCTGGGTCGTGGACAGGCCGATTTGGATTTCGCCAGGCGTGGTCGTGTTGTTGGGGCCACAGGTCCAGCCGTTGTTGTCAGGGCCTGTCGGCGTATAGCCCTCGCCGTTGGCCGTCGATCCGCCCGTGGCAATCGTGCCCAGGAAAATGTTGGTGGTGGAGACGGTGAATATGGCCGGATTGTAGAAAATATCCGCGTCGGCGGCGGACAGGCCCAAATTGCCGTTGTTCGGATCGTTGAGTGTGTCAACGTTGATGGCGACCTGCACAATGGTTCCGCGCAGGGCGGTCGCGGGTGCGGTTAGGAACATCTGGGTCGGCACCAGCCGATCCTCGAATTGCTCGAGGAGCGGTTGGACAGAGCGCCGCCGGGTGGCTAGCTCGTTTCCCACCGAACCGGGAAGATTTGCCATTGTTCACCAGTTTGACAAGACTGCGCAGCCAGGTAGGAAACATGTTGCAACTCACTGTGGTGGATAAGTAGCGGCTAAAAAAAAGAACCCGTGGCAGGTCACCGGATGCGGGATCGGCAATGAACTCGCTGTCTCCCGCGCACGTCTCCGGTGCCGCGCCATATTTCAATCGTGAAGTCAGTACTGCACGAATACAACATCCTGGAACTACGGACGCAGCTCAGCGATAAACCCTTCCCATCCAGGTCATTTTTGAGCCGCTCTTTGGCAAGCGACTTAGGTCGCACAACCAGACCCACACTTTTTTTGACGATTTTCCCGAAGCAGTAGTTCCGCTTCCTGCTAGGAGGCCAACATTCACAAACACGTAATCCATGTGTTCTATTAAGAATGGCAAAGCTAGGTAAGAAATGCAACGGTTCCACGTCAGTAAAGTTTCGCTAAACACCCTGGTCCGCCTGTTTTTCGGCGCGGTCGGCACGACCGCAATGCTAGTTGCCAAGCTTTGGAGCCTAGACAGCCAATTTCACCCTTCCGGATGACTCTTTTTGACATGCGGCCAAATTCAAAAACACTGGATTTCCCGTCCAATGCTGGTTTTTCACGCAAGTACCTATTCGCCAAAGATTTGCGCCAAAACGCCTGTAACGGCCCCATGAGGCCAGGCGGGGCTGTCCGCAGTGACTAAATTCATGCGGTCGCCACGGTCTAATTTGGGTTGCTAAAGCCATGACCCGATGAATCGGGTCACCAAAAACGCACTGGCCGCGTACTCGCAAACACCTACGCTGGCCAGGAAAAAAACTGCCGAACTCAAAAAATAAATTGGGCGATCATGCACATTTTTACCGATTCAGGCGCTTGATTTTGGTCAGCTGCTTCATTGGCGAAAAACGCTTCCAGGCCGGCCAGATCGTCGCCTTCGAGCCCAGCGCTGCGTGCTCCAGCAAGCCGCCGCGTGTGTGCAAAGCCGTCTGGGCAAGCTGAGTCAAACAGTCGTCCCATTGGCCATTGGTCATGGCCGACGCCGGCGCGAGCCCGCCAAAGTCGTGAGCGGTCGAGCCGGCCTGATCGCCGTCCTCGGCATTGAGCAGCGGCCCCGGTTGACCTAAGAGATCCTGCTGAGCGGGCAACTCCGCCTGCTCCAAACCGCCGAAGACTTGCTCAATCAGCCCCAGGGCCAATCCGCTGGCGCTGGGAGCGGCGGCCTGGACCGTGGAGCTGCTGCGCGCCGGTGCTGGCTGCCGCCGCGGCATGCGAAACCACCATTCCCTGGAGGATGGACGCGCCGCTTTGAGCGCCGCCAACCACAATGTCTCCCACGATCCCGGCGCTGGTCACCGCGGGGGTGAGCACCAGGCCGCCTTGCGGGTCGGCGGCTTCCGTGGTGTAGACGCGGCCGCCGGTCGGATTCACCTGGGAAACCAGGCTCAGCCCGGTAGATCCCGCAGCGGCCGTGTCGCGCACCTTCAAGCTGATGGTCACCAGGCTCCCGCCCCCCGTGGTTTGAATGGGGGTCAAGCTGAACAGGTCGATGCCGATCTCGCCGGTCTGGTCGTTGACGACGGTGCGCAGTTGCCAGCCGGTGCCGGAATTGGGGACCGTTCCCAGCTGGACGTCGTCCGCCGAAACCTGGAACACTTGCGGGTCGAACTTGAGGGCCAGCACCGCGTCCGTCAAGCCGCGGCTGCCCTGCGGCCGGGCCGTGTCGATGTTCACCGGCACAACCACCGTGCTTCCCGGAGTTGCCGCCGAAATCGCGGGCAGGCTCAGCGCCGGATCGGGGCCGGCCGGGGTGATCGTCAAGCCGGTCGGGATCGCGGGCAGTTGCCCCACCGGCAGGCCAGCCAGCTCCTTGTTCATCAGCGACACATCCCCGGAGTCATCCGCGCCGTCGCCGCTGATGCCGCCGATGATGGCGGGGTCGAGCAGCGGATAACTGGCAAAACCAGTGTCGAGGTCGACCGCCACGCGAAATCAAGGTGGCATCCAGCGGAACATAGGCGCCTTCGCCGGTGACATCGCCCAGGTAGGCATTGACGGCGATGGCGTCGTTGGCCGTCGTTGGCACGGCGCCGTTGGTGCTGGTCACCGTGATGGAGCTAAGATCGAGCAATTGCTTGGAAAGATAAAGATTCGCGGCAGAGTTGGGCACCGTGGCCACGATCTGGCCCAGGGTAAACGCGCCGCCGGCGGCGACGGTGGTCCCCGAAGCTGGTGAACACAAACGTCGCCACCGCGCTGCTCGCGCCGACCACGTTCGCCGTCATCGTGAACGAACCCGACGAACCATTGATCGTGAACGGCGCCACGAGATTCAGCAAATTGGGATTGTACGTCAGGTTGAACGTCGCATTGGTGACGGTGATCGACGCGGCGCCGGGGTTGGTCAGTGAAATCGGCAGCCCAGTGCCGGAGAGGTTGGACACGACCACGCTGTTGCCAGGTCCGCGGGCGAAGTCCGGCAGGTTCAGCACCAGGGCGGTCGTCGGCAACGGCGCCACCGTGAAAACGTCGACATAGTTGCCGCCGGCGACGCCGGAGTCGGTGCCGTCGAGCAGATTGCCGCCCAGATCCTCGAAACCATTGGAAGCGCTGCGGAAGGTGGCCGTGTAGGTGGTGATGCCGGCGCTTGACGCCAGCAAGCCGGCAACGGCATTGTTGGGGCGCTGACAGTGTCCGCCGAACCCGCGGCCGTCTTGATGAATGTGACGGTCATACCGCCCCCCGAAATCAGCAGCGAGCCGCGGACATTGTTGCTCGACGTCAAGGTGACGTCGGCAGGGCCGTAGTTCGCGGTCGAGGAATCGTAGAGATTGAGCTGCGGCTGGTCGGCGGCGCTATTGAAGGTCTGCACCGGTTTGCTGAACGTGGCCACAAAGCCCCAAGGCATGGCCGTGAAGCTCGTGACAATCAGCCCGCGCACCTCGATAGGGGCGCTTGTCCCCGTCAGGCTGGAGTTGCTGGTGTCGGTGGCCGTCAGCGTTTGGTTGCCGGTGGTTTGGAAGGTGGCGGTAAACGTCCCGTTGCCGCCCGTCAGCGTCGTGTCGCTGGGCAGCGTGGCGGCGGCGTCGCTGCTGCTGAAATGCACCGTGCCTTGGTAATTGGTGATGACATTGCTGAACGCGTCCTCGGCCGAAACCGTGAAGGTGGCCGGCGAGCCGGTGATGGCCAGGGCCGGCGGCATCGGGCCGCTCACCGCGAAATGATTGACCGCCCCAGGGCTCACGCTGATGCCGGCGCTGGTGCCGGTGATGGTGCCGTTGACCGTGTCGGCGGAAATGATGGTTTGGGCGCCTGCCGTCTTGAGCACGGCCGCGAAGAAGCCGATGCCATTGGTCAACGTCGCGTTGGCCGGCAAGGCGGCGGCATTGTCGCTGCTGGTGAAATGAACCGTGCCCGCGTAGGCCCCCACAAGGTCGTTGTTTTGGTCCAGGGCCGTCACCTCGAACACGAAAGGCACGCCCGCGGCGACATTGGCGGGAGCGCTCACCGAGTAATGCGTCGCCCCCGAAGTGACGTTGATGCCGTAACTAGTGCCCGAGATGTAAATGTTGCTCGAATCCGCGGCACTGATGGTTTGATTGCCCAGCGTGATCAGCGTGCCGGTGAAGGTGCCCACTCCGTTGGTCAATGTGGCACTGGTCGGCAAGCCGGCCATGCTGTCGGAGCTGGCGAACAGCACCGTGCCGCCGTAGCTAGGGGCGACATGGTTGTTTTGGTCCAGCGCCGTCACCGTGAACGTAAACGGCACGCCCGCGGCGACCGAGGCCGGCGCCACCACGGAAAAATGCGTCGTGGCCGCGATGTCGACCGAGCCGTCCACGTTGGGGTCGTTGGAGGCATTGGTGACCGCGGGCCGCAGGGGCAGCGCGCCATTGAGGGCGTCCAGCACCGTCGTGACCGACCCGATGATGCCGCCGATGTCGGGAGCGTTGTTGGCCGCCAGATTGATCGGCGTCTCTCCCGCCGGCGCATTGGCAAGGACCTTGAAGGTGATCAGCACCAGGCTGCCGCCCGTCGAATTCAGGTCGGGGGTGGAGGAATCCAGGGCGATGCCGATCTCGCCATCGGTCGCATCCACGGAGAATATCGGCGCGTTCCAGGTGATGCCGCTGGTGACCGTGCCCGCTTGCACGCCTGATGTCGCATCAACCGAGAAGACATTCGGATTGTAATCGATTGCCAGCGTGGCGGAAACCAAACCGCCCGAGCCCTGGGGATCGGCATTGTTGATGTTGACAGGCACTATCACCACGCCTCCCGGCGACCCGCTCATGTTGGTGGGGATGCTCAAGCGCGGCGACACCGTCACCGTCACCGTGCCGACGTTGGCGCTGTTGGCAAAGCCGTCGTTGGCGACGTAGGTGAAAGTGTCCGTGCCGAGGAAGGTGACCGGCGGCGTATAAACAAACGAGCCGTCCGCATTGACCTTTAGCGTCGCGCCCGACGCCAGGGTGAGCGTGCTGCCCACGTTGGCGGGCAGCCCGTTGACGCTGCTCACGGTCAACGCGAACCCTTGCGGATCGGTGGCGGCGGCCAGTACGCCCGTCGCCGCCGGCACGGTCAGGTTGGCATCGCCGACCGTAGCCGTGTAACTGTCATTGCCGGCCACCGGCAGCTGGTAGGGGCCGTTCACGACGATGGTCCCGTCGGTGCGGCTGGAACCGGCATAGCTATAGGGATTTAGCGTCGTGCCATCCTGCGGCGACGGCGACAACGTGTACTCGCTGAAATTGCCGTCAGTGAGGCCGGTCCCCGGCGGGCCGCCGAAAGTGTCCGCCGCCAGATTGATTGCGGAGGCGCAAGCGCGGCACTGTTGCTGACGTGGAAGTTGATCGTTACGATGCTGCCACCGCTTGTGCCCGTGTAGTAGTGAATGCCGTCGTGGCTGCTCAGCGAGATTTCCAGCTCGCCAGGCTGCGCCACGAAGGACGTCAAATCCCAGGCCGACGCGCCGTTGACATTGGGCACGCTGCTGGGGATGGCGCCGCAGCGGCACATCGGAGCTGGGGTCGTTGTCCACCGGAGGGTTCGTGTTTGGCAAGGGGTCGACAATGCTGACCACGCTGGGATTGTAGAACACCACGAAGCTGGCCGAGGAAAGACCCGAGTTGTTGTTGACGGGGTCGACCAACGAAGTCACGTCGATCGGCACCGTCACCACGCCGCCCAGGCTGGCGTAATGCCCTTCGGGATATAAAGCGTTACTGGCACCGTCAGCACCGTGTTGCCGGTGATGCTGTGCGTCGTCCTGTCCGTCGCTGTGAGGGTCTGCAAGCCCGTCGTCTCGAGCACCACGCCCGAAAAGACGTGGATGCCCGCGTCAGTGCCCGGGACAAAGGTGTAATCCGGCGGCAACGTGACGCCGCTGGCCGTGTCCGTTGTCGTGAAATGCACCGTGCCGCTGTAACTCGTCGCCACGTTGCCGTAGGTGTCCTGCGCCGTCACCGTGACGCTGAATCCCCGGCCGATGATCGGTATCGTCGCCACGTTCACGTTGAACTGAGTCGCGGCCAACGGAGCCACCGTCACTGACACGCTCCCCGTGATGCCCGTCGATCTGTCCGTGGCGGTGACCGTTTGCGGTCCCGCCGTGATCAGCGTCACCCCAAACGTCATCGTGCCGTTGTTGCTGGGCGAGAACGTGTAGTCCGAAGGCAGCTGAGCCAGATTGCTGCCGTCGCTCGTGGTGAAATGCACCGCTCCCGTGTAAGTCGTCGCGGGATTGTTCAAAGCGTTCATCGCGATCACCGTGATCGTGAACGGACTGCCCGCACTCACGCTACCCGTCTCCGTGACCGAGAAATGCGTCGCCGGCGCCGGATTCACGGACACCGTCAGGCTCCCCGTGGGACCACCCATCGAGGTGTCGCTGACCGTCAATGTCCTGCTGCCCAGCGTCACCAGCGTCACCGCGAACGTCTGCACGCCGGCATTGCCAGCCACAAACGTATAGTTTGGCGGCACGCTCACGCCATTGCCTGAGTCATTCGCCGCGAAGTGCACCGTGCCCCTGTAACTCGTGGCAATGTTCCCAAAGGTGTCCTCCGCCGTCACCGTCGCGTTGAACGGCAAGCCTGCCGACACCGAGGGCGGGCCCGTCACCGACAGGGTCGACGCCGACGCCGGACTCACCGACACGGTATTACTGCCTTTGAGGCCCGTGGGGTTATTCGTGTCCGCCGCCGTTACCGTTTGCGTGCCCGCCGTGTCCAAGGTCAGGCTAAATGTGCCCTTGCCGCTCGATAGCGTGTTGCCGCTGGGCAGGTTCGCCGTGCCGCTGGCCGTGATCTGCACCGTGCCTGTGTAACCCGTCGCCGTATTGCCGTAGGTGTCAAACGCCTGCACCGTGGCGGTGATCGGGTTGCCCGCCGTCGTGGTACCTGGCAAGCTCACCGTGAAACGCGTGGCAACATTGGCGGCGACCGAGACCGTCAAGCTGCCGTTAATGGTGCTGCTCGGCGCCGTGTCCGTCGCCGTCAGCGTTTGTGAACCTGCCGTGATCAGGGTTACGCCGCCGCTGAACGTGTGCACGCCGCTGCCGGCCGTAAACGTGAAAGGCCCGGGTTCCGACGTGCCGTTGACATTGTCCGAGCGCGTGAATTGGACGGTCCCCGAATAGGACGGCGCCGTGTTGCCGAATGTATCCACCGCCGTCACCGTGATGGTAAACGCCACCCCCGCCACGGGGCTTGCCGCCGTGGTGATTTTCAAATGGGCGGCGCTGGCCGGGCTCACACTCACGGTCGTGCTGCCATTGATGGCAGAGGGGGTGAGTGAGTCCGCCGCCGTCACTGTTTGCGTGCCGGCGGTGTCGAGGGTCACGCTGAATGTGCCCAACCCGTTGGCAAGCGTATTGCCGCTGGGCAGAATTGCCGTGCCAGTGCTGGTGATCTGGACCGTGCCCGTGTAACCCGTGGCCGTGTTGCCATAGCTGTCAAAGGCCTGCACCGTGGCGGTCTGCTGATTTCCCGCCGTCGTGGTCGCCGGCATGCTCACCGTGAAGCGGATGGCGCTGTTGGGAGCGACCGAGACCGTCAAGGAGCCCTTGATGGTCGCGTTGCTGCTATCGGTGGCCGTCACCGTGTCCTGGCCCGCCGTGGTGAACGTCACGCCGGACGTAAACGTGTGCACGCCGTGGTCGGTAGTCGCGAACTGGTAGCTCGTCGGCGCCAGCAGACTGCCCGCGCGTGTGTCGCTCTTGGTGAAATTCACCAAATCCGTGTAGCCCGTGGCGATATTGCCGTAAGCGTCAAACGCCGTCAGGACCGTGTTGAAGGCCACCCCCGCCGTCGCCGAGGCGACCGGAGTGAAGGTCAGCGTGGTGGCCGTGTTGGGGGCCACGCTGATCGCGGCGCTGTTGCCGGTGATGCTCATGGTCGTCGAATCCGTGACCGTGATCGTCTGGCTCGCGCTGGCCGTCACCAGGGTCACGCCATTGCTGGCACTGGTGCCGGGGAATACATGCACGCCACGATCGGTGGTCACGAAGGCGTAGCCGACAGGATAACTTGGGCTGGCGCTGCCGGTGCCGTGGTCGGTGCTCGAGAACACGGGGGTACCCGTATAACCCGTGGCGATGTTGCCGAACGTGTCCAGGGCCGTCACCGTGACGGCGAACGGAGTGCCTGCCGTGGCGCTGGTTGGAGCAACGACGGTAAAGTTGAAGGCGGTCGCCGGCGTCACATTCACCAGGGCCGACCCGAAGAACCCGGCCGACGTATCCTTGGCGGTGACCTTGTATGTGCTGGCCGTCACCAGCTTCGAGCTGTTGACAAACGTATGGATGCCGCCGTCGCCGGCGGTAAACTTGTAATTGCCCGGCACTACCGCGAGCGGATTGGGGTCCGTGGTGGAAAAGGCTATGGTGCCCGTGTACCCAGTCACCACATTACCGAACTGGTCTTCCGCGGTCACCGTTGTCGAAAAGAACGTGCCTGCCACGCTGGTGCTCGGGCCCTTGACCACAAACTGCAGCGCCGCCGCCGGAGTCACCGAGACCACGAGAGCCCCGGTGATGCTGGGGTTGACGGTATCGACGGCGGTCACCGTTTCCGGGCCGGCAGTCACCAGGGTCACCCCACCGAACGTGTGCACGCCGGCGTCGCCAGCCGTGAAGGTGTAAGTCGACGGCGGCGACGCGCCGTTGCCTCGATCCGAAATCGAGAATTGCACCGTGCCGGTGTAGCCCGCATCTATGTTGCCGGCCGTGTCCAGGGCCATGACCGTGATTGCAAAGGGAGTGCCCGCGGTCGTGGAAGCGGAGGAGGTAACGACCCTCAAGCTGCTGGTGCCAACCACATTCACCGAGCCATCCACGTTCGCATCAGGCGGAGCGTTGGTCAGCCCCGGGTTCAGCGACAACGGACCATTCAGCGCGTCCAGCCGAGTCGTCACCGTCGTGGAGCCGCCGCCGGGGACGTTGGTGGCGGCCAGCACGATCGGCGTGGGGCCAAGCACCGCGGTGCTGTTGACCTGGAAAGTGATCAGCACCAGGCTGCCGCCGATCGTATTGAGATCAGGCGCCCCCGTGGTGCTCGAAATGAAGAGGCCAATCTGGCCCGTGGTCTGATTGAAGTTGAGGTTCACCGAGCCGCCGGACCAGGCCGCGAAGCCATTGACGGTCGTGGTCACTGTCGCCGAGGGATTCAGGCCCGTCAAATTGGCGCCGTTGGCGACCATCGTCGGTTGGGGCAAGGCGCCCATGTTGCCCGTGCCCAGGAACGTCACGGTGACACTGACCGGGCTGGTCGCGCTGACCAACGTGTTGCCCGCGCCAAGCACCGTATTCAGGGCGGTTTGAATGTTGCTGGCCAACGTGCCCGTCACGGAACTGTAACTAATAGGGGCCGTGCTGCCGCTGATGGTACTCGGATTATTCGTGTTGAGGTTGTAGTTCAGCACGAAACTGCCCCCCATGGGCGTCCCGCCAAAGCTGATCGTTTGCACGGCATTGGTGTTGTTGGTGACGGTGCCCAGCGAGATGTCCGGGGCTCCATTGAAAGTCAATTCCGCGGGGTTGTAATCCACCGCGGCCGTGAATGCGGTGATGCCGCCGGACGTGCCGGGGTTGGGGTTGTCGATATTGATGGGCACCACCACTGAACCTGCCACATCCCCGACCAGATTCGTGGGTATGCTCAAACGCGGCGTGGCGTTAAGCGTAACGGTGCCCGGGGCGGCGCTGTTGTTGAAACCGTCATTGATTCCGTAAGTGAAACTGTCCGTGCCTATGAAACTGAGCGGCGGCGTGTATACAAACGAGCCGTTGGCGTTGACCACCAGCTTCCCGCCCGACGCCAGGGTAAGGGTGCTGCCCACGCTGCCGGACTGACCGTTGACGGTGACGCTGTTCACGGTCAGCGGGAATCCCTGAGCGTCGGTGTCGTTGGCCAAGAGGCCCGGCGCGGCCACCGACAAAGCCGGATCTCCGCTGACCAGGCGCTCGGTGACGTTGTACGAATAGCCGGTGGCAATCGGCACCTGGTTGTTGCCGGTCACGCTGATCGTGCCGTCGGTGGGATCGAAACCGCTCACCAGCGCCGTGTTGTCCGTCGGCCCTGGCACCAGCGTGTAGGCATTGAAATTCGCATCGCTGAGGCCGGTCCCCGGCGGGCCGCCGAAACTGTCCGCCGCCAAATTAATGGTGGTCGTGCCCAGCAGCGCGCTGCTGCTGACGTGGAAATTGATGACCACGATGCTGCCGCCACTGGTGCCTGTGTAGTAATGAATGCCGTCGTGGCTGGCCAGCGAGATTTGCAGCTCGCCGGGCTGTGCCACGTAAGACGTCAAATCCCAGGCCGATCCGCCGTTCACATTGGGAACGCTGCTGGGGATGGTGCCCAGCTGGATATCGGAGTTGGGGTCGTTGTCCAAATTGGCGGGGGGGCCAACCGTGCCTGGGGCGACTCCCGGCAAGGGGTCGTCAATGTTGACGACGCTGGGATTGTAGAACACCACGAAGCTGGCCGACGACAAACCCGCATTGCCGTTGACCGGATCGTTCAGCGAAGTCACGTCGATCGGCACCTGAACCACGCTGCCGCGGCCGCCGACCAACCCGGTCGTTGGGATGTACAGCGTCACCGGCACCGTCAGCACCGTGCTGCCGGTGATGCTGTGCGTCGTACTGTCCGTCGCCGTGAGGGTCTGCAAGCCCGTCGTCTCGAGCACCACTCCCGTATAGACGTGGACGCCCGCGTCGGTGCCTGGCACAAACGTGTAATCCGGGGGCAACGTCACTCCCGTCGCCGTGTCCGTCGCCGTGAAATGCACCGTCCCGCTGTAGCTCGTCGCCACGTTGCCGTAGGTGTCCAGCGCGGTCACCGTCACGCTGAATCCGCGGCCGATGATCGGTATGGTCGGCACGTTCACGCTGAACTGAGTCGCCGCCAGCGGAGCCACCGTCACTGACACGCTCCCCGTGATGCCCGTCGATCTGTCCGTCGCGGTGACCGTCTCGGGGCCCGCGGTGATCAGCGTCACCCCAAATGTCATCGTGCCGTTGTTGGTGGGCAAGAACGTGTAGTCCGACGGCAAATGCGCCAGCAGACTGCCGTCGCTCGTGGTGAAATGCACCGTGCCCGTGTAACCCGTCACCGGGGTGTTCAAGGCGTTGAGCGCAATGACCGTGATCGTGTACGGACTGCCCGCGCTCACGCTGCCCGTGGGGGTCACGGAGAAATGCGTCGCAGGCGCCGGATTCACCGACAGCGTCAGGCTCCCCGTGGGACCACCCATCGAGGTGTCGGCGACCGTCACCGTCTTGGTGCCCAGCGTCCCCAGCGTCACCGCGAACGACTGCACGCCGGCATTGCCCGACGTAAACGTGTAATTCGGTGGCAGATTCACAAGGTTGGACGTGTCGTTGGTCGAGAAGTGGACCGTGCCCCTGTAACCCGTGACGGTGTTGCCAAAGCTGTCCTGAGCCGTCACCGTCGCATTGAACGCTATGCCCGCCGAGACCGGAGAGGGCCCTGTCACCGACAACATCGACACCGCCGCCGGACTCACCGACACCGTATTACTGCCGTTGATGGTGGAGGGGGTGAGCGAGTCCGCCGCGGTCACCGTTTGCGTGCCCGCCGTGTCGAGAGTCACGCTAAAGTTGCCCACGCCGCTCGAAAGTGTATTGTTGCTGGGCAAACCGGCCGTGCCGCTGGCCGTGATCTTGACCGAGCCCGTGTAGCCCGTGGCCGTATTGCCATAGCTGTCAAACGCATGCACCGTGGCGGTGATGGGATTGCCCGCCGTCGCGGAAGCCGGCAAGCTCACGGTGAAATGCGTGGCGACGTTGGCGGCCACCGAGACCGTCAAGCTGCCGTTGATGGTGCTGCTCGGGGCCGTGTCCGTCGCCGTCAGCGTTGACAGACCCGCCGTGATCAGCGTCACGCCGTTGCTGAACGTGTTTACGCCGCTGCCGGCCGTAAACGCGAAAGGCGCAGGGTTCCGACGTGCCGCTGACATTGTCCGATCGGGTGAATTGGATGGTCCCTGAATAGGACGTCGCTGTGTTGCCGAAACTGTCCTGGGCTGTCACGGTGATCGTGAACGCCGTCCCCGCCACGGGGCTTGCCGCCGTGGTGATTTTCAAATGGGCCGCACTGGCCGGGCTCACGCTCACTGTCGTGCTGCCATTGATGGTCGCAGGGGTGAGCGAGTCCGCCGCCGTCACCGTTTGCGTGCCGGCGGTGTCGAGGGTCACGCTGAATGTGCCCAACCCGCTAGAAAGCGTATTGTTGCTGGGCAGACTGGCGGTGCCGCTGGCGGTGATCTTGACCGAGCCCGTGTAACCCGTGGCCGTGTTGCCATAGCTGTCAAACGCCTGCACCGTGGCGGTCTGTTGATTTCCCGCCGTCGTGGTCGCCGGCATGCTCACCGTGAAGCGGATGGCGCTGTTGGGGGCGACCGATACCGTCAAGGCGCCAGTGATGAGGGCGTTGCCGCTATCGGTGGCGGTCACCGTGTCCTGGCCCGCCGTGGTGAACGTCACGCCGGAGGTGAACGTGTGCACGCCGTGGTCGGTGGTCGCGAACTGGTAGCTCGTCGGCGACAACAGACTTCCAGCGCGCGTGTCGCTTTTGGTGAAATTCACCGTGTCGGTGAACGCCGTGGCGATATTGCCCTCGGCGTCGAAGGCCGTCAGCACCGTGTTAAAGGCCACCCCTGCCGTCGCGGAGGCGACCGGAGTGAAGGTCAGCGTGGCGGCCGTGCCGGGAGTCACGCTGATCGCGGCACTGCTGCCGGTGATGCTCATGGTTGTCGAATCAGTGGCCGTGAGCGTTTGGCCCGCGCTGGCCGTCACCAATTTCACGCCATTGGTGCCGGAGAATACATGCACCCCACGATCGGTGTTCGTGAAGGCGTAGCCGACAGGATAGCTTGGGCTAGCGCTGCCGGTGCCGTGATCGGTGCTCGTGAACACGGGGGTGCCAGTGTAACCCGTGGCGGTGTTGCCGTAAGTATCCTTGGCGGTCACGGTGACGGGGAAGGTGCTGCCAGCGGTAACGCTCGCAGGCGCTGTGACGCTGAAACTCGCCGCCGCCGCCGCGATAACGCTCACGGTGACATTGCCCGTGGGCCCACCCGGTGACGTGTCGCTTGCCGTGAGAGTTTGGTTGCCGGTGCCAACGGTGATCAAAACGAAACCTTGGGTAAGGCTATTGCTGGGGAAAACGTGGACGCCGTTGTCTTTGCCGGAACCCGTGGTGAAGGTGTAATTAGCCGGCACCTTGGCCAGTCCGCTGGGGTCCGAGGTTTGGAAGCTGACAGTGCCCGTGTAGTTCAAAACCGTGTTGGTGTATGCATCCAGAGCCGTCACCGTGGCGGTCAAAAACGCGCCGGCGACGGTCGACGAAGTTTGCGTGGTCACCACCAAGCGGGCGACGATGTTATTGGTCACGGTCGCCGTCTCACTAGCGGTGCTGACCCCGTCGGAGACAGACACCGTGGTGGTAGGCACCGCCGTGGTGCCGGCCGTCAGCAGTGTGACGCCATGATTGAATGTGTGCGAGCCGCCGTCGGTCGCCGGGCTAAACGTGTAAGACCCTGGCCCGCCGGCGCCGATTTGCGTGTCTGTTGTGGTGAACGACACCGTGCCCGAATAACTCGGCGTCAAGTTGCCGTAGGTATCCTCGGCATCAACGGTGATCGAGTAGGGAACGCCGGCCGTGACCGTTGTCGTCACGGGCAGCAGGACCAGCTTGGCGTAGGAGGCGGGCGTCACGCTCACCGCCACGCTGCCGGTGATGCCGCCGTTGGTAACGCTATCCGTGGCCGTGATGGTCTGGGTCCCGCTGGTGACGAGGGTGTAGGCAGCGGTCCCGGTGCCGTTGAAGATCTTGACGCCGTCGTCGCTCGCCTTGAAGGTGTAAGAGGACGGAAGGATTGACCCAATTCCCGTATCGCTTTTCGAAAAAGTGACCGTGCCCGTATAGCCGCTGGCGACCGTATTGCTGTTGCTGTCCTCGACCGTCAGGGTAAAGCCGAACGCGCTGCCGGCCGTCACCCTGGCCGGCGCCCCCGTGATGCTGAATTTGACTGGCACCGCGGCCACGACGAATACGCTGCCGTCAACATTGGGATTGGGGGGGGTATTGTTCGGCGCGGCTGGATCGGAATCGAGTAGCTGCCGGCCCCCTCCAACGCCGTGGTCGCCGCCCCCGTGGGCACCGAAGCGTCGGGAAAGTTGGAAGCCGCCAAATTGACCGCTGTAGACCCCAGCGTCACGGCGGAGCCAATTTGGAAGGTGATCAACACCAAGCTGCCGCCCACGGTGGTGGCGACCGGGGTCGGTGTCGACAAGCTGACGGCCAACTCGCCGGTGGTGGGGTTGTTGGAAATCGATCCGATCGTCCAGCCGCCGGACGACGTCACCGAGCCCAAACTGATGGCGGACTCGGTCAAAACAGCCGGGTTGTAATCGACAGCCAGCACCGCCGCGCTGAGTCCCCCGAACCTTGCGGGTCGGGATTGTCGATGTTGACCGGCACCACCACGGTTTGGCCCGCCGTCCCGGTCACGCCCGTGGGGATGCTCAAGCGCGGCGTGATGGTCAACGTCACCGTCGCCGTGTTGCTGGTCTTGGGGAATACCGGCTCGGTGGGTTGGTCCGTCGCCGTGTAGGTGAAAGTGTCGGCCGGTTCGGTGGCACTGGTAATGTCGCCGGGTGTGGGCGCATACACGAATGAGCCGTTGGTTTGGACGGTGAGTGAGCCGTAGTTCAATGTGAAAGTGGCGCCGCCGCTGGGGACCACCGTGCCGTTGATCGTCGCCACGGCCAACGTGTCTGGGCTGCCGCTGCTTTCGGTAGCTGTGTCGCCATTCAGCACGCCGACCGCGGCCGCCACGTTTAGCGTGGGGTCGCCCGACGCCTGCCGCATCGTGATGCTGTAGGCCTGGCCGACGGCCACCGGCGCGGTCGGCGTTCCCGTGACGCTGATAAGGCCGTCGTCTGGATCCAGGGTGCCGTTGTAGGTGTAGGGACTGAGACTGGTCACATTGTCCGTTGGCGGCGTGGCCAAGGTGTACTGGGTGGCAAACTTATTGCTGATGTTGGTGGGCGCGCCGGTGCCGCTGAAATTGTTGGTGTCGGCCGCCAGATTGACCTGGCTGGTCGCTCCAAACGGCGTGGTGCCGCTGACGTGAAAATTCATGTTCACCAGCGTGCCGCCAACGGTGCCGGTGTAAAAACTGTTCGTCGACAACCCGATGAGGATTTGACCGGCCGTGGCCGTGTTGGCCTGCGACACTCCCCAGCCATTGGGCGCGGAGGGCGAATAGGCGCCGGGAATCGTTCCCAGCGAAATGTCGGTACTGGAAACGGTGAACAGGGCCGGGTTGTAATAGACCACGAAGTTGCCGCCGCCCAAACCCTGGGGAAGCGAGTCCACGTTGATCGGCACGGTCACGACGCCGCCGCGCACCGCGGGGAGGTTCGTGGGAATGCTGAGCGTCGTGGGGACCAGACGGTCCTCGAAACGTTCCACCTCCGGTTGGTACGAGTGCCGGCGTCGCGCGGAGCTTTTCCGATTACGCCGGGTTCGTTTGCCGTTGCCGTTCGTCAAATTCACCAGATTTCGCCACCAAGAGGGGAACATGATGCAACTCGCTTATTGATAAACCACCGGCCCAGAACCCATTTCACGACTTCACAAAACACGAGCCTAACCGCATCCTTGCACCGTCCGAGTCAATCGCCTGGCAACCACAACGTGGCAAGCACACTCCGTGTGCCGTTCACCGCCAAAGTAGCAGGCACACTCCGTGTGCCGTTCACCGCTAAAGTAGCAGGCACACTCCGTGTGCCGTTCACCGCTAAAGTAGCAGGCACACTCCGTGTGCCGTCTGCCCATGCCCCCAGGACTTTGGATTTCAATCCCTCGCCCCTCGCCCCTCGCAGGGGGTTGCTTGGGCTTTTGTCTCTGACCATCATTAACCGGGCGTCATCGAGCGGCAGCGACAGGGGTCCCATTGCGAGCCGGCAAATTCAAATCGTGGGGGACCCCAAGCTGCTCCAGCCCATCATACCTAACCGACAGACCAGATTCCTACCACAAAATTGCTTTATCTGGATCAATTTCCGCCCTGGGCTTCCCGGGCGAAAAACGCTTCCAAACCGGCCAGATCGTCATCTTGCAAGTCCGCGGCCAAGCCGTGCAGCAGCTGCAGCGCACGAGCGCCCTGGCGAGCGGCATTGCCCAGGTAGGCAGCCAGGTCGTCCGAAGCCCAGTCCATCGCCGTGAGCTGGGTCATTGGCAAGCTCCGCGATCCACCTGCCAGGCCGTCGCCGGAGTCCACGTCGAGCACTGCTCCAGGCTGGCCAAGCAAGTTGTCCTGAATCGCCTGGCCCGTCTGCCCCAGATCCGCGAGCACCTGCTCCACCAAGGGCAAGTGAGCGATCGGCAGCGTGCTGGAAGCCGTCGTCTGAGGCATTTGGCCGAACACCTCATCCGCCGCGGCCGTCAAACCGCTGGCCACGGGCGTTTGCGTCAAAGCCGCACCCAGCAGCCCGGTGTCAAAGGCCGGCATCGCGCCGCTGACGGTAATGAAGCCCGGTTGGCCCGGTTCGACGCCGCTGGCAGTTGCCGCGGGGTGAAGCACATACGCGCCCTGCGCCTCGCCAACCATGGTCTGGAACACACGCTGACCGGCCGGATCGACCTCATTCACCAGCTGCAGCGCCGTGGCTCCCGCCGGCGCGGTGTCGCGAACGTGGAGCGTGATCGTCACCAGGCTGCCGCCCAGGGTGGTGTCGATCGGCGTCATGCTGAACAGGTCGATGCCGATTTCCCCCGTTTTCGGATTGATCGCCGACACCAGCTGCCAGCCGCTGCCGCCGTCGGGCAGCGAACCGAGCTGCACGTCCGCCGGCGAAACAGTGAATACCTGCGGATTGTAAGTCAGGGCCAGCACGGCATTGATCATGCCGGTGCTGTCGGCGGGCCGCGCGGTGTCGATATTGACGGGCACCACGACCGTGCCGCCCGCAGCTGCCTGGGCGTTGCCCACGCTCAGTGCCGGGTCGGGCCCCGCGGCCGTAAACGCTGTCAACGGCAATCCAGCGGTCGGTGGGACCTGGGCCGGCCCTTCACCGACATTTTCAAGGTTAATGATGGTGACATCGGTCGAGTCGACCCCGGTCGTGCTGCCGTCGAGCCCGCCAATGATGAGCGGATCGAGCTGCGGAAACGCCGCGAACCCGGTGTCCAAACTGAGGGCCACGCGGTCAAGCAGCGCCGCATCGCCGCCGCCGTAGGCACCGACGCCTTCCACGTCGCCCAGGTATGCGTTGACGTCCAGGCCGCCATCGGCAGTGACGGCCACACTTGGGCTGGTCACGATGCTGCTCAATGTCAGCAGTTGCTTGGCCTTGTAGATGGAAGCCGCGCTGTTGGGGACGGAGGCCACGATACCGCCCAGCGTGACGGTGCCGCTGGCCAGGGCGGGCCCGGTCCATTGGAAACTGGCCACGCCCCCGGAGGGAGCGGCTGTCAGCTTGAAGGTCCCCGTGGCGCCGTTTATTTCCGCGCCTGCGTTGGTGAACGGGATGGTCAGCAGGGATGTGCTGTAGGCGAGCTGGAAGGTCACACTGGTGGCGCCGCCGGCGCTGGTCAGCGTGATCGGAATGCCGCTCGTGTTCGGAACACCGTTGATGGACTGTGGAACATTGACCTGCACGCCAGTGTCAGGACCGCGGGCGAAGTCGGGGATGCCGAGAATGACCGTCGGCACGGCGGCCAGCACGAATGTGCCCGTATAGGTGCTGCCCGCGACATTGCCGCTGTTGGCACCGTCCAGAAGCTCCCCGGCCAGGTCCTTGAGGCCGCCGCTCAGGATGGTCACCGTATAGGTGCCTGACACCGGCAGCACGCCGCTGGTGCCCACGCCGGTTTTCACGAAGGTGAAACCCGTGTTGTTCGAGTTGGCCACCAGCGAGCCGACGATCTTCTTGCCGGCTGGGCTGGTCAGAATCACGTCCGCGGTATTGTAATAAAGGCTGAGCGTCGTGGGGTCATAGGCCTTGTTGAAGGTCACCGCGAACCCCGTGGCCGATCCCGTCAAGCCGGTGACGATCAAGCCGCGGGTGGCGATGGCGGCACTGGTGCCCGTGACGCCGCCGGTGTCCGTGGCCGTGATCGTGTTGCTGCCCGCCGTATTCAACGTCGCGGAGAAGATGCCCTGCCCGCCGGTAAGCGTGTGGCTGGTCGGAGTGAACGTCGCCAGGCTGTCCGTGGAGCTGCTGAAGGTTACCGTGCCGCCGTAGGCCGTGGCCAGGTTGCCGTAGGTATCGAGCGCCGTCACCGTGAAGTTGAAACCCGTACCGGTGGTGGCAAATGCCGGCCCTGCGACCGACGCGGCCGTCACGCTGAAATGGGTGGCGGCCAGGGGATTCACGCTAACGGTGGTCGAGCCGGTAATGCCGTGCGTTACCGTGTCGGTCGCCGTGATGGTCTGGGTGCCCGCCGTTTTCAGCACCTCGGCGAAATAGCCGACGCCGACACCGTTGATCAACGTCGCATCGCCCGACAGCCCCGCCTGGCTGTCGTTGCTGCTGAAATGCACCGTGCCGCTGTAACTGGTGGCAACGAGGTTGTTGCCGTCGAGCGCGGTGACCGTGACGACGAAGGCGCTGCCGGCGCTGACGGCCGCGGGCGCCGACACCGTGAAATGGGTGGCCGCACCCGCTACCGGGTTCACCAAAATCTGATTGCTCATGTTGGTGATGCTGTGCGTCGTCACATCGGTGGCGGAGATCGTCTGCAAGCCTGGGGTCGTGGTCGTCAAGCTGGCCAGGAAATAGCCGACCCCGTTGTTGACGAAACTTTCAGCCGGCAGCATAACCCCGGCATTGAGGTCGCTGGAGGAGAAGGTCAAGGGCCCTGTATAACTGGTGGCGGTGTTGTTGTAAAGGTCCTCAGCAGTGACGGTAAAAATAAACAGGCTGCCCGAGGAGACGACCGGCGGCGCGGAAACCAAAAAATGACTAATGGCGCCGGCGGTGATCGTTGCCATGGCTGTTGCGGTGGTCGAATTCAGCTGGTAGTTGCCAGCGCCAGTGCCGCTTAGGCTCAGACCGGTGGCCGTCACTGTCCAGATCCCGGTAGTCGGATTGGAGAAGTTGGCGGCGGTGACGTTCAGATTCACCGTGCCTGGCGACGTATCCGGCAGAATCACACCCGTGACGTACTGGGAAGACAAGGTGGCCGTGGTGGTGCCGTCGGCAGGCTTATTGTTGGCCGTGATCACGGGAGTGACAAAGGCCTTCGTGATGGTGCCGGTGATCGCCGGCTGGGTTAGCGTGTAATCAGTGTTGGCCGAGGTGCCGTCCTTGGTGGTGCCCGTCAGAGTCAGGCCGGCTACCTGAACCGCGATGAGAGTGCCCGCGCCAGGTGTGGCATAAGTACCGGTGGCGCCCGTCGTAACCAGACTAACCGACCCTGGCCCCGGGGGCGTGGCGTCGCCGCTGACCACGCCATTCAGCATGGCGCTGGAAGTGGTGAGAGTGGCGGTCGTGGTGCCGTCGTAGGTCTTGCTGGCCGTGATGCCGGTGACAGTGAGGGTGGCCGGGGTGATGTTCGCCGCGGTCGCCGGTTGCGTCAAGGCATAATCCGTAGTGGCCGCGGTGCCATCCTTGGTGGTGCCCGCAAGGGTCAGGCCCGCTACGTTGACCGTGATGCCATTGGCCACGTCGATGGATGTGAATGCGCCGCTGGCGGCGGTGGTGACCAAACTGACCGAACCCGGGCCCGGCGGCGTGGCGTCGCCGCTGATCAACCCATTGAGCGTCGCGCCGCTGGTGGTGAGCGATGCCGTGGTGGTGCCGTCGTAGGTCTTATTATTGGCCGTGATGCCGCTCACCGTGAGCGTGACCTTGGTAATGTTCGCCGTGGTCGTCGGCTCCGTCAGGACATAGTCCACGGTGGCAAAGGTGCCATCCTTGGTGCCGCCGGTCAGCGTCAGGCCGGAGACCTGAACCGTGATGCCGTTGCCCGCGTCGGGGGAGGCAAAAGCGCCCGTGGCGAGGCCGGTCACCAGGCTGATATTCCCATTCGGCAGGCCGCCGGAGTCGCCCGCCACGACGCCCTGCAGCGTGGCGCCGCTGGTGGTGAGCGATGCCGTGGTGGTGCCGTCGTAGGGCTTGTTGCTGGCCGTAATCCCGGTCACCGTGAGCGTTTTCGGGGTGATGGTCGCCGTCGTCGTCGGCTGGATCAGCGTGTAGTCCACGCTGGCCGCGGTGCTGTCCTGGGTGGTGCCGCCGAAGGTGATCCCCGACACCTGCACCACGATACCGGGTGCCGCGTCGGGCGAAGCGAAGGCGCCGGTGGCGCTGGTGGCGCGAAGGTGATCCCCGTGTCGCCGCTGACCGTGCCATGCAGCGTAGCGCCGCTGGTGGTGAGCGACGCCGTGGTGGTGCCGTCATACGTCTTGTTGGCGGCCGTGATGCCCGTCACCGTGAGCGTGGCCTGGGTGATGTTCGCCGTCGTCGTCGGCTGGGTCAGCACGTAGTCCACGCTGGCCGGGGTGCTATCCTGAGTGATCCCCCCGAAAGTTATCCCCGACACCTGCACAACGATGCCGTTGGCCACGTCGCGCGTTGCGAAGGCGCCAGTAGCGCTGGCGGCACTGAAGGTGATCCCCGTGTCGCCGGCAGCCGTGCCATTCAGGGTGGCGCCGCTGGTGCTGAGTGACGCCGTGGTGGTGCCGTCATACGTCTTGTTGAGGGCCGTGATGCCCGTCACCGTCAGTGTGGCCTGGGTGATGTTCGCGGTCGTCGTCGGCACCGTCAAAACATAGTCAAACGCGTTGCTTCCGATGAGGCTCAGCCCTGACGCCGTCACCGTCAAATTGTTGCCGACATCGGGCGACGAGAAAGTGCCGCCGGTGCCGGTCAGCGTGACGTTGTCGCTGGGGTAAACGCCGTTGAGCGTGGCACCGGCGGTATTGACTGTCGCCGAGGTGGTGCCGTCGTAAACCTTGTTCATTCCCGTCACGCCCGAAACCGTCAATGTCGCCGGCGTGATTGTCAGCGTTCCCGCGTCCACGGGAGTAACCGTGCCAAGGCTCATGTAATTCGGGTTGGAACTCACGAACTCGACGCCGACGTAATACATGCCGACGTCGGTAACAGCGCCGCTGGAGCTGCCCTGGTTGGTCGGCGCGGCGGTGTAAGTCACGGTGATCGTGCCGGCCACTTCGTTGCCATGGCCGTCCGTCACGGTGACCGTCGCCGCCTCCGCGGTATCGTTGTAAACGAAGGGGCCGCCCGTGACACTGATGACCGGCGTGCCAATGGTGATGTTGGCGGTGGTCGAGGCGGTGGTGTTGGGAGTGTAATCCTGCGAGTCCGGACCGCTGAGGAAGATGCCGGAAACGTTCACCGTCTTGTTATTGCCCACGTTGGGATCGGTGAATGCGGCGGAGGTGTACTCGTCCGTAAAAGTGCCGTCGTCGATGGCCAGCCTGTTGTCCGACAGCGTCACCGTGGCCGAGGTCGTGGTGTCGTAACCCTTGCTGATACCCGTGGCCGTCACGAGCAGTGCCAGAGGCGTGATGTTCGCCGTGGTCGTCGGCTGGACCAGCGTGTAATCCACGCTGGCCGCGGTGCTGTCCTGAGTGGTCCCGCCGAAGGTGATCCCGGAGATGTTGACCGTGATGCCGTTGGCGACATCCTTGGAAACAAAGGCGCCAACGGCCGCGCTGGTGCTGAAGGTGATTCCCGTGTCGCCGCTGACCGTGCCTTGCAGCGCGGCATTGCTGGTGTTGAGCGTCGCCGTGGTGGTGCCGTCATAGATTTTGTTCATGGCCAAAATGCCGGTGACCGACAATGTGGCCTGGGTGATGTTGGCGCTTGTGGTCGGCTGCGTCACGGTGTAATCGACGCTGGCCGCGGTGCCGTCATGCGTAAGGCCCGTCAGCGTCAGGCCCGCGACCTGGACCGCGATGCCGTTGGCCACATCCACAGAAGCGAAGGCGCCGTGGCGCCGGTGGTCACCAGGCTGACCGATCCCGGTCCCGGCGGCGTGGCGTCGTCGCTTATCACACCCGCGAGCGTGGCGCCAGTGGTGATGAGCGAAGCCGTGGTGGTGCCGTCATAGGTTTTGTTGGCGGCGGTGATGCCATTAACCGTTAGCGTGGCCGGGGTGATGTTCGCGGTGGTCGTCGGTTGGATCAGCGTGTAGTCCACGGTGGCATTGGTGCCGTCCGCCGTTGTGCCCGTCAGAGTCAAGCCGGCTACTTGCACCATGACGCCATTGGCCACGTCAGGCGAGGCAAAACTTCCTGTAGCGCCGGTGGTCACCAGACTGACCGATCCCGGTCCCGGCGGCGTGGCGTCGCCCGTGACCACCCCCGTCAGCGTGGCGCCTGTGGTGGTAAGCGAAGCCGTGGTGCCGCCGTCATAGGTGATGGGGCCGGCAGTGATACCGGTCACCGTGAGCGTCTTCGGCGTGATATTCGCCGTGGTCGTCGGCTGGACCAGCGTGTAATCCACGGTGGCGGCGGTGCCATCCGCGGTTAAGCCCATCAAGGCCAGACCCACCACGTTGACTGTTATGTTGCTTCCCGCGTCGGGCGAGGCGAAAGTTCCGGTGCCGCCGCCTGATTGCAAGGCCACCGTCCCTGGCCCCGGCGGCGTGGCGTCACCGCTGAACACGCCATGCAATACGGCACTTGCGTAATTGAGCGAGGCCGTGGTGCCGCCGTCATAGATCTTGCTGGCCGCGAGGCCGGTCACCGTGACCGTGGCCGGGGTGATGGTGAGGCTTGCGCCGCTACTGCTGGTATTGGCATAGTTGTCGTCGCCGCTGGTGAAGCTGGCGACCACTGGGTAGGTACCGGCGTCGACCGGAGCCGTGCCGGAGCCGCTGTAAGTAAACGTGAAGCCGCTGGGGGAAGGGGTGACGCTTGAGCCGTCGCTGGGCTTCGTCGCGGTGGCAGTGGCGACTTCCGGCCCTTTATTGTAAACGTAGGTGCCTGCATTCACCGTCACGTTGGGTACGATGAGCAACACGACATCATCTGGGTCGGGGCTGGTGGCGCCGGAGATGTCGCTGCCGCCGGCGTAAGAAATCGCGAAGGCATAGCCGCCGAGCGTGAAGATTCCGCCACCGGCTGGACTGGTGCCGGCGGTGGTTGCTGAGCCGCTTGTGTTGTTGATGAGGACGACGCGCTGAGTCGGAGCCGTGGAGCCAGTCCCAGTCAGGGTGACGGTCGCGCCAGACAAGTTGACGGTGCCGCTGACCACCAGTTCGTCATTCGTGGTGCCGGCCACGCCAAGATTGACGTCCATCTGCAAACCACTTCCCGAGGAGAATGCAAGTGACCCCGTGATGGTGACGGCCGCAATCGTGCCCTTTCCGCCAGGCGCGAGCGTGACATTGGCGGGAATGGTCACGTTTTCAACGTAAGTTGCAGCAATGGGGTTGACGTAGTCGCCGGGCACCGCCGCCGTAACCGCCGCCCCGATGTTTGCCCAAATGGTCCGGATATAGCCTGGAGTGGTCGCTTGGCCCACCGTCACGGCACGATTGAACGTGTTGTTGGCGAGAAGACCGGAAATCTCGGTGCCGGTGTCTCGTGCACTTGAGTCAAGGTATTGCTCGAAGTTTGGCGAAGCGGCCGTCAAAGTCGGTGAGGGCGCCGTGAACGTGTTACCCGAAAACGAGCCGCTGGTGTTGCTTACCTTTACGTTGCCAAACGGCAATGTGGCAGTTATAGACGTCGATTGGAAGATATTGCCGGTAGCGGTAACCGGCGTGGTGCCATTGCCGATCAATGCCCAACGCGTGGCAAAAGTGGCATCAAGCGTGAATCCCTTGCCGGTAACCCCAATGGTCGCACCGCTGAGACCCGTACTAATGGCAATCGTGCCCGTGGTGCCGCTTGCGTCGGTGATAATCGTCGATGCCGCGCCATTGACTGACTCCAAGGTCAACGCCTTGGTGATGATCACGTTTTCCGTGTAAGTACCGTTGTTGACCTTGATGGTCCCCCCTGCCGTCAAGTCGCCGATGGCCTCATTGATGCGGCCGCCGCTCAGCGGAGGCTGGCCGCCGGCGCCGACATCCAGTTTCGTGAAGTCGCCCAAAAAGCCGGTGGCGGGAGAGCCAACATTGGTGGAGGCGTCCAGCCACGGCGTGTAATGGATGCTGGCGGCGCTGTTGATCGCGCTCTGAACGCCGGCTTCCGTGTTGCTGCCCCACCAATCGCCGGAAGCGTAGATCGTGGTCAACGTCCCTGCGGCCTGGTTGTCCAGGGCATAAAAAGCGCCAGCGCTGGTGTTGTTGCCCGACAAGCTGTTGCCGAAGATGGCGCCCACGCTGGCGGCCCCCGACGCGATCAAGATGCCGTCGTCCGCGTTGCTGGTGATGAGATTGTTCATCGCCGAGACCAATGTGCCGCCGCTTTCGACGATGACGCCCGTGGTGTTGTTTTCGATGGTGTCATAGCTGAGCGTGGCGGTGCCCGAGATGTCGACGCCGACGACCGGATCGTTGATCGTGGTGTTGCTGATCGTTGCCACGCAAAGAGCGGAGCCGCCGAGGGCGCTCTTTTCCACGTAGACGCCGGTTGCGTGGCGCTAATGCTCATACCGGTCACGATTACATCGGTGGCGGTGGCGGCATCGTCATTGGCTTCATAAGTGTTGGCCCAAACGCCAAAATCCACGCCGGTCACCGTGCCGCCGCTCAGCGTAACGGCGGGTGCGTCGTTGTACACTTGATAGCCGGCCGTGTTCGTGGCCGCATTGGCGGCGCTGCCGCTGATGGTGTTGGTCGAGAAAATGGCGGCGTCGCTGTCCGTGTCAATCAAGAGGCCGGACCACTGGGAGTAACTGGCATTGCTGGCGGCGTTCAGCGTGTTGCCCGACACCGTGAATGCCGAGTCGGAGGGTTCTGACATTTCGTTGTAGAAAATGTCAGCCGAGTAAGCCGCGATCGTATTGGACGAGATCGAGCCCGCGCTGCCGGTGTTGGTCAGCGTGAATCCATTGGTCTGCACGCCCACCCGCACGCTTTGGATCACGTTGGACGTGACACTGGTGTAGGCATTGGTGGCGAGCAGCACGCCGACGCCAAAGCCATAGGAATCGCTGAGGTTCTGCACGAGGTCCTCGGTGACCACGTTGCCCGTAATCACCGGACCGCTCTCGATGTCCACTCCGGCATAGGCCGTGTAATCGACAATGCTGTTCTCAACGGTGAGGCTGCCAAAACTGTTGTATGACGCGATACCCTCCGCCGCGTCAATGGTCACGCCGCCCAATACTGGGGCGCCGCCGGCGTGGCTCAGGCCGGAATTGCTCCCCTGAATCGTCAAACCCTCGATGGTCACGTTAGCGCTGTTGATCCCAAGGACGGCAACCGAATCACTGCCGCCTGGATTTGGTTGGGAAGTGCCTGGCTCGATGATGGCCTGGGCATTGGCCGGCGTAAGAGCGGTCGTGGGGTTGTAAGTCGAGTTGGGCCCAATGATCGTCACCGGTTCATCGACACTCACGCCATAAACCGTGTTGTTGGGGCTATCCAAAACACTGCCGCCCACGTATGTCCCGGCCTGCACATAGATGGTGTTGTTGTGCGTGGCATACGGGATGTCAATGGCGCGCTGAAGCGAGTCGGCCAGGCTGGTCTCGCTGGTGTGAGCCAGGAAGACGTCGCCGGCCTTGAGCACGACATAGCCGCTCGTGCCGTTGTCCAGGTAATCGAGAATGCCGTTTTGGATGGTGTAGAGCTTGCCCAAATCGGCGGCGAGGGTCGTGCCGAGCGTGGATGGATTGATGACGCCAAGAGCCGTGCTTTTGAAGGTCGTCGTGGTGTAAGTATGGAAGTCGAAATCCTGCGTGCTTTGATTGTTGATGTAATAGCCCGTGGTGAGGGCCGTGTGGCCGGCAAAGGCGTTGCCGTCGCCGATGGTCACCGTGCCGGCGGTCGCGCCGATCAGCAAATCGGTGCTGTTTTCCGTGGCCGGCGTGCTGCTGCCGAAGTCGAAGTTATTGCCGTTACCCGTGCCGGTGCTTACCGCGCCGCTGCCGCCGGAAGTGAAACTGATACCGGTGGTATTGTCATAAATATGATTGGTGACCAACGTGGAACTGCCGCCGTTGACGAGGACGCCGGTGGTGTTTCCATAAATGGTATTACTGGTCAACGTTGGACTTCCGCCGCTAACCTTGACACCTGTCGTGTTGCTGTAAATGGTGTTGCTGGTAAGCGAGGCGCCGCCGCTGCTCACCAGGACGCCCGTGGTGTTGCCGTGGATCGCGGTGTTGCCCTCGATAATTGCGCTGGCATTGGTGCCGCTAACGGCAATGCCCGTGGTCGCGCCGCTGAGGGAGTTGGACACGCCCATGCCGACGCCGCCGATCGTTGCCGTGACGCCGGCGCCAGTGCTGGCGACACTCACGTCGGTCGTGAAACCAGAAACCGCGTTGCCGGTCAGTGTCGCGGAGACGGCGCCGTTGCTGTCTTCAAGCAACACGCCCGTGGTTCCAGAGGTTCCCGTCACCGTGTTACCCGTGATGGCGCCCGTGGTCGAACCGCCGGCTGTCATGTCCACGCCGGTGGTGGTGATGCCCGTCAGGCCGTTGCCCTGGACGGTCGAGGTGTTATTGCCCGAGAGGTAAATCCCGACCGGCGTGCCGGCAATGGTATTGCCGGCAAGCGTCGCACTGCCGCCTATCGTCAGAGTACCGGTCACCCCAGATACGGATATTGCGTCGGATGTGGACGTGTCGAGAGTGTTTCCCTGGATATTCGTGGTCGCGCCGCCACTGGGCAAGAAAATCGCCGTGCCGGCGTTGGTGATCGAGTTCCCGTCGCCCACCGCATCGCCGATCGTGGTGGTGCCGCCGGCGCCGTCAACCTCGATGCCCTCGCTATAAGTCGTGCCGCTGATCGTATTGCTGTCGGCAGTGAAGCTGCCGCCTGGGAATTCGGCAAGGATGGCTTCAGAATAAGACGTGCCGCTGATCGTGTTGTCGTCCGCGATGAAGTTGCCGCTGGGAGTCAGGCCAATGATGCCTTCAGTGGTCACGGTGGTGATGCCATTGCCTTGCACCGTGTCGTTGTCATCGTCATCGGTATAAACGCCAAAGCTCACGCCGGAAATCGTGTTGCCCTGGCCGGCAGTCAAGCCGCCCACTTGAACGTTGCCCCCGGAATTTTCAATCTTCACAGCCGTCGACGGGCCGCTTATTGTATTGCCCTGAATCGTGATCGTGCCGGTCTGGGTCTCGGCGTTGGCAAAAATCCCGTAACTCGTCGGGCTGGTCAGCGTGTTGTTTTGCACGGTAATCGTCGAGGAATTGTCGATGAGATTAATACCGTAGGCCCCGCCTGTGACGGTGTTGCCCTGGCCCGCGCTGGTCCCGCCGATTTGGATTGTGTTACTAACACTTGTCAAGGAAATTCCATTGTCCCCGGCGACAGGCGTGATGGCATTCCCCTGGATCGTCACCGGTCCAGACGAAGTATTGCTATAAATGCCATTTCCAACATCGCTGATACTGTTGTTATAAATCCCAGCTATCGCGCTAGTCCCACTAAGGTCAATACCGGTGCTGCTGCCGCCGGTACCGGTGATGATGTTGTTCTCGATGACGAGGTTAGCGACCTGTAAATCGATGCCAGTAGCCGCGCTGGTGATCGTGAACCCGTCTATGGTCACGCCGCCGGTGCCGGTGATACTAATAGCCAACGACGAAGCCGCCTGCGATGGTCGACTCTGAGCCGCGAGTACCAGTGACCGCGTTGATTCCGTGATTGGCTCCGTCCAATGTAAGCGGATCGCCATTGACAGTGGGGATCGACAGGTTTTCAGTATATGTGCCTGGTCCAACCAAAACCGTAGGTCCAACAGGCGCCGAGTAGGCCGCGGTGATCGCATCCTGCACCGTGGCCGCGTTGCTGGTATCGTTGCTGATGATACCGAACGCATTTTGGCCATAGATCGCGTAAACCGCCGTGCCGCCGAAGTCGGTGGTCGCACTCTTGACGACCGCGCCCGTCTCAGTCCCCGTTGGCGGGACGGTGGGCGCGACCTGCGTCCAGTTCTTGCTGACGTAAAGCGTGTCGTTCACCGTGAGCGAGACGGTGGCGGAAGCAGTCAGCGGGTCGTATTGCTGGTCGGTGACATTGGTGGCCGTGTAGCTGAAGGAGTCGCTGGGAGTGGTGCCGGCCACGGGCGTGTAGACAAACGAGCCGTCGCCATTGACCTTGAGGGTGGCGTTGTCAGCCAGCGTGACCATCGTGCCAGGGTTGTAGGTGGTTGAACCCACTGTAAAACTCGCGACTGTCAACGGGTCGCCCAGAGAGTCGGTGTCGTTCGCGAGCACGCCGGGGGCGGGCACCGCAAGAGTGCTGCTTTCCAGGGCGGTGTACGAATCGGGGTTGGCCACCGGCGCCACGTTGGTGCCGGTGATGGTGACGCTGTTGTCGCCACCGTCGCTGGCGCCGCCGTAAAAATACGCGGGAGGAGAGCCGCTGAAAGTCGAATTGTTTTTTGGGCCGGGGCTGAGCGTGTACTGACTAGAGCCGGTATCATCGGTAATGCTGGTCGCATTAGAGGGTCCACTGGGATAGGCCAGTGTGTTGTCCTTGGCCAGGTCGACGGTCGTGGGTGGGCCGGCGAAGGAATCGGTGCTATTGATCTGGAAAGTGAGGTTCACCAGGCTCGCGCCGCTGGTCCCCGTGTAAGGGGTGGTGCTTGACAACGAAATCACCACTTCACCCGGGTTGGGCGTAGCCGCCGCGGCGTTCCAACCGGTCCCACCCAGGCTCGAAATGCCGCTGAGCCCGCTGTTGGCGGTGCCGACGGCCACGCTGTTATAGGTCAGCAAGTTGAGGTCGTAGAACAGCACGAAAGAGCCGCTGCTGAGCCCCGTGTTGCCGCCGCTTTGCAGCGCATCGACATCAATGGGCAAGGTCACCAGGCTACCCCTGGTGCCGCTCGGCCCGGCGCCGAGAAACAGCTTGGTGGGCACGAGGCGATCCTCGAAGCGCTCCACTTCAGGCCGGTAGTTGGGCCGAGGCTTACCGCCGCGCCGTGCGTTTGTGCCAATCTTGCCAGTCAATTTCGCCAATCTGCGCCACCAAGAGGGAAACATGATCCAACTCCGCTTAGGTTAAAAACCCGTCACACGGCAGCAATCCCGGCGCAAGTCAAGCTAGTGATCTTGCGCTGGGGCAAAGTCTTACTGATGAACAAGCCATGAAAACCGCGTAAAGCACACAACCTCTCACTCCAGCATTACCAACACTTGCGCAAAATGCAACCATTTTTTTGCGCACAAATCCGCAATAATCGGCTAAACCCTTCCCATCCTAGTAAAAGGCAAACTAATAAAACAGTGCTTGTTGGTAAAGAAAGCTTGCATTTTCCGGAGTCTCACCAAGGTAGGGACTAAAAAACCGTCGGCCGGCCTCGCGCCGGCAGAATCCGCTTCAGTCGTGGGGACCCGATATATCGGGCAATTGGCAGCATTATTCATTGCATCCGCCGGCCGATTTTTGCAAAAGGGGGTGGGTGTGTGCAATGCAACAATGAAAACACCCCCCCGAAAACCGGCCGTTTCAAACCATCCCGAATACTTGACCTCCGTGCCTTGGATTTCCCATGCGGGCTGGACGCCACGCTACATCACTTGCCACCCTCCCGCGCGAAGAATGCCTCCAGACCAGCCATATCGGCTGCCTGGTCGTCGCCCAGGGTTAACGACCCGGGCAACTCGCCGGCCGTCGCCGACTTGCCGCGCACCGCGGCTTGACTGAGGCTCGCCAGGCAGTCTTCCCAGGCGCCGCCTTCCAGGATTTGACGGCCCGCTGGCGTCAATGCGCCGCTGACCGCCGCACTGTCCTCGCCCTGGCCCTCGCTGGAATCCGGGCCCAACAGCGGCGCCGGCTGGCCCAGCGTGTTTTCCTGGACCACCTGGGCGGTTTGCTCAAACGCGGTGAAAACCTGCTCCACCAGGCCCAACGGCAGCGAACTGGCCGCCGCGCCAGCTGACGCCGTTTTGCCCTCCGCCGTCCCGGCAGCGGCCGATTGACTGACAACCGCCGCCGCCTGGCCAAACATCGCCGCCGCATCGGCCGACAGCTGCGACACCACCGTCACCTGGCCCGGAGCGCCCGGCTCGAGGCCGGCGCTGGTCGTACCATGTGCAAGACGAGCAAGCTCGAGCCGTCGGCTGCCTGGGTGTAGTAGACGTGCTGCCCGGTCGGGTTGACCTGGTTTACCAGGTTAAGTCCGCTGGCTCCCGCCGGCGCCGTGTCGCGCACTTGCATGGCAATGTTCACCAGGCTGCCGCCCACGGTGGTCTGGATCGGCGAGGTGCTGAACAGGTCGATGGCGATCTCGCCCGTCCTGGCGTTGATCACGCTCGAGATTTCCCAGCCGCCGCCGTCGGTCAACGAGCCCAGCTCGACGTCGGCGGGCGTCACATTGAAAACGCGCGGATCGTAGGTCAGAGCCAGTGTCGCCTCGATCAGGCCCGTGCTGCCGTCGGGCTTGGCGGTGTCGATGTTGATTGGCACCACCACCGTGCTGCCCGGCGCGGCCTGGACCATGGCCGCCACGCTTAAGCTGGGATCGGCGCCGGTCGTTGGGACGGACAGGCCGGTGGGCGTGGGAATGCGCGTCACGGACACGCCAGCCACTTCCTGGTTCATCAAAGTCACATCCGTCGAGGTGACCAACCCCGTCCCCTGAATGTCGCCGATGATAACCGGATCGAGATTGGGAAACGACGCGAAACCGGTGTCGATCGTGGTGGCGACGCGGGAAATCAAGGCGGCGTCCAACGGGTTGTAGCCGCCTTCGCCGGAAACATCGCCGAAGTAGGCATTCACTTCCACGGCATTGTCGCCCACGGCCTGGAGGGCGCCGCCGTCGACCTGGACGCCGGATAATTGCAATACGCCCTTTTCTTTGTAAAGCGGCACGGCCGAGAGGGGCACGTAAGCTTGCAAGGCGCCCAGGGACACCACGCCGCTGGCCAGCGAGGTCGGGCTGGTGAATTCGATAATTGCATTGCCGGGCGTGGAATGAGCATCGAGGGTGAGACCCGCGCTCGGAAGGGCGGTGTTGGTGGTGACTCCACTGATGGTCAGCAGAGCGGGGTTGTAAGTCAGCGTTAAGTCCACCGAGGTCACACCGCTGCCATTGCTGATGTTGAGCGGAATGCCCAGCACGCTGGCGTTGGACAGAGTGTTGTTGGGCAGCACAATCGGCGCCGTGGGTCCGGTGGGGCCACGGGCGAAGGCCGGCACGCCGACCACCAACGCCGTGGAGGGGCTCACCACGAACGTGGTGACGTAGTTGGCGCCAGCGATCCCACTGTCGGCGCCGTCGAGGAAGAGCGCGGTGACGGGCGATGCCGGGGAGGCCGGCTGCAGCTGGGTGAAGCCGTTGGCGGCGCTGCGCAAAGTCAAGGTGTAGCTGCCCGCGGCCAAGGTGCCGGTGCTGGGGTTGAAGCCGACGCCGTTGAAGGTGCTGGTCTTGACAAAGGTGACCTTCTCATTCGACGGATCGATGACCAGCGAGCCGCGGACGGCGCCGCCGGGCCCCGTCAACGTGACGTCGGCCGGCCCGAGGTTGGCGGTGGAAGCGTTGTAAAGATTGAGCTGGTTGGGATCGAAAGCCTTGCTGAACGTCGCCACGAAGCCGGATGTGGTGACCGTCAATCCGGTCACCACCAGGCCGCGCACCGCCAGCGGACTCGTGGTCCCGGTAATGCTGGCGGTGGTTGTGTCGGTGGCGGTGATCGTCTGGCTGCCGGCGGTGTTGAGCGTCACATTGAAAACGTGCACGCCGTCGTCGGCCGTGGTAAAGGTGTAATCGCTTGGCAACACCGCTGCGCCGTCGCTGCTGGAAAACTGCACGGTGCCCGTGTAAGGAGCCAACGCGCTGGTGGTCACCTTGTTGCCGTAAGCATCCTCGGCCGTGACCGTGACCGGCACCACAGCGCCCGTATAAAGGGTGCCTGGCGGGGCGGTGACCGCGAAACGGCTGACCGGGCCGGGAGTGACGGTAACCAGGGCGCTGCCCGTGGTCCCCAAAGTGTCCGTGGCGGTGATGGTATCGACGCCGGCGGTTTTCAAGGTGATGGCAAATGAGGCGTAACCGCCGGTCACCACCGTGGCGGGCGGCAGCACGGCCTGGGCATCGGCAGGGCAGGTCAAGGTTACGATGCCGCTGTAGGTCGGATCAAAATCATGGCTGCTGTTGTACGCCGTCACCAGGACGGCAAAACCGCCGCCCGCGACACCGCTCGTGGGGCTGGCCAGCACAACGAAGTAATCGGCCGCTGCCGTGACGCTGATGCTGTTGCTGGTGGCGGTAATGCTGCTGAGCGCCGTATCCGTTGCGGTGAGAGTCTGGACGCCCGCCGTTTTGAGGATGATGCTGAACGTATGCACGCCGCCATCCGCCGCGGTGAAGGTGTAATTGGGCGGCAATCCGTTCGTGGAGGTAACCTGCGGATCGGTGGTGGAGAACTGCACCGTGCCGGTGTATCCGGAATAAACGGGCCCCGCATAACTATTGGCCGTATTGCCAAACCGGTCCAACGCCGTGACGGTGAAGTTGACGGTGAGGGGGGACGCTCCCGAGCTAGGAATTCCCGTGATGCTGAAGTGCGTGGCCCTGGCGGCGACAACCGAAACGTTCTGGGGACCGGAAGTGAGACCGCTGTTGATGGCGTCGGACGCGGTGACTGTCTGCAGGCCGGTGCCCACCGTCTTCAGCGTCAAAGTGAAAACGCCGATGCCGTTGGTCAACCCCGCATTGCCCGGCAGCACGGCCGCGGTATCGCTGCTGGTGATTTTGACGTTTCCGGTATACGACGTGGAAATGTCGTTACTCGCGTCCAGGGCGGTGACGGTGACGTTGAAGGCATTGCCCGCCGTGGTCACGCCAGGGACCGTTAGCACGAAATGCGTGGCCTGCCCCGCGGTGACGCTAATGGTATTGCTGCCGGTGATCGTGGGATTGACCGAATCGGTGGCGGTGACGGTCTGCGTGCCGATCGTGCTCTCCGTTACCTGGTTGACAAACACGTGCGTACCCGCATCACCGGCGCTGAAGGTATAACTTGGAGCAGTGAACACCGCGCCGCCCGTGCCCGAGAAATTGACGGTGCCGGCGTATGACATTACCGTGTTGTTGAATGAATCCTGGGCGATGACCGTCAAGGACGAGGCACTGCCAGCGCTGACGGTGCTGGGATTGGCAATGACGCTGAAGTGGGTTGCCGTGCTGGCCGTCACGGTGACAGGCGCCATGCCCGTGATGCCGGTGGTGGTATCGGTGGCCGTCACCGATTGGACACCCGCGGTGATGAGTATGACACCGGTGGCGGGGCTGCCCACAAAGACGTGCACGCCGTTGTCGCCGACGACAAAATGATAATTCGCGGGCAACACGACGGGCGGGACGGACGCCGGGTCGGAAGTCGTGAACTTCACCGTGCCCAGATAATTCAAAACGGGATTGCCGAACTGGTCCTGGGCCGCCACCGTCACGTTGAAGGCGGTGCCCGCGGCGACCGAGGTTGGTGCCGTGACAGCGAACTTGGCCGCGCTGGCCGCGGCACTAACCGTAATGGTGGTCGAGCCGTTAATGGTCGCATTGGCGCCGTCGGTGGCCGTCAAGGTTTGCACGCCGGCCTTGGTCAGCTCCGCCGCAAAGGAATTGCCGCCGCCAGGCAACGTCGCGGGGGCCGGCAAGCTCGTGGCGGGGTTGGTGTCCGTGCTCGTGAAGTGGGCTGTGCCACCGTAGGTCGTGGCGACGTTGTTAAACTGGTCCAGAGCCGTCACCGAGAACACGAACAGGCTGCCGGCCGTCACGCTGCTTGGAGCAACGACCTTGTAATGGGTGGCTGCCCCGGCAGTCACGGTAACGGCATTGCTCGTCCCGGTTATCAAGGCATTGTTCACGTCCGTGGCCGTCACCGTCTGGTTGCCCACCGTCTTGAGCGTTTCGGTGAACGCGTGGGTGCCATTGTCGCCGCCCACGCCGCTGGTGAACGTGTAATTGCCGGGCGGCGTGGCCAGAGGGTCGGTAGTGGTGAAGCCAACGGTGCCGGTGTAACCCGAGGCCAGGTTGCCATACTGGTCCTGGACCTTGACCGTGAAGGTGGCGAGGCCATGGTCGGCCGAAACGGTGGTTGGACTAGCGCTGATGGTCAAGCGCGGCCAATTCCCGCCACGACCGTCACGCCGGCAGTGGCGGTGATGGAATTGTTGGTTACATCGGTGGCCGTGACCGTCTGCAAACCGGCTGTTTTCAACGTCACCGTGAAAGAGCCCGCGCCCGCCGTGAGGGTGTTGCTAGCCGGCGTTTGGCCAAGCGGGTCGCTGGTGGTCACCTGCACCGTGCCGGCGTAGGTGGGGGTTGTGTTGCCAAACTGGTCCTTGGCTGTCACGGCGAACGAGAAGGCAGTGCCCGCGCTGACGGAAGTCGGCGCGCACAACCACAAAATGTGTGGTGGCGGAGGCCTTGACGGTAACATTATTGCTGGTGCCGGTGATGCCGAGCGTGGTGTCGGTGGCCGTCACCGTTTGAACGCCCGAGGTTCTGAGAATCGTTCCCGTGAAGGTGCCGGTTCCATTGTTCAAGGTGCTGTCGGCCGGCGTGGTGGATTGCGGATCGCTGCTGGTGAAATGGACCGTGCCGGTGTAGGAAGCGACTGTGTTGTTGTAC
Organism: uncultured Gemmataceae bacterium; assembly: GCA_963747575.1. Lineage (GTDB taxonomy): Bacteria > Planctomycetota > Planctomycetia > Gemmatales > Gemmataceae > DASRAT01. The sequence goes on from CAVVFU010000008.1 coordinate 159,248, forward strand.
GGATCCTTTGCGGTGACGAGAACGTTGACCGAGTTGCCGGCGGTAAGGGTTGACGGCGCCGCGAGGACCACGAAATGCGAAGCCGCCGCCGTGGTGACGCTGATCAGGTTGCTGGTGCCTGCAATGGCGGCATTGACGTTGTCGGTGGCGGTGATGGTTTGGAACCCGGCCGTCTTCAATACCGTGGTGAAGATTTCCTGACCGCCCGGCAATGCCGTCGAGAACGGAAATGCGGCCTGGGCATCGGTGCTGGACATGATCACCGTGCCGGTGTATGTCGTCGCCACGGTATTGAACTGATTCAAGGCCGTGACCGTGTAGGTGAGCATGTTGCCGGCGACCGTGGTCGACGGGGCACTGATGCTGAAGTGGGTGGCCGAAGCGGGCACGACGGTAATCGGCAAGCTCGTGCCCGTCAAGCCGGCATTGCTGGTATCCGTGGCCGAGACCGTTTCGGTGCTCGTGGTCGTTCTCAGCGTGCCGGTGAACATGCCGGTGCCGCTGATCAGCGTGGTGCTGGTCGGCAAGGTGGCTTGTGCGTCGGTGCTGGTGAAGTACACCGTGCCGTTGTAAGCCGCGGCCGTGTTGTCGTACTGATCGACGGCCGTCACGGTGTAAGTGAAGGGATTGCCCTGGGTCACGTTGGTCGGGGCGGTCACAGTGAATGCGGTCGCGGCCAGCGCGGTAATGGTGATTGCCGTGCCGCCATTGATGCTGGGAACTGCTGGGTCGGTCGCCACCAGCGTTTGCACGCCGGCCGTCTTCAGCTGAATCGGGAAGAACCCCACGCCGTTGGTCAAAGTTGGATCGGGCTCCGGCAGGACTCCCTGGGGATCGCTGCTGGTGAAGTGCACAACTCCGGTGTAGCCGGTGGCCGGATTGCCATAGGCGTCAACCGCCGTCACCGTCGCGACAAACGGCGCGCCGGCGGGCTCGCTGGACGGCGCGGCCACAACAAAATGCGTGGCCGCCGACGCGGTGACGCTGATCGGGTTGCTGGTCCCATTGATATTTGGGTGGACGGTATCGGTCGCGCTCAAGGTTTGCGAGCCGGCGGTTTTGAGCACCATGCTGACGGTAGTGGTGCCTGACGTCAGCAACGTGCCGCCCGGCGGCGAGGCCAGGGGGTCGGACGTGCTGAAACTGAGCGTGCCCGGGTAGGTCGGCGTGATGTTGCCGTAAGCATCCTCGGCCACCACCGTGAAATTGGCGGAACTGCCCGCCGTGACCGCCGTCGGCGTGCCGACGATGGCAAAGTGCGACGTCTGGCCAGCGCCGATTTGAATGGTGTTGCTGGTGCCCGTGATGTTGTTGGCGTCGGTGGCCGTGATGGTTTGCGGGCCGGCGGTGTAAAGCGTGGCGCTGAAGACGCCCTCGCCGCCTGTCACCGCCACGCTGTTCGGCAAAATGGCCGGCAACGTTGGACTGTGGGGATCCGTGGAGGTGAAGCTGAGCATGCCGGAATAGGCCGGGACCGGATTATTGGCCGCATTCTCGGCGATAACCGTGAAATTGAAGGGCACGCCGGCGGTCTGAGGGGTCGGGGCGGTGACCGCGAAGTGAGTCACACTGGCCGCCACGACGCTGATGGGCCCGCTCGTGCCGTTGATAAAGCCGAGGTTCGTGTCGCTGGCGGTGATGGTCTGCGTGCCCTGCGTGGCCAGCGAGGCGCTAAAAGTATGCACCCCGTTGTCGGCGGGCACGAAGGTGTAATTCAAGGGCAATCCCGCCAAGGGATCCGTCGAGGAAAACTGGACCGTGCCGGTATAGCCCGTGGCCGTGCCGCTGGTCGATGTCAACGCCGTCACCGTGACGGGGAACAGCAGATTGACGCCGACCAAGGGAGGCGCCGCGACGTTGAAACTCACGGCGGAGCCAGTGCCGGCGACGTAAATACTGCCGTCCAGGCCGACCTGGTAGGATCCATTGGCGTAGGTCCCGGTATCCGTCAAATTGACGGGCAGGGACAGCGTGACCTGGGGAGACAAGGTATCCGACTGTGTGCTCACGGTGTTGCCGCTGGGCGAGTTGCTCTGTTCGAGATGGATCTGCGACAGCGTTCCGGGCGTGGCAGCGCCGTTGACGTGGAAGGTGATCAGCACCAAGCTGCCGCCCACGGTGCTTGTCGCCGGTGAAGGGCTGGTCAACGAAATGCCGATTTCGCCGTTGCCGGCCGTGGCGACCACGTTGGGCACAAGAGTCCACCCGGTCGTAACCGATCCAAGCTGAACGTCGGCATTGGTCACGGTGAACAGGTTGGCATTATAATCGAGAGCCAGCGAGGCGCCCGTCAAACCATTGCCGCCGCCCATCGGATTGGGATCGTCAATGTCCACAGGCACGACCACCGTGTTGTTGGCGGCACCGATCAAATCAGACGGGATGCTCAGGCGCGGCGTGACATTGATGGTCACCGTGGTCGTATTGCTGTAGGCCACCACCTGGTTGTCGAAAGCCTGATAGGTGAAACTGTCCGTGCCGTAAAAACCGCTATTGGGCGTATAGGTGAAAGAGCCGTTGGAGTTAAACGTCAATGAGCCATTCGTGGGATTGGAGTCTTTCACCGCCTGAAGAGGGTTTCCCTGAGGATCGGTGTCGTTGCTGAGCACGCCAGGGCTGGGCACCGTGAGCGTGTCCCGCGAGTCCACGGAATACGTATCGGGGTTGGCCACGGGCGGCAGATTGGTCACGGTCACGATGATCGAGCCATCGTCCGGATCGCTGCCGCTGTAGGAATAGTCAGGATTCAGGGTCGTGTTGTTGATGGGCGGAGAGGCAAGGGTGTAAGGATTGAAGTTTTGATCGACCAGGTCGGTCACCGTGCCGCCGCCCGTGACGCCGGCGGCAAGGTCGATCTCCCACTGCCCGCCCTGGGCGTTGCTCTTGACGCTGAAATTGATCACCACCACGCTGCCGCCATTGGTGGAGCTGATGTTGGTGCCGGAGTTGGACAAACCGATGATGACCAGGCCAGGGGTGGTGGTGTTAGGTGAAATGGTCCAACCCGCGCCTGTGCCAAGCACCGTGCCCGGTCCCACCGAGGACACCGTGAACTCGCCCGGATTGAAATACACCACGAAGTCGGCGCCGCTCAGCCCGCTGTTGCCGTGCACCAGGTCGCTGAGAGTGTCCACGTTGATGGGAACCTGGACGGTAGCCCCGCGCGTAGCGCTAATGCCGGTAGGAATGCTCAGATTAGTCGGCACCAGCCGATCCTCGAGCTGCTCCACCATCGGCCGCCACCCACGCCGAGGCTTGGCGCCCTTGTGCGGGCTGCGCCGAGAAGCCTTGTCCTTGCCGTTTGCCAACTTCGCCAAATTGCGCCACCAGGAGGGGAACATGATGCAACTCACTGTGGTAAATTAACCCGGCACGACATCGCGGAAACAAAGCGTGCCAGTAAACGGAACACACAGGCGAACCAAAAAATCGAGTCAATGCCACGGCACACGGATTGTGCCTGCTACCTTCGAAACGGCACACGGAGCGTGCCTGCTGCTTTCACCTCGGCACACGACGTGTGCCTTCTTGCTTGGCCCTTTCGTAACAGGCACGCTTCGTGTGCCGTTAGGCGTCGCTACTGCTTGGCCTCGTGGGCGAAGAACGCTTCCAAACCTGCCAGGTCGTCGTCCTCCAATCCAGACACGGCCCCGCCAAGCAAATCGGCCGTCGAGTTCATGGAACCTTGCCGCGCGGTCTGACCGAGCTGCGCCATGAATTCATCCGCCGCCCAGCCCTGTTTCGACAGCGGCGTCTGATCCCGCAAAGCTGCGTCCGGCGAGTCGGGCAGCTCGGAATCAAACACCACGCCAGGCTGGCCCATCATGCCGTCCTGTGTAACCAGGCCGGCTTTTTCCAGATCGGCAAACACTTGCTCGACAAGGCCCATCGGCAAGGTATTGGGATTCAGCGCGGCCTGGCCCGTCGCGACTGCCGGCAATCCGACATTGACGGGCGCGGCTGTCGCGCCAGTTGACGCCGCCTCGGACTGACCCAGGAAGAATGCCCCGGACGGCAATCCGCCGACCGTAACCATACCCGGCTCGCCAGGCTCCGTGCCGGTGGCGGTCGCCGTCTGGTGCAAGACCAGCAATCCTTGCGTATCGGCCGCATCCGTCGTGTAAACTCTGCTGCCCGTGGGATTGACCTGGTTCACCAGCGTTACCGCCGTCGCGCCCTCGGGCGCCGTGCCCCGAGCGTGCAGAGTGATCGTCACCAGGCTGCCGCCGACGACGCTTTGCAGCGGTGTGAGGCTGAACAGCTCGACGGCAATTTCTCCCGTCCGGGCGTTGACCACCGAAGAAATCTGCCAACCGGTGCCGGAGTCAGGCAGCTCGCCAAGCTGAATATCCGCCGCCGACACGGTGAAGACCTGCGGGTCGTAGGTCAGGGCCAGCACCGCTTCGGTCAACCCCGTGCTGCCGTCGGGCTTGGCGGTGTCAATGTCCACCGGCACAACCACCGTGCCGCCGGGCGCCGCAACCAAATCCGTCGGAATGCTGAAAGCGGGATCGGGGCCGACCGGGGTGATCGTCAGGCCGGACGGAGGAATCGGAATGTCCGACACGGGAATGCCGGCCACGATGCGGTTGAGCAACGTGACGTCGGTCGAATTCACGGCGCCGGCATTGTTGATGTCGCCGATGATGACGGGATCGAGCAGCCGAAAGGCCGCGAAGCCCGCGTCCAAACCGGTCGCCACCCGCGAAATGAGCGAGGCGTCGATGGTCGCGTATTGCACGTCGGCCGAAACGTCGCCGAAGTAGGCCACCACTTGCACGGAGTCATCGCCTTCCACGGTGATAGCGCCGCCGTTGAGCTGAGCGCCGGCAAAGTGCAAAGCCGCCTTGGCTTTGTACAACGACGCCGCCGAATTGGGCACCACCGCAACCAGGCCGCCCAGGCGTTCCACGCCCGAGGCCAGCGGCGTCGGGCTGCTGAAGTCAACGATTGCGGTTCCAGCGTCGACGCGGCGTCGAGCGACAGCGAAGCACCGGCGAGGGCCGGGTTCACCTCTACCCCGCTGATACTGAGCAGCGCCGGGTTGTACTGGATGGTGAACTTGCCGCTGGTCACGCCGCCGCCGTTGCTCAAATTGATCGGAATGCCTCCGGTTTGACTGTTCGGCAGGTTAATCGTTTGGGTGCCAGCCGGGCCACGCGCGAAGGCAGGCACTCCCACAACCACCGGCGTGGCGCCCACGCTGAAGAACGCCGAGTAGTTGACGCCGGCCACGCCGTTGGTAGCGGTGGCGTTCAGGCCGTCGTTAGCCCCATCCAGCAAATTGCCGTTGAGATCCACAAAGCCGTTGGAGGCGCTGCGGAAAGTGATCGTGTAATTGCCGGGCGCCAAAACTCCCGTGGCGGGATTGAAGTTGATGCCGTTGAAATCGCTGGTTTTGATAAACGTGATGGTCGTGTCGGTCGGGTCGATAAGCAACGATCCCTTGACAACGATCCCCCCAGGACCGACCAGCGTGACGTCGGGAGGCCCATAGGTCGCGGTGGAGGCGCCATAGAGGTTGATCCCCGAAGGATTGAAAGGCTCGCTGAACGCCGCCACGAACCCGGTGGGGGTGGGCAGGAAGCTGTAGACGTACAGGCCATGCACGGAAGTGCCACTGCTGGACCCGGTAATGGCGCTGTTGTTCGTGTCCGTGGCCGTGATCGTTTGCTTGCCCGGAATGCCGGCTGTTCCCAGGACAGGTGTGCTGAAGGTGGCGCTGAAAACACCCACGCCGTTGGTGAGCGTGCTGTTGATCGGCAAAATGGCGGCGGCATCGCTGCTGCTGAAGTGAACACTGCCGCTGTAACCGGTTACCGTGTTGCCGAACAGGTCCTGGCTGACCACGGTAAACAAGACGGGGCTGCCAATCACGGCATTGGGCGGAGCAGAGATGGTAAAGGTGCTGGCGACAGCCGGGCTGACGGTGACCGTCGCATGGCCCGTGATCACCGGATTAACTTCGTCGCTGACGGTGAATGTCTGCACGCCGGCGGTCCTCAGCAGCACGGCGAAGAAGCCGACACCGTTGAAGGTATCCAGCTGGTTGTTGAACAACGTGGGGTCGGGATTGCCCGGCAGCCCATTGCCGGCGGTAACCTGGGGATCGGTGCTGATGAAATGCACGGGGCCCGTGTAATTGCCAACGATGTTGCCGAACTGGTCCTCGGCGGTCACGACCGCCAGGATGGCATTGCCGGCAACTTCGTTTGCCGGAGCCGCGACCACGAAGTGGGTCACCGCGCCGGCAGCCACTGAAATCGGGCCGCTGGTGCCGTTGATGCCTGAGAAAACCGTGTCGGTGGCCGTTACGGTCTGAGTTCCCGCTGTCTTAAAGGTGGCGCTGAAGGTTCCCTGGCCGCCGCTCAGGACCGAATTGGCCGAGACACTGGCCAGGCTGTCGCTGCTCGTGATGTGGACGATGCCGTTGTAGCCGCTGACGACATTGTTGAATTGGTCCAGGGCGTCCACGATGAAGACAAAGGGCGTGCCGGCGACAGCGCTCCCGCCGGCGATGATGCCAAAATGCGTCGCGGCCGTGGGATTGACCTGGATGTTCGTGGTGCCCGTGACCGCGGCCGACGACGAGACAATCAAGCTCTGGGTGCCCGACTCTTCCAAGGTGCCGCTGAATAAATGCGTGCCGTTGTCCACCGCCGGCACGAACGTATAGTCGGCAGGCAGCGTCGCATGCGGGTCGCTGCTGCTGAAGTGCACCGTGCCGTTGAAGTTGGGGTCCACCTGGCGCGTGGCGGCATTGAGGGCCGTCACGGTGTAGGTGAACGGACTGCCGGCCGTGGCGGTCGCCTGAGCGCTGATCGAGAAGATGTCCGTGGTCAAGTTGATCGTCTGGCTTGTGCCCGTGATACTGGGCGTCATGGTGTCCGTGGCGGTGATCGTTTGACTGGGCGAAGTTACCAGGGTCGCCGCGAAGGTGCCGATGCCGTTGACCAACGTGCTGTTGGACGGCATGATGCCCGAGGGGTCGGTGGTGGTAAAGTGGACGGTGCCGGTGTAATTCGTGGTGGCGTTGTGGAAAAGGTCCTGTGCCGACACCGTGAAATTGAACGGCACATTCCCCGCGACAACGACCGGGGCGCTCACGATAAACTTGGCGGCCGCACCGGCCGTCACCACGATGACGTTGCTGGTGGCGGTAAAACTGCTGTTGCTGGTATCGGTGGCCGTCAAGGTTTGGCCGCCCGCTGTCTTGAGGGTCACACTAAACGTATGGACGCCGGCGTCCGCGGGCACAAATGTGTAATTCGCCGGCAGGCCATTGCCGGCCGTATCCTGCGGATCGGTGGTGGCGAAGGTGGTCGTGCCGCTGTAAGTGTTGGCGATGTTGCCGAACTGATCCAGCGCCGTGACCGTGAAGTTGGCGGAGGAGCCGGCGACCACGGTGGCCGGACTGCCGGTGACCGTGTAGTGCGTGGCCGTGGCGCCGTTGACGGTGATAGGGTTGCTGACGCCGCTTTTGCCGCTGGTGACGTCGGTGGCCTTGATGGTCCACGGACCTGATTCTGTTTTCAAAATGGCGCTGATCGTCCCCGTGCCGTTGGTAAGCGTCATGTTGGTCGGCGGCGTGGCCAGCGGGTCGGTGGTGGTAAAGCTAACGGTGCCAGAGTAACCCGTCGCGTTGTTGCCGTAGGCGTCGAGTGCCGTCACCGTGAAATTGAAGGCCTGTCCGGCCGTGACGGCGCTCGGCGCCACCACGGAAAAACTGCCTACCATGCTGGAGGCGCTGACGGAAACCGTGGTGCTGCCGGTCTCGCTGGCGAACGACCTGTCGGTGGCCGTAATCGTCTGCGTGCCGGCGGTTCCCAATATCGCGGTGAAGGTTCCCGTCCCGTTGGTCAAGGTCACATTGTTGGAGGGGAACGAAGCCTGAGCGTCGCTGCTGGTGAAGTGGACCGTGCCGGTGTAGGAGGAACCCAGCGGGGTGTTGCCGGCGCCCAAGGCGGTGACCGTGAAGGTGAGGGGCACGCCTGCTACCGTGCTGGCCGGGGCCGTCACGGAGAAGGTGGTGCTGGTGACGTTCACGACGGCCAAGCCCGTAACATTGGGCACGCTGGTGCTGTCCGTCGCGGTGATGGTCTGCAAGTTGGGGGATTGCAGTGTGACGCTGAAGGTGCCGCTGCCGTTGTGCAAGGTGGAATTAGACGGCGGCAATGTCGCCGAGCCGTCGGTGCTGCTGAAGGCCAGCGTGCCGGAGTAGCCGGTGGCCAAATTACCATAGGAGTCCTTGGCCGTCACGGTGATGCTGAAGGGCACGTTGCCCGTGGCACTGGTTGGGGCGGAGACGGTGAAAGTCGCAGCCTGGGCCGCGACGACCGTGGTGACGGCGCTGCCCTTGATGGTGGGCAACAAAGAGTCGGCGGCCGTCACGACCTGCACGAAAGCCGTTTTCAGGGTCACGGTGAATTGGCCAACCCCGCTGGCGAGCGTGTTGCTGGTTACATGTGGAGCCTGGGCGTCGCTGGTGGTGATGTTGACGGTGCCGCTGTAACCCGTCGCGATATTACCGTAGGTGTCATCCGCCGTGACCGTGAAGGTCGTCGCCGTGCCGGCAGTGACCGTGGACGGTATGCCGGTCAGCACAAATGACGAGACACCGGCCGGGTTGACGGTGATCGGGGAGCTGGTGCCCGTGTTGGTGCCGTCGGTGGCCGTAATAAATTGCGTGCCCGCCTTGGTGAGGACCACGCCCGTAATGACCTTGAAGCCGCTGGGCGTCAACGTCGTGGACGCTGGCGGCGTCCCGGCGCTGTTGCTAATGCTGAAACTGACCGTGCCGGCGTAAGCCGGCGTGGTGTTGCCGAATGAATCCTCGGCGGTGATCGTGAAACCGGTGGAGCCGCCTGCCGTGACGGTGGCAGCTGTGCCCGTGATCGCGAAATGCGTCGTCTGGCCGGGGCTCACGGTGATGGGGCCGCTGATGGCCGTGATGCTTCCGTCGGTACCGGTGATGGTTTCGGTAGCCGCGGTCTTGAGGGTGGCAGAGAAGGTATTCGCCCCGTTAGTCAGCGTCCCACCTGGCACGGTCGGCACCTGGGGATCGGAGGTCGTGAAGCTTAGCGTTCCCGCGTAAGTCTTGGCGAGGTTGCCGAATGTGTCAAAGGCCGTCACCGAGAAATTGAAACTTTGGCCCGCCGTGGCCGTCGACGGCGCGACGATCGTAAACTTCGTTGCCGCCGCCGCGGTGACCGTGACCGCGGCACTGGTGCCGTTGAACGTGCTGGGCGTGAGCGTGTCGGTGGCCGTCAGGGTCTCGGGCCCTGCTGTCTTGAGAATGACGCTGAACGTATGCACGCCGTTTTCGGAGGGCAAGAAGGTATAACTTACCGGAAGTCCGTTGCCGGGGGTGACCAGCGGATCGGTGGTAGCGAGGTCCACGGTGCCGGTGTAACCCGAGGTCGGGTTGCCGTTAACGTCCACTGCCTGCACGGTGAACAGCACGGGCAAACCGGCCGTGACCGTGGACAGGTTGGCGGTGACCGCAAAGTGCGTGGGCGTCCCGGACGTCACGGTGAAAGTAGTGCTGCCCGTAATGCTGGGCGCCGCCGTTGTGTCGGTGGCCACAATCGTTTGCGCGCCCGTTGAAGCGAACGTGGCAGTGAAGCTGTGCACGCCGTTGTCGCTGGCGGGCGAGAATGTGTAGTCGCTCGGCAAGGTTATGCCCGCGCCGGTGGGTGAAAAGTGCACTGTGCCGCTGTAGGCCGGGGTGGTGTTGCCGAACGAATCCTCCGCCGTCACCGTGAAATTGATGGGGTTGTTCTGCGACAACGGAGGCGTGACAACCACGCCGAACTTGGTGGTCGCACCTGGGCTGACAGAAATCGCGTTGCTGATGCCCTTGATCGCCGAGGTGACAGTGTCGGTGGCGGTCAGCGTCTGGCTGCCCGCCTGCTTGAGGGTGACACTGAACGTGTGGATGCCCGCGTCGCCGCCTTGGAAAGTGTAATTACCGGGCGGCGTCGCAATAGTGTCGGTGCTGGTGAAACCGACGGTCCCCGTGTATGCCGGCGTGAGGTTGCCGAATGAATCCTCGGCCGTCACGGTGAAACTGACGGCCGTGCCAGCCGTCACGTTGGTCGGACTGCCTGCGACGATAAACATAAAAGTTAGGCCCGGACTCACCGTGACCGTGGCGTTTCCGCTGATGCCGGCGCCGCTGTCGGTCGCCGTCAACGTCGTGGTTTGCGCCGTCTCAAGGGTGGCGCTGGGGAAGGTGCCCTGGCCGCTAGCCAGCGTGGCAGTGCCAAGTGACGCCACCAGCGGATCGTTGGAGGTCAAGGCAACGGTGTCATTGTCACCGTTCGCAATATTTCCGAAGAAGTCAAGCGCTTTCAGCGAAATGCTGAACGGCGTGCCCGCCGTCGCGGTGGAGGACGCGGTAACCACGAGGCTCGCCGCGGCGGCGCCATTGACGGTGATGGGATTGCTGGTGCCGCTGATGCCAAGCGTGGAATCGGCAGCCGTCAGCGTCTGCTGGCCAGACTTGGTGAGAACCACGCCGCTAAACACCCCTGTTCCGCCCGAAAGCGTCGAGGCGGCCGGCGGCGTCCCTGCGTTGTTGCTGATGCTGAAGCTGACCGTACCGGTGTAACCTGCAGCGAGGTTTCCGAAGCTATCCGTCGCGGTGACCGTGAAGTTGGTCGAGGTGCCCGCAGTGATCGTGGCTGGACTGCCCGTGACGGTGAATTTGGAAAGGGCGCCGGCAAGGACCGAGATCGCGCTGCTAGTCCCGGACACCGAACCATCGGTGGCGGTCAACGTCTGGCTACCTGCTTGCTTGAGCGTCATGCTGAAAACGTGGATACCCGCATCGCCGCCCGTGAATGTGTAATTGGCGGGCGGGGTCGCAAAAGCGTCCGTGGTCGTGAAATGAACCGTGCCGGTGAAACCCGTGATAATGTTGCTGAACGAGTCCTCGGCGGTGACCGTGAAATTGGCGCTCGTGCCCGCCGTCACCGTGGTGCTCGTCGTGGTGACAATCAAGCTCGCCAACGCGCCGGGGTTGACGCTGACGACGGCGTTGCCCGTGACGCCGGTGTTGGCCGTGTCGGTGGCAGTTAGGGTTTGCGTGCCGGCCGTGCGCAGTGTAGCGCTGAAAGTATGCACGCCCGCGTCGCCCGACGTGAACGAATATGTGCCTCCAGGCAAGGTCGCGGTAGCATTGAAGGGAGCCGTGGAGAACGTTGGCGTGCCGGTGTACCCTGTCGCGATATTGCCGTAGGCATCCAGAGCAGTGACTGTGAACTGGAAGCCCACACCCGCAGAGACGGGCGATGGCGCGCTCACCGTGAAACTCGCGGCCGCCGCCGGCGTGACGCTGACCGTCGCGCTGCCCTTGATGCTGGAATTGCTCTTGTCGGTCGCGGTGATAGTTTGCAGCGGCGCAGTGACCAAGGTCGCGCCAAGGGTGAACGTGTGAACTCCGGCGTCGCCGGAAGTGAACGTATAATCAGGCGGCAACACTGCTCCCTTCGCAATGCTGTCCGACGTGGTGAAGTGGACGGTGCCCGTATAGCCGGTCACCACGGTATTGCTGGAGCTTTCCGCGCTCACGGTGAAAGTGAACGCAGACCCGGCGGTGGTCGTAGTCGGCGCTGATGACGAGCTGACTCGCCTGCTGGACGACGCTGATCGTGGCGCTGCCGGTCAGGCTGTTGGTCGCATCGGTGGCGGTGATGGTCTGCAGGCCGCCCGTGGCCAATGTGGCGGTGAAAGTATGGATGCCCGCGTCCCCTGGCGTAAACGTGTAAGGCGGCGTCGGCAAAGTCGCGCTGGGGTCGGAGGACGTAAACGTCGCGGCGCCCGTGTAAGCCGTGTTAACGGTGCCGGTCGCCGTCAGGGCAGCGACCGTGAAATTGAAAGGCACGCCTGGCTGCTCAACGGACGGGGCGGTGACCTGGAAGCTCGCCGCCTGCACATCAACCTCACCGTCGACGCTGGGAATGATCGTGGGGTAGGGAGCCAGTGTCGGCCTCAGCGGCAATACCTGCCCGCCCGCTTCGTCGATGGCCGTCGTAACCGTTTGGGCCGAGCTGGTGCCGCCGCTGGGGTCGTTGGTGGGAACAATGTAAACCGGCGTTTCCCCGCCCGGCGCGGCGGCATTGATCGTGAAGGTAAGCAGCACCACGCTGCCGCTGGACGTGGTCGTGACCGGGCTGGGGTTCGACAAGATCAGGCCGAGCTGGCCCAATCCCGAATAGCCAACCGTGGTCACCGAAATTGACATGGTCGGATTGGTACCCTGCAGAAGGGTAGGAATATCCGACAAAGTTCCAACGGGCTGATCGGCCAAGGTTCCCTGGAAAGTCACGACGATAGTGGGATTGGTGCCCTGCAAATTACCTTCGGTGACGGCGAGCGATGTGTTTCCCGAGCCAATGTTGCCAAGGCTGGTCAACGCGGCCTCAATATTGCTTGACAGCGTCGCCGACGCGGTGCTGAAGCTAATGGCGCCGGTGGTGTTGGTGCCGAATACCAGCTGGAACGAGCCGCCGCTTACCGTGCTGGTGCCGCCGCTATTTCCCAAGACGATCGTCTGCTGAGCATTGGCCTTGGTTGCGTCGTTGGTCGTCGGCGCCGTCCATGTGGAGGTAAGCGACCCCACGGACACGCTGTTAAACGTCAGCACGTTTGGCAGGTAATCAACGGCCAGCGCGAGGGCGGCCAGGCCATTGTTGGTTAAGTTGCCAGGATTGGGGTCGTCCATAATCACGGGCACGATAACTGTGTGGCCGGGGGTCCCGCTCAAATTGGTCGGTATGCTCAAACGGGGCGTGACGTCCAGGGTCACGGTGGTCGTCGCGCTGGGAGTGTTGCCGCCACCGGGCGTGATGGTCGGATCAGTGACCTCATAAACGAAACTGTCGGCTCCAATGAAATTCACTGAAGGGACATAAGTGAATGCCCCATTTGGGCTTAACGAGACGGTGCCGTCCTGGGCATTGGTGATTAACGTGGCCGTCAGCGGATTGCCGGTCGTCGTCGTGTCATTGGCCAGAACGCCGGGCGCCGCCACAGTCAACGTGGGGTCACCGCTGTTGATCCTGGTCGTGATGCTGTAGGTGGAGGGGCTCGCCGTGACCATGTCAATAGCCGTGATCGTCACCGCGCCGTCGCTGGGATCCGGGACACCGCCGACTTCCGTATAACTGTATGCGGCCGGCGGCAGGGAAGTATTGTCTTCTGGCCCAACCCAGTCCGACGCCGAGTTGTAGTTGTTGACGTTCAAACCGTCGCTGATGCCCGTGGCATTGGACCCGCCAGATCCCCCGAACCCCGCATCGTCGGCCGCCAGGTCAATGTCGCTGACGCCAGCAGGAGCCGTCCTGTTGACATGAAAATTGATGACCGCGAGCGAGCCGCTGCCGTCGGTCGTGACGATGCCCGCGGGCGAAGTGGCCATGCTGATAAGGATTTCGCCTGCCGAGGTCAGGGGATTGGTCGAGGGCGATGTGGCGTTGTCAATGATGTTGACCGAGAAGTTCACCCCACCCCAGCCGTTGTCGGCACCCCTATCACGGTGGTCGTAATTGCCATGCTCGGACTGGACCCCTGGAGCGTTGGGGCGTCCGTCATGGTGGGTATCGACTCGAGGGAGACCAGGCTGCCGCTGAATGTCACATTGACAGAGGTTGCGCTAACGGCGCTTACCACGGCGCCGCCGGAGCCCACCACGGCGGTGAGAGCGTTGAGCGCGGTTTGAATGTTGGATTGCAAAACCGCTGAGGACGTGCTGTAGGTTATCGGGCCTGTCGTGGCAGTGGTGGGAGTGCCGGTGCCGCTGCCGGTATTGTTCGTATTGGGGTTGACGACCGTTAACAAGAACGTGCCGCCGGTGACCGTGCTGCCGGCCCCTCCAAACGTGATCGACTGGATGGTGTTGACGTCGGGCGCAAAGCCCGAGCCCTGCGCCGTCGAGACCGCCCGTGACGATCGTGCCGAGGCCCACATCGTTGGTACCGACCGTGAAAACCGCTTGATTGTAATAAACGACAAACTCGGCGCCGCCCAAGCCCTCGTAGACGTTTCCGGAGCCATTCGGGTTGGTGGGCGTCACGGTGTCGTCGTCAAAAAGCGTGTTTACGTTGATCGGCACACTGACCGTGGCGCTCGCGTGTCGAGTTGAAATTCGTCGGGATGCTAAGCACCACGGGAATGGGTGCCGGCACCAAACGGTCTTCGAGCAATTCAACGTTCGGCTGCCAGGGCCGCCGCGCCTTGCCGATTTTCCGCCGGCCGCGCCGGAGAGATTTGCCGTTGTCGTTCGCCAATTTGACCAGATTGCGCCACCAGGTCGGGAACATGATGCAACTCACTGTAGTAAATTACCGCCGACGCACGCTTGATTTCGCGGCGCACCGGCACCACTCGATACAGCACGGAAGACAGAATCAACGGCCGCCATCCAACAACGATGGTCCTACCTAAACCGACTCTCTTTGAAGGTCGCTAGCGAATCTAAACGAAGATTTGGTGAAGTCGCTTTGGGCTGTGCAAGTCACCACCCCTAAATCGCCCAAGTACGGTCTCCCCAGCGCGGCAGCGAGTATTTGCCGCGTACCTCTTTCGAGGTCGTCCACCCGTTTGTCATGAGCGAATCAGAATTGCCTGCCGCATCCTGAACCGTGCCTCCGCGTCGTGCATTAGCGATGTGCGACGAACGGAACTTTTATCCTCGTTCAGATCATGCACGAGTACCTAATCTCAGGTTGTACACCCTACGATCAGCAAAATCCATTTTATTTTCGGATATTTTCTATTTTTTCGGCGCAAGCGCCACTTAAGTGTCCAGGCGAAGGACCGACCCATCGCCCTCCAACAGCCTATCAAACCCTGTCAAATCGGCCTCCCCCAAGGCGATTGTGCTGTCCAATTCTTCGCCATTGGCCTGTTTTTTGTGCAGGGCTTTCGTTGTCGCCGGCACCGTGGCCGCGTCGATTTCGCCCAGTTGCAATGGGGCCAACACACTTTGATCGTCTTGCCGTTGCTCCGAATTTCCGCCGCTCAGCAATGGACCGGCCTGGCCAAAATCACTTTCCGCAATCAACAGGTGCGCCAGGTCTCCAAAGACCTGGTCGACCACGTCCAATGGCATCGCCAACGACGCCATGCTTTCCGAAGCGCGCTGCAAGGCCGACGTTGAAATCAATCGCTCGCCCTCGAAACCGGTGGCCGCCGCCACCTGCCCGCTGGCAGCTGCTTGCTGACCAGCTGCAGACTGCCACTTGCCCAATGCTGTATTGCAATGTAAACGGCCCCTGCGCATCCGCCACCATCGTCATGAAATCCCGACGCCCGGTCGGATCGACGTGATTCACCAAGGAAATCGGCATCTGGGCAGCATCTGAACCAGCATTGCTGCCCACGGCCTGCATGGCAATCGTCACCAAGCTGCCGCCTGAAATTTGCTCAATCGCCTTGGCGCCGTACAGGTCGATGCCGATTTCGCCCGTTTGGGAATTGATCGCCACCGTCAACTGCCAGCCGCCCACGGCACTAGGCAGCGCACCCAGCTGCACGTCAGCTCGCCGAGACGTCGAAGGCCCGCGAGTCGTAACGCAGGGCCAGGACCGCCTCGATCATGCCCGTACTGCCGGCGGGCATTGCCGTGTCGATGTTCACCGGAACCACCACCGGGCCGCCCGGGCTGGCCTGGGGCACGGTCGGCAAGCTCAGGCTGGGATCGGGGCCGCTCGTCACGATCGTCCCTGCCAGGGCAGGCGGCGGCGGCGGTAGCTGTGGTCGCGGCGTGCCGGACAGGTACGAGTAGAGCAGCGTTACGTCGGACGCGTCCACCAGGCCGTCGTTGTTGAGGTCGGAAAGGATGACCGGATCGCCAAACGGGTACGCCGAATAGCCGCCCAGCGTGCCATTGGCGGTGCTGGTGTCAAAGCCGCCGGCCAGCCCGGAAATGAGCGAGGCATCGCCGCCGGTCAGCGCGCCGGAGCCGAGGGCGTCGCCGAAATAGGCATTGATTTCCACGGCGTCGCCGCCCTCGACCGGGATGGAGCCGCTGGTGTTGCTGAGCGACACCGCGCTCCAATGCAAGAGCGCCTTGGATTTGTAAATGGATGCCGCCGAGTTCGGCACGGTCGCCACCAGGCCTCCCAGGCGAACCGCCCCCGTCTGGGTCAGCGGCGTCGGGCTGCTGAAATCCAGGATGGCAGTCCCAGCCGAGGAGTTCATGTCAAGCGACAGCGCAGCGCCCGCCAGGGACGTGTTGACGCTGACGCCGGCGATGCTCAGCAGCGCCGAGTTGTACTGCAAAGTGAATTTGCCCGCGGTGATGCCGAGGCCAACGCTGACGTTGACCGGAATGCCGCCGGTAAAGCTGTTTGGCAAGTTGATCTGATCGACGCCGTCTGGCCCGCGGGCGAAGGATGGGACGGCGACGATCACCGGCGAGGCTGTCACCACAAAGGTCGCGACGTAGTTGCTTCCCAGCGCGTTGCCGTTGCCCAGGCCGTCGAGCGGCCCGTTCAGGCTGTCCACGAAGCCGTTGGTGGCGCTGCGGAAGGTGACGGTGTAGGTGCCGGCCGAAAGCACGCCGGTGCTGGGATTGTAATTGGGCCCGGTGAAATTGCTGGTTTTGACGTAGGTGATCGTCTGATTGTTGGGACTGATAATCAGCGAGCCGTGGACCGAAACCAGCTGCGACGAACTCGCCGAGGTCAGCAGCACATCGTCGGGCAGGACGGAGCGCCGCCATCGTAGATGGTGAGTGCCGAGGGATTGAAGGGCTTGTTAAAGGTCGCGGTGAAGCCGGACGGCGTGGGCGTCAAGCTGGTCACCTGCAGACCGCGAGTGGCGACGGCATTGGAGACGCCGCTGATGGCGGCGTTGGTGTCGTCCGCAACCGAGAGAGTTTGATTGCCGGGCGTGCCCAGCGTGGCCGAGAACGTGCCCACGCCGCCGCTCAGTGTGCTGTCGGATGACAGCATGGCCGCGGCGTCACTGCTGCTGAGGTGAACGGTGCCAGTGTACCCGCTGGTGACGTTGTTGAACGCGTCGAGCGCTCTCACAATGACGTTAAAGGGCGCGCCGGTGATGGCGGTCGCCGGCGCCGTGACGCTGAAGTGGTTGGTGGCGGCCGGGCTGACGGCAATAGGCGAAGTCGAGCCCGTGAGACCGTTGGCGACATCGGTGACGGAGATGGTTTGGCTGCCCGCGGTTCTGAGGATAGCGGCGAAATAACCGATGCCGTTGGTCAAGGTCGCGTCGGGCGGCAGCGCGGCCTGGAGGTCGGTGCTGCTGAAGTGGACCGTGCCGCTATAACCGGCGGCGATGTTGCCAGCCTGGTCCCTGGCAATCACGGTCTCGACAATGGGCTGGCCTGCCACGCTGCTGGACGGCACATTGATAACCAATGTCGTGGCCGCGCCAGGACTCACTGAAACACTTACGCTTCCAGAAAGGCCGGCGTTGGACACGTCGGTGACGGTGATGGCCTGGACACCGGCCGTTTGCAGCGTGGCGTTGAAAATGCCCTGGCCGTTGGTCAGCGTGCTGTTGGCGGGCAAGACGGCCGCGCCGTGCCTGGAGGCGAAATACACGGTGCCGGTGTAGCCATGGATAACGTTGTTCGCGGTGTCTAGGGCGGTGACCGTGAATTGGAAAGGCGTCCCGACCTTCTGGCTGGCCGAGGCTGTGACCGCAAAGTGCGCAGCCAACCCTGCCGCGACGGTGATGGCGGCCGTGGTGTAGCTGAGGCTGCTGATTGTCTTATCGGTGGCGGTAATCGTCTGATTGCCCGCCGTGTTCAGAGCAACGGCGAAATAACCGATGCCGTTGGTCAAGGTCGTATCGGCCGGCAGCACGGCCTGGAGGTCGGTGCTGCTGAAGTGGAGCGTGCCGCTGTAACCGGCGGCGATGTTGCCAAACTGGTCCCTGGCAATCACGGTCTCGACAATGGGCTGACCTGCCACGCTGCTGGAAGGCACATTGACAACCAATGTCGCGGCCGCGCCTGCACTCGCCGAAACAGTTACGCTTCCAGAAAGGCCGGCGTTGGACACATCGGTGGCGGCGATGGCCTGGACACCGGCCGTTTGCAGAGTGGCGTTGAAAATGCCCTGGCCGTTGACCAGCATGCTGTTGCCGGGTAAGGCGGCCGCGCCGGCGCCGGAGCCGAAATTCACGGTGCCGGTGTAACCAATGACGACGTTGTTCGCGGCGTCCAGGGCCGTGACCGTGAATTGGAAAGGCGTCCCGACCTTTTGGCCGGCGCCGGCTGTGACCACAAAGTGCGAAGCCAACCCAGCCGCGACAGTGATGGCGGCCGTTGTGTTACTGAGGCTGCTATTTGTCTTATCGGTGGTGGTAATCGTCTGATTGCCAGCCGTGTTCAGAGTAACGGCGAAATGACCGACGCCGTTGGTCAATGTCGCATCGGCCGGCAGCACGGCCAAGGGGTCGGTGCTGGTGAAATGGACCGTGCCGACATAGGCAGCGGCGACGTTGCCAAACGTGTCGGTGGCAGTCACTTTCTCCACAAAGGGCTGACCTGCCACTGCACTGGACGGCCCGCTGACAACCAGAGCCGAGGCCGGACCCGCGGTCACGGCAATGGCCGCGCTTCCAGTGATACTGCTAGTAGAAAGGTCGGTAGCGGTTAGGGTCTGGGTACCGGCCGTTTTCAAGGTGGCGCTGAAGGTGCCGGTGCCGTTGGTAAGCGTGCTGTTGCCCGGCAAAAGGGCCGACGCATCGCTGCTGTGGGATTTGAAGGTGCCGGAGTAACCGCTCGCCGTGTTTCCATAGGCATCAAACGCCGTCACCGTGAAATTGAATGGCGTGCCTGCCGTGGCGCTGCCGGGCACACCGACCGTGAAATACTTGGCCGGGCCGGCCGACACCGCAATCGCGGACGAGGTGCCATTGATGGTTTGCGTGACCGTGTCGGTTGCGGTAATGGTTTGGCTGCCCGCCGTGCCCAGGTAAACGGCGAAAGTGCCGATGCCGTTGGTCAACGCGCTGTCCAGCGCCAGCCCCGCCTGAATATCGCTGCTGGTGAGGTGGACGATGCCGGAATAGCCGGTCGCGACGGCGTTGGACGCGGACAGGGCGGTCACCACGACGGTAAAGGGCTTTCCCGCCACGGTGCTGGCAACGGTGGTGATCCCAAAGTGCGAAGCGACGGCGACGGAGACATTGGTCGTCGCGCTGCCGGTGATCGAGGAATTCGACTTATCAGTGGCCGTCAAGGTTTCCAGGCCCACTGTCTTGTCCGTGACGGCAAATACGCCAACGCCGTTGGCCAGGGTGTTGTCGGCCGGCAGTGTGGCCACGCTGTCCGAAGAGGTGAAGTGGACGGTGCCGGAATAGGAAGCGACGGTGTTGTTAAACGAATCCTGGCCGTCACCGTGACGTTGAACGGCACACTAGCCGTCGCCGTGGCTGGGCGCTGACCGCAAAACTCGCCACCGCCGCCGCCGTCACGCTAACCGCAGTGAGGCCCGTGACCGTGAGAGTGACCGTGTCGGTGGCTGTGATGGTTTGGTTGCCGGCGCTGACCAGCGTGACGCCGCTGGTAAAGACATGGACGCCGTGGTCTCCACCGACGAATGTGTAATTGGGAGGCACCGACGAACCGATGCCGTTGTCCGACTTGCTGAAATGGGCGGTGCCGAGGTAGGCGGTCGCGACGTTGCCGAATGTGTCCAGGGCCGTCAAGGTCACTGGGAAAGCCACACCGGCCGTCTGAGGGCTCGCGGCCGTCACCGAGTAAGTCGCCGCGGCCGCCGGGCTGACCGAGATCGTCTGGCTGCCGGTGATGCTCGAGTTGGCCTTGTCCGTGGCGGTAACAGTTTGGTTGCCGGCCGTCTTCAACGTCACCGAGAAAACGCCGTTGCCGCTCGACAGCATGGCGTCGGCACCCAAAGTCGCATGGCCATCATGGCTGCTGAGGTGGACGGTGCCGGTGTAGCCCGTGGCAATGTTGCCGAATGTGTCGTCAGCCGTGACGGTGACCGACAGGGAATTGCCCGCCGTGGTGCTGGGAAGGGCGGTCACGATGAAACGAACCGCCGTCGCCGGCGCCACCGTAACCGACGAGCTTGTGCCTGTGACAGTCGACGTCACTGTGTCCGTGGCGGTGATTTTCTGTGGGCCAGCAGTCTTCAAAGTGACGGCGAAGTTCCCCAGGCCGCTTGCCAGCGTATTGTTGGCGGGGAGCCCGGCCTGTAGGTCGGTCGCGGTGATGCGGACGGTGCCCGTGTAACCCGTGGCGACGTTGCCAAAAGAATCATAGGCAGTGACCGAGACCGTCACGGCATTGCCCGCCGTGGCGTTGGTGGGAACCGCCAGGATGAAATGAGTCGCCGCGGCCGCCGCCACGCTCAAAGTCGTGAAGCCGGTGATGTTGCCGTTGGAAGCGTCGGCGGCCGTAATCGATTGGCTGCCGGCAGTGACCAGGGTGACGCCAGTGGTAAAAGTATGCACACCGTTGTCGGACGGGGTGAACGTGTAGTTGACCGGTACGGCCGAGCCGTTGCCGTTATCCGACTTGGTAAAATGCACTGTGCCCGTGTAGCCGGTCGCGATATTGCCGTAACTGTCCAATCCCGTGACCGAGAATGTGGACGCCACGCCGGCCGTTACGCTGGCCGGGGCCGAGACGGCGAAATGCGTCGCCGCGCCGGCATTTACCGCAATCGAGCCGCTGGTGCCGGTGATACTGGTGGTCATGGAGTCGGTGGCGGTCAGCGTTTGAGTGCCCGCTGTCTTGAGGCTAGCGCTGAAAACGTGCACCCCCGCATCGCCGGAGGTGAACGTGTAAGCGCGAGGCAGGACTGCCTTGCCGTCGCTGCTGGTGAAATTCACGGTGCCCGTATAAAGGGTAGCCGTGCTGCCGATCCCGGTGAGGGCGGTTACCGTAAAGGGGGTGGACCCACCTGCCGCGACGGATGCGGAGGTGCCCGTGATGGTGAAATGGGTGGCCGCGGTCGAGGTGATGCTGACGCTGCCGTCGACGTTTGGATTCGGGTTATTGGTCACCGCGGGGCGCAACGGCAATGCAAAGTTCACCGCGGTGAGCCCAGTCGTGACCGTTCCGGCGCCGGGTTGGTTAGTGGCAGCCAGGTGAATGGCCGTGGGGCCGGCGGCCGCCGTGCTCAAGATGCCGAAAGTCAGCAGCACCAGGCTGCCGCCAGTTGTGCTGGTGATCCCTGTGCTGCTCGACAGGATAATACCGACCTGACCGTTGCCCTCAGTCGCAACCGGTGAGTTCCAGCTGCTGGTGACCGTTCCCAGCGTGATGATCGGCTGCGAAAACACGGTCGGGTCATAATCGATGGCCAGCGTGGCGGCGCTGAGGCCGCCGCTGCCCGACGGGTCGGGGTTGTCGATGTTGACGGGCACCACGACCGTGCCGCCGGTGATCCCGCTGAGATTGGTCGGGATGCTCAAGGCGCGGCGTGGCATTGAGGGTGACCGTGGCGGCAGTGCTGCTATTGACGCCGTCGTTGGCTGTGTAGGTGAAAGTGTCCGTGCCGAGAAAACTGATGCCGGCACATAGGTAAACGAGCCATCGGCATTGACCTGGAGGGTACTGCCCGACGCCAAGGTCAATGTCTTGCCGACATTGGCCGCCGAGCCTTTGACCGTATTGACAGTCATGGGGAATCCCTGAGGATCGCTGTCGACGGAGAGCACGCCATTGGCGGCTGCCACGGTCAAGCTTGGGTCGCTGGATAACGTGCGTTCGGTGATGCTGAAAGAATCCGCGTTGACCACAGGTGGGAGGTTCACGCCCGTGACGGTGACAATGCCGTCGTCATTGGGCGTGGTCTGGGGAACATACGTGAAGGGCGAAAAGCTTGTCACGTTGTCCTCGAAGGGGATGGTAATCCCGCCTACGTTGACGTAACTGTTCCCATTGCCGTCGCCGATCGCCGCGGAGGTAATCCCGTCGTCGTTGGCGAGGTTGATGGGAGTGCTGCCAAGAGGAACACCGGTGGTCACCAATTGGAAATTGATGTTTATCAGCGTGCCGCTTGCGGAGTTGATAACGGAGGTGGAGGCATTGTCATCCAGTTCGAGTGCGATCTGACCAGGAGTGGGAAAAGTGGGTTTCACGACCCAACCGTTGGTCCCTGCCGTAGTCGCGGGGTTTGTCGAAGGCTTGAAACCGTCGTTGGCGTCCGTCAAACCACCGGTGGAAATCGTGCCAATGGATACATTGGAAGCCGTCACTTGCTGGAAAATCGCTGGGTTGTAATTGACGATAAAATTGGCGCCGTTAATACCTTCTTCGACGTCGCCCTGCCCGTCATTGGCATACAACGAGCTCACATTGATTGGCACGGTGACGGTGCCGCCTCGAGCCACGGTCAGATTCGTGGGAATGTTAATGGTCACGGCACTCGTCGCGGCCACGTTGACCGTTGCGCTGCCGGTGATGGCGCTGTTGGCCTTGTCCGTGGCCGTGATCGTTTGGCTGCCGACGGTGATTAGCGTGGCGCCGTTGGCAAAGACGTGCACGCCGGCGTCCGCAGCCAGAAATGTGTAATCGGCGGGAACGGCGGTACCCGTAACGGCGTCCGATTTGCTGAAATGGACGGCGCCCCTGTAACTCGTGGCGACGTTGTTGAATGTGTCCACGGCCGTCACGGTCACGCCGAATGGATTGCCCGGCGTCGCGTTGCCAGGTGCGCTGACCAAGTAATGCGCGGCCGCCAGGGGTGTGACCGTGACGGGGCCGCTGCTCCCTGTGATGCCGGCCGTGGCATCGGTGGCCGTCACCGTCTGGCTGCCCGCCGTCTTGAGGGTGGCACTGAAAACGTGCACTCCCGCGTCGGAGGTTTTGAACGTGTAATCGCTAGGCAGGCCCGCCTGAGCGTCGCTGCTGCTGAAATGCACGACGCCCGTATACGTGGTGGACGGTATGCCGGCCGCCGTGAGCGCGGTAACCGTGAAGCCGACGGCACTGCCAGCCGCGACGCTGGTAGGCGTGCCGGTGACGGTGAAACGCGCTGACAAAGTCGAGGTAATGGCGACGATGCCATCGACGTTGGGATCATTCGAGTTGTTGGTCACCGCGGGGCGCAACGTCAATGGACCATTCGCCGCGTCAAGGACGGTCGAAACCGTTCCGGCCACCGGTGTATTGAAAGCGGCCAGGTTGATGGCCGTGGGTCCACCGGCAGCCGAGGTCAAAATGCCGAACGTAATCAGCACCAGGCTGCCGCCCGTGGAACTGGTAACCGGGGTAGTGTTCGACAGGAAGATGCCGATCTGGCCGGCGCCCTGCGTGACAGTCGTGCGCCCCAGGTGCTTGTGACCGTGCCCACGCTGACGCTCGGCGCCGAAAACACGGTCGTATCGTAATCGATGGCCAGTCTGAACTGAGTTGAGGCCGCCGGACCCTGCTGGATCGGGGTTGTCGATATTGACTGGCACCACGACCGTGCCGCCGGTGGACCCGCTAAGGTTGGTGGGAATGCTTAGCCGCGCGGTGACATTGAGGGTGACCGTGGCGACGTTGCTGTTGTTGACGCCGTCGTTGTCCGTGTAGGTGAAGGTATCCACGCCGAGAAAACCCAGAGGCGGCGAGTAGACGAGCGAGCCGTTGGAGTTGACTTGCACCTGACCGCCGGATGCCAGTGCCACGGACGTTCCGACATTGGCCGCTGAGCCGTCGACCGTTTGCACCACGATGGGGAAGCCCTGGGCATCCGTGTCGTTGGCGAGGAGGCCCGTCGCGGCGGCTACAGTCAAGGTCGGATCGCCAGAAACGGTCCGCTCAGTGATGGTGTAAGCATCCGCGTTGGCCACCGGCGGCAAGTTGACGCCCGTGATGCTGACCAGGCCGTTATTGGTGACTAGCGCACCAGAAATTAGCCCATAATCGCTGAAATTAAGACCGTCGATAGCGTCACCCGAAAGGTCGATGGGTGTCGTGCCGAGAGAAACGTTTGCGTTGTTGACTTGGAAATTGATGTTAATCAGAGTGCCGCTGGCGGAATTTATGATGGTGGAACTCGCGGTGTCATTGAGCGAGAGAGCGATCTGGCCGGCAGCCGGAAAGGTGGGTACCACGACCCAACCGCTGGTCCCCACCGTTGTGGCTGGGTTTGTCGAGGGCTTGAAACCGTCGTTGGCGTCCGTCTGAAGCACGCCACCCACGGTGACGCCAATGGTGCCAATGGACACATTGGCAGTCGTCACTTGCTGGAAAATCGCAGTGTTGTAATTGACCACAAAATTGGCGCCGGAAAGACCTTCTTCGATATCGCCTTGGCCGTCGTCGGCATACAGCGAGCTCACGTTAATTGGAACGGTGACGATGCCGCCTCGAGGTGCGGTCAGATTTGTGGGAATGCTAATTGACACGGTGCTGGGCACTAGGCGATCCTCCAGCTGCTCCACCGCCGGCCGGCAGACAGGCCGGGGCTTGTTGCGGACTCGCCGCTTGCTGGATTTGGTTTTTGTCCCCTTTGCCGAAACAAGCCACCACGGGAACGACATGGGCAAACTCCCCAGGAATATTGAACCATAATAGACGGCTAAGTCATCAGAATCACCTTGGGCGATTCAGCAACATACCAACCCGACGCGCAAATCAGGGCTAAGTGCCTACGTCGCTTGCGCTTCGGGTTGGTATATGGCTGCATCGTGCAATCGGCATTCAGATCCTGCCAGCATGGTCATGTCACCATCAAAATGCAACAAAAATCCTGGAGTATTGCGGATGAACCCTTGTTCCTAGGCCGACAGGAGACCATATTAACCCAAATGGTCAATGTAGCAGACTTATTCGCTGAAGCCTTCCAGCATCACCTGACGCACGACTACGCCGCGGCCGAGCGGCTGTACCGGCAAATCACCCAGGCCGAGCCCACGCGTGCCGATGGCTGGTATTACCTGGGCGCGGCCTGCCAGGCGCAAGGCCGGCCAGCGGAGGCGGAGACCCATTTTCGCCAGGCCTTGAAAATCCAGCCGGACTACACCGCGGCGCTGCAAAACCTATCCACCGCTCTGGAGTCCCAGGGCAAGCCGCTGGCCCCCACGCCGCCCGTGCCTCCCGCCGTCCAGGAAAAGGCGACAAGCCACAGCGACCGCGGCGTCCAGCTGCTCGGCATGGGCAAGGTGGCCGAGGCCGCCCTGGAGTTTCAGCAAGCCGTGAAACTTTGGCCAGGCCAGGCCTATTTCCAGAATAACCTTGGAAATACCTGCTACATGCAGGGCATGTACGCCGACGCCTACGGTCACTTTCGCAAGGCCATCGAGCTCAACCCCGAGCTCCCCGAGCCCAAATGCAACCTCGGCAACCTCCTGCTGGTGAAGGGGCATGTCAATGAAGCCATCCTTTGTTACCGCCAGGCATTGCAGCTCAGGCCCGATTACGTGGAGGCGCTTTGCAACCTGGGCAACGCCCTGCGTGGCCAGAACAAATTTGATGAAGCGGTGACCTGCTTCCAGCGGGCGCTGGCGGTCCGCCCCCATTTTCCCGAAGCCCTTTACAGCCTGGGTTTCCTGCACCAGGAAAACGGCAACATGGAAGAAGCCGTGGCCAGCCTTCACAAGGGACTGGCCATTCAGCCCAACAAACGGTTCAGCGCCCTGTTCGCCACGCTGCTGCCGCCGGTCTACCAATCCGCCAGCGAAATCCAGGCGTGGCGCAGCCGTTTGACCGACAGCGTCCGTCAGCTGCAGGGGGATGAGTTTTCCCTCGATCTGACCCATGAAACCGCCTTTCCCGCATTTCGCCTGGTGTACCAGGGGCTGAACGATCGCGACCTCCAGCGCGACATCGCTCAACTGTTTGCCGCGCCTCATGCTGCCGCACCGGCAACGGCCGGTCAACGCGGCGGGCAAGGCAAAATCAAGATCGGCTTCATTTCCAAGCATTTCATGCGGCACACGATCGGCAGGCTGAATCGGGGCCTGATGGCCCACCTGTCCAGGGACGTTTTTGACGTCACTCTGCTGTCCATCGGCAGCTATCGCGACGAGCTGGCCCAGCTCATGCAGCAGGAAGCCAACCAGCATGTGGTAGTGCCTTCCAACCTCCCCGCCGCCCGCCGCATTATCGCGGAGCAGGCGCTCGACGTGCTGTTTTACACCGATATCGGCATGGATCCCACGACCTATACGCTGGCCTTTTCCCGGCTGGCGCCCGTGCAGTGCGTGACTTGGGGCCACCCCGTCACGACCGGCATACCCACCATCGACTACTTCATCTCATGCCAGCATCTGGAGACGGACGAGTCAGATCAGCATTACACGGAAAAGCTGGTGCGTCTCAAAAACCTGGCTGTTTACTATTACCGGCCGGAGCTGCCGGCACAGGCTGAAGCCGAGGGGGCACTTTGGCCTGCCGGACGCCAGCACGATCTACGCCTGCCCGCAGACGCTATTCAAGCTGCATCCTGAGTTCGACGCCATCCTCGCCGAGGTGCTGCGCCGCGACCCACAAGGCATATTGGTGCTGATTGAAGCGAAATATCCGAGCTGGACGAAGCGCCTGCGGCAACGGCTGGAGCGGACGATGGGCGATGTGGCGGACCGCATTCGCTTCTTGCCGCAAATGGATCAGGATGATTTCATGAGTCTCAATGCCGTGGCCGACGTGCTGCTCGACCCGATCCACTTCGGCGGCGGCAAGACCAGCTACGAGGGGTTGACCGTGGGCGTGCCGATCGTGACGCTGCCGTCGGCTTTTCTGCGTGGCCGCATCACCTATGCGCTTTACAAGCAGATGGACGTGCTGGATTGCGTCGTGGCCAACTCGGAGGAATATGTTGACCGGGCTGTCCAATTGGGGACCGATGAAGATTTCCGGGCCGGCGTGCGCAATAAGATTGCGGCGGCCAGGGACGTTCTTTTCGAAAACACCGCGGGCGTGCGGGAGTTGGAAGAGTTTCTCCGGCAAGCGGTAAAGTAGTAGGCACGCTCCGCGTGCCGTAAGCGAGACGCTCGTTCAATGCCAATCAATACCAGGGACCGTCGATAGTCCTCCAGCGACGTTGTTTCCTGTTCCTTCGACCGCTTGTTGAGAAAGGCACGCCATCCAAAACCGGCTCCTAGCTGGGCACCGCCCTGTTTGCCACCATGAACCACGACTCCGACCAGTCTTCGCTGACGGACATGCCGTTAATGCCGAAGGTGATGCGATTAAGGTCGGGCCGGGCCTCGAACCGAGACGCTTTGATCAGCTCGATGTTCCATCCCTCCGCGAAAGCGTCTTGCAGTTCTTTCTTCGACACCCGCCTCGACCCTTTCCTCCCCGGCTTCTTGTCGCTGAAGCAGAGCAGGAAAAGCCGGCCGCCCGGCTTCAGCACCGTCGCCAGGCCGGTGACATAACGGCGGCGGTCAACGTCATTGAAGGAGTGGAACAGGCCGGCGTCGATCACGTTGTCGAAGCGCTGGGTCCAATCCGCGAGCGTCAGGGCGTCTTTGACCAGGAACGTCGCCGTAACATTTCGCTGGGTCGCCTTCAATCGCGCCAGGTCGATCGGCTCTCCCAAAAAGTCGATGCCAGTGACCTGGCACCCCCGCGCGGCGAAGTAAAGCGCGTGTTCCCCGGTGCCGCAGCCGGCATCGAGAACGGCCCCGCTGATCTGGCCGGCCACTTCAAGAATCGCCCGCTGCGGTCTGCCGATGTCCCACGACGGCTGGCCGGCATAAAGCGATTGGTAGGTGTCTTTGTCGGGAAGGTAGTTCATGGTTAATTCCTCCTTCGATATCTATATCATCTTAGGCGTGCAAAGCTTATGCGAAACCTGCCTGAACATGCGAGAAGTCCGCACGGCGCGATCGCGGTTCACGCTCTGTGAACTGTCCGTGACGAACGCCCTCTACCAGAAATACCCGCCCCAGCCGATTGCGCAGTGCGGCGGCTACCAACGGCGGACCGAGTCGAGGCAAAGCCAAAACGACCCGCCGGAACGAAGCACTTGACTGGAACACGACAACGGGCGCACGTATCTTGTCTTGATGCCAAAGAGGGACCGCAAGGCGGAAGCCAAACCGTCCGCCAAGACATGGTTCGTTTATATCGTGCGTTGTGCCGATGGCTCGCTCTACACGGGCATCGCCAAGGACGTGGGCCGTCGCTGCCTGCAGCACAACGCCGGCACTGCTTCCAGATACACCCGCAGCCGTCGCCCGGTCGCAGTCGTCTACCAGGAAACTCATCCGAACCACAGTTCGGCACTTAAGCGCGAGGCAAGGATCAAAGCTATGGCTCGGCGGGAGAAGGTGGCGATAATTCGCTTGGCTGAGCTCAATACCGTTCAACGTTGAGCAAGTCATAGGCTTCTGGTAACTTAGCGACATCTTTCCCTAACGAGAATGCAAATGCCACCACCCCTCTTTCATGTAGACGCCTTCACGGATCACGCTTTTGCCGGCAACCCCGCCGCCGTCTGCATTCTTCCCTCCTGGCGGCAGGATCGCTGGCTTCAAGCCGTCGCCAGGGAGATGAATTTGTCCGAGACCGCGTTTCTGGTCAAGCAGCCGGAGCATTTCGACCTGCGCTGGTTCACGCCGACGGTCGAGGTCGATCTGTGCGGCCACGCAACCCTGGCATCGGCCCACATCCTCTGGCAGCAGGGCCACGCCGCCGGCGCTGAAATCCGCTTCTCGACCAGGAGCGGCATTTTGAGGGCGATCCGCAACGGCGACGACATCGAACTCGATTTCCCCCTGAAGCCCGAAGTCGAAGCCCCGGCTCCTGCCGGTCTCCTTCAAGCGCTCGGCATTTCCGCTCGCTACGTCGGTAAGAGTCAGTTCGATTATCTGGTGGAAGTGGAATCCGAAGCCATTTTGAGGGCGATTGCTCCCGATTTCAAGCGCCTGGCGGCCGTCCCAGCACGTGGGATCATCGTCACCAGCCGGCCAGTCGATCCGCGCTTCGATTTCGTCTCAAGGTTCTTCGCCCCGGCATCGGGGGTGGATGAAGACCCGGCCACTGGCTCCTCCCACTGCTGCCTGGCCGATTTCTGGAGCAAGCGGCTGGGCAAAACGGAATTTGTGGCATTTCAAGCATCGGCCAGGGGCGGCGTGGTCAAGGTGCGAGTGGTGAGGGACCGCGCGCTGCTGGGGGGCAACGCGGTGACTGTCGCCAGGGGAGAACTGCTGGTTGCCGCAGACGATTTTGGCAAGGAGAACAAGTAATGGCGACGAAAATCCGCAAGCCGTTTTTTTCGCGGCTCAAGACCGGTCTTGAGGAGGGGATCGCTCATGCCAAGGATGAACTGGCGTTGAAAACGGTCGAGGTGCCGGAAACGCCGCCTGAGATCGACGACAAGACTTTGGTAGCACTCCGAGACCAAGCGGGGATGTCCCAGGCGAGCCAAGAAGCTCGAGACCGTGCGTTCATTAATCGATAAAAGCCGATGGGTTGCGATTGCTCGCAACCCATCGATTTATTGGAGGCGCCGGGAATCGAACCCGGGTCTCGGTGTACTTCAGCGTCAGCTTCTACGTGTGTAGCCTGTCGAGGTTGGCCGGCATGACCCGGCCGCGTTCGCCTGCGCGCTCCCCGACAGGCAGAGTCTCGCGCTGGCTAACCGGCTGTGAAGTTTAGCGGATGCCGCCTCCGGTGAGACCGGCCTCGCGACCGACCCGGGCTTCCGCGATCCTGATTTGATGACCAGGCTTTCGACCTCTCAGGCTAAAGTCGAGGCCCAGGGCAGCCGTTATTAGGCCGCCATTGCAAACTGCGGTTCTGCAGTTAAGGTGTGATCAGATTATTTACGTGGCCTTCTGATCAACCACGACACGCCACCGGCGCCTCATCTTACCCGATCGAAACCAATTCGCCCCCAAACAGGCACCGCCTCATCCATTGTACACCATTGCACCAACTAAACCAGATCAAGGCAGCGCTTCGTCACCGTAGTCCAAACGACGGCCCACCTCATCTTGCCCCCAGCCGTTTCCAAATGTCTTCCAGAGATCTGCCTGTTTTTTCTTGCCTTCGGCGCGCAGCCTCCTGATCGCTCAAGGGAATCTTGAGCGCGTCAAGGATCAGTTTCCGATATTCATTCGTAGGCAGAAAGACACCAACGGGAGTCCCGTCCTCGTCAGTGAGCATCGTCTGCTTATTGAGCCCGTTTAGCTTGGCCCGCAGTTCGTCGTCGAGCATTATTGCATTCATCGCATCATTTCTCCGCTGGCGTGGCGAAAATTGGCTCAGATCGAAAACAATTCGCCCCCAAAACAGGCTCTGCTGCTTCCATTTTACCCCATCGCGGCAACTAAACCAGGTCGAGACAGCGTTTCGTCACCCGAGCCCGATTGCACTCGGCACACAGCCCACGCACGATCAAGGTATGCCCGCTGCTGCGAAAACCCTGCTGCCGGCATACCTCGTCGATGATCGCCACGATCGCCGCACGCTGGAACTCGATCATCTTGCCGCACTGCTGACAGTAAAGATGCTCGTGCTGCGGATAGCCGTAGTCGTGCTCGTAGACGGTCCGCAAGCCTATTTCCATTCGCCGCAGCATGCCCGCGTCAACCAGCTTGGCCAGAGTCCGGTAGACCGTGGCCCGGCTGACCCGGAAATGCTCCTTTTTGACGGCATCAATCAGCTGATCCGCGTCGAAGTGGTTGTGCTGACTGAAGATAAAGCGAACCAGGTCGCGTTGCTGTCCGGTGTAGCGCTGCGGCCGGCCGCGGCTTGTCAGGTACTCCCGGAACTTGTCCTCCGGACTTTGCGAAACAGCGACGGCAGGCAACGACACAGGCGCCTCCAAGGCAAGAAGAAAGGTTGTCTGGAGGTATTATAGGACTGCAGATTGCAGATTTGAGATTGCAGATTGCAGATTTGACAATCCGCAATCCGCAATCTTCAATCTTCAATCTTCAATCCGGCTTGGCCTCGAGCCGGGTCATGAGCCGGTCGAGGGCGATCTCCCATTTTTCAGGCGTGTCATATGTTCCCGCCGCGATCTCGCGACGGACTTGGTCGACCAATGCCGCGCGAAACATCGGCTCTTGTTCGCTGCCGGGCATGGGCTCATTGTCGATTTCCAATTGCCGCCACCATTGGCGGGTTCCAGAGACGGGTCCGGGTAAACAACTGCGGTTGTGCGTGTGCATGGGTCTTCTCCCCTATAGCCAAAACGATGTGCGGGAAAGCTGTCCTGGCCACAGGTCATCATAAACGACAAGGGTTCTGCGATGCAACCCACGGGTCGACTCGACGTGATTTTCGCGACCCCACGTGATGGGTTCTCCAATTCAACTGGCCTTTGGCGGAACGCGTGGTACTGTTCAATTGCTCACGTCCCACCTTTCTAAAGAGAGTATCGTCGCCTTTGGGGCCAAGATTTAGCCAATTCCGTGGTCAATTGCGCAACATAGTAGGTCTCGCGGGTTCAATAAAGGGCTGGGGCACGCGGTGCAAGCTTCATCAGTGGAATCGCCGGCACGGAAGAAACCTGCCATGCCACCGGAAACAGCTGGAACGGCAATGTGCCCATCAAATTACCCAGGTTGCCCATTCACCAAGATCAAGCCGACAGTTCGGCCGTCATCTGGTCGCAAATACCATTCCACAACAAATGCCGGGCTTGGAGGCAGTCCACCGCCGCCTGCTCCGTGACTTGCCAGCGGGATTCGTCGGCACCGCATAGTGACAGGAGGAGTCGATTTGCCATCGGGCCATGCTCCTCGCCGTCCAGGCCGATGTGCCGGCGCAGATAATACCGGAAGTCGTCCAGTCCGCCGCCCGCTTCGACGTTCAATTCGTCAACGATACGCTGAAAAACCGCCGGCAACAGATCTTCCCGACCAAAGGTGAACGCCGAAGCAATGGCACAGATGTTCCCTCCTTGGATAAAGCCGAAGGTTTGGCTGACGAAATCCCGCGCGCACTCGGGGACGCCGGGCGATTGCAGGGCAGCTGCGACGGGTTTGCCGTGGCGTAACTCGAGCAGAAAGCCGTCGATGGCTGCCGTGTTCGCTCCACAGCGGATCATCGCCCGGTGGTAAAGGTCGAAATGACTGGCAAATCCGCCCCGACCGTCTTCGTCGCTTTCCTCGGCCAGCACAATCTCGTTGACGAGCCGGCTGCCCAGGGGATCGGCGGCCGGCAACCATGGGAGTTCGACGCAGCAAAGCCGCCGCTGCAATGCCTTGAGCAACGACATGAAATCCCACACGGCGAAGACATGGTGTTCCATGAACAATCGCAGCGCGTCCAGCCGGTCGATTTCCTGGTAAAGGGGATGGCTCAGAAGGGCGGTCCTGAGCGGCGCGAGGCGGTCAATGATTTTTTGGAGTCGATTCACGATGGCCCATCTCTTTCGAGGGGAGTATAGGGGTATTTCCCAAGCCGGGCTAGCCATAGCATAATCTTCAGTTATGCTCATTTGGGAAGCAGCAGGAGCGTAAGTTGTGAGCAAACGCCTGAAACTCCTGGAGAAGATGGCCAACACACCGGGCAAGATCCGCTATGGCCAGGTGGACTCGCTCTTGCGGTATGAAGGCTTTGTCCTCTTCAATAAGCGCGGCAGCCACCGCACGTATCACCATGCCGATGGCCGGCTGATGACCATCGTGGTACCGCCCGGCAAGCAGAAAACCTGCCATGCCGCCGACATTCGCAAACTTTTGGAGGCTCTCGGACTATGACAACACATCACGACTACCGCAATTATGTTTTCACCATCGACTACGAACCCCAGGAACCGGCGTACACGGTGGCATACCTTGATTTTCCCGAGATCATCACGAGCGGTGAGACCATGGCCGAAGCTTTCGCCAACGCCTGCGAAGCTCTGGACCTGCACCTGGAAAGCTTGCAGAAGCTTGGGAAACGTCTGCCGAAACCGAAGCATGCGTTGGTGATGGAACCCGCGTGATCCTTCAAAAAATCTTCACGTTCCTGCCAGGTACCCTCTTGCGTCGCGTCCCAACAGGTGCGATATTCTAGCCACGGCCCGGCACAGCCCGCAAACCCGTTTTGGAACGTTTTTCCCGCTGAGAGGTATCATGACTCGCAACGCTGTTCGCTGCTGTCTCGTCTACGGTTGTCTCGTTTCGCTGACGATTTTCCATCTCCTTTGGTCCGCGGAGCGCCGAACCGCCCCCCGTGGACGCCAAGGTGCTCGACGCCTTCGTGGCCCGCGGCATTGGCCCGGCGACGATGGGCGGCCGCATCACCGCCATCGCCGCCGTCAACAATGAGCCAAACATTATCTATGTGGGCGCGGCCTCCGGCGGCGTCTGGAAAACCACCGACAGTGGTGACACCTGGGCGCCAGTCTTCGCACATCAGAGTTGCCCCACCGTCGGCGACGTCGCCGTCTCGCAGTCCGATCCTAATGTCGTCTGGGTCGGCACCGGCGAGTCCAACGCCCGCAACAGCGTCACATGGGGCGACGGCGTCTACAAATCGACCGACGGCGGCAAAACCTGGCAGCACATGGGCCTGAAGGATTCGCACAGCATCGCCCGCGTCGTCATTCACCCGACCAATCCCGACATCGTTTACGTGGCCGTGCTCGGCCATATCTGGGGACCCAACAAGGAACGCGGCATCTACAAAACCACCGACGGCGGCAAAACGTGGCAAATGTCCAAGTTCCTCGATGACAACACCGGGTTCATCGAGCTCAAAATGGATCCGTCGGAGCCCGACATCCTCTACGCCGGCGCCTATTGCGTGCGCCGCGACGCCTTCTCCGGCGGCAACCCGCGCGTCTACCTCGGTCCGCTGGCCGGCCTTTACAAAACCACCGACGGCGGCAAAAACTGGGACCGCATGAGCGTCGGCCTGCCGGCCGAGGCCCAATATGGCCGTTGCGGCATCGACATCTATGCCAAGGACCCCAATGTCGTTTATGCCGTGGTGCAAACCGACAAAACCCCGGTCAGCGACAGCAACGTCGGCGGCAAACAGAACGAGAAAACCGGCCCCGAGAAAGGCGGCATTTTCCGCTCCGACGACAAGGGCAAGACCTGGAAACACATCAACTCCCTGATTCCGCGCCCCTTCTATTTCGGCCAGGTTCGCATCGATCCCAACGACGACAAACGCATCTACGTCTGCGGCGTGCAGATCTACATTTCCGACGACGCCGGCAAATCGTTCACGCCCTATTTCAGCATGAACATGGGCAATCCGCTCAACTCGCCACACGCCGACCATCATGCGCTGTGGGTCAATCCCAAGAACTCCGATGAAGTCTTCGACGGCAACGACGGGGGCATCTGGCGGTCGCGCGACCACGCCAAAACCTTCCAGGCGCTTCATGCCATGGCGATTGGCCAGTACTACGGCATCTCCTGCGACATGAGCAAGCCGTATTACGTCTACGGCGGTTTGCAAGACAACGGCGGCTGGGGCGGCCCCAGCGCCACCTATGACAAGGCCGGCATCCGCGGCAACCTCTGCTTCGAGATCAGCGGCGGCGACGGTTTTCACACGCAAAACGACCCGACCGACGTCAACACCGTCTACACCGAGTCGCAAAACGGCAACCCCCTGCGCGTCAACGTCGCCAACATGGGCGGCAAAGGCACGCCCGGCAAAGGAGGCGGCAAAAAAGGCGGCGGCGGTGGCGGCTTTGGCAAAGGCGGCATCGGCGCCAACAAGGGCATGGCGACGCGCTTCAACTGGTCGACGCCGATGGTACTGTCGCCGCACGATCCCAAGACGCTCTTTTACGGCGGCCATTTCCTGCTCATGTCGACTCAGCGCGGCGAGAACTGGAAGCGGATCAGCCCCAACCTGACCTACGGGCCGGACACGGCCGTCAAAGGCGCCCCTGAATCGCAGCACACGCTGTTCACCGTCGGCGAATCGCCCAGAAAGAAGGGGATCATCTGGACCGGCGCCGACGACGGCTGTATTTTCGTCACCCGCGACGGCGGCGAGTCGTGGACGGATGTCTCGGCGATCCCCGGCATGCCAAAGGACAGGCTGCGTTTCGCGCGTTGAGCCGAGCGCCTTTGGCGACGGCACTTGTTACGTCAGCATCACCCGCTACCGCAACGACGACCGCAAACCTTATATCTTCAAAACCACCGATTTTGGGGTGAGCTGGCGCAACATCACTAGCAATCTGCCGGCCAGCGGCAGCGTCCATTGCGTCATTGAATCGTCGCGCAATCCCCACTTGCTGTTCTGCGGCACGGAGTTTGGCCTTTTCGTCACGCTCGACGGCGGCGAGGTATGGCATCAGATGAAGGGTGGCCTGCCCACGGTGGCCGTGCACGACCTGGTGATTCATCCGCGCGACCGCGACCTGGTGATCGGCACGCATGGGCGGAGCATCTTTGTCATCGACAACATTGGACCGCTGGAGGAGATGACGCCCGAGTTCTTGGCGAAGTCGGCGCACTTGTTCGGGGTGCGTCCCGCAGTGGCCTTCAAGTGGAAGACCTCCTCGCCGCCGCCCAAGAGCAACGAGTTTGTCGGCGAGAATCCGGTTTATGGATCGCTTTTGTACTATCACCTCAAGGCCTCGCAAACGCAACAGGTATCGATCACGATACTCGACGCGCCCGGCAAGCAAATCGCGGTGCTGAAGGGCGAGGGCACGGCCGGCATGCACAAGCTCGCATGGAACCTGCGCGCCGACGGCACCACGGAGACAACGGTCCCGCCCGGCGACTACTGGGCCCGGCTCAGTGTGGGCGACCAGAAGCAGTATCAAAGAATCCGCGTTGAGGCGGAACCGGTGCCGGAGAAGAAGGTGGAGGAGAAAAAGGTTGAAGAGAAGAAGGTGGAGGATAAGAAGGGAGACGACAAGAAAGTCGAGGATAAGAAAGCTGACGTCAAGAAGAGCGAGGACAAGAAGGCTGAGGATAAGAAGGCCGATGATAAGGACAAGAAAAAGGACGGGGGCGACGGGTTGGCCGACAATGCGGATGGGGATGCAGCCGTGCTTGGGGAGAATGGCAAGGCGCTGGAATGGGCGGATTCCCGCGGGCAAGTTGCGTTTTTTGGGCCTGTGTCTTGCGTGTATCCGTGCACGCTGCTCAGGGCCGTGAGGTTTTGCGGGACGCAGGATCAAGCGGCTGGGACGATGGGCGGTGTGTTAAGACGGTGATGATCGGTCTTGAAGCGTGGTTTTGACCGCCGAGGACGCGGAGAACGCGGAGCGTCCTCGGCGGTTTTGCGCTTGGTGGAGGTGAGTTCGAGCATCAATCCTGCCGCATTATGGGATAGGCGACAACCCACACTTCCTCCTGGGGGCTTTGATAGTGCTGATACCATTTTTTCACAATTTGCTTTAATTCCCGTACTTTCTGGGAAAGCTCCAGTGAGCCAAAATCGAACAGGTAGTCAATTGTTACCAAAACGATCCTGTCTTCGACCGGGCTTTCGGCCCCGGCTGGCCACCAATAGCCACGGAAAACAGCGGGCCGGATCACGGAATGAGTGTAGCCAGTGACACCAAAATTCTGTTTTCGGAGTTGATTGATGTAATCAAGAGCTTTGAAAAACGCTTTTGCTTCCCGTTGGTCATTTAGCGGCAGATGGCAGATGACGCGTGTGCGTTCCTCGTGCAATCCCTTGGGCTTCGCCGGCTCTGCCGATCTCCTTCAAAACTGGGCGAACAAGCGTTACGACCGCCGCAATAGCTTGATCTCTTCTGGCCGAAGATCGCTAATATTTCGCAACTTTTCTGACGTAAACCGCAAACCGGCGTGAGAAAAGCACTCCTCAGCTTCCGCGGGAATGATAAGCGACCGGCCATCAGGTGTGTCATGCGGCAGAGTTTGAAAACCGTCTGACCACAGCAGGTCGATGGCTGCATCTAGATCCTCATCGGTTTTGAACTTAAACAGTCTGGTGTCGCTGTACGAGCAGAGGTTCGGCTTCCAGTCCATGGAAATGCGTGCAGAGTCGACTTTGGCACGCTTTCCATTGACCAAGGGCAGAACGTCGGGCTTCTTTTTTGGGTTAGCTGATCGCTTCACCGTGTGCTCCCCTCTGGGCGGAAATCCCCTGGAAGTTATTCTAATGATGCAATCGGCTGCATCAACCCTGCAACGCCGCTGACCATTCCTTGACCTATGCTGCCTACGCCTCAACATTGATCTGCCACTTGCAGCTGAAAGTCAGCTCCACGGGTCATTGTTTGGCGAGGAACTGCACAATGAACCCAAGATTGCTCACCCCCGCCTTCACGATGGCAATGATCGTCGCGGCCTCGGCGCTCGCGTTTCAGCAAACCCAGGCTTGCACCCGCTGCGTTTACCTTGGGCCCAATGACACGGTCATCGTGGCCAGGTCAATGGACTGGGCGGAAGACCCGGGAACCAATCTCTATTGCTTCCCCCGCGGCATGCGGCGCAACGGCGCCGCGGGTCCGAAATCGATCGCCTGGACCAGCAAATTTGGTAGTGTCGTCTGCAGCTTTTATGAACTGGCCACTGTCGACGGCATGAACGAAAAGGGATTGGTCGCCAACGTCCTGTATCTGGTCGAATCCGACTACGGCAAGGCGGACGGCACGAAACCGCCGCTCTCCATCGCCGTTTGGGCGCAGTACGTTCTCGACAATTACGCCAGCGTCACGGAAGCGGTCGATGCTCTGCGCAAGGAGCCATTCATGATTATCGCCCCCATGCTGCCCAACGGCCGGCCCGGCGTGGGTCACCTGTCGCTGTCGGACCCCACCGGCGACTCGGCAATCTTTGAGTATGTAAAGGGCAAGCTGGTCATCCATCACGGCCGCGAATTTCAGGTCATGACCAACTCCCCCACCTTCGACCAGCAGCTGGCGCTCAACACCTACTGGGAGCAGATCGGCGGGCTGACGATGCTGCCCGGAACGAACCGGGCCGCCGATCGGTTCGCCCGTGCCGCGTTCCTGATCAATGCGATTCCCAAGACGGCCGACCCGAAAAAGGCAGTTGCCTCTGTTTTGAGCGTGATTCGCGGTGTTTCGGTGCCGCTGGGCATCACCACGCCGGGTCAGCCCAACATTGCCAGCACGATCTGGCGAACGCTTTACAACCACAAGGACAAGGTCTTTTTCTTCGACTCGGCAACCAGTCCGACCGTCTTCTGGATACCGCTTGCGGACGTCGACTTCAAGGAAGGCGCTCCCGTGAAGAAGTTGGAGCTTGCCGGGGGCAAGACGTACAACGGGAACGCCGCCGCACATTTCATCGAAGCCACGCCGTTTGAGTTCCTGCCCGCCAAGGGAAATTGACGTTTGGGTGAGACCTGCGCGTTGTGCCGGCGACGCGTGCTTTTTAGGGCCGGCTTTTTTTACCGCCGAGGACGCAAAGACCGCGGAGCGGGGGCCAGCAAGCTCGTGGAACACGAGGCGGCCGCCACCAAGACCAAGCGGTTCCCCTTGTTCACCGCCGAGTCTTGCTTTACCGACGACTCTCGGGCAGCCGCCACACCTGAGCGCGGCGGCATATCGCGCTTTCAGAGCTCGTTGTCTCAACAGCCGCCGCGGCACGCGCTGCGTCAGGCAAAGCACCACGCCAGTCCGCACAGCGGTTTTTTCTTGGCTTGACATATTCCTATATAGGAATATAATACATGCATGGCACGTGCACCGACTACAACTGACGTATTCAACGCCATCGCTGAGCCCCGCCGGCGGCAGATTGTCGAGTTGCTTGCGCGGCGCGGGGCTCTGGCTGTTGGGACGCTGGTCGTCGCGCTGGGGCTTCCGCAGCCGGCTGTCTCGAAGCATCTTGGCGTGCTGCGCAAGGTCGGCGTGGTCGCGGTCATCAAGCAAGGCAAGCAACGCGTTTACAATTTGGAAGCCCAAAAGCTGAAAACTGTGCATGACTGGGTAAAGACCTTTGAAGATCTCTGGAGCCATCAGCTCGACCGCATCAAGGAGCGCGCTGAGCAGCGAGCGCGTGAACAAACTGAGAGGTCCTAAAAAAAGGGGTCAGGCCCCATTTGCCGGAACGGCCCTTCGGGTGCTTCGCACAAATGGGGCCTGACCCCTTTTTTTAGGACCGCCAACACCCCTCAAACCTCCGAAAGGACAATCATGAAAATGGACACCAGTGAACGACAGTCAGTCGAATCCTTCGAGATCTGCAAGGAGATCGAGATTGCGGCGCCGATCGACATCGCCTTCGAAGCCATGCTGGAGCAGCTTGGTCCGGAAGGTCAGATGCCCGGCGGCAAGCCGTTCCCGATGAAAATCGAGCCGTGGCCCGGCGGACGCTGGTTTCGCGACCTGGGCAACAACTCCGGCCACCTTTGGGGCCATGTGCAGGTCATCAAGCCGCCGACGCTCCTGGAGATTTGCGGGCCGCTCATGATGTCGCAGCCGGCAATCAATCACCTCCAATACCGCTTCAAGGCGGAAGGCGCCGTGACCCGCCTTGGGTTTGTCCACCGCGCCGTGGGATTGTTCCTGCCCGAACATCGCGAAGGCTTGCCGAAAGGCTGGCAGTACTGGCTGGAGCGCATTGCCGAGCTGGCTCAGCGCAAGAACCCGAAGGAGACAAAACGATGAGCGTTTGCTGTGATGCCGCCAGTGACAGGAAAACACCGTTGTGGTTGCGAAGAGCCCTAGGGATTTTTGCATGGGGCCTCCCGAGTGTCATCCTGGTGTTAGTGCCCAAGTGTCCCGCTTGCCTGGCAGCGCACTTGACTGTTTGGACCGGAGTCGGCCTGTCGCTTTCCACGGCAACCTACCTGCGCTGGGTGCTGTTGTTCCTTTGCGTCGCCTCATTGCTCTTCCTGATTGTGGATCGCCTAAACCGCACGGGGGCCATCTTTAGTTACATCAAAAAGGAGACCGAATCATGCGGCACCAAATAGTAAGTCGAGAAAAATGGCTTGCAGCCCGGCTCGCGCTGCTCAAGGAGGAGAAGGACCTAACGCGGCGCAGCGACGAACTGGCGCGGCGGCGGCAGCAGTTGCCATGGGTCCAGGTCGACAAGGAGTATCGATTTGAGACCGATGAAGGGAGCGTCAGGCTGGCAGACCTTTTCCGAGGGCGCTCGCAGCTCCTCATCTACCACTTCATGTTCGGGCCCGACTACACGGCGGGGTGTCCGTCCTGCTCGGCGATCGCGGACGGGTTCAACGGGTTCGCCGTGCATCTGGCCAACCACGACGTCACGCTTTCGGCGGTGTCGCGGGCGCCGCTTGCGAAACTGCAGGCGTACAAGCGGCGGATGGGCTGGAGCTTCCCTTGGGCGTCCTCGCTCGGCGGGGACTTCAACTTCGACTTCAACGCCTCGCTCACCGAGGAGCAACAGCGTGAGGGGGCCGCATACAACTACCGGCGCGAGGCGGCGTTGACGTTGCGCGGGATCGGCGACGCACTGACCAAACGCGGCGAGGGGCCTGTCGCCGAGATGGCGGGCATGACCGGAACCGACGTGGCCACGTACACCCGCGAGAGGCCGGGCATGAGCGCGTTCGTGCTCGAGGACGGCGTCGTCTGCCATGCCTATTCCACTTATGCGCGTGGACTGGACGCCCTCTGGGGCATGTACCCGTGGCTCGACCGCGCACCCAAGGGGCGCAACGAAACGGGAATCTGGTGGCGCCGCCACGACGAATACGAGCCGCTTCCTCAAAGGGCCGGCTCGTGTTGCCATGGGGCGGAGGCGCCTTGATCTCGTGGCCGGTTTGCTTTTTCCAGCCCCGGCAAGTAAAATGCCGGAAAAGGTACCCAACATGGTGATAATCACTTTTCCTGATCCGGAAACACGCAAGCACGCACTTGTCTACTTGCTGGGGCGCTATTCAAGTACGCTCTTGAAATCCGGCGAAGTGATTGTGCCGGAGAACGCCCTCAAGCCGCTGGCCCTGCAAGACCTTGTTTTCACGGTCAAGGGGAAGGTCAATGAAGAGCAGGTGGCGTCGCTTCGAATTGCTGCTGCCAAAAAAAGTTCAAAGAAAGGTGGAAGAAGCAGCTCGATCAACTTGAGCTTTGGATGATCAGTTATCGGATCGACCTCGAATAAATCTGGAAGCGTGGTCGCACATTGTAAGTGAAGGATTTTCCTATGCCATTACGCGATCACTTTCGGCCGCCAGTGAGCAAAAAATCGTGCTGGGAGGCCGTCCACGCCATGTGGCCGACGTGCATCGTCCAGCAGTTACGCAAGCAACTCCCGTCCGGTTTCGTCGCCGATCTCGTCACCATCCGTCGGTTCAACCTGTATGCTCAGCTGATCGCGTGCGTCGGGTATCCAGACCCGGTCATGACGGCCGACGAACCTCCGACCTACGCGGCATCCTGCCGCTGGATAACAAAGGGTACGCGGGCACGATTGGAGTCGTGGTCCCACACCATGACCATCGGCTTGTCGCTGCCAAAGCTGCCGCTTTGGTTGGCGGATTCGCTAGTCGTTCCTCTCGATTTGGAACAGGGTTACGAGCAGGCGTGCCATGATTTGTGGATTACGTAAATACTCGGAAAGAGGTACCTCATGGAACTGGAAGGCGTGGTGCATAACGGGGTTATCGTGCCGGACGATGCGAATGCGCTTTCGGAAGGAACGCGTGTACGCATCCAAGCGGTGGAGGTTGGCAACCAACCGACTTTTGGTCAGCTCTTCGGCGACCTGGTCACCGATTGTGCCGA
The DNA here is from genome assembly GCA_963747575.1 of uncultured Gemmataceae bacterium. Taxonomy (GTDB): domain Bacteria; phylum Planctomycetota; class Planctomycetia; order Gemmatales; family Gemmataceae; genus DASRAT01. The sequence goes on from CAVVFU010000008.1 coordinate 200,761, forward strand.
TTTGCCGACGGACCTGGCTGCCCAACATGACCACTATCGCCTGGGGAAGCCAAAGCGATGACCGTTTTCATGGATACCTTCGCATTGATCGCTTGGATCAACACGAGAGACACTGCGCACCAGCCTGTCAAATCGTATTTGAATGCCTACTCGGGCATCATCGTGACGACGGAATGGGTTTTGCTGGAGTTCGCCGACGCTTTCTCCGCCTCGAGTACCAAGCGATATGCCGTGGAGGCGATCAAGCGCATTCATCGCCTACCAATGTTCGTCGTCGTCGGCTTTGAGCCATCTGTTCATCAGGATGGGTTCGCCCTTTATGAGGCGCGGTCAGACAAAGATTGGTCGCTGACGGATTGCATCTCCTTCACCGTGATGAAGCAGCGCGGCCTTTCGGAAGCGCTGACCGCGGACCACCATTTCGAGCAGGCAGGTTTTCGGGCCGTGTTCAAATAAGAGGTCAAAGATGGCCACCGTTCCTTTGCAAAAACCGCCCGCTCCCGTCTCCGAAGAAACTCTGGAAGCGAGGTTCCATCGCCTTGCCGACCTTTGGCAAACAGCCGTGGCACACCATTCTTCCAGCAGCATTCGCAACAACCATCCCGCTTACCAAGAGATTATCGGCATGGGGCCAGCCGTTGTTCCCTTCTTGCTTGCCGACCTTGAGAAAACTGGGCGGCATTGGTTTTGGGCTTTGAAAGTGATTACCGGCAGCAATCCAGTTGCCGACGAGGACCGTGGCAATATCGCCAAGGTGACGCAAGCGTGGCTGGGTTGGGGCAAGGAGCAGGGCTATCGATGGTGAGAATCGAAGCGATCTTCCCTGGGCTTCAGCCCGGCACATACTCGATTACCAGCGCAGCGAGCACAAATCACCACTTCATGTTCGGCCCTATCGTCCACAAGATCGCATCAAGCCATACAATGTACCGTCGTGTCATAGCCGTTCCCCGTTCCCAGCGAGGTCACCATGCGCAAGGCGATCGGTGCCGTCCTTTTCGTGCTTGTCGTCTCATTGTCCCTTCCCGCTCAGCCGACCGGCGAGGCCCGGCTGCTGCGTTTCCCGACCATTCACGGCGACCGCGTCGTCTTCACCTATGCCGGCGATCTCTACACCGTGTCGGCCCAGGGCGGCATCGCCCGCCGGCTGACCAGCCACGACGGCTTCGAGATGTTCGCCCGCTTCTCGCCCGACGGCAAGAGGCTCGCCTTCACCGGCCAGTACGACGGCAACACCGAGGTCTACGTCATGCCCGCCGACGGCGGCGTGCCGCAAACGGCTCGACCTACACCGCCACGCTCGGCCGCGACGACGTCTCCGATCGCATGGGGCCCAACAACATCGTCATGGGCTGGAAGAACGACGACGAGATCCTCTTCCGCTCGCGCATGAAGGCGCTCAACGACTTCATCGGCCAGCTGTTCACCGTGTCGGTCAAGGGCGGCTTGCCGCGAGCAGCTGCCGTTGCCGCGCGGCGGGTTTGCGTCCTATTCGCCCGACGGCACGAAACTGGCCTACAACCGCATCTTCCGCGAGTTCCGCACCTGGAAACGCTATCGCGGCGGCATGGCCGACGATGTCTGGATCTACGATTTCGCCACCAAGAAGATCGAGAACATCACCAAGAACGACGCCCAGGACATCATCCCCATGTGGGTCGGCAACAAGATCTACTTCCTCTCCGACCGCGACGACAACAAGCGTTTCAATCTCTACGTCTACGATCTCGACAAGAAGACCACACGGCAGTTGACGCAGTTCACCGACTTCGACATCAAGTTTCCCTCGCTCGGCGGCGACAAGGCGATCGTTTCGAGAACGGCGGCTGGATCTACAGGTTCGACCTGGCCACGGAAAAGGCCGAGAAGGTGCCGATCCGGATCCACGAAGACATGTCCGCGAGCCGGACGGCACTGAAGGACGTCAGCAAGAACGTCAATGCCTACGAGATCAGCCCCGACGGCAAACGGGCCCTGTTCGAAGCCCGCGGCGACCTCTTCACCGTGCCCGCCAAGGACGGGGCCACGCGCAACCTCACCGCCACGCCCGGCGTCCACGAACGCAATCCCAAGTGGTCGCCCGACGGCAAATGGATCGCTTTTATCTCCGATGCCACGGGCGAGGACGAGATCCACATTATTTCGCCCTCGGCGAGTGGGGGCCGAAAAGCAGATCACGTCGATCAAGGCCCCAGTCCAGTTCGGCAAAGACGGGGGCACGGCTCTCGGACCGACCTACCTTTACAACTCTGTCTGGTCGCCCGATTCGACGAAGATCCTCTGGGCCGACAAGAAGATGCGGCTCCTGTACGTCGATATCGCCACGAAGGCGATTCGCCAGGTCGCCCAGGGCAAACGCTGGGAGATCCGCGATTACGTCTGGTCGCCCGACAGCCGGTGGATCGCCTATGCCCGGCCCGATGACGAGGCCCTCGAGAAAATCTGGCTCTATTCGCTCGACAAGGACAAGGCGACCGAGGTGACCGACGGCTGGTACGAATCGAACCAGCCGTGCTTCTCCGGCGACGGCAAGTATCTGTTCTTCGTCTCCGAACGCGATTTCAAGCCCCTCTACAGCGACACCGAATGGAACCACGCCTACACCGACATGGGCCGCGTCTATTTCGTCACGCTGGCCAAGGACACGCCATCGCCTTTCGCCCCCAAGAGCGACGACGACCCCGCGGCCGAACCCGGGCGAGCCGAGGGGCGTAAGCCCCCGGATGATGCGAAACAAGACGACGCCAAAAAAGATGAAGCCAAGAAGAAGCCGACCCCGATCAAGGTCGATCTCGACGGCTTGAAGGATCGCATCGTGCAATTGCCGATCCCCCCGGCCAACTACGGCGCTCTGCAATCGGTCGGCGCCACGGTCTACTACATGCGCTCCTCGAGCAAGGGCCCCGAAGGCAAAGCGGGGATGTTCATGTTCGATCTGGCCACGAAAAAGGAGACGTCGCTGGGCACCATCAACGGTTACGAGATCTCCGCCAACGGCCAAAAAATGCTGGTCAACAAGGACGGCGACTACGCCATCATCGATCTGCCCAAAGGAGCAATCGCGGTCAGCGACAACGCTCAACCTGTCGGGCTTGCAGGTGACACTCGACCGGCACAAGGAATGGCAGCAGATCTTCACCGCCTGCTGGCGGCAGATGCGCGACTTCTTCTAGATCCCAACATGCACGGCGTCGACTGGAAGGCGATGCGCGACCGCTATGAGCCGCTTGTGGAGCACGTCAATCACCGGGCCGATCTGACCTATGTCATCGGCGAGATGATCAGCGAGCTGAACGCGGGCCATGCCTACGTCGGCGGCGGCGATTATCCCGCATCCGCAGCGGATCGCCGCCGGCCTGCTCGGGGCCGAACTGCAGCAGGACGAAAAGACGAAGTACTACAAGATCGCCAAGATTCTCAAGGGATCGAGCTGGGAGCCGAAATATCGTTCGCCGCTCAGCGAGATCGGCGTCGACGCCGGCGAGGGGGAGTACATCATCGCCGTCAACGGCCGGCCCACCAACGAAATGGTCAACATCTACGAAGCGCTGGTCAACACCGTCGGCAAACAGGTCCGCCTTAAAGTCAACAAGGAACCAGCCGAGAAAGGCAGCCGGGAAATTGTCGTCGTGCCGATCGCCGACGAGCAGCCGCTCTATTATCTCGATTGGGTGCAAGGGCAACATCAAGAAGGTCACCGACGCCACGGCCGGCAAGGTCGGCTACCTGCACATTCCCGACATGGGGCGTGCCGGGCCTTAACGAGTTCGCCAAGCATTATTATCCGCAGCTGCGCAAGAAAGCCCTGATCATCGACGTGCGCGGCAACGGCGGCGGCAACGTCTCGCCGATGATCATCGAACGTCTGCGCCGCGAAATCGCCATGATCGACTTCTCGCGCGACACGCCGCCCCGGCCCGATCCCGCTCGACATTCTGATGGGCCCGAAGGTGTGCCTGCTGAACGAGTTCTCCGCCTCGGACGGCGACCTGTTCCCCTATCGCTTCCGCCAGCACAAGCTCGGCAAGCTGATCGGCAAGCGCTCCTGGGGCGGCGTCATCGGCATTCGCGGCTCGCTGCCGTTGCTGGATGGCGGCACGCTGAATCGAAGCCGGAGTTCTCGCGCTACGGGCTGGACGGCAAGACGTGGATCATCGAAAACATCGGCGTCGAGCCGGACATCGTCGTCGACAACGACCCAGGCCGGGAGTTCGCGGGGATCGACGACCAGCTCAACCGCGGCGATCGAGGTGATCCAGGACGAACTGCGGACGCAGGAGAAGAACCTGCCGCCGATTCCGCCGATTCCGAAGAAGTGAGGGCAAGATGGCGGGTGGCTGGCGTGCCCGAACATCGCGACGGCTTGCCGATTGGCTGGCAGGACTGGCTGGAGCGCATTCGTGAGCCGGCGGAAAAGAAGAAGTGAACGCGGCTTCGCTTCCGTGGGTAACGAAGGGTACGCGGGCACGATTGGAGTCGTGGTCCCACACCATGACCATCGGCCAGCCGCTACCGAAGCTGCCGCTGTGGTTGGCGGATTCGCTGGTCGTTCCTCTCGATTTGGAGGAGGGTTACGAGCAGGCGTGCCATGATTTGTGGATCACGTGAAAAGGGCGGTATCCATGTGGCACGGCTGCCGTTTTAGCGTTCACGGCATCGCTCACGGGGGTATAATGGCAGTCAGGTTTAGGGTGCGTCCGAGCGTCGCCGATCCAGACGATGATCTTGTGCTAGAGGCAGCAATAGCCACCGCGAGCCAATGGATTGTGACTCACAACATTCGAGACATGGTGGCTGGCGCGGCACGTTACGGTATCGAAGTAATCACGCCGGGCGAAGCGCTCCGGCGACTGGAGGTAGCACAATGAACGGTTTTGTTGTTGAGTTGCCGCCTGAGCTGCAACCGGAGGTGGCCCGCCGTGCGAGCCAGAACTCAGGCGGCGAGTCAGCTTGGGTGGCGGAAGCTGTGCGGGAAAAACTGGCAGCGTGCGCTGAGTTGGAGTATCTGGAAGCCCGTGCCGCGCGAGGCGCCCGGGCTGCTTACGAGCGAGTGCTTGCCAAGGTGCCGGCAATCGAGCCAGTGCCGGGAGATGAGCTACCGCCGCAAGCGCTACCCCAGGGCCCAAGCTGACCGACCTAGACGGCAAAGGCCGGCCGGCCGAGATTGCGCCAAAATAAACCGGGTAGAGGAGGACGCTACGATTGGATTATAGCCGAAACTTCTTGGCGGAGCCCTATGGGTACTCAAGCCCATGCCAAATCGGCCATTCCGCGATATAATTAAGTCGGATCGGGTTGTCAGGGCAAGCGACAGGAACCCAATCATGCACTGGCACGAGCGGCTAATACGTCGGCCCAAGGATTGAAGCTCAGGCTTGGCCGACAAATGGGGCCGAGTTCTTATCCTTCCGCGCGAGGTCACATGGCAAAGCTTAGGCCTTTGAGCAACGTCCTTTGCTACAGCGAAAACAAACCGCCTCGCTCAACGATTCACAGGTACTACAGGCTTTTTCGCAAAGAAAACTGTATGCCAGACCGGTGTGATATACTCGACTGCATGTTTCACAATGGCGAATTGGTCTGGAATGGCAGTGCTCTGCCTCTGATACTTGACCACATTGACGGCTGCTCCAGCAACAATTGCCAAGCCAACCTTCGGTATCTTTGTCCGAACTGCAATGAGCAACAGAACCGTACCCGCGGCGGGGCCAACAAGGGCCGGATTCAAATGCGTGGGCCAGCTGGCTACGCGATCGTTGAAAAGGACTCGCCGGACCGGCATGTCAAGTTGTTTGAGGAGGTTGACATTACTGATTCGGCGACGTGCGTAAAGGTTACGCCCGACGGAAAAGAGATGTCATACTGATCACGGTCTTTAAGGAGTGCTGATTAGCTCAAATGCGGCGGGATGTGCGAGTTTGAACGACGCACCACAGTAGATCGTTATTTTGGCATACCAACTGCACTGCCACCGCAGATGGCCCGTCCTTCTGCTTTAACGAACCTGATACATTCAATGGCACAGGTGGAAATCTTATTCGCCGAGGCGCACGATGAGCTTAAGACGCAGCAACTTGCTGCCCAAGTATTGCACAAGCAGTTCCGCGTTAAAGGGTCTAACCCACGCGTCTGGCGTCCGGTCTTCTACAGGCGCAGGGCAGCGGAAAAAGGCAAAATCGGGGATGGGCAAACCCAAGAAAAGGCAATCCGCAAAACAACACACCGACGAAGTGAAACGGGCAACGCACAAAAACACAAGAAGAAAATAAAGCCAAGCGTGGCTATGATCAAGACGGTAAGCCCAAGTTCGCGATTGGAGGTGGTGGCGCAAAGGGTATTTACCGCGACACCACAATATCGATTGCTGGCCGAAAGAGGTTCGGACCCCAGCAAGTTTTTCAAGATTGCCGCGGTGATTGGTAATCACCACTATCCCGCCGCGTGGGGCCGCAGGAAAAAGGAAGCGGAGGAAAAGGCAGCGATGAACGCCTTGGCCGTCATCAATGGCGAGCCAATTCCTTACCAGGAAACAGAAAGCCCCAGTTCGCGATTGGAGGAGGTGGCGCAAAAGGAATTTACTGCGACGCCACAATATCAATTGCTTGACGAAAAGGGGCCAGATCACAGCAAATGTTTCAAGATTGCTGCTGTTATAGGCAAGTATCACTATCCCGCCGCGTGGGGCCGTAGGAAAAAAGAAGCAGAGGAAAAGGCAGCGATGAACGCCTTGGCCGTCATCAATGGCGAGCCAATTCCCTTCCAGGAAAGAAAGAAGAGGAGGTGAACAGTGGAAAAAATCCTGCGACTGAATATCGACAGTGCAAAATGGGGACTAACCTTGCAACGCAAAGATGGCCAACCTGACACACGATTCGATAAGCCCCCCGAAGGTTTCTCGTTAGCGTTCATAAACACCTTCATTCCGAATCCTCAGGAGCTTGCCTGGAACGAACGCCCCTCAGCCGACCTACGTGCCGGATGTGCAGCCTGCCACGGTGACTACGTCCTGACTGTCGTGTTCCCTGCGAACAGCTGTTTCTTTACCGCACAAGGAGTTGTCGAGGAATTCCTCGAAATTCTCGGCCGTCCCAACGCGGTCGTCAAAGACGCCCACGACGAAACGATAGGGTTCAACCAGACGGGCTACTATTCGTGATCGGGCGGGGCAGGTACCGTTGCCCGGCTCTATGTACTCATAGACCCCGGCAGGGTGGCATACCCCTAAAGGACTAGCTGGATCCAATAAAAGCTTTCTCAAACTCTCTCCGGACGAGCCACCCACGGCAATCGTGCGGATCCAGATAACCACCAAGCGCTCGATCGATTTCCGTGGAGACCGCTTAATGTACCGCAAACGCTTCAAAATGTCTGGCATCAGAAATGTCGAAGATCTGGAAATTACGTTCCTGCATCACGGCGAGGATCACAGCGGGTGGATCGTGCTGCGGCCGGACTGGTTTTCTTGCGGATATGGACTGTTTCGCCGGGAGGCCCCATGACCGCGAGCGAAATCCTGACCGCCATCAACGCCGGCGAGGACAAGGATTGGGAATTCAAATCGGCCAAGGGTGGCTTGCCGGGCAGCATGTGGGAAACCTACAGTGCGATGGCGAACACCGATGGCGGCGTCATCGTCCTGGGCGTCAAGGAACTGGACGACGGCCAGTTCGACATTCATGGCCTTGATGACCCCGTCAAAATCCAGAAGAACTTCTGGAGCACCATCAACGACCGCGGCAGAGTCAGCGCCAACCTGCTGACCAACAGCGACGTGCGCATCGTGCTTGTCAGCGGCAAATCGTTGCTCGTGGTGCAGGCGCCTCGTGCTTCACGCCGGCAGCGTCCGGTTTTCGTGGGACAGAATCCGCTCGAAGGCACCTATCGACGGTACAACGACGGCGATTACCTGTGCACCAGGGACGAAGTGGCCCGGATGCTGGCCGATCAGTCGGAGGAGTCGCACGACGCGCGTATCGTCGAGCATTTCACGTTGGCCGACCTCGATCCGGTGAGTCTGCGGCAGTACCGCAACGTGTTCTCGGCACGGACACCCAATCACCCCTGGCTTGCCGAGAGCGATCAAGGTCTGCTGGCGAAACTGGGCTGCTGGCGGGAGGATCGGGCCACGGGAAGGAAGGGGTTGACTGTCGCTGGATTGCTGATGTTCGGCAAAGATGAGGCGATTCGCGATCCGGCCGCTGTGCCGCAATACCAGATCAGTTACCGCGAAAAGCTGAGCGACGATCCCAACGTCCGCTGGACGGATCGGTTGACGGTGGACGGGACGTGGGTGGCCAACCTGTTTCAGTTCTACCAGCGCGTCAGCGTGCTGTTGCCGCGGGATGTCCTGAAGACGCCGTTCGCCCTGGACCCGAATATGGGCAGGATCGACGACACGCCCGCGCATCAGGCGCTTCGCGAAGCGCTGGTGAACTCATTCATTCACGCGGACTACGGCGGCCAAGGCGGGATCGTGATCGAAAAGGGGCGGGATCGATATGAGCTGTCCAACCCTGGATGTTTGCTCATCTCGTTCGATCAAGTGGTGCGCGGCGGCATCAGCGAATGCCGCAACAGGTCGCTACAATTGATGTTCCTGCTGATCGGCGGCGGCGAGCGGGAAGGTTCGGGAATCGACAAAATCCGCCAGGGCTGGGCGTCGCAGAACTTGCAAAGCCCAGCGATCGAGGAGCAGACTCGACCCGATCGCGTTCGGCTTATCCTACCGACGGCCAGTTTGCTTCCCGAGGCAGTTGTCGGAAAATTGCGGCACCGTTTCGGCCGAAAATGGGATGCCCTAAGTCCAGTCGAGGTCCATGCATTAGTCCTTGCGGAAACGGAAGGTGAGGTTGCAAATGCCCGCCTTCGGTTGCTCACCTACCATCATGCGGCCGATTTGACCCAGGTACTGCAGCGGCTCGTCGGCAAAGGGCTGCTTGTCCAGCACGGCCAGAAGCGAGGAACAACGTATCGACTGCCGGACAATGGGGGAAGTAGCTCACCCCACAACGGAGATAGCTCACCCCATAACGGAGGCAGCTCACCCCACAACGGAGGTAGCTCACCTCCTACCGACGCCGTTTTGACCGATCCGGACTTGCTTGCCATCGCTGAACCATCAAGGGCGAGCGACCGCTTAGCGCCGGAAATGACTGAAAAAATCATCCTCGACCTCTGCCGCGGTCGCTTTCTGACCCATCGCCAGATAGGCATCCTTCTGGACCGCGACCCGAAAAGGACCAAGGATCGCTTTTTGAGCAAAATGGTAAAGGACGGGCGGCTCCTAACTCGCTTTCCGGAAACGACGCACCCCGACCAGGCTTACACGACGAAGGACCAACCCGGAAAGAAGGAAAATGGAACATAAGACTTTGGTAGAAGAAATGCGTTCACGGGGATGTCTATGGGTCTGCAATGCAACGCATTTTGGTCCGGGAATTGACGGCACCAGGGAAGCTGTGAATCCATCAACTTCAGCCACGACAACGACTTAATTCATTCGGTAGGGCATTGTTTGGGGGGTCCGAATGAATGAATCCGTCAGCTGTCGCCTGGGATCGGCCTTCACAGTGCGCATGCCTGCCCAAAGGCTTCAAAAATGTCGCAATGACGAAAAAACCACCGTCAGCAAACGGTGAAATCGGCCAGAGGCTGTTTTTTCCCGCCCTGCGCCTACCTTATCTTCATGCATACTGCTCACCACCAGCCGGTATTGGAGGACGCCATGTCACGCACCCGCAAACTCGCCAGTCTCGTCACGCCCCTGCTGTTCGCCTTCACCGCCACGTCGGTCGCCGCCCCGCAGGCGACCAACCTGGGTTGGTCGCTGCGGGTCACGGCCATCAAGGAGATGATCGACTCCGAATATGCCAGCCTCGAAGCGCTTTACAAGCAACTGCACGCCAATCCCGAGCTGTCGCTGCAAGAGGTGGCAACCTCGGCGCGGGTGGCCAAGGAGCTGGCCGCGCTGGGGTTCGAGGTCACCAGCAAGGTCGGCGGCACTGGGGTCGTGGCCATCCTCAAAAATGGCGACGGACCCACCGTCCTCGTCCGGGCCGATATGGACGCGCTGCCGATCATCGAGACCACGGGATTGCCGTTTGCCAGCAAGGTGCGGCTGCGCGATAAAGATGGCTTCGATGTCGGGGCCATGCACGCCTGCGGGCATGATATGCATGTGACCTGTCTGATCGGCACGGCCCGCGTGTTGGCCTCGATGAAGGACCAGTGGAAGGGCACGCTGATTTTCATCGGCCAGCCGGCGGAGGAGATCGGCGCCGGGCTGCGCAATATGCTCAATGACGGGCTGTTCAAGCGCTTCCCGCGGCCCGATTATTGCCTGGGATTGCACTGTGATGCCCGCAAGCCACATGGGCATGTATCCTATGCCGAGGGACTGCTGTGCGCCAATGTCGATAGCGTCGATATCACCGTGCTGGGCAAGGGCGGCCATGGGTCGGCGCCGCATACCACCATCGACCCGGTGGTGATTGCCGCCCGCATTGTGCTCGATTTGCAGACGTTGGTCAGCCGCGAGACGCAGCCGGGAGAGCCCGCGGTGGTCACGGTCGGGGCCATCCACGGCGGCACGAAGCACAATATCATTCCGAGCGAGGTCAAGATGCAATTGACCGTCCGCACCCTCAAGGACAATGTTCGCAAGCAAGTCCTCGACGGCATCCAGCGCGTTGCCAAGGCGGCGGCAGACGCGGCCAAGGCGCCGGCGCCGATCGTCACCATTTTACCGGATAGCTATACGCCCGCGGTTTACAACGATGCGGCACTGGCTCGCAAGACCGTCGGCGTGTTCCGCGAGATACTCGGCAAGGATAAAGTCCACGAAGTGCCGCCGACGATGGGGGGCGAGGACTTCGGCCGCGATGGGCGGGAGGGGATTCCGATCTTTTTCTACTTCCTGGGCACGATGGCTCCCGAACGTGTGGCGGCGGCCGAGAGTGGCGGCGAGCAGTTGCCGTCGCTGCATTCGGACAAGTACTTTCCCGTCGCGGAGCCCAGTATTCGCACCGGCGTACTGACGATGAGCGTTGCGGTGCTGAATTTGGTTGGCAAATAGGGTGACCACATGCCGCTGAAAACCAAGCGTTGGAATGATCCCCGTGAAGCGGACGACGGCTATCGGCTGCTGATTTGCCGGTATCGGCCGCGGGCGTTGCCGCGCAAGCAAGAGACCTGGGACGGCTGGTGCGCCGACGCGGCGCCCTCGCGGGAGTTGCACGCGGACCTTTACGGCAAAAACGGGTCGCCCATCACCTGGGAATTCTTTCGCGATCGCTATTTGGAGCAGATGACAGCCCAGACCGAGCTGATCGACGAACTGGCCGCCATGGTCGCGGAGGGGAAAACCATCACGCTCCTTTGTTCGTCGGCTTGCACGGACGCTGAGCATTGCCATCGAGCGCCTGCTTAAGCAGACTGATCGAGGCTCGCCTGCCAAAGTAGTAGGCACACTCCGTGTGCCGTTAAACCAGCAAAACGGCACACGGAGTGTGCCTACTACTTTGCCTCGCCCATGACTTCTGGACCCTCACATGGCTGCGTGGACGCTCGCAAAAAAGGAACTCCGCCTGCTGCTGCGGGACTATCGCGCCCTGGTGATCCTGCTGGCGATGCCACTTATTTTTATCGTCGTTCTCGGCATGTCGGTCGGCGAGGGATTTGGCCAGAAGGCCGACGATAGGCTGCGCGTTTCGGTGGTCATTCTCGACGAAGGATTGCCGGCCAACACCCCCGTCGAATTCAGGCCGCCGGATGCCGGGAAGTGGTCGGACCTGGTGCTCAGGGACCTCAACGAGACCGCGGATATTCGCATTGAGATCATCGATTCACGGGAGAAGGCGGAGGAACTGGTGCGGCGCAGCGACCGGGCGGCCGTGCTGGTGTTGGGTCGGCATTTCAGCTTGCGGGCCAGCGCCTGCTCGTTTCTGGCCGGGACGGGAGATCGGCCCAAAAAGATTCCCCAAGGCGTACCAGCCGAGCTTTACGACGGCATCAATCCGTTTCATCGCGAGGGCGTGCGGCTCAGCATGCTCGACGTGAAGCTGCTGACCGATCCGACGCAGGAGATGGCGGTGTCGATCGTGCGACAGGTCGCCCAGGGGCCGATGCTGCGGCTGGTTTTGCCGTGGATGATCGGCAGGGCTTTCGAAACGCTGGGCAAGGAGGAGTTTATCGCCAAGCTCGGCAAGACGATCGAAGTGCCGATCGGTTTCGGCAAGCCGGTCAAGCTGGAGTCGGTGCTGACCAAAGTCGACCAGCGCCAGGCCGTCGGCAGGGGTGTGCAACTGGCCATTCGCGAGCATTTCAGCAGTTATGATCTGACCGCCAAGACGTGGGACGGCTTGACCAAGGCTAAGGGCGAGGGCGAGGGCCAGGGCGGAGTCGGGGTCACGCATTACCAGGAGGAAGGCAGCGGGCTGCTCAAGCTCGGCTCGCAGCGCTATAAGGTGCTGGTGCCGTCGTATACGGTGATGTTTTCCTTCTTTCTGGTGCTCACCATCGGCTGGCTGTTCGTGGCCGAGCGCCGCCAGGGCACGCTGAAACGGCTCTGTGCCGCCCCGATTTCGCGTGCGGAGATCCTGCTTGGTAAACTTGCCCCGTGTTATGTGCTGTCGGTGGTGCAGGGCGTGGTGCTGATGCTGGCGGGACGATGGATTTTTCAGATGAACTGGGGCAGCGAGCCGTTGTGGTTGATTCCGGTGATTTTGTCGACGTCGCTGGCGGCGATGGGCATGGGGATTCTGATCGCGTCGGTGGCCAGGACCGAAGCCCAGGTGGCGATTTACGGCTCGCTGTTGGTGCTGGTGCTGGCGGGCCTGAGCGGTTGCTTGATGGGCAACCGTGCCTTGATGCCGGAGGCGATGCAGCATATCAGCCGGGTGACGCCGTTGGCGTGGTCGTTGGATGCCTATTTGCAGTTGATCGCGAGGCCCGATCCAGCCGTCGAAATCGTGGCTCAGGCGTGCGGGGTGCTGGTGTTGTTCGGTGCAGGGTTTTTGGTGCTGGCGTGGCGGTTTATGAGGCTTGATTAGCCGCAGACGAAATCTTTCGGCAAACAAGAGTTTGCAAAATGAGCGTTCCCAAACGGGAGTTTGGGAACCAGGGGACGAATGAGCGTTCCCAAACGGGAGTTTGGGAACGAGGGGACGAACGGGAGTTTGGGAAAGAGGGGACGAACGGGAGTTTGGGAACGAGGGGTTTGGCTGTAAAAACGAAAAAGCTCCAGGCCGGCGCTCTCCCCCATAAGCTGACCGACCTGGAGCGGCAGGCGTCTAGCGCCTGCTATGGAACCTTGCGAGCATCAAAATCCATTTCCGCCTTGAGGGCGGCGGCCATGTCATGGGCGTTGGCGTCATTGACCGCATCAGGCTGCACCGCCGGCGGACGTTTGGGTTCGCTCTTGGCAGCGCTTTCATGCTGATCGTACATTTTGCTCGTGGTGCCCATATCAAGGCAACCTGTCAAGGTGACGGCGGCAAAACTAAGCGCCAAAAGGAGCAGCTTCATTGCTTATCTCCTGGAGTTGCCGTTTTTTGCAGATAGAGCTTCCAAGCGAAGTCTTCCAGCGCCTCGGCCTGGAGCAGCAGCGCTTCGTCGCCGGTGCGCAGGCCGATTTCGCGCAGTTTCAAAATGACCTCCTTGCGGCGATGGAAGGCCTGCTCTTCGCGCGCGAGCAGCTTGGCAGGCGAGGATTGCTCGGCCTTTTTATCGGGCGCGGGCGATTTTTTCGGCGGCGGCGAGTCGGATCGGCTCGGAATCTCCTGTGCTGTCGCCAGCGTGCAGGAAGTCAGCAAAACTGCGGCGATTGCCAACCGACGCATGGTTGAGACTCCCAACAATGTTGGCACCGCCCGGAGCACGGCTCCGGTGCGGCACCTTTGGTTCGGTTAAGTGAAGGTGAGGTCGTATGCCAAAAAACAAGGCGGCTGTCCAGACGAATTTGGGCGTGCCGCGGAAGGGATGACGGCGTAAAAACACTGGGCATAGTGACGGCACACGGAGTGTGCCTACTACTTTGCCTGATTTGCCTAGTCCGAGGAAATGAACATGGCTTTGGATGGTCGAATGAGCGGCGCGGATGTCGCGCCGCCTGGCGCGCTTGGGCCAACTCCACGGACCCACGGCAGGCCTGGCGTTGGGGTATGTGCAGGCCAATCTCGTGGTCGTGCCGCGGGAGCTGGCGTTCGATTTTCTGCTTTTTTGCCAGCGCAACCCAAAGCCGTGCCCGCTGCTTGACGTGACGGAACCAGGTTCGGCGGAGCCGCGTTTAGCGGCGCCCGGTGCTGACCTGCGCACGGATTTGCCTCGCTACTGCGTCTATCAGCACGGCGCCGTTGTCGACGAACCAACCGATTTGTCCCATTGGTGGAGCGACGACCTGGTGGCATTCCTTCTGGGCTGTTCGTTTACCTTCGAAGGCGCGTTGTTGGAGGCCGGCTTGCGGATCCGGCACATCGACAAGGGATGCAATGTGCCGATGTATCGCACCAATATCGCCTGCCAATCGGCGGGTGTGTTTCGTGGGCCGATGGTAGTCTCGATGCGACCGCTAGAGCCTGCGCAGACGGTGAAGGCGGTACAGGTCTGCTCGCGGTTTCCCCGTGCTCATGGGGCGCCAGTCCACTTTGGTGATCCAGCGGCGATTGGCATTCGCGACCTGAGGCAGCCCGATTTCGGCGATCCGGTAGAGATTGAGCCTGGCGAAATTCCAGTGTTTTGGGCGTGCGGTGTGACGCCGCAAGCCGTGGCGATGCAGGTCAAGCCGGCACTGCTGATCACGCACAAACCGGGGCACATGTTCTTGACGGATTGGCGGGATACGGATTTGATGGACGCGTAGTGCTTGCTTACGATGTGGCATCACTCATAAACGCCGCCGCCTTGACACGCGCGGCCTGCACCAGCAGCTCCGCCGACAGTTCCTCGCCCAGGAATGTCGAGTTCAACAGCAAGTCGTACTGGTAGATGTCCGTCGAGTCGCGCCGGAAGGTCGACCGCAAGTACTCGGCTCGGCGGCGGTCGCGGAGGTGGACCTGGTCGGCCGCCTCTTCGGGAGTTAGCCGTTGCCATTGGCCCATGTAAGCAATGCGATCCTCCAGCGGAGCAATAACACGGACGTGCAAGGTCGAGGCTCGCGGCAGGATGATGCCGGCACCGCGGCCGATCAAAATAACCTCGCCGGGCGCGGCCAGGGCAAGGATTACCCGCGTCATATCCGAAACTAACGGATCGCCGCCACAGGGACCGCCGGCCGGCAATGCTTCCAGTTGCTCTTCCACCCAGTGCAACGCGGCAGGCGACAGGTTGGCGACAAGCTCGTCGCGAACGGTCCCGTCCTGAGCGAGGTACTCCAGCATTTCCTGGGTGTAAACCTCCCAACCGAGTTTTTCGCCGGCGCGTTGGGCAATGCTTGTGCCGCGCGAACCGGCTTCACGGCTGACGGCCACGGTCAGCGCCCCTGGCAAAAAAGGCTGGTTGCCGGGCTCGCGCTCGCCTCGATAGCCGTGCAATGGCGATTCCCGGTCGTTGCCGGGTTCGGGATCTTGCAGTTGGGAGAGATGTTCCGGCATGGTTTCTGTTCCATTGTCACGCGGGACTTTGTCAACGCCTCCTCCTGCCTACAGGATACAACACAACCGCGGCTTAAGGCCACTCCACAATTGAGAGTCTCCAAAAAAAAGGGGACAAGCACCGTTGTGCGAAGCACTATGCAAGGTCGAGATACTCCGCGCGGGAAAAGAACCAGCTGCCCGCCGCAAGCAAAACGACGGTCAAACTGGCCAGGACCACGACCGCCGTCAAGCCGCTTACGGGACTGTACAAAAGTGGACGGTCGGGTTGAAGCTGGAAGGCGGTGGCGCTGTCGTACATCCAGCTTCGCATGTAAAAGCTGATGCTGGCCCGTTTTAGGTGGCCGGGCAGGTTGCCCATCACGGTTTCGAGGAAGAACGAATAGAGGATGGCCAGGACGGCGGGCCGGCGGAAAACCGCGCCCATCAGGTGGAACAAGGCGGCAAACGCGATGGTTCCGAGCACAATGGCAGGCCAGTAAGTGAAAAAAGCCAGCCGGCCGGTGTCGCCGCCAGCCAGGCAAACCGCCAGGAAACCGCCGACGTTGAGCGCCAGGCACCAGGGCAATACGGCAACGTATTTGCCAAGGTAAATGGCCCAGCGCGGCAGCGGCCGGGTGAGGGCCCAAAGCAAATTGCGTTGTTCGCGTTCCCGGCCCAGTGCCTCAGTGGCGAAGCTAAGGCTGCACAGCGGCAGCAGAAAAGTGGTGAAGATGTTGAACACAACGACGCGGGTGAAGCTGACCACGCCGATGTTGAGGCGGACCTTTTCGTTGTCCAGGACCGCCCCCACGGCGCCGGAAACGGCCAGTTGAACGGGATCGGCGGCCAGCGTAGTCGGCGGCGGTGGCGAAACTCCCTTCGTCGCCTGGCTTTGCTTGTAGAGGTTCATCCACTGCTCGCCGGGGCGTGGGGCCGGCTTGAAAGGATTGGCCGGCGGTTTGTCGGCCAGGACATTGCGGGGCGCAAACCGCAGATAAAGCACCCATTCCTCAAAAGTGGGACCGCCGCGCCGCGGTTGCCGCCAGGTTCGCACGTCCCAGACGCCCATGCTGGTGAACAACACGACAGCAAGCGCAAAAAACGCGACCAGGCCAACGGCGATCCAGACCATCAGGTGGGCCCGGGCCTGCCGCTGCCAGCTGGTGCGGACCAGAAAAAACCAGGCTTGCCAGGCCGATGGCCTCACGGTTGTCGTCAAGAGCGTCTCCTCCTGCGGTGTCGAAATCATTGTACGCTTCGCCGTTCAGGCGACCTCTCGGCAGACTTTCCCTTGCCGGATACCATTAGCAATTCCTATACAAACCCTCTCGTATTACATCGAAGGAACGTTATTTCGGCCTTGCCGAACTCCGTCCAACCAGGAGAGTGAAGCGGAAATGAATAGCTTAAAGGCGGTATTTTGGTCTCTGGTTGCCCTGATGCTCACTGCAACGGCGGTGCAAGCCGGCGAATCAGACCTGGCGATCCCCGATTTGTGGGTACACGGCAGCTTCAAGCTCCTCGGGACTGAGATCAGCGCGGGGAAACTCCTTTTCTTTGGCTCTTTCGTCATCGCCGGCACGTTGGGCATCAGCCTTTATCTCCGGATGCAGATTCACAGGCTGCCCGCCCACAAGTCGATGCTCGACATCGCCGAGATCATCTTCCAAACGTGCAAGACGTACCTGATTCAGCAGGGCAAATTCTTGCTGATGCTGTTTGCTCTCATCGCCGGCGCCATGACCTACTACTTCCTGGGGCTGCAGCATGAAACGGTCGAAACCTTGTTGCTGGTACTCTTTTTCTCCGTCGTCGGCATGGGCGGCTCGTATTGCGTGGCGTGGTACGGCATCCGCGTCAACACCTACGCCAACTGCCGCACCGCCTTCGCTTCCCTCCGCGGCGAGCCCTGGGACGTCGTCAACATCCCGTTGCGGGCCGGCATGTCGATCGGCCTGTTCCTGATCTCGCTCGAACTGGTCATGATGGTGATCATCCTCTTGTTCGTGGACCGCGCAGATCGTCGGCTACTGCTTCCTCGGCTTCGCCATCGGCGAATCGCTGGCAGCCTCGGCCCTGCGCATCGCCGGCGGCATCTTCACCAAGATCGCCGACATCGGCTCCGACCTCATGAAGATCGTCTTCAACGTCAAGGAAGACGATCCGCGCAACCCCGGCGTCATCGCCGACTGCACGGGCGACAACGCCGGCGACTCGGTCGGCCCCACCGCCGACGGCTTCGAGACCTACGGCGTCACCGGCGTCGCCCTGATCTCCTTCATCATCCTGGCCATTCCCAAGGACCAGTCGAAAACCTCCAGGCCAAGCTCATCGTCTGGATTTTCGCCATGCGTTTCCTGATGGACTTCATGTCGGGCGTGTCGTACTTCATCAACCAGGCCATTTCGGAAGCGAAGTACAAGGGGCTGAAGGAATTCGATTTCGAGCAGCCGCTGACCCGCCTGATCTGGATCGCCGCGATCCTGTGCATCTCGACATCGTTCGTCATGAGCTGGCTGCTGATCGAGCGATGTCGAAGTCGGCGGGAAAGCAATGCGATCAACTTTGGTGGCAGCTGGCCACCATCATCAGCTGCGGCACGCTGGCCGCCGTGCTCATTCCCGAATTCACCAAGGTCTTCACCAGTTCCCATTCCAAGCACGTGCATGAAATCGTGACGGCCTCTCGCGAAGGCGGCGCCTCGCTGACGATCCTCTCCGGCCTGGTCGCCGGCAATTTCAGCGCTTTCTGGAAGGGCATCCTCATCGCCGGCCTGATGGCCGTGGCCTTCTTCGTCAGCCTCCAGGGCCTCAACGATGTCATGGCTGTGCAGCTTCACCCGGCCAAGTCCCACACACTCGAAAGCCTACCCCTGGACCAGAAAGCCAAGATCAAGAAGGAGTTCGAGAATCCGGAGGCGAATGGTTTGGCCATTTTTTCAGCTCTGCCGGAGACTACGAAACAGAAAATCAAGACAGAACTCAAACCTTCTTCCATTACCCTGCAGTGCCTCGACGAGGCCACAAAAAAGAAAATCCAGGCGGAGCTGGATGCTTCCAAGGGCGAGAAATCAGCCACCCTGGACAGTCTTCCCGCTGACACCAGAACGGCGATCAAGGAGGAACTCAAGTCGTCGGTAGGGTTGGTCGGCGTCGGCTCCATCTTCGCCTTCGGCCTGGTGGCGTTCGGCTTCCTGTGCATGGGCCCGGTCAACATCGCCGTCGATAGCTACGGCCCGGTGACCGACAACGCCCAGTCCATCTTCGAGCTGGCCCAGACCGAACACATCCCCGGCATCAAGGAGGAGATCAAGCGGGACTTCGGCTTCGATCCCGACTTCGAGCGCGGCAAGCACTACCTGGAAGCGAACGACTCGGCCGGCAACACCTTCAAGGCGACCGCCAAGCCCGTGCTCATCGGCACGGCCGTGGTCGGCGCCACCACCATGATTTTCTCGATCATCCTGCTGCTCGGCAAAGCGGGCATGCTGCATCTCAGCCTGACCGATGCCCCGGTGCTGCTCGGCTTCATCTGCGGCGGGGCCGTGATCTTCTGGTTCTGCGGCGCGTCGATGCAGGCCGTCACCACCGGCGCCTATCGGGCCGTCGAGTACATCAAGAAGAACATGGACCTCGACAAGACGGAAGCCGACATCGAGGACTCGAAGACGGTCGTCCGCATCTGCACCGAATACGCCCAGAGCGGCATGTGGAACATCTTCATCGCCCTGATGACCATCACGCTCGCCTTCGCCTTCTTCGACCCGAATTTCTTCGTCGCCTACCTGATCTCCATCGCCGTGTTCGGTCTGTTCCAGGCGATCTACATGGCCAACGCCGGCGGCGCGTGGGACAACGCCAAGAAATACGTCGAGGTCGATCTGAAGGAAAAGGGCACGCCGCTGCACGCGGCCACCGTCGTCGGCGACACGGTCGGCGATCCGTTCAAGGACACGACCTCGGTGGCGCTCAACCCGATCATCAAGTTCTCGACGCTGTTCGGCTTGCTGGCGGTGGAAATCGCGGTCAAGATCAAGGAAGCGGCCCAGGAAAGCGCGGAAAATGTCGACTACACCGCCTACGTGGGCATCGGCATGTTTGCGATTGCGCTGGTGTTCGTGTGGCGGTCGTTTTACGCCATGCGAATTCCGCAGAAATAGGCCGCCGAAACGGCACACGGAGTGTGCCTACTACAATGTGCTTGCCAATTCATATGTCCGATTCGGCGGCGCCGAAGGGCATTGCACCAGCGCCAGTTCGTACAATTTCCTTCCCGTCTCTGTGGGGTAATCGCCGGTCAGGCACGCCCGGCACAGGCGCTCCGGCGGCAGGCCGATGCAGCGGGCCACGGCTTCCAGCGGCAGGTAGAACAGGCTGTCGGCCCCAAGCTCGGCGGCCATCGCTTGCTGCTCCTGCTCAGTCGGATGCGTGCCCTTCATGAACCGCGGCGCGAACAGCTCGCGCACCGTGGACATGTCGATGCCGTAAAAGCACGGCGCAATGATCGGCGGACAGGCCACGCGGACGTGGATCTCCTCGGCGCCGCCGCGGTCGCGCATGTGGTGCAGCAGCGATTTCAAGGTCGTGCTGCGGACGATGGTGTCCTCGATCAGCAGCACGCGCTTGCCTTCCAGCACCTCGCGCAGCGGCGTGTACTTCATGCGCACGCGGTCGGCCCGGTTCTGGCCCTCGATGAACGTGCGGCCGATGTAGCGGTTGCGCATCAGGCCTTCGACCGAGGGCACGCCCAGCTCGAAGGCCATGGCGTCGGCGGCCGCCTTGCCGGTGTCGGGCACCGGCACGACGATGGTGTCGTCGTCGAGCGGCACCTTGCCCAGCTGGTGCTCCTGGAGGGCCAGTTCCTTGCCCAGGGCGGCCCGCGACAGATAGACGCTGCGGTCGTCCAGCGTGCTGGCGACGTTGGCGAAATAGATCCACTCGAAGAAGCAATGCGACGGCGTCTGCTTGCGCGGCAAAGCGTTCCTGACGGATCTGGTTGTCCTGGATGACGATCATCTCGCCCGGCTCCAGCGATTGGATGTCGTGGAAGCCGAGGTTGAGCAGCGGCCACGCTCTCGCTGGCGGCGGCGAACAAGCGGGCCATCCTGGGCATAGCACAGCGGCCGGAAGCCCTTGGGATCGCGGAGCGACGGCCATGTCGCCCATGGCGTTCAGGAAGACGAGGTTGTAGGCGCCGTCGAACTTCTGGCTCAGGTTGCGGAACACCTCGCACGAGGTCGGGCCGTTCGTCGCTGCGCAGCTCGTAGCTGAGGTAGTGCATGATGACTTCGGTGTCGATGTTGCGCGTCAGGTGGTAATCGGCCAGGGTCAGCAGCTCGGTCGCGGAGCTCGGCGAAGTTGGCGAGCTGGCCGTTGAAGGCGAAGCTGAACCATTTCCATTTGCAGCCGTGATGGCGCTCGAACGGCTGGGCATAGCTGCGGTCGTTGGCGCCGCAGGTGGCGTAGCGGACGTGGCCGATGGCGGCCCGGCCGGCGTATTCCCGCATGATGCTTTCGTACTTGGCCTGATGGTTGAGCCGAAACGCCTCGATGACGGTGCCGATCTGCTTGTAGGTGTCGAGGAGCTTGTCGCGGTGCGGGTTGAAGGTCGTGAAGCCGGCCGCCAGCTGGCCGCGATTTTGCAGATCGAGCAGCATGCGCGGCATCAGCCGCGAAACCTGCTCCGGCCCAGTCGGCGGCGCCAGGCGCGATGGCGTGGGGCTTTCGAGATGGTAGATCGCCGCGATGCCGCATTCGTGGTGCAGTTCGTCCATGCCAGCCCCTCGTCCCAGTTGGAGTGCGTGGTGCTCAGCGGCTGCAATAAAAGGGGTCAGGCCCCGTTGCCGGACCATCGCCCAAGCCGTTATGAGTGCGAAGGGTGCTTCGCACAACGGGGCCTGACCCCTTTTTTTGCAGCCGCCACAGGTGGCATTATAAGACGCACAATCCGATTTGCCCACCTGCGGTTTTCGATCTAAGCTTGTGCGAGGGTTTTGTCCTGAAGAATTCCAGGCATTGTCTGGCGTGGGGGCGATTTATGTTCGCGAAATGGGTTGGGCATGGTCCCGCGAGGCTGAGCAATCGCCGGCGCGGCGTGGCGGCGGCGGAATTCGCGGTCTGCTTGCCGATCTTTTTTGTGATCATGTATGGGCTGTGGGAAGTCGGCCGCATGACGGAAGTGCAAAACGTCGTCTGGAATTCCGCCCGCGAAGGTGCCCGGGATGCCTCCCTGGGCCAGCTCAATCTTCAAGGTGTTGCTAGCAATGTCCTGGTTTATCTCCAGAGTGCCGAGCCGACGGCCTTCCCTTCGGGCCATTCGACGTCCATGATAGCCCCGGTAATCACCCTGCCCGCGAACACCTACGGCTACACATGCTGGGACAATACCGCCAATCGGGAGCTTTTCACCCTCACTTTCACGGACATCACCAACACCAGCGTCACGGACCCCACGGGGATGTCGCAGCTCGATCATTATCGGATACGACGTTCAGGTGCCCTACGCCAGCATCGGCTGGCTTCCGTAGCCAAGAATCACAAGCACAACCCGGTTATATGTCGCGGTGGATTGGGCGTCGTTGGTCGATTCGCCGTTCACCATCGCTGCCTACTTGCCGGCTCAATAACTTCTTGCAAAGTTCAGAGGGGAAAGTGTCATGTTGACCCGAATGCCTGGTGGAAGCGCGACGATGCGGCGCAACCGCGATCGAGACGGCCTTGGTGCTGATTCCGACGTTGATGCTACTCTTCGGCGTTTTTGAGTACGGCCGGCTCCTGATGGACTGGAACGTGCTCAACAACGCCGCCCGCGAAGGCTGCCGATTCGCCTTGGCCAACAACACGGATGCCACCCTCAGCCACAGACGTCACGACACTGGTAACCGCCAAAATGTCGACCCGGAACTCAGCAGCTTCAGCAATTTCACTGTAACGGTCAGCGGAGTTGACCAGGGCACCACTTACACCGGAAACAGAGTCAACAACCTGGTCGCGGGCGATTTTATCACCGTTACCGTGAGTGGAAAATACATTTTCTTGAACATTATTCCGTTTCACATCATGCCCACGTTCACCATGACCAGCGCTTGCACCATGGTTTGCGAGGGAGCGTCATAACGAGTCTCCAAGGGGAATGCAATATGATCACTCACACAAAGCCATTGGTTGGCGGCTCGCACTCGCCGCCAGGGCACTATCGCGACCTTGCTGGCCATCACGATGGTGATCCTGATCGCCTTTTTGGGACTGGCGATCGACCTTGGCATGCTGGCGATCGCCAAGACGCAGGCCCAGCAATGCCGCGGACCTCGCCGCGCTAGTTGCCGCGCGCACGCTGAATGGCAACTCGGCCACCACTTACAACGAGAGCGGGGCCACCACCAACGCCCAGAACATCTTGACGTACAACAATATTCTGGGGCAGACGATCCAATCGTCGCAATTGACGCTCACCTACGGCACCTACGACTACAATCAGACCACGCAAGCATTCGCCGCCAACTACCCGCCGACTGCCGGCCAGCCGTATACCGCGGTGACGGCAACGGTCACATCGACCAGCTTGAAGGGCGCGTTCAGCACGGTCCTTGGGTCGACATTCCTGCCGAACGTGACGGCCACCGCCGAGGCGGTGCACCGCCCGCGCGACATCGCCCTGATCATGGACCTTTCCGGCTCGATGCGCCTGGAAACGTGCCTCGGTTTCGATTTCTACACCAACTCGCGCACCTCGAACAATCCCGACACGCTCGTGCCGACCTTCAGCCATTATTCCTCGAGCAATTCGCGGCCTAATAGGACCCAGCACCGCTCAAACTTCGGGTGACGATAATTACACGATTATGCCGAGCAATTTCACGGTCACCAATTCCTCATACACATTGACGTACATCAACAGTTTTTATCAAAACGCCGCTTATGCCAGCACTTTGATCCGTGCATTTGATTCGTACACCAGCACGAACGGCGGAGTTACCTGGACCGCACCAGGAACTGGAGCGGCGCCGGTGCTGCCTCCGTCTTCCTACGCCACGACGCCGGGCGGCGACGTGCCCTTGTTCGTCAAAGGCAGCACTACAAATTACGCCACCAATGTCAACGACGTATTGGGAACATCAGGGAGCTCCCCCACTCGGAACGCCACGGTTGCTACGTGGGAGCTAGACGGCTATTCCAATTATACCAGCGGCTCGATTTCCAACTGGTCTACCGGGACACACACGAGCTATCCAAGCACAGGTGCCGGGTCATTCGCAGGATACACGAAAGGGCCCGGCTATTACGGCAAGACTTTTTTCATCTGGCCTCCCGACCCACGTGCGCCCTTTAACACTGGGACCAACACCGCCTGGAGCAACACTTCCCAGGATGCCACACAGATCCAGCAGTTCTTGACCGATTTCGGCTACACAGCGGCGGATTTCAACTGTACTTCCGTTGCGACCACGCTGTCGGCGAATATTACAAAACTCTAAACTTCCATTACTGTTAGTGGGAACGCAGCCGTGGCAGGCACTTCTTCCACGAGTTTTCCAAGCACGCCATTTCTGGTTGTTGTAGGCAGTTCCAGCAATAACGCTGCTACCGTAAGCCCGAATGAAATAATGAAAGTGACAGCAATCTCCGGAAGCACCTGGACTGTGACAAGAGCCCAGAATGGAACGTCGGCCGCGACCGCCAATTCAGGATCGTATGTGGGCTGTTGACGGGTCCCCCGTTGTACGGCATTTACGGCGTTTCGGCCACTTCGGGCAGCCAAACCTGGCCCTGGCCTTCCGGCGACGACGCCAGCGGCGCCACGGCCGGCACGCTCAGCAACTATCTGATCAACAATGTTTACCAACCTGGTCCCAGCAACGCTAAGCTGACCACCTCGACCACGGCGTTCCAAACAATCATGCGCCTATATAACTGGAATTACGTGGTGGACAACGTGGGGACCACTCCCTGCGACTGGCGGGTACGCTTCTTCGGCACCGATGACAATACCAAACTCTTTATCACCTCCGGTTCAAATTTGGGCTCCTTGAATGTGCCCAGCAGTTCAACCTACACAATCAATTACAACGAGATTCTTCGCTGGCTTACCCAGACGACGGACCCATTCCCGTCGCAGTTACGCTCGGGCCGAGTCAAATACTACGGCTCGATTCCGACGGCAATCACCGGGACCTGGCCGAGCTATGGCAGCACCGACCAGCGCTTTTGGGTCGAGTTTATCGACTACGTACTAGGCTTCAAACAGACTTCGGCGGGCAATTACACGGACGTTAGCAACATGGTCGGCTACGGCGGCGATTTCAATTGGGGCACAACGGCAATCAACTCCGAACCCGCCGCGGGCACATACTACATGAATTACAAGGACAACCCTCAACGCCCAAATCTGCGCTACTGGTTTAGCCCCATTATGCTGGCGGATTTCTTGAACAATTACAACACCAACAACGTGATGGGAACCAACTATTTCTTCATGCAGCCCGGCAATAGCTACGAAGCGCCGCTCTATGTTTGCAAACAGGCCTTCGTGGCGGCTATCAACACCATGCAGACCAACCACCCCAACGACTGGATGACGGTTGTGCCTTATAGTTGGCCCCGCACGGGGTCATCGGGAGTTGCTTCCGGCGCCGGCACGAACGGCCGCTTCAATTGCGTGAGCTGTCCGCTGGGCACCAATTACGCCTACGCGACCTCCGCCATCCTTTTCCCATTTTCAACGATCAATGCCGACGGCTCGTGCAATAGCACCGAGTGCACTCCCTACGATGCGGATCCCGCAAACGGCCAGATACCCTCCGCCAATTTCATGGACACGCCGCGCGGGGACGGCGATACCTGCTTCGCCATGGCCCTCATGCTTGCTTACAACCAGTTCGCCGTGACGCCAACCACGGATACCACGTTAAGGACATTCGTGAGCTCTTCTCCCATCACGTTCCCGACCGCGATGGCCGGTGGCATGGGGCGCAGAGGGGCTCAAAAAGTGGTCATTTTTGAGACGGACGGCCTGGCGAACTGCACCGCGACCGCCAGCCTCGTAACCGCCTCCAGCGGTTACACATATTACAAGATTCGCTATGACATGAACAATCCCACGGGCAGCGAATATCCCACGATCGACCCATTGAATATCAACGACTCCACGGTCCTCAACCAGGTTTATTCCCTGGTGACGCAGATGCAGACCACTTACACCACAACGAGAAACCCGTTCCGGCTTTATGCCATCGGCTTCGGGCCCGTCTTCGCCAGTGGGGCGCCGGACGCGGCTGGGGCGTTATCGACTTTGCAAACCATGCAATACTACGCGGGCACACAAAGCGACAAAACCACGGCATTGGCGTCCAACCAGATTATCACCGGAACGGACTCCCAGATGCTGACGAACATGACGTCCGCCTACACATCCATATTGCAAAATGGCGTGCAAATCGCTCTAATCAAATGACCATGCCGACTACCGTGGCCGAGTTTGCCGACATATCCAAGACTTACCGAGCGCCGTTGCGGCCCAGAGCAACGGTGCGGGCCTTGTGCGGCATCAGTTTTGCGATTCAGCCGGGCGAGGTTTTCGCGCTGCTGGGCCCGAACCGGGCTGGAAAAACCACGCTGGTCAAAATACTCCTCGGGTTATGCCGGCCCAGCGGGGGACGCGTGCTGCGCTTGGGACATCCGATCACCCAGCGGAACACGCTGGCCCGCGTCGGCTACATGCACGAGAATCAAGCCTTCCCACGTTACCTGAGCGCCACTTCATTGCTCAATTTCTACGGCAATATGTCGTGGATTCCGCCGTCGGTCTTGAAAACCCGCGTGCCGGCGCTGCTGGAAAAATTTGGGCTGGCGGACCGGGCCCATGAGCCGATTTCGCGTTTCAGCAAAGGTATGGTGCAACGTCTCGCATTGGCCCAGGCATTGCTTGCCGAGCCGGATTTGCTCGTGCTCGACGAGCCGATGGAAGGGCTCGACCTGAGCGCACGCACGTTGCTGCAGAACATCGTCGCCGAGCAGCGCAGCGCGGGAAAAACTGTGCTTGTCGTGTCGCACGCGCTTAGCGAAGTCGCACAGATATGCGATCGCCTTGCCGTGCTGGTCGCGGGACGGTTGGGCTATCTCGGCTCGCTTGCCTCCTTGTTGCGCGACCCGGCCACCGGCGGCCAGCGCACACTTGAAGCGGCCCTGGCCCCGATCTATCAATCCTGACCGGAGGACGCCATGAACCGTGGATCCAGCCTGGTCGCCGTGAAGCAATTGATTATTGACACATTTCGCCAAGCCAACGCTTCCGGGATCGGCTTGATGATGCTGGCCGTCACGGCGCTGTGCGTCGTGCTTTGCCTGAGCGTGAGCATTTCGGGCGACGCATCTCACGAGTCGCTTTATGGCGACAAGGACGAACGCGGCTATTTCCTGCCACGGCACTACGGGACCGATCCCGCGAAAGCGCTCAAGGAAGGGGTTCCGACAATCAGCGGCAGGATGACCCTGGCATTTGGCGCCGTGTCGTGGGACATTGGCCGCGTACGCAGCGATGCCGTGCATTTTCTGGAATTGGTCCTGGCGGGGGGCATCGCCGGCACTCTCGGAGTTCTCCTTACATTGGTCTGGACCGCGGGATTTGTGCCGACCTTCCTGGAACCCCATTCGGCGTCAGTCCTTCTCGCCAAGCCGGCGGCACGGTGGCAGCTGCTGCTCGGCAAGTATTTCGGTGTGTTGACTTTCGTGGGCTGCCAGGTTGTACTGTTCGTAGGCTTGACTTGGCTTGCCCTGGGTTTGCGCACGGCCGTCTGGGACGTAGCCTATTTGTGGTGCATTCCCCTACTTTTGGTTCAGTTCGCCGTTTTTTATAGCTTTTCGGTGCTGCTTGGTGTGTTAACCGCGCAGCACCGTGGCGTGCGTCTTCGGCTCGGTGCTGTTCTGGCTTCTAGCCTGGGGGGTCAATTATGGCTCCGTCATGGCCATGGCCATGCCGGAACCGCTGCCGCCCTTGACCAGTGCCTTGGCGGATGCGGCGTACTGGATTTCCCCCAAACCGGTTGACGCCAGCCAAATCCTGTTCAACGCGCTGGACGCGGAACATGATTTTGTAAAACCGCCAGTCTTCAAGGTCCTCGATTCGTGGCAAGAGTTCTCCCCACTGCTGTCGATTCTTTCTTCTCTGGCCATTACGGCGGTGCTGCTGGGTTTGTCAGTGCACGAGCTGAACACCAAGGATTACTGACCTGAGAACTTCATGGGTCTCATAGGTCTTATAAGACCCATGGGCAAGATGATTACACCGCCTTCTGCCTCGCCTGCTGCCACTGCTCTGGCGTATACAACACTTCACGGGCGTTGCTGCCGTTGTAGCTGCCGACAATGCCGTCTTCCGCCATGAAATCGATAAGCCGCGCGGCCCGGCCGTAGCCGATGCCCAGCGATCGCTGCAGCAGCGAAACACTGCCGCGCCCTTCGCGCAGCACAATGCTGATGGCCTGATCGTAAAGCGGATCGCGGGGCCGTTGCGATTGCTGGCCGTCCCCTTCCTCTTCTTCCGTGGTCGATTTCAGGTTGAGCAGCTCCGGCGCGAAACACGGATCGCAGTCCAGATGCTCGACCACGCCGGTGATCTCCGCGTCGCTGGCAAATGCGCCCTGGGCACGGACGAGATTGCCGGTGCCCGGCAGCAGAAACAGCATGTCGCCCTTGCCGAGCAGCTTGTCGGCTCCTCTTCGTCGAGCACCACGCGACTGTCCGACCGGCTCGAAACCTGGAAGCAAATCCGGGCCGGCAAGTTGGACTTGATGAGGCCGGTGATGACGTCGACCGTCGGCTTTTGCGTGGCCACCACCAGGTGAATGCCAGCGGCCCGCGATTTCTGGGCCAGCCGAATGATGTGGCCCTCGATCTCCCGCTTCATCTGCATCATCAGGTCGGCCAACTCATCGACGATGAGGACGACATAAGGCATTTGCATCGGCATGCGCGACCGTTCCTCGTCATCGACCGGCTGCACGCGGTGTAGAATCTCGGCAGGAGTCAGCTCGTTGTAGGCGGCGATGCTCCGCACCCGCGCCCGGCTGAGCAGGTCGTAACGCTCTTCCATCTTGTCGACCGCCCAGGCCAGGATCGCCTCGGCTTTCTTGGCGTCCGTCACGACGGGGTGCATCAGGTGCGGCAGCCGGCCATATTCGATCAGCTCGGTACGTTTGGGGTCGATCAGGATCAGCTTCAGCTCGTCGGGCCGGCGGGTCATGAGCATGCTGAGGATGATGGCGTTCAGGCACACCGATTTGCCCGTGCCGGTGCGGCCGGCGATCAGCAAGTGCGGCATCTCGGCCAGGTCGTAGGCCAACGGCCGGCCTTCGGTGTCTTTGCCCAAAAAAAGCGGAATGCGCAGCTTGGCCAGCTTCTTGCCCGTGGCCAGCAGGACTTCCTTGAGGCGGACGATGGCCCGATGCTCGTTGGGGATTTCGATGCCGACGGTGTTCTTGCCGGGAATCGGCGCCACGATGCGCACGCTCGGACACGCGCAGGTTCAGTGCCAGATCGTCGGCCAGGCAGGTGACCTTGTAAACGCGCAGGCCGGTTTCCAAGGCAACCTCGTACTGCGTGATGACGGGGCCGGTGTTGATGCCGACCACGCGGACATTGAGATCGAAATCCTTGAACGTCTTTTCCAGCAGGGTGGCCCGTTCGCGCAGATGCTGGTCGTGCTCCTCGTAAGGAAACGGCTGCGGATCCTCGAGCAGCGTCAACGGCGGCAGTTGGTAATCCTGGAATCGTTCGGAGTCCGGCGCCGGGCCGGGCCGGACAATCCGCAAGGCTGGCGCCACGGCGTCGGCCGCGGCCAGCTCCGAGAGGAGCGGCTCCGCGCCGTGAGCGTCTTCCGGCGCCACAGGCGGAATAAGCCGGACAATGGGGATGCCGTCGTCGCTCGCGGCCTTGGAGGTCGAGCGCCGTTTTGTGGGGGCGACCGGCGAGGGTTCAGGCTTGTTCCACGTCAACAGCGATTTTCCCCGTCGCAAAATGCCGAGCAACCCGCGCAGGACCAAGCGGACGCCGCGGAGAGTCGGCACGACGAAGTATTCCGTAGCCAAAAACGCCCCAAAGACAAAAGCGCCTGCTACCAGCACAACCTGCCAGGAAGGAGAGAGCTCTTGTGCCAGCCAGGCGGACAACCAGGCGCCGACGGCGCCGCCGCCCGCTGTTTGCGGCCCATTGCCGAGGTTGATGGCCGACCAGTCGGCGGCAACGGCGGCCACGACCAGCAGCATCGTCCAACCGGCGACGCGGGCCGTCCATCTAGGCCAGTGGCGCCACAGTATTAGATGGATTGCCAGCATGGTCCAACCAGCCAGCATCGCGAAAACCGCGCTGCCGAGGGCGTCGGTCAACTCCCGTGCCAGGCCGTGTCCCGGTTCGCCAAGCCAATTGGCAGCAGACTCGGGATCATAGCTCACGATGCACAGGGTAACGGCGATGCCCAATGCCGCGAAGCCCGCGGTCCAGCCATCCAGCGAAATCAGGCGTCGTTCGGCCATCCAGGGATCACTCCGCAAAAGGGCGCATCACTTCCTCATTCGGCAAGACTTTGCCAGGAGGCCTTGCGAAACTTCCACTTTAGAATGATGACCGGCCAAGCGATAGCACAGTTGGACCGCGCAGGGCAGGCGGCGCCGAAATTATCGAAAGCTGTGCGGTAGATAAGGGATTTGCGGGTCGTGAGGGCGGGTTGCCACCGGTAGGTCCCGTCTGCCGGACGGGACCTTTCGCAACAGGCGATCGCGATAGCCCAAGAGGACTAGATTGCTGTTGGGCTTGAGGTCCCGCCCGGCAGGCGGGACCTACTTCATGCACCGGTGCCAAACGTCAATCTTTCAGCCTTCCGATCATAATCCACCTTCACCGTCTGCCCGTCGCGCACCTTCCCTTCCAGCAGCAGCCGGCCCAGCGGGTTCTCGATTTCCTTCTGGATCGCCCGCTTGAGCGGCCGGGCGCCGTAGGCCGGATCGTAGCCCGTGTGCACCAGGTGCGTCTTGGCGGCGTCGGTCAGCTCCAGCGTGATGTGCCGCTCGGCCAGGCGCTCCCGCAAACGCTTGAGCTGGATCTCCACGATCTGCTTGAGGTGCTCCTCGCTCAGGGCGTGGAAGACGATGATCTCGTCCACGCGGTTGAGGAACTCCGGGCGGAAGTGCTGGCGCATCTCGTCGAGCACGGCGTCCTTCATGCGATCGTAGACCTCGCCGATATAGCGAGCCCTTGTACTGCAGGATGCGCTGGCTGCCGATGTTCGACGTCATGATGACGATGGTGTTCTTGAAATCGACGGTGCGGCCCTGGCCGTCGGTCAGCCGGCCGTCGTCGAGGATTTGCAGCAGGACGTTGAAGACGTCGTGGTGGGCCTTTTCGATCTCGTCGAACAGGAGCACGCAGTAGGGCCGGCGGCGGACCGCCTCGGTGAGCTGGCCGCCTTCCTCGAAGCCGATGTAGCCGGGCGGAGCGCCGACCAGCCGGGCGACGGTGTGCTTCTCCTGGTACTCCGACATGTCGATGCGGATCATGGCCCTCTCGTCGTCGAACAGGAACTCGGCCAGGGCGCGGGCCAGCTCGGTTTTGCCGACGCCGGTCGGGCCCAGGAAGATGAACGAGCCGATGGGCCGGTTCGGGTCCTTCAGGCCGGAGCGGGCGCGCACCACCGCCTCGGCCACGGCGTCCACCGCTTCGTCCTGGCCGATCACGCGCTGGTGCAGCTCCTCGCCCAGGTGCAGCAGTTTCTGCACCTCGCCTTCCAGCAGCTTCGAGACGGGGATGTGCGTCCAGCGGCTGACGACCTCGGCGATGTCCTCTTCGTCGACTTCTTCCTTGATGAGCCGTTGCGGCGCCCTTGCGTCGCGGTCAAGCGTTTCCTCCTCCGCCTTGAGCTGGCGTTCCAGCTCGGGCAAGCTTGCCGTATTTCAGCTCGGCGGCCTTGTCGAGGTCGTACTGGCGCTCGGCCTGCTCGATCTCGCAGCTTGGTCTGCTCGATCTGCTCGCGGATGCTGGCGCAGCTGCTGGACTTTGTCCTTTTCCGCTTGCCACTGGGCGCTGAGGGCATCGGCCTCGGCCTTCAGGTCGGCCAGCTCCTTCTCCAATCTTTGCCAGCCGTTCGCGCGAGGCGGCGTCCTTCTCCTTCTTCAGGGCTTCGCGCTCGATCTCCAGTTGCATGACGCGGCGGGATGACTTCATCCAGCTCGGCCGGCATCGAGTCGATCTCGGTGCGCAGCTTGGCGGCCGCCTCGTCGACCAGGTCGATGGCCTTGTCGGGCAGGAAGCGGTCGGAGATGTAGCGATTGGAGAGCACCGCCGCGGCCACCAGGGCCGCGTCCTTGATGCGCACGCCGTGGTGGACTTCGTAGCGTTCGCGCAGGCCGCGCAGGATCGAAATGGTGTCCTCGACGATGGCTGATCGACCAGCACCGGCTGGAAACGGCGTTCCAGGGCGGCGTCCTTCTCGATGTGCTTGCGATACTCGTCGAGCGTGGTGGCGCCGATGCAGTGCAGCTCGCCGCGGGCCAGCATCGGCTTGAGCAGGTTGCCGGCGTCCATGGCGCCTTCGGCCTTGCCGGCGCCGACGACGGTGTGCAGCTCGTCGATGAACAGGATGATCGTCGCCCTGCGATTCCTGCACTTCCTTGAGGACGGCCTTGAGCCGTTCCTCGAATTCGCCGCGGAACTTGGCGCCGGCGATGAGGGCGCCCATGTCGAGGGCGACGACGCGTTTGTTCTTGAGCCCTTCGGGCACGTCGCCGCGGACGATGCGCTGGGCCAGGCCCTCGACGATGGCGGTCTTGCCGACGCCCGGCTCGCCGATCAGCACGGGGTTGTTCTTGGTGCGCCGCGACAGCACCTGGATGACCCGGCGGATTTCCTCGTCGCGGCCGATGACCGGATCGAGCTTGCCCTGGAGGCGAACTGGGTCAGGTCGCGGCCATAGTGTTCCAGGGCTTCGTAGGTGGCCTCGGGGTTTTGCGTGGTGACCCGTTGGTTGCCGCGGACTTCTTTGAGGGCGCTGGTCAGGCGTGCGCGGGTGACGCCGAATTCCTTGAAGACCTTGCCGGCGGTGCCCGGTGTCGTCGCACATCGCCAGCAGCAGATGCTCGACGGAGACGAAATCGTCCTTGAGGCTTTTCGCTTCATCCTCGGCCTTGCCGAGCAAGCGATTGAGCCGGCCGGTGATGCCGATGTTGTCGTCGCTGGTGCCGGTGACACGCGGCAGTTTCTCGAGCTCACGGTGGACGCGCAGCTTGACGGCATCGACGGGAATCTCGGCCTTGGCGAGCATGGCGGAGGCGAGGCCGCGTTCCTGATCGAGCAGGGCGAGCAGCAGATGCTCGACATCGATCTGCTGGTGGTTAAGTCGCGCGGCCAGGCGTTGGGCGCCTTGCAGAGCTTCCTGCGACTTTTCGGTGAAGCGGTTCATGTCCATGCGGGGTATCTCCTATCTGGATGCTATTTTAGAGAGTGGCGGGGCCAAAGGGGATTCAGAATGCGAATCGGTCTTTGCCGATTCGTTGCGTTGCAGACCCCGACACACCTCCCTGAACGAATGTCGCTCAACGGGCACTTGGGTTTGCGTCAATCGCCGAAGGAAATGTTGCCCGGATTGACGTCAATCATGAAAATGCCGTAACCTTCAAGTGCCCCGAGTACGGCCCGGACCTGGGGCCATTTGCCTTCAAATTGCTCCTCCTTTTCGGCCTGCCAATCCGCCATGACCTCTGCGGAGAAAATAGGTGGATCGTCAAGATAGGCCCCGGCAAAATCGAGGACGAAAGGGCGGTCCACCAACGTCATGTGGATGACCCACAGGTCGTTGTCAAAGGACGCCATCTGGGGGACGTGGCATCCATGAATCTCGGTGACGCCGTGCTCTTGAAGGCGGAGATAAACGTCCCGTTCCCGGCAGTATTCTCTTTCACGTTCGTGGACTTTAAGCGCGCATCGCCCAGTTTTCGTCTGGTAATCGGCCGCAAAAACGATACCATGCAAACCGTACCCAAGCTGCTCACCGATCACCAGGTTGTATTGGTGAGCAAAATCTCGAATCCGCCGATGGAGGTCAGTTCTGTCCATGCTCACTCCAACCTTGAAGAGTCAATGCCATTCCGCCCAAGTCCGCATGGAATTGCGGTTGGACGGCGGCCGCGTTGTGCCCATTGCCCAGATGGGGCTCGATTTCGTCATCGTCAAGCAGCCTTTCGAATATCCGCCGGCCGACGCTGAGATTTATATGCGCATCGACGATTCCGAAAGCACCTGGCGTGTCCACCTCGTCGAGGGGATCAGCACGCAGCGGCGCAAGACGATGATTGGCGCAGTGCCACCAAAGTAAGGTACTCGGTTCTAGCCATGGCAACTCCAATCCTGAAGGGTCAAGGCCATTCCGCTTTGGTATACATGGAATTGCGCCTGAACGGCAATGTTTTCCCAATAGCCCAGATGGCACCGGGTTTCCTTGTTTTGCACAAACCCGTCGACCATCCCCCTGCCGACGGCGAAGTGTTTTTGCGCATCGACGATTCCGAGA
Source organism: uncultured Gemmataceae bacterium (assembly GCA_963747575.1). Classification (GTDB taxonomy): domain Bacteria; phylum Planctomycetota; class Planctomycetia; order Gemmatales; family Gemmataceae; genus DASRAT01. Next base: position 234,879 of record CAVVFU010000008.1, read on the forward strand.
GCAGCTGGCGTGTTCACCTCGTCGAGGGGATCAGCCCGCAGCGGCGCAAGACGAAGGTTAGCCCGTTGCCGCCGCTGGCCGACCGGCCGTCCAAGGTCCCCGCAGGCACCACGGCCGAAATCAAGCCGCAGCTGGCGGATTGATTCATGCAATGACCCCTTCTCGAACCAAGCCACTCGTCCGGGCGAGGTTACTTTTCCCAACCTACTGACTTTGATCCGCTTGCTCGTTCTGGATTACAATCCAACCATTCACCCTGCTGACCAGTCAATGGAAATCGGGCAAGACGACCCTGGTATCGCTACTGCTGGCCCGCATGCAACAAGGGGGCCAGCTGGCCGGCTTGTCGGTTGCCGCCGGCAAAGCCTTCGTCATTTCCGAGGAGAGCGAAGCCGATTGGCGGCCGCGCTTCGAGCAGCTCGGGTATCCGCGACCACGTCCACCTTTTGTGCCGCCCGTTCACGACCCAGCCGAGCATGGAGCAGTGGCTGGCCTTGATTGACACCGCAGCCGCCATGCGCGAGCGCCACGAAATCGATCTGGTGGTCATTGACTCGCTGGCCCACTTCCTGCCGGCCCACAGCGAGAACTCGGCCAGTGCGCTGTTCGAATGCTTGACGCCCTTGCAGCGACTGGCCACGGCCGGCATGAGCGTCCTCTTGCCGCATCACCCGCGCAAAGGCAAAACGGTGGCCGGCCAGGCCGCACGCGGCAGCGGCGCCCTGCCCGGTTTCGTGGACATCATCATCGAAATGGGCTATTACGGCCAGCCCGACGACCTGGATCGTCGCCGGCGCCTGATCGCTTTTTCGCGCCACGAGCAGACGCAACGGCATCTCTTGATGGAACTACTGGCCGACGGCGCCGATTACGTGCTGCTGCATAGCGGCGTGGAGGCTGCCTTCGGCGAAAGCTGGCAAGCCGTCCTGCACATATTGACGGCCGCCGCCATCCGGCTGACGCGCCAAGAAATCCTGGAAAACTGGCCGCCTGACTATGACAAGCCGGATGCGACGACCTTGTGGCGCTGGCTGAGCCGCGCCGTGGCTCAAGGCCAGGTGCGCCAAAACGGCACGGGCCGCCCGAACGACCCGTTCCGCTACTGGCTGTCCGCACGGCAGGAGATGATGCGTCCCGATGGTGGGACGTTGGAAGAGCTGCAAGCCTGGAACGACCGCTGCCTGGAAGAGATGTTCGCCAACTTGGAGGCGAAGAACGGCGCCAAAGCACCAGTGGAGGCGCCTCCTTTGGCAGGTCAGGATCTACCGGCGATGGTGCCGGTTGTCGCCGCGGAGGAAACGCCGGCTACTGAAGCAGATGCCGTAGCCGCTGCCCCTATTCCGCCCTCGCCCTCGCCCTCGCCCGAGGCTGAACCTGCTGCACCAGTGGCACCGGAGGCCCCCGTGCGCATTGCCGTCCCCGTTCAACATGATGACTCCCGCCAAGGTTCCCGATTCGGTCTGGCGGCAGGCTCGGTTAGCCGCGGGGAAAAAGCGGGGCAAGACATGATTCCGCTTACCTGTTGCGCTAATGTCGCTCAAATCATCCCAACCCTCCCTGGTAAGATTGGCAGACCACACCTGGTCCGGTATGATACCTGCCAAACCTTCCAGCGAGCACAGGAACGGGAAAGCGGCCATCAAACGATGTCGGCAATTTGGGAAGGTTATCCATAAAAACGGTGGCGTTCCCATTGAAATGCGTGGCGTGAGCCTTGACGCTTTGGTTCGGCAAGGAGACAGGACCTGAAAATGGCCAACCACTTCTTCGATCACCCGATCCTTAACTCACCATACGATTGCCCGCGCCGTCATTGGGAACTCGATGAGGAAGGGCAGCCGACACAAAGCATCATCGAGAAGCGTCGACCTGCCGAGTACATCACGCCCATCCCCAAGCCTAAGAAACGCAAGGGGGCTACCCAACAAGTCTTGACTTACGGCGATGACAAGGGCATTTCCACGCAGAAGCAACAATACGATCCAACTCCGATCATTAACGAGGTGCGCGGTCTTGTGGCAGCATGGCGGGCATTACCGAACTCCGGCGAGTGGCAGGTAACTCCGGAAACGGCCCGCCTGCTTCAGCATTGGCGGCATCACCAGTTCAGCGAAACCCGCCCGTTCTTCTGCCAAGTGGAAGCCGTGGAAACCGCCATTTGGCTGACGGAAGTCGCACCTGAATCCAAGACTGGTAGGCGCTTCCTCGACCATTTGGACGTTGTCAACAAGGAGGCCAATCCCGAACTCCACCGCCTCGCCCTGAAGCTAGCCACTGGCGCCGGCAAAACCACGGTCATGGCGATGCTGATCGCCTGGCACACCATCAACGCCGTGCGCCACCCCAGCAGCAAACGCTTCACACGCGGTTTTCTCGTCGTGGCCCCAGGCATTACCATCAAAGATCGCCTTCGCGTTCTCCAACCGAACGACCCCCAAAGCTATTTCAAGGAGCGTGAACTCGTTCCCGGCGACATGCTGCCAGACATCCAAAAGGCGAAAATCGTCATCACCAATTTTCATGCCTTCAAACTCCGTCAGCGCATCGAACTTTCGGCCGGCGGTCGCGCTTTATTGCAAGGGCGGGGCGAGGAGCTTAACACCCTGGAAACAGACGGCCAGATGCTTCAGCGGGTGATGCCCGATCTGATGGGAATGAAAAACATCCTCGTACTCAACGATGAGGCCCACCACTGTTATCGTGAGAAGCCCGAAGTCGACGACGAGGAAGAACTGAAAGGCGATGACCGCAAGGAAGCCGAGAAGAATAATGAGGCTGCCAGGCTGTGGATTTCCGGCCTGGAAGCCGTGAACCGCAAACTCGGCCTGGCTCGTGTCATTGATTTGTCGGCGACCCCATTCTTCTTGCACGGCTCCGGCTACGCCGAGGGTACGCTGTTCCCGTGGACCATGAGTGACTTCTCCCTAATGGACGCCATCGAATGCGGCATCGTCAAGCTCCCGCGTGCCGGTGGCGGACAACATTCCTGGCTCGAGCATGCCGATGTACCGCAACCTTTGGGAGCACATCCGCACGAAAATGCCGAAAAAGGGCCGTGGCAAAGCCAACACGCTCGACCCGCTCAGCCTGCCGCCGCAACTTCAAACCGCCCTCGACGCTCTTTATGGCCATTACAAACTGACATTCGAGTTGTGGGACAAAGCCGGCACACCTGTGCCGCCGTGTTTCATCGTGGTTTGCAACAACACCTCCACCTCCAAGCTCGTTTACGACTTCATCTCCGGATTTCTCCGTGAGAATGAAGACGGGAGCAAAACTCCCGTCGCGGGGCGCCTGCCATTGTTCCAAAACTTCGACGAGCACAGCAACCCGCTGGCACGCCCAAACACGCTGCTCATCGACAGCGAGCAACTCGAATCCGGCGAGGGATTGGACGACAACTTCCGCGCCATGGCCGCCGATGAGATCACGCAGTTTCGCCGCGACGTCTTCGACCGCGGAGGCAAACTCGCCGATGCGCTTCAAGGCGGCAAGGAACTCGATGACGTGGCCCTGCTCCGTGAAGTGATGAACACCGTCGGCAAGCCAGGCCGACTTGGCGGGTCGATCCGCTGCGTTGTTTCCGTGTCGATGCTCACCGAGGGCTGGGATGCCAACACCGTGACGCACGTTCTCGGCGTCCGCGCATTCGGCACCCAGCTGCTGTGCGAGCAAGTGATTGGCCGCGCTTTGCGACGGCAGTCCTATGAGCTGAACGAAGAGGGCCTGTTCAATGTGGAATATGCCGATGTGCTCGGCATTCCCTTCGACTTCACCGCCAAGCCCGTGGTCGCACCGCCGCAGCCGCCGCGTGAGACGATTCAGGTGAAAGCGATGCGGCCGGAGCGCGACGCCCTGGAAATTCGCTTCCCGCGTGTCGAAGGCTACCGCATCGAACTGCCCGAGGAACGGCTCAAAGCGAAATTCAATGACGATTCTATTCTGGAACTCACCCCCGATTTGGTCGGCACCACGGAAACCCAAAACTCCGGCATCATTGGTGAGCAAGTCGACCTGACGCTCATCCACACCGGCGAGGTGCGGCCGTCCCAGGTCCTGTATGAACTCACCTCCCACCTGGTTTTGAATCAATGGCGCGACCCAGGCGAAGATCCCAAGCTTACTCTCTTCGGCCAGCTCAAACGCATCGCCAAGCAATGGCTCGATGGCTACCTGGTTTGCAAAGGCGGCACTTATCCGGCCCAGCTGAAGTACAAAATGCTGGCCGACATGGCTTGCAAGCGCATCACCGACGGCATCACCCGCGAGTTCCTGGGCGAGCACCCATCCAGGCGCTGCTCGATCCCTATAACCCTGCTGGTTCCACCAGGCACGTTCGCTTCAATACCTCCAAGACGGACCGCTGGGAAACCGATTCACGCCGTTGCCACCTTAACTGGGTCATTCTCGACAGCGACTGGGAAGCCGAATTCTGCCGCGTGGCCGAAGCACATCCCAGCGTTGTGGCCTACGTGAAGAACCACAATCTGGGACTCGATGTCCCCTACCGCTTCGGTTCCGAAATACGAATCTATCGGCCTGACTTCATCGTACTGGTCGACGACGGCCACGGCCTTGCCGATCTATTGCACCTCATCGTCGAAATCAAAGGCTACCGGCGTGAGGACGCGAAGGAGAAGAAATCGACGATGGAGATGTACTGGGTGCCGGGCGTGAACCAGCTCGGGACATTTGGGCGGTGGGCGTTTGCGGAGTTTACGGAGGTTTATCAGATTGAAGCCGATTTCAAGGCCAGGGTGGAGAGCGAGTTCGACAAGATGATTGCGAAGGTCGGAGGAGGGCGATGAGGGACTTCAACGCCCGCCACATGATGGAACAGGCCATCGAAGTGATGCGCAAGTCGATTGCGGAGCCACGGGAGGATGGAAAAGCCTCTCCCAAGGTTGGCGCCGTGTTGCTCAATCTGAGCAATGAAGTCCCCTCTAAAGCTCGAATCGAATTCGCCTTTCGGGGGGAATTGCGGCATGGAGACCATGCGGAATACACGCTGCTTGAACGAAAAAACCGCGATCGGAAGCTGGATGACTGTGTCCTGTTTTCCACCTTGGAACCGTGCGCCCTAATGCGCGCAAGCCTCCCAAGCTGGGTTGCGCCGAGCGCATTGTGCTGGCGCGCATCAAAGAGGTCTGGGTGGGAATCGAAGATCCCGATCCGACCGTGGATCGGAAGGGAATAAAATATCTGCAGGAGAAGGGGGTCACGGTTCATATGTTTGACCGGGACCTTCAAGAGATCATTCGAGCGGAGAACAAAGAATTCATCGGCCAGGCGCTCGAGCGTGCTGCCGCCGCCTCGGAAGAGAAGACGCCCGAGGTCATTCTTTCGCCGCTGGAAAATGCGTCTGATCAAACGGGGATCGCAGACCTTTCCAACGAGGCACTGGAAGCTTATCGCTCCGTCGCAAAAATCGCGGATGCGGCCAGTTCGCCTGCATTCAAGCGGCGCCTGGCCAGGCAGGGCCTTTTGCGGCAGGATGCCAATCGTTTCACTCCGACGGGTTTCGGGCAGCTGCTTTTCGGCACGGAGCCTAGAATAGGCATGCCCCAGGCCGGGCTGCTTGCTACGATTCATTACGCCGACGGTACAAAAGAGATCAGGAACTTCGACGGGCCGCAAGTCCTGGTTCCAGAACAGGCACTGCAGTGGCTGCGCGATAAGTTGCCCAATCTCATCGACCGTTCCGGTGCGCACGGCGCGAGACTAACGATCCACTTCTCGAAGTCGTTCGTGAAGGCATCGTCAATGCCCTCGTCCATCGCGACTACAGCATCACGGGCGCGAAATGTCAGCTCGTGGTAACGCCTGACACAATTGAAGTGCGCAGTCCTGGCAGACCCGTCGAACCGATCACGCTGGAGCAAATGCAGTCGTTCGGGGCTCCGCTGCTCAGTCGTAACCCAGTCCTGCACTATGTATTTGCTCGCATGGAACTGGCGGAAGAGCGCGGACTTGGCCTGAAGTCAATGAAGCAGCGCACCGAAGAAGCGGGGCTTCCACTGCCCAGGTACGGATGGGAAGATCCATACCTTGTGCTGACGCTCTATCGTAGCCCAGAAGGTGTGACGCATGCTTTGCAGCCCGAGGTGCTTGCGGCGCTTAACGCCGACGAGAGGGCTGCCTGGCAGTTTCTCAATAGAAAGGGTGGCGCGACCAGCTCGCAATTGATTGAGCAACTTGGCTTCGATGAGAGGAAAGCCCAGCGAATCCTGGTGAAACTCGTTCGGCTCAATTTAGTTGTGCGAGTGGGCAAAGGACCGGCAACGCGTTACGTGGTGCCTCCTGGACCTCCGCAGAATGTTACTTTGACGCTGAGATGAGCAGCTGCTTGTTTAGAGGCGGTTGTTTCACGAACCGAGAATGAAATCCCGACAAAGTGTCGGGATTATCGGGTTGAGGTAGGCAGTTTTTGGCAATCCCGACAGAAATCCCGACAAAGTGTCGGGATTATCGGGTTGAGGTAGGCAGTTTTTGGCAATCCCGACAGAAATCCCGACAAAGTGTCGGGACTACCGGAGTTCGATAGACCAATATGGGCAATCCCGACAAAATGTCGGGATGCGACGACAACATGAACGGGTTCCTGCAAGTCCCGACAACAAAACGTCGGTGGTGCCCGTATAATCCTGTACATGTACATGGTGGCCGTCAGCTTTGCGGATGGCCTGGCTGCCGCACCAGATTGCGGCCGTGGTGAGCGACCCATCTGGCACGTGGGTAAACCCGCAGTCCGTCCCAAGAAAAGAGGCTTTCAATGGTTGAAGTGGCGTCAAAAACTGCGGATTGGGCTGATAAGAAACTCTCCCAGGAGTTACCCACCTTGGTCATGAGAGGGGAGGGGCTGGAGGTGGAATTCAAGGTGGATTTCCCCGCACAGGGCCATGATTTAGCGAAGTCGATTGCTGCATTTGCGACATCGGGTGGCGGCAAGATTCTTATGGGGGTGGCAAACGACGGGTGCGTTGTTGGGTTGACTGCTTTGGATGCAGTCACTCGGGACAAGGTCGCCCTTCGCGCCCAGCAACTAAGCACAGCCGTTCGCCCGTCGGTGAAGGTAGTTACATTGTTTGCAGCGGTGGCCGACAAGGCCATCCTCTGCATCCATGTCCCGAAACAGGACGAACCTATTTATTACTACGATGGTCGTCCTTGCCTTCGGGACGACCGCTGCTCGCGGCCTGCCGAACCGGACGAGGTAAAACAACTGATCTGGAGCCACCCCAGTTCCGAGTTCAAACGCCGCGAGGAGGAATTCAATGCCCAACAGAATACTGGCATTGTGAAAGAGGCAGATAGGCATTGCGCCGAGATGGCCGAGATGATGCGTGTTGCGACAGAGGATAGCAGTCGACTAACTGATCGTCTAAACAGGCAAATCCGCGGTTAGGCCTAAAGCGGAGCAAAAAGCTGGGCTGGCATACCGCTGGACATGCTTGACCGGCACACATGGCCGTCCGAAAACGATGCAAGTAATGGGTTGCGCAGGGGAAGCTTTGACATGCTGAAGGTTTATTTTGACAACGACGTTGCTTCGGGAATTTCGAAACGAGACTGCGCAAAGGCGGAAGTGGATGCAATCGATCAGCTGCTTGCAGCGAATCGGGCCCAAAAGATCATGCTCGGCGCCTTGCGCCAATCCCTTCGGGAAATGGAACGCGCGCCTTCTGAGGAGCTTCGGGCCAAGCTCAAGACGGGTTTGTCGGAATTGATTTTGGCGGAACACGATCACATCGTACTCGGCTGCGATACGCAAACCGACTACCGAGGTACGTGCAGCAGCAACCCGTTAGTTACGGATATTGTGGATGAGCATATGTATTCGGGTTTTCGCGCCGCGGGGCTAAAAGCGGACGATGCAAAGCACCTTATGTATGCGGCGTATAACGGCTATGATCGCTTTCTGACATGCGACAAGGGGATTCTTAGTCGTCGATTCGAGCTTGAGAAGGTTTGTCCGTCGATCAAGATTCAAAAACCGTCGGAATTTGTGGCAGACGGATGGGACTATGACCGTCGTTTGCCACGTTGATCCAAGCAGGGCAATCGCGAGAACCAAAAATTGGCTCGAGTAGACGGAGCCGGGATACTGACGGTCCTCGACAACACGACGCTGCTGAAATCGTGGGATTTGCCCTTTGTCCAATGCTCGGCCCCGGCGCATTGCCCTAGGCTAAATTCTTCCAGCCTTTGAGGCTGAAGACACAGTACCCGGAAGACCCACATGGCCAAGAAGCCCACCCCCGCCAAAACCGTCGAAACCCTCACCCACGACGCCGATAAGCGCAAAAATATCCCCACCGCTGAGTTCCAATCTGTACTCAAAACGGACCAGCAGCATCCCATCCGTGTCGCCTACGAGCGCCGCAACCGCGATCTCGACCCGCAGCTCGTCTGGCGCGGCAAGGACGAAAAGGACTGGAGCGACCTCGTCGTCCAGGCCCCGCCGCTTTACATCCAGGAGAAGGTCCAGCCCAAGGTGCTGATTGACGATTTGCTGAAGCAATCCCAGCAGCAGACCGAGCAAGTTCAGCTCGATTTGTTCGCCGACTTCAACGGCATTCCCCTGGGCGCCGACAAGACCGATTTCTACCAGCACGACCAGAACTGGTCCAACCGCATGATCCTCGGCGATTCGCTGCAGGTGATGGCCAGCCTGGCCGAGCGCGAGGGCCTGCGCGGCAAGGTGCAGTGCATCTATTTCGACCCGCCCTACGGCATCAAGTTCAACAGCAATTTCCAGTGGTCCACCACCAGCCGCGACGTGAAGGATGGTAAGGCCGACCACATCACACGGGAGCCGGAGCAGGTCAAAGCCTTTCGCGATACGTGGCGCGATGGGATCCACAGTTACTTGACTTACCTTCGCGATCGGCTCACGGTGGCGCGGGATTTGCTCGCGGATTCGGGTTCGATTTTCGTGCAAATTAGCGATGAAAACGTCCACCGCGTCCGCGACTTGTTGGATGAAGTGTTCGGCGACGGTAACTTTTGCTCGCAAATCGCTTTCCGTAAGACCTCAGCCGTTAGTAGCCCTAGCGCAAAGGTGAATGTCCTCGCCACGGTTACTGACGCAATTCTTTGGTATGCGAAGAATATCAATGGAGTGAAATATCGCCAACTTTACTTGTCCAAAGGCTTGGAGTCTGATAACGCCGGGGTATACACACGTATCCAAAACCCAAATGGCGAGCGGCGGCGAATGACCGAGGAAGAGCTTTCATCACTTGAAAAGCTGCCAGAGAACGCACGGGTATTTAGGGTCGACAATTCGACTTCCACAGGTTTTAGCGAAAAGCTCTCCTTAGACATCGAGTTTCGCGGAGAGTCATTTACATGTGGTCCAACCAAACACTGGAAGACGCATCCTGAAGGAATGAAAAAACTGCTCAAGGCGGATCGCCTCGTGCCCGCTGGAAAAAGTCTTGGTTACATAAGGTTTATTGACGACTTTGCTGTTTATCCGCATGTCAACATGTGGACCGATACAGGTACAGGCAGCTTCACCGATGAAAAGGTCTATGTCGTTCAAACAGGTAGCAAGACAATTGAACGGTGCATCCTCATGGCCACCGACCCCGGCGACCTCGTGCTCGACCCAACCTGCGGATCTGGCACAACGGCTTATGTAGCCGAGCAATGGGGCCGCCGCTGGATCACCATCGACACCTCACGGGTGGCCTTGGCGCTGGCCCGTGCCCGCATCATGGGTGCCCGCTATTCCTATTACCAGCTTGCCGATTCACGCGCTGGCCAGCTCAAGGAAGCCGAAGTCACCCGCACGACACCGTCCTCGCAGCCCACGCACGGCAACCTCCGCCAAGGCTTCGTCTATGAGCGTGTGCCGCACATCACACTCAAATCCATTGCCAACAACGCGGAGATCGATGTCATCTGGGACAAATGGCAAGCCAAGTTGGAGCCGCTGCGCGAATCGCTCAACAAGGCACTCAAAAAGAGCTGGCAAGAATGGGAAATCCCGCGCGAAGCACCAGACAAGTGCCCGCCGCCCGCCGCCAAGTTCCACGCCGACTGGTGGAATGCCCGCATCGCCCGGCAGCGGGAGATCGACGCCTCCATCGCCGCCAAGGCCGAGTTCGAGTACCTCTTTGACAAGCCGTATATCGACAACAAGAAAGTCCGCGTCGCCGGGCCGTTCACCGTCGAAAGCCTGTCGCCGCACCGCATGTTGGGAGTCGACGAGAACGACGAGTTGATCGATCCGCACAGAAGAGTGAAGGGTGAAGAGGGAAGAGTGAAAGGCGGGCAGATCGATTTTGCCCAGATGATTCTGGAGAACCTCAAGACCGCTGGCGTGCAGCAGGCCCACAAGGAGGACAAGATCACATTCACCGCTCTGACTCCATGGCCCGGCGACCTGATATGCGCCGAAGGCCGTTATCTCGAGAAGGGTGAGGAGCCAGAGGTGAAGAGTGAAAAACAGGCGCTTCACTCTTCACCCTTCACTCTTCACTCTTCTCTCAAACGGGCGGCCATCTTCATCGGCCCGGAATTCGGCACGGTCCAGCGTCAAGATCTCGTTTTGGCTGCCCGCGAGGCAGGCGATGCGGGTTTCGATGTGCTGATCGCCTGCGCCTTCAACTACGAGGCCCACACCACGGAATTCAGCAAGCTCGGCCGCCTGCCCGTGCTCAAGGCCCGCATGAACGCCGACCTGCACATGTCGCGCGACCTCAAAAACACCGGCAAGGGCAACCTCTTTGTCATTTTCGGCGAGCCGGATATCACCATCCTGCCGCAGGACGATGGGCGGCTGTGCGTGAAGGTCAACGGCGTGGATGTCTTCCACCCCAACAGCGGCGAGGTCCGCAGCGACGGCGCCGACGGCATCGCCTGCTGGTTCATCGACACCGACTACAATGAGGAAAGTTTCTTCGTTCGCCACGCCTACTTCCTGGGTGCGAACGACCCGTACAGCGCCCTGAAGACCACGCTCAAGGCGGAAATCAATGCCGAGGCGTGGGCCACGCTCAACAGCGACACGTCGCGGCCTTTCGAGAAGCCGAAGTCGGGGCGGATCGCGGTGAAGGTGATTAACCACCTGGGGGATGAGGTGATGAAGGTGTTCAAGGTATGACCACGCCGTGGCCATATTGCATTGCAGCTGCGGCATGCATAAGCTAGCGGCATGGAATGTGGCGGCCAAGGAAAGCACGTTTGCGTTCGTTTGGTCTTGCAGGAGCGGTCGAAACATGTTCGAGCAGGCCCATCTGCTTGGGAACACCGAGGCGCAAGATTGTGCTCCAAACTCGCCGTGGTCGGTCGATCGATAATCTGGTCGAGGTGGATCCTCCCCCCGATCACAGTTGCAACCAGTATCGCCTATTTGTGAAGACGTATGGCACCAGATGGAAGGAACGCAAGCCAGCCACAGGGATTTACAACTGTGCCGGCCATGTCTGGGCCAGTCGGCGCACTTCCATCCTTGATCCCGAATCGTGGAAACAAATCATGGAAGACGATGCCTACCGGCTCGTTACGCAGCCGGAGACACCGTGGCCAGGGGACATCGTGGCTTACGTCGACCGAGACGCAAAGGATGAAATCCTCCACGTCGGTCGAAGTGTACACGCTCACAGAAGGACTTACTCAGACTTCGGCCCGCATTCCCTGGGTGATTAGCAAATGGAATTCTACGTCGGGAGAATCGCTGCACGAAGTTTACGATGTACACTATCGCAAGGACTTCAACTTGGAGGTCCGGTTTTACACGGACCGTCCTGAACACGGAGCGAATTCGTGACAAATCCTATCCTGGAGAGCCTGAAATCAGACGATTTTTGCGCCGACTCGGTTTTGTTGCGACTCCGACGGCTCTCCGCCGGCTTCTTCAGCGGAGCCCTGAAATTAAGGCTGTCCGTGACAGTCTTGCAACCGGAGTTTTGAGCGAGCGCGCGATCCGCGATTTCGTGAAAACCTTGATGAACGACATCGAGCAGGGGGTACCTTTTCTGCATGATTTGGCCATTTCCGCACTGGCCGTAGCGCTGGAGAAGCGTGGAACTGCCTTTGCCGAAGAGTTCTTGAACGAGCTCGCGCGGTTACAGGCGGCCGAAATGAGCATGAGTATCCGAGTTGCCCGAGAATGCCTCAAGGACAGATCCCTTGTTTCCGGAAACACCAGCACGAAGCTACCAGCGATAGACATCGTTCAAGAGATCCTTTTGAAACAAGGATCGCGACCCTTCGTGTCCGAAACCACCAGGTTTGACTTTAAGCTTGCGCCGCAGGCAGCCGGCGCTAATGACAACTGTTCCGTACGCGCATACGGGGCAAATCCAACAAACGCTCCGATTAGGGGGCATATGATGCCTGAACTCGAATTCTTCGCTGTCGCCGAATCACTGTCGGTGGACCAGAATACGAACCGGCTGAGCCTTTTTAATCTGGTGGAAGAGATTCAGGTCATCAAGCTCCCCCCTGGCGTAGTGTTGGTGCCCCCCCAACTTTTCGCAGTCAGTTCGTGGAATATGACTCCAGACGATAACGGGAAGCACTTTCGGGTAGGCCTGAAATGTAAAGTGGAAGGACGGGAAGCTGTTGAAATGGGGACCTTGGATTTCAACACGGACCGAAAGCGGCAACGGGTCATTGTGGCGTTGGTGGGCCTTCCCGTGTCCGTCGAGGCGCCTTGCGATTTGCGGCTCGAGGTCTACCTCAATGACGACTACAAGGCTAGCCACCTCATATCAGCTACAATCGCTGAAATGCCAGCACCGCCACAGCCGGTCACATCTGGTGACAAGCCGTCATAATCGTGCCGCTTTAGCCCTGGATAAACATGGAATTCCGAATCGCCGACACCTTTACTGGCAGCCTCGCGCGACTGACTGGAGACGAGCAGAAAGCCGTCAAAACGGCGGCATTCGACCTTCAGCTGAATCCGACCAATCCGGGCATGAAGTTCCACAAACTCGACAAGGCGAAGGACAAGAACTTCTGGTCGGTGCGCGTGAACGCCGATATTCGCCTGATCGTGCACAAAACCCCGGGCAGCTTGCTGCTGTGCTACGTCGATCACCACGACAAGGCTTACGGTTGGGCTGAACGCCGTAAACTGCAAACGCATCCCAAGACGGGTGCGGCGCAATTGGTCGAACTCCGCGAGACGGTGCAGGAAATCGTGGTGCCCGCCTATGTAGAAGCGGAAAAGGCGAAGCGATCACCCGCGAAGAAGCCGCTCTTCGTCAAACTTACCGACGATGAACTGCTGGGCTACGGCGTGCCGGCCGAGTGGCTCGGCGATGTCCGGACCGCCACCGAGGAGACTCTCTTCGCGCTCTCCGAACATTTGCCCGCCGAGGCCGCCGAGGCGCTGCTGCAACTCGCCACTGGCGGAAAGCCGCGAGTGCCTCAGCCCGCGTTGGCGAATCCATTCGACCATCCCGATGCATTACGCCGATTCCGCATCATGAAGGACCAGGAGGAGCTGCAAAGAGCCCTCGATTTTCCCTGGGAAAAATGGACCGTCTTCCTTCATCCCGAGCAGCGGCAATGGGTTGAGAAGGACCACGCAGGGCCGGCGCGAGTTTCTGGGTCGGCGGGCACCGGCAAGACGATTGTGGTTTTGCATCGGGCTGTCCACCTGGCACGCAAAAGTCCCGACGCCAGGGTTTTATTGACGACGTTCTCGGACATTCTGGCGAATGCACTGCTAACCCAGCTAAAACGACTGGTGAGCAGCGAGCCGCGGTTGGCCCAGCGCATCGATATTTGTTCGCTCAACGCCATCGGCATGCGTCTTTACAAATCGCTGGTTGGACCGGTGACGATTGCGAGCCGCGAAGCGATGATTGAATTGCTTCGTGATGCATCAAAAACGGTCGGCGGCCACAAGTTCACGCTGCATTTTCTGCTCACCGAATGGGATCAGGTTGTGGATGCCTGGCAATTGGAAAGCTGGGAGGCCTATCGCGATGTCACCCGGCTCGGCAGGAAGACAAGGCTGCCGGAGCCACCGCGCAAGGTGCTGTGGGCCATTTTCGAACAAGTTCGGGCTGGCCTGAAGGGGAGAAAACTGATCACCCACGCAAGCTTATTCAGCTCGCTGGCGGCGGCGCTGGCCAACAGCAAGAAGCCGCCCTTTGACTTTGCCGTCGTGGACGAAGCGCAGGACATCACCATCGCCCACGTGAGGTTTTTCGCCGCCCTCGGCCAGATTCGTCCCAATGCGCTTTTCTTCGCCGGCGACCTCGGTCAGCGCATTTTCCAGCAGCCCTTCTCGTGGAAGGCCCTGGGCGTGGATGTTCGCGGCCGTTCCCGCACGCTGCGAGTCAACTACCGCACGTCCCACCAAATCCGGACGCAGGCAGATCGGCTGCTGTGCCCAGGTTGCTGATGTGGACGGAAACAACGCGAATCGCGGCGATACGGTTTCCGTTTTCAATGGGCCTCCACCCGCGATTCGGGTCTTGAAGAATGACAATGAAGAAATCAAGACGGTCGGCCGCTGGCTTGCGGATCACGCGAAAAAAGGCGTTTTGCCTCACGAATTTGGGCTCTTCGTACGATCCGGGCGCAGTTGGACCGTGCAAAAGCCGCCGCCAAGGCCGCTGGAATGCCCTTCAAGATTCTCGACGAGAATGTTGAAACCGCCAGCGGTCACCTTTCGATCAGCACCATGCACCTCGCCAAAGGCCTGGAGTTTCGCGCCGTGGCGGTAATGGCCTGCGACGACGAGGTCATTCCTTTGCAGGAGCGAATCGAAACGGTTGGCGACGAGGCCGATTTGCAGGAAGTTTACGACACCGAGCGCCACCTGCTTTATGTCGCCTGCACACGCGCGAGGGATCATCTGCATGTGTCGAGCGTGGAACCGGCATCGGAATTTTTGGACGATTTGCGGAGCGGTGAGACATCTTGAAAGAGTTCCAGCTGGCAGTGAGGTTGACCAGCGGGCTCACGTCGACGAGTTTGTCCGCCTTAACCAAAACACGCCGGGCTTACGCCGCGCCGCTAACCCGTCCGCGCAACACCTCCTCAAGCTCCCGCTTTTCCGCATCCTTCCAGGCTTCCTCCGTGCCAATCGGCAGCCAGCACTTGGCCTCCACGACATGAAACGGTCCCCGGCTAGCCAGCGTGGTTACGTAATCGGTAATCTCGTATTCGCCGCGCGGCGATAGGCTGAGCTCGATGTCAAACACGTTGCGCGGAAAAATGTACGCGCCGGTGTTGGCCAGGCGGCGGCCGTCCAATGCCGGCTTCTCGACCAGTTTTTCGAGCGTTCCGTCGGGATTTAGGAAGGCGATGCCAAACTTGCGCGGCTCGTCGACGGCATGGACCAAAACGGCCGGCGGGTTTTCGGCCAGCGCCAGCAGGTCGCGGGCGCCGAATAGATCGTCGCCGTTGAGGACCAGGAAATGGTCGCTGTGAAGCTGCTCACGGCATTGGCGCAGTGCGTCGCCGGTGCCGCGCGGCTGCTGCTGGGGGACTGTCACCCAGTTCGCAAACCATTTTTGCGTCTGCAGATACTGCTCCACCTTGTCGGCCAGATAATGGACCACGACCACAACACGGTCCACACGGGGCGGCAGGGCGCCGAGGATCCAGTCCAGGATCGGCCGGCCGCGCACGGGCAATAGCGGTTTGGGAGTGGTCAGGGTATGCGGCCGGAGGCGAGTGCCCAGTCCGGCGGCGAGGATCACGGCGTCCATTCGGGTCCTTTCAAACTGTTACAAAGTAGTAGGCACACTCCGTGTGCCGTCCGACTAAACGGCACACGGAGTGTGCCTACTACTTTGGCTACTTTACCTGGCGTTTTCGCACGGGGCGGCTGCGCGATAGCCGAACATTCGGCGACTGATTGGCGGGCGGCGGCGCTTCCGTCAGCCGCCGGGCCGCGTTTTGCAGCGCGATCTCGAGAAAACGCTGCTGGCTGCGCAACAGCAGCTGGCCAGCCGCCGGCACCACCCGGCGATAACTGCCGTCCGGCAGCAGTTCGCGGGCCTTTTCGTTGTCGGCCAGGGATATCGCCAGCACCTCGCGGATGAGCCGTTGCTTGAGCTCCGGCGTCTCAATGGGAAAAACAACCTCGACGCGCCTGCTGAGGTTGCGATCCATCCAGTCCGCCGAGCCGATGTAGACCTGCGGATCGCCGTTGTTGCCGAAATAAAAGACGCGGCTGTGCTCGAGAAAGCGGTCGACGATCGAGACGACGTGGATGTTTTCGCTCAAGCCCGGCAGCTGCGGGCGCAAGGCGCAAATGCCCCGGCAAATGATGTCGATTTTGACGCCGGCCTCGCTGGCCCGGTAAAGCGCCTGCACCACCGCCGGCTCCAGCAGGCCGTTGATCTTGGCAATGATGCGGCCTTCGCTGCCCGCGTTCTGTATCGCGATTTCCTGCTCGATCCGCTCGATCATGAACGACTGCAAACGGCTCGGCGCCAGGATCAGCTTGCGCCACTCGGGCAGCTCGCAATAGCCGGTGAGGTAGTTGAACAGGGCCGACACGTCCTCGCAAAAGGCGGGGTTGCAGGTGAAGAAGCCGAGGTCGGTGTAAATGCGTGCCGTCTGCGGGTTGTAATTGCCGGTGGCCAGGTGGACGTAGCGGCGGATGCCGTCTTCCTCGCGGCGCACCACCAGGGCGACCTTGCAGTGGGTTTTGAGGCCGACGAAGCCGTAAACGACGTGGACGCCGGATTTTTCCAGCTCACGCGACCAGTGAATGTTGCGTTCCTCGTCGAGGCGGGCCTTGAGCTCGATCAAGGCCGTCACCTGCTTGCCGTTGTCGGCGGCGCGTTGCAATGCGCGGACCACCGGCGAGTCGCTGCTGGTGCGGTAAAGCGTTTGCTTGATGGCCAGCACACGCTCGTCGATCGCCGCCTGCTCGATAAAGTCGAGGACGGGCCCGAACGATTCGTAAGGGTGATGCACCAGGATGTCTCGGGCCCGGATGGCCGCCCAAAGATTGGGCGCTTGCAGAAACTCAGGCACCGGCTGCGGCGTGAACGCCGGGTCGCGCAGGTGGGCGTACCCCGGCAGTCCGTGAATCTGAAACAGGCCCGTGAGGTCGAGCATGCCTGGTATCTTGAAGACGTCGCTTGCCTCCAGATCGAGCGCGTCGGTCAGGAAGGCCTCGGCCTCGGCCGGGGCGTCGGCTTCGATCTCCAGACGCACGGCAACACCACGGCGGCGCTTGCGTATCTCTTCTTCGATCGCCTTGAGCAGATCCTCGACCTCGTCGTCGTCGATTTCATATTCGCTGTCGCGGCAAACCCGGAAGACGGCCGAGCTTTCCAGCTCCAGACCGGGAAACAGCTCCGACATACACAGGCGGATGACCGTTTCCAGGGCCGTGAAGACATGGCCGCGATCCGTCGGCAAGGCGAGGAAACGGGGCAGTACGCTGGGCACCTGGACGACGGCAAACAGCTTCTCGGCGTGCGACGGCCGGCGCAGCAGCACGGCGATGTTGAGCGATTTGTTGAGCAAATGCGGAAATGGATGCGTGGGGTCGATGCCCAGCGGTGTGAGCACGGGGTAGACCTCGCGGCGAAAGACGTCCGTCAGGTGCTTGCGGTCGGCCTCGGTCAAATCCTTGGGCCCGCGGACGACGATGCCCTCTTTTTCCAGCGCCGGCAGCACCTCTTCCTGCAAGCAGGTATTGACCTCGGGGATGGTCTGGCGGACGATCTGGCGGATTTTTTCGAGCTGCTCGCGCGGCGGCATGCGGTCGGCGCCGCTGCCGACGCCGATGCCGGCATGGACCTTCTGCTGCAGGCCGCCCACGCGGACCATGAAAAACTCGTCGAGATTGGAGCCGAAGATCGCCAGGAACTTGAGCCTTTCCAGAAGCGGCACGCGCGGGTCGCGGGCTTCCTCCAGGACACGGCGATTGAATTCCAGCCAGCTCAGCTCGCGGTTGATGTACAGCGCCGGATCGTCGAGGTTGCGCAGGCGCGGTCTCCTTGGCAATCTCCTTGGTTGGACGGGGCGGGGTCCCATTTGCCGGTTCTGTCATCGCGTTTACCTCAATGAAAACACCTTTTGTCGGTTTATGAGCTATAGTTTAGCATCCCGCCCGCCTTCGGGAACTCCAAAGGGATTGCGCATATGGCGAGCACCCATGATCAACCGCTGGACGGCACCAAACCGGCATTGATTCTGCTGTTTGGAAATACCTGCAAGAAACACCGCTTGCTCGACCGCGACGTCATTGTCATTGGCCGGGCCCGCGGCTGCGACCTGGGGCTGGACGCCCCTGACGTTTCCAGCGTGCATTGCATTATTTCGCGCGGCCCCGGCGGCTTTCACATGCCGCGATTGCCAGAGCCGGGCCGGGACCAAACACAATGGCAACAGCGTGCGCGAAGCGACGCTGCGCGACGGCGACCTGCTGCAAATCGGCTCGTTTAGCTTTCGGGTCGATTTGCCGTCCGCCCGCCTTGCGCCGGCAGCCGAGCAAGAACCGGCCGGCGGCCACGAAAAGCCCGACCAGGACACGGCCGCGCTGCAGACGCGGATGCGGCAGCTGGAAAAGGATCTGTCCCAGCTGCAGCACCGCTACCGCGACGCCGAGGCCGCCATCAAGACAGAACGGCTGGAAATCAACCGCCAGCAACAAGCCATCCAGCAGCAACAACTGGCCTTCAAACGTGAATACGAGGAGTTTGCCATGACGCGTGACCAGTGGGCACAGGACCACGATGCGATTTTGGCTCGTCTAGGCGATCAGAAAAAAGCCCTGGCCGAGGTGGAAGAGACTCTGCGCCTGCAGCGCCAAGGTTTGGACGACCTCGTTGTCACGCTGCAAGAAACGCGGCCGCCGGTTCAGGTCGTGGACGAGGAGGAGCTGCAGAAACTCCGCGCGGACAACGACGAATTGCACGCCATGCTGAAAGCCCTGGAATCGGAACGGCAACGCACAGAGGCGACGACGGCCGCCGCCCAAAGCGATCTCACGGAGGAGTTGGCCGCGCTACGAAATGCACTGGCTGAAAAAGAAGCCGCCCTCGAAGAGATTCGAAACCAAACGCCCGCCGTGGTCCAGCCGCCGCGCAACATCGACACCTATGAGGCGGAGCTGAACGTTTTCCAAAGGCAGCTCGAGTCAGACCGGACAAGGCTTAACACCGAAATTGAGCAGATGCGGGCGCGCAACAAGGAGCTGGACGAAGCCACGCGCGAAATGGAGCTGGAAATGTCCCGCGAGCGCACCGACCTGGCACGGGAGCGCCAACGCCTCGACCGCCTGCGCGAGGACATGCGCGCTGGAATTGGATCGCATGCAGCGCGAGGGCGGCCTGCGCGACCGCCTGGCGCCCTTGCAAGGCCTGCGCGACTCGATCAACCGCCGCCCGCCGGCCAACGATCAAACCCCCAAGGCGGCTCAGGAAGATCCCATCAATGGCCGGCTGCGGGCGCTGCGGAACAAGGTCAACGAGTAGGTCCCGCCTGCCGGGCGGGACCTTTTTTGACAAGCAAGCTTGACATCCATTTGGGCTGCAATTTCTTCCGGGGCTTCAGGTCCCGCCCGGCAGGCGGGACCTACCTCACGCCGGTTTCACCGCAACCTCGGCCGCGAGAAAACCGCACGTCCGATGGCTGCCGTCGCAAAAGGGCTTGTTATTGGAATGGCCGCAACGGCACAGGGCGATCACGTCTTTCCCAACCGGAAGCTGGAATTCGTTGCCAAGGTGGTCGGTGATCTTCATGGGCATGGGCACTACCAGCGGCCCATTTTCGCGCAAGCGGATGGTGGTTGGATCGGCCATGATAGATGCATGCTCCTAGGTTGCTGAACTCGGAAGACCAGGCGCGCCTGCTGATAGTGTTATTGGTTGTCGGCCATTTTGTCCTGGCTCTGATAAGAGATGAAGTACCGCGACAGGTCTTTCGCGACCCGCTCCAGGAAAAGGGCTTGGAAATTGCTCCGGGTGATTTCCGTGACCGCTCTCTCGTCGGTGGTCGTTGTGCCGACCTTCTCGAATTTCGTTTCGCCATCGGTCTGATGCGTGTCGATCACGGCGATACGATACTCCACATTGCCGCGATACAGGGTGCCGCTGCTGCGCGGTTCCAGGGCCGTCATCGGGCCAAGTTCGACGTACACCACGAAATCGGCGTCGAAGTGCTTGCCTATTTCCTGCTTGGACATGGCAATCCAGTTGTGGTGGTCGCGCAGGTAAGCGTAAACAGTGCCAACAGGGACAATTTTAACCTTGTCCTTGTTTTCCTTGTAACGCTGGCTCAGCACTTTGACCAGTTGCCTGCAAATGACCTGATTGGCGTCCTGGAAGGCCTGGTTGGTGCTTATCTCGTCCTCATGGGCGACGATGAACACGACTTTCGATTCCTTGTCGGCAATGGTCAGCGGGCAGATCGCATCGTTGGTGTTGGGAAACCAGACCGTGCCCAGAGCGCCGATCGTGGACATCGGATCGCAGCCGATGTTGCCGACCATCACCGTGAGCAGCAGGGCGGCCAACCACCAGAGACGATTGCTCCGGCGCGATTGAATTGGCATTTCTGTTTGGGTTACGTTAGCCATGACTTCTCCTCCGTGAGAGCCTAAAGCCTGATGCGAAAAAGGGGACAGGCCCCGTGGTGCGCAGCACCCTTCGGGCCGTTCCGGCAACGGGGCCTGTCCCCTTTTTCGCATCAGGCTTTTATCCCAACCACAACACCAATCCCCAGCGCAGCAAGAGCAGCACCACGAAAATCACGATGAAGCGCGGCAACAGCCAATCCAGCTCCATGACGAGCGGGTAGCGGGCGCGGCAGGCCCCAATCAGCAAATACGGCACCATCGCCAGGCAAAACGCGGCCAACAAGGTGCCGGCCCAGTTGGCCCGGAGCGAATTCAGCAGGTCGCCGCGAACGAACAACGCGAAACTGGTCGTCATCCCGCACGAAGGGCACGGTTTGCCGGTCCATTGCTTGAACGTGCACTGGGGCAAACCCAGCTGCAAGTGCGTCTCCATCGTCCGCGCCTCGCCGTTTTCCCCATAGGGATTCAGGTAAACGGCGATGCTGAACACCCCGATCAGCAGCACGGCGAGCAGCACCAGCAGCGACCGCAGCCAAAGACGCATCATGGGCACGGCATGGACGGCCACGTCAGTTTCCGCATAGTTATTAGGCAATGGCGGCGGCACGATAGCGAGGTCCTTTGTGCAAAGCAAGCCCAAGTTTGAGATAGAGGCACTACGAAAAAGGGGACAGGCCCCGTTGTGCGAAGCACCCTTCGGGCCGTTCCGGCAACGGGGCCTGTCCTCTTTTTCTTTGAGCCTCTTACGAACCCACCACCGAATCAAAAACACGCACAACAGCCCAGTTATCCTTGTTCTCGGCAATGAACTCATGGTGGCGTGGCGCATCCTGGTAAGCATCTTGGGCCGCTTGATTGGCGAAGATGATGTGCAGCCCGATGTCGAAATCGCGGACGTTCACGGGTCTGTCGAGCACCTCGCACAGGACGCCCGCCGCGAAGAATACCGTGCCCGGATGGCCGCTGAGGTATTTTTTGCAGGCAGCCACCATCTTTTGCTTGGCGGCCGGCGAGCGGTCCTTGAGCGTGAAATAAACGTTGTGTGCGAGCATTTGGTCGGTTGGCATGGCTTTTGACTCTCGGGTGCGAAAAGGGGTCAGGTACCGTTGTGCGAAGCACCCTCCGGGCCGTTCCGGCAACGGTACCTGACCCCTTTCGCACCAAGGAAAGGGTCTGGATGGTTCGGCACATGATCTACGATGTCTCCCTTTGCCAGGCTGCGCTTGGCGGCTGACGCATTGCAGCGTATAGTGGGGCCTTCTTTGTAAGGATCCGTGATCATGGTTTCCGCCAAAGCTGCCCACATTCTCCTTTGCACCGACGGCGCCACCGAGGCCGGCGACATTCGCCAGACACTGCAAAAAGCCCAATTTGAAGTCGAAACCCGTACGCTCCAGACATGCGAACCCGCCTCCTTCAACGGTTACCAGGTCATCATCATTGACGCGGCCCGGAGCGCCGCCGACTGCCAGGCATTCTGCCATCGCCTGCGCGAGAAAATGAACGACGGCTTTTTACCCACCCTCTTCATCACCACGGATCCTTCGCCATCCGCCCGTCTTGCCAGCCTTGAATGCGGCGCCGACGCTTACCTGGTTCGCCCCTTCGATCCCGCGGAGTTGCTTGGCCAGGTACGGGCATTGCTGCGCAACAAGGAACGGCACGACCGGCTTGCCGAGAAGACCGCGGAAATTCATCGCATCAACAAACGCCTCCAGCTGGCATATCAACAGATCGACGAAGAGCTGGAGCTGGCCGGCCGCATTCAGGAGAGCTTCTTGCCCCGCAGCCTTCCCGAAGTGCCCGAGGTCCGCTTCGCCGTTCATTACCAGCCCCGTGGCCGCGTTGGCGGCGATTTTTACGACATTTTCCGGCTCGACGAGAAACATCTGGGCTTTTACGTGGCCGACGCGATGGGCCACGGCGTGCCGGCGAGTTTGCTGACGATCTTCGTCAAAACAGGCGTGCGGGCCAAGGAGATCAACGGCAAGCAATATCGCCTGATCCCGCCCGACGAGGTGCTGCAGCGGCTCAATCGGGACCTGATCCAGCAGCAGCTTTCGGACACGCCGTTCATTACCATGGTCTACGTCCTGCTCGACCATCGCGAGCGGACGCTGAGTTTCTCGCGGTCGGGTCATCCCTATCCCATTTATGTGCCTCACCACGGCGAACCCCGGCTCTGGACCGTGGAGGGCGGGCTGCTGGGCGTCTTCGACACACGTTATGGCCTGCGCCAGCATCAACTGGAACCGGGTGACAAGGTGCTGCTGTACACCGATGGCATCGACACAGCCAGCTATAACGGCAATCCCGCCGGCGTGCAAAGCCTGTTGGCCTTTGCGAGGCGCATCGCCAGGCCACCATCGACGAGTTGGTCAGACTGCTGCCGGGAGAGCTGTTCAAATCGACGCCGCAATTGGACGATCTGACGGTATTGGGATTGGAAATGACCTAGTGGGCAAAGTGATGGTGAACCGAGCGCCGCCCTCGGGCCGGTTGCCGGCGCTGATCCGTCCCTTGTGTTCTTCGATGACGCGTTTGGAAATGCTCAGCCCCAGGCCGGTGCCGGTGGGTTTGCTGCTGACGAAGGGCGTGAACAACCGGTCGGCGATGCCCGCGGCTATGCCGCTGCCGTTGTCGGACACCACCAGCATGAGGCCGGCCTCCGCTGCCTGCAAGTCGATTTCCAACCTGCCGCCACGAGGCATGGCATCGAGCGCGTTGAGAAAGAGGTTGACCAGCACCGTGGACAACTGGCTGCGGTCGATGTCCGCCATGACCGCTTCAGCAGGAGTGGCAAGGTCGATGGCCACACCTTGCTGGCGGGCGCGGGCACGCACCAAATCAAGGGCCCTGGCAATAACGTCGCGGAAATCACAGAGGCTGCGCCGCGGCGGCGCCGGCCGTGCGAAGTTCAAGAAGCCGTGCACTGTTTGCTCCAGGCGCACGATTTCGTGGCGAATGACAGCAAGGTCATCGTCGGTCAGGGGCCTGCGGTCGCGCAGGCGATGGGCGGCATCGATCAAGATTTTGATGGCGGTCAGCGGGTTACGGACCTCATGGGCGACGCTGGCCGCGAGCTGACCCACCGCCGCCAGCTGCTCGGCGCGCAGCATTTCGCGCTGCTGGCGCTGGAGGTTGCCGGCCGCTTCTTCAACCCGGCGGACCACATACTGCATCTGCTGATCGAGGTGGGCCAGATCGCTGTCGGCCTCAGCCGTCACAGAGGTGGGCGGGCGATCGAGGTGCTTGGCCACGTCCTGCACCCGGACGCTGAGCTGATAAATCGATTTGCTCAGCGCCCTGGCAATGCCGTAGCCGCCGACCACGCCGCTGAGCGGTCCCAAGAGCCCCAACCCAAGGAGTACCCAACGGACGACATGGCTGAAATGCTCGCTTTCGCGCACGGTTTCATCCATTTCTTCATGATTGATGCGCAGCAGGTCCAGACAGGGATCGACCACAAAACGGACCGGATGCTGGTCGACGAGCATTTGCAAATTGGAACCCTGCCCGGCGCGAGGCTGGTTGGCCGTAAACGACGGCAGCTCCTGGCGATAGCGTGCGAAACCCTCGGCGACGGCGGCCACCGCGCCCTGCTCGCGGGGACTTGTCGCCGCCGCGCGAACTTTTTTCAGGGCCATTTCTATCGCGTGCCGGCTGTCCTCGAGCTGCTCCGGCCCAGGCTCGGCCGGATTGGCGATGTTCGCGAAGTGCTTGAAACGCAGCCGGAGCACCTCCGTCTCCAATTCCTCCGCGGCTTGCATGGTGGCGATTTCCTGCGACAGGAGCTTGGCCTGGTTGCGCTGGGCTTGCACGGTAAACCACACACCCAGCAGGCACACCGCGAAAAGCAGCAAGCCGATGATGAGCGTTGGCGCCGTGACTTGCACGAGAAGTCTGCGATTCATGGCTGGAGGCTCCCGTTGGCGAGCAATGTGATTATACCAGTTTTCGCCTCGACGACCCTTGCCCTTGTCCCTAGAATGTAAAATCCACGGTAAGCCGCCTTGTTGCTTGGCCTGCTCTTGCTACAATGGTGGTTTGCATTAATTGCGCCAAGGGCGACGAGCCGACAGGTGAGCCATGAAAGTTCGGGCCAGCGTAAAACGCATTTGTGAAAACTGCAAGATGGTCCGCCGGCAAGGTCGGTTGATCGTGATCTGCACGCAACCCGCGTCACAAGCAGCGCCAGGGTTAGGCGAAAGCCGAGGCCAGGAGTTTATTGCATGCCGCGTATTCTGGGTGTCGACTTCCGCAACGACAAGCCGACGCACATTTCGCTGCGCTACATCTACGGCATCGGTCCGACGACTGGCCCTGGAGCTGTGCAACAAGGCGAGCGTCGATCCGCAGCGCCAGGCCAAGGAACTGACCGACGAAGAGATCGCCCGCATCGCCACCATCCTCGACCAGGATTACACGGTCGAAGGGCCGTTGCGCCGGCAGACTGCAGCAGAACATCCAGCGGCTGAAGGACATCGGCTGCTACCGCGGCATTCGCCATCGCCGCGGCCTGCCGGTGCGCGGCCAGCGGACCCGGACCAACGCCCGCACCCGCAAGGGGCCGCGCAAGACCGTGGCCGGCAAGAAGGGCGTCAAGGAAATGCGCGGTTAAGCCGCTTGCGGCACGCTATCAGCCGCTTGCGACGCTATACCGCTTGCGGCACGTATCACCGCTTGCGGCACGCTATCAGCCGCTGCGGCTTGCGAGCACGATATAGACGAGGAGAGCATCCGTGGCCAAGAGCAAGAAACGCAAAGCGCGGCGCAACGTCAGCCGGGGCATCGCCCACATCAAGGCGACCTTCAACAACACCATCGTCACCATCACCGACACCAACGGCGACACGCTGTGCTTCGCCTCGGCCGGCACGGTCGGCTTCAAGGGCAGCCGCAAGAGCACGCCGTTCGCCGCCCAGCGCGCCGCCGAGACGTGCGCCGAGAAGGCGACGCAAGTTCGGCCTGCAAGGAGGTCGAGGTCCGCGTCAAGGGGCCCGGCTCCGGCCGCGAGTCGGCCATCACCGCCCTGCAGGCCGCCGGCCTGACCGTCAAGGCCATCGAAGACGTGACGCCGCTGCCGCACAACGGCTGCCGGCCGCCCAAGAAACGCCGCGTGTGATTCAACTTGGAGCTCAGTTGACGGCTCATGCCGGAACGGCCCGAGCGGTCGCACGATCGGCCTGACCACTGTTCTAGACCATCTGAACACTGACCTCGAACACATGGCACGCCACATCGATCCCGTTTGCAGCTGTGCCGCCGCGAAGGCATCAAGCTGTACCTCAAGGGCAGCCGCTGCGACAGCCCCAAGTGCGCCATCGAGCGCCGCAACGCCGCCCCCGGCATGCACGGCTATCGCCGCGGCAAGACCGAGCGAATACGGCGTCCGTCTCCGCGAGAAGCAGAAGCTCAAGCGCTTCTACGGCGTGTTCGAGCGGCAGTTCCGCCGCTATTTCGAGCTGGCGTCGCGGTCGCCGGAAAACACCGGCGAGGTGCTGCTGAGCATCCTGGAACGCCGGCTGGACAACGTCGTGCATCGGCTCGGCTTGGCCCAATCGCGCGCCGCCGCCCGGCAGCTGGTCAGCGCACGGCCATGTCAGCTCAACGGCAAGGCCTGCGACATTCCCAGCCTGCTGGTGAAGACGGGCGACACCGTCAAGGTCAAGAAGCAAGCCGCGAACGCTCGCAGCTGGTCAAGCTCAACCAGCAGCGATCATCCGCAGCCGATGCCCGATTTCCTCGAAATGATCACCAGCGAGCCGCCCGAGGCCGCATGATCGCGACTCCCGACGCGCGGCGATGTCGATCCGCGCCTGACCAAGGACAAGAACTCCGCGAGCAGCTGATCATCGAAGTTTGCTCGCGGTAAGGCCAACGTTGCAGCGGCGGTTTCAGGCAGTCGAAGCCGCCGGCTCGGCAACGACCCTCATTCACCTAGGAGGTCATACCCATGCGTATCAATGGCGTGGTCTGGAACTGCCCAATCGCGTGACCAGCGATCGCGAGACGCTGACCGACACCTACGGCAAGTTCACCGCCGAGCCGTTCGAGCGCGGCTTCGGCGTGACCGTCGGCAACAGCCTGCGCCGCATCCTGCTGTCCAGCCTGGAAGGCAGCGCCGTCACGCGCGTCAAGATCCAGGGCGTGCAGCACGAAATCACCACCATTCCCGGCGTGGTCGAGGACGTGACCGACATCATCCTCAACGTCAAGAGCCTGGTGGTCAAGAACACCAGCGACCAGCCGCGCATCATCCGCATCGACCGAAGCACGAGCGCGGCGTGGTCACGGCCGCCGACATCATCACCGACGAAGCGGTGCAGATCATCAACCCCGAGCACATCATCGCCACCCTGACCGATGACGTGCCGTTCGTCGTCGAGATGACCGTCGAGAACGGCCGCGGCTACCGCACCGCCGACGAAAACTCCGGCAAGGAGCGGGAGATCGGCGTCATCCCGGTCGACTGCAGCTTCTCGCCGGTGGTCCGCGTCAAGTACGAGATCGAGGAAACCCGCGTCGGCCAGCGGACCAACTACGACAAGCTGATCATGGAAATCTGGACCAACGGCACGATCGACCCGCAGATGGCGCTGGTCGAAGGGGCCAAGATCCTGCGCAAGCACCTGAACCCGTTCATCCAGTACGCCGAGCCGGGCCCGGAGATGGCCCTGGATCGAGACGCGCCGAAGCCGCCGTGGTCGCCGATACCAGTCGATCACGAGCTGGAGCGCAAGCTGAACATGAGCCTGGCCGAGCTGGAACTGTCGGTGCGGGCGACCAATTGTCTGGAATCGGAAGGCATCACGACGGTGCGCGACCTGGTCATCCGCACCGACGAGGAGCTGCTCGAAGTGCGCAACTTCGGCGAAACGACGCTCAAGGAAGTCAAAATCAAACTGGCCGAACGCGGCCTGCACCTGGGCATGAAGCTGCCCTCGTCGCTGAGAAGGTAAGAGCCTGTTGCAAAAAAGGGGACAGTCCCTTTTGCAGGCCTGATTTTTCCAGGAATTATTGGCTTGCGAGAGGGACTGTCCCCTTTTTTGCAACAGGCTGCAAGTTATAACCATGAGACATCGACGTGCCGGATACAAGCTGAATCGCAACGCCTCGCACCGGTTGGCGCTGATACCGCAACCTGGCGATGGCGCTGTTTCGCCACGAACGGATCATCACCACGGTCGAAAAGGCCAAGGCGGTGCGGCCGTTCGTGGAAAAGTTGATCACGATCGCCCGCAAGGCGACGCTTGATCCCGCCAAGGCCCTTCACGCCCGGCGGCTCATTTTGGCCCGCCTGGGCACGCCCGGCAACGCCGAGGTCAATCCCGACAGCGACGCTCCTGACGCCGACCATCGCAAGGTGATCGTCAAGCTGTTTGACGACATCGCCCCCCGTTTCAGGGATCGTCCGGGCGGCTACACGCGGATCATCAAACGCACCGAGCGCCGCCTGGGCGACGGCGGCAAGACCGCTTTCCTGGAGCTGCTCAAGGAAGGCGAGACCAAGATTCGGGCCGTTCCGCCG
This sequence comes from uncultured Gemmataceae bacterium, assembly GCA_963747575.1. Taxonomy (GTDB): domain Bacteria; phylum Planctomycetota; class Planctomycetia; order Gemmatales; family Gemmataceae; genus DASRAT01. Next base: position 262,934 of record CAVVFU010000008.1, read on the forward strand.
TCGGCGCCTGCTCCGAAGGTCGAGGACGAGGACACGGAGGAAACCGAACAACCTGCCGAGAGCCCGCCGGCGCCGCAAGCCGAAGGGCAGAGCGAGCCACAGGCCAGTCAGCCGGCGACGGAGCAAACGCCGGAAAGCAAGCCTCCGCAATAGGCCCCAAAACCCTAATCGCCTCGTTCCCAAACTCCTGTTTGGGAACGCCAGTCTTGCAAGCTCCTGTTTGCCGATACCTTACAATGACCGTTGAGAGGCGAGGTTTGAAAGGACCTATCCATGACTCAACAGGCGCTGCTCCCTGAATTGCCCGACGACATCTATGAGCGAGTGCGACGCGCTGCCAAGGGAATGAACCAGCCTTTGGAAACAGCCCTCTTAAATATCGTCAAGGCAGCAACACCGTCATTGGAAAAAGTGCCAAAGCAGTACCGGGCAGAGCTGGAGGCGATGGAGGATTTGAGCGATTCCGAGTTGTGGAATGTAGTTAACGGCCGTGCAACACTACCTCATCAGCGCAAATTGGAAAACCTTTTGGAAAAAAATCAGCGCGGTGAGCTGACCGAGCAGGACCGCCAGACCTTGATCGGACTCCGTGCCGCGGGGGACCGTCTGATGCTGCGACGCTCGTATGCTTGCCTGCTGCTCAAGTACCGGGGACATCCAGTTCCGAATCTTGCTGATTTGCGGCAATGAGCCAGCGCCGACCGAGTGTGTCCCGCCGCCTCCGAGAGCGGTTGGCGAAAACGGCCGGCTATTGCAGGTCACCCGAGCGGATCGCCGGCTTCCGGTTGACCATAGATCACATCATTCCCGAAGTCAGAGGCGGTGAAACAGCAGAAGGGAACCTTTGGCTGGCCTGCCATGCCTGCAACGAGTTCAAAGCGGCGCGCGTTCAAGTCCGCGATCCCTCCACTGGGAAACGGGTGCGTTTGTGGAACCCTCGCCGAAACAAATGGCGCGATCATTTTCGCTGGAGTGAAGATGGCACGGAAATCGTCGGGCTAACCGCACGCGGTCGCGCAACTGTTGCGGCTCTCCAGCTAAACCGGCCGGAGCTTATAGCGGCGCGATGGCTTTGGGCGCAAGTTGGTTGGTGGCCGCCGCTGGAAACAAACGACTGACGCGTGACTGGCCCTCGCGCGATTTCTCCGGGCCAGCACAAGAATAAAAGCAAAATGGGCCATGGTGTGGTGCGGAATGCGGCATTTAGGAGTGTAGAGCAATGGTTACATACGATGATCTTGGAAAGTTCTTGGGCCGCATTTTTGACGGCGCTATGGAAGGCGCAGAAGGTATCAAAGCCGATGAATATGCACAGCGACGGCGGGACTTTGTTTTCCACATGACTGATGTAAAATCGGACCTTGAGAAACTGACCAAGCTTTTCAACGACCCTAATCACAAAGATCAAAATGCCGCAGTGACCTTGGTGATCGGTTTTCTATACCATGTTACACCGCACCTAAATGCCGCGGGTAAGTTGTTGCTCGATGAGATCCCGGATCATTTTTCTGGGACAGTACACAAGAAATGAGCGGCGCAGCTGAACTCGCCAGAGTTCAGATTAGCGGAATTCTGGCGAATTCCGCTAACCCAAACTGGGCTGGTGCAAGCACTAGTGCGCTGTCCAGACTTAATTTTCGGGTTCATGGGTCAATCACGCACCGAATTCGGCCTTTGTTTGGACGCCAGTGCTACCCGAAAATTAAGTCTGGACGGGGCACTAGATATCATCACTTCTTCCCGTTCGCTCTTTCCAATTCGAGCAGGAACTCCTTCCGCCGCAACCCCCCGCCATAGCCGCCGAGCTTGCCCATCCTTGTTAACCACGCGATGACATGGAATCACGATGCAGATGCGATTGAGCCCATTCGCCCGGCCGACCGCTCGCGAGGCTTTCGGCTTGCCCACGGCAACAGCGATGTCTTCATACGAGCGGGTCTCGCCGTAGGGGATGGCGAGAAGCTGTTTCCAGACAGCGCACTGGAACGGCGTGCCAGGATAGATCACCGGCACCGAAAACCGTTGAAGCGTTCCGGCGAAATAGCCGGCTAGCTCTTGCCGCAGCCGGTCCAAGTGCTCGCTGGAGCCAGGGGCAACCGGCGCATTGAACAGCCTTTGCACCGAGCTGAGCTGAGCCTGGAGGATTTTCCGGTCGGTGAATTCGAGCAGGCAGACCCCATCGGCTGTCGCCCCGGCAACGAGGGGACCAAGCGGGGATTGGATCCAGGTCAAATGCACGCAGTCACGGTCCTTGCTGGCGCCGGGGGTGCTGCCGAACGTCCGGGCAAACGCGTCCCGGAAGCCGCTGTGCGAATCGAAGCCGCTGTCGAATACTGCCTTGTCGATCATTCCACCCTCGCGAATTTGGTCGAGCGTCCCGGCAAGCCGGCGCGCTCGGGTGAACGCTTGAAACGTCATGCCATACGCTCGCAAGAAGTGCCGGCGAACCGTGGCTGGGTCGATGCCGCGGGATCGCAAATCGTCGTCGGTGATGCGAGCGGCCGGATCACGCTCCACTTCAGCCAGCAAGTCAGCGACCCACGGCGGTTGGTCTGATGTCTCCAACGGCCGGCAGCGCTTGCACGGCCGGTAGCCCGCAACGAGAGCATCTTTCGCGGCCGGGAAATACTCGACGTTTTTCGGCAGCGGCTTTCGCGCCGGACACACCGGCCGGCAGAAAATCGCCGTCGTGCGAACGCCGAGGAAAAACAGGCCGTTGTAGGAGCCGTCACGCTGGAGGTAAGCGCGCTCCATTTCAGCGATTGGCGGCATGGTGCTCATGGAAGTAGTTTACGCCGCGCGACAATGGGAGCTCCACCGATTTTCGGGCGCAGGATGTAGAATTGCCATGCTCGGGATTGAAAGTGGAGATTAGCCTGTTATCCTTGGATCATCATGGCAGCTAACAACCGAAAGCGATTTTGGCTACGACTGGGCATCATTTTTGGCGTCTGGATCATGATGGCCTTGATGCTGACCGGTCCGACCATTCTCCTGATAGAAACTGGGAAAAGGGCCCAGGAGGACCTCAAGGCCGTCCAGCCGGGCGTCCACGCTATCGAGCTGTTTTTCAATTTGCTGGTCGATTGTGTTATCTGGGCGTTTTTGACGATTTTCATCGTGTGGCTGGGCGAGAAGTTTCCGTTGGAAAAGGGCCGCTGGGTGCGCAGCTTGCTCGTGCACGTGGGGGCCTGCCTGGTCTGCGGTATCGTGCACACGGCCCTGGTAGTCATCGCCTGCGAGTACATTCGCTTTGATATTCCCAAGCCCACGGTCACGGCCAACGTGCTGTTTTTTTTCTTTGTTGCCAAGCTGAATAACAACATTTTCTTTTACTGGGCGATCCTGGCGGTCTGTCAAATTGCCAATTACTATCGCCAGTTGCGCGACCGCGAGCTGCGCTCGTCGCAACTGGAAGCCAAACTGGCGCAAACGCAGACTGCAAATCCTGAAAATGCAGCTGCATCCGCATTTCCTGTTCAATACCCTGCACGCCATCTCGGCGTTGATTCACCAGGACGTCGAGCTGGCCGATCGCATGATTGCTCGTCTTGGCGATTTGCTGAGGACCACGCTGGAAAGCGACAGCCTTCAGGAAGTGTCGTTGCGGCATGAGTTGGATTTCATTGCGCCCTATCTGGATATCGAAAAGGCACGCCTGGGCCGCGGCTCAACGTTCACATGCACGTTGATCCGGAGGCGATGGATGCGCGAGTGCCAAACTTGATTTTGCAACCGCTGGTCGAAAATGCCATTCGCCACGCTATTGCTCCCCGCGCCGAGCCGGGCAACATCGCCATTTACGCCCACCGCGCGAACGGTTGCCTGCGGCTGGCAGTCCTGGACGATGGCCCCGGTCTCAAGACCCAGGACAACCTCGGCCGCGGCATCGGTCTGAGCAACACCCGTGCACGGCTGGAAAAGCTCTACGGCGACAAACACAAGTTCGAATTGATCGATGGCCAGCAAGGCGGCTTGCACGTCGCCATCACCATTCCATTCCGGGACAGGGCCTAGCATGAGCATTCGCACGCTGATCGTCGATGACGAACCCCTGGCCAGGCAACGGCTGCGCACTTTGCTGGAAAACGACGCCGACATCCATATCCTTGGCGAAGCCGGCGACGGCAGGCAGGCCCTGGCCGACCTCCGGCAACATCGCCCCGACCTGGTGTTCCTTGACGTGCAAATGCCGGTGATGGACGGTTTTGGCGTGCTGCGAGCCTTGGGCGAACACGGGGAGCCGGCGCCGGCCGCTGTCATCTTCGTGACAGCCCACGATCGCTTCGCCCTCAAGGCGTTTGAAGTGCATGCGCTGGATTACCTGCTCAAGCCGTTTGATCGAGCCCGCTTTGCCGCCGCACTGGAGCGAGCCAAAACGCAGATCCGGAAGGAACAAAACCCGGCGCTGGACAGGCGGCTTTTGGATCTTTTGCAATCAGTCTGCGCAGGTGGGCTGGCCGCCCCCCAACGGCTGGTCGTCAAATCCGCCGGCAAGGTTTGTTTTGTGCGCATCCAAGACATCGACTGGATTGAGGCCGCGGCCAATTACGTGCGCCTGCATGTCGGCAAAGAAGTCCATTTGCTGCGTGAGTCCATGAGCAGCCTGGACAGCAAACTCGATCCGCGCCGTTTCGTGCGCATTCACCGCTCCACCATTGTCAATATCGAGCGTATCCGCGAGCTGCAACCGGCCTTCCACGGCGATTTTGCCGTCATCCTTTGCGACGGCACCGAGTTGACAATGAGCCGAGGCTGCCGCGAGAAGCTCGAGGAATCGTTAGGCCATTCTTTTTGAGGGCCAGAGGCGCAGGCAATCATCGCCGCTCGTCCCACCACCGATGCGATTCACACCAGTCCAGGTACAACTGGTCCCGAATCACTTGTCACGCTTGCCACCGGCGGTAAACTGCACTCAACTTCACGATCACAAGGTTTTTTTCCAAAGGTGAGCCATGCGTCATTTTTTTATTAGCCTGACGGCACTCGGCCTGTTGTTTGGCCTGGCAAAAGCTTCCCCGCGGACAGGCGACGAAGCCGCCGCCATCATTGACAAGGCCATCAAAGCCCACGGCATTAAGGGCAAGGAGGACAAAAACCTGGGTCTCCGCGGTAAGAACAAGGGCACCCTCCATGTCATGGGTCTCGATCTGGAATTCACCCAGGAAATCACCATTCAAACTCCCGACAAGTTCAAGGACAACCTGAGTCTGGACTTCATGGGCCAAATGGTAAACGTCATCACCGTCTACAACGGCAAAGAAGGTTGGATCAAGGCCGCCGGCATGGATGTGGAAATCACCAAGGAAATCATGGCCGAGTTCAAGGAAGTGGTCCACATGCAGCAGCTCAGCCAGGGCATGTTCGCCAAGGATAAAGGACTCACGTTTTCCCTGCTGGGCCAGGCAAAAGTCAACGACAAACCCGCGGTCGGGATCAAGGTCAGCAAGAAGGGGCAGAAGGACATCGACTTCTATTTTGACAAGACGACCGGCCTGATCGCCAAAATCGAACGCCGGGCTTTTGATTCCCAATCCGGCATGGAAGTCGCCGAGGAGCGAATCATCACGGAATACAAGGACGCGGACGGCCGCAAGGTCGCCAAGAAAGTGGAAATCCGCCGCGACGGCATGCCCTTGCTCGAAGCGGAAGTTCTCGAGCTCAAGTTCGTGGACCGGATCGACGACGGTGAGTTCGCCAAGCCTGGGTAGAAATGGGGAGGTAAGAACTCGCGCAAAGCCGCCAAGACGCAAAGGGAGATTTTCCCTTTGCGTCTTGGCGGCTTTGCGCGAGATTTCGTGGCGATCGCGCGGGCACTAGTTCTTCTTTGCCGCGGGATCGGGTGCCGGAATCGGCCGCAGCTTGATGTCGCGGAACGAAACCGAGCCAGGGTGGTCGCCTTGCAGGGCAATAAAACCCGTGGGGGCCTTGGCGAAACCCGCCATCTTGTTGAATTTGCTCTTGGCCACGCGGTTGTTCCAATCTTCGCTTTGGAAGACGAAGTCGTAATACTTCACGCCGTTCATATCGACCTCTGATTTCGCCGGCGGCAGGCGCCAGGACAAAGCGGAGGTGGTTCCACTGGCCGGCGGGCTTGGTGGCATCCACGGGCTTTTCGGTGGCTGGATCGATTTCGGGCTTGTAAAGCTGGTAAAGCCAACCGCATCTTTGAGGATCCGCGCCCTTGAGGTTGTCCAGCAGCTGAATCTCCGGGCCTGTTGCCCAAACGGTATTGCCCGTGTTGGTGACGCGGAATATGATGCCGCTGTTGCCGGCTTCAGAAATGTTGAATTGAATCGAAAGCTCGAACCAGTCAAACTGGTCGTCGGTGACAATATCCCCGGCCGTTTTGGAATTGACGCAAACCAAAGCGCCGTCCTTCACCTGCCAGCCTGGGCGGACACCTTCCTTCTTGAAGTTGTGCCAACCCTTTGTCGTGGTGCCGTCAAACAGCAGCTTCCAGCCTGCTTTCTTTTCGGCGTCAGTGAGCTGATTGTGGGGACCGTCCTTAATTGGCTGATCCTGAGCAGTTGTCCGGCCCACGGGCCATGCCCCCAGCGTGATCGCAAAAGCGGTTGCCATGGCCAGCACCGCCGTCCAACGTTTCGTTGAATTCGTCATGGAGAGGTCCTTTTGCTGTTAATGGTGGCCATGATGCTCAGCGTGGGCCACGGCCGGCGGCTCCAGGTTAATTTCCGCCGGCGCCCAGCCCAGCACGCCCTGCAGCCAACCGCAAAAAAGCGCCAGCAATACGATCAGCGTCGCCGCCCCAAGCTGCCACCAGAAGTTTGGAATCGGCACGGAGCCCCAACCATCGAAAGTGCCCGGCGCCAGAGATGCCCAGGCCAGGGCCGCGATCACTGTGAGCAGCACAACCACCGCCCAGCCGCCTTTGGCAAGGACGCCCCAGGCCTTGCTCCAGTCGACTCCGAAAAGCCACCACGCCACCCAGGCGATCAGCAATGCATTGCTCAGCGCCAACGCGCCGATCTCGACGATCAGCGTCAGCAGAGAAGCGACCAACTGGACAAGTGTGTGGAAAATATCGATCACGACGGGGACCCTTCCCGGTGCAGCCGCACCCAAACGGTGTTTGGGAGCAACTTACGTCCATGCTTGGCAAGCGGCAAGGCAAGCAGCCAGAAAAACGACACCAACCCGAAGCGTCAGCAAGGGCATGGGGTTGTCCTCGCTGACGCTTCGGGTTGGTATGGTCTGTTGCTGCTCGCTTTATTGCCCATTGCCAAAAATGCGCCGGAACAGGCCGCTTTTGGTGATGTTGGCGCCGGAGGGACCGCCGGCTTGGGCACCTGGTTGGGGGCCGGCGTTTTTTGATTGATGCTCGGATGCGGGGCCGTGGTGTCATTGGCGCGGCGATGGAGCGCGCTCAGTCGCTCGCGCAGGCCGCCGTCGCGGGATGCCACTTCCAGCTCGCGTTTCAATTCGGCGTGCAGACGCTGCACGTCGGACCGCTGCCGCGCCAGCTCGGCTCGATCCTTGGCCAGGGCCATTTCCATCTGCCGCAATTGGCCCATCATCGATTCCTCGTCTTCCTTGATTTGGCGGCGTTGGTCCTCCAATTGCCGGTGCAGCTCCAGCAATTGCTGGCGGTCGGCAAGCTCGCCGCTGCTGGCGCCCTCGGGCAGGCCGGCGGCGGTGGTGGCCACCTGCGCCGCAATTCGCCGTTTTTGTGGTGCAGCGTCCGAATCACTTCCGTTTTTTCTTCGATCAATCTCTCATATTCGCGCTGGCATTTGGCATTGCGCTCATCCGCATCCTGACTGGCCAGGACCACCATGTTTTCCAGCTCCTCGATCTTCACCTGCAACGAGGCATTCTCTTCACGCAGCAGCTTGAGCTCCTCGCCAATCGGCAAGCCGCTGTCCTCAACACCGAAGCTGCCCGCTTTTGATTGCTCGTGAACACGGGGGCTGTGGCCCTCTTTTAGTTGAGTCATCTCTGGTCATGCTCCGGTAGGTACCGCCACGTTCTCTGATGCAGCGCATGCAAGTATAGTTCGGGTTTTCCCACTTGGGAGGAATTGTCCGGCGCCAATGTCCCGGAAGAAACGCGTGCCGGAACATTTGTTCAGGCAGTGATCCGCGCCGGCCTACGATCCGCCAAGATCGCGGCCAATATGCCCAGCGCACTTTCGACCTGTTCCGCGGTGATGCACAGCGGCGGGCAGAAGCGCACGGCCGACTCGCCGCAACCGAGCAGCAGCAGGCCTCGATGGAACGCCGCCTGCACGATCTCATCGCGCAGGGCCGGATCGCCTACGCCGGTGTCGCGCGATTTGACGATGTCCATGGCCGTCATCAGCCCCAGGCCGCGGACGTCGCCGACCTCGGCAAAGCGCTGGCTGCAGCTGCGGCCAGGCCTTGCCGCAGCTGCTACGCCGCGGGCGTGGCGTTGGCCATGTACTCGCGCTCCAGCAGATCGAGCGTGGCCAGGGCGGCCCGGCAGCTGACCGGGTTGCCGCCGAACGTGCTGGCATGGCTGCCCGGCGGCCAATCCATGACGTCGTCGCGGGCAATGATCGCTCCCAGCGGCATGCCGCTGGCGATCCCCTTGGCCAGGCAAATGATGTCCGGCTCGACGTCCCAGTGCTCGACGGCGAACATCTTGCCCGTCCGGCCCATGCCCGATCTGCACCTCGTCGACGACCAGCAGGATGCCGTGGCGGTCGCACAGGTCGCGCAGGGCCGGCAGGAAACCCGGCGGCGGCACATGATAGCCGCCTTCGCCCTGGATCGGCTCGACGAAAATGGCCGCCACTTCGTCCGGCGGCGCGATGCGCTTGAAGACGGTTTCCTCGATCTGCTTGACGCAGGCGCAGCCGGCCGCGACGTCGACGCAGCTCCTGGCAGCCGCGCGGAAACGGCACGTGATGAATGTCCGGCACCAGCGGCGAGAAGCCGCGGCGATGCACCAGCTTCGAGCCGGACAGCGACATGGCGCCATAGGTGCGGCCGTGAAAGGCGCCGAAGAAGGCGATGGCCCGCGACCGGCCGGTGTGCCAGCGGGCCAGCTTCAGGCCGGCTTCCAGGGCCTCGGCGCCGCTGTTGGTGAAGAAGACGCGCTTGGGCGACGGCGCCGGGCGCCACCTCGGCCAGCCGCTGGGCCAGGTCGATTTGCGGCTGGTAATAGAAATCGGTGCCGGACATGTGGATCAGCTTGCCGGCCTGGTCCTGGATGGCGGCGACGACCTCGGGATGGCAGTGCCCCGTCGCGGTGACGGCGATGCCGGCGGTGAAATCGAGGAAGAGGTTGCCGTCGACGTCCTCGATCACCGCGCCGCTGCCGCGCTCGACGACCAGGGGATAAATGCGCGTGTAGGAAGGCGACATGTACTGCTCGTCGCGCTCGAGCAGGGCCTGGCCTTTGGGCCGGGCAAGCGGCGGTTTTGAGGTGGGGGACGGTGCGGTTATCGAAATGCCACATGGGCACTCCTTTGCGGACCTCGCCGTCGCTTGCCATTACCTCGATATTCGTCGTCAACCCCTGGGCCATCTTGATCTTCCGGTGCCATGGTTGACCGTCCAGGCCGTCTTGTGCGTCACCGCCTCGACCAGCCCCGCCGCCGACGGATGGCCGTTGCCGCTCTTCTTGACGCCGCCGAACGGCAGATGCACCTCGGCGCCGATGCACGGCAAATTGACGTAGCCCATGCCGTACTCGCATTCCTCGCGGAAGTAACGCATCGTGCGGTAGTCTCTCGGTGATCACCGCCATCGACAGGCCGTAGTCGGTGTCGTTGTAGATGCCGGGCCGCGTCTCGTTCGTCCTTGAACGGAATCAGCGGCCAGGTGCGGGCCGAACACTTCCTCGCGGATGCAGCGGACGCCCGGCCGGTGCTCCATGCGATAGATGAACGGCGACAGGTAGCAGCCCTGCGCGTGATCGGCCGGTCGGTCATCCGGCCGCCGTCGAGCAGGACCTCGGCTCCTTCCTTGCGGGCCAGGTCGTTGTAGCGCTGGACCTTCTCGACCGCAGCCTGCGTGGATCACCGGGCCCGGTGAAGTTGCCGGCGTCGAGCGGGTCGCCGATGCGCAGCCGTTTGGCCGGTGGCCACGAACTTCTCGGCGAAGACCGTCGATGAGCTTTTCGTGCGACGAGGATCCGGCCGGCCGAGACGCAGCGCTGGCCGCTGGTCTTGAAGGCGCTGATGAGCGCCGCGGTCACGGCCAGGTCGAGCCGGGCGTCCTCGCAGACGATGACGGCGCTCTTGCTGCCCATCTCGGCGGCGACGATGCGGTCGTGAAATGCCGGCCGAGATCTGCTGAATGCGCTGGCCGACGTCGTAGCTGCCGGTGAACAGCACGACGTTGACGCCGGGATTGCGCACCAGCGCCTCGCCGGCCTCGCCCTCGCCGTGCACCAGGTTGATGACGCCCGGCGGAAAGCCGGCTTCCTCGAACAGCTCGACCAGCCGCTGGCCGATGGCCGGCGTGTCCTCCGACGGCTTGAAGACGGCCGTGTTGCCTTCGAGCAGGCTGGGCCCGAGCATCCACAGCGGCACGGCGAAGGGGAAGTTCCACGGCGTGATGACCGCGACGACGCCCCACGGCTTGCGGCGCATGAAGGCGTCCTTCTCGGCGATCTCCGAGGCCAGCACGTCGCCCATCGGCATCCGGCCGGTGCCGAAGACGTACTGGATCATGTGCAGGCCTTCGACGACCTCGGCCCGGCACTCGGTGACGACCTTGCCGCACTCGCGGGCCATGAGCTGGGCCAGGGCGTCGGTCTCGCGCTTGACGAGCTGGGCGAGGTTGTCGAACAGCTCGGCCCGGCTGGATCCGGCTGGTGCGCCGCCAGGCGGGATAGGCGGTCCGGGCGGCGGCGACGGCCTCGGTCGGCCAGGTCGGCCCCGGCGGCGGGGAAGACGCCGACGATTTCCTGAAGGCGCGCGGGCTGCGGCTCTCGAACGATTTGTCGGTGCGGTCAAGCCAATGGCCGCCCAGTAAATGGCGGCCTTTCGTGGGTGTGGTGATCATGGTTACTCCGTAGACGGCCTACTCAATTGTAGGCGGGAAACTTCTCGCAAACAATGCGGGGTTGCCGGGGCGTGCTTGGCTGCGGACAATAGGTGCGAAAGTAGTAGGCACACTCCGTGTGCCGTCGAACGGAGAGTGCGCATCATGCTGGATCTGTCCAAGTTACATTTGCTGCCTGTCCATCGGCCGCCGCCGGCCACTGCCGTTGCCGACGTCACCGCGGCGGTTCGCAATGCGTTGGAAAACCCGATCGGTTTTCCCCCGCTTCGCCGCGCCTTGACGCCCGACGATCACATCGCCATTGTCGTCGATAACCAGCTCGCAGATTTGCCGCGTTTGCTGACGCCGCTGCTCGAATACCTCGTCGAGGCCTCGATCACGCCTGATGCTATCACACTTGTCCGCGCCGGTGCTGCCTCCCAACAGCCGTTGGTCGAGCGGTTGCCTGCCGCTTTCGCGCATGTCAAGGTGGAAACGCACGACCCGCACAACCGCAAGCGTCTCAGCTACCTTGCCGCCACCAAGAATGGCAAGCGCGTCTATCTCAACCGCACCGCCGTGGACGCCGATCAATTGATTGTCCTGTCCAGGCGTTATTATGACCCGCTGCTCGGCATCGGCGGCGCCGAGGGAGCGATTTATCCAGCCTTGAGCGACACCGCTACGCAAAACGCGGCGTTGGCCAGGCTGTCGATGGCCGTCCCAGGCAACAAGCCGTGGCCGATTCAGCAAGAAGCCGCGGAGGTCGCCTGGCTGTTGGGCGCTCCGTTTTTCGTGCAGGTCATTGAAGGAACGGCAAATGAAATCCTGCACGTCCTGGGTGGCCTGGCCGCCACCAGCGCGGAAGGCCAACGGCTGCTGAGCGCGTGCAGGCAGGTCCAGGTAGATCAGTTGGCCGACGTGGTGATCGCCCAGGTTGGCGGCGAGCCGTCGCGGCACACCTTCGCCGACCTGGCAGGGGCGGCGGCATGTGCCAGTCGGGTCGTGACGCCGCAGGGAAAGATCATCGTTCTCAGCGGCGGCTGCCCGGAACTTGGGCCCGGCGCCCAATTGCTGCGCCAGGCTGACACGCCCGACGACGCCCTGAAGCTGTTCGAGGAGCACCAGCCCGCGGATATGCCCGCGGCTTTCCAATGGGTATCGGCCGCGAAGCAGGCGAATTTGTACCTGCTCAGCACCTTGCCTGGGGACATTGTCGAGGAGATGTTCGCTACGCCGCTGGAGAACCTCAGCCAGGTGGAGCGGTTGGCGGGGGAAAAAGAGTGTCTGTATTTGCCGGATGCCGACAAAACGATGGCGACGGTGGGACCCGAAGCTGCATTGGGTTCAATGTAGCTGCTACGGCACCGCCAAGACCCACTTCATCTACATGTTCCGATCCTGGCTACTCGGCCGCCAGCAACCGCACCAACCGCCGTGACAGGTTTTGGTCGAACAAGAGGCTCATGCTACCGGTCGCCTAAGCTGATCCGCCGCGAACGACAAACAGGCTCTGATATCCTCAACGGTCAGCTCGGGGAAGTCGGCCAAAAGCTCATCCAGGGTCATGCCGCCAGCGAGGTACTCCAAAATGTCCTGGACGGTGATCCGCATGCCGCGAATGCACGGCTGACCGCTGCGCTTGCCGGGCTCGATTGTGATGTAATTTGTGTAGTCCATTCCGTCACGATACCCCCGCTAATCTTCCAGGTCAATCGCTTCCTCGAGCGGCGATGAAGGGGCGTTGGCCAACACCGTATCAACGTGTATGATGACGGCTGTCCCCACTGCAAGGAAAGAGAGCAGATATGGTATCACCCGAGACAAAATCGGTCATTGATCCAGCGAAGCAGATCTACACCAATCAACTGCGGATTGAGCTGGAATCCAAGCACATAGATCGGTTCGTTGCTATCGAGCCGGAATCCGGCGAGTATTTCTTGGGGGATACTTTTGACGAGGCGGTAAAATCCGCCAGCACGAAATACCCGTCCCGCCTGTCGCATACCATTAGAGTCGGGCATCGCGCGGCCTTCCACATGGGGGGACTGTGTCAGTCTTGTCCGTGAATCAAAAGGCGAAAACCAGATGACCAAGATCACCTTTCCATTGCGCGCGGCCACAGTCTTGTTAGTAGCGTTGGGAGCACTTGACGCCGGGGGCTTGCTAACCAATCAATCCGCGGCCAGGGCACCCCAGGCCGACGGTGCGCCGAAGGCGATGCAAGACAAAAAAGCCCCTGTCGACGCGGAAACCATCCGCAACCTCATCAAGCAACTGGGTGACGACGCCTTCGACAAACGCGAGGCCGCCGACAAGGCTCTGGAGGCGATTGGCGAGGCGGCCCTGGAATTGCTCCAAAAGGCCGCCGTCGATGGTCCCGACGCGGAAATCCGCCAGCGGGCCGGCCAGCTGGCGAACAGAATCGTGGCGAACGCGTTCGTCGAAGTTCGCCGTTTCGACGGGCATGCCAAGGAAACCAAAGCGCAAGCCACGTGCGTGGTGGTCACGCCGGATGGCAAGCAAATCATTTCGGCCGGCTCGCAATTCCTGCGTTCCTGGGATGTTGAAACCGGCAAGCAAATCCAATCGTTTGGGGAACTGAAAAAGCCGTTCTACCGCGCCCTGGCCGTCTCCGCCGACGGCAAGCAAGTCCTGGCCGGCGGCACGGACAACACGGTCGGCCTTTTCAATCTCCAGACCGGCAAGCTGCTGCAGCGGTTTGCCGGCCACACCAATTCGGTCTATGCCGCCCTGCTGCTGCCGGGCGGCAAGCAAGCCGTCACAGGAGGCTTTGACAGATCAATTCACGTTTGGGATTTGCAGACTGGCGCGCAGATCCGCGCCTTTGACGACGTGCCCGACAATTCGCGTACTTTTGCGCTGTCGAAAGACGGCAAGACCCTGGCCGCCGGCCACTTTTCCGTGATGGACGATAAAGGCACGGTGCGGCTTTGGGATCTGGAGAAGGGCAAGCAAATCCTGGCCCTGCCGGGCCATTTGAAGCAGGTTTCCGCTGTTGCCTTTTCGCCTGACGGCAAAACGCTCCTATCCGCCAGCTTCGACGGCACGATGCGATTGTGGGATCCTGTCACCGGCAAGGAGCTGAAGCAGTTCAAGGACCGCCCCCAACAAATCGAAGCCGCGGCCTTCACACCCGACGGCAGCCGCATCGTTTCCGTCGGCAGCTTGAAACTGCCGACCATACGCGTCTGGGAGGTGGCATCCGGCAAATTACTCTTTGAGACGGAGCAAATAAATCAGGGCTTTTTCGGTCTGGCCATGATGCCGGACGGCCGGCAGTTCGTCACGGCGGGTAAGGATGGGGTGGTGCGGATGTGGAGGTTGGCAAAATAGGGGAGGCAACAATTCCCAAACGCGCTTTTATTGGGTTCTCAACGTTGCAACACGCTCGGCCGCACCCCAACCGGCCACGTTACCGTCGCCGTTCTGAACATCAGCGATTCCTTCCGCTTGGAATTGCTTGAAGCGTTAATGGACGAGGGGTTGTTCCCTTAACGAATGCGGGCCACCCTGCTGTAGGATAGAATGGAAGTTGCGTGAACAATGCGTGGGAGCTGATTGCATTTCAGCACTCCCTGCTTCCTGGTGGATGGGGGTCGGCAACCATGAAAAAACTGTGCGCAATTGTGCTGCTCGTGGTCGCAGCTGGTGGTGTTTATTGGTTTGTGGAGTTTGGACCTCCCCGCCAAAGGAACAGACGTTTATTTGATCGAGTAAAGGCCGACGTTCTTTCGTTGACCAAGAAAGCGCCCGCCCAATGTGAGCCGCCGCCAATGGGCAGGAGAGGTATCATGGACACTTAATGCATTGGCGAATTGCCTGTGGATCGAAGTATTAACCGATAGGCCCAATCGAACGCCGCAATTTGAATTAGACCGATTCGAGGCTGAACTGCACCGAAAACTGCAAGGCCCCGTCGATCTGGCTACGATTGACTGGATTTGGGACGAGCTTGAGACGCTCACATTTGATGGCAAAAGCCATTCGGATCGTTTCAGGCCGACCACTCCGAGTCGGCTTGCCGATTTGGAGAATGCCAATTGGGACTTCGATTTGGATGTAAATTAGGCGGCATCAAACAACGGCTGAAGGCGGCAACAGAGTTGTTTGAAGGGTGGAAAAGGAGTGAAAAATAATGAGGGCCGACAAAGAAATCACCGTCACGCCAAGCAGCGGCAACGTCTTTGCCGATTTGGGCCTTCCTGACGCCGAAGACCTGTTGGCGAAGGCGAACCTGGCCCTGCACATCGGGCCACCGTTCAAGCCCGCAAGCTGACGCAAGTGCAGGCCGCCAAAATCCTTGGCCTCGACCAGTCCAAGGTTTCCTCGATCATCAACGGCCGGCTCGATGGCTTTTCGACCGACCGCTTGATGCGATTCCTGAACATGATTCATTTTCCTGGATAGGCAGGGTTTGCCGTGAGTTCGACTAGTTCGCGGTCGCCGTGGAAGGTGGTGGTGAAAAACTGCAAAAAGCCGGCGTAACCCAACAACGGTCGCTGCAAGGGTGTGGACGTAAAGCCGACGCGGGCTGTCCACTCCCGGTGTTCGCGACCGTCGGTAATCCGTAAAACGACTTCCGCATAACGCAAGACAACTGGCGATTTGGAGCCGACACCAGAAGCTCCTCCCGTCGGCGCTTGGAAAGGTCGATGCCGATGCCCGCGGCGACCAGGTCGGGAAAAACCGTGTCGTCGGCGCCGGTGTCGAGCAAACCCCTGCGCCACGGCAATTCCTGTCGGGCCAATCACCGACACGAAGATGACGGGACGAGGCCGGTCTTGCCGGCCGTGCAGTGGCCAGACGGGATGGGGTGTCGGAAAGGTCGTATACGGAAAGATCAAGCTCATCCAAGGTAGCTCACGTTGCCGTCTTCGACGTAATCGTAGATCACCTTCAGCGGATCGATACCCGCATCGCGTAGTTTTTGATCAAGCGCTCTTTGATCTGCGTCAGCCGCAAGGATTTGCGAGCCGTCCCAACTCCAGGCGATGTGCTGGCCTTGATAGCGACAATAATTCATCCACGGGAAATTTCCGCTGATTCTCGATAAAGCTAGGGTCAATCCACGGGGTAGAGCGAAAATCCGTGTTCATCGGCGTTCTCCAAAACGGAATCGTCGCGATCTTGGGTTATTATGAAGCCGATGGTCGGTAATTGCAACGTTGAGCCCACGCCATGGCATTGCGGTGTCGTTTCACGCGGCAAAAAGCGCTGAATTGCGAAGAAACTTCATTGGCGGGACCGGTCTTCTGAAGTTCCAAGTTTGGCCTCAGATCGTTTTCGGCCACGCTTTGGTTTGGCCCGGCTCGCTAACCACTTTTTGAACGAACTTTGACTCTCGGCCGATGGCTGACCAGCCAACAGGTTGGCGACGCTGATGTCCTCGTCGATGGCCGGCCAGTGGATGCCCCGCCCAGCGCCGATGAGCCGCCAGGAGCCCCGCTCTTCGGCGGTTGCGTGCTCCAGCCGCGGATACCAGGCCACCGGTGCGGCGATCGTGCGGCCATCGGCCAACTCGACCGACAAGGTGTGTTCGCTCAAATGGACGTCGGTGGCAATGGCCTCGCGGGCATCAACCGCGGAAGAATTCATTCCAACTCTCCAATAACAGGTCCTGGTGTTCCTCGACCAAATCGCGGACTCGGTTCAGGTCGTTCCTTCGGAAGCCGCAGGCTACGTTCAAGGCGAACGGGATCGAGCCAGAATTTCACCTCGCAGTCGTCGCGTTCGACATGGATGTGCGGTGGCTCCTGGCCATCGCCAGCGTAAAAGAAGAAGCGGTATGGCCCCACCCGAAGTACAGTCGGCATGTTCCCATGCTACGTCAGCGGGCTGGAGAGTGCAAGACGGCCAATTGAATTGGCGGGGCTACGGCTAAAGTTCGAACCACGATGCTGACGCAGGCAGTAATGGCGAATGCAGGTACTCGACCGCTGCACGATATGCGCCATCGAGAGGTAGTAATTGCCACCACTTCACAATGATTGAATCCGCGTCACCTCCGTGAACCTGCAAGAAACGGACATCGCGATGCTCGCCAGACCACATACCGTCAGGGACAAATCCTGAGTGCTTGCCATCACTGGCTGGGCAGAACCACAGGAACGCAACATTTCCGTGGATGTGGACCCACAGCGACTCATCCCCACCGTGATCGAGGACAAATGCCCCGTCAATCCCTCGGCGCACTGATCGAAGGCGAGAGAGTAACTCGTCGTCGCGCTCCACCTGGCATTCGCCATCAAAGTCAAGCACGTTCATGCGACTGTCGCCTCCGAAGCGGCTGGGTAGGGCACGCCGCGGACAGTCGTGAGGAGTGGGTCCAATCCTGACGGCAATCACGGCCGTTCTGAATTTGCCACCCTACCGCTGACTGATTTGGCGGCTGGTCCTTCCACACATTAAACTGCATCGAATGTAATGCCCTCAAATTCTTTCGGAATGAAGTCCTTTGGGATATAGTCACATGCGATTGAGGAATAACAAATGCCGGCAACGAACGGCGGCAGTCCAAGTTCGGCGGCAAGTGCCTGATGCCGCTCAAACTCTCCCCACCCCTTTGGCAATTCGCCCGCGAGACAGTTGCGCGCAAAAGAGTCTCCACGCGCTCTTTTCGATCAGGTCGGCCGAACGCCAAACACAGCAGTTCGCTGTCGCCCCCCTCTGGCGGCCCAGGCTCGGCATTCGGGTCAAAGTACTGGGGAAGAGAATCGTATCGGTCGCAAACTTCGCCATTTTGAAATAACCAGAAATACAGTACATCGTCATCATGAAGCATCGAAGCAAGTGCAGCGCAGGTCAATCGGCCAGTCAGAGACGTGCCAAAGTCTTCGATGACTTCCGCGTTTTGCCCTTCGATGGCCTTGTCAAACACAACCGTGTGACCTTGAATCGTAGGACTCAAGAACGCTGTCCGATTCAACGCTTTGAGGCTCTTGACCAGAGCCTCCCGCGATGGCTGGAAGACGGTCAGGTTCGAGTAGAAAAGCCCCATGGTCCGATACTCTTTCGGCTAATGTTGAGAAATCTATTCGAACGCCACGTCGGCAACAAATCGCATAAAACAAACTCCCTACGCCGGCACAACTTCTTCCTGGGCAAGCCACGCCGCATAGGCAAGCGCCTGCTGAATATCCTCGGCCTCGATGTCGGGATAATCGCGTAACACTTCGTCCCAGGTCGCGCCATGTGCGATCTGGCCGACGATGACCGACACCGGAATCCGTATACCGCGAATTGCGGCCCGGCCGCCGAGGATTTTTGGATCGAACGTGATGCGATCGAACATGGCTAACCCTCCCTCGATGCGCGGCCTTGCCCTGATGCACATTACCGCCGCCATCGCGTCGCTGGCAAACAATTTTTGCCAAATCTGCGGCTCTCAACTTGGCCACGTCGGCGTGGATAGCAATCCCTTGCAAAGGTCTGCTCGCCCGCGGTGAGACGAAACCGAAAGCATTTGTCGCCATCCGTAGGTATTCTTTGTCATGCCGTTTCATCCGTTAGCAATTGCGTCTCAAGGGGTTCTGCGTTCAAGTCATGAATCAGCTCTTGCCTGTCCGCAGCAATTCTTCAGCCCACATGGCGTCGTCGCCCGTGAGCGGGGGTTCTGGCGGCATCTTGTAGTTGATGGTGCCGCCATACCGTCCATTGTGGTAACACTGGTCGATCAGCAGTTGCACGTCGAGGGCGACATCGGCATCCGTTGGCCGTAGCGGGATGCGAAAACGAGGAAGGCGCTTCCTGGAGTTTGATGGGGTAAACTTCCAAATCCTGCGGCTTCGAACCGCGACGAACGCAGATGTGGTAAGGCGTCTGGTGTTCCAGCCGGAGTTGCCGGGGCGGAATCACCAGCACTCGCTCGCCGCCACGCAGCAGATCGATTTCCACGAGGTTGACATCGGTTCGCAGCAACTCGCGCTGCTTCCGCAGATACAATTCCTGACCTTCGCCGGGTATCTTGTTTGTGGCGCTCAGGACTTCAATGACCGTTACCACCCGATGCCCGGAGCCGACGTCGATGATTTCGATAAATCCTTCCTCCGATTCCAGCAAGACACGCTCCTCGACGCGTGCGATCAATCGTTCGGGTAACTGAGAATTGAGCGCACCCTGGATAAAGGTGATGAGGTTGTGGTGCACGTCCCCCCAATAGTATTCGAGATACGGGTCCATGCCCGGAAACGGACTGACCATCTTTCGATCCTCCGTGCCGTGCTGCGTTTCCTAAAACGGCAGCACTCGGACGCGAGATTTCTTCACTTCAACCACGACCAACGCTCCTGCCGCCAAGGTAGTGTCGTATTGGCGCAATGCGGCAATTACCGCTGGCCCGATGTCTTCGGGCAGTACATTTTGGCCACGCATTTGCAGAACGCTCGGTCCGGTCGCGTGGGTCAGGGCCAGCATCGTGCCGAAATCCAGGTCGTGGGTAAAGACGACGTAGCCATTGGCCAATGCCCAGGCCATGATTGTCGCGTCGTCGGCGCGTGGGTCACCAACCATGGACCAGTGGACCGCAGACCACCCGTGCCCAGCGAGTTCCTTAACCCACTCAGGCGACAGATTCATGTCAATCACCAACTGCACGCTCATGCGACAACCAACGGTTCATCCCGCTCTTCGAGCCGCCAAGCGGCGTAGGCCAACACCGCATCTATGTCCTCGGGCTCCAAGTAAGGGTATGCTTGCAGAATCCGTTCACGCGACTTGCCGCTGGCGAGCAGGCCCATGATGGTGCCGACGGTAACTCGCAGACCGCGGATGCAAGGCTTTCCGCCCATGACGGTAGGATTGTGGGTGATACGGTCAATTTGCATTAGTTGCTCCCTCTGCTGTGTGATTGGCCGCGAATGACAAATCGGCCCTGACAGTCACGACACCGCCGCTGATTCTTGCGGTCAGCTTGCTAATCCTTCATTCTACCCGATTAAGGTCCCGATTGCGGTAACAATATCCTCCACGCTCCCCATCGCCCCAAGTCCCACGTCATCACACGCCAGCCGCTTGCTCACCGGCGGCACCACACGCAACGTCGGCACATGCGAATTGATCCAATCCACCATTTTTTCCAAACCGACAGCCGGCGGCTCCTTGCCGAGGTCGGCCGCCACCTGACGAAGATGGCGTGCCGTCGCCGGATGTTCCCACATCAACGTGTTCATCGCGGGCGCCAATATCACGGGACGAGTTCGCTCCCAAGCCCGCCAGACACATGTCAGGCAATTGTCGGATATCCCCAAGGCGAGCTTCGCCAGCGTGTTGGCGTCGAGCGGAGCGATGGCCAACACATCGGCCCAGCGGCGCAGCTCGATGTGCAGCACGGGCTCGCCGCGCTGCCAGCGCCGGCCGTCGTCCTGGCCAGGCCATTCGTCTTCATCAAGAATCACTACCTCGCGGTTACGCTGGCCGCCGGCACCATCGAGCACTGCGGGATCGAAGAAATAAAGAGCCGACCGCGTCGCAACCACCTTGACGCGATGGCCGGCCTGCTTTAGCGCATCGTATAACTGCGGCGTTAATAGAGCCGCGACGGAGCCGGTCACGCCCAGCAATACATTAGCCATGCGTCGCCTCCGCATGCAAATGTTCGATGGCGATTAGGAGCCATTCCGCCAATTCGCTTCGGCCGATGCGCTGATAAACGCCGTCGGCCGGCCCGAAATAAGCCCATTGGTGGGAGCCTTCGAGCGTGTTGGCCACCATCAAATCGGCGTTGGATTGGCGGCGTGAACGCTCGGCAATCTCCAGCAGCCGCTCCTCGGTGACGCCGGCTTCCAACTTGAATTTCACCAATATGCCGCGAAAAGCCCACGTTGTCCGAATCTTGTCGACGAGCTTCGGCGCCCGCACCAGGCGGAGCCACAACTCAGGCTCGTCGCTCTTGACCTTGGCGGCGGCGCGGTCGACCAGAGTCGGCGGCTCTCCGGACCAGGTGCCGCTGTCCGGCATAAAACGTGTGCCGGCCGCCGGCGCGAAGATGCCGGCCGCGTGGAAATCGCTGACCGGCGGCGCAGTGAACCACGGCGCCAAATCCGCCGCGCTGGATTTCCTCCGCCATCAGCTTTTCCAAATCGTCAAATGTCCGAAAATGCAGCGGCCGCCAGCGCCGGTCCGCTTCAGACTGGCGCGGCTGGAAATCCGCAAGGGTCTCGGGATGGGATGTCAAAAGCGTCACTTGATGCCCACGGACGTGTGCCGCGGCGGCGATGCTGGCGCCGGTGCGCCCGGTGAAGACGTTGGTGATGCAGCGCACCTGGTCGATGGGCACTTGCGTGTTGCCGGCCGTGACGAGGATGTTCATACCGGCATTGTAGCCGAAATTGCGAAATCTAAAGGTCGCGTTGCGATTTGGCAGTAGGTCCCGCTTGCCGAGCGGGACCTCAGCGACGGAATGTTCAGGTCCCGCTCGACAAGCGGGACCTACTTAGCGCCTGCCACCATCGGCCGCGTTTGCTCCAACATCAGCAAATGCCGGTCCAGAGCGATTTCCGGCGAGGGGTACAATGTCGTCAGGCGCGTGCGCAGCAGGCCGGGCGTCTTGTTCGGTGCGCAGCTCCTTCAAGTAGCTGACCAGGACCTTGCGCGATTCGTCGTTGCCGTGAAGCATGAAATGGACCCAGGCCCAGGCCTCGCGGTATTCGGCAGGCGTCATCTCGTTGACGTCCTTGAGCTGCTCCAAACGGTTGAGGTCCGCGTGCAAGGGGCCGTTGGGGCCGTGCCGAAGTTGTTTGATGTGCTCCGGACTGAAGCCGCCTTTGCTGGGCGGAATCTCGAAATACTCAGCCAGACCTTCGTCGAGCCACAACGGCACGGAGCGGAGCGCGCTATTGAGCAGAGCATGCGTCAATTCGTGGCGGAGGTCCTGCTGGATGCGGTCGCCATTGCCCCAATAGGTGAAGACTAGCAACTCCTCGCCCATGGGTCGCGGCTGAGCAATGAAAAACGCTGCGCCGCTTGGGCAGCTCCGGATGGGTCGCTTGCATGAACTTCTCGTAGCGGTCGCTGTCCTCGAACAGGTAAACCTGCACAAGCTTGGTGGACGGCGGCAGCAGCAGTGTCTTGTGGATCTGCTCGCGCATCTCGGCCAGTTCCTTGAACAGCGGCAGGTCGTGCTTGACCTCGAAGTCTGATAGGAACAGGTACTGCGAAAGGCGGTACTGGTATCTATTGGGCAGACTGGCGGGGTCGAGCGGCGACGCGGTTTTGCCGGCATCGGATTTCGCCAGTTCGGTCTTGCCTGAATGATCGGGCAGCAGATCGAGCAAATTGCAGCCCGCGACCAGGACCAGGCAACAGACCATGGCGGTCGGGCCGAGCAGGCGCAAGCAGGCACATCGGTGCTGGCGGCTGTGCATTGTCCTCTTGATCCTCTGCCCGGAAACGAGCCGGGGCGAGAACTCTACCCGTTAGGCCAGGGAAAAGCAATCGAATTCGTTACCACAAAGCACGGCCGCGCGCGGCGTTGCGTGCCACCTTGCGAGCGGTGCCGCGGCCAATCTCTTTCCACCAGGTCTTCCAGGCCCCCTTGCCCACCACGTTCCACATCAGGTAGGCGCGCAGGAACCGGAGCTTATCGGTCCGCGTGAAGGCAAGGCTTTGGTGAAAGCTGGCGTGCAGCCGAGCCAGGTTTTGCACGCGCCGGCCGCGCGGCAGACGGCCATGCAAGCGAACCCCGGCAAGGTCGATGAACTGCACCCGCGACGCCGGCAAGGGCAAAAGAGCCGCAATGGACACACCTTGCCCAATGGAGTCGACAGGCAAAAATGGGGAAGCCGGACGCGGCCAGGCAGTATCGATGAGCAGGTTGCTGGCTTTCAGATCACGCTGCGACAGCCGGCAATGATGCAGCTTGCGAACTGCTCCTGCCACTTCGTCGATGGCCGCCCGTAACTGCCGGCGGGCCTGGTCGCAAGGCAGCGTCGCCAAATGGGCCATGAAATGATGCACGTCGAGGGAGTTCTCGACCTTCTCCGTCAGCAAATAGCCTTCTTGCGGCATGCCGGCGCATCCGATGCAACACGACCAACGGCCGAGGCGTGGGCAAGCAGCGTTCGCGGAAACCGTGGCCCGATAGCCAGGACCGCAACGCCGGCGAGCGCCGCACCACACCGGCCAGAGGATCGCCCCAACTGCCGACCCGAAATCGCTTGTAAATCAAAGGGCGAGTCACGCCGTTTATCCGCCATTCCACCTCGACCACGGAGGAACTGCTCGAATCCTTGAGCCAGCGGATGCCTTCTTGCTGAAATGGCGCGTCGGGATCGGTGAGCAATTCCGCCAGGAATTCGCCGTCGCAATCGGCGACCGCATGGCCGACAATGCCCTGGCGTCGCACACGCCGAAAATGGCGATTGCTGCCGAAGCAGCGCGGATCGCGATTCTTCCAGAAGGTCAGCAAGGATTCACGGGTCAGAGATTCCACTTCCCGCGCCATGACGAAATGCTCGCGGTGGCCACGGCTGCCGCGCGGCCAGACGCCCAGGCCGCGGGCCTCGAAATAGGCTCGCCAAAAACGCAGGCGATCGGCCCGGCTGGCACGAGGCACAAACCACCGTGCCAGCAGCACGAGGTTGGCGCGGCTGCCGGCCCAATCCAGACTGGGGCTCAGGCGCACGGCATGCAAGTCGATGAGGAACAACCGGGGCTGGTCGTCGGCCGTCAGCTCCACCAGAATGTTGGCCGCGTGCAGATCGTCGTGGCGAATGCCTGCATCATGGAGCCTGGCCACGAACTGGCCCAGCGCTTTCGCCAATCTATGCCGAACGACAGCCTGCCGTGGGGCTGGCATCGACACCAGCGTGGCGGCCAGAAAGGTGTTGAGCGTTTGTGTGTCGTCGAGTCCTGCGCGTGACCAGGTAGCTCTCGCAGGCTCCCAGGAAAACCTCGCGCTCCCCTAGGGCCAAAGGTTCTATGGTAGGCACGCCGCGCGCCGCAACAGTTTCGGCCCGATCCAATTCGATACGTGCCTTGCTGGGCCGCACCATCTGCCGTAGCCACGCACGCAGGTTGGGAATTAGATTGTGTTTGACGTAAATAACTTGCCCATCCGGCAAGGCGGCACGGTAAACCACACGGTGCGGTCCATGCTTTACGATGGTGGCGCGGCCGTTGCGCAGCCATTCTTCCAGGCGCAGACCCGGCCGTCCCGAGCAAGTGGTCGCGCAGACCTGGCGCGATCGACCAACGAACCTCGCCGGCCCGCACCGCGCTCCAGCCTTCCGCCGCCGAGCTGTTCAAGCGCAGCGCCTCCGCCGTTAACGGCACTTCGGCAAGCTGCTCCAGCACTGCCTTCCAAGATGCGGCTCCGGCTTCCACGCTGTATTGCCGCTCGACGACCTGGCGGCCGGCCAGGCCCATCCGCCTGCGCAGTCCAGGATTCTCGGCCAGACGCATCACCGCCGCGCACCATTCCTCATCGCTTTCGACCAGAAAACCAGTTTTGCCGTGCACCACCATGCTGGATTGCACTCCCACGGGATTGGCGACCACCGGCAGTCCGGCCGCCATGTATTGCAGCACCTTGAGTCCACACTTCCCCTCACTCCAGCGATCCGCCGGCAGCCAGCTGATGCCAATATCAGCACGTGCCAGCTCGGCCGCCTCGGTGGCCTCCGACCAGGGGCACAGGTGGACCGGCATGTTCTTCAGCGACAGCCCTTTGTCACAAATGAGCGTGAGCGATACGCCGGGGCAACGCCGGCCGATCTCTTCCCAGAGCGGCACAGTGCGCTCCAAGCCCTGGAGGGTGCTCGAGGACCCGATCCACACCAGGCGAACCGCGCCGCCCGCGCGCTGATGATTTGCCAGGGGATAGCGGTCCGGGTCAATGCAGGTTGGCACGACGCGGACTCTGCTCGAGCCCACCTCGGCCGCGGCATGTTCTCTCAGGAAATCATTGCCAGCGACAACAAGGTCGGCGGCACGGACCATGCGTGTGAAGCCATGCGACCTGGCCGTGCTGACCAGGCCAGCCTCGGCATAGGAGTCGCGCAGGAAAATGGCGTCGTCGAGGTCGAAAATCAGTCGCCGAGCGGACCGGCGCACCAACAGCAATTCCCAGGGCGCCAGCAGGCGGCGCTGCACGATGACCACGTCCGCGCGACGGAGGTGGCGTTGGACAAAGAGCCGGCCGAACCAGGTCCTTGGCCACGCACGCAGCTCCAGCTCGTGGCCGGCCTGGTCCAGAATGGACCGAAAAGCGGCCAGCCGATAGCGGCAGCAAACGTGATCCAGGCTTTTGACCAGGCCCAACACGTGCATGGTTTTTCCTTTGTAGGCCGGGCTTCCAGCCCGGCCATGCGAAAGAAGTCAGGCTGAAAGCCTGACCTACTGTTGCTTGGGTGGGCCGAGCTGCACAGGCTGCGCCGTTTGCGGCGGGGCTGTGTTTGTCGGCAGCGGCTCTTGTTTCAGCGGCGCCACGGCCGGGTCAGGCATGCTGCGAATCATCTTGTATTGCGTTGTCGGCGGCGGCGGCACGACACGCACGCCGCGTGCTTTCCACTCCACCGACCGCGGCTTGCTTTGGCTCTTGTTGCGAATGCGGAATGATTTCTCATTTTGTTCCTTGACCTCCCAATCGCTATGCCAGGCGTAGATCGTGAGCGTCGGCGGCGTGGCGAATGGGGCAGGGTAGACAATCTCGACAGTGGTGTCGGGAGGGATATTCACGGTGCCTTCATGAGAAAGTGTCCCGTTTTGGGTCGTTGACCCGCCGCTGCCGAGGCAGCCGATGCTGAGACACAAGCAGCCAAGGCCCAGCAGCACAGCCAGGCCAATGGTCCTGTGCGCTGCGGGCGGGGCGAAGCGGAAATTGAGGAACATCGTGCGACTCCTTTCGCCATTGTGCTAATTGTTTGATTTCGGTTGGCCGATTTTTGCGCCTGCCGGGCCGCTATCGCCACCCGATGGAGGCAGAGCGGGCATATTCGCATGTTCCTCGACTGGCGGTGGCACGCGCTGGCCGTTGGCCTTCCAATCGATGGTGCGTGCCTTGGTGACGTTTTTGTTGAAAATGCGGAAGTGGTTGTTTTTTTGCTCCACGAGGAAGCAGTCGTTGTGCCCATTCTCAAACGTCAAGTTCGGCGGCGTGGCGTAAGGAATCGGGTAAAAAACATCCATCTCACAGTTGGCAGGCACCGTCACCTGGCCTTCTTGCTCGAAAGTTTCAGGGATGGTGAATTGGCTGCCGATGTTGAAGCACATGCAGCCGAGGAAGATAAGTGCCGTGAATCCACCTGCCAGGGCGGCCGCCTTGCGGGAAAAGATCAGATTGGCAAATCGGGCTTGGGGAGACATGGCAAATCCTTTCACCATGAGTTTCATTTCCGCCGCCGCTCCGCCATGGCCCGGCGAATATCGCGTTGGGCCTCGGCTGTCTTCTGGTCCTGCCGTTTGTCGTGCTGCTGCTTGCCGCGGGCGACGCCCAGCTCGACCTTGGCCCGGCCGTTTTTGAAATACATCCGCAACGGCACCAACGTAAAGCCCTGTCTGAGCAGCCTTGCCCGCGAACTTGGCGAACTCGCGTTTGTGCACCAGCAGTTTCCGCTGCCGTTTGGGCTTGTGGTTGAGCTTGTTGCCCATCGTGTATTCAGGAATGTCGCTGCCGATGAGCCACAGTTCATCCGCTTCGATCTTGGCGTAGGCGTCCTCCAGGTTGGCCACCCCCTCGCGGAGGCTTTTGACTTCGGTGCCCTTCAGCACGATGCCGCACTCCAGCGTATCGGAGATGGCGTACTCGTGGAAGCCCGCTTGTTGCGGCAAATCACCTTGATGCCGTCTGCTTCTTCTTTGCTTTTGTTGCTGGCCATGGTTGCAATCTCCTGAGCGGACATGCTATCACATCACGGCCCAAGGGAAAACAGCATACTGACCCGAAGCGTTAGCGAGGACGCGAAATCCAGTCCAGCCTTGACAGGCCGAACCGGGACGCTATAGTCCGGCGTCT
The DNA here is from genome assembly GCA_963747575.1 of uncultured Gemmataceae bacterium. GTDB lineage: Bacteria > Planctomycetota > Planctomycetia > Gemmatales > Gemmataceae > DASRAT01. The sequence goes on from CAVVFU010000008.1 coordinate 289,883, forward strand.
CACTGGAAAAACGTTGGCGGGGGTTGGGAAAGCCGCGTGGGCTGTGCTCATCGCGGCGAAATGGATGTTATGCGCAATGGCCGATGCAACGACAACAATTGCCATGCTGCGGGATGCCGTGCGGCAATTCAACAACGAGCGTCATTGGGAGCCGTTTCACAGCCCCAAGAACCTGGCCATGGGTTTGGCCTGTGAGGCCGCGGAGATCATGGAGCATTTTTTGTGGCTCGATTGCGGACCGTCGCGGGATGTGGTGCGTGATCCCGTGAAACTGGCGGCTGTCGCCGAGGAAGTGGCCGACGTGGCAGTCCATTTGATGAATCTGACGAACGCGCTGGGTTTGGATCTCAGCGATGCCATCGCCGCGAAGATGATAAAAAACGCGATCAAGTATCCCGCGAACGTGGTGTGAAGCGCAAGTGACGAGGGTACAGGTGTGAACACGGTCATTCTGAGCATGGTGCTGGCAGGGTTCCTGAATACACAGGTGCCGCCGCCGCCTGCGCCCGCAATGCCCATGCCACCCATTCAGCCTCCAACGCTCAACCCCGTCTGGCCTGGTGCCAGTGACGCCAATCCGTTGCCGCTAATTCCGGTCGCCGGCCAACAGGATACAACGCCGCCGCCAACTCCCGTGGAACGGACCAAACCGCCGGCTTTCAAGCTCCTCGAAGTGGATGTCCAGCCTCCCAGGGAAATGCCTTTATTGCGACCGGCGCCGATTCCCGCGGCCGATCCGGTTTCTGGAGGGGGCGCCAGCACGCCTTCCATGCAGCTAGCGCGAACCGTCCCTCAAAATGCCAGAGCCGGCCAGCCGCTGAGCTATGAAATTATCGTCCGCAACACGGGAGTCAGCGCTGTGGCACAGGCGAGACTCGAAGAGGAATTGCCGTCGGGCACCAGGTTCATCAGCGCTCAACCGCTTCCGCTGGCCCAGGGCGAACGCCTGGTCTGGATCATTGAAAACCTTGCACCGGGCGCGGAACGGCGTTTCCGGGTCGAAGCGGAACCCGGCAGGGACGGTGATTGGCTGGCCTCTGCAACCTTAAGCGTCTCGGTGACCGCTGGGACCACGGTCACCGCTGCGCCGTCTGTCGCACCATCGGGCGCTCCACAATTGCTGACGATGACGGGACCTGGAAGTCTGCCCGTCGGCCATCCCGTGGTGCTCACGATGCGTGTCGCCAACACGACCGGGGCGCCGCTGACCGACACCAAGGTGCGCGTGCAAATGGCGCCGGGCTTGCAGCATCTTTACGGAGATGCTATCGAGGCCTCTCTCGGCGATCTGGACATAGGCCAGACCAAGGAGATAACCCTCGACGCTGTCACCTTGCAGCCGGGTCTATTGGCCGCCGAGGCCACCTTGTTAAGCGGCAAAAACACCGTAAGCAGCGCCAAGGTGACCGTGTCGGCCACGGACCAGCCGACGCTGGTGATTCGCCAGACCGGACCGTTATCGCCGCCGGTGGGTGGGGAATATGAATTCAAGCTTGTGGTGGTCAACCGCGGCGCCAACGGCGTTCGCGACCTGCAGGTGACCGACATTTTGCCGGAAGGATTGCAATTCGCCGGCAGCGACGCGGCGGCCCAGTTCGACGCCGCGACGCGAACCGTCCGTTGGAACGTCGGCACGCTCCCCTCGGGACAAGCATGCCAGATGGCGTTTCGGGCGAAGGTGGTCGGCACAGGGGCACAAATGAACAGGGTCAGCGCTCACGCGGCTGGGGTGGCAGAGGCCCAGTTGTATTCGATTTTGCGGCTTGGAGGCGGTCTTTAAGGCAAAGCGCCTTCGACGGGTCCTTGAACATTAGTGCAAGCTAGGTAATAAGTTGTGGACATAACAACAAATCAACAACCGTTAATTATAAACTTTTTGCAAAGATTGTTTTGCCAAATGGAAGTGCGGTCACTATGCTCTTACCAACCCGATGCCAGCTGTCGCGATCATTGGAACGCGCAGCCAAGACGGCTGCACCCAGGGGAATGGAATCCCCCTTTGTTTGGATCACCAGGAATGGTGCCACAATGGGGAAAGGATTCCCCCACTTTTCAGCTTCACCCTGCATTACAAGATTGTCAGAAGCGCCAGAAAATGAGGATTGGCACCGTTATGCGCGGCGGCACAGGCTGGAAGCCTGTGCTACAAAGTAGCACAGGCTTCCAGCCTGTGCCCTTTCGCACGCAGTTGGCATTGAGTGCCAAAGGGGGCATTGCTAATATCCGGCGGTGGTGTGTGCGTCCGTGACTGCGACAAGCCACGGGGCCTGGTGTGTCCCACGAAACACCCCGCTTGATTCATCTCAGAGTTTGTCGGTCTTGACCGGAACGTGAACCACAGGAACCGCGGAGGCGTGGTCCCACCACCGAGGGGGCCCCGCCGGTACGGATACCGGCGGACGCTGCGCGGCTTCGCTGCGGCAAGGGGAGGTGTCGGAATGAACACGGGACGAACGGAGAAGGAGCAGGTGCGCGTCCACATCCGCTGGATGATTCGCCGCGACATGCCCGAGGTCCTGCAGACCGAGCAGCAGAGCTTCGAGTTTGCCTGGACCGAGGAAGACTTCCTGCGCTGCCTGCGGCAGCGCAATTGCATCGGCATGGTGGCCGAGCAGGGGGAAAAGGTGGTCGGCTTCATGATCTATGAGCTGCACAAGGCCAAGTTGCACATCCTCAACTTCGCCGTGCATCCGGGCTATCGCCGGCTCGGCGTCGGTGCCCAGATGGTGCGAAGCTGATCAGCAAGCTGTCGAGCCATCGCCGGACACGCATCACGCTGGAGGTGCGCGAGACCAACCTTGGCGCTCAGCTGTTCTTCCGCAAGCAGGACTTCAAGGCCGTGCGCGGTCCTGCGCAGCTTCTACGAGGACAGCGGCGAGGACGCTTTCCTCATGCAGTATCGCTTTGCCGACGACACCGGGGAGGAGGCCGAGGAATCGGTCAACCGCATCGCCCAGTACGAGGAGAATTGAGCCAAGAGCCTATCCGAAAAAGGGGTCAGGCACCGTTGTGCGAAGCACCCTTCGGGCCGTTCCGGCAACGGTGCCTGACCCCTTTTTCGGATAGGCTCTCAACAAAATGGGGCGCGGCGCGGGCGCGGCAGAGGAAGGTGCCTTGGTGGACCTTTTCTTTCCGCGCCCGTGCTCCGCGCCCCGTGCCGTTCGCCCGAGGATATTAGCCATGATCGCGCATGAATCCGAGCGTCGCCTGCCGCCCCAATTTTTGTATTTCGACAACCTGTCGGTTTGGCATGCCGAGCCGCCGCGAGCTCGGGTTGGGGTGACCTCCTGGGCGCCAGTCGCCGTGACGCGCTCTAAACGGCGGTCGCGGCGCGGGCCATGGCTGATGCTGGTTGTCGTGCTGCTGAGCCTGGGCGGCGCAGCGGTGTCCCAGGATGGCACTTTGCCGGCGACCCAGCCGCAACCGCCCCAACACTTGGGAATTGACTTGCGGACTGAGCCTCAGACTCCTAAATTCAACAACAGCAGCGCGGAGCCGCCGGCGCCATTGCCGCACTTGACTCAAGTGCAAGCACCGCCGCCCCCAGTAATGGAACCGCCGCCGCCAGTGAAGGAACCGCCGCCGCAACCGCCGGCATTGCCGCACTTCGCTGAAGTGCAGGTGCCGACGCCTCCGTTGGAAACGGCGCCTCCGCTGGTAATTGAGCCCGTGTCGGTGATGTGTGCGGGGTTTTATGGCCCCGGTTTGCTGGATGATTTTTGCTACCGTGATGTGCTCCGAGGAGAAACACCCATGTTGCGAAACTGGAACGTTGTGAAATGGTCATCCCTGTTGGCTGCAATGCTGGCGATCAACACCACCCCTGTGCAGGCCCAGGAGGAGTTGAAAGACATCCAGAAAAGCCTCAATGAAATCAGCAAGAAACTCGATGACTTGAAGGCCTTGGAGTCCATCGTGTCCAACATGAAAACGATGGTCGATAAGCAAGACGAAGCCAATCTGAAGCTGGGCGTGGTGAACGCCAGCCTCACGAATGTGACAACGGAAGTCGCGGCGCTGAAAAAAGAGATTGAAAAGATTCAGGGTCGCGAATTCCGGGCCTATCCGCCTGACAAGGGGGGCCTCGACGACAGACTGGCCAAGATCGAAGCGGCCCTGGAACGACTGGAGCAATCCCGCGTTGTCGCCAAGGCTCCACCGGCGATGCCAACGGGGCGAATTCTTATGGTCAACCAGTATCCAGAAGACATGCTGTTTAAAATCAACGGCCGCCTTCATCGCGTGTATGCGAATTCAACGAAAGTGCTCGAAAACCAGCCGCCCGGAGAGTTTCTTTACGAGGTCATTTGGAACTTCGGCGTGATCAAAACCAACAACCCGGTGCTGGAAGCCGGGAAGACGTATACCATCACCGTCCGTTATTAGGCGGCTTGCGGTTGGCAATGGCCACATTGATTGTCACCATCGACGGCCCCGCCGGCGCCGGCAAGAGCAGCACGGCCAAGGAGTTGGCTCGGCGGCTCGGGTTTGATATCCTCGACACCGGCGCAATGTACAGGGCCGTCACTCTGGCCGCAATGCGAGCGAGGCTCGACCTTACCGATGAGGACGCCCTTGCCGTGCTTGCTGCCGGCTTGCGGTTGGACATGCCTCCGGGGCGCGTGCAGCTCAACGGCGAAGAGGTGACCGAATTGATACGATCCAGGGAGATAACCGCCGCCTCCGGAGCGATCGCCAGCAGCGCCGCCGTGCGCCGCCAGCTTGTCCAGATGCAGCGCGCCATTGGGACGGGCCGGCACATGGTTACGGAGGGGCGCAGACCAGGGCACCATCGTGTTTCCCGACGCTCTTTGCAAGTTCTTCATGACAGCCGATCCCGCCGAGCGTGCCCACAGACGTCAACGGGAAATGGCATCGCGGGGCGACAACGTGCCCTGGCAAGAGGTTTTGGCGGCCCAGCAAGCCCGTGACGCGCGGGACGCCGCTCGAGACATCGCGCCCATGAAACCGGCGGCAGACGCCATTCAGTTGGATACGACGCAATGGACGCTCGATCAAGTCGTCGAGCGCATGGAAAAAGAAGTCCGCAGCCGACTTTTGCCGGCGACCACATGACCGCACCGTCCTTACATTCGTCGAATTTCGACGCCGCTTGCTCGCACGCCATTTACGAAGGGACGTACTTTGGCACCTATTTGGCCACGATGATCGGCTGGAGCTTGCGCACCTCGGGCCGGCAAAACATGCCATCCACCGGACCCGCCCTGCTGATCGCCAATCATCAGAGCTTTGCCGACCCCGTTTTGATCGGCCTGGCCACGCGACGGCACCTTTGCTACCTGGCGACAAGACGTTGTTCAAGCAGCCCTTTGTGGGTTGGGTGCTGCGCATGCTCAACGGCATCCAGCTGGATCAACGGGGAGTCGCCAAGGAAGGCCTCAAGTCGATCCTGGAGCAACTGGAGCGCGGCAAGGCGGTGGTGGTTTTTCCCGAAGGCGAGCGAACGTGGGACGGAGCCATGCAATCGCTCAAGCCAGGGATCCAGATGCTCATCAAGCGCTCGCAGGCCGCCATCGTGCCGGTCGGCATTGCCGGAGCTTTCGACGCCTGGCCGCGCTGGCAAAAATGTCCGATACCGGCGCCGCTGTTCATGCCGGCGGGCCGGGCCTGTATTGGCATTTCGGTTGGCAAGCCCGTGCCAGCGCAAAAGCTGCTCGAACTGCCGCGGGCGGAGATGCTGGAGGAGCTTTTTACCATGATCGACACGGAGCGCAGGCACGCGGAAGCGCTGCGGCGGAAGCCGTAATTTCAGTTGGTCCCAAATTGTCTGTCGCCCGCGTCGCCCAGGCCCGGCACGATGTACTTGAGCTCATTGAGGTGGCTGTCCACTGCCGCCAGGTAGATCGGTACGTCGGGGTGGGCCGTTTGCAAGGCGTGAACACCTTCGGGGGCGGCAATCAGGCCAAGGAATTTCATCCGCTTCAAACCCCAGCCTTTGAGGATGTCCACAGCTGCCGTGGCCGAGCCGCCGGTGGCCAGCATGGGATCGACGATGAACGCCATCTCGATGTTGGGTTGCGATGGCAGTTTGTTGTAATAAGTGACGGGGCGCAACGTTTGGTGATCGCGGTACAGGCCAAGGTGCCAGACCTGAGCATTGGGGACCATCTCCAAGATCGCTTCTTCCATCCCTAGACCGGCGCAGGATCGGCACCAATCCCAGCAGTTCGGCAATCTCCTGTCCAGAACATTCCGCCAGCGGCGTTTGGACGGGTCTGGAGTTCAGGCGCAGGTCTTCGGTCGCTTCGAAGAAAAGCATTTGCGCCATTTCTCGCACCAATTGGCGGAACACACGGGGTCCCGTGGCCTTGTCGCGCAATTGCGCCAGGCGATGCAACAGAAGGGGATGTTTAGAAACGTGAACGGCCGCGGCCATGGCAATGCTCCTGGTTGGGCCGCTTATCTTATTCAGAAACTTGATCGGCGGCCTCAAAGATCGCGGCCACGTCTAGCTCAAATCCCGGCAGCAGCCGCGTGGTGTAAGTTTCGGACGCGTGAATCGTACGCGGCCGCCACCGGTTGCCCTGGCGGCGCAAAACCAATTCTTCTTCGCGCTCGGCATCAATGATCCAGTATTCCTTGACCCCAACCGCCAGATACTCGGCACGCTTCTCCTCGTAATTGCGTTTTTCTGAACCCGGCGAGACGACTTCAATGGCGACATCGGGAATCCACGTCAGCCAAAGGGTTTCTTCGGAGTGATCCAGGCACGATGTTTTGTAGATGCACAAATCTGGGTGCCGCTCCGATTGAAATTCTGGAATGAGGAGCTTGCATTCGCCCACGCCGGCAATCGTGTCGATGACTCCCGCACACCTCAATTCATAAGCCGCCAGTTGCTTGCGAACGCATTTGATCTGAACGAGACGTTTCCGCTTTGGCACGTCGGACACGACGATCACTCCCCGGTTGAGTTCAAACGCATACCCTTCCCGCGCCTCGGCCTTGTCGAAATCCTCAAGGCTCATGCGTTTGCCGTGGTCGGCCGGGCCCAGTTTTTTGACGAGTATTTTCGGCATTGGCTAGCGCTCCAACTTTGTTGCAAGATGTCACTATCATACTCGCGTCGACCAGTTCCTTGCAATCGGTTTACGCAGGCTTTATAGTGACAGACCTGTGTGCAATCAGCAATCGCCTGGAGGAACCTTTCGTCATGCGCGTAATTCGTTGCGCCGATCGTGATTCAGCCCAACAACTGACGGAGCTCCGCCACCAGCTGGCCTTGCAAGCGGACATCGTTTCGCCGCGCGGCCGACAGCTCACCGAGGCTGTCTTCGGCGAGGCACTGCCGCCTGCCCGCGTGGTCGAAAGAATTTGCAGCGAAGTCCAGGCCCGGGGCTTGCAGGCAGTCCTCGATTACACCGAAAAGCTCGACGGCGTTCGTCTGACGCGCGCGACACTGCCGATTAGCCCCAAAGAATTAGCTGAAGCCCATGCCGCCGCGGACCGGGCGTTTCTGGAAACCCTGCGCCGCGTCCGCCAAAATGTCCTGGCGTTTCAACTTGGCCTGGTGCACAGCGACGCTGTGCTGACCGTTCCGGGCAGCCACGAGCTGCGGCTGCGCTATCGGCCGATGCGGCGCGTGGGCGTCTGCGTGCCGGGCGGGGCGGCTGCCTATCCCTCCACGCTACTGATGACCGTGGTCCCGGCTCAGGCGGCTGGCGTGTCCCAAATTGCCGTGGTCATGCCGCCGACGCCGTCGGGAGCATCCAACCGCGATTTGCTGGCGACGTGCTGGGAGCTAGGCGTCCGCGAGGTCTATCGCATAGGCGGCGCCCAGGCGGTCGCGGCCTTGGCGTTCGGCATCGACGGCTTGCCCGCGGTCGACATGATCGTCGGCCCGGGCAACATTTTCGTGACCCTGGCCAAAAAACATGTGTTCGGGCAGGTGGCCATCGACTGTCTGGCGGGACCGAGCGAAGTGGTGGTGCTCGCCGACAAGACTGCGACGCCGGCATTCGTGGCCGCCGATCTGCTGGCGCAGGCGGAGCATGATCCCGCCACTTGCATCTTGATCACCTGGCATGAGCCGCTCATCGCTCAGGTGCTGGCCGCGCTGGCCAAGCAGGTTGCCACGCTACCGCGCGGCACAGGCCCGCGGCAGCCTGGATCGATTCGGGGCGCTGGTGCTGGCGAGATCGCCCGAGGAAGCGATCAAATGGACCAATGCCATCGCTCCGGAACATTTGCACATCCAGACGCGGGACGCAAACGCCATCGCCGCTGAGATCGACAACGCGGGTGCGATCTTCGTCGGGCATTATGCGCCGGTGGCCCTGGGAGACTATGCTGCGGGGCCGTCGCATGTGTTGCCGACTGGCGGCACCGCCCGCTTCGCCAGCGGTCTGTCCGTCAACGATTTCCTGCGCCGGTCGAGCGTTCTGCACTACACTAAAACGGGGATGGAGCGATTGGCGCCCGATGTACGGTTGCTGGCCGGCAAAGAAGGATTGACGGCGCACGCGGCCAGTGTTGATGTGCGCTTGTTGGATTAAGAACCGCTTAAGTAATCAACACACCAACCCGAAGCGTAAGCGAGGTTAAGCGCCTGCCCTCGCTTACGCTTCGGGTTGGTATGCCGGAATTAAAACACGAGCTGCCAACGTGGACCTTGTTCTACCTCATATCCGTCGCATGGCCGGCTACGTTCCCGGTGAGCAGCCGCAAGACGGCACCTACGTCAAGCTCAACACCAATGAAAATCCCTACCCTCCGTCGCCACGCGTGCTCACCGCACTCCAGGCCGCTTTGACCGGCGACCGCCTGCGCAAGTATCCCGACCCCACGGGCACATTATTCCGCCAGACCGCCGCCAAATTGCACGGCGTCGCCCCGACGCCATCCTGATCGGCAACGGCTCCGACGACATTCTCACCATGGTGACCCGCGCCTTCGTTCCCCAGGGCGGTATGGTGTTATCGCTCACGCCAAGCTATGTTCTGTATCGTTCGCTCGCGGAAATCCAGGGCGCCCATTATCGCCCAGTGGCTTATACCAGCGATTGGAAGCTGCCGCGGCCGTGGCCGGAGCCCAAGGTTCACCTGACGTTCATCGCCAATCCTAATTCGCCATCCGGTACGTGCGTCAGCGCCGCCGATCTTGCTGAGGTCGATGCTCCGTTAGTCATCGATGAGGCGTATGTCGATTTTGCGGATGCCCACTGCCTGGAGCTAGCGGCGCGGCCCAACGTCGTGGTGACGCGGTCACTGAGCAAGGCCTATTCTCTCGCCGGCATCCGCTTCGGTTACGCGGTGGCCGACCCAGCCTTGATTCGGGAGCTTATCAAGGTAAAAGATTCCTACAACTGCGACGCCCTCAGCCTGGTGGCGGCGCAAGCGGCACTGGAGGACCAGGACTATTTGCGGCAGACCCGCGCCAAAATCTTGGCGACGCGCACGCATCTGGCAGCGTCGCTCGTGCAACTGGGCTTCTCGGTCACGTCAAGCCAGGCCAATTTCGTCTGGTGCCGGCGGACTGACCTCCCGGTGCGGCCGATTTACGAGGAGCTAAAGCGGCGGATGATCTTGGTGAGGTACATGCAATATGACGGCTACGGCGATGGCTTGCGGATCACGGTGGGAACTGACGCCCAGATCGAGCAATTATTGACCGAGTTGAGGCAGATCGTCTAAAGTAGTAGGCACACTCCGTGTGCCGTTTGCGGGCTTAACGGCACACGGAGTGTGCCTACTACTATGTGGAGATTTTTTATGTTAATTCACGGCATCATACCGCCCGTCGCGACGCCCATGCTGGCCAACGAGGACCTCGACCTGCCGCGCTTGAAGTGGTACATCGATCGCCTGCTCAAGGGCGGGGTCCATGGCATCTTTGTCCTGGGCACCAATAGCGAATTCTACGCGCTCGACGAACGCGAAAAGCAAGAGGTGGTGGCCACCACGGTGGAGCACGTCCACGGCCGGGTGCCGGTTTACGCCGGGACCGGCGCCGAAAGCACGCGGGAAGCGATTCGGCTAACTCGCATGGCCGAGCGCGAAGGCGTCCAGGGGGTGTCGATTATCACTCCCTACTTTGTTTTGCCCAATCAACAGGAGATTTACGACCATTACCGGCGTATTGCCCAGACCACGTCGCTGGCAGTGATCCTTTACAACAATCCCGCGACCTGCGGCGGCGTGAAGATCGAGGTCGACACCTGCGCTCGGCTTGCCGAGATACCGAATATCCTGGCCATCAAGGATTCCAGCGGCGACATGCAGAATGCCAATGAAATGATTCGCGCGGTGCCGGAGCGGTTTAGCGTGCTGATGGGCCGCGACACCCTGATCTGCCAGGCGATGCTTTTCGGTGCCCGCGGAGCGGTGCCGGCGTCCGGCAACGTCGCGCCCCGGCTACTCGTGGACATTTACGAAGCTGCGACACGGGGCGATTGGGCGGCAGCCAAAAAGGCCCAAATCCGTCTAAACCCAATCCGGCTCGCCCTGACCCTGGGCACGGCCCCCAGCGGAGTGAAGGGGGCTCTCGATCTTCTAGGTGAATCCATCGGGCCGTGCCGGTCGCCGGTCAGCCCTCTCACGCCCGCCCAGCAGCAGAAAATGCGGGCGGCACTAACGGCGGCAGGGCTCCTATAAGCTATTTCTGCATGCTCACGCGGATCATTTCGACCTTGAGCGTTTCGGCCGCCGGAATCTGCGGGCAGCGATGAGCCAGCACATCCTCGGGCCGGCATCCACGCATCCCGTAAAAACCCTCATTGGCAAGGGTATCCACGTTGACCCGGGCGCCATCCAGCGACAGGCCGACGAAAAGGCCGCGACTGCGCGAATAGCTGAAGACATCGGCTTTGAACCGTCCATCCGTGGCCTGCTCGAACTCCCGGCCAATCGGTCCGGCCGCGATCGAGGCGTCGGTGCCCAACGTCAACTTGCCTTTGCCCTTGAGAATGCGATCGAGGCTGAGCGGGTTCTTGAAGACCAGGATCAGATCGGTCGATTCGACGCCGGCCTGCAAGCCGACGCCCGTGCCTTCCAACGTCACAAAAACCGGATCGCTCCAGGTGCCGTCGGGCTGCCGGAGAAGGACCACGCCCTTGCCGAAACGCCTATCGACGACCAGGCCCGCTTTGACGATGTGGGGGAATATGGCCACCCCGTGGGCGTCGTGCAGCAGTGCCGCCGGAATGCTCTTGAGCGGCATCGAGGAAAAGGACTGCACCACCTCGATGGACGCCTCCACCGTCCCCAATTCATGAGGACGGCCAAACAGTTGGCCGGCGCCTAGCGGCCCAGCCAGAGCGAGCAGCAATGCACCTGTTACCAATGAAATTGAAGTTTTGGCCATGGCAATCTGTGTCCTTTCGGGAACTGGGAAGGCGAGCGAGGGGGAGTACGCAAGCCGGGGAGGTGCTTGTCCTCGCGGCCATATGGTTCGGGGATATAACTGTGTCCCAGGGACTGGTCAAGAGGAATGAAAGGCGGGCATCGGCTTACAGTGTTTGACAATTCAGTGCTGCAATGGTATAGACCGCTCTTCTGTCCCGCAATGCCGATCGAGTTGAGAGGATGGGGCTATCAGGCAAACCCGTTCAAGGAGCGCCGCCATGTCTAGCTGGTCAACCAGAAGCGTTTGCTGCGCGATAGCGGTGACACTGACGGCCAACGTTCCGTGCATGGCTCAGCAGCCGCCGGTGCCGCCGCCAACCAACAATGGCCAAGCGGCGCCCGCCCCCGTGAATCCCGGCCCTTGGCCTGGCCCTCCAAATCCTGGCCCCTGGCAAGCGCCCGCGAATCCTGGCCCCTGGCAAGCGCCCGCGAATCCCGGTCCGTTGCCCCTCACTGAAAATCCTGGTGCCTGGCCTGCCAACGCGCAGCAGCCTGACGCTCCTCATGAAACCAGTCCTTATCCTGAACGTATCTGGGAGCTGCTCTCCGAAACGCCGCCGCAGAATCTCTTCCGCAACCAGGCCGCGGGCTTCGGCTTCGACCAGTCCGCCATTTTTGCCCCGAGCTACCGAGTTACTTGGATCCCCGACGCCCCTGTGTCCGGCCAGGGGACCAACCTGACTTCCGTCACCGAGAATTTTCACGTTGTCTGCCCCGTATTCCGCGATGAATGTCAGATGTTTGGGCTGACCTTCGGCGTGCGCAACACCATCATCGACACCGACGCCGTGATTCCCAACACAGGCCAGGCTTTCCCCAGCCAACTTTGGGACATCCGCTTCGGGTTCGTTTACAAGTACACCTTTTCCAACGGCTGGACCGCGGGAGCCGATGTGAACTTCGGCTCCGCTAGCGATCGGCCGTTCGCCAGCGTCAACGAGCTCACGGCCGGCGTGTCGACATTTCTGCGCATCCCCGTGGGCGAGCACAACGCCTGGCTATTTTCGCTGTCGTATTCGCCGACCGGCGAGTTGAATTTCCCGATACCGGGCGTGGCGTTTTACTGGCAGCCCAACGATTGGTTCAACGCGACCATCGGCGTACCGACCAAGATAGTGTACCGGCCTATCGAAGACGTGATCCTGGAGGCGGCCTGGATGCCGTTGACCACGGTCACGGCCAGGGCGTCGTGGCGAGTCTGGGGCGGGGTGTTCCTGTACACGGCGTACAATCTCGGCAACGAATCGTATTACCTGTACAACAGCCCCGACGACCGTGACCGCTTCTTCTATTACGATCAGCGCGTCACCGCGGGGGTCAAGATGTGCTTCGGCCCGCACTTCATCGTCGATCTCTCCAGCGGCTATGCCTTCGACCGTTATTATTTCGAAGGCCAGGACTACAACGACAGGCAAAATCGGATCGATATCGGCAATAGCCCATTCCTGTCGTTCATGGTGGAATGGCGGTTTTGACACGAGTTGCAAGCCAGCTTCATCTCGTCGTAGAACGGAATTTATTCCGTTCTTGGCGGAGACTTGGCGAAGACTCGGCGAAGACTCGGCGAAGAACGGAATAAATTCCGTTCTACTGTGGATATGCTATTTTGGTGCCGGATTCATGTGCACGACCTTTGGCCAGTACGTGTCGATGTCAAAGTGCGGGTCGTTGTCGAGGTTGTGGCATTGGATGCACATGTCGTTGATGGTGATATCGAACCGCCGTTTTTTTGCCTCTTTCGTTTCTGGCGCGTTGCCCCGGAATTTGAAGGGGTTGATCGCCTCCTGAATCGCAGGGTTGCGTGGCTTCGCCACGTGTTCGCTGCCCGGCCCGTGACAGCTTTCGCAGCCGACGTCGGTGAGGAAACTGTGCTTGTTCAGGTTTTCAAAGCCCGTTTTATAGCCGAACCCTACTGTATGACAGACGACGCATTCGCCGTCGAACTGCCGCCGGGACGGATTCTCTGCCTTCACCAAGTTTTCGTAAGCCTTGGCGTGCTTTGAAGCTTTCCAGATGTTATCGGCGCCCTGGTGGCACGTAATGCATTTGGCGTTTCCGACGTATTCGGAATTCGGAAACTTCGCCTGCAACGGATGAGCCCTTTGCTTGAATTTCGCTAGATAGTTGTCCTGCATCAATTCCTGCGTAAACTCTTCCATCAGCCTCATCACTTTGTGCTCTTTTTGCAGGGGTGCGGGCGTGTCGAAATCCGGACCGATGGAGACCATCTGGTACTTGAGCTCAAACGGCGGCGTACCTTTACGTGGGAAGACGCCGACCACGCCGACGTTTTGCCCCTTGTGGCCGACTTGCACGATCATCGTGTTGCCGACGAAGGTAGGCATTGCAGGTGGCAGCGGAGACTCCCCCAAGCACAGGATCACATCGACATTTGGGTAGGTAGCGTCTTGTTTCCGCGCCTTGGCCACGGATTCCGCGTACTCTTTGGCACCCAAGGTTGTGCCCTGACCAAGCAGCACGATGAGGTCCGCGCCTTGCGACTTCAGCTTCCGCAGCGTATCGGTATGTAACTTGCCGTTGCTATCGCTATCGAATTTGAGATTCGTATGCTTCACCTTATCCACGACGCTTTGGGAAACGCTGCCAAAAAAGCCGACTTTGGGCTCCTTGGGTTTGCTGGCCAAGGCGGAGTCGAAAACCTGATCGTGAAACTGCTGTCCAGGCTGGCGGTCCAGCAGATTTATGGTCACCACGCGGGGGGTTGGATTGTTCAGGGAATAAGTCGCCAAGGCATCCTGAAGCGGCAGTTTCATTTCATACTCGCCGACATTGACCGCGGTGTAGCCCATGATGTCCAGGGCCATCATGAAGTACTTATATTTCAGCAGCGTTTGCGGCGTCCTTTTTTCCGGAGCGTCGCTAATGTCGCCCACGTCGGCCGCGACCACGGGCCAACCGTTTTGACGCATGAGCTGGATCAGATTGTAGCGCCGGGTCAAGCCGCCGTATTGGGGGTTGGAGCAGCCGCAGGGTTGCAGGTAGCCGTGCTCCTCGCCGGAGAGGAGGATAACCAAGGCCGGTTTCACGGGGTAGTCCCAATCCTTGAAAAGCTGGAGACTGGCAAAAAGATCGGTGGCATCCGATTTGTGGGCAGCGGGGCGTTCCTGGGCGTAGCCGTTGGTGTGGGGCACGTGCAGAAGGCCGGACACCAGGCCAATGCCGACCAGGCAACCCAGGGTGGCTGACCCGATCAAGGCAGCGCAAACAACGGCCTGGTTGCAGCAGGCCGGTTTCGCCGAAGACTGGGGGCCTAACGGTGCCTGGTTGTCTCGATCCATGACCAATTCTCCTCGGACGGCTAGCGTCAGGTGCGGATTTCCGAATCTTATCCCCCTGTTTTGCCATTTTTTGCCCAGTTGTGTCAAGTGCTGCCTTGGCCGCTGGCCGTGCCGATGACGGGAATGTGCACCAACCGCGACACGGCGGGGGCATTCGCCGTGGCCGGCTGGTCGCAACGCAGCACCAGAACGCCATGTTCCGGCAACGGCCCCGGATCGCGGTTGGGCTTGGCCGTCACGGTCATTTCCCACTGCGACTTGCCGCCCGCCGTCTTCAGCAGGGAAAGTTCCGCCTCGATGTCGACCAGTGCGGGTTGGCATTCGACGAAGGTCACCTTGGCGTCCTTGGGGGCAAATAGCGTCACTTTCTTCGTTTTGCCCTTCTTGGCGGAGAAGAAATTGAAATCGATCCTGTTGCCGTCATCAGGAGGGCCCAGGGAAACGTCGCCAAGCACATGGGCTTTGATCATCGGCACCGGCACATCGATTTTTTCGCCCTTGCTGGTGATGGTCAGTGCGACCGGCTTCAAGATCAAGCCTATGTCCAGCTGGTTGCCGTCGTTTTCCTCCAGCAGCCTGAGGTTGATTTTGGCGGCGGAACGGACCTGCGTGAAAATCCTCTGCTGTTCCAGCTTTTTTTGCAGGTCGGCGCATTCCGTGGGGCCCAGCGGCACAACATCGACCAGAAAGCATTTGTCGTCGCTCGCCGATTTGACCTCAACGTCCCGCGTGGGAGACCAGGCGTAAAAGGTGGCGGATCGTTGTTCCTTCGGACCGATCAGACCGAGGTCAATTGGCTGTTGTCCTGGCTGATCAAACCGCACCGGGTGAATGTAATTGGCCCATGCGGTAAAGATCAGGGGTCTGCGGGCACCGCCGGGAGCGCGAATCCACACATTTACCTGCAGCTTCAGCTGTTCCGGCTCGGTTCTGTTTCCCTTCCAGGTAACGCGCATGACACCCGACGCCTGGGCTGGAATGACGATCCGCTTGCCCAGCTCCTCATCGACCTCGACGGCTTTCCAGGTACGTTGCGGCGAGGCATTGTTATTTGTGTAATGCTCCTTGTCCTGGGCATTCTTGAATACACACACCAACACCGAGGTGCAGGCGCAGCTTGTTTTCCCTATTCCCAACTCCATGTCGCTGGTGTTCGTGTTGGTGAATTCAAAATCGTAAAACCCGTCGACGCCCAACTCGTATTCAGGCAAGTATGGTTTGTCGGTCGGCAGGGAATTATTCTTCGCGAAAAGTATGGTGCCCTCGCCCTGGGGTTGCGGAACTGGCCGTCCGCGGCCAGGCAGGTACTGGGCAACCCAGGCAATCACGGCGATGCCCAGCAACAGGATCGCCAAGGGCATCACGACAGCCACCAGGAGCTTTTTTGGCCGGCCTTTGGGCGGCCGGACTGGAGTGGGAGTGGCCGGCAAGCCATTATCCGAAAAAAGCGACGTAGGTTTCGAGTCAGGCGGCGTGTCCATGAGTAATGTCCCGGCAAAAGCGATCCATTCGACCTAAATGACCCATAAGACCTATACGCCGCATCAGGCCGCTGAGTTGATTATTTTCGTCACCACCTCGTTGACGCGATCCACCGGTAGGGCAAAACCAACCCCCGCCCAGGCCCCCGACGGACTGATGATGGCCGTGTTCACGCCGATCAAGCGGCCATCGCTGTCGAGCAGCGGACCGCCCGAATTGCCGGGGTTGATCGGCGCCGTCGTCTGAATCACGCCAGGAATCGCCACGCCGGCCCGCGATTCGATTTCACGATCCAAGGCGCTGATGATTCCCGAGGCCAACGATTGATCGAGACCGAACGGACCGCCGATGGCATACGCACTCTGGCCCACCACCAGGTCCTTGGACGTGCCAATGTCGATCGGCACCAGCTTGTCGGCGGATGCGTTGATCTGCAGCACGGCCAGATCCCACTCCCGGCTGGCACCTACCAGCTTGGCATTGTATTTGGCGCCGTCGTCCATGGTCACAACCGCCGAGTTGGCCCCTTCGATGACATGATAGTTGGTGACAATTCGGCCCTCCTTGTCCCAGACGAAACCGGTGCCCATTCCCTTGGGAATGCGCTGCAAGGTGCGCGAAAAGGCATCCCTTTGAACCGTGATCGAGGTGACATTGACAACGCTCGGCTTGGAACGTTTGTACAGATCGTTGATCGATTTCTCGTTCTCATAAAGGCCGTCGTGCACCTTCACCGTGCGTAACTCTGCCGTCGCATGGCCAGGCACACCAACCCCCATAAGAGTGGGGCCATAACGCCAGGCCAAGGCGGCAACAGCCAGCAAGAGCACCAGCAGCGGCGTGATGACCAATGGCCAAGTCGAAGGTCTTTGTTTGATTTCGCCGTAAGACATAGTTGCACCTCCTGACCCATTTTACGCGGCAGGCAAGCCAACATCCAAAAAATGTCAGCCCATCACGCCATAGGCATAGGGTGTCTTGACCAGGTCGTTGGCCTCAAAACGGGCGAACCGCAACGGCGCGATGTCCAGCGTGCTGGCCTTGCCTTCCACGATCAGTTCCGTCATGAGCTGGCCTACGATCGGGGACATCTTGAACCCGTGACCGCTGAAGCCGACGGCGCAATAGCCGCCCTCAATGCCTGGCAGCTTGTCAAGGATGGGATGCCAATCGGGCGTGATGCCATACAGCGCCGCGTAGCCGCCGCGACCGTAACCGCGGTGCATGCCGGGATAGCGCCGGCTCAAACGCTGCCGGATGCCCGGCAGCCAATCGCCGTCGGCGGCCTCGTTGTAACTGTCCGGGTCGACCGGGGCGTTGACCTCCTCGCCGGCCAGGCTGCCGGCGTGCACCACGTCTCCGTGCGTCGGCTTGAAATACAGCCCCTGGACAAAGTCCCCGTAAATGGCGCAGCGCCGGCCGAAATCGGTCGGTTTGCGAAACAGCGCGACCTGCGTGCGGCAGGCCTGGACCGGCAGCTTCAAACCCGCCTGCTTGGCGAGCTGCGCCGCCCAGGGCCCCGTGGCCAGGATGACGCAGCCACTGGCATAACGGCCCTCGTTGGTTTCCACGCCAGTTATCTTCCCGCCCTCGACAATCAACTTTTCCACCTGGACGCCTTCACGAATATCCGCCCCAGCTGGCGGGCGCGGTCGGCGAAAGACGCCACCACTTGCACCGCTTCGACGTAGCCCGCCTCGGCCTCGAACACCGCCAGCTCATCGTCGGCCAACCGGGCGTTGGGGTCGATATCGGCTAACTCGAGCGCGGAAACTGGGCGGACGTCGATGCCCAGGTCGCGCTGCATGGCGACGTTGGCCTCCAGACCAGCGCGGTCTTTTTCATTGACGACAAGCACCATGCCGGTGTGCGTGAACACCGCCGGGCCGCCAACGAGATCGCTGAACTGCTCGAAAACACGCAGACTCTTGCGGGCCATGAGCGCGGTCAATGGATTGGAATAGTGCTGACGGATAATGGCGCCCGATTTGCCGCTGGAGCCGGCGCCCAGAAACGATTTTTCAAGCACCAGCACGCGCCCGGCGCCGCGCTGGGCCAAGTGAAACGCAATGCTGCTGCCGATTACGCCCCCGCCGACGATCAGAAAATCGGAAGCTGCCGCCATGGGGTTTATCTTAGCGGGACGGGGGAGAGGGAGACAAGGAGATGTTCAAACGCACATAGTAGTAGGCACACTCCGTGTGCCGTTGACGGCGCACGGAGTGTGCCTGCTACTATGTGGCTGCTACTTTGTGTCGGGCGCCAGCAAGCCCGCCGTGCGCTCGGGATACCGATGCATGAACCAGGCCATGCCGCCGAAGAACATCTGCATCTGAGCCACGCATTGCTCCGCCATCTTGGGGGCGGCGGCGCCCAGCAGCTTGGTCGCCAGGGCGGCGCCAAGACTGTCTGTGTAAAGAAACATGTCAGCCTGATGCTGCATCAGGGTGGCGCCGTTGGGGCCGGCTTGCTCCGCATAGCGCAGCACAACCACCACTTTGACGGGCACCAATGGCAGCAGCGCCGCCGGCCGAACCTTGCCCTCGGCATACCAAATGTGCCGATCACCGGAATGATAAACGGCTTCCCATTGCAAGTCGCTGCCATGCTCATCCGTCCAGCCAAATCGGCCCGCGCCGCGGTCCGTGATCATGACGCACTGAGCGCCAAGGCGACGCCAGGCGACGACGCCCCTGTCGGGATGCTCCAGCAGCCAGTAATAGACGTTTGGCGAGCACGCAAAGGTTTCCAATGGTCCCTGCGTGAAGAGACTCGTCTTTTCAAGCGTCAGCTTGGCCCCTTCGCGAAATCGCTCCGGCAATTCCTGGAGAGGCACATTGGCGGCTGCGGCTTTCACTTTGTCCGTCTTGTCGCTGACTGGAGCCGCCACCCGCGTGGGCGCCTGGGCCATCACTTTTGCGCCATTTGCCCAAACCAATCCCGTCAGGCAAACCAACCCCGTCAGCCAAAACTTGCGCTTTGCCATGGGTTACCTCGTCGAGCCTGCAGGGCAGCATGTTGTTGAATCCATGCTCCAATCATCGAAAACCGGTTGCACCAACATGAGCGATTCCGCCGGGTTTGACAGCAGAGCTGACGGTTGGCCTTGTCCTCGCCGGTCAAGCCCTATATTCTTCGCGGTTATGTCGAAAATCAGCAAAAAACTGTTGATGGCTTCGATCGTCCTGGCTGCCGCTGCCGGTGCTCTGTGGTGGCAGCGAACGCCGCTTTTGACGTGGTATGGCCTGCGCACTTGGCCGGGGCTGACCAGCGCGAATGCGGTAAATGGGTGGAATGGGTGGCTAATTTCGACACCACGGCAGTGCCCGGCTTGATCGACCTGCTTCGCCGCGAAGACGCCAAGGTGTGCGCCAATGGCGAACAGGCCCTTTCAGCCCTGGCGAAGCGCTGGGGGCCAATAGATGCACGCACGACCGCCCTGGCGGAAGAGTTGGCGAATACGTTTGCCAATCTCAGCCAGCCCGGACGCGAGGCGGCACTGGAGTGGCACCTGGCGCTGCTGCAATGCAACCAACACGCTGCAGACGCAAAAGCTCTTGCGTCGGCCGACAAAATGCTGCTGACGGCAGGCAGCATGCAGGATAGGGGCGTGCGGGTCAGGGCGATGGCTTTGGCCGAGATGCTGCTGGGGCGCGGGGCCACGACTAACGTGGAGCTTTGCCGCGATCTGGCCGCGCAGGGGCTGAAATCCAGCGATGTGGAGATTCGCGCCGGTGCCATTCGGCTAGTAATGCATGCGCCTTTGCATACCGACAAGGGCCTGACTGCTGCCGTGGTGCCTTTCCTGAAGGATGAGTCGCCGCTTGTGCGCCGGGCCGCGGTGCTGGCGGTCGGTCTGGCGGAAGAGACGATTACCGTGCAGGACCTTTTGCCGCTGCTTCAAGATGGCGATGCCGAGGTGCGCCGGATTTGCGAAGCAGCCTTGCGTGGCCGCGGCCTTCGGGACAATCACATCAGGTTGGCGAAATTGATCACCGACGAGCGGCCTGGACAACGGCTGCAGGTGGTGCACTACCTCAGTCAGGCCGAAGATCTCGAGCCTGGCATTTGGTTGATGCACCTTAGCCAGGATCCGTCGCCGGCGGTGCGCGCGGCGGCGATTCGCTATGCCGTCAACGTACCCGCGGCCGCCGCTTTCAAGGACCGGATGCTGCAAATGTCCCGCGAAGACGCCAGCCCCACGGTGCGGCAGCTGGCCGTGTTTTATGTGAATAAGATGCAGCATTGACAACGTGCCGGCTTGCCGCGCTGACGCTTCGAGATGGTATCAAGGACACTAACCCGACAGTTGGCCGAGTTATTGTACCGCGGGCACCAGGCAGGCCTGGTCCGACATCGCCAGGTCGTCCACCAAGCTCTGGCGAATGTCGTCACTGAGCAAACTGCTTTGATGTCTATACGCCGGCAAGGCGATTTCCAGCAGCGCCGGCAGGCGGAAATCGGCCAAATGCTTGCGGGCCGATGCGTCCAGCGTGAACTGGATCCAGTGGGCGGCGCCGAAGCAACGGTCCTCCGGCCGGCAGGTCAGCACACGGCCAGCACAGGTGTCATTGCCGACCCGCAAATGAATGTGCTCTTCGGAGATGTTCGACCAGGGATCCAACTCCATCGTCAGGTCTGAGATTCGTCGCGAACCTCAATCACCAACGAGGCTTGCAGCTGGCCAGGACCTGGCAGCATGAGGTTGAACAACTCCAGCTCCTCCTGGACCATCTTTGGGTCGCTCAACCGCGCGATACGCAGCACTTCCTGGACGCGGAACCAAAGAGTTTGGCGGTTCTCGAAAAGCAATGTGGCCAGGGGTCCAACCCGAACCCGGCGATAGCGGTCGAGGTAGCGGCGCTGCAACTCGAAGTATTCCCGCCGCTTGGCGGCGTACTCATCCAACGGCAGCAGGTCGTCCTGTGACAGGGGACGCATGGGGCCTCCCTGGTCTGTGGGCCAATGTGAATTGGCCAAGCCGAATGCAAAGCAGGCCGCATTGTCCGAACATCGCGCCGGCGATGCAACGTCAATTTCTGACGGTCATTTCTTCTTGGCAGGCGCCGAAGGGAGCGGCTCGGGGGCCAGGAGACGAAATGTAACCAGGCCAGCCACAAGCGCGCCGAGGATCGGGCCGCTGAGGAAGACAAAGGTGTCGCCCCAGGGATTGGTGTGATCCGGCAGCATCTGCTCCCATAAAACGGTGCCGAACCAACGGGCTGGATTGAAGGCCGCTCCCGTCAGCGGTCCTGCCAGGACGGTGCCGGCAACCACCATCAAACCCGCAGGCAACGCGGCCCTCCCCGCGTCTGAGCCCTCCTGAGCGACACCAAAGATGGCAAATACCAGGAAAAACGTCAAAACCAGCTCGATGCTGGTTCCGGCGATCACGGTGCCAGCGTCGATCATGGGAAACGCAGCTGGATTAAGGTGGGGCGTGCCTAGATGAGCCTGACGCAAAACGCTGTCGTCAAATGTAAACCGCAGCACTGTCCCTGCCGCAAAGGCGCTGGCCAGCTGGACAGCCAAAAGCAACGCGGCCCGCTTGTTGTCCAACCGGTTGAAGACCCACAGCATCAAGGTAATGGCTGGATTGAGGAATCCACCCGACTGACGCAAAGTGACAGCGAGGGCGGCCCACAGAGCCAACCCGGAAGCCAGGGCGATGCCAATGAGGCCTGGCTGAAGGGCATGCAAGGGCGAACCAGGCTGCGTGTTAGGCGTTGCCAGGCAATTGACGCAAAACGCGCCGTTGCTGAAATAAACGACCGCAAAAGTGCCCAGTGCTTCCGCAATGAGGCCGCGCCTGAGATTAATATCCATAAAAGAAAAGAGCGGAGGCGATCAAATCGCCCCCGCTCCCATTAATAGTTAACAGATGTCAACCGCCACCTCAGTGTTGGTTAGTACTCACCGCCGCCTTTGCCGCCTTTGCCGCCTTTGCCGCCTTTGCCGCCTTTGCCGCCGCCAAAGCCGCCGTTTGGATCACCGAACCCACCACCTGGGCCGCCGAACCCACCACCTGGGCCACCACCGCCTGGGCCGCCGCCCTTCTTGCCACCGCCGGGGCCACCAGGGCCACCAGGGCCGCCACCTTTGCCTTTTTTGCCGCCGAAATCGCCGGCAACAGCAAAGCTCTGCTTCACGCCCGTGATAACCGGTTGGTCGCCCAAGCTGCCGCCCAAGCCTGGCGTTAGCTTGTAATACCACATCACCTCTTCGGCGGTAAGCAGGCCATCGCCATTTCTGTCCATCTTCATGAACTCTTCCACCTGGCGACCGGCCTTGACCCATTCCCACATGCCAACCTGACCGTCTTTGTCCGTGTCGTACTGAACGAACCAAGGCGGCAACTCCTTGGGAAGATTGCCAGCACGGTAGACCGTGGGGAGGGCATCCCATTGCTCGATCTCCACCACCGCGCCCGCGGCACCGCTTCGGGCAGCCACGTCACGGAAGAACATCTTGAATTCTTCGAGATCAATCACGCCATTGCCGTCTTTGTCGTATTGCTGCCACACGGGTTTGAGGTTCGCCGGCATTTCATCCTCGGTGAGGACGCCGTCCATGTTTTTGTCGGCTTTTTGGAATGCTCGTAGCGCGGCCGTCTCGGGGTCGATCGCCCCATTGGCGCCGGCGAAACCGCCTTTCATCATCCTGTTCATCATTCCCTTGAGGGAATCGGCAAATTCCTCACGAGTAAGAACACCGCTAGTAATGCCATTCTCATCCGCGTATTGCTGCAAGGTAGGCCTGAGCATTGCCGAATTGTTGATTACAACGGTGTCGCCGTTGCCGGACAGCTGATCAAAAAGCGTATCGGCGTCCATCATATTGCCGCCCATGCCGCCCCAATTCGCACCCCCCATGCCGCCGGGCATGCCGCCGCCCTTTTTCCCACCTTTGCCGCCGCCACCAGCACCACCAGGAATCAATCCGCCGAAGTCAGCGCCCCCGCCAGGTTGTCCGCCGCCCTTTTTCTTGCCGCCCCCTTTGCCCCCGGGCTGCTGCCCAGTCACGTGCCCAACGCCCTGACTACAGACAAGAAGGATGCCTGCAATCCCCGCGATCACAAAGAGGCCGATGTATTTCTTACGCATAAACCCAACTCCGGCTGGCTTGTTCGTATCCCTTGAGGCGGTGCGCAGCGTGCACGCCACTCGGCTGGTACCTCTGTCATGTAGTTTAACCCCATACCCCCCCATTAGTCACGTCCCTTTTTTTATTTCTCATTTCTCTTTAACTTCTTTCGCCCAAAGGACGTACTTTGCGGACGGGCGGACCGATGTATTTGGCCCTCGGCCGGATGAGCCGGTTCTTTTCCAGCTGCTCCATGACATGAGCGCTCCACCCCGTCACCCGTGAAGCCACGAAAA
Source organism: uncultured Gemmataceae bacterium (assembly GCA_963747575.1). Classification (GTDB taxonomy): domain Bacteria; phylum Planctomycetota; class Planctomycetia; order Gemmatales; family Gemmataceae; genus DASRAT01. The sequence goes on from CAVVFU010000008.1 coordinate 313,406, forward strand.
ACGGCGTGTATAACGGCACTTCCAGCCCCATTGCGTAATAAAGCCGGCCCGCGGGCCAATCCAGGTTGGGAAACAGGCTCTTTTCCTTCTGGAGCACGCGTTCGACAATTTCGGCGGCTTCCTCCCACTGGCTGGTCCCGGCCGCCACAGCTGCCTTGCGGGCGAATTCCTTTAGTATCTTAGCCCGCACGTCGCCGGCCTTGTAGACCCGATGGCCAAAACCCATGATTTTTTCCTTACGGGCCAGCACATCATAAATCCACTTCTCGGCATTAGCCGGACCACCGGTCCGCAGCAGCAGATCCATCACTTTCTCGTTGGCGCCGCCGTGCAATCGCCCCTTGAGCGCCCCAATGGCCGCCACGATGCCGGAATGCAAGTCAGATTCAGTAGATACGACGACGCGCGCCGTGAAGGTTGACGCATTGTACTCGTGCTCGGCGTAAAGAGTCAGCGACACGTCGAAAGCCTTGGTATCGTCGGCGCTTGCAGCTGCGCCTTTGAGCATGTAAAGGAAATTGGCGGCGTGGCCGAGGTCCGCACGCGGCGGCACCGGCGTCAGGCCCTTCGCAAAACGATACTGTTCGGCGATGGCCACAGGGATCTGGCCCAGCAGCCGCTCAGCTTTGCGCAGATTGGCCGGCCGCGAACTGTCGTTGACCTCCGGGTCGTAATGGGCGAGCACGCTGACCGCGGACCGCAATGCATCCATCGGCACCACGTCTTTGGGCAACGATTTGAGCAGCACCCGCAGTGATTCGGGGATTTTCCGGGCGGTGGCGACCCGCAGCTGGAAGGCCGCCAGCTCTGTCTTGTTCGGCAGCTCGCCATGCAGGAGCAAATAGGCGACTTCGTCGAAACTGCACCATTCCGCCAGTTCGGTTACGGGATAACCACGGTAACACAGGCCCTCCACGATCGTGGAAATAGCCGTTTCCCCAGCGATGACCCCCTCGAGACCAGGGGAGTAAATTTCAGTCACGCTCATGTTAATCGCTCCTCTTACCCAAAAATCACCCGAAATACGCGCGATCGCGCGATTCAAAGCCAGCGTAGTTGAGCAAGTCGTACAACTCCGCGCGGGTCAGCATCGACGGCAAGCGATCCCGTTGGTGGCCCTTGACGGCGATGTCGGCGAGCGTCTCCTGGGCGGCTTTCAGGGCCGAGCGGAATGCCGACAAAGGAAACAGCACCATGCGATAACCAAGTTCGCCGAAGGTCTGCAGGTCGAGGTTGGGACTGCGGCCAAACTCGGTATTATTAGCCAGCAGCGGCGCCGCCACGGCCCTGGCAAAGGCGGCGAATTCCTCGGCATTTTCCAGAGCCTCGGGAAATATGGCGTCCGCGCCTGCCTTGAGATAGATGTCAGCGCGGCTGACAGCGTCTGCGAAGCCGTTGACCCCGCGGGCATCGGTTCTGGCGATTATCACGAAATCGCGATCTTTGCGAGCCGAGACGGCTGCCCGGATTTTGCCAGCCATCGTCTCTGCTTCGACCAGCCCCTTGCCCGACAGATGACCACAGCGCTTGGGCAGCACCTGATCCTCCAGGTGAATCCCCGCCACCCCGGCCTGCTCGAAAAGCTGGACCGTCCGTTCCACATTAAGGGCTTCACCAAAGCCAGTATCGGCATCGCACAAGAGCGGCAACTGCACCGTTTGCGCGACGGACCGAGCGAAATCGACAAAGTCGTTGAGCGTCAACAAACCGACATCCGGCACGCCGGCCGCTGCCGACAGTGCGCCGCCGGACAGGTAAACCGCCTGAAAGCCCAATCGCTGAGCCATTTTGGCCACCAGGGAGTTGAAAACGCCTGGAATGGCGATGGGCCGTGCTTGCCAGGCCTGACGCAAACGCCGGCCCGGAGATTCGAGGACGCTCATGGGGTTGTTGTATAGAACCATAACGCATGGACCGCAAAACCCCCTTTCGCAGGAGCAGAGAAAAACCATGGCACCAAGCAGCAAATATGTCGTCGGCGTTCCCAAGGAAATCAAAACCGACGAATACCGCGTGGCCATGATCCCGGTCGGCGTCGAGGAGCTGACGCAGGGCCGGCCACAAGGTGCTGATCCAGGCCGGGGCGGGCCAGGGCAGCGGCATCAGCGACGAGCAGTATGCCGCCAACGGCGCCGAGATCGTCGCCAGCGCCGACGACATCTGGCAGCGGGCCGACCTGATCGTCAAGGTCAAGGAGCCGCTGCCGCGCGAATGGCCGCTCATGCGGGCCGGGCAGATCGTGTTCACCTATTTCCATTTCGCCGCCGATCGAGCAGCTGACCGAGGCCGTGCATGAAGTCCGGCATCACCGCCATCGCCTACGAGACGATCAAGCGACGCCAAGGGCCGCCTGCCGCTGCTGACGCCGATGAGCGAAGTGGCCGGGCGCATGAGCATTCAGGAAGGGGCGAAGTACCTGGAACGGCCGTTCGAGGGCCGCGGCATCCTGCTGGGCGGCGTGCCCGGCGTGCTGCCGGCCAACGTCGTGATCCTCGGCGGCGGCGTCGTCGGGGCCAACGCCGCCAAGGTGGCCGCCGGCCTCGGCGCCAACGTCGATCATGCTCGACATCAACCTCGACCGGCTCCGCTACCTCGACGACGTCATGCCGCCCAACGTCACCACGCTGTTCAGCGACCGGCACAACATCCTCGACAGCCTGCAGCGGGCCGACCTGGTGATCGGCGCCGTGCTGATTCCCGGCGCCAAGGCGCCGTATCTGGTCCGCCGCGACGATCTCGAAACGCATGCCGACGCCGCGCCGTCATCATCGACGTGGCCATCGACCAGGGCGGCTGCGTCGAAACGTCGCGGCCGACGACGCACAGCAAGCCGACGTACATCGTCGACGACGTGGTGCACTACTGCGTGACGAACATGCCGGGCGCGGTGGGCCGCACCAGCACCTATGCCCTGACCAACGTGACGTTGCCCTATGTGCTGCAACTGGCGAAAAAGGGGTATGACCGGGCCGTGCAGGAGAATCGTGGTTTGGCCGAGGGTGTCAACATCCGCCGTGGGCAGGTGACAAATTCGGCGGTGGCGGAGACGTTCAAGATGGCGTGCATGGCGGTGGAATAGTAGTAGGCACACTCCGTGTGCCGTTTAAGGCGCTAACGGCACACGGAGTGTGCCGTTTAGAGCGCTAACGGCACACTCCGTGTGCCTACTACAATGTGCGATTACCCTTTGCTGCGCCTCGGAAGTCGGTTACGATGAGACCAACCCAGTCGCGGCTGGCGCGGCGGAGTGCGCAGGGGCGGGAAATGATACGGCTCAAGTCAGTCCAAATCAGGCGATTTCGTGGCATTCGCGAAGGAGCCGTTCGGGATTTTGCCGACGTCAATCTTCTCGTGGGTCGCAATAACTCCGGCAAATCCACCGTCCTTGAGGCCGTACACCGCTTGGCTTATTCAGTTTCGGCCGCGGCATGTGATCCACTTGGCCGAGGGCTTGATGTGATGTGGAACGCGGTGAGGGGCGAATTGGAGGGCTATCCGCGCGAATTCTGGTACAGATTAGACCAAACCGCACCGATCGAGCTTGTGGCAGAAGTTGGGCGGGGGGATTCGAAAGGAGTCGAGACAATCCGATTGTCAGTCCTTCTGAAAGCAAATGTTGGCACACCAATGCCCACATTCGACTATCGCGGTAAGGCTGGGCTGCCACATGACGCAATATTCCAATTTCTTAGCCGAGCGACTGCCTTTCGGACAGAGGACGCCAGAAACGGCGTTATTGAAAGAATGCTGTGGCAACCCATTCTCGCAGCGCGACATGACAAGGCTCTCACTGCCGCAATTAACGCCATTTTCAATCAAAGTGCCGACAGCTGTACCCTGTTAGATGGCAAGGTTTGGCTCGTGTTTCCTGACTACGCAGTTCCGCTCGACTCGCAGGGTGAGGGTAGCAGGGCGGCGCTACGATGTCTGATTCTCTTCACGGTGTTACGCCAAACCATTTTCATCGCAGGAGAAGTCGAGTGCCACCAGCACCCGGCATCATTGGATCGCTTCGCGAAAGCCCTATGCAAACAAGCCAGGGGGCAAGAAGTTCAGCTTTTCCTTTCCACTCACAGCAGCGAGTGCGTTCGTGCATTCTTGGCTGGCGCAAGGGACGCCGGGCTGGAAGCGGCAGTGTTCCACACCAAACTCGAGGACGGGATTCTCGACGCCACGCGGCTGGAGTCTGCCGCGACGGAGACGTTGCTTGACACGGGAGTCGATGTCCGTTTCCTGGATCTATATGGCTGAAAAAGGCTTACGCCACCGCACATTCTATGAGGGCGACGACGACGGAAGCGTGCTGCGGGCGCTTGCGGACGCTGGGCTTCTGCCATCGGATCTGGAGATTATGCCCAGGGATCAACGGAAGAATCCCGGCAAAGAGGGCATACTGAAGGACATGACGCCGCTAGTCAACCCACGAGGTGGCGCTGGACGGAGTGCTGTTGCAATCCGCGACACCGACGATCTGCAACAGGCCGACATTGAAAAGTGGTTTGTCGAAGGCTTGAAAACCGAATTGGCAGCAAGCGACCCTCCAGCCACCGTTACAAAAGCAGCGTCTAGCAGTGGTGGCGTTCTTTTCCTGAAAATCGAAGTGGCTGGCAGCCAACATGTGGGCCGTGTCGTCGGAATCTCTGCGGGTCTGCCAGGCCAGGTGGCGACCGAATACGGTATCGCCCAATTTGCCATCGACGACTACATTTTACTGCTGGCCCGGGAAAAGGCAGTGTTCGATAGCGTGTCGGAGTTCAAAAAAGAGGGTGTCAGCCATGACGTCGCCTTGAAGAAACTGCGCGAAATGGTGGATATCATGGCCGCTAACGGCATCCCAGTGAAGCACACCAAACGACTGATGCACCTTTTCCGTGCGATAACAGGATACCGAGCGGCGCCCGCGACGTTCGCAGAGCGGATGGTCAAGCAAGCCGTCGGGGTCTTGGGCCGTGATCGGGTTGCCGAATTATTCAGCCCACTTCTCGCGGCATTGCGTGAGGCTTCCGCACTTCTTGTCCAATAAGCCGAAGAAGCCATTGAGGTTCGGACACATGCGAATACTCGCAATCGGCGACATCCACGGTTGTTCCGTTGCCCTGGACGCTCTTCTGGCTGTTGTCCAGCCACAAGCCGACGATCTTCTGATCACGATTGGCGATTACGTTGATCGTGGGCCAGATTCATCCGGTGTGATCCAGCGCTTGCTCAAACTTCAAAAAACACACAACCTCGTTGCCCTGCGCGGCAACCATGAGGTGATGATGCTCGCAGCTCGCGGTGGCCCTGAAGAGCTAGCAGAATGGCTTGAGTGTGGGGGTCCGGCAAACCCCTGAATTTGGGACATGCCGTCTGCATCGACACCTGGGCGCATCGGGGTGGTTGGTTGACGTGTTTGGATGTCGAAAGCGGGAAGTTGTGGCAGGCCAATCAAGCGGGTGAATCAAGGCAGTCAGGGGTTGATGGTGATTGAATAAGCATTTTTCATTTCCGTAAGCTCATTATTGCGTCTGTGGCGAAGTAGAATGAATGGGAAAGGCGAATCGACCATGACGAGTATAGTGCTGCAATCGACAAGCGGCCCCGACGGGAAACTGCATTTGGAAGTGCCCGTCGGGCGGCCCAACACGGAGTTCGAGGTGGAAGTGTTGGTGCGCCCCAAGCCGCTGCAAACACAAGGTTGGCCCCCCGGTTACTTCGAGCTGTTTGGTTCCATCGACGACGAGACCTTCACCGTTCACCCACAACCGCCGTTGCCGCCTGCGCTGGAGGTTGAAAAATAACGGATTCCTGCCCTGATTGGCTTCACGTGGCATTCGGTGGTTAATGGATTTGAGGAGAATGAAATGAGAGCCTCCCTTTTGGGTGCCTTCTTTGGTCTCGTTTTGGGATCGGTCTTGGGCGGCCTTTTTGCATACGCTGCATACCGGTTGGAAAACGACCAGCCCGCAAGGGGATGGACTGCTTACCCCACGTTGCATGACCCCCCTGCTGTTTTAGGGTTTGGGCTCAACGTTGGTGGCAGCCCGCCACTGACCTATATGCTTTTCCAAGGAATTCTCGTGGGTGGCGGATTTGGCTCCTTGGTGGGAGCGACCTCGGCAGCTACAGGAGTCATCCTTCGTGCAGTTAGGCAGACGAAATCAGGTTGACCATCGAGTCGCACGCGTGGTAAGCGCAGACTTTCGCGGCCGGCACATTGCCGCAACACTCCTCGCAGGTCTATCCCCATCAATCGAAATTGGACGTGATCCACTTGCGAATCGCCAGCTCGCCTTCTCCTGCTGTCAGTATTCTCACCAAGTCGCGGAGAATTTGTTGCGGTGGCTGCTTTTCCCGCTTGGAATAGTGGTGATTGAGAAAGGTGCCGACGGTGAGAACAGCAAACTGGAATACCTCGGCGTGGGGGTTGGCCTCCGGAGTGCAGGACCCCCTTTGCGCGGCAAAGTGGAGTTTGTAGGATGGCAGCTGGAAATTCGCCTTGCCTAAGTGTTCTAACTTCAAGGATGGGCTTGTCATGGGTTCAAGGAAGCTAACCGCCGAGGATTTGGAACAGATCACCAAACTCGCAAAGAACTGGGGAAAAATTGTCGTCCGGCAGGCCTTCGGTGACGACGGGCCTGGGCTGGATGTCGATTTGAGTCAGATGGAAGACGTGGCCGTGGCCGCCGCCCGCGGGCTGACGGCAGGAGCTCTCGAAGAGGCGACCTCTCAGCAAGGCCGGCTGCTGGGCGCCGAGCAGGCCTGTCCTCAATGTGGTCATCTCTGTGGCGTCACTTTGCAGGAGCGGTCTGTGGTGGTGCGCGGCGGCACCTTTGAGCAGCAAGAACCCATGTGCTATTGCCCGACTTGTCGTCGGGCTTTTTTTCCCTCAACGTCTGCTGCTGAAGATCGGTGTTAACGGTTATAGTCCGGCGATTCTGCACAAGATCGTAGCAGCGGCCGCCCAAGTAAAATCGCACGAATTAGCGGCAGCGGTTCTCAAGCTGGTGGGTGAATTCTCGATCAGCGGCCGGCACATCAATCGTTTGACCGAGGAAATCGGCACGGAGATGGCGGCGCAGCGCGATCAGGCCACGCAAGACTACGTGCATCATCGGCGGCAGCCGTCGACCGAGCCAGCGCCGCAACTGGTCTCGATCTCGCTGGATGGTGGGCGTCTCAATACGCGGGCCACGGGCCAAGGCGTGGGCGTGCATCAGCAGCAATGGAAAGAAGACAAGGTCGCGTGCTTGCTGACGCTCAAGGGAGAAACGTTCGCCGAAGATCCACACCCCCAGCCGCCTAAGTGTTTTTTGGATGCGCCGACGGTGGATAAGCTGGTGCGGGACATGCAAGCGCACCACGGCCCGCGTCAGGAAAATGAGTTGCCGCAGTTGGCGGAACTGAGTCTGGGAAGGGAAACGATCCAGCCTACCACGCCATCTGCGGCTGAAGAGGACGCCGAGCCGGAGCAACCGGCGTGGCCTCCCAAACGCACCAAGGCGGCACGCACCTGTGTGGCAACGATGCAGGAGAGCGCCGAGTTCGGCAAGATGGTGGCGGCAGAAGCGTACCGGCGCAATTTCCAAGAGCGCCGCGCGGCGCGTTATTGGGCGATGGCGGAGCGTGGATCTGGACGCTGCACCGCAAGTGGTTCTCCTGGATGACGCCTGTCGCCGACTTCGTGCATCCGTTGACTTACTTGTACGTGACGGCGACGGTGCTGGCGGCAAGTGTGTCTGAGCGTTGGCAGTTGTATGTCGCGTGGCTAACCCAGTGCTGGCAAGGGCGGGTGCAAGAGGTGATGGCTGAACTCGAAACCCGTTTCGAGGCCTTGGGACCCTATTCGGGCACGGGTCCGCCGCCGGCTACGGATCCTCGCGAAGCGTTGCGGCGAACCATCACGTATTTGCGAAACAACCACGAACGCATGAACTATGCGGAATACCGCCGGCAGGGTCTGCCGGTGACGTCGAGCGCCGTCGAGTCGCTCATCAAGGAATTCAACTATCGGGTAAAGGGGACAGAGAAATTCTGGGACAATCCGGAGGGTGCCGAGGCGATCCTCCAAGTGCGCGCGGCCGTGCTCAGTGACGACAACCGCCTGGCCACGCACATCCACGCCCGGCCAGGCAGCGCTTTCCGCCGCCATAGGAAGCCGGCGACTGGGCAAGCTGCGTAAAATGCTAGATTCGCAAAGGGCGTCTTACACTCTGGCCTCCGGGCAAAAGAATGCCAGAGCTTTGACAGCGATAGTGGGAGCGTCGTCCTGGTCTGAAACGGCGTTTTCGAGGAAATCCCCCAACCCGAAGTGGCGGATCAGTTTTCCGTTCGGGAAGCTGCAAATCTCACCGGCGAGGTGGGCGGAGTCCTTGAATCCTTCCACGAGAGCATTCATTTGAACAGGCCTTCGTATGCCTTTTTCATCTCCGCAAGTTCCTGTTTGCGTTGCTCGTAAATGTCGTCTGGGATCAGATCGCTGTAAATGTCGAGCTCAGAGCCGTTCGGTGTATTTCGCCAGGAGCGGGAGAAGTCGTGGCTCCACTCGCTGAGTTCGCCGGCGGAATGCTTCTTGACATCATCCACCGCCGTCTTGATCGCCGTGACAGCCTCAGGAGGTAGAATGTCAGTCAAAGCCTTGTCGGTGGTACGGCAACAGATTTCGGTGAACGGACCTCGTGCCACATGGGCTTGCACCACAAAACCGTCGGCGGACAAATCGGCAAGCAAGTGGTCTGCCTGGTCAATTCCTGGCCCGTTGGGCATGCGGACGATAGGCCAGTCGGAAAGATAGCCCCGGGCGATTTTGGAGTAATAGAGGTGAGCCAGCCAAAATGCCTTGAACAGTTTCGTCTTGCCGAGTTCGCCCCCGGCTTGATGCAAGATCTCCCAAATGATTCGCTTCGCACGCGTTTCGTTTATTGCCATGGCCCACTCCCTCAGACGCCCTCCGAGTGAACACACATCTAGTTGTTCTTTCGATTGTACACCGGCCGAACGCAAGAGTAAATATGGCAAAAGTGCCGTGTGCGCTGTTAGACGGCACACGGAGTGTGCCCCTACTTTAGCCGGCAAGCATTCATCAGCGTCTGCCTATCGTAAATCAAAAACGTCATCGTCCGATCCACCGGCTTGCACTCGCGCAGAAACGCCGCTGCTTGATAGTGAGCCGCCTCGGAAGTCGCTTGCCCATACAGCATGGTCGTGCCAACGGCGAGATAGCGGCCATGCAAATGGTTGAGGACATCTTCCGGCCGATCCACCTTGAGTGCGTGCAGCGGCACGCTGCGCAGCGGCGGGTCCTGGCGAACATACCCTGAGCCAAAATACCACACATCGATGTCGCCGCCATGCTGACGTTGCCAGGCCAGCAATTCCGGCATGCCCTGGCCCCAATCGTAATTCGAGTCGCTGACCACTTCGTAGCCGTGTGCCGTGCCGCCCCAAAGCTCATTGACGTAACAAAGCCCGTGTGGCCAAACAAGGCAAGCCGCCACTGCGGTCCACACCACGCCGCAGGCGACCGCCGATGCCAGCACCGGCCGTGACCACTGCCAACGCACCGACCGCGCCGCCTCGACCAGGGCGGCGGACACGCCGACGATGGCGATGGTCACCAGCGGCAGCACCAGGCGAATGCCGATTTGCACGCGGAAAGTGAGGCTGAACACCAAGAGCCCCAAAGCCACCACGCAGGCCCAATTCACCAGTGCTCGCACTCGAGTCGCCGTCACCAGCAGCGGCGCCAGCAGCAGCGGCAAGCTGAGCTTGATCGTGAGCAGCACCGGAAAATAATACCACACCGCGCGTGTGTGCCCCTCGCCGAGCAGAAATACACCGTGGCCACGGACATTGTGCTTGATTTGCCGGACAATGCCCTCGGCAGCGTTGCTGAAGATGCAAAGATGCTCCGAAAACCAAACCATGCTTGTGGCAAACGTGCCCTCGGGCAATCCGTAAGCCCATTCCACGAAGGCGGGTTGGGTGCGGAAGTCGGTGCCGCAGTACAGCGTCGCCACGCCAAAGCCGCCGAGGCCGATCACCAACAGATCGCGACAAACCGGCCGCAACTGATTGCGGAAGCCAGCGCCGCGGCCCAGGCGCTCCAACTCGATCAAGCAAAGGCACAGGGGCGCATAGACCACCGCGGAAGCTTTGGCGCATATCGCCAAACCCAACCACACTGCCGGAATCGCCAGCCGGCGGAACCAAGTGGCTTCGCGGCCGACACGGAAGTGATAAAGCAGTGCCAGCAAGCACGCGCTGACGGCGATGTCGGTCGTGGCCAGGGCGGCGTGGGCGAGCAAGCTGGGTTCACAGGCCAGCAGCGCCACCGCCAGCCGGCCTCCCCATGGCCCGGCCAGCAACCTGCCTGTCTGGCGGCCGTACCAAAGTAGCAGCCACCAAAACACCAGATTGCCGGTCCGCATCCAGAAAATGACGCGGTCGAGATCGGCATGGGCGTCGATCTGCACGCCGTTGGCCGATTCCCACAGATAAAGCGGCAACGTTTGGACGTCGATGGGCAGCGGCATGGTGCCGAGCTGAAGCAATCCCCAATGACTGAACTGGCGCCAGCCGCTCAGGCCGCGCTCCAGGTAAAGAGGCTCGTCGAAAGTAGGGCCGATTTGAGCTGCCGAGGTTAGGCACCACAACGAGGACGCCACGGCCCACGCCAAGAACCACAATGCGTCCGCACATCCATGCCTGGACATTGGTCGTTCCCTCGACTCGTTTTCGCATGCTCCCGCGCGGTCCTTCGGACCGCGGCTAAACATCGGTTTTGATTTTGAACCTTACGCGCTCAGCAGCTGCCGCTGACGGCGTGGGGCCGCCTTGCGTGCCGGTTTGTGCTGATGCACCCGGGCGCAATCGATGAGGCCGCGGAAGAGTTGAATGTCGAGTCCCGATGCCGTCGCGGAGGCCGGCCGCCATTGCACGCCGATGACGAACCAATCCTCGGTTTCGGATTCGATGGCCTCGACCACCCCGTCCAGGGCGCGTGCGCTGATGCGAAAGCCACGGGCGGGCCGGCACACGGCCTGGCGATGTTCGCTGTTGACGACGATTTCTCCCTCGCCGTACAGCCCGGCCATGAGCGTGCCGCGTTCGACCATGATGGCGTGCCGCAGGCCAGGTTCTGGCGGGTGGCGATGCTGCAGCGCTTCGGGTAATTCGCGGGCCAGGTCGAGGTAGACGCTGCCGCCGAAGGTGGCGTTCAAGGTCTGCATACCCTGATCGATGGCCAACAAGGGTATTTTGCGATCTCGGCAATGCAGGCAGAGCGATTGCTCGTCGGCATAGGTGCCCGCCCAGGCGCCCGTATTGCCGGCGTAGACGACGCCGTCGATGTCGCGGAGCATGTCGGCCCAGTTGCGCTTGCCGGTAGGCTTACCAAGCACGACTGGCTCGGCGCCGGCGGCGGCAACCATGCCGGGATAACCGACAGGCCAAATACTGTATTGACGCTTCGCGGACGACGCTTCATCAGCGCCGCAAACGCCAATGCGAACCAATGGCAATGACATAGACATGGAGGACTCCTTTCCCCAGCCAGAGAAAAACGGGAAATCCATTTCAAGTAGAGGCGATACGGGCGAACCTGCGCATTTTATCATCCGGCCGGCAAGTTGCCAGTAAAAAAATGGAAAAATTTGCAAAATCGGCCGCTCACACTCAATGACCGGCCGTATACCAACCCGAACCGTAAGCGAGGGGCAATGGCATTCCTCGCTCACGCTTCGGGTTGGTATGGCAACCGCTCGTCAGGATTGTTAGGCGTGGATTAGTTCATCGTCCGTCAACGGCAGCTGGACCACGTCGTCACCGACGACTCTGGCCCGCCACTCCTGATGGCACGATGGGCACTCAAAAATGGCGATGGACGTCGTGGGCACGGAACCTCGCCACGAATCGGTGTCCCGGCATGGCAAAAGACTGCCAGACCAGTTACAGTTGAAACGTGGGCACTTGACCAGATAGCTTGTCAGCATCGTTGTGCCTCCCAGAAAGGGAAAAAGAAAGGGCCGACAAAAGTTGATTTTACGCATATGCTGGCTGCAGACAACAGGAAATCAAAGAATAAAAGGAGTTCGCCATGTTTCACCGTGCCGCCCTGGGGAGCCTGCTCATCGGATTGGCTCTGGCCATCCCAGCCGCCGCCCAGGTCAACCTCGGCTGGAAATTCGCGGAAGGCGACACCTTCTTTGTCGAGGAAAAAATCGACGGCAAGACCACGGTGGCCGTAAAGGGCGTCAAGGCCGTCGAGGAGCAGTCGCAGCGCCGAGTGTCGCGCTTTCTCGTCAAGAGCGTGTCGCGGGACGACATTGTCGTGGAGCAGCGCATCCTCGAATGGAAGTCGACAGTGACAGGAGGCTCGGGCGGCGATCAGGACGACTCCAAGCTGATGGAGGATATTTGCAAGGACCTGGTATTCACCCTGCACCTGTCTGCCACTGGCAGCGTCACGCGTTTCGACGGTTCCAAGGCATTTGTGGACAAGCTGAGCGAACTCAATTCGGCGGAGGCCAAGATGCTCAAAGCCGTGGCCGTCGAGGATCTGCTCCGGGCCCCTCTGATGCAGATTTTCGAAATTGTGCCGGGGGTACCAGCCAAGAGTGGTCAAAACTGGCAGCGGGGCAGCGAGGTATCGATGGGCCCCATGGGCAACTTCAAATTGGCCACGACGTTCACCTACACCGGATTCAAGGATGGCGCCGAGCGGATCAGCACCAGGGCGACGTTCTCTTTCCAACCCAGCAAGGTTGACGCCGGCGCCCTTGGCTTGAAGATTCAGAAACTCGATTTGACGACAAAGGAAGCCACTGGCCTCGTGGTATTCGACAACGTCAAGGGCCGTTTGGTGCTGCGCGAGATGAACCTGCCCGTGGCCGGCACCATGGTTGTCGAACGCCTGGACGAGCAAATCGAGGTCCAGTTCGATGGCCTGGAAAAACGCACCATTCGAATGATGGACAAACGGCCCAAGTAGCGGCCATGCCTGGTCGAAGTAGCACAGGCTTCCAGCCTGTGCTACTACCTTGTAGGTCCTTTTTCTAGCCTGTGGTCGCTTTAGGTGCGGTATTGACCACAGGCTGGAAGCCTGTGCTACAGGTATTCGTAGCCGATGTGGAACGAAATACGTCCGTCGGGCAAACGGCGGATGTTGGTAATGTGCACCGGCAAACCGCCGCCCAGCTGAGAACGGCTGGACGGAATGGTATACGGCGTGAACGCGTCATTCGATGGGCTCGGGAACGGCACCTTGTCGAGATAAACGCGTGGACCTGAGGGGCCTTCCACGCCGTGCGACTCTTCCAGAATCGGCCGATTGCCGACCACGCGCCAAACCAGCAGCCCTTCGCCAGGCAGACTGCTGTCGAAGCCTTTTTTTTTGCGGTTTTCGAGCAGGAAATACTCGCTGCCGTCTCGCTTGGCCAGCACCTTGAAGCATTGCTTTGGCGAATCTTCAATGGGCGATAAGATCAGCTTCTGCTTGACCGTGGGATCGAGGATGGTTGGCGTGATCCACCCAAGCTGTTCCTTCGACCAGGCGCAAAAGTGCTGCGGTTTGCCGCCGCCGACCTGGTTGGACATGGCGCACCATTGGCCGACGCCCTCGGAACCGGGATTTTCCGGGCGGGCATAAAGATCGGGCAGGCCGAGCATGTGGCCGAATTCGTGGCAGAAGACGCTGATGTCGTTCATCTTCTCGCCGCCTTCCTGCACAATGAAATACGGCCACGACGTGCCCTGGAACTTGAAGTTGGAGCGGTGCGGCCAGTACAGGCTGCCGCGGGGCACATTGGCCTTGCCGCCGGCGAAGAGGAAGAAGACGCCGTCAAATTCACTCAGGGCATCCTTGCCGTCGCGGGCCAGCAGCTTTTCGCAAGTCTCGTTGAAAAGTGCGGTCTTGTTGGCGTTGCCTTGAGCGTAATCCATCCGCTTTTTGCTGACCTGCACCCACTCGAACATTTTGCCTTCGACCTTCAGCTTGTTGAACGACTGCTCCTTGTAGTAATCGTTCATGCTTCCATAGACCTTTTGGCCGGTGGCGCTGGTTTTGTTGTAAGTGCCAAGAGTGAACATCGAGTCTTCCCAGTGCTTGGGAGTGATGCTGGCATTGTGCTTCACATCGGTGTACTCGATGCCAATGATGGCCAGGCGGTAGGTCGCTTTCTTCCAGGCCTTGCCCAGGCCTTTGTTAAAGCCGCCGCCACCCCCGCCGGTCTCTTTGCCAACGGGCGTGACATTGCTGGTCGCGGCCAGCGTGGCCTTGAGCTTGACGGATTTCTTGTCTCGCAAAACGTTGAATTCGACCGCATCACCCGGGGCCTTGGCACTGAGTGCTTCCCGGAGAACGTCTGGAGTGGAAATGGCCCTGCCGGAAACGCTCACGAACTGATCGCCTTGTTTGAACCCCGCGGCCGCGGCCGGAGACTCGGGTTCGATCTGATCGACGATCAGCTTGCCATCGGCTTCCTCAACGGCGTGGATGCCGAGGTAGGCCGGGGTATGCGCCGAATTGCTGGTGGCGCCGGCGATTTTCCCAGCAATCGCTTGATCGACGGTGCGGTAACCGGTGAGGTCCGGCTGAGCTTGCTTTTGGACGTCGGGGGCCTGAGCGAAAAGGCTGGCAGACAAGGCCAGCAGGCTCGACAAAGCCAACAAGCAAATGGAACGAGGAAAGCGTCGTTTCATGGAAGTCACATCCTGACGGCGAAGGTTAACATCACCCTATGTATACATTTCTGCGCCACGGCAGCGCTTACGTCCAGCAAAATCCAAAAAAAATTGCAAAGGGGAGTAGCGGCGGAGAAGGTTGCGTCAAAAAAAAGGGGACAGGCCCCGTTGTGCGAAGCACCCTCCGGGCCGTTCCGGCAACGGGGCCTGTCCCCTTTTTTTTGGAGCAGCCGCGCTTGAATCTTTACAATGAATCCTAGCACATTGAACCGTGATGTCATAAAGGGGTCCGCGCATGAAGCAACGCTTGCTGACGCCAGGTCCGACGCCCGTGCCCGAGGAAACACTGCTGGAGCTGGCCAAACCGGTGAACTATCACCGCACGGCGGAATGCCGCGCGCTGCTCAAGGAGGTCGTTGAGGATCTGCAGTACGTCTTCCGCACGGCCAACCCGATCGTGACGTTGACCGCATCGGGCACCGGCGCCCTGGAGTCGGCCCTGGTCAACAGTTTGCCGCCGGGCAGCAAGCTGATTTGCCTGATTGCCGGCCGTTTCGGCGAGCGCTGGGTCAACATCGCCAAGGCGTTTGGCATTGAGACAGTGGCTGTCAAAGTGGCGTATGGCCAGGTCGTGACGCCGGAAATGCTGTCCAAGGCTCAGGCGGACCACCCCGATGCCGCGGCCGTCGCCGCCACGCTCAGCGAGACATCGACCGGCGTTGGCCACGATGTGGAAGCGTTCGGCAAGATCGTCGCCAAGACGCAGGCGCTGCTTTTGGTTGACGCCGTCAGCGGCCTGGGAGCGATGGAATGCCGGACCGACGACTGGCACATCGACATTTGCTGCACGGGGTCGCAAAAAGCATTAATGATGCCGCCGGGGTTGGCTTTTTTGTCGGTCAGCGACAAAGCCTGGAAGGCGATCGACAAAAACCCGTCGCCACGGACCTTTTACTTCGATCTCAAGAAAGCCCGCAAGGAACTGGCGGCCGGCGACACCCCGTTCACGCCGGCGCACACGCTGATCCGCGCGATGCGAGTCAGCCTCAAGAAGATCAGGGCCGAGGGGATCGACAACATCCTGGCGCGGCAGTCGCGGAACGCCGTGGCCGCGCGGGCCGCGTTTGAGGCGATGGGACTCAAGATTTTCCCGGTGCGGCCCAATACCGCTCTGACCGTTGGAGAAATGCCGGCGGGGATCGATAGCAATGTGCTGCTGAACAAACTGGAAAAGCAGTACGGCTTGAAATTGGCCAACGGACAGGACACATTGAAAGGGAAGATCATTCGCCTGGCACACATGGGGTATATCGACCAGTTCGACATCCTGGCGGCGATTTCGGGGATTGAATTGGCGCTCGCGGAGATGGGGCATGCGGTTGTGCCAGGAGTGGGAGTGGCGGCGGCGCAACGGGTGTGGGCGGAGACCGCCGCAAAGTAAGGCGGCGTCCAACAATAACTTTGTTTAGCCGCGGTCCGAAGGACCGCGCGTTGGGCGGTAATTCGCGGGGCGTGCGGTCCTTCGGACTGCGGATAAGCTCGAAATTGTCCGATTAAATGAGGGATTTGGCCTAACCATGCCCCGAGTCTTCATCAGCGACAAACTCGAGTCCTCCGGCCTCGACCTTCTCAAGCAGGCCGGTCTCGAACTCGACAACCGCCCCGGCCTATCGGGCGTTGCCTTGCAAGAGGCCCTGCAAAACGCCGAGGGCATGGTCGTGCGCAGCGGCACGCGCGTCACCGCGGAATTGCTCGAAAAGCCGGGCAAACTGCGGGCCATCGTTCGTGCCGGCGTGGGCGTCGACAATATCGACGTCGCCGCCGCCACGCGGCGCGGCATCATCGTCATGAACACGCCCGGCGGCAACACCATTTCCACGGCCGAGCATACCGTCGCCATGATGATGGCCCTGGCCCGCCACATCCCATTCGCCTCGGCAAGCCTGCACGCCGGCAAATGGGAACGCGGCAGGTTTGTCGGCGTCCAGCTCGCCGGCAAGACGCTCGGCATTGTCGGCCTGGGCCGGGTTGGCCGGGAGGTGGCTCGACGCGCCGCCGGGCTGGATATGAAGCTGATCGGCTTCGATCCCTTCCTCGCGCCCGACCGGGCCGCCCAGCTCGGCATCGAAAGTGTCACCGATCTCGATCAACTCTTGCCGCGCTGTGATTTTCTCACCGTGCACACTCCCGGCGGATCGGAAAACATGAACCTCATCGATGGCCGGCGGCTGGCGCTGATGAAGCGGGGCGCGGATCATCAACTGCGCGCGTGGCGGCATCATCAACGAAGATGCGCTGGCCGAGGCTTTGCAATCCGGCCAAATCGCAGGGGCGGCCCTGGACGTTTTCGTCACCGAGCCGCCGGGGGCAGATTATCCGCTGACGAAACTGCCCAACGTCGTGGTGACGCCTCACCTGGGGGCCTCGACGCTGGAGGCGCAGGACGCGGTGGCCCAGGAAGCTGCCCAGTTGCTGATCGGTTTTCTGCAGCGCGGCGTGGTGGAGTTCGCGGTCAACATGGCCGCCGTCGACCGCACCGCGCTTGAGGAACTGCGGCTTTACGTCGATCTGGCGCGCCGGCTTGGCCTGCTGCACGCCCAAATGGCGAGGGGCACGATCGATCGGGCCGAGGTGAGTTACCGCGGCGAGGTCGCCCGGCGCGGCACCAAGCTCATCACCGCGGCGTTTGCGGCCGGGCTGCTGGAATCGCGGTTGGATCAGGATGTCAACATCGTCAACGCCGAGCTGCTGGCCCGCGAGCGCGGCATCGACATCGTCGAGCAGCTCAGCCCAAGGAAAGGCGACTTCAGCACGTTGATCCGCGTCGAGGTGTTCACCGCCCAGAAAAGCTACGTCGCGGCCGGGACGCTGTTCGGCGACCAATATCTGCGGCTGGTCCAGCTGGGGCCGTTCCTTCTCGACGCTTTCCTGGACGGCAACATGGTGATTTTCACCCATCGGGACGTGCCTGGGCTAATCGGCTTCATCGGCACGATCTTTGGCAAGCATCAGGTGAACATTGCCCAGATGACCGTGGGCCGCCAGCTGCCGGGCGGCGAGGCGATCGCGGTTCTAAACCTGGATGCGCCGCCGCCGGAAGTGGCGCTGGAGGAAGTGCAGAGCGCATCCGCAGATCAGCAGCCTAAGCGTGGTGAAATTGCCCAAGGCGGGGGAGATGCCGAGGTGGTTTGGATAAGGTCACTCCTGGCAGGCAGAAGCTACTCCGGCGTCACTGTTAGCTTGATTGTCATTCCCTTGCGCAGCACCGTGACCTCCAGCGCCACCCCCGCCTTCTGCCGGCTCATGATGGTCATATAGGCATTGACCGTCAGCGTCGGCTCGCCCTTGATGGTCAGGATGCGGTCGCCCGGCAGGATGCCGCCCTTGGCCGCGGCGCCGCCTTCCACCACCGACTCCACCAGCATCCCGCCTTTGCCATCATCGTTGTAATCGGGAATCAGACGCATTTTGGGCCCGCCGCCGCCCACTTTATCGGCCGGCGGCGCCATGTGGACATATTCCGGGCGCTCGGTCTGTGTCATCAGCTGGACGGCAAGCTTTTCCGTGAGCGCCGCGACTTTCGCCATGCCGGGGATGTTGATGCGGTCGGAGGTGTCGCTCGGCTTGTGGTAATCCGGGTGATAGCCGGTGAAAAGGAACAGCACGGGCACATTCTTGCGATAGAACGAGTCGTGATCGCTCGGTCCATAGCCCGATTTCGATGCTTTCAACTCGAATCCCAATTGCCCGCTGAGCTTTTCAACCAATGGCTCCAGGCCCTTGCCCGTGCCCACGCCCCCCACCGATAGCTGCCGCTCCTTGTCCTTCAGCCGGCCAACCATGTCTAGGTTGATCATCGCCACCGTGCTCTCCAATGGGAAAAGCGGTTCCTTGTTGCAGTAGTATTTGGAGCCGAGCAGGCCGCGCTCCTCGGCGCTGAACAGGATAAACACCAAGCGGCGGCCCTGGCGATCCTTCATGGCGCCAAAACGGCGAGCCAGCTCGATCACCGTGGTGGTGCCGGAGCCGTTGTCGTCGGCCCCGTGGTGGATTTCCTTTTTGCTCTTGTCGGGCGCCAGGCTCCCCTGGCCGCCGTAGCCAAGATGATCGTAATGAGCGCCGATGACGACCGTTTCGTTGGCCAAGGGGCCGGCACCGTCCAGGACTCCGATGATATTTTTGCAGACCAAGCTCGTCCGCTTCAGGGAAGTCGTCAAGGTCGCCGTCCACCCAACAATCGGACCGGAGCGGGAATTCAAATCGGCGTCAATGCCCTTTTCCAGCTCTGCCAGCGTTGTTTTGTTGCCCGAGGTCAGCATGGTGTCGAGCAAATCGCGCCGAATCTGGATAACGGGAATGCCGGCGGCCAGGGAGCCTTTGCCGTCCATGAATTTGTCGCCAGCGGCGATTTCGCTGCGGTCGTTGACGATGATGACCGCGGCAGCGCGGTTGACCTCGCTGTTACCGATCTTGCGCTCGAAGCCCGCGTAGGCGTCTCGGTCGCCCCCGAAGGGAGCAGCCTTATCGTCCCAGCGCGGCACGCGACGCAGGACCACGACGATCTTGCCGGCGACGTTGATGCCGTGGAAGTCGTCATAATGAGCCGCAGGCGCGCTGATGCCATAGCCGACGAAGACCACTGGAGCGCTCACCTTGCCGCTGGCCGACAGGGGCAGCACCTTGAAACCATCGTCGAGTTTGACATCGATGGTCTTGCCGCCTGGGCCGCTCAACGTGAGGTGGTTGTCGCCATCGACCACGCCATCGCCTGAAGTGACATTGAAGGGCTGAAACCAACCATCCTTGCCGCCGGGCTTGAGGCCGGCTTGCTTCAGTTCATTTGCGATGTAATCGGCAGCCTTGTTGATTCCGGCGGTATCGATGCCGCGGCCTTCGCATTCGTCGGAGGCGAGGAAGACGAGATCCTTCTTCATGCGCTGCTGGACAAGATCGTCGCCGGCAAGCGTGGTGGCGACGGCCAGGACAACCAGGCAAAACGCGCTGAGCAAACGCCAGGGAGAGGATGGTCTTTGATTCAACACGGCGCTTTTCCCCTTTTTGTGCGCAGCACAGGCTGGAAGCCTGTGCTACTTTGCGTTGTAGCACAGGCTTCCAGCCTGTGCTGCTTGATTGTGTTACTTTACGCTGACTGCCTCAGCGTCGCCAGGGGAGCGGCGTGGTCTTTGACGTGGCGGAGCAAACGGTCCCATGCCTCAGGGTTGGCTGGCACCACTTCGGCGGCTTTTTCAAGCTCGTCAAGAAGCAGAGCCGCATTGGTAATGGGATTGGTGGACTCCGGCTCAAGCCGGTTGAGGATCGATTGCAAAGGATCAGGCAGCGCCTTGCCGCGCGGAGCTTGACGGCGTGCGGCGGCGCACCAACCGTTGGCGACGACGGCCAGAGCTTGCAGATCGGCGGTTGCGCCGCCGGTGTGGGCTGTCGCCGTCAGCCAGGCGGGTTCGCCGAAGCCGCATACCTTGAGAATGCCGTCGCCCATCAGCACGAAATGGGCCGGCTGCAAATGGCCGTGCACCAGGCCCGTTTCGTGGGCGGCGCTCAAGGCCTGGGCGGCTTGCAGCACCAGCCGATACCACGCGCCAGGCACGCCGGCCAGTAGCGGCCAGTCGGCGCTCGGCAGGCCGGTGAGCCATTCCTGCAGGATCGCGGGACGGCCGGCGAGATCCAGCACTTCCAGCGTCGCGGCGATATTTGGGTGCGAAAGAACCGCTTTGGTGAAACCGCCTCGGTAATCTTCCAGATGTGCGGCGTCTTTGGTCTCCGACTCGGCGAGCAGACGCAGCAATGCCTCGGTGCCGTGGCGCGGGTCGAACACTCGATAGATCGTCTCACGCGGCGTCACCCGCAATCGGTCGATCACGCGCACGGGGCCAAGCATCAGGCCGTCGAGATTGCCAGCTTCGATCAAGGCCATCTGATAGAGCGTGACCGCGTTGCTTGCCAGCAACACTTGCCGCAATGAACGCCGTTGGCGGCGGGCTTCGACCAGCAGAGCCGTCAACGTGTCGGCCTCGATCAAGTCAAGCGAACGCATCAGGTCGCCTAGCTTGCGGTCGATGGGATCGACGTCGCCGGTCAGCGAGAGAATGTCGCGCTGCGGTCCGGTCACGGCTGGCCCGGCATCGTTGGCCTGGGCCTCGTCGATGCCCGCCAACTCGCGGAGCTTGCGCCGATACCACTCGCGCATGTCGCCCAGATGGTGATCCATCTCCGCCCGTTTCTGGGCCACCTCACGAACCTTTTCTTGCAGCTTGTCGGCTTCATGAGCAAGCCGGACGGTGTCCGCGCCTAGCTGACGGGCCTGCTCCGCGACCTGGACCTGGCGCTGCTCCAGGCGCGTTTCGTCGTGAGCCATCAGCCGCTTCATGTCGGCAATCTGGGCCTGCCAGTCGATGAGCTGCTGCCGGAACGCTGCCAATTCCAGACGCTGCTCATCCTGCCCGCGGCGGAGACCCTGCTCCTGCTGCTGAACCCGTTCCGCCTCGGCCTGCACCTGCGCCCGCAACGCTTCCAACTCGTCGCGGCACTGGCCAGCGTAAGTGTGAACCTCGTCGAGATGCTCACGCATCTGCTCTCGGCCGTGGGTCAAGCGCTCGAGGGCCGTGCCGGCGCGCAATTCCAATTCGGGCAATTGCTGCTGCAGCGCGAGGACCTCACGTCTGGCAGCGTCGTATTCGGATTTGGAGCGCCGCGCGGCTTCCTCGGCGTTGGCTCGATCCAGGTCGAATTTGGTTTTCTGCTCAATGAACTCCTGGCTTTGCTCGGCGAGGGCGAGAGTGGCTTCGTCGAGTTTGCCTTTTTCCAGATCGAGCTGAGCGACGCGACCTGTCCATGCCGCCTGATTTTTCTCTAATTCCGCGGCACGCTGATCCAGTGCCTTTCGCTCGGCCGCCAATTCATCACGATGCTGCTGATGGAGGCTCTCGATCTCATCGCGCTGTTTTTGTAGCGCGGCAACGTCGGCGTCGTGCCTGGCGCCCTGTTCTTGCATCGCCTTTTGCCGGGCGGCCAGCTCTTCCGAGCGGCGCCGCAGTTGCTCCTGCAACGTCTCGCGGGCCTGTTCCGCCTGGGCCAGTACCAGCCCTCGTTCCCGCAGGTTTTCGCGCTCGGCCTCCAGACGTTTGTGCAAATCGTCGTATTGTGCGATCCGCGCCTGGAGCAAGCTGCTCGCTTCCGCCTGCTGGGCCGTCGAGGCGTCGAGGGCTTGCATCTGGTCGCGGATGCGTTGTTCGTCCGCGGCTTGACGCTCCTGTGCTTGCCGAAGCTGCGCGACGGCGTTGTCCAGGACGACGGCACGATCGCCAAGCATCCGGCGTTCCTGCTCCACGAGTGTCTTGTCGCCTTGCAGCTCCTGGCGCAGGCGGTCGATCTCTTCTTGCTTTTGCCGCAATTCGGCCTCAACCGATTCCTGCCGGCCGCGCTGCTCGCCAAGCTGCTGCTCTTGCTGGCGTGCTTCCTCACGCATTCTTTCCAAGCGCGCTGCGCAAGGCAGCCAGTGCAGCCTGCTGGCCTTCAAGGGCCGCGGCGCGTTGAGCGAGCTGCTGGCTGACCTGTTCCTGCTCTGTTTTTTGCTTGGCCAACTTCTCGCCGATGGCGCTGAGCTTGGCGTGCCATTCGTCAAGCTGAACAACCTGGCCCTCCATCTCCTGGGTATCGCCGCGTAACTGATCGAGGCGCTGATCGAGCTCGTGCTCGCGTTTTGCGAGCTGTTGCTGGCGTTCTTCCTGATCGGCGTGCGAACGGGCGAAGCGCTGAAGGTCGGCCTTGTGGGACTCCTGGTCCTGAACCAGCCTGGCGCGATCGGCGTCCAGTTGTTCCTCACGCTGGCTGCACTCGCCGAGCCGACGCTGCATGTCGATTTGCAGCTCGGCGACGCGCGCCTCGTGAAGGCGGTGCTCGTCGGCGAGGTTTTGCGCGGCTTGCCGCACCGCGTCTTCTTTGGCTTGCAATTCAACTTGGCGGACGCCTTCCTCCTGGCGGCGATTGGCGCTGTTGCGCAGCTCGGCCTCGAATTGCTGCTTGCGCTCCTGCACCTTGCGAGCGGCTTTGCCAACCGAGTCCTGCAGCGCCGCCAGACGGTCGCGCCGTTCGCGGTAGCGGTCGTAGAGTTGGGTGCGAATGTCCGCCAACTCCTGGCGTTGGGCCGCCAACTCCTGCTTTTGCGCGGCCACCGCCTCTTCTTGCTTGGCCAGTGCGTTTTCCCGCTCCACGAGGACCGCATCCGGCTCCGCCTTGGCCTTATCCCGGCGATCCAGGTCGGCAGCGCGTTCCGCCAGTTCTTGACGCTGGCGACTGATTTCCTCGTCAAACTTCTGTCTATCCTGCTCAAAGCGGACGACCTGTTCGCGCAGTAGTTTGCCCTGCTGCTGCAGTTCGAGACGAGCCTTGGTGAGATCCGGAGTTGGCGCGGGTTCCGGGTTCGGCGAGCCGATGGGCCCTTGCAAAATCTTGATGGTGTCCGACGACGCCGGCTTCAAGTGGACGACCAGATCGATCGGTCCCACTCTGACACGGTCGCCGTGCACGAGGGACGCGGCAGCGACAGGTTTGCCGTTGACCAGGACTGGCTGCGTTGGGGAAAGCTTGCGAAGGTTGGCTCCGCCCGGCCGTCGACCGATCATGCAAAGCACAGCGGGCCAGTTGTTGCCGGAGACGCGTAGATCGCAGCCGGGAACAGTGCCGACGAGGAAACCGGCCTCGGAGACGAAATAGAGCGCCGACTTGCCGCTGCTTTCGCCGACCTCGAGGCAGACCTCGGGAAGCTCCTCCGCACCGGGTGGGGAGGGAAAGGACCTGGGTGATTTGTTAATTTCTGCCATACCGGCAACCTGCGCAGGTTGGGTGGTTCCATCCACCGACGGCACCAATTGGACCCGATTTGGCGGAAATTTGGAATACCAACAAGCCGCTTGCGGCTTCGCGCTCGTTTCATAAGAAACAGATCTCCAAACTCATGACACGAGCGCGAAGCCGCAAGCGGCTCAGATTCGTCCCGCCTCCCTGAGCCGGCGAGCATACGGCGAATTCGGGTCGTGCCCCGGATGCAGCGGCCAATTATCGTATTCCGTGACGAAACCCCACCGCTGAACCGGGAAGCCGATTTTCACCGGATTCTCTTCCACATAGCGAATCGACCTTCGAATTTCCTCCGGATGATCGAGAAAAACCTTCCACCCTGGCCCGGCCAGCCAGGTGGGGTGAGTCAGCGAACGTTTACCTTCCTCGATCAATTTACGCGGCTGCCTGTTTGCAAGTTCTCGGCCATTTCCTTCGCCATGTGTTTGTGCTTGCGAATAACAAGGTGAACATGATCGGGCATGATCGCGCAAGCGTAGCAAGTGTAACGCTGTTGCTCGATCACGCTGGCAAACGCCTCGCCGATCAACAATCGGCATGATTCGTCAAACGTCAACAGCTCGTGTTTCAGCAAGTCAGCCGCTTCTTGATAGAATTCGCGAACCTCGCGTCCAGCGGGCTGGATCTTCTTCCGACCAAAATGAAGTTCGCCCAGTTGGGCAAGGACATCGCTCCGGATCGACTGTGACCCGCTGCCGCGCGGGTCATTGGGGAGCCACCAACCATAGGCTGTCCAAACCAAGTGGTACGCGATAACCAGAGGTTGAGCCATGGGACATT
The DNA here is from genome assembly GCA_963747575.1 of uncultured Gemmataceae bacterium. GTDB lineage: Bacteria > Planctomycetota > Planctomycetia > Gemmatales > Gemmataceae > DASRAT01. Next base: position 337,721 of record CAVVFU010000008.1, read on the forward strand.
TCCTTCCTGAAGCCGCTTGCGGCTTCGCGCTCGCAAAATCAAAAACTAATCTCTATACTTATTCAGCGAGCGCGAAGCCGCAAGCGGCAACCGTAGCGACAAACACGTCAACCCCCCATCCATCTTCCGCATCTCGCTCATGTCAAGCTCGACGATCACCCTTCCCAGCGGGTCGAGCAACGAATGCGTTCGCGGATACCCCGCGGGAACCAGAATCCTGTCGTTGACCCACAGCACGTTTGCCGAATACTCATCTCCTTCCTCCACGACAATTAACCGGAATCCCTCCAACGCCTCATGCTTGGCAAATTCACGTGTCACCAGGAGTATATCCTCGCCGACGAGATTGACCGACGACTTGAAGTGCAGCCCCGCGCTCACCCGAATCGCCACGACCTGATAGCCATGGGGCGACAGGATCTCGCGCAATTGTCGAGCACCCTCGGGATTGGTCCGATCGGTCAGGCCGACCAAAACTCGCTTGCCGGCGACGAGCACATCGCCTCCGTCGAGCGTGGCCGGCTTGACGATGCGGGCGATAGGGCGATGCTGCGCCAGCACCGGCTCGATGTATGCTTCTTCGCCGCGCCGCGGCAGCCCCAGGCCGGGCGATGACAGCGACCTCCGCGGTAACCACGGCGACATCCTCGACGAAATAGGCGTCGGGGAACGCCGGCAGAGGTTCAAGGACCGTAACATGCAGGCCAGCGCGCTTCAGTTCATTCGCGTACTTTGCGTGCAGGGCGAGTGCGAGAGGGTGATCGGGGATGCCGCAAGCCGCGGTTGTCAAACCGTGGGCGAGATTCGATGCCGGAGTTCGGAGGATGGCGTCGGTAGATTTCATTTTGATTGTTGCATTGCACACAGGCACCCACATCTCACCGTCTTGACTCGGTGCGTGCAATGAATCCTTCCACAATGTCCTCCCAGGAGCCACAAAATGCGTTTCATTTCGGCTCCCTGGCAGATCCCTATGAAACGCATTTGCCAACGGGTGACCTTGGATGGGCACAAATGACAACGGGTGGCGACGAATTCGTTGCACGCCTCGCCGCCGGTGCCACTGGCGGCTTGCCGCCAGTGAATTGAGGCTGAATTACAAGACGTGAGTTTCAAGCGGCAACAATGAGAATCCACGGGAAGAGCAATCCACGGCTCCGCAGGCGGCAAGCCGCCAGTGGTACCCTACGAATTACCAGTGCCACCTCGCACTACTTCTTCTTACCACTGGTGAGCCGAACATCGATAGTGGCCATACTCTTGAGTTCGAAAGCCTCGCCGCTTGCGCTCGTTATGCGCATCGCGTGTAAATCTGAGAGCTTGAATGATGGGTTATCTTTGTAGAACTGTGCAAGTGTGTTTCCGACGTCTGCGGTTTGGAGTCCAGCTTTCCTCAACTGGGCCTTATCCAAAACTATGTCTACTTGCGCCAGGAAATCCATCTCATCCGGAGCCTGAGCAATTGACGGAAAGCAAAATGGCAATGAAAAAACGGTTAAGAACAAAAGTACAACGAAAAAATGGCCAATGGAAGTTTTCATCTGTTGCCTCTCCTTTCAAGATTGATGTAAGTCTCCATTGCGGAAAAGCGCACGCCAGCAGTGGTCGAAACAGCTATTTTTTCTCTGAACGCACCAGGTTGGCCTACAGCCTATCCAACGTCTCAATCCACCTCACCAATTCAGCCAGCGCACTTCTCATCGAGATACTCCCGCCCGCGCTTGGGAAACACCCGGTAACACACCGCAAATCGATGTTCCACAAGCTTCGCCCGCGTCTCAGCAATCGCCTTGACCACAGGATCGCGATCGCCCGCGCCCACGTAAAACGCCAGCCGTTGCCCCGCGATGTTGTCCTGCGGCTCGGTCATCACCGCGCCCAGGGCCGCAACGCCGCGAAACGTCTCGCGGGCTCGGAAGCCGAGGTTGAACGCCATCTGGCCGCCGTTGCCCTGGCCGTGGACGACGATGCGGTTGGTGTCCACCGTATAGTGGTCGCTCACGTCGCGCACCGCTTCCAGCACCAACTCGGTGTCCGACGGCGTCCAGCCGCCTTCCTGCTCGGTGAGCGGGCCCACCAGGATGATGTGGTTGTCGTGGCAGTATTCATCCCAGCGGTCGGCCACCTTCTCGTTGTCGTCGTCCGAAAACATGCCCGGCAAGTGCAGCCATACCACCACCGCATGCGAAATCTGCGGGTTGTATTCCTTGTCCACGTAAATCCAATACTTGCGATCACCCGCGGTGCTGGTGCGTTTGATCATGCCCGTCTCGGCTTTCTTGGCCTCGCCCTCGCCCTCGCCCTGTTTTTTGGGCTGGGCGGCTTTCTTGGCCTCGCCCTTGCCGTCTTTTTTGGCGGGCGCCTTGGCCTTGGGATTGATCGACTCCAAAGGCTCGAGCGCCTTCTTGAGCGACGCCAGCGCCGGCAGCTTCTCCGGCACGAAATCCTCCTTGTTGGGAACGCTCCCAGGCATCGCCGCCAAGGTCACCGGCACGTCGCTGCGGACGGTGCCGTCTTTGCCGACCACGCTGAGGGTAATTTCCGTGCCCGGCGGCATCCAGTCGAGGAAATTGGCCAGCTCGTCGCGGCCGCGCTGCATGCCCATGAATTGCGGCGGCTCTTCCTTGGGCGCCGCTTTCTTGCCCTTGGGCTGTTTGTCGATCCCCTTGTCGATGTCCTTGTCCTTGATCTCGGGCAGCATTTTGACATCGTACTTGATGATGCGATCTCCCTGCTTGAAGCCAGCCATCTCGGCCGGGCTTTGCGGATAGACGTAGCGAATCTCCACGCCCAGCTTGGGATCGTCGCGCACGGCCAGGATGCCAAGGAACGACGGCGGATTCATGCCGGCCTTGGGCGGGCCCATCAGATCGACCTTGGCGACTGCGATGTCTTCCTTGCCGCGACGGACCTTGAGCGCGATGCTGTCGCCCGCATACTTGGGGCCCAGCACGTGCAAAATTTGGGCCTGGTTGATCACCTGCTTGCCTTCGATCTCGGTAATCACGTCGCCGGCTTTGAGACCGGCTTTGTCGGCGGCCGACTCGGGCAGCACCGCGACAATTTCAGGGACCGCGCTGTACTGGTCCTGGCCCTTCATCTTGACGCCCAGCGTCGCCTTTTCCAGGTCCTTGCCCTTCTTGAGCCGGGGCAAAACGGCCATCACGTCTTCCATCGGCACGGCAAAACCAATGCCGGAATCGTACCATTCAAAGCCCGCCGTCACGTCGTCGCCGCGCGGCGACGCGGGAATGATGATCCCCTGCACGCGCCCGGCCATGTCCACGAGCGGGCCGCCATAGTTGATAGGCGAGATTTTCGCGTCGGTTTGGATCGCCTTGCCCCAGATGCGGTGCAGGGCGCTGATGATGCCGTAGCTCACCGACGGCGACTGATCGCGCGACATCTCCACCACCTTGGGATCGAGCGTGCGCCCCAAGGCCAGCGACGATTGGCCGACGCGCAATTCCGAGTTCGGCACAAAATCAGGCACGGGCAGCCCGGTTTTATCGATCTTGAGCAAGGTCAGCATCCGCGATTTGTCGGTGGCGATCTTCTTGGCAAGCATCGGTTCCTTGTTGCCGGGAACCAGGACAATGATGCTGGCGGGATTGTTGCTGAAGTTGAAAGCGCTAGAAATGATGTAGCCGTCGGGATCGATAATCACGCCGGTGGTCGGTCCCAGTGCCTTGCGGAAGCTGGCCCCCTTGATGCCGGTGACGACCATGTCGCTGCCGCCCTGCGTCTGAATCTGCACGACGCTCGGCGCCACCTTGCGGGCAGCTTCCTTGGCGGCTTTTTCATAGAGCTCGTTGATGTCGGGCTGCTGGGCGGACAGCGGCCACGTTGCCGCGGCGACCAGGACAAGGAATATACCCACCAGTGAAATGCGCCATGCCATAGCCCGTTCCTCATTGTTTTTTCGGCATTTCCGCCAACGTCAACCGAACAGTCCTCAACTGCGTCCCACGCTGCACCTCGAGCTGCAGCGTCACACCCGGATTGGTCATCCGGAGAATCTCGCGAAACGCCTTTACGCTCTGCACCAGCTCGCCGTCCACATAAACGATCAAATCGTCCGCCTGCAGTTTCGCCTTGGCAGCCGGCGAACCAGGGATGACCTCTTCGACGTAAGGCGGCGTCACGCTGACCGCGTTGGGCACCAGCACGATGCCGCTGAACGCCCCCTTGCCTTCCTTGTCGCGCTTCTTTTCAGCACTCTCTTTATACTTGCCTTCCATGCCGTCCTTGACGAACCGCAAGAAATCGACCTTTTCCTTGCTGCCGTCTTCGCGGGTAATCTCGGCGCTGGCCCTGATCGGCACCGCGTAGTTGACCCAGGTGTCGCTCAGGTTGCTTTTCAGCTCGCGGCCCAGGATACCCAGCAATTCACCCTTGCGATTGGTGACAATGCCCCCGGCGGCGCCAGGATTGCAAGCCACGGTGTCGATGAAATAAACCTCGCCCATATATGGCGGATCGAAGACGCCCCGCCGCGCCCGCAGCTCGGCCACCGCCATGACCACGCCGCGCTGTACTGACATCGGCTCGCTGCGCACGGCAATGCCGAATTGATTGCTGTGGCACAGCACCCAGTCGCCCGTCTGAGCCGGCGGCGTGGCAACAGCCTTGGCCACGTCGAAAAACGGCAGGCCCTCCACCTCTTGCTCGATTTTGAGCAGCGCGATGTCGAGATCCGGTTCCTTGGCCACCAGTTTGGCGTTGTAGCGCCGGCCGTCGTAAAGATGAACGCGCAGATCGGGTGTGTTCAGAATGTGGTTGTTGACCGTGAGGATGAAGCCGTCTCCCGACACCAGGATGCCGGTCCCGTAAGACGGCATTCCCTTGATTCCGCCGGCACCGAACAATTTGACCATTTTCTTGTTGACCTGCTCCGCCGAAGCCGTGAACGACTCCTGGGCAGGCAACGGGGCTCCGCCCACGCACAGCAAGAAGGCAGCAAAAGCAATCCTGGTCCAGATATTTTTATTAGCGGGTCGCATCGCACATCCCCATCACTGATGATTCTTCCACCTCGCCGCCAGCAGTCGGTTGCGGTTGCGACAGCGAGTACCCTATCAGATGTTTAATTAAACCACGCGCCTTGACAATCACGTTTAGCCCATCCCCGTCACCCAACGCTAGTGAACAACGGTTGTCAACCATCCAGGTGCCGAGACTGTCAAGCTTCCTTTGGTCAATTCGCCTGGGGCCAACCAGCCACGCCGCATCAGGTTTTGGCTTGATCTTGTCGGTTGGAAAGAACCACACCTCATCGAAGCCAAAAAAAATCTGGTTGTCGGCATCGGCCTCTAGCATCTCCGCAGTGGGCAGGAGGATGCCCTTTTTGAGGCGTTTCGCCAGATGCCCAATGGACTTGAGCTCCTGGCTCTTGCCAAGGAGAGAACTCGGGTCCAAGTTGCTGTCGAGCGATGTAATAAGCGCAAAGTCCATGCTTTTGGAAGGTTGAAAATGTTCGAGGCAACCTCGGATCGAACTGTCAAACCAACCTGCGACATAATCCTTGTGGGAAACAATGCTATTACTGTTGTTCTTCATGTCCCATCACTCAGTGGGATTCAACTTGATACTGCTGAAATTCAGCTCCCCGTACAACGAGTCGCCATAAATGACCGTCATCCGGTGGGGTATCCACTGACCGCCTGGAAGCTGCTTGTAATTCGAGCAATAAACCTCGCAGGGATCTTCGTTGTCTTGCATGCGCACCTCGAAAAACTCAAGCCGGGTCGGTTCATTGCCGTCGGACATGCCGAGGTAGAACTTGACAATGTAAGGGCCCGACTTGGCGTTGATGACTTGAGTCATAACCTTGCGCTCTTTGAAACTCTTCTTGCGATCGCCAGACGGCGGGTAGCACGGCTCCAACCCGCCGTGAACGAATTCGGTCTCGAACGCCTTGTCGCCCATCACCAGCAAATTGCGATAGAGATAAAGCGCCGCCAGCAACCCGCCGCTGCCGTCGGGAACCTTGTAATCGCGCTGGCCGGGTTTCTGGGGGAACAGTTCATCGGGAATCTGCCGTTCGGCGACCTTCATCCGCACCACGGCGTTGATGCCGGCGCCTTCCCTGGCCTTTTCGTCGGCGATCTCGATTTTGAAATCGCTGGCGGTGTTGGATTTGAGGCGTTTGATGCCGCCTTCCAGCTCCCACTTGCCGCCGAGCTTGCTGAAATCGCCGCTTTTCCTGAGGGTTTCCAGTGCCGACGTGGTGGCCTCTTTGTTGAACCAATAATTGGCGAACCCGTCCTTGGCGATATAATACTTGGCCACGGCCGAATCGGGGGCAGGCGGTTTGATGCCGCCGGCCTTGGGTCCGCCCTTGGGGTCGGCCGGCATCTTGGGATCTGGCTCGTCAAGGACCTTGCGCTGGATGCCCATCAGGCGCACCAGGATTTCCTTGCGGGCGCCGTTTTCATCCTCGCCGCGATCGGTGGGCCGGCGGTACTCCATCGGCACTCGCCAGCCGCGTGGAAATAAGCCCATCACGTTCTTGAAATGATTGACGCTGAAAATCGGCCGGCCGTCGAACGACACCAGCTCGTCGCCGAACATCAGCCCACGTCGGTAAACGTCCGACGACTCGAGCATTTGCATCACTTCCAGCCTGCCGATGCCCGATTTGTCGGTCTGCGTAGTCACCGTCGCCCCGAGGCTGGCATGGTCGGTATCGAGGCCGCTGCGGAGATGGCCCAGGAAATTCTTGATCTGGTTGATGCTGATGGCGTAGCCGACGCCGGAATTGATCCGCGGCCGTTTGTCGAACGAACCTCGGCCGTTGATGCCGATCAGCTCGCCTTGCATGTTGAACAGCGGGCCCGCCGCTGTTGCCGGGGTTGATCGAGGTGTCGATCTGGATGCAGTCGGTGTATTCCAGCAGCGTGCCGGACGGGTACTGGTAGCGGTGCACGCCGCTGATGAGTCCATAGGTCACGGTCGGCGTGAAATCGGTGGCCAGCAAGAACGGATTGCCCATGGCCAGCGACCAATCGCCCTCGCGGCACTTGTCGCTGTCGCCCAGCGGGGCAAACGGAAACTTGCCGTTTTTCGCGCCTGGCTTGGGCAGAAGCTTGATCAGGGCCACGTCGCCGACTTTGTCGATGCCGACCAGCACCGCGTCATAGAGAACGCCGTCGGCCAGGCCGCATTGCATGGCCACGCCAGGGCCGGCCACCACGTGGAAATTGGTGAGCGCATAGCCGTCGTCGCTGATCAGCACGCCGGAGCCGCCGCCCGCGCCGCCTGGGCTGAACACGGCGACAACCGCCGGCAGCACCTTGGCGACAACTGCGACGCGCTCGGCCTCCGCCTTGGCAATGGGGTCGCCCACCTGCTGGGCATGGAGGGCGGCGCAAGCCAACAAAAAGCAGACGGCAACAAAAACCACACCAACCCGAAGCGCAAGCGAGGGATGTTTTTGGCCCTCGCTGGCGATTCGGGTTGCTGTGGTTATTGACGGGATTTTGCAGCACATGGATGATGAACCCCTTCGAGCTACTGGGTCACTTTCGGGTTGGCGAGAGTTACGTGATCGTGCAAATCGAGGAAATTCCGCGACATCACGATGATGCGGATGGTGTTGGCCCCGGTCACGTCTAGGCTGACCGGCACCACGGCCTTGGCATTGATGACTTCGGAAAAAACACTGGTCCGCCCGTCCACCTCGATCACCACCTTGGGTTGACTATCCGTGCCGACGCGGGTGTCCACGCCCAGCACCGCGGTGAACTTCTTGTACTTGGCCTTCAAATCGTATTCCAGCTCGGTATGCGCGTGCATCGACAGGCCCTTGGCATAGGAGCGATCCAGCACGATCGGCTCGCCGTCGAGATTGACGTCCTTGCGGTACGCCACGACCAGGCCCACCGCCGACTTTTCCAGGACCTTGGTTGGCACCAGGTCCGAAAGCCAGGTCAGTTTGCCCATGTTGAAATCGAAGCGGGCTATCGTCGCGGCTTCGTACTCCAGCTTGACCTTAGGAATAGTCGTATCGATGGTAACCTTCGTGCCGTCCGACGTGATCTTGGTGGCGGCCAGGGCATTGCCGACGGTGTCGTAGACCATGCAAATAGGCTCGGCGCCGCCGACACCGCCGTCACTCCCCCCGGCAGGCCGGTAGAAGATCATGCCTTGCAAATTGGCGATCGGGACATCCAGCTCACTGCCGTCGACGGGACGGAACTTGATTTTTTTCCCCTCGGCGTCGGCGTCTCCCAGCGTGCCCGCCAGATCATTGACTTCGCCACCCTTGTAAATGACCACCCGGTCGCGCTTCACTTTGTTGCCCGTCAATGCGCTGAATGCCCTGCGAAGCTTGGCGTCCTCGGCGCCGCGCAAAATGGACACCACGCTGGCAAGCGGCAGGCTGATGCGCTGGCCGCTCAGCAAGGTGGTTTCGACTGTTTTGCCTTTGATTGCGTAACTGCCGCACATGAGTGTGGTATCGTCCACGAGGCGAATATCGGAGTAGGAAGTCTGGGCAGGAACGCCGGCGATGGGCCTCAGATCGAGTGCGAGCACGTCTTCCAGATGCGTCTTGACGATGCCATCCGCGGTCTTGATGGCGATTTCCTTGTCGCTCATTTGAACGACAGTGCCCGAGATCATGCGGTTGTCAAGAGTGCGCAGGTCATCGGCCGCCGCCAGGGCGACGGTGAAGGCGAGAACCACAAGCGATCGACACCATGGCATGATATATACCAGCAAAAACGGGCTGGAGCCGCGCAATCGAATCGCGGCACCAGCCCGGAACAGGATCCTGAACCGCAAATCCTTATGGGGCATGGTTCAAAAAGGGGTCAGGCACCTTTTGCCGGAACGGCCCGAAGGGTGCTTCGCACAAAAGGTGCCTGACCCCTTTTTGAACCATACCCTCACGGGCTTAGCGCTTGCCGTTGGGAAGCACGCCCTGGATGGTTTCGTTGTTGATCCGCTCGAAATAGCGCTGCATCGCTTGGCGGTGTTCCGGAGAGAGGCCATTGACGAGGTCTTGCATTTCCGCCATGGCTTTGGCCCGTTCGGCCTGCGGCATCTTGCCCCATTGCTCGGCCAGCTTTTGCAGGCGAGCGATGTCAACATTGCCGGGACCGCCGTTGGTGGCGATAACGCTGTCCTGCATGGGGCTCGTGGGGTTGGCGCCGCCGGAGTTGCCGGGACTGCTGCCGCCGTCCGGGCAGCTGCCGCCATTGGGATCACCTGCGCCACCGCCGCCACCACCGCCGCTGCCACTCTTCTTGGCCTTGTTTTCGAGTTCCTTGATCAGCTCATCCAGGCGAGCGATGACTTCTCGTTGGATCTTTTGCGTCTGGGGGCCGCCGCGGCCCACGTCGAGCCGGCGTTCGCTGTTATCCATCAACCTGGCCACGTTGCCCAAGTCCTTCTTCCAGGTTTCCATGTCGAGCATCATCAGCGCGCCGACAACCTTGAACCGCTCGGGGCTGTCGCCGACATCTTGCATGAGCCGAACGATAGTCCGGTTGGCTTCGTCCTTTTTCAGCAAGGCATGTTCGCAAACGGCGCGATGGAAAAGGTAAACGGCGGGTTCGACCGTCTGCTCGGGATTGACGAGATTGAGGATCGCGAGGGCTTCCTCGTGAACGCGCCGGTTAGACAGCTGCCGGGCGATCGCCAGGCCAAAATTAGCACGGAAGAATGGATCGGCCTTGGCGTCCTTGAGCACATCCGGCAAGCCCACCGGCGGCGGAGCCTTGTCGTCGCGGACGACCTGCAGCAGAATGGCGGCCTGAGCGTTGCCCAGAGCGAAAGTGTCGGCCAGGTTGTCCAGGGCCGACCGATCGGACCGATTCCAAAGCGCTTCAGCTTCCTGGAGTTTGGCCGGGTCATTACCAGTGGCCTTGTTCAACCAGGCAATGGCCTTAGTTTTTACCGCATCGGCCTGCATCGCCTCCAGGGCGCCGAAGGCCGCCGGGTCGCGCTTGTCCTGGGCGTCAGCGCGGTATGCCCCCGTCAGGGAGACCGCGACAGCCAATCCCGCCAGCCACGCTTTCGTCTTCATTGGGTTTAATCCTCTCACTTGGGGACAAATAACAATTGCACTCGCCACCCTCGCTATAGGTCTCATGGGTCCCATAGGTCCCATACCCCCCGGTCCAATCCGCCACCCGGATTATATCAAGGCCCGTCGCCTTTTGCCATCTTATTCGTAACTTCTACAATCCGCTCCTGCGCGCCCTGCCAACTCGCGCAGCTCCAAACGGATGTTTTCCGCATTCGCCTGCTCGCCGTCATAATGCTTGCTGTACAGTTCCGTCCGGCTGTTCACTCGCAGCTGCATGGCCTTGAGAATCTTGAGCTCGGCGATCTTGTCCAGCAACTTCTGATCCTGCTGCTTTTGCTCCTGCGGCTCGCTCTTCTTGGGATCCTGCTTCTTGTTGTCCAAATCCTTCTTGGCCTTTTCCAGCGCCTTGATCATTTCCCGCAGGGTCTCAACGACGTCCTGCTCGATGGTCACGGTCACGTCGCCCACGTCGGTGTTCTTCAGGCGGCGCTGGACATGCTTCATGTCCTCGCGCACCTGCTGAAACACTTCCGGGAATGCCACCGCGGATCCTTCTGTTTCCAGAATTTCTATGGCCTTGGTGGCCTCATGCACAATTCTGAGCTCATCGTCAGACAAATTCAAGCAGTCCTGGATGATTTTCCGGTCCTTGGTCTTGGCGGGACTGACCTCGGCCTGAGCCTGCACATTAAGTGTACCTCGCAATACTTCCTCCTGCATCGCCAGCATCTTTTGGCAGCGGCTAATGAGGGCTGCCAAAACCCGGTCAAGCTCTTCCTCGCGCATCTGCCGGAGCAAGTCTTCAAGCCTGCGCCTGGCCTCCTCAAGCTTGGCAACGGCCTTGTCGGCCTCGGCGCCAGCTTTGTCTTTGTTTTTGGCGATCTCGTCGGTGACGCGATCCATGTGCTCCTGGGCTTCCTTGATTTTCTTGCGGGCGGAGTCCATGCCGGCATTGTCCTTGGACTGATTGGCGCCGGCCTTGGCAGGCTCGTTGTCGCCTTTGCCGCCAGCTACGTCCGGGGCGGCTGGCTTCTCGCCAGGTTTGTCGCCGCCGCCAGCACTTGGACTGCTCTTGGCCGAGCCTTTGCCTTCGCTGCTCTTGCCGGGCTTGGAATCGCCCTGACCGCCCGGCGAGGGACTGCCTGGCTTCGACTCACTGCCGGCCTTGGAGCCTTCGCTGCCCTTGGAGCCGCCGGCTTCCTTGCTGGCCCCGGCGTCCTTGCTGGTCTTGGAAGCGCCGGGTTTGCTGGCATCACTTGGTTTGTTTTCGCCCTTGGCGCCGCTGGCTTGCTTGTCGCCCTTGTCGCCGCCGTCTTTGCCTTGACCGGCCTTATCTGCATCCGGTCCCTTGCCTTGCTTGTCGCTACCCGCCTTGCCGGAGTCGGAACCCTGACCGTCTTTGCTTTCGCCGGCCTTGGCACTGTCGCCACTTTTGTCGCTCTTCGCCTCGGCCTTGGCATCGCCCTCACCCTTGCCCTTGGGGTTTTCGTCGTTTGGCTCCGGGCTAGCTGGCTTGGCTTCGCCGCCGTCGGCCGCCGGCTTCTTACCCTCGCCGGGCGGGGGAGCATCGCTTTCCTTGCCGCGACCTTTGCCTTCCGCCTTGGCGCCCTTGCCGGGTTCCTTGGACTTGCCCTTCGCTTCCTTCGGCTCGCCGCCTTTGCCGCCCTTGCCGGGAATCTTGTTTTCCAGGTCCTGGGTGTTCTGGGCCACGTCCCGTTGCTCGTTCTTGACGGCGTCCTTATCCGGATTGGTCTCGATCTGGTTGCGAACCATTTTCTCTTCGCGGATCACCTTTTCGAGCTGCTTGATGAAAATCTCCAGGGCCAGCCGTTCTTCTTTTTTGCTGCCCGCGCCGCCGTCGTTGCGCATCAGCTCAAGGATCTCCTTGAGATCCTTGGCGAGCACGCCGCTCTGTGCACGGCTTCGGCGATTTCCGCTGTGGTACTGAGTTTTTGCTGACCGAGGAATTTGACAAAGAGGCTGAACTTGCTGGAAACGTCGAGGCCGCTCTCCAGGTCGAAGACTTTCTTGAGTTGTGCCGCCCGGGCCCGGTCTTGCTCATCGGGGCTGTTGGCGAGCCGTTGCTGCAAGGTTAAGAGCGACGTGCGAAACACGCCGTACTTATCCGCGATTTCCTTTTCGATCTTGGCCAGCTCGGCCGTATTGATCGACGGGGGGCCTTTGGCAGTTGTTTGACGAAGGGCCTTGGCATCGGCATAAACCGCCAGGCACGCCAACACTGCCGCCAACGCGACCGACACCAGCAGAGCACGCCTCATCATTTCGTCATCCTCCAGCGGCCGGCATTTCAGGGCTGGCCGCACACCGTGATGAATCTAACCCCGGTTGCAGGCTCCGAGTTCCGCCTCGCACCTGGCGAGGCGCCAACAATCCGAACCGCGCCAACTTCTACGGGGTCTCTATGTGTCGCCATTATCTTAACCGACCGGGGGGTGGTTTGTCACGCTTTTGTTTCAAAATAATGTTCATCCCAATTGCCGCTTGCGGCTTCGCGCTCATCGGCGGTTCCGAAGCGCCGCCGTTTGCCATCATCATCGCTTCTTCGTATCCGACCCATCCGGCAAAAGCGATTGCAGCACGCTGTCCCGGAATTGACGCTCAAAAACCCGCAGGTGATTGTCGAATTCCCTTTGCATTGCCTCGATCCTTATTAAAAACTCCAGCGGCGCGTCGTCGGCTATCACCCCGCGCATCGCGTCGAGCACCTTGTTCAAATCCCGGATCAGATCGGTAAGCTCGGTCAGCAGCACCTCGGTGTTGGCGATGTGCTTGTCCTTGTTGGCCAGCAGCTGCCTGATCAACTCGGGATCGTCGCCTTGCTGCATCAGGTCGGCTTTTTCCTTTCTGTCCGCGTCGGAGGACAGGTCCTTAAAAAAGTTGTTGGCCAAGGTCTCGGTCCGCGGGAAAGTCGCCGTTGCTGCTGGTCATTGTTCCTAGCGGAACAGCGATGCGGTCGCGCACCTTGTCGATGCGGTCTTTCTTCATGCGGTTGAATTCCATCTCGCTCAGCAAGGTCTCATACTTGCCGAAAATGGCCTTGGCGGTGATGCCGCCGTCGCGGATGGCTTTGCGGGCTTCGTCGCCGCGCACCAGCAGCTTCGTCGGCTCCTCGGGACTTTTGCGGTAGTCGATCAGCTGGGCTTCCAGGTTGCCGCGCCGCTTCTCCATCGCTTGCACGCGCTCGTTCAGCAAGTCGTGGTACTTGCGCTGGTCACGCATCATCAGGAATAGCAGCTCGTTTTCAGAGACGATCAAAAAGCCATAAGGCAGCGCAGCCGTGGTCACGCCAGGACCGGTGCCGACGTTATTGTCGGTGGCCACGACCGACAGCCGCAATGCGTAGTGTTTCTGCGTGGACGTTGAGCCGATAGCCTTGACGAAGCCCAGCTTGTCACGCACGTCAAAGCCGAATACGCCGTCCTCGTCCTGCAGATCGTAGCGGGTGATGATCGCCCTTTCCGAATCTTTTTCGAGCAGGGCTCGCGAGGCCTCGAGCTTAACTGGGTCTGCCTTGAGTATTTCCAGTAGCTGGGCCAAGGCCTCGGCAGGATCGGTGGCGGCCAGCGATTCCATTTTGGGCCTAATTGGGCCGCCAAAGCCACCAAAGTCCGCAATGCCGGCGAAATCCATAACCTCACGCAGAAAGCCCTCGGTCTGGTTGGCCTCGGTCAGGCGCAGCACGAAGCTCTCCAATTTCCGCTTTTCCGCCTGGAAGGTCAGCGCTTCCAGCAGCAGTTTGCGGCTGGCGGGCTGAATCGTCAGCAGCCGGTCCAGTTCGGCCGGTGTTGCTTCCCAGGGAAACTGCCTTTCAAGGCGCTGCTTCGCGCGCTGCAGGGCGATCAAGTCAATCCGCGGCGGCGGCGGGGGCAACGCGCCATCCTTGACGACCTGCACCAGCCCGCCGTAGTACGAAGCCGCCAGCAACGGATAAGCCGACAGGCCAGGCACGTATTGCAGCCCACCCACCACCAGCGGCGCTCCCAAGCCGCGCGTCGGCTTCCTGGAATCGGGTGCCGTCGGTTCGCCGGTCTTGTCGGCAGGCTCCGCGGTGAGGTTCACGAAATCCACCTCCACCACCTCGTACTTAAATTGCAACTTGGAGAGGCCGTGGTCGTCCTCGATCTTGCCGCGCAGCCGTAAATAGGCGTCCGGCGTGATCACCCAGCGCGGCCCGGCCGCCGTCTCCCTGCGCGCTTTCGTCGCCGCCGTCAAACAGCCGCGGCTGCAGCGCCAGTGCCAATTCATTGATCCGCGGCGCCTGGTCCTCCAGCGGCATGATGACAATCCGCCGGCTGCCACGAACGCCGTCGGTGTCCTTGAACTCGAAGTCGAACTCGATGGTCCGGCTGACGTCCTTGAACTGGCAGGTGAATGTCCTGTCCGCGCCCAGGTCGACGCGTGCCGGCACCGTGATCGATGTTTTTTCCTCACGCTTCTTGGCCTCCGGCTCGGCAACGCGGATATCGGCCAGCAGGCGGTCGGTCCGGCCGACGATCGTCACGTCGGTCCCGGCTGGAACCAGCACTTTGCTGTAAGGCCCCGTCGTGGAAACGCTCATCGAGCTGATCCGCTGCCGTTTGCCCTTGAGCAAGGCGGGATTGTCGAGCATGCGGTAATAAAGGTAAGCCGGCTCGTCCTTGTCGATGCGCAGCAGGTCGATAACCGGCGGCGGCGTCAGCTGGATTTGCCGCCACGGCGTCTCGTAATCGTTGGTGGCAATGCGGATCTGGCACGATTCCCTGAGTTTGCCCAGCGGGAACACATATTTGCGGTTCTCAATGGGACTGCACACGTAATTGCCGTCGCTGAGCTTGCCCTTGTACAGGGCCACGACCTCGCCCTCGTCCGGGTCCCTAAGCTTGCGTAACTGCCGCTCCATGCTCGGCTCTTCCGCCAGCTCTTCCAATTTCCCAAGGATGGCCAGGAACCTGTCATAATCTTCCTTGTGCTCGGCTTTCATGCGGGCCATCACGGGTTGCTCGTTGGCCTCGATTTTCTTCGCTTCTTCGGCCTCGCCCTTGCGGCGGAGGTCGGCTGCTTTTTTCTTGGCCTCGGGATCGGTGTAGCTCAGCTGCAGCTCGATCCTGTCCAACGTCCAGTTGCGCCAGTTGAGCATCTCGACCAGCGCGGTCCGCACCGTTGCTTGCTTGTCGCCGCGGTCGAGAACTTCCTTGACCTCCTCCTTGCCCAACTCGTCCCGGATGCGGCCGCTGGTGGCGCCTTGCCAGCGCCATTCCGGCGGGATGGTGCCGGCAGGCACGCGCAGGTCGAAATCGTCGAGATCGATGACCCAGCCGCCCCATTTTTCCGGCAGCTTGATGTCGAGCATGTCCGCGGGCAGCAGCTGCTTGAGGTCCTCAAAGCGCAGCGCCCGCCAACCGCGCGGGGCTTCCGGGCCGTTTTCAGCAATGACCCAGCGGACGCTTCTCGCCTTGATTTCCGGCCGATCTTCATCGCGCGGCACGCGCAGCTCGCCGGCGGGAAAGCGCACCAGCGTGATGAGCGTGCTCGGCGGCCAGTAAGAATCCATCATCAGCAGGTTGCGCTCGCCCCAGATGCTTGCCGTGTGATGAAAGCGCACGGCAAACTCCGTCGGCGCCGCCGCGTTGGCCGCGCACCACACCGCTGCCACTAACAGGTACAGACCGACCGTCGCCAGCAGCGCGAGGATCACCTTGACCCTGAGCGTCGTCCAACGGAATAACTCCTGGACCGGCAGCTTCTCGACGCGCTCGGCCGCGTCGCGGATGGTGGCGTCGACCATCACCTGTGAGTAGCCATATTTTTGGGCAAGCCGGGGGTCGGCCAATTCGACGGCGGTGATGAGGCGATCGCCAAGCTGCCTGGGATAGCGCCGCTCCAGCAGCATGGCCACGGCAGCGTCGCTGAATTCCTTGAAAAGGCGCCGAAGATCTTGAGCGAGATCAGCAGCATCAGTCCCGCCAGCACCACCAACAAGATCACGGTCCGCAGTCCAATAGTTACGCCGTTGCCGGTCAGCCCGTTGAACGTGTACAGCCAATCGAAGGACAACGTCGACCACAGCGTGAAATCGACGGCCAGACCCACCCAAAGGCACACCGCCGTGTACAGGATCGCCAGGGAAATGCCTTCGGTAAGCACGTAGCGGCGGATATGGCCACGAATGGTTTGCAACGGATGCCGAACGCGCCGATCGGCGTCTTTCCGATTGAACGGCTGTGAGACAACGGCCATATCTTTCTCCAACTGCTAAATCACGGTGATTCGTAGGACGGGCTTCCTAGCCCGTCCGGGACGGGCTAGGAAGCCCGTCCTACGAATCACTGTCGAATTACGCCAGGCGCAGCATCTTGCGTGTAAACCATTCCGCCGACAGCAACGCCGCAATCAGCAGCAGCATTACCGTGAAATCCACCTTCATGGGCGCCCACTCCGGCTCGGCAATCACCTGCACCAGCAGCAAAACGCCCAGGTACAAAACCATCCCAAAAAGAATCGCCAGCACCCACAAATAGCGCTCCGCCACCAGCAGTATACCTGCCGCCAAGAGGCAAATAAGCGGCGGCACCACCAGCAGCACGCCGAACGCCGACGGCTGGAATAGCTCATCGGGGACCGTGAATGCCAGCACGCAGCCCATCGCCGCTTCGACAACGACCAAGGCCGCAACCACACAGAGCGCCGCGATCCAGCGCCGCACGGTCAGCATCGCCAACATGACCAGCAGCAGGGCCGCCGCCGGCACGCCAAACATTGCCCACACCAGGCCCGGAATATCTTCCCACGACGACGCCTCATAAACCTTGGGGCCCCAATCCCACATATCATGTATCGCGCCCTTGACCTTGTCCTCCTCCGGCCGCACCTTGGCGATGCACTGGCTCACCGGTTGGCCGTTGGCCAGGCGGAAAAACAGCCGGGCGCCGCCGCCGCTATCGACCTTGACGCCGGGGCCGCCGCGAGGCCGGTCCTTGCCGCCTTCCAGCCGCTGCCGGGTGTCCTCGTCCAGCCGGGCAAGCACGGCGGGCGTCGCATCGGTCGCCAGGTTAAAGAGCTTGGGAAAATTCGTTCGGAGGTCGGACATCTCGACGTTCGGCGCTTTCACCTCAAACGTCTGCGTGATCGACTCGTCGGTCCCCTGGATATCGATGCGCGTCTCGTAAAAACCCTCCTTGTCCAGCCGCATGCTGCCGACGAATGTGCCGTCCCATTTGGCCTGGGTTTTTTTGGCTTTGAGAGGCACCACGGGCAGCTTTTCCTCCTTGACCTCCCGGCCGTCGACCCGGCGCACCGTGACCACCGGCGATGCGTCCGTGCTGAGCGGGAAGCCGTCCTTGTCCCGGACCTCGGCTTCGATGGGGATGATGCCGGTGACATATTCGCCCGCCATCGAAAACCGGCCAAATGATTTGGCGCCGCCGCCGGAGCTGACGTAGCGCGCCAGCTTCACCCAAAAGCGCTGCAGGTATTCTTCCTTGAAAGTGCGCAGCCGCCACATTTCGCTGGAGCCGATGTAAAAAGTCTTGCCTTTGCCGACTCGCAAGGAAACGAAATACGGCTGCACCTTGCCGTCGACGGTTTTCGGGGCCTTGGGGTCGTTGATGGTGGCGATGACCTCGGCGCCGTCCTTGGCCTTGGCAACGCGCAAGTAGTTGAGCAGGCCGTGGAAGCCCCGCTCAGGATGGACCTTGACCACTTCACCGAAAGGCTCCGGCACGAGTCTGCCGAAGAATTCCGACCACCCCGCCAAGGGCAGCGGGCTTTCGTCATCGAGCTTCAAAAAGTCCATCCCCTTGGCCAGGCCGCTGAAATCGAGCTTGTAGGGGATGGTAGCATCGTGCATCAAGGCAGGATCGGCATTGACCGGCAGCCGGCCCAGCACCACGGGCAAAAGGGAATAAATCGGTTTGAGGTCCCAGATCTTGAACTTTTCATCGTTGACCGGCGGAATCAGCCGCGGCATGTGCGTGGCGGCGCCCAAGAAAATGAGGCCGCCGCCCTGATCGCCCTCCACCCATTCCCTGAGCAGCTCCTTTTGCATCTTGGAAAGCTGCGTCCAATCCGGGTCGAAGGCGATAATGACATCGTAAGATTTCAGGTTCATCGGGTCGCCTTCCTTGACGGCCTCGCTCTCGGCTGCACCCTTTTTGCCGTCCTTGGCGGCTCTGGGCCGTTCGAGTTTGTTCGGGAAATCGTTGAGCAGGTGGTTGCCGTCGACGTCCTGGTTCACGTCCTCCTGCCCCTTGGAGTCCTGCAAGTAAATCGTCAGCTTGGCCCGCTTGGCTTCCACTTCGCGGGCCAGTATGGTGCGCACAAACTGATAATCGTTGGCCGGGCTGCTGGCGAAGAGCAGCACGCGCAGGGTGCTGTCGTTGACCATCACCGGCCGGGCCTGGCTGACGTGCAGCGGCTCGTCCTTGACCATCGCCTCACGCGCGTGCCGCGGCAGCTTGGCGGTGAAGTTCCACTGGCCCTGCAGCGCGCCTTTGGCGTCGTCGGCGGATTTGATCTTGGTGAGCTGCTCGAGGTTGACCTTGAAAAGCACTTCGCCAAAGGGAAATTCACCGCCGCCGCCGAATGTGCCCTTTTGCTTGCCGACCACGTAAACGGGCTCTTTTTTCAGCTCGATGCCGTTGCGATCCTTGACGCGCTGAGCCTCGAGCGTGACCTCGAACTCCTCGCCAGGCAAACCGTCGCCGAAGACCGGCACGCGCACCTCGAAGACTCCGTCGTCGGTGCGCACGGCCTGAGGCGCCACCAGGGGATTGATGCGGATACGCACGGGCTGCTTGTAATCGCCGACGCCGACCGTGATGATGTGGATCGGCCTCTTGGGGTTGCTGGCCCGCTCCAGGACCTGGCGAATCGCCTCTTCGTCGCCGCGGTTGCTGTTGCCGTCCGAAAAGACGACGACGGCCTGAATGCGGCTGTTGCTTTCACGCTGCAGCGCCTGCAGGACACTGCCGCCCACGTCGGTGCCTTCGCGCAGGGACGCGTACATCGCCAGCTTGGACTGCAAGTAGGCCGCGCGCTGGGCGTCGGTCGTCATGTTGCCAGGTATGGCTTTGAGGATCTCTTCCTTGTCGATCTTGTCGGGCCGAAACCAGGTCCGCCACTGCTCCGGCGTCCAGCTTTTGGAATTCTTGGCGTCAAAGAGGATGCCATCCTCGTCGAGCACGCCTCCGAATCGGTAGCAAGCCACCGGCGTCGCGTCGCACAGGTGCTCGACGAAAGTTTTCGTGGAGGAGCCTTGCTTGTACGCACTGGTCAGGAAGTTAATGATCTTCTCCTGGCGCGTGGTGACGCCCTCACCCTCCTGGCCGTCCACGGCATCCATGCTACCCGAGACGTCGAACAGCATCAGCACCTTCGCTTCGGTGACCGTGGTTTCATAATCCTGGCAGCCCGGCAGAAAGAAGCAAATGCCCAGCAGGCAAAAAACGGCAAATCGGCACATGCCGAGCAAACTGGCCACCGACCAGTGCACGGTACGGGAATCGTAGAAATACATGGCGCCGATATAAAACGCGGCCACCACGCCGACGAGCGCCGCCACCGGCAGCCAAATCATCGGCACCTCAATCGTCGCGTGCAGCGCTGAAAACGGCGCCTCTTGCACAAAAAAGCCCGCAACATAACAGCCGCCGCCCAGGACCATGAGGAAAACCACGATGGACAGTATCACCGCCTCGAGCTTGTGCCGGCGAAATGTCACCACCAGCAACCCGCCCGCGAGCATCACGACGATGGCAGGGAAAAGCCCCGCCACGAAGCTCACCGCCGCGATCAGCGCCATCTGGAGGACGGCATTCATTTCGCCGGCAATGCGCAGTAATACCGCGGCGGTAGGCGACAGGCCCAGGCCAAAACTCAGGATCACCAGCAGCAGGAATTGCACCGACCAATGAACGCGCAGTTGCTTCAGCTCATCCCGGCGGCGGATGGCAAGGAACAAGATGAACCCGACCGCCAAAAGCGCGAACGGAAACGCCAGCGCCGGCACGGATGCGGGCTCCGCGAGACGTCGCCATACCAGGACCGATTCCTTGAGCGTAGTCGTTTCAGGATTCATGAATCAATCCCTCTGGCGTTTAGCCGCGGTCCGAAGGGCCACGCGGTCCTTCGGACCGCGGCTAAACATCACACCGTCTGTGCCTTTGGATTCCTCACCTGTCCCGGCAGCTCCGCCTCGCTGGTTCGCAAATGCGAGCTCAGGTGCACCGCCAGGGCCATCTCGGCGATCAGAATCGCGATAAACACCAGGTAAAAACACGGCGACTCGGACAGGTCCCAGGCCCGGTTGATCAGCATGCTCCCGGCGTCGCCCGCGCGCCGCCATTCGACCTTGCCGGCCGACTGACGCATGAAGCCGCTGTCCAGGTCCTCCTGCGACACGCGTTCCAGGTTGCTCTCGGCACGGGTATCGACGTTGAAGGCATGGCCCCAGCCGGCCAACGCCGGCGCTGCCTCCGCGGCATCGCCGTACATCAGCCGCGATTCATAAAACCCAGGCTGCAGCGCCCCGTCCAGCGTGAACTTCCACAGGCCGTCTTCCTTGGTCCCCTGGTGTTCGGTGGCCGACATGGGGATCTCCGGATTGTCCAGCACCGGCTTAAAAAACTTGCGGACCGATCCTGAGAGTCTTGCGCTGATCGAACCGCTTGCCGTCCACGTTCAGCGCCAACGTCGAGCCCACTAGCTGGCCGCTGTCGCCCGACTGGCTGGTGAGGTAATTTTGCAGCTCCAGGATGAGACTGGGATAAATGACCGACGCCATCGATCCCGCCGCCCAGGGATTCCATTCCTTGCCTGCCGTCGTCATCCACGCCACCACCCGGCCCCGGCCGAAATCCTTCACGACGACGATCGGACTGCTGTAAAGCAGCCGCTTGCGCAAATCGACCGCCTCTTGCTTGAGGTCCTGCACCAGTTGATCGCGCAGGTCCCAGAATTCGACCAGGTTGGGAAATTCCAGCCGATCGTTTTCCTTGCCGCGATCGAGCAGCATCTGGTCGATCGACTCGGCCAGGCGAAAAGCGGGCACCTTGGAGGTGCGATCGACGGCGCCGCGCAGGATGGCGGCGTGCCGGCGGAGGCCGTTTTTGTATTCCGCGTATTCCTTGCTGTCGCTCGGCAATCTTTGCTCGAACTGGCTGACCTCGTTGGCGAATTTATTGGCCAGCTCCTCGTTGGGAAGGTTGAGCACTTCACGCACCTGACCTGGTTCGCCGCCCCATTCGCTGAGCGGCCGCGCCGGCCAGTAGCGCTGCACTTGCAGGTGCTTGAGGAAGTCGCGATGCGCCGGCTGCCGGAAGATCGGGCCAAAGATCGGCAGCTTCTCCGTCTTGGGGAACTGGTCGTCGCGGAGCAGCACCTGGTAGCGGCCCGTGTACTCCGACAGCGGCAACTTTTCCGTCGCGCCCGGATAATAACCGTCGGCCAACGGCACCGGAAAAACACCGAACCCTTTGCGGAATAGCTCCTCGTTGTAGTATTTGGCCTGGACGTCCGGACCCATGAAGAAGCAGACGCCGCCGCCATTCTTGACGAAACGCTCGAGGCTGTCCCGTTGCTTGGGCTCCAGCTTGGGGACATTGATCAGGAGCACGCTGGTGAAGTTGCTCAGCTCGGGGAGCTCCAAAGCCTGCCGTGCGTCGCCGAGCGCCAGCTTATCGCCGAATTCGACCTCGTAACGCGACTCGGGTGCAATCTGCAGCGCCGTGTCGATGTAGTAGCTGCCCTGGCCCACGCGCCGGCCCTCGTCGTTGCGGCCGTCGATGATGAGCACCGGCACCGTCTTGCGAACCTCGATGACCGCATGCCGGACATCGTCGTCCGCCAGGCCGTCGTTGTCGAGCGGCAGGCCGGCGGCACTTAGCAAGCGGACACCCACCCGCAGGAATCCCTTGCCATCGTCCTTCAGCTCGCCGACCCGCGCCGGAACGTTGAACGCCGCCTGGGCGGTCTTGCCGGCCGGAACTTTCACCGGCATCGGCGTCTCATACATCTTCTCACTGATCTCCCCGCCATTCACGTCGTTGTAAGGCACCACCCTGACATCAGCGTCGCGCGGGCTAAAATTGGCGATAACCACCGTGAACGACACCTTGGCCCCCTCGCTGGTCACGCGCGTGCTGGGCCTGACCTCGACAATGGCCAGGTTGTCGTGATACGGCGGCGTTCCACCCTGTTCCGGCTCGCGGATCGGATGAGCGGTGTCGATCAGGTAAACCTTCTTGACGTTGTCGTGCCTGGCCAGGTCCGCCATGAGCTTATGCAAATCTTTCGCCTGCGGGCCGGACCAGTCGATCTTGCGGAAATCGCTGATGATGTGCGCCGTGATCTTGTCCGCGGAGGTGTCGGCCAGGTTCTTGACTTTTTCCAGGCTGGCCGCCAGCGACAAGCTCAGTTTGGTGCATTGCATTCTCGCCAGGTCCGCCTCCAGGCCCTTGGCCACGCTGGCGTCGCCCAGCCGGCGATAAGCCTTGAATTCGGCGACGGGTCCGCGGGTCACGTCGGACGGGCGGAGGATGACGATGCCGTCGTCGGTTTGCGACTGGCCGACGTTGCGGGCGATGGTCTCGGCAATCTCGCGCCGGCCGACCTTGAAGCAATCGTTGTCCTTGACCTTGTCGAGCATGCTCAAGGTGTCATCGAGGACGATGACGTGGAGGTTGGCCTGCGTGTCGAAGGCGCTGCCCAGGGTATTGGTGCAGCCGATGTAGCGCGACAGCAGCAGCCCCGTAAGGGCGATCAGCAAAATCCGCAAAAGCAGCAGCCAGCAATTGCTCGATGATCAGCCGGCGGCGATTGCGTTTTTGCGATTTGAGCAGAAACTCCATCGCCGCCCAGTGCACGCGCTTGAAGCGCATCCTGTTAATCAGGTGGATCAGGATTGGCGAACTGATCAGGGCGCCCCCGACAGTCAGGGCGGCGGGATTGAGGAACAGCGATTCAAACATAATCTTTCTCGGTCGTGGGGCAGCGGTTATAAACCGGTCGGGAGCCTATTTTGGGTGCAATTGCCTCCGACCACGGTGTCAAAAGGCCTCCGACCCCTTTTTGTTCTTTGTCACCTGCGATCACTCATTTGGCGGTGTAACAGTAATGGTCGTGCTCCCCGTCGGCCCGGAGGAATTGTAATCGTCCGCCGTGCCAAGGTAGACCGTGAGAGTCCACAGGGGGCACAAGCCGAGCGATATTTGATCCACAAGGCCCGTGCCGTTCGTTATGGTGCAGGCAATCGTGGAGGGGGAGCCAATGCCATCCGAAACAAATATCACCGCGTCGCCACTATAGCCGCTGATTACGTTGCCATTGGCCTCCAGGACAGTGACCCAAATCTGAATTTTTGTGTCCGTGTCCACGCTGCTGACGCTATTGCCGCTCTCATCAGTAACCGCCACACCGAGCTGATTCACCGCGGAAACCGCAATATCCAGGGTGCCGACGATGGCGGTGTTGGCGATGTCCGTGGCGGTGATGCTGCTTTCGCCCACCGTGTTCAACGTGACGGTAAACGTCCCCACGCCGGCGGTCAAGGTGGCCGCCGAGGGCAGGCTCGCCGCGCTGTCGCTGCTGGTGATGCCGACGGTGCCGGTGTAGGCCGAGGCAACCTGACCAAACTGGTCGAAAGCCGTCACCGAAAAACTAAACGACGCCCCCGCCGTCACCTGTCCTGGATCGCCGATGACCAGGGAAAGAATCGCGGCTTGCACGCTCACGGTCGTCGAGCCGGTGACGCTGCCGGCGCCCGACGCGGTTAGACTTTGACTGCCAGTGGTAGTGAGCAGCGCTGTAAACTCGCCAATGCCGGCTGTCAACGTGGCGTCGCCAGGGAGCTCAGCGCCACCGTCGCCGCTCGTGAAATGCACGGTGCCGGTGTAGGCCGTGGCCACGTTGTTGAATGAATCCTCGGCGATCACCAGGAAATCGAACGGGCCCAGGTTGGATGCGTAGGTCGGCGCGACCAGGACAAAATGCGTGGCGGCGGCCGGATTCACGCTCACCGTCGCGGTGGCGGTAGTTGGGTTGTGGGCTGCGTCCGTGGCGATCAACGTCTGCGCGCCGCCGTCTTGAGCGTGGCACTAAACGTGCCGACGCCGGCCGTCAACGTCGCGGCAACCGGCAACACGGCCTGTCCATCGCTGCTGGTGAAGTCCACGGTGCCGCTACATCCGGCACAAGTGGCATCGGTGCCATCCTCCGCGGTGACGCTGAAGCTGAAAGAGATCCCTGCCGTCTTGCTGCTCGGCACACCGCTCAGGACGAAGTGCGGCAGCACCGCGACCGTGGTATTGCCGGTGATGCTGCCGCTGGCGGTGTCGGTGGCCGTGACGGTTTCGTTCCCCACCGATTTCAGGGTAACGCTGAAGGTTCCCACGCCGCTTGTCAACGTGTGGTTGGACGGTAACGTGGCGTTGTCGTCGCTGCTGGTGATATGCACGGTTCCGGCATAGCCCGTGGCGAAGTTGCCAAAACTGTCAAGGGCGTCGACGGTGAAGGCCAGGGAATTTCCGCCCATGATGCTGGCGGCACTTGTTACAAAAAGCGATGTGGCGGCGGCGGGGCTGACCGTGATGGAGGTGTCGCCGGCAGTGGTGCCGGTCGTCGTGTCGGTTGCAACAATCGATTGCACGCCGGCGGTCTTCAGGGTAACGGAAAAGGTGCTTTCGCCGCTGGTCAAGGTGGCGTCGCCTGGCAATGCGGCCTGGCCGTCGCTGCTGCTGAAATGAACGGCACCGGCATATGCGCTGTCGGTCCCATTGCTCCCATTCAAGGCGGTCACGGTAAAAGTGACGCTGCTGCCCGCGGTGGCGGTGCTAGGTGCGGTAACGGAAAAATGAGGGGTTGAAATAACCGATGCCGTGCCGCTCGTGATGCCCGTCGCGCCGGCAGTGACGGTTTCGGTGGCCACCGTGACAAAGGTCGCGCCGCCCGTGAAGACATGGACGCCGTGGTCGCCCGAAACAAAGGTGTAATCGGTGGGGACCGCCGAACCGGAAGCCGAGTCGGATTTGCTGAAGTGGACGGTCCCCGTGTAACCCGTGGCTAAATTGCCGTATGTGTCCTTGGCTGTCACGGTCACGGTAAATGCGATGCCCGCCGTGGCGTAGGCGGGAGCAGTGACGGCGAGGGCGCTTGCTGCCGCGGGCGAGACCGTAACCACACCGCTACCAGCAATCATGGAGTCCGTTGTGTCGGTGGCCGTGACAGTTTGGCTGCCTGCCGTGACCAAAGCAGCGCCGCCTGTAAATAGGTGTATGCCATCGTCCCCTGACACGAATGTGTAATCGCCGGGCAACGACGCATCGGCACCCGTGTCTGTAGATGTAAAATGAATGACGCCGGTATAGCCAGTGGCCGTATTGCCATAGGCGTCTTTGGCTGTAACCGTAATGCCGATAGCGCTCCCAGCAGTCATGGTGCTCGAATTTGTGATCGCGAATTGATCCGCGGCGCCGGGACTCACTGAAATTGAGCTGCTCGTTCCACTAATACTGCTGTCAACAGCGTCTACAATGGCAAGAGTTTGATTGCCCACTGTCCCGAAAGTCGCGCTAAATGTGCCGACGCCGCTGGTGAAGGTCAATGGGGAGCTGTCCGAACCTTCTGGAACCCCGGCCTGGCTATCGCTGCTTGAAAAATCGACCCAGCCACTGTAGCCGGTGTCGGTGTGGTCGTAAGTATCCAAAGCGATGACGCTGTAAGTGACACTTGACCCTGCCACTGCACTGCCCGGAACGCCGCTAAATTCAAAATGAGTCGTTGCAAGAGCATCGAAACTCGTCGTGAGGCTGCCATCAACGCTATCGGCGACGGTAATTGTTTGAGTGCCGGAAGAGGTGAGTGTCGCGCTAAACACTCCGAAACCACTCGTAAGCGTCGAATTGCTTGGCAACGCGGCAGTTCCTGGGCTATCCGTAAAATGAACTGTCCCGGTGTAGCCGGTGGCCACATTGCCGTACTCGTCGTAGGCAGTCACATAGAATGAAAAGGCCGTGCCCGTGCTGCTGGCGCCATCCGTTGAAATTGCAAACGACGTTGCTGCAGTTGGGCTGACAGTCGTGGTACTACTATCGCCATAGGCGGAGGGATTAGCTGGGTCCCACACTCGCACAAATTGCGGTCCCGCCGTTTTGTTCGTAACAGTGAACGTTCCTACGCCATCTGTGAGAGTCACACCTGTAGGCATTGTCGATCTGGCATCGGTGCTACTAAAACCAACAGAGCCGTTGTACCACGTGACGGTATTGTTGTAGGAGTCCAAAGCCGTCACAGTGTAGGTTTGCGAACCTCCCGCAAATGCCGACGACGAGCCACCACTTACACTGAAGTGTGTCGCGGGATCAACTATCATGTTGACAGTCGCTGTGTAAGTGTTGTCGTAAACGTCTGTGAAGGTGTAATCAAAGCTGTCGGTTCCTTTGTAACCTTCGTCAGGCGTGTAGGTTATTGTGTTGTCATCGTTGACGACCGTAGTCCCATGGCTGCCATTGGTGGCGGTGAGGCCGACAATCGAATCTTCAGGTGGCACAAAACAGTTTCCAAGTACATCAATGTCATCCGCCGTGTCTGTAGCAGTCTCTGCGTTAGCGTTGACGGCAATTGGTTGGACCGATTGGCCCACCCAATAGCCCCAGTTCACGCCCTGCCAAACAGTCACATCCTGCCCCCCATCAGCGTTAGTGTCCGTTTCCTGCACAAGCATCGTCGTAAACGTAGTCCACGACGCCGGTTGGCCCGCGGTCGGCGAGATCGGCACACCCGGCTGATCGTAAAACCCGTTTGGACCAGCGGTTCCATCGTCTTCATCGTAGTAAGGCGTATCTGATGCGGGTTGAGTATCTGTTGCCTCTTGATACCCATCAATAAAAGGAACACGCGTGGAGTTATTTGTAATGATACTAATCCAATGAACATCATTAATGGGAGTAGATTCCGAGTAATTGTATTGGACACCTAGCTCGGCACCGATGTAATCGGGATCAAGGAAAGGCGGCGAATTAACATGAAACGGAGCCGCTTGATACGCTCTGATTATTAACGAGTAGTCCGGCAATGGGCTACCTGATCCCTCAAAAAGCCAATCAGGAAAGTAGTCCTCCAACAGGTCAAAGTCGGTCTGAGAAAAACCGTTGGCCTGGGTCCAGCCCTCGGAGGAGTTACTATAATCTGGCCTGCCGTCCGCTGTGAGAAAAGAATTAATGTCTCCTTCGGGACCAACGGCAATGGACATGGTCTGGATGGTAGGCGACGTGCCCCGCACAGGGTAATTCTCGCCATTGGTCATATTAATCACGAAATCTCCCGGATCGTATTGGACGATCGACGGCACGCAACGATCCTCCAACTCTTCCACACTCAAATACGCACGTTCCTTAGACTTTCGCATACGCGATTCCTTTCACTTAAGCTTCATGCCCTTGACAACAAGCTCAACTCGCCCGGTCCAAATGCTAGGGCCATCGTCGTCGGCCTTTACGTTATTCTCGTACATGATTACCAAGTCATAGGTGCCTTTGTCTAAGCCCTCGCATATCATCGGCTCCAAGTGCGGGCCAGTCCAATCGAACGTGAACCCTTCTGCGGAGGAGCTCAATGTCCCACCGATAACCAACAATACTGATTGGCCTTTTTCCAGCGGTGGCGAAATGGGAAGGGGTACTCGAGAAAACCTATGGCCAGGGCGCCCGAACTCCGCGCCGGTTTGATCTCTCAAGAGAACTGCTATAATACCGCCTGGCCGCACGCGGTAAGTGCGATCGGATAGGTTCTTGAGTTCAAGATAAACCATCGCCCCCCGCACCCCGCCGATGCGTGGGACCGTCCACTGCTGTGCAACCAAGGTGAATTGCATGCCAGCAACCGTAATTGGCTGGCTCTTCACCAACAATGCGTGTTGGCTTGCATCACCTATACGTCGAATAATCGCCGCGGCGGCGTTGCGCATTTGCGGATCAGTGCTTTCGACGGCGATTTGCAGTGGGTGCAATGCGAGCCCGCCAATTTCAGCAAGGCGCTCGCTGGACTTGCGCGCTTTTCCGCGATTTGGTCCACCAAGAGGGAGATCAGCGTGCGGGCCTCAGCTAACAGCGTACGCTTGGGGTTTTCAAATGAAAGAATCATGCCGTCGTTCTTGGAAAGCACCAGCAATTGCTCGTTTTGAGCAAACTCAATTGCCGAGGCAAAAATATTTCGGACGGCGCTTAGGCCATCCGTAATCTTGGTCCAACTCGGCACGTGCCAGATACGAATGTTTCCCTTATCTCCCCTGGCCAACAGCAATTCGCCATCTGGGCTAAACATCAGCCGATTAATGGCTTCCGCTGCCGTTTTGGCCGGCAAATCTTCCCCCGGCAGAATGCCAATCAATTGCTCTGTGTTGGCATTCCAGAGTTTCACCGCGCCATTCCCGGTTGCTAGTATTCTTCCATTTGGGCTAAATACCAAAGGCGCGGGGCCATTGCTCCCCATTAGAACGGACCGGGTTTGGCGGCTTGCAGTTTCCAAAAGAATGATAGGGCCCCGCTGACTTGCCGATGCGAAACTCCGGCCATCAGGTGAAAATGCACAGGAATATGCGGTGCGGCAGCCGGCACCGGCCGCGACAAAGGTGTTATTGAACTGGCCAACGTCCCAGAGCTTTAAGTCGCCGTCTTCGCTACTCGATGCGATAGTTTTGCCGTCTGGATTAAAGACGACGCATGCTACCAATCGCCGATGCCCTTGGAGAGTGCCAAGCTGCTTGCCGGTGGCAACGGTCCAAAGGCGCAAGAGGTAGTCGGTATGGCTAGTTACTAGCATTGTGCCGTCAGGACTAAAGGCCATCGCCACGACCCTTTGGTCCTTCTTCTCCGTGTTCTCCAGTTTGCATCGCAACCGCCCTGTCGCCACATCCCACAAACCGGCAGACTGATTCAAGTAGGTTGCGGCCAGCGTTTTTCCGTCGGAGGAAAAAACCGCGTGGAGGCCTAATGGAGTGTCTAGCTGCAATTCGACTGGCTTTTTCGCAACTAGCGCCTTTGCCTGCGCGGGCTGAATTCGCATTGTCAATGCCGTCAACGACCCCTTTGGTTTTCTGCACCAAGATCGTTGGCTGAATTGTTGATTCAGGTCGGCTTCTCTCCGTTGCCTCTTGCAGAGCAGGCAATGCTGCCACGCCAATGTGCGTAACGCGCTTTATCGCCGTGCCGCGAATTTGCAAGTCGTCGCGGGCTAATTCAACGATCAGTTCGTTGATCGTGCTTTGGCTTGGTTGGTCGTTTTGTGGAATGGCATTGTCCTGATTTCGGCCACAGCTGATCGCGGCGGAAAGCAGAATGGCACACGATGCGGCCATGCCTGCAGCCGCAACACGGAAGCGAGGAAACCGCAAAGAAGAAAAGGGGACAGCGTACTTCTTTCCTTGCACTTTGCCGTCAACCGCCCGATAATTGGAACCGTGCCTCGCTCCGCACTCGCTTCCCAAGGTGGTTATTTTTACCATGTCCTTAACCGGTGGAACGGTCGCCGCACTGTTTTTAGTAAAGACGGCGATTTCGCCGCCTTCGTCAAGCTCTTGCACAGGCCGGCGAATGCACGCCGGGAGTGCGCTTGCTCGGTTATTGCCTGATGCCCAACCATTTCCACCTCGCCCTCTGGCCGCAAAAAGACGGCGAACTCAGCGACGACATGTTGTGGTTGCTCCCCGCCCATGTGGGGCGCTGCTACCAACACTAGCACAGCAGGGGCCACGTCTGGCAAGACCGTTTCCAGGTTTTCCCCATCCAGGAATCCGTGCGAAACAAGAGCCACAATCCTCTCCTAAATAGCGTTGTAGAACTACCCCTTTGCTGCCGACTTGAACATCGCCATCCGTTGGTGCAGGAATTTGGCCAGAACGGCGTCGAGGTATTCTCCGGTGTGAATCAGGCAATAATCGATGCCCTGGCGGGCGCAGCCGCGGCGGACCTCGACCAGGTATTCTTCCAGCGCTTCCAGGTAGCCGTCGCGCAGCGCCGCGGGTCGCAGGGCAGGTCGGCAACTCCTCCATGCCCTCGAAGCGCGTCGTGCCGGCGAAGGGGAATTTCAGCTCGTCGTCGTCCATGACGTGGAAGACCAGCAGTCGTGCCGGCCGTGCCGCAGCATCTCCAGCCCCTTGAACAACGGCTCGCGGTCGACCAGCAGATCGGAAATCAGGATCACCATGCCGCGTGCCGGAGTGGTCTCGGCCACGCGCCGCAGGATCTTTAGAATGTCGGTCTTGTCTTGCGGCTTGCTGACGTCCATGGCCTTGACAGATGGCGTCGATGTGCGTTGTTCTGGCTGCGAGCCGGCACGACCTGGCGCACGTCGTCGTCGAAGGTCATCAGGCCGACCGCATCCTGCTGCCGCAGCAGCAGATAGGCCAGGCACGCCGCGATGCGTGCAGGCATAGTCGTACTTGTTGAGCGGGCCCCGGCCGTAGTGCATCGACTCGGCTGACGTCGACCACCAGATGGCAGCGCAGGTTGGTTTCTTCCTCGTACTGCTTGATGTAGATAGTGGTCGGTCTTGGACCAGACCTTCCAGTCGAGGTGGCGGATGTCGTCGCCGGCCGTGTAATCGCGGTGCTGCACGAACTCGACCGAATGGCCGAAGAACGGGCTGCGGTGCATGCCCGAGATGAAGCCCTCGACCACCTTGCGGGCGCGCAGGTCGAGGCGGGAGATGCGGGCGATCGTCTCGGGATGCAGAAACCGGCGGGGATCTTCTTGTTTGACAGCCAAGGGTGCAACCTCAAAAGTTAAAGCAGCCGGCACATAGTAGCAGGCACACTCCGTGTGCCGTTGAAACGCTAAACGGCACACGGAGTGTGCCTGCTACTATGATTCACGACGCGAAAATCTTCTGGAAGCGTTCGTCGCGGGTCAGTTCGCCTTCCTTGCTCGGCGTTTCCTCGAGCAGCTTCTCGACCACCGTGTCGGTGGTGATGCCTTCCGAAGCGGCGGTGAAGTTCGTCAGGATGCGGTGCCGCAGCACCGGCAAAGCCAGGGCCTGGATGTCGTCGGTCTGCACGTGCGTCCGGCCGTGGAGCAGCGCCCGGGCCTTGCCGCCGAGGATCAGGTACTGCACGGCGCGCGGACCGGCGCCCCACGACAGCCAGTCGCGGATGAACTTCGGGCACGCCCGGCTCGCCGACGCGCGTCTGCCGCACCAGGGCCAGCGTGTAGTGGATCACGTGATCGGTCACCGGCACCTTGCGCACCAGCCGCTGCAGTTCGAGGATCTGCTCGCCGCGTCAGCACCGGCGTGATTTCCTCGGTCGACCAGGGCCGTCGTGCGGCGGGCGATCTCGAACTCTTCCTTGAAGCTCGGATACTTGACGAAGACCTTGAACATGAAGCGGTCTTGCTGGGCTTCGGGCAGCGGATAGGTGCCTTCCTGCTCGATCGGGTTCTGCGTGGCCAGCACGAAGAACGGATCGGTCAGCCGATGGCGCACCCGGCCGACGGTGACCTGCCGTTCCTGCATGGCTTCGAGCAGGGCGGCCTGCGTCTTGGGCGGCGTGCGGTTGATTTCGTCGGCCAGGATCACGTTGGCGAACAGCGGCCCTTCCAGGAACCGGAACTCGCGGCTGCCGGTCGCTGCGGTTTTCCTCGATGACTTCGGTGCCGGTGATGTCGGACGGCATCAGGTCGGGCGTGAACTGGATGCGGCTGAAGGCCAGCGACAGGCACTTGGCCAGCGTGCTGATCATCAACGTCTTGGCCAGGCCCGGCACGCCTTCCAGCATGCAATGGCCCCGGCTGAACAGGGCGATCAGCAGTTCTTCGATCACCTGGTCCTGGCCGACGATGACCCGCGCCAGTTGGCGCTTGATGTCCTTGAACGCTTCTTGCAGTTTCTTGATCGAGGCAAGGTCGTCGCCGGAAAGATTGAGGCCCGAATTGGCCGCGGGCAGAACAGTCGGAATCGAGTCGGCAGGTTGCTGGCTCATTGGCGGGAAGATCCTCCATCGCGCGGAGTGTCATGTCCGCGGTGAATCACGCTCCGCGATGTCCAACGTGGACATGGCGCTCGGTGTGACGGACTTATCTTTGGTAAATGGGCAAAACCCCTTTGTCAAGCTGCATGATCGTCAGGTACATGGCCGTGGAGTAGACCGGGCCGATGCTCAGGCCGCCGCCGGCGCTGGTCCAGCTGCCGTCCTGGTTTTGCAGGCGCACCAACTGGTCGCAAAGGGTGTTGCGATAGCTGGTCCAGGTCAGCCGTTCGGCTGCCGGCGTTGGGCCGTAGAGCTTTTCCCAACCGCCGTCGCCCAGGATGTAAATCGATTGGGCATAGTAATAGTGAGTGTACTCGTCGTGGCCCAGGCGCGGTCCGCCGCCGCCCGCGCCGCCGATTTCCGGCGGGATCGACTCCTTGCAATACTTCAGCCATTTCTTGCCGAGTTCGTCCTTGTATTCCCCGGCGTTGAACAGGCAGGACACCGCCGCCGCGGTGATGGCGGGCCGCTCGGATTTGTTGGTATAGCTGTAGTAGACGGCCCCGCGCGGACTGGTGCAGGCCTTCAAGTAGTCATAGCACTTGCGAATCACGTCCTTGGGGACCGAAATGCCAGCATTGCGGGCGGCCCGCAGCGCCTGGACTTGCGTGATCGTGACCGAACCCTCGTCCTGGTCGTGGCCGTCTTTGGCAGAGGTATAATACCATCCGCCTCGCGTCGACTGGGCATTGATGCAGTATTTCACGCCACGGGTAAGGATGTCCTTGAGGCGAGCACGTTTCTTGGCGTCCTGCTCCTCCCCGTAAACGGAGGCCAGAAACATCAGGCTGAAGCCGTGGCCGTACATGTATCTGTACGACTCGTTCGCCAAGGACGGATCACCAACGAGGCCGTCGCGGTTGTTGCCGTCCTGGCATTTGTCCATCAGAAAATCGGCGGCCTTGCGGATATTCGCCGCGTATTTGCCGTCTTTCACCGTGCTGCCTTCCATCAGCAGGGCCATGCCAGCCAGCGCGGTCATGGAAATACAATAGGTATCGTTGCCGGCGCTCACGCCCCAATAGCCCTTGTCGCTTTGCTGCTTGGCCAGCCACTCCAGGCCCCTCTCGACCGGCTTGCGGTATTTTTCAAGAAGTTCGTCGGCCCTCGCCGGGGTAGCGCCGGCCAGGACCGCCAGCAGGGCGGCAAGGATACAACGAAAGCAGGTTTTGACGTTCACGAACGGGGCCTCCATTCTGAGCCTCGAAGAAAAAGGGGACAGGTCCCGTTGCCGCAACGGCCCAAAGGGTGCTTCGCACAACGGGACCTGTCCCCTTTTTCTTAAAGGCTCTTACCTTTGGTAAATCGGCAGCACGCCCTTGTCGAGCTGCAAAATCGTCAGGTACACCGCGGTCGAATAAACCGGACCGACGCTGAAGCCGGCGCCACCCGGCCAGCTGCCATCGCCGCTCTGAATTTGCACCAGATGGTCGCCCATCTGGTCGCGGTATTTCTTCCAGGTCAGCCTATCCGCCTCGGGCGTGGGGCCAAAAAGGTTCTCCCAGCCCTTTTCGCCCAGGATGTACACGGCCTGGGCATAGTAGTAATGAGTGTATTCATCGTGGTTCATGCGGGCGACGCCATTGATGGGAATTGCGGTCGAGCAATACTTGAACCATTTCTTGCAAAGGTCGCTCTTGTACTCGCCCGCGCTGAAACCGCAGGAAATGGCCGCCGCCGTCAGCGCCGGCCGTTCGCCGCCCAGGGGCGCTCCGCCGATGCCTCCGCGGCCCAGGCTGTACACCACGCCGCCACGCTCGGTGGTCGACTTCCGCAGATAGTCGATGCCCTTGTCGAGAATGGCCTTGGGCACCTTGATGCCCGCATTCCGGCACGCTCGCAGCGCCTGCATTTGCGTGATCGTCACCGAGCCTTCGTCCTGATCGTGGCCGTCCTTGGCGGAGGTGTAAAACCAGCCGCCCTGTGTCGACTGGGCATTGCCGATGTACTGGACCGCGCGGGTCAGAATGTCCTTGAGCTGGGCTCGCTTTTTCTGGTCCGTCTCGTCGCCGTAGACTGAGGCCAGGAAGAGGGTGGCAAAGCCGTGGCCGTACATGTAACGGCCCTGTTCGGTCGGGATATTGGTATCGCCAATCAGGCCGTCGCGCGGGCCGTCCTGGCTCTTGTCCATCAAAAATTCGACAGCTTTGCGGATTTGGGCCGCGTACTTGCCGTCCTTGACCGTGCTGCCTTCCATCAGCAGAGCCATGCCGGCCAGGCCCGTCATGGAAATGGGGTAATTGTCGCCGTTGGCGCCCCAGTAGCCCTTGTCTTTTTGCTGGCTGGCCAGCCAGTTCAGCCCTTTTTCCACGGCCTTGCGGTATTTCTCCGGGATTTCGTCGGCACGGGCATTCATCGGGGCAAGCATCATGATGCCGCACGTCAAGCCGCTGATGAGAAACTGGTTTTTCATGAGTGTTAACTCCTGGTCCGAGGTTTGGGGGCTTCCTTAAAATCTCCTGCCAAGGTTCGTGGGTCAGGATTTCTAGCCTGACCTCAACCGCCCAATCACACTTTACGTCGGCAAACCAGGTCAGCCTGGAAAGGCTGACCTACAAAGCCATCGGCTACTTTTTCACCTGCTTGTCGTCCAAATAATGCCGGTAGGTGGGGGTGCCTACCATGCTGATCGTCCGTGTTTTTCGATCGATGGTGAAGGCCTGAAACTGGGCCTGGTACATGGGGGCAATCTCCGGCGACCACCACAACGATTTCCCGTCGGCCTTGGCGATGCTCCCGGAGCGCGCCGTGTATTGCGGTGTCCCCATGGGACCGCCAAAACCGCCGCCAGGACCGCCCCCAAAGCCGCCGCCGACAATGCCGGGGCCAAAGCCGGGGTTTTGTGAAAGCTCCGCGTAACGGCAGGTAAACAGCAGCATGGGCAGCATCTTGAATTGCTCGACCACGATCATCTGATTATGGAAGCGGTCATGGCCGTGCCAAAGAAACTCACCCTTACGGTCGAGGCAGCAGAACCAGCCGTTGACGGGCAGGCACCGGACGCCGTTGCTGAAGTTGGTGGTCAATGAGTTGGGCACGATTTTCGGATCGGCAAACTTGGTGTTCAGCGCGACAAAGTAATTCTCGCCGTCGTCGAGCAGCAAGGGGTCCTGCAGTTCTTTCAAATCCTCCGCGCCACGCGGAATTGCTTCATGTTGGCCGTTATCAGGCCTTTGCCGGTGCGGGCGTCGAGGAGCGTCAGTTTTCCGGTTTCGCGCTCGATGACCCCGCATTGATCGCGCTCCTCGGTGTGCAGCACCGCGGGGTCTTTGTCGAACTCGCGTTTCCACAATTCCTTGCCGCTGGGGACATCGTAAAGGCGCATGGTCACGGAATTGCGGAGGTGCTCGGCCGTCAGAATCCGGTTACCGTCCAGGATGCGTTGCCGATTCCGATAAAAGAAGCCGAAGTCGGCAACATCCACCGGAGCGCCGTCGCTGGCCCGCAGGCACCGGCCGGCACCGACGGCGGCGCCATTGGCGGTCTCGATGTAATAGATAAACTGGTCGTCGCCGAATACCTCCACGTTCATTGCCAAATTAGTCTTTATCCACAGGGTCTCTCCCGTGACGGGGTCCAGTGCCGTCAGTCCTTTTTGCGTCACCAACGCGACGTAGTTGGCGTGGACGGCGCCAATTTGGCCCAGACGTGTCTTTACCGATAGACCGTTGGCGATCTGCATCACCCAAACACCCTGCTCGTCGGCGGTGTAGCTGATGTTGACCGGATTGCCGCCGCTCAAGGACGGGCCAAAAAGGACCTGTTGCCATAACACTCTGCCATCGTCGAGATCGATGCCAAAAACTGTCGGGCCAACCTGGAGCACGGCCAGGTGCCCTTCCACGTGGTAATACCGGAACTTGGAATTGGCCGGGCTTCTGCCGCCGAGCTGGTCGCTATAAATGGATTGCAATGAACCATAATTCAGGGGGACATTGGGCAATTTGGCCTTCCAAAGCTCCTTGTTGTTGGCCGTGTCCATGAACCGCAGAGTGGGCGTTGAATTGTTGAGCTGATCCAGCACCAGCACCAGCCGATGCTGCAGCACCAGGGGCGGCAAGTCGCCTTCGGGATGAAAGACGAATTCGCGGATCGCCGGATTGTTTCCTTTGTCCTCGCGGCACTTCATATCCCCTGGGCCCCAGCTAAACGGCTGCTCCTTGAGCAACGGCTGAAAGCGCGCATCCTCGGCAAGATCCCGCCACAGATCGGCCCCGGTCTTGCCTTCCCTGAGAATGACCTTGCCGTAATCCTTGCCGATTTCACGATAGTAAGCGAGCGCGGTGCGCAACGACTCGTCAGTTTCCTTGGCCGTTTCCAGCCGGGCCAATGCGTCCAATGCCTTGCCAGTGATGCCAACTTCACCCTGGAAAGAGGGTACGCGCATTTGCAGCAGGTTCAATTCAGCTTCCAGGAACATCGACCTGGACTTCTTTTCGACAATGACGTTGGCCAGTTCGAATCGCGCTTCTCGACCGACCGCGACTGTCGCGTCGAACATCGTGGCAAACTGCCGGATCGCTTCCAGGTCGTCGCTCTTGCGAACCGCGGCCCACTCCTCGGCGATCTGCTTTTCCAGCGTGGCCCGTTGGGCGGCGGTCGCCCTGGCAAACATGGCGGAAATGCGGCCGCGGAACCACATGCGGGCAGGCACCAGGTGAAGCGGATCCTCCAGGGCGGGGATGCCCTTTTCCTTGAACAGCGGCGAGGCGCCATATTCCTTGAACGCCAGGAATGCCTCGACCAGGTCGCCCTGCTGCTCGTGGCCCTGGCCGACAATCCGCCAGTACCTCGCCTCGCGCTGCTGTTGCTCCGCTTGCTTGCCGGGCATCGCCGTCAGCTCTTTGAACTCCTTGAGGTACTTCGGCGCGAAACCGGCAAAATCGGCCTCCAAAAGGTGGCTCAACGCCTCATACAGCTTGGTCTTGGCGCGTGGCGCGACGGTTTCGGGAAGATCCTTGGCCAGCACCGCGACCAGGTCCTCCACGGCTTTTTGTGCCTGACCGTCCGCCAAGCGCAGCTCGCCGCGGTTGAGCAAATTCTTGAGGGAAGGGTCTTTCTTGTAGGCCTCTTCAGCTTCCGCGAGCTTGGCGAAAAGCTGCGGGTAGGCCACGATGGCATCGGGTGTTTGCGACAGCACCATGCCGTCACAAAAAACGAGGTTGCCAGGTGCTTCGCCGCCGGTCCTGCTGGTTTGGTTGTGGGCCTTGATCTCCCATTTCGCCAGGTCGATAGCGCAAATCTCGCCTCTTTTGAGCGGCAAATAATAGATGCCATTGCTGGCCACTCCCTGTCCGCTGGGCAGGTCTCCCGTTTGGAGCGGCTCGCCCACGGCAGCGCCATCCGCCAAGCGCACGGCCCGGACCATGTTCCTGGCGACGATCAGCACCTTGTCCTGGAAAACGCCGGCAAAGAACACGTCGGATTCCTGTTTCGGCACTGACCAGAGCTCGGAACCGTCGCGCAGGTTCAGGCAGCAAACGCAACTGGAATCAGGCGCCGTGAACACCACCTTGCCGTCCACGATGACCGGCGGGGCCGCCTTCCAGTTGGAATTGCTAAGCGTGAGCTGGCCGCCGCCGACGCCAGGGGGGTAGATCACTCCCTTCTGATTGAACGCATTGGCCGGATTGAGCGGCCTATCGCGGTACTTGTAGGCCCACGCCAGCGATTTCGAAAGCAGATCGACGCCGAAGATCTCGCCGGCGTTTGTCGGACAAACCAGGATGCCCTCGGCATACGCCAAATGAATGGCGTTGGCCCGCCTGACAGCATCGCGGTAAAAAGCATGCTCGTTCTTGACGGTCCCCAATCTTTGGATGGGCGGCACGACCTTGACCACCCATTCTTCTCTCTTTTGAGCATTGTTGGCTGCGACCTTGTGGGCTTCGATGCAGATCAACCGCAAATCGCCGTTGTTTTTTTCGTTGAGCACGTAGAGCTTGCCGCCGACCGAAATGGGAGCGCAAAGGAAGTGGCTGCTTTTGAACTCGTCGGTTTTGTCGCCAATGCCGCCTTGTTCCCAGGCCAGCTTGCCGCTGGCGATCTCGTAGGCCACCAGCTTGTTTTGGTAAACCAGCTTTCTCAGTTCATCTGGGATTTGCGAGGCGTTTTGCGACAGCATGGAAGGCGGCAGCAATTGCGGTGGAATCGGCAAGGTCAGATCGTCGACCGCGTAAACCATGCGATTGTCGGTGGTCAACGTGCCCACGGTGGAGTTTTCAAACAAATAGTTGGTAAGGCCCTGATTCCGATATTGGGGAATCCAGTAGGTGGTCAGCGGGGTGATGTTGGCCGCCGCTTCAAAAATGTTGCCCAGCGCGCCATCCAGGGGAGTCGACTTCCAATGGATCGATCCCGCCTTGGATTCCACGTTGCCGTCCTTGTCAAGGACGTCGCGGAGGTAGACGGCCGTGATGCCGGCGTAGCTGCGATAAAATAGAATGCCGTTGGCCGCCACAGGAAACCCGCCTGACATGATGGGCATGTTGGGGGTGTTCCGTGCCTCCTTGAGGGCCGCCTCCAACGGGGCCTTGGCATTGGCGCCAACCTCGGCTTCGCCGGTCTCGTCGCTTTTGTCCATCAGGGTTTTGCGGGCCCACAGCTCATAATCGAGCATGGGCGGGCTGCCGACGGCCTGAGCGTTGCGGGCCAGGTTGCCGTTGACCATGGGCCAATCGTGGGGATTGGCCGCTTCCACGATGCCCTTTTCCTTGAGCACGGCCTGGACCTGCTTGATGGTCGCGGTTTGGCCGTTGGCGAGGGCGAGGCCGCCGTTGGTTTTCAAGCGTGCCAGCAGAATCTCCTCCGCCTCCTGCGCTCGGGCAACGTATTCCTCCCCGGCACGATGAAAGGCCAGCGTCGCCTTGAACAGCGTGAGGTCGCTTACCTTCGCCTTGGCGGGATCAGGCCCGAGCAGGAGCCGGAAGCACATGGCCGCCGGATAGTAATCGCCGCGATCCAAAAACGAGGTGGCCAGGAGGTCATTGGCTTGCACGCCGGCCTCGGTATGCAGAAAGCGCGAGGCGACATCACCCACCAGCATGCGGTTGCCGGTTTTCCTGGCTTCGTCGAGCAGTTGCTTGGCGATCGCGCCGAACTTCAGTTCGTAGACGTTGAGGCCCTCGGCCGGCAGCGCCGCCAGCAGCAGGTTTGCCTGCCGTTTCGCGCTGATCGAGTGCGCTTTCTTGCCGCCCTTGGGGTCGATGGTTTCGATGGTGATGAACGAATCCTGCTTGCCGTCGAGGATTGCCTGCAGGAAATCGCAAGCCTCCTGCCAATCGCCGCCTTCGACGGCAGCCAGAGCGTTGTCGATTTTTTTTTGGTCTTCTTCGCTTTCCACCAATTTGATGGCGCTGAATTTCGCGCCCGGCTTTAGATCAGGTTGCTTGGCGTCGAGCGGTTGCTTGACCGCGCCACCCTTTTTGCCGGCCGCGACCTGTCCAGTGGCTGGGGTCGAGAATGAAAGCGCCCACACGCCGGCCACAAGGATGGCCGGCATTGCCATGATGCAAACACGCCGCGACACATGCATGGGTGTGGTTCTCCGAACATCACCCTGGGAGGAGGGCTAGTAGTTGATGTGATTGTCGCACGTGGGGGGAGGGTTGGCAAGGACAAACAGCAAATGGACGGAACGAAGGGACGCGCCGCGCCCAAAGTCGTGTTTGAAATTGGAACGACGAGGCTGGGAAAAGCTACAATAACAAAGCTTTGCCGATGCCTTTCGGAGGACCGCTATGCCGTCACCATGTCCAGGAATGGATCCATTTCTCCAAGGCGAGGATTGGACCAGCTTTCATACGCATTACGCCACGGAAATTGCGCGGCAATTGACGCCTAGCCTGCGGCCCAAATATGTCGCGCTGCCGGAAAAACGTTTCGACGTGGTTGACGAAGGCAATGTCGCCATTGAGTCGATTTATCCCCATGTCGGCGTCGAGAGCATGGCCGCCGTGGAGCGTGAGAGCATCGGCCAGGCCGCGACTGTTGCGCCTTTCGTTCTGCAAACAATCATGGAAGCGCATGCCCCACATGCCTGGGTGGAAATCCGCGACGTGGCTGGCCGGCAGCTGGTAACCACCATCGAAATCTTGTCGCCGTGGAACAAACGCGGGCTGGGGCGGCAGGAATACCTGGCCAAACGCCGCACGCTCCTTCACAGCTCATCGCATCTGATTGAAATCGACCTGCTGCGCTGCGGTCGGCGGCTGCCGATGAAAGATGCATTGCCACCAGGTTCCTACTACGTTTTTGTGAGCCGCGCCGAATTGCGGCCGATGGTGCAAGTTTGGCCGATTGCACTCGACCACCCTTTACCGCGTATTCCCGTGCCGCTGCTCCCAGGCGATGCCGACGTTGCTCTCGATTTGCAGGGGTGCTTGCGTAATGTCTATGATCTGTGCGGATTCGATCTCGTATTGGATTACGCGAAGCCACCAGGATTTCCGCTTCGGGAGGATCAGGCCTCCTGGGTCGCTCAGCGCCTGCATGAAGCGGGAAAATAGAACAGGCGGTGACTTCGACCTTGTTTGACCCCGAAAAGATCGGATCAACCGATCTCATGGTGTTGATCCGACCCTTTCAGGGTCAAAGAAAGGGGGGAAATGCCCGTTTCCCTTTGATATTCCACCCCTTCGGGGTGGTCAGTTCTTCCGCCGTCAAACGTCGATGACCCAGGACCACCGCCGCTAGTTACTTTCCCATCTTTGCCAGATTCAGCCTGCGAGGTATAGTTGTTGAAAGCGCCCGAACCCTTGACCAGCGAGTGACCAACCCATGTGCGGAATCGTCGGCTACATCGGCGGCAAAGAAGCCACCCCCCATCTCCTCGAAGGCCTGCACCGCCTCGAATACCGCGGCTACGACAGCGCCGGCATCGCCACGGTCCAGCGCGGCCAGATGCACGTCCGCAAACGCGCGGGCCGCATCGCCGGCCTGGCGCACTTCCTGGAATCCCACACCGCACCGGGCACGCTGGGCATCAGCCACACTCGTTGGGCCACCCACGGACCCGCCAACGACGTCAATGCCCACCCTCACGTCGGCGGCGACAACGCCGTGGCCGTCGTCCATAACGGCGTCATCGAGAATTATGCCGTGCTCAAACGCCAGCTTCAGGACGAAGGCGTCCGCTTCAAAAGCGACACCGATACCGAGGTCATCGCTCAGCTCATCGCCCAGCACCTCAACGGCGACCTCGTCGG
Source organism: uncultured Gemmataceae bacterium (assembly GCA_963747575.1). Taxonomy (GTDB): domain Bacteria; phylum Planctomycetota; class Planctomycetia; order Gemmatales; family Gemmataceae; genus DASRAT01. The sequence continues at coordinate 378,975 of CAVVFU010000008.1, forward strand.
CGCTGTCCAAAAGGTGCTGCCGATGCTCAAGGGCACCTACGGCCTGGCCGTGATCAGCCCTCGCTTCCCTGACATGATCATCGGCGCCCGCCTCGGCAGCCCCCTGGTCGTCGGCATCGGCAAGGGCGAGCAGTTCCTGGCCAGCGATCCCTCCGCCCTGGTCATGAACACGCAAAAGGTCGTTTACCTGAAAGACCGCCAAATGTGCGTGCTGACCTCGGACAACTGGCAAATCCTCGACCGGGAGCGCGAATCGGTCGAGGCCTCGATTCACGACATCGACCTGGGCCCCGGTGACGCCGACAAGGGCCGGTTCGCCCATTACATGCTCAAGGAGATTTACGAGCAGCCCGAGGCCCTGGAAAACGCCATGCGCGGCCGGCTCGACGAAGGCGACACCACGTCCCACTTCGGCGGCCTCAATCTCGATCCCCAGCAGCTGCGCCGTGCCGAACGCATCATCCTGACCGCGTGCGGCACCAGCTACCATGCCGCCCTGGTGGGCGAATATCTGTTCGAGGAGTTCGCCCGCATGCCGGTCGAGGTCGAGTATGCCTCCGAGTTTCGCTATCGCAATCCGCCCGTCGATCGCAATACCATTGTCATCGCCGTCACCCAATCGGGCGAGACCGCGGATACACTGGCAGCCGTGCGCGAATCGAAACGCAAGGGCCACCCCACGCTGGCCCTGTGCAACGTCGTCGGCAGCAGTATCGCTCGCGAAGCCGACGGCGGCGTCTACCTCCACGCCGGCCAGGAAATCGGCGTTGCCAGCACCAAGGCATTCACCTCCCAGGTTTGCGTCCTGACCATGCTGGCTCTTTACTTCGGACGTATGCGGCACCTGTCCAGCCTGCAGGGCGAGCAAATGCTGAACGAACTTCGCGCCATCCCCGACGCCGTCCGACGTGCGCTGGCCTGCCACGAGGAAGTGAAACGCATCGCTCACCGTTATGCCGGGATCAGCAACTGCCTTTATCTTGGCCGCCAGTATCTGTACCCCGTGGCCCTGGAAGGCGCCCTCAAGCTCAAGGAAATCAGCTACATCCACGCCGAAGGCTACCCCGCCGCCGAGATGAAGCACGGGCCCATCGCGCTGGTCGACGGCAGCACTCCGTCGGTATTTCTTATCTCGCGAGGCGGCGTCTTCGACAAGGTCATGAGCAATTTGGAGGAGATCAAAGCCCGCGGCGGCCCGGTGATCGCCATCGCCGGCGAAGGGGACAGCGCCACCGTCAGACAGGTGGCCGAACGGGCCGATGAAGTCTTGTTCATGCCTGAGGTCCCGGAATATCTTCAACCTCTGGTAGCGGCCGTGCCGCTGCAGCTGCTCGCCTATCACATCGCCCTCGAACGCGGCTGCGACGTGGATAAACCTCGCAACCTGGCCAAGAGCGTCACCGTCGAGTGAGAGCCTGTTGCAAAAAAGGGGACAGTCCCTTTGGCAGGCCGCATTTGTATCATATTTTGAAGCCCGCGAGAGGGACTGTCCCCTTTTTTGCAACAGGCGCTTACCACTATGCGACAACGTCAAGTCCTCGTCTGCGAAAGCGACGGCCGCCTCGCCCAGGCGCTCTGCGGCTGCGTCCAGGCGCATGGCTGGCGGTTGAGCGAAGTGCGCCATCCGCGTGTCTGCCTCGGATTGCTGCCGCAGGGCGGCGAAAGTGTCTTTGTGCTGCGCGTCGGCCGGGATTTGCAGCGCGAAATGAAATTGCTGGAGGAAATTACCTGGCTCTTCCCCGAAACCGCCACGGTGGTGGTCTGTGAGGCCGACAAGCCTGCCCTGGTGCAGCTGGCCTGGGATCTTGGAGCACGGTTCGTGCTGCATCCGCCGCAAGTCAAGGAGTTGCTGTCGGAGGTGGTGTCAGGGTTTCTTGGCGCCGCCGTGGTTCCTGCGGAGGAACCGTGATGGCTGACTTGCCCCTACCCACGCTAAATGAAACCCGCTGCGTCGGTTGCGGCGATTGCGTGCTGCTGTGCCCTGTCGATTGCCTGGAGATGGACGGCCCCCTGCCCTGGCTCCCGCGGCCGGCCAAGTGCGTCAGCTGCAGTTTATGTGTTCTGGTGTGCCCAACGGAAGCGCTGGAATTGAAGTAGGACCTGGGCAATAACAGACCGGCGTTGTCACAAGGCGACAACGCCGGCCCCTTTGCGCATTATGTCGTTGCCAGAATCTACGGCTTCGGCGCCGCGACCGTGGTAATGCCAGTGGCTGCGCGATCAAATGTCGCAGCCACTACTTCGCCCGGACGCAGCAGCACACGGCTGGTCTGGACTTGTTCGCGGCCGTCCTCGACCTGGACAAGCTTGATGTCGTAGTAGTAAGTCTGCCCCGGCTGCAATGTGGGCGTAACGAAAGTCCGGGTGCCAGCCTTTTTCGGCATGAGTTGACCGTCGATATACAGGCTCGCAGTAGCCGGCACGTCGATGACGACCTTGGCCTGTGTTTCCTTCTTGTCAGGCTGGGGGGCGGGAATCGATTCCGTTTTCTTCATTTCGGTGCCCGGCATCATGGGCGGGGTGGTGTACGGGCTAACAATCATTCCGCCGTAGCAGCCGCTGCAGCCGTAACAGCCAGAGGAGCCGTAGCAACCACTGCCGCCATAGGAGCCGCCGTAGCAACCACTGTAGCCAAAGCCCGCGCAACCGCTATAGCTCGCGCCATAGCAACTGCCGTAGCAGCCGCCGTAGCAACCACTGTAGCCAAAGCCGGAGCAGCCGCTATAGCTTGCGCCATAGCAACCACCGTAGCAACCGCCGTAACAGCTGCTGTAGTTGTGACTTCCGCACCAATTGCAAGAATTGGTAAAGCAGCAGTCCTGACTCGCCGTCCCCGCTGAAAGGGCGGCCATCAACACGACACTGTACATGGGTCAAGTACCTCCAAAAGGCCCAAAGGTGAAAACTGGTCGCCGCGTAGGCCCCAACTCCCAATTTTGTAACACACGCAAGCGCCAAGAAGTGGCAGCATGGTGAAGCTGCAAAGAATGGTAAAGTTGCGCGGTCTTTTAGTCAAACTCAATTTTGACCGATTGCGCAAATCTTTTTATTTGATGCCGGCACAACCCGAACGTGGTAGCACAGGCTTCCAGCCTGTGCTCGAATGCGCCACAGGCTGGAAGCCTGTGCTACACAAGCCGAACAGCCACTGGACACCTTTGCGCACGCCGCGTATAAGGGAAGAAGCACAGAAGCCACGTAAACCTGCAGCGCCGTGACCTTTGAAAAAACGCGGCAAGGGGGCCGTTATGATGCGAAGGATGGGACTGTTGTGTGTCGTTCTGGCCGGGTGTTTTTCCAGTCCGTCGCCGGGCGCCAATAAGCTCAGCGGCGACGAGCAAAAAGAGGGATTTGCCATGCAAGCCGCGGGGGATGTCAAGCCCGCGCCTTTCGACGGCAAACGAGCCATGCAATACCTGGAGTCGATTTGCAAAATCGGCCCACGCCAATCGGCGACCAAGGGCATGCGCGAGCAGGTCGAGCTCGATCACCAAGCATTTTGCGGACCTCGGCCTCAAGGTCGAGGTGCAAGCTTTCAAAGGCAAACAAGAATCCCGCGGCGCCAGTGGACATGAACAACCTCATCATCCGCTTTCATCCCGACCGCGAGCGTCGCATCATTCTCTGCTCCCATTACGACACGCGCCCCATCGCCGACCAGGAACCCGATCCCCGTGATTGGAAAAAAACCTTCATCAGCGCCAATGACGGCGGCTCCGGCGTCGCCTTGATGATGGAGCTCGCCCACCACATGAAAAACCTCAAGCTCAATGTGGGCGTCGATTTTGTCTTGTTCGACGGCGAGGAATACATCTTCGACAGGAATATCGACAGGTATTTCATCGGTTCGGAGCACTTTGCTCAGACCTACGCGAAGAACCCAGGCAAGGTCAAATACGGCGCCGCGGTGCTGCTGGACATGATCGGCGGAAAAGGCGCGAAGTTCCCGCTCGAGGGCAATTCATGGCAAAAGGCCCGCGAACTGTGCACGCAAATCTGGACAGTGGCCAAGGAACAGGACTGCAAAATGTTCCAGAACAAGATGGGCGACACCGTCCTCGACGATCATATTTCCCTCCAGGACGTCGGCATTCCGGCCATCGACATCATCGACTTCAGCTACGTGCACTGGCATCGCCTCAGCGACGTGCCGGCCCAGTGCTCGGCCGAGTCGCTGACGGAAGTGAGCAAGGTGCTGTCGGTCTGGATGCAGCGCGTGAAGTAACCGCAAGAGGGTGGGGCGTGGGTGTCAATGAGCGGGGCTTTGTGGCGGTGTTGTCGGTCACGCTCCTGGTGTTGGCCGGCTATTTTGGCTGGCAACAGCTGCGCACCATTCGGGGCCTCGTCTCGCCGGATGTGCTAGGAGCGGGCGACCGGCGTTACCTCCGCATTCAGGCCTACCGCCGCATGTGCTGCTCCGTGCTGCTGGCTGTTTTTGCCGGCATGCTGATTGGCTGGATGTCCTTGGAAACCACCTATCGCGCGCTGCAGGAGGAGATCCGGGCGGCCCGGATAGCCGACCCGGCTTCGCTGCCGACCGAAGAGCAAAAGGACGTGCTGCGTTTTTTCGTGCTTTATGGGGTCGGGGCCCTGCTGGTCTTGATGGCCCTGCTGGCCCTGGCGGCCGCCGATTTCTGGGCGACGGCACGGTTCGGCATACGGCAGCACCGCCAGCTCCTGGCCGATCAACGGAAGCAGCTGCAGGCACAGGTGAAACAGTACAGGCAGGAACGCAATGGGCAGCAGAAGCACTGAAAGCCCACGATCTTGGTTTGTTCAAAACGCCACGGCAGCAATGAAATTACTTCGGACCGTTTGATGGAGCCACCTTGGAGCGGTTCCCAGGACATTTGGGCGAAAGCAACCGTGCCAATACGTAGCAGCCGATAACCGCAGCCAACCAGATGCCAAGTCCGCGGCCAAGCGCGAGCCCAAGCGATTTCCGGGGCGGCGCGTGCCAGATCTGAACGGTCCCGTCCTCGTGGGAGGTTGCGATCAACTGCCTCTCGGGGCTGAAAATAGCCTCCCAACAATTCTGGAATTCCATCACTTCGCTGGCTGTAGCCGCATCGTATAGCCTCGCGGTTGGAACCCCACCCCCCATCAATGAATCAAAAGCATGTTGCCTGTTAAAGCCCAACCAGTTTGCAACCCGTTCCCATAAAGGATCGCTCTTGGTGGGATCCTCATTCGGGTGGAACACCAACCCCGTGGCAATAATCATCTTGCTATCAGCAGAAAATGTGCAATCCGGTAATAATGTTCGACGACCAAGTCCGCTGGTGTGTTCCGTGGGCAAATGATCGCCTTCCTTGTGCAACGTGGCGCGTTTGGCGAGCGTTTTTGCTTCCAGAAGCTCAGCGCCTTCAAGTTGTACAATGAGTAGCAGCTTGCCATCCGGCGATTGACGCTCAGGTATCCAGCCCGCTGGCGTTGCCACTGGCTTGAGTTCATGGCGCACGTCCCATTTGACCAGCCTCCCCCCGGCGCCGCTAATCCAGGCATTCACATAATTATCATCGGGTGCGAAGGACATGTTTTGCACCCACATTCCTTCCTCCTGCCATATCGCCGAAGATTTTTTCCGGCCAGTGGTGGAATCCCATACCGCGATTTCCGCACCTTTCCCGCCGAGCGCTTGAGCGTTGACCGTCACGAATGTGCCGAGATTCTTGGCGAACGCAATGCGGTGAAATGTCATCTCGAATTGCCTGGCTAGGGTAGCTTTACCCGGTTGCTCACCCAGGCTCCAGAACTGCACGCGAGCATATGACATCCCAACGTCATTCCACTGCCATTGCGCGAAACCTTTCCCATCTGGGGCAATGGCAGTTTCATGGATCGAGCCCGGCACAATGCCGTCTTCGCACTTGGCTTGGATATTCCAGAAGTGGACGAGGTTAGATCTTGCAAGTATTTCCGCTTTGGTCTCAAAGATTATGTGCTCGCTGGTTGGGCTATAGCGGAATCCCGACCAATGGTCCAATTCTGGATTGAGCTGCTCATGCCCTGAGGCCACGTCCCACAAAATCAACTGCCCTTTCGCGTTCGTGGCAGCCAGGAAACGGCGATCCGGCGAGATTTCGATTTGGCGGATGTCCGGCCAGTCCTGCGCAAAAGTGAAACGCAGTTGGCCCGTGTCGGTATCCCAAACACGGATTGGGCCGGCGAGATCCCAGGAACGGCTAGGCCCGCCAACCTCCACGCCATTGCTGCTGTATACCGTCCTACTCTGGGTAGTGACCAGGTGCTTTGAATCGAGCGCAAAGCCGGCGAGGTGTTGTTGTTTTTCAGTCCGAAAGGCCACCCACGGGTTTGGCGACATCCAATGCCGAAGGGCGCCAACCATAGCCAACAACACCAGTAGCCACAGCATCTTACCAAGGTGCTTTCGATACCAGCGTCGAGGTTGAGATGCCATGCGGGCTCCTGGCGGTGTGGAATTGCCGGTAGGTGACATCCAGCGTTTTTCGCTCAGTTGGCAATCCGCTTCTTCACGCAAGCCTCGGCATATGCCGCTTCAAAATCCACGGGAATGACAGTGTCTGCCCGCAGTCCCAGGGGTAGTGTCGGCAGGGAGTGGCCCAAGGACAACGCTGACCGCCAGACGTGGATCTCATCGCTATCCGCACGTCGCAGCGGCTGATAGGCCACGGCGTATAGGCTTGTCTCCGGCTGTAGCAACAAGTCGTCGCCAATCTCCATCAGGCGAAGCATTTCGTTGTGCAAGTTAGCCCGGCGGTTGGTGACAATGTCTACAATGATGACGCTAATTCCCTGGTATAGGTAGCTGGCGCAATTGACCGCAAAAGCTTTTCTCTCAGCAGGGCGGTCCTTGTTGCTGGGGCTAACCAACTCGATGGCCGCAACCAACTCCGGCCCGGAATCCATGGACAGCACTCGGACCTCGAATGTCCCAGGGAAAACTGCCTGGAGAACGCCGTCGGCTGCGGGCGGAGCCCACACCTTCGGCTCCACGGTCGCCACTGCCCCGCCATCTTCCGATTTGGTTTTCGCTGCAAGTTCAAACGTGCCCACGTCGATCTCGACCGATGGGCCGAGGTGAACATGCTCCTCGGCGATATAATTTGGAGGCAGCCATTGCTCCGTAAGTGCGTCCGCGATTTTGGTGGCCCAACTGGAGTGAAACGATTCCCAGCGCCGTTCGGTGCTCATCGGAGGGTGAAAGTGATCGAGTAACGGCACGACTTCTCTCCGACAGTGAGGCTTAGCCCTGATCCAACCAAAGCACGTTCATTGTGGCTGAATCAAGGGCAAAGCGTCAAGGCTCCCTTTTTTTCATCGAAACGCCGTGTGACACTGGCTGCACGACGAGCTCAAATTATCGCTGGCCTTGAAGACGCCCTCGGCATCCTTTTTCTTGGCCGCGGCGGCCAGACTGACGGCATTGTCGCGCATTTGCGCTGCCAGCTTGCGCCACTCCTGAGGGTCCTGCTTGCCTTTTTTCGGCGGCGCATAGTAATACGTCAGTGAGCCGACCACGGCCGTGTGGTAGCCGAGCAGCTCCAGTTCTTTTGCCTCCTTGTCCATCGCGGCAGCCGTCGGGGCTTTCTTTGCCAGCGCGAGGATCTTTTCCTCAATGCCGTTGAGCGCCCCTTTCAGGCGAGCGTTGCTCTGCAAATCCGCATGCATGCCGTCGCCGCCCTTGTCCTTCGTCCGGTAAGGGTCCATGAGGTCGGCTGCTTGCAGAAAGCTGCCCCAATTGACTGCCGATGGGGCCGGGTCGGCCTTGCCTTTGGGCAAATCGGCGGCCAGTTTCTTGGCGGCATCCAACTGGCCTTTTTTGCTGAGCGTGCCTGCCAGCTGCAGTGCCGTATCCCGTGTGGCCTGCAGTTCGCCGGCAGCGACGCCATCCTTAACCGATTTGGTCAAGGCTGCGATGAGCACGGCGCCGAACTTGGCGCGACTGATCGCCTTGTCGCCAGGCTTGTCCTTGAGCGCCGCCTGGATGATGTCGGTTTCCCGCTTGAGGAGCTCTTGATAAACCTCTTTGGGCAGAATTGGCTGCCAAGCTTCGGTCGGGCCGCCGGCGCTGCCGCGCGCAAGCAGCAAAACGGCGGCGCTCACGGTCACGCCCGCCGCCAGCCATCGCAAGTTGTTCGTCATGGTTGTTCCTTTTTTTTGCACTCAGGATGACTTCTATTCCTACCAGACCTCCCCGGCCAAGGAAAGCACAAAGCGGCCGCGAAAAAAGATCCCCGGCAAGCGCTTGATCCCCGGCGGAATGCGGGTATTCTCAAAGTGTATTTCCCTCTCTCCTGGAAAACGAGTGCGTCATGAAGCAAGCGGCGTTGATCCTTTGTGTAATTCTCGCGTTCACCACGGGCTGCGCGAAGCCCAGCGACGGCAAAATCACTGTAGGGTACGTGACCAACGGAGTCGATCCCTATTGGCTCATCGCCGAAAAAGGAGCCAAGGACGCTGCCGCCGACCCCAAGATTGATGTCAACGTGGAGGTTCGCATGCCGCCCAAGGGCGTCGAGGACCAGAAACGCATGGTACAGGACCTGTTGGCCAAAAACGTCAAGGGCATTGCCATTAGCCCCATCGATGCCGACAACCAGGGCAGCCTGCTTGAAGAGATCTCATCCCGGACCAACCTCATCACGCAGGACTCAGACGCGCCGAAAAGCAAACGGCTCTGCTACATCGGTATCGACAATTACCAGGCCGGCCGGGCCTGCGGCAAACTGCTGAAGGAGGCCATGCCCGACGGCGGCAGCATCATGATTTTCGTGGGCCGCCTGGGCCAGGACAACGCCAAGCTGCGCCGCCAGGGCGTGATCGACGAGGTATTGGGGCGGTCGGCCGACTCCAGCCGCTACGACGAGCCCGGCTCGGAGCTGAAAAGCGGCAAGTACGTGATCCTTGACACCCGCACCGACGGCTTTGATCGCCCCAAAGCCAAGCAGCTGGCGCAGGACGCCATGACGCGTTACCCCGATCTCGGCTGCATGGTGGGCCTTTTCGCCTACAATCCGGGGATTTGCCTCGACGCCGTGCGCGACGCCGGCAAGCTCGGCAAGATCAAGATCGTCGGTTTTGATGGGTCCGATGAAACTCTCACAGGCATCACGGATGGCCACATCTATGGGACGATCGTGCAAGACCCGTACAAGTACGGCTACGAGTCGGTGCGCATCCTCGCGGCGTTGGCACGGGGAGATAAATCGGTGCTGCCGGCAGGAGGGACGTTGCTGGTGCCAGAGAGGACTATCACTCTCGCCAACATTGCCCCGTTTTGGGAAACGCTGAAGAGGCAGACGGGCAAACAATAGCGCCTGGCTGCATCCGGGTGCCATCTGAATCCAAAAAAGGAGACGACCGGCATGAAACCCACCATCATTCTGCTTGTCTTCCTGCTCACCGTGGCGACCTCGAGCGCGGTCAGCCTGGGATTTCTGTATTTCGCCCGCCCGGCCCACGTCGATGTGGGCTATACGTTGTATCCGGTCCAAGGCGAAATCGCTGCGGCTAAGGGGCCCTTGGTCCAAAAAGACACCGTGTCGCCGCGGACGTTGAGCAAGGGGACTGTGAATTATGCGACACCCTACGCCCACAGTCCCAATTTGAAATTGACCGCGCCGAAACGCCATTATGTCATTTCCCAACAAGACGAGATGGGCTTCACCTGGATCGCCATGCCGATGACCGAGGATTTTCTGGACACAGGCGCCAAGCTGGACGATTTTCTCAAGAAGCCTCTCCAGGCCATTGCCGCGACGGCCCTCAAACCCAATATCGTCTATGAGGATTTGGTCTGGGAAGCGAGCGGCATGCGCACAACCAATGAAAGTCTGCGGATGCGGGTATTCGAGCAGACGGGCCAATTCGGCACCGTGATCGGGCAGGAAGGACCAATCGGATTTCCAATCCCGTTTGCTATCGCTCCCAACGTGGAGATTATTTCGGGGCCAAATGTCACTAGCTTATATACCATTGTGACGTCTTTGACGCCGACTGGATTCAAATGGAAGAATGTCGGCACGAACGCGAACTTTTGCGACGGGTTGGTGACTTGGAAGGCCAGGGGCGTGCGGGCGGCCGAACTGCCGATTCCGACTGCCAAGTAGGTCCCGCCTGCCGGGCGGGACCTTGGCGCAGCGGGCACTGGCGGTATTCTCTTTGGGCTTCAGATTTTTCCAGGGTTCAGGTCCCGCCCGGCAGGCGGGACCTACTTTTTGGCACTCAAGATGGGTCCCGACACGGCGGCACAACCCCTCCTCACTGTCGAAGCTCTCACCAAGCGATATCCAGGTGTCACTGCCCTCGACCGCGTCACACTCACCGTCAATTCCGGTGAGGTTCTGGCCGTCGTCGGTGAAAATGGCGCCGGCAAAAGTACACTGATGAAGATTTTGGCCGGCGTCGACAAGCCCGATTCCGGCCGCATTTTGCTTGGCGGCCAAACCGTGCACATCCGCAGTGTTCACCACGCCCTGCAACTCGGCATCGTCCTGATCCACCAAGAACTGAATCTCGCTGAAAACTTCGACGCCGGCGCCAACATTTTCCTGGGCCGTGAGCCGCGTCGCTGGGGCGTCATCCACAACCGCAAGATCGAGACGCAAGCGCGGCAACTGCTTGCCTCGCTCGGCATGACCTTTTCGCCGCGCACGATCGTCGAGCAATTGTCGATCGGCCATCGCCAAATGGTGGAAATCGCCAAGGCCCTGTCGGTCAACGCCCGCATTCTTATCATGGACGAGCCGACCTCCAGCCTGTCGCAGCACGAAACCGACACATTATTTCGCGTCATCCGCGATCTGAGTCAGCGCGGCGTCAGCGTTATCTACGTTTCCCACCGCCTCGCCGAGGTTCAGCAGATTGCCGACCGCGTCGTTGTCCTGCGTGACGGCAAAAACGCGGGCGAACTGGAAGGATCGGATATCCGACCACAGCGTATGGTGTCGCTCATGGTGGGCCGCGATGTGTCGCTGTTCGCCGGCCGGCGGCCACGCACACCGGGCAAGATGATGCTTGAAGTGAAAGACCTCGTCACCGCGGCCCATCCGCGGCAGCGCCTGAGTTTTGGAATTCGCAAACACGAAATCGTCGGCGTGGCGGGCCTGGTCGGCGCCGGCCGCACGGAGTTGCTGCGGACGCTGTTCGGCATTGACCCGCCGCGGGGCGGCACTATCTTCGTCGACGGTAAACCAGCCAGGATTCGCCATCCCCAGGACGCCATCCGCGCCGGCTTGGCCCTCGTGCCGGAAGAGCGCAAGGCCCAGGGGCTGATCCTGGAAATGACGGTGCAGCAAAACATTAGCCTGGCGGCGCTGCGCCGCAATGCCCGCGCCGAGACTTTCATAAACTTTGGCCGCGAACGCCTCGCTGCCACTACCATGATTGACATACTGCAATTGCGACCGCCCAACCGCAAGCAGCTCGTTCTCAACCTGTCGGGCGGCAACCAGCAAAAGGTGGTGCTGGCCAAGTGGCTTTTGATGCAGCCGCGCGTGCTGCTGCTCGACGAGCCGACGCGCGGGGTGGATATCGGCGCCAAGGAGGAGATTTACCACCTCATCGAGCAGGCCGCCGAGGCCGGGGCCACGGTCCTGTTCGTCAGCAGCGATCTCCCGGAAGTACTCGGTCTCGCTGACCGCATCCTGGTCATGCACGAAGGCCGGCTGGCGGGAGAATTGACTCGAGCCAATGCGACTGAGTCAGCGGTCATGCGATTGGCGACGGGCGAGGGCGAGAGCGAGGAGCCATGAAAAAAACCTTCGGCATCCTGGGCGTGTTGATTGTGGTGGTGGTATTCACATCGCTGAAAAACCCGGCGTTTTTGACGGCGTACAACGTTCACAACATCCTCCAGCGCTCCGCCCTTTACGGCGTGCTGGGAATCGGCGTGTCTTTTGTGATCATGTCGGGCGGCATCGACCTGTCGATCGGCTCGGTAATTGGCCTGGTGGGATGTATTGTGCCCTTGTTGCTTAAGCGAGATTGGGCCGCGCCCTGGGCCATATTGGCCGCACTGGCAGTGACAGCGGTGCTGGGGCTAGGCCACGGCTTGTTGATTACCAAAATGCGATTGCAGCCCTTTGTGGTGACGTTGTGCGGTCTGCTGCTGTACCGCGGCGCTGCGCGTTATGTAACGGAAGACAGGACGTTGGGGTTGGGCCAAGAGTGGAAAGACTTGCTCTACTTCGCCGTGGGCAAAGTGCCTGTCCCATTCGTGGATGATGTTCGGCGTTTTTTCGAAGAAATGGCACGGTCGTGCGGGCTTGCCAGCGAAGAAATGCAGCCGATCGACAACAATACGCTTGAGTTGCCGGTGCCGCTTTTCGTACTGCTGGGCTTGGCCGTCGTTGCGGCGATTTTCCTCAACCGCACGATCTACGGGCGCTACTTGCTGGCGATCGGGCGCAATGAGCAGGCCGTCAGGTTCAGCGGCATCAACACCGACCGCGTCGTCATCGGCAGCTATGTGCTCTGCGCTGTATTGGCTGGCGGCGTCGGTGGGTTGTTATGGTGTTTCAACCAAGGATCGATCCAGCCGGACGCCCATGGCAACACCTATGAGCTGTACGCTATCGCCGCCGCCGTGCTCGGCGGTTGCAGCTTGCGCGGTGGGGAGGGCTCGATCGTCGGCGTCGTCCTGGGTGCGGCGCTCATCCCGGTGCTTTATAACGCCGGCAATGTTCTGGGATTTCCCACAACGCTGGAACCTGCCACGCTCGGCTTCGTCATTCTGGCGGGAGCGATCGTGGATGAAATCGTGCGGCGAATCGCGGCGGCGAGAAGGCGGCGCAAGGAGGGGCGGTGAAGACACGCAGCCATGCGAGCCGCGATAGCGGACCATACCAACCCGAAGCGCAAGCGAGGGCCAAAGGCATCCCTCGCTTGCGCTTCGGGTTGGTGTCGCTGTTCCTTCCGCTCCGCTAATCCGACAATCAACCCAAAATCACCAAGACTAACGCAGGAGCCAGCAGCACCACTGCCACCGCCGTCGCTGCACGCATCGTCACGCGGCTCAGCGCTCCGGTCGGGACACATCGATCCACGGCAAAATCACCAATATTCCGAGCAAACCCGCGGCGCTTGCCAGTCCCACCGCTGCGCCGGTGTTGGCGGCGTTGCTCTGTAGCACGACGCCAAAAAGCGTCGGCACCACCGGACCAAAGCAAGCGCCCGTCAGCAGCAAGCCGATGCCGCTGCCTGCCCGCAGGTAGGCGCCGAACATGTTGCCAAAGACGACGGCGGCGGCGAACGCCATGCACAACACCGCGATGGCGCCGCCCGTGGCGGGCAACAAAACGGCCGCGGCCAGGCGAGCTGCGAAAAAAGCCAGCCAAAAACCAGCGCCAAGCAGCGCTGCCGTGCCCCGGTAGTTGCCCAACTCGCCGACGAAACGCCGTGCCCAGGGCCCGAGCGCGGCTTCCACCGGCATGCACAGGGCAATCATCACCATCAGCAATCCCATGCGTGGATCGGACAGCAGCTGCGCCAAACCGGCACCGCCGCTAGGCAATTCAGCAAATTCTGATTCCGCCGTGCAGGCGTGCGCCCGCGGCCGGCAACAGTGAAACCAACGCCAGCGCCAGCAATGCACGGCGCGGTCCGAGCCTGGCGATCGCCATTTCCATGATTGGCTTCCCCAGCAGGCCGCCGGCGAGGGCGGCGACGAAGCCCAGGTTGACCGAACGGCCGGCATGGGTGGGAAAAAATGCCAGCGGCATGGCAACGACGCTGGCAACGCTCAAAGCCGCGCGCATCGCCGGCCAAAAGGGCCGTGCCTCCCAAAGCGCTTGCCAGCGAATCGCTGCGATCCAGGCTGAGAAACGCCAGGGCCGCTAGACAACTGCCCAGTACCAACACGGTCTGCAAGCCCCAGCGGTCAATGGCCAACCCGCCAGCCACCATCGAGGGCACCACGATGGCGACCATCGCCTTGCGCAGCCGGCGAAATCGTTCAGGGCATGCTGTCAGCCGGCCGGGCGCAAGGTGAGCAGCGCCCCCGCCCAAAATGCGGTGGCAAACACTGTCACGATCAGTAAAGTCGAGCCGGCCATGGCTGTTCTCGCAATCGAGGTCAGATGCTCCCGCCTTATTATTCGCCGCATGCCGCCGGGCATTTGCGAAGAGTGAAGAGTGAAGAGTGAAGAGTGAAAAAATGTCGGGCCTCCCTGGTTCAACTTTCACTCTTCACTCTTCACTCTTCACCCTTCCGTCTTAACTCCCCACGAACCATTGACCGCGGTTCCGTGTCCCTCTGGCGTAAGTTGAAGCAGTTTGCGTGGTTTGTGGCGCAAAGTTCAGCTTGCAAGGCTTATGCCGCCTACCTATACTGAGTTTTCTAACAGGCGAGCGGCGCTACCGTAGCTCAATGGCAGAGCACCGGTTTTGTAAACCGGAGGTTGTGGGTTCGACTCCCACCGCTAGCTTGGCAGGATATGAACGATTCACGGGCAGGTGGCCGAGCGGCCAATGGCATCAGACTGTAAATCTGACGGTTTCGACCTACGGGGGTTCAAATCCCTCCCTGCCCATTGAGCAAGGAATTGAGTAAAAAGGAAGAAGGGCGGGCAAAAGCTGGGTTTGCCCGGTTTCCTTGCAGCTTGTTCGCGGGTGTAGCTTAATGGTAGAGCCCCAGCCTTCCAAGCTGGCCACGTGGGTTCGATTCCCTTCACCCGCTTTGCCGGCACTGCAAGCGGTTGTTTAACCCGAGCTAGCGGCGACGGCAGCCCGAAATCGCCGTCGCAGCTGGCTCCGGGCAGGACTGTCCAGCGCGCGGGAATCGCTAGGATCTGCTTTCGCCCATGAGGGATCTGCGCTGCTGTAGCTCAGTCGGTAGAGCGCGTCCTTGGTAAGGACGAGGTCCTGGGTTCAAATCCCAGCAGCAGCTCTGTCGGTTCGATTCAGCAGCCGGATGCGAGCGGCCGAACTGAACGACTTCACAACCTTTTTGAGTCCCCGTGGCAGCCATGACCGCGGTGGACGATTCGTTATTGCGGAGGAACGATGGCAAAGGACGTATTTGCGCGGACCAAACCGCACGTCAACGTCGGCACCATCGGTCACATCGACCACGGCAAGACCACGTTGACCGCCGCGATCGTGGTCCGTCAGGCGTCCAAGAACAAGCTCGAGCAAGGTCAAGAGCTACGCGGAAATCGCCAAGGGCGGCACCGTCCGCGACGAGAACAAGACGGTGACCATCGCCGTGGCCACGTCGAATACGAGACCGCCCAAGCGGCACTACGCCCACATCGACTGCCCCGGGCCACGCCGACTACATCAAGAACATGATCACCGGCGCCGCCCAGATGGACGGCGCCATCCTGGTCGTGGCCGCCAACGACGGCCCCATGCCGCAGACCCGCGAGCACATCCTGCTGGCCCGCCAGGTCGGCGTGCCGCGCATCGTCGTCTTCCTGAACAAGATCGACACCGTCGACGATCCCGAGCTGCTCGAGCTGGTCGAGCTGGAGCTGCGCGAGCTGCTCACCAAGTACGGGTTCCCCGGCGACGAGATCCCGATCATCCGCGGCAGCTCCAAGCCGGCCCTGCGATTGCGGCGGCAAGGACGACAAGGCCTGCAAGTGCATCGACGATCTGATGGACGCCCTCGACACCTACATTCCCGACGCCGAAGCGCGAGGAGGACAAGCCGTTCCTGATGCGCATCGAAGACGTGTTCTCGATCAAGGGCCGCGGCACGGTGGGCACCGGCCGTATCGAGCGCGGCAAGTCAAGGTCGGCGACGAAGTCGAGATCGTCGGCCTGATGAAGGCCCCGAAGAAGACCGTCGTCACCGGCGTCGAAATGTTCAACAAGACGCTGGAGTTCGGCATGGCCGGCGACAACGTCGGCGTGCTGCTGCGCGGCATTGAGCGCGACGACATCGAACGCGGCCAGGTGCTGGCCAAGCCCGGCTCGATCACGCCGCACACCAAGTTCGAGGCCAACGTCTACGTGCTGACGCAAGGAAGAAGGCGGCCGGCACACGCCGTTCTTCGCCGGCTATCGGCCGCAGTTCTACTTCCGCACCACCGACGTCACCGGCTCGGTCACCGAACTGATCGGCGCCGACGGCAACAAGGCGGAAATGTGCATGCCCGGCGACAACATCAAGGTCAAGGTGGAGCTGATGCCCGATTCGCCCGATCGCCATGGACGAAGACCTGCGCTTCGCCATCCGCGAAGGCGGCCGCACCGTCGGCTCCGGCGTGGTGACCAAGATTCTGCAGTAACGCCTGAGCCGCTTGCGGCTTAGCGCATGCAGCCGCAAGCGCGATCGTGAAGCATCGGGTACGATCATGCGCGAATATGTCTGGCTGGAATGCACCGTCTGCGGCAGCCGCAATTACCGCACCCACAAGGAAACCCGCGGCGCCGAGCGGCTGGAACTGCAAGAAGTTCTGCCGCAAGGAACGCAAGCACACGGCGCACAAGGAAACCCGGAAGAAGTAGTGGACGGTGGGCAGTGAGCAAAGGACAGTGGTTTCGCGAGCGACATTGGGACTGTTTGATGTCCTATTTTCACCGTCCACCAACCACTTTTCACTGTCCACCCTATTGGGGGCTCAAAAAGGACAGGCCCCGTTGTGCGAAGCACCCTCCGGGCCGTTCCGGCAACGGGGCCTGTCCCCTTTTATTTGAGCCTTAGGGGTGTAGCTCAATTGGTAGAGCACTGGTCTCCAAAACCAGCGGTTGAGCGTTCGATTCGCTCCGCCCCTGCTGGCAAGACGCCGGGAGTTTCGGAAGGAAGGCTGAGCCATGGCTGTGGCTGAAAAAACAATGGCAGTTGAAGCCGCCCCGCGAATCCGCGCCAGGTGCTGATGGTGCATGGCATCATGGCGGGGCTATTTTTGCTGGCCAGTCTTTGGCTGGTTGTCGTCGGACTGCCGGCATTTTGGCGCATCGTCAACGTTGCCAGCTATTGCAATGAGTTCCTGGCCGATGCGCTGCTGGTGCTGGTGACCTTGCCGACCGTCTTCGGCCTTTTCCTTCTAGGCCGCTTCCTGGAAGGGCCCAACCCCGTCCGTGGACTGCGGGCCAGCGCGGTCTATTTGAGCGTAGCCACGATAGGTTGCGGGCTGCTGATAGCCTGTGGCGTGGCGTTGTGGTCGGTGATCGGCATCGCCCTGCTCGTCGCCGCGGTCATCATGTATTTTCAACCCGCCGTGCTGGCTTGGCTGGTGCGGATTGATGAACAGGGTTGGTTTCATGCCGTCGCGTTCAAGGCCAACCAGGGGTTACGCGTCCGCCGGGCGACCGTCATTGCCGTCATGGTGCTGGTGTTTTGCGGCATCTATACGCTGATCCACCATGGATCTCTGGAAACGGGGACCTCATGGCAAGTGCCTGCCAAGCTTTTCCCCGCCGACCCCAAAGAGATTGATGCGCTGCGCACGGAACTGACTGCTCTGAAAAAGGCCAGGGAGGTGGAGGTCGCCCAGTTAACCAAGGGCGTGACACTTGAGGAAGCGCGGGAGCGGCTCAAGACGAACACGCCGACGACCAAGCAGCTGAACGATGTTGAGGAGCGATATAAAAAGGTTAAATCCGACTGGACCCCGGCCACCGATCCCTGGGTGGTGACGGCGCCATTTACCGACGGTAAAGCCCACTATATTTTCATGTACCATATCACCCTGACGCTGCCTCTGCTGCTGCTCGTCGTGGCTGGCTGGTTCGCGTGGCGGCTGGTGAATTGGCCGACTTTCGGCGATTTCTTGATTGCCACCGAAGCCGAAATGAACAAGGTGTCGTGGACGACCCGGCGTCGGCTTTATCAAGATACGATCGTGGTGTTGGTGACGGTGGTGTTGTTGACGGTATTCCTGTTTGTGCTCGATGTGGCATGGATCAAGGTGCTGACCAATCCCCTGATCCAGGTGCTCAAGTACGACACCCAAGAAGCTGTTCGCAAGAACCAATCCGGTGCTCAATGGTAGCGCCCTCTCGCTGCCTTTCCCAAAAACGTTTAGATGATGGCCGATGATATGACAACGGCAAACACAGTTTCTCCTGAAATGAACCCGGTTGCTCCTCCCGCGGACACTAGCTCGGCGGCTGAGCCAGCAGAGGAACACGCGCCTCCTCCCAAGGTGCCGCCCGTGGCCACCGGCGGCGTGGAAGAACCCGCACAGCCCGACAACAAATTGTGGTACGTCGTCAAGGTGCAAAGCGGCCGGGAAGAGTCGATCAAGGAGGCCATCGAACGGCGGGTCAAAATCGAGGGCCTGGAAGCCTGTTTTGGCCAAATCGTCATCCCCGTCGAGAAGGTGACCGAGCTGCGTAAAGGTAAGCGCTACGTCAAGGAACGCAAGCTCTATCCCGGCTATTTGATGGTTCAGGTGGAGTTCAACGAGAACATCCTTTACCTTTTCCGGGAGACTTCCGGCGTTGGCGACTTTGTTGGAGGCAACTTGACCAAGCCGCCACAACCCATGAAGCCGCACGAAGTGCAGAAAATGCTGGCCCTGGGCGGTGAAGGGCCCAAGCATGATGAAAAGGTCAAGCTTCGCTTCGATCGCGGCGATAGGGTTAAAGTCCGCGACGGCACCTTCCTGGGCATGGAAGGCGAGGTCAAGGACATTCTCGAGGCCAAGGGCGCGGTCAAGGTCGAATTGACGATCTTCGGTCGGCCCGTGCCTGTCGAGTTGGAGTATTGGCAGGTGGAGCCTGTGTGATTTGACAAGGTGACAAGGTGACAAGGTGAAGGATTTGCCAGATTCTTTCACCTTGTCACCTTGTCACCTTGTCACCTTGTCACTAAGAAAACAGGCCTGCTGAGAATTAGGATAAAACAATGGCCAAGCAATTAACGACTGTAATCCGCCTGCAATGTCCCGGTGGGCAAGCGACACCCGCGCCACCCGTCGGACCGGCGCTCGGTCAGCACGGCGTCAATATCAAGGCGTTCGTGGATCAATTCAACGAACGCACCAAGGATGCCCGCGGCATCACCATCCCGGTCGCGATCAGCGTTTTTTCCGACCGTTCATTTACATTTGAGATCAAGAGCCCGCCGGCCGCGGTGCTGCTCAAGCAGGCCGCCGGCATTCCGCTGGAAAAGAAAAAGGGCGGCGAAGTCATCAATCCCGAGGAAAAAGCCAAGGCCAGCGGGAAATACAAGGGTTTCAAGGTCACCGCCGCCCAGGTGAAAGATATCGCCAAGAAGAAATTCGCTGACCTGAACGCCCGCGACGAAGAGCACGCCACCCGCATCGTCGCCGGCACCGCCCGCAGCATGGGACTCACCGTCGAGTAAAGCCGCTTGCGGCTTAGCGAAGCACCGGAGATCACAGTCGATGGCCAAGAAACAAGCCCCTGAATCCGCCGAAGAAGCCACAAAAGAACAGGCGCCTGCCGCTGCTGGAGCGGAAGCTGCAGCTGCGCCGAAGGAAAAAAAACCGCGCGGTCCCAAGAAGGAAAAAGTCGCGGCGGATGCGCCGCCCGCTGAAGTTGCCGCCGCCGTGCCGCCTGTTGCCACGTCGCCTGAGGCGCCTGCCGCTGCGCCTGGTGCGCCTCCGCCTGCCGTGTTAATCACCGCTGCCGATCAACCTGCCAAGAAAAAAGGCAAGAGTCCTGGCCACGGTCCACGCCGCGGCAAGAAGCTCCGCAATCAGCTGAAGAACAACCTGCAAAAAATCGCCAAGGAAGGCGTGGCCCCCCTGAAAAAGGCCATCGGCATGCTGAAGCAGATGAAACGGGCCAAGTTCGACGAGACCGTCGAGATTCACATGGCGCTCGGCCTCGATACCACGCAGAGCGATCAGCTGATTCGCGGCACCGTGTCTTTGCCGCACGGCATCGGCAAGACGGTGCGCGTCGTCGTCTTCTGCCAGGGTGACAACGTCGCCAAGGCCAAGGAAGCCGGCGCCGATTTCGCCGGCAGCGACGATTTGATCGAGAAGATTCAAAAGCAAAACTGGCTCGATTTCGACGTCGCCCTGGCCACGCAGGACATGATGGGCAAGGTCAGCCGTCTGGGCAAGGTGCTCGGCCCGCGCGGCCTGATGCCGACGCCCAAGGCCGGCACCGTGGTTTCGCCGGCTGCCGACATGGCGGCCGCGGTCCGCGAGTTCAAGGCCGGCAAGGTCGAATTCCGCGCCGACAAGGGCGGCAACGTCCACGCCGGCGTCGGCAAGATGAGCTTCGACGAGGCCAAGCTCGAAGCCAACATCACGGCGTTTGTCGACCAGGTCGAAATCGGTCAAGCCCACTGGCGTCAAGGGAAACTACATTAAGTCGATAACGCTGTCTCCACGATGAGCCCATGGCATGCCCGTGGCGGTATGGCCGTTCCGGCTCGGTGTCGACTGTAAAGAGACGGACGCATGAGCAAAAAAATCAAGCAAATGCAAATGAACGAGCTGACCAAGACCTTTGGCGGCGTGCGCGACCTGGTGTTGCTCAGCCTCACCGGCCTGGACGCCATCACCGAGAACAAGGTCCGCCTGGACTTGCGCAAGAAGAACATTCGCTTGCATATGGTCAAGAACAGCCTGGCCCGGCGCGTGTTCGGCGAAATGGGCATCAACTTGAAGGATGTCTGGGCGGGCCCTACCACCATCGCCTGGGGCGGCAGCAGTGTCGCCGAGTTGAGCCAGCAAATTGACAAGGCGTTTCGGAAAAACGACAAGATCAAGGACAAGGTCAAGATCAAGACTGCCGTCGCGGAAGGCGAGTGGTGCCGTTTGAAAAGGCGCTGACCATGCCGACGCGCGAGGAGGCGATCGCCGCTGTTTTGTCGGCGATCCTCGGACCGGCGGCGGCTGTGGTCAGTCAATTGACAGGGCCGGCGAGCCAGGTGGCCAGCCAGCTCAAGACGATCAGCGAGAGACCGGAAGGACAACCAGCGGCCGAGGCAGCCCCCGCGGCAGCGACTCAGGCCGGTTGCGGCTATTCAGACGGGTTAAGCCGCTTGCGGCTTTGCGCGAGCGCGAAGCCGCAAGCGGCTGTTGAGACAGGCTATTACGCGTTAATGCCGCCAAGCTTCAGGCGGCGACGCATCCTAGAAAGGAACGATATTGTTATGAGTGAGACAGCCTTTGCTCCCGAAATCACGGAATTGGGCGACAAGATTCGCCAAGCTGACGGTCGCCCAGGCCGTCGCAGCTGAAAGATTATCTGAAGGAAAAGTACAAGATCGAGCCGGCCGCGGCGGCGGTTGCGGTTGCGGCTGGCCCGGTGGCGGCTGCGGCGGCCAGCGGCTGCCCGAGGTCAAAACCGAGTTCACCGTCGTCCTGGAAGGTTTCGACGCCGCCAAGAAGATCAACGTCATCAAGGTGGTGCGCGAGATCACCGGCCTGGGACTCAAGGAAGCCAAGGAACTGGTGGAAGGCTCCCCAAGCCGGTCAAGGAAAACGTCACCAAGGAGGACGCCGAGAAGATGAAGAAGCAGCTCGAAGACGGCGGCGCGAAGGTGTCGCTGAAGTAACTGGCACTTTTTTGGTCACTGTAATAAAAAAAGTACTGGACACCCTTGACGGTCTTGTTACAATTGAGTGGGTCAACTGGACAGCAACACTGGCGGGGTTAACCGCCACCCGAACTCAGAGCGTGCGCGCTCGGAGTCCGGGTTATGCTGTTTTCTGCTCAGAAAACTGGAGTTGAGGCACGGCACGGTCGCCGCTGCGGTCTCGGAAGGCCGCCACGGTGGATCGGCGGGCTGGAATCGCCGGGTTTGAACAACAGATCGGCGTTTGCGTTGTCTACGGTGGAACACAGCGTGCCACGCAGCAGCCATGTGATTTTCGATTTCCGGAAATCCGCAAAGGAGTGCTCCGCCTTCGGAATGGGGACATTCCCCGCACTTACCCGTCTTGAGTGATATTTTGTCCTCGTGTAATGGGAGGAGCTGAGCTCATGCCCATCCCGGCCCTGCGCACTATTCACCCCGACTCAGGTCCGCAACTTCGGCCGCTTCGGCGACGCCGTCGAGGTGCCGCCGCTGACCGACGTGCAAACCAAGTCCTACGACCGCTTCCTGCAACTGGACGTGCCGCCCGAAAAGCGCACGGCCACCGGCCTGGAAGGCGTCCTGCGGGAAATCTTCCCGATCGAGAGCTACGACAAGACGCTCAGCCTGCAGTACATCAAGTACGAGCTGGGCAAGCCGCGCTACGGTCCCGATGAGTGCCGGCAGCTGCGGCTGACCTACGGCCGGCCTTTCCGCGTCTGGCTGCGCCTCAACAAGGAGCAGCCGGTCGAGGAAGAAGTCTACCTCGGCGACATGCCGATCATGATCGGCGGCGGCGAGTTCATCATCAACGGCGCCGAACGCGTCGTGGTCAGCCAGCTCCACCGCTCGCCCGGCGTCGATTACGTCGTCGAGACCGAGGCCGGCGACCGCAAGCTGCACTCGCTGCCGGATCATTCCCGAACGCGGCAGCTGGATCGAAATCAACGTCACCAAGAAAGACACCCTCGGCGTCCGCATCGACCAGTCCGGCAAGTTCTCGGCCATGACGCTGCTCCGCGCCATGGACCCGCGTTTACAGCAACGACGCCGACATCATCAGGGCGTTCTACCCGCAGCACGTCAAGACCGTTTCCGTCAAGACCGAGACCGCGACGCCCTGGAAGGCTGCGTGGCCGTCGGCGACATCATCGATCCGGAAACCGGCGAGGTCTACCTCGAAAGCGGCGACGTCGGTGACCAAGCGAAGTCATCGACAAGATCATCGCCAGCCGGCCTCAAGGAAGTCGATGTCCTGCACCTCAAGGACGAACGCGGCAAGCCGCTCGATCAGCTTGTCCTGACCTCGCTCAAGGAAGACCCGACCAACACCCACGAAGAGGCGCTGCTCAAGATCTACCAGCGGCTGCGGCCCGGCAATCCGCCGCAGCTGGAAAAGGCCAAGGAGCTGTTCCGCGAGAAGTTCCAGGACCCCAATCGCTATCGCCTGGGCAAGGTCGGCCGCTTCCGCATCAACCGCAAGTTCAACCAGGACATCCCCGAATCGGAAATGACCCTGCGGGCCATCGACTACCTCAACGCCATCCGCTACATCCTCAACCTGCGCGACCGGAGAGCAAGGCCACGTCGACGACATCGACCACCTGGGCAACCGCCGGCTGCGCACCATCGACGAACTGGCCGCCGACGAGCTGCGCAAGGGCTTCCTCAAGCTGCGCCGCACCGTCCAGGAACGCATGTCGATCCGCGATCAGCAGGACATGACGCCGCGGTCGCTCATCAATCCCAAGAGCATCTCGGCGGCCATCGAGTATTTCTTCGGCCGCGGCGAGCTGTCGCCAGGTCGTCGATCAGACCAATCCGCTGGCCCAGCTGACGCACGAACGCCGGCTGTCGGCCCTTGGACCTGGCGGCCTCAATCGCAAACGGGCCGGCTTCGAGGTGCGCGACGTGCATATTTCGCACTATGGCCGCATTTGCCCGATCGAGACGCCTGAAGGCACCAACATCGGCCTGATCTCGCAGCCTGTCGATCTACGCCGGCGTGGATGAATACGGCTTCCTGATCACGCCTTACCGCAAGGTGGGCAAGCGCAAGCTGACCGAGCGAAGGTGTGGTCGGCTGCGCGCCGACGAGGAATCGCAGGCTTATCTGGCGCCCGCCGACACGCCCTCCGACGGGCACAAGATCACCCAGGATCGCGTCATCGCCCGGTATCGGCGGCGATTTCAGCTATGTCAGCGCCGACAAGGTGCAGTACATCGACATCTCGCCCAAGCAGATGGTCGGCGTCTCGGCGGGACTGATTCCGTTCCTGGAACACGACGACGCCAACCGGGCGCTGATGGGTTCCAACATGCAGCGCCAGGCGGTGCCGCTGCTGGTCACCGAGCCGCCGCTGGTCTCCACCGGCCTGGAAAAGGACGTGGCCCGCAACAGCGGCATGGTCGTCAAGGCCGAACGCGCCGGCACGATCACCTACGTCGACGGCGAGCGCATCAAGGTCGACGAGCGCGAGTACACGCTCCGCAAGTTCGTCGGCCTCAACGAGCGGACCTGCCTCAACCAGAAGCCGATCGTCAAGATGGGCCAGAAGGTCAAGAAGGGCGCAGATCATCGCCGACGGCGCCGCCACCTACCAGGGCGAGCTGGCGCTGGGCCGCAACGTGCTGGTCGCGTTCATGTCGTGGGACGGCTACAACTTCGAGGACGCGATCATCATCAGCGAAAAGCTGGTGAAGGAAGACACCTACACCTCGATCCACATCGAGGAGTTCGAGATCGAAATCCGCGAGACCAAGCTGGGCAAGCGAGGAGTTCACCCGCGACATCCCCAACGTCTCGCCGCAAGGCACTGGCCAACCTCGACGACAACGGCATCGTCCGCATCGGCACCTTCGTGGTGCCGGGCGACATCCTGGTCGGCAAGGTGTCGCCCAAGTCGAAGAGCGAGCTGACGCCCGAGGAGAAGCTGCTGCACGCCATCTTCGGCCGGGCCGGCGAGGACGTGAAGAACGACAGCCTGGAAGTGCCGTCCGGCGTCGAGGGCATCGTCATTCACAGCGAGCGCTTCAGCCGGCGGGCCAGCATGACCGAGGAAGAACGCAAGGACTTCGACAAGGAACACAAGGACATCGAGACGGGCTTCAACGACAAGATCGTCGCCCAGTTCAAGTCGCTTTGCAACGAGCTGGGCACGGTGCTCGACAAACGCGAGATCAAGGGCCTGGGCATCGACAGGGAAGACAAGTCGATCCTGGAAACCGTGGGCCAGCTCAAGTTCGACCATCTGGACATCCGCTCGCCCGAGCATGTCAAGCCGGCGAAGGAGATTTTCAGCAAGCACCACGAAGCGCATTCTCTTCTTGCTCGACGAAAAGGAGCGCAAGCTCAATTCGCTGAAGCGCGGCGACGAGCTGCCAATCCGGCGTGCAGCAGATGGTCAAGGTCTACGTGGCCACCAAACGGCAGATCTCGGTCGGCGACAAGATGGCCGGCCGGCACGGCAACAAGGGCGTGATCTCCAAGATCCTGCCCGAGGAGGACATGCCGTACCTGGCCGACGGCACGCCGGTCGACATTCTGCTCAACCCGCTGGGCGTGCCGAGCCGCATGAACGTGGGCCAGATTCTTGAAACGCACCTGGGCTGGGCGGCGGCCAAGCTGGGCTTCAAGGCCATCACGCCGGTCTTCGACGGTGCCAGCGAGGAGGAGCTGCGCAAGACGCTCAAGGAAGCCGGCATTCCCGAAAGCGGCAAGACGTTCCTCTACGACGGCCGCACCGGCGACCGCTTCGAGCAGCCGGTGACGGTCGGCTACATCTACATGCTCAAGCTGCATCACCTGGTGGACGACAAGGTGCACGCCCGGGCGACCGGGCCGTATTCGCTGATCACGCAGCAGCCGCTGGGCGGCAAGGCGCGGTTCGGCGGCCAGCGCTTCGGCGAAATGGAAGTGTGGGCGCTGGAGGCTTACGGGGCCGCTTACATTTTGCAGGAGTTGCTGACGGTGAAGTCGGACGACGTGGAAGGCCGGACCAAGATTTACGAGTCGATGGTCAAGGGTGAGAACACGTTGGAAGCCGGCACGCCGGCCAGTTTTGACGTGTTGACGAATGAGATTCGGGGTCTAGGCCTGAACATGCAGTTGGAGAAGAAGCGAATATAAGCCGGGCTTACCATGGACGAGCAAAAAGTGCTAGCAGGCATGCTCGACAAGTTGGCATTTGATCCCCAAGCAAGGATGAGTTATGACCTCTTTGCTGGGGGCTTGTATTGGTCAGACGAACTGCCGAATTGGAATAATGATGGGGCCAAGCCAGGTGAATTTCCGCCCGGCCATGGTATGTTTCGAGCATTGCTGAATTATCGTAGTTCCTTGATTTTGGGGCAACCCAATGAACGCTGCCAAGCAGTGGGGGATAGTCTTTTGCAACTTTGCCCGAATTGGCCTGGCTTTTTGCCCAGCCGCAGAGTTCCAGTGCTCGCCTATGAATGCAAACGCCTAGATGACGCCGGATTGCGCTCCTGGGAACACGCGGACGAGCAATTTGAGAAACAACGACGCGACGCAAAAAAGAAAGTCGTCGCCTGATTTGACCCGATTCCAAGAAACTCGATCTTTGAGTTTTCCATAAACAGGAGGGCGGCCATGAGTACCGGTGAAGCAATTACGACCGCATCAACGATTACGGCGCTGTGCGCATCAGTCTGGCCAGTCCCCACGACATCCGCAGTTGGTCGTTCGGCGAAGTAAAAAAACCCGAAACGATCAACTACCGCACCTACCGTCCTGAAAAGGACGGCCTGTTCTGCGAGCGCATCTTCGGCCCGGAAAAGGACTGGGAATGCGCCTGCGGCAAGTACCGCGGCATGAAGTACAAGGGGATGATCTGCGACCGCTGCGGCGTCAAGGTCACGCACAGCCGCGTCCGCCGCAAACGCATGGGCCACATCGAGCTGGCCGCGCCCGTCGTCCACATCTGGTTCTTCAAGGCGATGCCCAGCCGGCTCGGCACCTTGCTCGACATGAAGACCACCAGCCTGGAAAAGATCATCTATTTCCAGGATTACGTGGTCATCGACCCCGGCGATACCCCGCTCAAGACCCGGCAGCTCCTGACCGAGGACGACTACCGCAAGGCCCGGGAGCAGTACGGCGACAACTTCGTGGCCGACATGGGCGCCGAGGCCGTCAAGAAACTGCTGGAAGTGCTCAACCTCGTCGATCTGTCGAAGGATCTGCGCGACAAGCTTGACGAAGAGATGAAAAAGGCCAAGCCGTCGCGCCAGAAGCAGCGCGACCTGGTCAAGCGGCTCAAGGTCGTCGAAGCCCTGCGCGATTCGCGGCCTGGGCGGGCCGCAAAACAAGCCCGAGTGGATGGTCCTGGAGTGCATCCCGGTCATCCCGCCCGACCTGCGTCCGCTCGTGCTGCTGGACAGCGGCAACTTCGCCACCAGCGATCTCAACGACCTTTATCGCCGCATCATCAACCGCAACAACCGCCTCAAGAAGCTGGTCGATCTCAACGCGCCCGAGGTCATCATCCGCAACGAAAAGCGCATGCTGCAGCAATCGGTCGACGCCCTCTTCGACAACAACCGCTGCAAGCGCCCCGTGCTCGGCTCGTCCAACCGGCCGCTGAAGTCGCTGACCGACATGATCAAGGGCAAGCAGGGCCGTTTCCGCGAAAACCTGCTCGGCAAGCGCGTCGATTACTCGGCCCGCTCGGTCATCGTCGTCGGCCCCGAGCTCAAGCTGCACCAGTGCGGTCTGCCCAAGAAGATCGCCCTGGAGCTGTTCCAGCCGTTCATCATCCGCCGGCTCAAGGAACTGGGCCACGCCGACACGATCAAGTCGGCCAAGAAGATGCTCGAACGCAAGGCCGACGAGGTCTGGGACATCCTCGAAGAGGTCATCAAGAACCACCCGGTGCTGCTCAACCGGGCCCCGACCCTGCACCGCATGGGCATCCAGGCGTTCGAGCCGGTGCTGATCGAAGGCAACGCCATCCGCATCCACCCGCTGGTCTGCAAGGGCTTCAACGCCGACTTCGACGGCGATCAGATGGCCGTCCATTTGCCGCTGTCGATCGAGGCCCAGGTCGAGGCGACCGTGCTGATGATGTCCACCAACAACATCTTCAGCCCGGCCAACGGCCAGCCGATCATCAGCCCGTCGCAGGACATCGTCATGGGCTGCTACTACATGACGGCCGATCCCCTGGCGGCGTTCGATCCGCGCATCGCCAGCGAGGAAGATCGCTCGCGCGTCAAGCGCGAGAGCCGGCTCGTGGAAAACATGAAGGGCGAGGGCATGATCTTCTCCGGCCCCGCCGAGGTCTTCCTGGCCTTCGCCGCTCAAGAAGATCGGCATCCACGCCCGCGTCCAGGTGCGCCTGCCGATCGAGAAGAAGGTCATCACCGAGGTCCGCTTCGAGCAAGGACAAGGTCAAGGTCGAGGAGGTCCAGCGGCACCCCAGCGGCCTGGTCAGCACCACCGTCGGCCGGGTGATGTTCAACGACATCCTCAAGCCGGAGATGGCGTTTTACGACCTGGCCCTGTCCGGCAAGTACCTGAGCCGCATCATCGCCGACTGCTATCAGGAGCTGGGCCGGCGCGAGACCATCGACCTGCTCGACCGCATGAAGGAAATCGGCTTCCGCGAATCGACGCGCTCGCGGCCTGTCCTTCTCCACCGACGACCTGCGCACGCCCGCCAACAAGGAAGCCGTGCTCGCGCGAGACCGACAAGGAAGTCGAGAAGGTCTGCAGAAGCAGTTCCAGCGCGGCATCATCACCGACCTGGAGCGCTACAACAAGGTCATCGACCTGTGGACGCACGCCCGCGACCAGATCACCAAGCAGATGATGCACGATCTGCAGCACGACGTCCGCGAGGGCACGCCGTACCTGAACCCGATCTTCCTGATGGCCCACTCCGGCGCCCGCGGCGGCGTCGAGCAGATTCGCCAGCTGGCCGGCATGCGCGGCTTGATGGCCAAGCCGTCCGGCCAGATCATCGAGACGCCGATCAAGGCCAACTTCCGCGAGGGGCTGTCGCGTGCTGGAATACTTCAGCTCGACCCACGGCGCCCGCAAGGGTCTGGCCGACACCGCCCTGAAGACCGCCGACTCCGGCTACCTGACCAGCAAGCTGGCCGACGTGGCCCAGAACGTCGTCATCACCATGCACGATTGCGGCACGACCCAGGGCATCACCAAGGGCGTCGTCTACAAGGGCGAGGAAATCGAGCGCCCCTTCAGCGAATCGATCCGCGGCCGGGTCAGCCGCAACACCATCACCACCATCACCGGCGAAGTCATCGTCGAGGAAAACGAGATGATCACCTGGGAGGCAGGCCCGCAAGATCGAAGCGCTGGGCGTCGACAAGATCATGGTCCGCAGCCCGATGACCTGCCAGGCCGCCCTGGGCGTCTGCCGGCTCTGCTACGGCATGGACCTGGCCACCGGCACCCTGGTCGAGGAAGGCATGGCCGTCGGCATCATCGCCGCCCAGTCGATCGGCGAGCCGGGCACGCAGCTCACGATGCGCACCTTCCACATCGGCGGCGTGGCCAAGCCGCACGCTGGAAGCCAGCGACATCAAGTGCCAGAAAGGCCGGCACCGTCAAGCTCGAGCAGCATCAACGTCGGTCATCAACGACCAGGGCGAACGCGTGGCCCTGACCCGCAACGGCGAGCTGTTGGTCATGGCCCCAAGGATCGCATTCTGGAGACCTACCCGATCCCCAACGGCGCCATTCTCAAAGTCGAGGACGGACAGCAAGTCACGCCCGGCACGGTGCTGTGCCACGATGGGACCCGCACCGCATCCCGATTCTTGCCGAGCGTGGCGGCCGGATCCGCTTCGAGGAAATCGTCGAAGGCGAAACGCTGCGCAAGGAACGCGACCAGGCGTCCGGCACCGAGCGCTGGGTCATCATGGAGCACAAGGGCGATCTGCATCCGCAGATCGTCATCGAGGACGAACGCGGCCAGAGCCTGGAGGTCCACTACATCCCCGAGAAGGCCCACCTCGAAGTGCGCGACGGCCAGAAGGTGTCGCCCGGCACGCTGCTGGCCAAGACGCCGCGCGAAGTGGGCGGCACCCAGGACATCACCGGCGGTCTGCCGCGCGTCACCGAAATCTTCGAGGCCCGCAAGCCGCGCGAGCCCGCCGTCATGGCCGAGGTCGCCGGCCGCGTCCGCCTGGGCGAAAAACGCCGCGGCAAACGCTCGATCCTGATCCAGCCGCGTCGACGACGAGGGCAAGCCGATCGGCGAGGAGAAGGAGCATCTGGTGCCGCACGGCAAGCACCTGCGCGTCCACGCCAACGACTACGTCAAGGAAGGCGACCCGCTGGTCGACGGCCCGCTGGTGCCGCACGACATCCTGCGCATCTCCGGCATCGAGGCGGTGCAGAATTACCTGGTCCGCGAGGTGCAGGCCGTCTACCGCAGCCAGCGCGTCGACATCGACGACAAGCACATCGAGATCATCGTCTCGCAGATGCTGCGCAAGGTGAAGGTCGAGACCATGGGCGACACGGGACTGTTGCCCGGCTCGGTGATCGACAAGTTCGCCTTCCGCGAGGTCAACGACCGGCTGCGCGACTGCGTCAAGATCAAGGACCCGGGCGACTCGAAGTTCGAGGCGGGCAAGATCGTCAGCAAGGAGGCCTTCGAGGAAGTGCGGGCCAGCGCTGGAGGCCGAGGAGCAAGAAGCCGCCGACCTTCGAACGGCCGACGCCGGCGACGTGCAGCGCGCAGCTCTTGGGCATCACCAAGGCGGCCGTGCAATCGGACAGCTTCATCTCGGCGGCCAGCTTCCAGGAAACGACCAAGGTGCTCACCGAGGCGGCCCTGGCCGGCAAGGTCGATTACCTGGTCGGCCTCAAGGAAAACGTGATCCTGGGCCACCTGGTGCCGGCCGGCACCGGCTTCCAGACGCACCAGGACGCGGAGGTCCGCATTCAGCAGCAGGTGCTGGACACGTTGGGGCGGCAAATGACCGAGAAACCGGCGGTGGAGGCGGAGTTGGAGCCAGCGGTCACGAAATGAGTGAACGGAGTTCTTCGTGCCGTGAAGGGAGAAAGGTGTGCCACTGGATTCCGCCATCAGGGGTGCTTGGCGCAAGGCTGTAATCACCCCTGATGAATGGCATCCGCATCTTGAAACCGCCAAGCCCGGTGAGGCTGGAGGGCGGTATATGCGCACACCAGACTCTCGTCTCGTGGCATATATGAAGCCGCTCATTAAGTCGGCTTTGCACCCACGGGCTGCTTACGAGAAGATTGCGTCTGACTTGGCGTTCGAGGTGACAATAAACCTGCCGCCAGTCGCCCTTTACCGCCGACCGGATTTGGCCGAGTTGGATGACCCCAGCCCCGACGGCGAGGCAAGGCTGGTCGCCCTCTCATTGGTGCCGCGAATTAGGTGGGAATGGCGGTTTCTCTTCGATTGCAGTCGCGCGGACGGCGGGATGCCAAGCAGTCTCCCAGCCTTGGCCGAGCTGGCAAGGCAAGTCCTCGCGGCCAGCTCGGGCGTGGTCGCCTTTGACGCATGGCTTGGCAATACAGATCGAAACAACACACGGAACGCTCTACTTGCACGAGGCGATGACGGGTCTTGCGAGATGCTGTTCATCGACTACGCGATTACCATGGATTATGATGGGAAATGGGGGCAGGGAGAATTTCAAGCGTATCATCGATTGGAATTGCCTGCCTTCTTCGCAGCCTGCATTCGAAAAGACGAGGTTGAGGCAGCGACGACCAGGATTGGCAACCTTGCCAACGACGTTATAAGGGAAATTGTAGGCCGGATACCCGACGATTTTCTTGGAGTTGAGCATCGCAGCCAGCTGGTGGATTGGCTATTGTGGCGGAAGGAAAAATTGCGGCCTGCGCTAGACCAGTGGTATCCTGGAACTTAGGGGACTTTCCATGGGCGCCATGCGTTACACGATCTGCTCGTACTTTCCCGATTTTTACCGGGTTGACAAGGTTTATCATTTCGCGGTCCTGGTAGCAAGCGAAACGGAAATCGCGCTGGTTGGCGTCAATTTGGCTGCATTCGGTCTTACCGACGACAGTCCTTTTAGTCAGGCCGTCATCGAAAAGACCTACGAAATCATGATGCGCAGGTTGACCGAGGCGTCCAATTGCCTGGCCGCTGACTCAGGTTTCAAGGTTTTGGACCGTGTGGTCACCGAGAACCAGTCGAACATCCAGTTTCAGCCTGTGAAAACGCTTAACGCCGAGGGCAATGCGATTGCGGCCGCCTTTGGCGTTTTTGCTCAGGAAATCGAAAACAAGCTGCCATCCCGCCCGAAATCGGACGCCACCGTGCCCCGGGCCGTGCGGCGGTCATACCCTCAGAAGCCTGAAACCACGAATGTGCCTCAGCTCGTGTGAAAGCCGGCATCATCCGTGCCAATCGGCATTCCCGCTTTGATTAAATCCGCCTCCTTGCACAGCGAACAACTCTCTGATAGCCTGCAATGGCGTTCATCAATCGCTGTGGGGGCCCCGTCCATGAATTTGCCGATCAAGAAATTCTTGCGTTGCGCCGGCAAGGCCGCGCTGCCGAAAATCCCCAAGTGGATCGCCAAGGCCATGGGACTCGACCTCGTCGCCGACGTGGCCGAAGTCCACGAGCATTTTTGGGGCTATTGGTTCGCTGAGACCAGTGCGGCCGAAAGGCGGCTCATGCTCCAGGAGGTGCCTCAACCTCTGCCGCTGGCGCAGCTCAAGGACGGCGTCCAACTTGTCGTAGAGGAATTGGCTCCTGACCAGCCGCCGGAGGTGAAGCGCGGTCTGACCCAGTATCTCCTGCAAATCCCCGACGCGACTCGGCAATTTCTGCGCACCCCCGCCGATCCGACCGGCACGACGGTGCCCGCGACACTGTCACTGAACAAGGCCGCCGACGTGCTCGGCCTGCTGCCATTCGGCCTGGCCCAGTTCCAGGTCGGCGAGCATCCAGCCTGCCTGCACGGCGATTGGGAGCTGCTCGAGTTGCTCGGCCGCGGCGGGCAGGGGGAAGTGTGGAAAGCGTGCAAAAAAGACGATCCCGATTTCCTTTCCGCCTTCAAGTTTTGCACCGAGCCCAGCGCCAAGCGCCAGCTGCAGATCGAACATGAGAAAGTCGTCGTGCGCCGCGTCCAGAAAGCCAACATCAGGGGCGTGGTGACGCTGCAAGATTACAAGCTCGACGGCTCGCCGCCCTGGCTGCGCTATGAGCTGATCGAAGGAGGCGACCTGACCGGCATGGTCCACGAATGGAACGAAAAGCCCGACGTCAACCGCACGGCGACGGTCCTGGCCATCATGCAGCGCCTGGCCAAGACGGTCGGCCAATTCCATCGCCTTGCCGACCCGGTGGTCCACCGCGATCTGAAACCTGCCAACATCCTCGTGCAGCGCTTGAGGGCGAGAAAACCACGTATGGCTTTCTGATCGCCGATTTTGGCATCGGTCACATCACCGCCCGCGCGCGCCCTCGACCGAATGTCCGTCGCCACGCCGCTTGCCAATTCGCTTGGCACGTTGCGGTATGCTTGCACTCCGATTTACGCTTCGCCGCAGGCAGAAGCGCGGCGACGATCCCGATCCACGCGATGATGTCTTTGCCCTCGGTGTCATTTGGTATCAACTACTGCTGCGCGACTTGACAAGAAGCGCGCCGACCGGGCTGGGCTGGGGCAAGAAACTCCGCACCTTGGGATTGGGCGAGGGGCACATCCAATTGCTGGGCGAATGCTTTGCCGATGATCAAGAGGACCGCCCACGGGATGCCGAAGAGCTGCACCGGCAGCTGGCCGCGCTCGCCGCCGACACGCCATCGGTCTCCAGAGCAAAACAAGCCGCGATTGCACCTGATGTCAAAACGCCAGCCCCGGTTCCACCCACGGCCAAACCACGGAAAGCTGGCGATGTGATCAGCCCCACGCTGAAAATGACCTTCAAATACATTGAGCCGGGCACGTTTTGGATGGGCTCGCCGGACACGGACCATGAGGCTTCTGCCGACGAAAAACCGCAGCACCAGGTTACGATCTCCAAGCCATTCTACCTCGGCACTCATCAGGTCACACGCGGCCGATTCCAGCAGTTCGTCCGCAACACGGGCTATAAAACTGACGCTGAAAAAAGTGGCGGCACATATGTTTGGACTGGCAAGGAATGGTACAATGATCCAAAGGCCTGCTGGCGAAATCCCGTATTTGAGCAAACCGACGAGCATCCCGTGGTCTGCGTCAGCGGGAACGACGCCGAGAAATTTCTGGACTGGCTGAGCGAAAAAGAGGGACGTATCTATCATCTTCCTACGGAGGCCCAATGGGAATACGCCTGCCGCGCGGGGACCAGGACGCGTTATTTTACGGGCGACGATGCCAACAGCTTGGCGGGATATGCAAATGTCGCGGACCTCAGCTACAAAAAGAAGTTCCCGGATTCGAACACGGTCGATTTCGACGATGGCTATGTATACACTTCACCGGTCGGAGTCTTCAAAGCAAATCCGTGGGGCCTGCACGATATGATCGGAAATGTTTGGGAGTGGTGCCAGGATTGGTATGGCAACAAAGAATATCAGCGGGGCGATTGCAAAGATCCCAAGGGCCCCGAGATCGGCTCGCGGCGGGTGAGCCGGGGCGGCTGCTGGGACGACGGGGCCAGCTGCTGCCGGGCGGCCCGCCGCGTCAGGGACTGTGAGTCCATCCGCAATCTCAGCTTCGGCTTCCGCCTTGCCCTAGTTCCGTCTGGAGGTTGAGTGGGCACGCAAGAGCGCAGGCAACTCCGCCGCAAGGAGCGCAGCCCTCGCATTGACAGCAAGCAACTTTGGGTAAAATCATGGCCCATTCCTTCGACGCCACATTGAAAGACCTCCTGGAGCCTCAACCGGAGGACTTTGTGCCGGCATTCGGCTTGCCCAATACGCGGCCGGTGGTGCCCATTAACATCGATCTATCCACCATTTCGGCCGCGACCGACGTCGCCGTCGGCTTTGGCGATCCGCTGCAAGAAATCGTCGACCTCAACTTCCAATCCGGCCCTGATCGAGAGGTTGCCGAGCGCTGCCATCTTTACAACGCGGCCCTGAATTTCCGCCATGGCGTGCCCGTGCGGACGATCATCGTGCTGCTTCGTCCCAAGGCAGACGCACAAGAAATCACCGGAAAGTTGGCTTACGCCAGCGGAGGCACAAAGGTAGAATTCACCTATGAAGTGGTCCGCATGTGGCGGCCAGCCGCTGGAACTGTTTTTGACCGGAGGCGTCAATTTGCTGCCGTTGGCGCCTCTATGTCAATTGCCCGCGGGTCAAGCCATTGTGGGAGGTTTGCGGGCCGTGGTGCGAGATATTGACCGCCGCCTCGCCGGGGAATGTGAGCACGCACAGGCGGTTCGCTTGATGACGGCTGCCTTCATTTTGACGGGTTTGAGAGTCCAGCGTGATGCCTTGGGCTCGATTTACGACGGAGTTCGAATTATGCACGAATCATCGGCTTATGACATGATCCACGACGAAGGCCTTGCCAAAGGCCTTGCCACGGGGCGCACTGAAGGGCTCACAGAAGGGTGCATCAAAGGTGAGCAACGGCTTCTCCTCCGGCAAGGTCGCAAACGCTTTGGCCAACCAGACGAAGCAACTATTGCCGCCTTGCACGCGATCAAGGACGTAGATAGGCTGGAGCGGCTGGCCGATGCGGTCATTGAGGTCGGTTCCTGGCAGGACTTGTTGGCCACGCCGTGACGGGAAAGAGCCACGACCAACCAACGCAGCCCGTTTGTGCACGGATGCCTCAGCTCTGGGCCTCCTTCGTTTCCGAGGTGTCGCCCTCTTTTGTGCGCTCCAGAATCTCCTGCCATATCGCCGTCAGGCCAAGCTTTTCCGCCCATCCCTCAATGTATGCCAAGTCAATCTTCGTCTCCTGGACGCGGATCACGCCCGCAATATCGCGCAGATGTTTTTCGGAACCGCCTTCAAGGTAATAAGCCATTTTCTTGAGAATGCAGATCACCGGCTTCCACTGAGCCTCCTAGCCGTTTCCAATTGAATCTGCTCCTCTACCAGTCGGCATGCTCGGACCGGAGCAGGTTGCGCAGCATGATCCTGGCCATTTTCCACATGCCCCAGCCAATGCGCAATCGCTCCGCCTCCGACTTCTGCCGAAGCAGGGCCGCCATGGCGGGCTCGACCATTTCAAACCGGACATGCATGAACGCTGTCCTTATCACTCGCCGACCGGCTCGGTGGCATAGGGTTGATCAGCACCTTTCAGTTTATCGCCGTCGGGCTATCCTGCGCAGGAAATCCGACCACGCAATTTGTGATGCGGGACTTACTGACGAATCCCAGAAGCGCATTTAGTATACCGACGGCCGCCCCAGCAGTGCTCGATTCCCCGTCGTCGCTGGCTGGGCCGCGGCTGGCACGACTTGCGCTGGAGCCGCTCCAGGCGCGACCAACACCGCCGGCACAACGCCGTCGACCGGGCGCAGGCGCCAAGCTGCCCAGGAGGCGGAGTCGTTTCGCAGCCGTTGACGCGGATCTGCCAGCCGCCTCCGAGCCCCTTGAAGATTTGAATCAACCCGGTCGGAATTTCCCCCTTGGCCAGCGCCAGGGTGTCTTGCTCCTGCACCAGGAGCAGTTGCAGCTGGGTCACCCGCGTCAGATCGATGGTGCCGTTCTCGTACTGGGCAAGCGTGATTTTGACGGCCTTTTCCGCGTACTTGACGCTTTCTTCCTGATAAGCGGTCCGCTGCTGCGCTTTCAGGAATGTGACCACGCCGTTTTCCGTTTCCTGGGCGGCATTGAGCACCGTGCTCTGGTAGGCTGCCACCAACTCCCGGAACTTGGCGTCTTGCAGCCGTACATTGTTCAGGATGCGGCCGTAATTGAGAAGGTCCCACTCGAACGAAGGGCCGACAGTGCCGGTCATGGCCCCAGGCCGGAACATGGTTTGGAAGTTTTGCGCCGACAAGCCGATCGTGCCCAAGATGGAAATGTGCGGGTAGAAATCGGCCTCGGCCACGCCGATCTGGGCGGACTGGGCGGCCGCGGTCTTTTCCGCCCGGCGGACATCGGGCCGGCGGCGCAGCAAATCGGCGGGGATGCCCAGGGCCGCTTCGGCAGGCGCCTTGGGAATCTTGCCCGCGCCGAGCTTGGCCTGCAAGTCTTCCGGGGGCATGCCCATCAGAATGCACAACTGGTTGGTGGCCATGCGCAGGCCGATTTCCAGCTCGGGTATCGTGGCCTGCGTCTGGGCCAAGACGGTCTTGGCCTGATCGACGTCCACCTCCTGGACGATGCCTTGATTGAACTGAGCCTGGGCGATGTTCAGCGTCGTCTGCTGGATTTTCACGTTGTCCCTGGCGACGGCGATGCGTTCCTCGGCAACCCTGTAGGCAACG
The DNA here is from genome assembly GCA_963747575.1 of uncultured Gemmataceae bacterium. Taxonomy (GTDB): domain Bacteria; phylum Planctomycetota; class Planctomycetia; order Gemmatales; family Gemmataceae; genus DASRAT01. Next base: position 415,799 of record CAVVFU010000008.1, read on the forward strand.
TAATTCGTGGCCACGTCGCTCAGCAGGGTGACCAGGATGTCGTCGTAGTCGAACACGGAGGCATCCAGGCTGGCGTCGGCGGACTCGATGGCCCGGCGGAATTCACCCCAGAAATCGAGCTCCCAGGCAAGATTGAAGCCAGTGGTCCAGGAGCTGAAAAACCGGTGCGTGCCAATGCCGGTGGAACTCGATTCGGCGGTTTTCGTGCTAATTTGATTGCGCGTATAGCTTCCCGTGGCGTTTTGTGTTTGCGGGAAGAACTCACCGATGGCGATACCCAGCTGAGCGCGAGCCTCCAAAATCCGTTCGCCCGCTTGGCGCAATGTAAGATTCTGCTTGTAGGCGGTGCAAATCAGATCGTCGAGCACGGGGTCGCCAAAGACCGTCCACCATTTACTAAGGTCCTCCTCCGTCCGCTTTACGTGCGGGTCGGCGGCGTCGATCCAATTCACGGCCACCGGCGCCGGCGGGGTGCTGAAGCTGGGCCCGACCTCAAAGCCATTGTGGATATAGTCCGTGATTGTCGTGCAGCCGCAAAGCGGCACCGCGACGGCCAACATGCATACACCACGGATGAACAGTTTTTTCGCTGCCATGTTGGTCAGCCTTTCCAGGCCGACGCGCACGTCAGGCTCGAAAGCCTGACCTACGGCGCCGCAAAGGGGTCAAAAACCGCACGATGTGGATTATCGGCATCAGATGCCCATCTTGATGAGTTTCAAATAATGCATTTTTGTTCACTTCCGGCCCGATGTTGGTTTTTATCGCAGTTATACTGCTTGCCTTTCGGCGCCATTCCGGCGATTCTATACATTTGTGGCAGTGCTTTGAGGAGGGTACCAGTGAATCGCTATGTAATTGCTGTGTTTATCACCGGGTTGATGCTGACAGCAAGTCCCGGCTGTCAGAAGCAAGCCAGTAAAGGTGGGTCGAATGAGGCCCTGGCAGTCCCAGTAAGTTACCCGCTGAAGCGGCAGGTGACCGACTACCTTTTCTACACCGGCCGCACCAACCCGGTCTTTTCGGTGGTGGTGCAGGCCCGCGTCACCGGCTACTTGCATAAAACGACATTCAAGGAGGGTGCCAACGTCAAGAAAGGCGATTTGCTTTTCGAAATCGATCCGTCGCCGTACAAAGCCGCGCTCGACGCAGCCAAGGCGCAGGTTGAGATTTATGACGCCAACCGGAAATACGCCGTGGCCACCAACAAACGCTACAGGGAACTTGCCAAGAAAGAGCCTGGCTCGGTCAGCGAAAAAGCACTCGACCAGTACCAGGCGTTGGAGGAACAGGCGATCGCCAACCTGGACCTCGCCAAGGCGAACCTGGTGTCGGCCCAGCTCAATTACGATTGGACCAAGGTATATTCGCCCATCGACGGCCACATTAGCCGTTTCTACATCACGACCGGCAACATGGTCAACCAGGACCAAACGCAACTCACCACCGTGGTGTCGTTGGACCCGATGTACGTCTATTTCGACATGGACGAGCCGACCATGCTGCGGATCAAGGAGGCCATCAACAAGGGGACCATCAGCCCCGTCATCGAAGGCCAGGAGCCGACGCCGCTTTATGCCGGAACCAGCCTGGGGCTGCTGGCTTCGCCGCTGGCGCCCGCGCCATGCTGGCGACATCGTGGTTGATCGGTGCAGCAGCCGCCATCGACGTGCCGGTTTGGATGGGTCTGCAAGGCGAAGACGGCTTTCCGCACCGCGGCACCATCAATTTTCTCGACAACCAGGTCAACCCCGCCACCGGCAGTATTTCGGTGCGCGGCGTTTTCGCCAATCCGAAATTGAAGCGGGGCACCAACCTCATGGTGCCTGGAATGTTCGTCGCGCATTGAGCTGCCGATAGGCCAGCCCCACGACGCACTGCTGGTCATCGATCGAGCGGTGACGTCGGATCAAGGGCAAAAATACGTTTACGTGGCCGACCCCGAAAATAAGGTGGAGATGCGCCGGGTCAGCACGGGCTCCTTGCAAGAAGACGGCCTGCGCGTCATCAGCTACGGTCTCAAGGAAAATGACAAAGTGATCGTCGGATCATTGCAGTCGATCCGGCAAAAGATGGCCATCGCGCCGGATCCGCCGATGCCAATGCCGTCGCTGGGGCCGCTCAAGGACAAGGGGTAAGGACCGCATGCTTTCGAAGTTTTTCATCGATCGGCCGATTTTTGCGACCGTGCTGTCGGTGGTAATTACCCTGGCCGGGACCATTGCGCTGGTATCCTTGCCGGTGGCGCAGTATCCGCGGATCACGCCGCCGTCGGTGTCGGTGTCGATCACCTATCCGGGAGCCAGCGCCCAGGTCGTGGCTGACACCGTGGCGGCGCCGATTGAACAGCAGGTCACGGGCGTGCCTGGCATGCTGTACATGAAGTCGCAAATGGGCAACGACGGGTCGTATACCTTGGCGGTCACCTTCGATGTCAGCGTCGACCTGAACACGGCCCTGGTGATGGTGCAGAATCGCGTGACCTTGGCCATGCCGCTCTTGCCCACGCCGGTCCAGCAGCAGGGCATCACCATCCGCAAGAAGACGCCCGACATTATGTGCATGGTCAATTTCATTTCACCCGACGGCCGATTCGACGACATTTTCATCAGCAATTACGCTCTCATCAACATCAAGGACGAGATTCTTCGCGTCGACGGCGTGTCGGACATCACCATCATGGGCGAGCGCGATTACAGCATTCGCATATGGCTGGATCCGCAGAAGATGGCGGCGCGCAACATGACCGCCGTCGACGTGGCCAATGCGGTGCAGGATCAAAATCAGCAATCGGCCAGCGGCCAGCTCGGACAGCCGCCTGCCAAAAGCACCACGGCTTTTCAATTTCCCATCGACATGCTGGGCAGGCTCAATCAGCCTGAACAGTTCCGGGACATCGTCGTCAAGGTGGGCAAGACTTCGCCAGGGCTCGGAAACAACGCGATGGTGTCGCCGGGCTCGGGGAGCACCGCCCCCGCCATGCCGCAAGGCGCTCTGGCGAGCAGTTTGACTCAGGACAACAGCGCCGGCAGCGGCCTCTTGGGCGGCACGATGATGAACTCCTCGTCCATCAACGGCACAACGTCCGGCGCCACCACGTCTGGCGCCGCCACGACGGGCGGCACAACTGCCGGCGGCGCGGCATCCACCACCACGACGGATGCCGGCGCGGCCTCGCCATCGGCCGCGCTGCCGCCGCCGACGTTCAAAGCGGCCGGAACGACCCCCAAGACCGCAACCAAATCAAAAGCGGCCGGGGGCAAAATGACTGGCCCGCCCGCAGCGCCTTCCACCAGCATCGTCCGCCTGGGGGACATTTCCCGCATCGAAATGGGCGCGACCAACTACAACTCGTTCTGCACCTTCGACAGCACGCCGTCCGTGGGTCTGGGCGTCTATCAGCTTCCCAACACCAATGCCCTCGACGTCTCCGATCGCGTGCGCGCCAAAATGGAGGAACTCAAGAAACGCTTTCCCGAAGGGTTGGATTACGTCATTGCCTATGACATGACCCCCTTCATCCGCGAATCGATTGCCGACGTGCTCAGCACGTTGCTCGAAGCGGTGCTGCTGGTGGCCCTCGTCGTGCTGGTTTTCCTGCAGGATTGGCGGGCGATGATCCTGCCGATGATCGACGTGCCGGTGTCGTTGATCGGCACCTTCGCGGTCATGGCGGCCATGGGCTACAGCCTCAACAATATCTCTCTGTTCGGACTGGTGCTGGCCATCGGCATCGTGGTGGACGACGCCATCGTGGTGCTGGAAAACATCGAACGGCAAATGGCCAAGGGCTACGACACGCGCACGGCGACGATCAAGGCGATGGAGGAAATCAGCGGCCCGATCATGGCCATCACCTTGGTTTTGTGCGCGGTGTTTGTGCCCTGCGCCTTCATCAGCGGCATCACCGGGCGCTTCTTCCGGCAGTTCGCGGTGACGATTGCCGCGTCGACCGTGATCTCGGCCATCAACGCCCTGACGATGACGCCGTCGCGTGCGGTGGTGATTTTCAAGACCGCGAAGGCGCGGGTCATCAGACGCACAAGGCAGAGGCATTGCCGTGGTGGTTTTTCGGAGTGGCCGGCGGGTTGGCCGCGGTCATGTTTGGACCGTCGATCGTGGCCGACTATTTCGATTTGCCCGCCTGGGATCCGGAGGCCCGCAAAACCCTGATGCAAACTGGCTGCAACGAGCGGCGTTGTTCACTCCGGCCTTGGCGGCGGGATTGCTCCTGGGATGGTTCACCATTCGCCCGGTCAACGCGGTGCTCGGCGCCTTCTTTCGCCGGTTCAACCGTGCTTTCGATCAAATGACAAACGGCTACGGTTGGATGATCGGCCATGGGCTGCGCCTGAGCCCGGTGGTGCTGGTGGTCTATGTCGGCTTGCTCGGTCTGACCTGGTGGATATTTCAGACGGCGCCCACCGGCTTCGTGCCCGAGCAAGACCAGGGCCGATTGATCGCAGCGTGTCCAGTTGCCCGACGCCGCGTCCCTCGAGCGCACCAGGGAAATCATGGCCAAGGTGGAAGGGATCACCCGCAAAGTCCCTGGCGTGGCTCACACGCATTGGCCTGGGCGGCATTTCATTTGTCGAGCAGGCCAACGGCCCCAACTTTGGCTCGTTTCTGATCATCCTCAAGCCGTTCAAAGACCGCCGCGACCTGAATCAGCGCGGCAATGCCATCATGAAAACTCTGCGCGCGCAGTGGGCGGAGCAGATCAAGGATGCGAGGGTCGTGGTCGTCGGGGCTTCGCCGATCCCCGGCCTCAGCTCCACGGGCGGTTTCAAGGTGATGATCGAGGATCGCGGCGGCGCCGGTCTGGAAATTCTGCAGGCCCAGGCCGACAAGCTCATTCGCAAAATCAAGGATCTCAAGGTCAACGACGAACCGGCACTGGCCGGCGTTTCCACGCAGTTTCGCTCCAAAATCCCCCAGCTCTACATGGACATCGACCGCAGCAAGGTTGCCTCGCTGGGCGTGTCGCTCGACGACGTCAATCAAACGCTCGAGATTCTTCTGGGCTCCCTTTACGTCAACAGCTTTAACGATTTCGGCCGGCACTGGCAGGTCACCCTCCAGGCGGAGGGCGATTTCCGCTCGCACCTGGGCACTCTCAACTTGCTTGAGGTCCGCAACAATGCCGGCCAGATGGTGCCGCTGGGGACGCTGGTCAACGTGAGGGAAACGACCGGCCCCATCTTCGTCACGCGCTACAACCTTTACTCCGCGGCCTCGACGGGCGGCGGCTTGCTTCCGGGCATCAGTTCCGGCGACGTGATCAAAGGCGTGGATGAGCTGTCCTTGGAAACCTTGCCGCGGTCGATGAAGGCGGAGTGGACGGAACTGATGTTCATGCAAAACCTCGAAGGCAACACCACCGGCATCGTCTTTTCCCTGGCGGTGGTTTGCGTCTTCCTGGCGCTGGCGGCCTTGTACGAGAGTTGGACGCTGCCGCTGGCGGTCATCCTCGTGGTCCCGTTGTGCATGCTGTGCTCTCTTATCGGCGTGCTGCTCACGAGCAATGCCTTGAATATCTTCGTGCAAATCGGCCTGGTGGTGCTTGTCGGCCTGGCGTGCAAAAACGCCATCCTGGTGGTCGAGTTCGCCAAGCAACTGCACGTGGAGGGCCAATCGGTCTACGATGCGACTCTGGCAGCCTCCAAGCAGCGCTTGCGGCCGATTCTCATGACCTCCTTCGCTTTCATTCTGGGCGTCGTGCCGCTGTGCGTCGCCTGGGGCGCCGGCGCGGAAATGCGCAAATCGCTGGGCACGGCGGTGTTTAGCGGCATGCTGGGCGTCACGCTCTTCGGCATCTTCCTGACGCCGGTGTTCTTCTATGTCATCCAAGGCGTCGGCGAAACCAAGCTTTTTGCCTCGCCGATTGTCCAGTGGATCGGCTCTTCCTTGTTGGGCGCGTTCCTGGGCACAGCCACAGGTTATTCGCTCGGAAAACTGGGGTGGTTCGCTATGCCGTGGGCGGCCATTGTCGGCGGTTGCGCGGGCGTATTGTTGGTGTTGGCAGTGCTGGGAGTCCATCGGACGTTTTGGGCAGACGAAAGAAGAGTGAAGAGTGAAGAGTGAAAAGGGGTTGAGTTCTGCCCCGCTGGCGCTTCGGGTTGGTGTGGTGGGTTAGGGGGTTAGCTGTGTTTTCGCGTTTTTTCATTGACCGGCCGATCTTCGCAACGGTCATTTCCGTGGTCATCACCCTGGCCGGGGCCGTGGCGGTGTTCACTTTGCCTGTCGCCCAATACCCGGAAGTGACGCCGCCGACGGTGCAAGTTACGGCCCTCTATCCCGGCGCCAACGCCCAGACCGTGCTCGACACCGTGGCCGCCCCGATCGAGGAACAGGTCAGCGGCGTCGAGGGCATGATGTACATGTCGTCGCAGTGCACCAACGACGGCACCTACAGCATGATCGTCACCTTCAAGCTCGGCACCGACTCAGACATGGCCCAGGTGCTGGTCCAGAATCGGGTGTCGCTGGCGTTGCCGGTCATCCCGCAGCTGGTCCAGAACGAGGGGATTGTCGTCAAGAAGTCGTCGCCGAACACGCTGATGATCGTCAACCTCTATTCCGACACCAATCCCGCCACTCACGAACCCTTTTACGACCAGCTCTTCCTGAGCAATTATGCGACCATTTATGTAAAGGATGAGCTCGGCCGGCTGCCAGGAATAGCCGGCATTACCTACCTGGGCCAGCGCGATTACAGCCTGCGGGCCTGGCTCGATCCTGAAAGACTGGCGGCTCTGAAACTGAATGCCAACGACGTGGTCACCGCCATCAACCAGCAGAACATCCAGGTGGCGGCGGGCCAAATCGGCCAGCCCCCGGCCATGCGCGAACTGCAGTTCCAGCTCACCATCAATACCAAGGGCCGGCTTTCCGACCCCGCTGAATTCGACCAAATCATCATCAAGACCGGCAAGGTCCAGGGATTGGCCCAGCAAGACACCGGCACCGGCGGCGGCGGCGCCAGCAGTCTCACCGGCTCGAGCGATCCCTCCACCGGCATCATTCGCTTGAGCGACGTCGTGACGCAAATCAGGGAACCAGGCAAGGCCCCGCGCCCCAAGGTCGAGCTCGGCTCGCAGCAATACGACCAATCCTGCACCCTGGACACCAAGCCCTCGGTGGCCCTTTCGATTTATCAGCTGCCCGGCTCCAACGCCCTCGACACGGCCAGCGGCGTTTACGCCAAGATGAAGGAGCTCAAGGCACGCTTCCCCGACGGCCTCCAATACAAAATCGTTTACGACACCACGCCCTTCATTCGCGAGTCGGTCAACGAGGTCTTCCACACGCTGCGCGACGCGGTCATCCTGGTGGCCATCGTCGTGCTGGTCTTTCTCCAGGACTGGCGGGCGATGATCTTGCCGATGATCGACGTGCCCGTTTCCCTGATCGGCACCTTCGCGATCATGGCGGCCATGGGTTTCACGCTCAACAACTTGACGCTCTTCGGGCTGGTACTGGCAATCGGCATCGTCGTGGACGACGCCATCGTCGTGCTGGAAAACATCGAACGCCTGATCGCCACCGGCCTGGACGCGCGCAACGCCACCATCAAGGCCATGGAGGAGATCACCGGCCCGATCCTGGCCATCACGCTGGTGCTCAGCGCCGTGTTTATCCCCTGCTGCTTCCTGGGCGGCATCACCGGCCAGTTCTTCCGCCAGTTCGCGGTGACCATCGCCATGTCGACGATCATTTCGGCCATCAACGCCATCACCATGACGCCCTCTCGCGCCGTGGTGATTTTCAAGACCGAGGAAGGGACTCACGGTCACGAACATAAACGGGAGGCTTTGCCCTGGTGGATCTTCGGAGTGCTGGGCGGTCTTGCCACGTTGTATTGGGGCCCGGAACTCATGGCTTACTTTCCGGGCTGGCAGCCGGCGGCTGAGGGCACCGGCCGCGCCATCCCCAAGTGGGTGCCGTGGGCCATGGACGCCGCTTATTTCACTCCCGGCGCCCTGCTCGGCGGCGTGATCGGTTGGTTCATCATCGGCCCCATCAATGCCATGCTGGGCTGGGTCTTTCGCGGCTTTAACCGTCTTTTCGACAAGATGACCGTGGTTTATGGATTTGCCGTCGGCAAAACCTTGCGCGTCAGCATCATGGTGCTGGCCATTTACGGAGGCCTGTTGTTCTTGACGGGCTGGCAATTCCTGCGCGCCCCGACAGGCTTCATTCCCCAGCAGGACAAGGGATATTTGATCCTCAACGTTCAATTGCCCGATGCCGCTTCCCTGGAACGCACGGAAGGAAGAATGGCCCGCATCGAAAAAGTGGCCCTGGAGACGCCGGGCGTCAAGCACACGATTGGCATTTCCGGCCGGTCCCTCATCTTGAATGCCAACGCTCCCAACCTGGGCTCGATGTACGTGATCCTCGACGATTTCGACGATCGTCACGGCGCCAAATTGACCGCGGACGCCATCGCCGCCGATTTGCGCGAGCGCTGCGAGAAAGAGGTCAAGGGCGTCACCATCACGGCCTTCGGCGGCCCGCCCGTGGACGGCCTGGGCACCACGGGCGGTTTCAAGCTGATCATCGAGGACCGCGGCAATCGCGGCCTGGCTGAGATGCAGCGCGTTTGCGACGCCATTGTCGACGAAGGCAACAAAACGCCCGGACTGGAAGGCCTGGGTCACAGCTCGCGGGCCAACACGCCCTGGCTTTATCTCGACATCGATCGCACCAAGTGCATGGCCCTGGGTGTGACCATTAGCGATGTTTTCAGCACTTTGCAAGTTTACCTCGGCTCCTTCTACGTCAACAATTTCAACGAATTCGGGCGCACCTGGCAGGTCAACATCCAGGCCGACCAAAAGTTCCGAAATCAGGTCAACGACATTCTCCAGCTGCAGGTCCGCAACAACCAGGGCCAGATGGTTCGCCTCGGCACGCTCATGGACGTGCGCGACACGGTCGGGCCGGTCATGGTGCTGCGCTACAACATGTATGCCGCCACGGCCATCAACGGCAACACCACGGCCGGCACCAGTTCGGGCCAGGCCATCGAGCTGATGCAGGACATCGCCGATGAGAAAATGCCGCAGTCGATGGCCTACGATTGGACGGAGCTGACCTACCTGCAACTGCAAGCGGGCAACACGGCGATGTTTGTTTTCGCCCTGGCGGTGATGTTCGTCTTTCTGGTGCTGGCGGCGCAGTACGAAAGTTGGTCGTTGCCGTTGGCTGTCATCCTGGTGGTGCCCATGTGCCTTTTGTGCTCGGTGACGGGGATCATGCTGGCTGGCCTGGAGGTCAATATTTTCACGCAGATCGGCTTCGTGGTGCTGGTGGGCCTGGCCAGCAAGAACGCCATTCTCATCGTCGAATTCGCCAAGCAGCGGCAGGAAAGCGGCATGGGTATATGGGAGGCGACGGTGGAGGCCTGCCGGCTGCGGCTGCGGCCTATCCTGATGACGTCGTTCGCCTTCATCCTGGGCGTGGTGCCGTTGGCGATCGCGACGGGGGCCGGCGCGGAGATGCGCCAGGGACTGGGGCTGGCGGTGTTCAGCGGCATGCTGGGGGTAACGATTTTCGGGATCTTCTTGACGCCGGTGTTTTATTATGTGATTCGGGGGCGCAGTTAAAGGAATAATGTCAAGCGACACTACAGAGCCTGCGTTTTCGCGCGGGCGGGAACGCCTGGTCCTGCTCGTGCTTGCCACCGTGCAGTTCACCAGCATCGTGGATTTCATGGTGGTGATGCCGCTGGAGCCCGTGCTGGAGCGGGAACTCGGCCTGACACCGGCCAGGTTTGGGCTGATCGTATCGTCCTACACCTACGCAGCCGGTTTGGCGGGGCTCTTCGCCACGGTTGTTCTGGACCGCTATGCACGCCGCCCGGCGTTCCTTGTGTTGTACGCCGGCTTTCTCGCCGGCACGTTCGCCTGCGGCCTGGCCCCAACTTACGAATCGCTTCTGGCCGCGCGCGTGCTTACGGGAGCCTTTGGAGGCGTCCTCGGCGGCATGGCGATGGCGATCGTCGGCGATGTGTTCCACGAGAAGCGGCGCGGCGCCGCCACTGGTACGCTCATGTCGGCGTTCGCCCTGGCATCCGTCGTCGGCGTGCCGGCGGGTCTAACGCTCGGGCAGAATTTCGGCTGGCACGTGCCGTTTCTGACACTCGCCATCATGGGAATCCCCATTTTCTTCGTGGCCGCCAAAGCTCTTCCGCGTCTCGGCGCGCACCTCGGCTCGAAACGGGAACATGAGCATTCGTTGGCGCAGCTAAAAGCCACGTTTACGGAACCGAATCACCTTCGGGCTTTCGCGCTCACCGTGTCATTGATGCTCGGGTCCTTTACGGTGATTCCCTTTGTGAGTCCGTATCTGGTGTCGAACGTCAAGATTGCAGAAAACCGTCTTTTCGTGGTCTATATCGCCGCTGGAGTGATGACACTGGTCGGCTCGCCCATAGCCGGCAAACTCGCGGATCGTTTCGGCAAGCTGCTCGTTTTCCGCATCGTCGCCCCCATGCTGGCACTCGGCATCGTCATAGCCACCAATCTACCGCCGGTATCGCTGCCCATTGCGGCACTGGTGATGGCCATGCTGATGCTCTTCAGTGCATGCCGCATGGTGCCGGCCATGGCGATGATCATGTCCAGCGTCGCTCCTCACCGCCGCGGTGGGTTCCTTGGAGCTAACTCGGCCGTACAGCACATGGCCGCGGGGTTTGGCGCTTTCGTTGGCGGGTACATCCTCACGAAGGCGCCCGACGGCACGCTCGAACACTATCCTCTCGTGGGATTTATCGGCGTCGCGGCGACGCTCTTCAGCCTCTGGCTTGCGGGGCGACTGCGCATTGTCGATGCCGGCCACGCAACGGGCACGGCCGAGTCCCTGGCCGCCGCGGCACAGGCGAACGTCGACGCCGACGAGCCAATCACCGTGGCGGAAATCTGATTTGCTCAGACCTCGGTATCTATGCGATCATCGACTGGCACGATACAATGCGGCTGCTGGCACAGCCTGCAAGGGTGTGTTGAGCGATTGCGATCTGCCCAGGCACGCTTGAGCAGTTGAGTGGCACCCGCCGCAGGAGATTGCCATGTTCATGCCAGTTCCCCAAGGACCGGAAAAAAACTCACTGTCGCTGGATTATGAGGCACATGATCCAGAACCGTCTCCCGAACATGCCACCTGGCGGCCGCGTGGCAGGTGGCCGGCGTTGTTGCGGCTATCGTGGCTATTATGGGTGATTGCCTTGTTTCACCTTGTCGTGGGGGTCTTGGCTCTCGTCATTGGGGTTGGAGTATTGCTCGCCGGGGGGAATGCAACAAACGGGCTCCCAGCTGTCATTTGGGGTATTTCAGCTCTCGTCTCTGTCATCTTTTGGTTGGGCCTGGCGGAGTTGATTCTGCTTTTGATTGCCGTCGAGAGGAATTCCCGGCAAACCCGCGATCGCTTGCCCAAGCACCCGCCGCGTTCGGAATCGTAGGAATTGCGGCAGGGTGGCACGCAACGCAGAAAGTCCGGGAAAAACAAAGGGGCAATTCCGGGGACACCATACTCAATTCTTGACAAGTGCCCCGTCTGTGCTTATCTTGGCCGCACGGCCAGACTCGGCCGCTTCCGGAAATTCACCTGACTCGGACCTGGTATACTGTCAATAAAGGAGGTGCCGCATGGCGAGCGTCACAGTGGACATTCCCGAGGAAGTGTTGGCGAAGTTGCAAAGCGGAGACCGCGAAGCAGACAAGGCGTTGCGATTAACGACCGCGTTTTCCCTTTGTAAACAAGGCCGGCTGGCCACTAGTCAAGCCGCGCAGTTAGCTGGCCTAACCTATGCGGATTTCTTGGAGGCTGCCGCGCGGGCGCAAATCGAGTTGTTCCCGGTCAACCTCGAAGAACTCAAGGAGGAGGTTATCAGGGCACTCTTGCGGTGATTCTCCTGGCCAAAACGCAGGGGATCATTCCGGTCGCTCGCCCCGTAATTGAGCAGCTTCGCCTGAATGGAATGTACTTGTCGGACCTGGTGATGAATCTGGCATTGGCACAAGTTGGAGAATAGCAAATGATTCGCCTCAAGCCCAGGTAAAATTCATGAATTCCCTCAAAGCTAATTGGGGTGACGGTCGTTTCCAGGCCATGAATTGCCGGTTTGACGCTCCGCTGCGTGCAACGAATCCGTGGCAACTCCGATTGGCCGCGGCAAGGTGGCCGCCGCAAGTTCAATATGCCTAAAGCATTTACGGAAAGAAGGCGTGCCGGATGGAGGAGCCCGCGGCTGACAAAATTCGTTCAGGGGGATGTGTGGGGGTCTGCAACGCAACGAATAGCCCGCCGCCGGCAATCCGGTTGAGCCTGGACTGGAATTGCAGGTCGGCGGCATTGCTCCTGATGGGTTTGATGTCCCAAACGAGACTCCGCTGGCTGCTGCGTCACCGCCCACGCCTTCAGGCTATAACTCCCCGTGTTGCTCATGTAGCCTTCGTGCGTTGGGTACACCGGCGCCAGGATCTGGATCGAGTAGTTGCCCGGCCCGAGCACCCGTTCAATGGATTCAACGGCGCCGATGCCCTGGACATCCTCGCCCCAGGCAAGCTTTCCGTTGCTGTCGAAAAGGATGAGATCGAGGTCGGCGAATTTCGGTGCGCGGCTGGCGGTGATCTTCATTTGCATCTTCACCCGCGTTTTTTTGGTCAGCGTGAAGGTGTAGATGTGACTCGACTCGAAATTCAAGTAATTCTTGCCCAGCGAATCGAGGGTGCCAGTGTATTCTTTTTCGAGTTCCAGGCCCCGGCGGTAGGGCGGCTCAACGGAAGGCGTTTTGCCTGGATTAAATTTGATGTTGTGCGCCAGGAGCACGTCGGTGACGGGCTTGGCCAGTTCCGGATTGGCCTGCACCAAAAAGTCGCAAAAATCGATGAGCGTGACGTGCTGGCAATCTTTGAGCGGGCCGCGGCACGATCTCCCAGATCGGCTTGAAACCGAGGCCAAGATGGACGTCGTTGTGCCGCGCGGGCCGTTTGTCAAATAGATCCCAGAGCGTCGAGCCGACGGTGTGTTCGCTCCAGTAGCTGGTTTCAACGAATTTTTCGCGGAAATTGTCGTCGAGATTGAAGGTCACGCGCGACACCTCGTTCCCTTTTTCGTCGCGATCGGTGTCGACGTAGTTGGGATTGTCGAGGACCGCGCAGGCGAAGAAGTTGGCCCACCCTTCGCTCCAGGCCAGGTGCGGATCCAGTTTCTCGCCAGGCGCGCCGTGCAGGCCGCCGGGGCTGTCTTCCCGGCTGAAATTCCTCATCAGGAAATGACCATATTCGTGGATGATGACATAATCGTCAAACTCGTCGCAATCTCCCTCAATGCCACGCGGAAACTCCTTTTTCAACGAGCCCGAAAGCTTGCTGGGTGGAGTGAAATCGCGATTTCCCTTGATGAACGCCATGTTGCCATGGCCCGAAAATCGCGAGGTGCCGTTGGGATAGACGCCGGCTGTCCACTGCACGGTAATCTTTGGAATCGTCTGCGCGATGCCGGGTTCGGCTTTTTCGAGCACGGCATCCGCCAGGCGAATCGCCTCCAGAATGTTGAAAGCACCGGCATGCTTGCCCTCGTCGGTCGCCTTGATGTCTTGCTTTACATCGTCTTTGAAGATGGTCACTGGACCCGAGGAAACCGTATGCAGGGTTGGCTTGCCAAAGTCTGTGATGACCACGTGCTTGGATACGGCCGAAACACGCACCGTGACCGCGGTTTCCTTGTCCACGGTCCATGGGATGGTGTAGCCGCCGTTGGCATCGGTATCCGCTGCGCCAAGGACGGCACCGGCGGCCGTCAGCAATTCGACCTTGGCGCCGATGACCGGTAGGAATTTTGACTTTTTGGGCTGCAGTCCAGGTGTTTTGGTCTCTTCATCCCGGTAGGGAATCTTTTCATATTCGACGGTGCCCCGCACTTTACCCTGGTTTTGAGCCGCAAGCGGCTGGGGATCGCCCAGGACCAGCGAGAAAAGCACGACCAGGCACGTCAGGCCGCGCCGGCCCACTCGTGAAGGCGGGTATTTCGTGCTTGATTTCGTGCCGCCGATGGAGGCTGCCAGCTTTGCAAGTGACATTTTTGTTACCTCATTTTGGTCATCACCAGAGCCAGGCAGAAGCACGGCACGTTGTTCTCCGAGTCAAACAGGCGAATGCGGACCACGTAAGATCCCGTGGCGGCGGCGGTAAAATCGACCACCGCTTCAGGATCGCTTTTGACGTCCTGGGCCACGACCTTGCCGTCGGCATCCAGAACCTGGAGATCGACGTCCTTGGCGTCCTCGTCCCCGGCCGCGAGGAAGCGATACTTCTTGCCCTCTTCCAGCTTGACGGTGTAGAGAACCACCCAATTATCCTTGCTCTGCTTGACCCAGGCGCCGCCGGTCGAAAAGGCGTTTTCCTGCAGGCCGTAGCCCTGTTTGTTGGCCGTGGCGACAAGCCGGGTCAGCCGAACCGACGCTTCCGTGATAAACCGGCCTTCACCCTCCTGCGCGGCGCTCCGGCCAGGAAAGCCGAACAACGCCAGAACCACGAAAGCCAAGCCGAGCCGCTTGCGCAATGACGGGGAAGCACGCATGACCTGGTACTCCAAAAAGTGATTACGATGATTTATTCAGCTTGAGCAGCAATTCATCGCTAATGCATGGACGAGAGCCTGACCGTTGCTGGGATTATCCAGGAGGGGTCGTCTGAAGGCAAGAGTGGAAATCGCTTAATTGCCGAGATTGTGTTTGACATCGGGCCGTAGCCGCACTTGCCAAGCTGTCAGCCTTGTCGCGCATCGGGAGCAGGCCTCGGATGGAAGTGCAAACGGAACACAACGACAGCGCGATGTCAGTCGATCGGCCCGGAGAAGTTTGCGCGGCTTGCTCCGGTCACGCCTCTTCTTTTTGCGGGTTCTTAAAGCCGTCGCCGATCAATCAATGTCCTCATTGCCATGGCCGTCCAACCAATCAAGCCCCGACTCCCAACCGGCGTGTTTGATCGACTGGCGCAGGTAGGCCAGGTCATCGTCTGATGTCCAATCTGTCTGCGTCGAAGAGTGGGCGGTGGCCAGTGGGACGTGGGCAGTGAATGGTGTGTCCTCGTCGGTACTCAGGATCGCTCCCGGCTGAGCTATCGTGCTCTCCGGCGCCAGCAGCGGATCGATTTCACTAAACACCTGCTCCAAATAATACGCAGCCGGCAGTTGACCATGCGAGGCAAGCTGCACATTCGACGCGGTCTTGTCGGCCGCCGTCAATGTGGAGTCCGCCACTGCCTGAGCGCTTGCCACTATCGACTGGCCACTGATAACCGTCACCTGCCCTGGCTCGCCCGGCTCGCTGCCCAGCGCCGTCATCGACGTGTGCAGCACAAACGCGCCGTTGCCGTCCGACACTGTCGTCGTGAACAACCGCTGACCTGTCGGATTGACCTGGTTCACCAGCGTCAAGGCTGTCGAACCAACTGGTGCCGTGTCGCGCACGTGCAGCGAGACCGTCACCAGGCTGCCGCCCAGCGTCGTCTGGATCGGCGACGTGCTGAAGATGTCGATGCCAATCTCACCCGTCTGGGCATTGACCACCGTCGTCACCTGCCAGCCAGAAGTCAGCGATCCCGCCTGCACATCCGCCGGCGACACGGTGAACACCTGCGGATTATACTTCAGCGCCAAAATCGCTTCGGTCGCCCCGTTGCTACCCACCGGCTTGGCCGTGTCGATGTTCACAGGCACCACCACGGTACTGCCAGGCAAGCCAACCAGCGTGGTCGGCAGGCTCAGCGCCGGATCGGGGCCATACGCCGTGATGGCGACATTCGTCGGAATCGTCGGGATCTGTGTACGCGGCGTACCCGACAACACCGAGTTGAGCAGCGTCACGTCGGAAGCGTCCACCAGGCCGTCGTTGTTGAGGTCGGCCACGATGACCGGGTCGCCCAAGGGGAATGCCGCGAACCCGCCCAAGGTGCCCAGCGTGCCATTGGTGCTGATGCCGGTCGCCACCGCGGAAATATCCGACGCGTCGCCACCGCTCAGGTTACCGTTGGCGGTACCGGAGGCATCGCCGAAGTAAGCCACGATTTCCACGGCATCGCCGCCCTCGGCGTTGATGGCGCCGCCGTTGAGTGTCACGCCGCTCCAGTGCAAGAGCGCCTTGGATCGGTACAACGAGTTCGCCGTGGCCGGCACCGTTGCCGTCAAACCGCCCAGGCGGAGGAACGACGTCTGCGTCAACGCCGTCGGGCTGCTGAAGTCGAGGATGGCCGTGCCCGCCGTGGAGGCTGCGTCGAGCGACAGCGAAGCACCCGAAAGCGAAGTGTTGGCAAAGGCCGCGGTGATGCTCAACAGCGCCGAGTTGTACTGCAAGGTAAACTTGCCGGACGTAATCCCGGTGGCGACGCTGACGTTGAGCGGAATGCCTGTCGTCGCGCTGTTGGGCAGGTTGATCGTATCGACGCTGTCCGGCCCACGGGCAAAGGCTGGGATGGCGACGACCACCGGCGGCGAGGTCACCACGAAGGTGGTCACGTAGTTGCTGCCGGCCGGGTTGCCGTTGTTGAGACCATCGAGGGGCCCGTTGAGGCTGTCCACGAAACCGCTGGCGGCGCTGCGGAAGGTGACCGTGTAGGTGCCAGCCGACAGCACGCCCGTGCCCGGATTGAAGCCGGCGCCGGTAAAGTTGCTGGTTTTGACGAAGGTGATCGTCTGATCGTTGGCACTGATGATCAGCGAGCCGTGGAAAGAGATCTGCGGCGCGTTGGGCCCTGTCAAAACAACATCGTCAACGCCGCCGCCGCTGCTGGAGTCGTAGAGGTTGATATCCGTGGGCACGAAAGGCTTGTCGAAGGTGGCAGTGAAGCCGCTGGGCGTGGGGGTCAGGCTGGTGACGGTCAGGCCCCGGCTCACGATGGGCGTGGTGTTGGTGCCGGTAACGCCGCCGGCGTCGGTGGCGGTGATCGTTTGGTTGCCGGGCGTATTGAGGACGACGCCGGTGAAAACATGCATGCCCTGGTCCGTGGTGGCGGAGAAAGTGTAACTGCCCGGCAAGGTCGCGGCGCTGTCGGAACTGATGAAATGCACAGTGCCGGTATAGCCGGGAACGACATTGTTGAACTGATCCTCCGCGGCCACGGTCACGGCGAAGGGCGATCCGGTAATGGCCGAGACTGGGGTCGACACGACAAAGTGATTGGCTGTGAGCGGGGTGACGGTAATCGCGCCGCTGGTGCCGGTGATTGCGTTGTTGGCCTTGTCAGTGGCGGTGACGGTTTGCGGGCCTGCCGTCCGCAAGAGCATGCCAAAAAACGCGACGCCGTTGTTGGCCCCTGAGCCGGTGGTGCCGCTGGTGAAGGTGTAATCGGCCGGCAGCGGGATTGCCGTCGGTGCTGCTGAAATGGATGGTCCCCGTGTAACCAGTGACCGTGTTGCCATAGGTGTCCTCGGCGATCACCTCGAAGTACAGCGGACTGCCGGCAGGGGTGGTCCCGCTGCCCGGAATGGTCACCGCGAATTTGTTGATCGCGCCAGCGGCGACAGTCACCGGGGCGGTCGCGGTGATGTTGGGGTTGGCGGCCAGGTCGGAGGCGGTAACCGTTTGGTTGCCCGCCGATTGCAAGATATAGCTGAATGTGCCCGAGCCACTGACCAATGTGCTGTCGGCCGGCAAGGTGGCTTTGCCATCGCTGCTCGTGAAGTGGACGGTGCCGGTATAAGCTGTATTGAGGTTGCCGAAGGCGTCCTCCGCGGTGACCGTGACAAGGAACGACTGACCCGCCGCGCGATTGGTTGGCGGCACGGTGACGACAAAGTTCTTCACGGCCCCGGCGGTAACATTGATGCTATTGCTGATGCCGGAAACTGCAGTACTTCCCAGCTGCGACGCCGTGATGGTCTGCGTGCCGGTGGTGTGCAAGCTGGCTGCAAAACCGCCGACGCCGCCCGTCAAGGTGGCATCATTCGAAAGTTGGGCATTGGGATCGGAGCTGCTGAAATGAATGGTCCCAGCGTAAGTGGGGATGGTGTTGGCGTATTGGTCTTGCGCGGTCACCGAGAAGCCGACCAGTTGGCCCGCGACGGTATTGGAGCCGACGCTGACCTTGAACCCAAAGATGCTCGCGGGATTAACCGTGACTGCCGCACTGCCGGTAATCCCGCTGTAGGATTGGCCGGCTGTGATGTCGGTGCCGGTGATGGACTGGAAATTGGGCGTGACCCCGTTGATCGTGGATGTGATCAGCGTAGCGCTGAAGGTGCCGATGCCGTTGGTGAGCGTGACGTTGTTTAAGCCAGTGGTGCCAGGCAGGACCACGCTGGGGCTCAGGTCACTCGATGTGAAGTGCACCGTGCCCGCGTAGGAAGGGGCCGGACCGTTGAACTGGTCCAGGGCCGTCACGGTGACGACGAACGACGAGCCCGCCGTCACGCTGGCGCCGCCTGGGAAGGTGAATCCGAAGTGGGTTGCCGGGCCGGCGAAGCTGACGTCGATCGAGTTGGCATTGTAGGTCACAATTGGGACCAAGCCCTGTGGATTGTTGGAAGTTAGAATGGCACCGAACTGACCCCCTTCCAGGCCGTTGAATTGGATCACGCCCGTTGCTTTGCCGTCGCTGCCGGCGCCGCTGAGGCCAGCCAAATCGAGTGTCAAGGTCGAAGTTGGGCCAAGCTTGAGAATGCCCAATCCAGTGAGCTTCAATTGGTCGTAGCTAACTCCCGGAGTGGCGAACCCATTAATCTCGAGCGTAAGATTGCCGCTGTTGCTGAGATCCAATGTGGTGGGAGTGCCGATCGCGCTGTTAATGGTCAATACGCCCACGCCGCCCACGCTATCGCCGGGATTCACGGTGCCGGCCGCGCTGCCCACGGTTGCTCCCGCGGATCCGCTGGGGAAGGCAGTGCCACCCAGCACACCGTTGCCGGTCGTGGTTACCGCGCTGCTGCCGGAGAGTGTGCCGTCGACAAACAGAGAGCCGAAACTCACCGTGGTCGCGCCCGTGTAAGTGTTGGCGGCGGTCAGCAACAACGTGCCGGGATCGCCGATTTTATTGATGCCGCCACCCGTGCCGCTGATGACCGCGTTGATAACCATGTCCGCTTGAGGGCCACCCGTCAATGTGGTGGGCAAGCTGCCCTGTTGAATATCAAACGTTCTCACCGCGGTGCCCAGCGACAGGTTGCCGTTGATGGTGGCTGGCGTGATGTTGGTGATGCTCGCGAAGCCCGCGACGTTGCCGCCCAGCGTCAAGGTGCCGGTCTCCGTGGTCACGGTTCCGCCGCTCATGGTCAGCGACCCAATGGTGTTGCTGTTGGAGTTGAGATCGAGCAAACCGGAGTTGTTGACCGTCACGGCGGGAGTGGTTGCGATTTCGTTGCTCGCTCCCAGTCGCGCGATGTCGACCTTGTTGATGCCCGATCCGCCCACGCCGTCGCCGACCACCAAGGTGCCCGGCACGGCTACGCCGCCCGTCTGATTCAGCAACAGGGTGCCTTCGTTTACGGTAGTGGCGCCAGTGTAGGTGTTGGCGGCGGTGCCCTCGAGATTCAGCGTGCCGGCCCCCATCTTGGTGATGCCGAATGTGCCGCTGGCGCTGGAAATCACCGCCGTGACATCGAGACCGAAAGTGGTTCCCGAAGCGGTGGTGGCATCCAGCGCGAAGAAGTTGCGATTGTTTTGACCCAGGTCCACCTTGCCGGCGAGAACACCGGGCGAGGCGCCAATCGCCACCGCGGTAACGTCGCCACCGAGCGTCAAGGTGTTGGTGCCCGTTTGGACGGTTCCGCCGCTAATGTTAAGGGTGCCGATGGTTTGACCAGTCGTCGTGCCGGCGGCCGCCACGGACGCGGGTTGTGTTAAATCAAATGTGGCCCCGCTGTTGACGTAGATATTTTGGCCGTTGAGCTGAGAGAAATTGCTTATCACCTTGACCGTCGCGCTGGCCCCGTAATCGCCAATGACCAATGGGCCGGTGATGGCCGCGACGTTGCCTTGTTTGGCAAAAACAATCTCGCCTTCGTTGACATTGGTGGCAAAGGTGTAATTGTTGCCGACAGTGCCGGCAAAGGTGAGCGTGCCCGCACCCATTTTAACCATGCCATAACTGCCGCTAAGCTGCGTGGCGACGACCATATCGCCAAAGAATCCGGGATTGACGGTGTAAACATTGACAGCTGGATTGGTTCCCGTCAAGCCGGCACCGATTTGGGTGGCGGAAATGGTGATTGTCTGCCCATTGGAGCCGCCCACAAGGCCCAGGAGGCCAGTGTTGGCGACGAGCGCGCTGCTGGTAGGACTGGTGGCACCCACCAACCCTGAGCCAGTTTGACTGAAGGTCACGGTGATCCCTCCAGTGCCAATGCCAGTTACGGCGGCAACGCCGGCAGTGCCGGTCGTGGTGGTCGTGGCGTTAAATGTTTGGCTGCTGGTTGCAGCGCCGCTTAGGCCGGCAAAGCCATTGCTTGTGGAAGGAGTTACCGAGATACCGGCGCCGGCGGAAAGGGCCACCGCCGTCGCCGTGATGGGCGTCTCAGGCAATGCGGCGTCAGCATTTTGAAAGGTGATGGTCGCGCTGGTCGCCCCGGCATTGACAAGCACCTGCGTGTTTCCGGCACCGATGGTCGCCAGGGCGTCGAGGGCGTTCTGCATATTTGCCTGCATGGTGCCGGGGTTGGTGCCGTAATTGATGTTGGCGGTGGAGGAACCGTTGAATTTGAGCTGGAATGTGCCGCTCGTGGGGCTTCCAGTGAAGCTAACGGTATAGGCCGCATTCGCGGTGACGCCGCTTACCGAGACAAGCGGTGTGACCGCCACGCCGGCAAACCCGCCGCCACCGAAGGTGACGCCGACGGAAGTTCCGCTGATCGGGAGCACGGTCACGCTGCCGGTGCCGCTTATGGACGATAACCCATTCAGCGCGGTTTGGATGCCGGATGCGAGAACAGTCAATGATGTGCTGTAATTGATCGGCCCCGAAGTGACGCTGTTGAAGGCCACCGTGAAAGTGCCGCCCGAGGCCGCGGCCGGGAATGCCAAGGTTTGCACCGCGTTGACCGCGGGCACCGCGGCGGCGGCGGCATTGCTTCCGGACAAAGTATTGGCAAGTTGAATCACGCCGCCGCCGTCCCCGTTTTGGAAAGTGACGTTCACACTGGTGTTGCTGACGGCAGTCACCGTGGCCAGGCTGGTGGTAATGCCGACGCTGGTGAGGGCGGTCTGGATGTTAGTCGCCAAAGTGGCGGTGCTGGTGCTGTAAGCGACAGCTGTACTGGTGCTGGTGGTGCCTGCCGGCGTTACGAACGTCAACGTGAACTTCCCGCCATTGGTTGGGCTGCCCGCGAAAGCGATGTTTTGCACGGCATTGACGGCCGGCGAGCCGATCACGGTGAATAGGTTCGTCTCCGGCAAGCCGGCCAGGGCGCCCTGGAACGTGATGGTGGCGGTGGTGCTGCTGACGCTCACCGAAACGTTGCCGGAGCCGATCGTGGACAGGTTGTTGAGAGCGCTGGAGATATTCGACGCCAACGTGGCCGTGGCCGTGCTGAAGGTGATCGGGGGCGTAGTGGCGGTGGTTCCCGGTGTACTGCTGTAGGCCAACTCGAACGTGCCGCCCGTGATGCTGGTGAACGCGATGGTCTGCTTTTGGTTGATGGCCAGGCCGCTAGCCGCGGTCACGCCGCTAGTGGATGTGACCACACCGCCGGCGTCCGCGCCCTGGAAAGTGATGTTGACGCTAGTTGCGCTGGTTGCCGTCACCGTGGCCAGGCTGGTGGTGGCGCCGAGGGTGGTAAGGGCGGCCTGGATGTTGGAGGCCAAAGTGGCGGTGCTGGTACTGTAGGTAATCAGCGAGCTTGTGGTAGCGGTGCCTCCGGGTGGGGTAAAGGTCAAGGTGAAAATGCCACCAGTAATACCCGCCGGGAAGGTCAAGTTTTGGATGACGCTGGTTGGCGCGATGTTGGCCGTAAGTTGAGGAACGAAGGTGCCTGCGGCCACGTTGAGGAATGTGACCGTGGCAATGCCACCGCTGACCGCGACGGACGCGGTGGCAACCGCGCTAAAGGCCGTGAGGGCATTGAGTGCTGTTTGAATGTTGCTTGCCAACGTCGCCGTGGCGGTGTTGTAGGTGATCGCCGCGGTGGTGGCGGTGCCGTTGAACGTCAAGGTGAAATTGCCCCCGGTGACATTGGTAAGAGCGATCGCCTGTTGGGGATTGCTCAACGTGCCCCCCGAGCTTTGGATGTTCACAGGGTAGGACCCATTGTTGGTGTAGGCGGTGATGGTCGTGGTCCCGCCGATGATTTCCGCCGTGCTGGGCAAAAGGGGATTGCTCGCCGAAATTGGCAAAGTGGGAACCAACGGCTCGGCAAAAGTTTGAATGCAGCCCGAGAAGTCATAGAAGCTGAGCGCGCCAGTGGTCATGGTCACGTCGCCGCCGTTGATGAAGTCCAAGGTGTCTATCTCGGCAGTATTGGGCCCAATCGCCAAAGTGCCGTGCTCGCCAGCGGTTGTGGTAACTGGAGGAGACAAAACAGACCCGGACGGCAGTAGGGCGGAAGAACCCACAGTCATGGTGTTTTGGGGCAGCCCAGCATACACCCCGTCGAACACAACCATCAATGAAACGCTGCCGTTGGCGCTGGTAGTGGGAAGAGTGACAAATGAGTTGCCCCCGCCCACGGTCGACAGCACGTTGAGCGCGGCCTGGATATTTGATTCTAGCGTGGCAGCGACAGAACTGTATGTGATCGGCGCCGTGGTGGCGGTGGTGGCGGCATTGGCAAATACCAATGTGAAAGTGCCGCCCGTGGGCGCACTGGAGCTCGGTGCCGAGAAAGTCAAGGTCTGCACGGCATCGGTGGAGCTGATCGTGACATTCGCGCTGTCCGAGCTGCCGAATTCATTGATGGGTGTGATTTGCTGGATCGTGCCGCCGTTGATGTAAACATTTCCGAAGGTCGCCATGGCTTCATTCGAACTAGCACTGGTGCCGGTTTTCGCAAGCAGCAGCGTTCCCGTGTTAACCGTCAATATGCCACTAAAGGTGCTGTTGGTGCTGCCGGTGAATGTCAGCGGACCAGCGGTGGTGCCGTCCAAGGTAAGGCCGCCAAGGCCTGAAATGACGCCTCCCAAGGTCAGCGGATTGCTGCCCGCATACGTCAAGGCGCCGATGCCTTGCACTCCGCCGGTGTTAAGCTGGACGGGATTGGTGATGGTAATGCCTCCGCTGGAACCGGATTCAATCGTGCCGCCGGCGGCTTCCAGCACATTGGAGGTGGCACCGAAGGCGCTGTTGTTGTCAATCACCAAGGTGCCGGAACCGAGAGTGGTGACGCCAGTGTAGGTGTCGGCCCCGGAAAGCTCAATGGTGCCAGAACCGCCAATGGTCAAGCCGCCGTTAGCGCTGTTGGAGATGACGCCCGTGATGTTCACCGCGGCGTTGCCGGAAGTTGGATTGGAGTTGCTGAAGATCATGCCTTCGCCGCTAGTGCTGGCAAAATTGATAGGGGTGTTGATCGTGTCGCCCGTGGTGGCGGCGCCGGTGACCAGGAGCGCGCCGGTGGCCAGATTGAGCACGCCGCCACCGCCGATGGTGATGTTATCGCCGTCAATCAAAACCGCCGCGGGCGAGCCGCTGCTGGAACTGAGCGAACTATCGGTGGCGGTGACCTTAACCACGTCCATGCTGTTGGTGGCGCTGGCTAATGACTCGGTCACGTAGCCTGTGAAGGCCGTGATGTTGTAGGGCGCGGAAGCGCTGGCGACGGAAGCGAAATCCAGGCTTCCGGTGGGGCCTGTTACTTCGGCATAAGGCAAGATGTAGCCATTGGTGACGACAGTGGGCGCGGGCGTCAACACACCGCTTACAATGATTTGATTGGTGGTGTTATTGAGCGCGGTCCCCTCGCCGGTGAAGTTCACCAACGTCCCAGATCCCCTTGTTAAGTTTGTGATGGTAAGGATCGACGTGGTGCCTGGCACGGCGTCGGAGATGATATTGGCACTGCCGGCCACATTGACGGGGCTAGCGCCTCCAATTCAACGTAATGGAACCGAGCGTTTCCGTGGACACGGCGCCGGACTGGGTGTTGGCCTTGTAGAGCAGGGTGCCGCCCGCCAAGGTGATGGGTATGGCCGCGGCAACGCGGTTGGCGATGTTGGTGGAGCTGTTGTCGATCACCAAAGTGGCGCCGGAGTTCACGGTTAGGCTGCTGGCCGTCAAGGTAGCCTGGCCGGCAAGCGACATACTTCCGGAGTCGACCACGACGGTGCTGTCAAGAATAATCGGGTTGTCGAAAATCACATCGCCCACCCCGCCGACGGTCAATCCAGGAAAGTTGCCGTTGTCGCTGGGAAGGGCCGCGGTGGAAGTCACCAGGCCGGTTATCGTCAAGGGGATATTGGGGTTCGTCGCGTTGATGGTGCGCAACGTGCCGAAGTTCTAATTGGTGTCAACAGTGCCGCCGAATGATGCCGCATCTATTTGGATGTTGTTGGTGATGGTGAGCTGATGGACACCATCATCCTGCAGTGTTCCGTCGCCCAAGGTGAAAATGCCCGTTCCCAAGGCCGCGGTGTTTTCCACGACGAGCTGGCCGCCGGTGACCTCGCTGAGAGTGACGGTGTCGGCCTGCTGGGCGAGCTGCAGGCCCATGCCGCCTGAAATCGTATTGGCGTTGGTCAAGGTCACAATGGCGGGAACATACCCCACCGCGGGGCCGACGGAACTATACATTTGGGTTCCCAGTGTCAAGTTTCCGGTGCCCTGGATCACACCTGAGATGGTCAGGTTCACTGATATCAACGTGTTGATAATGCAGGTTCCTGTCACATTGATGGTCCCGCTGAGAGTCACATAACCAAGGCCATCGGCCTCGTACCACGGCCCGGCAAACTCGGGGTCCGAGTTGACTAGGTTTATCGTATTGGGGATCGTGATCGAGCCGGTTGCCGACTCGACCGCCGATCCGACGACGACGCGCAGGGTGTCAATTTGGCCTCCCAGCCAATTAATCGGTCCTGTTCCAAAGGCGTTGCTGCTGGTGACGTCGAGTTCGTTGTCGTTGCTGTTGCTGCCGCCGGCCGGATCCAGGTTCGTACCGCCCGTATAGGTATTGAAGCCTTCCAGAACCAAGGCTTCCTTGGTGCCGTTAGGCCCGATTGTCAAATTACCGCTGCCTCCAATCGACCCGGATATCTGCGCGGTGTTATTGCTCGCCTCAATAAAGTCGCTGCCGATGAGCGTGATTGGACCGGCAATGGTCGGTTGGGTGCCAGTAAGTCCAAAGCCGACGACGCTGTTGTTGAGGACAATGGGGTTGCTGAAAGTGCTGAAAGCGCCGCCAAAGGAGGTTCCCACCACACCAGCCGTGGCGTCGAGCGTTGTGTTGCCGAGCGCGCTGACGGTGCCGATGGCGAAATTGCCGGTGTTGATGCCGGCGCCGTTGTAGGTGGTCGTGCCGGTGTAAACGCCTGTTCCGTTGAGCGTTACCGTCCCAGCCCCCGAAACCGTTAACCCGCCCGTGCCCGTGATGGAGCTGTTGATAGTCAGGGCGGTGCTAGCGGTCAAAATGCCTTCCGAGGTTCCGAAGTTGAGCGTGCCGCCGGCGAGGGTGGCGGTGCCGCCGCTGGACGCGACGAGCCCGCCGCTGGCCACGGTCAAGGTGAAATTGTTGCCCCCGGAGGCGGCTGTCAAGGTGAGCGTGCCCAGCAATAGCAAGGAATTGACCGTGACGTTGGCGGATAGGGTGGTTGCCGTGGTTAAGATCACGTTTTGCGTCGACGTGGCGGTGGCCAGGTCGGTCACATAGTTGGTTAAGGCCGCTACTCCGCCGGGCAAGGCGTAGGTGGCAAAATTCAAGGAGGTCGAATTTGGCCCTTGAACGGTGGCCCAGGGCAGGACGCTGTTGGTTAGATTCGCGAAGGGACCATTGGCCGCCGCGGAGATGGCGCTAGTGAACTGTATTTGGGTTGTCGCACCTCCCAACGGCGCGGTTGCGCCCACGAAGTTGACCGTCGCGCCGACATCGCGAAGCAGACCGGCACTGGTGAGGATGGCCGCGGAGCTGATCCCAGAACCGGCAGTGACGGAAAGGGTGTTGGCCCCGCTCCCAAGGCTGATGACACCCACTGTTTGGGTCGAAGAAACGGCATTGAGACTATTGCCGAGATAGGCCAATGTGCCGCCGTTAAGGGCGATGGTAGCCGAGCTGCTGAGCCGATTCGGCAAGTTGACGTTCGTGTCGTCGAGCGTAAAGGTGGCGCCCACCAGGACGTCCACGGCGGCCACCCCTGTAACGGTGCTGGCCACGGATGCCGTCGGACTGGTGCCGGTCAAACTGCTGTTGAGCGTCAACTGGGGCAAATTGGTATTGCCGAGTTGGTGTTGGAAGGTGATCGTGACGCTGGTGGCGCTCGCGGCACTGACCAACGTATTGGTGTTTCCAGAAAGACCAATGGTTGCCAAGGCATTCAGGGCATTCTGAATGTTGCTTTGCAAGGTGGCTGTGGCGGTGCTGTAAGCAATGGCCGCCGTGGTAGCGTCGTTGAACGACAGCGTGAATGTGCTGCCGGTAGTGATGGTGCCGCCAAAGGTGATAGTTTGCACGGCATTGGTGCCCGGCACCGTACCCGGCTGCCAGGACCCGGCACCGCCGATGTCCAGCGTGCCCACCTGCACAATGGTTGGGCCAGAGTAGGTGTCGGTTCCGGTGAGGTAAAGGATGCTGCTGCCGACCTTGGTGAGCGTGCCCGTGCCGCTGATGTTGCCGCTGAGAGTCAATACCGCGTTGACGTTGCCGGCGGTGGTGTCTGCCGTGGTCACGGCGGTGTTGATCGTGGTATTGCCGCTGAGGGTGATGTTGCCGGTCCAGGTCACGGGCGTGATCGAGTTGGCCATCAGGGCGCCGTTGGCGGTCACCAAGGTCGAATTGAACAATCCCAGGCCCACGCCGCTAATGGTCAGCGCCTTTCCGGCCACGGTTCCGACAATGGAGGTGATGGCGCCGGTGGTGAGGCCCGTGCCCGCGCCGATACCGAGCTGCAAAGAAGTTCCGCTGGCCACCGTGACGCCGCCCGCGTTGGAGCCCAAACCAGTGGGATTGTTGAGTTGGACGATGCCCGCGTTGAGGTTGGTGTAGCCGTTGTAATTGTTGTTGCCGCCAAGCTGCAGAGTGCTGGTGCCTATCTTGGTCAAATCGGCGGCGCCAGTGATAATGCCGTTGATAATGATGCCGCCGACATTGCCGCCCACGGTGGCCCCAGCAGCCAAGGTTACGCTGCCGCTGAGCGTGTTGGTGCCGATCAAGTTCTGCACGGCGCCAAGACCACCCACGCCGCTGCCGCTGATGGTGATCGCCTCTGGAATAGTGATGCCCACGCTACCGCTTTGCAGTTGAAGCGTTGCGCCGCCGGCCACGACGGTTCCGGATGAAGTACCTGGCGTAGTGAACGCAGGCGTCAACGCGGGGCTGGTGCCCCCAGTAGGAATGCCCGCGGGGTCGAGCCCGCTGGCACTGGCGCTCAGCGCTGCCACATTGCTGTCGGCACCCAGCAGGTTTTGGAACGCGATCGTGAAGGGCCCCGTCCCTGTCACCGCCGCATTGGTCAGGCCAACGGTCGACAGGGCATTG
Organism: uncultured Gemmataceae bacterium; assembly: GCA_963747575.1. Lineage (GTDB taxonomy): Bacteria > Planctomycetota > Planctomycetia > Gemmatales > Gemmataceae > DASRAT01. The sequence continues at coordinate 443,411 of CAVVFU010000008.1, forward strand.
AGGGCGAACTGAATGTTGTAAGCCAACATGGTGCCGTTTGATGACCAGGTGATGGGCCCCGTGGTGGCGCCATTGTAAGTCAGCGTAAACGTGCCGCCCGTAATCGAGCCGCCGAAGGTAATTACCTGCACAGCGTTGCCCGTAGCGCCGAGGCCAGCGCCGTTTTGGACATTGAGGATGCCCTGCTGAACGACCGTCTCGCCGGTGTAAGTATTGAGTCCGGCAAGCTCCAAAGTGCCTGGGCCCTGTTTGATCAAGGCAGTGGTGCTTGCGGCACCGCCATTGGCACCAGGCAGGGAACTGACGATGCCCGAAAGCAGCATGGGTACGCTCGTCGGATTGGCAACCGCAACCGTCGCCGAAAGACCCACCAGGAACGCACCGCCGCTGAAAACAATCGGACTGCCAAAACCTGGGATAGCGCTGCCCAGCGTCACCGAGCTGCTGCCGCCGCCATTGGTTCCAAATACCACCGCGTTAGGCAAAGTGATAGCGGTGGAGGCTTGCAGCGTGCCGCCGTCGATGGTCAACCCGCCAAGAACGGCATTGTTGGTTTCCAAGGTTAGCTCGCCTGCCTGGCTGAAAGACGTGCCATTAAAAATCGTGCCGCCGTCGTAGGCGGTCGCCGGCTGCCCGACTGAAGCCGTTCCGATGACGACAGTGGGGGCGCCCGAGCCGGTTTGGCCATTAACGAGGGTATTGGACGCCACTGTCAACGCGGGCTCTATTGATCCTGCCAGCAAGTTCTGGAATGTCACGGTAAACACTAATTCATTGGGATCGAAACCGCTGAATCCTCCCGTTACTGAAACGTTGTTAGCACCGATGCTTGGCAATTCCGTAAGCGCGGTTTGCAGCGACGCTGCTGTTGGAGCAAATCCAAGACCGCTGGTCGTTGAACCATTGAAGGAAAGAGTAAACGTCCCCGCTGTTGCCGCTGCACTTGACGGCGGTCCATCGAGCGTAATGGTTTGCTGATTGCTCACGCCGCCGGTGTAACTGTTGGCCGTGGCCAGTACCACGTTACCCGCGCCACCCAGCGTCAAACCGCCAATTCCAGTGATGGTGCTGTTGATGGTAACGGTGTCGGCATTGGCAAGGATGATGCCTTCGGCGGAGCCAAAGGCCAGAGTCGGCACCGAGATGGCGTTGCCTGCGGGGTTGCTGGTCACCGTATCGTTGCTTGCAACCAGACCGCTGACCACGTTCAGGGTCGCGCCGGTGGCGCCTTTTACGTTCACGCCATCGCCAATCACGAGCACGGCATTTACGGTGTCTGTCAAAATCGCCGCCGGGGTGGAAGTCACCAGAACATTATCGGTGGAACTGTTGGCGCCAGTAGTGGAAAGGGCCTGGTAAGACGTCAGGGCGACCAGCTCATTGCTGCCATTGATGGTTGCCAGGTTATAGCCACCGCTGTTGGGGGTCGAAACTCCGCCGATCGTGACCGAAGTTGTGGCATCCGTAACGGTCGCATAAGGAAGAATGTTTCCAGTCAATTGCGGCAGCCCCCCAAAAGTGACCTGGTCGGCGACGCCAAATTTCTGACCCGATCCCGCTAGAAAATCGACCGTCGCGCCTTGCACATTCCTTGCCAGGCCGCCGACGGCCAAGGCCGCCGTGGATGCCGGTGTGGTGAGCCTGATCGTGGAATTGCCACCTAGCAAACTGATCTGCCCCAAGGCCTCCTGGGCGCCGCTCGAGCCACCCAGGATGTTGAGCGTGCCGCCGTTCATCTGAAGGTCGCCATCTCCCAAACGATTGGCAAGCAAGGTGCCAGTGTCGTCCACCGTTAACACACCGCCGACGTTTATGGTGGTTGTGGAAAACTCGGACAACTGACCGCTTGCGCCGCTCAAACTTAAGGTGCCGCCGTTGATCGTGGTACCGCCGCCATAGCTATCGGCCGCAGTGAGCGCCAACGTGCCGGTCCCGCTGAAAAGTGTCAAATTGCCGTTGCCGGTGAGCTGATCGTTGATGGTGGTCGTGTTCGCGGGAGATGCGGTGTTGGTGACATTGGCTATAAGGTTGGCTGTGCCCACCACGCTGTCGACCGGAGCGCCCGCGGTTAACGAGGTTTGGCTAAAGTCAATGTAATTGGCGCCGGCGAAGGTTACATAGCCACCGCCCAGCATGAGTTGGTTGGCGATCGTGACGCCGCCGCTGGTGCCCTGGACAGTGCCGTTGACAAGGGTCAATGGTCCCGTGCCGAGGGAGCCGCTGGAAAGTGAGCCGGCGGTAGTTCCGTTGCTGTTATTCACAATCAAGGTGCCGGTGGCGCCGAGGGAACCGGCGTTCAGGACCGTGCCGCCGGAGAAGGTGTTGCCGCTATTGGCTAACGTCAGCGATCCCAAACCCGCTACCGTGAGCTGACCGGTGCCGCTGACGATTCCGTTGAAAATGACACTGTCGTTGACAGTCAGCGTGTTGTTGCCCGTCAAGGCAACCGGACCGTTGAAGGTCAAGCCGCTGGATGTGCTGGCGGTCCCATCCGCGGCGCTGGCGGCCAAAGTCACGTTGCCGTTGAGCACGATCGAGTTGGCAAGCGTACGCAACGAGGCATCAGACATCAGCGTACCGCTGGTGAGCGTCAACGTGCCCGTGCCGAGCGCGCTGCCGCTGGCCAAAATCAGGCTGCCATTGGCCAAGACGGTGCCGCCAGTGTAAGTACTGGCGACAGTACCGCCCAGCACCACATTGCCGGTGCCCGCTGCCACGCCGGCCATGGGATTGGCAATTTGCGTCCCACCGGCCACGGTAAGGCTGCCGCTGGTGGCCCCGTCTTGCAACTTGCCCGAAATCGTCGTCAGGCCCGCGTTGCTGACAGTCAATGTGTTGGTGCCGCCGCTGGGCGTATTGGCGGTGCCGGCAGCGGTGTCTGAAAGTGTGCCGGTGCCGGTCAAGGTGATGTCATTGATGCCGGCAATGGTGACGGAACTGTCGTTGAGCGTGAAGGGATTGGCCAGCGTCACCGCGGCACTGGCCTGAAGCGTACCGGAGGCGAGCGTCAAGGTGCCGGTGCCCAGGGAAGTATTGCTGCCCACAATCAAAGTGCCGCCTTCAAGGTAGGTGGTGCCGGCATAAGTGTTGGCCGTGGGAATCGTCAGCGTGCCGGTGCCGCCCACGGTCAAGCTCGTGGCGCTGCCGACGATGACGCTGTCGATGGTGGTGACGGCGGAGGTCAGCAAGCCCGGCTGCAAGGGATTGCCGCCTTGCAAGGGATTGGCGCCGGCCAGCACATCGATCTGCGCCGTCCCGTTGACGATGGTGTCGGGCCCTGCGTATGCGACAATGTTGGTCGCGCTCGGTGATGGCGTGGTCATACGTTTCTTTCAAGCTATGCAAGCCGGCAGCCAGCGTAATTGCACTGCTGACCGTCGCGGGTCCGGTGCCGTTGGCACCGGCGGCCAAGACGGGATTGCCGTCAATGTATAAGTAAGCTCCATCAGCTATGGTCATGTAAAAATTGTAAATTCCACCCGTCACGATATTTAACTGGGAGGTCCATTCGGCTGCCACATCGGAGGTTTGGGTGCCTGCCGGCAGAGCCGCCAGAGGTCCATTGCCGCCGCTGCCCGTCAAAACCGTGGCGTTGGTATAATTGAGGGAAGGGTCGATGCGCGAGCTTGTGGGCGTCATATTGTACGGGATTTGAGTCGGCCCTGTGACGGTGGTAGCCGAGACGTTTGACGGAACGTTGGCGGCCGGGCGGAACCCGAGATTGTAGAAATTGGCTGTCGCTCCCCCCACTGCGGGAGTGATGACGATGCCTTCGCCGGTGCCGCTGCCCCCGCCGCCGGCGGGGTTGAAAAGCAGCGTGCCACCGCTGATCGTTCCACCCGACGTGGCGGTGTCCAGCAAACCACCGGTCGACAACGTCAGCGTGTTGCCGGCTTCTGACACCGACCCGGAGCCCGTGAGCAGCAGGCCCGCGATCGTCTTGCCGCCGGTCATCGTTTCCGGCGTGCTTTCCTTGACAATGTCATGAGGACCGGCCAACGCAATCGAAGGGACATAGGCGGCAAAGGCCGCGATGCTGTTATTGTTGTTGGGGTCGATGGTGGCGAAATCGCCAAAATCATTGTTGATCACCATGGCATAGGGGATGATGCCGGTGGTGGCCCCCAAAGAAGTTATGGTCGACGTGGAAATCGGCCCGGAAGTCGCCGGCGCCGTATTGAAAGTGAAGGTGTTGGCCGCCGTATCCAGGTCTTGCGTGCCCGAACCCGTTTGGCTGCCCATGAATGTCACCGTCGCGCCTGGTTGGCGGCTCAAGGAAGCGGCGGTCAAGGTCACGGTGCCCGTCGGACCGTTAAAGCTGTCGATGGTGGAGCTGCCGCTGTTCAGATCGATCGTCGGCAAGCGATCGGCGGAGTTGCCGGCGCTGGCGCCCGTGTACGAAAAGGTGCCGCCGTTGAGCACCATGGTGCCGGTGAGTTGATTGAATCGGCCGTTGATCATCGTGCCGGAGTTGTCGTTGATCTGCAGTGTGCCGCCGGAGTTGACCGTGACGGTTGGTGTGTTGTCCAGGGTCCCCGAGGAGCTGACCAGGAGCGTGCCGCCGTTGTTGATCGTGATGTTGGCAAATCCCGTGTTGTTGCCGCCCAGGACCTGCAGCGATCCTCCGTTCACCGTGAATGACGACGCGGGCGAGGCCGGGATTGAGCCGCCGATATAGTTCAATTCCAGTGTCCCTCCCGCAATCGTGGCGGCCAATGGCGTATTGGCCGCGGACAGCGGGACATCGATAAGGTCCGAGCCGGTGTTAGTTGACGGAGCGGAGATGATCGAGGAGGTGTGATACCCGTTGGTGTTGTCCAGGGTGATTTGCCCGGAGCCGCCTTGATTGAGAAAGACGGTGCTGGTGGTGTTGAAGTCGATTTCCCCGACCGTAATCGGACTGCTCACCAGCACGGTGGTATTGCCAAGGTTCGTGAACTGGGCGATGTCGCCCGCCACACTGGGGTATTGATTGATGGGAGTGCCGGACACCAACTGCCAGTTTTGCGCAGTGGTCCATTGGCTATCCCCAGCAGCCCCGGTCCATTGAAACGTCGGTGATGTTGACAGCAAAGTCCGCTCTTCGAGAAGCTCCACGTTTAATCCAGGGGATTTGCGGACCCCAGCAGGCCACCTTTTGCCTTGACCCCTAACGCCCATTTTCCGCCGAAGTCGACGCAGCAGCTGACTCATGAAGATGTCAAACATGGAATCATTCACCTGTTTTCAAAGGATTGAAGGCAAACGTTGAACTCTGATAGCGGAACAAAACAAAATCACCTCGTTCCGCAAAATGGTCCAACACAATTACTTTCGAGCTGTGAACCGTTATTAACTGTGAGATTGAAAAATTCGGGGATACTGTGTGTCTTCCTGGAGAAGGAAAGCCGTTTTGCCAGATGCATGTCGATTGCGCATGGTTAAGGTGAAGAATCACGGAAAAAACGCGCAACAATCGATGTGCAATGATCCGCGCAAGAGCGATCGGCCCCGTCAGCTGCGGTTTCCCAGTTGCTCAGTCATCGCGTTGCAACCCCGGTCCATCCCATCAGCAAATGACCGTGCATGAATTCGAAAAAAATGCTTGCCAGCGGCGCGGCGGCGGCTGTAATGTGCATCAGGTTGGGCCGGCTGGTGACCAAGGCAAGACGAGGTGGGCGAAATGAACGCACTGAAGTTGAGTATGTTCCAAAAAGCTGTCATCATAGCTTGCCTGTTGGCGGCCTGCCTGCTCCTTGGATCGGGAGCGGAGGCGACGCCGCAGCCTGGGCCGCCGAAAATTAAGGGGGCCTGGACCGATCCCGACGACAAGACAATACCCGTGGATTTCAAGCTCCAGGGCGAGTATGCCGGCCAGTTCACCGGCGGCGGCAAGCTCGGCGCTCAGGTCATCTCGCTGGGCAAAGACGCCTTCCAGGCCGTGCTGTGTATTGGCGGTCTGCCGGGCGACGGCTGGGACGGCAAAAACAAAATCTTGATGGATGGCAAGCGCGACGGCGCCAGGGCGAGCTTCGTGCCCACCAAGGGCAAGCGGCGCTACAACGCTCCCAAGGCGGAGGAATTCACGGCCACCACCCCGTTCCCGCCGCCGGGTCAGCTCGACTGCAGCGGCGAGATACTCGACGGCATGCTTCGCGGCGCCACGGCGGATGGCAAAGCCTTCGAGCTAAAAAAGACCATGCGCACAAGCCCCGACATTGGCCGCAAGCCTCCTGAGGGGGCTGTCGTGCTTTTCGGCGGCAGCGCCAATAACGAACTCAAGGGCGGCCGCGTGGATAGCGAGCGGGGCATTCTCCACACCGACGGCAAAGATGTCGTCAGCAAGCGCAAGTTCACCAACTTCACCGCCCACGTCGAATTCATGACGGCCTATCGCCCCGACGCCCGGGGTCAGGGTCGCGGCAACAGCGGCGTCTACTTGCTCAATCACTACGAAATCCAAATCCTCGATTCCTTCGGCCTCGATGGCAAGAAAAATGAATGCGGCAGCATTTACGAGAAGACTCCGCCGAAGGTCCCCATGTGCCTGCCTCCCTTGCAGTGGCAGAGCTATGACATCGATTTCACCTGCGCCGTGCAGGACAGCGAAGGCAAAAAAATCAAAAACGCCCGCGTCACGGTAAAGCACAACGGCGCTGTCATCCACGACGACGCCGAAATCCCCGGCAAAACGGGCAACGCGAAATTGAAAGACGACCCGGAAGGCTCGCCAGGCGTCCTGCTGCTGCAAGGCCACAACAATCCAACGCAGTTTCGCAATATCTGGATTCTGGAGAGAAAATAGCATGGACGTGAAACGAAAGCCCGCGGAAAGCAGCAAAGCCGCGGCGGCAGGTCCACTTTCCGCCGAGGAGCTGCGCAAGATGCACGCCTACTGGCGGGCCGCGAACTACCTGTCCGTCGGCCAGATCTATCTGATGGACAACCCGCTGCTGAAGGAGCCGCTTGCAGCTCAAGCACGTCAAGCCGCGTCTGCTCGGGCACTGGGGAACCACGTCGGGCCAGAACTTCCTCTACGTCCACCTGAATCGGGTCATCAAGGAGTACGACCTGAACATGCTCTACATCTCCGGCCCCGGGCACGGCGGGCCGGCCCTGGTGGCCAACGCCTACCTGGAAGGGACGTACAGCGAGGTTTACCCCAACATCGGCCAGGACGAGGCGGGCATGAAACGGCTGTTCACGCAGTTCTCGTTCCCCGGCGGCATCCCCAGCCACGTCGCCCCGGAGACGCCCGGCTCGATCCACGAAGGCGGCGAGTTGGGCTACGCCCTGTCGCACGCCTACGGGGCGGTCTTCGACAACCCCGACCTGATCGTCGCCTGCGTCATCGGCGACGGCGAGGCGGAGACCGGGCCCGCTGGCCACCGGCTGGCACGGCAACAAGTTCCTCAACCCGGTTCGCGACGGCTGCGTGCTGCCGATCCTGCACCTCAACGGCTACAAGATCGCCAATCCCACGGTGCTGGCCCGCATCAGCCACGAGGAGCTGGACGCCTTGATGCGCGGCTACGGCTACACGCCCCATTTCGTCGAGGGCGACGATCCCGGCGAAGATGCACCAGCTCCTGGCGACACGCCTCGACGTCGTCATCGGCGAGATCAAGGCCATTCAGGCCGACGCTCGCAAGAACGGCTTCACCAAGCGCCCCCTGTGGCCCATGATCGTCTTCCGCAGCCCCAAGGGCTGGACCGGCCCGAAGGAAGTCGATGGCCAGAAGATGCGAGGGTTACTGGCGCTCGCACCAGGTGCCGCTGTCCGACATGGCCAAGCCCGGGCACGTGCAGAGTCCTCGAAACCTGGATGAAGAGCTACAAGCCGGAAGAGCTGTTCGACAAGACGGGCCGGCTCATTCCCGGAGCTGGCCGAACTGCCGCCGCAGGGGCGAAAAACGCATGAGCGCGAACCCGCACACCAACGGCGGTCTGCTGCTCAAGGATCTGAAGATTGCCCGACTTCCGGGACTACGCCGTGGACGTGCCCAGCCCGGGCGCCAAGGACGCGGAGTCGACGCGGGTCATGGGCAAGTTCCTCCGCGACGTGATGAAGGCGAACCTGGACAGCAAGAACTTCCGCCTGGTCAGCCCGGACGAGTCCAACTCCAACCGCTGGCAGGACGTGCTCGAAGTCACCAACCGCGCCTGGGTCGCCGAGACGTTGCCGTACGACGACCACCTGAACCCGGACGGCCGCGTCATGGAGATCCTCAGCGAGCACCAGTGCCAGGGCTGGCTGGAGGGCTACCTGCTGACCGGCCGGCACGGCTTCTTCTCGTGCTACGAGGCGTTCATCCACATCATCGATTCGATGTTCAACCAGCACGCCAAGTGGCTGAAGGTGACGCGGCACATTCCCTGGCGGCGGCCGATCGCGTCGCTGAATTACCTGCTGTCCTCGCTGGTCTGGCGGCAGGACCACAACGGTTTTAGCCACCAGGATCCCGGCTTCATCGACCACATCGTGAACAAGAAAGCGGAAGTCATCCGCGTCTACCTGCCGCCGGACGCCAACACGCTGCTGAGCGTGACCGACCACTGCCTGCGCAGCCGCAACTACGTCAACCTGGTGGTGGCGGGCAAGCAGCCGGCCCCGCAGTGGCTGACCATGGATCAGGCGATCAAGCACTGCACGGCCGGCATCGGCATCTGGGATTGGGCCAGCAACGACCAGGGCGGCGAGCCCGACGTTGTCATGGCTTGCTGCGGCGACGTGCCCACGCTGGAGTGCCTGGCGGCGGTGGAGTTGCTCCGCAAGCACCTCCCGGAGCTGAAAGATGCGGGTGATCAACGTCGTGGACCTGATGAAGCTCCAGCCGGCGAGCGAACATCCGCACGGCCTGAGCGACCAGGACTTCGACAGCCTCTTCACGAAGGACAAGCCGATCATTTTCGCGTTCCACGGCTATCCGTGGCTGATCCACCGCCTGACCTACCGCCGCACCAACCACAGGAACCTGCACGTGCGCGGCTACAAGGAGGAGGGCACGACCACGACGCCGTTCGACATGGTGGTTTTGAACGACCTGGACCGCTTCCACCTGGTCATGGACGTGATCGACCGCCTGCCGCAGCTGGGCGCTCGGGCAGCCTATTTCAAGCAGGCGCTGCGCGACAAGCTGATCGAGCACAAGCACTACATCTGCAAGCACGGCGACGACATGCCGGAAGTCGCGGGCTGGCGGTGGGGGCTGAAGGGGAAAACTGGCACTCGGAGCACGTCGACCGAAGGGGATAACGTTTAGCCCAAGTTTTGTTGGTCTAGGACATCCCGCCAAAACGCCGGCATGCTGCGAAAGGCTTCCTGATACGTCGTTTCCAGCGGCACGTTGATGTAACGGTCGGGACGAAGGAACAGCGGCATCGCCGGCAATGAAGCGCCAACGCTAGGATGCTCCAAATAAATGTCCACCGGCTCGGCCGCGACATAACTTGCTAGCGTCAAGGGGTCGTCCTCCGGCAGATCATACGGTTCTTCGGTTTTTTCCAGGCGTTGCCAGATGGCGCCGTGCATGCCCGCCGAGTCATTGGGACCAGGCGGAAAGAGATCGATCACAAACGCATGAACCCCATAAGCCAGAGCTGCCACGATTTTCCCGGCAAAATCCGCCACGCTGCGCGGGCGGTCCTTGTTCGCGGCGGAAACGATTTCGAGGATCGCGACCAGGCGGTGTTCACTGACATGACGGATTGCCAAGGTTCGCCGCCGCGTCCGTGCGACCGAGCCCACGGTTTGTTTGCGTTGGACTTTTGGTGGTGCTTCCGCCAATGCCAGCCCTCCCGTCGCCGGAGCAGGAGAAAGCGCTGTCCCCAGCGCGGGACTGGCATGCAGCGTCAGCAGATCCGGTATGGAAGAGCTGGCGTGCTGCTCCGGCAAGGCGTAGTATCCCGATGGCAACAAGCCGCCGTTGAGCGCTTTGTTGAGCTCGGCAATCCAGTTCAAGTGAAAAGCGTGGAAAATCCCTGCATCAACTCGTGTCCAATCATGGATCGGCATGGCTCATATTCTCCCGTGAATCACCGAAGGGTAATTCCCCACGATAGTCGTTATTTTACCACTGTAAGCGCCTCGTAGCCAGTCGGCTGGCAGGGATTGGCATGGCAAGTGCTGCCATGATTCCACTGGTGAACGCCAACAATTGCAGATAGAATCCACCGTATTCTTCGCTCGCCAATTGCCCAGCCTTTCCCGATGGAGGATAAGCCATGGCCACCCTTGATAGCTCCATTCTTCCGTTGGTCAAAGGCAAAACAGGTTTGCGTAGGTCAGCGGCGCACGGCTACCTACGCGAGATTTGTGCCGTGGCCCTGATGGTCGTCCTGGCAGCCTCCCTCATGGCTCGTTCAGCGAAACCGGATTGTTACCCGGGCCAGCCGGACAAAAAGCCGCCTTCCTTGGAAGATGCCCTGCACCAGTTCGACCTGCTCAGCCCTTCGGCCCGCCGGGAACTCCTGAATAAGGCTACAAAGGAAGATAGCGAATTCCACCTTGCCAGCCGGGGCGACGTGATGACGGTTGTGGCGCAAGGCTTGTTGCAATCGGTCAAAAACGGCGACATCTACTGCAAAGTGCGCAACAGCACCAAGGGCGGCTCCACCTACGCCACCATCATCAAGTCGATCATCGACAACGGCAGTACGGTCCGCAAAGGCGATGTTCTGGTCATTTTGGATGACTCCGGCTTTCAGGATCAGCTAAAAGACAAGCTGAGGACCTACCAGCGCACTCTTGCAGATAAATACACCGCCCAATCGGCGCTCGACCTTCAAAAGATACAGAATCAGGCGGATAAGGTCGCCAGCGACATCGCCCTTCGCGATGCTGAGTTGAACTTGACAAACTACCGCGGCAACGACCCGGCAGAAACAGAAATCCTAAAACTTGCAGTGGAAACGGCCCAGCTTTCCGGGCAACTTGTCAAAACCAAAGCTAAGTTAGGCTTGAGGAAGGCGGAAGCAGACTTGCGGGCAAAATTGGCGAACTCCGATGCGGAGTTGGCATTGGTTCACGGCGTTCAAGAGCAAATCGACCAATGCACCATTAAGGCCCCGCTTGACGGTAGGATCAGCTATTACGTGCCGGCCTTTTCCAGGACTTCCGGCGGCAGTCAGCACCCAGTCGTAGCACAAGGGGAGCCGGTTCGCGAAGGCCAGAAGCTGCTCCAAATCCACGACCTGCGAACTATTCAAGTTCTCATCCGCGTCCCCGAATCCTCGGTCGTTTATTTGCGCAACGAGGACAAGGATAAGAACAAATGGCAATCGGCCTTGATCAAGGTGGACGCCTTTCCGAAAACTGTTCTAAAGGCCACGTAAAGTTAGTCGAAACGGTCGCCAACCCGGTGCACCTTGGGGATACGACCAAGGCCTACACAGTCACGGTCGCCATTGACAACGACAAGAACCCAATAATGCCGGGCATTGGCCACGGCATGTCGGCAGAGGTGACCATTGATGTGGATCGGAAAACCGGCGTCGTGCGGGTGCCGGTCAAGGCGGTTGTCCACGCTGACCGGACAGACTATTGTTACCTCAAAGTCGGAAAGGAAATCCAGAAACGCGAGGTCAAGCTGGGCTTGAGAAACGGCCTGTTGGTGGAAATCACTGCTGGCGTTAAGGAGGGCGATGCGGTGCTGCGCGATGTTGACAACGCGCTGCGGTTGTTGAGTCCATTCCTGGACTCACCGGAATTATCGCCGCAAAAACTTTCATAGGTTCTATAGGTCTCATGAGTCCTATCAGTCACGCAAGACCCAATGCATAAGGAGTTTCCCAATGCCAATCTCCCCCCTCGCTGGCAAACCCGCACCAAAAGACATGCTGATTGACCCAGCCAAGCTCGAACGGGAATACCTCGAGCGTCTCCCCAACCTGGCTGACCTCAACCAGTTGGTTAGCTTCGGAACCAGCGGACACCGGGGCACCCCGCTGCTGGGCACCTTCACGGCAGCCCACATCCTGGCCATCACCCAGGCCATTTGCGATTACCGTCGCGGCCAGGGAACCGACGGCCCCCTGTATATGGGCAAAGACACCCACGCGCTTTCCGCTCCGGCCCAGCGCACCGCCCTGGAGGTCCTGGCTGCAAACGGAGTGGACACGATCATCCAGCCAGACGACGGCATCACCCCGACCCCGGTCATCTCCCGGGCCATTCTCGTCTTTAACCGCCGCGCAAGGACCACCTTGCGGACGGCATCGTCATTACGCCGTCGCACAATCCCCCGGAGGACGGCGGCTTCAAGTACAACCCGACCAACGGCGGCCCAGCCGACACCGATGTGACCAAGTGGGTCCAGGACCGAGCCAACGAACTGCTGCGCGGCGGCAACTCCGGTGTGAAACGCCTGCCCTTCGCGGCCGCAGTCAAGGCCCCGACCACGCGCCAGGAGGATTTCGTCTTGCCCTACGTCAACGACCTGCGCAACGTCATCGACATGGACGCCATTCGCGCTGCCGGCCTCAAGATGGGAGTTGATCCACTCGGGGGCGCGGCCGTGCATTACTGGGGACCGATCAACGAAATCTACGGCCTGAACATCGAAGTGGTGAACCCCAAGGTTGATCCGACCTTCTCGTTCATGACCGTCGATCACGACGGCAAGATTCGCATGGACTGCTCCAGCCCGTGGGCGATGGCCCGGCTCGTCGGCCTCAAGGATCGATTTCGAGTCGCCTTTGCCAATGACCCAGACTCGGACCGTCACGGCATCGTCACGCCGTCAGCAGGGCTGATGAACCCCAACCACTACCTGGCCGTGGCCATCCGTTACCTGCTCACGAACCGCCCGCGCTGGCCGGCCACTGCCGCGGTGGGCAAGACGCTGGTCAGCAGCAACATGATCGACCGCGTGGTACAAAGCCTTGGCCGTCGGTTATTCGAGGTGCCGGTGGGTTTCAAGTGGTTCACGCCGGGCCTGTTCGACGGCTCGTGCTGCTTCGGCGGCGAGGAGAGCGCCGGGGCGAGCTTCCTGCGCCTGGATGGCACCGTGTGGACAACGGACAAGGATGGCCCCATCATGGACTTGCTGGCCGCCGAGATCACGGCCCGCACGGGCAAAGACCCCGGCGAGCACTACCGCGAACTGACGGCAAAGTTCGGCACGCCGTGCTACACGCGCATCGACTCGCCGGCGACGCCCGAGCAGAAGGCAAGGTTGCAAAAGCTGTCGCCCGAGGCCGTCAAGGAATCGAAGCTTGCGGGCGAACCGATCACGGCCAAGTTGACTCGCGCCCCGGGCAACAACGCTCCGCTTGGAGGACTGAAGGTCGTGACCGCCAGCGGATGGTTCGCCGCCCGCCCCTCCGGCACCGAAAACGTCTACAAAATCTACGCGGAGAGCTTCAAAGATCAGGCACACCTGGACAGTATCCTCACCGAGGCCCTACGCATTGTGAATAACGCCCTGACTGCTTGAAGCAGTGGCCCCCGTCCCACCTTGCCCATAAGAAGGTTGCATCGCTCTTCAGTACAGTGTTCACTTCCAATCCAGCAACGTGAGGAACACCCATGAAACGGCTCTGGAGTTTATCCTTGGTAGCGTTTATCCTGTGCGGCCTGGCCAGTTGGACTCGCGCCGGCGACGACAAGAACGCGACAGCGGTGGTCGACAAAGCCATTAAAGCCCTTGGCGGCGAGAAAAACCTGAGCGCGATCAAGGCAGCCAGCTGGAAAGGCAAGGGCAAGATTTCCTTCGGCGGCAACGAAAGCAACTTTGCTCAGGAGGTCACTTTCCAGGGCTTCGATCACATTCGCCAGGAATTCGAGGGCGAATTCAACGGCGAAAAGGTCAAAGGCGTCACCATCCTCGCCGGCGACAAGGGCTGGCGCAAGTTTGCCGGCAATGACCTGGAGATCGACAAGGATGGCATCGCCACCGAGAAGCGCAACGTTTATCTCCAGGTCATCCCGGTCACGCTAGTCGGACTCAAGGACAAGGGCTTCAAGCTGGAATCGGCACCGGACGAGAAAGTCGGCGACAAGCCGGCTGCGGTCATCAAGGTGACGCCTCCCGGCGGCGGCGATTACAAGCTTTACTTCGACAAGGACAGCGGCCTGCCCGTCAAGCAGGTGGCGAAGGTGACTGGCTTCGGCGGCATGGAGTTCACGCAGGAAACGAGCTATGGCAACTACAAAGACTTCAAGGGCGTCAAGAAAGCCACCAGCATCGAGAACCGTCGCGACGGCGAGAAGTTCATGGAGATGCAAATCACGGAGTTCACGGTCCTGGACAAAGTTGATCCCAAGTTATTCGCCAAACCAGAATGAAATGACTACTCCGGCGGCTGGAGGTCGGGAACTGGTTCCAGGCATGCCGGGCTGTTGTTGCGCGGATTGTTGACGAGGCTGCTGACGGCAACCGCCGTCATGCGCTCTGCGGTGTAGGGTCCGAGGTAGTGGAAGCCCTCGGTTTTGCCGGCGTTGAGCCAGTGCAGCCTGTGGGTTGGATCAACGATCACAGGCATGCGATCGTGAATCGGCCGCAGGGTGTCGTTGGCGTCGGTTGTCAAGATAGTGCAGGATTCAATCGTTTGCCCATTGTGCTGCCATGTCTCCCACAGGCCAGCGAAACCAAAGGGTTGACCGTCACGCATCCGAATGAGATACGGCTGCTTGGCCTTGCCTGCCTTCTTCCATTCGTAGAACCCGTCGGCCAGCACCAGGCAATGGCGGTGTTTGAACGCCGAGCGGAAGGACGGTTTTTCCCGGGCTGTTTCGAGCCGGGCGTTGATGAGCTTGTAACCGATCTTGATGTCGTCGGCCCAACTGGGAATCAGGCCCCAGCGCAGCCGCACCGCTTCAGGTTGGTCGGTGCCTGGCCTGAGCCGCACGGCCAACACGTTTTGACTGGGCGCGACGTTATATTGCGGCTGGACATCGAAGCCGTCGAAAAGCGGGAAAAGCTGATTCAGAAGCTGAGGGGTCGCGGTTAGGGTGAAACGTCCACACATGCCTTGGCTCTAAGTTCGGCTACTAGCTTTTCCTCTTTTTCGATGTCCTGATCAATCTCGTCGCGATGCGACCAATAATACGCAAGGGCAGCGTGGACCTGGGCCATGGAGAGGTGAGGGTATTCGGCCACCACCTGTGCCGGAGTCATCCCCATGCGCTCGACCCAGGTGTAGACGTGCTTGACCTTGATGCGCGTCCCAGCAATGCGAGGCTGTCCGCTGCAGACGCCGGGGGTCTTCACAATGTAGTCCGCCAGCGTGGAAACGGATCCTGCAGCAGTAAGCGTTGGTGTAGCCATGTGCTGGATTATACCGTGCCGCCTTCAGGCTGGGAAGTTTGGTTGCCTCTTTTACTTCGCATCCTTCGCTTTCTTCAAACCCGCCGTCGCATCAGGGTCATTAGGGAAGAGTTTCAAAGCCGCCTCGAATTCGCGCACTGCATTCGGGAACTGGCGAGCCGTCAGGAAGCGGTTGCCGTTGTCCATCGAGATGTGGTAGCTCGCTTTGTTCACCGCCCCCGTAGCCTTGGCATCCTTGGGGATTTGCTTGAGGGCCGCGTCGTAAGCCTTCCTGGCGTCGTCCCATTTTTTCTGCTTGTCGAAGGCGGCGCCGGCCTGCATCTGCTTGTTGAACTCCGCCTGCTGGGCCGCGGTGGGCGGTGGCGGGCCTTTGCTGGCCGCCCATAACTGGTTCGCGTTTTGCAGTGCCTTCGCGGCCGAGGCGTCGGCGGGCATCAGCTTCGTGGCATCGGTGAAGCTCTTGACCGCGTCAGGATACTTCTTGGCTGCCAGCGCGGCGTTGCCTTCATTCATCAGGCGGCTGAAGTCTGCCTGTTTTTGCGCGGCTATGGCGTCGCGTTGGGCGCGCTCCAGGTTTTGCAGGGCGGTTTGAATACCTGGATCGGCCGGCGCAAGGGCCTTGGCGTCGTTGATGGTTTTGGCGGCGCCGGCGAAATCCTTGGCCAGGATCTCCTTGTTCGCGGTCTGCAATAACTGCTGCACCTTGGCGGTCGTCGCCGCCGCGCCCAGGGAGTCGGTGCGGGCCTTCTCCGCTTGTTTGAGATAATTGGCGGCGATCGGGTCGCCGGGAATCTGGGTGCTGGCTAGCTGGAACGCCTTGATGGCGTCGTCAAACTTCTTGGCGGTCAGCGCGGCCTGGCCTTGCTGGATCGCCTGGTCGTAAGCGGATTTCTTTCGCAATTTATCGGCTTCGGCGCCGGCGTCGCGCTGAGCTCGGTCGAGGTTTTGCAAAGCCGTTTGAATGCCTGCGTCGGCCGGCGACAACGCCTTGGCATCGTTGATGGCTTTGTTGGCGGCGGCGAAGTCTTTAGCCTTGATCGCCTTGTCGGCGGTCAGCAGCAGCTGTTGCACCTTGGTCGCGTTGGCGATTTTGGTATCATCCGGCCCCGCCACTGGAGTTTTCACCCGGGCGTCGGCAGCGGCACGATCTCTCGCTTGCTCCGCCTTGCTGAGTGCAGTCATGGCTTCGACGTTATCGGGCAGCAATTTGTGAGCCGCACCATACCTATCCACCGCCTTGGTAAAGTCCTTGCCCTGCATCGCGGTCTGGCCTTCACCCATCAGTTTTTGGAAATTGGCCTGCTTGGCCTGCTCCGCCTGCAGTTTTTCCTGGGCGGCGGCAGCCTCGGCCTTGCCCTGGTCGCGGGCAATTTGCGCTTGTTTGAGGCCGGTCAACACAACGTCGGTTTTGAAGATCTTTCCCGCCTCATTGTAATTCAAGATGGCGACATCATATTGCTTGCCGGCCTGCGCCTGCTGGGCGGTTTTAAGCAGGGCGGCGTATTGTCCCTGGTTGGCCGTAGCTTGCTGTGCGGCCTTGGCACGCAGCTTCGCCGCCTCGGCGAGGCGGCGGTCCAGCTCGGCGCGGGCGGCGGGGCCTTTGGCGTCAGCGTCGGCACGAGCCTGGCCGGCCAACGCCTGATTGAGAAGCGTTTCGACCTGATCGGTTTTCTTGAGCTGACGGGCCGCCTGCAAATCAACAATGGCGGCATTGAACTTGGCGGCGGCCATCTGTTTTTGGCCTTGATCGACCAGGCGGTTGTACTCGGCAGCGTCTTTCCCTTCGCGGACTTTCAGCAGTGCAGTCTCCTGCACCTGGCGCTGCTTATGGTCTGCATCGAGCTGGACCCGCACCTTGGCAAGCTGATCTTCCCTTTCGCGCTCCAACCTGGTTTGGCGCAGTCGAGCATCCTCGGCCAACCGTTGCTGGGTGACGGCGTTCTGCTTGGCCTTCGCTTCGGCCAGTTGACGGTAGACATCATCGCTTTGGTGCAGTGCCAATGCGCTTTCGTAGTTTTGGATCGACAACGTGAAGTTGCCGGCCCGCAGCGCCACCTGGGCCCGGATCACCAGCTGATTGTGCGCGGCAAGCTGATCGGCGACCCGTTTGTTGTCCCGGGCCGCCCGCTGCTCTGGGCTGAGTGATGCCGTAACCTGCAATGCGGCCAGGCGGCGCTGCTCAGTCTCGCGGCCCAGCACCTCGCGGCGGCGCTTCACTTCCAGGACGACCGCTTGTTGACGGTCGAAATCCTTGCGGCGCTGGTCCTCGAAAACCCGCCGTCTGGAAAGAGTGTTGCCACGCTCCAGATAAACGTCGATCTCGATGCCGCCGGGCCGTAGCCGCCGGGCATCAGTCAGGAAGCCAAAGGCAATGGTGAAATCGCCCCGGCCAATCGACAACTGGGCCTTGCCGATCAAGATCTCGTAATCGCGGTAGCTTTGCTGTTGCTGCAGAAACAAGCCAGGAGGCGTCTGGGTCGAAAGGGCCAGCTCGCCGAGCCGATAGCGCAGTTCATAAGAGTCTCGTGCATGGACGAACCCACGACCGGCGAGAAACCCATACTCGGCGTCGACCATGTAAGTGTCAACATTGAAGCTGGCAGTTTGTGTGACGGCGCCAAAAACGAAATAGCGAATGTTCAGCGCACGGCCGAGCCAACGGCGAGCGTAGGGATCTTCCATGAGATCCCTGACCGTCATGCCCATGCGGGCCATCCACCAATACAGCTCGCCGCGATCGACCACCTCGTAAGGCGGCGAGAAATAGGGCCTCATATCGTTAGGCGTCCACCAACTCAGGCTGGGTGGCACCTGGAAGGGATCGCCGGTCACCAAGAAATCGACAATGGCCACGCGTTGCGGAGGCGGGGGCGGATTGACGACCACAATCACCGGCGGCGGCAAAAAGGGCCTGGCCCGCGCAATGCGCACGTCCAGCTCAAAACTCCCCGGAGCCAAGACCGCGCCAAACTCGAAAAACCGCAGCGCATCGCGGTGCCGGCCTCGGCGATACAGATCATCACCCAGCGACAGACTGACGTACAGCGCCCTGCGCTTCCACAATTCCTCTGTCGCCCCACCGTAAATAATCACCGGCGGCGGCTGGCCGTCCGGCAGCGCCTGAAAACGCTGAAAACTGGCGATCTGAACGCCCCCGAAATCCGGCAGCCGCAGGGTGTCGACAAATTGCGGCGGCGGCGGCTGATCGGGCGGAGCGACATCCGGCGGCGGCGGCAGCGGATTGTCAATCTTGACCTGATCGACTGGGGGGGCCTGCTTGGCCTGATCCTGGTCGAAAGCCAGCCGCTCGGCATCGGTCATCAGAAGCAGCTTGGCCAGCTCCGGCAGCTTCGCCATCACCTCTTCCGGCGAGGCGGCGTTGACCTTGGCTGTTTGCAAAACCAAACCGGTGCGGACATCGACGAGACGGGCATTGACGGCAATGCCCCCCAGTCGAGTGACGCTGCCGAGCACGAGATAGCGGACCTTGACGAGCTTGCCCACCTCGCGCTGGTCATTGTTATTGCCAGCAAAGCCTTCGGCCGCCAGTTTCAGCTCGTCGACGATCTTGGCCAACTGGGCACGTTCAACGACGTCATAGCGGCCCTTGAAATAGGGCAGCAGCTCCTCGGCAAGGACCCGTTCGGCCATCGGAATACCCACGTCGCCGCGCACTTCAAAATCGGCGACGCTGATGCGGTCGCGGCGATACTGCAAGGCGAGGTTATAGTCGTCGAGATCCTGCCTGATTTGCGGCGTGTCCCAGGTTTTGGCGGCGTCGTTCAGAAGGTCGATGGCGTCTTCTAGGTTGTTGGGATCCTTGCGCAGCTCGGCGGCCTTTTGTCGGTTGTCGTCGTACCTGGCGAGCTTCACGCGGATCTCTTCATAACGCTGACGCAGGGCGGCATCCTCCTGGAACTGGAGCGCTTGTTCGAAGGCCAACGCCGCAGCCCGCGGATTGTCGGGCAGCGCCGCCTGGCCCTGGTCGCGAAACGCCTTGATGCGGGCGGCGTTGTCGTTGATCTGGCCTGCCGCGAGAGCGTCGATTTGGATTTTCAGCTTGATAAGTGCATTGGCTGAGTCGGTCGCGCCGTATTCGGCTAGCGCTTTGGCGACGAGTGTCCCTGCGTCGTCAACATTGCCCTGGTCGAGCACGACCTGGATGTCCTGCACGGCTTTGTCCGCGGCCTGCTGCTGCTCGATGCGCCAACGGAGCTTGCCGATTTCCACCTGCACCAGGTCGGTTTTCTGCAGCGCGGCGGCGGCCTCCAGCGCGGTCACGGCTTCGGCGAATCTCTTGTCGGCGATAAAACCAATGGCTTGCAGCAAGGCGGCGTCGTATTGCTGCTGATTGGCGTCGGAGGGTTGCATGTCCGGCCTGGCTGGATCGGGCAGCGCGTCAGGCGGCTTAATGGCAGCGGGATCGGCAGCGTTGGGGATAGCCGCCGGGACGGCTGCGACTTTGGCAGGCGGTGCTGGCGATTGCTGGCCGCAACCTAGAAGAAGAGTGACGGCGAAGGTGGTGAGAAGGAGCACGAAAAAGCAAGTCCGTTGCATGATGAGGTCTCCAAGTATTGCAGAGTCAGACAGCTGGATTCTACGAAGGTGTTCGCTGGCGCACAAGACCGCTCCGCTACCGCTTGTTGCGAGACAGGATTTTCGAAGGGGTTCAAAAGGGCGATCACCAACGAAGGCTGTTTGTTAAGTTATTCCACGGCGACACTGTTCCATTGCCGACCAACTGACGAGTGCATTGTCATCGGTCACCGCTTCATTTTCAAATCGCCCAGATCCAGAGCTCCGTTGCTGGGGATAACGTGTTCGTACCCGTTGCGGCCGGCACTGCCACCAAGCCAACCCAGCGAAAGTTGCCAAACGAAAACCCTGACTCGGCCGGGAGGCGCAAGCTTGATTTCAAATTGCCCGTCTTCGCCCGTAACGGCAAAGTAAGGGTGGCCGATGATAGCGACGCCGCCACACATCCAAGGATACCCATCCGATCCAACTTGCATGGGAAGTTTCTGCGGCCTCAAGCCCTCAATGACGTGCATTCGGCCTTGCCCCAAAAGGACCTGGCCGTCCGGATTTATGTCGTTGCCTGTCCATCGGAAGTTGTACGGCCAAGGGTCGTCAGTCTTGACAAGAAGATTTTGCCCTTCGCGAATAGCCACCACAGGTGGGTCGTACTGGTATTTCCGGATCACCAACTGTACTTCCTTGCTTTTGATGGCTTGAAGGTCCGGGTGGACCTTCAGTGGCTCAATCCCTTGAGGCATCAACCAAACCAAGCCGTGGCGAATGCCGCGGTTCTTGGCGTTGACCAAGAGCTGGTCATCGAACACTTCCACCCCGGGGAAGATTGCGGGATTGACGATGCGCTTCGCCACGGGGATGTCGTTCGCGTTCCAAACTAGCCGGCCCTTGATGGAACCCCAGCCTTGACTCTTTTCTTGCGATTCAGCGCTCACAAAAGGAAAAGCGGCCAGCAAAGCAATGAAAACCACAATTAAGAGATGCCTCATTGTATTTTCCTCCAAAGCAATCAGGAAACGATCTGCGTACAACAAAATCGAATGTCACGCCTCCGCGTTCCGGCGTATCGCCTCCTCGATTTCTTTCGGGTGGGCCGCGGCATACTCCCAAGCAGCTTCCAATTCGGATTGGCTCAACCCCTGGACACGTTCTTGAATCGCCGCATCCGAAAGGCCTAGCGTTCGCCACTCGACCAGTCCCCACACGGTTATGCGCGTGCCGCGGATGCAGGCAGTGCCGCCGCAAACCCCTGGTGTTTTGGTAATGCTGTCGGTCGCTGTTGCCACGATTGAAAAGCCCTCAACTTGTTGCCGTTATTGTACACGGATTTGGCCAAAATAGGGCAGCTCGTGAAAATGTTCAAGCATGCCACGTCACTTCTTGCAACACGTCACGTTCGTAAACCTTTATTGCGTCCGTTATCAAAGTCCGATCCGGTCCGGTGGCCGCCTTCGCCAGCTGCTGAATGATGAACTCGGCAGCTTTGACTGACCTAGTGGCGTTCGCTTGTGTCATCGGCCGCTGTAAATCGTAGTCCGCTCTATTGCGGTCCTGTCGCAGGCTATTCAAGCCCGTCCCAGCGGTCTGGAGTTGTGGATCGCCGCAGTTACTAAGACGGAGCCACAGGTAGCCATGTGCACGCTCGCCGCGGGGCACAGCAAAACTCAGGTCTTCAAGCAGTTCCCTGGCACGGTGGAACGCTGCGTAATAGGCCCTGCTAACTGCGGAGCGCCACGCTGCTTCGGACCGATCGGCAACCAGCATTTGTGCGAGTGATAAGAACTCTAAAATGTTCATGCTCGATCCATCATGCCCAGTCGAAACACGCAAATTTCAGTGGCAGGGCAGTGTTCAAAGCTCAGCTTCAACCAGTGTTGCTGGCGTTCAAACATCTGTTCGGCGCTCAGGCCGGTAACGTCCACGTCGATGATTATGTGCTGGTCGTCGGCGATGTCTGGGTCCTCGTCCAAAGACACGGTCATGGGGCGGCCTTGAAAAACTTGACTGGTCATCTGCAACATGGGTTGGAGATAAGCTGCTACCTTGTGGTCGGCTGCGAACGCCACGATTTCTGGCGTCACTGTGGGCAGGTAATCGGTCTGCGTGGCGATACTCATGGACAGCCTCCCCAAAAAAGGCGTTGATTTGTTTCTGCCCCTGAGCAGTTTAACACGAAGCGTCCAAATCCAACAGTCTTTTTCCCGCTACGCCTTGGCAACGCTCGCCAGGCACATACCATGCCCCGGTAGCCCTCATCACACGGAACACCCCCATGCGCAATCCCCGCGTCCGGCCACTCCTCATCGCCGCCATAATCGCTTTCGCCTGCCTGATAGCCTTGCCGCCCCTCATCGACATCAACGCGCAAAAGCCTGCCGCCGCCGACCAACCCAAGCTCGTCGTCCTTGTCGTCTTCGACCAAATGCGCGGCGACTACCTGGTCAAGTGGCAAAAGCTGTTCGACAAGGACGGCTTCGGCCGGCTACAACGTGACGGGGCCTGGTTTCAGAATTGCCACTATCCCTACGCCTTCACGCTCACCGCCCCCGGCCACACCTCCATCGCGACCGGCTGCGCACCGTACAAGCACGGCATTATCGCCAATGATTGGTATGACCCCAGCGCCCGCACCGAAGTGGGCGCCGTCAAGGCCGACCGCTACTTCCCCGTGCCACCGCCCCCGGCAGGTCAGAAAAAGGAGTATGGTGCCGCGCCCCTGCTCCGATTGCAGCCCACATTCAGCGACGGCCTGGACAAAATGGGCAAGGGTGCGGACAAGGCCAAAGTCGTGTCGCTGTCGATCAAGGACCGCGCGGCCATCCTGATGGCGGCGATGCGGGCTACCGCCGTCTATTGGTTCAACACGCTCCGCGGCCTATTCGAGACCTCGACGTTTTACCGCGATGAACCGCACCCGTGGGTTGCCGCCTTCAACAAGCAGCGCCCGGCCGACGGCTACTTCAACAAGGATTGGACAAGATTCAAGCCCGACCTCGATTACGAAAAGTTCAGCGGCCCGGACAACCTGGCCTTCGAGGGGACCGGCTACAAGCAGGGCCGTACTTTTCCCCATCCCATGACTGGCGGCCTGACGACACCCGGCGAAAAATACTACGAGGCCTTTACCTTGTCGCCCGCCGCGAGCGATGTCCTGCTGGAGCTTGCCAAGCAAGCCATCGACGCCGAGAAACTCGGCCAACGCGACGCCTGCGACGTGCTCTGCCTCAGCTTCTCCAGCAACGATCTGGTCGGCCATTGTTGGGGGCCCGACTCGCAGGAAGTGCTCGACATCACGCTGCGCTCGGACATCATCATCAAGGAATTGCTCAACTATCTTGACGCCAAGGTCGGTGCGGGCAAGTACGTCATGGTGCTGACGGCTGACCACGGTGTCTGCCCCGTGCCCGAGTTGGCGACGTCCCAGGG
The DNA here is from genome assembly GCA_963747575.1 of uncultured Gemmataceae bacterium. Classification (GTDB taxonomy): domain Bacteria; phylum Planctomycetota; class Planctomycetia; order Gemmatales; family Gemmataceae; genus DASRAT01. The sequence goes on from CAVVFU010000008.1 coordinate 466,618, forward strand.
CAAGGATGCTGGCCGGGTGCCGCCCAACCTGTTCACCAACCGGGCCGCGGAAATGCTCCAGCAGAAGTTCGCACCGAAGCAAAAACTGCTGCCCTGGATCGAGAAATCCAGCTCCGGCTGGATCTATTTCAATCACGCCACGCTGAAGGAGGCCGGGGTCTCCGCCACCCAGGCCGAGGATGCCGTGGTCAATTGGCTCCCGCAGCAGCCCGGCATTCAGGCGGCTTACGGCCGGAGCCGTTTGGAGCGGGGATCGTTCGGCGACGACAAAATTGGGCAATCAGTGCGCTGTCTTATTTCCGCGAGCGCAGCGGCGACGTGGCGATCGTTTTGAAGCCCTATTATTTGATTTCAGGGCCAATCACCGACAGCCGCAATGACGCCTACCGCACCACGCACGGCACGCCGCATCCTTACGACACGCATGTGCCGTTGGTGGTGTTTGGCACCGGCATCCGGCCAGGCATTCACGAGGAACGAGTGACGCCGCTGGCAACCGCGGCCATCGCGGCCAAGGCGCTGGGCATGCCGCCACCCGAAGGGGCGGAGTATCCCGTGCCGGAGGGCTTATTCAAGTAGGGGCCTTATAGGTCTTATGGGACCTATAAGACCTATTTTGCTGGCTGGCCCTTATTTCTTCGCCACCGCCACATGCCTTTTCAAAAACCGGATCGCCGTGGGCAGCGCCTCATTGAGCGCCACGTCCATATCAATGGCCCCGCGCTGTTTGTCGAAGAACGCATGGCCCAAATTCCCATAAAAGTGCGCCTCGCGGCACTGCTCGGTGTTGCACCACAGCCCATACAGCTCGCGCTGAAAACTCACCGGCACGATCTCATCTTCCTCGCCGCCCATGACCAACAGCGGCGGCAAATTCTTGGCCTTTTGCGCCTTCTCATAAAGCTGCGGCGGCAAACCCCCAAAAACATTGACAAGTGCGGCGATCTCCACGCCAGGCCGCTCCACCACCAACGTCGTTCCCAGGAAGCCGCCTAACGAAAGCCCGAGCACCCCGATCTTGTCGCCGATCACTTCCTTGGGGTCTTTCCGCATGAATCCGATGCCGTCCTCGACCGCGCCCAGCCATTCTTCATAAAGTTTCTGTAGCCTGGGGTCGAATGGTTTGGTTTTCATCCGCGGCACCATGTCGAGAAACTGCTTCTTGACGTCCGCGGCATCCTTTTCCGACAAAGGCGTGCGCTGGAAATAATGAATCACGTAAACGACATAGCCCTTGTCGGCGATTTTCCCGGCCACGGTCTTGTAGAGCATCTGGATCGCCTTGTCCTTCTCGAGCAGGTCGATGCCGTCGAGGCCTGGAAGCACAAGGATCCCCGGCAACGGCACTTGAGCCTCGCCCTCGGCCACGATTGGCGTGAATTTCCAGACTTTGATTTTTTGGCCGCCCGAGAGGTAAGCGGTTTCAGACTCCTTGGCCTTGTACAGCTTGAGGCCGGCCTGTGCCGGAGTCCAAAACGCCAGCAAGCCTGCCGTCAGCAGCGCCGCCGCCACGGCCATCCGAGTCAAGTGGGTGCGTTGCATCGCCAAAACTCCTGAATGAGGGGGCAAAGGAATGCGTTATTGGGCCGAATGCCGTGAATTCTACCAGGAATCGCGCCGGGCGTATCGAAATACCGGCTCGATCCTGCCCAGCAGCCGCGGTCTAGGGCGGGCGTTGGTCTCCTCGTTTCGCCGTCGCCTTGGCCCCGCACGCGTACTCGAAGTCGGCCCCGGCACGGGCCCTGTGACCGAGGAAATCCTTCGCCAGAATGCGTGTGGGCGACCATCTGGATATCGTCGAGATCAACGCCCATTTCGTCGAGGTCCTGCGCCACCGCTTCGACACCGAGCCTCTCTGGCAATCGCGCAGGCCGCAAACGACGCTGATTCATGCGCCGCTGCAGGAGGTCCAGGGCGAAGGAGTCTACGATTACATGGTATCCGGCCTGCCGCTCAACAATTTCCCGCTCGCACTGGTCCGCGAAATCTTCCAGGCTTACCAGCGGCTCCTGAAACCCGCCGGCATCCTGTCTTATTTCGAGTACCTGGCCATTCGCGATCTGAAAAGGGTGGTGGTGCCGAAAAAAGGGCAACGCCACTTGCGCGTCTTGAGCAAATTCCTCGATCGCCGCATTCGCGCTTATCAGGTCCGCGAGCAATGGGTCTTCTTGAACGTCCCCCCCGCCGTTGCCAGGCACTTCTGCTTTTCATGACAAACGGATTGTGCTATGGAGCAGGCCTGGACTGGCTCGCCAACCAGCGATGCCGGCCGAACAAAAATGCCCAATCAACAGGTTTGGGCCTGTTTTGTAAGCCAATTTGTTATGCCCTTTCAGGGCGACCAGACCTGTGATCTGGCCCGCACCCTGGGCGTTGCCCAGGGCTGATTTGTTCGGGCCTTTCAGGCCAAAAAATGGAAGGCCGATGGGACCGAACTTTATTTTTGTCTCAGGAACGGAGGACACCCCCATGCTCAAGTGCATATCCAGCGCGTTTTTCGCGTCGGCCTTGCTGATCTCGGCCGATTGCACCACCGCCAACGCTCAAAGCAAGCCGCCTGATTTGCCGCTTAACACCAAGGAGACGTATGTGCCGCAGTGCCCAGCCGGCATGGACCACAGTACCTTGCAGGGGTGGTTTGCATCCGTGCAGACCGCTCCTAGCGTCGACGGCAAGGAAGCCCAGCAACCGGCGCCGAAAACCTGGTCCGACAACCTGTCCGATTGGTTTGACGAGAACTTCGGCCCCGTCTTTGCGGCATGGATGCCTGGTGTTCTCGATGCATGGGGTACGGTTCAAGACCGATTTGTGGACTCCCTTGGCGGCATTTTCGCCAATCCATATCAAGTGGCCGGCCAACCTGCTGTTGAGCGCACCGACGGCGGAATTGCTCCTCGTAGCGACGGCGACACCAAATGGGTGGAGATTGGCCGCGTCATGGCACCGGCTAACTCACAAGAGGTTTTGACCTACGATGCCGGCACGAATACCATCGGGCTGCCGCCGGGGTTTTACGTCATAGGTTCAGAACAGCCCCTCGACGCCGAGGCCTTCAAAGCCCACGCCGCCAAGCGATTCTGCGAAATCGCCCAGGAGTGCGAGTTTAAGGGCGACACGGCGATGGCCCGCAATTGCTACGAGGAAGCCATCCGCGTCTGCCCGGACTCGGAGTATGCCAAACTAGCCAGCGCCAACTCGCCCGCACCGGCGTGCCAGCGGTCGCCCGCAATCCCAAACCACGGCTGCTCGGCGGCATCGAAGCCTCGGAGCCGCCGCCGCAAGCCACCGCCCCCGTCGATCTCATGGCGCCGGCCCGCGTTCAGGAATCGTTCAAGATGCTGGAGCTTGGCGAGCACTATGAACGCTCCGGCGACCTGGACAATGCCTATCGCTGCTATCAAAACTCGCACATCGTCTGCCCGGCGTGCGCCTACGGCCGGCAGGCGCTGCAGCTCATGATCGACATCGAGATTTTGCGATCGGCCCGGTCGCAACGGACCCGGGGCGACTTCGAATCGCAAGAGCCGCCTTTGAAGCCTCAGCTGCAAATGCTGGACCCCATTGGCCCGACGCAGACGCTGCTGTGGTATGACGACCAGAGCTGGTAAAAAATGCCCCAAAGCCCAATGGGACCTATAAGTCTCATAAGACCTATAAGTCCCATTGGGCCACCTACCTCCACCTAGCTGATTCTCGGAAACAGTGGCTTCACCTTGCCATCCTCCAGCGCCGCCAGGACCCGCAAATCCTCATCCTGGCCTGGATACCGGCACACATCCTCATACTGCACCGTCTCCCACGGCTGCTTGAAGTTGAAGCTGCGGTAAATGCACTCCGCCGAGCGCGGCAAGAACGGCTTCAGCAGGATCGACACCTGCCGCAACGGCTCCACCAGCGCATACAGCACATCCTTGGCCGCCTGTTTGTCGGTTTTGACCAGTTTCCACGGCTCCATGCGGTCGGCATAACGGTTGGCCGGGTCGAGCACTTGCCGCCAAATCGCTTCCAGGGCCTGGTTGTAGCGGCAAGCTTCCACATGAGCCTGCACTTCCGCCACTTGCTGCTGGAGCACACCCGCGTCGCCGACCAAACCCGGCACAACTCCAGCGGTTCCCTCCAGCTTTCCCTCATAGTTCTTGCTGACGAGCGTCACCACCCGGCTGTAGAGGTTGCCGAGGTTGTTCGCCAAGTCGGCGTTGTACAGATCGCCGAAACGCTGCCAGCTGAATTCGCCGTCGCCCGGAAACGGGCATTCACGCATGAAGTAATAGCGAAACGCATCGGCGCTGAACTTGGTGATGATCTCCATCGGCTCGACGACGTTGCCCAGCGTCTTGCTGAATTTCTCACGGCCGCCGCTCTCGTCGGTTTTGCGATAGACGAAGCCGTGGCCAAACACCATCCGCGGCGGCTCAATGCCTGCTGCCATCAACATGGCCGGCCACTGGGCGCAGTGGAAGCGGGTGATGTCCTTGCCGATGAAATGAATGTCGGCAGGCCACCACTGAGCCCATTTGGCGTCGTCCGTACCGTAGCCGATGCCCGTGAAATACGTCAAAAGCGCGTCGAACCACACCCAGATGGTGAACGACTCGTCAAAGGGCACCGGAATGCCCCAGGTTTGCCCGCCGCGGCTGATGTTGATGTCCTGCAAGCCGGTTTTGACATAGTTGACAATCTCATTGCGGCGCGACGCCGGCTGGATGAAATCGGGGTGCTCCTCGTAATACTGAAGCAGGCGATCCTGAAACTTCGACAGCGCGAAGAAATAGCAGGTCTCAACGCGCCGGACCGGCGGGACCTTGTGGTCGGGGCAAACGCCGCCGGCGTCCTTGATGTCGGTCTCGGTCTTGAACGACTCGCAGCCCTCGCAGTACCAGCCCTCGTACTGGCCCTTGTTGATAAAGCCGTTTTCGTGCACCTTCTGGATGAATTTGCGGGCGCAGCGGTGGTGCCGCTCCTCGCTGGTTTGCACGAATTCGTCGAAGCTGATGTCCAGGGCCCGCCACACTTCCTGGAACTGCCGGGCCATGTCGTCACAGTAGGCCTTGACGTCGACGCCCAGCTCGGCCGCGCGTTTGGAGACCTTGACGGTGTTCTCGTCGTTGCCCATGAGGAAGAGGACGTCGTAGCCGTGCATGCGCCGGTAGCGGGCCTGCACGTCGGCGCCGAGCTTCTCGAACGCAGTGCCGATGTGCGGCCGGCTGTTGGGATAGTCGATGGCCGTGGTAAGGTAAAAGCGACGGCGCTGCGTCATGGTTTGCAGGTCCTTTCAATTGCTAAACCGTAAATCTTATGTCTACGATAACAAGCACAGGCTGGAAGCCTGTGCTACAGACCGTCTACGATAACAAGCACAGGCTGGAAGCCTGTGCTACTACCTGTAGCACAGGCTTCCAGCCTGTGCTTGTTAAGAATACTGTGTTCAACGTCTGATGCCATGCCTGCCGAAATTTTCCAACGTGCTCTGGTCCTCACCGGCCCCACCGGCTCCGGCAAAACTCGCCTGGGCATCGAAATGGCGGAAACACTCGGGGCCGAGATCGTGTCGATGGATTCCATGGCCCTTTACCGCGGCATGGACATCGGCACCGCCAAACCGACAGCAGCTGACCGCGCCCGCGTCCGTCATCATCTGGTGGACGAGCTCGATCCGCGGGAATCGGCCAGCGTGGCTTGGTGGCTCAGGCGTGCCGAGCAGTGCTGCCGCGAGATCGAGGGCCGCGGCAAACGGGTCCTGTTCGTCGGCGGCACTCCATTGTATTTGAAGGCCCTGGTTTACGGCTTATTCGACGGCCCTCCCGCCGATGCGGATATTAGGCAACGCCTGGCCGAGGAAGCCCAGCAGGCCGGAGCTGCATCCCTGCACCAACGCCTGGCCGCCGTCGATCCCGCCGCAGGCAGCGCGTCTGCACCCCAATGACGTGCGCCGCATCATCAGAGCACTTGAGGTCTGGGAACTCACCGGTGAGCCGCTCAGCGCCTTGCAAACCCAGTGGCCGGCCAGCCCTGGCGTGTCGAGGACTGGGCCGTCTCGAATCCTTTGGCTCGATGTCCCGCGCGAGGAACTTTATCGCCGCATCAATTCCCGTGTCGAGGCGATGTTCCAGGCTGGCCTCGTCGATGAAGCCCGCTCCCTGCCGAAACCGCTTGGCCGCGAAGCTAGCCAGGCCCTGGGCTACAAGGAAATTGCCGTCCATCTCGAGGGAAAGGCCGATTTGGCCCAAACCATCCTCCTGGTGCAGACACGCACGCGCCAGTTCGCCAAACGGCAAATCACCTGGTTCCGCCACCTGCCAGGCTGCCGACCCGCAACTGAACAATTGACACGGACGCTGTGGCAGTCCACAATCTAGGAAGGAGCCTTGCGCGGCTTGGCACCTTAGCGCCAATCCGGTAAACTGCTGAAGTCTTCAAGTCTTCGGAAGTTTGCGGTGATACACGCATAGGCCCTTAAGGTTCGTCTTTGGAGTTCGAATGGCGAAGGTCACCTTTCAATGCCTGGAAGGAATCGATAAAGGGCGCGTCTACCGCGAATTGGCGACGCCGGTCACTGTCGGTCGCGAGGAGGGCAACGTGCTGCGGCTCAACGACGAGCGCGTCAGCCGTTTCCACGCCAAGATCCAGCAAGACGGCGACGACATCATCCTCACCGACCTGGAAAGCACCAACGGCACCCGCGTCAACGGCATCGTCGTGCAAATCCGCCGGCTCCGTCACGGCGACCGCGTTTCCGTGGGCCGATCGCTGCTGTTGTTCGGCTCCAACGAGGAAATCGCCGCCCGCATGCTCACCATGCCGGGCTTCAACAAGCCGGCCACGGGCGCCATCGCCGACGCCGTCGACGGCGGAGCCACGATCCAGGCCAATACGATGAACTCCGGCGGCGACAACGACCTCGAATTCGACCTTAACCTCGAAGGCAAAACCACGGCGACCAGCGAGGCATTCTTCATCGGCACCCGCGCCCTGCCGGCCTTGCCCCAAAAGATGACACCGTCGCAGGCGGCGAGGCTCGCTGAAATTCTCGATTTCCTTCACCGCGGCCTGACCTGCGCCACCGATAACGTCCAGGCCCGCGACGACGGCTCGCAAGTCAACCTCACCTTTGCCGATTGGCAACGTGTCCTGGCGGTGCAGATGCTGCTGGCGCGTTATCTGCGCGCGGTGGCGGAACCGGATTCGATAGAGGATTAGCCGACTATCACCCTTGGCCTCTTCTCCACATTCGGCTGCAAATGCTGAATCAGCTCGCGCACTTTCGACGGGATGTTTCCCTCGCCGAACGCCAGGTAGCTCCAGCTGGAGGCCAGCAGATTCATGGTCGTCCAGCCGAAGTGCAGCCCGGGCGGCTTGCTCTCCTGCGACATCTCCAGGGCAATCGCCGCGATGGCATGGGCGATCGAAACGCAGCGCGTGACCTTGATGATGTACCGTTTGTCCTCCTGAACCACGTCGATCATCAGCCGCTGATAAAAATTGCTCGGATCGTCAACCTCGATCTCCAGGAACACGATCTCCACATTCGGATCGAGATTGTGATCGCGGCGGATGCACGCCTCCTTGTCCTCGCGGCCCTTCCACCCCGGCCGATGCGGAATCAGCACGGGGAAATCCATCGTCCTGAGGGAATCCCAGAGGAACTTGGCCTGCACCGAGACGAAGTCAAACCCCGTGGTGCGCAGCTCATCGCTACGCAGCGCCCGGACCAGAACCGACATGGCCAGGATCGCCACGATGAAGCCAAAGGCGATGAGCAGCCCCGTCGGCGCGGTGACGATGACGGCCAAGGTCGTCAAAACGAAGGCGCCGGCCACCAGCTTGAAATACCACGGGCTCCAGCGCGAGCCTTTCGTGCGCAGGTCATGCTGGCGTGAGAGCACGGTGACCACGCAGGCGCTCGACATGACCACCAGCACGCCCGTGGCATAAGCGCCGCGCTGATCGGCTACGTCGGCCCGGAAGTACAGCGTCACCAGCAGGTTCACCAGGCCGAAGAGCATGAGCAGTATTCCCCAGCGTGCAGACCATTTCAGCTCCATGCCGAAACGCAGCAAGAATTGCGGCAGCAGCGCCGAGAGAGCGGTCATCACGCTGGTGCCCGCCAGTGTCAGCAGCAGCACCGTCGTCACGTCGTATATCGACCCGAACAAGACCCCAAACATCGGATGCAAAGTAGTAGGCACACTCCGTGTGCCGTCTGCACTTAGAATCTCACCTCCATTTGCCAAATACGCCAGCGCCCGATTATTCGCCCCGCCCAATTTGCCAAACTCCGCTTCCGGAACCAGCACGCTCGTCACCAGCACGGACCCCATCAGGTAAGTCGCCATGATGAGTGCCGCCACAAAAAGCACCTTGCGGGTATTGTGGATTCGCCCACGCGGGCGGTTGACATCATCGCCGCCACGGCCGCGAACTTGGGGCATCAGGATCATGCTCATTTCGAAGCCCGACAGACCCAGCGACAATTGCGGCAACAGCACCAGGCACAGGATCGCCACGCTGACCCAGTTCGGCCCGGCCCAGAACGGCTTTCGCACGGCCCAATCGCCTTGCTCGATCTGCTGCCACCAATGTTCGATGCGCTCGGGTTGTTCCCACAGGCATTGCAGACCCGCGCCGATGACGATGCCGTTGAGCACGAGGTACAGCAAAACCACCGGGACGGCCCAGAATAGCACATTGCGGTTGAAGCCCTTGCGCAGCACCCACCAAAACAGAAAGCCGACGGCGCCCAGCAAGATGGTGACGACAATCTGCTCCGTGAAAAACGCCGCCACCCGGTCTCCCAGGGTGTCCCGGCTCCAGCTATTAAGCTGGCCGGCTACGGTTTGGAGCGTCTTTTCATTCTCGACATAGCTGTTGTGGGTGACGTGCTGCGCCGCGTCGGCCAGCGACAGCGATTTGATCATGATAAAGTCGGTGGCCGCGAAGCCCAGCAGAAACAGGATGAGCGTCTTGCCCAGCCAGCCGCGGACAAATCTCTCCAAAAGCGCGATCGACCCTTGCCCGTCGGCCGACTTGCCGGCGATGTAAAAGTAAACGGGCAACGCGCCGAACAAGGTCACGATCACCACCACGACCGTGGCCAACGGGCCCAGCCGGCCGGCGACGCTAAAGGTGATCGACGGCTGGTAAGCCAGTGTGCTGAAATAATCGACGCCGAGCAAACACATGACCCACGGCCACCAGTATTCGGGTTGTGCGGGCGAGGCGGCGGGCGGCCTTTTTGGCGGCGGAGGCAGGCCGTGCTCTGATAGTTGGTCGGACATGGGCGTATTCTAGGGGGAGAATTCAATGCGAGCAATCGGCACTGCGGAGGCGAGAGCTGTGCTGAAGACATTGGCGGACGGTCCGAGGGAGACGCGTTTGACGCAGGAGGCTCGGGAAACGCTAGAGCGCTTGGCTAAACGACAGGAGCGATAATTCTTGTTTCCTTCGTAGGGCAGCGCGATTCTGGCCTGAGAACGCCCTAGTTGGTAGGTTAACAGTATGAAGCGCTGCAGTACCACTCTTGACCGTCTCGTGGACCCTGTTGTCCGGACGCTCACGCCGGAGGTGGCCAGAGCGTTGATACGGTTGCGCGCCGATCCAGAACTGCAATCTCGAATGGACGAGTTGGCTAAAAAGTGCAACGAGGGACAACTCACTGCCGAGGAGCGGGAGGAGTACGAGACCAGCGTGCGTTTCGCAAACTACTTGGCAATCATTCAGGTCAAGGCCCGAAGGCTTTTGAAAGCTTCAGATCCTTCTTGATGGACGCTACGACACGCGAATTTGTTTGGATCCGGGCTCACTGCCGTTGCGAATATTACCTGATCCATCAGGACGACGAGCCATTCTATCGCCTCCACGTCGAGCATGTAATTGCGAAGCAGCATGGTGGCCCTGACGATCAAGATAACCTCGCTTTGGCGTGCCATCACGACAACGAGCACAAAGGGCCCAACCTCTCAGGCATTGACCCGGACACTGGAAAGGTGGTGTCTCTTTTCAATCCACGCCGCCAACGCTGGCGCCGCCATTTCCGCTTTGAGGGTCCAATTATCGTTGGCCGAACGCAATGTGGCCGCGCCACAGTTGCTGTGTTGGCGTTGAACGCCCGAGATCGAGTCGAGTTGCGGGCAGAACTTATCGCTGACGGTGTTTTTCCGCCTGCCTCCTGAAAGGGTGTTTATGTAAATGAGACCATGCGCAAAGAAAAGGGAGGACGCGACTCGCGTATTTGACATGCATGGTGCCGAGGAAGCAGATAGCGATGATGATTACAACGAGGTTGTTTATGACCTCAACACACCAATGCGTCGTGATCTCATTCCGCACCGGGGTCGCTTGATTTATGCGCTAGGCAATGCCAGTTTGATAGTCGGTGCCGTGGGCCTGTGCGTCCCTGTATTGCCGTTGGTCGCATTAGGGTTGGGCGCGTTCGCTTGGATTATGGCCCGCAACGATCTGCGCCAGATGAAGCAAGGAGATTTGGACACCGCCGGGCGCGAGCAAACAAACGCTGGCTTATTTGGCGGTATGTGCGGGTGCGGGCTTGGTACGTTGGGATTGATTTGTTTCGCGGTTTTCATGCTCCTTCACCTGGGTAAACCCCGCCAGCGGGTTCCACTTGTCCGCCCCACCCAACACGTTTTCAACGGTTATTTCCTTTACTTGCTCGCCGCTGAGCTGCCGCGACCAGTGCACACGTTTGGACACATCGAGAACCTTGCCGTCAAGATCGGAGCTGCCAAATTCAGCGAACCGCGCCGTCGCCTCATTCGCGGCATTGCGCCAGTTGTCCCATCCGGCAGCGTAAATGTGCGGCCCCATCTTGCAGCGCACAAACGTCACCGCGCCAAAAGGCCGCCACGGGCGACCCAGATAAACGCCGCCCGGCTGCTTGGCGGCGGCGTCCGATGCGGTCAACGTGCAATCGAGAAAAACAAACCCGTATTTGTTGGTCTCGCCCGTGCTGGCTGCCGTGAGGTAACCGCGGTCGCTGCTGTTGATGGTGCAATGGTCGAAGACGGCCGTCGCATCGCCAAAGATGAAATCAACGGTTCCGGTAATAAAGCAATCCTTAAAGTATTGCCGGCCGACGCACGGGTAAAGCGTATCCTGAAAGCCGATGAATCTGCAATTCTTGAACGCCAACCGGTCGGCCTGGGGACGAATGGCGACGGCCTGGGCAACCTTGGGCGGCGTGGAGTTGGCAAACGTCAGGTTCTCGGCCACGAAATCGCTGGCGCTGATGATCGTACTGCTGCTGCCGCCGGTGCCCACCGCCGCTCCGCCCGGCGTGGTCGATTTGGCGCTGAGGTTGAACGTCAAAACGACATCCTCCGGCCGGGCGCCCAGGCCGATCAAGCTGATAAAACGCTTGTCCTTGGGCACCTTGAGCTGCTCGGTATAGGTGCCGGGTTTGAGCAAAATACGGGTGCGTTTCTGTGCCGTTCCCGCCGACGCGGCATTGATCGCGGCTTGTACGGTTTTGGCAGCGCCACCGGCTCCCGTGGGATCGACAAGGTAATCGTCCGCGTGGGGCTGGCCGTCCAGCTGCTTGTCGGTTTCGGTGGTTAGCGACAGTTGGTGATTGGCAGCCGGCGTCCATCCAGGGAGAGCACAACAAAGCGCCAGACCCAGCGTGAGAGGGATGCAGCGATTGAACATGGTACCTCCTGCGTGATTGACAACGGTGACAGTTGGCGGCTGAGCGCCGGATCGACGCGGTGCCATGCGATTCCGCTCGCTCTCCAAGCTGGCGATGTGCGGTTTGGGCACAGTTTTTTGGTCATTGCAGCCCAGTTTGCCATCTATAGGGCTCGATCCTGGTTGGAATGTGCAATTCTACGGAAGTTATTTCCCTGCGCCTACAGCCCTTGGCGACACGATCAACACATTGTCACCAAGGTGGCATGGCGTTTGCTTCTCCTGATACTGAGAGCCGCTAAACCTTGACGTTGCACTTTTCGGGAAAGGAACAAGCCATGCGTACACGAACAATACTTGCGGGATTGATGGTGGCGTTGACCGTCTCAGTTGCATGGGCTGCCCAGACTGGTGGTGCGCGGGCCATCGATCTCAGGAGTTTCGACCTTGGCGACGTCAGCCAGGAGTCCGTCGAGATGCCGAGAGTCATCACCAACGCCGACGAACTGTATCAGGCCATTGGTGACGCGGATGCCGCCGCGGTGATCAACGGACAGATTGATTTCAGCAAGGAAACGTTGCTGTATTTCAAGTGGGTAGGCTCGGGCGAAGACCGGATCAACATTACCACCGCCAATACCGCCAACGGTCTGGAGGCGACGTTCGTTATCAGGCCCGGCATGACGCTCGAGTTGAGCCCGCATCATCACCTGTTCGCGATCTCCAATGATGCGATGTGGAAGGTCACGTTGTTAACGCCCAGTGCCGAGCATTGACGCCCGCAGTCAGCCAGGACGTGTAACACCTTGGCTGATCGGCAGGTTGGGGATATGATCTTTAGTGCGCTGGCTCATGCCGTGGAATCGGCCGCGGCACTGTCGCTAGCTTTCTAAGAAGGAGAGGTTTGCCATGGGAACTCCGCACGAAAACCACACCCACAAGCACGGCCCAGACTGCGGGCACACGGGGCTTCTCCACGAGGGCCACGTGGATTACCTGCACGACGGCCACCTGCACCACGTCGAGGGAGTGAAGGTCGAAGAGCATACCCTGGCGGTCAGTTCGACCAACCCCTCCACCTGCACGCCCAAGCATGCTTGTGGCGGTCATGAGAATGGACACAAACACGGACCCAACTGTGGGCACGCCGCCGTTCCGCACGGCGACCATGTTGATTACCTTGTGAACGGTCATCTGCACCATCCCCATGGCGATCACTGCGACGATCATGGCAAAGTTCAACGAGCCTAAGGCTAACGCACGGCGGTAGCTTGAGCAGGCGTTGTCAGCAACGCTTGCTTGAGTTCCTTAATGCGTGCTCCAGCCGTCTTACCGCCCTGGTTCCGTAGCTGCGGCTCCGGCCAATCGTCGCCCACCAGTTCTCCCTGCCAGACCGTCACCTGCTTCAGATAGAAATCGCGGTCGGTCACGTCCTTGTCGGTGATGTCTTCGTTGTCTTTCACCTTGGCCAGCAGCGTATCGACCCGGAGCATCACCTGCATGAAATGTTCCGGCGTCGGCCGATTGCCCGGCGCCTCGATCACCGGCGGCGGCTCCGGCGGGCTGATCTTGTTCTTGAGCGCGGTGGCTCCCTTCTTGATGGCGTCCACAGCCATACCCGCGGTGCCGCCGCTCACGAAATCGACTGCCCTCGCTATCAGCTTGCCGCCCTTGCAAATGGTGTCCCAGGCCGACGACACGGACTCGCCGAAGGTGTTCATGTGGTCCGCCTGATCGACCGCCTTGAGCATTTCCTGGCGGATCAACTTCAAGCTGGTGCCGCTGTCGAGCACGGCCTTCCGGTCCAGGCCGCGGATTTGGCAGAACTTGAGGGCTCGGGCGTCGCCGTTGTGGGCTTTCCAGCAGATGTACATGGTGGCGTATTTCTGGTGGTCCTTGAAAATTTCCTGCATGGCCTTGTGGCTGCCGGCCCGGGCCAGCTCCAACGTCTCGGCGGCCTTGGCGGCTTGCTTCCAATCGATGCACTGGAAGACCGCCTTGTTGCCGTATTCCAGTCCCTTGCCGGCGGCCTGCACCGCGACCCCGGCGACTGCCGCCTTGGCGCCGACCGCCACCACAATGGCGCCGGTCGCCTGCACGGTCTTGGCGGTGGCATGCACCGATTGCTTGACAGCGCGGTTGGCCGACCGCCCCGATTGATTGTCCATCGACTTGACCATGGCGTCGTCCTCGCCCTCGGCCTTGGTTTGCCGATAAAGCGATCCCTCGGCGCCGCCCGGATCGACATTTGCGTCGCCTTGCCGATTTCAATCGCCGCCTCGATACTGGCGACCACGGCGCCGAGGCCAGGAATCGCATGGGCTACGCCAGACGACGAAGATAGGTCCATGCCCTTCTTGACCAAGTCCAGCGCAGCCCCGGTGGTCTTGGCCTGCGCCAGCAGGAAGTCCTTCATGAACGCGAGCATCTGAATTTTCTTGTCCTCGTCAAGCAGCTTGCGGCGTTGCGCCTCCTCATCGCTGCCCGGGGTCAACGTCTTGTCGAGAGTTTCCTTTTCGCTCTTGAACATGTCCTTGTCGGCCAGCGCGGCGCCGACGGCGCCGCTGACGGCCGCGGCCCAGTCGAAGGACCCGCTTTCGAAGGCCTTGCCGTCGCTGAAGCCCCCGCCGATCGCCATTGCGTCCAGGAACATGTTAACAACGGGCTCGGCCAACTCCGCCAACTCGCCCAGTGTGGACAGGATAGACTCCTTGGCCTCGCCCTTCCGGGCCTTCTTGATCCGCTCCTCTTCTTCCTCGTCGGCGAACAATTCCTCCACATCGCGGTAGGCTTTCAATTCCTCGCGGAACTGGGGCGGCAACATCGCCTCCGGAATGTGGGCGAACGCCTGCTTTCGCTCCTCGAAGGAGGCGCCGGCTTCCTCCAGAAGCTGGTTGCGCTCGACCAGGCGATCCATCGCTTCCTGGGCCTGGCGCAGTCCCTCGATGTATTCCGCCCGCTGCTTGGCCGCCTTGTCGTAGGCGGCGTTGAATTCCTTCTCCTCCTGAGCGTTTTTGAACTTACTCGGCTTCTCAGGCAATTTGGCCAATTTTTCGCCAATCTTGCTGTTGTCGACGCCCTTGCACAGCGCCTCTTCGAAGTCCTCGGAGGTCAGGTCGGCGAACAGCTCGAATGCTTTTTTCTCGGCAGTGACATTGTCGAGGGCTTCCTGCTGAATGCGCGCGATCAGATCCTCGGATTGCGCGGCGGCGGCCGCGATGACGGCGTCGGCTTCCTGGGCTTTGGCGCGCTCGAGCACGCCGTCGCTCTCCTCCAGCGCAGCCAGGGCATCAGTCGCTTGTTTGCTGCCCTTGACCTTCAGGTCGAATTCGCCGCTTAGCCGCTGGGCCTCGTCGTCGGCCTTGGTCAGCGCCGTGTTGGCGTCGTCGAATGCCTGTTTTTCGTTAGCGGCGAGGGTGTCGGTCTCCTGAGCAATCTCCTTCTGGACCTGGCTGATGGTGGTGCGGGCCTTCTTCACATCGCTCTCGGCAGTAGAAATGCGCAGGCGAGCTTTTTCCAGGGCGGCGAGGTCATCCTTGCTGAGATGCTTCTTCTCGACGTTGGTCATGGCGGTCTTTTCGGCGTCGGCGTAGGCGTCCTGCAAAGTCTCTAGCTCGGACTTGACCTTGTCGCGGGCCTTTTTGGCTTCCGCGAGGCTTTGCTTCAGCTTTTCCGACGCCTTGGCGTCGCCGCCCGCATCATCCACCTGGTCCTGGCAATGATCCAGCAGCGCCTGGGCTTCGTCGAGTTCCACCTTCTTTTCGCTGGCTTTTTTCAGTGCCGCCTCAATCGTCTTCTTGTCATCCTTGGAGATTTTCTCGCCGAGCTTGTTCTTGCCCTGAATTTCGAAAATGGCGGTGCGGTCGTCCTCCATGTTCTTGAGCAGGGTGTCGCGAATTTTTTCCAGTTTTTTCTTGTTTTCACGCTTTTTGGGCAGCGGCGTGGCGGCGATGCGCGCCCCTCGCTCACCGGCCTCGATCATGGCGTCGAGCGATGTCAAGTCACGCTGAGCGGCGTGGAGCATATCGATGAATTTCTTGAGCTGTTTGGGATCCTTGGTAAGCGTCTGCGCTTGCTTCAGGGCCTTCTTGCATTTGTCCAATTGCTCGAGCGCCGCTTTTCGCTTTTTCTTGACGTCGTCAAGCGTGGTCGGATCGCCGTTGGCCAGCTTTTCCGCCGTGGCTTCCCGCTCAGTGGCCTGTTCGAGCAACTTCTGGTGGGCGTCGCGCTGGTTCTTGGCGGCGGCAGCCTGATCCTGGAACGGCTTGAGCTCCTCGGTAGGCAGTTTGGCAAGCTGGGCGGAGGTCAGCTGCTTGCTCGCTTTATCCAGCGCCGCGTTGAGATGATCCAACTCGGCCTGGAGGCGGGCCTTTTCGTCCCTGGCATCCTTGAGGACCGGTTCGTCCATGTCGCCGCGGGCGATGCGCGTCAGGTCGTCGAGCTTCTCCTGGGCCGCGGCAGCCGCCTCCGCCTTCGCGGTCACTTCGCCTTCGGCCAACGAGATGTCCTGCATCAGCTTCGCTCCACCGGGCAGCGACTGGATGGCCTGGTCGAAGTCAGCCTGCGTTTGCTTGCGCCGTTCCTCGAACACAGCAGCCCGTTTGGCCGCCAGTCCCACTTCATCGTCGCGCAGCTTGATCAGCTTGTCGGCAGCCTCGACGCGCGGCCGACGGCGGTGGCGCGGAGTTTAGTCTCGGTGCCGACAATGAACGTCGCCTTCTGTTTCGCCTGAAGGTTGGCCTTCTCGGCCTCGGTGAGCTTCTTCTTCGCCTCCACGAGCTCTTCCTCATACTCCTTGACGGTCTCGTCGCGGAGCTTGCTCTTTTTGGTGCGCGGCAAGATGACGCGGCCCTTCTCATCCTTGATGAGTCGCTCCAGGTTAGTGACCCTGTCCTGCGACTTTTTCAGGGTTTTTTCGGATTCGCGCGGCAAGTAGATGGCGTTTTCCAAATCGCCTTGCTTGGTGTCCGCTTTGTTCTTGGCGGTCTCCAATTGTTGCTTGTCCTGCGTAATGAGGGTCTGGGTGCTCTTGATGAGCATGGCCTCACCCTTGTCCAGGGAAGCGAAGGCTTGCTCGTCGATTAGTTTTTGGTGCGCAACGCGGGCTTTGGCGGCCTCCGCCTCGAGTTTGCCGGCCAGCTCCTCAAGCCGCTCGGCTTCCTTCTGGGCGTCGACGCGCTGCGTCACCAGGGAGAATTGCAAAGCCTGCCATTGCGTGTCGCCCGTCTTGTTGTCGTGCTCTCCCATGCGCTGGCGGCGCTCCACCATGACAGCCAGGTCAGCTACCTTTTTCTTCGCATCCGCAACCTTGGTTTTCGCGATCTCGGCAGCCTGGTGGGCCTTTGCCGCCTTGTCCTTCAACTGCCGCGGCGACAGCGGCGGCGCCGGAGTTTGCGGCCGCTGGGGAGGAGTTTGCGAAGGCACCTGCGGTGCGGTTGACGGGCCGTTGGTCGTCGGCGTCGGTTTGGTTGTCTTCTGTGGCACCGGTGGCAGGGGCTTTTTCGGCAGCTCAGACGAGGTCGACGTGGTGGGCTGTTCACTGCTTTCGCTCTCGGTTTCCTGAGTGCCGTCTTCCACCACTGGCTTATCCATGTCCGTCAGGTCTTCATCTTCCAGCTCGTCGAGGTTAATGGTTTGCTCGGTGTCGTCGAGCGTGCTGTACGACAGGCGCTTGACCGCCATGGTGATCTTGCCCAGGGCGATCAGGTATTTCGGCACCTGCTCCTTGTTCGGGTCCTTGGTCTTGTTGGCTTTGATTTTTTGGTAGTGGACCGTGAGCTTCTTCACACATGTGGTCTTGCGGGCCTCGAAGCGCTGCTCCAGGTTGGCCCCGGTTTCTTCCTTCTTGGCGAAGCCGCGCAAGGTGCGGCAGGTTTTCGTTGATTTTGCCATGGCGCGTTTCCGCCTCGTCCTTGGGCGGCGGCACTTTCTGGTAAGTAGTCTTGGCTTTTTTGAGCAAGTTGATGATGGTGGCCGGGCTTAATTTCTTCGGCATGATGTGTAACTCGCTGTTGGAATCCCAGAATAGCGCGGAGGATCGGCGCGAAATCCTGCCGCTAACCCGTTAATGGGGATTAGTGTACTGCACGAGTTTAGAGTTGTCACGTGTGGCGGAAAAAGCAGGTCCCGCTCGGCAAGCGGGACCTGCTGAATTTGGGACGGGTTCGACCTCAAAGACCATCCATTAGGGTCCGGTGCTGGTGCCGCCAGTGCTGGTGCCGCCAGTGCTGGTGCCGCCAGTGCTGGTGCCACCAGTGCTGGTGCCGCCAGTGCTGGTGCCGCCAGTGCTGGTGCCACCAGTGCTGCCGGTACCCCCGGTGCTGCCGGTACCCCCGGTGCTGCCGGTACCCCCAGTGCTGCCGGTACCCCCAGTGCTGCCGGTGCTCCCTCCAACAATTCCACCACCATCGCTGGTCTGCGTGGTGCTCGAGACGCCCGTGGACGTTTCGGATGCGGACGTTATGCCCGCGCACACATCCGCGATGCACACGACGTCATTCGGCAAGGTCAGACAGAAAGCCAGTTCGCTGGCAGTGGGCGCGCGATTGTAAAGGAGATTAAAACACCGATTGATGAACAAGGTTTGATACTCAAGCGATGTGAAGAAACCGACCGCGACCGCGAGGCGAGTGTTGCCTTGAGCGATGAAGGACACCCAGCCCTGGACTTCGGATGTCCCTGGCGTTCGGCCCAGGACATTCACGTATAGCGACGTCACCCAGATCGTGTCTGACGGGCCGTGCAGGTTGTAATAGGCTTGTGAAGTCACGATCCCTTCCCCGATTTGCTCGAATGTGCCACCCGCGGCGAGCGTCTGCAACTGCGCTGGTGAGCTCAGCTTGCGTCGGCGCGGTGTTCAGATAGTGCTGGTAAAGAGCGGTCACCGCATCGGTACGGTACTCAGTCGACGTTGCAAAATCAGTTGCTACCTGCGCGAAGCTCGCGCCCGTCTGGATGGCTGACACCCAACCAGCCACTTCGCCGGACGATGGAACCCGGCTGAGAAGCTTTTCGTATAACCCCGTGACATAAGCAGTTTCCGCGGCGTTTGGCGTGGCCGCGGGGCCTCCGCCCATTGCCGCAGTGCCCGCGTCGAAAATCGGCGGAGCCCCCAGACCGCGCAACTCCGTGGGGTTATTGGCGGCTATGGTCGCGAGATTCTGGTCGTCGGCCGGTTGCATCAAGGCGGCAGCCATTTCCGTGGACGTGGGCAACCGGTTCACGAGTCCTTCGTACATGCGGTTGACGAGATCGTCCCTGTACTCCGCAGAGCCCAGAAAGTCATTGGCGACCGTCAGCGGACTGGCGCCGCCGAGCACCGTGACCCAGCCCTGGACTTCGGACGTTCCCGGAGTCCGGTCCAGAACCTGCTGGTACAAGGCCGTTACCCACGCCGCGTTGGCATCGCCTTTGAGATTGAAATAAGCCTGCGACGTCAGGATCTGCTGGGCGGTAACTTGCTCAAAGGTTCCACCGGCGGCGAGTGTGGCAAGGGCCGTGCTCCACTGGGCTGGCGTCGCAGGCGTGCCCAGATAGTATTGGTAAAGTTGATTGACGACGTCCGTCTGGTATTCCTGCGAATCCGCGAAACTGAGGGCGATTTGACGGTCGTCCAAGCCGGAGTTCAACCAGCCATTGATCTCGGCGGTTGACCCGGTTCTTCCGAGAAAGGTCTGATAATCCAGGCCTATGAAGGCGGTGGTGACTCCGGGAGCGATGGTGGGAACAATCCGCTCTTCAAACTCTTCGACCACGGGCAAGTAGCCGTGCTTTATTGCTGACAACGAACTACGCCGCCCAAAAAATGACTTGCTCACGGTGTCCCCCTGTGTGTGTTTCGACTCTTGTCCCTTGCCTCTGCCAATACCTGCTACTGTCTTCGTGAAAAATGCACGGATTGCGGATCCTGTCCGAGCGCAAAGCTCATCACCCCGGCAAAATCGCTCGACGCTTCCAGAGCGGCGACAAAATTGTCGTAACTAAGGCCTTGCTCAAATTGAGCGAGCCAATTTTGGATCTCGGCCGCACTTGCGCACCGCTGAAGGACGGCGTTATATCCCTGGATAATGGCGTCCGTCGCATACTCGGGGGATCCAAGGATCCCGCGAGCCACCGAGTAACGGTTGCCGGTGCCCGCCAGCACACCCAGCCACAAGTTGATTTCCGAGGGGGAAGCGGCTCTCCCCAAAACCTGAGAGTAAACGGCCGAGATCCAGCCGCTTGCGCTGCCCTTGTTCGAATAATACTCGGAAGAAGCAAGGAAATCGACTTTTATCTGAGTCTGTGACACACCATTGTCCATCAACTGGACCCACCCGGCTATTTCCGAGGCGGTTCCGCTCCTGTCGAGGTAGGTCTGGTAGAGCGATGCCACAAAAAGCGAGCGTTGCTCGTCGGAATCTTGCACCGCGAGCGCCAGCTGCTGGAGTGCCATGCCATTTTGGATCTCGGCGAGCGCCACGCTCAGTTCTGCGGCGGTGGGAACCCGATACAGCTCCCGTTCATAAAGGTCGCGAACGAAATTGGAAGAGTCGTTCAGCGCCTCCAGGCTCGAACCGATCGAGGCCGCGACAACTTCGTCGCGAACACCAGCCTGGAGTTCGGGCACCCATTGCTGGATTTCGGCCGAGTCAGGCGCGCGTTTGAGGTAGAGCCAATAATCGGAATATACAACTTCCGAGAGGTACGCCCGTGAAGTAAGGAAACCCTGCGCGGTGGCGGTCAGATTTCCACCGTCCTGGTTGTACTGGACCATCGTGCCCGCGACCTCCGCGCTCGTGGGCAGTCGCCCCAGCAGATCCGAATACAGGGCGGCAATCCAGCTCGGGGCAAACAAGCCTTGCCTCGCGAAATACTCCGGAGAGCTCACGAAATCCAGGATGATATCCTCGACGGTGGCACCGGAATCAAGGTCGTTGACCCAACCGGCGACTTCGGCGGCCGAGCCCGCCCTTCCGAGGTATTTTTGATAAAAAGACTGGACGAGATTCGAACGGTATTCATTGCTGGCAAGAAGGCTAGCTATGATCGCAGCCGGCGTGCTGGAACCGTTCTGCAAGGCCGCGACGTCGGCGACGAAGCCGCTCTCGGTGGGCGCGGCGGGTCGGTTCAGCAAGTTCTCGTAGAGTCCGCTGACAAAATTCGAAAGACCGTCGGTCCCCTGGCTGCTCGGCAATCCGTAGATCACCACCCCGCCGTTGCCGGCAACGATGATCTGCCCGTTGGCGATGACGGGCTCCACGAATTTCACCGGCGACATCGGCAGGGGAAGCGCTATCAACGGCTGGTTGAACCCTGCCGTGGTAAAGGCGAGAAGCTGCTTGGTCGTGAAATCGACCGCCCACACCATCCCATTGGCGCCGTTGTTCGACGAAATGGCGAGCGTGGGGCCCGGATAGGCGAACTTCCCCGCCGAGATCGAGGTGGGGGTGGCGGAAACGAAGTAGGGAACGCCGCCCGCGCCCATCGCGATGTCGAAGGTTCTGGCCTGGCTGCCGGCGCCGCCGATAAAGAGACGGTAGCCCGGCCCGTCCGCGGTGATGACCGGATAGAGCACGGGCTCCGACCAAACCGCTCCCTGGGCACCGGAGGGGATCGCGTCGGGCAGCTCGCCGACTATCTGGTCTCCGTTGGGATCATAGCCCCCGAGGTTATTCACATCCAGGAGGTAGATCGTTCCCTCTTTGCCGACGGTGACCAGGTAGTGGCCTTCGAAAAGGATCGGTTGGGTATCGCTGAGATCAAGGTCCTTCTCCTCCAGGACCTGCTGATTGGACGGCGTGAAGAAACTGGCAATCTGGAGGTTTGGCGTCAGCAGTACGACACTGTCGCCATAATCGCCGTTGGCGGGCTGACCGGCGGCGTTGAGGCTGCCGCCCGAGCTGTAATCGCCGAAGTCGCCGTTGCCAGTTTGGATCAAAATATCGCCATCGGGAAGAATGGTGAATGGTGCACCGGTGTTCCAAAGGGCGCCTTCGTACCCATTTGGGGTCGTGCAGAACACGTAGGAGACCTTCAGATCATCGGCGCCTCCAGTGATACCGAGGAGCCAACCATGATAGGGCCGGGTGTCATCGTGCCCGCCGAATCCCAAATAGATGGTGCCGTCGGGCCCGACGGTAATTGCCGGCCGCTGCAGCTCTTTTTGCGCGTTGAAATAAACGGTGGAGGCGCCGTCCGCGGCGATGACGGCGCCGTCCCCGGTTCCCGGCACGATTGGCGTGCCCGCGTAGAACGTATAGACGCTCCCGCTGACGCTCGTGTCCGCAATTTTGAGGCTGGAATGGAGGGTCAGTTGGTTCCCTGCCGTATCCAGCACCCGCAGCCAATACTGGAAGTGCAACGTGCCGTCGGGCGCGACGACTTCGGTATACGGAACCACATACAAGTACCCTGTGGCCTTGTCGTAGTACATCGTGCTCGGTGATTCCAATGGTGGGGCTGATCTGGCCGACGCCGTCGACGTCGCTGTCCTTCACCGCATGCACCGTCGCGCCGGGGATATCGGAGATATTCAGGCTCACGGACGCGATGAGGTTGCCGCTAGTGTCGAACTCGTAGACGGAGTTGTTTTCAGTGGCCACGAAGAAGCGATTGTTGACGACGATAGGTTGGCCATAGACCTGGCCATCCACTTTGACGAAGACCTGCTGCTGCAACCCACCGACATTGGTGGGGGTCAGTGTCGCCTCGGGATAGATGCCGGCGCTATTGCCGTTGCGGTAGGTCACGACGGATTGGGCGATGATCGGCGGTCCGACCTGGGCCGGCGTGGTTTGCACAGGTGGGTTCGTGGTCTCAAAGGGGGGAACGGTAGAGGCGTTGATTACCGACATATAAAAGTCTGTCGAGCCCTGGTCGATGTCCGTTTCCTGGACCGCCGAGATCGGCTGCGTGCTGGTGGGCGGCATGACCGCGCTCACGGGCAGGGCACTTGAGGGCGGGCTGGAAAGTAGGGTCCGGTTTTCCAAGGGTTCGACGCCTAATTGAACACGATTACGTGCATGCTTCGGGCGCTGCTGGGCACGTTTTCCCCGATGGCTCAACCAACGGAGAAAGCCGGGGAGACCGATCGCGCCGAAGCCAAAACTTTTGAGTGTTGCAATGTCCATATGAGCAATAATCTTTCTGGATTGCAACCAACATGCTCCCCACCTTACCAAGCACCGTATCTTGCCAAGGTGAGCCAATGCCGGCGCTGAAAAACTCAATTCTGACCCATTTTTTGGTGGGCGCCTTGACCACGACAAAAAAAACCACGGGTTGGTACCCGTGGTTTTGTCGTAAGCCATTGCGGCGACAGGATTTGAACCTGTGACCTCCAGGTTATGAGCCTGGCGAGCTACCACTGCTCCACGCCGCGCCTTGTGCGAGCCGTCCTCATGGGGCTGGCTGTCCTTGAGGGCGGCTCGTCAAGATAATCATACCACGTAAGTCAAGGGGAGGACGGGGAATTTGAGTGCCTGCCGTCCTGGTAGCTCTGCAAATCCAGCCAATTTCGATAAGATCTGCCGGCCGTGCCAGTCAATTAGTCCTGTCAAAAATGCCGACAGATAATAAGGGTCGCAAATCCCTTTGTATCCAAGGACGGATGCCGCATGGCCATCGCCAATTCCGACGCGCCAAAATCCGCGCCGACCGCCCGGTCGACCCGCACCTGGAGCCCCGTCATGTGGCAAGGGTGCAATTTCGGGGCCTGGATTCGATTGCTGGCTCGCAATCGCTTTCGCGTCAGCTGGCGGAAATCGTACATCGCCGTCATCGTGACGGCGGTCAGCATGTGCCACAGCATTTTGCGAGGCGTGCAGAAGCTCTGTTACGGTCGGCGCATCCGCCGAACTGTCGTCCGGCCGCCGATTTTCATTCTGGGCCATTGGCGGACGGGCACCACGCTGCTGCATGAGCTGCTCGTTCTCGACTCTCGGCACACTTATCCGACGAGCTACCAGTGCTGGGCGCCAAACCATTTTCTGCTGTCCGAGAAGCTGTTCACGAAATTATGTTGGTTTCTGGCGCCGACGAAACGGCCCATGGACAACATGGCCGTCGGCTGGGACCGTCCGCAGGAGGACGAGTTCGCGATGTGCATGCTCGGCCAGCCCTCGCCTTACTTGACCATCGCCTTTCCCAATCACGGACCGGTTTTTGGGGAGTATCTCGATCTGGAAGGGCTGTCCCTGGGTGCGCTGAGCCGCTGGAAAAAAACCTTCAAACGCTTCCTGCAGACGGTCACCGCTCGCAATCGGAAGCGATTGGTCCTCAAGTCGCCGCCGCACACGTGCCGGCTCAAAGTGCTCAAGGAAATGTTTCCCGACGCCCATTTCATTCATATCGTTCGCAACCCTTACGTTGTCTTCCCCTCGACCATGAACCTGTGGCGATCCCTCTACGCTCGGCAGGGCTTGCAAACGCCGACCAACGACGGCCTGGAACACCACATCCTCGACACGTTCGTGCGCATGCACGAGCAACTTCGGCAAACGCGGGATCTGGTCGACGACGATCACTTTTATGAGCTGCGCTATGAAGACCTGGTCCGCGACCCCGTGGGCCAGATGCGTGCCTTGTACAAGCACCTCAACCTCGAGGGCTTCGACGACGTCCTACCGCGGTTGGAGAGCTACCTGGACAGCGTTGCGGGTTATGAAACGAACCACTACGAGCTGACGCCCTGGCAGCAGGCGATGATTAACCGCCATTGGGGGCATATCATCGCCAGGTATGGCTATGGAGACACTTCACGCTCGAAAGCTGCTTAGCGTTATAAATGACTTCCGCCGCGTGCCTAGATAATGGTGCCCAGCCAGGAGGTCCCCATGCACGCAGCTTTGACGTCTCGCGCTTTTCGCATCCGACTTGCGTTGATCGGCGTCCTCACGCTGGTGGCGCTGTCGGTCGTCGTCGCCTTGCCGCCCATTCCCCAGCCCACCGCTTATCACGATTTCGCGGATCAACGGCCGCTGCTGGGCGTGCCGCACTGCCTCAATGTGCTGTCCAATTTGCCGTTCATTGTCGTGGGAATCGTGGGCATCTTTTGGCTGCTGAAAAACCGGGCGTTGTTTGCCGCCCCGTGGGAACTTGGGGCGTGCTTCGTGCTGTTTGCGTTTGTGGCAATGACGGGTTTCGGCTCGGCGTATTATCATTCCCAGCCAAACAACGCGACGCTGTACTGGGATCGGCTGCCGCTAACAGTGGTGTTCATGACCTTTTTCGCTCTGGTGCTAGCGGAGCGGGTCGGTCCGCGCTTGGGTCCGTGGCTGTGGCCTCCGCTGGTCTTCGCGGGCGTCTTTGGCGTGACTTACTGGCACTGGACGGAACTGCAAGGGGCGGGCGACATCCGGCTGTACGCTTTCGTGCAGTTCTTTCCGCTCTTGTTGATTCCGATTTTGTTGCTGGCGTTCCCGGCGCGGTATTACCGCACGGCGGATCTCTTCGCGATTCTCGGTTGGTACGGTCTCGCCAAGGCGCTTGAGTTGGCGGATGGTTTCATCTACTCCGCGGGCGGCGTCGTCAGCGGTCACACGTTCAAGCACCTCGTGGCGGCACTGGGCGCGTTTTGGATGGTGGTTTTGCTGAAAAGGCGATATACTACAACCGGAATACCGGTGCAACTTCCACGCCGTTGAGGAGATGACTGAACATGGCTACCGCGGCCAGCCCTCCCAGAAAAACAGGTGCTTTACCCACGCATCTTGACCTGCCGTGCGAGGATGATTCCGTGTCACGCAGTTTTTTTGAAGAAATCCAGGCCATGTTGCTTACCACGGTAATCGAACTATGGGTCAAGCAACGGCGGCCTGATTTGCAATGCTTGGCCGGGGGAGACCACTACATTTACTGGGAAAATACCAAGCCTCCTGCGGCTGGCGCCAGAGCCCCAGATTGGTTTTTGGTCGTTGGCGTGCCGCGCCTGCTCGATGGTCAGATCCGCAATTCTTACGTCATGTGGCAGGAAAAAGTGATCCCAACCATCGTCATGGAGTTTCCGTCGGACCAACCAGGAGGCGAATTGGACAAGACTCCGGGAACCGGCAAGTTTTGGATTTATGAGCAACGTGTGCGTGCTCCGCATTACGTCATATTCGATTCCTCGTCCAATCATCTGGATGCGTATCAGCTTCTGCAAGGACTCTATGAATCGGCAAAGCCGAACGAACGCGGACATTATCCCATCGAGTCGGTCGGATTGGAATACGGTTTGTGGCACGGCGAGTGGCACGGCATCACAAGGCTTTGGGTGCGGCTTTGGGATAACAGTGGACAGATGCTGTTGACTCCTGAGGAAGCAGCCGCACAGGAGCAAACTCGCGCCGACCAGGCACAAAACCAAGCCGAGGAGGCCGAGGCGCAAGACGCAAGGCGTTTGACAAACTTCGGGAATTGGGATTTGACCCCGATAAGCTATAGTAAGAACACAAAAGCATTAGACATTTGGAGTGACTTCATGCGTGCCATCCTCCTCGCCTGCCTCATCATCCCCGCCGTGCTGACCCCCGGCCTCGGCCAGGACAAGTCGGCGCCGCCCGCCGTCAAACCGATCCGTGCCTTGCTCGTCATCGGCGGCTGCTGCCATGATTACGCCAAGCAAAAGGACATCCTTACCAAGGGCATCACCGCCCGCGCCAACGTCGAGTTCACCATCGCCTATGACACCGACACCACCAAAGCCCATCTCAACCCGGTCTATCAGAAGCCCGATTGGGCCAAGGGCTTTGATGTCATCGTCCACGACGAATGCTCCGGCGACGTCAAGGATCTGACCGCCATCCAGCGCATCCTCGAACCGCACCGCGCGGGCTTGCCGGGCGTCATCCTGCATTGCGGCATGCACGCCTACAAAAGCGAAGGCTTTCCCAAGGTCACCCCGTGGATCGAGTTCACCGGCCTGGTGTCCTCGGGCCACGGCAAGCAGTTGCCGATCGACACCACGGTTCTCGACAAGGACACCCCATCACCAAGGGACTGGAAGACTGGCGAACCATCAACGAGGAGCTTTACTACAACAGCACCGGCAAGCTTCTGGACACCGCCAAGCCGTTGACCCGCGGCAAGCAGGGCAAGGACGAAGCGGTCGTCACCTGGACCAACACCTACAACCAAAAAGCCCGCGTTTTCTGCACGACGCTCGGCCACAACAAC
The DNA here is from genome assembly GCA_963747575.1 of uncultured Gemmataceae bacterium. Lineage (GTDB taxonomy): Bacteria > Planctomycetota > Planctomycetia > Gemmatales > Gemmataceae > DASRAT01. The sequence continues at coordinate 493,396 of CAVVFU010000008.1, forward strand.
CAGACCGTCGCCGATGAGCGCTACCTGACCCTGGTCACCCGTGGTTTGCTTTGGGCCACCGAGCACTTGAGCGATGACAGCAAACCCGCGCCAGGCTATGGGCCGGGAAAGTGAGACCGGCCCGGCTTGTTGGCGACGAGTATGTTACCTATAATTCAAATGAAGCAAGCGTTAAGTAAGCGTAGGGTGCGTCAAGCGTTCACGCGCAGACGCACCTTTGAATGGTAATGGTGCGTCTGCGCGTGAACGCTTGACGCACCCTACGCTTAATGGTCATTCAGCGCAAAAACCGCCAGGAGGAGAGAGCGTTGTCGTCGCGACCGCGCATTTTGGTGTTTGACGGCCCGGCCCAGCACGTCGGGCCGTTCCTGGATCGCTTTCAGCCCGAATGCGACATCGTCCGGGCCCCGAGCGTGTGTGAGGGTCTGGCCCTGCTTCGCACCGAGCAATTCGACGGCGTTTACGCCAACCCGCAAGACCCCGCCATCTGGGAACGCGCCGGCTCGCTCATGCAGTCCGACTATATCCTCGACGTGCTCGGCGACGGCGTCGCCCTGGTCAATCCCGACCTGCGAATTACCTGGGCCAACACCACCTTCGAGAAATGGTGCGGCGGCCCCGTCAAAGGCCGGACCTTTTACGAAGCTCTTGGCTCGCCCAACATTCTCGGCCCCGATTACTGTCCTTTCCACACCGCCCTCGCCGGCAAAACCGTCACCACCCGTCTTCACTGTCGCGACAATCTTTACATCGAGCTGAGCGTCACGCCCGTCTGCGACACCACCGGCAAGGTCAGCCAGCTCATCAGCCTGGCCCGCAACGTGACGGCCCTGGTGCAGCAGCAGCAAAAGCTCGACGCCCTCCACAAGGCGGGCCGCGAATTGGCAGGGCTGTCCACCGAGCAGCTTGCCGACATGAGCGTCGAAGACCGCGTCGAGCTGCTCAAACACAACATCCGCCGCTTCACTCACGATTTGCTTCATTACGACGTGGTCGAAATCCGCCTGCTCAATCGCGAAACGGGCCAGCTCGAGCCGCTCCTGGAAGAGGGCATGACGCCGGAGGCGGCCCAGCGCGTGCTGTATGCCAAGGCCGAGGGCAACGGCGTCACCGGCTACGTGGCGGCCAGCGGCAAAAGCTACCTGTGCAGCGACACGGCCACCGATCCGCTCTACATGGTCGGCGCCAGGGAGCCAGGTCGTCGGTGACCGTGCCCCTCTCCGTCGATGACAAGGTCATCGGCACTTTCAACGTGGAAAGCCCGCAGGTCAACGGCTTCACCGAGCAGGACCTGCAGTTTTGCGAAATCTTCAGCCGCGAGCTGGCGTTGGCCCTGCACACGCTGGAATTGCTGTCGGCCGAAAAACGGACGACCGCGACGCAGTCTGTCGAAGCGATCAGCCGTGAGGTGGCCCTGCCGGTGGACGAAATTCTCGCCGCGGCCACCGCCGTGCTGGACCGCTGGATCGGCATCGAGCCGGAGATGGCCGACCGTCTCAAGCAAATCCTCGCCGGGGCGCGCTCGATCAAGCAATGCATCCACAAAGTCGGCGAAAACCTGGCTCCCAGGCCCACGGGCCTTTCCGCCGGCATCAAGACGCACCCCAAGCTCCACGGCCTGCGCGTGCTGGTGGCCGACAACGACGAACGCGTCCGCCGTTCGGCCCATCAGATTCTGGGCGCCAAATTCGGCTGCATCGTCGAGACGGCCCGCGACGGCAAGGAGGCGCTCACCATGGCCCGCCTGGGCAGCTACGACGCCATTCTGACCGACATCCGATTGCCCGACATGACGGGTCACGAGGTCTTTTGCCAGCTCCGCGCCGCCCAGCCGCAAGCCCGCGTGATCCTGATGACGGCCTTCGGCTACGACCCGGCCCACTCCATCGTCAAATGCCGGCAGGAGGGCCTTCGCCACGTGCTGTACAAGCCCTTCCGCGTCGATCAGCTCGTGGACGCCCTCGAAAACGATGACCCGTCCCGCCACCCTCACGCGCCCCGCAACCGGCGGCCGCACGGTGAGCACGGAATGGAATTAGTCATGCGATTATGTCAAGCGGGGGCCACATCATTCCCGTCACCTTGCCAGTTGGACTCATGACCCTCGCCCTCCTCCTCCTGGTCGGCGCCTGCCTCGGCCACACCGTGGTGCTGGTCTGCACCATGAACTGGTTTTACGGCTGTCCATTCCCCAAGAACGTCATGAAGCCCGTGCGCAAAATCTACGCCGTGCTGATCCTCGCCGGCTGGGCCTGGTTTGGCTGGTCGCTTTACCATGCCGATTTCGACTGGTCAGTGATGCTAGCCGATTGCCATCCGCTGATGGTCGCCTATACGTCGCTGTGTTGGCTGACCGCGGCCGTCCTGTTTCCGTTGGCCACGGCGTACAACCATTTGATTCGCAACCCGGCCACGCTGCTCAGCAACCATACCCAAACGGTGGACGTGGCCAAAGTGCTCGGCTTCAAACCGCTCGGCATGGGCAGGCGACGCAACCTGGCCCGGCTGCCGTTGAACCAATGCTTCGAGGTCGATTTTTCCGAACGCACGCTGAAGCTGCCGCAGATACCGCCCGCCTGGGACGGCCTTAAAATCCTGCACCTCAGCGACCTGCATTTCTGCGGCACGCCCGACCGCTCGTTTTATCAACTGGTGATCGAGCGCTGCCTGCATTGGGACGCCGACATCGTGGCGGTGACGGGCGATTTTGTCGACACCGACCGGCATCACCGCTGGATCGTGCCGATCCTGGGCCGGTTGCGCTGGAAAATCGGCGCCTTCGCCATCCTCGGCAACCATGATGCCTGGCGCGACGCGGGCCTGGTGCGCCGGCGTTTGCGGCGCATCGGCATCCATGTCCTCGAGGCCGAGCTGGGAAACCATCGAAGTCCGCGGTCATCCGATGACAGTCATCGGCCATGAGGGGCCGTGGTTTGCCGCCCCCGACTTGACCGGCTGTCCGCCCGAGGGGTTTCGCCTGTGCCTCAGCCACACGCCCGACAATCTCCCGTGGGCCAAAGAGCGGCACATCGACCTGGTGCTGGCGGGGCATGTGCATGGCGGCCAGATTCGCTTGCCGGTGGTGGGCTCGATTTTCGTGCCCAGCAAATTCAGTCGCCGTTACGACGGCGGTACTTTCCATGAAGGCCCGACGGTGATGCACGTCAGCCGCGGCCTGGCCGGCGAGGTGCCGTTGCGCATCAATTGCCGGCCGGAAGTGACGCTGGTGGTGCTGCGGAAAGAAGGATAGGCATGGACCACCTCGATTTGCCTGTCTGGATGCGCCGTGCCCTTTGTGCTGCTGCTATTGACGATAGCCGTGCTGCCGCTTGCCGCGCCGCACTGGTGGCACAGCAATATCCATCGTGCCATCGTGGCCGCCGCCTTCGCCGTGCCGGTGGCGGCCTACCTTATCGGTTTTGAGCTCGCCACTGGGCAGGCCAGCATTCATGCGTTGCTGCACGAGCTGCGAGGCTATGTGTCTTTCATCATCATGCTGGCATCGCTGTACATTGTCTCGGGCGGCATCGTCGTGGGGGGCAATTTCGAGGCCAAGCCGCTGACCAACGTCGCGTTTCTAGCCGTCGGCGCCGTGCTCGCCAACATCATCGGCACCACTGGGGCGAGCGCGCTGCTGATCCGACCCGTGCTGCGCATCAACCAACATCGGCAATTTGCGCAGCATGTGCCGATCTTCTTCATTTTCATCGTGAGCAACCTGGGCGGCTTGCTGACGCCGCTGGGCGATCCACCCTTGTTCCTGGGCTTCCTGAGCGGAGTGCCGTTCTTTTGGACGCTGTCGCTTTGGCCGCACTGGCTGCTGGCCAACGGCATCGTGCTGGCGATCTTTTTGGTCTGGGAATTCATCGCCTGCCGGCGCGAGCCGATTGCCGCGCCGGAGAAACATGCGCTCAAGCCGCTGCATATCAAGGGCTGGGTCAACGTGCCGCTGCTGGGCGGCATCATGGTTGGCGTGCTGCTGAATGCCGCTTTGCCTGATCCGCATGGGGATTGGATCGGGGCATTGGTGATGGCCGTGATGGCGGCGGCATCGCTATGGCTGACACCGCGCGGCCTGCGCGAGGCCAACGTGTTCACCTGGGGCCCGATCCTGGAAGTGGCGATCCTGTTCCTCGCCATTTTCGTGACGATGGCGCCGGCCCTGGAAATCCTCAGCGTCCACGGCAAGGAATTCGGCGTGACCAAGCCGTGGCAGTTCTTCTGGCTAACGGGCGGCCTCTCGGCATTCCTGGACAACGCACCGAGCTATTTGACGCTGGCGACGGTAGCCGCCGGCTCAGGAGATTTCGCCGCGCTCGCCAACGGCAGCGTCGCCGGTGTGGACGGCAGGCTGGTGCTGCAAGCGATCAGTTGCGGCGCCGTCTTCATGGGCGCGGTGACCTACATCGGCAACGGCCCCAACTTCATGGTCAAGGCGATGGCCGACGAGGCTGGCTTTCGCACGCCGTCGTTTTTTGGGTATCTTGGGTATTCGTGTGTGATATTGCTGCCGGTGTTTGTGGTGGTGACGGGGGTGTTTTTTAGGTGATCGGAATCATCTGAACAAGCTCGCAGGCTAACTCCGTCCTCTACGCTTATGGCGCACGACCCCTGCCGGCTTGCCCGGCAGGTGAAGGAGTTCGAAGGCTAACTGCGTCATCTTCCACTGGCCTCCGATAGGGGTAGGGAGAGCCGATTGAATTCGGCTCCCCCTCCCTCCGAACCGGACGGGCGGCTTTCCCGCATCCGGCTCTCCGGTTGATAGTCTTACCCGCTAGGGGATTGACGAGCCGCAGCGTAGGCTACTTCAAGGGAGAAGTACCCTTGCCCGGCAAAGAAGGCATTGGGCCAGCGCTGATGATCCCGTCCCCGACCGCGGCCACGACGGCCCGCACGCTTACGGAGTATACTCCGCAACCGCATGCGCACCCACTTGTCCACGGAGAGGAACGTAGGCCGACAACTGTGCTGGAAGTACCCAAACCAGCCGTGGAGCGTCCGGTTCACATCCTGAATGATAACCATCAGGCTGCGGCCATTCGCTCGGGTCGTTTTCGCTCGAATCGTGTCCTTGAGCTTTTGCATGCTTTTCTTCCGGGGCCAACGGGTCAGGCGACCCTGCCGCGTGGTCTGAAAGTGAAAGCCCAAAAAGTCAAAGCCATCGACCCGCACGTCCACGATTTTGGTCTTGGTTGGGTGCAGCGTCAGACCCGCGACCTCGCACCATTGACGCACTACCGTCAACGCCTGCTCGGCCTCGGCCTGGCTGCGGCATAAAATCACGAAATCATCCGCATACCGCACCATCTCGTATCCCAGGCCCGCCAAGTGGTGGTCCAGAGGATTCAGATAAATGTTGCTCAGCAGCGGACTTAGCACCGCTCCTTGAGGCGCCCGGCCTCGGGTTCCCATTCCTGCATGCCGTCAAGTATGCCGGCCTTCAGAAAGGACTCGATCAGTCCGAGCACCCGTCGGTCCGCGATGCGTTCCCGCAACCGGTTCATTAACCGCTCATGCGGGATCGTGTCGAAGTAACTTTTCAGGTCGGCATCGACCACGTACACGTGACCTTGTTTCAAGAGTTCGTCCACCCGCCGCAAGGCGTCTTTGCAGCCCCGTCCGGGCCGAAAGCCGTAGCTGTGCGCTGCAAACTCCTTCTCGAAAATCGGCTCGAGTACGTGCCGGACCGCCCCTTGTACAACGCGGTCACGCACCGTGGGTATGCCCAGCGGGCGTTGCTCGTTGCTCCCCGGCTTCGGAATAAACACCCGCCGGATTGCTTGTGGTTCGTAGGAACCATCCTGCAACGCCGCCGATAGCTTCGCCACGTTCGCGTCCACATCGTCGATAAAGGCTTCGGCCGTCACGTGATCCACGCCCGGAGCGCCTTCGTTAGCAGCCACTTTCCCAGCTGCCGCCCGCAGGTTCCGCTCCGCATACACCTTGTCGTTCAGGCTAAACCATACTCCTCCTTTGACGCCCTCTTCGAGCGCTGTCAACATGCGTTCCGTCCATACCGCAGGTTCCGTCCATAGCCAGCGGCTAAGAACGTCTCCGCCTTGCGTAGCCTTTGCAGGCACTAACGACGGTGTTGTTTCCCGTGGTGCAGTCATCACGCATCCATCTTCCTGCGTCCCTTGGCTCCACCGGCATTACCCGGCTTCGTCGCTACTACGGACGCTCTGACTCCTGTGCAGCCGGCGAAGGCCGTCCTTAACCGCACAGGCCTCACGGATTCATGTACCAAGCCGTCCCAACGTCCTGTCTCCAACCACCCGGTGCGCCCGACCGTCGCTGTTCACGATGCCGTCCTCTGTTAGCGCGGTCGGCTTCCACGATCTGCCCTCGATCAGGCGTTTGGCCCCGGGCTTCGTCGTCGTGGTCTGGGTTTTGCCTTTAGGGTGCAGGCTCGCCGCAATCACCAGGCCGAATCGAGTTCGCTTTTCTACAGGCCGCTGGTTCACCTCCGGTTGCTCTCCACCTCCCCTCGCGGGGACGCAGTTACCTTCAGTTACAAACTTGAGGACCAGGTCTGAAGGAGACTCTCACTCCTCAGACTCGGTACACTTTCCGTCGCACACCCCTGCCGGCTTGTCCGGCAGGTGAAGAAGTTCGAAGGCTAATACGGTCGTCGTGATGTTAGCCACCGAACTTCTTCACCTGCCGGACAAGCCGGCAGGGGTCGAAAAGTGGCTCCGTTGCCGTATTAGCCTGCGAACTCCTTCACCTGCCGGACAAGCCGGCAGGGGTTGTCAAAACATGTTGGACACGTGCATCCTCTCAACCTCAGCGATAGCTGCCAGCCGTCTCGTCGCATCCAAAACGGGAACTTCAGCACGACTTGGCATTGCATCATACGTCTGCCCATCAAGTTCTCGCCCAGCTTTGCTCTTTCGGACACCGCCCCATTGCTTGAAAAAAAACGGCACCTGGGCTTTTTCACACTGGTCTCTGATCGACAAAACCCATTCCTTTTGCATCGGCCTGGCCCCCGCGCCGCTCTCGCCGCCGACGATCGCCCAGTGAATCCCAGTCAGGTCAAACTCGCCAAGGTCTTCCAGCAGCGGCTCAATGGATAGGAACCTGACAGCGGCGGGCGCCGCGCGAAGGTGGTCAATACGAGGCAGGCCGTGCTTGCGATCTTCCACGCTGACTCCCCACCAGATGTGAGGCGCGCTGGCCCCGGCGCTGAGGGTCGTTTGCAGCATGTCTCGCAACCGCTCCGATCGCTTGGTCAGCACCTGAAAAGTGTGCCAGTTGGCGGTCTGCATGACGCGGACGACTTTAAGGACGTAATCGTCAGGAACGTCCTCGTGGAACAGGTCGCTCATCGAGTTCACGAAAACCGACTTCGGCGTCTTCCACCGGAGCGGCTCGGCGAGTTTTTCGGGAATCAGCCGCAAATCGAAACCCTGCTCGTAGGGATGCCCCGGCACGCCGCGAAAGCGCTCGGCGAAAACCTCGGCGTAGCAGTGCGTGCAACCGGGGCTGATTTTCGTGCAACCCCTTACGGGATTCCAGGTTGCGTCGGTCCATTCGATGGAAGAATGTTCACTCATGAACAACCTCGCCGATAATAAACGACGGCCATCGTTGCCCCTAATCCCTCAGCGGTGGTGACTTCTCTGTCATTGTAACGACAAGTCCGGCAACGGAATAGCCGTCTGAGTGTCCTCGCAGCACACCCATTCAGCATGTGCCATGCTGCCGAAATCGGCACTCATGGGGCCAGGAACCAATGGCGGTTCCTGGCCCTTTTTTGTACGATTTTTCAAAGAGCTACGCCTGCTTCAATGAAGCCGTTACCCTTAGCATTCCGTTTTCACCGTTTGCTGACGGTGGCCCATCCGCTCACGGCGAGTCTTTTCACCAAGACCATGCGCACGGATACCTGCCGCCGCCGAAACAAACGCCGGCGCAAACTCGTACGCGGCACATAGAACATGCGTACACTACACGCAGTTTACACCAGGACTTCGACGTTCCGCAAGGTCGGATTCCTTTTTTGCTGGTCCATTGGCGAGCATGGGCGGTTGCAACGCCAGGCGCAAGAACTTGATGCGGCAAAAAATGGCGGAGAAAAACGGTGAAGGGCATTCTAGCTGACATCCATGTCAATGGGCCGATCGACGATCTTGTCAGGATAATGTAAAGCGAGTTTTGGGTTGAGCCATGGAGTCACTCCTCCACGGTCGGTTCGATTGCCAGTGGGGCAAGCACGGTGTCCTGGGAACCCACGACCAAAAAAAGCGATTGCAAGCGGGGAAATCGTCGCAAATCGCTGAGGTATTGGGAGCGGACTATTGCAGAATCGCGGTTGTCGCAGAGGACCAACAGGAAGCGGACGCCATCTTTTTCCTCGCTCAATACAGTTTTGATTTGCTCCATCACGCGAATAAAGCCCAAACGCGCGCGGCCGCTTTTTCCCCTGGTTACCGCAACAATGGTTGCTGGCTTGCCGTTATGGCGCTCACCGGGAAGCAGCAGGACGTCGGCGCTGCCAATAGGCGAATCCTCGCCGCCGACGAACTCCTTGGAGGTGACATCTTCAACGAAACAATCGTAGCCAATCTCGGCGATGGTTTGGGTCACACGCGTGACGACGCGCTTGACCTCGTGTGCCTTTTCAATGTGCCCATTGAAAGCTGGGAGCCAGTGCTGGGCCGCCTCGGTCGTGGTGTCGCATTCGGTGAGCAGACGATCAAGCGTGGAATGCGGCGAGTGGTTCAGCCAGGACAACGCCAGGGCCGCATGCCGAAAGTGCCGCAGGTGCCACAGAACCGCCTCGCGTGTATTTGCCGGCGCCTTAGAGAACCTCGTCTTGAAGGCAGCATCGTTACGGCGCAGAACCGAGACGCACCGACTCCATGAGCCGTTGCCGACCCGGTGTTCGGTATCCGTTGCCGCCACGGCGCTTAAACGCAGGTGATTGCGAACGATGCCGCGATAAAGTGCCGCGACTTCCGCGTCCCGAGGCGATTCTGCCATTGCTGGCTGCTCGGCATCACTTTCTTGCCCCTGCCAGCTGGCCGCAAGGACTTCGCCCAGCATGTGGTCGCCCAGCAGCGTGTCGGCAAGACGCCGGCAAAGGTGATCCGTCTGATGCCACTGGTGAGGCAACTCCTCCGACGGAAGGCCGAAATAGCGCGGATAGCGCTCGAAAAGGCCGCGCCACTCAGCCCAGGTCGTCAAGAAATAATCGGCCAGAAACGACCGTTCGACGGGGATTCCCAGACCCACCACCGCGGACGACATGGTAGTGCGTTTCCAATCGACGCTTTCCTCGGCTTTTACGCGGAGGTCGCGCTCAAGAGCGTTCAGCTCTTTCGCTTGCCGGCGCAATCTCTGGACAAAATCAGACATTCCGAATCCTTTGGACGTTGAGGATCATTTTGCCCTGCTCATCCCAGCGCAGCTGCTGCTTAAATTCTAGCAGCCGTTGACCCAGCGAGGGCATGGGACCGTGGCGGCGGTTGAAATGTTCATGATAGCAGGTGTGAAAGCGGCCGCGGGCAATGTTGGTAATGGCGACGACGAGCTCGTTGTCCACAAAGTAGGCGGCTGGCGCATAATAGCACTGCCCCGCCACATTTCGGCCCTCTCCCTCGTATTCGCCCCAGGCGTTCTGGACCGCGTCCTGCGAGCGCTGCTCGTATTCCTGCTCAGTCATGTCCCGGCCGGCAATTCCCAAAAGGTCTTCAAAACAGCCTTTGTCGCGCGTGATCCTTTTTTGGTGGTGCTTGGTCAGTTGGGCTGCGTCCCAGGTGGGCATGGGTCTTTCTCGGTTGGCTCTTTTTGGTTACTCGTCCTTACCAACTACGCAGCGAAGGCTGATTGAGCGGAAGTTAGCCGTTTTCGTCATTTACACATGCATGATAGTTATTTCCACGACAGCGGCTCGGCCTGACTGCAAACCCCAGCAGGCTCGCGATTTTGTGCAAAACCTTCGCTTGAGGCCGAGCGAACGGGGCAGCTATGTCGTGACCGCGTTGTCGCCCGTGACCCCGCAGCTTCAGCCGCCAGATGGGGTTCTGTTTGAAACGGAACCGCCGTTCGAGAGGCAGGCCGTGGCCCAGATGAACAAAGCTCTGTCGGCCCTGCGCGTCGCCGCCGACGAAGCTGCAACTTCCTTTCAGACTGCGGTTTTCGAACGGGCTGTCCACGACGGAGTCAGCGCCAATCTTTGTTCCGCATTGGCGAACATGGCCGGCAGCAACGCTCAGCCGGGCGATGAATTGGGGTTTTCCTTTACCTTTGCACGCTCCCGGCCCGCCGATCCGTCCCTGGCGCGGCAAATCGCCTTCTCGGGCGACCGGATGCCGATTATTCGGGAGGCATCGCGCGTCTGGCGCGCGGTCGCTCCGCGTGAGGAAACCGAAATCTGCGGCTACGTCATCAAGCTGCAGCGCCACGAAGGCCAGGGACCGCTGATTGGCCCTGCTGTGATGACCACCTTGATTGACGGCCAAATGCGCACGGTGACCATTGATCTCGATGAACATGATCACCAGACGGCGCTTACCGCCTATGTAAGCGGCGGGCCCGTTGCCTGTCGGGGCGATCTTGTCAAGCAAGGGCGGCTTTGGGCGTTGCGCAATGCCCGCAGGTTCTTGCTCAAGAATGACGAGTGAGGATGTGTACCGGCGCCTCGCACGCCCAGCCCGGGCGGGCTCGTGGCCAGGGTTGCGCCCGTACTCACGGCCGTTCCCAGCCTACCACGCGTGGTTCCGGGTGTGCCACGTGGCCGGTATTTTAGCGCAATTCATTTTTTGCTAGCCGCGAGCCGGCTGTGGGAATAGCTTGGCCTGTGACCATTTTTCATTTGGTTGGATGGGTTCTGTTGTGCTGAGGTCAAAATGCCCGATTCAAGCTCTCCAAACGCCGATGGTAATGCCCCAAACAACACGCCGTCACCCGATGAAAGCGGCATCGAGGGGCGTGGTTCGGGTGACGAAACCGAGCAAGAGGAAGAAGAAGTCGCTGAATCTGACGATCAGGCACAGCTGCCTGATTCGACTACGACTTCTGTTCGACCACGGAAGAAGTATAAGAAGGTACCCAAACCAGAATGCCGATGAACTGCGGTTGCTGGGGCGGCGGGCATTGTGCAAAAAAATTGCAGAAATTGCATCGTTCATGAAGCTAAGTGTGAAGAACCGCGTGCTCAAGGACAATCCTTATGCAAAAACCATGGAGGACGACAGTCTCACCGCCTTGCTGCGGAGAGAGGCTACGTCCTTTGCCAAACCCGAACGTGTGCTTGCCGCACTTGATGCGCCCGACCCCGATTTCGACCGTGGGCAACTTAAGGCGATTATTCTAAGCGTTCTTCTTCAAGAAGAAACCTATAGCTGCGAGGAGACCCGACTCGACGAGAAGGTGATTGAATTCGAAAAAGAAATCGTGAAAAGGGCGAAGGCGATGGACTGGGATGAGCTGAAAAGAGCCGACCCAGATCGCTGGCATCACCTCGATACGTACAGGATCGTACTCGATGCTGCGTGGGGCAACGATAATACCATTTCGCCGGACGAAGCCCGGCTTCTTTCCGTACTGCGAAAGCATCTCAACGTTTCCCTTGAGGATCATTGGGTAATCAGCGCGGCATTGAAGCGGTTTCCAAAAGAGAAATGCGTGTTGCATAATCCCGTGGAAATCGGGGAAGCCCGCAAAGAACAGCAAAGGAACGGCGTGGTTTGGAGCTACCAGGACGAAACCAATTGCAACAACGATTTTATTCCGGCCGAAATTGCCGCTGTCGTTCGCCGTGATTACGCGGGCCAGGAGTTGCAGCGCACAAACTATCGAAGGCTGCTCCACCATGATGGAATTATGCTGACAGACCTAAGAAACGTCCTTCAAATACATGGGCTTGACCGCCACGGCGGCCGCGTCAAATTCCACCGAAATTATAGGGATGGCCTTGATTTGGTCAAGTGTACAGGTCTACGATTCTCCCGACACTCCACGGCGGCCGCATTAAAGTTTACCATCCTTGCTACTTCCCGTGATGATTTCCGTGAGAAAAGCAGGGTCTAACGCGGCTGCCATCCTTTTTCTGCCTATACTTTCTTTGCTCGGATGTTGCTTCACCAAACTCAAGGCGATGCGCCGCAGTGCCGCAAAATTCTCCCCGGCTTTGCGGTGGTTGATGGTGCTCGCGTCTTCTCCAAAATTGACGTCCAACTGCCAATGTAAGTTGTTTTCAATGCCCCAATGGCCGCGTATCACCTTGCCATATTTGCGGGCGCTCATTTTTTTGCTGCCGATAAAATACTTCACCGTTGTCGTGGTCTCCCCGTCGATCGTCTTGTCCGTGCGGCACATGCCAACCGTGGTGAGCTTCTCCCATTGGTCGCGGTCGCGAATACCTTCCGCGTTATGGATCACCGTATAGTGGCGTTCCTCCTGTCGGCCATGCCCAGATTCTACTTTGGTGTATTCCTCCACGACCTCCGATGGCAGTAAACCGTCGACTGCTTTTTCCACCGTGGCTTGAATGTCCTCCAACAAATGTTTTTGGTTGGCCTTCACGTTCAAGACGTAGTCGCCGCCGCGTTCAACGATTTTCTTGGCAATCGCCTTTTGGCAACCCATGGCGTCAATGGTCACCAATGCACCGTGCAGATCCAGGAGTTCCAAGAGCTTCGGAATTGCCGTGATTTCATTGGATTTTGCGTCCGTCATCACTTGGCCGAGAATCACATGCTGCTCGGTCGCCCAGGCGTTCACACAATGCAGCATTCCCAAACCTTTGCCCGGATTCGCGGAATGACGCAAGGCTTTGCCATCAATGGCAATGTGCTTCAGTCCAACCAGATCAGATATTTCTTTGATCCAGCCAATGAAGCTCGCTTGGAAGGCCTTGGGGTCGAGCAAGTTGAAGATGCGTTCAAAGGTATCATGAGACGGAATGCCGTTGGGCAACGTCAAAAAGCGTCTGAACCACGTCTGCCGCTTTTGCGCGAATAAGGCGATTTCGCGCCACCCATTGCAATTGGCAATCACGCCGCAAATGGCCATGACGAGGATGTCACCCAAACGATGCTTCGTTCGCCCAGTGACCCGCGGATCCCACAGCTTGCGAAAGTGCTTCTTGATCGATCCCACGCTGGTAGCGGCCATACGGTTCTCCTTGTTCCCGTGCTCCTTGTTCCGGGCGACTGTCGGAAGAATCGTAGACCTGTACACTTGACCAAATCAAGGGCCTCCCTATAATTTCGGTGGAATTTAACGCGGCCGCCGTGCCCGACACTCGCCCGGAACAAGGAGAACCGTATGGCCGCTACCAGCGTGGGATCGATCAAGAAGCACTTTCGCAAGCTGTGGGATCCGCGGGTCACTGGGCGAACGAAGCATGGTCTGGGAGACATCCTCGTCATGGCCATCTGCGGCGTGATCGCCAATTGCAATGGGTGGCGCGAAATCGCCTTGTTCGCGCAAAAGCGGCAGACGTGGTTCAGACGCTTTTTGACGTTGCCCAATGGCATTCCGTCTCATGATACCTTTGAACGCATCTTCAACTTGCTCGACCCCAAGGCCTTCCAAGCGAGCTTCATTGGCTGGATCAAAGAAATATCTGATCTGGTTGGACTGAAGCACATTGCCATTGATGGCAAAGCCTTGCGTCATTCCGCGAATCCGGGCAAAGGTTTGGGAATGCTGCATTGTGTGAACGCCTGGGCGACCGAGCAGCATGTGATTCTCGGCCAAGTGATGACGGACGCAAAATCCAATGAAATCACGGCAATTCCGAAGCTCTTGGAACTCCTGGATCTGCACGGTGCATTGGTGACCATTGACGCCATGGGTTGCCAAAAGGCGATTGCCAAGAAAATCGTTGAACGCGGCGGCGACTACGTCTTGAACGTGAAGGCCAACCAAAAACATTTGTTGGAGGACATTCAAGCCACGGTGGAAAAAGCAGTCGACGGTTTACTGCCATCGGAGGTCGTGGAGGAATACACCAAAGTAGAATCTGGGCATGGCCGACAGGAGGAACGCCACTATACGGTGATCCATAACGCGGAAGGTATTCGCGACCGCGACCAATGGGAGAAGCTCACCACGGTTGGCATGTGCCGCACGGACAAGACGATCGACGGGGAGACCACGACAACGGTGAAGTATTTTATCGGCAGCAAAAAAATGAGCGCCCGCAAATATGGCAAGGTGATACGCGGCCATTGGGGCATTGAAAACAACTTACATTGGCAGTTGGACGTCAATTTTGGAGAAGACGCGAGCACCATCAACCACCGCAAAGCCGGGGAGAATTTTGCGGCGCTACGGCGCATCGCCTTGAGTTTGGTGAAGCAACATCCGAGCAAAGAAAGTATAGGCAGAAAAAGGATGGCAGCCGCGTTAGACCCTGCTTTTCTCGCGGAAATCATCACGGGAACTAGCAAGCATGGTAAACTTTAGTGCGGCCGCCGTGGCTTGACCGCTATGGCAACAAGCCTGATCTGATTGAGCGAATCGTCGGGAGTAACATCAAGCCCTCTGAGGTTCTGGGCGATCTTGAAAAGGAGAAACTTTCGGCAATGTGTGCCTTTTTCGGGCTGAAAGCCTACGGGAACAAACCTGATTTCATCCAATCGCTTATCGAGTTTTACGACGACCTCACCTTTGAAGAACGAACGACCAAAGACGAAAGAGAAGTCTGGTATAACAACTACGAGTTGTTAGCCTGCCGGTCATATGCGGAGCTGCGAGCCAAAAAAATTATCACCAAGGATCTTGAGATCGAACGCATGTTCGAGGACGCCACGGAGTTTTTGTTCACCGCGAGGCTGCACGTTCCATGCGACCGGGCGAGCAAAGAGAACCGGGCTGACGGCAGGCTTCCCTTGGACAATGAGCAATCGATACTTTGGGATTGCAAATCCGCAGAAACCAGCGTCAATCTTCAGGACCACCTCGAAATTCAGTTTGATGGCTATCTACGCAAAGAACGAGAGACAGGAAAAACCCCGCTTGCATTCCTGGTCATCGGCCCCAACTTCACACCTCATTCGATCAAATTGGCACACCAATATAAATCGAAAACCAATTGGGATATTGCTCTGATGACCGCGGAGGGCCTCAAACACCTTGCCGAGCGCTGGGCCACGACCGAACCGGACAAGCCTTTCCCCGTTCGGCTTTTCAATCAAACGGCTGTAATCGATAAGGAACGAGCTGAATACCTGCTCAGCCTCGCATAGGGCGCCAGTCCAAGCCACGGAAATTGGTCCGGAAAATGGCGCCAGGAACTCGAGTTTCAGACATAGGTCGCTTATCCGGTAGGGGCGTTGGCCTTAATGACAGAAAGCAAGTCCAGTGTTTGAAAACTAGCCTGGGAAGGCGTTCACGGCGGTTAGCACGCCGGGAACGGGCGTGCTAATTGCCAGGGCCGCCTGGTGGTCACTCCCGTTCCGGGCGTGCCACAGTGCCCCTCTCCGTGTGGATACGCGAGCGGTTGCGCCAAGCGGCGCTGTAGGAAGTGGAAAGGGTCAATATGCCCGTGGCATTCATGCAATGAGGTGCATTGATGGGAAAGAAGGGAAAGAGACAAATAACGCCGCTCGAAAAACTCGGGTTTTCGGACCTCGTTAATCTCGCGACCGATGGGCCGGACATCTCATGTGTAGTTACTGCCGCCACGTACATCGAAAATGCCTTGGGCGGCTTGCTATTAAGTGTCTTACTGGATGGGCAAACAACCGACGAACTTCTCAATTCGCCATTGTCCGGTCTGAGTTCAGCGTATGGCAGATCGTCTCTTTGCTATTGTCTAGGATTAATTGACAAAGTGACTTACACCAATGCCAAACAAATTGCCGTGATTCGCAACAAATTTGCGCACAGTCCTGTTCCTCTTGATTTTGGCAACGATACAATCAAAAAAGAATGCACTGCACTTCAAACGCCGGCCCTCTTCAAAGAGGGAAGGCCCGCATCTTCACAGGAAACCGATGAGTTCTTTACGCAGACAAGAATCGGATTTGTTGCCGTTTCTTTCGTTACGTTCTCGGCGATTTGGGCAGCTGAAAAAACAGTTACGCGCAATTCTGCTTTGCCATCGCATTCTGCGTGTTACTTAGATCGCAACGGCCGGATTTTGGTGCCCCGCGTAATAGCATGAAAATAAGCAACGGTTCGCCAAAGGGCTAGAATATGGGGTTGTCGCTTTGTAAACTCTACCATGCTCGCCCACCAGATGGATCTGGTCATTGCATGGAGGTTGGCACGATGCCTTACAGTTGGCCCCAAGATACGGATTTTGCTCAGTGGGAACTGGACGTCATCGACCGCAATTGTCGTGTTTGCGGGCGCATGATGCACGTCTGTGACCACCGCTACCGCCGCTTTCATACGCTGGAGGGGCCGGTGGAACTCGTCTGTAAACTCAACCACTGCCCTGATCGCGGCTGTCAAGGTCATACCCACACGAAAAGCCCTGAACTCGAAATCACGATCGCGCCCCCCAAGTGGGCAATCGGGTGGGATGTCTTCTGTTGGATCGGTCATCGCAGGTGCTCGCGGCACTGGTCGATTTCCCAGATCCAGGCCGATCTTCGGGACGATTACCACATCCGGCTTTCCCACGACGCCCTCGGCAAGTATGTCCAACGCTACCAAGTCATGCTCGCCGCGCGGCAGCAAGACCCGGAGGCTCTGCGGCGGCAATACCAAACCGTCGATGAGATGATTCTGTCGATCGATGGCCTGCAACCCGAGAAGGGACACGAGACTCTTTACGTGGTCAGGGAACTGACCCAGAAACGCGTTTGGTTCGCCGAAGCCTTGATCTCGGCAACGGCGGACGAGGTGCGCCGCCTGATCGCCAAGGCCAAGGCGTGGGCCGCCTCGTTGGGCAAGCCGGTGGCGCTTTGGTTGTCGGACCGACAGGACGCTTTCGTGACGGGGATTGCCGCGGAATTTCCGGAGGTGCCCCATCGCTACTGCGACAACCATTTCCTCCGCGATGTGGCCAAGCCGGTGTTGGAGGCCGATAGTCACGCCAAGGTTCAAATGCGGCGCAAGGTACGTGGCCTGCGGAAGATCGAGCAGGCCGTGTTCCAAGAGCAAAAGGCCGCGGCATCGGCGAGCGTCGTACCGGACGATCTCGAAATAACCGAGACGGAGACTACTGCACCGGCGCCACCGGCCAACGCCGAGGCCGAAACAGATTCGGCTGGCGCCGTGGTGCTCGATTATTGCTCGGCGGTGCGTGGCATTCTCAATGACGATCAGGGAGGGCCTATTCAACCTCCCGGCTTGCGGATGGCCGAGGCCTTGGTAGAGGTCCGCGAATCGATCCAACGAAACTTGGACGAGAAAAAAGGGGGTCCGCAGAAAAGCAACTCGGCCGCTTGGCCGACTGCATCGACCGAGGATTGGACGAAGTCCGGGCCGAGCACGAGACGATCCGAGAATACGTCAAGGACATCGCGGAAGTAGCCGCGACCCTCGAACCTGGCCAGGTGGATTGCGTGAAACGCAAGGAGAAGTTCGAGGAACTAACTGGGCGTTTCGAGAGGACGGAAGATCCCGTTCGCCAGCACATGGCTAAGGTCATGCTCAGCTTCGTCGCGGGCCTTTTCGTCGGCGCCGGCAAGTTCGAGGAAATCAAGGACAACCTCGATCTGGAGCGTTGGTTTCGTTTGCCTAAGAGTCATGAGCGGCGGATCCACGGCCATCGCCACGCGGGGGTTCGAATCGTATTAGAGGGGCCAACCTTGGTGCACGCTCTCGACGCCCATGCCGCGCATCCCCAGCCATTCACCGTGGAAGACCTGCTGCCGTACCGGACAGCCGAGCAGCCGCCGTGCCAACGTCAGGCGTTGAACCGCCGCAAGATCATGAGGAAAGCACGCTCCAAGAAGAAACGCCCGATACTGTTGGCCGACCTGGAACGGCGCTATCGAAAAACGCCGTAGCTTTAGCTCTTTAGCGAACCGTTGAAAATAAGACCGCCGGTTCACGACATAGCAAATCTGCCACACCAGGGTCTTCGGGTGCTATCCGTGAAGCCTCATCGCCGGTATGCGCGGCCACTTACAATCCGTGTCTATGTTCCGACCAGTCATCGTCGGGTGGCGCGCTCGGAACGGGCGTGCTGGTCCCCCAGTCGTTCGCCGCTCTTCACGCCAGCGCCGGCCGCATCACGCGGCCGCAGACGTTGGACTATACCGTGTATTCATCAGGCAATCCCGCAACTATCCGCACTGTCTCGACGCTCACCCGCACGACTTGCCCAACCAACCGCACGATGTATTCCTCGTCGTCGGGGCGGTTCGGGTCCGAGCGGATGCCGCTGCGCTTGTCCTCGCTCACCTGGTACTGGTCGACGACCCACTCCAGGGCGCTGCGGTTGCCGAGGCGGTACTGCAGCGTCTCGGGCGGGATGTCGGCCAGGGTCAACGACGGATTGACGCGCAAAGCCGTTTTGTCCTTGCTAAGCCGCATCTTGTCCTCGACGCGGTAGGATAGCGGCACGCCTTCGGTCTCGATCCACTTGAGCGGGTAGGGTTCCAGCTTCTCGTAATCCAGGTGTAACCGGGCCAACTCTTGGCCCGCCTTCGCAAACGCCCAAAAGTCCGGTGCGAACGGGATGCGTGGCAACTCGCGTTTGAGGTTGTCGGCAAACTTCGTGCGGTAGCCGGGATGGTGCAGGACGCCGTAAACGTAGTAGAAAATGTCCCGCTTGGTGATCCTTTTTTGGCCGAAATGCGAGCGGAACTGCTTCAAAGACCAATCGGTAACGTTGTCACGCCGCTCGGTCCCGTCTTCAGCGTAGACGTACGTTGGAAAGCACTGAACGGCATCCACGGAGATGAGGTTCAAGTTCGTGATATGCCCGCTCGCAAATACGGTCCAAGCTGCACGATTGCCCACAGTCGGGACGCAAATAACTGTGTTTTCGCGCTCGGCGCCTTCTGTTGGGAAGATGTGGCCGAACAACCCCGGCCTGTCCACTAGAAAAGGGTCGTAATAGAGGTATTGCTTGCAGAATGGCCTATAGGTTGATTGACGGATAAAACTTCGGTCGAACTTGGCGAAATCTCCGCGCTTAAGGTGAGACTTGAGCGTCTCACTCCATTTCACCTTCGAATAATCAAGGAAACTATCGATATCAAGGCCGCCTCCCTTCCGGGCGAAGCGCTCGACTTCGGCGTTATAATCGTCACAAAACCGGTCCACGCGCTGAGCGAGGATCTGGGGGTCGAAACTGTAAACAAAGCTGTCGCGATTCGTCGAGGCGCCGAGCGAATAGGTCTTGAAGATCGCGAATGCGTCCTGGCCGGCTTCGGCTTTTGTCTCTTTGCTGCCCACTGGGATAAAGCTCGAAAACTGCTCGGCGTTGGCGGGAATCAGCCAGGTATTGTTTTCGTCGGGCGTAACAGTCTCCAGGGCAATCCCGGAAAAATCGCCAACCTGCGACAACCAACCTAGCTTTTGCTGCTTCCGCCAATCCTCTGGCACCCGGTGATAGCGGATTTCGCGCGACCGCACGGCCCGGCGCCGGATCGCCATGGTAATTCCCACGCCCACCTGAATTCCAAAGACATTGTGAGTTGTCCCGCTCTGCGTGGGATTCTCCCGAACATTGCCGTGAAGGTCGATATGCAGTATCCGCGTGAAATCCGCCAGGAGCTGCTTGCGCATCGCATCAAAGGCGCCTTGCTCAATGAAGCTGTTGTTGGACACAAAGCACACGATGCCATCGCGGTCCTCAAGGCGGTCTGTCGCCCACCGAAAGAACTTGACGTAAGGATCGTGCAGCTTGGTATGCAGAGTTCCTGTTGAGCCTTGGATGTAGAGAGCCTTGATTTGGCTGTCAATGACCGGATACTTGCGGTTCTTGTTATTATCATTCTCGTTGATTTGGCCCACATTATAGGGTGGGTTCCCTATTACCACGGTGATGTTGGCGGCTTTTTCCCTTTCAACGCGTTGCGTATTCTCCCTGGTCATGAAATCCAAAGCGCCTTTGTCCTCGGCCAGCTCCAGCGTGTCAACAAAACACAAACCGTCAAACGACTCATACCGCCCTGTGCGATCGTAGTACGCATGCTCGATGTTCAGCGCCGCGATGTAGTACGGCAGCAGCATCACTTCATTGGCAAACAAATGCTCGCGGTAGGTGCGCGGCAAGTCCTTTTTGGGGATGCGGTTGATCAAGTTGACGATAAAATTGCCGGTCCCAGTGCATGGGTCGAGGAGATTGACGTTGGGCGAGCCGAGCGTCAAGCCGAATTCGCTGCGGAGAGCTTTCTCCACGCTCGCGCACATGAAATCGACGATCTCCTGCGGCGTGTACACGATTCCGTGCGTGTCGGCCACTTTGACGGAGTAGCCCTGGAAGAAGCGTTCGTAAACAGTGTTGAGGAAGTGCTGCTTCTCGCTGAAATCCTCCAATGTGTGGGCAGCGTCTTCAATGGCGCGGTAGAAACGGTCGAGCGAGCGCAGGAAGTCGTCGCGGTTGAAACTCAGGCTCACCAGGGCGTCGATGACCTTTTCAACCTCGATGGCGATGACGTTGCGCCGGGTGAACTCCGGGTTGTCGAAAATCTTACGGATCAGCCGTTCGGTCAAAAGGTGCTGCACCAGCATTTCATCGACCGCCGCCCGGCTGATGTTGGGGTTGAGCGTCTGCTGGCAGACGGCGAAAAAGCCGTCGAAGGCGGCCTGGAACTTCTTGTTTTTCTGGTGGGCCTCGTTGAGGATTACGACCAGCCGGGCCGCCAATTCCGGCACGCGCGTCTTAAATTCCTCCACCGCCTGCTGGAAGTTTTCGATTTCCGGATCGGTCCAGGCATAAAACTCGTTGAGGAGGGCGCTGAGCTGCTTGGGGTCGGCAATGTCGAAGCGGTCGCGCTCCCTGCCCCCCTGAAAGAGCACAGCCTGGCGGGTATCCTCGAAGATGGTGTTGTTGAGCGGGTAGCCCTTGGCGATTTTCTTACTGATTTCCTCGTCGAGGTCGTCGTCGGTGTCCTTGGCCTCCCAGTAGCCCCTGCGGGTCTCGAACAGCACTTCGCGGAGGGTGCCGTCTGGGAAGACGGTGTGCTTGCCGACGCGCAGCTTTTCTTTGGGCACCAGCCGCCAATTGTGGAGCTTGGCGGTGTCGGCCAGCAGCCGGCTGAATGCCGTTTCCAGGGCCCCTTCGTGCTTGACGCCGTGCGCGGTAAAGCGCCAGCGCCTTGTAGTATTCCTTGATCGCCTTGTGAGTGGACTTGATCAGCGTGGACTTGGCCATGACCGAGAGCGGCCCCAAGACAAAGTGGCGGGTGAGGGCTTGTTCACTGCCTGTCCTTTTTAGGAGAGGCGGGGACTGGACGCAAGGGAGGTTTTTGGCGCAGCGCCGGAGGTCAGCGCTTGGAGCGCCCTGGAGAGCTTGCCGCCGGCGTAACATCGGGCGACAGGCAAACCTGATAAATGACCATGGAGTTTGATCTTTGATATTCCACTCCTTCGGAGTGGAAATTCCCATTTGTTGGCATTCGCGCAACCCATGTTATCCATCGGCAATTGCATTTGGAGGGGCCGCGCAGCGAGGGGGGCTGAAATGCATAACAGGGGGTGACAGGGGGGGGCCGAAACGAAATGAATCCGATGGCTGGTGTGCGTGCCCACCCCTCCAATCAGGATTCATTGCACGAAAGCCCCCACCCGGCCCCAAATGGACCCTGTGTGTGCAACGCAAACAATCAATTTCGCCGCGCCCCTATTTCTTCGGCGGCTCCACCTTCTGTTTGACCGCCGTCACGTTCCAAACCCGCACCGTGTCATCCAGACTCGCCGACGCCACCAGATCCCCCCCGCATTGAAGACCACGGCAGACACCGGCCGCGTGTGCCCAGCCAGGCCGCCTAGTTCCTTGCCTGACTTCACGTCCCAGATTTTGACCACTGCTTCCCAGCCGCCCGTGGCCAGCTTGGAGCCGTCCGGGCTAAAGGCCACCGCCAGCACGCCTTCGTCGGCCTTGATAGCTGGGGCTGATTTCCAATCGTCGGTGGTCCAGATCGTCACCGTGCCGTCTTGACTGCCGGCCGCCAGGAGCTTGCCGTCGGCGGTGAAGGTGACGCAGGTGATCGATCGGGCCGGGCCTGTCAAGCTTTGCAGCTCTTTGCCTGTGGTTGCCTCCCAGATTTTGACGGTCTTGTCGTCGCCGCCGGTGGCAAGCCATTTGCCGTCGGCACTGTACACGACGGCTCGCACCGGGCCTTTGTGACCCTTGAGGTCGAGCAGACTCCTTGCCGGAAGAAGTGTCCCAGACCTTGGCGGCGCCGTCGTCGCTCGCCGTCGCCAGGGACTTGCCATCGGGATGGAAGGCGAGCGCTTCGATAGTGTCAGTGTGGCCCTTGACGGTCGAGACGAGTTTGGCGGTTTTAGTGTCGTAGATATCGATCTCACCCATCCATAGCTGTTTGTCCTTAATCCATTTTCCCGCCGCGGTCGCCACCGTGCCGCCGTCGGGACTGAGCGCCAGGGCCACGGCTTCCGCGGGGAGGTCTTTGATTTTGAGCACCTCCTTGCCCGAGGCGGCGTCCCAGATGGTCAGCGTTTTGTCGCGGCTGGCTGTGACCAGGCGTTTGCCATCAGGAGTGTACACCAGGCGCGTGACGGCATGCTTGTGTCCCTTGATCTCGAGCACGGCGTCGACACCGGGATAGATCCGCTCGTCTTTCTTTTCCGGCACGATGATCGGGGGCAGATCGTCCTTTTTCTTGTCGGCTTTTTTCTTCGGCTCCTTTTTTTTGGTGTCGTCCTTGGCTTTGTCGTCCTTTTTGTCGGCATCGTCCTTCTTCTGGACGTCATCCTTCTTCTGGACGTCGCTCTTGTCCTTGTCCTTCTTGTCCTGGGCGAATGCGGAAGTCGGCGGCGTGGAAATGACCGCCAGGGTCAGGAAAAAACAGCCGGCCAGCAGCAGCCAGGCAAGTTGGGAGCGTGTCGGAAGGAGAGCGGTCATGGCCGGAAACCTCGAGTTGAAAAAAAGTCGTTTTAGCGATTGTCGCATACCAGAGTTCATTGTACAATTGCTTCGCATCATTAGAGGTGCAGCGGCTGCCTGCTGGATCATTGGCTCCGCTGTGGTTCGCCCCACCTGTCCTTTTTTATTCATGCCTGCTCGACGTCATTGTGCACGCGTCGAGCAGGCTTTTTTGTTGCCTTTGCTCGCCGTTTGCGGTTAGTGGCATGTCGCCAAAAGCCGCTAAAATGGCTAAATCAACCGTTGGGATTTATTTGTAGGACGGGCTTCCTAGCCCGTCCGGACGGGCTAGGAAGCCCGTCCTACAAATAACCTTTAGGAGCAGCCCCCGACATGAAGCCACCCATCAGGATCGGCGCGGTCAGTTATCTCAACAGCAAGCCGCTGGTTTATCGCCTCGCTGACCTGGCCGGCGGCGCGGAGTTGATCCTCGATCTGCCCAGCCGGTTGGCCGATCAGCTGCACGCGGGCAGTCTGGACGTGGCGTTGATCCCGGCCATCGAGTATTTCCGCGGCGGCAGCTGCCGGATTGTTCGCAACATCGCCGTGGCGTCGGATGGTCCCGTTCTCAGCGTGACGCTCTTCAGCCGGGTGGCCTGGCCGCGGATTCGCCGCGTTGCCCTGGACATCGGCTCGCGGACGAGCGCGGCTCTGACGCAGATCCTGCTGCGGAAACGCTATGGACTCAGCCCGGACATCGTGCCTCACACCATGGAGTCGCCGACGGAGACCGTCGATGCCGATGCGGTTTTGCTGATCGGCGACCGGGCCATGCGGGCCTGCCTGCCGGGGTTCCCGTTCGCCTTCGATTTGGGCCAGGAATGGCACGATTGGGTCGGCTTGCCGTTTGTTTACGCCGTCTGGGCGGTGCGTGAAGGTATTGATCTTGGCTCCGTGGAGGCGGCATTGCATGAAGCCAAGCGTCAGGGCTGTGCGGCCATCGGCCAGATCGCCTTCCAGGAGGCGCCGGCGCTCGGACTGGACGCGGGCTTTTGCAGGCGTTACCTGGCCAACATCATCCGTTTCGATCTTGGGCCGCGCGAACAAGCGGGCCTTTTGCACTATTACACGCTGGCAGCGGAACTCGGCCTGGCCCGGCGGGGAGGACATCTTGAATTCTACGATCAACCGCATCTTGTCGAAAGCCGTTGACGGTCAGCGTCTGACCTACGACGAGGGCGTGGCCCTGCTCGATTGCAAGGACCTCAACCTGCTGGGCCGGGCCGCCGACGCCGTCACGCGCCGGCTGCACCCCGAGCCGTACCGCACCTACAACATCGACCGCAATGTCAACTACACCAACGTCTGTGCAGCGGTTTGCGATTTCTGTGCCTTTTATCGCAAGAGCGGCGACGCGCGATGCCTACGTCTTGCCTCGCGAGGTTCTCCACAAAAAGGTGGAGGAAACCATCGCCCTGGGCGGTAACCAGATCCTCCTGCAAGGCGGCAATCATCCGTCGCTGAAGCTCGAGTGGTATGAGGAGATGCTCCGCGATCTGAAGACGCATTTCCCGCAAGTCAACCTGCACGCCTTCAGCGCCTCGGAAATCTGGCAGTTTCACAAGCTCAACAAGCTGCCATTGCGCGAGGTGCTGCAGCGCCTCAAGGACGCCGGCATGGGCAGCCTTCCGGGCGGCGGGGCCGAGATCCTCGTGGACCGGGTGCGCGGCGAGATCACGGTCAACAAGGTGATGACCGACGAATGGCTCGAAGTGCATCGCACGTGGCACCAGCTGGGGGGCCGGTCGACCTGCACGATGATGTTCGGCCACGTCGAAACGCCGCCGGAGCGGATCGAGACGTTGGAGCGGCTGCGGCAGCTGCAAGACGAGACGGGCGGTTTCACGGCCTTCATCTGCTGGACGTTTCAGCCGGAGCACACCGCGCTGGCCCACGTGCCGCCGGCCGGTTCGTTCGAATACCTGCGCACGCAGGCGATTGCCCGGCTATACCTGGACAACATTGCCAACATTCAGTCATCGTGGGTGACGCAGGGCCTCAAGATGGGTCAACTGGCCCTGTTCTTCGGCGCCAACGACATGGGCAGCCTGATGATCGAGGAAAACGTGGTCGCCGCCGCGGGAACGGTGCATTACCTGACGCTGGAACAGATCAAGACGGCGATCCGCGAAGCGGGGTACATTCCGCGGCAGCGGAATGTGTTCTATGAGTATGTGTAACAACACGCTAGTGCCTGCTCAAGGCTTAACATGGGGGTAGCGGAATTCGCCAGAATTCCGTCAGATTGATATTTCACGAACGCTGCTTTACGGACTGCCCCGGTTGAGGTAGAATCTGGGGGAGCATTGGCCAAAGAGGTATTGATCATGACCCCAGAGCAAGTGGAACAAAAGGTCATCGAGCTGATCTATCGCGACCCATTTCAGCCGTTTGTCGTGGATTTGATCGAAGGCCAATCCGTGGAAGTCACCCACCCCCGGCTTGCGATCAACGGCGGAGGCGCCGGTTTTATCGGCCCCGATGGCGGCTTGGTGGATTTTGAGTTCAAATCTGTTCGTGCCATTCGCATGATGAAGGCTGAGGCAGTGGGATGAGCAAAGATCGATTCGAAGCTGCTCACCGCGCCTTCCGTCGGCGTCGACCTTCCTAGCTTTCTTGATCGAATTTACTAGCGGCAGCCATGTTCTTATCAGCCACCCTGAAGCGGTGCGCAAAGAAGGGGACCTTTTTGTGTTGCGCTCGCGATGGCGGGTACGTGTTGTTCGCGGCCGAAAGCGTGTCTCGACTGTACGATCTGCCTCCGCCAACAGGCGACAAATGAAGGAAGATCAAATGGCTAATGGAAGATTGACGATGGCGAAAAAGAGACAGCTCCCGACCTATGCAATGTGCATGGACAACGACGGTTACCCGGCATCGCTTGAACGACGCAAGGTCTACCGCACGTTGACGGACAAACAAGCGGCCGCAAGGGATTTTGTGCGCGTCATCGATGAATCTGGTGAGGATTACCTCTATCCCGCGAGGTCTTTCGTGGTGATCGAGGTGCCGCAAGCTGCCGCCTGCGTTTTCGGGGAGGCATCCTGACGGCAGCCAGCAGGCCGCTGCCAAAGCCCGCTTGCGGCAATCACCCCCGCGAAACGTACCGCGTTCCGGATCCTCGTGATACTGTCCCGCTTCAACACCCGTAACGAAATCGCCCAGCCACACTTCCAACGACGGAGCCAGGGGCGTGGTGTGTTCACCCATCCAGTAGGCCAAAACAGGCGGCCCCTCCTGGGACAGGTCCAGAACGACAAAATCGCCGCTGTCGTCGTCGAGGAAGGGCACCCAGTCTGTCTTCCAGCCATATTCGCCGCCGGTGCTGTCCAGGTCGTTCTTGGCGGCGGCGATCTTGGCGGCGCTCATCAGCAGCCAGTGATCCACGAAATAACCGACGTAATCGTCGCCCTGGCCGTTGTGCCACGACAGCAGCTCACTCAAGGCCGCGGGCAGGTACTTGGCGATGCTGTTGCTGAGCGCGTGCAGATCGCCGACGGCGGCGCCCGGCTGAAGGTTTTTGTGAAAACGGGCTCGATGCTTGGCCAGCCATGAGTCGAGTCGAGTCAGCAGAGGTCCCACTTTTTGCAGCCTTTCAGGTCACGGTGCCCGGTTCCTGGCGCCAGGTGCCGGTCTGGTTGTCCCATGTGTATACGGAGATTCTCGGTTTAAGGATCAGCACGGGTGCTTGCGGCACATTTGAGCGGTTCCATTCGGCCAGGCCGGCCGCACGGGCAGGACTTCGAGCGGCTCGTCCTCGAGGGCGCGGGCTTTTTGCCTTTCACGCATGCGCACGCCCATCAGTTCCTGCTGGCCGACGAAAATAACGAATACGGCAACAATTGGCATCATGTAGCTGCCCGATAGCACGCCGAAAATCCCCATCAGCAATGCCACGCAAGCGCCGACACGCACGGCGATGAGCGTCGCCTGATAGAAATCCAGCCAGAACGCCAGCAGCGCCCGCAGCACGCGGCCGCCGTCCATGGGAAATGCCGGCAGCAAGTTGAAGATAACCAATCCCGCATTCAATACGGCCACGGCCAGGGCAATGCGAATGGGCGCCGAACCGGTTGGCGGCAACACATCGAAGTCCAGCACGGCCGCAATCACCAGGCCGGCAAATAGCAAGCCGCCAATGACGACGTTGACAGCAGGCCCGGCCAGGGCGATCAGGATCTCTTCGTGCGGCTTTTCCGACATCCGCAGCAGCCGGGCCACGCCGCCGATGGGGTACAGGGTGACATCGTGCGTGCCGATTCCGAAATAGCGAGCCATCAGGATGTGGCCGAATTCGTGGAGCAAGACGCTAAGGAAAAGGAAACCAAACACGATCAAGGTCATCGGCAAGGTCAATAAAGGGTTCGGCTCGTAGACCACGCAAATCCAGACTGGCAGCAGAAAGAATGTCCAGTGCAGATAAACGGGGATGCCAAAACCACTGCCGATTCGCAAACGCATTGCCGAGTACCTCCCTTACTGCTTCTATTGTATCTCAGAAGACAAGGAAATGGGACAGTGCAAATGACCCGTGCCAGCTCCCTCGCTCCAAAGCGAAGGGCTGGCACTGGTTAACAACAGTCTGTCGTTTGACTGTCCGACTAATTCTTGGCCTTCCCAGTGCCGTTGTTTTGCTGTTGCCGGTCAATCAAGACGGGAGGGTTGTCCGCGCCTTGCGTGTTGCCCCGGGCGTCGGGGATGACAACCGTGCCCGGATCGACCGGCGGTGTGAGGACCCACCAGCCGAGCCACGTGTCGTAGGGAGTGGTGGCAAACCAATCGGACCACCACGAATCGCCGGAATTGCCACCGAACAAACTGCTCCAATCGATAGAGGCTCCGAAGCCAGCTCCGCTGCCGCCTTTGCCTGAGCCCTTGCCGTCCTTGCCGGCGCCCTTGCCATCCTTGCCGGCTCCTTTGCCATCAGCCTTGCCATCTTTGCCGGCGTCATGAGCCGAGCTGCCTTTGCCACCTTTGCCGGCGTCATGAGCCGAGCTGCTCTTGCCGGCGTCATGAGCCAAGCTACCCTTGCCACCCTTGCCCGTGTCATGAGCCGAGCTGCCCTTGCCAGCGGCAGAGGTGGAAGCCCGGCTTGTGTGCGGCCGCGGCCGAACTGCCCTTGCCGGCGGTGGATGAAGAAACCGCCGGCTTGTGCGCGGCCGCAGCCAGTGCCACCCTTGCCGGCATGAGACGGGGCAACCGCCGGCTTGTGGGCCGCCCCGCCGGTGTGAGACGCCGAAGCCGCCGGCTTGTGGGCCGCCCCGCTGCCATGGGACGCGGAAGCCGCTGGCTTGTGGGCCGACGCGCCGCCCGCCCTGGCCCCACCGCCGACCTTGCCTTTGCCTTCCGCCGCGTCGTTGAAAAGAATCGCCGACGCCAGCAGCGTCAATAATCCACAAGAAAGAAACTTTTTCATGATGATTCCCTGCTGCCAGACAGCATTTGAGGATATTGCCAAACCACCGGAACAACCGGCAGAACTATTTCAAATGGCAGCAATTTATAATTTGTGACAACTTTGCGGATTTTTCCCTCCACAACAGCCGCCTGGTGCCGTATCCTAAGAGGGGAGTGCAATCGCGCTGACGCCGGTGAATCGCCCAAAACCTCTCCCCCAACGTGGTCCACCACCGATGTCCGGCGGGTGGCGACCTGCCCTCGGACAATCCCTCATGGCAGCACCAGCGACTATCGACGAATATCTCGACTTAGGGCAAAAGAGCGGCCTGCTGGAAAAGGCGGCAACCGAGGCCTATTGCCAGGGCCTGCGCGACGCGGGTTCGTGGCCGGCGTCGATCAAGGAGCTGGCGGAGCGCATGGTCCGCGACGGCCTGCTGACGAGCTTCCAGGCCGAATATCTGCTGGCCGGCAAGTGGCGGGGCTTCATCATCGCGGGAAAGTACCGGCTGCTGCAGCGCGTCGGCTCGGGCGGCATGGGCAACGTTTATCTTTGCGAACACATTCTCATGAAACGGCGGGTGGCGCTGAAAGTGCTGCCGGCCTCGCAGGCCGAGGATAAGGCCGCCCTCGACCGCTTTCACCGCGAAGCGCGCGCCGTGGCCGCCCTCGATCATCCCAACATCGTCCGAGCCTACGACATCGACAGCGATAACAAGCTGCACTTTTTGGTGATGGAATATGTCGACGGCAGCAGCCTGCACGAAATGGTCAAACGTTTTGGTCCCATGGACATGCTGCGGGCGGTCCACTACATCGCCCAGGCGGCGTGTGGGTTGCAGCACGCTCACGAAGCCGGCATCGTTCACCGCGACATCAAACCCGCCAACCTGCTCGTCGATCGCTCAGGCGTGGTCAAGGTCCTCGACATGGGGCTGGCACGCTTTTTCCACGATGACGGCGACCAGCTCACAAAACAGTACGACCAGACCAGCGTTCTGGGAACGGCGGATTACCTCGCCCCCGAACAGGCACTCGACAGCCACGGCGTAGACATCCGTGCCGACATCTACAGCCTGGGTGTGACCCTGTATTTTTTGCTGGCCGGCAAAAGCCCCTTCCAGGACGGCACGGTGGCCCAGAAGCTGATCTGGCATCAGGTTCGCCAGCCCAAGCCCATTCAGCAGTTTCGGCCTGAATTGCCGGATGAGTTGGTGGCGGTCGTCAACAAAATGATGGCCAAGGACCCGGCGGAACGATTTCAATCGCCGGCGGAGCTGGTGGGTGCGTTGTCGCCCTGGACCCAGACACCCATCGCGCCGCCCCTGGAGGAAGAGATGCCGCGGTTGGGGCTGGCCGCGACAGGCGAAGGCGGTTTGCGGTCGATACCGCCCTCGCCGACGCAACGGGGCGGGTGCAGCCTGATGATGCCCATGAGCGCCGCTCCCGCTACCCAAGGTCGTGATTGGGCCTCGCCGCGCTCCGATGCCGCGTTGCCGTCGATGGATGCGGCCGCGACCCAGTGGGGGGCTGAGGCGAGAGGCAGCAGCGACACGCCCAGGTCGGCATCGCCCTTGACAACCAGTCCCTATGCCAGCGAGTCCCGCATTCAGCGGGTCGGCCGGGAAGGCTCGTTTAACGCCCCAGCGCTGCAGACCGTGGTCATTACGCCGAAGATCATGCTCCAGCAGCGGAAACGCATTTGGATCGCCGTGGCTGGGGCCTGTGCGTTCACGGTGCTGGCCTACGGCAGCATTATTTTGTGGGCGGTGGCCCGCAACGCCGCGTCAGCGACCAGCGGGCAGACGCGGTTGGAGGCACTGCCGGGTTGGGCCCGTGATTTGCGCGTCGGCTTTGTACGTGCCTTCGGCAGCGACGATCAATCCGTGGAATGTGTCGCCGTCTCGGGGGATGGACGCCTGGCGCTGTCTGCCGGCGCGGACAACACCCTGCGCCTTTGGGACGTCACCACGGCCAAACTTGTCCGCACTTTCGCGGGTCAGAAATCACCGATTTACGGCATTGCCTTGTCCGCGGACGGCAAACGGGCCTTGTCGGGAGGTTCCAATAATGCCGTTCGCCTTTGGGATGTGGAAAAGGCCACCGACAAACCTCTGCTCGGACACACTAATAAAGTGCTGACGGTGGCTTTTTCACCGGATGGGCGATGCGCGGCCTCTGGCGGCGCCGATCAGCTCATTTTCCTGTGGGACGTGGCCAACGGCAAGGAAATCCGGCGCCTGCCCGGACACACCGCGGCGGTGACCTGCCTGGCCTTTTCACCCGACGGCAATGTCATCCTTTCGGGCAGCAACGACAAAACCATTCGCGCCTGGGACGCCGAAACCGGGCTTCAGGTCAGGCAATTGGCGGTTCAGGCTGACGCCGTCCGTGCGGTCGCCTTTTCCCCGGACGGCTGCCATGCCGCCTCCGCCAACCAGGGCCAAGCGATTTCCCTTTGGGATATGGAAAGCGGCCTCATGGTGCGGAAAATGGCCGGCCACACCGGTCCCGTGGAGGCGCTGGCGTTTTCCTCGGACGGCCGTTTTCTGCTGTCGGCAAGCGGCGACAAGACCGTTCGCGTGTGGGAGATGGCCACGGGCTACGAGTTGTGGCAATTCCTCGGCCATCACCAGGCCGTGAAATCCGTGGCCTGGACGCCGGACGGCCGCTTTGCGATCTCGGCCGGGGAGAACGCCCGCGTGTGGGCGTTGCCGCGCTTCACGCACACGCCGGCGCCAGGTTTGGACCGCACGCTCAACGGCCACACCGACGTCGTGGAAAAGGTCGCGGTCAGTCCCGACGGCAAATCGGCGGCCTCCTGCAGTTACGATAAGACCTTGCGCTTTTGGAATATCGACACCGGCGAGGAAATCCGCAAGCTGGATGGACACGCCGCCAAGCTGCACTATGTCGACTTCTCGCCGGACGGGCAACAAGTGCTGTCGTGCAGCGCCGACGGCGCGATCAAGCTTTGGGAATTCAGCACGGGCCGGCAGCTGGGGTCATTCAAAGTGGCCGATTACCAATCCGACTCGAAAAGACGCGGGGTCTGGTGCGCGATCTTCACTCCCGACGGCAAGCAATTCTTGACGACCGGGTACGACGGCACGGCAAGGTTATGGGACATCGTGTCGGGGAAGGTTATTCAGACGTTCAAGGGCCACTCCAATGATGTCCAAAACGCCGCCTGGGTAGGCAAATCTCGCAAGTTCGTTACCGGCTCGTGGGATAAGACGGCGCGGCTTTGGGACGCCGACACCGGTAAGGAGATCCGGCGTTTCGCGGGGCACGAAGGCAAGATTTCGTCGGTGGCCTGCTCCCCGGACGGCAAGTTTGTCCTTACGGCGGGGCATGACGGCAGCACCAAGCTGTTCGCGGTGGACAGCGGCACCCTGCTCCAGGACTTCCCTCGTCATCCGCAGCAAGTGTGGTGGGTCGCCTTTTCCACCTGCGGCCGGTTCGCCCTCACCGCATGCATGGACAGCAAGGTGCGTTTGTGGGATGTCCAGCACGGCCGGCTGCTGGAAGTGTACAGCGGGCATACCAAGTCCGCGGGCGGCGTGGTGTTTTGTCTGGACGGCCGCCGGGCCATCTCCTGCAGCTACGACAAATCGCTGCGCATCTGGGCGTTGCCGGGATTTACGCGGCCGGTCTCCGTCGGCGAGGTTCGCGTTATTCGCGGCCATGAGCAGCAGGTCCGCCATGTGGCCTTTTCGCCGGACGGCTTGCGTCTGCTGTCGTGCGGCGACGACCGCACAGTCCGGCTTTGGCAAGCCGCCTTCGGCCAGGAACTGCGGCGTTTCGGCGAACACACCGGCGCGGTCAAGACCGCGGCGTTTTCCTCCGACGGCCGGCTCGCGATTTCCGCCGGCAACGACGGCACGGTGCGCGTGTGGGACACCGAAACCGGCCTGCAATACCGCATCTTGAATCGCCCCAACAAAAACATGCTCGCCTGCGCATTCACACCTAACGCCAAAAGTGCGTTCCTCGGCGGCGACGACGGCGTGGCCATTCTCTGGGATATCGTCGAGGATAAATTGCTCCACACTTGCAATGGCCACACCGGTGCTGTCACATGCGTGGCTATAAGCCCGGACGGCAAGCACGGCCTGACTGCCTCCGCCGACAAGACCATCAAACTTTGGGACCTGACAACGGGCTCGGAGATCCGCCAGTTCACGGGACATCAGGGAGAAGTGACTTCCGTCGCCTTTTCGCCGGACGGCCGCTGGGCGTTGTCGGGATCGACCGACCGTAGCGTGCGGCTATGGGACTCCACCAGTGGCCAGCCGCTGCACGTTTTCGAGGGGCATACAGGCGCGGTGCTTGGGGTCGCCTTCTCGCCGGAGGGCAAACGGTTTTTATCATGCGGCGCGGACGGTACGATCCGCCTCTGGGATGCGGTTGCCAAAAGCCAGCTTCAACAACTCGAAGGGCACACCGGCGTCGTGACCAGCGTGGCATGTTCTGCTGACGGGCGTCTGGCGGCTTCCGCGGGCGCCGACGGCACGGTGCGTTTGTGGGGCCTGGCTGTGGACTGAAGGGCCCCTCGCTAACGCTTCGGGTTGGTGTCAAGCGGCGGCAGGCGGTCAAGGAAATCGTCCAGCGCCTGAATGTATTCCGCTGTCGGCAAATCGTTATGTCCGCCGTTGGGTGCCTTGATAAACTTCTTCGGTTCATTCGCTGCCGCAAACAGCTTTTGACCCTCCTCGAAAGGCACGACGCGGTCGGCGTCGCCGTGCGTTTGCAGGAGCGGGCCGTGGTATTGCTGGATGGTCTTCGCCGAGTCCAGCTTCAAACCCATCATCCAATGAACGGGAATCGGCGAGGCATGATGATCGGCCACGCCGCGGAGGGAAGCAAAGGTGTTTTGCAGCACCAGCGCCCGAGCCCCGTCCTTGGCGGCCAGATCGACCGCGACAGCGCCGCCAAGAGAGCGGCCGACGACGACGACGTCCTTCTCGGCCACGCCGGCTCGCGCCGCTAGCCATTTGCGCGCTGCCCGGGCATCGGCCAGGATGCCGGCTTCCGTCGGCGATCCCTCGCTCTTGCCATAGCCGCGATAATCAAAGGCCAATACCGAGCAATTCAGCCGCTCCGCGAACAAGGCCAGGACCCAGTTGCATCTGGTGACGTTGCCGGCATTGCCATGGCAATAAAGAATCACGGCCCGAGGGTTCGGCACTAAGGCGTACCAACCGTGCAGCGCCGTACCGTCATCCGCCTTGAATTGCGCATCCTCATGGGGCACGTCAGCAAGTCGCCACTCGCCGTCCGGGTAGCGGAGGGGATGGAAGAGTATCGCCTGCTCCAGCGCGACGCAGCCGGCGAGGGATAACAACACCAACGAGGCAAAGAGCAGGCGGCCAAAACGTCGTGCCATGACACTTTCCGTAAGCGCGATTTGCGGATCATGAATAAAATAGGCAGCGTGAGATAACCGATGCCGCATATGCCGTCAATAGTAAAGTAGTAGGCACACTCCGTGTGCCGTCGCAGCGAAAACGGCACACGGAGTGTGCCTACTACTTTGGTAGCGGTCACACTCCATGTGCCGTTCTGGAGCCTAACATGAAATACGCGATCATCATTCCCGACGGCTGCGCGGACGAACCCCAGGCATCGCTCGGCGGCAAAACGCCGTTGCAAGCGGCCCATCTGCCCAATATGGATCGGATTGCCCGGCTAGGCGTGGTGGGCCGAACCAACAACGTGCCCCAGCCGCTCACACCGGCCAGCGACGTGGCCACGCTAAGCCTGTTCGGTTACGACCCGTTGGTGGTTTACACAGGCCGGGCGCCGCTGGAGACGGCGGCAATGGGCATCCGCCTGGGTCCGCGGGATTGGGCGATCAGGTGTAACCTTGTCAACGTGGACAACGAGGAAATGCGCGACTTCACCGCGGGCCACATCGGCAACGATGAAGGCAAGGAATTGATCGCGGCGATTCAACAATCACTGGGTGGTCCGGTGCCCGAGATCGAAGGCGCCCGAGCGCCGGGTGCTGTGCTGGAGTTTCATGCCGGCGTCAGTTATCGCAACATTTTGGTTTACCGCGCGGGCGATTCGCCGGCACCTTTCGCCGCGGACACCAGGACCCAGCCGCCACACGACATTCCCGACAAACCGATCGCGGCCCATCTTCCCAGTGGGCCGGGGGCTGCGCTGCTCAACCACTTGATGCAGCGCAGTCGCACGATCCTGGCCCAACATCCTGTGAATCGAGCGCGGCTTGCAACCGGCAAACGCCCGGCGACTCAAATCTGGCTTTGGGGCCAGGGCAAGGCGCCCAACTGCGGCCCTTTGCGGAAATCCACGGCAAGCGCGGGGCGATCATCAGCGCGGTGGACCTTGTGCGCGGCGTGGGCATTTTGCTGGGCTGGACACGCATCGACGTGCCGGGAACCACCGGCTACCTCGACACCGACTACGCCGCCAAGGGCCGGTACGGCGCCGAGGCCCTCAAAACCCACGACCTGGTTTGCGTCCACGTTGAAGCGCCCGATGAGGCCTCTCACGAGGGCAAGGCGGACGCGAAAGTGCAAGCACTGGAGGAGATCGACCGGCACGTAGTTGGGCCGCTGCTGGAAGCGCTGCCGAGGTTTGGTGAATGGCGCATCCTGGTTTCACCCGATCACCGCACGCCGCTAAGGACGCGTGCCCATGCCTACGGCGAAGTGCCGTTTGCGGTGGCAGGGACTGGCGTGCCGAGCCGTGGGAAAGCGTCGTACGACGAAATGGTGGCGGCGGCGAGTGAGTTGGCGTTTGCCAAGGGACACGAATTGATGCCGTGGTTCTTGACCAGTTGAGGCATCGAGATAGCATGCACCCTGCCTTCGCCAGAATCGACCATCGCCCTTGGCCGCTGCCCCGCACGCCCTGGAAGATGCGTCAGACCTGGCGAGATCTCCTCTTCGCGCACTGGCCGATATCCGTGACAGCAGTCCGCCACCTCGTCCCCGCCAGCCTGGACATCGAGGAGTTTGACGGGTCAACGTGGCTGGGCGTGGTGCCCTTTCGCATGACCGGCGTGATGCGGCGTTGGCTGCCTAATCTGCCGTGGCTATCGGCATTTCCCGAACTGAACCTGCGGCTCTACGTCGAGCGCGACGGCAAGCCCGGCGTCTGGTTTCTGAGCCTCGACGCCACCAATCCCCTGGCCGTCTGGGCCGCGCGGCGCTTCTTCCATTTGCCTTACATGAATGCGCGCATCA
The DNA here is from genome assembly GCA_963747575.1 of uncultured Gemmataceae bacterium. Taxonomy (GTDB): domain Bacteria; phylum Planctomycetota; class Planctomycetia; order Gemmatales; family Gemmataceae; genus DASRAT01. Next base: position 528,991 of record CAVVFU010000008.1, read on the forward strand.
CTATCGAATCGACCGAAGCCGGCTTTCGCTACCGCTCCGAGAGGCCCGGCGCCGGCCCGCGTGCCCGCTTCACGGCCTCCTATCGGCCGACTTCGCCGCCTTATGAATCTCGACCGGGCACGCTGGAACACTTCTTGACGGAGCGCTACTGTCTTTACGCCCAAGATCCCGGCGGCAATCTCCACCGCGCGGAAATTCATCACTTGCCCTGGCCGCTGCAATCGGCAAGCGCGGACATCGAGCATGACGAACTCCTGCAGCCGCACGGCCTTCACGTGGAAGGGCCTCCGCCATTATTGCATTTTGCCAAACGGCTCGATGTGGTGGTCTGGCCGCTTGCTCAGTGCTGCATCCGCGCCGCCACGACAGCCGCCAAATCCGGCAAATCGTAAACCTTCAGCGCCTCCAGGCACGACATTCGTCAGCCGATTGATCCCCAGCGGCGTTTCAGCCACCGACAACCACGAATCAATGCCATTTTCCAACCCTGCGATTTGCAGTGTCGTTTCCAGCGCGGCGGCGTGTAACGCCACGGGCACCGCCGCGCCGACACCGATGATGTGCATCGGCGGCGTGCCTTTGTCCGCGGCCAGGCAGCGCACCACCGCCAGCAGGTCCCAAACGCGCTGGCCCAAAAGCGGCCGATTCAGGTGCAAGGCCAGCCAGGCTTCCTTGGAATCGAGGCCGAAATACCCCGGATTTTTCGCGGGCTTGCCGGGCGCCGTCTCGCCGAAACCGCGCAGGTCCAGCGCCAGCACCTCGTGGCCGGCTTGCACCAATTTCTCGATGGCGCCGCCTGGGCCGGCCGCGGCGGCTTTGCCGTCGCCGTGAACGTAGAGGATTAGCCTGCGTTTAGCATTGGTCTTTTTGGGCTTGAACCACAGCCCCGGCACGGTGATGCCCGGCTCGGTGTCAAAGGCGACTTTGCCGATCTCGTAACCGGGCCGATCGAGTTTGCCATAGTCGGCGAGCTTTGCAGCTGGGATGTCGTTGGGCAAGGCGATCAATTGGCGGACCGCGGTCAGCAACTCGGCGGACGTGCGTTTGGCGAATTGCGTGGCGCGCATGGTTTCCAGGTCCCGGGCGCGCTCGGCGTTGAGATGAAACGCTGACTTGCCCTTGAATTCCTCCAGCACCTGGCCGCTGCGCGTGCACTGCAATGCCTCATCCTTGGCAACGGGGAAATCGGCATCGACGATGGGATTCTCCTTGCCGAGCAGCCACCGGCTCATCCAACGAGCCACCGCTTCGCGATGCACTTTGCCAAAGCCGTGGCCCGTATTGGCCTCGGCAAGGGCCACGCGCTCGGGGAAGTGCATCAAGGCGTGAATCCGCGAGGCCTCGCGGAAGGTGGTCCAGGTCCCCGTGATGTCGAAGAAGTCCTTGGTCGCGGCACAGATGAGCGTCGGTCGCGGCGCGTGCATAAGGATGTAGTCGGCATGGTCCATGCCGAAGGCGACCTGCCCAGTGATGTTCTGCTCGGCGTCTTGCGGACCGATGGTCTCGAACAAGCGTTCCAGCGTCGTGAGATAGCACGACACCGCCGCGCACTGGATGCGGTCGTCGAGCGCCATCAGGTAGGAAGTGATCGTGCCGCCGCCGGAGCAACCGGTGCAGCCGAGTTTTTTCGCGTCGACCTCGGGCCGCTGGGCCAGGTAATCGAGGCTGCGGATGCCGTCCCAGACGCGGTAGGTGGCCGTGTTTTCGCCGATGAGCAACGCGCCAACCCCGATGAGCGAATGCTCGTTGGTATTGCCGGCAATGGCCGATTTGCCGTTGGCGGCCAAAAGCTGCAGACGCTCGCCCTGGCTGATCGGGTCATAGGTCAGCACAACGAAGCCGTTTTTCACCAGCAATATGCAGCCGCGCTGCACTTCGTAGGCGGCCTTGCCGGTGACGTAATGGCCGACCGGCATCAGAACTCCGGGAAAGGGACCGGGGCCGTCGGGCACGTAGAGGTTGGCGGTGACGTGGTGATCGGGCCTGCTTTCGTAGATGACACGCTCGACGCGATAACCATCGGCCTTGAGCGTGCCGACGACCTGCGCATTCAGCGGCGTTTTTTCCGGAAAGCCGCCGAGCGCGTCGATGAACTTGGCCTTCAGCTCCTGCTGGCGTTTCTGCACGTCCTGCGGCGTGGTCAGCGCGGCCACCGCGGCGCGGCGGGCATCGAAATGCTTTTGAGCCTCGCCGCGCAGGTAGGTGTAAAGCATTTGTTCGCCCGGGGCCTGGTTCCCGGCGGACGAAAGGACCTTGAACTCGGATTGCGCCTGGGCGGAAGCGGTAAAGACCAGGGGAACAAGAAAAAGAAACGCTCGCATGGTCATGCCCCTGAAAGGCGAAGGTTGGTCGTTGCCCCCGGCGCAGTATACGCTACCAGTCAGGCCATTGGCAACAGATCCGGGAGAAACCCATGTCAGCAACCTTTCAGTTTTCCAGCCGCGGAATCGTCGGAGCGCTTGCGTTCTTATGTTCACCAGCATCGCGTCGGCGGCAAGCGCTCCGCAAAAGTACCTCAAGAATCCAGACAATTGGTTTGCCGGCGACGAGGCCAAGCGCATCGCGGCCAACATCCTGTCCTACCAGGACGATCTCGGCGGCTGGCCCAAAAATACCGACACCACGGCCGCTCCGTACCAGGGCGACCGCAAGGACCTGAAGCCGAGCTTCGACAATGACGCGACCACCGACGAATTGCGCTACCTGGCCCGGATCGCCAAGGTCACCAAGGAGGCAAAGTACCAGGCCGCCGTTTCGAAGGGAATCGATTACATCCTCACGGCCCAGTATCCCAGCGGCGGCTGGCCGCAGTTCGCGCCGCCGCCCAAGTCGTATCACCGCCACATCACCTTCAACGACAACGCGATGGTCCGGTTGATGGAGTTCCTGCGCGAGACCTGGACCGTTGACGATTTCGCCTTCGCAGGCGCCGACCGCCGCAAAGCCGCCCGCGAGGCATTCGATCACGGCATCGACTGCATCCTCAAGTGCCAGATCAAGGTTGACGGCAAGCTGACGGCCTGGTGTGCCCAGCACGACGAAAAAGACTACAGCCCACGGCCGGGCCGCCCTTATGAGCTGGTCAGCATCAGCGGGGCCGAATCGGTCCATGTGGTGCGCCTGCTGATGAGCCTGGACAAGCCCAGCCCGGCCGTTGTCAAGGCCGTGGACGGGGCGGCGGCCTGGTTCGAGTCGGCCAAGCTCAAGGGTATTCGCCAGGTCACCGAGAAGGACGACAAGTCGCCGTCGGGGAAAAACCGGGTAGTCGTCAAGGACGCAGCCGCGCCGCCGATGTGGGCCCGGTTTTACGAGATCGGCACCAATCGGCCGCTTTTCTCGGACCGCGACGGCGTAGCCAAATATGAGTTGGCGGACATCGGCTATGAACGCCGCAATGGGTATGCGTGGTTGGGGTACTGGCCGCAGAAATTGCTGGAGGTGGAGTACCCGGCGTGGAAGAAGAAGCTGGGAGGGTGAATCATGGGCGCAGCGGTCAAGGAGCATGGAGTGCACAAATTCCAAGTGGACGGCAAAGCCCAGACAATGGCAAGGGCGCGGCCATGCATTGTCTTGCTTTCCCTTTGCCTGGGTTGCTTAACCGTCCCAACCGCCGCATGGGGCCAGGAGAAGAAATCCATTTCTTTTGAAACAATCGTCGCCAAATGGCGCGAGCAGCAGCAGCGTATCAAGACACTGGATATCTTTTGCAAGGTCTCCCATCGGGGGGCGGATGGCAAGGCAATAATTGGCGTCCCTAGTGGGCAGACATTGGAAACGGCGATCCGCTATGTGCGCTCCGAAGGAATGTACAGGCTCGAACGCAAAATCCTCGAATGGAACAACCCCCTAGCCGCGGTTTTTCACTTTGACTATGTGCACGTTAGCTCCAAGGACTATTTCAAGGAATACATCGGAAAGAGATCAACGGCAGGGCATGCAGTCTTGCTGGTCCATCGTGGAGGGACTGAATCAGACTCAATGTCGGATTTGTTTAATCGCGCGCTCCCACTTGCCCTTGCCACCAGCGTGGCAGATTATGTGGATATGTTCACGACCGAAGCGGGGAGCGTAACGATTGAGCATGTCGCCGGCGACATAGGCAGAGGGGATATTGTTGTCCTTCACGGTTTTAGGGGTTGGAGCGTGTGGGTCGACGCGAAGACCGGCTATTTGCCTTTCCAGGTGGGTATTTTGAAAGAAGATGGAGCAATTCACTGGATTGTGAAGCTGCAGTATCAATTGAACGAGCACAAGGAATGGATCGTGAAGTCGTGGACCTTGTTCGGGCTTAATTACTCTGAAGATGCCGAAGTCGTTTATTGCAAGATCAACGACAAACTGCCGGCGGACGTGTTCGATATGCAGCCGCCGCCCAATACTTACGTCAACAATTTTTTGACTCGTGAAGAGTACATCCAGCGCGCCACCGGCAAACGTCCGCTTTGGCCAGGGGAGTACAAGGGCGATAATTTTGAGGAACTGCTTGCAAGCGAACAAGGACCCCCGCCGCCGGTTGCCGCCGAGCCTGCGGACACTGACACGTCTATTGTTGACACCGTGCTGTCTGGGCAATGGCCCTGGTGGGTTGGCGGCATCAGTCTTGTGTTGTTCATGGTGGCTGTCATAGGTTTCGTTGTTCAAGGTTGGCGGGTGCAGCGGAGTCCAAAGTAAGTTTGGAAGGACACGCTATGAGACGGACGGCATCCAAAGCTCGGCTGGCGCTGAATCTCGTCGATCACGGCAGGGTGGCACACCTTAATAGTCGTTGCGTCATTCATTAGGCCACTGAGGAAAGCGCGACAGTAAACGGGTAGGTCGGTTGAAGGTTTTTCACAAGCCTATCGTCGGCGGTGACGAAATCGCATCCTTCCTGTTCGGCAAGGGCCACGTAGAGACAGTCGTAAATGCCGACGCGCATTTTAGACGAGATATCGAAGGCTCGCGCATGAGGGGCATATAAGCAAGGAGAACGGGAGCATCGGCCATGATGCTGTTCCAAAGAGCCCAGCCGGCACCGACTGCTATTCGCTTCTGCCGTTCTGCTCGGGTGAGGGCGTGGCCACATTCGACAGGAAAGACATCGGGTGCCAAAAGATTGTGAAGACCTTTTTGGTAATCCAACAACAAGGATGCTGCCTTGTCCGAGTCAACCTCGGGCAGCACCCATTTGATCGCAACGGAGCTATCGAGGACGTACTTCATGCGTCAGGCAGCTCGCCACGAAGCTCGCGAATGGCGGGGACGGCGATGTCCACCACGCCGAACTTGTCGCGAATCTCTTGGGTAATCTTGGCAGCGCGTTCGTGGATTGTACGCTTGATCTCAGGATCAATCGGCTTGCCGGTCAAAAGGTGGTCCAGGACCGCCTGGGATTCAATATCCAGGTGCGGAGAGTTTCCGACGGTTTTCATGACTGCATTTTCGCCATTGATCTGCACGGTGTCAATCCCTCCTGGTCATCGCTTACTTTAGCCGCGCCAGCGCCTTCATCACGCCCTTTAGCGACACTGCTTCGACGCACTCATGCACCGCATAGGTCTCGTCGCCGGGATAGACAATCCAGGCCCGCTCCAGTTTTGGGTCCGCCAGGGCGATGTGCAGCGATTTGGTCATTTGCGGCGCGGCGCTGAATCTCGCCGATGACAATGAGGCCGGTGAGCGGCGGCAGCGTCAACTCGGGGTTTGCCAGCCGCGCCCTGCCGATGGCGGTCTCGAGATCGAAATAATGAGAGCGGCGCCGTTTGGCAAACTCTTGGGCCAACGTGGTCTTGCCCCATTGGCGCGGGCCGAGCAGCACGCAAACCGGATTGTTCGCCAGGGCGGACTGCACGGACTTCACGGACTTCACGTAATGAGCGCGGTAGATCAAAAAACGCAACCTTGTATTCCTGCAAGTAGACGACAGAAATACATGGTTGCTGGCAACCACTGAGAAGCCTATGTGGCGGGGCCAACTTGCTCCAGTTCGCCCTTTGAATCGGCAACAATGGCTGCTTTTTGAGGGGCTGCTTCAATTTCTTGCAGGATATTCACCATCAAGTCTTTCCAAAACCGGCCGGCTTGTGGCCGTTTGTGGAAAACAAGCCGAAAAGACGCAGGATTCACATTAGGGTCCGCGATCATCCGAGTATCCGCAAAATAATCGCCCAGCCGATGTCGCGCGGTCTGGACATTTTCCACGCCGTTGGGAGTGACGTGGGAGGTGTCGGTCAGCACGCGACCCAGCGCGATGCGGCTTGCAAGCCATCGCTGGAGCGCATGGGCTTCCTCGGAGGAGCGGCAGGTAATCATCCACAAGATGTAGGGCGTAACCGCCCGCCCGCTCCGTAAATTGGGGGATTTGCATAGGACTGGATAAACCAAAGCGAGCGTTGGCGACGGCTTTTGCCGCAAAACAGGGCAGTTTTTGACACCACGCATTGGTTGACCAGCCTTCTGGCGAAATATGCGGAAAATCCAGATTGGCCAGCTGTCACAGAACACCGTGGCCAATTGGTTTCAGTTTGTCATAAGTCCTTGAAATAGCGGCGTTTCCACGGGAGCGGGGAGGCGGTTACGCCCGAGATGTACGTCGGAGGTTGCCGCATAGTTAGATACCCATTAGAAACGAGCGTGAACCTCCACGCCGCAAGGGCGTGGCCTCCAAAAATGCCACGCCCTTGCGGCGTGGATGGTTACGTTGGTTTCTACTTTGCTCCCTCAAAACCGCCCTTCCACAATCGAAAAATCATCATCCAGCAAATCAGACCCACGCAGCGTCCGCGCCTGATGCAGCAATCTATCCATGACATGGACAGGCCCTTCATGCGGCTGCGACATGAACTCCACAAATTCGTTGAAGGCCCATTCCGTGCCGTCCGGTTTGTGAATCTCGTGGCAGCCGTCGCTGTACAGCAGCAGCCGGGACCGCGGCGGCACGGCACACGACTTGGTCTCGAACTCCGGCCAGGGCATCATGCCCATCATCGGCCCGGCGGAATCCAGCCTCGCGGGGGCCGTTCCCGCCGGAGCATTGCCGTCGAACAGCAAGGCGTCCGGATGCCCGCCGCCGGACCACGACAGCAGGCATTGCGGACGGTTGAAGACGCCATACCAGATCGTGAAACATTTCTGTCCATAGGCATCCATCGGAAAAGCATCGTTGAGCGCGGCCAGCACCTGGCCGGGGATGCGAAAATCGGTGTTCGGCAGCGAACGCGAACGGAGCACATTCATGATCGTGACCGAGAACAACGCCGAATCAAGCCCGTGACCCGTCACGTCGATGAGGTACAGGGCCAGATGATCGGCGTCGAGCCAGTGGTAGCCCAGCGTGTCGCCGCCCAGGTCCGCTGATGGAACATAACGCCAGTTCATCTCGACAGGCTTGACCGTCGGCTCGGGCAGCAAGGAATGGACGTATTTCGCCGCTGCCGCGATCTGTTCGGCCAGATGCTGCCGGTTTCGGGCCAAGGCTTCGTAGGCTTCGTTGCGCTGCAGCAGATTGATATAGCCCTTGGAGTGATAACGGATGCGGGCCACCAGTTCCACCTTGTCAGGCAATTTGACAAGGTAGTCGTTGGCGCCGAGCGCGAACGCCTGGGCTTTCACCACCGGCTCTTCCTTCGACGACAGCACGATCAACGGCGTCTCGCGCGTGGACGGATTCGCGCGGAAGAACTTGACCAGCGTCATGCCGTCGATATCAGGCATAACCAGGTCCTGCAGGATCACCGTGGGATGGACCTCGTTGGCCATCGCCAATGCCTTGGTCGGGTCGGTGCAACTGTGAAAGTCGATGTCGTGCTCGCCTTCGAGCATGCGGCGGACCGCTTCGCAAATGATCTTCTGATCGTCCACGATCAAGACCGTGATGGCGAATTGGGAAAGGTCTTTCAGCTCTTTGGCCGGCGCTGCGATATGGTTCATGGTTTGCTCGAAATCTGTTTCCGTAATTGCTCTTCAATGTGCCTGGCCATCGCCTCTAGCGGCAGCACGACGTTTGCCGCGCCCAGCTCGTGCGCGGCATGAGGCATGCCGTACACCACGCTGGTCGCCGCGTCTTGGGCTATGGTTTGCCAGCCGGCCTGGCGGAGCCGCAACATGCCTTCGGCGCCATCCCGGCCGATCCCAGTGAGCAGCACTCCTATCCCGGCCGTCGGCCAATAAGCTGCCAGGCTGTCAAAAAGCGCGTTCACCGAGGGGCGGTAGGGATAATCCACAGGCTCAGGCGTGTAAGCCAGCGACCGGTTAGCGGTCATCACCAAATGGTCCCGCGTGCCTGCCACCAATGCGGCGCCGGCTTGTGGGCGGTCACCGGTGGCGGCCAGCCGGACCTGAAGTTTGCTGCGCGCCGCGAGCCACTGGACCAGTTCCGGGGCGAATTCCGGTCCGATGTGCTGGACGATCACAATTCCGGCTGGAAAGTCCTTCGGCCATTGCGAAAGTATGGCGGCCAATGCCGACGGCCCACCCGTCGAGGCACCAACGGCGACCAGCGGCAGATAAGCCGCAGGTGCCGACAGGTTGGCCCGCGGCGTTGTTGCCGTGGGAGCAACCTTTCGACTGTCCCCGGCGCGATAGCGCTTGATCCGCTCGACCATCGCCAATTTGTTCAGCAGCTCCGCGCCCGCCTCCGCCGCCGACAGGCCGCCGAGTTGGGGCGTGCACACCGCATCATAGGCCCCATGCCCCAACGCTTCGCAAACCAGCCCGAAGTTTCCGACCACGGTGGCCGTCACCACCAGGACCGCGCAGGGGCTGGCCTGCATGATTTGCCGGGTTGCTTCGGCGCCGTTCATCACCGGCATCACCAAATCCATGAGGACGACGTCGGGCGCGTCCTGCCGGCATTTGGCGACCGCTTCGGCGCCGTCGACCGCCGTCCAGGCGATAGTGTGCCGCGGATCGCTGGCCACGACGCGGCGCAACGCTTCGGTGGCGATGCGCAGGTCGTTGACAATGGCCACTCTCATGCCCGCGGTTCTCCGATCAGGTCCCGCACCGCCTCGACCAGCGTTTCGTCATGAAAACTGCTCTTGGTCAGATAATAATTGGCGCCGGCATCGAGGCCGCGCAGGCGGTCCTCCTCACGATCTTTGTATGATACGATAATCACCGGTATCGCTTGCAAGCGAATATCGTTCTTGATGCGCCGCACGAAATCCACGCCGCCCAGCCGCGGCATATCGACGTCGCTGATGACCAGGTCAAAGCCGCCGCCGCGAACTACATTCCAGCCATCCTCGCCGTCGACGGCCGTTTCGACGTCATAGCCGCGATTGGCCAAAAGCTGCCGCTGCACCTCGCGAACCGTGATTGAATCATCGACGACCAGGATGCGCTTGGTTCGCGCTGCCTGAGCATGCTGCGTTGGCGGCTCGGCTCGGCGAAGACGGCCGCCGTGCAGCAGTTTTTCGATCGATTGGCGTAAGTCATCCAAATCGACGATTAACACCGGCGAGCCGTCTTCCAGGATCGCGGCAGCGCTGACGTTCGGAACCTTGCCCAGCCTGGAATCCAGCGGCCGGATGACCAGGTCTTGTTCGCCGCGGAAGCCGTCGACGATCAAGCCGTACTGGTGCGCTTGATTGCTGAAAAGGACGATCACCAGGTCATCGCCGGCTTTTTCATCGGCGTCGCCCTCACCCTCAAGGCGAAGAAGTTGGCGGGCAAGGACAACGCCGACATTGTGGCCGTCAATCTCGAAATACTGCCGATGTTCGAGCGACCGCAGCTCGGACCGCGGCAGGCGGATCAGGCGGTCGATGCGATGGTGGGGGAAGGCGTATGGCTCGCCGGCGATCTCTACGAGGACGGCGCGAATGACCGAGAGGGTGATCGGCAATTGCAGGTGAAATGTCGTCCCATTGCCCGGCTTGCTCTGGATGCTGACCCTGCCGGCGACGGCATGGACCATGCTGTGCACCACGTCCAGGCCGACGCCCCGGCCCGACACTTCCGTGACCTGCTCCGCCGTCGAGAAGCCCGGCAAAAACAAAAACTCGAGCAGCTCCGCCTCGCCCAGGTTAGCCGCCATTTCCTGGGTCGTCAGCTTGCGCTCGACCACCTTTTTCCGCAGCTTTTCCAGGTCGATGCCGCGGCCGTCGTCCCGAATGGTGATCGAGAGCATGCCGGCGCTGTGCCTGGCCTGAACAACCAGTCGGCCAGTCTCCGCTTTGCCTGCCGCACGCCGCTGGTCGGGGCTTTCCAGCCCATGGTCAAGAGCATTGCGGAGAATATGATTGAGGGGCGCCTCCAGTTTGTCGAGGATGTCGCGGTCGACATTGGTGGACTCGCCGAGGATTTCGAACTGGACCTTCTTGCCGAGTTGCCGGGCCAAGTCGCGGACCAGGCGCGGGAACCCTTGCACGCCGTCGCGGAAAGGCCGCATTCGGCTGACAATGACCTCATGGTAAAGCCGGCTGGTCAGATCGTCGGACTGCCGGGCATGGGCTTCGAATTCCTCGATCCGCTCAGCGAGCAGCCGGTGACACTCGGCTAACCGGTTCGAAGGCGTCGGCCAGGAGATCCCGGCTGCGCTGTGAGGCAGCATGTTCTGGAAGTGTTTGGCCGAGTGCACCAAGATCATCGCCAAGTTGGGCCTGCAACCGCTTGAGCCGCAACAGCGAAGCGGCGAAGGGCTGGAGCCAACGGGCTTCGACGAGAGATTCGCCGGCCAAGCCCATCAGCCGAGTCAAACTCTGGGCAGTTACGCGGACGACGCGCTCTTCGGCATCGGCAGGGGCGGGTTTGGGCTGGGGAGGCGGCTGCGCGGGTGGTTGGATGACGGGCACGATTTCCGGTTCCGCGACCTTGGGCGGTTCTGATACCGCGGCGGGGGGCGGAGTTGGGTCGGCTTTTTGCGCGGCCGTGAGCCGTTGCAATAGTTCGGCGATGGAAGGGCTGTTTTTCGCCTCCCAGGCGGCAAATTCCGGTCCGACCGCACCGGCCATCTGCGACAGCATATCGACGCCACGGAGCAGGATATCGATGGCTGCGCTGGTCAGCGCGAACTCGCCCTTTTGGGCTTTGACCAGGCAATCCTCCATGGCGTGGGCGACCTTGACGGCGGGCTCCACGGCCACGACGCGCGCCGCACCCTTGATGGAATGGGCGGCACGCATCAGCGGTTCGATCAGTCGCACATCGGCGGGGGCCTGTTCGAGGGCTACTAGGCCCTCGTTCAGCACCTGCGTGCAGCCGCTTACTTCTTCTCGGAACAAGTCCAACAGGGAAAAATCGCTCATATCATTAATAAGGAGTCAAAAAAGGTGGTAGAGTTGTCAAAAGAGGTTCCTAACACCTTTTTTGCGAACGTGATGCTCCGCGCTTGGTGCCGGCATTGGTTTTGTACAACTGCCTCCAGTGCATTGCTCAGACCTGGCAACTCATTAGCACCAGGTCACTCAAAATAACCCTTGCGGGTAGCCAATCTTTGTCGCCTACATCGGTCCCGAATAATCTCATCTGTCGGGAAAGCAGCAATACGTCCCTCACCGAGTTGACATCCGCGAAGAAATCGACACCCTCAACGATCCGCACATACATGCACTCGGATGTGTGATTGAACCATTGCGGCATCAACCTACCCGCGAGCTTGCCATCAATTGCCGCCCAACCGCTGCCGCTTTCGATCCAGCTTCGGTACGCCGCCTCATCGCGAATGACACTCACGCGACTATCCAGGCTGATCATCCACTCATTGAATTTCGTTGCGCTCAAGGTGCTGGGTTCCCGTACTTCTCGGAGGTCATCAACTCGGCGGACCCACCTGGTTGAAGTCAGGTAAGCAGCTTTTCCGTCCGCCACCTCTACCAAATAAACCGCGTAAACCTCTTCCATCTCGAAATCACCTCCACAACTTAGGACCGTACTATCATACTCAGCAGCTAGCTCACGCAGGCTTGACACGGAAACTCGAGCGGACGTCATCCATGTGGCCGGTTTGCTGCCGGAGCATCTTCGGCGCGTTAACGCTGAATGTCCTATTTTTCCCTGTTTGACGTTCCTCGCGTGACGTTACTCCAAGTCGTATTCAGGCATGTCATATTCTTTGGACCATGGTTTCAAGTAATCCGGGCCAATTGGCTTGCTCTCAAGTCCACGTCGGATGCGGCCATTCTTTGAACGTGCCGGTGCCTTGCCTTGGGCGAGGGTTCTCGGTTTGCGACCTTGTCCGGTTTGGAAGGCATGCCACCACGAATCCAACTCGTTCTCAGTCGGAAACGTGGCGATTCGCGTGCCACGTTTGGTCGCAATTACCCAATGGCCATCTGCTTCGACATATTTCCGCGCACGAGTGACACTTAGGAAACTGGCTTGGATGGATATGCCACCAATAGCGACGGTGGAGGACTTCATGGTTCGGTGCTCCGCAGTTGCCGGCAGGGTGGCAAGCCCAGTATGGGCGTGATGATTGCCAGGATTGAGTCACACGTGCCGGGCGTGCTACCTGCGGCTTTCACACATCTTACTCGCTTTCGCCCGACATGCCCGGCAAAAACTAGAACTCCAGCGCGAACTGCCTGCGTGGGCCATCAACCAGCATCTTGCAAGTAAGCAAGATATCCATGCCAATAAGGACGTCAAACGGGAAGCCGGGCGTCAATTCCATCACTACGAGGGACAGTTGCGAGAGCCAGGGCAAACCGGGCTGCTGCTTGTCCATAATGTGAAGGCTGGCCCGATAGAGATTCACCTGGACCGACCCACCTATGGTCTGCGTCCTTGCTTTTCGAAGTACAGAAATCCCCAGTTGTTGAAGAATAGGCAACTTTACCGCCGAAATGTCGCTGCCTGTGTCGATTAGCCCCCTTGCCGGTACGGGTGCCGGGCCTCCACCGCCCGCCCGCAAAGGCACCAAAATTGCCGCTTCAAGGTTGATCAGCACATCGACGGCAAGACCAGCAGGTACGATCGGAAAGGTCAATTGTGCCATTGCCGGCAGTAGCCCCCTCCGCGTAAAACCGGTTCTCTGGCGAGGATCTGCTTCAGCAGGAGGTCCTGCCCCAAAAACCTTTGTAAGCGGACTTGGTCGGCTTCCTCTTCCGTGTCCCAAATGCCCTCAATTTCCGCGCCCTTTATGATCAACCACTTGCCTTCGTTGCCCTCGGCCAAAAGGCGACCGACCTCTCGCCTGTATACGTTCCACTCCCGGGCAATGGGGCCGCCCGAAATGTCGTCGGTCAGGTCGGTGTAGTGGATGGTTTGCCGCTCGGGTGCCGCTGTCGGGCGCTGTTCAGCAATCTGCTGCGTCTCGCCTTGGACCCGCGGCGGTTGTCCAACCAATTCAATTTTGTCAGCTTTCATGACGGTTCCTCCTTGGTTGGCAATTTTACTCGAACATGGTCGGTTGACGCTGCGCCAACATGACGGCAAGCAAGTGTTATCTATTGCCTGCCGGTACAATGGAAGCACGGTGCTCTTTCCACTTGCGTTGCCGCTCCGGATCGTTGGCGATTTTCGCCATTCGTTCGTCCAATACCGCTTTTTCGGTCAGCAAGTTGAAAGTATCTCCGTCGAAAAGAAGGTCGCCGACGTAACCTTCGTGGCCGGTTGTGTAGCGCAGGGTCACCGTTATGATCCAGACAGGGATCTCCTTGACATTCGTCTCGCGCAGTCCTGTCGCCACCAGGAACATGCCGTGTTTGGTGATCAAATAGAGAGTGGCCTTGCGAAGGATTTCCTCGCGCTGTTTGGCGGTCCGCGGCCGGGGTTGGCGCGGGCGTTTTGCCCTGGGCTTCGGTCGAGTCAGTTCGCTTGCCTGCTTCACCATAAGGCATTCTCCTGGAGCAAACCGCTGAGCAATCGAAAACTGCGTTTGTGCTTTTCCACTGCGACCTTCGCTTCGGCTTTCGTGCATCTTACCCATTTGCTGGCTGTTTCGCAACGCCGGGCCGGCACTTGGCCAGGTTGGAGGGAAGCAATGGTAAAGGAAGGTAAAGATTGGCAAAGAGTGACAACGGTTTAAGACGAAATCGTGGTCATTTGGCTGCATCCATAGCCATCCATAGGCATCCGTTGTCGATTTCGTCTCGAGGGGATCTATGGGAGGGGTGACATGAGACGAAATGCCCCCGATGTGGCACGCTTGGTCCGGGCGTAATGATTGCCACCGCTTTTCGAAGTTTTGGTCGGGACCGGTAGCCTTTTCGACCCCGGCAGGGGTCGCAGCGACGTCAAACGGGAAATCAATAGGCACGCATCCATTATTACACCTTTAGTGCCTTTTTAGCCTCCAAAACGCTCGCGCATCGCCGCAAAAAGCCGCGCCGACGACAAATACCCCACCCGTTTGTCGCCCCAGTTGAAAACGCCCTGGGAAAAATGGGCGAGACTGTTGGCCACGGTGGCGGGCACATTTCCCAAATGCCGAGTGGTCACCCGTTGCACGCCGGACACTTCATCCACGGCCAGCGCCCAGCGCCGCGGCGGATCGTCCGCGATCAGCAAGCGCTCTGGCTGCCCCGTGCCGCCGCCAATCCCCAGCAGCTCGGCCAGGGCAACGCACAATTGCAGCTCGCCGCGAATGTTGACCAGGCCGAGGAACATGCGGTCGGTGCGCTGCGGCACGCGCCGCACCACGCGCTTTTCACTGACCTCCGCAAGGGCCGCCACATTGAGAGCCAGCCACTCCTCGGCAATGCGAAAGACCAGCACGGCCGCGGTGTCGCCATCGGCGGCCCTGTCTTCGCGGGCCAGGTCGGCGGTCCACTGCTCGACACACTCGGCGGGCGGCTCACGCTCGAAGAGGCGCTGACCCGCCGCCGCGAAGACCGGGCAGTTGTGGCAGTGCACCACCTTGGGCAGCTCGGGACAGCTACCATCGCCTTTGACGCCAATGCGGTTCCAGCAGTCGTCCAGCAGGGGCAGCAGCTCCAGCTCGGCCGTCATGACACACCTCTGCGCTCTGCGCGGCGGCGGTACTGTTGGGCTAGCTGTTCCTCACCGCGCTGCCGGGCCAGCAGCTCCGCGTGGACAAGCGACTCGTGGTGCCGTGGATCCAAGTACAGCGCCTTGTGAAAACACTTTTGGGCTTCGCTCGACTCGCCGTTGGCCTGATGAACCACTCCCAGCAAACAGTAGACATCAGCCCGTGGGGGATATTTCGTCAACAACTCCAGGCATTGCGACTGAGCATCCGCCAGGCGCCCGCAGTCCGCGGCTTGACGGGCCTTTGCTAATTCGGCTTGTGCGTCGCCAACAACGGGTGTCGTCTGGCGCTCTGTCGGCCGTGCTTTCGGCAACGCGGCGGCAACCTTCAGAGGTGTGGCAGCGGCGACAGGCACTACCATCTGCCGCTCAACCGCCGCCCGTGTGGGTTGAAAAGCGAAGGGAAACTCGTCGCCATACCGACCAAACAGGTCCGCCGGCACTGCGCCTGCTTCCACGTGCCCGACATAAAGCAGGCCGTCACTGGCCAGCAACCGGTGCAGATTGGCGAGCGTCAAACGGCGAGCACTGTTGTCCAGGTAAATCAGCAAATTACGGCAGAAGATCACTTGATAAGGCTCTTCGCCCTCAAGGAAATTGGGCCCCACCACATTCGCCTGGCGAAAATGGACGCCGGCCCGCACCTCGTCATTGACCACCCATCGCTGGTCCACCCGGCGAAACCATCGGTCCCGAAAACCCGCCACCGGTTCAATCCGTTCACGAAACGACAGCTCGCCGTAGCATCCATCCCTAGCCTGGCGCAAGACCCGCTGACTGATGTCAACCGCGTCCACCATCACTTGATCGGGGGACAGTCCGGCGGTCAAAAGCGTCATGGCAATCGAATATGGCTCTTCGCCGCTGCCGCAGGGAACGCTCAGAATCCTAATTGGTTGATGGAACGACGTCGAGCGCTGGCCCAACCAGTGGTCGACACAGCGAAACGGCTCCACGTCACGAAAAAACCACGACTCCGGCACGATCAGCCGTTCCACCAGTTCCTGGAAATCGTCATCGTTCGTTCGTATTCGCATCAGGTATTCAGACACATCCTCGCTCGCCGCCAAACATTGGCCGACAGCGTCCTGAATGTGGTTCTTGCTGAATGCTTCCGGATTCAGGCCGATGCGCTGACGCAGCAATAGCTCCACTTCGGCAAGGCAATTATCCCGGAAATCGTTCATCAGCAACGCTCCGGTTAATTGATGCCCAACGCCTGGCGCCGCTGACCCGAGAAAATTCGCGGCAGCTCCAATAGCTGGAACATTCCGTCCCCGTCCAAGCGAACCGGTCCCCACGGTGACATACCGGTGGCAGCCGCCGGCACCGGTTCTGAAGCTACCTCAGCGACGGTCACTTTCACCACGATCAGACCGCAAATCTGTGCCGAAGCCTCCTCCGCGACGCGCACCATGACAATTCGATTGGACCAGCGCACGGGACTTGCTTTGGCGGCCACGAGATAAGACAGGTCCAGCACGGGTGTCATCTGTCCGCGATAAACGGATATGCCCGCGAGCCAATCGGGGCAGCTCGGCACGGGCTGAAGCCGCACCCGCGCCACGACTTCCACCACCTGGCGGGCGTCGACCGCGAACCGATTCCCAGCTGCCTCGCACATGAGCACCAGCATTGGCGAACCTCACCCGGCCACCGTGAATTGTCCAATTTCTTGTTGTAGGCCCTGCGCCGAGTGCCGCAAGTTCTCCGCCGCGGCCGTGAACTCGCGTGCCGACGTGCTGACCTGCTTGACTCCCGCGTCGAGCTGGACTATAGCCTCGCCAATCTGGCGCGCACCCTGGGTCTGCTGCTTCATACCCTCGCTCACGACCTGAAAGCGCTGGCTTAGAGTTTGCACTTGCTCGATAATCTGTCCGGTCTGGCCGCTGACCTCAGCCACGCGTTTGCCGCAGGAACGTACTTCCTCGCTAAATTTGTCCATCTCCATGACACCCGCGGAGACGGCACCCTGCATGTGGCGGACCAATTGCTCGATGTCGAGCGTCGCCACGGCGGTTTGATCGGCCAGGCGGCGGATTTCGCGGGCCACGACCAGGAAACCGCGGCCTGCCTCGCCGGCTTTTTCCGCCTCGATGGCGGCGTTGATCGACAGCAGGTTTGTCTGGTCGGCCACCTTGGTGATCGTGGTCACCACCATGTTGATGCCGCCGGCCTTTTCGCGGATGGTGCCCAGCTTGACCGAGATCGAGCCTGTTGCCTCCGCGAGTTTCTTCATGGTGCCCTCCATGGTCAAAAGGCCCTCGCGGCCTGTCTCGGCCAGGGCGGCGGTGTCGTGAGCTCGGCAGCGCACGTCCTCCATGGTCGCCGACAATTCCTGGCTGGTGGCGGTGATCTCCTTGGCGGCGGCGGCCACTTCGGTGGTGGAGACGTTGAAGCCTTGCACGGTGCTATTTTGCTCGCTGGCCGAGGCGGCGATTTCGGTGGCCGTCGAGTTGAGCTGAATGGTGGCGACGCGCACCCGCGCGATCAGGTCGTGGATGCGCTGAATCACGGCATTGATAAAGCCCGCAAGTTGGCCGATTTCATCGCGGGAATGGACCTCCACGCGTTTGGTCAGGTCGGAAGCCCCTTGGGCCATATCTTTCATACGGTCGATCAATGCATCCGTCGGCGCTACAATCCCTCGGACGACGATCCAGCTCAATGCCAGCAGAATGCCGAGCCCGGCCAAACCCAGGATAATCTGGGTGGTGATCCAGTTTCGCATGGTGTGTTGTGCCGCTTGCTCGTCGGCACTGATACGAGCATTGGCAACCTTGGTGGCGTCGGCCAGCACCTGACTGCGTTGGTCGTGAAGGTCGCGCATCATCCGGCGCAGCTCCGGAGAAGCGACCTCCTCCAGTTTCATCCCGCTGCGAAGAGGAGCGATCACCTTCTCATTCACGGTGATGTAAAAGTCTATGCCCGGCACGTAACACTTGACCACCAGCGCCTCTTTGAGCGGCCCCTCCTCAAGGTTCTTCTCCAGAAATTTGTGCTTGGCCTGGTATTCCGCCTCTAATGTCTCCAACCGCTTGATGAATTCCCGACGCCGCGCCGGATTGGCTTCGTCTAAAAGGTGGACAAGGCCAATATAAGACTCATCGTTATTGGTCGACACCAGCTCGGAGACGATGTCTTTTCCTTGGCTGATGCGCTCATAGAGCGGACCATTCACCCGCACGACGGCTAGCATGACGCCGTACATGAAGTGCGTGGCAACCAGCACCGCCAAAAAGATGCCCACCAGGATCAACATGCGCGACTTGAAACGAAGGTTTTTCAGGGACATGCGCGGTACTCTCTTGCCGGCCAAGAGGAGTCCGTTCCAGCAGCGTTTGCGAAACAAGTATATTCAGCCTAATTTACCAGGTTGGAGGAACCACGAAACACCCGAAATACACGAAAAAGAGAAAAAAATAATTAAGTCATGATGCACAGCCGGCAATTCCGGTTGTAGACGATTTTCTTGTCTTTCCTTTTTTTTCGTGTTTTTCGAGTGTTTCGTGGTTATTAACGCTTGATCGGTGCATACCTCGCCATCACCGCCTTTGCCGAGCGCAACCCATCCACTGCCGCGCTCACGATGCCGCCGGCGTAACCCGCTCCTTCGCCCACGGGGTAAATCCCGGTGATCGACGGCGTCTCGCGCGTCAGGTCGTCGCGAACGATGCGCACCGGCGAGCTGCCACGTGCCTCCGGCCCCACCAGCGTCGCGTTGGCCAGGAAAAGCCCCCGCCAGCGGCGGTCGAGGATCGGCAAGCCGTGCAGCAATGTCTCGACAATGACCGGCGGCACCAGCTCCGCCACGTCGGCGAGCACAAGGCCGCGGGCATAACTGCTCGGCGGTAACGACGTGCTGCGGCGGCGTGTCAGGAAGTCGCCGGCCCACTGGATTGGGCAGCGATATTCGTCACGGCTCAGCTCATAGGCCTTTTGCTCGAAGATCTGCTGCAAACGGATTCCCGCCAGCACGTCGCTGCCGCCGAATAATTCCGGGGGCACCGTCACCACCAGGCCGCTGTTGGCGAACGGCGAATCGCGGTTCGACAGGCTCATGCCGTTGGTGCAGAATCCGCCGGCCTCGGAGACGCTGGGAATCACATTGCCGCCGGCGCACATGCAAAAAGTGAACAGGTCGTGCGGCCCTTTCGCCACCAGTGTGTAGTCGGCGGCGCCAAGCCTGTCTTCCAGCCGAGCAGAGCCGTACTGGACGCGATTGACCGTCTCCTGCGGCTGCTCGATACGGACGCCCATCTGAAACGCCTTGAGCGCCATCGGCACGCCGCGGCGCTGCAGCATCGCATAGGTGTCGCGGGCGCTGTGGCCGATTGCCAGCATCGCCACGGACGCTGGCACATATCCCGATGAAGTCCCCAGACCGAACAGCCGGCCCTCGCGGATGTCGAGATCGTCGACCCGGCATGAAAAGCGCACTTCGCCGCCCAGCGCCTCGATGCGGCGGCGGATCGCCTTGACGACCGCCGGCAACCGATTGCTGCCCAGGTGCGGGCGGTAATCGTAAAGGATGGACGGCTTGCCCTTGCACTCGGCGAACAGCTCGAGCACGCGCCGGACATCCGGGCCGCTGCTGCGGCAAGTCAGTTTGCCGTCGCTGAAGGTGCCGGCGCCGCCTTCGCCGAAGAGGTAGTTGCTTTCGGGGTCGAAAGGGCCGCCGCCATCGAAAGCATGGACATCGCGGATGCGCTCGCGCACGGCCCGGCCGCGTTCGAGCACCAGGGGTTGGTAGCCGCTGGCCGCCAGGAAATACGCAGCCACCAGACCGCCGGGGCCCGAGCCGATCACCACCGGGCGTGTGTCGAGAGGCTGCTTGCCAAAGGGCGGCAGCTCGAAAGGCGGCTCGACGTACAGGTCGATGGCCACGTCTCGACGACGATTGCCGGCGTGTGCCACGATGCGCAGCTTCGTCGTCGGGACAACAAACCTCGACGCTATACACGAACTGCATCGCAACTTTGCGGCGGGCGTCGAGGCTTTTTCGGAGAATACGCCACCGCGAAATCGCCTCGGGGCGGACGCCGAGCGTTTGAGTCAGGTGGGCCGGCAGGGTGGCCTCGGGTTCATCAAGCGCGAGGCGGAGGTTGGTGATGCGGATAGCCATGGGGGAGAAGAGTGAAGAGTGAAGAGTGAAACGGGCTTCAACCTTTCCCGGCTAACTCCGAGATTTTTATTCTGCCCAGGTGCTTGCGGGCTTGTTCGGCGGCCTGGCAGCAGATTTCTTCCAAACGTCTGCCCAGGGGGCTTTCCTTCTCGTCCTTGCCGGCGGGGGCGTCGCCACGGAGCGGGCCGTCGACGGCTTCGAGCACTTCCAACATCGAAATGTCGCTGGCCGGGCGGGCCAGGCGAAAGCCGCCGCTGGGGCCCTTCACCGACACCAGGATTTGCGCGGAAACCAGCGGCTTGCAGATTTTGACCAAAAAGGCATCGGAGATGCCGCGGGCCTGGCCGATGGTGTGCGAGGCGACCACTTCGTTGTTCTTTTGGCTGGCCAGGTGAACCAGGGCATGCAATGCGTATCGTGAGGCCAACGTTAACTTCATCAATGCTCCGCTTCTTTAGAGCCACTAGGACTTCTCCATGTTGCCATGTTGTATGGATTCGTGGCGAACATGGACGTGGACAGCTGTGCCGGCCGTTGCCCCCAATTTCTTCGCGGCATTGCCCTGGGCCACGGCCACTTCCACGTTGCCACTGCTCGACACCAGTACCACCAGTTCACCAGCAACGGCTTCGCCATAGGTTCGCACATGCCGCCGGATTGAAACGCCGCCGATTTGCACATCGGTGATCCGTTCGCGAAAGGCAAGGTATAGCTCGCCGGGCAAATTGGTGAGCAGGTTGCCGAAGTCATCGACGAAAAGAACTTCGCCCACCCATTGGTCCTTGGCCAAGTTGGGCGCGGGCAAGGGCAATGTTACCCATGACGTTGCCGGCGGCCCCAGTTGATCGGGATTGACGCCGAGACTCAAATGCCCCGCCACCGGCGCAAGGATGTCGCGGCCGTGAAACGTGGCGCTGATTTCCGGCTGCCAGTAGCGGCGCTCGGTCAGCGTCACGACCTTGGGTGGGTCGGGCGAGGTTTGTGCCAGCGCTGTCCAGCAACCGTTGTCGGGCACTAGCAATCGTTGCCGGGCCGTTTCAACGTAAAGCAGCGCTCTCGCCGTACCGACGCCGGGATCGACGACGGCAACATGCAATGTCCCCGGCGGAAATGCCGGCAGCGCCGTACGCAGAAAAAAGCCGCACCAGCGCAAGTCCTGCGGCGGCAGGCTATGGCTCAGGTCCACCAGGCGAGCCGCGGGATTGACGGAAAGTAAGGCACCCTTCATCGCCGCGACATACGGTGAAGCCAGGCCGAAATCGGTCGTCAAGGTTACCAGGTCGTTAGCCATAGAATTCTTTTACCAGACGGCGCACGCCCTGCAAATCGCGAACCTGGTGGACGGCGTCGCGGAAAGCGCCGAAGTCAGGAAGAGTTTTGGCGAAGTAACAGCTCGTGCGTGCCAGGCGTCTGTGGGCGACCTGGTGCCCGTAGATCTGGAACTCGCCCTCGACAAGCTGCAGCAGCGCCTTGCCGCGCTGAACGCGCGTCGGCGGCCGGACGGCGCCCAGGCCAAACCACAGGGCACGGGCTTGCTGAAAAATCCACGGATTGCCCAGGCAGCCCCGGCCGATGGCGACTGCGTCGGCGCCGGTCTCTTTGAGAAACCGCATGGCATCGGCCGCCTCACGCACGCCGCCGCTGCCGAGGACTGGAATATTGACCGCTTCCTTGACGCGCCGCACCACGCCCCAATCCGGCCCGCCGACATAGGCCTGGGCGACACTGCGAGCATGAATATCCACGGCACTGGCGCCGGCTGCTTCGGCCCGTTGCGCCACTTCCAGCGCTGTTTCACGCTGGCCATCGGGTCCGCTGCGGATTTTCAACGTGACCGGTATCGTCACCGCGCGCACCACGGCCGCCACGATTGCTTCGATGGCAGTCGGTTCGCCGAGAAGGGCGCCGCCTTCGCCGCGCTGGACCAAACGCCGGATCGGGCATTCGAAGTTGAGGTCCACGACGTCGAAACCTTGCTCCTCGACGACACGGGCCGCCTCGGCCATGACGGCGGCATCTCGTCCGCTGATCTGCCCGGCACGCGGCTTTTCGGCAGTGGTGGTGTGCAGCATCCGCAATGCCCTCCGATCGCGCCTGGCCACGTCGGCGGCGTCGATCCGCTCCGTGCAGACGAAACTGGCGCCATGCTGTTTCATCAGCAGGCGAAATGGATAGTTGGTGTGCTCCTCCATCGGCGCGAGCGTGATGGGGTGCTGCAGCTTGAAGTGGGCACGAAAAATTGGATTGATCGGATTCCTCGGTGGCACGCCCTGAGGTACTCCGAAGGGCGTGGCAGCATAGCAAGGTTTTCACGCCCTTCGGAGTACCTCAGGGCGTGCCACCCAACGACCGACCTAATTCTTGGCACGGCTGAGGTATTCCCCCGTGCGCGTATCGATCTGGATCATCTCGCCGATGCCGACGAAGGGCGGCACGGTGACCTTGAGGCCGGTTTCGAGAATGGCCGGCTTGAACTGGGCGGCGGCCGTGGCGCCCTTCACCGACGGCTCGGTCTCGACGATCTTCAACTCGACCGTCGCCGGCAGATCAAGGAACAGCGGCTTGCCGTCGTAAAAAGTGACGTGTGCCTTGTTGTTTTCCTTCAGGTACATCATCTGATCGCCGACCCATTCGCGCGACAGGGTGATCTGGTCGAAGCTCTCGGTGTCCATGAAGACGTAGCCGTCGCCGTCCTGGTAGATGTACTGCATCTCGCGCTTGTCGAGGTAGGCCTGCTCGATCTTGTCTTCGGGGCGGACCCGGTTGATGGCGATCGAGCCGGTCTTGAGGTTCTTGAGCTTGAGCTGCAAGATCGCCCGCCAGTTCCCCGGCGTATTCAGATCGCGGTCGAGCACGAAATAGAGCTGACCCTCTTCGACGATGACCATGCCCTTGCGAACCTGACTGTACGGAATGGACGCCACAACAAACCTCCATCAATCCACGGACCCAGGCGCCGCGGCTAGCGCGGCGCCAATGACATTTATCGTTTCAAGCAGTTAGAGTAACAGAAACGGCACGCGGTGAGAAGGGCACTCGCCAGGCCGGCAAGGCTGCCCGGCCTGGGATAGAGTGCTGGTTTCACCTGTCCTCATCCAGCCAAAAGCGTGCATATTCCGGCGGCAATTGAGGGCTCTCGAACCACTGACCATCTCCCGGATCGCCCGGTTTGCTGAACCTCCAGCGAAAAACCTTGACCCGAATGCCGTTGACCTCGCGATCATGTTGGGAAAGCCCAATGATGACTTCTTCCGTGCCGAACGGAAAAAGGGAACCGCGGATCGACAACATCTTGCGAGCATTGCCAAGATCATATTGTGGGTATTGATCGAATACGACGCCCAGTTGGCCCCACACCCGGTCCTCCAGTGTTTTCAGCTCGTTCTTGAAAGGCATCACCGTCACGGCCGCCTTCACGGGTCCTTTGTCCCCACTGTTTACGACACGCTTGGTGTACCGCAACTCAAGCTTTAGGTATTCTTGATCGGCGGTGCGAAGGAGGCCGCGGATCTTGTTTTCCCGGTCGGTGCCACGACCATTGTAGTTATTTCGCAAGCCCAGCATGGCGATGTCGCCGCGATGAAACGCCAGGGACGCCGTGCCGTCGACACGGCTAGCTTCATTCGATGGCCCCTCGTCTTCCCTGCTGCCTGGTTGGCCGACGACTTTTTGTTTGTGGAAGAATTGTTGGTTGCCGGTCAAAAAGAGCACACCAAGCACGAACGCCATCCCCGCCAGAGCGATCACGACCCCCGGCCAAGACGGTTTGCCCTTAGCGCGGCGAACGGGGAGTACAACCGGGATGTCCGTGTTCTTTGCTTGACGCATGGGTGTATCCTGCCCTTTCTCCGGTGTGGCGTTTTGCCGGCGCACTTGCGGCACGGACGGCGCACTGACTGCCGTTGGTCGATGAACGAACAAAGTGACCATCCCTCCCAAAATTGAATGCACCTTGGCACGGACACGGCCCACGGGTTTTCGCTGCCTGGCGGCGACGGCCCGGTCCGGCTGATGGGCATAGGCTGACCGGGAGATGGCTTCCATATCGGCTTGCACCTCGCTAATGCGCTGGATAGCGCTGAGCCGGCTCCTTTTCCATGGCGCGGAAAACCACGGCGTCGAAGCGCTCGTCCACCTGCGCTCTTTCCGACGGCGGCGCGAAACGGCCCAGCGGCACTTCGCCGGTGAGCATTTCGTAAAGCACCACGCCGACGGCGTAGATGTCCGCGCGATGATCGACGTCCTGCGGGGAGGTGCGTTGTTCCGGCGCCATGTAATCGATGGTTCCCATGACCTGCTGGGTGCCGGTCAACGTAAACTCCGCCGCCGTTTTGCGGGTCAGCTTGGCCAGGCCGAAATCGGCGATTTTGACCTGGCCTTTGGCGTCCAAGAGGATGTTTTCAGGTTTGATGTCGCGATGCACCACACCCTCGCCGTGGGCATATTGCAAGGCGGCGCAGACTTGCGGGACCAGGCTAGCGCCAGCTCCGGTTGCAAGGGCCCGCTGCGCAGCAATTGCCGCAGGTTGCAGCCGTCGACATATTCCATGACCAGGTAGAACAAGCCGCCGCTTTCGCCAAAGTCATGGATCGTGACGATATGCGAATGACTCAACCGGGCCAGGGCGCGGGCCTCGCGGGTGAAGCGCTCGGCAAAGGCCGTGTCATTGCCCCACTCGGCGGGCAGGATCTTGATCGCCACCAGCCGATCGAGCTTGGTTTGCCGCGCTTTGTAAACCGCACCCATGCCGCCCTGGCCAATCAGCTCGAGGATTTCCAGCTGCGGGAAAAGCGGAGCCAGGGCTGCAACGGCCGGCGCAGATGAGGGCCGCGGTAGGCGCTGGTCGCGCGCATGGTCGCCTGACTGCGGATTGTCGTTGTGCCTGCTCAAGGCACACTTCATCAGGCATTGAGGACAAAGCCCCATGGGTGAATCGGCCGGCAGGTCGGCGCCGCAGGACGGGCACTGGCTCGAGACCGGTTCAGCTTGGTGCCGCCGATCGGCCGGGAGGGGTGCGGGCTTGGGGTCCGCCTTGTTCAATCGGGCGGATTTCGGGCTTTTGCGATTGACCAGCATGATGAAGCCAACAATGGCGCCAAAAACGGCCATCACGGCAAACAGCAAACACACCGAAGCGATTAGCCTGCTCATTGCGTCACCTCGCGGGTTGATCCGCACCTGGAAGCTGTGTCAAGTATCGGCAGGGTTCAAAAAGGGGTCAGGCACCTTTGCCCCAGCGGCCCGGAGGGTGCCGCGCGCCAAGGTGCCTGACTACTTTTTGAACCACTACCCATGAAAGAAGTAAAAGCCGGCAAACGTTACAGACTTTTGGCCCAAAATCGTGCAAACTCAGCCGGCAATTTTGGGCCCTCGAACCAGCGGCCCGTTCCCGGATCGCCTGGTTTGGTAAACCGCCAGCGAAAAATTGCGCCTCCGAGGTAACCCGCGCGTTCCTCGCGGCCAATCTCGATGATGACTTCTTCCGTGCCGAACGGAAAGAGGCTGCCGCGAATCGGCAGCAGGTTCGCGCAGTTTGTTGGACTGCGCAGCGTTCGAAAGAATGGTCTCGAGTTGGTCCCACACCCGCTCCTGGAGTTTTTCCAGTTCCTTGCTGAAAGGCAACACCGTCGCGGTCACCACGGGACCTTGCGAAGTTGCCTCCTCTGTTTGTTTCGTGTGCCGCAACTCGATCTTCAAGTATTCCTGATCGGCGTTGCGAAGAACATCGTGAATCTTATCTACAAAAAAGAAGAGGTCGTCGTCGATTTCGCCACGATAAAACGCCAGTGATGCCGTGCCGTCAACATGACTGGCTTCCGTGTTCTCGTCAGCCGTGTCGTTGGGGTCGGTGGGGAAGAATTCCTTGCAAATGGTTGTATGGAGCCACGACGCTGCCATCGGTATCACGAAAGCGAAGAGGCAAATGTATTCTGGAATGGTGAACAAGATTAACCCGAGCGTCGCCCCCGCTACCCCATACATCACGACCCCAGCCCAAAACCGCCCGTGGTTAGGGCGCCGAGCGGGGCGGTCGGCGGGGACGTCCGTACTCTTTGCTTGACCCATGGGCGTATCCTGTCCTTTCTCCGGCGTCGCGTGTTCCTGGGCCATTTCAGGCGCGGACGGCGCATTGATTGGTGTTGGCCGATGAACAAACAATGTGACCATGCCACCTACGACCGAGCGTACCCTGGCACCGACACCGACGACAGGCTTTTGCTCACTGGCCGTTACGGCGCGGTCTAGGTGATGCCCCCTGGTTGACCGCGAAATCGCCTGCACATCGGCTTGCACCTCGCTGATGCGCTGATAGCGCTGGGCCGGCTCCTTTTCCATGGCGCGGAAAACCACCGCGTCGAAGCGCGCGTCCACCTGGGCTTTTTCCGACGGCGGCGCGAATCGGCCCAGCGGCAGCTCGCCAGTGAGCATTTCATAGAGCATCACGCCCACGGCATAGATGTCGACGCGATGATCGACGTCCTGCGGCGAGGTGCGCTGTTCCGGTGCCATGTAATCGATGGTTCCCATGACTTGCCGGCTGCCGGTCAAGGTAAACTCCGCCGCCGACTTGCGGGTCAGCTTGGCCAGGCCGAAATCGGCGATTTTGACCTGCCCTTTGTTGTCCAGGAGGATATTCTCCGGCTTGATGTCGCGGTGCACGACGCCTTCGCCGTGGGCGTACTGCAAGGCGGCGCAGATTTGCGGGACGATGCTCAGGGCCAGTTCCGGCTGCAATGGCCCGCCGCGCAGCAACTGCCGCAAGTTGCAGCCGTCCACGTATTCCATGACCAGGTAGAACAAGCCCCCGCTTTCGCCAAAGTCATGAATCGTGACGATCTGCGAGTGGCTCAGCCGGGCCAAGGCGCGGGCTTCCCGGTTGAAGCGCTCGGCAAAGGCGGCGTCATTGCCCCATTCGGCCGGCAGGATCTTGACCGCCACCAGCCGATCGAGCTTGGTTTGCCGCGCTTTGTAGACCGCGCCCATACCGCCCTGGCCGATCAGTTCCAGGATTTCCAACTGGGGAAAGAGCGGGGCCAGGACCTCGACGGCCGGCGCGGTTGAGGGACCACGGTAGGCGCCGGTCGCGCCAGGGTCTGCTGGCAGGGGAGTGCTATTCCGCTTGCTCAAGGCACATTGCAGCAGGCACTGCGGACAAAGTCCCATGGGTGAATCTGCCCGCAGGTCGACACCGCAGGAAGGGCACCGGCTGGACACCAGTTCATTGTGGTGGTGCCGGTCAGCCGAAGGAGGCAGCCGTTTCGAGTTCTCACTTTCAGATGTTGCGGGTCTTGAACCTATTCGCCTGACAAGCATGACAAAACCTACGACGCCGCAAACCACCACTACCAGGACAACGAGGCACACCGCGACCAGGGTAAAATAGTTATAGCTGTAGCTTTCGTACGTGCCCGATCTTAACTCCGCCATTAGCATGAATGAATTGGTTTCCATCGCATCACCTCGCGGGTTGATCCGCAACTGGAAATTGTTTGAAGCCCACTGAACCTACCCCTAAAAGAAGCAAAAGCCACCAAAGGTTACAGCCCTCTTCCTTTTTTCAGGGGCCCAGGGCGGCGAACAGGTCGCGAATCTCATCGTCGATGAGCTCCGGGGTGTCCACGGTCCGCACGATCTCCTCCCGCAGCAGCTCCCGGAACTGCTGGCGCAACCTGTGGACTGCCACCCGGATGGCGCCGGGCGTCATGCCCAGCTCGTCGGCCGTGCGCCCTTGAGGGAGCATGTTCTTGTCGCCGAGAAGGCAAACGCGCAAACTGTCAAACAATTTTGCCTTGCCCCTGCCGGCGTAATCCTCTCGCAGCCGCCCTAACACCTGATCGAGCAACGTCAGCGCCCAGCGGCGCACGAACAGCTTCTCCGGCGTCAGCTCGATGTGCCGGTTCCTGGCCATAGCGGCGCTCGGCAGCGGCGAAATCAAGCGTGACGAACCGGCACTTGCCCCCGCGTTTGACGGCCCTGGCCTTATCGCGCTCATTGGACAGGAAATGCCCGCACGCCGCCAGCAAAAAAGAGCGAAATTTTCCCTTGTTGCTGTCCACGGCGGCCAGGTAGTCTTTCTCCAGGAGCTGCGTAAAGAACTCCTGCGTCAAATCCTCGGCCTGGTCCGCGGGATAGCCCTGGCGCCGGATAAACGCATAGAGGGGATACCAGTAGCTGTCGCACAAGGCGGCCAGCGCAGTCTGAGCACCGGGCGCAAGCGGATCCTGGGCGGCGGCGACGATGCTCCAGGATGTGGTCGCGAAACGAGAGGAAGGCATGGCGGTATTGTAAGGCAGGCCCCGCAACGGGCACGACGAAAAAAAGCGCCTTGACAAGATAAAGCGGCTTTACCTAAACTAAGTAAAGCTATTTTACTTTGAGGTTGCGATCATGAACATGCCCTGGGGATTCTACGGCCGCCGAGAGCAGCTTCAGCAACTCGGCCGTATGCTGCGCAAACGCCGCTGGTTTTTCGCCAAGGTGAGCGGTCGCCGGCGCATCGGCAAGACAGCACTGCTGCAGCAAACACTGAAAGCCATTGGCCGACGGTTAGTTTATTATGTCCAAATCCCCGATTCGGACGCCGCGGGCATCCTCTCCGCCGTTGTCGATGCCATGGAAACATTTGGCGTATCCCAGGAGCGTTTTCCCCGCCCTCGAACGATGGCGGACCTGGCGAAGTTGCTGGAGGCTTTGGCGGCGGCGGGGTACATTGTTGTCCTTGACGAGTTCCAGTACTTCAACCGCAAGGGATTCGCCGAGTTCTGCTCGTTTCTTCAAGCCGCAGTGGACCGTTTGGCGGCCAAAGCCGATTCGGTTGCCGGCGGGCTGATCGTGCTGGGATCCATTCACACCGAAATGGCCGCCCTGCTGGAAGACCGTGCCGCGCCGCTTTACAACCGTATCACCCATGCGTTTGAACTGACGCATCTCGACATTGGGTCCGTCCTGGCGCTGCTGCGCGAGCACGCCGACACGGCTCCGGAACGATTGCTTTTCCTGTGGACGTTATTCGAAGGCGTGCCCAAGTTCTACCGCGATTGTTATGAGGAAAAAGTGCTGGCGGCGGACCGGCCGACGCTGCTGCGGCGAATCTTTTTCGAAAGTTCTTCGCCGCTACGGACCGAAGCTGACAACTGGTTTCTTCGAGAACTCCGCGGCCGCTACGACGTCGTGCTCAAGTTTGTGGCTCGGCATCGGGGCAGCATGCATAACGAATTGGTCAATGCTATTCGCGATGCTAGCGGCGACAACACCCATCAAATCGGCGGCTACCTCAAGGTCCTCACGGATCGCTACAGGCTCATTGAACGTAAATCACCTGTCTTCGCCAAGGCATCGGCGCGACAGGGCCGTTATTACCTTACCGACAATTTTCTTTGCGCCTGGCTGGCGGCTCTGGCCAATCCCGTGGCCGCACTGGCATTTCGGCCCATCGACCAGTTGGTGGCGGAGGCCGATGCCCGCTTGAATGACGTCGAGGGTCTCGCCCTGGAAAAACTGGTTGGCCAACTCTACGAAGAACGGAGCCGCAAGGGGTTTGGCGATTTCCCACTCACGGACAGGATTCGCGGCTACTGGGATAGGGCTGACACCGAGATCGACCTTGTAGCGGTTAACGACAGCAGCAAAATCATTCGTTTCGGCTCCTGCAAGCGCTCCGCCAGCAAGTTGCTGCCCGACATCAACAATTTCAAGAGCCATGTTGCCCGGTTCAGAAACAACTTCCCCAGCTATTGCGGTTGGCAGGTGGAATACGTTGGCATTGCGCCCCGGTTGGTACGCGCGGAGCGCCAAATTTTGCAGCGTCATGACGTTATTCCCCAAGACCTGATCGATCTCACCAAGGGGCTCCGCTGAACTCGGTCGCCGACATGTCGGAAAAATCGTAACCTGGCATTACGTTTAGCCGCGACGCCGCAGCGGAGCGCGGAGCGGCAGAATCAAACTTGGCCTGTATTTTTTACCGCAGAGAGCGCAGAGAAATCATGACCTTTCGCGGCATCATCCTGGCGGGCGGCAAGGGCACACGGCTCGGCGAACTTACCAAGGTGACCAACAAGCACCTCTTGCCGGTCGGCCCCTATCCGATGGTCTATCATCCCCTGAAAAAACTGGTCGGCGCCGGCATTCGCGACATCCTGCTGGTCTCCGGCACCGAGCACATGGGCGATTTCGTCGAGCTGCTCGGCTCCGGCCGCGGGCACGGCTGCTCGCTCACCTATCGCGTCCAGGACGAGGCCGGCGGCATCGCCCAGGCTTTGTGGCTGGCTGAGTTGTTTTGCGCCAATTGCCGGTCGGTGGTCATCCTGGGCGACAACATCTTTCAGGATTCCCTGGCCCCGCTGCTGGCCGACGCCGACAAGCAGCCCGACGCCGCCTGGGTCGCGCTCAAAAAGGTGCCCGATCCCTCGCGTTACGGAGTGGCGGAGCTCAAGGGCCAACGCGTGGTGGATATCGTGGAGAAACCGAAAAAGCCGAAAAGCGATTTCGCGGTGGCGGGAGTTTATGTCTACCCGCCGGATGTGTTCCAGGTTATCAAGGGACTAAAGCCCAGCGGCCGCGGTGAGCTGGAAATCACCGACGTCAATCGCTATTACCTGGGCAAGAACCGCCTGGGTTACAGCATGCTGGAGGGATATTGGACCGACGCCGGCACCTTGCCGTCGCTGGCGGCGGCCAATCAGCTGGTGTTTGAGCAGCCACCTGCGTGGTGAAGAGTGAAAGGCGAAGCCAGGGTTGACCACACCACTCACCACTCACCACTCACCTAATTCCACACTCCCAGCAGATCGCGCTCGACAATCGATGGCCGGACCACGGCCTGGGCTGCCTCGAAGGCTTGCTGATAAAGCCATTGCTGCTGCGTCATTTGCTGCGGACACTGGCAAGGCACTCCTACCAGCACAAAAGCCAGGGGATGCGGTTGCGGTCCGGGCGGGTGCGGCAGATGCAGCGATTCAGGTTCTTGCATGGTGATCCGGTTGCGAAACATGGCGTGCCTCCCTTTGCAGTCCCCCAGCGGGATGGGGCGGGAACTGTACTCTTTCCATTCCGTATCGGCCCGAATTCGCCTTTTGAACAAGGTTTTGGCAAATAATCTCTCGCCCATTTGCGCGGCGGGCTGTTCATCTGTTTCCACCCGCAAAGGCGGTGCCGGCGCAATCCCGCCAACCGCTTGCCGGCCGCCTCGCTTCCGGTTGTATCGGTTGTGACGTTTTTTCCGCGCGATTATGGTTGCAATCTGGCAGGCGACTTGCATATAATCTTCCCCATACCGGGGAAAGGCTCGCAGATTGGGCTTCCGGGCAGGACAACCTAGGGTCGACTGGCGATGACTCGCCGGTTCTTAAAAGGAGTTCGATTGATGTCCAGCACTATGATGATGGAACGCACAGCATCGGTGGTTCCGGGCGTGGGCTTCCCCGGCTACGGGACGCCCACCATGGGCGCGCCCACGGCGATGACGCCGGGCACGAATTGGATGATGGTGCCGCGTTGCACCTTCAAGGTGGAAAAGTGCACGGGTGGCTTCAAGCTCACCTGCGTGTGCGACGACAAAATGGCCTGCAGCATGGTGCAAAACCTGTGCACCATGTTGGCCGGCGGTATGTGCAGCTGCTGCTGCATGATGAACGGCATGATGTGTTGCTGCTGCAACTTCACCATGGGCGTGTGCCGATGTGAGATGACCGACACCGGCATCTGCATGACCTGCACCAGCGGCGATCAGCAATGCTGCGAGATGATCCAGGCTTGCTGCGATTGCGTCTCCTGCTGCATGGATCGCGGTTGCTGCTGCTGCTTCATGATCAACGGCACGCCGGTCTGCTGCGGCTGCACCGAATCATCCAAGACCAGCGGCAAAATGCCCGCCAAGCGCTAAAACCGGCTTTCTGATTGCACCAGCCCCCGATCAACCCGATCGGGGGCTTTTTTTTCGCCCGTGCCATTGACGGATCGCCGCCCTGGCGTCATGCTGGAGGAATCGAAACCTATCCGGAGATTCGTGCCATGTCGCGGGCCTTCCTCGCAGTAACGCTCAGTGCCGCCGTCTTGACTTTGCCTTCATCCCAAGCCACCGGCCTCAAATCCGGCCCCCAGGCCGACGAAATCCTGCCGGGCGCCTTCCAACCGCTCAACATCAATGGCCCGTTCGCGGGACGCCAGCACTGCCTGGTCACCCAGTTCCGCCTCAACCCCGTGGCCGTCGCCTTTGTCCGCACCCAATCCAAGGAAATCGATCCCGAGGTCAAAAAGCTGCTGACGGCTCTCGACCAGGCCGCAGCCGACAAACATGCCGACACCGGTCTGGACAGCTTTGTCGTCTTCCTTTCGGCCGACGCCAAAAGCGGCGTCACCGAAGCCAAGGTCGAGCCCAAGGCGATCCTCGCCGAAGCGAAGCATCGCGAGGATCTGGTCAACGGCCTCAAAGAGTTTGCCAAGCCATTCAAACGTCTCGTGGTCACCTGCGCTCCCGCGGAAGCGATCGCCAGCCAGTATCGCCTGGCCGACGCCGCCGAGGTGACCGTGGTGGTGTACGCCAGCCACCACGTTTTCGCCAATTTCGCCTTTGGCCGCGACCAGCTTAAACAAGAAGGCATCGACCAGGTGCTCAAGGGAGTCGATGACTTGCTCGACCGATTGAAGAAGCGCCTGCGTTCGGGAAATGACCAGCGAATGCTGGCAAATAGGTCTGTGGTTACTCGTCCTTCACCGCGAAACCTCGCGGCTTTTCCCCCGAGCAATGCCGCTGCCACATGGTCTCAAAAGCGTTCTCAAGGCCGTGCGCAAACCGCGTGCCGTCAAAAAGCCGGGACTTCCTGCGGTTGGCCGTGAGCCGCCACCGCATCGTGTCAAGCAATGCACGATCCCTCGCTAGCCGCATGCGCCGTCTGCCGATAATCATCGATGTTGTGCGTGACCAGTTCCGGCAAGCCGATGGTGCGCAGCAGGCTCCCTGCCACACGCGTCGAAAACGTCTCTCCCGCCAGGGTGACAAGGGGGCAGCCGATCCACAGGGCGTCGCTGGCCGTGGTATGAGCGTTGTAGGGGAAAGTGTCGAGGAAAAGATCGGCCAGGCGGTGCCTCGCCAGATGTTCCGGCAACGGCGCCGTCGGCGCGAATACCAGTCGCTCCGGCGCCACGCCCAGGGCCGCCGCTTCCCGGCGGAGATTGGCGGGAGCGAAGCGGTTGCTTTCCAGCAGCCACAGCACGCTGTCGGGGACAGCCCTCAAAAGCTCCATCCACACGCCAAACATTTCCTGCGTGATCTTGAAGATGTTGTTGAAGCAGCAGAAGACAAAGCCCTCCGCCGGCAGATTGCACTCGAAACGCGCCGGCGTTCGGGCCGCCACGGTCCGCTGGCTGTCGTTGGCCTGGTAGCTGCCGGGCAGGTGCACCAGGTTCTCGGTGAAAAAGGGCTGCTGGTCGGCCGGCACCACGAATTCATCGACCAGGATGTAATCCAGAAAGGGCGCCGCCATCGTGCCGGGAAAGCCAAGATAGTTCACCTGCACGGGGGCCTGGCGCTGCACCAAAATCTGCGTGCGCGATTCCTCGGTATAACCCGTCAGGTCGATCAAAATGTCCACTCCGCCGGCCTGGATCTGGCGGGTGGCCTCGGCATGAGAGGCGGCGCGGATGTCGTGGAATTCATCGCAGGCATTCACGATGCGCCGCTTGATCGGGCTGCCGTCGTCCTTGCCATAGGAATAGGCCTTGACCACGAAGCGCTCGCGATCATGTTTTTCAAGCACTTCCACGATCAGGAACGCGACGGGGTGGACGCGGAAGTTGGCGGAGAGATAGCCCACAGTGATCTTTGGGGAAACGGCACACGGAGTCGGTGAGACGGCACACGGAGTGTGCCTACTACTAAAAGTAGTAGGCACACTCCATGTGCCGTCCCGCACATTACCTTTCAGCAGTTGATCGACGCGAGCCTGTGCGCATTTCAGCTGGCTGCGCCGCGGTGGTAGGGATCGGCAGAGTCAGGAACATGAACGGCGGCAGGGACACAGGGTTAATGCTTGAGCCAGGTTTTTCCACGGCCTGGATGACCTGTCTGCTCAAGTCGGGCAGCCCGTCCCACAGGCACAAATGCTGAAGCTCGTGAGCCAGGCCGCCAAGGGCCGTGAGGTTGTCAGGCTCGATTTGCAAAGCCCGCCTGTAACTGGCGATGGCTTCCTCGATCATGCCGTGACGCTGCATGAGCATGGCCAGGTTGGCGTGGGCCACGGCATAACGGGGATCAAGCAGAACCGCTTGCTGGAAACAGTACATCGCCTCCTGAATGTTGTGCTGCAGTTCGAGTGCGCTGCCCAGGCTGTTATAGACCACAGCCATGCGCGGGTTGAGGCTCAGCGCCTGGCGGAAACAAGCCACCGCCTCGTCGAGTTTTTCCAGGCCCAGCAAGGCATTACCCAGGTTGCCGTGAGCCTGAGCTAGATCGGGGCGGGTGCGCAGTGCCACCCGGCAATGCTCGGCGGATTCCTCCAGCTTACCCTGCATGCGCAGCACGTCGGCCAGGTTGCTGTGGGCGTCGGCATAATCGGGTTGGATTTGCAGGGACTGCCCAAAGGCGGCGGCCGCCTCCTCGAGTTGGCCCAGACCTTGCAGCGCCAGGCCGAGCGTGGAGTAATAACTGGCCACCCACGGGGTCAGGTCCAGGTGCGCCGGGCCGCGGCAACGGCCGATCGGTGGCGGCCCGTTTGGAAGTAGAGCACTCCCAGAAGGTGATTGGCGTCGGCATGGCTGGGGTTGGTTTCGAGCAGCCGCAGGTAAAGAGGCTCGGCCAGCGCCACGTTGCCCGCTTGATGATGCCGCAGCGCCTCTGCAAACAAATCGGCGACCGGGTACATTGCGCAAACTCCTTCCAAGTTCCAGCCTTTTTTGACAGGAGGTCAACAGCGTCCTATCCTTACTGCAAGCGCGATAATAATCCCCCTCCTGGAGACCGTCCATGGAATCTGCCTCCGTGACCATTGGTGTGATCAGTTGCCTTAGCGTCATTGCCGTCTATTTTTGGATTGTGCGCAGGCAACAGCGGGAAATCGCTCAGCAAAACTAAGAGCCTATCCGAAAAAGGGGTCAGGCACCGTTGCCGGAACGGCCCGAAGGGTGCTTCGCACAACGGTGCCTGACCCCTTTTTCGGATAGGCTCTAAATCAACCTGCCGTTTTTCTCCTTCCGGTTTTTTGACATCACCCCAACTCCGACCTAGGCTTGCGTCAGGGTTGTAGTTCGTTTTATTAGGGGAGACAAGTCATGGAACCTGTAGGTATGACGATGGGCGTGGTGAGCATGCTCGGCGTGACGGCGATCTATTTCTGGATCGTTCGCCGTTATAGCCGCGAAGTCTTGCAACAGCAGTAGAATGATGGCATGGCGTCCATCTATCTCGACAACAATGCATCCTCTCCCATGCTGCCCGCAGTATGGGAGGCGATGCATCTTTTTTTTGCCGAGACCGCCGGCAATCCCGCCTCGAGCCATCACGCCGGACGCCGTGCGCGTCAGGCACTGGAATCCGCCCGCGAACTCACCGCCAAGCATTTGGGCGCGGATCCGTCCGAGGTCGTCTTCACCAGCGGCGCCACCGAAGCCAACAACCTGGCCCTGTTTGGCCTGGCCGGGCAGCCTCCGGGCCTGCTGATCGCCAACGCCATCGAGCATCCCTGCGTTGGCGAGCCGCTGCGACAGCTGGGGCAGCGCGGTTTTGAAACGGCCTATCTGCCGGTCGATGCCGAGGGTTGCGTCGTACTCGATGAAATCGACCATTTGCTTGGGCCCACAACCCGACTCGCGACCTTAATGCTCGCCAACCATGAGACCGGGGCGATTCAGCCAGTGGCCATGCTGGCGGAAAGGCTCGGCAAGCAGGTTCCCCTGCATTGCGACGCCGCCGCCGCCGCGGGCAAGATCACAATCGACTTCCATGCACTCGGCGCCGCCACGCTGACGATCAGCGCCCACAAATTCCATGGCCCCAAAGGCATCGGCGCCCTGCTGGTCCGCCGCGGCGTCAAGCTGCAACCGCTGCTGCACGGCGGCCATCAGCAGCAAGGCCGACGTCCTGGCACCGAACCCGTCGCCCTGGCCGTCGGCTTGGCCACGGCCCTCGATTTGGCGATGCGCGAACGCACCCAGCGCTGGGAGACCGTCACGTCGTTACGCCGTATTTTTCTCGGACACTTGCAACTGCTTGCCGGCCCGGTGATCATGAACGGCCAAGACGATGGCCTGCCGCACACGCTCAATGTCTCGTTTCCCGGTTGCCAGGCTGATGTGCTGCTGATGAACTTCGACCTCGCCGGCATCTGCTGCTCGACCGGCTCGGCTTGTTCGAGCGGCTCGCTTCTGCCGTCGCCAGTGCTGCAGGCGATGGGCGTTGGCGAGGATCGGCTCCGCTCGGCAATGCGGTTCAGTTTCAGTCATCTGCTGACGGAAAGGGAGATGGTGGAAGCGGCCGGGCGCATTGCGGAAGTCGTGCGGCGGCTGCGCGGGTGTTCGGTAAATGCTTAAGGCCGATACCGCACATTGCGCTTGGATGCGGTCACAAATTGTGACCGCTTTTTTTGAGCTTCATCCCCAGTCAGCCGAAACGACATGGCAGTTAATCTCTGGCGAAACCAATGTGCCGCTTATTGTTGGGTTCCGCCGGCGGCAGCATCAGACTGTCGTATGGCCTCGAAAACGACTTGAAACTGGGAATCGTACTTTTTCTCCAGCTCCGCCAGCTTGCGGGCCAGGTCTTTGTGGGTGGACAGGATTTCGCGCAGTTGAACAAATGCCCGCATGATCGCGATATTGACTTCGATGGCCCTGTCGCTGTGCAATACACTGGAGAACATGGCGACTCCTTGTTCAGTGAAAGCGTAGGGCGGCGTGCGCCTCCCTCCCCACGAACTTGAGATGCCAGATTGGCATTTCAAGTCATTGAAATCGTCGGAGGTGAGTTGAAATGCGAAATCACCAGGAAACCGGCCAAGGTTGCGCTTGACCTGCGCACGAGTTGCCCGGTTTCGATGAGATACAACGCAGCCAAGTCGCTGTCTAACATGACTTTGTGGCCACGAATGAACATGATGGCCTTTTCGATGCGTTCGGTAGGGATCTAGGAACGTGCTGGCATGACTAACCTGGAACCTCCTCAATCTCCGAATTTTTCTTCAGCGGTGGCCCCGGAATTCAAGCCGAAGGTTCTTGCCATACGACTTCGAAATTGGCGTCAAGCAGCTGGGCCAGCTCCTCAACAAACTGTTTGATAGCAGAAAGCTCGCCGTGAACAAGCACTACTGAGGACCCATCTTGTGCCCATTCGACAGCACCAATCTCCCGTCCTTCGACGACGATCCGAGCACCATCTGGTCTCGGTCGAATTGTCATCGGTCCACCCGTCCACGGATTTTTGCCGACAATGGGTGTGCAGCGAACCAAATCCGAACGGCTTGTTACGATGTCGCACCAAGCGTCATATGTCAGCGGCGGTTCACCCGGCCGTGACCGAAGCTCCATGATTACTTTCACAGCTGCTTCCCCTCTGCCGACCACCCAGGCTCACCTGCCGGAGCTGCCCAGACAGACGTGATGCGGCGCGAAATCGGTCCGGCGGCACCGGTCAGGTGCAGCGTCTGTTTCCGCGACAATCAAAACGCTCGACAAACTCCTCTACGACTCCACGCAGCCGCACATCTAACAGTCCAAGTATTCGATTTCGAATGTCCTCAGGAACGCCGCCGTAAAAGGCCTCGGCGATGCCGCCGGCGATGCAAGCCATCGTATCGGCGTCACCGCCCAGCGAAATAGCGTTGCGAACGGCGTCTTCGTAGCTGTTCGATTCCAGGAACGCGATAATCGACTGCGGAACCGAGCCCTGGCACGACACATCGTCAGTGAAGGTGCTCTCCGAAACGAAGAGGGGGAAATCCTTCGTTTTAGTGCCTGCCCCTTCATGGACGGAGCCGATCACGTCGCCTGCAATTGCGCCGAGCATACGTCCGTCCTCTGCCAATGATCATTACTATTTAGCTGACCGGTTGCACAGCACAACACCGTCCGGTCAACGTAATTCCTGGTCATCTTACTGCGGGCTGGCATCGCTACAAGGTCATCGCCTCCGGCGTGTGCATTGGCAGCATGGCGTGAATGCCATTGAAGTGAAACTGCCATTCCGCCTGGATTGCCTTGTTTGTTACACTTCACGCCTGGCAAGTTCACCGTCCACCGTTCCCGCGGCAAGGAGGCTGCTCGTGGCTGTCGTCGACGTTCTGCCCCAACTCGCACCAACGCCTTCCCAGCGCGCCGCGCCGCCCGTGCCGCAGCAGACTCCCCGCGACCCCAGCCCGTTGTTTTGCCGGCTCTTCCTCGTCTGCTGGTGCGGTATTCTGTTCTTTTACGGCCTAAGTGCCAGCCAGCTTTGGAAAACAGAAAGCCTGCGCGCCATCATCGCCGCCGAATACTTGCGCTCCGGCAACTGGATCGTGCCGACGCTTTACGGCGAACCGTTATTCACCAAGCCTCCGGGCATGTATGCCGCCATCGCCTTGTGCAGCCTAATCTTCGGCCAGGTCACGGAATTGTCAGCCCGTTTGCCGTCGGCACTGGCGGCAACGCTGACGATCCTGATGCTTTACGGCTACTTCGCGCGGGCCTTTGGACGCCGCGGCGGGCTGGTGATCGCAGTGCTAACCCCGATGTCGGCGCTGTGGCTCGACAAAGCCACCGCCGCGGAAATCGACATGATGCAGGTCATGTGGGTAACTGGATCGATCCTGTGCCTGCTGCGAGCAATTGAAGAGAGTGGAGCGTGGAGCGTGGAGCGTGGAGCGTGCTTTCCGCGGACGCATCGCTCTTCACTCTTCACTCTTCACTCTTCACCCTTCACTCTTCCCTGGTGGCTCGCCGCCCTCCTCTGCGTCGCCGGCGGCACGCTGACCAAATGGACCGCCCCCGCGTTCTTTTATGCCACCGCTATCCCGCTGCTGTGGTGGCGAGCGCAACTGCGGCTGCTGCTCGGTTGGCGTCATCTCGTCGCCGCCGGCCTGGGCGCGAGCATCTGCTTCGCCTGGATCGGCGCCGCAGTCGCCTTGGAAGGCTGGGACGTTTTCTACCAGACCGTCAGACGCGAAGCACTCCAGCGCATGGTTCCCGATTATGCACCGGCGACCGATGCCTGGTATGTGTTTCTGTGCCATCCCTTGCGGTTGTGGCTGACGAATTTGCCCTGGTCGCTGGTCGCGCTAATCGCCTGCCGGCCTGGATTTGGGAAATTGCTCGACCAGCGCGGCAGGCTTGTCTGGCAAGCCATGCACTGCTGGATCTGGCCCAACATGGTCATCTGGAGCCTGATGCTCGATCACAAGCCCCGGCATAGCTTCCCGTTCTTCCCCGCCTTCGCCGGCCTGGCCGCATTGGTCTGGTTGGCCTGGTTGGATGGCCGGCTCCGCTGGAATTGGCGCGTTGAGCCCAGGCGGATTCTGACCATTGCCGTGATTTGTTGGTTGACCGTCAAGCTGGTCTTTGTCCAAACGGACGCCGGCCGCCACGACAACCGCGACCCCAAGGGCAAGGGCGCCATCGTGGCCGCATTGATGCCCTCGGCGCCATTCTGTATCTGTTCCGGCTCAAGGACGAAGGCATCATGTTCTACTATGGCGGCACCGTGTGTCGCCTAGCGAGCCCGGCGGATCTGCCCTCGTCTAGTGAACCTCTGTACTGTATCTTGACGACAGAGGAATGGGAACATTGGCAGCAGAAGCCGCCACGCCCCGCAGAGGCGCTCACTGGTGCCGACTTCAAAGACGAACAAGGCGCATCGATTGTGCTGGTGCGTGTCCACTGAGTTACACGATGAACAATGTCAAGGTCTTCACCGTCTCCGAGCTGACCAATCAAGCCAAAGAGCTGTTGGAAGGAAACTTCGGTTCGCTTTGGATCGACGGCGAGGTGTCGGCATTCAAGAAGCACCAATCTGGCCACTGGTATTTCACGTTGAAAGACGCCGGGGCCGTGCTGCCGGCGGTAATGTTTCGCGGCAACAATTCGCGGGTGCGTTTCGACCCTAAGGACGGGATGACGGTGCTGGCTCGAGGCGGGCTGTCGGTCTACCCGCCGCACGGCAAGTACCAATTCATGGTGCAGGAAATCCAGCCCAAGGGCATGGGCGCCCAGGAGTTGGCGCTGCGGCAATTGAAAGAGAAGTTGGCGGCCAAGGGCTATTTCCGCCCCGAGCGCAAACGGCCGTTGCCGGCCTGTCCAACCCGTGTCGCGCTGGTGACCAGTCCCACTGGCGCCGCGGTTCGGGACATGCTGCAGGTCATGGGGCGGCGCTGGCCTTTCACCGAGATTTGGATTTGCCCGGTCCACGTTCAAGGCGACACGGCTCCCGCCGAGATAGCAAATGCTCTGGCGCTGGCCAACCGCGTGGGCGGCATCGACGTCATCATCCTGGGCCGAGGCGGCGGCAGCGCGGAAGATTTGAGCGCCTTCAACGCCGAGACCGTGGCCGACGCCATTTTCCGGTCACGCATTCCCGTGGTGTCGGCGGTCGGGCACGAAATCGACATCACCATCGCCGACCTGGTCGCCGACCGCCGCGCTGCCACCCCCAGCGAGGCCGCGGAGCTGATTGTGCCGGATCGCGCGGATTTGCTGAAAAAGCTGGCGGAGACGGATGCACGGCTGCGGCTGCTGCTGGGAGGCCGCCTCGAAACGGCTCGGCGGCTGCTGGCGGACTATGCCGAAAGACGTGTGTTTCGCCGGCCATTGGACCGTATTCACGATTTGGAGCAGCACCTGGACGACTTCGCCGAACGCCTCCAACGCGGCATCCGGCAACGCATGCAGCGCTGGAATCAGCAAATTGAGGCCTGCGCAGGCCGGCTCCAGACTCTCAGCCCCTTGAACGTCCTCGCCCGCGGCTATAGCCTAACCCGGCTGGCTGGCGAACAAAGGGTGCT
This sequence comes from uncultured Gemmataceae bacterium, assembly GCA_963747575.1. Lineage (GTDB taxonomy): Bacteria > Planctomycetota > Planctomycetia > Gemmatales > Gemmataceae > DASRAT01. Next base: position 569,989 of record CAVVFU010000008.1, read on the forward strand.
GCGCCGTGCCGACCAGGTGCATCCTGGCGATCTCCTGGTCACTGTCCTGGAGCACGGGCAAATTATGAGCCGGGCCGAGCAAAATGGCTATCCCCAAGGCAATGGGTAATGGTATACTCGTTGCCATTCGCTGCGTTATGCGGTTCCCTAACTGGATGGCAGTCCGATGGCCAAGGCCGAGAGCGACTTGATTCAGCAACCGGTCAGCTTCGAGCAGTCCCTCAAGGAACTGGAGCAGATCGTCCGCGCTCTCGAAGACGGCGACGTCAGCCTGGAGGAGTCGCTCGCCAAATACGAGAAAGGCGTCGGTTTACTCAAGCAGTGTTACGGCCAGTTAAGGCAGGCCGAGCAGCGGATTCAAACGTTGACCGGCGAAACGGCCGATGGGCAGGCGGTGACACAACGCTTTGGGAGAACCTAGCGCAACACTTATAAGACCTATAGGTCGGATAAGACCTATACGGCACACGTACTACCTTGAGGTTTTTTTGTCCGCCGATTTCGACGAATACCTGCGTTCACGGCAAGCCCTGGCGGACAACTACTTGCGCACCAGTTTGCAATTCGGCGAGGGGTGCCCCGCCAGACTCGACGAGGCGATGCGCTACAGTCTGCTAGCTGGCGGCAAACGGCTCCGGCCGATTTTGGTGATGATGGCCAACGAGGCAGCCGGCGGCGTGGACCAAGAAGCGTTGCCGGCCGCCGCCGCCGTCGAGATGATTCATACCTATTCGTTGATCCACGACGACCTGCCCGCGATGGACGACGACGATCTCCGCCGCGGCAGGCCGACTTGCCACAAGGTTTTCGGCGAAGCCATGGCGATCCTGGCCGGCGACGGTTTGCTGACGCAAGCCTTCGCGGTGCTGGCTAGCGGCTATCCCCCGGCAACGGCAGCCGCCTGCTGCCGGGAATTGGCCCAGGGGGCAGGCGCCGCGGGAATGGTCGGCGGCCAGGTGGAAGATCTCGCCTGGGAAAAACAGGGCGGCAGCCTGGAGGCATTGAAAAACGTCCATGCCCGCAAGACCGGCGCTGTCTTTCGCGCATCGCTACGGCTGGGAATCCTGGCCGCCCAGGGTGAGCGACGTGGCGGCCCGGAGCCGGTGCTGGTGGAGAGCTTGGACGGCTACGGCAGATGTTTCGGGATGATCTTTCAGATCACCGACGATCTGATCGATGTGGAGAGTTCGGCCGAGAAAACAGGTAAACGCACGCAAAAAGACGCCGCGCGCGGTAAACTGACATATCCCGGCTTTCTCGGCGTTCAGGAGAGCCGCCGCCATGCTGGCGAACTGGCGGCTCAGGCGTTACGGCATTTGCAGCCGCTTGGCCCCAGCGCCCGGCGGTTGGCGGCATTGCTGGACTATACTCTGGCGAGGGATCGATGAGGAGGGTTCGATGAGTGAGCTTCTGTCCAAAGTCCATACTCCGGCCGATTTGCAGCAATTCACGGACGAGCAACTGCTGCAACTGGCCCAGGAAATGCGCGACGAGCTGGTGCGCGTGCTCAGCATCCGCCCGGCCCACTTCGCCAGCAACCTCGGCGTCGTCGAGCTGTGCCTGGCCCTGCACCTGACCTTCGATTTCTCGCAAGGACCGCCTGATCTGGGACACCGGCCATCAGATTTATCCGCACAAGCTGATCACCGGCCGTTACCCAGCAGTTCGACACCATCCGCACCAAGGGCGGCCTGATGGGCTATCCCAACCCGCACGAAAGCGCCTACGACCTGTTCATGACCGGCCATGCCGGCTGCTCGCTGTCTTCGTGCCCTGGGCCTCAAGGTCGGCGACGAGCTGGTCGGCCAGCCGGAGCGCCATAGCGTGGCCGTCATCGGCGACGGCGCCTTGCCGTCGCGGCATCGTCTTCGAGGCGCTGAACAACGCCGGCGGTCTGAAGCAGAACCTGCTGGTCATCCTCAACGACAACCAGATGTCGATCTGCCCGCGCGTCGGCGGCCTGGCCAGCTGCCTCGACCGGGCCCGGCTGACCACGTTCTACCAGGACTCCAAGCAACAGGTCCGCAAAATCTCTCGACCAGATTGCCGATCGTCGGCGGCATGGCCAACCAGGCCATCGATCAGGTGCGCGACGGGCTCAAGGCGATCCTGACCGGCGGCATGCTGTTCGAGGAGCTGGGCTTCCGCTACATCGGCCCGATCGACGGCCACGACCTGCCGACGCTTGCGCCGCTGGCTCACGCGATGTCAAGGACCAGCCCGGCCCGGTGCTGCTGCACGTGCTCACCGAAAAGGGCCACGGCGTCCCGCAGGCCAGCGAGGACCCGGTCACCTATCACACGCCGCCGGTCTTCGAGAAGGTCGGCCCGGAACGCACCATCCTGTCGCTGAAGCGCGGCGGCTCCAAGGCCTACACCGACGCCGATCAGCGCCGCCATCTACCAGGCGATGCAGGACGATCCGCAAGGTCACCGTCATCACGGCGGCCATGTGCCAGGGCAACAAGCTGGAAAAGGTCCGCGACCGATTTCCCCGACCGCTTCTTCGACGTCGGCATCTGCGAATCGCACGCCGTGGCCTTCGCCGCCGGCCTGGCCAAGGCCGGCATGCGGCCGATCGTCGACATTTACTCGACGTTCCTGCAGCGCTCCTTCGACCAGATCTTCCAGGAAGTGGCCCTGCAGAACCTGCCGGTCGTCTTCTGCCTCGACCGCGCCGGCCTGACCGGCCCCGACGGCCCGACGCATCACGGCGTCTTCGACACGGCCTACATGCGGCTGTTCCCCAACATGGTCGTCATGGCCCCCGGCGACGAGCTGGACGTGGCCCCGATGCTGCGCTTCGCCCTGGAGCACAACCGGCCCGACGTCGATGCGCTATCCCAAGGCCAACCTGGAAAAGGTCGAGCGCGGCGTGGCGCCGATCGAGCTGGGCCAGGCCGAAGTCTACGAATGGGGCACCGACGGCGTGCTTGATCGCCTACGGCACCCTGTTCCCGACCTGCGTCAAGGCGGCCGAGAAGCTGCGCGGCGAGGGCCTCGACGTCGGCGTCATCAACGCCCGCTTCGCCAAGCCGCTCGACCGGGCCACGCTGCTCAGGGCGGTCGAGCAAGTGCCGCTGGTGGTCACGGTGGAAGAAGGCACGCTGGAAGGCGGCTTCGGCAGCGCCGTGCTGGAAGCGGCCAACGCCGCCGGCCTCGACACGCGCAACGTCATCCGCCTCGGCATGCCCGACCGCTTCGTCGAGCACGGCGAACGCGCCGAACTGCTGGCCGACCTGGGGCTGGACGTCGACGGATTGTGCGCCACGGTGCGGCGGAGCTTGAGCGAGCGGTTGCGCGATGAGCTGCGGGTTGGGGAACGGATGCCGGGAAGCCTGTCATGACTTGCTGGCGAGCCGAGCCGCGTAAGCGGCCGGGGTTTGCGCGTGCCTGGTATTTCAACCGGCCGCTTACGCGGCTCGGCTCGCCAAATAGGGCATCGGCAAGGAATCCATGGCCTGGTCGTTATCCTACCCGCGCCGCTTCCCCTCAACCTCCGGGTTAACCCACGCCGGCAACCCTTGCCCCGTTACCCCCGCGATCAAATTGTTGGCGCAAATCTCCGCCATCGCATCCCTCGTGTGCACGGTCGCGCTGGCAATGTGCGGGGCCAGGATGCAATTCGGCAATTGCAGCAGGGGATCGTCCAGCGCCGGCGGCTCGGGGTCGGTGACGTCCAAGCCCGCCGCGAAGATGGTGCCGCTTTTGAGCGCCGCCGCCAACGCCTTTTGATCCACCAGCGGACCGCGCACCGTGTTGACGAGCACCGCCGTCCGCTTCATTTTCTTGAATTGCTCCGCCCCGATCATGCCGCGCGTTTTGTCGTTCAAGTCGGTGTGCAGCGACACGAAATCCGATTGCTTGAGCAACGTGTCCAGATCGGCCGGCTTGGCCAGCAGCTCGGTCTCGGCTTTGACGTTTTGATAAACGTCGTGATACAGCACGTTCATGTCCCAGCCGCCGCGGCAGCGTTTGGCAAGGGCATAGCCGATGCGGCCCATGCCGATAATGCCGATGGTGCGGCCCGCAAGATCCTGGCCCAAATGGCCAAGCGGCTCCCAGGTTTTCCACTTTCCCGCCAGCGTGTAGGCGTGCCCTTCCACCACGCGCCGGGCGGCGGCAATCAACAGGCAGAAGGCCATGTCCGCCGTGGCATCGGTCAAGACGCCCGGCGTGTTGCCGACGGCGATGCCGCGCACCGTCGCCGCCGGAACGTCGATGTTGTTGAAGCCGACCGCGAAGTTGCTGACCACCTTCAGCCGCGGCGCCAGGTCCAACAGCGCGGCATCGACGCGGTCCGTCAGCAGCGACACCAGGCCGTCGCAAGACTCGATCTTTTGGCGGAGGACCTCGGGAGGAGGCGGCAGCGGACCGGTCCAGATGTCGGCGTCGCAAGCGCTCTTGATGCGCTCAAGGCCAATAGCGGGCAGCACACGGGTGACAAAAACCTTCGGTTTGGCGGCCATGAGGGAACTCTCCAGGATCGTGGATGGGCTGTCGTTGGTAAAGGGAAATCGGCCGCGATGGCAAGGCGCTGGTGCCAACGGGGGGAGTTTTTTGGTACAACTAGCATGGCGGGTATCGCTAAGCCGCAAGCGGCCTTTTTATGGGAGTTGAATTGACATGAAACGCTATTTGTTTTTGGCCGCGACGATCATCCTGCTCTGCTCCATGTGGAATCCCCTTACGGGTAGCGATCAGGCCGGCGAGAAAAAGACCGCCGAGTTGGCCGTCAGCTGCGAATACTATCCCCTCAAGATCGGCAACACCTGGGAATATCAATCCGGCGGCAAACGCATCGTCGTCAAGGTCACCGCCATCGAATCGATCAACGGCATGGACTGCGCACGCCTCGAGACCGGCACTGACCAGGGGCCGGTGGCCGAGTACCTGACTGTCAAAACTGACGGCGTTTATCGCGTGCGCGTCAATGACAAGGACGTGAAGCCGCCTCTTTTGCTGCTGGCTCCCAAGAAGGGGGAAAGCTGGACGGTCGATAGCATGGTGAAGAATTTCGCTCTCAAAGGCAAGCTGGCCGTCAGTGAGGAAAAACTGACGGTCGACAAGACGACCTACGACGCTCTGAGCGTCAAATCGAGCGACTTTACCATGGGCGAGCAAAGCGCGGCGATTGAGTCCTGGTACGCCAAGGATGTGGGCATGGTCAAGCAGCACCTGAGACTGCCGGGGGCGGATCTTGACATCGTCCTGGAACTGGTGAAGTTCACGCCGGGAAAATAGCGCGACGTGCCCTCACTTATTCGCCAGCCACTTCTGCACCCGGCTCAGATCCTTTTGCCAGTTCGCCCCGAAGCGGCGCGTGCCGAAGGCGTCGTAAAGCAGGTCTAGCGTCTCCACCAAATGACGCAGCGTGTCAATGCGGGCCTCCAGCCTGGCCCGGTCGTCGTCCTCTTCCGGAGCCGGCATTTTGGCACTGGCGAACGCCAGAGTTTCGGCGTGCAGCGTGAATTCGTACTGCTTGTCGTGCCGAACCACGATCATGCCCACCTTGCGCGGCAGCTTGCCCGACTGGATCGCACGGCGAGCTTCCGGCAGGCGGGTCGGCGCGTCGCTGGTGATGCTCTCCTTGCCGGTCTCGGCGCGCGGGCATTCCAGCTGCAAGGTGCGCGTCAGCATCACCGCCACCTCCGATTTATCGGCCAGCTGCAAGGTGTCGGATTCCTCGTCAAGCACCTGCCACAGCCACAGCAGAAACTCATTTCCCAGAAAATCGCGGCTGCTTTCGTCAGGCTGCCAGGCGACCTCGCTGAGCGTTTGGCCGGCGACGAAGGGCGCCGGCCTGGCGTCGTCCACGCCGCGTGTCTGGCCCCGGCCTTCCGCTTGCAGAAACGCCTGACGGCCGGCCCCGTTCAGCTCCAGGCCGCGATCGAAGGTCTTTTGAAATAACGCATTGAGTCGATCCACCATGGCCGTCGAAGTGGTGCCCGCGAGCAGCTCATTGGACCGGCCATCCCACAGCACGGATACGCTTTTGCGACGCAGGTATCGGCCATCGGCCGCCTCGGTCTCCAATCGTTCGCGCGCGGCCTGGCGGGCCTCGCGTCTTTGCCGGCCGCTGGGATGGCCGGAGGGATTTTTGCCGGCCAGAGCTTGCAGCTCGACTTGCGTGTAAGCGCGCAGCAAATCTCCGGGGATTTTCTGCTGATCGATGCGCAGCTCGAAATGCAAGGCATCGTTGACGATGTTCTTGGCCAGGTCGAAATTGGTGTCCAGAATGTGGTCGCCGGCGATCCAGCCGACTTCCACACCGTCAGCTGACGCGATACGCTGCTTGCCGATGGCGAGGCTGGCCAGCTGATCCAGGTACTCCGGGCCGAATCCGCGAGGGGCGCGGCCGGCGACGCGGAAGCGGGTGGCGGTGACTCTGCCGGTTAGGAAACCCACTGGGTGCTCCATGGAAAACAAAAAAACCCGAGGGGTAAGCCTCGGGTCAGGGGATCGGGGAGAGGTTTATCGTTCGGACCATGCGTACGAGGGCTCAGGTATTCGCGAGCCGGATTCCACGTCTTTCTTTTCCATTTCTTCCTGAATCACGGGATGCCAGGAGTCCTTGCGTTCGCCGCGGGGGACATAATTTTCCCGCGCCCAGCGCCGCAGCCGCAACTCCTCGATGAAATCCAACTCCGACAACATCAAACTACTTGACATAAGACGTTCCCCTAACACTAAAAACAACCTTTTTTCCACAAAGGTGGAGATATGCAAGTATATCGGCTATTACCGAAGGGGCAACAAAGTTTTTGCCAGCCACTGGAGGTGCGTTTCCGGGGTAGTCCCGCACCCACGGCAATTTCACCTTTATTTATAGGCGACGCCCGCCGATTTGACAAGACTTGAGCGGAATTTGCCGGCCATGCCGATTATCATTGCCGAACATCCAGGAATGCCACGTTGGGGCAGATCTGCCGCGTTTTGCGCGTCAGGTAGCCGCGGACTTCGCCGGTGGTCTTCATTTGCAGCACGCGCTGGGCTATTTCCTCGGCCTGCGGCACCTTGGTGCGGCGGACCATTTCCTTGATCGACGGCACAAACCCCGGGCTCATGCTGAAACGCCGTAGCCCCATGCCAAAAAGCGGCAAGAAGCAGCGCGGCCGGCCCGCCATTTCGCCGCACAGCGTCACCGGCTTGCCCTGGCCGTTGCATGCCGCGATCACCTGGCCAAGCAAACGCAGCACCGGCGGGTTGAACGGCTCGCACAGATGGGCCACCTTGGGATTGTCGCGGTCGGCGGCCATCAAGTACTGAATCAGATCGTTGGAGCCGATGCTGACAAAATCGATCTCGGCCAGCAGCGTGTCGATGCCCAGTGCCGCCGCCGGCACCTCCACCATGATGCCCAACGGCACCTTATCCGCAAAGGCGGCGCCCTCGCGCTGCAAGCGCTGCTTTGGTGCGCTGCACGACCCGTTTGAGACGCTGCACCTCTTCCAGCGTGCTGATCATCGGAAACATCAAGCTGACCTTGCCGTGCACGGCCGACCGCAGGATGGCTCGCAGCTGCATCTGGAAAAACTCCGGATAGGCCGAGCTCAGCCGAATGCTGCGCCAGCCCATGAACGGGTTGGCCTCGCGGCTGCTGCCCAGGTACGGCACATTCTTGTCGCCGCCCAGATCCAGCGTGCGAATGGTGACGGTGCGGTTCGGGGCGGCCTCGATCACCTTGCGATAGGCCGCCAGCTGCTCTTCCTCGTCGGGCACGGTGGGATGCGTCAAAAACAGGTATTCGGTGCGATAAAGGCCGACGCCGGTGGCTCCGCAGCGCACCGCCATCTCGGCGTCGGCCGGTCCGTTGACGTTGGCCAGCAGGTCGGCGCGTTGGCCGTCGACCGAAACAGGCTCCACGTCGCGGTTCTCGATCAGCCGATTGCGCAGATCGACGAATTCCCGCTGCAGCTTGCGGTAGGCGGCCTCGACTTCGGGACCGGGGTTGTAGTAAACGTGGCCCTCTCGGCCGTCCATGGCCAGCAGATCGCCGGTTTTGACGTCCTTGACCAGCCCGCGCAGGCCGGACACGGCGGGAATGCCGAGCGACCTGGCGAGGATGGCCGCGTGACCCGTGCCGCCGCCGGTTTCGGTGAGAATGCCGGCCACCTGCAGCCGGTCGAACGCCAGGGCCTGTGACGGCAGTATTTCCGGAGCGACGATGATGACCGGCTCGCTGACGTCGATTTTCTGGCTGCCCTCATGAAGCGAAAGCTGCGCGAGGACTTTGCCGGCCACGTCGCGGATATCGGCCATGCGTTCGCGGATATACTGGTCGGGAATTTTCGACAGCAAGGCGGCATATTCATCGACGACGTCCTGCATTCCGGTGACGGCGTCGACATGGCGAGTGAGGATCGCCGTTTTGACTTTACCGATGAGGTTGGGATCCCTGAGCAGCAGCCGATGGGCCCGAAAAATGGCGGCTTCCTCTTCGCCGACCTGCTGGGTCACGCGGCTGACGATAGCGTCGAGCTCCTGCGCCGCGGCACGCACGGCGTTCTCGAAACGGTTCACCTCGTCGGACAATACAGCTGCGTCGATCTGGTGCGGCTCACGACGCGCGAGCACATGATCGATGCAATACGCCCGAGCCACGGCAATCCCCGGCGAGACTGGCACGCCTTTCTTCATGAGGTTAATTTAACAAGGGAGGGTGGGGCGGTCAAATGGGGGAGGGATGTTGGATTCCACTTCAGCCACAACGGTAGGCTTGCCTTGACCTTCGCCAACTAGCGGTGGACCAACTTCAGGTCGGCATTCGCAGGGTTTTGGGAGGCATCGTGGGCTAGCTTTGGGTGTTGGTCGAGGTAATCAGAGTTTTCGTCCAGTGGCCAACGCCTCGGTGATGATGCGCTTGGTGTCCAGATCCAGGCCATAAAACCGCGCATCTTCGGCGATTTTGGCAAACAGTGTGCGATCCGCGGGGGCATGTTGACCTATGACTCCCTGAAGGAATTGGTTACGCACAGATTGCATGGCATAATTCGTAGTTTTTTCACCCCAGAACCAATTGAGAAGGTAGTCCATCTCGGAGGGGCCACAGGTGATCCACAATTGCCGGGCAATGTAAGCTCGGTCACCGCCCTCATATCTGGCGTTGTACCTCGGCATGGCGTCCCGCAGCCATTTCTGAGCTTTTTCTGGCTTCAACGATGCTGCGGCGACCACGCAGAGGCTTGAATGGCCCGAAGGGTCTGCGTAAGGGGACCCCATTTCCAAGGCCAGTATCGTCTCTGCGTCTTGGGGGCGAAAAAGGGCGCCAGCGTGCCGCAGCACCAAGTAACACATGGAGTTACGTCCGTCCCAGGATTGTTCGTTGGGTGCCAAGTCTGGGTCGTCGGAAATCTTTTTTCTTAGCAAAAGGTCCATGAGCCGGGCAGGACCAAGGCGCTTACCGGCGGCGATGACTTCCTCAGTAGTAATGAAAATTGGCACGCTCGTCATTGTATCGTCGCGGGGAGCGTTTCGCGAAGCTGCCAGCCAAAGCAGTACCCAATCACGATCGAATTTGGGAAGCTTGTCGGTTTCTTGCCGCAACGCTAAGAGCCGTGGGGTTCGCTCCTTTTGAAAAGGTGTCATGCCACCTGTGGCCCGGATCGACTTGACTTCAAACCAACTCGAGCAGAAAGCGCTGTCCTTTCGAGCTGCCCAATACTTGTTGAATTCCTCGGTTTTATACGCTTCATTCCCCGCCAACACGGCGGGAGATAACCACAAACCCACCATCTGCCTCGCAACGGCGCCGACAGTCTGCATGCGGAGATCTTGCGGTCGTGGCTCATCCTTTCCTTGGGGAATGGTTGCGGTAAAAATCCGGTGATCAGGTAGGGTTTCTTGGGGGTCATTTGCCAAAGCGGCCAAGTACGGCTGCAATTTGGGATCCTCCCGCTGGAAAAGGGCCGCCAGGGCCAGCGTGCGCACCGTGGGAGAATGGTGATTTAGTAACCCAATCAGTTCAGCTGGTTGGTCCTCGCCAGGTTCAGAGCGCTGAAAACACCTTGTCCCACGTCTCTTTCCATTTTAGAGGTGCATGCCTAAGTTTGTCGGCGCGCCCGTAAACGAACTCGCCGGTCGGAAAGAACTTGAGATCCTTGGCCAATCCTTCGTACTTTGCTTGGGTTGTCGCTTTCGATTTTTGGGCGTCCTTTTGTGAAGGGATGCCAAGGACAGATGCCGGGGTTAGTGCCATTACCGCGGCGAAGGCCAGACTGACCGCGAGCATCCGGGACATTAATTCTCTCCTCGGGAGAATGGGCAAGGCGGCATTCCCGTAAGGGTCTGTCATTCACGCCAGTCCGCCGTTTGAGCCAAGCGTGAGGTTACTTCATGCAAGGAACCCACGCAATAGCTGGTCTGCCGAACGGCGCCTCTCGTGCTATACTACCAGCAAGGTATCGAGATAATGATTGAAAGGTCGTGCCTTGTGAACAATCGAAAGCTGGCGAAATTGGAGAAAAAGGTGCCGGAACTGGCCGTAGCCGCCTTGGATGCGGCGAGCCAACGCGCAGCCGCGTCTGGGTTGCCGCGCGTCGTGCTGATCGACAATAGCCTGTTCAGGATCAGCCCATCAGGGGCGAGGGAGTTAATTCGTACATTGCCGCCCCAGACTAGTGCTCCGAGCCGCGCGGGGAGGTCTGAGGCATGAGGCGCCGCGAGCCTCTACCTCGCATGCGAATGTTCGCTGGTCCGAATGGGTCGGGCAAGACGACGGTTCAGCGTGAAATTACCCAACAATTCCGGTCCAACTTCCTTGGCGTGGTAGTAAATCCAGACCAGCTTGAGGCGACCATAAGCCGCGACGGGCACCTTGATCTTGGGCTATTCGGCGTTGGAGCCGTCGACGCCGAAGTCCGCGAAGTCTTTACCTCTTCGGCGTTCCTGAAACAGCACCAACTTGCGGATGCGGCAGCGGTCATTCGATGCGACGGTCGTGTGATCGACTTCGCGGGGCTCGCCATCAACTCTTATTACGCCTCGGTCCTGGCGAACCTCCTTCGCAGGAAGTTGCTCGCCGGGTCAACGCCGTTTTCGTTCGAGACGGTGATGTCTGAACCGGGCAAGGTGAATTTGCGGCGGGAAGCCCAAGGCTTGGGTTTCCGAACTTATTTGTACTTTGTGGCGACGGAAGATCCAGAAATCAACGTCTCCCGCGTTGCCCTCCGCGTTTCCGAGGGGGTCACGATGTACCGAGGGAGAAAATTGTTTCCCGCTACCATCGGTCGCTGGATCTCGTGCGTGAGGCTGTCAGACATACGAATCGCGCGTATTTCTTCGACACGAGCGGACTGAAATCGCGTTTCGTCGCCGAGAGCACGGGCGGTAAACGCCCGGAATTCCGCTGCGACCCCGTGCCAAATTGGTTCAAGACGCACATTTGGGACGGGTTCTGACTGTCACTTCTTCTTACCATCCGCTTTCAAGAAATCGAACACCTCCACGACCTGCCTCGGCTCGACGCGATACGGCGTGCCCTTGCCCTCGTAGAAACCATAGCGCTCGATCATGTGCGCCACCAGCAAGGCATAGCCCAGCTTCTTGTCGTTATCCAGATTGTGCACTACCGCATTGGTGCCGCTCTGGGTGTCATCCAGAAATGGGGACGGTTGAATGCTGCGTCCAACGTCCATTTTGACTTTGAAGCGACGGCCCAGGTAAACAAACTCGGCTTCCTTTTTGTCGTGCTTGCCTTGCCAGAGCCCGATCGTGCCCATGGCGTGAAGATGCTTCGCGAGTTCCTGGTGCGACAACTTAAGCTCCTCCACGACGTAGCGGTTGTCCGCGGCCAGCACCTCGAGCAGCGACTCGTCCGCCCCTAGAAAGCCCTTGGTAGAACCCGCGGGAGATTTGGAGCCAGGCCGCATGTCCATTTCCAGCTCGGCGATGGTCCTGCCGTTGATCTCCGTGAGGCCCTTGATTAGCGCGGTTTCATTCTTGCCTGCGACCATGAATCCCGTTTTGAGATCCTTCTTGGGAAATACGGGTTTGACAAAGTACGCGCCGATGTCCACGAAATCCGCGAGGTCGAGCGACCCCTTGGGCGGTTGGCCAATCGTTGGCGAAATTGCCGTCAAGGCCAGGACCGCGACGCCGGCGATAACGAAACGGCTGCTGTATTTCATGCCATGCTCCTTGGGTATTGGTGATGAAGCTGTTGTAGTCACTGCCGGCAACAAGGATGTGAAACTTCGGGGAAAGGGCAAACCAGGCGGCTTGCCCGCGCAACCGGCGTTTGCGGCCATCCCGACCTTTTCCGCACCAATGGAGAATCTGGACTATTCGTCAAGACTGGCGCATCTGTAACCGAATTGAAGTAAAGACACAAATAACACTCGTTTTAGAGGGATTGCCAAGATGCGCGGCTCATTCCTTACCCGGTTGTGTTTTGCGATCGCCGTGGCCGTGGTGCTGTGCGGGCAGAACGCCGCAAGGGCCCAATTTGGCATCGCGCTCTCAGGCGCTGGGGCCGACAACCGCGCGATGGGTGGTGCATCAACCGCGGCGCCCCTGGATGCCAGCGGAGCCCTTTACTGGAACCCTGCCGGCATTACCGGCCTGCAAGGCTCGGAAGCGAATCTCGGCCTGGAAGGGCTGTGGCCGCACGCCAAGCTGTCGTCCAGCCTGCCGGCCAACTCTCTGGGCCCGGCAATCCCCCGATAACGCTGGCGGGAACCGACCGGAGCGATAACGGCGTTTTCATGCTGCCGACGGTCGGGATTGTTTATCAGCCTTGCGATTCGCCGTTTGTTTTTGGCCTGGGAATGTTTTCCGCCGGCGGCTTCGCCGTCAACTATCCCGGCAGCACCGTCGGCCCCAACACCAATCCCGTTTTGCTGGCGCAGCCGCATGGCCTGGGACCGGTTTCGGCCGATTTGCAGGTCTTCCAGCTGGTGCCCACGGTGGCCTACCGCGTGACGGATCAAATATCGGTGGGCTTCGCTCCGACACTCAGCCTGGCCAATCTGACAGCTGACCCGGCGGTTCTAGCCGCGCCCGACTCCAACGGCATCTACGACCCGGCGACCAATGGCCGGCTCACGCCCGGCGGCGGGTTCCAGGCCGGCATTTTCTGGACCACCGAATACGCCTGGCATTTCGGCGCACTCGGTCAAAAGCCCGCAGTGGTTCGACTCTTTCCAGTACAACAGCATCGCCTCGGATGGCCAGCCGCGCAGGATCGACTTCCATTTCGACTACCCGCTCATCGCCTCGATCGGCACGTCCTACACCGGGCTTCCCGGCTGGATTTTCGCGCTCGACTGCCGTTACATCGACTACAGCGAAACGCCGGGCTTCCACCAATCGGGCTTCGACCCCACCACCGGCGCCGTTCGCGGCCTGGGCTGGGACGATGTTTTCTGCGTCGCCCTAGGCGCTCAATATGAGCTGACTTCGTCCGCGACCTTGCGTGCGGGCTACACATTCAACACCAACCCGATCAGGAACGACGAGACGATGTACAACGTGGCCTCACCCGTGATCCTGCAGCACACCGTCTACTGCGGAGCAGCCTACAAGCTGACGCCGACGTTTACCGTCTCAATAGCTTACGCCCACGCGTTTGAAAACTCCATCCAGGGGCCGATCGAGACGCCCTTGGGCGCCATTCCGGGAAGCTCAGTCCAGAGCAACGTGTCGGCCGACACCATCGTCATTGGGGCGACCGTCAAGTTTTGACCAACCTGCCTTGGGCACAGTTCTTTGCGGCTTTGCGCGAGGTGTTTTTGCAATCGAATGCTCACGCAAAGATGCAAAGACGCAAAGGCCAGACGTGATTTGACTCAGGCGCTGGAAAATCGCAAGGTAGTGCGTAGGCACCGACAGCACGATCACGCCGATGCTGGTCTGATACACCGGCCCCGGCCCGCCGCGGTCGACCTCGGCCCAGTAGCCGTCCAGTTCCTGGCGTGGCAGCAGGTATTTGCTGATCTTGCCGTACCACTCTTCCCATTCCTTGCCGCCTACCTGATGCATGGCATGGGCCGCGTAGTAATGGCCGTAAAAGAAGTGCTGCTGATTGTAGAAGTTGTCTTTCATGTACTCGATGGCGTTGGGCAACTGCTTGGCCTTGTATTCGCCGGCCAAGAACAGCACACAGCAGCCGGCGGCAGTTCGCGCGAAGCCGCTGACGCCGCGATTGGCCTGGTAGCTGAAGCCGCCGCTGCCGGGGTTGTAGCAGCTTTCAACGTACTTGATCGCCTTCTTGAGCGTGATGTCGGGCACATTGAAACCGGCATTCTTGGCGGCCCGCAGCGCCATCACTTGCATGATCGTCACCGAAACGTCGGCGTCGTTGGGCTGCGGCTGATAGCGCCAACCGCCCTCGTAGTTCTGACAGCCGACGATCAGTTTCACCGCTTTTTCCAGCACCGGTTTGATCGTATCGTCGGCGGTGGAGCCCCATAACTCGGCGAGGGCGAGCGTCGCCATGCCATGGCAATACATGTTGCCCCCGTGAGCGCCGACCAGGTAGCCGTTGTCGGCCTGGGCGGCAAGCAGAAAACGCGTCCCCTTGGCGACTTCGGCGCCGTACTGGCCCTGGTTGGGTAAATGGCCCTGCGAGAGGTAGGCCAGTAGCGCGAAGGACGTGATGGCGGTGTTGTGGGAATAACGGCCGTCGCTCCAGGAGCCGTCGCCGTTTTGCTTGGTGGCCAGCCAGGCCAGCGCCTTGGCACAGGCTTTCTTGCTTGGCTCGTCCATCTTGACGTCGGCATCGGCGCGGCCGATGAATAGGCAAGGCAAGCCCAGCAGGCAAACAGCATAAATGCAGCGACGCATGACATTCCATCCAAAGCGGGATCAACAAATTCAAAGGAGATTAAGAGTAGGATGAAGATTATGATTAAGAAGAGGATTAAGAGCAGGATTACGAGTAAGAGTAGGATGGATCCTGCTCTTACTCATAATCGTAATCTTCTTCCTAATTTTAATCCTTCTCTTAATCTTTCTCCTCTTCTACCGCCAGCATCATCCGACACCTAAAGCTACCTCGGCGGGGGAACCCCTCCCGATTTGCCTCGGGAGATATTGAGGTAATACTGCTGAATCTGCGCGGCGTACTCCGGCGGCATACCGCTCGCCAGGGCCTGTCGAATCATTTCGCGCTGACGCGGCGGCAGCTGCAAGAAGCTATCCGTCCCGGTCACGTCCAAAATCGTGGCCTGACCGTTGCTGACCTTGCCGTCGGCGGTGCGGTTGCCATCGCCCTGTTTGTTGTTTTTCTCGTCGGCAGTGCCCTGCTTCTGACCTTGCTTCTGGCCCTGTTTCTGGCCCTTGGGCTCGCCCTTGCCGTCGCCCTGTTTATCACCCTTATCACCCTTGTCGCCCTTGTCGCCCTTGTCGCCCTTGTCACCTTTATCGCCCTTATCGCCCTTCTTTCCTTGTTTGCCCTTGCCGGGCTCAGCCTTGGCGATGTCCTTGGCGCCTTGCATTTGCTTCATGGCCTGCTTCATGTCATCGAGGGCTTGCTGCTGCGATTGGGCGGCCTGACCGGGACTGCCTTTCGCCAATTGCTGACCAGCCTGGCCAAGCTTGCCAGCGGCGCCTTGCATCTGCTGCTGGGGACCCTTGGGCGAGCCGGCCATCGCCTGCCCCAGGGCTTGCATCGCTCCCTTGGTCGATTGCTGTGACATCTGGCTCTGCATCATTTGGCGCAGGGCCAGCTCTTTGGTAGCATCCCTCAATATCTTCTGCTCCTGAGCCATTTCACCGGCAGTCATCTGCCCGGCCTTGGCCTCGCCCTTTTGCGGCTGGCCTTGCTTGGCTTCGCCAAGTTGGCCTTTATCGCCGGGCTTGACGCCGGCCGCTTGCTGACCTTTTTCACCGTCCAGTTTTTGACCGGGCTTGGCATCTCCCTGCTTGCCTTGCTTGGCTTCACCCGGTTTGGCCTCGGCCGCTTCCTGCCGCTTCGGGTTCTTGTCCGCCAACTCGAATCTGTCGAGGGCCTTTTCCTGGTCGTCGATTGCTTTGCCCAGGTCGCCTTTTTTCAAGGCCTTGGCGGCATCGCTGGCCGGCATGGCGGCCTTGTCGAGGTTTGCTTGCTTGGCCTGGTCGGCTAATTGCTTCTGCTGCTCGGCCAGGCTTTTCAGCATCGCCTCGTCCATGGCTTTGCGGGCCTCGTTCATGGCTTGCTGGGTTTGCTCCATCGCCTTTTGCAATTGCTGCATGGCGGCCAGCGGGTCGGCGTTCTTGAGCTTGGCCTGGTCAGCCAGTTCCTTGGCTTTGAGGTCGTCGAGCTTCTTGGCAAGCTCGGACTGCGCCTCCTTGAGCCTGTCCACTGCCTTGTCGGCTTGCTCGGCGCCGGGTTTAGCCTGATTCTTGTCCAATTCTTTCTTGGCGGCATCCATGTTTTTGCTGCCCTGATCGACCTTTTCGGCGGCATTTTTCGCGATCTTGTCGAGGTCCTTGGCGAAATCCTTGGCCTTCGGGGTCAGCTCACCCTGTTTCTTGGCAAGATCCTTGGTGGCAGCCTTGGCCTGATCGCTCTTGTTCTTGGCCGAGTCGGCGATCTTGCTTTCGTCCTTGGTCAGCCTGTCGAGTTTTTGAGCGGCCTCTTCGAGCTTGGCGATGTCGTCGCGGCGCTGCTCGATGGCGGCGATTTGGTCCTGGAGCTTTTTCTGAGCGTCCTCCAGCGATTTAATCGCGTCGTTCTGTTTGTTGACCGCCTCGGGCGCCTTCTGATTTTGCAAATTGGTCGAGGCTTTATCCATGGCCTTGGTAGCGTTGTCCAATGCCTTCTGGGTGTCGGCCTTCGTGGGCAACGGCTTGTTGTTCAAGTCGTTGGTGCGCGCGGCCAGGTCCTTTTGCTGGGGAGCGATCTTGGGCAGCTCATCCATTTGCTTGGCATCACCGGCTTCCTTGGTCTGATCGCGGGTGGCGATCTGGTCCTGCAGCAATTTTTCCAGCGTCTCGGCGGCCTTTTGCAAGGCGATCAAGGGATCGGTCTTGTCCTTCTCGACCTTGGCAATCATCTCGGCGACCTTGGCCCGCGCGTCCTTGAGCGCGTCGAGGGCTTTGTCTTGGGGCTTGACGGCTTTGTCGGGCGTGCGCTCACGCAGGAGGTCCTCGGCGGTCTTCATCGGCTCGCGCGCTCTATCGACCTCATCGGCCAAATCCTTGGCGAACGGCTTGAGGAGGTTAGTGATGTCGCGGGTTTCCAGGCCGATCCGGGCCTGCTGATCGCTCATGTCCTTGGCGCCGCGGTCGTCCTCGACCGGCACATTTCTAAAATCGTTGCCTGCGCCCTTGCCGCCTTTTTTGCCGCCCTTGCCGCCAAACGGGCGGAAGTCCTGCAGCGGCTGGTCCGTGGGCGGATCCTTGAGGTCCTTGGCGGCTTGCACCTTGGCCCGGTCCTGCAACTGCTGCTGAACCTTGATTGATTCATCCAGCTGGTCCTGCGCCTTTCGCAAAGCTGCCAATTGGTCTTTGCCCTGGCGGACCACGCTGGCCAAATCCTTCAAATCGTCGGCGGCTTTGCGCTGCAACGTGTTGGCGTCCTTCAAACGCTCGTCCTGGTCGCCGGCAAAGGCATATTCGATTTCGTCAAGCTTTTTGTTGGTCTTGTTGAGCGTGGTGTCCACGTCCGTTTCCTGCACGGCGGCGCTAAGCTTGTCCAGGACAACCTTTTGCTCCAGCGGCAACTGGGGCTGCAAATCGGCAGTCTTCTTGAGAAGGTTGCTCAAATCCTTTTGCAAGCTGGTTTGCTCGGCAGCGAGACTGCCTCATGTTCTGACTGCGCAATTGCTGCGGCGACAGTGCGCCCTGGCCGCCCTTCTTGCCGCCAAAACCCCCGAACGAAGGCAAGGGGTTTTTGTCGTCCTGGATGAGCTTGCTGCTTTGCAAGGCCAGCTCCAACTCGGTCCGGGCCAGCTTGTCGAGTTTGTCAGCGATCTGATCGAGCGTGTTGACGGTTTCATATTCGGCCAGCAGAGCCCGCAGGGTTTGCATGATTTCGACATGGCGGGTGTGGGCTGCTTCCATTTCCTTGGCGGATTTGTCGGCGTCGGGCTCGGCGGCCGCCTTGTCCAGACGCCGCAACACGTCTTCCATTTGCTCGCGGCTCAGCGCCATGAGGGTGACGGCGATCCGCTCCAGCGACTTTCGCTGCCCAGCCTGATCGGGTTGGTAATAGTCCATCACCCGCAGCATGGTGCCGATGCGGTGGACGACCTCCTCGGTGGCAATTTGCGTGTTTTGCTGCTTGATCCGCTGCTCTTGTTTATCCTGGGGCGCCTGCCCCAAGGAAGTCAGCCCAATAATGCCCAGGCACCATACGGCGCTGACTGCGAGCCATAACCCCTGGCGAGTTCTGCGGACCATGCTACATCCCCCAAGTGGATCGATGCCGAGCGGTTTTTGCCGCACGGACGGCCTAATGAGTCACAACATAGTAACAACTGCACCCACAACTTCCAAGCAAATTCCAGGCCTACTTCACTCCAAGGCCACATTTTCGTAGGACGGCCTTCCCAGGCCGTCCATCCTGACGCGGACGGCCTGGGAAGGCCGTCCATCCTGACGCGGACGGCCTGGGAAGGCCGTCCATCCTGACGCGGACGGCCTGGGAAGGCCGTCCTACTTCGAAATAGACAGCCACGGCCGGTCATACACCTGCTGCTGCATATACATCAGGGTTTCAATCCTGCTGGCTTCTTGCAGCGTATCCATGCACCAGCGCTCGAACCGTTCCATCGAGACGACATCCCGCTCCCGCACCCGCGATCTGCCGACCAGAGCTTTGGCCGGATCGGGATTGCGATTGAACACCTCCACATAAACGACGATCTGATCGTCGAGTTTGAACGCAAAAGGCTTGCCATCCTCATCCAGAATGCCGGCAGGCTGGTAATCGAGTCTGCCTCCCGCGAAAATTCGAGGCAGCTCCTCGGTGACATTGCGCGTGGGCACGGCGTAAAACGGCACTGTTTCGCTATCGACGGAGTCCTCAAA
Organism: uncultured Gemmataceae bacterium; assembly: GCA_963747575.1. Lineage (GTDB taxonomy): Bacteria > Planctomycetota > Planctomycetia > Gemmatales > Gemmataceae > DASRAT01. The sequence continues at coordinate 588,942 of CAVVFU010000008.1, forward strand.
AACGCCTTTGCTTTTGATGAACTCCCGCGCGCTCGCGGGCACCTCGGCCAACGGCAGGGTCACCCAGCGCTCGAGCTTTGGCTTGTTGGCATCAGCCTCCGAGTCATTGGCGCCGCGAATCACGCCGATCTTCAGCTGCGCCTTGCCGATGCCGTAGGGCCCAAACGCCTCGTAGCCAACTCGAATTCGGCCAGGATTCTCACCGTCGATCAGGGGCAACGGCATCCCTTCCAGGTCCATCAGCGATAGGGCGGTGCTGCGGCTCTGGAAAGCCGGGCCGGGCGGAAAGTTCTCGGCATGCAGAATCACGGTCGGCGCCGGCTCCGGCTCGATGCTGATGGCGCGCACCGTCGCCGTCTTGCTGCTGAAGCCGTATTCATCAAACACCACCACCCGGTAACTGGTTTCGGTCGGCCGCAGCTCGAAACGCCATTCAACCTCATCCGTGGGTTTTGAAAACTTTTGTTCTTCCGAGCGCAAGCGGATTTTGGCCGCCACGCTGCAGGCGGGGCCAAAAGCAGTAAGGGGACTTGCCAAACCCTGGCCCATCAAGGCGGCAGACACGTTGCTCAGCGCGGCCACTTTCGCCTGCTGAACGCGTGTTAAGCCGTTGGACATGGAGAGATTCGGATAAGCAGAGCCGTAGGTTTCCAGCACGGCCCGCACGATCGGTTTTTGCGTCTTGACGACAACGCGGGCGGACAAATCCGGCATGCCGACGATGTCGCCACGCACCTGGGGTTTCTCGAAGCAAGTCCCGTCGGGCCGGTAACCGACGTAGCCCGGCAGAACGACGTAGGCGTCTTGTTTGAGGACGGTGGGCCGCGAGACGAAAAAGACAAGGCCAGCGTGGCGGGTGCGGCTGTGGCCCAATTTAGCCATGTAGGTGAAATCGGTATTGGATGCGGGCACCGTGGCCACAAATCTGGCATTATCGTTTTCATCATTCGTGGCGGCGGCAAAGGTGAGCGGAACACTGAATGAACGGCCCTCCTTGTCGCGGACGCGCACCGAGCCAATTTGGTCCGGCGTCAGGCCAGAGCCGTGAATCTTGAATTGCAGCGCCACGTCTTCGCCGCCGGGCATGACCTCGGCGGTGCTGCCGGCAACCGTCAGTGAACGCGGGATGTCGACGTCGGCCAGGAACTGGCGATTGACCATTGCGAGGGCCCCATCGACACCGTAAAGGCCCCAAAACACGGCGGGGACGCCTAAGACCACCACGGCCGCAGCCCGCAGGCATTCCTTGAGCCTGGAATGGTCTGCAAGGGCCGCGAAATCCACCGGCCCGGCCAATTCCTCGGCCTCGCGAGTCATGGCGGTCAGCAGCTCCGGCGACATGCCCTCGGTGTGAGAGCCGGGCTGATTCAGCTGCAGCGCCGAGATCAAGCGATGCTGAAACGCCGGGTGCTTGCTTTCCACCAGCAGAGCTAACTTGTCTCGGTGCAACGGCCGGAGCAGCGGCACGAGCACGAAGAGGATTACCCCAACTTCCAACAACGCGACCTGGCCGCAAAACATGGCCAAACGCAATTCCCAAGGCGTTTCGTCCCACATGTCGATGATCCAGTCGGCCAGGCATGCGGAAATAAACACGGCTGCCATCAGCAGCAAAACATGCTCCAAGCCCCTCGCCAGCCGCAGCCAGCGCTCGCGCAGCCGCAGATGGGTCAGTTTCTTCAGCAGAATCGGCGGCACTCTATTCATCGACATCAGCTCAAGTTCCCAAGTTTGCGCAGCAGCCACTCCGAAGCCACCAGGGCGGTGAAGATCAAAAACGGCAGCGGCCCCCAGAGCAGCACTTCCTGGTGCATGGTAAACGCCGTCTCGCGCGGCGAAATGCTCGCCGCCATTTCATGCAATGACTCTTCCTGGTAGAAACGACCACCGCTAACGGAGGCCGCCGTCCGCATCGCCTCGGCAGCCATCGGGGCCTCATCCAGCTCGTGGAGTGCGGGCAACGTAACGCTGTATGCGAAGGTCGCTGGTTCGGGCTCGACCAGCTTCACCTGCCAGCGGCCCGGCAGATGCGTCGGCAAAATCGTCTCATATTCGGCGGCCTTTTCCCGCCCCGGCACCGGATCGAGGGCCACCTTAAAAAACCTCTCCTGACCTGGCTTGGCATCGAGATACTCCACCACGGCGTCGACCTTGGCCTTTTTGTACGGTTCGTAGTTGCGGTCGAGCAAGCGAGCGATCAGCGTGCTGCGTTTGCCCACCACCAGCGTCGAGCGGTTGACCGACATTTCGACGTGGCCCGAGTTGGCGACCAGCTTGTGGGGCATGGCCATTTGCAAGAGAAGCTGGCTCCAGAAACGACCGAACACCTTGTCCTGCGTGTTGAAGCGCCAGCGCCAGCTCTCCTCGCAACCGACGAACAGCACCTGGCCCTTGCCGTAGTAATGCTGCGAAATCAGCGGCATCGGCTCCTCGCCCATTTTGACCGTGGGGTGGACCAGCAGCGGCATCGCGCCCGGCCGGAGCTTGGTGACCGGGTAGTACCAGAACATGCCTGGCAAGTCTTTCCATTGCTTGAAGTTGTCCTCGGGTTGATCGGCCAGCATCATCCAATCGGTGCGCAGGCCGGCGGACGTCACCTGCGGCTGAAAAGCCAGCGGACTGCCGGGGCTGTCGACCGCGAACTTGATCGACTGGAACTCCACCGGCAGCAATTGCTTGATTTCGATGGAGCTGGCGTAGGCAGCTGGCATGTGCTGGCGACCGGCCATCACCACCAGGCCGCCGCGGTTGTCGCTGACCCATTGGGTGAGGGCCTCGGCATTCTCTTTTTTCAGCTTGTCGGCGGGCACGTCGCCCAGGATGACCACGTCGTATGTCGCCAAATCCTTCTTGGCGGGGAAGCCATGGAGAAACGGGCCGCCGGTCTGTGCCTTTTCATTGGCCGTGATGAGCCAAAAATAGGGTTCCATGCGGCGATCGTTGAGCAGCACGGTCTGCAAGAAGTGATATTCCTTGCGCGGGGCGTACTCGATGTAAAGGACCTTGACCTTTCCGCCGATGATGTCGACGGGCCGCTGCTGCTCATCCTTGAAGGAGGCATCCTCGCGCAGCTGCACCGACGCCGACAGCTCGCTTTTTTGCAGATTCTTGGAAGCCTTGGGCAACGTGAATGTGAATTCGGTGACCTGATCCAGGCCCGGCTGGATCGCCACTTGCTTGCGCTGCTCCTTGCCGGCAAGCGTGACGCTGACGGAGACTGTTCCTTTTTCGATGCCGTCGGCGCGCCACCGGACCGGGATGGTGACGTTGTCGTCGGCGAAAAGCGAATCTTGTGCGTACAGCTCGCGGAGCTTGAGGCGAACGCTTTCCGCGGAGCCGGTGCCGTAGATGTGCAGCGGGACCTTGGCATTAGCGCAGGCCTGAGCGGCTTCCTCCATGGAGTATTTGCTGCCGTTGTCGCGGCCGTCAGTCATAACAACGATGGCGGCGGGCAGGTCGCCATCCTTGCGCTGCAGCAGGCCGTGGATGGCGTCGGCCAGGGCGGTTTGCGACTGGCTGACATCGAACTTGGCCAGCACCGCTTTGTCCGTCAGCGCCCGTTTGGTGGTGAGCGTCGGGTCGGCAATGGCCGGGCGAGCGTCGGAGCCCAGCAGCATCGGCACCACGGGCCAATGACGCTGCAAATCGTCGAGAAGATGCAGCTTGGAATTGCCGAGCACCTCGCGGACGAGGTCGGCACGTTGTGGATCCCTGAGCGTGTCGGGCGGCACTTCCTGGGGAGCCGTCGGACCGGCGAGAAGCGTGCCCGGCGGCAATAATCCCTGGGCGATGGCCACGCGAAGCCTCTCCGCGAGCGCCAGGCGGCGGTCCTGTTGTTTCATGCTCTGACTATTGTCGATCAGCAGAATGATCTCGCGCGGCCGAAGGGCCGTGCATTCGAACTGCAGCACCGGCCGGCACAGCAAGAAGAGCAGCAAGGCCAGGGCCATGGCGCGGAGGCAAGCCATGGGCAGACGCATATACCAACCGAACTTGGCGCGTTCGGTTTTGTAAAGAACGAAGGTGCCGCCGCACAAAATGACGGCCAGAAGCAGCACCAGCCACCAGGGCAGCCACCCGCGGAATTGCAACTCCAGCGATTGAGACGAAGCCCCGGGGGGAACGTCGATGCCCAGGAGTTTGTAAAAGAGACTCATTTATAATCGTTCCAAAACACGAAGCCGCGAGCGGGTTAATCGAGCGCGAAGCCGCAAGCGGCTTACTACCAGCTCCTTCCGCAGAACCAGGCCAGCAGCGATTCGCCCACCGCTAGCGTCAAAACCAACCACAACAACACGCTGGTCCACTCCAGATTAGTACGGGCGGCCGCGAACAGCGCGGGTTCTTCATCACTGGCAATGATGTGCACGGGAGCAAATCCCAGCTGGCGATCGATGTCCTGTTGGGAAAGCGTCTGCAAATCGCCGCTCTCCCGCAGATCGGGCGCGACCGCGAACGGTATGCGTTCCCCGCCGTCATTTTCCCGCGTTGTCAACCAGCAGACGCCGGCACGCACAGGGCCGGGTGCCACAACCACCGGCCGGCCACTGTCATCTTTGGAGGCCAATCCTAGCGGCGTTCGGTCGCCTTCAGGGAGCAGGGCCGCTTTTCCGCTTGTTCGCTCACCCGGCGAAATCAGCACGAACGAATGCTGAGCCATTTCTTCCGACGGTGCAAACCGCAGGGCCTCTCCCATCCCGGTATTGTGATTCTGCAATTGGCCGTTGAGCAAGTAGTTTACCTTGGCCTCCACCAACGGTACGTAACCTTGGCCCCAAAGCGGCAGCCAGTTCCAATTCGGTTCCCGCGAGCGCGGCTTGAAACCCGGATCGGCCGACGTGCCGATGACCATGACCTCACCCAGGCCGACCTTGCGAGTCACAATTGCCGGTTTGCGATTGGTATAGCGGAAGATCACCCGCGCGGTCTCGCCCTCGCGGTTAGCGCCGGAGCGTCCAGGCTCTTCCTGGCCGAGCGATTTGAGGATCGGGAACACGGCCATTTTGTCGTAATTTTCGTCGGTGCGAAAGTGGTCGAACGCCGGCAGCGCCGCACTGGACCGGTCCAATGCATTGGCATCCTTCACGTCCCTGGCGTCCTTGGCCGCCTTGACAGTAGGGATGGGAAACGATTCCGTCTCAAGCAATGGGACCGGCAAAAGCCCCGCGCCGCCAAAAACAGTGTTGTAAGCCTTGGCGGAAACCTTGTCGCCGCCGTAGATCATCAGGCCGCCGCCCTTGCGCACAAACTCGGCCAGAGCGTCGGTGAATTCTGTCGTGGGAGTCTCGGCGTCGGTGAGCGGGTTGCCCGGCAGCGGCACATTGGCCAGGATGCAGACGGCTTTGTCCTTGAGCCGTTCTCCGCCGGCCTGGCGCGGCGAGATCACTTCGACCTGCAGGAAATACTCGCCCTTCTTATCCTCCGGCACCGGCGTCAGCGCATTGACCAGGAAATACGAAGCCGATTGACTCGGGTCGCGCAGGTTGAGGCTGCCGTCGACGACCAGGACTTTCACCTTGTCACGCACCTCGACGATGCGGTCAAGGTAGTTGTCGCCGGGCAAGTCGTCATTGCCGAGAAAGGCCGTCACCACGCGCAGGCCCGGTTTGTCGAAGCGGGCGCTGAGAGCAACGACTTGCTTCTCTCCAGGCGGCAGCTCCGGTATGGTCTGCATCTCCGCGCTGTCCATGGCGCCGTCCACCGCGAGGCCAATCTGGAGCTGGCGAACCGGCAAGTTGCTGGTGTTGCGAACGACCACCGCGAATCCAACGCGGTGCCCGGGCCTGGGAGTGCCGGTCTGTGGCACCACGTCGATGATGGCGGCATTGGCAAGCTGCGCCAGTTCCGCAGCGCACAAAAAAGATGGTGGCGAATGAGCTGGCATCGCCGAGCAGGGCATTGATGGTGTCGGCGTGTTGCTCCAGCCCTTGCTTTTGCATGTCGCTGAAGAGGTAAAGCTCCTTGTTGGCCATCTGACTGCTTTGCAGCAATTTGACGGCCTCGGCCAGGCCCACGCTCAACTCGGTGGCCTGGTGCGTCAGCTTCCAGGCGCTGAATCGCCACGCGTGCCTGATCGAGATTGGCGGTCTCGTGCAGCAGCGGTTCGCTGACCGCCGTGCCGCAGGTGAAAATCTGCACGGAGGAATGCGGCGGCAGCTGATCGATGGCGTGAATGGCGGCTGACTTGGCCAGATCAAAGCGTGTCTTGGCCCCTTCGCGGGCACCCATGCTGAAGGAATTGTCGATTACGAAGACGGCATCGACCGCATCCCGGCCGCCGCGGTTGCCCACCAGCGACCATGCCGGCCGGGCCATTGCCAGCGCAAGGAAAAGCAGCACGGCGCAGCGCATGATGAGCAGCAGCAATTCCTGAAACTTGAGCCGGCGGCTGGTTTGCTCAATGCTGGTGAGCAGGAACTCCATGGCCGCCCACGGGACGGTGCGGTAGCGGCTGCGAAAGAAGAAATGCAGCACGATGGGAATGGCCGCCCCGGCCAAGCCCAGCAGACCCATTAGAAACCACGGACCAAGGAAATGCATGCCGTTCTCTTTTACGGCACACGGAGTGTGCCTGCTACTTTGATGCCTTAAATCCGCCGTTGCTGCAGCCTTCGGGAGAGATACGCCGACAGCGACGCTCCAAGCGGTCGACTCGTGTCCACGAGAAGGTAATCGCAACGATTGTTTTCGCAACCCAGTTGCAATTTTGCGCGGAACTTCTTCACCTCGCGCAGATAGGCGGGCCGGATCATGTCCGGCCTGGTTAGCAGATGCCGCGGAATCTTCCACGTCGTCGAACTTCACCAGTCCGCCAAAGGGAAACTCCAACTCGTCGGGATGCATGACATGGAAGATCGCCACGTCATGGCCCTGGAAGCGCAGGTGTTGCAGGCCCGACATCAGATCGTCCACATTGCTGAAACAGTCCGAGATCAAAAAAACCAGGCCGCGTCGCCGCGCCTGTTGCGCCAGGTCATGCAGGAGAGGTGCAATGCTGGTCTTGTCCGCGGGCTTGGTGCTTTCCAGGGTTTTCAAAATGGTCAGCATGTGCCCAGGTTGGCTGCTGACCGGCAGCTGCGTGCCGCCAGCGCTGTCAAAAATCGACAGGCTGGCGCTGTCGCGCTGATGAATAATCGTATAAGCGAGGACGGCCGAAAGCAGCTTGGCATATTCCAGCTTGTTGGTCGCGCCGTCGCCGTAGAGCATCGAGCGGCTGGCGTCGAGCAGAATATGGCCGATGAAGTTCGTTTCTTGCTCGTATTGCTTGATGGTGTAGCGTTCCGACCGGCCGTAGCTTTTCCAGTCGATGTGGCGAATATCGTCGCCGGGCACATATTCGCGGTGCTGGACGAATTCGACGGAGAAGCCGCGGAAGGGGCTTTTGTGATCGCCGACGCGCAATCCCTCGACGACGGTGCGAGCCTTCAGGCCGAGGGCCTGTGCTTTCGCGATCACATCAGGAGGCAAATATGCGGTGGCCAAAATGGTGTCCGTTTAGCCGCGACTGCGCAGCGGAACGCGTGCCGCCGTTAAACATTCTTGGGCACTGCCTTCAACAAGCGCTCGATGACCTCATCCACGGTGATGCCTTCGCTCTGGGCGGTGAAGTTCAGGATCAGCCGATGCCGCAGGATCGGCAGCGGCCACCGCGGCCACGTCGTCCGCCGACACGTGATGCTTGCCGTGCAGGATGGCATGGGCCTTGGCCGCCAGGATCAGGTTCATGCTGGCACGCGGCCCCGCGCCCCAGGTCAGCCACTTGTTGACGAAGTCGGCCGCCTCCGGCGTGCCGGGCCGGGACATGCGCGTGATCCGCTTGGCGTACTGCGAACACGTGATCGGCCACCGGCACGCGGCGCACGATGTGCTGCAGTTGCAGGATGTCGTCGCCGTGCAGCACCTTGCGACACACGTCAGCTGCACGTCGGAGGTGCCTTGCCGCATGATCTGCTCTTCCTCGGCGTCGGTCGGATAATCGACCTTGATCATGAACAGAAAGCGGTCGAGCTGGGCTTCGGGCAGCGGATAGGTGCCTTCCTGCTCGATGGGGTTCTGCGTCGCCAGCACGAAGAACGGGGTCTTCATCGGATAATCGGTGCCGCCGATGGACGCCTTGCGTTCCTGCATGGCTTCGAGCAGGGCGGCCTGCGTCTTGGGCGGCGTGCGGTTGATCTCGTCGGCCAGCACGATGTTGGCGAAGATCGGGCCCGGCAGGAATTTGAACATGCGCTGCCGGGTGACCTGGTCGTCCTGGATCACTTCGGTGCCGGTGATGTCGGTCGGCATCAGGTCGGGCGTGAACTGGATGCGCTTGAAGGTCATGTCGAGCGCCTGGGCCAGCGTGCTGACCATCAGCGTCTTGGCCAGGCCGGGCACGCCGACCAGCAGGGCATGGCCGCGGCAGAAGATCGCCATCAGCAGCTGATCGAGCACGTCTTCCTGGCCGATGATGATCTTGCCGATCTCCGCGCGCAGCTGGCGGTGGGCCTTGCGGAGGTTCTCGAGCATTTGCAGGTCGGAAGCCGGCATTTCACTGGGCGCGGTGGACTGGGCGGGGGCGGGGGGTGTGGTGGCAGTGGACATTAGAGGACCTCAAGCCGCGTAAGAGCAGGCCCCGGGAAGGGCGCATCAAACAACACCTAACAGCAGCGGGCTGGAAAAGTTCCGGGCACCGGGGCCGAGCGAGCCGTATGCGGCTTGACGGCCCACGTGCGAGGCGGGTCATCGCACGCGCGAGAGAGGATTTTCCGGAAGCGTGCTTTTTATCATAACCAGAACGCGGGGGGAGTCAAACAGAATGTTGGGATTTGTTTGCACGTGTCAACGGCGTTCGTGAAGCTCGTCCCTGGTGCACCGGCGGCCAGCGAAATGGAGCGGTCGCTGCTTGAGCCATTCCTTGATCGCCTGCCATGCCTCTTGCGGAGTGATTTGGGGCAGGGCATGCGAAATCGGCTGGATCGTCAAAGTCACGCGGGTTCCTTCGGGAAAGTGTAGGCTTTGGTCCGGCTTGAGCATGCCGCCGATGACGGTTGCGGTAATGTGCGTTGTCATCGGTTTTTTCTCCTTTTGACATTCAGGACGGCACCGTTCCGCTTGCGCGTCTCGGCTGCCTCGCGTCCTGCCGCCCGGCGCTTGCGAGCGAGCGCGGCTTTGCGCTGCGGCGCGCCGCTTCTTGGTCTGGGCGGCCTTCGCAGCTACCGCACGCCTCTTTCGCGTGGCTGCCGCCCTGAGTGCCGAGACACGCCGGGCTTTGCACTCGCTGTAGCCTCCGGACCCGTCGAACTCATACGCCCACGCAGCACCATCCCCCTCGCAACTCCAGAAGGCCACGAAGCCCCGCTCGCAGCGAACTGCGAGCCACCTGATGAATTCCTCGTGCGTCTTCCACTTTCCTTACGACGGCTCATCCCAGGTCAAGGAGCCGTCGTTTGCGAGGTTTAGCAGTCCCACCATCCAATGCGCATTGCTGGCGCCACCGGCCACGGCGGCAATCGCATTTGCGACCGCATCCTGTTCACGGCGGTGCACCGTCACGTCGTAAAGGTCGATCCGGGTCTCGTAGCCCATTACCCCCTCCTGGTTTGCGCCACCGAACGACTAGGCTCACACGGAATAGCCGATCAAGCATCAAAATCAGTTATTCGCTTGGGCATGCGGCATTAGCGCCTTGTTCGGCGTCTGAAAAGTATCTCCAGCTTACGGCCCCTCAAACCCTTGAGGGAGCGAACCGCTGTAATGCGGCCTCGCACGCCGGGTATTTTTGAATAATGCACTCGTGGAGGAGCCACCAATGTTCGGTAATTTTCCTGTTGTGGGTTTGCGAGAAAACGGTATTTTTTATGACAATCAATCTGTTGGTCTCCAGAGACTTCATACGAAGCGGCGGATCAAGCGTGCAGACTCGACGGAGGGTGTGTAGATGGGCGGAACGTACAGGGCCGCGGTCGTTGTTCATGTAATTCTCAATCTCCGATTCGTCAACGACCACGCAGATTTGACGGAACCACTGGTGTGGAGAAGCCTCGTAGAACAGGACCAAGTCACCTTTGGCTACTCGTTTTCCAAAGGCATGTTTGCCGCGGGCCGGCCAAACATCCTGAGGTGGGGCGACGACTACCCAAACATTAAATCCACGGCCGAAGTACCGGCGTAACTCCACCACTTTGATACTTGACGGGACGGCGGCCCAATCATGTTCCCAGCAAACGATCCAATCGCAGCCATCGACAGAATGCCCATGAGACCGAAAATTGCTGGAACGAAATTCGAATTCAATTCGGATTCGCCGTTCCTTTCCTCCAACTCGCTGGCGGGCAATGCAATCTGGAAATCCGGCCTGCACACTCTCGACATGAAGCTGCATCCTACGACAAAGGTGCGAAAAGAGGAAAACGACACCCAGTTCATTCGTGGGTGCGTAACGCAACGGCGCGGCGTGGAGGAGTTCCGGTTCCAGCGGTGGTTTTGCCATGATAATATCCCTTGTCACATCAACTCGATCAAGTGTTCCCCGCCGGGAGCTGGATTTCCGATCAACTTCCGGCGTCCCGTGGTCGGCCACGAGGCCCATCAATTCAAGCTGCACGTGGCTGATCAGCCGCGAATAACAAGCAGGCCCCGATATCCTCAACGGTCAACTCGGGAAAGTCGCCCAGAAGCTCCTGCACTGTCATACCGCCAACGAGGTACTCCTGCACGTCCTGGACCGTAATCCGAGTGCCACGAATGCACGGCTTACCGCCACGTGTGCCGGGCTCGATCGTGATGTAATCTGTGTAGTCCAAGCTGTTCTGCCCTGCCGACCACTTGATCGCAATGCGATCACTTGAGTTCCGCTGCCCGCGCTGGGTTGGGGTCGAGCCCAACCTGAGCGACCGGCGCCACCACGCTCGTCTCGTCGGCAAACGAAACAAAATGGAGGCCGCTGCGTGCCTGTTGCTCTTTAATGTCTCTGAAAATCGCCCACAGATCGTAATTAAAGCGGGCGGCATGCTCCTCGCGGATGCGTCGAACTTCGTCCACAATCGGGTCATTCATGGGATCTCCTTTCTAAGTTCCTCGGGCGTGCAGATGATTGGCGTTTTGTAACCCCTGCTGCCACACACTGCTTCGATGACGGGCCGCATTGTAGCGTTGGCCATGTGCCGACAATTCCATGTCAAAAGATAGGGAATCTTTTGAGTGGCTGCGATTGCAATGTGCACTGCATCGTCTGCAGCTTTCTCGGGCAATGCCCGGGCTCGAACAAGCTCTTCCGCCAAAACCACGGCTGCTTCCGTGGTGTCCAACAAAACCATGGATTTCAGAATTTGGAGGCGTTCTTGAGCAGCTTCAGGATCGCCGCTTCCAGCCTCCTGGAGCACCAGCTGTGACGTACACAGCTCAAAATCCACGCGCGATTGATCCCACCACTCGTGGGTAATTTGCTGATGCCCCACAATAACCACGTCGCGGCTTGGGCGACCGGTCAAGTAGCTGACAAAGGTTGTCTCGATGTAAACTCGCGGAAGCATGTCTGTGTCGTCCTTGGCGGAAAAGGTCTGCTCGGCATCGCCCGCTTTTATGGTAATGTCTCCGCCCTTTCCGCCTTGCCCACCGTCGCCTGCCCGGTAAATGCCTGGCCCGATTACCACATCGCCACCATTTGCCCCATGGCGACCCGTTCCGCTTTCAACTCTGACGTCGCCACCCGGGGCGTCTTTCCCCGAGCCGGCAGCAACATCTCCGGCCATGAAGACTGAACCCGCTTTCGACTTCTTGGCGGCCAGAATCCGTGGCAACTCCGAATAGAGTGCGTCCCGGTACGCTCGCACCTCACTGTCGGTCAGGCCTTTGGTTTGGCTCGTGGTGCTATCGTATTGGTCGTGGTGTACTTGGCATAACCAACACAGGTTGCCGAAGGTGTTGTTTGAGCGGTTTTGATCGATATGGGCTATTTGGCCTGGTTTTTCAGTCTCGTCGCCTTGAAGGCCGAAGCACAATGCACAGCGCCGCCCGCTTTTGACAAGCACTTCGGTTTCCACAGGAGTCGGGATTTTCGGTCGTTGGGCTGCCATGAATTGCTCCTCGGATTTGTTGCTCCAGTAATGCTGCTAACAACCAGCGCCAAGTCACATCAACTCGATCATCTGTTCCCCGCCGTGCGCCGGATTGCCGATCACCCGCCGGCGTCCCGGATCGACCACGAGGTCCATCAATTCAAGCGGCACCTGTCCGATCAGCACCGGGCACGCATCATCCACCTCCATGACATCGCAGACACAGTCGCGACCCAGTACCGTCAACCTCACCGCGCCGTAGGTTGGCACGTCTCGAATGGCCGCCGTTGTCATTGCACGTCGGCTGCGAATAGGAAACAGACCGAGTTGCAGTATCAAAGGGCGCGGCAGCGAAAGTCCAGTCGCGCCGGTATCCACTAGGGCTTCCACAACCTCCACCCGGCGAACCTGCGCGGCAGCCAACTCGCCGCGTTGGAGGCGGTAACAATCATCAAGGCTCTCGACAACGGCTGGCACGACGACGCGGCGCAATCAAATCCTCCTTCGGTTCCTTGTTAACGGATGTAACTGTCATCCAGTCCGCCGACGGAGCTTGGCGTCCGCAGACGCATTCCGGATGGCTTGCCAATCAATGGCTGCCACCCAACAGTTCTCGGCTTGGTTGAAATGCACCACCGCGTCGGCAAGAAGCTCATCGGACTGGCCATCGTCCGCGGCATCATCGGTGTAAAGCGTCAAGGCCATCCCCTCGCGAAGCTCCAGCGCTTGTCGTTCCAGGTCTCGGCGCGTGCCTGCGCAAGTCAAACGCAAGCGATTTTCATCGTCGAGGTTTTGGAAATCGGCGTAAACGCGCGGGTGACCCATGATTTTCTCCATCATGCCGTCTCGCGACCGCAGTTTGTGTGCGAGTTCATAACCGCTCCGGATCCAGCGGTTCCGTCTGCCCGGAGCGGTGTTCGGCGAGCGCCTCCCGCGCCAATGCGGCTAGCTTGTCCGACGATTGGGCGATGGCGCGGTCGAAATCATCTTGGACTTCATGCCGTTGTGACGTTTCGATAGGGCCAACCGAAGGTGCCGGGACAGAATGTGGGCGCCGCGGGGGCATACTCACCACTTGCCAATCGCCGGCCAGATCGCGCGCCCGGAGGTCTTTCGCCATCGCCCGCACGTCAAAATTGTGCAACCTTGCGTACGCCTCACGTGCCGCCCTCACCTCACGCAACACGTCGTCCTCAATCATGGTTCAAGCCCTCCGTCGCCAAGTAATTCTTCGGGAGTGCAAATCAGTGGCGGTTCAAACCCAGCCGCTCGGCACACTGCCTCAATCTGCTTGCGCAGCGCCACATTGGCAATGTGCGTACAATTCCACGTTAACAGGTATTGCATTCCGTGGACCGCCGCAATTGCGATGTGCATCGCATCCGCAGCCGCCTTTGCGGGTAGCGGAATGCCGCACATCAGCGCTTCAGCCAACTCGTCCGCATCGAACCGCTGTTCCAAGAGCGGGATGCCTCCCAGTGCCGTCAATCTATCCGCCGCGGCCTGCGCGTCCCCTGCTTGACTCTCCTGGACTACCAAGCGCGACGAATACACGACAAACCCATCCCGACGGTCCCACCACTCGCGAGTGATCTGCTGATGCGCCGCCCGCACCAAATCTCGGCTTGGCCAAGCGGTCAAGTAACTCGGGATTGTCGTCTCGATGTAGACGGTTGGCTTCATCTCCCACATTCTACCGCGCTACGGATTTATTCACAAGCGATGGGACTCATGCATTGTTCTCAGCCGAAGATATCGATTCATTGCACGGAAACGCCGCGCCGGCGGAAATAGGGTGGGTGTGTGCAATGCAAACAATGAATCCGATGAACGCTACCCCAACTCCCCAAATTCCGCCTGAATCGCCTTGAGCCGCGCTGCAGAGCCCAAACGTCCAGTCCGCTCAGCAGCATGCGGCAACCCATGGCAATGCATCGCCGCGCCGCATTCGCATCCCGCGGCAAGATCGCCCAGTGGATGCCCGCCGCCTTGGCTGCTTTGGCTACCCGCTCGATGGCGGCCCACAGCTTGGGATGCTCCGGCTCGCCAGGAATGCCGAGCGATTGACCCAGATCGGCCGGGCCCACAAAAAGCACGTCCACCTGCGGCACGGCAGCGATCTTTTCCACTTCTTCCACTGCTTCCACCCGTTCGATCTGAATGGAGATGAACGACTCGGCGTTGCAGCGTTTCATGTATTCGAGCATGGGCAGAGTGCCGTAGCGTCCGTCGACGCCTGTGCCATTGACGCCGCGCAGGCCGTGCGGATGAAACTTCGACCAGCGGACCACGTCGGCAGCCTCGGCGGCGCTGCTGCACCTGGGCCGCCATCACGCCGCCGGCGCCGGCCTCCAACATTTGCATCACCGTGGCGTAATCGCCGGCGTGCATGCGGACGAACGAATCCAGGCCGACGGATCGGGCCGCGCGGGATGCCTCTTCGATCTGGGCAATGCTCAGGCCGCCGTGCTCGTGGTCGAGCCAAACCGCGTCATAGCCGCCGAACTGGCCGACTATTTCGATGATTTTTGGATAGCAGAGTTGACCGGCGCAAAAGACATGCACCAGCTTGCCTTGCTGAAGTCGTTGTTTGAGGAGTGCACCCATGGCGGAATTGTACGAGATTCACTTCATGCCGACGGCCTGTATGCCCGGAAAGCGCGCAGCACTTCATAGAGGTCCGGCGTGACACAGACTTCATCTTCGAGGAAATCCTGCAGCCAAAGGTAGTTACGGCGCTTGGCAACGTCGAGAATGGGAAGCAATTCGCGCAGGCTGATACGGACGCTGGGTTCCGGAGCCTCGCCAAAGTTGGAGGGTTGCGATTCAGGAAAGACACGCAACTGTGCGGCCATAAACACCTCCCTGTAGCTAAAATGGCAAATCCAAGCGCTTCGTCACGGTGCGCTGCCACTTCTGCATTATCGGCAGTTGGGGTGCAGCACTTGAGGGGCTTGCTACAATTTGTAATGGGTGGTGCGTGGTGAGTGGTGAGTGGTGAGTGGTGAGTGGTGAGTGGTGAGGCAACGCAATTTATGCCGACTACTTTCGCTATCCTTGGCGCTGGGGCGTGGGGCACGGCGGTGGCATTGGTGCTAGCCAAAAATGCCCAACATGTGGTCCGTTTGTGGAGCGCTCGGCCGGAAAACGCTCGGTTGATGCACGAGCGCCGGGAGAACACGCGACTCCTGCCCGGTGTGAGCATTCCACCAAGCATTCACCTTACCACCGACATTCATGAAGCTGTCGCCGGCGCCGAAATTGTGGTGGCGGCCATTCCCACGGTTCACCTTCGATCGACGCTGACCGGGATTGCCGGCGCCTTGACGGCAGACCGGCCCGTGCTCAGCCTCGTTAAAGGTCTGGAGAACAGCAGCTTCCTGCGGCCGACGGAGATCCTGCGCCAGGTGCTGCATGTCCGCCATGTGGCGGTGCTGAGCGGGCCCAGTCATGCCGAGGAGGTCGCACGCGGGTTGCCGACCAGCGTGGTCGTGGCCAGCGCCGATCTCGACCTGGCGCGGTGGATCCAGCTGCACTTTTCGACCGACCGTTTCCGCGTTTACACCAACCTCGATGTGGTCGGCGTCGAGTTGGCCGGCGCGCTGAAGAATGTCATTGGCATCGCGGCCGGCATCAGCGACGGACTGGGTTTTGGCGACAACGCCAAGGCGGCCTTGCTCACCCGCGGTCTGGCGGAAATGACCCGCTTCGGCGTCGCCCTCGGCGCCGAGCCGCAGACTTTCGCGGGCCTGGCCGGCGTCGGCGACCTGATCACCACCTGCATGAGCAGGCACGGACGCAATCGCCACGTCGGCGAATGCCTGGCCCGCGGCGAAAAAATGGCGGACATCCTGGCCCGCATGAACATGGTGGCCGAGGGCGTCTTCACCACGCGCAGCGTCCACGAACGGGCCGAGCGGATGGGGCTGCACATGCCGATCACGGCGGAGATTTATCGCGTGCTGTATGACAACAAAGACCCGCTCGCCGCGGTGAACGACCTGATGCTGCGCGAACCGAAACCGGAGGAATAGCTGCCATGTTGCTCAAACATGCATTCAAGGAATGGGCGGTGATTTGCAAGGCGTTGGCGACGGGCCAGCAATCGGTAATTTTGCGCAAAGGCGGCATCGACGAGCCGGGTGGTGATTTCGAGCTCGAACATACCCGGTTTTGGCTTTTTCCAACGTATGTCCACCAGCAAGCGGATGGCCTTCAAGAAGGGGCCTGGCCGCTTTTGAAGGAAGTCGAAGCGGAAAAACCGCCCGAAGGCATCGTCCGCGTGTCGCACTTTGCCGAGGTGAGCGGCCTTTACCGCCTCCGGGCTTTGCCGCCAGCGTTGCTGTTGGCCCATTTGCACCTCTGGTCCAACGCGACCGTTGCCAAACGCTTTGCTTATCGGATACCGCAGCTTTATGTGCTGCCAGTGCGTGTCTGGAAGGCGGCGGAGGTATATGAGCTGCCGGATACTCCTCACTACCAGGGTTGTCGCAGCTATGTGGAATTGGACCGCGAGCTTTCCACCGAGGGCGCGACGCCTGTATTACCGGAGTCAAGGCTTGACGACCTGAATCGGCAACTCGATATGCTGCTGAATCCGACGGCGATTGCTTAACGATTTTCCTCGCGCAGACATGCGATCAACGCCGGCACGGTCTCGAACAAATCGCCGATCACCGGGTAAACCTTCGGCCGAGCCTGACGCTGGTTGAGCGTCATGAGCGGCGCCTCGGGATCGCGATTGAAAGCGATGATGGTTGCGCGGCGCCAAGGTAATTGATGTGCTGCGGCGCGCCGCTGACACCAATCGCAAGGAGCACGCGCGGATTGACGCTGACGCCGGATTGGCCGATCTGGCGGTCCGCGGGCAGCAGGTGCAGCTCTTCCGTGACCTTGCGCGAGCCGCCAATGGCCAGGCCGGAAACACCGAGGCGACGCAGCTCCGCTTCAAGAGGTTGGATTACCGCTTCGTAGCCGTCGCGATTGGCGACGCCGAAGCCCACGTCGATGATGAACTCAGCATCGCTGAGCCGCAATAAACCCGTCGCCTGTTTCAATTCTTGCAGGAGGCGCCGCATGTCGGCCCGGGCAAAAAAGCTGTTGAGGTTGGGCGACCAGCGCTCGATCCGCCTGGCGGACTGCAATTCAGGCGGCG
The DNA here is from genome assembly GCA_963747575.1 of uncultured Gemmataceae bacterium. Classification (GTDB taxonomy): domain Bacteria; phylum Planctomycetota; class Planctomycetia; order Gemmatales; family Gemmataceae; genus DASRAT01. The sequence goes on from CAVVFU010000008.1 coordinate 606,135, forward strand.
TGGCGGCGCCGATTTCCGCCTCGGCCGTCAAGGCGATCCAAAGCGTTTGCCCAGGCCTCGGAGCTAGCGGGTGCCGGGTTCGCAGTTTTCCTTTGGCACAAGTGCCTTCCACCACCAACTTACCCTGGTAGCGGTCGAGCAAACGCACTCTCAAGGCGATGGGATCGATGACAGCACTCACAGGCTGGAAGCCTGTGCTACTTGTGGTAGCACAGGCTTGCAGCCTGTGCCAATTAGCAGCGAGCGTGGCGAAAGCGGCTTCAGTCCATGGCTCGCCTACAACGGCCGCGGGTGCGCTGTCCAAAGCCGACCAGCATTCCACCAACAGCCGGCAACGCGCTTCGTCGGAGGTCCCCGCGCCGTCAACGGCCAACAAACAGATGTCCAGCGCGGTCAATGCTGTCAAGGCGGCCAGAGCGCACTGCTGGATTTCGTCGTCACGAGAGATGACCAGCAGGACCGCTTTCTTAGCAGTGGGGAAAAACGGTGTCAAGAATTGCGTTGCGTCGAGAGTACGACGGGCTGTTGGATGCAGCTGACCCATGCCGTCCGCCGCCAACACGGCAACCAAAGTAGTAGGCACACTCCGTGTGCCGTTTTTGCTTTCAACGAAGGACGGAACGGCAATGTCGACAATGGCGCTGCCAGCGAGGGCGACTTCGTGGACGGCACACGGAGTGTGCCTACTACTTTGAAGCCCGGCGGTTTCGAGGACTAGCAAGCTGGCTTCACGCGGCAACAGCGGCTGCGGCGACAGGTCGCCCGTGTCCTTGACCGCACTGGATGTCTCTTCAAACTCCACTGCTGACGCGGCGACGTTGGCAGGCCAATTGATTATTTCAACGCGTTTGCCAAGGCCACTCAGCCAACCATCGATGTCAAATGCCCTCAATATTTGGCCGGGCTCGATCATCACCAAAGCCGGCAACGAGCGCGTCCGTTCATGACCGCCGTTGTCGACGAGCACCACTTCGTTGGCGTCGGTCCGGATTGCAATTTGCGTTGCCGCTCCCGCCCACGCGAAGCCCATCGCCTCGCCTGCGAGACGGGCAAGCAACCCTTCCTGGGCATCGTGGGTGCCCGCGCCGCCAAGGATGAGGTCGAAGCTGACTTCATTGCGCAGGGCCATTACCAGGGCAGCCGCGGCAGAGTCGGCAGAGACGGTGTCAGGACTCACAACCAGGCGAACGCGGTCGACGCCGAGACTCAGCGCCCCCCGAAGCGGAGTTGCCGCGGATGCTGGGGCAACGGTGGCGATTTGTATGGTCAGGCTGGAAACCTGAGCTGCGTCACGCAGGCGCAGGGCTGTTTCCAGCGCGGCCCGGTCGCCCTCCGTCAGCACGCGATACGGCTCGAGCAATTTGCCGTCTTTCGTCCGGGGCTGCGGCACGCCTGGCGTTGGGGAATCGAGGATGACAAGGATTCTTAATGGTCGGTTGATGGTGCTGCTTGGAGGTTGCTTTCCTTCCTCCGGCGGAGCCTGGGAACCGCACAACAGCGAGGCAGCGCGGACTTCAGGTGCATAACGGCCGCGGCGCAGATCGACTAACTCCGTGGCGAAGCGTTCGAGACGATGGCGCACCTCGGCGACGCACCGGGCCCAAGCGCGCTGTCCGGCGGCTATCAATTCGTCTGGCGCATCCCCTTTACCGCGAAGCCACGTCAATCTTCCCAGCGTAATCTCGGCCGCCGCCAACCACCCCACCGCCTCCGGCAGCAGGAAACAATTGGCTTGGAGATTGGGGTTTTGCCAAAGCTGTTGGCCGAAGAATTGGACCGCTTCCGTCGTCAACTGACGCAGGCGAAGCTTGAGCGCATCGATGGGATGGTCAGCCCGCAACCCGACCTCTTTCCACGTGTTCGCGACTTCCGTCAGTTCCTTCAAAATCAAGAACCGCTGGATTTCGTTGGTCCCCTCATAGATGTTCAGCACCCGCGCGTTGCGCTTGCGCTTTTCGATCAAGTGCTCCTGCGTCTGCCCCGCCAAACCGTGGATTTCCTCGGCGAGCTCAATGCTGTGGTGAAACAGCTCGCTGACCAGCATCTTGGCAATGGCCGACTCCATGCGTACGGACTTGGTTTGTTTGTGCTCGAAACGGCCGACGATTTCATAGGCCATTGCCTCGGCGATGAAGCGCTCGTGCTCCATCCACTCCAGCCGCCATGCCATCCAGCCTGGAATGCTCTCCCCCGCAGCCAGAGAGCCATGCTTATTGGCAAAGGCGCGGCTCCACTGGCAAAGGCGGATCATCTGCGACATGGCCGACATGGCCAATCCAGCTCGGCCGACGTTGAGCGTCTCCAGGGCGTTGACCTGGCCGCGTCCCTCGAGGCCGACGACGTTCTCCCGGGGCACACGCACCGCTTGCAAAGCCAGCTCGTTGGTGGGCGAGCCGTTTTGGCCCATCTTGGCTTCGTCCTTGCCGACGATCAGGCCCTCGGCGTGACGATCCACGATGAAGCCGGTGACGCCCTTGTCGGTTTTGGCGTAGAGCACCGCGACGCCCATGACGCGGCCGTTGGTGATCCACATTTTGGCGCCGGTCAATTCCCAGTAGTCGTACCAGAGCGTGCCCTCGCGCTCACGCAGCTGGGCGATGTCGTCGAAATAAACGTGGCGTCCGTCGGCAACGAAATAGCGTTTTTTGACGGCGTCGGTTTCGTAATCGTACTCGTCGAAATGAATCGGAGCTGGTTCCGCGGCGTCGGACCACCGATAAGCCGGTTGCAGGTTGGCGGCCCACACCAGCCGCCGCGCATCCAACAAGCGGCGCGGCGACTTGCCGCCAACCGGCGTGAAGCGATAGACGCTGGTACTGTGGTCCAACTCCAGGGGCACCTGCTGCAATTTGGCGCGAGTGCCCACGCGGGCCGTGTCAGAACCGGCGGACGGCTCGGTGAGGGCAAACGCGGATATCTGGCCGCTGGCGACCCATCGGCAAAACAGCTCCCCGGCCTCGCGCCGGCGAACCAGCTCATCGTGCAATTCGCCGGCCGGCGCGTCCTTGATAGCCTTGGGCAAATCTTTTTGAAGCGCCACTAGCACGGGCGTGGTGCCGAGGCTGCTGTTGACCTGGATCGTCAGAGAAATAGCCGCGTCGGCGAGCCGGTGGGTATTGACAGTAAGGAGATAATAATCGGCCTTGGAACGTGCCTCGCCGCCGAGTTCCTTGGGAATCGGGTTGCGAAAGAAGCCCTGTTCGCGGAGGAACTCGAGGTCCGCGGCGTCGGGTCGATGGCGATGCTCCAGGTAGCGCTCAAAGACCATGCCGTCGCGCGGCTGGCCAAACTGCCGTTGGATGAGATCGATCAATTCCTTGTCGCGGTTGGAAAGACCAACGTCGGTTTTGACCATTTCGGGAACATACCGCGGTTCACAGGGGTCGGTCGGCCTGTTGAGAAAATCGCCGCTGGAATAGGGCAAATCGGCTTTGAGAAAATCGGCGTACTGCGTGACGGGTGCGACCGGCGCTTGCTCCGGGTGCACGCCGGCAGGAGTGCAAAATGCGGTGAAGTCGTCGAAAGCGGGTGCCGTCATTCTTGACCAGGTTCGCAGCAATGCGATGTCAATCTCGGCGGCGGTGCCAGCTTCCAGGTCCCTGTGCGTGGCAGCCAGGAGGCGTTTGCTTGCCAACAGCCATGCGTCCTGGCGGCCGACGGCTTCGGTGAACGCGGCTTGAGCCGTTGGGCTGGGCAGTTCCTCTTTGGCGAATTTCCAGCTATTGACACCCTCAACAAATTGGGAGGCACGGCCGCGAATCTGTGCCAACTCCCCGCACAGCGCCTGGCGTTGGGTAATTTCCTCGAACAGATCATGTTCACTGGCCACGCGACTTAGCTGTTCGCCACCCGTGGTCCACCTTTGAATCAGGGCGGCGCCTTGGCGCGCATAGATATCGCTGTTAACGACCCCAAGAAACCGCCAGGCGGCGGCGTCCCGGTAATACTTCGACAACGTGTCGTCCTCGGAGTAGCCTGTGCCACCGAACACCTGACCCGCGTTGTAGGAGATGCTTCCTGGCGCACTGCCAACCACTTCGGCGGCAACCGCTTTGAACAGGCCGCTGCGCATGGCGTCGTCTTCCGAAAAGCTGGTGTGCGACCAGTCTGTCAAGCGCTTGGATGACCTGCCGGCCGGCGGCCATTTCAGCGATCATTTTCTTGACCGCGCCGAATTTAATGATGGTGTCGTGTGATTCCTCGTCGTGGAACAGGCCTGGGAATTGCACCCGGCTGCCGGCATGCTCGATGGCGCGCTGGCAGAGATAGTCAGCGATACCTGCCGCGATGGATATCAGATCGGCCGCGGTCAATATGCTCCACATGCGCTCCGCATTTGCCAACTCGACCTGCGTTTGCGGTTGGCAGTTCTCAATCCGTCGAACGCGGGCCAATCCTGCGCCGCGGAGGCCAAGCATGGTCAACGAGGTGACCGTCACGGTGTCGTGCGCCAACCAAAGGCGATCGCCCTGCAGCGCCAGAACGGTCACGGCGTCGCCGGCCGGAGCCTGGAGGGTTTCACCAACAGCATCCAACGGTGCGACACAGGCCCATTCGTCGCCGCGCGCCGAACGCTCGGCGGCAGGTTGGAGTGATTGCCCAGCCAGCGTCGCCAGGTCACGCGCCCAAATGTGCGAGGCGGCACGGAAAGCCAGTGACGGATCATGCTGAGCCAGGAACGCGAGAAGCGATTTTCGCCGCGGATCTCCCAAGGTCCTTTCGATCATGGCAGTATCGATCCGCGGCACTTCGGCCAACAGGTCGAGCAAGGTGTTGTTTTGGTCAGCGGTTAGCGGCTTTTGCTGTTCCAATCCGCGCCAGGCGCCTTGCGGAAATGCCGCGTCGAAGCGCTGCTGCCACGGGTTCTCTTGGCAAGCCTGCTGTGGCCGTTCGGAATGGAGGCCGCGAAGGTGATGGTAGCGGATAAGGCGCCGATCCGCGGCAGCCCAGGCGTAACGCCCCGCCGCGACGTGGTCAATCCGGCGCTGGGTCAATTCGCCAACGCGCTCCCCTACGCTGCGCTCCGGGTCGCGGCTAAACAGCACGGCCAATCGGTGTGCATACCGCGCCAGCATCTCCAAATGCACCGCACGGTCGCGGCCCACCGTTCGCGGTTCCACCGCTAGCGCCTCCTCAAACTCCAGCAGCTTACGCCCCAACTGTTCCGGAAGCCGGCCACTGCCCACTGCCCACTGCCCACTGCCCACTGCCCCACTGCCCACTGCCCACCGCCCACCATCCGCACTGCCCACTGCCCACGGTCCACCGCCCACTTTTTCCATGTCCGCCGACAGTTTCGTCACCACCGGCGAATGCACCGCATATACGAACCGATGCGCGCCATCGCGACCCCAATCAACGATGTCGCTCGCTCGCCAGCAAGTCTCGCATTTGATGCAATTCTCGTAATTCACGACTATTTGCAACTGGCCAGTGGCACTGACGCGGGCTTCGTAAACGTGCGCGGGACAAACGTGCAGCAGCCCTGCCTTGACAATGTCGCTCTTATCCGCCAATGACTGCGGCCACAGGACGTGAATGTGCGAGGCCTTGACCGTCTCGTAGCTGAGCTGGGCCAGGCGGGTTTCCCAGGCCTGTGTGGCGTTGGCCGTCGCCGGCGTCAGATCGCCAGCCGCGCGGGCGGCGCGGAAATAATCGTTGACTTCCTCGGCGGCAATCGTTCGCGGCCGACGGCTCGATCCTGTCCAATGCCCATCGCGCCGCCGCTCGCGAGACGAGAGCAAATGCTCGGCCAAAATCCAGCAAGCTCACGTGTCGTGTCAGCAGCCGTGTTGCCGCGGGAAGTTTGTTGGCCAAAGGCACCGTGTCGTTGCAGTAAACGATGCGAGCGGCGGCAGCTAACGCCGGGAGCGAATCGGCAAACCAATGCCGGAGCAGCGCTGCGGGGCAGACCGCCTGGTTCGGCGCCGCCGCCGATGGTGTAATGCAGTGCGATGTCGCCGTGCGGCGGCAAATGCTCGCGGCTCTCCCAGCAAATCGCGGAAAGTGTTGAGGGCTCCGTCAAGCAACAATCGCCACGGCGACGGGAGGGGCGCCGCTTCACGCGTGTCGCAGCGCTTCCTGAAGATGAGTTGCATCCGCTTCCATTTCAGCGCGGCGCTTCGCCACCGGTCAAGTCCTTTACCAGGTGCAACCATTTTTTCCAGCGGCCTGTGCCCGGCCGCGTCCAAAGGTAAGCGCTGCCCAGGGCGACGTCGATGTTGCTGCTGAAAAACACCGAGGTTTTCTTGACATAACCAGGCCAGTGACGCAAAAACTCCACGTCTTGCCAGTAATGCGTTCGGCGCAACGGTTTCAAGTAGTGGCGCTGAAGTTCTGTCGCGGGTGTAGGTCCCGCCCTCGTCGCGGATTTTGCGGGCGGCCTGGGTGATGAGCAGCCCCATGGCGGTCGCGGGGCCGGTGAAATTGGGGTAAGGGAAGTCAAGGCCGACAGCGCTGGCGGCGCCGCCGATCGCCAGACCATCGTCGATCAAGTTGGGCACGTCCTTGGCCCCGCCGCCGCGAATAATCTTGGCGCCGAAGGGTCCCTGTTTCGCCTCGGCAAACCACGGCTGCAGCGCCGGCAAGCGCAGGAACCACTCCATCAGCAAGTTCGGGTCGCCCCCCCAATGCTGACGCAGGTTGTCCACCGGCAAAACCAGACCGATCGATAGGCTTTGGCGATTCGTATAGAGGAACCCGCCCATGTTGAGGTGAATGCCTTGGCCGCGTAAAGTGCCGTTGCGCGAACAACATCTCATAGGCGACCCCTTGCTCCGCCTCCACGCCAAAACGCTGTTCGATGGCCCGCGGCGGCAACTCGAGGACTTGCTTGATGCCCTGGAGAAATTTTGGTGCGTCACCGAGGATCGCGGGATGTTTCATATCCCTCACGCGTAACCAGGTGCGAAGCATCGCCCTCGGCAAGAAAGGTCAAAGGAGCATAGAGAGCACCTCGGTTGGTGCAGACGCCAATGACTCGCCCCCCCTCTCGAATGAGGCTCTCTGTAGTGGTGCTGGTAAGCAGGGCGACGCCAGGCGCAGGGCGAACTGGGCGAGATGGTGGTCGTAGATCGGCCGGAGGACGGTGTAGCAGTGGCGAAAAGCGTCGGAGTCCCGGTAAGTCATGCCGAGCAAGCCGTGGCCGTCTGTGGCGAAGAAACCTCGCTGCACCAGCCGGCGCTCCCAGGCCAGCGCTTCCACGCCGTCGGGGCCAAGGATGTCGGGATGAGCCAGGTTTTCGGTGAAATAGACGCAACCGGACCAATTTTCGGCGCCGGGGAAAGCCGCGGCCTCGACCACGGCCACGCGGAAGCCCGACCTGGCCAACCCGATGGCGGCCGTCAGTCCGGCGGCGCCGGCACCCACGATGATCACGTCGAAATTGCTTAAGGCCATAGGCTCCGTCCTTGCAAATCATCATTGTAGAACTTATTTTTCCAGCGCCCTCTTGCTCCGTTGGCCCAAGATTGGAATAATAACTCCTTCCGATTGCGGAAGCGCACCTGGAACACCCGGCTTGCCAGCGGGGTGTTCTGTTTTTATTGGTCTGGTCATTCTTGGGAGTCTTGCTGTCATGGCCGAAACGGTCACCTTGGTCGCACAACCGCGGAGCACCACGGGCACTCACGAAGCCCGCCGCATGCGCAAGGCGGGAACGATCCCCGCCGTCGTCTATGGGCACAAGGAGGCCACCGTCTCGCTCACCGTCAACCGTGACGAGCTGCGCAAGGCAATCAGGCAAGGCGCCCGCGTCGTCGATCTGCAGACGGACGGCAAGGTTGAAAAGGCATTGATCCGCGACCTGCAATGGGATCACCTCGGCCACGACATCATGCATGTCGATTTCGCCCGTGTCGCCGCCGACGAACGGATCAAGATCGAAGTTCGCATCGAGCTGCGCGGCGCCGCGGCAGGCGTGACGGCCGGTGGCGTGCTCGATCAGCCGATCCACAGCCTGGTGGTCGAGTGCCTGGCTATTGCCGTGCCTGAATCGATCCGCGTGGCCATTGCCGACCTGCAGATCGGCCAGGCGATTCACGTGAAAGACCTCAAGTTGCCGGAAGGGGTGACGACGGCCGTCGATCCCGAGGCCATCGTTGTCCAGGTGGCGGCGCCGAAGGCCGAAGAGGAAGCCGTTGCCGGGCCGGCCGCGGAACAGGCGGAGCCGGAAATCATTGGTCGCAAGGAGAAGCCGGAGGAGGAAGGGGAGGAGTAATGGTGCCTGGCACCATATACCGCACATGAAGGTTGTCATCGGGCTGGGCAATCCGGGGTCGAAGTACCGCGGCACCAGGCACAATGTTGGCTATGCCGTGATCGACAGCCTTGCCGCCAGCAGCGACGTGGGCCGTTTCCAGGAGCGTTTTCAGGCCGAAATCGGGGAATGGATGCACCCAGCGGACAAGGTCCTGCTTGTTAAGCCGCTGACTTTCATGAACCTCAGCGGCCGATCCGTACGGCAAGTCATCGATTTTTACCAGCTGCAGCTGGACAGCTTGCTGGTGGTTTGTGATGACGTGAATTTGCCCCTGGGCAAACTGCGTTTTCGGGCCAAGGGGACGCACGGCGGCCATAATGGGCTGCGCGACATTCAGAGCCACCTTGGCTCGACGGAATACAGCCGGTTGCGAATCGGCGTGGACGCGCCTGGGCAAGAGGATATGATCGACCATGTGCTGGGCCGATTCAGGCCCGGCGAGCGGGCGGTGGTGGACGATGCGGTTGCAGCTGCAGCGCAGGGCGTTGACCTCTGGGTGAGCGAAGGCATCCAGAAGTGCATGAATCAGTACAACAGCAGCGGCGACAAAGGCGAGCGCTGAGTAGAACGGAATTTATGCCGTTCGGTTTAGGTAGTACGGAATAAATTCCGTTCTACGAGTTTGCAATGACCAGGTGACACCAAACAGAGATCTCGATATGGCAGCACAAGTTTACGAATGCATGTTTCTGCTCGACACCAACAAGGTGGCCGGCGATCTGGCCGCTGCCGAGGGCCAGCTGCTCGACCTGGTGAAAAAGCACAACGCCGAGGCCCTGGCGCATCGCACCTGGGACGAACGGCGATTGGCCTATGCGATCGAAAAGCACAAAAAGGGCCTGTATTACTTGATGTATATCCGCACGGAAGGCAAAAACCTGGTCGACATGGAGCGGGATATTGCCCTCAATGAAATGATCATTCGCTCGATGATCCTCAAAATCGACCCGAAGTTGGTGGATACCATGCTGGCATTGGCCAAGGGCGAGCACGCTCCCGCGCTGCACGCGATTCAGGACGATCCAACCGAGGACATCAGAATCGACGACGACATGATGAACGACAGGCCCCGCCGGCCAAGGCGGGATGGCCCAGACAAGGATTAAAGTAGCAGGCACACTCCGTGTGCCGTCGTCGGAAACGGCACACGGAGTGTGTGCCTACTACTTTGGCGACTTTTTGATTGACACCGAGCAGAAGGGTATGTACATTAGTTCAGTATGCCGGCATTTGGTAACGCTGGCAACAACCCTTTCTGTATTCACGAGGAGAATGTCCCATGGCAATCGTCAACAAAGTGATGCTGATTGGACGTCTGACACGAGAGCCGGAGTCGCGTACATTTGCCAACGGTGGCAAAATGGCTTTTTTTGGGTTTGCCGTGTCGACTCGCCGCAAAAACCCGCAGACCGGACAATGGGAAAACGGCGAGGCAATGTTCATTGATTGCAAAGTTTTTAACCGCGGGGATTATGGCAAGAAAGCCGACACGGCCCTGCAGTATTTGCATAAAGGTCATCAAGCCTATCTTGAAGGCAAGTTGGTCTTTGAGCAATGGGATGACAAGCAAACTGGTCAGAAGCGATCGAAACACGTGCTTGAGGTGGAGGATTTTCAGATGCTGGAACCTCGCCAGGACGGTGGCAGCGGCGGCACCTACCAACGCCAGGCCGCACCGGCCGCCGCGCCAAGCAGTCCCATGCAAGAATCAAGCTACGACGACAGCATGGAACCGGCGCTGCCGATGGGCAAGGATGCGTCGGACGATATTCCGTTTTGAAGTGTCAAGCCGCGCGCGGCTGCAATGACGAGGGCTGAAGCTTATGGCCAAGAAACTCAAACGCATCCACCACATCCCCAAGGGCACCCACCGGGGCATGCAGCTGGTGCTGACCGAGGATGTACCGCACCTGGGCAAGCAGGGCGAATTGGTGGAGGTTCGCTCAGGCTACGGCCGCAATTATCTGCTGCCGCACGGCATGGCCACCATTCCGACCAAGCAAACCTGCGTCTGCTGGAACGCTACAAGCAGCGCGTGTTGCAAGCGCGCGAGGCAAGCATCGCCGACCTGCGCGTGCTGGCCGAGCAGATTCAGCGGGTGCCGCACATCACCGTCGAAGCCAACGCCAACGACGAAGGCCATCTGTACGGCTCCGTCAGCGACGTGGAGATCTCCAAGTCTCTCAAGGGCAAGAATCTCAAGGTTGAGCTGGACATGGTGCAGCTGGAAGGCCCGATCAAGGCTGTGCGGACTTTACGAGGTCAAGCTTGCTTTGGGCTACGAGATCGAGACCACGGTCAAGGTCATGGTCGTGCCGATCAAGCAGGCGAAGAAGAAATGAAGTCAGTCAGGCACACCCCGTGTGCCGTTTGCCAACAAAACGGCACACGGAGTGTGCCTACTACTTTGACGAGGGAAGCGTGGCCGATCAAGGAACCCCTGACCGACTGCCGCCCCTCAGCCGCGAGGCCGAGTGCAGCGTCCTGGGCAGCATGCTTCGCGAAAACAGCGTGATCGACGACGTCGTGCAGATCATTCGCGAAGAGCATTTCTATACCGACGCCCATCAAAAGATCTTTCGGGGCATTTCCACCCTGCACGACAAGCAGCCAGCCGGTCGATCTTGTCACCCTGGCCGAATGGCTGAGGGAGCAGAAGCTCATCGAGGACATCGGCGGCTACGCCTACCTGGCCGAGCTGTGGGACGCCGCCCCCACCGCCGCCAACGCCGAGTATTATGCCCGCATCGTCCGCGACAAGGGCCTGGTTCGCCAGCTGATCCACGCCACCACCGAGATCCTGCGGGATGCCTACGATCAGGGCATGCCCGCCGACGAGATGCTGGGCCAGGCCGAGCGCACAGGTTTTCGAGATCGCCCAGGTGGGTGTCATCAGCCAGCATATCACGCTGAAGCAAGCGATTGGGGAAGCTTTTGATCGCCTCGATGCGCGACACCAAGCACGGCCGGCCCATCAGCGGCTTGCCGACCGGCTATCTCGATCTGGACGAAAAGACGGCCGGCTTGCAAAATTCGGAGCTGGTCATCGTGGCCGCCCGGCCCAGCGTCGGCAAAACCAGTTTCGCGCTCAACATCGTCCGCCATTTGGCGGTCGAGCAAAAAATTCCGACGCTTTTTGTCAGCCTGGAGCAGTCGCGCATCGAACTGGCCGAGCGGCTATTGTGCTGCCATGCCAGGGTGGACAGCCACAAGGTGCGCAAGGGACACCTGAGCAGCGACGACATGCAGCAGCTGACGCAGGCCGCCCAGGATATGAGCGAGGCGCCGCTTTACATCGACGACACGCCGGCACAGGGCATGCTGCGGATCGCCGCCAACGCCCGCCGCCTGAAACGGCAGGGGCTCAAGGCGGTGTTCATCGACTACTTGCAGCTGATCGACCCGGACAATCGCCGCGACAGCCGGCAGGAGCAGGTGGCCGCCATCTCGCGGCGGCTGAAGTTCCTGGCTCGCGAGCTGGAGATCCCCGTGGTGGCGCTGGCCCAGGTCAATCGCAGCTCCGAGGACCGGCAAGACCACCGGCCCCGGCTGGCGGACCTTCGCGAGTCGGGATCGATCGAGCAGGACGCCGACACGGTCATGATGCTGCATCGGCCCGAATTGCACGAGCCGGGCCAGCACGAAGGCGTCATCGAGGTGATTGTCGCCAAGCAGCGCAACGGCCCGACGGGCGAGATCACGCTCACCTTCCTCAAGCAGTTCATGCGTTTCGAGAACTTCGCCGTGGAAACGCCCTTTGGCTACGGCGGTCAATAACTTCGCGGCGGGCCTAAAAAAAGGGGACAGGCCCCGTTGTGCGCAGCACCCTTCGGGCCGTTCCGGCAACGGGGCCTGTCCCTTTTTTTAGGCCCGCGTTGTCCTTGGCGGCGGCTTGTCGCTACAATCCCCCCAACACCCAATCACTGCGAGGATCCCAACCATGCGCGTCGGCATCGGACATGACACCCACCGGATGACAGAAGGCAGGCCCTTGATCCTGGGCGGCGTCCGCATCGATCACCCGCGCGGTCTTGCCGGCCACTCCGACGCCGACGTGGTGCTGCACGCCATTATCGACGCGCTGCTGGGCGCCGCCGGCATGGGCGACATCGGCGATGCTTTTGCCGACACTGATCCAGCCAACAACGACGCGGATTCACGCTTTTTCCTCCAGGACACACTGGCCCGGCTGCACAAGGAGGGCTGGCGGGTGGTCAACGTCGATGCGACGATCTTCGCCCAGGAGCCCAAGCTTGGTCCCGCCAAGCTGCTGATCCGCCAACGCCTCATGGAACTGCTGGGCCTGCCGCCCGATTGCATCAACCTCAAGGCCAAGACGGGCGAACGGGTCGGTCATATCGGCAGGGCGGAGGCGATTGCCTGCCAGGCCGTCGCTCTCATCGACAGGCTCGGCGATCCGCAGCCCACGGAGGTCAACGGTGCAAAAGCGGCTAAGCCGAAGGCCAAGGCCAAGCCCGCGGCCGCCAGCAAAACCAAGAAAAAGAGCTGAGTCGGGGTTCGGGAATTGGTTTCTTTACTCGGTCAGGTCCCGCCCGGCAGGCGGGACCTACTTGGCGGGACCTACTTTGGAGCGCAGGATGGGTTTGCGAGTCTACAACACGCTGACCCGTCAAAAGGAGCCGTTTGAAACACTGCAGCCCGGCAAGGTCGGGATGTACGTCTGCGGTCCGACTGTCTACAAGCCGAGTCACCTGGGGCACATGGTCGGCCCGGTGATTTTTGACACGGTCAAGCGCTATCTCACCTACAGCGGCTATGAGGTGACACTGGTCGTCAACATCACCGACGTTGACGACAAGTTGATCATCGAAGCGCGGAAGCAGAATATCACCGTGCCCGAATTGGCCGAGCGCAGTCACCGCCGACTATGCGGCCAACCTGCGTAAACTCAACGTGATGGGCATCGATTCCATGCCGCGGGCGACCCAGCATATCGAGGACATCATAGCCATGATTGGCGGCCTGATCGACAAAGGTTTCGCCTACGCGGCCTGCGGCGACGTCTACTTCGACGTCACCAAGGACGACGATTATGGCAAGCTCTGCAACCGCGACCCGGAGCAGTTGGAGGCCGGATCGCGCATCGAGGTCAGCGAGCTGAAACGCAACCCCGGCGACTTCGCCTTGTGGAAGAGCGCCAAGCCCGGCGAGCCGCAATGGGACAGCCCTTGGGGTCCCGGACGACCCGGCTGGCACATCGAGTGCTCGGCCATGAGCATGAAGCTGCTCGGCGTCACCCTCGACATACACGGCGGCGGTCTCGACCTGCAATTCCCCCACCATGAAAACGAGCTGGCCCAATCCGAGTCGTTTAACGGCAAGACATTCGTGCGTTACTGGATGCACAACGGCCTCATGAAGACGGGCGACGCCAAGATGTCCAAGAGCAAGGGCAACGAAATCGTCGTCGCTGAATTGCTAAAACGCCACGAGGCGGAAACGCTTCGCTTCTTTCTGCTATCGACGCATTACCGGCGGCCGATCGACTACAGCGAGGATCGGCTCGAGGAGGTGCGGCGGGGGCTGGACGGCTTCTACCGTTTCTTCGAACGTTGCCAGCGGATCGGCAAATTGGCGTTTTATGATCTTCAAGCTCCTAAGAAACGAGGCGGCTTCGACCTGGCGGGTCTGCCGGGTTCGGAGTTCCTGGTGGAAGTGCGCCGCCTGTGGGAGATCTTCCTCAGCCACATGGACGACGACTTCAACACCGGCGGAGCAATTGGCATCCTGTATGACCTGCTGACGGCGCTGAACCGGTTTGCCGATGCGGCGCAATTCAAGGCGCCGAGCGCGGCGGCGAATGACTTGAAGGCCTTCCAGCGCGGCGTCCTGGCGCTGAAGGAGCTCAGCGACATTCTCGGCATCTTCCAGCAGCCGGCGACCAAGCTGGACGCCGGCCAGGACCAGTTGGTTGGCGGATTGATGCAGCTCTTGATCGATCTGCGCGGAGGCCCGCAAGGCCAAGAATTTCGCGATGGGAGATCAGATCCGGCAGCGGCTGACGCAGCTGGGAGTGACCTTGGAGGATCGGCCAGGGGGAACAGGATGGCGTGTTGGGTAACTATTCAAGGAGCTTCGAATTCAGAGCGAGCCACGCCACTTTGTCGAATAATCGCCGACAACGTGCCAATCGCCACCTCCTTGTGATCGGGAACTGGAACTGTTCGTGTAGGTGGCCCCAGGCGCTGCATTATGCGGTGGTCGCCCTTTTGACGCACTTGCGCAAAGCCGTGCTTGGCAAGGATGTCGCAAATCTGACGTCCAGAAAGCACTCGCAATTTACCCATGCGCCGCCTCGAAGCGCGTGACGTAGACCTCGGAATGCAACCGCTGCTGAATTTCTTCAGCGTCTGCACATTGGAGGAACAATTCCACCGCTTCTTTGAGGTTTGCTTTGGCTTTTTCTACTGTTTCCCCTTGGCTGGCGACGTCCAATTCAGGGCAAAGCGCCACAAATAGGTTGTTTTCGCGCTCGATGATGGCTGTGAAATTGCGCAAAGGCATGGATGATCTCTCCAATTGGGTGAGCGAATCGAGTCTGGCATTTTGTATTGTAACAAAATGGTTCATGCCGGAGTGAGGAGATGAATCCCGCACTTGCTAATTGTGTGCGCATCCTGGGTATCGACCCCGGCTTGCAGATTACCGGCTACGCTGTCGTTGAACTGTCGCCACAGGGTCCGCTGGTCTGCGAAGCCGGCATCATCCGCACCAAGGAAAGCAAGTCCGCCATTGAATTGGCGCCACGGCTCTGCTCGCTGTACGATGGACTTGTGGAAGTGCTGGAGCAGTTTCACCCCAGCGCGGTTGCCGTGGAACAGCTTTACGCCCATTACCTGCACCCCAGGACGGCCATCTTGATGGGCCATGCCCGCGGGGTGATTTTTCTGGCCGCCGGGCAGCGGCAATTGCCGGTGGTCAGTTACAACGCCACCAGCATCAAGAAAACCATCACCGGCAACGGCCGGGCCTCCAAGGAACAGGTTCAGCGCACCATCCAGCGCGAGCTCAATTTGAGTAAGATACCGGAGCCGCCCGACGTTGCCGACGCCCTTGCCGCCGCGTTATGTCATTACTACACGCAGAAACGGACCGTGTGAAAGTACCGCATGATTACCAAGATCACCGGCGTCCTCAGTCGTGTCCTCGACGATGAAATCCGGCTGCAGGTCGGCCCGCTCGAATACCAGGTGCTGGTTCCGGAGTTTGTGCGCCGCCAAATCCAGGGCCACGCGGGCCTGGAAGTGACGCTTTACACCAGCCACTACCTCGACGGCAATCCGATGCAGGGCCGCGTGGTGCCGCGCTTGATCGGCTTTTTGCACGAGGCGGAGCTGGAGTTTTTCGAGCTGTTTTGCACCGTCGACAAGGTCGGCACGCGTAAGGCCATGAAGGCATTGATTCGGCCCATCAAGGAAATCGCCGACGCCATCCAGCGGCAGGACTCCAAATGGCTGACGTCGCTGCCGGGTATCGGCCCGGCGACGGCGGAGCAGATCGTGGCGACGCTGCGCCGCAAGGTGACCAAGTTCGCGCTGATGCCGGCGGCCGGCGACTCGGGCACGCCCGCATCAAACCTGGTCGACGGCAACATACTTGAAGACGCTTACCAGGCGCTGCTCAGCGTGGGACACCCGCCGGTCGACGCCCGCGACCGCCTCGACAAGGCCCTGGCTGGCGGGAAAAGTTTCAAATCAGTGGATGATATCCTGCTGGCGATTTATAACAAAGGTGCGTAGTTTAGCCGCGACGCGGAGCGCTAGCGCAGCGGAGCGCGCGGAGCCGTCCAAGGAGCAACCATGAAAACCTCTCTCATTGTGCTGTCCCTCGTAATCGCCATTGCGCCTGCCGGGCTGCCGGCGCCGCAACCCGTCCCGCCTCCGGCACCGGTGCTGGTCAAGGTGGAAAAGGACAGGATCGATTTTATTTCAGCCACGACGCTGGTCACCAGCTATCACGTTAACAACGACCAGCCCCGCCCGTATCTGTGGCCGCTCAATGCGCCAGGCGGCATCCCCACGACGCGCAGCTGGCCCATGGACAAGGCGCTACCAGGGGAGGACATCGATCACGTCCATCAACGCTCGGCCTGGTTTACCTACGGCGACGTCATTCCCGAAGGGATCGCGCTCAAAAGTAAAATCAAAGGCATCGAAGGCATCGATTTCTGGACCGAGGGCAAAGGCCGCGGCAAGATCATTTGCACCAAGGTCGAGCAGGCCCGCAACCCTAATTCGATCATCACCCACAACGAGTGGCGCACCTTCGAGGGCGAAAAGATCATGGACGAAACCCGTACGGTCACTGGCTACAACACGGGCAACGCCTATCTGATCGTTCTGGACATCGACCTTGAGGCCACCGTTTGCCCGATCACCTTCGGCGACACCAAGGAAGGCGCGATGGGTGTCCGTGTTCATACAGCGTTGACCATCACCAAGGGCAAAGGCACACTGCGAAACGCTGACGGCAAGATCGGCGAAAAGCCATGCTGGGGTTATAAATCGGCCTGGTGCGACTACTCGGGCAAGATCGGCGAAAACGTCGTGGGCGTGGCCGTCCTTGACGACCCCGCCAACCGCTACCCGGCCTGCTGGCACGCTCGCGAATATGGTCTCCTGGCCGCCAATTGCTTTGGGCGGGACAAAGGCGCCAAATTCCCTGGGATGAAGGGCAACAACGAGCGTGTCCGCCTGGCCAAGGGCGAGCACCTGGCCTTGCGCTATGGATTGGTGATGCACGCCGGCGACGCGATTCAGGGGAACGTGGCAGGCATTTTTGAGCAGTTTGTCAAGCTCAGGGATGCTGACAAGAAGTAACGGCGGGCGCGGGCCGATGTTGGCTGGGTTGCATCCAATCGCGTCGGGGTTTATAACTAACGCGGGTGGGTTGAGGAAACCTGCTTGTTGATGCCCACTTGCGGCACACGGAGTGCGCCTACTACTTTTTTGGAGTCGAATCCATGCTTCGTCGATTTTTTCTCGGAGTGGTGGTCTTGTTGGCAGTAATGGCCGCGCCCGTTTACGGCCAGGAAGTCAAGTTGAAGCTCAAGTTCAAGGAAGGGGATAGTTTCTGGGTGGAGGATGTGACGACCGCCAAGCAATCCTTCAACTTGCTGGGTCAAGCGATGCAGTCCGAAGACAAGACGACGCAGATCACCAAATTCACCGTCAACAAGGTCGGGCCTGAGGGCATCGAGCTGGCCATGAAGATCGAGAGCATCGACGCCAAGTCGGATGGCGGCCTCGGCATTTCGCTTGGCAGCATTCTGGAAAAAATCAAGGGCAGCCAATTCAAGGTGACGCTGACGCCCGATGGCAAGGTGACCAAGTTTGAAGGTTTCGCCGAGGTGGCCAAGAAGCTCACGGAGGGCGACGATGATGTCGCCAAGCTGCTCAAGGACGCCATCACTGAGGAAATGTTCAAGAAGGGAGTCGAGCAGGCCTACGGCTTTTTGCCGGATGGAGCGGTCAAGAAGGGCGACACCTGGAAGCGCGAAACCAAGTACCCCGCCGGTCCGTTCGGTGATTTCAAGACAAACAACACCTTTACCTACAAGGGGAAAAGCGAGGGCGGTGAGGAGATTGGTGTCAAGCAAACCATGGAATACGTGGCAGCCAAAGGGGGCCTAATGGGCGGAATGGCCAAGGTCGTCAAGGGCGATCTCAAGGGCGACAAAGCTTCCGGAACCTACATCTTCGATGCCGAAAAGGGTCGGTTGATTAGCGCCACCACGACCATGCGCATCAGCGGCAGCTTGACTTTGGACGTCGGCGGCCAGCAAGCACAGGTGGACATGACGATGGAAAATTCCGGGGTCACCAAGGTGCACGACAAGAATCCCAATAAACAGTAATGTACACCGAAATCATCTCGATCGGCAGCGAGCTGACCAGCGGCCAAAATCTCGATACCAACAGCCAATGGCTCAGCCGGCGGCTGGCGGAGATCGGCATAGCCGTTGGCTGGCACACGACCATCGCCGATGATTTGCAGATCAACGTCGACGCCTTTAGAATTGCCGCGCAGCGTGCCGCCCTGGTGATTGTCACCGGCGGCCTGGGCCCGACGCAAGACGATCTGACGCGCGAAGCCTTGGCTAGCACGGCTGGCGTCGAACTGGTGCTTCACGAGCCCTCGCTGGAGCAAATCCGTCAAATGTTTGCCCGGCGGCAACGGCAAATGACCCAGCGCAACCATGTCCAGGCCCTTTTCCCCGCTGGGGCCGAGCCGATTCCCAACGACCACGGCACCGCGCCCGGCATTTGGATGACGATCGGGCAATGCACCATCGTCGCCATGCCCGGCGTGCCCTCAGAAATGCGGGCCATGTTCGAGACGCGGGTCAAACCCAGGTTACTCGAGCTTGGCCTGGCCGGCGGTGTGCTGGTGCAGCGTAAAATCAATACCTTTGGCGCCGGGGAATCCGCGGTTGAGGAGAAGCTGCTCGATTTGACGCGCCGGGGTGCGGTGCCGGAGGTCGGCATCACCGTGTCGGACGCCGTGATCTCCTTGCGCATCCTTGCCCACGCCGCCACGCCAGCTGCCGCTCAGGAACAAATCGCCCCGGTGGAGCGGATCATCCGCGAACGGTTGGGAAATTGGGTTTTCGGTGTCGAAGAGGAAGAGCTGCAAGACGTGGTCGTCCGCTTGCTCCAGGAAAAAGGGCAAACAGTGGCGACGGCGGAAAGCGTCACGGCGGGATTGGTGGCCCATCTTCTGGGACACGTGCCGGGCGTCAGCCATTGGCTGCGCGGCGGCATCGTGGCCTACACCAATGCGATGAAGACGGCGCTGCTTGGAGTGCCGGCGGATTTGCTCCAGCGTCACGGGGCGGTGAGCGCCGAGGTGGCCGAGGCCATGGCAATCGGCAGCCGGGAGCGTTTCGACACCGATTTGGCGGTCAGCACCACGGGGCTGGCGGGTCCCGAAGGCGATAGCAGTGGCAAACCAGTTGGCACGGTTTTTGTCGGGGTGGCCACCAAGGACGGCGTGACCTCGCATGGATTCAGCTGGGGCGGCACGCGGACGGAGATCATGACCCGCACCGCCAAATTGGCGCTCAACCGCCTGCGATTGCGATTGAATGTCCTGTAGGACGGCCTTCCCAGGCCGTCCAGGCGGCTTGGTGGACGGCCTGGGAAGGCCGTCCTACGTAATTAGGAGCGGTGATGACCGTACCGCCTGTTCACCACCGTTCATTGCCGGAATTCCATCTTTTCCACTGGCGGAACATGTGCCAACAGGGTACGCTAAAGGCGTGGGGAAGGAGGGGTGGTGTACCCTTCCAGCCAAACGAGGAGCCAGACCATGTCGGGATCCTGTATGCGAATTGCCGGGTTGGCCCTGGCGGCCTTGCTGACCGCCACGGCGTCATTGCCAGCCCAGGACTACTTCGAGCAAAAAAAACGCGAGCTGGCCATCCAGGCTCAGCAGACAGCGGCTGACGTTGCCACTGCCCTGGAGAAATCCAGGCAGCTTGAGAAAACCGACGCCGCCGAGGCCAAGGCCCTGCTGGACAAAAGCCTGCTGTCGGTCAGCGATTCCAACGCATTGGACGACAAGCAACGTGCCGAGTTGCGTGGCAAACTGCTTGCCCGTCTCAAGGAAGTCAACGCCACCATGCGCGAGCAAGGCTCGAGCGCCGGCACGGCTAGCAAAGCCGCGGCAGATAAGGCGGCACGGGCTGAGAAGGAACTTCAAGAATCGGCCAAGTTCAATGACCAAAGCAAGTCAATCTTTGACAACGCCAAATCGAAGATCGACACCAGCAAAAAGATGGCTGAAGCTCGGAGCCAGGTGAACCAAATGCAGGCAAAGGGGTTCACCGACATCGCCCTGAGCGTTGACAAGGCCGCTGCCGGCACCAAGGAACAGCGGATTACCGATTACTTCATCCAAAAGTCGGAAAAACGCAAAAGTTCCAACTTGTCGAAATCGGAAGTGTCTTTGCTCAAGGCGCTCAATTCGACGTTGTCCGTCGATTTTGACAAGCAAGGGCTCAAGGAAGTGATGAATTACCTCGCGGAAAAGACCGGAATCAACATATTCCCCGATGCCGCCTCGTTGAAAGATGCCGGTGTCGAGGATTACGATGCCAAGGTCAGCTTCAAGGCCAACAAGGTAACCGTGCGGACGGTTCTCAAAAAGGTGTTGGCCGACGTGGGGCTGACCTATGTCATCAAAGAAGGCAACCTGCAAGTCATCACGCCCGACCGGGCCAAGGATTACCTGGTGACGCGGATCTATCCCGTGGGGGATTTGGTGACGCCCTTTGACATGCGCTGGGGCCCGGTGGCTAATCAGGTCCAGATGATGCAGCAGGCCAATTCACTTATTCAGATGATCGTCACCACGGTAGACCCGGCCACCTGGGTGTCGCCTGGCGGTGGTGGTTATGGCACGATTTATTTTGACCCGGCGACCAAGGCACTGGTGGTGCGTCACACGGCGGAGATGCACTACATGCTCGGCGGGGGATTTGGGCAGTGACGCCCTCCAAAGGCCGCTTGCGGCTTCGCGTGGCCAAAGTACGCGAAGCCGCAAGCGGCCTTTTTGTTTCGGACATGGAGGTCCACGAGTGGCAATCACATCACAGCGGCGCTTCGCAATCGCGGCGTTTTTTCTTTATGTCATGCTGGCCGTGGCCATGATGGGACCGCTGGCCGCCAAAGAGGTGCCCAGGACGCCCGCTGAGGATTTGCGCAACCACGTCTCGGGCATCATCGAAGCTCGCAACGCCCTCGCCGAAGGGCAGTTTCCCATCCGCGTGTCTCCCCGTCAAAATCAGGACACACGCTATCCCATTTTCCAATTTTACGGCAATTTCCCGTACACGCTGGGCGGCGCCGCCTACCTCCTCACCCACCGCGATCCCTACAAAATCTGGAAATGGGAAATCACGGCTTTCCTGGCGGCAGGGGCGTTTTTCACGTATCGCTGCGGACGCGTCCTGACCCGGCAGCCGCTCGCGGCCATGGCGGGCGGGGCGGTGTTCATGACTGCGCCCTATGTCCTGACCGACTTGCACGGACGGTTCGCGTTTTGCGAAATCGCTTCGTTCATGCTGTTGCCGGTGGTGTTTTATTATTGCTGGCGCAGCTTCGCGAAACGGCGGCTGGGGCCGATCCTGGCCACCGGCGTGAGCTGGAGCGCGCTGCTGCTGTCTCACAACATTGGCTACTTCTATGCGGCGACATTCTTCGGCCTCTTTTTCCTGAGCTGGCTGGCGCCGAATCGCAAACAAATTGTTCGCTGCCTGCGCGTCGGCGCCGGCTTCGGCCTGGGGCTGGCCCTCACGGCCTGGTCGGTAGTGCCGCAGCAGCAGCTCGTCCCAGACTTGCGCGACGGGTTGTTGGGAAATGTCTTTCGCAACAACTGGTTGACACCGCTTGGCGTGCTGCTCGCCCCCGCCGTGACGCTGCCGCTTCACCTGCCGACGATTTACATTGGCGAGCCGGAACACTTCGGCCTGCAAACAGGCTGGCCGATCCTGCTCGGCGTGGGCCTGTCGGTTTATTGCCTGCGCGGTCCGCGCGTGAGTGGGCAAGGCCGGCGGGCATTGATGATCCGGCTGCTCGGTCTCTTCGCACTGGCACTGTTCATGGTGTGGAGCCCCATCGACATCTGGAGGTTTTTGCCGCGCATGTTCAGCTACGTGCAGTTCTCTTACCGACTGCTGATGTTCGTGGTGCTTTGGGGGTCGCTGCTGACGGCCTATACCTTTGCCCTATGTTGGGAAGGGCGCTTGCGGCCCATACACCTGGCGGGCATTATTCTCGGCCTGGGTTGGACGGCGAGCCCCTATTTAGGGCCGCATCGGGCAGGGGAGAATCAAAGCATCCAATGCGAAATTGACAACCCCGACATGGGTCGTGGTGGTGCCACCGGTTGCTACCTGGTGTCCGGAAAACGGCTGGCAGCGACCACTCTGGTGCATCCGGCGATGAATTGGGCCAGCACGGCCAACGGCGGCTTGCTTGACGGCATGGAGTTTCACAACCGGGGCAGACTGCGGGCAGTCTTCCCTGAAATCAAGGAGGGTGATGCGCTGTACCTTGAGGGCACCGTCAGCGCGGATGTGAAAGAGTATTTGACGTTGATCGTCACCGTGGACGGTGCCGTGGTGGCCCTTCCCGCACTGCCGCCGGGGCCGTTTGCCTTGCAAATTCCCTTGCCGCCCACCCCTGACAGTGAGCGGATCGAAGTCACGGTGGAAGGCAAGCCGATCATCACGCCGCCGCCCTTGCCGAGTCGACCGCCGTTTTTGACGCCGTCCTTTCAGCTGGCGCACCTGTCGCTGGAGCCTGGCAGTCACCGAGACGACGTGCCACGCTTGCTGACCGCGGAGGCGGTGCGCGGGCAGATTCAGTTCGGGCATCCCACCAGGTTGTCGCTCAAAACAACCGAGCTAACGCTGGTGCAGTTGCCGGTCCTCTACTACCCTGACATGCTCCGCCTGGAAGTGGACGGGCAGCACAAGCCCGCGCGGAACCTGGGCACTTTTGTGGCGCTGAGATTGCCGCCGGGCGAGCACGTCGTGACGGTGAGGTTTGCCGGTGTCCATTGGGCCGATAATCTGAGCCTGGCGGCCTGGATCGGTGTCGTTTTGGCGGCGGGCGGACTCGGCCTGCGCCGGTTTTGGCCCAGGCGGCGAGGGGCCGGCAATAGCGAGCGGACTCATGCCGCCAGAATGGATGCGCCTAACAACGTGGCGACTGCGCGGGAAAGAAGACGTGAAGGAACTTTGCCACTAGCCCTGGTTGCTTGCAGCGATTAGATCGCGCAGCACCTGCAGGTTCACGCTGTCCATGTCGTCGTTGTCCCCTTCTTCCTTGGGTGTTTCCAAAATCATCAACCGATCCTGAAAGCGCGGATCATTGACGATCAGGCGAAATGGCTCCAGGCCAAGGCAACCCCGGCCCAGGTGGGCGTGGCGGTCCACCCGGCTGCCAAAGGGCTTGAGGCTGTCGTTGAGGTGGAAGACGTGCAGTCGGTCCAACCCCACGATGCGGTCGAATTCCGCCATGGTGAATTCGTATTCGGGCCGTGGCGCGAGAGCATATCCGGCCGCGAAGACGTGGCAGGTGTCCAGGCAGGCGCAAGCCGCTCGGGTTGCTTGACCGATTCCAGCAGACGAGCCAGATGCTCGAAGCGATGGCCGAGGCTGTTGCCCTGGCCCGCGGTCGTTTCCAGCAGCACCTTGACCTGGAAACCAGGGCAGCGTTTATGTGTTTCGTCGAGCGCCTTGGCAATCCGTTTGAGACCGGCCTGTTCCTTGGCGTCGGTCGGCGAGCCTGGGTGCGTGACCAGGTAGGCCAAACCAAGGGCCTCGGCACGCTGCACCTCGACGACGAAAGCCTCCAGCGATTTGCGCCAAAGGTCCTTGTCGGGCGACGCCAGATTGATGAGATACGAATCGTGACCGGTGGGAAACTGCAATCCGGTCTCGGCTAACGTTTGCCGGAAGGTTGCAATGTCCTCGTCGGTCAGCGGCTTGGCATTCCACTGGTTGGAGCTCTTGGTGAACAGCTGCACGGTGGCGCAGGCCGGTGACTGTGCACCGCCTGGAGTGCTTTAAAATCAACGGTTCGCCAAAGGGCTAGAATATGGGGTTGTCGCTTTGTAAACTCTACCATGCTCGCCCACCAGATGGATCTGGTCATTGCATGGAGGTTGGCACGATGCCTTACAGTTGGCCCCAAGATACGGATTTTGCTCAGTGGGAACTGGACGTCATCGACCGCAATTGTCGTGTTTGCGGGCGCATGATGCACGTCTGTGACCACCGCTACCGCCGCTTTCATACGCTGGAGGGGCCGGTGGAACTCGTCTGTAAACTCAACCACTGCCCTGATCGCGGCTGTCAAGGTCATACCCACACGAAAAGCCCTGAACTCGAAATCACGATCGCGCCCCCCAAGTGGGCAATCGGGTGGGATGTCTTCTGTTGGATCGGTCATCGCAGGTGCTCGCGGCACTGGTCGATTTCCCAGATCCAGGCCGATCTTCGGGACGATTACCACATCCGGCTTTCCCACGACGCCCTCGGCAAGTATGTCCAACGCTACCAAGTCATGCTCGCCGCGCGGCAGCAAGACCCGGAGGCTCTGCGGCGGCAATACCAAACCGTCGATGAGATGATTCTGTCGATCGATGGCCTGCAACCCGAGAAGGGACACGAGACTCTTTACGTGGTCAGGGAACTGACCCAGAAACGCGTTTGGTTCGCCGAAGCCTTGATCTCGGCAACGGCGGACGAGGTGCGCCGCCTGATCGCCAAGGCCAAGGCGTGGGCCGCCTCGTTGGGCAAGCCGGTGGCGCTTTGGTTGTCGGACCGACAGGACGCTTTCGTGACGGGGATTGCCGCGGAATTTCCGGAGGTGCCCCATCGCTACTGCGACAACCATTTCCTCCGCGATGTGGCCAAGCCGGTGTTGGAGGCCGATAGTCACGCCAAGGTTCAAATGCGGCGCAAGGTACGTGGCCTGCGGAAGATCGAGCAGGCCGTGTTCCAAGAGCAAAAGGCCGCGGCATCGGCGAGCGTCGTACCGGACGATCTCGAAATAACCGAGACGGAGACTACTGCACCGGCGCCACCGGCCAACGCCGAGGCCGAAACAGATTCGGCTGGCGCCGTGGTGCTCGATTATTGCTCGGCGGTGCGTGGCATTCTCAATGACGATCAGGGAGGGCCTATTCAACCTCCCGGCTTGCGGATGGCCGAGGCCTTGGTAGAGGTCCGCGAATCGATCCAACGAAACTTGGACGAGAAAAAAGGGGGTCCGCAGAAAAGCAACTCGGCCGCTTGGCCGACTGCATCGACCGAGGATTGGACGAAGTCCGGGCCGAGCACGAGACGATCCGAGAATACGTCAAGGACATCGCGGAAGTAGCCGCGACCCTCGAACCTGGCCAGGTGGATTGCGTGAAACGCAAGGAGAAGTTCGAGGAACTAACTGGGCGTTTCGAGAGGACGGAAGATCCCGTTCGCCAGCACATGGCTAAGGTCATGCTCAGCTTCGTCGCGGGCCTTTTCGTCGGCGCCGGCAAGTTCGAGGAAATCAAGGACAACCTCGATCTGGAGCGTTGGTTTCGTTTGCCTAAGAGTCATGAGCGGCGGATCCACGGCCATCGCCACGCGGGGGTTCGAATCGTATTAGAGGGGCCAACCTTGGTGCACGCTCTCGACGCCCATGCCGCGCATCCCCAGCCATTCACCGTGGAAGACCTGCTGCCGTACCGGACAGCCGAGCAGCCGCCGTGCCAACGTCAGGCGTTGAACCGCCGCAAGATCATGAGGAAAGCACGCTCCAAGAAGAAACGCCCGATACTGTTGGCCGACCTGGAACGGCGCTATCGAAAAACGCCGTAGCTTTAGCTCTTTAGCGAACCGTTGTTTAAAATCAGCCCCCCGCGATCGACATGTGAGCACCGAACAACGGCATGTTACTCTTTTCCTTCCGGCCCGCATCTGCTAATCCTCTGCACGCTGCAAACGGCGTCTCGTCAAGTCAGAGGAGGCACGCAAGATGAAACGTTGGGGCAAATGGGGTCTTTTCCTTTGCACTTTGGCCGTCACCGCTGCCCTGGCGACGGCGAGCCTCTGGCCAATCAACCATCACCGTGCCGACACGTTGGCTGCCGAGCCGGCCCAGGCCGATCGCTACGCGGCTTTGTTTGCACAGGCCCAACCGCACCTGGAGGAAGCGCTCGGCGCCAAATTGAATTTCGCGCCTCATTTCCGATCTATCCCCGCCGCTGAGCAGCGGACGACGCCCGATTTCAGCGTCGATGAACACATCCGCTGGCACTTTCCAAACCTGCGGGGCGAGACGCTGTCCCGGACACGGCAAATTGCCCGGCAGATCGTCGGCAGCGCCACCGTTGCCCAATACGTCGAAGGGGCGAATGTCATCGTAGTTGCGGCAGAGAATTTGGCAAAGATCGCCGCCTGGGATGACGAATTGACGCTGGCCAATTCCGATGCATTTCTTCAGCTTGATCTGGTCCACGAGGTCGTTCGCTGGCATCTTGATCGGCAATGGCAGGCTGGCCAAACTGCGTGCCGGCTGCCGCGATGCGGAGGAATATGACGCTTTGCATGCCGTGATCGAGGGACGAGCAGGCCGTGACGCGGCGAGTCGCGGGCAAATTCGGCAGCGAAGCGCTATTCCCCTTGCTTGCCAATCGCTATTTACGCGTACCCGACCAGGCCCCCGATCCGTCGCTCAAGGCGGTCAGCCAAATGGCACTCCACGCGCGTTATCGGGCCTGCATCCAAGGCTGCGAGTTCTTTAGGGGCCTGGACGAATTGGCGGTGCGCGATCCCGAGCACCAGGTCTTTGCTCATCTGCCGAGGCAAATGACGGTCCTGGCGCAGCCGGCTCGTTGGGTCAAAGCGGTGAACGCCAATCAGCCGGATCTTGCCGCGGTGCTAGAGCCGCTCGAAAACGCGCTGCCCGACTCCGGATGGCGGCCAATGCAACAAACCTGGACCCCCGCGATGCTCGGTCAAGTGGCTAACATGCTGGGTGCATCGAAGGACCGAGCCGAGAGTGTAAGCAAGAACTGGTACGAGGGCAAATCCCTGATTTGGACGCACCGCGACCAACCAGCCCGGCACGTCGCCCTCACCGTCATCCGCCTTGATAACGACCCAGGCGCGCGAGCCTACTTCAGCTTCGCGCTCGACCTGCAGCGCAAACAGGACACACGCGCGCCAGCCACCGACGGACCCCTCGTTGGAGTCGTTGACTCAAAATCGACCGGCGTGCATCTGGAGGGCTTTGACGAAGCGGTTCGCAACGACAAACGGATCGTTATCGGCAACGTCCAGCCAATCCCCGTGAGCATGCTCTTGGCCCGCGCCGGCAATTTGGTAGTCGAATGCACCTGGCACGGACAAGAAGCCGACTTGATCCTGGCGAGCCGGTTGGTTCAAGACGTGCGCAGGACGGCACGGTGACAATGTTTCATGTTTAGCTCTTTTTCCGTGCTTTCTCCGCCTTGTAGCGCAGAAAGGCCTGCATGAAATCGTCCAGTTCGCCGTCGAGCACCTTTTGCACTTGTGCGGTGTCCACCCCGGTGCGCACGTCCTTGACGAGCGTGTAAGGCTGCATGACGTAATTGCGAATCTGATAGCCCCAGGCCACCTCGCCTTTTTCGTCGTACAGCTTTTCCACCTCGGCCTTTTGCTTCATTTCCTCGATGCGGTAAAGCTTGGATTTGAGCAGCGCCAGTGCCGTGGCGGCGTTCTTGTGCTGGCTGCGTTCGTTGCGGCTTTCGGCGGCGATGCCGGTCGGCACATGCCGGTAGCGGACGCCGCTTTCGGTCTTGTTCTGGTGCTGGCCGCCGGGGCCGCCGGAGCGAAAGGTCTCGCGCTCCAGGTCGTCGGGTTTGATGTCGATCTCGATGGTGCCCTCGATGTCCGGCGTCACGTCGACGGCGGCGAAGGAGGTTTGGCGACGGGCGTTGGAGTCAAAGGGGCTGATGCGCACCAGGCGGTGCACGCCGCTTTCGCATTGCAGATAGCCGAAGGCATATTCGCCGACAATGTGCAGCGTGGCGTTGCGAATGCCGGCTTCGTCGTTGCGCAGCTCGTCGATCAAATCGGCCTGGTAGCCATGGCGCTCGGCCCAGCGCGTATAGGTGCGGACGAGCATTTGGGCCCAGTCGCAGGCTTCGGTGCCGCCGGCGCCGGCCTGGATCTTGACATAGGCATTGGAAGCGTCCTGCGCTCCGCTCATCAAGGCCCGCAACTCGAACTCGCCGAGCCGCTTCTCGACGGTTTCTAGCTCTTTTTCCAGCTCTGGCTCAAGGCTGGCATCTTCATCGGTAAGCTCGGCGAGGGCCTGCAAGTCCGCCGCGCTGGTTTGCAGCGCCTCGAAGGGCTGCAGCAAGCCGTTGAGCGGTTTCAACTGGCCGATGGTTTCACGGGCCTTTTCCTGGTTGTCCCAGAAATTGGGCTGGCCCATCTTGGCGGTAAGTTCGGCGCGAAGGGATAATTTGGTAGGGATGTCAAAGAGAGTCTCGGAGCTGCGTCAAACGGCTGAGCACTTCATCGGTCCGGCGGCGGAGGTCACTGTTCATGGCGTTCCTTTCGATCAAGTTACGACGTCATCCTAGTCATGAAGATAGCAGACGGACGGCATGGGGACCATAGTGGTTGGCGGGCGGGGGATACCAACTGGCGGCGAGTCCGCTACACTGTTCCTTACGCGGAGCAACCATTAACCCCAAACCATTCCCCATCCATGCCACAATTGACAAACAAAACGGCCCTTATCACCGGCGGCGGCAGCGGCATTGGCCTGGCGACGGCCCGGTCTTTTCTCGACGAAGGCGCCCGCGTGGTTATCGCGGGGCGCGATGAGGCCAAGCTGATTGCCGCCAGCAAGACACTGAATGCCGGCAGCAGGCTCGCGCATTTCGCCGCGGATGTCTCCAAGGCTGAGCAGGTTCAGACACTGGTCCGCCGTGCCACGGAATTTCTGGGCCAAATCGACATTCTGGTCAACAACGCCGGGCTCAACATCAAGGACCGCAGCATTGAGAAGCTGACGCCCCAGGCCTGGGACCAGCTTATTCGCTGCAACCTCGACGGGACTTTTTACTGCGTGCAGGCCGTGCTGCCGGCGATGATGAAGCGCAAGGATGGCGTGATCATCAACATCAGCTCGGTGGCCGGCAAGCGGGCCTGGCCGGTCAGCGGCGCCGGCTACTCCGCGGCCAAGTTTGGCGTGACGGCGCTCAGCAGTTGCCTGGGAGCGGAATTGAAAGACCACGGCATCCGCGTCAGCGCCATCTGCCCCGGCGAAGTGGACACACCGATTCTCCATCAGCGTCCCGAGCCGCTGACGGAAGAGCATCGCCTGCGTATTCTGAGGCCCGAGGACGTGGCTGCCGCGGTGCTGTTCGTGGCCGCCTTGCCGCCGCATGTTTCAGTGCCTGAATTGATTATCAAGCCAGCATGGCAGGTTTATCTGTGAGAGCCGCCTTGGTGGCGTGGTGGGGGCTGCTCTACAAACGGGACGCGACAGGATTGTCGAACTCGAAGTTCGTGAATGAGAATTGCGTCTCTTCGGGCGTAAGGAGCAACAACAGAGTAATACGGGACTGCGCCGTTTCGGGAAGTGCCTCCAAGAATCTTCCAAACTTTTTCCTCGCGGTCAATTCGATCTACGCCTCGAAAAGCAGGATCAATGATGCGAACACGTATTGACGCACTGTTCTGGCGGTGGGCCTCGATTCGTGCCTGAGGATGGGCAGCATCGTAAGACCTTAGCACGTCAAGAATTTGCTGCACCTCCGGGTCCGAGTTGCCACTAAGTCGAGTCATGTTTGCGCCTTTGCATTGGCCCAGCCAACGATTCTGTCGGCCGAGGCAACAAGTTCTTCCACCTCCCGCCTGCGGCTCTCATTAGCCTCCAAGCGCAGGTCTGGATACCAAGTCCGAATTCTTGTTAGATCACGCCCAATTGGGGTTGGCATTGTCTCCGTGCGATCTTCTCTGGAAAGCAGCATCAAAACTACATCAAGGTCCACAACCCCTACGAGCGTTGATTGCGGTCCAACGGAGTGCAATGTTGGCAACAGCGCCTTCAAGGCCAGCCAGACGCCTGCTTCGGCATTGTCAACCGCCGGCCGAAACCTGTTCTCTCGCAGGAGAGATCGCGCATTTTTTACTCGATCAATCGCAGTTTGACGAAGAGTAGGTTGGTCCGCTCCAGGGCTCGACTGCAGGTCATCCCTCCAGGGCTCAAACGGAAACGTATACCGGCCCTTCACCATATCGAAATGAACGGCAGTGTCCAGTTTGGGGAACCCAAAGGCTTCCGCGGCCCACCCGGTAATCGCATAGACAAGCCCTTCTGGCTGGTAATCCGTGGGATTGTATTCAACGCGAATCACACGGATGAGAACAGCTTCGGATTTCGGCAGGCTTTGGCTGATGGGATCTGCCGCCAGTCTCAGGCCAAGGTTCAGAAAGAAGATTTCCGATCGCTGCAACCGCAGGTCATGGTCGATTTCAAGGCTGAGGTTTGGCGTGATGCGATAGGCGCCCTCCAACCCAGCAGGCAAAGCTAGATTTTTCGCTTGCAAGTCGATTGCAATACCCCAAGTCGCCTTACCCAGCAGCCTGTATTTGTAAGTAACCTTCACAGTTGCCTGTCCTAACAGAACCAGAGAAACCAAAACACCGAAGCGTGAAAGTAGTGTTCAATGGCGGGCGGATCGGCACGAAACCCAACTGGCCTTCGAATATACTGCAGGCCATGGCGTGCCGGATTGTCATTCCACTGCAAGCTGTGAGCAGAAAGCCAAACGTCAGCGTTGGGAATGTCCCCTAAATCGAGATACCGAAAGCGGCGAAGCACGCAATTTGCTATGCGGAACCTGACGATAATTACGTTTTGACCTCTCGCTAGCCTGATCTTGAAGTGATCGGTTGCGTCTGTGCGGGTTGCCCACGAGTAAACACCAAGCCCGAGGTGAGCACGAAGTTCCCCGGTCGGCCAAGGAGACCCAGTGCTGCGCAAACGGCCCGCGGACGCGGAACTCTGGACCGTGTAACAGACCGTCGTGAATCGCCGCAGCCAGTCTTCTATACTGTCGAAAGAGAAAGGCAGTTTTGCCGGATGATCGGTCAGAAAAGGGAACTGCTCGCCGCACTCCGCTTGACGAAGAGAGCCAGCATCGTGCCTGCACCTCACATCTGTTTCTTCCGCATCACATCCCTCAGCCGCGCCGCCTCCTCGTAATCCTCGTTCGCCACCGCCTTGTCGAGCTTTTCCTGCAAGGTCGTGTCGATGCCGTGCTGCTCGCGCAACGAGCTTTCGATCTTGCGGAGGTGCTGGACCATGCCGTCGTCCTCCATCTGGTCCTCGGCGTCGAACGACGCGAAGAACTTCCGCAGCTTGGCAAGACCTTCGCGGACCGTGTCGATGGCGGCTTCAGCGTTGTTTTGCTCCAGGGCCAGCGCGGCGGCGGCCTGGGTTTGCTGAAAGGTGACGAAGCCGCGGTACTGCTCGTGGGCCTGCGTGTAATCCTCGTTGGGTGAATGCGCCTTGATGAAATCCATGAACGCTAGCGTGTGCTCGGCGTCGGCCACCGCCTTGGCGTAGTGCCGGAGCGCCAGCCAGCTGATGCGGCGATGATAAAACTGCACAAACTCCCGGTCTGCCTCCTGGCAATGCTCGTCGCTGAGCATGAAGGGTTTTCCTGATTTCTTGGCGAGCACGGCCTCCTGATTGAGAAAGTCGAAATAGGTGGCGAAGCCGTGGGGACGCCTGCCGTCGGGTCGGCCCTGCATCTCCAACTGCAAAACGCCCAGGTCGACGCGCATCTGAATCACCTGGCGCTGGTCGCAGCCATGCACCAACCGGGCCTGAACCTGGCCTGGCTCATACGTCCAGCCTTCAAGAGCATCGTCGATGTGGCGGCTCACGAAACCGTCTCTGCTAATGGTGATCGGCAAAACCGGCGCGGCGCCGGGCCTTGTTCCTCTTTGATCCATCTTAGCCCGAAGGGGGGAAGGTCTGCAATTCGCAAATCCGAACAAACGGCGCAGTCAGGCTGGAAGTAGGTCCCGCTTGCCGAGCGGGACCTGAACATTCCGTCACTGAGGTCCCGCTCGGCAAGCGGGACCTACTTCAAGCGGGACCTACTTCCAAATCGTAAACGGTCAATCAGTGCAGCAGTACCGGCAGGATGCGTTCCTTGAGGTAGGCCGGCTGGTAGGCGCCGTAGTGGCCGCCGTCGTGGCCCAACTGGCGATCAGAAGGTTGCCAGGGATGCTGCACCAGGCGGGGCAGCAGCGCGGTGTCCTCGGGGCCGTCGATGCGGAGCTCGAAGCCGACGCGGCCGCTAGCCGCCGTGTGGCCGCGATCAGCGCAGCCCAGTAACTGGATGCCAAAACCCAGAAAAAACCAATCGTCGGAGCTGTAATGCACCTCAACGGTCTGTTTCACGCTCCGCAAAGCAGGCCGGATGTCATATTCGGTAGAGACGGACGGAGCAAGCAGCACAATTCGATTCAGCGTCGCTGGCGGCAAGAATTCGGTGGCGGCTAGCGCTACCATGCTGCCGGCACTATGGGCGAAAAGGTGAATCCTGGCTTCGGGATGCAGCCGCCGATAGGTAATCACGGCGTCAGCCAGGAGTTTGCCCTGGTTGCGGGCGTGTTGCACGTCGATCTGGTCGGGCATGATCATTCGGAAGCCGTGCGACCAAACGAACGTGGTCACATTGAGGGCGCGCCTGTCTCGGTGACAGCGGCCCGGAGCATCTTCGAGGCAATCTGGTAGTTTCCCGCGCCATCCGTGACAAATGCCACGTCAAATGTCCTGTGTGGGGCCGAAGGCTGGGCGCATGCGGCACCAGCGTGACCGCAATAAGCAACAATGATGAGCAGGAAGGCAAAAAGTCTCGGCACGGTTCCATTCCGACAGGTCAGCACATCCGGTATAAACGGAAAGGTTTGCCACCCCTCGCTTTGTCGGCAATTGGAGGGTAAACTATCCCGATTGATAAATTATCGGCCAGGGAGGATCTGACCATGATGCGCATCTTATTATGCTTGCCACTTTGCCTGCTGTTGGCGCCGAGCTATCCCAGCGCCGAGCAGGCTTTTGCCAGTCGTCCAGCCGAACACATCAAAAGCAGCCCTGGCGGCCAGACCAACGGGTTGCCCAATCCCGGCAAAGACGTGATCGGCTTCCTGGAAACCTGCCTGAAGCGCTATCGAGAAACCGTGAAGGCTTACGCGGTCAACTTCCGCAAGCGCCAGGCGCACCGTAGGCACCTTGAATCCCTGGGAGACCATTGAAGCCTGTTACCGCGAGGAGCCGCATCACGCCTTTTTTGATTGGCAGGAGGGCGCACGGCTGGTGGTGAAGGCGCTGTATGTCGAGGGCGAGAACAAGAACGGCCAGGGCAAGAGCAAGATCCTGGCGTTACCTAAAGCGGTTCCGATACCGGTGACAAGCGAAACAGACAGCGCCGACTCCAAAAAGTCCGGCAGGTATCCGCTCAGCCAATTCGGGCTCAGAGAGGCCATGGAACGAGTTCTCGAAGCGTGGAAAGCAGCGGCAGCGGAGAAGGTGTTGATGGTCGAATACAAGGGTCTGTGCAAGGTTCCGGAAGCGGGAGACCGCATATGCCACGAATTTTACCGAAATCACAAAGCCCGGCCCGAAGGCGACGACGGGGTTTCCGAGGTCACCGTCTACATCGACTGCGAGACATTATTCCAGGTTGGCACGATCGTTCTGGGCAAGGACGGCGAAATGCTTGGGGAATACTATTTCCGCAACATTCGGCTCAATCCTGAGTTTGGGCCGGATCAATTTACGAGGAAGGCGCTGAAAGCGAAATAAGCCGCATAGGTCCCATGAGACCAATGGGTCCCATGCCACCTAAACTCAATGCCGCGCTATCGCGCTCAATTCCTGCGTCAGCCGGCCCGTGCCATCCATGCGTGGCAGCTTATGTTGGCCGCCGAGTTTGCCGTGCGCCCGCATCCAATCGGCGAAACCGCCCCGGCGCACGGGCCAAACTTCAGGCATGAGCATGGTCAAATCGCCGGCACGATGGGCCGCGTAGTCCTCGTTGAGCTTTCCGAGGGTGTCGTCGAGATGGCGGGCAAACGCCGTCACGTCGGCCGGCGGCTGAGCGAACTCGACCAGGTACCGATGACGGCCAGGGGTGCCGGGCACGTCGGGAAACACCGGTCCCACGTGGAAATCCACCACGGCCGCGGCGGTAGCTTCCGCCGCCACGGTCACGGCCCGCTCGATCTCTTCGCCGATGAGATGCTCGCCAAACGCCGACAGGCCGTAACGCGTCCGGCCCGTGAACCGCAACAAGGGTGGATCGAGTTTTTCAAAGCAAACCGTGTCGCCCAGGACGTAGCTCCAAAGACCGGCACAAGTCGTCAGCACCACGGCATACTGTAGCCCCGGCACGGCATCCGCAATGGTGTGCCGGGTTGGCTTGTTGGCGCCCAACTCGGCCACCGGCACAAATTCGAAGAAGACCTGGTGATCCGGGATCAGCCGCAGCAACCGATAGCGCGGATCCTCGGCGGCGACGAAGCCTTCGGAAGCGGGGTAGGTTTCGAGGAATTGCACGTCATCACAGCCGACGATGCGGGTGAAAAGCGAGCGATACGGCTCGAAGCTGGTGCCGCCGTGGACGATGACTTGCAGCGTCGGCCAGACGTCAATCAGCTTAGCGCGGCCCGTCAACTGCAGCATGCGCTCAAAAAGCACCAGCAGCCATGACGGCACGCCGCCGACCACGGTGATCGGCAAATGGCGGCTCTGCAAAGCGAGCTGCTCGAACTTGCGCTCCCAATCGCGCATTAAGGCAATGTCGAGCGGCGGAAACGAGAAAGGCCGCAGCAAATTGGGTACTTCACGGGCCGCAATGCCGCTGAGGTCGCCGGCCAACACCGACGATGCCGGTTTGCCGGCGCACAGTTGCTGCAGGTCGGTGCTGCCGCCCAGAAAAAACATGCGGCCCGTGAACAGTGGTTTAGTCGGAAACGCGGCTCGAAACCAGCTCATGCTCGTCACGGCCGCGCGGCGATTGGAGGCCAGCATCGCCGGCGACACCGGAATGTATTTTGTGCTGCCCGAAGTGGTTCCCGACGATAGCGCGAGATAGGGGATCGCTCCCGGCCAGGTCGCGTCGGCCAGTTGCGGAAAGACCGGCTGCCAGTAATCCTTCCAGAAGGCGTCGTAATCCCTGAGCGGCACGCGCTCCTGAAACTCAGCGACGGTGCGAATGCGCGCGAAGTCGTGGTCGCGGCCGAAACGCGTGTGCTGGGCGTGCCGCACCAATTTCAGCAGGGCCTTGTGCTGCACGTCGCCAACCAATTGGGCGTCGAGTTGACGCACCCGGCGGCGGGCATGACAGCCGAACAGGGCGTCGGCGGCGCGACGGGCCATCGCGGTCCCGATGAGTCGCTGCATCATGGATGCTGTCATCTTAAATTGCCGTGGCCAAAGACCCAGGCACCTCGACATTGGGTAAAGGCCATTCTTGGTTATCCGTGGAATCCAGAGGTTGGATCAAGAACTCCCGTACCAACCTATTGATCGTCCTGGCAGCTTCAATCTGAGGCGCATGTCCGCAGTCCGGCAAGACCACGAGCTTGCCCCGCGGCACAATGGCTGCGGCCTCGATCGCCTCCTGGGGGTTGACAATGCGGTCATCGGCGCCGACCACCAGCAAAGTCGGCTGGGTCAAACGCGGCAGCAAATTGCGGACGCGGTGGTCCATCGTGCCGCGGGCGGTGCGCAGGAAGCCCGTCCGCCAACGCTTGTTCTTGGTTTGACGCAGGTAATACTCCGCAAGCGACCGGGGCACGCGGCGCGGATCGTGGAAGACGCTGCGCACCACCGCTTCCATGTCGCTGCGGCGCACGCCTTCAATAATCGGCAGGCTTTCCTTGTCGGCCAATCCCGACGGGCACAAAAGCACCAGCCGGCCCACCTGTGCCGGATGGCGGACCGCGAACTCCACCGCGACCTTGCCGCCCATGCTGTTGGCGACCAGGTGATACGGCGGCGTTTGCACGAATTCTGAAAGGTAGATGCGAAGCTGGTCGACCAGGTAGTCGACGTCGATCGGCCTCCTTTCCTCGATGCGGCGGTGCAGGGCCGTCCCCTCGAAGGCGATCAAGTTCGGCGCGTGCACGTCGAAATCGCGCCGCCACATCACGATATTGTCAAACCACGTCTCCGCCTGCTCGGCCAGACCGTTGATCAAGACGAGGGGCGGCCGACGCTCATAAGTTGGAGCTTGCCAAGCGCTGGAGCCAGCGACGCCAAAGTGCTACCATCGATTCTACTCCATACCACGACGGTGTCATTTCCCAGCAAGCCAGGCGGCATCAATCGGCAAGCAATTGATCTTCGCGTTGACGCCATAGTGCCATAAACTGGGTAAAGAGGTCAACACCGAAAAGGGCGATTGATGGACAGCCAAACACTTATCGAGCAAATGCGGCTGGTCGGCCTGTGGCCCCAGGACGAAGCCACCGGGCAATGCGTGGTCGCACTCGGCCTGAAACATGCTTCGGATGTGCGCGGCCTGTGCCGCGAGCTTCTGCAGCGCGACGTGCTGACTGCCTATCAAGCTAATTTCCTGCTCACCGGCAAAGGCCCCATGCTGGTGATTGGTCCCTACATCGTTTTGGAGCGTCTTGGCGAAGGCGGCATGGGGCAGGTTTTCAAAGCTCGGCATCGGCAAACGCAAATGCTGGTGGCTTTGAAAGTGATCAAGCCAAGCCGGTTGGCCAGACCCAATGGCCTCGGCCGGTTTTTCCGTGAAGTGCGGGCAGCCGCGTGCCTCGACGATCCTCATGTCGTTCGAGCCTTCGACGCCGACACCGCCGGCGACACGCATTATTTCGCGATGGAATACGTGCACGGCACCGACCTGGCCAAATATGTAAAGAGCCGGGGGCCGCTGCCGATCGAGCTTGCCTGTCAGTTCCTGGCCCAGGCGGCGCTGGGGTTGCAGCACATTCACGAACACGGCATGGTGCACCGCGACATCAAACCGGGAAACCTGATGTTGGCTTTGGATGAGCAGCCCGCCACGGTCGGTTTGGGCGCGGGCGGCCTGGCGGCACGGGCCGTGCCGACCCTGCTGAAAATTCTCGACCTTGGGTTGGCCCGGCTAACCGAGGACGCCACCGCCGGTGCCGAGCTCAACCTGACCCACGAAGGCACGGTCATCGGCACGGCGGACTACATGGCGCCCGAGCAAGCCCGCGCCAGCCGCGAGGCCGACATTCGCAGCGATATTTATGCCCTGGGCTGCACTTTCTATTTTGCCCTGACCGGTCAGGTCCCCTATCCAGGCGGCAGCGCGGTAGAGAAAATCTTGCGGCATCAAAGCGACGAACCGCCGCCGCTGGACCAATTCAGGCCCTATGTGCCCTCGCTTTTGGCCGCCGTTCTCAAGAAAATGATGGCCAAGGCGGCGGCGGACCGGTTTCAAACGCCGGCGGAGCTTGCTGCCGCGCTCGATCCGCTTGTTTCCGAGGCCTCCAGTCCGCCGCCATTGGCCGTGCCAATTTCCCTGGCCGAGCAGCAGACGTTGGCAGATTTCGGCAGCGGCGTTACCATGACGGACACCGCCGTCATCGACGGCCCCGACAAGCCGTCCTGGCAGTGGAGGCAGCCACGGGTGCTGGCGGCGGTCGCTATCGTCGCCATGGGCCTGGCGCTGGCCGCGTTATTGCTCCTGCTCATTAAGTTGCGAGTGGTTTTATTTTGAAAGGAGTCCTCATGTCCGAATTCACTCCGTATCAGCAGAAGGTCATCAAACGCTATTACGACAACGCCGATACCGTGTCGCTGCAGCGGCTCGCCGAGCTGGTGACCGATCTGTACCTGGCCGAAGGCAAAAAACGCGACCGGGCCTGGAAACAAGCCGCCGCTTGCATGCAGAAACTGGGCGTGCCGCCGACGCGGATCGAGCACCTGGTCGAGCAAGCCGACCCGAAATTGCTGGCGAATCTGGTTACCGAATTGCAGGGGAATGAATGATGAATGGCGTGCCGGCAAAGCAGGAGAAATCACCTCGGCGAGCCGAGCCGCGTAAGCGGCCGGTTGTGCACGCGCATCGCTATTTCAACCGGCCGCTTACGCGGCTCGGCTCGCGCAAGACAAGACCACTGGCCAATGCTTGACAACTTCAAATGCCGTATTACAATAAGCGCCATGTGTGATACAAATAGGAGCAGCGATCATGAAAAGCGTGCGCCTCGATGCCGACTTGGCCGCCAAACTCGAGCGTGCGGCGCGGGCCATGGCAACGTCGCAATCGGAGTTCATCCGCGACGCCCTGGCACGCCGGTGCGCCGAGGTGCTCGACGGGTCCCTGGCAGGGCGATTGGAACCCGTCATAGGCATCGTCAATAGCTCTGGCGGTCGCGCGTCCAGGTCGGGTGCTGCCTTCCGCGAAGCGCTGGCCAGGAGACGCCGGAAGTGATCCTCACCGACGCCGGCCCCTTGATTGCTATTCTTGATCGGGGCGAACAGCACCATCAGGCTTGCGTGGATTGCCTTGCGGAGCTCACTGGCCCAATGCTGACCACGTGGCCGGCTTTCACCGAGGCCATGTATTTGCTCGGAGAAGCCGGCGGGTGGGCGGCCCAGGATGTCCTTTGGGCTCTTGTCGAACAAGGGGATGTCCAGATTGCCGAGGAAATCCTCGGACATCATGTTCGAATGCGAACGCTCATGGGAAAATACCGGGATCGGCCGATGGATTTGGCGGATGCCTCCCTCGTGGAGTTAGCCGAAATACGCGGCCTCCGCGACATCTTCACATTGGATCGGGCCGATTTCCAAATCTACCGCCTCAATCGCCGGCTAGCCTTTCGACTCTGGCCCCGCGACCTTTGAAGGGCAAAATGACATGGCTTCTGATTTCTTTGTTAGGGCTTTTTCAGGCTAGTCATGTCCCAGATCAGCGCCGTCGTGTCGGCACTGCCCGATACCAACCGCCTGCCGTCGGGCGAAAAGGCGAGGCAGATGACCACGCCAGTGTGGCCGCGGAAGTCTGCTGCCGTCTTTCCCGTCGCGACCTCCCAGACATGTACTGTTTTGTCGAGGCCCGCGTGGGCCAGCAGAGCGCCGTCGGGGGAGAAAGCTAAAGTCGCAGAGCGAAGTCCATAGGGATAGACATAGCTTCTGGTCGGCGTTTGGTCTTTTGGAACCCCGGTGTGCGAGCCGAAGGTGCTCCGCTGTTTTCCGCTGGCGATTTCCCAAACTCCCACCGTTCCATCGCTATTGTCCAGGGCCACAGTCCGGCCATCCGGGGAAAATGCACCGTGATGAGTAGACTCACCACCGGCGTTTATTTGCCCCATCCTTTTGCCTCTGGTGGTGTCCCAAATGCCGATGGTATTGGCGTCCAAGGAGGCAGCAAACAGCCGGCTATCGCGAGAGAAAAAGAAGTTAACGCTTCCTTCGGGCTTTTTGCCGACCATACGGCTGTCGACGGTGTTGACGGTTGCCGAACACCTCTGAGTCAACGCCGGCAGATCGTAAAGGCAGATACAATCGCGCTGCCATTCGCCCACTGCGAGTGTTTTGCCGTCGGCGGCAAAAGCTACAGTGGCACTGGGGACCTTCCCGAGCACTTTGCTTGTGGCGGCATCGATCACCACGGTCCACATATCAAATCCTTTTTTTGGATCCACTATCTTCCCAATTTGCATCAGCGCAAAAAAGCGGCCATCCGGGCTCGCAGAGCTTAGGTCGGATAATGGGGCCGCGGCAATGTGGCCCAATTCCTTTCCTGAGACAACATCCCAGCGCCTTGTCACCACGTTTTCGGACTGGGTCAGAATTTGCTTTCCGTCCGACATGAAACTCGCCATTTTCAACGGGAGCCTTGACACCGAACTGTCAGTGCCGCTGCCAGTTTTCAGGTCGATCAAACGAATGGCTTGGTCATCATCCACGGCCAACAGGGCACTGCCATCCGGTGACAACGCTAAGCGGTGATTACTGCCATGGTTCGTGCTAGGCCGGTCATTCAGCGCGCCTACCTTGCGAATTTCCTTGCCGGTTGCCACGTCCCACTCTTGAACGATCCCAGAGCTAATTCGTCGCCCCATCAGTTTTTTGCTGTCCCATGAAAATACCACATCGATAAAGTCAGGATTGTCGTCGATTTTGAGGATCTCCCTGCCCGTTGCCACCTCGACAATTACCAGAGCTTTCTCGGAACTGCTGTACGCAAGGAACATCCCATTGGGCGAAAATGCCGGAGTCGTAACTGGAGATATTGACCTCGCTTCGAACGTGTGCTTGACCTGTCCCGTCGATGCGTCCAACAATTGAATGGTTCGGAAAAGGAGGCCCTTGTTCATATGACCAGCTGAAAGGAGTGTTTTGCCGTCGGGCGAAAATGCAAGTGCTCCAAGATCAAAACTGCTCTGCAGGGCTTGGCGAAAGCTGTTTACCTCTTTGCCCGCCCGCCAATCCCAAATTCGGATGGTGGTGTAATCGCTTGTTGCCAGGTGCTTGCCATCAGGAGCAAATGCGACCAGCCGCACCGACCGGTTGTTCTTTGCGTCCAACGGGGGAAGCTCCTTGCCTGTTGCAGTATCCCAGAGGCGTGCGCCGCGGTCCTCGTGATAATCGTCAAAGCTCACAGCAACGGTTTTGCCGTCAGGGGCCAAGGCGGCATCGTAGCACCTGGTGAGGTATCTGACGGCATCCTGTGTGCCAGGCCCGAACGTGCGAAGCTCCTTGCCCGACGCGCAATCCCAAATGTGGATGATTTCGTCCAGACTGACCGACAGTGCCGATTTGCCGTCCGGCAAAAACGCCGCGAATCGTATGAAATGGCTATGGTGCCAACGCGTCGAGCCTAATCGCGCCAGAGCACCAGTCGGCAGCGGATCACCAAGCACGTCAATGGCGACAGCCACGTCCTTCTTTGCGAATCCTGCAGCATCGGGCTTGCCAACGGGTGGCTGCTTTTTATCCGGCTGAGAGGTTTGCGGCTGGTCGCCAGAGGTGCCGTGACCAGCTAAACCGGCGCCAACAACGGCGAGGCTGCCAAGCGCGGCCACGATCAACAAAACCGCTGATGCCTTTGTCAGTTTGCTTAGCAACATCGTCTTCACAACCCCTTCGGTTAAGGCAACGACTTGAGCCGAGACCGCGCCAGCCAAAACCTTGTTCCCCGCCGCAACCAATGTCGCGGCCTTGACCGTGGACGCCAGCAGTGGACCGGGCACCGCCGCCGAAGCCACGTCCTGTGACACCGCCAGCGCCACCGCGCTGCCCGCCAATGTCTTGCCGTGGCGCGCCAGCCGTGTTGCGAGCAGCGCCGCGCCCGGGTCAGCCTGGTTGACAGCGTCCCCTCCGGCACTTGCAGTTTCTTTGCCGCCTCTTTGCGAGTATTGCCCTCCAGGTCGCACAGCACAATCGCCACTCGGTACATGTCCGGCAGCCGGCTCAATTCCTGATCGAGAACCGGAAGCAGTTCCCGCATGGCATCGTCCTGATCGACGTGGTGTTGGCCCATTTCTTGCAAGTTCCTTTCCTTCGCCTTCCGCCGGGCATTCGCTTTGCGAGCTTGCAAGGCGGTTCGATAGGCGACGCCGTACAGCCAGTTGGCCAATAACCGGCGTTTCCCGATGGAGGCAGCTTTGCGGATAAGAACGAGAAAGGTCGCCTGGAAAGCATCCTCGGCATCGTGCAGATCGTGCAAAACCCGCCGGCACACGCTCAGGACCATCGGCCCGTGCCGCTTTACCAGCGTTCTAAAGGCGAATTTCTCACCCTGAACGAGAAAGGCTTCAAGGAGCTGCTCGTCCGTTAGGTTCGGACATTCCTGCAAAAACGCGATTTTGCCAAGATGCTGGACGACCTTGCTCAGCGGCGAAGTTGCCATGTGGTATACCCCGGTGCCTCGAAATGCGTTTCCAGGTATATACTGGCAGCAGGGCGCTGTTTTCGCTCAACTATTTTTCGTCCTGGCGAGCCGCGCCGCGTAAGCGGCCGGGTTTTGCGCACTCGGCTCGCAATGGATTAGACCAAGTGATTTGAGCGTGCGGCCAGCCTTCAACCGTCGTGTTCGTCATTCGACTTGAGCTGCACGATTTTCTTGACGATTTGATCGACCAGGTCAGGATGAACATATCCCCTTGCCACCTCGAGCTTTTCTGCGCTTATTTCAATTAGCCAGGTGCACAGGGCTGCGCTTTGTTCCTTTAGCCCAGTTTTTGCATTGGGCCCGTAAGGCAATAACACGTAATGGGTCGCGGGGGACGATTGCAATTCGCTGGTGATTCCCACGGCTCGGATCGACTCACCCTTTTTGATATCTGGGTCAGGTGAAATAACGACAAAGGGCCGCCCCGGCTTCGGATTCTGGCCCTGTGGGTCCGGAATCCCTACCCGGGGATAAACCACGCGACCTCGAACGAGCGAAGGCACCGGCCTATCTCCGCTAGTATTTGATGGCGTATTTCCGCAGAACGTCTTCAGGTAATGCGGTCTTGTCCAGGCTATCTAGCGCCTTCAATTGTTTCATTTCTTCCTCGACGTTGCACGGCGGATCGTCTTGAATCGACTCGGCGATTTCATCCTCGTCAAGCCCCATCCTGCGCATCCACGCAATTCGCAGCACGTAGGCGGCATCGGGTGCGGAATCTCTAACTCTACGCAGCCTTTCGTACTCGTCCTCGCGCACCACGACGTAGGCCGTCTTGGATCCGGGGTCGATCACCGTCGCTTTGGGGTCATGGAAAATAGCTTGCCATTGTTCTTGCGTGAATTCAATCATAACTTGCTCCTTTTCCGAATGGTAGCAGGTAGACCCCGGAACCATCAAGCGCAAACCGGCCTGCTCGGCCAGCAACAGAGGACTCCACCACTTCGGACCTTGTATTACCAATGGTTCATGCCTATTTTCACTTCTGCCGCCTCAACCGCCGGTTGATGTCTCGGCTTTGGCCTCGCCACCTTTGAAGGGCACAATCATGATCGCCAATCAATCCCGTGCGTCCGCGATTTTTCTCTTCGCCGTAGCGGCTTTGGCAGGTCTCCACATGCTCGGAGCCAACGCCTTCTCCCCTGCCGGCCAGACGACCGGCCCGGCAAAATCAGCCCAGGACAAACAAGACGTCGACGACAAAACCATTCTGGCCCTCATCAAACAACTGGGCGACGATTCCTTCGACAAGCGCGACTCGGCCGATAAAAAGCTGGCGGAAATCGGCGACCGGGCCCTCGCACTTCTCGAAAAAGCCGCCAAGGATGACCCCGACGCGGAGGTGCGACTGCGGGCCGAGCAACTCGTGCGCGGCATTACCAGCGTGCTTTTCAAGCAGGTGGGCCTGTTCAAGGGACACGGCGGGGCAGGCAAACCCTGGGTCACGCGCGTGGCGGTCACGCCCGACGGCAAGCAGGCGGTCTCGTGCGGCGCCGACGGTCTGCGCCTTTGGGATCTGAAAGCCGGCAACGAAATCCTGGTTTTCGGCCAACCCAAGGGCGTCACCTATTGCTGGTCGCTCGGCATATCCCCGGACGGCAAACGCCTCATCGTCGGCGGCGACAATAGCAAGGCGCGCATTTTCGACTTGCAGACCGGCAAGCAGTTGCGGGAACTCGTCGGTCACACCAAGGCGATCTGGGGCGTGGCCTTGCTGGCCGACGGCAAGCGGGCCGTCACGGGGGCCTGGGACCAATCGATTCGCGTCTGGGACGTGGACACCGGCAAGGAATCGCGGACCTTCCAGGGCGTCCGCGACAATTGCCGTTGCCTGGCGGTTTCGCCGGACGGCAAGCTGGTGGCCGCCGGCCATTTTGCCGTGAACAACGGCCCGGCGACCTTGCGAATCTGGGACCTGGAAACAGGCACGCAAATCCGCGAGTGCGAGGGCCACACAATGGAGATCACCAGCGTCGCCTTTTCCCCGGACGGCAAAACCATTGTCACCTCCAGCTACGATAAATCCGTGCGTCTGTGGGACACGGCCAGCGGCCAGCAGTCTCAAGTCGCTGGCTGGCCACACCAATCGCGTGGAAAGCGCGGCCTTCACGTCGGACGGCAAACGCGTCGTGAGCTGCGGCGATGTCAACGACCGGACGCTGCGCATCTGGGACACGGCGTCGGGCAAGCAACTCCTGGTGTCGGACGCGCTGGCTGGTGGGTTTCTCTGCGTCGCCGTGCTGCCCGAAGGGAACCGGTGTGTAACGGCTGGCAGGGACAGTGCCGTGCGGCTGTGGCATTGGACGCGGTGAAGCCCCCCATTAGGAGCAATGCCGCCAACCTGCAACTCCAGTCGAGGCTCAACCGGATTGCCGCCGGCGGCCGATGCGTTGCGTTGCAGACCCCCACACATCTCCCTGAACGAATTTTGTCAGCCGCGGGGTCCTCCGTCCGGCACGCCATCATTGCACAAATGCTTTGGCAGCTTGGCGTTATCGCGACCGTCTGACCGTGGCTCCTCCGCCCTGCCACGGATTCGTTGCACGCAGCGGAGCGTCAAACCGTCTCTGTTTCGTCTCATCTCAACCCCCCGGCACACCCCCATGACATGAAACTGCTCACGGATGACAACGGATGAGCACGGAGGACAGCAAATGCAATGGTTTCGTCTCACGGTGTTGTCACTCTTTGCCATGCTTTACCATGCTTTTCCTGCCGGCCTAGAAAATTATTGCGTTGGCCAGTCTGGCATGTTAGCATCAACCCACAATCCTGATAAGCGCGGCCCGTTTATCGCCCAAAGTTGGAGCTACAGGTCACCATGATGAAATATGCCATTCGTCGCTGGCTTGCCAAACTGCTCGAGCGGCGGACTGCCCGCCGGATTCGGGGCGCGCGGCACGTGCTTCCCAGCTTTGAGGAGCTCGAAGATCGCACGCTGCCCTCGGGTGGATTGCCCTACGTCGAGTCGATCAACCGCACCAACCCGGCCGGACCGGTCACCAACGCCAGCAGCGTCAACTACACGGTCACTTTTAGCGAGACCGTGACGGGCGTCGCGGCCGGCGATTTCCAGCTGGCGCTCACAGGCACGGCGACGGGCACGGTGAGCCAGGTGACGCCGGTGAGCGGTTCGGTTTACACGGTCACGGTCAGCGGCTTGTCGGGAAATG
Source organism: uncultured Gemmataceae bacterium (assembly GCA_963747575.1). Lineage (GTDB taxonomy): Bacteria > Planctomycetota > Planctomycetia > Gemmatales > Gemmataceae > DASRAT01. The sequence goes on from CAVVFU010000008.1 coordinate 651,069, forward strand.
GCGCGGTGGGGCTGAATCTAGTGGATAACGGAACCATCCGCAATCTGGCCGGCGATTCACTCACACAACAAAATGCGTCGGCAGCCTTCCAGCAGGAACAAACCTTCGCCACAGTTTCTGTGCCAAACCCGGTGGACTTGGGGGACCTGAACGGCGACGGTATACCCGATGTCGTCATTGCCTATGATGTCATCGACACGGTGAGTGTGCTGCTGGGCAATGGTAATGGCACCTTCCAAATGCCTCAGACTTATGCCACCGGGCCGAACCCGGCTGCGGTGGCGATAGGCGACGTAAACGGCGACGGCATACCCGACCTCATCGTCGCCAATGATGCTCAAGCCGGCACGGTTAGCGTTTTGCTGGGCAACGGCAATGGCACCTTCCAAACGCAGCAGACTTTCGGAACTAGCAATTTTCCAACCTCGGTAGCGATTGGCGATGTGAACGGAGATCGCAAACCCGATCTCGTCGTGGCCAGCGAATTTAGTAACACGGTTTGCATCCTGGTGGGTGTTGGCAACGGCGCTTTCCAGGCGCGGGACAACTATCCCGCCGGTAATTTCCCAAGTTCGGTGTCGATAGCTGATGTGAACGGCGACGACAAACCCGACATCATCGTTGCCAATGCCAATCAAGCTGACACGGTTAGCGTGCTGCTGGGCAATGGCAACGGCACATTCCAGGCCCAGCAAAGTTTGGCAGCTGGTAGTATTCCATGGTCGATTGCAGTTACTGATGTGAACGGCGACGGCAAACCCGACATCGTTGTGGCCAATTTTGGCAGCAATACAGTAAGTGTGCTACTAGGCAACGGCAACGGCACCTTCCAGACGCAGCAGACGTTCGCCACGGGTAATGGCCCAGATTCCGTGGCAGTTGGAGACATAACCGGTGACGGCAAACCCAGCCTTGTTGTGGCCAATTACAACGGTGGCACGGTCAGCGTACTTCTGGGCAACGGCAATGGGACGTTTCAGCCACAGCAAGTATTCCCCACTGGTAAATTCCCTAGTTCAGTGGCCCTAGGCGATGAGACAGGTGACGGCAAAACCGACATCGTCGTGGCTAATAATGGCAATAACACAGTGGGCGTTTTGCTGAGTTCGATCACCGGCAACTTCACGGGACAAGTTTATGGCGTTACCACCGGTGCTACCACCAAGTTGGCCTTTAGCGGCCTGCCTTCCGCCGCGACAGCCGGCAGCGGCCTTGCCTTCACCTTGACAGCTTTGGATTCCTTTAACTATGTGATTGCGGGTTACACAGGCACAGTGCATTTCAGCACGACCGACTCGGGCGCCGGTGCTATGGTGCCAGCCGATTACACATTCGTGCCTGCTGACGGCGGCGTCCACGTCTTCACCTCCGGCGCGATTCTGGCCAGCATCCGGCGTTCAAACCCTCACCGCCTTTGATACCACCGTCAACGCTCTGAGTGGCAGCGCATTGGTGTCAGTCCTGCCCGCGTCAATTGCACAACTTGTGGTCGATGCCCCCACCAAAGTCTCCGCAAACACCGCATTCAACTTCACCGTCACGGCGCTGGACCAATTCGGCAACATTGCCACTGGCTTTGCGGGCACTGTGGATTTTGCCAGTAGTGACGCTCAAGCTCTGCTTCCGGTCAATACCACACTCGCGAGCGGCGTGGGAATTTTTAGCGCGACCCTGATTACCGGGGGCAAGACTACACTGATAGCCAGCGATAGCGGTAATGCCTCCCTTGCCGACAGTGCCATGGTCTCTGTGTTCAGGTCGTCAGGCATCGCGCCCTTCGTCCAGTCAATCAACCGCACCAACCCGGTAGGTCCGGCCACTAGCGGCAGCATTGTCACTTTCACGGTCACCTTCAGCCAGGCCGTCACAGGTGTCAATCTTAGCGCCTTTGCACTGGAGTTGACCGGCACAGCCACGGGTACGTTGTCCCAGGTGACACCGGTCAGCGGCGCCGTCTACAAAGTCACCGTGACAGGCATCACGGGCGTTGGCAGGTTGGGTTTGAACCTGGTGAATAACGACACCATCTATAACCTGACCGCCAATCCACTCATTAATCCAAATGCGCCGGCCGCCTTCCAAACGCAACAGACCTTCGCGACTGGTGTTGACCCAGATTCGCTAGCGATTGGCGATGTGAACGGCGACGCCAATCCTGACCTCATTGTGGCCAATCCAAACAGTAACACGGTTAGTGTGCTGTTGGGCAACGGGGACGGGACCTTCCAGGTTCAGCAAACCCTCGCCACTGGTAATGTCCCAATGCAGGTGGTGGTTGGCGATGTGAACGGCGACGGCAAACCCGACCTCGTCGTGGCCAATGCTTACAGTAACACAGTAAGCGTGCTGCTGGGCAACGGCAACGCGACCTTCCAGGCCCAGCAAACCTTCGCTGCTGGTACTAGGCCACGTTCGGTGGCGATTGCCGATGTCACCGGCGACGGCAAATCCGATCTGGTCGTCGCCAATCTTGACGGTAACTCAGTAAGCGTGCTGCTGGGCAACGGCAACGGCGACCTTCCAGGCCCAACAAACCTTTTCCGCGGGTAATGAGCCAATTTCGGTGGCGGTTGGCGATGTGAACGGTGACGGCAAACCTGACCTCGTCGTGGCCAATCTTGACAGTAACACTGTAAGCGTATTGCTAGGCAACGGCAACGGGACCTTCCAGGCGCAACAAACCTTCGCCACTGCCAATGACCCACTCTCGGTGGCAGTTGGCGATGTCAACGGCGACGGCAGAGCCGACCTTGTGGTTGCTAATGGTGAAAGCAACACGGTAAGCGTGCTGCTAGGCAACGGCAACGGAACTTTCCAGGCGCAGCAAACCATCGCCACTGGCAGTAGACCAAATTCGGTGGTGATTGGCGATGTGAACGGCGACGCAAAACCGGATCTCCTTGTGGCCAACGCTCTCAGTAACACCACCAGCGTCCTGCTGGGCAACGGCAACGGGACCTTCCAGGCGCAGCAAACATTCGCCACTGGTAATGACCCACAGTCAGCGATGGTTGCCGATGTGAACGGTGACGGCAAACTAGACCTCATCGCGCCAAATGCGGGCAACAACACGATCAGCGTTTTGCTAAATTCGGCCAACGGCAACTTCACCGGCCAGGCCTACACCATCTCCACCATCGCGCCTTTCGTGCAATCGATCACTCGCACTTCGCCAATCGGCCCGGATTCCAATGCGACCACCGTTAGTTATAATGTCACGTTCAACGAACCAGTTACAGGGGTCAATCCCGCCGATTTCCAGGTGGTCCGCGGCGGCACCGTCGCATGGACGCTAATGCAGGTAACGCCGGTCAACACATCGCCTAGCGGCGCTGTCTACTCCGTCACCCTCAGCGGCATTACGGGGACCGGCAGCTTGGGTTTGAACTTGGCGGACAATGGCAGCATCCTGAACCTAGCCGGCGTTCCGCTCACGAATCCGAATGCGCCGGCCGCGTTTGTGGCCAATGGTTCACAAACCTTCGCAACTGGTCAGGGGCCAACATCACTGGCTACAGGATATCTGAACAGCGATGGCGTGCTCGACCTCGTCGTCGCCAATTCTACCAGCAACACCGTAAGCATTCTGCTGAGCAACGGCAAAGGCACGTTCCAGGCCCAGCAAACCTTCGCCACTGGCAATGATCCTTTGTCGGTTTCGGTTGGCGATGTGAATGGCGACGGCATAAGTGACCTCGTCGTGGCCAATGGTGGCAGCAACACGGTAAGCGTGCTGCTGGGCAACGGCAACAGCACCTTCCAGGCCCAGCAAACTTTCGCCACTGGTGATCACCCAGAAGGGGTGTCGATTGGCGACGTAACGGGCGACGGCAAAGCCGACCTTGTCGTGGTCAACTATGGCAGCAACACGGTAAGTGTGCTGCTAGGAAACGGCAACGGAACCTTTCAGGCCCAGGAGACCTTCGCCACGGGTGAGGCAGATTCCGTGACGATCGGCGATGTGAACGGCGACGGCAAAGCTGACCTCCTTGTGGCCAATTATGGCAACGACTCCGTTAGCCTGCTTTTAGGCAACGGCAACGGGACCTTTCAGGCGCAGCAAACTTTCCCCACTGGTAAATACCCACGTTCGGTGGCGGTTGGCGATGTGAACGGCGACGGCAACGTCGATGTCGTCGTCGCCAATTATGGCAGCAACACGGTAAGCGTGCTGCTGGGCAACGGCAACGGCACCTTTCAGGCCCAGCAGACCGTCGCCACTGGAGATCACCCAACCTCGGTCGTTGTTGGCGATGTAAACGGCGACGACAACCCCGACCTCGTCGTGGCCAATGCAGGCGGTAACACGGTCAGCGCGCTGCTAGGCGACGGCAACGGCACCTTTCAGACGCAGCAGACCTTCACCACCGGTTACGCCGGGCCATCTTCAGTAGCGATCGGTGATATGAACGGTGACGGCAAGCCTGATCTCGCCGTGGCCAATTACCGCAGCGCTTCGGTGAGCGTGCTGCTGAACAGCGGCAACGGCAACTTCACGGGACAGGTTTACGCTATCGACACGATACCGCCTTACGTCGTGTCGATCAACCGCACAACACCGGTCGGCCCGGTCACCAATGCAGCAAGCGTCAACTTCACAGTCACCTTCAGCGAAGCGGTCACGGGCGTCGCTTCTGGCGATTTCCAGCTGGCGCTAGGCGGGACGGCGGCGGGCACGGTTGCTCAGGTGACGCCGGTAAGCGGCTCAGTTTACATTGTCACCGTCAGCGGTATTAGGGGCAACGGCACACTTGGTTTGAACTTGGTGGATAACGGCAGCATCCACGATGATGCCGGGAATTCCCTCAGCGAGCAGAACGCGCCGGCCTCGTTTCAGTCCCAGCAAATCTTCGTGACTGATACCAACCCCGAATCGGTGGCGGTTGGCGACCTGAACGGCGATGGCATACCTGACCTCGCCGTGGCCGATTTTGGGAGCAACGCAGTAAGTGTTCTGCTGGGCAACGGTAACGGGACTTTCCAAGCGCAGGAAGTTTTCCCCACTAGCGGTGATCCAATTTCGGTGGCGCTTGCCGATGTGGCCGGCAACGGCAAACTCGACATCGTCGTGGCCAATGAAACCAACTCGGTGAGTGTGCTGTTAGCCAACGGCAATGGCACGTTCCAATCGCAACAAACCTTCGCTGCTGGTAATAGCCCTTCTTCGGTAGCGGTTGGTGATTTGACCGGCGACGGCAAAGCGGACATCGTCGTGGCCAATTTTGGCAGTAATTCGGTGAGCGTGCTGCTGGGCAACGGCAACGGGACTTTCCAGGCACAGCAAACCTTTGCCGCTGGTAATGGGCCAACTTCTGTGGCGATTGGCGATGTTAACGGCTTTGGCGAACCTGACCTCGTCGTGGCCAATTTTGACAGCAACACGGTGAGCGTGCTGCTGGGCAATGGCAACGGGAGCTTCCAGGCGCAACAAACCTTCGCCACCGGCACCAACCCATTCTCGGTAGCGGTTGGTGACATCAACGGCGACGGCAAACCCGACCTCGTCGTGGCCAATGACGGCAGCAACACGGTGGGCGTGCTGCTGGGCAACGGCAATGGGAGCTTCCAGGCGCAACAAACCTTCGCCACGGGTATTAAGCCAATTTCGGTAGCAGTTGGGGATGTGAACGGCGATGGCAAGCCCGACCTTGTCGTGGCCAATCTAGGCAGCGATACGGCGAGCGTCCTGTTAGGCAACGGCAATGGGACATTCCTGGCACAGCAAACCTTCGCGACCGGTCATTACCCAAGATCCGTGGCAGTTGCCGATGTGAACGGCGACAGTAAACCCGACGTCATCGTGGCCAATGACTTGAGTAACCTCGTAACCGTGTTGCTGGGCAACGGCAACGGAACCTTCCAAGTGCCGCAGTATTTCGATACTGGCGATTTTCCATCGTCAGTGGCAGTTGGCGATGTGAATGGCGATGGGACCTCTGACCTCGTCGTGGCCAATTTTGACAGCAACACGGTGAGCGTGCTGCTGGGCAATGGCAACGGGAGCTTCCAGGCGCAACAAACCTTCGCCACCGGCACCAACCCATTCTCGGTAGCGGTTGGTGACATCAACGGCGACGGCAAACCCGACCTCGTCGTGGCCAATGACGGCAGCAACACGGTGGGCGTGCTGCTGGGCAACGGGAACGGCACCTTTCAGGCACAGCTCACCTTCGCCACTGGCAATAATCCAAATTCGGTGGTGGTTGGCGATTTGACCGGCGACGGCAAACCCGACATCATCGTCGCCAATTTTAGAAGTGAGACGGTAAGCGTTCTGCTAGGCAATGGTAACGGGACCTTCCAGGCCCAGGAAACGTTCGCCACTGGTAGTTACCCCGTTTCGGTGGCGATTGGAGATGTCACCGGCGACGCCATACCCGACATCATCGTCGCCGATTTTCATAGTGCCACGGTGAGCGTACTGCTCGGCAATGGCAACGGCACCTTCCAGGCCCAGCAAACATTCGCCACGGAAAATGGCCCAATTTCGGTGGCACTTGGCGATGTGAACGGTGACGGCAAACCCGACATCGTGGTGGCCAATCAAAACAGCAACGCGGTAAGCGTCTTGCTGGGCAATGGCAACGGGTCCTTCCAGCGCAGCAGACCTTTGCCGTTGGCTTTGAGCAAGCCTCGGTGGCGATTGGCGATGTGAACGGTGACGGCAAACCCGACATTGTCATAGCCAACGCGGGAAACAATACGGTAAGCGTGTTGCTAAGCAACGGCAACGGGACCTTCCAGGCGCAGCAAACCTTTGCGACTGGTATTCAGCCTATTTCGGTGGGGGTAGACGATTTGACCGGTAACGGCAAACCCGACCTCGTCGTGGCCAATGCGCTCAGTTACACGGTAAGCGTGTTGCTAAATTCAGCCAACGGCAACTTCGCCGGACAGACTTACACCATCGCCAACCCCGCGGCACCGACGCACTTGGTCGTGAGCGCCGCGCCGGCCACCGCTACCGCCGGTAGCAACGTGATTTTGACTGTCACCGCCCAGGACCAGTTCAACGAAACGTCTTATGCATACACCGGCACCGTCCATTTCAGAAGCAGCGACGGCAATACACTGTTACCCGCCAACGCCACGTTGACAAACGGCGTCGGCGTCTTCACCGTCATTCCGATCACGGCGGGCACGCAAACCATCACCGCCACCGACACCGTCAACAGTTCCTTGACAGGCACCAGCGCGATTATTACCGTCAATGCCGCGGCGGCAAATCATTTTGCCATTAGTGTTCCCAGCAGCGTCTCAGCGGCAGCACCGTTCACATTCACCGTCACCGCGGAGGACCCCTTTGACAACCCCGCCAATTATGCGGCTACGCTGCGGTTTACCAGCAGCGACCAGGGCGCATCGCTACCGGCCAACGCCACGCTCACGGGCGGCATCGGCACATTCAGCACTACGCTCAACACCCTCGGCAGCCAAACAATATCCGTTTTCGACGCGGCAGCCATCGCCGTCTATGGCAGATCGGTAGACATCACCGTCAGGCGCCAGCCACGCACTTCGTGATTAGCGCCCCCAGCAGCACCACGGCAGGCAGCATTTTTATTTACACAGTGACAGCCACGGATGCCCTGGGCAACACCGCCGCGGGTTATGCCGGCGTGGTGCACATCAGCAGCAGTGATGTCCAGGCTAGCTTGTCGGCCGATGCCACCTTGACGGCCGGGATTGACTTCTTCGCTGCCGCCCTACGCACGGCGGGCAACCAGACATTGAGCGCCACAGATGCGATCAATGGCAGTCTCACTGGCACCAGCGCCGCGATTACGGTCAGCGCCGGTGCCGCCACTCATTTTGCGGTTTCAGCCCCCGCCCTCGCCGTCACCGGCGATCCCGTGAGTTTCACCGTCACCGCCAAGGATCCCTTCAATAACACCGTCAGCGGCTACACGGGCACCGTCCGTTTCACCAGCAGCGACACGGCCGCCGCACTGCCCGGCAACACCACCTTGACCAACGGCGTGGGAATCTTCAGTGCCACTTTCACTTCGCTAGGAAGCCAAACCCTCACCGCCACCGACGTCAATGCCGCCACAATCACCGGCACCAGCAACACCATCGCCACGCGCGGCCTCACCGTCACCAGTCTTACCCCAACGCCCAGCGGTTTCGTCGCCATCTTCGACAAGCCCTTCATCCCCACATTGCTCAATCTCTACGACGCCAGCGCCGGCGGCGGGGTCGACGACGTGCTGCTGACCGGCCCAGGCGCGCCGCAGGTTTCGATCCACGGCTCGCTGATCATCGACCCCAGGGATGAGACGATCACATTTGTCAAAACCAGCAATTTCACCGGCCAAAACTTCGACCCCAGCACCGGCGTGCTGACTGCCGGCACCTACACCGTCACCTTCCGCAGCGCCACTAACGGCTTCGTTGACAGTCTCGGCAATCCGCTCGACGGCGCGGGCAACGGCAACCCGGCCGGCAGCAACTATGTCGCGACCTTTGTGGTCGCCGCGCCGCCAGTCGCGGTCGGCATCCCCGCCTTCACCCGTGGGCCGGCCGGCGCCGATCCTATCAATCTGCCCAACAGCGCGGCCGGCGGCATTCCGATCAACCTCAGCAACGGCAGCGCGGTGACAAGCGGCACCTTTACGCTGACATACAACGCGGCACTGCTGAGCATCACCGGAGCCTTGGTGAACACGTCGCTCACCGGTGCCACGCTTTCGATCGATGCCGCCTCCACGGCTGGCACCGCCATCCTGGACTTCACCAGCCCGACGCCGCTGACGCAAACGGGGCCGGTTCGCCTGGGCGGTTTGGTGGCGACAGTGCCGAACTCGGCGGCATCGCTTTACAAATCCAAGGCGCTCTTGCACTGGAGCGGCGTGACGCTCAACGGCGGCGCCATTGCCGCGCTGGGCGATGACTCCGTGGAAGTCGTGGCCTATTTCGGTGACGCGTCGGGGTCAGCAAACGGCAGCCTGAGCGCGGGTGACGGGTCGGATATTGCGGCGGTGGCGACCGGCATCAGCACCAACTCCACGCTTGGCACGCTTGCCGGCTTCTCGGCATTTCCGTTGGCCGACCCGGCGATCATCGCCGACCTCAACAATGACGGCCTGGTGGACGCCTCGGACGTGACGCTGCTGAACTCGGTGCTGTCCGGCACTTCGCGTGCACAGATACCGACGATTCCGACGAATGTGCCGATCACCGCTTATGGCCCCGATCCTTTGCTGAGCATACCGGTCACCGTGGCAGCATTGCCGGGTGGCACGGTGGTGGTGCCGGTGGACATCGACACGGCAAGGCCGGCCGGCAGCACCGGGGCGACTGAAGTGATTTTGGCACTGAATTTCGATCCACTGTTGTTCAGTGTGTCTCCGACCGATGTGCATTTCGGTTCGCTCACCAGCGACGGTTGGCAGTTGACGACCGCAGTGAACGCTCAAGCCGGCGAGATCGGCATTGACCTTTGGAGCACTAGCCCGATTCAAACTAGGGCGGGCGGCAGTTTGGTTACGATTGACATGCAAGCAGTGGGCAGCCGGCAGTGGGCTGCGGACAGTGAAGCAGGGGCAGCGGTTTCCCTGGTGAATCGGGTTGATCCGACTGGCCAACGCGTGTTCACGACAACGGTGGCGGACGGAGAGGGCGCGTTTGTTCTGCACTGGAATAGCGTGCAGTGGGCAGTGGGCCGTGGGCAGTTGGCCGTGGCAAACACTTCCGTGGCACCGGACGAAGCTGCCTCGGATACTCAATTCGCTGCCCGCTCGCCACTGCCCACTGCCCACTATTTGGACGACACTGGCCAATTCTTGGAATTAGCTTTCGGCGAAATCGGGCCGATCGCCTGCGCCGTCCACCCGACCGTTTTCGGCCAGCCGGCTCCGGTGCTGAGTACGGAGCTTGGCGATGAGCTGCTATCCGGCATTAACGTTCAAACGTCGCTGGTTCAATCGGATGGCGATACGCCGACAGAATGGCCATCGGACCATGATGTCCCTTGCCCGCGGGATTCCGCCAAACACGCCGCGTGGGCCTCGGGTCTTGATTGGCTGGACGGCCCCGGTGATGATAAGATGGACTGAACGACCTGGGGTGATGTCACATGATGCCAGCCGTTGACAGTTAATCCCCCAGGGGGAATGATGGACGACGTCGCGCCGGAATCCGTTGAAACCCAGGAACTGCTTGCCCAGGCCCAGGCCGGCAAGGGCTCGGCCGTCGACCGCCTCATGAGCAAGCACCGGGATTATCTGCATCGCTTTGTCGAGTTCCGCCTCGAAAGCAAAATGGCGGCTCGTATTGATCCCTCGGATGTCGTGCAGGAGGCCCAGCTCGAAGCCACGCGCCGGCTGGACGACTTCCTAAAGCAGCGGCCCATGCCCTTTCGGCTGTGGCTGCGGCAGATCGCCCACGATCGCCTGGTCATGCTGCGGCGTTACCACGTTCGCGCCGCCCGCCGCACCGTGGACCGGGAAGTGGCCCTGTCGGAGCGGTCGTCGCTGCTGCTGGCGGGCAAGCTGCTGGCCAGCTCCACGGCCAGCAAGCATTTGGCGCGCCGGGAATTGGCCGCCGAGATCCGCAAGGCGATTGCCCAGGTGCCCGATCACGACCGCGAGGTCCTTTTGATGCGCTCCTTCGAAGGACTGTCTTTCAATGAAGTGGCCTGGCTCCTGGACATCGACCCCGCCGCCGCCCGCAAGCGCCACGGCCGCGCCTTGCTCCGGCTGCACAAGCTGCTGGCCGACGCGGGCCTGACGGAGCTGCCGCCATGAACGACAACCCTTCCGCCGCACAGCTGTCGGTCGAGTCTCTCGTTTCCCAGGTGGTCGATGAGTTCCTGGAGCGCCTGGACCTTGGCCAGCGGCCGCAAATCGAGGATTATGCCAGCCGCCATCCGACGATCGCCAACGTCTTGCGCCAGGTGCTGCCGGCCCTGGAGCTGGTCCGTTTTTCCGCGCCCGGCGGCGAGGCGGCAGCGCCCCTGACCGGGTGCCTGGGCGATTATTGCATTGTGCGTGAGATCGGCCGCGGCGGCATGGGCGTCGTTTACGAGGCCGAGCAAATCTCGCTGCAGCGCCGCGTCGCCCTCAAGGTATTGCCGTTCGCCTCCGCCCTGGACACCCGGCAACTGCAGCGCTTCAAGAACGAGGCCCAGGCGGCGGCCCATTTGCACCATCAAAACATCGTGCCCGTCTATGCGGTGGGCTGCGAGCGCGGCGTTCACTACTATGCCATGCAGTATATCGAGGGCCACTCCCTGGCCGCGGTCATTGACGCCCAAAAAAAAGGCGCCGCTGCCGTAATTGAGGGCCAGGGCGAGACCCAGTCACTGGCGGCATTAGCCACCGAGCGCTCCGCCAAGGGCGAGAAACCGATCCGGGCGGCGGCCCATCTTGCCGTGCAGGCGGCCGAGGCCCTTGAATACGCTCATCAGATGGGCATCATCCATCGCGACATCAAGCCCGCCAATTTGCTTTTGGACGCCCGCCGAAACCTGTGGATCGCCGATTTCGGCCTGGCAGCGTCCAGGGTGATGCACGGCTCACCCGCACGGGCGACCTTCTGGGCACCATGCGTTACATGAGCCCGGAGCAAGCCCTTGGACACGGCGCCGTCGATCAGCGCAGCGATGTCTATTCCCTGGGCGCCACGCTTTTCGAGCTGCTGACTCTGCAGCCGGCCTTCAGCGGCAAGGACCGCCAGGAATTGCTGAGGCAGATCGCGTTCGAGGAGCCCCTGACACTGCGCCAGGCGAATTCCGCCGTTCCCGTGGAGCTGGAAACCATTGTCCTCAAGGCCATGGCCAAGGAACCCGAAAGCCGTTATGCCAGGCGCAGGCTCTGGCGGACGACTTGCGGCGCTTTCTCGACGACCAGCCGATCCACGCCCGCCGGCCAACCGTGCTGGACCGCGCCCGGAAATGGACCCGGCGGCACCGGCCGTTTGTGATCTGGGGATTGGTGTCGATGGCGGTCCTGGTGGCGGCGTCTGTCGTGGGGCTGGTGCTTTACAACGCCGAGGTCCGAAAGGAGCGTGATGAAAAGAACATTGCTCTGGAAGCAGCCAAGGAGCAGCGCCTAAAGGCCGAGGCCAACCTCCATCATGCTTTGGATGCTATCGAGCTCATGCTCAAGCAGGTGAACGACGGCGCCCTGGCGTCCGCACCGCGCATGGACGAAGTCCGCATGAAAATCAGCGCGGATGCGCTGGAACTGTGCAAGCAGCTATTGAAGGATGAGGGCGCGGGTCCGGAAGCGCGTTTTTGCACGGCCCGCGCTTTCTACCTTGCCGGCACTATAAAATTCAATGCGGGGCAAGCCGCCGCCGGCGAAGAAGACATCCGCAGAGCTCTCGACCTCTACCAGGCGCTGGCCCGCGATTTACCAAATTCGGGCGCCTACCGGAGCTCCTGGGCCAACGCCAGCCTGGAATGGGCCATGTCGCTGCAGCGCCTGGGCCGTCTGGACGAGGCCGAGCGGTGGCGCGTCAGGCGTTGGTGCTTTGGCGCGAGCTGCGCAAGCCAATCCAGCCGATCCGGTCTACCGCGAGCTGCTTGCCAGCGCGATTTCTCGGCACGCTTACGTGCTGTGGTCATTGGATCGCCTGGCGGAGGCCGAGGCGGACTATAGTGAAGCCCTCCGGCTCGCGGCCACCTTCCAAAATAGCCCTGGCGAACCAACCACCAAGGCGACTCTGGTGGAGATCGAAACCTTGAATGCCGTGGGCGTTTTACAAAGGACCAGCGGCCGGCTGCTGGACGCGGAAAAGACGTTTGGCAAGGTGCTGGCGCTGATGCAAAAACCCGGCGCGGACAACGTGCAGCATGCCCGCGCTGAAGGCCATCTCGGGGTCATTTTGTGGTACCTGGGCCGGCCTGAAGAAGCCGAGGTTCACCTTCGCCAGGCCGTGCACCTGCGGACCAACTACCTGGCCACGGCCCCCTCGTTAGTCAACCGGCAGGAAAAGGCCCTGGGCGACCGTTGGCTAGCGCTGTTGTTGGCCTGGACAGGCCGGCCGGAGGCCGAGACGGAGCTGCAAAAAGTTCTGCAGGCCCAGGAGGCGATTGCGGATCAAACCCACGCGGCGGCGGATCGGTCCCACTTGGCTACCACCCAATCCATGCTGGCCAACCTTTTTCGCGACACCGGCCGCCTGGCCGAGGCCGGGCCGTTTTACCAGAAAGCCTTGTTATTCCTGGAGGACTATGCCGCGGCAGCGCCTGACAGCGTTGATCGGCAGCTTAACCTGGGTCTGACTGCCGACCATTATGGACAGGCGTTGGCCGCCCAGGGCCCGCCCAACGCGGCTCGCGGCGCATTTCAGAAAGCCTTGCACGCATTGACCAGGGCCGTGCAGCTCGGCCCGAACCGGCACGACACGCATCAATGCCTGGCGCGGTTGTTGGCGGGCTGTCCCGATCCGGCATTCCGCGATCCTGGCCGGGCGATCGAGGAAGGCCAAAAATCGGTGGCCCTGGGGCCGCAAATCGGTTTTTGCCGCAATGTCCTGGCCCTGGCCTATTACCGGGCCGACCGCTCAGCGGACGCCGTCAAAGTCGCTGAGGAAGCGCTGGCCCTGCGCCATGGCGGCGATAGCTTCGGTTGGTTCATTATGGCCCTTGCCCACGGCAAGCTGGGCCACCAAGCCGAGGCCCGGGACTGGTATGGCCGGGCCGTTGCCTGGATGGAGAAATACCAGCCGAAGAACGTCGAGCTGCAAAAGCTTTCCGCGGAAGCCCGCTCATTGCTGAACCTGCCGTGACCCACTCCGTCTCCAGGCTGGTCACATTTTCTTGCCTTTGACAGTTAATCTCTTGAACGAAGTTCGGCTCCCCCCACCCGCTCAGGCTCTGCGCACTCCGAGGAGTGTTCCGTCATGGCATTCGGCTTAGGCAATTGGCTCACCGGAAAAAAAGCGAGCAAGGCGAGAAAGTCGAAGCGCCGACCGCCGCTGCTCTGTGAGGCCCTTGAGGATCGCCTGGCGCCGGCGGTCATCGTCCTTGACTCCGTGCAAACGACCGATTCGCGAGAGGCCATCGTCAATTACTCGATCTCGGCGACGAACCTCACTCAACCTTTCGACATTCAGATTTTTCGCTCGGACCAGCCCACGTATAACAGCGCTGATCCGAAAAACGTCGCCGTTGGGGAGCCCTATAGAGTCACCGACCTGAGTGTTGGATCTCACAACATCACCATTGACCTGTCCAGCCCAGCGCCCGGCGAGGCGGCCGCCCCCGTGGAGCCTCTCGCCCCCGACCCCATGCTCAAGTATGTTCTCGCCGTTGCCGATCCGGAGCACGAGCTGCCTGCCAGCGACACCATCGACGAGAACCAGGCTCATTTCCGGATATTCATCATCGCGGACGTGTCGCCAGGCTTCGGCATTATCCTAAAGCCCGCGTGGGTTCAAGACATGGTGGGGATGCTGCAAGGCATCGGCTACGATTCTGTCGAGCCGTTTGACTGGAATTCTTCCCTCCCTCAACCCGGCCAGGCGGTAATAGGCGGGAATAATCTTTACACACAGGTTCTCAGCCAGGCCGCCAGTCTTCAGCCCATGCTAAGCGGAAATGACGTCATTGACCTGCAGCTCATTGGCCACAGCCGCGGGACCTCGGTGGTTGGCTGGGCCATGCAGGACCTGGTCAGCCACCTGGCGTCCGCGCCAGACGCGCTTCAGGAGGGCTATTTGGAGCTGACGCTGCTCGATCCCCATCCTGCCAATGCTAGCACGGCGCAAGAACAAAGCGTAATCTCCACCGGAGTGCCGGATGCTGACTTAACAGTGGAAATAGGCAACTTTCTCCTCCAGGACATCTATAACGACCCATCGATAACGGTCGCCGCCCGTGTCAACCAGGCCGATGTGTATTATCAGCAGACAGCCATCAGCGCCCTTTCTCCATTTTCGATCCAGGCGCTATCCCCCGGAGGCCTATCTCAATCTTTGGGGCGTTCCGTCTCAGGTAACGATCGTGGATCCGTTGAATACGGTCGCTAATTACTACAATTTAACCCCCCTGGGGTTGGGCCATAGCGATGTCTGGTATTGGTACATGGTATACGTGATTCCCGATTCTTTGGCCGACGGCTCGCCACCTCCTTTACCGTCGTCCACAGGTGGCCCGACCGCGCCACCCACCAGCGGCCCGGACCTTTTTGACCTCCTTTATCCGCAGTACGTTAATGACACAGGCGAGGCCGATTCGCTCGTCAACGATCTCGATGCGGTCAACGCCGATCTAGACCAGGGGAATGTTTCCCAGGGCATCAGCGATTTGGATACTCTCGATGCTGACATCGATGCGGCGCCGCCTTCGGATTTCCCGGGCGGCTCGGGTTTGCTCCTGTCCAGTGCCCAGAGCGTGATCGATAGCCTGGGCCCTGGCCCGAGCACATCCGCAACCACGATCTATTGGACCGGCGACGCTGGATTGGATGCCTTGGGCCTCTACGACTGGGATGAGGTCGGCAATTGGTCCACGGCCGATCCCCTGGTCAGCAATGTGCCACAGGACATCATGCCCGGACCTCTGGATAACGTCGTGGTCGACCTGTCCCGAGTCAGTATTGACTTTAATGACTACACCGACGACGTGATCAGCAGTCTGACCGTCACGGGCAAGCAGGACACGTTGGCCCTGGAAAGCGGCATTCTTGATCTCTCGGGCAGCGGTGTGCCCGGCACTTTCGACGTTCCCGGCACGGTTGACTTCTCCAAACAGGAATACGGCAACGTCTATCTGAATGGCGCCGTGCTGGCCAGCGCCAACGTCACCAGCGATACTGCGATCAGCGTGCTTGGCGCTACAACCAGTGCCATCGCCCAGGCGAACATGGGCGAGATCGACGGCGGCGTGCTGAACGGCACGATCGAAGTCAATGACGGCGGCTACGCGGCCTTGGACCTTGAAGGCAACTGGGTCAACAACGGCACCATCACGGTCAACTCCAGCACTCTCATCCTGGGCGACGACTGGAATGTGGCGAGCAATGATCCTGATGCCACCAGCGATGCCTGGGTCAACAACGGGACCATCGCCACCACCAACTGCACCGTCAATTTGGGCGGCTGGCTGACCTACGGCAGCCTCGCCACACTGAACCTGGGCACCGATACCGTCGACCTGATCGGCACCGTGGACAATAGTGGCCAGACATTGACGTTCAGTCCGCTCGCGAGCAGCAGCACCGGCAGCTGGTCCCTGCTGGGCGGACGCATCGACGGGGGCACCATTGCCGGCAGCGCCCTCCTTGTCAGCGGCGGAGGCACTTTCGACGGCGTGGCCAATGACGGGACCATCGACGTCAGCAGCTCCTATCCCGTCACCTTCCAGGGCGCCTGGTCGAATACGGGCACGATTGCGATTGCCAGCGGTGCTGTCGTCAACCTGGGCGGGACTTTCACCACCGACACTTTCGACAGCCTCGGCATTGGCATGGGCGCCACCATCAACCTCACGGGAACGATGGACAACAGCCCGGCCGCCAACCCGCTAAGCGGCGGTACCCTCTCGTTGGACTCCTCGACGGGCCCGCTGCTGCTCGATGGCGGCACCATTCTGCAGGGCGAAATCACAACCGCCGGCGCCGACGACCTGGTAGCCTCGACTCAGGGCGGCACGCTGGACGGGGTGACACTGGATGGCACTTTGGACATGACCCAATCCCCGGGCAGCTTCTCGGCGACCCAATTCACGGGCGCTGTCATGACCGTGCTGAATGGGTTGACGCTCAACGGCACCATCGAGCTGGGAGGAGCGTCGGGCACATCCAATGCCGGCGACCTGGCTTTCGGCAGTGATAACGACAACATCGCCCAGACGATCAGCGGCACGGGCACCATCCAATTCGGCCAGGATAACGCCGGCGATGTCTTGCTGAATGCCAGCAACGAACCTCTGACCTTCGGACAAGGCATCACGGTCCAGGGCGGCCTGAACAGTCACATCGAGTCACTGGCGGGCATTGTCAACCAGGGGATGATCACTAACCCCGGCGGCGGCAGCCTTGGCATCCAGGCCGATCTGACCAACGACGGTACGGTCGACACGGGAACCGGCGCGCTGACAGTCACCAACTTTACCCAAACCTCGACGGGCGTTCTCGATATTGAAATCGGCGGCTTGAGTCAGTTCGGCAAGCTGGCGATCGCCGGCAACGCGGCAGTGAGCGGGATTCTGAATATCGCCCTCGTCACTGGCTACATTCCCAACAACCTCGACGCTTTCCAGATTATGACCTACGGCCAGCTCTTCGACAACTTCAACAATGTGACAGGGCTCGACGCGGGCGGCGATAACTACTTCTCGCCGGATTACGGCACTACGGCGCTGACGCTGAACGTCACGAACAATGGAAACGCCCCCAACCCGATCGTCTACTGGACAGGGGATGCCGGCGACGACAACTGGGATGATCCCGGCAACTGGTCCACGGATGATCCCCTGGTCAATAATGTGCAGCAGTCCGTCTTGCCGGGCGCTTTTGACAATGTCGTCATCGACCTTTCCCACCAGACCATCAACCATGCGGCGCCAAGTTACGAGTTGATCAGCAACCTGACGGTCACCGGCCAGTACGTGACGTTGAACCTTTCCGCCGGCACCCTCGACCTGTCGGGCGGCGGCGATCCCCTCGACTTCAAGATCGGCGGCACAAGTTTTTTCCAGGTCGATCAAACTGGCGACGTGGTCAACCTCCAAGGAATCCAGCTCAAGAATGCCATCGTCACCTCAGGAACTACTCTGACGGCCACATCCGCGGATAGCGTGCTTGATAACGTGGAACTCGACGGCACTCTGGACATGACCCAGTACAACGACGCTTACGTTCAGGTCATTGACGGCTTGACCCTCAACGGCACCATCGAGCTTGGCGGCAACGTCAACTTCGGCGACCTCTATTTCGGTTACGTTAACGAAGCTTTCGGCATGACCGTGGCGGGCACCGGCACGATCCGGTTCGGCCAAACCGATCATGTCGACAGCCTCTACAACGTCAGCGCGGGCACGCTTGTTTTTGGACCAAAGATCACCATCCAGGGTGGACAAAACAGCTCCCTCTTGTTCTACAACGTCGGATCCGGGCCCATCGACAACCAGGGCACCATCGAGCAAAACACCAAAGGCGGCCAACTGACGATCAACTTTGCTGGCTGGGTCAACGATGGCACTATTGCAGTCAGCAATGGCGCCACGGCCACGCTGGAGGGCTTTGGATGGACCAACAGCAGCACCGGCCAAATCACCGCCACGGACGCGACCTTGAACCTGTTAGGCAGCTGGATTAATCAAGGGAATATCAACGTGGACCCCTCGACGGTGAGCCTGGGCACCCAAATCCAGGTCGGCCCCAGCGATCCTTCCGCCCCCAATTATCATTGGAGCAATCAGGGCACGTTATCGATCGGCATTGGCTCCACGGTGAACCTGGGCGGAGTGGTCACCACGGACGACTTTGACAGCCTTTTGACCGCCGGCCTGATCGGGCCCGATGTCACCTTGACCGGGGTGCTCGACAACAGTCCGGCGGACAATCCCAAGAGCGGCGGGATCCTGGCGCTCAATGCCTCGACGGGCTACATGACTCTGAACGGCGGCACCATTTACCAGGGCACCATCACGACCACCGGCGCCAACGACCTGGTGGCCACGGGAGGAGGCGGCACGTTGGACGGCGTGACGCTCGACGGCACGCTGGACATGACGCAGTCCTACGGCGCCACCGTCAATGTGGTCGACGGCTTCGTGCTCAACGGACTGATCGAACTGGGCGGGGCGTCTTATCCCGCCTATCTCTCATTCGGCGGCGACAACGACAACGTCGCCCAAACGATCGCCGGCACGGGCACCATCCAGTTCGGGCAAAACTATGACAATTTGCTGGACCTCAGCGACGCCCCGCTCACCTTCGGGCCAGGTATCACCGTTCAGGCTGGCCTGGACAGCTACATCGATTCTTACACTAGCATCGTCAACCAGGGCACGATCGAGGAGAACACCAGCGGCGGCACATTGGTAGTCGCCGCGCCGAGCGGCTTCACCAACGCCGGCGCCGTGACCATCGGCGCCGGCGCCACGTTAACCATGCTGGCCGGCATTCAGGACGGTTTTTCCTCAGGATCGAGCGGGGACGTTACCCAAACCGGCGGCACGACGACCGTGGATGGCACGCTCAACGCCGCCTATCTCTATCTCAACGGCGGTTCGCTGAACGGCATCGGCACCATTGCGGCCAACGTCGTCAATGCCGCGACAATCTACCCCGGCGACGGCGTGAACGCTCCGGGGACCTTGACAATCCCCCAGAGTTTAACTCAGACCGCCACGGGAATTCTCGACATCAACATCGCCGGCACGAATCAGTTCAGCCAACTTGCGGGAGACGCCGCCGCAGGGCGGGGCAGTGGATGTGTCGCTGGTCAACGGTTTCATCCCCACCGTCGGCGACTCGTTTTTGATCGTGAGCGGATCGATTTATAGCTTTCCCCAGATCAATGGCTTGAACATCGGCAATGGCGACTCCTTCACGCCGGATGTCGGTGCCTACAGTGGCCTGATTCTCGTGGTCACCCCAATCGCGCCCTCCATGTCAACTATTTATTGGACGGGCGACGCCGGCGACAACGACTGGGGCGATCCCGGCAACTGGTCGTCCGTGGATCCGGCGGTCAGCAACGTCGCCGGGCGGCTTCTTCCCAACGCTCAGGACAACGTGGTGATTGATTTGAGCGGGCAGACCATCGACCATTCCGGCAACGATACCATCGGCAGCCTCAAGGTCACGGGTCAGAATGTGACTCTCAACCTCGAGGCGGGCACGCTCGATCTCTCCGGCAGCGGATCGGCTGGAATGTTTCAGGTCGATCAGCCCGGCGACAGCGTCGTGGTGGGCGACAGCATCCTCCGTAGCGCATCTGTTACGGGAGACACCCAGATCAACGCTGTTTCCTACTACTACTACCCAGGCACGCTGGACGACTGCGTGATAAACGGGACGGTGGATGTGGCGCCGTATGCGGCGGTGAATTTGACTGGCCAGTGGACCAACAATGGAACCATCATCGCGAATGCCGGCTCCACCTTGGGCCTGGGCAGCCAAATAAGTCTGGCGCCCACCGACCCCTCCGCCCCCGACTATTACTGGACCAACAAGGGCACATTTTCTATCAGCTCAAGCGCCACGGTAGAAGTGGGAGGCATCTTGACCACCGATGCCTTCGACAGCCTCCTGCCCGATTTCGGCAACGCCTACATCCTGTTCACTGGCTCGCTCGATAACAGCCCTGGCGACAATCGGGTCAGCGGCGGCACCTTCGACGTGGACTTATTGCCAAATGGACTCACGTTTTTCGGCGGCCTGGTTTACGAGGGGGCCATCACCTCCGCCAAAAACACGGCCATCTACGGAGGCCACTACAGCTTCAACAACGGCAACGGCGGGGCGCTTGCCCGTGGACGTGACGCTCGACGGCGTGACGCTTGACGGCGCGCCTTTTACTACGCCTCCATCGCGATTGAGGGCGGGCTCACGCTCGATTCCAACCTCAATTTGCAAGATTCGCGGCTGATCTTCGAAGACAGCAATCCTCAGACGGTGACCGTCGGAGCGCTCGTCAGCGGCGCGACCATTCTTGGTGGAAACATCTTCAACGCGAGCAGCAGCCCGTGACCTTCGGCTCCGCAATCACCATTTCCGGCAGCAGATTGATCGACGGGATCGATCGCGCCTCTTACCCTCCAGGGTCCTTCTTCGGACCATTCATCAACCAGGGCACCATCGAAGAGAACGGCGGCCAGCTTACCATCAATGCCGCCAGCTGGGTGAACGACGGCACAATCACGGCCACCGGCGCGACACTGAACCTTTACGGCAACTGGACGAACAATGGCACCATCAGCGCCGACTCCGCCTCGACGGTCAGCCTCGGCTCAGACATCGCCATCGACCCGACGTCGGCGGCCGCCGCCAGTTACGTCTGGACGAATCAGGGCACCATCACCATCGCGGCCGGCGCAACCGTCAATCTGGGCGGCGTTTTCACCACCGACGAATACGTGGGCAACTTCGCGGATCGCGGCGTGATGGTGGGCCTGGCCAATGATACGGTTTATCTGACGGGAACGATGGACAACAGCGCGGCGGACAACCCCAACACCCAGGGTACATTGGCCCTTATGCCGCGACCGGCCCGCTTTACCTTTACGACGGCGAAATCTACCAGGGTCAGGTAACCACCATCGGCAGTGACGATCTGATAGCCATCTACCCAGGCGGCATGCTGGACGGGGTGACCATCAACGGCACGCTGGACATGTCGCAAGGCTCGGCAACCATCACGATCGTCGGCGGCACGCTCAACAGCGTCCTTAACGTTTCCGGAGGCGGCGCGGCCGTCACCATCCTGGGCGGGCTGACTCTGAATGCCGACGTCTACTTCTCCGGTCCCAACACCTATTTGTATTTCGACGACACGAATCCCCAGACGGTCAGCGTGGGGACACTCGCCAGCGGCGCCACCATCCACCTGAGCGGCTATGGCGCCAGTGTGGACAACGAGAGCAGCCAGACGGTGACCTTTGCATCCGGCATCACCATCTCCTTCGAACCAACTATTTCCTACAACATTCAAAGCAACACCATCGACGGACCCATCGACAACCAGGGCGTCATCCAGGAGGAGACCGCCGGCGGTGTTTTGGCTATCAACTTCGACCAATACACAACCTCCGGGCTGGTGAGGTGGAGCAATGACAGCACAGGCATCATCCACGTTGTTGCCGACGGACTGCTCGAGTTGGGCGGCGCCTGGGCCAACTACGGCACCATCACGGCCGATAGCAACTTGACCCAACCCGGCACCAGCCCCGCAAGCCTCAGCAATTTCACAAGGATTGTGTTGGGTGATGACCTAAACTCCGGCCCTTACGATGTCGACGATGCCTACAGCTCTTTTGTGGACAACGGCACTATCACCAGCGACGCCTGGGTGAACTACGGCACCGTCACGACCAACAACGCCAACGTTTACCTGGGCGGTTGGCTGAGCATGGATCCGAGCGCACACAATGTCGCCACGCTCGACCTGAGCCAGAACGCGGTCTTCCTGAACGGCACCCTGGACGACAGCCCCAGAGACAATCCCAACACCGGCGGCGTCCTGGCCTTGACGCCGGGCGTCACCAGCAGCACCGGCACATGGAACCTGAACGGCGGCCGTATCTACGAGGGAACGATCACCACTACCGGCGGCGCCGTCCTCAACGCCATCGGGTTGACCACTCCTTACAATGGCGTGAATGGCGACAACAGCGGCATCCTCGACGGCGTAACCCTCGACGGCACGCTCAACATGACCGTGTTCGGTGCGGCGCAGTCCAACTCCAGTGCCCTGACAATTATCAACAACCTGGTCCTCAATTCCACCCTCCAAATTGACTTCGGCAGCACCATTTATTTCGTCAACTCCGCCAATCTTGGGCCGTTTGGGCAGACCCTCTCGGGCAGCGGGTCCATTGTCTTCGGGACCGGCGGAACCATCGACGTCGCGAACAGCTCTTACTACAGCTCAACGTCCGTGCAGCAGGGTTATTTCCCTTCGAGCTTCCCGCTCACGATTGGAGCGGGGATGACCATTGTCGGCCCCCAATCCGGCGATACTGGCTCCATCAACGGACCTATCGATAACCAGGGCACCATCGAGGAGACCGCTGGCGGCATTTTGGACATCAATTTCGACGAATATAATCCGTTCCTGCCCTCTTACAATCCGTATGTCACTCTGGTTAGCTGGACCAACGACACGACCGGCATTATCCAGGTGACCAGTGGGACTATCGAGATGGGCGCCGCCTGGACCAGCAAAGGCGCCGTTATTGCCGCCAACGGCACGAGCATTTATCTGGGCGACAACTGGGACTCCTGGCAATTCGCTAGCTCAACCTATGGTTACGACTGGTTTGGCACCAACGACGCCTGGGTAAATAACAGCACCATCACGACCAACAATGCCAATGTGTTTCTGGGCGGTTGGACGAGCCTCGACCCCAGCGCGAAGAACCTTGCCACGCTCGACCTGGATCAAAACACCGTGTTCCTCATCGGCACACTGGACAACAGCCCGGCGGACAACCCCGCGACCGGCGGCGTGCTCACGCTGACTCCGGGCGTTACCAGCAGTACCGGCAGCTGGTACCTGGACGGGGGCAGAATCGATAAAGGCACCATTGATGCACCCGCGGCCTCGCTGATCGCCACCGCGGGCGGAATCCAGTATGGCGCCTACCAGGACGAAGTGGACGTCGGCGGCGGCGTGCTGTACGGAGTGACCCTGGACGGCACTCTGGACATGTCGGCGCTTGCCGCGACCGTTACCGTGGCCGACGGGTTGACACTTGACACCAACCTGAATGTCTCTGGTGAGTACGCGAGTCTCAATTTCGACGCCAGCATCGCCCAGGCGCTGAAGTGTCGGACCTCTTGTCAATGGCGCCACCATCCACCTGAGCGGTAACTACTCCGAAATGGTGACAACCAATGACATCCTGCAAACCACGGCGGGGAACATCACGATTGACCCAACCATCACGATCTCCGGTGAAGCATCCTTGAACGAGATTTACGGCAGCCCTGGACAATTCGTTAACCAGGGCACGATCGAGGACAACAAAAGCGGAAGCATTCTCTACGCACAAGACGACCCCTTCACCAACTACTCCGGCGGGACATTGACCGGCGGTACCTGGGAGGTCTCAGGCGGCGGCGACATCAGGCTGATGGGTGACGTGATCACCACGAACGCCGCCACGATCAGCCTCAGCGGGGCGGCCTCGCAGATTTACAGCGACTATGGATACACCCCGGCGCTGGCCGACCTCGCGACGAACACCTCCAACGGCAACTTGCTGCTGGCCGAGGGCTATGCCTTCAGCACGTCGGTATTCGCACTAAACGCCGGCAGCATCGCTGTCAGCAGCGGCGCCAGTGCCACGCTGCAGGGCACGGCATGGAACAACAGCGGCGCGGGCACGATCACCGTGACCGACGCGACGCTCAACCTGTTTGGCAGCTGGGCGAACCACGGCGCCATCGCGGCGAACGCTTCGACGGTGAGCCTGGGGAACCCGGTCAACATTTCGCCAACAGCAGGCTCGGCTCCCGGCTACTCCTGGAGCAGTCCGGGAACGATCGTGTTCTCGGGCGGCTGCATCGTCAACCTGGGCGGCGTCTTCACCACGGATACCTTCGACGGGATCGTTGCCGACCAGCAGCCTGGCAGCCAGGGCCTGGCCAATGAAACCGTCAACTTGACGGGCACACTCGACAACAGCACGGCGGACAACCTCGTCAGCGGCGGCGTCCTGGCCATCGGTGGCTTGACTGGTGCGTTTATCATTTCGGGGGGGCGGGTTTATCAAGGTGACGTAACGACCGCCGGCGGCGACGATCTGGTGGCCACGCCGGTGGGTGGAACACTCGACGGCGTGCAGCTCGGCGGCACCCTGGACATGACCCAGTTTTCGGATGCCACGGCTCGCGTCATCGACAGCCTTACTCTCGACGGGACGATCGATCTGGGCGGAGCGGCCGGCACCACCAACAATGCCACTCTCTACGTTGGCAACGGCTCCTCGGACACAAACCCGGAAACCATCGGCGGCTCAGGCGTCCTCCAATTCGGGCAGGATAACTCGGGCGACACGCTGGAAAATGTGAGCAGCGCGCCGATGACCTTCGGACCTGGCCTAACGATTCAAGGCGGGCTGATCAGCACTATTGACTCACCAAACGCGGCCATCGACAATGAGGGCGCCATTGAGGAAGCCACGAGCGGAGGCATGCTAACCGTCGACGGCCTGTCCGGTTTGTCCAACGCCGGCTCCGTGATTGTCAGCGGTGGGGGCAGCTTGAGCACGGGGAACGCGGATGAAACCCAATCGGGCGGCACGACCACCGTGGATGGAACGCTCAGCGCCGCCAACATGAACCTGGATGGCGGCATCTTGAACGGCACCGGCACGGTCCAGGCCAATGTGATCAATGCGGCCACCGTCTACCCAGGGGACCCTCCCGGCCCTCTGACAGTGCAGGGCAATTTTACGCAGGACTCGTCTGGGGTCCTCGACATTGTTCTCGGCGGGCCGAATGTATTCAGCCAACTCGCGATTTCGGGCAGCGCCGCGCTGGATGGAACGCTCAACGTGACTGTGACCAACGGCTACACTCCCAACATCGGCGACACATTCCAGATCCTGACCTCTGCCTCGCAATCCGGCAGCTTCGCCACGCAGACCCCTATAAGCCTTGGCAACGGCAATCTCCTCAAACCCATCTTTAACTCCGGGCTTATCACGCTCGCGAACAATCCAGGGACCGCTGCCGATTTTGTCGTGAACGCCGCGACGGCAGACACCGCGGGCAGCAGCCTCAGCGTGACGGTGACGGCGCAAGACTACAACGGCAACACGGCCACCGGATACACCGGCACCGTTCAATTGACCAGCAGCGACAGCAATGCGTTGTTACCTGCTAATGCCACGCTGACGGCCGGCGTCGGCGTTTTCAGTGTCACCCTGACCACGGCTGGGACGCAAACGATCACCGCCACCGACACCGTGACCGGCACGCTGATTGGCACCGGCGCTAGCATCACGGTCAGTCCGGCGGCGGCGAACCACTTTGCCATCAGCGCTCCCAGCAACGTTGCCCAGGCAGCACCGTTCACCTTCACCGTCACCGCGGAAGACCCCTTTGACAACCCCGCCAATTATGCCGCAACACTGGGCTTTACCAGCACCGACAGGAGTGCCGGCCTGCCGGCGAACGCGACGCTCACGGGCGGCACGGGCACTTTCAGCGCAACCCTGAACACCCTGGGCAGCCAAACCATCTCCGTTTTCGACGCGGCGGTAATTACCGTTTACGGCAGAACAACCGCCATCACCGTCAGCGCTCCCGCGACCCGCTTCGTGATTAGCGCTCCGAGCAGCACCACCGCGGGCAATATCGTCCTCCTCACGGTGACGGCTCAGGACTCCAGTGGCCAAACCGCGACAAGTTACAGCGGCACGGTTCACCTCACCAGCACCGATGGTCAAGCGACGCTATCGCCCGATGCTATACTCACTGGCGGCGCCGGCATTTTTGCCGTGGTCCTGAGAACCAGCGGCAACCAGACTATTACCGCTGCCGGCACGTCAAATAGTGCCATTACGGGGACAAGTGGCCAAATCGCTGTCAGCGCCGGGGCCGCCAACCATTTCAGCGTATCGGCTCCCACCACTGCCATCACTGGAAACACCTTTAGCGTCACCGTGACCGCTCAGGACCAATTTGGCAACAAGGCCCCCAGCTATTCCGGCACAGTCCTCGTCACCAGCAGCGCTAGCGCCGCCACCCTGCCAGCCACTGCCACCGTGACAGCCGGCCTTGGCACTTTCAGCGCCGCCTTGGCGACGGCCGGCAGTCAAACCCTGACGGCCACCGACACGACCACCGGCATCACCGGCACAACCACGATCTCCGCCGTCGGTCTGGCGGTCACAAGCTTGACTGTTACCCCCAGTGGTTTTGTCGCCGTTTTCAACGAGCCCTTCAATCCCACCCTAAACCTCTACGACGCCTCGACCGCCAACTTTGGCCCGCCAGACGTCACTCTGGTGGGGCCTGCTCCGTCCACGGAGGCGGTCAGGGGATCGCTGCTCATTGACCCCACCGACACCACCATTACCTTCGTCAAAACCAGCGATTTCATCGGCAGTGACTTCAATCCCAGCACCGGGGTGCTGGCCGTGGGAACCTACACTCTCACCTTGCGCAGTGCCAGCAACGGCTTCGTCGACAGTCTCGGCAACTTGCTCGCCGGCAGCAACGGCACGGTTGGCGACAACTATGTGGCCACTTTCGTCGTCGCCGCGCCTCCGGTGGTGGTCGGCGTGCCGGCTTTCGCACGGGGACCCGGCAACGCGGTCGATTTGCCCAACACCGCAACCGGCGACGCCGCGGGTATTCCGCTCAATCTCAGCAACGGCAACGGTGTGACTTCCGGAGAGTTCGTCCTGCAATACAACTCCGCGCTGCTAACCATCACCGGCGCCACGATCAACGCCGGCCTGACAGGTGCATCTTTAACGCTCGATCCAGCTTCGACGCCGGGCAATGCCATTATCGACTTCTCCTGTCCGACGCCGCTGCCGTCAACCGTTATCCGCCTGGGGACTTTGCGGGCTTTCGTTCCCATCTCGAGCGCGGCTTCCTACAAGTCCAAGGCATTGCTGCACTTCGCCAGCGAGCAGCTCAACGGCGGCGCCATCCCGGTCACGGGGGATGACGCCGTCCAGATTGTGGCCTATCTCGGCGACGCCGCCGGCACGGGCGCCTTGGCCTCGATCGATGCCGCCCTCATCGCTCGCGTTGCCGTCCAGCTTGACACCGGCTTTGCCGCTTACCCGCTGCTCGACCCGGCGATCATCGGCGATTTGAGCAGCGATGGCCTGACGGACAGCGCCGCCGTGACGCTGGTGAAATCGTACCTGGCAGGCATCACGACCTTGCAAATCCCGCCAATCCCCACGGGCGTGACCATCGCGGCAACCGGCCCCGATCCAACCCTGAGCGTGCCCACCGATTTGCCGGCGGCTCCTGGCGCCACGGTCATTGTGCCGGTGGACATTGACACGGCCCATCCTTTCGGCAGTACGGGCGCGGTGGAAGTGATGTTGGCACTGGATTACAATCCGCAAGTTATCAGCGTGTCAGCCGCCGACGTACAGTTGGGTTCGTTGACCGTGGGTTGGCAGTTGACGACCATGGTGAACCCGCAAACGGGCGAAATCGGCATCGACATTTTCAGCAACACGCCTATCCGGACGACGGCCGGCGGCAGTTTGGTGACCATAGCAGTGAGCAGTGGGCAGTGGCCAGCGGGCGGTAATGCGGGGCCAGCGATTTGGTTGGTGAATCAAGTGGATCCGACGGGCCAACGGGTGTTCACGACCACGGTGGCGGACAGCCAGGGGGCGTTTGTCCTGCATTTCAATAGTGGGCAATCGGCGGAAACAAGTGGGCAATGGGCAGTGGGCACTGAGCAATTGGCGGCGGCTGACACCCCCATGGTCCATGACAAGGTCACCGCGGATGTCCAATTCGTTACGCACTCCGCATTGCCCCTTGCCAACTATTTCCTGCCCACCGCCGATTTTGTGGAGGACATGCAATGCTCTGCCTGCTGTTCATTACCCGCTCCCGACGATGCGGAGGATGCGGCATTCACCGCCCACTGCCCACTGCCTCCTGCCTACTATTTGGATTGGATATCTGAGGATTACTTGGCCTACCTGCGGCAATCGGTGAAACACGGCCCGTTGATGTCGGGGCTTGATGGTTTGGACGGCCATGGCTATGAGGAGATTGATTGAACGTGGCAGCTGCCGGAGTGGAGGACTTCGGTAGACGATTCCCTGATACGCAAGCGGGAATGGAGTTGGGCTGTTTATTCGCTGTGTTCAGCCTTGTTTTCGTAGTGACTCGATCGACAAAACTTTAGTTTGCCCGATGAGTTCCCCTGCGATCTCTTCGAGTTTCTCGAGGATTTTTGGCGCGTTTTCGAGTTGTGCGCCGGCCGCAAGAATCCTCCAGGTCGCCCGCGAGGTCGCCGGCAACACTCGAGAATTCAGAGAGCAGACCGCAGCATTTATGTGCGGCTTCGCGCAATTGCGGGGAATCATAGTCGCCCAGAGCGGTTCGGATTGCCGCCAGGTGTTCCGGGACTCGCTCCCGGCGGGACTGGCACATTTTCGCGAGCAGGTTTGGATCGCCTGCACGGGTAGCGAGGGCCTCCAGTGCGTCGCCGCCGCGCCCCCGGATGTCATTCTCCCGGACCTGCGCCTGCCTGACCAGTCGGGCCTGGAAGTCCTGAACCAGAATCCGCGCCCTGGACGCCCGCATTCCGGTCGTGTTTGTCACGAGGTCCGTCTGATCGCGGCCACGCACCGTGACCTGAAGACCTGGTCCGCGGAAGGCAAGTTCCGGCCCGACCTGTTCTACCGACTTGGCGTCTTAACCATCCATTTGCCCCCCTGCGCGAGCGGGGAGAGGATTTGCCGATGCTGACGCGGCACTACCTGCGGCGATTCTGCCGAGAGTTGGGCGCGAGGTTCGCCAGGTGGCCCCGGAGGCAATGACGCGCTGCGCGGCTACCCCTGGCCAGGAAGCATCCGGGAATTGAAGAGCGTCCTCAAGCAGGCATTGCTCCAGGCCCGCGGCGCCGTCCTGCTCCCGGAATTCCTGCCTGAATCTCTGGGAGGGGCTGCCGAAGTAGCCGCGCCGGGGCCGGCGTCGGCAGAGCCGGGCGTCGACACGTTCGTCATCCGGCAACGAGTCGGGTCCGACGTGCGTGACCTGTACGCCGAGACGCACCGCCAGGTGGACCGGCTGCTGCTGCCGCGCGTTCTGGAGCACACGCGCGGCAATCTCCAGCAGGCCGCTCTTTTGCTGGGGATTGCCCGGCAAACCTTGCGCCTGAAGCTCCGGGACCTGGGGCTGTCAAATGGTCGCCCCGGCGAGGCGGAAGAAGACGACCCAGTGTAAACACGACCACTTCACTCCCGCCTCTGCGGTTTGAGGGATCTCACTTTTGAACGCCGATTTCCGCGGAAGGAAAGTCGGTGACAATTTTCGACCTGGCAGGTCCGTTTTAGGGATATTCGAAGGCAATCGGCAAGCCGCCCAACCAAGTGATGGGCGGACACTCGTGGTCGAGGAGCGCTTCACGCAAGATCGGGTTGTGCGACCGTTTGTCGAACTGCACGACAATGCGGTTGGCCTCGATGACAACCTCGCCTCCCGTTTCCACGAAGCGGCGGTACAATTGTTTCGGTTTGGCCTTGTCGAAACCGCGCAAGCGGCTGGCTAGCCAGCGATAACAACCGTTGGCGATAACGGTCAGGGCGACATCCAGGTCCACATTGAGGCGCACTTCGCTCGCCAAGCAATCGAGATGAAAGAAATTGACGCTGATACCCAAACTGTCTTCGACACCGTTGCGCCCAGTGTAACGGGTGATCACCTCGCGGCCGCTGGCCGTAAGGTTGTTGGATAAAAACAGTGTCGGATCCTCGCGGCCCAGGCCGGTGACGGCCAGTTGGCGGATGGGTGCAGGGTAGTCGCGCAGGTGGGTTCTTTCGTCGACGTAGCGGATGTTCTTGTGGCGGCGTTTGGGGACATCGATGACGGCCCGTTGCCAGGCGATGCCAGGCAACGTCTGCAGGCGCCGCATCAGCGCCGCGCCCGACGACGAATGGTAACGAACGAGATGCCACGCTCGTTGACACGTGCCAGCTCGGCATAGGGGACGAGCTTGGAGTCGAAGTAGAGCCAGTGCGGGTCGTGACCGGTGACGGTGTGCCAGAACTCGACAAAGCGCATCATTTCACCGGCCTGATCGGCGCGTGTCAAATTGGCGTTACCGTAGCATAAAACCCGGCTTTTTGGCTCATGGGCGAAGAATGTGAGGATGCTGGTGCTAGCTTTGCCGCGCATGGGCAGGTAATGGTTCTCCAGGGCTTCCGGATCGCCACGGTAAGGGATGGCATGGAAGTCGAGGCAAAACTCCTCGGCGTCGGGGAACAACAGCGGTGCGAGAGCGCCGATCCAACCGGATAAGAGTTGCTGCTGGTGAGTTCGCGTGGTGCGGTAGGAGTAGTCAGTGGCGTAGCTTTTTTGGGCAGGACGTTCAGGCCAGCAAACAAGCCGAGGGCCTGGTCGAAGTTGAAATCACGAATGTGGCTGCGGCGTTCTTTGTCGAGCAGTTTCAAAGTCAGCAGGCTCAACAGAGCGGCAACAGCGGGCACCTTGCGGGAACCAGGATAGCCGGCCTCGTCGACCAGTGTGTCCATGCGGAGGCGGGCCAGCAACGGCAGGAACAAGAAGATGCCGGCGACACGAGTACGCAGACGGCGTCCCGGGGACAAATCGCACCAGCGGCAATCAGCGATGGCGGCAGGTTCCGGTTGGGCGGCTGCCGGTTCGCGGCGGCTGCCGGTAGGGCGTCCATAGAGCGGTTGGGCGAAAAGGGGGGTAGATCATCGTCACGGCATTGCTTTCGGAAGTCGGCGATCAGGTTGCGAAGGGTGCCATAGCCGTAGCCGAGGCGATCGGCGACCTCGCGCAAAGGGCGGCGTTCCACGAAGAAAGCACGGAGAGCTTCATAGCGTCGGTGCAACCGCTGGGTTGGTTGGAGGAAGAAGTCCTGGCAGCGGGAATCGTCCATGGTGCGACCTCCAGAATTGTCACATAATTTAGGTTCCGACCATGTCTCTATGGTATGCCTAAACTGCAGCTGCAGACCAAGAGAAAAACAGGCTCCAGTCGCATCAAGTGCCGTTTTTGCCGGGCAAAATGTGCTGAGCGAGCCAGCTGGCGAAGGGGCGAGGCCGAAAATAGCAAGTGAAAAACGTGGGCCAGGCAGAAAAACGAAGTGACAATCAGCGGCGGTCAAACCGCAATATCACGGGAAAATTAACGAAAAAGTGCCGCCACATGTCACCGATTTAGCCTCCGCGGAAATCGGCGGTGAAAGGAGTAATCGCAAACAGAATGCCGACGAGGCAAGGCAGTGGTTGAAAGACGAATAAAGGGTCTAAACCAGACCACTTCATTCACGCGGGGCCACTGCCACAGCTCCTAGGCAAAGCGTCGTCGTGGCAGATATTCCATCCAGCCCGGTAAATCAACTACCAGAGCAATCACTGTCCGATTGTACCAGGAGCTTCCGGGACACCCTTAAGGGCCGTTTGGTACATTCGGCGATGTTCCCCCTGGCTGCCTGCCGGTCTCCGGCTTTCCCTCCGTGGTCCCTTCCTCGATTGTCCTGATCGGGAGGAACAGGTGCAGGTCATTGTCGGCGAGCGGAACAAAACCGTATTTGGTGTAGAACTCCCTGGCGTCGGCATCTATGGCCAAGACTTCTACCGCAAACAGGCCGAGTTGCTCGGACAGATCCAAGCTGCGGCGCAAGGCATCGCACAACAGAGCATTCCCAAGCCCCTTACCCATGGCTTTCTGATCGACAGCCAACCGTCCAAGCAAGATGACCGGGACGGGGTGCTTGGGTAGCCGCTTGGCGGCTTCCGTGGGGAGGTTTGCGACGGCAACGGCACCAGCAGCAAGCGTGTAATAGCCAGCCACCCGCATCCCGCCAGGAAACAGCGATACGTAGGTGCGTCCCAACCGGCGCTTTTCATACTGGCTTGCCCGCAAACGCAGAAAATCATCGAGCGGAGCCTTTCCGCACGAAAACTCACCGCGTTCATGGGAGGCACCCAGCGGTTCGATCCGCCATTCAGCCATGTTGTCATTACCCTGCTTGAGCTATTCCTTGGCAATCTCGATGCCGGCGCCGGGCTGTAACTCAGCCAATTATTTGCCCTTAACAAGAGCCATTTTACATTCCGACTCCGGTGTAGAAGAGAGCATCGAGGAAGGCCGCCCGCGCGCTCCATACTTCTCGTTCGTCCCCCGCCGGCGGCGGCGGCACCTTCCACCAGGTGCTAGCCCGAACCCTTTCGTTCAAATCCCAATATCCGTCTGGGTCCCAGCTCGGGCTGACCCGGAATGCTTGAACCAACCCCTCCCTATTCTCGTTGTTGACGCAGACGAATATGTCGGGGCGCTTCATTGCAAGCAATCGGCTGGCCAGCGCCATCCCCGAACGCTTAAACGCCTTCAGAAAATGATCGGTAAATCTCTGGTAGTGATCCCGCGATACGTCGCCGTCGAAAGGGATCTGGTCCAGAGCGACGGAAATGCCTTCGTTGTTGTTCTTGATCGCCTGTTTGAAAAACCCGACCCACTGCATGCTACCGAAGAGCAAAAAGTTCGGGTTAACGGACTTGAACAGCCCAGCGATCTTTCTCCGCCCTGCATAGTCGAGATCGCAGAAATGCACCTTTTGTGCGAACAGCTGTCGAACCTCACCGAGGACCTGAAGACGTTCCTGCATCAGAGGGTGACCGGGGGGATGCTGTTCGGCCCTGACGCGAGCAAAAAAGTCGGGCCAGGAGAGGGACACAAGATCGACGACCTGGCCGGACCGGGTACCGTCCTCTGTGTCCCCTTGGTTCTGGCGGCCGTGCCCTGAGGTCAGCAGACGCCGCAAGGCATCGTTCGGTGGTGGCGGGTTATCCAGGAGCGCCATGAAAACGTCACGGTCGCGGTCCGAAAGTGGGGCCATCGCCTCCTCGACGAAGGGCAGGTCGTCTTCCGGAATGACACGGGCCTTGCGTATGCGAAGCTCGGTTTCGCTGACTTGCTCGACCAGGACCGTGGAGTTCGCGAAATTCTTGGGTAGCGTGATTCGTGCTTTTTCATCGGTCGTGTAGGTGAGGATTGTCACGGCGGCGTCTCCCTCGATTGTTAATCATCCTTCCCCATCTTGGCGAATTTGGTATTCCTGTCAATTGGTGTTTTTGGAAATTTTGGTATTTTGGTATGATAACAAAGAGCCCGTGTAATGTGGTGGCACAGCCAAATCTACTGGCTGGATTGTCTTGTGGCAGATAGTCCACCCACCTGAAAAGTCAGCTACCACGCCAATGACCGTCCGATTGTCCCAGCCGGTTCCGAGACCTCTCGCCATTCTGTGGTCACACCCCTTGCGGCGCGTCTTCCCATCGCTAAACTGCAATACGGCAAAGGCTTAGAAGCGGTCTTTCTGTCGGCACTCACCGGAGAAGTTCCGCACCGCCAGTTTGGCACAAGCTTTGCCCTATGGGATGCATTTGCCCTATCTCTTATCAGGAGAACATCCAATGAGTAAGCAACCGACTGTCGCGGATTACATCGTCCGGCGGCTCGCACGCGAAGGGATCACCGACTGCTTCGGCGTCGCGGGGGACTTCGCATTCAAGCTCAACGATGCCGTTGTCCGGAGCGAGAGGATTCGCTGGATTGGCTGTTCGAACGAACTGGACGCGGCGTATGCGGCCGATGGCTACGCACGCATGCGAGGTTGCTCGATGCTGATGACCACGTACGCCGTCGGCGAGTTGTCCGCACTCAACGGCGTGATGGGAGCCAAGGCCGAGCGGTCGTGCGTCTTCCACCTCGTCGGCATGCCGACCATGCGCAATCAGCGGGTCGGCAAGATCATCCACCACACGCTCGGCGACGGGATATTCCAGAACTTCGCGAACATCTCGGCGCAGGCGGCGTGCGTTTCGGCGGTTATCACTCCCGACAACTGCGCGCACGAGATGGAGCGGGTGATCGCCACGGCGCGGGCGGAGAGCCGTCCCGCCTACATCCTCGTCGCGGGCGACTTCGCCATTACGCCGGTCACGGCCACCGACGCGACCCCGTATCCAAAACCCGCCAGCGGCCCCGACCTCGCCAAGGCCGCCCAGGCAATCACCGAGCGGATTCAAGCCGCACGATCGTTGGCCGTGCTCCCCGCCTACACAGTCTCGCGGTTCAAGCTGCAACGAAGCTTACAGGCGTTGATCGAGGCGCTCGGCTGCCCCTTCGCCGTGACGCCGATGGAGAAGGGCGTCCTCTCCGAGACGCACGCTCAGTTCGCTGGAATGTATATCGGAGCCGGGTCGTCCCCCAGCGTGCTGGAGGCAGTCGAGGCTGCCGATCTGGTCATTGACGCCGGCGGAGTCAACTTCAACGAGATCAACACGGGTGCCTATTCGAGCCGGCTTTCGCCTGAGAAGCTCATTACGATCGACGTCGACCACGTCCGGATTGGCAACCGAATCTTCAACCCTGTGCAGATGGGCGATCTCTTTGAAATGCTGGTCAAGTCGGTGCCCAAGAAATTCGGATACTCCGCACCGCGCAGACAGGCTCACGCGAAACCAGGCGGCAAGCCGAGCGATCCGATCACCGCGGCGACTCTGTATCCCCGCTACCGAGACTTTTTCAAGCCAAAGGATTTGATCGTCCTGGAGAGCGGCAGCTCGAATTCAGGGACCTTCCCGCTCCCCCTTCCCGACGGCGCGGAGGTGCAGACTGCGCCGTTGTGGGGCTCGATCGGCTGGGCCACCGGGGCGGCGCTTGGAGCTGCCCTCGCCGATCCATCGCGACGAACCATCCTCATCACAGGGGAAGGTTCGCACCAGCTGACGGCCACCGCCGTCGGGACCATGGGACGCTACGGGCTCAAGCCGATCATTTTTGTCCTCAACAACGAGGGATACATGGTCGAGCGGGCGCTCGAGGCGGATCCGAATTGGATCTACAACGACCTCGCCCCCTGGAACTATCATGCTCTTCCCGCCGCCCTGGGCTGCCAGGGTTGGTTCACGGCAAAAGTCAGCACGCTCGGTGAACTCGATGCCGCGCTGGACAGGGCCGCCAAGGGTGATTCAGCGTGCTACATCGAGGTCGTCGGCGGCAAAACGGACTACCCTGCGGGACTCGCTGCGGCCCACGGCCGCCTCGAGGCCCTGTACGCCGATGTTTAAGGAGGCGTCTGCCGTGATAGTCCGGATACTTTTTTGGGCGCGTGGCCCAGCTATCGTTTCACCTTCGCACGCCGCTTGCCTGGTTTGGCGGTTTTGCCCCCATCGAGAACGCGTTTCACTGACTCCAGGACCTCGGTGCCGGAGCCTTCACGCCGTCCGGCGGCAATGCGCTCTTCCAGCCAGCCGATCGGGTC
The DNA here is from genome assembly GCA_963747575.1 of uncultured Gemmataceae bacterium. Classification (GTDB taxonomy): domain Bacteria; phylum Planctomycetota; class Planctomycetia; order Gemmatales; family Gemmataceae; genus DASRAT01. The sequence continues at coordinate 686,709 of CAVVFU010000008.1, forward strand.
CTGGCCCTCTTTCGCCAGAGCGTCTTTCAATTCCTGGCGGATCGTTGCCAGTTTTTTATTGCCCATCATAACAATTCTCCGAAAAGCTTCCGCAATTCCTCAATTCGTAGGAAGGCCGTGTCAGGTGCCTCGCCGTGGTCGACCAGGGCCGTGGCGACCTTGGCGGTTAGATTATCGCGATCCGCTTCCTCCTCGCAAATCAACGATCCGAGGACCGAAGCAAGGATTTCTTCCCCCGGGTCGGAGAATCCGTCCCAATATTCGCTCCGCGATACGCGCGTGCCGAGCCAGAATCTGATGGCCGCGCTCATGAGCCAGGATTGCAGTCAGAGAGAACTCCTCCGGATCTGCGTCCTTGTCAAATGCTTCGGCATAGACGGTCAGCAAATCCTGGTCGGCAGAACGAGCCCGCCCGTATTGAGCGCCTCCCGATTTGCTGTACACATGGTGGTACTCCACGATCCCGACAAATCCGAGTCGCCCTGCAATGCCCTTTATCCGCTCGAGGCGAGCCCGGCGTTGATTGGCGGTCAGCGGCGCAGGTGGGGGATTCGCCATGGTTATAATATACCTGCATCGGCAAATATTCGCAAGTCGGTGGCGAAATGAGGTGCGACCCTTTTCTAAATTTGGGGAGGAAACCGGTCGCGACCGAAGCGCTTGTCGAAAAATCCATGTTGCAAGTATCGACGGCGCCTATGGTATGGTCCGTTTTAAGGAGGTGGCGAAGTACGGCCGCGCATCGGGGGTCGAGTTCGGCCCAGTCGATGTCGTGCGCCTGGCCGAGTCCTTCGGCGCCAAAGGGATGATGATAGGGCAGCCTGAAGAGCTCGCAACCACTTTGAAGCGGGCGCTTGAGATGACTGGCCCAGTGGTGGTTGGGATCCCGGTGGATTACCGCGACAACCAGCGACTGATGGAGATTGTGCATCCCAGCGCGCTCACCTGAGGAACCCATCGTCGCTCCACCGGGGCACGTCGAAGCGCCTGACTGCCGGCTGAGGTCGATGTGACCGACGCGCAACCTGAAGAGGCAAACCTGCGTCGGAGTTGCGAACGAATGGCACGTAGTTAACCTCAAATGCAATCTTGATAACAGGTTGCGGCGTTTTTCATGAGGTTTGCCTATTTTCAAGCTCAGCACGCTGCGTGAGATTTCCCGTGATTTCTCCTTATCGCCGCAGAGACAAAATCGGTGTTACCCCAGCTTGCCATGGCGTAACCCCTGAAAAAACCCGACCTTACGCTTAACTACGTGCCATTCGTCGGATCGACCGAGGCAACTATGCCATTGTCGGTAACGCGCAGCGGTCGCCACACACCGCCTGCCCGTTCATCGCGATGCCGGCCCTGGCCGAGAATCCGGGCAGCTGTACCCCCCGGCTGGAGGAGCTGACCCCAACCGATGACGAGGAACTGCGGGCGCTGTGGCAGCGGACCGCGGAGGCGGCGCTGAAGGATCCGGCGGGTTGGCATGGAGCGGCGGTGTCGGTGCCGGCTCAATTCCTGGTGCTGGTGACCTAGCGCGATGAGGGGCAGCAGGTGGAGCTGCTTCGGCGGCTGGAGGTGGAAGGGATGGAGTGCAAGGCGCTGCTGTCGTGAACATTCAGGGCACAACCCAGCGTCGCGGGCGCATTTGCTTGCTTGGCGTAGGGGGTTATTCTTGTAATTCACGGCGTCCTCTTTTCCGGGTCCGTTAATATTCGCCTCTCGCTCTGGGCCGTCACCAATCGGCCGATCACAAGTTGGTACAATGGTTCCTGATTAGCGCCGGTCGCCCCAGTCGGCGACCCTTTGGCCTTGTCGCATATTTTTTGGGGAGGTTTTTGTGCTTGCCAAAGAAATCAAACGGGGGGCCATCGTTACTTATCAGGATGGACCTTGCGTGATCGAGTCCATCAGCGTTCAATCGCCGTCGGCGCGGGGTGCCTCCACGCTTTACAAATTCCGGGGGAGAAACTTGATCTCCAAGCAAAAAATCGACTTCACTTTGAAGGGAACGGAATCGGTCGAGCCGGCGGATTTCTCACGCCACCCAGCCCAGTTCATCTATGGCGATCCAGCCCACTTGCATTTCCTCGATCTGAGCACTTTCGAACAACATGACTTTCCGGTCAAGGATCTGGCGGAAGAGGTCCAGTACCTCACCGAATCGCTGGAAGGAATCCAAATCCTGATCTTCGAGGAGCAGGCAGTCGGCATTCAGTTGCCGTTGACCGTGGAACTGGCCGTTACCCACTGCGATCCGGCGACCCGAGGCAACTCGGCCACGGGCCGCACCAAGCCGGCCACTTTGGAGACTGGTTTGGTGGTGCAAGTCCCGGAGTACCTGGAACAAGGGGTACGCATCAAGGTTGATACCCGAACCGGAGAATTCCTATCGCGAGCGTCGGGGTGATCCTTCTTTGCGCGCTGCGGGAACCTCGACCTCCGCGCGCAAGCCGAAGTCCTGAACGCGCTGAGGTCCGACACGTCGAGGGCAATTCGGCTCTCGGCGTTGCCTACTCCGGTCGGATCGGCCGGAGCAGGAAAGCCCATTTCCATAACTCGCGGCGGTGGCGACACACCGGCGTATCGAGCGCGCACCAGGTCACTTCGGTGGGGGTGACCGGAGCAGGCAACGCGACGAGGAAAACCTGCTCCGGTGTTGCGGACCGGAGTAGGTTACGCATTGAACAAGTGCTCCAGACGATGAAACTGACAAACGCCAGGCTGTTGCGCGCGTCGTCGGACCAGGGGCCAAATGAGGAGACCTTGCCGCGACTTCACTGCGGCACGCCTACCTGCGGTCCAGGCGGCGGCCTTTCCCCAAGCACTTCATGGGTGTTAAATGGCAAGCATTGACGCAATGGGAACAGGTGCAATCGTGCAACGATGCAAAAATGGGCCTTGTGGTGGGCCATGTTGGGGTTGGCAAAGTCACTGGGATTCGGCATACTTTGGAGTCGGCTCCTCATACTCGCAGGAGGATTATGCCATGCGTTCCCAATCAGCCAGGCCGGCGGTGACCCTTGTGGAAGTGCTCGTGATCATTGCCATTTTGGCGGTGCTTGTCGGCCTCATTGTGCCAGCTGTCCAGGGCCTGCGTCGCGCGGCAGACCGTGTCCAATGCGCGACCAATCTGCACCAGATTGGCGTGGCCTACCACCTCTTTCTCGATTCACGGGCCGGCAAAACCTCCGCCTTCAATGTCGAGGCTGATGGCAGTTGGCTGGACCAACTAAAACCGTTTTTTGAAAACAACGCGGAAATCATGGTCTGCGTTAACAGCCAACCAGGCTCGCCTGTCACGGTATGGGTTAGCGATGACCTGACCGATATCCAAACAGCAATGATCAGCGAAATACCAGCTGCTGTGGTCAGGAGTCCTAACGGCTTTCGGTGCCTTGATGGCCTTGGTGAATCCACCTCAAGCTATGGCGTCAACGGCTTTGCAGGCAGGATGGTGCTGGCCAATGATTCGCAAAAGGTGTTGGCGCTCGACTACCCGTATCAGATAGCGAGCGGGGGGGCCGATGGGAGCTTTGGTTTTGCGACGGAGCAAACACCGCGCCACGGCGGAACGCTCAATGTGCTTTTCATGGACGGCAGCGGCCGCGGCCTGGGGCTGAATGAGATTACCCCGACCGTGCAAGAAAACTACGCAGCGTATTGGCAGCCATCGAGCATGAAGTAATGAGAGCGCTCGGCGCTCTGAAAATGCAAGCAACCCATGCCCGGCGTCTGAGCCCCTGGGCGTCCAAGTAGAACTTCTGCGCATCTTCGCGCAACCTACTTTAGTCCGACCCGCCCAGCGCAAATATAATTCTGAGCGAAATTTTTTCCGGTTTGTTTCACTGACGCGCACAACGCAGTATTTCCAACGTGCGTCGGTCGGATCGACCGAAGTAGCCAAGCACATGGCGGTAATGCGCGTCGGTTGCGACACACCGGAGTGTCGAAAGCACGCCAGGTCATTCCAGTTCCAGTGCCCGAACATGCGCCACACAAGGGCCGGCTTGGTGGCCAGCGCCACCCGCTGCCGGCCTCATCACCTGTCACTTGGCCCCAATCAAGTTCCCCACGGTGTTCTCGGGCTATCACGTGGCTGAACCCACCCTTGCCCCGTACTCTTTCTGCCCTTATTTCGCGGCAGGTATTTCCTTGAGCACTTCTTCGACAAGGGTCATGATCCGGTCCGTCATTCCTTCATCCCCAGCGTAGCGGATGACGCCCTGGTGATCGATGATGAAAAGGCGCGGCCAGCTCGCGATGTGCCAGGCCTCGGCGATGGGGCCCAGGTGGTCGATGCCGCCATCCCACCAAGAGCGCCAGTTGATTCCCTGTTCGCCGATCCACTTCTTTACTTTCTCGCGGTCGTAATCGTTGCAAACGCCCAAGAAAGCAAAGGGCCGACCTTGCATTCGCTTCACCATTTCATTTTCCTTGGGGACCATCGCTCTGCAGGGGCCGCACCACGATCCCCAGAAATTGAGCACGACGACTTTGCCGCGATAGTCGGAGAGCTTGTGCGCCTTGCCGTCGATGTCTTCGCCGGTGATTTCAGGTGCAACTTTGCCCGCAATCAAGTGGCGTAATTCGTAAAGCCGAGACTCGGCAACCACGGCAAAGGCGAACTTCTTTTCAGCGCTATGAAGGAGCATGACATCGGCATATTTGTCGGCCTGGCGTGCAAAGAAGACCTCGGCCTCATGAGCATTGCGGCCGGCGTCCTTGGCCGTCGTGTCGTCCAAATACTTCTTATAGTAGAACCGTCCCAGGCCGTAACAGGCGTTGCCCTGGGCGTTGCGATCGGGGTTTTGCGCCAGTATTTCGCGGAGGAGCTTTTCGGCGGCAGGCGAATGAACGGTGACGCCGAGATAGAAGCCCAACGTGGCCATTTTTGGATCTTGGGCGTGATTCTTCGCCAAGATCGCCAGCGCCTTGTCTTGCAGGCCCTTATCGAGGTTCCCAGCTCGAAGAAGCACGTCGATGCTCAAGGAATCTTTCGGATGCGATTGCGCAAATTGAATGAGAGCGTCGGCGTATTTTTGCCGTTCGGCAAGCAGCCGCTGGTTGGCGGCGTCTTTGGCCTCCTTGGAATCGGCCTTTTTGACCAACTCGCTCAACTTGGCGAGGCGGGTATCCCATTCGGTTTGCAACTGCTTGTAGACTTGTTCACCCGGCCCCTGCGCGTTGACGGCCAATACAGTCAGCACCAGGGTGATTGGTGCGCTGCAAGCGAAGGTTCGCGGCATGAATATCATGGGAATGTCTCCTTGAGTGGGAATGTCTCCTTGAGACAGTTCAGTGTAGTAAGACACGCCAGAATATGGCCAGTACCGCCAGAAGCCCGGCCGGTCGATGCCTTGCTCCGGTCATCTGGACATGCGCAAGCCAGCGCGCGGGGGACGCGACACGCCGACGCCAATTCGGCTCTCGCCGTTGCGCTCTCCGGTGGGATCGACCGACGCAGCCAAGCCCATGGCGGCAACCCTCGCCGGTCGCGACACGCCGAAGCAGGCTCGCGCGGAATCACTCCAGCGCATCAGATGGTAGATGTTCCAGCCAGCCCAGTAAGACAACTGCCACATCAACGACCGGCCCGCTCTGAATGACCCCGGGGCGGCTGGTTCAAATAATCCAGGACTCCTCGTCACGCCTATTCGCCCGAAAAATCACGCCAATTACCGTTTCAAGCCCACGCTTTCGAACCAACTGGCTCGCGGAAGTCGTTGACCTCGCCGCCTTGGCACGGTGTTTGCTTTCACCCTTCCAAAAGCCGGCATCCCACGATGCTTCAGCGTTTGGATTCGGCAAAGGTTCTTGTCCATGATAGTCCTGATCAACTTGAAGGTGAACACTGCGATCGAATCCACTAACCACTAGCGAGGATTGACCCATGAGCTCCCCCGATTTCTCCGCCCTGGTCGCCCGGCACCGCGCCTACTTCCGAACCGGAGCGACCCGTTCCGCGGACTGGCGCGAGGGTCAGTTGACCGCCCTGAGGGCGATGATGACCGACCGCGCCAAGGACTTCCACGCGGCGCTGTGGACTGACCTCCGCCGCAACCGTACCGACGCCGACCTGACCGATGTGAAGTTCCTCGCTACCGAGGCCCAACACGCGCTGTCGCACCTGCGGCAGTGGATGAAGCCGCTTTCGTTCAGCACGCCTCCCGTGCTGGGGCCTGCCCGTGTCCAGGTCCAGTTCGACCCGCTCGGAGTGGGCCTCATCATTGGGACGTGGAACTACCCGCTGATGCTCACGCTGTCCCCACTGATCGCCGCGATTGCCGGCGGGAATGCCGCCGTGGTCAAGCCTTCGGAGGTGGCCCCGGCCACTGCCGACATGATCGCACGGCTCCTGCCGGAATACCTGGACCAGGGCGCTTCTCCGTCGTCCTCGGCGCCAAGGCCGAGACGACCGCGCTCTTGGAACAGCAGTGGGACCACATTTTCTTCACCGGCGGAACGGCAGTCGCCAAGGTGGTCATGACCGCCGCGGCGAAGAAGCTGACGCCCGTGGTGCTCGAGCTCGGCGGCAAGAGCCCGACCATCGTCCACTCGTCGGCCGACCTGCGGGTCGCGGCGCGGCGCATCGCCCAGGGCCGCTGGAATAACGCCGGCCAAACCTGCACCGCGCCGGACTACGTCCTCGTGTTCAAGGACATTGCCAGGCCGTTCCTCGGACACCTGAAGGAAGCGATCCTTCACTTCTACGGCGACGACCCGCAGAAGAGTCCGGAATACGGCCGGATCGTTAGCGAGCGCCAATTCGACCGACTTACGGCGCTGCTTGCGAGCGGGACCATCTACCACGGCGGCCGGCACGATCGGGCGGATAAGTTCATCGCGCCCACGGTTCTGGTGAACGTGTCGCCGAGTTCGCCGGTGATGCAGGAGGAGATCTTCGGCCCGATTCTGCCGGTGTTGGAGGTGGACAACGTCCAGCAGGTGATCGACTTCGTCAACGTGCGGCCAAGCCCTCTGGGGCTCTATGTTTTCGCGGAAGACCAGCAGGTGGCGGAGCGTATCCTGGGCTCTACCACCTCCGGGGACGCGGCCGTCAACGATTGCACGATCCAGCCGCTCATCCCCGACCTGCCCTTCGGCGGCGTCGGCGGAATCCGGGATGGGCAAGTACCATGGCGAGTGGGGCTTCCGAACCTACACAAATACCCGCGGCGTCCTGTATCACGGCGCACAGGCCGACCCCGATCTGCGCTACCCGCCGTACAGCCGTCAGAAGCCGGTGGGCGAACAGGTCGCTTCGTAGCCGCGTAGAATTCAAAGGCGCAGCTCGAAGCTGCGGAGAGGGACAACCGTTGAAAGGGGACCCTATGGACACATTAGCATTAAAGAAACGCATCCTGATTCTCGGTGGCGGCTTTGGCGGCGTCTACACGGCCCGCCACCTGGATGGAGCCGAAATCCGGGCCGGTGTGCACCGCTTCGAGTACGCAACGAGAGGGCGCGTATGAAAGACCTCGATTTTACCCTCCTCCACCCATTCCCCGGCATTCGTTTAAGATTGCAAAATGCCGGCCCGATAGAATCCTTACCACCGGATTATCTGGAAGCGGCTCGGATGGTACCTTGCGCAAGACGTGGAAATTGAGTAGGGATCTGACTTTGGCAACCGACAAATCCATCACGGCTTGGCAGCGACTTGGGCCAAAGTTCGTCTGGCTTGTGCTGTTGCTTTCGATGGTTGGCTGCAGCCAGTCGCGCTACAGCTATGAGGACTGCCTCACTGACCGAGTTTTGTCGCCGACTGACACTGCAAGTCGCGAAGCTTCCGCCACTCCCCAAAAATTGGCCCAAGCATCATCCGGCGTAATCAAGGCAAAGCTCGGACAGCCCAGATCGACGGATGACGTTAACTCCGAGAGCTCCGTAATGCTCGTTTCGGCTCAAGGAGGCGGCACGGGCATTGAATCGACTCAGATTCTTACGCTTCCCGAGGCCATCGAAACGGCATTTCGGCAACAGCCGCGCTTGCGGGTTTTCATGGAGGGAGTCGAGCAAGCGCGGCGCGGAGAGGACATCGCGTTCGCCCCGTTCCTTCCATTGGCGACGGCGGGGTATTCGGTTGGCGGCTTCGACGTGAACGCCGGCGGCTTGGGCGTAAATGTGGGGCAACCTTCGGCCTTCACGTTTCTTCCCGCCCTGGGAGCAGTCCCGGTCGGCCTGAACCTCAACACCGGGTACGAGCTGGCGGACTTCAAGCTCCAGTGGCTAATCTGTGACTTCGGCCGGCGCATGGGCCGCTATCGCCAGGCTGGTCTCGCCACCGACATTGCTCAGCTGGAGAGCGAGCGGGCCTACCAAACTGTGGCCAACGAAGTATCGGTGGCGTACTACCAAGTGCTGCGTACACGAGCATTGCGCAAGACGGCCCTCGATGCCGTCCGCCGCGCGGAAGACGACTTGCAGGTTGCCAAAAACTTGAAGAAAGCTGGGGTGCTGGAAAAAGAGAAGGTGCTGCGTGTCGAAGTCTTGTTGGCGGAGAGCTTGCGACTGCTCGATGCGTCGGAAAACGCGGAAGCGGTCGCGGTTGCCGCACTCAATCTCGCCATCGGCTTGAACGTCAACGCTCCCACCGGCGTTCAGGAAATCTCGGACGTCCCCGCTTTCACGCAGTCCCTGGCCGAATGTTTGCAAACAGCGGTCGGTCAGCGGCGCGAATTCCAGGTGGCACGCCAATCCATCGAAGTCGCGGACGAAGGGCGGCGCGTTGCCAAGGCCAGCTTTGCGCCTCGTATCATTGCCGAGGGGGATCTGCTCGATTTTCAGCAGTCGGCACCACGTGGCCATGCGGACCTTGCAGTTGGCACCATAAAACTGGAATGGGGCCTGTTTGAAGGCGGCAAACGCGTCGCGGAGCTGCGCGTATCCGATTCAAAGATCCGGGCTGCCGTGGCGCAAGCTGAGACCATCGCGGATACGATCGCCTTCCAGGTCACCGAAACCTATCGCCACCTGATGACCGCTCGACGCGGGATCGACCTCTCGCGCCCCGCCGTGGCCCAGGCGGAAGAGAACAATCGGCTCGTGCAGGCGCGGGCCAAGTTAGGCGACGCGACGACCGCCGAGATCACGGACTCCGAAAGCACGCTGACCCGCGCCCAGCAAGCGTACCTCAATTCGATCCACGACTACCTCATCGCTTTGTCTCGTTTGGAGTACGCGATGGGTATAACGAAAAGTTCCTTCGGCCGTTAGCAGCACGCGTAAGAGCAGGCTCGTTGGCCAGCGTGAGACGCAATCGGGCGCATTCCTTGCCACGGCTTGCCAAGGTATGTTAGGGGCTGCCAAACGATGGCAGTTTCATGTCATGGGGGTGTATGGGGGGGTGACATGAGACGAAACCATCCTAATCCTTGGCAGGTGTCGGCACGCAGTGCCAGGGATTGTCGCCAAGTTACCAAAAGCCTATGACTTGCGCAAAGTTGAACGGCATTGGGTTTAACCACGATTGATCGACCACCAAGAGAATGCACCATGCCAACCGAAATATCCCATGCGCCGCTCCCAGCGCCTGCCAATACCACGGCTCCAGCAGCCTTGCCCCCCGTCCGTCGCTTTTCACCCGTTCGATGGGCGGTCTGGTGCTTGCTTGGCGCCGTCGCGGTCATCGTGGCGTATTTCGGCTTTCACTGGTTCACTTACCGCGCCTCGAATTCCATCACCGACGATGCTTTCGTTGAAGCTCACATCGTCAACGTCGCTCCCGAGATGGTTTCCGGACGCATCGTTCGTTTCCTTGTCGAGGAGAATGACCACGTCGAGCAGGGCCAGGTGCTGGCGGAGATCGAACCGGTCCACTACCGAGACCAGGTGGAGCAGGCCCAAGGCAAACTGGAGCTTGCCGAAGCGGAGTTGAAGCGACAGGAAGCCGGCCTGACGAAGCTCAAGAATGAGGTTCCCCTCCAGATCGACGTTGCCGAAGAATCGGTCGAGGAGGCGCAGGCAGGCGTCACCGTTGCCAAGGCGAATCTCACGCTTGCCAAGCAGGAATTTGATCGCTTCACCAAATTGGCCGACCAGGATGCGACGACGATCCGCAAGGCCGAGGAGGTGACGCGAGCGCATGACGCAGCCACGGCGGAGGCGCGCTTGGCCGAACGCGCGTGGCCAAGGCCGGCAAGATGCTTGATCTCGCCAAGACGGGCTACGATCAGATCCGCGAAGTCGAATTGTTGGTCGGCGTCAAGAAGGGAGATGGTAAAGGACGCCCAGATCGCCCTGGACTCCGCCAAGCACGTGCTCCAGTTCACGAAGGTCCGCGCTCCGTTCCCCGGGGTCGTCGTCAAGCGCTATCGCAGCCTGGGCGACTTCGTGTCCGCCGGTGTGCCGATCCTGAGCATGTACAACTCGGATTTGCTTTATGTCACAGCCAATCTTGAGGAGACGCGACTGCGCGGCGTGGCGCCGGGCAACCATGTCGAATTGCGGCTCGATGCGTTCGACCAGCCGTTCATGGGCCGGGTGGTCTGGATCAACAAATCAACCGGCGCGCAATTCGCGTTGATGCCCCGGAATGTCGTCGCCGGCGAGTTCACCAAGGTCGTACAGCGTGTGCCGGTTCGAATCTGGATCGACAAGGACGACCGCTGGCCGCTCTTGCGCGCCGGTCTGTCGGCTCAGGTCGTAATATCACACGGGGAAGGCGATCCAGCGTGGGCCGAGCAGGCGGCGAAGGACATGAAGCAGATCGAGATGCGTTACAACCATCAGGGCAAATGAGTGAACGGAGCCGCGCACGAAGTAAGCGGATGAGCCACGGCGCCAACCCGGTACGCGTGCGAGGCTGATGGATAATATCTCTATCCGATCGACGGCCAACCATGACTCGCCGCAGCCGTCACTACGTCCGCACCCCTGCTCGAACGCCGCCACTGGCTGGCGGCCCTGGCGGTGCTTTTCGTCTTTTTCGCGCCGTACCAGACCCTCGTCCAGACGGTCACTACCGACGACGCCGTGCGGAAAGGCCTCGAACATCGACGAATACGACATGACCTGGCACCAGGTCAGCTACGGCGTCGGCCTCCTGTTCGGCCTCTTCACGGGGCTGGGGGTGTCGGCAAGAATCGGGGCCCGCTACACGATTGTCCTGGGCCTCGTGGGCTTCGCCCTGGGCAACCTGCTGTGTGGGGCGGCGGTCGGGCTGGAGAGCTTCGTCCTGGGCCGCTTCGTCGATGGCTTCGGCAAGCTGATGGTGATGGGGCTTTGCCGAAACACGCTCTACAAGCAGTTCGATGGGCGGCTGCTCGTAGCTAGTGTCCGTCCTGGAATGTGAAAACCTGGTGTTTTCTTGGGTTTTCGACCGAATCCTCCCTCGAAGATTGTAGTTGGGAATCCTACAATAGGAGTAGAAATCCGGGATTTACAAGAAACCGGCCTCCGATCTTCACGGAAGAATCGTTATGCGTCAGGCTTTCAATTCGGAATTGCGGTTGGGTTACTTCCCGATCGATGAAGTGGAACTGAACGTGAATTGCCGGGATGAAATCATCCCCATTCTGCGAGCGTTGCAGCATGTCTACAAAGACGCGAAGCTGCGCCGGGAGATTGTGGCCTTGGTGGCAGAAGATGTGAACGCAACGACCAGTGACGATCTGGGTCGGCCCGGGCTCGACTATTGGCCGATTATTGTGCTGGCGGGTGTACGTCTGGGTTGCAATTTGGATTATGACAAGCTGCAAGATTTGGCCGAACAACATCGGAATCTGCGGTTGCTCATGGGGATTGGGGATTGGGACAAGGTCGAGGATTTTGATTGGCGGCGAATTCGCGCCAACCTTTGCCTGCTGCAGCCGAAGACGTTGGTAAAGCTCAACCAGTTGATTGTTGGCACGGGGCATAAGTTGAAACCCCAGGCGGCCGAGGCGGTGCGTGGTGATTCGTTCGTGGTCGAGACGAACATTCATTATCCCACGGAGTCGAGTCTGATTGGCGATGGCTTGCGCAAGGTGGTGACGTTGGCGGCGGAGCTGGCCGTGGCCCACGATCAGCCGGGCTGGCGTCAGCATGAGCATTTGCTGAAAAACATCAAGGATATCGTGCGGGAGGTTAGTCAAGCGTCGCGGTCCAAGCGTCAAGGGGCCAACCGTGTCAAGCGCGGATATCAGAAGTTATTGAGATTGGCGGAGGACCTGATGGGCCGAGCCCGCCAACTGCTCGCGACCTTGATTTTCCAGGTCGAACCCCGTGAGGTGGACCGGCTGGCGGCGGGAGCGGAACTGAAATTGCGCCATTACCTGGAGTTGACGGAGAAAGTGTGCGGGACAGCCAAGCGGCGTGTGCTGCTGGGGGAAACCGTACCCAACGAAGAAAAGATTTTCAGCATCTTTGAGCCGCACACGGAACTAATCATGCGGGGCAAGGTGCCCAACCCGATCCAATATGGTCATAGGGTGCTGGTCATCGAGGATGCCGCCGGTTTCATCTGTCATTATGAGGTGGTGGCCAATGGAGTATTGGATCAGGACTTGGTGGTGCCGACCATGAAAAAGTTGCAAAAACGTTTAGGAGGCAAGATCGAGCGGGCGTCATTTGACCGGGCCTTTCACACGCCAGAAAACCAGGAAGAGCTGGCCCAGATCGTGGCGCATCCATGTATTCCCAAAAAAGGCCAAAACCTTGGCCGCCAACAACAGAAGGAAGCAACCGTGGAATTCCGTGAAGCACGACAGAGCCATCCGGGCATAGAGTCAGCGATTGGTGCCCTGCAAGCAGGCAACGGCTTGGAGCGTTCTCGTGACAAGAGCGAGCTGGGCTACGAGCGCTACGTGGGCTTGGGCATCCTAGGCCGCAACCTGCAAGCATTGGGCAAGCTCCTTTTAGCCCAAGACAACGCGAAGTGCGAGGCGGCCAAGTCCAAACGCAAGAAGAAAACCGGTTAGCAGGGCCTTTCGGTCGCGGAAATTGCGGGAATCCACGAGCCGAGGGAAGCGGAGGGGAGAAAATCCATCGCCAAAGGCACCCTCGCGGCGCATTCGCCGCCAAACCAATCGAAAAAGATAAAATAATGAATTGTCAACGAGACGCCACTGCTATCAGGCCGGCCACAAAACTGAAAAAGTGCCGTTTCCGGACGGACACTAGCTATAGGCCTGTACGGGACCTTCGCCTACGCGACACGCAATGCAACACCGCTGCTCATGGCGGAGCTGACCGTGGAGTTGTCCTGGCGATGGATGTTCTGGTTCTACGTCCCGATCGCGCTTGTGAGCATGGTGCTGGTCTGGCGCTACTTCCTTCCCGACCGCCCACCCAGACACGTTGCCCTACCCGTCGATCGGCTGGCCCCCTTGCTCTTCGTGGTTTGGGTCGTGGCGATCGTGTTCGCCTTCAGTTGGTACCGCAAGTGGGGCGGCTGGACGTCGAACACCTTCGTTGCGACCGTAATTCTATGCGTCGCCCTGCCTATCTTCCTCGCGATCTGGCTCGGGTCGAACCTCAGCCCAGATGAGCATCTCAAACGGCTGCTGCGAACCCGCGTCTTTGTCCTGTCCATGACGGTCCGGGGGTTGATGCTCACGCACCTGGTCGGCGTGCTGACGATCGTGGGATTGTACGCCACCGAGCTGCGCGGCTACGACCGGGTCACGGCCGGCTGGCTGATGGTTCCGACCGCGCTGACGATGGCGAGTACCACCGCCCTGACGACCTGGTTCCACTGGCGCGGCCTGCGGCACGTTCAGCTGGTGGTGGGCATTATGGGGACCGCGACCTGCGTGTGGTGGCTGTCGTCACTGGACAACTTCACGCCCAAGGAAAACGTGGCCCTGATCCTGGCTTGCTGGGGGGCGTTTCTCGGGCTGATCCCGCCCGTCTTCTTGACCGACGAGGTCGAAGGATTGCCCCGCCAGGACATGCTCTACGCCGGCGCCCTGACCCTCGTCTGCATAATCGCCCCTGTCATCACGGTGCCGACGGCGACGGGGACCGTGATCAAGGCCTGGTCCGACCGGGCCGAGGACACTTATCGCCTCAACCTGAGCACCAATCGCCCGGCCGTGTCCGAAGCCGGGGAGCGTGTCGCGGACTATTACGGGCAGCGCGGTTTGAGTGGACCGTCTCTGCAGCAGGAAACCAGCATCGTCCTGGGCGGGTTCGCCAAATTGGAAAGCGTCGCCTATGGTTTCCGCCAGGGGCTGCGTTTCTTTAGCCTGATGATGCTGAGTATCGGTTTGCTGGTTGCCTGCCTGCTATGGCGAGCGGCCCGCGGCTTGCAGGCGCCGCCGGGGTCTGGCTATTCCTGACGTCTCGGATTCATTGGGAAGACTGAATCGACGGCGACCACCGCCGCCACATCCGCCCAGAATCGCTGCCACGGCTCGCGCTCCGCGTCGGGCAACTTCACCAGCGCCGCCGGGTCCCGCACGCTGGCCAGGGCAGGATCCTTTCGAAGTTGAGCCAGAAATCCTGCGGGAAGCGTAACTGTGCCGCACTGAGCAGGGGCACCGGGCCCCGGCCGGTCAAGAGCAAGACCCGGCCCAGGGCGGTGGCTAAGTGCGGGGAAAGGTCGTCCGCACGCGGCTCCTTAACGAGCGCTGTCAAAGCGGGACCGCCCGCCCACAGCTCCGGCTGGCGCGGGCGGTCCCGCGATGGATCCGGGTCTGCCCGGCGGGCTGTTTCCAACAGCCATGCCCGCCGCGACTCATCCTGAGTGATATGGGCCCAGTCATCCAGGGCGGCGACGATTTCCGCGCCCACGGGTAGGCTTGTCAATCCCGAGAAGATGATCGCAGCTCGCGCCGCGGGGATGTCGGATGCCGAGATTTTTCGACACGTTCGCGCCGGTCAAGCGGTGCCCATTTGCTCGAGCAGGTGACTCGCCCGACTGGACGAAGGAAATGCGGCTGGACAGCAATGATGAATTGCGAGCCACGTCCTCAATCCCCGCAAGTCAGATCCGTGTTCAGATCGGCATCGTCCAAATGGTTGGCAGCGACTGCATGCGCCAGTAACAGGCTTGGATTGCCGGCCTGTCCAAGGCTCGACATCGAAATCCGTTTCGATCGCGGCGACGAGCCGCCGTTCACGCTCGACATCGAAGATGCGCACCTCGTATTCATACTCGTCGGGCGGTTCCGTCTCGACACAAATGGCCGTGCGGCCGTTGCCATTTCCGTTTGATGTGCCTGCTTGTGGCGCGTCGCTGGATTCCAGCGCCCCCAGGTCGATCTTCATGAGGGTTCCGAGGTGGACGCGCGGCTCGGCGACGAAACCGGGCGGAAGTTGCTTGCGTAACTGCTGGACGATGCACGTCGGCCACATGGCGTGGAAGCCCTCCCACGACGATTTTTTGCTCACCGGCGGCCGAAAGTGATCGCGTAATGGCGTGGGAATCTCCGTCACTCCCATTTTATCATGAGCCGGCGGCGTGGCACGGCTCGCAAGCCCTCCGTTATTTCGTTGGGAGCACTGCTTCCTTGCGGGGATGGTGATTGGTTGACCGCGTATTCGACTTTCCTCACGCCAACGCCCGCGTGGGGTTCCTGCTGCGTTGCATTTCCTCGCGCAGGACCTGGATTTCTGGGGCGTAACCGCCTCCCCGCTCCCGTGGAAACGCCGCTATTTCAAGGACTTATGACAAACTGAAACCAATTGGCCACGGTGTTCTGTGACAGCTGGCCAATCTGAATTTTCCGCATATTTCGCCAGAAGGCTGGTCAACCAATGCGTGGTGTCAAAAACTGCCCTGTTTTGCGGCAAAAGCCGTCCCCAACGCTCGCTTTGGTTTATCCAGTCCTATGCAAATCGCCCAATTTACGGAGCGGGCGGGCGGTTACGCCCTCACATTTCCGGGCCGTCGCAAGAACCGTGATGTTCCGAAAAACTACTTTATTCGACGGCTCTCCTATTTGCATCAGCAGCGAAGCCCACCACCACGGCGGCAAGCTATTTGAGCATTTCTTCCCAGCCAAACTCAGCGCCTTGAACGCGTGCTCGCCCCACGGCTGGGAGACGTCCAAGCCTGATTGCTCGAAGAGGACACGCATCCTCCCGCCTTCCGGCTCGGGCAGGAAGGTCTCCCGCGTACCTTCGAGTCCGCCGGCCGACCACGAGAACGCGATCACAAAGGGTTGACTGCAAGGCACAAACGATGGCGGAATCAATATTCGATACGACGGGCCAAGTCTTCATATAATTGATCAAACGTCACGCATTCAATGTTGTGCGAGTCTACCCTCACCTTTTCCGTCCTCCACTTGAGGCGCTTGAGTGTTTGTGGATTCAAACCGGGTTTTCTGCCAATGATAAGCATTGCAGTAAAGCTAACATGCCCGTGTCCAAAGTCTTCTCTGAAATCCTGAGTGTTTTTGACATCGTCAATCATACTGAACCAATCAACGATTTGCGAAAAACCATGGTCAAATCGGGGTGTCCATTCGGGTGTTGCCTTCTTCCCCACAGTCCTGAAAATGCCGTCAGTCGTACCATCTTCGAATTCGATGATTATAAACTTCTCCTTATCCTTATCCCCGACAACGAGGTCCACTTTAAAGTCCCCCATAAGTGGGAACTCGAACGCGTATTGCCTCGCATGGCCAATATCCGGAACATAGCTCCCTATGAATGCCGTTAAATGCAGATTGCTCTTAAAGAATGGCTGAAGCTCTGCTTGCTCGGAGAGGTCAGGCTTTGAATCGAGCAGTGCCTTGAAAGCCGCCAACTCCTTTCGACACTGTGTTTTGTCAAAGCCAATTAGTTTGTGATGTTTCATGGCAGGTCGCTTAGACGCCCGTTCCGAGGACGGAGTGCTTTGCAATATCAACTACGGTGATGATCCTGTTCACTTCGTCCAGAGTGAAAAAGATCCTGAGGTCATTGGCTCCTCTCAAGACGTAAAGGTCGCTATTGTTCATCTTTTGGCTTATCATCATTGTGTGAGGGTCGTTGCCCCAATTCTCCAGGTGATGCAACCAGGCGTTGACCCTTCGTGCATCGTCGGCACTGAGTGCCCTGATCGCAATTTCGGCTGTGGGTGTTTTTTCGACTTGCATCGCGGCACCATTCTTACTCGGTGTGGACTGAATCCGTCTTATTCCCAGCACTACTTCCATCACTATCATCTTAGCCGTTGATACCGTTCGGAGGAATGGCAAATCAGAACGCTACCACCTCCTCGCTGAACCCTTTTGGGCATTTTTCGCTCCTTTTGGGCAGACTGCTTCTGAAGCAGCTGGAGGTGGCCATCCCAGAACCGAATTTGGGCTTTGTCGCCTTGGACGCGCGGGTCCATCAAGTACCCTCGCATGACACACTGCGAAAAGTATGTGTCGGTGCATCAGTCGGGGGGCAAACCCCAACCCCCTGACGTCAGTACTTCACCTCAGCCAGCCGCCCGTCGTAGGTTACCGTCTTGACGCTCCCCGCCGGCAGCATCTCAACCCGAAACTCCCGCGAGGCCGTCGACTCGTTGGTCACACCGGCGGGCGGCGCCGCCGAGATCGTCAGTTTCTTCGCGCCGTCGTCCCACGTTAGCTTCGTCCAGGTGCCTTTGTTCTGCATGTAATGCTGACTGTTGCCGTCATCCTCATACATCGTAAACTCGCCGCTGGCGCCGCTAAAAACCTTGAGCGTCGTCGGCTCGGTCACCGGCTGCGCCATAAATTGCCGCACCGGATCGAAGGGAATGATGGACCCGGCGCGCACATAGATCGGCATCGTCGTCAGGTCCACTTTGCGCGTCACGGTCGTGCCGCCGCTGTGCCGCGAGTTGTCCCACCAGTCGTACCATGTGCCCGCAGGCAAGTACACGGCGCACGACGTGGCACCCTTTTGGTAGACGGGAGCAATCAGCATGTCGCGGCCCCAGAGGTATTCCTGCGACTGCCCGAGCGCCTGCTTGTCGTTCGGATAATGCAGCCACAGCGCGCGCATCAACGGCATTCCCGTGTCGTAGGCCTCGCGCGCAAGCGTGTAGGTGTAAGGCATGAGCTGATAGCGCAGCTCCGCGTACTGTCTCGCGACCGGCTCGATGGCCGGGTTGTTCATTTCTTTTTGCGCGGGTACAGCTTTTTGGCCTTCCAGGAAACCCATGTCGCTGAGGCCCCAGCCCCAGGGCGTGCGCAGGCGCAGATGCGCCCGTGCGAGCGGAACGAGCCGTTGAACGCCGAGAACTGAAACCAGCGCGCGTAAAGCTCGCCCGTCAGCTCGCTGGTGGTGTAGAAGCCGCCCGTGTCCGAACCCCAGTACGGCGTGATGCTCAGGCCGGTGTTCTGGCCGATCCAGATCTGGTCGCGCAGCGTGTTCCATTGCGACTGGGTATCGCCCGACCACATCCACGCGCCCCATTTGGCCATGCCGATGACACCGTTGCGATTGAGCGTCCAGGGCCGCACATTCGGGGTCGTCATCAGGTGCCCCTGGTAATACATCTGGACGCGGGTCATCCGCTCCAAGATCGAGAAGCGGTCCCCCTCGTCCGGCCAGAACGCATCCACCCCTGCCTTGATCAGCGGCTCATGGCGTTTCCAGTAAGGCAGGATGTGACTGGCGTCCAGCGTTTCTCCCGAGCCCGGCGGTATGTTGCCGACGAGGTGCGGCATCTCGCGCGCGCTGAGGTCGCGCATGTGCACGACAACCTTGACGTTGTTGTCATGCAGCTTCTTCAGGACTTCCTTGGGATCGCTCGAAAAGACAGCCGGATTGAACTCGAATGACGGCTGCGGCTTGTTCCAACCTATCGGCGTGAAGCCCGTTCCCAGGTAAACCACCGAGTCCACCGGGATTTGCTTCTTACGAAAGGTATCGACGACGTTCAGGATCAGCTCTTCGGGCTTCATGTTGGCGTCGCGCAATTCGCGGTGCGACTGCATGTAACCGAGCGCCCACTTGGGCGGCATCGCCGCCGCGCCGGTGAGGTCGCGCAGGTCTTTCATCATATGGGCCGGCTCAGCCGCGTCGAAAACGAAAATGTCAAAGCCCTGCGCCTCGGCCGGCACCGACTTTTTGCCGCCGCCGCCAGCCTGGTCGGCTTTGTCCACGCCGGCGGTCGGCGCGACATTATTGGTGGGAATGAATGTGCCCTTGGCCGGGTCGCGCAAATCGACCTGCACCCAGGGCGACGCGACGAACAAGCCCCAGCCAACAGTGCCGACGAGGACCGCGACCGGATTGCGCGAGCCGAGCGTCCCCGAACCCCAGCCCGGCCGCATCACATCCAGCTTGCCGCGGCGATCGAACTGGACACCCATCGGGCCGCTGCCTTTTCCCGGCTGCTGTCCGCCTTCACCCATGCCCAGCACCGGCCCGTCGCCGACGTTGAACGAGACTTTCCCCGTCTTATCGTCGAACACCAGCTTTTGAATTTCACGCCCGGTGGCACTTTTGACGAGGACCGTCAGCGGCGAGGGAGTGATTTCGACGTCCAGCGCGCCACCCGCGCCTTCACCGGCGCCTCGATCGTGCGCAGGCTGATCGCCGGATTTTTGATTTCGAGATCGAGGAGCGACGGACTCGGCGGCAGCGCCATGCCCACGGGTTTGAGCGTCACGCGGACGCTGTGCGCGCCGCCGCCTGTGACGGTCAGTTCCGCCGGCTTACCGCCGCGCGTTATATCTTCGGCCCGGGCGCCCGGTGCGGCGATTACCGCCCCCAGCAGCGCCAACAGCACGGTGCGCGATCGCAAGATCATTAACGTTTCCCCTTCATTGAGAATAAAAACGGCGTGGCCAGGTGCGGTTTTTGGCCCTGCCGGTTGCTGACTTCCCGACATTGTAGCCGGGTGAAAGTCGCAATGCGCCCAGGCTCGTCCTGAAACAGTGAAATCTATTCTTGAAAAAATTTGGCGCGGTTTGGCGCGTTTGAGGCGCAAACGGAGCATGTAGATGGACGGGTACCTGGGGTGCGCACCTTGCGACCATCCATTTATGGCGAAGGCGACCAGGATTCCGTCAGGCCCCCGAGCGGGCGTTTTGAAACTATTTTCGAGGAATGTCAATGTTCGGCTTCAAACTCCCCCTGTCCCCGAAGCTCCGACAATCATTGGGTTTAGACCGCTTGAAGGACATGCTTTCCCGGCGACGCCAACCGGTTGAAAAGTTGCCGGTCACTGTCAAATTGGGCTTTGAAGCCTTGGAGGATCGGATTCTGCCGGCGGTCACGCCAACGTTGAACAATGGCGTGCTCGCCATCGCTTTTAGCGCCGCCAACGACACGGCCACAATCTCGGTCATTGGCTCCAGCATCAATGTGTTCGACGGAACCACGAACACAGCTTTTGCGTCAACATCTGTTCATGCCATCAACGTCCAGGGCAACGGCCTGGCCAGCCAGAGCGTCACTTTCACCGACACTGTTTCCCTTACCGGCTCCTTAACGACTTCCAGCCTGACGAACGTCACTCTCAACGGCGATTACACGGTGAGCTCGGCCAACCTCGCGGCCAACGGGACAATCTCCCTCCAATCCGGCTCGACCCTGGCCGCCACCGGCAACGTCGCGCTCACGGCCACGCCCACGGAAACCTATTCCACCGTGCAGGGGCTGACCAATTTCTTCAAGCGCAGCGCCACTGCCGCCATTACCATCGGCGCCGCCACGCTGAGCGGGCAAAACATCACTGTTGAGGCCGATGCGGAAAACGGCAGCCTCACCACGCCCAACAATGCGACGCCCCTGCCGGCGCCCGCCTCCCTGGCGCTGGGTGTGCTCCAATCCAGCATCCAACCCGCGGCCGCGGGAGCGATGCTTTCCACGGCCACCGCCACGCTTTCGGTCGGCTCCGGCTCCAATATCCAGGCTTCGGGCACTGTGGCTCTGACCGCAAAGGCGGTGTCCAACGCCACCACGTCGAACAACGCTCAAGGCGTCGGCGTCGCCTTCGGCAGCTCACAGCCCACGGCCACGGTCACCCTGGTAAGCGGCGCCTCGGTCGTCTCCGGCGGTGACTTTGCCATGACCGCCGTCGCGAATAACACCCTCAGCGTCACCGACCTCGTGCAGTCCGGCGGTTCGGTCAATGTCTCCC
The DNA here is from genome assembly GCA_963747575.1 of uncultured Gemmataceae bacterium. GTDB lineage: Bacteria > Planctomycetota > Planctomycetia > Gemmatales > Gemmataceae > DASRAT01. The sequence continues at coordinate 707,680 of CAVVFU010000008.1, forward strand.
TGGCGTATGGATATGCTCGCACCGTGTCGTCCGCGACGGTCCAAAGCGGCGCCACGGTGCAGGCGCCGGATGTCTCCGTGATCGCCCAGAATACCAATTCCTTTGCCACCCAGGCCATCGCGGCAGGCTTCAATCAGAGCGGCAGCGCGGGCGTCGGCGCGGCGGTCGCCGTCGGCGACTACCAATCGACGGCCATCGCGACCGTCAGCGGCCAGGTCAGCACGCCCGGCACCGCGACCATCAACGCGCAATCGGTCAACAGCCAGAACCTGACGCGCTCGTTTGGAGCAGTGTCCACACCGGTGGGCTCGTCGAGCTTGTTAACGGCCATCCAGAATTATGTTGCCGGCACGACATTGCCGACGAGCTTCAACGGCACGCCCATCAGCTTCACCGGCACGGGTCCGCTCAGCATCGCCGTGGGCGGCGCGGTGACGGTGGTAGCCAGCGACAACACGGCGAGCGCCTCGCTCAGCAGCGGCGGCCAGGTGACCGCCGGCACCATGACGGTCAGCTCGACGGCCACCGACAACCTTCGGCTCAGCGCCACCTCCAGTGCCGGCGACTCCAGCCAGGATAGCGTCGGCGGCGCCGTGGCCGTCAGCTCTTTCACCAACGAGGCATCCGCTTTTCTGGGCAACTCCGCGATCGCGAACGTGACCGGCATTTTGACGGTCACGGCCACCGCCAACGTGCCCAACCAGGTGACAGCCTTCACGCCGACCAACCCCGCGTTTCCCACCGACTCGGCCACCGGCAGCGCCCGCGTCGCGGAGCAATCCAGTGACGGCGGAAAAATCGGCACGGCGGTGGTCAACGCCCTGACGCCGGTGGAGGCCTATCTAAACTCGATCCTCGAAGCCCCGACCCAGATCGGCACATCGTTCGTCGATGCCAGCGGAACGGTCAACCAGGGCGACGGCGTAGGCGTGGGCGGCAGCGTCAACATCCTGAACATCAGCAACACAGCCAACGCCTATGTCGGTCAGTTCGCCAAGGTTAATCAGAACGCGACCGGCACAACTCAGGATGTCATTGTCACGGCCAACGGAACAATGCAAACCGTCGACCCGGCAGGACTGCCCTCGACGCTGAATTTCAGCAACGGCGGCGGCGTGGCAACGACGGCTGTGGGCGGCTCTCTCCAGGTCATCAACAACACCAACGACGTTAGCGCCTACATCGCCGACGGCGCCCAGGTTTCCGCGGGTCGCGACATTAAGGTCACAGCCAACAGCACTGAATACTTGCTCGCGGATACGCAGGGCGGCAGTGCCGCCGGCAGTGTCGGCGTGGACGGGGCCATGAGCTATGTTACCCTGACTAACAACACACTCGCCTACATCGAAGACGAAGCGACCGTTCACGCCACCCACGACGTTGACGTGAGCGCCACCAACAGCGCGCTGGACGTCAACCTTCAAGGCGGTCTGGCTCAGGGAGCGGTCGTCGGCGTTGGCGTCTCGGCTGGTTTGACCGCGATCAACGGCACCACGCAGGCCGTGATCGGCAATGTGAATGGCACGACCGGCACGCCGGGATCGGTCCAGGCGGGCGACAACGTCAACCTGACGGCCACTTCGACGGAAAACGTGTGGACGGTTTCGGTTTCCGGCGCCACCAGTCCCGGCATCCGTCCCGGCAGCGGCGGCACGCAGCAGTTCAGCAGCCAGAATTTTGGCTACGGCCTGGCCGGCAATGAGGAATACGGCTTCGGCGTCTCAGGCGACGTGGCCTTCAACCTGGTCACCGATAATACGTCGGCCCTGATCAACACCGGCGCCACGGTCGCGGCCGCCAACGATATTTACCTCACAGGATCTGACACGCCGACGCTCATCGCCGGCGCCGGCGCGGTGGCGTTCGGCAACGACGCCGGCATCGGCGGCTCATTCGCTGCCAACGACCTGAGCCAAACAACCCAGGCGCTGACTCAAAACGCCGTCATCAAGAACACTGCCAACGTCAGCCTGTACGCGACCGCCAACGTCGAGTTTGTGACTCTTTCCAACGGCGCCAGCGGCGCCAAGCAAGCCGCCAGCGTGGCCGGCTCGGTGAATTTGGAGATCTTGACAGCGTCGTGACCGCGGCTCTGGGCGACGGCACGACCACCAACGTGACCGGCAATATCCTGATCCAGGCCGCCAACACCCTCACGGTCATGTCGGACGCAGGGGCGACCTCGCAAATCGACAGCAACTCGGCGGCCGTGGCGCGGCCCTTGACTTCGGAACTTACAACGAGTCCGTGGAGGCCTACCTCGGTAACGGCACCACCAATGCGGCGGGGAACATCAGCGTGTTTGCATCGAGCACCGAGAAGATCGACTCGATCTCGGCCGCGTTGGTCCAGGCTTCGCAAAACGGCACGGGTTTTGACGGCTCGGGATCGGTAACCATCTTGACGCCTGTGGTCATGGCGTTCATCAGCGGCACCGCCAGCACTCCGCAGAGCATATTTCTGAACGCCGCGGACACGACGAACCTGGTTTCCCTGGCAGGCGCGGGAGCTGACAATGTCACCGGCTTTGGCCTGTCCGGCGCCGTCATGGACATCACCGGCCGGGTTGTCTACGCCAAGGTCGGGGCCAATGCCGTGGTCAATGCGGGGGGCAACGGCAGCGGGATTTTGGACCCAGGCGGTTCCAACTTCGGCGGCACCGGCCTGTCGATGCACGCGGCTACCCTTGACACGATTCTTTCCTACTCCCAGGGGATCGCCGACGGCGGCGACGTGGCCGTCGTCGTCTCCGGCATCTTCAACAACATGACCAGTGACACGGAAGCGTTCATCGACCAGGGAGCCAAGGTCAACACCCAAAATGCGGGGGCCGCGGCTGGCCAGCTTGTGCAAGCACTGGCCACGCACACCACCAACATCCTGAGTTTGGCGGGCGCCTACTCGGGGGCGAGGACCGTGGGCGTCGGTGCGGCGGGCGATGTCGAAAACATCAACCGGATCATCAAAGCCTATGCCGGCCAGGGCGCCGTGGTCGACGCTTTGGGCAACGTCACTTTCGACGCCACGGCGGCGCTTGGAATCAATTCCACCGCCGAGGGCGGCGCTGGCCTGGCGAACGTGACCGTCGCCGGGTCCGCATCGGTGCTGCTGCCCAGCACGACGGTCAACGCGGACATTACCGGCGCAGGTCACGGCCGGGGCCAACGTCGGCTTGTGGGCCAATGGCGTGACTACTGCCACAACCAACGACGGCGCGGCAGCGACCGGCGGCACCTTCGGCTTCGGCATCTCGAATTCGACGGTCAAGACCAACGACGACATCGAAGCATTTGTCGGCCCTGATGCCACGGTGACGGCCCCAGGCGGCGGCAGCGGGCTTACGGTGTTCACCGGCACAGAGGATAACAACGGCAACCCACTGATGACCGTCGTCAAGGGACTTTCAATTCAAGCAATCGCCGCCGAGACCGTTACCCCGGTGGTCGTGAGCGGCACCGGCGGCGGCGCGGTGGGCGTGGCCGGCTCCGCGGTGCTCAACCTGCTCACGGAGCAGACGCAGGCCCATATCGACGACGGGGCCACGGTCAACGCCAGTACCGCTGGCGCCAACCCGAATCAGACAGTCAACCTGCTGGCCTGGGACGTGACCGCGATTTCCAGCTGGGCGGGCGGGACTTCGAGCAGCAACATCGCGGGCATCGGCGGCGGCGCCGACATCGGTGTCATCAACAAGCAGACCGAGGCGTTCATCGCCAATTCCGCGTCCACTCCAGCCACCCCCGCGCACGTCAGCGCCGTCGGCAACGTGATCTTGCAGGCCTTGAGCCAGGAAGGGATCCTATCGATCAGCGGCACCGCGGCCGCCGGACTTGCCGCCGCCATCGCCGGGGCGGCCAGCGTTTATACCGTCAACGACACGACGGAAGCGTATGTCGGCGCCAGCACGACGGTTGAAGCCGGCGGCAATGTCCTGATCGCGGCCAACGATTTCACGGGCATGAACCTCACTGCCGGCCCCAGTTCCCCCAACCTCTCCCTGGGAGTCAGCATTGGTGCTGCCGGGGGCGTCGCCATTCTCAACAAGACGACCAGCGCATTCATCGGCAGCGGCGCCACCGTCGACGCCAGCGCCAACGCTCCGGCGATCACGGTTGACAATGGCACCTTCAATGTGACAAACGTCGCTCCTTCCGGCCAGGACGGCCAGGTGACGGCCCCGCCCGTGACTAACAGCACACTTGTCTCGTTGCTGTCCGACCTGGACTTGACGACGATTCGCATCGCCACTCCCGCGACAACGACCATGCAAGGCGTCGCCGTGACGGCCACCAACGAAGACAACATCGCCAGCGCGGCAGCCAGCTTTGGCGCTGCTCTGGTCGCACCCATTCAGATCGCCGGCGCGGTGAGCATTGTGAACAACACCACCTCGGCCTACATTGGCAGCAGTGCCAAGGTGAACCAGAATACGCCCAGCGCCGCCGCGGCGCAGACCGTCCTCGTGACGGCGGGCGATGATTACCACTTCCTTGGTGTCGGCGGAGCGGCGACGGGCGGGCTCTTGACGGCCATCGGCACTGGCGGCGACCTGGTGCTTGGCAAGAATCAGACCACGCAGGCCTCTATCGGCACCTCGGCGGAGGTCAGCGCGGCCCAGGACGTGATCGTGACTGCCGGGGCCGCCGAAGACATTTTGCTGGTAGCCGCCGAAGTAACCGCGTCGCTGACCGCTAACATCGCCGGCGCGGTGGCGACGGTTTCGCTCAACGACAAGACCTACGCCTTTATCGATGCCAACGCGGTGGTGAATGCCGGCGGCAGCGTGCTGGTTTACGCACACGACGACACCACGAGCGAGATCATCTCCGGTGCCGCCACGCTCGGCATTGCGGCCGGTGTCGGCGCCGGCATGGGAGTGACGGATCTCAGCAAAGACACCGCGGCCTACATTGGCACCAGTGCCACGGTCAACGCCAGCGGCATTGCCGGCAACGGGTTCGCGGGTTTTTCGGGTGTGGTCAATCCGTCGAGCTTCGCGACGATGACCATTCGCGGCGTTGCGGTCCAGGCGGAATCGAGCGAGAACGTCCACACCTTCGCGGCCAGCGGTGCTGCCGGCTATACGGCGCAGGTGGCGGGGGCCATCGCCGTTGACATTTTCGAGGCAGACACCGAAGCGTACATCGCGGCCGGGGCTCAGGTCAACCAGAGCCAGAATGCCTCCAAGGTCAATGCCGGACAGACCGTCGACGTGGCAGCGGCGGATTACCTCAATGTCACTTCGCTGGGCGGATCCCTAGTTTCAGGCCTGGCGTCTCTGGCGGGCGCGGCCGACCTGGGACTTGTTCGCAATTCCACAACAGCCTGGCTGGGCATCGGGGCCGCGGTCAATGCTCTGCAGGACGTGGACGTTTATGCTTTGACCATCTGGAACGTCAGCAGCTCCGCCATCAGCGCGGCCGGCGGCACCATCGGCATCGCTGGGTCGGTCGCCATCTATGCCGTCGGCGCCACCCTCGGCAGCGACGCCAAGAATTACCTCGCGGCCACCAGCAGCTCCGGCGGGTCGCCTGGCTTCCCCAACGTCAACAGTTTCGTGGATAGCGAGGTGACCGCGGTGGCGACCGCCATCGGCAACTTGCTCAGCAATCTGTCCGGCGGGCCTGGATCGACTCAGTCCATCGCCGCGGGCACCACGCTGAACAATGACGCGCCGGGCAGCGAGGTGACCAATGCCGTCAGCAACGGCAATGTGCCGGGTGGGACCACCGCGTTCATCGGCGGCGCCACCGTCACGGCCGTGAACAATGTCAATGTCGATGCTCGCGAGGTGCTTAACCTCACCGTGTTCCCTGGCGTCGGCGCTGTGGGCAGCGGCTCGGTCGGCGCGTCGATCAGCATCGTCGAAGAGGAAGCGGTGCCCCAGGCCTATCTGACCAGCGGTACCGTCGTCACGGCCGGCCAAGACTTCGACATGGAAGGCGACGCCGCCAACACGGAGCTCGACAACGCTCCGGTCCCCGCCATCGGCGTGGGCGCGCTGGGCGTCGCTGGCCTGGCGGATGCCAAAGCGGGGTCGGCGTCGAGCTCCCAAATGCAAGCGGGCTCCACGGTCACCGCCAATACCGCCACAGTAGCGGCAATCAACAACAACTCCTTCGACACCGAGGCCTGGGCGATCGCGGCCCAAAGCTCGGGGCCGGCAGGCATCGGGGCAACACTGGTCATTACCGATTACGTGTCTTCGGCCGTGGCCACGGTCAGCGGCAAATTGACGACGGCCGGCAACGCGAACATCAATGCGGAGTCGAACAATAACCTGGCCAGAAACGCCTCGAGCGCTTCCGCTCTTGGCCAGAAAGGCGGTACGGTAGGCAGTATCTCCAATAGTGTTGGCAGCTTCTTTTCCGACAATATCTCCTCGTCCGTCGGGTCGGGCATCTCGTCCTTCGGCAGCGGTCTGTCGTCCACGCTGGGGTCATCGAGCCCAACGTTGGCCTTTGCCGCCGCCGTCGCGTTGGCGACCAGTCAAAACGTCGCCCAGGCGTCGGTGGGCAACAACGCCCATGTCGCGGTGGCCGGCAACCTCACCGTCTATGCCTTCGCCAACGACAATTTCCAGGTGGCCGCTTCCGGCTCCGCCAGCGACGCCAGCTTTGCCAGCATCGGCGGCGGCGTGGCCGACTTCGAACTACACCAACCAGGCGAGCGCCTGGATCGGCCAGGACGCCGTGGTGCGCGTGACAGGCACGCTGGACGTCAATGCCAACGCCCTGGTGCCCAATCAGGTCAACATTAACTACGCCATTCCCGGCATCGGCACGCTCGGCGGCACCGTCTCGCTGCCGGACAACGACTCGGCGACGGGGACAGGCAGGCTCGCGGAAGGCTGGAACAACGCGCAAACCAACGCCACTTCCGGGGTCAATGGGCTGTCCGCCTATTTGCTGACGATTTTCTCGCCCTCCAGCGCGCTTTCGGAAGGGGTTGCTAACACTGTCGTTTCGAGCGTCGCCTCCACCGCCAATAACGGTAAAGTCGGCGTTGCCGGCGGCGTCAACGTCCTGAATTATAACAACAGCGCCAACGCCTACATTGCGGCGGGAGCCCAGATCGACAAGGGCTTCGCCATCCCGCCGGCGAATCAGAACGTCACCGTGGAATCCTACAGCAACGTCCAAACGATCAACATCGCGGGGCATCTGACCCTGTTCGGCGAAGGATTCGGAGCCAGCAACTCCGCGGGCGGCGCCGGCGGCTCGGTCGAAATCCTGAACTTCACCACATCCTCCACGGCCCACATCGACACCGGGGCCATTGTCGACGCGGCCAACAATGTGACCGTGCATGCCGACAATTTGAACTACATGGTCACCATCGTTCAGGCCGGCGCCAACGCCACCAATATATCCCTGGGAGGAGCGGTCGCGGTCGATTCCATTACCAGCACCACGCTGGCCAACATCGATGCCGGCGCCGACGTCAAAGCGGGCAATGACTTGGCCGTGACGGCGTCGAACCACAACGTCTTCATCACGGCCGCCTGTCAGTTGGTCGCCGGCAACACCGTGGCCGTGGGCGGCGGCGTGTGCTTGAACTTCGTCAACGACACGACCAAGGCCTTCATCGGCGACGTCGCGCCCTCCACCGGGTCCGGCGGCACCGTGGCGGCGGGGCAAGACATCGATGTCACGGCCAGCTCCACGCAGCGGATCTGGAACGTCGCGGCCTCCGGGGCCGACTCGTCGCAGTCCGACGGCCAATCGAGCGTCGCGCCAATGGGCGCGCCCGGCGTGCAATCCAGTAGCTCGCCGACCAGCAGCAGCGGCAGCATGTCGTTCGGCTTCGGCGCCTCCGGCAGCGTGTCTTATAACGCGCTTAGCGAAGACACGGAAGGCTTTATCCTGGGCAGTTTGACCGTGACGGCCGCCCATGATGTCAACGTGGACGCCACCACCAATATCCTGATGGTGTCCGTGCCCGTCGCCGCCGCCTACGGCAGCAAGGCCGCCATCGGCGGAGCCTTTGCCTACAACGGCCTCAACGCGACCACCAAGGCCTGGACAGAAAATGTCCAGCTCAATGCTGACGATCTCTCGTTGGCGGCGACATCGACCGACATCGTCGTGGCCGTGGCCCTCGGCGGCTCCGGGACCAACAATTACGTTGCCCTCGCGGGTTCGGTCGACGACAATTCCGTGACCAACCATACGGAAGCCTACATTGGCCAAGGCAGCGTGGTCGTCACCGCCGGCACCGTTACGGTGAACGCGGCCAACACGATGACCGTGGTTTCGGTCGCCGGCGCCCTGGCCCTGTTTGGCAACGTCGCGATCGCGGCCTCCCTCGATTTGGAATCCATTAACAACACGGTCTACGCTGAAATCGACACTGGCGCAAACGTCAACGCCCAGGGGAACGTCAGCGTCTTTGCTTCGAACAACGAGTTGCTGATTTCGATCTGCGCAACCTTTGCCGGCTCAACAACCGAGTCGGGAGTAGCGGCCGCGGGAGCGGGCACCATCAGCTCGGTTACCGAAGATGTCGAAGCATTTGTCCAGGGCACTGTAACCACGCCGAGCAGCTTGTTCCTCGACGCCAACGATCAGACGAAATTGATCGTGATTGACGGCGCCGCGGGCGGTGGCAGCAGTGCCGTGGATGTCGGCGTTTCGGCGACCGACAACACGGTCAATCAAACCGTTGAGGCCTATCTCGGCCAGGGGGCTGTGGTCAGCGCCGGGGGCAACGGCAGCGGTCTCTTCGACCCCGCTGGCAGCGGCTTCGGCGGCCAGGGCGTTTCCCTGGACGCGGTGGCAAACAACACCATCCTCGTGATTGCGGCAGGCGTCGCTGTTTCTTCCAATTCGACGGCCGTGGCGGGTTCGGTGGCCATCAATAACGTGGGCGGCAACACGGCGGCCTTCACCGAGGGCGCGACGGCCAACGTTGGCGGCTCGTCGCTGCGGCTGCAAGGCGACGACGCCACCGACATCACCACCATCGGGGGCGGCTTTGGGGGCGGCAGCGATTTCGGCGTCGGCGCAGCCGTTGCCACCAATACCATCAGCGACACGGCGGCCGCCTACATCGACAACTCCACCGTCCAAACGCCCCTCGGCGCAGGGGGTCAGCCTGGCCGCCGCCAACAGTCCAGCCAGCATCCTTTGCATCACATTCGGTGTTGGCGTCGGCAGCTTGGGAGGCTTGGCCGGGTCGGTGTCGCTCAACCATGTCACCAACACCACCGACGCCCATATTTCCGGCGGCTCCAAGGTAACGGGCTTTGAGACGACCTCACTGACGGCGATTGACAGCCCGACGATCGAGGCCCTCGCGGGAGGCATCGCCATCGCATCGACAGCCGCCGTCGGCGCCGCCTTCTCGACCGACACCATCGGGGACACCACCGAGGCCTATATCGACGGCTCCACGGTGAGCGCCGAAATTCTCACGCTGACCAGCACTTCCACGCCGACCATCGATAGCCTGACCGCCGCGGGGGCCGGCGCTGGGACATTCGCCGCCGGCGGCGCGGTGGGCATCAACAACATCACCAACACCACGGAAGTCTTTATCACCGACGGCGCCACTGTCGTTGTCAACGGAAGCCTCACCATGACGGCCCTGGACAGCCCGACGATCGAAGCGGGAGCGGGGGCCATCGACGCGGCAGGGGCCGTGGCTCTCTCGGCTGGAATCGCCACCAACAACATAGGTGACGACGTTACGGCCTACGTCGACGGAGCGTCCACGATAACGGCTCTGACCATGGCGGGCAACGCCACGGAAAACGGATCGATCGAAGCCGCCAGCATGGGTGTCTCCGCGGCCGCGGACGTTGCCGTCTCCGGCGCCGTCAATATCAACCAGATCGCCAATACCACCGACGTGCACGTCTCCGGCGGGGCCGTCATCACGACCAACGGCAACATGTCCTTCATTGCCCAGGACACCTCCACCGACACCACCCAAAACGCCCAGGTGGCGGCCGCGATAGCCGGCATTGGCGGCGCGGTTTCCTACAACGTGATTGGCAATCACGTGCGCAGCTACGCCAACGGCGCAAAACTTAATGCCACGGGCGCCGGTGTTTACCGCACCGGCAACGTCATTTTCCAGGCTCTGTCCACCGCGACGATCAACTGCATTGTGGCGGGCATCAGTGGCGGCGTGGTGGGAATCGCCGGCACCGTGGCGGTGACGCTGCTCCAGACCGACGTGACGGCGTACATCGCCGCCTCCGTCGTCGATGCCTTTGCCAATGTCGTGGTCGACGCGGAATCGACCGATCAACTTCAGGTTATCGCCGGCGCGGTGGCGGTCGGGTTGGTCGGCGCCGGGGGTACAGTCGTGGTGAACACCATGAACAACACCACCCAGGCCGACATTGAGGATTCCACGGTCGTAGCCCAAGGACAAGGGGCCTTTATCGGCGTCGATTCCTGGAATGCGACCTATGGGTGCGCAGACCACTCAGGACATTTACGGCGTGGCGGTGATTGCTAGCTCGACCGAGGCTCCCAATCCCAACGGCGAGGGTCATTCGCTCATCGCCACCAACATCGCCGGCGGTTTTGTCGGCATCGGCGGCGTCGTGTCCGTCACGACGGTCAGCGACATCACCAAGGCCTTCATCGCCAGCTCGCAGATCAACACCAAAGCGCAGCTTGGGTACTACAGCCCGGAGGTGATCGTCAACGCCCATGCCAACGACTACTTGCTGGTCATCTCCGGCGGCGTGGCCGGTGGCGCCGTGGCCCTCGGCGGCACGGTGGATCGCACGACCATCAGCAGCCAGACCAGCGCCTTCATCTCGAGCAGCGATGAAAGCGGCCAGTATCCGTATCCCACTGCTCCGTCGGTCGTGTACGGCAATGGCGGCGTGCAGGTCACCACGGAGACCTTTGAGACGGTTGACATGACCGTGCTCGGCGTTGTCGGTGGTGCCGTCGCGTTGGCTGGCGCGGTGTCGGTTGTCAACATCGACGCGACCAACAACGCTTTTGTTCACGATTCGGATGTTTATGCCGAGGGCAACCTGGACATCACCGCCAACGACACTCCCACGATAAGCACCAAGGTCGGCGTCCTGGACGGCGGCGCGGTCGGGGCAGGCGCTTCGGTGAGCGTCAACACCATCCAGAACACAGTCCAGGCCGAGGACCTGGGCGGAGATCTGAACGCGACTGTCCAGGTTGATATCGCCGCCACCAGCAACGAGTCGATCGCTCCCTTCGTAGGCACCGGCAGCCTGGGCGGCGTCGCCCTGGCCGGCGCGGTGGCCGTCGATACCATCACCACGACAACTCAGGCGCTGGTGGAAGACGGCAGCCGGCCCGCGCTAATCAACCAGGATCCGAGCTGGCAAAAAGGCGGCGCCTATGCCTTCTCTTACTTTCAACAAGTGATCATCTCCGCCTCCGACACCGCCTTGCTCAACGGCCACACGGGCACTGCGGCTATAGGGGCCGTTGGCGTCGGTGCGTCGGTCGACGTGGGCGCCATTCGCAACCGCACCGTGGCCGCGGTGGGCAACGACAGCCAAATCTACTCCCTGGACAATGTTGAAATCGAATCCAACGCCAACCGCACCATTGATTCGCTGGTCGTGGCATTCACCGGCGGCGTCGTGGGCCTGTCCGGCGCCGTTTCGGTGCAGAGCCTGGGTGCCAACACCGACCCAACCGCCGCGACGGAGTTCAACCGTACGGCGCAGTCCAACCCCGACGGCAGCCTGCTGAATCAGACCGACAACAGCATGCAAACTCCGAATGTGACCAACGCCATAAACTACCAGACAAGCGGCACCGCGCCCGACGCCGCCCAGGCCGGGCAGGACGTGAGCAGCCTGGGTCAGGAGACCGCGGACGGCGACGTCTCAGCCATCACCTCGACCGACCGGATCACGGGGGCATTCGTGGACGACGCTCCAAGTGCCGCCGACGGGGCCAGCATTGTCACCGGCGCCATCACCATCCAGAGCACCAATCTCTACCACGTCCAGCAGACCACCGGCGACGCCGCCCTGGGTTTGGGAGCCGCGGGCGCGGGCATCGGCGTTGCCAGCGTCACCAACAACACACAGGCCTATGTCGGTAACTATGACACGCTTCAGGCCACCGGCCCCATCACCATCGCGGCGACGGATCAAGACAGCCAGACCACTCCGACACAGCTTACCTCCATCGGCGGCGCCGCGGGGTTACTCGCGTTGAGCGCCAATGTCGCCACTCTGAACGTCACCAGCAACACCAGCGCCGAGCTCCACGACGACGCGGCGATCCTCGGGGGCGGGGCTGTCACCATTGCGGCCACTCAGCAGTCCAACCTCAATGTCACGGGTCAAGGTTACGGGCTCGCTTTGGCTGACGCCGGGGCGGTGATCACTAACGCCACGGTCACGGCCAACGTCAACGCCAGCGTGGGCAACGGCGTCACCATTGGCACCGTGGCCAGTAAGGTCGGCAGCCTTTCGGTCACAACCACGGCCAACAACACCGTTGATGCCGCGGCGCAGGTGGGCCATGTAGGTCTTGTCGCCGGCAATTACGCCCAGGCCACGGCGACCGTCACGTTATCCGACAATGCGGACAACGGCGACTCGACCGTGGCTGCGACGGGCGCCGTAGCCTTGAATGCCACGTCGACCGCGAACACGCAAGCCAACAGCGTGCAACTGGTCGGCGCTATCGTGGGAGGCGGCGCGTCCCAACCCACCACCAAGATCCTTGGTTCGGTGAGCGCCTTCCTGGCCGCTGGAGCAGCGATAACTGCTGGTAGCTTATCTGTCACAGCAGAGGCAAACAACACGGCGTTGGCGGAGGGCGCGGCCTTCGGTGTCGGCGTGGTCGATGGCACCGCCGCCGGAATGACGGCGCAGGTGAATGTGGACACCTCAGCCTATATAGATGCCGCGGTAGTGCAACTCATCGGCGGCGCCAACGTGACGGCAACGTCCAATAGCCAGGCAACGGCCGACAGCGGCCAATTGTCGGTGGGCGGCGTCGCCGTAGGCGCCGGCGTCGCCATCAGCAGCGTCGATGACACGACTCAGGCTTTCGTAAGCGGCGCGACCATCACGGCGGGCGGCGGAGTCACCGTGAGCGCCACGGCATTGGGCCAGAGCACATCCGTGGCCTATGCGCTAGACGGCGGCGTCATTGCTGGTGATTTCAACACTGCCGACGCCACCACAGACCCCCAGTGCGCCGCCTGGATTGCCGCCTCGGTCAATGCCGGCGGCAACGTCCGCGTAACCGCTGACGCCGAAACGGCGGCCGACGCCCACGTCTATGCTTTGAGCGTCGGCGGCTTCGCGGCAGGCGAAAGCGATTCCTCGGCCACGGACGCGCCGATGGTGAACGCCTATTTTGGCAACGGCGCCATCGTCACGGCGGGCGGAGCCATCCTGGTGCAGGCGTCTCACAACACCAGCGCCGGCACCGGCGCCCAGGCCATCGCGGAGGCGCCAGGTGTCGCATTCGCCGGTTACGACGGCGCCAAGCCGATCGCGACGGCCGGCGCCAGCGTCAACAGCTCAGTGAACCCATCCGCGCTTCTGCAGGCCGGCGGCTCTATCAGTATCAGCGCCGATTCCATCAATACCGCCTATGCCGACGCGGTTTCATTCTTCGGCGGGGGGCTGGGCTTGGCACCAGCGCGCCCACCGCCAACATTCAAGGTCCCACCGCCAACCAAACCGGCGTCCAAACCTTGGCCGAAATGAACGGGACGATCACGGGCGGCCAGGGACTCAGCGTCCAGGCGCAGGCATCCAACACGGGAACCGCCACGGGCGTCTCGGGCAATGGCAGCCTCTTGGGTGGCGCTGGCGTGACCTCCCAAACCACCGTCACACCGCTCACGCAGGCATCCATCGGCAACGGCACCTATGCGGCCAATGTGAAAGTCAGCGGCAACGTCTATGTCTCTTCCCAATCCCAGGACAGTGCCACCGCCACGGCAGCGGCGGGCAGTTTCGGGGTGATCGCTCTGGCAATTATGAATGCCTCCTCTTTGCTCTTGCCCACGGTGAACGCTTTCGTCGGTAAGAACTCCTCGGTCAACAGCACGACAGGCAATGTCACGTTGCAGGCCTTGGAAAATTACAGCCCATCCGGCGCTTTGCTTTCAGGCGGCGCCACTGCCACGGCATCGGGGGACGGTGCAGGCGTAGCCTCCATCAATTCCTTATCCACCGACGCGATCGCCAATGCCACCGTGCGGAGCTATGCGGACTCCGGCGCGACCATCACGGCCGGCGGCAACGTCGCAATCCTATCGAGCTCGGATAACAATGCCAGCGCCTCCACCAACATCATCGGCCTTGGCATCGTCGGCTTCGGCGGCGCCACGGCCGAGGCGGCAGCCAACGGCGCCACCCAGGCCCAACTGAATGGCATCGACAGCCTTTCGGCCGGCGGCAATCTCACCCTCCAGGCGATGGGAACAGATGAGTCCGCCTCCACGGCGCAGGCGGACGCCGGCGGCGTGGTCGGCGTCAACGGGGCTGCGGCCTCGGCGGACGACGCCCCTACCGTGCAGGCACTGGCCGACAGCATTCAGTTGATCAATGTGGCCGGGACCACGGACATCACCGGGGCGGCCCTGGGTAACTCCACTGCCACCGCCAAAGGTGCGGGCGGGGGCGTGATCCATGTTGGCGATTCAAGCTCCGAAGCGTCCTGGAATCCAACGATCGAGGCGACTGTGGGCACGAACACCGACTTGAAGTCTGGCGGCAGCATCTACCTTCAAGCCTTTGACAATTTCAATGCTTCGGGAGCTGGGGACGGCACGCGCTCAACCAACGCCATGGCCACTTCCACCGGCGGCGGCCTGGTGGACGGCGAAAGCGCTGGCATCAACGACAATATCAATTCGCATGCCAACGCCTCCATCGGAGCCGGGTCCTCGGTCAGCGCGGGCCAGGACCTCATCGTCCAGGGCCTTTCCATGAACCAGGCTCTTGGCCACGTCGACGGCACGGCGATCGGCCTGGGTGCCGCTGGGTCGGCGGACGCCACCGTTTCCATGACCAGTCAGACGCTGGCCGGCACCAATGATTCCAGCGCGGCGGCGGCCACGGCGCTGGCTGCCGGCAATCAAGTTCAGTTCTTTACCAACACCTTCAACGACGGCAACGTGTCCATCAACGGCTCGGGCGGGGGCGGCATCGATGTGGGCGGCGTCGACCTAAACCTGCAGCTCGACAATCCGCTCACCCAATCCCGTTTGGGTGACTGGACGACGGTCGACGCTCCCAGTGCCACGTTGCTGGTCGCAGCACAAAACCAGAACAACCTATCGGCCACGGTGACCCAGCAAACCATCGCGGGGATAGCGGGCAACGTGGGCGACGCCACCGCCGCAGCCACCGGCTCCCAGACAGTCGCCGACATCGGCACGAACGTCACCGTGGTAGTGGCTCAGTTCCTTTTGAGCGCCGTTGACGCCTCCCTTTCCGCCGCCGCCAGCGCCAAAACTGAAGCCGATGCCCTGGGAGCCGCCGACGGCGCCACGTCAGAAGCGGATGAGATAACAACCGCCGAAGCGCACATCGGCAGCGGATCCAGCATCACCTCGGCCGGCACTCTGGACGTTGTTGCCAATTCGAAAAATGTTGTGACAAATTCCTATTCCAAAACGACGGTCGTTGCCGGCGGCGCCATCTATGACTCCACTGCGATCAGCAACAAGGACGTGACTGCCGAGGCACTCCTGGACACTGGGTCACAGCTTACCGCGGGCTATGTCTCCATTGAGGCGGACCGCCCTCAGCAGACAGGTGGCAGCACCTATGTCGTTGATGCGGACAAGACCAATGATTCCGGCAACGTCTTTGGTGCGGGGTGCAGTCAGAACACACAAGGGTCCGAGACCGAGTCCAACTCTATCACCCTCAACAGCAACATCACCCTTACCGGCGGCATCGACCATTACCTGACGGTGAATTCCGGTGGCACGGTTACTGGCGAGGATGGCCTCGTGGTGACCGACGGCACGAACCCGCTCGCCGTCGGCCAGACCACAGGCACGGGCCAGATCGACGTCACTGGCGTAGCTACCGGCACTACCGCTAGCATGGTTTTGACGGCGGCAGGCGGAACGACATCCGGTTCCTCGAACGTCGTGTTCGACGCCAACGGCACTGTCTTGATCCAAAATGCTTCGACCAACGACCTGTACCTGGGCGCGCTCGACGTCGTCGGCGCCGGCGGCACACCGACCATCACGCAGAACGCCAGCCAGGCCAACTGGACTTACAACGGCACCACCGCGCCGGGAGGCGGCGTTGTCGACGCCGCCAGCACAAACCCGAGCGGCGGCAACATTTATCTGACGGGCCTGATCACCAACCCAGTTGGCGCCACATTGATCTACTCCAGCGGTGGCAGCGTGCTATCCACTCCGCAGACCGCCTCGATCCAAACAGCAACAGTCATCCTCGAGGCCGACGTGGGATCGCTAGGCGCCTCCACTCAGTATTTGCCGCTGCAAATGGTCTTTAGCCCCGGCATCACGACGGGGATCCTGCGGGCCACGGGCACTACCGGAGTGTTTCTCGACGCCTTGCCGACCACGGCAGCGGCCGCGCCGATCAATCTGGTGGTCGGCAATGTTACCGCCGATGGCGCCATCGGCCTCAAGTTCAAGGATGGCGAGAATAGTCTCGCCCTCCAGGCCGACACGATTACGCTGGAAAATCTCACATCGTTGACGGCCAATGTATCGGTCACCGCCGGAACAAGCACCACGGTCGCCAGCAATGTGGTCCTTACGGATCAGATCATGAGCCCGTTGGGAACCGTCAGCATCGCGACGTCCGGCGGCAGCATTCAAAACGGTTCCCCGGACCAGCTTATTCGCGGCCAAACCATCACCCTGACGGCGAATCACGGCGCCATCGGCATGGCCAGCGCCAATATCCTTACTGCCCTCCTTGGCGGCCTGTTCAATGCCAGCAGCCAGGGCGACATTCACGTGACCGATCTCGGAAGCCAACTGATTCCCGGCACGGTCACGTCCTCGGCCGGCAGTATTTACCTCAATGCGGGCGCGGCGGGCGACCCCGGCGATGACCTGAGGCTGAACAAGACGTCGACCCTCAGCGCCCCAGGCGGTGGGATCACTCTGGACGCCGCCCACAACGTCTTCACTGCCGCGGGCAGCGAGGTCAGTGCCCTTAACGGCGTGGTGATCGCGGGGTTTTATCAGATTGTCAGCACGGGTCCCGGAACGATCATGCAAATCGCGGGCACCATCAACGCCACGAGTGCGATCATTTTCGGCAGCCCCGGCAGCAACGACGTCATCACCATGAGCCGACCCGATTCCACGCCGACCCTCGTGCTGCTCGGTGCCGGCAGCTCTCAACTCAACGTCAACTTGCTAGGCGCGCCGACCACGGTGCAGGCCGGCAACGGCAACGACACGTTCAACGTCGGCTCCAATGAACCGGCCGCGGGCAGCATCGTCGATTTCATCTACTGCGCCGCTGACCCTCGAGGGCGGCAACGGCACGAATATCCTTAACGTCGACGATTCAGGCAGCACCTCTGGCAAGTCGGGCACGCTCACTTCCAGCACATTGACCGGATTCAATATGGCCAGCGGCATCACCTACTCCAAAATGGCCGCCGTCAATCTTTTGCTTGGTTCCGGCACTGACAGCTTGACCGTCGCCAGCACCATCACCGGCAGCACCTCCATCTACGGCAATGGCCCGGCCACCGTCAACGTGCAATCCGCCAGCGGTCCAACCACCATTTGGGGCGGCGCGGCCCTGACGGTCAACGTCGGCAGCATAGCGCCGCAGCCGGGCAGCGTCGTCGATTTCATCAGCGGGCCCCTCGTCGTGAACGGCGGATGGGGCTCCGGCACTTTGAACGTCGACGATTCGGGCAGCACCACCACCAAGGTCGGCACTTTGACCTCCACCACCTTGACCGGCCTCGGCATGGCCGGCGGCATCACTTACAACTATGTCTCCGCAGTCAACATCCTGCTGGGCGCGGGCACCGAGTCCTTCACCATCGCCAGCACGCATACCGGCACCACCACGGTGTTGTGCGGTCCCGGCACCGACATGGTCACTGTCCAGACCACGCGCGGCGCCACCACGGTCAGCGGCGGCGCCGGCGCCGATACGATCGACGTTGTGAGCACCGGCGCTCCCACGACCATCAATGGCGGCTCAGGCAACGCTCTCATCAACATCTACTCCGTGGGCGATGTGACGACAATCAACGGCGAGCATGCCGCCACCACCATCGACATCCAGTCGATCAACGGGGCCACCACCGTCAACGGTGACGGCCTCGATGTCATCAACGTGGGCAGCCTGGCGCCGGCCTATGACGGCGTCGTCAACGAGATTAGCGCACCGCTTTTGATCAACGGCGAAAGGGGCATGGACATCCTGAATGTGGACGACACGGGTGACGACGTCAACCAAACAGAATTGCTGGCCTCCACGTCCTTGACCGGTCTGGGCATGGCCTACGGCATCACCTACGGTGGGTTGGCGGCCCTGGACATCAACCTTGACACCGGCAACAACGCTTTCACCATCGCCAGCACCGGCACAGGCAACACCCTCATCACGGGCGGCGTCGGCATCCGTGATTTCACCGAGGCTACCACCGACACTTTTGACATCGAGGCTGTCAGCGGCAACACGCTCATCAAGGGAGGCGTCGCCAACGACACCTTTGTCGTGGGCGACGCTTCCGCCGCGGCGGCCCGGACAACAAACACCATCGATGCTCCGCTCATGCTCCAGGGCGGAACGGGCAGCAACAGCGTGTCGGTCACCGCCGATGTGAACTTCACGCTCAGTAACACCAGCCTGCAGCTTTCCAACGGCGAAACCATCGGCCTAGCCTCGATCGGCCAGGCAACCTTGACCACGGGGACCACGGATGACACATTCAACGTATCGCAATGGACCGGCAGCGCGACGCTGGTCGGCGGCGGCGGGCTCGATGAAATCGTCTCGTCCGTCAATGCCGGCGCCGTCCTGACAAACACCAGCCTGACGCGATCCAACGGCGCCAACTTTACGCTTAGCGGCATTGGGCAAGCCGTCATCAGCGGCGGCGCGGACAACAACACGCTGGATGCCACCGGGTTTTCCGGAGCCGCCTGGCTGTACGGAAGCTCCGGCAACGCCACACTGCTGGCTGGCCCGGGCAACGATTACCTCGATGGCGGCACCGGCAAAGATTGCTTGGTCGGCGGCGCTGGCCCGGACATCTTGGTCGGAATCAATGGCCTTGGCGACACTCTTATCGCCGGAACTGGGGACACGACGATTTACGGCTCACCCGCCGCGGACGTCATCCAAGGCGGGCCTGGCAACGACCTGATCTATGGTGGCGGCGGCAACGACCTGATTCTCTGGCGGCAGCGGCAACGACACCATCGTGGGAGGCAGCGGCGCCGCGACGATCTACGGCGGCACTGGCAACGACATGATCTTCGACGGCGGCGCAGGCACACTCTATGCCGAAGGTCAAAGCGGCGGCAACGCAGACAGTGTGGACACCATCTACGGCTCTGGCCAGGACACCATCTTTGGCGGCCTGGGCAATGACACCATCTTTAACCAGGGCGGCACCAACACGATCACCGGCGGCGGCGTGGGAACGCAGGTTTACACCGTGGCCCTTGGAACAGTCCCGCTGCCCACGCCGGGGACTATTGCCACGCCCCCCAACTGGCCGCCGACCGCGGCGAATTCCGCGGCGACCCTGCCGACCGGGGTCGATGAGCAGGGCCGTTGGACGGCGCTGGACGGATCGGCCAGCGGCGGTGGTCTGAGCAACAGCCCGGCCCAGGCGGTGGAGTCGAGCGTTGTCACCGGCGCCTCGGGTCAATACGTGGCCTGGGCCGATTCCCGCGGCGGTCAGTATGAGATTTACGTCGCCGAGCATACCGCAGGCGGTTGGGTGCAGCTTGCCGGCAGCGCCAGGGTGGCGGCATCAGCAACAGCGCCGGTGCCGCTCGCAGGCCGAGCATCGCGCTCGATGCCGCGGGTCAGCCGGTCGTCGCCTATACGGTGTATAGCGGCACATCCACCGACATTTACGTGGCCGAGTACGACCCGACGGCCAACAGCGGCCAGGGCGGTTGGGTGGGCCTGGGAACTTCGCTGCAAGCAGGCGGCATCAGCGGCACCGGCAAGGCCGACGATGCCGTGATCGTCGAAACGGGGGCCGGGCCAGTGGTGGCCTGGCTCGACAGCTCGGGCGGTGTTGCCAATGTTTTTGTCAAGCAGTTTGTGAGTGGAGTCTGGGTCGCCCTTGGCAGCGGCGCCGCCAGCGGCTCGGGATTGTCGGCTTCGGCCAGCGCCGTCAGCGGCCTGGCCATGACCACCAACGGCACCAATGTCGCCGTTGCCTGGTCTCAATCTGTCAATTCCGTGCAGCAGATTTACGTGCTCCAGTACAGCGGTAGCGCCTGGACTCACTGGCGGGCTCGGCGTCGGGCACGGGCGTCAGCAATTCCGGGGGAAACTCGACGGCGCCAACCCTGGCCTATGACAACGGCACGCTTTTCCTCGCCTGGGTGGGGATCAGCAGCGGGCGGGATCAGGTTTATGCGGTGATGTTTTTCGACAGTGCCTGGCAGGCTGCTGGGGCGGGTGCGAACAGCGGGGTTGGCGTTTCCGCCAGCCGCGGGCCGGCAACACAGCCCGTGCTCTCCGCCAACGGCGGGCAGATGTATCTGGCCTGGATCGACAACGAGTTCCCCAGCGCCCCCGGCAACGGCGACACCGTGTACGTCAAGAGCTGGAACGGCTCGGCATTCGTCGAGCAGGTCCCGGGCGACGCCAGCTTCAATGGCATCGTCAACGGCCTAGGCATTGCCCAGGCTGTCAGTCTATCCGTGGACCCCGCCGGCCATCCTTATGTAAGCTGGACAGCGGTCAATTCGGGAAGTTCCCAGATCGATCTGCTCGCCAACACCTTTAACCTTGGCACAATCCACTATGTCAATGACGGCAGCACGCAAGGAGACATTATCACCACCGCTGTCGGCAACGATGCCAACAACGGCCTTTCGCCCAATACGCCCAAGTTGACGCTCCAGGGCCTGTTCAGCGACTTGGCTCACCCACTCCACGCTGGAGACGTGATTTTTATAGACAACGGTGTTTACTCCGGGGCCGTCAACCTGTCCGGCATCCCGGCGGGAGTGCTGATCCTGGGCTCTCCCACAGGCGTCAGCACGCTGGCGACCGCTGTCACGGGCACCAATGCTTCCAGAATCACGCTCGAAAACCTGGCCATTTCCGGAAGCGTCACGCTCACCGGCGGCGGCCAGATGGCCTTCGAGAACGACTCTTTTTCAGGATCGGGAATCACGCTCAGCGGCGGCACGGGGTTTCAACTGTTCGACGATGCCATTTCCACATCGTACTACTCCTCGACAGCCGCAATCACCATTGGCGGCTCGGTTAGCGGCGTCACTATCGACTACAACAACATTCAGTCCTACCTTCAGGACGTCGATGTCACCACCGGCGGCGCCACGAGTTTGGACTTCCGCAACAACCAACTGGAAAGCGCCGGCATTGGCATCGCGCTGGCCGCCGCCGCCAGCGGGACGATCAGCGGCAATAACATCAACGCGGCCGCGGTTATCCTCAGCGTTGGCATCCCCTCCATCACCACTGGCATCAGCATCACTGCGCCGTTCACCGGCATCATTGCCGCCAACAACATCTACGACTCCACCACTGGGGTCAGTTACCAGGCCAGTGCCGAGCTAAGCGGCAACGATATTCACGACAACGTCGCCGGCGTTGTCAGCACAGTCGCCAGCACGGCCACCGGCTTTGGTTTTGTGGGCAACGGTCTTCCCAACCAGATCTTCGACAACACGACTGGCGTGCAGCTCACCGGCGACATGCAGGATCAGCACATCTTCGACAATACCACCGGCGTGACCGGCTCGGGGTCGTTGGTCGCCACCGATCTCAATCACGCCAACTTGATCGAGGCCAATGCGGTCGGCATTGATTTCAACGGTCCCATCGAATTCAACGAGATCACCCGCGAAAACGTCGGCATCCTGGCCCAGAGCGGGCAATTGATCGCCTACAATCTCATTTACCGCAACACCCAGGCCGGCATTGTCGTGAACGACCAGACCAGGGTGAGCATCGTCAACAACACCATGTTCGCTGCCGTCGGCGACAACGTTGACATCACCGGCGGCTCTTCCGAGATCGAGCTGCTGAACAACATCTTCTGGGCCCAGGCCGGCTACGACATCAATGTGTCCAACAATAGCCAAACCGGCTTTTACAGCGATTACAACGACCTGTACGCCACCGGCACCGGCAAGCTGGTCCACTGGGACATCGACTTCACCGACATCCTCGATTGGCAGGATGACGTGGGCCTTTACGATTTGCACTCCGTCGGCAGCACGGTGGTCAATCCGACGCTGGACCAGCCGCGTTTCGCCGGCCTGGCCGTCAACGACTTCCAGGTCATTGGCATATTCGCCGGTGTGCGCAACAGCAGCCCGACCGTCAACGCCGGCGACTCGCTGACCGACGAGGCCTTGCCCGCGGTTTACCAGAACCTGCTGACCGACCCCGGCTTCGAATCGGGCCTCACCGGCTGGACGGCTTTGCCCAGCGGCAGCACCCAGAGCGCCAACCCGGCGCCGTGGGACGGCAGCAGCTATTTCTTCGCGGGCCCCAATGCCGTGGTCACCCTCGACCAGACCGTCAGCCTGACCGCATCGGGATACACGGCCGCCCAGATTGACTCGGACAACCTGACCTTGGTGTTCGGCGGCCGCGTCCGTTCCTCCGCCAACGACACCATCCCGGCCAGCGGTTCCATCAGCCTCACCTTCTACGACGCCAACGGCAATGTGATTTCCACCATCACGGACAATGCCGACAATCTCACCACCCGCTGGGAACTGGTAGGCAGCCGCGTGACAATTCCCGTTGAAGCGCGGACCGCGCGATTCCGCTTCACCGCGATCCGCAACAGCGGCACGAACAACGACAGCTATCTGGACGGGACCTTCATGTACGTCCTCGCCGACTCCGCGGCCCTGGACCTGGGCGCCTACGGCGATGTCAGCGTGCAGAGCGGCGCGACTGCCGGACCGGTCCTGCGGCTCATTACTCCAGACCTTTACGTGAATTGGCTTGGCAATCAACCGATGGCCATCCACTGGGAATCGCTGGGCAACTCCGCCGGCGTGCCGGTCCGCATCGACCTTTACCAGGACAGCCCCAACGGCCCGCAGTTCCTGCTGAACATCACGCCGTCCACGCCGGACACCGGCACATACACGTGGATCGCCATCAACAGCGGCGTCGCCTACGGCACATACGGGCTGCGCATCGAAATCTCGCTGGTGGGCGATCCCAACGTATTCGACCGCGGCACCGAGGATTTCACGGTGCCGGAGAATACCAACACCTTTTATGTCAACGGCAGCACCATTTTGAGCGCTCAGTACACCACGGCGCCCGGCAGCAACCGCAACGACGGCAAGATTCCCAGCCAGCCCATACCGTATCCCAACAACATCCTTAACATTTACACACTGGGCCCCACTCAGACGCTTTACGTGGACGCCGGCACCTATCCGCTGCTGTCTCCGATCACCGTGGCGGACATCCCCGGCATCGGCAGCGACAGCGCCTTTACCATTGCGGGACCGACGGACCCCGGCAGTGTGGCCGCGTTCAGCTTTGCCAATTCGCTGCTGGATCCGCCGCTGATCACCCTGGACAACGCCGACTTCATGAACATCCAGGACCTGACTCTGCAAGGCGGCACCTACGGCATCCTGGCGGAGAACAACAGCACCAATCTGACCATCACCAATGTCAGTCTTGACGACAATGCCGTGGACGGACTGCTCGTGGAAAACAGCCCCAACCTGACCCTCGAAAACGTCGCGGCCGATTACAACGGCCAGGACGGCATCCTGGTCGAGTCGGGATCCAACGTCCTTGACATGGGCAATTTGACCGTGGTCGGCAACGGCGGCGACGGCATCTACATCAACGGCACCATCAACGCCCTGCACAACAGCCTTATCACCGGCAACAAGCAAAATGGCATTAATTTAACCAATCCGGGGCTTGTCACCGTCCAGGCCAACACCGTCTCGAACAATGGCGGCGACGGCATTCTTGTCAACTCGAACTCCACCGGACCCGCGATCATCGGCAATCAAAATCTGAGCCTCAATCTGGGCAACATTGTTTCCAACAATGGCATGGGTGGGATCGTCGTCAACAGCAACTGCCTGGTGGTGGGCAATGTTGTCTCGGGGAGCACCAGCTCCAATGCGGCGGGAATCGAATTGAATTACGCGGGATCGGCCTTTGACAACGTGGTCTTTGGCAGCAATTATGGGATTTACGTGTTCGACAGCAACAGCCCGGTCTACGCCAACCGCGTTTACGACAACGTTAGCGCCGGCATCTTGATAGGCGGAGCGTCGCCGGTATACGACAATGTGATTTACTCCAACGGCGTCGGTCTCGAGCTGGGTTTCGGTTACAACAGCGAGGTCAACAACAACCTGATCTACGCCAACACCAACCAGGCTATTCTCGTCGAAAACGGCGGCGCCTATCCGACGCAGATTGTTAACAACACGCTTTATCAACCCCAGGGCGACGGCATCGACCTGGAGGATCAATCCGCCGACGTCCAGTTGCGCAACAACATCATCTGGTGCCAGGCCGGCTACGACCTCTCGGTGGCCACCAACAGCCAGGTCGGCTTCGCCAGCGATTACAACATCCTTTACACCACCAGTTACGGCCTGGTGGGCCTCTGGCAGGGAGTCCCCCGACTGACGCTGATTGCCTGGCGCAACGCGGACTTCACCGACGAAAACAGCCTTTCTCTGAACCCGGATTTCGTGAACCCCGTCGGCGCCGACGGCTACCTTGGCTACTATTCGGCGACCGACGACGGCCGCGACGACGACTTCCACGAACAGAGTCAGCAAGGCAGCTACCACGGCGGCATGCTGGCGCCAGTGATCAGCACGACCACGGGACTGCCCGTGATCCTCGCTCCCACGCTGACCGTTGACGCCAACGAATCGCCCGCCATCGACCGCGGAGCCGGAAGCGACAGCTACACCAGCGAACCGGCGCCAAACGGCGGCTACATCAACATCGGCGCCTACGGCGACACGGCCCAGGCCTCGCTCAGTCCGACGCAGTATTTGCTTGTGACCACGCCCGGCAGCGGCGGCGAAGTGTGGCCCGAGCAGCAAACCTTCAACATCACCTGGCGGTTCGACCTGGCCCCGGTCAACGGCTCGCCGCCGCCTGCCGGCACGGTCGACATCAATCTGCTCCAGGTCGGCAACAGCACGCCGGTGCTCAACATCGCCAGCGCGGTGCCGAACAATGGCCAGTTTACTTGGACCTTGCCCACCTCGATTACTCCCGGCGGCACCTACCTGGTCGAGATTACCAGCGACCAGTACACGGGGTTGACGGCGACCAGCGCCCAGCCGTTCACGATAACCGCTCCCGTCAGCATCTATTACATCAACAGCTCCACGGTCAACGTGGGCGGCTATACCACGGCGGTGGGCAATGACAGCAACAACGGCCTGACGCCCGCCACGCCCAAGGCATCCATCGCCGGCGTCCTGGCCGCGTACCATCTGACCGTTGGCTCCATCATCCTGGTCGATGCCGGCACTTATACTCTGAACAACACCCTGGTCCTGGGCGCGACGGCCTCCGGCATTATCATCGAAGGTTACAACAATCCGGCTTATCCCAACCTGTCGTCGATCTTCAACCGCGGCAACTCCGGCAGCGACGCCATCGACGTCAGCGGCGCCACCAACTTGACGCTGGAGTCTCTGACCATCACCGGCGGCGCTGTTGGCATCCACGCCCTGGACAGCTCGGGTAGCACGAATCTGACGGTTAGCAACTGCATCGTCTACGGCAACAGCAGCACCGGTGTCACCATCGGTTCCGCCGACAATGGCGCGAATGTCGTCAACAATGTGCTTTACGGGCAGCCCGACGTTGGCAGCAGCGCGGCCCAGCCCTATGGGATTATCACCGGCGGCGGCAACGGCATCTACGTCAGCGGCATCAACGTCAGCGGCAACACCGTATACGATTCCTCGTCGTACGGCATTTATCTTTCGGGCTACACCGAAAGCACCACGGTTGCCAACAACCGCGTTTACGGCAATGGGTACGGCATCTACGCCTACACCTACAGTTCAGGGTTGTCCACGCAGTCGACGATTTCCAATAACACTGTTTTCAGCAATAGCACCGGTATCTACGCCGAAGGAGACGTGGTCGCGTCGCAAAACACGGTCTACGGACAAACCACCCTTGGCATCAACGCCGTCAACCCCGAAGAGATCCTCAGTAACATCGTCTACGATAACACGGAAGGCATTTACGGCTTCGGCACTAATGCCTTTGCGATTGCGAACAATACCGTCTTCGGCAACGCCGGCGACGGCATTGAGGCCCAGTATGCCACCTCTGTCACGGGCAACACTATTTACGGCAACGCGACCGGCGTCGCACTCGACGGCAGCGCCAGCGCGCCGGTGTCCAACAACCTGATCTACCAGAACAGTCTGCAAGGCATCCTGACCAGCGGCGGCGATTCGCCCATCACGAACAACACCATTTATCAGCCCACCGGCGACGCCATTGATGTTCGCCGCGGCTCCAGCAATGTCAACATCAGCAACAACATTTTGTGGGTCATGGCCGGCTACGACATCAGTGTCGATTCCACCAGCGAAAAGGGTTTCCAGAGCGATGATAACGACCTGTACTTCACCGGCACGGGCGCCATCGGCTTGTGGGAGGGCCAATCGTATACGTCATTGACAAGCTGGATTTTGGAACTGAATCAAGACCACCACAGTATTAGCACCAACCCACAGTTTGTGAATCCGGCCGGACCGAACGGCGTGCTGGGGTATAGTACCACGGGGACTGGTTCGATCCTGCCAGGGGGCAGCCCCACCCTGACCGGCGCGTGGACAAAAACAACAAGCAATAGCTCAAGTTGGTTCAACGCCACGGCCACGGCCGGCACCGGCTCGTCCACGGCTACCTGGACCATCAGCGGCTTGACGCCGGGGGCGACTTACCAGATCAGCACCGCCTGGCAAGCCCTCACCACCAGAGTGACCGACGCGGCCTTCACCGTGACCGGCGGCGGTGTGCCAATTTATTATCAAAGTATCCAGCAAATCGCGGGGAATACGGTTGTGTCCCCTCTCAATTCTGTCGAGCCCATTCCCTCCCTCTCCGGCACGCAGGACTTGGTGACTGCCACGCCGAGTGCCCCCAATGCTTGGCCCAACAGCGACATGCTCCAATTTGGCTATAGTTGGCCAACGGCAACTACCAATACCGCCAGCTTTTTGGATCTGAACTCTTTGCTCACGCCGGCTTCCCTGGGCGTGCTTCAGGTTCCCATGCTGGTCACGCCCGAGGATAAAGGCCCCGCGGCCAACACTTCCGGCGCGGCAGGCGAGGCGTTTTTCCAGGACATGGGCTATGTCACCGTGAACAGCACCACCGTGACCATCACGTTGACCAATTACGCCAACGGTCCCGTTGTGGCCGGCACCGTGTGGATGCAGCAAATCATCGGCAACGCCGGCGCCGACGACAACTTCCACGTGGCTGCCAGCTCGCCCACCATCGACGCCGGCAATCCGGCCTCTTCGGTGGGGCAAGAACCGCAGCCCAACGGCGGCCGCATCGACCAGGGCGCCTACGGCGGCACCGCGCAAACCACGGCCAGCCCCCAGCAAGAACTTCAGGTGCTGACGCCGGTTGGCCTGAACAGCTTTCAGCAAGGCCAGCAAACGACACTCACCTGGCGCACCGGCGGGCTTTACTCCCCCACCGGTTACTATGCCAGCGCCGTCCTGGCCACCACTCCGCTGGCCTATTACCCCCTCAATGAAACCACGGGGACGACTGCCGCGGACGACTCCGGCAATAGCCTGGCTGCCACCTATGTCGGCGGCGTGACACTTGGCGTTGCCGGCGCATTGCCATTCGACCCCGGCACCGCCGTCACTCTGGACGGCAACACCGGCTACGTCCAGCTGCCGAAGCTCACCACCGACTTCGCAACCGGTTTCAGTGCCGAGGTGTGGGCCGACCCGACGTCGGTGGGCAATTATCAGGCCTTCTTCGATTTCGGCAACGGCAGCTACAGCGACAACATCACTTTGTTCCGGGTGGGCACCACCAATACCCTGGGCTTCGAGGTCCTCGATGGCGGCAGCGTGGGCAATGTCATCATGGCGGCCAACGCCATCACGCTCGATACCTGGCAGTATTTCGCGGTGACCATGAACACCCTGGGCAACGTGACGCTGTACAAGAACGGCGTGGTCATCGCCACAGGCACGACCGATGTGCCGCGCATGGGCATTGTGCGCAGCGACAATTATTTCGGCAAAAGCAACTTCGGCAACGCGTATTATGCGGGCGGCCTCCAGGACGCCGCCATCTTTAACGTGGCGCTGACGTCGGCCCAGATTCAGGCCACCTACGCCCAGTCCATTTATGGGACGGTCAACATCAACCTGCTGCAAAACGGCACGATGGTGCAAAACATCGCGACCGGCGTGCCGGACAGCTACAGTTACACCTGGACCATTCCCGCGAATCTCCCCGTGGGCGGCGGTTATGAAATCCAGGTGACAGCCAACAACGGGTCGGATCCCAGCGGCACAAGCGCTCAGCCATTCCAGATCGCCGCCAGCGGCAACGATTATTATGTCGCTGTCAACGGCAGCGACTCCAACACCGGCACCGATCCGGCCGATCCAATGGCCAGCCTCCCGGCGCTGCTAGCCGCATATCCGACCATTGGCAGCGGCGACACCGTTTTTGTCGGTCCCGGCACCTACACATTGGTTGGCACTGTGCTCCTGGGCGCCGCTCACAGCGGACTAACCATCACAGGTCCCACTTTCGGAGTGCCCGCCATTTTCAACCGCAACAATGCCGGCAGCGACGTCATCGATGTGGACGGGGCGGCCAATTTGACGCTGGAGTACCTTATGGTCACCGGCGGCACCACCGGCATCTCCCTGCTGGACAACACCAATAGCAATGGCGTGACCGTCAACGATTGCACCGCTTTCGGCAACAACAGCACCGGCATCTACATCGGTGCCAACGACAGTTCTGCGCTGATCACCGGCAACACGGTCTACGGCCTGCCTCACAACAGTATCAGCACCGATCACCAAGCCAACGGCATCGTCCTCAGCGGCAGCAATACCGGCTTGCTCGACAGCGCTACCATCAGCGCCAACATTGTCCACGATTGCACCTCCTACGGCATTGACGGCTACCTCTTTGACACGAGTTTGATCCTCGCCGACAACCAAATCTACGCGTGCGGCACCGGCATTGACATTGCCGCAAATACTTCGGGGCCGGCTTACCTGGTGACCATAAGCGGCAACACGGTTTTCAGTAACAGTGCCGGCATCGTCGCCAGCTCCAATGTGATGGTTTCGCAGAATGTGGTCTACGGCCAGTCCGGCACGGGCATCAGCACCGAAAGCATCTACGAAGTCCTGGCCAACAATGTCCACGACAATGCCGAAGGCATCTTCGCCGGCAGTTCCAACGGCCCGGTTGAGGACAATGTCGTCTACAACAACAGCGGGGACGGCATTGAGGGCGCGCAATACTGCCCTATCATCGGCAACACCGTTTACGGCAACGGCACCGGCATCGCGGTCGACTATTCTTCCACGGGCGCGGTGAGCGGCAACCTCGTCTACGAGAACATCAATCAGGGCATCCTGGTCAGAGACGGCGGCAGCCCGGCCATTGCCAACAACACCGTCTACCAGCCGCTGGGCGACGCCCTCGATATCCTGACCAATTGCGTCAACGTCACGCTTACCAATAACATTCTTTGGGCGCAGACTGGCTACGACATCAACGTCGACGCCACCAGCCAAATTGGATTCCAGAGCGATTACAACGATCTTTATGTGACGGGCGCCGGCAAACTGGTGTCCTGGCAGGGGCAGAGTATTCTCACCCTGCCGGCCTGGTACTACCTGGTCGGCCAGGATCAGCACAGTCTGAGCGTCAATCCGCAATTCGTGAACCCGGCGGGTCTGGACGGCATTCTCGGCTACAGCAGCACGACCGTGGGCAGCCCTCAGGTGGTAAGCCCGTCCAGCGCCTCAGGCTTCAGCACCACCGGCGCCTGGACGACGCTCGCCACCGGGGGCGAATTCGGCGATTACCTGACCGCCGCCGCGGGCAGCGGAGCCAGCGTCGCCACCTGGACCTTCAGCAATCTGACGCCCGGCGCCACTTACCAGGTGGCCGTCACCTGGCCCAGCAGCGCCAGCTGGAGCCAGTATGCGGGATATACCGTCCTCGACGGCTCGCGCGTGATCGGCGACGTCGGCCTGAACCAGGACAACAACGCCAGCCCGCCCAACTTCATCTATTCCAATGCCGGCTGGCGAACCCTGGGCAATTTTGCCGTCAGCGGCACCACCCTGGTGGTCCAGCTTACCAACAACACAAACGGCATCGTGGCTGCAGACAGCGCCTACATCCAGCAGATCCAGGGCAATGGCGGCGCTGACGACAATTTCCTGGTGGCTTCCGGCTCACCGACTATCGACGCCGGCAACCCCGCCAGCTCGGTGGGGCTCGAACCCGCTCCCAACGGCAACCGCATCAACCTTGGCAACTTTGGCGGCACGGCCCAGGCCACGGCCAGCCCGCAGCAAGAACTTCAGGTGCTGTCGCCGGCCCCCTATAGCAAGCTCCAGCAGGGCCAGCAAGTCAACCTGACCTGGCAAACCACTGGCCTTTTTGCTCCCACCAATTACTACGCCGGCACCATTCTGAACGATCAACCCCTGGCTTTTTACCGGCTTAACGAGACCTCGGGCACGACCGCGACCGATGCCTCCGGCAACGGCCTGACCGCCACCTACGTCGGCGGCGTAACACTGGGTGTCAACGGCGCACTGCCGTTCGACCCCGCGACGGCGATCACCCTGGACGGCAGCACCGGCTACGTGCAGATACCGAAGATCAGCAACGACTTCACTTCGGGTTTCAGCGCCGAGGTGTGGGCCTATCCCACGTCGTTGGCCAGCAATCAGGAATTCTTCGATCTGGGCAACGGCGCCAACAGTGACAACATCGTTTTGTACCGCCTGGGCACGACCAACAGCCTTGCCTTCGTGGTCTATCAGGGTGGCTCGGAAGGAACGGTGGTGACGGCGCCCAACGCCATCACGCTGAACACCTGGCAGTATTTCGCGGTGACCATGACCGCTCAGGGCAACGTGACCTTGTACAAGAACGGCGTGGCCATCGCCACCGGCACGACGGATGTGCCGCGCAAAGGCATGGTGCGCACCGACAACTACCTCGGCAAAAGCAACTTTGGCAACGCCTATTACGCCGGCGGTCTCGACGAAGCCGCCATCTACGCATTGCCGCTCACGGCGGCCCAAATTCAGGCCCATTATGTTCAGGCCGTTTTTGGGACGGTCAACATTAGCTTGGTGCTAAACAACACGGTCGTGGAGAGCATTGCGACAGGTGTCCCGGACAACTTCAACTATACCTGGACCATCCCGGCCAACCTAGCTTTGGGCGCGGGCTACCAGGTGCAGGTGACCGCCAACGACGGCGCGCAACCCGGGGGTTCTTCGGCCGGGTCGTTCATGGTCGTCAACAATGGGGACATTTTTTACATCAACGGCAGCTCAACGACAGGAGACGTTTACACCACCGCGCCGGGCAACGACGCCAACAGCGGCAAGGATCCGGGTCATCCCATGGCGACCCTGGCGGCTCTCTTGCAAGCTTATACCCTTGGCGCAGGCGACACCATCTACGTCGATACCGGCAACTATACAATGCTGCGCAATGTCGTCCTTGGCAGCCAGTTCAGCGGCATTACCATCGTGGGACCGGCCACTGGTCCCGGTGCCATTTTCAACCGCGCCAATACCAACCCCGGCAGTTACGACATCCAGATGACGGGCGCCACCAATGTCTCGTTGGCCTATCTGACACTCACGGGCGGCCTGGACGGCCTGTTTGGCTCCAGCACGGCAAACAGCACCAGCTTAACGGTGGCCAATTGCACCATCTTCGGCAATGTTAGTTACGGCATTTTCCTTGACACCGGCAACGATTACGCCAACTTGACCGGCAACGTTTTGTACGGCGACCTGGCCAGCAACGGCGCCAAGCAGGCCAACGGCATCTACCTCAACAGCGGCTTCGACACCATCACGGACAACACCGTTTACGACCACACCGGCGATGGAATTTACGATGATGCTCAAGGGGAAGGGGGTACCACTATCTCCGGGAACCTGGTTTATGGCAACTCCGTCGGCATCGACATGGGCCAGTCGACCGCTTCCACCGCCCTTCGCAGCACGGTCTCCAACAATATCGTCCGCAACAACACGAGCTACGGCATCTATATCTTTGCCGACGTGCTGGTGACCGGCAACACGGTGTACGGACAATCGGCAAGCGGCGCGATCGGTATCGGCACGGGCTACGCCTACACCGGGGGGGAAGTTGCGAACAATGTCCTTTATGCCAACTATGTCGGCATCGAGTCCGACTATACCGGGGTTACGATCCTCGATAATCGCCTGTATGACAACAGCTACGTCGCGATCTATGTTGAGGGGAGTTTGCCGGTCACAGGCAATATCGTCTACTCCAACAATATCGGTGTCCTGGTCGGGTATAATTACTCCGGCCAGGTTCACGATAATCTCATCTACGCCAACACCACGGACGGCATCCTGGTCGAGGACAGTGAAGGCAGCGGCGAACTCCTTGTCAACAATACCCTCTATCAAGTTTCGGGCGATGCGGTGCGGCTGGACAGCAGTTCCGTCAACGTCGAGCTGCGCAACAACATCATCTGGGTCCTGGCCGGTTACGACATCTACGTGGCCGACAATAGCCGCACCGGTTTCAACAGCGACTACAACGACCTCTACCTCGGCACGGGCGCCAGCGCCAACATCGGTTTCTGGAACAGCGCCGTCAACAACGGCGTGCAGAACCAGTCTGAGCAACTGGCAGGCGGACACAGGCCAGGATGCCCATTCCATCAGCGCCAACCCCGATTTCGTCAACATGGACGGTGCCAACAACGTGCTCGGCTACGCCCAGGTCAATGGCGTCTATGCCGATTACGGCGAGGACGACAATTTCTACCTGTCGGGCGGCTCCCCGGCCATCGATCGCGGCGATTCCTGGTCGGCGCCGAACACTGACATCACCGGCGCCCCGCGTGAGGACGACCCCGGCACCGCCAACCAGGGATCGCCGGATTATTTCCCCAGCACATTGTCGTCCAGCCTGTTCGCCGCCACCGGCACGCTTCAGAGCATTGGCAGCTACAACAGGTCTTTCACGCTGAACTTGCCGTTCACTTTCACTTTTTACGGCACTAGTTACACCAGCGTGCAGGTCTCCACCGAGGGCTTCCTCGAATTCACCTATGCCAGCAACACCGTTTCGCTCGGCGACACCGTAAACACCGATGCCAAGCTGATCGCCAACCGCATCATTGCCCCGCTGTGGGACAACTTGCCGGCCACCCCGGCCACCAGCGTCTATGTGAATTCCTCGGTATCCGGCCAGGTTACCATCCGCTGGCAGTCGGTCAACGCCGCCACCAACACGCCGGTGAATTTCGACGTGGTCCTCTTCTCCAACGGCCAGATTCGGTTCGACTATGGCGCCGGCAACACCGGCGTGTCGCCCACCGTGGGCATTTCGTTCGGCAACGTCAATGCTTACCAGCTGCCGGCCGCCTATGACAACCAATCCAACTTGGCCAACGCCCATTCGATGCTGTTTTCCCTGCGCCCGGCTACGTGGATATGGGAGCTTACGAATTCCAGGGCTCTAGCGCGGACAAGACGCCGCCCACGGTGGCCGGCACATATCCCCCCGTGGTCAACAGCGGCGGCGCCGCCGACATGCAGGTGAACGAGCTGCAGGTGTCTTTCAGCGAGGGCCTCAATCCGATCGACGCCGCGGCGTCTGCTTTGTACCAACTGGTAAAGGCGGGCAGCAACGGCTTTGGCAGCGCCAACGACGTGTATTATCCCGTGACGGCGAGCTACAACGGCAACGGCACCGCGATGGCCTCGCCCTTCACGACCGGCACCAACCTGGTGACGCTTTCCATCGGCGGTTTGGCGGGCGGCTACCTCCCCGCCGGCACCTATGAGCTAACCGTCTTCAGCAGCGGCGCCGACAGCATCCATGATTTGAGCGGCAACGCCCTCGCCGGCAACGGCGCCACCGAGAGCAATTACGTCCGCATCTTCACCGTCGGGGCCACGCAATTCGCCGTGTCTACCCCCAGCAGCACCGTGGCCGGCAACCCAGCCACTTTCACCGTCACCGCTTTGGATGCCAACGACAACCTGGCCGCCAACTACACCGGCCTGGTCAGCATCACCAGCAGCGATGGCCTGGCGGTGCTGCCACGCAGTGTGTCGCTGACCAACGGCGTCGGCACCGGCACCGTAACCCTTGTAACGGCCGGCGCCCTAAACCCTGACGGCCACCGACCCAGTGACCAACATCTCGGGCACATCCGGCGGCATCTCCGTTCAGCCCAACGTGGCCACGCAATTGACTCTCAGCGGCCCCCCGACCGGCCCCACCGCGGGCACCAATGCTGTCATTACCGTGCAGGCGCTGGACCAATTCGGCAACATCGCCACCAACTATTCCGGCACCGTCCATTTCACCAGCAGCGACAAACAGGCCTTGCTGCCCGCCAACTCCACCTTGACCGGCGGCGTCGGCGTCTTCAGCACCACCTTGGAGACGGCGGGAAATCAAACGCTCACCGCCACCGACACGTTGAGCAGCAGCTTGAAAACGCCTTTCTATCTTATCTTCGTCGTCGCCGCGGCCCCTACTCACTTTGGTTTCCTTGGGACGCCCAGCGCCATCGCGGCGGGCACCGTCTTCCGCTTCACGGTGGCGGCCCTGGATTCCTTCGGCAACATCGCCAATGCGTATTTGGGCACTGTACATTTCAGCAGCAATGACACCAAGGCAGTGCTGCCGCAGGATGCCACGCTCACCACGGGGGTCGGGACTTTCAGCGCAACCCTCGCCAGCGCCGGCACCCTGACCTTAACCGCCACGGACGACGCCGCCAGCTCCATCGCGGGTACAAGCACTGGCATCATCGTAAGCGCCGACGCGGCCAGTCAATTCGTCGTCATCGCCCCTCCCACGGCCACGGCGGGCGCCGCGGCGACCGTCACGGTCATCGCCGAGGATCGGTTCGGCAATTTTGCCACCAACTATCAGGGCACGATCCACTTCACCAGCACTGACCCCAGCGCCGTCCTGCCGATCAATGCCGTCCTGGCCGGCGGTCAGGGAACCTTCAACGTGACGCTCAAAACCGCACTCAGCCAAACCGTCAGCGTCGCCGATGTCGCCTTGAGCGCCATCGCGGGGACCAGCCAACCCATCCTTGTCAGCCCGTTGGCGGCGACGCACTTTGGCGTCATTGCTCCGGCCACCTTCACGGCAGGAAACCTGGCGGTCTTCACCGTAACGGCCCTGGATCCATTCAACAACACCGCGACCAGCTACGTTGGCACCGTCCACTTCAGCAGCACCGATGGGCAAGCCTTGTTGTCGACCGACAAGACGCTGACCAACGGCGTCGGCCTCTTCGGGGTCAGCTTGAGAACGGCGGGCAACCAAACCATCACCGCGACGGACACCTCGGCCAGCAGCGAAAGCGGCAGCAGCAATGCGATTGCCGTCAGCGCCGGCGCCGTCAGCCGCTTCCAGGTCAGCGGCCCGGCCGGCGCCCTCTCGACGGTATCGTTCCCCGTCACCGTGACGGCCCAGGATGCATTCGGCAACACCGTCGCCGGTTACGCCGGGAACCTGCATATCACCAGCAGCGACGCTGCCGCGGTCTTGCCGGCGACCGGCACCGTCAGCGGCGGCACGGGCACATTTACCGTCACCCTGAAAACCACGGGCAGCCAGACCATCGCGGTGTCCGACACCGCCACGGGCAGCCTAACTGGCGTCTTCACGGTCGCCGTGGCCGCCGGCCCGGTGACTCACTTTGTCGTCAGCTCCGTATCCAGCACCGCGGCGGGTACGCCCTTCGTCTTTGAGGTTACGGCCTTTGACGCGCTCAACAACCTCGCCGCCAACTACACCGGCACGGTTCACTTTAGCAGCACCGACAGTCAAGCCGGGCTGCCGGTCAATGCCACCTTGACGGCAGGCTTTGGCGTATTCGCCGCCGTGCTCCGCACCGCCGGCAACCAGACCCTGACCGTCGCCGACTCGGTAAACACCGGCGTCACGGGCACCACCACGGCAATCACGGTCAGCGCCCTGGCCGTCAACCACTTCTTGGTGTCCGCGCCCGCCACCGCCATCACCGGCGGCATTGTGAGCTTCACGGTGCTGGCCAAGGACCCCTTCAATAACACCATTGCCGGCTACAAGGGCACCATCCATTTCACCAGCAGCGACCCGAGCGCAATCTTGCCTGCAAATACCACGCTGGCGGGCGGCGCCGGCGCCTTCAGCGCCGTTTTCAACTCGCTTGGCAGCCAGACTCTCACGGCCACCGACGTCGCCTCCGGCACGATCGCCGGCGCCAGCAATGTCATTGACGCCATCGGCCTCAGAGTCACCAGTCTAACGCCCACGTCCACCGGCTTCATCGCATCGTTCAACAAGCCCTTCCTTCCGAGCTTGATCAACCTCTATGATGAATCGGGAACCTTTGGGCCGGACGACGTGCTGCTGACAGGACCGAGCGCACCGCAGATTTCGTTCCACGGCTCGCTGCTCATCAGCGCCAACGATCAGACAATCACCTTTGTCAAAACCAGCAATTTCCTCGGCTCTTCCTTCAATCCCGCCACCGGCGTGCTGGCGGCCGGCACATATACCGTGACATTCCGCAGCGCCAGCAACGGTTTCAGCGATGCCCTGGCCGACCCGCTGGACGGCGCCGGCACCGGCAATCCGGCCGGCAACAACTATACGGCGACCTTCGTGGTGGCCGCGCCGCCCGTGGTCGTGGGCGTGCCGAGTTTCGCACGCGGGCCGGACAGCGTGGACGCGATCAACCTTCCCAACAGCGGGACTGCCGGCATTCCGCTCAACCTCAGCGTTGGCAGCGGCGTGACCGCGGGCACATTCACGCTCGAGTACAATTCGGCGCTGCTGAGCATCACCGCCGCCGCGGTGAACAGTGCGCTCACCGGCGCCTCGTTGTCGCTTGACGCGGCGTCCAGCCCGGGCATGGCGATCATCGACTTTACCAGTCCGACGGCGCTGACGCAACTGGCGTGGTCCGCCTGGGCGGGCTGGCGGCCACGGTCCCCAACTCCGCTGCCGCGCTCTACAAATCCAAAGCGCTGCTGCATTTCAGCACTGTCACGCTCAACGGCGGCGCCATCGCCGTGGTCGGCGACGACGCCGTGCAGGTGGTGGCCTATTTCGGCGACACCGAGGGTGTCGGCGCCCTCAACGCCGGCGACGGGTCGGCGATTTCGCGCGTGGACACCAGCCTGGACACCAATGCCTCTAGCGGCACCCTCGGCGGCTTCGGGGCCTTCCCGTTGGTCGACCCGGCCATCATCGCCGATCTCAACAACGACGGCCTCGTCGACTCCTCCGACGTCACCTTGCTGAATTCGGTGCTGGCCGGTATTCCGCGAGCGCAGATCCCGGTGACTCCCACCGGGCTAACCATCGTCGCCACCGGCCCCGACCCGGCCTTGAGCCTTCCCGCCGATCTGCAGGCGGCGCCCGGCGCCACGGTCGTCTTGCCGGTGAACATCGACACGGCCCGGCCAACCGGCAGCACCGGAATGACCGAAGCGGTTTTGGCGCTGGCTTACAATTCGCAAGTGTTCAGCGTGTCGGCCGCCGACGTGCAGTTGGGCTCCTTGACGGCAGGCTGGCAGTTGACGGCGGCGGTGAATGCCCAAACCGGCGAAATCGGGATCGACATTTTCAGCACCGTGCCGATCCAGACGACTGTGGGTGGAAGCCTGGTGACGATCGCGATGCACGTGCGGGACACGGCGCCGGTTGGCGCGACGGATTTGATGCTGGTGAACCAGGTGAATCCGTCAGGTCACCGGCTGTTTACGACAATGGTGGCGGACAACCAAGGTGCTTTTGTATTGCAAATGAATAGTGGGCAGTGTGCAGTTGGCAGTGGGCAGTTTGCGGTGGCCAACACCCCCATGCCGGCCGACGAAAGCGCTGCGAATATCCAATCCACTGCCCACTGCCCACTGCCAACTACCCACTATTTGGAACTGGCTTTTGGCGAAATGGGGCTTCCAGCCAACGTGTTCGAGGAAACCGCTTTCGGACAACCGGCTCCGTTATTGAATTCGGAGCTTGGGGAGCAAGTGCTGGCTGGCGAGCAGGGTTTGGCGCCTCTGCTGCGAGCCAATGGCGTTACCCAGACAGATTGGACATCGGATAATGATTTGGCTTACCTGCGGCAATCGGTGAAGCACGCCGCGTCGATAATTGGGCTTGGTTGGCCACTGGACTAAAACAGCATCACGACACCGTCAAGGCCCTGGAGCCGGCGGTAGATGGCAACGACTTGCTCGGCCGATTGCACGACGGGTTCAACGGTAACCGAAAGATGCCGCCCACCGACGGCTTCGCGAACGCTATACGGTGGATCGACGTCAAAATGCAATTCTTCTCGCACGACGGCGACGACCTGTGCCATGAGGCCTTCTTTCGCCTTGCCAATGATCTTGAACACAAAGGGGCAAGGAAAGACGTGCGTCTTTTCAAGCAAATCGACGGTCGGAAAGGAATTGTTCATAACGGCCTTTGCGGGCAACTCGGATTCTAGCACACTCAGTCCCGCACAGCAAGGTCCGTGTCCACGTCGGGATCGTCCAGTCTGGCTGCCAACGACTGCATGCGCCATTAACAAGCTTACGTCGCCGGCCTGCACGGTGGTTGGGTCTATTTCGGCGCCGCTGAGCAAATGGGTCCAATCCTCGGCAAGGCGCTGTGACTGCGGCTCCTGGGGCAGAAGTGAGCCTTGCTCTGCAGCCATATCGTCAGCATCCGCAAAGATTTGCTCCAAATCGGGCCAAGAGGAAGCAAGCACCGAATGATGGGCGGTGGTTTGCAAATCCGTGACCATCGCAGCCTTGGTCGAAGCTTCCCTCCAACGCGCGCACAGCATCACCAACGCCCATTTGCACACTGCCCATCGCCGGTTGGCCAACGCTCACCGCCAGTGCTCCCTGACTATCGGCAAGCCCCGTTTGATAGCCACGAAGCCCCGTCGGGTTGACTTGATTGATAAGTGATAGCGGTGTGAGGAAATCAGCTGTCCCTGTATTACTGCCCACTGCTCCCTCGCCCCCCGTTCCGGGTGGACTGCCCACTGCCCACTGCCCATTGCCCACTATGTCCATTGTGATCGCCACGAGGCTGCCGCCGGCCGTGCTCTGAATCGGCGTCGTGCTAAAAAGCGTGATGCCGATCTCGCCAGCCGCGGGGTTGATTGCCACGCCAAGCTGCCAACCGCTGCCCGCGCTCGGGACTGTTCCCAACTTGATGTCACCGGCCGTCACACTGAAGAGCTGCGGATTGTACCGCAAAGCCAAG
The DNA here is from genome assembly GCA_963747575.1 of uncultured Gemmataceae bacterium. GTDB lineage: Bacteria > Planctomycetota > Planctomycetia > Gemmatales > Gemmataceae > DASRAT01. The sequence continues at coordinate 747,395 of CAVVFU010000008.1, forward strand.
GTCGCTTCCATCAGGCCGTTGCTGCCGATGGGCCGGGCGGTGTCGATGTTGACGGGCACTGTGACGGAGCGGCCGGCTGTCGCCATCGAAACAGGCGGCACACTCAATGTCGGGTCAGGTCCTGTCGGTGGAATGATCAGGCCCGGCGGCGGCTGCGGAATCTGCGGGGCGGCAATGCCGGCAAGCAGAAGATTCATCAAGGTGACGTCGGTTGAGTTGGTATTGCCCGTGCCGCTGATGTCGCCGATGATGGCCGGGTCGAGCTGCGGAAATGCCGAAAAACCAGTGTCGATGCCGACCGCCGCCTGACCGATCAATGCGGCATCAAGCGGGCTGAAACTACCCGTGCCCGCGACGTCGCCGAGATAGGCCACGGCCTCGATGCCGTCGCTATTCGACCCCGTGATGAGGTTGCTGTTGATGACGAAGTTGCCCAGGTGCAAAAGTGCTTTGCTCTTGTACCTGCTGGCGGCGCTGTTGGGCACCTGGGCGAGGATATAGCCCAGCGTGAGGGTGCCGTTCAAAGGTGTCGCGCTGCTAAAGGCGAAGCTCGCCACCCCGGCTGCGGCGGTTTGCAAGATGAAGGTGCCGGAAGGCCCATTAAGCGTGCCGCTGATGTTGAGCAATGCGGGATTGTAGGTCAAGTTGAACGTCGTAGCCGTCAAATTGGCGGCACCGGAGAGCGTGATCGGGATGCCGCTGCCGGTGGCGTTTGGCAACAGGATGTTGGCGGCGCTGTCGGGTCCACGCGCGAAGTCGGGAATGCTCAGGACCACCGAGGGGGTCGAGGCCACGGTGAAGGCGTTGACGTAGTTGTTGCCGGGGATGCCGCTATCGGTGCCGTCGAGCTCGACGCCGCTGGAGTCCTTGATGCCGCTAGCGCCGCTGACCAGGGTGACGGTATAAGCCCCGGCCGCCAGGACGCCGGACGTGGCGACGAAGGTGAACGAGGTGTCTGGCGGCGCACCAGCAGCCGTGTTGAGCGCCAGCGATCCACGGACCACGCGGCCCGAGCCATCGACGAAAAGGACGTCATCCGGCGCGGAGTAAAGGCTAAGCGTGGTGGGATCGAAGGGCTTGTCGAAGGTGACCGCGAAGCCGTTGGGCGTAGGGCTGACGCTCGTCACCGTCAAGCCGTTTGCTATGGTGCTGCCTATCCCGGTCATGCTGCTGACGGCGGTGTCGGTCACGGTGATGTTTTGCAACCCCGGCTTGCCCGGTGTGCCGGAGGCTGTCGTTTGGAAGGTGGCGCTGAATTGCCCACCCCCGCCGTCAAGGGAGCGCTGGCCGGCAGCGTGGCGGCACGGTCGCTGCTGGTGAATTGAATGGTGCCGGTAAAACTGGGTGTAGCGTTTCCGAAGGCGTCCTCGGCGGTGACGGTGAAGCTGACCGGGCTGCCCGTGACCGCGGACGTCGGCAGGGTCACCGCGAATTGATTGGGCGCGGCGGCGCTGACGGCAATGGCGGCGCTGGTGCCGGTAATGCCCGGGTTGGTCGTGTCGCTGACGGTGATGGTTTGATTGCCGGCGGTTTTCAACACCACGGCGAAGAAGCCGATGCCGTTGGTCAGCGTGGAGTCGATCGGCAAAGGCGCTTGGCCATCGCTGCTGGTGAACTGGATGGTGTCCACGAAGCCATTAGTGACATAGCCGGCCTGGTCCAGCGCGGTGACGACGATAACAAAGCTCTTGCCGGCGGTGGTGTTCGTCGGCACGGCAACGGAAAATTGACTCGGGGCAATGGGCAGCACGGAGATGGCGATCGAGCCAAGGACGACGCTGTTCGCGGAGTCAGTGGCGGTCAGCGTTTCGCTGCCGGCGGAGTTCAGGGTGACGCTGAAGGTCCCGGTGCCATTAGTCAGCGTTGCATCGGGCGGCAATATCGCTTGGCTGTCGGTGCTGGTGAAGTGGACGGTGCCAGTGTAACCCGCCGCTGGGTTACCCTGGTGATTCAGCGCGGTCACCGTGACAACAAATGGCGTTCCCTCGTAAACGGCGAAGGGCGCAGACACCTGGAAGCTGGAGGCGATAGCCTGGTCGAGGAGGATGGAGACGGTGCCGTCGCCCGTGTTTACCACGGCCAGGTCGGGCCCGTTGCCGTCGAAGTCGCCCACGGCAATTGTGCCGTAAATCGGGTTTGAATTATAGCCGCCACCGGTCAAATAAAAACTTGGCGGGCCAAAACCGCCTGTGCCGTTGCCAACCAACAGCTCTATGAGATTAGTAGACGCCGCGGCCACATCGAGGTTGCCATCGCCAGTAAAGTCACCCACCACCATGGAACTGCCGCCGCCTGGATAATTGATGGGGCTTGAAAAGCCTCCGGCCCCGTTGCCGAGCAAAACGCTAACCGCGCCAGTGTAAACGCCGCCAACCAAGACGTCGTCACTAACAGCCAAATCGATTTTGCCGTTGCCGGTGAAGTCGCCCACCGCCAAGCTGCCGGGATAGGTGCCGACGGGGAAGTTGGTGGGGCTTGGAAAAGCCGCCCTTGCCGTTGCCGAGCAGGATGCTCACAATGCCGTCGGAGTAATTCGTGACCGCGAGGTCCAAATCGCCGTTGCCGGTGAAATCGCCCGCCGCAATGGACGTGAGCCTGTCACCGGCAACGGGTGTGTTGGCATCGAAGGAGAATCCACCTTTTCCGTTGCCGAGGAAGACCCCATAGCCGCCAGGTCCGCAAACAGCTAGGTCGAGGTTGCCGTCGCCATTGAAATCCCCCGTGCAGATAGCTTCATAGCCGCCGCAGCTGAAAGTGGTTGGGTAGGCAAACGTCCCATTGCCGTTGCCAAGTAAAACGCTCACGCAACCAACTTCGTCAGTGACTGCCAGGTCCAGTTTGCCGTTGCCTGTGAAGTCGCCGACGGCAACGGCGAAAGGGTCGGTTCCGGCAGGATAATTGGTCGGGCTGGAGAAGGTGCCATTGCCGTTGCCAAGCAGGATGCTTACGGTGTTGCTGCCTTCGTTGGCGACCGCAAGGTCCTGGTTGCCGTTGCCGGTGAAATCGCCGACGGCCACTGATTGCGGCTTGGAGCCGACGGGAATATTGCTCGCATTGAACCTGCCCGATCCGTCGCCGAGGAGAATGCTCACGCCCTCGTTTACGCTACTGCCTGCGCTGAGAGCGGCGACATCGAGCTTGCCGTCGCCATTGAAGTCAGCGACGGCTACCGATGTGACGCCGTATCCGGCAAAAAACTTGGTAGGGCTTGAAAAGCCGCCGTGGCCGTTGCCCAGCAAAACGCTTAGGGTGTTGTCCAAGTCGACGTTAGCGGAGGCCAAGTTGAGGTCACCGACGGCCAAGTCGAGGTTGCCGTTGCCAGTGAAATCGCCCACGGTCACGGATCTGGGGCCGCTGCCTGCGGCGAAGGTTTGTTGGGCCTGGAATGTACCGTTGCCGTTGCCGAGCAAAATGCTGACGCTGTTGCTACCGTAATTGGCAACGATGAGGTCAAGGTCGCCGTCGCCGGTCAAGTCGCCTACCGCCACGGAATACGGATTTTTGCCTGTTGCGAAGGTTTGCTGGCTCTGGAAAGTGCCGTCTCCGTTGCCCAGCAAAATGCCAACGTCGTTTCCCCCAGAGCTGACCACCGCCAGGTCAGGCACGCCGTCGCCGTTGACGTCCGCGACCGCGATGGCCCAGGGAACGTTTCCCGTAAAGTAAGTGGCAAAATTGGAAAAGCCGCCGGCGCCATTGCCCATGAGTATATCAATGCTGTTGTTTTCGCAACCCAATGCCAAATCGAGCTTGCCATCGCCGTTAAAATCGCCAACCGCCACGGAAACCGGGCCGGTGCTTGTTGCGAAAGTTTGCTGGGCCTGGAAGGTGCCGTTGCCGTTGCCTAACAGGATGCTAACGTAGCCGCCAAGCTGGTTCGCGACTGCCAGATCGAGGATGCCGTTGCCGGTGAAATCGCCGATGGCAACACCGCCGGGGTTCGCGAAACCGGCCGGCGTACCGCCGGTCGGGTAGTTGGCAACCGAGCTGAAACCACCCTCGCCGTCACTGAGGAGTACACTCACAGTTTGGTTATAGTTGGCGACCGCCACGTCGGGCTTGCCGCTTCCGGTAAAATCGCCCACGGCCATCCCAGCAGGCAGGGTCCCGAGGATCGACTCGGTAGCCCGGTTGAAAACGGTTGGGACGGCGCGCGGTTCCAGCTGTTCCAAGGTGAGCCGGCAAGAAGTGCCGCGGGGCCGGCGCTTTCACAGCCCACTTGCCCCACAACTTTTGCCAAAACCTGAGGAGATTTCCCATTGCAAAATCTCTCCGCCTCTTGACGCCGCTCGCGCTCAACCACAGACATGTCGCCAAACCTGAACCCGGGGAAGAAAAGTGGACATCGTACATTAGTCATAATCTACGATGTCCCCTTGTATGATCTTTTCTTCCCGACCCGGACCTGGGCGGCGGCGGCAATGCCTGCCAGGTACTCGGCCGTGCCGTCCAGCGACCCTATGTCGAGGAAGATCAACTCAAACGGCTGCCTGGTGTGCGCGAGCAGGCTGGGAACGCAAAGCTTGGTGTATTCCAGCTGGCCGCAGCACGGCACCAGGATCGATGCCAAATTGGGAGGCGCTGTGATGGACATTGGTTGCTCTTGGGGCACCTTTTCAGAGAGCGGAGTTTTGGAGCTGGTGCTGGGCGGGCGTGCAGGAGTCGCAATACTCATGAATGGTCCTTCGGTGATGTTCCCCAAAGCGATCTACAGAATGCGATTGCCATTTACATCAGGATGCACTTCATCAATGCCGGGCAGCTGCAAAAAACGTTCAAGATTTCAGCTGAGCAGTTTTAGCTCTTTTGCCGTTTAAGCGTCACGACTAATGTGAATTCCTCGGGTTTTGGGCTAAAGCTCTTCGGCCTAGTTTCACGCATCTTTTTCGCTCTCTCGATTTCTTGCTCTCGAGAACCTGGGGAAAACGAGGCACTGAAGGCAACCTTCAATTCATCGTCATCTAAAACGTAGATGCACTTTTGAGTGGTCAACACCTCCCCTTTAGTCGGCATCAAGTCCAAGTGTTTAGGTGATTTGGTCGAATCAACTTGGAACGTTCCTTCCTCAGGAGGACGCAATTCACTAAACGAGACCCAATGGTATTTGTCCACTGAAAAGGTCCAAAGGATAGGCTTGGCTTTTTTCAGTTCTGCGCTGCTCTCCGCAAACATTGGTAAAATGGTTCCGTCATATGATACTGATGTAACTACCCGAATGCCTTGCAGGCGAACCGTGTCATTCTTGTTGGACTCACCTTTTTTGATTAGGCAACCAAAGATAGCAAATGAACTAAGGATAAGCGCACTTGCAACTCTCATTGTTCTTGCCTCCGTTTCTTACATTAGCATTTTGTGTGCCACAAAAAACGACTGTGTGCCCCTCACCTAATGTTTGCCACTTTTTGACCGTAAAACATTTGAGGAATTCGCCTCCTCGTGATGGTAAGTAAACCGCTCTCCAGGAGTACCTGCTGCAGGACTCCACGATGGATTTCGGCTTGCTCGTAATGGTCCAAGATCGCGTCAAGGGCGATTCCCTTGAAGCCGCGAACTTGTGCTTCACAGCGGCGGCACCCGGCGCGAAAGGCTTCGTGCTCGGACAACGTCACCGGCCTGCGCTCCCTCCAAGCTTGCTCGGGCGTCGGACCGTGGCGGCCGCGCGAGTGAGCAACGCGGTTGGCTTCCTCGAGCGCTCGCTCGCAGTCGGACATCGTCCAGTCGCCCACGTGGCCGGCCAGGTGAGCCATGTAGTCCGTCCAATTTTTCAAAAATCCGATGCTCGATTCGATAGAGCCATTATAGCGGGGCGTACCCGGCGGTGAATAGAGCGGCCACACCTGCCAACTGGCTAAAAGCGCCTTGGTCAGTGCCGCAAAGACACGGCACCGACCTCAGTCGGCGTCACCGGTGGGGATTTTTTTTTTGCCCTGGCCCTGCTGGCCGCGGCCGGGCAGGACCAGGGCAATCTCCTCGCGGAGTTTGCTGGCCTGCAGTCTCCCGTCGCAAGCGTTCGTTTTCCTGCTGCAAGGCATCGAGTTGCTCCTGGTGGGCCAGCGTCTGCTTGCTCGGCCGTCCCCCTGGCCGCAGTGCCAAATTCTCCAGCGCCGCCTGCATGCATTCCTCACGCCATTGGTGAAAACGCTGCGGCGTGATCTCCCGGCCCATCGTCAAACGCCTCGTCGAGTTCGCCCGCTTCACCCGGTGCTTGCAGGCCGTCGTCCAGCGGCGAGGTGCCCGGCGCCGGTTCGGGCTGGTCGAGCCAACCTTCCGGCGCTTGCACCACTCCCGCCGGGCAGACCGGTTCGGGCCAGGGTGTGTCGGTCTCCGGCGGGACCGTGGGTGTCGAAGCCTTTCTTCCAGGCGTACAGGGTGTGCTTGGAGATGCCGACCATGGCCGCGAAGTCGCCGGCGGGTAGGCCGCTTTTTTGCCAGGTGTCGAGCAGGATGATCCGTTGCTCGGGGCTGATTTGCGGCGGCGTGTCTGCGGGCAGTGCAAGACTTTTGCCTTTGGGTCGGCGGCGTCTGCGTCCGAGCAACCCGGCCCTGGCGAGCGCGGGTAGGCCGTCGGTCTCCCACAAGGGTGGGACTTCATCAGCAGGGGACTCGGATGCTGGTGAGCCACCTTCGGACGGTGGCTGGTCGGCTGCTTCCGCGCCGAGTTGGGGACCAGCGAGCCCGGAGCTTTCGCGCGGAAAGTCGGACTCCGAGGATGGGGGAATGAACTCGCTTGGGGACATACGTCCTCCCTTCTTGCGGGCTGCGCCCACAGTTTGGGAGGAGGGATTTCTTCAAACGGTTTCCTGTCAATTGGCGGCGGACATTTCGGAGAGGTGGACAAGCGTGTTAGGGTAGGTGCAATGACGCAATGACCGCCAGGGTAGATGGTTGGACGGCATGGTTGAGCAACGGGTCACACGAATTGACGATCTTGATTGCGGCATTCATTGCATCCGACCCGCCCAGTGATGCGAAAATAGGTGGGTGTGTGCAATGCAAGCAATCAATCCCGTTCATCCAACTCCAAATCGTTCGGCCCGATCACAAAATAGCGGGCAGTGGGCAGTGGGCTGTGGGCTGTCAAGGAAATGTCCTCCTCAAAGCGGGCAATGGGCAGCGGCCAGAGGGCAGTGAATGGCATATCCTCCGCATTGTCGGGTGGAGGCAGTGGGCCACAGTTGGCACTGAATTGGATGTCAGCGGCATCGGAATTAGATTCCCAATATGCGGCAATGGCATCAAAAAAGTGGGCGGAGGGCTGTGGGTTGCGGGCTGTGAGTTGCAAAGTGGACGCGGTTTCGCCAAGCGCCGTTGAGGCGTTGGCCGCCGCTAACTGCCCACTGCCCACTGCCCACTGCCCACTATTTTCCGCCTGCTGCCCACCGCTATATTGCAGGACAAACGCACCCTGACCGTCCGCCACCGTCGTCGTGAATACGCGGTGGCCGGTCGGATCGACCTGATTCACCAGCGTGAATGGTGTCAACGATGACCCCGCATTCCCGCCCACTGCTATCGTCACCAGGCTGCCGCCCGCCGTCGTCTGGATCGGCGTGCTGCTGAACAGGTCGATGCCGATCTCGCCCGTCTGGGCGTTCACCACCGCCGTCAATTGCCAACCGCTGGTCAAGGAGCCCAATTGCACGTCGGCGGCCGACACCGTGAACAACCGCGGATTATCACGCAGCGCCAGGATGGCTTCCGTCGCGCCCATGCTGCCGACCGGCCGGGCCGTGTCGATGTCGATGGGCACCATGACCGTGGCGCCAGGCGGCGCCGTCAACGGGGCGGGCACACTCAGTGCCGGGTCGGGGCCGTCGGCAGTGATGAACACACCCGCCGGAATCGTGGGCACCTGGGTACGGGGCGTGCCCGCCAGGACCGAGTTGAGGATCGTGACATTGGTGGAGTCCATCACGCCGCTGTTGTCGAGGCCGCCAATGATAATCGGGTCGGCCATTGGAAAAGCTGAGAATCCGCTCAAGGTGCCCAGCGCGGAATTGGTGCTGATCCCGGTCGCCACCGCCGAGAGATCAGAAGCGTCGCCGCCGCTGAGGCTGCCATTGGCCGAGCCCGACGCATCGCCGAAGTAGGCATTCACTTGCACGGAGTCGTCGCCCTCGGCCGCGATGGCGCCGCCGTTGAGCGTCACGCCGCTCCAGTGCAACAGCGCCTTCGATCTGTACAGCGAGTTCGCCGAGTCCGGCACCGTCGCCACCAAACCGCCCAGGCGAACCACCGCCGTGGAGCTCGTCAGTGCCGTCGGGCTGCTGAAATCCAAAATGGCCGTGCCCGCCGTGGAGGCCGCATCGAGCGACAACGACGCACCCGTCAACGACGTGTTGACCGACGCGGCGGTGATGCTTAACAGCGCCGAGTTGTACTGCAAGGTGAACTTGCCGGAGGTGATGCCGCTGCCGACGCTGACGTTGAGCGGAATGCCGGTGGTCGCGCTGTTGGGCAGGTCGATCGCCAGGGCGCTGTTGGGACCGCGGGCAAAAGCCGGGATGCCGACGACCACGGGCGTCGCGGCCACCACGAAAGTGGCGACGTAGTTGCTGCCGGCCGGGTTGCCGGTGTTGGCCCCGTCGAGCGGCTCGCCGAAGCTGTCGACGAAACCGCTTACAGCGCTGCGGAATGTGACCGTATAGGTGCCGGCCGCCAGCACGCCGCTGCTGGGATTGAAGTTGACGCCGGAGAAATTGCTGGTTTTGACGAAGGTGATCGTCTCATCGTTGGCACTGACGATCAGCGAGCCGTGGAAGGAAATCTGCGGGCGCCAGGTCCGGTCAGCAGCACGTCGTCGATCCCGCCGCCGCTGGTGGAGTCGTAGAGGTTGATGTCGGACGCGACGAAGGGCTTGTCGAAAGTGGCGACGAACCCGGTGGTCGTGGGGGTCAAAGCGGCGACGGTCAGGCCGCGGGTGGTGATGGCGGGGCTCGTGCCGGTGATAGTGCCGGCGACGGTGTCGGTGGCGGAAATGGTGTTGCTGCCGGGCGTCATCAAGGTGGCGTGGAAAACGCCCACGCCGGCGGTCAAAATGCCGTTGTTCGGCAGCGTCGCGGCCGCATCGCTGCTGGTGAAATGGACCGTGCCGGCATACGTCGGCGCCACATTGTTGTACGGGTCCAGGGCCTCGACGGTGAAAGCCGAGGCAATTCCGGTGACGGCGTTGGTGATGCCGGTCAAGCTGAAATGCGTGGCGGCAGCGGGGCTGACCGACACGGCCGTGCTGGTGCCGCCGCGGCTTGCGGTGTCGGCAACGGTAATGGTCTGGTTGCCGGCGGTTTTCAGCACCGCGGCAAAGAAACCGACCCCGCCCGTAATCGTGGCGGTGGCCGGCAGGTAGGCCTGGGCGTCGCTGCTGGTGAAGTGGACGGTGCCGCTGTAGCTCGTCGCGGGGTTGTTGGATTGATCCAGGGCCGTGACGACAAATACGAAGGCATTGCCCGCCGTGGACGCGGCGGGAACCGTGACGGAGAAATGCGTGGCCGCATTGCTGACGGCAATGGGGACGCTCAGGCCGCTGACCCTGGTAAGCACCGAATCGGCGACCATGAGGAGCTGACTGCCGCTGGTCTTCAACGTGACGCTGAAAACGCCGACGCCGTTGGTAAACGTGGCGTCGGCCGGCAGCGTGGCGGCACTGTCGGTGCTGGAGAAATGCACGGTGCCCGTGTAGCTGGTGGCGGTGTTGAAGAACTGGTCCTGGGCGGTCACGGTGATGATGAACGCGGAACCCACCGTGGCGGCGCTGGGGCTGCTGACGAGGAAATGCTGGACCGCGCCAGGGTTCACGGCGATGCTGGAGCTGGTGCCATTGAGAGCGCTGGCGCCCGAGTCGGTGACAGTGACCGTTTGGTTGCCGGTTGTCTTGAGGGTTACCGAGAACAGGCCCACGCCCTTGGTCAAGGTGCTGTTGGCGGGCAGAGCGGCCAGGCCGTCGGTGCTGGTGAAGCGGACCGTGCCGCTGTAATTGGTCACGGTGTTGTCGAACGAGTCAAGGGCGGTCACTACCAGGATAATGGGTCCGTTGGGGATGGCAGTACCCGGGGCGGTGACCACGAAATGCGAAGCCGGCGCGGGATTGACGGTGACGTTGCTGGAAGCAGACGAGGTGATGCCAACCAAGGGAGCTGAAACCGCCACCGATTGCAAGCCCGAGGTGGTCAACATGGCGCTGAACGTGCCAACGCCGGCGCTGAGCGAGGTTGCGGTGGGGAAGACGGCACCTGCGTCACTGCTGGTGAAATCCACGGCGGCGGAAAAATTGGTGTCGGTGTTGCCGAACTGATCCAGCGCCGTGACGGTGATGATAAAGGCGCCGCCCGCCGTCGCGCTGGCCGGCAAGCTCAAGGCCAGGTGCGTGGCCGTCGCGGCGCTGACATTGATGCCGCCGCTGGTGGCGGTAATGGTGCTTAGTTGAGTGTCCGTCGCCGTGATCGTTTGGCTGCCTGCCGTGCAGAGGGTGACGCTGAAAACGCCAATGCCGTCGGTGAGCGTCGCGTTGGCCGGAAGGACCGCCAAGGTGTCGCTGCTGGTGAATTTGACGGTCCCCGTGTAGCCTGTCGCCGTGGCAAAGCTGGCGTCCAGGGCAGTGACCGTGATGCTGAAGGCGGCGCCGGCAGTGGCGCTGCCAGGCACAACGATGGAAAACTGCGCCGCGGGGTTGCTGACACTGATCGAGCCGCTGGTGCCGGTAAGGGCCGAGTTGGCCGTGTCGGTGACAGTGATCGTTTGAGTGCCGAGATTTTGCAGGGTGGCCGTGAAGGTGCCGATGCCGTTGGCGACAGCGGTAGGCGTCGGCACCCCGGCGGACGCGTCGCTGCTGGAGAAGCGCACGGTGCCGTTGTAGCTTGTCGTCGTATTGCCGAAGGTGTCCTGGGCCGTCACGGTGAAGGTGAAGGCGCTGCCAGGCGTCGCTCCGGGTGGCGCGGTAACCAGGAAATGGTTTGGCGCCGCCGCGACGATAGACACCGCCGCGCTGCCGGAGACAGTCTGGTGGAGCAGGATGCTGACAGTCCCGTCGCTAAAATTGACGACTGCCAGATCGGGGGCGCCGTCGCCGGTGAAATCCGCAACGGCGAGGTCGGTGGGAAGGTCGCCGACGCCGAAGGTGGGCCCGTTGCCAAAGGTGCCGTTGCCGTTGCCCAGCAGCACGCCCACGTTGTTGCCTGTGGAATTCACTTCCAAAATATCCGGGCTGCCGTCGGCATTCGCGTCGGCCACCACCAGGTCGTTGGCGAGCCAGGGAATGGGATAGACGGAGCCCACGGCAAAGGAGCCGTTGCCATTGCCGGTAAGGATGGTCACCTGGGTAGCAGGAATCAGGCCCAGGCTGAGCACGGCGCTGTCCTGGAGCACGGCAATGTCCTCGGGATTGGCGTTGCCGTTGAAGTTGCCCACCACTAGCGCGGCACCGGTGACGCCGTAGGCAGAGGCACCCGAGAATCCACCGGTGCCGTTGCCCAAAGCCACGGTGGTGGTTCCGTCAAGCGGGTCCGTAAGCGCAAAATCCAAATTGCCGGTGCTGTCGAAATTGCCCACGGCGATTCCGCTCAGCTCGGCGCCATAGTACTGAAATGAACCGTTGGCGACGCTGGAAGTGGCAAAAGTGCCATTACCCCTGCCATAAAGGATAGAAAAGTCTCCGTCAAACAAATTGTTAACCTGCCCTGATACCAAAAGATCGAGGTTGCCGTCGCCATTGAAATCCCCCACGCTGAGCCCCAGGCCGGTGCTGCTGTAAGCAGAGAACGTATCGATGTCGTAATTCACACCCGCAGCGAAGGTGCCGTCGCCGTTGCCGAGGAACACGGTCACATCATTGCCGTTGAGGACTGCTAGATCGAGTATGCCGTTGTTGCGGAAATCGGCGTCGACGATCGCATAGGGAATGTAGCTGATCGGCAGGGTGACGCCGGCCTTGAAGGTGCCGTCGCCGTTGCCCAGGAAAATCTCCACGGTACCGGCATACGTGGCGATGGCGAGGTCTTGCTTGCCGTTACCGGTGAAATCCCCCGCCACGAGGTCGTAGGGACCCAGATTCAGGCCGGCGTCAAAGGGTGAGCCCGGCGCCTGGGTGTAACTGGCGGTGTCTGTCGCGCCGGTCACGGTGACGGTGGGGTTGCCCGCCGTCTCGAAGGTAGCGGTGAAAACGCCCACGCCGTTGGTCAGGGTGGCGTAGACCGGCAGCACGGCCTTGCTGTCGCTGCTGGAGACGCCCACAGAACCGTTGTATGTGGTGACGGTGTTATTGTTGGCGTCCAGGGCGGTGACCGTCAAAGTCACGGCAGTGCCCGCGGTGGTGCCGCCGGGCGGCATTCCTGTGATGCCGAAGTGGGTGACCGCATCCAGAGCGGGCCCCGTGACCGTGACCAAACCGCTGGTTCCGCTGACACCGGTCACCGTATCGGTGCCTGTCACGCTCTGGTTGCCCGGCGTGTTGAAGGTGACGCTGAAAACGCCGGTGCCGTTGGTGAGCGTCGAGTTCGGCGGCAAGACCGCCGCGCCGTCGGTGCTGGTGAATTGCACGGTGCCGGAGTAAGAGGTGATGATATTGTTGAACTGGTCCCGCGCCACCACGGTCATGGTATCGGGATAACCAGCGACTATAGTGAATGAGCCGAAGTCGAAGCTAAAATGGCTTACCGCCCCGGTGTTGACGGTAATGGCGCTAACGGCCGTCATGGCGCTGGTGACCGAATCGGTGGCGGTCAGGGTTTGGGTGCCCAGGGTTGCCAGGGTAGCCGAGAAGACGCCGACGCCGTTGGACAGCGGGTTGGGAGTCGGCAAGGCAGCGGTACTGTCGCTGCTGGTGAAGTCCACGAAGCCGGTGTAGCCGGTGTTGACGGTGTTGTTCGCATTTTCGGCGGTGACCGTGAAGTTGAATATCGCGCCGGCGCCGACCGACGCAGCGCGCTGAGCACCAAATGCGGGCCCTGCACATTGACGACGCCGTCATCGGGGTCCGTACCTGAATAGACAAACCCAGAGCTCCCGACGTTGTTGTTCAAAGGGGCCGGCGTCAGGACATAGTCGTGGCCGAACCGATCCAGCAGCTGGGTCGGCGCGACCTGCGCCGCGCTGCTGCTGGCCGCGAGATCGATCTCGCTCGGCCCCACGGTCGCGAGAACCTTGATGTGGAAGGTCATGGTGATCAGACTGCCGCTGCCGATGCCAGTGATAATCCCAGCGGTGGTGCTGGCCAGGGTAATGTCGAGCTGACCGCTGGCGGGAGACGTTGCCGTTATGCTCCAGCCGTTGGCGTGCTCGGCGTGTAACCGCTGCCGGGGGCCAACGAGCCGCCGGTGAAGATCGTGCCGAGCTTCACATCATTAATGGGAGAAACGCCGAACACGTTGGGATCGTAGTTCACCACGAAATCAGCGCCGCTTAGGCCCATGTGGCCTGTCAGATCGGCGAGGGTGTCGACGTTGATCGGAACCGTCACCACGCCGCCAGGCAAGCCGCTGAGGTTGGTGGGAATGCTGATCTGGGTGGGCACCAAGCGGATCTTCGAGCTGCTCGACGGCCGGCCGGCAATGAGGGCGAGGGTGGCCAATACCACGTGACCGTTTCCTGGCGATTTTGTTTGGCGTCACCAGCTTGCGCCACCAGGAGGGGAACATACGGCAACTCCCTGAGGTAAACCTAAGATGTTGTCCATCGCCTCCCTGCAACGACGCGGACCGATATAAGCGGCAACGGGCGCGAGTCTTGGAGCCTGTGCGAAAGGGGTCAGGCACCTTTTGCCCCAGCGGCCCGAAGGGTGCTTCGCACAAAAAGTGCCTGACCCCTTTTCGCACAGGCTCATACCGCACTGGCATTTCCACGATACCGCGCTTTCCGGCGGCCTGCAAGGGAGTCTAATTGGGATGGGCAGCGTTATTTGACCTGCAGCAGTTCTTTCTCGGTCCATTGATCCGTGCGGCGGAAGTTGCGGTGCGAATGCGGGAGACGGTTTCAGGCTCGATGGGGGCTGCCTGGTCGCACCACTCACGCCGCACAAACGTCAAAATGCCCGCAATTTGCCTATCATCAAGGGCCTTGCTCATGCCCGGCATCTCGAGGGCGCCGTCGGGGTTGAACGGTTCGCCGTTGACCGTGATGGGGCCGCGCAAGCCATGAAGGACGAGGCGGACCAGGCGGTCTTCCGAAAAGGCGAGCCACTGCGAATCAAGCAGGGCCGGTCCTTTGCCGGCGTCTCCATAGCCGGCCGGGTGATGGCAGGCCGCGCACAAACCCAGGTATTCCTTGCGGCCCAAATCGTACAAGGCCTGGTGCTGCGCCGAAAGAGGCGCCGGCACCGGCAGCGGCTTGCCGTCTTTGCCGGGCCAGTTGAGCTGCTTGGCCATGCCCTCGGCGGCGGCAGCCAACTTCGCGTTGGGCGATTTGCGAAGCTTTTCCAGCGCCTCGGGAACGACGGGCAGGGTCACCATCCGTGGCGGAGCGGTTTTGCCGCCGCCTCCCATGCCTGCCTTGGCGGGCATCGACGTCAATCCCTCCAGCAAGGCAATTTGCTGCCAGGCCTGTTCCGGAGCCTGTCCGCCTACCAGGTGCAAAAAGCGTAGGATCGCCAAAGCTTGCCGCTGCCGCCATAGCAGACCGGCGGAGGCGGCCAGCAGCTTTTGCCTCCAGGGCTCGGCTTTGGCCCAGCTGGGCAAGGTGATTCGCGCGGCCAGGAACTCCGCCTCACGGCCGGCAAACCCCGCCAGCAGCGACTCGAGCATCACCGGGTCCGCCGCCGCCTCTTTCAAGATCGGCTCCAACGTCTGATCGGCCAGCGCGGTATTGACCAGGCCGAGCGTCATGGCCAGCTGCAGGCGAACGATTTTGTCCGAGTCCAGGGCCAGCGGAGCCAGTTCCTGAATGTACGCCGCATCGGGTTGGCGGTTGACCACGCCGCGGCAAAGCGATAGCGCGCTGACGCGAATGCTGCTGTCTTTGTCGCCCGTCATGGCAAAGAGCAGATCGGTTTCGAGCTTGTTCAAGCCCTCCAGGGTCCACAGCGCATGCAACCGGCCGAGCGGGTTGGCGCCCGTGGCTGCCAGCTTCTTTAGCTCCGGGACCACGGCCAGGTCGCCGCGTTGCACGAGCAGCTGCTGGGCCATGTC
This sequence comes from uncultured Gemmataceae bacterium, assembly GCA_963747575.1. GTDB lineage: Bacteria > Planctomycetota > Planctomycetia > Gemmatales > Gemmataceae > DASRAT01. The sequence continues at coordinate 762,505 of CAVVFU010000008.1, forward strand.
GCGGTGCCATCCGTTAGCGCTGGCGAGCAGGGCCACCAGTTCGCTGCCTTTTGCCTTGCTTAACGCTACCGGTTGACGCGGTTGGCTGGTGGCATGGATGATGCGGAAGATGCGGCCCAGACCGATGCCCTTGTCCAGGCCGCGGTCCAAAACCTCCTTACGCAGAAAAGGCGTCATGAATTGCCCATGCTGGATGATGCCGCGGTACATGTCCACCATGTAAAGCGTGCCATCCGGAGCGTTGTACATATTGACGGGTCGAAAGCGTTCGTCGGTCGAGGCCAGGAACTCGGTCTTGTCGTAGGCGTTTTTGGATGACTTGCCGGCCTTGGTCTCATAGAGGACCTGGCGGCGCACCAGGTTGCCTGCCGGCTCGTTGATGAAGACGTCGCCGTAAAGCTCGCGGGGCAAATTATCGCCGCGGTAGACAACCGGGCCGCAATTGGCGTTGGCCTCGATCATGGTGCCGTCGGCCCGCAGGAACGCGGGAATGTAACCGCGATTGATGCCTGTATTGGGGCGAATCGGCCAGACCTGCTGTTCCTTGTAAAGCTGGACATTCAGCAGCGGATTGGCGACCTGGGCGTTGCTTGCGTAACAGGGCAGCAAATCGCCACGGATCAGCTGGGCGTTGATGTTGTAAATGAGATAGCCGTGGTCGTCCTGGGTGATGCCCCACTGGCCACGGCCGAGTGTCGCCTCACGCACCCAACGGCCGCCCAGTTTGCGCAGCCGCACGCCTTCCTTGGCGGCGTAAATCCAGTTATCCAGCGCGGGCAGCAGGCCGTTGAGAGCATGCTCGGGATTGCCGGGGTTGTATTCGCAGATTAGTTGTTTATCGTCGCACTTGAGGTTGGCGTCGATGCGGCAAAGCCACAACTTACCGTTGCCGGCCACAAGCAGGCCGTCCATCGTCCAGCACACGCCGCGCGGCAGAATCAGCTTATCGAGAAAGATGGTGCTTTTGTCATAAACGCCGTCGCCGCGGGTGCTTTCGAGCACGGAGATGGTGCTGACGGGTTCCTTTTCTCCCTTGCCGTCGACGTTGGGCATGAAGCCCTGCATCTCGCAGACCCAAAGACGGCCGTCGGGGTCGAACGTCATGGCCACGGGATCGTGCACCAGCGGTTCGGCGGCCACCAATTCGACGCGGTAGCCGGGCACGAGCTTGAAGGTCTTCATTTCGTCCCGCGGCGACAGCACGGGCGCCGGCGGGACCGTGATGCCCTTGGGCCCTTGCCGGCCCAGAACGGAGACAGCCAAACAAGATGACAGCGAGGCCAGGAGAAAGCAAAGCACCTTCCCTCCGCCGGTCTGGCTGGCTGCCTGTTTCGTTTTCTTCACGTCACTTTCCCTGGTCGTCGGGCGGAGGCTTTGGCGGAATGCGGGTGGACGGAGCAGCCTTGGGGACGGCCTTGCGGGGAGGTTCCGAGCTGCAACCAACGAAGAAGATCATGGCGGCCATCACCCAGCACAGCATTAGCCGACTGCCTGTCATGGGCTCACCCCGTTTCAATACAACGCCACGCCTGGGTGGCACGCCCTGAGGTACTCCGAAGGGTGTGGCTGCATTACAAAGTCTTCACGCCCTTAGGAGTACCTCAGGGCGTGCCACCCAACCAACGCAACGGCACACGGAGTGTGCCTACTACTTTATTGATCGTAGTCGTCAACCACTTCGCCGCCGGCGCGAGTCACCAGCGCGGGCAGAATCGGGTCCGCGGCGTAAGTCAGGAACTGCACGGAGCCATCGCAAAAGAGGAAATTGGCGCCGCCGCCGTGCAAGCTCCACCAATGAACCTGATCGCAGGGATCGTCGATGCTGCCCTGCTGAAAATACATCTTGGACATGGGACAGTCGACCCCGATCTGGTGGCCCGGATCCGTGACGTAAACCGCCTCACGCGCGCCCATCGTCACGTCGCCGGTGCCGATCTGGCCAAAGGTCGGATCGATGTAGCCCGCCCCGGCATACCACCAGCCAAAGTTCAGGTCGGTGCTGGGCGGCCGCTCGCCCACCATGATGGTGTTGCTCGTGCCGTCGAGGATCTGGTCGATCTTGACCGCCGACAGCTCGTAGAAGATGCCGTCGTGGGCGCCGCATTGAGTGCCGTTGTTGCCCAGGTAGCTGGTAAAGGCAATCGGCGTTGAGAATGAGCCAAGATCGACATACGTGTTGATGAGCGTCCGGGTGTCCGAGGGGCATTTGAACGCTTGCGTTTCCGTGGACAGGCCAATGTGTGGGCCATCCGGGCCGTCGGCGGCAAAACCCCACGGATAAAAGATGCGCTGATATTCAGGAGGGATGGTGTTGCTGAGCGAAACCTGATCCATGAACGGCAAAATGCGAGCCATCCAGCTGACGAACCACTTGTGGTCCGACATAAATTGGTAATCGGGGATAGGATCCACATCGGGATGTGCGTTGATGCGCGGATCGAGCGATTCCGGAAAATGGCCATATTGATCGTGGTAGTTATGGCAGGCCACCCCGATCTGGTGCAGGCTGTTTTGGCATTGGCTGCGGCCGGCCAACTCGCGCACGTTTTGCACGGCCGGAAACAGCAAACCCAGCAAAATGATGATGACGACTACCACTACCAGCAGCTCGATCAGCGTGAATCCCCGCCGGGACAGGCGGTTTAACATCGGATGTACTCTCCGTGTGGGTGCGGGAATAGGTCCTCAAGCGTTATTGAGTGTACAGGAAGCCGGGCGGCACCGCAACAATTTCTTTGGGCAAGTTTCCAGCCGTGGCAGATTTTTTTGAAATTTTGCCGGCAAGGCCGGCGTCCATAGGCTAGCCTCGGCGAGTTTAACTGTCCGCTTTGTGGCGGATAGCGATCGCGAAAGTTTCATGGACAAGGAGCATCAGGCAATGGGACGAGTTTTAATGGCAGCGACCCTGGCGGTTTTGGCGGTCAGCGTGGCACAAGCGGGCGAAGTGAAATACGCCCTCAGCGGCGACAACACCAAAATCACCTTTGTCGGCACCAAGACCAAGCCGCAGCCGGGCAAGCACGACGGCGGCTTCAAGGGGCTGACGGGCTCGGCCACCGTCAATGGCACGGACATCACCTCCCTGAAAATCGACCTCGAAATCGACCTGAACACGACCTGGACCGATACCGACAAACTCACCGCGCACCTCAAAACCGCCGACTTTTTCGACGTCAAGAACAACCCCAAGGCCAAGTTCGTCTCCACCAAGGTTGAAAAAAGCGGCGATGACTTTAAGCTGAGCGGCAAGCTGACGCTCAACGGCAAAACCAAGGATGTGGCTTTCCCCGCCAAAATCGCGGTTGCCGCCGGCAACCTGACCCTGTCCAGCACCTTCAAAATCAACCGTCATGACTGGGCAGTGAGCTACGGCAAAGGTATGGTCGATGACGACGTCACTCTGACGTTGGCAGTCACCGCGAAGAAGTGACCAGGGAGGCCTTCTGCGATGCCCCAGCTACCCTGGGACAGAGTTCACGACATCCTCGCAAACCTGGTCATCCCAGCGTTTTTCGCCTCGTTCGTGGTGATGGCGGCCATGCAATTGGCGGGGCGAGGGCGCGATGCGCCCCTCGCCGCCGCCTTGGCGGTGGCAGTCGGCGTCGTCAACGGCAATCATTTGAGCCCCGCAATCGAATGGCGGATTCCGCCCGAGTTCGCCTGGACCTGGCCAAGCTGCCGTGCCGCCCTCGGCTGGCCCGCGGCCGCGGTTCCAGGCGACGCGGGTGAACCACTTTATCTGCCGCCAGCCAGGTTCTGGCTGCCGTGGTTGGCAGGGTTGGCCATGGCGGTTGAATTGCTGGCGAAGCTGCCGGGACTGCGCGGCGTTTTGGGCTGGCTGCCGCGGCTGCTGTTGGCGCTTTTGGCCGGCCAAGTTTTGACGCCGCCGGGTTGGCATATCGATATGCCGGCGGTTCCCTGGCTGCTAGGTGGCGCGATTATCCTGAACTGGTTCGTTCTAGCGATGTTAGCTCGCCAGTGGCAAGATGGCACTCTTCCCACGGCCCTGGCCGTGTGCTGCGCGGCCGCCGCCGTGGTCCTGGTGTTGCAAGCCGATTCTAAACGCTACATGGACATGTCCCTTTTTCTTTTTGCCGTCCTGGTCGGCATTGCGCTGGTGGTCTGGGTGTGGCCGGGGAATACAAGCACGGCTGCCGCCGCCGTGGCGACCTTTTTGCCGGGGCTATTGCTGATCGGCTACCACGGCCTTTCACGGGAGGTGATGCCCTCGCCGCGCAACTTCCTGTTGACGGCATTGGCACCGCTGACTTTGACGCCGATGCTTTGGCCGTCTTTGACACGGCAAGAAGGGTGGAAACGGTGGGTGCCTGGTATAGGGTTGCCGTGTATTCCTGCGATTTGGGCAATTGTCGCTGTGCTGCAGACAGAGTCGACGGACGTCGAGTAGGGAACCTGCCTTTTCTCTTGTACTTGGCGCCGTTCGCTATACCACCCGCGCCATGTATAATCCTGATATGCTATGTTACATGGACATCTGCTGTTTGAAACGCCCCTTTGATGACCAATCACAACCTCGAATTCACAAGCAATCCGAGGCTGTATTGGCTCTCCTTCATGACGTTGTCAATCCGGTGGATCTTGCACGAGAGGTTTTATCGTGACCCCTGTAATTAACAGTCCAGTCGAACTTCGCCAGCGTGGATTTGAGGCTTTGGTGGCCGCCCTCGGGTGGGTCAATGCCGTCCGTTTCCTGCAGCAATACGAAGTTAGCCAACTCGATTACACGAAAGAACGGCATCAGATCTTGCCCAGCCGGGACAGCGAAACATTGGTTCGCCTGGCAAGGGAACGAGGTCAGCAATCTTTGTGATAGCGCAAGGCTGCTGCCAGTCTGACTACAGTTTATTCTAGTTTTTCGGAGCAGGGTCATGCCGTTACACGACCACTTTCGTCCCCCTTTGAGCGCACGTCGGCACTGGGACAGTTTTCACGGCGCCTGGGCCGAGGCGATGGCTTTGACTTTGAATGAGAGTCAGCTGCCGCCGCGGTTCTTTGCGGAGGCGCGCGTGAAGCTCGGCCGTTCCGTGGAGATCGACGTGGCCGCAATGGAAGAAGAGCGGGACGTCAACCCAGGTGGTAGTGGCAACGGCGTAGCTATTTGGTCGCCAGCGCGGCCGGCCTTGCGAACGCCGTTGACGTTCTCGCCACCTGACATCTTTGAGGTCCATGTTCTGGACGATTCAGCTGGTCCCCGCCTCGTGGCCGCCATCGAGTTGGTCAGCCCGGCCAATAAAGATCGCCCCGCGCAACCGGCACGCCTTTACCGTAAAGTGTGCCAGTTATCTTCACGATGAAGTTGGGCTGGTTGTGGTGGACATCGTTACCCAGCGCAAGGCGGGCTTGCATCGATCCTTGCTCGACATGTTGGGTGTTGCCGCGTCCGAACCTGGATCTGCCTCTGCCGATTTGTACGCGGCATCTTATCGCACGCTGGCCTCGGCGGATGCACTTGTCCTTGAGGCATGGATGGAACAACTGACTCTAAACGAAAAACTGCCAACCGTGCCACTTTGGATTGGACCTGACTGCTGCTTGCCGCTCGATCTGGAATCGACCTACAGCATGGCCTGCGCCGCCAGGCGAATCGTGTGAGCGCATTTCACTTGGCGCTCGCCGCGATAAACGGCCCCCGCACCCGGTTGGGCACCCAGGCATTGCAGGAATTGAGAATGGCGTGCCGAAATCCGTCCGGCTCGGGAACGCCGCGGACCGTCATCACCACCTGGCCCTTGGAGACGATCTCCAGGTTGGCGGCCCGGAAGAAATCGCTGTTGGCGTCGGCGGCGACGCGCACAGCGTCGATGTCGGCGAGCGCGATTTCCTGGCCGATGCCGCATTTCCAACCCTTGCGGATCATCAGCCGGCGATTGGTCAGCGTGTAGCGCCGGCCAATGATGGGCAGGATTTTGCCGAAATAAACCGGCGCCATCAGCAGCCAGGCCAGCGGAGCGAGGACAATGGTTCCCGTGAGCATGCGGCCAAGGGAGGCCACGGCGGGCATGCACTGCACCGACGGCCAGGCCTCGCGAATGCGGGCTTCCCCAAGCAGCGGCGGCATGACCCCGGTGATGACTTGCGCAATGCGCTCGGACATAATATCCCCTTGCCTGGTTCCGTCTTCGTGTGCCAATCATTGTAAGGAACTGACCCGTTTTTGGCAGCGGAGGTTGACTTTCTTCTGGTGCGCTGGTAACGTCCAAAGCATCCCGCGAGAAACATTGACAACCTCGAAAACGGGCAGCTTCGTTTTCGGGCTTCAATATCGCGTTGGCAAAGTGGCCCGCAGGGTTCAAAAAGGGGTCAGGCACCTTTGTGCGAAGCACCCTCCGGGCCGTTCCGGCAGAGGTGCCTGACCCCTTTTTGAACCCTGCCGAAAATGGACCTGTTGTTCCGATGGCGCAAGACCTGTCCACAAGCCGAGAAGCCGAGATTCTGGAGCAATGCCAGAAAGCGATCGGCTACCAATTTCGCCAACCGGACATGCTGCGGGCCGCCTTGACCCACACCTCCGGCGCCGATTCGCCGCCTGGCCTCCAACGAACGCCTGGAATTCCTGGGTGATGCCGTGCTGGGCCTGGTCACCTGCGAGCAGCTTTACCTGCGCTTTCCCGACTACGACGAGGGCGACCTGACCAAGGTCAAGTCGGCCGTGGTCAGCCGCCGCACCTGCGCCCGCATCAGCCGCCAGCTCAACCTGGGCGAGTTTCTTTTCATGGGCAAGGGGATCCACGTCCATGGTGTCGTCCCCGCCAATTTGCTGGCTGACGTTTTCGAGTCGCTGGTCGCCGCCATTTATCTCGACGGCGGCCTTGAACCCGCCAAGAATTTCATCCTGCTGCATCTGAATCCCGAGATCGAGGAAATCGCCGAGGCGGCCCATGCCGGCAATCACAAGTCGATGCTGCAGCAGGTTGCTCAGCGCGATTTCGGCGACACGCCCCAGTATGAGCTGCTCGACGAGAAAGGGCCCGATCACAGCAAGTGCTTCAAGATCGCCGCGGTGATCGGCAAATACCGGCACGCGGCCGCCTGGGGCCGCAATAAGAAGGAAGCCGAGCAAAAGGCGGCCATGAATGCCCTGGCCGAGATCAACGGCGAAGAGGTGCCGTACCCGTCGGATTGATGATTTGGCTGAGCCGCGCAAAACGACACCAACCCGAAGCGTAAGCGAGGGCCGAAAGTCGGCTCTCGCTTACGCTTCGGGTTGGTATAGGTCTTCTTGCTTCTCGCCTTACAGCCGATTGCTGTAGCGCCGCGTCCGTCTGCCAAAAACCGGCACGTGCGGCTTCACTTCCGCGGGCTTCGCTTCGGCCTTTTTGGGCGTGTGCGACTGAAACCCCGCAATGCTATCTGGCGTGAGCTGCATATTGATCATCGCTTCGATGGCCGTCAGTTCCTCGCCCTGTTCGGGCGTCACGAAGGCGATGGCGATGCCGTCCGCTCCCATGCGGCCGGTGCGGCCGATGCGGTGCACGTAGTTCTCGCGGTCGTGCGGCAGATCGTAATTGATGATGTGCGAGATGTTCTTCACGTCGATGCCGCGGCCGACCACGTCGGTGGCCACCAGGTAGACGACCTTGCCGTCGCGGAAATCCTTCATGATCCGCTCGCGGACCGGTTGCGGCAAATCGCCGTGCATCACGGCCGCCCGCTTGTGCTCGTGGCGGAGCTGGCTATACACCTCGTCGGCCCAGCGTTTGCGTTCGCAGAAGATGATGCACTGCCGGGGTTGCTCGCGTGCGATGACGCGCAGCAGCAACTCGAACTTCTGGTTCTCGTCGACGGTGATGTAAGTCTGGCGGATGTTTTCGACAGTCAGCCTGGCCGGCGACAAGTTGATGTGGACCGGATCCTTCATGTAGCGCTGAGCCAGCCGCAGCACCGGCGGCGGCAGCGTGGCCGACAGCAGCAGCGTCTGGCGGGGGCCGGTGCAGCGGCGCAGGATTTTTTCGATGTCGGGGCGGAAGCCGATGTCGAGCATGCGGTCGGCTTCGTCGAGCACGACGTACTTGACGCGGCCAAGAGACATCGTGCCACGCGACAGGTGATCGAGCAGCCGGCCCGGCGTGCCGACCACCAGGGCACAGCCCTGCTTGAGAGCGGTCAGCTGTTCACGCACGCGCTGGCCGCCGTAGATGGCCACGCAGCGGCAGTTTTTGGTCGGCGCCAGATCGTTGCGCCTCTTCGTTGACTTGCACGACAAGCTCACGGGTGGGGGCGAGCACCAGGGCCTGCGGTCCCGGTTCGTTCTTGTCGCGCCAGTGATTCAAAAACGGCAGCAAAAAAGCCGCGGTTTTGCCAGTGCCAGTTTGGGCCTGGCCGATGACATCACGTCCAGCGAGAGCTTCAGGAATAACGGCAGCCTGGATCGGGGATGGCTCTTGATACTCGACACGGTCGAGGGCCGCGAGGACGGCACGGTTTAAGCACAGGCGCCGGAAACCGCTCTGGGTTTCCTCCAGCAATTCAGTCGTCAAAAAAACCTCCAGAGAATCGGAACATCGCGGGCGTTTGGCAATGATTTCTAACAATTACGTACTTATACTTTAACCCCAATCGGCGATTCTGTCTAGTCAAACTGCTTAGGTTTGGCACAGTGGACAGCCTTTACCGGCCTCCTCCAGTCGAGCAGGAAGAAAATCCACACCAACCCGAAGCGTAAGCGAGGGATGCTTTTGCCCTCGCTTACGCTTCGGGTTGGTATCGTTTTTCCGGCCGCTCGTCCTATCATGCAGGGAAACTTTGGATGCAACCATGAACACGCCAATCCTCGCTCGCCATTACCGATTCGCCGGCGTCCACTGTGGTATTCGGCCCGATCCGGAGCGGCTCGACCTTGCCGTCGTGGTCAGCGATGTCCCCGCGGCGGCGGCGGGGGTTTTCACGCAAAACCGCGTTTGTGCGGCGCCCGTGCAGGTTTGCCGGCAGCGGCTGCCGGCCCACGACGTCAAAGGCGTCGTCATCTGCTCGGGCAACGCCAACGCCTGCACTGGCCAACGCGGACTCGATGACGGCCGGCGCATGACGGCTGTCGCCGCCGAGGCGCTTGGTTGCCGGGCTGAGCAGATGCTCGTGTGCTCCACCGGCGTTATTGGCCGGCTGCTGCCGATGGAGCGCATCGAGCCGGGCATTGGCGACGCCGTCAGCAGGCTTGCCGGCGACGCCGTGTCCTTCGAGCGGGCAGCCCGCGCCATCCTCACCACCGATACAGGCATCAAGGTCTGCACCCGCACATTGAATCTGCCGGGCGGTGCAGGTGAAGTCCGGCTGACGGGGTTCGCCAAGGGAGCGGCGATGATCGGCCCGAACATGGCGACGATGCTGGCCTTTGTGCTGACCGACGCGGCCGTGAGGCCGGAGGATTTGCCGGCCATCGCGGGCCGAGCCGCGGACGGCGACGTTCAACTGCATCAGCGTCGAGGGGCACACCAGCACCAACGATACATTTCTTCTTCGCCAACGGTCAAGGGACCGCGCTGGCAGGCGAAGTCCTGCGCGACTACGAGGCGGCCGTCACGGAAGTGTGCGGCGAGCTGGCCCGCGCCATCGCCGCCGACGCCGAGGGGGCGACTCATCTCGTCAAGATCGACGTCGAGAGGCATTGCGCACCGATGCCGAGGCGCGCCGGGTCGCCAAGGCGGTGGCCGACAGCCCGCTGGTGAAGACCGCCCTTTTCGGCGCCGATCCCAACTGGGGCCGCATCGTCTCCGCGGCGGGATACGCCGGGGTCGAATTCGACGAAAAGCAACTATCGCTTCTGGCTCGGCGATACCTTGCTGTATCAGGCCGGCACGCCGCTTCCCTTCGACGCGGCGGCGGTGTCGGCATTCATGAACAGCATCGCGAAGTGAATCTGCGGCTGGTGTTTCCGCTTGGCAGGGGCCGCTGCACGTTCTGCACCTGCGATCTGACTTACGATTATGTGAAGATCAACGCGGATTACACCACGTAAGTAGGTCCCGCCTAAAGTACGTCCCACTTAAAGTAGGTCCCGCTTGCCGAGCGGGACCTGTGTGCCGCTAAGCCAGGTCCCGCTCGGCAAGCGGGACCTACTTTACAGCAATTGTTACAATACCGCGATGTTCATCACGCTAAACCACGTCAGCCGCCGCTTCGGCGGACGTCTCGCCCTCGACGATGTTTCGTTGGAGCTGCAAGCGGGCCGTATCGGGCTGCTCGGACCCAACGGCGCCGGCAAATCGACGCTGCTGAAAATCCTGCTCGGCCTGTTGCCGCCGTCCTCCGGCAGCGGTGTTGTCTTTGGCCACGTGCTGGGGTCGGCGGCCGGCGGCGCCGCTCTGCGCCGTGCTGTCGGCTACATGCCGGAGGCTGACGCACTGGTGCCCGGCCTGCGCGGGGCCGACTACGTCGCCCTGGCCGGCGAACTGTACGGCATGCAGCGCAAGCAGGCCCTGCGCCGTGCCCACGAGGTGCTCACCTACCTCGGTCTGGAGGAAGCCCGCTATCGCCAGCTGGAGGAATACTCCACCGGCATGAAGCAACGGCTCAAGCTTGGCCAGGCCCTGGTTCACGATCCGCCGGTACTGCTGCTCGACGAGCCGACCAGCGGCATGGATCCCGCCGGCCGGGAGGCGATGCTCGATCTGCTGCTGACGCTCGGCAAGGAGCACGGCAAGTCGATGATGCTCTCGACCCATCTTCTGGGCGATGTGGAGAAGGTTTGCGAGACGGTGATAATACTTCACCATGGCAAGGTTTTAGTGCATGGCGGCGTCCAGGAGCTGCGCATACGCCGGCACGACCGTTACCGTTTGCACATTCAAGGGGCGGCCGAGCGGCTTTGTTGAGGAACTGCGCCTTGAAGGCGTGCGAAGTTCTTCACGACAATGGACGGGGCGAGCTGCGCGTCCGTGTCCCGCCGGGATGGGTCACGCGGGCTTTCTTCGCCCTGGCCGACAACCACGGCGTTCTGCTGCGTGGCGTCCAGGCCGACGATGAGGACCTCGAAGAACTGTTTCATCGGGTCATTCAAGCCGAAGGGTAACCATGTCGTCGCTGCTCCAAGACGTTCGGCTGCTGCATTATCGGCCCTGGCGCGGACAGTTTCGCGCCGCGGGCTGGGGAATCTGGCCGATCGCCCGCGTCGCCCTCGGCACGCTGCTGCAGCGGAAGCTGTTCTGGGTGCTCTACGCGTTTTCGCTGCTGGTTTTCATGATGTTCTTCTTCGGCTCCTATCTTATTTCATGGGCCGAAACGCAAGTTCCCCAGCAACCGGTGCAGGTCCAAGTCGGCGAACAGAAGCAGCAGATCGAGACCGACCGCATGCTTCAATCGCTGCGCACCAGCCTAAGGGTGCTGAGCGGCAGTTCTGAAACCTTCGCGTATTTCTTCCGCTATCAGGGCTTGATGGTCATGGTCGTCCTGTCGTTGGCGGGATCCATCCTGGTCGGAAACGACATCACGCACGGCAGTTTGCCGTTTTACCTGTCCAAGCCGTTGTCGCGCTGGCATTACATCATAGGCAAGTGTCTGGCCGTCGGCGTCATTGTCAACATGCTGACCACGCTGCCGGCACTGGTGCTGTTTGCCCAGCACGGCATGGACGACATGGATTACCTGATCGATCCGGATTTTTTCCTGAAAAACCGCGGCGTCGGCCCGGCGGGCTGGCCGCTGCTGCTGGGTTTGCTTGGTTACGCGGCCGTGATGACGTTCACCCTCAGCGTCCTCCTGGTGGCCACGGCCACGTGGGTGCGGCGGACGATGCCCATGGTGATGGTTTGGACGACCTTGTTTCTTTTCTTGCACCTTTACAGCGTGATGCTGGTGGACGGCTTTCATTTCGATCCGCGTTGGCGGTTGGTGGACTTGTGGAACGACATCGGCCTGGTGGGTTGCGCCTGCCTGGGGTTCGGCAACGACGTGAGCGGATTGCCGGCTCTTTACCCCGCGCCTCAACCGGCCATTGGTGAAGCAGCATTGGTCCTTTTTGGAGTATGCGTGGCATGCCTGATTTACTTGAACCAGCGGACGCGCGCGGTGGAGATAGTGAAGTAGCAGTGGGCAGTGGAATAGTGGGCAGTGGGCAGTGGGCAGTAGGCAATGAAAATGCCGTGGCCACTGGCCCCTCGCCTGCTGCGCCACCGTCGACTTCTCAACTGCCCACTGCCCACTGCCCACTGCCCACTACTCAACTGCCCACTCTGTTATTCGATCAGGTCTCCAAGTGGTACGGTCCCGTCATTGGCGTCAATCAGGTGACGCTGGAGCTGCGGCCGGGCATCACGGGCCTGGTGGGGGCCAACGGGTCCGGCAAAAGCACTTTGCTGCGGTTGGCGTCGGGGCAAATTCGGCCCGATCTCGGCATCGTTCAGGTGGCGGGCCACGACGCCTGGACCAACGAGGCCAAACGGCACATCGGTTACTGTCCCGAACTGGACACTTTTTACGAAGAAATGACCGGCCGGCGCTTCGTGGAAACGATGGCCCGCATGTGCGGCTTTGGCGCCCGCGAGGCCCGGCGGCGGACCGAGGAGACTCTTGAACTGGTCGGCATGGCCGATCGGGCGGACACTTGTGTGCGCGGCTTTTCCAAGGGAATGCGCCAGCGGATCAAGCTAGCCCAGGCATTGATTCACGATCCTGAGTTGCTGCTGCTCGACGAACCACTCTCCGGCATCGATCCGATCGGCCGGCGCGAATCGCTCGAGCTGTTTCGCGAGCTGGCCCGGCGCGGCAAATGTCTGCTGGTGTCCAGTCACGAGCTGGAAGAGCTGGAAAAACTGACCGATCACGTCGCCATCATGGCCCGCGGCCGCATCGCCGCCGTCGGCACCTTGACGCAAATCCGCGACGTGCTGGACGATCATCCGCTGTCGATCCGCGTAAATTGCGATCAAAATCGCCGCCTCGCCTCGGCGCTGCTGGACTTCCCGGACGTGGTCGGCGTCGAAATGCAAAACGGCGCCGGGCTCCTGGTCCGGGCACGCAATCCGCGGAGCTTTTTCCAGCAACTGACGACCCTGGTGCTGGAGGAAGGTTTTGACGTGCAGCACCTGGAGACGCTCGACGACTCGACTCACGCCGTGCTGGGTTATTTGCTGGGCAAGCAATCGCCAAATGCATAATTTGATGCTGGACGCTCGCTCTAACTCTAACCCCCTCTCCCCACCATGAAGCAGCAACTTTGGCTCCTCGCCCTCAGCGCAACCCTGGTCGCCGGCTCGGCTGGATGGACAGAACAGGGTACGCCTGGCAAGTATTGGGTTTTCATCGGCACCGGAACCGGTGGCAAGCAAGGCAGCAAGGGCATCTATCGTTGCGAGTTGGACGTCGCCGATGGCCGGCTCACCAATCTGGAGCTGGCGGCTGAGACAGACACTCCGACGTTTTTGGCGATCCATCCCAACCACGGTTTTTTGTACAGCGTCAATGAAAACGTCAAACTGGGCCCCAAGAAAACTGGCGGCTTGAGCGCATTCGCTCTCGATGCCAAGACCGGCAAGCTGACCTTCCTCAATCAGCAAAGCTCGGGCGGACCGGGGCCATGCCACGTCAGCCTCGACCGCACCGCCAAATTCGTGCTGGCGGCCAACTACACCGGCGGCAGCATTTGCTGTCTGCCGATCCAAAAAGACGGCAGCCTGGCGGAAGCGACGACGTTCATTCAACACATGGGCAAAAGCGTCAATCCCAGGCAAGACGGACCGCACGCCCATTCCATGAATCTCGATCCCGCCAATCGCTTTGCCATCGCCGCTGACCTAGGTATTGACAAGTTGTTGGTTTACCGCTTTGACGCCGCCAAGGGCACACTTGAGCCGAACGATCCGCCGGCGTTTGAAACAGCCAAGGGCGCCGGTCCGCGGCATTTCACGTTTCATCCCAATGGCAAGTTCGCTTACGTCATCAACGAGCTTGATTCCACAGTGACGGCGCTCCATTACGATGCGGCCAAGGGCGTGCTGAAATCCGTGCAAACGCTGTCGACACTGCCGATGCCGTTCAAGGGGAATTCGACGGCGGAAGTTGTGGTGCACCCCTCCGGTAAATTTCTTTACGGCTCGAACCGGGGACACAACAGCATCGCCATTTTCTCGATCGACGAAAGCAGCGGCGAATTGAAGGCGCTCGGCCATCAGAGCGCCGATATCAAGACGCCGCGCAATTTCGCCCTCGATCCAACGGGAACCTGGCTGATTGTGGCCAATCAAGACAGCAGCAGCCTGGTGGTATTTCGGGTGGATCTGAAGACTGGTCAGCTAGCGACGACGGCCAATCGTTTGGAAGTGCCGCGGCCGATGTGTGTGCGCTTTGTACCAAAGTAGTCGGCACACTCCGTGTGCCGTATTGAGCGCAAACGGCACACGGAGTGTGCCTACTACTATAAACCTCATCCAGCGAGTTTCGTGGATTGTTGGTCCGCGGCGGCAACCTCCGGGGCCTCGTCGTCTTTTTTGCCCGACAAACGATTTCTCAACCACACCACGAACGCCGGCATCACCGACAAAACGACAACCACTATTACCACTTTTTCGACGTGTTGCTCAATCGCGAAGGCGTCGCCAAAGACTGGCCGCAATACCGGATTCAAAAGCGCGGGCAGGAAATAGCCGCACAGAATCATGCTGCACACCCAACCTGTGCCGCCGAAGATGTTGAAAAACAGGAAGTGGCGGTAATCCATTCGGCCGACGCCGGCGACCACGGGAGCAAACGTCCGCAAAATCGGCATGAACCTGGCCAGGATAATCGTCTTGCCGCCGTGCTCCTCATAGAAGGCCTGCGCCTTGAGCAAGTGATCCTTATGGAAGAACAACGATTTCTCGCGGCAGAAGATTTTCGGTCCGGTCTTGAAGCCGATAGCATAGCCGATGCTGTCACCGACGATCGCCGACAACGACAATGTGCCGAGCAGCAACGGCAAGCTCCAGCCGGATTCCGGGTTAGAAGCAATAAGGCCCGCCGTCACCAGCAGCGAATCGCCGGGCAGGAAGAAGCCGATCAAGAGGCCCGTCTCGACGAAGACAATCACGTTCATCACCACAAATGCCGCGATCGCGTACTGAGGTTGGCTCAGCGTTTCCATCAGGCCGCGGCTATTGAACAAGTTCGAGAAAACCTGAGCCAGAAAGCTTGGCTGCTCACCATCAGCCTGGGCGGCGAAGGCATGTTGAGCGCTGGTCAGCAACACGACGAGGGCAAGCCAGCCCAAGGTGCGTATTTGCCTGGTTTGCCGCGATGAGGTCATTGTGAAGATCCTGATGGTTGGGAAGTCGGCAATCCCTTGCTGTCGCGTCAGGTTACATGGAAAGGTGGCTTTTTGCAACGGTTAAAAGTAGCAAATACCGCCAGGGCGATTTTGGTCGATACCAACCCGAAGCGTAAGCGCGGATCCTCTTTGGTCGATACCAACCTGAAATCCTCGCTTACGCTTCGGATTGGTATTGCAAGATCGAGCAAAGCAATGTTGGGAAAAAAATAGGGCCGCCGGCAATCCCCTCTCTGCCGTGCGGCCCCAAGTTGTCCTCTTCTTCTCCCCAAAAGTCGAGGACGCTCAAGGTTAGAACAAAGACACCCGCAAAGCAAACGGCGGCGTGGAACATTCCGCACGTTCCGCGCCGCCGTTTTTCCAGGCAAAATCAAGGATTTCATCAAGCGGCGGGGGTTTACAGTCACCCCGCCGAGCCGGGTTAGCGCTGGCCGCGCCGCCGGCCTGGCGACGTCAGTTTTTCTTGCTGCCGCCTAGGTTTTCGTAGTATCCGCGGAGCATTTCCGCTGCATCGGGGGGAACCTGCTGGCGCTCGATGGCATCGGGCGCGTCCTGCTGCGCTGGGCGAAGGCGCCGCCTACCTTGCTGGCCGGAATTTTGCTGAAGGTTCCCCCTTTTTGCTCGCCGACCACTCGGAATTGCGTCTTGTTGTCGAGCGTGGCTTTTTGCTTCTCGAGCCTCGATCCCGTGGGCGCGTCATCGGCGATAGGACGTTCGGCTCCCGGGTCGCCGCCAGGTGGGCCGTCCAGGCTATCCAACCCGCCTCGCAACGCCCTCATCAGGTCATGCATGCGCTGCTGCTCTTCGAGCAATAATTCCAATTCGCGGCCGGTGGCGTCGATATCGTTGAGGTCCTTGGCCAGGCCCGCTAGCTTGCCGGCGGCCGCCTGCGAATCACCGAGGTTGGCTTTACACTCGCCGATTTTGTCGCTGAGCATTTTGAGATCTTGAAGCTGCTCAGACGCCTCTTTGGCCTTGGCCATCAGCTTGTCAAACTGCTCCTTGTCGAGCTTGCCCGATTCCAGGTCTTTTTTCAGTTGCTCCTTCACGTCCTTGAGGTCGGCAATGTTTTCGAGCTTTTGCTGGATGTCGTCCAACTGCCGTTCCAGCTTCTTGCGGTCCTCGGGCGTCAGTTTGTCATTCTTGAGCTTGTCGGCCAGGGCCGCGATCTCTTGTTGAACCCTGTCGAGCTGGCCGTTGTTGAGCGCGTCTTCGATGCCTTTGGCCGGGCCATCCTTGGCGAGTTTTTGCTCCGGGTCTTTGCCAAGCTCTTTGAGCTTTTGCTGGATCGCCTTGTTGCGATCTTGCTGGGCCTTGAGGTCATCGAGCCGGTTTTGGATTTTTTCCTCAAGCGGCAGCATTTTTTGGAGCCGTTCGCGGATTTTGTCCTTGTCGGTCGGGTCAAACGGTTGCGAAAGCAGCTTTTCGCGGAGCTTTTCGATTTCCTCGAGCTGTTCGCTCATGGCATCCTTGGCGAAAGGCTGCGACGCGGTTTTCTTGAGCTTTTCGAACTTCTCCGCAATGTCCGCGGCATTGACAACCTTCTCAGCTTCCCTGGCGGCGTCCGCCGTGGGCAGACGGAAAACGGGATTGTAAAAGATCGCAATGAAGGCAAGGGCAACACCGCATACCGGCACCGCCAATGCCTTCCACGACAAACCCACCGGAAAACCTCGCCGGACGTCGACCTTGGCCGCATAGGCCTCGGCATCCGCGGCCAGGGCCAGGCCTGCCGAGGAATTGATAAACTCCGGCGCCAACGTAAGCACCGCGGTGGTGCGTTCTTTCAGTTTGAATCGGCTATCGAACTCCAGGGCGGTTTCCAACTGCGACGGCGTCCGCCGCGCGGCCAGCCACAAACCGGCAATGGTCGCCGCCGCGAAGATGCCGCCGGCCACCTCCCAGCGCACCATCTCGTCGGCCTTGCGAATCAACCAAGGTTGAGCGAGAAACCAGGCCGACGACAACAGCAGCGCCCCGGCCCAACACCAGACGAGCGTGTCCAGCAGCCTTTGCAGGAAAAGCCGACGGCTGGCCTTGGCCACCTGACGCTGCACATGGGAAACCGGCGTGCTCGGCATTGGTCAGATCCTTTCGCTACTGGACGTGAACAGGCGTTACCCACATGCGTGGAGGCATAACGCACACCTATTATTCCCGAAAGACGAGTCAAAAGGCAACAACGATTTGTAAATGTTGGCAAATTGTTGCGCAGGCAAGTCACAAGCGGTTAAAGCAAAGTAGTAGGCACACTCCGTGTGCCGTTTGAAACGCTAAACGGCACACGGAGTGTGCCTACTACTTTGCAGGTCATCCCACTAAACCAATCTGGGTAGTCAAAAGCGCACCGGAGAGCATTCATGTCCAAACGTCTGATCACCGTCGGCCACAGTCCCGATCCCGACGACGCCTTCATGTTTTACGCCCTGGCCCACGACAAGCTCGACACGGGCGACCTGACGTTTCGCCACGAGCTGCAGGACATCGAAACGCTCAACCGCCGGGCGCTACGCGGCGAGCTGGAAGTGACCGCCGTCAGCATCCACGCCTACGCCTTCCTGCTCGACAAATACGCCCTGTTGCCGAGCGGCTGCAGCATGGGCGACCGCTATGGCCCGATGGTGATCGCCCGCCAGCCGCTGAAGATCGACGATCTGAAGAAGACCAAGATCGCCGTTCCCGGCACCATGACGACGGCGTTTCTGACGCCTGCGTCTGCTTGCCGGCGAGTTTCCCTACGAGGTGGTGCCGTTCGACCAGATTATCGGCGCCGTGGCCTCGGGCCGGTTCGAAGCGGGGCTGATCATTCACGAAGGGCAGCTGACGTTCCAGAATCAGGGCTTGCAACTGGTGGTCGATCTGGGCGTCTGGTGGCAGGAGAAGACGGGTCTGCCGCTGCCGCTGGGCGGCAACGTGGTGCGCCGCGATCTGGGGCACGACACGATGCGGCAGATCAGCCGCCTGCTCAAGCAGAGCATTCAGTACGCCCTCGATCACCGCCAGGACGCGCTGGCTTACGCGCTGGAATATGCCCGCGACATGGATACAGAAGCTGGCGGATCAGTTCGTCGGCATGTACGTCAACGATTGGACGCTGGATTACGGGCCGCGGGGCCGGGCA
The DNA here is from genome assembly GCA_963747575.1 of uncultured Gemmataceae bacterium. Lineage (GTDB taxonomy): Bacteria > Planctomycetota > Planctomycetia > Gemmatales > Gemmataceae > DASRAT01. Next base: position 780,879 of record CAVVFU010000008.1, read on the forward strand.
GCCGTGCGGCTGCTGTTGGAGGAGGGGCATAAAGCCGGGCTGATACCGGAGGTGGGGCCTATGGAGTTTGTCGACTAAAAAACAATGAACAACGACCCCTGCCGGCTTGCCCGGCAGGTGAAGAAGTTCGATAGCCAAGAGGCGTCGCGACGATGTTCCGCGATCCCTGCCGGCTTGCCCGGAAGTTGAAGAAGTTCGATAGCTAGTGTCCGTCCGTAAACGGCACTTTTTCAGTTTTGTCGCCGGCCTGATAGCAGTGCCGTCTCGTTGACAATTCATTATTTTATCTTTTTCGATCGGCTTGGCGGCGAATTCCGCTCGCGTGGGTGCCTTTCGCGATGGATTTTCTCCCCTCCGCTTCCCTCGGCTCGTGGATTCCCGCATTTTCCGCGACCGAAAGGCCCGGCTAACCGGTTTTCTTCTTGCGTTTGGACTTGGCCGCCTCGCACTTCGCGTTGTCTTGGGCCAAAAGGAGCTTGCCCAATGCTTGCAGGTTGCGGCCTAGGATTCCCAATCCCACGTAGCGCTCGTAGCCCAGCTCGCTCTTGTCGCGAGAACGCTCCAAGCCGTTGCCTGCTTGCAGGGCACCAATCGCCGACTCGATGCCCGGATGGCTCTGTCGTGCTTCACGGAATTCCACGGTTGCTTCCTTCTGTTGTTGGCGGCCAAGGTTCTGGCCTTTTTTGGGAATACATGGATGCGCCACGATCTGGGCCAGCTCTTCCTGGTTTTCTGGCGTGTGAAAGGCCCGGTCAAATGACGCCCGCTCGATCTTGCCTCCTAAACGTTTTTGCAGTTTTTTCATGGTCGGCACCACCAAGTCCTGATCCAAAACTCCATTGGCCACCACCTCATAATGACAGATGAAACCGACGGCGTCCTCGATGACCAGCACCCTATGACCATATTGGATCGGGTTGGGCACCTTGCCCCGCTTGATCAGTTCCGTGTGCGGCTCAAAGATGCTGAAAATCTTTTCTTCGTTGGGTACGGTTTCCCCCAGCAGCACACGCCGCTTGGCTGTCCCGCACACTTTCTCCGTCAACTCCAGGTAATGGCGCAATTTCAGTTCCGCTCCCGCCGCCAGCCGGTCCACCTCACGGGGTTCGACCTGGAAAATCAAGGTCGCGAGCAGTTGGCGGGCTCGGCCCATCAGGTCCTCCGCCAATCTCAATAACTTCTGAT
>CAVVFU010000009.1:0-624273 GCA_963747575.1 uncultured Gemmataceae bacterium
ATTCCGTTTTGTCGTTGACACAGTCTTGCTGGTGCTGTGCTTACTCTGAGGTTGACCAGTCGCCCAGCGGTGGCCAGGAGATCAGGGGCTGAACTTTGCCAGATGTTACCCAAGCCTTGAGTCAGCCCGTCAGTGACTGCCCACGCCATTTCCGGCTTGCACGAGCCAAGACCGCTGAGAATCTGGTTCTTTGCCCGCTGTCTCCGAAAACAACCATTCGGCAGGGCCGCTGAACACTTGCTCCAAAAATCCCTAGACCGAGTTCGAGTTGGCCAACAGCTGGTCGGTCTCCTTTGCGCCCTTTGGGCCGCGCGGAGCAATCTTGCGCCGCCCCACAACGCGTGGACGAGTTGAACCAGGCGGAAAAACGAATTTTTGCAGAACTCGCTGCGGAGGCCCACAATCGCCTGGAGCACCTGGTCACCGAGCCGGCAGCTGGCGCCCCGCCAAGTTTGGCGTTGGGGCTGCAAAAGCAGCCGGGAAGGAAAGACCGTAAGGCGCACGAGGCAATTGCATGGTTCCGCTGTCTTCTACATTTTGGTAAGCCGCCTAAAGTAGTAGGCACCTCTGTGTGCCGTTTAATGTCTGAAAAATGCACACTCATATCGCCTTGATCCAGCAATCCGATGCTGAATTGCTGTTGGCCTCAAGATGCTGGAAGACGCTGCCGCCGCCGGGGCCAGCCTCGTCTGTTTCGCCGAGTTCGCATTCGATCCCTCTCGCCGCAGGGCGGCTCAACGCGGTTTCGAGAACCTGGCCGAGCCATGTCCGGACCGATACCGATGCCTTCGCCGCCGTGCCCGGCACCTTGGCGTCGTCGTCGTGCTCAACCTTTTCAGCGCGACGGCAACCGCTGTTTCGATACCTCGCCGGTGATGGATGCCGACGGCAAACTCCTCGCCTGCACGCGGATAATCCACATCACCGACTACGAAGGCTTCCACGAGCAGGATTACTACACCCCCGGCGACACGCGCTACCGTCTTATGACACCAAAGTTGGCCGCATCGGCATGGCCAATTCCTATGACCGCCATTTTCCCGAATTTGCGCGAGCTGGCCCTGGGCGCGCCGACCTGGTGCTGGTGCCACAGGCGGGACGGTCGGCGAAGGCCGGAGGGATTGTACGAGGCCGAGGTGCGTGTCGCCGCATTTCAAACCGGCTATTTCATCGTGCTTTGCAATCTTTGTGTGGGCATGGACGCAGCTTTTCAAGGTTGGTGCTGCGAGTCGTTCGTCTGCTGGCCAGTGGGCATCGTGCTGCACCGTGCGGCCGGCTGGACATTAATGTTTTGCTTTGCCGACCTGGACTTGGCCGCGGTGGAACAGGTCCTTTGTTCGGCACGCTCGGTGAACTTCGCGGTATCGGCTGCGCAGAGGTCTATGGCAAATTGGTTGCTCGACAACCGTAGGGTGCGTCAAGAAGTTGTCGCTTCTCCAACCATCCACCTTGGAAGGTTATTGCATCGTTGCAATCATCTCACGCATTATTGCAGTGCATTGCAGTGCAACGATGCAACGATGCAACTGAAGGCGCTCGCCAACCGCGGAGCATGCTCATCTTCGCGGCGCCTCTCCCCTTCTCAAGCCTGCTTTCCTTCGACTATGCCAGGCGTTGGCCGGTTTCTGTTGAGCCGGCACGCTTGATGACTTCCAAATGTCTCGGTGCGCCTTTCCCAGAATTCCATGTTGGTGAGCGGCTTCATGTTGGCATGGCTCTTCAGCAGCCACGTCTCTCTGCCTTGTGTATCGCTTTTGTGCGAAAAAAAGTACTCATCGCCGAGCGTCGACTGGGTCAAAACAAAAACGATTCTCAAGCTGCTGTGTATTGAAGCTTTTCACGAATGGCTGGTACAGATTCTCGGATAGTGTCTCGGCTTCCTTGGGTTGATCGAATGCCACGGTGCCGGGCGCCGACGTCGTCGTACACGACTGCAACGTCCGCCGGGCCCAAGTTTGATGATGCTCGACTTCAACGCCTCCTGGAAAAGCGGCAGGAGCTTCTGCGGCCCTGGGCCAAGGTCAGAGACGTTGCTCATGCTGCTAGCGTGTCTTGGGGATGGTCGGTGCCGTGCCCAGCTTGGCTTTTCTGTACTTCATTGTTTCTTCGAGAGCGGCCGAGGGAGCTCATCGATCTTGCCGTCGCCGTCGACTTGTGCTGCGGCCCAGGTCGAGGGCCGTGGACGGCGGATCGCCTGGCGGTTCTCCTCGCCTGGCTGTGGCTCGCGAAGCTTGAGCGCCGTTGCAACACGACCACGGCCTCTTTGTTTTTGCCCGGACCTGGTAGGCCAAACCCAGGTCGTTCAGTGGATTCAACCGTGCCTGCGATGCTGACTGCTCAGCTTTGCCTGGCGGAGCTTGCACTGTCTCCAGGAGGGCCATGCGTTATTGGGCTCGCCAACCCTCTGACCAATGGTGCCGAGTGTCCTCCATGCAAGTTCATGGGTTGGGGATGGTCGGGGCCACTTTGGTGAGTGTCAGCGTTTCCTCGAGCAGGCACATGCCAGGTCCACGCCGGCCAGGGCCTGGCCAACCTCACCCGTTTCTGGGTAACGCCGCCGCCCCCCACCCTGCCTGTGCCTGCGCAGCGTTTCCTCCAAAGCGGCAAGGCCTCCTTGGGGCGCTGCCTGCGGCTTTGGTAGGCATCGGCCAAGAGCTGCTATCCGGATCAAGGTATCAAGACTGTGCGTCTAGGGCCCAGTTTCTACCTTGCTCGACTTCTCATGAAATCTGCCCTCGGCAAAAGCAAGGCATCCGGGACCTGGCCTCTGTTCAAATACAGGCCATGCCAGGTTGTCATGGCATGCAAAGTTTCAGGATGCTCGTTGCCCAGGCTGGCCTTGTGGCTGTTGATGCTTCCTCAAAAGTGCAGAGCTTCACTCAACTGGATGGTGCCGTCTCCTCGTAGGCCAGGGCCCACATTGCTGATGCTGTTGAGCGTATCGGGATGGCTGGAGGCCCAAGCTTTGTTTCTCCGAATCCTCAAAACCTCTTCAAACACTGGGCAAGGCATCTCCTGGTCGGCCTAGTTCTCGTAAAGTCCGGAGCCAGATTGTTTTTGCTGCTGAGTGTTGTTGGATGCTCCGGCTCCCAACGTGGGAATGTGCAGATGCGCAGTAATTCTTCTAGCAAATGGCCCGGGCATCCTCATTACGGTACACCGACCCATAGGTCCGCCAATATTATTCATGCTTGTGTGAGGTGTCCTCGCCCACTTTGCGAAGCCTGCAGCGTCTGCTCGGAAACATGCGTCCTCGGAACCGTCCGGCAAGGTGCCGGGACAAGATGGTCCATGCAGGCGGTGAGCGTGGCTTTATCAGCCTGGTTGAGGCGCCGAGTCCCATGCGGTATGCTCTTGCTGCAAGGTACCGCCACGGTCTTTCTTGCCCTTTCGCCGAGGCCCAGATAAGTTTCTTTCTATTGCTGATACAATGGTGCTTTCAAGAGGGGGTATTCCCGTGGTCTGCAGCTCGGCCCATGTGGATCCAGCATAGCCACGACTTTCCAATTCTGTGCGTCATGTGCACTCGAAACGCTTGCACCAGGAAATCCTACTCATCTTTGCTCCGATTGTTTTTTTGCCGACCTGGCTGTTTCCCGCCCCTTGGCCTGTGCCGCCTCTGCAGCCTCGGTGGCGGCAACCAATTGCTCCTCTTTACTCACCTTGGCGATATGCTGCTCTGGTCGTGGGCCTCTGTGCAACAGCAGCGTCGCGCCGCCAGGCAGACTGCTGTCACTAGCAATGCCGCCATGCTGAGCCGCGCCGAGTGTCCGGCGCTGGCCAGCGACGGCCGGCCAAAAGCGGCTCACGGTAGGCCTTTACCGGCTCGTCCCGGCCAGCCGACCGCTGGAGGTCTTCCGCCAAGGCCGTTGCCGAGCCGTAGCGATTCGTGGGCTCTTTCTCCAAACACTTTTTACATATCATCTCCAGGTCGCGAGGCACCTTGGCATATACTGCTCACGGGCAAGAAATCGACGGGTGGGCTTTTTCAAGCACTTCCTCCTGGCGCGCGACCCTGATAAGCGGCTTGCCCCGTCAATACCGTGTACAAGGTTGCCCCGAGCCGAAGACATCGGAAACGGGGACCCATCTCGCAAACATTCGATGGCGGCTTGCTTGGGGACGCATGTACGCCGGCAGGTTCCTGATTGACTGGCCCAGGTTCGTGGCGTTTTCGTGCATGCTCGACTCCGGCAGCCCCGACCCTTCATACATGGGCCTCCCACACGATTCGTGGAGTGTCTGGCCAGCCCCCGAATCCACTACCAACGTCTCACCGTGTAGTTTGCTCGTAAACCATGCTTTGGCCGGCTTGAGGTCGCGGTGCCCGGCTGTGGGCGGCGCGTAGGCCACCGTGTCTCACCAACCTAAAGCCCCGTATACGCGCAGCTCGTGTTCCCGGATTTCGTCCTGGCTTCTGGTCGGGCTGTCTCACGGAATCGCCTGATGCTTCATCCAGGTTGACCGTTCACGAACCGCATGGCATAGCAGAGCTTGTCATCGGCGTCGCTCGTCCCCAACCCGTAGACCGAGGTCGCAGTTGGCTCGTGATTTCGGCTTCCGCCAAAAAACGGCGGCGGCTGTTGGGGTCGCTCTCGACGCCTTGCCTGGATGGTGTGTTGAGGGCCACTTCTCACGGTGCAATTCCTCGTTCTTCGCTCGAAAAACCTCCCCCAACCCCCTTTGGCATGGAAGGACAAGGGGCGATACGCAGGCCTGTGGTGTTCAAGCAGGCATGTCAAGAGACGAAGACTTGGCACCTGCGGCGGCAGAACTCATGCCTCGCCGCCCAGGTGTTGCCTGGGCGGCGTTTTCCAGCGCACTTATCCTCGACCGTCGCTCCGTACTCCAGGAATGATGCCGCGGCCCGCAAAGTCCCGCATGCCCTGCGGCTTGACGCGGGCGCTAGCAAAACCGTGTACTGGGCCTGGTGCCGATAGCTCTCGCACAATGCTTTGTGTTAGTGCGGCTGCATTGTCTTCACGAGCGAGAGGCAGGGTCCGTGACAACTGTCATCCATGGAGACCCTAGCCGGTTTCATGACGTTGTCACGGACCTGCTGCTGCGTTGGGAGGACAATCCAGCGCCGACGCCCGAAGCATTGTGCGAGAGCTATCGGCACCAGGCCCAGTACACGGTTTTGCTCGCCCGCGTCGAGCGCGGGCACGGCGGAGCTTGCGGGCCGCGGCATCATTCCTGGAGTCCCGAGCGACGGTCGAGGATGTGTGCTTGAACGCCGCCCAGGCAACACCTGGCGGCGCATCGGTCTGCCCGGCAAGCCGCGGTCCAAGTCTTCGTCTCTTGACATGCCTGCTTGGGACGCGCCAGGCCTGCGCTATCGCCCCTTGTCCTTCCATGCCAAAGGGGGTTTGGGGGAGGTTTTTCGAGCGGAGGACGAGGAATTGCACCGTGAAGCGGCCCTCAAGCGCATCCAGGCAAGGCATCAAGACGACCCCAACAGCCGCCGCCGTTTTTTGGCGGAAGCCGAAATCACGAGCCAACTCGAGCATCCCGGCATTGTCCCGGTCTACGGGTTGGGACGCGACGCCGATGACAAGCTCTGCTATGCCATGCGGTTCGTGAACGGTCAAACTCTGGATGAAGCGCTGAGGCCATTCCATGACACTGACGAGAAGCCAGGACGAGATTCCGGGGGAACGCGGGCTGGCATTACGGGGAGCCGCTCAACAGGTTCATCACGGTGTGCAACACGGTGGCCTACGCCACAGCCGGGGGGTTTTGCACCGCGACCTCAAGCCGGCCAACATCATTTTGGGCAACTACGGCGAGACGTTGGTAGTCGATTGGGGGCTGGCCAAGCACTTCACGAAGTCCGTGTGGGACGCCCATGCCCTGAAGGGTCGGGGCTGCCGTCGGAGTCGAGCTGCTCGTGAAAACACCACGAACCTGGGCCAGTCGATGGGAACGCGGCGTACATGAGTCCGGAACAAGCGCATGGAAATTGGGATGCGGCGGGACCCGTTTCCCATGCTTCGGCCTCGGGGCGACCTTGTACGCGGTATTGACGGGGCAAGCGCCTTATCAGGGTCGCACCAGGGAGGAAGTGCTTGAAAAAGCCCACCGAGTCCATTTCTTGCCCGTGAAGCAGGTGTGTCCCAAGGCGCCTCGCGACCGGAGATAATAGTAAAAAGTGTTTGGAGAAAGAGCCCACGAATCGCTACGGCTCGGCAACGGCCTTGGCGGAAGACCTCCAGCGCCGGCTGGCCGACGAGCCGGTCAAGGCCTACCGTGAGCCGCTTTTGCAACATGGCCTGCGCTGGCTGCGCAAGCACCGGACGCTGGCGGGCAGCAGCATGGCGGCATCGCTAGCGTACGGCGGTCTGCCTGGCGGCGACGCCGCCGTTGGCGAGGCCCACGACCAGGAGCATATCGCCAAGGTGCAGAAAGAGGAGCAATTGGTTGCCGCCACCGAGGCTGCAGAGGCGGTGGCAGGGCCGAGGCATCGGCCAGGTCGGCAAAAAAACAATCGGACGAGGTGACGGATTTCCTGGTGCAAGCGTTTCGAAGTCCCGACCCCCGGCGCACAACGGCGGAATGGAAAGTCGTGGCTATGCTGGATGCCGCCGTGGCCAAGCTGCGGGGGCAAGCCACGGAAGATCCCCTCTCAAGGCACTGATTGCTGTCGGCGATCGGAGAAACTTATCCTGGGCCTCGGCGAGGGCAAGAAAGCCGTGGCGGCGTTCCAGCAAGAGCGGCCGCTGCGCATGGAGCTCGGCGGGCTCAACCATGAAGCCACGCTCGCCTGCATGGACCATCTTGCCTCGGCCTTGCGCCTTGCCGGACATTTCGAGGACGCCGTGCCTCTTTCCGAGCAGACGCTGCAGCTTCGCAAAGCCATCCTGGGCGAGGACACCCCGCGACGCGGCAAAGCAATGAAGAATCTCTGCAGTCGCCTATGGGTCGGTGTACCGTAATGAGGATGCCCGGGCCTTGCTAGAAGAATTACTGCGCGTGCACATTGCCACGTTGGGACCGGAGCATCCAACGACGCTCAGCAGCAAAAACAATCTGGCTCGGACTTACGAGAAGCTGGGCCGACCAGGAGATGCCTTGCCCATGTTTGAAGAGGTTTTGAGGATTCGCAAAGCGAAGCTGGGCCTCAGCCATCCCGATACGCTCAACAGCATCAGCAATGTGGCCCTGGCCTACGAGACGGTGCGTCGGTTGAGTGAAGCTCTGCCGCTTTTTGAGGAAGCATGGAGCCGCCACAAGGCCAGCCTGGGCAACGAGCATCCTGAAACTTTGCATGCCATGAGCGACCTGGCCGTCGCCTATTTGAACAGAGGCCGCGTCCCGGATGCCTTGCCGCTTTTCGAGGCAGCCGTGAAGTCGAGCAAGGTCAAACTGGGCCCTGACCATCTTGATACCTTGATCCGGATGGCACTCTTGGCCGATGCCTACCAAGCCGCGTGGCTGCGCCAAGGAGGCCTTGCCGCTTTTGGAGGAAACGCTGCGCCGGCGCCAGGCCAGGTGGGGCGCCGAGCATCCCGAAACGGTGAAAACCATGACCGCCCTGGCCGGCGTGGACCTGCGCTCGGCAAGCAAAAGGACGCCGTGTCCTTGCTCGAGGAAACGCTGACACTCGCCAAAAACTCGATTGGCCCCGACCATCCCCAAACCATGAACGCCATGAACGCCTTGGGCAACGTGGTATCGAAGGGTTGGCAAGCCCAATGACGCCATCGCCCTCCTCGAGGAGACGGTCAAGCTCCGCCAGGCAAAGCTGGGCGCTCAGCATCGCAGCACGGTTGAATCCATGAACGACCTGGGTTTGGCCTACCAGTCCGGGCGAAAGAACAAAGAGGCCGTGGTCGTGTTGCAAGCGGTGCTTCAAGCTTAGCAAGGCCGCAGCAGGCGAGGAGAACCGCCAGGCAATCACCATCATGATCAACCTGGCCGCGGCGCTCAACGGCGACGGCAGAATCGATGACTGCCTCGCCGTTCTCGAAGAAACAATGAAGTTGCAGAAAGCCAGCCTGGGTGCCGACCATCCCGACACGCTCCACAGCATGAGCAACGTCGCCAACGTCTACCTGACCTTGGACCGGCCCTGCGAAGCCCTGCCGCTTTTCCAGGAGGCGTTGAAGTCGAGCATCGTCAAACTTGGGCCCGACAACGCCGACACATTGCGGTGCATGTACAACATGGCCCGGTGGCACATGGCATTGGATCAACCCAAGGAAGCCGAGACGCTATTGCGAGAATCTCTGGCCGTTCGTGAAAAGCTCGATCCGCGCGGCTGGATGACTTGTTTGACCCAGTCGACGCTCGGCGCCAGTCTTTTGCGCAAAAGCAATACGCCGAGGCAGAGACGTGGCTGCTGAAGAGCCATGCCAACATGAAGCCGCTCACCGCCAACATGGATCTTCAGGCCAGGCACCGATTTGTGGAAGTCATCGAGCGCATCGTGCGGCTTTACGACGAAACCGGCCAAACCGACAACGCCGAAAAGTGGCGTAAGGAACTCGAAGCCGCGAAGCAGCTTGAGAAGGACGCGAAGAAGTAGTGCTCGCGGTTGGCAACGGCCTTCGTTGCATCGTTGCATCGTTGCACTGCAATGCACTGCAATGCAGGCGGGTTAGGGTGGGTGCAATGATGCAACGATGCAATAACCTTCCAAGGTGGATGGTTGGAGCGACAACTTCTTGACGCACCCTACGGCTACGGTTCTCGAGCAACCAATTTGCCATAGACCTCTGGCCGCCGATGCCGCAAAAATAGCCGCCGAGCATGCGACCTGTCCGCCGCGGCCAAGTCCAGGTCGGCAAACAAAACGTGATCCTGCCCAGCCGGCGCCCGGTGCAGCACGATGCCCTCCGGCGAGCAGACGAACGACTCGCCGCCAAAATTCAAGGCTCCGTCCATGCCCACACGATTGCAAAGCGCGATGAAATAGCCGTTTTGAAAGGCCGCCACGCGCATTTCGGCCTCGTACAATCCCTCCGGCCATTCGCCGACCGTGCCCGCCTGTGGCACCAACACCAGGTCGGCGCCGCCCAGGGCCAGCTCACGCATGAATTCGGGAAAATGGCGGTCATAACAGATGGCAATGCCGATGCGGCCAACCTTCGTGTCGTAAACGGGAGTCGCCGGTGTCGCCGGGGGTGTAGTAATCCTGCTCGTGGAAGCCTTCGTAGTCGGTGATGTGGATCATCCGGGTGCGGCCGAGCAGTTTGCCGTCGGCGTCGATCACCGGCGAGGTGTCGAAACAGCGGTTGCCGTCGCGCTCGAAGAGGTTGAGCACGACGACCACGCCGAGCTGCCGGGCGCGGGCGGCGAAGGCCTCGGTGATGGGTCCGGGCACTGGCTCGGCCAGGTTCTCGAAGCCGCGCTGGGCATGGCACTGCGGGTAGAAGGGATCGAAGGCCAACTCGGCGAAACAGACGAGGTTGGTGCCGGCGGCGGCAGCGTCTTCCAGCGCCTTGAGGCCGCGGGCGATATTGGCCTGGCGGTCGGGGGTGACGGATTGCTGGATCAAGGCGATGCGCGGCATGGGAATACTCCAAAGTAGTAGGCACACTCCGTGTGCCGTTTAGAGCGCTAAACGGCACACGGAGTGTGCCTACTACTTTAGGCGGCTTACCAAAATGTCAAAGACAGCGGAACCATGCAATTGCCTCGTCGGCCTTTACGGTCTTTCCTTCCCGCGCCTGTTGCAGCCCCAACGCCAACCGGGCGGGGTCGGCCGGCTGCCACTTGTGAGCACGGTGCTCCAGGCCCGATCTGGCCTCCGCAGCGAGTTCTGCAAACCGTTTTTCCGCCTGGTTCAACTCGTCCACGCGTTGTGGGGCATGCCAAGTTGCTCAGCAAGAGCCCAAAGGGCGCGAGAAGAATTGACCAGCTGTTGGCCGGACTCGAACTCGTCTAGGGATTTTTGGAGCAAGTGTTGGGCATCCTGTCCGAATGGTTGTTTTCGGAGCGCGGCAAGGACCAAATTCCAGCGGTCTTCAGCTTGGTGCAAGCCGGAAATGGCGTGGCAGGTGGCCTGACGGGCTGACTCAACTTCGGGTAACATTGGCAAAGTTCAGGCCCCTAAATCTGCTCGCCACGCTGGGCGACTGGTCAACCTCAGAGTAAGCGCCACACCAGCAAGACTGTGTCAACGACAAACAGAATAACTAACGCCCAACAACAAACCAATAGATACCACCCGATTAGCTTCTCCGCCACCTTGGATTTGAACCAATTGGCTAACTGTACCAGAGCAATCTGAACACCGAACAACGAACTGCAGCTAATTACAAACGCCAAAGCGAAGGACAAACCCGTCACGGTTGCGGCTGCAAAGGCGGCAACCATGGCGAGCATCGCAAAAAACACGACCAAAGGCAAGTCACCGTAATGGCTGAAAGCCGGCCTCCTCCCACATACCCAAAGACCACACCGACATTTCGGGCCGCTACAAGGGCCACACACCGCTTGAAACCAGAAGCGCAACCTACCACCGCATTGTCCCAGACAAAGGAAATGAAGTCAAAAGGACTTGCCTGTGCTCTATTATTGTTGGCTATCCACCATATGATAACCCCGCGGCGTGACAATGGACGCCCCAAGTTGCGCGTCCGCGAACTGCCGATTATCACCGTCGTAAACATGTCCACCACGGCTTCATGCATGCAGGCGACTGTAGTCCGTTCAATGGCCTGTTCCCACCGATACGCATTGCGCACAATGCCTACTGGCGTATCCGCCAGCCGATGCTTCGCCAGGATCTCCTGTGCTTTCTTATACTGCCAATCCCGCCGCCGGCTCTTCGGATTCAGCAAAGCCAGCACGAAATCCGCCTCCGCCGCGGCCCGCAGCCGGCGCTCGATGATTTCCCAGGGAGTCAAGAGATCACTCAGGCTGATGACGGCGAAATCGTGCCCCAGCGGCGCTCCAAGCAGTGCCGCCGCCGCATTCACGGCCGACACGCCAGGCACGACCACGACCTCATCCTGGCTATCCTCGCCAAGGCTCTCGATCACCAGGCCCGCCATACCGTAAATCCCTGGATCGCCGCTGGAGATCACGCAAACGATTCGGCCCTCGCGCAGTCGCCGCACCGCTAGTTCAGCCCGCTGCACCTCCTGCGTAAGCGGCAGCGCCACGCATTCCTTGCCCTCGACCAGGTCGGCGACCGATGCGACATAACCGTCGTAGCCGATCACTACTTCGGCCTGCCGCAGCGCTTCCAGGGCCTGGGCTGTCATCAGCGAGCGGTCGCCGGGACCCAGACCGACCACAAAAAGACGGCCGCGCTCGCTCATGGGCATGGCTCCCGGCGACGCAGCATCACCAAAGAAAAGTACGACAGATCCTGGCCGCGCAGCGTTTCGAGATTGGTGACGATCCGCTCCGCGGGTGTGCCGACTTGATCCACAAAGACCGCATCGAGGGGCACTCGCAGATTTGCCAGGGCATCAAGCAATTGATCGAAGACGTTTTGCACTTTGAGCAGAAACACCGCCCTAAACTCATCGATTAGTGCCGGCAACCTCTCCATACCATAGGCGGCGGGAATCACCGCCACCCGCTCATCGAGGCGGGCGACGCACAGGCCGGCACGAGCTGCGCCGGCGCTCGGCGAGGTCACGCCGGGGACGATCTCGATCCGCACGTCGTCCACGCGGCGCAGCTCCTCGTGAATATAGGAAAATGTGCTGTAAAACAGCGGATCGCCCTCGGTGATCCAGGCCACGGACTTGCCTTGCCGCAACTCGGCGACGATCGACAATGCCGCTTCCGAGTAGAGCCGCTGAACTTCACCACGCTCGTGCGACATGCATAACGCCACCGGCCTGAATTTCTCCGCCGGCAAACCCAGCGGCTCGACGATACGGCGGACGAAGCTGGTGCCGCTACGGGCGCCCTGCGGCAGGAAGATCCAATCGACCTCGCGCAGGACGCGCTCCGCCTTGCGAGTAATCAGCTCCGGGTCGCCGGGGCCGACACCGACGCCGTAGAAGACGCCCATTGGCTTATTGTTCATCGTTAACCTATTAGTGGTGATGCCCGTCGCCGTGGTGATGGTGATGATGCTCGTCCTGGCCGATGCCGCGGACGTGGTGATGGTGCCCGACCTGCGGCTGGCCGACAGCCTGCTCGAAGCCCGGCAGTTGCACGCGATACTTGCACAGCTCGCAGTTCATATTGGGGCTGCCGTGGATTGCTTCCTCGGCTCGCTCCCTGAAGGTGTCGCTCAGCAGCGGGTGAACGCCAAGGTAGTGGGCGACGGTAAACTCCGTCCGCGGGTGCAGGGCTGCAAACTCCGCCGTTTGCTGGCGGATGCGTTTCTCCAGAATGCCCGTGAACAGAAAGAACGGAAACACGACGATGCGCGCAAAGCCCATGCGCTGGCAGCGCTGCAGAGCCTCCGGCACCAGCGGCGCCGCGACGCCGCTGAAGCAGGTCGCCGACCAGCCATAGCCCATGCCTTCGCCAAGGATGCGGGCCAGCTTGCTGATGTCGGAATTGGCGTCCGGGTCGCTGCTGCCGCGGCCGACCACCAGGAGGACGGTATCACCGCGGTTGATGTGATCGTGGTCCGTCTCTTCCAGGCGAACGCGGCAAAGCTCGATGATGTTGGCGTGCAGGTGCAAATGCCGGCCGTAGTGGAAATCGATTTCCGGGTGGCGCTGCCGGGCTTCGTGGATTTCACTGGGAATGTCGTTCTTGGCATGCCCGGCCGCCATCAGCATGCCGGGCAGCACGGCAATGGTCTTCGCGCCGCGCGCCACACACCGATCGATCCCCTCGACGATGAGGGGCGTGGCGAACTCCAGAAAGCCGGACTCGACGATGCGAGCCGGTTGCTGACCGCGGAACAGATCGACGAGCTGGAGAAATTCCGCTGTCCCCTCCTGGTCCCGGCTGCCGTGTCCGACGAAGCAAATTGCAGGTTCCATCAATGACTCCTAACCAGGATTTTTAACCGCAGAGAACGCAAAGAACGCAGAGAAAGAACCAGCAAAACCATGGATATTTTGCTCTGCGACCTCTGCGTTCTCCGCGGTTAAAAATCCATGTCAAAATTCGACGCCCTTTTGTGCCTTGATCCCCGCACGATACGGGTGTTTGACTAGCTTCATCTCCGTCACCAGGTCGGCGATTTCGATTAACTCATCGCGCGCGTTGCGGCCCGTGATCACGACATGCAGCATCGGCCGCTTGCGGCTCAGCGCATCCAGCACCTCGTCCAGCGGTAGGTATCCGTGCTTGATGACCACATTCAGCTCATCAAGGATGACGAGGTCGATCGATTCGTCACGCAACAGTGAGCGGGCAGTCTCCCAGGCAACGCGGGCGGAGGCGATGTCCTTTTCGCGATCCTGCGTGTTCCAGGTAAAGCCGTCGCCCATGGTGTGCATGACCAACTCGGGCGCCAGCCGCTTTGCCAGAGCGGCCTCGCCGGTCGCGATGGCGCCTTTGATGAACTGAACGATGCCGACCTTCATTCCGTGGCCCAGCGCCTGAATGCCAGCCCCAGCGCCGCCGTCGTTTTGCCTTTGCCCGCGCCGGTGTTGACGATGATGAGGCCCTTTTCCTGCGTGGCTTTTGCCTTGCGGGTCTCGAAAGCCTCTTTGTGCTTGGCCATGCGCTCGCGGTGCAGGTCGTTGTCTTCTGGTGTCATCATTATGCCTTTCTCTCTTTCCCCACAGGCGCAGCGACGGGCGCAGATAGGATCGCATACAGTCTGTTCCATGTCGAGTGCTTCGGTCACCGCATCGGCAAGCCTGTCCAGCTCCTGTTGCAGCGACGTTGCCTTGCCCGCGACGGTACGGTTGCCGACCAGACTGTTGAGCCAGGCCTCGCGCAGCCCGGCATTGGCGAAAAGGCCATGCAGATAGCAGCCCCACACCTTGCCGTCGTCCGTCATCGCACCGTCGAGCACATCGGCCTGTGCGCCGTTGCGCTGCACAATTCGCAACCAGCCGGGTGAACCCGTCGTGCGGCCCATGTGAATCTCGTAACCTTCCAGTTCTTCGTCGCCAATGGGCGCGGCCCATGCCACGGGATTGGCCATGCGGGCGCGCACTTGAAACGTCGCCTTTTCCTTCTCAAAGATCGTCTCGACCGGCAGCAGGCCCATACCCTGCGCCATAGCTGAAGAAGATTCCACGCGAGTGGGATCGTGGATACGATTGCCGAGCATCTGGTAACCCCCGCAAATTCCAACGATGGCCGTGCCCTGACCCGCGACATTCTGAATAGCCGCTGCCAACCCTTGCTGCCTCAACCAGGCCAAATCGGCGATGGTGCTTTTGGTGCCGGGCAGGATCACGGCATGAGGCCGGCCCAACGCGGCGGCCGTTTGCACATAACGCAATCCGACGCCAGGTGTCGTGCGCAGCGGGTCGAAGTCGTCAAAGTTGGCGATGTGCGGCAGGCGAATCACGGCAATGTCGATGGCGCCTCGCTGCTGGGTGGCGGCGTCGAGCGCGACGGCGTCCTCTTCCGGGATGGCGAGCTCGGTAAGGTAAGGTACGACGCCAAGCACCGGCAGCTCGCTCCGCTCCTGGAGCATGCGGACGCCATCGGCAAAGAGGCTCAACTCACCGCGGAATTTGTTGATCACCAATCCGCGCACCAATGCTCGATCTCCCGGGGGGAGCAGCCAAAGCGTCCCCAAGAGTTGAGCGAAAATCCCACCGCGGTCGATGTCGCCGACCAGCAGCACCGGCGCGTTGGCGTGGCGGGCCAGGGCCATGTTGACAATGTCCGTTTTGAGCAGGTTCAACTCGACCGGGCTGCCGGCGCCTTCGATCACGACCACGTCATACGCGGCACGCAACTCGTCAAGTGCCGTCGTCACCACCGGCCAAAGCTCTTCCTTTTTGCGGAAAAAGCTGCCACCTTTTAATGTCTGCCAATGCCGGCCAAGAACGATCACTTGCGATCGGCAATCGCCTTCGGGTTTGAGAAGGATGGGGTTCATGATCGCTGTCGGCTCGATACCGGCCGCGGCGGCCTGCACAGCCTGGGCACGGCCAATCTCGGCGCCGTCGGCGCAGACAGCGGCATTGTTCGACATGTTCTGGGCCTTGAACGGCGCCACGCGCCAACCCTTGCGTGCAAAAATCCGGCACAACGCCGCTGTGAGCAGGCTTTTACCCACCGACGAACTGGTTCCCTGGATCATGATAACCCTGGCGGCTCCCCCAAAAAGGGGACAGGCCCCGTTGCCGGAACGGCCCGGAGGGTGCTTCGCACAACGGGGCCTGTCCCCTTTTTGGGGGAGCCGCTTAGCCGGCATGGGCAACCTCCCTCAGATGGTGGATATCATTGAGGCTCGTCAGCACCGGCCCCTGGTTATACAGGTTAAGCTCGGAAAGCGAAGCCGGCTCCAGGTGAAACTGCCAACGTGCTTGCGGCGCCATACCGAGCGCCTGGCACAACAGGACCTGCAGAGACCCGCGATGGGCCACGATCAAAATCGTCCGCTCCTCGTCGCCACGAGCCCTGAGTTCGCCGAAAAATTGGCCGACTCGGTCCGCCATCCGTGCCAATGTCTCTCCGCCAGGCGGCGCGGTGTCCAGCACGTTTGCTTCCCAGGCGGCCAATCCTTGCGGGTCGGCCTGGCCCACTTCCTCGTAGGTCATCCCCTCCCAATTGCCAAAATTGAGCTCGCGCAGACGTGGATCGGACTGCACCGCCAGGTCGCGCGGTCTCGCAATCGGCGCGGCGGTTTCCATGGCCCGGCGAAGATCGCTGGCGTGGACTTCATCGATCGGCACGGCCAAAAGCCGATTGGCAAGCAGTGCCGCCTGGCAGCGCCCGGCGTCCGAGAGCGCGGTGTCGCTGTGTCCCTGGAGGCGCGATTGAGCGTTCCAATCGGTCGGTGCGTGCGGCGCAAGCAGCAGACGCATGGTCAAATTTCCTCCTGGACCGCGGCCAAGAAGCGCTGATTCTCGTCCGGCCTGCGCGCTGCGATGCGCACATAAGCCGGCAAACCGAACGACGCGCAATCGCGGACAATCATGCCGTGCTCCAGCATCACTGCGCGGAAGTGTGCGCCGCTGCCGACACGCATCAGGAAAAAATGGGTCGCTGACGGCAGGACTGTCATGCCCAATTGAAGCAATCGCACCGTCAATTCTTGCTTGGCCAGCGCGATTCGCTTCAAGCTTTGGCGTTGATGGCCAGGATCGCCCAGCGCGGCCAGACCGGCGGCTTGCGCCACGGTGTTGACGCTCCAGGGTGGCTGCGCTCGCCGCAATGATTCGATCACATTTTCCGGACCGATCGCATAGCCAAGCCGCAACCCTGCCAGGCCGCAGTCCTTGGTCATGGAACGCAGCACCAGGATGTTGTCGGCCTGGAAACTCGCCGCGGAGCCGGGCTGGGCCACGAACGGATGATAGGCCTCGTCCACCACGAACAGCGTCCGCCGATATTGGCGCGCCCAAATCGCAATCTCCCGCGGCGGCAGCGCGACGCCGGTGGGATTGTTGGGGTTGCAGATAAACACCAGTCGCGGCCGCAGCGATTTCAGAGAGGAATCAATCTCGACCAGATCGGGCGCGAAAGCCGCCTCCCCCCGCGCTAACAGGGTTGTGACGCGGCCACCCATGAGCTTGGCCGCGCGAGCATATTCACCATAAGTGGGGCCGATTATCAACACGTCGTCGCCGGGCTGAACATACGCTAGCGCCGTCAGCCAGATCAGCTCCGAGACGCCGTTGCCGGGCAAAATCCTGGCGGGTTCGACGCCGTGAGTTTGCGCCAGCGCCGCCGTCAATGCGCCGCAGCGGCGGTCTGGGTAGGCGTCCAGTGCCAGGTTCGCCAACGCCGTACGCACCGCCGGCGACGGCCCATAGGGGTTGGTATTGGCGCTGAAATCGAGGACGGTTGCGGGGTCGAGGCCAAGTCGCTGCAACTCCTCCAAATCCACGGCGCCGTGGACAGCGGGCGGCAAATCGTGCAATTCGGAGCGCGGCATGAGCGCCTGGGCGTCGCCCATTGTCCTCAACTGCCAGCTTGAAAGTGCTGTCATCTGCCTTCTCCCGCCACAAACGCGAGCAGGGTCAACGCCTCTATCATCTCACATAACGCGCCGTACACATCGCCCGTCAGGCCCGGAATCCGCCGAAGGACGAAGACAGCGCCGCCAACGGCCACAACGGCGGCCAGGGCAACAGCGAACAAACCCAGCCACTGGGCCGTCAGCGCCGCGACCACCAGGGCCGTGATGCCGCCCAGCACTGCTTGCCGCCAACCGGCATGCTCTTTCATGTCTCGCCCCAGCCCTTCGGCTCGGGCATAGGGAAACATCACCACGGCCAGCGCCATGCCCCAGCGGGCCACGGTCGGCGCGACCAGCAGAGCCGCCACGCGATCCGTCAAACTGGCGAGGCAGGCATACTTCACCAGCAGCAACAGGATGCCGCCGATGACGGCATACGCCCCAACCCGCTCGTCGCGCATGATCCGCAAACGCGCTTCCGGTGTGTGCCCCCCGAAAAGACCGTCGCAGCAATCCAGGAAACCATCGAGGTGCAAAGCCCCGGTGGCGATGACCCAGAACGCCAGCAACAGGGCTGCCGTCACACCGGCCGGCCAGAGCAATGCCAGGACATAATCCACTCCCGCCAACGCGCCGCCCAGCATCAGACCCACCACAGCGAACCAGCCGACCGCACCACCCAGCTCCGCGGGCGAAAGCGGCCGCCTGATTAACGGCGGCATGATCGTGAGAAACTGGACGGCCACCATCGCTCTCACGCTAACACGCCCAATCGCACCAATCACATTCCGACTCCCGAAGCGACCAAGCGGCACGCTTGCACAAATCGCTCGGCCAATTCCGGTTTCGCTCCAAAGTGAATATGAACATACGATGCCCACAAGCTGCCCAGGCGAGCCCCTTCCGCTCTGGCTTCGCCCGCGCCGGATCGCGGCAGGACATAACAAGCAGGCTCCGCTTCGTCTTGTTGACCGGTCCAGGTCGAATAGTGGAATTCATGGCCGCGCACCGTCTCGCCCTCGGCCAAGAACCACGAGGTTGCCGCGGACTTGACCACCCGATAACCCAGTGTCAGCCGCTCGGCCATCACGCAATGCCCGGGCAACAGACCGACCATCGGATGGGCGACGCCGTCTTTGCCGCGGATCGCCTGCGTGAGGTACATCAGCCCGCCACACTCGGCATAAAGCGGTAAGCCCTGGTGATGAGCGGCACGCAGCGCGGCGTGCATGGCAATGTTCGCCGACAGCCGTGCGGCATGAATCTCCGGGAAGCCGCCGCTGAGGATAATGCCCGCGGTTTGCGCTGGCAGCGTTTCGTCCCGCAGCGGGCTGAAAAAAACGATCTCGGCGCCCGCCGTGCGCAGCAGGTCGATATTGTCCTCGTAGATGAATTGAAATGCCTCGTCGCGCGCTACCGCGATCACGGGACGATGGCCGTTGACAGGGGTGGCGACCTCGGATACCAACCCGAAGCGTAAGCGAGGTATACTGTCGGCCCTTGCTGACGCTTCGGGTTGGTATGGCTCGCGCGCAATTGCCATCAGTCGGTCCAGGTCAAGGTGTTGCTCGACCATATCCCCTGCGGCTTGCGTAAATTCCTCGCAGCTACCGGACTCGGCGGTCGGTGTCAGGCCCAGGTGCCGCTCCGGAATCTCCAGCCGTTGGTCGCGCGGCAGCCATCCGAACACGGGCAGCCCTGTCGCCCGCGTCACCGCCGCCGCCACGCCGTTGCCGTGGCTTTCGCCGGCGACCCGATTGATGATGAAGCCGGCCAATTTCAAAGCGTCGTCAAATTTTTGGTAGCCGAGCGCGACCGCTGCCGCGCTGTGCGCGAGTTTGCCGGCGTCGAGCACCACGACGACCGGCGCGTCGATGAGTTTCGCCACCTCGGCCGTGCTGCCGCTTTCCTCGTCGTAGGCGAAGCCGTCGAACAGACCCATCACGCCTTCGATGACGGCGAGGTCGGCCTGTGCCGCGGCGTGGTCGAAGCAGCCGCGGACAACCTCGCGCGGCAGCAGCCAGCTATCGAGATTGCGGCAGGGCCGGCCGGCAGCGAGGCTGTGATAGCCCGGGTCGATAAAATCGGGGCCGACCTTGAACGGCTGGATGTGCAGGCCGCGCCGGCGCAGGGCGTCGATCAAACCCACGGTGATCGTGGTCTTGCCGACGCCGCTGTGCGTTCCCGCGATGACCATACGAGCGGTCATGATATGGCTCCGCTAGCGAGGTTCTGGCGTACCTTGAGCAACAGCGTCTCGCTCGATAGCTCTTCCGCCGTCAGGCATTGCGCGCCCAGGGCGCGGGCCAGCTCCTGAACCCTGCCGAGCCGCACGAAGCTGGAATCCGTATCCAGCACCAGCGCCAGCACCTTCGCAGCGGCTAGTTGCGCCGCCGCAAGGAGCGCCTGCTGCCACGGATCGTCGGTAGTGCCTGGGACAGCCACATTGGCGCGACCATCGCTAAGAAGCAACAGCACGATGGGCAAATCACTGCAGGATCGCCGGGCCCGCTCCGCGACCTCGCCTGCCAGGATCAAGGCGTGCGCCAGCGGCGTGCGTCCGCCGGTGGGCAGCACGCGCAGCGCAGTCCTCCGCCTGCTGCACACTTGAGGTTGGCGCCAACAGCACAGTCGCCTGAGGTCCGCGAAAGGCGATCACGCCGACCAGATCGCGCTGTTCGTACGCGCTACGCAGCAGGCCAAGCACGGTCCCTTTGACCAGCTCCATGCGTTTGAGCGCGGCCATCGAGCCGGAGGCGTCCACCACGAAAAGCAGCAGCGAACCTGTCCGACCATCGCGGACCTTGCGGTGCAGATCTTCTGGACCGATCTGGAGCCGGCCATCAATCAAACCGCCGCGCCCGGCCGCGGCGCGCACCGTGGCGGCAAAGGCGATATCGGTCGCCTGCCGATCCTGCACGGCCCGCACCGTGCGGCCACGCTGAGCACCTGGCAGCGGGTTCCGCCGACCTCGCGGCATGAGGCCGTCGCTGCCGGCGGATGCAATCTCGATGCGACGAATCGGCTGTGCAAGGCCCGGCTCAAAAGTTCTTTCGCCCGCCTGAGGGACCTCGCCCTCGCCCTCGTCCTCGCCTTCGCGGTTGCCAGAGGCGTCTTGCGGGGGGACATTCCCACCTTCATCGGTCTGCTTTTTTTGCAGCTTTGCCATGCTATCATCAAGCTGTTGAGGCGCCAGATTGGGCTGCTCAAACGGCTTGCGTTTGCGGCGATGCGGCAGAACCAGCTCCGCGGCGGCGCGAATATCCTCCATGGCCACTTCGCCTCGGCCGTGCAAGGCGGTTCGCGCCCGCGCCGCCTTGTGCAAGGCCAGGTCTGCCCTCAAGCCATCCGTCTCAAACTCGCAGCAAAGCTGGCTGATAAACGTCAATAGACCTTCAGGCAGCACGACATCAGCAAGCCGAGCGCGGGCATCGGCAATCTGTGTCCGCAATGTCGCCTGCTCCATCTCCCAACGTGTAGCGAATCCTTCCGCATCGGCCTCGAACGCCAATCGGCGGCGGACGATCTCCACGCGCACCGCCGGATCGCGCGGTCCGGTCACTTCCACGACCAGACCGAAGCGGTCGAGCAACTGCGGCCGCAAGGTCGCCTTCCTCCGGATTCATCGTGCCGATCAGCAAAAAACGCGACGGATGCGCCACCGACACATTTTCCCGCTGCACGGTGTTGATGCCCGCGGCGGCGACGTCGAGGAGCACATCCACAAGATGGTCGGGCAGCAAATTCACCTCGTCGATATAAAGGACGCCTCGGTGAGCACTGGCCAGCAAACCCGGCTTCATGACGCTGCGGCCTTCGCGCATGGCCCGCTCGAAATCGAGGGTGCCCAGCACGCGGTCCTCCGTGGCCCCTAACGGCAAATCGACAAACGGCACCGCGGCGTCCACGGCATGTCGCTCCGTCACGGTCGAGCAATGCGGGCATTCCGCCCAAGGCGCAGCCGGATCGCAGCGAAACGGGCAACCCTGGACCATCCGCAAAGTCGGCAGCAGATTCGCCAGCGACCGAGCCGCCGTGCTCTTGGCGGTGCCCTTTTCGCCTCGGATCAGGACGCCGCCGACGCCGGGATAGACGGCGTTGAGCAGCAGCGCCGTTTTGAGCTGCTCCTGTCCGACGAGGGCGGCAAAGGGATAATCCATGATTCACCCACCCTCCGCTTCTTGGCACAGGCTGGAAGCCTGTGCTACGTAGCACAGGCTTCCAGCCTGTGCCTTTACCGTTTCACTGCGTTCTTCCAGCAATGCCTCGCTGCTCAAAAGTGTTTCCCGCAGTGCCGTCAGTGTCTCCTGTTCGGGCCGTTCCCACATGCCTCGCTGGGCCGCCTCGAGCAAGCGCTCCGCGATGGCGTGCAGCGCCCAGGGATTGCTGCGCGCGAAAAACTCCTGCATGCCGTCGTCCAGGGCGTAAGCCTGCGCCAGTTGCTCGTACATCCAATCTTCCGCGACGCCGGCCGTGGCGTCGTAGCCAAACAGGTAATCGACCGTGGCGGCCAGCTCCAGCCCGCCCTTGTAGCCGTGCCTGGTGATGCTCGCCAGCCACTTCGGATTGGCCACGCGGCTGCGAAAAACCCGCAGCGCCTCTTGCTTGAGATCGCGCACCGCCGGCCTGGCGGGGTCGTGCGTGTCGCCGAAGTACGAGCGCGGCTGCTTGCCGGTCAGGGCGCGAATGGTGGCGATCATGCCGCCGTGAAACTGGAAGTAATCGTCGCTGTCGAAGATGTCGTGCTCGCGGTTGTCCTGGTTGTGCAGCGCCACCTGCACCTGTCCCAGCCGACGGCGAAAAACGTCCTTGGCCTCGACGCCCTCGCCATCGGCGCCGTAGGCGTAGCCGCCCCAGTTGACATAGGTCTCGGCAAAGTCGGCGTCGTCGCGCCAGTTGCGCTCGTCGATCAGCGGCAAGATGCCAGCACCATAAGCCCCCGGCTTCGAGCCGAAGACGCGATAGCGCGCTTGCCGCTCGGCGTCGGGCAATCCGGCTGCAAGATTCGCGGCCAGATCGGCCAAGGTAATGCTTGCGGATGAAGTTCTGCTCCAGCGGCTCGTCGAGGCTGGCGACTGCTTCGACGGCTTCATTCAGCAGCTTGATCAGGTGCGGAAAAGCGTCGCGAAAGAAGCCGCTGATGCGAATGGTCACATCGATCCGCGGCCGGCCCAGCTCTGCCAGCGGGATCACCTCGATGCCCACCACGCGGCGGTTTTCCTTTTGCCAGACCGGGCGGACGCCCAGCAGCGCCAGGATCTCGGCCACGTCGTCGCCGTGGGTGCGCATGGCGCTGGTGCCCCAGACGCTGATGCCGACCGTTTCGGGATAAGCCGCCCGTCTCGCGGTGATAGCGGTCGAGAACTTCGCCGCGCCAAGTGCCTGCCCCACCTGCCAGGCTGCTGCCGACGGCAATGCCCGCGGGTCGACGGCGTAGAAATTGCGGCCCGTCGGCAACACGTGGGCCATGCCGCGCGTCGGTGCGCCGCTGGGTCCCGCCGGGACATAGCGGCCCTCCAGCCCGGCGAGCAGATTGGCGATCTCGTCCGTCGTTTGGCGGAGCGATGGCACCAAGCGCTCGCAGACAAACTCCAGCACCCTGCGGATGTCACCCGCGCCGGTCAGGGATCCCACGTTTCGGCGATGACGGCGGGGATCGATGCGACCTGGAAATCGTGCCGCGCCAATAGGTCCAGCAGATGCCGGCCAAGCTCGTCGATGGTTTCAAGGGCATCCGCCCGGCTGGCAAGCGGCCGGTCGGCCAAGCGCACCAATGCCGCCGGAGCCTCGGCCTCGCCCTCGCCCTCGGCCTCGGCCTCGCGAAGCGGCAAGCCGCGATTCACCAGCAGCGAGTCGATGTCCAGCCCGAAAACACCGGCCACGGCGTCTCGCAAGCTCGGCACTTCGAGGTTGGGAATGCGCGTCAGCGCCTGCAGCAGTCCCACCATTTGCTCGCCTTCGGGCACCTGTCCGAGAATGTGCAGCCCATCGCGAATCTGGGCCCCCGCCAACTCGCAGAGATAACCGTCCAGCTCCTGGATAAGGTGCGACACTTCCCGGCCGCGCATCTGGGCCAGGCCGACTGGCGTGCCCTCGGCGGTGAGAGCGTCGTCCCATTCGTGCGTGTGGCCGTCTTCTCCCTCGCCCTTTTGCATCAGGTATTTCAGGTCTTCGTCGAGATGGGCATTGAGAATCAGGTCCCAGATTTGCTGCTGCAAGAGCGGCATCTTCGAGGGATCGAGCAGCTCGACCTGGTAATACTCATCGACAAGCTGCATCAACTGGCCAATCGCTCCGTGGGCGTCGGCGGTGGTCATCGGCGGCGTCAGATGATCGATGATGACGGCGTGCCCGCGCCGCTTGGCCTGAGCTCCCTCGCCCGGATCGTTGATGATGAACGGATAAAACAACGGCATGTCGCCGAGGAAACTGTCGGGAAAGCAATCCGCCGACAGCCCGACGCCCTTGCCGGGCAGCCATTCCAGCGTGCCGTGCTTGCCCATGTGGACGATCGCGTCGGCCTGCCATACGTCGCGCAGCCAGCGATAGAGGGCAAAATAGTTATGCGGCGGCGGCAGGTCGGGTTGATGGTAAATGGCGTTGGGATCCATGCCGTGGCCGCGCGGCGGTTGCAGCGCCACGAAGACATTGCCAAGGTCCAGACCGGCCAGGGCGATGTGGCCGTCGTGAACATAGGCCTCACCCGGCGGCGCTCCCCATTGCTCGGTCATCCGCTGGCGCTGACTCGGCGGCAATTCGTCGAACCAGCGCTTGGTATTGGCCTATGCTGACACTGGCCAGCGGCCTGAGTCAGTTGCTCCGCGGTCAATAGTGTTTCGTCGTAGGAGCAGCGGTCGATCAGCGCATGGATTAAGGCATCGCCGTCGGCCGGCAGCGGGCCAATCTCATAGCCGGCTTCCTGCATGGCCCGCAGGACGGACATCAGCGAAGCCGGCGCATCCAGCCCCACGGCATTGCCAATGCGGGCCGCCTTGCCGGGCGAGTTGGTGAGCACAAACGCCACGCGCTTCTGATGGTTCGGCTTGCGGCGTAATGCCGCGAACCGTGCCGCCAAACCTGCAAGTCGTGCGATGCGGTCCGGCACCGGCTCATAGCGGACGACCTCCGCCAGCGTCTCCTTGAACGAAATCGGCACCGTGATGATTCGCCCGTCAAATTCCGGCAGCGCGACATTCATGGCAGTGTCCAGCGGGCTGAGGCCGCGTTGCGAGGCCTCCCACTGCCAGCGTGCCGTGCCCGCGCAGATCGCCTGCAGGACAGCCACGCCCAACCTGGAAAACGCATGCACCGACCAACCTGGCATGCGTCGGCCCGTCTGCCTGGACATCGCCCAGGGCGAAGGACACGGTCGTCAGCAGCACGTCGATGAGGCAACGCTCCCCGGCATAAAAATGCTCGAATGCCGCCGGCCACTGTCCGCCCGCGCCGCGCTGGCAATCGTCAGGCGCCAGGTCTTTGAGTGAGGCCGTGAACACCGGCAATGCGTTGAGCCCCTGGTCGTTCAGTTCGCGTACCAGCGCATCGACAAACGCCAGGTTGCCGCTCATCCAGTGCGAACGGTAAAACAAGATCCCCACCGTCGGACGCGCCGAGCTTGCGGCTGCGCCGTGAGGATCAGGCTGATACACGCCATGCTGCGGCAGCACAACAGGCGGCGTGTGTCCAAATCCCGTCAGCAGCAAATGATCCGCGAGCAGACGCAGCAGCTGGGCGAGATTATCTCGGCCGCCCGCCTGCAAATACGCGGTAGCCTCATGAATGACGGCCGGCGAGACGGTCGAGACCGCGGTCAGCTCCGGGTCGGGGCTGCCGGTGCCGCTGAGGACCAGCAAGTGCTGTCCGCGGCGCGTGCCGACTCGGCCAAGCCGCGAAATCCTGGAACGCTTTGCAGCCCGCCCAACAACCGGACCACGATGACCCGTTCCGCCGCTCCTGGACAGGCCAAAGCCGCCGCCAAATGCTGCTCGGTGGCGATCTTGCCGAGGCTCAGCGCCCGCACTGCTGGAAAGTCCGCCGGCAGCAACTCACGCGCCGCCCGCAGCGCCAGCAGATCGGTGTCGGCATGCGTCAGGAACAGAAACCCGCCCTCGCCCCCGCTGGCTGCCTGTGCCGCGCCGTTGCGAAGAACCGGCGGCGCGACCAGCGCATTCGCCGGCTGCGACCATCCATAATAGTTGAATACATACTCCGCAAGTTCCGGCGGCGGCGGCAGATAGCCATCGGCGGCCAGCATGCTGCTCGACATAGTCAAAGATCGCTTTGATCTGCGGTTCGCCGTTGATCGACTGAAACCAGACCGGATGCCCGTCGAAGAACAAGCAGCGCCACATTGGCCACCGGGCACGGCCCCAGGCAGCCGCTCATGGTGAGCTGGACGAGTTTGCGGATCTTCCGTTTCTTGTATTCCGCCTTGTAGAAATCGACCGGCACGCCGGCAAAGCCGCGTTCGGTGCGTCCGCAGCAGCAGCCCTTGGCGCAGACCATCAGGTGGGCTCGTTTGGCCACCAGATGGATCGGCTTGCCGTCCAGGCGGATGATGCGGTTGCGCTGTTTGCGCGGCATGGCGGTCGCCTTGCAAGGAATTGCCAGGAATTCCTGTTATTGCTTGGCTGTTTCTTTGCCGCGGCCCAACAAGCTCGACAGCAAATGCCAACCGGCATACACGCCGACGGCAAAGAAGCAGGCAATGATCGGATAGTGATGCGCCTCGAGATGATGCGCCAGGAGGATATTCATGCGGCCCTCCTTCCGCGCAGGGCGGCGATGCAGCGGGCCACGGCGCCGGTCATGATGCCGGCCAGCAGCGTGTAAGCGCAGATCAAAAACTCGTCTTCGGGCAGCATTGCGTGAAATGAATCCATGCCGACCACTCTCCTTTTCTGCCGCGCGCGGCAATAGCCAGTGTGAGAGTCTGTCCGAAAAGGGGTCAGGCACCGTTGCCGGAACGGCCCGAAGGGTGCTTCGCACAACGGTGCCTGACCCCTTTTCGGACAGACTCTGAGACATTGCGCGGAAAAGGCAGCGGGGAGCTTTTGCGAGAAAGGTGACGCCGGGCCGCCAACGCCTGGCAAGCCGGCTGGTCATCCGCAAACCATGCTCCCGTACCCATTCCGCGAGGTTACGGTGGAGCGTGACAGAGGCGGTCGTCCTGGCTTCCGAGGCCCTTCGGCATCGGTTACAGTTGCGGGACAGCGCCGGATTTGCACCGGCTTCGCCATTTATGCCCTGGCTGGTGGACGTCAGGGCAACTCTGCCGCGTTTCCAGTTGCTGAAGATGAATGTAGGCGGCCCGAGCGGGAAGGCAAATGAAATCTTGGGCTGGCGCTTACTGGCGGGGAGTCTCGCGCAAAGCCGCAAAGGTGCAAAGAGGGAGGGATTGGATTTCAAACGACATTTGCTTCTTGGCGCCTTTGCGTCTTGCGCGAGGCTGTGGTCGATATCTGACCACATCGGGATGGCGGATTGGTACAACACCTCCAAAACATCGGCCTGGCGCGGAGTATGGCCCTTGGATACAATGACGGCACCTGAACCGGCAGATCATGGCCTTGAGGTCAACACTTGTGCGCTTACCCGAAACCAAGATCAAAGAAGCCATCCTCCACTCTGACATCGAAATTCGGGACCGGGCGATAACCTACTTCGCCAAATCGTACTCATCCGACCTATCCGTCATGCCGCTGGTCATTCAGGCCGTCCAGACACATGGGAAGCAGGACGCTTACCGCTTGATAGGGCAGTCCCGAGATTTGCAGCAGACCGAGGAAACCGTCGCCTGGGTCATTGACGAACTGAATGACCCGCAAACCGACAAGTACGAGAACTATGCTCACAATTTGTCGATGGTCCTGGTTGAAGCCGACCCTGCTTTGCTTTTGCGCAGGGAGTCGGATATTTTGGAGTCTCGCCACTTCTTGCCCAGCCTGCGTGCGTCCGTCTCGGAGCGGCTGCGCATGCTTTCCTGGAATGAGGCGACATGCTGGCAAGAACTGGAAAAGTTTTGCGAAGAAGGCAAGGACAAGCAGTACGCCAACGAGATCGACCTGGACCACGCCACCCGGATCGTGGAGGCACTGGCTCGTTATGGCCAGGAGTGCGAACCAAAAGTCCGAGAATGGTTGGCCGTTAAGCTCGATGACTACAGCCACCACCCCATGAAGTGGCTGGAGCCGCTGGTCATTCGCCTGGCTGGGCAAGCCCACCTGGAATCCACAATTCCTCTGATTGTCGCGAAGCTCCAGGAGCGTGGCGACCTTCTCAACGAAGAATGTGCCGAGGCGCTCACCAGAATCGGAACTCCTGCCGTGCTTCATGCCGTCGCTGAGGCGTTTCCAACCGCCGAGGACCATTTCCGCCTCTTCGCCACCGCACCGCTGGAAAACATTCACTCTGACCTCGCCGTGGAGAAGTGTGTCCAATTGCTGGCACAGGAAAAGGACCACGGCATGCAAAGGGAACTGGCAGAGGCCCTCCTTAGCCACTTTGCTCCCGAAGGCGTCGCAGCCGCACGTCAACTCCTTTTGGGCCGAGAACTCGACTTCCAGGACAAGGGCTTGCGGAATTACCTGCTTGAAACCTGCGCTTTTATGGGCGAGCGTTTCCCAGAATACGAAGAATGGTTGGCGACCGAAAAGGCCGAGAAAGCCGAACACTGGAAAAGGGTCGAAGAGCTCAAGGGCGATCCCAAAGGTTTACTGATGTTCGCCCTCGAAAAGCTGATCGGCAAGAAGGCGGCAGATATTCCCAAGGCACAGCCACCGCTGCCTCCATCGCCTCGCCTGACCCTTCCCCGGAAACACGAAGGCAAGCAAAAAATCGGACGCAACGATCCATGCCCATGCGGTAGCGGCAAAAAGTTCAAGAACTGCTGCCTCAAGAAGCAAGGCGGATTGTGAGAAGGGTCACGACATGATCGCTGGCCCGGAGATGGAAGACGAAGCCTGGAAGACCATCACCATGAAGATATGGGAGCTCATCAGCATCGTTCTGTCGGCTTTGGTCGCTGGCATGTTCTTGGGGCCATGGGTGGCTTTGACCAGGTCCATCAGCACCTTTCAGCCGAACGTCCTTCTCGCGATCGCTGGGGGATTTTCCATGTTGTGCGAATCGTCTCGTCCACTGCGGGTCTTGTCCTCCTGGTGGTCGGAGCGATCTTTTAAGAGCAGCAGGGTTCGCCACGAGGCAGCGGTTAGCGCAATCGGCCAACAGATCGAGTTTCTCTAACACCGTCAGGCCGATCAATACCTCTTTCGTTCATATTCCTGTAGCCCAAGGCTACCGCTTGGGCGAGCGATACGATTGCCCTGTTGGCCTCAGTCTCGCCCTCGGATATAATGGTGCCTGAGCTTAGGTTACATCCATGCACGGGAATATGGCGTTTGGCCCAAAAATGTCAGTGTGTAGTTTCGGAGGCCGGGCGGCAGCACGAACTGATCGACGTGGCTACCGGGCTCATCTTGACGAAGGGAAGTGCGGCAAGTGTTCGGCTGTTTGCTCTGATGAACGGCCATGACATTATCGAGACGGAGAGCGTTTGCAAGGCACCTCAGCCTGGCGTTGGGCGGAAGCTTTTTCAGCAGGGTTTTGATCCGGCGGACTTTTCAATGCCGGGCGGGGATGACAGGGCTTATATGTGGAAGGGAAAGGGCCTTTCCGACGACTACGCACTGCATTACGCTGAAGGCATTCTGGAGGTCATGGTTTTGAAGGATCTGTTTCGCCTGCGGCTCCAGTGTCATGAACAGCTATACCAGGGAGGTCCGCACATTGAAATTCGTGTGCCTCATGCGGATTTCGATGTCCTCAACAACTCGATAAAAAGGTGGCACACATGATCAATAGCCAAACCGCCTGGGAGGAAATCCAGAATTCACTGCCAATCGGAACGAATGTGCGTGGCAAGGTGCTCCGTCACGCGCCCTTTGGCATCTTCGTGTCGCTACCAGGCATTCCCTTTGACGGACTGGTGCAAATCACCGATTTCAAAGACACGGGACGAATGACCCCGAAGGAATACCCGGCCCTTGAATCGACGATCGACGCCGTTGTGTTGGGCTTCAAGGATACTGGGAACCAAATCTGGCTCGGCATGAAGCCTAGCCAGATCTGTCGGGTGGAATTAAAGGCCGAAGAAAACGCATCGAGAACCGTTTTGACAAACGGTTCCTGCCAGGATGACTGTGCAGAGACAAAAGCTACGCCCGCAAGTTAAGCCTGCAATCGGTAAAGCGCACCATCAACCAGCTCAAGGAAGAAATCGCTCGCATCAAGGCCCACTCCCGCGTGAAAAAGTGAGCCGATGAAGCTAATGCGGTTTGGCGGTGGGAGCGAACCAAACTTGCGCAACAGCGCAAGGAGCGTCGATACTTGGTGGCTTTGGGCCCGCCACTTGTCCTGCAAGGTTCAATTTGTTAGGCTGAGAACACATTATTGCGGGAAAAGGCTTGGACCTGTGGCGGAGAAGCCGCCTTGACCGAGAATGATCTAACCCAGATCGAGGCCGCGCTCGGCATCACCCTTCCGGCCGCATACCGGCTGTTGGTGGTCCCGTTCCCAGTTCCGTCTCTGGCCGGCAACGCGGACACCGAACTGTGGGATGACCCGGACAAACTTATCGAGTTGAACCGCGAACTCCGCGTTGGGCTGTATTTCTCCCCCCCTTGGCCAGTTCATATGTTCGCTTTGGGACAAGACAGCGGCGGCTCAGCGAACGCGATCGACCTGCGCGACCCGGCCGGGCCCGTCTGGTGGGCTGATCGCTGTATCCTCGACGTCGCAGTCGGGAGCTATCAGGTGTCGCCATCTCTCGAAGCGTGGGCGGTGCAATGCCTGGCAGACCTCCGCCATGATTTGGTGTATAACGGAATCGACCCTGATGGGACACCAGAGGCCAAGAAGCAGGTGGAGCAAGAGGGATACAAAGCAGCAAATCGGTTGCTGCTCAAGTTTGTTGTGTTGCTGGGCGTGTCGGCGGCGGTCGCAATAGTGCTTTTTGGGTTATGGGCCAGGAGCTTATAACATGTTAGGCCCAGCCAATGGTGCATAGACGGGCGCCACGTACGAGCCGTGTCAAGCGTGGTATAAATCACACAGGTGCTGTGCTCTAAAAAGAAGAACCGATCCCATGACTATCTCCACCATCCATCTGCCTGACACCATCAGCGAGGCCGAAGCACGCCTGCTTCTGGCGATCAAGCTCTTCGAGGTAGGACGTTTGTCATGTGGGCAGGCCGCTGAAATGGCCGGTTTCTCGAAACGCGCATTCATGGAAATGCTGCGACAACAGCGAGTAGCCGTATTCAATTACCCAGCCGCCGAGGTGGCGCGTGACCTTGCAAACGCCTAGCAAGGTGACTGTTTCGAACACGGCCTGTACCAGCAAGCCCTCCAACTTGCGGGCGAATGACGTCCTCCCACTCGGTCCCGCCGAACACCTTCTATTGCCTAAACGGCGGCCTGGCTTCGCGCGTGGAGCGGTCTTTCTGCGCCTCGGTCCACATGAAGTAGTCGCGCGGGCTGCGCACATACGGATTGTAAAGGCTCATCGGCACCGGCACGATGCCGCCGTAGGGCGGAAACGGCGGATAGACGTTGTAGCTCGGCCCATACCAGGTGCAGCCGTTGGTGCAATAGAAACCCGGCCCGCACATGTCAGGCGCGAATTGAACCTGATACGGGGGCGGCTGCGGATAGATGTATTGGGCGGGCGCATCCGCGCTCGTAATCGCAACGACGAGCATGGAGCCGAACACGAGGGCGGTGGCTTTCATCGGGAGTCCTTTCAACAGGTGCTGTCCATCGGGGAAGACGGCGGTCGCCCTCCCAGGCGAGTCTACCCGATGGGCGGCGCGGGGGCGGGCCGAAAGGACTCAAGCAGCGCGATTTGAGCAGCCGGGCAGTGCGAAGGAAGCGAATGTAAGCCGTTTACGGCTTAGCGCGAGCGCTAAAAATAACCGATACCAACCCGAAGCGCCAGCGAGGGCCATGAGCTTCCCTCGCTGGCGCTTCGGGCCGGTGTTCGCCAAAAAGTCCTATTTCCTATTTTTTTGGGATTTTTTGCGAACCTCGTTCGTCTTATCTATGTCAGAGGAGTGACGGCGTGCCGGGTTCGCACCTGTCCAGCCAACAAACGGTCTGGGCTTTTTGCACGAACCCCTTGCGCCCCAAGAAGTTGCGTTTTCGCAGTGGCGGCGGAACAATTTTCGCCAGCCAGGGTTTATAATTGTTTGCGGAAAGCTCCACAAAAAGGGGACAGGCACCGTTGTGCGAAGCACCCTTCGGGCCGTTCCGGCAACGGTGCCTGTCCCCTTTTTGTGGAGCCTGGCAGTAATGTAACCGAGGATTTGAACAGCAACTTACCCAATTTCCCGGCTGGACCCGAGACCACAGTGGCCTGGGCCCGCCCCAAAAGTGACCGTCGGAGGTTCCCATGACCATGCTGAATTTGGAAACCGTGGTGCAGACTGGCGTCCGTGTCGTTACCGACAGCGCGAACGTCATGGTGCGCATGGGTTCCAATCAGGCCAATCTGGGAGCCGAGGCGGTCGTCCTGTCTCTCAAACGGCACCTTTCATCGAAGCCTGCGCCATCCGAAGCGGATCGTGGGCCGCGGTATACCGCCATATTAGGCGGTGCCACGGCACCCCGAGCCGGTCGGCTCGCAGACTTCGATGGCGACCCCAAAAGTCGCCATCCCTTGATGCAGCGCTGGTTTAGTCCGGTGCGCACAGCCTCGCGGCGAATTTGTTCGCCAGGGCTGACGCGCCTGACGCCGCTAGCGAAGCAACTGCCAACCGGCGCCCGGCCGACCGGCAGAGGGGTGACGACGTTAAGGGGAAGGTAAGCCGGCTGCTCCTTCGAGAAGCCTCTTACACAACCAACCATCGCTACTCCAGCGTCGCCAAGCGCAAATGCCGGCTCGCGGCCGTGCGTTGATCGTGCGCCATTCCCCGCACCTCACGCCGCCGCTGCCTCCGAGCTGGTGCCCTGGCGTTGTCGTTGTGTTTGACACTCAAGAACGGGATTTGAGAGCAGGTGAGATCATGTTGAACTGGACGGAAATCCTGGATTTGGTGCAAAAAGCCAAGGCGGGCGACCGCGCGGCCTACGGCGAGCTGTTCGCGCGCTTTCAGCCGGCCGTCTACGCCGTCGCGCTGGGCCGGCTGCGCAATGCCATCGAGGCTCAGGAGCTGACGCAGGAAGTGTTCATTCACGGCATGACCAAGCTGGATCAGCTCCGCGACGCCCACTGCTTCGGCGGCTGGCTGCGGCAGATCGCGGTCCGCATGGCGATCAACCGCCAGACGCGGCGCGGCCCGGTCCACGGCACCGATCCGGAGGTCCTGCAGAACACGGCCGGCGTGGAGCAATCGCCGCTCGACGACCTGGTCCGCGCCGAGCAGCGCGCCGAGCTCTACAAGGGCCTGGAGCGGCTGAAGGCGCTCGACCGGGAGACATTGGTGGCGTTCTACCTGCACGGCCGTTCGCTGAAGCAGATGAGCCGCGAGTTCGAAACGCCGGTGGGCACGATCAAGCGGCGTCTGCACGTGGCCCGCAATCGGCTGCGCGAGCAACTCGAGGATGGCCCGGCACGGCGCGAGCGCGAGCTGGCGTGCGTGTGATGCTAACAAGTGAGGACGGACGGGAGTTATCGCCCAGCTCCCGTGCCGTCTTTCCTGCCTCCTGGCGAGCCGAACGCCGTAAGGCGTCGGGTCGGCCGCCAT
Source organism: uncultured Gemmataceae bacterium (assembly GCA_963747575.1). Lineage (GTDB taxonomy): Bacteria > Planctomycetota > Planctomycetia > Gemmatales > Gemmataceae > DASRAT01. The sequence continues at coordinate 32,710 of CAVVFU010000009.1, forward strand.
CTTCTTTGTCGCCTGCATTCAAGAATTACGGCCTGCCGAGGATAAGAGAGCAATTCACTTCGACTGTGCCACGTTTCTCCGAGCAGTGTCAAGAATGGCTGTCCGAAGGTTCACAAAGCACTCCGGCTCGTTCCTTTCAATGCGTTTCGCGACTGACGAACTCGGGAAGGCTATCAACTCCAAGACCGGATGCTTGACGGCGTAATCCGTGCCGTATTGGTCAGTTACCACGACCCAGCTGAAGCCGTGCTGTTCGACGACGAAATCGCCAAACGCCGACCCCAATGCATTTGCCACTGTCATTGCGGGCTCCTTGTCCTCGACTTCAAGTGTCCAGCGACCAAAAACCACGTCAAGCTCCTCTAGTGTTAAGGCTCCACCGCTTCCATACTTGATGCCCATTGCAGCAGCCAATTGCCGGTTTTCCTCCAGCCAGGCGTTTTCGGAAGGGCCAAACGGTGTGATCTTTTGCGCCATTGGTTCAACAGTCGGCTTTTTCTTCGACCAGAATGCCATGTCATCACCTTTCGGAGCGGGTTTGGAGCCATGAGCTTTCAGAGCATCTGTTCATTTTGCCCCTGTGGCAAAAGGGCCGATGCCATGCTCCCCATTCGCTCTGACACCTTTCTCCCCACCATCGAAAGCGCAGCCACAGAACGGACAATACCGAATACGACTGTCCATTCCCAAGCAGTATCCTCGATTGCCTTGCATCACAAGGGCGCCTATGCTTCCACCACACCGAGGACATAGGAAGGCGAAAAGGTATGCGTAAAATTGAACCGCAATGAACTCCAGAAGCCCTGGCATTACATACGGCGCAAGCGTACGCCCAGTCCAGTGGTCTAGCAAGCATCCGATGAGGGCCACCCAAAACCCACCCCAGCCCAAGACCATGATCCACCATTTCCTTCGGCTAAATTGTGCTGTGGTTGTCATGGTATTCTCCCGGTTTGAACGGCGTCGAATGTCGCAGGATCCACAAAAACGCTGCTTCCAAACACAGGGGCAATGCCTTCATCCCCCCATCGCTCGAATATACCGTTCCGCCGACCGCATCACAACAGCCTTCCCGTCCTGCCAAATCACCATGTCCCAAAACGCCCCGTAAACGCTGTCGAATGAAAACGGCTCCACCGCCTTGACAATCCGCTCGATGGCCGACGCCGGCAGCGGGATGTAGTTGGGGTAGCTAAACATGAAGCTGACGTGCTTGCGGTCGGGCACCACCTGGATGATGTCGCCGGTCAACAGCGCACCGCCAGCCCAGTGCAGCACAGAGCCGCCGTCAAAATGCCCTCCACAGCGAATGAGCGTCAGGCCCTCGGCAAGCAATTTCGTCTCCCCTTCCCAAAAGACGATGGCCTGGTCTGGCCGCATCACCCATTGGCGGTCGGCGGCGTGGAGGTAGATCGGGACGCCGCCAAACGCCCGGCTCCACTGGACCATGCTGCCGTAGTAGTGCGGGTGGGAGATGGCGATGGCTGAGATGCCGCCCATCGCTTTGATGGCCTCGACCACGGCTTCATCGAGCAGCGGCAGGCAGTCCCACAGGATATTGGCAGCCGGCGTGCGCAGGAACAAGGCCCGCTGACCAATGGCGAAATGCGGTTCGACGCCAATGCCGATCAGGCCAGGCTCCTTGAACTTGATCGAGTTCCGGTGGGTCAGCCGCAGCTTGTCCAGCGTTGTCCAGTTTTGGCCGGTGGCTTTGACGTATTGGCGCTCATCCTGACAGATCGGGCAGGTGGGCGGCGGGTGGTCGGTCGCGGCGTGTTGCGTTCCACAGGTCGTGCAGATGAAGTTGGGCATGGCGTGTCTCGTCGGTTCGGGGCCACAGGCAGTTTACTTGGCGGCGCAGACAACAGCCATTAAATCCCGAAGTGGCTCTGGCGAAAGGAAAGCGGCTTAGTATCGCCTTTGCCGACCACTTTTGCTGGACATCGCCTTGACAGCAGACCACCGCAGTGTTGCAATTGAGCAGGTCCGCCCTTTATTCCTTTTGTGGCCAGGAATTCTGCGATGAAGTACCTGATCTTGGCAGTCGTGACGAGCTTCACCCTGTTCGGTACCGTGGTGGACGATGAATTTGCCGTCAAAATCTACTACATCAGTCAGGACAAAGGCACCGCCTACTACAGAAAATTCCTTAGCAAAGGACCACAAGGCCAGCTCCGTTATGGCGCTGCCGATACACTTCATTTGGCCAAGGATTGCGTGGTTGTGGCGTTGGTTGCCGACCCCAAAAAGGGAGGCGGCTTCCGTGAGGAGACGGTCCCTGACGGTTTACGCAACAAAACATTCAGCCAAGAATACGCAGTTGGGCAGACCACCGTTTTCACGGCAAGCGACGAAGACAAGGAAAAAGGCATCAAAAAGGGAGATGTCGTCAAGATTCAGTTTAAGCAAGTCTTCAACTTCGCCGTCAAAATCGACGAGGTCAATACGGACAAAGGCACCGTCGTTTGCAGGAAATACATCGGTACGGGACCAGACGACAACGAATATGGTGATCCGGTTACTCTCAGTCTTGCCAAGGATTGCGTGATTGTTGACATGATTCCCAATGACGGAAAGGGCACAGGTTCTCGTGAGGTGACGGTCCCTGACGGCTTACGCAACAAAAAACTCAGCAAAGAGGCCATCAAAGATTGGAATGACAAGCCATCCCCAGGTTGGCGGGATGGACTGCCCGCTTATGTGTTCGCGGCCAGCGACTCCGATAAGGAAAAAGGCATCAATAAGGGAGATGTTGTCAAAGTCCAATTAAGGCTTGTCGTCAGATAGCCTTGACAATGACGAAAATGGCCCGGCGTGGCCCAACACTCGGTTTCAACCGGCCAAAGCCTGTCTGCATTCCGCAGGAGCCAACCAGCAGCGAGGTCAGCTATGGCGAGGCACTGGAAAAAGGCGCTCACCATTGTGGCTTTTGGCCTGCTCGTTGCTGCGGTCGTAGCCGTGGTACTGTGGCAAGGCATCGAAGCGCCCAGGGAACCTATCCGGCCACCTGCCGGTGAACTCCCCGACCAAATTGAAGGCGAGGACCAGTCCATCCACGATAAATTTGTGGGGCACAGCAAGTCAAGCATCATGGGGCGGTTCGGGCCGCCAACTGAAGAATACAATGGTTGGTACGGGTATCCTATGGTTGAGATCAGCAGAAAGTATCCTGATGCAGTCACGCTGACTTACAAAAAACCAGCAGGGATTCTCTACCTTTGCTTCTCTATTGAGAATAGGGAATGGGTTTGCTTTAGCTCCACATGGCACCCGGAAGGCTGGCGATTCTGAAGAGGCTAGGCTCCCATGCCCCACACCAGTGCCGGCCTATTGATGTACCGCATTCTGGACGGCAAGCTCCAGGTGCTTCTTGCTCACCCCGGTGGTCCCTTTTTCAAGAACAAGGACGACGGGGCCTGGTCCATTCCCAAGGGCGAAGTCGAAGCTGGTGAGGACTTGCTCGAAACCGCCAAGCGGGAGTTCAAGGAGGAAACCGGCGTCACTGCGACAGGTCCCTTCATTGCCTTGACGCCGGTGAAGCAAAAGGGAGGAAAGGTCGTTCACGCCTGGGCGTTTAGGGGCGAGGGCGACTTCGACCCCACTGCAATCGGCACCAACACCTTCACGATGCAGTGGCCGCCACGGTCGGGGCGACAGGTGGAGTTCCCGGAGATCGACCGGGCGGATTTCTTCGACGTTGCTGAGGCGCGAAGGAAGATCAACCCTGGCCAAGTGAGGTTGATCGAGGAGCTTGAGGGCAGAAGGGGCCAGGGTGAGTTTTGAAATCCACGCCGGCTCCTGGGCAGCCGCGTGCAACGAATCCATGCCAAACCAATCGGCCGCATTTCGGCATATTGCCGTAAGTTCATGACGCCAAATCAATTAAGAAAGGGCGGAGTCGGGTATTGCAGGTGCTTTTTTGGCAAGCGATTCGTTCAGGGAGATGTGTGGGGGTCTGCAACGCAACGCATTTTAAGGGACGATCCGACCCCTGGGCCGGCAAACAGGAGTTTGCACAACGTGCGTTCCCAAACAGGAGTTTGGGAACGAGGTGAACGAGGCAAACGCGCAAACGTCGCTACTCCACCGGTACCTCGTAATACTCTACGCGCCCACTCCTTCATGAACCGCACCCGCGCTGGCTCAATCCGATAAACGATCAGCTCCGGATTGTCGATCGATCCCAGGTATTGCCGTAACAGCGGATTGCCGTCCCAAATCTGCTGAAGCACGGCCCGGTCAGTCACCACCTCGGCCAACCCCGTGATGCGTACCTGGTCGTGATTGGCCGCCAGATAACACAGCTCCACCTTGGGATTGCCGGCAATCTCCGCCGTTTTGTGATAGCTGCGCAAGTTGGCAACATAAACAGTGAAATGGTCGGTCCGCACCGGCGACACCGGTCGGACGCGCGGCTGGTCGCCGTCCATCGTCGCCAGGTCGGGAAAGGGGTCGGCCTTGATGACGGCAAGGGCCAGTTCGGCGATTTGCTTGGGGTCAATGGGCGCCGGTTGTGGCCTGGCCATGGTCGCTCCTATGCTTGCGGCCGCAGATAGACGAAACTCTTCCCCAACCGGCCGCCGTAGTTGCCGGCCGAGATTTTGATGAGGCCGGGCGTGTCCACCGCCGCGGCGATGGCCGCCTGCGTGGCCCTGGAGATCGCCTCCAGATCGTGGCCGTTGATGATGATTTCCATGATCGAGCCCACCCCCTCTGGCACCTTCGACTGCTCGCCCAGCTTGGCGCGGAGCGTCGGACAAAATGCCTCATAAGTGCTGGCGACAGCGAACTTGTAACGGCTGCCCGCCTTGGAGCCGCTGGCCGCGATGCCGCCGGGAAATGGCATGATGACACCCGGGCACCGCTCGACCGCCGCCACGCCACGTTCGGCAGCCAGCAGCGCTGCATCGAGGTCGCGGCCCATGAACCACAGATTGCCGCCCATCAGGCCGTCGCGATAGCCGAAACGGCGGTCGATGACGAACTCGCCACCCAGGATCGGCACCACCCACATTTTGCGGCCATGGCGTTCCTCGCGAAACTGGTGGCCGTCTCCGAAAAACGAGAGTTTGCGGCCCAGGCGATAATAGGGATCGGTGTCGAGCAGGTTGAAACAGGAGGCGCTGGCGCAGGTCAGCACATTTTGGCTGATGCGGACGAGCAGCGAGCGCTCGAGGGCCTCCACCCGGTCCTTGCGGAAACGCGGCACATGGAACTGGACCACGGCGCCAGGCCGGCCGTCGGGAGTCGGCAGCGTTTCATCGCCGCCTGGGCCGACGTAACGGTCAACGCCAGCCTCGCAGTCGCACATGATGGTGCTGGAGGCGTTGCCGGTGGCGGCCTGACGGCGTGATCCAGCCAGCGGCGATCGCTTGCCGTGATCAGCACCTCGGCGTAAAGACTGCGAAACGCCTCGGCATAGGTGTCTTCAACTTCTGCTCGACTCATGAGTTGCTGCCGCCTCGCTGTCGTTGACCAATGTAAATCGCGCTCTCGGTGATGATCTTGTCCATGAAAATGTCGTGGGCCTGCGTGGGGATTTCTGGGAAAAGCTGGCATTCAAAGGCCAACGCCACCAGCGGCGCGTCGGGCCGGGCATGTTGCAGGAGCTTGTCGTAATAGCCGAAACCGTGCCCCATGCGGGCGCCGCGTTTGTCGAAGGCCACGCCGGGGACCATAATCAGATCAAGCTCGGCGGGCGTGACTTTTTTCTCCGGCAGGCCCCGCAGTTCCTTGGCCGGCTCGAGGATCTTGTACATGCCCAGGGCCAACTCGTCCATTTTGCTAAGCAGGAACAGCTCCAGTTCCTGCTCGACACAATAGGGCACGACAATCCGCTTGCCGCTGGCCAAGGCGTCGGCCAACGAATTCCGCGTCCGCACTTCGCTGCGCACATCGACGTAGAACATCACCGTTCGCGCGGCGGCGTACTCAGGCAATGCCATGAAGCTGCGGCAAATCCGCAGGCTCAGCTCATCCTTATTCGCCTGCTGATTGCGGTTGGCATGAGCCTGGGTGCGGATCGCGGTTTTCCGCTGGGTGAAATCGTCGGTGTCGGTCATATGTCTCCTTAATTACTTGAGCGCCAGCACGGCGTCCAACGGGGCCCGCGTCGGGCAACCGCGCACGTCCGTGAACCCGGCCTGTTTAAGCAGGGTTTCATATTCCAGCAACGTTCGTTCTTTCCCTTCCGTGCAGACCAGCATGTTGAGGGATTGCATTGCCGCCGACACGGGGCCTGTCCGCTGCTCGTTGAGCAGCTTCTCGGCGATCAGCAGGCGCCTGCCGCCGGCAAGCGTGCGTGCACTTTACGCAAGAGCGTCATGATCTTGTCCGGCGACCAGTCGTGCAAGATGCGGCCAACCGCGTAAAGATCGGCCTCGGGCAACTCGTCGGTGAAGAAGTTGCCGGCCTGGACGCTTATGCGATCAGCAACCGGCGAGGGCGAGGCCGCGACCATCTCCTTTGCTAGCGGGACGGCGTCCGGCAAATCGAAAACAACTGCCTGGAGCGAAGGATATCGCTGGCAGGCCGCCATCGCCAGGTGGCCGGTGGCGCCGCCGAGGTCGACCAGGCGACGGAAACGGCCAAGATCGAAAGCAGTCACGACCTGCGGCGAGGAGATCAGGCCGTAGCCGTGCATGCCGAGCAGGAACTCGCGTTTCGCCTCCTCGGTGCGGAAGAAGTTGGCGAAGATAGGCCCGTCCCAGCCATAGGTCTGCTTCCAGCGGTGGCTGCCTTCGCGCACCGCATCGTCGAGGTTGGCCCAGAGCTTCCACAACACTTCGTTCGAGTAATAGAGGTAGCCAGTAAGGCGACGCGGACTGGAGCGGCACAGGTAAGCCGCGGCGGCGGGCGTGTTGACAAAACCAGACTCCACGCTCTGCAGCAGGCTCAGGCCGACGCAGGCCTCGAGCAACCGGCAAAGGGCGTCCTTATCGGCGTGCAACTCCGCGGCCAACACTTCCGAGGTTTTGGCGCCATGCTCCAGGGCGTCGAAAACGCCGAGCGACACCGCGGCAAACATCGTCTTGGAGCGGCGGAAGGCCTCGAGCAAGTCGAGGACCACAGCAGGGTCGGGAGGAGTTTCAGCGGCGGCCACGGCGGATGTTCCTTGGTGGAGGCTATTGGCGTTACCTCGATAATTTTCGGTGGGAGCCGGTTTTATTCAAGGTCTCCGTCTTGGTGATGGGCGCCGGCGATGTAAAATAAAACCATCCAATTGTTACGGAAGGACCATTCAATTCAGCAAAAAAGCACCAAACCAAAGGGTCGTCCCTAGTCGCGGATGAGCCCAGATCGGCCTTCCGGCCCTGGCTCCCCTTTTGTTAAACTACCGCCTCGATGATTTCCCTGGAGGACACTGTGCATGACCCCCAACTTGCCGCGACAATTGCAAGAATTCGCCTATGAGCGCGAGGCCCAGGCCTATTTGCGCAGCTTGCCGCCGGAGCATTTCATGGAAGCGACCCCGCAGGCTACCCAGCGTGAAATTACCCTGGCAAGTTTGGCACTGGTCAAGGCTCGCCGGCCCGAAATTCATGTTTTCAATGAGCTGCTGGTCCAGTATCCGCGCCGTGGGCAGCGGAAACTCGGCCAGGTGGTGCCCGACAACATGGTGGTCATTTCCACCGAGCCTGTCCGCGCCGTGACAAGCTACAACGTCCCCTTGGAGCCGGCGCCGCCTTTTTGGACGCTCGAATACGTCTCCAAAGGCAATGAACGAAAAGACTATACTGACAGTTTTCGCAAGTATGAGCGGGAGCTCAAAGTCCCATATTACCTGGTCTTCTACCCCGACACGCAAGATCTGACCCTTTACAAGCATAATCGCCGCAACAAATACGTCACCGTCAAGCCGAATGACGAGAACCGTTACAAGATTGACGAGTTGGATCTGGAATTGGCCATAAAGGAAGGCTGGGTCCGGTTTTGGTACCAGGCCAGGCTCTTGCCGCTGCCGGCCGACCTCCAGCGCGACCTCGACACGATTCGCAGCCAGCTTGCGGTGACAACTCGCCGCGCCGACGAGGAAAAACTCCGCGCCGACGAGGAAAAACTCCGCGCCGACGAGGAAAAACTCCGCGCCGACGAGGAAAAACTCCGCGCGGATCACGAGAAGAATCGCGCCGAAGAGGAGAAAAGCCGCGCCGAAGACTTCAAGCGGCGGCTAGATGAGGCTGAACGGGAGCTTGCGGCGTTTCGCGGCCGTCGCTAGGCTGCACTTGAATCCATTTCGCCCCCGTCCTGTTTTTGTTCAAGATCCCATCCCCTACAACCGATACACATCTTACAGCCGATCACAATCATACTGCGCGGTCCGTTCCGCGCCGCTGGAGGTCTGTCATGGTGTTCACCAAAATCGCCCTTGCTCTTGCCGTGCTGATGGCCGGCCAAACGCCGGGGGACAGTGTTTTCACCAACCTCCGCAGCGGCCGGATTCCCATGGGCATCCAACCCGACCGCATCGCGGAGATACGCGAGCTCAAGCTCTTCGAGTCCCCCGATCACGGCCGAACCTGGAATGAAGTCGACAAAATCACTCCCGACAAGGAGGGTGGGTTCAAATACGCCGTGCCCGCGGACGGGGAATACTGGTATCAGGTGGTCGCCGTCAATCAGCAAGGCAAGGAGGAGCCAAGCGATATCTACAAATCGCCGCCAATGATGAAGCTGATTGTCGATACCAAACCGCCCGAGCTGAAAATTACCTCGGCGCAGCGCCAGGGCGATGAGCTCGTGGTGTCGTGGGCGGTGCGTGAGGACAACCCTGATCCGTCGAAACTGAAGCTGGAATACCGGACAGCCGATTCGACCGTGTGGACGCCGATTCCGTTGGTTCCCGGCCCCACGGGCACCGCCAAGACGACCTTGAACACGCCGGCCACGATTGTCGTGCGGCTGCAGTTCAAGGACCTGGCGAACAATGCCGCCTCCGTGGAAGCGCAGGTCTCGGGCACTGTCGCGGTCACCAATTACAGCACCGGCGCTGCTCCACAGGTCCCGGAACGTGGACCGGCGCCGAAATGGTCCAGCCGCCTGCCTTGCCCACAGCCCCGCGAGTGCCACCCTTGCCGCCGCCGGTGCAATCGCCGCTGCAAGCCCAGCCGTCTGCGCCGGTGCATGATCCGGCTCCGTCACCTTACGTGGTGCCGCCGCAACCGGCACCGCAACCGGCCAGGTCGACGGCCGCCATTGCCAGCACCACCGATTACAGTCAAGGCTCGCCGGTGCCTTCCCAGTCCGCGTCCAATTCACAGCGTGCGATGCCCGCGGTGCAGTACGTGAACGATTCGGAAATCATTGTGGAATACGAACTATCAAAGGTGGGATCGTCGGGCCTGGGTGCCGTCGAGGTGTGGCTGACGCAGGATGGCGGGACCACCTGGAGGAAGTATGCCAGCGATGACAATCCGGCCCTGGGGACACACGAGAAACTTTATCAAAGGTCGCTCAAACTACCCGGCGAAGGCACTTATGGCATCACCTTGGTGGTGAAAAGCAAAGCCGGCTTGAGCAAAGCCCCGCCGCGTGCGGGCGACGTGCCGGAGCTTTTGGTCGAAGTGGACACCACGCCGCCGGTTGCCGACTTGCACCCGCTGGTTGCCGACAGCCAACGCCACGACACCGTCCTTTTGAGCTGGACCGCCAAGGACCGCAAATTGGACGACAAGGCTTTTATGCTGGAATGGGCGGAGCAACCGACAGGTCCCTGGCATCCGATTGCCGCTGATTTGTCGAGCACGGTTCGCAGCTACGCCTGGCAGCCGCCCGCCGGCATGCCGGCCCAGGTTCACCTGAAACTGACGGTGCGCGACGCCGCGGGCAATGTCGCGGTCGCCATCACCCGCAATGCTCAGCCTGTCGATTTGAACGAGCCAGAAGTGCGGCCGGTACGGGTGATTCCGGCGAATAAAAAATGAGATGAGTGAAGAGTGAAGATGGTTTTTCACTCTTCACTCTTCACTCTTCTTTTTTCCTATCCGACATTCGCATCCTGCCCCATCAGATACGCGCGCAGGTCGCAAAACACCTGTCCGCAGCGTTCGCGGAATGAATCGCTAGGCGCGGTCTTGGAGTGCGCCGACCGCATTTTGATGGCGATTTTGAGTGTGCTGGCCTGGAGATCGCTCCGCTGCAACAGCAGCTCAATGTCAATGACGCCGGCACGGTTGCCGAGGCCAAACCACCCCAGGGGGCCGCTGCCGGGGACGAAGTAGACACTGCCCTTGTCGCCGAGGCGGACGCGGATCTTGCCCGGCACGCTTTCCAGAACACTGCCGCCCATATCTTCCACAAAGCCCCGCAGCTTGCAGGTTGCGATGGTGTCGGGCATCCAGGCGTCAAGCTCGTACATGATCGCCAGCGGGTCGAAATCTTGTTCGGGAAGCCTGACAGTCTGGTGCGCGGGCTTTTCCTTTTCGTTTGCCTGCTGTGCCGGGGGCCTTTCGTAAGGCGGGGGCTCGAAAGCGGGCTTTTCCGAGGCCAGGGCGGCATCGTACAACTCCGCCAGCTCGCGGGCGTTGGCGGGCCGTTCATTCGGGTCCTTGGCCAGGCAACGCCGCACCACGGCTTCAATGGCCGGCGGCACAAAGGTCGCGGCTCCCACCTCAGAAAAACTCGGTGCGGGCTGCGTGGCGTGGGCCAGCAGCACATCCATCGTCTCCGCCGCGGTAAAAGGCAGCCGCCCGGTGAGCAGCTCAAAAAGTATCACGCCGACGCTGTACAGATCGCTGCGATGGTCCATTTCGTCGCCGCGGACCTGTTCGGGAGAGATGTAACCCGGCGTGCCGACCGCGAAATCGGAGTTGGTGACATTGGCCGACTTAACCTGCCGGCCGGGGCCGTCGACCAGTTTGGCCAGGCCGAAATCCATGACCTTGATTTTTTCATAAGGCGAGTCGGCGTCAACCACCATCAGGTTGGCCGGCTTGAGGTCGCGATGGACGATGCCCTCCTGGTGGGCGGCATAGAGGGCTTCGCAGAGCTGACCGAGCAGGCGAGCGATGCGTGCCGCTCCGAGCCTGTTGCTGCGGTGCAGCAGGGTGTCGAGCGAGATGCCCTTGATGTATTCCATGACGATGCACGGCCCTTCGGGGTCGCTGAGCGAGGCATCGTAGAGGGTGACGACGTAGGGATGCTGGAAGCGGGCCATGAGCAGCATTTCGCGCTCAAACCGTTTACGGAAATTGGGATCGTTGGCAACGTGGTCGTGCATTACCTTGACGACCACTTTGCGGTTCAGATCCACCTGGCGCGCGAGGTAAACACGGCCCATGCCGCCCTCGCCCAAGAGGCGAATCGTTTCATACCGGCCCAAAAAAGTTCGGCCCACCATGCAAAGATTCCTGTTGAGATAGTTGGAATCAATGCAAGTATAGTTTACAAAACGGCCGCATGCGGCCAAATCCGACAGGGGTGCTTCCCTCAAACCGCGTTTTGGGCAGCGTACAATCGTGTCCCTGGCTGAAACGCTGCGTCGTTCAAAACCAGTTCATTTCGCCTTTTCGGCAGCCGTCGTGATCGGATATCCCTGCCACACGTACAGGAGTGCTTCAGGGAGCGTTTGATTGGTTACATTGCGATCGGTGTGTCCGGCGCCGTTGGCGAAGACATAGCGATAGTGATAACCCTTGGCCTTGAGCACCTCGGCCATCTGGTTGTTGGCGATCACCCAGTTGCGAAATCCGCTGGCGGCCGACTTGGCGCCGTTGTCATTCTCGCCGACTTCCAACCAAATGCGGATCGGCTTTTTGGCGCTCTTGGCGATGATGTTTTCGTGATACTCCCAGCCGCCGTGCGGCGTCTCGGGGTTCACCGGTGATTGCGTGTTCACGAAGGTACCCGAGTAGATGAGCACGCGATGGTACCATTCCGGGTGATACCAGGCCATGGTAAACGCACAGAGGCCGCCCGAGCTTCCGCCCATGGTGCTGCGGCCTTCCGGGTCCTTGGTCAACGTCACGCCGGTTTCCTTTTCGACCTGGGGCAGCACTTCCGCTTCGATGAATTCGGCGTATTTGCCGGATAGCGTGTCGTATTCCAGCCCGCGCTCGCTGCCCTTGGAGTCGAAGCCGCCGTTGGCCACGAAAATGGGAATGATCACGGGCAGCCGTTTATCGTGGATCATGTTATCCAGGATGGTCGGCAGCACATTGATGTAGCTCGCATCCTGAATGACTGCAAAAGCGGCTGGAGTTCCCGGCACATACTGGCTGGGAATATACGCCGACACCTTCCGCGTGGGGTTGTTCTTCAGCTTGGCGTCGATCGGGAAGAACTTGCTGTCCTTGCGATCCATCGTGAAGGACTTCATCACACCTTTCGGCACGTCCGGGCGAGCTTTCGTTTCGGGAGCGGGCGTGTACTTGGGCCCAATCTTGATAGTGCCATCCGCTAGAATGTCCTTGGCCGGGTCCTTGGCGGTTTCCTGGCCCGACGCGGTTGGGCCGGCGCAGGTGGAGATGATCCCAATGGCCAGCCCAAAAAGGACTGCAACGCAGGTGATTCGTGACTTGAGGTTCATCGGATCGCTTCCTGAAGAGGTTGGTTTGACGGAGAGTCCATGGTGCATATCTTATGCGCATTCCAAATAGTGACCAACGTAGCAAACCACGATGCAAGGTCATGGCAATGCTAGACCCGCCTCGACCCGTTGGCATGGCACGGACTGCGAGAATTTGCTACCATTTCATCACGCCCTCTATTCCCGAGGATCCCAGGAATGCGCGCACCTGCCATCGGGCAACCACTACCGTTCACCGCACACCAGTCGCGATCCACCCTCGCTTTGGCCGTGGCCGGTCTGCTGTCCATGGCGGTGGTGCCGGTATTGCTTTGCGCTGGCGCCGATCAACCAGCGCCCCCTTCATCCGTTTCTGCCGCTGAAAAGAAGCTCAAGGCCGCCGACCTCAAAACCGACGGGCCGGCGCTGCTGGCGTTCCTCAAAGCACGCTCGCTCAGCGACGAGGAAAGGGAGCGCGTCGACATCCTGATCGCCGAATTGGGAGCGAGCTCGCACAAGGTCCGCGAACAGGCGTCGAAGGATTTGATTGCCAAGGGCCCAGCTGTCCTGGCGGCGCTCAAGGAGGGGCTTGCCTACCCCGATCAGGAAGTGCAAAGACGTTGCGAAATCTGCATCAGGGACATCAAGTCAAACGATGTGCTTGGCGAGTTGTCCGGCGTGGTGGTGCGTTTGCTGGCCGAGCGCCGCCCGGCCGGCGCCGTCGAGGCTTTGCTGGCTTATCTGCCGTGTGCCGACAATGAAGCCGTGGTCGACGACATTCGCGACGCGCTCGCCCGGCTTGCCTACTGGGCTCCGCCGGATGCTCCTGGCCGAAAGCAAGCAAACAAGGCCCTGGTCGCGGCGCTGGCCGACAAGCTGCCCGTTCGGCGGCTCACCGCCGGCGAGGCGTTGATCCAGGCGGGGCGCAGAAAGAACACAAAAAGGCCGTGGAGTCTTTGCTGCGCGATCGAGACGCCGTGGTCCGCGGGCGGGCGGCCCTGGCACTGGTGCAAGCCAGGGAAAAGGAGGCAGTGCCGGTGCTCATCGATTCCCTTTCGGAAGTCCCGCAGCTGCTAGCGCTGGAAATCGAGGAAACACTTTGCCGCCTGGCGGGTCCCTCGTCCCCCCCGGTGTCCTTGGGGTCCGACGACCGAGAGGGCGCCAAGGACCCGGAGCGCGTCAAGTTCAAGGGCGCCTGGGACAAGTGGTGGAAAGACAACGGCGCCGCCGTCGACATGGCCGCCCTCGCCAAGGCAACGGACCTTGGCTGGACGACCATGGTCCTGCTCGAGGCCGGCCAGGTCATTGAAGTGGACAAGAGGAAAAACATCCGTTGGCAAATTGACAATCTCCAATATCCGCTCGATGTGCAGGTTCTCGACAAGGGCCGTGTTTTGATTGCCGAGTACTTTGGGCAAATGGTCACGGAACGCAACTTCGCCGGCCAAATCCTTTGGCAAATGAAGTTCACGGAACCGCAAATGGCTCAGCGCTTGCCCAATGGCAACACCTTTATCGCCAGCAAATCGGTGATGGAGGAGTTCGATCCTAACGGCAACAAGGTGTTTTCGTATGCCCTCCCCGGCAACCTGGCTCCCAACGTCGGCATCACCAAGTGCGTCAAACAGCCCAACGGCGAGATCACCTTCCTTTACGCCAACAACAACAGCGGCGACATCATCAGAATGGAACCGCCAAAACGGGAGCTAAGCAGGCTTCGAGTCGAGCTTGCCGAACCGTTGTTCGGCGGCCGAATCCAGGTCCTGCCGAACGGCAATGTGCTGATTCCTCACAAGAACGAGAATAAAGTCGCTGAGTACGATGGCGTCAAGGAAGTGTGGAAGGTGGCCGTGGAGCAGCCAATTGTCGCCACACGTCTGGCCAACGGCAACACCCTGGTGACCATCAACAATGTGACCCGGTCGCGAGCCGTGGAATTGACAGCCACCGGCGCCGAGGTTTGGGAGTATCGGGTCGGCCCCGGCACGCGCGTGACTCGAGCCATCCGCCGTTAAGTCAATCCATCGGCCTTGGCCGGAATAGCCAGCCGAGCACCCAAATCATCACCAGCAGGGAAAGCAACACAACAGTTGTCCAAATCGCGGGCTTGGCGGCTTTGCGCAGCAGCTTCTTGAGCCGATGTCGCCAGTATTTGCCTTTGTCCTTGATGACACGGACTTTGTGCCTTCGACGATTGCTTTCCATCAAGTCCATTGTAAGCCAACTGGCGAAGGCCAAGCTAGAAAACTTGGCCTGTGAGACATGCGCCGATGTGCCAGAACGCATTAGTCAATTGGAGGAGGAAACAACCGATTTCAACGTGTAATTCCAGTCGGTCAACAGGATGGCGTTTTCCTGTTCGGTTGCCGCCTCGACAGGAATTCCACGGCCGACTTCGCGCTGCGTGACTTGGAATTTGTGGGCCGTGTTCGCCGGGGCGTCCAACGACCAAGGCGCCGCCACCGCGTCGGTTTGCGAAGATTGCCACGATCCAAGCACATCGGAACCGAGCCGCGCCAGCGCCAAGGCAGGCGCTCCCGCAAGGACCACGGCGGCCAAACAACCCAGCAAGGTGCTTGTCCAACCGCTTTTTGCAATTGTTTGCCGATTATTCATGGAGTGCATGGGGTTTCTCCGGCACCTTGGCCAACGTTATCCGCTATGAGGTTCGATCCTACACGCTGAGTCACCTGCCGTCAATACTCTGAATTATTTTTTGTGCTCGCTTTGCACGATCTTGCAATACCAACCCGAAGCGTAAGCAAGGGACCGCGTTGGACCTCGCTTACCCTTCGGGTGGGTATGCTGGATTGCGAAGTGTTTTTGCGTGAATCGCCCCTCAAACAGGTGCCGGCAAATCCCGCCTGCAAAAGACTACTAATGCTATCACATACCCGATGGCCCCCACCGCCAAAAGCGGCAGCACATTCCGCGCGATGGCCTCAACCAGCAGACGTGTCTGGTCGTTCCACACCCAAGCCTCCCTCAAATCGGCGAAATCCATTATCATCCCCTGCGGCTGGTAGTAATAAAAAACCGTCCCCGGCCGCAGGAACTCGATGGCCTGCCACGTCTGGCCGAGCAAATTGACGAGAAACTGCAGCAATGTCACCACCACCGCAATCCCCAGAATGCGTGTGCGAGAACGCCCCAGCGCCGACATGGCCATGGTGTAGCCGCTGATGGCGAAAAGTAACCCCGCGATATTCAGCATCGCCGGCGCGAACAGCCACGGGTCGACCGGGCGCTTATCTTGAGCCGTCAGGTCGATCAGGCCAAATGCATAGCTTCCCAAAGTCGTTCCTGCCCACAAACAGCCGCACAGAATCGGAATCGTCAGACAATCGACTGCGAAATGACTGGCGATCAATCGCCACCGGGCCAGCGGTTGGGCCAGCAGCAGTTCCATCGTGCCCTTGTCCAGCTCTCCCGCGATCGCTCCGGACGCGCGACCGATGGCCCACACCGACAGGATGGTCAAAAGGAGCGGATGCACGTAACCGATGGTCAGTGAATCAAGGCCCTGGCCGATGGTGATCCTGTCGCCGCCAATGAGCTTGGAGAGCATTTTGCCCGACTCTTCACTAAAGAGGATCGTGAAAATCAAACGCATGTTGATGTCGCGATCGAGCAGCTTGCGGGTCACCACGACGGCTTGCTCCGTCGATTTGCAGTGCAAGAATTCGAACGTAAACAACAGCAAACCGACAGCGAGCAGGCCGACACGAAGGTCGCGCAGCAGCTTGCGCACCAGGATAAAACTCATGCGGCGTTTCCGTGGAAGGAGTGGTAGATTTCCGCCAGTCCCAGCGGCTCCATGTGCAACTCGACGACCGCCTGCCGGGCCAGCCAGCCGAGCAACACCTGCAGCTCACCGCGGTATTCTAGCAAGAGGTGGTCGCCTTGCCGCTCGCGCACCTGCAATCCGTCCAGCGCCGGCGGCTGGGGGGCCGCGGAGCCAAACCGAATGCGGACGCGCTGGGCCTGCCGCAGCTCGCGCATCTGCTGCACGTGGACAAGCTTCCCTTGGCGCAGGATGGCCACGCGGTCGCAGATCCGTTCCACCTCGGTCAAGACGTGCGACGAAAAAAGCACGGCCTGGCCATGTTGTCGGGCCAGTTCCAGCTGGGTCAGCAACTCATCGCGCATGATGGGGTCGAGCGTGTTGGTCGGTTCATCCATCATGAGCAGCGGCACTTGAGGCAGCAGCACTTGCAGCAGCGCCACCTTGCGTTTCATGCCGGAGGACAGGTTCTTGATCGGCCTATCGAGATCGATGTCGAGCCGGCGGGCCATGGCGGCCACGTCGTCGCGAACGACCTGCTGCCGCAATTGGCTGAGAAAGCGGACAAGTTGCCGGCCGGTCATGTTTTCGTACAAGCGCAGCTCGCCGGGAAGATACGCCACCTGGCGGCGCACCTGGACGGATTGGCGCCAACAATCGTGGCCGGCGATGCTGGCGTGACCGGCGGATGGCCGCAGAAAGCCAAGCAACAAGCGGAGCGCGGTGGACTTGCCGGCGCCATTGGGGCCGAGCAAGCCGACGATTTCGCCGGGATTGATGGTTAGACATAGGCGGTCGAGGGCACAGAAGCGGCCGTAGTTCTTGGTCAGGTTGTCGATAGACAGAAGCATACACTTAGGTTATGAAAGTAGGTCCCGCCTGCCGGGCGGGACCTGAACCCCGCTGGATTCCCAGGACTCCGGCATCAGTCGAGCCGGTCGTTTTCCGGCGGCGGAAAATCAGGCACAGCAGCAAGGTACTTGTCGAAATCCTGACGCCGTCCTGCATCGGCTTCCCGGCGCAAGTAGTCCATTGTCAATACCACCGCCAATTTCTCTCCGGCGGCACTGGCCAGAAATTGACTGACCGAATAGCCCTCCTTTGCGGCGAGGGCCTCGATGCTCTTTTTCAAGGACTCCGGCAGTTGGATTGTAACGGTGCTCATGGTTTCTTCCGTATAAGGTAGAGGAACTCCCGTGGAGTCAGCGCAGTCACGCCCAGCTCCTTGGAGCCGTGATAATCCTTCACGTTGTGGGTAATTATAACACCGCAACCAGCGGCAAAGGCCAATTCCAACACCATGTCGTCATCGGCATCGCGCAGGAACGGCCGCCAAAGGAAATGGACTTCCTGTAAATGGGATTGGCTGGCGATGTAGCGTACAAAACCCAAGGTGTCCTCGGATGTGCGGCCCGGCGGCAGGTTTTCCGGCCGCGTCAAGACTTCCTGCCACTCGGCATACAGCGCTACTGAAAGGCAACTTTGGAATTCAGGGCTTGGGATCGAACTGACCAGGGCAAAACTCGCACCATGGCGGGAACGGGCCGCAGCCACCAGAACATTTGTGTCGAGCACAACTCTTGCCGGGGTAGAATCACCCATGTTGCGCCTTTGATTCCAGGCGGCTCAACGGAATGGTCTTGATGCCCATGAAACTCTTCTCCTTCCACATCCTCAGCGGCAATTGCCTCGCCGGTCGAACTCCTGGGCATTCCACCACCGTTTGTCCCGGATTCCCGGAGTGGCCGCCACCACTTGGTCGATAGCCTCCCGCAACGCGTTGACTTTCCCTGACGTCTCGACCTGCCGGATGAACAGCAACTTACGAATCATTGGCTGACGTGTTTCAATGAAGCAAAGGAATCCATCGGAGTACTCCTCATAGTTGCCGCAGCCGACCCAAAGTCGGAAGCCATCATTCTTGATTGGGACCACCCAGCCCCAATCCTCTGCGACTGGTTCGAGGGGCTCGAAGCCCTTTTCCCGCAATCCGCGAACCAGAAACTCGGCCAATCGCTTTCCGTACCTTCCGGGATTGACCCGATCTTCTTCGCCGTCATAGGGCGGAAAGTCATCCGAACGAAATTCGACGTAGGTTTTCACGGTTCGGTCATCCCACGCGTGTCCATTGTCGCCATTGTATTCGGCGCGTGCCCTTGTGGGTCAAACACGCGGACCAAACAGGAGTTTGGAAGACACGCCGTTGCCAAACGGGAGTTTGGCAACGAGGATTCCGACGAGGATTGTAACGAGGGTGGAACGAGGATTCTAAGCCGAAACCGCGGCCTGCGTCGGTCCGCCAACCCCGGTTAGGCGCCAGCGGCGCACGGACGCTACGGCCACCTCCACGATTTCGTCGCCTGGCTCCGCGCCGAAGTCGTCGATCAATGCTTGCTGCATTTCGACGCCCTCGGGCAGGTCCTCGCGGAACAGGATGAAAACGCCAGGCTGCCGGCAGGCGGTCGCGCTTACCGTCTCGGCAAGCTCCCCGCTGGTGGCCGCGTCGCACTTCAGGCCCGGGAACCAGCTCAGCAGAAACTGCATGATCTGCTGGCCAAACAAAGGCCGGGGTGGCAAAACGTAAAATGTGGCCACGGCAAGGGTGCCTCTGGAGGAAAGAAGCGTAAGCAGACTCTCACACCTTCGGCGGCATCAGAGTCGGGCCGGTTGGCTGCACGGGCGACCACGTCGGCTGAGGCGTCGGTTGCAATACTGGCGCGTTGGGTACGATGACGGGACCCTGCGCCGGAGCCGACTGCGGTGGCGTGGCGGGCACCGTCGTCACGGGGACTTGCGGATCAAGTACGGGACCCGTCGGCAACGGGCGATACGCGCTGGGTGACGACGCGGGCGTCAGCAGAACAGGCGGCGCGTTGCCCGTGGGGGGACCGTTTTGCCACCACCGATCGGGCGGACCGGCCAACGGCGGCTCGTCAGTGCGGCCCTTCACGACCGGCCCGGCCGGCTCGGTTTTCTTGGGAGCGTGGTACCCGCTCATCTGGTAGTAGGTCAGCGAGGTCTTGGCTTGCAACCGGACGCGTATATTGGCATCCGCCGACCAGGCCTTTTCCAGGGCCTGGGCCGCGGCCACGGAGAACGGCCGCAGCCTGCCCAGACTCGTCGCCGCCTCGAGGCGCACGCTGACCGCAGCGTCGCCTTGCAGCGCTTCGATCAAGTATTGATAAAGCTCCGGAAACTCCTTCGGGTCGTATTGCCGCAATTCCTCGGCGGCGTCGGCCCTCTTAGTGGCGTCCTTGTCATACTTGAGAATGGCAAACAACTCCGGAACCCGTTGCTGCGGCGGTGTTTTCGTCTTCTTGCCGCCAAACCACTGGGCGGAGCCGTCAGGGGCGGTCACGGCCAGCGCCAATCCCACCAGCACCAAAGATGCGAACCATCTCATGGGTGAATCCTCCCGGTTCCTTTGCAGGCTTCGTCCTGTGAAGAATCGGCGGCCGCGGGCACGGTGTATTGGTGAATCCAGGCAGATTCGGCTGAGACGCCGGTTGCGCTGACGGCGCAAGTGATACAAATTGACAAGGGCCAGGGAGGCCCTTGAACATGATCGAAACGCTGTTTTACCTCAGCAGTATTTATCCGCTGGCACGAGCCTGGCGAGCGAATCGCGCCAGCACCATCATCCACGCCGTGAACTGGAGCGCGGCAGCCTGGTTGACGTGGTTTGGCGCCATGCTAGCAGCGACGGCCGAAGGGGCCGCAACCGTGCGCTACATCGCCTTGTGTTTGACCGGCTGCGCGGGCATCGCGGTCCTGGGAGCGCGAAGGCCGATCGTCGGCGCTGGAATTGCGTGCTCCTGGCCTTGCTGGGCGTGTTGCTGCTGCCGCTGGGGGAAAATGCCGTGCTGGGAACGCCGCTGCTGGATCCGCTACGGCTGCTGTTTGCCATCGGCACTGTTGGGGTCGGCGTGCTTAATTACTTGCCGACGCGGCGGAGTTTGCCGGCGCTGCTGATCGGTGCGGCGTGTGTGGCGGAATTGCTGGTGCTGACAGTCAGTTTTGAGGAAGCGACATTGCTGGTTTTGACGCGCCTCGTCAACTGGCTTTTGCCGCTGGCGTGGTGGCTAGGTTTCCTCATGGAACGCCGGCCGCGGGCTGCAATTGCGGAATTCGATCGAGAATGGCTCAAGTTTCGCGATCGTTTTGGGCTGATGTGGAGCCAGCGCATTCGCGAGCAGTTCAACCGGGCCGCTGCCCACGCGGACTGGCCGGTGCATCTGCGTTGGCGGGGACTTCGCAAAACCCAGTGCGAAGCACGGATTACAAACGCCGAGCAGGAGATGATCATGGAAACGTTGCGAGGAATGCTGAAACGCTTTGGCCCGGCGGAAAATCAATAACCCCCGCCCGACATCCCACCGGCGCCTTGCATGCCACCGCTGCTCATGCCGCCCATCCCGGTGCCGCCCATGGCGCCGCCGCCAGTGCCGCCGCCGCGTTTGCCTGCCGGGGTGATGCCGCTGTTCAGGCCCTTGGGATCGCCCATCACATCACTTGGATAACTGCAAGGCAATGTGTAGCGTTTGTCGTCGTCTCCGGGTGAAGCCAGGATTTCGGGAGAGGGCGGCGGCTTCAATTCAGGCGGATGCTTGCAGCCAAGCACGCCCAGCATGACTATTCCAGCACCGCAAAGCAGCATTGCCATCCGCATCTCGCGCATGGACCCCTCCCGAACATCGGTCCGCACATAGGAACGATGGCTTATAGCGGATGTCGGGAGGGAGTCAAGAGCAAGCAGGGAAGGGATGAGGGGTGAGGGATGAGGGATGAGGGATGAAACGCCAATACCCTTTTGCTTTCATCCCTCATCCTTCATCCCTCATCCCTTCCCGATCACTTCCCCGCCTTGGCATCGCTGAACCGCTTGGCCACCGCGTTCCAGTTGACCACGTTCCACCAGGCGTCGAGGTAGTCGGGCCGCTTGTTCTGGTATTTCAGGTAATAGGCGTGTTCCCAGACATCGACGCCGAGCACCGGATACTGGCCGTTCATCAGCGGGCTGTCCTGGTTGGCGGTGCTGATGATCGAGAGCTTGGCGCCGGCGTAGACCAGCCAGGCCCAGCCGCTGCCGAAGCGCGAAACGCCGGCTTGCTTGATCTGGGCCTGGAACGCCGCGAAATCGCCAAAGGTCTTGGTGATCTCGTCGGCCAAGGGGCCCGACGGCTTGCCGCCGGCGCCGCCCGCCATGATTTCCCAGAACATCGAGTGGTTGGCATGGCCGCCACCGTTGTTGATGACGGCCTGCCGGATATTTTCGGGCACCGATTTGATGTCGCGCAGCAGCTGGTCAATCGGCTTACTCGCCAGGGCGGCCTGGCCGTCCAGGGCCTTGTTGAGATTGTCGACGTAAGCCTTGTGATGCCGGCCATGATGGATTTCCATTGTCATGGTGTCGATCGTCGGCTCAAGGGCATTGGTGGCATAGGGCAGGTTCGGTAAAGTGAAAGCCATGGTCTTCTCCCTTTCGAGGATGTGGTTCTGGCCAATGTCTCAGAGTCTGTCCGAAAAGGGGTCAGGCGCCGTTGCCGGACTTTCGCCCCGGCGTTACAGGTTCGAAGGGTGCTTCGCACAACGGTGCCTGACCCCTTTTCGGACAGACTCACAGCGCGTTAATGTATCCGCTGCCGATGGCAAGGCAACCGAAGGAGAGCACCAGTGAACAAACTGATCGGTTTGGTGGTAATCGCAACGGCGGCTGTGGCAGGTCTGGCCACGGCCGGCGACGCCAAGAAGGATCTGGATTTGCTGCAAGGCAACTGGAAGGTTGTCTCGATCAAGGAGTCCGACCCCGTCAAGACTCCGACGGAGGAATTCGTCAAGGAGATGGCCGTCACCGTCAAGGGCGACGTCATGAAGTTCACGGCCAGGGGAGAAACGACCGTGACCATGAAGATCAGGCTAGACGCCACAAAGACGCCAAGGACGATCGACTGCGTCCTTCAGGACGGCCCCAACAAGGGCAAATCCGAGCCGGGCATTTACAAGATCGAGGGCGCGGGCAAGGGCGCCACGCTGACCATGTGCGCCAATGACGCCGGGAAGGACAGGCCTTCCATGTTCGCCACCAAGGAAGGAACGAATATATCGCTGATCGTTTTGCGAAAAGCGAAATAGCTTCAACTCACAGCACAGGCTGGAAGCCTGTGCCACAGCACCCGTAGCACAGGCTTCCAGCCTGTGCTCCACAAAGAACTACACCAGGCTTTCCAGCAGGTATTTGAGTTTGCGCACCTCGGCATCCATGGCATAAGGCGCGTCGGGAATGTCATGGATCGCCACGCTGAGCAAACGGTCGTAACCGTAGCGCGTGAGGTGAGCGACAATCTTGCCGTATTCGACTTCGCCCTGGCCGACGCGCACCTGGAACTGGTCCTGGCCGCGGCCGGTGTCCCGCAGATGGACGTGCCTGACATAGGGATAAACCTGGTCGAAGGCGGCGCCCTGATGGGGGCCGGAGATAAAATGGCTCGGATCAAGCGTCAGGCCCAACCCCGGCACGCGCTCGCACAGGGTCACGGCCGCGTCGGGCGATTCGGTCAAGGTGCCAATGTGCGTGGGCACGGTCAGCACGATTCCTTCCACCTCGGTCAGCTTGACCAATGGCATGAGCCGTTTCACTTCCGCATCCAGACCGCTGCCGCTGGGCCCGGCGGGAATGGTGATGATGCTCACGGTGGACATGCGTGCTAGCCGGCAGATGGCCCGCAATTGACGCACATATTCCTCGTGATCGGTGGCCGCGATTTTGACGCTGAAAGCGCCCGGCGTCAAGCTGGGGCCGATGCGAATGCGCACGCTCGCCAGCGACACGTCGGCGGCCACTTCCGACGGCTTCAGGTGCGGCCCGTCTTCGTGGATGGCCACGTCCAGTTTGCTGAATTCCAGCTCGCCGATGATGCGCAGTGCGCGCTCGAGCGAATGGCGCGCGAAACATTGCGTTGAACATGCGACGTTCACAACATCCTCCCTGCGTTTGCATAAAAATCGACAGCGCCCTTGGGCCGGTCCTTATAGCCGTTTTGCCGGCCGGAGCAAGCCCTATTCCTGCCGCTTGCGGCTTAGCGAATCAGCCATGGTTGCCCGGTTTCACATTATTTCGGGATGCAAATAGCCGCAAAATTGAATATGGACGACCGCGAGTGCCGAATAAACCCAATCCACAAAACTGAAGCAAAACCATGCAAACATCTCGAACATTGTCAGCTGATTGGACGCAGGTGCTAGCCCGCGTGGAGCAGGCCTTGGCGAAAGCCATCGCCAGTATCCAGGAGCGCGAGCGAGCGTTGACCGCGGCAGCGCCCATTGCGGATTCGCCGCGATCTCTTGATTTTGCCCCGTTCGAGCAAGGCATGGCACGGCTCGCCGGGTGCCGTTTACCGGCCGAGCAGCGGCTTGCTCAGCTTGATGCCGACCTGGGCGCCGGGGAAGACGCGGCACGCCAATGGCTGACACGGGCGGATGCAGCCCGGAAGCAGCTGGCGACATGGGTGGGGCGCGCAGTAGCATAGTGGATGTGTGCCTTCAGGGAAGGCTTCGGAAGTTTGCGTGGTTACTGGGAGCCCCACCATGGCCAAGTTTGCCGTCATTCTGCCCGCCGCCGGTCAATCGTCGCGCTTCCGCGACAAGGAAAAGAAGCCCTTTGTCAATCTCGATGGCCGGGCCGTTTGGCTGCGGACCGCGGAGCATTTTGTCACCCGCGCCGACGTGGTGCAATGCGTCATCGTGGTGAACAAGGACGATCAGGAGATGTTCCGCCGCCGTTACGGGGCCAATCTCGCCTTCATGAATGTGCGCATCGCCGACGGCGGCGCCGAGCGTTTTGAATCGGTGGCCAACGCATTGGCATTGGTGCAGCCCGACGCCGATTTCATTGCCGTGCACGACGCGGTTCGTCCCTGTGTTACCACGGCGCTCATCGACGCCGTCTTCGCCAGTGCCGCCGCCAAGGGCGCCGCCTTGCTTGCGGTGCGCGTGACCGACACCGTCAAAAAGGTGGACGGTCAGAACCAGGTCACATCTACGCTGCCGCGCCAGGGTCTGTGGCTCGCGCAAACGCCGCAAGCATTTCGCCGCGACTGGCTGACCGACGCCTACGCCAATCGCGCCAAGCTCGGCAAGGACGTGACCGACGACGCCCAGCTGGTCGAGGCGGCGGGGCATCAGGTGCACGTGGTCGAGGGGGCGGCGTCGAATATCAAGATCACCTCGAAAAACGACCTGTTTCTCGCGGACGCCATTCTCAAGTCACAGCCGAAGCCCAAGGGGAGCGGGCCGATCCATCCGTTCGCGGAAGAGGAGATGTGGAAATGAAGCTGCGTCACAGCGTGGCCAACAATTCCTGCCAAGAAGCGACGTCAATCACCGCATCGCCAAGCCGTTCCAAACGATCCACGTCCTTGATCGCGTGCAATGCGGTGATAATTGCTTCATCTGGTTGGCCGAGGCGCTTGCGACCTTGCCGGAGCAGAAGGCGTTGCTCACCTTTGATGCAGCCTTCTTCGAGGATCATGTCATAAGCTGACGATTCGTGCACTGTCAGATCTTCGTGCCCCTCGACCAGAATGTTATGACCAGCCAAGTCCTCTGTCGTAGGAACAGTTTCTGCGGCACCTGGTGCCGGCGGTTTTGGCGCACGACATGGCACCACGGTCAAATCCTCTTCCGCTTCCACCAGCACATTAACCCCCGCCAACATTTCTGGCGTAGGGTATTTCGAGGCGTAAGGATCGGTGTTTCGAGCGATCATGGATACCTCCCCGTCAGCTGATGGAACTTGAAATGTAAACACGCAAACGTCTTTGCGCGATCAAATGGTCATCGACAAGCAGCAAAAACTCATAGGGGCCAGCCACCGGAAACCTAATAGTCCGCAAGCGGATGTTCACATTTACTATTGTAGCGCGCTCAGGGAAATCGACTGCATATCGCTGTGAATAGAACCGCTCTCCTGTGTCGAGGCGGATGCAGCACAACTCCAGAAGACCCTCCCCCTGACTGTCCGTCAAAGCAGCAAACACAGAAAACCGCTGCGGAGCCGACGGAAAGCGGTCCACGGCCAACCCGGTGAAAATACTGATGGGCGACGGATTGTGGGAATGGTGGTCTACGATGACCTGCTCGCACAGGATCAATGCCAAAGCCGTCGGATCCGGTGTCATGCCGCCTCCCACGTAAGTAACTTACCACATTGCATGGTTGCTTGCCAGCCCTTGCCATCAGTGGTAGCCTACAAAATGTGGCAACAACGGTCGTCGTCATGGTGCGGTTTCCCTGCTCCTGCGTTGGGCTGGGATTCTTGAACCCCCTTGATGACGCCGAAGTAAGACGCTAACTTACAATCATGAAGACGACTGTTTCCACAAAAGGCCAAATTGTTCTGCCGGCAGAGTTGCGCCAGCAAGATGACATCAAACCCGGCCAGGAGTTTGAGGTCCAACGCATTGATCGCGGTGATTACCGCCTCATTCGCCGCAATCCCCCCGCGAATCAAGGGGTCGTGGATTGGCTTTTGGCCTGTCCCGAAAAGGGGTTTTTTAAGCCAATTCCCTCTGAATCGACCGATACTTTGTGAAATACCTCGTCGACGTCAACGTGCTCCGTGAGCCCACCAAACCGGCGCCGTCCGCTAATGTGATTGATTGGCTGGTGCAAAATGAAGCGGAAATCGTCATTGATCCCATCATTCTCGGCGAAATTCGTTTTGGCATTCACCTGATGCCAGCCGGTAAACGCCGCCGGCGCCTGGAGCAGTGGTTCGACCACGGCGTTGCTAAAATCGCATGCCTACCCTGGGGACCAGCCACCGGCCTGCGCTGGGCCAAGCTCCTTGCTGACCTCCGAACTGGCGGCCAGGAGATGCCAGTCAAGGACAGCTTGATCGCCGCCACAGGTTTGGTCCACGGCTTGATAGTAGCAACACGAAATGTGCACGATTTCCGGAAGGCGGGCGTCAAGGTGGTGAATCCATTCGTGTGAAGCATCCGTCGGACCCTCGTTCCCAAACTCCCGTTTTGGAACGCTCGTTTTGCACACTCCTGTTTGCCGGCACAGCAATTTGGAAGGCGCTCATTCCCAAACAGGAGATTGGGAACGAGCGTGGAATGCTAAAAGGGCGCGAACTCGCAATGGGACCCAACAGGGGAAGAGTGAAGGCCGGCCTGGGGACCAGGCTCCTTCGGTGGCAGCACTCCGGGTGCTTCAGGTGATGGTGGATGTAGCGTTTCTCTTTCGCCAAAAAGTCGGTGTAACCGCAGTATTTGGTATTTGAGGGATTTCACTTGCCACTGGAGATCAAGTCAGCTACATTAACGTTAATGAATTAACGAAGCGGGACCAAATATTCCGGCCAGGTCCAACTTGGCCAGTCGAGAAGCCCCAAAATGGCAAGACCGCCAGCTGAACTTTTGACCGATCGCGAAACCCAGATCATGGACGTCCTTTGGTCGCGAGGCCCATCGACCTCGGAAGCGGTCCGGCAGGCGCTCCCGGATCGACCGCACGATTCAACGATCCGTACTCTGCTGCGCATCCTCAAGAACAAAGGCTACGTCCAGATCCGTGGCCGCCAGCCTGCTTTGTACGAGCCGGCCATCCCGCGGAGCCTTGTGCAAACCAAGGCCACCAAGAGCCTGCTGAGCCGCCTCTTCGGTGGTTCAGTCGAGGACCTGGTGCTGCGGCTTCTGGAAGACGAAACACTCTCGCGGGAGCAGCTCGACCAGCTCCGCAAACAGATTCCTCGGCCACGCAAAGGAGACAAGTCATGAGTCTTGATTGGACGATCGCACTCTTCGTAAAGGCGACGATTTTGCTCTCGGGCGCGTTGGTGCTCGACACCATATTTCGGCGCCGATGGGTGCTCTTGACGGCAGCGCTGTGGAATGCCGTGTTGTTGGCTCTTTTGGCATTGCCGGCGACGACCTTTTTGACACCCAGCTTGAAGTTGCCTTTATTGCCGGCGCAGCAAGCTGCGCCGGAAGGCCAACTGGCGGCCGGCTCCGACAGGCGGGACTCGTCCGCTGGCTCACCAATTCTGGCAGTGAATGATGCACACAGGGATGCTGATGCTTTGCCGGCTCAAAGAGGGGAAACCAAGTCGGCGTCCATAATCGCCGATGGAAAACTCGCTTGGAAGGCACTCGCCTGGCTTTAGGCCGTGGGTGTCGCGGCCGGTTTCGCGCGCTTGGCGGCCAGTTGGCGCTCGGTAGTGAATTTGCGCCGGCATGGCCGGGCCGTGACGGATCTCGCTTGGCTGGATCATTTGGATCATTGGCGAACCCGCTTGCGTTTGCGGGCCGGCGCCGTCCGCTTACAGCATAGCGATTCCATTAGCGTGCCGGTGGCCCTCGGGGTGCGCGATCGGGCAATTATGATTCCATCGGGCATGATCGAAGATGCTTCTGTTGGCAAAATCGACGCGATTCTACTTCACGAACTGGCACATTTGGTGCGGGCCGACTTTGGCTGGCAATTACTTCAGCGCGTGGTGGAGGTTGCTTTGTGGTGGCAGCCGCTAGCCTGGATGGCAGGGCGAAGAATGGCCTTTATCCGCGAACGTGCTTGCGATGAGTTCGTGGTCCACGCCACGCAGGATGCTCGAGGGTATGCCGACACTTTGGTGGAGATTGCGTCGCGCATCTCGCCAGCCCGACATCTGGCCCTGGGATTGGCGGTGGTGCACTCCAGCAATCTGGGGCGACGACTCCAAGCCATGGCTCAAAGCAGCGGCAGCAAGGGCTGCCAAATGCCGGCGGCGGCTCGCTGGGCAGTTGCGGTCGGCGTCCTCTTGTTTACCGCTGTTGTTACCAATCTTGCTGTGGGACGCGCCCCGCCGATGAGACTGCTCAAAAACTACCGCCGGCACAAGCGGAATACAAGAAGCAAGTCGAGGGAGACATCACCTTGGAGATCGTTGGCATCTCCGAGAGTCCTTCCGACCCTATATCCTGGTGGCAACCTGATGGCTCGCCGCTGGCTCAAGCACCTTACACCAAATCTGTCAGCAAAGCGATTCCGCAGGCCGATGTTACTTTCGCCCGCGAAATCGCCATCCGCATGACGAGACCCGATTCCGCCACCATAGACATCCAATTCAGCCCATCTTCCAGCTCAATCGCCTCATTCGAGCGGGTAACAAAGCAGACCGACAAAAACCTGCGTGTCGTTGCCGCAACCTTTCCCGTTGCAACAAAGAAAGTTGATGTGCGCTTCAAGATCGCTGTCGGCCCGTGGAACTCAATTTTTGCAAGCGGGGGGCAGGGAAGTTGTTCAATGGGCGAAGTTCGCGATGGAAAGGAGCTTGTGGCAGTGTTTGCGCCGACCATCGAAAAAGGCGCGGCCTTAATTGCTACGGTCTCCCACAACGTTGTGGATCTAGACGTACGGCTCATCGCCGTCGGGCTCGACGGCCGTGAGCATACCACAGGCCGCGTGCAAGGTATTGGCGCGGGGGCAACGATTCACCAAATCACCGCGACATTTGCGAACCTCGCAATAAAAGACGTGAAACTGCTGCGCCTTCAGACGCGATCCTATCGCTGGGTGGAAATCAAGGACGTTCAGCTGTGGCCAAAGGGCTCGGGCCAAGGCCCAAAATGATGCGTGAATGGGCGGAATGGGCGAGGCCTATACGGGCACTCACATAAAACTTGGCCGACCTGTGGCCATCAAACCTATTGAGTCGATTCCGCGCCCTTGACCCTCGCCGCGAAAGCCGCTCTGGAACGGTAGCAGATGCAAGCTTACCCTCGTTCCCAAACTCCTGTTTGGGAACGCGCGTTTTGCAAACTCCTGTTTGCCGGCACAGTGGCCGAGCTGCCTCCAAGTGTCTATTTTTGGGGGAGTGAGAAGTCTTTTGTTTGTCGCCAAACAGGAGTTTGGAAGGGGGCCGTTCCCAAACTGGAGTTTGGGAACGAGAACGTCTGCAACGGAGACAACACCATGCAATTTCGAACCTTCGGCCGCACCGGCTGGCTAGTCAGCGAAGTCGGCTACGGCATGTGGGGCATGGCCGGCTGGACTGGATCAAAGGACGAGGCTTCCCGCCAAGCCCTGCAATTGGCCGTCGATTTGGGCTGCAACTTCTTCGACACCGCCTGGGCCTACGGCAATGGCCACAGCGAGCGTCTGCTCGGCGAATTGGTGCGGGCCAACCCGAACCGGGTGCTTTACACCGCCACCAAGATTCCGCCCAAGAACCGCTGCTGGCCCTCTCGACGAGGCACGCCGCTGGAGGAGGTCTTCCCACCGGAATACATCCGCGAGTACACCGAGAAAAGCCTGGCCAACCTGGGATTGCCGAGCGTGAACTTGATGCAATTCCACGTCTGGGAAGACGCCTGGGCAGCGGACGAGCGCTGGCAGCGCGCGACGGACGATCTCAAACGCCAGGGGCTGATTCAAGCGGTCGGTATCAGCATCAATCGCTGGGAACCCAGTAACGCCCTTCGCACCCTGCGAACCGGGTTGATCGACGCAGTGCAAGTGATTTACAACATCTTCGACCAGGCGCCCGAGGACGAGCTGTTTCCGCTGTGCCGCGAGCTCAACGTGGCCGTCATCGCTCGCGTCCCCTTCGACGAGGGCACGCTGACCGGCACGCTGACGACACACAGCCGTTGGCCTGCCGGCGACTGGCGCAACACCTATTTCGTGCCGGAGAACTTGAACCCCAGCGTCGACCGCGCTGAGGCCCTCAAGACGATTTTGCCCGGCGGCATGACACTGCCGGAAATGGCGCTGCGGTTCATTCTTTCCAATGCGGATATTAGCACCGTGATTCCGGGCATGCGCAAGTTGTCGAATGTTCGATCGAACCTTACCGCAAGCAACGCCGGCGCGTTGCCGGCCGACCTGCTCGCTACGCTGCGAGGGCATCGTTGGGACAGGAACCCTACGAAGTGGTCGCAATAACCTCCAAGGAAACTTCCCTGAACAGGGCTAATTACGATGGGCTGAGAAACGCGGGCTGCACAGGTTCGCCCTGAACCACTTCGCGAAACTGCGGGTCGTGTTGTTTCGTCTTGTGTAAGCCTTCGAGGTACTCTCGAAACTGCGAGCAGTCGCGAATGGCTTGGAAAACCTTGTTGTCGCTGCGGTTTGGGAGCAACCGACCACGCTCCCATCGTGAGACGGTCGCAACTGGAAAACCTGTCAGATCCGCCAGGTGCTGCTGCGACCACCCGAATTTCTCCCGGATGGCCTTAATCTCGGACGGCAGCAGGAGGCCTGCTGCTTGACAAATCGCTTCGTGCCGGACCATGGCTGCAACGATACCACTGGCTATTAACCCACATGAATCACAGCGCTCAACTGGCACATCCCTGGCAATGACTTTGACAATCTCCTCTCCCAGGTCGAAGTCAAACTCTTCGTCGCGTGTGAATGGGACCAGATATCCAGCTTCGCACTCGGGGCATTTCATTCGAGTTGTTTGGTTATCAGTCATGGATTATGCTCCGTTCACGTCGGCCTCGAATGCTTGCTTTTATGGCAACTGATGACCCAAGCGATTTCGTAGATGCCGTCCTGCTCAATCTTCAGCTTGATGTAGGTGTCATTACCGTCGGGGTTGCTCATTACCCAGCCTATCCCCCTCGACCCAGGCGGCTCCCCCATTAGTGTGCGAAGGATCGGGAACCCATCCCGAAGGCGTCCCAGGACATAATCGATCATTTGGCAATCGGAAGGAGTTTTGCCAAAGACAGGCCTCAACGCAACCTGGCCGTCAGCAAGAGCCGGTTCCGTAAATCGCCAGTTGTCGATATTTTCCAGCAACTCGATCAACTTCTGCCGGGCCAACACGGGGTCGTTGTCGTAATCCCGTTCCGCGATTTCCTCTGGTATTCGGCCTCCCCGACGGCACCTGCGCCGCCTCAAGTCGTAGTCCTGATCCCCTCTGCCTTGCTTGGAGCCTTAAAGTCCGTCATTGATGGGCAAAAATTCCCCCAAACAAATCATACCGGGATTTGACCAGCCTCGTCAATCCGATGTCTGCGCCGTCTTTCATCCGCCGCAATTTTTCATTTGCCACCCCCCTGCACGCCGGCTAGCCTATCCTTCGTACCTTGTCCCTCACCTAGTCTTGGCACCATTGGTGGCGGCGGCCCTTTGCCGGCGTCCGGTGCCAGGGGAGAAATGCGATGCGTACCATGTTGCCTGGCTTCGCGCTGGCGGCCCTGTGCACACTGTGGCTCAGCGGCCCCGCGGTGCCGGCTTTGCAACCCAAGGGCGGCGCCGGCAAAGCGCTGCCCGCGGAACGAATCAAGATCGCCAAGGATTTCAAAGTCGAGCTGATCTACACCGTGCCGCGCGAAAGCCAGGGCTCGTGGGTCAGCATGTGCGTCGATCCGCAAGGCCGGCTGATCGTGTCGGACCAGGGCAACGCCGGCCTGTTTCGCGTCACGCCGCCCGCCGTCGACGGCAAGCCGTCCGACACCAAGGTCGAGAAACTGCCGGCCGACATCAGCAGCGCCCAGGGGCTCTTGTACGCCTTCGACAGTTTGTATGTAATGGTCAACGGCGGCGGCAAAGGCAAACGGCCCAATGGACTTTACCGCGTCACGCCCTCGAAGCCCGGCGGCGAGCTGGATAAGGTCGAGCAGCTGCGCGTGCTCAACGGCGGCGGCGAACACGGCCCGCACGCCATCATTCTGGCGCCGGACGGCAAGTCCCTCTATGTCTGCTGCGGCAACGACACCAAGTTGACCAGTCCGCTGGCGGGGTCGCTCCTTCCCAAGATTTGGGGCGAAGACCGCGTCTTTCCGTTTATCGCCAGCTTCAGCGCCGTGGTCCCGCCCGCCGGCTGCACATATCAGGTCAGTCCCGACGGCAAAGACTGGACGCTGGTCAGCGCCGGCTATCGCAATCATTACGACATCGCCTTCAATCGCCACGGCGACCTGTTCACCTTCGATTCCGACATGGAATGGGACATGAACACGCCCTGGTATCGGCCCACGCGCGTTTGCCTGGCGACCAGCGGCAGCGATTTCGGCTTCCGCAACGGCTCCAACAATTCTCCGCCGCGCTTTCCAGACACCCTGCCGGCCATCTTCGACGTGGGTCCAGGCTCGCCCACGGGCATCTGTTTCGGCTACGGCGCCAAGTTTCCCGCCAAATATCAGGAAGCGTTGTATCTCTGCGATTGGAGCTATGGCCGGCTCTTTGCCATGCATTTGACCCCCGACGGCAGCGCCTACAAGGCTCAGATTGAGGAGTTTGCCACCGGCGCCCCGCTGGCGCTGACGGATATCGTGGTCAATCCCAAGGATGGCGAGCTTTATTTCGCGGTGGGCGGGCGAAACACGCAGTCCGCCCTCTACCGGGTCGCCTACACCGGCAAGGAATCCACGGCTCTTTCCAAAGGCGATTTAGCCGGTTCCGAGGCACGTGCACTGCGGCACAAATTGGAGGCGTTCCACGGCAAACTCAACCCCAATGCCGTTGCAACCGCCTGGCCTTTCCTTGGCCACGAAGACCGCTTTATCAGGTTTGCAGCCCGCGTTGCCATCGAACACCAGCCGCCTTCGGAGTGGATTCAACTTGCCCTGAAGGAAACAAATCAGGTCGCGGCACTCAATGCCTTGCTGGCATTGGCTCGGGCCGGCACCAGGACCCGCCGCCCAACGTGGACATCAAGGGATCAGTCCTGGCAGCGCTAGAGCGGCTTGACTGGGAAAAACTTTCTGACTCGCAGCGGAGCGATCTGCTGCGGATTTACACCGTGCTGTTTAGCCGCATGGGCAAGCCGGACGACCCGGCACGCCAACGCCTGATCACCCGTTTCGACGCGGTTTTTCCGACCAAGACCTACGAGGTGAATGCCGATTTGTGCCAGTTATTGGTTTACCTCGAAGCCAATGGGGTGGCCGGCAAAGCGCTAAAACTGATGGCCAAGGCACCCTCGCAAGAGGAGCAGATGGAGTATGCCAAGACCCTCCGCAATTTGAAAACCGGTTGGACGGCAAAACAGCGAAAGATGTATTTCGATTGGTTCCCGAAAGCCGCCAATTACAAAGGCGGCCAGAGATTCCAGCAATACATCGGCGAAATCAAGAAAGCCGCGATGGCAACCTTGACCGCCCCGGATTTGGCGGACCTGGTGGAAGAGTTCCTGGCGACCGCGGCGGTGCTCCCCGAGGCTGTGTCCAAGCCGCGGCCGGTCGTCAAGAATTGGAAGCTCGACGAATTGGCGCCGGTGGTCGAGAAGGGCCTTGTTAAGCGCAATTTCGACCAGGGCCGGCTGCTGTTCGGCGAGGCCAAGTGTTTCTCCTGCCACCGCTTCGGCAACGAAGGCGGCGCTCGAGCGCCGGATCTCACCGCCGCCTCTGGCCGCCTTAGCGTCCGCGATTTGCTCGATAAAATCATCGAGCCGAGCAAGACCATTAGCGACCAGTATGCTTCAAGTGTCTTCACCCTCAAGGACGGCAAGGTGGTGGTTGGCAGGGTCGTCAATCTTCACGACGACAACATGTCGGTGATGACCGACATGCTTGCGCCTGCCAAATTGACCACCGTCAGCGCCAAAAATGTGGAGACGGTCGTGCCCTCCCAGGTGTCCGCGATGCCGGCCGGTTTGCTCGACACTTTTCGCGAGGATGAAATCCTCGACCTGCTGGCATACATTTTGTCACGGGGCGATCGCAAGCATGAGATGTTCAAGAAATGATGGTTCAAAAAGGGGTCAGGCACCGTTGTGCGAAGCACCCTCCGGGCCGTTCCGGCAACGGTGCCTGACCCCTTTTTGAACCATGCCCCATTACCCATTTAAGGAGTTGTAGGATGCGTGCGCTAAGCAGAATGTTCGTAGTCATGGCCCTGACGGCGGCGGCATTTGCCGCGTCCATGGTGGAAGGCCAACCGCCTTTCCAGCCGGGCGCCGGCTTCGGCAAGAAAGGCAACGATTACTTTAGCCTGATCCAAAACGGCCAGGTCAAAGGCGAGCTCAAAATCACCGACGAGCAGCTGGCCAAGCTGCCAGCGGCCGCGCTCAAGGCCCTGGCCGAGGTGCTCGACGCCAAGCAGCTCAAACGGCTGAAGGAAATGTATCTGCAAACCCGGGGCAACCCCGTCTACCTCGAGCCCGATGTCAAGAAAGACCTGAAAATCACCGACGATCAGGCCAAGAAAATCAAGGATGCCATCGACACTCAGACCAAGGAGCTCAACGAACTGCTGCAAGGGGGCGGCTTCGATTTCGAGAAGATGCAGGAACTTCAGAAAACCGCCACGGACACCGTGATGGGCGTGCTGACCGCGGACCAAAAGTCAGCGTGGTCAAAGATGATCGGCGAGCCGTTCGAACTGAAGGGCGGCTTCGGAAAGAAGAAAGGCGACTAAACGGCGCACGCCGCGGTTTGTCAAAAAACGAAAGAAACCACGGATTTCACGGATGACACGGATAATAAAAACTATCTGTGTTATCCGTGAAATCCGTGGTTTTTCTTTCGCAACGGATTTATTTTCCCTGAAAGTCCTTGGCGAACGCTTCGGGGCTCAACTCCGCCCCGGTCGCCCCGCGCGTCAAGCCGTTCCACGTCACCGTGCGGCCCGGCTCAAAAACGCGCTGACGCATGAACTTACCCACTTCCTTGTTGCCGGCATAAACGACCGATGAAGGATCGCGCTCCCGCGTAGACTTCCCTCGCAATGGCATGGTGAAGTTGCGAGGCGAACATCTCGCCTAGCATGTAATTGTGGTAATAGACCGGGGCGCTGACGATGTGGATCTTGCTGCCGTAGTCCGGGGCGCTGCGTCCCGGCGGCCGCAGCAGCAGCTGATAGCTTCTCGACCATGTCCCACCATAGCTTGTTGAGATCCTGGTCGGGATTCTCGTACATGCTCTTCTCGAAGCGCAGCATCACCTGGCACCAGCGCGAGAAGATGAGCAGCCGGTGCCCGCAGAATCTTCGAAGCCGTTTCGTCGAAGCTCTTGGGATCATCGACCTTGACGCCCATTTTTTCGAGCCAGGCCCGTTGTTTCGACAGCCTTTCGAACATCATGGCCACGCCCTCGGTAGTCAGGATGTGCGATTCCATGCGCAGCACATAGGGCAGTTTTTCCGGGATGTTGATGCTGCTGTAGACGGAATGGCCGAATTCGTGCAGCAGCGTCGCCATCCAGTATTCGTCCTGGGCAACGTTGGCCAGGACGCGAACGTCGCTGCCGTCGCGGGTCAGGTCGATGCAGAAGGCGTGCGGGTTCTTCCCCTTGT
This sequence comes from uncultured Gemmataceae bacterium, assembly GCA_963747575.1. GTDB lineage: Bacteria > Planctomycetota > Planctomycetia > Gemmatales > Gemmataceae > DASRAT01. The sequence continues at coordinate 68,229 of CAVVFU010000009.1, forward strand.
GCGGAGCGAAGTCGCCGGTTTTCTCGATGACGCGGTCGATCGGCAGATCGATGCCCCGGTAGAATTCCCGGCAAAGACGGACCAGGTCCTGGTTGGCATAAATGGCATCGAGGTTGGCGGAGAAGACGTTGGGCGCTTCCTGGAAGAACGGATCATGGTAATGCCAGGGCATGAGGTCCGCGGGCTTGATGCCGCAGGCCAGGGCCAGCTTGGCGTCGATCTCGGCCTTCGCGGCCTTGAACGGCTCGCGTGTCAGGTCGTCGAGCTTGTCGAAAAGCGCGATCAGCTCCTTGCCGTCTTGCTCGTTGAGGTAGAGCTGAAGCTCGTGGTAATTCTTGAACTTGAGCTTCCGGGCCGCTTCGTTGCGGAGTTTGACAAGCTGGAGCAGCTCCGGCTCGACCACCTTGCCCACTTCCTTGCTGGCCTCATAAACCGCCTGGCGTTGCGCCGACGAACCGGACGTTTTGAGGACATGACGCACTGCCTTGTCGTCCATCTCCTTGCCGTCGAGCGTGGCCCGGAAGTTGCTGAATTTTTTCTCGACGGCGTTGGCCAGGGCGGTCATTTTCTTGAGCAGCTCCGGGTCGACCTGCTTTTCCAGGTAGGCGAGGTAGATCATGTCGATGGCCCGGCTCAGGATTTTGTCGTCGATCTTGCCGGCTTCCTTGATGGCCTTGACCTCGGCAAAGTCCTTGGGATCGGAGAGGACGGCATCGATGCGGTTTTGGGCCTCTTCCTTGGCCTGAAAATGCTCGTCCTTGCCGGTGATGTTGGCGTTCCACCAGGCATAGTTGGCGGCGATGTCCAAAGGCCGGATTTTCTTGGTGAAGGCTTCGACCACGGCGCGGGCCCGAGCGTTGGCGTTGGGTTGACCGGACATGGCGGACCAGGCCGTCAGCACGACGAACACCATGGCGATCAGCAGCGGCATGCTTATGCGTAACGCAAACATCGGCGGCACTCCTTTGGGGTTGTAAGTTGAGATTATCATAGGTGATTGAACCATTGCCAACACTGGCCTGGTGGACAGCCGCGCATTCTGGCGTAGAATTTTAACCATCAAGCAGGCGCCACGAGGTTGGCCTCGTTATATGCGCATTGCGGTGCTGTTTCTTTCCATTGCGGCCTGGCCGCTCGAGGTGATTGCATGTCGAACCGATCCAAGCTGTGCGGGTTATTGCTCGTCGCCGGCCTCTCCAGCGGCGTGATCTTGATGGAAGCCAAGGGCCAAAGCGCCGGCGATCCCAACCCGGCGGCCACGCCGACGCCCCGGAAAGGCAAGGACGGCAAACCGGACGCGAACTGGATGAAACGCCACGACGGTTTCGTCGCCATCGCCAAAAAAGGCGACTGCAATATCCTGTTTCAGGGCGACTCGATCACCGACGGCTGGCGCGGCAAAGAGGGCAAGGCCACCTGGGACCAGTTCTTCGCGCAGTTCAAAGCCGAGAACTTCGGCATCGGCGGCGACAAGACCGAAGAGGTTTTGTGGCGCTTGCAAAACGGCGAGCTTGACGGCATCAAGCCCAAGCTGGTCGTCCTGATGATCGGCACCAACAACACCAACGGCAAGCTCACCGCCGAGCAAATCGCCGACGGCATCAAGGCGATCGTCAAAACCATCCATGACAAGTCCAAGGAAAGCAAGGTGCTGTTGCTGGCTGTCTTTCCGCGCGACGAGAAGCCCGGGACTCCAAGGCGGGAAAAAATCGCCGCCATCAACAAGATCATCGCCAAGCTCGACGACGGCGGCAAAACCGTCAAGTACATGGACATCGGCGCCAGCTTCCTGAAGGCTGACGGCACCCTCCCCAAGGACATCATGCCCGACTTCCTGCACCCCAACGCCAAGGGCTACCAGATCTGGGCATCGCAGATCAACGAGACAGTTCTGGAAATGGCAGGCATCATTTGTGAACAGTAGGTCCCGCAAGTAGGTCCCGCAAGTAGGTCCCGCAAGTAGGTCCCGCCTGCCGGGCGGGACCTGAAGCCATGGCCAAACCGAAATGCAAACGGGAATTTGCACAAGTCTGCTATGAAAGGTCCCGCCCGGCAGGCGGGACCTACTTGACTCCCGCGGTATAGTTAATTAGAGAGTCAAAAAGCCGGGGAGTGCGGCAAATACCTCCCACACCGGGTGATATTTGGCCGCGGATGTGTCATGTTCGCGTTCTTGTCTGCTTGTATTGATCTACATCCCGTCAGTCGTTGCCGTCCCCACCTCAACTCCGGCTTCCAAGACTACAGAGACCCTCATCATCCTTATTTTGGAGGCATTTTCCATGCGCCGTGTGTTGCTTAGCGTAGTCTGCCTGGTCGTCGGAGGTCTGGTTGGTGCGTTGTTTATAGCGCCCCACCTTCGAGGCCAACCGCCCGTTTCGGTGGCCGTGCCGAAAGAATTGTCGTCCTACCGCGATGTCGTCAAGAGAGTCTTGCCCGCGGTAGTGAGCCTGGAAACGACGTCCAGGCCAGTCGCCAGGTCCAAACAGAAGCCGCGGTTCGACGACCTGCCGATCCCGCCGGAATTCCGCAAACACATGGATGAATTCCAGATCCCGCAACAAGAGTTTCCCAATGACGCTCCGCACCACGGCCTGGGCTCGGGTTTCTTCGTCGATGCCAGCGGCGTGATCCTGACCAACTATCACGTCGTCAGCGGAGCCGACCAGGTCGTCGTCCATCTCGAGGACGGCCGTAAATTCGTCAGCAAGGATATCAAGGTCGATCCGCGCACGGACCTGGCCGTGATCCGCATCACCGCGAGCACGCCGTTTCCATTCCTGGAAATGGGCGACAGCGCCGCCGCGGAGATCGGCGACCGCGTGCTGGCCGTGGGCGCTCCGTTCGGCCTGACCGGCTCGGTCACCGCGGGCATCGTCAGCGGCAAGGGCCGTAGCCTGCAAGTCAACAAATACGAGGATTACGTGCAAACCGACGCGGCCATCAACCCCGGCAACAGCGGCGGTCCCCTCGTGACGCTGGACGGCAAAGTCATTGCCGTCAACACCGCCATCAAATCGAGCAACGGCGGTTCCCAGGGCGTGGGCCTGGCCATTGCCAGCAACATGGCCAAGGATGTCATGCATCAGCTGCTGACGCGCGGCGCGGTTCAGCGCGGCTACCTGGGTGTCCAGGTCGGCCCGCTCGATGCCGACGTGGCGAGCCGGCTGGGTGTTGCCGACAAGACCGGCGTCGTGGTGGCCAAGGTGTTCGAGGGTTCGCCGGCCGCCAAGGCTGGCATCCAAGCCGGCGATGTGCTGACCGCCCTTGGCAACACGCCGATCAAGAGCGCCGTGCAATTGCAGCACAAGGTTGCCGCCCTGCCGCTGAAAAAACCTGTGGAAGTCACCGTGTTCCGCGACGGCAAGACGCACAATCTCACGGCGACCATCGAAGAACTGCCGCAGGACTTTGGAACGACCAATCCCGTGACGACGCCTGTGCCCGCCAACCCAGAGCCAACGACGCGGGTCGATAAAATCGGCGTGGACCTTGGCGACCTGACACCGCAGTTGGCCAAGCAGTTTGGCTTCTCGCAAGAAACGACCGGAGTGGTTGTAAGGCGGGTTGACGCCGGCGGTCTTGCCTCGGAAGCGGAAATGCGGGCGGGTACGTTGATCGTCAAGGTGGACAACCAGGCCGTGGCCACCGCGGCGGAAGCTCGCACAGCATTGGAACGGGGTTCGCTGGAGAAGGGCATCTTGCTGCAGGTGCGATCCGCGAAAGGCGGGTTGACTTATGTGGTGCTGAAAAGCGCGTAAATCAATCGGCCGCATCCCTCGCCATCATCTCATTAACACTCCGCGCAAACGCCGTCGGGTCCATGATCTTGGACCCCTCGGCGATCACCGCCTGATCGTAAAGCACCCTGCAATAGTCCGCCAGCCGCGCATCTGCCGCGTCCCTCTCGTAAAGCGCCTTCATCGCCGCGATGGCCTGATGATCGGCGTTCACTTCCAGAATCTTCTTGCCCGCCGCAAACTCCTTGTCGCGGCCCATCCGAGCCATCAAGCGCTCCATGTGGGCGCCCATTTCGCCCTCCTCGGCAACCAGGCAGACCGCGCTTTCCTTTAGCCGGCTCGATAATCTCACGTCCTTCACGTCGGGAAGCTTTGCCTTCATGAAATCCAGCAGTGCCTTGAATGCCTCCTTCTTGCCGACATCCACCTCCGCGGCGGGCGACTCACCCTTGTCAACCGCCTTGAGCTTCTTCCCCTTGAACTCCGGCAGCGCCCCGGTCATGAACTCGTCGATTGGGTCGGTGAGCAGCAGCACCTCCTGTCCCGCGGCCTTGAAACTCTCCAGGTAGGGCGAATTCTCGAGCAGCTCGCGCGTCTCGCCAATCAAATAATAAATCTCGCTCTGCGACACCGGCATGCTCTCGATGTAATTGTCCAGTGTCGTGAATTCGCCCGGCTTGGTCTTCGTCGATTGCAAGAGCAGCAGCTCCGCTATCCGCTGGCGATTGTCCCAATCCTGGCTGACGCCTTCCTTGAGCACGATGCCCAGCTCCTTGAAGAAACTGACATAAGCCTCGTACTCCTTCGTTTTCATGTCGCTCAGCGTGCCGAGCAGCTTGTTGACCAGGTTTGATTTGATCTTCTCCAGGGGAGCGCTCTGCTGCAGAATCTCCCGCGACACATTGAGCGGCAAGTCCGGCGAATCGACGACACCCTTCACGAACCGCAGCCAGCTCGGCAGCAAGGCCTCGCAATCGTCCATGATAAAGACGCGCTGAATGTACAGATGCAGTCCCTTGCGATGGTCGGCAAACATCAAGTCGTAAGGCCGATGGGCCGGGATATACAAAAGGGCCTTGAACTCGATGAGGCCCTCGGCTTTGTAATGAATGGTTTTGGCAGGGTCCTTGGTGTCGTGCGAAAGGTGGTGGTAGAACTGGTTATATTCCTCCGCGGTGATTTCCGACTTGTTGCGCAGCCACAGCGCCTTGCGGGAGTTGAGCGTTTCCTCCGCCGTCGTTTTCTTGCCGTCCTGCTCCTTTTCGACATCCATGACAATGGGATGCTCGACGAAATCGGAGTATTTCTTGACAATCTGGCGAAGCCGCCAGCTCTTGAGGAATTCCTTGGAATCGTCGCGGAGGTGGAGGATGACGTCGGTCCCGCGCCGCGGCTTTTCCACGGCTTCGATGGTGAACTCGCCCTCGCCCGCCGATTCCCATTTGACCCCGTCTTCGGGTTTGCCGGCCACGCGCGAGATCACGGTCACTTTGTCGGCGACCATGAACGCCGAGTAGAACCCGACGCCGAACTGGCCGATCAGCTCCGGCCGCTCCTTGACGTCGGCCGCCTTTAATGCCTCGATAAAACCGCGCGTGCCCGACTTGGCTATCGTGCCGAGGTTTTCGACGATCGACTCACGCGACATGCCGATGCCGTTGTCGGAGATGGTCAGCGTGTTGTGCTGCTCGTCGGGGATCAGTTTGATTTTCCAGTCGCTCGCGCTTTCGCCCTCGAGCAAATCCGGCTTGGTCAGCGCTTGAAAACGCGCGGTGTCGATGGCATCGCTGGCGTTGCTGATGAGCTCGCGAAGGAAGATATCCTTGTGCGAATACAGCGAGTGAATGATCAGGTGCAGAAGCTGCTTGAGCTCGGTTTTGAATTGGAGGGTTTCGCTCATTGTATCACCACCTCACCATGTGCCTTTCCACACTTTTCACAGTATCATGGTCGGCCTTGAACGGCGACTCGGGGAAGGTAGGGCGCGGCAAAATGTAACTGTCCGCAAACGGCGTGGGCGCCAGTTTCGCGTTGTGGGTATGGACCATCAGCGAGTGCAGCGCAAGCGTGTCCGCGATGTTGTACGCCAGCAACGTTTCCAGCGCCTTGCGGTTTTTCCGCAGCTGGTATTCCCGCCAAAGCAAAACGGCGAGGAAGCCATCCACATTTTCCAGCCCCGGCCTGGCCATGCCCAATTGCCGCTCACAGCCCTTGAGGCCGCCTTTAATGCCGAGGCTGTGGAGTGGATATCGCAAGTCGATGTGGGCCTGCGGCAGACGGATTTTGAAAAAATGCTCGATGAAGGGGATGTCGAACTGCTTGCCGTTGTAGGTCACCAGCACCTGGTACTTCATCACGTCCGTGGGAAAATCGTGCAAATTGTCCCCGTTCACATAGCAGCGGATAGTTTGGCCGTCGTAAATCGCGATGGTGGTGATCGTGTTGGTCCACCAGGAAAGTCCGGTGGTTTCGATGTCCACAAAGGCGCAGCTACCCTGGAAGTCGTGGTAAAGCCGCCATTGATGCTTGGCCGGCAGGTTGGCGGCGAAATAGGCCGAATTTCGATTGGCGTGGTGGTTGATCGATTCCTGGATGTGGCTTGGCCAGGACTCACGGCAGCGACGGGGAAGCTTGAAACCCGCTTCGGGCCATGCGGTATCCCAGGATGTGATACCAGCAGACCAGAGCTTTTGCTCGGTCTTTTCGCTGACGCCGGGGATGTGGCAGAAAGTGTTTGTCAACATGATTTACCAAAGCACGGTGATTGCGTATGGGGCCAACTGAGGATCGACGCTGACGATGGGGCAACTCTCGAGCATCGCTTGAGCAACCAGCAAGCGGTCAAATGGATCTTTGTGGTGCGGCGGCAAGATTTCCACCTTCGTGGCATGCTCCACGGTGATGGGCAGCAGTTCAAAACCAGTGCGCGCAAGAGCCGCAGGAATATAAGTGCTGCTCGGCTCTCCCAGCGTCAGTTTTTTCAACGCCGCTTTGATGGCGATTTCCCAGCAGCTTGCCACACTGATGAGCTTGCGGTTGTTCGGGTCTTCGATGAGCGCCTTGGCAGTCGCACTCAAGGCCGCATTTCCTTGACAGAACCACAAGAATGCATGGGTGTCCAGAAGCAACTTCACTCCATGTACTCCTTGAATTCCTCCAGCGGTGCATCGAAATCAGGCGCCATCCAAAACTCTGACTTCGCATAGCTGCCCGCTTTACATGGCCATTTATTCCGGCTGCTGCGGGTCAATTTGGCGACTTCCTCTCCATTTTGCACGATGGAAACCTGCTCGCCAGGTGTCAGGTTGGTGAGGATTTCCTGCAGTTTGGCTGTTGCTTCTTCAATAGTCACGGTTGACATGGCGTCACTCCTTTTGGCTGGTTGACCACTTGAATAACATCATGCAGCCAGGATTAGATCAATGTCAAGACTCGCCCCGAGAGCGGCGACTCGGCTTATTGTCTCCGATGCGAACCACGATGCCGGCGTCTCGCCGCGCACGTAAACTCCGAAACTGATCACCGCGTTCAAACTATACTGCTTGCTGGCTTCAGCGATTTTGTCATTATGGCGCTCGATTGCACAAAGCAACTCCATAAGCAGCCCATTCATGTCGAAGGTCTCGCGCTGGCGCAGGCCAAACACCCACTCATCATCCTTACGTCTCAAGTCGGTCCTTTGAATGGGATCACCAAGACGCCATGTCTTTGTAGGTGCAAGCTGGATCAATGCCGTAACATCTTCCGGAACAAACCCATTGCCGGTGAGTATCAGCGCAACTTCGATTAACGGTTTGGAGGTCATTTCGCAGTCCCCGTCACAGTGTCCATCCCTTCCTGTACTCCCTGCGCAAATACTGCTCCGCCTGTGGCACCTTATTCGTCAGCCGTCCCGTCGCCCCGTCCCATTCCAACCGCGCCTGCACCGATACGCTACATTGCCCAAAAGCACCGTCTCGGCCAATGCCCCGCTATAGCCGAAGTTGCACGTGGTGGTGCCGCCGTTGCGGATGGCCTGTAGCCACTCGCGGTGATGGCCCACCGATCGGGTTAGTGTCTGCCTGGGCGGCTGAAATCCCTTGAAACGATCCTCCGGCAACAGGCGATACGAGTTGTAACCCGCGACGAGGTTGCCCTTTTCGCCTTCGAAGAGGACGCCGGATGTATAACCCCTGAAGGTCACCTTGCCGGCCAGATCGGGCCCTGCCACGCCGTGATACCAGGTCAGATGAACCGGCGGCAGTTTCTCGCGGGCGGGATAATGGAAGTCCACTTTCATGATGTCCGGCACGGTGTTGTCGCCCTTGTGCGTGACGCGCCCCTCGGCGACGACGGCGCTGGGCCGGCGCAGCTCCAATGCCCAGTGCGGCAAATCCATGTAATGACAGGCCATGTCGGCAAGCACGCCGCCGCCGAAGTCGAACCACCAGCGCCAGTCGAAGTGCAGGTGCGAGGCGTGATAGTTGCGGAAAGGCGCCGGCCCCAGCCAGAGGTCGTAATTGAGCCCCGCCGGCGGTGTCGTTTCTTGCCGGGCTAGCTGGCCGGCCTTCGGCTTGTTGTTGCACCAGACTTGCACCCGGCGAATGGCGCACCAGCGTGTTGGCCTGGATGATCTCGACGACCCGGCGATAGTTGTCGCCAGCGTGGATTTGCGTGCCCATCTGGGTGACCAGCTTGTGCTTGGCCGCCAGGTCGACCAGCGTGCGGGTTTCGTGGACGGAATGGGTGAGCGGTTTTTCGCAGTAAACGTGTTTGCCCGCGCAGGGCCGCGGCGGCGATGCAGGCGTGGGTGTGGTCCGGCGTGCTGATGACCAGGGCCTCGACCTCCTTCATGTCGATGACGCGCCGGTAATCGTCGTGAAAGGCGGCCTTGGGAGACTCCTTGCGCAGGGGCCGGCGCGATTCTGATCGACGTCGCACAGGGCGATGATGTTGGCATCGGGGCGAACGCCACGCAGGTTGTCGGCGCCGCGGCCGGCGACGCCGACGATGGCCAGGCGCACGCGGTCGGCGGGAGGTTGGGATGCGGCGGTGAGACCCTCGGTGAGAGCGGCGGCGCCGAGCCCGGCGGTGGTGGTCAGGAAATGCCGACGATTGAGCTTTTGCATGATGGAGAGCCTCCCAGGGATAGAACATCGACCTGAAGGCAATTATCGCCTGTGGCGGAGGAAATGCCAATCACGAAAGCACGAAAAGCGAAAGGACGAAAAAGAATTGCAGGAAGGAACGATCTCAAAGCCGTCTGGTTTTTTTGAATTCTCGTCTTTCGTGCTTTCGTGATTCGTTTGCCGTTTTCAGGTTCGCACTTGTCTGCGCACGGGTGTTCCGCTCTTGAGCCTGAAAGGCTCAGACATCATAGCCCAGGGCAACGCCCTGGGTGACGTGGTCCGCAACATGCCTTAGCCCTGTCAGGGCGCAACAATATGAGCCGACATCTGTTACAGGGCCAGCTGCCACTAAACCGTGAAACGGACAAGGACTTCCGTCAAGAAGCCGTCGCTCCAACCATCCACCGTGGCGGTCATTGCATCATTGCATCATTGCACCCACCTTAACCCGCCTGCATTGCACTGCAATGACGTGCAATGCAGCGGATTGCAGTGCAATGCACGGCATTGCATTGCAACGATGCAACGATGCAACGATGCAACGATGGGCTTGTCCACTTCCATTGCCCAGATTACCCAAAGTAAGCGCTGGCCCTGAAATCTGTTATGCCCTTTCAGGGCGACAAGACCGCCGGTTTGACCAATACCCAGGGCGTTGCCCTGGGCTGTTTTGTTCGGGCCTTTCAGGCCCAGGAGGTCGCGACCGAGTTTTCATGGCGCACCGGGCATCCGCTTTTCAAGCCGTGCCAGTGCCGCCTTGGCCTCCTCTGTTTCCCGCGCTCCCGCCGCTCCCTGGGCCAAAAGCCGCAGAACACGCCGCGCTTCCGGCGAGCCGATTTTCTCAAGAACCATGATCGCCCTAATGGTTTGCAGCGTGGCGGGAGTCAGATTATCGGCGATTTTCAGAATCCGCTCAATTCGTTGGCAGGTCTCCAAGGACACCTTGTCTGCCAATGCCTTTTCGAGCAGCGGTTTGATCTGGTCGCGGACTTTTTCCAGTTCCCTGGAAGCCGATTCGCGAACCAGGAACTTGTCGCTTTCCAGGTCGGCGATCCATTTCTGGATCTTGGGGGCATCCGGGGTTGGGACGGGCTTGAGCAAAGCTTGAAGACGCGGCACGGCCTGCTGAGGCGCGGCGACCAGCGTCCAGGCGGCCTCGTGCGCCTTGCCGGCATCGTCGGCGGCGAGGTCGGTGCAGAGTTGGTCTACGTCCTTGAGTGTGAGGTCCTTTGCCGGCAGCTTCGCCAGGCGGATTCCCGGCGTGAGGTCCCAAACTAGCGCGGTCGCATCCATGTATCCGGCAACGAGTTTGGTGCCGTCGGGAGAAAAAGCGATGGAGCCCAGGAAAACGGGTACGTCTTGTGGCGCACAGGCGAGCAGTTTTTTGCCGGTGGCAACGTCCCAAAGCTGGACAGAACCCTCCCCGGCTGTGGCCAGAGTCCGCGCGTCAGGAGAAAAAGCAATTGCGTCGATCCTGGTTTTGATCCCCGTGATTTGGCGGATTGGATTGCCGGTGGCCATTTCCCAAAAGTGAATCGTGTCCTCCACCGACTCGTCGCTCCCCGTTCCGCTTGGAACGACCCGTGCGCTCGCCGCTGCCACGATCGTGCCGTCGGGCGAAAACGCAACGACTCCCCGCAGCCACGCTCTCGGATGACTATTCGTCACTTCCAGTTTGAGGAATACCTTCCCAGTGGCGATTTCTCGGAGAAAAAACAACGTTTCGTTTTGGTCGGCCGCCGTTATTGTCCCATCGGCGGAGAACGGCACTATAAAGGGATTAGGTTTAACAGGGTCGGTGCGATTGACAATTAATTTGCCTGTCGCCACGTCCCACACCATGGCTGTCTCTGTGTGCGCCCCCAGGATAATCGCGGTCAATTTCTTGCAGTCGGGCGAGAGGGCCATGCCCCTCACCTCGGCGCCCCCGCCAACTGAATACGTCCGAATCTCCCGGCCTGACGTCACATCCCACAGCCGTAATGTGCCATCGGTGCTGGCTGAGAGGAGTTCCTTGCCGTCGGGTTTGAACAGCACCTTCGTAATGCCAAAGGTGTGCCCTTCAAATTTCCGCACTAGCTTTCCGGTGGCACTTTCCCAAACGCGGATGCTACGATAGTCATGGCCTATGCAGGTGCCTGTGGCCACCATCTTTCCGTCCGGTGAGAAGGCGACGGTTTGAATTGTCCCATCATGCCCACCTGCCAGCCGCGGCTTGCCCGTTGCAACATCCCATAAGCGAACAACCGATTCGTTGCCTCCACACGTCGAAGAGAGTGTCTTACCGTCCGGGGAAAAGGCCAGGCCTTTTCCATTAAAACTTGCGTTTTCGATCCTGCGGAGTTCCTTACCCGTGCCGATGTCCCAAAGATGAATCGTTGCGACTTCAGCCGTGGCCAATGTTTTGCCGTCGGCGCTGAAAGCTATGGCGTTGATGTAGTGATCGTGCCCATCCAACTGCCGGCGCATTTGACCACTGGCCACGTCCCAAAAAACAAGCTCTGGCTGAGCCCTGTTTTCGATCATCCGGCTTCCGCCTGACGCAAGGATAGTCCCATCCGCTGAGAGGGCGTAGGAGTCCGCAGCCCCTACCGTTGTTTCGCTAACGTGCTTGCCGCCTGGAAGGTCCCAAACGTGGATGGATTGCCGATCAGCGGAAATCAACTTGTCCCCCTTGGGGGTAAAGAAGAGGCCTTTGACATTCGATTTGTGTCCCGGAAGCTCTCGCTTTACCTGGCCCGTGGCAACGTCCGCCAATCGGATGATCCTGTCTCGCCCCACATAGGCGATTGTTTGGTTGTCTGCCGCGATGCCCAGGGCCCAAACTTCCATCAACTTGACTTTGCGGAGTTCCTTTTGATTAATCACGTCCCAGATAGCAATGTCCGAGGCGCTCACCATTACGAGGAGTTTGCCATCGGCGGAAAGAGTAAAGAAATTGACGCCTTTGTCATGGCGGAATTCATGGAGCGGCCTGCCGTCCGTCGGATTCCAGAACGCCACAACGTTTCGGGCCCGCGCGGCCACGAGCGCCAGGCCATCTGGGGTGAAAGCCAAGCTGCTCGCTGACTGATCGTCCCGTCGCAGCCGCATCGTCCCAAGGCGGGCCAGCGCGTCCGGCGGCAGCACATCGCCGAATTGGTCCACACGCGGTTTTTCATTTTTTTCCTTCGGTTGCTTGGGCGGTAGCGCAACGGCGAGTTTCCGGCCATCATCCTTTGGTCCATCTTGTTGCAGAACGGAAATCGGATGCCACACGTCGCTGGCTCCAAGCGCGGTCACGCAAACGACAAACGCCGCGACCAGAACCAGTTTCAGCTTGAGCATCGCGGCCGCTTTCAGAGCGTGTTGCGCCAAATTCACCACTTCCGCCGAAACGCCAGCCATCGGGGTTCCTTGACCTGCTGCAAAGGCAACTCCCGCCGTAACCGAGGCGCTCACCAGGAATTTGCCAGGCGCCGCCGACAGACATCCCCGCGCCGCTTCCACGACGCCCAGTACCGCGGCAAGCGTCAACCCCCTCCGCACGAGCCGAGCATGCAATCGCACTCGCCCTCGCTCCAGTTGGCCTTTGACGGCGCCTTCACTCAGACCCAACCGCCGCGCCGCCTCCTGTAGGCTCAGGCCGTCCAGGCAGCACAAGGCCACCGGCATGCGGCACACCGCCGGCAGGTTTTGAATCTCTTCCTCCAGGAGCGCCAACAGTTCGCGGCCGGTCAACTCCGCCAGCGGGTCGGGGCGTGAATCGGGCAGTTTGGCATCGTTAGGCAAGCATTCGCACGGCGGCCGGCGTTTGGCGGCGCGGCGAGCGTTCAGCGCCACCCTGTAAGCGACGCCGTACAACCAGGCCGGCAGGGACTTGCCGCGACGGACCGAGCCGGCATTGCGGGCCAGCACCATGAACGTGGCCTGAAAGGCGTCCTCGGTCGCCTGGGCGTTGCCCAGCACTCGGCGGCAGACATTCATCACCATTGGGCCGTGCCGGGCGACCAGGGCGGTAAAGCAAGCCTGGTCGCGGTTGGCGGTGAATCCGGCGAGAAGGTCCTGGTCGGACGCGGATCGCAAGGCGGCGGGAGCCACCAACCGGCGGAGGTAGTCCAAAAGGGTGCCGTGCTGCTCAATCATTGCGGCTTTCTTGGGGGCGGAAGGTGACTGTCTACTAATGTAGTGTCCGGCGACCCGGGCACGGCACAAAACTTTTCGAACTGGTATATTGAACGGTAGACAAGGGAGGAGACCCGCCAGTGACCGCACAATCCATCAACTTCCTGGGTCGTTTGAAGGAGATCAGCAGATTCTTCGACCGCAGGGATGAAGTCCACAAAACACTCCGCCGCCTGGTTCGGCGCCTGAAGCGAGCGGGCATTCCTTACGCGATCATGGGCGGCATGGCGGTGAATGCCCATCGATATCAGCGTACAACCAGGGAGGTCGACGTCTTGCTCACGGCAGACGGCCTCGCCGAATTTCGCCGGCTATTCGCCCCCAAACACTACCGCAACGTGCCCGGCCGGACACGGCGGTTCGTCGACAACGCTAACCAGCAACCGGTGGATTTCCTGGTCACAGGCAGCTATCCCGGCAGCGGCCAGCCGGGACCTATCGCCTTCCCTGACCCCGCCCTGGTCAATGAGACGATCGACAAAATCCAATTCGTAAACCTGGCTACACTCGTGCAGCTAAAACTCGCCGCGCGGCGGCACCGCGACTTCGGCGATGTGGTGGAGTTGATTCGCTTCAACAACCTTGACGAGTCGTTTGCCGCCAAGCTGCACCGCGGCGTGCGTGGGGATTTTATCGAATGCCTCGAGGAGAAACGCCGCGAAGACGAGTATGAGGAAAGAAACGGTTAGGATCCCTGAGACCGATTCCTGCCTTTGGTTGCCCTCAAGGCATGGCGGATCGACACTAGCACAATTAAGACCTTAGCGCAACTGGTCTTCCAGGCACACCGAAACTGGCACGAGATTTTCGCCGCCTTGACTTTTCGGGGTGGCGCAGTTAGCATTTCGGCTGTAAGGTGTGCGTTTTTTCTTAAGGTGTTGCTCGATCTCTTTGCTCCAAAAAACGAGGAGAATACCGTGGTTTCCGACCGTATTGAAGCGATCCGGAAGAGTTGGGGCGGCCCCATGTCCAAAGAGGAAATCGAGTATCTGCGCAACACGCAGGCCTTCATCGAGTTCGCCATTAATAACGGTCTGAGTTTTTCTTTTGCGATGGTTGGCTTGGCGCACGACATCAATGGGCTGCAGCGCTATGGACTCGATTTGAAGGAAGCAGCCGCGGACGCCTTTCTACCGAAAGTGACAGGCTATTCCAAAATTGACGCCAATTCCGTGGGTCAATCCGAGGAACCGGTCGAATCGACTTAATGAAATCCCTAATGTAATCCACCCTAGTCTTTGCTTTTCTGGAGATCGCCCCGATGCAGGTAATCCGGCGCGGTGAGATTTACTTTGTTGAGCTCGGTCCTGTGCGCGGCAAGGAGATCGACGACAAACGCAGGCCTGTGGTGGTGTTGTCCATCGACTTCCTCAATTCAAAACCTCTGGTAGTCACCGTTGTGCCGGGCACCAAGGCCGGAAACAAACCAGGTCGCTATAAAAACGAGGTTGTCGTCCCCGCCACAGATGCAAATGGTTTGGCATGCGACACAATTCTTCAATGCCACCAGCTGAAAGCCCTTGACCACACTCGTTTTACCTCGGCGGCGGTCGGTATGTTGGAGGAAAAGCACCTGGTCAACGTCGAGCACGCAGTTCGGTTTAGCCTTGGGTTATGAACGTCAAGCCCGAGGAAGAAAAGCGTTACTGTAACACCCGATCAAAATTCGCCGCATGCCCCCCAGGCACTTGCCTCCCCGCGCGCACCAGCCGCCATCGATCGCGCACTTCCCCAGGCTCATATTTGCGATAGATGAAGTCAGCTCGCAGCGCCACCGCTCCGGCTGCCGCCAAATCGGCCAGGCGAGTCGACAAGCAAAACGGACCCTGGTTCAGCACGATCGTCCGGCAGTGGTAATCGAGCGCCGTCACCTTTTCGCCGTGCGTCGACACCATCTCCATGCTCTCGAACTTGCAATTGGCCTTGCCGGGACAGCCGCCGATCAAGTTGGCATAGGCACACGACTCGGCCAGGAAAAGCGGAGTGTCTTGATGCACGATCAGCGTCGCCCGCGCGCCATACTCCGCAAGCAGGCTGCGGATGTTGGCCAGGCCGTCTTCCGGCGACAGCGTGAATCTGCCGATCCCCAGGCTCAAAAGCTGCTCCGCGGCCAGGCGGTTGACGACGTACAACGACCAGTCGGCAGCCAGATCGAGCCGCTGGGGATGCTTTGAGAAACTTCCAGGCCGAGAGATTGGCCGCTTGCCATTTGAGCCAGCCGGCCGATTGCAGACGTTCAATCTTGTGGCGCAAGGCACCGTCTTCCCAGCGGCGCGTCAGCGGCGGCAAAGCCAGGCGGATGCGCTCGCGGCCGAGACGGTTCGCCAATGTTTCGAGGTTGTCGAGCAACGGCATTGGATGATCGCGGGTGATGTCCACCACGACCTCGTCGACATTTGCGAAGTCGCCGTCGTCGAACGCGTCGAGGTAGCCGATGCGATCGACCATCACCGACCAACGGAAACCGGCAACCGTCGTCAGGGCCGCCGCGGGTCTCGTCGCCTCTTCCGCCTGAATGCGCCGGATTCGCGCTGCCAACCGCGCCGTCAAAGCTGCCTCCAGCGCCGTCGTCAATGAACGGCGCAGCTGATTCAACCGCGACACCGGCACAAACAGGCCGGCGTCATTCGCGAAATGGAATGTCCGCAATGCCAGCCGCGTTTGGCCCAATTTCTCGAATGTGCCTCGCGCGGCGGCTTCCATCGCCTGCGGGTCCTTGGCCGGCGTGAACGGCCCAGGCAATGTGCAGCGGCTTTCGATGGCCGGCTCGCCGTCGATGCGGCCAACGGCGATCAACTCGGTCGGCGTGAGCACCAACTCGACGTCCACGTCGTGGCGAATCCTGTGCAAGCCGGGTTTCGGTTTATCATGCCGATACTGCTGCTTCACCTCTTGCGACGACGAGCAATAAACCGGCGCCCCGATCGGCAGCACGGGATGATCGCGCGGCAAACCGACCTCAACGACTGTGGCCGCGTCGGCTTCGAAAACCTCACGCTTTTGTCCATTTCGACCAGTCTCGACCGCCCACAGCTGATCCACGGCAAAGCCGAACGGTTTGCCAAGCGCCGGCAAATCGACCTGCAGACCGTCGTGCCGCTGCAGGGCGCGAGCCGTCCGAAAACGCAGCCGCGGGTCCATTCCGCCGCTGACCGCCTCGACGCGGCCAATCTCCGTGCCGCGATGGCCGACGGTGTCGCGGTCGGCCACTTCCTTGTCCTTGTGCGATTGCATGAACAGCCGAGTCCAGGGCCGGCTGAACACCGTTTGCATGGTCGCCTCGTGCTCGGGGCGATCCTCCGCCGGCATCTGGCCGTCGATCAGTTTGCGGTAGTAGTCAGTGGTGGTGGCGACGTAAAGCGGGCTCTTTTTTCGTCCCTCGATTTTGAAGCACGACACGCCGGCCGCTTGCAAGGCGGGCAAGTGGTCGGGCAGGGCCAGGTCTTTCATGGAAAACGGAAAACCCGCACCCGGATCGCGCTTGACCGGGCTGCCGTCGCGCAGCTCCGTCGGGGCGCCGCTTACGTCGAAGGAATCGCGGCAGGAATAGGCGCATTTGCCGCGATTGCCGCTGCGGCCGAGCGTTTGCGCCGAGAACAGGCACAGGCCGCTGTAGGAATAGCAGAGTGCACCGTGAATGAAGACTTCCGTTTCGATGCCGGCTGCCGAGGTGATGTCGCTCACTTCCTCGAAGGTCAGCTCCCGTGCCAGCACCACGCGGCGAAAACCGAGTTCGCGCAGCGCCTCCGCGCCGGCGCGGTTGTGGACGGCAAGCTGCGTGCTGGCATGCGGCTCAAGGCGCGGAAAATGGCGGCGAATCAGCCGATAAACGCCAAGATCCTGCAAAATGATGGCGTCAATCCCGATCTCGTCGAGCGTCGCCATCGACTCGATCAGTTCATCGAGCTCGTCCTGGCGGATGACGGTGTTGACGGTGACAAACACGCGCCGTTTTGGCGTCAGCGAATGAGCGTAGGCGGTGATCTCGTCGACCTCGTCCAACGTGAAGTTCTCGGCCTCGGCACGTGCGGAGAATTTTTTCAAACCGAGGTAGATCGCGTCGGCACCATAGTGAAATGCCGCGTAGCCGGCTTCCGGGCCGCCGGCGGGAGCGAGCAATTCCGCTTTGTGTGCTGGGACATGCTCGCCGATGCGGGGCAATGTCAGCACGGCCTCCGCGGACTCCGGATTGTAAGCGCCCTGCGGAATGAGCGGCTCCGGCGCGCTGTCGGGATCGGCAACGGCAGCGATGGGTCCGGCGGGAGTCCAACCCTCCCAGGACGGCCCTTGCGCCGGTTCGGACGCCACCAGCGGCAGGCCAAATTTGGTGTTATTCATGGGCG
This sequence comes from uncultured Gemmataceae bacterium, assembly GCA_963747575.1. GTDB lineage: Bacteria > Planctomycetota > Planctomycetia > Gemmatales > Gemmataceae > DASRAT01. The sequence continues at coordinate 85,584 of CAVVFU010000009.1, forward strand.
CTCTCCGTGGCGGCGGCCGCGGCGCGTTGGAGCGCATCGTCGGTCAGCCGAAATACCGTCCATTCGTTCATGGGTATGGCGCCGAGCTTCTTGTAAAAGCCGATGGCGGGCTCGTTCCAGTTCAGCACCGACCATTCCACGCGATGGCAACCGCGCTCGACGGCCAAGCGCGCCAACTCCAGGAGCAACGCCTTGCCATACCCCTTGCCGCGGAATGCCGGCTCGACGAACAGGTCTTCGAGGTAAAGGCCAGGCCGGCCTCGAAACGTGGAGTAATTGTGAAAGAACAAGGCGAACCCGACGGGTTGGCCGTCGTCCTCCGCCATCAGCGCCTCGGCATACGGCCTTTGTCCGAACAGGTGTTCGCGCAGCAGCGCCTCGTCGAGAATGACGGCGTGAGGAAGCCGTTCGTACTCCGCCAGGGCGCGGATTTGGCGGGCAATGGTCGGCACATCGTCAGCAGTGGCGGATCTAATCATGGAGTTATTGTACAACGTCTCAAAACGGAATCGCATTTTCGCGGAGCACGGCGGCAAGGCGATCAGGGAAATCGGTCGTTATTCCATCAACGCCCCACGCCAGCAGCCGCTGCCAATCTGCTGGGTCGTTGACCGTCCACGGCAGCACCGCGATGCCGGCCGCGTGCAACCTCAACACCTGGGCATGGTCCACAAAATGATATTCTGGGCAGTAGATAGACGCACCTGCCCGGGCGGCCAGTTCTTCCGGGGCGACCGGCGCCGTGCCGGCGACCAGCACGGCAGTGCGTAAACGCGGCTCGCGTTGTTTGATCGCCTTCACGCTGCGATGGTCGAAACTGCGGATGATAGTTCGGTCCAAAACGGCGTGCCGATGAATGGCTTCCAGCACGCGCTCCTCCAACAACCCGGCCGACTGGCCGTCGAAGCCATCGCCTATCAGTTCGGGACGGCCTGGCACGCGTTTCAGCTCCAGGTCAAAGACGGTTCGCGCCGCCTTGGCCAGTGGATCGGGGGATTTGTCCGCGTGCTGGCCGAGGGGCCCCGCGTAAGCTGCGACGAACTCGAACAACTCGTCGAGCGTCGGCAGGCCATAGACGTTTACGCCGCGTTGCTGAGAAAATGCCGTTGCCACGGGCGTTGACGTATTGTCCTGCGTGGGAAACCGGGCCGGATCGGGATTGCCATCGGCCTGGTAGCATCGAAGCTGAGCCACGGTCAATTGGCTAAGCAAGGGCCGGGACACGGGCTCGGCCCCGGTGTATCCCGGAACCAGCTGGCACAGCCGAGGGCCAATGGTGGGGTCATGGCTTACGACAACCTGCCCATCGCAGCTCAAATGCAAATCGGTCTCAATGGAGCTCACGCCGGCGTCCAGCGCGGTCTCGAATGACGGCAGCGTGTTTTCCGGCCGGAGCCCTCTCGCCCCGCGATGGCCCTGGAGATTGAATGACGCACCAAGCATGCGGTCCTCTAAGATGAAGCTGTTGGACACGTCGCTTCTAAGGCGTACCCCTCTGCCGCACTTTGCTGTGGGTAATGCGGATCATGTTGTCCAATGTCCCTGTAATGCTTGGGTAGTCTTTCGAAGTAAACCGCACGCCGAAAGGGCGGCCCACGTCGTCGAAAAACTCGGCAAAATCCAGTTCGTCATATAGCCATAGGAGGTTGTCAGATGGAATCGCCTTTTCTACTTCCGGATCAACAAACTTGACTAAACAATCGCGGATCCCGGCAACGATGTCCTGCGAAATGCCCGACCCCGCGTAATAGGTGGAGTAAAACTCCTCGTTGGTTATCGCCGGCCTGCACCTCAGTTCTCTCCAGAAAGCCCTCACGGCTGGAGAGGGGAAAAGGGGGGCGAGATTCATCTCAACGGGCCGTCCGATCAGGTACAACAAACAAATCGGCACGGTAATCACGAGCCACATCCAGAGAATGGTAATTGGCAAGGCCCACTGTTCCCCCCCACCAAATGATACCAATGCCCAGGTTCCCGCCGTGGCAACCACAAGGAGGATTGCCTCATGGCGAGGAATATCCTCCATCGCCGTTTGTTGTTGGCATTGTCCGATGGAGTGGCGGGTGACGCCATGATTTTATCTCAACAAGAGCATTAAAACTACGACACTTCTCGCTGATGCCTAATGTCCTAGGCCCGTTTACAGACCGTCTCATTTTATGGGTGATCCAGGATGACTGCGTAAGAAAATTGGCCTCCCCGCGTTGGCGGGTTTTATGCAGAGTTAGGGTAACACAAACCACTCTGCGACTCGCCAGGCAAGGAGGCCGGAGCAATGGTAGGAGGAACCACCCGTGCGGGCAAGCTGGAGCGCTTCGCTGCACCACCATGGACGAGGGGATCGGAAGAATGGCAAATAATCGATGGGCATCTACCCGCCAATCATTTGGCACGGCTCGTGGACCGCGCCGTCGATAGGTTGGACCTGGACCCATTGTGGGATTCGTACCTGGGCGTCGGCAAGAATGCCCTGCGCCCGGATTTGTGGCTCAAGGTGGTATTGTACGAGATGCAAAGCAAACGCCCTTCGCCGGCGCAATGGACCAAGGATGTTCGTGAAAACGAGCCGGTGCGTTGGTTGCTGTTTGGCATGGAGCCGTCCCGGGCACGCTTGTACGATTTCCGTGATCGCCTGGCGCCTTTTTTGGAAACATGGAATGCCCAAGTCCTGCAATGGGCGGTGGAGGAAAACATGACCGCGGCAGAACGTGTCGCCTTGGATAGCACGAGCGTGGCCGCCCATGCTTCGCGGCGGCAATTCCTCAACGACGAGCGTTTGCAGAAACGGCGCGAGATCGTCGACGAGAGTTTGGCTGGCGTGGAACGGGGCGAAGCCATCCCCGCTGAGCCGGGTTGGCTGGCAGCGACGCCAACGGGACTGCGCCGGCAAAAACGGCACTATGAACACGCTGCACAGGTGCTGTGCCACCGGCAAGAGGCCAACGCCCAACGCCGTTCGTCGAAACGCAAGCCGGCCGACAAAGTCCTGGTCAGCGCGGCCGATCCGGAGGCCGCGTTGCGCGAGACAAGGAAAACGTGTTTCGGCCGTTGTACACCGTGCAGTTGCTGCGCGATCTCGATTCGCCGCTAATCTTCGGCTACGACGTGCTGGCCCAGAACAACGACAACAGCGTTCTCGAGCCGATGATCGAACGGATGGTGGACAACGTGGGCGACAAACCGCAAGAAGTACTGGTCGATTCGGGTTATGTGTCCATGCGGCACCTGGAATTCTGCAACCTGGCTGGCATTACCTTGTACGGCCCGTGTCAGGAAAACGACTACAGCGTGCAAAACGACAAGAAGGCGCAAAGTAACCAGCACACCGAACTTCCCAAGAGTGCGTTCACCTGGTTGGAGCAGGAGCAAACATTTCAGTGTCCCGAGGGCCACCGCTTACACTTTAGCAAGGAACAAACACAGCAGCGTGCGGATCACACGGTCAGACTGTCTCTGTACGTCTGTCCCCCGGAACATTGCCAGGCGTGTCCGCGCCAGGCTGCCTGCACCCGCACTCCGGAAAAAGGGCGGACGGTGAGTCGTATGGAGAACGAAGAGTTGCTCGACGCGCTGCGTGAGCGGATGCGAACGGACGAAGCCAAGGAACTATACAAATTGCGTAGCCGAACCGTGGAATTGAATTTCGCCGACATGAAGGAACACCGTGGCATGCGCCGTTACCACCGCCGCGGCTTGCGGCGTGTCAGCGCGGAAATCGGCACCGTGATTCTCGCCCACAATCTGCTGCATGTCGCCGCCGACCGCTGCCGACGGCCGCGTGACCGACCTGCAACGGAGGAAATGCCCCAGACGCTCTGCGTTGCCTAAAAAATGAGACGGTCTGTGAACGGGCCTCGGATAGGTTTCATGCCGCCTAGTCCTTCAAGGGCGTGATGCTCCCCGATATCCAGCGCGAACCCGCATGGCTTTAGCCAATTCCGCATTGCCAGCCAGGTCCGAAGCATCGGCAGCAATAATGGGCATGGTGAAGCGCTGCGCAAGGTCAAATGCGTCAGTATTAACTGCCATGGCCTGCGCCATGCGTCCGCTTGTTATCAACCAACGCGTGTACCCCAACCGAACCAGCGCCCGCTCCCACGGCATGCCGGCCCTGTCGAACGCCTCTGTCAAGGTTTTGTAGTCCTGCTCTAAACCTGCCATTGGATCCCACAGCCGTCGCCAGTCTGTCCTCATGCGCCGCAACACGAGCGCACACCAGTCGTCGGCACCGCTAGAACGCACGGTATTCACCATGCTATTGTAGTCCGCTTGTCCCCACTCCCCCGCGCAGAAGACACTCGAAGACATGAACCCATTCATAGATGTCAATCGGTATCAACGATCGCGCCAGCGCGACGGCCTCCTTGGTGCGTCCCGCAAGACAAAGCGCATGGGCACGATAAGCTCGCCACAAATTCTGCCACGGCTGCGGCATGGTCTCTTTCGTCAAAAGCGGCTCCAGCTTGCCCAGCGCGATCAGCGCATCGCCCCCCAGAGCCGCGTCGGCCGGGCGGTAGACCTCCAGGGCATCGGCGAATTGACCCAGCATTTCCAGGCAAATCGCCAGGCTTCGCCAGCGTCCAAACCCCGTCCAAAGCGGTGGCTGCCGCCAATCGCCGCTGGGAAAAAACCGCAGCAGCAGATCGCGCTCGAACGCCGGCGCCAGGAAGCGGTGCTTTGGATTGTCCAGTGCCACCAGGATGCTGTCGGCTTCGTTCCAGAGGCCGGCGTCGCAATAGGCATGAAAAAGCTCGCATTCCTCGCGGGTTTCTGCCAGCGTTGCCGGAGGACGGCGATCGGGCCGGCCGTGCAAGAAACCGGCGCGGGTCGTCGCGCTGTGCCGGCGTCCCTCCTGGCCAAGCATATTCTCGAAGCCACGGCGCACCAGCGGATGAGCGTCGATCACTTGATGTCCGGCGGCGCCGACTCGTTCCAGCAGACGCAAATCCACGAGCCATTGTACTTGGCGGGCAAGCCATTCGCCGCCGCACTGATCCAGTGGTTGGTAGTCGCGGTGCCACGTTTTGGTGAGCAGCAACCTCACAGGCCCGCTGGCAAGATAATCGAGCAGTTGTCTTTCCGCCGGCGGCTGCCGAAATGCCGTCGCCAGGGCCAGGATGTCGCGCGTCACCACCGGCAGCGCGGCCTGAAACGCCGCCAACACGCGGGCCACGCCACGTTCCTCCGCGCTGGCAGCAGCGTCGGTCACGTCGGGCAACGCCGGATAACGCAGCGCATCGCCATCGGCGAATTGGACCAACCAGGTTCCCAGCAGCTCGACGCCCTTGGCATGCAAGCTCATCGCTGCGGCGGCCTCGTCCAGAGCGGCGTCGGTCCCCCGCACTCCCAGACCACGGAGAAGGCCACGGGCGCTGGCGGCATCCAGGGCCGTCAGGTCGATCAACCGCGCATGGCGCCGACTTAGCAGCGTGGGCAGCGGAAAGCGCGTCGTCAGCACCAGCACGCCCGGCATTGGCTCGCCGGCAAGCTCCTCCACGAACCGTCCAAGCTCGGGATGCGCGAATCGGCCCAGCCACGCACCGCTTTCGTGCTGCACAACCTCGGTCCCGTCGAAAACAATGACCCAGCGCTCGCGGCGCAGGATCGGCAGCAAGCGATCGACACAGTAGCTCGCCGCCACGTCCGCCGACTGGCATAGCTGCTCGGCGTAAGCGTGCAGCTCGCGCAAACACAGGTCCGCATCCTTGCCGCGATAGAAACTCCAAAAGAACAGACCGTCAGGCCGATCCGCGCTCGCCGGCAACTGCTGCAGCCAATGCTGAACGACGGCCGTCTTGCCCTGTCCACCCAGCCCCACCAGGCCGACCACGCTGACGGACGAATCGCGCAGGGCCAGATCGAGCTGCGCCAGCTCGGCGGCGCGGCCAAAAAACCGCAGCGGCTCCGACGTGCAATGGTGAATCGCCGGCGGTCGGGGGATTGTTGACATCGGGAGCTTCGTTTACAGTGGAATATCTATCATTGTTGTAGAGCCTGTTGTAAAAAAGGGGACAGTCCCTCTAGCTGGCTGCACATTCTCCGACAAAATGAGGCCAGCCAAAGGGACTGTCCCCTTTTTTGCAACAGGCTCTAACAAGATGGTGCGGCCATGAGCGACGCTGTCCCCTTGACCTATGCCGGTTATCTGCATCTCGACGCCCTGCTGGATCTGCAGCGGCCGCGGTCCACGCCGCCGGAGCACGACGAAATGCTGTTCATCGTCGTGCATCAGACGTATGAGCTGTGGTTCAAGCTGCTGCTGCACGAGTTTGACCGGGTGCGCGAGGATTTCAGCGCCGGCAGGCTTTTCGAGGCGATTGCCTCGTTCAAGCGGACGCGGACGATCATGAAGACGCTGGTGGAGCAAATCGACGTGGTCGAAACGCTCACGCCGCTGTCGTTCGCCAGCTTTCGCAATCGGCTCGACACGGCCTCGGGCTTTCAGTCGAGCCAGTTCCGCGAGCTCGAATTTCAGCTGGGCTACAAGCGCCCGCACATGCTGCAGTTTCAGACGCCTGGAACGCCGGCGTATCAGCGGCTCATCGACCGGCTCGGGCAGCCGTCGGCGGTGGATTGCTTTTACCGATTCCTCCAGCAGCACGGCGTCATCATTCCGCGGGAGCTGCTCCAGCGCGATCCCACTCTGCCGGCAGAGGCAAACGACGTCGTTGCCGAGGGCATTTTGCGGCTTTACAAGAATCAGCCTCACTTGCAGATCTTGTTCGAGCTGATGACCGATTTCGACGAAGGATTTCAGGAATGGCGCTATCGCCATATCAAGCTTGTGGAGCGCACCATCGGCAGCAAGCAGGGCACCGGCGGCTCACTGGGAGTGGAGTTCTTGAAGAAATCGCTGTTTCAACCGATCTTCGCGGATTTGTGGACGATCAGGCACAGGCTGTAGCGAAGATCATTCCCACAGAGCAATAGGTCATATGGGTCTCATAGGACCTATTCGCTTTTTGTCATTTGCCCGCGCGCCGTTGCTGCAAGCGCTCGACAAAGGCCGCATGCTCGGGCGACTTCAGCCCCTCATGCAGAGTGGCCAGGACCATTGCATTGTCGCCATCCAGCAGCGCTGTCGGGTTCAGCCACAATCCCGGGAATACCTTGAAGCGCAGGATGCCGTCCGCTGCGGGACGCATCACCTTGTACACGCCTTTGACTAATCGGTGCCAGCGGACTTCCCGCTCCTTCAACAGCACGGCAAGGTATTCGTCCACGCCAGCGGCCTGATAGAGTTCAAGTTTTTCACGAAGATCGTAGTTCTTGCTGGAAAGGCTGATCTCGGCCGCCAACTCCGTGCGCCAGTGCAGTAAAGGCCTTCCAGTCGCGAGTGTCCGCCGTATTCGGTGAGGATGCGTAATGAATCATCGGGTTGAGGCGCGTCCTCCAGCATCATCCAGGTCGCGTTGCCGGCTACTTCACACCCTGGTGTAAAGGCGGAAAAAACGAAAAGCCATCCTCCAACCCGTTTATCCGTTGTGCCATGTTTGTAGCTCAGTGGAGACGGCATGAAGACTTTTCCTCCAATCAACTCCGCAAACTTCAGCCGCGGCATCGCCTCCCAGCGGCGCATGAACTCGTCACGGGTCAAACGCTGACCAGGATAAAGCAGCCGGACATTCTCTTTGACTGTGGACATGCGGTTGGCCTCCCCGGGGGTCTGTTGTCCTATTGTAATCTCTCCGCTCGTTGCCAACAACGCCGAGCTTGCCTTTCCATCGCCGCGCCGTTATCCTGAACACTGCCCGAACAAGTCCACGGGAGTGCCCCATGCGAACCCATCTTTTTGTGCTGATCGCCGCCGCATTTGTCATCGGTGCCTTGCCTGCTATTGGCCAGCAGCCTGGCAAATTGCCGTTCAAGGTGGAGTTTGATCCAGACGCCGGCGTCACCAAGGAAGACCAGACCGGCAAGGAGGGCCTCTATTTCACCGTGCGCTTCAATATCGTTCGCCAGGGAAACGCCGCCAATGAGCCCGGCAAGGACTACAAGGTCATTGTTCTGGAAGACGGCCGCGAAGTGGCCCGCTGCGATGTGCCCGAGCCCAAGCTCAGCGATGAACTCAGCGCCGTCCTGGCCATCGACATCAGCGGCAGCATGGCCAAGGACATCCAGGGCAACAAGGAAAACAAAAAACGCATCGACCAGGCCCGCATCGCCGCCGAGTCGTTTGTCAAGCGGTTGCCGGCCAGGGCCGATTGCGGCTTGATCCTGTTCGACCATGAAATCCAACCCAGTGAAAAAGTGGCGCCGCAGGCCGACCGCAAACGTCTTTTGGGTATCATCAAGGGCATGCAGCCGCGCGGCGGCACGGCCTATCTCGACGCCGCCCAGACCGGCATCAAGATGCTGGCCGACTTGAAAAACAAGGGGCAATTCCGCGAGAAGGCAGTCGTCATCATGACTGACGGCGTCGATCTCAACAGCACCGTCAAGCTGCCCGACGTCATCAAGTTCGCCAAGACCTCGGCGGTGAAAGTCCACACTATCGGCATCGGCGAGCCGGGCACGGGCGAGCCAGTGTACAGCGTGCTGGTGCTGGATCACAGCCAAAGCATGGAGCAGCCGGCGGACGATTACGACAAACGGCCCAAGATCCTGGCCATGCACAAGGCGGCGACGCGGTTCGTCGAGATCATGCCCGAGCACGCCCGCACCACGGTGCTGCCGTTCGGGACCATTGTGGCCGCGCCGGGAAACTTATCCAACAACAAGCCTCAACTCATCAAGAAGATTCAAGATTTGAAGCCCCAGGGCGAGACGGCCATGCTCGACGCCGCCTTCGATGCCATTGCCACCATCGAGGCTGCCAACCCCCGCGGCCAAAAAGCCGTGGTGGTCATGACCGACGGCATCGACAACATGAGCCGGCATCGGCCCGAGGATGTGATCCAAAGAGCCAAGGAGGCCAAGGTTCCCGTCTACATGCTGGCCTTTGGCCGTGAGTCCGAGCTGAAGCAGGCCACGCCCGACATGAGGAGAATAGCCGAGGAAACCGGCGGCTCCTTCCATCACGCCAAGAATGAAAAAGATCTGATTCGCATTTTCGAGGACATGTCCAACGCCCTGCACGACGACGGCATCGACGTGCAAAGCCTGACCCGCCTGGCAACGGAGACCGGCGGCAAGTATCACATCGCCCGCGATATCAACAAACTCAAACTCATTCTCGAGCAGCTGACCACTGAGTTGCAGCGCAAGGAATACGCGATCACATTCAAAAGCCTTCGCGGCAATGACGGCGCCGCCCGCCACATCAGCATCAACCTGGTGCGGACATCGGGCGATGGGGCAGGTGAAGTCCTCGATACCACGGCAACCGACACGGCCGTCCATGGCGTGGTGGTTGCCGAGATGAACCCCTTTGTCTACCTGGCGATTCTCGGTGTGCTGGGACTGATGCTCGTGGTGCCCAACACCTTTGGCCGCATGATGCGCTCCTCGAAGTAACCGGACCAGGCGATGCTCCCCGACCCTGAGGACACCATTGTCGCCCTGTCGTCCGCCGCGGGACCTGGCCTCCGCGCGATTGTGCGCCTCAGCGGCAGCCGCGCTCTGGAGGTGGTTAACAAGATTTTTCGTCCGCCCTTCGCTCTGGAGGCCGGTCCACGCCGCCTTCTTAGCGGTGAAGTGCATCTGCCCGGCATGACGTCGGCCCTGCCAGCCGATCTTTACGTTTGGCACGGACCGCGCAGCTTCACCGGGCAGGATGTTGTGGAAATCCACACGATTTCCAGTCCGCCGCTGGTGGACCTGCTGATTGCCCAGTGCCTCAATGCCGGCGCCGCGCGGCCCAGCCGGGCGAATTCACGATGCGGGCCTTCCTCGCAGGCAAGCTCGACCTCACACGTGCCGAGGCCATCCTGGGCGTCATCGAGGCCGGCAGCCGCGATGAGCTGAAAATGGCGCTGACCCAGCTGGCCGGCGGATTGGCTCGCCCCCTGCACGAGCTTCGTGAGGATTTGCTCAATTTGCTGGCCGACGTCGAGGCGGCCCTCGATTTTTCCGATGAAGACATTCATTTCGTGGAGCACGGCGAGCTGCTGCGGCGTTTGACCAAGGGGCTGGCCCTGGTGACACTGGTGCGCCGGCAGATCAACCAACGGGCGGTCGGCGGCAGGCCGTTTCGCGTGGTCCTGGCGGGCCGGCCCAATGCGGGCAAAAGCAGCCTTTTCAATTTGCTCTCAGGCAGCAGCGCCGCCCTGGTCAGCCCGGAGGCCGGCACCACGCGCGACTATTTGATAAGCCGGATTGAACTCGGCGGCGTTCCCGTTGAACTTGTCGACACTGCGGGCTGGCGGCCGGGCGTCAACGGCATCGAAGGGCAGGCCCATAAGCTAGCAAAGCAACAGGCCAAGGAAGCCGATTTGGTCCTGCTGTGTGTAGAGGGAGGCCAGGCAACCGCAGAGGAGCGCGATCTTCTGGAAAGCAAGGAGGTGCCGGTTGTCGGCTTGGCCACGAAGTGTGATCTTGTCGATCCAGAGCCGGGTTGGTTAGCCGTCAGCGCCGTCAGTCAAGCGGGCGTGCCGGCATTGCGAATCCTGATTGCAGACAAAGCACGCGCCCACGCCCGGCCGGCGCTGGCCCCCAGCCTCAGCCGTTGCCATCACCATGTCGATGCTTGCTTGTTGCAGCTTCGCAACGCCCACGGTTACGCATTGCATGGCGATCCGCCGGAATTGTTGGCGGTGGCATTGCGTGAAGCTCTCGACGAGCTTGGCATGATGGTCGGCGCCGTATATACCGATGATCTGCTGGACCGGATCTTCAGCCGATTTTGCATCGGGAAGTGATGTAGGTCAGGCTTGTAAGTTGGTCCCGCTTGTCAGTAGGTCCCGCTTGTCAGTAGGTCCCGCTTGTCAGTAGGTCCCGCTTGCCAGTAGGTCCCGCTTGCCAGTAGGTCCCGCTTGCCAGTAGGTCCCGCTTGCCGAGCGGGACCTGAGTCGCGGAAAGTTCAGGTCCCGCTTGTCAGTAGGTCCCGCTTGCCGAGCGGGACCTGAGTCGCGGAAAGTTCAGGTCCCGCTTGCCAGTAGGTCCCGCTTGCCGAGCGGGACCTGAGTCGCGGAAAGTTCAGGTCCCGCTCGGCAAGCGGGACCTACCAAGGAGCGTCTTTGGCAAATCCCTTTACCGTGGCGCTGGTGCAAATGCGTTGCCACCTGCAGCCCGAAGCCAATCTGGAAACGGCGATCGCGCGCATCCGCGAGGCCGCCGCGGCCGGCGCAAATCGTCTGCCTTCCGGAGCTGTTTCGCGGCCCTTACTTCTGCCAACGCCAGGACCCCGCGAATTTCGATCTCGCCGAGCCGATCCCCGGCCCGACTACCGCCAGGCTCGCGGAAGTCGCCAGGGCTTGCGAAGTCGTCGTCGTGGCCTCCCTGTTCGAGCGCCGCGGCGTGGGAGTCCATCACAACACCGCGGCTGTTATCGACGCCGACGGTCAGCTTCTCGGCATCTACCGCAAAATGCACATCCCCGACGATCCACTCTACTTCGAGAAATACTACTTCACGCCCGGCGACACGGGCTTTCGGACGTTTGACACACGCTTTGGCCGCATTGGCGTGCTGATCTGCTGGGATCAATGGTTTCCCGAAGCCGCGCGCTTGACCGCGCTGGCCGGCGCCCAGGTTCTCTTTTACCCGACGGCCATCGGCTGGCATCCACGTGAGAAGGCGGAATTTGGCGCTGCCCAGCATCAGGCCTGGGAGCTGATCCAGCGCTCACACGCCATCGCCAACGGCGTCTTTGTGGCTACCGTCAATCGCGTCGGCCATGAAGGACCTGCCGAGGGCGGCCTCGAGTTCTGGGGCGCGTCGTTCGTCAGCGATCCGTTTGGCGGCCTGATGGCCAAGGGCTCGCACATGGATGAGCAATTGCTGCTGGTCAAATGCGATCCGGCGAAACAGGACGAGATTCGCCGGCACTGGCCATTCCTGCGCGATCGGCGCATTGACGCTTATGGGGATTTGACAAAGCGGTGGATTGATTAGCGCCGGGGCAAGACAGGAGAGAAAGATTAGGATGATGATTAAGAGTAGGAAGAGGATTACGATTACGATGAAGATTACGAGTATAATTCGGTATTGGTCCTAATCTTACTCGTAATCTTGCTCTTAATCCTCTTCCTACTCTTAATCATCATCCTACTCATACTCTTCTGCGGATTGGCTGATTCACGCAGATCGTTTTTGCGCGTGAGCCAAATCCCCCTACTTGACATTGGCATTTTGCACGTTCGACACCGTGGTGGCCGTCTGGCCGGTCACTTGTTCGATGACATAGAACTGATATGTCGTCGGCCCGCTATAGGGGATGGCTTGACTGAACGTGCCAGTGGCCTGGAACGGGTTCGCCGGCCCCGTCAACGGCACGGCGTTGCCATTGGCAACCATGACACACGTGTAAGTCGCCTGGGGATTGAGCTGACCCGTCTTGAGGGCCCACTGAACCTGAATGTTAACCACCTGCGGCTGCCCCTTTTGTCCCTTGATTTTCGTGGCCGCGGCGGCGACTTGAAACTGAACCTTTGTCGGCATCACGTCGGCAAGACTCACCGTCACCTTGCCTGTGAACTTGTCGGAGATTGCATTACTTTGGGGATCGGTGCTGCCGTCTTCGGTTATCCACATCTCGAATTTTTTGCCGGCGCTGACCGCCGCCGCGAGGTCCTTCGAAACCAGCGTGGCCTTGAAGTCAAACTTGTCGCCCTTGACGTTGTACGCTTCAATCTGCGTCTTGGTCGCCTTACCGCTTTCGACGCTAACCTGTAGCCGATAAGTTTTTTTCGGGTCCGGTTTGCCGGCGGTAAATCGGTAGTCCACCGTGACGCGGACTTTATTGCCGACCTGCTGCACGGAACCGTTGGTGAGCTCCACGGCCGATTTTACAGGACCTGTCGGGGCGGGAGTAGCGCTAGGAGGCACTCCGCTGACCGGAATGCCTTGCAGCTGGGCAATTGCCGTTTGGCTGTCGCTTCCCACTATTTTTTCCATGAGGAAGAGGTCGCATTTCGACGGCATCGGCGGCACGTTGGCGATGGCCAAGCTGGGATTGGTAAACTGCCCATCGGGCTTCAACTCGGGGCCAGCAATGGCCTGGGCGATATAGGCCTTCGATGCGGCGTTTTCATAGCGAAACGACACAAGAAGGAGGTAATCGGCGCCCGGCTTGGGCTGGAAGCCGTCTTTGAACGAATACTTGCCGGCAACGTTCAAAACCGCTTTGCCGTCGACCCATGCCACCTTGAACTCGTCGAGCAGCACCCGCGGCTTGGCCGTTACTGGGGCCGGCGGCGAGGATGGACCGGGGGGCAGCCCGTATTTGATCTCCTGGGTAATCGTCGCGGCGAGTGATTCTTTCAGTTTTGCGGAGGACCCCATGTTCGAGGCCAATTTTGGGGACAGCGGTGAAATGGTGTCGAACTTCGCCTTGCACGTCTTTTTCACAGGTCCCGTGGAACCGTCGCCAGGCACGCGCACATTCCACTGGAATTGAACGGTCGTGGATTTGCCTTCTTGCTGCATCGACGACTTGACTCCAATCTCGATGTCCTGCCAATCGTCACTCCCGTCGGAGGACACCTTGACGAGCTTGGCGGTGCCGGTGGTGTTTGAAGAAACCAGGCCGGGCACACCACCCATAAAACCATTGCTCTTGATGTGATTGCCGACCTCGGTGGCCTTGCGCAACTGCCAGGCTCCGCCGACAGGTTGCAATTCCGAAGCGCCAACCACAGCGTCGGAATCGCAATCAGGCCAGCCGATGTAGTCATCAGCAAGCACATCGCTCAAATCCATAATTCCAAGGGCAGGCAGCGGCTCGCCGTTGGGACTGGACCATGACAACTTTCCTTTTTTATCGCGCTTGCCAATAACGACCGTGCCGGCCGGCACGGGTGGAACATCAGGGAACTTTTCATTCTTGACCTTTGAAACCATTTCCGCCTGGAGGATTGTCAATTCCACCGCGGACTCCATGCCTCGCGCATCTGTTTCCAGGGTTTTCACCACAGCGTTAATGGTGCAGGTTACATCAAGAACGCCCTTGGCCAAATCGGCGAGGAATTCGGGCGAAGGATTCACCGCGTCGATAAGAGTAACCCCGCCTTTGATCTCTTCCACCACCTTTACCTCGCGTCGGTCACCGTTCTTGGGGGCTACGAAAAGCTTGATGGCGTGGGTCTTCTCCTTGGGCTGGACCAGCGTTTTCTTGGCAGTTTTGTTCTCGGCAACCGGTTCCCCACGGGACAACAAAAACCACAACACGCCGCCGCTGACCACCAGCAGCAAAACAGCCGCCGATCCGCCGCCGACGAGCAGCCAAAACCGGGTTTTGTCAGCTTTCTTGGGACCTCTTCTTATGCGCGGCGCCGTCAAAATCGTCGTCCGCGGCCTGGCGCGGCTTTGACGGCGGTTTGGGCGCCACGGAAGCAGCTGCCGCCTTCCTCATTGGCGGCGGCGCGGGCGCAATGCCCTCCTCAACGGGAGCCTTGGCGTCGGCCTGGGGCGCTGGGCCCTGAACCAATTGGCTTGCGCCGCAGGCTGGGCATTTGACTCTCTTGCCCAGCAAGGCGTCGCCCACTTTGAGGATCTTGCCGCATTCGCATTGGATGCGCAGCATGGTCAGCCTCTGTTTCGAACTAGTGATTACTGGCCGGGCGGCATTCCGCCGACGGGAATGCTCTCCAATCGGGCGACCAGGCTCGCGTTTTCGTCTTCAGGCATCTTTTCCAGAAGAAAAAGTGTGCACCTCGACGTCACCGGCGGCACATCCGCAATGGCCAGGCTTTCATTGGTAATCCATCCATCAAGCTTCATCTCGGTTCCAGGTAAGACTGCAGCGGTGTAGACTTTGCCCAGGCCATTGTCATGAAATAACTGCACCTGAAGGTGGTAGTCCGCGCCCGGTTTGGCCGTCAAACCGTCTTTGAACACATACTTGGCGGCCACCTTCAAAACCGGCTTGCCGTCGACCCAGGCCACCTTGAAGTCGTCGAGCACCACCCGCGGCTTGCCCCTGGCCACGGGGATTTTGGGCGATGGCGTGTCGCCGCTCAGGCCATACTTGATGTCGTAGGTTTGCACCACGCTGACCGTGGCCTTGATTTTCGCGGCGGGACCGAGGCCAGGTAGGAGGATTTCAGTATTGAACTTCAACTTGCAGACTTTTTTTACAGGCCCCGTGGATCCATCACCAGGCAAACGAAGGTTCCAGGCCGAGCTGTGTGCCGAGCGTGCCCTTGCCTGCTTGTTCCATGTTCGTGTCCACGGCAATGTCGATGTCAAACAACGACTTGTCCGCGCTGGTGGAGACATTGAGAAGCTTGCCGATGCCGCGCGATTTGACAACGGAAAGGTTGGCCAAGCCCCACTGGGTCACGGAAGGATGGAGCTTGAGGCGCGTGGCGATGGCCTCCAGACTGCGAAACTGCCATGTTCCACCGACAGGCTGCAAGCGTGAGGTGCCGGCAAGGTGATCGGCTTCGAATTCTTGCCAGCCGATATAATCATCGGCGACCAGATCGATCACGGGAAGGCCGCCGGGGGGCATGGGTTGTTTGTCGGCATCGAACAACGCCCAACCCTGAGCATTGCGTTTGCCAGTCAGCACAGTACCCGCCGGCAAGGGAGAGCCGGTGGGCAACACCGGGTTGTTTGTCCCAATCTGCACGACATCACCTTGCAGGATTGTCAATTCGATTTCGCTCTCTTTTCCATCCCCATCGACCTCGAGGGTCTTCACCACGCCCTTCATGGTCACTTTCGCATTGAGACCGGACTCGCTCAAAGCGGCTTGCACTTTGGGCGGCACGTCAAAATTGCCCGCGACACCTGCTTCAGCCTTCAGGTCCTCGACGACCTTGACCTCGCGGCGGGCGCCCTTTCTGGCGGGCACGAAAAGCTTGATGGCATAGTTTTGCGGCTTTTGCTCGGCGACATTGTCAATGTTCTTGACAGGCGTGGCCTGAGCGGCCTTACCCGGGGCAACCGGCTCGCCTCGGGACGCGAGCCACCACACCACGGCGCCGCCGACCGCCAAAAGCAGAAAGGCAGCCGCTCCGCCGCCGACCACCAGGAGCATCATGGTATTGTCGGCTTTTTTGCGGCGTTTTTTCTTGCGCGCGCCTCGTCGAAATCGTCCTCGCCCTCGTCCCGCCGCGGTTTTGGCGATGGCTTACGGCCAGCGGCTGCTGCTGCGCCTTCCTTTTTGCGCAGGGGCAGCATTCTCCTCAATGACGGCCTTCGGAATGGCCTCCACAATGGCCTCCGCCACACGCTCGACCAATTGGCTCGCGCCGCACGCTGGGCATTTGATTCTCTTGCCCACCAGGCCGTCGCCCACCTTGAGGTTCTTGCCGCATTGGCATTGGATGCGCACCATGGCTAGCCTCTGACGTAACGAGATTAACAACCTTGCAGGTCATTTTAGCACCCCGCTACCCCCAAAGTGAATGAAAATCCATTTAATATCAAGATGATTCCTCAAGTCGCCATCGTCGGCCGGCCCAACGTCGGCAAATCGTCGCTGTTCAACTGGCTCGCCGGCAGGCGCATCGCCATCGTCGATCCGACCGCCGGCGGCTTGCCGTCGACCCGTGTCTGCTTGGAGTCATCAAGTTCCACCCGAGGCTTGCCCTTCGGCACGGGGGGTTTGGCGCAGGCTGCTCTCCAGTTATGCCGTACTTGATGTCGTAGGTTTCCACCGTGGTGACTGTGTACTTGATTTTCATGCCGCCCTCCAGGCCCGGCTGCGGTGGCACGGAAGTCTCGGCGTTGAGCTTGAACTTGCCGACTTTTCTTGCTGGCCCCGTGGATCCGTCGCCCGGCAAACGGAGGTTCCAAGTTAGCTGTGTGCTGACCGAGCCCTCCTGGAATTTGTCAGCGCCCTCCTTTTGTTCCATTTTCGCGTCAACGGCAATGTCCACCTCCAACCAGTTCTTATCCTCGTTGGAGGTGACCTTGACAAACTTGCCATTACCGTTGGCTTTGACCATGAAAATGTTGTTAAAACCCAACAAGCGCAAAGTTTCGTGGGTCTTGAGCCGATTGCCAATGATCTCCAAACTGCGGAATGACCACGTTCCGCCGACAAGCTGTGATTTCGAGGTTCCGATGAGGTGATCGGCTTCTGAATCGGGCCAACCGCCATAATCATCGGCGAACAAATCTGGTAAGGATGGGAATTGCAGCGGTTTGAGCATTGATTTGAGCATTTGCTTGTTGGAATTGGACAGAATCCAGCCTCCATCGGTGCGTTTGCCGGTCAGTACAGTCCCCGGCGGGAATTCAGAGACATAGCGATCCACTTGTGGTCTTTTTTCCCCCTTTTGCACAATGTCAATTTCGCCCAAGGTTAATTCGGCATCTGTTTCTTTTCCCCTGGTGTCCACCTCCAGTGTCTTCACCACGCCCCTCAAGGTGACTTTCGCGTTGACGTTGAAGAACTTTTTCAATTCGGCCTGCGCCTCGGGCGGACCGCCCACTGCTTCGGCTTCAATCTTGATCTCCTCTACGACCGTGACTTCACGGCGGTCGCCCTTCTTGGCCGGCACGAAAAACTTGATGGCAAAGCTGTCCGCCGTAGGGGCGGCGGCAGTTTTCTTGGCGGGTTTGGTTTCGGCAACCGGTGCCGGGCGCGAAAAGGTATACCACAACACGCCTGCGACCACCACGAGCAGAAAAGCGGCCGCGCCGCCGACAATCAAAAGCAATTTCGTATTGGCGGCCTTTTTGGGACGTTTCTTCTTGGGTGGTGCGTCGTCAACGTCGTCGTCGGCGGCCCGTCGCGATTTTGGCGAGGGCTTACGCTCCGCCGTCGCGGCTGCAGGCTTTTTCTTTGGCGGCGCGGGCGAAATGCGGTCCTCAGTGCGAGCCTTGGGCGCGGCCTCCACGATTGCCTCCGCAGCACCCTGCACCAGTTGGGCCGCGCCGCAGCCTGGGCATTTGATTCTCTTGCCCACCAGCGCGTCGCTCACTTTGAGGATTTTGCCGCAATCGCACTGGATGCGTACCATGGTCAGCCTCTGATTAATAGCGAGTTTCACGACTTTCCACGGCATTTTATCACCCCGCTACCCCCAAAGTGAATGAAAATCCATTTAATATCAAGATGATTCCTCAAGTCGCCATCGTCGGCCGGCCCAACGTCGGCAAATCGTCGCTGTTCAACTGGCTCGCCGGCCGGCGCATCGCCATCGTCGACCCGACCGCCGGCGTCACGCGCGACCGCGTCACGGCACTGGTGCAGCTCGGCGACCGCTGGTTCGAACTGATCGATACCGGCGGCATGGGCATCGAGGACGTCGACAACCTCACCGCCGACGTCGAGCGGCAGATCGACCACGCCATCGCACGAGGCTCGGCCATTCTTTTTCTGGTCGATGCCCGTGCCGGCGTGGCGCCTCTTGACGAAGAGGTGGCCGAGCGCCTGCGTAGAATCGGCAAGCCGGTGGCCTGCGTCGCCAACAAATGCGATACGCCCGAGCTGGAGCCGCACGCGACCGATTTCTACAGCTTCGGCTACGGCAGGCTGATCCGCGTCAGCGCCAAGCAGAATCGCGGCAAGGATGAGCTGCTCAAACGCATCGTGAAATCCTGCCGCCGGCGGACGACGACGAGCCGCCTGCCGAACGTCGCCATGAAGCTGGCCATCGTCGGCCGGCGCAACACCGGCAAGAGCACCTTCATCAACTGCCTGGCCCAGAGCGAGCGCATGATCGTCAGCGAGGTGCCCGGCACTACCCGCGACAGCGTCGACGTGCGCTTCGAGCGCGACGGCAAGTCGTTCGTCGCCATCGACACCGCCGGCGTCCGCAGAAAGAGCACAACCAAGACCGACATCGAGTTCTACAGCGAGGCCCGCGCCGAGCGTTCCATCCGCCGGGCCGACGTGGTGCTGCATGTTTCTCGATTCCGCCCAGTCGATCAGCCATGTCGACAAGCAGCTGGCCGGCTACGTCCTGGAGCATTTCAAGCCGGCCATTTTCGTGGTCAACAAGTGGGACCTGCTCGCCAAGGACCTGTCCACGGGCGAGTTCGCCGACTATCTGCGGAAGGTTTTCCCAGCCTCGACTTCGTGCCCATCGCGTTCATCACCGCCAAGGACGGCAAGAACGTGCAGTCGGTGCTGAACCTGGCCCAGAACCTTCACAAGCAGGCCGGGGCCCGCGTCGGCACCGGCGATCTCAACCGCGTTTTGCAGCAAGCCGTGGAAGACAACCCGCCGCCGATGCGCATGAACCGCCGCGCCAAGGTCTATTACGCCACGCAGGTTGCCGTGCATCCGCCGACGATCGTGCTGTTCACCAATGCGCCGGAGCTGTTCGACAACACCTATCAGCGTTACCTGGAGAATGCCTTCCGCGATCATTTGCCGTTCACCGATGTGCCGATCAAGCTGTACCTGCGCGGCAAACGGCACGAAGATGAGGACACGCCGAGCATCGCCGTGCCGTCGGCGGCGACGAGGAAGCGGGCCAAGCCGGTGAAGTTGAAGGAGCCGCCCAAGGGGAAGAAACGCGGCGGGGCGGAGCTGTGGGATATTTGAGGATCACTCGAGCCGGCGGCGAAATTCTGCGAGATGGGGACAACTGCACGCCCAGTTGATTAAATCGTCAAGTTTGGCCTCATCCCGAATCGTTTGGAGCGCGGATTCCACGTCAGGCGGGATTGGGCCAAAACGCGCCGCGAGAATGTGCAGTATGTCTTTGAGCCTCTCGCTCATGCCTCATTTTCCTTCAACAACCGCTAGACCGTCACGCTAGCCGGCTGCGAAATTCTTCCAGATTGAGACAACAGCCGGCCCAGTCGATCAAATCGTCGAGTTTGTTTTCGTCCTGAATGGCTTGGATTGTAGAGGCCATTTCTGGTTCGATCTCGCCAAAACGGCTCTTGAGAAAGCGCTGTAGGACTTTGCGTTTCGTGTCGGCCGTTGCCGTGGCCCTTTCCTCGGCCCTTGCCTTGGCTGCCGCAGCTGCGGCCGCTGCGGCAATTTCCTCACCAAAGTACTCCTGAATTAGCGGCGAATCAATCATGGCCTGTTTCCCCCCAAAAAACGCCAAGTAGGTTGGATCATTATATCGCAAACGGGTCATCACCTGTGTCACGGCAAGTAAATTGGCATGTTCTTCCGGCGGCGCTTGTGCGTCGATCCGCGCCCGGCACTCCTGCAACACGACGTCAGCCGGACCATCATAATGTGCCAACGGCACCCAGGGAATCAGTCCAACGTCGTTAGCCGCCAGCAACTGCTCGGCGGACAGTTTCCACATTTCCACCACCCGCCATTTCACCTCCAATCCGGTCCAGCCCAACCGGCTGTTGAGCTCCTCCGTGTTGCCCACCTCGACGTTGCCGCGCGGGTGCAGCACCAATGTCAACACTTCCGGCAACACCCGCTTGTCGAGATAGACTATGCAGACATCGCGCACCAGTTGCCCGCGCACACGTTGGTCAGGATAAGTCGCCACCTCGACAAGGAACAAGTCCAGATCGACGTGGTCTTCGAAAACGACTTCCAGCAAGCCGTCGGGAAGTTGACGCGGATGGGTAACTTCGGCTAGCGCCGGCCGACAGGAGCGCATGCGCTCCAGCCCAGCAAGGCGAAGCACCGATGCGCCACGATGGCCGATTAGCCATTTGCCTGACCGGTCGTAGGGATCGTGCATGGACGACCTCCGTAATTCCTTATTTGCAACTTGCATATCTTTGTACAATGTCGCAATCACGCTGACTGTGTCCACTACGAGGTCACCATGAATTGGCGATGTCCCCCCCACTTGCTGGCCGCGCTGGGGCTTTTGCTGGGCGGCTGCTCCTCCGAGCCGGAGCAAGGCAAAAAAGAGCTGCCCCGGGTCACGGTCACGCAGGTCCAGGTCAAACCGCTCGACGATCTCGAATACTTCACCGGCCGGACCGTGGCCGTCGAATCGGTGGACATCCGGGCGCGGGTCACGGGCTATTTGAAGGAAGTCAAATTCAAGGCGGGCGAGGAAGTGGTCAAGGGCGCGCCGCTCTACCAGATCGACCCTGCCCCCTACCAGGCCGAATTTGACAAGGCGGGTGCCCAGGAAAAGCAGAACGAAACGCTGCTCAAGGAAATCCTCAATCCCAAGTACACGCGTTCGCTGGGGTTGTATCGCGGCGGCACCATCAGCCCCGAGGAATTCGAAAAAATCGCCGGCGAAAAACTGCAAGCCGAATTCGCGCTGACGGCGGCCCAGAAAGCCAAGGACCGCCTCAAGATCAATCTCGATTGGTGCCTGGTCACCGCCCCCATCAGCGGGCGCATCAGCAATACCAGCGTCACCGAGGGCAACCTCGTGTCGGCCGACGTGACGGTGCTGACGAACATCGTTTCTGTCGAGCCCATGTATTGCTACGCGGACGTGGATGAAAACACATTGCTCGCGATCCTGAGGCGCATTCGCAGCGGCAACTTCAAGACTTTCAATGACGCCAAGGTACCTGTTTACCTTGGTTTGTCCGAAGACCGCAAAGGAGACGTTCAAGTCTACCCGCACAAGGGTTACCTCGACTTCACCGACAACCGCGTCGACCCCGCGACCGGGACCTTGAAGGTGCGAGCCGTCTTCGACAACCCGCCGGTGCAAGGCATAAGGGTGCTAACGCCGGGATTGTTTGCCCGTCTCAAGGTGCCGATCGGCCAGCGCGACAAGGCCCTCTGGGTGCCGGATCGGGCCGTCGTGACGGAACAGGGCAAGAAATTCCTGTACGTGGTCAACGACAAAAGCATCGTCGAAGCCCGGCCGGTTTTTTTGCTCAAGCTCGAAGATGGCATGCGGGCCATTGAACCGATCATGGTCGTCCGCACCAACGAAGGCAGCTGGCGGCCCGTCGCGGACAACGAAAAGGGCGTGGGCGAGGACAGCTTAAAAGCCGGCGAAACCGTCATCGTCAGTGGGTTGCAGCGCGTCCGACCCGGCGTCCAGGTCGTCACCGCCGACCCGGCCAAGAAATAGCCATTGTAGTAGGCACACTCCGTGTGCTGTTTTCGGCTCAACGTAGTAGGCACACTCCGTGTGCTGTTTTCGGCTCAACGGCACACGGAGTGTGCCTACTACTATATCCCAGAGGCACCATGTCGCACCTGTTCATCAATCGGCCCATCCTGGCCACGGTGATTTCGATCATTCTCACGCTCGGCGGCGGCCTGGCCGCGCTGACGCTGCCGGTCGCCCAGTATCCCGACATCACGCCGCCCACCGTCCAGGTCTCGGCCGTCTATCCAGGCGCCAATGCCACCGTCGTCGCCGAGACGGTGGCGGCGCCCATCGAGCAGCAGGTCAACGGCGTCGAAAACATGCTCTACATGTCCTCGCAGTGCACCAACGACGGCGCTTACCAGCTCAACGTCACCTTCCAGCTTGGCACGAACCTTGACATCGCCCAGGTGCTGGTGCAAAACCGCGTGCAACTGGCCACGCCCACCTTGCCCGAAACGGTTCGCACCCAGGGCGTGACTGTCAAGAAGCGGTCGCCGAGCATTTTGCTGTGCGTCAACATGGTCTCGCCTGACGGCACTTACGACCAGCTCGAACTTAGCAACTACGCAACCATCAACATCAAGGACGAGCTAGCACGGGTCAACGGCGTGGGCGACATCAGCTACCTGGGCCAACGCGATTACAGTATGCGTTTCTGGCTCGACCCGGACAAACTGGCCGCCCGCGGGCTGACCGCCATGGACGTGGCCAACGCGATCAAGGAGCAGAACGTACAAGTGGCGGCCGGCCAGATCGGCGGCCCGCCGGTGCTTTCGCCGCTTTCCTTCCAGTACAGCATGAGCACTCTCGGCCGGCTCAAGGATGTGGAGCAATTCAAGAACATCGTCATCAAAAGCACCGACGGCGCCCTGGTGCGCGTCCGCGATGTCTCGCGTGTGGAGCTGGGAGCCAAGTCCTACGACGTCGGCTGCATGCTCGACGGCGAGGAATCGGTCGGCCTGGCCATCTATCAATTGCCCGGCTCCAACGCCATCGACGCCGCCAAGGGCATTCGCCAAATGATGGAAAAACTCAAGGAACGCTTCCCCAAGAGCGGCGAAAAGGCCTACAGCGTCGATTACAAAACTGTCTACGACACCACGCCGTTCATCGACGAATCGATCAAAGCGGTTTACAAGACGCTTTTGGAAGCGATTGTGCTGGTGGCCCTGGTGGTGGTGGTCTTCCTGCAAAACTGGCGCTCGACGTTGATTCCCTTGATTGCCGTGCCGGTGTCGATTATTGGCACCTTCGCGGCCATGAAGCTGATGGGCTACAGCCTGAATAATTTGACCCTGTTTGGCCTGGTGCTGGCCATCGGCATCGTGGTGGACGATGCCATCGTGGT
This sequence comes from uncultured Gemmataceae bacterium, assembly GCA_963747575.1. GTDB lineage: Bacteria > Planctomycetota > Planctomycetia > Gemmatales > Gemmataceae > DASRAT01. Next base: position 108,939 of record CAVVFU010000009.1, read on the forward strand.
GGTGGAAAGCGTCGAGGCCTGGATGGCCAAAGGCCTCAGTCCCAAGGAGGCGGCCCACAAGGCGATGGACGAGGTTGCCGGACCTGTTGTGGCCATCGGCCTGGTGCTGTGCTGCGTATTTGTCCCCTGCGCCTTTATCAGCGGCATCTCCGGCGAGTTCTTCAGGCAATTCGCCGTGACCATCGCCGTGTCGACGGTGATATCGGTGGTGAATTCGCTGACGCTCAGCCCCGCCCTGGCCGCGTTGTTTCTCAAGCCTCACGCCGCAGCGGAGGGTCACGGCGCGGGCCGCAAACACGGCCTGCTGACGCTGGTGGGCGTCGGCTTGCTGGCCGGCCTCGCATTTTACGTGCTGCTCGGCCATTTCCTCGCCGAGGTGCTGCATCTCGAGGCGGGACGCCTGCGCGACCAGATTCTGCCAGCCGGGCTCTTCATCGCTGGGTTCATCGTCAGCCTGCCGGTTTTCCTGAAGTTCAACGCCCTGTTCGATGTCCTTACCGGCGGCTATGCGGGCATGGTTTATGGATTGCTCCGCGCCAACCTGGTCGTACTTTTGATCTATGTCGGTCTTTTGGTGCTGACGGGTTACAGTCTGGTGACCGCCCCGACCGGCTTCATTCCCGATCAGGACAAGGGTTACCTGCTCGTCAACCTGCAGCTTCCCGACTCGGCGTCGATAGCCAGCACCAGCAAGGCCATTGAAAAAATGGACCGCATCGCCCTGGCCACGCCCGGCGTCGCGCACACCATGGCCGTGCCGGGCCAATCATTTTTGCTGGGCGCCAACGGCAGCAACCTCGGCTCGATGTTCATCATCCTCAAGCCGTTCGCCGAGCGGCACGGCCATCAGGACGGGGCCAACGCCGTGCTCAAGGAGCTGCGGCAGCGCTTCGCCAAGGAAGTCGACGAAGGGCAAGTGGCCGTCTTCGGCGCGCTGCCGGTGGACGGGCTGGGCAACGCCGGCGGATTCAAGATGATGATCGAGGACCGCGGCGACGTCGGCCTCGACACCTTGCAGGAAAGAACCAACGCCGTGGCCGCCAAAGGCAACGAGACGCCGGGGCTGGTGGGGCTTTTTTCCAGCTTTCGGGCCCAGACGCCGCAACTTTTCGTCGACGTCGACCGCGAGAAATGCAAGTCGATGGGCGTGCAGCTAACCGACGTGTTTCAGACTTTGCAGATCTACCTTGGTTCGCAATACGTGAACGACTTCAATCTCTACGGCCGCACCTGGCAGGTCGTGGTCCAGGCCGACGGCGATTTCCGCGACACGCAGGACAAAGTCAAGCTGCTGAAAGTCCGCAACAAAGACGGCCAAATGGTGCCGATGGGATCGCTGGCCAAGATCGCCAACAGCAGCGGTCCGCTAATGGTGGTGCGTTACAACACATATACCTCGGCCGCCATCAACGGCGCCCCGGCCGTCGGCGTCAGCACCGGCGACGCGCTGCGCAAGATGGAAACCATTGCCAAGGAGGAGCTGCCGCGAACGATGGGCTTTGACTGGACGGAACTGACCTATTTGCAAATCCTGGCCGGCAACACCGCCCTGATTGTTTTCGCCATGGCGGTGGTGCTGGTGTTCCTGGTACTGTCGGGCCAGTACGAGAGCTGGGGCCTGCCGATGGCGGTGATCCTGGTGGTGCCGATGTGTTTGCTGAGCTCGGTGGTGGGGGTACGGCTCGGCCATTTTGACGTGAACATTTTCACGCAGATCGGCTTCGTGGTATTGGTGGGCCTGGCCAGCAAAAACGCCATTCTCATCGTCGAGTTCGCCAAGGAGCGGCGCGAGCACGGCATGTCGGGTTTCGAGGCCACGATGGACGCCTGCAAGCAGCGGTTGCGGCCGATCTTGATGACGTCGTTCGCATTCATCCTGGGCGTGGTGCCGCTGATGCTCGGGCATGGCGCCGGCGCCGAGATGCGTCAGACCCTGGGCACGGCGGTGTTCAGCGGCATGGTCGGCGTCACGGTGTTCGGCGTTTTCTTGACGCCGGTGTTTTACTATGTGATTCAGAAGTTCTCAGGGACGCCTGCGCAGTAGGTGACGGCTGCCGGGCGGGGCCGCGGCGTGTCTTGACGGCAGCCCTCCGAAAAGCGTGGCATCTGGCATCAGCCAGCTGCGAAATTCTTCCAGATTGAGACACCGGGCGGCCGCATCGATCAAGTCATCAAGCTTGGTCCCATCCTGAATCGCTCCCCGTCCACGTCAATGAAACTCGCGCCTCCTGGGCCACCAGCGAGTGGTTACCCGCCGCATCATGCGTAGCCTACTGCGGGCCGTAACACCGACTGGCACATCACATCGACGACCTTGTCGCGCACCCGCAGAAACGCTGTGACGACTTTGGTGTCGAATTGCCGCCCCTGTTGCCGTTCGATTTCGGCGAAGGCGATCTCGACGGGCTGGGCTCGGCGGTACGGCGTGTCAAAGACCATGGCGTCAAAGGCATTGGCCACCGCCACAACGCGGGCCAAGCGTGGGATGTCTTCTCCCTGGAGGCCGTCGGGGTAGCCGTGTCCGTCCCAGCGTTCGTGGTGCGAACGCACGATGGGCAGCGCCGGGCGCAGGTCGGGTATCGGCTCGATGCATTTGACACCCAGCGTCGTGTGCGTCTTCAGCATCTCGAACTCAGCCGGGGTCAACTTGCCGGGCTTGCGCAAGAGGGCGTCTTCGATACCGATCTTGCCGATATCGTGCAAGGGCGTGCCGACGCGGATCAGCTCTATGTCCTCAACAGACAGGTGGAGCTGCTCACCGAGGAGGAGGGCGAAGAGGGTAACGCGCCGGGAGTGCTCGCCCGTGTACGCGTCGCGCAGGTAGACTGCCTGGGCCAGTTTATCAACCATGGAATGAAACAACTCGCGTTGCTTCGTCTTGAGGTTTTCAATCTTGGAAAGTAACAACTCGCCTTGGTTCGTCATGGTCGGTTCCCTTCCACCCCAGCAGCCGATCTGGTGATTAATGTAACCGGCGGCAGCGCGCGATTCTTGCGCCGGCATAGTGACTGGGCAAGTATAACTTGGTATTCGTCCGAGTGCTTCCGCGTCGGCAGGCATTGCCGATCTTGCGGTGAACTTGTGGGATATTGAGTTAACCAAGCGCGTGGGTGGATGTCAAGGTTTGCCGGGCCGTTTCGAGTCGCGCTAATTGCCCGCACGCCGCCGCGATGTCGCCCCCAAGGGAGTGGCGGACGGTGACAGTGAACCCCGCGGCGGTCAGGGCCGTGGCGAACCAGCGCCGCCGCGGCTCCGCTGTGGCGACGAGGCCGCCGTCTTCCGGTATAGCATTGAATGGAATTAAGTTGACGTGCACTCGAAGGCCGCGTAGGTACGCGATCAAATCGCTCAAGTCTTCGTCGCCGTCGTTCAAGCCTTCAAGCATCAGGTATTCGACCATCAGGGGCCGATTCTGGATCGACGTCACTTTTTCCATCGCCTTCCTTAGCACTTCAAGCGGATAACGTCTGGCCAATGGGATCAGGCTCTCCCGCCGCGCTTGCCTTGCACTGTGCAGGCTCAGCGCGATCCCCAAGCGGGGAAATCGCGTTGCGCATCGAATCAGGGCGTCGGGTATGCCCACGGTCGAGACGAGAACCCTCGCGGGTGACAGGTCGAAGCATTGCGGTGATAGCAATACGTCCAGCGCCTGATAGACTTCGGCCTCGTTGAGCAACGGTTCTCCCATTCCCATGAAAACGACATTGCGGATCGACCGGCCTTCGGCGCGAAGCACTCGGTTGGCCTGGATGACTTGATCGAGGATCTCGTCGCGGGTCAGATTAAGTGCCATGCCCATCTGCCCCGTCGAACAGAATCGGCACCGAACGGCACAGCCAACCTGACTCGACACGCACAGGGAGTTTCGGCCGGAGGCAATGCGGAGGATGACGCTTTCGATTATCTGGCCACTGGATGTCCGGTACAGGAGTTTGCTGGCGCCATCCAATTTCGAATCGTGGCGGCTTTGGAGCGACAATGAGTGAAAGGCCACTTCGCTGCCAAAGACGCCCCGCTGCGGTTCCGGAATTTGCCCCAGCGCCTCTTCAGGGGTGTGGTGTTTCTTGTAAAATGCGTTCCTCAAGCGGCGGACATTCCCTGGCTCAATCCGCAATCGCCTGCGGATCTCCTCCAGGGCAGCAGTATCGTGGATGTGCTTCATGCCGAAACGTTCGTCGTTACCGGAGCAGACGCGTTGCTGTAGCAGCGGCGACTTCCCCACAGTCATTTCCGCCCTGCCGGCTCCAGACTCGTTCGCACCACAGCACGCATTTTGGTCAAGCCGGTGCGGAGTACGGTCAGAGCGTCCTGTTTCCAATACTCGCGATTGAATACCTCCAGGGAGATGGCGCCGCGGAAGCCGATTTCGCGCAGGTCGCGCAAGAGCCGGGCCAGGGGAGCTGTACCATCGCCTGGGTAGACACGGTGAGCGTCCGTGATCTCGCCGCGCGGCGGTTTGGCGGGGTAATCGTTCATGTGAAAAGTGTGCAAGGCGGCGCCATTCAGGACCCGCAGGCCGCCAAACTCAGATCCGCCTTTGTAAAGGTGATAGACGTCGGCCAGGATGCAGGCATGCGGGTGGCCGCTCTCGATGGCGACCAGGGCCGTCTCGCCGAGCCGATTCAGGCTGCGGGAGAAGCCCCACAGCTCCACCTGGGGCGTGACACCGACCTTGTCGCCTATCTCAAGCAAGGCCCGATAACGCTCGGCGGCGCGGAGGAGAGGAACCGCTACATTCGTGGCCCCGGACGGCGGCGCGGCAATGCGCGTGCCACCGATTTGCCGCACCATGTCCATGTTGCGCCGGGCTCGTTCCAGGCCTTTCTTGCGCTGGCCCTCGTTATCGACGATCCACTCGGCAAACCCAATGGCGCTCGGCACACGCAAGCCGGCATCCGCAATGCGCCTCCCCAGATCGCGGAGGTTTCCGCCTGTTTCGACATGGCGTTCCAACTCGTTGATCCACGGTTCGATGGCCTGGTATCCTGCCTTGGCGACCAAATTGACCTCAGCCGCAATGGAAAGGCCCTGTCCCCGGATGGTGGCGGTGTTCAGACAATAGATGAACGGGTCGGCCGCTGGTTTGGCCTCCTGGCCCGTCGCCGCACGAGTTGCAGCAAAACCGGTGACGGCGCTGGCGGATAGGCCGCCCAACCACTGTCGGCGTGAGGGATTAGCATTCATGGTGATGGTCCTTACATGGATCGAATGGGTAAGGGGTAGACAATCACTCCGCACCTACAAGCTCGATCTCCTTATCAAGCTCGTCGAAGGTCGCCCTCATAACGAGACGGCCTCCCAAGGCACGAATGTAGTTCTGTAAGGTACCCACATGCGTATCCTCCCTTCCTTCAAGCTTTGAGACAGCAGCTTGGTTCACGCCCATCCGTCGGGCCACTTCTTCCTGCGACAGCTTGAGTTTCTGCCGCAGTTCCTTGATCCGAACGACATAGGGTGGCACCGTCTCCACACTGTCCTTGATGAGTTTGACGCTCCTCATTAGGGCGGGGCCAAACTCCCTGTAGTGCTCGTCTGCGGGTTCGCCGTATCCGTGTTCAGCATCCGATGTAAGCCCGAACCCGCTATCCGCACGCCAGTCGATGGCGAGGTGGTAGCCCTCGGGCGTACGAACGTCCATCGACCAGAACCCGTTTGCATGCAGGGGCTTCAGAAGGGCAATCTCGGCCTGTGGGACCATGCATGCAAGAGCGTTCCGCATCACTTCAATTTGGTTCATGGCTGTATCCTCCTTCCGTCACTGCCTTCTTTCTCGAACTCCACGTTCTTGGTCTTTCGATTGCAAATAAGGACTGCTCCCCGTTCTCCGATGTACGTTAGGTGCCCTTTCTGGGCGTACAAGACCACTCCAGGAATGTCGCACTCTTTCGCGAACGCCGGATGCGGCGGGTACATCCTTCCGTCCGTTACCGCCGGCATCCCCGATGGGTCCCGTTCCACCCCAGAATGTTCGTCTTCGACTTGAGTCAGCATGCGATCAATCTCCGCCAACGCATGGTCATGCGACTGGAATGGTGGCAATCCGTCAAGTCGCCTGTAGAACAGCCGAATGCGTTCATAGATTTCCATCTAGGGCGTTCCTCTTTGCCCGTACTTCAGTCTACGGCACGATGGATATTCCGTCAAGGGAATATCGACAGAGATCAGACACTTCATTCGCCTTTTCCCCGCACGAAGCGTCACTCCCCAGGTTTCCACCTCTCGTTTTTATGCTCAACCAAACAATTTCGAGGAGCGTCATTCGTCGCAACTCCTTTCCCATATATTTGTTCCGTTCCATCAGGCCTGTGACGCAGATTGCCCAGCCTTTCCCAAAATGCCATGCTCTGTGACGTTTGAGACGCTGTGAGTGGACAGGAGCAGTCATCCCCCGGCCTTCACTTCTGAGAGATCGAAGCGAGTCAGAGATCAAGGCGAGTCGCAGGCTACTTGATGCGCTTTGGAGGCCGCATGAAGGCACTCACGTCCCAGATAAGCGTCGTCCCATCCTCGCTTGCCGAAGCGCCCAGGCGGCCGTCCGGCGAAAAGGCGACGGAAACGACGACGTTCTGGTGTCCCAAGAACGTACGCAGTTCCTTGCCTGTGATCACATCCCACAGACGAACCGTGTTGTCGTTGTGTTCGCGTCCTCGGCATCTTGCAATTGTCCCAATACTCTCCTGCAAACGCCCAGGACCTTGGGTCCATGCCGCCGCACCAACACTGCGAAGGCAGTTTCATCATGCCGGTTGGCAAAATCTTCCAGAAGCTGGCCGTCGCCTCGGCCTTCCGGCGCGTGGCATTCGGTGATGGCCCGAAAGTCCCGCACCAGGCTGTTGAGTTTCTTCATGGTCATGACCAAACCTCCCGGCAGTTGTTGGCTCCATTATACAATGCCCGCAAGCAAGGAGTTCCTTGCAGGAGTTTTGAGTTTTTTTGCGAACCGGCGAGGTGGCACACCCGGAACGGGCGTGCCGCCCAACGCCTGAAAGTCACCTGAAGCAGTTGCCACGGCAATGCTGCTGATTCCGAGTTAACAGAATTCGGCGGGAAAAGAGGACGCAGCTCGATTGACATACCAATGTCAATCGAGCTGCGTCCTCTTTTCCACTTCTTTCACTCACTTGCCCGGAGTTTTAATCTCCTTACCGGTCCCGACCTCGATTTTGCCGGATGAATCCGCGCAAGCCCGAGCCATGGCCGCGGTGTTGAACGGCATGGCAATCTCTCCGGTATGCGAAACGACGATGACGCCGCCGATGCCCTTGCTCAGGGTTTTCATGACGACCTCGTCTGCCGCCTGCTGGGCGCTCAGGCCCTTATATTCCATCAAGGCCGAAATGGTGTGGGCGACATTGTGGCGGACAAAGTATTCGCCGGTGCCCGTGCCGGAAACGGCACAGGTCTTGTTGTTGGCGTAGGTGCCAGCGCCGCAGATCGGGGTGTCGCCCACGCGGCCGGGCATGACGACTCCGATACCGCCCGTGGAAGTTGCCGCGGCCAGGTTGCCTTTTTGATCGAGGCAGACGCAGCCAACCGTGCCGCCGCCTTCTTCGGGCTCGGCAATTTTGTCGTCCTTCTTCTTGGCTTGCTTGCCGGCATTGAAATATGTGAGCGGAACGATCTCCACGCCGGTCTTGGACGCAAATTCCTCAGCGCCGGGGCCGATGAGCATGACGTGCTTGGTCTTATCCATTACCGCCCGCGCACAAACGATCGGGTTCTTGATGGTACGCACACCGGCGACGGCGCCGAATTTCAGATTGCTGCCGTCCATGATGGAAGCATCGAGAGAATGCCGGCCTTCCCCGGTCGAGGTGGCGCCTTTTCCGGAATTGAACTTGCCGCTGTCCTCAAGTGCCCTGACGACCTGTTCGCAGGCGTCCAGCGCGGTGCCGCCTTTGGCGAGCACATCGCGGCCAATTTCCAAATAGGTAAGCATCAGCTCCTCGCGCGCGTTAAGCTTCGGACCGGCTGCTCCACCGCCGCCGCCCCCACCCCCGGCGCCGCCATGAATGACGATGGCCCAGGTCGGTTTCTTGCCGGGTTGAGCGTTGTCGGCTCGTACAAGGCAAAAGGTCGCCGCGACCAAAACCGCGGCGAAGCATAACGATGCAAGGAATGTGCGGCTCATGGATGATCTGTCCTTCTGAAAGCGTCCATTACAGGATACGCGTCAGAATATGGGTTAGCCCGTTGAAAGCAACGCTCATTCGCAAAGGGCGCCTTGCCCGAGTACAATGAACCGCTGCGGGTTCGCTTTCCCGTCGAGACCGAGAGCAAGATCATGGGACGCGTCTTAATACCGGTGGTGATCGAAAATCAGTACGACCTGTATGAGGTCTCTCAAGGGCGGCGCCGTCCGGACGAAGTGCGACGGGTCGAGATTCCCGACGCACTGGTCGACACGGGAGCGAAAATGCTTTCGCTGCCCAAGCGGATCATCGACGTGCTCGGGCTGCAGTTCTTGCAGGAGCGCCAAGTCATGACGACGGCGTGGCCGGCGCGCTCCGCCACTTACGGTCTGGTCAAACTTCGGATAATGGGCCGCGAAGCGCCTCTCGATGTTGCAGCCTTGCCCGACGAATGCCCAGTCTTGATCGGCTATATTCCGTTGGAACAACTCGACCTCGTGGTCGATCCGACAGGCCAACGCCTCGTCGGCGATCCGTTTCACAAAGGCGAGAACCTCATCGACATGTTCTGAAACGCAGCAAGCAAATCGGGTGGTTTGGCGGGGACGGGATCAATCGGAGAATTGGATTCGCATGTCTGCACTGGCGGTAAGCCGCCAGTGGCACCTAATGCAATCTGGTTAATAAAACACAATTTCGGCCGTGGAGAATTCACTGGGTCCCGGCGTAAGCTTGGCCTGGCCTGCGTTACTATTCTGGTTTTGTCGCTTTGCGGATGGTAGTCCACACCAACGTGCCGGGCTGGAAAGATTTGGCCATACCTATACACTGTTATGTGTCCTGGAGCGGCCCTTTCCCGAATGCATCAATTCCTTGACCTTTCGGCTGGTCCCCGCAGATTATTAACACCTGTTCATGAGCGATGGCGACAAACCATCCGAAGGAAACTATTTCATGACTTCTACGCTTGCCCTGGAACTCCAGACGCCATTCGCCTCCTTGGGACTGGATCCGCGGCTCCTCGAGATCCTTACCTCGCTGGGTTATGAAGAACCGACGCCTATCCAGCGCCAGGCGATTCCGCCCCTGCTGGAAGGCCGTGATTTGGTGGGCCAGGCTGCCACAGGCACCGGCAAGACCGCCGCGTTCGCTCTGCCCCTGATCCAGCGCCTGTTGGAAATGGGAAATGAGCGCGCCCGGCCCGCTGCTCTTGTTCTGGTTCCCACTCGCGAGCTCGCCATGCAGGTGGCTGAAGCCATTCACGGCTACGGGCATGCCGTGGGCATGAGCGTGTTGCCGATTTACGGCGGCCAAGCCTTCGAGCCGCAATTGCGACGGCTCAAGCGCGGGGTGGACATTGTGGTGGCCACGCCAGGTCGCGCCCACGACCACCTGCGCCGCGGCACCTTGAAGCTGCGCGGCATCGCGGCCGTGGTCCTGGACGAGGCAGACGAAATGCTCGACCTGGGCTTCGCCGAGGATTCTTGACGCCCTTCTCGCTCAGACCCCCAAGGAGCGTCAGACGATGCTCTTCTCGGCAACGCTTTCGGGCCGGGTCACCGCGATTGCTCGCAAACACCTGACAAACGCCTTGGAAATCCGGGCCGTGCCCGAGCAAGAGGAGGAGGGTGCCGCGCCCCGCGTTCGTCAAACGGCCTACCTCGTGGACCACGCACACAAAGCGGCGGCGTTGGCCCGCGTGCTCGATGTGGAATGCCCGACGGCGGCGCTCGTGTTTTGCCGCACGCGGGTGGACGTGGAAGATTTGACGGCCCTGCTGGGCGGACGAGGCTATCGACCGGAAGCCCTGCATGGCGGCATGTCGCAGGAGCAGCGCGACCGGGTGATGCGTCTGCTGCGCGGCGGTAGCGCGAACTTGCTGATTGCCACGGACGTGGCCGCGCGCGGGCTGGACATCGACCACCTGTCACATGTGATCAACTTCAACCTTCCCAATGACGTCGAGCAATTCATCCACCGCATTGGCCGCGTGGGCAGGGCTGGCCGGGCCGGCGTGGCCATCACGCTCGCCGAGCCGCGCGAACGGCGATTTTTGTCCAATATCGAGCGAACCACGCGCCAGAAGATCGAGGTCCGGCCGTTGCCCAGCGTGGCCGAGCTGCGCGTTCGCCAAATGGAACTGACCGGTGCGTCCCTCCGAGCGGTGCTGGAAAAAGGCGAGTTGGAGGTGTTCCAGGCCGTGGTTGACACGCTGGCGGAAGATTTCGACATTGCGGATATTGCACGGGCAGCAGTGAAATTGGCTCACCGGGCCACAGCCAAAGAGCAGGGCCAGCCGGAAGAGATTCCCGCTCCGAGATCCTCGCGGGGTGAACGGCCCAGCCACGAGCGTGCTAAACCGCGCCGGGGAGCGGGGCGCGATTTTGGCCCGGTTAGCGGAATGTCCCGCATATTCATTGGGGCCGGCCGCGAGGCGGGCATTGCCCCGCGCGATCTCGTGGGTGCGATATCCCACGAATCGGGTCTTCCGGCCCGCGACATCGCCGGCATCGACATCGCGGAGAGGTTTTCCATCGTGGAAGTTCCAGAGGAAGTCGTTGATTACGTCATCGACTCGCTGCGCGGAGCGCGGCTCAAAGGGCGAAAGGTCATGGTCAGGCGGGACCGGCATGAGAATGGCGAAGTGATCGATGCGGTACAGGTCAAACAATCGGCGTCAGGGCCTGGCGTCCATGGAAAAGCAAAAGAATCCGGGAGGGCCGGTTGACATTGGCGCAAGGCAATGTTGCAATACCAACGAAGCAGAACAAATAGACTGACCGGTCCGCGATAGGCTGACCGGCGCACCGCAACAGCGCTACTGGCCCCCCCGATGTGCTGACCGGGAAAAACACTGACAGGCCGGTGATATGCTGATAGGGCGGTCAGCTTAATAATAATGTTCGGCCGCAGAAAGTCGCGGGTCGGCACGACTCGTACATTAATTGGGTGTCCGGTGCGCATCGAGTGGTGATGGTGTACTTTCATGATCTTGCTTCACGGCACGACTCGACGGCGGGCCGAACAAATTCTCGCTCACGGGCCAGACCCCCGTTTCTGTGAACCCGGCGGACAGGCGACGGAAGACGGGTTCTCGATGTATCTGGGTTACGGTCCGTTCCTCTTCGGAGACCCGGACGACTTTGCTCATGGCAAGGCGAGGGAGTTTCCCGACGAAGGCGGACCTGTTATACTGGTATTAGAGGTGCCTGACGACATCGTTCAGAAGGCCGCAACGGAATGGTTTCCGCTGAGTCAAGGGCTTGTGCAGTTCGATCCCGGATCGGGGCTTGAAGAGCTTGTGGCAGTCTGGTCCGAAATCGCGAAGTCGGCAGTTATTCGGAGCATTACATGATCCACTCCGCCACCCTTTTCACCAATCGTGTCGAGATGGCATTCCAACCAACGCCCCGTGGGGTCGTCGGACTCGTCGATAACTTGCTGGGCCTATGTCGGCTCTACCAACTCCGAATCAATTTCCGAGACGGCCACTGCTACGTCCGTAGGCTCGGAGCAGATGCCGAAGAATCGTTGGATTTCCCGGTCCCGAAGTCTGTATTCCGTGCCGCACTGGCGAGGATCGCTGCGATCTGCAACGAGCAGCGCCCCGAATCGGTCACTCCGTACAGGGGGGAGGGCATTATTGCCGTGCTGCCGCCGGTTTCGCCGCATTCGCCGAAAATTGTCCCGCCATCGACCTGTTATGTGTCATTCACCAACACCCCTTCCGATCAACATTTCGAAATGCAGTTCTCCAGTAGTTCGGCCGGTGACGGGAACCGCTTCACGGTCCTGTTGCGTGACAAGCGAACCGTCACGGTGTTTGGCCATGCGCTGAAGTACCTCCAGAACGCCTCGAACCAGACCGACTGTGGTTCGTACGGCATCCTATCTCGCACTGCTAACGGCGAGAATCTTGTTGCATTGTTCCGGGTCTCGGAAGTGATTGGCGTGTTCAGCGGCGACCTCCGTGAGCTCGATTCGTGAGCGCCCGAGGCCAAAGCAGGCGCCGCATGTTCGCTTTTCGCGGGTCATAGTCGCTCCAGCGGCCCGGGCCGCTGAGCTTTATCGTTCGGTCGCCCTCTGGCAATTGGTACCCTTACACTATGCGACCCCTTCGGTATTCCATCAACGTGACCTTGGACGGGTGCTGCGATCACCGTGCAATAACCCCGGACGAAGACATGTTTCGTCACGGGGTCGAGAACCTCGACCGGGCCGATGCCCTCCTCTTTGGCCGGGTGACTTACGAGATGATGGAGGCAGCGTTCCGGCCGGCGCGGACAGCAGCGAGCCCCGATTTGATGGAACCCTTCGCCCGGACGATCGACGCGGCAAAGAAGTACGTCGTGTCGAGCACCCTGGACCGGGTCGATTGGAACGCGGAGCTCGTGCGCGGGGATCTGGGGAAGGCCGTTGAGCAGCTCAAGCGGGGTCGGGCAAGGGACTGCTCGTGGGCGGCGTGAAGGTCCCGCTGGCCTTGGCGGAGCTGGGATTGATTGATGAATACGAGTTCGTCGTGCACCCCAGGCTAGCGGGCCATGGGCCGACGTTGTTCGCGGGGCTATCGAAGCATGTCGACTTGAAGCTCGTGACCCGGCTGGAGTTCGGCTCGGGGGCAGTGGCGATGAGGTATGAGCCGAGAAGGTAGCCATCCGTCGAAGCGCTGGCCCAAACAGTCTGGTGGGGCAACCGGCCTGGTCCAAGGTGCACGCCTTAAACTGACTCTTGGACACCCCAAGGCTTATCGCAGCGCGGTCGGTGGCGGAGAACGGTTATGATCGATGAAAGGGAACTTTTGACGCTACTGGCCGACATGGAGTCGTTCCGTGTGGAGCGGACCATCTCGACGACCGATACAGTCAAGTACTCCGAAGCGATCTGTGCTTTCAGCAACGATATGCCGGCGTCCCGTTTTCCCGGCTTCCTCTTGATAGGCGCCGATGACAAGACTGGCGAGCCCTCTGGCCTAACCGTGACCGACAAACTGCTTCAGACGCTTGCCGGCCTCGGTTCTGACGGCAATATCCTCCCCGCCCCAGCGCTCACCGCTTACAAAATCGTCCTTTCTTCGGGCAAGGGAGAGATTGCGGTCGTCGAAGTTCAGCCGTCCGATATTCCGCCAGTCCGTTACAAAGGGCAAGTGCGTATCAGGCGTGGACCTCGCAAGGGAATCGCCAACGAAAGTGAAGAGCGGATTCTGGCTGAACGCAGGACCGCGGGCCATCTTACGTTCGATGCCCAGCCATGCGTTGGGAGCACTCTCGCCGACCTTGCCCTCGACCTGTTCACGACGGGGTATCGGCCGCTGGCCGTTGATGCCGAGGTTATCGCGGAGAATGCCCGGGATCTTGAAATCCAACTTGCGACTCTTCGTTTTTATGACCTTGCCAAAAACTGCCCGACCCACGCTGGCGTGTTATTATTTGGCAAGAATCCCCTTTATCACGAACCTCACGCCTATGTGGTCTATGTCCGCTATGACGGCAGCGACCAAGGCGTGGACATTCTGCGCGAGCGGCAGTTCAGCGGGGACTTGCTGACCATCCTGCGTGAATTGGACGCATTCGCGAAAACTCTGCCGGTTGGTCAGCCCATCGCGGAATCCGCCCTTCGCGAGAAACTCGTTTACGATTACCCGCCCGCCGCAGTCCGGGAATTGCTCATGAATGCCGTCATGCACCGGGCTTATGACCAGCCCAGCTTCATACGCATTCTCCATTTCAGCGACCGTATCGAGATCAGCAGCCCCGGACCGCTTTACGGTCTTGCCAACGCTTCCAATTTTCCGCGGCAAACCAGTTATCGCAACCCGGTCATCGCCGAAGCCATGAAGGTATTGGGCTTTGTCAACCGCTTCGGTCGGGGCGTGGAACGCGCTCAAACCGCATTGACAGATAACGGTTCACAGCCGGCGGAGTTCGAATTCGGCGATACGTTTTTCGGGGTCACCTTGAGGGCGCGGCCATGAAGACTATTGCCTTTTTTAACAACAAGGGAGGCGTGGGCAAAACATCTCTCGTGTACCACCTCGCCTATATGTTTGCCGAAAGGGGAATCTCCGTTGTTGCTATCGACCTTGACCCTCAGGCCAATCTTTCCTCGATGTTCATCAATGAAGATCGGATGGAATCGCTCTGGGAGCATGCGGGCGGCGAAACCATCTACAACGCGATCGAACCCCTCTTGGAAGGCACCGGCGATGTGGATGTACCGCATGTCGAGGACATAGCCCCACGCTTAGGATTGGTAGCGGGCGACCTGTCCTTGTCTAGATCTGAAGATGAGTTAAGCAGCCAATGGGCTGATTGTCTTGACGCCAAGCCACGAGCCTTTCGCGTCATCTCCGCGTTCTGGCGCGTCATTGAAGGCGCCGCCAACAAGCAGGACGCGGAGATTGTCTTGATGGACGTCGGCCCGAACCTTGGCGCGATCAACCGCGCTGCGTTGATTGCTGCGAATTACGTTGTAATCCCGCTTGCGCCTGACCTTTTTTCGCTGCAAGGGCTCAACAACCTTGGCCCCACATTGCGGAAATGGCGGCGTGATTGGAACAAAAGGCTTGCTGAAGCGCCGGACAAGCAACTCTCACTCCCGCCGGGCGACATAAAACCAATCGGATATGTCGTACTGCAACATGCGGTACGAGAATCCAGGCCTGTCAAGGCATACCAACGTTGGATCAAACGGATTCCCGAAACCTATCGGACAGCAGTCCTGGGCGAACACGAGGCAAGACAACCGCCGGCCGCGGCTGACGATCCGTATTGCCTGGCGATGTTAAAGCATTACCGCTCCCTCATGCCCCTTGCGATGGAAGCCCATAAGCCCATGTTCCATCTAAAGCCTGCCGATGGAGCGATTGGAGCCCATGTCTCGGCGGTACGCGATTGCTACAACGATTTTCTTGCCCTCGCTCGAAAAATCGCGGTGGGTATAGGAATCAATCTGCGATGAATAAATCGTCCACCATTGTCTCTCCCAAGAAGCTGATCGAAGTCGCCCTGCCGCTCGATGCCATAAACGTGGCGTCAAAGCGGGAATGCTACATCTATCGATGGAATCCGTCTGCACTGCATAAGTGGTGGGCTCAACGCTTTTTTCCGCGCCTTTCCGTCATAGCGAACTCTTGAGCGAAGGATAGAGAACCATGTTTTCGACGAATCTCAAATTGGCGGCTGCATTCGCTTTCATTTTGGGTGGCCCCCAAGCTGCCGTCGATTACTTCGGCGACGCACTACCCGCTGGCGCGAGCGCACGCCTTGGCACAGTCCGCTGGCGCCATGGCAGCACCGTTGGCTTCGCCGCCTTCTTGCCTGATGGCAAGGCGGTGGTGACCGCGGACGACGAAATGATCAAGCTTTGGGAGTTCCCAGGCGGCAAACTGGTTCGCACTTTCAATCTCCCGGTTGCGGCTCAACCAGGAGGTGACAACTTGCCGTTCAAGCTCCCCAAAACCGGGCTCGGTTTGCTCGCCCCGCGACTCGCGCTGTCCGCGGACGGCAAAACCATCGCTTTTGTCACTAACACCAATAAAATCCTTTGTTTCGATGTTGCCAGCGGCAAACTATTGCAGGAGTTATCACGCAATGAGCACGGGGCATTTATCGCTCTCGGTAATGCCGCACTGGCCTTTTCTCCGAACACGGACGAATTAGCCGCGCTGGATGCGAGTGGCGTTATCCACATCCTGAACTGGCGCAAAGGCCTCAGTCTCCGCAGCCTCGGCGACCCAAAGGGGAATTTGCTCGGCAAAGGCAAAATGACCTACTCGCCCGACGGCAAGTCTATTGCCCTCGTCCAGGAAGGCGGCGGCCCGCGAGGACTGAAGGGCCTCCAAATCTGGGACACTACTTCCGGCAAGCAACTCGTCAACATGGAGATCGCGGCAAACGTGAAGGGGGCCATTTCAGCGGCCATGTGGTCCCCAGACGGCAAGACCGTCGCGTTTTGCACCCTCACCACCGTCACCTTCTTGGATGCCGTCCAGGGAAAAGAACTGGCTACCTATCCCGCCGAGGGCCGCCATTCGGGGGCCGCTCTCCACTTCAGCAAAGACGGCAAGAAACTCTTTACCCAGGGCACGGTTTCTCCTGTTATCGCGGAATGGGAGGTCTCCACAGGCAAACTGCTCAGGACGTTTGGAAGCGATCCGCTGTCAAAGGTATCTGGGCCTGGCGCCAGTCAGTATCGCGGCATGTCGCTGTCACCCGATGGCAATAGGCTTTGCCTGGCAGGACTGGAACGGATGCCGGTTTTCATCGATTTGGCCAGCGGCAAGGAGATCGAAATCCCTGGTGGGCATGCCAAGCCCGTTTGGCAACTGCAGTTTTCACCTGACAGCAAGACCATGCTGACATCAGCCGACGAAAACAAACTGCAGACTCCTCATTCAGTGCGCAAATGGGATGTGGCTACCGGCAAGGACCTTGGACCCATTGTCATTCCTGACAATTCCGCTCAAATTGCGGTGCATCCTGACGGCAAGACGCTTGCGGTTGCCGTAACGGAGCCACAAGGCAAAAGGGTGATCCTGTTCGATGCGAGCACCGGTAAAGAACTCAGAGAGGTCGCGCCCGCGACCCGCGAACCTCCGTTGGGTATGGTCTTTTCAAGCGACGGCACAATGCTGGCGCTCCGCAAAGGTGGTCTGGGCCGGCTCGAGCTCCATGATGTCAGGGCACCAAAATTACTGCGTGAAATCACTATCGCGGCATCCCAAAAGGGCGGAAAAGCAGCTCAAAAGGGCGTTCCGCATTCGTCCGCAAACGTGATGTTCTTCTCACCTGACGGCAAGAAACTGGCAGCCTTTGTCGGCGAGGACGCACGGACGCTGGGCGTATGGGATACCTCGACTGGCATGCAAATGGGCACGGTGGTGATTCCAAAAGATAAACAGGGCGTCAGTGGTGCATTCTCGCCGGAGAGCCGCTCGATGGTTTTGGGCTTTGACGATGGCACTGCTGTCATTTACGAAGTCGCCACCTGGAAACAGCGTACCACGCTGGGCGAGGAGCCGCGCGCCAACCGGAAAGATGACAACAGGAAGGCGGCAGAACTAATGTTCCCGCAAATCAACTTTGCCGCGCCGCTGGCCGACGGTTGTTCCAATGTCGCTTTCTCCCCGGACGGCAAGCTTGTCGCTCACGCCGGCCTTGACCATGTCGTGCGTCTGTGGGACACCGCTACGGGCAAATCGGTGGCCGAGTTCCGCGGCCACACCAGCAATGTGCATTGCGTGGCCTTTGCGCCGAACGGCCGCTGGCTGGCTTCTGGCAGCGCCGACACCACCACGTTGATTTGGGACATTAGCGGCCTGGTAAAGTGAATCGAAAAGCATCCTAACCCGTGGGGCATCTTGCAGTTCTTCGGCGTTGGGTGGCACGCCCGGACCGGGCGTGCTAGTCGCAAGCGATCCGGCGCAGGTCACGCCCGTCTCGGGTGCGCCACCCAGCCGACGACGAAATTTGCCTAGCCGCATGGCGCCGTTTTAGTTAGAGTGCAAGTTTGTGGGCCAAATCGCGTCGTGGGCTTGAAAAGTGTTGACAGGAGGCCGGTACGGCCATGCGCCTTCTGCGGTGCGCCATTGAGCAGGTTGCCGATTGGCACCCCAACTTCTTCACGGAGCCGCAAACCGTCGCGTTTGTAGCCGTCGCCATGTTTTCGGCAGAAGGGCACCAGATCCGGTTTAGCAAACATTCAATGCAGGAGCGCGAAGATGGCGAAGGCCAAAACTAAGCCGTCCTCCCGGATGGTGGAGGAGTTGATGGCGGAAAAATCGGCTGTGCTCTCAAAAGCCGAGGCGATGGCGACCATGGGCCTTTCGCAAACCGCTCAGCCGGTGTGGGTATGTGCGGCATCGTATGAAGAGCGGATTGCGTCACTGCTCGACGCCCGCGGCGATGGCCTGGAGGCCGCCGTGCATCGGATCAGCGCGGCTTCCTGTTACCAAAAGGCCGGCGACCCCAGCCGGGCCACGAACCTTTACCGCGCCGCCTTGGCCGGGCCGCTTCGCGAAGTCACACGCAGGGAAGTTGGGGAATTGCTGGAGGAATGCTTTGCGCAACTCGTTGGACAAGGCGGTTCCTGATTATTATAAAGCGGAAAAGAGGGCGAGTGCAAAAAAGCAGCCGACCAACGGTTTGCAAAAGTACGCTGTCCACTTATCTGCACCGAACAGGCCTGTTCTGGCCGTGCCACCTGGCCGCTTGACGCAACCGTCGGAATATCGTAATATTACGATACAGGAGATCCTGAACCGATGCCGCTGACAGAAGTTTGTTTTTACAAGGATGACGACGGCAGTGTTCCGGTTCTTGACTGGCTTCTCGAACTTCAGGAAAAGAACGAAAGGGCGGCACGCAAATGCTTCAGCCTCATCAAGCTTCTGCGGGACCTTGGCAATGAATTGAGGCGTCCACGGGCCGACCTGCTGCGCGACGGTGTCTACGAGCTTCGGACCGAGGTCGGAAAAGTTAACTATCGCATCCTGTACGGATTCGTCGGCAAGAATCTTGCTGTCCTGGCCTGTGGGCTAACAAAGGAGAAAATCGTGCCCAGTGGCGAGATTGACACGGCAGTGTCACGGATCGGCAGGTACAGGAAGAATCCGACGCACCACCGATTTGTTTATGAAGAGGAATCACCCGATGCCTAAGATCACAGATGCTTTGGAAATCTTGAAACGGAAGATGGGGATTGACCCTGACACCGACCCGGAGATGCTGCAAATCTCAGAGGACCTGCGGGTGGCTCAGATGATTTTCGATGCTCGCACCGAGGCGGGCCTGACCCAGAAGCAGTTGGCCCGGGCGGTCGGCACGACTCAAAGTGTAATATCACAACTCGAGAGTGCCGAATATAAAGGGCACTCGTTAACGATGCTGGAGCGCATCGCTAAGGCCCTTAATCGCCGTGTCGAAATTCGCTTGGCACCCAGAAACCCTGTGGGCCGAACCGCGCAAACCGTCGAGCCGCCCAGTTTGAAGCCAGCGACGTAAATCCTGCGCTCTTAACTTGGTCAACTGCTATCGCTCGGCGAGGTGGCACGCCCGGACCGGGCATGACGATCGTTTGAATCTCGCAGTTCACCACGCCCGTGCCGGGCGTGCCACCTCGCCGTCAGCATGCCCGTACCGGTGCGCCACCCCGCCGATGGTCATGCGCTACTCTTCACTAATGACAGACTTCAATTCGGCTTCGAGCGCCTTCACCGCCTCGACGGGCCGCCCCGTGACGCGGATGTTCGATGACCCATTACCAGCCACCAAGACCGTCAGTCGGAGAACTGGCGACTTAATGAAGCGGTATTCGGTGTAGCTAATGCCGTCGGCATTGATCGACGTAGTCACCGTTTCTTCGTAGCGTCTCCGTAAGACCGCCAAACAGCCGTCGGTCTTGAGGTTCAACTCACCGTAATAGGTGATCTCCTTAAACCCAGGGTCATCCGGCTTGAAATCCAGCCAATATTGCCAATCAAAAACCTGTGCGTATACCGCGTCTGAAAACCGCTCCGCGTTCTTCACCCACGGGGGTCGGCCAATCCAAGCGAAAAGCACCGGCGGGTCGTCGCCTTGATCGAGGCAGACAATCCGGTCGAAATTCCCTTGGTTCTCCTGGTTGAAGAGGAGCCCGCGAATGCCCTCGGGAGTGACCACAAGCTCGGGCTTGTCGAACCAAAACCGATCGTCGTTGCTGTACTTTTGAAGCAGACTGCCGTCGTCAAGCTGCGCCCATTCCAAGAACGCCGCCGGAATACGGAGCGAGTTCGTTGCCGCCCAACCGAGCAGGGCTTCGGCATAGCACGGTTGACGGACACCATCGCTGCCGAGCAGTGCCAGGGTTCGTTTGTGGAATCGCGCCATGTTAAGACTCGCTGTACCGCATCACGGCGGGATCGCACGCCCGGAACGAAGTGTCGGAAATCTGAGTCAATTCATTATTGATTAGCCGTCACGTAACTCAAGATACCTTTTCAGGTGAGGCTCTATAGGCAACCGGTGACGGGCTATGCCGCAAGCTACATTGAAGGGTTCACCGTGAAAAAAAAGCTCGACTTCCTCGATCGGAGCGTCGTCAATCTCTTGGCGGAGTTTGGCAACCTTACCCAAAACGGTTCGGGATGCATGATGGAATTCCCGAAGACACGCTTTGACGACATCCCAGAAGTGCTCTTGGGATTCACAGGAGATAACCTTTGATGTCTTCACGGCACTTGCCTTTTCCTGTTCGCGGCTAGTTGATTGAGGGCATCAATTGCTGCAGCCGTATGAAAAGACACCTGATCGCTGTCTGGTATCACCGACTGTTTCTTCCAATCATCCGGCACAGGTCCAGCCACGATGTCATAGTACCCTGCTGTGTATATCCGTCTGTGGTCGCCCTGAATGGTCTTGCAATACTGCACAAAGCTCCAAAAATCCACACCCAACGTGTCAGAACGGATGAAGAACAACCCCTCCAGTTGTGCGAGGGAATTGCGCTCAACGTCGAACTCGATGACCGCAGCCGATCCTCCCCAAGTTCGGACCACGCCGGTGGCCCAACGTCTTGCCTGGTCAAGCTTCGTTGTGGTGTAAAATCCCCGTCCGAAATCCGTCAATGGCTGGGCGTGCCTCAAATCGACCGCCCGGAGGATGGAAGCTGCCCAAAGATCCGAAGTCCCATGGTAAAGCAGGATATTCTGGTCATTCCAGCGGGGTACTGCTGCCAGCGCCACGGCAACATCTCCCGGTACGCACCGGGAACGCCCGGCTGCTTCTCCAAATTTTACAGCTTTTCAAAGCCTGCCGCAACCAGAAAAACGCCATATCGGACGTTAGCAGCACTGGAAAGTTGCGCGCCTCGGTCATCCCAACCGACGTGGCCGATCGCGTGTTCGATGCCCGGGTGTGACACCCTGAGTATCCCAGGCGGCAACACTGCCATGCATCCACATCAACCGCCCGTTTCCAATTCTCATTTGTCGAGGTCGCCAGTCCCACCGCGCCGGCTACACTATCACAATCGCTGCTCATCCCTTCCATGAGGTGCCCCATGAACCGCCGTGATTTCCTCCAGGCCAGCGCTGCTGGACTCGCGCTTGCCGCCACCTGCGAGGGCGCTCCCTCGCAAAACCCCAAGTCGCCCCGCGTCGGCATGATCGGCTGCGGCTGGTATGGCAAGAGCGACCTGTTCCGGCTTCTGCAAGTCGCGCCGGTCGAAGTCGTCGCTCTGTGTGACGTGGACCGCAACATGCTTGCGGAGTGTGCCGATATGGTGGCCGCCCGGCAAGTCTCCAAGCACCGGCCGCGGACCCATGCGGATTACCGCAAGATGCTCGCCGAAAAGGACCTGGACATTGTCATCGTGGATACGCCCGATCACTGGCACGCCCTGGCAACCATCGCCGCACTCGAGGCCGGTGCCGACGTCTGGGTGCAGAAACCGATCAGCGTCGACATCGTGGAAGGCCAGGCCATGCTTGCCGCCGCACGCCGCCTTAAGCGCGTGGTGCAGGTCGGCACACAGCGGCGCAGCACCCCGCACATCATCGAAGCCCGCGACCGTTTTGTTAAAGGGGGGCAGCTTGGCCGCATCGGCCATGTCGAGATTTACTGCTATTACCACATGCGCGCTGCCGAAAACCCGCCCGACGCCAAGCCGCCCGCGCATCTGGATTATGAGATGTGGACCGGGCCGGCGCCCATGCGGCCTTACAACACGCTGGTCCACCCGCGGCGCTGGCGGGCGTTCATGGAATACGGCAATGGCATCATGGGCGACATGTGCGTCCACATGCTCGATATGGTGCGCTGGATGATGGACCTGGGTTGGCCCAAGCGCGTAAGCTCGACGGGCGGCATCCTCATGGACCGCAAAAGCCGAGCCAACATCACCGACACACAGACGGCCACATTTGATTTCGGCGATTTGTCGGTGGTCTGGACGCACCGCAGCTGGGGGCAGGCTCCCGACCCGAACTACCCCTGGGGCGCCACCTTCTACGGCGAGCGCGGCACGCTGAAGGTGGGCGTCATGGGTTATGATTTCACCCCAGCGCCCAAGGGCAAACCGATCCACCGCGACGTTACCTATGAGCTGGACAAATTCCCGGAGGACAGGACCGAGCGCGACCTGGAACGCCACGTTGCCCCGGCCATACGCAAGCACTGGCAGGATTTCTTGACCGCGATCGCCAAGCGGAGCCGGCCGGTAGCGGACATCGAGGAAGGGCATATCTCCACCGCGAGCTGCATCCTTGCCAACATGGCGCTTGGACTCAATCGGACGCTAGCCTGGGATGCAACCAAACAACGCGTTAGCGGCGATGACGAGGCTAACCGTTTGCTGCGCCGGTCGTACCGCAAGCCGTGGGTCCATCCTGAGCCGGCGTGAACTTCGCACATTGGCATTGGGCGCGTCCGCATCAGGAAACTCTCACCGCCAGAGTTAGCCGACCAGCAACGTGGTCACGGCTCCCGCCCGGCCTGCGCATCCGCAGTGGCTGGCGAAGTTCCTGCAAGATCATAAATCGGCAACGCGGACGATCGCCTGCATCTTGTGCTGCTTACCGGGCGCAGCTCCACGGCAAAATCAGAGACGTTACAGGTTTCGATACAGACCATCTGCGTCCATTCGGCATCGCCGAAATCCGCCAGGGCCTTTGCCTTCGCGACCCAGGGATTCCAGACGACGGTCATGA
Source organism: uncultured Gemmataceae bacterium (assembly GCA_963747575.1). GTDB lineage: Bacteria > Planctomycetota > Planctomycetia > Gemmatales > Gemmataceae > DASRAT01. Next base: position 131,754 of record CAVVFU010000009.1, read on the forward strand.
AAGAGTTCTCCTTGGCAATGGCAATGCGACGACGCAGGGAATGATCTTCCAGCTCAATCGGTGCCGTGGTGCTCAGGTAAACTCGGTGGGAAGCAGATGGGCACGCCGCCACGAATAGCGCGGCCGTCCTCCCAGCGAGACTCGGAGCTGACGAAAAGGACTTCCTCCGCGCCGTGCGGCTGCCATGAAGCGACATGCGCTCCGTGCAGGTACATTTCGCCTGCGGTGCAGCGGGTGTCGATGGCCACCTTGGGTAGCCCCCCGTTCCCCACAACGATCCGGGCGATGCCTGGTATTCCCCACCGGCGGTCCAACTCTGCGATGGCTGCAAGATCCATGTGGTGTCCTCCTACCTCTGGTCCAATGTTTTGCCCTTCGTCTTGTGCACGACGGCCCGTACTCGATAAATAGGAAATGCTGTTCTTTCCGAGTATCATAACACAATCTCCGTGCCGTGAAGTCTGGAACCGGGGTGGGCAACAGTTCCATCGCCGCGGCCCGATTTTTCGGCGCCAACTCCGCACCTGTATAGGACCCCGCCTACCCCCCAACCTCCTTTGTCTGTATTTTAATGCGTAACGTTGTGTTTCGTCCCATCCTTATGGCGCGTTTATTTCTCTCCCTCAAACGCACCGAACTGGAGCTCCAAACTCGAATGCGAAGCGGTTCACGCACCTCCCTTAATCGCCTTGGCTTGTCTCTCGTCTTGGCGTTCGCCCTCCCCTGGTTGGTCCGCGCCGAGGACTGGCCGCGCTGGCGCGGATCCAACTACGATTCGGTCTGCCGGGAAACCGGCCTTTTGCAAAGCTGGCCCGAGAAAGGCCCCAAAATGCTGTGGACCGCCAAGGACCTCGGCACCGGTTTTGGCACGCCGTCTATCGCCGCCGGCATGATTTTCGGCGCGGGCGACCGCGATGGCAAAGATGGGGCCTGGGCCCTCAAGGAAAGCGACGGCTCCCTGATCTGGTTCACGCCCATTGCCGATTTCAAAAAAGTCGGCGGCCAAAATAACGGCCCCTGCTCGACTCCCACTTACCACAAGGGCAAAATCTACGTCGTCACCGTGGACGGCACCGTGGGTTGCCTCGATGCCGCATCAGGCAAGCTGATCTGGAAAAAGAGCTACACTGAGGATTTCGGTGGTAAGGTGCCCGGGTGGGGCTACTCCGATTCCGTCCTGGTCGATGGCGACAAGGTAATCTGCGCTCCAAGCGGTCCCACGGCCGCGCTGGTCGCTCTGAAAACCTCCACCGGCGAGGTCATTTGGAAAACGTCCGTCGGCCCCGTCGGCAGCGGTTACGGTTATGCCTCACCCATCAAAACAACCATTGCCGGCGTGCCAATGTACATTGCCCTGCTGGGCCAAACTGCCGGGATCATCGGCGTCCATGCCGAGACCGGCAAGTTGCTTTGGCAGTACAACGAATCGGCCCTCGGCGGAACCGCCCAAACCTCCACGCCCGTCACCCGAGGCGACAAGGTCTGGTTCTCCACCAGCTATGGCGGCGGGTCGGCACTTCTGCAGCTCGCCCCAAACGGGAGCGATACCTTCAGCGTGAAGGTCCTGAAGACTTACGCGTTCGCTAAACTCAACAACCACCACGGCGGGGTGATCTTGCTGGGAGACTACCTCTATTTCGGCCACGACCAGAACAGCGGCATCCCGGCCTGCGTCCATTTCGAGACCGGCGAGCTCATCTGGAAATCCAGAGAGTGCCTGCCCGAGGGGGATGGCTCCTCAGCCTGGCTTTACGCGGATGGTCTGCTTTACATTCGCTATGACAACGGCCTGCTTGCCCTGGTCAAGCCTTCCCCCGTGGAAAAGGACTTCAAGGTAGTGTCCTCTTTCATGCTTCCCGAAACCGCTGAACCCGATCACAAGGAAGGCTGGCCGCACCCGGTGATCGCCAATGGCCGACTTTTTATCCGCGATCAACGCGTCATGTATTGCTACAACGTCAAAGCCAAGTAGCATTTCAACCACGAAAACGCCGAACGGGATCAATGCCCACCATGTTGATTAAGTTAATCATGTTTTCCCGTTGCCAGCGGCTCTCCGCTTCCATACTTTCCCTCTGTTGACATTCATCCCTACCTGGAGAAGCGATGAAAAAGCTCTTTCCCATGATCACGATGTTGTGTGTTTTGCTGCTTGGTCTGTTGGTTCCCGACTTGACGGTCGACGCCGCCAGGCAAACCGACCAGGCTCCCGAATATGGCCCGGCCAAGGGAACGTTGGTCATCATCGGCGGCGGCTCCACCGACGACACCGGCATCATGGAGAAGTTCATCGCGATTGCCGGCGGTAAGGACGCCAAGTTTGTCATCGTGCCAACCGCCGGCGGCAACAAGAACGCCGACGGCAAGACCAAGCCTTACAAAGAAGAGACCGTCATCGCCTCCTGGAAAAAACGCGGCCTGACCAACGTCAAGATGCTGCATACCGACGATCCCAAGATCGCCGACACGGAGGAGTTCGTGCAACCGCTGAGGGAAGCCAACGGCGTCTGGTTCAACGGCGGCCGGCAGTGGAACATCGTCGATTCCTACGCGAATACCCTGACCTATAAGGAATTCCACAAGGTCCTCGAGCGTGGCGGCGCGATCGCCGGAAGTTCGGCCGGCGCGACCATCCAGGGAGACTACCTCGTCCGCGGCGATACATCCGGGCCGGACATCATGATGACGAAGCAGCCGAACCACCAAAAGGCATTCTGCTTCCTGCGTAAGGTCGCCATTGATCAGCACATCAACACGCGCAATCGCTGGGACGATCTCATCGAGGTCATCAAGAAAAAACCGGAATTGCTCGGAATCGGCCTCTCCGAAGGGACCGCCATTTTCGTCAAGGGCGACCGTTTCGAGGTGATGGGTCCCTGGAAGGTCGCGGTCCACGACAACAAGCGGCTGTATCAGCCGTGGGAGAAGCCCTATTTCGTCCTGTCCGCGGGCGATACTTACAACATGAAGACGCGGACCGTCGAAAAGTACGGGATAGGGGTGCCGCAGAAAGCGAAGAAGGGCAAGTAGCTTCAATGCCAAGGCGTCGGTCAACCCGCTGGCTGCGTGGGAAATCTGTCGACACCAGCGCCCAGCATGGCAAAATACCTGCATGGGCACAATGAAATCCATTGCCGATCCCGAACTTGCAATCTGGGAACGTCAACGATGATGCGAGCCAGATCGTCGCGATAAACGACGCCGGCTTGCTGCCAGTGTCCCTCGATGATTTGCGTCTCATAGCTGACGGGGCCGAAGTGGTCCCCGATCTCAAGGATCGCCTTTGAGATCCACTCCCCGGGCACTTCGCGTCCGTCATTGAAGTGCCGCGGCAGCATCACCTCGAAGCGCCGCCATTTGGTGCTCATAGGTGGCTTTCCCTTTCACGGCGTAGGGGATATTCTGCGAGGCCAGCGCCTCCAGGGCTGGTTCGGGAACGATGTGCAAACCGCCGCGCAGCACCTTGCCGGAAAAACGGCCGACGAGGAACGCGAGTCCCTTGATTTCCGTTTCACGGTCTGGGAATTGAATCAAAATCATGGCCGCTGCTCCAAAATAGACACGAATCGCCGCTCTTCCAAGAAGCCTACCAGGAAGGGTGGGAAAAAGCAAACGCACACGGCATGGTGTTAATTCAGTTTTCACGGCTGTCGCTTGACGACCCGATTCAGGGCTGCGGCTGCTCCTTGGGCAACCCGAGGCGAGGCTGATTCCTTGGCCATGATCCCCAATAACTCGCGGGCATCACCCGTGCCGATCTGCTCGAGAATCTCGATGGCCCGAAGATTTCGGAGGGTATCCGGCTTGCGCTTTTCAAGGATTTGCTCGACGCGCTGGCGGACTTCCAGGGTGGGGTTGCTTTGCAAAGTCTTCCGCAGCTGAGCCTCGGCCGCGGCGCCAAGTTCGATCAGAGCAGCTGTGGCTTGTTGCCGAATCGCGAACCGATCGCCGTCGAGATCGGCAACCAGCTTGGCGACCTTGTCCGCCGCGGCCGGGGACGGCGGCCGCAAACGATCTTTGAGCAGCGGCATGCTTTGCTTGGGGCTGAGGACAAGAACCCAGATTGCGCTGTCGGCTTTAAGGGCGTCACCGGCCAAATCGGACCAGAGCGCCTCCAGCTCTTTGGCAGTTGGCGGGGCAGATTCCTTTTTGCTAACGGTGCTTTGGCCGGTGAGATCCCACAGTAAAATGGTCGAATCGTAACCGCCGGTTGCCAGCGTTCGGCCATCGGGAGCGACGGCCAGCGAACATTTGGTGCCCTGAGGCAAATCGATACGCCTGAGTTCTTGACCTGACCATGTTTCCAACAAAATGACCTTGGCAGTCCTTCCTTCGACTTCAGTGGGGTTGATTTTGTGAAATCCACCAATTGCCAAAATGCGGCCGGAGGGAGAAAAACCAACCGAATTAAAAAGCCCGTCGAGACCGCCAAAGGTCAAAACTCGCTTACCTGACTCGGCGTCCCAAACCTGAGCCTCCTTGCCGGCTAAAGCAACGACCATTTTGCCGTCGGAGGAAAAAGCAAGCGCGGTTATGGACTTTTGTTCGGTAGACCAACGGCGTATTTCTTTCGCTGTGCCCGATTCCCGGAGTTGAATGGTTCCATCCGCAGTGGCAAAACCCAACACGTTGTCATCGTGGGAAAAGGCCACTGCCACAAAGGCGGATAGCTGCTCTTGCAACCAGTGAAGTTGCTTTCCCGTTGCCACATCCCAAAGTCGGATGCCGTCTTTACCGGTGGAGGCGAGCAGGTTGCCATTTGACGAAAACACCACAGATTTTGGCTCTTCTTTGTTCCCGCGCAGGACAAATAGCTCCTTGCCAGTACCGGATTCAAAAAGATGGACGGCATCATCCTCGACCTTGATAGCAGGTTGGGTGTAAGGCACCAACGCCACGACTTTGCCATTTGGCGAAACGTCAACAGCCTGCCAGCCGTGTTGCATCTGAGTTGGTCCATCGACGTCAGTAAATAGCGTGCGCTGCTGCCCTAGCGCGGTCATATCCCACTCAAGGATTGCCCGGTTGCCCCCGGCTGAGAAGAGTGCCTTGCCATCGGCCGTGAATTTCAGGCGTGATACGTAGCTGGTGTGCCCCGTGATCGGGCCGATTTCCTTGAGTGTGCCGGCATCCAAAAGGTGGATTGTGCTGTCGCGCGCAATGCATGCTAGAGTCTTCCCATCTGGTGAAAACGTCACCCACCAAACGTAAGCCTTCCTGGAAAGCAGCTCTTTTCCCGTTTCGATGTCCCAAAGCCGCACGATTCCGCCCGCATCACCGCTCGCGGACGCCAAAACTTTGCCATCGGGTGACAAAGCAAGGCTTTCCACCATCCCTTGATCCTCTCGGCACGTGCGCAGCAGTTTGCCCGTTGCCACGTCCCAAAGTCGAATGGCTCCGCTGTCCCCTGCCGTGGCCAAGATTTTTCCGTCTTTGGAGAAAACGACGAACCACACCGCTTTCTCATGTCCCCCGAGCGACGGCAACTGCTTGCCGGTGGCAACGTCCCAAAGACGAACAATATTGTCGGGACTGGCGGAAGCCAGGATCTTGCCGTCAGGGGAAAAGGCGATTTGGTCTACGCCGCGATCCGGCAAACCGTCGTGCTTCCACTCAATCCCACGCTGCTCCTTGCCGGTGGCAACATCGAGGAAGACCACTCGCGAGCCGCCTTGCACAAGGTGACGCGCAGCTAAAGTCAGTCCGCCCGGCGTGAAAGCTGCTGAATTGAACCCATCGGGCGGCCCGAACCGACGCAACTCTTTGCCCAGGGCAACGTCGATAAGGGAAAGCTCGCCTTGCGCGTTGACCGCGACTAACATTTTGCCGTCGGGAGAAAAAACCAATGACCAACAAAAAGCTGGAAGACTTAGCCGGTGCAGTGCTCGGCCAGTAGCCGCGTCCCACAAGCAAACGCCAAAACCATCTCGCCCAGTGGAGGCCAACTTGGTGCCGTCAGGGGAATAGGAGACCATTGTGGTCTGGCCATGGCGAAAGCGCGCCGTTCCCAACCGGGCCGCCGCGCCGTCCGGCAACGGGTCGCCGAAAAAATCGAGCCGTGGTTCGAGCTTGGGCGGAGTCGTTTTTGGTGGCTGAGCAGGCGATTGGAAAACCATCGCCGCGGGATCAACCACGTTTGCATCGGGATTAGCACCCGCCGGCCCAACCAGGCCCGCAAGCCCAGCACCGCCGACCGCGACACCCACCGCCAGCACCATGAGGATAACCGTCGCCTTGACATAAAGCATCGACTTCAGCAATTCCTCCGCCATGGCAATGGCCGCCGCCGAAATGCCGCCGCCCGCCGCGGCCTTTCCAGCAGCCATGCTCGTGGCAGCCTTCACGGTATTGATCGTCAGCACCGCACTCACCGGTGCTGCCCCTGCCTTTTCGCACAGCGCTGTCGCCAGGCGCCTGCCGACAGCGTGATACCCCGCCGCACCAATTGCCTGCGGAGCAGTCTCCCGGCCATGGGCTAGCCGGCTCGTGATCGTGTTCTTGGGGCAGCCGAGTTCCTTCGCGGCTTGGCCGTGGCTCTTACCCTCGAAATAGCACAGAATGATCGGCACGCGGTACTTCTCGGCAAGCCTGCCGACTTCCTCGTCCAGGACGCCGCGGAGTTCCTGCCAGGTCAACTCATCCAACCGGTCTGGACTTTGCATGGTGTCAACCCGCCCTTCCCGCTGGCGCCTGGCCTGCGTCTGCTGCCTGGCCCGCAAGGCAATACGCCGGGCCACGCCGTGCAGCCAACCCGCCAGCGGCACCTTTCTGGAGATCGAGGCCGCCCGGCGCATGAGCACCATGAACGTCGCCTGAAAACAATCCTCGGCAACATGCAAATCGCCAAGAATACGCTGACACACGCTCAGGACCATGGGCCCGTGCCGCTGCACCAGCACCGCGAAGGCGGCATCCTTGGGATCTGCAAGCCATCGCGCCAGCAACTCGGCGTCGCTCAGCCCGCGCGCTTCCTGGGCCGCCCACACCCGGCGCAGGTTTTCCAGAACGGTGGTGAGCGCTGTCCGCGGCATGTGCGTTGACTCCGTGAGACGCTTTACCACTATAATGCAGGCAAGGGGGTGTTCGCACGAAAGAATCCGGGGAATTTTGAAATACATGATGAGCGGCAATAGGCAACCGCCAGGCGATCCGGGCCATTTTCCTGTTTTTCAATGGGGAAAGGTGTGTTATGCTGGACACCATCGCTATCGCAAACGCTCGGGAGGTGATCAATGGGTGTGTCAATGAAAGAGCTTGGGATCGACAAATTCACCGCCGAGGATCGGTTCACGCTCCTTCAAGAAATCTGGGATAGCCTGGTGCCCGACGTCGAAAGGTCGCCGATAACTGTCGCCCAGCAACGCGAATTGGAACGCCGGTTGGCTGCCCACGAAGCCTCTCCGGGGAACGTAATTCCTTGGGAGGTGGTCAAAGCTCAGGCATTGGCGAGGGCTCGGCAATGAGCTTGCCGGTCGTACTCATCAAAGAGGCCCAGGTTGAGTTCGACGAGGCCTTCGATTGGTACGAAAGCAAGCGGGCCGGTTTGGGTATCGATTTCGTCGCCCGCGTCGAGGCGGTTTTTGATCGAATCTCCATCAACCCTCAAATGCACGGCACCGTTTTCAAAGACATACGAAAGGCTGTCGTGCGGCGCTTTCCTTACTGTGTATTTTACCGGCCGGAGACTGCACAAATTGTCGTCCTTGCCGTATTCCACAGCAAGCGGGATCCAGGTATTTGGCAGGCGCGGGCAGCGTTAGACCCTGGGTAAACGCACTAACAACAACTTGAACACGTTGGTCATTAACCCAGGCCCAACTCCTGATCCAGTGCAGAAAGTTCTTCAAGAGTCTTGAGCCGCTGACTGTCAATGTCCCGCTTGTAGGCCATGACGTCCTCAAAAAGCACGTAACGCTGACCGCCAACCATGCGGGACGGTAAGGTCCCCGCGTCCAGGAGCTTTACGACAAACGGCCGCGAAACATTGAGCAATTCAGCGGCCTCGTGTGTGGTGAGCATGGTAAAGTCTTGTTGCGGCATGGTCGTCATGGTCCCAGAATAGCAGGCCGCCGGAATAAAATCCATCCGGCCATCGCAATACGCGCAATCGCCGGACCAGCAAGAAATAACCGCAGCTGCGTAAGATTCGTTCAGGGGGATGTGTGGGGTACTGCAACGCAACGCATCGGCAAGCATGATCCCAAGTCCATGCATCGTCAGCTTTCATTCACCAGCTCATACATCCCATGCCCCGCCTTCTTGAGCCGGCCCTGTACAACCAACTCGTCCCAGATCGCCGGCGGAAATTGGTTGGGCGGCGTGATCGCGACAATGTCCGAGGGTCTGCCGCTGGTGGTGGGCCGGCGGGTTAGCTGCGATTCCTCCTCCAGCCGTGTGAGCTTGAGGCGCTTCTTGAACGCCTTGAGGGCGGCTTTCAGTTCATCCTTTGTCGGGGGTGGGGCGTCAGACATATAGTTCTCCTCGGCGTTAATAATTCATCATACGAACCCGAAGCGCAAGCGAGGCAATACGGCAAGCCCCTCGCTTACGCTTCGGGTTGGTATGTCTTGGACTTACCTCAGCCTTTGCCCGGGACCGTTGGCGCCGGCGCGACCGCTGCGTTGGTTTTTGCCGGCGTTACCTCGGCCATTTCCTTGGAATAAAGCACCAGCACCGCGCCCGCGCCGACCAGGATGATGCCCACCCACAAAAGCGGATGCGGCATTTTCAACCCGAAGTGAAAGGGTTCGCCTCGCTCGGGATGCCAGAGCATGCTGACCAGGACATTGATGACTGGCGCCAGACCAAAAATCAGCGGAGCAATGTAGACCTTGTAAGCGTTGCGATCCGGCGTCGGCAGCCCCATGCCCGCTTCCACCGCCGACTTGGTGGCGAAAATGACGCATATAGCGCCCACTGCTCCGGCGACCCCGGCCAGTCCGGAGAAAACCAGGCCCGTGCTGTTTACCGCCGGCCAGGCCTGCCAACCGGTGAAGAAGGCGATTAACGGCATCATCACGCCGATGACGAAATAGGCGACTCCAACACATAGCACCGCCATCAATCGGTCATTAGGCTTGCCGCCAAGTTCAAGGCCGCCGTAGAAAATGATGGGCACATAGGCCCCCCACGCCAGGCCCGCCAACCCCACATCGAGCAACCATTCATATTTTTCCATCGCTTTCGTTCTCCTTGCCTAAGAGCCTGCTGCAAAAAAGGGGACAGTCCCTTTAGCAGGCCTACTTTTTCCGTGAATCCGCAGCCTGCGAGAGGGACAGTCCCCTTTTTTGCAGCAGGCTCTTAATCTCGGCGCAGCGCCGGCAACAGCGACGTTCTCAGGGCGGACCGCATCGCCAAAGCGCCCGCGGCTAAACCGGCCACAATCACCAGGCCGAGCAAAACCACAACCCTCGGCTGCAGCACGTCGCCGCCCTGGCTGACCACAAAAGGAGCGATGGCGATCGCTGCCGCCGTGCAACCGAAAACCAATCCCAGGACCAGCAGCCAGGCGTTCTCGGCCAGCACCAGCCAGCCGAGCGAGGTCCGGCGAAAGCCCAGAGCACGCAACAGCGCCAGTTCGCCGCGGCGTTCGTCGACGCTCCGCACCAGCACGACGGCCAGGCCCAGCGTGCCCAGCAGCAATCCCAGGCCGCCCAGCGCCTGGAAGGTCGCCAGGTAGGTGTTTTCCACGTCAAGGTACGATTGTAGGCGCTGTTCGGCAGGGGTCATCGAGAAACCGTAGTCGGCCAGCGCATTTTCCACCTCCCGCCGCACCCGTTGGCCCGGCTCTCCGGTGGGGGCGTCGATCAAGAATAATTGAAACCCCTCCTGGCGGGGGAAAAGCTTGAGGAAATTGTCGTCGGCAATCAGCAGCTCGCTCTGGAACACGCTGTCTTGCAATAAACCGACGATTCGCAGCCGCTTCAGTTGGCCACGGCCGTCGCGAAGTGTGATCTCCTTGCCCAGGCCGCTCTTGAGCTGCCACTTGACGGTGTTGGCCTCGCCCACGGCGGGAATGGCATCGTCCTCGCGGCGCTGCAGCAAAAGTTGCCAGCCCTCGCCCTCCTGGGGGCCCCAGTTAAAGCCACCCCGGTCGATCAATTTCCGAGGCACGCCCACAATTCGCGGCTGTCGAGGCTGATACAGATTGAGGCAACTAGCGTCGTCCCCCGCTTGCACGCGCAACGGCACAAACGTGGCACCGACATCTGGCGGCAGGTGGGTTTCCGTGCGACCTGCCGGCGTGTTGAGATCTTGGAAGATAGGCACCGTCGCTTCGCCAATCCAGGCATAGCCGCCGCTGCCGCCGGTTTTTTCCAGGAAATCATGCGTAGGATCGCGATGGAAGGCCTGGACCGCGACCACCATGAAACTGGCCGCCGCCAGCAGGCCGACCGTCAGCACGCTGCGCACGGGATGGCGAGAGGCGTTGCGGAAGCCGAGTGCCGCCAAACTTGGACTAGGCCTCACGCGGGGCCTGATGGCCGCATTACGCATCCACCACCACAGGCCGGCCAGCATGGCGGTCAGGGCGAAGAAGCCTCCGCCAAAAAAACTGCCGGCTTGCGCTTCGTGATCGGGGAGGATGAAACCGCATATCAGGCAGGCTATGGCGGCGAGTGGGGCAATTACCAAAGTGCAAATCGACACCCACCAACGGCGAGGACGTTCCATGGTTTCGCCAGCCAGAAGACCCCGCGGCGCCATATTGGCTAGAACACGCGTTGCCCACCAGATCGTCAGCATGCTGACCACAAACGATGAGCCATAGCCCACGGCAAGACTTTGCGCGGTCACGTGCAGCTTTAGCAACGAGCTGAGCCCCCCGGGCCACAACAGGCCGAGGTAATCGAGCAGCAGCTTCGCGTAGGAAACCGCGACGACGACGCCAACCAGGCCGCCGATGGCAGCCAAAATCGCGCCTTCCGCCAGGGCCAGCCACCGGATCGAGCTTCGCCGCCAACCTACGCGCCAGCAGCAAGCCCAGGGTGTTGGCGCGCCGGTCGAGATTGAGGCGAAACAACAAGCCGACCAGTAACAGGGCCGCGGCAATGAGAAAACAACTGAAGCCCAGAAACAACATGCCAAAGTCGTTGCTGCCCTCGCCCGCGGCAAGGGCGTTCTCCTTGGTGGCGACGAACGCGAAGCCGCTAGCGGCAGGATCCAGTTGTAGCTTTCGCTCGAAGGCCGCGGCGTCGGGCGGGCCAACTCCATCCGACAGTCTGATGCTTGTGACATCGCCAAAGCGGTTTCCCCACAACCGCTGCCCGGTGGCCAAAGTGACATAGGCCTTGGGAGTCGCACGGTAGCGATCCCAGAATTGGTTGTCGGCCAGTTTGAGCCGGCGTTTGTCCACGGTGAACGGCAGGTTGCCGGCCCAGTCGCGGATGCTCAATCGGTCGGTGATGCCCTCGAAACGCGGTGTCAGGTCGGGATCGTCCGCGGCGCCTTGCAAGGGAATCCAACCGGCAAATTTCAGTACGTCCTGGCGGCGTTCCAGCTTCCCGCCGCTGTCGGGCACGTCATAGCTGAGCTTGATCGCCGCACCCCGCGCCGGCTTGAGCGCACAGCCTGGCCATTGGGCGATCAGGATCTCTCCGTCTCCTAGCGGCGCGGAGTCCAACGGCTGGATGGGTCCCAAAGGGGCCGCCAGACGCGGATCGAGCGCGGCCACGATGGCGTAAGGTGCCTCGCCGTTGCTGTCGCTGAGCGTGTCCACCATGTACGCAAATGTTGGCGCGGCTCGCCAACCCAGGCCGGCTGCGGTGTGTTCCACGGCGGTCACGACGGCAGGCTCGATGAACACCTGCATGCTATCGAGGCTCAGGTAGCCATGGTGCTGATCGAAAAAAGCGATGAATTGCTCCACGGTCAGCTCGCCGTTGGCACTGGCCTGTCGCGCCAGCTCTTCGGAAATGCGGCCGTTCCAACGATACTTCCGCAGCTTGCCGTTCCAGCTGGGCCATTGATCCTCACCGGCAGCCAGCATCTTGAAGAGCTCGCGCACCCTATCCGCAGGCGTCCTCAAGGAAAGACCCCAATCGGCCAGGGTCAGATGCTCGCGCAGAGCGTCCGCTAGCGACGACTTGACGCCACCAACCAGCAAAGCATTGACGCGGCCCTTCAGCGGATACTTGTCCTTTTCGGCATCGTACTGGTCTTGAAGCAGATGCAATGGCACAAAGGCATTCAATGGCGGCTCTGGTCCAGGCCGCAGCGTGAACCGACCCATGCCGGTCTCGGGCAGGACCGCTTTGACGGTCACCTCCAGCCTGGATAGCACATCGTCGCTTTTGCGCCTGCCGACCAACGTCTCGCGCGGCACCTGGTCGGCATTTTGCAGCAACAGCACCACCTTGTCGCCGGCCGTCGCCCCCAGCCGTTGTGCGAGAGTGTGATTCAGGACCACGCCAGCTTGCGCGCTTTTCCAAAACGCTCCGTCCATCGGCATCGCGTCGGCCGGCCAGAAGCGATCATCGACGGCCAGAATAGTAACCTTGTGGACATGGGCGGCTTCCGGGCCGAAGGTGGAGGCCGAGCTTTGGAGCAAAATCGCCGGGCTAACCCTGGCGGCCGGTATGTCCCGAGCCAGCTCCTCGCGGAAGAACCGGCCGACGACGAGCGACGAATCCACCCAGCCAAGCTGCTCGAGCGCCATGGCCCGTAAGCTGCCACGCAAGGAATCGCCCACCAGCAAAGCGCCGCTCAGCACAGCAGTGCCGACGACGACGCCCAGCAGGACCGCCGCATTGCCGCGCCAGTACCAGAGCAGGTTTCGCAGAAGTAATCGGGTCACAGTCATGGGTGGTGGTGGGTGGTGGGTGGTGGGTGGTGGTGGGTGGTGAGTGATGGGTGGTGAGTAGGTGAGTGGTGAGTGGTGCAGATTCTGACGAACCCACCCACTCACCACTCACTACTCACCCACTCACCACTCACCTACTCACCACTCACCCACCCACTACTCCCTACAAATGCCCATCCTTCATCTCCCGCATCGCCGGCAGCATTTTCGCCAGCTCGGCGTTGTGCGTGACGACGACCAGGATCGTTTTTTCTTGGCGATGCATCTCCAGAAGCAGCTCGGCGATTTCCTGAGCGGTATGCTGGTCGAGGTTGCCCGTCGGTTCATCGGCGAGCACCAGCTTTGGCCGCCTGATCAGCGCACGTGCGATGGCCACGCGCTGGCGTTCGCCCCCGGAAAGCTCCGCCGGGCGATGGTCCAATCGATCCGACAGGCCGACACGCTGGAGCAGCTCGCGCGCCAGGTTTCCGCCGCGGCTCGGTCTTCTTTGGCCGCCAGCGTCGGGATCAGCACATTTTCCAGCACCGCACACTGCGGCAGCAGGAAATGATCCTGAAAGATGAACCCGATGTGGCGGTTGCGGAAGGCGGCCAGCTCGCGTTCGGGCAGCGTAAACGGATTGCAGCCGTCGAGCTCGACCACGCCGCTGGTCGGCTTGTCGAGCGTTCCGAGGATATGCATCAACGTGCTTTTGCCGGAGCCCGACGGCCCCATCACAGCCAAGGCCTCGCCGGCCGCCAACTCCAGGCTGATGTCGCGCAACACGGTCAACGGCCCGGTGCGGGTCGAGTAATCCTTGCAAATGTGGGAAACTGAAAGCGTCATCGTGCCTCTTCCTCCGTGCTTATCAATCTTCCAGCAACCTCTTGCGGAGTGTTTCTGGAATATCCACTGACTCCAGCTTTCGATCGTCGCGGACCCTGCAGCAAACCGCCGTCACCTTGCCTCGGGCCACCGGCTTGCCATCGCAAGAAAACTCGAAAGTGTAGGTCACCGACTTGGCGCCCACCTTCTCCAGCGTGACGGCGATGTCCAGCACATCCTCGAAGCGAGCCGGACTCAAATAATCACATGCTGCCGAGACCCGCGGAAAGCCCAGAATGCTGCCCTTCCCACGGAACCTTCACGGACAAGCCGCGGGCGTGCAGGAAATCGACCTCGGCCGACTCCATCCAGCGGAAGAAATTGCTGAAGTGGACGATGCCGGCCATGTCGGTATCGACGAATTCAACGCGGCGGCGACTGTGGAAGACGTTGGCCATCAGAGGTATTTCTCGTAAACGCTCAGGGTTTCGCGGGCCATGTTGGCGGCGGTGAATCGGTCATGCACCACCTCTTTGCCCTGCCGGCCCAGCCGCTCGCGCAGGTCGCGGTCATTGAGCAAATCGTACAGGCCGCGGGCCAGGTCGGCCGGGTCGTCGGGGTTCACCAGCAGACCGCCGCCGGTGGCCTCGATCAGCTCGGGAAACGACCCGTGCCGCGGCTGGACGACCGGCACGCCGTTGGCCAGTGCTTCCAGGACATACAGCCCCTTGGGCTCGCGATACGTCGTCGGCACCGACAGCACGTCGAGGCTCTGCAGGAACGTCACTTTGCTCGCGTGGTCCGGCGTTTCGCTGTACTGCACCAGCGTGTCCATGCCCGGCTCAAGTATAAGCTTATGCAAGGTGGTCCAAAAAAACTCGCGCTGATCCGGGCCCAACCAGCCGGAAACCTTCAGCTTGCACGGTGGATTGGCCGGATTGCCGCGCAGCAACTCATAGGCCTCAGCCAGATGATGCAGACCTTTCTCCGGGCAGATGCGTGCGAAATAGCCGATGGTGAACGGCGGTTTGGCGGCGAGTTGCCTTGGCTCGCCGTGGCCGCGCAGGTTCAGGCCGGGATAGACGACCGCGATTTTGTCGCGCGGAATGTCAAGATACTCGGCCATGAAGTCGGCATAGTAGCGGCTGGTGGCGATGAAGCCGTCGATCTCCTTGCAATGCTCCCGGATCAGCGTTTTGGCCTGCTCGCGAAAGGCCGGCTCCAGCCATTCCAGGAAAATGTCGTCGCCCTGCAGCGTGGCCACAATCGGCACCTTGAGGCGCTGCTTGAGCTCGTGGACCATGCCCGAAAGCAGCACGTTGGTGAGGTTAATGATCTGCGGCTTGACGTCGGCGGCGAGCCAGTCGGCCAGTTTATCGATCTCCTTGGTTTGATAACCGTGTTCGCCGCGGAGCATGGAGACGGTAAGTTCGCCCAGTTCCTCCGGCCGCGTCTTGGCGGCGAAGCGCGACACCCAGTTGAGGAGCCTGCCGCCGTCGAGCAGCCGATCGACAAACCACGGCGTTTGGCGGAACAGGGCTGACTTCTGCTGCAAGAAGACGTTGATGCCGCCGAAGAAAACTCGCTTCTGGCTGACGTCGGCCTCGTCGGTGGTGATCGGCGTGTAGGTGGGGATGAGCAGTGCGTCGTGGCCCAGGGCGATCAGCGCCGCCACGAGAGTGTTGTCGTGCAGACAGCTGCCGCAGAACATGCCCGCGGCGCCGGCAGTGATATACGCGATACGCATAAGCGAGACAAAGTAGTAGGCACACTCCGTGTGCCGTGTGAGACGCTTAACGGCACACGGAGTGTGCCTACTACGTTAATCCATCTCCTCTTGCGACGGCTCCGGCAGGAACCGCGTCAACACCGTTCCCACGCCGTAAACCAGCAATGCCACGGCGGCCGCCGCATACGCGATGGCCGACGGCCGGGGCAACAGCGGCATCGCGGCGATGATCATGGGGGCCAGGCGGGTGGTCAGGAAATTCGCGCCGGTGCCGAACATGCGGCCGCCGACGTTGGCGGCGAAACTCTCGCCGGTGCCGCGCAGGTGCATCGGGAAAACCCGCGGCAAATAGTTGCCCCAGAAGCTGAACTGGGCCACGGTGAAGAACCCGACAAAGAACATGCCGGCCCGCAGGATTTGCAGGTTGTTTTCGGGCAGATTGCCGGCCGCGGGGAGGAAGTAGACCAGCGGGATGATGAGCAGCCCAGGAATCTGAAACGCCCATAGCAGCTTGCGCCGGCTGACAATGCGGACCGCCAGCCACGCCAGCACGAAGCGCCCGACGAGGCCGCCGATCTCTTGCAAAAATTGAACGCTGGCGATGCTTTCCTCTTGCTGGGTTTGCAATTCTTCGATTTTCTGGTGGGTCTTCTCGAGCTTGGCCGAGTCCTTGCTGGACGCCTGCGCGATGCTGTAGGACTTCTGTTTACGAGCCAGCTGCTCCTTGAGGGCCGTGGCCTGGTCGCTTTCGGCGGGGGCCTTGTTGACCTTGTCTTGCAAATCCTCCACATCTTTGCCGAGCTTCTGGAGTTTGGCTCCATCCTTGCCGCCCTCGTAGGCCTCGCGTAGACCCGGCAGCGGCTTGAGATCGTCGATCAGGCCGGGCACCATCTGCGGTGTCATTTGAATGGCCCCGAAGGCCGCGCCGAAGCCACAGGCGAACAGGGCGGCGGTGACCAGCACCGTCCACTTGAGCTTGCCCTCGAACAGCTCGCTGAAACGCGGTCGTTTTAGCGTTCCTTCCGCACGTTTCTTCTGCCAGGCGGGCGATTCAGGAAGGAACGGCCGAATGAGGATCAGCGGAATGGCCGGGATGACGCCGGTAATGAGCGTGTATCGCCAGGCAGAGTGGTCATCGTCACCAACGAAGGGAATCGAAGGCAGCACGTCCTTGAACTGCACAACCAGGTAATAGGAAGCCGTCACCAGAAGACCGCCGAGCGAGGAAAATGCTTGGGTGTAGCCCAGTATGGTCTCGCGCTGGTGCGGGTTTGGGAACAGCTCGGCCAGCCAGGCGACGGCGGCGACGAACTCGAGGCAAACGCCGATAAAGGTGGCGCAGCGCAGCACGAGGAACATGGGCGCCGTCGTGGCGAAGCCGGACGCCAGCGCCGCAAAGGCGTACAGCAGAATACTCCAGGTCAGCACGCGGCGCCGGCCAAGCCAGTCAGTCAGGTAACCCCCCAGCAGCCCAAAGGTGCCGCCGCATATGGCGCTACCCCACATGATATAGCCGGTCCAGGTGAGGATGGCCTGCGTGCCGCTGGCGGTGTCTGGATCAACATCCAGCAGCGTCGCCAACGACGGCCTGGCGATGATGGGCAGCACCAGCAAGGCGTAGGTGTCGAACGCGAACCCGATGGCGGCCATGGACAGGATGAGCCAATGAGTGGCCTTGAGGGGAATTGACGGAGGAACAGCGGACCCGGCTTGAGACACTTCAATGCTCCGAGAAGGTTCTAACGGTCGGGAGGCGTCGTTCGGTCCCCTTTCTTCTTTCTATGGTGCCATGCCCTTTCGCACAGGTTGAAAGTAGTAGGCACACTCCGTGTGCCGTTTGCGCCGTCAACGGCACACGGAGTGTGCCTGCTACTTTGCTATTCGTCCTTGACCGACCAACTCTCGATCTTGCTGCCTGGTTGGCCAGGATTGGGGCCCTCCGACCAGATGAGCGGCAGCTCGGTTTCGGGGTGAAGTTGGCTGGGATCGTACTGAAATGGCCGGCCCCATGGATCGATGAGCGCGCTTGCGGGCAACAGGGCGCCGGCCGCGTTGGCCTTGTCATCCGTCAGTGTTTCCAGCTTGTCGGGATAGCCGTATGTGCTCTTGTAGGCCATGACCGCCTTCTCCAGGTTTTTCATGGCCAGGCGGGCACGGGTGACCTGCGGATTGGTGTCGCCGCAACCGCAAGTTGCCAGCATAAAAAGGCCAAGGACAAAGAAAGCGGATTTCATGGAAGCGATCCCGGTTTGCGGTGGCGACATAGCACAAGCATAGCCAGGAAGTTGTGAAAAAAAAATGATGAGGATGATCCTTTACTCCGGCGCGACGATCTCCAACAGCTCGATAGCCGGTTCGCCGTCGCAGTGGATCAACGCTTGCCGCCCATAAGTCACGCGCGGCGCCGTCAGGCCAAACCACTCCATCAGCGCCGGCCCAGGCGTCACCCGCAAAAACGACGTCGGCTCGATGCGCCGCAAGACATTGTGCTCGATCAAGATGCGCCCCAGCGGTTTGAGGCCCTCGACGATTTCCGCGCGCACCGCCGGCGAGCAATGCTGCAGGTGAATGCGGACCAGCCCGAATTGGACGACGCGACCCGTCTTCCGGGCGACTAGCAGGATTTTACGCGCGTAGGTGTTGGCACCGGCAATGTGCTCCAGCACCTTCACGTCAACCGTGTCATGATGGTGGGCTTCGACCGTGACGGTCATGTGGTGCGGGTGAACGAGCAGCTCGTGATAGGGCGGCGGAACCTGCTCGGCAGACACGGTCTCGGATGCCGCGAGGAAGTCCGACAGGGGGAAGAGGGCGAACAGTTCCTGGGTGTCGGGTTCGGTGGGTGGTTTCATGATTGGCAGGGTGCCTCCCTTTCCACATGCTATTGGCCAGCCGCCAGCCTACAAGACTTATAGTTCCCTGCATAATATGGACGCTGTTCCCACGTTCCCAGCGAGCCCCCTATGGCACACCGTTTCGACGCTGCTTTGAAAGACTTACTTGAACCTCAGCCGGAGGACTTCGTACCGGCGTTCGGATTGCCCACCACTCAACCGTTGACGCTGCTCAACGTTGATTTATCCACAATCTCAGCTGCGACCGACGTCGCCATCGGCTTTGGCCAGCCGCTTAAGGAAATTGTCGATCTCAACTTCCAATCCGGCCCTGATCGGAAATTGGCCGAGCGCTGCCATGTTTACAACGCTATCTTGAATTTCCGCTATGGCGTACCGGTACGGACGATCATCGTACTGCTTGGTTCCAAATCGGACGGCAGGGAAATGACTGGAAAGCTGACTTACCTCAGCGGAGCAACCAGGGTAGAATTCAGCTATGAAGTTGTCCGCATGTGGCAGCAGCCGCTGGCGCCATTTTTGACTGGTGGCCTAAACCTGTTACTGTTGGCTACTTTGTGCCAATTGCCTGCAGACCAACCCATAGAAGAGGCTCTGCGAGGCGTGGTACGAGAGATTGACCGCAGACTGGTTGCAGAATGTGAGCAAGGGCTGGCGGCTCGACTGATGACCGCGGCTTACATTTTGACGGGCTTGAGAGTCGAAGGCGATGCCTTGGGCTCCATTTATGACGGAGTTCGAACTATGCACGAGTCATCCGCTTATCATTTGATTCTCGACGAAGGGCGCATCGACGGCGAGCAGCGACTTCTCCTGCGGTTAGGTCGCAAATGGCTGGGCCAGCCTAGTGAAGCAATTATTGCTGCTCTGCGCGGGATCAAGGATCTGGATCGCCTTGAGAGGTTGGGCGATGCGGTCACTGACGTCGCTTCATGGCAGGATTTGCTGGCCACGCCGTGACCATCCGAACGTTCATCGTCTACACCCCGCTCAGCAGCTGCTGCTCCACGTCCAGCGCCCGCCTGAGCTGTTGGTCGAGCTGCCCTCTCGCCAAATAATAAACTCCCGGCGGCTCGAGCACCTCGCCCGGCGCCGTGTGGCACGCGGCCTGGTTGGCCCGGCTCTTGCGGAACCATGCCGCCAGGCAGTCGGCGCAAGAAAGGGCGTAGGTCTTCAGCTCGCCGGTTTGCCCGTCGCTCCAGTTGGCGGCGACCTTGTAAACGGCCTTTTGGCCGCAGCTGGCCGTGTAGCACAGGACAGGATAGGGCGGCATCGGCATGGCCGTGGTCCTCAAAACGGGAAGATCAACTGGTCCGATTTTTGGCCGCCGGGGTAGGACTCGATGCCGACTTTGCGAATGCGCCATTTGCCGTCCGCCGACAACACAAATTCCATTCGGCACAGAGCGCGCACGGGCACATCCTCCGGCCCCACGACAAAGGTCACCTTGGCGGCTGGCCTGGCCACTTGCTCCACGTCAATGTTGTTTACCACGAACTCTTTGACACCGTAGGCTTTTCTGTTGATTTTGGCCAAGGTCTCGACGGCATCTTTCGTAAACGGTTGGACACCGTTAGCGGTGACGACATCGAAATCGTCGGCGAAGAATTGGCTAATATCGGCAAGCTTGTCGGCATTCACCAGGTCGCGCATGGTCTCGATGTTGCGCACCAGCTGCTTCCTGTCGGTGTCGACATAAACTGCCAGCAGCCACGCCATCGCCATCAGCCCAGCCGGCACGGCGCAGCCGATCAGCAGCTTGCTTTGCCGGTTGATCCACCAGGCCGCGCCGAAGCACAGGGCGACGGCGCAAAGCAAGGTTAGCACCAAGGCGACGTTGTCAATCATCCAAAACAGCACTTGGCACCTCCCCCGCGCTCATCCAAGCTGCAGCGCCGCCTTCAGGCAGGAGTCGAGCCGCGCGATCATCGCATCCGATAGTTTGCCGATCACTTTGGTGACACTGGCCTCAGCCACACTCGATAGGAACAGGCAGCAGACGGCCGAATTCTGATCTAATCCCGTAGCTTTGCCTTCTGGCGTGGAGATGTCGATGAACAAACATGCCGGGTCCGAGGCAGCAGCGAGATTTGTGGTGACCTCGGCAACAATGAGGTGCTTCAGTGTCGCGTTGTAGACATTGGCCTGGACAACGACAGCTGGTCGCTTCTTCCCGCGAATGCCCCCTGCGTGGGGGAAGCGTGTCAAGCCGATGTCACCGCGCTGAAGTGTCATGTGACTTTTCCGAAAGAATCTAGCATCTTGCAGGCTTCCCAGCGCAGCAGATCCCGCTCCTCGTCGGTCCACGGACTGTAATCCGGTTCGTCAACGTCAATGAGGCGCTCATATTCCGCCACGGGCACGAGCACGAAAACCTCCTGCGTTTGTGGGTTTATGACGTGCGGCGGAGTTGGTTCGGGTTTTCCCATGGCGTACACTTGTTCTTGGGTCAGCTGGATCATTGATTTCTCCTTTTCCATATCCTAATGAGCCCGCCGCCAGACTACAAGACTTCCCCAACCCGCCTTCGTTATCCCGGCCTAATGTCCCCCCCTGTTCCACGGCCCGCGGAGCACCTTCATGATGCTCGAATAGTCATCGGTCCAAAGGAAGGCGCGGTTGGGGGTCGGTTCTCGTTGCGTCCAGTAGGTCGAGTCATCACGGCCCGGGTAGCCCTTCTGGAACCACTCCTGGTATTTACTGGGCGGCCTTAGCAGATTGCTGAGGTCCTTCGGGTCGCGGGCCACGATCACCCATTCGGAATTGGTATGGCCGATGTCGCCGTCTTCGTGGATCTTGGAGTCGTCATTGTGGCCCGGCGCACTGTCGTGGCCGCGCCATGCGACCAGGGCCGACTTGCCGAGCTCGTGCGGTATGGCTTTGTTGGCGTTATCGTAAAGAGTCGCCTCCGCGGCCGAATCGACCACCACCGGGACCAGCTCCAGATGACGGTTTGACGTGTGCACGCACAGCACACCGCCCGGATACCATGGCCTTCTCTCGTTGAATTCGCCGTTGGTCCGGTCCTCCCAAATCAACTTCGGCGAGATGCTGTCGATCGGTTGCCCGCTTAAATCCTTCCATTTGTCCTTCTTGTCCACCTTGATCCAATCCCCCCAATGCCCCTTGACCAGGTGCTTGAAGTACATGGTGATCGCCTCCTTGTTGATCAGGTGGCGCGGAATGGCGTCGGAGCTGAAGGCATCAACGACCATCAAATGATAGTAATACTCGGCGCCGCCGCGTTGCTTGAAGCGCTGCTGCTCGCTCTTGAGCGGGTCATCGTTGGGGCCGTCGGGCACGTCGTTTTCAGGCACCCACGGCAAGGCCATGCGCAGGCGGGCGTCGCCCATCAGGATTTTGATGTTGGCGCCGCGCTTGAGACCGGCCTGGACGTAACCGAACCAGGTTTCGCCGCCGGGCTCCGGCAATGACATCAAGCGGATCTGATTGTCGATCTCGAAGAAGTGACAGATTTGATAGGGGTGGGCGTAGGAACTCATGGTCGCCGTGCCCATGCCGATGACCGCGTAAGACGGCGACGACCAGGCGCCGACCAGCTGGTTCATCGGCACATTGATGCCCAGCGACGGGGTGCCGAAGCCGACCAGGGCCGCCGGCAGCCGGTGGTCGGACAGGAAACTGTTGTTGTCGTATTCCTTGTCAAACCAGTTGAAACGTTCCATGCAAATGCCCGCCGGCCCCTGGCGGTGATAATAGGTCGTGGCCAGCCGGCTGAAATCAGGTATGCCTTCCGCGGGTTGAAACGCCATGCCGTGGTGCGTGGTGCCATGCGTGAGGCTGATGTACAGAAGAGACCTGCCGCCATACGTCTCATTGGGCGAACTCCCTTGCTGCACGCGCAGCACGCCGAAATAGCTGCGCGTTTGGTAAAGGACGCTGCCGGTCATGGTGTTGTACCACCCGTTCAAGAACAGCACGGCGCCCAGCGTCAGCCCGAACCGCAGCGGCCGATCGAAGAACGAGCCGGCCATCACCAGGGGGAAGATGACGCAGCTGAGCATCGAGCCGCCCCCCCGCATATGCGGCGTAACGATCAGCCACAACATGGCGCCAAGGAATGCCAGGAAGAAGAGGGGGATGCCCACGTCGAGGGCCAGCGTCAGGCCCCCCGCCGGATTGGCGGTCCGGGTGATTTTCTTGGAGCCTTTGCCGGGCCGGTAGCCGGAATCGGCGGGCGCGGAAAAACCTCCCAGCATCCACTCGATCCACCCCATGGGCCACAACGTGGGCCGCAGCAAACCCGCCACGGTCAAGGCGAGGCCGAACTCCACGACGCCCCACGGGAAGATCACCGGCGCCAGGATGCCGTTGAACAATCCGCCCACGGCGCCGCCCACCGACATCATCAGGTAAAACTCGGTCAAGTGCTTGGAGGACGGGCGATCCTTGGCCATCTCGCCGTGGCAAACCAGGCAGGTGGCCATGAAGGCCAGCAGCATGATGAGGATGATGTAGACCACGTCGCTGATCCTCGATATGGCCATGGCCAGCACCAGCAGCGCCAGCAGCGCCGGCTGGAGGTACAGCATCGTGTTGTGCGCCTGCTCCAACCAGTTGATCGGCCAGCGCATGAAAACCAGGATGAACGAGAGCAGGTACAACGCCAACGGCAGCACCCAGAACAGTGGAATTGCCGCGATGTCGGTCGACATATATGCGGTGACGCCCAGCATGAAGCTCGACGGCACGGCGGCCAGGCCGATCCAGCGGAAGCGGCGCGCCCAGGTAAGCTCGTCCGGGTCGGCCGCGGCGGTCCTGGCGATGCTGGGCGTGGGGGGCGGCGCCGCGGCAAGGGCGGCCGCCGTGGCCGCGGGAGCCACCGCGGTGGACCCGGCCATTTTGGCAAGGTCGCGCTGCTTGCCTTTTTTGCCGCCTTTCTTGAAGCCGGTGGCCGTGGTTGGCTTGGGCGGCGGCGGAGCGCTGGTCACCGCGGTGTTTGGGGCGGCGGCCGGTGTCGTGATCTGGTCCGCGGAGGGCGCGGGCTCCGGCGGCGGTTCTGGAGCCAGCGAAGGCACCTTTTCCGGCTCTTCCTCTTCCTTTTTGCGGCCCGGCAACTGCACGGTCGGCGGCGCCATGAACGCCAACGCGCCGCAGCCGATGACGATCGCCACCAAGCCGATATAGCCAACCGTGTAAATCCACGATTGCATTCTCAGGCCGAACAGCGGCTCGAAAACCGGAGGATAAAGCAGCAAGGACATCATGCTGCCCAGGTTGCTGGCCCCATAAAGGAAATATGGGTCCTTGGCCGCGGGATGCCCGGTGCTCCCAAACCACTTTTGCAAGAGCGGCGCCGTGGTCGACACCACGAAGAACGGCACGCCGACGATAATCGCCAGGAAGTAAAGCGTATATGTGATGGGGTTAGCGCCGGGGGGCGGCATGAAATTATCCACGTAAAACGGCTGGGCGTCGGGCCAGCCCAGCAGCATCGGCATGAACAGGAACAAAAACGGCACCAGCAGCAGCAAGCAGTGAATCATGATTTGCCGCTTGACGGGCAGCTTGCTGGTGAAGTGCGTATAGGCGTAGCCCACCAGCAGCGTGAGCTGAAAGAAGACCACGCAGGTGTTCCAGACGCTCGGCGTGCCGCCCAGTTTCGGCAAGATCTTCTGGCCGATGATGGGCTGCACCAGGAACAGTAAAAAGGCGCTGATGAACAGCGTGACGGCATAAAGGAAAAGGGCCAAGGGAAGACCTCCAAATTTCTACGAATGCCACGGCCTTGTGCCGTGGATCGTTGCGCTGGCCTCTACCTAGAAACCAACGCGAACCTCCACGGGGCTAGCCCGTGGTATCCCAAACTCATTTGCGCGACGAAGCAGCTGCCTCGCAATTTACCACCTGAACACGCTCAGCACGTTCGAGTAATCGTCCGTCCAGGTGCGTGCACCTTCCGGCAGGGTGTATTGAAAATGCTCCAGGACCGTTCGCCGCGACCCGCCGTACTGGAACTCAATGTTCACCTTGGGATCTTTCGCCGCATCGGGCCCGTAGAAATCGACGCTGGAACTATACGAGACCTTGAAAAACCCATTCGGATTGTAGGAGCTGTGAAGTCGTGGATTGTCGCCTTTGAACGTCTTGACACCCTTGCTTTTGTAGAGCTCCACTTGCTGGTAGGAATAGGTCGTCGCGTAGGCGCCCACGGCCTTATAGTTTTCCATTTGGCTGTCGGTCAGCGTGTAAGGAGGCAGGTCTCGTTGATCCCGTGCCACAAGGACGTATTCGGAGCCGAAATGCCCATTTTCCGAAGGCTTGCTCCAATCGACGTCGCGGCCTCCTTCCTCGCCGCCTTCATCCTTGGCGACCACATAGGCCAGCTTGCTGACCTTGCAGATTCCCAGCACCGGCTGAACCAGGTTGACGTGACGATTCGAGGTGTGCACGCAGAGCACGCCGCCGCTGATCCAGCGCTTGATTGTTTTGGTCGAGTCCTTCGGATCGGGCTCCTCGATTTCACGGCCCACCATCAGCTTGGACATGTACATGTCGATCGCTTCCTTGGTGATGAGGTGCACGGGAATGGCGTCGGAGCTAAAGGCGTCGACTTCGATGACGCGGTAATAATTCTCGCGTTTGCCATACGAGGTGAACGTCTTCCAGTTCCGCTCGGCCTGAAGCTCGTTGTCGTAGATGGGCAAGTATTCCTTGGCAGCCTTGGTCACTAGCTGCAGGCCGGCCCGCGGATCCTTGAATTTCGTGAAATCGGGCACATAGTAAGAGCCGTCTTCGGTTTCCTGGTTCTTTTCCATCGTCAAGCGGGCGTCGCCCATGATGACTTCCAATTTGGCGCCTCGCTGCAAGGCGCCCTGCAGATAGGTGAAGTAGGTTTGCCGGCCCTTGGGGGGCAAGGAGAAATTGCGAATGTGCTCGTCAATTTCGTAAAACGTGACGTGCTGGTAAGGCCGGCCGTAGGACGCCATCGTGCCCGTGCCCAGGCCGATGGTGGCATAAGGCGGCTCCGACCAGCTGCTTACGATCGATCCCAGCGGCAGGCACATGCCCAGTCCGGGGGCGGAGTTGCCGACCAGCGCGGCCGGGAGGCGCGTCCGCCCAGTAAGTCATGCGCTTGTCGTCAGTATCCGTTTTGTAGCCGGGGAACCAGTTCAACCTCTCCATGGCGATGCCGACGGGGCATTCGCGATGGTAATAGGTCGTGGCCAACCGGCGCATGTCCGGCGAGCCCTTGGTGCCATCGGGGAATTGATAGTTCAGGCCGTGGTAGGTGGTGCCGTGCATGAGGTATGTGTATTGCGTGGCGAGTCGCCCCGGATCGTCGTCGGCTTTCTGGGCGTAATTGCGGGTTTCTTCCAGCACGTGCAGAATCCCAAAATAACTGCGGTCGCGATACAGCGTTTTTGTGTCGGCCTCCTCCTGGTACAAGGCGTTGGCCAAAATCACCGCGCCCAGGCAAAGCGCCAGGCGGAAGCTCCGTTTCCACGTCAAGAGAGCCAGACCGATCGGAACGCCGAAGGTCAACAGCAGGGCTAAACTTCTCGTCCATTTGTAGGCCGAATTCACCTCCACTCCGAACCCCTTGTACAGGAGCCGAAACAGCGGATTGTATTTGGTGGTCAGATCCACCCTGCTCGGGTGCAGCCATTGCCAGCTCAGCAAACCGTCGGCGGTTGCCGAATTGCGGATGAGAAACCACGAGAAAGCAAGCAGCAGCACTCCCAGGCCGATGTCCAGCAGGTAACTTAACCCGCGAGCCTGTTCCTTGGGCATGCCCTCGAAAAGTCTGTCGGTCCAGCTCGATCCCTTGCCCTGCGGCCTGACCATGGCGGCGAAAACCAGGGCCAGCGGGAACTCGAAAAGACCCCACCACGGCACCAGCGGAGCGATCATGGCGTTGAAGAATCCGCCCACCATGCCGCCCACCGACATCCACAGGAAAAACTCGGTGAGCAGCTTGGGCGGCGGCCGGTCGCGGGCCAGCTCGCCGTGACAGACCAGGGCCGTCAGGAAATACGGCAAGTAGAACACGACGCAAAACATCGTCCAGCGCAGCCAGGTGGTTTGGATGTCAGGCACATAAAAGCCGCCGCCGATCATGAGGACCAGCATCTGCACGGGAATGGCCACCAGCTGGATCACAATCATGGCTTTGTGCGGCGTCATGCCGCGCGGATTGCGCCCAACGCCGACCCAGGGCACCGGCCAGCGCAGAAATACCACCACGAAGGACAGCAAGTACAGGGTTAGCGGGATAATCCACAAGAGCGGAATGGGCGAGATGTCGGTCGAAATGTAGGTCGTGAGCCCCAGCATCAAGCTGGAAGGCACCGCGGCCAGGCCAACCCAGCGCAGCCGGCGCATGGGCGTGATTTCATAAGGTTTGTCGTCCTCGACCGGTTCGGGCAGTGCTTTCTTGATGTTGATGGCCGCCGGCCCTTTGGGCGCGCCAGGCGGTGTCGGCAGGCGGCCGCCGCGACCGCCGCGCTTGCCTCCGCGGCGAATGCCGGTCGCGCGCGCGGCGGCTGGGGCCGGTGGCGTCGAGGTGATCGCGGTGGTCGGCGGAGCGGGCGGCACCGGCATCTCCGCGGCGCGGGTTCCAGATTGGCCTCGTCCTCCCCACCAGGCAGTGTCACCAGTGGCGGCGACTTGAACACCATGAGCGCGCATCCCCCAACCATGGCAAACAACACAAGGTAGCCCCAAAGCCAGAACCACGCTTGATCGTTCAGGCCGAGCAAGTACTCCACGCAAGCGGGATAAAGCAGCAAGCCCAAAATGCTGCCGAGGTTGCTCGCGCCATAAAGGAAGTAGGGGTCCTTGGCGGCGGGATGGCCGGTGTTGTGGAACCAGCGCTGCAGCAAGGGGGCCGTCGTCGATACGACCAGAAAAGGAATGCCCACAATGACGCACAGCAGGCCCAGTGTGGCGAAGATCGGGTTGCCGCCGCCTTCGGCGCCGAAGGTGGCGACCGGGAATGGCCGGCCATAACCCAGCACCACCGGCAGAATCAGCACCAGCAACGGCAAAAGCAGCATAAAGCAATGCGTAATCAGCTGCTTTTTGACGGGCATCTTGCTGGTGACCGTGTGCGTGTAGGCATAGCCCGCCAGCAGCACCATCTGGAAGAACATCATGCATGTGTTCCAGACCTGCGGCGTACCCCCAAGCTTCGGCAAGATCATCTTGCCCACCATGGGCTGCACCAGGAACAGCAAAAACGCGCTGACGAACAGCGTCACGGCAAAGTGAATCAGGGCCAAGGGACTACCTCCGCGGGCGGGCAATGCGTTTCATTTCTATCCACGCATGTTATGGACGAAACAGCCAATTGGCGAGACAGCCGCTTGATCTAACTGCCTTATCCGGTGCATAATGACATAGGTAACTGTCAAATCTCGCCCCGAGGAGGACGTTCATGGCCTTATATGTCTACCAGGTGATTGAACCGGACGGCACGGAAGGGGAGGTGTTTGAAGTGCTCCAGGAAATGGCCGAGCCGCCGCTGACGCACCATCCCGAAAGCGGCAAACCCGTCCAGCGCATTCTGGGCATGCCGAACACCATGCGCCGCTATTCGCCAGGCAAAATCAGCGACCAAAGGCTCGATCGCCTGGGTTTCACCAAATACCAGCGCAGCGGCAAGGGGACCTACGAGAAGACCGTCGGGCCCGGGCCGCGCACCATCATCAAGGAGTAGAACGGAATGAATTCCGTTCTACCAAAATGCGCAAGCCGCCCAGTTTTTCCGCGTTACCACGACGAAGACTTGGGTTTGAACCGGAACCGAATTTGAATTATGCTTGGAACAGAGGGAGGGAATACCTATGTGGTACTATGACCCGGACCATCCCCTGCGACGTCTGTTTGCCGGTTTGACGGAACAAACCTTCATGGCCAACCTGGGCGTCGCCGATCCGCAGCTGGTCGATTACCTGTCGATTCTGCTGTCGCGTTTCGTTCACCTCGACGCTATCCACCGCTTTCGCAATGCCGCGGGCCAGCGCATCGAGGATGTCGTTGACATGATCCTGGAAGCCGAGGCCCTGCCGGCGGAAGGCCGAACCCGCCGTGAATATCATCGGCACATCGGCGATTTCACGCTTTTCTGGACAGGCGTATATCCCGAAGCGCTGAAGCGGTTGCAGACCGTTTTGTCGAAAGATCGCTTCGTCGATTATTGCCAGCAGGGCAAGCGTTCTTACTATATCGCCAGCACCTTCGAGAATAATCCCTACCAGGAGGAATCGAAGGTATTGCGCCGGCTCAGCTCGGATTTCGAGTTGTGCGCGTACGGCCTAAGCCAGGTCCGCCGGGAGTGGGAAAAATCCGCCGGGGGTGAAGGCCACTTGCTACATTAAGCTGCCGCGGATTTGCCGCTTGCGGCTTCGCGCGATGCGCGAAGCCGCAAGCGGCTGTTCTTCAGGGATTTACACCATGCGTGTCGCAGTCTTGTTGTGCTCCTTGCTGGCGATCTCTCAGGATCCCATCCGTTCCGGCCCGCAGCCGGGATCTCGGCCTGGCCCTTACGCCATGAACGTCGTCACCGGCCCTAAACGCGGCGTCCTGCATTGCTACATTCGCGAAACCGCCGACAAACCTGCCGTCATCGTCTTTGCGCGCACCGCTACCGACACCCTCGGCAAGCTGGCCGCCGGCATCGACAAGGCGGTTATTCGCAACAAGGAAGCGGATCTGCGCAGCTGGATCACTTTCCTGCACCCTGACCTGGTCAGTTTCGATCCCAAGCTTGTGCAATGGGCACGCCAGCACGCGGTGGCCAACGTGCCGCTGGCGGTGGTCGAGGATTTGGCCGGCCCACCCGGCTACACCATCAGCAAGGATGCAGATGTGACGGTCATTCTGTCGGTCAAGCAAAAGGTGGTCGCCAACTTCGCCTTCCGCGCCGGCGAACTGACCGATGCCCGCGTGGAGGAGGTCCTCAAAGCCGTGGACGCGCTCAAGTAGGTCCCGCCTGCCGGGCGGGACCTGGAGCTTTGCCAATGCTGGACGGGCCATGTCCCGCCCGGCAGGCGGGACCTACTTCGGCGGCGTGAAATCCGCGATGTAAATCTGCGAGGGGCTCGAGCCGTCGCGCGTCGAGGTCCACATCAGCTTCGTGCCATCCGGGCTGAACACCGGCAGCACGTCGGCCCCCGGCGCGAAGGTCAGCCGGACTTTCTTGCCGGTCTCGATGTTCATCCAGTAGAGTCGTAGTTGGGCCGCGCCGTCGGGTTGCTGTGGTCGGCGGCGGTGTAGACGATGTGCTTGCCGTCCTTGTACCAGTACGGCGCCCAGAAGACCCAGTTCAGGTCGTCGGTCAAGGCCCGCTCGCCGCGTGCCGTCGGCGTTGATGACGTACAGCTGCAGATGGTCCTTCTTCTTGCGGTCGCTGCGGAAGATGACCTGTTTGCCGTCGGGCGAGAAGAACGGGCCGCCGTTGTAGCAGCCGGGGGCGTTGGTCAGCTGGCGGACGTTCTTGCCGTCGGCGTCCATGATGTACAGCTCGAGATTTTCCTCGCCGCTGCGGTTGGAGCAGAAGACGATCTGCTTGCCGTCGGCGGAGTAGGAGCCCTCGGCGTCGTAGCCCTTGGCGTCGGTCAGGCGTTTGAGGCCTGACGCCGTCGGGGTTGGCCTCGAAGATGTTCATGTAGGGATCGAAGTCCCAGACGTACTTGCGGCGGGTCTTCTTGCTTTCTTGCTCCTCGTCGCGGAGCTTGAATTCGGCGGTCGTAGTGCTTCTTGGCGTCGGGATCGAGATGGCTGCTGGCGAAGATGATTTTCTTGCCGTCGGGATGAAAAATAGCCGCAGGTCGTCTTGCCGATGCCGGGGCTGACGCGGCGAACTCGGCCGGTGGCGAGGTCCTGCACGAAGATCTGGTAGAAGGGATTGCCGGTGCCTTTTTCCTCGGCCTGGAAGATGATGGTCTTGCCGTCGGGCGAGAAATAGCCTTCGCCGGCGCGGACGAAATTGGCCGTGACCTGGCGAATGTTGGTGAGGTGCCGAGCCTCTTGTTTTTGCCAATCGTCGCCGGTGAGAAGAAGCAGACTCAAGGTGAGGAGCATGTGTGATCTCCGTTTACGGGCGGAGGCCAAAACCGGCTTCACGCTTCGCTTCGTAAACTATCACTCGCCAGGAGGTTGGTCAAGTTTGAAGAGTGAGGTCTTTTTTTCACTCTTCACTCTTCAAAAAGGTAATGGCGGGCATCAGATTGCGTGCGGGGGCCGGATTACCCAAGTTGCGAGGTAGTAAATCGGGATCCGGACGTCGCGATGGCCGTGGAGGCTACCTTTGGTGGCTGTGGTAGCTGTTTGATTGCCAGGAGACGTCGCACACAAACTTCAGCCCGCCAGTATGGTTTGGTTTTAATGCAACTCTGGTGCCACGATGAGCGATTTTTAATCCTGGTCTCGCCAAGATAGTTTTAGCAATTAAGTGCAAATGATGAAAACCCAGCAAATCATGCGGCGCAAGCCACAAGCGTTGCCAGAAATGCCAACTTCAAGCGGACAAAATTCAAGAAGAGGTGTTGCACCACTTCGCACAAACTGCGAGCATTAGTGCTTATCCAATTGGCGATAAGTTGATTTTTCATGACATTTGCATCTCTCCCTGCTACGATGTCTGCGTAGGTCCTGCCTGCCGGGCGGGACCTTGTGAGACGCGGGCACTTGCGACAGCCAATTTGGTTTGCGGTTTTTCTGGGTTTCAGGTCCCGCCCGGCAGGCGGGACCTACTCGTTGAGGTTGAGCATTCATGAAAATTGCATTCAGTCTGGTGATAGCAACGTCGATCGTTCAGACCCTGGTGTTGATTCCCCAAGCCGGCAACGGCCAACCACCTGCCAAAGTCCCGGCCCCGAAGAGCTACAAAATCGGCCCCGATTCCATGCCGCAGGCCGGCGTTCCCAAGGGCAAGCTGGAAGGCCCGATTTTGTTCAAGAGCAGTATCTTCACCAACACGACGCGCCAGTACTGGGTCTACGTGCCCGCGCAATACAAAGCGGATCAGGCCGCGTGCGTGCTGGTCTTCCAGGATGGCCAACGGGCCGTCAACCCCAAAGGCGTGCTTCGCTTGCCCCAGGTCATGGAGAACCTGATCCACCGCAAGGAGATGCCCGTGACCATCGGCATATTTATCACGCCCGGCTATCCTGGCCCGGAGTTCAAGATGAAAGACACGGCCAATCCCGACGGCGCCCGGCGCAGTACCGAATACGATTCGCTCGGCGACAAGTACGCCAGATTTTTATTGGAGGAAATGCTGCCCGAAGTCGGCAAGACCTATAACCTCACCAAGGACCCCAACGGCCGGGCGATCGGCGGCAGCAGCAGCGGAGCGATCTGCGCCTTCACGGTGGCCTGGGAGCGCCCCAACGAATTCCGCAAAGTCATCAGCCTGATCGGCAGTTTCACCAATATCAAAGGCGGCCACGTCTACCCCGATTTGATCAAGAAGGCCGATCCCAAGCCGATTCGCATCTTCCTGCAAGACGGCGTCAACGACAACCGCAACGCCAAGATGCCCAACCGCGATTGGCACCTTCAAAACCAGCTCATGGTGGCAGCCTTCAAGGAAAAGGGCTACGACTTCAAGCACGTCTTCGGCGAAGGCGTCCACTCGGACGATCACGGCGGTTCCATCATGCCGGACATCCTGCGCCTGGATCTGGAGGGACTATCCGGGCGTGGTGCCGGCCAAGAGTGATGGGAAGTAGGCGACTAGCCAAGCTCCACCGGCCGCGGCGAACCCGACCGCGCCGACGCCGCCAGCGCGTCCAGCACTCGCAACGTTTTGACCGCCTCCTGGGGGTCGGGCCGCACCGGCTGGCCCTCCAGCACCGCCCGGCCGAAGTCCTCGATCATGTGCTGAATCTGGTCCTCGCCTACAAAGGTCTGTTCCGCTGGCTCCTGGCCGATGCGTTCAAGAGTCCAGGTCGCGCGTCGTCCCGGTACCCACATCTCTGGGATGTACAGCGTTCCCTCGCTGCCGACGATTTCCAGGCCCTGACGGAGCGGCATGGTGAAGCCGCAGTCGAAGGACCCCATCCGCCCGTCGGCCAGCCACACCAGACCGCTCATCTCAATATCGACGCCATGTTCGTATCGGGCCGTCGCGAAGACGCGCACCGGCTCGGCGCCGAATGCCCAGCGGATGCCGAAGACGGGGTAGCAGCCGACGTCGAGCAAGCTGCCGCCGGCCATGGCGGATTGCAGGCGGATATTGTTGGGGTCCAGAGGCCGCAGCGGAAAGGTGAATGCGCCAGTGACGTGCCGGACTTCGCCGATCTTGCCCGAGTCGAGCAGCTGGCGCAGCCGCGTGGTGCGCGGGTGATGCGGCCACATGAAGCCGTCCATCAGTTTGACGCCCTTGGCCTGGCAAAACGCCGACCAGCTCCTGCGGCCTCGGCCGCGGTCGGGGTCAGAGCGGCTTTTCGCAGAGTACGTGTTTGCCGCGCTCGGCCGCCTTGCGCGTCCACTCGGCATGCAGCGTGTTGGGCAGCGGGATTGTAAACCGCGTCGACGGTCGGATCGTCGAGCAAGGCCTCGTAGCTGCCGTGGGCGACGGGGATGCCGGCTGCCAGGGCCGCGGCTTTGGCCTTGTCGAGCGAACGGCTGGCAATGGCCCGCAGCTCGGCGTTGACAGCCTTCGCAAACGACGGCAGCAAACGCTCGTTGATCTTGGCGACGCCCAGGATGCCCCAGCGGAGTTTTGTGGTCATGTTTGCTCCAAAGTAGTAGGCACACTCCGTGTGCCGTTTGGATTGAAACCCCAGCGGGCGGTTTGTGCATTCGTCAAGGGTTGGCGCGAAAACGGCACACGGAGTGTGCCTACTACTTTGGCATTCTACAAACGGCACGCCACTTCTGGCATAGGTCGAGCGCTGCCTCGGGCCAGGTCGGAAACTGAAACGCAAAACCGTCTTTCAACAGCCGGCCTGGAACCACGCGCCGGCTTTTCAAAACCAATTCGGTTTCGGTGCGCAGCAGCAAAGGCGCCGATCTCCAGCATCCACGTCGTTGCAGGCAGCCCCACCGGCATACCCCAAGCTTGCCTCATGGCACGCATAAACTCGCCATTGGGCTGCGGGGTCGGCGCGGCGAGATTGACCGGGCCTTCGATGTCGTCGTGCTCGATCAACCAGTAAATAGCGCGCGTGAAATCCAGTTCGTGAATCCACAAGACGAACTGCCGACCATTGCCGGCCGAGCCGCCGAGACCGAAACGCACCAGGCGCAGCAGCATATCAAAGACGCCGCCGCGGTCGGGGCCCATCGTCATGGCGGAACGCAGCTTGACCTTGCGGGTATGCGGCGTGGCAACGTCGTCCATCGCTCGCTCCCAGGCCGTGGCCACGTCGATGCTGAAACGCCAGGTATCCGGTACAGTGGGTTCGCCGCCGCCAACGACGCCGTCAGTTTCATCTTGCGGCGTGTCGAAGCTATGGGCGTAAATGGTGGCCGTGCTGGCTTGCAACCAAACAGACGGCGGATTGTTTGCCTGGGCTATTGCCTGACCCACGACGTGCGTGGAGTTGACGCGGGATGCCATGATGTTCCGGCGGTTTTCGGCGTTGTATCGGCAGTTCACACTTTGCCCGGCGAGGTTGATGACGACGTCGACGCCGCGGAACTCGTCAGCCCAGGCGCCCATTGTCTGGGCGTCCCACGGCACAACCCGCCATGGAGCGATTGCGGGGCGGCGACTCAGAACAACCACGTCGTGACCGTCCTGGAGAAAGGCTCTGGCCAGGATCGTGCCAACCTGGCCGGAGCCACCGGGGATTACCACCTTCATGGGCGTTGTTTTCTTGGTCAAGTCTGATTCTCCCCAGCAGTCCTCGGCGTCGCACTACTTGTGGTCTAACCGCACAGGTGGTGAGCCAGTTAACTGGTTGGTGTGAGACATTTCTTCCATTTGCGATAAAAAATGAACGAGGCATGATCCAGAAGAAGTTCGGGCCAGTGTATAGGAGCAATTGCAGGCCTTGCTTTTCACCGGAGCGGCAATGATCCCCTTGGAAGTGACGGAGCAACGTCAGGCAAACCCGTGGATCGAATTCGCTGGAATGTTCAAAGACGATCCTTACTTCGAGGAATGGCCGAACGCTATCGCGGAGAATCGCCGCAAGATCGATGAAGACGCGGACATCCCATGACTGTTTGGTGCTCGACTCTCGTTGCTGTGCCGGAATGTCTTCAGTCACAGTACCGGGGTTTTGTGGACGGTGTGTTGTCCCTGAAAATCGCTGTTTGGGACCACGACGGCTTCTCGGCGAGCGCCGAGCAGATGAACGTCAAAAAACTCCAGAAACCCCGCATGACCTAAGAGGGCCCAACGCATCGGCACGGTGGAAAACGCGACCACCGCGTCCCAATCGCATGATTCATAGCCATCCGAAAGCAAAAGCCTGACCTGTCCGTAGTTCACCTTAATGACGATGCCACCAACCAACCGCGCATGTCCCGGCTGAAAGGCGCTGGGGTTGAGCCCCAAGCGTTTCGCCAGATGCAATGGAAAAACAGTATCGTCCGCAGCGCAGTCGATGCAAGCGTCAACCGGTGGTAAGCTGCGCGGCGCGAGGATGTGAATGGGTACGATTGGGCGGTAACGCACCTTAGCGCCGCGCATAGTCGGGCTTGCTTTTCGCACGGTGAGCGACGCGTAACCGAAAATCAAGCGGCGCTCCCATCGGCTTCACCGAAAAGTGGTTCATCGCCGGGAATGCCTTCGATGACACACTGGGCCGGATCTTCGCCCGCGTTTTGAAGAAGGCCGTCAAGCAGCTCCGGATCGGCCGCACTGGCAGCGACGCGGCTTCCGTCGGGACTCCAAGCTACCCAAAGACCCTCGTACTTCGCCAGTTCTTCGACCGGGAAAGTCGCACGGTTCGCCAAGAATTTCCGTCTCATTTCCAGGTAAGCCGGCATATCGAGAGGCATGGCAAATCTCCAGTCAAATCGCAAGCAGATTTATTTTAATGGCTTTTAGGTTCTTGACCATCCCAGTTGCCGCGCCAGAATGAGCGGTTCTCACTATATTGTCTGAAAAACACGACCGCCAAGGACTTGCTAGGACACTTCGGAAAGAATCGAGTTAACATCATGCCGGGTTTACACGCCATCAACGCCGCCACCCTGCGCCAATGCGACCTTCCAGGCCCATGCTCCATGCTGCGCATGGCCGACGCTGAAGATCTGCTCGCACCCATCCACACGCCTAACCACGTAAGAGCCAAGTTGGATGTGATTTTTCACGATGCTGGCGAGCGTCACAGCGTGGTGCGTCCGCCAGACGCCGATGACGCCCGTGCGATCCTGAACTTCTTTCGCGCCTGCACGGCTCCGCATTTCGTGGCTCAATGTCAGAATGGCATCGGGCGAAGCGTGGCGGTGCTGGCGGCACTGTCGAAAAATCACGGCAGCGAAAGCGATGCCATGGCGCTGATTGCCGGCGGCACCTACAACCGCCGGCTTTACCGCCTGTTGCTCGCAGCAGCTGGCCTGCCCGTGCCGGCGGAGCCGCTGGTGAGCATGGTGGTGAGGGTTAAGTACCCGGTGGATCGTTTGCGAGCCTTCATCCTTTCGATGCAGCGGCAGCGCCATGAAAACTGGGAGTGCATCGTTGTCACCGACGGGCCAAATCCAGGGGTGCGGTCGGAATTGGATCAGGCCGGCAATCCGAAAGTGCGGTTGATCGAAACGCCCAAGGCCCTCGGCCGTTGGGGCCACCCCTACCGCCAGCTGGGTATTGACGCTGCCAGGGGTGAATTCATCGGCCTGTCGAACGACGATAACTATTATGTGCCTGGCTATTTCGAGCAGATGATCGGCGCCATGCAGGCCGAGAATGCCGACCTGGCCGCGTGCGCCATGCTCCACAATTACTTCAGGTGGGATTTCAATGGCATTTACGGCTACGACGTGGGGGCGTGGCTAGGCAGGGCGGAGCTGGTGAAGCGCGTCAAGTGGCCGACGCATGGCGAATTCGACTCGGATAACGAATACTTCGACATGCTGTGCAAGGCGGCCAGGCGGGTGGAGATTGTCAAGCGGGCGCTGTTTGTGCATAATTGAGGAGCTGTTTCGCGAGGAAGCAACTCATGCAAATCCCCATTCTGATTGAACCTGTCGCCGGAAACGGTTTTCGGTCGCGCGGCGGTGAGCCCTTCGACCTCAGCGCAGAAGGCATCACACCAGAAGAGGTCCGGGCCAAGTTACATGAGCAATTGCAGGCCCGGTTGAGCGCCGCGCGGAAATGGTCGCCCTGGAAGTGACGGAGCATGCCGTGGCGAACCCGTGGACCGAATTTGCGGGCATGTTCAAAGACGATCCTCACTTCGAGGAATGGCAGAACGCTATTGCGGAGATTCGGCGCAAGATCGATGCCGACACGGACATCCCATGACTGACTAGTCGATAGCGAACCTCAATTGACACCCAAGCAAATCACCCTCATCGGCGGTGGCACTCGCTCCGGCAAAAGCGCCTTCGCCCTCGACACCGCTCGCCGCCTGGGACCGCGTCGCCTCTTCCTCGCCACCGCCCAACCAGGCGATGACGAAATGCAGGCCCGCATCCGGCTGCACCAGGAAACCCGCGGGCCTGGTTTTCACACCGTCGAAGAGCCGCTGGCGGTTGCCGAGGTCATCCGCGACGTGCGGGAATACGATGTCATCGTCCTTGACTGCGTGACGCTTTGGCTTTCCAACCTGCTGCTCCAAGGCAACGATGCCGACGCCATTGCCCGCCGCGTGCAAGAGCTGGCCGATGTCCTGGGCCAACGGCGCACTCATGCGGTCATCGTCACCAGCGAGGTCGGCCTGGGGCTGGTGCCGGAAACGCCGTTGGGCCGGGTGTTCCGCGATGTGGCGGGGTTGGCCCACCAGCGCTTGGCGAGCCTGGCGGACGAAGTCTATTTCGGTGTGCTCGGCGTCATGCTACGTTTGAAACCGGGACCCGTCGTGCCAGCCGAGGGAGGAAACGCTCTTTGAAATTACTGCAAAGCACCTGTGCCGCCATTACCCCCACCTGCCAAAAAGCCGCCCTGCTGGCCCAGACGCGGATGGACAACAAGACCAAGCCGCGCGGCAGCCTGGGCCGGCTCGAGGAGTTGGCCTGTCGGCTGGCGGCCATTTACGGCACGACGAATATCGCATTACCCGAAAAGGCCGTGGTGGTGATGGCGGCAGACCACGGAGCGGCGGAGGAGGGCATCAGCGCCTACCCGCAAGAGGTGACCGCCCAAATGGTGCGCAACTTCGCCGCGGGCGGAGCCGCTATCAACGTCCTTGCCCGGCTGCAGCAGGCGCGCGTCATCGTGGTGAACATGGGCACCAAGCTGCCCCTCGACGACCTGCCGAGCATTCGCTCTCACTGCCTGGGCGCGGGCACGGCCAACTTCACCCACGGCCCCGCCATGAGTCGTGAAACTGCAGTCCTAGCCGTGGAAATCGGCATCGCCCTGGCCGCCGAGCTTCGCGAAGCGGGCGTCGGCCTCCTAGCTGTCGGCGAGATGGGCATCGGCAACACCACCGCAGCCAGCGCCATCACTGCCGCCGTGCTCGGCATGAGTCCGGCGGAAGTCACCGGCCGCGGCACCGGCGTCGATGACGAGCGGCTGGCGGCGCAAACTGCGGGCCATCGAGCAGGCCCTGGCCGTCAACCAACCCGATGCCAACGATCCTCTCGACGTGCTCGCCAAGCTCGGCGGCTTCGAGATCGCGGGACTGGTTGGTATTATTCTCGGAGCTGCCGCGCGGCAAGCTGCCGGTGGTTCTCGACGGCTTCATCACCGGGGCCGCGGCACTGGTCGCCTGCCGACAGTGCGGCGTCGCGCGGGAGTATCTGATCGCCGCCCACCGCTCGGTCGAGCCTGGCCATGCCGTCATTTTGCGGCACCTGGAATTGAGGCCGTTGCTCGATCTGGATATGCGTCTGGGCGAGGGAACCGGCGCCGTGCTGGCACTGAACCTCGTCGAAGCGTCGCTGCACCTGCTGCGCGACATGGCGACCTTCGAGACCGCCGGCGTAACCGATACGGGGGCGTGATGAACTTGCAAGTGGCGATGGCCATTGGCACATTCTGGTCTGCGCCTTGCTGCTGGATCGCTTTTACGGTGAATATCCTGCCGTGCTTCATCCCGTGGTCTGGATCGGCAAATTAGTCTCGCTGCTGCTGAAGCTTGCGCCGCGGCAAGGATGGTGGCGCCAGCTTGTCTTCGGTGCCTTGCTGGCGGCCATAGTCACGGCATTGGCAGTCGCCGGGGCAATGGCCATTTTGGATGTGGCTGCGCTGTTTTGGCAGACGCAGATTCTGGTCGGCGTTTACTCGCTAAAAGCCTCATTCGCCCTGCGCGAACTCGCCGCCGCCGCCGGCCGGGTTCAGGACGCCGTCGCGGTGGGCGATCTGCCGCGCGCCCGCGAAGCATTGAGATCGCTGTGCAGCCGCGATCCCACAGATCTCGAGGCCGAGGAACTGCTGGCGGCCACGGTCGAATCGCTCGCCGAGAACGCTTCCGATAGCTTTGTCGCCCCACTTTTCTATTTTGCGCTCTTCGGAATCCCAGGCGCCATCGCTTACCGGACCATCAACACCCTCGACGCCATGGTCGGCTATCGCGGGCCGTTCGAGGCGCTAGGCAAGGCCTCGGCCCGGCTCGACGACCTGGCCAATTTCGTGCCACGCCGCCTCACCGCTTTGCTCTTGCTGATCGCCGGCGCTGTCGGCGCGGTCTCAGGGGCAGCTGGCGGATATTTTGGCGAGACCGACGCAAGACGCCCAGCCCCAACAGCGGACAACCCATGGCAATGATGGCGGGGTTGCTTGGCATTCGGCTGGAAAAGAAAGATGTCTACGTCCTTGGAGATCCCGACCACTCGATTGACCCGATGACCGTCCGCCGGGCCAGCCATTTGGTTGGCCAAACAGGGTGCATGGCGGCTGTGCTGTGCATCGTGGGAATCGTCGGCATTCACATCGTCACCGTTTGCCTTCCCCGTTGACCAGCATTGTCAAGATCTGGATAATGATCGGGGTGCAGCGATACCACGGCAATGCAGCACCACCTGGCACGCGGCCCAGCGCTAAGGAGCAAAAGGAACACAATAATTCTTGCCTACGAAGAACTAGTCGATTTTATTGCCGCCGGCACCACTCCCAAGACCTTGGTCGAGTTCCGCCGGTCTGATGCAACAAAAAACCATGTGGCCGATCTCATCCATCGTGAAAAAACCACTGGCCTGTCGCCTGAAGAGTCGGCAGAATTAAGGCACTATTTGGAGATGGAGCATTTGATGCGGCTCGCCAAGGCACGGGCTCGCAAGCACCTTGTACACGAGTAACGGCCCACACTTCTCCCCCATCCTTTACGGAAGGTCCAGCATGCTTTCAGAGCCTTGTTAACGTTTTGCATCAGTGTATCTGACAAATGCCCGATGACCTGCAGGACACGCCGTTTCCGGACGGTGGCCAAGTTGCAGCACTTTATCAGTGACGGACCGCTTAATCTCGATCCGCTGCCGTCGCGGTTCCAGGATCGACGAGCACTGTCGTGGGGTGCCCCGCGTCGTCCAGGTTGCCGGTAATCATCGCCAACACAGTGTTCGCAAGTCGTGCGTTCTCGGCATCGCTCTGGACAACTACCGCCGGCGGATCTTCTCGCCCGTCCTGTCCTGGAAGGGGAACGGCACGATCACGACATCGCCGCGGTTCATGCCTTTTTCCCGTAATGCTGGTAACTCTCCAGGTAGGGATCCTTGGCGTCGTCGTCGGCCATGATTTCGTTGACGTGCCCGAGTCCGTCATCGGGGTCGTAGTCATCAAGCGCGAGGAGAGATTTAAGCCGGTCGTAGGTTTCTCGGCGAACGAGCACGTAC
Source organism: uncultured Gemmataceae bacterium (assembly GCA_963747575.1). Taxonomy (GTDB): domain Bacteria; phylum Planctomycetota; class Planctomycetia; order Gemmatales; family Gemmataceae; genus DASRAT01. The sequence continues at coordinate 171,805 of CAVVFU010000009.1, forward strand.
ATCTGCGCGTGACCGGGTCGATTGCCACCGGCTCGGGAGCGGTCAACTCTTGCCGTTGGTTTGCAGTCAGTTCAATCATCGCGGTCTCCTTTGTTGCATGGTAGCGAGCACCGTGCATTTCCGCAAGTTGCTGGCGTCAGCAGGATGCGGCAGGTACAATCATGCTCTGGGACATTTCCGGCGTGAAGAAGGTGGACAAATGAGCGAGCGGCTCCACGGAGAAATGCCATGACGAGGTGTTTGGCTGCTTTACTGCTCAGCGGGGTGGTAATCAGCGCTGCTGGTTTCGGACAGTACCCAAAGGAGCGGGCCACCCTCAAGGGTCACCCAAATGCTGTGACCTGCTTGGCGTTCAGCCCCGATAGTCGGACGGTGGCGTCGGGCAGTGCGGACGGCACTATCAAGCTATGGGATGTGGCTGCGGGCAAAGAACACGCTACCCTCACGGGACACACCGACGTTGTCCATTCGGTAGCGTTTAGCCCCGACAATCGCATGGTAGCATCGGGCAGTTACGACGGAACTATCAAACTGTGGGAGTTGGTTACGGGCAAGGAGCGAGCCACACTCAAAGGCCATAAAGGCCGGGTGTTTTCCGTTTCGTTTGGGCCAAACGGCAAATTGCTCGCATCGGCCAGTGGTGACAAAACAACCAACTGGCATGAAGAAGGTGGACAAGTGAGCAACCGGCTCCAAGGAGAAATGCCATGACCAGATGCCTGGGAGCTGTCACACGCGACCACGACCAGGAATTCGCCTAGCCCGCCTTTCGGGAGCCGCTACAATAGCCAAAAAGGACGGACTGGTAATAGTCGGTCTGACCCTTGAGGGATTGTGACAGTGCCCTTGCCAGGAATCCCTCTTTGGAACGACCAGGACATTGTGCTCTATCACGGCACGTTGGATGTGCATGTCGCTTCGATCCTGCAAGGGGTTGATCCAAAAATGTGTCAGCACTTCAGAGATTTTGGACGAGGATTCTATACGACTACCAACCGGCGGCAGGCCGAGCGCCTGGGCGAATGACTTGGCGGTCCAAGCCGCAAGCGGACCTCCGGCGGTCATCAAGTTTACAATCGAACGGAACGAACTTGCACGGCTTGACTGCCTATTCTTTGTCCTGGGAACTCCGGCCGCCGCCGACTTCTGGAGTTTTATCCAATACTGCCGGACTACCGCCGCGGATCACAATCGGGCGCATACCGGCTGGTACGACATGGTTGCAGGCCCAGTCACCGGCTCCTGGCAAAAGCAAACCGTAATACCGGACGGAGATCAGGTTTCATTTCACACCGCTCCAGCGGCGTTGGTGTTGGACAACAGTCAAAAGGTGCAGGTCCTATGAGAGCATCAAACGTGATCCCCGCCGATGCCCAGGACCATTTTTGGTCCGTCGTCAGATGCTGTGTCCGGGAATTCCACACGGAGGTATCCCCGTCTCTTCTGAGCAAGGTGAATCGGTTGCGTAAGAAGATCGAACACCTGCCGCTCGAAGAGATGGAGCTTTTTTTTCATTCAGAGCCATTCGACGTAGCCTGTCGGCTGGCAGGGCATCCCCTGAAAGTGGAAGATCACTTGGAACGATATCTGCAAATCCGGGATTCTGGGCCAGTATAATACCCCGCTATGGGTGATCTCCGCTTTCCGTCCCCTGCTCTCCTCGTCGCGGCCTCCTTTAGTCGCCACGACGAAGCCCTGGCCTGGGCCCGCGATCGCCTCCAGCAGCTCTTTGGCCCCATCGCCCTGATCTCCACCCGCATTTCATTTCATCATACAAAGTATTACGAATCCTCAATGGGGCCGGATTTACGCAAGCAGCTCATCGCCTTCGAGCAGCTGGTATCTCGTGAGCAGCTGGCGGCGATCAAGCTGCAAACCAACGACCTGGAGCGCGAATTGGCGGAAAAAGGGATCTATGCCGAACCGCGTCCACTGAACATCGATCCGGGCCTCTTGACACTGGGGAAGTTCGAGCTGGCGACCACCAAGGACCAGGCTCACCGGATTTACCTCAAAGACGGCATTTTTGCCGAGGTCACCCTGCATTATCACGCGGGCCAATATGAGCCGTGGCCATGGACTTACGCCGATTATCGCGAGCCGGAGGTGCTGGCCTCGCTAAAGGGGTTTCGAGACTACTTTCGCCAACGGCTGGCAGGGAGCGACGGTTAAATCCAGCCGAGGTAGTCCAGACTCCGTTGGCGGTCCGGGCTGCATCTCCGCCGGAGGGAAGAGTGCTGCGGCGGCCACAAGACCCTTGCCGAGGGGGTGCCCGTCTGGTAGCATCGTTGAAAAGCCAGTTAGAGTCATGGGATCGCGCACCAAGCAAGAGAGACCCTGCAAGAAACGCGCGCCAAAATCGGCAGGCCGCAAGCCATGAAATTGACGCAACATATTGTCATCAAATATCTTGAGGAATTGCTGAGTTGATCCTGCGACATTTTTTGAGGGGGTGCAAAATTGCAGGTACCTGTGTGTGGGGGGCTGCAAGAAACGGCAAGAGACCAAGAAGGCGCGGTGACCAGACGTGAGACGTATTCCGGCGCAATCGCCGCAAAGCGTTGCCAGCCATCGCCATGGGATGTCAATCTCCGCCAGTTTCGTCTCAGGGGGTATACCCCCAGGGGTGAGATGAGATGAAATCAGGTTGACGTGAAACATTGCAACGCAGGATGCTAGCGAAAAAGGGTGGCGTCGGCTCCGGCTTCCTGAGGTGCACAATTGAGGGGTGTTTACCGAAACCGACGCCATTAGTGAACAGGCGGTTATGCCTGACAGATTCATAGTAGGCTCTGGCACTGGCCAAAAGAAAGTGGCGCGGTGCGATGGCGCATGAAATCGCTGGCTTCCTCAAGGGGAGTTTGCCGTTAAGGCAAGTTGTGTAAAGGTTTCCGATTATGCGGGCAGGCCTGGCAAAGGCTCATGGCGGTTGGTTGTTCAAGGAGGAACCGAGCCATTATTCCTTTGCCGACCTCGAGCGCGACGGCACTACAATATGGGACGGCGTCGACAACAACGCCGCCCGAATGCACTTGCGGAATGTGAAGACGGGAGACCGGGTGCTATACTACCACACGGGCTTGGAGAAGGCCGTGGTGGGCGAAATGGTGGTCGTTGCCGGCCCCATGCCAGACCCGGCCGGTGACCATGCCAAGGCCGTGGTCGTCGAAGTCCGGGCTGTGAAGGCCTGGCGACAGCCCGTGACGCTGGCCGACATCAAGAAGGATGCGGCATTCGCCAAATGGGATTTGGTGCGAAATTCGAGGCTGTCGGTGATGCCCGTCAGCCCCGAAATATGGCGAAAGTTGGAAGAACTCGCGGGATTTGACACATAGTAGTAGGCACACTCCGTGTGCCGTTTTGACTCAACCACGGCACACGGAGTGTGCGTACTACTATGTGCCCGGCTGGTGAGTATAATCTGTACAGGTGCCAAGGAGGGCGTGGATGTTTCCGGTTGGAGGTCGAAAAATCCATGTCACACCAAAGCGCCGCCCATGGCGTCAATGGTAAATCATCGCTGATGCGTCGCTCCGACCGCTTCCTGGCGGGTTTGCACAACGTCCCTCGCGTCACATTCGTCTCCCATGTGCAACCAGACCCCGACGGCCTGGGCAGCATGATCGGCCTGGCCCACCTGGTCGAGTCGTGCCTGGGCGTGCCCACCCGGCTCACCCGTGACGGGCATATCAGCCGGTCCGAAAACCGGGCCATGGTCGACCTGCTCGACCTCGACCTGGTGCCGATCGACGACATCAGCTGGAAACCCGGCGAAAAGGTCGTCATGGTGGACAGCCAACCGAATACCGGCCGGCATACCTTCGGCGACGATGTGCCGGTGTATGCCGTCGTCGATCATCATCAAACTCCCGGCGACCTGGAAGACGTGGAATTTGTGGATGTGCGCTGCGGGCTGGGGGCGACCTGCTCGATGGTGACCAGCTACCTGATGGAGCAAGAGCTGCCGCTGCCGCCACGCATCGCCACCGGCTTGCTGTACGGAATCGAAACCGAGCTCAACGGCTATCCCCGGGAAGCCAGCGTACTCGACGACAGCGCCGTGCAGTTCCTGTATCCGGTGGCCGACAAGGAATTGCTGGCCAAAATCCGCCATGCTCCGCTGCCGCAGGTTTATTTCGAGTGCATCTTGCAGGCCTTGCAAAGCTCGTTCATCTACGATCGGCTGGTCATCAGCTGGGTCAACGAACTGCCCCAGCCCGAGATGGCGGCCCAGGTGGTCGATTTCATGATCCGCCTGGAAGACGTCGACTGGGCGGTTTGTGCGGGCGTTTTCGAAGACCAGCTTATTTTGTCGGTGCGGACCTGTCTGGCGCACGGCCGGGCGGGCGAGATTCTGCGTCAGGTCGTCGGCAAGCTGGGCCGGGCGGGCGGCCATGACCGGCGCGCGGGCGGATTCGCCGACTTGCCCAGCAAATCGGCGACGGCCATCGAGCAGATCCAAGGCGAGTTGCGCCGGCGGCTGCTCAAGGCGCTGCATATCGAGGAGTGCAGGGGCCAGCGCCTGGTGTCGCGGAAAGAGATGTTACAGAATATCAGCGGCTAAACCATGGCGCTCGCCGTCGATTTGCTGATTGTGCAGGTCTGCGAGTTCCTCGACGTTGGCGATGCCGTCCACCGCTTTCACGGACCCAGCCGGGCTCTCAGCCGGCTTCCTGGCGTCGCCGTCATCGACATCGACCTCAACCATCGACTTCTCCCCCTGCTCGCCGAAACCTGCGACGTTCTGGTCCTTGCCGGCTACGATTGGGATTTTTTCCCCATGCTGGAGCGCCGCCGCGCCGCCGGCCACATTACCACGCTGGAAGCCAACGACTATTATTTCGACATCCAGGCCTGGAATCCGCTGCTGATGCGCTGGCTGGATCGCTCGATTCAGGATTCCTTCGTCCAGGGCATGCAGTTGACTGACGCCGTCCAGACCAGTATGCCGGAACTGGCCCGCCGCTGGCGAATGCGGACCTCGCGCGAGGTGATGGCTTTCCCCAATGAGCTCACCGACATCCCGGAGCTGAAGCCGCCGCCCAAACGGCCGTTGACCATCGGCTGGGGCGGATCTCCTGGGCACTTTGCCGATTGGTACGACGTAGCCCCCACGCTCAACCGCTGGCTCAATGCCCATCCCGACGTGCATCTGGCCGTGATGAATAACCTGTACGCCAAGCCGTTTCTGCGCTTGCCGGCTGATCGGTACCATTTCACGGACTTTGGCTCGCTGGCCGACTATTTACGGTTCCTGGAAACCCTGGACATCGGCCTGGCGCCGATGCTGCCGACCGATTACAACCGCTGCCGATCCGATGTGAAGTTCCTGGAATACGCCTCCCGCGGCGTGGTGGGCATTTACGCCGATATCGAGCCTTACCGCGGCAGCGTCGTCCACGGCCAAACCGGGCTGCTGTACCGCACGCACGCCGAAATGCTGCAATGCCTTGACCTGCTGATTGCGGACGTCGAGCTGCGCCATCGCTTGCGCCGTCAGGCGTATGCCCACGTCAGCGCCAACCGCCGGCTTGAAGATCACATTGGCGAGCGATTGGCCTTCTATCGCCGTTTGATGCCCAGGCCGGCCACGCCGACATACCTTGATGACGCCGTGATGGGCCTGGCCCAGGTCGAAGGCCGCTATTTGCAGTTGCAACGCCAACAGCCCGAACAAACACTGCTGGCGGCCAAGAGCGGCCCGGCGAGCCGCGAGTCGTTCCAGACCTTGACCGAATTGGTAACGCGCTATCCCAACTATCTTTACGCTTTGCAGCACCTGGGCCGCCTGGCCAACGATTTGCGCCTATCGCGGCAGGGCTTGCCCTTTCTGGAGCGGGCGTTGGCAATGGACCCGCAGAGCGCCGCACGCGCTGCGAGCTTGGCCGGGCTTATTATTTGCTCGACGACATGGCCAAGGCCCGCCGCACGCTGGAGGAAGCCTTGACGCTCAATCCGTATTACCAGCTGGGTTGGCAATATCTGCTCCGATTTCTGCAGATCTCCAAGGCCAAGGATGGACCCAAATGGGTGAAGCACGCCATCAGGCCAACCCGGCAAACTTCGCGTTGGCTTTGCTTGGGTCTTCGCTGTATCCGCCGGCTCAGCGTTTGGTGTTTCTGCGCCAGCTTTTGGACGAATATGGACCGACGCTATTGCAGGAGGAGCTTCCCGCGGCCTCGGCGGCTTTTAGCGAGACGTTTCAGGCCGCGGCCGGTCCGTTGCTGGACACGCCGGCTGCGCTGGAATTGCTGCGCCGCGGTGTCGCCGTTTTTCCGCAGTCGGCTCAAATGGCCAATCTGCTGGGGTTGGCATTGCGCCTGGCGGGGCTGGAGGACGAAGCGTTAACTCAACACGCCCGCGCCCTGGAGCTGCGCCAGGCGGCCCGCACCTTTCAGGCGGAGTTTCCCAAGGACGATGGAGCACAGTATCTCTGGCAATTCGCGGAGCATATTAGGACGGTGAAGCAGCGGGAGCCGTGAAACCTTTGCTTGCCGGATCGGCAGCAACAAGTGGATAATAACATGATGAAGACCCTAAAACCTTTCACCGTGCCTCTTGAGCTTGTGGCAGAACTACAGCAAGCCGCCGAGAACGCCGCTTTGCCCACGCGCGATCCCGAGGAAATGCGGAAGGCCGCCGAGCGGATGGATCGCATGAGCGAGGAAATCCGCAAGAAGCATGGCGTCCTCAATGTTGCTGTTCCCGCCATCCGGGAATTTCGGGGAGAAATCCCTGAGCCAATTGGCGGAAACAGGGTAATAACTCGGAAATGGGGTAATGAATAGGGTAACGTCTCCCCGCGTAAAGGAAACCCCTCATGCAAATGGTGAAAATCCAGATTCCCGACAAGGTTGACAGTGGGAGAGCGATGTTAGAAATGGCGCGGCGCGGCCGCGTCGATTGCTATGCCGAAGAGGTGTACATTGTGCCTGAGCCAGCACTTGAACTTCTCAAGACGATGGGCGTAAGTTACCGCGAATTGGGACGCGGGGGCATTGATTATGCGGAAAAGACGCTACGAGATGCTTTTGCCGCTCGCGGAGGAGGCAGCGGATGTCCGTCGGTTCGGTACTAATTGGGCTCCAGGCGTCACGTCGTGACGGCCAGGACGTAACGACCGCCGCATTTCTTACCCCATTCAACATTCAACCGGGTGAAGTCGAGGCCGTCCGTGCGGACGGTGGGGCGTGGGCGTCGGGGATGGTGTATTTCGCCGTCGTCCGGTTCAGTGGTTTTGCGCATGTTGATACCACGACCGATGCCGGAGCGCAGGTTGAGGCGTTTTTCGCGGGAGTTGCCGAAGCGTTCCGAGCCACCGCGCGGTTCCTTAATCGCCGGCCGCCCGGCGTCACAGCAGGTTTGCGGGCCGCCGGGTTCAAACTTCGGCTTTTCGTCGACGTCCGCATGGACCAGAATCAAATGGAGTTGGAGTTGCCACCGGAGTTGTTGACCGCCTGTGGCCGGCACTCTCTCAGCATCTACATCATCTCCAATGACATCCCTGCCGCGAATGTGTTGGCGGCCAGATCGGCTTAACAAACCCCAGGCGCGGCGATGACAGCATTTACCAGCCACGCCCGCGCCCTGGGTTGCAAATCAATGGTGCCTTGGTAAAATCCACAGAGATTACCAGATCATTGCGCTTTTCGGCCAAAGGAGGATCAGGGCATGGCTATCAACGTTGAAGCAATGGGGTTAGATCGTCTTAGCGTCGGAGAACGCTTGGAATTGATCGAGTTGCTTTGGGATAGTCTGCCGGAACAAGTCGATCCAGCCGAAGTGCCAGAATGGCACCTGGCGGAACTTGCAAAACGACGTGCAGAGGCCACGGCGACTCCTGGTGCTGGCAAGCCGTGGCGCGATGTCCTGAGCCAGCTTGGGGCCAAGGCATGAGCCTGCCAGTTACAAATGACTGGACCTGTATAGCTTAATGCCGTTATTCCAATCGGCCCGCCACCGGACCTTCATCGTTCGAGTGCGCGGACGGAGTTGAGAATGGGTTTGGTTGTCTGTCCAAAGCATGGCAACGGATTTATGTTCGTGTGCCCGCACGTATCTACTGCGGTTCACACCGGTTCGCAATGCCGCGGAATCGAGCTGCTGGTGTACATCGACGCCGACATCGAGGATATCGAGGATATCGAGTTGGCTTGTTGGTTCTGCCCGCAGTGCGTCGCAGACCACCATTTGCCTCCCAACGGTACGGTCCTCTCCGACCCAGTTGGGTATATGAATACCACAAGTCATCTTTACCGACCGATGTGTCCAGGGTGTTTCGCGGAATGGCAAGCCAATGCCTGCTAACTCGCCTCTTCCCCAAACGTAATCACATAACCGTTCAAATCCTCAACCACAATCTCGCGCAAACCATACAGAGCAATAGTGGGCGGCTGCGTAATGATCGCCCCGCGGCGTTGCAAATCGGCATAAAGAGCATCGAGGTCATCGACATACAGGTAGACGTCCCTCTCGTAAGGCTGCCGTTTCCGCTGGGGCACATCATCGCGCCTGATCTGCAGGTGAATCGCCGCCCCGCCCCGCTCCACAATGGCGTAGACGCCTCCTGGTTCATCGGCCCTGGGCTGAAAGACACCGTTAACCGGATCGAGATGGAAACCCAGCACGTCGCGATAATACTCCGCGGCCTCGCGAACTTGCCGCACTCCAAGCACCGCCGAAGTCCGCCACGTCTCAGTGCTCATGTTGCCTTTCCCAACACCTGTTTGTAAGCCTCCTCACTGAAGCCCACCAGCAATGTGTCGCCCAGCCGAATCGTCGGGGCCTTGAGATTTCCCGAACGCCCTAGCAGCAGCTCCGCCAGCCCATCGTCATCCGGCGGGGCGTTGATCATGTCGATCATGACGACTTTCTTGCCCTTGCCGATTATGATCTTCGCGACTGATTTCGCCAGGGCTAGCGCCGCCGCCCGGCCGCGTTTCTCCTTGCCGGCATCGGTCAACGAACTCACGGTCTGCCTCGCTCGCTCAAGGAACCCCTGAGCCTTCTTGCAGCCCATTCAGCTCTTGCGGTGATACATCCAGTCGATCATGGCTGTCAATACTTCGGCATGGTGCGATCGATCCTGTCCGCCCATGCCAGGATGCCGCCCTTGAGATTTCTGAGGTTTCCGAAGCCCTGCTGCTGCAGAAACGCGATCGCCTTCTGGCACTGCGCATGCCGCTCTTGCAATGCACCACCATTTCTTGCTCCGGGCGCCAGTTCCGCAAACCGCCTGGCCAATTCCGGCAGCGGCAGCAGCTTGCTGCCCGGAATCCGGCAAATCTGAAACTCCTCCGGGTTGCGCACGTCGAGAATGAAGACTTTCTCGCCGCGGTCGAGCCTCTGCTTCAGCTCCTCGACGCGTGATTTCCGCCAGCCGCGGCAGCCGCGCGCGGCGGCGGTCTCCTGCCCGCGCATGCCGCAGAACTGCTCGTAGTCGATCAGTTGCGTGATCGTCGGCTGGTCGCCGCACATCGGGCACTTCGGATTGCGGCGCACCTTGAATTCGCGAAAACTCATCTGCAGCGCATCGTAAAGCAGCAGCCGGCCGATCAGCGGCGTCCCCTTGCCGAGGATCAGCTTGATCGCCTCGGTGGCCTGGATGCAGCCGACCAGCCCCGGCAGAATGCCCAGCACGCCGCCCTCGGCGCAGCTGGGCACCTCGCCCGGCGGCGGCGGTTCGGGATACAGGCAGCGATAGCACGGGCCCCGCCGGCGGCGCAGAACACCGACGCCTGGCCGTCGAAGCGAAAGATGCTGCCGTAGACGTTGGGCTTCTTCAGCAGCACGCAGGCGTCGTTGACCAGGTAGCGCGTGGCGAAATTGTCGGTGCCGTCGATGATGATGTCGTAGGGCTGGAAGATCTGCAGGGCATTGGCGGATGTCAGGCGGGTCTCGTACAGGTCGAGCTTGCACCTCGGGGTTGATGGCGTGCAAGCCGGTCGCTGGCCGAATGCAGTTTCGGTCGGCCGACGTCGGGCGTGCCGTGCAGGATTTGCCGCTGCAGATTGCTGAAATCGACCACGTCGAAATCGACGAGGCCGATCCGCCCAACGCCGGCCGCGGCCAGATAAAGGCCGAGCGGCGAGCCGAGGCCGCCGGCGCCGATGAGCAGAACGCTGGAGGCCTTGAGCCGCTGCTGCCCCTCCATGCCGACCTCGGGCATGATCAGGTGCCGGCTGTAGCGGGCGACTTCGTTGGGGCTGAGCTCGATGCCTTTGGGATTTGTGGTTGCCATGGCTTTATTGTAGGCTGCCTACCACCACGCAGCAATTGTGGCCGCCGAAGCCGAAGCTGTTGGAGATGCGCCCGGCGAACACGCCATCTCGCGGGCCGTGTTGGGCACGTAGTCCAGGTCGCAGGCCGGATCGGGTGTCTGGTAGTTGATGGTCGGATGAACGACGCCGTGCTTGATCGACATGACGCTGGCGATCAACTCGACGCCGCCGCTGGCGCCGAGCAGATGGCCGAGCATGCTCTTGGTGCTGCTGATGGCCAGCTTGCGGGCGTGCGCGCCGAAGACCTGCTTGATGGCGCCTCGGTCTCCGCCGCGTCGCCCAGCTCGGTGCTGGTGCCGTGGGCGTTGATGTACTGGATGTCGTCGGGATTGAGCCTGGCATCCTTCAGGGCGAGCTGCATGCGCCTGGGCGGCGCCGAGGCCGTCGGGATGCGGGGCGGTGATGTGGTGGGCGTCGGCCGTGCTGCCGACGCCGAGCACCTCGGCGTAGATCTGGGCGCCGCGGCGTGCGGGCGTGTTCCAGTTCCTCCAGGACCACGATGCCGGCGCCCTCGCTGAGGACGAAGCCGTCGCGGTCCTTGTCGAACGGCCGGCTGGCGCCTTGGGGATCGTCGTTGCGCATCGACAGGGCCCGGGCCGCGCAGAAGCCGCCCAGCCCCATCGGCGTGATGCGCCGCCTCCGAGCCGCCGGTGACCATGACGTCGGCATAGTCGTACTGGATGGCGCGCAGGGCGTCGCCGATGGCGTGGGCCGGCCGAGGCGCAGGCGGTGGAGACGGCGGTGTTCGGTCCAGCCAGGCCGAAGTGGATCGAGATGTTGCCCGCGGCGGCGTTGGCGATCATCTTTGGGATCACGAACGGGCTGATTCGGCCCGGGCCGTCCTTGAGGTAGCGTGCTGTGCTGCTCCTCGAATTCGTTGAGGCCGCCGATGCCGCTGCCGACGATGATGCCGCAGCGGAAGGGATCTTCCTTGCGAGAAATCGAGGCCGCTGTCCTTGACGGCGTCAATGGCGGCCACCAGGGCGAACTGGGCGAAGCGGTCGAGGCGGCGGGCCGCTCTTGGCGTCGATCGTCGGTTCGGGGTTGAAGTTCTTGACTTCGCCGCCGAAGTGCGACCTTGAAGGCGGTAGGTATCGAACTGCTCGATCGGGCTCGATCCCGCTCTTGCCGGCGCAGCAGGGCGTGCCAGTACTGTCTGCAGCTCCGAGGCGAGGGAGTTGACCGTGCCCATGCCGGTGATGACGACGCGCCGGGTCATTTCTTGCCCAGCTCCTTTTCGATGTAATCGATGGCTTCGCCGACGGTCTTGATCTTCTCGGCCTGCTCGTCCGGAATGGTGATCTCGAACTCCTCTTCCAGTTCCATGACCAGCTCGACGATGTCCAGCGAGTCGGCGCCGACGTCCTCGATGAACTAGGTGTTGCGGGTGACCTGCTCCTTGTTGACCCCAAGGTTTTCGCAGACAATTTCGATCACGCGTTCTTCGGTCTTCTTGTTATTCTGCTCATCCACAATTCGATCCTCCCATGACGGCTAGCGCCCAGTGCAGCGCGTGCGAACCGGAGCGCACACCTGTGGGCTGCCGTCACACCGGGTTATGTACCACAAAATACGCAAACAGGGCAAGGTTTGTTGCCTCTGCCGTGGGCGCGGGCGTTGGAAAGAGAATTCCTATGAGAGAAGGCGCTCAACGAACAGGGGCCAACTGCTTGCAGGACAGCCGCTTGCGGCTTCGCGCCCAGCCGCTTGCGGCTTCGCGCTCACGCCGTCACGTTAGTGATAGCCGCTTTCCGCTCCACCCGTTTCAGCAATCCCGCCAACACTCGGCCGGGCCCAATCTCGTAAAAACTGTCCGCCCCCGATGCCAACAGCCCGCGCATGGTCTTCTCCCAAAGGACTGGCTGCAGGACCTGTTTAACCAGCAATCCCCGGATTTCCCCAGGGTCAGTGTGCGGTTGTCCATCGACATTCGACCACACGGGAATGCGTGGCGGTTTCACATCGACGGCCGCCAGCGCTTTCGCAAGAACTTCGTCGGCGGGTTTCATGAGTGAGGTGTGAAACGCCCCGGCCACTGCCAGACGAATCGTTTTCATGGCCCCCATTTCCGGCGCGATCCGCTCCACCTCGTCGCAGGCCGCTTTGGTGCCGGAAACGACGATGTTGCCCGGCCCGAGCAGGTTGGCCACTTCGATCAATCCAGCGTGCCGGGCCCTAGCACAGATCTCTTCCACCTTGGCTGAATCCAGGCCCAGGACGCTAACCATGGAACTGGGCGACGCATCGGCGGCTGCCTGCATGGCTTCACCGCGTTTTTGCACCAACCGCAATCCCTCGGCAAAGGTCAGCGCTCCGGCGAAGACCAGGGCCGTGTACTCACCCAGGCTCAACCCCGCCGTCGCGACGCAGCTAGCTTCGGCACCCGGATTGGAGTGGCGAAGACTTTCCAGCGCCGCCAGGCTGGCGACGAAAATGGCGGGTTGGCTCACCGCGGTCGAATTGAGCCGGTCTTGCGGTCCCTGAGCGCAGAGTTCGAGGAGATCGTACCCGAGGATTTGGGCGGCCTGATCGAAAAGCTGGCGTGCCGCGGGCAATGTGTCGGCAAGCGCCTTTGCCATGCCCACTGATTGCGCAGCCCTGCCCAGGAAATAGGAAAGCGGATTTAGGCATTGGAGAAATCGATTTCAGTCGGTTCAAGTGCAACCTCATGCCGCACGAATCCGCCTAAGGGAATTTCTGTCCGGCGGTTTGGCGAGATGGAATGGGCCATGTCCAATTCCGTAGCGGCGAGCAGCTTGCACGGGATTTCGTAATCCTGCCGCTCGTCTTTTGGCACTTCGTCACTCATGTGTTTCTCGCAGCACAATCGGCTCGCGGGCGATGACGTAATCGTCGCACCGTTTTCCACGCATTAACGCGTTTTGCGTTAAACGCGCTAAACATCCTCCATAGCGACCGGCATACGTGCCAGTTCCTCGACAATAACGGCGTTCAACTTTGCATTGACATAGCGTGCCGCCACGCCCAGGGCGTTCTTGATAGCCTTGTCGCCGCTGCTGCCGTGGCAAATGATGCAGATGCCGTCGATGCCCAGCAGCGGCGCCCCGCCGTGTTCGTGATAATCGTAGCGGTCCACCAAGGTCTGCAGCGCTTTTTGGGCTTTGCCTCGCTCCACGCTGAGGCTGCCAAGGAGCTCGTGAGCCGCCATCTTCATCACGAAATCGAAAACTCCCTCCGCCACTTTCAGCACCACATTGCCGACAAAGCCGTCGGTCACGATCACGTCGCAAACGCCCTTGTTGAGGTCGCGGCCTTCGACGTTGCCGATGAACTGCCCTTTGAGCGGACTGGCGTTGAACAGGGCGTTGGTCTCCTTGGCCAGGTCGTGGCCTTTCTGCTCCTCGGAGCCGACGTTGAGCACGCCGATGGTCGGATTGTCGCGTTTGAGGATGAGCTTGGCGAAAATGCTGCCCATGACTCCGTATTGATAGAGATGCTCCGGCTTGGGGTGAACGTTGGCCCCCACGTCCAGCAGCACGCACGCGCCCTTGAAGGTTGGCATAACCGCCGCGATCCCCGGCCGCCGTACGCCCTTGAGGAACAAGCGTAAACGAAATCCAGCCGCCACCATCGCGCCGGTGTTGCCGGCACTGACGACGGCATCGACCTTCTTTTCAGCGAGGAGCTGCCAGCAACGGCTTATCGAATTGTCGGGTTTCTGCCGCAAGGCCACCACGGGGCTTTCTTCCATGCCAATGGCTTGCGTGCAGTGCAAAATGTCAATGCGGCCGCGCACGCTCGCGTCGCCGCTGAGGTGCGGCTCGATCTTGACCTGGTCGCCGACCAGCGTCACGCGCAAATCCGGGTCGGCTGCGACGGCCTGGACCGCGCCTGCGACCACTGGACCCGGGGCGTGGTCGCCGCCCATCGCATCGAGCGCGATCTGCATGGGTTACTTCTCCTCTTCGGGCTCCACGACTTCCCGGCCCTGGTAAAAGCCGCAGTTGGGGCAGATGCGGTGCGGCAGGACCGGCTCGTTGCAATGCTCGCAATACTGGATTTGCAGCGGTTTAAGGTGTAAATGACTTCGCCGCTTACCCTGGCGGGCGTGGGAAGTCCGTCTTTTCGGAACAGCCATGACTCGTTTGCCTTTGTGGGTTCCTTCGGGAGTAAAGTTTGCTATCGTAGGAATGGCCCACGATAGTGTCCAGTTGTCATAAGGGTAACGATGGCCTTTGTCCAGCGGTTTGAAGCGCGGCCTGGCCCCTTGGCCCCTTTTCGAGCCGCTTCCTTTGGGGAGACCTCGCCATGCTGCGCTGGTATATCGTCGTTGTGCTTGCGGGTCTTTGGCTGTTTCCCGCCGTGCGCCAGGATCAGGGCGGCGACGATGAGCGGATCAACAAGCTGATCACTCAGTTCCTGCAGGACAAGGACGTCAAGAAGCGCCGCCTGGCTTTGCTCGAGCTCGAAATCATCCCCCGTGCCAAGGGCGTTCTTCAAGCCATGAGCATCTCCCTGGAAAAAGAAGCGGACCCAGTTGTCCGCCGCGACGTGGCCCTCGCCCTGGGCCGACTCGGCGAAGACGGCAAGGATGCCATTCCCGCGTTGGCCCAAGCTTTGGTGAAAGACAAGGACGACCTGGTCCGCGAAGCCTCGGCCAGGGCACTTTTGCAAATGGCACCCCATTCCAAACGAGCGGTCAAACAGCTCGCCGACGCGCTTCAGGACAGCTACATGCCCACCCGGGCCGCGGCGGCTGACGCGATGAAGACGCTGGCCGAGCAATCCAGCGCGGTCGTTCCTCAAATGATTGACTATTTGAAAGCGCCCAAGGACAAAAAGGCCGACGCCGTCGCGCGCATGCACCTTGCTCTAGCGCTGGGCCGAGTTGGGCCGGAAGGCGCCAAGGGCGAGGCGGTGCTGATTGTCATCCTTGGTGATGCCGGCGAGGATGTGCTGGTGCGCGAAGCCGCGGCCGACAGCCTGGGCCGTCTCGGTTTGGATGCCGCCAATGCCGCCAAACCGCTGGCCGACATCCTGGCCCAGACCAAGAACCAGCAGTCGCTGCGTGTGGCGGCGGTCAAGTCGTTGGCCAAAGTGGAAGGCGTGACCAGGGAGATCTGGCCCGCTCTGAAAATCGGCCTGGCCGACGGTGATTCGACGGTGCGGCTGCTGACAGTCCGCGCCGCCGGGCCTTACGGCAAGGAGGAACCCCAGGCCGTCAAGACGCTCGCCACGCTGGCCCGCGGCGACGAAAACGTCGAGGTCAGGTTAGCCGCCATTCAGGAACTGGGCTTGATCGGCGACGCCGCCAAGGCGATTGTGCCGGATTTGCGCTACATCATTGAAAACGACGAACGCGAGGCCGTGCGCCAGAATGCGGAAGAGGCCTTGAGAAAAATCCAAGGAGGCGGGCTCAAACGGCACCTATAGGTCACATAGGTCCTATGAGTCACGCGTTGCACTTTTGCATGTGCGCCGAAGCCTGGGAGGCGCCGCAATCAGCGTCAGCACGACCAGCCCCGCAAAACCATAATAAATGCTGGGCAGAAGCCACGGCTTGCCTGAGACATCGAAGAACATCAAATCGTCCAGTATTCTGCCAACAAATGTGTGTCCATTGGCTGCCTGTCCGGATGCCTCCAGCAGCCTGTTTTCCCATGTGGTCAACGGACACTCGACCTTGGCGACGGCTTCGCCAGCAACGATCAGGATCATCAGGGCGTGGGAGACCCGAAACCACACATTGCGAATCCATCCCCACTTTCGAAGCATGCCGATCAAGATCAGGAGTTGGCCGAAAACCACGTAACCTACATAGGCAAAGTGAATGGCCACGACTAAATCGGCAAGGATTCGGTAAAACATGGTTGCATTCCGAAGGACGAAGGATTTCCAACCCTCTTTCTGACCCACGAAATCCCGATTTATTCCCGGAAAACTCGCCAATTACCGTCAGGCCCGCGCACCTCGCACGGTCGAAACGTCGCCTTGTACTGCATCGACTGGCAGCCCTCGACGTAGTAACCAAGGTAAAGGTGCGGCACCCCGAACTGGGCCGCAGCCCTCAATAGACAGAGCACATTCCAGGTGCCCAGCGACCGTTGCCGCTCCTGGGGATCGTAGACGAAGTAAACCGCCGACATCGCGCCAGGGAGATCATCGGCATAGCCGACGCCGACCAGGCGCGAATCCACGTAATAACACCATTCCTGAATTGGAAAGGGATTGTCGACAAAAGAGTTGGCGAAACTGACGGCATCCTTGGCGGGGTGCTGAGGCCAGCCCTTGGCATCGGCCTGAAACAAGTGGAATTTGTCGTACAGCTCCAGTTTGGCTTGCGTGACCTTGGGTCGCCCGATCCGGCTGAGCACCACTCCATCATTTGCGCGTTGGCAGCGGCGCTGGCTGCGGTCTGGCCGAAACCGGTCGACAACCACGCGAATCGGTTGACACTTCTGACAGGCAGGGCATTGCGGACGAAAGAGCGCCCGGCCAAAACGCCTCCATCCCGCCTCCATACGCGCGCCATACTCGGCGGCTGTCATGCTCTGGACAAATTCGTATTCCAAGCTCCAGGTTTCAGCCGGTAGATAGCCGCATTGGCTGGGCGGCGCGACATAGTTAAAAACCGTCTCCATGGCCCATTGCCTCATGGCCTGCCGCGCATCAGGCGGCGCAGCATGCGTTCAATCAAGTAATCACTGATTCCGGCCGGCAGCCAGTGCAGCAGACGCACATGTCGAACCAGCCCCCGGGGAAAAGCATCGAAGCTCTTGCCTAACCGAATGGCCCGCAGAATCCGCCCGGACGCGTCCTCTAGTTCCATGATGCCCGGCATCGGCAAATGCAATTTTGCCGTCATCGGCGTGCGCACCCAGCCGGGACAGACAATGGTCGTCGTGATCCCGCGCGGTTTCACCTCCACGCGCACCGCCTCCATGAATGCGTTGAGCCCCGATTTGCTGGCGCAGTAGGCCGCCATGTACGGCAGTCCACGATACGACGCCAAACTCGATATCGCCGCCAGCTGTCCGCGCCGCTGGGCAAGCATCCCCGGCAGCACCGCCGCCACGCTGTTGGCCACGCCAATCAAATTAACCTGGATGGTAGCCCCAATCGCCGCAGGATCGAAATTGAGCGCCGAGGTCTCCAGGCCTATACCGGCGCAGGCAATCAGCAAGTCGAGCGGGCCTAGCCTCGTCCGCAAGCTGTCCACCGCCGCCGTTAGCGCTTTCGCATCCGAGACGTCGGCCACTTCCCACGCGGCCTTGGCGCCGTTGTCCCGCAGTTGGCGATCCAGTGTCTCCAGGCCGGCGGCTTGACAATCCACCCCGGCGATGGCGATTCCCTCGCGGCCCAACAACAGGGCCAGTTGCCGGCCCAATCCACTGCCGGCCCCGGTGATAAGCGCTGCTCGCGGCGGCCAGTTGGCGTTGGCCATCTTCATGCATCCTTGCAAAAATTGGCGATGATGTCCACGAATTCCGCCTCGCGCTCGAACATCGGCATGTGTCCGCATTTCGCGATCAACTTCAGTTCCGCCCCTGGAATATGCTGGCGATAAGCCTCCCCATACGCCGGCGGCACCAGCTTGTCGTCGTCGCCCCACACCAGCAGCGTTGGACATTGAATGCGGCCGAGGCGTTTCGCCAGCTTGGGGTTGTAGGGCCGTTCCCAAATGAGCCGAGCCAACACTGTCAGCGACTGATAGGCCGCCATCATGCTTTGCTCATCGGGCTTGTCGCCGATTATCAGCCTGGCGATACCCGAAGTCGGGTCGTGAAACAACAGCTCGCGCATCTTGCGCCGGTCGTTGAGGTAGCGAAACAAATCCGGCATCGGCTGATCCGCCACCCACAGACCCGGCGCGTCGGCGATCCACAACCGTTTGACGCGCTCCGGCCAACGGCAGGCCACCTCCGCCGCGATCCAGCCGCCCAGGCTGCACGCCGCCCAGGCAAACCTGCTCCAGCCCCAGAATGTCGAGCAGCTCGATGTAGTGGAAAGCCATGTCCTCGATGGTGTCGATCTCGTCGAAGCCGCCGCTTTGGCCGAAGCCGGGATGGGTCGGCACCACGACGCGGAACTGCTTGGACCACGTCTGAAAAAACGGCAGCCACATTGCCGCCTCGCCCAGCGTGCTGTGCAGGTAGATGAAGGGCGTGCCGTCGCCGTTGTGCATGACGACGGTGGGCCGGCCGTTGACGTCGACGGTTTCGGGTTGGCCGCCACCACGGGACAGCATGACGCGAACGCCATATTTCAGTTTTTTTAGTGATTCGAACATGGTTTCAGATGCAAGACCTCGCGGGCCAACAGTTCCATGCTTTTGCGCGCCAATGCATGCGGCAGCGTCCCGGTTTGACACCCGGTCAGCACCACGCCGCACCCCAATTCTCTCTGGTATTGCTCCAGCTTTTGCCGCACCGTCGCCGGGCTGCCGACGATGGCGAAGACGCCCTTCTCGATGTCGTCCCAGGTTTGCTGCTCGTAGAGGAAGAACTTCTGATTCTTGTACAGCGCCGCGGCCGACTTGGCCGAGGTGTAGCCCGGCGGCGCCAGGCCGATGTTCTTGAGCAGGTTTTTCACGAAGTACCAGCAATGCGGCTCGAATTCCTCCCGCGCCTGCTTGTCGGTCTCGGCCACGTAAATCGGCACACCCCAGCCCATCTGCTCCGGTTTGGCCGTGTAGCCCGCCTTGTCGCAGGCCTGCGCGGAACTGGGCGAAAACACGCTTGAAGACATCGAAGTGGAAATAGGGCATGCCCATGTAGGCATAGCTGCGCTGGGCCACGAATTCGATGGTCTCGATGCTGCCGACGCCCGGAATCCAGATCGGCGGATGCGGCTGCTGCAACGGCCGCGGCCAGGGATTGACGTAGCGGAAATGGTAATGCTTCGAGTTCCAAAGAAACGGCCCCGGCGTCGTCCAGGCCTTGACGATCAGGTCGAGGGCTTCGCGAAAGCGCTCGCGGGCATGGGTCGGATTGACGCCGTATGTGAAATACTCCGGTCCGCCGCCGATCACCATGCCGGCGACCAAGCGTCCGCCGCTCATCACGTCGAGCATGGCGAACTCTTCGGCGACCCGCAGCGGCGGATTGTAAAGCGGCAAGGCATTGCCGATGACGGCGATTTTGCAGTGCGATGTCCGCTGCGTCAGCGCCCCGGCGATGATGTTCGGGCGACGGCATCAGCCCGTAGGCGTTCTGATGATGCTCGTTGACGCAAATGCCGTCGAAGCCAAGCGTCGTCGGCGTAGGCAAGCGTGTTGATGTATTCCTTGTAGAGGTCGTGGCCCTTGACGGGGTCGTAGAGGGAATTGGGCAGCCAGACCCAGGCCGAGTCGTACTGGGCGTCGAAATCGGCCGGCAGATAGGGCCAGGGCATCAGGTGGAAGAAATAGTATTGCACGCAATTCTCCGGGCCAATCCGCATTGCCACAATAATCCTAGCAAACCTGCTCAATTTTTCGACGGCGGTCTTGTTCCCTGGCACACCCGAAAAAGAGTGAAGGGTGAAGAGTGAAGAGTGAAAAAGGAAGGGTTTCACTCTTCACTCTTCACCCTTCACTCTTCACTCTTCTGGACAAGCTCCCACGAATCACGCACAATACACCCCTGGAGGTTCCCATGCAAAATACGTCTCTGAAAGAAACCGTCCTGCGGCTGCTCACGCGTGTCAGACGCCCGCCCAGTACATCGGCGGCGAGCTCAACAGCGTCGTCAAGGACCATCGCCAGGTCCGCGGCAAGCTCTGCCTGGCCTTTCCCGACACCTACACCCTGGGCATGAGCCATCACGGCTTGCAGGTGCTTTACACCATCATGAACAACGACCCGCAATGGGCCTGCGAACGGGCCTTCACGCCCTGGCTCGATTTCGAGAGCGAGTTGCGCGAGCCGCGAGCTGCCGCTCTACAGCCTGGAAACCTTCACGCCGCTGCGCGATTTCGACCTGATCGGCTTCAGCCTGCAATACGAGATCTGCTACACCAACATCCTGACCATGCTCGACCTCGGCGGCATTCCCGCTGCACAGCGAGGACCGCACGCTCGACCATCCGCTGGTCATCGCCGGCGGTCCCGGGGCGCAGAACCCGGAGGTGCTGGCCCCGTTCATCGACCTGTTCGTCATCGGCGACGGCGAGGAGAGCCTGCCCTGGATCATGGAGCGCTGGATGGAGCTGAAGGAGCAAGGCGGCAACATCTCGCGAGCCGACATGATCGCCGAGCATCGTCGGCAGCACCGACCTGGGCCTACGCTCCCGATGTTCTACGAGCCGGAATACCACGCCGACGGCACCATCGCCGCCATGCACCGCACCCGCGCGCGACGTGCCGCGCGAGATCATGGCCTGCACCATCAAGCAGGACTTCGACGCCATTCCGCTGCCGACCCGGCCGGTCGTGCCGTTCGTCGAGACGCCGCACGACCGCATCGCCATCGAGATCATGCGCGGCTGTCCCTGGCAGTGCCGCTTCTGCCAGTCCACGGTCATCAAGCGGCCGCTGCGGGTGCGCTCGGTGGAAACCATCGTGCAGGCCGCCCTGGAGAGCTACCGCAACACCGGCCACGACGAAATCAGCCTGCTCAGCCTCAGCACCAGCGATTATCCCGTACTTCGAGGAGCTGGTCAAGCGGATGCACGAGGTGTTCGCGCCGCTGGGCGTGAACATTTCGCTGCCGAGCCTGCGCGTCAACCATCAGCTGCGGATCGCTGCCGCAAGCTGATGCAAGGGCGTCCGCAAGGCCGGCCTGACGCTGGCTCCCGAAGTGGCCCGCGACGACATGCGCGAGCAGATCCGCAAGAAGATCAAGAACGAAGACCTGTACGAAGGCTGCCGGGAGGCGTTCAAGAACGGCTGGCAGCAAGGTCAAGCTGTATTTCCTGTGCGGCCTGCCGGGCGAGCGCGCGGTCGATCTGGACGGCATCGTGGACATGGCCGAGACGATTGCCGCGCATCGGCAAGGAAGTGACGGGCCGCTACGTGGAGGTGACGGCAGCGTGTCGAACTTCGTGCCCAAGCCGCACACGCCGTACCAGTGGAACGGCATGCAGACGCGCGAATATCTGCAGCTGGGCCGGGCAATACCTGCGCAGCCGCTGCCGGACTCGAGTCGGTGAAGATCAAGCAGCACGACGTCGAAACCAGCCTGCTGGAAGGCATGCTGACGCGCGGCGACCGGCGCATTGCCGCCGGCGCTGGAGGAAGCCTGGCGGCGCGGCTGCCGGCTCGACGGCTGGCGCGAGTGCTTCAAGCCGGACATCTGGTGGCAGACGTTCGCCGACCTGGGCATCGACGCGGCGTGGTATTCGCAACGCATGCGGCCGATGACCGAGGTGCTGCCGTGGGACCACGTCAACGTCAAGAAGGGGCGGGAGTATCTGGAGAAGGAGCAGGACGCGGAGCGTGGTGCAGCTGCAGGTGATGGCGGACGTTCAGTAATGGATAATGGATAATGGAAAACGGGGCGGTTCAGGCTAAGTCATTCGCGTTTGCGGTCAGGATCGTCAACTTGTACAAGCACTTGTGCAAGGAGAAAAAGGAGTACGTCCTTTCCAAGCAAGTGTTGCGGTGCGGGACGGCAATCGGTGCGCTGATTCGCGAGGCTGAGCATGCGGAAAGCAAGGCCGACTTTATCCACAAAATGGCGATGGCCCTTAAGGAAGCCAACGAATCCGAGTATTGGCTCATGCTTCTTCACCGGACAGACTACCTTGAACCAGCAGCATTTGAGTCCATCCATCAAGACATCGTAGAGCTGCTCAAGTTGCTAACAACCATCATCAACACTGCAAAACGCAACCTGACCACATGACCATTATCCATTGACCATTATCCATTGACCATTATCCATTGACCATTATCCATTATCCATTATCCCCATAAGTCCCCGCCTGGAAAGCAGCCAAAGACACCATGAGCCAAGCCGGGGAATTTGAGCCCATTCACGAACTCGCCGCCCAGATACAGCAGCTAGTCCGGCAGGCAATTCCCCTGTATGCCCAGGAGGTGGACGCCATCCTCCGCAGCCGCTGCACCGACCCGCAGCACGTTGAACACCAGCTCGACGGCATGCTCGACTTCTGCTTCGACGCGGACATGCTGCTGCTGTTCAAGAAGCTTTGCCGTTATTATTTCCGACTCGACCCGGCGACGACAGCCGATTATGTCCGCACCTATCGCGAAATGTGGGAGGAAGAACAAACTGACTCAGACATGGATCGCGGCGTCGTTCTAAACCAAGCTGCCCAGTCGGGGAAGGAGACCCAGAAGCTGCCTAAGCTCAAAAAGCGTAGAAAACCCAAAGGCGGCAGCAAGGGTGGCGTGCCTTGATTGAAGCCGAAACCCGAGCCTTGACACAATGCTTGGGAACCAGGAAAATGGGCGCATGATAACAACCCTCGATTTGCCCGATGATTTGCTGCGCGAACTCAAACTGCGGGCGGAGCATGACGGCCGCCCTGTCAAGGACGTACTTGCGGATATGCTCGCCGCGGCCCTGACTGGCGCGAACGGGGCCCGTCCTCGAAACGGCCCAGTCACCTCCAAGAATCTGCCGCTTATTAAGCTGCGCCCCGCACCGCCGGCCGACGCGCGGCAGCTCACCACGCAAGAGTGGTGTGACTGGATCAAGGACGTCGATTTGCAACTGGAAGTCGAACGGTATGAAAAGGCTCTTGGACATCAACACGTGGATCGCGCTGACGGTTGAAACGCACCCGCAGCACAAAGCCGCTCGGCAGTGGTACGACGGCGTCGAACTCCTTGGCGGTGACCTGCTTATTTGCCGCCAGACGGAGTTGGGGTTTCTTCGCTTGGTATCGCAAAAAGCAGTCATGAGCCAGTGCGGAGCAGCGCCGCTGTCAAATTCCGAGGCCGTGGAGTTCCTCTCAAACGTCTATCGCGACCCGGCGGTATCTACGCCGAGGAGCCGGCAGCGACCCGGAGCTTGTGGCTTCAACTCGCCGATAAACCCCAGCCGGCTCCAAATGTCTGGATGGATGCCTATCTCGCGGCTTTCGCGGTCGCCCTGAAGGCCGAAATGGTTACGTTTGACCAGGGATTTACAACCTATCAAAACCGTGGGTTGAACCTGGTGCTATTGAGCTCACCCTGAACGGAACGGAATGGTTCGGATTACCCGAATCGCCCACTGTGACCCTTGATATGGGACAGCCGGCCAACTAATAAATGTTGCGCCCCAGGGGGCCGCAATTCTGATTTCGTGTCAGATCAAACACCAGAATTGACGATGCCTGGCGTGCTCTACCGCCAAACGTGGGAAATTGGAATGCGAAGAATTCAACTTCGACACCGCCAGTTTTGGGTTGGGACACTGGTTCGCCGGAATTCAGACGAGGTCGGCCTTGTCGTTTTCGACGCTGCCGTCCAGCCTCCGACGGCAGGACCGAATTACGTCGATCTGTTCGAGGTTGCCGATGGCAATCGTGGTAATTTCCGCAAGGATGTGGTTCGAGAACTCCTTGGTGAGCCTAATGGCTTTAGTGCGTCGGCCATCCAATCCGCCGTCGATGCGTATTGTCGAGCCGTTGGAATTGATCCCGAGGCGGAATGGCAAGCAATGTTGAACGCAGAGCGTCGATTGCAGGAGCGTCACGCAGAATACTTACGATCTGTGGCCATTCCAAACAGAGGAAATCGACGGAACTCCCATCGCCATCGGGAGACCCCTTGTTACTGTAAGGAAGCGTACTTGGACAACTCCATTCAAACAGAGTGCGTGGGCTGCGGTGGCATCATCTGCTACGCGTGCGCCGGCTGCCTCTGCGGACGATAAGATGGTCGCGCTGAGCGGTACGAAGCCGGATACATCAGGTTGAATGGCGGTCATTTCGCAACCGCCCCGGGACAGACCTCCTTTGCAACCAATGCGGTTTGCCCTACCCCGTGATGCGCCTCCGGCACTGCTGCAGCCGCAAGCGACTCCATGGCACGCGCAACACTTGTCTGCTCGCGAGCCTCCTCCTCCGCCTGAATAACAAGGCTGACGTGCAGTACATCAAGGATCTTCTGGAGCACCTTGATCGAAAGATCGCTACGGCCCGCTAACACCCGGCTGAGCTGGCCGGGATCGACTTCGGTTGCCTTGCAAAACTCCTGGCGGGAGCCGAATTGGCTGTCGATCAGGTCGGCGACGTAATCACGATAATCCGGCGGCGACACTTTCCCCTGGCTGATACCCAGACGAGCTTCCAAATCCTGGCAGACGCGATAAACAACCGATGTCGTGCTCAGGCCAGTCGCGTTAAACTCCGCGTTCCACCAGGCGGCAAAGCGTGTCCATTCCTGGCGGCCATTGTATTTCTTAGCGACCAACGCAAGGAAGCTGTTTTCCGTCTTGCTGACATTCGACAAAGCAATGCGCCGGCCAGTTATTGTTTGGTAGACCCGCTTCGTTTCCGTTACCATTTTCTTTCTCCCTTTTCCTGATCGATGTCGGCTCGAGCTAGAGATAGCCGTCTTCATCCGTGGGCGTGACAAACTCGACCTGGCCAGCGACTGCAAGATACATCGCTTCCTGATCGAAAGTCCGGGCTGCCTTGCGAAGCAATAGGCGAAGGTCGTTCAGCCTGGCTTCAGGAATGGCCAGGATGTAACGGCGGCTGATGTCCTGCACCGGCGGCATTTGCGGGCTCTCTTCGTATTCGCCTGGAACCAAGGTGTCGCCACGGTAAAACGTTTCTGGCCCGGTGTGTCCAGCTGGAAATACGCGGCGAACCTCGTTAACCAGGAGCATCCAGGTCAATGGTTGATGAGGCTTTTTGTCGGAATTACGCACAATGGGAACGAAAAACTCGCATTGAACTCGACTTTCACCCATGGCGCTCCCTCGGCATTAAGCCAAGCCTCACGACCTCACTATATCAGGAATTGACGTAAAGTCAACGATTGACTCGCAGTCAATAGATACCGCCAATGGCATAAGACTTGTCATTTCGGCCCCATTCGTAGGGCGCCGTCCAACCGGATCACCTCCCCATTCAGCATCTCATTCTCCACAATATGCGCCACCAGCGCCGCGAACTCCTCCGGCCTTCCCAGCCTTGACGGAAACGGCACCTGCTGCCCCAGCGACTGCCGGGCCGCCTCCGGCAATCCCGCAAGTAGCGGCGTGTCGAACGTCCCCGGCGCCACCGTCACGACGCGAATGCCGAAGCGGGCCAGCTCGCGGGCCACCGGCAGCGTCATGGCCGCCACGCCGCCTTTCGACGCGGCGTAGGCAACTTGGCCAATCTGCCCCTCAAAGGCCGCGATTGACGCCGTGCTGACGATCACTCCGCGTTCGCCGCCGGCGTTGGGCTGATTGAGCGTCATGGCCTCGGCCGCCAGACGCATCATGTTGAATGTGCCCGTCAAATTGACCGCGATCACTTTGGCAAATGACGCCAACCTATGGGGTCCGTTTTTTCCAACCATTCGCTCCGCCAACGCAATACCCGCGCACTGGATCGACAAATTCAGGCTGCTAAATCGTGTTACGGCGAACTCCACGGCACGTTTGACGCTGCTTTCGTCCGTCACATCCGTTTTGACAAAGCATACGTCCGATCCCAGGTTCCCTACCAACCGCGCTCCGGCCTCTTCGTTGACATCGGCGATCACCACCCGCACTCCGGCCGTCACCAGGCGGCGGACGCAGGCCTCGCCCAAACCGGAACTGCCGCCGCTGACGATAGCACTTGCACCAATGATTTGCATGTTGACCGCTCCTGCCAAAGTAGTAGGCACACTCCGTGTGCCGTTTAGCATCTCAAGCGGCACACGGAGTGTGCCTACTACTTTATGCCGGGGTTTGCAACCGATACAGCGCGTTTTTGGCTTCCAGAGCCAGCGGATGATTCTCGAACCCCACCACCGTCTGGTAGCACTTCCGCGCCCGTGTGTGGTCGCCAAGGCTCTCGAAGGCCACGCCCATCTTGTAAACCGTGTCGGCCCCGCTGCTGGCGTGCTTGCGGTACTCCTGAAAACAAATCAAAGCCTGATCGGGCTTCGTTTCGAGGTAAATATCGCCCAGCAGCCGGCAACTGAGATACCAAGCATCCTCCTCCTCGCTGCTAGTAAATTTCTCCGGCTTGCTGCCGCGGACCTCTTCGAGCAGCGCAACCGCCTGGTCGGTTTGGCCCCGGCGGCGCAGCATGCGGGCCCTGAGCACACGCACCGCCATGCTCGCCGGCTCCATCACCTGCGCCAGCTCCGCCAGATGCGTGGCCCAGTCAAGCAGGTCAAGATCCTCGCCCATATGATCTACCAGCCAGCGCGCCTTCTGCTTGCAGTAGGCCACGTCAAACCATTTCCGCACACGTTCGCTGGATGCTTGCAAGTCCTGCGCGGTCACCGAATAGTAGTACCTGTCTTTGCGCGCAGCAGATCGGGGTCCTTGGCATCGTAGACCAGCCCATGCTCGGTGGCGTAAAGAGCGGCCCAGACATTGCCTTGGCGCTCGTACAAGTCCGCCAAGGTCCTATAAGTTTGGATGCCGGCCCGGTCATACTCGGTGAACAGGCGATAGTTCTCGATGGCCGCCGCGTTGTCACCGCGCTTGGCAGCATCCTCGCCGAGGAGCTTGACGACGGCGAAATAGGTTTGGCGGTTAGGCGTGTCAAGCTCCTTCGGCCCCACCTTCTGGCCCGCTTTCTTGACGGCCTCGTAGGCTCGCCATACCTCGGCGAAGTTGCCGGCTTTTTCTTGGGCCTTGGCGATTTTCAAGTACACGACCGGCGCCTGGGCAGGCAATCCCACGGCCGCTATGCGCAGCAATTCGCAGCTCCGCTGCCAGCGCTGAGCGTCGTCCAGCAGCGCCAGCCCCAGCTGCAGAACATAGCCGTGGTCGAATGCCGTCGGCGGTTTGTCGTCGACAACCTGCGTCAGATACTCAGCCTCGGTAAGCTCGTCGTACAGCACTCGCTTCAGGTCCCACGCGGCGGCGTCCTCCGGCAATTTCGCGAGCAGGTTTTCGACGGCGGCAATGGCCTGCATCCTCTGCCCGGCAATCGCCAATCGTGGCTTACCGACCCGGCGAGTCATTTCGCCATGCAGCATCAGCGCCAGTTGCCAGGCCGCAAAGAGGATGACCTGGCGATGAGGATTGCCGGGCTCGGTTGCCTGCCCGTCCAGCACGCGCGTCAAAGTCGCGGCGGCCTCGTCAAACTGGCGCTCGTGCGTCAGGGCCACCGCCGTCCAGTAATCACAGCGCGGCATCATATCGGGCCGTTGGCTCGCCACCAATTCGAGCAACCTGCGTGCCTCGGGCAGATGTTCCGCTGTCGGCTTGGTGGCCAGCAGCAGCGTGGCCACTCGTCCCAGGCACAGCTCGAAATTCAAAAGCCCCAATGTGCCTGGATCTTTAACGACCTCCTTGAAATCCATCATCCGATGTACATTCCAAAGCTGCTCGCGGGCCACCGAGTTGGCCGGGTTGAGATGCAAGGCTCTGCCCAAGGACAGCAATGCCGGCCCCATGTGCCCCACGTTCGCGTAACTGACGCCGCGCAGCACATGTTTGAAAACGCGCAAATCCGGCAAGACGTAGCGCGTGTACCAGTAATACGTGGCCGCCGGCGCCAGCAGCAAGGCGAGCTGAAGCCAAACATTGGTACCCACGGTCGACTCGGTCAGCGTCCAAATGCTGACTCCTAGCGCGGCACACATCGCCATGATTTCCACCTCCGACTCCTCGACCAGGCTCGCCAAGGTCAGCAAGTAAAACAGGGGAATGCCAAGCAGCAGCAGCGCCGCAAACATGTTGCGGGCGTGTTTCGACGGCATGATTTCCGGCAGCAGCACGATACCGGCCACGATGAGGCCAGCCCCCAGCGCGACGCCCAGCCAGCGCCGCACCTTGAGCACCTGGACGTGGTGCAAGACAATGAACAACACCCCGAGCGCTGCCCCGCCGAGGCAGCAATAGCTCAGTACATCCAGGTCCGTGCCTTCGGTGCGCTCCGCCTCCGCTCCGAACATGCTGTATCCGTCGGCCAAACCGTAGGCCCCCAGCAGCATGCCCAGGAGCACGCCGGCATACACCATGCCGGGGCTCTCCAGTACCAGGAACAGCACAAACGGCCCGAGTCGGCCGTGCACTCGATAGCCCTCGCCGAGCTTTCGCACCGCGGTCACGCCCACGAACAGCGCCAGCGTGCAAACCGTGCAGATACCGACCTGGGCCAGGTCACGCCACGACCCGCCATCGCCCAGGACCAGCCCCACGAAGAGGAGCATGCCCAGGTAAATGCCCTTGAAAATGAATTCGGCCTGTTGCCAGCGCATAACAGAACCCGTCCTTTGCCCGCGCGGGTCGAGGCGGCAAGCCCCTGGCGTAGCCACGCGATGAAGTGCATTATACAGTGACTAATATACCGCACTCAAAAAAAGGGGTCAGGCACCGTTGTGCGAAGCACCCTTCGGGCCGTTCCGGCAACGGTGCCTGACCCCTTTTTTTGAGTGCTCTACTGTAAGGACCTTTTCGCATGATTGATCTCCGGGGCCAGGGTCTTGTGACCGCGGCAGCGGTTCACGCCAATTCCACCGCCGCCGTGCTGGTTGAAATGGCCATCCGGCGCGGCGAAGGCATGCTGGCGGACAACGGCGCCCTGGCCGCGCTGACCGGTGAGCACACCGGCCGCTCGCCCAAGGACCGCTTTATCGTTGCCGAACCTACCGTCAAAGACAACGTTTACTGGGGGGCCATCAACCAAGCGCTCGAGCCGGCCGTGTTTGCCCGCCTGGCCGACAAGGTGCGCGCTTATCTGCAATCCCGTGAGCTATTCGTCTTCGACGGTTATTCGTGCGCCGACCCGGCGTATCGCTTGCCGGTGCGTGTCATCGCCGAAAAGGCCTGGCATGCTCTCTTCGCCCGCTGCATGCTCATCCGCTCCGGCGCCGAGGGCGCCAGCAACTTCGCTCCGGGCTTGACCATTCTCGACGCCGCCGATCTGCGCCTCAATCCCAGCGTGGACGGCACCCGCACCGATTGCGTCATCGCCGTGAGCCTCGAGCAACGCCTGGTGGTCATTGCCGGCACGGAGTACGCCGGCGAGATCAAGAAATCGGTCTTCTCGGTCCTCAATTATTTGCTGCCGTTGCGGTCTGTCTTCCCGATGCACTGCTCCGCCAACATCGGCGCCGCCGGCGACACCGCCCTTTTCTTCGGCCTCAGCGGCACCGGCAAGACGACGCTCTCGGCCGATCCGCAGCGCCAATTGATCGGCGACGACGAGCACGGCTGGTCCGACGAGGGGGTTTTCAACTTCGAAGGCGGCTGTTACGCCAAGATGATTCGTCTGTCGCACGAGGGCGAACCGCAGATCTGGAACGCCATCCGCTTCGGCACGGTGCTGGAAAACGTGGTCGTCGATCCCGTCACGCGCCGTGCCGACTTCGACGACCTGCGTCACACGGAAAACACGCGGGCCGCTTATCCGCTGGAGCACATCGACAACGCCGTGCCGTCGGGCCGCGGCGGCCATCCCAGCCACGTCGTCTTCCTGGCCTGCGACGCTTCAGGCGTGCTGCCGCCGATCAGCCGGCTGACGCACGAGCAGGCGATGTATCACTTCCTTTCGGGCTACACGGCCAAGGTCGCCGGCACCGAGGCGGGCGTGACTGAGCCGCAGGTGACCTTCAGCACCTGTTTCGGCACCCCTTCATGCCGTTGGACCCCACGCGCTACGCCGAATTACTGCAAAAACGGCTGCAAAAGCACGGCAGCAAGGTATGGCTGGTCAACACCGGCTGGACGGGCGGCCCGTACGGCCAAGGCACCAGGATGCGGCTATCGTTCACACGGGCGATGCTGGCCGCGGCCCTGAGCGGCCAGTTGGACAAGGTGCCGACGCTGCCCGACCCGATCTTCGGCGTCGCGGTGCCGCAGTCGTGCCCTGGCGTTCCCCCGGAGGTGCTGATGCCGCGCACGACGTGGAAGAGCGGCGAGGCCTACGATCAGAAGGCGCGGCAATTGGCGGGGTTGTTTCAGGTCAACTTTAAGGCGTTTGCGCCACGCGTGGCGGATGCGGTGCGGCAGGCGGGGCCGAGAGGCACATAGGGCACGTTTTCGACCCCTGCCGGGTCGCCCGCAGGTGAAGCAGTTCGCAGGCTAAAAGGCATCACCATGAGCCTTGAACAGCGTGTTGCGTGGTCGGCTCAGGGCTCCTTGGGCATCCGGAATGTCGGGGATCTCGATCTGTTACTCGACAGGCTTGAGCGCGAGCACGGATCAGATAACCCCATAATCCTTATCGTAGACGGACCGTGTCAAGAAAGTGTGTACTTTGGTATTGGCGGAGACTTGAGCTTCGTCAGCGCTTCAAAGGAGCCGTATCTCACCACGGTCGGCGAGGACTCTGCCGACGGCGAGATCGATTACTTCTTTCAGGGCCATCATTCTCCGGTTGCTCGAAAACAGTTGATTCCATCGCCATTGGCAAGGAAAATCGTCCGAGAGTTTTTTATGACGGGTGTTTTACCGCAGTGGCAGGCGTGGAAGCCCATTGGGCCGAAATGAACCCATGGTAAAATCGTGCGATGCCCGATTTCCGCGATGTTGATCCCTGCGATTTGCGTGTTCCAACTTCCCGCAGGCAGGGAGCGGATCCGGCCAAGCTCGCGCGGCAGATTTCTCTGTTTGGCAGGTCTGCCGTTGGGATGCCGCCACCGTGGGTATATGAGGGGTTGGATGGAGCGTTGGTCCTGTACAATGGTGTTACACGGGCCACCCGTATCGCCAAGTTGGCTCCAGGCGCCTTGCTCCGGATTGAGGTAATTGGAAAACTACCCAAAGCGTTCGCCTCAGAGCCCAGGATCGGAGACGTTTTACCATGACTGACATACAGCGAGAAGCCCTGGCAGTTCTGACCGACGTGTGGACGTTGTCCCCGGACGTGCGCCTCGGTCAGTTAATGGCTCATCTGGGTTTGCTTGCCGAGGCCCATCTCGATAAAGGTTTAGGCTACGTCGAAGACGACGAACTTGTTGCGGTCCTCTACCGACACCGGGCGGAGTTGTTGGCTCGGTCGGATGGCAGGCCGGTTCAGGCGTTGCACCCGACCGTGGCTGCCACGGCGATTGCAGGGAGTTCAACGAAATCGCAATCATGCGCCTAGCGACATGGAATCTCAACAACCGCGTCGGGAAAGTGCGTTTTCGGCCCGAGGCAGCTCACGCCGCCGTCGTCCTCGGCGCAGACGTCATTGTGTTCACGGAGTATTTTCCGCAGCAGCGCCATCAGCATTTCTGCCAGGTCCTCGCAGAGGCCGGCTGGGTGTATCAACTCCTGTCAAATGAGCCAGCGGAGATTGCCAACCGCACTCTCATCGCGTCTCGCTTATTGCTCGAACCAGACGATCTCCTGCTGCCCGATTTTGATTGCCAGTTGCCGGCGAACACGCTGGCAGCGCACCTGCCGACGCTGGGTTTGACAATACTTGGCGTGCGGGTGCCCGCGTACGGACCCAAGCACTCGGCCCTACTGCTGAGAAGTTGGGAGTGGCTGGAGACCGCTGCGGCAGGGCTGAGTAATAAGCCGGCTGTTATCCTGGGTGATCTTAACGTTCGAGCATCGTCTGGTCGCGGGCCGGCTTGGGTGTCCTTGCGCAGGATTCTCGACAGCGGTTGGCAGCGCGCGACACCAGCCCAAGGTCACAGTTACTTCGGTCCGACCGGTGTGCGCTCCGAGATCGATCACATTCTTGCCACTCCGCGCTGCAGCATTCGCAGCGCGGAGTACGTGACTGCGGTGACCGGATTCACAATTGCGGGAACGCCGGATGCCCTTTCCGATCACGCGGCAATGGTCGCAGACATTGACATTTGCGGCGCCTAGAATTTGAACATGGCGAACCAGCTCTTGCTAAACACGCGACACGCGGTTCAGCGTGACGTAACGGCATTTCCTGCGGGAGCCGGTTGCGGAGCTTGCATATACGAGCGGCATCGATCATGCTATAAATCTTACAGGTGACATGCTTTGACCAGGAGAACCAAACCATGACTACCGCCACCATCCATCTGCCTGACGCTATTACTGAAGCCGAAGCGCGGCTGCTTCTGGCGGTCAAGCTCTTTGAGGTTGGTCGCCTGTCGTGCGGCAAGGCCGCGGAGTTGGCCGGTTTCTCGAAACGCGCTTTCATGGAGGTGCTAGGACAACAGCGCGTGGCCGTGTTCAATTACCCGGCCGCCGAGGTGGCACGTGACCTTGCCAACGCTTAACAAGGCGACCGTTTCCAACACCAGTTGCCTCATTGCTTTGGAAACGATCAGGCGCCTGGACTTGCTCGGGGACGTTTATCAGGAGGTGCTGATTCCGCCGGCGGTGGCAGCCGAATGGGGCATGGTTGCGCCCCCGTGGCTCAAAGTCCAAAACCTTGGCGATCAAGCATTGGCGCAGGTCCTAAGCTTGCAACTTGGACCCGGTGAAGCGGAGGCGATCGCTTTGGCAATGGAGATCGGCGCAGGTCGATTGCTTTCAGATGATCAACAGGCCCGCCGCATGGCAACAAGCCTTCAAGTTACCATTACCGGCACTGTTGGCATCATTTTGCGTGCCAAACTGCAAGGCCTTCTTCCTGAGGTGCGAGTGGTCCTTGACGAATTGCGGGCCTCCGGCTTTTGGCTGTCCGATAGCCTGTACCAGCAAGCCCTCCACCTCGCCGGCGAATGACGAGCCGCCGCCCAGGTTTGATAAGAAACGGAGGAACCAATGAAAGCGCAACATGTCTTCCGCCCTAACCAACAATCGCCCGAGGAGCGCGCCCGCGAGCGTGAACTCCGCGACAGGCTGCAGCAGGAAAAGCCGTCACTGGAAGACCTGATTCTTGCCGGCAATTGCGATCCGGACGACGTCATGACCTTGGGAATGTATTGTGATGTCCAAAAGGCTTTGCAAAATCTTAAACGGGAGCGAGAGCGGCGCGGCATCAGCATTTGCGACGTATGTGAGCGGTCGGGTCTTGACCAAGCCCTCGTAAGCAAGCTCGAAAATGGCCAACAAGCCAACCCGACGGTGGCTGTGTTGATGCGCTACGCGGCCGCCGTTGGCAAGCGGTTTCTGTGGGCCTATGAAGACCTGACGACCAAGGCCAAAAAAGGGGAGCGAATGACTCCAGAACCGAATAATGAACTGCCACTGCCTTCCGTGATCGTCACGCAAACCGCCGATGCAACCGCGAGGTCACCCTACTCCGATCCAGTCCTCAGTGACGCGAGGGCCGCCATCCTGCGCAAAAACTCCCACCGAGCGGCTGGAAATCGGCTTCCGCATGTGGAGATTTGCCCAGCAGATGGTGCGGGAAGCCGTGCGCCGCGATCATCCGGACTGGGACGAGAAGCAAGTCGGCAGCGAGGTTGCCCGGAGGATGTCGCATGGGGAGGAGCATTTCATGGATCAACTGATTATTGACCGAATGAAAGTCGTCCGCGGCGACATCACATCGCTCACCGTGGATGCCGTGGTGACTGCCGCCAATGAAGCCCTGTGTGGCGGAGGCGGCGTCGACGGCGCGATTCACCGTGCGGCCGGTCCCGGCTTGCTTGCCGAGTGTCTGCGCATCGGCCATTGCCCGCCCGGAGAAGCACGCCTGACCGCGGGGCACAAGCTCGCTGCGAAGTTTGTGATCCATGCCGTTGGCCCGGTTTGGGAAGGCGGCGCCTACGGCGAGGACCAGATCCTGGCGTCCTGCTACAGATCCGCGCTGAGTCTCGCGGCAGCCAATGACGTCGCCTCCATTGCTTTCCCGTGCGTCGCCACCGGTGTGTACGGTTATCCCAAAGCCCAAGCGTGTGTTGTCGCTGTGGACACCGTGTCGGCGTGGCTTGAAGAACATGAGCGACCTGGACTGGTCGTTTTTTGCTGCTTTGAACCGGAGGATGCCGAGTTGTATCGGATTCGTCTGGGACTGCACAAGTCAAAAGAGTAGTCAACGTCAGACCAACGTTGGATAGGGAGCTTCAGAATGGCCATGCTTCGTTGTGACAAAGTGTCCGAGGGCCTGCGGCATCGGAATGCGTCGCTATTTTCCGCGATCACCGCGGGCGGCGGCATTTCCTCCGGGTGGAGCGAGACTTCCTGTCGGAAAAGGATGGGAACCACTTCCTGCCCATTGGCGTCGTACATTTCGATCTTCGCACTAAAATGGTGTTGATCGAATTGTCCCACGAGGCCGAAACGGGCGCCAACCGCTTGTGGGTGAAACAAAGTGAACTGGATGAACCCGTCGACACGTATGCATGATCATGATGCACTTTCTCTTTCCTGAAGATGGTGCCGACCCCCATTGTCCCGAGGAAATGTTCGCCGACCAATGGGCCGCACTCACGCAAGCGGGCTTTACCGCATCGCTATTGTCAGATGAGGTGCTGGCTGGGGTTCAGCCTCTTCGACAAGTTCCTTCTGGATCCCAGGTGGTTTACCGGGGCTGGATGCTCAAAGGTGCGGAGTACGCGGCGCTGGTGCGGGCAATCGAGCAGTGCGGGGCCAGCGCCTTCATTGATCCAAAGGAATACCTGACGACACATCATCTGCCGAATTGGTATCCGCTGGTCTCCGATCTGACGCCTGAGACGCGGGTGTACCCGGCCGACGCCGACCTGGCCGCGGAGTTGCGGGCGCTTGCTTGGGGCGCGTATTTCCTCAAGGATTACGTCAAATCTCTCAAGACTGGCCGTGGCGCAGATCGTGCGCGAGCCGTCCGAAGCGCCGGCGGTAATCGCCGAAATGCGGGAATATCGTGGCGAGATCGAAGGCGGCATCTGCGTCCGCCGGTTCGAGGCATTCATACCTGAGTCTGAGCAAAGGTATTTCGTTCTGCGTGGGATTGCTTACGCCGCGGAGGACGGTGCCGCCATACCTGATGTTGTTCGGCAGTGCGCGGAGCGGATTCCAAGTAAATTCTTCTCTGTCGATGTGGTCAAGCGAACTGATGGCGTGCTCCGAGTCGTAGAGGTCGGCGACGGGCAGGTGTCGGATCTGGTGGGTTGGTCCCCGGTCAGATTCGCTGCCATGTGGGCGTGACGCCGGACGGCACACGGAGTGTGCCTACTACTTTGCACGCAGCGCCTCCAACTCGCTCTGGACATCCCCCACCGCCGCCTTGCACCAGCACTTCTTGGCCATCTCGCCATAGCGAACCGCCTCATCGCGCCGCCCAAGTTTCTCGCAGAGCACCTGCAACCCCAGCGCCGCATGGAAGCAGCCCGGATCGTGGGCCAAACTTTCCAGAAACGCTTCCTCGGCCACGGCGTATTTGCCGCAGGCCAGTGCCGCCAATCCCCAGGCTTGCATGTGGTAAGCGCCGTTGCCCCAGGCGTGAAAGGTGTAGTCGGCCTTGGTTTTCTCGACTGCCTTGGCCAACAGCGCCAGGCCTTCGTTGGCCCTGTCCTGCCGGCAATAAAGAATGCCTTGCACCTCCCAAAGGCGCAGGTCTATTTGCTTTTCGCCAGCGCCTTTCTTCTTCGCTTCTTGCAGGGCCGCGATCTGCTCCTTAGCCGCCTCGAGGTCGTTCTTATTCAGGTAGACCAGCGCCGCCAGGTAATTGCCGTTGTTCTTGTCGCGTTTGCCCAAATCGCCGGCGATTTTCAGGGCGGCGTCAAAGTCGTGCTCGGCAAGGTGCAGGCGAAACCAGACTTCCAGGTGCTTGATGTTGTCCGCCAGGCATTCCTCCTTGAGCCGGCGAGCCTCGGCAAAGCGCCCGTCGTGGATCAGGCCGCGCATCAGCATCTCCAGGTGATGGTTGTACTGGCTGTCCTCCGACGGCTTGACCTTCATCTCTTTTTGGTAGGCGCGCTCCAATTCAATGGCCTTCATCGAGCGGTCGGTCGTCTTGTCCCAGCGGCCAATGCGCGTGGCCAGGTGAGCTTGCATGTGCCAGGAGTGCGGAATGCCGGGCGACGATTCGATGTACTTTTCCGCGTAGGTCCAACCCAGCGCGGGCCGTTTCATTTTCTCGTAGAAATGCAGCAGCTCATGGTTGCCGCCGGGGTGCATCGGATTGACCAGCAAGAGCGCCTTGTAAAACGGCACTGACGACACCTCGCCGCCGAACAGCTTCTCGCCGCCGCCGAGTCTGAGCGCGGTAGTACCAGCCTTCCTCGTCGTCGTCGTAAAGCGCCAGCAGCGTGTCGATGGTCTTGATGGCGGCTTTCTTGCGCGCTTCCGGGTCGCCGACGTTGGGCCACATCCCCTTCTCTTCGAGCCGAGCCTGAATCAATAGCTGCTCGCGGTGGCTGGCCCTGGACATCAATGCCTTGGCCTTTTCCAGCGCCGCCGTGACAGGGCGGTGATGCCGTTCCAGAGCGCGGCTCAGGCCCCACCAGGCGATGGCGCAATCGGGGTCGTGCCGGCAAGCCGTCTCGAACGATCGGCACGATTCCAGCCAGACGTAGGAATAGTAGAAGCCCAGGCCCTGGTCGAAAAACGCCTGGCATTCGGGTGAGCTGGTGCTGATGCGGTATTTGACGACGCACAGGTTGGGATGAAGCTTGGCCGGCCCCACGCCAGTCATCGGCAGTTTGGCATCGGCCGTTTGGCCGGCGTTGGCTGGCAATGGCAGGAGAGGCACGCCAAGCCAGAACAAAGATGCCGACACCAGTGCGATGAAGGTAAAGGTTCGATACATGGCAGGCTACCTTGCGGTTTAGTATGAACGGCACACGGAGTGCTGCATAGTAGTAGGCACACTCCGTGTGCCGTTGAGGCGCAAACGGCACACGGAGTGTGCCTACTACTTTGGTCTATTGTGTACGCCGCCGCGGCCCGACGCCACAGGAAACTGTGCGATTCGCCACAAATTTGCTATAATGACCTCATGGTTCGCGCCCTCGCTCCGGCGGAAAGTCGAACGCGTAACTTGTTGAATTGAAATGAGTTATGCCATCCGTTCACCAGGAAACGACCTCGACCATGCCAAGGCCAGCGCTTACCTTCACCCGCTTTCTCGAGGCCCCGGAAAACCGGGCGGCCTGGGTGGCGGTGCGGCAGGTGACGACGAAGGCAATTGACGGGCCTCACGCTCCGCGTCATGAAAAGCCGGCAAGGGCACGGGCGAGAGCGCATGGGCCTCCGGAAGCGGACGATTCCGCCCTGGCTCTGCCTCGCCTCCACCAAACCGCCGGGATCTTGCTGCTGCACGGACCCGCTGGCGCAGGCAAGTCCCACCTCGTTCACGCGCTCGCCGCCGAGGTGCTTGAGCACCGGCCCGATTTCATCGTCACGGTGTTGGCGGCCGGCGACCTGATGCGGCCGACGCAGCCGAACTTGTTCAGCAACGAGGGCGAGGGCGAGGAGGCACAACAGCCAGCTGATTGGACAGCGGAGCTGGAAGAAGCGCGCCATTGCGACCTGCTGATTGTCGAGGACTTGCAGCACCTCAACCCGGGTGCCGCGGAGTTGCTCGTGCAGACCATCGACTACCTGGCTGCTCGCAACCGGCCGATGGTGCTGACCGCCAACGCTGGGCCGCAACGGTTGCGACACCGCGGCGACCGTTTTCCGATCAGGTTGGTGAATCGGCTGGCGGGAGGCCTGGTTATCGGTCTTGACCCTTTGGGCCCTGCGAGCCGGCTCAAGCTGATGCAAATGCTGGCCCAGCGTCGCCAACTGGCAGTACCGACGGAGGTGTTGCGGTGGCTGTCCGAAAGATTGAACGGCGGTGGCCGCCAGCTCGAAGGAGCGATCGCCCAGCTGCAAACATTGGCCAAGCTTCACCGCGGGCCGCTGGACATTGCCACCGTGGCCGGCCAATTTCAGCAGCAAACTGATGCTGGACGGGTGACCGTCGAGCGGATTGCCGAGCGCGTCGGCGGCTATTTTCGAGTTGCATTGAGTCAGACTGCAATCGCAAGGCCGCTCCCGCAACGTGGTGCTGCCCCGCCAGGTGGTGATGTACCTGGCCCGGCAACTGACGCCGTTGTCCTTGGAGGACATCGGCGATTACCTGGGCGGGCGTGACCATAGCACAGTGCTGCACGCTTGCCGCAAGGTTGAACTGGCTCTGGACACTGATACCGCGTTGTCGGGAGCCATTCGTGAGATTCATGCTGGGTTGGCGTAGCACAGGCTTCCAGCCGGTGCTGCCTATTATGCTGCTTGTTGGGCACAGGCTGGAAGCCTGTGCTACATGTGGAAAACAGGTTGAAGAACTGTCGCTGGTTAGTTGTTGCCAGTTGATAGACATAGTGCTGCTTAACGCCAATGGCACAATCGTGGAAGCTATCCACGGCGCTCAACGGAGAACTGACTATTGAACAACAGGTTATCCACAATCCGCGATAAGCCGCAACTGCCATGCAGACAACGAATTGCGTATGACATCGCTGCAGTAACGACAGGAAATCAGCACACATTGCTACTGCTGCTGTATTGAGAAACTATCAATTGTTAATGTGTTTGAAGAGGGAGTGGATTGATGAAGGCCGTTTGCCAACGGGAAGCTCTCCTGGCCGCTTGCCAACTCGCCAGTGTGGCGGTGGCGTCCAAGGATGTCAAACCGATCTTGAAGAATCTCAAAGCCATCGTCGAAGCGGATCGCTGTACTTTGATGGCCACCGACCTGGAGCTGGGCGTTCGGTTGGAAATCCGCAGCATGAAGGTGGAAGAGCCGGGCGAAGCTATCATTCCGGCAGCACGCATGCTGGCCATTCTTCGTGAATCGACTGACGGCGACCTTGTGGTTGAAGCGAACAACGAACGCTGCATGGTTCGCAGCCAGTTCAATGAATTCGAGATGCCGAGCGAAGACCCGGCGAACTTTCCGGACATTCCGACCTTCGCGGAGGAAAATTATCATGAAGTGGCGGCCGGCGTGCTGCGTGAGTTGATCCGCCGCACGCAGTTTGCCGTTGCCGTGGGCGAGGCCCGCTACAGCGCGACGACGGGCATGCTGCTGGAGCTAGACAATGACCAAATCAAGCTGGTCGCCACCGACGGCCGACGCCTGGCACTGGCGCAAGGGCCAGCGAAGGCACATGGCAATCACTCGACCAAGGGCCAAATGCCGGTCGTTCCCGCCAAGGCCATGAATTTGCTCGAGCGCAATTTGCAGGAAGATGATGAGCTGGTGCGAATAGCAGTACGGCCCAACGAAGTGCTCATCAAAAGCGAACGGGCCATGATTTACAGCCGGCTGGTGGAGGGCCGCTTTCCGCCCTATCAGCAGGTGATTCCGCAGAAAAACCCGCTCAAAGTGCCGTTGGTGGTCGGACCGTTTTACACCGCGGTTCGCCAGGCCGCCATCATGACCGACGACGAAAGCAAGGCGGTCGCCTTCAGCTTTGCCAACCACAAGCTGACCCTGCAAGCCCATGGCGCCGCGGCGGGCCGGTCACACGTCGAGTTGCCGGTGGGCTACGACGGCAAGGCGATCGAGATCAGTTTCGATCCCAAGTTTTTGGCTGATATGCTGCGCGTTCTCGACCAGAACATGGCGTTGACTCTGGAGCTGCTCGATCCCAACAAACCGGGCGTCTTCCGCAACGACACGGGCAGCTATTTGTACGTCGTTGTGCCGTTGGCGGTCAAGGAAAAGTCAGGATGAAAAAGGACAAACGAGGACCGGCGACACCCTCGGGGCCCGAGTTGCTCAAGGACATACTGGCCCGCCTGTTCACGGCGCGCGGTTGGGGCCGCCGCCAGGAACGGTTGCACATCGAACGGGCCTGGGAAGAAGTTGTCGGCGCCGAATGGAAAGGTTGCACCCGCGTGCTTGGCCTGAAACGCGGTGTGCTCGAAGTGGAGGTAAGCAATGCGGTGCTGCTGCAAGAATTGGCGCATTTTCATAAACGGCGGTTGCTCGAACAGTTGCGAGGCAAGCTCGCGGGCACCACCCTGAACGACCTGCGTTTGCGGGCCGGGAATTGGATTCAATCTGATGGAAAGGAAATGCCATGAGTGAAGATATCATCGTAGCACCAGAGGTTGTCGATCCGCAAAAGTATGAAGCGGAAAACGTCGAGGTTTTCCGTGACGCCGAGCATATTCGCCATCGACCTGGCATGTACATCGGCGATACCGGCGTCAAGGGACTGCATCACCTGGTCTATGAGCTGATTTACAACAGCGTCGATGAAGCTCTGGCGGGGTACTGCAAGAGCATCCACATAAAGATTCACCATGACAACAGCCTGAGCGTCAGCGACGACGGCCGCGGCATTCCCGTGGAGATTCATCCCAAGACGCAGCGCTCCACCCTGGAAGTCGTCTTGACCACTTCCGGCGCCGGCGCCAAGTTCGACAAACGCAGTTACAAAACTTCGGCGGGTCTGCACGGCATCGGCGCCAAGGCGGTCACGGCACTCAGCGAATGGACCGAGGCCGAGGTGCGCCGCAACGGCAAGGTCTATACCCAGGAATACGAACGCGGCAAACCGATCGGCAACGTCAAGGAGATCGGTGTCAGCACGCACACCGGCACCAAGATCACTTTCCGGCCCGACCGCGAGGTTTTCCACGACGCCAGTTTCGACTACGACACCCTGGAATCACGCGCTGCGCGAGCTGGCCTTCCTCAACAAGGGCCTGAGCATCAAGCTGACCGATGGCCGGCCAGGCAAGGAAAAAGAGGATGTCTTCTATTTTGCCGGCGGCGTTGCGGAATATGTCGAGTGGCTCAACCGTACCGAGGAAACGCTGCTAAAGCCCATTTACATCGAGAAAGTGTGCGACGACGTGCGCGTCGAGCTGGCCCTGCAATACACCACCGGTGAGGAAGAGCGCGTCCGCTGCTACACCAACAACGCCTACAACAGCCAGGGCGGCACGCACCTTTCCGGCTTCCGCGCTGCCCTGACCCGCAGCCTCAACAACTACGGCAGCAAGGAAAACCTCTTCAAGAACGACCTTCAACCCAACGGCGAGGACTTCCGCGAGGGGCTGACGGCGGTAATCAGCGTCCAGGTGCCGGAGCCACAGTTCGATTCCCAGACGAAGGTCCGCCTCAACAATCCCGAGGTGGAGGGGATCGTCTCCAGCGTGGTCAACGAGCACATGGGCAAATTCCTTGAGGAAAACCCCAAGGAAGCCATGAAGATCATGAAGAAGGTCATCCTGGCCGCCGAGGCCCGCGAGGCCGCCGCCAAGGCGAAAAAGGCGCTCAAGGATCGCAAGAACATCCTCAACTCCGGCGGGCTGCCTGGCAAGCTCATGGACTGCACTAGCCGTGATCGCGACGAATCGGAGCTGTTTCTGGTCGAGGGTCAATCGGCCGGTGGCTCCGCCGAGAGCGGCCGTGATCGCATGTACCAGGCGATTCTGCCCCTGCGCGGCAAGGTGCTCAACGTCGAGAAGGCCCGCCAGGAAAAGGTGCTCGGCAACGAGGAAATCTGCAACCTCATCTCCGCCGTCGGCGTCGACATCGGCGGCACCCTCGAAGATGTCGAAAAGCGCCGCTACGGCAAGATCGTCCTGCTGACAGACGCCGACGTCGACGGCCAGCACATCCGCACGTTGCTGCTGACCTTCTTCTATCGTCAGATGCGCAACCTGGTCGAGGCGGGGCATATCTACGTCGCTCGGCCGCCGCTGTTCAAGGTGGAGCAGAAAAAGCATGTCCGTTTCGTGCAGACGATGGAGGAAATGGCCAAGGAGCTGATGTTGCGCGGCCTCGACGGCACTACGCTGACGGTCAAGGGCGAGGGCGACACCGACCGGACGTTCACCGGCGAGCGGCTGGCCAGTCTTGTCGGGGTGCTAAGCGAGCTAGAGGAATCGCTGCTGATCCTCGAGCGCCGCGGCTTGACATTGGGCCTGCTGATGACCAAGGCGGCGCCGGCCGGGCTGCCGATCTATCGCGTGGTCCTCTCCGGCGAGGAGCACTGGTTCGCCACGTCGGCCGAAGCCGACAAATTCCGGCAGGAGGAGCAAACCAAACGCGGCCACGAGTTCATCGTTGCCGACGAATTCCGCCCCGCGATGGCGACAACCAGCGCCAATGGTAACGGCCACGCCGGCGAGATGTTTTTCATGCAGGAGCTGCACGAGGTGCGTTCGATCAACCGCGGCGCGGCGAAGCTCAAGGAGTTTGCATTAACCCTGAGCGACCTGGTGCCGCTGCCGCGGATCGCGGGCCGCGAGCCGCCCGTGCGTTTCATCCTGGAAAACAACGATGCCCGCCAGGTCTTGGCGCACGTTCGGGAGGTGCCCACCGAGGTCCGCCGGGTCGGCGAACGCGGCATGAAGGTGACCCGCTTCAAAGGCCTCGGCGAAATGGACCCCGAGGAGCTATGGGAGACGACCCTCAACCCCGCGAAGCGGACGTTGCTCAGGGTGCACATGGAGGATGCGTTGAAGGCGGAGGAAATGTTCCGCACGCTGATGGGCGAGAAGGTCGAGCCTCGGCGGGATTTCATCCAGAAGCATGCGCTGGAGGTGAAGGAAATTGATTACCACGGGGCGTGATGTGCAATAAGGCATACCAACCCGAAGCGCAAGCGAGGGCCAAAAGCATCCCTCGCTCGCGCTTCGGGTTGGTATGGGTTTTTCCTGCCCGCTCACCAAAGACCCAGGCCGCATATGAATCGGGAACAAGCGATTTCGATCATCCGTTCGTCGGAGTTGGCTGCGGATGCGGACACGTTGATTCCCGCACTCCAGGAGGCAATTCTAATTCGCACCGAGCGCGTGACATTAGAGGGGCTGCCGCTCGGAGCCTCACGTTTCGGTGGCTGTCCCGATTTGCCGCGCGGGTTTGAATGGCCACGTTGCATGGGCTCGGATTACGTGTACGATCCTAAGTCGGGACGCACGGTGCCGTCTGCACCCAAGGAAGTATGCTTGAATTTTTTGGCTCAGATCAACCTGGTAGATCTGCCAGCCTCGGAAACCGCCGCATTACTCCCGTCTCGTGGTTATTTGTGCTTCTTTTACGATTGTATCCATCAGCCTTGGGGCTTCGATCCAAAAGACAAGATGGGATGGCGGATCGCCTATTTTGACACGCCGTCCTCGCAACTCGTGAGAACCCAATCTCCTCAAACAGAGCCAGAATGCGCGTTTTTCCCGTGCCGGTTGTCTTATGCAATGGAATGGACCTTGCCTGAGGGCAGTGAGTCGCCGGAGAGCATCGATCTGGATTCCGATTGGTGCTATGACGTCCAAGAATTGCAAATGGACTTGAATCCTTCAATGGGCGAATTCACTCTGCTTCATCGTTTGTTTGGGCATGCTGCACACATTCAAGGCGATATGAAACGTGAGTGCGAATTGGCATCCAATGGTGTTTACTGTGGTGGTTCGGGCGGATTCATGGAGTCCCCAGGCTTGGCGGCAAAAGCCAAGGATTGGCGCTTATTGCTGCAAATCGACACCGACGAAGAAGGCCCTGGCTGGATGTGGGGAGACTGTGGCCGCCTCTATTATTGGATCAAAGACGAGGATCTTCGCCGCCGAGCGTTTGATAAGGTCTGGTTTGTGCTTCAGTGTTCGTAATGCTTTTGGTATGCTAGGGCTAACCATGCCCATTTTCTTTCACGGAACGCGCCGAGCCGACGCCACAGCGATGGCAGGTCCACCTGGCACGATCGACGTTTCCATTGGAAGCGGAGAATTTGGCCAGGGCTTTTACACCCAGGATTCCTGCGCGAATGCACTCACCTGGGTGCAGCACAAGTTTCCAGCGGCTGAAGTGCCATGCTTGCTGGAGGTTGACATCGACGACAAGGAATATGCCAACCTTGCGGCTCGGATCATCACCATGAAGCAGGCGATTCGGCTAACGCAACGTCTTCGGGCAGCCGGCGCCACTGGCACTCACACCGAAGGCGTTGATGTCGTTGTTGGTCCCTTGAACGGCTCGAATTGGATCGAGCAGCAGAAATTCGAGTCGCAGACGGCGGAGACCTTGCTTAATGGGCACCATACGCAGCGGAGGGTGATATGAAAATCGACACGCTGCCCTTCCTGCATTACATGGTGCGGCTCGGCACGGGTAAGAATTCCAGGCTCGTCAGCCCTTTCGAGGTCGAGGACAAGGCAACTACGGGAGGTTGCTTCGTGGCTCCCGTTCAAGAGGATGGCGCCTTGCTTCCCGCTTACCGTTTCCATTTCTCGATCTACCTTGGGCGCGGAGATTTTGTCAAAGAACGCGACCGAAAGCGTCTTTTCAGCGGCATTGCCTTGTCATTACAGATTGAACGGAAAGACCATGTTCTGTTGACATTCGGATTGCCCTGGCCGGAACCATTTTGGCCGCCCCATTTCTGGCATCACATCCCCGACGTTCTCCGGGTCGAGAACGAGTTTTTCATTCCCATGCTTCAGCGGGTGCCGCG
Organism: uncultured Gemmataceae bacterium; assembly: GCA_963747575.1. Taxonomy (GTDB): domain Bacteria; phylum Planctomycetota; class Planctomycetia; order Gemmatales; family Gemmataceae; genus DASRAT01. The sequence goes on from CAVVFU010000009.1 coordinate 216,328, forward strand.
TCGGCCGCCTATCCGCTATGGCGGCTCAACGAAGCATCGGGATTTCGAGCATAGCTTTGCGGAACTTGAACCAACCGAGCGAGGGATGCTCGACAGGCTCCTGGAGCGTTTTCGGATTTCTGTCATTGGCTGCGATCCGCACACGAAATATGGTAAGCATTGAAATCGGGAGGACTGGCTGGAACTTCGCAGTAACAGCTAAAAGGAGACCAAAATGGCTGCGACAAAGACCAGGACATTGACTCACCGCGATTACGTGGAGGCGGCCACGGCGTATGCTAGCCGTCTGACTTTGGAGAATCAGATGGAAGCCACTCCCCAGGCCACGCAGCGCGCAATAACGCTCGCCAGTCTCGCCCTGCTCAGCGCCCGCCGCCCCGACGTGCAAGTTTTCAACGAATTGCTTGTGCAATACCCCAAGAAAGGGACCGACAAGCTGGGCCAGGTCGTGCCTGACAACATGATTGTGGTGAGCCCCCAAGTAAGCCGTGCGGAAGGCAGCTTCGACCTGCCCTTTGAACCGGCGCCTCCCTTTTGCGTGCTGGAATATGTCTCGCCCAACACCCAACGCAAGGACTACGTGGAAAACGTGGTCAAATACGAGCATGATTTGAAGGTGCCGTATTACCTGCGCTTCGACCCGCGGCGGCAAGAATTGGCCTTGATGCACCACCATAAGCGGAAATATGTCGCCGTCAAGCCCAACGCCAAAGGTCGCCTTGCGATCGCGGAACTGGACCTGGAGGTGGCTTTGCTCGACGGCTGGGTGCGCTTTTGGCATCAAGGTGATCTGCTGCCTTTGCCTGCGGACCTGCAGCGCGATCTGGACGCGGTCCGGCGGCAGCTGGCCGAGGACGCCAGGCCAGGCTGGCAGCCCAGGAGGAGGTCGCGCGCTTGCGTGCCCAGCTGGCACAGACCCAGCGTTCCAAACGCAATGGGTCGTAACGCCATGGAAAATGGTTGCAACTGCTAGCCCACCGGCTATGATCGGGCTATTGCCGTTCACATGCAATCCATAGAAGGAGTCCTCTCCATGCGCGGCTTGACCAGTTTCGCCATCGCGGTGCTCATCGTAGTAGGCACACTCCGTGTGCCGTCTCTAGCCGTCCAACCCCCCGCTACTCAGGACAAAAAGGCCCAGCCGGAAATCAAGGCCGGTGCCGTCCGCACGGCCAAAAAGACCGGCCACGTCTCGAACTACGACGAGGCCAAGGTCAAGCCCTATACCTTGCCCGACCCGCTCAAGCTGGCCAACGGGCAAACGGTCGCTGACGCCGATACCTGGATCAAGGAGCGCCGTCCGGAAATCCTCAAGCTGTTCCAGACGGAAATCTTCGGCCGTATTCCCGACAACACGCCCAAGGTGAAATGGGAAGTCACCGCCACCGATCCGGCCGCCATGAACGGCAAGGCCGTCATGAAAAAAGTCGTGGGCCAAATGAGTGACAAACCCGACGGCCCGCGCATGAATCTGACCATGTACATTCCGGCCAAAACCACGGGGCCGGTGCCCGTCATCCTGACCATCACCTTCGGGGGCGGCAAGGTTGTCAAAGCCCCGGCCGGCAAAGGCCCGGTCCCCAAAGGCCCCGTCGTCAAGGGCGGCGACCCCGTCGCCGAGATTCTCGGCCGGGGTTATGCTTACGCCACCATTGGCTACCTCGACATTCAGCCCGACAAGGACAATGCCTGGGACGAAGGCGTCATCGGCCTCACTCCCAAGGCGCCGGGTCAAACCAAACGCGCCGACGACGAATGGGGCACCATCAGCGCCTGGACCTGGGGCATCAGCCGGATCGTCGACTATCTTGAGACCGACACCGCCATCGACGCCAAGTGCATCGGCATTCAGGGCCATTCGCGTCTGGGCCGGACCGTCCTTTGGGCCGGCGCTCAGGACGAACGCATCGCCGCGGTCTTTGCCAGCTGCAGCGGCTGCTCCGGCGCCGCCCTGTCCCGCCGCGATTGGGGCGAAACCATCGACGACATGGCCCAGAATTTCCCCTTCCAGCTGGCCGGCAACTACCAAAAATGGGTCGGCCGCTGGAACGACATGCCCGTCGACAGCCACATGCTGGTCGCCCTGGTGGCACCGCGTGCGCTCTTCTGCTGTGGAGGCACAACAGATCAATGGGCCGACCCCAGGGGCCAATTCCTCAGCATGGTCGCCGCCGGCCCGGTCTACCGCCTGCTCGGCAAGAAGGACCTCGGCGTCACTGCATTGCCCCCGTTGGACGTCCCATTGATCTCGGGCAGTCTCGGTTGGAACTACCACACGGGCGGCCACGTTTCAATGGCGGAGGACTGGCTGGCCTTTCTGGATTTTGCCGGCCGGCATTTCAGGGCGACGGCGAGGGCGGCCCGCTGATGAATCCACTGCACTATTTGCAAATAGCAGTGCTGGCCGTGATCCAGGGAGCGGCCGAGCTGTTGCCCGTGTCCAGCTCGGCCCATGTGATCCTGGCGGAGCGGCTCATGGGCATGGACCCTTCCGAGCCGAAACAGGTCTTCCTGCTGGTGATGCTGCACACGGGCACGATGCTTGCCGTGATCGTTTATTTTTGGCAACGCTGGCGCCGGCTGCTCAGCCCGCCAGCCGATGCGTCCGCCGCTGCAGTGCCGCGCTGGCATTTCCTCAAAATGATCGTCCTGGCCACGGCCTGCACGGGAGTGTTCGGTCTGGGCCTCAAGTTCTTCATCGAGCAGGTGATCCTCGTTGGCGCTCTGGGCTATCCCAAGGGAGAAATCGAGGAGCTCTTCAAAAACTTGCCGGTCATGGCGGCGGCGCTGGTGGCGGTGGGCATCCTCATCCTGTTTGCCGGCTCGCGTGAGACCGCCGCACAGGGCGGAGCGATCACGATCGCCGCGGCTGTGCGCATCGGCCTGATTCAGGGCCTGTGCTTGCCGATCCGTGGCTTCTCGCGCTCCGGTGCCACCATATCGACTGGGCTGTTGTGCGGCGTCTCGCGGTCGCTGTCCGAGGATTTCAGCTTCGCCCTCGCCGTGGCCCTGACGCCGCCCGTGCAGGTTTACAGTCTCTACAAGCTGCTCAAGGAGCGGAGCTTATCGTGGGAGATCGTCGGCGAAGAACTGCTGCCCGGCCTGGCGGGAATGGTCTTCAGCTTCGCGGCGGGCCTGGTGGCTCTGCGGTTTCTTTCCGCCGTGATGGAGAAAGGGCGCTGGGGTTATTTCGGCTATTATTGCTTGGCGGCGGCGGCGGTGGTGCTGGGGGCACACTTTCTGCTGCCGGCGGCGTAAGCGAACGCATAATCCACTAAAATGTGGCCAATTCCCTGCACACTTTCGCCTTTGGGCAGTATTGGCCACGGCCGACCTGCAAGACATCCCGCATCCAGCACCGAGCGACAGCAATGGACCAAGTTAAGGCAGTTTACTCCGCAGGGGCAGAGCTTCTTTGGTTTCTTGCCGTTTCTTGCAGTCCCGGCCACCGCCTTCGCCAAAAACACACATGTTTTTCACCCTCCCCCGTCAACCCGGCTCATACACTATCACTTCTTTGACCTGCGCATCCAAACGCTTCGGAGTCGACTCCCATGAGAGGCACCTTGTTGTTGCGTCGTTTTGTCGTCGTCTTGTCCATGTGTTTCGCCTGGTCGATGGCGCTGCCCGCGTTCGCCCAGGAAGTTGTCGTCATGCCTTACGTTCAACCCGGCGATGGCCGCTTCCTCACCGGCACGGACGTCAAGGTCATCCACTGGTTTACCAATCAGGTGCCAGGGGAATTCGTGGTGGAATACCAGACGCCCGGCGGCCAAATGCGCGTCGCCAAAGCGTCGCGGATGACGCTCGATTTCGCGGCCGTCGTGAAAGCTGGCAAGGGCGGTAAGGCCAAGGACGATGCCAAGTCCGATAAGGCCGCGGACAAGGGCAAAGCCGACCAAGGCAAGGACGCTGACAACAAAAAAGCCGATCGGGCCCCCGTGGCGGCGGAAAAAGATCAGCATTATTTCAAATACACCGCCAACCTCGGTGAGTTGCCGTTTAACAGCGACGTTCGTTACCGCGTGACGCTGGGCGATCGCGTGGTGCGCGAGGCGACCTTCCGAACCCGGTCCACCGCCGACCAATCGGTGCGCTGCGTCCTGGTAGGGGACATGGCTCAGGGGAGGGAACAACAAAAGCCGATCGCCTATGCGATCAGCAAGCAAAACCCGGCGTTTCTGGTGGCGCTGGGGGACATCGTTTACCCGGACGGGCGCGTCAGCCAATACATGTCCCACTATTGGAGCACTTACAACAACGTCAGTGAAGCCGGCCCCAAGACAGGCGCACCCTCATGGCCAGCGTGCCATTCTATGCGGTCCTGGGCAACCACGACGTCAACGCCAAGCTGCCGGGGGTGCCCGATGCATTTGCGGCGTACTACTACTTCACTCCGCCCAAGGGCGGCCCCGGCGAAGGTCCCTGGATCACGCCGCTCGGCAAGGACAAGGCCGTGGAGGATAAATTCCGCGCACACCCCGGACAGTTATCCCAACCTCGATCACTACTCCTTCGACAATGGACCGGCCCATTTCGTGGTGATCAACGACAATCGCCCGATGGACTTGGCGCACCCGCCTTCCGCGCCTGGCTGGAAAACGATCTCAAGACGACCAAGGCCAAGTGGAAGTTTGTCTGTTTCCATATCCCCGGATTTCAAAGCTCCATCACTCACTATTCCGAGCAACAGCTCCGTTTCCTGGAGCCGCTCTTTGAGGAGTGCGGCGTCGACATTGCCTTTGGCGGTCACGTTCACAATTACCAGCGGAGCATGCCCCTGAAGTTTGCTCTCGCCGCAAACGAGAAGTTCGCGGTCCCACCGATCCAAAAGAAAATCACCCCGGTCAACGGCACCTTCACACTCGATAAAGAATTTGACGGCGTCAAGAACACAGTACCCAAGGGCGTCATTCACATCGTCGCCGGCGGTGGCGGCGCCAGCCTCTATGGACCCGGTTTGGACGAAACGGCGCCGAAATTGCGTAAAGATTACGCCGACAACAACTTTGTGGACTTCACCTCGCGAATGGTGGTAACCGACCATTCCTTCGTGGTTCTCGACCTGGCCCCCGATCGCTTGCAGCTCAGGGCGCTGAACTCACAGGGCGAAGAAATCGACAATATCACGATCACAAAGTGAACAGGATGTGAACTAACAACCCGGCGGGCGTGCATTCCTGGCTGGAGCACGCCCGTCACTTTGTGACGGACGTGCCACACCGCCGGCGGCGTAGGGGGCCGGATTGGTTTCGTCTCATGTCACCTCTAGGGTATACCCCCTGACACGAAACCGGCAAAGATTGACATCCCTTGGCAATCGCTAACAAAGCTTGGGAACAATCGCGCGGGAATGCGTCTCACGCGCGGTCAGAGCCTCTTTGGTTTCTTGCAGGGTCTGTCTGTGGTTCGTCCTGTTATTGAGTACTATTGGTCGCCTGCCGCAAATCCGCGTGCTCAAAAGCTGATTCCATGCGGTCGATTTCAGTTCCCCGTATACCGACGCGCTCCGCCTCGTTCCGCCACGAAGCGACAGCTTGGCCTACTTCGTTCGCGGCGCGGCGTGCCGTCTTGTCGTCGATTCCAAAATACTCGGCGACGTGGAAGGCGAGTTCGAGCGATGCTGTATTATCTTGATCATCCACCGCCAGGCTTAAGACGCGCGGCCGAATATCGGTAGGGGTCGGGTTGAGGTCATAAGCCGGTGCCAGCCGCCAGCCGGCAGGGCCTTCCCAAAGGAGACCGTGGTTGCGCAAGTGATCGTCGACGTTGGAAATCAATATCGAAAACACGATTCTGCGCCAAAGCTCGAGCAAATCGTCACTGGGTGCCGCGCTGCATTGGCGGAGCGCGTCGGCAATTTCCAAATAGCTGTGTGACTCATTGTCCTTTGCCCCAAGCAAGCTCATCGCGGACAGGAAAGGAATTCGGCGAGTACCCAGCCGATCGAATCGATTCAGCAACAGCACTGACCTGTCGGCAACGGTTTCCAAGTGCCCGGCGAATGCCGTGCCGTACACGGTTGCGGTTTATGGCTCCTGCGGAATCTGCTCGATCGCCCAAAAGAAGAAGTCGGTGATCGGTTGTTCGATTCCGAACCGTTTCAGCTTGGAGGCGACTTGACCGCGGTGGTAAGTGGAGTGAATGACAATGTGGCGCAGCATCGCCCACCGCGGCAGGGTCGCCGTGAAGCCGGGCGGCCGCAGCGTCAGCAGGGTGTTGAGCCGCTCCGGCGTGAGCGTCTGACGCAGCTCCTCGAAGCGGCGGTAGGCGCGCTCCAGCAACCGGGCCGCGTCGTCCACCGTGGCCAGCTCGGCTTCGGTGGGGATGCGGTCATCCGGATCGCCGGCCAGCGTGCGCAGGTGGAAGTCGGTCACCCAGGCGATGTGGTAGATGGTCGAGCGCACCGACGACCACCCCGGGACCGGCTCCGCGACATACTGTTCGGCGGTCAGCTTGCGGCAGGCGTCGAGGACCTTGGTATTGGCCCAGCGGTCGTACGCGAACAATGCCACGACATCGTCTTGCATGAGGATCTCTCCTGGGCTGGGAAAGCGGCATTGTAGGCATTGCCGGGCAGACAACCCAGGTCGCACTTGTTGATTAAGCTAGTGCCATTCGTCCGCCGCCGCCTTATCCTTTTCCACCAAATACTTGCTCAGCGGGCAATCCGTCAACGCTCGAATCCCCTCCACGACGCAGGCGGCATTCAACTCCGCGCCCGCCAGGGTGGTATGACCCTTGTCCGGAGCGAAGTACGTCGTCTCGATGTCCGCGAGCGCCATGCCGACAAACTTGGCCAGGGCGAGACGGTTCAAGTCGATGAAAAGGGCTTTTTCATTTTTCGCCACCTCCTCGGCCCATTTCACATGGTTGATCTTCTCGACCGCGCCAGGCTGCACGGGCTGTTTCGGCAAGTGGGGAATCTGCGAGCAAATAATGGGCGTCATGCCCTTGGCCCGAGAATCGTTGATATATTTGCGCATGTACCAGCCAAAGGTGTGCACGACTTCTTTCATTTTGGTGGCCGGGTTTTCGATTTCACGGGTCTCCTCTCCCAATCCGGGCAGCGAGCCCCGGCCGGGTTTGGCGTCGACCGGGCCGCCGTCGTTGTGGCCCATTTGGACCAGGACGAAATCGCCGGCCTTGCAGACCGCCAGGATCTTGTCCCAGCGGCCTTCGGTCTGAAACGTCCGGCTCGAGCGGCCGGCGATGGCGTGATTTTCCACCTTGATCTTGGTTTTGTCAAAATGCTTGCCGAGGACTTCGCCCCAACCCACCATGCCTTTGGTGCCGTTCTTCACGGTCGAATCGCCGACGATGAAGAGGGTGGGGATGTTGCCCGGTTGGGGGACGGGGCGCAACGGTTTGGGCGGTCATGGAGGTCGTCGCAAATGCCGTGCAAACGACTGTCAGCGCGAGCGCAACAAACGCGCCGAACATGGAGAAAAAGCGTGCTTTGGCAGACATGAGAGGCCCTCTTTTTAGCCACGAAGAGACGACAGAATGTAGTCTAGGGCACAAGCCCCAGGTTGTCATGCGCCAACATTGCGAACACTTCAAAATGTGCCGTGTCGGTCCTATTTGCGCGAGGTCAAGAGTGGTTTGTATGCGGCCTCCGCGAAGCTGCCATTCGCGGACCTGTGCCGGCAAATGGCGATTGTCGATGGCGGCGACGAATTCCTGAAGCCGCGCAATGTCGGCTTGCTATTCTTTTCGGAGTCTCCAGAGCGATTCTTTCCTTATGCTCGCATCGAGGTTGTCCATTTTCCGCAAGGGCCAGCGGGGGATCGGATCGAGGAGCAAATCTTCGCCGGGCCGCTGCATGAGCAGCTGCGCGCGCCCTTCGCCATCTGCGCAACGTGGTGGTCCGGGAGCGGATTGACAAGGTGGCACACCGAGCCGAAGCGGCCCACACCTTCAATTTCCCCTATCGCGCTCTGGAGGAGGCGCTGGTGAACGCCGTGTACCACCGGGGCTATGACGTGCGCGAGCCGATCGAGGTGCGGGTGAATCCGGATGCTATTCAGATTCTCAGTTATCCTGGCCCGGACCCGTCGGTCAAAATGGCGGCATTGAAGGGCGAACAGATCGTATCGAGGCGCTACCGCAATCGGCGGATCGGCGAATTCCTGAAGGAATTGGAACTTGCCGAAGGCCGGTTCACGGGCATTCCCAAGATCCGGGAGGCTATGCGCCAGAACGGCTCGCCGCAGCCGCGTTTCGAGACGGACGAGGAGAGGACGTTTTTTGCGGTGGAGTTGCTGATCCACCCGGCTTTCGCTGAGGCTGCGGCCGAGGCCCCAGTCGATTTCAACGAGACGGAGAAGAAATTACTCAAAGTTCTCCAGGATCGGCCCAAGAACCGTGCCGAAATAATAGCGGTATTAGGGCACGCGAAGCTCAGCGGCAGCCTGAAAAAAGCGTTGGAGCGGTTGGATGAATCGGGCTTGATCGCTTTGACGATCCCCAGCCAGCCTCATAGCAGCAAGCAAAAAAGGCGGCTCACTACCCGGGGACAGCAGGTCCTGCGTCGCTTGGAAAACGAGCAGGGTTGACGCCAAGACGACCCAGGGAGGTCACGTCATTTAGCTTCCGCTTTGTGAGCGGTGAGGCAGTTGTCGCACGATTGCGATCCAACGTAACGCTTCGAAAACCGCGATCGACCACCCGAACCATCCTGCCAATATCACCAAGGAATACCTGATCCCGTTTTCGTGCAAATCGGGAAGGGCCTCAATAAGTTGGAGGATCCAATCCTCGCCTCGAACCCAATCGACACCTAACCAAAGCAGGCTGGCGACAGTCGCGCCAGTGAAAAAACGCACGAACTTCCACCAACGAGTTTCCTGGTGCGAATGCCGCGGACGGATACGCATCATGATGTACGCGGCCAAAACTCCAGCCGCCGCAAGCATCATGCGGATGTCGCGCGCTTCAATAAACCGTAGGCCTTCAGGGCTATGGTAGTACCAAATCGCCAGTAGCGACATTACAGTATCGTGCCTATCGTCCATTTCCGATATCGCCTTCTCCGCTCATTTCTTTGATTTCTTGGCCTGGTCAAGGATCATGTTGACCATACGTGGCCGATCGCTTTCACTATAAAGCTGAAGAAAATCCTGGCTTTGAGTGAGGCTACGCGCTGCTTTTTCATAGCCCGTCGTTGAATACGCATCTTTGATGAGGTCGAGTTGTTCGCAGAGCTTTAGGCATTCTGGGCCTCCACCGATTTTTCCGCCACTTTTATATCCCCACACAATAAAAATTGGTACACCCTCGGATACTGCAATTGGGAACAAGGGGAACTTCATCTTCGCTTCTTTTTCGACTGGCGGGTCGAGCCCACCGAGAGGCGGAGGATCCCATCCTTTTGGATTAACGAAGAGGAGTCTACAAACAATAAGAATCCGTTCGTGATCGTGATGTTCAGCGAAATAGGCTCGCAAAACGGCCAGACATTTCTCTTTGCCGAGCTGCCTCAAGGGATTCAACGTTTCAACCCATTTGTCGCAGCGATAATCGGCGCCGCCAGTATGCGTACCTTTCTGCAAGTCCCTAAGCATGGCAATATCCTTCGCCAGCGCCGGGTCTTGATCCTTCGCCTGCATTGGGTCGTGCGGAAATGCCAGAAGAGCTCCCAAACACACTGCCCAAGAAGGTGAGTACATGTTTGCTCCCATTGGACCTCACCGAGCAGGTCGGCCAAGGAAAGGGGCCTGTCGCTTCGGGGGTCTCTTCACGGTCCCGATCGGCGTCCCGATGGCTCCATTGTACGCCGGAGACCGAGGCGGTGAATACAACAAAAGCGCGTTTTCATCAATTGTTGCTGGTCCACCGTGGTCATGAGGCCGAGGACCGTGTCCAACATGTCGTTGCCCTGCTCCTGTGTATCGGTCTGCTTTTCGACCGCGTCGGCGACCAGGCCGATGTTGAGGTAGCTCTGGCGGAGGTGGATCGCGCTCAGGCTGCCGAGCGTTTCCAGCAGCGGCTTGCGGATCGCGTAACGACGGCCATTTCCTTGCTACTGCCACCAGGTCCGTTAATCGGGCTCGAAATAACCCTCGATCTTGTGAGAAAAACACGCTAGAGTTCCTTACATGAGACCAAGGCGAAAAAATGCACAAGCAATTGATTATAGAATACTTACGACAATACATGGCCGTGGGCGTGGTTCTGTTTTCGTCCCAGCAGACTTCTTGGCAATCGGCAGCCGTGAGGCGGTCGATATCGCTCTCCACCGGCTGTCCCGGAAAGGGACCATTCGCCGGCTCGCACGCGGGGTATACGACTTCCCGGAAGAACACCCGGTACTCGGGCCGCTGTCACCCTCGGCCGAAGCGGTGGCAAAAGCACTGGCTGGCCGGGATCACACGCGCTTGCAACCGGCCGGCGCCTATGCGGCGAACGCCTTGGGACTCTCCGAATTACCAGGCGATGCGGGACATGTATATTTCTGAGCCCGCCAGCTTTGACGACATTCTCGTGATCCTGGCAGACCTGGAAAAGCGAATCAATCGTTGATTGCCGCCCACGCCTTCTCGCGCCACTTCGGCCACGATCGCCCCGCTCTGAATCTCGACACCGGACTCGACATCTCCCTGGGTTTTCATCGCTGCCTTGGTGTCTTCCGTTCCTGCTGCGCCTGCTTGCTCGGCAGTTTCACGTTCCAGGCGAGCCGCATCAGGGCGAGGGCGCGAATGACCCAGTAGCTGGCGTCGATCTGCCACCAGCGCAGGCCGTGACGGGCGGAGGTCGGGAAGGTGTGATGGGTGTTGTGCCAGCCCTCGCCGAGACCCGAGGACCCCGAACAACACGTTGTCTCGGCTCTGGTCCCCAGTCGGGTACGGCTGCAGGCCCCAAAAATGACAAACCGAGTTGATGCTCCAGGTGACGTGATGAACCAGGAAGACGCGGACCAGGCCGCCCCAAATGAGCCCGGTCCACACGCCCACCCAGGTCCCGGTCAGGAGGCCTCCCAGGACGGCCGGGATCACGAGGCCCAGCGACACCCACACGACGAAGAGCGCGCTCACCACCCGCAACAATCGGCTCTGGCGCAGGTCTTTGACGTAGTGGTCCAGGCCGGGCGGATTGGCCTGGAAGATCCAGCCCAGGTGGGCATGCCACAACCCGCCCAGCAGTCCAAGGAAACCCTGCTTGTGCAGGTACGGCGAATGCGGGTCGCCGGGCCGATCGCTGTGCTGGTGATGCCGCCGGTGCAAGGCGACCCACTGCAGCAGCGGCCCCTGGACTGCCATCGAGCCCAGAACGCCCAGCACGAACTGGACCACCGCGTTGGTCTCAAACGAGCCATGCGTGAACAGCCGGTGGAAGCCGACCGTGATTCCAAGGGCGCTTAGAACGTACATGCCCACCAGCAGTCCCAGATCGACCCAGTGAAACCCCCAGCCCCAGAGGAAAACGAAGGCGGCCCCCAGGGCGAGAAACGGCAAGATGACGGCGAGCAGGTTCACCACCCACATGCCCAGCGCCAGTCGCCCGGGCCCCGCCTCGCGGATGGCCAATTCGGCGACAGGGTCGGCGACCGGCAACACGGTTAGTTCAAATTCACCCTCAGGAGCGGCAAATCGTGAAGCGGTTGCAGAGATGGTGGTTTGAGACATGCCAGAACTCTCTTGTTGTCTTGGAGTGTTTTTTCCGCTGAGAGTTCCCTCCTCAGGATACTACCTGCCGTTTTCCCTTATCGTCGCGGGTCTTACGGTCCCACAATGACGAATCCGCAAATGTCGTGCCAAAAAATGAAGGAAAGGAAAGGGGTCGGGAGTCGATCATTCTTCGATCGACTCCCGACTTCTTTCCATTCTTTGAACTAACTTTCCTTCGCGGTGTGGTTGCGTCATGTCGGCTATTTCTGAAAATCTGTAAAATCGGCGCATTTTTTTCTTGACGACCTTTTTCCGAGCCAATACGATCACTTCCGTCAGTGGTCATTACCGTGCGTTCTTGAACAAACCCCACCCGCCGAGGTGTCATGCTGCACCTTGGTGGCGTGTTCCCAGTGCAGGGGGGTGAGTCGATGAGCCGGTTGGTCCATGCAATCTGCCCGGGCCCTGTTCACGCTGAGACTGGCATTCAGTCGGTCAGGCAGCCGGCTTTGCTGCGCAACGGCGGGGGGGGGCGCAAGCCTGCCCGGCCATTGCGAGCCCATCTGAATCAAAAATCCACTCCTTTTGGTTGTCTCGCGGCGAGCAATTTCTGGGCCGGCTTATTAAAATCACACCATGGGCCGTCGGCGGGATCTTGTTGTTGGCTGCTGGCTTGAAGACGCAACAATTATTGGCCGACGTGCAACTCGGCGACGGGCTTTTGTCTTCGCTTTGGTTCCGCGTGCTGCTCATAGAGGTAGAGGCGGACTGCGGTTTGGCGCTGCTCCTTGGCGTTTGTTTGCGGTTTTTCCGAGTTGCCACGCAAGTGCTGTTCGTTGCGTTCATCGCTTTTTCGGCTTGCCAAACTGCTTTTGGTGCGCAGTCCTGTGGTTGCCTTGGCCGTGTCCATTTGGCGCCGATGACGATGGTTGGCGTCGACGGCGTACTTTTGCTCGGTTTGTGCAAATGGAAGCCGTCTAATGCAAAGCCCGGTCGCGTGGGGCTGTTTCGCTTGGCTGCAATTGTCGGAGTATTTGCCTTTTTCCCCGCCGTGGCTTGGCTGGCGGCGGGCCCGACATCGCACGGGGTGGAAGTCTCCCCGTCTTTGGTCGATCTGGGCGTACTCCAGCAAGGCGAGCGACGGGAATTCACTGTTTTGCTGAATAATCGGCGCAACGAGACCGTTGCTGTCGAACGCATGGCGGCCAGCTGCCCATGCCTCGAAGCCGCCGAAGGCCGGTACGTTTTGGCCCCGCGCGACGAATTAAGCCTACCGCTCGACCTGGATCTGAGCAAGGAACCCGAGTTTACCGGGCCGTTGCTCATCGAGTTGAGGGGCTGGACGGCGTTGGAAGAGGTTGCGTTTGTGGTGCGAATTGAGTTGCGCGTGGTGCCGAATGGCGATCAACCACCATAGTCATTTCACGAGGGTATTATGAGTGCCGAGTCATTACAAAGCACGGCGACTCCTAGGCTAGGCTGGAAAGCCGTAGCGTGGCGGCTTTGCGCCAAATACGGCTTCCCGCTTGTCTTGCTGGTAGCGGCTTGCGCTTTCGCGATGTGGTTTGGCTCGTATTCTCGGCGATCAGGACCGGCTAACGCCGGGCTTACCATTGATCCCGCTCATCTGGATTTCGGCAGCGCGTGGCAAGGCAGCCGAGTAGCCATGACGCTTCCCGTGAAAAATCCAACCTCCTCGCGCGTGGACGTAAGAAATGTGCAGCTTTCTTGCGGTTGCACCCTGGTGAAGCCTCATGCTTTCACCATTGAACCTGGCGAAACCCGCCAACTCAACGTGGAAATCAATCTGGACGCGTGGCCTAAAGAAGACCGAAATCTGGACAGAAGGCGTTTCCAGGCGGCAATTACTCCCGAATTTCCTGAAACTCGTGATCGACAGCTAGGTTGGGTTATCAATGGGGTGGTGACAAAACTTGTCAAAGTCTCTTTGCCGACCACGGCACTTCCGGACAATTTGGTTATTGGCCATCCCTTTTCACCGCTAACAGCCACCGCCACCTACGCGGTTCCATTGGAAAACCTTACTGTGGAATGTGATCCACCAAAAGCCGTGGTCACTGTTCACGGGGGACCGGAGGTCTTCCATTTGCAAATCGCGCCCAATGCAGACCTGCCGGTAGGTCCGATCCAATTCGACGTCGCGTTGCAACCGCACAGGAAAGGTGAAATTCTGCCAACAACAAAACTACAGCTCCACGGGGTGATTCACGACCTCGTCGAGCCAACGCCTCCAAACGTGACGTTCGGGGCCGTGCCTGTAGGCAGCGCCCGTTCGCAGACTATCATTCTTTCTTCCAGGAACAACACCGAGTTCTTTGTCGAAAGCTGGCATGCAAATGATGATGGCACAGGAGTGGAAGCTGTAAACGTCGACGGCCTAGACGCTAAGACGCCGAGGACGTTTCGCATCAAGCAAGCTATTGTCGAGTTGGGTCGACAAGAGTCCGTGGTAACATTTGTCGTCCGCCTTCCTGGCTCACGTAAGGCCGACATTACATGCGCCGTCTCCTATCACGGGACAACGGCAATTACCTCTAAGAGGTGAATCCCCATGCGAAAGTTTCTGCCGTTTTTGCTGTTGAGTCTTTTGTGCTGCTCCTTCTCAGCAGCAACGGCGCCAGTGGGTGGTGCTCAAGCCGAGGTCACCGTGGCCGAGATCACAAATAACTGGTTGGCGCGCGAGCGAGAGATAAAGTCGTTCGGCGTTACATGGAAGTTCAAACAAACGCACGTCAAAGGCTCACTCATTCCTAAAGGAGCTGGCAAAAGGGCCAACCCAAATAACCTTGACATTCCTCCAGCTGATTATACTTTTGAGGGATCATGTTGCCTTATCGGCCTAAAGGACAAAGTCCGCTACGATTACCAATCAGAGCTGTGGCACACGGATGAATCGCAGTTCAAGCCGTGGCAAATGACGCAACTTTTCGACGGGAAAACCAATACTAATCTCACATGGGACGGAGAGAAGAATACAGCATCGATCCGTCCCGAGGCTTATGTGCTTAGTTTGGCGACGCCCGAAACTCGAGCCATCGCGTTAGCACTTCGGCCGTCGGCATTGCCAGGGAGCATATTGGAACCTGAAAGATTGGTGTTGGCGTCCGTCCGACCCGTGGTCGATGGTGTGCAGTGCTATGTGTTGGAGGATCAAGGCCGCAACCGGAGTTACTGGGTCGATCCCGCGAAGCGCCTCTCTATCGTCCGGTACGTGGAGCAGACCAAAAATGGAGCGACAATTCAAACGCTGGATATAGATTGGTTTGACCACAACGGCATATGGCTCCCGAAGGCCTGGCATTTATCCAAGTTCAACAATGATGGTTCAGTTCTTACGGACATCATGGCCGGTGAAACGAGCTATCAAATCAACGAATCCGTGGAATGGTCGGCTTTTGAACCAAAGTACCCACCAAGAACCGTGATATTTGACGCCAAGAATCGCACGGCCAACCGGGTTACGATATCGGCAATCACGTCCGACAGCAGCAAACGAACGTTGAACCCCGTAGAATACGGAAAAGTGACTTACGATGAACTTGTGACGCCACAAGCCAGCACCAACCGTGTTTTTTATTGGGTATCAGGCGTCGTCTTGGTATTAGTGGTTTTCTTGGCACTATTCAGAAAGCGTGTTTTCTTTTCCAAAGGAGAAAAAAAATGAAGCGGTATTTGTTTTGGGTTGTTATTTTTGCGGCCCTTGCCTTCACTAGCTTTTGCGAGGGCAAGATGTTCGCGGACCCGGCGCCCAACTGTGTGCTGGGCTGCAACGAGGTTTACGAAATATCGTATTCCAGTTCAGGCACTTGTTGGACCGATTTCTTTGATGTGCCCGATTGCTACTTCGGCTGCGACGGATTCTTGGATGGTGAGTTGTGCTCTGGTGACAACTCCCTTGGCGGTCAGCCGTGTTGTTGTGTGAACCCTTATGCGAGTCAATTGTGGAGTAGTACATCGAACAGCGGTGGTTGTGGATATTGCAACACTTGCAATTATGCTGCTACCAGCTGTGAGGACGATGCGACCTGGGTTACTCCTACCATGGCAAGAACGTACGCGTACTGGTGCGGAACCACTTGTCCTTGGCAATAATCAAGCGATCTCGCGGCCGTGATAGGGTTTAAGAGCCTTGCAAAGTGTGATTTTATCAATAATAGCGCGAGAGCACCAGGTCGCGTAGGCATGTGGTGATTCTTTGTGGCGTTTTGCGAGAGCCGCGACAAAGCTGCTTGCTGTGCGTGAGGGTGGTCGTCCCGTGATAAGGGCGCTTTTTGACGAAGTCCGAAAAAGATGTTGCGGCGAGAAGTGCAGGAATTTTGAGACCGCAGGCTATTCTACAGTAATGAGGGCATGGTTCAAACCGAAGTGACAATCCTTTAGGCAGGGCTTTCAAGACCGTCCCAGCCTGCGCGGACGGCTTAATTATTGAACCATGCCCTTTTGAGGTTCACATCACAATGCTTTGTCTCTGTCCCGATTTGATCAAGGAGCAAAGCCGAACGGTTGGATCGAGGTCGGGGGTCAGCTTGGTTGAAGTTCTCGTGCTAATAGCAATCATTGCCGCGCTGCTGGGTTTGACCACGGGAGTTGTGCAATACGCCCGCAACGCCGCCGCGAGTACCGAGTGCAAAGGCAATCTGCATCAACTCGGCGTCGCCCTGTACGATTACCATGCCATCAACAAAGCCCTACCGCCCGGCATCAGCGTGCAAGACGTTCGCGCCCCGCTCCAATTTATCGGGTGGCAAACCCGTTTATTGCCTTTTTTGGACCAAAGCGCGTTGTGGCAGCAAACGCTTGAGGCTTATGTGCAAACGCCGGACTTTAGCAAAATGCCGCCGCATCCCTCGGGCGTCGTAATCGCGGTATTTGGCTGCCCTAGCGACCCGCGCAGCGGCGCCGCGTCGAAGTTTGGCAATGCGTTCACCTCCTACCTAGGTGTGGAAGGCACCAACCAGTACCGCCATGACGGGCTTTTTTATCGTGATTCGCACGTCCGATTTGAGGATGTCAGCGACGGCCTTAGCAACACGCTGATGGTTGGCGAGCGTCCGCCCAGTGCCAATGAACGGCTCGGGTGGTGGTACGCGGGGTGGGGTCAAGACAAGGACGGCTCCGCCGAGATGGTTTTGGGAGTAAATGAGCTAACGTCGGGGTATTGGTTGCGCGTGTGCCCCAGGGGTCCATATTCCTTCGGACCCGGCAGCTTCCAAAACCAATGCGATGCCTTTCATTTTTGGAGCCCACACGGCGGCGGTGCCAATTTCTTGTTCGCCGACGGCTCCGTGCGCTTTATCACCTACGGAGCCGCGCCGTTGATGCCTGCCCTTGCCACCCGCAACGGCGGCGAGGCGGAAACGCTGCCGGATTAGACGCCGGCAGGGCATCAATTGTTGATTTCCGTCCACGCTTTCTCGCCTGCCTCGTGATAGCGCGCCGCTTGCGATGCATCGTGAGTCAGCCAATACGCCCGCAGCGCCGTAGCCTGGATCCGCAGCAGGGCAGACAGATGCTGAACGTGCTCGACATCCTGCCTATCGTCCTCGCCCAATTCCGACTTGGCAAGCTTGGCGAGCTGCTGGTCCACCGTGCTCATGAGGGCGAGGACGGTGTCGAGCATGTCGTTGCCCACCTCTTGAGTGTAGGTCTGCTTTTCGACCGCGTCAGCGACCAGGCCGATGTTGAGGTAGCTTTGGCGAAGGTGGATCGCGCTCAGGCTGCCGAGCGTTTCCAGCAGCGGCTGGCGGATGGCATTGGCATCAGCGCTGGCCGCGGGCACAGGGGGAGGGACTTTGCCCGGCCGGCCGCCGAGGAGCCAGCCGGCCAGGACGCTGAGGGCGAAAGCTAGCGCGGCCAGGCAGAGCCAAAAGGTCAGGGGCTTGGCGGTAGCGTTTGGAGCCGCCGGGTTCCGCGGGGGTTGGCGGTTGGGGGTGGGTGGACGGAAGGGAAGGCTGCGGGGATAGTGGTTGGCGGACATGATGAGGCTCTCTTTGGGTCGGACTAAGAAGGAAAGAAAGAGCTTTGGGTCGGACTAAACAGAGAATGATTAAGATGACGATTACGATTAGGAAGAGGATTAGGATTACGATCACGATTAAGAGCAGGAATCGCAGGGCTGGAATCGCTCCTGCTCATACTCTTACTCGTGCTCTTAATCCTCTTCCTAATCGTAATCGTCATCGTAATCTTAATCCTCTTCGAACCAAAGTCATTTATGCTTAGCCGTCAGCCCTTTCCCATTGTTCTGGTGCTGCCCGACCTTCGAGCCGACCTGCGCGAGGTGCTTGTTGAGCTGTGGCGTGCCGCTGTGAATGCCATTGTGGGCGGCGGTTGCCGGCGACTTGCTGTTTGCCGTTGGCGAAAGCCTAGCCTGCTTTGGGCTTGCCGTGGCGGCGCCGGTTGCCTGATTTGTGCTCCCCGTCGAAACCGGCGTCGCTTGCGTTTTGGCGGCGCTAGTCGTGCTGCCGTTTGATGGCGATTTGCCCTGGCCGCTGGTTGCCGAGCCGCTGCCGCCGGATTTGGACGTGGACACCGGCGTGGTGGTCGAAGATGGGCTACTCGCCGATGTGCCGGAGGCCGACTGCATGCCTTTGTGGAAGGCATTGTCGTGATGGTGATGATGGTGGCGGCGCATTTGGTGATCCAATGCCTTGATGAGATCGTCGAGCGCCCGATCGAGCTCGCGGGCCTCGTGGCGATGGCCGTGCTTCAGTGCATGGTCCATAAGGCCGGCGAGCTTGTCGATGTCGTGAAGCAAACTCGCGTCCATGCCATAGTGACTTTGACCGGAAGACCCCGGCGAGGAGCCCGAGCTCGTCTGACCAAAGACATTGGCGGACGGCAAGGTGAGCAGGCCGGCGAAAGCGATGAGCAATAAGCTCGATTTGTGCGATAATTTCATGGTAATTTCCTCGGTTAGGCGAGATGGTATGGTTTTTGTTGCCCGTCGAGCGGCCGGCGTAAACCGGCTGATTGGCGCCAGCAAGCGTCAACCGGCTGATTCCAACCGAGCTGTGTCAATCAGCCGGCTTACGGCGGCCGCTCACTACTTCTTCTTGGTATTTGGCCCCTTGCCCTTGGCTTTTCCCTTGGCGGCGATGGCCCGCTGGACTTCGCTTTGGCCGCGGGCGATGGCCTGCATGGTCCGCAGCATGGCCGGGTTGGGCGCCGGCATTCGGCCGATTTCGTCCTCGATCTTCTTGGCCATGCCGTTGACTTCGGTGCCGACGCGGGCGATCTCCGGCTCGCGCGGCGAATCCGCTCCCATCGCGGCCCGCGCCAGGTCGAGATTGGCCGCCACGCCCTGCACCAGCAGCAAATTCATCTGCTCGCCCAGCTGGGCGGCCCGCGGCGCATCGTCGGTCTGCACGGCTTGCTTGATTTCGCCGGCCAGCATATCGGCCAGGCTGTTGCAATAATTGGTGCGCTGCAGCGGGTCATCCTCGCCGGCCAGTTTCAAGCCGCCTTCGACAAGCGTGCGGGCGACGGCCCGATCGCGCTTGTCGATGGGCAATTCGTCCAGCCGCGCCACGTAGCCGACCTGGATCGCCCCGGCCACCTTGGCAACGTCCTCACGCTCCGTGTCAGCCTTGCCGGCGTCAAGCTTGAGCAATGCCGCCATGGCCGTCAGGGCCTGGGTGCGCTCGCGGTTTGTCAGGGCCTCGGCCAATTTCAGATCGCAGGCCATGAGATCCTCGAAAAAGGAGTCGGGAGCCTTTTTCAATTCATCCGCGAAACGTCCCGCCGGAGTAGGTCCCGCCGGAGTAGGTCCCGCCTGCCGGGCGGGACCTGTAGTGTTATTTGCGACATCGTCATGCTGTGCCAACCGTGTGCCCGCCCAAATGCCACAAGCAATCAGCACCACTGCCGCCGCCGAGGCCATGCCCCATTTAAGTTGTGGTGCACAGGCTGGAAGCCTGTGCCACATCCTTTTTCTCGTAGCACAGGCTTCCAGCCTGTGCTTTTCATTTGCGCAGCAGGGGCTTCCAGCCTGTGCTCTTCAATTGCCCCAGCGATGGCCGGCCGCTGGTGATTCGCAATCTCCGTTCCCAAAATCTCCGCCAGCAATTTCGCCTTGGCCCCCGACGTCGGCGCCGGCACCGGCAGGCGCGGTACATTGCTTTCGATCATCGTCAGCTGACGCTGAAACGCCCGGCAGGCCTCGCAAGCCGCCAGGTGGGCCTGCACCTTCAGCGCCGGCGTCTCGGGCCGCTCGGTCAGCAGCAATCGTTTTCGGCACTGGGGGCAGTTCATGCTAGCTCCAGCACTTCCATCAGTTTTTGCCGGGCCTTGTAAACCCGCCATCGGGCCGTCTCGACGGTGATCTCGAGCACCTCGGCAATCGCCTCAAACGGCATCTCTTCCTCGACCCTCAGCAAAAACGCCGCCCGGAAATCGCTCGGCAAGCGGCCCACCGCCCTGGCCAGCAGCTGCAGCGCTTCCTTCTCCATCGCCCGTTCGGCGGGGTCAAGGTCGCGGCACAGGCTAGAAGCCTGTGCTACGGGGCTGTAGCACAGGCTTCTAGTGCCCCTTCAAGTCTTAATTTTGGGGTAAAGCCGTTTTAGTTTCACGCGGGCGTTTTCGATGCGGAACTGCCAGTCAACACCGCGTTGCTTGGCGTTGGTCTTGGCCGACCAAGCCGCGATTTCCTTTTGCAGCTCCGCCAGTTCCCCGATGCGTCGGTCGCTCAGACACTGGCTGGTGAGACAGCTCAACTCACATTCGGCGACATTCAGCCAACTTCCATGCTTCGGGGTGTAGCAGAAGTTGATGCGTTTGATGTACGCGCGTGCCTGCTCCGGTTCGAACGCTTCGTAGAACGCTCCCTTGGTGTGCGTGTTGAGATTGTCGCAAACCAACGTCAATTCGGCACAGTCAGCATAACGCGTGTCCAACAAATGCGCGACTTCGAGCGCCCAGTCGATCTTGGTTCGCCGAGGTCGTGCCGTCGCTTGCCGAAAACCTGACAGCGGTTCGGCGAACATGAAAATGCTCGCCGTGCCGTTGCGTTCGTATTCGTAATCGACCCGCTTGCCATGCTTCGTCGTCGCGGCAATCGGCACCTGTGTCTCTTTGAGCAACTGCACCGGTTGTTCGTCCATGCACAACACCGGATGCTGCGGATCGTAGGCCTGGGCGTAGGTTTCGAGCACTTCTTCCATGCAGGCCACGAACTCCCCATCTTGCTCGGGGGGAATCACCCAGTATTCGATTTTCCGCTTCGTCATGCCGTTTTTTTTAGCACTTTGCGGACCGTCTCATGACTGATCGAATCGACCACTTCCAATGCCACCAGTTCGTCCGCGAGCAGGTGCAAGGTCCAGTGCCCGTAACCGCTCGGCGGTTTGCCCAAACGCATGGCGATCAATTTCGCCTCCCCCTCGCCATCCAGCTTCGGTGGTGTGGGAGGATCCTTGGGTTTTTTGCCTTCCAGGGCCAATTCAAAGCCTTCGGTAACCAAGCGTTTGCGAAGATTCTCAATCGTCTGCACGCGGCAATTGAAGGCCTCGGCAATCTTGCTGTCCGTCCAACCCGGCCCATCTGCATCCGCCTTTAGCAGTATTTGAGCGCGGCGGACCTTTTGCGATGATCCCTTGAGTTTCTTGACAACTTCTTGGCAGATACCACGCTCTCCATCCGAGAGACGCACAACGAACTTCTTGTTCATGGGAAACCTCCTTGTATTCGGGAGTTTCCCAATTTGCTACAACATCAGCAACCCCAATTTTCAGATTTGAAGGGGCACTAGCCTGTGCTTTTTGCCTCTTTTGGTTGGCGCAGACATTGTGGCCGATGCGAAACAGCCAGGCCTGAAAATTGCTCCCGGCCTTGAAACTCGCCAGGTTGGCCAGCGCCTTCATGAACGCCTCCTGGGCCGCATCCTCCGCGGCATGCTGATCGTGCGTCAAATGGCACAGCCACCGGTACAAGCGCTCGTAGTAGTGCTCGACCAGGGCCGCGAACGCCGCGCGGTCGCCGCGTTGGGCCTGGCGGATCAGCACGTGTTCATCGGTTGCCGTCACAGCTCGCACCGTTGCTTCCACGCTGTTAAAACACCGCCAGCGTTGAAACGTTGGCGCAAAAAACAAAAATCGGCATTATTCAATTTGGGCTGCTACCAGGTCACGTTTTGTAGGACGGCCTTCCCAGGCCGTCCACCTCGACACGGACGGCCTGGGAAGGCCGTCCACCTCGACACGGACGGCCTGGGAAGGCCGTCCACCTCGACACGGACGGCCTGGGAAGGCCGTCCACCTCGACACGGACGGCCTGGGAAGGCCGTCCACCTCGACACGGACGGCCTGGGAAGGCCGTCCACCTCGACACGGACGGCCTGGGAAGGCCGTCCTACAAAACTTGTCCCCCTTTATGAAAAAATGCCAAAAAACCATTGTCAACCTTTACCACTCTTTACCAGCCATTGTTATCTTCGCTACCGTGCTTGTTTTGTGAACAAGTGTACAGTATTATTCATTCAGACGAGGAGCACAAACCCGCAACCCATTGCCCGACTCGATGCGAGTTAGTCATGCCGACACCGACATTGGTTCCACCGCCGCCCCAACTTTTGACCATTGAGGAAGTGGCCAAGCGCTACTGCGTCTCGCCCAGCACGGTATGGCGCTGGGAGGCGTTGGGCAAACTGCCGCGCGGCATTCGGCTCACCAGCGGCACGGTGCGCTGGCGGGCGGAGGAGATCGACAACCATGTTGCGGCACTTACTGCCAGGTAACGAAAAAACCGCTTTTCCAACCAAGCACCACCATGTTTGACCATCAAAACCGTGAACGATGCCTTCCTCCTGACGCTCGCTCTCGCCCTCGATCCGACGCGGATCCTCAAGGCCCAGGGCATGCAGGCCGACCCCTGGCAGCGCGAGCTGTTGTTTTCGGCCGAGCGGCAAATCCTGCTCAATTGCAGCCGCGGCGCGGGCAAGTCGCGCACGACCAGTGCGTTGGCGCTGCACACCGCGCTATTCAAGCCGCCGGCCCTGGTGCTGCTCATCAGCCGCAGCCAGCGCCAATCGGGAGAGCTGTTCCGCTATGTCAAGGAAGCTTTCCGCGCGGTGGGCAGGCCGCTG
This sequence comes from uncultured Gemmataceae bacterium, assembly GCA_963747575.1. Lineage (GTDB taxonomy): Bacteria > Planctomycetota > Planctomycetia > Gemmatales > Gemmataceae > DASRAT01. The sequence goes on from CAVVFU010000009.1 coordinate 239,038, forward strand.
CAGGCCGTCAAGGAAACGCAAACGCAGCTGGAGCTGGTCAACGGCAGCCGCATTGTCTGCTTGCCGGGCAAGGAGGAAACCATCCGCTCGTTCCAGGGCGTGGCCCTGCTGGTGCTCGACGAAGCGGCACGCATCCCCGACCAGCTGTTTGCCTCGGTGTCGCCGATGACCGGCGTTTCCAGGGGCCGGACGATTTGCCTGAGCACGCCATTTGGCCAGCGCGGCTGGTGGTGGAAGGAATGGCAAAGCCGCAAGACCGGCTGGCAGCGGTTCCGCGTGCCGTGGTCGGATTGCCCTCGGCTGACAGCCGCGTTCATCGCCGAGGAGCGCGGCAAGTTCGGCGACGACTGGGTGGCCCAGGAATACGAATGCAGCTTCACCGCCATGGAAGGGCTGGTGTATCCCAAATTCGAGGAGCAGACGCGCTCCGCCAAAAGGCGCCTGCCACGGCGAAAAGGTATTTTGGCGGCATCGACTTCGGTTTCCGCAATCCTTTCGCGGCTGTCTGGGGGCCGGTGGTGGACGACGAGCTGTGGATCGAGAACGAGATCTATGTCTGCAAAACGGCGGTGTCGGAGATCGCCAGGCGGCTGCCCAAAAATGTTTTCTGGATAGCGGACCCGTCCGGAGCGGAGGAAATCGAGCAGCTGCGGCTGGCGGGCTTCAAGGTGATACGGGCCCGCAACGACATTCGCGCCGGCATTGCCGCCGTCACGGCTCGTTTGCAATCGGGCCGGCTCAAGGTCAACGAGCAGCGCTGCCCCAACCTGATGGCGGAGGCCCGGCTTTATCGCTATACCTCCGCCTCGGAGCGGCAGGCGATGGGCGAGAATCCCGTGGACGAGCACAACCATGCGTTGGCCGCCTTGCGTTACCTCGTGAGCAGGCTGGACACTCGACTGATGGCCAGGCAGCGCCGCTCTGAGCTTGAAGAAGAACAGGCCAACGATCGCCCGGAGCAATCGCGCGGCCCGAAGTTTGACGTGAAAAATCCCGCACTTTGGACATCGTTATGATCAGCATTCTTCGACGCCTGTTGCCGTTTTTGGGTCATCCACGCCGCAAGGCGATGCCCAGCGCCCTGTTGGGCGGGCAATGGACGGGCACCTCCTATGTCGATGCGTGGAAGCGAACCCGCGAGCCGACGGCCAACGAACTGATTGCCGAGCTCAAGGGCATGGCCTGGGCCTGCATCAGCCTCAACGCGGCGTCCTGTGCATCGTTTAGCCCGAGCCTCTATGTCGTCACGCATCACAATCAGCCGAGACCCAAATGCGCCATGCGCGGCGTGCCGAGCCGCGGTTGAAACAGCTGCGCTCCGATTCCCACCTGCCGGCCCAGGTCAAATCGGCGGCGGTCATCGAGGAAGTGACCGACCATCCGCTGCTCGATTTGCTGAGTCATCCGAATCCGCTCATGAACGCCTTCGATCTTTGGGAGCTGACCCAGACGTACCTGGAGGTCACCGGCAGGGCGTTTTGGCAGCTGCAACCCGGTCCGTTCGGCGCTCCGAGCCAAATATATGTCCTGCCCAGCCAGAACGTCACGCCGCGCCGCCATGCCGACAGCCCGGAGCCTGTCGATTTCTTCGAGTATCGCAGCGGCAAGCGCTATCAGGAATTCGCCCCAGAGGACATCGTTTTCTTTCGTTACCCCGATCCGCGCGATCCTTATCTGGGCGGTCTGTCGCCTTTGCGAGCCTGTTTCGAGCAGGTGACGCTGACCAGCGAATTCGCCGCCACCAAGGCCGCCATTTACGAGAATCGCGGGCTGCCGTCGGCACTGGTCGCCCCCGACGAGGTGCTGGGCGAAGAGGAACGCGACCGCCTGGAGACGCAATGGAATTCGAAGTTCCGGCGCGGCGGGGCCGGCAAGGTCGTCGTCGCCGAATCCGCGGTCAAGCTTCAGCTTTTGCAGCAATCGATGGGCGACCTGGCCGCGCTTGCCGACATGAAGGCCACCAAGGAGGACATCGCCAATGCTTTCCACGTGCCGATTGCCTATTTCACCAGTCAAACCAACCTGGCCAATCTGCAAGCCAGCCAGGCCCAGCACATGCAGCAGGCGATCAGCCCGCGCATCCAGCGCCGCGACGAGAAGCTCAACCAATGCCTGCTGCCGCTGTTTGACAAATCGGGCCGGCTCTTCATGACGTCCGACGATCCCCAACCGCTCGACCAGGAGGCGGACATCATGCAGCTAAACCTCGACTTGAAATACGGCATTTTGTCGATCAACGAAGTCCGCGGCGGCCGCGGTTTGCCGCCGGTCTCCTGGGGCGATGCCCCGTGGCTGCCGAGCCTATGGACACAACCACAAAGCGAGGCAAAGTAGTAGGCACACTCCGTGTGCCATCTGACACGCTAAACGGCACACGGAGTGTGCCTACTACTTTAACGAGAGGTTCCCATGGCAGATTTTCTCAAGCAATATGGCGAAACCGAAGGCCCGCTGGGCGTCCCCATGAAAGACGCCCAGGCCAAGGCGATTGACCAGCTGCTCAAAGCTTTGCCGGAAGAGGACCGCAAGCTGCGCAGGCTGGTCACCGCCAAGGCGACCTCCGAGGTCCTCGACGGCGAGCGCTCCGACGTGTCCTGGATCACCACCGAGAGCATTGACCGCGAAAACGAGATCGTCCTGGCCAAGGGGATGAACGACAGTCAATTTGCTGTCAATCCATTGGTCACCATGAACCATTGCTACTGGCAGCCGCCGATTGGCCGGTCTCTTTGGCGCAAGCGTGCCAAGAACGGAGCCGTCGCCGGCATCAAAGCCAAGACACAATATCCAGCCATGCCGGCCGATTGGACGGGAGATTGTTGGCCGCCGGATGCCGCTTTTTCCCTCGTCAAGGCAGGCATGCTCGTGGGCAAGTCGGTTGGCTTTTTGTGCCTGAAATCACATTGTCCCTCATCGCACGAGATCGCCGCCCGGCCGCAGTTGGCGACCGTGGACCGGATCGTCGACGAGTGGCTGCTGCTGGAATACGCGTGCACCTTCTTGCCCATGAACCAGGACGCCGTTGTCGAGGCCGTGTCGAAATCGAACACAACAGTGCCGAAGGACTGGCTCCCGACAATTGCTGTCCAAACCAAGCAGGCCCAGTTCATCCCGTTCACCACGCTCGGTCAATTGGAGCAAGCGATCAAAGACCGCATGGCCGGCATCAACCCCAACGACATCGTCGTCCGGGCCGCGAAACAGGCATCGGACCGAGTCCGCGGGATTATTTAGCCTGTTGCAAAAAAGGGGACAGGCCCCGTTGTGCGAAACACCCTCCGGGCCGTTTCGGCAACGGGGCCAGTCCCCTTTTTTGCAACAGGCTAGCCAGAAACAACCGTTAGGGAAACGCCGCGAGGACGACATCAAGCGTTCGGCGACGCCAGCCTTGAGACGGCAGGATACCAACACCCATAACCAACGGAGACCTTCCCATGTTCGTTCAGCTCAAGCAAGCATTCCAGGGCAAGCCGCCCGGCGAGCGCATCGACGTGTCCAACGAGCACGCCGACATTCTCATCAAAGGCGGCATTGCCGAGGCGATCCAGGGCGATCCGCTCGGCGAGATCGTCGAAAAGCAGGTCGGCGGCATGCTCGAGTCCCTCACCAGGGGGCTCAACGACACCATCACCGCCACGCTCAAGCAGTTCGCGGCCGCCCAGACCAAATCCAACAAAAACGCCGTGCCCGCCATCTTTGGCGAGGGCGGTGAGGGCGATCCCAGGAAGAATTTCGGCGACTTCTGCCTCGCGGTCGCCACCAAAAACCACAAACGCCTCGACGAGGTTTACAAGGCCCAATTCGCCGACGACAAGGGCAACGTCATCCAAAAGGCGGCGATGGCCGAGTCGAGCGGCGTCACCGGCGGCTACATCGTCCCGCCCGAGTTCTACCGCCAGCTGCTTTACATCGCCGCCGAGCAAGCCTTCATCCGCCCGCGGGCCTTCGTGCAGCCCATGGCCTCGGCGACGCTGCAGTTCCCCTACCTCGACATCACCACGGTCCAGACCGCCGGCGTCTCGCCCTTCTTCGGCGGCGTGCAGATGACCTGGACCGAGGAGGCCCAGACCCGCACCGAGACCGAGCCGCAGTTCAAGATGATGGAGCTCAAGGCCCACGAGCTGTCCGGCTACAGCGTCTCGCAGCAACGTCCTGCTGCAGGATGCCGCTTTCGGCCTGGAGAAGTTCCTCATGACCCTCTTCGGCAGGGCCATCGGCTGGTTCGAGGAGTACGCCTTCCTGCAGGGCAACGGCGTCGGCAAGCCGATGGGCATGCTCAACGCCGGGGCCCACATCAACGTCACCCGCAACGCCAGCGGCCAGGTCCAGTTCGCGGACATGGCCACCATGTGGTCCAAGCTGCTGCCCATCAGCTGGAACAAGGCCATCTGGGTGTTCACGCCCAGCGTCGTTCCGCAACTGCTGCAGCTGAAGGACGGCGCCAACCGGGCCATCTTCATCAGCATCGACCAGGGCGCCACCAAGAAACCGACCTGGTCGCTGCTCGGCCGGCCGGCGATCCCGACCGAAAAGCTGCCGGCCCTGGGCACCAACGGCGACGTGATGCTGATCGATCCGCATACTACGTCATCGGCGACCGCATGCAAATCGAGATCGCGGCCAGCGAACACGTCAATTTCCTGAAGAACCAGATGACCTGGCGTGTCGTCGAGCGCGTCGACGGCCAGCCATGGCTGGACAAGCCCATCACCCTGCAGGACGGCAGCACCGAAGTCAGCCCCTTCGTCGCCCTCGATTAACTCAGACAAAGCACAGGCTGGAAGCCTGTGCTACATCCCAACCCCGTAGCGCAGGCTTCCAGCCTGTGCCGCTTAGACAAGGAGAACCATGTATACCGAACAGATCACGCAGCGCGATGCGATTGGGGCCGGCGTCCCGCCCCAAACGCTCAACAACGCCACCGTCAACACCGACGCCGTCGACATGGAGCACAGCCGCCGGGCTTTCTTCATCATCACCCAGGGCGCCACCACCGGCTCGCTGAGCTGCTGGCTGCAGGAGTCCGCCGACAACGTCACCTGGCCGACCGCCGGCACAGCGAGTCCCTTCAGCAACTCCGGCGGCGCCAACGTCAGCCAAACCGGGCTGACCACCGCCAACAAGATCACCACCTTCGAGGTGCGTGCCGGCCAGCTTACCACCGGCAAACGCTATGTGCGTCTGCAGGTCAAGGAGGTGAATTCCTCCAACGTGCTCGTCGCCGTTGTTGCCATCGGCGACGAGGGCGTGGACAAACCCAACAACGCCAACAATGCCTCCGCCGTTGGCACCCAAAACGTCGTCACGTGAAGTAGGTCCCGCCTGAAGTAGGTCCCGCCTGCCGGGCGGGACCTGGGGCCAGGCTAGGTAGGCGCCCAGTCAGCTGGCCTTGTAATGCTTACTTTGTGTTACCCCCAAAAAAGGTCCCGCCCGGCAGGCGGGACCTACACAGAACCCCAACCTTTGCAGGAGATTTCCATGAAACAGCGTTTCTTCAACCGTGAATTCGGCTTCTGCGGCGACCTCGAAGTCGTCGACCCCAAGCTCACCGTTGGCGTCCAGCTCGTCGCTGACGGTGGCACTCCCGCCATCGCTCCGCGCCAGGGCAAGACCAGCGAGGCTGTCGTCGGCCAGGCCCACGGCAAGTATTACGAAGCCACCAGCCGTGGCAACGTCTACTCGGCCACAAACGCCACCGCTCGCAGCCCGCAAGTTTCGCTCACCACCACCGCGCCCCTGGTCCTCTACAACCCGGTCGGCAGCGGCAAACGCTTCAAGATCATGAAGGTGACTTTCGCCCAGGCCGCCACCGGCACCCTCGGCACCGGCGCCCAGTACCATTGCGGCTTCTGCCTCAACGGCCCGACCGCCACCCAGTCCGGCGTCCTCCCCACGGGCACGGCCGTCACGCCGAAGAACATGGACCTGGGCAATTCCAACTCCAGCGCCGCGACCGTTCTCGAACAGGCGACGCTCAACGCCGCGCCGGCTGCTCTCTATCCTTTCGCCAACCTCAGCGAAGCGGCCGGCGGCACGATTGCCGGCAACAGCGACGTCATCACCGAGGACGTCGACGGCGGCATCGTCCTGGAGCCCGGCAGCGGCTACACCACGCAGGGCATCGCCGCCGCCGGTTCCTCGCCGCTTTGCTGGATCGGCATTGTCTGGGAGGAGATCCCCATCGTGTAGCACCGGGCCAACCTACCCCAACGCTACACCCCGGACGCCGTTGCAGGCGGCGTCCGCGTCGGGACGGCTCATCGGCGTGACACGCGGCCCCGAGAAACCCGTGTGTGATGGGTTCGACTCCCATCCGTCCCTCTCCAAGTTTCTTTGGTCAACAAAGGTTTAACGAACAAAGGAGTAACTCATGCCAAATCAATCCACCGGTGACAACCCAAAAACCGGCCAATCCACCGCGACAACCACAGCGGCCGGCCTGCCCAGCAACGTCTGCCAATCCGTTCTCGTCCAAAACGACCCCAGCAGCAGCGTCAACGTCTACGTTGGCGACCCCAACAACCAATACATTTGCCTCCAGCCAGGCCAATCGATCACCATACCCTGCTCCAACATCGACGAAATCTACATCAAAACCCAATCCAGCACCGCCACCGTCAATTACATGTTTGTCGTTTAGGCCAGCCGAATCTGGCGAGCCGAACGCCGTAAGGCGTCGGGTTTAGTTTCAGCAGGAGCCGCCATGCAATCCTTTTGGGGTCTCAGCTTCATCAGTGCCAACAGCCCAAGCCTGGCCATCGCCGGCGGAGCTCATGGCATCAACACCACCCGCGCCATCCTCATCGGCTTTGCCGTCACAGTCCCGGCCACGGCCACCGCCGGCGTCGCATTCAACTTCACCGTCACCGCCCTAGCCACCGGCAGCATTACGGACACCACCTACAACGGCACCGTTGAATTCTCTTCCACCGACGCACACCCCGCCACGCTCCCCGCCAACTCCACGCTAACAGCGGGCGTGGGCGTCTTTTCCGCCACCCTCTACACCCCCGGCAGCCAAAGCATCGGCGCCGAAGACGTCACCACAAGCACCGAGGGCAGCAGCCAGCGGTATCACCGTGGATTACATCCTGCTCGCCAACTTCGACACCGTCGCCACTGGCACACGTCTGCAATCCTACACCCCCGACGAAGGCCCCGTCGGCACGGAAGAAAACGGCACCTGGGAAACCTGCTACAACAACCCCAACTACGGCTGCCAGATTTACGGCAGCGGCCCCGGCGGCCCGGCCTGGATCGTTGTTTGGCAAGCCAACCAGTACAACGTCACCATTTCCGTCAACTTCTGCTTCAGCGCCACTACCAGCAGTGCGTCCTACAACGGCATTTGCTTCCGCTACACCAACAACAGCAACTTCTGGATGGCCTGCATTCTCTCTTACAACAGCACTTACGCGCTTTACGAACGCAACAGCGGCACTTTCACGTCCCGCGCATCCGGCAACTACAGCGGCGGCACATTCTCCGCCAACACCAATTACGCCATCGAAGCCGTCCTTTCCGGCAACACCATCAACTTCTACGTCGGCGGCACCTTGCAGTGCACCTACACCAACCTCGGCACCACCAACCCAACCGCCACGCTCCACGGCCTCCGCTGGAACACGGGAGATACCAGTTTCTTCAACGCACCCCTAACCATCAAACCCACATGATAAACGCTTGCATATTGACCCCCTGGGCCGGCGACGGCACCACCGAAGCGACGGCTTACCACCCCGCACTGGCCGACGCTTACGCCCTCCAATCCTGGACCGACGCAGTGGCCCAGCCACCGGCCAACATCCCGCCGACCATCAACCTCAATGCGATCAACGTGGTGCTCACCCCGACCATCGCCGCCCAGATCGCCGCCGATCCCAACTGGCAGAACGCCATTCTCTGGATGGACACATACTTCCCAGCCACAACCGTCCAAACCAGCGCCCAGTTCAACGCACTCACCAACCTCCTCAACGGCACAGCGGAGATCGCCGTCCCCGCCATCGCCAAGCCCAACGCCAGCATCGGCGGCGGCAACCCCAATCCCATTGGCACCGGCCCCAACGGCCAAACCAACCAACAAATCGCCGCCCTGGCCATCGCCTACCTGCAAACACTCACAAAGTAGTTGGCACACTCCGTGTGCCGTCCGGAGATTTAACCCATGGCCGCCAAAGACCTCATCACGCTTTCCAGGGCCTACGTCGCCATCCAAAGCCAAAGCCCCGGCAGCATCGACACCCAGCTCGCGATCTGGATCACCGCGGCCAGCGACGCCATCGAGAAATACTGCCGGCGTCAGTTCTTCGTCAATTTCTACGACGAACTGTACAGCGGCGACGGTCAGCGCAAGCTGCTGCTTCGACAATACCCGATCCAATCCGTGCAAGCTTGCCGCTACCGGCCCACCACCGTGCTCAAGATCATCAACAATAACACCAGTCAAAATCAGCAAGCACGAGTCCAGGTCACGAGCACGGGCATCACCCTGACCAGGGTGGCGTCCGGCGTCCTTGGCACGGACATTATCGGCTTCAGCTCCTATCCGACGCTGAGCGGCCTGGCAGCGTACATCAATTCATCCATCGGCAACGGCTGGGAAGCGCAGGTCCAGGGCGACACCGTCAATTACGGGCTTTGGCCCTCCGCGGATTTGTATGTGCCGCCGTCATTCGGAGACGGCGCCACCTCGCAAGGCAACCTGACAGCCGTCGGCGTCTTTGCCGAGCTGAAGATGCATACTTATGAATTGGCCGGCTATCAATTCGACCCGCGCGGCTGGCTGCTCAGGGCGATTCCTTACACCGATCCTGAGCTTTTGCATCCCGAGGACCTGATCTGGTCGCCAGGCATCAACAACTTCCGCATCCAATACTATGCCGGCTACAACACGATCCCCGAAGCGGTGCAGGAGGCGTGCGCCGAGTGGGTCGCTCATATGTGGTACCTGGCCAACCGCGACCCGGCCATCGCCAACCAGGTGACCTCCAACACGGCCTCCACGTCAGCAGGATCGACAGCCACCAGCGGCGCCGAGGCCTGGTCGTTTCCAGCCGACATTCGCCCGCCCATCAGAATCCTTGGCCTGTTGGCTCCTTACCGCCGCCACACCGTAGCCAGCAATATGGGGTGAACAATGCCATTCGACGGACAATGGGTATATCCCGCCTCCAGATGGGTCATGCGCTACCGCTGCGACAGCGACGACCAAAACGGTCAGCTCATTATCCAGTTTCACAGCGGATTCTGCTGCACATACCCCGGCACGGATGTCAACACCTTCGACATCATGCTTGGTTGGCCCATGAAGGGCCAATTCGTGGACCGTTTTTTCAAGAAACCGCATTGGCCCTACGTCGCCATTGCGCCGCCACCAGGACCTTAGATCGCACTGCTCGAACTTCCCATACCAACCCGAAGCGTAAGCGAGGATCCTCATGGACACCCCAACAAAACCGCAAACCAACGGTAAGCACGATGTATGGTCTCACCGCATCGCCATCGGCGGCACCATCCTTGTGCTAGTGATCGACATCTCCATCATCGGCTGCCTGGCAGCCCGCGGACAGGAAGTGCCGGCAACGCTGACGGCCTTGGCGTTTACGGGCTTCACGGCCATCACGGCGATGCTGCACGCCATCATGCTGCAACCCAAAACCTCTTCCGAAACCCATGGCGACCAATAATGCCAGGGCCTTGAGCCGTGGATAATTACGGTGGTTTCTAATTAGAAGCGATCGTGATCCTCCACGGGACAAGCCCGTGGCATCCAAGGAACAGACCATGCGCAACCGCATCAAAACCCACTGCCGCGTTCGTGCCGGCGACCTCGTGCCGCACGAGCTCAATCCCCGTGTCCACACCGATGTCCAGCGTGCCGCCCTTACCGCGCTTTACGAGGAGATTGGTTTCGCCCGATCGCTTCTTGCCTACGAGCTGCCCGATGGCCGGCTGAAATTGATCGACGGCCACTTGCGCCGCGACCTCACACCGGATGAGATCGTCGAGGTGGAGATTCTGGACGTTTCCGACGCCGAGGCGCGGGCTTTGCTGCTGGCCATCGACCCGTTGGCCCAGCTCGCGGGCTACGACGACAAGCTGCTGGATGAACTGCGGCAATCGGCCGAACGCGACAGTGCGGCCGTCAAATCGCTGTGGCAAGCATTGGCCGAGGCCAACAAGAAAACCCGGGACAAGCTGCGCAACGCCAGTGGCGAGAATGTGCCGGCCATGCGCTACTTCGTGCTGGTCGAATGCCAGGACGAGGACCAGCAACGGACTTTGCTGGAACGGTTTCAGCAGGAAGGTTTGAAGTGTGAAGCCAAGATGGGTTAGCCCAAAGTAGTAGGCACACTCCGTGTGCCGTTGAACTCGAAAACGGCACATGGAGTGTGCCTACTACTTTGGGCAGCGAGAACAACCATGAAAACTACCATCACAGTCGAAACCCCGATCGTCGAAACGCCGCGTGTCACGCAGTTGCGCGGCCAGTTCGATTTGCCGCGTGCTGAAAAGAGTACGCTGACCTGGACGGTCGATCTGCCCATCGAGCAAAAACCGTGGAGGATCGGCTTGATCGTCGGCCCCTCGGGCTGCGGGAAAAGCACGCTTGCCAAGCGGCTTTGGCCCGAGGCTGTCGACCATAGCGCGGCCCTGGCCCATGTCGGCAAGGGCAGCGTGATCGACGCCTTCCCGCCTGCCTGGTCGACCGCGGACATTGCCGAACTGCTGGCGTCGGTGGGCTTTTCGTCGCCGCCCTGCTGGCTGCGGCCCTTTGGCGTGCTGTCCACCGGTCAGCAGTTTCGCGTCACGTTGGCCCTGCTTCTGGCCGCCGCGGGGCCTGACGGACTGGTCGTCTGCGATGAATACACCAGTGTCGTCGATCGCACGGTAGCCCGGATCGGCTCGCATGCCGTGGCCCGAACGGTTCGCCGGGGCGGGCCGCAATTCATCGCGGTGACCTGCCACGAGGACGTGGAGGAGTGGCTGCAGCCCGACTGGGTTTTTCGGCCGGCGGAAAACACCTTTCAATGGAGGTGTCTTCGATGTCGCCCGACCATTGCCCTCGACGTCGTTCGTTGCCAAGCATCGGCGTGGCCGTTGTTCGCACAGCATCACTATCTGAGCCATTCGCATGCGCGGTCGGCGGTTTGTTTTCTGGCCAGCTGGAATGGCCAGCCCGTGGCGTTTTCGTCGTGGCTGCCGTTTTTCGGTGCCGGTCCCAAGGGTAGACGCGAGCATCGCACGGTGACGCTGCCTGATTTTCAAGGCGCGGGGATCGGCAATGCGCTGTCGGCGTTTGTGGCGTCAGTTTGGAAGGGGCTTGGCTACCGGGCCCTTTCGACCACGACGCACCGGGCCATGGTCGTCGCCCGCTGCCGCTCTGCCCTGTGGCGCATGACTCGCAAACCATCGTTTGCGCGGCCTGGCGACCGGATGGCCCACGCCACGACCCGTTTGACCGCGGGCTTCGAATATGTCGGCCCGGCAGCAATGCCGCTGCTGGCCAAAACCTTGTTGGGGGAGTGAGCGCCATGGCTGTCAAGACACCATCATTGACCGCAAAAATCGTGGCGGAGATCTGCAATCGCCTCAAGGCCGGCGCCTCGGAGAGGGTTGCCGTGGAGTCGGTTGACCTGGCGTGGGAGCTTTACCAGCAATGGCTGGACCGCGCGGCCAAGCCGAGAGCCGGCAAAATCTACCGCCGCCTGGCACGCGAGGTCGTGCAGGCTCAAGCCCACGCTCGCCTCATGGCCGAGATGCAAGTGCGCGACTCCGACGCCAAGGCCTGGCTGCTGCACGGCCCCGGCAGAGAGACCGCGAGCAAACCGGGGTGGGGCGCCGCCGCCAAGCCAAGCGAGGGCGAGCAGGCCGACGGAAGCTGCAAACTGTTGTTCGAGTTGTGTGCCGTGGTGCTGGAGGCGCTGGCCGGGTATCCCGAGGCCAGAGCAGCCGTGGCCGCGGCATTGGAGCGCTTTCAGGACGAGCAAAAATCGACGCCTGATCCGGGTAAACGAAATGAGGAACTGCCATGAAGTCACGAAAAATCTTTATCAATCCCCTGCCGCAATTCGACGTTCCGCGGCGCAGCGAGAGCCGACGCGGCAGGTTGCCGGCGTCAGCAATGCTCGACGTGGCCCGGTGTCCGTTGTGCCGTGCCTCGCTGGTGCCGCGCATGGGGCGGACAGGACCGCGTTTCCATTGTCGTTGCAAGGGGCCGTTGATTAAAATGGAATTGGCATCGCATTGACGATGGGTATTTTCAAAAAGGGAACGACGTGCATTTTCGTTTGAACGTGAACAAGGCTATTCAGGCCGCTGGCGTGCTCTTCCGTGAAGACGGTGTAAAGCGCATGGCTTACATGCGGTTGCTCAAGCTTCTTTACGTTGCCGACCGCGAAACGCTGGCCGAAACTGGGCGACCGATTACCGGCGGTCCCGTGGTCGCCATGGCGAACGGCCCGGTCCTTTCGGAGGTGTACGATCTCATTCGCGGTCAGCACCTGAAAATGCCTCTTTGGGACGCCTACCTTCGGAAGGAGCGTTACTCCCTGGAAATAGTCGCCGACCCTGACGTGGGGGCGCTTTCGCGCTATGAAATCAAGAAACTGCAGGAAGTGGCCGCAAAGCACGCCGAACATGACGAATGGGAAATGGTCACAGTCACCCACCAATTTCCGGAGTGGATCAAAAACAATCCCGGAAAATCTTCGAAGCCCATACCATTTACCGATATTCTCGAAGCCGTGGGCAAGAGCGAACAGGCTGCTCGGATCATTGAGGAAGCGCGAACTGGACCGCGTTCGCGATTTGCTCGGAAAGTGATGGGCAAGCGTGAAGGCAGGCGATACTTTCTTGCGCGGCGACCACGACAGCCACCTCTGGGTTGTAATTTCCGACCCGTCTTTGGACCCCGACAACGTTCTGCTAGTGAATTTCACTACATTTGAACAAGGCAAGGAACGGGCATGCATCTTGAACAGCGGGGAACATCCCTGGGTTACTCACGAAACATGCGTGAACTACGAGGATTCCGTCGTTACAACCCTGGAGAAGCTGCACAGCGCCAAAGATGGCGGCGCTATCCGTTTGCTAGAACCGTTAACAGCTGACCTCCTGCGGCGAATCCGCGTTGGCGTCTTGAGTTCTGAGCGAATGGCCTTGGAAAAAGCCAACATCCTGTTCGACCAGGGGTTATTCGATCACGACATCGCGGATCCTTGATGTCAATCGCGTCCTCCGCGATTTTCGGGCTTGGGTACGGGAGCGGCTCGCCGATGAGGCTCCACCTCACTAAGTTGAGGGAAAAAGGAGCATCATGGCGATCCCCAAAGCGGAACCCGGCAAAACTCGCATCGGCTGGATCGGCACCGGCGTCATGGGCCGTTGGATGTGCCAGCACCTCATGACCAAGGGCTACAAGGCCACGGTCTACAATCGCAGCAAGGACAAGGCCCAACCGCTGCTCGACGCAGGGCGCCGCCTGGGCCGACACGCCCCTGCAAGTGGCCGAGAAGTCGGACGTGGTCTTCGCCATCGTCGGCTTTCCCAAGGATGTGCGCGAGGTCTTTCTGGGCGGCCAGGGCGCTCTGGCCGGCAGCAAGCCGGGTGCGATGCTGGTCGACATGACCACCAGCGAGCCGTCGCTGGCCCGCGAAATCTACGCTGCCGCCAAGGCCAAGGGCGTCCAAAGCGTCGATGCGCCGGTGTCCGGCGGCGACGTCGGCGCCAAGAACGCCATGCTATCGATCATGGTCGGCGGCGACGCGGACGCTGTCGAGGCCGTCAAGCCGTGCCTTGAGTGCATGGGCAAGACGATCATCCACCAGGGCGGCCGCCGGCGCCGGCCAGCACACCAAGATGGTCAATCAGATCCTGATCGCCTCCAACATGGTCGGCGTCTGCGAGGCACTGCTCTACGCCTACAAGGCGGGGCTGGACGCTCAAGACGGTATTGCAATCGGTCAGCGTCGGCGCGGCCGGCAGCTGGTCGCTCAACAATCTGGGGCCGCGGATCATCGACCGCAACTTCGAGCCGGGCTTCTTCGTCGAGCATTTCATCAAGGACATGGGCATCGCCCTGGACGAGGCCAAGCAAATGGGCCTGGTGCTGCCGGGGCTGGCGCTGGCGAATCAGCTGTATTTGGCGGTGCAGGCACAGGGGTACGGACGCAAGGGGACGCATGCGTTGATGCTGGCGCTGGAGAGCCTGGCGAATGTGAAGCGGTGATGGGTGATTGGCGCGGACCAAGCAGCGGAGCAGGATTAAGATGACGATTAAGATTAGGAAGAGGATTAGGAGCACGATTAAGATTAGGAGCAGGATTTTTCAGGGCGGCAATCGGTCCTTCTCGTAATCTTTCTCGTGCTCCTAATCCTCTTCCTAATCATAATCTTCATCCTTCACTTACTCTTCTTAGCAGTTGCAGAAACTCGATGATTGACGCTCCAGTTCCGCGGCCATGCACTCAAACACATCTTCCCAATTGCCTAGCGCCGTTTGCCGGAACAGCTTCATCGTGGGATACCACGGACTATCATCGCGATCCATCAACCACCGCCATTCGGCAGACAACGGCAACGCAACCCAAACCCTTGCGGCGAGCGCACCGGCCAAATGAGCAATCGCGGTGTCGCAGGATACGACAAGGTCAAGATTCTTGATTACCGCGGCAAGGTTCCCAAACGATTCCGCGGCGGTGCCCAGCAGCGGCTCCAGGTCAAGCACGCCAAACTCCTGACCCCGGCCGCGCAGCTGATCCGTGCCTTGGCCAAATTGCAAGCTGATCAACCGCACGCCGGCTACCTGCGCCAGACGGGCGAATCGAGCCAGGGGAATGGAGCCCGGGCATCCGTCGACAGTTTCGGGTTGCCCTGCCAGGCAATGCCTATTTTCAAGGTCGGCGCGTCGGCGTGCTGTGGGGTTGCCCTTGCCGCCGCCCTCTTTACCAGCTCCTCCAATTTTCCTTGCCAGGATGCAACCAAGCTGGCTTCAGCCTCGATATACGGGACCACAGCCGGGATGGAGTCGAGCGTGGTCCGGAAAATGGCCGGCAGACTGAGCAGTGACGCGTAAACGTCAAACGACGGCAGCACTTCGCCGCGCAGCACCACTTTGTCGATGCCTGCCGCCCTGGCCAAAAGCCGGCCCAGGGGCGGTGGCGATTGGAAAACCACTCTGCCGCCACGAGCTTTCACCAGGCTGGCATAGCGAATGAACTGCAGCGTATCGCCGAGGCCCTGCTCGTCCACCAGCAATATCGTGCGGCCGGCCAGCGGGCTGCCGTCCCAGCGCGGTTGCTGAAAGGGGAGGGGCTTGAAGTCGGCAGTGCCCCACCGCGCCTCGTAATCAGGCCAGCCGCGCTCGAAATCGCCGTGCTGCAGCCTGATGCCGCCCCGGTAAAATCGCACAAACCCCAACTCGGGAAAATCATGCACCACCTTATCAAGATATTGCATCGCTTCATTGAATTGCTTTTCGTGCAGCATGGCGCCAACCAGCCTGCAATGGGCATCGGCATAGGCCGGCCGTAGGCGGAGAGCTTGCTCGAAAGAGATAATCGCCTGGGGAATTTTTCCCTGGTCGAACAGGGCCTTGCCCAGGTTAACATGTGCCTCGGGCAGAATGGGGTCCAACGTCAGGGCCCGTTGCGTGCACTCCAGCGCTTCGTCGAACTTTCCCAGACCGTGCAGGATTTCCCCCAGGTTGTTGTGGGCTGCCGCCAATTGAGGGTCGATCTGGACGGCTTGACGATAACTGTCCGCTGCCTCGCGCAGCTTGGTTTGCTGTGCTAATGCGTTGCCCAGGTGCATTAGTGTCTGCGCGGAATGGGGATTAATCCGCAGAGCCGCTTGAAAGCTCGCCGCCGCCTCGTCAAACCGGCTTAGCTCGGCCAGTGTGTCGCCAAGGTTGATATGGGCTTCGGCACAGTGGTTATCGATGGTCAGTGCCTGGCGATAACACGCGGCCGCCTCGTCGAAGCGGCGCAGCTGGCGAAGGGCGTGGCCGAGGTTGTTGTGAGCCCCCGCGCAATCGGGTTGCGAACACACGGCTTGCTGGTAATGCTCGACCGCATCGGCTGGCTTTCCCTGCAGCAGGCAGATATTGCCGAGGCTGATGCTGGCCTCGGCAAAAAGAGGTTGGAGCCTCAAAGCCTCCTGAAAGCTCGCCGCCGCCTCCTCGCTTTGGCCCAGCGCCTCCTGGGCCAGACCGAGATTGAAATGGAATACGGCGTCATTGGGTTGCACGGCGATGGCGCGGCGAATGCTGACGACGGCCTCGGCGTGGCGGCCGGCTTCGTGGGCGAGCAGGCCAAGCAGGTGCAAGGCGTCGGCGTGCCGTGGGTTGGCCTGGAGGATTTGGCGGTACAGCCCTTCCGCTTGTAGCGCATTGCCGGTTTGATGGTGGTGCACAGCCCAGCGAAAAAGGTCCATGAGGGTTGGCATGGACTAATTATCACCAAACCAGTTCATGGTCGCAACCTTTCCTTGGCGGCGCAATTGAACGAGGTCATTTCGATCGCGATGCCTGGTCAACGTTGTCGCGCATAACCTCCAGGGCGTCCTCCTTGGTGGGCACGTGAACCCAAGCAAATGTGAACGTCCGCGGCGTCATGGGATGGAGGTGCTGGCCGTACTTATGCTGAAATCGACCGGCATAATACTGCAAGGTCTGATCCATGGAGCCCCATGACCAATGAACGACATGCAGGTCATTGGCGACGGCCACCTGAAAGCCGGCGAGGTGGGCCGCAAACGAGAAATCCAGATCGTAGTGATTAAAACCGTCGAACGTGCTGGCGTCAAAGGGGACGGTGTCGATCACCCGCCGCCGCGCGGCAAAAAAGAGGCCGTCGATGGCCTGGATACCGGCGACCGCGCGGCTGGGCACGCCGAAGATCCGCACCACATATCCTCCCTGCCGATGAGGTTGGGTAACCTGCCCGAAGATAAAAGGCGGGCCGGCGGCTACCCATTCGCCGCGAATCAAGCGACTGGTGCCGGCGACGCCGACAAGGTCGAATCGCTCCATGTGTTGTTTAAGCCGGTCGGCAAAATCGGCGCTCAGGATTTCGATGTCGTCGTGGCAGAAAACCAGAATGTCTCCACGACTGCGCGCGACCGCACGCGCATATCCTTCGGCAAGCGAACGGGCGTCTGCAATGCGAATGATCTCGTAAGGATCGTTGACGAGCAACAAAGCGAGGTTGCTGGACACCGCCTGGAAACGATCGTTGTTTGGGGAGCAAATAATGACGGAGAACATGTGCGGCCCAGCTGTTTTACTCCATTGTAGCAGTTTTCATTGTTTCCTTGTTACCTGATCGTTGAACGGCCGCGGGTCATAGGGATCGGACGACTCCACGGCCGGTGTCGACACCGCCACGGGTGGAGTCACGCTTGGACGAAACTCGAGCTGACGCGGCTGCGGTGTGCCAGGGATGTTTGTTCCAGGTAAAAGGGTTGGGCTCGAGACGATTTCCACCGGCCGTGCTAGCGACGTCGCGGCGCCATCAAGAACGGGTGTCTGCGTTGCGGCAGGATTGATCTGGACTGGCCGAAAAGCCGGAGTGTCTTGCGGCGGCGCGGCTGCGGTGTTGGCAGGTCCTGGATAGCGAGGAGTGGACTCTGGCACAGCGGTCGTCGCGGTCGTTCCATGCGCTCGCAATTGCGGATTTTGCTCCACCACCATCTGGACGAAGGTCTGCAGTGTCACAAAGGGCGTTGCCTGCCGGCTCGGCAGCGCCGCATTGGACGCTCCGCCATGTGCGCAGGACGCCTTGTAAAGCAGCGGGCTGCCAGCCGGCTGCTCGAAATTGATTTGCTTGATGGCGGCGCTTAGATTTTGCTGCAAGATGCGGCGGCTGCCGGCTTCGTTGGTGCGCGTTAGCGTGAAAACGCTGCCGCCCTGCCCCGTGGCGTGGCAGCTGGCGCAAGTATTCATCAAGATCGGTTGCACCTTGGTGACGAACAGGGCCTGGCATTCGCTGGTGATGTCCAGTTGCGGCGCCGGGACGGTGGGCGCGGCCTCTTCAGGTCTGGGCGAGGCGGCCGCGGTGGATAGCCGTTCCAGCATGGCCAGCAATTGTTTCGACTCGGCATGTCCCGGCCGCAGCGCGAGCGATGCCTTCGCCTCGACGATGGCCAATTCAAGCAGGCCGTGCGCCTGGCACCAACGGGCGAGCTTGAGCCGTTCATTGCCGTCGCGCAGGTTGGTCCGGCTGCCGAGAAATTTGTAAGCGTCTTGGAGGCTGGCGCAAACCGCCAGCGCCTTGTTGGCAGGCACCTGCATCTCGCCGCTCGCCTGGCGGATGACGTAGCGATCGCCCTGGCAAAAAACGTCCCCTTCCAGGGTTCGCTCGTTGTCGAGAACCAGGACGTGGCCGTCGGCTTTCACTGGCTCCTGGGCCGCGAGCGCAGCGCCCAGGTTGCCCAGGTAAACGATGGCCCACGCGCAGAGATAGATAGTTGGTTTCATGGGGCCGAGACGTATACGTCAGGCCGGCGAGGGGGTCAAGAGCAAGTGGCCCAAAATCGGCGCACAGGCTGGAAGCCTGTGCTACGCAAACAGGTAGCACAGGCTTCCAGCCTGTGCTACGCAAACAGGTAGCACAGGCTGGAAGCCTGTGCTACGCAAACAGGTAGCACAGGCTTCCAGCCTGTGCTGGGCGACACAAGGTTTTCCGAGGCCATTTTTGCTTGCATCCACGGCACTGGGCTGATACAACACTCCACGATTGCTTCTCCACGGGCCGGCTCGACTCAAATCCAATGCCGCGGTCATCGTGGAGAAGGGTGGCGTGGGTGGGTGATTGGCGGTCCAATGATCGCCGGAAAGGAAAGCTGTCATGGGGTGGTTACTCGTCATTGGCTTGGGCGCGCTCCTGGTTTTGGTGGGTGTGCTGGTCTATTTGCGCATGTCACAAAAACAGGATGAGTGACGGTTGTTCGCCTTACGGCCCAAACCGGGTTTGGGCCTTCGCCCAATCGCCGACCGTGCCTTCCAGGGTGACAACATTGCGGTCGCGCCAAACGCTCAAGCGAATCCGTTGGCCCGGCTGCATGGTGCTGATCATGTTGATGAGATGGTTGTCGTTGCGAATGGTAATGCCATCCACCTGGAGCACAACGTCGTTTGCTTTCAATCCCGCCAGCGCCGCCGGCGTGCCGTCGTAAACGCGCTCGACCCAGGCGCCGTTGACACGGTCGAGGCCGAGCTTGATGGCGTCCGCGGCCTCAAAGGCCGGGGCCACTTGCAAGCCGAGATAGCCGCGCGAAACCACGCCCTTTTCTAGCAATTCCTTCGACACGCGCTTGGCCAGGTTGATGGGAATGCTGAACGCCACGCCGCTGTTGCTGCCCGAGTGCGACGCGATGGCCGTGTTGATGCCGATGACGGTGCCTTTCATGTCCACCAACGGGCCGCCGCTGGAGCCGGGATTGATGGCGGCGTCGGTTTGCAAGAAATCCTTGATGCGGATGGTGTTGCCCAGGCTGACCTGGCCTCGCTCCAGGGCGCTGACAATGCCGTGCGTCACTGTCTGATTGAGGCCGAAGGGACTGCCGATGGCCAAAACCCACTGTCCGACCTTGGCCTGATCGCTGTCGCCCAGCACGGCGGTCGGCACCTGCGCCTGTGTATTGATCGCCAGCAAGGCGACGTCCGATTCCGGATCGGTCCAAACTCGGGCGGCCTTGAAGATCCGGCCGTCGGCCAGGTGGATCGTGATTTGCTCCGGCGGGGCCTGGGCGACGACGTGGTTGTTGGTCAGGACGAGGTAGCCCTTCTGGCTGGGCATCTGCACAATCACGCCGGAGCCGGATTCCTCCACCGGCTTGCCCTTGGCGGTGCTGCCGGGCAGTGTCCTGGCCGGCTTCACGGCTTCGACGGAAACGACCGCCGGCAGCACTTGCCTGGCGACGGCCTCGAAGCGGTCGCCGAGCGCCGTGGCCGGGTCGGCGCCGGCCGGTGTTCCCAGGGTGGTGCCCTGCTGGGCTGCCGCGGGCACCACCAAGAGCGGCGGCACAATCACTGCCGCCGTCCCCCCTAAAAGTGCGATGCTGCCTACAAAAACATACGTGGCCATGCGCTTCATGATGGGTCTCCCAAGGTAGTCCGGCCGGCAAGACTTGACATGTTGCTTAGAGCCTATCCGAAAAAGGGGTCAGGCACCGTTGCCGGAACGGCCCGGAGGGTGCTTCGCACAACGGTGCCTGACCCCTTTTTCGGATAGGCTCTTGATCGGGGGCCGACGCCCCCCCTTGCCGCGGACGGCTTGCGACAGCAGGGTGAATGGTCGATGCTGCTGTGGCACGCAATTCTACGGGGCGATCATTGTCCGGGTGGAGGAATTCGGCGGCGAAATGTGGTTTTTCCTCGGCCCGGCATAGGCAAAAGCGGCATAGTTTTCGTGGCTTATCAGCGGGCCTATGGGACTTATGGGAGCTTTGCGACCTCTAAAAAAGGCAAGCCCTCAACAACTCTCCCGATTGTTGAGGGCTCGCTTCCAACCGTTCACTGCTCGCAAGTTACCTGCTGCCGATGTCTATTTCGAGGTCAGCCAAATCGACCTCGCGCCGGTCCTCCAAGGGGCCTTCGGCGTCGGACACTTTGTCCCAGTCGCCGGCGGAGCGTCGGCCGCCCCAGCTGCCGGTGACTTCCATCTCACGCTGACACTCGATACAGGTCGTGATGAACGGCAGCGTGTTCAAGCGGGCCACCGGAATCTTCCGGGCACAGCCTTCGCACAGGCCATAGGTGCCCTGTTTCAATTTGGCCAGGGCACGCTCGATCTGCCGCAGCTCGCGGGATTCCAACTCCGCCAGCTGCGATGCAACCTCTTCGCTACCGCTGTCGAAGGCCAGGTCCGCGCTATCGCCGATGGCATCGCTTTTTTCAGAATTGCTGAGATCTTTCAGGTCGCCACCGAGGCGCCGGCGCATCTCATCGCGTCGTCCCGTGAGGGCTTTGTGCAGTCTAAGCAGGGCATCTCTTCGTGCCATGGCTCACCACCTTTCGTGAATCAACATCCTTGGTTGCTGTTCCGTGGCCGTCCTTAGTAGCAATATACGTGCCAAGATCCTCAAAAAGCAAATCCCCGCCCCCAGGATCTTGCAAAAGTCCCGTCCTTTAGGCGATTTCTTTTACTGACACCGCCGACGCGGATTTGCCAATCACGGAGAGTTGGCGGTCGAACGCATCATTTGCCAACGCGGTGTTGCAAGATGCTGGCGCGGTGAATTGTCGGAACTATAGCCGACCGAAAACCGTCAAGGTGAGCAAATCACGGCCAAAAATTGCGAGATGGGAGTCAGGACATGGCATTTTTCGTGCAATCGCTACGCCCAGCAGCAGGCGCATAAGTAGCAGGCACACTCCGTGTGCCGTTTTGACGGACGGCACACGGAGTGTGCCTGCTACTATGTGCACAATTGACTACTGCTTTTGATACCCCGTCCGCTGCGTCGGCAAACCCTGAATTTGGGTCAAGCGGTACTGGGCCGCCTCCGCCTGGCGTGTGCCAGGGAAGGTGCGGATCACGTGCTGGAGGCATTTCGTGGCTTCCTGGGGCTGGCCTTTCTGCAGCCAGGTCTCAGCGAGGCCGAGATACATTTCGCCCAGACGGATGCTCATGCTGTCGCAAGTTTTCTGCATCCATTCGGGATTGCTGCGGATCGCCGAGGCCATTTGCAAGGCCTCGGCCGCTTCGGTCAGGTCGCCGTATGTGGACGCCAGCACATCGCAGCGATCGAGGCAACAAAGCCATTGTTCGGTGCGGAAATCGTCTTTGGCCTGGGCTAACAGCTCGCGGGCGCGGGTAAGGCGCTGGGTGCCGCGCAATTCAGGCGTTTTGGCAAGGCTCGTCAGCATGCCGGCGGCTTCGGGCGCCGCCTGGGTGCCGGCGTAATCCTTCACCAGCCTGGTCAGGACCGCCGACGCCTCGTTGGCTCTGCCGGTGTCGAGCATTTTTTTGGCCTGGGCCAGTTCACCGGCGGCTTGCTGCTCGACTTGCCTGAGGAGGCTGGCGGCGTTGACCTGGACGGGCCGGGATTTGCCGTCTTCCACGATGGTTTTCAGCAGGGCCACGCCTCTGCCGTAATCGCGGTCGGTAATGGCTTTGACGGCGATTTGATAGTCGCGCTGCATCCATTCGGGATTGGTGACGACGGCGCAGACGTTTTGCAGTGTGTCGTAAAAGCCTGCCGCGCCCACGTAGCCTATCGTCGTGCTCAGGATTTTGCCTTCCGGCGACGCCATGATGATCGTCGGGTACGACCTGACTTTGAGGGCGTCGGCCAGCATCGGCGATTGAGCCGCGTTGATCTTGAGGGGCACGAATTTTTCGTTCATCAACCGGGCCACGGCGGGATCGCTAAAGGTCTCCTGCTGCATCTTCATGCAATAGTAACAGCTATCGGAGGTGACGTAAATGAGCACCGGCAGGCCGGCTCTATCGGCTTCCCGGCGGGTTTCATTGTAGTCGTGGCGGAATTGCACAGCCGGTGCCTGGGCATGAGCCAGCCCAGGCCCAAGCAGCAAACAAGCCCCGGTGAACAGCGTCGCAAGGTTGCATCGCATGGGTGTACTCCTCTCAATTCGAGCCTTTACCTTTGGGCACAGGCTAGAAGCCTGTGCTACAGGCGCGTAGCACAGGCTTCTAGCCTGTGCCATGGGCTCTCAGGCGCGGGGGTGAGCCTTCTGGTAGCTTTCCTGCAAGCGCTGGGTCGTCACATGCGTGTAAATCTGCGTCGTTCCCAGGCTGCGATGCCCCAGCAGCTCCTGCACGCCGCGGATGTCGGCGCCGTTGTCGAGCAGATGGGTCGCAAAGCTGTGACGCAGACTATGCGGGCTGGTGCGTGGGTCCAACCCTGTTTGGGCGAGGTATTTTTCCAGCAACCGCCCCACGCTCCGCACGGTCAATCGGCCTCCGTGCTTGTTGAGGAAGACCGCATCATGCTGGCGCGCGGTAAACGCCTTCCTTGGTGAGCCCAACGCCGTCGCGGACCTTGAGCCACACCACTATCGCCTCCGTGGCCGGCTGGCCGAAAATCGCCAGGCGTTCGCGGCGTCCCTTGCCGCGAATGGTGGCGATACCGGCGTCGAGGTCGAGGTCGGCGATGTCCAACCCCACCAGTTCGCTGACCCGCAGTCCCGCGGTGTACAGCGTCTCGAGCATGGCCCGGTCGCGCAGGCGAGAGCGGGCCGTTGTCCGTCGGGGCGGCCAGCAGCTGGCCGAGGGCGTCCTTGCCTAGAAAATGCGGCAGTTTTTTATCCTGCCGCGGCCCGCGCAATCCTTCGGCGGGGTTGGCGGTCAGCGTGCCTTGCCGGCACAGGAACCGGCACCAGGACCTTACCGCGGCGATGCGCCTGGCCACGGTCGTCTTGGCGTAGCCCTCATCGTGCAGCCAGGCGGCGTAGGCACGCAGGTGGCGGGGTGTCAGGCGCTGCACGTCGGCCTGGTCGCCGAGTTTCGTCTTGAAAAACTCCACGGCCTGCGTCAAGTCTTCCCGATAAGACTTCACCGTGTGCGCGGAGGCGTTTTTCTCCAGGGCCAGGTAACGCAAGAATTCAGCCAGGGCGGTGTGCATAGTTCACCTGTTGCCCTAAGAGGGTCCAAAAAAGGGGACAGGCCCCGTTGTGCGAAGCACCCTTCGGGCCGTTCCGGCAACGGGGCCTGTCCCCTAATTTGGACCCTCTTAAATGCGCGACCTCTGGTGGCCTTCGGGCTCGGCGCCGGCGCCGGCCAGGGCGAGGACGGCCTGTTCCCGCGCCTTTTGGGTCAGCACTGCCGCGTCGAACCAATTGAAACTCAAATCGGGATCGGCGGCCTGGTCGCGAATGGCATCGATCAGCGATTGCCGGCTGTCGTCGTCATAGACGAAAATGTAGTGTTCTTGACCCTTCATCAGCGCCAGCACGTTGAATTCTTGAGCCATCGATCACCTCATCCCGCGAACAATGCCTGACGTCCCGATGGTCCGTATCGGCCACCCTGTTGCCGTAACTTCTTGGGATTTCATCCCCAACGGTCGTTCCGCTGTTGCCGCGCGGCCGTACCGTCCGCAAAAGATTCCCAGTCTGCCACGGTGCGTCAGGGGCCGCCTGCCATTCCGACAGCCACCTTCGCCCCCTCCGCAAACTTGGCAGGCTGCAAGGATCGATGACGCAGTTATTGTTTTGCCGCAACTAATTTAATTTGAGGATCTTACGTCAAATCTACTGTGCCGGGCACGAAACTTGCTCTTCATTGGTGCTTAAACCGGCATGCTGTGGCGGTTTAAGGCGAAACCATCGCCTGTGGACGACGTGCAAGGAGAAAGCCATGAACATCAAGCCCCTGGGCGATCGCATTGTGGTACGCCGTGAAGCGGCCGAGGAAAAGACAACAGGCGGCATCGTGTTGCCGGACAGCGCCAAGAACAAGCCGCAGCGCGGCACGGTGTTGGCGGTGGGCCCCGGCCGGATGCTCAAGGACGGCGATCGGCGGCCTTTGCAGGTCAAGGAAGGCGACAAGGTCCTGTTCACCACCTGGGCCGGCGACGAGTTCAAGCGGACGCACCACCAGCGACGAGCATCCTGCTGATGCGCGAAGAGGACGTGCTCGCGGTGTTCGACGATAATTCAATCTGCAATCCAACCAATCAACAATCTGCAATTATTCTGGAGGCACAATGGCAGCTAAGCAGATCGCTTTCGACCAGGAAGCCCGCGACGCCATGCGCCGCGGCGTCGCCAAGCTGGCCCGCGCCGTCAAGGTGACGCTCGGCCCCAAGGGCCGCAACGTCATCCTGCAGAAGAGCTTCGGCTCGCCGACCGTCACCAAGGACGGCGTCACCGTCGCCAAGGAAATCGACCTGGAAGACAACTACGAGAACATGGGCGCCCGCATGGTCCGCGAAGTCGCCTCCAAGACCAGCGACGTGGCCGGCGACGGCACCACCACCGCCACCGTCCTGGCCGAGGCGATCTTCAACGAAGGCCTCCGGGCCGTCGTCGCCGGCGTCAATCCGATGCTCATGAAGCGCGGCATCGAGAAGGCCGTCGAGGACATCGTCGACAAGCTCAAGAAGATGAGGATCGACGGTCAAGAGCAAGAAGGACCTGCGAGAACGTCGCCACCGTCGCCGCCAACAACGACAGCGAAATCGGCAAGCATCATCGCCGAGGCCATGGACAAGGTCGGCAAGGACGGCGTCATCACCGTCGAGGAAGGCAAGACCCTGGAGACCGACCACGAGTTCGTCGAAGGCATGCAGTTCGACCGCGGCTACCTGTCGCCGTACTTCGTCACCGATCCGCAGAAGATGGAGTGCGAGCTGGAAGACCCCTACATCCTGATCTACGAGAAGAAGATCTCCAACAACAAGGACCTGGTGCCCGGTGCTGGAGAAGGTGCTCAACGCCGGCAAGCCGATCCTGATCATCTGCCGAGGACGTCGACGGCGAGGCCCTGGCCACGCTGGTCATCAACAAGCTCCGCGGCACCTTCAAGTGCTGCCGCCGTCAAGGCCCCCGGCTACGGCGATCGCCGCAAGGCCATGCTCGAAGACATCGCCATCCTGACCGGCGGCCAGGCGATCTTCGAGGACCTGGGCATCAAGCTCGAAAACGTCCAGCTCGACCGACCTGGGCCGGGCCAAGAAGGTCAAGATCGACAAGGACAACACCGACGATCATCGAAGGCGCCGGCAAGAAGGCCGCACATCAAGGCCCGCATCGAGCAGATCCAGCGCGAGCTGGAGAAGTCGACCAGCGACTACGACAAGGAAAAGCTGAGCGAGCGGATCGCCAAGCTGTCCGGCGGCGTGGCCAAGATCAACGTCGGGGCCGCGACCGAGAGCGAGATGAAGGAAAAGAAGGTGCGCGTCGAGGACGCCATGCACGCCACCCGGGCCGCCGACCAGGAAGGCATTCTGCCCGGCGGCGGCGTGGCCCTGCTGCGGGCCTCGGACGGCCTCAAGCCCGAAGGTCTGAGCGCACGACGAGGAGGTCGGCTACAACATCGTCGTGCGGGCCTGCCAGGCGCCGATCATGCAGATCGCCGCAGAACGCCGGCGAGGACGGCGACGTCGTCGCCAACAAGGTCCTGGAGAACAAGTACGCCGAACTTCGGCTACGACGCCCGCATCGAGCGACTACTGCGACCTGGTCAAGGAAGGCATCATCGACCCGACCAAGGTCGTCCGCTCCGCCTTGCAGAACGCGGCCAGCGTGGCCACGCTGCTGCTGACCAGCGACGCCCTGGTCGCCGACTGCGCCGAAGGAAGAGAAGAAGCCGGCGGGCGGGCCGGGGATGGATGAGATGTACTAGGGCGATTGGCGCCTAGGGCATAGACCGATAAAATGAACCCACGGGGTAGCTCCCGTGGGTTTTTTTGTAGACGGACGCCCGTCATTGGTGCGTTGAGACGATTGGCGGCGCAACGCCACGTGATAGTCTCCGATGCCGAGGCCGCGAAAATGGAGCAGCAGCAGGGTGAACTTGTTCAAATCCCTCGAGCCGGTAGGCTTTGGGCATGTAACGCGTATCTTCCGCTAACGGGCGAGTGGGGCTTTGTCGTTCTTTATCCCGGCGGTTTAGGATGGCGTTCGGGCCTGTGCGCAGGGGCTCTGGACTTTTTTTTCATTACTTCCCCACAATACCATTTAATTCCGGTATCACGCATTCGCGAAGTATCATTGAAGCGCGGCTGCTATTTTTCAACCAACAGACTTCATGTGGTTTGGCAAACGAAGGACGCCAAGCCGAGTACCTTCGAGGCAGAGGTCGTTTTCCCTCAATACTGGGTCCCAAGGCTCAAGGAACTTGGCATCCCAGTTGTGGGCGCCCACCCGGTCGATTCCTGGCGGATTTTGGGATTCTGGAACAATTATTCGTCTGTGGTGCTGATGCTTCTGGTTTTCTTTGCGGTATACACGACAATGACTTTACCTGACTACAAAGACAGAGTCCGTACTGGCTTCACTTGGGCCGGCGTCATCAGCGCGATTGCTGTGGTAGGTGCAGTGTTGCTGACGCGCCGCGCGATCCGGGAAGTTGAAGCGGGAAAGGTCGGAAATCAAAAAGGGGCCATCCTAGAAATGAAAGAAGAAAGACGTTCCCTTTATGCCCCACGGTAGGGAAACCACTACATGGCAAGACATCCGAACAAGGAGATCAATGCAGCGCTGAAATTCGCCAAGAGCAAAGGGTGGTCTATCATTAAGTCGCCAAAAGGACACTGCTGGGGGATGATCCGCTGTTCCCATGGCCGTGGTGGATGCCAGAAATCTGTTTGGTCCACGCCGAGAAACCCGCAGGACCATGCCAAAGCGCTTCGCCGTTTCGTGAATCGGTGCCCACACCAAGCAAATGCGACGGAAGAACCATGAAAAAACATACCTTCACCCTGATTCTCACCGGCGTTGTGGAGATAACCTCGGAACTCGCCGATGCCTTGTTCACGGCGACCAAGGGCGACATTGAATTCAACTTGCGCGATGGCGTTGCCTTCCTGGAATTTGAGCGGACTGCCTCGTCGCTGCAAGAGGCCATCGCCAGCGCGATCCGCGAGGTCGAAGGCGCGGATGTCGGTGTGCCGCGTCGTGCGCGTGGAATCGGAAGCCGCCAATGTTATCGCCAAGATCAATGCCGACCTTTTGGGGGTGGCCAGTGGTAGATAGTTTTTAGCAGACGCCGGGTGCCACTGGTGGCTTGCCGCCAGTGGGCCCGTGGGGTACCAAGCTGTCCGCGGATTCTCCCTCACGCCGTTTGCCAAACGGGATTTGCGCTTTCAGCCTCATTTCACTGGCGGCAAGCCGCCAGTGGCACCCGGCGCCCGCCCGAAAGCCATCGCGAACATCTCAAAATCAAATGCGATTTGGACGACATCGGTTTCCGCCATTGGGCAGGAAGGAACCATGTAAATGGGGCAGGGCGAGCCGTCGCGTTTGCGAATCGTCGCCGCCATCGCTACCAATGGCGAAAAAGCCAGACAGGAATTCATCGACATGGTAGCCCTGATTATATGCGACAACTTCTTCAGCCGGGCAGAGCTGGAAGTACCAAGGTTCGATGCAAAGGGACCCCTCTCCGCCGTTGCTGTACCGCAGGAACGATAGATATTCCGCAGGCATTGCGAAGTCACAACTCGCGAGCAGCGCTAAGATGGCCGTTTCGGATGCGGGTAGGCGGCGTGACCAGGAAGCGGTAGTATCGCTCAGAATTTCGTGGAGCATCGCCATCGTCTGTTCCCATATTGTTCCCGCGTCTCACCCTTCACGGGAGGCGCATTCCGCCGGTTTGCGACCAGAAGTCCTGGGCCGCCTGCGGATGCGTGTTACACAACCATTCATGAATGCGGCGCAGTATTGCGCGGCAGACCCTTTGACGGCAAATTGATTGTTTCCCAGGCAGCCACTTGGCGGCGAAGATCGGCATCCAGCGGAGAGACGGGCGAGATGCCAACCTGGACACACGCTTGTGTTAGCCGTTGGTCGTCCGTGGCCAAATGGGTTGCACCACACCGTTGGGACAGATGCAACAATACTGAGTCACCAAGATCGAGCCCGTATTGATCTGCCAGTTGCAACGCCGATGTGACTGCGACCTGGTCGATATCGAGCACGGCAACGGGGCCAGCTGCAAATTGAAGAAGCTTCGCAGTGGCCGCGCTGGCGTCCACACCGTACACCTTGGTCAAAATGTTCTTCCTTTCGACCAGCACGAACGGGGAGGTAAACCAGCCCGATCGTGAGCGCAATAACTGCTCGCATGCGAGCGCCGCGGGATGGCCTGGAAATAAGCAGTAGACCACTATCATGGTGTCCAAGCCACACTGAAGCGACTGGCTAGAAGATGAAGTCATCGCCGGCTAACTCCAGATCATCCTTGTTTTGGTCGGGTTGCGCCGAGCCAATGGTGAGTTTCGTAGCGAAGATGTCGTCCCACGTCGTTCGCCGCACCGGCCGCACCAGAATGCCTGATTCGGTTTTTTCCAGGGTAACGACGTCACGCAGGCCGAGGGCTTGCGTCCACTCGGCAGGCAGTTGGATGCGGTTGGAGGGGTCAATTGGGGCAAGGGTCATGGGAGTCTTCCCTTGTTGGTTCACTCGATGTACAAGTCATTCAACAATGAGGGAAGGGGAATAGGCCCAAGCTGCCTCACTGTCACGAGTGCAAGTTGATTATACCAGCTAGCTGGTTCAGGCCAAGCCACCCGACCGCTTGCCCCGGCGGCCCGCTTTGCTCTGAACTTTGGTCTTTGCCGATGCGGGGCCGGCGCACCCCGGATTAGTCCCCCGGTGCTGAGATCCTCATCGATATCCGGCCAGTGAATGCCGTACCCGCCGCCAGTGACGCGCCAGTTTTTCCGCTCTGCCGCCGATGCGTTGAGCAACCGCGGATACCAAACGAGCGGCACCGTGATGGTTCGCCCGTCGCGCAGGGCCACACACAAGGCGTCTTTGGTGAACTTGAGGTCTGTGACCCGGTCGTCCGAAATTGGCTTCATTTACGCACTTTTGTCCAGCCGATTGGTTTGGTTGCTTCTCGCGCAAGGATTTGCCGCGCTTCGGCAAGACGGTTTTGCAGCGATTTGTCTGACCAGGGCCACCGCGGCGCACCGGCAGTTGGTGCAACTGACCCCGCCGCAGCCTGGTCTGCAATGTTCGGAAAGGCGGCAGCAATTAGCAAAGCCAGGTCAGCTGGGATCGCTCGTTGCTCAAGCTGCGAGCGCTTGGCGGCGCCAAGCCCTCTTGGAAGTGGGCTTCATCGTACATCCAATGGCGAAGGAACGTTTTTTCGTCACGGGACAGTTTCATCGGCATGTGCATGTTCGGCATAAAGCCAACGGGAAAAGGAATCATGGGTTTCCGGTCCGGTCAACTTCGACGCCGTGGTTTGGCCTTTCGAGCCGGGCTCGCCCTTCAGACGCTCCAAAAGCTTGGCGATCGCTTCCGGAGGCAGAGCTGCCAGCAATTCCTCCTCCGACAAAGTCCGCAGCCACTCTTGGCGTTCTTCGGACGTCATGCGGTTGAATTGTTCCTTGGCGTTGTCGTGCCGGAAATCAGCCATGGTGTAAGACATGTTAATTCCCTCCTCTCGATAGTTTTCCAAGAAGTACGGCAACAGCGAATTCGTGTCAGGCGAGCGCTGTTGGTAGTGAGCGGCGCCGTAGCTTGCTCTTTCCGCCGACGCACTAAACAAGTTCAACAACGCGTTGTGCGGCTCATCGGGTACTTCACCAGCCACAACGATCCGAATTTGATCGCTGCCGCGCTCGCACAGGTATACACCCCGCTGCACGGTCTCCAGCTTCACGCTGCTGGCCAGTTTTTCCGGATAACGGCTGCACACAGCATACATGCGGAATTCCGCTTCGGGCAACAAAGCCTGACCGCGCGGCGTGCACTGCTTGCGGTAATTGACATAATGTCCTGTCAATTCCTTCAAGGCCCAATCATCTACGCGCCTCGTGGAGCGACTTGAAGGTGATCAAGTTGTGCGCTGCCAGGTTGTCCAGACCGTCGGGCAAACGCCCGGCGAATGAACCAGGACCGCGACGCAGAATCACCACATCAAGGAACTGCTTTTTCAGCGCCAGATCCCTTTCCAGTTCCACGACGAAAGGCAAATCGGTGAAGAAGTCCGTCAGTATTAACCCGAATAGGCGATGCCAATCCACGCAACGTACCTCAGCTAATGCACGAAACACTTCTGGGTTAATCATAGCCGGGCAATGTCGTCACTGCAACGGATCTGGATCACTGCGGCCCACCTCCTGCCCGCGATCAATCCACGCCAGCCACCCAAACCCCACCGCCGTCACCGCCATCAGCGCACTGAAAAACAAAAAATAATCCGGCCCTTCCAGCCGGCTGGTGTCGTCCGGCCGAATGATCACGAAATTCACCGCCGCCGTGAACAAGTTACCCGCCGAGAGCGACAGCAAAAACGCCGACATCGCCAACGACCGCAGCCGCCGCGCTTTCTGGCAAGAGTATTCCATCAGCGTCACCAGGAACATCACCTCGGCCGCGGTAATGATGAGGTAGACCACCAGGTGGTAAGTGACATGCGGCCGCTCGCCCAGATCGATCAGGTGCTGCACGTAAGCCAATATCAGAAAGCAGATAACCATGAGCACGCAGCCGGCGCAGGCCTTGCCAAGGGGCGTGACGTTGACGAAACGACCCGCGAGGGGATAAATCACGCCGGCCACCAGCGGGATCATTATCAACGTGCATAATGGGTTCACCGCTTGCAGCTGAGCCGGCAGCACCTTTATGCCAAAGATGACGGTGTCCATCTTCTGCGCCTGCAAAACAAACGCGCTGCCTTGCTGCTCGAAACAGGCGAAGAAGATCACCGCCATCAGCAGCGCGGGCAGCAGCCGGCGCACCAGGGCGGGGCCTTCGCGCTCCAAGGTGAGGATGACGTCTCGCCCGGTCGGCGGAGCGTGCACAAATCGATTCCGGCCCAGCCAGAAAACCACGGTGGCCACGAACATCAGCACGGCGGGCACCGCGAAGGTAACCTGGCTGCTGACATGTTCGAGCAGCAACGGCGTCACGATCACCGACGCCAGCGCCCCGGCGTTGATCGCCGCGTAAAAACACTTCATGGCGATGGGGAACAGCCGCTGATTCGTCAGGCCGAACTGGTCGGCGACGTGGGCTGTGCACAAAGGCTTGATGCCGCCCGACGCCACGGCGATGAGGGTCAGGCCGACGAGCAATCCGGTGCGAGTTTGGTCATAAGCCAGTACCAGGTTGCCGGCGCAATAGACCACCGACAGGCCAAGGATCAAGCGGTATTTACCAAACAGCCAGTCGGCCAGCACGGCGCCAAACACCGGCGTGAAAAAGGCGGCGGCGGAAAAAAGGTGGTAAACCGACTTGGCCTCCTCCTCGCCCATCGGCGCCGGCTCGCCGTCCGCCCCTAGCAAATAATGGGTCATGAAAACCACCAGCACACCCTTCATGCCGTAGAAGGCGAAACGCTCGGCCATTTCGTTGCCGACGATGAAGGGGATGCCCGAAGGCATGCGCTCAATTTCCGCGGGAACAGTGCGGTAAACGCCGCGCGGCGGGCGGCCGACAATGACCAGACCTATGGCCAAGGCGCTAAGCGTTGCGATAGCCAGCACGTGCATCACTCATTTCTGTGGGGCGGCTCGCGCGGATGAAATTGGCCGCCTAGCAACCAACCGTAGCGCAGTCGCGGCCCCGTGTCAATGGCACACCGACATGCCAATTTTTTAGCACATTGCTGTTGACAGCACCCATCTCTTCCTGTTAAACATTTGGCACGTCGGTCATTGGCATCCCACGTCGGGAAGCCGATTCTTAGAGCCTATCCGAAAAAGGGGTCAGGCACCGTTGCCGGAACGGCCCGGAGGGTGCTTCGCACAACGGTGCCTGACCCCTTTTTCGGATAGGCGCTTAGGAGGGCCAAAGGTCATGGGTCGTTCCGCCGATCCGCTCAGCCGCCGCGAGCGGCAAATCATGGAGATCATTTACCGCCGCGGCCAGGCCACCGCCGTCGAGGTGCACGCCGAGTTGGCCGATCCTCCGAGCAAGACGGCGGTGCGCACGCTGCTCCGCATTCTCGAGGAAAAAGGCCATCTGCAGCACAAGCAAGAAGGGTTGGCTTTTGTGTTCGCGCCGACCCAGCCGCGACATCAGGCGGCTCGCTCGGCTTTTCGCCGGGTACTGGAAACGTTTTTTGAAGGTTCCCTGGAAAAAGCCGTGGCTGCCCGCCTCGGGGACTCCACGGCACAGTTGTCCGCTGAAGAGTTGGATCGCCTGGCCGAACTTATTCGTCAAGCACGCAAGAAAGGAAAGTGATTATGTTGACCATGCCGCTGTTTATCGACACTGCCGTCAAGGCCACCATGGTGCTGGTGCTCGCGTTGATCCTGGCGATGGCCATGCGCCGGGCTTCCGCGGCGCAAGGCACTTGCTCTGGGCGTCAACCCTTGGAGTGCTGTTGTTTGTCCCCATGGTTGGCGCCGCCTTGCCCGCGTGGCAATTGGCATTTGATGTGCCTGGGCCGCGCTGGGCCGCTCTGCCGGGACGCGCCACGCCGGAAGGTGCGGCCGTCGTCTTGAGCGAACAACCAGCACGGCCGGCCGCGGCGCCCCAGGCCGACAAAGCGGATCCAACCCCGGATCTTGTAGCCAGCCGCGCCACGACGTTGCCCACCCCGCCGGCAATAGACGACATTCCGATAATTGCTCGATCACCTGTGCCAACGGCATCCTTGGCATCGTTGATCGGTTATGTCTGGCTCGCGGGATTCCTCGCGGCGCTTGCCTGGCTGATTGGCGGTTGCTTGAGTTTGTTGCGGCTGACGCGACATTGCCAGCGCGTTGATTCCGGTCCTCTGTGCGATATGCTTGCCCAGACGGCTAGCGATCTGGGAATTCGCCGGCCCATCAGTTTACTGCTGAGTTCCAAACGCGCCATTCCCATGACCTGGGGCGTGCGGCATCCCGTGGTCCTGCTGCCGGAAACGGCCCATACCTGGTCGCCAAACCGACTGCGCATGGTTTTGATTCACGAACTGAGCCATGTCGCCCGCAACGACTGCCTGGTGCAAATGCTGGGGCATCTTGTGCGCGGCCTATACTGGTGGCATCCCCTGGCCTGGTTGGCGGTGCGGCAACTACGGATTGAGCAGGAGCATGCCTGCGACGACCTAGTGCTGCAAAGCGGCGCCAACGCGCCCGATTATGCCGAGCATTTACTGGCGGTCACCGCCGGCTTATCGACGAGTTTTTGGATCACGCCGGTCGCCCTCGGCATCAGCCGCGCAACACGACTCCGCCACCGCCTGGTCCACTTGCTGGACGCCGGCCGCCGACATCAACCGGTCCGGCGGCGGACGCTGCTTGGAACCGTGGCCATCGCCGTGACCCTCGCGGTGGCCCTGGGCGCTGTGGTCTTATCGCCGTCGGCGGCGACTTTGACGGCTGCCCAGGCCAAGGACGAAGCCCAGCAGCCGCCCGGCGACAAGGATGGCGCTCTGCTCAAGAGACTCGCCGAGGTCCAGCAACAACTGGCAAAACACTACGTCACGCCCGTGAATGACAAGGTGCTGGTGGATAGCGCCATCAACGGGCTGCTGAGCGGTCTCAACGATCCCTACACCGCCTACATTCCCGCGGATGAACTCGAGAAATTCGATAGTCAAATTCAAGGAGCCCTCACCGGCATTGGCGTGCAAATTCAGTCCATGGACCAGGGCTTGACGGTGGCCACGCCGCTCGACGGCTCGACCGGCCACAAGGCGGGGCTGAGGCCGGGGGACCTCATCGAGGCCATCGACGGCAAATCGACCCGCGGCATGGCCGTGGTCGAGGCGGTAAAGCTGATCCGCGGCAAACCGGGGTCGGTCGTGAAGCTGAAGGTTGTCCATCCCGAGGGGGCGGTGGCTGAGCTGGCCGTTCCCCGAGCCGAGATTCGCATGCCCAGCACCGGCGGCTTTCTGCGCGGCGCCGACGGACGCTGGCAATGGCTGCTCGAAACGGATTACAAGGTAGGTTACGTGCGCATCCACCAGTTCACCGCGCGCACGGCCGCCGAGGTGCGCCAGGCCGTTGAGGAGGCGCAAAAGCAAGGCCTCAAGGGATTGATATTGGACCTGCGCTTTTGCCCCGGCGGCTTGCTGGATCAGGCCGTGGAAGTCTGCAAGCTGTTTCTCAGCAAGGGTGTAATCGTCACCACGCGCGCTCCTGGCAAGGAAGAGCATTCCTTCAAGGCCGAGGGCAAAGGCGACTTTGCCGATTTACCGCTTTTGGTGCTGGTGAACGACCAGACCGCTTCGGCCGCGGAAATTGTCTCGGGGGCGCTGCGCGACAATGAGCGGGCCGTCTTGCTGGGCAGCCGCTCCTTCGGAAAAGGGTCGGTGCAAATGGTGATGAAGCTCGACGGCGGCGGCGCTCTCAAATTCACCACCGCCTATCACTATCTTCCCAGCGGCCGCAATATCCAGAAACGGCCCGGCGAAAAGACCTGGGGCGTCGATCCCAGCGACGGCTTTTATGTGCCGCTTACGGCCGTTCAAAACGACGCTTTGCTCAAGGACGCCTCCAGGCGAGCCCTGGTTGGCCTGGCCAAGGACGAAATGCCGGCACCGCAAACGCGGCTAACGCCGAAATTGATCGAGGAAACGCACGCCGACCCGCAGCTGGCCGCAGCCCTGCGCACCATGGTGGCTCGGATCACCGGCGGCGAGTTCATCAAGGTCGGCAAGGACAATGCTGTCCTGGTGGATCAAGCCGGCAGGCTCGAAGAAATGCGGCAGCGGCGCGAGCAGCTGCAGCAAAACATCAACCAGCTTGACCGGGAAATGGGGGACTTGCTAAAGAAATGAAGTTTAGCCGCGACGCGCAGCGGAGCAGGTTAGCCTTGGCCGGCTAGCGCGCTCCGCTGCTCTGCGTCGCGGCTGAAAAGTCGCTGCAATGCTTCCTTGGCGTGAATCGTCAAGTACGCATCGTCATTGCCGCCGGCCAAGCGGC
This sequence comes from uncultured Gemmataceae bacterium, assembly GCA_963747575.1. GTDB lineage: Bacteria > Planctomycetota > Planctomycetia > Gemmatales > Gemmataceae > DASRAT01. Next base: position 274,546 of record CAVVFU010000009.1, read on the forward strand.
GCAAGCATTCGCCGGCCTCGGCGGTGCCAATCCGTTCCAGGACTTCCACGGCGCGGATCAACCGCAGTTGCTCCGGTGGCGGTGGGATCGACTTTATTTCCGCCAGCAGCTTTTCAATGCGGCGCAACATTTCCAGAGTCGGCCGATCCTGGAGCTTTTTCTTCAGGGCATCCTCGGCCGCCGTACCCAAATACGCCAACTCACGCGTCGCCTTGTCGCGGACGGCAAATTTCTGATCGTCCAGGTCGACAATCAGTTTCTGAAGGAGCTCTTTGCTGGCCACCACGGGTTTCAAGCGCTCGCCCAGCAGCTTGAGCGACGGTGTGGACGCGGCAACCATTGCCCAAACCGCTTGCCCGGCCAGTTCAGGGTCCGTGCTGGCCAGCAACTTCCAAAGTTCGTCAGCGTTGCCTTCGAGTTTCCCGGTGGTTCTCAGTCCGGTAACGTCCCAGATCAAAATGGTGGCATCGCTGCTGGCGGACACCAGCGTTTTCCCATCGGGAGTGAAGGCCAGGCCGGTGATGTCCTGGAAGTGTCCCATGAGCCGCGCACGCGGCCGGCCCGAGGCGGTTTCATAAAGGACGATGCCGCCGGCTCCCGTGGTCGCGAACAGGCGGCCGTCCCGCGAAAAGGCGGCAGGCTCCTGATGGCCGCGGCCGACGATGACGCTGTTGCCAACTTGCGCAATGGTCCGCTGCACGGGATCTTCCATGCGCCACGTCTGACGCGCCGACGCAATGTCCCAAAAGCGAATCGTCTCGATCCGCTCCTCCACCGGGACCTGACCAGCCATAAAGGCGTTGGCGGGCAAGAAATTATCGACGGCCGCACTGGGCAAATGCAGGGCCGCCAGCGCCGTGCCGCCCGGATGAAAGACGACGGTGTGGGCCGTCAGGCGCAGCTCCTCGCCAATGAGCTTTTCCGTCCCGGTAACTGAATCCCAAAGGCGTACAACCTGTGTCGATTCCCGCCGCATGGCCGCCACCGCGGGCGCTGCGCTTGCACACCCATCGAGGCGAGAAATTTCCCGTCCGGAGAAAAGGCGACATCGAACACCGTGTGGCCCGGCGGGTTGACGGTGACCAGCAGCTTTCCCGAGGCACCATCATAAATGCGGCAAACGCAGCCAAATTCCGCCGTCGCGATCCGCTTGCTGTCGGGCGAAAACGCCAAGGCTTTCACGCTGTCCTTGCAGGCAACAACGGCTGCCGGCGCGCCTGATTTCGCCGCGCCTCGGAGTTTCGCGAACTCCCACAGGCTGATCGGCTTGTCCGAGCCTGCCGTGGCAAAGTGCTTGTTGTCCGCCGCGAAGGCGATGCCGCCGCTTGAGGGAATTTTGGCCGCGAATTGGATCTTGCCGGTGGCCGTTGCCACCAACCGCAGCGTTTCCTGGTCGTCGGCGCAGGCGATGGTTGTGCCGTCTGGAGAAAGCGCCAGTGCTCGGATGGGGTTTCTGGGTTGGCTGACAATGGGGATTTCCTCGCCGGTGTCCACGTTCCATGACTGAATCGTCGAGCAGCAAGTGAACAAAAGCTTGCCATCCGCCGAAAAGGTCAAGGCTGGAACCTGCTTGGGAAACGCGAGCATGCGCAGCTCCCGGCCGGCCGGATCGAGAAGCCGTACCGAAGCGTCCGGCAAGGAGACGGCCAGGGTTTTGCATTCCGGGGCAACAGCGATGGCGGCGGTGTTGCCGGCGAGGCCGTGGGTTTTCATTTCCGGCGCCGGCAGTTTGGCGGTTTCCTTGCCGTCGGCGGTGCTCCAGCATCGAATGGTGCCTTCGATACCAAGAGACACCAACGTTTTGCCATCCCGCGTGAGAGCGACGCACATCACCCGCCCGGCAAGGCCCGATAGGTTGTGTTCGGCCGACGGCGTTGCAGGGGTATGGACGAAAATGGCCTGTCCCCTGGTTTCAGCGACGATGTGCTTTCCGCCGGGCCCGCAGCTCAAGGCGACGCCATTGACCGCGTCCAACACCGGCGCGTAGTGGCTGTTCTGCAGTTTCCGGCCTGTTGCGATGTCCCAGCGATGGATTCCATCCCAGACGCCATGCGAAGCGGCCGCCAATTCCTTGTTGTCGGCAGAGAAAGCCAGCGCCCAGGGTCCCCAGTTCGGCAGCTCGAATTCATGCAGCGGTTTGCCGTCCCGGGCGTCCCAGACCCGCACGACATGATTGCTGGACGAGGCCAACAAGCGTCCATCGCCGGAGACCGCCAAGCCGCCGACAATGCCTTCGTGTTTCAGGCGGGCGGTGCCGATGCGGAACAATGCCAGGTGCGGGAGGGGGTCGCCGAGGAAGTCGGTGCGAATTGCGGGCGGTTTGGCGGTGGGTGATTGACCAAGAACGGGAGCCGGGCACGCAAGCAAAGCGCTCACGAGCAACAGGGCAGCGGGAGCACTCGTGTTTTTTACCGTCATGGCATTGGCTCCTCCATCAAATCAAGTAGCGGACGTTTAGCCGCGGCCCGAAGGGCCGCGCGACGCTTGGCAAAATTCACCCGCCTTTTTCAACGCTTGCAGTCGATTCCGTGTATCGCGCCTGAAGACAACGCCTAGCAGCGGCGTCAGCAGCCAGGATAGAGATTTGGGCCATGCCCGCACATGGTAGCGAAAGCGGCAATAATGATGGACTCTTCGAGCGTCATTTTTGTGCAGACAATTTCTTGACAAACTCCGCGTGCTCCGGGCTGTTGAGCCCCATCTGCAGCACCTGTTGCACGCGCACGTAATCCTGCGTTATTAATGCCCCACCATCAAGCCATAAGCCTGGGAAAACCTCGCTTCGAAAAACCCCGTCGGCCCCAGGCATCAGCCGGTCGAATTGCTCGCCATGCAGAATAAACCAATCCAGAGCGCGATCTCGAACCCGCCAGACGACATACTCACGCACGCCGTTGCGGCGATAAACATGGAACTTGCGACCAAGATCGCGGCTCACCGTGGTGGACGAGATTTCAGAAACCATCTCTGGGCCGTTGGTGATATAACCGTCCGTAAACAAGCACTGGCCGCCTTTGGCCGGATCGATGTACAAGACCGCGTCAGGCTGGAATTCGTTGTTCGTATCCAGCCGGACAGTTGCACCATCAGATAGACGAACGCCCGGCGTGGCGACCTTGTAATTTGCCTGGACCATAATGAGATCAGCATGCTGGTCGCCATGAGTTTCCGCGCGCACGGGAGAAGGCATGTAAACAACTCCTTCGATCAGCTCTGCTTTCTTGATGTGCGGCATCGCCGTATAGCGGCGCTCGAATTCGTCGCGCGTCATTTCATCGCCGTTCTCCAGGGGTGGTATGGAGGGCGCAGGGGCGGGGGGTAAGGCCGGAACCGCATTGATCGATATCGGCGTTGTCGGTGCTGGCATGGTCGTTCTCCCCTCTCACGTGCATTCATTCCTTGAATATGTCCAGATAGCTTACGCATCAGACGCCGTGTCATTTTGACCCTGACAATTTCTTCACAAACTCCGCGTGCTCCGGGCTATCGAGCCCCATCTGCAGAACCTGCCGGACGCGCACGCGATCCCGAGCCACGAGTGCCGCGCCATCGAGCCACAGACCGGGGAAAACCTCGCTGCGAATTATCCCATCGGCCCCGGCCATCAGGCGGTCGAATTGCTCACCGCGCCGAATAAACCAATCCAGAGCGAGATCACCAACCCGCCAGACAATATACTCGCGCACGCCATTGCGTCGGTAAACGTGGAACTTTTGGCCAAGATCGCGGCTCACCGTGGTGGACGAGATTTCGGAAATCAACTCCGGTCCGTTGGTGATATAATCGTCCGTCCACACGCATTGGCCGCCTTTGGCAGGATCGATGTACAGCACCGCGTCGGGCTGGGGTTCGTTTCCCATATCCAACCGGATTGTCGAGTCAATCCCAAGAAAAACGCCCGGCGTCGCGTCCATGTAGTTCCCTTGCACGATGATGAGGTCCGCATGGGGGTGGGAGTGTGATTTCGCGCGCACAGGAGAAGGCATGTAAACAACTCCTTCGATCAGCTCCGCTTTCTTGATGTGCGGCATGGCGGCGTAGCGGCGCTCAAACTCGTCCCGCGTCATTTCATCGCCGTTTTCCAGGGGTGGCACGGAGGGCGCAGTGACGGCAGGGGGTAAAGGTGTAACCGCATTCGGCGTTGTCGGTGTTGGCATGGTAGTCCTCCATGGAGTCCTTTGTACACCCTAACTGGCGTAATTTTCAAGCAGAAATTCCTTGCATTCACCCATCGGACACAGTACCTTCGCCCCTAAGAGCCGCATTTGCTCCGGCGTAGGGTGCAACCGCAAATGCGGCAATCTTTGCAACAGTGACACAAGGAATACCTCGATGAAGCTGCTCCGTCTTGCTCTGTTCGCCGTTTGTTCCGCCATACCACTCGTGCTGGCCTCCGCCGACTCCGGCGGCCTGGCTGCTGGCCAAAGCGCCGCGCTTGCCGGGCCGAGCGCCGCCGCTCCGCTCACCAGCCAGGCCTGCAATGAGCTGGCCTTTCGCTGCATCGGCCCCACGCTGACCTCGGGCCGTATCGCCGCCATCACCTTCGATCCGACCGACAGCAACGTCTGGTACGTCGCCGCGGCGGCCGGCGGCCTTTGGAAAACCACCAACGGCGGCACCAGCTTCAAGTGCGTCACCGATGACATCGGCTCTTTCTGCATGGGCTCCGTCGCCGTCGATCCCGTCAATCCCCTGGTCGTTTGGCTGGGCACGGGCGAACAGCAGTCGCAGCGCAGCGTCGACTACGGCGACGGCGTCTATCGCAGCGCCGACGGCGGCAGGACCTGGACCAACATGGGGCTGACCCGCTCCGAGCACATCGCCCGCATTCGCATCGACCCGCGCAATACCGACGTCGTCTATGTCGCCGCTCAGGGGCCGCTGTGGTCCTCCGGCGGTGATCGGGGCGTGTTCAAAACCATCAACGGCGGCAAGACGTGGGAGTGGATGCTGCAAATCAGCGAAAACACCGGCATTACCGACATGGTCATGGACCCGCGCAATCCCGACGTCCTCATTGCCGCCGCTTTCCAGCGCCGCCGCCACACCGGCGTGGCCATCGGCGGCGGGCCGGAGTGCGCCATTTACAAAACCGAAGACGGCGGCGTCACCTGGGACAAGCTCACCGTGGGTCTTCCCAAGGCCGACATGGGCCGAATCGCCCTGGCCATGTCGCCGCAGGATTCCAACGTCCTCTATGCCCAGATCACCGCGGCCGGCGGCGAAAGCGGCTTCTTCAGGAGCGATGACCAGGGCAAAACGTGGAAACGCACCAACACCAGCGCGCCTGCCGCCAATCTCTATTACGGCGACATTTATCCTGACCCTCACAAGCCTGAACGTGTCTTCATCACCCAGACCAACCTGCAAATGACCGAAGACGGCGGCAAGACCTTCAAGAATGCCCCGCTCGGCAAGGGAGTTCACGTCGATCATCACGCCATGGCTTTCGATCCCAAGGACGCCAACCACGTCTTGCTCGGCAACGACGGCGGCCTTTACGAGACCAAGGACGGCATGAAGACCTGGCGGCATTTCCCGGCCGTGGCGGTCTCGCAGTTCTATCGCATGTGCGTCGACTACGCTGTGCCGTTTTACAACGTCTACGGCGGCACCCAGGACAACGGCTCGCAGGGCGGCCCGTCGCGGACGATGAACAAAATCGGCATCCGGTCTTCCGATTGGCGGAAAGTCGGCGGCGGCGACGGCTTCCAGGGACAGGTCGATCCCACCGATCCGAAGATCATCTACACCATGTCGCAATTCGGCGCCCTCTCCCGCAACAAAAAAGGCATCACTCCCAAGGCCGGCGGCAAAGGCGGCGGCGGCGGCGGCAAGGGTGGCATGGGCGGCGGCGTCCACTGGAACTGGGATAGCCCCTTCATCATCAGCCCGCATTCGCCCTCGCGCCTCTATTTTGCCGCCAATGTCCTGTTCCGCAGCGACAACCGCGGCGATGCCTGGAAGGCGATCAGTCCCGATCTGACGCGCAAGCTCAACGCCAATCTTATCCCCATCATGGGCAAGATCTGGCCTGCCGGCACGCCCGCCAAGAACCAATCGACCACCGATATCAGCGTCTGCAACGCCCTGGAGGAATCGCCGATCAAGGAAGGGCTCATTTTCGTCGGCACCAACGACGGCGTGGTCTCCATCACCGACGATGGCGGCGAAAGCTGGCGCAAGATCGACCGCTTCCCCGGCGTGCCGATCTTCGCCACGGTGAGCGACCTTTGCCCGTCGCACCACGACGTCGACACGGTCTACGCCTCGTTCATCAACTACGAGGCTGGCGATTTCCGGCCCTATGTGGTAAAAAGCACCGACCGCGGCAAGACCTGGTCGTCGATCGCCGGCGACTTGCCCACCAATCATTTCGTCTGGACATTGGCGGAAGATCCCATCAACAGGAACCTGCTTTTCGCCGGCACCGAGTTCGGCATCTTCTTCACGCTGGACGCCGGCAAGCACTGGGTGCAGCTCAAGGGCGGCGTGCCGATCTGCTCGTTCCGCGACATGCTGATCCACAAACGCGAGTCCGATCTGGTCTGCGGCACCTTCGGCCGCGGCCTGTTTATCTTCGACGACATGACGCCCTTGCGCCAGGCCACGCCGGAGGTGATGGCCAAGGAAGCCGCGCTGTTCGCGCCGCGCAAGACGTTTGTCTATGAGGAGAAAACGGTGCAACCGTCCAAGGATCATTCCGAGATGCCCAACCCGCCATTTGGGGCCTTGATCACCTATCACGTGCGCGATGACCTTGCAGCTGGAACGGGCATGGTGCTCACGGTGACCGACGCGGAGGGCAAGAAACTGCGCGACATCGCCGGCCCGGCGACGGCGGGATTCCATCGCGTGGTCTGGGATCTGCGTTTCGAGGGCAAGGGCATGGAGTTGGTGAAGCCGGGCAAGTTTAAGGTTGCCCTGGCCAAAAGCGTCAAGGGCGAGCTGAAGAACATCGGCGACGCACGCGAGTTTGAAGTGGCGCCGCCGCTGGGGACGAAGATCGAGGAGAGCGCCACGCCTGATAAGGGCAAGGATAAAGACGCCGACAAAGGCAAGGACAAGGACAAAGGCAAGGACGCCGACAAAGGTAAAGGGAAAGACGCCGACAAGGACTCGGACGTGGACAAAGATAAAAGCAAGGACAAAGGCAAGGACGCCGACAAGGACAAAGGCAAAGACGCCGACAAGGACAAGAAAAAAGGTGGCAGGCTCCAAGCCGCCGTCCCAGGCGTTCAAGCCAGACTTGAGCTGGTTGCCATTTACGCCTTATTACCAGACAGGACCTATTTTGCAGAACCTTTGGGCTGAAACATAGCCCTGGCGTGAGGAGATGTCCGGTCGTCAAGGCCGCGGCGGGTCAAAGGCCAACATGCTGAATCAGGCACAACAGTCAACACAGGTAATCTGCCGATACTAGAAGCGCCGCGATGCGGTTGCTTTTCCCGCCACGGCCGCTATAGTCGGTGCGGCGCACGATGCGCCCGCGCTAGCAGTAAAGCTGGGGGTTTTGGGAAATCCCGGCAACGCCAAGGACGGCCTTCATGACCCTCAAACTCCTCGACAGTCCTCCTTTGACCCAACCGGGCGACCAGCTCGCCTACGCCAAGGAGATTGTCCGCGCTGAAGCTGCCGCGCTCGAAATGGTCGCCGATAGGCTAGACGGGGCATTCCTCGCGGCCGTGGAGCTGATGCGGCACTGTGCTGGGCGGGTTGCCGTCACCGGCACGGGGAAATCGGCGGACATCGGCCAAAAAATCGCCGGCACGCTCAACTCGACCGGCACACGCGCCTATGTGCTCGACGCCACCCGCGCCGTTCACGGCGACCTCGGCATGGTCCATCCCAACGACGTGGTGCTGGCCCTTTCGCACAGCGGCGAGAGCGAGGAGATCGTGCGTTTGCTCGGCCCACTGCGGCAGATGGCCACCGCCATTATCGGCCTGACCAGCATGGCGCACAGCACACTGGCCGCCAAGGCCGACGTGGCTATTGTGCTGGGACCGCTGGAAGAGGTCTGTCCGCTCGGGCTGGCGCCCAGCACCAGCACCACGGCCATGATCGCCGTCGGCGACGCCCTGGCGTTCGTGCTGACCAGGTTGCGCGAATTCACGCACGAGGACTTTGCCCGCTTTCACCCGGCCGGCAGCCTGGGCCGCAAGCTGGTCAAGGTCGAAGCCGTCATGCGCCAGGGCGACGAAATGCGGCTGGCGTCGCAGGATGCTTTGGTGCGCGAGGTGTTCAGCCAGGGGCGGCGGCGCGGCCGGCGGACCGGCGCGGTCATGCTGGTCGATGACGCGGGCCGTCTGTGCGGGCTGTTCACCGACAGCGACCTGGCCCGGCTGTTCGAGCAGCGCCGCGATGAGGCCCTGGATCGGCCCATTCGCGAGGTGATGACGCCGGCGCCGATCACGGTGCCGCTCGGCACGCGGGTCATCGACGCGGTCGACATCCTGCGCCGGCGCAAGATCAGTGAGCTGCCCGTGGTGGATGGCGACGGCCGGCCGGCGGGTTTGGTGGACATCACCGATTTGATCGGCCTGGTGCCGGCGGAAAGTGCCGAGGAAGAAGTCCCGTATGCCAACGCTGGCTGAGCGCTGCGCCCGCGTCGAGCTGCTCGTCCTCGACGTCGACGGCGTGCTGACGGATGGCGGCATTATTTACGCCGAGTCGGATGTGGAGATCAAGGCCTTCCATGTCCGCGACGGCTCGGGACTGAAATACTGGCGGGACGCGGGCAAACGCGCGGCCATCATCACGGGGCGGCATTCCCCGGCGGTGACACGGAGGGCCGGCGAGCTGGCGATCGACTTCGTGGTCCAGGGCGCCGCCGACAAATTCGCGGCGCTGCAGTCGATCCTGGCCGCGACGGGCCTGCATGCGGAACAGGTTGCCGCCGTCGGCGACGACCTGCCTGACAGGCCGGTGCTGCGGGCGGTTGGACTCGCGGCGGCGGTCGCCGACGGTTGTGTGGAAGTTCGCCAGGCGGCCCATTATGTCACCAGGGCCAAGGGCGGCGAGGGCGCGGCGCGTGAAGTGATCGAGCTGGTAATGCGCTGCCAGGGAACGTGGCAGTAGGTCCCGCCTGCCGGGCGGGACCTGTCGGACGTTGAAGCGGTTCAGGTCCGGCTCGGCAAGCCGGACCTACAGGTGGCAGTAGGTCCCGCCTGCCGGGCGGGACCTGTCGGACGTTGAAGCGGTTCAGGTCCGGCTCGGCAAGCCGGACCTACAGGTGGCAGTAGGTCCCGCCTGCCGGGCGGGACCTGTCGGACGTTGAAGCGGTTCAGGTCCGGCTCGGCAAGCCGGACCTACAGGTGGCAGTAGGTCCCGCCTGCCGGGCGGGACCTGTCCTAGCGATAGATGCGCCAGGTCCCGCCCGGCAGGCGGGACCTACTTGGAACAGGCTAGAGGAACGAGTTGTGTGGACCCCCAAACGAGTCCTGTTGCTCAGCGCCGGCCTGGTGGTGTTTTTCGCCGCTTACGCGGTCTACGCCTTCTTCCTGGGCCGGATCGACGGCATGCCGCCGTTGCCCGCGGAGTTTGATCCGGGTGGCATAATAATAGACGATCCGCCACCCGAAACCAGTGATATTCAAAAGAAGCTGATTCAAGCCTTCGGCCCCGGCTGTCCGCAGTACAAGCAAGACCTGCAAATTGAAGTCCGCAAGAAGGACATGGTCATTGCCGCCGACAAGGCTTTCTGCGACGAGCCCGACGGACGCGTCAAGCTGACCAAGTTCAGCGTCGCCATCTTCAAGCGCGCCCTTCCCGGCCATTGGCCTGAGATCTCCACCATCTCCAGCGACACGGCATTCCTGCGCTTTGACAAGCCGATCCAGAACATCACCGAATGCACCAACAGCAAAATCCTGGGCGCGGAGCTGGTGGGCGACATTACCATTATCAACAATCAGAAAACGCAAAAGACTTCGGACGATCTGGAAGTGATCATCGGCGATGAATTCGGAAGGAAGCAGGGCAAGCTCTTTTACGATGAGCCCACCGGCAGGATCTGGACGGAGCAGTGGGTGCAATTGCTGGACAAGAAAACCCAGCCGCATCCGACCAAAATCACGGGGCTGGGCATGGACATGCTGCTTGCCAAGGAGCAGCCGGAGGATAAGAAAAAGTCCCACAACCCCAATGCCAGCAGCGATTTCAACGGCGTCGAGCAAATCGTGCTCAAGCAGAGAGTGGAAATGGACCTTTACCCCGACGGCAACTCGGGATTCATGACCGACGGCAGCAAACCTCCGCAGCAAACCGCCAACCAGCCGGCGGCGGATAAATCGCACGTCAAGATCAAGACGGAAGGCCCGTTCGTCTACGAAGTGCCCAAGGACATCGCCCGCTTCAGCAGCCCGCCGGACGAAAAGTCGACCCACAGGGTCACCGTGGAGCGGCGGCTGCTGAGCGAAGAGAGTAAGCAATCCCTGGACATCAGGGTCGACCAGCTGGTGTGCAACATATTGACCCTGAAGTTCAAGAAGAGCGAGCCTGCTGCCAAGGCCGCGGACAAGAAGCCTGCCCCCAAGGCCCCCGCCGGCAAGGCCGACGCCGATGCCGACGCCCCGGCCGAAAACGGTCGGGAAATCGAAAGCGCCCTGGCCACGGCGCGTCCAGGCGAAACCGTGACGGTGGCGATGGACAGTCAAAAAATGCACTGTGAATGCCAGATACTGGATTACCAATGTCCCACGAAAGACCGCGGCGCTCGCACGGTGCTGCGCGGCACCCCGACCATTCCGCTCGACGGCTGCAAGGACGGCAATCGCATTTTGACGCTCGAGATGGTCTTGGTGGGCGCCGACAGCAACGGCGCCAACCAACACATGTTCGCCCAGGGCCCGGGCAAGATCGATCTTTACGACAAGAAGACCGACAGTTACCATTCGCATGCCATCTTCAAGGGGCAGCTCACCCAAACCAAGCTCGCCAAGACCAAATATAAAGACGGTGAACGCGACCTGGACTTGCTGATTCTGACCGAAGACGCGGCGTTCATCGAAGACGACACCAGGGACAAGGACGGCCAGATCAAGACGGGTCAAAAACTCTACGGTCAAATCTTGAAATTGTGGTTGGCCCCCACCGACGCGCCTCCCAAGGCCGTCGACGCCAAACCGGGTGCCGCGGCCGCCGCCGATGACAGCCCCCGGCAAAAACCGATAAAGCTGGAGGCCTTCGACCGCGTGCGGCTCGACGGCTCTCAATTCCGCATCCAGGATAAACCCGACTGCCTTCATCTGATCGTGCGCTTCACGGACGTTGCGCCCGTTCCCCTTGCGGCGCTGCAGCCGGGACAGGGGGCCTCCAAAAGCATTTCGCCAAGTCAGCAACCGCCCACCGGCAGGCCGGGGCCTCTGCCCCCCGGCGGCTCGGCCTCGGCCCAGCAACCCCTCACAGCTGGCGTTGCCGGCCCGCAGCCCCCCGCTCCGCCCTTGCCCTCCGGGCCCCCGGCAAAGGATGGACCTAAAGAGCAACCCAAACCGCCCATCGACGTCTGGGCGAAGGACGTCTCCGCGGACGTCGTCCGTGGCGGCATCATTCAACCCGACGGGACGATCACGGAGACCAACGACCTGGACAAATTCGTGGCCGTGGGCAACGCCCACGTTCACCAGAACGGGGCCAAGCCCGGCGACAAGGGCGTGGACATCATTGGTGAAACGATAATGGTCAAGCATTTCAAGGAGGGGGACACACTCACGGTTTTCGCCGACCAGAAAAAGGAGCAGGTCGCTTACGCGGAAGTGCAACTGGACAAAATGTACCTGGTGGGCAAGCACGAAGTCATCATCAGCCAGCCGGACAACACCGTCGATATCGCCGGCATCGGCGCCATGAGCATGCCGAGCAACGCCGCCCTGGGAGGCGGCCAGGAGGCCAAACCCGGAAGCGTGCTGACAATCCACTGGAATCGCGGCATGCTTTTCGACGGCGTCTACGCCCATTTCGACGGCAACGTGGTCGCTTACCAGAACGGCAGCACGATGCAGTGCCAGAGTTTGCAAGTGGAGCTGGACCGGCCGGTTTCCCTGAAGGAAGGCCAGAAGGAGGACCAACCGGCCAAGGTTAAAACGCTGATCGCCAACGGCGTCGTCGGTCCGGTCGTGGCCAGGGATGATCCCAAGGACAGCACGGAGGAAGTCACTTTCAAGAAGCAGTTGGTCGCTCAGCAGATCGTGGTGAACACGCATACCGACGAGCCTAACAGCCCCAGCGATATCAACGCCAGAGGTCCGGGCACCATGACGATTGTGCGCAAGGCGCTCCTGACGGGTCTACTCAGACGCGCAAGCTCCACGCCGGCCAATGCGCCGAAGCAAGCCAAGGAACCCGCCAAGCAGCAGGAATGGATGCGGACGAACATCGACTTCGCGGATCGCCTCTATTCGACGCAGCTCGACGAAAAAACCCGCAAGTCGAAGTTCCTGGGCAACATCCTCGTGGTCTATGCTCCCGGCGACAAGCTCGATGTCGGGGTGGATACGACCAAACCACTGCCCAAGGGCGGCATGGTGCTTCAATGCGAGGTGCTGACCGTGCTTACCCACGACCACAACGAGATCGACCCGGTGACCCACAAGCCCAAAATCGACCCCGCGACGGGGAAGACCAAAACGGTGCAAACGCAATCCATGCAGGCCGAGCAGCGCGTGCAGTGCTGGACCCCCGAGCTTTTCATCCAGGCCGATACGGCGGTCTTCGACGACGTCCAGGACATCATCACCTTCCGAGGCAATCCGGGCAACCTGGCCAGGGTGGCACGGCGAGTCGGCGCCCAGGGCAGTGAGCCGCAATGGACGACCGGTACGACGATCCGTTACAATCGCAAGACCGCGACCGTGGAGGTGGAAAACAGCAGAGGCATGGGCGGCTAAATCCCGCACGTCGATCCCACGGCGGCCGGCATACCAACCCGAAGCGTCAGCGAGGATAGACGTTTGAACTTGCAAGTGTCATCGGCCCGGGCCGAGGAACACGGCCCGGCACTGCGTCTGTTCTTTCAGCACCTTGGCGACGAGGATCGCGAAGCGAGCCTTCAGAGGGCCCTGTCGCTCATCGCCAAGGGCGATTGGCCGACTAGCGGATTGCTCGTTTGCCGTGATGGGGCCAACTGCCTTGGAGTCATCATGGCGCAATCGCTGCCCGGCGCCGCGGGATTGGTTTGGCCTCCGCAGGCGGTTCCCCAGGACGGACGCGAAGTCGTCCAGAAGATGCTGGTCGAGGCTGCCGTCGCCTGGCTGCGCCGGGCCGGCGCTAAACTGATCCAGGCCGTTCTCAACAGCACTGACGTGGCCTTCGCCGCACCCCTCGAGCGGCACGGTTTCCGCCACATCACCACTCTGCTGTTCTGGCAAAAAGAACTGGAGAGTGAGGCGTGGTTCAAAAAGGGGTCAGGCACCTTTGTGCGAAGCACCCTTCGGGCCGTTCCGGCAAAGGTGCCTGACCCCTTTTTGAACCACGCCGAGATCGACGACGCCGATCTGTCCGCCAACCAGCTACGCTGCCAGGACTGGGTCAGCTGCAATCAAACGCTGTTTCGCGCCACCTTGATGGAAACGTATGGACAGACGCTGGACTTTCCCGAACTGAACGACCTGCGGAGCACGACGACATCGTGGCTGGCTATCAGGCGATGCCGGGCTGGCGGCCCGACCGCTGGTGGCTTGCGTGGGTTACAGATCGGCCGGTGGGCGTGCTCATCACTGTGCCCGCGGCGGACGAGTCTTCCTGGGAATTGGCTTACGTGGGCCTGGTCCCATCGGCGCGTGGGCGGGGCCTCGGAGTGGCGTTGACCCGCAAAGTGCTGTCGATGGCACACGCAGACTGGGGCGAAGCGTGTGTTGTTGACGGTGGATGCCCGCAACACGCCGGCGCGGCGGATGTACCAGGCCCTGGGGTTTGAGGAATTTGACCGCCGGGAAGTGTATGTGGCGATGGCTTATGGCAGACTGACCGTATGAGCCGTACCGTTGACAGGTTTTCCACGGGTGGGCGGCGTCATTTTCGTCGGTGCGCCGGGCTCGAAAATCACTAACTTGCCGATCCGCCAGCGGTTGCGCGGTCGGCCTGGAATCGGTGAAGAATTGGCGCGGAAATCGTGTTGGCATCCCGTGGACCGTCGCTACAATTGCCCTCCTCCGAGTCCGTCCCGGCTGGGCTTTCCCTCCCGACCTGGGGCTTTATCTCTCTAGCGAGCAAGCCAAAATATAGCCGCGGGGAAGCCGCGCGCCGGGAGGGTGTAAGTGACGACCAGCGACCGCATGGTCGTGGCAGCGCTGGAGCAAGCGATTGCGCAGCGCATAGGAGAGCCACGTTTTCAGCTTTGGTTTTTGAATCGGACGAAGTTCACCTGGCAAGGCGAGGGCGACCAACTGATCGTCGGCGTGCCCAACCGCTTTTACCAGGAGTGGTTGCAAAAACAGTACGCGGAGGCAGTCCGCGCCGCGGCCGGCGACGTCGCTGGGCGGCACGTGGATGTCACCTTTGCCATCGATCCTGAGTTGTTTCAGGCGGCGCGGCGTGAAGATGCCGCGGCTCAACCGGCCGAACCCGCTACAGCTGCGGAGCGCCTGGCCGAGCCAGAAACGCCCGCACTGCCGCGGCCAGGCGAGACAAAAGCGCGGGTGCCGGCGCACAGCCAGCAGCGCACACGGCGCTGGCATCATCTCAATACCTTTGTCGTCGGCCCCTGCAATCGCGTCGCCCACGCCGCCGCGCTCAGTGCCGCCGAGGATCCGACGCAGGGGCCCAATCCGCTCGTGCTCCACGGCCCCGTGGGCACCGGCAAGACGCATCTGCTGGAGGGGATTTACGCGGGCCTTCGCAAACGCCTGCCGGAATGGCGCGTGGTCTTTACGACCGCCGAAGAATTCACCAATCGCTTCTTGCCGGCCATGCGGTTGGGTAAACTGGGCAGTTTTCGCAAACATTTCCGCGAATGTGACGCCCTGCTGATTGACGATTTGAACTTCCTGGTCGGCAAGCGGGCGACCCAGGAGGAGTTTCTGCACACCTTCGATGTGCTGCAGGCGGACGGCCGGCCGGTGGTGGCCAGCTGCGATTGCCATCCGCGTTTGGCCGAGGTCTTTTTGCCGGAACTCACCGATCGCCTGGTCGGCGGTTCAGTTTGGGGCCTGGCGCACCCGGACCAGGCAACCCGGCTCGACCTGCTGAAATCCAAGGCGGCCAGGCAGGCGGCGGTGATTCCCGAAGCGGTGCTGCGTTTCCTATCGGAGCAGCTGAGGGGCAATGTTCGGGAGCTGGAAGGGGCCTTGCACAGCGTGCAGCATTATGGCCGCGTGGCAGGCAGGCCGATTGATATGTCTCTGGCCCGCGAGGCTCTGGGCGACTTGCTGCGCCATGTGGTTCGCGTGGTCAGGCTGGAGGATGTCGACCGCGCGGTATGTTCGGTGCTGCGTTTGGAGGCCGGCGCCCTGCAATCGAAACAACGTGCCTGGAGCCAGGCCCACCCGCGCATGCTGGCGATCTTCCTGGCCCGAAAGCATACTTCAGCGACGTACACCGAAGCCGGTGCCTATTTCGGTGGACGCAATCACAGTACCGCGGTGGCCGCGGAGAAAAAAGTGCGCCATTGGCTCGAAACGCAGGGATCGATACTGCTGGGCCAACGCGAGTTTCGGGTGAGTGAACTTGTCGAGCGCGTGGAGCACGAATTGGCGTAATCCGGGAGCAGGTGCGGATTAACACGAAGAGAAAGATTAAGAGCAGGATTATGATTATGAAGATGATTAGGATGAGGATGAGGATTAAGAGCAGGATTCCGTTGAGCGGGAATCGATCCTACTCTTACTCTTTCTCTTGCTCCTAATCCTCTTCATAATCATAATCATCATCCTACTCATACTCTTCTTCGGAATCGCAGAATCATCCAAGGTCATGTTAAACTAGCCAAAGTTTGCCGGTTATTCCCATCAGCGAAAAGCCAGGGGGTCTGCCAGCGACCTGGAAAGGGTTTTTTGTTCCGCATGTGCCGGGGAATCGGCCGATTCTAGTTTTGCTGGATGCGGCGCTCCTGCCAGGAATCAGGCCGCATCGGATGAAGCC
Source organism: uncultured Gemmataceae bacterium (assembly GCA_963747575.1). Classification (GTDB taxonomy): domain Bacteria; phylum Planctomycetota; class Planctomycetia; order Gemmatales; family Gemmataceae; genus DASRAT01. Next base: position 290,623 of record CAVVFU010000009.1, read on the forward strand.
ACAGTATAGGGCCACCCTGCGAAAGGAGTCGCAATGAAGAAGTTTCTTACCATCGTGCTGAGCGCCGTGCTCGGCATTACCACCTTGGCCGCCCCGGTTCATGCTGACTTTGCCAGCTGCCATTACGGCGGTTACCAACCGTGGTGGAACATTTTCGCCAAACGCAATCCTTGCATGTCCTGCGAGGAGGAACGCCTGCAGCGTTTCTGGCACGACTACTATGATGCCTTGAGCCGCTATTACCAGGCCCTGGATCATATCGACTGGGTCGCGTATTACAAGAACCACGGCTACCAGATCAACGGCGCCTGCGCGGCGCGGGTGGCTGCGGTCAACGCATCCAGTTCGCTCCGGTCTTTGTCAGCCCGCAGATGCAATGGGCAGTCCCCAACGGCTGCGTGCAAGGCCCGCCAATGGGCGCGCCGGGCATGGGCATGCCGGTCTACGGTCATTAAACCCGGGGCCGGCGCGGCTTGGCATGAATGCCAACCGCTACCAACCCGAAGTGTAAGCGAGGAGGACATGGTTGCCCCTCGCTGGCGCTTCGGGTTGGTGTTTTTTTGTAGGACGGCCTTCCCAGGCCGTCCGCGCGGGTATGGACGGCCTGGGAAGGCCGTCCTACGAAAAAACACCACCACCTCATAAGATAGCCAAACAGCTTCGCCGGCCCTGCCGCGAATTTACCTGCCCGGACTTGAAAAGGCACGCCGCCGGCGTGAATATACTCCATGCCCGCATCGTCCGAAGATGAGAAGACAGGCTTGCCGTGGCCGCGCACCTGGCCTGGCGTCTACCTGTTTGTGGCTGGGGTCTTCATCGTTTGGGTCGCCTTGCTGACCACGTTGACGATGATGTTTTCATGAACTCACTCGATTACGTGGTCCTGCTCGGCACAATTCTCGGCATTGCCGCCTATGGCATGTGGCGCACGCGCGGCCGCCGCGACCTGAACACCTATCTCAAGGGCGACGGAACCACCGGTTGGATCGTCATCGGCCTTTCCGTCATGGCGACCCAGGCCAGCGCCATCACTTTTCTGTCCACGCCCGGCCAGGGCTATCAGAGCGGGCTGGGATTTGTCCAGAACTACTTCGGGATGCCGCTGGCGCTGATCCTCATCGCGGCGGTTTTCTTGCCCATTTACCGCCGCCTCAACGTCCACACTGCCTATGAATTCCTCGGCCAGCGTTTTGATTCCAAGACCCGTTTGCTCGGCGCGGGATTGTTCCTCCTGCAGCGCGGGCTCGCCGCCGGCATCACCATTTACGCTCCAGCCATCGTGTTGTCCACGGTCATGGAATGGCGGCTGGATCTCACCATCATCTGCAGCGGCCTGGTCGTCACCGCTTACACGGTTGCCGGCGGCAGCGACGCTGTGAGTCATACACAGAAATTCCAGATCGGCGTCATCTTCGCGGGCATGCTGACGGCCTTCGTCGTGCTGGTGACCAAGCTGCCCGCTGGGCTGACGCTCGACGACACGCTCACCCTGGCGGGCGGCTTTCACAAGCTCGAGGCGGTGAGTTTCTCCGTGGACGTGAAGCAGCGCTACACGTTCTGGACCGGACTGGTCGGCGGAAGCTTTCTTATGCTATCTTACTTCGGCACCGACCAATCTCAAGTGCAGCGCTACATTTCCGGCGCCTCGCTTGCTGAAAGCCGGCTTGGCCTGATGTTCAACGCCGTTTGCAAGATTCCCATGCAGTTCTTGATCCTGCTGCTGGGAGTGTTCATGTTCATCTTCTATCAATTTGCGCTGCCGCCGGTGTTCTTCAACGAGGTTGCCTGGAAATACCAGGTGGACCATGGCGCGGCCCAGCGGCTGCGCGCCATTGAGGCCGATTTTGTGCAGACCCATGAGGAGAAACGCAGGCACATCGAGGCCTGGTTGCAAGCGCGGCACGACGGCGATGCCACGGCGGAAGTGACGGCTCACAAGGCGGTCCAGGCGGCGCACCAGCGCAGCGAGGACATCCGCAAGGAAGCGAAAACCGCCTTGGAAAACGCCGATCCGCCGGCCAAGACCAACGACGCCGACTATGTCTTCATCACCTTCATTCTGGACCATCTGCCACACGGCGTGATTGGCCTGCTCGTCGCGGCGTTTTTCGCGGCCGCCCTGTCGTCGAAGGCCGCGGAGCTCAACGCGCTCGGCTCGACCACCATCGTCGATTTCTATCAGCACCTGGTGAAGCGCGAGGCGACAGACCGGCACTACGTCATTGCCTCGAAGTGTTTCATTGTCATGTGGGGCCTGGTGGCGATTGCCTTCGCCTTGTTCGCCAACATGACGGAGAACCTGATCCAGGCCGCCAACATTGTGGGCTCCGTTTTCTATGGTGTGGTGCTCGGGTTGTTTCTGGTGGCGTTTTTCGTCCCTTGGGTAGGCGGCACCGCGGTGTTCTGGGCAGCGCTGGCGGCCCAGTCACTGGTGATTTTCCTCTACTTTTGCCTACCCTATTTGTGGGTCGAAATCAGCTATCTTTGGTACAATCTCATTGGTTGTGCCGCCTGTGTCCTTTTTAGTATTGTCCTCCAAGCCCTAACCGGTCCCACCGTCGACCGTGCCGAAATATGACCACCGCGCCTGTGATTTGCTTTGGACAGCAACCCTGCGGTTTTTTTCCGCGGCGCTTCCTGTACGCGAAAGCGCAGACGGCCCGGAAGCTGCAAGCGGAGATCGGCGGCGAGATCGTCTTCTTTTGCCATGACAGCGACCACGATCCGCGCAAGACCAACACCCTGCTGCGCCAGCGCCATGGCGATGCGCTGACCCGGCTCAACTTCGCCTTCGCCAACAAGATTCAAAAGAAATTCTCGCCGCAGTACCTCAAACGCGTTCCCGTCGACTGGCACGAAAAAACCGCCCTGCAGCTGCGGCATTACGTCGATCCCGAGTGGGTCGAAGCGTTCAAGACGACGCCGCCCACCAACGTCGCCGATTTTTGCCTGGAAATGTATCGCCGCATGCGTCTGCTCGATGGCATCCGCGTGGCCCGCTCGAGCGACCCAGCTTTTCGCAAGGCGGCTTGCGACGTCACCGAGTTCTTTGTGGATGTGCCCTACTCCGGCGAAATCGTCAGGGCCCGACCCATCGAGGGCGAGGGCGGCTTTCAGCTGCACGCCGGCGGCGATGTGTTCATCAACCTGCCGCCCGCGGATTTCACCAAGGAACAGATCAGCCCAACCCGCGACAGCCGGCTGGTTTGGATGCAATCTGTCCTCCACTGCACCCACTATGTGGCCGGCTCCGGCGAACAGGATTATCTAAAAAAGGAACAGGCGCCGGAAATCACCTTCGTCAAACGGGAACCAATCGAGCGCTCCGATGAAGCCTACACCGACCTTCCCAGTTGAGCTCGCGCCCCCGCCCTCGCCCTTGCTCGCCTTCGGAGCCCATCCCGACGACGTCGAGTTCGGCTGCGGCGGCGTGATCGCGCGCGAAACCCGCGCCGGCCGGCCGGCCCATTTGGTGGTCTGCTCACGCGGCGAAGCGGGTTCCTTCGGCACGCCGGCCGAGCGGATGGTCGAAGCCGAGAAAGCCGCCGCGATCCTCGGCGCCACGCTCGAATTCATCGAGCTCGACGGCGACGCCCATCTGGAGGTCCGCGCCCAGCACGCCATCAAATTGGCGGCCATTTTGCGGCGCATCCGGCCCGGCATTGTGCTGGCGCCGACCCTTGTGGAAAACCAGCACCCCGATCACGCTCGGCTCGGCAAGCTGGTGCGCGACGCTTCGCGATTGGCTCGCTACGGCGGCCTGGCGGAGCTGCGCGGCTCGGCCCCGCACAAGATCGACCTGCTTTTTTATTACGCCTTGACGCCCGAAGCCGAACCCACGGACGTGACTGCCGTGCTGTTCGACGTGTCAGCGCCGGACATCATCGCGGCCTGGACGGCGGCGATGGAAGCCCATGCGTCGCAAACTCGCGCCCGTGCTTACGTCAAAATGCAGCTGGTTCGCGCCCAAATGCACGGCCTGCGTGCCGGCGTCGGCCATGCCATCGCCCTGTTTCCCAACGACGCGCTGCTGCTGGACTCGCTGGCCCAGCTCAACCGAGGCGCACGCGGGTTCTAAGAAAAAGGGGACAGGCCCCGTTGCCGGAACGGCCCGAAGGGTGCTTCGCACAACGGGGCCTGTCCCCTTTTTCTTAGAACGATCAGATACGAGTCTTTCAACATGCGTTCCCTGCGAATCGGCATCACCTGTTATCCTTCGGTCGGCGGCAGCGGCATCCTGGCCACGGCCCTGGGGGAAGATCTGGCCCGGCGCGGGCACGAAGTTCATTTCATCAGCTACGAGCGGCCATTCCGCCTATCCGAAAACGCGTCGCGGCTGCACTTTCACCCTGTCAAAATCAACGATTACGGACTGTTCAAGTATCCCGATTACACCTTGCCCTTGTCGGTGAAGATGGCCGAGGTCAGCCGCGATCACGGCCTGGACATCCTTCACGTCCACTACGCCGTGCCGCATGCCACGGCCGCGATCCTGGCACGCGCGATGCTGCCGCCCGCCGAGCAACCTCGCGTGGTCACCACGCTGCACGGCACCGACACCACGCTGCTGGGCCAGGATGCCGGTTACGCGCCGGCTATCCGCCATGCCTTGACTTGTTCGGATGCCGTCACCACCGTGTCGGCGTGGCTGCGGCAGGAGACGCATCGGCTGATCGGCGTAGAGCGGCCCATCGACGTGATCCACAATTTCTTCACTCCGCGCCCGCCGAAACGTTCGCGCGAGGAGGTACGCGCCGAACTGGGCCTGGGAGATGAAGTGATGGTGCTGCATTGCTCGAATCTTCGTCCCGTGAAGCGGATTGACCTGCTGCTGGAAACGGTGGCGCAGGATTCGCCCGCGCGAGTCGTTCAAGCTGGTCATTCTGGCGGGCGAAAGTTTCGGGCCGTTTGCCGGCGAGGTCAGGCGGCTCGGCCTCGAAGATCGGATCATCGTGCGCCACAAGGTCGATGACATCGAGGAATTCATGCAGGCCGCTGACGTGGGCCTGATCACCTCGGAAACGGAGAGCTTTTGCCTGACGATCCTCGAGGCGCATTTTTTTTGGCTGTCCAAGCGTGGCCACCCGCGTCGGCGGCATTCCGGAGGTGATCGATCATGAGGCGACAGGTTTGCTGGTGCCCTTTGGCGATGTTGGGGCGCTGGCTCGCGCGGTCGAAGAGCTTGATCCGGGAACCGGCACGGCGGCAGGCGCTGGGCCGGGCGGGCCAAAAGGTCGCGCGCGAGCTGTTCACCGCGGAGGCGATTGTGCCGCGCTATGAGGCGCTGTATCGGCGAATATGCGATTAAGTGAAAGTTCTCCAAGCCGCCAGGGGTCGAAAAGTGGGAATTAACGCTTCAATCGTTGGTCTAGCCAGCTGTAAGCTTCCATCCGCGCCGCGGTCGTAAAATCGCGACCGCTATCGGGGTGAATGACCTTCAGCGAATTGCCCGCCTTACGCAGCTGGTACACCGCCGCCGCATTCGCCACGGCGACTCTTGACGCCTTCGACATCCATCACGTCGTCACGCAACGGCGCGATCACCAGGACGTTGCGCGGCACCAGTGTTCCCAGCAGTTCCGTGAAATCAAACGGGATTTTGGACGCCTCGCCTTTGTACCTCTCGGCAATGCGCGGCATCATGCGAGCATGGGACCAATCGGCCAGGTTGCCGCCCCTGTAGCGCGGAAAGGTCGTGAAACCGCAGCTGGAGACCACCGCCGCGATGCGATAATCCATGGCCGCCGTCAGCAGAGCGTTCTGCCCGCCCAGGCCGTGGCCGATGATGCCGATCCGTTTGCTGTTCACCTCCGGCATGGTTTCCAGCAGATCGATGCCGCGGATGTTGTCCCAAACGGCTTTCATGGCGCCGCTGGCGTAAAGACCGCCATTTTTCTTGAGATCGAAGGGGTTTTCGCCATACGTCGGATAGTCGGGAACAAGACAGACAATGCCGCGCTTGGCTAGTTCGTCGGCAAAACGCATCGATTCCCGCCCATCCAGGCCGGCCGGTTCATCCTTGCCAAGAGGCGTGTCGTCGTGCAGACAGATCATCGCCGGCGCCCCCCGCTTGACGCTTTTCGGCATCAGCAGGTAAGCGGTGACGCGCGAGCTCAAGTCCGAGCCAAAGGTGATCTTTTTGCGAACATAGCTTTCCGTGGCTGTTTCGCTTAGCACCTTCATGTCAAGGGGCACGCGCTGGTAGGAATCGGGCAGCTCCCCCATGACATTTTGCATGGCTGCGAGCACTTGGGCGCGCCGCTGACCCCAATCGAAAGCGTTCTTGACCGGTTTTTCCTTGCCTTCTTCATCCTTCACGACCATGAGCTGCATGTGGTCGGCATAGCTGGGAAACCACAGCGGATCTTTGGTGAGACCCTTGGCCAGGGTGCTGCCCTTGCCCAGATTTTCCAACCAATACAGGCCATGCCGGCCGCCGCAAACGAGGTCGAGTTTGCCGCTGCCGGTGAGATCGACGGCCTTCGGATCGAGGCCGAAGCGGATGCCGTCGTTGTAGGAGATCAGCCAGCGCTTCCAGGTGCGAGTCTTGGGATCGAACTGATAGCGATAGGCCGCTTGCGGGTCATATTCGCCCGGGTCTTTACCTTCATGGGCGAGGTAGCGACGGCCGACGACTAGCTCCTTTTTGCCGTCGCCGTCCATATCCTCCCACAGCGGAGCATGGCAGCCGGCCACGCTGCTGTCGATGGTGTGTTTGATCCACTTAATCTGGTTGTCTGCCGTGCGTGTCTGCTGCAGCCAGTAGATGCCGTAGTCGTGAGCCCGCGTCCAAACGATGTCGTTGAGGCCGTCGCCGTCCACGTCGACGACCAGGATGGGAATGCTGGCCTGGTCGAGATCGAAATCGGGGTGCCAAATCCAGCGGCCGTTGCGGGGGTCCTTGGGCGCCTCGGCCCAGCCGTTGCGGCCGACGATGTCATTGCGGCCGTCGCCGTTGATGTCGCCAATGCCCAGGCCGTGGCCCGCCAATTCGCGGGGCAGATCGTGGCGAATCCATTCCGGAGTGAAACCTCCCTTGGGATTGGGCTTGCGCACCAGCTCCCACCAGGCGGCGAAATTGGCGCCCGCGGGCAGCAGTGCGGGCGTGCCGTCGCCCACGATATCCACGAGCCGGCCGGTTTCCGCGGTGCCGGGCACGGCAATGACATGGGCCTTCCATTCTTCTTCCTTGGCGAGGTTGGCGCCGGGGTGCTCGATCCATTTGATGCTTGAGGACCGCCAGTTGACGGTGATCAAGTCGAGCCAGCCGTCGCCGTTGACGTCGAGCACCTGATGGGCATAGCCGTCGGGCCGGCCCTGAAGGATTTCGACCTTGCGAAGGAAGTGCTTTTTCCAGGTAGGCGCCTCGTACCACCAGCCGCCGCAGACGATGTCAAGCTTGCCGTCCTTGTTGACATCGAAGACGGCGGCGGCCATGAACTCAGAATCGGCGTTGATGACGTGCCTGCGGAAGGCCACGTCGTCGGCCAGGCAGGGAGCCAGCCCCATTGGAAAACAGGCCAGGCCAATGGCCCAGCAGAGAACGATGCGCGTGGACATGGTCGGCGTCTCCAAAATCGGCGATCACACCATCTTCCTGATCGTAAGCTGCCAAATTGGCGGAAGCAAGTTTTATTTGTTGACAACAGAAAAATCAAACTAACCCGAAGCGCAAGCGAGGGCCGGCAGCTTCCCGCGCTTACGCTTCGGGTTGGTGTCGGGCCTGGCCAAAAATCCCTGCAACTGACATTCCCCCATCGCACAAAGCGAAGGTACGATGAGATTAGACAGGGACAGTCCGCCAAGAACGGCACGAAAGCTGAGAAAGCACCGTCAACAAACGGTGAATTCGGCCGTTTCGGGTCTAAATTCGGGCGTTGAGGGTGGACACCGGTTGACATCCCGGCCGGTCCAACTACAAAGTTCCCCAAGAGCCGATGATCGGCCAGGAACTTGAATATCACTGCCGCCTGCGGAGAGAAAGCGTCCGATGTCCGAGCAACCACCCAATCCATCCGCCCCTCCTGCCGCTGCCGCCCCAAAACCGGCCACGCCGCCGGTGCCGCCGAAACCCGCTGCCGCCAAGGCCCCGGCCAAGGGCGGCGCGACTCGTCGCGGGTTTCTCGGCGCCTTCAGCTGGATCGGCGTCGCCTGGGTCGCTTTCAACGCCGGCATGGGGCTGCTGACCCTCGGCACCGTTCGCTTCCTGTTCCCCAACGTTCTGTCCGAGCCGCCCAGCACGTTTCAAGGCCGGCGACGCCGACCAATTACGAAGAGGCCAAGGTCGACGACACGCTACAAGGACGTCGGCGCCTGGGTCATTCGCAACCGCGACGAACGCGGCCGGGACATCATTTACGCCCTGAGCACGACCTGCACGCATCTTGGCTGCACGCCCAACTGGCTGGAGGGCGAGAAGAAATTCAAGTGCCCCTGCCACGGCAGCGGCTTCAAGATCACCGGCGTCAATTTCGAAGGCCCCGCGCCGCGGCCGCTGGAACGCTAGGCCATCCGCGTCGGCGAGGACGGCCAGATCATCGTGGACAAGTCACGCAAGTTCCAGCAGCGAGCTGGGCCAGTGGGACGACGCAGACTCGTATATTCTTGCTTGGCTAAGCCCGTTGCACTGAAATACTAACAACTGACCACTGGACTCCTATGTCCATCGGCGATTTCATCCGCAACTCGCAGGTCTGGAAAAGCATCTTCCGCCATCCGGCACCCGCGCGATCGCCGCAACCGCGTGGTGGTGATGCTCACCAACGTCTTCCTGCACCTGCACCCCGTGTCGGTCCGCAAGAGCGGCATCGCGCTGAGCTACACCTGGTGCATGGGCGGCATCACGTTCTTCCTGTTCCTGGTCGAGACGGTCACCGGCGTGCTGCTGATGTTCTACTATCGGCCCACGCTGGAACACGCCTACAACGACATCCTGTCGCTCGCGCGACGTGGCCACGCTCGGCATCCTGCGCGAGCTGCATCGCTGGGGCGCCCACGCCATGGTCATCACCATCTGGCTCCACATGTATCGCGTCTTCCTGACCGGCAGCTACAAGCCGCCGCGCGAATTCAACTGGGGGGTCGGCGTCATCTTGCTGGTGCTGACGTTGCTGCTGAGCTTCACCGGCTACCTGTTGCCCTGGGATCAGCTGGCCATCTGGGCCATCACGGTCGGCAGCAACATGGCCCGGGCCACGCCGTTCATCGGTTACGAAGGCCCGGGGTCGAAGTTCCTGCAGGTGGGCGGGGTCGAATTGATCCACTCGGGCAGCGATGCGCGCTTCTTGCTGCTGGGCGGCCGTTTCGTCGGCGAAGACGACGCTGCTGCGCTTTTACGTGCTGCACTGCGTGGCCCTGCCGCTGGCGGCGGCGTTGCTCATCGCCGTCCATTTCTGGCGCGTGCGCAAGGACGGCGGCATCAGCGGCGCGTTGTAAGACAGTGGTCAGTGGCAGTTGCCGGTCGTCGGCAAACAGCACTCACGCTGACCACTAACTCCTGGCTGGGCAACGGACCACTGACAACTGACGGAGATTTGGAATGCATGCACGAGCCGATCACGGCTTATCCGACTCCGATGCAGACCGGGCTGGGCATTTTCTACCTCCTGGTCGTGCTGATGAACCTCGGCTTTGCCGCCTACTAGTATCTACAACGCAAAGAACGTCAAGCAGGCGTCGTCTGGGCGGTCGTCGCCGTGCTGTTCCTGGTTCATGCCGTCGTCTACTTGGTGCATCTCGGCTGGGTGATCTGCCGCACAGCATCACGCGACTTCGTCAACTACATCATGAACCCAGTCAGCTACTTCGTCATGGCCTGCGCTGGGCTTTGTCGCTCGTGCTGCTAGTTTCCGCAAGTTCTTCACCGAGCCGATCGTCGCCTGGGGCATTCTCAGATCTCAGCCTGCTGGCCGGCGGCTGGGCCATGACCGACAACAATTTCCAGCACATCATCACCAAGCCCGACAATGTGCCGATCGTGCTGCTGATCTTCTCGGTCGGCTTCTTCACCTGGCTGGGCTTGCGCCAGGCCGTCGTCAACGACGACCGCCTGCGCCCGCGGCGAACCGCCGATGGAAAAGACTCGAAGACGACAAGGTGCTGGTCTGGCCCGACCTGGTCTACACCGAGTTGATCTGCCATGGTGGTCTGCACCTTCGTCCTGGTGGTCTGGGCGATCGTTCTGAAGGCCCCGCTGGAGCAGCCCGCGTCGCCGGCGCGAGATTCCCAATCCGTCGAAGGCGCCGTGGTACTTCCTGGGCTTGCAGGAAATGCTGGTCTATTACGATCCGTGGATGGCCGGCGTGGTGTTGCCGACCATGATCATCGTCGGCCTGATCGCCATGCCGTACATCGATTTCAACCCGAAGGGCAACGGCTACTACACCTTCGCGCAGCGCAAGTTTCGCCGTGACCATGTTCCTGTTCGGCTTCCTGGTGCTGTGGGTGACGCTGATCGTGCTGGGCACGTTCCTGCGCGGCCCGAACTGGAACTTCTTCGGCCCGTTCGAGGCCTGGGATCCGCACAAGAACGTGCCGCTCAACAACGCAATCTGTCCGAGATGTTCTGGCTGACGTGCTGGGCAAGTCCATGGACGGCATGAGCTGGTATCGTGCGCGAGTTGCCGGGCATCGTGCTGGTGTCGCCTACATGGTCGCTGCTGCCGCCGCTGCTGGCCAAGACGTTCATGCGGCCGTTCTTCATCAAAATGGGCTTCATCCGCTTCTTCATGCTGGTGACTCTGATCCAGTTCATGGCGGCGTTGCCGATCAAGATGGTGCTGCGCTGGACGTTGAACCTGAAGTACATCGTGAACATCCCCGAGTTCTTCTTTAACATCTGAGCCGCTTGCGGCTTAGCGCTCGCCGCTCGCCCCTTGCGGCTTAGCACTTGCCACAGTGAAGGACGCCAATGGCTGCCACCGACCAAGCCTATCGCAATCAGTACAGATTGGACATCGTCTTCGCGGTGTCGAGCATTTTGATGCTGCTCAGCATCGTCTGGATGCTCGTGGACGACTACCGGCGCGAGTACAAGACGGAGCAGCGCATTTTCCGCGATGTGGAAATGGCGATGGCCCAGCGGGACGCGCTTTCGAAGCTCCCGACCAAGGCCGCCTTCGATGCCGCGGCCGACCGCGGTCAAAAAGGCGGAGGAGCAGCACACCCGAGATCAGGATACGATCGACAAGCTGAGCGCTGACATCGCCGCGCTTCTTCCCGAAGAAGGACAAGGTCGACCTCGAGTTGGCCAACCACAAGGCCGGCCTGGACTCCAAAAAGAGCTTTTACGACATCGAGGTCGACAAAAGTGGGGCTGGATCAAACGATACACAAGGCGCTTAAGCTTGAAATCGAAGATCTCGTGGCGAAAATCCAGAAGGACCGCGACGCGGTCGAGGCCGTCACGCAGGAAATCAAGGGCCTGCAAGCCAAAAGGGACAGCCTGGAAAAGCCCCTTACCGCGGCGCTCGGCAGCCTCAAGAAGCTGCTGGACGGTTTCGATCGTCAGGTCAACCTGGCTATCAAAAAACAATGGGGCCTGGGCGATGATTTCCGCGCGATCCCCGTCATCGACGGCTTCGCGGCTCCGACGAAAATCGAGCAAATCACGCTGCGTCGATTTGACCATCGATTACAACTTCGTGGCAGTCGACCCGCTTCGACCGCTGCACCACCTGCCACAAGGGCATCGCCAAGCCGGCCTATACCAAGGAGCAACCTGGAAGATCTGTGGTATTCGGAGTCCCCCAAGATGGCCAAAAAGCTCGAGGAAGCAGGGAAGATCCTGGAATACCGCAAACAGCTCCTTTCCGCCCTCGACGAGGGCCGCACCGTTCCTGGCAAAGACGCGCTCAAGCTCACCATGCTTTCCGACAAAAGACTGACGCCGGCACGCATCAACGAATTCGCCGCTCACCCGCGTTTGGACATTTTCGTGGACCCCAACAGCAAACATCCGGCCGAGAAATTCGGCTGCACCATCTGCCACGGCGGTCAGCCCAGCGGCACCTCTTTCACCTTTTCGGCCCATACGCCCAACGACGCGGAGACGCTCAAACGCTGGAAAAAAGAACACGATTGGCAACCCCAGCACGATTGGGACTTCCCGATGCAGCCGACACGGTTTGTCGAATCGTCGTGCCTGAAGTGCCATCACCAGGTCACCGATCTTTACAGCGACGGCAACAAAACCGAGGCGCCCAAGCTGCTCAAGGGTTATGAGCTGATTCGCGAGTTCGGCTGTTTCGGCTGTCACGAAATCGGCGGCTTCAAGGGGGGCCGGCAAATCGGTCCAGATCTTCGTCTGGAACCCAATCCGCCGCTGGAAAAGCTGACCCCCGCCGAGGTGGCCAAGCTGTCGAGCGATCCCGATAATCCGCCCGGCACGATGCGCAAGGTCGGCCCCAGTCTGCGCCGGGTCAGCGAAAAAACCAACGAGGAATGGGCCCGCAAATGGATCATGGCCCCCCGCGAGTTTCGGCCCGACACCAAGATGCCGCATTACTATGGCCTCAGCAACAACGACGACAAGGCCCTGGCGGGCACGGGCCAGGACAAGTTCCCGGCCGCCGAGGTCTATGGAATCGCTCATTACCTGTTCAAGACCAGCCGCGATTATGTGGACAGCATCGGCAAGGCTCACGATCCGAAGCTGGGAGCCAGGATCGCCGAGTTGGAGGCCAAAAGCAGCTCGCTCAGCGATGCCGAAAAGAAAGAACTGGAGGACGCCAAGTTGCTCCGGGGAAGCAGTGCCGCGCCGCTGGATAAGAAACTTGCCGAAATCCGGGGCGATGTCAAGATCGGCCGCGACCTGTTCAGCAAACGGGGTTGCCTGGCTTGCCATTCGCACGCCGCCACCAATGAGGAAGGCGACGGCTGGCCCGCTCTGCCCAGCGAGGCGGATTTCGGCCCGAATCTCACTCAACTCAAGGAAAAGCTGGTCGGCAAGGACGGCAAGACCGACAAGGCCAAGCTTTGGCTGACGAACTGGGTCAAGAATCCCACCAATCACAGCCCGCGCACGCGTATGCCGGTGACGCACCTGACCGATCAGGAGGCCGCCGACGTCGCCGCCTGGCTGCTGGCCCAGAACATCCCCGTGGACGAGAAAACCGGGAAAATAGCCGAGGATTTGCAAGGCCCCAACTGGGCCAGGATGAATGTCATTGCACCGGAGAATTCCGACCTCAAGGACCTGGCCAAGGTCTATCTGGATCGGACGTTGGCCGCCACCGAGGTTGCTGACTTCTTCGCCAACAAATTGGATAGACGCCGCCTCAAGGACCTGGGCGCGGATGAGCAGGAATTTGGCGAATTGCTCGGCAAGGCGAAAGACGGAGAAGATGCTCGCCGCGAGGCGTTCCTGTATTTCGTCGGCAAAAAAGCCGTGAGCCGTCTGGGTTGCTTTGGCTGCCACGACATTCCCGGTTTTGACAGCGCCAAGCCGATTGGCACGGCGTTGGTCGATTGGGGCAAGAAAGACCCGGGCCGGTTGGCCTTCGAGGACATCGCCAATTATGTCAAGGAACACTTCCCCGATCACGGCCACAACAGCCGGGTGGTGGACAAACTCGTGGACGAGGATGGTTTCCCCCGCAGTGTCAAAGATGGCCAGCTTTACGAGCGCTTTTATTTTAACGCTTTGATGCATGAAACCCGCGAAGGTTATTTGAATCAGAAGCTGCTCGAGCCGCGCAGCTACGATTTCAACCGCATTCGTCCGTGGGATGACCGTTCGCGCATGCCGCAGTTCAAATTTGGGCGGGCCAAGATGAAGCCCGCGGAGGAGCCAGGGGACTTCAGCGCCCGCAAGCAGTGGGCCGAGGCGATGGCCATGCCGGTCGACAACGGCATGAAAGCGCGGCCGGCCGAATCCGTCGACGACTTCCTCGCCCGCAAGGCGTTGACCGAGGCCCAAAACCGCGAGGCGGTCATGACATTTGTGCTGGGCCTGGTGGGCGACGCCATTCCGCTGCAGTACCTCAATCAACCGAAAACGGACCGCATGGCCGAGGTCAAGGGCCGGCAAGTGCTGGACAAGTTCAACTGCGCTGGCTGCCACGTGGTTCGGCCGGGCGTTTATGAATTTAAGCTGACGGAAAGGGCCCGGCGCGATCTCGAGGCGATCTACGGCAAGAACCTCAAGGACGCCATCTACAAGGACGATTACGACTTCCTCGACCACCGCGCCTGGTCGCAGCCGCCTCAAACCCGCGACGTGGCCGTGTTCCACGGGGTGCGGCCGGTGCTCAGCAGCACTGGTAAGAAAGCCACGGTTCGCGTCACGCTCTCGGAGGCTTTGCGCTTGCCTGACAGCAAGGGCGGCATCATGGAGTTCCGCGCAACGGATGCCGTGTCCTTGGCGCCCGGCGACCTGATATGGCCGCCGCCTGCCGTCTTCCGCTCGCCGGACAGCTTCCGCGCCTGGGAGAGAGACCACGGCACCCAGGGCGGTGCGTTCGCGACCTTGCTCGGCAATTACCTCAAGGACGAATCGAACCCCGCCAAGAAACTCTACCTCGAGCCGGGTCCGTCCGTGCCGCCGTTGCTCAACTGGCAAGGCGGGCGCACTCAGGCCGGTTGGTTGTTCCAGTTCTTGCTGGACCCACCCAAGGTGCGCGAATCGACCGTGCTGCGCATGCCGAAATTCAACATGAGCGCCGACGAAGCCCGGGCGTTGGTTGGCTACTTCGCGGCCATGGAAAAACGCTTCAATCCCGACACAGGCATCACCGAGCCGTATCCCAAGATCCCCCAGCGCGGAGATGGGCAGCGAATACTGGCGTGCCAAGACGGCAACATACATCGCGAACCTCAAGAAAAGCGATCAGTATCAGAAAGAGGTCGATTTGCTCAAGCCCATCTGGGGACGCATGATCGAAGAGTGGAAAACCGACCTTAAGACCGCCGAGGAGCGTAAGAAGAGTGCGGACGAAGAGACCTCTAAAATTGACAAGGAGTTTGCGGCTGCCAAGGATGAAAAGGAAAAAGAGGCGATCAAGAAGAAAAAAGAGGACGCCGATTCCAATGCCAGCCGCTGGAAAAACGAAAAAGACCGGCTCGATGCGTTGGTGATGACGAAGACGACCAAGACCTTGGAGGAGGATTGGAGTCAAACCGAGGCTTACGCCCTGGCCGGCTACCGATTGCTGGTGAACCAATGCAATAAATGCCACCTGGTGGGCAATTTGAAGGCCCAGCAGGAGACGGGACTGGGGCCGCCGCTCAACCTGGCGTCGGATCGGCTGCGGCCGGAGTGGGCCAAGGCCTGGATTGCCAACCCTCAGCGGTTTATTCCGTATATTCACGCCATGCCGGCCTACTTCAAGCACAGCGACAAGGTGCCGCTGGTGCCCTGGCTGCCGGGCACCGACCTCGAGCAAATCGAAGGCGCCCGCGATGCGATCCTGAACTTGCCGCGGATTAACGAAATGCCGTTGACGCGCTACTGGATGCAGTCGGGTGGAAAATAATGCTAATTGGAGACTACCCATGCGATGTCAGATACCCGGATTGATCGAGATGTGCCTGGTTGCTGTCGGCGGCCGTTTTGGTTGCCGGTTGCACCGTGGAAACCAAGGGGGGCGGTTCACCCAAGGCGACCGTGACCACAGGTCCCCCTGTCGCCAAGCCTGAACCGGCGATCGTCGCCAAGGAACCCACCCTCACGCCTGCCATCAAGGAAATCGCCAAGGAACCTGCTCCCACGCCTGCCGCGGAAGGCGGCGAGTGGGGTACTGTCAAGGGGCGCGTGATTTGGGGTGGGGAGAAAGACCCCGAGCGGAAGGACATTGTGGTGGGGCCTGCCCATCAGGGCTGCCTTGTGGGTAATCCGGCCGCGAATAATGCCAACGGCACCATCCCCGACGAGAACTATCTCGTCAACGCCAAGAACAAGGGATTCAAGAATGTCTTCGTTTACTTCGTCGTCCAGCCTGGTGAAAAAATAGCCATTCACCCCAGCTTGCAAAAGTTTCCGCCCGAAGTGGTCATTGATCAGCCGCACTGCATGTTTTGGCCGCGCGCCCTGGCCATTCGGGAAGGCCAGGTCTTCGTCGTCAAGAACAGTTCCCAGCTTCAGCACAACATCCGCTGGATTGGCGATGAAGCGTTGAACAAGGGCGGCAACGAGCTTATCAATCCGGGTGGCATGAAAGAAATCAAGGATCTCAAGGCCCAGAGGCTGCCAATTTCGCTGGATTGCAACATCCACGGCTGGATGAAAGGCAAGCTCGGCGTCTTCGCGCATCCCTATTTCACTATCACCGACGACGACGGCAAATTCGAGATCAAGGACGCCCCGGTCGGCAATCACAAGCTGATGATCTATCACGAGGAAATCGGCTACCGGCTTGGCGCCAAGGGCCGCAACGGCGAAGACATCACAGTCACCGCCACGGGCCTTGATTTGAAAGAACTGAAGATGGGCAAGGACCTCCCGCCTGAGGGTAGCGAACGTGGCGGGACAAAGTAGGTCCCGCCTGCCGGGCGGGACCTGGTGGACAAGAAATGTGGTTGTGGTCGAGTTCTATTGAGGTCCCGCCCGGCAGGCGGGACAAAGTAGGTCCCGCCTGCCGGGCGGGACCTGCTGGACAAGAAATGTGGTTGTGGTCGAGTTCTATTGAGGTCCCGCCCGGCAGGCGGGACCTACTTAGTCCCGCCTGCCGGGCGGGACCTGCTGGACAAGAAATGTGGTTGTGGTCGAGTTCTATTGAGGTCCCGCCCGGCAGGCGGGACCTACTGGAGATTGACAATGCGGTTGCGTCCCCTTTACGCTTTGTTGCTGGTGCCGTTTCTTGGTGCGGTAGCTGTTTTGCCTGGCTGCGACTCCGGCGCAATCACCGCCAAGCCCAAGCCACGGCCCAGCAGCGGCGACGGCGGGGAAGTGGATGTGGCCCGCACTCCCTACGAAGCCAAGAGCTACGGCACCATCACCGGCAAGGTGGAATTCGACGGAACGCCGCCCACCCCCCAGAAGATCAAAGGTCCGGAGAGCAACTTCTGCTGCGCGGGTAATGAATCAGAATACTTCGTTCAGGATTGGATTGTGGACAAAAATGGCGGAGTCAAGAACGCGGTGATAATCCTCCAGCCGCCGCCGGGCAAGTTTTTCAAATTGCCTCCCGAAGCGCAGAAGCCCAAAGAGATGGTGGTGACGCTGAGCCAGCCGCGCTGCCAATTCATCCCGCATGTTTTCGTGCTCTTTCCAAACACAGGGGATGGCGCCGAAACAGGCCAGCAGTTCCGAGTCATTAACAACGCTGTTTGTGAGCACAACACCAAGTTCGCGGCTGATCCTGAAATAAACAGAGACAGCAGTACGATGCTCAGGGCAGGCGCTGAGATGGTCAAACCCCTGCGGCCGCAAATCAAACCCATTGCCTTTGCCTGCGACATTCACGGCTGGATGCGGGCCTACGGCTTTGTTCTTGACCATCCCTACAGCGCGGTCACTAAGGAAGATGGTACCTTTGTCATAGAGAATGCTCCGCTGGGAGTACCCGTGCAGGTAGTGGGTTGGCACGAAGCTGCCAGGCCCAACTTCTTCAATGGCGGCATTGATGGTAAATCGATGACCTTGTCGGCCAACGAAGCCCTTAACTTCAAAATCAAATAGGGACGATGACAGTTGTTACCAGCCGAGTTGGGCTATGATCACGGCGAAGCTGAACGAGGTGATCGGATGGCAACGACGCAAACTCGCCGAACATGCAAAGTGGTGCCAGCCTACGCCTGGTCAAATGGCCTTCAACGTCAAAGTCTTGCTTTTTTTCTTTGCGGTCTCTGCGTTCTCCGCGGTTAATCATGTGATCCACTTAACCGGGTTGGCAGCAACGGCCCGAATCGTTAAGATTGTTCTGTCCTGGCAAACCGGACACCGACTACCGCAAACAAGGAGAAGATCAACGATGGCAGCCACCGCAACCAAAACGCCCGTCGCGGAACGCAAGGCAACGCGCGGCAACGATTTTATCGTCGCGAATATGGCCCTGGCCGAGTGGGGCCGCAAGGAGATCGCCATTGCCGAGCACGAAATGCCCGGCTTGATGGCCATTCGCCGCAAATACGCGGCCTCGCAGCCGCTCAAGGGCGCCCGCATCGCCGGCAGCCTGCACATGACCATCCAGACGGCCGTGCTGATCGAGACGCTGCAAGCCCTCGGCGCCGACATCCGCTGGGCGAGCTGCAACATCTTCTCGACCCAGGACCATGCCGCCGCCGCCATCGCCGCCAAGGGCACGCCCGTCTTCGCCAAAAAGGGCGAGACGCTTGGTCGAATACTGGGATTACACCCACGCATCCTGCAATGGGCCGACGGCGGCACACCCAATCTGATCCTCGACGACGGCGGCGACGCCACGCTTGCTCGTCCACCTGGGCTGCGAGGCCGAGAAGAATCCCGCATTCGCTCGACCAGCAAGCCGAGTCGGAGGAAGAGGCCATCCTGTTCGCCTCGATCCGCTAGACGCTGCAGGACCATCCGCAATTTCTACAGCCGCATCGCCAAGAACATTATCGGCGTCTCCGAGGAAACCACCACCGGCGTCAAGCGGCTGTACGAAGTTCGCCGCCAAGAGGGCAAGCTGCTGTTCCCGGCCATCAACGTCAACGATTGCGTCACCAAGAGCAAGTTCGACAATCTCTATGGCTGCCGGGAAAGCCTGATCGACGGCATCAAGCGGGCCACGGACGTGATGATCAGCGGCAAGAAGGCCGTCGTGTGCGGCTACGGCGACGTCGGCAAGGGCTGCGCCCAGGCTTTCCGCGGCTCCGGGGCCACCGTGTTCATCACCGAGATCGATCCGATCTGCGCCCTGCAAGCGTGCATGGAAGGCTTCCAGGTCGTCACCATGGACGAGGCCTGCAAATGGGCCGACATCTTCGTGACCGCGACCGGCAACGTCGACGTCATCACCCGCCAGCACATGGACCAGATGAAGCACAACGCCATCGTCTGCAACATCGGCCACTTCGACAGCGAAATTCAGATCGCCGGCCCTGCAACGAGCTGAAATGGGAAGAGATCAAGCCGCAGGTCGATCACGTGATCTGGCCGGACGGCAAACGGATCATCGTGCTGGCCAAGGGCCGGCTGGTCAACCTCGGCTGCGCCACGGGCCATCCGAGCTTCGTCATGTCCAACTCCTTCAGCAACCAGACGCTGGCCCAGATCAAGCTGTGGAAGGACGGCAAGACGATGGACAAAGAAGGTCTACCTGCTGCCCAAGGAACTGGACGAGGAAGTCGCCCGGCTGCACCTGGAGCAGCTCGGCGCCAAGCTGACGAAGCTGAGCGCCGAAGCAGGCGAGCTACATCGGCGTCAAGCCGGAGGGGCCGTTCAAGGGGGATGCTTATCGGTATTGATTACGGTGACAGGGTGACGGCGAAATGACAAGGTGACAAGGTGACAGCATAATTGACTCTTCACCTTGTCACCTTGTCACTTGCAGAATCCCCATCTTCACGGTATCCTTATAAAATGATGCAAAGTCCATGGAGTGCTGTGGCGTGAAGAAGATCGCGGTTTTGCCCACATTGTTGACGCTAGGCAACGGCGTTTGCGGTTTCGCGGCGATCGTGGCTGCCAGCAAGATAGGTCGCAACGATTTTGCGGGCGATCCGGGCCACTATTTCTGGACCAGCGGCTCGTTGATTGTTCTGGCCATGGTGTTCGACGCCCTCGACGGCTATGTGGCCAGGCTGACCAGGACCGCCAGCAAATTCGGCGGCGAGTTGGACAGCTTGTGCGACGTCATTAGTTTCGGCGTCGCTCCCGCTTATTTGTTGCTGCATTTGGGCCCACTTTCCGACGGATACTTGCTCACGGCCCGGTTGGTGCCCGCCATTGCCGTGCTGTATATGGTCTGCGCAATCCTTCGGCTGGCCCGCTTCAACGTCAACAGCAACGTGCCCGACCCGGCGGCCCACAAACGATTTCAGGGCCTGCCCTCGCCAGGCGCGGCAGGCTGCCTGGCGTCGCTGGCGATTCTCCGCGGCCTATTGCCCGGCAAGCTAACCCTCTATTTGCCCGATGCCGATGCCATCGCCCTGACCAGAACCGTCCAGGTGGTGGTCGAATCGTGGGCGCTGCTCGGAGCGGCCGTGATCGCGTTGCTGATGGTGTCGGCGATCCCGTACCCGCACGTGACCAAGAACATCCTTCGCGGCAAGCGCCATTTTGGCCACCTGATGCAAGTGATCCTGGCAGCCTTCGTGGTGCTGCTCATGCCGGAGCTGGTCCTCGTGCTGTTGTTCTGGACTTACGCACTTGGCTTGCCTGTCAATTATGTCATCGTCCGCCAACTGAGCCGTCGCCGCGCTCGGGCGATGCAGCTCAGAGAAGGACATTGATTCACATAGTAGTAGGCACACTCCGTGTGCCGTTTGAAACGCTCAACGGCACACGGAGTGTGCCTACTACTTTCTGCTTTTCACCATGTTCACCGGCCTTATCGAATCTCTGGGCACTGTCCGCCGACTGGAGGCCGACGGCGCCGGGCGGCACCTTCTGGTCCAAGAGGCCGCACTTGCACCGCAGTTGGCGATCGGCGAAAGCGTCGCAGTCAACGGGGCGTGTTTGACGGTCGTCGAGCGCGATGCGGATTCGTTCCGGTTTCAGGTCGGCCCGGAAACGTTGGCGCGAACCAACCTTGGGGAATTGGCTGTCGGCGACGTGGTCAACCTCGAACGCTCGCTGCGTTTGAGCGATCGGCTGGGCGGCCATCTAGTGCAGGGCCATATCGACGGATTGGGAACCATCGCCAGCAGGAAGCGTGAGGGCGAGTGGGAGATGGTCTGGGTGAGGTGTCCTGGGGAACTGGCGGGGCAAATGGTAAGCAAGGGATCGGTGGCGGTCGACGGCATCAGCCTGACGCTGGTGGACGTGACCGCGGACAGTTTCAGCGTGGCCCTGATTCCGCACACGCTGGCCCTCACGACGCTTGGCCGAAAGCCCAGCGGCACCACGGTTAACCTGGAAACCGATCTGCTGGCCAAATATGTATGGAAATGCTTGAAAGCCACGAACGTTTAATGACGAAAGAAACCATGCAGCCTCGGCAAACCTTGTCCTACTTGCAGCAGCTGTTCCGCGAGCGCGGCATCCGGCTCAAAAGCAAACTCGGCCAAAACTTTCTCATCGACATCAACCTGGTCGATCTCATCGAGCGCAGTGCGGAGCTGACCAAGGCCGATCTGGCGATCGAAATCGGCAGCGGCACCGGCAATCTGACGGCCAGGTTGATCAACGCCGCCGGAGCGGTGCTGAGCGTCGAGATCGATCCGTCGTTTTATTCCATGGTGACCGAGATCCTTGGCTACCGGGAACGCGTCATTTTGCTCCATTGCGACGCACTGAAGAACAAGAACCAGATCGAGCCGCAGGTGTTCGAGGCCATCTCCACGCTGCGTGAGCGGACGGGTTGCAAGCGCGTCAAGCTGGTGTCGAATCTCCCCTACGCGGTGGCGACGCCGGTGATCTCCAATTTTCTGCTGTCGGATGTGCCTTTCGAGCGGATGGTGGTGACCGTGCAGTGGGAGATCGCCGAGCGGTTGACGGCCGAGCCTGGCACCAAGAGCTATGGCGCGCTGGCGGTGCTGGTGCAAAGCATTGCCGAGGTGGAGCTGTTACGGCGGCTGGGAAGATCGGTCTTCTTTCCGCGCCCCGATGTCGAATCGGCGATCCTGCTCATTAAGCCGAACCTTGGCAAACGAGCCGCGGTGATCGCCCGGACAGGCGACATCCTGCACTGGCGGCATTTCCTGCGCGACCTTTATACGCAGCGGCGCAAAAACCTGCGTGGAGCGCTCGAGTGGATTGCCCTCAGGCCGACGTGACAAGGAAGTGATCGATCAAAAACTGGCCGAACTGGGCATCGACAGCTCACAGAGAGCGGAGACGCTGGACGTCGAACAGCATTTGCGATTGTGTGAGGCATTCCATGCGGAGCCGTCACGATCAACGTGAAAGCTAATTTTCGAGGCCAAAAACCCGAAAACTGCGAATCTGCAAATGGCTTTGTGTAGTCCGAAATCCAAACCAACCTTCCATATAAGGCTCCCTGTCGTCCAGGCGAAACAAACGTTGGCCGTCGCGGGACAGCTCGATTTGGCTGCCGGCTGCGACAATGCGGATTTTCTGGGTGCGATTCGGCTCGAGCATGAATTTGGGCTCGCTCAGGTCATGTTCAGGAAGGAGCGGTCGCAGGGCGGCATCGCCGATATAGCGTCGGAAACGTGTAGTCGTGTTGCCGTTGCCGCCAATGCCGGCGTAATAAAGGCGGAGCGTGTTGTAGTCGGTGAATTTGCCGCTTCGTGGCTGCGCGAAGAAATCGTCGGGATGCCACGGATCGCTGGCCATCCAAAAGCAGTTGAGATCGCTGACGCGGTCATTGGCGCCGCCGGCCTGGATGGCGGTCGCGTCATACTCGATGGCGATCCAGTATTTGAGTTTCGGACGGAACCACACGGTGCAACCGGCGGGCACGTCGATATCGAGCCGGCCATCGCGGGCGTTGACTTCGCCGCCTTTTTCCCGCTCGATGAACCAATTGTCCAGGCCGGCGTCGAAATCGTCCTTGTAAAAAAGGGTCTGCACCCACTCGGCAACTGGTTTTTGCGGTGCGCGTTGGCAAGCTGACATGACCAGCAAGAGGAATAAGGTGGCCGTCAATCCGATTAGGGTTTGCCTGGATTTCATGATTTCACTTTGTCAAGCGTGCTCAAACTGCTACCATTCTAAGCGATGCGAACAGGAGAGCCAGTATGAAACGCCTCAGCCGCGGCGGTGGATGGGCCGCAGTCAAATACACCTTGCGGATGGCCCGGCGCGTCGGCGTGCTTCAGCTTTGGAAGGCGTTGCGGTCGCGCAATGCTTGCAAGACCTGCGCCCTGGGCATGGGCGGCCAGGCCGGCGGCATGCGCAATGAGGCCGGCCATTGGCCGGAAGTCTGCAAGAAATCGCTGCAGGCCATGGTCGCCGACATGCAACAGGGGCTGCGGCCCGAGTTTTTCCAGCGCTTCAGCATCGCCCAGTTGCGCGGTCTTTCGCCGCGTGAGCTGGAATGGTGCGGCCGGCTCACCCAGCCGCTTTTTGCCGGCCCAGGCGACACGCATTTTCAGATCATCAGCTGGGAGGAGCGCGCTGCGGCGAGTGGCGGACCAGTGGAAGTCGATCGAGCCCGACCAGGCCTTTTTCTACGCGAGCGGCCGTTCTTCCAACGAAGCCGGCTTCCTGTTGCAGCTTTTTGCCCGCCTGTACGGCACCAATTACGTCAACAACTGCTCCTTCTATTGCCACCAGGCCAGCGGCGTCGGCTTGACCGCGGCGCTCGGCAGCGGCACGGCAACGGTGACGCTTGAGGACGTGGAAAACACCGACCTCTTTTTCCTGATCGGCGGCAACCCGGCGTCGAACCATCCGCGGCTGATGCGGTCGTTGATGAACATTCGCCGGCGCGGCGGGCAGGTGGTCGTCATCAACCCGGTCAAGGAACTTGGCCTGGTCAACTTCAGCGTGCCGTCGGACGTGCGCAGCCTGCTTTTCGGCTCGAAGATCGCCAGCTTGTATGTGCAGCCGCACATCGGCGGCGACATCGCACTGTTGACCGGCGTGGCCAAGGTGGTCCTGCGAGCGAAACGGCGTCGAGCGCAGCTTTGTGGAGGAATCGACCGAAGGGTTCGCCGAGTTTGAGCGGCACATCCTGGCAACTTCCTGGGAAACAATCGAGCAGCGCAGCGGCGTCGATCAGGCGACGATCGAGCGGATTGCCGATTACTATTTGGCCGCCGGCAGCGCGGTATTCGGCTGGACGATGGGCATCACCCATCACGAGCACGGCGTCGCCAACGTGCGGGCCATCATCAACCTGGCATTGCTCCGCGGCATGGTGGGCAGGCCGCATGCCGGGCTGATGCCGATTCGGGGGCACAGCAACGTGCAGGGCATCGGCTCGATGGGCGTCGCGCCGAGCCTTGAAGCAGAACGTTCTCGACAACCTTGAAAGTCATTTGCAAGTGAAGCTGCCGCGGACGCCGGGCCTCGACACGATGGGTTGCATGCAGGCAGCGGATCGCGGCACGATCCGCGCGGCGTTGTGCCTGGGCGGCAACCTGTTCGGCAGCAATCCCGACGCGAAATTCGCCGCGCAAGCCTTGGCCAAGCTGGACATGATCGCTTACCTCAGCACGACACTCAACACCGGCCACGTCTGGGGCCGGGCCAAGCAAACGCTGATCCTGCCGGTGCTGGCCCGCGACGAGGAGCCGCAGCCGACCACGCAGGAGTCGATGTTCAATTTCGTCCGCCTCAGCGACGGCGGACCAGTGCGGCTGCAGGGACCGCGCAGCGAGGTCGATGTGGTGGCATCACTCGGTGAGCTCGTGCTTGGCAACACGACGCCAGTTGATTGGGCGACGTTCCGCAATGCTTGCGGCGTGCGGCAAATCATCGCGCGCATCGTGCCGGGTTATGAGCAGCTGCTGGACATCGACAAAACGAAGGCCGAGTTCCATGTCGGCGGCCGGATTCGGCACACGCCGCGCTTTCCGACGCCATCGGGAAAGGCATTGTTCAAGGTCGAGCCGTTGCCGATGCTGCGCGGCGATGATCGACAACTGCGGTTGATGACCGTACGCTCGGAAGGGCAGTTCAACACCGTGGTGTATGAGGAAGAGGACATCTACCGCGGCCAGGACCGGCGCGATGTGATTTTGCTTAATGCCGAGGACATAGAGCGCCTGGGCATTAAGGTGGATCAGCGCGTGACGGTGCGCAGCGCGACGGGGTACATGGCCAACATTCTGGTGCGCGCGTTTGACATTCGAGCCGGAAACGCGCTGATGTATTTTCCCGAGGCCAATGTGCTTGTGCCGCGGGCGACGGATGCGGCATCGGGAACGCCGGGGTTTAAATCGGTCCTGGTGACGGTGGAAACTGCTGACGAGCCTATGGGGCGAGTGCCGTTGGCGGTTGTCGCAACAAAGTAGTAGGCACACTCCGTGTGCCGTTTGAAACGCTCAACGGCACACGGAGTGTGCCTACTACTATCAGAACTCCGCACTGCCCGGCGTGCGCGGAAAGGGAATCACGTCGCGGATGTTGGCCATGCCGGTGACGAACAGCAGCGTCCGCTCCAGCCCCAGGCCGAAGCCGGCGTGCGGCACCGTGCCGTAGCGGCGCAGGTCGAGATACCACCAGTACGCTCGCCGGATCGAGCTTCTGCTCCTTCATCCGCTGCTTCCAGCACGTCCAGCCGTTCCTCGCGCTGGCTGCCGCCGATGATCTCGCCGACCCGCGGCACCAGCACGTCCATCGCCCGCACCGTGTTGCCGTCGTCGTTGACGCGCATGTAGAACGGCTTGATGCGTGCGCGGATAGTCGTACAGGATCACCGGGCTCTTGAAGTGCTTCTCGGTCAGATAGCGCTCGTGCTCGGCTTGCAGGTCGATGCCCCACGTCGACCGGGAACTCGAACGTCTGCCCCGACTTCTGCAGGATGTCGACCGCCTCGGTGTACGGCAGCCGCACGAACTCGCTGTTCGACGACGCTTTCCAGCGTGTCGAGCACCGTCCTTGTCGATGCGCTCGTGGAAGAACTGCATGTCCTCGGCGCACTGGTCCAGCACGTCGCGGAAGATGCGCTTGAGGAACGCCTCGGCCAGGTCCATGTTGTCGGTCAGTCGAAGAAGGCCATCTCCGGCTCGACCATCCAGAACTCGGCGAGGTGGCGCGAGGTGTTGGAGTTCTCGGCGCGGAAGGTCGGGCCGAAGGTGTAGACCTTGCCCAGCGCGCAGGCGAAGATCTCGGCCTCGAGCTGGCCGCTGACGGTCAGGATAGGCCGGCCTGCCGAAGAAGTCCTGGCGTGTAATCGACCTTGCCGTCGACTGCGCGGCAGCTTGGCCGAGGTCGAGCGTGGTGACCTTGAACATCTCGCCGGCCCCTTCGCAGTCGCTGGCGGTGATGATCGGCGTGTGGACGTAGAGGAAGCCCTGCTCCTGGAAGAAATCGTGGATCGACCGGCAGACGCAGTTGCGCACGCGGGCGATGGCGCCGAAGGTGTTGGTGCGCGGCCGCAGATGGGCGATGGTGCGCAGGAACTCGAACGAGTGGCCCTTTCTTCTGCAGCGGATACGTCTCCGGGTCGGCCCAGCCGTGGACGGCGACGCTGTCGGCCTGCACCTCGGTCGCCTGGCCCTTGGCCGGCGAGGCCTTGACCACGCCCTCGACGGTGACGCTGCAGCCGGCGGCGAGCTGCTTGATCTCGCTCTCGTAGTTGGGCAGCTTGCCGTCGGCGACGACCTGGATGTTGCCCTGGCAGGAGCCGTCGTTGAGCTCGAGGAAGCTGAAGCCGCCCTTGGAGTCGCGGCGGGTGCGGACCCAGCCGTGGACTTTGACATGCTTGCCGATGGCCGGCTCGCGGCGGGCGTCGGCGACGGAGGTCACGATCATGAGTTATTCCCTTTGTTCATGGCACACGTCTGCTCCAGTAACCCGGGCGCCGCCGCCCATGCATTACAGCCATGATTTTTACTGCTCCATTCATGCTTCGGTAAATCACGACGAATGGGAAACGGCGTAGTTTGAAGGCCCGCGTATGATGCAAATGGGAAGGCCACCGGTCAGGATGCGTGGCGATCTCGATCAATGCTCTGTCCAATTCGAGAAGAAAGCAATTTGCTACATTTGCACTTCGCCGGGCGTACCACCTATAACTGGCCTGCGCTTCTGCGATTGCCAAGCGGTGCCATTCAATTCGCGCTGCCGTCATCGGACAGATCCTGGATAATCTTTCTAGCTTCTTGCCAACTTATTGTTGTCGCCTGGCCGTTGTCGATTTCATCCAGGCGTCGTTTGATTTCCGCGGCCCATGCCTTTTCGACATCATCGTCGGTGGCAGGATCGAGACTGTCCAAAAGCTCAGCAGCCAAGTCGGCTCGCTCTTGCTCAGGAAGCTGCAGTGCCTGAGCGAGCAATTGTGAGGTATCGTGCGTCATTGCTTGGGTCTTTCTTGGGCTCGATTTCAAAAAAGTCGCGAGGGCGGTGCCTATTATACCTTGACCATCGCAGTCGCAACAACTGGTGATGGGAAAAACTTCCCACTACCCCCTGGATCTTGAAGCGTCCAGCGGTTAGATTACGCCTAATCGCAAGTTCACCAAGGAGACGATCCCATGAAACGCTTTTTGTCGCTGCTGTTGTTGCCCCTCACTGCCGTGTTTGCCGGCCAAGGCCAAGAAAAGACTGGGCCACAGCAAGACGATTTGCTTGGCGAGTCCGTCAAGGCTCTGGTCAAGGTTCAGGAAGAGGGAGGCCAATGGCCCTACCAGGGGGTCGTGAAAGACAAGAAGACTGGGCAGCCGCCCATCGGCTATCGCGTCGGCGGCACGTCGATCGTGGCCTCGACGCTGCTCTACGCCGCGCCGCAGGATAAGGACGCCAAAGAGGCCATCGAAAGGGCGACAACCTTCGTCCTCAAAGGTCTGGATGATCCGGAAATGGCTCCCAGCACCAAGGAGGCCTATGACGTTCGCGTGTGGGGCCACGGCTACGCCCTGGAATACTTCTGCCACCTTCGCGCTTCCAAGGCGACGGGCAAGCGCAGTAAGGTTATCGACGAATGGATCAAGAAATTGGTTGTCACGCTGGTCACGGAGGAGATTCCCGGAGGCGGCTGGAACTACGCCAACCGTAAGCAGCAAGCTTCGTTCACCACCGCGCCGATCGTCCAGGCGTTGCTGCTGGCGAAGTCGCAGGGCGAGGATGTGCCAGCCGAGGTTTTCAAACGGGCCCGCAAGGTGCTTGAAGAATGCCGTTATGACGTGGGCAGTTTCGCCTACTCCGGTCCGGCCAAGCAGCCGTCCAAGGAGCCAACCTCCGCCATCAACAAACTGCCTGGTTCGGCCGCGCACTCCGCGGTATGCGAGACGACGCTCGTGCTGCTGGGCGGCGGCAAGATGACCGAAGTCAAGAAGGGCATCGACGCCTTTCACACCCACTGGCAAGAGCTGGAAAAACGACGGCAGAAGCCGGGGACGCACGAGGGAGATTACAAGATCGCTCCGTACTTCTTCTATTACGGCCATCGCTATTGCGCAGGCGATCCGAATGCTGCCGGAGAAGGAACGTGCCGCCGAGCGTGAGAGGCTGATGAAATGGGTCATGCAGGTCCGCGACAAGGACGGCATGTGGAACGACCGGGTCTTTCAGCGCTCGCGAAATTATGGAACGGCGATGGTGGTGCTAATCATGTTGGGCGATAAGGCGCCGTTGCCGCCGGCGCTGAAATGAGGGTGGCTTGCGGTTTGGCGGCTCGCTCTGCTACCATGAGTTGGATGGTAAACGTTCGCGATGCTGACGGCAAGACTTTGGGCTACTCCGTGCCAGCGGAGGTTTATCGGTCGCTGGTTTACGATGGTGTAAAGTACCCTGCTGACTTAACACCTGAGGAAATTCAACGACGAGTTGCCGAAGGGCCAGGGAAACCACTTGGCCAGATCTGGTGGGAGCTAGGTCGCACATGAAGTTTACGGTCGTTTGGATAGCCTCAGCATGATAACCATTCCAGAAGACTGGTCCCCCCTGGATCTCCCCCTGACCGACCCGCGACACCCCTTTCACGTCGAGCACATGCAGCTGGCCCTGCAAGAGGCCGAGGCGGCGGCGAACGAGGGCGAGGTGCCGGTGGGTTGCGTGGTCGTTTCGCGCGAGCGCGGCGTCATCGGGACGGGGCACAATCAACGCGAGATGCTCAAAGACCCCACTGCGCATGCCGAGATGATCGCCATCACCCAGGCGGCCCAGACGCTCGGCTCGTGGCGGCTGGAGAATTGCATTCTCTATGTGACCTTGGAACCGTGTCCCATGTGCGCGGGGGCAATCGTGCTGGCGCGGTTGCCGATGGTGGTTTACGGCACGGCCGATCCCAAGGCGGGCGCCTGCGACACGCTTTATCGAATCACGGCCGACGTCAGGCTGAACCACCGGGCCCAGGTGGTCAGCGGCGTGCTTGCCGACCGGTGCGCGAACATCCTGAGCAGTTTCTTCGCGGCGCGGCGAGACCCGCGCTCCGCGGCCCGCCCTGGCTAAACCGGCAACGGCCTGCCCGCGATCTTTTTGCGGCGCTCCTGGCGCCAGCCAAAGCTGATCAGGGCCATGAAAACGAACAGCACAAAGACGTAAAACGCGGGTGGATGGCCGCGTGCGTACATTTCATGGTGCGCCCTCAAAAGCTGAATGTATGCCCTCTCGGGAAAGCCCTGAACATCGGTTTTGTAGAAAGCCAGCAGGCTTGAATCCTTGTCCAGCAGCCGATCCAGCTGCGGAGTGTTGTTTTGGACGAAATGCGTGATCCTCGCGGTGGGCGATGGTTCCGCGGCCTTTTTGGCGGGCGCGGGCTCTTTATCCGACTTCTTGGCGGGTGCTTCGCCCTCGTCACGCGGGAGCTTTCTGATGTATTGCTCCGCCGGATTGGCCACATATTCTTCGTGACCGTCGCCCTTGATAGGCGCTTCATAGCCGATCGGCGCGTAGACGAAATAGTGGAGGATCAGCCAGGGAATCACCAGCGCGAGCAACAACCACACCAGTGCCCGCCGTTGCGTGGTCACGGTGCAAGGCAATTGAATTTCCTGGATCTTCCTGCCGTCCTGCACAACCTCGAGATGGGGTGCGCGGACGACTCCCTGGGCCAAGGGTGTGACGTAAAACGTGGCTTTGTCGCCGCCGTCGACCGTGTCGATGCTGTGCTCCGGCGGGCACCACTTGAGCACCGGCCATGATCAGGCGAAGGGCAGATCGGGCCCGGTCCGCCGCGGCCCATGCCGGTCACCACCACGGGATAAACCTTGTTGGGCCGCATTCGTTTCCAGTAAACAACATCAAGGTGTGGCGCTGCCGCGCATGCGCTTGCCCGGAGGTGCCAGTCTTGTTGCGAGCCGGCGTTTCAGCCATGATGGTTCATCTTTCATTCGTGGTTCAAAAAGGGGTCATGCCGGAAATACCAACCGCACAAAGCTTATCAAGAAGGCAATTTCCCTCCAATGGAAATCTGGGCATTCTGCGCAAAAAATGGCACCTGATAGGTGACCAGGAGACGGAGAGTTCCGGTGACAACGATTAAGCGGGCCTGCATAATGATAGTTGGCGGCGTAGAACGGAATTTATTCCGTTCCATGCGAAGCATGTGAGGAACGGAATGAATTCCGTTCTACGTGAAGTGAGGAACGGAAAGAATTCCGTTCTACGGTGTTTTGCTTTTACGGCATGGTGGTGCGTACTTTGTCTGCATTTTTTTCGTGGCCTGAATTCGAGCAACCTGCGTGGTTGCTGCTGACCTTGGCGGTGCCCCCGCTGGTCGTCTGGTGTCTGCGCCGCAAGTCGGCGGCATTACGATTTCCAGACATCGCGACGGCCGTGGCGATCAACACCCGGCGGGGAACCGTCGCACGTTGGGCAGGAGCGCTTGGCCGTGGGCTCGCACTGGTGGTTTTGGTTCTGGCTCTGGCCGGTCCGCGCTGGCCCGACCCGGGAGCACGTATCCCCACCGAGGGGATCGCCATTCTGCTCGTCGTCGACGTCAGCAACAGCATGAATGAGGCCGATTTCCTCTGGCAGGGCCAACCGATCCCACGGATCAAGGCCATGAAACAGGCGATCCGCCTCCTCGTCGCCGGCGAAGAGGGCCAGCGGCCCGGCGGAGAGCAGCTGCCGGGACGCCCCCACGACTTAATCGGCCTGGTGACTTTCACGCGCTGGCCCAAAAGCTCTTGCCCGTTGACGATGAGCCATGCCACGCTGCTGGAAATCCTCGACCGTGAGGAAACCAATATGGCGGGTCACAATTTCGACACCAACATCGGCGATGCGATCGCCTGGAGCGTCGATCGTTTACGCCCCGCCTCGGTCAAACACAAGGTCATAATCCTGGTAAGCGACGGTGAGCAAGGCGAGATCAAGGACGCCCTGCGGCCGCGCCAGGGCGGCCAACTCGCGGGGAATTTGGGCATACCCGTCATGGTGATCGACGCCGGCAACGATGCCGCCTTGAAGGATAAAACTCCCGCGGGCCAACCGGCCGCCGATAGCCGCCGCAATGCCAGGCAAGCCATGCAAGACTTGGCGAAAATGACCGGGGGGCAGTATTATGCAGCCAGTGACAGTAAAGCCCTGCTGGAGATTTGCGACAAGCTGTCGAGCGAGCTGGACCAGATCGAGCGCGAGCAGATCGACACAGCCCGGCGGCGCAAATTTGTGGACGGCTTTGCCTGGTTCGGCGGCGCGGCGTTCATGCTGTGGTGCACGTTGATGGCCCTTGAACTTACCGTGTGGAGGAGATTGCCATGAGTGCGATCCTCGAAGCACTGGTTTACCCCCAGGCGCTTGCACTGCTGGCGGCGCTGCCGGTGTTGGCTCTCGGCGCGCTGCTGGGTTGGTTTGCTCGCCGCCGTGGGTTGCGGCTCATGGGCAGCTTGCATACGCGGACGGCGTGGAGCGCCGGCCTTTTCGGCAGGCGTTTCTTTCGAGGGCTGCTCATTGGGGCAGGGTTGCTGCTCGTTGTCGTCGCCACGGCGGGACCGCGCTGGGGTCGCGAGAAAACCGAGGTGGTCAGCGCCGCCCGCGACCTGGTCGTACTGCTGGACGTCAGCCGCAGCATGCTCGCCGAGACTCCGAGCAGGCAATTGCGCGCCCAGCGGGTCCTGGACGATTTGGCCACCACGCTCAAGCAACGCGGCGGCCATCGCGTGGCGTTGGTGATCGTTGCGGCCAGGGCGCAGGTGGTGATGCCGTTGACCGCCGACTACGACCTGTTTCAGACTGCAATCTGGCAACAAAACGCGGCTCGGTTGCCCGTGGAACTGCGCCCCGGCAAGGATGGCCCCGCTTCGGGCACGCGCCTGGGCGAAGGGCTAAAGCAGGCCGTCGCGACCCACGATCCGGGTTATCGCGGCTCCCAAGTGATTCTGCTGGTCTCCGACGGCGACGACCCCGCCGGCGACGGAGAGTGGAAAGAGGGCGTCGTTGCCGCTCGGCGCGCGAGTATTCCGGTCTTCGTGGTCGGCGTCGGCAATGCCACCAAGCCCAGCAAAATCCGCATCGGCGACTTGACCCTGAAATTTGGCGACGAAGACGTCCAGACCACGTTGAACGAAGAGGTGCTCCAGGACATCGCCAAACGAACCGACGGCGCCTATTTTCCCGTGCGGACGGAGAACGTCGTCCCAGGCACCCTCTTCCCCGCCGTTCTGCAAGCCGCCGCCGCGCTGCCTCGCGAAACGCCGCCGGCGGAGGACGCGGCCAAACAGTATCGCTGGTTTTTGGTCGCGGGCCTCATCTTGCTGATGGCGAGCTTGCTGATCCGCGAACCGGCCATAACACTGGAGCGAGAAATCGTGGTGGACGGTGTGGCCTGGAGCCGCGGACGGCGGAAAAAAAAGACCTGGCAGCCAAAGCCGGCCGCTTTTCTCCGCGCCGGACGCCGGCCGCGGCGCAGCTCGTCTTCATGGGGCTTGTACTTTTCGCCGGCGCCGCGCCCCAGGTCGATGACCTTGTCCGACAGGGGAACGAAGCGTTTCAGCGGCAGGATTACGAAACGGCACTTAAGCTTTATGAGCAAGCCGAGGAGCGTGCAGCCGATCCTGGTTTGGTGGCATTCAACAAGGCGGCGACGTTGGTGCGGCTCGGCCAGCATCGCCAGGCGGAGTTGTGCTATGCCCGCTGTCTGCAAGACCGTGCGGCCCCCACCCCACGCCGCCTTATGGGGCTTTACGACCTGGGCACGACCTTGCTCCGCTTTGGCGCCGAAAGCAAGGACATCGATGCATTGGCCCGGGCTGGCGAATGCTTTGAGCGTTGCTTCAAGGAAGCGGTTGCCGACAAGGCCTTGCAGGATGACGCCGAGCATAACATGGACCTGGCCAGGCTGCTTTGGCTCAAGGTCCGCTCTGAAATGAAGCCGCCCGACGACAACACCAAGAATCCCGACGATGCCATCGATCCTCGTAAAAACCCTATGAGGAAGGGAAAGGCAAACGACGGCGGCGATCCAGCGTCCAAGGATCGCTTTCCTCATAAGAGCCCGCAAGGCGATCCCGACGGCAATCCGGCGGACAACCCTGACCCGCCCTCAGGCCCGGGCAGCGTCCTGACCTTGCCGGATACCGCCGAGCTGCAATCGATCGACGGCGCCGATGCCCGTGACCTGCTGAAGAGCATCATTCAACGCATCGAGCGCGATCGCGAGCAAGGATCGGGGCATGACAAGCTCGAAAACCGCCACGTAAAGGATTGGTGACCGAACCCCATGCGCCTCTCTTTGCTGTTTGCCCTGCTCGCCATGCAACCGCCCGCCGTGGACGGCGGCGCCATCCCCTTGGTCAACCAACCCGACAACTTCAGCGGCGCCGCCGGAGTTTACCGCATCGAGGTTAGCGCCGACCCGGTTCATGTGGGCGTCGAGGATCCGATCACGCTTACCGTCAAGATCGTGTCGCTGCAAAACGGCCCCTGGCAGCATCCGCCTCGCCGGGACAAAATGCGATTTGCTGCCCGCCAATCTGGATGCTGATTTTTTCATCGAGGCGGTGCCTGAACAGGATCGCTTCCTGAGCGGCGAAAACGCCTGGACCTTCGTGTGGCGGCTCATGCCCAGGAGTGAACGCGTCAAGAGCATTCCGCTCCTGGAATTTGTCTATTACCACACCGCTGGCACGCCAGGTTTCAAGGCGGCCGAGGGGGCCACGAGCATTGCCCTCGAGGTGCGGCCGCGGCCTGGCTTGCCGATCACCGCGCCTGGGGCGGCACGGGAGAAATTCGAGTCGATCGCCACGAGCGGCGGGCTCTTGACCCATGGTTTGAAGCGCCTCGGCACGCGTCGGCGTCATGGCCGCGGCAGCGATGTTGCCCCCGGTGCTATGCATTGCAGGTTACTTTCTTTGGCGGCAGCTGTTTCCAGACGCGGCGCAGCGGCTGCGGCGGCGGCGCGGCCGGGGTTTGAAACTGGCGCTCAAGCAGCTTCACAAGCTTGGTGCGTCGCCGACGTCGGCACAGATTCGGGAGGTGGTGGCGGAATATCTCCGCCTGCACCTGCCGTTGCCTCCTGGAGGCCCGACAGCGCCGGATGTGAAAAAGGCCTTGCTGCGCCGAGGGCTGGGCGCCGACACAGTCAGCCAGGCGGAGGGTTTTGTCCGCCGCTGTGACGCGGCCTTGTTCGCTCCCGCCGCGGATAATATGCCGCCTGATCTCAAGAGCGGCGCGACCCAATTACTCCGGGATTTGGAGACGGCTTTATGTACGTCAGGTTTGCGCTAGCGGCCGTCGTGGCGACAATGCTAGCCGGCGATGCCCAAACAATGACCGACGACGACATGCCGCCGCCGTACCGGCTCAAGATTGCCCAATGGCTATTCGCCGAAGGAATCAACGCGGCCGAGGATCCCGTCAAAGGCCGGCAATCGTTCCACCTGGCCGGCCAGGAGTATGAGACGCTGACGGCTCAAGGCTTCGATGATCCCGAGCTTTTTCTCAACCAGGGCAATGCCTTTTTCCTGGCGGGCGACCTGCCGCAGGCAATTCTCGCCTACCGCTGCGGCCTACGGCGGCATCCGCTGCATGCCCAGCTTTGGGATAACCTGACTGCCGCCCGCGACGTGGTTGGCTACCCCGACGGCTCCCTCCGGCAACGTCCCAGCGGCGACGACTGGCCGGCCTGGCTGCCACGGCCGGCGCCGGCTTTGCTGGTGTACACCACCGTGGTGCTGCATACATTTGGCTGGCTCGCCGCGAGCGTTTGGTTAATCCTTCGGCGGCGCCTCGCAGCCATCGCCACCCTTGGCCTTGTCCTCGCTGCCGGCGTGACGGGGGGTTGGTGGGCTATCCTGGAGCACCGCATCACCCAGGACGAGCGGCAACCGCTAGCGGTGGTGGCTCTTAACGGCGTGACGCTGCGCCGCGGCAACGGGCCGCTCTACCCGCGTCATCCGGAGTTGCCGGTCGTCAATCGCGGCATGGAAGCCGTGCTGCTGACCGAGCGCGGCGGCTGGCTGCAGCTCCAGTTTCCCGGCGGCGAAGTCGGCTGGCTGCCGCAAGCCGCCGTTCTGCTGGATCGCTCGCAATGAACGAGAAAGAAAACAGCTTTCAAATCGCTGACGCAACTTGTGGTGTCCAACAGGCATCCATCGCCGTTCGTTCGGTCAACGCGGCCAGTTTCGTGGCCATGGTGTCGAAGACCTCCGCCCAATCGCCGGCGCTCGCCTGGCGAAATAGCCGCATGGTGGGATACCACGGGCTGTCGTCCCACTGGAGCATCCAGCGCCAATCCGGGACGGACGACAGGGCCACCCACACTCGCACGCCCAGCGCTCCAGCCAGGTGGGCAATGGACGTGTCGGACGTAATCACCAGGTCGAGGCTTTTCATCACGGCCGCCGTATCCATGAAGGCCCCGTTGGTCTGATCCAACCGGCTGCCAAGGTCGATGACGTCGAAATTGCCATCGAGCTGACGCAATTGTTCGCTGCCTGGCCCCTTTTGCAGGCTGATCAGCCGGATGCCTTCCACCTCGGCCAACGGCTTCCACTCGGCCAGTGGGATCGACCGCAGCCGATCCTGCAAAAACGTCGGCCGGCCTTGCCAGGCGATGCCGACCTTGAAACCCGGCATGCCATTCAGCTCCCGCCGCCATTGCCGGAGCAATCGCGCGTCGGCTTGCAGATAGGGAACATTCGCGCCTACCTCGGCACATGAGATTTTCATGATCCACGGCAAGCTCAAGAGCGGCGCCTGCACGTCAACGTCCCCGAGCGGCGGGGTGGCACCCAACGCCAGTAACACATTGCATCATATTATCTGCCGTTGCAGCTGAATAATACGGGCTTTTTGCCGCGCGCTCAGCCTGCGGATCTTGGGTGGCTTTGGCGTTCTGTGTGGCTTGCGGCGTGGCCAGACGCGCGTGGCTTTGGCGCTGGTCCGTCGGCGCCGCTCGCGTTCGGCTTGGCGCAGCCGCTGCCAATAGCAGCGATGCCGTTTCAGCATTTTTTCCTTTATTTCTTCGCGAATTGTCAGCAGAACCTTGCGCGGGCTGCAGACCCGAGGCTCGCCGGTTGTCGTCCGCCGCGGCATGGCCAATGCACCGTGGGCCAACATCAACTGCATGGCCAGCAAAGAACCCTCCGCTTCACGATGAACCAATCGTACTGTCCGACTCACCAATTTCGTCTTGTCCAAAGTCAACTTATAGGGGCGGAATTGGCCCTCATTTTCCCATCTCCAGCGGTAGTATTGACCACACGGCGGCCGCATTAAAGTTTACCATGCTTGCTAGTTCCCGTGATGATTTCCGCGAGAAAAGCAGGGTCTAACGCGGCTGCCATCCTTTTTCTGCCTATACTTTCTTTGCTCGGATGTTGCTTCACCAAACTCAAGGCGATGCGCCGTAGCGCCGCAAAATTCTCCCCGGCTTTGCGGTGGTTGATGGTGCTCGCGTCTTCTCCAAAATTGACGTCCAACTGCCAATGTAAGTTGTTTTCAATGCCCCAATGGCCGCGTATCACCTTGCCATATTTGCGGGCGCTCATTTTTTTGCTGCCGATAAAATACTTCACCGTTGTCGTGGTCTCCCCGTCGATCGTCTTGTCCGTGCGGCACATGCCAACCGTGGTGAGCTTCTCCCATTGGTCGCGGTCGCGAATACCTTCCGCGTTATGGATCACCGTATAGTGGCGTTCCTCCTGTCGGCCATGCCCAGATGCTACTTTGGTGTATTCCTCCACGACCTCCGATGGCAGTAAACCGTCGACTGCTTTTTCCACCGTGGCTTGAATGTCCTCCAACAAATGTTTTTGGTTGGCCTTCACGTTCAAGACGTAGTCGCCGCCGCGTTCAACGATTTTCTTGGCAATCGCCTTTTGGCAACCCATGGCGTCAATGGTCACCAATGCACCGTGCAGATCCAGGAGTTCCAAGAGCTTCGGAATTGCCGTGATTTCATTGGATTTTGCGTCCGTCATCACTTGGCCGAGAATCACATGCTGCTCGGTCGCCCAGGCGTTCACACAATGCAGCATTCCCAAACCTTTGCCCGGATTCGCGGAATGACGCAAGGCTTTGCCATCAATGGCAATGTGCTTCAGTCCAACCAGATCAGATATTTCTTTGATCCAGCCAATGAAGCTCGCTTGGAAGGCCTTGGGGTCGAGCAAGTTGAAGATGCGTTCAAAGGTATCATGAGACGGAATGCCATTGGGCAACGTCAAAAAGCGTCTGAACCACGTCTGCCGCTTTTGCGCGAACAAGGCGATTTCGCGCCACCCATTGCAATTGGCGATCACGCCGCAGATGGCCATGACGAGGATGTCTCCCAGACCATGCTTCGTTCGCCCAGTGACCCGCGGATCCCACAGCTTGCGAAAGTGCTTCTTGATCGATCCCACGCTGGTAGCGGCCATACGGTTCTCCTTGTTCCGGGCGAGTGTCGGGAGAATCGTAGACCTGTACACTTGACCAAATCAAGGCCATCCCTATAATTTCGGTGGAATTTGACGCGGCCGCCGTGCCGATTGAACCATAACCGAACCGGCGTCGAGTTCAATTTTGGACACCACAAGCCCCGCAGCGCGAACGTGAAATACGGCTGAGCGAATCGCGTCTTCCAGGGAAGATGCTTCCCGGTCGAAGTGAATCCAGGTCAGGCCGTTGCAGGAAGCCGGCGTTCCATCATCGCAACCTGCCGCAAATAAGGCGTCGGCCTGATCGTCAGTCAATTCGGCCACGTCGCTCAGGACCACGTCAAATTCGTATGTCTTCATAATTCATTCCTCGGGGCCATCGCCTTCTTGGTGCGAGCAGGCATCCACGCGACGGCGAATGTAGCGGGCATGGTTTTCAGGCACGCGCGGTGTGCTGTAAACCGCAACAATACAGGCTCCACGTATTTGCGCTGCGCAGAACAAACGAGCCCAGGTGTGGGCGCGTGGACCGGATTTCACGAGCCGCCACCCTCGTGCCATCGCATAATTCACAGCCTCCCGAATGTGTTTGTTGGGATGATCGTTCATGCCCAAACACCCGCCTCTGTCCGCTATTCCGGACGCGGACGCCACGTCAATCCTGGATGGATTGGCGTTTTTTCATGTGAGTTCGACCGTAGAGTCTGTCCATTGAGCGCATCCTACCACGAGGACGACACTCCTGACAAGGTGACGCGACAAAACGGCATCGCCACCGATGCCTTGGGGAGTATAAGTTCTCCTGGGGCGATTCACCGAGTGGACTCGGACCCTGCGGCTTTTGGCCGTGAGTAAGATGCCGCGACCGAGCGGCAAGGAAATGGTCCGTTGTCTGGATGATCAGGGTTTCCTCAGGTGATTTGCTGTCGTTTGTTTACTTTGCATTCACACCCGGCCCAACCGCAATGGCACGCGTATCCCAAATCAGCGCCGTGCCGTTTGCCAAGCCGGCAATCAGCCGCGAACCGTCCGGCGAGAACGCCAGTGAGTTGACGTGGGCGGCGTGGCCCTCGAAGCAGTGAACCTCTTTGCCGGTCGCCACGTCCCAAAGGCGGATGCGCTGGGGTGTGCCGGAGTTGACTATTCTTTGGTGGTATTTATCGACAGCGAAGCTTTCACCCGATGCCACGATGCGGCCATCGGGAGAAAAGGCAACAGCCTTGACGGGATGCAGATGGCCTTCAAGTTTGTGGAGTGGTTTGCCCGTTGCGACTTCCCAAAGACGCACCGTTTTATCGATGCTGCCCGATACCAACAACTTGCCATCCGGCGACAGAGCAACCGACTCGACCGGGGCCTCGTGACCCAGGAGTTGTTTGAGCTTGCCGCCGGCCTTAATGTCCATCAGCCCGAGGAAGCATTTGTCGTCAACAACGGAACCGCCGCCAATAGCTACCGTTTGACCATCGGGCGCTGATGGCAACGCTGTCCGGAATGAAGCCCAGCTTGAACTGCTCAAGGCGTTTGCCGGTGCCGGCGTCCCATATGTGCAAGTTGCAGAAAGGGTCGGCCGGTTCTCCGGGGTCGTTGTAAATGCCGGTGAGCAGGCGCCGCCGGCGGGGAAGAATGCAAGGCTAAGCAATTGCTCCGTTGCCATGTTGGGCAATCGCACCAGTTCTTCCCCGGTTTCCGCATTCCAGATGTAGCCCGGAGGTCCGGTTTCGAGGTGCGGCTCCCTTCCGATGGCAGCTAATCGTTTGCCGTAAGGAGAAAATGCGAGGCCGGATGCGTTAATGGACTTGAACAGACGAAGGTGTTGGCCGGTCGCGGCGTCCCAGAGATGGATTTGTCGATTATCTCCTCCTGTGGCCACCCCTTTACCGTCCGGCGTGAATGCCACCGCTAGGATAGGCGCATCATGGCCCTGGGTTGCGGATTTTTCCTTCCCGGTGGCCACGTCCCAAAAGCGGATGACACTGCTGCCGGCCATTGCGACCGTCTTGCCGTCTTTGGATAGGGCCATGCCGAGACCGCCATCCATATCGCAATTCAAAGCCAGGAGCATTTTTCCGCTTTGAACATCCCAGATTCGCGCCTTGCCGCTGTCTCCACCCGCGGCCAAGTACTGGCCGTCAGCGCTAAAGGCCAGGTTGTACATGATACGTGCTTTGAATTCGAACTTGGCGCGAAGTTTGCCGCTTGCCACTTCGAACAGCTCCCGCACCTTGCGAGGTCCCCCGTGCCAGCATTCTGCCGTCGGGCGAGAATGCCAGCGAAATCCACGCTTTGGCTTGATCGGCTTCCACGGAAATAGTTCGGAGGCGCTTGCCACTGCTGGCGTCGATAAGAAGAATTGATCCGTCAAATCTGGAACCGATCGCGCCCGCAAGGGTTTTGCCGTCCGGAGAGAAAACCAAGCCGGCAAGCGAGGAAGGTTGGTTGACCTTACTCCGAATGTCGCCGGAAGGGCAATCGACTAACAACAAACCATATTCGCGGTTTTTCACGTTAGGCTGGGAGAATTTGCTGTACTGGACGGCCAAAGTTCTACCGTCGGGCGAAAAACGCGTGGCATCGGGAGCTATGAACGCAAATTCACGACCAACGTTGAAAATCTTTTTTCCAGTGGCGATATCAAGCACGACCATTTCTGGATGCGTAATGGCCAAAAACTTGCCGTCAGGCGAAATGTCGATGGAGCTCGTAAATAAAGGCCCCGCCGGAAAACGGCGGATTTGCTTGCCCGTGGCTGTGTCCCAGAGCAAGATTCCCTCTGCCGTGTTGGCAATCAGGAACTTGCCGTCGGGAGCAAACAGTAAAGATCGTGGATCAACATTTCCCTCATGACGAAACCTCAGCGTTCCCAGGCGAGCAACCGCGCCGGCTGGGAGCGAGTCGCCGTATTGGTCCAGAAGGCTTGGCCAGGGTTTCTTCTGCTGCAGGTCACCAGAAAAGCCGGGGATTGGCGGCGATTGGGCCTTCTTTTCTTGACCTGACTGTGTTTGATACGCCATCCCGCCAAAGCCCGCCAAGCCCGCGCCGCCCACGCTGATTCCCAGCACCAACACCACCAACAAAAGCTTCACATTGATCGCGACAACGCCCTTCATTGCCTCCTCCGCCAAGGCCATCGCTTGCACCGACAGGCACCCCGCCGCCACGGCATTGCCTGCCGCGAGGCTCATCGCCGCTTTTACGGTGTTGATGGTCAGCATCACCCCGA
Organism: uncultured Gemmataceae bacterium; assembly: GCA_963747575.1. Taxonomy (GTDB): domain Bacteria; phylum Planctomycetota; class Planctomycetia; order Gemmatales; family Gemmataceae; genus DASRAT01. The sequence continues at coordinate 331,286 of CAVVFU010000009.1, forward strand.
CCGGCCCTGCCGCCGCTTTGTCGCCCAATGCCGTGGCCAGCGCCGCTGCCGACAAAGTGATGCTGCGCTTGACCAAGCGCTGGCGCAGGACATCGCGGGCCTTGGCGAGCCGTCTGGCAAGTGTGCTCTTCGGACAACCCAATTCCTTGGCGGCCTGGTCGAGGCTCAAGCCCTGGAAATAACAGAGCACCACCGGGGCGCTGTGCTTATCCCCTAGCTGGCCGATCTCTTCGTCCAGCACGGTGCGGAGTTCCTGCCAGGTCAGCTCGTCAAGCGGTTCCGTGGACGCCATCGCAGTCAACCGCCTTTCCTTGTCGCGCCGGTTCGCGACGTCGCCCCTGGCCCGCAGCGCGATGCGCCTGGCCACCGCGTAAAGCCAACCCGCCAGCGGCTTGTGCCGACGCAGCGAAGCGGCCCGCCGAACCAGCACCAGAAAAGTGGCCTGAAAAACATCCTCGGCCAGGTGAGCATCGCCCAGCAGGCGTTTGCCAAGGCTGAGGACCATCGGCCCGTGCCGGTGAACCAGTGCCGCGAAGGCCGCCTGGTCGCGGTGAGCGAGGAAGCGCCTCAACAACTCGCCGTCGTCGAGATCGCGACTGGCCTGGATGGCGCACGTGCGGCGCAGGTACTGAAGCAGGTCCGCGAACAATGGTTGTGGCATGTGGTTGCTCTCCGCGTGGCGCTTTACCAATATACTGCGGCGGAGGCGCAGATCGTACGCAGAATTCTGGCGTTTACTTGCAATTAGCGGAGTTTTTCACTTGTTCCTCTCGTTTGGGAACAAGAAATTCATCAACTTCATTCAAGTCAAGGAGTTAATTCATTCAGGGGGGCATTGTTAGGGGGGGGCCGAATGAATGAATCTGCGAGAAACCACCGTCAACAAACGGTTATTTTCGGCGGCGCTATTGTTGCTTCTCGTTCCCAAACGGGAGTTTGGGAACGAGAACCATGGCCACTTACCCAGGCGCGATGACCCCCTCCAAGGCGTCCTGGAAATCATCCAAACCGACAGCGACGTCGGCCCCTTCACCCGCTTCGGGGCGGGCCTTGAGCCAGACTTCGTTGCGGCGCACTTCCACGTCCAGCAGCATTTTTGGCCCGTTTGGCGGGGATATGCCTTCCACTGTCGAGCCGCCGGGGGGAGGCTCCATGATGGCCGGCAGGAGGTTGTCGGCCTGGACGAGGATTCGCTCCAGCTCCTTGCCGCCGACGTGGTTGGTGATGATGAGCACAATGCCCTGGCCGCCGCGCTCGACCTTCAAGCGCCGCTCGAGACCGCTGGACTGCGATACGCCGTATATCGTCATGGCGCCCACCCTGCTTCCGCTTCAAAGTGCTGGTGTCGTCAATTCTTCTTGTTGGTCGGCCGAATCATTACCAGGCCGCCGTTCGGCCCCGGCACGGCGCCGCGAACCAGGATCAGGTGATTGTCGGCGTCGATCTTGACCACATCGAGATTTCGCGCCGTCACGCGGCTGTTGCCGAACCGGCCGGCGGCTTTGTGGCCCTTCTTGGGACGGCCGCTGCCGCGGTTGCTGGCATGCGAGCCGATCGAGCCGGGCGAGCGGTGATGCTTCTTGACGCCGTGGCTGGCCGGCAAACCGCCGAAGTTGTGGCGCTTCATCGAGCCGGCGGTGCCACGGCCCTTGCTGGTGCCGATCACGTCGACATATTTGATGTCCTTGAACACCTCGGCGGCCAGCAAGGCGGTGCCCACCTTGATTTCGGCCGGCTTGTCGAGGCGGAACTCGCGGATATAGCGCTGCGGCTCGCAGTCGGCTTTTTCCGGAATCTGCGCCCCAGCGGCGATCAAATTCGTACGGCGGATGGTTTCGATCTTGTTGGCGACATGGCCGCGCTCCGGCAGGGTCGCCTTGTTGCGGGGCTTGTCGAGAAAGCCCAGCTGGAGGGCGTCGTAGCCGTCGATTGCCTGGGTGCGCACTTGCAAAACGGGACAGGGGCCGACTTGCAGGACGGTGACCGGAGCGAGATTGCCCTTGTCGTCGTAGATCTGCGTCATGCCCACTTTGAGGCCAAGTAAGCCGAGTGCCATGGGGATTGCTCCTTTGTGTTGGGTCGCGTTCCCGAAGGAACGAGGTCATGCCGCGGCACGGCGGCAGAGGACATCTGCTGAAGAAGGTCTTATTATGGTCCAGAGACTAAATTTGTCCAGGGCACTACCATGCGCACCAAATTCATTGCCGGCAACTGGAAGATGTTCACCAACGGGGCCAGCGCTCGGCAACTCGCCGCGGCTGTTGTCCAAGGGGTTGGGCCGAGCCCAGCGGTTCGGGTGGCGGTGTGCCCGCCTTTTCCCTATTTGACGGCCGTCGCCCAGGCCTTGCGGGGCAGCCCGGTCGAACTGGGAGCGCAAAACTGTTACTGCCAAAAAGAAGGGGCCTTCACCGGCGAGGTAAGCCCGGCAATGCTTGTCGATGTCGGCTGCAAGCATGTGATACTCGGCCACAGCGAGCGCCGGCACATCCTCGGCGAGACCGACGAATTGATCAACAAAAAAGTGAAAGCCGCTTTGGACGCCGGGTTACAGGTCATCCTGTGCATCGGCGAGACGCTCAAGCAACGCGAGGAAAACCGAATGGCCGCGGTCTTTACCGCCCAGGTGGGTGGCTCGCTGGCGGGCATCAGCGCGGAGCAGATGAGCAAGGTGGTTCTGGCCTACGAGCCGGTCTGGGCCATCGGCACCGGCCAAAACGCCACGCCGGAGCAAGCCCAGGGGCGCACCGCTGGATACGCGATCACCTGGCAACGGTCTGGGGCGCCGGCGTCGCCGCGGCGATGACGATTCAGTACGGCGGCAGCGTCAAGCCGGAAAACGCGGCGTCGCTGCTGGGGCAGCCGGACGTGGATGGGGCGCTGATCGGCGGGGCGAGCTTGAAGGTCGAGCAGTTTTTGCCGATAGTGCACGCGGGTGAGCGGTCGTAAGGGAAGAGGACATTCTGTGTTGGGAGCCGCCCAGGTCCTTGGCATTTCGAGGATGACTAGCCAACATTATGAAGGTCCTGGATTCCCTTCCATATTCTGACGGTCCCACTGCGCACGCAGCAAGACTGTGGTTGCATCCGAATGTTCCAGGGCAACGGCGGGTTTTAGGAGTTAAGCCGGTCGAACTGAAGATCGAGAAGGGTATAGCAATCCAACCGGATACCACCGCGCCGCGCTTGCCAGTTCTACGTTTGCGGGCGCTCACGCTCAACAACCTTCACATGACACTCGACCCGGAGCCCTTGTTGTCCACTTGCGTACACCAGACTGGCGGACAAAGGTCGGACAATGGTGGCCATGGATCAGCTCAAGGGCCTTCCTTCCTCTGCAAAACCGACGCCGCCAACCTGCGCACCTCCGGCGAGGACTCATCCAGCAATTCTTCCAGCGGCAACACTAATTCATTGGGAAAATGGGAACCGGCGGCCACCATTCGCAACGTGGCCAAGCGCATTGCCGGATCCGCATCGCGCAGACTTTGCCGCAGCAGCGCGATGGCAGCCTTGGGCGATGGAGCGCGAGCCTGCACCAGGCCGACCGCCGCCGCCAGTCGGACCATGGGCCCTGAGTCTTTGTCCGCCGCGGCGGTCAGTTCGGCGATGACGTGCTTAAATTCGCCCTCCTCCAGGCCCGCGGCCAGCAATCCCAGGGCTCGTGCCGCATGCTGACGCACCACGGGACTGACGTCATCGGACAACATGACCAAAAACTCGGGCATGATCGACTTCGCCCTGGTTCCGATCGTGCAAAATGCGAGGGTTGCCTCGGCACGCACATTGATGTCGCCATGCCGGAGCTGCGATCCCAATACGCCCAGCGCCTTGGCATTGACGTTTTCACAGGTCAACAGTGTGGTAGCGGCGGCCCGGCGAACGGCCAGGTTGGCGTCGTCAAGCAGTTGAGTCAATTGGTCGACCGTTTGCTGTTCTTCACGCTGGCCGAAGTTTCGCAGTGCGGACGCGGCGGCAGTGCGGACGACCGGGTCATTGTCACGCAAAGCCGCCAGCAGCACGGTATAGGCCGCGTCGTCAATGGCGCAAACCGGCCCATACTCGGACCATGCTATGCGCTTGGCCAATCCCAGCACCGCGGCCACACGCACCAAACCGTCAGGATCGGCTAGCCTTGATCTCACCGCCTCAGTGATGGGAGCGTCGACGGCGGCCAGCGGACCAGGCGCCAGCTGCGCGACGGCTTCTCGGCGCATTTCCGGATCGGGCACGGCAAGCAGCCGGATGGCGGCCTTGCGGCTGGCGGGCGTCGAAACGCCGCCTCGGCCCCAGGCTTGCAGGGCCGCGTAGTTGATTTCGCTGTTGCTGTCCTTCAGGCCGGCAATCAGCACGTCGCGGTCGGCGTCGGCATCGGCGACGATCTCAGCCCAGGTTCGCAGGGCCGCGATCCGCAGGGCCGGATCGGGATCGCGCATGGTCCGGGCCAGCAATTCCTTGGTTTCCTTGTTGGCCACGCCGATGCCGGTCAGTGCTTCGACGATTGCCAGGGTAATTTTGCCTTCGCGATCGGCAGTCGCTGCCGCCACGAGCGCCGTCACCGCGCCCTTGGCCTGGGGACCGATGCCGCCCAGCGCCTTGACGGCGGCGATACGGACGCTGTTATCGTCGTCTTCCTTCACGACCTTGATCAGCGCCGTCACTGCATCCTTCGCCGTCGGTCCGATCCGCCGCAAAGCTTCCGCTGCCGCGAAGCGGACGTCAGCTTTGTCGTCGGCGAGCATTTTTGCCAAGGGACCAACCGCGGCGGCGCCGTGACGCCCGAAGTCGCCAAGGGCCTGGCAAGCCCTTACCCGAGCCTTGGCATCTGATGCCGGCAGCTGCTCCAGCCACTCGGACGCGGTTTTTCCTTGTCGCTTCGGCGCGTCGACCTGGGCGGTTGCCGCGGAACTTACCGTCATAACCAGGACAATCGCCATTAAGCGCATATTGCAGATCTCCGAAGGTAGCACAGGCTTCCAGCCTGTGCGAAAATTCGGCACAGGCTGGAAGCCTGTGCTACCCATTCCTGAAGCTATCGCACGGAGAACCTTTGGACAAGCCTGGACCCCGGCACCGGTTCAGGTACGCTGAAACCAGTGTGCATCGGTCCCGATACTCAACATGCCGCACCGGGGAGGACCCCATGTCGCCATTTCCGCGTTGCTTGATCGTGGTTTTCAGTGCGTTAGGTCTTGCCGTGTCTTTGGCCCCGCCCTTGCCAGCCCAGGTCGAACAGCACATGCCCGCTGCCTCCGACGATGCTCTTCCCGACGGCGCGCTCGCCCGCCACGGCACGGTTCGCCTGAGGCACAAGGGCGAAGTCGGCTCGCTCGCATTCACGCCTGACGGCAAAAGCCTGTTGTCGTTCGGCGGCGATCAAACCTACCGCAAGTGGGACGTCGCCACCGGCAAGGAGCAATGGCGTTATGAGAAAAAAGGCCAGTTGATGATGTCTCTTACCCCGCCAACGTTGCGAGACGACATCCAGTTCGCGGTCCGGGGTTGGGCCGGCGGCCAGAGGGTCATGTTTCAACGGGGGGCGTTCAACAATTTTCAAGGCGTCATGCCTTACATGAGGATCGCCCACAATGGCGACGGCGCACTGCTGGCCGTCCTCGACCCCAACGATACCGCAGTGATTGTCAACGCCGCCACCGACAAACAAATCCTCAAAATGAAGCACAAGGGGCAGGGCTGCACCATTCTGTCTTTCGCCTGATGGCAAGCTGGCCGCGGTCGCCGAATTGATCAACGGGGAAGAATCCGTCGTCCGCGTGTGGGACATCGGCAAGGACAGGGAATTATCGGCGATGACGGTTGGCCAGGCGCGCCTGGTCACCAAGCTGGCATTTTCCCAGGACAACAGCCAGCTCGCCGGCATTGTCTGGCAGGGCAACGGCACCTCGCAGATCCGCATGTGGGACGTGGCCACGGGCAAACGGACTCGGCTCTACGATCATGATGCCGCACCGGTCGCCGACATCGCTTTTTCGCACGATGGCCGTTGGTTGGGCTCGGCTGGCGCTGACGGCACGATTCGCATTTGGGAAACGGCCTCGGAGGAGGAGGTCAAGAGATTCGGCAAATCAGGCGCCATGATGTTTTTGGCATTGGCGTTCGCTTACGACGGCAACAGCATCGTTGCCAGCAGCGGGGAAGGCGACCTGCACATTTGCGATCTGGCGACAGGCCAGGATAAAGTCGTCCAGGGCCATGGCGGCCGCGTCATGGCCGTGGCCATTTCTCCCGACGGCGCCACGATCGCCTCGGCCTGCGATCAAGGGGTGATCCGCTTGTGGGATACAGTGACCGGCAAGGAAAGACCGACGGTGAAGCACGCGGACCAGTTAAATGGGCTTGGCCTGCTCGATGGCGGCCGCACCCTGGCATTGTGGACGACCGGCGACCTATGCCGCCAGGTCGATGCGCTCGAGCGGCGCCGAGCGCCGCAAAATCAAAGGACCGGGCAACGAATTTGCCATGCTCAAGATCTCGCCCAACGGCCAGGTGGCGGCGGTGATGCGTCAACAGGACACAGCCTTGACGCTGTGGAACATTCCCTCCGGTGTCGAGCTGCGGAAGCTAAGCTGGCAGAGCGAGGATCAGCACATTCAGATCGCGGCGTTTTCCCCGGACAGCGCATTCATTATCACCACCACCGTCGACGGCAGCGTGCAGGTTTGGAATGTCGATACCGGCAAGCAAACTCTGCGGATCAACAAGATCGGCGGATCGACGACTGCATTTTCTCCCGACGGCAAATTGCTGGCAATCTCCTCGAATATGGCGGAGATTTGCCTGGTGGAGTTGCTGACCGGCAAGGAACGCTGCCGCCTGCGCACTCCCTTTCGAAGCCAGTACGAAGCGGATGTCCTGGTTTTCTCGCCGGATAGCCGTTTGCTGGCCTGGGCCGGCGACGACAGCGTGCGTTTGTGGGATGTCGTCAAGGGCAAGGTGCTGCGCAGCTTCGTGGGCCATCAGGGAACGGTCACCACCATTGCGTTCTCGCCCTCGTCCTCGTCCACTGCCAGCGGTGGAGTCCTGGCCTCCGGCAGCGTCGACGGCACGGTTCGGCTGTGGAAAACGGACACTGCCGAGGAACTGCGCTGCTTCGACGGACACCTTGGTGCCGTGCAGCACCTGGCCTTCAACGAGGACGGCCGGATGCTAATCTCCGCCGGCAGCGACCAATGCATCTATATTTGGGACGCCGCCTCGAGAGCTGCCGTGCAGTCTGGCGAGCCGGTCGACAAGAAGCTCGACGCGCTGCTGGGCAGAAATGGCCAGTCCCGACGCCATGCTCGCGTTCAAAGCCATGGGGGAATTGGTCAGCCTGCCAAAGGAAACGGTGGCCTACCTGGCTGGCAAGCTGCAGCCCGTGCAGACCGTCGCCCCCGAGGCCATCAGCAAACTGGTCGATGATCTGGACAGCGACACGTTCGCCGTGCGTCAGAAGGCGAACAAGGAGCTGGAAAAACTGGGTTGGCAGGCGCGGCCGGCCCTCGAGAAAATGTTGGCCAAACCGCCCTCGGCCGAGGCCCAAAGCCGGGCCAAGAAATTGGTCGAGCAACTCGACGGCCCGGTTACCCTGCCGGACGAGCTGAGGATGCTACGAGCGGTGGAGTTGCTGGAGAGGATCGCGCTGGAGCGGATCGCCGCGGTGGAAGCTCGCGAATTGCTGGGTCGCTTAGCCACGGGTGCTGACAAGGCCTTGCTGACCGAAGAGGCCAAGCGCTCGTTGGCGAGGCTGAAATAACTGGATGCCACGCCCTTGCGGCGTGGGGGTTCACGCTCGTTTCTACGAAATCCTTACTCGCCGTAGCGCGCTATGATGGTGGCAATCGCATCCGCCACGCGTCGCTCTTCAAGGTCGTAATTGCGGGCCACGTCGGCGGCTGCTTCGCGAACGGCTTGGAGTTCGACGGCTTCCAGCGGCAAACCGCGCTCGGTCGCCTCGGCCCTCAACCCGGGCAAGCTTAAAACCAGCACGCCGGCATGGATCGCCACGGCCGCGCGGGCGCCAGAGACGCCGCGTTGCGCCAGCCAGGCATGCTGCTTCTGCAGCAGAGCCTCGAATTTCCGGGTGAATTGCCGGTCGCTCAACTCGCCGCTGCGATAGCGTTCGAGATGATAATAAAGAGGCTTGGCCAGGCGCGGCAGGACGACTTCCATCAGTTGTTTGCTCATGGGGGACCTCTTGGGGTGAATATCGCCCAACGCCTGGGCTGCCGCGCTGTTCATGACGGCATTTTGTTCCGGATCTTCGCTGCCAAATGAATTCTACGCCGGTAGGGTCGCAAGGGCAAAAACGAACAAGGTTGACAACCGGGAAAATTCCGCCGCGGATGCCGAATGGACTGTTGCGGTCGCGGGCAAAACGGCGGATAATCCAGTTTTGGGTTACAGCTTTCCTTTTGGGACATTGCCATGCCGCAGCCGCTATTCTCGTTTTCCAGCGTCGCCAGTGAACGCAAGCAGAAGCCGACGCCGCCGTTGCCGCGCTCCTGGTGGCAGCGCGTGGATTGTTGGGTATTTGGCACATTGCTGGTGAGTTTGTTGGTTTTGCCGGCTCTAGGGGCCGATCAAGGCCAGGTCGTCAAACCCGTCAAGCTGAGCTGGAAAAAAATCGTCGTCGACAGAGCTTTCCGCGGCGAGGGCGTGGCGGCGGCCGACTTCAACAAGGACGGCAAGCTCGACATCGCGATCGGCGATGTGTGGTATGAAGCTCCCGACTGGAAAATGCACGTCATTCGCAAGAATCACGTTTACGACCTGGCCAAGTACACCGATTGCATGGGCTGCTTCGCCGAGGATCTCAACGGCGACGGTTGGCCCGATCTGCTGGTCATTCCTTTCCCCGGCGATGCGATGTACTGGTACGAAAATCCCAAGGGCGGAGCCGGCCCGTGGAAGGCGCACCTGATTTGCACGAGTTGTTGCAACGAAACGCCGCAATACGCCGACCTGCACGGCAAGGGCAAAAAAGTCCTCATCTGCGGCGTGCAACCCAAGGGAAAGGACAACCAGGGGCAACTGATGTGGCTGACGCCCGGCAAGGATCCCACGCAGCCCTGGGAAATGCATTCCATTAGCGGGCCGAGCGCTGCCGGCAAGGAAATCCCGGCCACCCGGAAATTCTCGCACGGCCTGGGCGTTGGCGACATGAACGGCGACGGCCGAGCCGACGTGATTTGCACGGAGGGTTGGTGGGAACAACCCAAGCAGGACAATGGCCAACGCTGGGAGTTTCACCCGGCCAAGCTCGGCGCCGCCTGCGCCGACATGCACGCCTACGATCTCGACGGCGACGGCAAGATGGACGTGGTCAGCAGCTCAGCCCACAACTTCGGCATCTGGTGGCATCAGCAGCGCGTCGGCAAGGACGGCAAGGCGGTGTTTGTCGAGCATGTCCTCTTCAAGGATCTGCTGTCGCAGACGCATGCACTGCACTGCGTGGATCTGAATGGCGACGGTTTGAAGGACCTGGTAACCGGTCGGCGCTGGTGGGCCCACGGCGCCAAGGGCGACCCCGGCTCGGATCAGCCGGCGGTGGTTTATTGGTTCGAGGCCAAGAAAGGCGCCGATGGTGTGATTGGCTTCACGCCGCACTTGATTGACGACGATTCGGGCATCGGCACGCAGTTTTCCGTGATCGATCTCAACGGCGATGGTCTGCTGGACATCGTTGTTTCCAATAAGAAGGGCACACACGCGTTTCTGCAGGTGAGGAACTGAGAGATGAAAACTAAGCCACCCACCGACCGGCGCAAATTCGCCGATAAGAGGGACGAGATGGGATACCTCTACGACAAGCTAATTTTCTGGCTTTACCAGTGCGCAAATGATCGCCGCGCGCGGCCATTCAGTGATCGGTTGGAGTGTTTGTTGAAAAAGGCCAATTCGGAGCGAGGGTCGATTTTCACGCAGGAATGCTGGTCATTGGTCCAGGAAACCAAAGGCAATTTGGCGAAAGCGATCGCGCACCGCGAGAAGGAGGTCCAGTTGATTCGCCGGCTTCACGAGCTTTCTGAAAACACGCCGGACTGGGATTTGGTCGAAGCTCAGTACAATGCCACCGACCTCAGCGACCGCCTGGATTTGCTGGCGACCCTCTATCACGATTTTGGAAAAACCGATCGGGCCATCTTAACATTACATGAATCGAAACAGTATTGCGCTGACCATGGTATCGAGTTTGATGGAGAAGACATCTTGCAAGAATGCTTGGAAGAATTGGACAAGACCGAAAAGGGTTTGTCGGCATAGATCGAAATATCCCATGTGAGATTCCGTCATGAATGTTTGTCAATTGTCTGGCTCCGCACTGCCGCCACCACGGTTTTGGTTCGGTGCATTGCTTCTTCTGCCCCTGCTAACCTTGCCGGCAGTTTTGGCGTGTGAAGGCGATCAACCTATACCCGCCGTTACGCCCCCCACGCTCACCTGGAAAAAGTTGGTCATCGACAAGGCCTTTCGTGCCGAAGGCGTCGCCGTGGCCGACGTCAACAAAGACGGCAAGCTCGACATCATCGTTGGCGACATCTGGTATGAATCGCCGGACTGGAAGGTCCACGTCATCCGCCAGGACCGCGTTTTCGATCCGCTCAACAAGAGCGCCTGTTATGGCTGTTTTGTGGAAGACCTCAACGGCGACGGCTGGCCCGACGTCATTGTCATTTCCAACCCCGGCACGGCCGTGCATTGGTACGAAAACCCCAAAGGCCAGCCAGGCCCGTGGAAAGAGCACCTAATTTGCACTAGTTGCTGCAACGAAACGCCGCAATACGCGGACCTGCACGGCAAAGGCAAAAAGGTGCTCATCTGCGGCGTGCAGCCAAAGGGCAAGGAAAAGGAAGGGCAAATGATGTGGCTGGCGCCGGCAAAGATCCCACCCAACCCTGGGAGCGGCACCCGATCAGCGAGCCGAGCACGCCGGGCAAGGAAATTCCCGCCACGCACAAATACTCGCACGGCCTGGGTGTCGGCGACCTCAATGGCGATGGCCGGCCCGATGTCCTCTGCAAAGACGGTTGGTGGGAACAACCCAAGGAGGAAAAGGGCCAGCCGTGGGTGTTTCACCGCGTCGATCTCGGCGTGAATTGCGCCGACATGCACGTCTACGACATCGACGGCGACGGCAAGATGGATATCGTCAGCAGTGCCGCCCACGACTTCGGCATCTGGTGGCACCAGCAGCGCGTCGGCAAGGACGGCAAGGCGACCTTCGTCCATCACATCATCAACAAGGAGTTGCTATCGCAAACGCACGCACTGCACTGTGTTGATCTCAACGGCGACGGCTTGAAGGATTTGGTGACCGGGCGGCGTTGGTGGGTGCATGGGCCCAAAACCGATCCTGGTTGCGACCAGCCGGCGTACCTTTACTGGTTCGAGGCCAAAAAAACCGCCGACGGCGTGATCGGTTTTGTGCCGCACTTGATCGATAGCGACAGCGGCGTGGGGGCGCAGTTTGCTGTGGTGGATCTCAATGGGGATGGGCTGCTCGACATTGTGGTGGCGAATCGCAAGGGCGTGTATGCGTTTTTGCAGGTGCGGTGAGGGTTTTTCCGTTATATTGGAGGCAACTTTCTTCGGAGCCAAGCCATGACATTCACGATCAATTTGCCGCAGGCAACGGTGGACCGCATTCAAGCTAGCGGTAAGTACGTCGAAACTTATGTCAAAAAAGCCGTCGAAGCGAAGTTAGCACTTTCGAAGGTGTCACTCAAGGATGCGCTTCCGCCCGCTCCAAGATGCCGTCGAGGCAAGCGGGATGAACGGCGCGGAAGCCGAGGCCGTTTTTGAGCGCGAACTGCTGGCGGTGCGGGCCGAGCGATTCCCCGCGCAAAAAACTAAGGCAAAGACGACAGCGAAACGATAAAAGGAAATTGTGGCTTGAGAATGCTTACCAGCTTGTCATCGGCCGTGATGAACTCACAGGCCTCCGCCTCTGCCACCGCGACGTAAAAGCAGTCATAGACTCCTATTCGCATGATCGACGAAATGTCGATCGCGCGCGTGGTCACAGGAATGCTTGGGACTAGCCGTGGCATCGTGGTCATGACGTCCGTCCAGAAAAGATTGGCCTTGCCGACGGCAATACGGCCTTGACGCTCTGCGCGTGTGAGGGCATGAGCGACTTCCGCAGGGAAGAAATCGGGGGAGACGATTTCGTGAAGCCCAGTGCGGACTTCATCGCGAAGGCGGTTGGCAATGTCAGAATCTGTCTCTGGAACAACCCATTTGAACGCCACGGAGGAATCGAGCACGTATTTCATAATTGGGGCAATTCACCCCGAATTTCCCGGATGATTCGCACGCCAATGTCCTGAATGCCATGGGTGGCAATTAGCTCTTTACGTGCCTGCGCCGCACGCTCCTGCACGCGCCGGACAACTTCCGGCGGTATGGGGCGGCCGGCGGCAATGCAATCCGCCACCAATTGGGCGTCGGCCAATTCGTCAGGTGGCGTGACACTCATGCGTTTTGTGGCATTGTTCATGCTCTCATTGTCGTCGTTTGAACGATATGCGCAATGCAAAAAAAGGAACCTTGACATCAGGCAGCCGCCGCGCCACAATCAACTACGGAACATTTCTGAAAGGCCACTGAACCACCACAGGCGATTGTGCGTATTGAGTGGAGAGCAACCGTGGCCACCCTCGACGTTATGTTGAACTGCTCGGACGAAGAACTTTTGACGCGGTGTCGCAAGGGGCGCTGGGAGGCGTTCGACGTGCTGGTGCGCCGTTACGAGCGCGAACTCTACGGCTACCTGCGCCGTTACGTCGGCGACGGCAGCCTGGCGGAAGATGTGTTTCAGAACACATTCCTCCAGCTTTACACCAAGATCAAGAGCTATGAGCCAGGCCGGCCGGTGCGGCCGTGGCTGTACACGATCGCCACCCACCAGGCGATCGACGCCCTGCGCCGCAACAGCCGGCATCAAGCAGTCAGCCTGCACCAAATTCACGACGGAGCCGGTGAAAGCAACGGCGAGGGCGAGGGCGGCGATCTTGCCGGCCTCCTGGAAGGAAAAGACACAGACCCGCTGGACGCCGCTTTGGCGTCGGAACGCGGCCAGGCCGTCCGGGAGGGCGTCGATCGGCTGCCGGAGTTTCTTCGCCAGGTCGTCATCTTGGGGTATTACCAGGGGCTCAAATACCAGGAGATGGCCGATGTCCTTGGCATTCCCTTGGGCACCGTGAAATCGCGGCTGCATGCCGCCCTGCAGAAGCTGCAAGAGATTTGGAAAAACTCGCCCGCGCTTCACGAAGACGCTGTGCCGAGTTAGTTGAGAGGCTGCAAAAAAAGGGGTCAGGCACCGTTGTGCGAAGCACCCTTCGGGCCGTTCCGGCAACGGTGCCTGACCCCTTTTTTTGCAGCCTCGGAGAGGTTTTCACGACTTATGGTGCAACCCGACCTGTTAGGTTATTTGCTGAATGCCCTCGACGCGCAAGAAAGAGCTGACGTCGAAGGCCATCTGCGCGCTCACCCGGAAGCTCGTTGCCAGGTGGATGCACTGCGCCAGACCTTGGAGCCGCTGGCGTGGGATGAATCATCCTCGCCGCCGGAGGGATTGGCGGAGCGGACTTTGGCAAACATCGCGGCTCGTGCGCGAATGCGGCCGTTGCCAACAAGTCGTCGGGGCGGCGTCCCCTGGCGACGCATGGTGGAGGCGGCGGCGGTCGTGCTGATAACGGCGACCGTTCTTGGCGCGGGGATTTCATGGCTTGGCCGGTTGCGCGTGCAATATCCAGATGGGCCGGCAAACCCCGTCGATGTGGTGGCATGTAAAAACAACTTGCACGAGGTTTTCGCGCTGTTGCGTGCCTACGGCGACGCCCACCACGGCGATTTTCCCAACGTGGCTGCCGCGGTCCAGCCGTCGCGCAATGCGGGCGGCCTGGTGTTTTCGATTTTGCACGACAGCAATCTGCTGCCGGGCGACGTCAAGATTGCTTGCCCCTCAGCGGCTGGCCCCTCGCCAGTGCTTGTCGGGCTGAGTGACGTCAAAGCCATGAACGACGCCGCCTACCAGCAATGGGCAATGCAGCAGCAAAATGGCTACGCCTATTCCCTGGGTTATCGGCAAGGAGACCACCTCATCGGCCTGCGCCTGGACGACAGCAAACCCAGTTCGTTGATGCCGCTCATGGCCGACAGCTCACCTGCCGATCCGCTGGGCGCCGGCCAAAGCGCTGACCACGGCGGCGGCGGGCAGAATGTTCTTTATTGCGATGGCCACGTCATCTTTTGCCAATCGCGGTTTGTCGGTTACGAGCTCGACGATATCTACCTCAGCCGGGACAAAAAAGTGGCCGCGGGAGTCGACTGGAGCGACGCGGTGCTGACCAGCGGCGTTTATCAACCTTAAGAATTCAAAGCGGCTTCCAAAAGGCGACTAAAAAGCCTGCAGAGATCAAAGCACTTCCAGCTGGCGCAGAAAGATTGCCGACCCGATGAAGGCCGCGGCGATGCTTGCCAGCAAGACGGCGCCGGCGGCGATGTCCAGACAAGGCTTGAGGCGCTCCCTGGTCGTTTCGTCGAGCCCGCGCACCAGTGTTTCCAGGGCGCTGTTGAACAACTCGGTGGTCAGCACAGCTCCGATGCAGGCCACCAGCAAGCACCATTGCTCCAGGTCGCAGCGCAGCACAATAGCGCCGGCGCTGACCACGGCGGCGAAGAAAAAGTGGACGGAAAAACTGGAATGACCGCGGATGCCCAGCTTGATGCCCCGAAAAGCATCGCCGAACTTGTGCCGCCACGGCCGGGCCTGCTTTTTGGTCCGCAGGTCCGCTAAATCATCGACTGTCGACGGCAAATGCGGGGTCGTTGACATCGGTCCCTCCCTGGCCGAACCGTTTCAGATGCGAGAAAAAGGGGACAGGCACCGTTTGCCGGAACGGCCCGAAGGGTGCTTCGCACAAACGGTGCCTGTCCCCTTTTCTCGGAGCTGGTTAATCGTCCGCTTCGCCGACCAGCGTAATGCCGAAGCCCAACACGCCCTTGCCGCCGGCCGCCTTGACGGCACAGCCGGCATTGACCACCCAATGGTCGCGCGGTTTGCTTTCAAGGGTTGGCTTGCCGGCCTTGTTGTTGGGGAACAGCATGAACACACAGGGGTGCCCCGAGTTGATGCTTTTGGCGCTCATGTCCACCAGGCTTTTCGAGGCCATCACATCGGGGCTCTTGTCAATGCCGGCAGCCGACAGCAACAGGAACTCGGTAAATGCCGATTTGCCGGCGTGGTCGCCGTCGATCGGTTGAAAACCCAGCCGCAACGTGTAGACGCCGGCTTTGAGCTTCTGTTTGCGGTAATCCTGCCAGGGCTGGGCGAAACGCACAGCGCCGACCAGCTGCGTTTCCTTGAGTTCACGATAGGTGATGCCATTCTTGACCTGCTCGGCCGTGACCTCGGCGGGCAGTTCCTTGCAAAGCCACAAGTCGCATACAAGCTTGCCCGCCGGGTCGAAAAACTGGACCGCGTCGCCCGCCAACAGCTGCCGCATCGAGTCTTGCAGCTCCTTGGGCGGATCGGCGGCGGTGGTTTTGATCGAGAACTTTTTTTCCTGGCCGACAGAAGCCACTGCGCCGTGCAGCAGTAACATCGAGGCGATCGCCAGTGACGCCAGGACTTTGCGGGATGAGATGTGCATGGTAATAGCAACCGCCGGAATCAAAAACTCCCCTCCCCGCCGCGCGGGAAAGGGGAGATTATACTGGCCAATGCCAAAAGACGCCAAGGGGTAGTCACACGTCCCTGGTTAGCTCATCGAATAGTGAAGGTTCCGACATAGGCTCCGCGGCGTTCGTGCTCATGCCAGGTCGTGGCCAGGCCTTCGCCGGCGAAGCGATGCTCGGCAACAGCCGGCACGCATTTGACGCCCGCCGTCAGCGGGGGATAGTAAGCCGTCTCGTTGCCGCAATGGGCATCGTGTTTTTCGTCGAGACAGCGGGTCTTGATCTTGACCGTGCCCGCGTCGATTTCGGCGCAGCCATCGCCCGCGCAACCGCAGATATTGACGGTGATCGAGGCGGACTGAACGGCGACGATCTCCTTGACCAAATCGCCGCCCTGCAGCTGCACCAGCTTGATCAGGGCCTTGCGTTGCGCCTCGGTGGCTCGGCTATCGACGATGATGACGGCCTTGCTCGCCCCGGATTGCTTGGCCCCCAGGGTGTCGGTGGCCTGAACCACGGCGATAACGCCCAGCCCATCGAGGCGAACATCGCCAAGGGAACCCTCGCCGATGCGCCAGACCAAGGCGGCGTTTTTGCCGATGAGATTGGCCTCGGCGTTGGCAAAACACGGCCCCGTCCAAACGTCGCAGTTGCGAACTTCGACGTATTGACCGCTGATCTCCCCGGCCTGCGCCGGAATGGAAATCGTGACGGCCACAACCAGGGCAGCAATCATGCGTGACGGCAACATGGCCATTTAACCTCCAAATGCGAGAGATGCGGTCCAGGGAATAATCAGGGGCGCTAACCAATCGCTGCTATTTTCCCCCTTTATCGTCCTAACGTCAAGGGAATTCCAATCTAAAAGCGGGCTCGCCGGGTGAGCTGAGGCGTGGCCCCTTTTGTAGGACGGCCTTCCCAGGCCTTCCCAGCCGGTGTGAACGGCCTGGGAAGGCCGTCCTACGGAAATGACACTCCGGATGGCACCATGCATCACTTGACACTGCTGCCACGCCACCCGACGATTACTATATTGATCAGTTCGCAGCGCAAACTGGAGAATACGGACCTGTCATGTTTGTGGATCGTTTAACTTTGTATGTCAAGGGTGGCGACGGCGGCCGCGGCATGTGCAGCTTCCGGCGGGAGAAATACGTCCCCAGGGGCGGGCCCGACGGCGGCGACGGCGGCGACGGCGGCAGCGTCATCATCCGCGCCATCGCCGGCACCGACAGCCTGGCCCAGATCGTCCATCAAAAGCACTGGCGGGCCGAAAGCGGCGGACCTGGCAGCGTCTGCTTGCGTCATGGCAAGCGTGCCGATGATCTGATTATTGCCGTGCCGCCGGGCACGTTGGTTCTCGACCGCGACCGCGGTCATTTGCTGCGCGATCTTACCGAGGACGGCGACGAGGTGAACGTCGCCCACGGCGGCCGGGGCGGTCGCGGCAACAAAGCCTTCGCCACCGCCACCAACCGCGCCCCCCGCGAATACCAACCCGGCACACCTGGCGAGGAGCGCTGGTTGGTCCTCGAATTGAAGGTCATCGCCGATGCCGGCCTGGTGGGTCTGCCCAACGCGGGCAAATCCACACTGCTCAGCCGCCTGTCCCGCGCCACGCCTCAGATTGCCGATTACCCCTTTACGACCAAGCATCCCAACCTCGGCATTGTCAGCGTCGGCGGCGAGCACCGCTTTGTGCTGGCCGATTTGCCCGGGTTGATCGAGGGCGCCCACTCCGGGGTCGGCCTGGGCCACGAGTTTCTGCGTCACGTCGACCGCACGCGAGTCCTGGTCCACCTCGTCGAGCCGTTGCCCTCGGACGGCAGCGATCCGCTCGCCAACTACACGGCCATTCGGCGCGAATTGCAACTGCACAGCACTCAGCTGGGGAACAAACCTGAAATCGTGGTGGTGAGCAAGGCCGAGTTAACGGGATCGGAAGAAGTGCGCCAGAGGATGGAGCGCGAACTGGGCCGCGAAGTGCTGGCGGTGTCGGCGGTGACGGGGCAAGGGCTTGCTCAGCTGGTGGGAGCGGTGGCGGCGAACGTGCAGACAGTGACGGTGTGACGGTCAATGCCTTAACCTCTCGTTGCCTCGTTACCTCTCGTTCCCAAACTCCCGTTTGGGAACGGCCGCCTTGCAAACTCCTGTTTGCCGGCGCACCGTCGATTAATGTTGTGCGGGATGGGGTTCAAGCGGGGTTTGCGCCTCGCCAAACAGGAGTTTGGAAAACCAGCGTTCCCAAACGGGAGTTTGGGAACGAGAATCAGAGAAAGGACACCATCAATTCCCTGGACTTTGCCTCTCACTCCCGGTTAATCTATTGTTGGCGACAATTCAGCGACGCCCAAATTCGCCGCGGAGGTTTACCCCATGCTTCAGCGCTGCATTCTCATCGTCGTGCTCTGCATCCTTGCTGCCGCCGTCCAGGCCCAACCGCCCGGCAACACGGCCGTCGATCTCCTGGGCGATCCGCTGCCGGAAGGCGCTGTCGCCCGCCTGGGCACGCTGCGGCTGAAGCATAATCCAGCCAGCGGTTACGCGATTGAAACCGTGGCTTTCTCGCCCGACGGGGCCATCATCGCCACGAAGAACACCACGGCTTTCGGCAGCATTCGTCTTTGGGACGCGGCCACGGGCAGGCAGCCTGCCGGGGCCCTGGTCCGAGGGTGAAATGCGCTACACCGCTTTCGCTTTTTCACCCGACGGCGCTGTCCTCGCAGCCGCCGGCGGTGTGGGCCAAGACCTCAAGAACAACGAAATCGTCATGTGGGATATTGCCAAGGCCAAGCCGATCAAGACGCTGTCAGGCAAAATGGATTTCGTCCAAGCGTTGGCCTTTGCCGACGAGGGCAAAACGCTCGTTGTCGTGGGCGGCGCCGCGGTCCGCTGGTGGAGCATCGCCCAGGGCAATGAGCTGCGTACATGGCGGCCGCTGGAAAAGGACAAGCAATCGACCAAGGGCGACGGCAAAGAGGCCCGAACTTTTGTAAATTGCGCCCTTTCGCCGGATGGGAAATTCCTGACTGCCGTGGTTGGCGCCCAGCGAGAGTCTAGTGATATCAGTGCCTTTATAACGCTTGCCAGAGTTGCGTCAGTCAGTGGGGGGAAGGTCAGTTATCCGCAACCGGCCAACGAGTTCGCGGAAGTCATCGGTTTCAATGTTGCCACTCGCCGGGTGACCTGGCGGACGACAGGCAAATCCGAGCAATCCAGCGAAATGCGCTTTGCTTTCTCCGCGGATGGCAAACGCCTGCTATTTTCAGACCATCCCGACAAACTGATGCTGCGCGACACCGTTACCGGCAAGCTTGTCGCGAGCGCCACTGGTCCCTCCAAGGAAGGCCGAGCCGCCTGCCAGAGAGCAGACACGGTTGGCTGTGCTGGAAATCGGGGCCAGTTTCGGCATGTACTTCCAAAGTTTCTATCAGAACTCCATGCCAGTCATCTCCAACTGCAAACTCGCCCTTGCGCCAAATGGATCCACGGCGGCCAGCATCGACGATAACGGACAGGTCGTTCTTTGCAACCCAAACGACCCTGACTCCGTGCGCAGGCTGCCGGCCAGCAAAGCCGCATGGCCCGCCGCTTCCGCGTCGGCGCTGGCCTTTTCGCCTGACGCAAAAAAAATCGCCGTCGCCGCCGGTTCCGGCCTGGCGGTTTTCGACGTTGCCACGCTCGAGGAAAAGATCTCCTTCGAGGGCCACCATCGAGCCGTCGATTTCCTGACGTTTTCCGCAGACAGCAAACGGTTGATCACCGCCCGATCGGAAGAAGTCATCGGCCTCAACAACCCGCTGACCTGGAGCACCTCGACCTGGAAAACGCTGCCGGCGAGGCCAGAGCACTCCGCCGATTTGCCTCCGGGCGGCATCTGCTCCCCCGACCAAACTGTTTATGCGGTAAAGAACAAAAACAACGGTTACAGCTTGCACAATTTGGCCACCGGCAAGCTGCTGGCTGTGTTGAGCATGCCTCGCACGACGCCTAGCGAAGAAGAAAGATTCAGAGATTTCGTCGCCTTTAGGCTCAACGGGCAGACCAAGACCACCGCCTTCTTCTCGCCGGACGCCAAGTATTTCGTGCGAGCCGGCGCTGACCCATCCGGCAAGGCCGCTCAACTTCTTTATTCGACATCCTCCGGCAAGCTGTTGGCCACCTTGCCCGCGCAGCGTCACGCAGTAGAAACCCTCCGCCCACTGGCGTTTTCCGGCGACGGCCGGTTTGTGGCGGCTTTCAATCCCGCGGACAGCCTCATCCACGTTTTCGACATTGCCGCCGGCAAGCTTCGCCACCGCCTGGGCAATCCGCCGATCGGCGAAGATCGCTCCTCCGATACCGTCCATCTCGCCTTCACCAACGACGGCAAACTCCTCGCCTCCTGGAGCGCTACCGACGGCGTGGTGCGCATCTGGGATATGGCGACAGGCAAGCAGAAGGCGATTTTGCCCAACGACGGCGAACAGCATCAGCGCTTGCTGCTCGCCTGGTCGGCGGACGGCCGCACCTTGGCTGTCGCGGACAACAAACTGCAGCTTTGGGAGCTGGCCACCTTGAAAGTCCGCCATGAGCTGCCCGGCCGCGTCCTGGCCATGGACTTCTCGCCGGACGGCCACTTCCTGGCCACCGCCGGCGAGGATACCACCGTGCTCGTTTGGGACCTTTGGAAACGGGCTTCCTGGTGATAATGCGATGCCCACCATCCCCGAAGCCATTGCCCTGGCCTGGCTGCATTTTCAAAACGGCGACCTTTCCCAGGCGACCGCCCTTTATCAGCAAATCCTGAACGCCGATCCGAACAATGCTGACGCCGCCAACGGCCTGGGCATCATGCTGGCCACGCTGGGCAAACAGCACGAGGCCATTGGCTGCTTTGAATTCGCCGTCCAAATGCAGCCGTCCAACGCGTCGTTTCATTCCAACCTGGGCAACGTGTTGTCCGCGGTCGGCCGGCATCAGGAAGCGGCGGCCAGCCATTGGCAGGCACTGCGGCTGCAGCCCGGTCATTGGGAGACTCGCAAACAATTGGGCCATGCGCTTTTGGCGCTCGGCAATTTAGAGGAGGCCATTGGCTGTTACCGGCAAGCTGTCGGCATTCATCCCAATCTGCCCGATGCCCATTGCTTGCTGGGCTTCGCCTTGTTCAACGACGACCAGCTTGACGAGTCCATCGCCTGTTTTCGGCGCGCCCTGGAACTCAATCCCGATCATGCCCTGGCGCTCATCCGACTGGCTGAAGCTCTGAAGGAACTTGGCAAGCCGGAAGAAGTGATCCGGCTCATGAAAAGAGCCCTCCAGCTTCAGCCGAACGATGCCACCACCCACTGCCAAATGGGCCTGTTTTACGAGCATGAAGGCCAGGTTGACGAAGCCATCGCCTGTTATTCAAGGGCTTTGCAATTGCAGCCCGCTCACCCCGTGGCTCCGTCCGCCATTGCGATGGCCTCACTGCTCAAAGGGGATTTCACGCGCGGCTGGCCGGCATTCGAGTCGCGTTTTCTATTGTGGCCGCACTTAAAACGCGACTTTCGAGAGCCGCAATGGAAGGGCGCCGACTGCAAGGGGCTGACGATTTTACTCCACGCGGAAGGCGGCCTGGGCGATGCCCTGCAGTTTGTCAGATACGCTCCCCTGGTGGCTGCCCGGGGCTGCCGGGTGGTGCTCGAATGTCAAGGGCCGCTCAGGTCGTTGTTCGCCCGTCTCCCGGCGCTGGCCGAGGTCGTGGTCCGGGGCGAGCCGTTGCCTCATTTTGACATGCATTCGCCTCTGCAGAGCTTGCCGATGGTGTTCGGCACCACACTTGATAGCGTGCCGGCGGCGGTCCCCTACTTGCAGGCCGATGCGTCGTTAACCGAACTTTGGCGCAAAAAACTTGCCGAGTACGGCCCAGGATTCAAAGTCGGGCTGGTCTGGGCCGGGGGGCAGCGCAAGATGGATGGGCGGCGGGTGACACTGATGTCATTCGCGCCCCTGGCAGCAGTGCCGGGCGTGTTGCTTTTTAGCCTGCAGAAAGGTGATGCCGCGCTGCAGGCCGCACGCCGCCGCCGGGCATGAAGCTAATTGATTTGACAGCCCAGTTGGGCGATTTCTCGGACACGGCAGCGCTCGTGGCCAACCTGGACCTGGTCATCACCGTGGACACTTCCGTCGCCCACCTGGCCGGAGCGCTGGCCAAACCAGTGTGGACGCTGATCCCCCGCGGTCCCGATTTCCGGTGGCTGTTGGACCGGACCACTACGCCGTGGTACCCGACCATGCGGCTGTTTCGGCAAGCGCGGTTTGGGGAGTGGCAAAGCGTATTTGAGCGGATCGCGAGCGAGTTGGCAAAAGAAAAAGCGTCGGGCTGATTTGTCGATTCTCTTGGAGTAGTCTTTTCGGCGAGGTCGTCGGAAACGGCCGCACCCCGTAAAATGTGTCGAGGATCAGAGGTAAATAATTCATGAACATGTTCGAGAAGATCCACGTTCAAGGCTTTCGACGCCTGCACGACGTTGACCTAAAGTTGAAACCCTTCAATGTAGTCATCGGTGCAAACGGGAGCGGCAAGACATCGCTTCTCGATGTATTTTCGCTGTTGGCGGCATCCGCATCCGGCAGGCTGAAAGCGGCCATTAGTGAACTTAGCGGGATTGATGCGAACCTAACAAGCCTGCAAGTGGCGAGGGGCGATAAGGCAAAGGTCATGGCTTTCGACCTGGCAATGTCAGTTCCTCACCACAAGCCGATTGAGTACAAGATCGCCATGACCCCGCGCGGTGTGGGATACGAGATAGCAGACGAAACCCTGACCCAGCAGCGAGACAGGCCGACACCTTTCAAGCATATTGACGCCCATCACGGCGATGTCCGGTATTACGAGCAAGACGGCACGACGAGGGGGCTAGTTCGACCGACCTGGGAACTCAATCCAACTGAATCGGCACTTTCGCAGGTTCCTAAGATGTTTCAAGAGCCAGAGGATTTTCGCAAGCGGCTCGCATCCTCGACCCATTATCATGTTCTGGACGTTGGCGGCCGCGCACCCATCCGCCTGCCGCAGCAAATGCGCGATGCACTGTTGCCGGGACACGACGGTGAGGATCTCGTGTCGTGTTTGTACACCCTGCGAGAAACCGATCCTGATCGCTTCGAGACCATTGAAGCCACGTTGCGCGGGATTCCCCGATTTCGAGCGACTTAATTTTCCGCCCGTGGCTGCTGGAACTTTAGCGATGACGTGGAAGGACAAGACCAGCAAGAACCCATTTTACATGCACCAACTTTCCGAAGGAACTTTACGATTCTTGTGGCTCGCGACCCTGCTGCAAAGTCCTGGGTTGACGGCCGTCACCATGATTGACGAGCCGGAAGTCAGCTTACACCCCGAGCTGCTCTCGCTGGTGGCCGATCTGCTGCGTGAGGCATCCCAGCGCACGCAGGTCATCGTGGCCACACACGCTGACCGGCTTGTTCGACACCTGAAGCCATCTGATGTGGTGACGATCAATGTGAATGACGAAGGTGCGGCTGAATTGACGTGGGCTGATGAACTCGATCTGGAAAAATGGCTTGAAGAATACACATTGGACGAAGTGTGGCGAATGGGCCGTATGGGAGGACGCCCGTGAGAATTGCAATCCTCGTCGAAGGAAAGACCGAAACAGCTTTCAAGCCTTATCTGCTTGCGTTCTTGCAAACAAGATTGCCTGGCAAGGTGCCCAAGTTAGATTTTGTGCCGCACGACGGACGCATTCCTACCGGCGGCAAGTTGAAACGTGTTGTGGAGAACCTATTAACTGACAACAAGCGGGGAGCCGATGCCGTTATCGCATTGACTGATGTTTACACGGGCTCCAGTCCACCGGAATTCGCAACGGCAGAAGATGCAAAGACAAAGATGCGAGAATGGGTTGGGGCAGAGCAACGATTCCATCCTCATGTGGCACTCCATGATTTTGAGGCATGGTTGTTGCCTTACTGGGAGAAGATCAAAAAACTCACAGGGAGCAATCACAAGCCTCCTGGCTCCAATCCTGAGAAAGTCAACCATGTCAATCCGCCGGCTTATCGGTTGGCCCAGGAGTTTCGGACGGGTCCCAGGACTGATGGCTATGTAAAAACCCGTGACGCGGGTCGAATACTGAAAAACGAGGACCTTATGGTGGCAATAAATGCTTGCCCAGAGTTGAAAGCTTTCGTGAATACCATCATAATGTTATGCGATAAGAAGCAGTTGATCGCGTGATTGGGGGGCCAAGACGTGAGAAAATGGTCAGGAACTTTTTTCCCCTGACACCTTTTCTCTTTCTCCCTTTTCAACAGTCTGTCAGGAGCGAGATCCCGAAAAAGCCTTTTTGACGGCTTTGATCGTTTCACTGAGCTTGGTCGTGATCGGCTCGAAAAGCTCTTCGGAAAGCACCCAGGTCGAAAGGTATTGGACCACTCCCCACTGCGAGAGGGTGGTATGGGCCATGCCAAGGATTTCCTTGGTTTGCCGGGTGGCGACAGGTTGGCAGCCATGCCTGGCGCAGATCGTTGCGAGGTTCTGGGGATCGCCTTCTATGAGATGGCCCCTGTCTGTGGAAACCATGCGCATTTCAAGCAGGTAAGGGCGATCCGCCGAGTAGATAATCTCACACGACGGCGTCGATTGCACCGACCAGGCGTATCTGCCATTTTGGGTGCGCAGCTTCTTGACTGTCACTCCCGTCGCTTTGGCATGGTTGTCAAGCCAGGCGTCGATCGTTGCCAAATCGACCATGGTAACCTGGTCGGGATGCGTCGCTTGCGATCCATCCACCTTACCAGCTATTTGCCCGCATTGCGGACAGGATGCCGCGCTAACCGACTTGGCTCCGAGGTGGCGTGCCTCAGGTTGGCGGTTGCCCTTTGTGGTCAGACCAGTTTCGGCCATTTTCTTACTCCAGGCAATCCGATTCCGCGGCAGCGGCATGTTCGCGCAATTCGCCAAGGATATCCACTTGCACCGCTGCACAAGCATAGGCCAGGATTAGGGGGAACTGCGGAAAAAAGTGTACTGAAAAAGCCGATGCGGGGCGTTTTCGGGAAATGAGCTGCGGCCCCTTTGGCCGCTCCCTGCCCCGGTGATGTGAACGCCACCCCCCTTGCGGTGTGGATGGTCAATCTGGTTTCTAGCGTGTAAACTTTCCTTTTCAGGTTGGGATTTGGTAAATTGCGTTGATGGCAGGCGACATCCGTGAAGCTATGACGCGGAAAGCTTGTCCCCATGCCTGCTAGGAGGAAGTGCGGTGAAAACGCAAGTCTTGATTTTGGCGGCGATTACCCTCGGGCTTGCCGCGTCGGTTACCGAGGGGCAAGTCGCTCCCGGCAGCGAGCAAAAGGACCTCACGGTTATCGGTTTGGATGCCAAGAAAGTGCAGCTGTCGGTTGCCGACCTCGACAAGCTGCCGCAGGACAAAGCTGACGTCAAGAACGAGGATGGGACGACCACGACGTATTCTGGAGTGAAACTCCGGTCTATTCTCGAAAAAGTGGGGGTCCCCACCAAAAAGGCTCTGCGCGGCGACGCCCTCCAGCAAGTGGTGCTGGTCGAGCGCCGGGACGGCTACGCGGTGCCGTTCACCGTGGGAGAGCTTGACCCAACCTTTGGCGACTTGCAGGCGCTGCTTGTTTATCGCAAGGATGGCAAGGCGTCCCCGACTATCAGGGGCCCTTCCGGTTGCTCTGTCCGACGGACAAGGCAGGCGCCCGCTCCGTTCGGATGGTCCAGACAATTCGAGTGATGACACTTTCCCCCGTGAAGGATGGCAAATGAAGCTGCCCATCGCACTTGCGCTTGCCGCCGGCGGGGTTGTCCTGGCCCTGGCCTCGGCTGGCGCCCAGGACAAATCCACTGCTTATGTCTGGCGATTGCCAAAGGGGTTCCCCAAGCCGGCAGTCCCGGCGGACAACCCGATGAACGCGGAAAAAGTCGAGCTGGGCCGGCATCTCTTCTACGACAAACGGCTGTCCGGCAATGGCAAGCAAGCATGCCGCCTCTTGCCACAAACAGGAGATGGCCTTTGCCGACGACATGCCGATGAGCCCTGGGTCGACGGGTGAGCAGGGCATACGCAGGGTGATGAGCCTGGTGAACGTCGCCTACGCCGGCGCGCTCACGTGGAGCAATCCGGCCCTGAAGAGACTTGAGGAGCAAGCTCTGATACCGATGTTTGGGTCTCACCCTGTTGAACTCGGTCTGGACCGCGAAAATCGGTTTCTCCAGGTCCTCGGAGCGGATGCGGCTTACCAGAAGCTCTTCCGCGCGGCATTTCCTGGTGAAAAGGAGCCCGTGACGCTCGGCAACACCACCAAGGCAATCGCTTGCTTTGAACGCACATTGATCTCCGGCGACTCCCCTTACGACCACTACCACTTTCAGGGGGACGAGAATGCCGTCTCTGGACTTGCCAGGCGAGGAGAGGAACTTTTTTTCAGCCGGCAGTTGGCCTGTTTCCAGTGCCACGGGGGGTTCAACTTCTCCGATGCGACCGTGACGGCTCGCGAATCTGAGCGGCGCATCAATTTTCACAACACAGGGCTATACAACGTGGCCGGTCCGACTTCCTATCCAAAGCCAAACGTCGGGATTTTTGAGCACACGCAACGGCCCGAAGACGTGGGCAAATTCAAAGCCCCGTCGCTGAGGAATGTCGGGCTCCATGCCGCCCTATATGCACGACGGGAGCATTCCAACGCTGGAAGCGGTGCTGGACCATTACGCCGCTGGCGGTCGGACCATCGCCAGCGGTCCCCATGCCGGCGTGGGCAGGATTAGCCCCAACAAGGAAAATCGTATCGCCGGATTCGAGCTAAATGCGCAAGACCGCAAGGCAGTCGTGGCATTCCTTCTCTCACTGACCGACGCTGCCGTGGCGACAAACGCCGAGTTCGGCGATCCCTGGCGCGTTAAGCAAAACGGACCAGATTGATCCATTCGCAAGCTGCTTTGAACTTGGAGCACCGCCAGTGCTCGGCGCGTGTCACCAGGTTGGCGCGCAGCGGGTTGCGCTCGGCGTAACGGCACAGGGTCAGAAAATGGTTCCTGACAGTATTCTCCCTCGGGATCGAACCCGCTTGGCGAGCCGAACCGCGTAAGCGGTCGGGCCGATGGGGCCCAGCCGGGCTGTTCGGACAAAACAAATAGATGCGTCCCCTTAGGCGGGTCAAAGGGGTCAGGTTAATTTAATCGCTGTCGGCCCCGTGTCCTGAGCGCGGACTGCAGACCCCAGGGCGTCGGCCGTGCGCAGTTGCCAGGATTCCTCGCCAAAGGGGACGCCGCGCGCCACCGACTTGCGCAAAGCGGCCAACTCGCTTTCGGTTTGGGGCGCATTGACATACTCCGTCCATTGTGGGGGCAGCTGCACCGGCCAAGGGGCCAGCCATGGAGGCTGGGTTTGTTGGACACCCTGCCATAAACTGGACCACCGCCAGTCCTCGGCTCGCGTGACCAGGTTGGTGCGCAGCGCATTGCGCTCGACGTAGCGGCAAACGGTTAGGAAATGGTCGTCTTCCTGGACGGGAAACGACTTGAATCTTCCCTGGTAAATCGGGCCAGTGCCCGCGGTGTGATGATGGGAGTGCCATCTGCGAACATGGGTCACGGTCAGCCACTGCAGATACTTACTCAGTGTACCGTCGTGCTCAGGCTTCACGACCAGGTGCCAATGATTGGGCATGATCGCGTAGCTCAAAACGGGCATGGCAAAGCGCGCGGACGCCTGAGCCAGGATTTTCTCAAACGCGGCGTAATCGGCCGCTTTCTCGAATATCGTGGCCCGCCCCACCGCCCGGTTAAGGACGTGGTAAACATAACCAGCATCAGAGCAGCGAGTTCGGCGGGCCATGGAAACAGATTAACTTGGCAGTTGGCCGGTGTCAATTAAATTAACCTGACCCCTTTGAATTTCTCGACCTGCTCATCACCATCGGCTACGACTTCGTGGCCGCCGTCGGCCTGCTCAACCGCTGGCTCAACCAGTACGATGCGCATCAGGCCAAAAGCAAGTAGGCGGCCACAGGCCGGTCCATCCGCGCAACCGCAGCCATCTCAACGACCGCGCGGGGTTTGCCCATGCGGCCAACCCCGTCGCGGTCGTGTTTTTCAAAACTCTCAGGAACTCGGAAAAAATGCCTCCAAGAGGCCAAAATCCAAACGACGTACAGCCTCAATTTGGCAACAAATGCGATCAGAATTCGGTTCGGGACGCCCTTCTCCAAAACTTTCAGGAATTCGGGAAACGGGGTATTTTTAAGGCAGAATTCTTACAGCGTCAATTTGGCAACAAATGCGACCAGAATTTGGTTCGGGACAACTTGCGCCGCGACATGTTTTTGCACCACGCGGCATCAATCTTGCTCGTCCAGGAGCGACATTTCATTTTCGAGTAATCCAGGTTGAAGCGTGTCATTGTATTCCGCATCAGGAGTCGTATCGACCATGTAGCTGACTTGGCCAAACTTGTCGAGCATGATCGCAAAAACAGCGCCTGTCCCGGTCTTTTTCTCGATGAACGAGCTAAAGCGCACGCGGTCGCCGAAATTGAATTTGGTTACAAATGTCAACGTATGCATCTTATTCTATAGCTCCCATTACTTGAATGATTTGTATTGTGACTACGCCAATGATGCAAACCGCACCTAGGTCTCACAATGGCATTAGGGGAAAACACCGTAAACGCGCGGCATTTGGATCGGCGGGTCAAAGGGGTCAGGTTAATTTAATCGCTGTCGGCCCCGTGTCCTGAGCGCGGACTGCAGCCCCAGGGCGTCGGCCGTGCGCAGTTGCCAGGATTCCTCGCCAAAGGGGACGCCGCGCGCACCGACTTGCGCAAAGCGGCCAACTCGCTTTCGGTTTGGGGCGCATTGACATACTCCGTCCATTGTGGGGGCAGCTGCACCGGCCAAGGGGCCAGCCATGGAGGCTGGGTTTGTTGGACACCCTGCCATAAACTGGACCACCGCCAGTCCTCGGCTCGCGTGACCAGGTTGGCGCACGCGCGTTGCGCTCGACGTAGCGGCAAACGGTCAGGAAATGGTCGTCTTCCTGGACGGGAAACGACTTGAATCTTCCCTGGTAAATCGGGCCAGTGCCCGCGGTGTGATGATGGGAGTGCCATCTGCGAACATGGGTCACGGTCAGCCACTGCAGATACTTACTCAGTGTACCGTCGTGCTCAGGCTTCACGACCAGGTGCCAATGATTGGGCATGATCGCGTAGCTCAAAACGGGCATGGCAAAGTGCGCGGACGCCTGAGCCAGGATTTTCTCAAACGCGGCGTAATCGGCCGCTTTCTCGAATATCGTGGCCCGCCCCACCGCCCGGTTAAGGACGTGGTAAACATAACCAGCATCAGAGCAGCGAGTTCGGCGGGCCATGGAAACAGATTAACTTGGCAGTTGGCCGGTGTCAATTAAATTAACCTGACCCCTTTGAATTTCCGACAGCGGTCCCCATGCCGGCGTGGGCAGGATTAACCCCAACAAGGAAAATCGTATCGCTGGATTCGAGCTAACCGCGCAAGACCGCAAGGCAGTCGTGGCATTCCTTCGCTCACTGACCGACGCTGCCGCGGCGACAAACGCCGAGTTCGGCGATCCCTGCGCGTTAAGCAAAACGGACCAGATTGATCCATTCGCAAGCTGCTTTGAACTTGGAGCACCGCCAGTGCTCGGCGCGTGTCACCAGGTTGGCGACAGCGGTTGCGCTCGGCGTAACGGCACAGGGTCAGAAAATGGTTCCTGACAGTATTCTCCCTCGGGATCGAACCCGCTTGGCGAGCCGAACCGCGTAAGCGGTCGGGCCGATGGGGCCCAGCCGGGCTGTTCGGACAAAACAAATAGATGCGTCCCCTTAGAATTTCCTGAGCCAGGATTCTCTTAAACGCGGCGTAATCGGCCGCTTTCTCGAATATCGTGGCCCGCCCCACCGCCCGGTTAAGGACGTGGTAAACATAACCAGCATCAGAGCAGCGAGTTCGGCGGGCCATGGAAACAGATTAACTTGGCAGTTGGCCGGTGTCAATTAAATTAACCTGACCCCTTTGAATTTCCTCGCAGAGTCACCGCTACGCTTGCCAGAATTCGGTTTTGCAACAGACCTCATACACTTAGGGCGAGCAGCACAACAAGCCGTAGGCCAAGCCACCCTTTCCGGTGCCTGGTTTTTTTACACGGGGAACAAATCCCCCGCTCCCGCCGACGAATACAATGGGAAGGGTTAATCAATGGTCCACTTTCCGAAAGGAGGTTTACCATGTGGCTGTTATCGCAGTCGATTTAAGCCTAGCCAACCCCGGCGGTTAACTCCGACGCCCTCAGGAGGTCGTGCCCAGGTTACCTAGCTCCTGCCGGGGCTGCGTGCTCGAAGGGCGACTAATTCGCGGCAGGTGACCTGGAGCTTCGCGCACTTGGCAAATGTCAACCAGCGGTAAAAGGAGGTGGTCATGTTCACAAAGCTTTTGACCTGACTCCCGGAGGCCAACACTTGCCCGCTTTGCGGGCCGAAGCTGGTGGGCAATTTCCACCGGGCGCAGGCCATGTGGCCTGTGCG
The DNA here is from genome assembly GCA_963747575.1 of uncultured Gemmataceae bacterium. Lineage (GTDB taxonomy): Bacteria > Planctomycetota > Planctomycetia > Gemmatales > Gemmataceae > DASRAT01. Next base: position 361,521 of record CAVVFU010000009.1, read on the forward strand.
CTTCTTCGTTACCGTCCGCTTTGTCCAGTTCTGGTTTGCCGTCAGCTCGCCATGTTGTACAGGAAGCAGCTGCGCCACTCAGAAAGCCATTGCTGAGGTGTAGGGTTTGCCCTTTCAGGTGCATCAGCGAGAGCTGTTGACCGGCAAACACACCACAGCGCGGGTCAAAGGGGTCAGGTTAATTTAATCGCTGTCGGCCCCGTGTCCTGAGCGCGGACTGCAGCCCCAGGGCGTCGGCCGTGCGCAGTTGCCAGGATTCCTCGCCAAAGGGGACGCCGGCGCCACCGACTTGCGCAAAGCGGCCAACTCGCTTTCGGTTTCGGGCGCATTGACATACTCCGTCCATTGTGGGGGCAGCGGCACCGGCCAAGGGGCCAGCCATGGAGGCTGGGTTTGTTGGACACCCTGCCATAAACTGGACCACCGCCAGTCCTCGGCTCGCGTGACCAGGTTGGGCGCACGCGTTGCGCTCGACGTAGCGGCAAACGGTCAGGAAATGGTCGTCTTCCTGGACGGGAAACGACTTGAATCTTCCCTGGTAAATCGGGCCAGTGCCCGCGGTGTGATGATGGGAGTGCCATTTGCGAACATGGGTCACGGTCAGCCACTGCAGATACTTACTCAGTGTACCGTCGTGCTCAGGCTTCACGACCAGGTGCCAATGATTGGGCATGATCGCGTAGCTCAAAACGGGCATGGCAAAGTGCGCGGACGCCTGAGCCAGGATTCTCTCAAACGCGGCGTAATCGGCCGCTTTCTCGAATATCGTGGCCCGCCCCACCGCCCGGTTAAGGACGTGGTAAACATAACCAGCATCAGAGCAGCGAGTTCGGCGGGCCATGGAAACAGATTAACTTGGCAGTTGGCCGGTGTCAATTAAATTAACCTGACCCCTTTGAATTTCCTCGAGGATGCGCTTGGGGGCCGCTTCAATGGGTCCACGGTCGGATAACCGTGGTTATGAGTCTCATTCAGGTACTCCGTTCGTTAGGGGACAAGCTTCAATGGGTCCACGGTCGGATAACCGTGGTTATGGCGCAATGGCGTGGCAACACGGACACGATGCCTGGCTTCAATGGGTCCACGGTCGCGATAACCGTGGTTATGTGCGACCGATACGGCGAGCGTCAAGGGAGGCCATGACGCTTCAATGGGTCCACGGTCGGATAACCGTGGTTATGGCGTAACGGTCGAACATGATCGTCGGGTCAATCCGTTCGGCTTCAATGGGTCCACGGTCGCGATAACCGTGGTTATGTGCCGTCCAGGAACTTCCTGACCTTTCCACTCGGCGCTTCAATGGGTCCACGGTCGATAACCGTGGTTATGCCGATAACACCGGTGATACGATACAAGCTGTAGCGATGCTTCAATGGGTCCACGGTCGGATAACCGTGGTTATGTAGCTCGCGGTTAGGCTGCGGTCGGTGTCGCCACGCTTCAATGGGTCCACGGTCGGATAACCGTGGTTATGGTGCCATGCACCGGCAACACGCTGCGTGCAAGACCTGCTTCAATGGGTCCACGGTCGGATAACCGTGGTTATGATCGTAGAAGCCGAGCATCGCTCGGTCGGGCATGCTAGCTTCAATGGGTCCACGGTCGGATAACCGTGGTTATGGACGTGCGACACTGCCAGTTCCGCGGATCGACTGAGCTTCAATGGGTCCACGGTCGGATAACCGTGGTTATGTGCGGATTTCCTGGCGAGCGGTGGCAGCCGGCTCGCATGGCTTCAATGGGTCCACGGTCGGATAACCGTGGTTATGCTGCCGGGCATTCCGGCGAGTTCAAGTGAATCTATGCTTCAATGGGTCCACGGTCGGATAACCGTGGTTATGGCCGACGGCGCACGTTCCCGATCGCATCGCGACAGCGGGCTTCAATGGGTCCACGGTCGGATAACCGTGGTTATGTCGCCATCGCAGGTCACCTCAGCATATGCATTGCAGACGCTTCAATGGGTCCACGGTCGGATAACCGTGGTTATGGCTTGACGCGCTGAGCCAAGATCTGACACTGCATGCTGGCTTCAATGGGTCCACGGTCGGATAACCGTGGTTATGCGATGTTGACCGGCCACGACTTCTGCCGTGGCGACGTGCGCTTCAATGGGTCCACGGTCGGATAACCGTGGTTATGCTGCATGCACGGCTGATTCACGCTGTGCCCGTCAGCTCGCTTCAATGGGTCCACGGTCGGATAACCGTGGTTATGCGCTGCGACAGCAAGCAGATCAGTGCCAGACATGACTGGCTTCAATGGGTCCACGGTCGGATAACCGTGGTTATGCTAACGCGTGACGTGGACATCGAGGCACGTTCGCACGATGCTTCAATGGGTCCACGGTCGGATAACCGTGGTTATGTGACGCTGGCGACGCCAGCCGAAGTACGATGCAGGAGCTTCAATGGGTCCACGGTCGGATAACCGTGGTTATGCGTGCCGATGCGTCAGCTGAACGCTAGTACCTGACGCGGCTTCAATGGGTCCACGGTCGGATAACCGTGGTTATGGCAACCGCTTCGCCGGTATGACGCGGCTCGCAGCTTGCGGCTTCAATGGGTCCACGGTCCGATAACCGTGGTTATGGTACTGGTCTGCCGACTACCTGGATGGCAGCTGGCACGGCGCTTCAATGGGTCCACGGTCGGATAACCGTGGTTATGTGACCAACGGTCAGCCTGCAAGGTCAGCTGTCACAAGGCTTCAATGGGTCCACGGTCGGATAACCGTGGTTATGCACGGTTGACCTGGCAGTGGCCAACCTGCAAGCACGGCTTCAATGGGTCCACGGTCGGATAACCGTGGTTATGCCGACGCCAGATGGCTCAGGCATCAACGTGCGACGTGCTTCAATGGGTCCACGGTCGGATAACCGTGGTTATGGTCCGACACGCGGCTCCAAGGCTGGATCAGCGCGACGTGCTTCAATGGGTCCACGGTCCGATAACCGTGGTTATGGCGACGGTGCGACGGCAATGCCGACAGGCCATGGCTGCTTCAATGGGTCCACGGTCCGATAACCGTGGTTATGGCACCGACTGCCGTGTAGCTTGGACGCATTGATCTGGCATGCTTCAATGGGTCCACGGTCGGATAACCGTGGTTATGGCAGCTACTAGCGGATCACAGACAATCGGCCGGAGTACAGCTTCAATGGGTCCACGGTCGGATAACCGTGGTTATGTGGAGCGACCTGAGCAGTGAGCAGCCTGAGCGGCGCACGCTTCAATGGGTCCACGGTCCGATAACCGTGGTTATGCCGGACTCGACGCACTGCCTAGCAGATAGCCAGCGTGCTTCAATGGGTCCACGGTCGCGATAACCGTGGTTATGCTGCAGAGTCGGTCCGGCAGCCACACTGGCAGCCGCTGCTTCAATGGGTCCACGGTCGGATAACCGTGGTTATGGCGGACGACCTGACGCACTGCGAGCCGCGGCATGCAGCTTCAATGGGTCCACGGTCGGATAACCGTGGTTATGTGGACATGGCAGCCAGGTGGCAGCACATGACCTGTCGGCTTCAATGGGTCCACGGTCGGATAACCGTGGTTATGGTCGCATGCACGCGCATCGATCTCGACGTGTCGCCGTGCTTCAATGGGTCCACGGTCGGATAACCGTGGTTATGCTGGAGCGGACGCTGCCAGCTGACACCGGAGACTAGCTTCAATGGGTCCACGGTCGGATAACCGTGGTTATGGTACCGGCACTGGACAATGCGTAATGCCGCCAGTCGCTTCAATGGGTCCACGGTCGGATAACCGTGGTTATGCGAGCTAGTTCGGTTCGCAGCTTCGACCCGACGTACTGTGCTTCAATGGGTCCACGGTCGATAACCGTGGTTATGCTAGCTGCGCCGTGACCTGTGGCAATCGGCCGGCATGGCTTCAATGGGTCCACGGTCGGATAACCGTGGTTATGGCGAAGCCATCGTGACAGTGATGACTGAGCCAGTTCGAAGCTTCAATGGGTCCACGGTCGCGATAACCGTGGTTATGCATAGCTATCAACATGAGTATTCCGGCATGGAAGCTGGCTTCAATGGGTCCACGGTCGCGATAACCGTGGTTATGGTCGCATCTGCGCATCACGACTGCGTTGCACACGTCAGCTTCAATGGGTCCACGGTCGCGATAACCGTGGTTATGTCTGATCCGAACGATGCGGCAGCACAAGATGCAGCACGCTTCAATGGGTCCACGGTCGGATAACCGTGGTTATGGATGCCAGCGGCACCATTATCTGCACGTCAGCGCTGATGCTTCAATGGGTCCACGGTCGGATAACCGTGGTTATGCAACATGTCGACGAATCGCAGAACAAAGGTCGGAAGGCTTCAATGGGTCCACGGTCGGATAACCGTGGTTATGGTCAAATCCGCAAGCAACTCGCCGGTCACGGAGTCAGAGGCTTCAATGGGTCCACGGTCGGATAACCGTGGTTATGTAAACGCATCGGGCCACGAGGCAGTCACGACGATCTAGCGCTTCAATGGGTCCACGGTCGGATAACCGTGGTTATGCGTGCCGACTTCTCCAGACAGGTTTGCTGCACTGGCTGGCTTCAATGGGTCCACGGTCGGATAACCGTGGTTATGGTCGTGTTGTCCCCGACCCCGCTCCCGAAATTGATCCCGCTTCAATGGGTCCACGGTCGGATAACCGTGGTTATGGAAAGACAGCCGTCGATGCCGCCAAGAAGAAACCACTGCTTCAATGGGTCCACGGTCGGATAACCGTGGTTATGAAATTCGCGATTCGCATGTGCTTCGTACGTGTCGATGCTTCAATGGGTCCACGGTCGGATAACCGTGGTTATGATTGTATCGGACATGTCATGTGGAGAATCCGCTACAGCTTCAATGGGTCCACGGTCGGATAACCGTGGTTATGGCAAGCCGTGCTGCTGAAATGGCAGACCGACAACACGCTTCAATGGGTCCACGGTCGGATAACCGTGGTTATGGCTCGGCGTCCGAACTGTGCGTGGCGAAACACTTTAAGATGCCTTCCGCGAGAGGTTCGCGAAAAGCGCAGAGGAACAAAGGGTAACGCGGATCTGGCCACGATGCAATCTCCTTCAGGGACATCGAGTTAGGGCACGCGAGAGGCTCAGCGTGAGGGAAATAGCTCTAACTCTCAGTTGTCAAAGAGCATGGCGCCTGACGAAGATCGTCAAGCCATTTTATCACCTCGCCGCTCGCACCTGACATCGGGCGAAAATCAGGGAGTTTCGTTTGCGCCCATCCTTGGGCCAAAGCCATCCTATGCGCAATGGGCGCCGGCGGCCAACACCGAGCGACCCGCGAATCGGCGCGGCCAACACGATGCCCAGGGCGTCAGGCCGGCTCGCGCATCAATCGGTCGCCGCGAACAGCCCCAGGCCGCAGAATCGCCCGGAGCCGAGCGCCAGCGGGCCCTGGAAGGGATGCTTCCAGCGAAGCCGCATGTGATACATCGTGCAGTTGGTAAGATGGTGGGGCGCCTTTTGGGGGCTCAGGTGGGAGCATTGGTTCCAGGCAGGAAAAGGCCCAGGCCAAAGTGGCACGAATGACCAAGGCAAAGCGGACCGCGAATTGGAGCAGCAAACGTGATTCGAAAACCGCTGGCGGGCCGACGTCCACCATCGTCATTACGCGTGCTACGGTAACGCTTAAACTGGATAGGCGAACTTATGAACACCAATTAGTTCTTCATCTTCGATGGCGACAATCGCCGGCAGGTCGGATCGGCGATAAGTTCGTGATGGAGTACATGGCGAGCGAAATCGCGGGGCGACGCGTAATTCTCCGGGCGATCCCGCTTGGTGCCGCGCAGCTTAGGATAACGCGCGTAACGACAAAAGGTGTGGCCGAAATCCAAACCGCCGATTCGTCCAGGAGCGGAGCCCGGAAATCCGATTCTTTCCCCAAACCGATCAGCAAAAGGCGGAGCCAATACCCCTCGTCGAGCTGAAAATCGCGTAACAGGTCGAGGGCCCTCATCTCGGCATCCGAAAACGCCGGGCTGCTTGCACGGTGATGTGGTCAATGCGCCCGTCGGCGTCCTCGTCGGCCGCCAAGAAAAAGGCGTGTTTGTGGTCTTTGAGCGGCTCCCCGGCCTCGTTCTTACCGGTCACCGAGGGGCAGTGCCGCGACAATTCCTCCCTGCCCGGTTCACCCTTGGGAATGCGCAAGACGTAGCGGCATTTCCGCATCAACTCGCGGCGGAATGCCTCGGCTACGGGCAGCGTCTCGGTGACGAGCGGCAGGGGACGCCCGCCGACGCTGACGTCGAGAGCAAAGCGGGCGACGGTGAAGATTTGCGATTTTGGTGCCGGCTGCCGGCGCGATGTTGGCGTAGGGGCAAAACAGTCGGTGCGGCGTGCATAGGTTTGCCATCGAGACCCGGGTGGGTCGCTCCATTTTCCAGATGCATATCGGCAGTCTCCGCGAGCAAATTCCACAACGGATCGGGACGGGGAATTCTCTTGTCAGTAAAATCCCACGCTTGGAACCTTTGGGGGTCAGCGGCCAGGACGCGGACCGGTTCGGAATGGCCGTTGGCGTGGCCCATCATGCAGTTGACGCGGGCCGGGTCGAAGTTGCCAAGCAGCCCGGCGCTGGCCCACGATTCGGCCCGCCCAAAATAGTTGAGCAAATCCAAAACCAGGGCAAGCGCTGCGTGCCGTCGGGCGACAGGGTCGCGTCAGGCCAATGAAACACGACTTCGGCGTCGGGGGCGAGGGACACGAACGCGTCGAAGACAAGGGTTTTGTCCTCAGGACCTTTTTTGAACCAGGGCATGTAATGCCGGGTGTGGCCAAGCGTGGCTGGCGGCAGGTGAAACTGTGGGGCTTGCCTGGCCAGCTCGGTTAGCACGCCGGGCAGCTCGCGCTGGACGAGGAGATCCTCGGAAAGCTTGCGTTTCCAGGTGGCGACGAGAGCGCGGAGCAATCGCCAAGGCGATGGCGGCCACTCGGGCAGCCCCTCGTTTACGCCGTGGCCCCACGGCGTCGCGTGGAATCGCCCGCTAGTGAAAGCCAACGAGATGGAAATGGACATAAACGGCCTCCGATCTGAGGCTGGTCCTCAGTCTGCTTCCTGTGTTTTTTTCTTTGCTGCCTTCTCTTCATACTTGACCTTCGTCACGGGCGGCTCCGCGAACAGTTTCTCCTTGATGCACGCGGCCAGTGCGGACTGCATGGCGTCCTTTATTGATTTCTCGTCGGGCAGTTTGAAGGTTTCGGGGCGAGTCACTTTCAAGCCATCAACCACTTGGAGATCGCATGCGGTCCGAAGGCGAAGCCCATTTGCCAGGAAGCGGTGGATTTTGAACAGGGCGAGTGAAATCATGAATGCTTCCGCTGGCAGGCCGAGCCCATAGGCACGAAGCTGAGCGAGATCGAGGTTGAAAGAGGCGAGGAGCTGTTTGGCTGTAAACTCGCTGCGATGGAAAGGCACATTGCCGAATCCGCGTGAGGTGTCGCCGGAAGGATCGACATGGTCATTCTTCACGCCACCGCTGGCGGCGTCCTGCACTTCAGCCGCTTCGATGAAGCCGGACAGCAACCTGGGCATTCGCAGGCGCCCCCCAGCGAGTTCCGACTTTGCGAGGAACACGCCATGCAGGACCGCATTGGTGTCCAGTTTGAAGACGATGCGTGCCAATTTGCGAATATCCACTGGCCCTTTCTCCATTCCGGCAACGTCCGCTTTGAGCATTTCCAGGACGGCCGTATCCTTGCCTTCCAGGATGTATGGCGAGTTGATCCGGTGCGCCTCAAGAATTGAGTTCGTGAGATGCGAACCGTCCAGCCGATTCACTTGGACATACGGCATGCCCGCCAGCTCCGTGATGAGCTTCCCACCAGCTGTATCCCAGCAAACGGTTTCCAACCGGTTAGCCACGGACTGAGGAGATTCGACCAGGAGCATGTCAGCGGTACTTCCATTCCGATACGCCTTGTACCGGGCGGTCCGAGGTCAGCGAAGCCGGTCGGCTGGAAGCGATCACCTTGGAGTGGCTTGAGCCGGGCTTCCATGAGCAGGCGGGGAACGTCTTTGAGTGCGGCAACGAGTTCGTTCACTGCGATTCTCCATTAAACAAGAGATTCCGCCGATGGCCGGCGAAGGACTAAATCAGCAAGGAAGTTAACAGCGGTGATAGGGAATAGCATCGCGGCGAGCAGGCGCAGCCGACGCACCACCGCCGCTCCAAGCCGTTGTCCGGCGCGCCCCATCAGCATGGTACGAACCAAAAGGAGTGAGGCCAGATGAGCGAAGTCTTCGGGCGGCAATATCACACGCGGCTTGGATGTTACCGGCTAGCAGGTTCGCTAGCATAGCCGGTTCCGGCCTGATAGCGATGCCGGAGTCTTCTTCGTCCCGTTCGGGCCTGCGAAGGGTGACCTCAATGTTTCCAGGCGACCATTTCAACTTGAACGGAAGCAATGTCAATTTGAGCAGGGCGTACGCGCATGGCAAAGTATCAGGTCGGAATTGCGGCAGCTGGGGCCGTCTCAGGTCCTTTGTTACTTTCTCAGCGTCGATGAGCATCAAGCCCCAAAGGAGGTCGGCTAGTTTCTCATCATCGGTATGGCCGGCGAGGAACTCGGCTAGGTCGGCGGGTGTTGCTGGGAATGGACTACCGAGGGGCAACGGAGTTTCGCCGGTATTTTCAGCGTCCAGGAGCCGGCGAATCAAGACGGCCCCTAGATTGCAGGCAATATCGCCGCCTGTCCAAACAACGCGCCCCCCGCGCTCGGTCCACGACCAACCCCTTCTGTCGCGTTTCGTGGGTTCCAGGTAGTGCCGAATCGCTCCAGTCGTCCTCGGGTCGCCGCGGAGGAACGCGAGGCTCAGGGCAAGGCGGAACTCCGTAGAACCGTCATCACAGCCGTTAATCCAAGCGGCTGAAAGCCCGGCGAGAGGCCGGTATACGAGGTGTTTGTCGCCCACTGCCAGTTCGCGCTCTGCGGCCCCAAGCGCGGCTAGAACATTTTGAAGCCAAGAGGGATCGTCTTCACCTTGGGCGTACCGACAATAATCGAACACAGCAGCATCAATGCGACGTCGAGCGGTCTTGAAACGAGCGGGAACCTCGTCACCCGCGGCATGATCTTCGGAAAGGCTCCAGCCAACCATCGGCTTCACGTAGCAAGTCGCCATGGCTTTTTTCGCGTACCTGAAAAATGCCAAGCGGAGTGGCAACATAAGCCTTACCACTGCGCTTGAGAAAACCGTAGCGAGCGAAAGCGGTTAGCCCGCGGTCAACACCCAGTGTCGTTGCGGCTCGCGCAAAATCGATTCCGTCTCGGCACTGCTTGCCGTGATACTCGGCGCGCCCTTCGGCGAAAATCAGCATGAGTTCGGAGCACGACGTGAGGTTCTCCCAGAGCGGCAACCAAATCTCGCCGCGGCTGTTGGATTCTTCGGAGTCCGCTCCCGAACCATAACCCACCGTTGCCGCTCTAACAGTGAATGGGAAGGCCGCTTTATCTCGCTGGTTGTTACTGAGACGCCGGGCGGTGGCACCCGCCAGAAGTAACGATCCCTCAAGCATTAAGATGAAATCCCAGGGATTCACCAATGATGCCCCTTCCATGCCTGTCGTAGCGTTCGGCCCTCCGGCGCGGCCGGGGTCGAATTGCCCTACTGCGGCGGACAGCAGACCACAGGCAGCTTGACCGAACAATGCTTGCCGGAGCCAGGGCTCAGCCTGCTCCACCAGCCGAGGCTGGGAAAAGCCCAGGGCCACGAGCCGTTGCATGTAGTTTTGCGTGAAATCGAGCCGACCGTCGTTTCCCCCGGTACCCAACAGAGGCGGAAAAGCCTGCCCAGCCGAGTGCAGAACCAAGGCTGTATCCATCCATCGAACGAATTCATCGGGCAATTCTCTTCTGTATTGCCGAAGCAATTGTTCCTTAGCCTCGGGTGAGGGCTTTTGCTTTATGCCTAGCCGAACGAGGAGTTTGGCGCACATTTACTATGAGATCTGCGAATCCGGCCAAACGGAGTGCATTACTCTTCACGATGGCATCCGCCGCCTCGCGGTTGTCGGACCCAAAGAATCCTGAGCCACCAGCCCAGGGAGCAATGATCGGAGTCGGCCGGTAAAAATCCAGGAAGAAACCGACAAGTCCGTCCCCGTCGAGCTTCGTTTCAAGGCAAAATTCGCCTCCCCGCCACGCGCCGGCCACATGAGGATCTCCATTGCCTTCGTCATCAGTGAGCGTCCGCAACACTCCAAGCGCCTTCAGGTAGTGCATCAACGGTTCGGGATTGCAGCCGCCTAGTCGTATTTCAGGCATTCTTCACCTGTGCTTTCTCGTCGGCCAGCTTACTTGCGCATATCCGCGGCGCGCAGGAGCGCTTCAAGATACGTGATTTTCAGCGGCCCCAAATCGGGATTGTCGCGCAGCAGCAACATCCGTTCGGCCCAACTAGCGTAGCCGTCCTTGTCCCGGCCAAGCTTCATTGGCGACAGGTCCAGCTCCATCACGGCGGGGGCAGTCACGCCGGCACCAAGATCTGTCGTCGGCAAAGTATCCCCGTCCCAGACTCCGCGGGCGAATAGCTTTCTCCGCTCGACGGGCTTGCATTCGTCTGGCATGGACCGGATCGACAACCGAACCTTACCATGATGCGCGGCGATAAGATACAGTGCAAGATTCTGCAATCGGGCATCAAGTTGGGACCAATCTGCGGGTGCTTGGCCACCGCGAAGCAGCGTGAGGATGCCGATGGCTGAGGCCAATTCGTGGCGGAAGTGTTTTCGGTTGTAAGGCACCCAGAACTTTTTTGGGGCCTTGGCGATGTCGGCTTTGCCGGCCCGATCAAATGGCCGTTTGGTGTCCTTCTCCACGGCTTCCCTGATGGCGTCCTGGAAGGTCCCATGCCCTTGCCCCAATCGTGCCAGCGGCCAGCAATGCGGAGAAGGTTCCACGGCAGGCCGTCCAATTTTAGGGATTTCGCTAGCGTTTCGACTTCGGCCAACACCTCGTCGGTGTGTTCCGCGATGGAACGCCAGAGTAACTCGGACAACGGGTCTGAATCGTAATCCTGCTCCTCAGTTTTAATCCCGGTAATCCAGGAGGCTCTAGGTCGGCATCACTTGGCCACGTCGCTTTGGGATCCCATCCCGTTTCCAGCGAATACCCCCCCTGGTCCCGAGGAATCCAGAACACTTGCCCGGGATAGATGGCATCAACGTTGGTCACCCGCCAGCGCCCCTCAAGAGCGTCCCAATGGAAAGCGGTTTTCTTTGCTTTCTCAATGAATTCACGGAAATCGGCGACAGGTACGGCACAAAGCTCCTCTCGCTGGGGTGCCTGGCGCCGAACTTCATGCACAGGCGATTCCGAGCGGGGCGGATTTACTGATCGCCAGAACACCTGCACATCACGATCCTCGCCTTCGCGGATATAGCGGGAGACGTCAATGTCATGGCCCGCGAGGTCGGCAGTGTTGTCGAAAAGGTCGATGAAGTCTTTGCGTCGAATCACATGCGGCGGATCGAAGGGGAACAGGTTCTTTTGATCCTTATCCGACAGTTCCTTGCCGAAGTCGTGCAGCGACTTTAAGCCCGAGTCCTCGAGTTTTTTTAATTGTTTCCGCGCGGCGTCAAGTTCGTCCTTCCGGTAAGGCGCGGCTTCCTTGTCATCTTTGGCGGGGACGTCGACCCAGTAAATCTGGGCCGGCTGGTCCTTGGTGAACTCGCCACGCCGATTGCAGCGGCCGAAGCGTTGCACAAGACTAGGCCAGGGGGCCAGTTCAGTGAAGAGGATTCGCGCGGACATGTCCACGCCGGCCTCCACCACCTGTGTGGCGACGATGATCCGTCCTTCGGGCGGTGGCGTATCCTTCAGCCACGTCATCCAGCCTTCGCGTTCCTTGGGCCGGAAACGAGAATGGATGAGCTTGATCTCCGGTGTGGGCCCGACGGATTCGGCGGCCTCTTTTAGCTTCTTTTTTTTGCCCGGGGGTTTGCCTGGCGCGAACTGCTTTCTGAGTGCCGCATATAATTCGCGGCTGCGGCCCACGGTGTTGACGACTATGAGGGTGCGTGAGTTGGCTTGGTGTTTGTCCTTGATCAACGCCGCCAAATCTTCAACATCGTCAACGCATAACTTGGAATTCTCAAGGGGTTTCTTTGCCGTCCACCGTTCGCGCAAACCGATGGCGGCGTAATCCTCTTTATCCAAGTTCAAGGTGGAGAGCCCCGCAACCCGGTCACGGAAATCTACCGTGCCGAGCCAATCCGATTGCAACGTCGCCGACATCCAAACAGTTTTTACTGCACCGAAGGTACGGTACTTTTCTCGGAACGCTTGGAGCTGCGCCGAGGTGGCCAGGCCCACGCCCATCAACTGGATTTCGTCAAGCACCCAAAGGCAATCATTGTTGACCAGACCGAAGTGCATCGGCCAGCGGAATCGCCCCATGCCATAGCCGCGGTTGAGGGCGCGGGACAGCAGCATGTCCTGCGTGCCGATCAGGATGGCGGGTTTCTCTGGATACAGGTCCCAATCTTCCCTCTCCACGCCACCCATGAGCACCACGACAGCAACTTGCTCTGCCGTTGCGTCGCCGAGGTCAGGCCGATAGTCTCGCAAGTGATCCGGGTTTTCCGGATCAAATTTGGTTTGCGGCTGCTGAGCAGGTGCTAACCGGTTGAGTTTGTGCAGCCAGCGGATGGCTTCGTTTCGAGTTTGTTCCACAAGCACGCGCATCGGAAGACAGTAAATCAGCCGGCGCGGTGTCGGTTTTCCGGAATGAAAGTAGCGCCACAGCCAGCCGAGAACGGCGGCGGCGGTTTTGCCCGAACCGGTGGGGGCATTCACCAGTTCATACAATTCCGGCGATTTCGCGAGGGCGGTTTGGTATGGAAACGGCGCCTGGCCCGTTGCCGCAACGAACATTTGCGAAAAAGTTGGGTAATCCATGGTGCAAAACTCACAAATGAAGCAGGCTTCCGCGCGTGAAGGTCACCGAACGGAAGCCCGCAACTCGGGCTGATTTTCGATTGTCTGCGCAGTAATCGTGTCTTCCATTTTTGTACCGTTTCCAACTACTCATGTCAATGTGTTCTTTTCCTCTTCCTTAACCATCACCCTCAAAATACTATAAACTTGAAATGACTTCCTCTTTCTGTACAATAATCAGGAGTCCTTAACTACGGCACGTTTGCTGTGGACCCTTTGAAGCATCGTTTTTTGAGGGCGTTGGTAATTCATGCTCTTAACAAACCACGGTCATCAGACCGTGGACCCATTGCTGAAACAGGCCGCTCCATGGTCCAGATTAAATCAACCCGACAACCGCGAGCATGCCAGTGGTATTCTTGCGAGTGTCGTCACCAGGCAATCGAAACAAAACCGCTTTGGCAACTCGCCGGTGCGGCCTTCCGCGCGGTCCTTCGAATCCGGGCTAAACCGCCGACCCCAGAAAAATCGCTCAACGTACTCGCAGGAAGCTTCCCATGAGCAAAGTCCCATCCGAAAACTACGACCGGATCATCGCGGCATTGAAGCGATTCGGGTTTTCCGTGGTTCGCCAGCGCGGTTCCCATATCCGCCTCCAAAAAGCACTCCACGACATGACCGTCAACATCACCGTCCCGGCGCATAAGCCTGTCAAGCCTTCGACACTGAGTCACATCTTGAAAGATGCCGACATTGACCTCGATGAATTTCTCGCTGAGTTGTAGAATAAGGTCAGCTGCACGATCGCGGGGCGATTGTGGACCCATTGAAGCCGAGGCCCTCCATGCGTTTGAAAGTGTCTTTTGAACCCTCCGACGAAGGCGGCTACACCGTTTACGTTCCCGCGTTGCCAGGCTGCATCTCCGAGGGAGATACCCTGGACGAGGCCAGGCAGAATATCCGCCAGGCCATCGAACTCTACCTCGAACCTGTCGACGAGCTGGTTGCCCCCAAAGGCGGCGTCGTGGAGGAAATCGTGGTCTGATTTCACGCCGGGCCGCGGTTGGGCATGGTTTCGTGGCCAGGCCTTTCCGCACTTGACTGCTCCCGGCTGGGTCATGGCTTGGGCCTTTTCTTGGGTTTCTGGGATTTCGCGGGCGGCAGTTCCGATCCTTCAAGGTCTGAAGCGGCCGGTTCCGGCTGCGCGAGTTCATAAAACTCGTGCAACTTGGCCTGCAGGAGTTTCTTGTCGGGTAATTGGGTCTGGTATTCGGCCACGCAGCGCCGGGGACATGCTCCGGCTCAACGCATATTCCACCACTTCGTGGTCCTTGGTGGCGCAGAGCAAAACGCCGATCGCCGGGTTCTCGTGGGGTTTCTTCACGTCGCGGTCGAGGGCCTCCAGGTAAAACTCCAACTTGCCAAGATATTCAGGCTGGAACTCCTCAACCTTCAGCTCGATGGCGACCAGGCAATTCAGCCCGCGGTGAAAGAACAGGAGGTCGAGAGCGAAGTCCCGGCCGCCGACCTGCACGATAAACTGGCTGCCGATGAAACAAAAATCGCGGCCGAGTTCGATCAAGAATTGCTTGAGTTTCTCGACGAGGGCATGCTGCAAGTCCGCCTCGGAGTGTTCGGACGGAAGTCCAAGGAATTCAAGGAGATAGGCGTCCTTGAATAGCTCGCCGGCCGCCGGGTATAATTCTCTCACCGGTGGTGAGAGTTTTGGCGGCGACAAGACCACGCGCTCGAACAGCGCCCCGTTGAGCTGCCGCTCCAGTTCGCGTTTGCCCCACCTTTCTCGAATGCAAAGTCGCAGGTAAAACTCGCGCTCCTCGTCCCGCTTTGACCGGCTCATGATGAGCAAGTTGTTCGTCCAGGACAATTCTGTCACCAGTGGTGTCAGTTTTGGCTGGTTGCGGTAAGTCTCGAAAAACTGGCTCATGCGCCAGAGATTTCGGGCGGAGTAACCTTTGGCGTTTGGCCTGCGTCGTTGGATGTATGTGGCCAGCGACTCGACAGTTCCCTTCCCCCAGCCTTGCGCCTCGATTTTTCGGCTGATAAAATCGCCGATACTCCAGTAAAGGTCGATCAGGGTAGTGTTGGCGTCGGCGACAACCCGCTTGCGCACCGCCTCAATCAAGTGCAGCACTTCGTCGAATTCGGCCTGCGAAGGAACGGGCTCGGCCGATCCGATCCTGGACAGGTTTTTTTGCTTTGTCGGCGTCTTGCTCATGGGCTGCTCTTTCGTCGAGTAAATGAGGCCGTTTGTTATGGTAGTCCGCGTGACATTGTTCAGGGAGGGACTCATGGGCGAGGCCCGTATCGTTTACGTTCCCACTTTGCCAGGCTGCATCTGGGAGGGCGACACCCTGGAGCAAGCCAACCACCATATCCGCCAGGCCATCGAACTCTACCTCGAGCCGCTCGAGGAGCCGGTTGCCCCCGAAGGCGGCGTCGTGGAAGAAATCGTGGTCTGATTGCACGCCCGGCTGCGGTTGGGCCTGGTTTCGCGGTCAGGTCTTTCCGCCCTTGACTGCGGGCATGTTTACGAATCCCTTGCAAAGCCAATTTTCTTTTTGGTCTCCGGCGTCGGGGGCGGGAGCATGAGCTGCCGGATGGCCTCAAAGACGATTCGGAAATGTTCGTCGTGCTGGCCGAGTTTACGCTCAACGTCATCCAGCTTCCGGGCCAAATCTTTGTGCGTTGCCAGGATTTCGCGGAGCTTAACGAAAGCGCGCATGATGGCAATGTTGACCTCGACGGCGCGATCGCTGTTGAGGACGCTGGACAGCATGGCGACGCCCTGCTCGGTGAAGGCGTAGGGTCGCCGCCGAAGGCCCATTTTGGCGGCAGAATTGGAGGTCACAATTTGTGACCTCCAATTTTCAAACTCCTTGTCGCTCAACTGGAACATGAAATCGTCCGGGAAACGCAGGGCATTGCGCTTAACCGCCTGATTCAGCACCTTGGTCGGCACGCCGTACAATTCGGCCAAATCCTTGTCCAGCATAACCTTATGGCCGCGGAAAAGCAGAATTGCCCTTTCGATGCGTTCAGCGGGGATCAGCGAGCTTTCCGCCATGACTAACCTCCCGCGTGTCGGAATTGGATAGAGCAAATTCCGTTAGCGGTAGATGCTACACCAGGCGGTGCGACAAAGATAGTCGCAGGGTGAAAAAAAATGACTGGTTCGTTCAGCGACCCAGCTTTTCCGCCCATCACGCTGGTTTTCTCGCCGCCCCGTACAATGAAGTCAGCTGCAAAATCACCAGCCAACGTTATGTCCACCCGATCCGAGGCCCTCCATGCGTCTGCAAGTCTGCTTCCACCCCTCCGACGAAGGGGGCTTTACCGTTTACGTTCCCGCATTGCCGGGCTGCATCTCCGAGGGAGACACCTTGGAGGAAGCCAGGCTGAATATCCGCGAAGCCATCGAGCTCTACCTCGAACCCCTCGAAGAACCGATTGCCCCCGAAGGCGGCATCGTGGAAGAAATCGTCGTCTGATTGCACGCAGGGCCGGGGTTCGGGAAGGATTCATAGGCAGGTCGTTCTCGAATTGATTGTTTCCAGCTGGCCAAAGACAATAACCGCATGAAAATTCATGGCCGAGTCCACAATGGCGTGGTGGTTTTGGAAAAAGGGGCGACGTTGCCTGAAGGCACAGAGGTAACCGTCGTGCCGCGCGGGTCGCCTGTGATCCATGTTTCCAAAGTCCGACGCCGAGCCGTTTTCCCGCTGGTGCGATCCAAGCACCCCGGCAGCGTTCACTTGGACGGCGAGCGCATTGCCGAGCTTCTCGAGGAAGATGATCTTCATTCCCTGGGTTGGCTTCTGGCGCGCTCATGACTTTTCTCCGGGCTTCAAACAACTAACACCACATCCCTTGCATCATGCTTCTCCACGGGCCTGCCCAACGCCTCGATCTGCTCCGCGCACCGATTGCACAACGGGATGAACAGTACCTGGTCTTCCTTGAGGTCGACGATGTCATAAAGCCGGCTCTTCAGCCGCACCACGTCCGTGGCGGACAGCCGGCACAGGAACACCGAATACTGGCGGCGGAAGCCGAAGTCCTCGCAAGTGCGGGCGACCTTGCGCAACCGTTTCGGATGGCATATATCATAGGCCACCAGGTAGCTGTCCATCCCGCGCCTTTCACTCTTCACTCTTCACTCTTCACTCTTCCCCTCACCGCACCGTAAACCCAACGTACTCCGGAATGTCCCCCCGAACATACGCCGCCAGCATCCGCGCCTGCACCTCCAACATCCGGCCATAGCTCATCTTGTAGCCGAACACGGGGTGCGTCACGACGGTTGACTTTCTTTGCTCAAAAGCCTCGAAAAAGCGCTTGCGGCCGTCCTCGGTCAGCTGGCACGACTCGCGCCAGACGAGGAAATCCTTGGCCGTCAGCGTTTCGTTAATGAACAGGATCGACCACCCGCCGGCTGTCGGCATTGCGGCTGGCCGTCCAGTAATCCAGCTTTGGCAACAAGCCAGGTTATAATCGGGCCGAATGCAGTGGTAGCCGTTGCGCTGCGGGTCGAACTCCAGCGGCGCCCGCAGCTGGTCGCGCAGGAAAGTCAGGTCGCGCTGCACGGTGCGCGGGCTGACTTCCAGCTGCCGGGCCAGGGTGGTGGCATTGGGGTACTGGCCGGCGCGGACGGCGTGGTCAATCGTCGCCAAACGGGCCAGCGGCGGGCGGGCGGCCTGCAACATGGGCAGTCTCGATCGGCAAAAGCTGCTTTGGGCCTTGGGCGACTGCAGGGCGGCAACCTCCGTGACGGCTCGATGCTACACCACGAGGTGCGACAAAGATAGTCGCAGGGGCCGAAAAAATGGTTTTTGGCGATCGCCGTTACGTATTCGCCGCCTTCGCTCGCCTGCGTCTTGCGGATCTCTTCGCGGATCCGTGTCCTCTTGCCTGATTGCCATTGACTGGTCAGGAGGGCGACGTTGCATCGTTGCAGTGCAATGCTGTGCAATGCACTGCAACGCACGGCATTGCACAGCATTGCAGGCGAGTTAGGGTGGGTGCAATGATGCAATGACCGCCACGCTGGATGGTTGGAGCGGCGAGTTCTTGACGGAAGTTCTTGTCGGTTTCCTGGCTTGGTTGCGGCTGGCCGTGTGGATGAACCGGCTTCAAACGGAATTCGTTCAGGGGGATGTGTGTGGGTCTGCAATGCAACGAATCGGCCGCCGGCGGCTAAGCGGTTGAGCACGACAGGATTTAGAGGTTGGTGGCATTACCCCTGAGGGGGGTCTGAAATGCATAACAGGGGGTGACGGGGGAGGGGCGAAACGAAATGAATGATGAACCGGTTAATCGTGCTTCTTAACCACCACCTTAGCGCTGCACGCCCCTCAGCATGTCCTTGGTGACAATCTGCAAAAGCTCGCGCGCCGGATTGTGATTGGGATGCCTGGCCACCGCGCGAACCAGGGTGATGCGGGCTTCCTCCAGTTGCCCCAGATCGTACAGATACCTGGCAAATTCACATTGATAGTCCACCTGATCGGGATCGGCGGCCACCAACTCGCGGAAGGCCGCCAGCGCCTCGTCCTTGCGGCCGAGCGCCTTGCAAATCAATGCCTTGGTATGAAGGCCTTCTAACGTCGAAGCGTCGGGGCCGGAGGTAAGCTGCGCCAGGGCCCTTTGCAGATAGGCTCGCTGCTGCTGCAGCGTGGCTTTGGGGCCAAGGTGGGTGGCGGCCGCCAGCAGGTTTTCCGGCCGCGGGGGCAGGATGTTGTCCATGATCTGCTCTGGGCTGAGCAGCGCGGCGCTTTTTGTCAGGATGTCCTGAAGATGGCGGTCGGAAAGTTCAATCGACCTGCGCCAACACGCCCAGGCCTGGTCCGACTGCTTGGCGGCTAATTCTTGCAGTCCGCAGGTAAACCATACATCCTCGTCCACAGGCGCCAGCAACTGGGCACGGCGCAGATAGCGCGCTGCGGGTCGGCGCTTGCCAGGTCCGCCACATGCGCGGCAATGCCAAGCTGGACCTCGCAAAGCACCGGGCAGGCATCGCGAGCCTGCAGATAAGCCCGCAGCCCCGGCACCAGCAAGTCGCGGGCCAGGCGCTTTGGGTCCGCGTTTTTTTGGCCCTGCTGCTTCTCGAATTCCTTGAGGCAGACGTTGCCAAGCTCCGCGAGAAGATCGGCGTCGTTGGGGGCCAGCGCCGCTGCCGCCCGCAGATAGTCGATGCGCGAGGGCGAGGGCGCGTCAGCCGCACGTACGCCGGCGGCATCCAATCTGGCGACAACATGCGCCTTCCAGCCGGCCGCGCTTAACAGCAGGGCCAGGGCCACGCACACCAGCGCTCCAAGCACCGGCGCCAGGCCGCACCAGCGCACGCTGTAGGCCGCGGGACCTCGGCTTGCCGCCGCGTGATCGTCAGCGGACGCATGGCGCCTCCGGGAACCGCTGGCAGTGCTTCCCAGGGCGCAGATTCGGCGCACATGACCGTCGCCAGGACCGTGATAGCTGGAATATGCGGACCGAACTCGCCGATGCTGTGCAGCACCAGCGTCGTGAAACCGAGCAAGGCCCCGGCCACCAATCCGCCCGTCCGCAGGTCGTCGCGCCGGCTGATCGCTCGGACACCGAGGCGGCATACCGCGGCGATGGCGATCAATCCCAGCACCAGGGCCAGGGCGCCGCCCTCGACGAGCAGCTCAAGATAATCGTTGTGGACGCGGTTGTAGGTAAGCTCGGTCTCGCTGGCATCGGTCCGGTACATGCGTTCCACATACTGGTAGGTGCCGTAGCCTGTTCCCCAGCATGGAAAGTCGGCGACGATGGGGACCGTGCGCACCCAAATGTGCAATCGGCTTTCCGCCGCCTCGCTCTGCTGCAGCGTGGCCAGGCGAGCTTTGATCAGGTCGAAGCCGAACCAACTGCCCAGGGCGAGCACCAGGGCGGCCATGAACAGACCGATGCCTAGCCGCAGGGGCCGCGGCGAGCGCAGGGCCATGACGACCGCGAACACCGCCATGCCGCCCGCAAAAGCGAGCATCCCACCGCGCAACAGGGAAAGAGCCACGCAGCTGAGCATCAGCGCCAGGGCCAGACATGCCGCCAGGGCGGGCGGGTCGTGCAGCAGGTCCACGACGGCAGACAATGGCCCGCTGTCGGAAGATGACCCCGTCTCGGCCGTGCTGTCGCGGGAATGCCGTCGGCCGGGCGCCCGGCGTGAGCTTCTGCTCAAGACATAGCCGACGCCGAGCCCGGCGCACATGTTGACGTAGCACGCGAAATGGTTGCGGTTGACAAACGGCCCGAAGACGTGGCCCAGCGCTGGATACGTCCAGTACAGGGTTTAAGGGGCCGCGGAGAAGAATTGAACGATCGCGAAAAGTGCGAGCAGACTTCCGTTGATCAGAGCAGCGAGCGCCAGGCGTTTCAAGGAGCCTGGGGATGCGACGTTGTTGCGGACGGCGGCGAACAGCAGGAAGACCGCCAGAATTTCCAAACAAAGCCGCTCTGTTGCAGCGGGGTAGAGGCTGATAGTCGATCCGGATGGGGGTCGGACCGCGGCCCTCGCTTCGCCAAACAGCAGGGTTTCGCTTTGGATGGGTAAGAGTTCGGCATACAGTTGCGCAGTTTAAGGCGCGATGGTTTTCAGGACGGGGCCGGACAGCGGCGTGAGCTGCCAGAGACCGATCAAAACCAAGCCCGCCAGGCACAGCGCCACGGGGCATTTTTGCCAGCTAAGCTGCCCCGCCAGCAGCATCCGCGCGGCCCACAACAGGAGGATGACGCCCAGGCAGGCGTAAAGAAGGAATTCAAACCCGGGGTGGACCGCCCCATACGCCCAGGGAGACGCGCACACCATGACGAGGACAATCGCCTCCATGGCGTAAGCAAGCAACGACAGGGCGCCGAGGCGAAAGCTGCTGGCGGGTGGTAGAGCAGTGGACATTTGGGGTGATGCCTTAGTAGGCAGGTTATTTGCATTAACCTGGGCGGTTTTTGTAGGACGGGCTTCCCAGGCCGTCCTCATCCCGCGCCAGGACGGGCTAGGAAGCCCGTCCTACGGGAATCAAGATCCGTAGCGACATTTTTGTAGGACGGGCTTCCCAGGCCGTCCTCATCCCGCGCCAGGACGGGCTAGGAAGCCCGTCCTACGGGAATCAAAATCCGTAGCGACATTTTTGTAGGACGGGCTTCCCAGGCCGTCCTGGATTCAGAACTAGACGGGCTAGGAAGCCCGTCCTACGGGAATCAAAATCCGTAGCGACATTTTTGTAGGACGGGCTTCCCAGCCCGTCCTGGATTCAGAAATGGACGGGCTAGGAAGCCCGTCCTACGGGAATCAAGATCCGTAGCGACATTTTTGTAGGACGGGCTTCCCAGGCCGTCCTCATCCCGCGCCAGGACGGGCTAGGAAGCCCGTCCTACGGGAATCAAGATCCGTAGCGACATTTTTGTAGGACGGGCTTCCCAGCCCGTCCTCATCCCGCGCCAGGACGGGCTAGGAAGCCCGTCCTACGGGAATCAAGAATCCGTAGCGACATTTTTGTAGGACGGGCTTCCCAGGCCGTCCTCATCCCGCGCAGGACGGGCTAGGAAGCCCGTCCTACTTACGCCTCAAACTTCCATCCGAGCGCAACCCATTCATGCCTTACCCAAAGGGGGCAAGCATTCCGCGCCAAGGCGGCCTTCCCTGGATTGCGCCCAATGTACTGAAGACAATGGTAAAGGTGTTCCTCATCCCGAACGATACGGTCGTAGCACTCGTCTTGCCACAGTTCGCCTTTGTCTCCTGTCTGTTTGTTAATGCGTCTTGAACTGAACTGCTTCCAGCAGCCCAAAATTGCTTCCAAGGGCTGGTCGTCGCACATCATGGGGCGCACCAGGACATGTGCGTGATTGGGCATCACCACGTAAGCCCCTAACTCATATCTTGCGCCATCGAAATGATGCATGGCTTCCGTTAAGAGTGCTGCATGAGATGGGTTCTTCAACAGGCAACTCCCCATGCCTTGATCGAGCCAGCCCTCCACTCGCTCGGCAACTTGGCGATCAAGGATTTTAAGGGCTTCGGTATTCCATGGTGGCGCATGACGATTCTCCCACTCGCGCCGCAAGTGCTTTAGTTCATTCAGTTTCACCTGGGGCAACGAGTCCGCCAATCGAAACGTGACGAAATACGTGGCACCTTCCTGCCGCCAGTGGGGCAAGTGACGCATGTAAACCTTTAGTGGCAGATCCTCACGAAGGCCCTGAAAACCCGGTGGTGGAGGAAGGTTCCACATGACGACTCCTCATTGTCAATTTGTAGGACGGGCTTGCTAGCCCGTCCTGGATTCGGAAATGGACGGGCTGGGAAGCCCGTCCTACTACCAAAAGCGCGCAAACCATCGCGCCCGCCGCGGCTCGGGTTCGGGGATCCGCAAGGGCAGGCCATGCAAAATCGCCGCCGCGTTGGTGCTGCACACTCGATCGGCCACGGTTTCGCCAGCCCAGATAGCGATTTGTTTGTAGGCCGCGGCCATTTGCGGCCGTCGCCTGCGCGGGGAATGGCCGTCAGATCCCACCACGTGCGCGATGCCGCGCCGGAACCAATCCTTGAGTGCTTGCGCAGTCTTGCCGGCCCGCCGGATTGGCGACGCTGTCGGCATTGACCTGGATCAGGCAACCCGCACGGATCAGCCGCTCGATCCGCCCCTGATCGTGCAGCAATTCCGGCAGCCGCTCGGCGTGGGCCAGGATCGGCCGCACGCCTGCCTCTTGCAAGTTTTCGACGATGCTGACCAGGTCCACATAAACGCCGTGGGGCATTTCGATGAGCAGGTATTCGCCCCGATCAGCCACGCTGAGCAGATCACCTCTTCGCCACGCGGCTTCGATCTCGGGGTGAACCATGACCTCGGCGCATGGGGCAAACTGTCAACGGGATTTTCTCCTTGCCGGCCGCGTCGAGTGACTCGATCAGGGCCCGGACGACCGTGCGAATTCGCTCCGGCGTAACGGCCGGATATTGCTCGTTTTGATGAGCGAGGGCCACCGACGTGCGAATACCGTCTTCCACAGCGATCCGGCACATTTGCAAAGCGTCTTCCGCGGTGCGTGGACCGTCGTCCAGGCCTGCGCAGAGGTGGCAGTGCATGTCGATGAGGGGAATCACAGGCGCTCCCAAAGCCGCCTCAGCAAACCTTTTTGGTCAGGCCTGGCGCGACGGGCGGCGGCGGCTTGTCCGTTTTCGTCAGCGGCGGCTGCATCGCCGGCGTCGGCGGGCTCTGGTTCGTCATCGGAATAGTACGAATAGACTTTGTTTCCATATTCGTACCCGTAAGTGTAGCCATAGCCGTAACGATACCCTGAATAACCATAGCTGGTGGAGGCGTTGCGGTCGGCTTCGTTGACCACCACGCCGAGGATTTTCGCTCCCAGGGTGGTCAAGATTTCCTTGTGCGCTGGGCATGCGGACGCACATTTTTGCCGACGCGGATCGTCAAGATCACGCCGTCGACATGCGGCACCACCACGCAGGGGTCGGTGACGGCCAAAATCGGCGGCGTGTCGACAATCACGAAGTCGTACTGGCCGCGCAGGTATTCGAGCAGCTCCTTCAACTTGGGCCGGTTGAGGAGTTCCGCGGGATTGGGCGGGTGCGGTCCGCAAGGCAGCACAAACAGGCCGGGCACCGCGGTCTGCTGAATCACATCCGCCAATTCCGCTTCGCCGGCCATTACACATGCCAGGCCGCGTTCATTCGAGGCGCCGAACATCTTGTGCACCTGCGGCCGACGGAAATCGGCGTCGAGGAGGATGATGCGCTTACCGGACTGGGCGATCGACACGACCAGGTTGGCCGCCAGCGTGCTCTTGCCGTCGCCCATGTCGGGGCTGGTGACCTGGATGAGCTTGATGCTGTCCTTGCGGGCGCTGAAGAACATGGCGGTGCGCACGCCGCGATACGACTCGGCCACGTGCGACTTCGGCTGATAAAAAGAGTGAATCATCGCAGCCAGCCGCGGTGCATCGGCGGCGCCCTCCGCCATTTCCGCGGGTGCGGACTTGATAAACGGAATGTGCCCCACCACCGGCAGACCGAGCTGCTGGCGGATTTCCTCGGGAGTGCGGAAGCTGTTGTCGGAAATCTCCGCCGCGTAGGCCAGACCCAATCCGCACAGCAGCCCCAGGACCGCGGCCACACCGATGATGAGCGCGCCGCGGGGCGCCACCTTATAGCCCGTCGAAGCCCTGGCCAATGGCGTGGCATCGTAGCCGCCAAGGTCCTTGACGATGTTGATTTCATTCAAACGCTTGACGATGGTGTCAAAAAGCTGTCGATTACGGGTGATATCGTTATTGAATTCGTTTTCCTTGACCTCCCACTTCACCAATTCCTTGGCCTCTTCTTGGGCGTCCTTGAGAACTTCTTCGATTCCCTTCATCTCGTATCTAGCATCCTCCAGCTCTTGCTCGAGGAAGCGGATGTGGGCCTTGATGGGATCGACCACGGTCGATGCGTCTTTGCTCATGTGCTCGGTAAAAAAAGAGCGATACTTCTCGATCTTGTTTTTCAAGGACTTGACCTCGGGATAATCCTGGGCGTAAGTCTCCATGAGCTTTTGGAGCTGCAGTTCGAGTTCAAGGATGGGGTCGTCCTTGAGGCTCGCCTTGAGGGTGTCGCCCATCAGCCGGCGGGTGGTGTCGGAAATCATGGCCTTTAGCTCAACTGGGCCGCGCCCCTCATCGACGGCCTTGGTGAAGGCCTGCAGGCGGCCTTTCAGCTCCGCCTGTTTTAGTTTCAGCTCCCCTTTTCTCGTTGCCAGCTTCAGGAGCTGTTCCTGCAAGACGCTGGTGCCCTTGTCGCCTCTCAGCAAACCCGGATGGTCAAGCCGGAATTGGCCATGTTCTTTTTCTTTCTTATCCAGTTTTTTCTCGAGAAGATCTTGAGCCTTGGTAATAAACTCGACCGTGTTTTCGCTGACGTTTTGATAGGTCGTCTTGAGAAAATCCTTGTAGGCATCGACAAGCGCCGTCAGCACGATAGGGCAGTCCTCGGCAACCGGGCCGCGAAAGGTCAGGATCAAGATGTTGGCGGCATCTTTCTCCCTGCTTACTTTCAACTGCTCGATAATGGCCCTGGTGGGATCGGCCTGGCCCGCGAAGGATGGCAGCGCTCGGAGGTTGTGCTTCTCGACGGCATTGCCGACGAGCAACGGGCTTTTGATCATCACCTGGTGCATGCCGAGGTAATCTTCCGCGAACGACCCACGCATGTCGGTGCCCGGCAGCGAAAGCTCCGGCCTTTTTTGCACGACCAGCACCTGGGCGGCTGATTGATAAAGCGGCGTGATTTGAGAGTAAACCACCGCGCCGGCCGCCAGAGCGGTTATCAAACCAATCACTATCAGCGACTTGTGGTGCCAGGCCACCTGCAAAAGCCCCGGCAGCCTGCGGCCGGGTCCGCCTTCAAGTTGCTCCGGTTCATCATAGGGTTGCTGTTCCGCCATGGTTTTCCCTCCACGTAGCACAGGCTTCTAGGCTGTGCTGCATTAGGGCACAGGCTAGAAGCCTGTGCTACGGACTATTTCAACTTTTGCGCCGCACTAACCAGTTGCCGACCGCTAGCAAGTCCATCCGCGTCCGCAAAAAACAATCGAGCGCCTCGGCCGGCGTGCAGACAATCGGCTCGTTTTCATTGAACGACGTGTTCAGCACCACGGGCAAACCCGTCGCGCGCTGAAACGCCGTGATCAAAGCATGATATCGCGGATTCTGCGTCCTTGAAACTGTTTGCAGCCGTCCCGTGTCGTCGACATGGTTGACGGCGCAAAGTCGATCGCGGACTTCCGGGCGCGTCTTGTACACCAGCATCATAAACGGCGAGGGGTGGACATGCTCGAAGTATTCGCCCACGCATTCCTCCAGAATCGACGGCGCGAACGGCCGAAACCATTCCCTGTGCTTGATCCGTGAGTTGAGCAAATCTTTCATATGCGGCAATCCCGGATGGGCGACGATCGAGCGGTTGCCAAGCGCCCGCGGCCCCCACTCCATCTTGCCCTGAAACCAGCCGACGATCTGGCCCTCGGCAATCGCCGTCGCCGTCCGGGCATAGAGATCGTCGTCGGTCACGCGCTCCATCGTGATGCCCTCGGCGCCGCGAGCGCCAGTTCAATCTGGGCGTCGCTAAACTCGCGGCCGGTATAGGCATGATTCATCACTACACTTCGGGGCCGCTTCAAGACGCAGTTGGCCAGGTAAAATGCCGCTCCCACTGCCGTGCCATCGTCGCCGGCAGCCGGCTGCGTATAGATCCTGCGAAAGGGCGTCTTATCAAAAATCATCCCGTTCGCCACCGAGTTCAGCGCCACGCCGCCCGCCAAACACAATTCCTCGCACCGCGCTTCCTCATGCAGGTGATTCAGAATGTGGAAATAGGCCTTCTCAAGGCATTTCTGCAGCGATGCCGCCAGATCCTTGTCACGCTGCGTCAGCTCGCCGTGCCGCTCGCGTGGCTTGCCAAACTGGCGCACCATCGCGTCTGAAAACAAGGGCGCCACTGTTGGGTTGCCCTGATCGTCAAACGAGTAATCCACGCCTTCCCGGTGGTGCAGGAAATACTCCAGGTCGAGCTCAAATCGTCCCTTCAGTTTGAGCTTCACCAACTGGTCGAAGAAATCCGCATAGCTGTCCTGCCCGTACGGCGCCAGGCCCATGACCTTGCCTTCATCGCCGTACTTGTCGAAGCCAATGAACTGGCAAACCATCGTGTACAGCACTCCAAGGGAATGCGGGAACAACACACGATCGAGGATGCGGATTTCATTGCCCTGCCCCAGGGCCGTCATGGTGGAGGCGAAATCGCCGAAGCCGTCCACGCTCAAAATCGCCGCCCGCTCGAACCCCGACACCAGAAACGCGCTCGCGGCATGGCACAGATGATGCTCGACATGGTGCACCGCCGCCTTCAGCTCTGACCGCGGCACACCCAACGCCTCACAAATCAGGTTTGGCGAATCCTTGGCCTTGGCGCGATACTCCAGCCGTTGGCGGGCCATCTTGGCGATCCGCCCCACGTTAGTCATGGCAAAAGCCAACTTGCTCATCAAGTTGGCTTTGTTGTCCTTGTTGATGCCGATGTGATCGACATCGCCGATCTTGATGCCCGCAATGTCGAGCACTTCAGCAATGGCCCGCACCGGTAGCCCCGCGAAGTGCTTGACCCGGTTGAGCCGTTCCTCGGCAACCGCCGCGATCAGCTCGCCGTCCCGGAGCAGCGCAGCGCTGGCGTCGGCATGAAAGCAATTCAGGCCGAGAATATAGGTGGGCTTCATGGAAACTTGGCTTTGAAATTTTAATCGCGTAGTGAGCCCATCATACCACGTATTGGCAAAAATCAATAGCGGCGGCCGGCCTTTATTTGTTTCATTGGCGGTTAAAATATGTGCCGCTTCGCCCAGCTAAGCAGGTTCAGCAGGCACAGCACATCCGTATATCTCAACCCCGGCTGGCTGCCCAAAAACCCTTCCCACAAGCCGCGGACACCCTTGCCGTCAAGGCCCGCCGCCTCCAACAGCCGGGTGTCGGTCAGTGTCTCAGTCACCTGCGGCCGCAGCTCATCCCGCAGCCAATGTTCCCACGGAAACACAAAACCCATCTTGGGTCGGCGCACCACCTCGTCGGGCAATGGCGTTGCCAGGGCATCCAGCAGCAACCCTTTGAAACTCCCTTGCCTGCCAGGCGCCAGTTTCATCGCCCCCGGCAGCCGCGCCACCGTATCGACCAGCACATGATCCAGCAGCGGTTCACGAACTTCCAGGGAATGAGCCATGCTCATCTGATCGGTGTCGCGCAGCAGCATGTTCCCCATATACAGCGACAGCTCCAAAAGCGAATGAGCGTTCACTGGATTTAAGCCGGCCGTCGCCTCTTCCAGGTCGCCGACCACTTCGCCCGGCAGCGGAAAAAAGCCATTGGCGCCGCTTTGCGCAAAAGCCCCTCGCGCCGCCCCGGCAGCATCACTTGCCGGCACACCCCGAATTGGTTCAGCCGCGACCCATCGGCCGCCAGCAGCGCCCCCAGTTTCTGCGTGCGCATGCCATTGGGATGGACCCGCCGCAGCACGCCGTGCAGCAGCCGCGCCAGGCCGCGCTGCATCGGCTTGTCGAACCGGGCCGCGTAGCGGAAATAGGCATAGCCGGCGAAAAGCTCGTCGCCGCCGAGTCCCGACAGCGCGACCTTGACGCCGGCCTTACGGGTCGCCTGCGAAATGAAATAGGTGTTGAACCCGTCGATCGACGGCTGATCGTAGGCATCGAGCGCCGCCTCCAATTCCTTCAGCACCTGGCTGGGATGCAGCAGCAACTCGGCATGTTCCGTGCCGAATTTCCGCGACACCATCCGGGCGTGCTCTGACTCGTCAAAGGGCTTTTCGCCGAAGGTAACCGAAAACGTCCGCAGCTTGCAGCCCTGGCTGGCCAAGGTCGCCACCACCGCCCCGGAATCGGCCCCCCCCGAAAGAAACACGCCCACCGGCACATCCGACAGCATCCGCAAACCGACCGCCTCGGCCAGCACCGTGCGCACCTGCTCGAGGGCCTGCTGGCGCGTGGGGCAATTGCCCATGCACTGCCGGCCACCCTCAAACCCCGCCCGCCAGTACTTCGACCGTACCGGCCGAACGCCCTCGCGCTCGCCCTGCAAGTCCCACCGCCACGTCTCGGCCGGCATGAGGCTGGACACGCCTTCGACCAACGTCCACGGCGCCGGCACCGCCCCAAAGGCCAGATACGAGTTGACCGCCGCCGCGTTGAGCCGCCGCTTGACCAATCCCGACGCCAACAGGGCCCGTAGCTCCGAAGCAAACAGCCAGGTCCGAGCCCCCGTCTGGCACACATAAAGCGGCTTCACTCCCAAACGATCGCGCACCAACCAAAACTGCCGCCGGCGACCGTCGTAAATTCCAAACGCGAACATCCCCCGTAGCTCGCCGAGCACTGCCGCGCCGCGCTCCACCCAGGCCTTCAAGATTGTCTCGGTGTCGCTGGTGCCCTTCCAGGGATGAGGGATGAGGGATGAGGGTTGAGGGTTGAGGGGGGGGTGGGCGTCCATCGTCCGGCGGATCGCCAAGTGGTTGTAGACTTCGCCGTTATAAACGATCCACGACCCTGAGTCCGCGTCGCGCATCGGCTGATGCCCGGCGGCGCTCACGTCCAAAATCGCCAAGCGCGTATGCACCAGACCCAGCCGCCAGCCTCCTGTAAGCTCGACGTTCTCCAAACCCTGGTCATCAGGCCCTCGATGCCGAAGCGCCGCCCGCATGGAAACCAGGCCGCTGGCGTCCACCTGGCCGTCGGCAGTTAATATGCCTGCGATGCCGCACATACGATTGAACCACGAAACACACCAAACACACGAAAAAGAAAAAAGCCAAGGCTGAATCAAGCACCGAGGAGGTCGAAGCTGCTGTTTTGCCTTATTTCGTGTTTTTCGCGTGTTTCGTGGTTCAAACCCCTTCCGCCACGATGCGCCTGTAATGCTCGGTCAACCCGTCCGCCACGCTTTTCCACGTAAAACTGCCCGCCACCCAATCCCTGGCACGCCCCACGAAACGATCCTTCACTGTGGTGATTTCGAGCATCGTTGCCAAGTGGTCGCGCCAGGCCTCGACCTCCAGCGGCGCCGTCCGCCCCAAACCGGCCGCCACCGCTTGCTGCGCTAAATCGACGTGCGGCGACAGCAGCACCGGCGTGCCCGTGGCCAGCGCCTCCAGGGCGGCATTGCCAAAATTCTCGTGCTCGCTGGCAAGTGCAAACAGCGCCGCCCCGGCCAGCAACTGAACTTTGCCCTGGCCCGCCACCGTGCCCAGGCGCACTCACCTGCGCGGCACAGGCCGGCTCGCTCAAAAACCTCCTGGCCAGGTCCGGCCACAAAGCGCATTCGTCCGGCCCAGCCACCACCAGCTTGACGTGCCGCGGGGCCCCCGCCAGAAACGCCTCCAGGAGCAAATCGAGCCGTTTCTTCAAATGCAGCCTGCCCAAAAAAACCACATACGGGCCCTCGCCCAACTGCGGCCACACCTGGCGCACCGCGGCCCGCGCCGTGCCGCGCTCGACTGCGAACTCGCACGGATCGATCCCATTGGGCAGCACAAAGCCGGTGCTGCCATCCCAAGGCCAGCTCTGGGCTGCTTCATTGGCGGAGGTATAGTGCCACGCCGCCACGGCCTGCCTCACCAGGCCGCCCCAAAGGGAGATATACGTCTTCTTCACCCAGCGCGATTGGCGAAGGCTATAACGGTGCAGCAGCCCGCACGGCCGCAGCACCACCGGCACTGCCGCCGCCCGAGCTGCCTTCAGCGCCGCATGCACCGGATAGGTAAAGATCGAATGGAGGTGCGCCACATCGCAGTCCCGCAAACAGCGCCGGGCCGCGCTCGAGTATCCCGGCGCGTAGGCCAATCGATCCGGCCCATAGACCCGCGCCCGAATCACCTCAGCCTCGACCTGGGCGCGCTGCTCGCCGTGGCGTTCGCCCTGGTCGGTGGTGAGCACGCTAACTTGATGTCCCGCTGCCGTCTGCCATTTGACGAGTGCACAAACGACCTCGGTCGGCCCGCCGCGCTCGCGGGTCAGACCGGGAATAACGTGCAGGATTTTCATTTAGAATTGAGACGCTTGACAAACTCCGCATGTTCCGGGCTGGCCAGGCCCTGCTGGAGGACTTGCAGGACGGCAGCGAGGTCGCCGCGAACCAGCGCCGCCGCGTCCAGCCACAAGCCTGGAAAAACTTCGCTCCGGTGCCACCCGTCCACGCCGGCTTCCAACCGCACATAGTCGCCGTGCCGCAATGCGAACCAATCGACGGCAGCGTCCAGGACCCGCCAGACTAAATACTCATTCACACCATTGCGGCGGTATACGCGCATTTTGGTATGCAATTCAATGCTCACAGCCGATGCCGCGACCTCTGCCACTAATTCAGGCACGCCTGCGAAAACCTCGCCATCGCCAATACGCACCCGTGCGCCATGGCGTGGTGCCAAAAAAAGCAGCCCCGGCGGTTGCAGCACATTGTCCAGGTCGAGACGCACTGACCTGTTGCATTCGCCTTGCACCCCCTGGGTCAACTCCTGGTAATGGGTCAACCACGAAACCAAGGAAGCCATTTGGGGGGACCGCATTTGAAAGCCGGTCGGAGACGGAAAAACAACACATCTCTCGATCAACTCCGCTTTTTTCGCCCCACGCATGCCACCATCGCGGAGCTCGAATTCGGCGCAGGTAAGATGATCGCCCGGCTCAAGCGCTGGCACGATGACCGGCGCCCTAAAATCGCTCGTTGATGTCTTCATTAGGACCTCCTCCAGTTGGCTCTATTCTACCTGCTGGGCGAGCTTAATGCGCTGGATCATTCCCTGATACTGTGCCTTCATCCGGCAAAACCGCCACCCCGCCCTGCCATCGAGAAACCCGCAGCGCCACAAATACGCGTAGAGGAAATACCACAGCGCCCGCCCCGGCAGCCGCCGCGCCAAACCCTTCAATCCCGCCCGCCGCCGCATCGGATCGCGCAAATGAGCGCCCCCCATCCCGCCCACGGCTCGCTCAGCTCATACCGCGCCTCCTGGGCCGCGTACTTCTTCTGCCGCTGCCACCATTCGTCCTCACCCTTGTGGTTCTCATCGATCAAATCCGCTCGCAGTGAGCCAATGGGGCCATCGACGATCTCCGTCTCGGCATGACCCCGATTGACGTACTTGACCTTGCCGACGCGCACTAGCCGCACCACCCAGGTCGGATAAAGCGAGCTATGCCTGAGCCATTTCCCCCACATATAGAACCGCCTGCGCACACGAAACGCCGCACTGCCCCCTGCCCCCTGCCCACTGCCCGCAATTTCAGCCAACTCCGCCGCCAACTCGGCAGGCACCCGCTCATCCGCATCGAGGATCAGCGCCCACGGATGCTTGAGCGGCACGTGCTCAAGGGTCCAATTGCGCTGGTCGCCAAACCCTGTAAACGCGTGCTGCACAAACCGCGCCCCCGCCGCCCTGGCAATCGCCTTGGTGGCGTCAGTGCTGAAGGAATCGACCACCACAACGTCATCGCACCAGGTCAGGCTGGCCAGGCAATGGGGGAGATTGATCGCCTCGTTGAGGGTAAAGACCAGGCAACTGACCGGTGTCTGATGCGGCATCGAGGGAATCGTGTCTCTACCTTACAACTCGGAGTAACTGATCAATTGCACCTTCTCGCCTTCGTCCGCGCCTATTTTGTCTTGCCAGTCGCCGTCCAAAAGGCGAGTCTCTTCTTCGAACGCGGCTGAGCCGGGATGGACCATCAACTCCACCGTTTTGTGCCGGATCTTCCGCCCGGCTGCCACGAGCCAGTTAAACTCGGCAAACGACGTGAATCCACTCGTCGTTTTTGTCCGCCCATAATGGCGCAGGGCAAAGTTCCACAAAACCTTTGCGCCCAAGAGGCGTGCGGACGCGCCCATCGCGCCGTAGATGTTTTTTGTGATTCTGACCTTGTCGATGCCATGGGCTTTCTGAACGCGTTTGAGCACGCCGAACAACCCAGGCACCGTGTGCACGTGATGGTGCGAGTCCACATGGCTCACCTTGACGCCCAGAGACAAAATGCGGCCAATTTGCGCGCTCCACTCCTTGAAAATCGCCTGGCGCAAGGCAGAGGTGATCTTCACGCGCCGAATCCTGTCTCCCGCAAAACAGCCGTCCTGGTCCAGCACCGGCCCAAGCTCGTCGCCGCCGGTCAATGGCCGAAACTCCGTCACGTTGAGATGAACCCCAAACGAGCAGCACGGGAAATTGGCTGCCGCCGCCGCGGCCTCCTCGATGGCCGGCCCATTGGCAAGAAGGGTCGCCGAGGTGACGCATCCGCGCGACATCAGCTCAAAGATTCGCCCGTTCACCTCCCGGCCCAGGCCCAGATCGTCGGCGTTGATGATGATTTTCACGCCCCGCTGATCCTTGGCATGGCACTGGTTTGCAAGAACTCCCAAAGCAACGGCCGGAACCGCTCTCGAAACGCACTGTACCGAAAATGCTCCCCCCAGCGCCGCTGCCCGGCCAGGCCCATTTGTCGGGCCTGCCGCGGATTCTGCAGCAGCTGAATGATCCGCTCCGCCAACTCGCCCTCGCGATCGAGATTGACGGTATAGCCCGTCTGAGCGTCCAGCACGATTTCAGGCGCCGCATCATGAACCGACGCGATCACCGGCAATCCATGGCGCATCGCCTCGATATAGACGAGCCCAAACCCCTCGCCTCGGCTCGGCATGGCAAACACGCTCGCCCGGCCATAAAGCGTCTCCAGCTCCGCGTCGGGGACAAACCCATCAAACACAATCTGCCCGTTGGCCGCCGACTCGCCCGCCAACCGCCGCAGGGCCTGGAGGTCAATACCCGTGCCCACGATGCGCAATACCGCGCCCGGCACCGCCGCCACCACCCGTGGCCACCAAGCGATCAACTCCCGGTGCCCCTTGTACTGCTCCGAATCCACGCGCCCTACGATTAAGACTTCCGGTCTCTCTCCTCTCCCACCGCCCACTGCCGACTGCTCTCTGCCCACTTTTGCAGGCAATTCATCCGCCTCCGTGGCCAACCAGCAAACTCGCGCCCGCTCAAACCCTCCATGCACGTGCTGGGCTTTTGCAAGCGTAAACGCGGAGTTGGCTAGCAGCATCGCGGCACGCCGGGCACTTTTGATGTACCCCGGTTTGGCCTGCTCCCAAACCTCGATGCCGTGCATGAAGGTCAGAAAGGGTTTGCGGCGAAGCAGCGGCAAGGCATGCGCCTGTGCCACCTGGCAGCCATCGTGAATATAGCTGGAGAAGTGGCGTGAAGCTTTCAGTGCCGCGAGGGCGAAGCGGAATTTGGCCCCGCGCCCAAGCACCACTGGGAATGGAATGTCGGCAGGCGCCTCAGCATCCCCCAGCGTCACGCCACGCACCGACAAGCGGCCAGCCGCGGCTTCCTCAGCCAGCAGCCGGGCCATCAAACGCGCGACACGAGCAATGCCGCCGGAGCCGGGCGCAATGAATATGCGCAAGGAGAATATTGAGCCCTGCGTTCATGGTGCGGCGGCAAGAACAGTCAAAGAGTCAACCTCGTCGATCACCGTGAACCTTGGGTCCGCGCGGATCACCTGTTGGGTGTATCGGACGCTTTCCAGCTCTAACCTGTTGCCGGCGTAAGGGCGGCTGTCATGAAGTGCGATGATCCCGGCGTTGCCGATCAAGGGTGCCCACCCCCTCCAGTCGGCGTCTATCCCCGACCATGTGTGGTCCCCGTCAATAAACAGAAAATCCACCGGCTGCGATGCCTCCTGGGAGTAAAGTGCAGCCGCTTCGGCGCCTGTCAGAAGCACGAACTTGACGGTGCCATTGGTGGACCGACCGACAGTGTGACGCGCGATTTGTTCATCCAGGTTGAAGCCCAACCGCCCACGCAGGAATGGGTCGACGGCCCAAAGAACGCCGCCGGGCGCCATTGCTTTGCGGATCTGCAAACTTGTCACCCCGTTAAGCACGCCGATTTCCACCACCCGACTGCGGCCAGCGGCGTGGCGCGAGAGTGCAGTCCGTTCGGCCTCAGTCGTTTGCGTCTGGGGTTTGAGCAGTCCACAATACCACAATGCCGTCCGAAACAGCGTCCGTCTGCTGAGACTTAATGGCATTCAAACCTCGGCGTCAAGATGTAATTCCTTTTCCAACTGGAGATACTTGGGAATTGCGCAGGATGGCAGGCAATTCCTGATGATAAGCCTCGTAAACGTACAGAGCGCCACAACCTGAGCTGGCGCGGCACCCCGCTCGTCCCAGGCGTCCATCAAGGCCTTTACCTTGTCGCGTCCCAGCAAGTCGCAGCACAGCGAATCAGGGCGAAGCACCGTCATTCGAATGCGCTCCTTGGGACCTTGAGCCCGCCAATACTCCTCGTCCGCGGTATAGCTTCGAATGCGCGGCCGGGCGGGCACTCCCATTTTTCGAAGCACCGGCAGCGCTTTCCGCCACAACAATCGCTTGCCGCGCTCGATTTGCACGCGCCAGCGCGGCGTAATCACCGGCATGCCTGTTTTCTGATTGGGAATAGCGGCAAAGCAATGCGGGTAACGCGCTCGCAGCCAATGATGATAGAGCGGGATGCCGACACGCAATCGATCGGGCAACCCCTGAAAAAAATCGAAGAAATCATAATCCACAAAAGGCCGACGCACGCGTACATGGGGCCGGTACGCGGCACCGACGCACCGATTTATCGCCTGTGCCAGCTTTCCTTTTAGAAACGCGAAACGCAGAGGAGCACCCGCCAATTGCTCACAACAACCGCGCACTAATGCCAAAGCTTCTTGAGGGCAATACCCCAGATCCGTTCCATAGTAGGGCTGCTGTTGTAACACGTCCTCCACCGTGGCGCATGCGTTATAGGTCGGACCGCAGACCACGTCGCCGATATAGCCAGAAAGGTGTAGATCCAGCACCTCACTTTGTATCACCATCGTTTCCAGGTGCTGCAAGTCGCCCAGCTGCACCAGGCCGTCGGTGGCCCGAATATGACTCGTTCGCAACGTCAACCAATCGGGGTCTCTGCCACCATACAAAGGGTGGAAAATCCATGTGGCGCCCATCACCGCGGCGGCTTGCTGACCATAACGGGCGTCATCGCAACCCGGCACGCCAAAGGTGATGGCAATCCAGCCAGGTGTGCGCGGCGCCGCTTCCGCCAGGATGGCCCGGCTGTCGAGTCCGCCGCTGAGCGTTTGCCCTGGGCGCCGCGCCCCACCCAACCGGCGCTCGATGGCAAGCTCCCACAAATGATGCGCCCGCTCGATCATGTCGGGGAGCGCGGTTTCCTTTACTGGTGCGAGCTCACGCCACTGCCAATACCGCCGAAATACCCGCCTGTCCTGGGCCACTGAAACCACCGAGGCGCCAGGCACCATCTTGACAGCCTTCACATTGGTGCGGTCCCCCAAGCGGAAGCCCCCGAAGGTCACAGCTTCCCGAATAGCTTCGGGGTCCGGCTCATAGGTTATGCCAGGAGCCATGAGAACCCCACGCACGCCGCCTGCAAAAGCAAAACCACTTGGGGAGGTGCCCCAGTACAGCGGTAGGCTGCCGAATCGATCGTTCAGCAACGTCAGGTGGCGAGCTTGCCGATCCCATAGAATCACGACGTATTCACCATCCAAATCCCTGATCGCATCCGTGCCTTTTTCCAGGAGCGCCGCAAGCAATGCCTTCCGGAACGCCATGGTTCTGGTGCCAACCACGTTCGGCACGGGCAACAGCGCTCGGCCATCGAAGGCCTCGCCGACCATCCACAAGTGCCAGCGCTCTTGTGCACAGACAGCCGGAGCGGCAACATTATGCAAATCGGCCTGATCCTCGTGGTCCAATAAACCGACAGCCAGGCCGTCCACCGACCAGCAAGCCCAGCTTTGCTTGTCATGCACGCGGAGCGCCCGCCCCATCGCTTCGACAATCAGGCTGGGCGCCGCGGATTGCCCGGAAGGCCGCCATCCACACACCAAGGACATTTGCAACCTTTGCTTGCCAAATGCGGCCCCTGCCGGCTGCCGGGCAAGCCGGCCGGGGTCATTGCTGCGTTTGACCGCTAGCTCCGTAATTCCGGCTTACCGGCCAAGCAGGCCCTCGATAATCCGGCAATACCCATCAATGAACGCCGGCGCGTTAAACCGGGCTTTGTAATCGGAGTAGGCCTGTTGACCAAGGACATCGGCTAAATTCGGCTCTAATAGCAATCGGGTAATGCGCTCCGCCAAGGCATCAGCGTCAGCCGGCGGTACCAGGAACCCAGTAACTCCGTCCTTGACAATCTCCGGCGTGCCGCCCGTAGCCGATGCGATGATCGGCTTGCCATACACGGCAGGCTCGATCGTCACATGGGCGAACGGCTCGGGATCGATTGTCGGCACCAGGCTAAAGTCGATTTCAGGGTAAATCTCGTCCCGGTTTGTGTTGTACCCACACCAATGGATAAAGCGCGTCAATCCTTTCGCGGCGGCCAATTCCTTGATCTGGTCGATGTATGCTTCCGATCCCCCCCCAAAGATCATGAGCTTGAATGCCAATGCCGGATGGCGGGCACGGATTTTGGCCAGCGCCTCGATGGCGATGTGGTGGCCCTTGCGCTCGACAACCTGGCCCACCAATCCAAAGGTCGGGACGGTTCTCGGCGCCACAATACCAGGGCAACGGATTGTCTCGTCAAAATCGGCCGCATTGTAGACGACGTGCACCTTGCTCCGTGGGATGCCGTGGTTGGCCAGAGGCAGGCGCATATACTTTGAATTGACAACGTAAGCGCGCGACAATGTGGTTCCTCGACCGCAGCAACCACCATTCCCATCTTTTGCTCCACTGATCTGGGACTAACACAACGTTACTCGCACCAGCCATCCAGCCCATCAAGACCAGCGAGCGGTAAGAGCCGTGAAACACCAGATCCGGGCGGAAGCGGCGCAACACTCGGCGGCACGCCGCGAAGGCAGTCGGTGCGTGACTCAGAGAGTCCAGCGACCACATGGGCTTTGAGAGATAATACCACCCCAGATAGATCGATTCATGAGGCACGCCGATCTGGGTAAGCGCGCGGGTAGTCGCCATTATTCCACCCGGACACCGTGCAATAAACGTCGTAGCCGCGCGAGACCAGACCCTTCATCAATCTTAGGGTCCTGGCCTCAAAGCCATAGATGCAGTCTCCACCCATTGCGAACAGCAATCGTTTATTGGCCATCATCGGGCCGTTTGAAACGATATCGTCTAAAGTCCACCTGTTCCGCCTTCAGCAACATTGGCACCTTCGGTTCGCCTTGAGCTGGGTTGGCGTCGTGCAACGCACGGAGCCGGTATGCCTTGCTTCTTTCTGCCCCACCACAGATTTGGCAAGTAGGGCGATCGGATTTGGGACCATAGGATCACGTAGGTCGCAACGCATAACACCATGGCGGGCGGCAAGGTCATGGCCAACAACTTCATGGTGTCGCAATACATACCCACAAACCATGAGAAGAGAATAAGGCAATACTCATAAAACAAACTTCCCAACCCCTTGCGATAGTAAAGCGATTCCATCCAACCCGTGAGCATCCCCATGATGAGCATACCTACTACGACCCCCATTGGCCCAAAATTCACATATAACTCAAAAAGGTGATGCATTCCGACGGAGGTGTTCTTTCCGAAAACGATGCCCGTGAATTTCGTCACGAACTCGCTGCCGCCTGCCGTGACCGGCTTTTCCGGCCAGAGAAGCGCGGGACAACGGCGTAGATCATGTCGAGGTAAGTGATTCCCTCGCCGTAAGGTTCCTTCGCCGGCGTATGTGCGACGGCTGCCACAAAAAGGCGCGAAAAATCGCCCCGGTCTTGGTATGTGGCCACCAAATTATGCTCCTCGTCGCCCGTGAAAAATGAGGTATCCGTCAAGATATCCACCGTCAATTCGACTCGTCTGTGGTAATCGACACCGTCCTTGATGGCGCCGCGGAGCTTATCGCGGCCTTTCATCCAGTTCTGGGCGGGAATAAATGCAAGTATTGCGACAATCAGCAGCAAAACCAATTGCCTGGCCCGCAGTTTCCGCGAAAGGAAGAAAATGCAAACCAGAAAAATGCCAATCAAAAACGTTGAGCCGGCATGGCCGCTGAAAGCCGCGTAAACCACGGCCTTGGTGCCCAGTACGCCCACCATGGCGGCCAAGCTCGCCGGTCGCCCGCTAAAGGCGCCGTTCAAACATAGCATCACCAATCCCGTATCGATTAGCAATGGCATCTGGCAGACAACCGCTCCGAACGTGGGAATTGACTGGGCGAGCTGATAAAAGGCCAGGCCGACGAAGCCCATGACAATAAGCACCCACGCCACCTTCCATTGCGCGTCCAGCCTGACTGGATCGGCCATGCGCCTCGCGAAGTTGTTGGGAATGAGACGCGAGCGGCCAACGAGGGATGGAAAAACAAAATAGGCGCCGATCAAGTAAGCCAGAAAGCCGCAGGCGGTGAGCAAATAGGCTCTGTCACGGGTTTCGGCCAGCCAGGTATCGCCCACGGGCTCAAATAGCTCGCCCACGACAGGACCGACCAGGAAAAACATCGCGAAATTCGCAGCAAACAAAAAGCGCACGCCGATGCCAATGCCGTCTTCGCGGGCCAAAACATACCACCATAGCCCAAAGGCGGCAATATATAATGCGATCGTCAGCAGCGACATGGCAATTCCCTTTTTGGTCCGTTTCTTGCCCGAATCACCTGTTCGCGTTCACCCGCGCCACGGCCCGACAAAGCCCGTCGGCCGCGGCGGCGACAGAATAGGCCGCGACCCGCTTTATCGCCGCGCCGCTCAAACGGGCGCGCAGCAATGGGTCGCGCACCAGTTCTGCCATGCGGGCGGCCATGGCGGGCACATTCCCGCCGGGGTAGACGTAGCCCGTCTCGGCGTCCGTCACAAGATCGGGCGCACAGCCCACG
The DNA here is from genome assembly GCA_963747575.1 of uncultured Gemmataceae bacterium. Classification (GTDB taxonomy): domain Bacteria; phylum Planctomycetota; class Planctomycetia; order Gemmatales; family Gemmataceae; genus DASRAT01. Next base: position 400,921 of record CAVVFU010000009.1, read on the forward strand.
CGGTCGGAAACCACCGCCGGCAGGCCGCACGCCATCGCCTCGTTTACCACCAGGCCCCAGGTCTCGCTGACCGACGGCAGGACCAGCACGTCGGCGGCGGCATAGGCCGTCGGCATGGCCGACTGGTTCATGAAGCCCGCGAGTCGCACCGGGGCATTGGTTGCACGGATGGCGGCCTCCACGGCGCCGCGCAGAGGTCCGTCGCCGACCATCAGGCCGATAGCGTTCAGCCCTTGGGTTCGAACTTCCGCCATGGCTTGCACGAAATCCAAGGGGCGCTTGTACTGCAGGAATTTGCCACAAAACAGGAACACGACCTCTGCCTCGCCAATGTCCCATGCCGCGCGTGCTTGTTGACGTCGGTCCCGAACCTTGGCTGCCGCCGCGCTGAAGCGACACGTTGTCCACGAAATGCGGGCTGAACTCCATCTTGGCCGGGTCCGCCCCATACGCCAGGTAGTATTCACGGGCTCGGCTGCCGACGACCAGGTAGGCGTCAAAACGCGGAATGAACCGGCGGTGCGTGATAGACCTAAACAATGCGCTGGCCCGTCCGGTCCTCACTTGCAGTGTCGAGTCCCCCCTGACCATCAGGGGAGTGCCGCCTCGCCAGCATTCGCGCATTGCCTGCCAGTAGCTTTTCGTGTACCAGCCGTGCACGACAAAGCTGTCGAACCGCTCCCGCCGAATCACCTCCGCGATCTCCGGCGTGTCGTAGCCGCGGTAACCTGGCGTGCCGGGGCGGGCGGAACGATTGGTCAGAAAGACATTGTGGTAGCCCTCCAGCAGCGGCACGTCCCACTGAAACGGTACGCCAAAACCCTCTGCTTGTTCTTGCGGCGTGGGCCGGTGAGCGTAGTAAACCTTGAGATCGATATCAGGCCGCCGCGCCAGCTCCTGGTACCACGGTGAGTAGTACTGGATTGGGTGGGTGGACAAAATGCCAATGCGGTAGGTCATGATGCCCTAACAGGCTTGCCGACCACGGCGTCGAAAACCTCACACTGCCGTCTGGTCATTTCTCGCGCGGTAAAGGGCTTGCATGCTTGCCAATCGGTTGCTGGCCGGGGATTTGGGGCACCGCTCAAGAGCAGCCGGATCACGGGCTGCAGTCTGCCCGCGATCGTTTCAGGCGAATCGCCTGTGGAAAAACCAATAACATTGCCGGCGCGGCACCGCCGAATGATCTCCCCGGCCGAGCTCGATTCGTGCAAAATCGCCAGGATAGGTCGACCTGCCAGGATGCAGGGATAGATCTTCGAAGCAGTGTACCCGGGATCATCAGAGCCGACAACAAGCACGATGTCGCTTGCCTGCAGCAAAGCCAGACCTTCCAGGTACGGAATGCGGCTGGTAAGCTCCGCGACCATGTGGGCGACACCAACCTCGGCGGCCACGGGTTCAATGGTCCGCTCCGCTATCTCTTTGGCCGCGTAACTGGTCCCAACAAAATGCAGCCTCAATCGGGCGAGGTTGGAATGGTTTTCGCCAACCAATGCCCGCACAGCCAAAAACAACCCTCGCAAGGCCAAGGCCATGTCCGGGCCCCCGCGGCCAAGGTAAACCCAGTGAATCAGCCCGTCATTGGCATCAAAAATCGATTGGGTAATGGCCATTTTCCGGGTTATCTCGAAATCCAGCGCGGCTGCCCCAAACGGCAACACCGTAAACCGCGAAGAGTCCATTTCGGGATAACGCGCCTTAAGCATTGCTGGATAAGCCGGTGACACACTGATAATGTGCGCGGCATTGCGCATTGTCCGAGGCTCAAAGCGGTGTGCCAACCATTGATTCAGCTTGTATTTAAGGGCACCACCAGGCGGAGGAGCGCCAGTTGCCTCGTAATAGGAGCTCAGCCACGGATCTTGCAGGTCCACCACGAACGGGATGCCAAACCGTTGCTTCCACAACGGTCCAAGAATCATGCAAAGGAATGCCGTGGTTGAGAAATAGACCAGATCAAATCGCTCCCTCTGGAGCAAACGGAGGCCACCGATGTAAAGGGCCGCAAGCGCCCGGTAATCCAGGCCGCCAAATCCAAAATGCCGCGTCAATTGAAAGGGCACGGCACCCACGCGCGTTATCGGCACCTGCCTGGGCAATGTCAGAAGCAGGTCATGATCCATGACGTCTTCGACATATCGGGAATCCACTGCCAGAACATGCGCCTCCCAACCAAATTCGCCAAGACAGGGAAGGCACATGCGCAGCGCGCTGGTGGTCCGCGGCGTTAATAGGCGGGAAGCGCGGACTGACGATGAGCAGACGGCGAGGCCGCCGGTCTTTCATTGCTGCTTTTCGGATGAACCGCGGGATGGTAAGTAATCAACGGCAAAGGACTGCTCGTCGCCGCACAATGCTTGCTCGACCGACCGCAGGAAAACATCTTTTTCACAATCCCAGTTATATCGCTCGCGTCCCCACCGCCAGGCGGCCAGCCGTGCGTTGGCTCGCATGGCTGGATTTGCGAAGAACTCATCAAGGCGCGTAGCCAGAGCCTTGGGCTCTTGCAAATCGACGAGGAGCGCGGCCGGTCCAAGTTCCTTTGCCAGCAGGTCCTGAGCTGGAGTGCGGCTTACGAGGCCAGGAATGCCAGCGAGCAAATAGGTGAAGATCTTGTTGGTGAGACACATGCCGCGATTGGGCGGCTCGGGCAACTCCAGGGCCAGGCCTAAATCATGCGGCGCACTTAAAGTGACCATCTCGGACGGAGCAGCTAGTTGGTGCCAGTGGACTCGGCCCGCAAGGCCCACCTCGTTGACCAGCCGTTCAAAATCGGCTCGGAACCCTTGCGCGGGCCGCCCTCGGAGGTGAAGATGTACGGGTGTCCGCATATTCGCTAGCCCCACGATCAGCGCCTCCAAACCACGGTCGTTGCCAATGGTTTGGCTGAACCAATAAAGCGAAGGAGGGCCCGTGCCCTCGTCAAAGGCGGTCTTGACTGGCGCCAGCGGAGCCTCGGCTAACGGAAACACGTTGAGAACCGATAGGGGCGCAACGGCATACCGGTCACGCACGGCCTTGGCGATGAGGGGCGAAGCCGCGGTCAAATGATCGCAGCGCGGCAAATAAAACCTCTCAATACGCTCGCGCAGCCGGCGTAACCCCTGATTGGCGCTGTCATCCGGCAACTCGTCAACGTGGCTGTCCTCGGCGTCAAACCCTAGCTTGGCATGGTAATGGGCCGCGGCCCAGGCCGCCGCCGGAAGAGCAGGAAGGTTGTGACCGATAAAGATATCCGCCGGCGCGGCCGCGGCGACGGCAGCCAACCGCCCGGCAAACTCAGCCACGGCCCATAGCGCCCCCCGATAGCCAAGTGCCAGGCCGTGTTTTGCGAGCCAAAGGCATAAACAACGGCGTGCGGCGCGCAGCGCCAACCGAGCGCGGTCCCCCGCGCCACCTTGCACAGCTCCCATCGCGATTGATTGACAACAGCCTGATCAAACGGCCGAACCGCCGCGGTGTAATCTCCCGCCACGACTCGAACGTGATGACCCAGAGCAGCCAGGGCGTTTGCCTCCTTCACCAAACGGGGGTTATTGGCAACATGGGTCGAAGTAATCAGGCAGACTTCGAGCCGTTTCAACTTCATGCTTCGCTTTCGAGCCAACTGGAAGTCTGATCCACTCTTAGAGTCTGTCCGAAAAGGGGTCAGGCACCGTTGCCGGAACGGCCCGAAGGGTGCTTCGCACAACGGTGCCTGACCCCTTTTCGGACAGACTCTTACACGCGGCTTTATCGCATTCGCAAAAAGGACCGACGCAAACCAGAGGCCCATGTTTGTGCCCGGCGGCCGATTTTCCACCCAAAAAACGGCGCGAGAATGCGGAAAACCTTTCCGCCGCCACAACGCATATTGCTGCCTCCCAGCTCTTGCACTCGAATTTGGGCTCGCTTTGCGAGATCGGGACAATCGAGGTAAGCATCATAAACAAAGTGCTGATAGGCGTCTGCGCATGCCCGACGAGTGCGAGCGCTGTCCTCGGCAATCAACAGGCGCGTCGTCCCGGCCTGTATTGCCCGAAAAGCGGAATCCCAGGCCTTTGGAGGGCGGGTCTGGCTTAGGCTCGACGGGATGCCGGATCGGTAGTAGGCCTTGGGCCCAGGACAAAATCGGACACCGCTGCCGGCGAGGAGCGCCCGGCAGAAGAAATCGAAATCGTTTAACAAGGAAATCGTGTCATCCCAAGGTCCTGCTTCAACTACGACATCGCGAGGCAACAACCAACCCGAATTTGGCATAAGTCCGCCCCCGGGGGTCCACGAGCATACCAGCCACTCCACCGGGCTCATGTCCGCCCAGGTGGGGTAGGGAATGAATCGCGCGGTCGCGGGGGAATCATGGAATCGGCCCCATGCGCATGACGCGACGCACCCTGGTTGGCAATCCGCGAGCCGCCGCAGCTGAACTTCAATTTTGTTCGGAGAAATCAAATCGTCCGCGTCCAGGTACTGGATGAAGTCACCCTGACATTCGCTGAAAGCGCGGTTATTAGCGGGACACTGCCCGCGGTTTTCCTGACTTATCACCTTGACCGTGGGTGATTGAAATGCCTTGGCCACTGCCAACGTGTTATCCTTTGACCCATCGTTAACAACGATGATTTCCGTATTTGGCCAGGTTTGGCTCAATGCCGAGCGAAGAGTGTCAGCGATAAATTTCTCGGCGTTAAACGCTGGAATCAAGATGGATACTAAAGAATGCATAGCTCGCGACGGCAACAGAGAAGAGAAACCCTTAATCGACAGGTCAGCCACTGCCACCCACATTGATAACAGGGATCAGGGCGTAAATGGCCGCCATTTCTTGCCAAGGAAAACGCTTTTCATCTTCCGCAGCGCCAGGAGCATGTTTTGCCCTGCCAGGATGGCCAACACAAGATAAAGGCGGGCAGTCAGAACGTAATGAGGACAGCGGCGCACGCCGATCAAAAGGCGGCGCCGCGCCGACGCTTTGTCGCCGCGCCCCAGCGCGTTGCTGGCCAGGAGCAGGTAACCGTTCGCTTTGCGCCTGGAGTTTAGCCACGGCAGCCGGCAGAGGTTTTCTTCCAGCGCTTGTTCGGTGGCAATTTGAATCCCCAGAGTTTTCAATTTGGTGAGGGATTGGCCATGTAACCGATAAAGATAGAGGTCCTTATGGTAGGGCTCCAGCTTGAAATAAACGGACACCCGCAGCCAGTAATCAAAATCCTCGGACAGATACAGGTGTTCGCTATAATCCCCGACCTTGTCCAGCACGCAGCGGCGATAGAGAAAGCAGGCGCCCACGCAATCGTGCGCGGCCAACACAACCGGATCGCCAACGGTTACATAGCGGGTCACTTCACCGCGTTCGTCGATTTCAGAGTAATCCGCATAAACAAATGCGGTGTGAGGTCTGTTCTCGAGAAAGCTCACCAACTCCGCAAGCGCATTGGGCCGGTAGCGATTATCGTCGGAGGTCCAGGTAAGGTACTGTCCTTTCGCCAAGGAAAAGCCGGTGTTGAGCGCGCCGGGCAGTTTTTTGTTGACGGTGTGCCGCACCGACCGAATTCGACTGTCCGTTTTGACGCACTCGGCGATCAATTCGGGCGTCTCATCGGTGGATGCATCATCGACGATAATGAGTTCCCAATGCGGATAGGTTTGGCAAAGGCAGCTCTGGACGGCCTCGCGCAGATAGCGGCTGCCATTATGCGTCGGCAGCACGATGGAAACCAGGTGCTGTGTCATTTTTTTGCGTGCTTCCCAAACAGTGTCACGAAGCGTTCCGGGGTTGGTGACTGGCGCGGCGCCGGACTAGCAAACCGTTATATCCTTCCCTTCATCCAGTACCAGACTTTGCCCAACCATTCCTGAGCCGCGTATTGCGACTGACCAAAGGCCTCTGGGTTGGGCAAAAAATCGCCAAGCGAGAGCGAGGCTTCAAGCAGGCTGAGAGGCTGTCCCGCCGCCACGACCTCGAGGCCCTGTTTGCGAAAGCAGGCCGCCGCGCGGGGCATGTGGGTGGCATCAGTAACCAGGACGATCTTGCGAATTTGCCTGAGCGCCAGGAGCTCACTGCTGTTGACCCCGTTTTCATAAGTATTGTGCGAGTTGGCTTCTTCGACCAAATCCTGTTCGCGGACGCCGAGTTTCAGCAGATGCTGCCGCATTTGTGCGGTCTCCTCGGCGTCGCTGCTGAAGACGACCGGGCAGGTTTTGCCTTGATGGTAAAGCTTGGCGCCAAGACCGCATCGGAAAAAAGAAGCACCGAGGCCGCCTCCCAGGACGACGATTGCCTGGGCGTCGTCCGGACGCTGCTCGAGCAGGGGATACTGGTTTTCCAGCGACTGCAGCGCCAGGCCGCTGACCACCGGCAGGCTGAGCACCACGAGGAGCATATAAGGGACGGTGAGGGCCATCAGCCATTTCTTGGTTTCCCGGCGCCGATGCCACAAGGCGATGAGCACCATGCCCAGCGCGGCCGTCAGCAGGAAGTAGGGGTTGGTTAATTCTTTGGCGACCTGGTACATGTGGCTCACGCGCTTGGGGCTGGTTTCAGACTCTTCGCAACAGGCGAATGATTGAGCGGCGCCAGGTGCGAGATTGTATGGAGACCTGGCGCCGATCCGGGTCAAGCCGGAGGTCGAGGCCATCGGTGCCTGGAAAATTGGGGTACAGCCAAACCCTGGCATCGTGACAATTCAGCTTAAGATCCTCCAGGCCTTTGGTCTTCAACACGCGCAAAGCAGCTGCCTCGATGCCGGCCCAATCGTGCAAATGCTGATGGCGTATTGCAAAATCGAAGTTGTTGCCGGTGTCCAAAAGAGCGGGGATCTTTGGGATGTTCGGCTCAGGCCGCGCTGTTTTCGGAAGGTGTATACTCACCCACAGCACAATTTGATTGCGGTGGACCTTGACGCGGTGACCACTGAAATCCAGATACGTCGACTTGTCGGGAATCGGCACGCGATCGACAATTTTCGTCATGGGTGGGCCGGCGGCTCTGGTTCTGAAGCCCAGAAACCGAAGCCAAAAAAGCCGTGTTCCAATTCGTCGAATGCCCAGGGAGGCACGGTCGGATCGCGGTCGAGGCTGCCAACGTAGAACTCGCCCGGCTCGAGGCCGCGCCGAAGGCATTCCTGGTACAACTGGGTTTTTGTTGGTCCAAGACCGATGCGCTCTTCGCCGTGATAAGCGGCCCAGCGGCGTTTTTTCGATTTGTTTTTTTGCAACTGCGGCAGGTCACGCCAAAAGGCCTGTTGAGACCGCAGGATGAGCGGCTCGATTTGGGCCAAGGCCTGCTGGCAACGGTCCTCGAACTGGCGTTGGGCGCGGTCCTCGGCCACAGCACAGGAATGCGTCAATTCGCCAAGCTGCTGGCTTGGTTTGACAGCTAGAGCCAATCTTGCCTGGACGGCCTCGACAACCAGGGCCTCGATGTCCTTGCCGGCCGCGGTGGCTTGGGCCTGCAACTCGACCAACAGGGACGGCGGCAACTCAACTTTGATGGTCATGGCCGGTTCGCCCCTCTCTGCTGGCAATTATCGCCTCCCCCTATATTATTCGACAATAACCCGGCCCACCAGGGGAGTTGGAAAAAACTGGTCGCATAGCGAATTTCCAGCAAATCCGCCGGGAACTGGGCGCAGAGCGCGGGCATTGCCGTCAATTAACAGGATCTTCGCCCAGCAGCGCCGCGACAATCCGCTCCGCCGCATGTCCATCCCCATAAGGATTGACCCCCCTGGCCATTGCGGCATGGGCCGCGGGGTCGGTCAGCAACTCGCGTGCCGCCGCCACGATGCGCTGGCGCTGCGTGCCCACCAGCCGCACCACGCCGGCCTCGACGCCCTCGGGCCGTTCCGTCGTTTCGCGCATCACCAGCACGGGTACGCGCAGCGACGGGGCTTCTTCCTGAATGCCGCCCGAGTCGGTCAAAATCAACGTGGCGTTCCTCATCACCTGGACCAGCCCCAGGTAGTCGAGCGGCGCCATCAAATGCACATTCGCCAAAGCCGACAGAATCTCCTCCACCGGCCGCTGCACATGGGGATTCAAATGCACGGGGTAGACAAAGTGAACATTCTCACCCTGGTCCTCGCCCACAAACTCCAGGGCGAGGTCGCGAATCGCCAGGCACAGCTCCCGAAACGGCTCGCCAAAACTCTCGCGCCGGTGCGCGGTGATCAATATCACGCGGGCGCCAGCGGGAACATTCGCCAGGGCGGCAGGCCGGTTGAGGCAAGGCCGGGCAATGACGTCGAGCAAGGCGTCGATGACGGTGTTGCCAGTCAGATGGATCTGGTGGGCCGGGCAACCCTCGTCGAGCAGGGCTTGCCTGTGCGCTCGGTAGGGGCGAAATAGGCATCGGCCATCAAATCGGCAATGCGGCGGTTGATCTCCTCGGGAAAGGGCCGGCGGCGGTCGCCCGTGCGCAGGCCGGCCTCGACGTGGCCGAAGGGCAAACCCCGATAAAAAGCCGCCAGGGCAGCCGCGAGCACCGTGGTGGTGTCGCCCTGGGCCAGCACCCAGTCCGGCTTGACCTGGCTAAAGACGTCGTCGAGCCCGCTGAGGATTGCCGCGGTCACGCCTGCCAGTGTTTGGCTGGGCCGCATCACGTTCAAATCAAAATCGGGACGGATGTCGAAAAGCTCGAGCACCTGGTCGAGCATTTGGCGGTGCTGGCCGGTGCTGCAAACGAGGCTGCGGATGCGGTCGGGATGTTTTTTGAGCTCCTTGACGACCGGGGCCATTTTGATGGCTTCCGGGCGCGTGCCGATGACGCTCAGAACGGTTATCAATTGCCGGCTCTCCGGTCATTGGCTGGCTTTCGAGCAATCCAGCCCAGCAACAGGCCATCGCTGCCGTCTTTTGCGTCATACGCGATGTTGCGCCGCACCGTCACGTCAAATCCCTCCTTCCGCAACAGTCTCGCAACCTCTTCTTCATCGAACCACTGTTCCCATTCGTTAATCTGGATCTCGCCCAGGTTTCGGCGGTTTTTGTCGATGATCGCTAATGTGCCTCCGGGTGCGATCACTCGACCGAGTTCGCGAACAGCGGCTGTAAGGTCCACGACGTGCTCAAGAGACTCAACACAAAACGCGCAGTCAAACGCGCCATCGTCAAACGGAATTCTAAGCGCCGTCCCTTGGACGGGCATAATTCCGGGCTGCAGACTTGCCAGCATGCGCTCGGATAGGTCCATCCCGTACGCGGCAGTCTCGGGAAAGAGGTTTTTCAACCGAGAAATGAAACGGCCCTTGCCGCAGCCAACATCCAATAGCTTTTTTGGCCGGCCCACGCGGACAGCCTCGGCGATTAGCTGAAAGCGGCCGTCATTTTCGTCAATCTGCCCAGGAAAAATCGAGGCCAAATCCGCGGACTCGAAATTGGCGCGAATTTTCCACCACAAAGCGTCGAGGAAATACTTGACAGCCCAGCTAATCTCATCGCCTGGGAAATAGTTTGCTCCCTGGCCGTAGCCGCCGAAGAACCCGCCGCTCTTGTTTTGCAAAGCGCTGGCAAACGCAAAGGCTTTATCGCCCCTGGCCACGTCGCCCAGTTTGTACCAGATCACGGCATACTGAAAAAGTCCCGTGGAGCAGACCCAGCTGACGTCTTTGTAAGCAGGGACCGCACCATCGCCGCATTGGCATTTCGATACCTGCTCCATTGCTTTCGTCGCCTTCTCACAACAGCCGAGATCGACCAGCGCTTCGACAATGTAGGCGTGAAAGTGCGAAAGTGTGTCAAAACGGCCCACGGCCGGATCCTTTGCGTAAAAGCTCAGCGCCTTTGACACGGCCCCCGTGTAGCGCTGATTTTCCCATTTCTTTCCAGCTTCCCGGAGCGGTTCGAGCGCATAAAGGTGAATGGCTTCGGGAATCACTTTGCCCCCGGCCAAACACCACGCCGATTTGTCCGGGGTCGTGATTTGCCCTGACGGCAGTACCTGACAGAGCATCCAATCGCAGCCCTTGACAATTGGCTCCTGAAATTCGGGGTGGGCGTCCACCAACGCCAAAAGCCCCTTCAAGATTTGGCCTGTGTCAAATGTGTAAGGCGCAGTTCCATGGGCATCGGACCATGATCCGTCATGGTTTTGCACGGAGACTAACCAGGTTGCGAATTGGACGGCGAGGTCTCTTTGGCCCCAGTTCAGCAGCGTTGGAACGAAATAGCCTGAAACCTCGGGGTAGGGAACAACCGTGTCGCTGGTGACGCGGATTCCCGCTCCCTGGCAGCAATTATCGCGAACCCACTTCATGGCCGCCCCATGCCGGGTCAACACGCCGTGTGGCCCCATGGAATCGCGACCTTGGCGGTTTGATCCGGTGCTCTTTTCCATCACACGCCGAAGGCCATTCCGTGCGGTGCGCACCGGATGGGACGCACGGTCAGGCCACTTTTGCCAAAAGGGAGATGTTGTCATAGACCTAAACGACACCTCAGCTGGGAAATGCCGTTCTTTACAGTTCGCAGGGGATTGGCGACGCGGCGAGACCATCTGCTCCAAGTCTGCGCCACGGTTTTCGACCGGAACCCCGCGAGTCCATGGGGGTCCTCATCCGATGCCGTCAGCAAATGGCATTCTTCGTCTTTCCGTTTTCCAAATACTATGCCGATGGGCAATGAAAACGAATGGCGCATTCGCCTTACATATCCGCCAAGCCGGTCCCCGCGCCGGGAACAAAGGACCCGACAGATCAGTTTATCGAGGCCGCTCATTTTTCGATGGGAAAAAAGCACTACTGGTCTACCGTAATCTGGCGTGGTCGCCAGCACCTGCTTCGTGCCATAACCGGTTCGTTTTTGAATGTACTCCAATTCCGCAGCCACGCTGCCGCGTTCCGGGTAATACCGCTCCTGAGTCGCGAATTCACCCAAGAAAAAAGTTGCGCCAATACTCTTGATGCTATCCAAGAATCGCTTTTTATTTGGAATATGATGATAGACAGACAACATCGTGATTGCATCCGCGGGACCGGCAAGTCCAGCCAAATCCACCTCTCCGCAAATTGCATTAAGGAAGCGCGCCTTTGGCCGCCAAAAAATAAAGGCGAGGGCTTGTGCCACGTTGACGTAATCAGCGTATGCTTCGACGCCCGTCGAGCGCTCAACAAATGACAAATCGGCGGCACGCAAACAAAACACGCCGAGATTACTGCCAATGTCCAGGTGCCGTATCCTGGGAATTCGGCATGCCCAACGACGCATTAAGTAGGTAAACATTGCTTGCCGGCAATCATACATCGGCCTTTGGCCAGATTTCCGAAGTCCAGGAAAGTCCAACGACTGATACAGACGGTTATCTGGCTTCTGGAGCAAATCCTTGTTAAACGGGCATTCGTTGTCGAACTTGCATTTCGCAAGCAGCTTCGGAAGATGTTGTTTCCGTAGAGCACTTTCAAACACGTGACGCAAGCGATTCAAACAGGTGAGGCCTTTAATTCGTCCTTTGACGTCCGGGAAGTCGCCCACCTTCCCGTATTTGTTCGCCCCGACCATGTCCAGCGAGTTCAAGAACGGAAGGTCTTGACGGAGCCGCCTTGCGTCTTCGAAATCGATTAGCACGACCTGGTTGCCACGAAAGCAGATATTGTGTTCATGGATATCCGTGTGAACCAAACCCAAATCAAAAAGGCACTCGGCTGCTCCCTCCACCTGGTCCCAAGCGTCAAGAACCTGGCGTGAAGTCATCCTCTCAAAAAAACTTGGGCAAACGGCTCAAGCCATTCGGTGCACAGGAACTGAAACGACTCTTCCTCGCTGAAAAACAGCACCTTCGGAACCCAGGGCTTTGAAAGCTGCTGGAAAAACTCATGTTCATTTTCCAGTGACGACTTGGGTGTGAACTTGGACTCGCTCTCAAGCCGAGTTTCAACCCAAACGTCCCGGTGCTTGATTTTAAGCATGAACTGCTCAGTGGGGGTCTCTATTCGGTAGAGCGTCGAACCGCCACCTGGTTCCCAAACTCTTGGCATTTGTATTCGCCGGACGGGCGCTCCAAATTGGCGCACCAAAACACGATCAACAATCTCCGGCCTCCGCAGGATCTCGTCCAGGTGCTGTATCTTATTGCTGATTGCTTGCTTGTCAAAAAGCATTTCGATTTGTGCTCCAGCTATGCTCGACAAAAACGCCGCCACATTGGCTCGGCTTAAGTTTGCCCGTTCCAAGGAAATCGCCTTCCTGAACGCCAAATGGAAGGGCCTGCCGCATCCAATCCAATAAACCGGTTGGGCCGCTGAGCCGGATGCCCGCCCCGGCGACACGGTTGGCGCCGACCCTTTCCATGGCGGCATGAAAACGCTCCAAATCATCCTGCGCAGGACTGTCCCCAAAATCCGCGCACCCAAGCCCATTTCCCATAAGTCGGCTGACGCCATTTCGGGCCGTGCGCACAGGATGAGCCAGGCGGCCTGATAACCTTTTCCAATATTGGGACATTAGCGTTGCTTTACCCTCGACGCCGTCCTCTCACGACACGACCCCAACTGGCTTAATAGCTTTCTCACGGAGCGTCTATGCTGGCCAAGACCCAGCATCGGCCAACCCCACGTCCCCCGGTTTCCTGGCAGTGAGGAAAATGTTTGCGGCCGTTTCTCCATGGAGATAAGGAATCAAGCTGACTGATTGCACTTCAAAACCAACAATCTCACATGCAGTCCTGAGTATTCCTTCGTCAAAAAGACGTACATGGTTGACGCAGTCTGCGAAATGGCGCTTCGGCACCTGACAATAAAGAATCCCCTCTGGTCTTAGTACGCGGTAGATTTCACGCAAAGATGCGTCTAGATCGACCACGTGTTCTAAACATTCCTGGGAAATTGCAATGTCAAACATTCTAGAATCAAACGGAATGGACTCGCAAGGGGAGCAAACGAGCTTCGGGATATCTTGCCTGTTTTTGGCCACGCGAATAGGACTCAAATCGGTCCCAGCAACGTCATGGCCCAAGTCTTTCAAGCGCCGCAACAAAAGACACGGCCCGCACCCAAGATCCAAGATAGAGCATACTCTGTTTAGGCGCGCGATGATATCGTAAATCGCTTGCATCCCGGGGCGGTTTTCGAAGTATTCATCGCGGTCTTTGTCACGCGGCAAACTGTCTTGCTGGTCCAGGTGCCGTTGAATGCCGTCAATGTCATTGCGTTTGCATAGCTCAACCAATGCCCGGTTTTTTTCGCCATTGTAATTGAGGCGAAAGAAATTGACGTTTCCGGTAAGACGCATCTTGGTTAGAATGAAACGGCGCCATAACCACCATGTCGATTTCTTTGTCACTCGACCCAAGCCGTTCCTGATGGTCCTCACCGGATGGCGCAGCCGGTTAGTCCAGATCGTGCCCTGGCGGCTCAGTGGTCTCAATTGCGCCTTGAGTTTTCGCCGCAATGCCCGACTTGGATGCCTCCGCTCTTCTTGAACGAAGGTCACAATCGCGTTGGCTGCTCGCAGCGCGTCAGCGCCGTTGGTGGTGTCGAACAGATCTTTGCGGATGTCCTGAATTGCACTCGATCGCATATCTAGAGACCAGGCTTCATCGATGTTTTGTGAAAGGCGGCCGGGCTCAAGACAGAACGGCAAGATCTCTTTGAGCTTTGGGACAAGCAGGCTTTCCATGTCAACTTGTCTGCCGACGCCGACCACCTTTTTGTTCATCAACAGAGCATCGGCCAACGCTCCGCTGGAGATGTCGGCGATAACTACGTCAGCCATCGCGAACGCCACCTCCGAAGCCATGCCCGGACTCAGAATCCGCATCGGACAGGATTTCAACTTGCGCATCCGCTCTTGTTCCATGCGGAAGGTGCAATGGTGCGGCCTGACTAGGATCTCGAACTTTGCTGCAAGATCGCCAATCGAATCGGCAAAGGCATCGATCGACGACCTATGCTCCCATGTTGGCAGATAAAGTAATGTGGGTTTTGACCCTGTGACTCCATTGCTTTTTCGGATCAGTTCCTGGTCGAAAGCGCCGTTGAACCACGCGTCGAAACGCGGATAACCAATGATCCGGATTCGATTGGCGGCGACGAACCGATTGGAAAGGCGCTTGTTTAATGGTCCATGGACGAGATAAAGGTCAAATCCAACATGCGCCTCGGGACTACCATAAAGCAACCCGCACAAATTAACGCCATACGTCATTCGTACACGGATATTTCGATAATCTCGAAGGATTCCCTCTATTTGGGTGGTCACTGCCACCTCGGCGTGAGGATCGCTGCATGAAACAAACGGCAGATTAAGCGTTTTCAGCAAAGCCTCCGCCGTTTCGCCGTCATACCAGCTTTGCCCGGCCGAATTGGCGGCCCCTCGGCAGGAAACAAACACTGCATCTACCCCCAGAACGCGCAAAGCAACAAGCACCGGCGCAAAGTGGTTGACTTCCATGGCATCAATGAGATAAAACTCCACACGCATCCCGCTTATCTCACTGATCCGTGCAATACGGTTTTGCCGTTCGACGTGGCGAGCAAATTCGCAACAGCAATTCCCCAGGAGCCTGCACCAAATACCGTGACTGCAGAGCGGCTCATTGGCTGGTCCCCGCTTCAAAAATGCCGGCGACGCTCGGAAAAATGGTTATGTTTTCACATGCCTCGTAATCGAGCCGATTCGCCTCGCCGCTCAGGACACCTATGAATCTCGCGCCACAGCTGCGGGCCATGGCATAATCGGTGTAAACACGATCACCGATGAAAACGGATTCATCGGGCTGGATTTGGTGTTTAGCAAAAAGGTAATTCACCATTTGCGGATCGGGCTTGCCAAACGCGCGGTCCGGAGTACGGCCCGTTGCCTTCTCCAAAAGGGCGATAAGCGAGCCAACGTCGGGGATGTTTCCGTGCTCTGTGGGGCACACCACGTCTCTGTGAGTGGCGTAGTAGGGAAGTGCCTCCCGCCCCAAAAGAAGAGTGGCCTCCCGGAGTTTTTCGTAGGTCAGCGTCTTGTCAAATCCAACTACCAGGGCCTGCGGTGTGCTGGCATCATGCACTACTCCATACTTGCGCAGGAGCAATGTGCACAAGGATGGAGTGCCCAAAACATAAGCCCTGGTGACGTTAGCCGAACGAAGGAATGCCCCGAGAGCGTCAGAGGAGATCACGATCTCGTCGTCACGTGCCAAAATGCCGAACTTGGCCAGCTTGGCCACGTAGTCTTCGTGTGAATTGGAGGAGTTGTTGGAGAGCAAGACCACGTGCGGTATTCGCCGGCGCAGCTCCACCACAAATTCGCTTGCCCCGGGGATGACTGTATCGCCCCTGTACAAAGTGCCATCAAGATCCACAAATGCGAGCTTGACCTGGGCCCAATTGATTAGATCGCGTCCGAACAGCATCTCGGCCCGAGTAAGGTCCTCTTGATTATCAATCTCATACCACTTTGCACCCTCAATGTCCACTGGCGCCATCTTCAATCGCCCATCTTGAAAAAGCGCGTCAAGGGCCACTTCTGTCCAATCATTGACGCGATTGCGGACCCTGATTGTTTCATCGACGTGGTCCAACAGCACCGCCGCCGCATCCGCCGTGAACTTGTAGAGATCGATGGAACAACCGAACGCCTGGGCCCTGGGGATGGTTTTGGAGATGCGGCAAACGGAGCAGTCACCAGGTCGGACCACGAGCTTCATGGACTCTTCAGCAAAGGCTCCCGGATCGACGCAAATAGCGCTGCCCTTGACCTCCATAAGCGCAGCAACGATTCGCTTCTCCACCACGACATCCCCGTTAATCAGCAACAAGGGCTTTCCCCGAACAGCGTTGGCGACGAGGTGCAAGGAATACATGTTGTTGGTCGTCGAATATGTGCGGTTTTCGACAACGCGAACACGCTTTTCTCCGGGGTAGCCCGCGGCAATGTGGGCCTTCAGGACCTCCGACTGATGCCCCGCAACCACATGAACAGCATCCACGCCCAAGCTCAGAAATGCCTGTAGTTGGTAATCCAGGATACACTTGCCGTTGACGCGCACCATGCACTTGGGCTTGCCGGCCGTAAGCTCTTTGAGACGCGAGCCCACGCCGGCGGCCAGAATAACAGCATCCATCAATCCATGCCTCCGCGCAGCATCAGCGGTTTCAGCGTTTGGGTATTCCCCTGCAAAGCAGCTCCGCGAGGAAGGTGGCCGCCGCCGGGTCGGCTTGCACCGCCGCCCAATTGGCGAACGCGTCTTCAGCGCTCTTGACGTGGGCGTCGGCTTCGGCGGCGGTTATTGTCGCCGCGAGATTGTAATCCGCGTCCTGCCTGACCTGTTGTAGCAGGACAAAGGCGGCCGCAATAATACCGATTTGAGGCGGGACGACTTCGCCAACCGCAGTCTGCAAGACACCGGAAGAAGGGTTCGGCCTCAATTGAGCGTATTCGTTACAGACTACCCTCATGACCCTGTGGTCGAAGGATCGTGCCATGCGCGGACGCAACGCCGCAATCGCCACCAAGTGAACAGTGGCTTCGTGGACCAACAGGTGAAACAGAGCGTAATAAGCCGTCGACACGCCTCTTCTGAGATCCGCATCCACTGGAGCGCCGGGGTTGCGGCTGACCAATTCTCGTGCCAAGTTTAGCAGCTCCTGGTGCAAAGGCATGGGATATTTTTGTTACGCCGATTTATGCTCGATCGGCAGTCGGACCCGAATATAAGGCCACCGCTGGACGCCGAGCTTGAGCAGGGCATGCCGGATGGGCCCCGTGAACTTACCAACCAGCTGGCCCAATTCCGCTCGCGGCGCTTTGCGTTGGTCTATAAAAAGCGTCACCCAAACGCCTGGCTCGTCGACCCAATCGTTGTCCAATTCGTAGCTCCAGTCCACCACCCACGAAGGAAATGCAATGGTCTTGAGCGCTTCCTCGATTTTTTTGCCCTCTGGTGGGGCAGGCACATACCGATCAAGGATGCTTAACATTCTGGCGAAGGATGCCTTTGCCAATTTGAGTTGTTCCTCGGTGGCCGCTTCCGCCGGCGGGACGTGATCTGCAATGTCGGCAAACGCGTGCGCCGCGGTCTGCAGCTCACTTTGGCGTGCGAGCCCAAGTTCGGCGAAGTCGGCAGCGTCAAACCCCTTGATCGATTTGGGCGTCAACCACAGGGCAGCTCGCCCTGCCGTCGCGGCCCCCTCCTCGTCGTGGACGAAGAAATTGCGCGCCACTCGAAAATTGTCCAAGAACTCTTGCTTGGCCATGGTTCAGCCATCCTTCGCGACTTAATCGCCTGGTCTAAATCAAACCACCTCGCCACGGATTTGTCAAGCGCGTGACAGTTCCCGGAGTGGATTGGCACCGCTGTGGCAGCCCGCGGAATGTTGCCACGAATGGCCCACCAAGCAGACCCCGCCCCAACCGCTTTCGGGCAGGCGGCCCGTGCCGAAATAATCGCCCTCGACGACGCCGGCTTCCAGCACCGCCGGCAGATAGAATAGGATCTGGCTGCCAGAGGTCACTTTAAGGGTGAGCCTGTAGTAACCAGGGAAAAGCGGCACACAGGGCACGGTGCAGACCAGGTCCGTGGCCGGCGGCGTCAACACGAGCGGATCGCCGGTCAGCCACGAGTAGAAAACGCAAACGCGCACGTCGTCCTGCAACGTGTTGATACCGATGGCCGCCGTCACGTTGTCGTAACGGCGAGCGGTTTCCAGAGCAAGGCGGAACGAAATGGGCAAGCCGGTCTGCATTACCGAACAAACATTGCCGCTGGCGTCGAGCAGGTCAACACCCTTGAGCGTGATTTGACTCTCTTCGTTGCGGCTAAGGAAGGGCGCATTCGTCGCGCCCAACCTCGGAAGCTCCTGCAGGTACTCCGCCAGGACAGCATCGGTCTTGCCGATTTGCTGCACCTTGCCCCCGACCAGTAAAACAGCAGTGCGGCAAAGGTGCCTGATGGCGGCCATGTTGTGGCTGACAAACAAAACCGTCCGCCCTGCCCGGGCCACGTCACTCATTTTGCCGAGGCACTTTTTCTGGAACGCGGCGTCGCCGACCGCGAGCACTTCGTCCACGACCAGAATCTCCGGCTCCATGTGCGCGGCCACGGCAAAAGCCAAGCGCATATACATCCCGCTGGAGTAATGCTTGACCGGGGTATCCAAAAACTTGTCGATCTCGGCAAAGGCCACGATTTCGTCGAACTTCCTGGCGATTTCGGCCCGTTTCATGCCAAGGATGGCGCCGTTGAGGTAGACGTTTTCGCGGCCAGTAAGTTCGGGATGAAAGCCGGTGCCGACTTCGAGCAAACTGCCGACCCGGCCGTCGATTTCGACCTGCCCAGTGGTCGGCTCGGTGATGCGCGAGAGGATCTTGAGCAGGGTGGACTTGCCGGCGCCGTTGCGGCCGATGATGCCGACGACCTCGCCGCGCTTGACGTCGAACGAGACATCCTTGAGGGCCCAGAAGGTCGTTTCGCCGGGAGGGGTGGACGGCACACGGATTGTGCCTGCTACTTTGCCCAGCCAACGCGCCGGTGCGCCAAAGGCATGGGCCAGGCTGTCGCGCAGGGAATGATAACGCTCGCGCTGGCCGATTTTGTAGATCTTGCCAAGATTGTCAACGCGTATGGCGATGTCTGACACTTTAGCCCAACATCTCATTAAGCAATGAACTGAACGGTTGCCTTCCGCGGCACACAGCTATCAGGGTATCCAGGGCGATTCGCCAAGCACGCGCAAGGCCCGGCGGAACCAGCCCATTTGCACCGGCGTTAGCGGGCACTGCCCGGTCTTGTTCTCAACGGGGTAATTGAGGGCATGCAGCAGCGCGCCGCCAACGCTTTCGAACAGATGCACCTGGCTGGGCGTCATGCGAGTGCGCCACTGGCCGACACTCTTCGTATGGACCGGTTGCGCCGCGCCCTGGCGGTTCTTGTCATCGAGGGAGGCCTCGAAAATGTACTCGCGGCGATCGTGATGAAGAACGGCCTCATCCCACGGCTCGCCCACGAAATTCAGGATGCGCTGCATGGTCTGCCGCGGCTCGCCGACCAATTCCTCATAGCTGACTTCCAAGTAGCGCGCGAGTTTGGCGCCGTCTTGCCGGCCCTTGGAGACCCAGCGGACCCATTCCTGGGCTGCCTGGGAAAAACTCCTGTTATCTTCGAAGACATCGGCGTGCGACTTGACATCCTGTAAGGAGCAGATGCAGTCCCGCCCGTCGCGGATAACGTGAATAAAACACGCCTGGGGAAAGCAATTTGCCAGGAAATCGAAGTGACAGCAATTCGTAGGACTTTTGTCGGCCCAGCGTTTTTTGCCGTGAGCTTGCAATTGGCGACGCGCGAAGGCCTCGATGACCGATCTTCCCACCAATTCGTAGATGTCGGCCGCGGCGAGCTTGTGCGCCTTCAGGTATTCCTCGTAGCGGCCGGATGCAAATATCCCTTCGATGCATTTTCGAATGTCCACCACAAAAAACTCGGTTTCCGGCCCACAGATAATGTTGGGATGGGAGTCAAGCATGTAGCGCAGCAGTGTGGTGCCGCTCCGCGGGTAGCCGCCGACAAAGATGGGGTTGATCGGCAGGTCAGTCTCAGCCATGGGACTCGCTGTTGATAAAATTCGACGGACCGGATTTGGATCCAGACCGCGCAGGATAATCCTCACACCACATCCGCAAACGTCTTTTCCATGCGGCGGAAGTAAAACAACCCTCCCAGAAACATAATGCAAACGACCGCGAACGACACCACCATGGCGGGCCAGGGCGGCTCGGCGGCGCCCAGCAGCGACCAGCGGAAGCCTTCCACCACGCCGACCATGGGATTGAGCCCGTAAACCCATTGCCACTCGGCCGGCACGATGCTGATGGGGTATGCAATCGGCGTGGCGAACAGCCAAAACTGGCTCAGGAACGGAATGGTGTAACGCACGTCGCGGTAGACGGCGTTGAGGGCCGCCAGCCAAAGGCCCACCGCCATGGCCGACATGAGGGCGAACAGAATAAACACCGGCAACAGCACAATGGCGGCACCGGGCGCGACCCCGAAATAGAGCATCATGCCCAACAGCAGCAGCAGGCTGATGCCGAAATCGACCAGGCCGCTGAGCACCGGCGAGAGCGGGATGAGCAAACGGGGAAAATAGACCTTGGTCAGCAGGCGCTGCTCGGCGACCACGCTGTTGCTCGATTGCGTCAGGGCGTAGCTGAAGAGCTGCCAGGGCACCAGGGCACAGAAAACGAACACGGGGTAGCTAATGCCGCCAGTTTTTTCCTCGAACTTGCCCAGCCGGCCGAAGAAGATCGTAAAAACCACCATGGTTAGGAAAGGCTGCAGGAGGGCCCAGGCCACGCCGAGGGCCGTTTGCTTGTAGCGGACCTTGATGTCGCGGACGGCGAGGAACCACAGCAACTCGCGGAAATGCCAAAGCTCGCGCAGGTTGATCGGCCGCCAGCCAGGCGTGGGACGAATGATCAATCTGTGTTTTATCGGTGTGTCGTTAGCGGCCAATAATCTGTCTCAGTTCGTGGTCCCAGGCATCTATTATTCGCTGGCGGCTAAAGCGTTCGCGGTAGACACGCTGGCAGTGCCGCTGCAAATCCGCCAGCTTTTCGGGGGCACCGGCCAGCGCTTGCAAGGCGGCAACGACGGCGGCCTGTGACGACTGGTCGAGGACCCAGCCGACTTGGTGTTCAGTGATCCAATGGGCAATCGCGGAGTCGCGGCTGCCTTCGAAGATGACGGGACGGCCGGCGGCCAACGAGCCGAAGAACTTGGAGGGAACCACGACGCCCGTCCACTGGGGACGGAGGCTGGCGAGGTGGATGTCGGCGGCGGCCAGGCGCTGGGGCAGAGCGGACTCAGGGGCAAAACCGGCCAGGGTGACATTGGTGTCTTCAGGGCGGATGGCCTGGCGGAGTTCGTCAGCACGGTTGCCGCCGACGCCAAAGCAGAAACGCACTCCCGTATTCCGAAGCCGTTTGGCCAACTCGAGAATACTGGAGTAAGAGTGAGCTCTTCCAAAATTGCCGGAGTAAAGCAAACCCAGGGCGGCGTCGCCAAACAGCTTGCGGCGCGTTGCCGGGTCAGGCTGCCCGACGTCGCACGGCTCGTGCAATGCCCAGGGAATCAGGGTTGCCTTGCGGGAGCGATGACTGTACACACTCAGGCGATCCCGCATGCAGCAGCCGAGGTCGGCCACGAGGTCACAGGCGGCATAGGCCCGGCGGAGAACGGCGTCCAGCAGGCAAACCGGCCAAGCTTTTGGGCTGAACATGCCATCGGCCACGGGGCCTTCGGGGTAGAGGTCGTGGCACCAATGCGCAATGGCGGTTCGCGGCAAAGCGCGGCGGACCCAAGGGGCAATCAGCACACTCAGGAGCGGGTCAGTGCCGACCAGGATCACATCGGGTGCGGCGGCCCGGCGAAGCCAGGCGCGGCCGCACCACGAGGAAAGCATCCAGGCGGCGTTCAACAGCCTGCCGGAAGTCGAAGCTTGTCGCCAAGGGGGCCGCCAAACTCGCTTGACAGCGACGCCTTGCCAGGCTTCATGCCGCGGGAAAACCACCGACTCATCGCGACAGCCGCGGTTGCAAGGCCAGGCTTCCACATCCCAACCGCGCTCCACTAAACCGGTGCAGAGATCGGCGAAATGGCGCGCGCTGACTACGTTGTCCGGATGAAAATAGTGGTAAAGGACGGCAATTTTGGGCTTTTTCACTGCTTTCGCACAAGCACGGCAAGGGGATCAGGAGAGGACTGGTCATTCCCACGAACGCTGGCAAAGTGAGGCCGTGAAATCGCGCCTTGCTCTTGCAACGGTTCCGCGTTCCTTGCGGTTTTGGCCGATGCGCAAACGGCGGTCTGGAATTCCTCAATCAATTTGACGATGGTTGAGATCTTCTCCACCAGCGGCTCCGCATCGTTCAGGCCGGAAACAATTAATCGGCCCACCATTCTGTTGTCGATCGTCACGGGCAGATCAGCACGCCAGAAGGTCGCGCCGTCAGGCTCTTCCTCGGACCAGTGCCGGTGGCCAACATAGTGTTCCTGGATAGCGGGGGCGTTCACCTCAACGCGAACCGACGTCAAATTGAGCTCGAAAGCTTGGTCGGCGACAACCTGCAGTAAATCGCTCCAGCTGGTGTTGCCCTGGAAGTGAATTTCCAGGCGATGACTCTTGCCCGCCCCAGGAGCGTCGAGGAACGAGCCGGCGATGTGGAGCATGCGCTTCGCAAACAGGCTCAGCTCGGCATGGCCGAAAAGACGCGTTGCCATCAGCATCATGATCACCGCCAGGGCGACGATGATGGCGATCAGCTCGGTGCGCATGGCAATGCTGATGAGAGCGCCTAACACTGTCAGCAGGCACAAAGAGGAAATAAGCAGCAACGTGACGCGTGTCGACAGGCCGCGGCGCTGCAGGCAATGGTGGATGTGGCCGCGGTCGGTGGTGTAAATGCTCCGGCCGGTCAGTTTGCGGCGAACCAGCGCTGCCAGTGTATCGAAAAATGGGATGGTCAAAATGGCGACCGGAGCCACAAGCGCGACCGTGGCGGGAGCCTTGAGCGAACTTTCAATGCCCAGCACGCCAACCACCAGGCCCACCAGCATGCTGCCGGCATCGCCGAGGAAAACCGAGGCGGGCGGAAAATTGTAACAAAGAAAACCGAGTAGCGCCCCCGCCAAAGCCGCCGCCACGAACGCTGCCGCCCAATGCCCTTGCAAACAGGCAATGGCAGCCATGGCGGCGGTGATAATGAAACCCACGGTGCTCAGCAAGCCGTCCATGCCATCGATCAAATTCAACGAATTAATGGCCCCCAGCAGCCACAGCAGCGTAACCGGCACGGCCAACATGCCTAGCTCTATGTCCTGGCCGAACAGGTGAACATTGTTGATCCGAACGCCGAAGCCAATAGCGATGCCCACTGCGACGATCTGGCCGAGCAGCTTGTGCCGACCACGCAGGTACTGGAAGTCATCCAGGATACCAAGGGCGCAAATGGCGAGGGTGGCCAGCAGGAGCCCCACCATATGCATCGCGTGTTCGGCGAATTGGGCCTCCAATTCGTCCGAAAGCGCCAACCCTATGCCCAGGACCACTCCGACCGCCATCAAGACGGCAATGCCGCCGGCGAGCGGCACGGGCCCGGCGTGGATCTTGCGGCGCCCGTCCGGACAATCCAGCAAGCCGAAGCTGCGCTACAGCCAACTTGGCGAGCGGCGTCAGCAACACGCAGGCGAAGAATGCGCCGACCAATATGCAAAGTAAACTGTACATAGCCTCAACCGGCTGGGTGGGACGTGGTTGACGGACAATGCGAAAAGTGAACGGCACAATGCCCGGGGCTAGCTTGGCGCGGACTCCGCCCCCCTGGGTTGTGCGCGAGTCAGTGCGAACCGCAACCTCACAGGCGCCAAAGGACTCACCTGGCACGCTGGCGACCAAGGCAATTTTTCAGGCGTTTCCGTCATGCTTTAGGGACTCCCTGTCCTTGGTCATCGCAGCCATTTCACGCGGGACTACGCCGATGCTTGGCGTCCTTCCTTCAGACATAAATCACCAAACTTTCACGACTTCCGTATATTTTTGCGAGGACAGCAACCCATGGCGCGGTATTGGCCTAGTTCCGTGATCAGAGTGCGCTAAAATCGCTAGCAATTGTGCAATTGGCATGAGTATAATGCACCGCTCCGCGCTCGTCAATGGGCCAGGAGAAAATAATGTCCCTTTCGTGAAGCACCAAAGATGCTGCCCATTGCGGAAACATTTGCCTTGGCCCACCAATGCCATCAGGCTGGCAGCCTTCACCAGGCTGAGCGGCTTTACCGCCAAATTCTGGAAGTCGACCCCAACCACGCCGACGCCCACCATTTGCTGGGGGTGCTTTTTCACCAGTCGGGCCGGGGGCCATTGGCGGCTGTCTCAATTCAGCGGGCGTTGGCCCTGAATCCAGGCGTGCCGGAATACTCGTACCATCGGGGACTTGTTCACGAAGCGGCGGATCAAATGGCGGAGGCCATGGCCGCCTATGAAGCCGTGCTCCGCTTGCGGCCGGACCACGTGGAAACGCTCTGCCAAATGGGCATTGCCTGCACACGGCAAGGCAAGCTTGAAGAGGCGGTGACCCGCTTCGAGCATGCTCTGCGTCTTCGGCCAAATTACGCCCGCGCTCATAATGCTCTGGGTATTGCACTTAACGCGCTTGGACAAACGGATCGAGCCGAGGCCCATTTTTGCCAGGCTCTCCAGCTGAAACCCGATTTCGCGATGGCCCACGTCAACCTCGGCAACCTGCGCCTCCGTCAGCACAAACACGAGCAGGCCTGGGAGCGTTTCCAGCTGGCTGTTACTGTCGACCCCAACTGTGCCGAGGCGCACAACGGGCTTGGCATTGTCCTGGAGCACCAAGACAAGGTCGAGCAAGCGAGGCAATGCTTCACCGAGTGCTCCGGCTTAAACCTGCCTACCCGGAGGCCTGCAGCAACCAGGGCAACATTGCTCATCGCCTCGGAGACTTCGACCAGGCCGCCGCCTGGTACGAGAAAGCCTTGCGGCTCAAGCCGAGCTACGCCGTGGCGCATTGGCACCGGGCGCTGCTCTGGCTGTTGCACGGTGATTTCGAACGCGGTTGGCCGGATTACGAATGGCGTTTCAAGCTGCCCACGGCAATCGAGCACCCGGGATTCGGCGTGCCGCGCTGGGACGGCTCGGACCTCAGCGGGCGAACGATTTTGCTTTATGGCGAAGCGGGTTTTGGAGACACCTTGCAATTTGTCCGCTACGCGCCCCTCGTTCGCCAGCGGGGTGGCCGTGTTATCGTCGGTTGCCAGGCGCCGCTTTTGCGGCTCTTTGGCGGGATGGAAGGAATCGATGATCTGGTCGGCCCGGGTGCACCGTTGCCGTCCTTTGAGGTCGACGCGCCGCTCCAGAGTCTTCCCGCCATCTTCCGCACCACGCTCGCCAGCATTCCAAACGCCGTGCCCTACCTGCACGCAGACCGCCAACTCATGGAGAATTGGCGGCGTGAACTGGCGCCGCTGGGCGGTTTCAAGATCGGCATCGTATGGACCGGCAATCCGGAGTTCACCGGCAATCGGCTCCGCTCCATTCCCGTGTCGATGTTTGGCCACATTGCCGCTGTGAAGGGTGTCCGCCTCATCAGTTTGCAAAAAGGGCCGGGAAAGGAAGAGTTGCGAAAGCTGGCCGAGCCGTTGCCGGTGCTCGACGTGAGCGACCGGCTGGACGATTTCATGGACACCGCCGCGGCGATCATGAATCTGGATCTGGTGATCACCTGCGACACCGCTGTCGCTCACCTGGCTGGCGCCCTGGCGCCGCCGTTTGGGTGGCCCTGCCGTTTGTTCCCGATTGGCGCTGGCTGTTGCACCGCGAAGACAGTCCCTGGTATCCCACGATGCGTCTCTTCCGCCAAAGCCGCCGCGACCAGTGGCAAGATGTCTTTGAGCGCATGGCGATTGACCTCCGCGCCAATGGCCTGACGCCGTAACAACGACCTTGGCGCCCACTTTGCGGACCAGTTTCGTCTCATCTCACCCCCCCCACACAACCCTTCGAGACGAAACTGAAAACGAGTGCTATTGAATGACAATGGATGCAACCGGATGGCTACAATTGCAATCGGTTTCGTCTCACCGTGTTCACCTGGCGGCAGGCACGCGTAAGCTCATTTGCACAGATTTCTGAACACTTTTCGCCGCCAGCCCCCACTATATACAGGGAGCGAATGCTGATCCGCAAACCCACGGGTATTCCCATGCCTCGCCGCCAGTCGCCGTTGACCGCCATGCTGAAGAAGATGCTTGCCGAGCCGCTTGCGCAATGCAGCGACCGGCAGCTGCTGGACCGCTTTGCCGAAAGCGGCGACGACATTGCGTTTGGCGAGATCGTCACTCGGCACGGCCCGATGCTGCTCGGTTATTGCCGCCGCCAGGTTGGCGACGCCCACCTGGCCGAGGATGTCTTGCAAGCGACGTTCCTGGTGCTGGCCCGCAAAGCCCGGTCGATCCGCCGCCGCGATAGTGTGGCCGCCTGGCTGCACGGCGTGGCCCAGCGCGTGGCGCGGCAGGCGAAGCTGGCCGACGCCGTGCGATCACGGCAAGAGGAAAGGGCCGCCAGGGAGCACGCTCAAGCCGCGACGCCTGACCCCGCATGGGACGATTTGCTGCGCGTTCTCGATGAGGAGATGGGGCGGCTGCCGGAGCAGGACCGCTCGCCGCTTCTGCTTTGTTTCCTGGAAGGCCGAACTCAGGACGAGGCGGCCAAGCAACTGGGTTGGAGTCTGAGCACCCTCCGCCGCCGGTTGGAAACCGGGCGTGAGCTGTTGCGCGAGCGAATGATACGCCGGGCGCGACGCTTGGGGCCGGGTTGTTTGCTAGTGCGATGGCGTCGGCGGCGCGCGCGGCATTGACGGCGCCATTGCGTGAAGCCATCCTGGCAACAGCTGTGGGCGGCGAGGGTGTCACTGTGTCTGCAACGGTTTGGGTGTTGGCAAAGGGAGGTTTGGGCATGGGAATTCTCACGAAAATCTGCTTGTGGACGGCGGCTGCCGTGGTGTTGAGTGCGATGCTGGCTGGTGCGGCCTGGCAATGGGGGCCGGCAACGAAGGCTGGCGAAGTGCCGCCGATTCGATCACCGCAGGTGGCCGGTCGGGCGCCTGGCCTTCCGCGTGTAAAACAGGCCGAAGAGCCGGTGCCGGAAAGGAGGCTCCCAGCACAAGATGCAGCCGCGGGGATCGATGAGGCACAGCCGGCAAAAGACTCAAAAACGCCCGCGGAAGTGCAAACGCTTCTCAAAGCTCGCATAGTTTTGGCTCAAAAGGGCTATGATCGCAGCGAAAAATCGTTGGGGGAGGTCAAAAGGATCGGGAATATGAATATCTTGCTCACAAAGCCGGAGGAAATACACACCTGGTCGGTTCGTTGGCTGCAGGCCGAACGTGACACGAATCTCAAGAAGGCCGACGACATTGCTGCGGTGGAACGCCACTTGGCGCGAGTGACGGAGTTGGCCAAGAAGGTCAATAGCTTGGTCCCGGAAGTGTTACCGCCTATCGCTCAGCTTGACGCAGAGTGGTACGTGCTGGAGGCGGAGCTTTGGTTGGTGCAGACAAAAGCGAACAATTGAGATTTTGAAATATGGCCAACGCAAAAAAATTGAGGGCAGAAAAATGGATGCATTGCGTCATCGCAGATCGACATGAGGTCTATTTTTCTGCCCCAGATTTTTTTGCCATTTGCTTCGACGATCCATCTCGGCGCCCGCTTGCTAAATCTGATAATCCAGCACATGAACCGTCGCCCGCCGGGGCGACAGGTAAACCGCGTCGCCGCGCTCCAGTTGCAGCTCCGCCCAGCGCTCCAGTGCGAGATCCACATTGACATCCAGTCCTTGGCCCTGGACTTCGAGAGCCACCCGGACCGCGGAACCGAGGGAATGAATTTGCACCACCGTGGCGGTCAAACCGCAGCCGCCGATGAGCGGCTCACGGTCGACCTCCAGCTCATCGGGCCGCACGTACAGCTCGGCCGGCCTGGACGTGCTGTCGAGATACTCCGGAAATTCCAGCGCCAAATCGCCAAGCAGCGCTTTGCCGTTTTGCACGCGACCCTGGAACACGTTGACCTGGCCGAGAAAATCGCTCACAAATGCATTGGCGGGGTGCTTGCGTATTTCCAGGGGTCGGCCGGACTGCTGGATGCTGCCGCGGCCTATCACGGCGACCTGATCGGCCACCTGAAATGCCTCCTCGTGATCGCGGGTGGCGAAAATGGTGGTTAGGTTCAACTCGTTGTGCAAAAGGCCGAGCCAGCGGCGCAGCTCGTTGCGGGTCGGGGCATCAAGCGCCTCGAACGGTTCGTCGAGCAGCAGCAGCTGAGGCCGCGCGGCAAGGGCGGCCGCCACGCCGATCCGTTGGGCTTGACCGCCGGACAGCTGTGACGGCAAACGCTGCTCCAATCCCTCCATCTGCACCAGTTGTAATAACTCGCGCACTGCGCGATTCGATCGCGTCTTTTTCCCAACGGTGCGCCCGCAACGCAAAAGCGATGTTCTCGGCAACCGTCAACTGGCGAAACAAGGCATTGTGCTGGAACACAAAGCCCACCTGACGGTCATGTGCCAGGCGATAAGTGATGTCGGTGCCGCCGTTGCGCACGCTGCCTGTGTCGGCGTGCTCCAGGCCGGCAATAATACGAAGCAGCGTGCTCTTGCCGGCGCCCGACGGACCCAGCAAAGCGAGCAACGTTCCCTGCGGCACGTCCAGGCTGACGTTGTCGAGAGCAAAGAATTTGCCGAAACGCTTGGTGAGGTTGTGAACGGTAAAGCCCATGGGGAGTTCCTTCGCCGCAATCCGTCTGCCCGCGCCCCCGGAGGAGATTCGCATCGCGGCCGAGTCTTTCAAAATTGAGCCTGTCATTCTCAACGCTCGCCAAAAAAGCGGGATGCAACAAAAATCGAACTGGCCACCCGGCGATTACCAATATCGACTAACTTGATAGACATTATGATGATTTCGTGACCATTTGTCAAGGAAGACGTGGCGATTAACGTCGCATGTCGTTGAAAATAGGCATGTTGCGATTGTTTACTATGTTTATCATTAAAAATAATATCTGCCTGTACATTTCCCGATTTGCGAGGTAGAATGGTGAGGGCCGTGCGATTTTACCAGGGTCATCGGAATAGTTGAAGAGGGCTTGAGCAATGAGGAACGAACGCATATCCAGACTGCTACGCAATCGGTTTGCCGGCGACAGGCAAAGGGTGGAAATTGATCTGAACGGGTTCATGACGAATCCGTTTGCGGACATGATTTCGCCGGCTCAAGCCGCGCTCTACCAGGCCGCGTTTCTGCAAGCTCAAAGGGACGTGCAGGAATCCGAATGGCCGCAGGCTGAATGCTGGAATTGAAGAGAAGAGGCCCGCCGATGCGAGCTGCGAGCCTGGTTTCGGATGACACGGAACATACGTGCACCGTCGCCCAGGCATTGATCTGTTACTGTACAGATAATCAGTAATTTGCCGGCGAATTGCCGAGCTGTCTTCGGTGGCGGCTGCTCGGCATGCCCGCCGGTATCGCAAAGCCACTCTCAAATCGATCCTCAAACGCGGGACGAGATTCCTGCCTCTCTCCGCGTCCTTTCCATCCTCCGCGGTTAAAAAAAGCGTCACCGCGACAGCCTATTTGATACAAAAGCAGTTTCACGAACCGCTCACTGCTTGGGAGACGCCATGCAAAAAGTGCTCCATTGGCTCACCGCCAACCAAACCGAACAGGTCAACGACCTCGCCAAGCTCGTGGCGATTCCGAGCATCAGCACCGACGGCGACCACGCCAAGGAGCTCGAACTCAGCGCCGACCTGACCTGCACGCAAATGCGCCAGGCCGGCCTCAACAACGTCGAGATCCTCCGCTCTGGCGATTCCTATCCTTACGCTTATGGCGAATGGCTGGGCGCGCCCGGCAAACCGACGGTGTTCCTGTATTCGCACCACGACGTTCAACCGGTCAACTTCGAGGCCGATTGGCTGTCGCCGCCGTGGACGCTCACCGAGCGTGACGGCCGCCTCTACGGCCGCGGCTCCGCTGACGACAAAGGGGCGATTCCCGCACAGCTTTATGCCATCGCGGCGTTCCTCAAGATACATGGCAGCCTGCCCGTCAACGTCAAGGTATTGTGCGAAGGGGAAGAAGAGGTCGGCTCCCGCAATCTTGACGGTTTTTTCAAGACCCATCGCGAGAAGCTCCTTTCCGACGTGATCGTCGTGTGCGACACCGAGAACATCGAAACGGGTTTGCCCAGCATCACCTACTCGCTGCGCGGCATCGTCGGCGTGGTGGTCGAAGTTGAAAGCGGCACCAAACCTGTCCACAGCGGGGCCGCCGGCGGTTTGCTCGCCGACGCGGCCATGGCGCTGAACGTGATCCTGGCCCGGCTGTACTGGAAGAACGGCAAGCTGCCGATTCCCGGTTTTTACGACAAGATCCGCAAGCTGACCATGAAGGAACGCAACGCCTTCAAGCGGCTGCCAGGCGACGAGGCGACCTTCCGGCAAGACCTGGGCGTGCTGCCGGGCGTGGAGTTTGCCGGCATGAAAAAAGTGCATCCCTACGAACAGACCTGGCGGCTGCCCTCGGCGACCATCATCGCCCAGGAGGCCAGCTCGATCAAGGGGGCTTCGAACCAGGTGTTGCCCAAGGCATCGGCGATTGTCAGCTGCCGGATTGTGCCCGATCAGGATCCGGCCGAAGTGCTGAAGCAGTTGACGGAGTTCCTGACCAAGGATCCGCCTTGGGGCGTCAAGGTGACGGTGAAGCAGCACGGCAGTTGCAAGTGGTGGATGACCGACCCAGAGGGCCCCGCGTTTGAAGCGGCGACCAAGGCGATGAAATCGGGTTTCGGCTGCAAGGCCGCCACCATCGGCTGCGGCGGCGCGATCGGCTTTGTCGGTCCGCTGGCGGAGCTGTTCGGCGGAGCGCCGGCACTGCTGTTCGGCATAGAAGATCCCAGGACCAATGCCCATGCGCCGAATGAAAGCGTGCACTTGGAGGATTTCCGCAAGCTGACGGCGTCGCTGGCGCATTTGTTCGAGAACTTGGGGAAGTTGAAGGATGGGAAGGTGAAAAGCGAGCCCAAGGTTGAAGCGGCGGTGGAGCAAGTTCCTGCGGTCGTGAGCGCGCCTGCCGAAGCACCCGTTTAGCCTAAAGTAGTAGGCACACTCCGTGGGCCGGTTGCGAATCTGCACACGGAGATGCAGACTATCGAAAATGCACAAATGCCAACCACGACTTGTCGGAGCGGATTTGCCGTCAAGGCGCCTGAACCGTCTCGTGTAAAGGAGGAGTTGCTAACCCTCGTAGGGTTCTGCTTGGCAGTTCTACTGCTTTTCGTGTGTCTTGCTGCGCCAATACAGGCGGCTCGCGCGAGTGGCCCGGTGGGTGGGTTATTGACTTCTTGTGCAACCCTGTTGGTATGGATTCGCTTTGGCCCGCGCCCGATGCCAGGGCTCATTCCGGGAATTCTCTGTCTTTCAGGCGTAGCAGCAATCGCGACCACAGGTGTGGTTTACTTGGTAATGTGGATTTGCAGCTGTTTCACTTGAACGGAAGGCTTCGGTCGTCGTCATTAAGCAATTACGTACTTCGCGACATCTAACAACTTTAACCCTTGTACCCTCTGAAACTCGCGGGTGTTTAGCGTTGCCACTTCAAAATCAAAGCTCAACGCCGTCGCGGCGATTTGCAGGTCACGCTCGCCTATTTTTTCTCCGCGCCCAGCCAATTCAGCAAAGTGAATCGCAAAAAGCCGTGCTTGGGCTAACTCGAATGGAAAAATATGCACGGTAGCGAAGATGTCGTTGACAAGCTCTTCCCGCCTGGCACGACGCGCAGGCGTGTCCGCTCTCTCCACTCCAATTACGAGTTCCGCTGCCGTGATGGCTGCGATTGCACGTGAAAGGGTTGATCCGCAAGGAGACGTTCCAAATCAAAACGCCTCCGCTCATAAGCGATCAGGACAGACGAATCCAAAATCACTCCCATGGGTCGTGTGCCGGTTGGACCGCCTGGCGGCTTTCCTCGATTGCATCCGCGAACCCGTCATCTGGCTCAGGATACTTATTGCGCCACTGACGCAATAAAGCAATGAGATCATCGGCATTGTTGCCGAGTGGCGCAACAGGCACGATGCGAGCAACCGGCTGGCCAGCTTTCATAAGCAGCGCGGCTTTGCCGGTCGAATGCACCCGCTCCACCACGTCAGGGAGGCATTGGGCAGCTTGTTCAATTGTTAGAATTGTATCGCTCATGATTCAACTGTATCAAACGACAGTTCGCCTAGCAAAGCCTTTTCAGCTACTCTGACATCTCCCCGCGCAAGCACCGCCCAATCTGCCTCACTGCCTGCCTTAACCGCTGCTCATTCTCCACCAGTGCCGTGTGGGGGTCTGCAACGCAACGCATTTTGGCATGGATCACCACGGACCGGCAAATGTGGTTGGTGCGAAATACCGCCCGAGAAAAGCCTTCCCGCCGACAGCCAAATTCCATGTAATACCACTGGAGCGCCCGCGTGGCCCCGCCCAGGGCCTTGAGTGACACCACGAGATTATACCCCATGTCGCTGCTGACCATTATCACCCTGTCCTTCAGCATCGCCGTCCTCGCCGCCGCCGCGCTCGTGCTGCTGCTGATTCCCAAAATCGCTCTGCTCATCGTCAAAAACCTCCGCCGCAACAAGCTGCGCACCAGCTTGACCGCCATAGCCATCGCGGTGTTCGCTCTCATGATCACCATGATCTGGACGGTGGTGTCTTTCATCGACCAGTCGATGGAGGAGCAAAGCCACGACATTAAACTCATCATCAGCGAGCGCTGGCTGCTGCCGAGCCAGATGCCGATGTCGCACGCCTTCTATCTCGACCCGGAATGCCCCGATTTTCTGGAAGAGCTGAAACCCTACGTCAAAAAGGGCGACTTCATGACCTGGTCGTTCTACGGCGGCACCACCGACGGCAAGGAAATGACTCGGGAAAATATGGTGTTCATGTTTTGCATGAAGCCCGAGCACATCAAACCGATGATGGACGACCTGGAAGACCTGCCCGACGCGGTCGTGGCCGAGCTCAAGAGCAGCCCGCAAAACGTGCTGCTGGGCAGGGAACGGATGGAGACGCTCAAGCTGCGCAAGGGCGACAAGTTCAAGCTCAAGAGTATGAATTACGCGGGAATCGATCTGGAATTCACCTGCATCGGCGAGGTCCCCCGCTCGCGCTACAGCATGATGGGCATCATGAACGAGGAGTATTTCCGGCACAGCTTCGACACGTTCTACACGCAAACCAAAACGCACCATGTCCTCGAAAATCGCCAGCTGAACCTGGTTTGGCTGCGCATGCGCGACAAGGACGCTGTGGCCAAGGTGGCCTGGATCATTGAGAACTCGCCGAAATTTTCCGATCGGCCCGTGAAATGCGAGACGGCATCGTCGGGCATTGCCTCGTTTCTCGATGCCTACCGCGATATGCTCTTCGGCATCAAGTGGCTGCTGGTGCCGGCCATCTTCATTTGCATGACCTTGGTGATTTCCAACGCCATCGCCATCAGCGTGCGCGAACGGCGCAGCGAGATGGCCGTCCTCAAGGTGCTGGGCTTCCGCCCGGTGCTGATCCAGATCATGGTGCTGGGCGAAGCGGTGCTGGTCGGCGCGCTCAGCGGAGGGGTAGCCACGCTGGTGGGGCTGATCGTCATCAACGGCGTCTTCGGCGGCATTGCGTTCCCCATCGCCTTTTTCCCGGCGTTTGGCGTGCCTTACGACGCCGTGGCGTGGGGCTTCGCCATCGGCGCGGGCACGGGGCTGCTAGGCAGCTTCTTGCCGGCCTGGACGGCGCGGTCGGTTAAGGTGTCGGAAGTTTTCTCGAAAGTGGCTTGATTGCAATGCTTCAAACCATCGCTTTGTATAGCATCCTGGCGATTTTCGGATTGCTGGCTCTAGGCCTGGCCATTGTGGTGGCGGCCTCGCTCGCCGTGACGTTGGCCGCCGTGGTCTATCGGCTGATCCCCGGTCCCAACGTGCCGTTGAGTTACAATCTGCGCAACATGATGGTGCGCTGGAAAAACACAGTCGTCACCTCGGTGGCCTTCACCGTGGTCATTGGCCTGTTGGTCACCATGCTCGCTTTCGTGGCCGGCATGTATCGGCTGACGGAAAGCAGCGGCCGGCCCGGAAACGTCATGGTGCTGCAGGACGGCTCCACCGATGAATCCTTCAGCAACTTGCCGCCCGGCGCCGAGGTCGAGTTGCTGCCCAGCGACGTGCGCGAGATGATTCTCCGCAACGACAAGGGCACCTACCTGGCCACCAAGGAGGTTTTCGTCATCGCCAGCCAGGCGATTGCCAACGCACCGCCCGGCGGCAAGGTGCGCCGCCTGGTGCAGATGCGCGGCCTGCACGACGGCGCGGTCGCCATGGCGGTGCACGGCATCGAACTTCAAGACGGCAGGTTGTTTTCGCAGGAGGGCATCCAGGCTGTCAAGGCGAGCGCCAACAAGAAGTACGACGAAACGGCCGTGGGGGCCCTGGGCGGTGCCGCCGCTGCCGCCGCCGCGCCCGACGACCGCGCGATTGAAGTGGTGCTCGGCGCCGGCATTGCCGGGGAACTGGGCCATGATCGCCCTGGCGGACCGGTCCAGTGCGGTGAAATCCTGCTCATCGGCGGCCGCAAGTGGGTCGTCGTGGGCATCATGTCGTCGGCCAACTCGAGCTTCGCCACGGAGGTGTGGTGCCGGGACTCCATTTTGCAGGAGATGTTCGGCAGGCGGAATTCCTACAGCAGCTATGTCATTGCCACTCCCAACCGGGCCACCGCTCGCAAGGTGGCCAAGGAGATGAAGGAATTCAAGCAAGTCGCCCTGGCGGCGCTGCCGGAAACCGAGTATTTCGCCAAGCTGAGCGCCACCAATGAACAGTTTCTCTACATGATCATTTTCGTCACGGTCATCATGGCAATCGGCGGCATGCTGGGAGTCATGAACACCATGTTCGCCGCCATCAGCCAGCGCGCCAAGGACATCGGCGTGATGCGTCTGCTCGGTTTCAGCCGGTGGCAGATTCTGGTGTCGTTCTTGATCGAATCGTTGGTGATCGCCTTTGTGGGCGGGATCCTGGGCTGTGCGCTCGGCTATTTCAGCGACGGGCTCACGGCGACCAGCATCGTCAGCAGCGGCCAGGGCGGCGGCGGCAAAGGCGTCATCTTTCGCCTGGTCGTGGACGCCAAGACGCTTGGCTATGGCTTGCTGGTGACCTTGAGCATGGGGGCGGTAGGCGGATTGGTCCCCGCGCTGTCGGCGATGCGGTTGAAGCCGCTGGAGTCTTTGCGGTAGCCAGCACCAACGACTGGGATTGCCTTGGCCACGTTTTACGGCCAAACTGGACATTATGAACAGATATCCTTCCCCACGTGAATTGGCAGAAGAAGGGCTTAAGGCTCTCCGTGAGACACGGATGACGCCCCACGAACACATCGAGTTCCTGGTGAAGCACGGCATCATCGACCGGACCGGGCGGGTTTTGTGTAACAAGCTGTTTGGCGGCACACCGCCGAATGATACGAATGGCACGGCACCGACGCCAGACGCTTCGACTGAAAACCCATTCATGCCCGAAGGCAAATGATGACCAACCTATCTCTTGCCGCGGCCATTCTTTCTTGAAGGGCATTCCCACGCCGACAAGATGAACTGGTTCGAAGCCTTATTTCGCTTCCTGGGCCAGTTTGCTTTTTAGTGCATCAATATCTTTGTCACGGTCCTTCACGTCAACGCTAAGTGTGGGCGGCTGCCCAAGGATGAGCGAAACGTAGCGGAAGGCAAAATCTTTGGGGCGTAACCGCCCATCCGCGTATGCGTAACGTGTTATGCCCAAAGGCATTGCGGTCTTGACAGTCTAGCCAAAACGGCCTCCCGCGGATAGGTTTGCAGCTGTGCAGCTGTACGAACCTACCGCAAGGAGGCCTGACTCATGAGCATGGCAGATTCACTGACGGTTCTCAAGCTGGAATTGACGCAAAATGTCGTTCCACAGATCGTTGACTTGCTGGCCCAAGCGCTGGCCGATGAGACGCCCGTTCATCAAGTGGAAGGGGGGCTCTGGGAATTATTGCTAAAAGCCGGTCACCAAGCCCTGCGGGCGTTTTTCGACAGACATGGTACGGGCGATCTCGGCGAGCAAATCACCCTGCCCGACGGTCAGGACATCCACCGCTTGGAGAAGTTGCATTGCCGCCGCTATGTATCGATTTTCGGTGAATTCGTGCTGCCCAGAACGGTCTACGGCAGCCGCGAAGGGCAAGCGTTGGAATTCGTACCTTTGGACAATCGCCTGCAATTGCCGGACGGTGTCTATTCCTATTTGCTGCAGGACTGGGATCAATCGTTGGCCGTGGAGCAAGCCTTCGGCAAAGTGAGCGAGACCATCGAGCGGATGCTCAAGCTCCGCCAACCGGTGGACAGCTTGGAAGGCATGAACCGGCAAATGGCGCGGGACGTTGGCGAATTTCGCGATTTGCTCGGAACTCCGCCCGCAGCGGAGGAGGGCGCGATTGTGGTGGTGTCGGCGGACCAGAAAGGAATTGTCATGCGGGGCCAAGGAACGCCGACTATGTGCGGCGGCGAGCGTCCGGAAGGCCAGCGTGCCAATCAAAAAAAGATGGCTACGGTCGGTGCGGTGTACACGATCGACCCCTACGTGCGCACTGCCGCGGACGTGGTGGCCGCGCTGTTCCGTGATCCTGATTACGAAGCTCCGCCGCGCCCCGAGCCGTGTCACAAGCGGATCTGGGCCAGTTTGCCTCTGGAAGGGGCGCAGCCCAAAAGCAGCATTGATGTCGTATTCGGGTGGTTGTGGTGGGAATTCCCGCAACGCAATGCAAAACTGAAGCGGCCGTCGGTTAGCCTATGCGATGGCCAGAAAGCACTCTGGGAAGCCTGCGTGAAGTATCTGCCCGAGGAGAACTTGGTGCAAATTTTAGATTTATTGCATGTCACGCCACGGCTGTGGGCCGCTGCGAAACTGCTCTACGGCGTCAAAGGTAAGGAGGTGCTGCCGTCGGTGCGGCACTGGATCACGGAAGTGCTGGAAGGCAAGGTCGACAAGGTGATCAGAACCCTGCGTCGCTACGGCAAAGTCAAGGGACTAAAGGGGGCCAAAAAGAAAGCGTTGGCGCGGATCACCAATTATTTGCACACCAACCGGCAGCGTATGCGTTACGACGAGTATTTGCGTCAGGGCTACCCGATAGCCCGTGGGATCATTGAGGGGGCTTGCCGTCACCTGATTAAAGACAGGATGGAGCGGGCAGGTATGCACTGGACAATGGCGGGTGCCCAAGCAATGCTGGATGTTCGCAGCGTTTGGACCTGCAACCAATGGAGCCAATTTCAACAATACCGCATAGATCGAGAAATAGCCCGCCTCTATCCAAATCGCGAACTTGTGGCCGGGGAAGCGTACTTTGCAATGGCTGCGTAGCGGTGAGCGGGCGGGCGGTTACGCCCAAGAAATCTCGATGAGCCCGAGGCAGTCTATGAAAAGAAGACCACGACTTTGGTGTCGGGATACTTCTTTGCCAGCACTCTGCCGGCGGAATCGAATGCTCGCTATGCCGGCAAGGGCGTCAAATTCAACGACGCGACCACCGCGGTATTCTGGTATAAACCGGCCGCAGCGTCAAACTATCGGGTTATCTTTGGAGATCTTTCCGTCAGGGAACAGAAAGCCGAACCCCAGTCGCCCAACGCTGTCCCGGTGAAGTTGGGAAACCCTGCCTTGGATTTGATACGAAAGACGCAAGACAACGTGATGAAGGGCCTGCCGCCTTTTGGTCCGCCGGCGGCGCCGGTTGAACCCGCGCTGCCGCCAAAGAAGCTCCCACGGGTTGCGCCTTTGGCTCTTGGAGACCAAACCCGGCTTGATATTCCCCAGATTCGATCGGCGCAGCTCAAGGATGAGTCGTCGTGCATGAGAATATGGACCTTGAAGTCGTAGCCTGTTAGCCAAGCGTTTGCGGCATTGAGCAAGGAAAAATCACGAAATCACGAAAGGCAAAAACACGAAAAAGCAATCGAGTGTGCCTCTTTCGTGTTTTCGTCTTTCGTGCTGTCGTGATTCTGACTTATCCATCCACTTTACGGATGCGCCGGCAGCGCAAACGGATCCATTTCCGGATGCTGTCCCTCCCGCCCAATAAAGATCCTGTTCTTGTGGTGCTTGCCGTCGATGTGCAGGTTGAAATAAATCATTTTTGCTTCCTTGCTCACCTGGAAGTTGATGCCGTCCACGCCCCTGTCCGTCAAGAAATCGATGTTGATTTCATGGCGTTTCTCGTGCAGTTTCCACCATTCGCCGAACCTGGCTTTGAACTCCGCGTCGTGCGCCTCGACGCTGGTGATGGTGCCGCCTTCGACGCGAATTTTGCCGGTGAATTGATGGAGCACCCTCGCCGTGGTCGTGCGCACGTGCCAGCTGCCCTTGCCGTGCCAAACCACGTAACGCTCTGCCTCGCCGGCCTTGAATCCCTTGAGTTCACCTTTGGGATTGAGCGGGGGCGGTTGGTCTTTGCCCGCGCCGTCGGCGCCGGTCAACGCACACAAAATGCAGGATGCGGACAACAGGGCGCCAAGCGGTAACAGACTGGAGCGCATGGAATTTCTCCTTGAGCAAAAAGGGAACGAATGTCCAACCGGTGGGGAAGTGAACACAGTACGTGTGCCGGTTAAGGATTTGACACCGGCGGGGCAGAGAAGTTCCGCAACAAAAATTTCACCACACTAACCCGATGCGCCAGCGAGGGCTTGCATTTTCCCTCGCTGGCGCTTCGGGTTGTTATGCGACATTCGTCAATTCTGCTGCCCGCTGAACGAAAAGCCCACGCGGATCACGGCCTTGAACGCGCCGCTGGGCATCTGGCCGTTGTTGATCGGCGACGGCGTGATGCTGAGAAAAAGCTTGCCGGCCGGCGCGGTCATCGCCGTATAGCGATCCCCGACCACGAAGACCTGGCCGGCGTCGCCGATTTTGCCGACCAGCGAGCCGGGCAAGCGCATGCTCGGCGCCCGGCGCACGGTCTTGGAGCCGCTGGGGCCGTTGGTGAAATCGCCGCTGCCGTCGTTGAGCAGGTCGATTTCGCCCGAGGCCACCACGGTCAGGCCAGAGTTGCCGTCGAGCGTGATGCCCGTGTCGAGCCACTGGTCCTTGACCGCAAACTTGGCGGCCTCGATGCTCACCTCGGTGTCGAGGTTGGCCGCCACCCAAGCGATGCTGCGCAGCTCCGCGAGCTTCAATTCGAGATCGCCGAAGTATTGCGTCTTGGCCTTGATCGCCGGCGACACGATCTTGCCGACGATGGGGAACTCGGTGGTGCTGATGCGGTCGTCGGCGGAAAGCCGCAGCATGTTCTCGGGGACCTTGGCCTTGATCTTGGCGAGGACGCCCTGAATGCGCTGCTGCAGCTCGAGATCGCCGGAATTGACGGCCCGGTTCAGGCTGGGATAGGCCCGGGCGCCCATGTCGAGCAGCTCGTTCATGGCCACGTCGCGTTCCTTGAACTTGTCGCTGCCGAGCTTTTTGATGCATTCCTCGATTTTCTGCTCCATGCCTTCGGGCAAATGCACGCCAAGGTCGATGCCGCGGATGTTGGCCAGGGGGACATTGAGCTTGCCGAATTTGGTGACCACGTCGATCGTATCCTGCACGAGCATCATGCGCACGGTGCTGCCGTCGGCGAATTTGACCTCGACCTCGATCGGCTTGAGGGCTTCCTTTTTCTGCTGGCCGCCGGCGTTAGTGCCGTGAGCAGCCAGAGCAAGGACCACGGTCCAGATGGCAAATCGGCTCATGAGGGTGTCCTCCAGTGAAGATCAAGGTTCGCTCGCGCATGCCAGGCCGGTAGTTGGACGGCCTCGCCGCGGCGCGGAGTTGTTTTCCCGGGGGAATTATACCAAAACCACAACCCCATTCCGCCGCAAATAGCAAAAAGC
This sequence comes from uncultured Gemmataceae bacterium, assembly GCA_963747575.1. Classification (GTDB taxonomy): domain Bacteria; phylum Planctomycetota; class Planctomycetia; order Gemmatales; family Gemmataceae; genus DASRAT01. Next base: position 440,380 of record CAVVFU010000009.1, read on the forward strand.
AGGAGCAAAGGCACCATCACGAAGAGGATGGCCGGGATAAGATTGGATCGCCCAGAGTTACCGTTGAAGGTGGTGCCGCAATCGGGGCAGCGGACGTGCGTGAACATCGCCGGCCCATAAAAGCTGCCCCAGAAGGTCCACATCACGCGGGCGGCACGGCGGGAGCCGCAGCCGGGACACGGTGCGTAGGCCGACTTGCGGCGCCTGCGCCGCCGTTTCACCGGTTCGCCATCCTCGTCTACTTCCTCAACTTCCTCCTCGACCTCATCCTCGCCCTGCCTGCGCCGCCGTAACCTGGCCCGGTCGCCGGCATCCTCTTCCTCGGGCAAAAGCTCCGTCGGCTGCACCTCGGGCACGGCCTCCTCGGGCAGGTTTGCCGGCATCTCGGGTCGCAGCACCTGTGCGCATTTCGGACATTGGATCGACTTGCCGAGATGCGATTCGCGCACCCGCAGCTGCGTGCCACAACCAGGACAGGCTACGACAATTGGCATAGTTGCAATTAAGTTTCCTTGGCAAAGAAGATGACCACGTATTGCCGGGCGTTGCTAACCCCCGGGACCGCCGGGGTCGTTTCCACGGCCAGTCCGTAGTGCGTCCAACCCGCATTGAACAGGATGCTGTTGGGGTCCTGCAGCAAGTCAAGTGCCGCGTTGGTAAGCCCGAACTGCGGGTAGGCGGCGTTGGTGGCGTTGCCGACGTCGGAAATCACCACAATGGCGCTGACATAGGTGGCGGTGTTGCTCGGGAACTGCGCCTTGACCTGCTGGATGGGTGTTTGATTGGCCGAATTGAGCGCACCTTGTTGAGGAAAGGGATTACCGCTGGCGATGGTGTCGGCGATGAGGGCGGCAGCCACGGTGCCGAGCTGCGGGTCGTAGGCCAGCGTGGGCAGTCCCGCGGCTTGGCGTAGATCGTCGACAAACGATTGCAGCAAGGCGGCGCTCAGCAAGGCATCGTTATTAACAAAGTTAGACGGCAGGCTGCTTTCATAACTTTGCACGCCGCCCAGGACTTCGCTGGGCGTCGTGGGGGTGGGAGTGCCCGTGGGAGCGATAACGTTATTGGCGCTGCCAAAAGCAAGCTGGGCGCCTGCGAAGGGGGCCGTGCCGGGCGTCGGCGGTGTGTTGCCAGGGCCCTGCGAGCCCGCCGGCACCAGCAGAAGACTCAAAAGCCCGGCCGAGATCGCGGCGCCGCCGGCGCAGACAACCATGATGATATTTCGCACAACGTTCATGACATTCTCCGAGATCTGCCGCCAAAACAGGCGGCTACGCAGTTTCTGCGCATGGGTCTTAGGAGGCTCCAAAAAAAGGGGTCAGGCACCGTTGTGCGAAGCACCCTTCGGGCCGGTCCGGCAACGGTGCCTGACCCCTTTTTTTGGAGCCTCCTTGCTTCCCACAAGCATATCAGGCAAATTCGGCACTTGCAAACCCATTTCGCCCAGCTTCACCAATCGTCAGGCAAATCCCCAGTCCGCGGCTTGAGAGCTTTTTTCCAGTTCAGAGGGTCAATGCCCGGCTGCACCACGCGCACACTGCCGTCGGCGACGGCGGCGTGCATGACGCTGTGCGGCGTTTGGGTCCGCCAGGGATCACAGCCGCCAGGCCCCGGCTCCAAGCTGGGCTGGACCTGGAACATCGTGTAATCCGCCGGCAGGTATTTTGGATCGTCGCTCGGCAAGTCCTCCTGAGTGACGCCGAAATTGTGATACCAGGGCGATTCCATTGACGGCCGCGGATTCGTTTGGCAAACGCTGTAGCCCTCGGCAAACAGCACCACGTTGGACAGGCCGTTGGTCAAACTGGCAAACGACACCGGCGGCACCACGCAACCCTGGGGCGTGTTGGTGAATGCGTACCAGTTGGCCAGGTAGCTGGTCTTGCTCAGTTTCGCGTCAAGGTTGGCCGACGGGTCCGAGGGACAGCTCAAAACCGCGTAGAACTCCTTGCCGCCCACCAGCGAGCCATGCATGGACGAAGGCTGCGGTTGAAATTGTTCCACATAAGGCAGCAGCGAGTAGAACCAGCAGCCGACGCCGAAGCCGCCCGGATTGCTGGCGTAAGACGGCATCATGCCACGCTCGTCGTGATGCTGGTGAACCGCGACGACCAATTGATGCAGGTTGTTTTGACAGGCAGCCCGATCGGCGGCCCCGCGAATGTGCACAATGGCGGGAATGATCATGGCCAGAAGCACCGCCACGATGGCGACAACGACCAGCAGCTCGCTCAAATTGAAACCGGGACGCTCCCGGCGGCGGGTGTCAATCATGGTGGTTATCATAACAAATGGCCCGCGTTACGCCCTCGTTCCCAAACTCCGGTTTGGGAACGACCTTCTTCCAAACTCCTGTTTGGTCGTGGCCGCAGCCGCCGATCACTCCCAGTCTCTCACGATATCTATCAATAAGCATACCGTCGTTCTAGCCTGTCGCCAAACAGGAGTTTGGAAGTCGTGCGTTCCCAAACAGGAGTTTGGGAACGAGAGGAGTTTGGGAACGAGAGAAGGGGACGAAATATCGAGTTTCCTATTCCCCCATCTTCTGTCATTGCTATATAATTTGTGCAACCAGCGTTCGCATTGCATGGAGGCTTGCCGATGACCCACCAATTGCTGCCGCGTTATGTCCATTCGTCATTGTGAATGCAAAAGCTCGACCGCCTAGTTTGGGCGGATGGGATCAGCATGCATGCCTACGGGCGAAGAATCGGCGTGCGCACCAATGAGCCGGCTATCCTTGGCCGCGTGCGGCAACTGCTGCCGCCCGGTTGGGAGCCGTGTTTTTCGCAGCTGGTCGATCACCTCTTCTCGCTGCGCGTCGGCGGGCCGGGGCCGGATGCGCGGGTGAAACATTTTCATCTGCTTTACGGCGGCTTCACCTTGCACGCTCGGTCGATGGACCTCGAAGTGGTGCTGCACAGCCTCGAATCGCAAATGCACCTTTATGTCGGAGAATTCGCCTCCAACCGTGTATTCATCCATGCCGGCGTGGTCGGCTGGCGGGGCAGGGCCATTCTGATTCCGGGGGCAAGCGGCACCGGCAAGAGCACGCTGGTGGCCGCGCTCCTTCGCGCCGGCGCCTCTTATTACTCCGATGAGTTTGCCGTGCTGGATGACCGGGGACTCGTGCACCCGTTCGCTAGGCCGCTGTCGATCCGGCGAGAGGACGGTCTGCCCGCGGGACGGCATGATCCGCAAGAATTTGGCAGCCAGGCCGGAGTCGAAGCGCTGCCGGTGGGTTTGGTGGCGGTCACGAAATATGTCCCCCGTGGCGATTGGCGGCCACGGCCAATGACGCCGGGACAGGCGATTCTCGCGCTGCTGGAGAATACCTTGCCCGCGCAAGTCGACCCCGATGGATCTTTGCGCGTCTTGCAAACGGCGGTGGATTCGGCGCTGACGTTGAAAAGCACGCGCGGCGACGCCGAGGAAACGGCTCAGCACCTGCTGACGACGCTCGAGCGCCAAACGACATCACGCGGCCCAACCCAGGGAGAAAGTCGGCCATGTTTTACCGAGCGCGACGCGAGCAAATTACCATCCGCGAGCTCCTCGACGAAACGCTGCTCTATGACCACCAGCGTCACAAGGGGCACTGCCTGAACGCCACCGCGGCGTTGGTCTGGCGACACTGCGACGGCAATACCAGCGTGGAAGAGCTGACGCGGATTGTCGCCCAGGAGATGGGCATCGCCCAGGCGGCCCAGGTCGTCGGCCTGGCATTGGAGCAATTGGGACGCCGGCATTTGCTGGACGCGGCGCCTCCGCCATTGCCCGCGGCCAGCAGAATCTCGCGCCGCGAAGCGCTCAAGCAACTGGCCATGGCCGCCGCGGCTTTGCCGATCGTTATGACCATTGCCACCAAGGCGGTCGCCCAGGTCGCTTCCGATCCGCCTCCCCCGCCACCCCCGCCACCCCCGTCGCAGTCGAGCGGTGCTTCCGTCGTCATTGCGCCGACGATTGTGGTGCCGTCCTCTGCGTCGTCGTCCACGACCACGACTACGGTTACTCCGCGTGCGCCGACAGCACCAGCTCCGCCCTGCAGAACAAGTGGCCAAAGTTGTCTGGCCACCGCGGCGGGCCAACGCGGCACGTGCTGCGCCGGCCTGATTTGCGGCGGGCTCTCGCAGGGCGCGGGCATCTGCGCGTAACACGAACCAGGAGCTTTGCGGCATCGCTCTCGTTCGCTCTCGTTCCCAAACTCCTGTTTGGGAACGCACGTTGTGCAAACTCCTGTTTGCTGCCACGAAGTGATAGGAGGGTTGGAGCCGCGACCAAACAGGAGTTTGGAAAGCAGGCGTTCCCAAACAGGAGTTTGGGAACGAGGGATGGGAACGAGGAGGTGGGGGACATGGATGGGAGCAGTGAAACATTGGCACGCGGTCAGGCCGTGGCGGCAATGCTGGCTGGCGCCTGGCGGCCATCGCCGGCGCCCATTGAGGCTGAGACTTTGGACGCAGCGGCCGGGCTGCTGGCATTCACCGGCGCAGGGGGTTTGGGCTGGTGGCGGGTTCGCGACACCCCGTTGAACACTTCGACGGCCGCCAAGGAATTGCGCCAACACTACCGCCTGCAAACCTTGCAAGCCATCGATCGGGACAAGGCGATTGCCCTGCTGCTGGCGCGGCTGCGAGCGGCCGGGGTCGAGCCGATTGTGATCAAAGGTTGGTCGTCGGCCCGGCTTTACCCTGAGCCTGGCCTGCGGCCCAGTTGCGACGTCGATTTATGCGTGGCGTCTGCTCAACTCCCCAGCGCGGCGGCGGCGTTGTCCGACGCGCCGCTGCCTTGCCCGGTCGATCTGCACGCCGATGTACCCGATCTGGCGGATCGATCGTGGCAAGAGGTTTTGCAGCGCTCACGGTTGGCAACGCTGGACGACATGGCCGTCCGGGTGCTCGGTGCCGAGGATCAATTGCGATTGTTGTGCCTGCATCTGGCGCGACATGGCATGGCGAGGCCGCTGTGGCTTTGCGACATCGGAGTCTGCCTAGCATCGCTGCCAGCGGATTTCGATTGGGATTATTGCTTATGGGGACGCAAACATCATACGGCATGGGTGATTGCTGTCCTGGGATTGGCCGACACGCTGTTAGGATGCCGCTGCGAAATCACGCCAGCGCGGCCGGCGCCATGGTTGGAGCGGGCGGTGCTGTGGTGTTGGGGGGTGGGTGCCGGTTGGCCGCTGCGTTACTACCTACGGCACCCAATGGAAATCGCGCGTCGCCTTCGCTATCATGGCCTCGGTAGGCACCACGGCTCAACGCCGATCAAGGCGGCCGTGCAATTGGGGCTGAGCCCGAATTGGTGGTTGCCGCTCGGAGCAGTGCAACTCGCCGCGTTTGTACGCCGCAAGACACCGCACGTCGTCGAACGCCTGGTCAGGCCACGGTCGCGGCTTTGGCGGCCGTTTAATGTGCACTGACTTAATGTGAATCACGAAAGCACGAAAGTCGAAAACACGAAAGGCTTTCCTTTTTCGCGTTTTCGTCTTTCGTGCTTTCGTGATTCAATTTCAGCAGGAATCACCGCAGCCCGCCCGAGATGTATAGCGTCTCGCCCGTGATCCACGCCGAATCCGCCGAGGCGAGGAAGACCGCGGCGGGCCCGATGTCCTGGGGTTGGCCGATGCGGCCAAGCGGAGTTTGCGCTTCAATCTGCTTGCGGAAATCGCCTTCGGAAAAGCCGGCCGTCTGCACGCCCTCGGTATCCACCAGGCCCGGATTGATGGAATTGACCCGGATTTTGCGCGCCCCCAATTCCTTGGCCAACGACCTGGTCACCGCATCGACGGCCGCCTTGGTGGCGCAGTAGACGGCGCCGTTGGGTTGCGAATAGGTGCTGACGATCGAGCTGATGTTGATGATGCTGCCGCCGCCGGGGCCGAAGTGCTTGACCGCTTCCTGCGACGCCAGGATCAGGCCGAGCACATTGAGATTGAACTGCTTGTGGAAATGCTCCTCCGTGATCGCTTCGAGGGGCTTGAAATCATAAATGCCGGCGTTATTGACCAGGATGTCGAGCTTGCCGAATGCCTTCTTCGTCTCGGCAAACAGACGGCCGATGTCCGCCTTTTTCGCGACGTCGGCGTGCACGGCAATCGCCTTGCCGCCCTTGCCGGCGATCTCGGCGACGACGCGCTCGGCGCCTTCCTTGCTGGAGGCGTAATTGACGACAACAGCCGCGCCCTCGGCGGCCAGATGCTTGGCGATCGAGGCGCCGATGCCCTTGGATGCGCCGGTCACGACTGCGACTTTGCCTTCGAGCTTTTTCATGATTCTTGCTCCTGTTTGCGGGTTTCTCACGGCGACTTGTGTACCGATGGGTATATAATATCGGCATGGACAAGGGATGTCAAGCGCTTTATTGTATCAATAGGTACAAATCAAGGAGAGTGGCACCGTGGCGATTGGACGGCCCCGCGAGTTTGACGTCAACAAGGCACTGGACCGTGCGCTGAAGGTTTTTTGGCGCAAGGGCTATGAGGGTGCGTCGTTGCCGGATCTGACCAGGGCCATGGGCATCAACCGGCCGAGTCTTTATGCGGCGTTTGGCAACAAGGAAGCGTTGTTTCGCAAGGCGCTGGACCGGTATGCCGCGGTGTCGGCGGGTCATATCCGTGAGGCGTTGAACGAACCGACAGCGCGAGCGGTGGTTGAACGGCTGCTTCTTGGGACCGCTGAGCTCTTGACCAATCCGCGCAATCCGCCGGGATGTCTGATGGTGCAGGGCGCGCTGGCCTGCGGCAAGGCTGCTGAGCCGGTTCGGCGGGAGTTAATCGCGCGGCGGGCCGCGGTCGAGACGGCGTTGCGCGAACGCCTCGAGCAGGCGAAAGCGACGGGCGACTTGCCGCAGGGCAGCGATCCGGCCGATTTGGCGCGTTTTGTGGTGACGGTGATTCGGGGGATGGCGGTCGAGGCTCAAGGTGGAGCGAGCCGGGAAGCATTACGCCGGGTTGCGGAGATGGCGATGCGGGCGTGGCCGGCGTGAGCAAGCATTGCAGGTCCCCATCGTCATGCCTCTACCGCAATGATTCCCCGCTCAAACAGCTGCTCAATGATGCGATGGACCATGGTTTGCGGCCGATCGGGGATTTTGCCAGCCGTCGGCTGATTGTCACTGGAGCGCTTCACAGCCGATCTCACCACGCTGTGGTCAATCGGCAAACGGTAGATCTTGGTTTTGTCAAACGCACCCACCGCAAGTCGGATCATCTTGCCAACCTCCGTGCAGGTCAGTTTCTGGTCTTGTGGAAACTCGGCAAAATGCAAGAGAAGCCACAAATCAAAGCAGGGATTGCTCAAGGCGACGTTGATGTCTTTTTGCCCGCATCGCTGGAGAACCGACACCAGGTTTTTAATGTGGCCGCCTTTGATCCAGTGGTCGCAATCGCACACCAACCAGAACTGATCGCCTTCACCAATGTCGTATTCCTTCATGTAATCATTCAAGCGAGCCATCACGTGCTCAGGAGCGGATTTTCCGTTGTCAGTCTCCAGGACTTTGAACTGGATCTTGGTGGACCGGAAAAAATCGAAGTATTGGCGCACGGCATATTTGTCTTCCGACGCGATCACGATCAGGCTTGCGTCGCGAACAATATCAGTCGTTCGATCAAGCGGGCGTTTTTTTCGCATTTGCTTTTCCGCCTGCCGGACATTTGACCATGTCCATCAGTTTTTGGGTGTCGCCGATGAACGGAATGCCGCCAAACCTACCCTGCAGGTAGCCCTTTTCGATGCGCATGTCGTTGCGGATTTTCATGTCGACCAGCGAGTAAAGCTGTGTCTGTTCCTTGGCATCCTTTTCCACGAACCAGACTTCATCACGGCGCAGCAACTCCTGGTCAAGAAGATGCGTTTCGTGCGTGGTCACTATCATTTGTTGGCACGCCCCCGGGCACGAATCGACGAAGCATTTTACGAATGCATGGCAAAGCAATGGATGCAAACTTCGATCCAGTTCGTCGATGACGATTACCCTCGAGCTCGTCGCGAGATGAAAAAGAGCGGGTAGCAAATCCAAACAGCGCTGCGTTCCGTCCGATTCATCCTGAAACGGGATCGAGTAAGTATTGGCCCGCACCCGATGCCGAGCAGCCAAATTCCGGCGCACAACCTTTGTCGGGTCGTTGGAGTCCAACTGAAGGGTCACGCTTGGGCTGCCAACAACAATGCTTGCATCTCCACCCTTGGTGACTTGCAAGTCGTCCAGCAGGTGCTTTGGAATGTTTTCGGCTGCGATTTCCGATTGCTCGATGTGCAGATCGTCAATTCCGGTACCGGCATTACGCAAAAACTCGCCAGCGAAACGGCGAAAATCAGCCGCTTTGTCCAACAGTTCAAGCAGAGGACCAAAGCTCGTATTGGCTTGAATGACCGTCAAACTCTCAGTGAACCACCACGCGGCGCGGTTGAGCAACTCGCCACGGCTTGATTGGGGAAGATCAACCACTTTATTAAGCAAGAGCTGATCTGGCCGAGGTTTCAGGACTTGCAGCGCTTTCAGCGCTTGCTCCGAAGCCTCTCCCGCACTTCCAAACGCCTTCAAGTTTCCGATCGAAAAATCCTGTTCTTTTCTCGCAAATACCTTGGCCTCTCGTCCTTTTTCCGTGGTTGCGTCGAGCCACTCTTCTATAACCGCCTTTTGGGTGATGGCGAAGCCGTAAACGAAGATCTGCTCCTTAACGAGGAACCGGAACTCGAACGTCGATGGTGTTGATGGCGTATTCGTCTTGCAGAACCGAAACTGGCTAAGTGCAACTCTCTTCAATGAGCCTGCGCCCTGAATCATGCTCTGTGCGAACAGAATTGCGCGTACCAGGTTCGACTTGCCTGCCGCATTGGCTCCATACACGACGCTGGCTCGCAGCACGTTTTTTCCAGTCCCGGCGATGGGAACGCAATGATCCTCGTGATCTTGCAGCTTGCCGCTCGCGATCAAATTGAGCGTTTGCTCCGCCCCGAATGAGCGGAAATTCTTCACGGAGAAGTCGATAAGCACCTTTTACTCGCTTTTTTCTCGCCTAATCGCTAGTTACGCCTGCGCCAGCCTCATTTTATCCATCTTACCGTGATTATGTCGCGGATTCAAGCCCTACACCACCTGATTTTGCCGATGCTTCCCCACCCGCTTTCCTCGGCACGCGGATCATAGTGGCGCAGGAGTTGAGACAGGTTGCCAAGGGAATGTCTTGGGACGTGATCACAGCCGAGTGGCGCGGTACCGTTTCCAAGGAGGCAATTGCCGAAGCGGTTGAGCTTGCCCAACAAGCTTTTGAGGATCACCCGGCAGAATTATTTGTCCAATAACTGCATCACGGAAACGTGCTTGTTTTCCTTGGCCAGGTCAAGCGCTGTGCGTTTTTCCGCATCTCTAATGTTGCGATCGGCTTTACGGTCAAGCAAAAGCGTTACGAGTTCCGCATTGCCGGCAAACGCGGCCAAGTGAAGGGGGGTGTGCTTGCCGCGTTGGTCCACGGTGTTCACGTCGGCACCCTTATCGAGCAGCAGTTTTGCGATTGCGGTTTTGCCCGCCAAAACCGCATAGTGCAAGGGCGTCCAGCCAGTGGGGAACCGGTATTTTCCCTTGGGATCGTCAATGGCTTTCACGTCCGCACCGCCGACGATCAAGATTAGGCTGGCCTCGAGGTGCCTTTCACGAACAGCAACGTGCAGCGGGGTCAGTCCATCATGGTTCCTAAGTTTCACGGCATCCCCATTTTTCTTCAACAAATCGGTGAGGCGATCCGAGGCACCGATCGTCGCCGCGACGAAAACGTCGGGAATCTCGCTCTTTTTCGCCACAAGCAGCCGAACGACGTCAGCGTAATCCTCATGGGCTGCAAACTGGACTGGCAATCTACCCTGCGCGTCCTTGATGTTCGGGTCAGCCTTGGCGTCGAGAAGCATTTGGACGGCGGCTCCCTTACCGGCGGCGGCGGCAACATGAAGGGCCGTGCGGCCATCCCGTCCACGTGCGTCGATGGGCACCATGTCCTTAATCGATTTGTTGACGAATTCGAGCACGCCCAGATCCACCGCTGCATGCAACGGCGTCCAGCCGAGCTTGGGTTCGTAGGGGCGCAGTTCTTCTCGCTCGTCTTCCTTCAGGAGAGGCAAGCGGCGCTTCAGATAGGCTTCAATCGCCGCATCGTAACCGCGGCCAACGAGCCGATCGAGACAGCCCTTGGCCAGGTAGTCGTTGTCTGTTTTTGCCAATAGGTCCCTGAGGGTCTGGTCGAGCTTGTCACCGCGGTCGTAATGCAGCGTTTGCACAAAGCGGGCCTGAGTGGAGTCGTCGAGTGGTATAGCGGCTGGCTTGTCCTTGCTTTTCACGGTGCGTGGCAGACCGAAGGCGTCGATCAGGCATTCTCGTGTCGGGTAGCGTTTGTCCATTTTCGGACTTAGGCGGCCCTCCTCGTCAGCCTCTACCGTACTGAGATCTCCAAACAGATACGAGCGAATTCCCTCGCGCGCGATTTCGCCATTCTTGGCGACGAAGTCGTCCACTAGCGCCTTGCGTTGCTTCGCCGTGGTGGCCGCATAGAGCGGGCCGTGGACAAGATCGTAAACTGCCATTACAGAGTAGCTCGGGCGGCCAAGTTGTTTGAGGGCAGCCGTTTCCAAAGCCGCGGGATAGTAATACGCGAGCCGATACGAAGCGCCATTCCTGACGTATTCATCGTCAGTTTCGAGGAGATCGCGAACGAGCGAATCGCGGTGCTTCTCAGGAGTCAGATTGCTCCATAGGCGGACGACTTCCTCTCGGACTGCTTTGGATTTGGGGACCGAGGTGACACTGATGATGGCCGTTGGCACGTAACTCACCGCCGCGTAGTGTCGGTTTACAATTTGTCCAATCGCCACAAAGCACAAATCGCCTACCATGACGGTATATTGCGTTTCCACGGTTCCAAAGCCTCCCCCGAAGCCTCCTTTCTGCTTGTCTTCCTTTTTCTTTTCCTCTTCGTCTTGCATAATGAACAATCCGCCAAGACCACCCTGATGCCTGACTACAATCTTCGTCGGCCGGTCGTCTTTCAGGTGTTCGAGCAGCTTGGGTAATGCCCTGGTCCCGAGCTTGACGAGTGACTTGAGAGCTTCGGAAGCGTCGTTGGGCTTTTGAAAGAGCAGCATCGTGCCCGTTTGGCTCTCACCAAGCGGGAGAAACGATGAGCCGGAAACACTACCCGAATACCCCGTGTCTTGGCGGTCGACTTGTGTGAGCTGATCGATGAGCGCCTTGACCTCATCGACGGGTTGCTTCTTGATTTCCTGTGCTTGACCGGCAATTGCCATTAGGCCGAGCGCAGCCAGCAGACTGACGCCGATCGTGCTTGAAGGGCTGAATTGCGGCATGTGGCACTCCGTTTGGTGTTCTAGCGAAATATCGAGCAGGTTATTATTCTACGTGCCGAGCTGATGTCTGACTTCCCCGCTCACCACAATCGCAATCGCTCTTCCGCGCACCTTTCATCCCGCAAACTGACAATTCCGGCTCTTCGAACGAAACTTCTCCGGGGCAATCGTCCATTCCACCTTGGGATCAATGACCGTACCCTGCGCAAAGTCAAGACCCTGCAAGAAACTTTGTGCAAAAAATGGCGTTTTCGGCGTTTGCGAAGGCGGAAATCATTGTTGGCTTTGCGATTACGATTTTGCCTGACCTGACGGATAGCGAAGAGAGAGATGCTGCAAACTTGCAGGTACCTGTGTGTGGGGGGCTGCAAGAAACCGCAACCAAGCAGCCGCCCACGGCAGCATGGCGTGTGCCGAAACCGATAATACTCTTTCGTTTTGGTGTTTTCGTGATTCGTTTGACCACCCTCGATTTTGCCTTATCCGCTCACCCGATGCCTCACCTCCCCGCTCACCACCACTGCAAACGCCCGCCCGCGCACCTTCCAGCCCGCGAACGGGCAATTCCGGCTCTTCGACCGAAACTTCGACGGGTCGATCGTCCACTCCGCCTTGGGGTCAATGACCGTCACATCCGCCACCGCCCCGGCCTTGAGTGTGCCGCGATCGATGCACAGCACCTTGGCGGGGTTGATCGTCAGTTTCTCAATCAGCTGCGGCCAGGTCAGATGGCCCGGCTCGATCAGCGACCCCACACAAATCGGTATCAACGTCTCCAGGCCGATGATGCCGTTGGGCGCCTGGTCCAGCTCGCGAGCTTTCTTTTCTGGCGCGTGCGGGGCGTGGTCGGTGGCGATGACATCAAGTATGCCGTCCTTGAGGCCTTCAATGATGGCCGTCACATCCGCGTCGGTCCGCAGCGGCGGCGCCATCTTGTAATTGCTGTCGAATGTCCGCAGGCATTTGTCGGTGAGCGTGAAGTGATGCGGGCAGGCCTCGCCGGTGACTTGCACGCCGCGCTGCTTGCCGCGGCGAATCAGGTCGACGCCGCCCGCCGTCGAAACGTGCAGGATATGAAGACGGCCGCCGGTCAGCTCGGCCAGCTCGATGTCGCGGTGGATCATCACCTCCTCGGCGGCCGCTGGCATGCCGCGCAGGCCCAGCCGCATGCTCTCGAAACCCTCGTTCATCACGCCGCCGCGGGTCAGCTCCAGGTCCTCGGCATGGCTGAGCACCGCTTTGCCGAACATCCGGCAGTATTCCAAGGCTCGCCGCATGATCTCGGCGCTGACCACCGGGGAACCGTCGTCGGTGAAGGCCACGGCGCCGCCGTCGACCAGGCCGCCGATTTCCGCCAGCTCCGAGCCTTGCCGGCCCTTGGTGATGGCGCCGATGGGGAAAACGTTGGCGTGGCCGGCGCGGTTGGCTTGCAGGGTCACGAACTCGGCCGACGCCTGGCTGTCGATGGCCGGCTCGGTGTTGGGCATGCAGGCCACCGAAGTGACGCCGCCGGCCAGGGCAGCCGCCGTGCCGGTGGCGATGGTCTCGTCTTCCTCCCGGCCCGGCTCGCGAAGGTGGACGTGCATGTCGATCAGGCCGGGGCAGACGATCTTGCCCGCGGCGTCGATGGATTGGTTGGCCGTCAGCCCTTGCGGACCCAGGCCGACGATCTTGTCGCCCTGGATCCAAACGTCGGTGACCTGGTCGATGCCTTGCGAGGGGTCGATGACCCGGCCGTTGGTGATGCGGAGGATGTTCATCAAGACATATTAGAGCCTGTCGCAAAAAAGGGGACTGTCCCTTTTGCAAGCCTCTAACCTTGCATGAGGGACTGTCCCCTTTTTTGCGACAGGCTCTTGATTTGCCTGCGCCGTCTTGTCGAAAAATGCGAAGACATCCGGCAACGACTCGCGCACCACCGTGAGGTGCTCGACGTCCCGATACTCGCGATACTCGACCGATTTCGCCCCTGCCTTTTTCAGCCGATCGGCCAATCCCCGCGCCCCCAGGTGGGCCAGGTCGCTGGTGCCGACGCCGACAAAGAAAGGTATTTTCCTCAAATCCGATTTGGCCTTGGGCGCTCCGCCGCTGCCGAGCATGGCGATGCCGGCGAGCGAGCTGGGGTGATCCTGCGCCGCCACCAGCGCTTGCAGGGCGCCGATGGAGTGGCCGACGACGAAGACCTTGCTTTTGTCGACGGGATAGAGCTTGTTGACCTCATCGATCATGGTGGCGATGGAGTGGCCGGCGCCCAGGAATCCGCGTGGCGAAACCAGCAGCCAGCCGCGTTCCCGACATAGCTTCGTGATCAAGCCGGAGCCGTAGGCCTCGAAGAACATGTTTTCGCTGCCGCCCAGGCCGTGCATGGCGATGACCAAGGGCAGGGGCTGTTTCTCCTTGATGGCGTCCGGCGCCTGCAAGCGGACAGCCACGGCGCTGGTAAGGCCGGTCGGCAGGCGGAGCCAAAACTGGCCGGTCTTGTCGCCGCCGTAGTAGCTATTGCCGGCCTGGATTGTAGCAGCGGCCGCCTCGGCCTCGGCCAGCAGCCGGGCGGCGGGGTAGTCGATTTCCATCGTCTCCTTGTTGGCGAGGGCAGCCAGCAGGGTATAGGTTTCGCGCACAGTGAGCACGTCGGTGCTGGCAGTCTTTTTGCCGAAACTGTTGACAGCCTGTTTCAACTTGTCCATGCGCGGTTTGAGGTCCTTGACAATCGACAGCTTGAACATCGACTGGGCCACGACCCGGTCGCCGACCCGGATCGTCTGGTGCACGAGATGATCGCCTTCGCCTTTGTTAAGCAGCGGCCATTTGCTTTCCATCGGCACCTGGGTGATGGGAGCCAGAAAAGTTTTGCCCGCGAAAAATGCGAGGCCAACTCGAGCGTCCTTGGGGGGCGAGGGCGAGGCTTTCGGCTTGTAGAATTCACGAACAGTGAATGGCAACTCCGTCTCGCCGGCATCGAGCAGCCGAGTGGAGGGGATCAGAAAAAGCGATTCGGCCCACGGCGTTTCAGAGGAAATATCCTTGGCCGCCATCAGGGCATGCCGGCCATCGTCGAAGGCACGGCCCGCCTCGTCGATTTGGCCCATGAAGGTAAGCAGGGGAACATTCCAAATCGCGCCGGCCGCTTGTTTGCGTGCCGCCGGATCAGTGTATTTGTCCCAGGCGAGCTCGAAGGCGCCAAGTCGGCGGCCGAGTTCGTAGCGTTCGGGCTGGGCCAATGCTTGGCTGGGCAGGGCGAAGGAAACCAGGGCGACCGCTAAGTATGGGATGTTGTGCTTCATGTTTTCCTCTTGGTTGAGGTTGAAGGGGCGAGACTGATGAGCGAGCGGGCGCCTGGCCCAATGCCGATAAGGTCGTAAAACCGTCAACAGAGTCCGCAACCAGAACCCAGGGAGTGATGCCTTATGAAATCCCCATTGCTCGGTTCCATGCTCGCCCTCGCGTTGTGCGTTTTGCCAGTTGGCGCGGCCGACCCGCTGACCGTCAACCTATGGCCAGGCAAGGCCCCTGGCGAGACCACCAATGCCGGGGAGGAGAAGACCACCAAAAAAGCGGACCACATCGAAGTGACCAATATCAACAAACCCACGCTGCTGGTCTACCGTCCCGACAAGGATAAGGACACGGGCACATCGCTCATCATCGCGCCCGGCGGTGGTTATCAATTCCTGTCGATCGACATGGAGGGGGAGAACGTCGCCAAGTGGTGCAGCTCGCTGGGCGTGACCGGGATCGTTCTCAAATACCGTGTGCCGCGCCGCAAGGACAATCCGGCAGCCGCGTTCCAGGACGGCCAACGCGCGGTGAGCCTGGTGCGAGCCAAGGCCGCCGAGTGGGGCATCGATCCCAACCGTATCGGCATGATCGGCTTTTCCGCGGGCGGCGGCGTGGCCAACCACGTTCTCCTCAACCCCACCCAGCGATCCTACGAGCCGGTCGATGCCGTGGACAAGGTCAGCTCCCGATTGAACTTTGCGGCTCTGATCTACGCGGCCGGCGGCCTGGGCGGCAAAGGCGGCAAGAACGAATTGAATGAGGCAGCCATCAACAAAGACAACATGCCGCCCATCTTCTTTGCCGCGGCTTACAACGACAAATTGGCGGAGGGAGCGATCCAGCACTTTCTCGCTCTGAAGAAAGCCGGCGTCGGTGCGGAACTCCACATTTATGCCACGGGCGGCCACGGCTTCGGCATGCGGGAAAGCAACAACCCGCTGATTGCGGACTGGGCGAATCGGTTGGAAGGGTGGATGCGGTATCAGAAATTGCTTGATAAGAAGGGCCGGTAGGCGACATGGTCGTTCGGCTGCCGCAACATTCCGGCCACCAGCTTGTCTAGCGGAGTTCATTTTGTTAAGCTGAAAACTGGTTGATGGTTGCTCAAACGGACGCTCCTGTATGGCCGCCGCCGCTTTAACGCCACGTATTCGACTCATGGCAATCTGTGATGGTGTTCGTGATAGCAAGACAGAAGCGGACGTATTCGATTTGAAAGGCGTTCGCCATTCGATAACGGCCGGGGGCTTTCCTTTTGTGGCTTCCAGGCTTTGGGTTTTCCTGGTTCTCTCGAGCCCGCGCCCTGGAGTATTTCCCGGTTCGGTTCGCGTCGTTAACGACAAGACAGACAAAACTGTTTTCTTTGCGGAACTGGACCCCAGCCCCACGTTTGGCGACGATGGCGGACTTTGGGCTGGGCGTACTCCGATCAGGTGCAGGTTTCCTGAAGAAGGTCGATACATTGTCCAATTGTGGTTTTTTCAAGAGCAAGGGAGCGATGTACTAAAAGGCGAAATGCCTTTTGACGTCGCATAAGAAGGTGTTCAATCCATGAAGAAAAAATCTCCAAAGCCTCCGCGCAAGTCGATTCTCCACGACGTGGTGCTTGTGCCGATCACCGACCCAGTCAAACTAGCCGACCTGGAGCGCCGCTGCCGCGTGGCGGAAAAGATGCTCGCTGGTGATCGGGAATTTTCCAGCAAGCCAAAAGGACGCAAAGGGAGGTGACCAGCCGGATTGACGAAAATGCATACCGCACACAACGGTCGCCGGATTTCGCTTTCACTTGCATTGTCATAACCTTCCCACATCCCTTGACACCGCCCCTGCCGTGGGCTTACGCTGGCGCATGGCCGCTGGGCCATTTTCCGATGAGCCGCCTCGTCCGCATTTCCAGGGCGAGGGGCCCGGGCGTTTTTTCTCCGATTTGTTTTTTTGTCATTTGCTGGGGAAAAGACGCGGCTGGCCTCACTTCAGGCCGGCTTTGACCTTGGCCCTGCTTGCCAGGTGTCCAGTTTCATTTTCTTCATTCCGTTTTTTGGAGGAACGTCCATGTTCGAGGCGAATGTCAGAAGTCGTCCGGGGTTCGCGCTGAGGGAGTTGTTGATCGCGATGGTTATCGCTGTCACTTTGCTTGGCGTGGTGTCGTGCGGCGTGCAAAGGGTGAGCGAAGGCGCCAACGCACGCACGGCAACTATGAACAACCTCAGTCAATGTGCCAAGGCGGTCCATCTTTGCCAGGATCAGTTCGGCAAATACCCACCGTATTTTGGCACGTATGGTCCGAAGACCACACCCTTCACCTTCCATGTCCACTTACTGCCGTTCGTGGATCAAGGGCCGCTTTACGCGAACCCAGACGCAAAAAGCATCGTCGGGTACTTATCTTTCCACGATGGACCCCACAATAACAGAAAACGGCGCCAACGCCTGTAACTTCCCCGTCAACATTCGGCTGTACTACAACCAAGGAGGAGCGGGGAAGCTGACGAGTGAGGAAACCAAAGACCTCATTTATCCCAAGATGCCCGGCGCATTCCCTGACGGCGTATCGGCCACGCTGTTGTTTGCCACCAAGTACATGCATTGTGGTAGCACCGGCGGTTCACGTTGGTTGGACCCGGGCAACAACGCGCCCACGTCGTTGACCGCGGCAACTTTTGGCAGCAGCTTTGGCCTGTGGCAAGCAGCCCCTGCCCAAGCGTCATGTCGTCCAGCCGATGGCACGGCCCAGAGCTTCACCACTGAATCCATCCAGGTGGCCATGTGCGACGCCAGCGTAAGAACGGTTTCTGTGGGAATCAGTCAGGCCACGTGGCAAGCCGTGCATACGCCGGGTGGCAACGATGTCCCAGGAAAGGACTGGGAAGGTAATTGAGCGTAACCGCCAACGCAACAAGCCCCTGGCGAGTTCGCCAGGGGCTTTGGTGATGCTCGGGTCTCTTTTTTTTCCATTGGGACATTTGTCGATGCAGGCCCCGTGGGCTTTTCGGTCGCGTCGTGGTTCGCAACATCGCTGGCCAGCGTGAGACGCAATCTGGCGCAATCCTTGCAACGGCTTGCCAAGGTATAGTAGGGGCTGCCAAACGATGGCAGTTTCGTGTCATGGGGGTGTGTGGGGGGGTTGAGATGAGACGAAACCATCCTAATCCTTGGCAGGTGTCGGCACGCAATGCCAGGGATTGTCGTTAAGTTACCAGAAGCCTGTGACTTGCGCAAAGTTGAACGGTATTGCGGCTAAACGAAGTTGTTGCTGGAAGCCGTCTTAGTGTGGCATCCCCTTCGGTCCCCCCGCCTGCTGCAGCGCTTCCACGCGTCCCGTGGCCATGTTCAAAGACGGAAAGCCCGAGATCGGAGCCCGCACGAAGGCATTGGGCGGAGGATTCTGGGTCATGTCCACCCTGTTGAGATGAAGCACCAGCTTGAGCTTCTGTTCCGGCCATTCCAATTTCAGCTCCCGCGGCAACTCGGCGCCATTGGGAAGGATCTGCCTGCGGACGATCTGGGCCGAGCAAATGAGCTTGCCGGTCTTTTCATCCTCCAGCAACAGGTTGGTGACTTGCGCCTCGTCGCCTTTGGCCTTGAAGCGGCGCAGGACAATGATCTTCTTGACCGGAACGCCCTGCGCCGACCTGGTCTTTTCGATCAGCTTGAGGTGCTCGGCATCGACAACCAATTCGTACTTTTCCGCCGAGCCGTAGTTGCCCATGCCCATGGCCTCGAGCACCCAGTCCGGCCGGAAGGGGAACGGCATGTTGACCTTGCCATCCTCGATGGACTGGTAGGGGCAGAAAAATTGGTACTTGTCTCCCTGGCGGATCCAGTACCAGAACTCCTGATCGTTGGATCCGAGGTCGACTTCTGGTCTGCCCATCATTTCGCCGGTCATGCGGAACTTGCGCGGTCCCTGGGCACACAGTTTGCCGCCAAGCGGAATGCCAACCGGGCCACCCATGTAGCATGTCAGGGTGATGTCATCGGATTTAATGCCCGGTATTCTGGCGGCGTTGTTGTTGAGATAGGCGACCAGGTCTTCCTTGGCGGGCGGAGCCGTCGGCGTGGGTGAGTCGCCGCTGGGCCTGATGAGGTTCATGCGGCTGCCTTCGGGGCATCCCGCCAAAGCGACCAGCAGAGTCAACATAAACACGGCTTGGACCTTGCGCATGGTTCACCTCGTGGAATCCGACCAGCCCAATACCTTGAACACTTCCTCTTGCACGGCCGACATCTCTTCTTCCGTCATGCCGGGGTTGACCACCTGATGGCGAGTTCCCGTCCGCATGCAGCGCAGCGTTAGCACCTCGTGACCGGCCTCGGTCGTCGCTTCCTCGAACTTCAAGCGCTTGCGGCGCATCAGCAGCAAAGCCACGACGTAGCGAAAGCTCACCCGGCGCGGCTCGGATTGCCCTTCCAGCCGCTCGAAGCATTCCAGCAAAAGGTCGTCGTCAAAACGCGGCCTGGCGACATCGTTTTCGTCGGGCACCCGGCCCGACCAGAAGCTGAAAACGCCCGCAGGGGGGCCCGTCCACGCCTCGGCGCGATAATCCTGACGCACGAACTGGCCGGCTGTTTCGGAAAGCGCGGTAAAATAACGTTCCCCAGGCCGCAACTCCCGGCCTGTAATCGCGCAACGCCGTGTATTCGGCTGTATCTGATATTCCGTCATAATCGGGACTCCCCGACCTTGGCCTCACTCCGTGTGAGGATGTCCATTGCATCGTAGCGGCCTGATACCACATCAGGCAAGCAAGCCAGGTCGGTTCCGAGGCGAATCGATGTGAAGCGAGCAACGCCTATGCCACTTAGGCAAACTAGGGAACACTATGTCGAAAAAAAGGGGACAGGCCCCGTTGCCCCAGCGGCCCGAAGGGTGCTTCGCACAACGGGGCCTGTCCCCTTTTTTTCGAGGCTCATCGAGCAACCAGCTTCTGAGCCTGGTCGAGGACCTCGGCGGGGATGTGCTGGCCCCACCCGGTCCAGGTCGAGCGAACGATCCCCTGCCCGTCGAGAACAACGATCCGCGGCAGGCCGCCCTCGGCGCTGAAGAGCTGCAAAAGGCCGTTGCCGTCGAGGATCGAAAAGGGCAGGTTCATATCCTTATGCTGCTGGCGGACGAGCTTGGCGTCGTCAGTGACCGCCATGGCCATGATCGAAAGGCCTTTCGGATAGCGCTGCGCCAACGATTGGCCCAAACGCAAAATGTTCAAGCCGTTCTCCGTGGCGGGATTAAAAAACATGACGACGACCGGCTTGCCGAGGAGGCGCTGCAGCCGCTGCGTGTCGCGCGTAAGCAGATCGGTGCACACAAAATCGGGTATGCGCTGGCCGACGGCGGCCCGGGGCGCCTGCGCCGGAATGACGGTCTGAGGATCAGGCGTGGTTTCGCCGCGCAACGCCGATTCCACGCGTTTCTGGACCTGGACGATGGCTTTGCGAAAAGGCGTGGGCGGCTCGGCGTCGGTGTATTGCTTGATCTTTTTCAGAATCCCTTCAAGCTGGGCCTTGTGCTGCTCGGGCTCCCGGATGAGGGCATCGGCATCCAGGAAAAACTTACGGGCTTGCTTGATCTCGTTGTGGCGCTCGTCGAATAGTTTGCCGGAATAGGTCAAGCCGCTGCTGTCGAGGTCACAACGCAGCACGGAGCGATGCGTCGGCAATTCGTGGGCGGCGTCGCGGCGCTCGAAGATCCGCTCATAGCGATACGTCAAACCGTATTGCGGCGAAAACCAGGCCGTGTCGCGGCGCTGCCAGGAAGCGCGGTCGGCGCGGGGCGTGTCCCAGTCGTCCGATTGCTGCACGGCCACGAGCCGCACGCAGGTCGCGCCGTTGACTGTTTCGACGCCGTCGACGCGCCAGGTTCGCGGCGTGCGGCCCTCTTCGTTGACTTCCCACCAACCCTTGAGGCCGACCCGCCGCCTTGGGCAGTTCGACAAAACGCGCCGCATTCGACGGTGGGCGGGCCTTCGATGGGCGGAATGAGGCTGCGCGGCGCCGGCGAAAGCAGCTTGCCTTGCCGATCCATCGTGACGATTTCCAGCCGGACCGAGGTGGGTAACGTCAGCGACTTTCCAGGCATTTCGGGCGCTTTGGCGAGCTTGGAGGTGACGGCAGTGAGCAGGGCCATCTCAATTTTTTGGGGGGCGGCTTCCAGAACAAGCACGGTGGTATCGACTTTGAAGGTGTGCTGGAATTGCACGCCGGCGTTGAGAGCTTCCTCGCTGAAGAAGCCCGAATAAACAAGCTCCTGCCCGCGCGCCAGGCGGGGCTGCAGCTGCCAGTCACTTGCCTGGCCGGCGGATAGGGCACATGTCAGAAGGAACAATCTGGTTAGCATGGACCCTTCTCTGGACTCCCTGGCCCGGACTACGAAGCGGGCGAATTATAACAGGGTCGCCGTTTCCCGCAAGCGGGGTTTTGACGGCAAGGGTCCATAGCCGCCATATAGGTCGAATAGGTCGTATGGGTCCTATAGGTAGAAAGGCCGTGGTTCAAAAAGGGGTCAGGCACCATTTATGCGAAGCACCCTCCGGGCCGTTCCGGTAAATGGTGCCTGACCCCTTTTTGAACCACGGCCGATTACTTCTGGGTCACTTTCACCTTGCCGCCGATTTGGAAGCGGATCTCGACTTCATGGCGGCCGTAGTCGAACAGCAGCGAATGGGCAAAGTAGGAAATCCGAGGTTGGCCGGGAGGAAGCTCGAAGGCGACCGTCACCGGCTGGTTTGTCCGCGAATGCAGAAAGACGACCTGGTAGGCGCCGGGTTGGGCCCGAAACGTCCTGACAAACTCCTGCGGCGAGATGGCGGGAACGAATTTAGGCGCCGGCATTGGTGCGGGCGCCACCACCACGGGGCCAGGAACGACAGGGGCTGGGACGACCACCACGCCGCCGGGCGCGACCTGCACCTCCGTGGGCGAGCCGACAACGATCAGGCCGCCAAAGGGACCGCGGATCACGACGTCCGCCTGTCCGGCAGCGGTGAACAAGGTCAGGGCCGCCAGAGTTATTGCCCAAAGGGTGATGGTGCGACACATTGGTATGGTTCCTTATGGCAAAGGAGGCAGATGGCGCCGAGGAGCGCGGCACCCAAGTCGCCACTCTATTATGCGCGCTATTCGCGTCGTGGCAAACGCCGGCTGGAACGCCGCAAGGCCGGCGCTTTTTGCCCATGATACCTATAGGACTTATAGGGCCTCTATGGCTTCGTAGTTCAGCCTGGCACCGTCATCTGCTTGCCATTGTCCCGCGAAGTAATGGCCAAAATAAACGGCACTGCTTTTTCCGCCCAGGTCTTTGGGGCCGGATAGCGTGACGCGGAGCCGCCGAAGCAGCTGCGAAGCATGTCGGTGTCGACGACGCCAGGATTGAGCGGCACCGCGGCCATGCCGCGCGGCAGTTCCTCCGCCAGCGCCAGCGTCAAGCCTTCGATGGCCCATTTGCTGGCGCAGTAGGGTGCCACCTCCGCCGCCACGGAGCGGCCCCAACCGCTGCTGAAATTGACGATGATCCCCGATTTGCGCGCCACCATCGCCGGCACGAAATGGCGGATGACGTTGGCCACGCCCTTGATGTTGACGTCGACCAGCTGGTCGAATTCGTCGGCCGGCACCTGCCATAGCGGTGTGTTTTGATTGATGACGGCGGCATTGTTGATCAGCAAATCCGGAGCTCCGCGGCTCGACAGCAGCCGGGCCGCCCAGGGTTCCACCTGGCTTTCGCGGGCCACGTCGACCAGGCCGAAATCGTGGGCGCCTTGATAGCGGTGCCGCAGCGTTTCGACGGCCTCGCGATTGCGGCCGCAGCCCAGGACCGTATGGCCCATCTCGATGAATTTCTCCACCATTGCCAAGCCCAGGCCACGGGTAGTGCCCGTCACCACGATGGTCTTCGGTTGATTGCGAGCCACGAATCGGTCCTCACTCGGTGCCGGGCGCGGATACGTACATGATGGTCCCATAGTTTACGGGTAAAACAACCAAAAAATTCGCCGGACTGCCAAGTATGCGAACAAATCGCAGTATCATGACAGCATGCCGCTCTTCACTCAATGCGTGAACTGCAAGCGCCGTCTGCGCATCCAGGACAACCTGATCGGCAAGACCGTGAAGTGCCCGCATTGCCAAAGCGTGTTTGCCGCCCAGCGCATGGAGGAAAACGGCCTCAGCCCATCGGGTCCAGGCTCAACGCCCGTCATTTCCACTGCGGAAGACCCCAATCCAGCCCCGCTCGCGACTCCTGCCAATCCCGAGCAAACAGCGCCTCCCAAACCGGCTGTTGCGGTGATTGCAACGCCATTGCCGACTCCGGCTGCCGCCGAAACCAAGCCTGCCACTCCTAGCGGCACGCCGGATTTGTCGCCCCTCAAAGTAGTTGGCATCAGCACCGCCATCGTGCTCGGAGCGGCCTCCGTCGGTTTCCTCGTCGGATGCGTCGTAGCTTTTCTCGTGGTGAAATGAAAAACGATACCAATCCGAAGCGCAAGCGAGGGCCAAATCGCCCCTCGCTGACGCTTCGGGTTGGTGTCGTTTATCAGCATCCTGACGTGCGGCCGCATTTTTATGTAAATCTCCCAAATTACCCCAATTACCAATTGCGGACGCCTGTGTTCCATGTTCTAATGTCGATTGTTTGGCTGATTTCGCGGGGAAATAGCCAGCTTTGGTGGGTGTAACCGGCGCCAAACCGGAAGGTAATCCAAAGCCATGCGCAGAGTTGTGGTCACTGGGTTGGGCGTGGTGGCCCCCAATGGCATTGGCAGGGAAGCGTTCTGGACAGCTTGCCTTAATGGCAAGAGCGGCGTCGGCTCAATCCGCAGCTTCGATGCCTCCGGCCATCCCGTCAAGATCGCGGCCGAGGTCGGCGATTTTGACGCCAAACCGTTTGTGCCGCCGTCGCAGCGCAAAAGCCTCAAGATCATGGGCCGGGCCATGCGTTTTGCCGTCGGGGCAGCTGGCCTGGCGGTCCAGGACGCTGGATTCAGCGCCGACTGGAACGTGCCGGAGCGGGTGGGCGTGGTGATGGGCACGGGGCTAGTGCCGATCGACTTGCCCGAAATCACCCCCGCGTTGATGCAGTCTTGCACAGCCGAGGGCGAGCTGGAGACGGCGCAGCTTGGCAGATCGGGCCCCAATGTGTTATTTCCCCTGTGGATCCTCAAATACTTACCGAACATGGTGGCGGCTCACATCTCGATGGCACTCAACGCCCAGGGGCCCAATTCCACCATTACCACGGCCTGCGCCGCCGGCACGCAAGCGGTGGGCGAAGCGTTTCGGCTGATCGCCCGCGACGACGCCGACATTGTCCTCTCCGGCGGGGCGGATAGCCGCATCGACCCGCTGCTGATGCTCGCCTACTCGGCCCTGGGAGCTCTAAGCACAAGCGATCGGCCTGCGTCCGAGGTATCGCGGCCCTTTGACGGGCGGCGTGACGGTTTTGTGTTGGGTGAAGGAGCCGGAGTGCTGGTGCTGGAAGAGCTGGAGCACGCCAAAAAGCGCGGCGCGACGATCTACGCCGAGGTGGTCGGCCTGGGCAGCAGCTTCGACGCCTATGCCGTCACCAAACCCGACCCCGACGCCAAAGGCGCGGCCCGCGCCATCCAAGAAGCGTTGCGCGAGGCCAGGGTCGATGTCCATGACGTCGATTACATCAACGCCCACGGCACCAGCACGCGTCTGAATGATTTGATGGAAACCGCGGCCGTCAAACGCGCCTTCGGCGAAAAGGCCAAGAAGTTGCCGATGTCGTCGATCAAGTCGATGGTTGGTCATTTGATCGGCGCGGCGGGGGCGGTGGAAGCCGTGGCGCTGGCGCTTACGCTTCACGACGGGGCACTGCCGCCAACGATCAACCAGACGCAGGCCGACCCGGCATGTGATCTCGATTATGTGCCAAACACGGCGCGGGAGGTGCCGGTCAAGACGGGCGTTTCCACGAGCTTTGGGTTTGGGGGCCAGAACGCGGCGCTGGTGATGAGGAGGTTTGCGGGGTAAGCTCGGTATTGGTGGCTAAACCCATATGTTCCACGGCCGAAACACTCACGACGAAGGCTGCGGAGCGGTTGCTTGCGCCTAACCGCCTCAAGGATTTGTTCGTCAGCGGCGTAATTGAAGACCAATTCGCCGCAGTTGCTGCATTTCGGAACGTCGAGATGAGGAATATGCACGGCGACGAGCCGGCCTTCATGGAGGCGCTGCGTCTGATAAGAGATTGTCGCGGGGCGCACTTCTTTTTTGTGGCATTTGGGACAAAACCATGGAAATGGCCTGCCCATGATTTCAGATCGCTCCGGTTTTATCTGGTGGGCTTTCGGCTGACGTGTCTGACGTCGGTGCCGCGCCGTTCGTTTCGGTCGGTGGTGTGCCGCCAAACAGTTTGTTACACAAAACCCGCCCGGTACGGTCGATGATGCCGTGTCGCACCAAGAACTCGATGTGTTCGTGCGGTGTCATCCGTGTCTCACGAAGGGCCTTAAGCCCTTCTTCTGCCAGTTCGCGTGGGGAGGGATATCTGTTCATAACGTCCAGTTTGGGTAAATTGAAGGGAGTTCAAGCATCGGATCCGTCCTTGGAATCATTAGTCTTTTGTTCCTCGTGAGGCCCGTCTAACTTTTCGACCTGTTTGGGAAGCTTCTTTTGCTCGGATTGCACTCGGCGCTCGACCTTTTTAATGTCTTCCGCCGGAGGTAGCTTTTCGGGGACAATACCACGATCCGTCAACACCTTGCGGACATCCTGATTATTCTTAATGTGCTCCCGCGTGATCGTGCTTTCCGTGCGCAGGTCGTCTTTCTTGATGTTGAAGTTGGTGATCTCGTTTGCGAAGTCCTTGGCCTTGATCGTAATGACTGGCAAGAAATCGGCAAGGGGACGGCTTTTCGGAACTTGCAGCCGGTTTTTCATGTCCTGGGTGGTCATTCCACCAAAAAGCGCCTCATCGCCTTTGCTGCGAATTCGGCCGAAACTCTGGTTTTCGCGCAGCGCTCGAAGATTATTCCCGATAATTGCCGTTCCGATTCGGTCAGTTTTTTTCGTGCGGTCAAGCGCTCCAATTCGGTCAGCCGTTGCTCGATGATCTCCATTTTCCGGGTCTGCACCGCGAAATAGGTCTGAGCAAACGCGATGGGATCTTTGCTCGGATCCCCATTCTGAGCGATCAAGTAGCACGCGTAGCGGGACAGCATCACGTCATGGATTTCCCGCTCGGCGCCTGAACCCACGTCCACCATTTTCGTGATGTCAAGAAAATGGTCGCCCACATCGCAACTTGAGTTCTGACAAGCAGTTTTGGCCTTGCCGATGACATTGGCAAAGTTCTCCCAGCGGTCATAACCGAGGAGTGTTTGCAGATCCCGGGCTAGCCAAAACTCGGTCCCTTCTTCAGCCTCGGTTTTCTTGCACTGCTCGAAGCTCGCGTGCAGCTGTACGATCATCTCCTTCTTCATTGCGTGTTTCCTTCAGGAGAGTTCTAAGCAATTTACTACGGCAAATCTATCCTCTCAAACGAAAACGGCACCCTCACCTCCACCAATCGCCCGGGCACATTGCACACCAACCGCCACGCCTCCGGTTTGCCGGCATTTTTCCTCGGCGCCACCTTGAAGCGCACCCGCGCCTGCGTTGCCGACGGCGTTGGCAAGACCTGCGTGTAAAGCGCTTCTGCCCGCATCGACTCGGTGTTTTCGCCGGCGCCGCGCTCGAACCGAAAACTGCACCTGTCCAGCCAGGCGCCGCCGCCCAACCAGGTTTGGAAGCTGTCAAACCTCGGACCCGCCGCGGGCACGTCGACGATCAATTCCACGGTCCACCAGTCCTTGGCGGAATCCACCTCCTTGATGGTCAGCTCCACGCCATCGCTGACTTTCTTGACGCCCGCCTCCGCCTTGGCAAACGTGAACGCCAGCGATTTGCTCGGCATGGTCACCACGAAATGGCCAGCGACGTTGACCAGCGCAGCCACGCCGCGGCCGGGCGCAGCAAATGCAACGTCGAACTCCCTGGCATTCCTCTCCGTCACGAATACTGGACCCGAAGCGTCTGTCGCTCCGGGCTCGCTTGCCGTGAAGGTCAATTTGCCCACCTCGATGAGATACGGCTGGAAACGCGGCTCCCAGGCGATTTCCAGGCCAAGACGGCCTGTGCGCGTGCCGGTTTCGAAATCGAGCCGGGTATCGATCCGCTTGACGGCCACCATGAACGGCCCATGCAACTGAACCTGCTGCTTGGAAATGGGGCCGTCGACAAGCGCGACCTTGCCGTCAGGCTGGTAAAGCGACAGCCGTGAGTCGGTTTGGTTGCAAAGCGCTTGCACGGCTTGCCAATATGTGGCTTTGCCGAGGTCAAGGTTTACGTCGCCGCCTTTGCTGCTTTGGCGCCGATCGACCAGCTCCAGGCCGGTGCCCTTTTTCAGCTCTTGCAGGGCCGATGCAAGCGGTATCGATTTTTGCTTGGCCTCAAACGTGCGTGGCAGCAATTCTTCCAAGGTCGCTCTTATTGGAGTCAATCGGTCTTTGGGGTCAGCCGGCGGCAACAGCGTCAGGATGTCCGGCCCAAGCTTGAGCAGCTCCCATTCGGCGGCGACTCGCTTGGCGTCGGGGCCGTTATCGAGTAGGTCGATCAGCGATTTGACCTTGGCCTTGGCATCGTCGGGTTGTTGGGCCGGCACGACGGACACCACGAGGACAGCCAAAACGAGCAAGCACCCATTCTTCATCACGCCGACCTTTCAACTCATTGAGTTGCCCGCAGCCGGTTTTCCCACATGTCGCAAATGGCAATCGTCCGCTGCCGCGACGCTCCCAAGTATTGAGCGGGATCATCCAGCACCGCCCGTTGGTCCGGCCTCAGCTTGGCCAGGTACGGCGCCAGCGACAGATCGGCGCGAATCGCCTGACTCAGCGTCAACTTTTGCACGCGCGCTTGCCGGGCCAGCACGCGTGCCTGTTCGTGGGCGTCGGGATGGCCGGCCAGCGACAGCAGCACATAAAGCGGCTCGGCCGTCACCGGGTCCTTGCCGGCTTCGAGGATTTCCCCCATGCGGGCCACGTCCGGCTCGATCCCCTCCAGTGTACCGCGCAGCCGCCGCACACTATAGGCAAACGCCGCCACAAACTCGGTGACATAGCGCATCGACGCCGAGTTGGTCAGGTCGCGCTGATGCTCCGACACCTGATCCATCAGCACCGTCATGAGCCGTGGCATATACGCCTTCCAGAGGCTTTTGACGTTCTCGAAATCCTTGGGGTTGATCTTGTGCGGCATCGTCGAGGAGCCGACGACCTCGCTCTTGGCGTCGCCCTCCTTGCGGTCCCGGATTTCATGGATCTCGCTGCGCTGCAGATTGCGGCCGTCGTCGGCGAGATTGGCCATCACGCCCCAGCACGACGCCAGGGCGCAGACGTAATCGGCGACGTATTCGGGCTGCACGACCTGCGTGGAAATCTCCGGCGCCGGCAGGCCGAGCTTGCGCATCAGCATCGCCTCGACCTCGGCCGGATCGTCGGGCCTGTACAGCGACAGGGCGTTATAAGCGCCGACAGCGCCGGCGAACTTGCCGCGCAGGTTTTTCGAGGCCGCGACAATCTGCTCGAGCCGCTGTCCCAGCCGCGACACGTACAGCGCCATGGCGAAGCCGAATGTCAACGGGACCGCGTGCTGGCCGTGTGTCCGGCCCATCTGCGGCGTGCCGGCATGAGCGCGGGCCATCTGGATCAGTTGGCGAATCAGCTCGGCCAGCATCGGCGCCGGCACATCGCAGGTAACCTCGCGCAGGCACAAGGCGCGGGCGCTGTCCATGATGTCGGCCGAGGTGGCAAAGAGGTGTACGAATGGGCGAGCTTCCGGGCCGACTCGTTTGCGGATGCAGTTGACCAGGGCGCGGATGTTGTGCTGGATGCGGCGTTCTTCTTCGTAGACTTCCTCGCAAGTGACAAGGGCGGCGGCGCGAGCAACCTCGGCAGCGGCTTGCTGCGAGCAGAGACCGCATTCGGCCAGAGTTTCTACCAAGGCGGCCTCGATGCGGGCCAGGTACTTGACCTGGGCGGCTTCCGAAACATAGGGATGGAGCAGCTCAAAGAATTCGCGGTCGGCGAAATAGTAGCGGGCGTCGAACGGCGAGGCGGCGTCGAAGGGATTCATGCGAGGCTCGTCGGGAGTTTTAACGCGGGCTTAATCACTCTCAGCTAGTCTATGGCTGCGGCGTAGGTCAGGCTTCCAGCCTGACCAATTGACTGCAAAAAGGAAAAACACGCATGTCCGAACCGTGGGTGCCTGAAATCGTGATTGCCGAGGCCCACCGCCGCCGCCAAAAACGGCGAAGATTGCGGCGGTCATTGGCGGCCACGTTTGTCACGACCGTGTTGCTGCTGGTCAGTATGTTCCTTTACAGGCGCCACCAGTCGGAGCAAGCCTTGGAAGACGCCATCGCGGAGACCGATCGGCTCGATCCCGGCTGGCGCGTCGAAGACCTCATCAAGCGCCAATCTGCTATGCCTGCCGACCAAAACGCGGCACTGCCCATTTCGGCGGCTCACGCTATCCTTTTGAATTGGAAACTCGACCCCAAAGATGCGATACATCAAAAACCGCTGCCGCAGTTCCAACTCGATCAAAAACTCCTGGACGCGCTCCGCAAGAGCCGTGAGCCATTCCTGGCTGCCAGGGCGGAAGCCTTGAAAGCGATACCGCTCAAGACAGGTTGGTATCCCCGGAATCTGCACCTGTATTTTGACGGTCCTGGCGAGGGAATCGGACCCGACCAGGTAAGGCATGTCGGGCAGTTCCTGGAAGGCGTGGCCATGCTCCAAAGCCAGGACGGCAATCACGACGTCGCCTGGCAGACGACCCTCGCCATCCTCGCGGCCGGGCGTTCGTTTGGGGAGCAGCCCGGTTTTAGGGGTATTACTATGCGAGCCGTCTTGCAGACCACGGCGGCATGCAGTTTTGAAAGATGTCTGGCCCAGGGCACAACGACCGATTCGTTGCTGGCCGAGGCAATGAAGTCTCTGGCTGACGAAGCGAATGTGCCGCTATTCTACAACGCCATTCGCTGTGATCGGGCAATTGATCATGAAGCATGGACAAGGCTGGATGAGGGCAAATTGCAGGTGCATCAACTCGGCTGGTCGACGGACGGCGTGAGCTCGATCGATGGCGCCAAGGTTGAAATCGAATTGGGATGGTGGCTTGCCGGCGGCACCTTCAAGCGCCTGCATGCTTGGATTCTGCGTTTCGATAACGAAGTCTTGGCGGTGGCCAAGCTGCCTCACGCAGCCAGGGACGCCAAAATGAAAGAACTGGAGCAAAAATTTACGGACGAAGGTCCGAGTTGGGCTAATCGCTCCCCCCTGTATGTATCCGTCAGCGATCGATTCGCGATAACGCTCGCCAAACTTGAATGTGCCGTTGCAGGCCTCGGCGTCGAGCGTTTTCGGCTCAAACACGGTCGCTGGCCGACATCGCTGGACGAAGTAGTGGCCGCCAAGCTGCTGGATGCGGTGCCGGCGGACGTCTACGACGCCAAGCCGCTTGGCTATCGCAAGACGACCGACGGGGCTGTGGTGTTCTCCGTGGGACAGGACGGCATCTGGGGCGGCGGCAAGGCATTAGACGGGGGCCGGACACCTGTTGGCAATGGCATACGATGGTTCGAGTTCCGGCTGTGGGATGATAATCAACGCCGCCAGGCGCCAGCAAAGTAGGTCAGGCTTTCCAGCCTGACAGTTTGGCTGAAAAGTCAGGCTGGAAAGCCTGACCTACGAAAGGAACGCTCATGTCCGAACCGTGGGTGCCTGAAATCGTGGTTGCCGAGGCGCAGCGCCGGCGGCGGAAGCGGCGCAGGTGGCTGCTGTTTATCGTGGCGGCAATCTTGCTCGCAGCGATCACGCCGGTTGGCCTGTACTATCTTCGCAAGCACCAGTCCGAGCGCGCTCTGGAGGACGCCATCGCCGAGACCAATCGGCTCGATCCCGGCTGGCGCCTTGTGGACCTTGTCAAACGCCAATCGGCTTTGCCCGTGGAGCGCAACGCGGCGGTGCATATCACGGCGGCTCACGCGATCTTGGCGAATTGGAAATTGGACGCCAAAGATGCAACAACCGATAAGAAACTGGTGCCGCAGTTCCAGCTCGATCAACAAATCGTGGCGGCCCTCCGCAAGAGTCGTGAACCCTACCTGCCGGCCAGGGTAGAAGCCGTGAAGGCGATACCGCTCAAGACAGGTTGGTATCCCCGGATTATGTCTTTCGACGGTTCCCGTGAAGGCGGCATAACCTCTGTCCAGGTAGCCAAAGTCGGAAAGTACCTGCACGGCCTGGCCATGCTTCAATGCGAGGATGGCAACTACGACGACGCCTGGCAAACGACACTGGCCGTCCTCGCGACCGGTCGTTCCTACGGGGATCTGTCTGGGACAATGGCCCTCTTGTTCCGATCGGGCTTTGGAGCGGCGGCGGCAACCAGCTTCGAAAGATGCCTTGCTCAGGGCGCGATTGCCGATCCGTTGCTCGCCGAGGCAATGAAGGCTCTGGCTGACGAAGCGGGGGTGCCACTGTTTTACAATGCCCTTTGCTGCGAACGAGCGTGGGGTGACGAACTGTTGACCAGGGTGGAAGACGGGAGGTTGGAATATCATCAACTCACAGCAAGCAACATCGAAACTAGCCGCGCTGAAAAAATTGCAATCGAAATAAGGCGGCTGGTTGCCGGCGGCACCTTCAAAGGAGAGCACGCCTGGATTCTGCGTTTCGACAGCGAAGCTCTGGCGCTCGCCAAACTTCCCCATGCCGCCATGCAAGCCAAATTGAAAGAACTGGAGCAAAAACTGCGGGAGGAAGGTCCAGCCAGGGCTGCTGGCGCTGACATCTTCGGCCTGGAAACTCAATTCGCACAGAACCGCGCTAAGCTTGAACTGCGCCGTGGCCGGCCTCGGCGTCGAGCGCTTTCGGCTAAAGCATGGCCGCTGGCCGACTTCGCTGGACGAGGTGGTGGCCGCCAAGCTCCTCGATAAGGTGCCGGCGGATGTGTTCGACGGCCAGCCGCTGCGTTTTCGCAAGACGACTGATGGCGTGGTGGTGTTTTCCATCGGTCCAGATGGCAATTATGCCGCGGACGTACTGGACGTCGGCAGTAAAAAGAGTCCTGCGTTTCCACGCTTTGAATTCCGCCTCTGGGACGAAAACAAACGCCGCCAGGCGGCAGCAAAGTAGGTCAGGCTTTCCAGCCTGAAAATTTGACTGCAAAAGTCAGGCTGGAAAGCCAGACCTACGAAATGGAAAATCTCATGTCCAAATCAGATATTCCTGAATTCGTGCTTGCCGCAGCCCAGCGCCGCCGCCAAGAACGGCGCAGGCGCTGGCTGGCACTGGCGGCAGTGGTCCTGACGACCATGTTGCTGCTGATCGGCTTGTTCTTTTACCGCCGCCACCAATCCGAGCAGGCTCTCCAGGACGCCATCGCCGAGACGGATCAGCTTCGACCCAGGCTGGCGGCTCGAAGACCTCGTCAAAAGCCAGTCGGGTTTGCCCCCGGAGCAAAACGCGGCGCTGCACATCATGGCGGCTCACGACGTCTTGGCCAAATGGAAAAGGAACAATAATGATCCAACCAAATTTGTTTTGTTACCGCAGTACCTGCTCAACAAACAAGCCGTCGAGGCACTCCGTAAGAGCTATGAACCATATCTGGCAGCCAGGGCGGAAGCCTTGAAAGCGATTCCGCTCAAGACAGGTTGGTATTCCTTGAACTTGTCCTTGGACATGTCCGAGGAGAGTTTTCGCAAGAACCCCGTGCCTACCCAGGTCATGAATGTCGGGATGTATCTGCGCGGCCTGGCAATACTCCAAATCCAGGACGGCAACCTCGAAGACGCCTGGCAAACGACCCTGGCTATCCTCGCCGTTGCCCGATCGTTTGGGGATCAGCCGGGATCTTCCGGCATTTTTATGCGAGAGAGCTTGCAGCGAATGGCGCCACACAGCTTTGAAAGATGTCTGGGCCAGGGCGCGGTTGCCGATCCGATGCTGGCCGAGGCAATGAAGGCTCTGAGTGATGAGGCAAATGCGCCTCTGTTCTATTGGGCTTTCCGCTGCGAACGGGTCGCGTTCACGAATTATTGACCAGGCTGGATGACGGCAAATTGCAGACCCATCCATTCCTTGACAACGACCCGGGTTGGCTGGGCAAAGCGCAAATCGAACTGGAATGGCTGGCAGCCGGCGGCACCTTCAAACAAGACCACGCCTGGATCCTGCATCAATATAATTTGCTGGCCAAATTGCCCCCCGTGGCCTGGGGCGGCAAAATGCAGGAACTGAAGGACGAGTTAATGGCAAGCCCACCTTCGCCTCTGTCACAATGGCATTATGCAATCATTGCCGGGAACTGGGGTTTTTTGCAGCGCCGATGCGACCAACTTAGCTGTGCCGTGGCGGGCCTCGGCGTCGAGCGCTTTCGGCTCAAGCATGGACGCTGGCCCGATTCACTCGAAGAGGTGGTAGCCGCCAAACTGCTCGATAAAGTGCCGACCGATGTCCAGGACGGCAAGCCGCTTCACTATCGCAAGACGGTCGACGGGGCGGTTGTGTTTTGGTCCGCAGGCGAGAATACCAGCTATGCCGGCGATGCGGTCGAAACGGGTCGGCTGGACGTGCGGTTCCGCGAATTCCGCCTCTGGGATGAAGCCAAGCGCCGCCAACCTCCGCCAAAGTAGGTCAGGCTTTCAAGCCTGACAAATTCGGCCGCAACAGTCAGGCTGGAAAGCCTGACCTACGAAAAGGAAAATCTCATGTCCAAACCAGATATTCCTGAATTCGTGCTTGCCGCGGCACAGCGCCGCCGCCAAAAACGACGCAGGCGCTGGCTGGCCTTCGCGGCGATGGTCGTGATGACCATGTTGCTGCTGGTCGGCCTGTTCTTTTACCGCCGCCACCAATCCGAGCAAGCACTCCTGGACGCCATCGCCGAGACTCATCGGCTCGATCCGGGCTGGCGCCTTGAAGACCTCGCCAAGAGCCAATCGAATTTGCCCGCGGAGCAAAACGCGGCGCTGCACATCATGGCGGCTCACGACATCTTGGCGAATTGGAAAAGGGATGCAAATGATCCGGCCCACTTTGTTTTGTTGCCGCAGTATCTGCTCAATCAGCAAGCCATCGAAGCGCTCCGTCAGAACTATGAGCCATATCAGGCAGCCAGGGCGGAAGCCATGAAAGCGATACCGCTCAAAACTGGGCAGTATCCCGTAAAGCTGCCTCTCGATGACTTGCACGAGAATTCCTTACGTATCCTGGTAATGGATGTGGAGATGTACTTGCGAGGTCTGGCACTGCTCCAAATCCAGGACGGCAAACACGACGACGCCTGGCAGACCACCTTGGCCATCCTCGCGGTCGCTCGTTCGTTTGGAGAGCAACCCGTGATTGATTGTTTAGCGACAAGGGGCTGGTTCCGAGAAAACGCGGCAAGCGGCTTTGAAAGATGCCTGGCCCAGGGCGCGTTGACCGACCCGATGCTGGCCGAAGCGATGAAGGCTCTGGCTGAGGAGGCAATGGTGCCTTTGTGTTACCCTGCATTCCGCTACGAACGGGCGCGAGTTCACGAGTTATTAACCAGACTAGATGATGGCAAGTTGGAAAGCCATCCATTCCTTGACAGCGACTCTAGTTGGCAAGCCAAAGCCCAAATCCATTCGGAATGGCTGTCAGCCGGCGGCAGCTTCAAACAAGACCATGCCTGGATTCTGCGGCAATATAACGAGTTGGCCAAGATGCCCCCCGCGGCCTGGGCCGCCAAAAGGGAGGAACTGAGGGACAAATTCATGGAAAGCCCAAATTCGGTCTTTCCTCAGTGGCATTATCATATCATTGCCGGGAACCTAGTTTTTTTCGAGCACGGGCGCGATCGACTTAACACCGCCGTGGCAGGCATCGCCGTCGAGCGCTTTCGGCTAAAAAACGGCCGCTGGCCCGATTCGCTCGAAGAGGTAGTGGCCGCCAAACTGCTCGATAAAGTGCCGACCGATGTCCACGGCGGCAAGCCGCTTCGCTTTCGCAAGACGTCCGACGGCGCCGTGGTGTTCTCCGTGGGCCCGTATGGCGGCTATGCCGGAAACGCGCTGGATGCTTGCGCGGAACCGGGTGGCATGGTCCTTGCCGCACGCTGCGAATTCCGGCTGTGGGACGAAGCCAAGCGCCGCCAACCACCGCCGCCGGCAATAAAAAAATAGCGGCAAGCAGGTCCCGTCTGCCGGACGGGACCTGGGTCGCGAGGAGGTTAGGTCCCGCTCATTTTCCAAGCGGCGCAGGACCTGCCGGTCCTGCGGAGTAAGCTGCCTTAACTTGGTCAATTGCTATCGCTCGGCGCTGGATGCGTGATGTCTTGCAGGTCGGCGACGTGAAGCACTGCGACCCGGCTGGCCGCTTCGATCTGGCTGGGGTTTTCGTTACTGGCTGTGCCGATAATTAAAAAGCGCCGGCCGACTAAAACAAGCTCAGGGTGGGCAATATCGTAGGATTGGCCCGAACTAGTGACTAGCCGCAAGGGCACGAAAGGCCGCTCGCGCAATCGGGCTTGAATATCGTCGGCGGTAAACATGCTCCCACCATACTGCCGAAGAGAGGTCTTGTTGCGGCCATGGGCCGCGTCATGTGCATTTTATGCCAATTGAGTTTGCGTGGCCAATAATGCCCCAAGGCCAGAGCGTGCGGGGAATTGGCGATGTTTTAATGGATTGGTTTGGATGCATTCATGTTTCACGTCGCCTTGTGGGAACCCGAGATTCCGCCCAACACCGGCAATGTCGCGCGCCTGTGTGCAGCCACCGGCGCCACGCTGCATTTGATCGGCCGGCTTGGCTTTCATCTCGACGACCGCTCGCTCCGCCGGGCCGGGCTTGACTACTGGCCGGCCGTCACCCTCCAGCGCCATCTCACATTGGAAGAATTTCACGCCGCCCTGCCCTCACCCACCGCGCGGCTTTTTTGTTTCAGCGCCCACGCCAAAACCCCCTACACATCAGTCCGCTATCAAGACGGCGATGTCCTGCTCTTCGGCAGCGAATCGCGCGGCTTGCCCGAGTCGATTTTGACGGACGCAGGCCGGCAAACGCTGACCATTCCCATGCTGACCGATACAGTCCGCAGCCTCAACCTGGCCACCGCGGTCGGCATAGTCCTATATGAAGCGCTCCGTCAGCAGCAGACGTGGTAAAGTCGGCCCAGTTTCACCACGGTATCCCAATTCTCCATCAAATACGCCGGCCGTTCAGCCGATATTGCAGGGCACAGACGCCCAGTCGCCCCGGCTTCGAGATCAACACCATGTTCACCGTTGCCACGCTGACGTCGATTGAGGCCATTCGCCGGCACGTCCACAAAACGCTGTGCGAGCGCGATCATCTCGATCCCGCTCATGCGCCGCTGTTCCAATCGGTGATCAAGCGCAGAAACAAGCCC
The DNA here is from genome assembly GCA_963747575.1 of uncultured Gemmataceae bacterium. Taxonomy (GTDB): domain Bacteria; phylum Planctomycetota; class Planctomycetia; order Gemmatales; family Gemmataceae; genus DASRAT01. The sequence goes on from CAVVFU010000009.1 coordinate 476,468, forward strand.
TGCGGCCTGTTCTTTCATATCCAGGGGCCGCGTATGCTCCGCAACTACGCCGTTTGGGCCGGCGAAGAGGACCGCATCCTCTTTTACGACTCCAAAGGCGAGCGTTTCGCCGAAATCCGGCTCGCCGAGGCACCCGACCCGCTCAAGTTGGCGGCGTGAAGTTTGCACGAATAATCGCTAAAACCCTTTCCTTCGCTCAAATCCAACCCAACAATTGACTTAAGGCCTGTTGCAAAAAAGGGGACAGGCCCCGTTGTGCGAAGCACCCTTCGGGCCGTTCCGGCAACGGGGTCTGTCCCCTTTTTTGCAACGATTATTCGGATTATCCGACTACTGACCTTGTGTACATGTATTTGGTGGTTTAGTGTTATAGGGGTAGAGACGTTCGAGAGATTCTTCCCAAGAGGTGGCCCCATGCGTGCCTCCCGCGGCGGACATTCCCAGGCGAAGCATTCAGGAAAGATCGCGGAAGCGCCGTTGTTCCAATTACTGCCTCCCGCGCTGCCCGTGGTGGAAAGGGTGACCGGATCGGGCCCGCTTTTGAAGCCGGGGCCATTTCCGGATCGACCCGAAATCCTGTCGCTCGAACACGTTAACGGCTGCGGTCACGGCTGTCCGTTTTGCGCGGCCCGGCTGGGCGGCGACAGCAAGGCATTCGGGAGCATTGGCCTCGTTGCCGATGCGGCGCGGCGGCTGGGCGATGAATTGTTCGCCTTGCCAGACAAGCCGCAGGCGGTGCTGGTCAGCCCCACGACCGATCCATTTCCGCCCTTGCAAGAGATCCAGCAAGAAACTGGGCGTATCGTTGAAGCGCTGGCCGGCCAGGGCATCGAGGCCTGGCTGATGACGCGCGGCTTCATTCGCCCGGCGGTTCTGGATGTGCTCCGCCGCCATGCCAGCCATGTCAAGGTGACCGTGGCCATGACCACCGTGGATCGGCAACTGCAGCGGCTGCTGGAAGCGCTCACGGCACCCCCCAAGTTGCGGCTCAAGACGATTCACAATTTGCATGAGGCGGGCATCGCCTGCAATGCCGCCCTGGAGCCGCTGATTCCCGGCGTGACCGATACCCGCGAAAACCTGATGCCGCTCCTGGAAGCGCTCGCCAACGCCGGCATTCGGCACGTGACGGTCGGCTACCTTGTGCTGCGCCAGCGTAATGAGCAGCACCTGCAAAGCATTCTGCGGCCGCAGGGGCTGGACACGATGGTGATGGAAGAGTATGTGCGCGGCCCCATTATCGGCAACGGCCGAGGCATTGCGGGCCGTTACCTGCCACGCGCTCGCCGCCAGCACGGCTACGCGGCACTGATGTCGATGGCCGCGGGCCTGGGGATGCGGGTGACGATCAATGCCTTGACCAATCCCGATTTCATGCCGGTGCGCCAGGTCGAGTCGCGTGGAGCCGCGCGGATTGCGCTACAAGTTACATAAGGTTTTCGATACCAACCCCAAGCGTCAGCGAGGCCCTGCGGTTTGCTGGCGGTTTGCGCCAATTCTGTTTGCTGCCATTCAACCAAAAGTGTAAAATCAGCCGGCAATGAACGACAATGACAAAGCCGGCAGATACCTGGTCAAGTGCGACGCAGCTGGCTTCGTCAGCTGGTTGTTGGACAATCCCGAATTTCAATTCGATGCCTGGATCGACGCCCGGCGTATCGTGTTGCCCAACCAGGGTGACCTCACCAACGACCTGGTCGCCGCGGTGCGAAACGGGGAGGACATTGAAGGCATTTGTATCGAGCTCGAATCCAAGGCACGGGCGGACGCCGTGGGTCGGCTGCTGATGTATGAGGCTCGCCTTTGGACCGAGCCGCGCACTCGCGATAGTTTACCGTTGTCGTGCGTCAGCGGCGTCATTGTCGACCTGACCGGCCGCAGCCCTGCTTGCGATTTGACCATGAAATCGGCCGCGGTTCGTGGATGCCGGCTGGAATTGATAGTGTCGCGCCGCTGCCTCGCCGATGAGGACGCGCAGGCACTGAGAGTGCAGGACCCCCTTTGCGCGGCAAGGTGGAGTTTGTAGGATGGCAGCTGGAAATTCGCCTTGCCTAAGTGTTCTAACTTCAAGGATGGGCTTGTCATGGGTTCAAGGAAGCTAACCGCCGAGGATTTGGAACAGATCACGAAACTCGCGAAGAACTGGGGAAAAATTGTCGTGCGACAGGCCTTCGGTGACGACGGGCCTGGGCTGGATGTCGATTTGAGCCAGATGGAAGACGTGGCCGTGGCCGCCGCCCGCGGGCTGACGGCAGGAGCTCTCGAAGAGGCGACCTCTCAGCAAGGCCGGCTGCTGGGCACCGAGCAGGCCTGTCCTCAATGTGGTCATCTCTGTGGCGTCACTTTGCAGGAGCGGTCTGTGGTGGTGCGCGGCGGCACCTTTGAGCAGCAAGAACCCATGTGCTATTGCCCGACTTGTCGTCGGGCTTTTTTTCCCTCAACGTCTGCTGCTGAAGATCGGTGTTAACGGTTATAGTCCGGCGATTCTGCACAAGATCGTAGCAGCGGCCGCCCAAGTAAAATCGCACGAATTAGCGGCAGCGGTTCTCAAGCTGGTGGGTGAATTCTCGATCAGCGGCCGGCACATCAATCGTTTGACCGAGGAAATCGGCACGGAGATGGCGGCGCAGCGCGATCAGGCCACGCAAGACTACGTGCATCATCGGCGGCAGCCGTCGACCGAGCCAGCGCCGCAACTGGTCTCGATCTCGCTGGATGGTGGGCGTCTCAATACGCGGGCCACGGGCCAAGGCGTGGGCGTGCATCAGCAGCAATGGAAAGAAGACAAGGTCGCGTGCTTGCTGACGCTCAAGGGAGAAACGTTCGCCGAAGATCCACACCCCCAGCCGCCTAAGTGTTTTTTGGATGCGCCGACGGTGGATAAGCTGGTGCGGGACATGCAAGCGCACCACGGCCCGCGTCAGGAAAATGAGTTGCCGCAGTTGGCGGAACTGAGTCTGGGAAGGGAAACGATCCAGCCTACCACGCCATCTGCGGCTGAAGAGGACGCCGAGCCGGAGCAACCGGCGTGGCCTCCCAAACGCACCAAGGCGGCACGCACCTGTGTGGCAACGATGCAGGAGAGCGCCGAGTTCGGCAAGATGGTGGCGGCAGAAGCGTACCGGCGCAGATTTCCAAGAGGCGCCGCGCAGGCGCGTTATTGGGCGATGGCGGAGCGTGGATCTGGACGCTGCACCGCAAGTGGTTCTCCTGGATGACGCCTGTCGCCGACTTCGTGCATCCGTTGACTTACTTGTACGTGACGGCGACGGTGCTGGCGGCAAGTGTGTCTGAGCGTTGGCAGTTGTATGTCGCGTGGCTAACCCAGTGCTGGCAAGGGCGGGTGCAAGAGGTGATGGCTGAACTCGAAACCCGTTTCGAGGCCTTGGGACCCTATTCGGGCACGGGTCCGCCGCCGGCTACGGATCCTCGCGAAGCGTTGCGGCGAACCATCACGTATTTGCGAAACAACCACGAACGCATGAACTATGCGGAATACCGCCGGCAGGGTCTGCCGGTGACGTCAAGCGCCGTCGAGTCGCTCATCAAGGAATTCAACTATCGGGTAAAGGGGACAGAGAAATTCTGGGACAATCCGGAGGGTGCCGAGGCGATCCTCCAAGTGCGCGCGGCCGTGCTCAGTGACGACCACCGCCTGGCCACGCACATCCACGCCCGGCCAGGCAGCGCTTTCCGCCGCCATAGGAAGCCGGCGACTGGGCAAGCTGCGTAAAATGCTAGATTCGCAAAGGGCGTCTTACACTCGATGGGACGGGCTCGGTCCGGGTGGTCCGGGGCGGCAGCTGGAGCAGCAGTGGCCGGCTCTGCCGGGCGGCCGGCCGCTTCGGGGGCGCACCGACCGACCGGTACTACGACCTGGGCTTCCGGCTTGCCCGAGTTCCGTCTGGCGGTTGAGCAAGCAGGCGTTCCGGCTCGGCAGGTCGCGAGCGCAGGTGGAGCGGAGCGGAACGGAGCCGCGACCTGTCGAGCCGGAACGGTAGTCCAAGAGGGCGGTGAATTTCGGCGCCAAAAACGACGATTTATACATATGTATAGTAAGCAAACATGCCATTCAAGTTTTTCATCGTGCCGATTCAGGATAGCGGCAATGCCGAGGCGGAGTTGAACGCTTTTTTGCGAGGCAAGAAGATTCTTTCGGTGGATCGCCGCTGGGTGGAAGAGGCGCCTCGTCATTTTGGTCGTTTTGCGTCGATTTCCTGGAGCCGTCAGGCAGCCCGCAAGGTGGCCGGTTTACCTTAATCACACGGAGCACGGCATGGATTTTCTCGGCTGCCGGGTTTTTCGCCACCACACGATCCTGAACCGTCGCAGCCGGCTGCGCTTGCGGCGCAAGCTCCAGGTGCTCGAAAAATGGTACGTGGCCGGCATTATCGATGTTGGCCAATTGCAAGAGCGAGCAACGGCGGTAATGGCCTTCGCGCGAACGGCGGGGGTATCGAGTTGGCGGCTGCGCCGCGCTGTGATACAACAATTAGCGGTGAGCGGCCAACGGGCTCGGACCGGGTGATCCGGGGCGGCAGCTGGAACAACAACGGCTCCAATTGCCAGGCGGCCAACCGCAACAGGAACGCGCCGACCAACCGGAACAACAACCTGGGCTTCCGGGTTGCCCGAGCTCCGCCGTGGTGGAGCAGATACTTTGCCGGACGGAACAGGCCGCTTTCCGGCTCCGCTTCGGTAACGAGGCGGACGAAATTCCTTTGAGACCGCCCGGTGCTGGTAGCGCGAGCGAACGCTCCGGGCGGTCGTTGAGGTGGTCGGTGGCGCTACCCGAAAATCGAGAGACGCGGCTCCGCTGCTTCCGCAACGCGCTGCGGAACTGGAATTTTACGGGTTACATCACGTTCAAGGAGCTAGCAGCCGAGTGGTTGAGCAGTCAGCTTTCAGAGTATGTGCCGCGCTACATTGGTCGCGCGTTAATGCTCCATGTGGAAAGCGGCGGCGAGATCGATGAACAGCCCGAACGGCGCCCGGAGTATGCCCAAAACGAGTTTCATTACGATCTGCGCATTCATTTTGGGTCGCGCGTGGTATACTTTGAGTCAGTCTTGCATTGCGACGATCCAGATGATCCTGACGACCCCCGAATTATTGTGGTGAGTGTCCATGATGCCTGAGCAATTACTTCCCGTGGGCCGCGACCTGCCTTTCCCTTGGCGCTGCGTCGCATGCCGGGAGAAGGAAGTCTACCCATTGGTGACCGATTACACCAGGACGGTCAAGCACGATGGCCTTCCATATACGGTTCACATTCCCGATTTAGAGATCCCGACCTGCCGCAAATGCGGTGAGCGGTCGTTCACCGCCGAAACGGAAGATAGGGTCACCGCAGCGCTGCGCAAGCAAGCCGGATTGCTTACGCCGCCGGACATGCAGCGGTGGCGCGGCCAGCTCCAATTGAGCCACGGGGCAGTCGCCGAGCAGTTGGGCGTGACGCAGGAGACAATCGCCAACTGGGAGAGCGGCTCGATGATCCAGTCGCGGGCCATGGATAAGCTCCTGCGCCTGTTCTTCTGCTCGGAGGAAGTTCGGCGGCTGCTTCGGCATGGCTTTGGCGAAGATGCGCCGCCGACCTCGCGCCGCACAAGCGTTGCGTAACCTTTTTGAAGTGCGGATCATGGCCATTGGAGTCAAAAAACGCGCCCGGCTGCTTATCGGCGACAAGGAGCGGCGATGACGTAACAATCCACCCCGCAAGGGGCTGGCATTTTAGAGGTCTCTAGGCGGTTGTAAGTGTAGAAACCAGCGTAACAATCCACCCCGCAAGGGGGTGGCATTTTACAGGTCTCTAGGCGGTTGTAAGTGTAGAAACGAACGTAACAATCCACCCCGCAAGGGGGTGGCATTTCAGAGGTCTCTAGGCGGTTGTAAGTGTAGAAACCAGCGTAACAATCCACCCCGCAAGGGGGTTGCATTTTAGAGGTCTCTAGGCGGTTGTAAGTGTAGAAACCAGCGTAACAATCCACCCCGCAAGGGGGTGGCATTTCGGGGTTCTCCAGGGACTTGCAAATGTAGAAACGAACGTAACAATCCACCCCGCAAGGGGGTGGCATTAGGAACCCCAAGACCGAGCACGAAGAATAGTTGCGGAGACTTTCCCATGCCCGCTCAAGTCACCCTCGCCGTCACGGCCGGCCCCAGCGTTGGCCAGCAGCATGTCTTCACCGAGCGCACCACCGCCTTGATCGGCCGCGATAAAGAGTGCCATATCCGCTTTCCCAATGACAAGGATCATCAAACTGTATCGCGCCATCACTGCCTGCTCGACATCAACCCTCCGGAGGGCTGCATTCGCGACCTGGGGAGCCGCAGCGGGACCTTCATCAACGGCAAGCTCATCGGCAAACGCGACCGCGCCCAGAGCGCACAAGAAGGCGCCAAGCTCCAGTTTGCCGAGCATGGCCTGAAGGACGGCGATGAGATCAAGCTGGGCAAAGTCGTGCTGCGCGTCGCCATCACGTCGCCGGTCTTGTGCACGCAGTGCCTGACCGAGGTTCCCGCGCAGGAAAGAGAGCAAACCGGTGTGGCCGGTGGCGAATACACATGCGAGAAATGCCGAAGCACCTTGCCCCCGCGAGTGTAAGACGCCCTTTGCGAATCTAGCATTTTACGCAGCTTGCCCAGTCGCCGGCTTCCTATGGCGGCGGAAAGCAGCTGCCTGGCCGGGCGTGGATGTGCGTGGCCAGGCGGTGGTCGTCACTGAGCACGGCCGCGCGCACTTGGAGGATCGCCTCGGCACCCTCCGGATTGTCCCAGAATTTCTCTGTCCCCTTTACCCGATAGTTGAATTCCTTGATGAGCGACTCGACGGCGCTCGACGTCACCGGCAGACCCTGCCGGCGGTATTCCGCATAGTTCATGCGTTCGTGGTTGTTTCGCAAATACGTGATGGTTCGCCGCAACGCTTCGCGAGGATCCGTAGCCGGCGGCGGACCCGTGCCCGAATAGGGTCCCAAGGCCTCGAAACGGGTTTCGAGTTCAGCCATCACCTCTTGCACCCGCCCTTGCCAGCACTGGGTTAGCCACGCGACATACAACTGCCAACGCTCAGACACACTTGCCGCCAGCACCGTCGCCGTCACGTACAAGTAAGTCAACGGATGCACGAAGTCGGCGACAGGCGTCATCCAGGAGAACCACTTGCGGTGCAGCGTCCAGATCCACGCTCCGCCATCGCCCAATAACGCGCCGCGCGGCGCTCTTGGAAATTGCGCCGGTACGCTTCTGCCGCCACCATCTTGCCGAACTCGGCGCTCTCCTGCATCGTTGCCACACAGGTGCGTGCCGCCTTGGTGCGTTTGGGAGGCCACGCCGGTTGCTCCGGCTCGGCGTCCTCTTCAGCCGCAGATGGCGTGGTAGGCTGGATCGTTTCCCTTCCCAGACTCAGTTCCGCCAACTGCGGCAACTCATTTTCCTGACGCGGGCCGTGGTGCGCTTGCATGTCCCGCACCAGCTTATCCACCGTCGGCGCATCCAAAAAACACTTAGGCGGCTGGGGGTGTGGATCTTCGGCGAACGTTTCTCCCTTGAGCGTCAGCAAGCACGCGACCTTGTCTTCTTTCCATTGCTGCTGATGCACGCCCACGCCTTGGCCCGTGGCCCGCGTATTGAGACGCCCACCATCCAGCGAGATCGAGACCAGTTGCGGCGCTGGCTCGGTCGACGGCTGCCGCCGATGATGCACGTAGTCTTGCGTGGCCTGATCGCGCTGCGCCGCCATCTCCGTGCCGATTTCCTCGGTCAAACGATTGATGTGCCGGCCGCTGATCGAGAATTCACCCACCAGCTTGAGAACCGCTGCCGCTAATTCGTGCGATTTTACTTGGGCGGCCGCTGCTACGATCTTGTGCAGAATCGCCGGACTATAACCGTTAACACCGATCTTCAGCAGCAGACGTTGAGGGAAAAAAAGCCCGACGACAAGTCGGGCAATAGCGCATGGGTTCTTGCTGCTCAAAGGTGCCGCCGCGCACCACCACAGACCGCTCCTGCAAAGTGACGCCACAGAGATGACCACATTGAGGACAGGCCTGCTCGGCGCCCAGCAGCCGGCCTTGCTGAGAGGTCGCCTCTTCGAGAGCTCCTGCCGTCAGCCCGCGGGCGGCGGCCACGGCCACGTCTTCCATCTGGCTCAAATCGACATCCAGCCCAGGCCCGTCGTCACCGAAGGCCTGTCGCACGACAATTTTTCCCCAGTTCTTCGCGAGTTTCGTGATCTGTTCCAAATCCTCGGCGGTTAGCTTCCTTGAACCCATGACAAGCCCATCCTTGAAGTTAGAACACTTAGGCAAGGCGAATTTCCAGCTGCCATCCTACAAACTCCACCTTGCCGCGCAAGGGGGTCCTGCACTCTGCCCCCGCTCACCATCGCGGAACAGCCATCCAAGCCGGCCAATGACCCGGAACAGGCGGCCCGTCGTCTTTTGGGTTTCGCGCAAACGGGGGCGCCGGGCTTGCAGCGGCTGCGCGGCTACCGCATCGACAGGGAACTGGGCCACGGCGGCATGGGCGCGGTTTACCTGGCGGTCAACGACCAGACAGGTGAAAAGGTGGCCCTCAAAATGATGCTGCCGCACGTCGCCGCCAATCAAAGGCTGCGCGATCTTTTCATGCGCGAGGCCGCCAACACGAAAGTTCTGAGGCATCGCAATGTCGTGCAACTGCGTGATGTGGGTTATTCGGAGGGCAGTTTCTTCATCACGCTTGAATACTGCGAAGGCGGCAGCGTGGCCGACCTTCTGAAAAAATCGGGCAAGCTCCCGGTCGAAACGGCCGTGCCCCTTGCGCTGCAAGCGCTCCAGGGGCTGGAATATGCTCACCAGGCGGAACTGCCATCCGTGCAGCTTGCCGACGGCCGATTCGCACCCGCGCGGCCTCGTCCATCGCGACATCAAGCCCGACAATATCCTGTTGGCAAAAGAGGACGAGGGCGAGGGCTATTTCGCCAAGATCGGCGATTACGGATTGGCCAAGGCTTTTGACCTCGCCGGTTTGAGCGGCCTGTCGATGAGCGGTCAAGTCGGCGGCACGCCCGGTTTCATGCCCCGCCAGCAACTGATCGACTACCGCAACGCCAGGCCGGAGGTCGATGTCTGGGCCATGGCGGCTTCCCTTTATTACATGCTCACGTTGTGCTACCCGCGCGATTTCAAAAAGGGAACGGACCACTGGCAGGTGCTTCTGCAAACCGACGCCGTCCCAATCCGCGAGCGTTGCCCTAGCATTCCGGCCGAGCTCGCCAAGGTGATTGACGATGCCTTGGTGGAAAAGCCGGAGATTCGTTTCAAAACCGCGGCTGCATTCCGCGATGCCTTGCAAAACGCGGGCTGAGGGAATGCCATACGTATGCTGCCGCGGCACTGGTGCTTGGCAATGCGGTCGGGCGGCGGCAGCCAATGCGCATCGGCGTCAGCGTCAGTCAGGGGGGTCGTGAATGCATTAGGGGGGGGTCGTGAATGCATTAGGGGGGGTGACAGGGCTTTTAGGTGTAGGTTTTTTGGCTGGGAGGACAGAAACGGCGAGGCATGGCACCGGTAAAATTAAATGTGGTAAGCACTTACATTTACCGGAGAAAAAACCATGTCCCGCCTTCCTGGACTTTACCAATTGAACGACATTGTTGGCAATCGCTTCACGCATCTGAGCAAGCCAATGGCAGGATGCTTGGCCTTGTGGACCCTGGGCATGATCGTGGCGAGATCGTGTTCGTTGACTGCTGTGGCCTGGGCCTTGGAGCCGATTTTGCAACAGAAATTCTACACTCTGCGCGAGCGGCTTCGCGATCTGTATCGCGAGGCGCCGGCCAAGGCGGGTGACAAACGCCGCGAGCTCGATGTCCGCACCTGCTGGGCGCCATGGTTGAGCTGGGTGATGGAAGGATGGCACGGCAAACAACTCGCCTTGGCCGTGGACGCGACCTGCGCTCGGCCAACGGTTTACGGTGCTGGCGGTGAGCGTGCTTTACCGAGGCTGTGCCGTGCCGGTGGCCTGGAAAGTATTAAGGGCCAACAAAAAGCATTCGTGGGAACCCGAATGGAAGAAGCTGCTGAGAAGTTTCCGCGAGGTCGTGCCAGCCGACTGGAATGTGATCGTCCTGGCGGACCGAGGCTTGTACGCCAAGTGGCTGTTTAAAGCGATCACGATCTTGGGTTGGCATCCCTTGCTGCGCATCAATAATCAAGGTAAATTCCGTCCCGAAGGCTGGTATCGCTGGGTTACGATGACCGACCTGGTGAAGAAGCCAGGCCAACGTTGGCAAGGTCGCGGCACTGCTTTCAAAGGCTATTACGCAAAGATGGAATGCACCCTGCTGGCTTGTCGGAGCGAACACTACGAAGATCCGTGGCTCGTGTTGACCGACCTGCCGCCGCAGGCAGCGAACGTTTGTTGGTATGGGATGCGCGCCTGGATTGAGCAGGGATTCAAGCGTATCAAGAGCGGGGGCTGGCAATGGCAATACACACGCATGGATAATCCAGCGCGAGCCGAGCGCTTGTGGCTGGCGGTGGCCATCGCCACGTGGTGGGCATTATCGGTGGGAGGTGAGGCCGACGCCAACATCCCCGTGGAGACAATGGACAAAGCGCCCAACACCCAACGCAGCCGTCGCCCACGCTCGCGATTAGTTGCCATCTTCCGTGAGGGCTACAATCAGATCATGGCCGCACTGCTGCGAAACGATCGATTGCCGTTTGGAATAGGAATACCTGAACCATGGCCCCTTACCGTCCCGCCAGCCGTCGAAAACCGCGCCAAAAAGCCGCCGGGACGAAAAAACCTACAGCTGTAAGGGGTTACAGGGGGGGGTCTGAACCGAATGAATCCAATGGGCGGACAAAGAGGACGCATGGGACATGGATGGGGCTGGGCCAGGTCATGGCGTCTAGCTCCTGCAAGCCGGGGTAGTCAGAAGGGGACTCGGTTTGTTGGGAGCGTTGTTCCAATTGCTTTAGCGTCATAAAGTAATCCTCGCCGTCGCAATCCGATGCACCCTTACTCAGGCAAGAGTTTCCCATGGATTGGCTAGCCACCGCCACCCAAGGCATCCAAGGCGTCCAGGCCGACGCCGCCGTCAAGGATCAGGCGCTGAAATACCTCGCCCAGTGGCTCAGTGCCGCCGAGTTCGCTCCCTACCGGCCGCAGCTCCATTGGCTCATCGAGCAAAAGCAGTGGGCGGGGCTGCTCGATCGCTTCTACCAGATCCTTCCCTTCGGCACCGGCGGCCGGCGCGGGCCCGTCGGCATCGGTCCCAACCGCATGAATCTCTGGACGCTCGGCGCTTCGGTCCAGGGACATTGCGAATATCTCAAGGAGAAATTCCCGGGCGTCCAGCCGCTGCACGGTCGTCCTGGCCTACGACGTTCGCCAGTTCGAGGACAAGAACAACGCTACAACCCCGCGTTGCCCAATCCCGTGCTTGCACCTGTCGTCGCGGGCCTTTGCCCAGTATGCCGCCGGGGTCTACGCCGCCAACGGCATCCACGCCTGCATTTTGCCGGACGCCGCCACGCGCTACCAATCGACGCCGGAGCTGTCGTTCACCATCCGGTTGCTCAAGTGCCACGGCGGGCTCAACGTCTCCGCGTCGCACAATCCGCCCGACGACAACGGCGGCAAGTTCTACGACGAACGCGGCGGCCAGACCGGTGCCGCCCGAAGATCAGATCATGGCCGACCTGGTCGAGCAGGTGACGGCGATCAAGTCGCTGCCCTGGCACGAGGCGACGCGCTCGGGCCGTATCCATTTTCTCGATGACGGGCCGCACAAGGCCTACATCGAGCTGTGCTGCAAGCAAAGCCTGGTGCCGCCGCCGAAGTTCGACGAGGTCAAGATCGTCTTTACGCCGCTGCACGGCGTCGGCGGCATGCAAGCCCTGGAGATTCTCGATAAACAGGGCTTCCGCGTCACCACCGTCGACGAGCAGATGCAGCCCGACGGCCAGTTTCCCAATGTGACCCAGACGCCCAACCCCGAGGTCCCCGCGTCGATGGATCGCGCTGAAAAGGTCGCCAGGGAGGTCGGCGCCGACCTGGTCCTGGCCACCGACCCCGATGCCGACCGCATTGGCGGGATGTCGCTCGTGGACGGTCGCAAAACTCCGTCGGCCGCCTACGCCTTTCTCACGGGCAACGGCCTGGCCGCCATGCTGACGCATTTCAAGCTGGCCAAGCTGACCGAACGGGGGCAAATGCCGGCGTCGCCGATCGTCGTGCGAACGGTGGTGACGACCTCGATGGTGACGCGCATCGCCCGCCATTTTCGGTGCCAGGTGGTCGAAAACTTGCTGGTCGGGTTCAAGTACATCGCCGAGGTGCTTTGGCAACTGGACCAGAACGGGCAGTACGAAGATGTCACGGGCACGCCGGCCGATTTTGTCATCGCCTCGGAGGAGAGCCACGGCATCCTGGTGACGCCGCAGATCCGCGACAAGGATGCGGGGGCGGCGGCGCTGCTGCTGGCCGAGCTGGCGCTCGACCAGAAGCGCAAGGGGAAAACGGTGCAGGACTACCTGCGGTCGCTGGAGAAACAGTTCGGCTACTTCAAGAACGATCTCGCCAACATCGCGATGACCGGCATCGCGGGCAAACAGCAGATGACGAAGATGCTCGACATGCTGCGGAAAACGCCGCCCAAGGAGATCGGCGGCTTGCCCGTGACTGGCGTTCGAGGATTTGCGGGACGAAAGCTGCTGGATGGGGCCGATCAAGGGCGCGCACCGATTTCGCTAGCCGCAATTTCCTCATTTTTCGCCTCGGCGAGGGCGAGGGCGAGGGCGAGACGGCGAAGATAGCACTGCGGCCAAGCGGGACGGAACCCAAGGCCAAGGCGTATGTGGAGGTCTGCTCGGCCCCGTGTCCGGCGGGCAGGTCGGATGCCGAGTGGGCCGCGACCTGCCGGGAAGTGGACGCCACCGCGAAAAGGGTGGCGGAGGATTTTCTGAAAATGGCACTTGGAATGGTGGGCTAAGGATACCAACGCGAAGCGCATGCCCTCGCTTGCGATTCGCGTTGGTATCCTGGACGATCAGCCGTTGGGAGTGTCCAGGATTTGCTTCAGACGCTGGGCCAATTCCGGCGGCAGTTTCGCCAGGCAAGACACATCGATCAAGCCGACGCCAATTAGATCACGAAGGTGTGTCCGATCCTTGTCGCGGTTCGACATCAGCCAGACCACCCCGATTATGGGCAACTGGTTAACTTTCCACTGGTCCGCATCCTGGCGCGTCGCAATAATAAGAACACTTGATGTTCACCTGGAGGCCCGGTCCATGTATCGCTTAGTCGCTGCCGTCGTTGTCCTTGCCGTATGCCATGTTGCCGCCCTGAAGGCCGGCAGCCAGCCGCCGCAGCCTGCTGCGGGGCCTGCGCCAAAACGCGTCGATCACCTCGGCGACCCGCTGCCTGACGGCGCCGTCGCCAGGCTCGGCACCACTCGCTACCGCCACCGCGGCATGGATTTGCTCGGTTTTACGGCTGACGGCAAGTCGCTCATGTTTCTTGGCAGCGGCACCATACGCTTCATGGACCTCGCCACGGGCATGGAGGGCAAGGTCATTACCTTTGGTGAAACCCAACCACGCGGCTTCCGCGGTTTTGACATGGGAAGCTCCATGGTCCTCTCGCACGACACCAAGGTGCTGGCGACGTGTTCCATGCAACCCACGGGTATGAGCACCATCACGGTGATCGACCTCGCCACGGGCAAGGAACGCAAACGCTTCGAATCCGCCGAGCTGTTCAAAAACGGCGGCGGCTTTTTTCAGCCGGAAATGTCGTTGACCGCGGACGGCAAGTGGTTGCTGGTGTGCAGCGGCCGCAACGGCAATGCGTTGCCGCTGATTTGGGTTGATACCGAGTCCGGGCAGGTCGTGCACGACGCCACGCCGGAAAAAGGACAGCGCTTCGGCTTCGCACAATTCAGCCGCGACGGCCGGCACATCGTCGCGCTGGAACACGGCGAGATGGGCATGGGCATGATCAAGGGCAACGCCAACCCCAACGCCAATATGCGCCTGCGCGTCATCGACGCGGCACGCGGCATCAGCTTGCGCTCCCTTGAGGTGCCCGCCAACGCTCTGCTGGCGAGCTTCGAGCTTTGTCCCGACGGCAAAACGCTGCTGGCCTTCAATGCCCAGGGCGGACCCGTGCGCCTTTTCGATTACTCCGAGGGCAAGGAACTCAAGGAAGTGCGGGCCTTCTCGGCACTCTCGGCCCAGGGATCATTTGCACTGGCGCCGGACGGGAAACAGCTCTTTATTCTCGGCAGCAACAAGGTTCACCACTGGGACGTCGAGACCGGCAAGGAGATCCGCCAGATCGACGTGGCCGGCATGCAGCGTAACGACATGAATTTTGGCAATCCCTTTGGCCGATCGGGCCCGGCCAGGTCCCTGGCGATTTCGCAGGACGGCAAGCAAATGGCGTTTTCCGGAGCCAACAGCGTCCAGGTCTTCGACGCCGCCACCGGCAAGCAACTGGTTGGCGGCAGCGCCAGTGCGGCCATCAGCACAGTGCTTTTCACACCGGACGGCAAGGGACTTGTGGTCAGCACAACGGATTTCGCCATCAAAATGTGGGACCCGCGGACCGCCAAGGAGGCGCGGACTTTCGCGCGCTTTGAGGGCAACGGCGGCTTGCGCCAGCGCGGCATGGATTTCTTTTCCATGTTCACCGATCAGGCGGCCTTCTCGGCTGACGGCAAACTGCTGGGCGTGAGGAACGGCGAAGGCGGGATGGGCATTTGGAACGTGGGGACCGGCGCCGCGGTCAAGTGGTATGGCGCCGAGCAGCAAAAGAATCCCCAGTTTGACCTTGGTTCCAATCCTCAAGCCTTCGCCTTCGCGCCGCGCGGCGACATGCTGGCCACCTCGCAGGGCGGCGGCGGCATCAAACTTTGGGACGTCGCCAACGGCAAGGGCCTGCGCACCTGGACCTGGAATGCCACGCCCGCCCAGGCGAACATGGGCGACGATTCGGCGATGGTGTGCCTGGCTTTCTCGCCAGACGGCAGGACGCTTGCCGGCGGCGGCGTCGACGGTGTGCGCGACGGCATGCCGCGCACGACCTTGATCCTTTGGGAAGCCGTCACCGGCAAGGAACGGCTGCGCATCGTCATCAACACCAAGGGGATGATGGGCAACGGCATTTTCGAGCTGGACCTCATCTTCCTGGGACTGGCCCAGATGCCCCTGTCGCTGTCGTTTTCACCCGACGGCAAGCATTTAATGATGGGCACGCTCAATGGCTTCCATTTGCTGGATGCCGCCACCGGCAAGGATGTGGTCAGCTTCACCGGCCGAATGCTGTTGGGACGCACGGCCATTTTCTCCGCGGACGGCAAGCTGCTGTTCGTTGGCAAGGGGGACGGCATGGTGCGCATCCTTGACGTATCAAGCGGCAAGGTGGTGCGCGACCTGGCCGCCCACGAGGACCCGGTGCACGCTCTGTCGATTTCTCCTGACGGTAAAATGCTGGCCTCGGGTTCCACCGATTCCACCGTTCTGCTGTGGGACATCGCCGAGCTGACCAGGCCGCAAGACGCCGCCAAACCGGCAACGGCCAAGGAGCTTGACAAGTTGTGGAATGACCTTGCCGACGGCGACGCGGCCAAAGCTTTCCAGGCGATCACGGCCCTGGCATCCGTGCCGGCGGAGGCGGTGCCGTTGATCAAGAGCCGCCTCAAAGCCGTGCCGCCGGTGGACCCGAAGGTGCTGACGAAACTGTTCGACGACCTCAACAGCCAGAAGTTCGCCGTCCGCGAAAAGGCCAACTTCGACCTGGAAAAACTGGGCGATCTGGCCGGGCCGATGCTAAAGGAACAGCTCGCCGCCAACCCGTCGCTGGAGATGCGCCAACGCATGGAGAAACTGCTGGCCAAGCTGAACGGCCACGTGCAGTCAGCGGACACGCTGCAGGCACTGCGCCATCGAGGCACTGGAGCGGATCGGCACGCGCGAGGCGTTGGACGTTTTGACCGATTTGGCCAAGGGCGCGCCGGGCCATCGCATAACAGAGGATGCGCACGAAACCGTGGAACGGATGGAGCGGCAGGTGAAGGGGAAGTAATATCTCGTTACCAAACTTCTGAATGGTAACGGCGGAACGGGAATTTGCCAACGACTGAAAAAGGAGGACGGCCATGAGTACGCTTGCAACTCCGGTCAGTTACACGCCGGAAGATTTGCTCACCATGCTAGACGGCAAGGATTACGAATTGGAAGACGGCCAATTGGTGGAGCGAGTGTTGAGCATGTTTTCGAGCTTCGTCGCGGGCCTGGTGTATGGCACGATTCACGCCTATTGCCAGACAACCCGTGCCGGCTGGCCGTTTCCTGAAGGCACAAGCTTTCAGTGCTTTCCGGACCATCCCAAACGTGCTGCCGCCCCGACGCGGCTTTTATCCGCCTTGACCGGCTTTCCTACGTCCAACTGACGGAAAAAGGGCATTGCCCTCTGACGCCCGATCTCGCCGTGGAAGTCTTATCACCCAATGACATTGCCTGCAAAGTCGAGGCCAAGGTCCGCCAATGGCTCCGCGCCGGCCCTAAGCTGGTTTGGGTGGTGAATCCTGAACAACGGACGCTGGCAATTCACCGGGCAGACGGCCTTGGGGCGATCCTTCAGGAAACCGACGAACTTAGCGGCGAGGAGGTCATGCCGGGGTTTCATTGCCGCGTGGCCCAGTTCTTCCAATTGGAGGACGTTTCAGCAAACGGGGAGTAAGTCAGGGTCGATTAGGAGCAAGCAATGCCAACTGTCGCACAAAAACTGATCACTGCCCACGAGTTCGCGCAGATGCCAGACCCACCGGACGGAAGCCACCAGGAACTGGTGCGAGGAGTGATTATCACCATGCCACCGCCAAAAGGCTTGCACGGAGCGTGTTGTTCCAAAGTTGATCGCCGGCTTGGCACCCACGCTGAAGCAGGAGATCTGGGCCATGTGTTCTCCAATGATACCGGGTGGATCGTGAGCGCGACCCAGACACGGTTCGCGGTTCCGATATAGCATTCTGGAGCAAGGCGCGATTGCCGGAGATTCCGGACAGCTACATCGATGTGCCGCCGGATCTAGCCGTGGAAGTCGTGTCGCCCAGCGATCACTATCTGCGCGTCCAGAACAAGGTGCGCCAGTACCTTCAGTGTGGCGTGCGTCTCGTCTGGGTGATTGATCCCCAAGATCGCAGCGTGACCGTTTACCGATCCCAGCAGCAGGGCAAAATCCTTGGCGAAAATGATCTGCTGACAGGTGAGGACGTCTTGCCAGGATTCAGTTGCCGCGTGGCGGAGGTTTTACCGTAGGCTGCGGGAACCAATCCGAATGGGGTGCAAGTATGCTAGTGGTTTCCAGCATGTGGTTGGCGATGGGGCTCTTTTTCCTGGTACTTAGAAACTCGATTGCCTCGTTCATGGTCGAGTATTACAGATTGCTGCTAGGCGGCAACAGCAAGAGGTCCGAGTATAAGGTCGTGGTCATTTTCGGGGGGATAGTGCTCATTGCACTTGGAATTCTTGGATTCCTGGGAGTGATCAATTAGCCCCCATGCCAGTTGCAACACATGGCGGACCAACCTGGCGGAAGCCAACCTCTTAATCTTGCCTTCAGGTTGCTTCTGCTAAGCTGCCAACAGTGTATTCCTGTCCGCCCAGCAAAAGGAGGCAACCTTGAAACGCATGTTTCTAGCAAAGAGCCTGGCCTGTGCTCTGGCATTGCCCAGTTTGTTCATCACGCCTGCAGACGCCCAAGATGTCGTCGAATCGGGCAAAACCCGTGTGCTCCAGCTGCCCGAGCAGCCCTTCAGCTACGCAGACAGGCAGTTGCCCGCTCACTTCAAGCAATTGTCGGTGCGCCGCTTCGACAACACGCCGGCGGACAATCCCGTGACCGACGCGGGCGCCGCCCTAGGTCGCGTGCTCTTTTACGACACCAGGCTTTCCGTCAACAACACCATCGCTTGTGCTTCATGCCACCAGCAGAAACATGCCTTTTCGGACCCCGCCCGGTTTAGCAAGGGACATGACGGCAAGTTGACCGATCGAAACTCGATGCCGCTGGTCAATGTTCGCTTTTACCCCACCGGCAGATTCTTCTGGGACGAGCGGGCCGCCACCCTCGAGCAGCAGGTTTTGATGCCCATTCAGAACAAACTCGAAATGGGGCAGGATCTCGGCAAATTGATCGACATCCTCGGCAACGACGCCACCTACCCTGGCCTGTACAGCAAGGCATTTGGCGACGCCACGGTGACGAAGGAACGAACCGCCAAGGCGTTGGCTCAGTTTGTGCGCTCCTGGTTTCCTGCCAATCGAAATACGACAAGGGCCTGGCCCAGGTCGGAGCGGTGGGCGACAACTTTCCGAATTTCACGGCCGCTGAAAACCGGGGCAAGACGATTTTCCTTCGCAACTGCGCGGTTTGTCATCTTCCCAACGGCCAGGGCGCGCTTTTCCAGGTATTGCGGCCACAAAACAATGGCCTGGATGCAACAGCCAGAGTGCCCGACCTGGGCGTGGCCGACGTGAAGTTCAATCGCTTTCAGGCCGGCCAGTTTAAATCGCCGTCGCTGCGCAATGTTGAATATACCGGCCCCTACATGCACGACGGCCGTTTCGCCACGCTGGCGCAGGTCATCGACCACTACTCCACTGGCGTCAAACAGCATCCTAATTTGGATCCACTGCTGCGCGGGCCGCGTGGCCGATTGGACTTTGACAGGTCGCAAAAAGACGCCTTGATTGCCTTCTTGAAAACCTTGAGTGACCCGACATTTATTGCTGATCCCAAATTCTCGGATCCCTTTGTGACCAGGTGATCCCATGCCATGGAGTATTATCATGCAGAGGTGGAAGTTCTTCGCATTCGCCGCGGTGGCCGCGGTGGCCTTCACCGGGGCAGCAGTTACGCAACCTCCCGGCGGTCCGCCTCCCGGTGGCGGTTTGGAAAAAATCCTGGATGACTTGAAGCTGTCCAGCCAGCAGCAGGACCAGGCCAGTGAAATCTTGAAAAAACATCGCGATGCCTTGCGCAAATTCCACGAGCAAGCCCAGCAGGATTTGCTGACTCAGCTCAAGGGCGTGCTCACCAAGGAGCAATACCAGCAATTCAAGGATGACCTGGAGTTCCTGCCCCTGCCTGGCGATCCAAAGGGGCCGGGGAAAGGGCCGAAAGGACCGAAAGGCCCAAAGGATGGCAAAGGTCCCAAGGGACCCAAGGGACGCCCCGAGGGCGTGGCCGTTAGCGATTTGGTTGACCATGTTCTGAGTTTCGACAAAAATAAGACAGGCAAAGTCACCAAGGACGATTTGCCGGAACGGATGCACTACCTGTTCGAGATGGGCGACACGAACAACGACGGCGCTCTGGACAGGGCCGAGCTCGAGGCGCTTGCCGAACGTCTGAGCAAACAAGTCGCCCCACCCAAGGGCAAGGGTAAAGGTCCTAAAGGCGGCGGGTAATGAGGGTGCTGGTAGTCGAGGATGAACCCGATCTGTGCCGCGCCGTGGCCCAGGCGCTGCGTGAGACCGGATACGCCGTCGACGAGGCCCTGGACGGAGAGGAAGGGCTTTTCAAAGCGACGGGTTGCGAATACGACGCTGTCGTCCTTGACCTCATGCTCCCCAAACTGGACGGCTGGGAGTTGCTCCGCAAGCTGCGGCTGACTCGCAAAACGCCGGTGCTCATCCTGACGGCGCGCGACACCGTTCGCGACCGCGTGCGCGGACTGGACAGCGGAGCCGACGATTATCTCGTCAAGCCGTTTGAGCTCCAGGAACTCCAAGCTCGTGTGCGTGCCTTGATCCGCCGCGCGGCGGGTAACGCCGCCGTGGCCATTGAACTGGGCGACATCGTCGTCGATACCGTGGCTCGTGTGGTAAGACAGGCGGGGCAACTGGTGCCTCTCACGGCGCGCGAATATGCCCTGGTGGAATTGCTCGCTCAACACCGCGGCCAGTTGATCACTCGCACCATGATTTACGAGCACCTTTTTGATGAGACCGAGGATTCGCTATCCAATTTGGTGGACGTGCATGTCTCCAATGTGCGCAGGAAGCTGGGCAAGGACTTCATCACCACTCGCCGCGGCCAGGGTTACCTGATCGATGTTTAAGTCCATCCGCTGGCGTCTGCTGGCCTGGCAAGCCGCCATTCTCACCTGCACCGTGTGCGGCTTTGGCGCTGCGCTTTATTTTGAAATTCGACAAGCGCGGTTGGCCGATGTCGACGCCGAGCTGCAAGCCGCGGTTCGCACTCTGGAAGGCGCCCTGCGCGTCTTTCCGGGTTATGTGCTGGACGGATTGAAGGACCCGCCCAGGCCATTTAAGGACGGACCGCCGCCCAAGCCACCCAAGGGTTTTGGCAAATCACCCCCGCCGCCACCATTCGAATCGCCTGCGCGACTGCAAAAGTCGCTGGCTTTGCCCCTTGCTGACGGCAAGGTAGGCGGCGACGAAGCGAAGGCAACATGTTATTTTGTGGTTTGGTTGGCCAATGGCGAGGTCTTCAAACAGGCCAACGTGCCGTCGGATGTCACGGTGCCGGCCTACGATCCATGTCGCCCTGCCAGGCGGCGGTGTCTTGGAAATCCGCCAGCACGAGCATTACCGCGAGGCCCTCATTCAGGGCCCCAAGCAGACGCAAGTTCTGGTCGGCCGGTCGATCGAGTATGAGCTCAACGAACTAGGCTGGCTGGCCTGGCAAATGGCCCTGACCGGTCTGGGAGTGTTGACGGTTGGCCTGGCTGGCGGTTGGTTCGTCTCCGGGCGGATGGTGCGTCCCATCGCAGCAATGAGTGCCGCTGCCGGGAGTATCTCCGCAACGAACCTGAGTGCACGCATCGATGTTCGCGAGGTCGACAGCGAGCTCGGCAAGTTGGCCGCGATCCTCAACCAGATGTTTGCCCGGCTCGAAGCGGCGTTTGAGCGTCAGGTTCGCTTTACCGGCGATGCGTCGCATGAATTGCGCACGCCCCTGTCGGTCATTCAAACCGCGGCGCAATTGTCGCTGTCACGACCGCGCAGCCCGGAGGAATACCAGGAAAGCCTGGAGACTTGCCTGCGCGCCTCGCGGCGCATGAAGTCCATCGTCGAGGGCCTGCTGGCGCTGGCCCGGAATGACGCCGGCCAGCAGGACCAGCAAATCGAAATGCTCGATTGGGGCACGCTGGTGCGCGACACGGTGGCCGCGCTTGTGACGCTGGCGGCCGAAAAAAACATCAGCATAGACGTCCAGGCTGTGTCATTGCTCGTTTGCGGTGACAGCACCAAGCTCAACCAGGTGGTGACGAACCTGGTGTGCAACGCGATTTACTACAATCGCCCCGGCGGTACAGTCGATGTCACGCTGGCGGCGGTGGGGCCTGAAGCTGTGCTTACTGTGTCTGACACCGGTTGCGGTATTCCAGCGGCAGACCAGCCGCACATTTTTGAGCGTTTTTATCGCGTTGACAAGGCCCGTTCCCGCGATTTCGGCGGCAGTGGGCTTGGGCTGGCGATTTGCAAGAGCATCGTCGAAGGGCAGGGCGGCCGCATCGGGTTTACCACAGAGGTGGACAAAGGGACCACATTTGTGGTCCATTTGCCTTTGGCTCAGGTAGAATCAAGCGGCGGGACCTCACGAAACAGCACAAACGGAGTGCAACCTTGAAACACCTTCTGTTCGCAATTTTTGCCCTGTTTGTCATGGCCGTTGCTTTTGTGTCCGGCATGCCGCAACCGCCCGGCGGTAAGGAAAAAGGGCAAAAAAAAGAGCCAGCCTACGAGTTGGGAAAAGTCCTACCGCCATTTGCCATGGAAGGCCTCCAGCTTACGGATGACCAAAAGAAGAAGCTTGGTGAGCTCGAGAAAGAGGTTCGCGCGAAGCTGCTGACCGTTCTTACGCCGGATCAGGTGGAGACGCTCAAAGAACTGAAGGGCCCCAAAGGCCCGCAAGACGGCGGTAAGGGGGACAAAGGCTTCGGAAAGAAGGGGGACTTCAACGGCAAGGCAAAGGCGGAGGTCAAGGAGCGGCCTGAAGCGCTCAAGGTGGACTTGACCCAACCGCCGGCCGGGTTGGTCAAGAATCCACGCTTCACGCAGGCGGGATCGGATGCAAAGACTCCGGCCCATTTCAGCTTGCAAGGCGACGTGGCCTGGGTGCCGTGCGGCGCCGAGGAAAACACCGACCAGGGGATCGCGTTTTATGCATCCAAGGGCCAGCGCGCGGGACTGGTGACGCAAAGCGTGACAAGGTTTCAAGGTGGCGTCGGCAAGTGGTTCCGATTCACTTTCCGCGGACTGGCCGAATCGGGTTTCAAGGTGGAAAAGGACGCCCTGTTTATGCGCGTCGATTACTTCAGCAAGAATGGCACCAACCCTCTCGACGGCTTGACGCAGAATATCTACCCACTCGTCGAGCGCTACCGCAAAGAACTGGCCGAGAACGGGAAATACCGCAAGAATGGCGGAAATGTCTGGAAGACTTACACGTTTGATTTCCGCCTGCCCTTCGCGGAAATCGACACGCTCAACCTTACCGTCGGTTTCAAGAATGGCTCCGCGACATCCGAGAAGGGGTCCGAGTTCTATGTCACCGAGTTCTCGCTGACCCCGATACCGGCTCCCGAAAACGCTCCGAAGGTCGTCAAGGTCCAGAAGCGTGCGATGCCCAATTTGAAGTCACTGATTTCGCTGGGCGGCGCTGGTATTACGACCCGGAAGCCGGCATGACAGAGCGCCGAGCACGCTCGTGGTCACCGCCAAAAACGCCCAGCGCTTGTATTACATGGACAATCAGCTCTCGAATCCCTTTGCGGAGAACATGACCGCCTGGCTTCGCAAGGGCAACCTGGATCTCGCCGGCAAGCTCGTCGAAGAGGATCGATTCGTGCCGGACAATGTCGTAATGGAATTCAAGGATGGCAAGGAAATCATCGTCCACACCCGCAACCTGCCCAACCACCCGACCGCCAAATTTCCAGATCGCCTGAGGATCATCGACGGTAATCCCAATTTTATCCAGGAGAGCGACCGTACCTATTACCTGCCGCTGGAGCCGGTGCGCAATCCGAAAGCCGTGGCGATGGACAAAACCAACTCCAATCGCGCATTGCCGATGGGCACAATCGGCATCGCGATCAACGGCGTGTCGTTTTATAATCCCTTCGACGCCGACATCACGGAAGCCGTGGACATCATGGATCGCTGCTGCGGGCACCCCAGCCCCGACTATATTTACCACTACCACAAGTATCCGGTGTGCGTGAAATCTCCGTTCGTGGACGACGGGGGAGGCCACTCGCCGCTGATCGGCTTCGCGCTGGACGGATTTCCGATTTATGGGCCTTACGTGGCCAACGGATTGATGGCCAAGGACGACAAGGACAAGCCGCTCGACGCCTTCAACATGCACTACGACGACGAGCGCGGCTGGCACTACCACGTGACGCCGGGGCGGTTTCCTTATGTGATCGGCGGATTTTGGGGGGACGTGGATGGGCGGAATTTGAGAAAGGGACCGACAAAGGGGCCGGGGAAGGATTGAGGGTAGCTGGCTGTTATTATTGGCGGGGCAATTGAGGTTGGCACCATGGAGAACCTCCTTCAGAAATACCGCGAAGCCGTTGTTGAACATGGCGAATGCGCTTACAACGGAGTTCGGCCGGGAATAATCGATGCAGTTGGCCGCAAGCGCGATGATTTGTTACAGGAGATGGTCGCTGCGGGCAAGGATTATCGTTTGTTGGAATTGTACAACGACGAAGACCTTTGGGTGCAGTTATCGGCGGCAACGCACACTCTGGAAATCGCGGAAGACCAAGCTATGGCAAAACTGACGGAATTGGCGACAACGCGCTACGGAAGGACGCGCACGACAGCGAAGTATACGCTACAAGAGTGGAAAGCAGGCAACTTGAAGTTTCGGAAAGACTCGCCGCCGCACAGGCCGTCTAGCCAGACGACCTGAGAATCGTGGGCCTTCGCTGCGATGGGCATCATGTGCAGGCCTTCGCCTACGCTTCAAGCATGGCGCGGATCTGATTCACCGTCTTGGCTTTCTTCAATGCACCCGCCACTTTCCGCAGTTGCTCAATGTCCTTGAGTGCGCGAATCTCGTCCATTAGCTGGGTGTCCACAACATCAAACTTCAATTCCAATGCAATTTCGATCCCTTCCAGCAGGCCTTCGCGACGTCCTTGTTTGCGACCTTGTTGGCGTCCTTGTTTGCGACCTTGTTGCCGGCCTATTTTCAGGCCTTCCTTCCGGCCCAGTCTTTCCACGCTTGTGACGTATGGCATTTTTCTCTCCTGTTCAAAACGGTCTATTTCATCCCGAAAACCCGCATCCAGCTCCGTTGGTAAAACGAGCATCCAGTCAATCAATCGAAAAAGCTGCTGAACGTCGTTAGGCCCCAGGCCGCGGTCGTAAAGACTTCTAACCAACCGCACTTTCCATCTTTGCCGCTCCTGAGGCAGGTCCCGTGTTTCAATGGTCTTCAACTGGGCCAGCACCACAGCAGCAAATGGATTAGGGTCGGCCTCCAGACTCATGCTCCCGCTCGCGGTATTCCAGCAGCTTAACCACGAGAAAGCGGAGGCAGGCTTCGCAACCCCACACATTATAACTGAATCGGTCAGGCTTCCAATCCGGATCCTCATCGCATAATACTGCCAGACTCACCACCTTTTTGTGGTAGAGGTCGAATGCGCGGTAGTTGTAAGTGTACATCCGTTCCGAAAAGATCGCCTCCGGCCGGCCTTGAATTTCAACGTGAATCAGCAGCCATGCTTCCTGTCCATCTTTGGCGTGGACCTTAAACAGCTTGTCCGCCAACCGGTCGCCGATCTCGGCATCTTTGGCGATGCGATGCATGATCGGCGACAATAAAGTTCATCCTTGGTTTGCATAAAACAATCAACTCGGGGGAAAAAAGCCGGCTTCCCCCTCAAAAACCGTCATCCGCTCCCGCAATTGCCGAGTCACTCCAAGGTAATCCTCCTCCGTCCAGCGTCGCTCCGCCAGCAGTTGCATGGCCGCATCGCTAGTGTCGGCCCCAAACCCGCCGCCGCTGTCGTGAAAATGCTGCGTTACCAATACGTCGGGGGCAAATCTCACCAACCGGTCCACGAACGCCTCGGCATTGTCCAGTGGCAGCATCGGCGTCACGCAGATGCCGACAGGCACGCCAGCCGCCTTCACCTCGGCGATGGCCTGCCAGCGTTGTTCCAGCGGCGGCGCCTTGGGCTCGAAGGCTTGCCAAGCCGCTTCGCTGTCGGTCGGGATCGACATGTTTACGCGCACACTGTGAAATTGCCGAATGACGTCGAGATCGCGCACCACGAGCGGGCCGCGCGTCTGGATCAACAACCGAGGTTGGTGGACAACAAGTTCCTCGAGGATGCCGCGGGTCAGCATCAAGCTGCGCTCCGCGGGCAAGTAGGGGTCGGTGACGCTGGACATGTACAGCGCCTGGCCGGCGACCTTGTGGGCATGTTTGCGCGCCAATTGAACGGCGTTGGCCTTGGCCTGAAACCAGCGGCCCCAGTCTTCCTTGGGCCGGCGGTTCTGCGGCAAGAACATAGCATAGCAATAAATGCAGCCGAACGAGCAGCCGAGGTAGGGATTGCACGTCCAGGCGAAACCGCCGCGCTGGATAAAGCCCGTCGCGTGGCTGAAAATCGAGCGTGCGTTGATTTGCTCCATCGCTGAACTCCGCGGGCAACGTGGAACGGAATGACCGTCACCCTCCGCTCATCATACGAGTCAAGTGATGACCTCTGCTATTCCAGCCCTTTTTCCCCACGGCCAGAGCGAGGAGCCGATTAGAATAGTGGAAAATAGTGTAGAATAGCGCAAGTTGGAGCTTCAAATGGCAAGGCTCCCCAAGGAGAATCGCAATGAACTTGAAGGAAAGTCTGGAAAGAGTGTTGGATTCTCTCCCGGAAGTCCGGTTGCGTGAGATTCTCGATTACGCGGAGTTTTTGAGCTGGCAGGAGGAGCGCGGCGCCTGGCGCAATTTCGGCAAGGCTCAGTTGGCGCGCGCATACGGGCCCGATGAGCCAGAGTATACGAGCGCGGATTTGAAACCGGAGCATGGACAATGAACCCGGGCGACGTCCTGCTTATTCCCCTACCCCAGTTGGGTGGGGGTCCCCCTAAGCTGCGCCCTGCCTTGCTTTTGGCAAAGCTGCCTGGACCTTTCCAAAATTTGCTGCTTTGCGGAATCAGCACACAACTGCAGCAAGTTCAGCCGAACTGGGATGAATTAATCCAACCCGGCGATGCTGATTTTGCCTCCAGCGGCTTGCATCGGGCTTCGCCGGTCCGTTTGAGTTACTTATATGCGGCCGAAACCGCAGAAATCGCGGGAGTTATCGGGTACGTCGCCCAAGCCCGCCTCGACCTTGTCCGCCAACAGTTGTCGGATCATTTGCGGCCTTAGAGCTTTCCCTTCACCCCTCCGTTCTTTATCCTGTTTACGTCGGGAATCTCTCTACCAGCAACCTCCGCGAGGTGTCCGCCATGAAGTACGGTATGAATCTGCTGCTTTGGACCACCAACGTCACCGCCGAGCATTTTCCGGTTTTGGCGAAGCTGAAAAAGGCGGGCTTCGACGGTGTCGAGGTGCCAATTTTTTCGGGCGACGAGGCCCATTTCAAAAAGCTCGGCCAGGAACTGAAAAACCTCGGCCTCGCCAGCACCGCCGTGACCATCTGCACCGCGGAAACCAACCCGGTCAGCCCCGACGGCGCCATTCGCAAGAAGGCCAGCAGCCATTTGCAATGGGCCATTTCCATGGCGTCCGTGATGGGGGCCGGCATCCTGGCCGGGCCTTACCACTCCGCTATCGGCGTCTTCACCGGCAACGGGCCTACTGACGACGAAAAGAAACACGCCGTAGATGTCCTTCGCGGCGCCTCCGAGGACGCGAAAAAACACAATGTCCTGCTGAGCATCGAGTGGATCAACCGCTTCGAGTGCTACTTCTTGACCACGATGGCCGACGCCCGCGCTCTTGTCAAGCAGGTCAACCATCCCAGCTTCCGCACCATGTACGATACCTTCCACGCCCACATCGAGGAAAAGAACGCCGCGCAGTCAATCATCGCGGCGGCCGACAGCATCGCCCATGTGCACATCAGCGAATGCGACCGCGGCATCCCAGGCACGGGGCAGATTCACTGGAACGAAACCTTCCAGGCCTTGAAGCAGATCAAATACGACGGCTGGCTGATGATCGAATCCTTCGGCCGCGCCCTCCCCGACCTCGCGGCGGCCACCAAGGTCTGGCGCGATCTGTTCCCCAGTGCCGAGGACGTGTATACCAAGGGGCTCAAATTCATGAAGGAGATGTGGGCGACGGGTCATTCCTCGCGCTGACCGTGGTTACCGCGATAGTTCAGTCCTTTTAACCGCGGTGAACGCAAAAAACGCAAGGAGGATTTTCTCGATCACCGGCCGCACATCGCGACCGCATTCTCTTACGTCTGCCGTCCCGTGGAGCTAATTGTGATCGTCGTCTCCACGTTGCCCGTGGTGATCTCGAGCACGTAGGTTCCAGCCTTGGAGATGGTCAGACCGGTGAACGTGGCCACGCCGTTGACGAAGGTGGCCGTGAGATTGCCGCCTACCACTCCCAGGGAGGAAGAACTCTCAACCGTGATGGTCGCCGTACCCGAATAGGTTGTGTCGGTCGTGCCGGTGCTGGTCAACGCCGTGACCGTGATGGAGAAGGGCGACCCGACACCCTCGCGGCCGCCGCCCGAGGCCACGGCCGACAGGCTCGCCACGGCAGCCTGTACGGTTTGGGTGAGGGCGGCAGCCGGGCTGCTGCCGGTGAAATTGCCGTCGCCGTTGTAAGCCACCGTGACGCTGTGCTTGCCGGCGGTCAAAGTGGTGGTGGTCAATGTCGCCACGCCCGCTGCGTTCACGGCTACAGGCGGCTGAGCCACGCCGTCGATGACGAACGTCACCGTTCCTGTCGGCGTGGTCGTGGCGGGTGAGTTGGGCTTGACTGTAGCCGTGAATGTCACTGCCTGGCCGACCGAGCTGTTGGGCGCGGACGAGCTGATGGTCACGGAGCTGGTCGCCTTGGTAATGGTCTGCGTGACCGTGGTGGTCGTGCTGATCGGGGCGAAATTGCTGTCGCCCAGGTAGTTGGCCCCCACGGTGTGTGAGCCGGCAGTCAGGCCGGAAACGGTGACGGTTGCCACCCCGGAGGAATTGATGGCGACGGCTGGCTTGGTGACGCCGTCAATGACGAACGACACCGACCCCGTCGGCGTTCCCGATCCCGCCAAGGCGGCGCTGACGGTGGCCGTGAAGGTTGCCGTTTGACCGTAAACCAGCGAGGCTGGCTGGCTGACGGTAATCACGCTGCCCTTGAGGACCGTCTCGATGAAGGCGGGTGTGCTGACGCTGCCGTTGAAATTGGCTCCCGCATTGTAGGTCGCGATGATGCTGTGGCTGCCGCCGGTGAGATTGGACACCACGAGCGCGGCCTTGCCGGCGGAGCTGAGCGCGATCGGCGTCTGGTTGACGCCGTCGATCGAGAAGGTCACCGTGCCCACGCCTGGCACGGCGACGCTCGGAGACACCGCGCTGACCGTGGCCGTGAAGGTCACGGGCTGGTTGGGTCCGATCGCGGCAGCGGAGGAAGTCACCACGGTGGCCGTGCTGGCGTTGCTGACGCTCTGGCTCAGGGCCTTGGCGGCGCTGCTGCCGCCGTAGTCGGCCGTGGCGGTGAAACTGGCGCTGATGCTGTGCGTTGTGGCGGTCAGCGCTGTCGGTAGCGAGGACGACGGGATGGTCAGCGTCGCCACGCCGGCCGCGCTCACCGCTACCGCCGGTTCGCTGGTGCCGTCGACCACGAAGGTGACCGAACCTGTGGTGGGATAGCCGGTGCTTGGCGACACGCCCTGCACGGTGGCCGTGAAGGTCACCGGTTGGCCGTAAACGCTCGACAGGCCGGAGGAAACCAGGGTCGTCGTGGTGCTGGCCATGTTCACTTTGACGCTGGCAGCGGTCGCAGCGCTGCTGGCGGAGAGGCTGCTGCTGCCCAGGTAGTTGGCGCTGACCGTGTAACTTCCCACGTGCGGGAATGGATAGGACTCCGTGGCGCTGCCGCCGCTGAGGGTGTACTGCTGCGTTTGCGCGACGCCGTTGATGACGAAAACGACGCTGCCGGTGGCCGTGCCGATGCCTGATTGCGGAGTCACCGTCGCCGTCAGCGTGGTCGGCTGGCCGACGACCACGGTGCCCGGCGACGCCGAGACGACCGTGTTGGTGCCATTGCCGACGATCTGGTTGACGGTATTGCCGGTGCTGGCGGCGAAGTCCGTGTTGCCGCCATAGTTGGCGGTCGCGGTGTGCTGGCCGGAGCTCAGCACCAGCGTCAACGTGGCCACGCCAGCCGAGGTGACCGTCGTCGCGGGTTTCGTGGTGCCGTCGATCACGAAGGTGACCTGGCCGGTGCTCGGATTGAGAGTGCTTGGCGAGCTGCCCGTAACGGTGGCTGTGAAAATCACCGCCACGCCGTTGGCGACGGGGTTGGCCGACGAGGTCACTGTCGTGGTGGAATTGGCCTGGCTCACCTTGAAAGTCGTGGTAGCTGAACCGGAAAGCACGCTGGTGTCGCCGGTGTAGGAGACGGAAATCGAATCGGTGCCCAACGGCAAGGTGCTGACAGCTATCGTGGCGACTCCGGCGGCGAGAGTTGCGGTTTTGACAAAGGTGCCGGACGTAAACGTGACCGACCCCGTGGGCGTGATCGGCCCCGAGGGATTGGTGGCCACCGTAATTGTGAAGGTCGCCGGTTGTCCGTAGACCGTCGAGCTGCTCGGCACGCCGATGGTGATCGCCGGGGTGGCTTGCACCACATTGACGACGAAGTTCTTGGTGCTTTTGGTCGCACTAAAATTGCCGTCGCCGGGGTAAGAGGCGCTGAACGTGTGCTGGCCGCCTGTCAGGCCCGGCAGGACGAGAGTGGCCTGACCGGAACCGTTGAGCGGCACCGAGGTGGTTTGCACCACACCGTCCACCGTGAAAGTGACCGACCCGGTCGGCACGCCGCTGCCAGGGGCCACGGGGGCGATCGTGGCGGTGATGTTGGCCGGCTGGCCGACAATCAAAGGCGAAGGCAAAGCGGACAGGGTTACCGTCGTCGCGGCTTCGCCGACGGTTTGGGTGAACGGCGACGTCGTGTTGCTAACTGGGTTGAAGTCATTGGGATCGCCGCTGAAACTCACGACCACGGTGTGAGTGCCCACGCTCAACAGCTGTCCCGCATCCAAAACAGCCTGGTTATTGGTCACGTTGACCGGCGGATAAACGACGCTGTCCACCGTGAAGGTGACGGTGTCGGTGGACGGAATCGCGCCGGCCCCCAATTGGGGACTAAGTGTGGCCGTGAGGGTCACATCCTGGCCATACACCGAGGGGTTGGCCGAGGAAGTCACGGCGATGGTGGCGTTGTTCTTGGCGCGGGTCAGCACGACCTGGGTGGGATTGCTGTAGCTGACGGTGTACTTGTCGCCGCCGATAAAGACCGTGTTCGGGCCGAAGGGCGTGGTGAAGCTCCCGGAAACGGTGCCGCCCGTCGTTTGAATGACCGTGAATTGGTCGCCGAAATTGACGCCGGGGCCACTGAGGCCAGCCAGCAGCGCGCCGCTGAGATTGATGTTGCCGTTGACCAGCAGTTGATCGTACTGGCCGGCCGCGGCACTGTTGAGCACGACGAAAAAGGTGGTCAGCTTGTTCCAGGTTTCGTTACCGCTGGTGAGGGCCCCGGTGCTGGCGTTGCTGTCAGCCGGCTGGACAGTGCCACCGGCGGTTGCCGAGGTGACCGTGCCCACGGTGCCGATGCCGCCCAGGGTGCCGCCGCTCAAGGAGATGGGGCCCACGGTCGTGCCGGACGGCGCGTCGGCCAGCAGCGTCCCCTGGCTAATCGTGGTCACGCCGGTGTAGGTATCGTTGTCGGCGAGGGATAGGACGCCAGGGCCAGCCTTGGTCAATCCTTCGGCGGCCGTCCCGGCAATCAGCGCGGAAATAATCATGTCGGGAGGCGTGGCACCGGGCCCTGTGACGGTGAAAGTGCGGCGTCGCCCCACCCAGCGACAAGGTGCCGGCGCCCGTGATCATGGCGGCGCTGCCGGCGGAGTCCTGGCCGGCCGTCACGTTGCCGCCGAGCGTAAGCGTGCTGCCCACGCCCGTCAGCTGGACGGTGCCGCCGGTCATGACCAGGGCCGCGATCGTCTGGGTGAAGCCGTTCAAATCGAACTTGCCATCGTTGATGGTAATCGTCGACGCGCTATTGATTTGGTTGTTGCCCAGCAATTGGGCGATGTCGGTGGAGGCATTGGCGGGAGTGCCGTTGCCCACGGTCAGCCCGCCGACGATGGCCGTGGCCCCGCCGGACATGTTGAGCTGCAAGGTGCCGGCGTCGACGGTGGTCATGCCGGTGTAGGTGTTGCTGGATGTGCCGGCGAATTGCACCGTGCCGGTGCCGTACTTGGTCAGGCCGAAGTTGTTGCCGTCGTCGGTGATGGGCTGATCGATGATCAGCGAGGTTGTGCCGTCGGCGCCGACCGAGGCATTGCCTCCCAGGGTGATGGGACTGTTCCAGAGGTTGTTGCCCAGGGCGTTTTCCAGGGCGCCGTTATTTTTGAATCCCGTGCCGTTGAGGGTCAAGGGCTCGGTGGACACGGTGATGTTGCCCTGGAGCTGCAGCGAAGCGCCGCTGGCCACCACGGTGCTGCCTTTGCCATCCCGCGACGTAACCACCTGGGCGGCCGCTCCCTGGGTGCTGGTCAAGGTTAGCTGGGATTGGTTCGTGCTGCCCAGGGTGCCCCCGAAGGTGACGGTGTAGAGCTTGCTGGAAAGGGTGACCGTCACCGAGCCGCCCACGCCGCCAATGGATGACAGAGCGTCCAGGGCGGCCTGCACCGTGGAGGCAGGTGCGGAATAAACCAGGGGGCCTGTGGTCTGGCCATTGAAGGTCAGCGCGAATGCTGCCGGAAAACCCGCCGATGTACACCAATTGCACCATCGCCAACGGCGTTCCCAGGGAAGTGGTGTTGCCGATGTTCAGGACGCCCGCGTTGATGTAGGTCTCGCCGCTATAGGTGTTGCTATTGGGGAACGCCAGCGTGCCCGTGCCGGCCTTGGTAAGGCTGGGAGGAGGCACCGGCGGCCCGGCGGGATCTCCGACGGCGCCGCTGATGGTCAGTTTGGTGTTGGGATTGACGGAGATGGTGCTGCTGGTTTCCAGTGTGATGGCGCCCGACCAGGTGTTGTTGCCGCTGATGTTGCGCAGGGCGCCGCCGGCCAGGGCAGGCGCGGAGCCGGCCGTGGTTGTCGTGACCGTCAAGGTGGGATTGGTGCCGCCGCTCAAGGCGCTGGAAGCTATCAAGAGCGGTTCGGGCGTCTGGCCCAGAGCGTTCTGGAAAGTGACCGTGGGGGCCGTGGCGCTGCTGCTGACGGAGATGTTGCCCGTGTTGATGGTCGACAGGTTGTCGAGGGCGGCCGCGATGTTCGCTTGCAGCGTGGCGGCTACGGTGCTGTAGGTGATGGCGGTTGTCGTTTGGCCGTTGAACTGCAATGTGAAAGTGCCTGCCGTCGGCTTGCCGGTAAAGGTAAGGGTTTGCACGGCATTCACGCCGCTGCCCGTGCCAATGGTATCGCCGTTGCCGTTGAGGCCCAACGTCTCGCCCGACACGTTCATGCTGGCGCCGACGCCGGTGGGGTCGCCGTCCAGCTCCAGGGCCGCGCCGGCGCTGACCAGCGCTCCGCTGCCGCCGGCGGCCACGGTGCTGACGTAGGTGGTAATGCCGCCCCCTGAAGTGACGATCACCTGCGGCTGGTTTTGGCCAGCCAGGGCGCCACCGAACGTGAGCGTGAAAACGGTCACCGTGGGAATGTCGCTCAGAGCCGGCAAGGTGATTATTAGGGAGGAAACGGTCACTCCAGGCTCGATGGCGTCCAGGGCCGTTTGCAGGGCCTTGGCGGTCTCGGTGCCAGGGAACTGTGCGGTGGTTTGGCCGTTGAAGGTCACTGTAAAACTGCCGGTGGTGTTGGCGGTGCCGTAAACAGTGATGCGCTGAATCTCGTTGTTGGCATTGATGCCCAGGGCGCCCTGGTTTTGAATGGCAAGACTGCCCTGATTGACGAAGGTGCTGCCTGTGTAGGGGCTGGAGGTGCTGGCCTGGGTGGTCAGCACCAGCTTTCCCAGCCCGGTTTTGGTCAAGCCGGTCGGCAGTGCCGAGGCCATGCCAAGTGCGCCCGCGATGATTAGCGTGTCGCTCAGATTGGTAACGCCTACCGAGACCGTGCCGGTCAGCGGGGTGCCCGGGTTGAAGCCTGGATTGTCGCCAAAGTTGACAGGGCCTTGCCAGGTGTCGTTGCCGCCGCTGTCCAGGAGGGCGCCGGTGGCGAAGACGCCGGTCCCGGTGAGCTGCAAAGTTTGGCCGGCCACCGTGATGCCGCCCTGCAGCTGCAACTGAGCGCCGTCGAGCACTGTGGTGGTGAAGCCGGCACTGCCGGTAGTGCCCAGCGAGGTCGGGTTTTGCAGGACGAGCACGCCCTGGTTGACGTTGGTGTTGCCAGCGTAGGTGTCGGCGGCGCCCAGGATTAAAGTGCCCGTCAGCTCCTTGGTCAGGGTGAAGCCGGTGGCGCCCGTGATCGAGCCGGGCGCGGCGATGGTCAACGTGCTGCCTGAATTGACGCCGATGGTCGTATTGGCAGCCAAGGTGATGGTGCCGGTAAGGACATTGCCGGTGGTGGTATTGTTGTTGCTGATATTGTGCAGCGCGCCGGTGTTGTGGCCGTCGAAGGGGATGCCGTCGCCGCTGAGCTGGATTGCCTCGCCGGAGACGCTGGTTTCCAACTCGAGGGCAGCGCCGGTCTCGACCACGGTGCCGTTGGCGGTGCCGCCCAGGGCGTTGGTGTTATCGACGACCAGGCCGCCTGCCTTCACATCGGTGACGCCGCCATAAGTGTTGTCGCCGGAGAGGATCACGTCGCCGAGGCCGAGCTTGGTCAGCTCGAAGTTGTCGCCGGTCGTAAAGCCTGCCGGCAGATTTCCCGCGAAAGGCAGGGTGCTGACCAGGTCCTGGACCGTGCCGGCGATCGTGAGCTGGGCGGCGGACTGGCCGTCGTCCTGGAGCGTTTGCTCGCCACTGACGGTTTGCTCGCCGTAGCTGCCAATGCTGGCGGCCCCGGCCAGGTAGACCGGCCCGAGCCAAAGCGACGAGCCGCTCGCGGCGGAGACGGCGCCGCTGCTGGCCTGTTCGTTGTCCAGGTAGAACGTGAACACGCCGCGGCCATGGGTGGCGGCCGTGAGAATATCGAGGGATTCGTTAATGCTCAGGGCCGTCACCTGCACATTGGGCATGCCGGCGCCGAAACGCACCCAGGTGGTCTGGCCGCTCACCAGCTCCCAAACGCCGTTGTCGTTGCCCGCGAAGAGGTTGCCGGTGCGCGGGTCGACCACCAGACACCAGGTGGGCAAATCGGGCAGGCCCTTGCTGTCATTGACCCAGTGCTGGCCGCCGTCGGTGGTCATGTAAACCCGTTCAACCGTGGCGGGGGTGGACAGCGTGCCTGCTTGCAGGGTGGCACTGTTGACGACGTAGGCCGTGTCGCTATTCGCGGATCGACCACAATCTGCTGGATAAAAAACGTCGGTACAATGAACCCGGATGACGTAGCGACCGACTCTGGCGGCAAGGTCGAGTCTCTTTCCACCCAGGTTATGCCGTTGTCCTTGGTCACGTAAAGGGAAAGGCCGTCGGAAATGTAAATGGTGTTCGGGTCATAACTGTTTGGGCCAATATCCGTAACGTTCGGGAACGAATCGTCAAAAGCAAATTTCCCCTGATAGGTGGCGGGCGCGATGGAGGTAACTGGTGCAAGTCCATCGGCGACATTGGGAATAGGCGCAAACAGGTCAAAATAGCTGCTCAGTTCGTCCGTAGATTCGAAGACGCCTGGTCCGCCGAACAGCACGCGCGATTGAGCGTCCACGGTCAAGGCGAAGCCAGGTGCTGCGCCCGTATAGGCCGTGGTCCAGGTGTTGCCGCCGTCGGTGGACATCTGCAAATCGCCGTCGGCGTCGTGGTAAGCTATGAGCGGGTTGTTGGGGTCGAATACCGCGGCGCCGCCGTCGCCGGAGTCGGTCAGGGTCCAAATCTGATTGCCGTTGAACAGCTCAGTTCCGTTGTCCTGAGTGCCGCCAAGAATGATGTTGGGATCGGTCGGGTTCGTGGTCACGCTGTAGAACTGGGTGGTGGCCAGGTTGCCGTTCAGGTCCTGCCACAGACCGAAAGTGCCGCCAGGCACGAGCCGGTAAATGCCGCCGTCGTTGCCGTCGAGCAGGTTTCCATTGGCGTCAAGGACCATGGCGTGGTTGTCGGTGTGGGGGCCGTTGCCGTTGATGTCGATCGAAATGTCGGTCCAGGTGGCGCCGCCATTGGTGGTTTCATAATCATCCTGCAGACCCGTGTTCGGGTCGATTTCAGCCCCGCCGACATACACCGTGCTGGGGTTTAGCTCCACGATGGCGTTGTTGTAATTGCCCTGGGCGACATTCGCGTTGAAACCGCCGGTGGGGGAACCAAAATACTCCGCGGGAAGCTTGGTGACCGGCACCCAGTCCAACCCGCCGTCGACGCTCTTGTAGATATTGTCCAACGTGCCGCCCTCGTCGGGCACGCCATAGGAATCGGGGTACGGCACGGCGGCGTAAAGGGTCACATCATCCGTTGTCGTCGGGACTGTGCTGGATTGGACAGAAACAAAAGCGGTGATCTTGGTCGTGCCAATGGGTGGATCTGGGTTGGGCATCTTGCTTGGCACTACGCCCATCATCGCCAGCGGGTATGCGGAGGGAAATTCATTCGGGCTTTCCATATCCGGTATGAAGGCGTCCAGTGTGTTGCCGGGGGTGGTGACCGCGGCCGTCACGGTCGCGGCGGCGTCCTGTAGAGATCCGCTCACGGTAATGGCTGGCTGGTATGCATCGGCAAGGTTGAATTCATCGGGAGGCGTCGCTGTCGTCGATCCCGTGAAGGTGATGACATAAGCGCCGGGGGTGCCAGTGACCGTTACGCCGCCGGTGCCAATGTTGGGGAGGGCATCCAGGGCGGCCTGGACCTGGGCAATGTTGGCATCGTAGGCAATGGCGGCCGTCGTGTGGACCGTCGGAGGAAAGCCGTCGTTGCCCTCGAAACTAATGGTGAAGGTGCCGCCGGTGGCCGCAGTGACAGTGACTGTTTGGACGGAGTCGGCGGAGGGATTCAAATCGTAAGGATTGCCGATGAGCCAATCCGGAGGGTCGTTGGTGGAAGACGTCAGGGGCCCATAAAGGAGCGGTTGCTGATTCGAGGCCGGCGTGGGGATGAGGGGGTTGTACGGGGGCGTGGCGGGTGGAGGATCCGCGATCGGTTCGGGATCGGAGGTCCAAAACACCGCGTTATTGTCGTCCGACTCGGGATCACCCAATGCGGCGTAGAGAATAGGTTCGAAGAGGTTGTTCGGGCTGGGCGACTGCCGGCGTTTGGGTAGGCACCACCGGATACAACCACGTATTGACGTACACCAACGCCAGGCTCGACCAGGTCGTTTGAGTTTGTGGGAAGGCAATGCGGAAATCGTCATCCGGGCCGGGCGTGCCTGGCGGCGTGGTGAAGTTCGACGCCACGTTGGTGGCCGCCGGGTTGCCCGGTTGCTCGGCCGCGGAGGACCGGTACTGCGACGCCAGCGAGGTCATGTCGAACCAGGTGTTCACATAGGCGTTGGTTTTCGTGTTAAAGATGCTGGTAAAGCGCCAGACGCCCGGCACCGGCGCCTGCGTGCTCACAGCCCCACTGGCGGTGAGTAAAAAGGCCGGCGCGTTGACCACCAAATCGCTGGACGCGACGAAGAGAGTATCGGGGTTCGTTTCACTATTGTACGCCAACGTGGGGTTCTGTGGACCGACGACCATCGACGTGATCCCCTGGCCGTACAGCGGATTGACAATGGTTCCGGTGCTGTCGACCAGCTGAGTCCAGGTTGCGCCCGCATTGGTCGATTCGTAGACGCCCGTGCCGTAATAGGCATCGCCGCTGTCATCGACTTCGCCGGTGCCAAGGTAAATAATGTCGGGGTCGTTGGGGGCGACGGCGATGGCCCCGCAGAACTCGGCGGCGTCCGGCCCGGTGCCATAGGTCAAGGTGGCAGCGCCGACGGTGAGTCCCTTGGACCCCGCCACCGTGGTTTGCGGCACATTGACCTCGAACAGGCTGCCCCCGGAAAATGTTATCGTGTAGACACTCTGCGTTGCTCCGCTGCCCGTGACACTCACGGCGGAGGTTACTGTGACGGAGCCGGCGATGGCCGACAGACCGTTTAGCGCTGCCTGCACGTCGGCAGCCGAGGCATTATAGGCCAACGACCCGGTGGTCTGGCCCTCGAAGGTCAGCGTGAAAGTACCCGTGGTTCCAGTCACGGTGACCGTTTGGATTGCCGAAATGCCGTCGAAAAGCGGCTCCCAGGTGGTGCCGCTGTTGATGGTCTTCCAGGCGCCGCCGCCCGCCGTCGCGATGTAAATGACGTTCGCATCGGAGGGATCGGTGGCGATGCCAGTGATGCGGCCGCTGGCGATGGCGTCTCCACTAAAACCCTCGATCTGGGCGTCGGCCACCGGCGCCGGGCCGTCGTTGTTCCATCCCGTGGGCGGGGCGGCCGGGGTGCCGCCGGTAATGGTCGTGTTGACGATCGCGGTCACGGCCGCGGGGGCCGGCGTCGGCAGCGGCGACGGCGGGACGTAATTGAAAGTCACGGGCGCCTCGGCCTGGCCGACGAAGCTGCCGTTGAAAACCAACGTGTAAACCGCGACGTCGGTGCTGTAGACGTCGACCACGCCGCCAATTCCGGCTCCTACCACCGAGGGGAGACCGGGATTGCCGGCGAGCACCGTGGCGATAGCGACGGCGGTGCCGTTGGATGGCGCGGCGGTCAATGTCGCTACGGCGACATCGGCCAGGCTGCCGCCAAAGGTCACCGTAAAGACATTGGCGGGCACCGTGAGGCCAATGCTGGAGGTTATCGTGGTGGTCGTCTCGGTCACGCTGACGGCACCGTTGATGTTCGACAGGCCATTGAGCGCGGTCGCCACGTCGGTAGCCGCGGCGTTATAGGCCAGGGACCCAGTGGTCTGACTGCCAAAGCCCAGGGTGAATGTGCCCGCGGTCCCGCTGACCGTGACCGTTTGCACCGCGGAAACGCCGTTGAAGGCTTCGGCCACCTGGGCGGCGGTGGCGCCCACCGCCAGCGAGGCAGTGGTGGTTTTGCCGTTGAACGTCAAGCTGAAGTTCCCAGTCGTCGCGCCACCCAGGGTGATCGTCTGCTCGGTCGGCTCCAAATTGCTGCCCGTGCCCTGCACAACCAGCGGCTCGTTGGCGACGGTGACGTTGCCCGCCATTTGCAACTGGGCCCCATTGAAAACATAAGTGGCGCCGCCCCCGTCCGAAATGGTCGCCACCGTCGGCAGGGCCCCGCCGGCGCCGGCGGTGGTCATTTGATTGACCTTGAACCCATCGGCACTGCCTCCGAACGTCACCGTGTAGACGTTTTTCAGCACACTCACCGTGACCACGATGCCCGTGCCGCCAACGGACGACAGTGCATTGAGCGCTGTTTGCACCTGCTGGGCGGTGGCGGTGCCAGGCAGCGAGGCGGTGGTTTGACCATTGAAGGTCAAGGTGAACGTCCCGCCCGTGTTGCCATTGATAGTGACCGTTTGCATGCCCGGGCTGGCGCCGGCGCCCAGCGCCTGGCTGTTGCCGATGGTCAGGATGCCTTGCTGGACATAGGTGTTGCCCCGGTAAGAGTCGATACCGTCGAGATCCAGCTCGCCCGTATCGATCTTGGTGAGACTGGAGCCGTCAGCGGATGCATTGAAGAGATCGTCGATGGTGGGCTCTTCGACCCCCGGTGAGGTGGTGGGGCTGGAGTTATTGATAGTCAAGCGGGTATTGGGCAAAACGTCAAAGGCGACGCTGGTGCCAAGACTAACGGGGCCTCGCCAATAATTATCGCCGGTAAGGTTGGTCAGCGGAGTGTCGCCAAAGTCAGGATCGCCCTGTCCATAGAGGATGAGCTGAATGTTCCAGATTTCCAGACCCGTCTGCACGCCGCCGTTTTCCTGAGCGTTGGTTTGCATGAGCTCAAGCGCCGCGCCGCTGTCCACCGTAGTAGTATCCGGGGTCGGATTCTGTCCCGCGATGGCGGCGGCGATAGGCAGGCCGAGGGCCGTGTTGTTCTGGACCCGGAGCACACCTTCCGCGACAACCACGGGGCCGGTGTAGTTGCCGTTGCCCTGGATAATGAGCCGCTGCGATCCAAGCTTGGTAATGCCGCCATTGACGGCGGTCGATTCACTGATGGAGGAAAGGATGGTCAGCTCGCTGAAAGGCGGCGTGGGATCGAGCGACCCGTCCAACTCCACGCCGATGCCGGCGACGCCGTCCAGGGTGATGTCGCCGGTAATGGTGTTGAGGCCGCCGAGGTTCTCCAGGGCCCCCTTTTGATCCAGCCAGCTGACGTAGGTGGAGACAGGGACTGACGGAGCGGATCCATCCAACCCAAGTCCGTTCCCAGCAGGTTCGGTCAGCGGCCCATCCGGTCCGTTGATCGCAAGAGGTATTGCGTCCAGCTCGATCCTGTACTGCACGTTCAAGCTGTTGCCGTTCAAATCTTGCTTCAAAACTAGTGCCGCGCCGGATGCGACCACCACCTGCTGCCGCATGGTGTCGCCTACCAGGGTCGGGATGTCGCCAACGGTGGGGTTGCCCACGGTGACGGGGTCGCCGGTCAGGCTCTGGACAATTTGGATTTGGCCCAGTGCCTGGTCGTTTTCCATGGTGATCCAGCCGTCTTCGATAAACGTCTGGTCGCTGCCCGCGGTCGGAGTCACATAGGTGTTGGCAGCGGTCAGCACCAGTTCGCCGCCGCCGACTTTCGTCAGCGTGCTGCCTGTGCTAAGGGTGGCGCCCGTCACGCCGCTGGCGACAAGAGGAGGCTTGAAGACCGTTCCATTTGGAGTGGTGCCGTTGGGGAGCAATGATCCAAATGCCTCCACCGTGGTGCTGTTCACACTGTCAATGACACCATTGATGGTGAGCTGGCTCAGATAGTTCCAGGTGTCGTTGTTGGCGAACGGCGGCCCGGGAGGACCTGGATCAGGGTCGGGATCGACGCCAATCGCGGCGTCGGACATCAGTGAGATATTGCCGTTGATGACATTTTGGCCGCTGAGGTTATCGAGCGCGCCCTCATATTCGGT
Organism: uncultured Gemmataceae bacterium; assembly: GCA_963747575.1. Taxonomy (GTDB): domain Bacteria; phylum Planctomycetota; class Planctomycetia; order Gemmatales; family Gemmataceae; genus DASRAT01. Next base: position 516,785 of record CAVVFU010000009.1, read on the forward strand.
GCCGGCGGCATTGGTGGCGCCTGGGCCGTTTAAGCCGATGTAGTAAGCGCTGAGCAAGTTCAGATTGTACTCGGGAACGAGTATGGCGCCTGAGGAGTTTTTGATGGAGGTGACGGAATCCGGAATGCCGTCAGCCTCCAGCTGCAGCGTAGCACCCCACCATACCTCTTCCCCAAGCGGGTCCGCGGCGAGATAGCCGTCGCCCAGGGCATGGGAATCGCAGATGGTCAAAATGCCTTGCAGGACGTCAACCTGCGCCGTGAAGGTATTGTCGGCGGTCAAGACGATGTTGCCAGGCCCCATCGTGCTGAGCGAGTAACCGAAGGCCGACGGGTTGCCGGGAGGATTGTAGGTCGGATCTTGAATCACGCTATAGATGGTGAAGGTAGTGCCCGCGGCCGCATCCAGGGTGATCACCGGCTCGTAATAGGCGACGTCGGGAAAAACGGTGCTTGGCGAAGTCCAGAGGTTGATGGTCGGCTCGAAAGCTGCCCCGGTGGGATTTTGTCCCCAGGAGTTGTTGCCGGCCAAATTGTCGAGCGTGCCGCCCTCGAAATTCGTGAGCGTTCCGGACGTGGTCACGATGGGATCGGTGGGGACGGTCCGCGTCGTCAAATCGCGGGGAGACACGTCGTCGCCCGCCGCGCCGGGTCCGTTGAGGACCAGCAATTCCATGGGAACCATGAAACCGTCGGGATTGCCGTTGGCGTCGTAATAGAGGTACTGCGGAGCGATCATCACCGCGGGATTGCCCGTGAAGTCGATGGCCAGAGTGCCGCTTTCGGTGGGGTCGCTGTTGACAATGGCCTCGTTGGCGGTCGTGCCGCCAGGACCCAGGGCGAACGGGTGCCCAATGGACAGGATGCCGCCGTTGATGATGGTTTGTCCCCGGTAGGTGTTGCCGGCGAGGACGTTGAAAGGCTCCAGGAAAATCTCGCCCAGGCCCTCCTTGGTGAGGCTGTGGCCGGAACCCGTGTCGCTGATTTGGCCGTTGATGGTCAGCTCGGTGTCGGGCGCCGCGCCGAAGGTGGAGTTGCTGTCCATGACGATGGAGCCGGCCCAGGTGTTGTCGCCGGCGACGTTGTCCAGCGCGCCGCCGTTGTTAATGCCAGGGCCGTTCAGGATCAGCGGTTCCTGGATCGGTAAATTGAGGCTGGACACCTGCAGCTGAGCGTTGGTCAGCACGGTGGTGACACCGGTTCCCGACCCCAGGGCGGTGGCATCGCTGATCTGCACCACGCCCACGGCAATCGTGATCGGCCCCAGAAAACCGCTGTCGTCGCCTTGCAGGAACAGGGTGCCGGTCCCTTCCTTGGTGATATTCGAACCGCTGCCGGTGATTTGACCGGTCACCGTCAGATTGCCGGTGGTGCCAATGGTGAACACATGGTTGCCACCCGTGCTCGCCAGCTGAATGTTCGCCGACACGGTGTTGCCAACGGCGCCGGCACTCACGTTGAAATTGCCGCTGCCCGCGACAGACGCGCTGCCAAGCACGATGGGGCTGCTGGTCGGGGTAAGCGCGGCAATGGTGTAGCCGCTGCCGGCCAGGGTAATCGAATTGAACGTGGGCGGCTGGCCTCCGACGCCGGGGAGGTCTTCAATGGTGCTAAGCTGAGGCGAGCCCGCGGGGAACACCAAGCTGTCGAGCGTGACAGGCGATCCTGACGGCGCAATGCCGCCGACCCAGTTAAGTCCAGCGCTCCAGTTCGGTGTGCCGGCGGCGCCGTTCCAGGTATAGGTGGCAGGCGCGAGCCGAGTCTCCAGATGCTCGAGCAGCAAGGGCCGGCTCAACCTGCGATGTGTCTTCGTTCGGCGTTGAAAAAGCGACCGCAGCCAGCGTGGCAAGGAGTATCGTTCCACAGGCGAGACCTCTTTGGTTTCAGGGCAAAATGGTACAGATTGAGGGCAGTCTAACTCAACCAACGGAAGATTTCAATTCTTAATGAGCCCCCAGCGGCAGTCCTTTGCGGGCCTTTGGCAAAATGCCGCAAGGATCTCGGCAAATCCCGAAATCCTTTGCCATTTCAACTTAATCACGCAGGCGGAAATACCGGCAGGCGTGGCGTGACCTACATGGGCTCGAAGCCTGTGCGACCAGGCGCGTAGCACAGGCTTCCAGCCTGTGCCACTCGGCGCTCGCCCACGCGCGGGACAAGCGTTCCGAGCTACTCCTTTATAGACGCCGCAAACGTGTCAAAAGTTCCCCGCTACCGGGGGCTGACGCGGTAGGCAGGCAGCACCGTGATGCCCCGGCACCAAATTTCCTGTTTGCGCTTGCGAACCTTGAGCCCATAACAGGCCACCGAATCGAGAAAGGTGAACTGGTCCTGCACGGGAATGCCTTCCTCCAGACACCACATAACATACGCAAGGTAGAGATCGATGGCTGCCGTTCGGGCGTTGCGCCGAGCAAACAGCACTGATCCAGGAAGCCGTTGATCGGTTGCATGATGAGGCCACACCTCCCCAATCTCTCTTGTAATTGTATGCCGGGGCAATAGCCAAAGGCGAATCTTGCGTGAAAGTCAAAAAGCCGCCCTGGGCGGTCGCTCTTTGCCGGCTGTAGGGAAATTGCAGGCTGCCCTTGCATAGTTTCGCGCGGCGGCTAACGTAACGCGAAAAGCACCACGGAGACATGCCATGCCGAACAGCACCGCCGCCGGCGTCAGCTGGAACCTTGCGGACCTCTACGAAAATGTCGACGATCCCGCGCTCGACAGGGATCTGGCCGCGGCGCTAAGCGCGCCCAGACCTTCGAAAAAGCCTACCGCGGCAAGATCGACGTGCCCGGCGGACCCAGCGCCCCGCTGCTTGCCGCCGCCCTTGCGGAGCTGGAAAGCCTGTTCGAGCAGATGGACAAGCCGTCGGTCTTCGCGGGCCTTTTGCACGCGGGCAAGACCGACGATCCCCGCCACGGCGCGCTGCTGTCGAGGACCCGCGAGCAACGCACTGCCGTCAACAAGCATCTGATCTTTTTCGATCTTGAATGGGTGCGCGTCGACGACGAGCCAGTCCAGGCTCTGCTGACGCGGCCGGAGTTGGCCTGTTATCGCCATTTCCTCGAGCAAAAACGGCTCTGGCGGCCGCATTTTCTCAGCGAGCCGGAGGAGAAAATCCTCGACGAGAAGTCGATCACCGGCCGTGCGGCCTTCGTGCGGCTGTTCGACGAGACCATGGCCACGCTGCAGTACCCCTTCGAGCACGACGGCAAAACCGAGAAAGTGCCGCTGCAAACCATCAACGCCAAGCTCTACGACCCCGACCGCAACGTCCGCCGGGCCGCGGCCGCCGGCTTAACCATGGGACTGCAAGAAAATTCCCGGCTGCTGACGTACATTTTCAACACCCTGGTGCTGGACCACAAAACCGACTGCGAGCTGCGCAAGTTCGCCGACCCGATGGCGCCGCGCCACCTGGCCAACGAGATCACCGGCAGCGTGGTCAATGCCCTGATGACGGCGGCCGAGCGCCATCACGCCACGGTGCAGCGCTATTATCGCCTCAAGGCGAAGCTCTTGAAGCTGGAACAGCTCTACGACTACGACCGCTATGCCCCGCTGTTTCCCGACATGCCTGAATGCGATTGGCCGACGGCGCGGCGGATCGTCGAGGAGAGCTACGAGGCGTTCAGCCCGCGGGCCGGCGCGATCATCCGCGAGTTCTTCGACAAGCGCTGGATCGACGCCGAGCTGCGGCCCGGCAAGCGCAGCGGGGCCTTCAGCAGCAGCGCCGTGCCGAGCGTGCATCCCTACATCCTGATGAACTTCACCGACAAGCTGCGCGACGTGATGACGCTGGCCCACGAACTCGGCCACGGGCTGCACCAATACCTGTCCCGCGGCGTCGGCTACCTGCAATGCGACACGCCGCTCACCACCGCCGAGACGGCCAGCGTCTTCGGCGAGATGCTGACATTCCAACGGCTCTTGCAGATCTACCCCGAGCCGCGCATCCGGCTGGCGATGCTGTGCAGCAAGATCGAGGACGGTTTCGCGACCGTTTTCCGCCAGGTGGTGCTGACCCGCTTCGAGCAAAAGCTCCACGAGGCCCGCCGCGAGCAGGGCGAGCTGACGACCGAGCAGATCAACGAGCTATGGCTGGCGGCAAACCGGCCGATGCACGGCGACGTGGTGCGGCTGTCCGACGGCTATGCCTGGTGGTGGCAGTACATCGGCCATTTCATCCATGTGCCGTTTTACTGCTATGCCTATGCCTTCGGCGAGCTGCTGGTGCTGGCACTGGTGCAGAAATACAAGCAGGAAGGCCCGACCTTCGTGCCGCGGTATCTGGAGCTGCTGGCCGCCGGCGGCTCGGTCGCGCCGCCTGTGCTGATGGCCAAGCTCGGCGTGGACGTGACCGATCCCGGCTTCTGGGAGTTGGGGCTGCGGTTGCTGGACGACATGGTGAGCGAGGCGGAGACGCTGGCGAAGAGTGAAGAGTGAAGAGTGAAACGTGGGTTTTGGGCTGGGAATGGCGAAACAAGGGCTGTCATTACCTTTCCCCGCCCTTCACTCTTCACTCTTCACTCTTCACTCTTCTCCGCCCACTGCCCGCATCTTGCCGCCAACTAGCGCCACCCCTAGACTCCTGAGATGATGATTCGTGGATAGCATCGTCCGCTTTTGCAAGAAAGAGGTGACCAAGTGGCCACGGCACAGCTGTTGGATTATTTCCGTGAAATGCCCGAACGCACGGCTGGCGAATCGCTGCAGCCCTGGCAGCGGCGTTATCTGGCGGGGCTGGAAAGGTTTCAACAGCGGGTGCTCGAAAGGTATTCGGAAGGAACGCTTCAGCGTCTGCTCGACGCCGCCTTGCCCGAAACCAGGCAAGCGGCGGTTCTCGCTCTGGGATTGTGCGCTGGCATGACGTCCAACCGTGCCCTGGCCGGCATGCTGCACGACGAAGACGAGGGGGTCCGGCAGACGGCGGCGGAAGCGATGTGGTCGATCTGGTTCCGCGCCGGCACCGAAGAGCAAAACGATGAGCTTCAGCGCCTCGTCGAACTGGCCTCCGGCGACGAGGACGAGGGCGAGGGCGAGGGCGAGGAGGCGTGCGAGCCCGTCGCCATCCTGGCCGGCTTCGACGCACTCATCAAAAAAGCCCCCGAGTTCGCGGAGGTGTACAACCAGCGTGCGATCCTCTATTTCCGCCTTGGAGATTTGGTGAAGTCGATCAAGGACTGCGAACGCACCTTGAAGCTCAACCCGCAGCACTTCGGCGCCGCCGGCGGCATGGCCCAATGCTATTTCAAGCAACGCAAACTCCGGGCCGCCCTACGGGCGTTTCGCCGCAGCCACCGCATCAACCCTAACCTCGAGGATGTGCGGCAGGCGATCCACTCGCTGGAGAAGACGCTGGGGGAAGAGGGTAAGCGGTAGATTACACGGACCAGTCTTCGATGGTGAGGCCGGGCACGCGGCGGAAATCGCGGAGATTGCGGGTGACGAGAGCGGCACCATTCTCCAGGACGACCGCGGCAATGCGGAGATCAGTTGCGCGAACTCCAAGTTTCATAGCCAATAAATTGTCAAAACGCAAAATGGCGGGAACGGGAAAACGCAAGATGTTAAACCGTCCGAGGCTTTGCGCGGATTCCGCAAGTTTATCCTAGGCAATAGCCAGCTGGTCGCGTGACTTCACGCGTCGAAGCCTCGTAAACCAACCCGCCAAACGTTCTTCCACTGTTAACACAGTGAGCGCAATATCGGCAAGTGGGCGGTGCGCTACGTTTTGCATGACTTTGGGATGGCCTGCTTCAAAGAGAGAAAGTGTGTCGGTGTCAAGGACGTAGAGGGTCATATTCGATACCAACTTCCTCGTCTTTCTGCTTTCGGTATTCCTCCACCGCCTCCTTCCATTCTTCAATTATTGGGTCATTTGGGGCGTATCGTCCAGCAAAAGGTGCGAGAGGGTGGTCCGGCGGCAGGCATGTATTCCCATTGGGCCCAACATAAAGTGTTACCATTTCCGTGCCGTTTTTCAGCCTATTCATCAAAAGCTGCTGGAGCTTATCCAGAGCCTCTTCGCGCGTCGCACCCTCGGCAGTAAGGAGCAACGGTTCGCCCGTAGGGGCGCGGAACCCTTTGGCGTCGACGGGTTCGATAAGAACTGGGATTTGCATGCCATGGTCTCCTTCAAATAACACCTTGTCGGCTGTCAGCATTATACCCACAAACCGCTTGTTGTAGGATATGAGTCATGCCGAACAACTTCCTCCAAGCCCTGAACGCCAACAAGGTGCTGCTCATGGACGGCGCCATGGGCACACAGCTCCAGCGCGCCGGCATCCAGCAGGGTGAATGCTTCGAGTTGTGGAACCTCACTCACCCTAACAGCGTATTGGCCATCCACCGAGCCTACGTCGCCGCTGGAGCCCAAGTGTTGCTGACTAACACGTTTCAGGCAAGAGCCGCGCCTCTCGTGAACCGTGGGCTTCTCCAACAAATCGACGACATCCGGTTCGAGGCGGTCAGGCTGGCTCGCGAAGCAGCTCAAGCGTCAAACTATGTGTTGGTAAGCTTGGGGCCAGGAGAATGGCACTCGTCTAACATAGATCGAGGCTGTTTTGGAGCCTTTCAAAACGCGGATGGACTGCTCCTTGAAACTCGCGACGAACTGCATTCCGTGCCAGCATGCATCTCTGCTCAAAAAAAGGTCCTTGGCGCCAAGGCGTTGCCTGTCTTGGCCTCGTTGACGTTTCACCACGAGGCCGCTGGAGGGATACGCACCTTTTTGGGCGAGTCCCCAGAAGCGATTGCCCAACAAGCTGCAAAGATCGATGGCCTCGCCGCACTCGGCGTCAACTGCGGCCGCGACATCGACATGGACGACGTCATCGAAGTCATCCGCCGTTATCGGGCTGTCATCCATCTTCCCCTGTTCGCCCGGCCCAACGCCGGCACTCCCACGAGGGTGGACGGTGAATGGGTCTATCCTCACACACCGGAGCAGATGGCGGCCAGGCTGCCCGCCTTGCTCGCAGCGGGCGCGGTGATGGTGGGCGGCTGCTGTGGCACCACGCCGGCGCACATTGCGGCCTTCAGACGGGTCATTGACGAATGGAGCGCGAAAAAGCGAGCATGATTCGATGGCCGGTGCATTTCCGTAGGACGGCCTTCCCAGGCCGTCTCAGCCGCGATATGGACGGCCTGGGAAGGCCATCCTACAGAAAATGTCATCCATGCGCAAAAGCGAGCGGCGTGCGACCGATGATGGGCCGCACGCCGCTCGCTGGTTTACCGATCAAATCACCGCATGATTACGGATTCGCGGCCTTGACGGCCAACGCCTTCATGCAGAAATTGGCCGAGTGGTTGAAGTCCACACCGACGCGAACTCCCCAATCGGGGGTGACAAACGTGAAGTTGTACAGATCCTTCCACGCATAGCCATCCCAGTAAAAGCTCTCGCCCGGGCTGGCCTTGGAAACCACAACTGGCTTGCCAGCGCCGCCGCCGCCACCGCCGCCCTTGCCGCCCTTGCCCTTTGCGGGCGTTGCGTCCTTCGCGGGTGGTTGAGCGTCTTTCTTTGGCGGTTGCACGTCTTTCGCCGGCGGTTGAGTCGTGGCCGGCGGTTGCGTGGTCTGAGGATCGTCGAGCAGGACCGGGATGTTCGAGGTGCGGTCGATGGCGTGGCCGCCGGCCGACAACTCGATGCAGACGTAAAACATGTCGTTTTCCTTCAGAGCGACCGGCGCTTGCAGGTCGACCGTGTGGAATCCGCAGAACTCGCTGGTGCCCTTCTGGGACGCCAGCTTGCCGTCGAGTTTGCCACCTTCGAATTTGCTGTAAATCTCGATGGTGTAATTGACGGCATGCTGAGAGGTATAAAAGCTGACGGCCTTCATCGATTCGCGGCCCGTGGACTTGAAGGCGTTGAACGCCTTGTTAACCGAAGGAATCGTGTCGCGCCAGCCGTGGGCGTCGTAGTAGTAAATGTGGTCATAGGTCAGCATCTCGATGTTGCGGAAGGTGACCGCGCCCATCTCCGGGTGGCGAGCGGAGTGCTTGTCGTAGTAGCTGATCCAGTGGAACCCTTGTTCGCCGGCTTTCACGCCGTGACTATTTTTGATGAGCCAGGCGCCCGGAGCAGGCGGGGCAGGAACGCCAGCCTTGAAGGTAGAAGCGATTTTGGTGTCGTCCCAGCCAATGATGGCAATGGAGTGGTTCGGATCGCCCTTGGAATCAATGGGTTGGTAGTGGACATTTTGCGAGTTGTTGGAGTTGTGCTTATTGGCGGTGCCCATGGCGCCGTATTTCATGACCTGGTTCTTGATGACATCAATGCCTTCCAGGTGGTTGCCCATGGTGAAGAACTCGATGTCGCGGACGTAGAGCTTTTTGTAGGTCGGATCGTCCTTTTTCGGTGTTTCCTTGTGCCATAACGTGGGAAGCATGCCCTGCGGAACGATCACCACGCCGTCGCCGCGGGCAATGTAAGCGGCCGCAACTTTGTAATCGCCGCCCTGGTGAACCGTCATGCCCGTGGCAAGCTTGGCCGGATCATCGACGTCTTGGTTGTTGTGCTTGTTGAAGCCGTTCCACCAATCGAGGTGGTACTCGGAACATTGGGGGATGCCAGGCATGCCCATTTCTTTCCATTTGCCCGACAGGAGCAGGTTGCTTTCGATAGCCGCCATGGTCCCATGGGTCCAGCAGGTGCCGCCAAGTTGCGACTTGATTGGAGTGACCGCGTCAGCCTTCCGCAGGTCATAGGTGGTGGGCAGCGTTGCCTTGGCGGGAGCCGCGGCAGGAGAGTTGGTGGTTTGCTGTGTCCAGGCGGGCAGGACGAAGAAGGTCGCCGCCAGGACCGAACTGAAGAGAACGGTTGCGAGTCGTTTGCTCATCGCATGTTACCTTAGATGGCTGGACCGACCGAGAGGGACCGGCACATCACGCGGTCACAACGTCCCTCGGGAGAAGCAACAGCCATCCTACATACTGCGCGAAGAGACGGTCCGCGTCCACTGTTTTTTTTCTTTTTTTGCCGGCAGCTCGCTGGAAATGTTAAAGTCTCCCTTTCGCAAAGCCGCGATCTACCTCGCCTGGAGCAATTCCAGATACGCGCTGCGCAACCGGACGATCGGGGAAATTCACCGCGGCCGGCAAGATCGCCAGGCAGCCTTTGAAGTGTTCGGCCGCGGCTTTCGAGTCGCCGCTTTCCACGGCCAGCAGGCCGCGCGCCAACCTCAATTCGCCCACCTCGCGCCGCTGGGGCCAATCCTTAAAGAGCTCCTGCTGCTGAGCTTGGAACGCGGCCAGCCGCGACAGGGAGCCGATGAACCCATCACCCGCCGGCATGGAACCGCACGCGGCTGCCAATTGCTCGGCCATTTCGAGAGTAATCTGGGTTTGCCGTCGCAAGATTTCGGCCTCGCCGGCCAATCCCACCGCTTTTTCAGCCTGTTCGAGGTATTTGTCGGCCGTGCGATAGTCGCCCAGAGCCGCCGCCGCCAACCCACGCAGTTGTTCGTATTTGCCGCCGCTCAGGAGCTGCCGCAGCTGTTCCTCTTCCTCCGCCATCCGGCTCGACGCTTCCCGCGCCTGGCCCGTGGTCAGCAGCAAATACAGCTGCCAGTAGGCAAAAAAACGCAACTGGTCGGGATCGTGCTTGAACTCATCGATCTTGGCTTCCAGCAACATGATCAAACCGCGTTTGACCAGGCCGCGCGGCGCCAATTCGGCGCGACCCTTGAATTCCTGACTGTCGGGATCGAACAGAGCCAGCTCGAATCTCTTCAGCACCGCCATGTCGCCGGTGACTCTTGCCTGGTATGCGCTTTCGCGGCGCACGATTTCGGCGCTGAAGCGTTTGATGGCTTCGGGCGTGTAGGCTTTCTTGAATCTCTCAGCCTCGTCGGCTTCGGCAGGGTCGGTCGATTTGCGGGTAGCCACGGCCTGGCTGGCCAGCAGCAAATGCTCCAAGGAAAGGTCCAGATATTGCAATCTGGCGTACAACTCGTGGAGATGCAGATGAACGTGCCAATTGTCGGGTTGAATGGCTGCCGCGTTGTTCCAGGCCGTGAGGACCTGCATGTGGCGAAGCTGGTGCCGCATGTCCCACCTGTAGTCCGTGGGTTCCGGAGGCCGGCGCACCCAACCTAACTGCTCGTGGTTGTCGCCCAGCACCTGGTAGGCCGCGCCCAGCCAGTAATTGGCCGCGAAGTCGCTGGCGGATTCCATGGCCGCATTGCGGCCGGCCCGAACCGCCGCAATCAACGCTCCGGTCGGGCCAATGTCCTTGGGCCTGAAAAGCGGCACCGGTTGGCCTTGCTGGTTCGTGCCGTTCAGCGGCTTGGCTTTATCCCTTTTGGCGAAGTTGGCCCAGATGGCGGGCGGGCCGGCGCCAGCCAGCGCCAGGTCGATGCCGCCGACGGGCCAGCTGTCCATCCCGCGCTTGTAAAGCTCGAAATACTGCGCCGCCTGGGCCGTGGACAACGCCGGCTCATCCGGCCCAAGCAGATACTGCTGCCAATCATCACGGGCAAGTTTCGGCGGCGGGGCAACGCCCGCGCCTTCGAGGACGACGCGCGGCACATTCGGCGGCATTGTCGGCGGCGTGGCAAGGCTATCCAGATCAAGGCGCAGGGCGCGATAGGGCTCACTTGCGGTTCTCTTGGCGGGGTCGGGGTCGAGCCAGCCGAAAACCGCGGTGCGGCCGTCGTGATAGAGCAGCGCCCATTGCGCATGGTCCGCCAGCATGTGCTGGGCAATCGCATGTGTTTTCGCGTCGTTGTTCACCGCGGTAAGCACGACATAGTCGACCCCGCTTTGGCGCATGGCGCGTTGGTATTGCCGGCGCGCATCCGCATATCTGTCACGCTTGGCCTTGTCGGGCTCCAAAGCGGCGTTCATGGCTTGCGACTCGTCCAGCAACCCCCGGCGAATCTTACCGTAGGCCTCTGCCCGCTCGAGCGGCATGGCATAACGACTGTCACCAAACAGCTTCAGGGTCGGCTCCGAGCGCAGCGCGACCCAGGCGAAGACATTGCCGGCGTCGATGGAATAAGTGCAGCCCAGCTTGCACAGCCCTGATTGCATCTGGACTTGCCGAATCGTTTGGGCGGCCTGCAGCACGCCGGGATCTTCCGCCACTCCCCAGGCGACGTGACGGGTAAAGCGCCAGTTGCCCGCGGAACTATGCAGCCAGCCAGGCCAGGCGCACAACAGCAGCGCCACGCCCGCGACCAACGCCCCAACTCGCACGCCCAGAGCCAATTGGTAGCGGGTTGTCGCCGCGCTGCCGCGAAATGCATCCTGGAAATTAAGCACGGCAATCGGCCCGGCCACGATGGCGAAAAACGGAATCAGACGAAAGCTGAAGGCGCTGAGAAAAGCGAAAAACAAAAATAGCACCAGCCGCGGCAGTTCGAGGCCCAAGCTCTCCTGTTTTCTTGACGACCGGCAGTAGAAAGGAAGCAATCCCGACCAACAGGAGCACGAAATACGCCATGCCCGCCACATTCACATTGCCGTTGGCGGGCAACCAGTAATCGGATGAAAACGGCGAGAAATGCCGTTGAAACTGCGGGTCGCCCTCCTGGATTTTGCCAACCACCCGCCCTGTTGCCACCAATCGCGACGGCAACACGTTGCCAAGGGTGCCGGCGAGTTCCGCGGGCACCGTCAAGGCCCGGAATAGCCACGGGTTTACGAGGCATGCCAGCAGTCCAATGCCAAGCGCGATCGCGACGTTTTTGAGCCGCGGCTGAGCAGGGGCCTCGGTACTCGTGGGCTTGCCACGTTCTTGCAGAAACCGAGCTGCGAGCCATAGCCCCACGGTCAGGGGGCCGAGCAGGAACCACTGATCCATGTTGACCCACAACGCGAACAACGCCGGCAGCAGCCAGATGGCCCGTGGATGCCGATCCGCAGGCAACGTCAGCACCCACAGGGTCGCGGCCAGGAAAAAAAACGACACCAATACCGGCTGCAGCGTCAAGCGCAGGACTGATGACCACCACCGCCAGCGCGGTGCAGGCGATCGGCAGCAGCCAACTCCGGCCTGGACGCCTGATAAGGCAGAGCACCAGGGCGATGCAAACAACCAGCATGGCCTTGGCAACGACGGCAAAAACGCCGCCCGTTTCCGACCCTGGCGACAGCGGTTCATAAATCAGCCCCAGCAACCAGCTCGTCAGCCAGGCATGATGGACGAAATCAGAATCGCCGGCCTGAGCTCCGAACGGAGCGCCAAGTCCCAGGTGCACGAAGAGATCGGTATTGCGGGCGGTGAACGAGCCAAGAAAGAAAGCCAGCACCAGGAGCAACAGCAAAAGGGCCATCTCAAGCCGGAAAAGGCGGCGCGAATCTTGGGAGGTGGACATGGGTATTGCCTTGGTAGGTCCCGCCTGCCGGGCGGGACCTTTTCGTGGTTATGGCCGCCAAGGTCCCGCCCGGCAGGCGGGACTTACTGCGAGTCGGTATTTCACGCAACCCAGGTTAACTGAATCCTGGGGAGATTGCCAACGTCTATTATGGAAGTGCGATTCCCCACCGCGCCTGGCTTGGGTAAAATGATAGCGTCGAAACACCTGTGGATTTCCTTGTCCGGGAGTGCAGCATGTCGATATTCTCTCCAATTCAATCGCCTATTCGCAAGCGCGGCCGCGCCTGGCATATTCCGCTGGCGGCCGCCATGTTGGCCGTGGCCGTGGCCGCGTTGTTTGGCGCCATGAGCATCGGCGCCGAAATTGGCAGCAGGCTGGTGGAGGTTGAACTCGCCGAGCCGGCAGCCGCCCAGCAAGTGATACCTGCCCCCGAGCTCAACGGCGGCACCGATTGGCTCAACACCGCCGGGCCGATCAAACTCGCCGATCTCCGCGGCCGCATCGTCTTGCTCGATTTCTGGACGCTGTGCTGCATCAACTGCATCCACACCCTGCCCGATCTGGCCAAGCTCGAAGCCAAGTACCCCGGCCTGCTGGTCGTCCTCGGCATCCACACGCCCAAGTTCGAAAACGAAAAGGAGACCGAGTCCATCCGCAAGGCGATTCTCCGCTACGAGATCACCCACCCCGTGATCAACGACGCCGAGCAAGCCATCTGGAAGCGCTACGACGTCCAATCCTGGCCGACGCTGGTGCTGATCGACCCCGACGGCAACGTCGTCTATCATCAAGGCGGCGAAGGCCAGTACGATACACTGGACAAGCACATTGGCCAAATGGCCAAGAACTATCGCGCCAGCAAGAAACTCAACGAAACGCCGCTCAAGTTCGAGCTGGCCCGCTTCAACGAGACCGGGGCCAGCCCGCTGTTTTTCCCCGGCAAGGTGCTGGCCGACCCGGAAAGCAACCGCCTGTTCATCGCCGACAGCACGCACCATCGCATCGTCATCACGGATCTGGCAGGCAAGAAGATCGCCATCGCCGGCACGGGCCACAGCGGCAAGAAGGACGGCTCCTTCGACGAGGCGACCTTCAACGATCCGCAGGGCATGGCCCTGGGTGGCGATATGCTCTACGTCGCCGACCGCAGGAACCACCTGATCCGCAAGCTCGACCTGCCAAGCAGACGGTGATGACCGTTGCCGGCACGGGCGCGCAAGAACCGGACTCAGCGCGCGGGCGGCCCGGCGCGGCAGATCGGCCTCAACAGCCCCTGGGACCTGTTGCTGCACGACAAGATGCTGTACATCGCCATGGCCGGGCATCATCAGATCTGGGTGCTACGACCTGGCCAAGGGCGTGGTCGATCCCTTCGCCGGCGACGGCAACGAGGAACGTCGGGACGGCCCGCTGGCCCATGCGAGCTTCGCCCAGCCCAGCGGCCTGGCGAGCGATGGCAAGACGCTGTGCGTCGCCGACAGCGAGACCAGCTCCATCCGCGCCGTGCCGTTGTCGGGCGTGGGCGGCGTCCGCACGCATCGTCGGCGAAGGGCCTGTTCGATTTCGGCGACAACAACGGCATCGGCGACACGGTGCGCTTGCAGCACGCCCTTGGGGTCGCCTACAAGGACGGCAAGCTCTTCGTCGCCGACACCTACAACAGCAAAATCAAGATCCTCGACCCCGTGGACCGCAGCTGCACGACCTTTGTCGGCGAGCGTGCCGGCAAGGGCATGGAATCGACCTTCAACGAACCGGGCGGCCTGAGCGTGGCCGGCAACAAGCTCTTACGTCGCCGACACCAACGGCCATCGCATCCGGGTGGTCGATATGACGACGCGCGACGTGACGACGCTGGCACTGCAGGGCGTCGAGGCGCCGGTGTTGCCGGAAACGAAGGACAAGAAGTAGGCGTGCTGTCCCACACCAACCCGAAGCGCCAGCGAGGGCCGACAATACCCCTCGCTGGCGCTTCGGGTTGGTATGTTAGACCATAAGAGGTGAGAGACGTGCAACCTCGTAAGGGATTACCTTCAATGCTAAGACGATATCGATTCTTGTTGCTGGCCGCGCTGGGTGTCAACGTGATGGCGGGGATCGTCGTACACAACGGGTTGCCCGGCGCTCAACCGGATGTGTTCGACAAGAGCAATCAGGCCAAGATCGATCCGTTTAACGAGTTGTTCAAGGCGCCGGCTTTGGATTTAACTATGGAGGATAAGCCGGCGCCCGCGAAGAAAACGATTGATATTGAGGTCAAGCCGCCGAGAAGTGAAAAAGTTTTCAACTACCTCAAATTCCAGGTGACGTCAGCGCCGCAACAAGTCAAACGTGGAGAAGTTGTGCGCGTGACTGTAACCGGCTCGCCGCGCGACGGGTATCACACCTTTGCCATGAACGTCAAGGCGCCGGGGCAACTTGCTTCGGTTTTCAAGGTCGGTGACACGCCGGGATTGAAACCGCTTGGGCCGATTCAGGAATCTGCGCCGGTCCCGGTCGTTGAGGATGGTATTGGCGTTTGGCAGCAAAGCAATCAGTTCACGTGGGTATTTGACGTACTTGTGACTCCCGAAGCCAGGGTCGGTGCGGCGGAGTTCCCCTTCGGCGTGATAGCCCAAGTTTGTAAGGGAAGCTGCTTCCCACCCACTGAATTCCCGCTCAGCGCGGAGTTCACGATATCGCCTGGCGATCCAGTTGCGACGGCCGCGGAAATCCAGCAACGTGTCAAGCAAGGATTTCCTCCGGCACCGGTTATAAAGATACCTGAAGGAAGTTCAGTCCAAATCCACGAGCCGACGGTGTCTTCCAAAATCGTCGGCCTTCCCTCCGACTACCAAGCCAGCATCGACCGCATTTCGAAACAGATTATAGGACATGCGCCCGGGAATCCCCGATGGCGAAAGGCAGCAGGCCGATGAAGGGCTGTGGGCATTCATGCTCGCGGGCATGTTTTGGGGTTTTGTGTCCTTGATCACGCCATGCGTTTTCCCCATGATTCCAATCACGGTGAGCTTTTTCCTCAAACAGTCCGAAAAGGAGCATCACAAGCCGGTGACGATGGCCTTGGTTTACTGCGGCACCATTGTCGTGGTTTTGACCTTCGCCGCGGCGGCCTTGCTTAGCTTCTTCCGCGTCTTGAGCGTCAACCCGGTGATGAACCTCGGACTTGGTTTGTTGTTCATTTTCTTTGCCCTGAGCCTGTTCGGCATGTACGAAATCGAATTGCCGTCCTTCCTGGCGCGTTACACGTCCGAACGTGAGAACAGGGGCGGCATGGTCGGCACCATCTTCATGGCCTTGACCTTCACGATCATCAGTTTCGCCTGCGTCGCGCCATTCCTTGGCGGCTTTGGCGGCACGGCTGCGGGTTCATCTCGGCCGATTTGGCACACCATTCTCGGCGGCCTGGCCTTCTCGTTGACATTTGCTTCGCCGTTCTTTTTTCTTGCCCTCTTTCCTACCTTACTGAAGGCAATGCCCAAAAGCGGTGCCTGGCTGAATTCGGTGAAGGTCGTCATGGGCTTCCTCGAACTGGCAGCCGCCTTCAAGTTTTTCCGTGCCGGGGAACTGCGTCTGGTGCCGGTGCCGACCATTTTTACGTTTGATCTCGTACTGGGAATGTGGATCGCTCTCTGTTTTTTATGCGGCGCTTACTTGCTTGGGTTGTACCGCTTGCCGCACGACAGCCAGCAAGACCACCTTGGCGTTCCGCGGATGCTCTTTAGCTTTCTCTTCCTTGGTCTTGGCCTTTATCTGCTGCCGGGTTTATTTGTGAAGCCAACAGAAGACGAGCAACCCCGGCCGAGCGGCGCGGTATTCGCATGGGTCAATGCGTTCTTGCTACCGGAGATCAAAGACGACACCTGGACCGGCAATTTAGAGGATGCCCTGGCCCAGGCACGAGATTATCGGCGGCGCACCGGCAAACCGAAATTTGTCTTTGTCGACTTCACGGGCATCAGTTGCACCAATTGCAGGCTCAATGAGAGCAACGTGTTTCCCAAGTATGAAATCCGCCAACTGCTCAAGCAATTTGTGCTGACGAGACTTTATACCGACACAGTACCTGTAGCCTATTATCCCGAGGACGACCGGCCAAGTTTGCCAACCGCTCGCCAGGAACGTGACGGCAGCATCAATTTGGTATTCCAGCGGGCCGTCTTCAATACTGAACAACTACCCTTGTACGTGATCCTCGAACCGCAATTAGATAATTCGATCCGCATCTTGGGACAATATGATGAGGGAAAGATCAGCAGTGAATCGGCTTTTGCCGCGTTCTTGCGAAAGCCGCAAGGCGCCGTCACTGCCACCGTCGCGGCCCGTTGATTTTCTTAACGGGGGATATGTCATGGTCGGTCTATTTCATGCCCTGGCAATCATCCTGCTCCTTCAGCCCGAGCCCATTCGGCTCGGCCGCCCGGTCGAAGCCGTCGTGGCGGTCCCCGTCCAGCACCGCACCTCGATAGTCTTTTCCTCTGACGGCACCAAACTGGCCTGGATGCACCACCAACCCGACCGCGGCCCCAACGACGGCGGCGGACTCATGATCCACCTTTGGGACGTCGACAAAAAGCTCGCCCTCAGCGAAATGAAACCCCAAAACGAATTCACCTACGCCTCGTCTCCCCTTTGCTTCACGCCCAACGGCCGCATGCTCGCCGCCGGCTGCATCCAACTCACCACCGAGCATGAGGAACTGGTCAAGCCGGGCACCGTCGTGGGCAACAGCGTCCGCGTCTGGCTGGTGGCCAGCGGTCGGGAGCTACCGATCGTCGCCAAGGAAAACGGCTCGATCCAGAACCGCTGGCAAGCCGTCGCCGTCAGCCCCGACGGCAAAACCATGGCCGCCGTCAATGGCAAGGCCGGCCGGGTGTGGAACCTGCCCGACGGCAAAAAGCCTCGCAATGTCAACCTGCAATTGACTGTCAACCCAGTCCTGACCGCCGACGGCACCCTGGCCGCCGGCACGGTCGGCGATCAAACGGTTCGCGTCTGGAAAATGGCAGAGGGGCCGGAATCGGGCAAGGAAATTGTCAAACTGCCGGGCATCGGCCGCGCGCTCGGCTTCGGGCCGGCCGGCAAGCAGTTGGCCACACTCCACGACGACAAAATCTGCCTGTGGGATGTGGAAACCGGCAAGCAAATCTGGGCGGTGCCTGGCAAGCTCGGCGACGACGACAACTACGGCCAGCGTTTCGCCTTCGGTGCCGATGGCAAATTGCTGGCCTGGAATGAAAGCGGCAAGATCACCGTGGTGGATGCTGCCACGGGCAAAACGACAAGGAGTTTACAGTCGCAACCCGGTCCGCTGGCCTTCTCGCCCGACGGCCGCCGTTTGGCGCTGGCTTGCCCGGACGGCACCGCGCTGGTGTGGGAGGTGCCCAAGTAGGTCCCGCCTGCCGGGCGGGACCTACTTGCCTTCCAGCGCATCGCGCCAAAATTCAGGCACCGTTCGGTAGGCGGTCAAGTATGTAGGTTCCAGCGGCACGTTGACATACCGGTCAGGTCTCAGGAACACTGGCATGTCGGGTAGGGAACTACCGATCGCCAAATGTTCAAGATAGATATCCACCACAGATCCCGCGGCATAACTGGCCAAAGTGAGCGGCTTGGCGGTGGGCAAATCGTAAAGCTCGTCCGACTGGTCAAGACATTGGCGGATAACACCGTGCATCCCGCTAGGATCGTGGCGTCCAGGCGGAAACAGGTCCAGCACCAGGACGTGAACGCCGCGGTCGAGCGCCGAGACAACTTTGTCAACGAGGTCTTCGACATGCGTGCGCCGATCCTTGTTCGCCGGAGACACGATTTCAAGCAAGGCGACAAGGCGGTGCCCACTGACATGCCTGATCGCGATGGATCGGCGGCGAGCCATGCCAACATGTTCAATGGTTTGTATGCGCTGGACCTTGGGAGGCGCCTCGGCGAGTGCGATGCCGCCGGTGTCTGGAGGCAGCGAAGGAGTTTCAGCTGAGCCAGGGCTGGCGTGCAAGGTTAAAAGGTCCCCGATGGTCTGTCCGGCATGTTGCTCAGCCAGCGCATAATACCCCTTGGGCAACAGGCCTTCGTTCAGAGCATTGCGCAAAGCAACGGTCCATGTGACATGAAAATCATGGAAGATGCCGGCGTTGACGCGTTTCCAATCATGCACGGGCATGGTTTCTCCTGGTTTGGCGGGGCGAGCGGCCTTCCCTTTGGCTGCAAATCCCATAAAGCAGCTTAGCGTGCAGTGTTATTCTCCGCAAGGACTGGTCTGCCAACAAGGAGCCGAAAAGTGCGCAGGAAAGAATTAAGGACGGCCGCCAAAAGACGCCGCAAGGCCGTTAACCACCCGACGCCCAAGCAGATGAAAGCCAAGAAGCGGAAGTAAAGCCGCGCTGATCGGCAATGCAGGCGCTGATTTTTTCATTGTTGCGTTGCACACACACCCTGTCTTTCGATTTTCCGGGCATGCTCATGCAATGAATTTTCCGTTGGGCCAGGCACGCCCATCGTCACTAACCCCGAGTTATCGACTGGGGGCTACGTCGCGCACCACCCAATCTGGTGTGCCACGCTGCCGCTGTTTCGTATCATGTCAGCCCTCCGGCACATCCCCACGACATGAAACTGCTAACGCGTGACAACGGGTGCGCACGGATGACAACAAATGCAACGGTTTCGTGTCACACCATTGTCACTTTTTGCCGCTCCTTACCATTCCTTCTTTTCCCAGTATTGGATGAAAATGCCATGACGGCGTGAACCCTCGCACCCGCGGTATGCCAGTTCGGCCAAGGATGCCCGGCGGGCAGCATGGACCGAAGTGGTGGGGGATGAAGCGTAAGCGGGCTTTTTGGTCGCTGCCAAACAGGAGTTTGGGAACGAGAAAATGGCTTCAGGATCCCTTAGCCTGGTATGACAACAACGGTCGGCAGTGGTGCCGGGTTCAGCGGCGGCGTTGGCGGTTTCGGGTTGGTCAAAAACATCAAATTGGCTGTAAGGGAACTCCAACCAACACTGGTGCGAGTGTACTCGATTGCTGTGCTGCCACCACGGGTAAACGTCAGCGTAAACTTACGAGGTTTGAAAGTGGCGCAAGACAGCTCCAACTTTGTGGGCTTGGTGGCGCTGCCTGGGAAAGTCCATTTGGTCAAACCCGAAGGCGTCAGCTCCACGTCGCTCAAGGTCAACTGATAATCGCCATTGTACCCATCCAAATTGCCGCTGCCGGTAGGCATAAGTTTGACGGACAAATTCCACACCTGGGGAATCAAGCTGGCGGCGGCGGGATCTCCCTTGGTCGGCCTGTTGCACGGGCCCCGGTTGTGGGCGAAGGAGGCGCCGGCGCCGCGCAGGTCCGCCACATCATTGTTATTAGAGCCGCCTCCTGAGCCCACTTCGCATTCGGTGCAGCAGGCGCTGATGCCGTAAAATGTGGCCACCGCTGGGCCGTCCACGATGGGCGGATTGCCCGATGTGGCGGGTGGCCACAGTGCCCAAACGGCAAGGTAATTGAGGGCACCGGTGCTCGGTCCCGCTTCGGCGCAGGGGACACAGGCGAATAAAATAACACCGCTATCGGTGTCATCCTCGTACCCTTGAACGACACTTGGATCGGTGGTAGTTATGCCGACCCAGTCTGTTGAGTCTGGAGGAAGAGAAGCGAATACCTTTGCGTAAAACTGACCGCCCGAGACCGTTTGCGGCCTGGTCGAAAGAGGTGACGCGGTTGAGCCGAGGACGTCGTCCACGAAAGACGCCCGCGGCATATCATGCCGATATTGTTGATCGTGTCCGTGACAAGCACAGAGTAATCGGTCTCGCCGGCATTGGGCCTAAGAATCTGCACACTCATTGCGTCTTCCTTTCAAAGGGAACAAAGGTCGCACCGCCAAATAATGTGGTGCCTTTGCGGCTGAATGCACCGAACTCACCAATGTAATCGGCATCGGCGCAATTAATGCCGCTTTTCGTTGGATCTTCAAGCTCGGTAAGGCGCGTGGGAGTTCCAATAGACTCCGATGAGCCGATGAGGCTTGACATGGATTTCGAGAACGTTTTCATGATCGTCGCGCGGGCGCTGGTCCAATTTCGCCTGGGCAAACCCCACAGGCAATTGGTTGAGGGACCCGTCTGCTCTCTTTACCATGGTCGCGTAATTCCTGGTCAAGATAAACCTACCCACCTTTGGCGCGTTGGGTTTTGCTGGATCGGGTTTTGGTGCGTCGGGCACGACTTCGAGCCATTGATATTTGACACCGGGCTTGTTATTGATCATCACTTCGTGATAGCCGAAGAAAAGCCCCGCGTTTCCAAGCCATGGCGATTGAGTTATGCAGAGCTTGATTCGATAATCAGCGTTGATGGTGCTGCCAAGGCCCAAAAGGCTGACGGCCGAAGTGCCCACCCTCAGCTGTCTGCTTTGGGGCATGAAATTCAGGAAATGAGTGGGCAGCTTTGCCCACAAAAGTTCCTTCGGCGGCTCCTCCAGCAAATCGTTCGGCTCGCCAAAGAGCACCGCACGATTTTTGACCGGTGCCGGCGCTGGGTCCGGTTTGCCGAGCGGCCCAACTGGCTGTTGCGGGTCCGAAACTTCCCGGCTGCCGGTCCACCCTCCGCCAAACGTCCACGCCAGGAGCAAGCAACCGGCAACCACGCTGGCGGCGATGGCCGCCAACCAGCGCTTGCGGTAAGGACCCCTGACCGTCGCGCCGCCCGGCACCTTTCCAGGCGACCCCGGCGTCCGGTCCTTGAACCCCGCCGTCTCCCCGGAATGCACCGACACGATTTGCCCATCTGGCCGAGTTGCCGCTGATCGCTCCTGGGCCACGGCAACCAGTTGGCGACAATCGCTCTCCTTGCCAAACGGCGCCAACGCGGCCACAACTTCCCTGGGCGTGGCGTAGCGCTTTTGGGGTTCTTTCTCCAGCATGCGATCCAGCACCGCCGCCACGGCCGCCGGCACGTCGGGCCGGTGCGATTGCACAGGAGGATGCGGCAAATGGCCGTGGGCGATTTTCTTGAGCGGCGGCGGCTTGAACGCGGCACCGCTAAACGGGGCGTTGCCGGTCAGCAGCTTGTAAAGCGTGCAACCCAGGCTGTAGATGTCGGCTCGAACGT
The DNA here is from genome assembly GCA_963747575.1 of uncultured Gemmataceae bacterium. Lineage (GTDB taxonomy): Bacteria > Planctomycetota > Planctomycetia > Gemmatales > Gemmataceae > DASRAT01. The sequence continues at coordinate 538,221 of CAVVFU010000009.1, forward strand.
CGACGTTGTGGCTGTCCTCCCATTGCTCGGGAGCCATGTAATCGGCTGTTCCAAGGGCCAGATTGCTTTGGGTGAGCTCCCCGGTCGCCGCCTGCCCGGCAAAGATCCGCGCCATGCCCAGGTCGAGGATTTTTACCAAACCGTCGCTGGACAGCATGAGGTTGGAAGGCTTCAGGTCGCGATGGATTCGGTTTTGCTCGTGAATGTACTGCAATCCGACAGCCGCCTGACGGATGATCTCGCAGGCCGCCGCGATCGGCAGCGGCTGGCATGACCGCACGAAGCGCGTCCAGGTTGATGCCGTCGACGTACTCCATAACCAGGAATTGCCGGCCGTCAGCTTCGTCCGCATCCATGGCGGTCACGATATTGGGATGGCTCAGTTCGCCGATCGCCGCCATTTCCCGATGAAAGCGCGCCGTCACCTGCGAATTGCCGGCGTGCTCCGGCAAGATAACCTTCACCGCCACTTTGCGGTTGAGCTTGGTGTGCAAGGCCAGGTAGACGACACCCATGCCGCCGCGGCCGAGTTCCTGCAGCAGCTGAAACTTGCCAAGGCGAGTCAAAGGCGCCTTTTGGTCCGCCGTCCTGGGAGTGTCGTCGCTGGCGGACGGCAGCACCTTGGACTCCTGGCCATCGACGGAAATTGCGTTGGCGCGTCTTTCCAGGCGGGCGAGGTCCTCGCGATCGAGCCAGGGCTCGTGGTTAAGGAACCGGCGCAGATTGATAACGATTTCGTGGTCACTGCTGTCCAGCGAAGCCAGCACCGCTTCGCAGTTGGCACAATTGCCAACATGGAGGTCGAGTGCGTCAAGTTCCGCGGAATCGACCTCGCCGCGGTGAAGGGCAGCAAGCCGATCGCGCGCTGGGCAAGCCCCGCTGGGAAGGGACCTCACAGGCTCGACTTGTTCTGCCATGAAGTTCACTCCTTATCGAGATCCAGCAAACCCTGGAACTCTTCCCGGAGGCGTTTCAGCACTCTCGATTTGGCGACATATACCGCGCCAAGCGTCATCTTCAAATCAACTGCCACATCGCCGGCTTTTCTTCCGGCGATGAGCAGCCAAAATGCCCGCCTGACATCCGGCCCAAAGTTGGACTCCACAAGTTCGACCGCGCGATTGTAGAGGATGTTTTTTTCCACATCCTGAGAATCGTCGTCGGGTGCATCCAGAGTGGGTGACGGCACCTGCTCGAGCATTTGCTGGACGCCGCTGCCTCCCGCGCCTTTGCCGCCGGGCGCACCCAATGTTCGGCGATCTTGGTCCTGGTGATGGTGCGCAGCCAGCCGCGAAAAGTGTCTCCGTCCTGGTCGCGGTGAAAACTGCCAATGCCGCGTGCCACGGCCAGGAACACCTCCTGGGTCACTTCTTCGGCATCGGCGATTTGCAGCTTGGCCACGGTGCACCAGTAATAAACCAATGGCGTATAAAGACTTAACAATCGCTCCCAGGCCGCATTCTCGCCGCGTTGAATTTTGTACAGCAGCGAGAGCGGCGTTTTCTCGGGAGACGCCGCCACCAGATATAACGGAAAAACCTTTCATGATTTTTTCGATTGCCTCTACCAGGGTGAATTTTTCGCCGGCACGAACCTCGTTCGGCGAGTCGATTGGAGGCTGCGAAGGGCGGTAGCCGGTGTTGGAAGCATTGTTGCTGAGCCGAGCCTTCATTACCAGCAAAAAACTAGGCGCAGCGCATTTTTGTTGCCACCCTCCCGTTTGACTCGGCCCGAAATGTGACCCATGCTAGCGCAGACGGAATTGCGCCGGTCCCCCGTCTCCGGACCAATTGCCGCGCGGTGTCTATGGATTCACGCGCGTGTGCGAAAAGGGGTCAGGTACCGTTGTGCGAAGCACCCTTCGGGCCGTTCCGGCAACGGTACCTGACCCCTTTTCGCACACGCCTCGGACAAAGGATGCTGGTGTCATGGTGACTGCTGAACTAGGGGCCTGTGAATGGTTTGTTTGGGATCTGCGCAGGAGCAACCTGATCGATCGCGGCCAGCTCGATCAGATTGTGGGCGAGTTCTTGCAGGCTCATGCCGGCGCTGAACCACCTGCGTTGGCCGATTATTTGGTCGAGCAGAAAATCCTCAGCCAGTTCCAGGCCGACCGCCTGCTGCAGGGAAAAACCCAGGGCTTCGTGCTCGGGCCCTTCACGCTGATGGACGCCCTCGGCACCGGCAGCATGGGCACGGTCTACAAGGCGCAGTCCAAAAACGACAACAAGTGGTACGCCGTCAAGGTGCTGCCGCGCCGGAGCATGTGGAACGTGCGCATCGCCCGGCGCAAGGTTCGGGCTTTCGAGCACTGCCGGCACCCCGCGGTCGTGCCGTTCGTCGACGTCGGCACGGCCGGCGGCATGCACTACCTGGCCTGGCCCTTTGTCGAGGGCGAAGGACTCGACAAATTCGTGCACGCCAAGGGCAAACTCAAGCCCGGCCTGGCCGCCAACCTCGCCCTGCAGGTCGCCGAGGCGCTGGACATCTGCCATCAGCAGGCGTTGTTCCACGGCCTGCTCAAGCCGTCGAATTTGATGGTGGGCGGCGAGGGCCAAATCTACATTCTCGACTTCGGCATCGGCTGTTTGCTCGCCGAGACCGAGGGCGAGTCGCTGGTGGACACCATGTCGACCGCCAACTCGGTGGCCAGCGGCCTGGATTGCGCCAGCCCCGAAACGATCATGGACCCGACGAACCTGACGCCGGCGGGCGATCAGTACAGCCTGGGTTGCGTGCTGTACTTCTGTCTCACGGGCCAGTTCCCGTTCCCGGACGGCACGTCGGCCGAGAAGATGATGGCCCACCAGATGAAGGAGCCGACGCCAGTGCGCGAGCTCAATTCCGAGGTTTCGCAGGAGCTAGCCGACGTCGTGCAGCGTTTGATGCAGAAGGCCCCGGAAAACCGCTTTGCCAATGCCGCGGATGTGGTGGAGGCGTTGCGGCCGCTTTCCGACGCGCCCGCGGCGGTTACAACACCGCCGCCGCCGCCTAGCACGCGGGGGGGAGCTAACGGGCGGCCCACGTTGTCGGCGGCGCGGTCGGCGCTGGCCGCCGCGGATACGGCCGCTTCGGTGAGCTCCCCGACGCCCAAGCCGCCCGGCACCATGCCGTTGCCCAGCCGCCAAACCTTGCGTGCCGGGCCTCAAACCGTCAAGGCCAACAAACCGCCGCAGGAACTGCCGGGCGAGCAGGAAAGCCGCGTCGCAACGTCCTCGGAATCATCTTGGTCCGAGCGATTCAGCCAGGTAGCCATCGTGCTGGTGGCCATTGCGGCATGCGCCGCCGCCTGGTTGGTCGTGACATTTCTTCTTTAATGCAGGCCAGGCTTCCTGCCTGGCGGCACTCGATTGCCAGAACCGAACAAACCCACGGGCGCTTGCGTTGCCCGTGGGTTTTGTTATTCGTCTGACCGACCGTGGGCCAGGCTGCTACACTATCCCTTTGTCACCGACCACCATTCCCTAACCAGCGACCACCTTTATGCCCGACGGCGAACGATCCCTGGCGGTGTTCATCGACTTCGAAAACCTGGCTCTGGGCTTTCAGGGCCGCCGCGACCGCTTCGACATCGAGCGGGTGCTGGAACGGCTGGTCGAAAAGGGCAAGATCGTCGCCAAGAAGGCGTACTGCCGACTGGAGCCGCTTCGGCGCCTACACTCAGCCGCTGCACGAGGCGGCCATCGAGCTGATCGAAATCCCCAAGCGCTCGCAGACCGGCAAGAACTCCGCCGACATTCGCCTGTGCGTCGATGCCATGGACCTGGCCTACTCCAAGGAACACATCGACACCTTCGTCATCGTCTCCGGCGACAGCGATTTCTCGCCGCTGGTGTCCAAGCTCAAGGAAAACGGCAAGCACGTCATCGGCCTGGGCATGCAGGAATCGACTTCCGAGCTGCTGCGCGACAACTGCGACGAGTTCATCTACTACGAGGACCTTGGCAAGGCGCCGCGCATGGCGCCGGCGCTGAACGACCAGCTGCCGGAGACCAAACGCAAGGCGTTCGCGCTGCTGCTGGAATCGCTGCTGGCCCTGCGGCGCGAAAACAAGGAGGTGCTGTGGTCGTCGATGGTCAAGGACACGATGAAGCGCAAGAAGCCGTCGTTCAACGAGGCCTACCACGGCTATCGCACCTTCAGCGAACTGCTGGAGGACGCCCAGAAGGAGGGCCTGCTCGAGCTGGATACGGACAAACGCAGCCGGACGTACGTGGTGACCCGGTTTGGGTCGGAGATAGGGCAGGCTGCCGCGGCGGCGCCTGCAGTGCCAAGCAAGCCACGGCGGCGGCGGTCTGGTGGCAAAAGGCGCGGAACACGGCGGCCGCCTGAGGATGGCACGGTCGTGGCACCAGTGGCTGAAGCGCCGATTGAGCCTACCATTCCAACGCCGGAATGACATACAATGCGAGGAGGCAAGGGAGACTAACCGTGAAACCCCTCGATTATTCAGCTTACAATAACCCTGAAACTTTCCATTCGGGCCTCGTTTATTTCTTTGACGGAAAAATGATCGCCGCGCCGCCGGGAACCAAAACCCCGCCACGCCCGCCCGACCGCCCGCGCCCAAGCCCTCATTTTTTTGCGACACAGCCATCTACACCATTGTGCCGGGCGATCAGCTGGCCGTGGCGGCCGAAACCCGTCGTTCGGTGACTTTTGAGGAAAATCGGCCCTGGGTCAAGGGCTTTGAACTTTGGCTGGAGGCCAGGGACTCCGCCCATGCCATGGCGGTTCTAATTGCTGATGCCGCGGATTGCACCACCTTGGCGTATTGGGGATTTTTGACGAAAATGATCCTGGACGGCGAGTCCACACGATTCACTCTCGATCGTGTTCGTCCGCTCCAAGGCAACCACAAGTTACATAACTTGGTGTTGCGCAGCACGGGGAAAAAAATAACGTCGAGCGCAGCTCGGCATTACCTGCTCTGCGACACACCTAATTTCCTTTACGGCGTGGACTGGGCTTAGGTGGCAGGGCTCGCTCCCCCGCGGGCTTTTCCAGCTCTTCGATCCGCCGCCGCAACTCCGCCGGCAGCGGCGCCTTCCTCGCCTCCGCATAGTGGTAAACCACCACCAGCCCGCTGCCTTCCGTGACAACGGCCTGCTGCACATCGCTTACGATCAAATGCTCAAGCGTAAACCGGTCCTCACCCACGTCCACGGCGCGGGCGCCGATGGAGATGGTGTCCGGATACGCCAACGGCCGCCGGAATCGGGCCTGGGTCGCCGCCAGAATCGGGCCGATGCCTGTCTTCTGCTCCACTTCGAACCAGCCTATCTGACGAAAATACTCCAACCTGGCGTTCTCGAAGAAGCGAAAATAGACCACGTTGTTGACGTGGCGGTAGGAATCCATGTCGCCCCAGACGATCGGTTGGCGAACGATCACCGGGAACTTCTCCAGCAGGGCGGCTGCATCAGCCATTGCTTCGCTCCAGTTCTTTCAGGAAATTCAAAGCCTCGTCCACGGTGCCGACGACGGCGCCCGGCACCCGTCCTTCGTCGTCGAGCCGGCGCAGCAGCATCAGGTCGTCGAAGTCTGGCGATGCCTCCAGCAGGCGTTTGAGTCGGTGCCCCAGCGTGCCGGCGCGGTAGGTCGTGGGCGTGCATGTGGTGCTCGATGAAGAACGCCGTCCGCTCGGTGATCAGACCTTCCAGGCGCCGACAGGGCGGCCTCGACATGGTTGGCCGAGTCGAGCCCCTTGCCGATGTCGTGCAACAGCGCCGCCAGCAGGAACTCCTCGTCGTAGGGCCGGTGCTCGCGCGCCAGCTCGAAGACCTGCAGCAAATGATACAGCACGTCGCCTTCGGGATGGTGCACGGCCGATTGCTGCACATTCTCCAGCGGCAACAGCAGCATCCGATAAACGGCGTAGGGATCGACGGCGTCCTCCACGGCTTGCACTTCGCCGTCGAGATCGATGCCGGGATATTCGCGCTGCAAGCAGCTCCTCCAGCTCGCGGATCGACGCCCGCTCGATGGCCTTGCCGGTGATCGAGCTGCGGAAGACGTAATGGGCCTTGTCCTCGGCGTAAACCGTCAGTTCGAAGTTGAAGCGGTCGAAGACGTGGATGTGAGTGAAGACGCGTGCTTCGCCGTGCTTGACGATTTGCTTGCGCTCGACGTCGAACTGAAAGCCCTCCTGTTCGAGCAGTTTCGGTGACCAGGCCGACGGCTGTCGGTGAAAACGTGAATGTCGATGTCGGAGCCTTTGCGGACGTGGCCGGTCATGACGCTGCCGATGAGCCGCGGCCGGAAGGCACGGAGAAGGCGCATGAGCCGCAGGGCTTCGAGGCGCATGTCGCGGAGGTTGGCGGTGCGGTTGTCGCCTTCGTGGAGGCGGGCGAAGACCTGGATTTGATCGCGGATTTCGGCGTTGGAAGGGAGGTCCGCCGGTTTGACGCCGCGCCGGCACAGGCGTTTGGCGGCCTTGCGTTTGGCGGTGAAGTATTCGGATTCTTGTCGCTCGTACATCAGCCGGGCGGCTTCCAGCGCGATCGCCTGACGAAGTTTGGGATTAGCCATCCTTTCATGCGCCGTTATTAGCAGCCCATCTATGCGGCGCGGGGCCAAGTAAGTCGGGCTTCCCAGCCCGACCAGCGAATGCGAGTCAAGCCCGAAGCCCAACACACATTATAGCGTATTTCGTCGTGCGCAGGGCATTTTCTTTGCTCCATTTCGTCTCGATTCCCGATTCCGATGTGGTACAATCCAGTCGGTAAGTGATCGAACTTTGTTTGCAGGAGAACGAAAAATGACGCGCGTGATCTTGGATGCGGTACTTAGCAACAAGCTGCGGAACGCCGATGACGAGGTGGAAATGTGCGACGAAGCCGGGCAAACCTTGGGCTATTTCCGTCAAGCACCTCCCGTTCCTCCGCCTGGCGGATGGCACTCGCCATTTTCAGTGGAAGAGATCCAGCGGCGTCGCAAAGAACCACGCACAGGCCGATGTTTGGCCGACATCTTGAAAGACTTGGGAGCCACATGAAGTGGACTGTGCTTTTCACGCCGCGAGCCGAGCGCGAATTGACCGCCGTGTGGCTGGCCGCAGCTGATCGCCACGCCATGACTAGCGCCGCCAACAAGCTTGATCAACGTCTGGCCGCCGATCCCGAGAGCATTGGACAAGTGCGTTTTGACACTGTCTCCATTGTTGAGATAATCCCGCTTGGGTTGGAGTTCGAAATCATCCCGGACGATCGTCTGGTTATGGTTTTGGCCGTATGGGATTCAACAAAGAGCGCTCCGCCGTGAAAATTGCCCGGTTCATTCTGGGCAATTGCCGCTGTTTGGCGCAAAGACGCACTATCAAGTGGCCAGTCGAATCCGCCTTCCCACTCGCCGATATTTGCCCATTTCCACCTCAACCTGGGAAAAAGCCCAGGTTCGCCATTTCTTTTTCCCCCCTTGGCAGGTATGCTATGTGTACTAATTCGAGAGCAACCGCAGCCCACCGCGGGCCGCAGCCTCTCTGTACCTATTGAGGAGGCCCATTATGGGCAGGAAGTTGTACGTCGGTAACCTAACCTATGGTGTGACCGACAGCGCGTTGCAGCAGATGTTCGAAGCACACGGCACGGTCCAATCGGCCCAGGTCATCATGGACCGCGACACGGGTCGCTCCAAAGGCTTCGGCTTTGTGGAGATGGGCAGCGATCAGGAGGCCCAGGCTGCTGCTGCGGCCATGAACGGCAAGGAGGTTGACGGTCGCGCCTTGACTGTCAACGAAGCCAAGCCAAGAGAAGACCGCGGTGGCGGTGGTGGCGGCGGCCGTGGCGGCTACGGCGGCAAGGGCGGCGGCGGTGGCGGCTACGGTGGCGGCGGCGGCGGTGGCCGCAGGTACTAATCGCTCACAACGCTTTATTGTCAAACATGCAAGACCCGGTATTTTTTATGCCGGGTCTTGTCGTTCCACTTTCCAAGGAGTACCTCTCATGTCGATGTACGTCGGTGAAGCCCTGAGCGGCGATGGCAATGAAATTGCTCACATTGATCTGCTGATCGGCAGCAAAGACGGCCCGGTCGGCGTGGCCTTCGCCAACGCCCTGGCCAACCAGTCGGCCGGCCACAACAACTTGCTGGCCGTGCTGACGCCGAACCTGCTCTGCAAGCCGGCGACGGTGCTGATCACCAAGGTGACGATCAAGCACTTGCCGCAGGCGGTGCAGATGTTCGGCCCGGCCCAGGCCTCGGTGGCCAAAGCGGTGGCCGACAGCGTGGCGGCGGGCACGATCCCGGCCAACCAGGCGGAAAACCTGGTGATCGTCTGCGGTGTCTTCATCCACCCGGCGGCCAAGGATGATGCCAAGATCTACCAGTTTAACTACGACGCCACCAAGCTGGCGATCCAGCGGGCCATGAAGGGCGAGCCGAAGATCGAGGAGATTCTCGCCAAGAAGGACACGGCGAAGCACCCGTTTTCGCCCAAGTGACGCCGGTTAGCAGCGCACTCAGTCCGTCCTGCTTCCGACCCCTGCCGGCTTGTCCGGCAGGTGAAGCAGTTCAGAAGCTAAAATTTGGCCCAATCTTCTCCTCGACCCCTGCCGGCTTGTCCGGCAGGTGAAGCAGTTCAAAGGCTAGCGGCCAAACTTCTTCACCTGCCGGACAAGCCGGCAGGGGTCGAGAAAACACTCGGTGTGCGTGATCTAGCCGCCGAACTGCTTCACCTGCCGGACAAGCCGGCAGGGGTCGGCCATGGACAAACGCAAAATCCTCATCCAACTCGACTCCGATCCGCAGCCCAGCGTCTTCGACCGCGTGGTGGCAATCGACGCCGGCGTCGATGAACTGCTTAGCTACGGTGCCGTCAAACCTGAGCAGCTGCAAGGACTGGTTCACGGCGCGATCTTTACGCGCGGTCCCAAGGACTTGAAACGCACCGCTCTTTTCATCGGCGGCAGCGACGTCGCGGCCGGCGAACGCTTGTTGCAAGAATCGCTCGAACACATGCTGCCGCAATTTGGTCTGCGCGTCTCCGTGCTGCTCGACGCCAACGGCGCCAACACCACGGCGGCAGCTGCCGTGCGCGTCGCGGGCCGGCATTTGTCGTTGGGCGGCATCAAAGCGTTGGTGCTCGGCGGCACCGGTCCTGTCGGCCAACGCGTCGCGCGGTTGCTGGCGGGCCAAGGCGCCACGGTGCGCGTCGGCTCGCGCCAACTCCTCCGTTCGGCCGCCGTTTGCGATGTCCTTCGCCGCCGCCAGCCTTCAGTGCAGCTCGAGCCTGTCGCCACCACCAGCCCGGACGAGCTCGCCAACGCGGTTGCGGATCAAGCACTTATCGTCTGTGCCGGCGCCGCCGGCGTGGTGCTGCTGCCCAGGACGGTGATGGCCGCGTGCACGTCGCTCAAGGTTGCCATCGACCTCAATGCCGTGCCGCCGCTAGGCATCGAAGACGTCGGCGCCGCTGACGCGGCCGTGGAACGCGCTGGCGTTATTTGCTATGGTGCAATCGGCGTCGGCGGCACCAAGATGAAACTTCACCGCGCGGCAGTCGCCCGATTGTTCGAAAGCAACGATCAAGTGCTTGACGCCGAAGAGGTGTTCGCTCTACCTGTCTAACATTGGGTGGCACAACTCATGATCGGCGACCGCCTGGGTAAATGGGTCATCCACGGCGAGCTGGGCCGCGGCGGCATGGGCCGGGTCTATCTCGCCCAGGAGGAAATTGGCGGCCGCCAGGCTGCTCTCAAGGTGCTGGCCGCGGAACTCGCCCAGGATGCGGGCTTTCTGCACCGCTTTCAACGCGAGATCGAAACGCTTAGCCAGCTAGATCATCCCCACATCGTCCGCTTCTATGAATCCGGCTTTGAGAACGGCTTGCATTTCTACGCCATGGAATTTGTCGATGGCTCCAGTTTCGAGGACATCCTGGAACATGAGGGCCGGCTCCCCTGGAAAGAGGTGCTGGACACCGCCTTGCAGGTCTGCCCCGCCCTCAAGCACGTTCACGACCACGGCATCATTCATCGCGATCTCAAGCCGGCCAACATTCTGCGCACCAATGCCGGCGTGGTGAAATTGACCGATTTCGGCATCGCCAAGGTGTTCGCCCAGGGCCACCTGACGGCGACCGGCGGCGTGGTCGGCACGGCGGAATATCTCTCGCCGGAGCAAGCCGCGGGCAAGCCGGTTACCAAACGCAGCGATCTCTATTCCTTCGGCGCGGTCCTGTACACGTTGCTGACCGGCCGGCCGCCCTTCGTTGGCGAAAGCTTCGTCGATTTGCTGCACAAACATCGCTATGCCCAGTTCGACCCGCCGGGAGCGGTGATCCCCGAGCTTCCCCATGAAATCAACGCGGTGGTCTGCCAGCTCCTTGACAAGGACCCGGCAAAACGGCCTCCCGATTGCCTGGTGCTGAGCAGGCAGCTCGAGAGCCTGCGCCGCAAACTGGAACGCAAAAGCAGCCCGACGCGGGCCGCCGTGGACGAGGAAGGCACCGTCGCGGACAACATGAGCGGTGCGAGCGAGGTCTTTGGCATAGGGCCGGCCACGCTGATGAGCCAACTGGTGCGGCAGGAGCTGGAACGCCTCAATCGCGGCGGGCCGATCGCCCAGCTATTCAACCGGTGGTACGTGGTGCTGCCGTTGTTTTTGGTGGTGGTGGGCATCCTGATTTGGACGTTTTGGCCGCTGAGTCCCGAGACGTTGTTCGAGCGCGGCGCGGAGTTGATGCGCTCCAGCGATCCTGTCGATCGTGAACGGGCCTGGCGCGAATACCTTGGACCGCTGGACCGCGACTATCCGGAGCACGCTCACAAAGCGCAAGTGGAAGATTTCCGCAGGCAAATTGAGAAAGACCGCCAGGAGGCCGAGGGGAACCTGCTGCCGAGTGAAGGCCAGCGCCTTTTTCAGCAGGGCAAGAAAAAACGTCAAGAGGGCGATTACGTGGAGGCGCGGCGCTTGTGGACCGACCTGGGCGCGGTATTCAAGAATGTCGCGTCGGAAAAAAAGTGGGTGGACAAGGCCGGGGATGAGCTCGCGAGGCTCGACGACGAGTTGGCCAAAACAGATCGGTTTGCGCCGGTGCGCTTGGCCCTCAAGCAGGCTGAGGCGCTCCAGAACGAGGGAAAAACCGATCAAGCGGAAGCCATCTGGCGTGCTATCGAGGATTTGTATCGCGGCGATGCGGCAGCGAGTGAGCTGCTGGAGGCCATTAAAACGGCACGCGGCAAGGGAAAAGTTTAGAGACGACACCGACGGTTGCGGCGCGACCGGCAACAGGTACAATACATCGAAGTGGCTTTGACGGAACATTCGGAGCGATCATGCCCTTTGCGATGACCTGCAGCTGCGGCGCACGCCTGGAAATCGACGACAAGTTCGCCGGGCAAACCATTACCTGTCCCGACTGCCAGCAACCGCTGCCAACGCCCGTCCCGGGGTCGGCCGGTCAGCGGACCAGCGGTCTGGCGCTGGCCAGCATCATTCTCGCCCTCACCTTCGCATTTACGGTGGTCGGCACTCTCGCCGCCGTCCTGCTTGGCGTGCTGGCCCTGCTGCAAATCGCCAGAGACCCTAATCGGGTTGCCGGCAGAGGATATGCCATTGCCGGGATCGCCATTGGCCTGCCGATGACCGCCGCCACTATTCTAGCCGTGATCTTTGCCGGCAGCTCCCTTGAACTATTCGGCCTGACGGGGATGGTGGGCGCGGCCCACTGGGCCGGCAAACTGGACTTCGACGGACCCATGGACGCCGAGCGGCCCAACGAAGGTTTTGCCATCAGGCGGCCGTCGACAAAGTGGGGCGTGTACAAATCGCCAAGTCTGCCCCATGTCTGGCAGGATTTGCTGTTGGTGGTTCCCGAAGAGGACATGGTCGTGCTTGGTTACGCCGATAGTTTATTTGATCGTAACACGGGCATCGAAGCTTGCCGCGACAAGGCCGTCCGCGATTTCAAGAACAATACGCGTGTTGGCTTGTTCAACAACAGCGGCAGCGCGGACTTGCGTGCCCCGCAGACCACCGAGAAGGAAACCACCAGACCGCCGGCCAAGGACAAGGTCGCGATGATCGAGGTTTTGCTCGACAAGCGCCTGGCGGGTGAGGACAAAAGCTTCTTGCTGCGCGTCTACAAACGCGAGGGCGACGACCGCATGTTCGTGGTGATCGGCGGGGTGAGGCGGAGTCAATTTGTCCGTCTGGAACCGCAAATCCGCGAAGCGATGGACGGTTTCCGCCTTTTACCCCCAACGGGCCAGCGCGATTGAGATTTTCGGTTTATGAGGCCATGCTATTACCATTCCGATGAGCAGGCCGTGGGCATGTGCATGCGTTGCCGGGTCTACATTTGCGCTAGCTGCTGCACGCAGCTTGACGGTGTCAATCACTGCTATGCATGTCTGAAGGCGCTGGCGTTGCGCCCGCCCAGGCCGCGGCGGTTTTCGTCGTTTTGGAGCGCGGCCCTGGTGCTGGTGGGAGTTTGGATTACCTTGTTTGGTTTGCTGCTGCTGGTCCAGGCGGGCCTGGCGCCGTAACCGACCGTTGAGGAAGAAATGGCTGCGCGAGAAGCCGTTCCAGGTTGTGAAGCATCGCAGGCGCACCCGCGCAGGCCGGTCGAGATTCTCGACGACGCCTGGCGCCTTTACTTTTCCAATCCGCTGCTTCTGCTGGCGCTGACATTCCTATTTCAATTGCCTGCCGCAACCTGCCTCATTGCGCTCATTGCGCGTGCCCGCGCCCGCGGGACCGTGGCGGTTGCTGCTTCCCGCGCTAACCGCATTGCTGCTGCCGTTGACTGGACTCGCGGCCGGCGCCTGCCAGGAGGCATTTTACAGCTGGTCCGAGAACTATCCGGCGGGCTTTGGCGAATGCGTCATGGCGGCCTGCAAACGCGGCTTGCACGTGGTGGCCAGCCAGGCCGTTTCCCTGATTGGGCCCTTGCTGGTGCTCACCTGCTGTTTGGCGCCCGGGATGTCGGGTGGTATTCGCTTCCTCATTGTTGTGCAGCTTGGCCTGATCGTCATACTGATCTCGTTATTCGGCCTTACCCGGCAGCCGAGCTTCGCCGCTGGCAATCCTCGGTTCGGCCGGGCTTTCCGCTACGCCATGCGTGCCTCGGGTCAGCACTTCGGCACCGCCTTGCTGCTGGCGATGATGCGCGGCCTGTTGTGGGTTTTCGCGGTCCTCAATCTCCATCTGCTGGCCGGCTTCGCCCTGTGGGCCATCGAAAATCTTGGCGGCTTTGACGTGGCGTACCTCAGTCTGCTGATGTCGCTCGACAATTCCGCGTATTTTCTGGCCCTGGTGCTCCTGGCCCGATGCCTTCTGAGTCCCTTCAACGAGGCTGCCAACTATCTCTTTTTCCTGGACGTACGCACCCGCACCGAGGGGCTGGATCTGTGGAACCGCGTGGAAGATCAGTTTCCGGCCTCGCAGCGGGTCAAGGCAGGCATCATCATGCTTGCCGTCCTGGGCGCCGGGTGGTTGAGCGCCCGACCCGTGGCGGCGCAAGAGCTGCTTGCGGACGTGCGGACGGCGCGCCAGGAAATCGTCGTCATTCGCGGAGAGGTCAAGGCGGCGAAACCGTATCCGGGCGGCTCGCTGTGGATGCCGCGCCTGGAAAAAACCTGCAAAAGGCTTGAGCTGCACAGTCCCATCGATAGCTTCCGTTGGCTTCGGGCCGACCTCGAAGGATTCGCCAAACGCGATCAAGATCAGGCCGTGAGCATCCTGGAGGACATCGATGCTCGATTGGCAATGCTCGAAGACAGTCTTGCGCAACCGCGCCGGGCCGACAATGACGATGAGCCCTCAACGGACCGCATCAAAGGTCTTGTTCCACCTGCCAGAGCCACCGACAAGCGCAAGAGCCAGAAGGTCGACGACGCCAAGGACAAAAAGAAGGAACGCAGACAGCCGGAGGAGAAGGACGAGGCGCCCGTCAATGAGATTCCCAGGCCCGGCGGTCCCCGCGTGGTCGGCCCGGTGACGGGGCTGGGAGGCATCGCCACCGTCCTGCTGTATATCTTGGTGGGTCTTGGCGTGGCCGTGCTGGTTGCCAGCATCGCCTTTGTCCTGGCGAAACTTTGGCAGAGCCGTGGCAAAGCGTTGCCGCGTCAGGCCGGCAATTTGGCGGCGCGTGCCGACGATTACCTCGAAGATCCGGACAAACAAGATCCCTCCCAGCTTTGGCGCCAGGCTGACGAAAAAGCGCGGGCGGGTGATTTCCTCGGCGCCGTGAGGACGTTGTACCTGGCCGTTCTGGCGTTGCTCCACCAGGGCGGCTTTATCCGTTACGAACGCACGCGGACCAATGGCGAATACGTCGATCAATTGCGGCGGCGAACAGGACTGCAGAGGCCATTTCTGGGTTTGACGGGTTTATTTGAAGTGAAATGGTATGGCGAGCGTGCTTGCGAGCCTGACGACTATCGCCGTTGCCGGGAGCTTGCCGAGGAGGTTCGCACCGGCAGCTTGCGACCGGAGCAGGCGCCTTCGGTGCATTGATGGAAAGAACGGCACACGGAGTGTGCCTACTACTTTGACCTTTGGATGACCAATGGCCTCCGCGCCTGCTACTGTCGACGCTCGCCCGGTTCGCCCTCGGCGTCGGCAACGCTCGCGCATTGTCGCCTGGCTGGTGCTGGTGGCGGTTTGCGGCGGCTGTGCGTGGGCGCTTTACGGCATATTCGACGACCGTGCCAGCGCCGGCGCGGGCTTGCCCGATTACTCGCTTTATTCCGACGGCCCCGATGGTTATGCCCAGGCGGCGGCACTGCTGCGCAATCTGGGCTGGCAACCCGTCGCTCTCACTCGCCCGATCCAGCAGACGCATTATCGCGGTCTGCTCATCCTGGCGGAGGCGGAAAGTCCAATCACTCGACTCGGCCAAGCGCCGCTCTTGAGCGACGCCGACGTGGAGGGTCTGCTCGATTGGGTGAAGCGCGGCAACACCCTGCTGCTGTGCGGCAATGGCCATACAAGCCTGCACGCCAAATTTGGCGTTTCCATCACCGATGCTGAGGACAAAAGCACCGCACTTTACAAGGTAAAGCCAGTCGCCGTCGGGGAGTACACGGCTCGCGTTGGCAACATCGCCCTGGAGCAGTCAGCCACGGTGTCGGGGACCAAGGCGGTGCCGCTGTGGTACATCGGCAAACGGCCCGCCGCGGTCGCCCTGCGGTACGGCAGCGGCAGAGTCCTGGTCCTTCCGGATGCTTCGCTGTTTACCCATCGCGGGCTGCTGCGCGACGACAACGCCGTCTTTCTCTACAATGTTGCCGCCCTCGATGCGGAGGAAGGCCGCGTCTATTTCGATGAGTACCACCACGGCATCCGCTCCGGCGGCGGCTTCTGGAGTTACCTTCGCTATCATGGCCAGCAATGGGTCGTGCTCGAGTTTTTGCTGGTGGCCGCGATGGTCTTGTGGGCCGTGGGCCGTCGGCTCGGCCCCGCGGTGCCGATGCCGGTGACCAGGCGCGCGGACGGAGTTGACTACGCCTCGTCGGTCGCACGGATCTACGAAAAGGCGGACACCCGTCCGTTGGTGGCCGGGATTCTGGGCCGCCACTTTCTGGACGCGCTGACGGGTTACTTGCGGTTGCGCCGCAACTTGCCGCCGCAAGAGATGTTGGCCGCGTGGAAGCAGCGCCATGGCGAGGTCGGGATGCGGGAGTTGGGCCATTTGCTCGACGCGGCCGAGGATCTCTGTCTCGGGCGGGCGGTCAGTGCGCCGCAGCTGTTAGCGGTGGCCCAGCGCTTCGACGCCTTTGTGAACGAGCGAGTGCGGCAAAAGGTCAAGGCAACTGACAAGAGGTGAATAGTGCAAACGGGTCAAAGTCAAACAGTGCCGGAGCTGGTTGAATATCTGCAAAGCCGGGCGGAACGGGTTGTGGTCGGTCAGGGCGAAAACTTGCAGCTGGTGCTGCTGGCGTTGATCTGCGGAGGCCACATTCTGCTCGAGGGCGTGCCGGGCACCGCCAAAACGCTGATGGCCCGGACGATGGCCAAACTGCTGGGCATCGACTGCAAACGCGTGCAATTCACACCCGATCTGATGCCGTCCGACATCCTGGGCACCAACGTTTTCAACCTGCAGACCAGCCATTTCGACTTCCGCGCCGGTCCGATTTTCACCGACTTGCTCGTGGCCGACGAAATCAACCGCACTCCCCCCAAGACGCAATCCGCCCTGCTGGAGGTCATGGAGGAACGGACCGTCACCATCGACGGCATCAGCCATGCGCTGTCGGAGGTCTTCACCGTGATTGCCACGCAAAACCCCATTGAATACGAGGGCACGTATCGCTTGCCCGAGGCGCAGCTCGATCGCTTCCTCCTCAAACTCGACGTGACCTATCCACCGCCGGAGGAAGAGGATCGCATTCTCCGCCTTTACCAGGGCCGCAGCGGCCTGGGTCATCCGCTGGACATTTTGAAACCGACGGGTGACGCGGCCCAGGCGGATCCTTACGTAATCAGCAAGGCTGACATTTTGGCGGCCCGGCAGCAGACCGCCACCGTCGTCGCCAAGCCCGAAGTGTGCACCTATATCGGGAAGATTGCCCGGTCAACGCGGCAAATCGACAAAGTGCTGATGGGCGCCAGCTCCCGTGCCGCCGTTCATCTGCTGCAAGCGTCCAAGGTCCGGGCGCTGATGAGCGGCCGGGCGTTTGTGATCCCCGACGACGTGAAGCGGGTTTGCCGGCCGGTCCTGCGGCATCGATTGACGCTGCAGCCCGACGCTTATCTGGAGGGATACACCACGGATGACGTGCTGACGACGGTGTTGGAGAAGGTGGAAGTGCCGCGGTAAAGCGGCCAGTGTTTTTTGTGGGATCTCCAGCGATTCCGCAGATCGGAAGAGGAGTAAGAGTACGATGAAGATTAAGAGTAGGAAGAGGATTATGAGTAAGAGTATGAGTAGGATCGATTTTCGCCGTGGGAATCCTGCTCTTAATCTTCATCGTAATCCTAATCCTCTTCATAATCATAATCCTCATCTTAATCTTTCTCTTCTTCTTGGTTGGCAACCGCTGCCGGATGGCGCAGAGGATATTTAATGCAACCCACGCGCTTGACCGTTTGCCTGTTCGCCGTGGGAATCGTCCCACTGCTGGCCGGCATCGCTGTCGCGCTGCTTGGCGGCTCGGCGACTTTGATTCAATTGCTGGTGTTCGGCTTCAACCTCGGACTGGCCCTGGTTTTTTGCTTCGACGCCTTTCTCGGCGCGCGGCGGCGTGGCCTGCGCGTCAGCCGTGAAATGCCGGCGCGACTTTCGGTCGGCATCAATAACGACGTAAACCTGCTCGTCGAAAATGGCAATCGCCGGCGTCTCGAACTGATGCTTCGCGATGAAGCCCCCGCCGGCTTTGGCGTCGATCCGCCGCTTTTGTCCGCGAGGGTGCCGGGCCGCGGTTGGGTACGCCTGCCCTATCGACTGCTGCCGACGGAGCGAGGTAAATTTCGCTTCGGCGACATCCACGTCAGACTGCGTTGTCCGCTCGGCCTGGCGTGGGTGGACAAAACGGTCGACGCCGAAGAAGAGGCCCAGGTCTACCCAAATTTACTCGATGTCCGCCGTTACGAGGCGATGGTGCGCATGACCCTGGTGCGGACCGGCGGCTATCACATCAAGCGCCTGCCGGGAGCCAGCAAGGAATTCAGCCATTTCCGCGATTACACCGTGGACGACGATTTTCGCTCGGTCAACTGGAAGGCGACCGCCCGCCGCGGCAAGCCGATCACCGCCGTGTTCGAGAGCGAGCGCAGCCAGGACATCATTTTTTGTCTCGACGCCGGCCGCATGATGGCCGCCCGCGTCGGTAACCTGTCCAAGCTCGATCACGCCATCAACGCCATTTTGATGCTGACGCACGTGAGCCATCGCTTTCAAGACAACCTGGGCCTGCTGGTTTTTTCGCACAAGGTTCAGGAATATGTCCCACCCGCCAAGGGCCGAGCGCAGCACGCGCGTTTCCTGCAGGTGCTGAACAACATTCAACCGGAATTGTGTTACGTCAATTACCGCGAGGCATTCAATCATCTGGTGGCCCGGCATCCCAAGCGGGCGCTGACGATGGTGTTCACCGATTTGCTCGACAACGTCATCTCGGCGGAGTACCGTGATGCCATCGGTTTGCTCAAGCGCTTTCATTGGCCATTGACGCTGGCGGTGGCCGACGTGCCGTTGCGGGAACTGGGGGCTTCCACGCCGCAGACCGTGTCGGAGCTTTATGACGTAGCGGTGGCTCGCGACCTGCTGACCGGGCGGGAGGAACTGCTCAAGAGCCTGGAACGCCAAGGTGTGATGGTTGTCGATACCGTGCCGGAGCGATTGACCATGGACGCGGTGAATCGATATTTGGCGCTAAAGACGACGCAAGGTGGATAAGTCGTCGTAGAACGGAATAAATTCCGTTCTACTCAATGGAGCATCCCATGGCTGTTCTTCTCGACGGCAAGCAGCTCGCCACCACGATGCAGGCGGAAATCGCCCGCGAGGTGACGGCGTTGTTCCAGGCAAATGGCACACGCCCAGGCCTGGCCGCGGTTTTGGTCGGCGACAATCCGGCTAGCCAGGTCTACGTCCGCAACAAACGAACGGCATGTCAGAAGGCCGGCATCGACAGTTGGCTCCATGAGCTGCCCGCCGCCGCCACGCAGGCCGAGCTTTTGCAGCTGGTGGAGCAGCTCAACAACGATCCGCGCGTTCACGGCATCCTCGTCCAGCTGCCGCTGCCGCCGCAGATCGAGGAAGCCGCCGTCATCCAGGCCGTTTCACCGCTCAAGGACGTCGATGGTTTCGGTCCCGTCAGCCTGGGTCTGCTGGCCGCGGGACATCCGCGCTTTATGCCCTGCACGCCCTATGGCGTGCAGCAGATTCTAGTCAGGAACAACATCAGCCTCGACGGCAAACACGTCGTCATCGTCGGCCGCAGCAACATCGTCGGCAAGCCGCTGGCGCTGATCCTGATGCAAAAGGGCCCAGGAGCCAACGCCACGGTGACGGTCTGCCACAGCCGGACACGCGACATTGCCGCCCTCACCCGCCAGGCCGACATGGTCGTGGTGGCCATCGGCCAGGCGGAGTTTCTCAAGGCCGACATGATCAAGGCCGGTGCGGTCGTCGTCGACGTCGGCATCAATCGGCTGCCAACGGGCAAGCTGGTGGGCGACGTCGATTTCGCTGCGGTCAGCGCGGTGGCGTCGGCGATCACGCCAGTGCCGGGCGGTATTGGGCCGATGACGATTACGATGCTGCTGCACAATACGTTGCAGGCGGCCAAATGGCTCACGACATAGAAATCAGAATCACGAAAGCGCGAAAGACAAAAATACGAAAAAGAAAAAGGAATTAGGGACACGAATCTGAAGGGTTGTCGGATACGGTGAAGTTTTTTCCCTTTCGTGTTTTCGTCTTTCGTGCTTTCGTGATTCGTTTTTCTTGACCACCGCCCCTGCCCTTGCCGCACTTCCCTCGCTGAGTTAGGATTGCAAAAGAGCTAATTGCCTGCGCCAAGGGAGAAAGACCATGCTGACATTTTGGGGTGACAAGCAGCCTTTTTGCGACGGGATGACCCGACGCGGTTTTCTCAAGATCGGGGCCTTTGGTGCTGGTCTGACCTTGGCCGACATGCTGCGTCTTCGCGGCCAGGCGACGCAGCCAGGCCAACCGAAGCCGCCCAGCAAGTCCGCCATCATGATCTTCCTGCCCGGCGGGCCGTCCCACCTGGACATGTACGATCTCAAACCGCAAGCTCCGGCGGAATACCGCGGCGAGTTCAAGCCGATCGCGACCAATGTGGCCGGCGTGCAGATTTGCGAGCATTTCCCGCTCCAGGCCCGCATGTGGAACAGGCTCGCTTGCATTCGCAGCATCGTGTCGGTCGATGAGCATAGCGATGCGCTGGTCAGCACCGGTTACAGCCTGGCGCAGAACCGCACCGCTCAGCATCCGTCGTTCGGCGCCGTAGTTTCCCGGCTGCGCGGCAATGGTGAAATACCGCCGTTTGTCAGTCTGCGTGGCATGGGGATCGGCCTCGAGCCGGGTTTCCTAGGCGTGGCTCACCGGGCCTTCACGCCCAATGGGCCGGCGTTTGAAAACCTGCGCCTGCCCAACGGCGTCACGCCCCGGCAAGTCGAGGAACGCCGCAACCTTCTGCTCGAGTTCGACAATATCCGCCGCGACATCGACGCCTCGGGCACGATGGCCGGCCTTGACGCTTTTCAGCAGCGTGCCTTTGACATGGTCGCTTCGGGTGCGGTACGCAAGGCGCTCGATCTGTCACGAGAAGAGCCGCGGTCTCGCGATCGCTACCGCGGCATCGAGCAATTCCTGCAAGCACGCCGGCTCGTCGAAGCGGGCGTCGGCTGCGTGACGCTGGCCATCGGCGGTTGGGATACACACGGCGACAATTTCAAAACACTTCGCCAGCAATTGCCGCTGGTGGATCGCGGCGTGGCCAACCTGGTTCAGGACCTGGTCGACCGCGGCATGGATCAGGACGTGGTCACGGTGATGTGGGGTGAGTTCGGCCGCACGCCGCGCATCAACGGCAACGCGGGCCGCGATCACTGGGCGCCCGTCATGTCGGCCCTGGTCGCCGGCGGCGGCCTGCGCATGGGCCAGATGATCGGCTCCACAACCGCCCGCGGCGAGCAGCCGCTCGAGGGCGCTGCACGGCCTCGCAGGTGTTGGCCACGCTTTACCGGACGATGGGCATCGATTGCTCGCGCACTTTTACAGACGCCTCCGGGAGACCGCGGCACATACTTGAGGATCGGCAGCCGATTGGGGAGTTGATTTGATAGCGCGGCCAAGAAGAAATTCCAAGTTTAGATCGTTTAACCCGGAGCCAACGGCGACAGCGTATCCGAACAGACGCCATCGCCGTTGGCTCGCAGGTTGAGCACAGTTTGGCGGTCCGGGGAAGCTGACTTCGTATGGGTGTTCTGCTGCCAAAGTTTCCTCTCAAACGCTTCCCAGCCATGGCGCGGTTGGCATTGCTGGGCGCGGTGATTGCCGGTCCGTATGGGGCTTTGCACGATCAGATCAGCTACATGCTTTCCCCGGAGTATTTCACCAAATTCAAATTCCTCCAGTTTTCCTGGGCTGACATGGGCTGGCCCGACCAGCTTTATGCATCCGAGGTCGGCTTTCTGGCGACGTGGTGGGTAGGGCTGTTCGGCGGATGGTTCCTCGCCCGCGCGGGTTTGGCCGAAATGCCCGATTCGATAAGGTCCAAGTCCATTGTCAAAGCATTTGCCATTGTGTTTGCCGTGGCGCCGGCAACTGGTTTGCTCGGTGCGCTTATCGGAATCGCAAGGACGCGATATGCCGACTTAAGCATCTGGAGCGAAATTCAGCAGGGGCTGGATCTTCAGGATCTAAGGGCGTTCATCATCGTTTCCTATTTGCACACCGCGGGCTATGTCGGCGCGTTGCTTGGATTGATCCTCGCAATCATCTATGTGCGAAGAACGCGTCCAGGCCTGAAACCGTTTTCCTGCAAGCCTGCCTGCGCGGAAGCGGCTAGCCCGCAGCCATTTTTTCCACCAACTATGCAAGGGAAAAGGTAGCTCCCATTTTTGCCAAATGGTACAGTGGATCAAATGGCAAGGCGACCACGGCGGCGTGAAGAGGTGGTTATGCAGACAAATGGATCAATCGAGCAACGACTAGCGGCGCTTGAGACTGTCGTCAGCCAATTGCAAAGCCGGCTTGATGCTGCATGCCCGAAAACCAACTGGCTTGAGCGGTTCGTCGGGTCATTCAAAGACGAGCCCGCATTTTCGGAAGTAGTTGAGTACGGGCGCGCATTGCGAGCGGCTCACAGGCCACCCGAGGACGAAGTGCCGTGAAGTATCTGCTGGACACCAACCATGTCAGCGTCCTTCAGCAACAAGCGGGCCCGGCCTGGTCATTGAAGATTGGACAGTCTAGGGTTGCAGCGCAAGAAATCTGCACCACCTATGGCCAGTTGAACCCGAAGGCCCAGCACTGGCGGCAAGCCGCCAGTGGCACCAAGAATTGACCTCGCTGACGCTTCGGGTTAGTATTTGCGCATACAGCTTACTTGAACACAGCATGACAGCTATCGCAATTCTGTTTGATCTTCGTAGCTGCCTTTTTGAGATCGGCCACGCTGGCGGCCTTGGCAGCCGCCGTGAACTCCACACCGGCCTTGGCCAGGCTTTCCGACCAGGTGATCCAATCGGCGCGCTTGGCTTTGCCGTCGTCCTTTTCGGGCGGCATGGCGACAATGACGTATCCGACACCGGCAACAACAGAACCCAGCCGGCCCAATCCGTCCTTTTCCTTCGTGAGCGCGGCGGGGGTTAAATTGTCGCGCGCCAGAGCTTCAATCTTGGCCTCGATGCCGTCGGGCGTGACAGCGTTGGCCATGGCGCCGACGCCGATGCCTTTTTTGCTGCGGAGCTTGAAGGCGTGCATGATGGTTTCCCAGTCGCCCTTGGCGGCCACGGTCTTGGCGGCCACGTCCTTACCGGCCTTTTTGGCGTCGTCTAGCTTGCCCTTTTCCACGAGATCGGCCACGCCGTTGATGGCGGCGTTGGTATCCCCGCCCGCTGCGGCGCCGATGCTGTCGGCTGCCGCGAAGAGACCCAACAGGCCTATTCCCGCCGCCCAAAGCAATGTCAATTTCCTCATGCGTTACTCCTTGCCAAAAAACCAGAGACTCACCGAAAGTTCAGTTACTTATTCTTGCTTTTTTCCGGCACCGCAGCAATGGGTTGGCCGAAAAATACCATGCGGTCGTCGTGCAGCAGGTAGCGAATGATCAATTCGCGATCGACGTCGGGGAGCGGCGTAAACTTTTCCCCAGCGATAGGCGCCAACTCGCGCAGCAGCAGTTCGGCTCCCGGGCCCTGATCGTTGCGAAAAGCCGTCATGGCATTGTACTTGGTGCCAAAGCGACTGGGATGGCCGGGGGCGACAATGGTCAGCCGAATCCATTCCGCGGTGCCGTAGCCGGTGAGATCGGGGCCTTCGCTGCCGCCCTCGCCGCCATAGGAATGGCAGCTCGAGCAACGTCCCGGCTTGATGGTCTTGTCATTAAAGGCCTCGTAGCCTTCGGCCAGTTTCTTCTCCTGGGGTGTCGCCGGATTTTTCTTGGGCATGTCGGTGGGTCGCGATGCCAGCCAATCGACCACGCGCTCGAGCCAGGCGTCGTAGTAAGCGAGCTTCTTGGCAGCCTCGGCCTGGGTATCTTTTTTGGTCGCGTCGTTCATTTCGTCCATGAGCGACTTGCGGAGATCGTGGTGTTTAGTCGACCACCCTTTCATGCCTTTGAGCGATGTACGGCCGAAAAAGCGTGGGTCGCCGGGGTTCTGCAGCATCGACCAGATCCATGCACGGCTGGGATAATCGGTGAGATCAGACGCCTTCAAGTTGGCGCCCTCGCTCACGCCTTTCATGCCGTGGCAGACCGCGCAGTGTTGGCCAAACAGCTTTTTGCCCGCTGTTTTGGGATCGCGTCGCAGCAGCAGAGCGGCACCGCCGTCGGGAATGCCTGCCTGGGCCAGATTGACCGCGAAGCCGGCATTTTCATCGGCATGTTGGAGTTGGACGCGAAAGCCCTGAGCCTTTTTGGTGGCGGCCGAGGGGTCGTTGACTTTCTCCGTCACCTCCTCGGCCAGGCGTACCCGCAAGTCCTGCGGGATGCAGTCGGCCACTGCCGCGTAAAGCGCCGACCCGATGCCAAGCGCCAGCAATGCCAGCACCAGCGCTCCGCCGCCAAACACGAATTTTCGGAAGCCGCCCCGTGGCAGCAGGGCCAGCAGTCCCAATTGAAAGAGCAGCGCGCCGCTAAGGATAGGCAAGGCCAGGAACGCCAAATGTTCAAGCAGCTTGCGGGTCACGGGGTCGGGCGTGTCGTCAGCGATGGCCAGGCAAGTCAACGAAGCCGCGGCCGTCAGCACGGCGACCACCACCAGCACGCCGACGACGTGCCCCAGCGGCCGCATGCGTCCAAAGCCTAGCAACGGCAAGACTAGCAGCACCAGGCCCACGCCGTTGGGAATGACTACGGTACCAATCAGAATCTGATCGCCCTCGAAATACTTCAGCAGCTGGAAAAGAAACAGAAAATACCACTCTGGGCGAGGGGGATACGGTTCCTGGGGATCGGCGTCGGCCGGCGCGTCGAGATTCGCTCCGCAGCCAGCCTTGCCGGCGTAGGCCATTTGCTGATACCACGATGGTTCCTCGGCGGCAGGGACAACTTGCGGGTGGCCCTGGGCGCCGAAGATGACAATGCCAAGCAGCACGGCAAAAACCGCCATGCAAGCCAGCAGATCCTTGAACGCCTGGTCAGGCCAGAAAATCGCCTCGCCCTCGGCGCCCTTGGGAGCGGTCACGCCATGCCGCCTGAAGACGGCGATGTGCATAACCAGCAGCACAATGAGCGCCGCAGGTATAACGCCGACGTGCAAGGCGAAAAAGCGTGTCAATGTTTGGTTGCCGTAATCCGGCCCGCCGACCAGAAAGCGTTTGAGGAAATCGCCGATGCCAGGGATGTTGCCCGCGATGTTGGTGGCGACCTGCGTGGCCCAGTAGCCTTTTTGGTCCCAGGGCAGCAGATAGCCCGTAAGGCTCAGACCCAGCACGCCGCCCATTAGGGCCAGACCCAGCCACCAGTTGACCTCACGCGGCGGCAAATGGGCGCCGGCAATCACGACTTGGAGCATGTGCAGGGCGAGCAGCACGAC
Organism: uncultured Gemmataceae bacterium; assembly: GCA_963747575.1. Classification (GTDB taxonomy): domain Bacteria; phylum Planctomycetota; class Planctomycetia; order Gemmatales; family Gemmataceae; genus DASRAT01. The sequence continues at coordinate 562,905 of CAVVFU010000009.1, forward strand.
CATCGCCTGCGAACCGAAGTGGTGCAATCCGCGGATCAGCCAGCCGAACTCCATCTCGTACTGGATGAAGTAGACGCTTCCCCAGGCGGTACTTTCCCCGGGACTGTAGGCCGTCATGAGCAAGATGCCGGTTACCAGCTGCAAAACGAACACAAAGGCCAGGCAGCTGCCCCAGACGTAGCGCCACTTGGCCCCGCCGGGGACGTGCTCCAGCAGCAACGCTTCGAGCAATTTCTTGTAACCAGTGCGGTGGTCGAGCCAATTTCGGAAATTCACGCTTAGTTGGTGGTTGGTGGTGGTTGATTCTTGTTAGCGACAGCTTCCTCATCAGCTTATTGCTTTGACCTCATGCCATGTCCTTAGGACTTGGCCCTTCAGCTTTCACTCTTCACTCTTCACTCTTCACTCTTCACTCTTCCACCGGCCGGTCCAGGCTGGTCTTGAACCTCTTGTATTCGACCTTGATTTCAAAGTCGGGACTATCAGGCAATGCGACCTTTTCGATCGGCAGTTTGTCCATATCGCGCGGCGCCGGGTTGCTGCCATGGGCAGGCTGCACGCGTTTGCCGTCGTTGTCGAACTGGCCGCCGTGGCATGGGCACAAAAAGCCTGTTTCGGTGTGATCCACCGAGCAACCCAGGTGCGGGCAGATGTTGGTCAAGGCCTCTATCTCGTCGCCAGGCTTGCGCAGCAGCCAAACCCGGCCGACGATGTTGTCCGGGTGGATATTCCAGGCGTCGCGGCTGGTTTCGCGAATGACAAATTCCTTGGGGACGCCGATTTGCAGTTCGCTGAGCCTGGCGACCGTGCGCATGCCGCTTTGCCGGGCTGACCGATTGCGCGGGTCGGTTAGGAACGCCAGGGCTGGCAGCCCGACAATGGCGGCGCAGAGGGCACTCATTCCGTGGATGGTCCATTCGAGGAAACTTCGCCGTTGCATGTGCCAAGGGCCCTACGGGACAATGGGTTGCGAGCGTGGCTGCTCGTTTGCCACTTCATCCTATCGGCGACTGGGCTGTTGTCAATTGGCGAGCGGCTGGCCGAGATGCGGCTTTCCTAAACCTAGCCACCTTTGGTATAGTGCGGACGTTGATTGCGATAAGCTCGTCGTTTTTTCGAGCGGAGGATCCGCGACATGCAAGACATTGGACGTTTTTTTTGGCTGGTGGGGGGCGTTTTGCTAGGCGTCGCCGGCACGCTATTTTACCTCGAAGGCAGCAAACCAGCGCTGGCCTCCAGCGACCGGTTCGATGATTTTGTGATGTGCACGGGAGCGGCATCGAACACGGGCAAGGTGCCGACCGACGGTGTTTGGCTCCTCGATTACCGAGCCGGCAAGCTGCTGGGGACCATCATCGACCGCAATCTGGGAGGCAAAATCGTCGGCTGGGCCGAGGTCGATTTGGTGACCGAGTTCGGCGTGCAGCCCAAGCAGCCCGTGCATTTTATGATGACCACCGGCAACATCGTTTCGGGCCAGGCCGCGCTTTACGTTGCCGAGACGACCACGGGCAAATTCGGCGTCTACACCATGGGCCCGCGGCTTGACGGCAAGGGGGGAGTGCTCATTCGCCGGCACGACCTGGTGTTGTTCCGGCCGCAAGCGCCTCCAGGCAAATAGGTCAGGGCAGTTCCCTTATGGCACTCTGTCTGGTAAAAAGAGAACAGGGCATGGCATTGGCGGAGAACAGGGCATGGGCATCTACGACCGCGACTATTACCGGCGCACAGGACCAAGCTACCTGGACGCTCTGGGTCTGTCGGGCGCTGCCTGCAAATGGCTGATCGCCATCAATGTGGTCGTGTATATCCTTGAATTCGCCACCCGAGGTCCGACGGACCATGGCGTTGCCAGACATTTCGACGTGATGACGGATCTCTTCATGCTCGACACCCCGCGCGTGCTGGATGGTCAAGTCTGGCGCTTGCTGACTTACGCCTTTTTGCATGATACCACGAGGTGGCAGCACATTGTCTTCAACATGCTGTTTCTGTGGTGGTTCGGCAGCGACGTGGAGGGGATTTACGGGACCAAGGAATTCCTGGCGATTTACCTGGTGTCGGCGGTCTGCGGGGGCTGCGCGTTCACGGCTTGGGCGCTGGCGCATGGTCCGGGGATTTGCATCGGTGCGTCGGGCGCGGTTACCGCGATAATGGTGCTCTTCGCCTGTCATTATCCGACGCGGATGATTCTGATTTTCTTTGTGCTGCCAGTGCCAGTCTGGCTATTCGTCGTATTCCAGGTGGTTTCGGACGCCTTCATTTTCGTCGGCGGCATTCGCACCGAAACGGCGGTCACGGTTCACCTCGCGGGAGCGGCTTTGGGCTTCGCCTATTACAAGGCGCAATGGCGATTCACCAGCATCCTATCGAGCTTCCGCGGTTGGCGGGCACAGCAGCGCCAGCCCAGATTGCGGGTAGTGCGCTCGGACGGCGAGGTGTCGGAAGCCGTGCATGTGGGCGCGCCGCCGGCATCGCCGATGGATGAGCAACTGGAGGCGAAAGTTGACGCGGTGCTGGAAAAGGTCGCGCGCAGCGGCCAGGCCAGCTTGACCGATACGGAACGGCAAATCCTGCTGCGGGCCAGCGAACTTTACAAACGCCGTCGAACTTGACGGAGGATTGGTGTCATGCCCCTCTATGAATATGCATGCGAAAAATGCGAACACACCTTTGAAATGCTAGTTTATGGCGGCGACAAGGTGGAATGTCCCGAGTGCGCCAGCGCCAAGGTGAAGCAGCTGCTTAGCGTCCCCGCTCGACCGGCTAGCCTGCCCACGTCATCGTGCGGCGAAGGGCCACCGTGCGGGGCGCCGTGGTGCCAGAGGAAATAGACCGTCCTGGGGTCACACCTTTCCTTGCCCTTTCTGCATTGCCGAAGAGAGGACTTGAACCTCCACCCGGTTACCCGGACTAGCTCCTGAACCTGGCTTTAGTGCCAACTCGTGGCATTGGTTTGATGTTGGTGTGATGCTGCAAGTTTTGAAATAACATCGGCTTACAACGTGTAAGCTCTCCAGTGACATTGTACTCACGCAGTGGTCAAATTGCCAGTGTATTTACCATTTTTTTACCATTTTTCGTTCCATTTGTCAAGGCGCCCGGCTCAGTTGGCTGTGATAGCGAGTGCAGGACCCCCTTTGCGCGGCAAAGTGGAGTTTGTAGGATGGCAGCTGGAAATTCGCCTTGCCTAAGTGTTCTAACTTCAAGGATGGGCTTGTCATGGGTTCAAGGAAGCTAACCGCCGAGGATTTGGAACAGATCACCAAACTCGCAAAGAACTGGGGAAAAATTGTCGTCCGGCAGGCCTTCGGTGACGACGGGCCTGGGCTGGATGTCGATTTGAGTCAGATGGAAGACGTGGCCGTGGCCGCCGCCCGCGGGCTGACGGCAGGAGCTCTCGAAGAGGCGACCTCTCAGCAAGGCCGGCTGCTGGGCGCCGAGCAGGCCTGTCCTCAATGTGGTCATCTCTGTGGCGTCACTTTGCAGGAGCGGTCTGTGGTGGTGCGCGGCGGCACCTTTGAGCAGCAAGAACCCATGTGCTATTGCCCGACTTGTCGTCGGGCTTTTTTTCCCTCAACGTCTGCTGCTGAAGATCGGTGTTAACGGTTATAGTCCGGCGATTCTGCACAAGATCGTAGCAGCGGCCGCCCAAGTAAAATCGCACGAATTAGCGGCAGCGGTTCTCAAGCTGGTGGGTGAATTCTCGATCAGCGGCCGGCACATCAATCGTTTGACCGAGGAAATCGGCACGGAGATGGCGGCGCAGCGCGATCAGGCCACGCAAGACTACGTGCATCATCGGCGGCAGCCGTCGACCGAGCCAGCGCCGCAACTGGTCTCGATCTCGCTGGATGGTGGGCGTCTCAATACGCGGGCCACGGGCCAAGGCGTGGGCGTGCATCAGCAGCAATGGAAAGAAGACAAGGTCGCGTGCTTGCTGACGCTCAAGGGAGAAACGTTCGCCGAAGATCCACACCCCCAGCCGCCTAAGTGTTTTTTGGATGCGCCGACGGTGGATAAGCTGGTGCGGGACATGCAAGCGCACCACGGCCCGCGTCAGGAAAATGAGTTGCCGCAGTTGGCGGAACTGAGTCTGGGAAGGGAAACGATCCAGCCTACCACGCCATCTGCGGCTGAAGAGGACGCCGAGCCGGAGCAACCGGCGTGGCCTCCCAAACGCACCAAGGCGGCACGCACCTGTGTGGCAACGATGCAGGAGAGCGCCGAGTTCGGCAAGATGGTGGCGGCAGAAGCGTACCGGCGGAATTTCCAAGAGGCGCCGCGCGGCGCGTTATTGGGCGATGGCGGAGCGTGGATCTGGACGCTGCACCGCAAGTGGTTCTCCTGGATGACGCCTGTCGCCGACTTCGTGCATCCGTTGACTTACTTGTACGTGACGGCGACGGTGCTGGCGGCAAGTGTGTCTGAGCGTTGGCAGTTGTATGTCGCGTGGCTAACCCAGTGCTGGCAAGGGCGGGTGCAAGAGGTGATGGCTGAACTCGAAACCCGTTTCGAGGCCTTGGGACCCTATTCGGGCACGGGTCCGCCGCCGGCTACGGATCCTCGCGAAGCGTTGCGGCGAACCATCACGTATTTGCGAAACAACCACGAACGCATGAACTATGCGGAATACCGCCGGCAGGGTCTGCCGGTGACGTCGAGCGCCGTCGAGTCGCTCATCAAGGAATTCAACTATCGGGTAAAGGGGACAGAGAAATTCTGGGACAATCCGGAGGGTGCCGAGGCGATCCTCCAAGTGCGCGCGGCCGTGCTCAGTGACGACAACCGCCTGGCCACGCACATCCACGCCCGGCCAGGCAGCGCTTTCCGCCGCCATAGGAAGCCGGCGACTGGGCAAGCTGCGTAAAATGCTAGATTCGCAAAGGGCGTCTTACACTCTGTGATAGCTGTAGCCTACAAAACGATGAGTCAACGGGCATTCAGACGTCACCGAGAAGGTGCCTGTCATGACGGAAGTATTTGACTGAGGTTAGGGGGTGTTGATCGTGGTCAGAAAGTAGGCAATTTTGGCAGCGACTGGCCCAATGTACAGACCTTCAGAATTCTTTCGCCACAAACTCCTTTCACTTTATGCTAAGGGAGTTTGTGGCGAAAGAATTCTGCCTTTGAGTCGTTGCCCCGTGGTACCTTGGCCGCCATTTCGGCCCACTTCACGGCCGCTTGTTAACAGTTAGCGGTGTTGAACGCGGTTAAGAAGTGTACCACTTTCGCGGCTTTGGAAGGGTCCAAAAGGAGTTGCCGGGCGAGGTGAATCAAGCGGACATCGAGACCATAGGATGGCTGTCGTCACAAAGCCGGCCGATTAGGCTCCATTCTGTTGAGTTCGGTAAGATTTGCCCTTCAGCTTGACAATCGTCGCGCCGTGCACCACTCGGTCCAAAAGCGCCATCGCCAGGTGCTCGTCTTCCAGATACTTGGTCCACGCTTCGAAATCGATGTTGGTCACCAGCGCCGTGCTGGCGCGTTGGGTGCGGGCGTCAATGATCTTGAACCACAAGCTGGCTGCTTCCGGACAGAGGCTGCGTTCGATGCGGTCCAAGCCGAATTCGTCGACGATGAGCAAGTCATAGCGAGCATAGTGACGGATGCGGGCGTGAATGGTGTTGTCGGCCAACGCTGCCGTTAAGTCTTCCAGCAGTTCCCCGCTGGTGAGGTAGCAGACCCGATAACCAATCGTACAGGCGATTCCGCCGATGCTCTGGATCAAACAACTTTTCCCCAGGCCGCTTTGACCCACAAAAACCACGTTTTGATGGCGGCCCACGAAGTCGCAGGTGGCCAGAGTCTCGATCTGAGTGCGGTTGATGGCCGGGTTGAAGTTCCAGTCGAATTCGCCCAGCGGCTTGAGCTCGCGGAAATTGGCGTCCTTGATGCGCCGTTCGATGCTGCGTTGGCGGCGCTGTCCGGCCTGATCGGCGAGCAGGCGGTGCAGGAAGTCGACATGAGACAAGCCGGCTTTTTCCGCGTGTTCCAAGGCGGCGTCGAGTTGCTCCGCGGCCACCGGTATCCGCAAGGTCGCGAAGTCGGCGAGAATCTGCTCACGCCGATTCGGAACTGGCTGGGCCGGCGTTCGGGTCTTGGGGTGGCGTTTCTTCGGTTGACGGGCCATCGGTAGGTTCCTCGGACGAGAGTAAATCTTGATAAGCGCTGATCGGCCTGGGCCCAATCGGTTCTTCACGCAGACGGGGATCGAGCGCCTCGCGTTGCAACTCGGCGAGTTCGTCCAGCAGCGGCCGCGGCCGGGCCTGGGCGGCGAGGATGCGTTGCACTGCCGTCAAGGAGAAGGCGCCAAAGCGCACCGCTCGCTCCAAGGCTCGGCGAACATCGTCGCGTTGGTAGTGAGCGAGCACGGCCAAAAGTTGCTGGGCCTGGAGTTTACCCTGCCTTTGCTTGGCCAGCAGGCCGTCCAAAAACTGCACGGCCACGGCCCCCAACTGCTCGAAGCGCTGACGCAACAGGGCCGCACGCTGACCAGGGTCCGCGGTCGGATGATGGCTTTTATGCTGCTGATGCTCCCAGCTCACCAAGCGTGGCAAGAGCGCATGACGGCCAATCTCCTCCAGGCCAGTCGAATAGATGATGACCTCGCTCTCCGTGATACGCACGGGCAGCACCTGGCCGATGTACGACCACGGCACGGAATAGAAGTTGAGGCGGTAGGGGATGTAGCCCTCGACGTTGACGTGGCGATAAACCACCAGGGCCGTGTCGAAGTCGGCCGCCGGCAGCGGCAACAGCTCAGGCCGTTCCCGGTCATGACGCTCGCGCGGCGTCTCCTTCCACTCACGCAGCACACGCCCATCAGCGACATTCGCCAACCACCAGGCCGTTACCTCGTTGAGATGTTCCAGCGACTCGAAGGTGCGACCGTTCAGCAAGCTGGTCTCGACGTAAAAAAACTTTCTTTCCACTTTCCCTTTCGTCTGCGGCCGGCGCGGTTTACAAGCCCAAGGTTTGAAGCCGTAGTGGGTGGCGAAGGCCAGGAACTTCGGGTTGTACAAGGGGCCATCGGCATCGTGACGCAAAACGACGGCTTTGAAGTTGTCGTACAAGCAAACGCGCACGGCGCCGCCCAGATGCCCGAAGGCGTGCACGTGCTCGCGCAATGTCGTGGCTAAATCCATCGCCTCGATGAAACGCAGGTACTGCCGCCGCGAGTAACTGAGCAGGTAACTGAACAGATAGACGCGGCGGCGCCCTTCACGCGTGAAATCCAGATCATAGACGCCATAGTCCATTTGTGCCTGGGCCCCTGGCCCGGTCTCAAAGCGCGGCACCGGCGTTGGCGCGGGACGCGGCCGTAGCACCTGCAGACGCTGGCGGACGATGGTATAGTGGCCGCCAAAACCGCGTGTCTGGAGTTCTTGCAAGGCGCGCTCGACGGTGAGGTTGGGATACCTGGCGAGCAATTCCTTCAGAAGCGGCTCGAACTCGTCGAGGATACTGCCACGTCGGCGACACGGCTTCGGTAAAGCCACGGCCGGTGTGGTCCGTTGGGTCTGGACCTGGGCCAGCACGCGGGCCACGCTGCGACGCGCGATGCCCAGTTCGCGGGCGATGGCGCGCATCGACGCGCCTGCCTGATGCCGCTGCACGATCTCATGACGCAAAGCTTCGTTCATACGTTGCACACCTTCCGGGCCCTCTCCGGTCCCAGCACCAATTCCGCCACCAGGCTCGCCTCGTCTCCCACCCGCAGCAGCAACGGTTGTAAAATCTCCCGGTCCCGCGCCTTGAGTTCACGCTCGTTGGGCGTGCGCAGCCAATGCTCCAGCCGCGTCAAACCCTCCAGCGCCTGCGTCAAATGGCGTGCCAGCCAGTTGCCGGCCCGGCTCAAACGCGGGTCACGCAACGCCGTCGGCAAACCCCGCGCCTGGGCCAAGGCCTCACGCGGCGTGGCCAAGATGAACGCCGCCTGTTCTGCGCCGGCGCCTTGTAAAAGCTCGATCACGCCGCTCACTTCCTGTGCTGTCAAACTCTCGCGACGCGTCAGCGCCAACAGCGCTTGCTGGTTGCCCGCGGGCAACCGCGTCAATTGCCGCGCTAGCGCCGGACCCAACAAACCCAAACGCAGATCCTCTTTTACGTCCATGCTCAACTTCTCCAGCAACGCAAGCCGCCGGCACACCCAGCTCTTGTGCTGGCCCAAAAGATGCGCCGCTTCCACTTGCGTCAGCCCATCGTCGCGCACCAACGCTTGCACAATCCACGCCTCCTCCAACTCACGCGTGGCACGCTGGCCGCGGTTCAATCCCAAGATCGCCGCTTTCGCGAGGCGCTCGTCTACTTCCAGCACCCGCACGCTCAGCGTCGTCCAGCCACCCACCTGCTGGGCCGCTGTCCAGCGTTTGAAGCCGTCCACCAATTCCAACTGCTGTCCACACCGGCAGGCCACGACCGGCGACAACTGCCCCCAGCGACGCAACGAACCTGCCATCGCCTCCTCCGCTGACGGATCGGCCAAGCGATAACGGCGGTACTTTTGCCCCAACCTCTCAAGCGCCACCGGACCAACCACGCCCTCTTGCCAACCCATGCGCGCACCCTCCCAGGTTCCCCCTTGCGAAGAAAGGAAACGGGGGGACGAATTGCTCCGTGCCCGCCCGCTCCTTCCTCCGTTTGGGGTCTGGGGCACTATAAAACGACGCTCGACAACATCCCACAGACAAAGACATGCTTCACGAGGTGTCCGGACGCTGACAACGCCTTGTCACTTGTTCACGACGCCAACGCCGCCGCCGCTGCCGATAACGCGCCTCTCGATCCAGCACCCGACGTAACGCCAAGCGGCACAAAACGCTGCAAAAACGCCGGCACGAATGTTCAGGCAACGCCACAAACGTCACGTAACAGCCAGGTCGATCACACATCCGCTCGCCACAATTCTTGGCGGCGGTTGCTCGCGCTGACCCTCACCCATGGTAGGTACGTCAGACTGACGGCACCGCCATCGCCTGGTCTCGCCGACGTTGCCGATAATGTTGCTGTTGCTGACGACGCTGCCTACACCCACCGGCACTGGCCCGATAGCGACGGCTGGCCTTAACGCAACGCCAACGCCATGCCGCCTGCTGGCAAGCGACGCTGCAATACCGAGCTTGAGGACGCGCGGGGGTAAAAGGCAGTTCGCACCCTTTGAGCAAACATCGCCGCGCTCGAAGACAACAACGAACACCTTGCCGCCGGCAAGGCAGAAAATGAAATGAAGCTGGGCCCAAGGGAGGTACTATCCCTGACGGTCAAGTCTCGGAGCCAAGCGCTAACTTGGCTCCGAGGCGCTTTCCTTTTGCGATTCACCAAGAGTTGTTCAAGAATAGCACAAACCACACCGCCGCGATCACCCATGCGCGCCTTGCCCCGGACCATGGCGCGCTTTTGGTACACTTATTGAGCGCTGCTAACAGTTAGCGGGCCACAACACCAGCCGCCTTGGCTGCCAGCATGGCAAGGAAACTGGCCAGTGCCGCTGCAACGATTCCGCCAATGACCTTCATGACATTTAGGCATACCACCCGCCTTGCTGCTTTTTTTTCTCGATCATATTTCAGGATGGCATCGGCAACAATTTGCTCTGTTGTCTTTCGTTTCCTGGCCATGACTACTCCTCAGAGTGCCTAAACCACGGTGTCTGCGCGAATTCTATACCCTTCCTTTCTCGCTTCCGCAAGCCCAATTTGTGTCAACATCGCTAGTCCCGCTGAATGCGGAAGTTGAGTTCCGCGGTTGAAGTTGTACCGCCATTATCATTAGCCCCAAGAACCGGCCACTCCTGGTGTCGCATGGCTAGGTGTCAGCGTTCCAACTGTCTGCGTCTGCTGGCGTAGGCCGAGGTTCAACACCTAACCGTTACATAGAGTACGGTGCCAGCCTAATCCGGTACAGGTCCGATTCTCCACCAAAAGGCGGCTTTTTGGGCATGCTCAAACATTTTTTCTGGCGTGGTGTTTTTCTTGCATTTTCCCTAAATCTCTGCCAAATAACACCTTATGTATGAACAGCCCTTTCAAACCGCGCGCCGGCATCGCATAGGTTAAAGCGGGTCGTCGGACCCCATTTCTCAACATCTGTGTCCTAAAAAGGAGACGTCTCCCATGAATGCCAAACCTCTCGACCAGCCCAATGCCCGTGCGAACGACTGTCAATCAGCTGGTCGCATCCACAACACGGAATGTAAGGAGCCGGCCAAGGCTATCGACCTCGCGGCCGGGCAAGAAATCAAGACCAACATCATTGAGCAGGAAATCGGCATCGAAATCGCAGATACCCGGCATCCTGCGATGGCCGACTTCAAGGAAACCATCCACGCTACACCAGGAAAGTCGCAACAGGAACAGCAGATCACACCAGAGATCCCCGGCCAGTCGGCGAGTTTCCCTCAACAAAACGACACCCGCCAACAGATCAAGGATGAATCCGCAGCCATCTCGCAGCCGATCATCGGTGACGCTGCGCCGCCCCGGCGTCACGATGGTCTGGCGGCGACCCAGGAGACCATTAACGGTGACAAGATCGACGAAGACATTTTGCGGCGATGACCCAAAGACGACATGGCGATCGAGGTATCCAGCTGGTGAACAGGATCGCAAGAACGGCCTGTTACAGCTGCTCGCTGGGAAAGGAGGTGCGAGTCGTTTGGACGTGTTGACCGATGATGAGATAGCCCTGCTGGAGGCGTGTTGGGATTGGCGGCCTGGCCTAATGCCCCTGGAAAAAGACGACCGGGTTCAGCTATACCTCCGGCAAGCTCCTTGGCGGATCAAAGCGGTTCGTGCTTTGGAGCAGTTACTTACAGCCGGCCGCTTGGTCGATGCCAAGCGAAAGAGGACTTAGGTGCTTGTCTAAGTATTGAGGTTTGTGGGAAAGAACCGCCTGCTCAAGGCTCGGTTTGGCCGTCCCATCCACAAAGTCTCGTCCTTTCGCCGCCCAAGGTGGGAGAAAAACAATGCTCAGACAACCACGTAGCCCTCATTTGGTGGTACACAGCCGATTTGACTTTATGGGTCGCTGAGGCGTAAGATGCTGAAAGCATCCAAATGTACAGCCAAATCGCCTGGTCATTGGGGCAATATCATGGATCTGCCTCAATCTTGTCCCATCCTGATGGACCGGCCCCCTTGGGCCGGCCCATCCTTGCCTTGATCGTCCAAACCAGCCACGGATGGATCTGCAGCTCGTGCTCGCGTTTCAGTACTTCCGGTAACAGCGATCGCTGTTGCCTGTAAGACAGTAAGGCAGGAGCAATGATCAAAAACCCCCAGGACGATGACCCTGCAATCCAGCAACTCATACTTGACTATTGGCAGGAGAAAGCAGCAGACGGTTCTCACCTCTTGGACGGGTCGCTCGCGGGTCTGCTGGCTGTCGTCGACAACGGAAGAAGATTTGCCAAGCTGATTGACGTGCTCCGTTCCAACATCGCGAAGCACCCAACTTGGCTCGCCAAGCAACTGGGCGTCGGTAGACGAGTCGCTCCGAAAAAACTAGCGACACTTAATCCCGAAAAGCTCGATCAACTGGCCCGTGCTTACGAGGCTGATTACGAGCGCATAGCGCAGCGCCGTCTGATCAAGAAGTGGTTATTAGAGCAACAACACATTTCCAAGAAAGACGCCGAATTGCTCTTGAACACTCTTAGCGAAGAAGAGACCGTCACGCTGTATGCCAGCGCACAGGCCCACCGCAATCGCCGGGAAGTTTTGGACGATAACCGCGCCACCGCCTTTGAATGTCTGGACAAAGAGGATCCGCAATGGGTCCGAACAGAGGAATACGTCCGAGCTTTCCAGGAGTTCGTACTCAAGCTCAGCGAAGAGCAGATTATTGGACTTCACGCTAACGTGCCGCGTGAATGCTTACGTCCCCTCGAAAGGCCCGACCGCGTTGAAGCTGGAGTGGTTGCCCAGGAACAGTATGAGACTGTCGAATTTGTCAGGTTTGTCCTTGACGAAGCCAAGTCCAAACTGAAGAAGACGAAAGGGCACAAAAAAGCAGGAATCGCCCTAGACACCTTGTTGTGCAAGCCTGACGGCGTCGCCGACCTGACCTCTGCCGAAGCCATTGCGGAGGCGACACAGCTTAATATCGAGCAAGCAGAGGTCGTTAAAAACACCGTGTTCAAAGTTCTGCTTCAAAACCTGGAACAACTCTACAACCAATAGGTGCAACTCGGCATCGATTTGACGGTGGCTGCCGAATTACGGTGGCAGGCAGTTAGTTGCTCGCCAGCCGCCGTCTGATGGCCAACATTCTCCCGTCCCCTTCATTCCTCCGGCGGTCAAGGCTGCAATGTAGGTATTGCGGTCGTTTTTTCCAACCGCGCGGCAACAATACGTCACATTTCCTTTTATTCGAGGCCTTGCCGGACCGAAGCCAAAGAAGCGAGACGCTTGCATACACACCGTGAATCGGCGGTTTCGATTCAGTAATTCCGATAATGCTTGACTGTAACGAGAATGACGGTTATTTCTTCCATCCGACCAAACCACAAAGAGAGAAGAGCAAAATGTCCAAGTCAATCAACGACCTGCTCGGCAGATTTGATCAAGACGGCGGTCGCCCGCAATTAGACGGGCCAAATTTGTCACCGCCCGAACAGGGCTTGCTCGATGCGTGCTGGGCCTGGCGACTTGGCGGGCTCCGGTTGGAAGAGGACGAACGTGTTCAGGCGTACATACAACAAGATCCATCGCATCTCAAGGTGGTTCGAGCGTTGGAACAGTTACTGACGGCTGGGCGCTTTGCCGTGCGCCGCAGACCTGACAATGGCGGGACCCGAGTACCCTGACCCTTTTTGCTTCCGCAACGGTCAGGCTGTACACGGCCGTGATGTTCTTCGGTCCACCGTTCGACAGTAAAATTGCTACTCCTCAAAATGCATTTCGCCAAGTTGATTTCGCCGCCTCGCAATTACCAACCCATTTCCAGTCAAGGACTTCCGCCATGACGACAGCGGAGTCCGGTGATTCTAGTCCGCGCGCCGGGTCAATCTAGGTTGAGTCTGTGCCGCGGTGAACCTGGCAATCATCGCGGCTCGGCCATTGCTGTCGGCAGTCGGGATGGCCAAGCAACGTGCATTGGCCTTGCTGGCGGAAACCTTGAACAATTGGGTAAGACAATGTCCAAAGCCATCCTTTCTTCACTTGTGCTATGCCTCAATGCACCCATCGTCGCCCATTCCGAACCGCAAAACCTGCAAGGCGCCGCCCTCCTGCACGCACCCGGTGCGCCTGGCCGAGGACCCAACCATTTATCCGAAGCACCGGAGTTCGAGACCACCGATTCGTTCCCGATCCGTCTGCTCTGGCTCGTGATCGGCAGCCTCATCGCTCTTGCCGTCTTTTGCGTTGGGCATGACGTTTACTTGGGGCTGAAAGAATCCATCAAAGCTCGATTCGTCCGAGCAGCGCACACCGTTAGGTGGAAGGCAGCTGGTCAATGGGTAGACCCCGACAAGAATGCCTCGCTAGTCATGTTCCGTTCTGGCCGTAAGGGGTGGCCACTGACCTTCCAGGGCGAAGGTTTTAGGCTTATCGCAGAAGCGATGGACCCGGTCAAAGGCACCGCGACAGGTGTAGTTAACTGCGCCCTCGCTGGCCACACAGTTGGTTCATGGACATTAGGACCAAGCGACCAGAATCCGAATCATTTCAGCCTGCGGCTCAAGCTTGCGGAGCGGGAAGAAGTCGACGTCACCCTCCGACGCGCTGGTTAGCAGGACCTCTGACACTGAAACACCGGCACCAAGGTGGAACTTGGTGTGCCAATAGCGTTCTTGACATCATGTATACAACCAATTTGATCGCTCGGCACGGTTGGCCGGTGGCCAAGCGATTCCACGCAATTCGAAGCGCTGTAGACGCTTTGGGGGCATTTCAATTGTGATTTAGGCACGATGATGCGAGCCTGAACCCCATTTTGGCGGTATTGACCGTCTCCCAAACCGAAAATGCGTAAAGTCTTGCCTACTGGCGACTTATAAATCGCACACTTTCCACATTTTACAGGCAAATGTCTGAAAAGCAACGTTATTTACCGTATTTTCCACTGTTTCGCCTGCCAAAACCTGCCAATTACATCGGGGATCGAGGCCACCGCTTGAGAACGTGTCAAATGCGCTGCTGCCTGGTGTGATTGGCGTGGCTTTGGGGAGTGCTGGAACATGATATGCATCGCCAGATGCTATGGGATCGAAACGGCGGGGGCCACCGGGCGGCGACCCGACTTTGTCCTGAAGACCAAGGGCAACCCGGTTCTTAGAATAGGCATTGCGGCGTGGGGTGTTGCGGGTTGCCGAAGTCGCATGCATTCATGAACAAGTGGATGCGGTTCGGTGGTAATGGTGTCAAAGACCAGAATTGGCAAAGGCATTTCCACCGTCTGGATCAACGGCAGTCGGTATGTGCTGGTTCCCCCACCCCCGCTGAACAACCCTCGTCTGTCGCCGAGCGCGAGTGGGGAATGCTTAACGAACAGGAGTCCTACTTGAAAAGCCATCACCACGGCGCTGGCGTTTGCCGCTTTGCCTCCTGTTTCCCGGGTGAGTTTCATCCGCGCATCAGGCGCGGTGCCGAGTCGCCCCCAGCGGAAGAAGTGGACTTTGCCCGGCAATGGATCGACTCGGTCATGGTCGCACGTGGAGGTCGGCGCTGCGTGAGAACGCTTCAGGGGCCCTGCCTAAACGGCTGAAGACGAATGATTACGATAAACTGCTTGTGCCGACTCTGTTCGATCAGCGAGGCAATCGCATTACTAATCCCAGGAAAACTGACTGCAAGGAATCTTGTGTCAGGAACGCGGGTTTGCGGCCATTGCCGAAGGCGGTATGGCCGTTCTCGAAGAATCCTTTGAGCCAGCCGTAGAGCTCGTTGGGATAGATGTCGAGTTCATCGCGCATTTCGGAGACCGGGACCGTGTCGAAGAGATGGCGTTTGAGCATGGCGACCTTCTTGGTGCCTGAAAATGACGACGCGGCTTGTTCATGGGAAGCCTCCGTACAGGTTATGCTAACCCGAACGGAGCGTTCCTTTAGATTCGACGGAAGCAAAACAGCACAAGCAATCGCCAGCGTGTTCCAACCATATCCCATATCTCAAACTCTTGTTTTCAGGAACTTGCGATCAAATTCTGCTTGCTGTAGGCGATGTCCATGGCCGGGTGCAAGTCATCATAATGTCTGTAGATCAGTCGGATAGCGTGGCGGATCGCAGTCCCCACCAGATACCGCTCTGACTTGCGCCAACGATGTTCGATACCGACCAGCCGTACGTCGTCTTGAGACCAGTCGCTCATGCGCTTGCCCGGCGTCAACAGTCGCCAGATTCCGCAGCCGCTGATACCTCTCGGATTAGGGACAGACGCGAGTTGGCCGGCAGCGTCCTGGTTTTGCTCGGGGTATTCCAGCAGCAACTCAGCGTTGCTGTCGCGGCTATCACGTTGACCTTCGTATAGGCCAGTCGCGTACGAGAGCGCTTTGATATCCGAAGTGCGCGAGACGGGGTCCGATTGCGTCATCGAGACAGGAAAGCCGAGGACAAAGTGGTAGGCTTGGGCGCGGGCGTGGCGACATCGATCTCCATCAGGCGTGCGAACCGCCAATAAGGTGTGAGCTTCGATGCAGTTTCCGGGTCCAACTCGGCGACGGCGATGTCGAAGCGGTCATTGTCGCGCATGTCGATGTCGAGGGTGTCCGCGTCTTTGGGCACCGGCGAGCTGATGATTTTGGCGATCCTCAGCGGCACAGGCACGCCTTGGTCAGTCGAAGGCACACAGTAGGGGATGTTGAAGATGCCTGGATAGTCCAGCACATGCGCCGCACTAAGGACGAAGTAGCGGGAGCCAATGCTGAAGAACGTACCGGTGCCGCACAGGATCACCTGCTGTTTCTGCAACCCGAACAAGGGCACTGTGCATCGTGCGATCGCCGGAGCAGCAGCCGCCACAATCTGCGCACAGAAGGCTTGGATCGCGGACGGAGATATATCTTCGGGGTTGGCGGCCATTGATTATTGCCTCCGAGTAGTCCACGAGCGCCTGGCGCTGCTCTCGATAGTTTAATCCAGTGCGATCAAGATTCCCTCAGCCCTTGTGGTTTGACCGCGATTATAGACAAAGGAATTTCCAACGGCAGGAGCAAAACAGGCGACGTTTTGAGTGGTGAAAATGCAAAGGGTCAACCCTCCGGGGGGAGGAAAGTTTCAGATTTATTGAAAAATCATAACTTACGTCAAATAAAGGCGTTACGGTGTTCCAGGTATCGCTCCATTTCCCATAAAACGCACCTTTTCCAAGGAGTATAGTGCGACCTGAAAAGCCTGGAAAGGGTTGAATCTGTGGATTGCTCGGTAATCTGCAAATCATCCGTGCAGTGCCGTAGCGCGATCACGGGTGTAGGTTTGGGTCTTCCACAACAAGGCCGAGGGCTGTCGCGGCGGTGTTCAAATCCTGGTCTGCGGAAACCACGGTAAAAGGGTCAAGGCCACCGGCCGTCCGCCTCGCGTGCAACTCGACAGCTGCGGCTAGCTGGATTGCATCGTTGGCCCGCAGAGCATGGGACTCCGCCAGTCCCTGGGCGGTGGCCAGGATGGCCGGTGTGATTTCGATGATACGTTATTCCAGGGCGCGGTCTTGGCGGAATTGAGCAAGGATGGAAGCCGCTTCTGCGGCTGTCAGGTTTCCGGATCGGTGGCGGCGCATTACGGCGGAAGTCACCTCAACGCCTGAAATGCCCGCCAGAAAAATCAAGTTGGCGGCAACCGGATCGGCAACGGATTGCACCCAGGCGGTGCCTGTTTCCTTGAGGTAGCGTTTGACAATGCCGCTGGTGTCGAAGAAATAGGCAGCCATGTTAGCGGCGTTCCCGGATTACGGTCTCCGAAAGGGGTTCGCCCTGGATGGTGATGGGCTGGAATTCGCGCCGCGTGCCAGTCGGCGACGGCCGCGGCGGTGCGCTTGTCAAGAAGCCCGATTCGACAAGCTGGCGTTCCAACTCGTCCTCGGTGAGCGGCTTGCCCTGGACTGCCGTTTGCTGTTGGCGCTGGCGGAGCAATCGGACGGCTTCTGTGATCGCTTCCTGCTCAGAGGCGAAGTGACCGCTGATGACCTCATTTTGCACGTAGCGGGCCAGGTCTTCGGGTAATTGAATCGTCATGCTTTCTTGCCTCCTTTGCTGATTCGAGCTTACCACAACTTCTTCCAGCTGCCAAGCGCAGAGGCGGTCAGCTGCGGCCCCAGTCACGGCCTTGGTTTGCCCCCACCCTGTTGAATTGCAAAGCAGGCCGGGAAATCGCGGATGCGCGCATAAAAATGTCCCGGCGTGGATTCGCTTGGCGTCGCCCAGTCACCAAGCAAACCTCGCGTCAGGACATGATTCATCGTAGCGAGCCTTCGGATGGTTGCAACAAAAAAACCGGATTTTTTTGCCATCTTCACCCGCCGCATTTTGCAGGGGCTTTTCGATCCGAGGCGTTTTGGCGGCAGTCTTATTCAACGCCTGATTCCGTCTGCGAGTTACGCTGACGCACAGCTTGCCAAGCAGGCCAGCCTCATTTGGCTGCACGCAGCATTTCCAGTGCTGCGCCTTTCGGCCGCTCGGCCACCTCTCCAGAAAAACGTAACTCATTACTCCATTTTGATTTGCGTTACTTCATGAATGGCAAATCTTTGGCAAAAACCGCCTTGGCAAAATCTTTGGCAAATACCAGTTCGCTGCCAGTTGTTAATGGTAGGCTCAGGTACGGCATTTTGGCAAGGGTGGAGACATTTGGAGACAGTTTAGCGGCGTTCCCCGATACCGCCAATTAGGGAAAGTTCAGGCGCTGCCCAAGTCAGGCGAGGTCAGCTGCAAACTCCTCTACCAAGGCAGCCGGTTGGAGATTTCCCCCGGCCCCGTAGATCAGGTATATGCGATACGGGCCATCGGTTGCCCGGCTCTCCCGGGGCAATCCGACGATGGGGGACGCATGATGCGTCCAGTTGAGGTTCTGCCAGTTCGGCAGTAACGCCTTGATGTTGACCTCGGTGACCGCCTGCGCATGGAACGGCCCAAAGTCCGGGTCCGAGTCCATATCAATCCGGCGGATAGCGATACCCCACTGCTTCCCTGGGATGGTGACGTAGAGGGAGATGCCCATCGGGCCAACGTGTCCCGTGCCGTTCAATGGCATGATATTCTCCTTTGTTGGGATTCTCGTCTTAGCGCGTGGAAAGTGCTTAATGTCCATCCTCTCATCTTATGCCAGGCTGGCCGGACTTACGAGGCAAGATAGGCCCGTCTTGCCAGCTCGAAGCCGGATGCCTGAGCGGCTACCGGCCCGTCCGCCTGGCGTGCAACTCGACAGCTGCGGGCAGTTGGATAGCATCGTTGGCCGCAACGCATGGGATTCTGCCAGGCCCTCGGCGGTGGCCAGGATTGCCGGTGTTATTTCGATGATGCGGTATTCCAGGGCGCGGCCTTGGCGGAATTGAGCGAGGATGGAAGCCGCTTCGGCGGCTGTCAGGTTTCCGGACCGCTGGCGGCGAGTTACAGCGGAAATCACCTCCACACTTGAAATCCCCGCCAGAAAAATCACATTGGCGGCAACCGGATCTGTAACGGATTGGACCCAAGCGGTGCCCGTTTCCTTGAGGTAGCGTTTGACAATGCCGCTGGTGTCGAAGAAAAAAGCAGCCAAGTTAGCGGCGTTCCCGGATCACGGTCTCCGAAAGGGGTTCACCCTGGATAGCAATGGGCTGAAATTCGCGCCGCGAGCCGGTCGCCGACGGCCGCGGAGGTGGGCTTGCCAAGAAGCCCGATTCCACCAGCTGGCGTTCCAGCTCGTCCTCGGTAAAGCGGTTTGCCCTGGACTGCCGTTTGCTGTTGGCGCTGGCGGAGCACTCGGACGGCTTCGGTGATCGCTTCCTGTTCGGAGGCGAAGTGACCGCTGACGACCTCATTCTGCACGTAGCGGGCCAGGTCTTCAGGTAATTGAATCGTCAATGTGGCTTGGCTCCTTTGCTGTTTGGAGGTTACCACAGCTTCTTTCTCCTGCCAAGCGCAGAGGCGGTCAGCTGCTGCCCCAGTCACGGCCTTGGTCTGCCCGCAACATGCTGAATTGCAAAGCAGGCCGGGAAATCGCGGATCGCGCATAAAAATGTCCCGGCGTGGATTCGCTTGGCGTCGCCCAGTCACCAAGCAAAATCTCGCGTCAGGACAGAATTCATCGTAGCGAGCCTTCGGATGGGTGCAACAAAAAAATCGGATATTTTTCTGCCATCTTCACACGCCGATTCGTGCAGCGGCTTTTCGTCACCTCGTCCTGCAAACTACCGGGTGGGTTGCTTCTGCCAGCCATGTTTGCTGACAGCCCAATCTTTTAGGCCTCACACGGCATTCGCCCTGCTGCTTGTGAGATCCCGTCGCCGTCGGTCGAGGTTTATCGGGGTGGTTACAAGGCCGCACCCGCACGGATGCGGGTATAATTGCGGCCGGCCACCACGATTAGCCTTGACCAGAGGCGGCCAATGAGGCGTGGTATTCGGCAAGCGCCCGGTCGCTAGCAGGCGACGCGCCAGGGTGATTTGCAAGCTGGAGTCACGCGGTTTCGTCCTCGTGACAAAGTTCGTGGCTCTTCATGGCCCATAACATCATATATGACAATGACTTGTGCGCTAGACGTGATACTGCATATGTATTAATTAGCATACTAGGAGCAGCGTGACATCCGTGACACATTCCCACCGAGGATACGAAAATGGCCGTTGGCACCCAGAGGATTCGTCCCCTTGATCTGATCGGCGCATCGGAAGTTCTCACCTCATCTCAGCTTCAGGAACGCATGACGTTGAATGGTTATGGCGCGGAAGCGGCTCGCCAGGCGATCAGCCGAGCGGGGCGGGACCGTAGTGGGTTGTGGCGTTCGGCGAAACTTCAGCTTGAACATGGGGAGCGATTGTTTGCGCGTGTCAGTTTTTCCACCACGCCGGAGTTTTACCGGCTGGCGGCCGAGCACCTTCAAGGCAACCGGCCCGGCCTCGCCCGATGTCTGCAAGCGTTGGCGGTGACCGGCGTCCTGAACCGCGTCCATGCGCAACGCTTAATTGCAGCGGCCGTCGTGGAAAGCGAGAGCGCAAGAACAACCACGTATGATTCGGAGGTGGCTGCACTCCAAGAACTCGGCGTGCAAGCGTGTGCCGTAGGAAATTCTTTTGAGTATTTGCTCGGTGGAGGCATTATCCGCGATGCAATGACCGATAAGCGTGCGATCGAGTCGTTGATAACCTTGCGGAAGGAATGCCTGCTGGCGCGGATGGTGTGCAATCGATTGCGCAATGAGAATTTCGTGTCATGGAATGGTAGCGAACTCCCGACTCAGGGAAAATGCCACGTGGTGTTCAAGGGGCAAATCTTTAGCGCGCTTGGATTCAGTTTCTTGGCACCGCTGTTGCGCGGCAGCAAAGCAAAAAAGGAAAAAGGCCCGCGTCCTCCGTGTCCGGTGCTGATCGACGTTTTCGGCGGCCTCTGCAATCTCGGCGCGGTGCAGTCGTTTGTCGCTCGTGCTCGAAATGCCACCAGTTGGGGCACGGAACGAGAAAAGCACGTCGGCGTCATCGCAGCACGCCAGTTCAGTGAAAAAGCGTGGAAAGAGGCCCGGGAATGCGGGTATTTGACAATCAACTTGTTGAAGATGTTCGGCAACGAAGCACTAAACGCGATGGTGCATGCGGAACGCATTTTGGGAGGTTTTCGAGCACCAGGTGCAGATGGCAAGGCCGAGAGCGAGTTCGGGCAATTTGCCGATATGTTGGAAGGATTGAAATCGAATCCCGTCGTTGCCGACCTTTGTGCAATCGGCTTCGAGCTGCTTACCGGGCTTGCTATTCGCGCCGAAGGCTGGGAAAGCGTCCTTCTTGGTCAAGATGTTCCTTTTCGTGAGGACCGCACGCGAGACGTGGACGTTTTCGGCCGACGTTGCGACGACCTGATCCTGATTGAATGCAAGGCCTATCATGACAAAAAAAGAATCGACTCATCGGAAGTGAAAAAGTTTTACACCGAGACCGTCCCCGCGTGTCGGACGTGGTTTACCAAGAAAGAGCGGCGGCAACCATCGCGAGTCCGCGCGGAGATTTGGACGAGCGGGCTTATTGGTTCCGACGCATTGGATGCCTTGGCCGAAATCAAGCTGAAGGACGGCACGGGAGCCGAGATTTACGGTCCAAAAGAGATTCTTAAACGATTGCCATCGGCATTGCGCAAGAGGGGAGAAGGCCTTCTTAACGCCCTGGCAAAGGGTGGACAGGAATTTGGTGCAGAATGGCGGGACGTTTTTTACAATGTAGCGTTGAATGGCGGCTATTTCAACGGAAAATCGTCCCGCCCTAATAACCGAGATTGGGTGAACGTAATGTCCGTAAAGCAGCTGGTCTCTCATCTGGAAGAATGCCGTCGTCGGCTTACCGAGATGCAGCGGCGCCAGGGTTACGTTGGCTTTTCGTGCGCGATTTTGCGTGCGGAACGTCCCGGCGGTGCAATTCTTTACGAGTTTCCATTCGGGCTTGCGTTGGGCGAACGCCCTTACCGCCGGATCAGCCGGTCGTCCCCGCCGCAATGAGTTTCGTAAACCGAATCTGCTTCTAGCACCAAATGGTATCTTGGCTTTGAACTGTTAACAATGACGCGCTACGGTCCGGCGCGGGCGGCACCGCGAGGCGTTAACGCCATCACTAAACGGCGGTTGTCCAACCAAGGCAAGCGATGATTGCCGGCATTCAACCGATCGATGATCGGCAGCAATTCGTCCTGGCCCGTGAACGGGTCCAGGTAGACAATCAAGGCCTCGGGCGTTTCGTACAACTGGCCCGGTCGGTTGAAGAACTTCCGCCGCAGCGTCCGCACGTGGTCCCCGGCATGTGCTTCGCCCAGCGTTTCACCCAGGTCGGCCACCGCGTTGTATAGCAACGCCACCAGCCAGCCGAGCATTTGCAAGGGCCCCCGATGGAAACGTGGCCGTGTCCGGTCTGGACTGTGTTTGTCGTAACCGCACGGCACCGCATCCACAAACAGGTCGTGAACCTCAACGCGATGCCCTTGCTCGTGGTATTGCCGGGCTCGGAAGATCGTCAACATGTCCTCTGGTTCTCCAACACTGGTGGTGTACAGCGGATGCCAGCGATCCTTCTTGGGGCCAGGTCGGACCTCCCGGCAGACGATGGTGCGTATCGCCTGCTCAGGGCCCTCGTCCTTGAGCACGGTCTGGGTCTCGGCCAGGCGAACTTCCTTGGGCGGGGCGCCGACGCACACGCCTGGGTCTTCGATCGATACAAACAGGCTGCTGGGCAATTGCTTCCAGGCCCGCATGCGGTGCGGGTAGCGACAGGCGCGCAGGGTGACATCCAAGTTGGGGTGCTGCTCGACCAGATCCCACAACGCCCGTACCCCCGCGTCCGACTTGGCCGCGCCAGCATCGAACAGGGCGTGCAAGGTGCGTGGCCGGCCCTGACGCAACACCTGCTGCAGCAGCGGCACCGCCAAGTCTTGCAAGTTGCAGTTGCCCGGCGTGCCGCGCACACTCAGGAAACGGCCAGTGGACAAGTCGTAGCCCGTGAACAGTTTCTCGCAGCGCATGTACTTGTTGCGGGTGGTCACATAGCCCTTGCCGATGTGGAATTTCTTGGTCCAGCGTGGGATGGTGTGTTCGTCAAAGCTCACCATGGCGTTCTCATTAGCCCGGATTATTCATCACATTGAAACAAAAAGGCCTTCGGTCGCGTCTTAACTTGTGTTACGAGCAAGCTATAGAGCACGAACGGAGGCCTGCTGTGAGTATACAGACTGCTTGGCAAGCGACCTTTGATTTTTGGGGCGATTTGGACGTCGTTGTCGAGCCTTCCCAGGCGCAACTAACGTCCGACGCGGGCCTGTTGCCGCTACGCCAGTTCGATGAACAGATCGGGCTGACCCGACAGTTCGCCGCAGCTTTGGACGACCCCCGTTCCCCTGAGGATTGCGACCACTCGTTCCTGGAAATGGCACGCTCACGCATCTTCGGAATCCTTGCCGATTATGAAGATCAAAACGATCACGACAGTTTGCGCTACGATCCCGTGTTCAAGCTCATTGCCAACCGCTCGCCCGACGACGGTGCCTTGGCCAGTCAGCCAACCTTGTCACGGTTTGAAAACTCCGTCACCATCGCTTCGCTCAAGCGGCTCCGCGACGTGTTCATCGATCAGTTCATCGCCTCGTTTGCCACGCCGCCAAAGCATTCTGACCTTCGATATCGACGCCGTTGATGACCCAGCCCATGGCGAGCAACAACTGGTCCTCTTCCACGGTTATTTCGAACAGTATCAATATTTCCCCTCGTTCATCACCTGCGCCGACAACGATCAAACGGTGCTATTATCGCTACGCCCTGGCTCCGTGCATGCCGCCCTCGGCGCCGACGACGATCTGGAGTACCTGGTTCGTCGTCTCCGCCAAGTTTGGCCCGACGTTCGCATCCATGTGCGTGGTGATGCCGGCTGCGGCATGCCTTGGATGTATGCGGTCTGCGAACGGGTGAATGTCGACTATACCTTTGGCCTCGCCGCCAACAATGTTCTCAAAAAAGGCAGCGAATCTCTGCTTGAACAAGCCGAGGCTAATTTCAAGGTCACCAACCAGTCACAACGCCTGCTCGACGGGTTTTGGTATCAAGCAGGCTCTTGGCCGGCGCAACGTTGGGTGATCGTCAAAGCGGAGGCCAACGCCCAAGGCACCAATCGACGTTTCATCGTCACCAATCGCCCTGGCGCTCCCATCCTGCCGGAGGCCGCCTACGACGACTACGCGGGGCGCGGCGAAAGCGAGAACCGCAACAAGGAACTCAAGTGTGACTTGAAGATCGACCGCACTAGCGATCATCGCTTCGTGGCCAACTTCTTCCGCCTTTATCTGCACGCGGCAGCCAGCAACTTGCTGGTGCGCTTACGCCGGGAATTCGCATCGCCGCCATCTCCGCAGCCAACGCCACTCAATCCAGTCGACAACGAACCGCTACCGACCGAAGCGTTTGCCGATCCCCACCGCCGCCGTTATTTCAATCAGCGCCGTCAAGTCGATCCGCTTGGTGAAGGCCATCCCTGCACGTGGCGTAGCTTGCTGATCAAGGTGGCCGCCGAAGTCACCGTCAGCAGTCGCCGGATTTTAGTCCGCCTCAGCGCTGCCTGGCCCTACCTCGATTGGTACCGCCGGCTCGCCGAGTTCCTCACTTCAACGCCGCGCATCTCCAGTGCTTAGCCAACCGCCAGCTCGAAAAATCGCAACCCCCCGGCGTGGGGGTAAGGGGGCGCTATTCCTTGCGGTGGCGCAAATCCGAAAACTGCCCTTGCTTCATTTCCCTTAAGCATGCCCCTTGCTAATGTGGCTAAGGCGATGAATAATCCGGGTTAGTGAGCAAGTGCCACGGGCAGGTGCGGCGGCAAAAGGCATCCACCTCGTGCCAACTCAGGTGCCGACGCCAAGCGCCGACCGCGTGCCGCGACGGACAGCGGCGGCCGCCGCACAGCCGGGCGAAGCCCGGGTCTTCCATTTCGTCCAGATGGAAGATGCGTTGCATGCCTACCACCAAGGAGAAGACGCTGGTCAACAGGCCCTGCCGCAAGGAGCCGCAATCGTCGGTGAAACATTGCTCGGCTTTGGCCAACCAGTCCAAGGCGGAGGGCATCAGCAGGAACGCCCCCGCGAATTGTGTCGGCGTCGAGAAAAAGGGGGAGGCGGCAGCGGCACAGGCTGGCTCGGTGGCACCGTTTCGATGGGCGCGGCTCGGCGGGCGTCTGGTCGGCGCTGGGCCGGGGGTTCGTGGCCTCGGCCCGCGTGGCCCGGTCGAGGCCGAATTTCTTGCAGAAGTGGTGCAAGGCCACCGTGGAAACGCGTATGCCCCAGGTGTGATAGATGAAGTTGAGAATGTCGTAGCGGGTGGCGTCGGCATGGGTCAGGATGAACTCGGCGATGGGGCCCGCGTAGCGCGGCAGCATTTTGCCGTGGGACCAGCCGGCCATGCGGTGATGCGCCGCCTGAATCGCCTCCTTGGAGGAGACGCCTTGCTGCTGCGAGGCCGTGGGTCGGCTGATGCCAACCAGGCGAGCGATCTGCGCGACCTTGAGACCTGAGTCGCAGTGCAGCAGAAAATGGCTGAGCAGCCGGCTGGAATAATAATCGTCGCCACAATGTTGCCGAAAGGCAAACGCGCACTGCAACAAGCCGCGTTGCTCGGCCATCAGTCGGTCTTCGGCAATCTGCGCTTGGGAAAGCCATTGCGAAAAAGCGCCATCCGGGGCAGGCATGACAAATCCTCCATGACATCGTGTCAGGGAGCATTGTAACCTGTAAGGACCAGAAATTAACCCTCAGAACCTGAAAAACCATTTGGTGCTAGTGCGAACTTGGTTTTCACTGGGCTGGCTTCAACCCATGTTGTTGGCTCATGCCATGCTACAGGCTGTCAATCCTTGCCGGCCACGCCATCGAAGCTGGGGCATGCCTTTACAATGAGCAAACCTTGCTGCTGTTATTAGCAAATTTCGGTGTTGCCTTCCTCTCCAGGACATCGCATTCGTTTTTTTTCGGCTTTGCAAAGCTCAGTGTGTCTTCTGTTCGTCGGAATTCGCAAGCGGAGGAAAACATTCCTCGCGCCCGCTTGCTTCTCTCGCCGTCGCCGTCGGTCGCCGTTTTTTGGGTGGGTTCAAAGCTGGGCGCCCACCCAAAAAATGGCGGCCAGAGGCGAGGGCGGGCCTTCCCTGTCTTTTTTTGGTTTGTCCCCCTCACGCTTGAGCCGAAGGGAGCCGGTGAGGGTGCGGTTGCTTTTTTGTCGTGCGTTTGTCAAATGCTTTTGCTTATGGGTTCAATTGAAGGCCAGCGTCGGGTAGGGGCAAGGCAATGGGCATCAATGCCGCTTCCAACAATCAGGCAGCACCAAACGGGAGATCATTGTTGGATCATCCGGATCGCCAGTGCCGATAAAGATGGATGCTGGCTGCCAGACTTCCAAGACTTTCTTGATGATCCGGTTGTCCCTTACCGCACTCTGATCGCGCTTTTGCCGAATTGGCCGTCGAATCGAGTACTGCCCGAATTTGGCAAGCCTTCCGAGGTGAATTACCCCGCTTTTTCCTTTGATTTTCAATCGTACCCCGCCAATACCCCGCTCTCCAGAGTTTTACGCAAGTCGGGAATTTCACCGCAAAAGGTGAAATTCAATGCAGCCATAATTCGGCAAAAGTGCGATCAGAGCGCGGACCGGCACACCGAGTGGCCTCGGCCTTAATCCTGGATTTTTTTGCTGGCTGCCGCTCCTCAAAATCATCACAGAATGTAGTGTAGATTCCTGCCGCGGCATAGATGAAGATGGCCCTGATGGACGATCTTGCGCCGAAGGAAAACGAAGATTGCCGCGGATGGCCTGGTCGGGTTGAGGTAAACCGTAGCGACGGAATCGGTTTCCCAGGATGCAGCAGTCAGTTTTGCTGCCAATCCCTTGTTTACGGTTCTGCTCAGGCTCCGCTTCGGACAGGAGGTGCACCACTCGACAGCAAGAGGCTCATTGATGACGCTGAGTTTTATCGTCTTGTTGAGCCAGCCCAGTTCATCGAGGGCGAGATTTATCCAAGATTCAGAATGGCCCTTCGTGCAGGTGATACGTTCGCTCGAACTCGATCCCACCTCCTGGTCTTTGGAAAACCAGCTTCATGGAATGTATCGATTCCAGGCTCCCGAAGATGTTAAGGACGGCGAGCACTTCCGGATGAGGCTGGCGGGCAGCAGCGACGAATGCTTCCCAGGTTTTCTTGAGCCGCTTGATGCGGGCGGATCCCAGTTCCAAATGGTTGGGGCCACCATACGCAGCTGGGTGTTGATGGGCGTCATGATCTTGGACGCAGAGCACTGCCAAGTTGTCGTCAACGGTGTTGGTAACTTCTCAATAACCCCTGGAAAGAGGCGCAGCTGATTGCTGCCTCTTGTCCTATGTTGTGGGGTATGGCGAATGGACTCCCCCCACTTCCGGACATTCCAGCGGAGCAACGAACGCCGTTGGTCGAGGCGTTGCTCGCCATGATCTGTGCCTATCAAGACCGGACGCGCGGACTCGAAGAGACTGTGCAGAAACTCCGCGACGAGATTGCCATCCTCAAGGGTCAAAAGCCCAAGCCGAAAATTGCGCCCAGCCAGCTCGAACAGCCAGCCCGTCGGCCGCTGCTTGGGGAAGGCCAAAAACGCCCTGGTTCTCAGAAACGTCCCAAGAACGCCGAACTCACCAATGTCCAAGAAAGTCGTATCCCCTACCCTGATCCTCCTGCCGGGTCAGTTTCCAAGGGCTACGAACCGTACACCGTGCAGGAATTGGTGATTCGTGCCCAGACCATACGATACCTCCGCGAGCGCATCGCCACGGCTGACGGGCAGAGCTTGCTGGCGCCGTTACCCGCCGATGTGCTGCCTGGCCAGCACTACGGGCCGAACCTCATCGGTTATATTCTGCACCAGCACCACAACAACCACGTCACCCAGCCTTTGCTGCGGGACGAATTGGCCCAGCGCGGCATCCTGATCTCGGCCGGCCAGATCAACCACATCCTGACCGAAGACAAGGAAGTCTTCCATCAGGAGAAGGCGGAGCTGCTGACGGCAGGATTGACCAGCGCCGACTACATTCAGGTGGACGACACCGGGGCCCGGCACCAAGGCAAAAACGGCTATTGCACCCATATTGGCAACGAGTTTTTCGCTTACTTTGCCAGCACCGATTGCAAGAGCCGGCTGAATTTCCTGAAAGTGCTGCGCGGTGAGCACTGCGATTACCTGTTTAACGAAATCGCGGTGGCTTACTGCCAAAAATACAGATTGTCGAAGGCCCTGATCACGTCGTTGGCCGAAGGGCCGACGCACTTCGTCGATGCGGCGGCCTGGAACGTGCGTCTGCAAACCTTGGGCGTTACTGCGTCGCGAATTCTACGCATTGCCACCGAAGGAGCCTTGCTGGGCAGCCTGATCGCTCATGGCGTGTCGCCCGAACTGATCGTGCTCAGCGACGGTGCGGGCCAGTTTACCATCTTGGTCCATGCCGCTTGCTGGGTGCATGCCGAACGGCCGTTGGCCCGGATGATACCGCACAACGAGCAACACCGCGTGGCGATCGAGCAAGCCCGGAAACTGATTTGGGAATTGTACCGGGACTTGAAAGCATATCGGCAACAACCGCAGCCGGCGCAGGTGGCAACGTTGACGGCACGTTTCGAGGCCTTGTGCACGCAGCGGACCAGTTATCCCAGCATCAATACGGTGCTGAACGAGATACGCGAGCACCAGTGTCCCTTACCCCGCTCCGGTCGCATTTTAGCCCGATTGTTGCCGAATTGTCATCCGGTTGCGGAATGTTTGTTACAGCTGGAATTCGGCAAAGGCACCCCCCGCGATTTTTTACCTCGCACCTCGCCACCCCGCTCCAAGATGTCAATCGTACCCCGCCACTACCCCGCCACTTTCCCTCCCCTGTAAAATGACGATTTCCAGGGAGGCATGGCGCGGTGGGCCAGCAGCGATGGTTTTGCCGCGGCACGGACGAATGGACGGCGCTTGTCCAGCGGCTCAAGCATACGCCCTGTCCGCATTGCAAGGTCGTCGGCACTCTCAATCGCCACGGCTGTCTGTATGGATTTGATGAGAAAAACCTCAAGCATAAAACCATCCGCGCCCGCCGCGTCTTTTGCAGCAATCGCCAGGCCAGGCCCGGTTGCGGCCGCACTTTCAGCGTCTGGTGCGCCGACAAAATTTGCCGGCTCAGCCTGACCACCGGCTGTCTTTGGCGATTCCTCCAACTCGCCGCCGTCGGCTCCCTCCTCGCTGCCATCCGGGCCGCCGATTGCCATCTCAGCGACCGCTCTTGGCAGCGTATCTGGCAACGTTTCCGCCATGGCCAGGTCATGATCCGCACCGCACTCTCCGGGTTGTGCCCGCCGCCCCAATTGCCGGCGCCACCGCCATGGCGGCCGGCGACCCAAGTCCTCGCCCATCTGCAGGCCGCCTTCCCCCACGCCGATTGTCCTACTGCTCCCAGGAAATCACCCTCATCTGCGCCCGCGTCGGCTGCATCCTCCGCCACACCGCTGTTCGCGATGCAGCTGCCAAGGGAAAAATCGAACGCTTTTTCCGGCGCGTCCGCGATCAATTCCTGGTCCGCAAGCTCGACCTGTCCTGCCTCGAAGCCCTCAACCGCCAGTTCACCCACTGGGTCGAAAACGACTACAACGCCGTGCCCCACGACGGTCTCGGCATGAAGCCCATCGACCGCTTCGGCATCGACCTGGCCCGCGTCCGCTTCCTGGCGCCGTCCGAGCATAGCGACGAACTCTTCTATGCCGAGGCTGTCAGGAAGGTCAAAAAAGACAACACCTTCAGCTTCGGTGGCCGACGCTACGAAACTCCCGTTGACCTGCGCGACAAGGAGATCCAGCTCCGCCATGACCGCCGCCGCCAGGACACAACCGCCGTCATCATCTACCACAAGGGCCAACGCATGGGCCAGGCCCGTCTGCTCGACGCCGTCGCCAATGGACTTTTACGCCGAAAGGAGCAGTCATGATCCGAGCCTTCTGGGGCCTGACCCAAAACCCCTTCGACGTTCGTGAACTCGAACTGCTGCCCCCGCAGCAAGAGATTCACGACACGCTGAAAGTCCATTGTCAGCAAGGTGGACTGTGTCTGGTGCTCGGCGTGTCCGGCACCGGCAAATCGGTCATCAAACAGTCCCTGCTGCGCCTGAGCGAAAACCAGCACCTGGTCGCCGCCGTCGGCCGCACCCTGCACACTTATACCAACACGGTCAAAATCCTCTGCGAAGCCTTTCGCATCGAGTTCGAAAGCAATGCGTTCAAGTGTGAACGCCGGCTCATCGAGCAAGCCTTCAGCCTCAACCACACCGGCAAAGCCCTGACCACCATCCTCGATGACGCCCATCTGATGGATCTGGCCAACCTGCGCAAGCTGCGGCTGCTCTTCGAAGACTTCCCCAAAAACCACAACCTCGTCCTCATCGGCCAGCCCAGCCTGCTGACCGCGCTGGACCTCGGCGTCAACCAGGACATCAAAAGCCGGGTCACTTATTCGGTCATCACCAAACGTCTGGGCGAGGGCGCCATGCGTGACTTCCTGCTGCGCCAGCTCGACCGCGCCGGACTCGGGCACAACACGTTCACCCGCAACGCCCTCGACCTGATCGTCCGCTCCGCCGACGGCGTCCTGCGTAAGGCCCGCAATCTGTGCGTGGGCTGCCTGATCGAAGGTGTCCGCAGCGCCAACAAGAGCATCGACATCGACAACGTCAACCGTGTCCTGATGCAACCCCACTGGCAAAAGGAAGCGGACCTCACCGACTTCTGACCGAGGCGACAAAGGGGTCAGGACGGTCCTGGCCCCTTTGTCGCCCCAACCACGGGAGAATCACCATGATCACCGCCGATCTGCTGCGCCGCCTTCGCAACGACTTGCCCATGAGCGTCACCATTGGCCTGCTCGGCCGCGAGGGGCCTCCCGCCAAAATGAGCGAGGGCTACTTCCGCTTCGTCTGCCCAAACTGCGGCGAACAGCGGGCCACCGTCAACCCCCGAAATAATCTGGCGCACTGCTTCTGCTGCCAGCAAAACCTCAACAACATCGACTTGCTCATCACCTTGGGCTACGACTTCGTCGCAGCCGTCGCGCTGCTCAACCGCTGGCTCAATCAGTACGAAGGGCAACAGGCCAAAAACCAGTAGCCGGCCGCGGGCAGGTCCATCCGCTCAACCGCAGGCATCGCAACGACCGCGACGGGTTTGACCACTGGCCCAAACCCGTCACGGTTGTGTGCATCAAGACTTCCAGGAATTCGGGAAAATGCCTCCAACAGGCCACAATCCACACAGCGTACAGCGTTATTTTGGCGACAAATGCGCTCAGAATTCGGCTCGGGCCCGCTTATCCAAAACTTTCAGGAATTCGGGAAACGGGGCGTTTTCGAGGTAAAACTCTTACAGCGTTAATTTGGGAAAATGTGCGACCACAATTCGGTCCGGCACATTTTGTACAACACGGCTCTTCAATTTCGGCGCCGGCCAACATTGGAAATTGGGTGTTGGAGGGGCTGGTCCACATGCCACCTGACGCTGGCGGGCGTTGAGTTGGACGTCGTTGCACCTGTATTGCAGGGGCAGGACCATTTTGAAAGCGTGGTCAATTCACTCACCGAAGCGTGCGTCATGGGGACGGTGAATCTCGTTGGTGGCTCAAGTCCGGAAATGGTAAGCGAGTTGGCGGTGAAGCATAGCCGCAAATGGTCTCTTTTTTTCATTGATGACGATCATCGATCCCCTCTTCCATTGCAAGACGCGATGGCCTGTGAGAAGTACGCCGCGGATGATGTTTTGATCCTGTTTCACGATCTCGTCTGCCCTGACGTTGCCGCGGGTCTGGCATACCTTGCGGAAAGAGGCTGGCGGACGATGATTTACCAAACAATGCAAATCATGGGCGTGGCATGGCGCGGCAACGTTCAGCCAATCGAACACCGTCCCGATGCCGGCATTGTCTGGCCCTTACCCTTGCATTTGAGGCGTTATCCGCTCTGTGGCCGTTAATTGGGCTCCTCTTTTGCCGCTTTGGCTTATTTTCAGCTTAAATGCGTTGTAGTTGCTTGCCAGGCAAATTTCCGGGGCAGGACAACTGTGCCACGAGCAAAGTGCACATTTCTCCATAATCTGCACTTTCGGGTTGAAGTCAACGCTCAGGCCGCCTGATGGATGACCCCCTCGATAAAATGCTGAATTTCGGCTGCTACTGGTTGCCGCCGCTTCAAGTGCGAAAATTCCTGGGCGTAACCGGCGGCCCGCTCGGCAAATTGGGAGATTTGCATAGGACTGGATAAACCAAAACGAGCATTGATGATGGCGTTTGCCGCAAAACAGGGCAGTTTTTGACATCACGCGTTGGTTGCCCAGCTTTCTGGGGAAACATACAGAAAATGGAGATTGGGCAGCTGTCACAAACCGGCCTCGCCAATTGGTTTCAGTTCGTCATAAGTCCTTGAAATAGTGGCGTTTCTGCGCGAGCGGGAAGCCGGTTACGCCCAAATTCCTCCGCCAAACAACTGCGCTGCAAGGCCTTACGGCGATCCGCGTGTGAAGGCCTCCGCTGCGGATCGTCCCAAGGCGAATCACTCCGGTTGCAAAAAGCCTCTTTGGGTTGGAACCAAGCCCACAATTCCGTCAGGCAAAACGCCCACATCGTCAGATGGAATGCTCCAATGTTGGCCCAAATGTTGCGTAACTGCTGCTGACCTGTTCCTTCGATTTCTTTCAAATCATGATAATCTTGCTCCAACGTCCCACGGTCGGCCTTTTGCTCCAAGATGGTGGTGGCGGGCATGGCCGGGTCGGTGCTGAAATAGGGCAGCCAGCCGTCTGGTTCCTGGACCAGCACGACTCGGATACGGCCTCCCGCCGGCTCGTATGTCGCCTCGAAGGTCTTGATCTTTTTGACCACCTCTTTGCCATACTGGCGGCAGGTCACCTGCTGCCAGCCGCGCTTTGCGCAGCACGCTTGGCAAGGCTGATGCGCTGCTTGCCATAGATCGGCGGACGACCTCGACCCCGCTTCTTGCCGGCGGGCACCGGCTTGGGCACCGTGTACAAGGCCGCGTCACGGCGCAGACGGCTGATGATGACCACACCGGGCTGCTGCCGTGCCACCTTCAGAAACGGCCGCTTGGCGTAGGCGCCATCGGTCACGACCCACAGCTGGCGGCCCAGAAATTGCAGCACTTCCGCGGCCCAGACCACCAGTTGTTTGGCCAGCACCAGTTTGGTATGAAACGACCAGCGCTGCGTTAGCTTTCGCACATCCACTTGGCGAACGTAAAGTCGGGCGAGTATCGGCAGCCCGATGGCGCCCCAGACAGGATGGTGCACGATCCAGACCAAGGTCACCCAGAGGTGGCCGTAGAGCAATTTATGGCGGGCCGGTCCAGGCGTGGGGTTATGGTGCAAACCGCCGCCCTCGACTTTGGGACCGTAGCGTTTGGTTGGTGTATCGTCGATGCCGAAGACGACAGGCCCCTCCGGCAGCAATTGGCGGACCAGCAACCGCAACAGCAGCATGGCCATGCACTCGCTGGCCTGGCCGACGGCGGCGAGGAAGTAATAGTAATCCTGCCAGCCCCTTTTGAGGCCGGCTGCGCAAGCCAGCTGGTGACCGTGCGGCGTCCCTTGGCCATGACAACGCCGAGCATTATTGGCTCCAAACGCCAGGCCAAGCGGTCATGCAACGGTGCCTGAAAAGCGGCGATCCAGCCCTGCCACGTCGGGGGTAAAGATGCTAAAGTCATGGGAGGCCCTCCTGCTGAGATTGGAGTCGTTTTTGTCCACAACTTCAGCTTGGCAGAAGGGCCGCTTTGTTGCCAAGGGCGCCATCGAGCCGGCGCGATCAGCTAAGGTTTTTCCCGAAAGTGCAGCATAATGCCATGGATTGTATTTGGCTCGGGCAATTAGCGACTTATCAATAAAGTCATAATGTTCAGCGTGTACATGTTTCGATCCAGTTCCACGGCTTCCCTTACAAGTTGGGCCGCATGTTCCATGTCGCCAGATTGAGCAGCCAATACCCCCCCGACAACTAGCATCTCCGCCCTTTGACTGGGTGCAGCCACCTCGATGTTCAACAATTTGACTGACTTTTTATACTGTTCATGTGCCTCGGCCAGAACATCCTTGCTGTCAGCCCGGTTCAGCAGCAAAACAGCAAGGCCCATGGCTGTGTTGTAGTCCAGGGGAGCAAGTTTTGCCCCTGTGCGCATCGCAGTCTCAGCACTATCAAAGCGAGCAGCGCCCAAATACGATTTGGCGAGGAGAAAATAACCACGGGCTGTGGGGTGAACTGAAATGCGGCGTTCGCAAACGCGAATGAGTGACTCCTTGTCTTTTGTTGCTGCTACAATCCAAGCCAGCATGTCCCATGCGACATCCCGGTTGGGGTCAAGTTCGACGGCTCGGGAATAATGGACGATGGCTTTGTCTTGGTTGCCCTTCAAGAAAAACAAGTAGCCAAGAATACCTGAAGCGTCAGACGCGCGGCAGGAGTCCGGGCATCGAGCCGCATCTTCCAATAATCTGAACATTGGTACAATTCGTTCTTCCAAATCTTGCGGAAGTTGGCGCAAAGGGTCAGCGGCTAAAGGCATTGCGACATGTGCGTCGTTATTGAAGCTCATGAGAACCATCGCCGCTGCTGTGCCAACCACTTGGATATTATCGGGTGCGAGACGGGCAGCGTAATAAAGGTCGTTTAACACCTCGGTTGAATTCACGGCGAGCGGCGGGGTTTCGGGATGCAAAATTGTGTGAATCAACTTGCCCCATAGAGCTGCAGAGGTCCGGCAACTTGCCCTAGCAATGTAGACCTCGGCTTCTTTGGGCGACAACTCAACTGCCTTATCGTGGCATACGAGCGCTGCCGCCAAGAATTTATCAGCAACTTCCGCTTCAACTTTTGTCACTTTGCCTGCTGAAACTAAACGGACCATAGCTTCTAGGCTTGGTGGCGGTGAAAGTCTACCGCTAACATTATGCAGCAGCGATTGTGTCAGCGCGCGCTTCAAGGTAGGCCCCGAAGCGGGACCATACAGTGCCAACATCCGGAGCAACCTCCATGGCTTTGCGGTAGCATTGGTCCGCTTCTTCGAAAGCCTCCAATTCCCGATACGCATAGCCCTTGCAAATCCACGGCTTTGGATCGCGCGGATTTGCAGTGATTTGTTTGTCGAAGAGATTAATCGCACTTTGGAGGTTTTTTTGTGCAAGCGTCTTATTACCGGCTCTAATGTGACATGCACTGATTTCCATGAGAAGATTGGCGTCGGTGGCGGTCCCAGTCAATGCGCCTTCGCGCATTGCGATTTCGGCATTGTTGTCGATGTCTGCAAAACGAAAACCGCTTGCCACGGTGAATTCTTGCGGCACATTTACAATGGGCAATTCGACCGCATTGCGGAGTTTCTTAAGGTCTACGCCAAAAGCTTTCAAGTCAGCAGCGCAGAAAAACATAAGGATGATGACGACAAAAAAAATGCGCACTGTTATAGCCTCCATGGGAATAGAGACGGACGGAGCAGAACACCTGCAATAGAGTCGGTTAGACCAAAACAGCGCATTGTTGTAAAGGCCAGCTCTATGTCAAATTGGGCGGTAGGTAAGTCCTATTTGTTTCCGGTTGAGCGTTTGTGCGGTGACCCACTTCACGAATTACGCAAGGCGCCAGTTTGCCCAATCACCCTAACCCTGCACGCACCAGTGTTCCAAAACTCTCTCGGGACAGCGTGCTGCGTTGTTTTGGTTCAATGCGCGATCAGAATTCTTTTTGAGCTATCATTGCGGCAATTTTGGGGAATTCGGGTACTGTCCTTTACCTCGCTCTGATCGCATTGTACGGCGAAATTTGCCGAATTGTCATCCGATTGCCAGTTGTTTATTACACGGACAATTTGGCAAAGGCCGCCCAGGAATCTTACCTCGCACCCCGCACCTCGCACCCCGCTCTGTCCTTTACCTCGCTCTGATCGCATTGTACGGCGAAATTTGCCGAATTGTCATCCGATTGCCAGTTGTTTATTACACGGACAATTTGGCAAAGGCCGCCCAGGAATCTTACCTCGCACCCCGCACCTCGCACCCCGCTCCAAGATGTTAATCGTACCCCGCTTCTACCCCGCCGCTTCCCCAATTCGGTAAAATCACGATTTTCGGGAAGGTCCAATCCAAGTGGCCGACGCGCAATGGTTTTGCCGCAGCGAGCAGGAATGGAACGCCCTGGCCCAGCGACTCAAACAGACGCCCTGTCCCCATTGCCGAGCGGACGGCACCCTCATTCGTCACGGCTTTTTACGCGGCTTTGACCAAACCTCCCCCCGTCGCAAAACCGTGCGCGCTCGCCGCATCTTTTGCAGCAACCGCAATGCTCGCCCGGGTTGCGGCCGGACCTTCAGCGTCTGGTGCGCCGAAAAAATCCGGCGGCTCAGCCTGACCACTGGCTGTCTTTGGCGCTTCCTCCAAATTGCCGCCGCCGGCTGCTTCCTCACCGCGATCCGCGCTGCCAACTGCCACCTCAGTTGTCCCTTACCCCGCTCCGATCGCATTTCAGCCGCATGGTTGCCGAAATGTCATCCGGTTGCGGCATGTTGATTACACCAGGAATTCGGTAAACGGACCCTTCCACGATTTAATACCCCGCACCTCGCACCTCGCACCTCGCCACCCCGCTCCAAGATATCCATCGTACCCCGCCTCTACCCCGCTTTTTTCTCCGTGGCGTAGAGTTTGATTTGCGGGGATGCGCCGACTCATGACCCACGACCGATGGTTTTGCCGGGACGATGGCGAATGGACGGCGCTTACCCAGCGGCTCAAGCAAACGCCCTGCCCGCATTGCCAGGTCGTCGGCACCCTCAATCGCCATGGCTGTCTGTTCGGTTTTGACGACCAAAACCCCCGCCAAAAAACCCTCCGCGCCTGACTGCGTCTTTTGCAGCAATCGCCAGGCCCGCACCGGGTGCGGTCGCACCTTCAGTGTCTGGTGCGCCGACAAAATCAGACGGCTCAGCCTCACCACCGGCTGCCTTTGGCGCTTCCTGCAACTCGCCGTCGCCGGCTCCCTTGCCGCCGCTGTCCGGGGCGCCCACTGCCATCTCAGCGACCGCTCCTGGCACGCGCGTTTGGCAACGATTCAACCTGGCCCAATCCAAACTCCGCACAGCACTGTCCACGCGCTGCCCGCCACCGCAGCCACCCGCCGTTGCCCCGCACCGGACCGCGGCACACGTCCTCGCTCATCTGCATGTCGCCTTTCCTCAGGCCGACTGCCCGATCACCACCTTCCAACATACGCTGCGGACCTTCTTCATCTAGGCCGATTCTCCGGTCTTTTTCGATCTTTTCCGATCCCACCCCAGGCGGTCCCCTGTCGATGACTCCGGCATGGCCCCTCAAGACCCAAAAGGCGCCGTCCGCGCCGCGGCGGCAAGGCGCCGGCGGCTTGCCAACCACCCCACCTCCCCGCCAACCGACACCGAATTCTCAGCGCACCCGGCCGCCAGCGGCCGCCGCCAAAAATTCCCAAATAGCCAACAACGCAAGCTGTCGTCGTCACGCTTGCGAACCTTTGCTTGAATCATCCTTCGACCGGCACATTCCGCAACCAAGGAGAAACCCTCATGAAACAACCTTCGGTCTATTTGAAGATGCGCGTCCTGGGCGCCATCGACACCGCCCCGGGACGCACCCGCCACCAGCGCACCCTCAACGTCGCCGCCATGACCTTCCTCGACGAAGAGGGCAATTCGCGCTGCTTCACCTGGCGCACCATCCAAACCTGGTTCTACCGCTACAAAAACCACGGCATCACCAGCATGACCAATCACACCCGCAAGGACAAGGGCCAACCACGCAAGGTCACGCCCGAGGAACTGCTCGAAGCGTTGAACGCCGCCAAACCCCACTTCCACCACCACTGCGGCAACAAACGCGCTCTCTATCGCTTCTGCATCGAGCAAGGCCTGCTCCAGGCCGAGCGCATCGCCCAAACCACCTTCTACCGCTTCATGCGCGAGTTTAACCTGCTCGCGCCGGAAGACCACAACGACAAAAAACGCCTGGCCTTCAGCATGAAATTCGCCAACCAGCTCTGGCAGGCCGACACCATGTTCGGCCCCCACGTTGACACCGGCGTGTCAGGCGCCGCCCGCAAGCAGGCCAAGCTCATCGCCTTCATCGACGACGCCAGCCGCGTCCTGTGCCACGGCGAATTCTTCTTCGAGGAAAACGTCGATACCCTCGTGCAGGCCATCCGCGCCGCCTTCTACAAACGCGGCGTCCCCGAACAACTGCTCGTCGACAACGGCTCGATCTACTGCTGCCAGGAAATCACCCTCATCTGCGCCCGCGTCGGCTGCATCCTCCGCCACACCGCCGTCCGCGACGCCGCCGCCAAAGGAAAAATCGAGAGGTTTTTCCGGCGCGTCCGCGATCAATTCCTCGTCCGCCAGCTCGACCTCTCTTCCCTGGAAGCGCTCAACCGCCAGTTCACTCAGTGGGTCGAAAACGATTATAACGGCACGGCCCACGACGCCCTCGGCATGAAGCCCATCGACCGCTTCGGCATCGACCTGGCCCGCGTCCGCTTCCTGCCGCCCTCCGAACATAGCGACGAACTCTTCTACGCCGAGGCCGACAGAAAGGTCAAAAAAGACAACACCTTCAGCTTCGCCAGCCGGCGTTACGAAACCCCCGTCGACCTGCGCGACAAGGAAATTCAGCTTCGCCATGATCGCCGCCGCGAGGGCAGTATCGCCGTCGTCATCTATCACAAGGGACAACGCATGGGCCAGGCCCGTTTGCTCGACGCCGTCGCCAACGGACTTTCACGCCGAAAGGAGCAGCCATGATCCGCGCCTTCTATGGGCTGACTCAAAACCCCTTCGACGCCCGCGAACTCGAACTCTTGCCCGGCCAGCAGGAGATTCACGACACGCTGAAGGTCCATTGTCAGCAGGGCGGACTCTGCTTGGTACTCGGCGTTCCCGGCAGCGGCAAGACGGTGATCAAGCAGTCGCTGCAGCGCCTTCCCGAAAACCAGCACCTGGTCGCCTGCGTCGGCCGCACTTTGCACACCTACACCAACACCGTCAAAATCCTCTGCGAGGCCTGCCGCGTCGAGTTCGAAAGCAATGCTTTCAAGTGCGAACGCCGGCTCATCGAGCAGGCCTTCAGCCTCAACCACGCCGGCAAAGCGCTGACCACCATCCTCGACGACGCCCACCTCATGGACCTGGCCAACCTCCGCAAGCTGCGCCTGCTCTTCGAGGACTTCCCCAAAAACCACAATCTGGTCCTGATCGGCCAGCCCAGCCTGCTGGCGGCCCTGGACCTGGGCGTCAACCAGGACATCAAAAACCGCGTGACCTATTCGGTCATTACCAAGCGCCTGGGCCCTGACGCCATGCGCGACTTCCTGCTGCGCCAGCTCGACCGGGCCGGCCTGGGCCACAACACTTTCACCCGCAACGCCCTGGACCTGATCGTCCGCTGTGCCGACGGCGTCTTACGCAAGGCCCGCAATCTGTGCGTGGGCTGCCTGATCGAAGGCGTCCGCAGCGCCAATAAAACCATCGACATCGACAACGTCAACCGCGTCCTGATGCAACCCCACTGGCAAAAGGAAGCAGACCTTACCGACTTCTCGAGACGACAAAGGGGTCAGGACCCTTTTGTGCGAAGCACCCTTCGGGCCGTTCCGGCAAAAGGGTCCTGACCCCTTTGTCGTCTCACCAACCACGGAGAACCACCATGATCACCGCCGATCTGCTGCGCCGCCTTCGCAACGATTTGCCCATGCACGTCACCATTGGCCTGCTCGGCCGCGAGGGGCCGCCGGCCAAAATGAGCGAGGGCTATTTCCGCTTCGTCTGCCCCAACTGCGGCGAACAGCGGGCCACCGTCAACCCGCGAAATAATCTGGCGCACTGCTTCAGCTGCCAGCAAAACCTCAACAATATCGACTTGCTCATCACGGTCGGCTACGACTTCGTCGCCGCCGTCGGGCTGCTCAAACGCTGGCTCAAGCAGTACGAAGGGCAACAGGCCAAAAGCACGTAGGCGGCAGCCACGTGCATCCGCTTAACCGCAGACATCGCAACCATCCGCGACGGGTTTGTCCATTCGGCCAGACCCGTC
The DNA here is from genome assembly GCA_963747575.1 of uncultured Gemmataceae bacterium. Taxonomy (GTDB): domain Bacteria; phylum Planctomycetota; class Planctomycetia; order Gemmatales; family Gemmataceae; genus DASRAT01. Next base: position 602,691 of record CAVVFU010000009.1, read on the forward strand.
GCGCGTGTATTCTCCAAAACTCTCAGGAATTCGGGAAGAATGATTCCACCAGGACAAAATCCGCACAGCGTACAGCGTTCATTCGGCTACATGTGCGAGCAGAATTCGGCTCGGGGCAGCTTCTCCAAAACTTTCAGGAATTCGGGAAACGGGGCGTTTTCAAGGCAAAATTCATACAGGGTTATTTTGGGAAAATGTGCGATCAGAATTCGGTCCGGCACACTTTAGCTGCCAGCAAAACCTGAATAATATCGACCTGCTCATCACGTTGGGTTACGACTTCGTTGCCGCCGTCGGGCTGCTCACACGCTGGCTCAACCAGCATGAAGCGCGACAGGCCAAAAGCGAGTAGGCGGCGGCAGTCAGGATCTTCCGCTCAGCCGCAGCCATCTCAACGCCGCGACGGGTTTGTCCATTCGGCCAAACCCGTCGCGGCGTTGTTCTGCCATACTCTCAGGAATTCGGGAAAGCATGCCTCCAACCGGCCAAAATCGACCCGGCGTACAGTTTTATTTTGGCTACAAGTGCGAGCAGAATTCGGCTCGGGGCAACCTTCTCCAAAACTTTCAGGAATTCGGGAAAAGGAACGTATTCAATGCGAAAGTCGTACAGCGTTAATTTGGCAAAAAGTGCGACCAGAATTCGGACCGGCACAAAAGATGCCTCCCGCAGGCCAAAACTCACGCTGCCTACAGCATTATTTTGGCTACACGTGCGCTCAGAATTCGGCCCGGGACGTCCTTCTCCAAAACTTTCAGGAATTCGGGAAACGGGGCTTTTTCAAGGCAAAATTCATACAGGGTTAATTTGGGAAAATGTGCGACCACAATTCGGTCCGGCACAGGTAACGGGGCTTTTTCAAGGCACAAACCTTAAAGCGGAAATGTGGCAACACAAGTGCGACCACAAACCTGTCGGCCACTCATCGATCTCAGGGAATTCATAGGTACATTGTTATCAAAATTTAAGCTCCACGCCAAAAACGAATCCAGTGGGGACAAAATCCCGATTGAGATTGGCGCCAGCGCCGATATTTATGTAGCTGGTGGGTTGATAGTTTAGAATGATACTATTGCCAAACTGAGGACCTAGATTGGCCGTTGCGCTAACATTATTGCCAAGAGCCGCAGTTGCCTGCAATCCCCATATGTTGCCATTCGGCCCCGTGCCTAGTGATCCGACGATATCGAAACCCGGCCCAGTCAATGTGCCATTTGCAGCAAAGTTGTTGGTAGTGTGGTTTCCGTTGTTTTGCTCCGTTAAGGTAGCGGCAAACCTCCCGGCAAAGGGGCCTATTTGGCCTGATCCATCTATTGCCGCTGTCAAAGTGGAATTAAGGCCTAAGCTGTCAAAAGTGAAAGTTGCGTTGGCATTGAAGTTGGAAGTTGCCAATGTCGTGGTGCCAGCGGCATGGACGCTAGTTGAGTTAATTGTGCCATGTGCACTCGAAATTGACGCCGTGATATTGCCAAATATAGTATCACCGAAATTAAAAGTGGTTTCGGAAGTCACGGTGATACTCTGTAAACTTAGATCCTCTGCGTTAATGACGGAAAAGGTTTGCGTGGCTAGGCCCGGAAGATCGAACGTATACTGCAAGGGGTCATTGTTAAGAATGAGCGCGCCCACCGAGCTCCTATAAGTATTAGGCGATAACGCACCATCTAACCATGAGTTAGCTGTTTGAAATATCTTCGGTCCACCTTCGCCAGGGTCCAACCCAGTAGGATCGGTATGATTTGTTGGTGCATTATTTACATAGCGATACAGGTCGCTGTCGCCTGCAGCTAAGCCCAACGGGTCTTGGGTCGTCCAGCGGCCGGTTTCCGGATCGTAAAAGCGGGCTCGTTCGTAATAAAGCGCCGTGGCTGGGTCGTACAGCTGCCCCGTCCACAGATAAGTCGGCGCGGTCGGCGCGGTCGTGGTCAGGTTGCCATAAGCATCGTACGTGTATGTCGCGTCGACGGACGTGCCGTTGTTGTCCGCCACAAATCGCGTCGAGCCCAGCCGGTCCTGCAGAATCCATGAAGGCGTGCCACTGCTTATGCTGGCGAACAATTGATCGGTTTGGTCGCCGCGCACAAACCGCGCGGTCAGCTGATTACTGCTGTTGAGCATGGCCCAGGCTTCAAACGTCTTGTCCGCGGGATTCCAGCCGTCGTAGGCATACTCGACCGTCGCCGTCGCAATGGCGGTGGTGTAATACGTCTCTTGCAACAAATTTCCGAAATAATCGTATGTGTAGGTCGCCTGAGCCAGAGTTGCGCTGGTGGTGGTGAGCTCCTCTTTGGCCGTCAGCATGTGATTGGCGTTGTCGTAGCTGTACGTCCAGGTGTCGGTGCCGTCGTACTTTTCGGTGATGTTGCCGGCCGCGTCGTAGAGGTAGGTCCAGGTGCCGTCGTTGCTCAGCTCGTTGCCGGAATTCGGGGTGCTGTAGGTAAACGTGCCTGCCTGCGTCCGGTTGCCCTGGGCGTCATAGGCATAGGTGGTGGCGCCGCCCTGCGTCAGCTCGTTGGACTTATTGTAGCTGTAGCTGGTCGGAGTGGCGCCATTGTCGGTCTCGCTGGTCACGTTGTTGGCGCTGTCGTAGCTGTAAGCGATAGAGCCCAGGGGCGAGCCGCTGCCGTAGTAATAGTCGAAGGCGGTGACGCGGTCGAGGGCGTCGTAGACAAACGAGGTGCTGCCGACCTGGACCACGCCGCTTGAATAGCCGTAGCGCGTTTCCGTAGAAATCTGACTGTCTGGTGTGTAGGTGAGGTCGACTCCAGCTTCATAGCCTCCGCCGCCGTAGGCGGTGATCGAGGACAGCCGGTTGGAGCCGTCGTAGGTCGAGTAGATGCTGAAACCCGCGGTCAGGGTGCCGCCGACGGTTTCGTAGTCCTTAACCGAGGTGCGGTTGCCCACGCTGTCGTAGCCGAACGACAGGGCCACGCCGTAGGGCTCGGCGACGGCGGTCACCTGACTCAAGGCGTCATATTGCATGGTATACGTGCCCGCGTTGTTGGTGGCGGTCAGCAGATCGCCGGCGGCGTCGTAGGTCGAGGTAAAGGTCTCGGTTAAGGTGCCGCTGGCGTTATACCAGTATTGGGCGGTCATCCGGCCCAGCGCATCATAATCGAAAGTCTCCCTCCGGCCAAGGGCATCCGTCTGGGAGGACAGCAGCCCCTGGCTGTTGTAGGCGAAGGTGGTGGTCGAGTAACCGGAGCCCAATTCCTGCGTCTGGCTGGTGACGCGGTTGAGGGCGTCATAGAGATAGGTGGTGGTGTTATTGTCGGCATCGATGACCTCGGTGACGTTGCCGGCGGTGTCGTACAGGGTGGTGACCGTGCTCGAGGTGCCCGAGGTGAGCGGAGTGATGGTGACCGTGGCCCGGCCCAGGCCGTCCAGCTCGTATTGGGTGAGGTTGCCCAGGCCGTCGGCGGTGCCGGTCACCAGGCCGGCGGCGCTGTAGTAATTGGTGGTGGTCTCGGCGGAAGCCGTGCCGGCGCCCACCGTGGTGGAGATCAGCTGGCCGGCGGCGTCGTAGGCATAGGTCGTGGCCAGGCCGCTGGGCATGATTATCTCGGTGGTCAGGCCGCGCAGATCGTAAAGATAGGTGGTGAGGTTGCCCTCGGCGTTGATCGTGCCAGTAACACGGTTTTGCGCATTGTACAGGGTGGTGACGAATGCGCCTGCGGCGCCGACGCTGATCTGGTTGCCCACCAGGTCGTAAGCATAGGAAGTTTCCTGCGGCGATCCCGTGCCGGCCCCGACCGTGGTGCCGATGAGCCGGTTGTTGGCGTCATAGGCGAAGGTGGTCAGGGTGCCGATTTGATTGGTCTCGCTGGTGACTTGGCCGAGGCCATCGTAGAGCATGGTGACGGTCGAAGTGGCGTTGGCCACGCCGGCGGCCGGATAGATGATCTCCGTGGCGCGGCCGTTGCCGTCGTACAGGTACGAGGTCACGTTGCCGGCCCCGTCGGTCGACGTTTGCAGTTCGCCAGCGGCGTCGTAGGTTTCGGTGGTGGTCAGTGCGACGGCGCTTTCCCGCCCCGCGCGTTGTCGAAAGCAGCAGGTTGTTGGCGCTGTAAGAGTAGGTGGTGAGGTTGCCGTCGCCGTCAATGGTCTCGGTGACGTTGCCAACTTTGTCGAACAAGGCGGTGGTGATGCCCCCGGTCGGGTCGATGGTCACGCTGACGCGGTCGAGGGGATCGACCCGGTAATAGGTCAATTGTCCCAGGCCGTTCATGGTGCCGGTGACGTTGCCGCCCGCGTCGTACATGGCGGTGCTGATGTCGCCATCGCCGTTGGTGGTGGAAATCAGACGATTGAGGGCGTCGTAAACGTATGTGGTGGTGGTGGTGGTGGTAGTCAAGCTTTGCAAGAGAATCGTTACGTTGTCCGACGAGGAATTGGCCACTGCGATGTCACTGGCACCATTGCCGGTGAAATCTCCCACGGCAATGGTGCGTGCGCCGCCATCTGTGGCCAGGGTTGAGGGACTACCAAAAGTGCCGTTACCGTTGCCAAGCAATAACACAGTGCCGTAAAACTCTTCTGCCGCTACCAAATCGACATTGTTCTGGCCGGTCAATTGCACTGCGGCGAGCCCAAACGGAGCATTGCTTAATGAAATGTTGCTTACCGCGCCAAAGGTGCCATTGCCATTGCCCAGCATTACGCTGATCGAGCTGCTGGAAAAGTTGCTGACGGCCAAATCCAAGTTGCCACCCTGAATAAAGTCAGCTAGCACGAGTTGCGCAGGGCCGCTGCCCACAGCATAATTCGTGGCGCCTTGGAAGGTGCCATTGCCGTTGCCCAACAAGACGCTCACGGTACCGCTGTAGTAATTGCTGACCACCAAATCGGGGATGCCGTTGTTGGTGAGCTCGCCCGCAGCCAAATAGCACGGGCCAGAACCTACGGCATAACTGATCGGCGTCTGAAACGTGCCATTGCCGTTGCCAAGAAGAATGTTGACGCTGCCGGCGGTGAAAAAGTCTCCACAGGTTACTGCCAAATCCAGTATCCCATTGCCGGTGAAATCGGCCGCAATAACGTTATCGGGCGGGGTGCTAAAGGTATAGTTGGTTGGGGCTCCGAAAGTGCCGTTGCCGTTGCCAAGAAGCACGCTCACGGTACTGCCAGAATTGTTCGGAACGGCCAGATCCCCGTTGCCATCGCCGTTGAAATCACCAATCGCCAGGCCATAGGCGTCATCGGTCAGTGTGGTGTTAGTGCTGGCAGCAAATGTGCCGTTGCCGTTGCTGAGAAGGACTACGAAATTATTGCTCGCATAGTCTGCAAGCACCAAGTCGCTCTTTCCGTCACCATTTAAGTCTCCAGTTGCAACGACATAAGGCGCAAAACCTTCGCTGATAGGTGAGCCTGACGGTTGAGTCAAGCTGGACTCCACGCTGGTCACCGCGGTGGTGGTCTGCGTGATGTTGCCGTCGGCGTCGTAGAAGTTGGTGGTTGTGGAGGGCGCCGCCGTGCCGTAACCTTTGATGGTCTGGGTCACTCGGTTGAGGCTGTCGTAATAGTTCCTGGTCACCCTTCCCAATGGGTCGGCGGTCTGAGTGACGTTGCTGTCGGCGTCGTAGAGGTACTGCGTGGTCGCAGCCACCGAGCTGCCGACGGCGGTGGTCATGGCGGTCTCGCGGCCCAGGGCGTCGTAGGCGTAGGTAGTTTCGTTGCCGTTGGCGTCGACCGTCTCGGTTACATTGCCGTTGACATTGTAAAGGGTGGTCGTGGTGGTGACGGCCGGCTGGGTGACGCTGGTGACGCGGCGCATGGCGTCGTAGGTGGTCGTGGTGTTGCGGCCGAGGGGATCTTTGATGCCGGTGATGTTGCCGGAGGCGTCATAATAGTAGGTCGTCGTCTCCAGCAGCGGGGCGGTCACGGACAACAACAGCCGGGGATAGCTGCCGCTGGCGTAGTAGGTGTAGGTCGTGTAATTGTCGAGGGCGTTTTCAACCGATTGCACCAGGCCGCTGTAAGTGCCGGTGTTCCAGGTAAAAGTGGTCACATCGCCGAGCGGGTCGGTGGTGGTGAGCAGGTCTCCGGTGGTCCCGTTGTAGGTGTTGGTGGTGAGGTTGCCGCGCTGATCGTCGACCGTGGTCGGCTCGGCGAAGCCGTTGTAAGTGGCGCTGGTTTCGGTGCCGTTGGGATAGAAGTTCGCCTTGGTGTTGCCGCGAGCGTCGTACTGGTAGGCAGTCACATTGCCGAGCGGATCGGTGTTGGCAAGTACCAAACCGGTGCCTGGGTAGAGGTTCCAGGTCTCGGTGAGCACGCCGGTGCCGCCGTTGGGAGTTTGCAGCTGGGTCTCGCGGCCCAGCGGGTCCAAAGTGTAAGTGGCGGCGTGGCCCAGCGGATCGGTGATGACGCCCACAGCGCTGGAGAAATCGGCCGCCGGCGAGGTGGCCAACCCCGGCGTGTCGGCCGCTCCGACCGTCCAGACGCTCGCCGCGTCGAGGGCTACCGTGGTCAAGGTGCCATTGCTGCCGTAGCCGTAGGTCACCGTCCCCATCGGCGCGAAGTGCTCGTTGGTGAGCTGGTTGCTGCCGTTGTAGGTGAAGCTGAGCACGCCGCCGTCGGGATTGGTAATGGAAGCCAGGTCGCCGCTGCTCATGGTGACGGTCACGGTGCGCGAGCCCGGTTCCGCAATGGTGCTGAGCAGGCCGCTGCTGTAGGTGAAGGTCGCCGTCGAGCCGTCGGGATCGTTGATGAGGGTGAGCAAACCGCTGCCGTTGTAGCTGAAGGTGCGCGTCAGGCCGTCGGAGTCGACGATGGTGGACAGGTTGCCGTTGCTGGCGAAGGTCCACTGGGTCTGATCGGGCGCGGTATAGGTATAAGTGCCGCCGCTGTAGGTCAGCGTGCCGAAGTCGTTGAGGGGGCTGGTGTAGGTGCTGCCGCTCAAGGAGAAGAAGCGCACCGAGCCAGTGGAATTGTCCACCAGCAGCGCGCCGCCGGTGACGGAAACCAGCTGCTCTACGCCTGCCAACGACCAGCCCTGGCCGAATGGGTCGCCGCTGCCCTGGGCGACGACCGCGACGTCGGAGGAGTAAGTGTAGGTGCCGCTGCTGGGGTCTTCGATCTCCGCCGTGAACGGATAGTAGCCCGTGGTCATGGCCGTGGCGACCGGCAGGGCCAGGTCATAGGTATCGCCGGCGCTGTGTCCGCTGGTGGAAAAGGTCGTCCAGGTGGCGGGGTAGCCGCCGCTGTTCCAGTTCAATTTGGCGAGCAGGTTGCTGGGCACGCTGCCGCCCGGGTTGGTGCTGTAAACCAATTCGATGATCGGCTTTACATCGACCGTGTCCGAGTTGTAGACCAGTGCCGGCGCCCCTCCCAGCACGGGCGTGTCGGGGGTGACGTTCAGACTGAGCGGCTCACTGAGCAGCAGGCTGCCGGTGCCGGGCAGGACTGCGGCGTCGCCCGCGCCGATCGGCACCGTGGTGCTTTGCCCGGGGTCATTGGTGCGCGCGAAGGCGAAAACAGCGTCCAAGACATCGACCGTGATGTTGCCGGTGACGCTGGCGGTGACCGTGTCGACCGCGGTCAAGGTTTGCGGACCCCCGGTGGCCAGGGCGAAGTCGTTGGTAAAGGTGTGGTAACCCAGGTCGCTGCTGACGAAGGTGTAGTTGCCGGGCAGGGTGGCGCTGGGATCGCTGCTCAGGAACTCTACCGTGCCCGAGTAGTACATCTGCACGTGATTGAACTGATCCAGCGCCTCGACCGTGATCGTGAAGGACGCCCCGTCGTCCTCGGCTGCGGGAGAAGGGCCGGTGACGACGAAATGCGTGGCGGAGGGCGTGTGCGGGATATGGCTGTTGTAGGGGGTATCAACGTATTCATTCATAAGCGTCACGTCGGCGCCGTCCACGCTAGTGCTGCCATCCAGACCGGCAATGATGACAGGCGCTACTGTTGGGTAGGCGGCAAAACCTGTGTCAAAAGCGACGGAAACATTGCTTATCATCGTTGCGTCGGTGCCGCTGTAAGTCCCGTTGCCGTCGGCGTCGCCAAAATAAGCCACCACTTGAATGGCGTCCTGGTTGGTGGCGCCTACGGCGCCGCCGTTTAGCGTCAGGCTGCTCCAGTGCAGCAGCTGGACCTCGGCATAAGGTGCCGTGTTGGGCACCTGGGCAATCAGGCCGCCCAGGCGGACCGTCCCGCTGGCCAGGGCGCTGGTGCTGGAGAAATCAATGACGGCGTCGCCCGGTTGCGATTTGGGATCGAGCGTGAAAGTAACCCCGCTCAGCGCGGTATTGACGCTAGCGCCAGTGAGGGACAGCAAGCTCGAATTGTACTGCAAAACGAACTGGCCCGAGGTTGTCGACGAGCCGTTGCTGTACAGCGTGATGGGAATATAGTTGCTGGCCGTGTTGGGGAGATTGATGTTGGCGCTGGCGTTGGGGCCGCGGGCGAAGGAAGGAATGCCGACAATGACTGCCGAGGAGCTCGAGATGATTAGGTTGGCCGTGTAATTGCTGCCGCTGTCGAGCAGATTGCCGGACATATCCTCGAAGCCGTTGGAGGCGCTGCGGAACGTGACGCTGTAAGTGCCTGCCGCCATCTGGCCGCTGCTGCCGCTGCCGCCTTTGAGGAAGGTGATTGTTTGGTCGCTGGGATCAATGAACAGCGAGCCGTTGATGTAGCTGGTGGAGGGCGACGGTCCCTGCACGGTCACGTCGGCGGGGCCAAAGGTGCTGCCGTAGTCATAGAGATTGATCGGAGAGGGATTGATCGCCTCGTTGAAAATGGCCTTGAAGCCACCTGGCTCTTGCGTCAGCGAATTGACCAAAAGGCCTGTAGGCACGTAGCGCACCTCCAGCACCTCAAGACTGGGACGGAACGAAAGCCGCTTCAACGCGCTGCGCTGCCGCCACGCGGCCAGGTGCTTGCGCAGCACCTTCAGCCGTTGGTTGCTCGAGGCATATAGAACATAGAGACTTTGGCAAAACCGGGTCTTGCCCAGCCTCTGAATGACCTTTCGGGAAAATGAAGAGAGCTTCATGACGTCGACTCCTTGCAGCCAGCAAAAAAGGGAAGAAGACCAAAAGCAGCTACACGCTTGTTCCGACGGCACAGTAGGGGCGCAACGCGGCAATCACCCGCTGCGCAAAAACAGCGCATGCCGGAGCATGCAACAACGACAGGACTAAGGCATTACTGGGCTGACGCCGCGCCTTGAAAAAGCGCACAGTCAGCTAGCAACACTTGGGGCACAGCCCCGAAGAATAGCGATGAAAAATAGCGGGTCGGCCAAAACGGCCTCAACAACCTGAGCATTGAGCCACATGATCGCACTCCTCTGCACCAAAGCGCACGGCCCGGAGCTCTAACTCTTCGCAATCGTATGAAGCTGATCCGCGCTTTGCAAGAAAAATCCGGAAAAATTTCCAGATTTTTTGGAAGTGAAAATTCCTCGGTTATTACGGGGAATTCTTCGCGCAGTCACCGCGCAGTATCAAAAATTCGTAGATTTTGTTTGGAAAAGAATTCTTGTGAAATCTCTGTGAAGGCGCTGGCTAACGAAGCGCTGGGGATGAGCCGGCCAGCCACGAACCTGGATTGTTTTTGGCACGACCTCTTGCCGAGCGGACCTCGATTGCTGATGATAAGCTCCCGGTTGTTCATGGTTGCAAAACGCACTACGCAGGAGGGCGACCCATGGCTTGCCGCTATCTCTTCGGCCCGGTCAATGCGCATTTTGCCGATCAATACCTGAATGAGCCTCGCCATCGCGGTGATTGCCTGGCTTTTGACTGCCGAGACGGCGCGGACCTGACCATCGCTCCAGATGCCTCCTGGGACGATGTTTGTGTCCAGCTGCCCGGCAGCTGGCGTCCCGATTTCGTCGCCCTTTACTTTCCCTACCGGGATATTCCTTTGGGCCTATGGTCCACTCCCGTGCCCATTGTCGGTTTGGCCGGCGACTGGAATCTCCTGTGGCATTACTACCGCCGCTGTCTGCCCCTATGCGACCGTGTGCTTACCGATACGCTGGGCGTGTCAGCACTGGGCCGCATCGGCATCACCCATGCTCGCGTTGCCAACATCTACGGCTGCCGGCGCTGCTTTTTTGAATCGCCGCTGGACGCAACCGAACGGGACATTGATATACTGTTCATTGGCAATTGCCACCAGGCAATTCAACGTGAAAGAACGCCGTGGCTTGCCAGGCTGACGCAATTGGCGCCCCGTTGGCGGGTGATGGTTACCACCTGTGTTTTTGGCGAGGATTACCGCCGACTGTTGGGCCGCGCTCGCATTGTTTTCAACCGGGGCATTCGCGGCGAGTGCAACAGCCGGGCCATCGAAGCCACCGCGGCCGGCGCCTTGCTTTTCCAGGAAGCAGACAACGTCGAAATCGGTACATTTTTTCAACCCGCCAGTGAGTTCATCGCCTACGACAGCGATAACCTGGAATCGCTCCTTGAACACTACCTGGTGCATGAAGACGAACGCCGGGCTGTCGCCGAAGCAGGTCGCCGCCGGGCTCAGCGTTACGGTTTCAGCACTTTGTGGGATAGTGCCGTCGCATCGTTGGACCTCGAATCGGCCACGCCGCAGCGGCGGGTTTTCGAGTCGATGGCGAGCGATGACCGTCTCCTCATGCGCACTTGGCAGATGTTGCACCAGCCGTCGGGTGCCGACCCTGCGCTGGCCGGCGCTATTGAGCAAGAGCTCAATTTGCATCCTCGCTCCGCGACGCTCCACCACGCCTTGGCAGTCGTGCTTGGGCATTCCACTGCTGCGAACGGGGGCAAAGACGGCCGCCGCGTCGTTGACCATTTACGCCAGGCTTTGCATTACGATCCGGCTCATTTGATGGCGGAATTGAATCTGGCGGAGGTCTTGATGTACGGCGGGCAAGAACCGTCCGCCGTTGAGGTGGCTCGTCACGCATTGGCATCCCTGGAGGGCCGGCCCGAATTGTCGTCGGCTGTCCTGGACTCGCCGCACCTGCCCCCGGAGTTCGATTGCTTCCGGGTGGAATGGGAACGCGCCGCCTGGAGCAATGCCGGCCAACCAGGTAAGGAGAAAGAGGCGAAACGATCCTTGCTGCGCTGGCGTTTGCACACGATCCTTGCCGGCATGACCGGCGACCTCGCTCATCATTACGAGGCGGCCGCCGCCCGGCCCGATTTGCCTTCAGGACAAGCCGCGCTTGGCTGCGCCTTGGCCCGGGCCGGCAATTTCACCGCGGCGCGTTCGCATTTGCAACGGGCGGTCGCCGACAATCCCTTCGATGTGCCTGCGGCCGCCGCCCTTTTCGGCGTGTATGGGGAAACTGCGTCCTGGCCCGCGCAGCATCGGCTCGCTCAGGATTACGGTTTGCTTCATCAGTCTGCTCCCGCAATCATCGAGCGCGGCGCATGGTTCGCGCCGCCGCGCCTTGGCGGCCTGCCGGCAACAGACCGCCGGGGAAGCGATGGCGAAGCAAGCTGTCGCGTCGTTTGGGAAGGAGGTTTCGAGGAGCTGCACTCCCTCGCTCTGGTCAACCGGGAGCTTTGCTGGCGGTTGATCGAGCGCGGCTGCCAGGTCGCTTTGCGATCCACCAATGGTCCCCGCCCTGTCGGCCCAATTTTGTCCATGCCGGATGTTCTGACCGATGCTCTGCACCGCTCTGACCGCCAGCCGGCTGACGTCCATGTTCGCCATCAATGGCCGCCGTGCTGGACCGCTCCTCCCGCCGGGCATTGGGTCCTGATCCAACCGTGGGAATTCGGCGCCTTGCCCAAGACCTGGATCGAGCATCTCCAAACCAAGGTAGATGAAGTGTGGGTGCCGACCTCCTGGGTGCGGACTTGCTTCATCCGCAGTGGCGTTGCCGCCGATCGCGTCCACGTCGTGCCCAACGGAGTGGATGTGCCCCTGCTGCGGCAGCAACATCAGCGGTTTCCCTTCAGCACCAACAAACGGTTCAAGTTTTTGTTTGTAGGCGGCACGATCCAGCGCAAAGGCATCGACATCCTGTTACGAGCGTACTCAGAGACCTTCGCCGCCACCGACGATGTCTGTCTTGTCATCAAGGATGTTGGCGGCAGTTCGTTTTACTTCGGCCAAACGGCGGATAAGCAAATCACGGCACTCCAGTCGCAATCGGCACCTGAAATCGAATACATCACTCGCGATCTTTCCGCCGGGGAGATGGCCAGCCTGTATCAGAGCTGTGATTGCTTGGTTCACCCCTACCGCGGCGAGGGCTTCGGTCTGCCGATCGCCGAGGCGATGGCCTGCGGTCTGCCGGTCATTGTCACCGGCTACGGCGCTTGCCTGGACTTTTGCGACGAGAGCACCGCATACCTGCTGCCCGCCCGCCTGCACCGCTTTAAGGCCAAACGCCTCGAATCCGCTGAAACTGTTGATTATCCCTGGCTGGCCGAGCCGGACCTGGCGATGCTCCGTTTTTATCTGCGCTACGTCGTGGAAAATCCGGAGGAGGCACGAGACAAAGGCGAGAGGGCCGCGGCCCATATCTGCAAGAACTTCTCCTGGGACCGTGCCGCGGACTCCGTAATAGCCAGGCTCGCTCAGCTCCGCAATGAGCCGATCCGCCGCCTGCAGCCGCCGGAAAACGTTGTCGGCACGCAGCACGCAAGCGTCGCCTCACCGCTAACTAGCCCGCTCCTTCGCCCAGGGAGCTCGGCAAAACCGAGCGTGTCCTTGTGCATGATCGTAAAAAACGAGGAAAAGCACTTAGCGGATTGTCTCGCCTCGGTTGTCGATTTGGTCCAGGAGATAATCGTGGTCGATACCGGCTCCTCCGACCGAACCAAAGAAATTGCCAGGCAAGCCGGGGCCCATGTCTTTGATTTTGATTGGGTGGATAGCTTCGCGGCGGCGCAACGAATGCTTGCGTCACGCCAGCAGCCCATGGATTTTCTGGCTCGATGCCGACGAGCGGCTCGACGACGGCAACCGCCAAAGGCTGCGGCAGCTCTTTGCCAACCTGCCAGAGGAAAACCTTGCCTTTGTCATGCGGCAATTCTCCAAGCTGGAAGCCGGCACGCACGCCGCGGCTCAAGTCGACCAGGTCCGCCTCTTTCGCAACCGCCCCGACATCCGTTGGCAGTACCGTGTCCACGAACAGATCCTGGTAGCGGTGCGCCGCTCGGGCGGCGATGTGCGCATCACCGATGTTGTGATCGACCATGTTGGCTTCAGCGAAGCCGGCGTCCAGGGCCCGAAGGTTGACCGCAATTTGCGGCTTTTGGAGCTGGAGCGGGCGGAGCAGCCCAACGATTCCTTCATCCTCTATAACCTTGGTGCCGTACGTCTGACCCAAAGCCAGAGTGCCGAAGCCCTTGATTTGTTTCGCGGCAGCCTGCGCAATGCTCAACCAAACGACGTGCTGGTCCGCAAACTGCATTCCTTGATCGCCCGCGCTCATTATCAATTAGGCCAAAAGGCCGAAGCGTTGGAAGCTTGCCGCACGGGTTTGGCCGCATTTCCAGGCGACGGCGAGCTGCTGTTCTGGGAGGCCTTGCTCCATCGCGACCGCAAGGAATTGGGCGGCGCCGCGGCTTGCCTGGAGCGCATCCTGCAAGGCCGCCCGCCGCACCACTTCACGAGCGTCGATGCCGGACTTTATGGTTATCGCACGCGGCATTTCCTGGGGGAGGTTTATCGCGACCAGGGCCGGTTGGACGACGCCGAGGAACAATGGCGAGTTGCCATCGCGGAGTTTCCAAGCTTTGCGCCATCCCGATTCGAGCTGGCCAATTTGCACCTGCAAAGCAGGCGTTGGCCAGAACTGGCGGAGGTGTTGCAACCTTTGGAAAACGATTCGCAGACGGCAGTTGAAGCTATGATCATCAGCGGTCGGGCCTGCCTGAGCCGCAAAGAATTCACGGTGGCCAAGGCGAAGTTTCAAACGGTCATTGCCGAGGCGCCCAAAGCGGTGCTGCCCCGTACGCTGCTGAGCCACGCCCTCTTGCAGGAAGAAAGTGATTGGCCGGCGGCCCAGCAGGCTCTGCTCGATGTGCTCGGCCTCGATCCCACCAACCGCGAGGCACAGCACAACCTGCGTATTCTCCGGCACCAGCATTTCGCGCTTCGGCAGCAGAATTCAGACGGGAGTTTGAAGGAGACGATTCTCGACGCTGTGGCCGATGATGCCGCGCAGCCGGGTGTTTCCCTTTGCGTCATTGTTCGCAACGAAGAACACAACCTACCCGGCTGTCTGGAGTCGGTTGCCGATTTGGTGGATGAGATTATTGTGGTCGATACCGGTTCGACGGACCGAACCAAGGAAATTGCCTTGGAGCGCGGCGCCAAAGTTTTCGACTTTCCGTGGATCGATGATTTTGCCGCGGCCCGCAATGAAAGTCTGCGCCATGCGCGGGGACGGTGGATTTTCTGGCTCGACGCCGATGATCGCTTGGACACCGCAAACCGAGGCAAGCTGCGCAGTTTGTTGGCAAACCTTACAGACGAATTGGCCGGGTACGTAATGAAATGCGTTTGCCTGCCGGACAGTAACGGCGTCGCCACTGTGGTAGATCATCTGCGTTTGTTTCGCAACCACCCACAAGTGCGCTGGACGTTTCGGGTGCATGAGCAAATCTTGCCGGCGCTTCGCAACCTGCAAGCCGACGTCCGCTGGAGCGACGTGGCGATTCACCACACTGGTTACCAGGATACTGCCTTGAGGCAACGGAAACTGCAAAGGGACCTGCGGCTGCTGCAATTGGAAAATGCCGACAAGCCTGGCCATCCGTTTGTGTTGTTCAACCTTGGTGGCGTTTTCCAGGAACTGGGCAGGAAAGCCGAGGCCCTGGAGATGTTTCGCAGCAGCCTGGCCAAATCGGCGCTGGAAGATTCCATTGTTCGCAAGCTTTACGCCATGATTTCCCAGTGTCACCGTTCCCTGGGTCAAAAGACAGAGTCGCTGGCAGCTTGCCGCGAGGGTTTGGGTCTTTTCGCCGACGACATCGAGTTGCAGTTCCAGCATGGTGTTGCATTGCAGGAGATGGGTAAGGTGGCCGAGGCTGCCGCTTGCTGGGAGCGCTGCCTGCAGACGCCCGTGGGAACGCATTTCGCCAGCATCAACACTGGCCTAACCGGCTACATCGCGCGGCATAATCTGGCAACGGCCTACCTGGCCTTGGGCAAACTTCGTGATGCGGAAGAACAATGGAAAGCCGCTCTGGCGGACCGGCCCCATTACGAGCCCGCGTGTCGTGGGTTGGCAGACGTTTATTTTCAACAGGAGCGCTGGGGGATCTCGATGAGCTTGTCCAATCCCTCCAAAACGCTTCGTTGCCCGCGCCGACAGGCAGTTGTTTCCGCGCCCGCCTGCATTTGGTCCGCAAGGATTTTACTGCCGCCCGCCAGTCGTTGACCGACGCGATTCAGAGGTGGCCAGGGGCTGTGGAACCTCGAGTTTTGCTGAGTCATGCTCTTTTGCAGGAAGGCAAGGACTGGACCGCTGCCGAACAGGTACTGCGTGATATACTCCGGCTTGATCCGGAGAACGCCGAGACCAAACAAAACCTGGCTTTGCTTCTTCGGCAACGCGCCACCGCAAAGCCAGCGGCAATGTCGCAACGCAGCATTTAAGCCTGCTCAGGATATGGCATTGAAAAGCCGAAACAGGCGCGTGTGGAAGGAAGTGATCAAAACCTGCGTGGTTGGGTTTCCTTGTGGGAGATTGCGCCTATTCTCATGAGCGAAGCCATCAAACAGGGCGCGGAGTCGATAACAGTGGCGGGCATAACGCTGTTGTGGAAAAGTAGATTATCGCCTTTGCCCGCGGAGGGCGAGCTTCCAGCCCGTGGGCAAGAGAGCAACGGGTCATAACACAGAATTCCCAAACTCCGGCTCATGGTTCCACAGATTGAGTGTGCAAGTTGCTCGCAGCCAACTAAATTGCTGCTCCCATCGATTTAACACACGACAAGTTTGCTGCCTATCGCACGCTTGCACAGGGCCACAGTTTTGAAAGCTCCTCCGCCATGCGGGCAAAAACTCCGGGCCAGTCGCCGTACTCCCTTTGGCGGAACAGACGCATCGTAGGATACCAGGGACTGTCTGAACGATTTAGTAGCCAGCGCCAGTCCGGGTTGAAGTGGAGGGCTACCCAAATCGGCACGCCCAACGCCCCAGCCAAATGCGCTACCGAAGTATCGCAGGTGACGATCAAGTCGAGGTTTTTCACAAGTCCCGCGGTGGCCATGTACGACTTCTCGTCCAACTTTGCGGTCAGATCAACAACGGGAAATCGACCTCCTAGCACATCCAGTTGTGCCCTCCCAGCACCAAATTGCAGACTGAAAAGGCTAACGCCGGGCACTCTGGCCAGCGGCTCAAACTGCATTAGTGGGATGGAACGCACCCGGTCCCTTTGGAAATGCGGGCTCCCTTGCCATGTGATGCCAATTTTCAATCCTGCGATGGGTTCCAACTCCTTGCGCCAATGATGAACCAGTTCGCTGTCCGCGCTCAGATAGGGCACGTCAGCTGGCACATTGTCGATGGTTGTGCCGAAGATCCCAGGCAAGCTCATCAGTTGCGTATAAGTGTCAAAATCCGGAAGCTTCGATTCCTGGGCAACCACTTGGTCAACGCCGGGACAGGTGGCCAAAAGTGACACAAGCGCCTTTTGCGCGGCGACGACGACCCGGCCGCCGCGTTGTTTCACCAAGGGGGCATAGCGAACAAACTGGATCGTATCCCCTAAGCCCTGTAGTCCGTAAAGCAAGATGGTTTGGCCGTTCAGGGGCGTGCCGTTCCAGCGCGGCTTGGAGATTCTGGAGACAAAGAACGCCTCCTGTTCTGACTTCCAGCGACCCTCACAGGCGGCCCAACCTTTTATCATGTCGCCCATGAGAAGCCAGGCTCTTCCCAGGTTGTGGTGCGCCTCGGAAAGTTCCGGCTGGATTTGCAAAGCGCGTTTATAGCAAGCCACAGCCTCGTCCAGGTTGCCTTGCTCTATACGGACAAGCCCCAGGTTGTTATGGGCTTCCACAAGTTCAGGCTTGAGACGCAACACGGCCTGATAGCAATTTGCCGCTTCCTCCAGCTTCCCCAGTTCACTTAGGACATTACCAAGGTTGTTGATGGCCTCTATATAGTCCGGCTTGAGGCGTAGAGCCTGTCGCAAGTAATCGGCGGATTCTTCTAACTCGCTCTGCTTTTTGAGTGCACAGGCAATACTGAAGTATAGGGCTGGATCATTATCGCGGATTCTCAAGGCGCGGTAATAGCACTTCAGCGCCTCTTCGGGGTTTCCTTGACGTTCATGCGCGGCGCCCAGGTTGATTAAAGCGGTAAAACACTCTGGATTGATCTCCAAAGCTTTCCGAAGCGATGCCGCCGCCTCCTCAGCGCGGCCCAGTAGCGACAACGTGTTGCCGAACTCGGTGTGGGCTTCCGCCTTTTGTGGTTCAAGCCGAATTGCTTCTTGAAAAAAACGCACCGCATCATGCAGACGATCGCTTTGGCTCAAAATGACCGCCATTCTGAAATGCGCCCCGGGCAACCGCGGGTCAAGCCGCAAGGCCGTTTCAAGTTTGGCTATGGCGGCGGACATATCACCTTGTTGGGCCAGGGCAACACCAAGATTTGAGCAGGCCCCGGCGAAATGGGGTTCGCAGGCGACCGCTTGGCCAAAGCTTTGAACAGCGTCATCAAGGTGACCCTGATGTTGCTGGACGATTCCCAAGTCATTCCAGGCATTTGCCCAAGTTGGCTGATGTGCCAACGCTTGACGGTAGTGGACAATCGCATCGTCAAGATGCTGCTGTTGGGTTAATACGCCTGCAAGATTGTAGTGCGCGTCTGCGTAATCTGGAAGGATTTGAAGCGCATGGCCGAAATGAACCACGGCGGCATCGAGCTTGCCTTGAATAGCGAGAGCGACAGCTAGATTGTTGTGTGCGCCCGCATAACCAGGCCGCAGGCGCAATGCGAGTTGGTAATGTTCCACGGCCTCATCGAATTTACCAAGCTTCTGGAACACGACGGCCAGGTTGTTGTGGATGTCTGGATCTGGCTGACATTGCAAGGCTCGTTGGAAACTGGGCACCGCCGATTCGAGTTGCCCTAGTTCGGTCAGTGCGACAGCTAAGCAGGCATGAGCAACGGGCAGGTGCGGCGCAGCTTGAATGACCAGTTGGTAGAGATACTGAGCCTGACGCAGGTTGCCATTTGCGTGCTGTTGGCGGGCCAGATTCAGCGTTTCATCGATTGTCGGCATCAAGCAAACTCCCTCGAATCACCGTGGGCAATCATGGAGCTGTTATTTTGAACTTGGCTCGAAGGGCCCTAACCGCCGGCCAGCTTTGGCGTAACCAATTATAAATCATGGTGTTGCGTCAGTGGCCTCGTTCGCAAAGTGGCCTCCTGCGGCTAGCTTTCCAGCTGCACTGCCACGTATTGGTTCAGTTTGAAATGGATAATCCGCTGTTTCGAGTTAGCGACTAAAGGTTGCAACATTGGATGCCTTCAAGTGATTGTACAAGCTAATGGAACAGTGGCTACGCTTGCCTCGTCTCTGTCTGGCCGCGATCAACAGTGCTGACGCATCTGCTTGCGGCGTTCTCGGGCCTCGGCGAGTTCGCGGTTGCGCTGGGCATGGATGGCTTGGTGATGGCCGAGGAGTTTCTCCCGAGATTTTCATTGCAACAACGTTACCGCTTGGTGAACTTGTCGATCTCCGCGCGGAGCCTTTGCAAGTAAGGGCTCGCTGCATTGGCATAGGCGGTGAGTGAATCAATCCTCGGCCTTTGCGGACCAGCGTCGGCCAGGCCCGCCGCCGTAACAACCATTTTTCTGGCCTGCTCAATATCATTGCCGGAGGTAATCCACCAAAGGGCATACTTCAATCCATGCCGCCGCATCAATTCTCCATCCCGCTCCCATGCTGAGCCAAGGGCATTTTCGAGGTAATACCCAGTAATGCCGCCGCAAAGATCCTCGGTGAACACCTCCTGCACTGTGTGCGGCATCATTTTGCCGTCCCAGACGATTGCTCCTAGCAAAGCTTCGACTGGGCGATCGTCCGCAGGCAACGCGGTAAGGACCAGACTTGGCAGGTAGTCGAGATTCTGTGTTACAGCAATGCAGTACAGTGTTTCCGGCAACAGCATGGGGTTGTAAAGCTGAACGCGCAATGTGCCTGTTGGAAACTCCCGCTCGACCTTGCAGCGAAACCAATCGCATCCAGCTTGCCATGTGGGATTCCCACGTAGGCTTTCCGCTATAGCCGCCTTGGTGGCAAGCCAGTCCAGGCTATGCCTGGGGCTGCTCATTTTGGAAAGCCGAACAGCACTTTCGCCGGCACTGCTCTTTACTAACTCCATCAGCTCGTCCTCGGGCAAAAGTGCCGTGGAGCTAAAGGGACCGACCCTCTCGACCCTCGACGTAATCCAGCCTTTGTCCAGCATTGCAGCAATTTTGTCAGACGAGCCGGCCGAAAACTCAATCCTGGTGGAATTGCAATAGTCGCCTAACAATTCGTTCACCAGGCAAAGGAACGCGTCCTCGATGTCGTCCCGCACCGTCGCTGCGGCAGGTTGTTTCCCATCTGCCTTAAGGCGGCTCGCAGTAGCGGTGCTGGTGAGCGATGCCAATAGTCTGGCCTCTATGCGCGTGGGGATGATGTAAGCAGCGAAGGGGAATATGATGTTTGTTGGAGCGCGGTTGTAATCAAGTTCAAACAGGAGATAGCCTTGTGCACCAGCCGTGGTTAGGGCCTTGCGGATAAGGGGAAGGACAGTTTGCCGGTCCGTGTCACTCCTGAAGGGATAATATACGTGTAGTCTGAATAGCGGAATGGTGGCATCTTCAGCGTAATCCGTTATTCGTGCGGCGCTCAGAGCAGCGCCAGCAGGATCCGCCTCGATCCGGAATCCTTCGGTCCGCGCTTGAGAAACTCGGCGGAATTCAGCGAAAGGCACCAAAAGGCCAAGCCAGCTGGTAGAGACGATGAAGCAGCGCGTACGGCATGTTGGCAAGTCGTGTTGGCGGCGAAACAAGGGCATGTATTTGAGAATCTCGGCAAATGTGTCCCGGGCTGCCTGGTCAGACCGCTTGAGCACGATTACGACCAGGCTGCCGAGCCGATCGCGAGCAAGAATGTCAATGAATCGCTCGGCGCCTAGCCTGTCGGTTAACTGGTGTTTGATCTCAATCAGGGTAAGTCCTGGTTCCAGGATTTCGAGCGATGCACTTAACTTGTCGCGGATGACCTTCGCGTTCGCCATGTTCCCCTCGGATGTCGAATTGGAGATCAACTGTCGGCTTCGGCAATGCATGACCCTCTGCACGGTCAATAAAACCCACCGAAGTTAGCGATCTTGATTGATATTGTAGCAAGACGTTGATGACTCGACGCCGTCTTTTCGGCATGCGAATGCGGACGACGGTATTCAGGCGGCCCGCTGGGAACGAGTGGAATACGCCCACGAATTCCGACACCCGGACTCATGGAAGAGTGGGTTGCCAGTCTTGGCCTTGCCGCTCCGCTGCGATGCGTTCCTTGAATGTCGGATGCGGCTTGTTGGATGAATCCTTCGCCGATTCCGGTTGCAGGTCCGCAACCGCCGATGAGGCAGTATCAACCGCAACCGCTCGGTCGGGAGCAGGAAGTGTTTCAGCTCGCCTGCGGATGCGAGCGGTGACCGGCTCCTCGGCGGATGTATGCTTTTGACGCGCGCGCTGCGGCGTAGCTTCGATGCTGTGCTTGGGCTTCAGCGCCTTGATGCGTTCCGCGAGTTCGGGAACGCTTGGCCCCTCATCGTTGTCTGGCTGATAGGCCGTGCGAGACAGTCCGGTTTTGAGCTGGTCACGCAATGCGGTCAATTCGGTGATGTAAGCATCGTGGAGGAAAGGCTTGCCGATGCTTGCCTGGTAATCACGCAGCTGGGCTTCAGCGATAGAAAGGTCTTGCCGGACGCGTTCGCAGTCAGGCCCGTAGGCGGTGGCCAGGCGCTCCACGGCGTTCAGAATGGCACGCGGCCCTTGATGTTCCCGTAATGAGCCGGACTGGCGGGAGATGGCACCTTGCAGGTATACGTCGGGCGGGAATTGCGGATGAAGGACAAGGCCAAAGCGCAGGCCCTGATAGATGCCCAGAGGCACGCGGGTCGTCTCGCGGACGATGCGTGGCAAGGCCTCCAGCTGGCCGGCTAGGATAGGGGGTGCGTCCTCGTGTGAGTATTTGCGGCCGCCCAGCGTAATCGGGTCGTTGGCATGGGCGTCGGCGGCGGCCTGGTCAGCGGTGAGGTTGGACAAACGCTCCTTGAGGCTCGCGATCATCCCCGGCAAATCCCGCACGCTACGGCGGGCGACGTATTGTTCGTCGAGATGGTTCTTTTTGAGTAAGGTGAGCCGTTGCAATTCGGCATCGGCTTCAGCGAGGGTCAGCACGGCAGGATTGCCGGACGCAATCGCCTTGACCTCGGCGTAGCTCAGTTCCTGGCCGCCGATGTCCTCGGCACTCCGCATCGCGTTATTGCCGGTAATAACCTGCGAAATAAACCGCGCCTTGGTCTCCAGCGCCTGCCACATGTACGCGTCGAAGGATTTTTCGGTGACATACCTGTAGATGGCCACTTCCTCGTTGGTGTTGCCCTGGCGGAGAATCCGGCCT
>CAVVFU010000010.1:0-1590981 GCA_963747575.1 uncultured Gemmataceae bacterium
CATTTTCAGGCCGACCTACACGCACACAGATCCCGCGACCGGCGCAAGACGCAACGCCGGGCCAAGAAATGGTATGGCCAGTACACCGACGTTGACGGCCGCCCCCGGCGCATCCCGCTGTCAGAGAACAAAACCGCCGCCCAGCAAATGCTGAACGCGCTGGTACGCAAAACCGAGCTTGGCAAGGCCGGCATTGCAGATCCGTTTGACGAACATCGCAAGCGGCCACTGGTGCAACACCTTGACGATTTTGACCGGGGATTGCGCAGCAAAGGCAACACCGCCAAACACGCACGGCTAACAACCGGCCGTGTCCGCGCCGTCCTGGTCGCTTGCCGCTTTGTGTTCATGGCCGACCTATCCGCGTCGCGGGTTGTGGACTGGCTGGCCGCTGAACGTGCGGCAGGACGCATGGGTGCCAATACGAGCAACTACTACCTCCGAGACGTGAAATCGTTTGCCCGGTGGTTGGTGCGCGATGGTCGCATGCAGGAAAGCCCGTTTCAGCACGTCCAGGGTATGAACGCCAGCGCGGACGTGCGGCATGCGCGGCGGGCCATCACGGTGAATGAGTTGCAACGCATCCTTGCCGCCGCCCTGGTAAGCCCGGTGACGTTTCGGGGACTGACAGGGCGCGATCGGCATTTTCTCTATCTCACGGCGATGGCAACAGGGTTCCGCGTTGCCGAGTTGGCGAGCTTGACGCCCGAATCGTTTGACCTGGACAGCAATAACCCGACCGTGACGGTAAAGGCCGCCTACAGCAAAAACCGCAAGACGGCAGAGCAACCATTGCCGGCAAATGTTGCCGGAGCCATGCGGGACTACCTTGACGGCTTGCCGGTTAACAAACCCGTTTGGCCTGGTTCGTGGTCATGGCAGGCCGCCAAGATGCTCAGGATCGACCTGGACGCTGCCGACGTGCCCTACGTGACCGAGGGACCGTCCGGGCCAGAGTACGCCGATTTCCACGCCCTCCGGCATTCCTACATCACCAACATCGTGGACAGTGGCGCAACGGCAAAGGTTGCCCAAACGCTAGCCCGCCATTCCACCGTGACGTTGACGCTGGGCAGGTATGCGCACGTCGGCTTGCACGACGGAGCCGCCGCCGTCGAAAATCTTCCCCGCTTGCTGCCGGAAGCACCGAGGCCCATGTACTGAGGGCAACAGGCACCGATTCCGCTTGCACTACAGCTTGCACAAAACTTGCACAAGCTGGTGATTTTGGGTGCGACGGGGTGACAGTGGTTGAGACAAACGCCCCGTTTGACAGGGTTGGTGAAAACCCAATGATTTGCGGGGAATTGACAGCAAATGAGAGCGATTGCGACGGGGTGAAAGAGAAAGGCCCCTCCCGGATTCGAACCGGGGATGGCGGATTTGCAATCCGCTGCCTTAGCCGCTTGGCGAAGGGGCCGACGGGTGAAGATGGGGAAAAGATAGCGGTTGTAAGGGCGACTGTCAATGCCGGCTCGTTTATGCCCCACGCAGCTTCCTTCCCAAGGCCGCGATGCGCGACTGCGTCTCCTTGCGTGCCGTGGCAAATCCCTCGTTGGTCACCTTGCCGGCGCGCAGATAATCCAAAACCACCGCCTCGGCCGCGGCAAGTTCGGCACAGCCGTCTATCACGGCGGCTACCCTCTCGGTTGGTATCTTCGCCACGCCGTTGCGGTCGCCATGCAGCAGATCGCCGGGGTGAATAGTCAGGCCGCCGACTCGCACCGTGACTTTGATGTCCACCGTGTGGCAGTAGCCGTGGGCGCAAATCGTGCCGCTGGTGAAACAGGGGAATTGCAGCACTTCAACCTGGTCGATGTCCCGCCCCGCACCGCTGGTGATGAGACCCGCGGCGCCGAAGGCCTTATACGATGTGCACATCACCTCGCCGAAGGTGGCCGACACCGGCGGATCGTCGAGATCTTGAAAGACCACTACTGCCGGTCCAGGTAACTCCGCAAAGGCCGCGACCTGGTCTGCCAGGCCGGCGTAGACATTGCCGCCGCGTGGCGGTGAAGCCGAGCGGAAAGTCGCCGTCGCCGCGTAGCCCACCATGGGGGGAAGCTTGGGGTAACAGGCTTGAATGCGACCGTCCGTGTAAAAGGCGGTGCGCGGGCAAAGATCGAATAGCTCGACCACATTGCAAATGGTCGGCGTGTCGAAGCGGCGAAGCTGATCGAGGTCGGCGGGCGAAATCGCGCTTAATGACGACATACGGCATCTCCTTGGGCTGTCTGGCGCATAGGATGTCCATGTGCGTCGATCCTACGCCGCGGCCAGGCAAATGCAAAGGAAAAAACTCCAATGCGGACATACCTATTTTTGGCCGTCTTTTGGCTGCTGGCCGCCGGGTTGGTTTTTGGCTATCCGGTGTACGATCCAACCGCCCCCCGTTACACCATTCTCGGCTCGGAATGGTCGATCGGTTGGCTGCTGCTGGCATTCGCAGCCTGGCAGCTGATCCGCTGGTGGTCTACATGGCAAAAGGTCGATTATCCGGCCAAAGAACAACAGCCTCCGTCTGAAAACAAACCCAAGGTGCCATGACTGCAACCTCACCAAGCAACTTCGATGCCTGGTCTGCAAGTCCTGTCGCGGTGCTCGTCAGCGGGGGCCCGGACAGCGCTGTTCTCGTCGGCGAATTGGCGGCCGTCAGCCCACGGGTCGTGCCGATTTACGTTCGCTTCGGCATGTTCTGGGAAAACGCGGAAGAGCAAGCGTTACGCCGCTTCCTGGCCGCGCTCCAAGCACCGGTTGTGGAGCCGTTGAAAGTATTCGACATGCCGCTCGATGCGGTTTACGGCCGGCACTGGAGCACCACTGGAGACGGTGTGCCTGACGCTGAAAGCGCCGACGCCGCAGTCTATTTGCCAGGGCGGAACCTGTTGCTTTTGGCTCAGGCATCGATCTGGTGTCATTTGCAGCAGATTAAAGTTCTGGCGCTGAGGAATTCTCAAGGGCAATCCCTTTCCAGACAGCACGGGCACCTTTTTCGCCAGCTGTGAAACCACCATCAACACGGCAGTCCAGGATCAGTTGCGCATCGTGCGGCCATATCGCGAGTTGACGAAGACCGCCGTGCTGCAGCGGGGGCGGACGATGCCGCTCGGACTGACCTGGTCGTGCATGCGGCCCGTCAATGGCCTGCATTGCGGGCGATGCAACAAATGCGCGGAAAGGCAAAAGGCATTCGCGCGGGCGGGGATTATTGATCCGACTGCATACGCCGGCACATAGTAGTAGGCACACTCCGTGTGCCTACTACTTTTTCTGGAAAACGTCGCAAAAGAAGTTGCAATCAGGCAGCCGATACTGTAATGTGTACTAACGTCCATTACAGATCATTTGTCCATCCACCGGGAGACGGCCCCATGGAAACGGCCAACCTCGACACCTCGGCAATACCCTCCTGCCAAAAGCCGAGCAGCGTGCAGCACTGTCCGCTGTGCAACGGGCCTATGCAAGAGACGCGCGGGCAATGGCAATGCTCGCAGTGCAGGTTCACTGTTTGCGAAGACTGTGGCGGCGTCGAGCCTATGTTTGGTCACCTTGATTGAGGAACGCCTTCAAACCCGCCAGGTCAGCGGCGTCGTCCGGCTCCAGCAAGGCGGCGTCCTTTGAGTCCGCAACGGCCGTCCCAGGCACGCTGGCCATTGTTTGAGCCAGCACGCCCAACCAATCCTCCACTTGCACGATTTCAGGCATATCGTTGTCGTTGCGATATGCCGGTTGCAACAACGGCAATTCAGCCTGTTGCAGGCCAGCCAGTTCAAAGGCCGCATCAAAATAGTGGGCAGTGGGCAGTGGGTAGTGGGCAGTGAATTGCGGATCCAAGGTGGTTTCTTCAGCTGCCATGGGGGTGTTGGCTACCGCTAACTGCCCACTGCCCACTGCCCACTGCCCACTTTTTTCTTGCCACTGCCCACTGTTCATTTGCAAAACGAATGCCCCTTGGCTATCCGCTACTGTCGTTGTGAATACCCGTTGGCCCGTCGGATCGACCTGAGTCACCAAAGAGATTGGCGCTGCCCCGGCATTACTGCCCACTGCCCATTCGCCCCCAGTTCCGGATGCACTGCCTACTATTCGCATGGTGATCGTCACCAGACTCCCGCCAGCGGTCGTATGGATGGCTGTGCCGCTGAAGAGGTCGATTCCTATCTCACCCGTTTGCGCGTTGATCATCGTTGTCAGCTGCCAACCGCCGGCGGCATCGGGTAACGAACCAAGCTGCACGTCGTTGGCGGAAACGCTGAAAAGCGTCGGGTCAAAACGCAGGGCGAGAATTGCCTCCGTCATGCCGGTGCTGCCTGCGGGATCGGCAGTGTCGATGTCGACAGGCACAACGATTGTGCCGTCAGGCGCCACCTGCAAATCGGCCGGCAAGCTAATCAATGGGTCTGGCCCCGTTGGGACGATGGTCAGACCCGTCGGCAACGGGGGCAGCTGGGGGCGAGGCAAGCCCACCAGCAGGCAATTCATGAGGGTTATGTCCGCGCCGTTGACGTTGCCGCTGCCGCTGATGTCGCCTATGATCGCCGGATCGACAAGACGAAATGCGGAGAAACCGCCAAGGACGCCGGCGCTCGCATTGGTGTCCAAACCGACGCTCACCCGGGCGAGCAAAAAGGAATCGCCGGCGCTCAGCGTGCCTGTGCCGAAGGCGTCGCCCAGGTAGGCATTGACCTGCACGGCATCATCGCCAACGACGGCGATGGCGCCGTTGTTGAGTTGGGCCCCGGCAATGTGCAGGAGCGACGTGGCCTTGTAAATCGATGCTGCCGTGTTGGGGACGGTGGCTTGCAAGGTGCCCAAATGAGCCACGCCCGCGGCCAGCGCTGTCGGGCTGGAGAAATCTAGCACGGCATTGCCCGGCGTTGAAGATGCGTCGAGCGAGAAAACTTCGCCTGCCAGGGCAGGGTTTGGCGTGGCGCCGGTGATGTCGAGCAAGGCGGGGTTGTATTGCAAAGTGAACATGCCCTCGGTGGCGCCCGCGCCGCTGCTCAAGTTGAATGGGATGCCGCCGACGCCGTTGTTTGTCACCACGGGCAAGCTTACCGTGTTGCCTGGGCCACGCGCGAAAGAAGGGACGCCGACCACCACGGGCGGAGCGGCCACCACAAAAGTCGCGGTGTAATTGCTGTCCGCGCTGCCGTTGCCGTTGAGCAGGCCGCCGGAAAGATCGGTGAAGCCGTTGGCGGCGCTGCGGAAGGTCACGCTGTAGGTGCCCGGAGCCAGGAGGCCTGTCGCGGGATTGAAATTGCTGCCGATAAAGTCGCTGGTTTTGACAAAAGTGATGGTGGTATCGGTCGGGTCGATCAGCAACGAACCGCGGACGAAAGCCGTGGAGGGTGCCGGGCCAACGAGGGTCACGTCATCGGCGCCATACGTGTCGAGGGTGTCGTAGAGGTTGATCTGGGTGGGGTTAAACGGCTCGCTGAACGTGGCCACGAAACCGGTGCTGGTGGGTATCAAACCGCTGACTTGCAACGTGTTGACCGTGATCGTCGGGCTGGTGCCAGTGATGGCGGCGTCGCTGCTATCGGTGACGGAAACGGTTTGGCTGCCCAGGGTTTTTAGCGCGACGGTGAACGTTCCCACTCCGGCCGTCAAGGTGGCGTTGGCCGGCAACGAGGCGGCAGAATCGGTGCTTGTGAAATGCACGGTGCCGGTGTAGCCGGTGTCGGTGCTGCCGTCCGAATTCTGGGCGGTGACGGTAAAGGTGAAGGGAACTCCCGTCGAGGCTTGACTCGGACCGCTGACGGCAAGTGTCGGACCGAGGATGTTGACGACGCCGTCCACGGGACTCGGCGCCTCGGCGACGTCCGGGGTATTGCCCGTGTTATCCACGGGTTTTGGATTCAAGACGTAATTGCCAAAGCTATCATCGACAAGCTCGGTTTGGACATTGGCAATCACGCCGGCGTCGGCGGCAAGATCGATGATCGTCTTGCCATGAGGCGCGCTCGGATTCACATGGAAGTTGACCGTCACCAGGCTGCCGCTGCCGGTGCCGGTGACCACGCCGGTGCCAGCATTGGATAGTGCGATAATCAGCACACCCGAATTCGACGCATTGGTCGTCGTGCTCCAACCGTTGGGATTGGCGGGCGAATAGCCGCTGCCGCTTGCCGTGGAGCCGTTGGTGGCTATGGTGCCAATGCCCACGTCGGAAGCGGCCACGGTGAAAACGTTGGGATTGTAGTAAATCACAATGCTCGCGCCGGTTGCCCCGGTGTCGCCGAGGACCGGATCGTCGAGGGAACTTATATCCAGGGGCACCGTGACGGTGCTGGCGGGGTTGGCGCTGAGATCCTCTGGCATGCTCATGGTCACGCCGGGGACAGCGATGGTGACAATGCCGTCCACGCCGGCATCCGTGGCGCCGTTGGTGGGCGCCGGCGCCAGCGGGATTTGAGCGGTCAAGGAATCCAAGCGCGTGGTCACGACATTGCCAAAGGGCGCATTCGTGGCCGCCAGGTTGATCGCCGACGGTCCCCCCGCGGCGTTGGCATTGGCCTGGAAAGTGATCAGCAGCAGGCTGCCGCCGGCAGCGGTGGTGATTGGAGTGGCGCTCTCAAACGCAATGGCGATCTGGCCGTTTGGCACGGCGGGATTGCCCGTCATGCCGATGTTGACCGTCGGCAACGGCCAGGCCGCGGTGAGCGTTCCCTGCGTGATACCCTGGGTGGAAACGGTGAACACGGTTGGGTCGAAGTCGAT
Source organism: uncultured Gemmataceae bacterium (assembly GCA_963747575.1). Classification (GTDB taxonomy): domain Bacteria; phylum Planctomycetota; class Planctomycetia; order Gemmatales; family Gemmataceae; genus DASRAT01. The sequence continues at coordinate 6,724 of CAVVFU010000010.1, forward strand.
GGCCAGGTTGATGCCAGCTAAGCCGCCGGAACCCTGCGGATCAGGATTGTCGATGTTGACCGGCACCACCACCGTGCCGCCCGGCGACACCGTGAGATTGGTGGGAATGCTCAAATGAACGCTGGCGCCCGTCGGGGTGACCGGTGTTGTCGCTTGAGGCGTGGGGATCTGAGTACGCGGCGTGCCAGTCAAATAGGAGTTGAGCAAAGTGACATCGGAGGCGTCCACCAGGCTGTCGTTGTTGAGATCGGCAATGATCACTGGATTGATCAAAGGAAAACCGGAGAATCCACCCAAGGTGCCGGCCGCGGCGCTGACGTCGAGTCCCGTTGCCACCCGCGCGATCTGTGCCGCGTCGCCGGCGCTGAGAGCGCCGTCGCCGTTGGTGTCGCCGAATTCATCCACGACTTGCACGGCGTCGTCGCCCTCAACGGCAACAGCGCCGCCGTTGAGGGTCTCGCCGCTAAAGTGCAGCAGGGCAGTCGAACCATAGACTGCTGCGTTGGGCACTGTTGCCGTCAGGCCGCCCAGGCGAATCATTCCCGTCTGGGTGAGGGCCGTGGGGCTGCTGAAGTCGATCACGGCATTGCCCGGACTTGAGGAAGCGTCAAGACTCATGGTCGCACTTGCGAGGGCGGCATTGACCGTGGCAGCGGTGATATTCAGCAGAGCGGAATTATACTGCAGCGTGAACTGGCCGCCCGTCACGCCGGTGCCCTTGCTGAGGTTGAGCGGAATGCCAAAGGTCGCAGCGTTGGGCAAATTGATGGTGTCGCCGGGCCCGCGGGCGAAGCTGGGGATGCCGACCACCACGGGCGGAGAGCTGACCACGAACGTGGCGACATAATTGTCTCCGGGAACGCCGCCGATGTTGCCGGCCAACAACTCGCCTGCAACGTCCTTGAAACCGTTGGTTCCGCTGCGGAAGGTGACGGTGTAGGTCCCGGCCGCCAGTACGCCCGTACTCGGATTAAAATTGACGCCGGTGAAATTGCTCGTTTTGTCAAACGTGATCGTGGTGTCGGTTGGGTCGATAATCAGCGATCCGCGAATCGAAATCTGCGGCGCGCCTGGGCCGGTCAAGGTCATGTCGTCGGGGCCTCCGACGCCCGCCATGTCATAAAGGCTGATGGTGCCCGGATTGAATGGCTCATTAAACGTGGCCGTGAACCCGGTGGACGTGGGCGTCAGACTCGTGACGACGAAGTTTGGGGCTGCGTTGGCGTTGACGCTGATGGGGCTGCTGGTGGCGGCGATATTGGCGTTGACCAAATCGTCGACCGTGATCGTCTGGCTGCCTACGGTATTGAGAGTGACAGAGAAAATCCCAACGCCATTGGTCAGCGTGGCATCCGCCGGCAAAACCGCCTGGCTGTCGCTGCTGCTGAAATGGACCGTGCCGGTAAAACTGGCCAGGGTGGCGCCGCTGCCGTTTTCGGCCGTGACGGTTACGGTGAAAGGCATCCACGTTGCAGCATTGCCTGGCACGGCGATTGCAAATTGAGTCGAGGCAAACGATGAAATGTAGTAGACCTGCCCGGTGAAGTTGGGGTTGCCCAAATTCTGCAAAACACCCACCGTGTTGCTTTGACCACTCGCTACGACAACATCCAGTTTGCCGTCGCCGGTGACATCGCCAAGTGCAAGGGCATAGGGGCCATAACCCGTATAGGGGCCATAACCCGAGGCGAAGGTTTGCTGAGTCAGGAAGGTCCCATCGCCGTTGCCCACCAGCACGCTGACCGTGTAACCTTGCCAATTGGCCACGACGAGGTCGGGTTTGCCGTCGCCGGTAACATCCCCAATGGCCACCGAAGCCGGGAAACTGCCGGTGGCGAAAGTTTGCTGGGCCTGGAACGTCCCATTGCCATTGCCCAGCAGCACGCTGACCGAGTTGCCGTTTTCATTGGTCACGACGATGTCGGGATTGCCGTCGCCATTCACATCGCCAAGCGCCACAAAACCTGGGTGATTACCGGCGGCGAAAGTTTTCTGGGCCTGGAAAGTGCCGTTGCCGTTGCCCAGCAGCACGCCCACCGTGTTACTGCCTACATTGGCCACAACGATGTCGGGTTTGCCATCGCCGTTCACATCGCCAATCTTCACCGAATTTGGGTCAGTGCCGGCGGCGAAGGTTTGCTGGGCCTGGAAAGTGCCGTTGCCGTTGCCCAGCAGCACGCTGATCGTGTCATAGGGACCGTTGGCGAGCAAATTGGCAACGACGAGGTCGGGTTTACCGTCTCCGTTCACATCGCCAATTGCAACTGATGCCGGGTCAAGGCCAGTAGCGAAGGTTTGCTGGGCCTGGAAAGTGCCGTTGCCGTTGCCCAGCAGCACGCTGACCGTGTTACCCAATTCATTGGCTACGACGATGTCGGTTTTGCCGTCGCCGGTCAAATCGCCAAGCGCCACCGACTTTGCGGAATCGCCGGCGGCGAAGGTTTGCTGGGCCTGGAAAGTGCCGTTGCCGTTGCCCAGCAGCACGCTGACCGAGTCACTCAATTCGTTGGTTACGACGAGGTCTGATTTGCCGTCGCCAGTCAAATCGCCAATCGCTACCGACCTTGACTGATCGCCGGTGGCGAAGGTTTGCTCGGCCGCGAAGGCGACCGGCAGGTTCCCCTGGTTGAGAGGATTGCCCGCCAGGTCGTGGATGCTGGTGTTATACACCAGGTTGAGGCCGAGCGTGCCGATGCCCGTGATGCCGCTGACCGTGACCGTATAGACGGCGCCGCTGACCGGCGTCACCTGTGCAATCGTCGCCGATACCGTACCCGTCAGCGCCAGTTGGAAATCGCTCGCACTGACGCCGGTGACAGCTTTACTGAAGGTAACTGTGTAGGCCACCGTGGCGGCGTTGGTCGACGGCCCCGCCGGCGTGGCGCGGTTGATCGACTCCAAGTAAGGTCCCGAGGCGACGGTGACCACACCGTTGCCTGTAAGGGCACTGTAGGTGGCGTCCGTGACCGTCAGTGTTTGATAACCAGCCGTGTTCAGTGTGGCGCTGAACACGCCAACGCCATTGGCGAGCGTCGCGTTGGCAGGCAACGCTGCGAGGCCGTCGCTGCTGCTGAAATGCACGGGGCCGGTGTAGACGGTGTCGGTGTTGTTGTGCAACAAATCCATGGCCGTCACGGTGAAGCTAAATGGCGTGCCCACATTAACAAATGCAGGCAAGCCGCTTAAAACAAAGGACGGTCCGACCACGATTGGGGGGCTGGTGCCCGTCAAGGTGATGTTGCCCGTCAAAATAGGGTTGGTCATGTCCGTGACAGTGATGTACTGAGTGCCGATTGTTCCAAATACCACCGCGATGGGTTGCCCACTGCCAACTGACATGGTCCCAAGCCCAATTGCCTGGGGGTCGGTGCTGGTGAATAGAACGTCGCCGCTGTAATAAGGCACAGGGTTGCCAAATTGATCCACCGTTGTCACGGTGAAGTAGGTGGGTATTCCCGGAGTGGCGGCTGCCAGACCGCTTATAACAAAGGCCGCAGGCGCCGTGGGCACGACGCTAATGCCGTTGCTGGAACCGGTGATGGAGTTGGGGGGCGAAGTGGTGATTTGGAAGCTTTGCAAGGCCGCCGTTTTGAGAGTGGCGGTGAAGGTGGCCATGCCGTTGGTGAAAGTTACTTGTGTTGGCAGGCTTGCCTGGCTGTCGGTGCTGCCGACGTTCACAGTGCCGTTATAACCGGTAACTATGTTGTTGCTGACGTTTTCGGCAGCCACGGTGACCGTAAACGCGACTCCGGCCGTGGCGACAGTCGGCAAGTTTTGGAAAACAAACTGCGTGGGCTGGCTGGCCGCAGTTGAGCTCGCGATGGTCACAATGCCATCGACGCCCGCATCATTGGCGGCATTGGTCGGTAATGGCGACAGTGGGATTTGGGCGGTCAAGGAATCCAGCCGGGTCGTGACCGTGGAGCCGGATGGCGCATTGGTGGCTGCCAGGTTGATCGCCGTCGTGCCGAAGGACTGCGCCGGCATTGACCGTGAACGTGATCAACACGATACTGCCGCCGGTTGTGCTGGTAATGGGTGTGGCACTGGACAGCACGATGCCCAACTCGCCGTTGCCGACGTTGGCGGTTACCACCAGATTGCTTGTGAGGGTGCCCGGCGTGATGCCGTTTGAGGCCACCGTCAAGACACTCGGGTCGAAATCGATGGCCAGGGCGATGCCGGCTAACCCGCCGGAACCCGCGGGATCGGGGTTATTGATGTTCACCGGCACCACCACCGTGCCGCCCGGCGATGCCGTAAGATTGGTCGGAATGCTCAACTGGACGCTGGCGCCCGTTGGCAAGACCGGCGTTGTCGTCGGCGGGGTGGGGATCTGACCACGTGGCGTGCCAGATAAATAGCTGCTCATCAAGGTGACGTCGGGTGCGTCCACCTGGCCGTCGTTATTGAGATCGGCAATGATCATTGGATCAATCAACGGAAAACCGGAGAATCCACCCAAGGTGCCTGCCGTGGCGTTGGTATCAATTCCCGTCGCTACGCGCGAAATCTGTGCCGCGTCGCCGGCGCTGAGCGTGCCATCGCCGTTGGTGTCGCCGAAATCATCCACCACCTGCACAGCATCGTCGCCGATGGCGGCAATGGCGCCGCCATTGAAGGTAACGCCGCTGAAATGCAGCAGTGCCGTCGAGGCGTAAACTGCCGTCTTGGGCACTGTTGCCGTCAGGCCGCCCAGGCGAACCACGCCCGTCTGGGTCAGCGCTGTCGTGCTGCTGAAGTCGATCACGGCCTGCCCCGGACTGGAGGAGGCGTCCAGGCTCAATGTCGTATTCAGGAGGCTGGGGAGCCCGGCTGCGGTGATATTCAGCAGGGCGGAATTGTACTGAAGGGTGAATTGGCCAGAAGTCACTCCGCTGCCGCTGCTGAGGTCGAGCGGAATGCCAAAGATCGCAGTATTGGGCACATTGAAGTCACTACCGGTGGGCCCGCGGGCGAAGCTGGGGATGCCAACCACCACCGGCGGAGCAGTGACCACGAAGGTGGCGACATAATTGCTGCCGCTGTCCAGCAAGTTGCCGGACAGGTCCGTGAAGCCGTTGCTGGCGCTGCGAAACGTGACGGTGTAGGTGCCCGCCGACAACACCCCGGTGCTGGGATTAAAATTGACGCCTGTGAAATTGCTGGTCTTGACAAAAGTGATGGTGCTATCAGTTGGATCAATAATCAGCGACCCGCGATACGAAATCTGCGGCCCACCGAAGCTGGTCAGGGTTACATCGGCGGCGCCGATGGCGCCGGCGGTGTCGTACAGGTTGACGCTGCCCGGATTGAATGGCTCATTAAACGTGGCCACGAAGCCCGTGGAGGTGGGTGTCAGACTGGTGACGACGAAGTTTGCGGCTCCGTTTGCATTGATGCTGATCGGGCTGCTTGTGGAGGTGAGATTAGTGTTGACCGTATCGGTGATCGTGATGGTTTGGACGCCCGCCGTATTGAGAGTAACCGCGAAGATCCCCACGCCGTTGGCCAGCGGCGCATTCGCGGGCAACAGCGCCTGGTGGTCGCTGCTGGTGAAATGGGCGGTGCCGGTGTACGTCGATGCCGTGTTGTTAAATTGGTCTTGGGCCACCACAGTGACACCGAATTGCACGCCAGCCGTGATGCTGGCCGGCGCACCGATAATGGCGAAATGCGTGGGCTGCGCCGCACCAACGAAGATGATACGGCTGGTGCCAAACACGTTGCCGTTATTCGTGTCCGTGGCGGTAATCGTTTGGTTTCCCGCCAAATTGAGTGTTGCCGAAAAAGTCCCCACGCCGTTGGTGAGAGTCACGCTGGCGGGCAAGGTTTCCAGGGTGTCACTGCTGTTGAACCCCACTGTGCCAGCATAGCCCGCCACGGTATTGCCGTTGGTGTCCTCCGCTGTGACAGTGAAGTTAAATGGTGTGCCAGCCACGGCGGTGACAGGATGCTGACGACAAAATGAGAGGCTGCGCTGGCCGCGCTTGAGCCCGAAATGGTCACGATGCCATCCACGCCCGCATCATTGGCGGCATTAGTTGGCAACGGCGCCAGCGGGATTTGGGCGGTCAAGGAATCCAGCCGGGTCGTGACAGTGGAAGTGGACGGCACATTGGTGGCTGCAAGGTTGATCGCCGTCGTGCCGCCGGCCGCACCGGCATTGACCGTGAACGTGATCAGCACGATACTGCCGCCGGTCGTGCCGGTGATGGGCGTGGCGCTATTGATCACGATGCCCAACTGGCCGCTGCCGACATTGGCGGTCACCGAAAGGTTGCTGGTGAGCGTACCCGGGGTGATGCCGTTTGAGGCCACTGTCAAAACAGTCGGGTCAAAATCGATAGCCAGGGCGATGCCGGCCAACCCGCCTGATCCCGCGGGATCGGGGTTGTTGATATTCACCGGCACCACCACCGTGCCGCCCGGCGACGCCGTGAGATTGGTCGGAATGCTCAACTGGACGCTGGCGCCCGTTGGCGTGACCGGTGTGGTCGCCGGCATATTGGGGATCTGAGCACGCGGCGTGCCTGACAAAACGGAGTCCAACAAGGTGACGTCGGAGGCGTCCACGAGGCTGTCGTTGTTGAGATCGCCGATGATAACTGGATCGACCAATGGAAAACCGGAGAATCCACCCAAAATGCCGGCCGCGGCGTTGATATCTATTCCGGTCGCCACGCGTGAAAGCTGTGCAGCGTCGCCGGCGCTGAGAGTGCCGTCGCCATTGGTGTCGCCGATATAATCGACCACTTGCACGGCATCGTCGCCAGTGACGGCAATGGCGCCGCCGTTGAGGGTCTCGCCGCTAAAGTGCAGCAGGGCGGTCGACTTGTAGACTGCCGCATTGGGCACGGTTGCCGTCAGGCCGCCCAGGCGAACCATGCCCGTCTGGGTGAGCGCTGTCGGGCTGCTGAAGTCGATCACGGCCAAGCCCGGACTCGAAGAAGCGTCCAGACTCATGGTAGCGTTTGCGAGGGCGGTATTGACCGTGACAGCCGTGATGCTTAGCAGGGCAGAATTGTACTGTAGCGTGAATTGGCCTGAAGTCACGCCGCTGCCGCTGCTAAGGTTGAGCGGAATGCCAAAGGTGACGGTATTGGGCAAATTGATAGCGCTGCCGCCGCTGGGCCCGCGGGCGAAGCTGGGGATGCCGACCACCACGGGCGGAGCGCTGACCACGAAGGTCGCGACGTAATTGCTGCCGCCGTCCAACAAATCGCCGGATAGGTCTGTGAAGCCATTGCTGGCGCTGCGCAACGTGACGGTGTAGGTTCCCGCCGCCAGCACGCCTGTGCTGGGATTAAAATTGGCGCTGGTGAAATTGCTGGTTTTGACAAACGTGATCGTGGTGTCGGTCGGGTCAATAATCAGCGACCCACGAAACGAAATCTGCGGGGCGGATGGGCCCGTCAAGGTCACGTCCGAGGGGCCAAACTCACCAGCCATATCGTAAAGGTTGATGGCACTCGGATTGAAAGGCTCATCAAAAGTGGCGACGAACCCGGTGGACGTGGGTGTTAGGCTGCTGACCATCAGTTGCGTGGGGAAGCTGACGCCCGATTGAGTCACCAAGCCGTCGTCGGGATCCGAACCCGCGTAGACAAAGGGACTCAGGCTGGTAGCGTTGTCTTGCGGTGGGGTAGCGAGCGCATAAACGCCGTATTTTTGATCGGAGATTTGCGTAATTCGCGCGACTCCGGAATCATCCGCCGCCAGGTCCAGTTGACTTGTGGTCAACGAAACGCCGGACCGGAGGTGGAGGTTCACCGTTACCAGGGAGCCGCCGCTCGTGCTGGTGATTATTGATGAGCTGGAACTCGAAGACATGCCAATGATGACCTGCCCGGGCACGCTCACGTTGGCTGTGACCGCCCAACCGGAGGTGGAGCCGATCACGCTGCCCTTGCTGACGTCCGTGGCGGACACCGTGAACAAGCTCGAATCGTAATTCAAAACGAAATTAGCCGCACTGAGTCCGGTGGGCAGCGTGTTCACGTTGACGGGCACGCTCACGATGCCTGCCGAATTGGGACTGAGGTTGTCCGGAATGCTCAATGTGGGATGCCCGGCCGGCGTGCTGGGCACTTCTGGCAATCCGCGAATGCCAGAAAGGTAGCCATTGATCTGGGCAACGTCCGTGGAATTGACATCCCCATAGCTGCCGACGTCGCCAATGATGGTTGGATCGACCAAGGGATAATTATTAAAGCCGGAAGCCGCGCCGATAGCCACCGCGGAAATGTCCGACGCGTCGGCACCGGTGATCATGCCGTCGCCACTGGCATCTCCGAGGTAAGCGATAACCTGGACGCCATCATTGCTGACCGCCGGAATGGCGCCGCTATTGACGGAGATGTTGCTGAGGTGGAGCAATGTGGCGGCTGTGTAACTGCTGGCGGCGCTGGTGGGCACCTGGGCGACAATCTGGCCCAACGTCACCGTGCCGCTCAGTGCCGTGCCGCTGTGAAACACGAAGCTGGCAACGCCGCCGGAATTGGAGACGAGTGACAAGGTGCCCGAAGGCCCGTTCTGCGTGCCGCTGATATTGAGCAAGGCAGATTGGTAATTCAGATCGAAACTCACATCGGTCACACCCGCAGCATTGGCGAGAGTAATCGGAATGCCAGGGCCGGTATTGATCGGCACCTGAATGTTGGTGCCGTCGGGGCCACGAGCGAACTCCGGAACGCTGAGAATTGGATTCGTTGTCGCAGTCACATTGAACGTGCTCACGTAATTGTCACCGACAACCCCGTCGCTGCCAACGAGGAGATCGCCGCTCTGATCAACGAAGCCATTGCTGGCACTTCGCAGGGTGACGGTGTAGCCGCCAGCCGGCAGCAAGCCTGCGCCGACTCAGCGCCGGTTTTGACAAAGGTGACGGTGGTATCGCTCGGGTCGACCACCAGGGATCCCTTCACCGCGGGACCCGACGAGGGAACCAAACTCACATCGGCAGGTCCCCAATTCCCACCCGAGGCGTAAAGATTAAGCTCTGCCGGATTGATAGGTTCGTTGAAGGTGGCGACGAAGCCCGAGATCGTGGGCGTCAGGCTGGTGACGGTCAATTGCGTGGCCGGAACCAGTCGGTCCTCGAACTGCTCGACGACTGGGCGAAACGATTGCTTCGAACGTCGTGACTGTTTGTTGCCACCGGGGGTCAACTTCGCCAACTTCTTCCGCCAAGAGGAAAACATTTTCCGACTCCTTGATTCACCCAGCCCAGCCGCACATGCCTCGGCTAAATGCCACCAGTTTTCTTTTGTTTGAGCGATCCCAACTCTTGCCTCCAGGTATTGGCCTGGAGCGGCTTATCCCACGCCTCGTAAAGTTCCACGATCCGCTGCACGGCTTCGGCCACGACGACCCTGGCCCGCGGCGGCATTTTGGCGGCCCGGTTTTTCAGGCCTTCATAACCTTCCAGCAGCAGCGGCTCGGCAGCGTCATACTTCATTTGGCCGGTCAAGCTGCTGCCCAACAGCGACCTCGTGATGAAATTGCCCCAGGAATCGGGGACCTGCTTGTCGCCGATCCGCAAACAGTCGCGCAGCAGCGGCTCGGCCTCGGCAAATCGGCGCTGCTGCAGCAAGTTGCTGCCCAGATGGCCTAGCCGCTGGGCATATTGCAAAGATTCCGGGCCGTCCTTTTGCCTCCAGAACTCCGCCAACTCACGCCGCAACGGCTCCGCTTGTTCAGGCTGCCCCAGTTTTTCCAGGCAATCTGCCTCATTGCTCGTGTATGACTGAGTCTGAGCGTGAGCGAAGCCAAGCTGCTCCCGTGCGCTGGCGGCGGCGGCTCGCAGCAGCGCTTCTGCCTCCTTCATGCGGCCCGCCTCAAAATGCACGCCAGCCAGGTTGTTCATGACCACCAACGTCCGCGGATGTTCGGGCCCAAATTTCTCGCGGTACAAAGCCAGCGCTTCCTCCCCTAGCTTGAGAGCATCGTCCAGGCGGCCTTCCGCTTTGTAGGCGAGGGCGAGGTTGGTCATGCGCACCCCGGTGTCGGGATGCTTGGGACCAAGCTTGACCCTCGACACCTCCAACGCCTTTTCGAAGAGCGGCATGGCATCCTTGGGCCGGCCTGCAGCACGGTAGGCCGTGGCAAGATCGCTCATTGTCGAGATGGTGTCGGGGTGGTCGGCAGGCAGATGTATTTGACGCCGTTTTAGCGTATCCTCAAACAAGCGAGATCGCATCTTTCAACCGATTGTTGGCCTGGTAGGCGATGGCCAGCGTATTGGTTCCCTGGAGCGTGATCGGATGATCCGCACCCAGTTTTTTCTGGCACCTTGGGACGGCGTCTTCGAGCAGTTTCAACGCATCATTTCCCTGGCCTGCCTTGAGGCGGGCAATCGCCAAGGTGAAGGTGCTTACAAACGTGTCACGATGATCGGCGCCCAAAACTTGCTGGCGAAGCTTCAATGTTTGCTGGCCCATCGCCAACGCATCCTTGGTTCGTTCCTGCATGATATAGGCCGAAGCCAGGTTGTGCATGTACGACAGCGTCGTGGGATGGCCCTCCGGCAATGTCGCCTTGGCAACCTTCAAGCGACTCATCGAGCAACGGCAAGGCGTCGGCGGGCCGGCCTTCATATAAGTAGGCGTTGGCCAGCGAACTGATGCTGTTGAGCGTGTTGGGATGGTCCGGCCCCAGCTTCGCCTTCCGCAGCTTCACCGTTTTGGTGAACAAATCGACCGACTGCTCGGACTGCCCCGCTGCCAGGTAGGCGCTGGCCAGGTATTGCATGCTGGTCATGGTGCAGGGATGATCCAGCCCCAGCTTGGCCTGGCACAAATCGAGCGAGGCTTTGCTCATTTGGACAGCTTCCGTCAGCTTGCCCGCACTCTGATAGGCCAATGCCAGGTCAGCCTTGGCGGCCAGTGTCTTGGCGTCGTCCTTGCCGGCATTGACCTCATACAGCTTCAAAGCATGTTCGAGTTGCTTGATCGCCTGCGGGTATTCACCGGCATGCTGATAATTTTTGCCCAGCGTAGCTCGGATAAACGCTTCAATTAAAGGTTGGTCCTTGAAGACCGTGCCAATGCGCGGCTCCAGCGCCTCGAGGGCCGAGCGGAGCGTCACATCGGCACCCAGGCCGCCGAACTGGGTGGGCGGCCGGGCGGCGTCCAGCACGTTTTCCTGGAGAAAATCAAGGATCGCCTGGGCGTCGCCCTGCGCCTTGAGGGCGCAATTGCGCTCGGCCTCGGCTGCCTCGCGCTGCAGCGTTTCCTGATCGCGTGCCTCTTGCGCCGCGATCATGCCCAGCGTCGTGCCGACTATGCCGCCGACCAGCACCAGCAAAACCACGGCAGCCGCCGCCAGCGATCCCTTGTGGCGCTTGGCGAACTTGCGCAAACGATAGGCCGCGCTGGGGGGGCTGGCCTGGACCGGCTCGTCGCGCAGATAACGCTGAATGTCCAGCGCCATCGCACCGGCCGACTCAAAACGCCGGCCGCGGTCCTTGTCGAGGGCCTTCATTACGATCCAGTCGAGCTCGCCGCGAACCGACTTCACCAACCTGCCTGGTTCGGTGCCGCGCGCGCCGCCAACTCCAGATCGGTCGGACTTAATCGGGCACTCGGCCTGGGCGGCTCCTTTTCCCGGATCAAACGCAGGGCGTCGGTCAAGGGTGCCTTGCGGATTTCTTCCCTGGTGAATGGCGTCGACACCCGTCAACAGCTCGTACAGCAACACACCCAGGGCGTAGACATCGCTACGGGTGTCGATGTCCACCGCATTAAACTCGGCTTGCTCGGGACTCATGTATTCCAGCGTGCCCATGAGCTGACCGAGGCCCGTGTGCAGGGTCTGCTCGGTCAGCTTCGAGCCGATGGCCTTGGCGACGCCGAAGTCGATTACCTTGGGCACGGCGTGACCCTCACGGTCCGCGACGAGGATATTGCTGGGCTTGAGGTCGCGATGGATAATGCCCTTTTGATGTGCATGCTGCACCGCGTCGCAAACAAGCACAAAAAGCTCCAGCCGCCGGCGGATCGTCAAACGATGTTCATCACAGTATTTCGTGATGGACAGGCCGGGGACGTATTCCATGACGAAATAGGGGCGGGCGGGAAAGGATGAGGGATGAGGGATGAGGGACGAATTAATATGGCTTTCTTCATCCCTCATCCCTCTTCCTTCATCCCTGTAGCCTCCAGCGTCCAACACCCTGGCAATGTTCGGATGATCCATGAGAGCGAGAGCCTGGCGTTCGGCCTCGAAGCGAGCAAGCACGGCCTTACTGTCCATGCCTGCCTTGATGAGCTTGATAGCAACGGTGCGCTTGACCGGTGCCGATTGCTCGGCCAGCCAAACCGTGCCCATGCCGCCGGAATTGATCTGATTGACAAGATGATACGGGCCGATGTCGGTTGGCGGTTGGGTGATGTCGGCGGCGCCAATCTCGGCGTAGCAGCCGCTGCCGGCCAGCAATTCACGACCCAGGCGGCGAACCATTTCGAGGCCCTGCCAATCAACCTGCTCCGGTGCAAAACCCTCCGCCGCGACAGGTTGCGCCAGCACGGCGGCCAATGCGTCCACCGGTTGGGGCAAGGTTTCCAATGCCGTCTGACAGGCCGTGCAAGCTTCGACGTGGTCTTCGATCGACTGGCGGACGGTGTGCGTGAGGCGGCCGACGGTATAAGCCGAAAGATCGTCCACAGTCGGGCAGCGTCCGCGGTTCATCGTTGGCCCTCTCTAATCGAGCAGCTCGCCCAATTCCTCGCGCAGCCGCGCTAGAATCCGCGATTTCGCCTTGTAGACCACGTTGACCGTTGTCTGCAAATCCCTGGCGATGTCGGCCGGAAGCTGCCCTTCCACGGTGGCACGCCAAAACGCCTGCCACATCTGCTCATTGAACTCGCTGCGAATCCGCTCCAAAGCCGCGCGCACCAGGCGAGTTTTTTCGCCGGGAGGAAAGTCCAACTCTTCGCTGAGCGGCTCGGGAACCTCCGCCAGGCTGCGTGCGGCGTCGGTGCCGCCCGCCGGCAAATCCGGCGCGGCCTTGCGGCGCCAGTAATCCTGGAGTTTGTGGCGAGCGATGCCGCGCATCCAGCCCCGGAAGGTGGCGCCCGCCTGATCGCGATGAAAGCTCCGCAGGCTGCGCAAAACCGCGGCAAACACCTCGTGGACGACTTCCCTGGCGTCCTCGTTTCCCCTGACCCGCGGCCGGCACCAAGCGTAAACCATTTGGTAATAAAGGTTTACCATCCGATTCCACGCTTCGCCGTCGCCGAGCTGCAGTCGGTCGAGCAGCGTCGAGGAAGTCGAGCCCGGATCGGGCGATGGTCCCATACTGATATTATCGTGGGAGTCTGCCATGATTTTTCGGCTGGCATGGACGGTTCGTGACACGGTGCGTTGCTGCCGAGTATGATATGGTTTGCAGCCCGCATTCATTACTGATTTGGAGCGATCTTATGCCGCTGGCCCACCTGACCCTCGCCACACGGGATGTCCAGAAAACCCAGCAGTTCTTCGCCGAAACGCTGGGTTGGCGTCCGATCGCCCGGCCGAACAACATCGGCCGGCCCGCGGCATGGCTGTGCATCGCACCGGGGCAAGAATTGCACATCGTCGAGGTGGCCGATTTTCAGCCGTCGCCGTTTGAGGCGGAGTTCGGCCGGCACATGGCGTTTGCTGTGCCCGTGGGGGATTTTGAGGGATTGAAACGTCGGCTGCTGGAGCATGGGGCGGAGTTGATCGCTCCGGTGAGGGAGACGCCGTTTGCCAGGTTCTTTTTTCGGGAGCCGAATGGCTATGTGTTCGAAATCCTGGCCGCGGAGCGCAAGTCGGAGACGGATTGATTGTTTGCATTGCACACACAGGGTGTATTCCTGGTTGGGCGGCACGTTCCGTGCAATGAATCCCGGATCGCCAAGTCGACCCCTGCCAGCTTGTCTGGCAGGTGAAGAAGTTCGGTGGCTAATAACCTGCCCCACGCCGAATTTCGACCCCTGCCAGCTTGTCTGGCAGGTGAAGAAGTTCGTTGGCTAATAACCTGCCCCACGCCGAATTTCGACCCCTGCCAGCTTGTCTGGCAGGTGAAGAAGTTCGTTGGCTAATAACCTGCCCCACGCCGAATTTCGACCCCTGCCAGCTTGTCTGGCAGGTGAAGAAGTTCGTTGGCTAATAACCTGCCCCACGCCGAATTTCGACCCCTGCCAGCTTGTCTGGCAGGTGAAGAAGTTCGGTGGCTAGCCTCGATTCGCCGCCCTTGTTTACGACTCTCGATGGACCGCAGCCCCTGAACTTCTTCACCTGCCGGACAAGCCGGCAGGGGTCGGCCAGCGTCGCCGCGATTGCGTGTTAGCCGCTGAACTTCTTCACCTGCCGGACAAGCCGGCAGGGGTAGTTCTGCCCGGGCCTGGCTGGGTCCTGCGATTCAAATACTCCGCCAAAGCCTCGCGCCAGGGCCGCAGCGGCATCGCGCATGCCAGGACACTGTACGCCGGCCGTCGAGCTGCTGACTTCCATTCCGCGCTGGCGATCGGCGTCAGATCGACCTTCACCTGGGCAAGGTCAAAAATCGCCCTGGCAAACTCGAACCATGAACACGAGTCGGCATTGACCATGTGGTGCACGCCGTAGTCATCTGTTTTCACCAGCCGAGCGACAGCCTCGGCCACGTCGACCGTGAAACTCGGCGTGCAGATTTGATCCGCCACAATGCGCAACGGCTTGCCTTGGCCGGCCAGGCGCAGCATCGTCTCGACAAAATTGCCGCCTTTGCCGCCGGACCCCCAGAGTCCGTACAGGCCGCAGGTGCGGACCACGAAATGGCGGGGTAGGGTGGCCCGGACGACATACTCGCCCACGAGTTTGCTCAGTCCATAAACACTGACCGGCCCAGGCGCATCGCCGGGGCTGTAGGGCGTTTGCCGGGCCGCGTCGAGACCGAAGACGTAGTCGGTGCTGAAATGGACCAATGTGCAACCCAGGTCGCGGCAAATCTCGGCGAGGGTCTTGGCTCCCCAGCCATTGACCGCCAGGGCCGCGTCGGGTTCCGTCTCGGCCTTGTCGACGAAATTGTAAGCCGCGCAGTTGAGCACACAATCCGGTTGGAGGGCCGTGAGCGTGGCCCGCAACGTGTCGGGCCGCGTCAAATCCGCCGCCGTGCGGTCTAGCGCCGTCACCGCGCCGCCCAGGCGTGGGCAGAGATCGCGCCCCAGCTGACCTGCCGCTCCCAGGACTGCGTATCTCACTTGTGGACCTCCTCGTTTCACTTGGTGGTTGCTTTTCGCTCGCGCACTGCATACGGTGATGTTGCTGATGTATTTCATTTTAGGAGGACAACCCATGTTTCGACTCAGCGCTTTCGGATTGCTAGCCATGACCGTCTTGCTGGCTGGCTTCACCCAGGCCGGCCAGGACAAGGACGAAAAGCCCTTCAAGATCGAGGGCAAGATCACCACCAATGATCCCAAGGACGAGAAAACCAAAACACCCTGCATCGTTCACGCCGTGAAGCTGCAGGCCGGGAACTTCTACCTGATTGACATGGTCAGCACCGAGATGGATTCCTACCTCCGCTTGGTGGACAAAGACGGCAAAGAACTCGCGGAAGATGACGACAGCGGCGGCAACAACAACGCCAGGATGGTTTTCAAATGTGCCAAGGATGACGAATACAAGGTCGTTTGCACCATCTGCCCTGATCCCACCGGAAAAACCAAAATGGAGGGCGCTTACACGCTGACGGTGAAAAAGGCCACCGAGGAAGATGTGAAGAAATATGCCCCCCATCACTACATGGTGGGCCGGCCCGCCCCCGACATCGTCGGCGACTTCACCCACAACGGCACCGCCAAAAAACTGTCGGACCTCAAAGGCAAGGTAGTCCTGGTGGACTTCTGGGCCGTTTGGTGCGGGCCGTGCATCTCCACCTTCCCCCATCTGCGGGATTGGACAAAGGAGTACCAGAAAGACGGACTCGAGATCTTCGGCGTGACCACCTATTACGAAAGGCTTGGTTTCGACAAGGAAGGCGGCAAGCTCACCCAGCTCGAAAAAGCGATGATGCCGGCCGACGAACAGGGCATGGTAAAAGAATTCGCCGCCTACCATAAGCTATCGCATCAGCTGTTGATGGTAACCAAGCAAGGTTGGGAGCAGGCAGGCAAGGACTATGCCATCCAGGGCATTCCCACGGTGGCGCTGGTCGACCGCCAGGGCATTGTGCGCATGATTCGCGTCGGCGCCGGCCCCGAAAACGCTAAGGCGCTGGAAGATGAGATCAAGAAGCTGGTGGCGGAAAAGTAACAAGGCGAGCGGAAAGACACAACGATACCAACCCGGAGCGCCAGCGAAGGCTGCTATTGGCCCTCGCTGGCGCTTCGGGTTGGTATGATGTGCCTGTCAAACACAGAGGACGACGATAGTGGCAATCGAGATCAAGCTTCCCGAGTTGGGAGAAAGCGTCGAAGGAGGCGATGTCGTCGACGTCAAGGTGACGGTCGGCGCCTCGGTTCGCGAAGGCCAGTCGTTGCTCGAGGTCGAGGCGGAAAAAAGCACCGTGGACGTGCCGAGTCCAGCCGCCGGTCAGATTAGCAAGGTGCTGGTCAAAAAGGGCGACTCGGTCAAAACGGGGCAGACTCTTTTTGTGATGGAGCCGCAAGGCGCTGCGCCGCGCCCTCGCCCACAGCCACACCAGCCGCCGAAAGTAAGCCGCCGGCTGCCGCCGCACCCAGTCCGGCGCCTGCGAAGCAACCTGCTGTAGTGGCGGTGCCTGCAAAGCAACCCGCTGCCGTGGCGGCGCCTGCGCCGCGTCCGCGCGAGCCCCGCAGTGATCGGCTGGTCCCCGCCGGCCCGGCCACACGGCGTCTGGCGCGGGAGCTGGGCATCGACCTGACGCTGGTCGCCGGCACGGCATCCGGCGGCCGTGTCACCCAGGACGATGTGAAAACATTTGTAAGAGATCTGGCCTCCGGCAAGAATCAGCCGGCGGCTAGCTCGGCGCTGACAGCCCCGCCGTTACCTGATTTCGGCAAATGGGGCCCCATCGAGCGGCAGCCGATGGACGCAGTCCGCCGCAAGACGGCCGAGCAAATGGCCCTGGCCTGGGCGCTGATTCCGCACGTCACGCACCACGACCTCGCCGACATCACCGATCTGGAAGGATTCCGCAAACAGCAAGACGAAAAAGGCCCGAAGCTGACCGTGACGGCCTTCGCACTCAAGGCCGTGGCCATTGCCCTCAAGCGTTTTCCGCGGCTCAACTCCACGCTTGACCTGGCCAACAATCAGTTGATTC
The DNA here is from genome assembly GCA_963747575.1 of uncultured Gemmataceae bacterium. Lineage (GTDB taxonomy): Bacteria > Planctomycetota > Planctomycetia > Gemmatales > Gemmataceae > DASRAT01. The sequence goes on from CAVVFU010000010.1 coordinate 23,960, forward strand.
TCAAGCACTACATCAATCTTGGTTTGGCCGTCGACACCGAGCGCGGTTTGCTGGTGCCAGTCCTGCGGGACGTGGATAAAAAAAGCGTCCACGAATTGGCTGCCGAGATGGCTGCCATGGCCGAGCGGGCACGCCAAAAGCAAACCAAGCCGGACGAGCTGCGCGGCGGCACCTTTACGATTACCAACCTGGGCGGCATTGGCGGGGCCTACTTTACGCCGATCATCAACTACCCCGAGGTCGCGATCCTGGGCCTTTCCCGCGGCCGGTGGCAGCCGGTTTTTGCTGCCCCGCACGACAAAGGACAGGTGGTGCCGCGTTTGATGCTGCCTTTGTCCCTTTCCTACGATCACCGCGTTGTCGACGGCGCCGAGGCGGCGCGGTTTGTGCGCTACCTTGTGGAGATGCTGGAGAACCCCCTGGTCATGCTGCTGCACGCGTGAGGATGTCACATGGCAGAAACTGTTGAAACCGACCTTGTTGTCCTGGGCGCCGGCCCTGGCGGATACGCCGCCGCCTTTCTCGCCGCCGATCGCGGTCTGCGCGTGACCATGGTCGACGCCGTTGCCAGGCCGGGCGGCGCCTGCTTGTTCGTCGGCTGCATTCCGTCGAAGGCGCTGCTGCATGCCGCCCACATCATCAACGACGCCCAGGAAGCAGCCAGTTGGGGGCTCAAGTTTGGACCGCCGCAAATCGATCTTGCCGCTTTGCGCGCCCGCAAGGACAAAATCATTGACCTGCTCAGCGGCAGCCTGGCCCGGCTGTGTAAAGAGCGGCAAGTGACGTGGATTAGTGCTCGCGGCACTTTCGAGGACGCCAACACACTGGCACTGGATAACGGCGGCAAGGTGCGTTTCAAGCATGCCATTATCGCCACCGGCTCGAGCCCGACGCAAATCCCGACATTGAATCTGCCGACCCCGCGGGTCATGGACTCGACCGCGGCGCTCAAGCTGGAAAACATTCCCGCCACGCTGCTGGTCGTGGGCGGCGGCTACATCGGCCTGGAAATGGGCTCCGTTTATGCCGCCCTTGGCAGCAAGGTCACGGTGGTCGAACTTACCGGGAGCCTCTTGCCCGGCGTCGATCCCGAGCTGGTGCGGCCGCTTTATCAGCGCTTGCAAAAGCAGTTCGACAAAATTCATCTCACCACCAAGGTGGTGAAGCTGGAAGAGGTGCCCAAAGGCATCAAGGCGACGCTGGAAGGACCGGAGGTGACCGAGCCGCAAGTGACTTTCGAGCGCGTGCTGGTGGCGGTGGGCCGTCGTCCCAATTCGCGCAATCTTGGCCTCGAAAAGGTTGGAATCGCCATTGACGAAAAGGGCTTCATCAAGGTCGACGAATGCCGGCGCACCAATATCCCGCACATTTTCGCGATCGGCGACGTGGCCGGGGAGCCGATGCTGGCCCACAAGGCGTCGCATGAGGGAAAGCTAGCGGTGGAGGTGATCTGCGGCGAGCCGGCCATTTGGGACCCGCGCTGCATTCCCGCGGTGGTCTTCACCGATCCGGAGATTGCCTGGGCCGGCTTGATGGAACACGAAGCAAAGAAGGAAAACCGCGAGGTCAAGGTGGCGCGGTTCCACTGGGGCGCCAGTGGCCGGGCCACGAGCATTGGCCGTTCCGACGGCGTCACCAAGCTGATCGTCGATCCCGAGACCGACCGCATCCTGGGCGTGGGTTTGGCGGGGCCAGGGGCTGGGGAGTTGATCGCGGAAGGCGTGCTTGCGATCGAGATGGCCGCCACCGCCCGCGATGTGGCGCTGAGCATTCATCCGCACCCGACGCTGACGGAGACCATCAGCGAAGCGGCCGAGTCGCTGCATGGTTTGGCGACGCATTTGTACAAGGTGCGGAAGGCAAAGTAGTAGGCACACTCCTTGTGCCGTCTGTACTAGGCACACTCCGTGTGCCGTCTGTACTAGGCACACTCCGTGTGCCGTCTGTACTAAGCACACTCCGTGTGCCGTCTACCGCCATCGCCATTTCATCTCATCTCACCCCCCCGGCACAACCCCTCGAGACGCAATTGGCGACGAATGACATTGGACGCCAATGGATGCACACCGATGACAAGGGCTGAAATCAGTTGCGTCTCACGCCCTGCTGCTGCTGAACCTGGTTGCTTGCAGATTCTTGCAGCCCCCATAGACACACCTACCTGCAATCTTGCACCATCTCGAAAAATGTCGTCGGACCGCCTATGCAATTCCGCAAGACATTTGCGAACAACACATTGCGGCTATTCAACGGCTTCCTGTATGCCACTTTTGGCGCGCGTTTCTTGCAGGGTCTGTCTGTCGCCATTAGGCATCGACAGATGACAATGGCAAGCGGTTGCCGTTCGCGACCGCCAGCCACATTGCTAAAGGACGGGATGTGATTTCCGCCTGAAGTTTACTCAGCGCAGTGAACGATCGACGCTAATTGAAACCTTGTTTTGTGTCATGCCTGCTCGAAGCAGCGGTGTGTCGCGACCGCTGCGCGATACCAACATGGGCTTGGTTGCTAAGGTCGATCCGACCGACGAGCGCTGCGCGTCAGTCAAGGTCCGGTACCGCTGCACGATGGCGACGAAGGACCACTAAGTCCAACAGATCGTGCGGGATGCCTACGCCCAGGCCAGGCTCGGCAGCTCGTGATTGGCCCCTATGCGGGCCGCTTCGATGAAGTGATTGGCGAAGACGATAAGCCGGGCCAGCCCCAAGCCTTGCCCTTGACCGCAACGGTTAGGATAATGAGAGAGGAAGCGTTGGGGTTCCTTAATTCGGAGGTTCGCATGCCGAGCCACGAGAAAACACGCGAACTCGCGACAAAATTCGATGAAGCATACCCAGAAACGCTGCCGAAGCGGCTGACGTGGTGGTGCCGTGTACTCGGAGTGAATCGTCTGCGACTTCTCCGAATGATGGGACTGTCGGCGGCTGAAGCCACGAAGCAGAAGGATACGAACTGGACCGAGTTGTTTTGGAACAAGGAATGGGAGGAAAACGCCTGGTGGGTGGAAGGCAAGCTGCACGATCTTCTTGCGCTGTTCGATTACGACTGGATTGCGCTGGCAGATCGACTGCACCATGGAACGGACGCTCAGAGAGAGGAGCCAAGTCGCATGACTCGTCAGAAGGGCGATATTGTTAAATTGCAATATATCCCAGGTCACGACGGTACCGAGACGCTCCTTAACCAACTTGCAAAGGGAGGCGCAGAGTCCTTTCCGGCGCTCATCGCCTACCTTGCGCACGAACGCTAGTCTTAAGCGCCACGACGGAATTCCCCTCTATGTTCCACTTTCTGCCTGCTGGTACGCACTTGTTCCGTGTAACTGACATTGCTCGGACCTGGCAAGATGTCATCTCAGGCGTCGGGTCATATTACGTCACCGGCGGCCGGTACAATCGGGTGCAGCAACGGACGGTCTACGCTTCAAGGATTGCGCTGGTTTCCATCGCCGAGACGGCGGTACACATCGCCGTCGATCGTTGGCAGCCGCGCATTGGACAGGGTTTTTTGGCGCCGCAACCGCCGCTTCCCCCACCGCCCCTTCCGTTAGTATCGGAACACTGGCTCTGGGAATTCACCGTGGACATCGACATGCAACTGATCCGTGTCGAGCGGCAAGCGGTGAGCGCGCAATTCAACTATGGCATCTTCGAGGTACTCAATCCATCACAGGCATACCGAAGGACGGTGGATTTGGCAGACGCGATTCGACTTCATCCTCATCCGACCAATGCAAACGCTTTCGTCGATGGCATCTTCGCACCGTCTGTACGCACGCCGCGCGTGAATCAGCGTTTCCAGCGGCAAGAAGTTCTCTTTATGCCACCAAACCAGCTAGCCATTGCCGCCACCTTTGTCCAGCGATGGCGGTTGGCGCTTGAGTTTGGCGACACAGCAGGACAGAGCGTCGCCGGGAACACGCGTGTCATTGCCTGGGAACGGCCGTGGTTTGAGTTGAGCAATAATGCGGCGCCTCGCAAGCATTCGCCGCGAACCAATGGCATCAGTTTCGAGTGAAATATACGTGACACTGTTGGAATTCGATCCATCAGCCCCTGCTCCCGCTCAGTGTTACAGTTCCTCGGGGTACTAAGTCAAGCGTACCATCTCCACTTCCCGACCCTAAAGGGCAAGCTACTCGTCCTCGTCCTCCACACCCGGATGGGCAACCGGGTAGTACCCTGACCCGGGGTATTCCAGCTCTCCGTCGACGAGCTTCACGACGATCGTCGGCGGGTGGCACACCTGAGTCGCCGGCAACTGCCGCCCTTTGTGACAACCCTGCGGCCAGGCGATTTTTGAGGTCGCGGTAGGGACCGCCCTTGCAGGCGGCCCCCCCCGCGCAGATCCGAGCGCGGCACGGGCCCGCACTCCGATTTCGCGTTTCTTGGGATCCAATCGCGTTGGGCCCCGCACGCCCCTTCCCGATTTCGAGGGATCCTCCGTCGGCATGGTGACGGGGCGTGCCAGTGCGCCGGGAGACCGGCGAGGAGTAGCGAATGAAAGAGTCGTACAGGGAAGGCCCAGCCAGCCGCCCTGACCCCGAGTCATGCGTGTGCGACCGCAAGGCCGCAGGCGAAGCGTTGACAGGGGCACACACAGGCCAGCCATCGAGCTGCGAAATCACCTCCTTCGGGGTGCCGACGCTGTTGGCACATGCGGAAGGCCATACCGTCTACGGCGATAATGGCGAGCCGGTGACGGACCCTGCGCAGTCGAAGACCCTGAGCATGTGTGGAAACTCCTTGCACGGGAACCGGGAGATCCCTTCAGCACCCGCCGCTTGTATGGCGGGTCGGCCAGCGAAGGTTTGAAGCCGTACGGCTGGCGTGCACGTTGAGGGGAAGTCGGATGATTGCATAGTACCGGAGAAATCGTCGAACAAAGACATGAGGTCGGCGGAGACGATGAAGGGAAGGCGATCAACGAGGGGGAATACGTTGGAGCCGGCCGCGTCCTGGACACAGTGCCAGACCGACGTGTCGTCCGGTCTGCAACGGGTGCCTGCAAAGCACATGCTTTAAGGCGCAGTACCCGACGTAAGAGCCGTATGCCTTAATTGGGCACGTACGGATCTGTGCGGGGGGCGGTCCGTAAGGACCGTCCCTACCGCGACCCCAAAAAACTCGTCTTGCCGAATGGACGTTAGCAAGGGTGGAAGCTGGCGGCGACTTGGGTGTGCCACCCGCCGCCCAGTGACATGGAAGGTCCGACCTCGGAAAGAACGGCCGGCCACCGATTGTGCCTCAACGCAGTCCGCAAGGCCCAAAAGCGAATACTGGAAGTCCCATGTGTATTCCGTTATAGGTTGTCTGGACGCCAAGGAGCGAATCGCGTACCGTTGCGGATAGCAAATTGCCTCCGCAAAAAAGGGAAGGGTGCTATGCGATTGACTCAGCCCATGTTGCTGTTGCTCCACCTATGGCCCTTGGCCACGGTGCCGGAACTGCCTCAAGGCAGTACGATGCCGCAGGCCGAAATCCACAAATCCCGTCTGGATGTCCATGGTGATCCTTTGCCGCTAGGAGCCGCCGCACGGCTGGGATCGGTCCGATTCCACCACGAGGGCGACATCAAGGCCATGGCTTTCTCGCCGGATGGCAAGGCGGTTGTGGCTGCATGCAACGAAAACAAAGGACTAGCGCTTCGTTTTTGGGAAACGGCTACCGGCAAGGAATTGTCTCGCTTCCACGTCGATGATATTTATGGGGTCGCCGATGGGCTGGCGTTCACTCACGACGGCAAAGGGCTGCTACTTTTTCGCGCCACGCCACAATTGTACGATTGCGCCACGGGAAAATCACTGCGTTCCTTCCAAGGCGTGGGTCATGCCTACGTCTATGACGTCTCTCCTGACGGTCGGATGTTAGCCACTCAAGTCTACGACGCGACCGGTTACTTAATTCACGTGTGGGATATCGCCACAGGCAAAGAACTCTGGCGTGCGGGCGGGCAAAGCGGCCGACCTTTGGAGCTCAAATTCAGCAGCGACAGCAGGCGATTGTTGTCGGCCAACGAATCCGGAGGCATTTGCATTTGGGAAGTGACATCGGGGAAGATGGCGCATCAGGTGACGCTGCATCAAATGGTCAAAGATCGCGGAAAGGTAGCTCTGGCCAGGAATGGTCGAACGGCTGCGATTGCGATTGACGTCGGCGAACCTGGCGTGGAGGTTGTGGATGTTGTAACAGGCAAGAAACACTGCCAGATCAAAGCCGAGGGGCGTCAACTCGAATTCACGCCAGACGGTAAAGGCCTGGTCACCCAAGGCGCCTATACTTCCCCTATTTTGTGGGACATTGCAACTGGCAAAATGGTGCGGCAGCTCCCAGATTGTCCACGCCACCGTCTGGCAGGCTTATCAAGCGACGGAAAACTGCTAGCGACCATCAAGGACGGACGAGTTGACAGCTCCATCTTGCTGTGGGACATCGAAAGCGGGGAACCCATTCATCAAGGAGGAGGCCATCGGGGAACAGTGACAGGCTGTCACATTTGCGCCAAATGGCAAGCTCGTTGCATCAGGCGGCGACGACGCTGTGGTCCGCCTTTGGGACACAGACACGAGTAAAGAAATCGCCACGCTCAAAGGCCACAAGGGTTGCATACTGGCGGTGGCCTTCTCGCCCGAAGGCAAACTCCTGGCTTCGACCGCGGAAGATGGCACCACGCGCCTTTGGGAGGTCCCCAGCGGCTGTCCCCTGGCAAAACTTGACAGTCCCGAAAACGGCCGTTCCGCTTTCGCCCGGAGAGGCTATGGCACAAGCACCCTAAGGTTTTCGCCCGACGGTAAGAGCCTGACTGTCGGTGGCTCGGGCGGGCTGGTCGAGGTTTGGAACGCGGAGGGCGCCAATCGTGGCCGGTCGTTCGTGCCCGGCCCCCACGACACCGTCGTTGCACTCGGGCGCGATACGATCCTTACCGTTTCCGCCATCGATGTTTTCTTCGGCGGTCTTTGGGGCATCGACGGGAACCTTAGCATTTGGAGCACGACCCGCTGTAAGCAGATCCGCCAGCTCACTTCAGGCGACGACCTGTCTTGCTGGGCCGCTGCCATTTCGGCTGACAACCGCATCGTCGTTTCGGCCAGCAGCCGTGTCCATTACGATGGGCGAGGTGGGATCCGGGCAACGGACCACACCATCCGGTTGTGGGAGCAAAGCACGGCCCAGGAAATTCTGGCTATCAAGGGGTCAAGGATCAACACCTTGGCATTTTCGGGGGATAGCCGAATTTTCGCCGCCGGGCACGGTAACAATTTCAGTTGGTTTCACGAGGAGGTAGACCGCGACATCACATTGTGGAATAGTTTGACAGGCCAGAACTTGCGCACTCTAACGGGCCACACCGATGATATTGCTTGCCTGGCTTTCGCGCCGGACAGTAAGCGGCTGGCGTCGGGCAGCACGGATCATACAGTCCTCCTCTGGGAGAACCTGCCTGGTCCACAAGACAAGGCGCGCGGTGCAAAAGTCACCGTTAATCGGCTCGAAACATGGTGGAAGGATCTCGGTGGTGACGCCACCGTCGGCTACCGAACCATCTCACGCCTGCTACAGCATACGGGTCAGACAGTCGCGTTGCTCCGTGACAAACTGAGGCCGGCGCCTCCGGTAGACACCAAGCGGATAGAGGAACTGATCAAAGCACTGGACAGTGAGCGTTACGCCGACCGCCAAGACGCAACGAGGGCATTGGAAGCGCTGGGCGACCACGCGGAACTTGCATTACGCAAGACCCTGGTTAGCCCTTCGTCGCTGGAGGGTCGAATGCGTTTGGAACAGCTTCTGAAAAAGGTGGAGTCAGCACCGCTGAAAGCATTCTGACTTGCGACTGGAACGTAGCTTGGCAATCTTGGAATGGATCAACAACCACGAATCGCGAGAGTTGCTGGCCGCGCTCGCCAATGGATGCCCGAAGCCCGCCAAACGCGATTGGCACAGGAAGCGATCAACCGCTGGGCGAAGCAATGAGTCGGTTCTTGTGCCAAGACTTGGCTCTGCGCGTCGGTCACCCCCCACCGAAGTAGCGCGCAGGGAACGACCATACCAGCTTGTTTTACTTGCAAAAACCAACTGACATCCGTTAGCTGCCTGCCTCAACCAGTTCCAACTGGTCGTCGCGCAACTCGATGTAGTCTCGCCTTGGCTTCCGCCGCAGAAGCACCCTGTAAATGCGCGCCCCGTTCGGGCCGAGTCCGCCGCGGAACTCCAAGAGCAGGAAAAGAGGACGCAGCTCGATTGACATGGATATGTCAATCGAGCTGCGTCCTCTTTTCGCTTCTTTTCCGCTTCCCCATCCGGTGCGGGCCGGGCTTGCTTTTCTGTTGGATTGGAGAGTTGCAAGCGCTGTTGTCGGGCGCGCTCGCGGGCCTGAATCTCCGGGTGGTCCGCGGAAAGAGCCTCGCATTCGAAATACTGTGTCTGGGCGCCGAACCGAACGTCTCGCTCTGATGATTCGGGGCGGGTTGCTGCATCGCGTTCATGGACGTCTCCTCATTTCGGCTCCACGGTGGTGTCTGCCACCCACTGATTATCCGGCAGTAATTCTACAAGGAAAACTCCCGGCTGGGGAAAGGGGAAAGGAAACCCCCTTCACGGTCACCACCCTGTTGACCAACTGCTTTCCCGAATCTTCAGCTTGACTATCCCGCTCTCGCGGGGGACAATGACCCTATGCGCAGCGAAACCCCTGCCACTGACCCCTTCGCCGATTCCGAGCACTCCGACACCGAGGCCGTGTTGAGGCATGCCTTCGAGCTGGCTCCGCTCGACCCGGAAGTCGCCCGCCGTGTTGATGAGCGGGCGGCCCGGATAACTGAGCAGGTCCGCCGGACCCAGGGGGTCATCGATGACGAAACATTTCAGGCACTCCTTGCCGACGACGAGTCATGAGGTACGTTCTCGACGCCTCCGCCGCCCTCTGCTGGGTTCTCCCTCGCCCCAATTCGGGCAAGGCCCTGCAGCTGCGGGCCGATTTCCAGAACGCGGTCCATGAACTCATCGCTCCGTCCGTCTTCTCGGGCGAGGTCGCTAGTGCGCTCACGAAGGCGGAGCGTCAGAAGCTCATCTCGGTCGGTGACGCCCGCCCGCTGCTGGGCCGGGTCATGCGGATGCCACCCATCATGGACCCCTACGAGCCGCTGCTTGACCGGGCAGTCGACATCTCCTCGCAGACCCGCAGCGGGCTGTACGACTGCCTGTATGTGGCCCTCGCCGAGCTTGTGGGGTGCGAACTGGTGACGGACGATAAAAAGCTCATTGCGAACCTGAAGCCGCATTTCCCGTTCATTTTGCCGCTGGCGTCGCTGCCCTGACCCGGCACCCGGTCCCTGACCACGCTTCTCTCGAATGCTGGACCTATTGGGGCATCGGGTCACTCAGTCCTCATCTCACCGCTTTCTTCTCCAGCGCACCGATCCTCGCCTCTTCGCCGGCGGTCAATTCCTCCAGCGCGAAGGTGGTCGGCCGCACGGCGCCTTCGTCGCGGTTCGCCTCGTGAGGCATTGTTCACGCCTTCCTTCGCCCGCGCGGGTGGCGTGTCGTACCGTTCACACCGAGTAACTCCGCCCAGGTCTTCACGTGCAGCAAGCGAATCACCAATGCTTCGAGCCGGCTGAGGTCGGTCACAGCGTCCAGCAGAGCCATGATCTTCGCGGACGGCTCGCCAAATTGCTCGCGACCGAGAAGCAGAAGCACCCTGCGGGCTTCCCCGGCGTTGCCCTTGGCTTCGCCGATCGCTTCGCCCTCTTCGAGAATGGCCTGGTATGTCACGGACTCTTTCATGTTCACAACTCCTCGGAGCAACAATTGGACCATCGCTCTTTCGTAAAAAACGGCGCCTCCGCCAGCACATGCAGCATCGCCACTGTGAAATATACATCGCGCGTCGTCGCATAATCGACGGCAAAACAAGCCCACAGGACCAGTACCACCAGTCCACCTAGCACCAACACCGCCATGACCGCGCACCGCGATAAGGCCGACCGACGCGCCAGCGGGATTGTCCGGGCTTGTCAGGGTCCCGATTGGAGACTCACCAGTGGAATGACCAGCAGCCAGACGCTGTAGTGCAGCATCTCCAGAAATGTGTGAGTGGAAACCAGCAGATGATTGGAGACCTCTGGCAGAATCTCCGCGCCGGCGTGGCGTGTGATGCGCCAGGTCAAGCCATCGACTCCAGGCAGCTCCGGCGTGTCTGCGAGGTGCCACCACAGAACGCACAGAAGCAAAGGCAACACGGCCAGGCAGCAGCGATAAGCCGGGCGCCACGCCGGCCGACCTCGACCCAATTCGCGGTCCAAAATCCAAAAGGCGATCAACGGGTGCAAATAAACCAGGCCCAGACTCCAGACTGAAGGGTTGAGCCAGCTTGGCGCCCCCAAAGCCAGCAGCACGGGCATCGTCCACGACCAATCTCGGCGGGGATTTTGCCGGCTGCGCAAATGAATCAACAGGGCAATCCAGCTCAGGAGCAACGTGTTCCAAAGGGCATCAGCCATATACGCTGTTTGGCCCGACCAATCACCCCACTCGGCAAGCAGCGGCAGGGCTGCAAATGCGGCGGTTAAGCCAAAGATGCCTGTGAAGGCGATGAGAAAGAAACTCCTGAGCTTCCCCCATCGCGCCGGAAGGCGGGACAGAAAGTATCGCGCCTCGAGCCAGTTATGCGGTCCAGCGAACAGAAAGACGGTGGCAATCGAGAACGCCACCGGCACAAAGCCCGCCAGAAGCAGTGCTCCCATGGCGAGGGCCGCGGTGCACCCGGCGAAACCCAGTCCAGGCGGCGCTTGCCAACCCGGCCAGGCCAATGCGCTTTCTTTCATCGCTGTTGGACCTCACTACTCTGGGCTTACAGCAGTAGTAAACCCGCCCCTGCCGACAGAACATTGGCAACCAGGCTGATCAAAACCGCCCTGGACCAGGGCACCGTCAGCAGAAATCGGTAGAGCGGCACTTCGACCACGCATACCAAGCCTTCGACAAAAAAGTAATTCCACCCCAGCTCGTAAAACGCACCGCTAGCAAGTGGCAAGGTGAGTGCATTGATGAGCAGCACGGCATAACCCATTTTCAGAGTCGAACGCCGCAAAATCACCGCGGCTGCCGCCCATTCGACAAGCCAGGTGAGCAGCAGTGCCAATGCGAGTGCATGCCACGGTTTGGAGAAATCCACCACAACGCGCGGGCGAGGCAGCAAATCGGCAAATGCTAATGCCAGCAGACTCCGAGGCATGACCTAACCACCTGCTTAGCTGGGTTTCTTGCCGCGGACCAGAAAAGAGACGCCAATGAGCAGCAAAGCCACAAGCGGCACGCCGAGATAAAACCACATGCGCTGGTCCAGTGTGGTTTCTTCTTTATCTAGCTTGCCCGGCGGCACTTCCTTGCCGGAACTATCAAAGCGGTGCTCGGAAGCCTGGGTGAAAGTCAACTTACCATCCTTTATGGCAACTTTGTAGTGGGTGACGATGAGAGTCGTGGTGTCTGTTTTCAGGACGGACCGTATGATGTTCACCTTGTCCGCGGATTGCAGAACGGCCGGGAAACTGCCGTCGAACCACTCGTTTAGGGCCGTCCCTGAGGCTGCGTCGACGAGTTTTCTGGGGACGGCGTACAGACGCAACTCCCTGGCATTTTTACCACTAAACGGACTCGGCGAGCCTTTCTCGCCACTCAGGGTGGCTGCCTTGCCGGCTTCCATCCGGAGCGGCGCCTTCGCGCTTTTGGAATTGGCGGGAAAAATGTAAAAAACGAAATCGTCATTGTCCTTCAAGTTGTCGATTTGCACCTGATAACCAACAACCTTCTGGTTCTGTGAAATCGCATCGGCGCAGGCAACGTTGGCCACGACAAAAAACAGTCCGAGAACAAGCAGCGTTTTCATGACATACTCCAACTGAGTTGAGAGCTGGACCTGGGCCGAGGCCCTCGTTGCGACGTCAAACGCCCAGGGCCAGCACGTTTTCAGTTTCCCCCACCTGCGCCCTGGTATTCCAGCACTTGATAACCGCCTCCTGCCGGATAGACGAGGACGGGACAGGAATAGTTTGGCTGAAAGTGAAAAAATGACAAGAGTTAGCCCGACGCGCCAGAATACTGGATTGATGCGTCGTTTTGCGCGTCGGTCCGCAAGGTTTCCTGCCTACCTCCGCAAAATAGGATACGGCAGCCCACTCCGACTGTCTATTATGGTAGGTACCCGACGCCGAGGACCCACCATATGGCAGACCGCAACTTGGCCAGATTGCTTGACCAGATCCGCCATCTGGTTGGAGCCGACGCCGGCCTGGGCGATGCCCAACTGCTCCAGCGCTTCACTGCCACACGTGACGAGGCGGCTTTCGAGCTGCTGGTCAGGCGTCACGAGCGGTTGGTCTGGACCGTATGTCGCCGCATCTTGCCTGACCATCACGAAGCCGAGGACGCCTTCCAGGCCACATTTTTGGCATTGGCCCGCAAGGCCGGCAGCATCGCCAAGGGGCAGGCCGTCGCCAGTTGGCTTTACAAGGTCGCGTATCGCATCGCAATTGTCGTCCGCACCAGAAAGGCCAAGGAAGGCGCCCGCGCCCGACCTTTGACGGCAGCCCACGATACCGCTGCCCCGCCTAATGAACATCTGTCGGCGGAGTGGTTGGAGCTACAGTCGATCCTCGACGAGGAAATCAATCGGTTGCCGGAGCGGTTCCGCGCGCCCATCGTGCTTTGTTACCTCGAAGGCAAAACGGTCGACGACGCGGCCCTGCAGCTTGGCTGTCCGCGCGGGACGGTGGCCAGCCGGCTGTCACGAGGGCGCGAGCGGCTGCGCGTCAGTTTGACGAAGCGTGGCCTGGCCATTTCGAGTGCGGCGCTGGTGACGGGGCTTGGCGCGGCGGGCAGGTCCACGGCGGCGCCGTATCAACTCCTGGGAGCCGTGGTGCGGGCTGTTGCGTTGTGCGGCGTTGGCAAAGCAGTGGCGGGCGCTGGTGTTTCTGTGAGAGTAGTTGCCTTAACCGAGGAGGTCTTGAAGGCCATGTTTATCAAGAAACTGACGACAGCCGCGGCGGTTTTGATTATGTCGCTCGCGACCCTTCTGGTGGGAGGCGCCTTTGGAATGCAGCAATTCGGCGAGGCCGGGCTGGAGCCGGCGCCGTTCTCAACAGGCATCGCCGGACCAAGGGCGCAGCCGCCAGCCGCGGTGAAGGCGCCGCAGGCGAAGGAGCCGCAGGCAGCAAACATACCCACCGTGAGCAAGCCGGTCCAGCGCGAATTGCCGCCGTTTGTGTATTTCCACGGGCGGCTGGAATCTTCTCAAACCTTTGAGGTCGTGGCCCAGGTGGGGGGCCGCGTGGCTAGCGTGAATTGCAAGCCTGGCGATATCGTGAAGAAAGGCGATTTGTTGTTTAAACTTAGTGGGACGGCTTTCGAAGAGGCATTGGCCAAAGCAAAATTGAATCAGGTCGCTGCAGTTTCGCGCCTCAAATTCGCCGAACAGCAAAAGAATCGTGCTGCACAGCTTCGCGGCACTGCCATAACGGAGGAGGAGTATCAAAAGGCCGCAAATGAAGCTGAAGCCGCCGATGGGGCCTTCCAACTCGCGGAGTTAGAGTTTAGCCGAGCCAAACGTGAGCTGGAAGGCACCAAGGTAACGGCTTTTGCGGCCGGCAAAGTGGGCAAAATCCTCGTCAATCCCGGCGGCGCGGTGTCCGCCGATAAATCCATTTTAACCACGGTGTCAAGCGTCGACCCGATGCACGTTGTTTTCGACATGGATGGAAGAAGCTTTCAGCTCTACCAGCGAGTGCTGCAAGAGAAGCAAATAACTGTCCCGGGCGCTTCGCTCTTCGTAAGCATCGGGGACGAGACGGACTTTCCCCATCAAGGGACAATCGCCTTCTTCGACGACCGCTTCAATTCCAAAACAGGAACAATTTCTGTCACCGGCCTCGTGCCCAACCCCAAGGCGCGGTTGTTTCCAGGGATGGCAGCCACGGTGGGTCTGCAAATGGGCAAGCCGCAGCCCACGATGCTAGTCCCCGAGGCCGCGGTCCGCAAGGACGAAAACGGCTTGTTTGTTCTTATTATCAACGAAGACAATGCAGTGCAACGTCGGCCGGTGCAGGTTCGGGAACGGTACGAAAAGATGTTTGTGGTCCAAAACATGCTCGAGCAATTTCCCGGCGGGCGGGATGGGCTCTACCCCGATGACTGGGTGGTGATTGACGGGGCAGCGGACTTGCATGTCGGCGACCGGGTCGAACCTCGCCGCGTAAAGTAGTAGTTGCAACACAGTTTCCGTGCGGTTGGATAACGAGCATGAGGCGTCCAACGGACAGGGGCCATCACCTTGGGAAAGGGTAGCACCATGCCGTTACGCGATCATTTCCGTCCGCCGGTGTCCAAAGTGGCTTCCTGGGAGGCAGTCCACGGTGGTTGGCCAATGCTCATCGTCCAGTCGTTGGCGCCGAGGTTGCCGCAACGATATGTGGCGCAACTGCGCGTGCATCTTGGCAGCTTTGCCGAAATCGACGTATCAGCCTCCTTGGCTGTCGTCACCGATCTGCCTGCCCAGGACGCATATGAAGTCCGCGTTTACGACACCGAACGGGACCAGCGTCTCGTGGCAGCGATCGAACTGGTCAGTCCTGCCAACAAGGATCGGCCAGCACGCCGCCAAGCCTTCGTCGGCAAATGTGCCGCCCTCTTGCAACACCAGGTGTCGGTCACGATAGTGGACATTGTCACGATCCGTGCATTCAACCTCTATAGGGAATTGCTCGATTTCATCGGCCAAACGGATCCGTCACTCGGCCCCGATCCACCTTCCGTGTATGAGGTGGCGTGCCGGGCCACAAAACCCGGGAGCAAGCCGGGCGGCCCCTGGCACTTGAAACCTGGCTGCAGCCCGTTCAGATCGGCCAGCCGCTGCCGACGCTGCCGCTATGGCTTGCCGATGACTTATCCATTCCGCTCAATCTCGAAGAGAGTTATGAGGAAACCTGCAAGACTCTTCGGATTCCTTGAAGAAGCGGCGGCAGTATTCAGGCTTGCTTTGGCCAATGATTGCTGCGATCATGGACGAGAACTGTTAACTTGCGGAGACCGTGCAATGACCCCATCTTTGGAAGACCTGGGCATCGACCGATTGCCGATCGAGCAACGCATCGCATTGGCGACATGACATCCTGGACAGTGTTGTTGCAGAGCAGCCACCAGGCCCTCTCTCCGAGGCCAAGCGCCAAGAGCTAAAACGGCGGCTTGAAGAATACGCGGCGAATCCCAATGATGTAATCCCGTGGGAGCAGGTCGAGGCCGAAGCCCTGGCAAGGTTCAACAAATGAACCTGCCAACCGTCCTTCATCGGAGGGCCCGCGACGAATTCGCCGAAGCGGCAGATTGGTATGAACGGCGCCGAAGATGGCCGTGGCGTGAGGTTTTCGGCAGCAGTTCGTGCCGTATTCGAAGTTATCAGTTCACAACCAGACAAGTACCCTCAAGCCTTTGAGGATGTTCGCCGGCGCCTGTGTCCGGTTATCCGTACAGCGTATGTTATCGAGTCGAAGACAAACGCATCCTCGTTCTTGCGGTTTTTCATGCGGCCCGTGACCCCTCGACGTGGCAGCGTCGTGCGTGAGTTCACTATGAGCACCAGCCTTGTCCACACCCTGACCATCATCGGCATTGGTGCGATCCAAATCGAGACTGCGTGCGACGAATTGCTGGGCCGACGGGTTAAAAGGAGTCCGCGAAGCCACGGCACTGACGATTGGTCTGAGTCAGACCGCAAAGATATCGAAGGCCTTTGCACCACATTGATCGGGGCCGCCCGCAGCCTTCCGGTCGTGTATTATGCAGAGTACCTCGACAGTTGGGACGTAGCCAATTCGAGGTTTCGTTCGCTGCCGTGGCCAGACGGCAAAAAACGGGAGATTTGCGGGTCGGGATTCGGTATGGCGTGGTATCCCTCACGCCATGCCGAGGCCTTCCTCACGCAGATCAAACGGCTTCGGCGATCCAAGCTCTACCGCGAGCAGGCCGAGGACAGGTGGTTTGTAGATCACATCAAGGAGGCTTTGGAGGTCGCCCGGTGGTTGCAGGCGCCTTTCCTGGTTGTCGCCATCAGTCAGTGCCTTGGTCCGAGCAGGCTAGATGAGGAAATTAAGAAAGCGCTCGACATGCCGATTTGGCCTTCTTAGCGGCAGCGGTCAACCGACCCGGCTTTCTTGCACGTCCATTTGGCTGTGGTCCAAGTGTTGGTTGGATTGCGACGGCGACAACCACCGGCTATAATGGCTGCAATACGAAGGAGTCCAAATGGCCATCGTCGAAGAAAGCGTCCGCCCGCTGAGCAGCGGCGCCAAGCTGAGCCGCGAGGAATTTTTGAGCCTCTGGGAAGCTCATCCCGAAATCAAACGAGCGGAGTTGATTGGAGGAATTGTTTACATGCCCTCGCCGCTTTCGGTTGACCACGGGGCCCCGGATTTGCGCGTGCATTGTTGGATTGGCAATTACCTGAGCCAAACGCCTGGCACCGCCGCCGAAGCAAATACCACTACTTTCCTCCTTGACGACATCCCACAACCCGATGCGAATTTGCGGATTTTGCCGGAATTTGGCGGCAAATCATTCATCGAAATGCGAAAAGGCAAGCCCTACCTTGCTGGCATTCCAGAACTGTTTTCGGAGATCAGTCTCTCCTCCGGTCCCTTTGATTTGCATCAAAAGCTCGACCTCTACCAAACGGCCGGTATTCCCGAATACCTGGTCGTCCTGGTGTATGAACGTGAGATCCGCTGGCACATGCTCAAAAACGGCATTTACCAATTGCTGCCGCCGGATGCCGACGGCATTCACCGTTCCCGTGTCTTTCCCGGCCTGTGGCTCGACGGCGCAGCGCTGCTGGCCGGCGATTTAGCTCGCGTGCTGGCCAGACTCGACGAAGGCCTGCGGTCCCCGGAGCACCAAGCGTTTGTGGCGAACCTGGCCAAAAATCGCAAAGCCTGAGAAAAAGGTCGAAATCCGGCATTTCAATCACTTGCCGTCCACCCCAATCTCCCGCGCCTTCTGAAGCTCGACTTTGCCGTTGTTCAGGATCGCGTACTGAAATCCAGTCTTTTGCGTGGCCGCCGCCCCGTAGCGGCCCTTGGGATCGAGGGCGATAAACGCCACGGCGGCGGGATGCACGCCGCGCCGAACCGCCACTTCATTGATCTTGCGCACCGCGGCTTCGCACGCCTCCTGGGGCGTTTTGCCGCCGCGCATGGCTTCGACCACCATCAGGCTGCCGCCAATGCGGATGACTTCCTCGCCGACGCCCGTGGCGCCGGCAGCTCCCGCCTTGTCGTCGACGTAAAGGCCGGCGCCGATGATCGGTGAATCGCCGACCCGGCCAGGCAGTTTGTGAGCCAGGCCCGACGTCGAGCATACGCCGCCAAGCGAGCCCTTTTGGTCCAGGGTCAGCACCGCCACCGTGTCGTGCCCATAAGGCAACGGATCCTGGGGAACTTGTACTTGTGCGCCCCGCCGTTCTGCGGGACCGGCGGTTTCGCCCGGGGCCGGCTTTTTTCCCAGACCTGCAGGCTCTCCGGCGTGTTCAAGCACGACAGCTCGAAGCCATTCTGGATCGCGAAGAGGCGTGCTCCCTCGCCGACCAGCATGATGTGCGGCGTTCGCTCCATCACACGTTGGGCCAATTCAGCGACGTGGCGAACATTTTCCACGCAGGCCACCGAGCCGCAGTTGAGGGTGCGGCCGTCCATCACGCAGGCGTCGAGCGTGACGGTGCCGATGCTGTTGGGAAGCCCGCCATAGCCGACCGAATGATGGCTGGGATCGTCCTCGACAACGTGGGCGCCCGCCACGGCGCACTCAAGGGCGCCGCGTCCTTTTTGAAGAAGCGGCAAGGCGGCGCGGACGGCGTTTTGACCGAAGGGCCAGGTGGCGATGCAAGCGGGGGTAGGCATTGGCACTCCTCAAATGGCATTGCGTCACGAGCGAAATACAACCGGAGTATATGGCCCTTCCGCCCCATTTGCGACAAATTTACCGATTTTGCGCAAGGGGAAGTATGGGCAATAAGGGAGAGACCAGGCGCGCTGGCTCCGGCGGCGCATCGCACAAGGCTGCTACAGTTTTCGGGTGGTCCCGAAAATGCGCCAAACTACCGGCATCAGCACCTTGCAATCGCACGCCGGGATTTGTAACCTCTCTGCCTAGGGCAAGATAGTGCGCATTGCCGCGCGCTGGGAGCGGCCGGACGGCAAGACTCTAGCTTATCGCCACGGCGAAACACCGTCGGAGGTGGTCGACGAATGTTGCAAGTTGGACGCTACGTCTTTAAGTGTGCCGAAACCAAGCATGAATTCGAGCAAATTCACCGGCTCAATTACCAGACCTTCGTGGGTGAAATCCCCCAACACGCCGACAATGGGTCCGGATTGCTCATCGACAAGTTCCACAGCAAAAACGCGTATTTTGTCGTCCTGAAGGACGGCCGGGTCGTCGGCATGCTGTCCGGGCACGATCAGCCGCCGTTTTCGGTGGCCGAGCGGCTCGGCGATTCGAGCGTGCTTACCCAACCTGGCACGCGGCCGCTGGAAGCCCGGCTGCTGGCCGTGGAACCTGACGAGCGGCGCAGCAGCGTCTTCTTTGGGCTGATTTACACGCTTTACGACTACGCCGTCCGCAACGGGCATACGCATTTGTTCATCTCCGGCGTCGAGCAGCGGCTCGATCTGTATGAGCAGCTGGGATTTGTGCCCATTGGTCCGGCGGTACCGTCTGGGAAGGCGTCGTTCGTGCCAATGGTGCTCAAGGTTGGTCAGCTGCCGTTCCGCATAGAGCGTATGAAGCAGATGTGGGAGGGAAGAGTGCGGCAGCACTGCGACCAGGTTACCGAGCGTGATACTGGCGAAAATGACTCACGCAGGGGAGAGATTTGCTTGCTCCCCGGCCCGGTGACGACGTCGCCGGCAGTGCGGGAGGCGTTCCACCAAGCGCCGACCTATCATCGCGGGTCGGAATTCATCAAGCGGTTTATGGGCGTGCGGGATGTGTTGAGCACGATGGTGGGCGGCCGCGACGTGGCGATCCTCAACGGCAGCGGCACGTTGGCCAACGAGACGATCGCCGCGACCCTGGCGGCCATTCAGCGCGGCAGCCCGCGGCCTGGCCGGGGGGTGCTGTTGAGCAACGGCGAATTTGGTCAACGCCTGGCCAAGCAGGCGACTCGTTTCGGTCTGCAGCCGCGGCTTTTGAGCTGGGAGTGGGGCCAACCGTGGGATCTGCAAGCCGTGGAGGCCGCTTTGGCCGAGGAACCCGAAGGCAGCTATGTTTGGGGCGTTCACCAGGAATCGAGCACTGGCGTTTTGAACGATTTGCCTGGCCTTGTGGAGCTTGCACGGGTGCGAGGCCTGCGCGTTTGCGTGGATTGCATCAGCAGCCTGGGCGCGGTGCCCCTCGATCTGCGACATGTTTTTTTGGCTAGCGGCGCCACTGGCAAATCGCTGGGATCCTATGCCGGCGCGGCCCTGATTTTTGCCGATGCCGAGGAACTTGCCGGCGTCGATCGCGGCAACATCCCCAGCTATTTCGACATCGCCGCCGCTCTGGCTAGCCCCGGGCCGTGTTACACTTTCCCGTCGCCGACGCTGTTCGCGCTCGAAGCCGCCTTGCGAGATTACGCCACCCCAAGACAGGCTCAATCGACCTACACCCGCTATGCTGAGCTGGGTATTTTCGTCCGCCAACAATTGCGCCAGTGCGGCCTGACGCCCCTGGCACAAGAACAGTGGGCGTGCCCCGTGGTCACTACGTTTACGCCGCCGGGCGAGGGCGAGGCCAAGGGTGAGGGTGAGGAAAGCTCGCATGCCTTTGTGGATCGCTGCCGCAAGTGGGGGTTTGCAATAGGGGGCCAGAGCGCCTACCTGGCCGAGCGGCGATTTGTTCAGATTGCCACCATGGGCGCGGTGACTCGGGAAATGGTCAGCCCGCTGTTCCGAAAGGTCGCGAGTTGGCTGGGGAAAAATGAGGCACTGGCGGGCGCGCGCTAACCAAACGATACCAACCCGAAGCGTAAGCGAGGGCCAATCGAATCCCTCGCTTGCGCTTCGGGTTGGTATCGTTTTACTGCGGCTAGGCCAACGGACATGTCAAGCAGTCACCATCGGCAAAGGCTGCCGTGCCGCCGGCATTGCGGGTAACGGCATTGGTACCATCGATGCCAACTCGGGCGCCGGGTTTCCCACCAATGAATCGCCTTTGATCCCCGTGGTTTCCACAGGAACTCGGCGGCCAAGCACGGCGGGCAAATGCGCCGCAAACGACACCGCAGCGTACCGGCATGACGTGCCGAGGACGTTGCCGGCGATGTGTGGATCGCTTCCTTCCACAAGCACATCCAGTTGCCGGCCCAGAAGCTGGCGAATGTAAGCCACTGCCAACTCTCGTCCAAGTTGTTGCAGGTGTTCACGTCGCTGGGCTGTGATTTGCGGGGGTACTCGATCATGGAACTCAGCCGCGGGTGTGCCGCGTCGCGGGCTCCAAGAGAAAACGTGGACCTTGCTGAATCCCACCTCGGCGGCCACGGCACAAGTCGTCGCGAAATCGGCATCTGTCTCGCCTGGAAACCCCACGATGATATCCGTGGTAAACGCGGGCAAATCCAGCGCGTCCCGAATCCGCTGACAGCGCTCGACGAAGCCCTTGCGTCGATAGCGGCGCCCCATCCGTGCCAGGACAGCGTCAGAGCCGCTTTGCAGACATAGATGTAGGTGCGGCACGACGCGGCGGCTGCCGGCGATGGCTGCCACCAGGTCGTCACGCGCCTCGGCCGCTTCCAGGCTGCTCAAACGAATCCGGAAGTCGCCGGGTAGCCTGTCCAATCGATCAATGAGGTTCCAAAGCCGGCACCACTGGGCCTTGGGGCGTCCGCGGCTCAAATCAATGCCATAATGGCCCAGGTGAATGCCGGTCAGCACGATCTCGCGCCGTCCCGAGGCCACGAGTTGGGCGACTTCCTCCACGATCTCTTCGGCCGGCCGGCTGCGCAACCCCGGCCGAACGCTGGGAATGATGCAGTAGGTGCAGTTGAGCACGCAGCCGTCTTGCACCTTGACGAAGGCCCGTTGGTGGCCGTCGAAACGGCGAATGCCGCGCGGCATCCGCTGCACACCAAATGGGCGAAGCTCCTCCGCCAATCGGGCTTTGTCAGTAATAACTTGCGTCACGCCAGGCAGCCCGGCCACCGTCTCAGGGTCGCGCGTGGCATAGCACCCCATGACGACGATGGCCGCCGCCGGGTTTGTCAGGTGGAGCCGCCGGATCATCTGCCGGCTCTTGGCGTCGCCTTCCATGGTCACGGTGCAAGTGTTCACCACGCAAAGGTCCGCCTGCTCATCATCGGCAGCTTCACGAAAGCCGTTGCCTTCCAGGGTTTCCTTGACGTACTGGGTCTCATACTGGTTGACTTTGCACCCCAGGGTGACCAACCGGCAAGTGCGCAGCGGGCTTTGATTTTGATGAAGGCTCATGGCTAAATTACCCTGGGCAATGCACCTGTTCTGTAAGGTTTTGTAGGACGGGCTTCCTAGCCCGTCCCGGACGGGCTAGGAAGCCCGTCCTACAAAACTAAGAGGATCTTAGCCGTCGAGCACCTGGTGGACCACCAGCGTGCCGTCGAATCCAGGAACCAGGACTTCGCCGTGACTGTGCAGATGCAGCGGCGCTTGAAGTTTGAGGCGTGTTTGCTCGCTAATCAGGATCGGGCCGGGGCGGGTCTTGGTCATTTGCTCCAGGCGTTGGGCGAGATTGACCGTTTCGCCGATGGCGGTGAAAGCGCGGCGCAACCGCTCCCGGCCATCGGGCAGCTTAACCTTGGAACCGACGCAGCCGACCAGTGCAAGGCCGGTGTGAATGCCGACACCGATTATCAGCGGCGCTTGTCCTTGCTCTGTCAATTCGGCATTGAGACCTTGCAGCTGGGCTAGCAGCTCACGTGCCGCGGCGACGGCCTGGTCGGCGTGGTTGGCCTGACGGCGCCGGAGGGCCCCAAACAGGGCCATCACGCCGTCGCCCATGAATTTGTCGATCACCCCGCCCTTGGCTTTGACCGCGATCTCGGCCATGGTCAAAAAGCGGTTCAGCAGCTCCACGACCTTGGTGGGATCTTCGCCGGAGCTGCGGTTGGTGAACCCGCGGATGTCTGCAAAAAACACGGTCATCTCTTTGAGCTCGCCGCCGATTCCGGGATAGTTTTCCATGACGTCATCGCGGATTTCCGGGTCCACGAACTGGCCGAAGGTCTCGCGCATTTGCCGCGCCCGGCCAAGAGCGAATACCATGTCGTTGAAGCGGTCAGTCAACTGGCCCCACTCGTCAGGGCGACGCTCCTGGATGTGGACGTCGTAATTGTCCAGCTCGATCTGCTCCGTGGCGGCGGCATGAGCGCTAACCCATCTGCTGAGGTCGCTGCCCACGAGCCAAAAAATGAACCCGCCTGACAGGCCGCCGATCACGGTCACCAAGGTAGCCAGATCCTTGAGCTTTTCAGTGTCTGGGCCATCCGGCCTGATGTTCAGGGCGACGAGCAGCAAGGCCAGCAGCGGCACCGCCACAACGCTCCAGAGCAAAGTCAAACGCCACCCAAAAGTAATGCGGATGGCCCCATGCACAGTCGCGGGCCGGGCATCCTGGAAGAAGTCGGCATAGAAATAGCGGATCAAAAACCATTCCATCAGAAAAAAAGTCTGCGCGGTGGTCAACAAGGCCGAAATAAGGAACGACAATACAAACTGCAGCCATATCAAGCCCGCCTCATGGCTGCTTCCCAAACCGCAAATCAACAGCGGAAAAAATAACGCGCCGGGCAGCCAGCCAAGGAAGTTGATGCACACCTGGTAAAACGGCAAGTTCACCAACCGTTTGCGGGCCAGCTCCAATTTCGCAGGCGGCACTGTCAAGCCGGCGCGTAGCTTTCTACGGCAACGCGACAACGGCACCAGCAGCCAGAGAGTCAAGCTGATGCCAAGCGTGTAGGCCAGCCCGTTGTAAACAGGAAAAGCGATGCTGCTGAAGACCCACTGCTGCCCGGAATCCATCAGACGCTCGACGATCAGCTCCCGGTTGTAATCGACGTTGAAAACGCTGCCCACTGCGTTGGAAGCGAAAATCACCATGAACAACGCCAGGAAAGGCCAGCGCTGGACGGCGCCGTCCAGCCACTTGCTCCAACGTCCGTTGCCGGGACGAATGGCAGGTGAGTGATCCATCGGTGGCTGCGAAGCGGGCATTGCAGGCGTTCCAGGTTATGCGAAGAGCGACCCTGGTTCGATATATAGTGCTTGCCTGCGAGGTATAAGTCGTCGTAGAACGGAATTTATTCCGTCCCGCACAAAGAACGGAATTTATTCCGTTCCGCACAAAGAACGGAATGAATGCCGTTCTACTCAGCGCAAAAAAAACCCGGACCTCCATCCAGAGGTCCGGGTAACCAAGCTTACTTTCGGGTCCCGTCCATCCCTTCGGTAGCCTGGCAGCCTTATCCGTCCCCCCCTCGGGACGGTTAAGAGCCCATAGCTTTGCGTCCCCGCCTCGCGACGGGTTTGCCTTTATCGAGAACGGTGGGTAGACCGCCCTTAGGTGACGGGCCGGGTTCGATACCCGTCACACTTAAAACTTAGGTCGAGTTAAGGTGTGATGCAAATAAAAGGAGCACCATTTTTGCATTATTTGCGGGATTTGAGAGTTGGGCATTAGCCATGGTCCCTCGCTGGCGCTTCGGGTTGGTATGCCTATCAACCCGAAGCGCCAGCGAGGGACCGTGCAAAAAAAAAGCCCGGCAGCGTGGCTGCCGGGCCGGGTATTCCAACAAGACAGTTAGTTCTTGCCGCTCAGGGCAGTTTCGGCCACTTTCCACCAAACGGATGGTATGGGGCGATTGGCGGTTTCGTCGGCAAAGCGCCAGGAATTCAGGTGCTCTTCGCCTGGCTGCCAGGAGAAGTAGGCCCGCTGGTCGTTGACGAGCGTGGGAAAGCCGACCTGGCCGATTTCAGCGTCCAGGAGCGTCAAGCCTAGCGTATGCAGCTCCTCGACGGCGTCTTCCAGCAAGTGCTCGACAGCGGCGGCTTCCGTATGCACGTGGTAGCGGCGTTGCCGTTCCTGCCAGACCAAATCGCGTTTTTGGCGGTCGAGCCGAGCCCGTTCGGGCCCCAACCTGACCAGTGCCTTGCGCTGGGTCAGAATATCGTCGACCACGCGCTGCACCAAAGGCAGCATGCGGTCGGCGGTGTTCAGATTGAAGACGATATCGCGGCGGTCAGGCAATTCTGACGCGTTGGATGCCGCGTTGCCTTTCGAGCCGTTCATGGTTGATGCCCCCCTGTTGGGTTGCCACTGTTCCTGGCACAGTCCCGTCAACTTAATCATACGTCGGAAATCAAGCCCGCGGCGCTGAAGAGAAAGGCCGTGGCCGGGTTTTTCCGCCGCAAGCGGGTCTTGAGACCGCGCCGATTCCGTCGATGGGGCAAGGTGCCTCGCGGCAGCCGTTGTCCGATGTTGGGCCGGGCCATACGCTTTTGCCGGCCGTTTGTCAACTGTCGCTCCCATGCCACTGGACGAATCCTTCCAGGGCGTAAAACTCCGGCAGGCCCAGGGTGTCGTAGAGCTTGGCGGTGTGCGATGTTGCGATCCTCGGCGCGCTGCCAGAACTCGCGGCGGTCCGTGCCGCCGGGGAACATCGCCCGATCCTTCTGCGATTGATGCCGAAAAATGGCTGATTTCTTGCGCTCCAGGTCGCTCGGGCTGAGCGGCACGACCCGCTCGATCTCGTGCGGCTCCCATTCCTCCCAGGCGCCGCGATACAGCCAGACTTCGAAGTCCTGACCCTTGCCTTGCACCTCGCGGACCGCCTGGAAAATCGCGTTCGGCACAGGTGCGGTGCGTGCCGTGCGGGTCGGACAGTTCGCCGGCCACGTAGATCTGAGCCGGCTGCAGCCGCTCAAGCAGCGCGACGATGTCGGCGATGTCCTGCGGATGGATCGGGGCCTTGGCGATGGTGCCGGTGCGGTAAAAACGCAGGTCCATGAACTCGAGCTGCTCGGGCGGAATGCCGCAGGCCAGCGCCGCGGCGCGCGCCTCGGTCTCGCGGATCAGCTTCTTGATCTTGAGCAAATCTTCGGAGTCGGGCTGCCCCGGCTTCTTGCGCTGCAGGAAATCCTGGACGCGCTCCTTGACCGCTTCGGTGTGTTCGCTGTCGATGTCGAAGAGCTGGTTGAACTCGGCGACGAAATCGCGTGAACCGCCAGGCGTCGTGATCGAAGACGGCGATGTTGCCGCTGGTCATGTAGGCGACGTGGACCTTGTGGCCTCTGCTCGACCAGGCGAATGAGCGTGCCGCCCATGCTGATGACGTCGTCGTCGGGATGGGGGCTGAAGACCAGCACGGTGCCCGGCCTGGGCGCCGCCAGGGCTGCGTGCAGATGGTGGCCATCATCTCGTCGAAGACGCTGCCGGCCCAGCTGCTGGGCCGGGCCATGTTCGCGGAGCAGTTCGTACAGTTCGTGCTCGCGGAAGTCGTCGTCGGAAAGCTTGAGCAAGGCCTTTGCCGACCTTCAGGCTCAGCCAGATGACCGCCCGGCGGATCAAGCCGGCGTCCAGCTTGACCGGCCCGAACAGCCCAGGGCCGGGCGATCGCCGTCAGTTGGCCGGCGGCCGGCTCGTCGAGCAGGAAGGTGGTGTCGGTGTGCTTCTGCAGGAAGCTGGCGGCGATGGCCTCGGTCATTTCCCCCTCGACGGCCCGCTGGACGATCGGGCCTTGTGCTCGCCGAAGGCCATGATGACGATCTTGCGGGCCTCGAGGATGGTGCCGACGCCCATGGTGAGGGCCTGGTGCGGCACGTTGTCCTCGCCGAAGAAGCTGCCGGCGGCGTCGCGGCGGGTCACGGGATCGAGCGTGACCAGACGGGTGCGGCTATGTCGTGTCGAGCCAGGCTCGTTGAAGCCGATGTGGCCGGTGCGGCCGATGCCGAGGACTTGCAGGTCGATGCCGCCGGCCCGGCGGATCAGCTGCTCGTAGCGGGCGCAGTAGTCCTCCATCTCGGCCGCAGGGATCAGTGCCGTCGGGAATGTGGATGTTCTTGCGGCGGGATGTTGACGTGGTTGAAGAACGTCTCCTGCATCCAGCGGCTGATAGCTGTGCGAGTCGTCGGGCGTCATCGGGTAGTATTCGTCGAGATTGAAGGTGATGACCCGCGCGAAATCGAGGCCTGCCTCCTTGTGCAGCCGGATCAGCTCGCGGTACAGGCCGACCGGCGTGGAGCCGGTGGCCAGCCCGAGGACCGTGGGCCGGCCGGCGGAGTTGTTCTGGCGAATCAGGCTCTCGATCATCAGGGCAACGTGCCGCGACGCCTCGTTGCTGGTCGGAAAGACAAGCGTGGGGATTTTGGTATGCGGAACGTAGTGCGACAACATGAGAAGAATCCGCGGTGCGTGGCCTGCCAGGTCTACGTAGTCAGTGTACAGTAAGCTTTGATGTTGAGCAGGGGTTTCCGTCTTCGTGGAATTATGCCATGTTGCACCTGACCATCAACGGCCAAGAGCAGACCTTGCCGGGGCCGTTGTCGGTAGCGGAATTACTGGACAAACTGGGCATCGATCGGCACCGGGTCGCCGTCGAGGTCAATTGCGGAATCGTGCCGCGGCCCGAACACCAGGACCACCAGCTGGCGGCTGGCGATCAGGTCGAGATCGTCACCTTGGTCGGCGGCGGTTCGCCGACCGGACCGCCACCGGACAAACCGCTCAAGGTCGGCAAGTTCGAGTTTCATAGCCGCCTGTTCACCGGCACCGGCAAGTTCGCCACTTACGACCTGATGCGCGATTGCCTGGCCGCCAGCGGCTGCGAAGTGACGACCGTGGCGGTGCGCCGCGAGCGCTTGATCGACAAACAGGGCCGCAAGCATCCTCGACTACCTCGATCTGCGGCAGCTACACGATTTTGCCGAACACGGCCGGCTGCTTCAGCGCCGAGGATGCGATCCGCCACGCCCGCTTGGCCCGCGAACTTTTGGGCAATCTGGGCAATCCGGGAGCGGCCTGGGTGAAGCTCGAATGTCTTGGCGATCCCAAGACTTTGCTGCCGGACCCGATCGCCACTTTGCAGGCGACTGAGCAGCTGGTGAAGGAAGGGTTTCAGGTACTGGTGTACACTAGCGACGACCCGATCATGGCCCGGCGACTGAAGGCGGCCGGGGCTGTCAGCGTCATGCCGGCCGGCAGTCCGATCGGCAGCGGCCAGGGCATCCTCAACCCCAACAATATCCGCATCATCCTGGAGTATCTGAAAGATGGCGACCCGGATTATCCGGTGATCGTCGATGCGGGCGTGGGCACGGCCAGCGACGTGGCGTTCGCGATGGAGCTGGGGTGCGACGGCGTTTTGCTGAACACGGCGATCGCTCATGCGCAGGACCCGTTGCGGATGGCGTGGGCGATGCGGAATGCTTGCGATGCGGGGCGGTTGGCGTTCCTCGCAGGCCGAATTCCGCGGAAGCTGTATGCGCAGGCGTCGAGCCCGATGGAGGGGCGGATAGGCACCAAATGATCGGTCAGCCCGGCTTTCTCAACTTCTGTTGG
This sequence comes from uncultured Gemmataceae bacterium, assembly GCA_963747575.1. Taxonomy (GTDB): domain Bacteria; phylum Planctomycetota; class Planctomycetia; order Gemmatales; family Gemmataceae; genus DASRAT01. Next base: position 51,568 of record CAVVFU010000010.1, read on the forward strand.
TGGAATCTTCACGATTTCGCGCATTACGACGCTGCCCGCACCAGCGACCCGAGGTGGCCGAAATTGCAGGCGCATTACGAAGCCAAAAGGGATCAAATGCTCGCCGCATTTGGTGAACTTTTCGCGAAGCAATACCCTGATCTTCTTGCTGTTTGCGAGATAACGCGTGAGGCCGCGCAGGACTTGGCTAAAAGGCTGCCTCCAGGTTTCGAGTTGGCGGTCTCGCCAACATATCATTTAGACGATGGCTTCCAAGTCGCGGTTTTTTACCGATCAGGTGTTGGCTTTTCGGCAGAAATGCCACTTTTCCCAGCCGAACTGGAAGATGTCCCAGAAGGTACCCGACCGATGATCCCGGTGCATTTCACGCTCCCAGGACATGTAATCCGTTTTGTGGCCTGCCACTGGACAGCTTTCGACACCGGCTGCGTTGCAAGGGAACGATTGGCGGATGTGCTCCGGCGAGCTATCCATGCCTTCCTTGAACCCGAAGTGCCGAAGGCCGGCATCACACCACACGTCGTAGTCGTGGGGGACCTCAATGCAGAGCCAATGTCCGAGGTGTTCGAGGAACGGCTCATCGGGCGCCGAGACCGGGAATCGAGTCACAGCGGGCACTGGCGAGATTCACAGGTCAGGCGAGTTCGGTTGTATAATGCAGCATGGCGATATCTCGGTGAGCAAGTTGCTCATGGAACTCCCGGGCTGCATGCGGTTGGGCCGGCTGGGACTTATTTCAAAGCGCCCCATGACTGGCGAACGTTTGACCACGTTCTTGTTTCTTGCAGCCTGCTCGGCGCGAGTCCTCCGTACCTCGACGAGGCGCAAACTGGGGTGGTATCGTCACCAATATTGCGAGATCATCGTGGCATACCAACGCCCTTTGACCCCGGCAGCCAGCGCGGAGTATCTGATCACTTTCCCATACTGGGTCGCCTTGTTCTCCCGGAGACGGCATAATGAGCACCGCACCTGCGAACTATGAAAACCTGCTTAGAGCGGCAATTAATCAAGCCAAGGCAAACGCGCTGCGGGCGATCGATGATCTGCTCCGGTTTTCTTCAAACGCGGCTGAGGCAGTCGCCAAGGTGACCGGCGGCGCCGCAGCGCTCGAACTGGTCCCAATTAACCAAGCCGAGGGTGCCACCCCAACCTATCAACTGCAACTCCGGAAAGTCGGCAGTGAGGCGCCGCCGTCCGACCTAGGAGTTTACCGCGTGACCGCCGCGGGCTACCCGGTTCAGCGTTGGTACTCACGGAGGACTTGGGAGGCTCGTCCGGACAAGCCTGACGGAGAATATCCCAGCGTCGGCGAGTTGGAAGGGAATTTCAAGTGGATGGTGTCTAACCCCGAGTCAAGGCTTGTCGTCCTCGTTACGTTCTTCCAGCAAAAGAAGGCATTAGAGGCGAATTCCGCTGTCAACCCGGCATGAAAGCAGGTGGCTCGTTGGTTCCTTCGCAGTCACGCCGATCCAGAAAGAGGGCCTTCCCAGTAAAAAAAGATGTCCCTTACGCCTTCCTCCGATAGGGCAAAGGCCGAACAATGCCAAATGCTAACCCCGGGCTTGCGGTGCTTCTTGCCATCATACCTGCGTACTACCTTGCTGTATTCATTCACGAAGTCGGACACGTCGTGATGGCAAAGTTGTGCGGATATGAGGTGACCTCCTTCGGCCTCGGATTGGGCGGACCGATGTGGGTAGGGAAATGGCGCGGTACGCGAATTTACTTTGCCCTGAAAAAGCCGATGCAGGGGATCACCTGGGCAATCTTTCCGCAGCTGTTTCCGTCGCGGCTTGCCTCGATTGGAATGCTTGCAGGCGGCGTGTTGGCCAACTTGTTGCTCGCCGTGGGAGCTGCGCTGCTGTGGCGTTTTTTGCCGTGGGGCCAAGCCTTTTGGCTGACGATCGTGGTCATTAATCTCGTCGTTGGATTGCCCAACGTCATTCCCTTATCGCTTCGACTGGGCGGGTGGTCGTTGCGGTCAGACGGCGCCCAAATCCTGCAGACTATTAAGCGCCGACAACCGGAAGTCCCAGCCGCAAGCCTTTTCGCAATGGTTAGATCCCTCTGCGATTTTTGGGCAGCAATTGGTGATTGGCGCATTCACAGCGAACTCCTGCTAACTGCGGCCGGAGTTTGGCTGCAAATGGGCGATGCATCCCACGCCGAGACCCTTTGCGACAAAGCAGAAGCAATGGTAGTCGAGGACTCACCTTTCGCAAAAGCGAGGATTGCTCTTTTTAAGGGTTCCGTAGAGTGCGTCAAAGGCGAATTTGAAGCCAGTGCCGCGGCCTTTGACAAGGCAGAAGCTCTTTTCGTCACTTTGAACAACGAGGCCGGGCTTTGCTTGGTCGCTCTGGCACGAGCCGAGTTGGCGCTGGCAAAACAGGACGTTGCAGGTGCCATCGTTTTACTTGAGGGATTGCAATCCCGGCCCTTGGTCGCTAGCCGCGCTGTGCTGGGAGCGCTGCTTTTGGATATAATGCGGTGTGCCCATGCCGCAACGAACTCCTCCCCAAATTTGGAGCAATTCCGGCGTCAGTACGAGGCTGTTTGGCGCCTCGCTCCTTCTCCGCCGAGAGACCGCCTTACTTACTTGTGGTTGGCAAGGCTATTCAGCCAGAAGGGCGATTTGCTCCAGGCGGGGTCGGCCTATTGCCTGGCCCTGGAAGCTTCGGGAAAAATCCTTGCGGGTTTTGACCGCCGGGACGATGACCTTCGCTTCCGCAAGTGTCAGGAACCGCTGCTCGCCGAGGCCGGCCAATGTCTGCGCCAACTTGGCAAAATCGAGAAAGCGGAAAAACTGGTGGAAATGCTGCCAACAAGGAGGCAATTGGCCGAGCAACAGGAGCAGAGAGACGAGGAACGCAACCGTCACCTCCACCGGGCCGGATTATGGGTGCTTTTGTTCAACTTCCTTGCCGCGACGACAACGGTAGTCGCCATCCGCCTGACGGCTCCTTGGACCAACTTGCAAAACACGGCGATAGCGTGGATGGTCCCCGCATTTACCGGCCTACTCTGCCTGATCTCCATCGCATCTGCGGCCTACCTTGCTGTCACGCAGAATGCTGGGGTTCTTTGTTCCCAGCATGCGATCGAGCAAAGGCGGGCTCTTGATTCTTGGATTGAGTCCCTGGGTGATTGGTGCAGTGATTCTTTGCGGGATTGCCATTATTGCCACCTTCAAAGGCTGCCTGTTTTGAAACTCGTAAACTTCGATGTCTTGTCCACCAAGCCATTGGCTGGCTTGCTCAGGAGCGAATTCACGGCGGCCACGGGTTGGCGACGCCGAGCACATTCACCAGGTGCTCCCGCACAGCCTGATCCGTCGTTTGTGCCAACAGCCTGAAGAAATCCGGCAACTGGCTCGAATACTGGTTGGCGACCACCGGCCGTGGGTTAATACCGTGCGCGATTTGGTGACGCAGGTTCAACACGCGCCACAATGCCTGAACGGACTGAACCGACGTGGAACCGGGCCAGGTCCACGCCGGATGAACATCGGCCAGGCCAACCGCATCAGACAGTAGTACCTTTACCTGGTCAGGATTTGGCGTGTTAAACCGTTTGGCATGTCCCCGCACCGATGCATAATGCACCGGCCAGGTGCCAAGCGGACCGGCCGGTGGGCGCATTGCGAGGACCGCCTCGTCCACCAATTCTTCAACATACATCTCCCAGGCCGATACGGACATCACCACCACCGCCCGATTCAGGGCGTCCAACTTCTGCTGCGGTAAGGGCAGCGCGACACTCAAAAGGGCGTGAGCGTCGTCCAGCTCTTCCGCATCGCTTAACAGTTGCGTCAGGTGCGTGGTGAAAGCGTTCGACGCCAAGGGTTATCCTACTTCCGCGTTCTGCTGACCTTCGGGAGCAGCTTGTCGACGTTGATCTTGCTGCGTTTGAGCTTGTCGAGTCCGTAGGTTAAGTAGTCTGCCAGGGGTGTTTTCTCCGTCATTTGTGAAATTGCCCACTCCGGCTTACCGAAAGTTGACATTATCTCCACGAAATGATCAGCCAGGTTGGACGTGTCGAAATCACCCCGGCCCAAGCGCATGACCAGCAGCAGCTTGGAGACCATCTCCGGTGGGAGGTTGGCCAGGAAGTCCCTCAGCTTTGCCTTCTCCGGCGGCGGCGGTCCCGAGTCCTCGTCTCGGTGGATTATCGGGTAATCACGGTGTCGCTTCGGGAGTTCCACGTCCCAAAACGTTCGAATTGTTCTAGCAAGCGCAATCACAGTTTCGGCCGCATCAGATAGCTTCACGGTTGACTCTCCCGTCCTTTTGATTGCCCAACGTTCGGTGCCCGACCGACCGAGGCGGAGGCCGTGGGCGTGCCGCATTATCCATGATTGTACCAAATTGGCGGCGAGGCGTTGCCTTTCCACGACTCTCCGCATTTCCCCAATCACCGAGCCCAATCTTCTTGACCCAAGCCGCGTCATCTGCAAGAATCGCCTATGACCATGGCGTCAAGGTCGCCAACGAGACAACGAGGCGCTCCAATGGCTAGCCCTTTTCCAGGCATGGACCCGTATCTTGAAGATCCGGCATTCTGGCCTGATTTCCATCATCGGTTTATCGATTGCTGGTGCGAGGCTGTTGCGGATGAACTTCCCGAATCCTATGAAGCGCGCCTGGACGAACTTGAAGAAGTCCATGAAACACGCATCGACATCCTGCACCGGCCTGAGCGACACCTGGTCGGCGTGCTGGAAATGCTGTCGCCTACCAACAAATCCGGCGACGGTTTCCTGGAATACCGCGCCAAGCGGAAAGCGATTTTGCAGCAGAGCATTCACCTGGTCGAGTTGGACTTGCTCCTTGGCGGTAGTCGAATGCCCCTGTTGAGACCGCTGCCCGGAGGGGACTACTTCGCGTTGGTGTCGCGCCGACAAGCGCCCGAACTGCGAGGTCTATTCCTGGCCGGTCCGGGACCCCCTGCCGACGATTCCCATTCCCCTGATGACGCCGGACGCCGATGTGCACATCGATCTGGAAAAGGTCTTCCAGGCGACCTACCAGCGTGGCCGGTACGGTCGGTCGCTTCGCTATGGCCAGCCTCCATCGGGGCCGCTGACCCAGGACGACGCTCGGTGGGCAATGGCTTTATCGACGAGGAAGTGAGCGCACGTGGTTAGGGTCTGTCATCACGCGCTGTCCTCCTCGCTCGCCGGCATGATACCCGTCTCGACGATCACTTGCAATGCGCGCGGCAATACATCCCACGTAGTCCGGTACGTGGCTTCCAGCGGCACCTTGATGTGCCGGCCTTCAAACAAGAAGAGCGGCATGTCCGGCAACACATCTCCGACTGCGATCGGCTCGACGTAGGCTGCTTTCTCCCGGCCCGCGTGATAAGAAGCGAGGATACGATCCTTCCCCGGCGGGAACTCGAACAGGATATCCTCGTCCTCGAACTCGTCCCAGATCACGCGATGGACGCCAAAGGGATCGCGTTTGGTGGGCCCAAACAGATCGATCACCAGCAGATGCACGCCGGAGCGAATGAATTCCAGGCTTTTGTCGATGAATTGCTTGAACGCCCGCTTCGAATCTTTGTTGCCTGGCGAAACGATCTCGATGACCGCGATGGTGCGGCCCAGGCGATGTTTCACCACGATGCGGTTGGCAAGGTCGGAGTAAATTTCCTTCGATGACTTGCGCACGATTCGCGTCGCGGGAGGCGCAATGGTCAACAGGCCACCGCCCTTTTCTTCCGCTCGGCGCGGTTCCGTAAACGCATCCACGGACAATACATCAGGCTCCACCGGCCCCGCCTTCTGCTCGACGAGAGCTGTTACCCCCTTTGGCAACATGCCCGCATTCAGAGCGTCTTTGATGCGGATCGACCACGACTGATGAAAGTCGTGGAAAAGGCCGGCGTAAACACGGGACCAATTGTGAATCGGCATGCTATTCCCTCCACGGAAATTGTACCCGATGCTGGGCCGGTGTCAGCTGGCGAGCCACAAAATCTCCACTGCTTCACAATACCCCGCCCAATTCCAGCATTGATCCAACCCCGCGTCCTTCCAAGCTTGTCGAGACAAGCCCCCCGGCATAGTCTTCATGCTTGGGTGAAGTTCGTTTCCATACACTAAACCGTAGCCAAGGAGGGCAACACGATGCCGGCATGAAGCTGTCGAGAAGACTGAGGGAAGTTCCATGGGCGTTTTGGCGGATTGGCAGATCGCCGACGAGATCAAGATCGAGCCGTTTGCCGACAGCGCTCATCGTCCTGGATTAATCTCTTATGGCGTCAGCAGTTATGGCTACGACGTGCGCGTGGGCCGGCACTTCAAGGTGTTTACCAACGTGCACACGGCCATCATTGACCCCAAGAACTTCAGCCCCAGTGCCTTTATCGACATGGAAGCCGACTTTTGCTTGATTCCGCCCAACAGCTTCGCCCTGGCGGAAACGGTCGAGGTGTTTGAGATTCCCCGCGACGTGCTGGCGATTTGTGTGGGCAAATCGACCTACGCCCGTTGCGGGATCATCGTGAACGTCACGCCACTGGAACCGGAGTGGCGCGGCAAAATCACGATGGAGATCAGCAACACCACGCCCTTGCCGGCCAAGATTTACGCCAACGAGGGCATCGCTCAGATCGTTTTTTTGCGAGCGGAAAGCCCGTGCCGGGTTAGCTATGCGGACAAGAAGGGTAAGTATCAGGACCAAAAAGGCTTGACTCTGCCGATCGTTTCCGGTTCCATGAAAACACAAGGTTAAACCTCGTACAGCTGCAGGATGCTGTCAGCTGGAGGCTCTGGGCTGTCCCAGCCCCACGGCCAAAATTCGTGGTTTTTGCAACTAGAGGCCCCAAAAAAGGGGTCAGGCACCATTTGTGCGAAGCACCCTCCGGGCCGTTCCGGCAAATGGTGCCTGACCCTTTTTTTGGGGCCTCTTTAGAGAATGGATTGCTCCATGCGAATCCCCCGTCGCTATACGGTGGAGGGCCGTGACCCCTTCGCCGCCTTCACATTTGTGGCCCGCACCTCGAGAATCGTCAATCCGGACGGCTCGGTGGTGTTCGAGATGAAGGACCTGCGTGCGCCCGAAGGCTGGTCGCAGGTGGCCGTCGACATCCTGGCCCAAAAATACTTCCGCAAGGCCGGCATCGCCGCGAAGCTGGAGCGCGTGCCATGAAGACGGGCGTGCCCGCATTGGCTGCAGCGCAGCCGGCCCGCGCCGGGCGAGCCGTGCACCGGCCAGGAAACCGACGCCCGCCAGGTGTTCCGCCGGCTGGCCGGCTGCTGGACCTACTGGGGCTGGAAGGGCGGCTATTTCTCCGCCGAGGCCGATGCCCGCGCCTTTTTCGACGAGATCCTGCTACATGCTGGCCGGCGCAGATGGCGGCGCCCAACAGCCCGCAGTGGTTCAACACCGGCCTGCACTGGGCCTACGGCATCGAAGGCCCGCCGCAGGGCCATTACTATCGTCGATCCGCATGACGGCCAAGATGACGCGGGCCACATCGGCCTACGAACACGCCGCGCCGCATGCCTGCTTCATCCAGTCGGTCACCGACGACCTGGTCAACGAAGGCGGCATCATGGACCTGTGGGTCCGCGAGGCCCGCATCTTCAAGTACGGCAGCGGCACCGGCTCCAACTTCTCCATCGCTGCGCGGCGAAGGCGAGCCGCTCTCCGGCGGCGGCAAATCGAGCGGGCTGATGAGCTTCCTCAAGATCGGCGACCGCGCCGCCGGGGCCATCAAGTCCGGCGGCACCACCCGCCGGGCCGCCAAGATGGTCGTCCTCGATCTCGACCATCCCGACATCGAGGAATTCATCAACTGGAAGGTGATCGAGGAGCAAAAGGTCGCCGCGCTGGTCGCCGGCTCCAAGCTGCTCAACCGGCATCTGAACGCCATCCTGAAGGCCTGCCACAGCTGGCCGAAGGCCGAGGAACGCTTCGACCGCACGCTCAACACGGACCTGCGCCAGGCCACTGGCCGAGGCCCACGCCGACCTGGTGCCGGCCAACTACATCGAGCGCGTGATGCAGCTGGCCAAGCAGGGCTTCACCTCGCTGCGCATCGAGGAATACGACACCGACTGGAACTCCAAGGCCTACTACACCGTCTCCGGCCAGAACAGCAACAACTCGGTGCGCATCGACAACGCCTTCATGAAGGCGGTGCGAAAGCGACGGCCCCTGGCACCTTTACTGGCGGACCGAGAAGGAGAAGGCCCGCAAGCGAAGGCCGCGCCGCCCAAGCCGCGCAAGACGCTGCGAGGCCCGCGACCTGTGGGACCAGATCGCCTACGCCGCCTGGTCGTGCGCCGATCCGGGCGTGCAGTTCGACACCACCATCAACGAATGGCACACCTGCCCGGCGGATGGGCGGATCAATGCGTCGAACCCGTGCTCGGAATACATGTTCCTCGACGACACGGCCTGCAATCTGGCGTCGCTGAACTTGCTCAAGTTTTACGATGCGCCAGGCAGGCAGGTTCGACGTCGAATCGTTCCGCCACGCCATGCCGGCTCTGGACGCTGATCCTCGAAATCTCCGTCTACATGGCCCAGTTCCCGAGCAAGTCGGTGGCCCAGAAGTCGTACGACTACCGCACGCTCGGGCTCGGCTACGCCAACCTGGGCTCGCTGCTCATGGTGCAGGGCATCCCCTACGATTCGCCGGAAGGCCGGGCCCAGTGCGGCGCCATCACGGCGCTGATGCACGCCGGCGTCCTACGCCACGTCGGCGGAGATCGCCGCCGAGGTCGGGCCGTTCCCGCGCTACGAGGCCAACCGCGAGGCGATGCTGCGCGTCATCCGCAACCATCGCCGGGCCGCTTACAACGCCCCGGCCGACGAATACGAAGGGCTGACCATCACGCCGGTCGGCATCGACGCGACGCTACTGCCCCGACTATCTGCTGCAAGCCGCCCAGCGCGAAAGCGACCGCATGCTGGAGCTCGGCGAGAAACACGGCTACCGCAATGCCCAGGTGACCGTGCATCGCTCCGACCGGGACCATCGGCCTGGTCATGGATTGCGACACCACCGGCGTCGAGCCCGACTTCGCCCTGGTGAAGTTCAAGAAGCTGGCCGGCGGCGGCTACTTCAAGATCATCAACGCCTCGATTCCGCCGGCCCTGCGCCCGGCTCGGCTACACGCCCGAGCAGATCGAGGAGATCGTCCGCTATTGCCGCGGCGCCGGCACGCTGCACGGCTGCCCGCACATCAATCCAGGCCAGCCTCAAGGCCAAGGGCTTCACCGACGAAGTGCTGCAAGGCGATCGAGGCGCAGCTGCCCGGCGCGTTCGAGCTGCCGTTCGTCTTCAATCGCTGGACGCTCGGCGACGACATTCTGCAAGAACCAGCTCGAAGCTCAGCCGAGGAGCAGATCGACGCCCCGGGTTTCGACCTGCTGACGGCGCTGGGCTTCACGCGCGCAGCAGATCGCCGAGGCCAACGCCTATGTCTGCGGCACCATGACCATCGAAGGAGCGCCGCACCTGAAGCCGGAGCATTATGCCGGTCTTCGACTGCGCCAACAAGTGCGGCAAGATCGGCCAGCGCTTCCTGTCGGCCGAAGTCGCACATCCGCATGATGGCGGCCGCCCAGCCGTTCATCTGCGGGGCGATCTCCAAGACGATCAACATGCCGCACTGCGGCCACCGTCGAGGACGTCAAGAACGCCTACCTGCTGAGCTGGCAGCTGATGCTCAAGGCCAACGCCCTGTACCGCGACGGCTCCAAGCTGAGCCAGCCGCTCAACAGCGTGGCCGACGCTCTTGAGCCGGAGGCCGAGCGGCGAGGCGCGAGCACGAGGAGCCGAAGGCCGAGCCGGTCAAGATCGCCGAGAAGATCGTCCATCGCTACATCGCCCACCGCCGCCGTCTGCCCGACCGCCGGGCCGGCTACACGCAGAAGGCCCGCATCGGCAATCACAAGATTTATCTGCGCACCGGCGAATACGAGGACGGCACCCTGGGCGAGATCTTCCTCGACATGCACAAGGAAGGGGCCGCCTTCCGCAGCATGACCAACTGCTTCGCCATCGCCGTCTCGCTGGGCCTGCAGCACGGCGTGCCGCTGGAAGAGTTCGTCGATGCCTTCCTGTTCACGCGTTTCGAGCCGAACGGCGTGGTCGCAGGGCAATCCGCACATCAAGATGACCACGTCGATCATCGACTACATCTTCCGCGAGCTGGCCATCACCTACCTGGGCCGGCACGACCTGGCCCACGTCAGTCCGGAAGACCTGCGCGGCGACGCCATGCACCGCGAGGACGGGAGGAAGAGCCCGATTTCGAATCGGAGGAGATGGTATCGGAGCGCATGCTCGAGCCGAAACCGACGCCCAAGGCCTTTGCCACGCCGCGCTCGGAGCATTTGCATCCGCTGCCCGAAAACGGCAACGGGAACGGCAACGGCAATGGCCATGGCAACGGTCATGGCGCCAAGAATGGCCACAAGACGAGCGGCGTGGTGGCCACCGAGGAGCGAGTCGCTGGCCCGGCTCAAGGGCTACGAAGGCGATCCGTGCGCGGAGTGCGGCCAGTTGACGCTGATCCGCAGCGGCGCCTGCTGCAAGTGCGATACCTGCGGGGCGACCTCCGGATGCAGCTGATCCCGCGCAACTCACTGCCGGTAATAAAGCGGCGTGTAGTAATTGAGGTAGTAGTTCTGCTGATACCCGTACACAGGCGTGTAGATAGTCGAAGTGGTCAGCCGATTGCCGCCGCCGGGAGCGGGTTGGTAATGGGTAATCGTGCTGGTCGCATACGTGACGGTCGCCGGCGACGGACCATTAAACGAATACGCACTCGGCCGAATGGGGGGTGGCGGCGCACCGTAATAGCTTGTGGTCGGCGGCGGGAAGAAATAAGGGCCATAGGTGCCTGGTTGAGGGGGGAACTGAGTCGCAACCGGCGCGGGCTGCGCGGGGAAGTAGGTGATAATCGGCGTTGGCCTGGGTCCTGGTTCGGGTTGACCAATCACCTGAGCCATCGCGGTTGCGGGTAAGCCGCCAAGGATCAGTAATGCTGCCATCGTGAAGCCGAGCGAAGTGTTCTTCATGTCGTGGACTCCTGGGTTGTGGGCGTGCGGCCATTTTCTGGCCAGTCTTTCACTTATAATGGTTTAGGCATGGCGAGGGACCAGCAAAGTGGCCAATGCCGGCCTGGGTGGGAAATGTGAGGGCCCTACAACCGTTGCGGCCGGTACATCTTATTGCGGAGAAGCTATGAAAACCGAAACAATTGAGATCGTCGATCATGGCCGCGGTCCACAACTATCCACGAGCCGCATCACCGTTCAGGACCTGCTGCCGTATTACCGGCAAAACGCCTCAAACGAGAAAATTCGCCGTTGGATACCCTCCTTGACGGACGAGGAGATTGCCGTTTTGAAGGGCTTCATTCACCTTCACACTGAGGAAGTCCTCCAGGCCGAAAAGGAGATCAAAGCGTACCACGACCGCATGCGGGGCAGCCAGCCGGCCTGGACACGCGCCAACGATCACCTTTCGATCGAAGAACGGAAGGTGCTCCTTCGGGAAAAACTGGCAGAAAGGAAAGCGGGCAGCAACGGTGCCGACGATTCTGGTGGATGAAAACATCGACGGTTACGCAGCCGATTGGCCCTGCGCGTCCGAGCAGCCGACAAGGCCACCATTATGCGAGCTGTCGCCTTCGCGCAAACAGATATGACCACCTTCATCCTGAGCACGGTGCTGCGGGAAGCCCAGGCGGTCATCGAAGAGCACGAACGCATCAGGCTCAGCGCACGCCAGCCGCCTGGTTATGGAGCTGATCGAGAATCCCCCTGCGCCCAACGCGAAACTCCGCAAAGCCGCCCGCGCCATGCCGGAGCAATCGTGAGCCTGGCACGCTACTATCTGGCCCTGGTCAGCGCAGACACATCCCAGAGTTTAACTGTGCCGTCGCGGCTTCCGCTTGCCAGCAACTTGCCGGCAGGGCTGAAGGCCACGGCTCGCACCGTGTCAGAGTGGCCTTCCAGTGTGGCTCGCTCCTTGCAAGTAAGCGAGTCCCAGATCTTCACGGTCCTGTCATAGCTGCCCGAAGCAAACACGCTGCCGTCTGGGCTGAAGGCAACAGACCACACGGAGCCATCGTGGCCATTGAGCGTCGCTCGCTCCTTGCGAGTCGCCAACTCCCATAATTTGATTGTGCTGTTCTGACCTGCTGAAGCGAGCACTCTGCCATCCGGGCTGATGGCCAGGTCATAGACGCCGCCTGCCACCTCGCCTATCTTGGAATGCTCCAGGGAACCTAGCCTCTTGCCGGTCGCTATGTCCCATAGCTGGACCACGCCGTTCGCAAACGCTGCCCCAAGCACCGTGCCATTTGGGCTGAATTTGACTGCAATAACGACAAACTCGCCATCATTGTTGCCTGCTTCGACGCCCGCGTTTAACGACATCCTCTCCTTGCCGGTAATTACATCCAACAACCTGACAGCTGGATCGGCTTCCCATGTAAAACCACCAGATCCTGATGCCAATAGGGTGTCATCGCCAGTCAACGCCAAAGATAGAACATTGGTCTCAGTGCCGCTGCCCAAGAGAGTGTCCTTTCCTACGCCAGCATTGATATTCCAGATTCTAATAAAACGATTGTCGCCCCTTGAGGCAATCAGGTTGCCATCGTTGCTCAGTACAATTGCATTAACACTAGCTGCGATGTCCTTGACAATCGCCTTCTCTTTTCTGCTCACAACATCCCACACGTTGATCGTCCCGCCCCTGCCGCCAAACGCCAATGTCTTGCCGTCGCCGCTAAATGCCACGCAGTGGACTTCTCCCTTCGCTTTCAGCGTCGCAATTTCGAGGGCCTGCTGCTGTGCCGGCAGCCAAGGCGTCACGGCAACGCAGCATAGCAGCAAAGCAGTCAACGTTGTTCGCATGGGACACTCCTGCTCTGTGGAAGCGGTCATTACTGGGGAACCAGGAAGCTGAGGTGCAGCTCACAGTGCCGGCAATGGAGTTGGTCCCATTGCTCTCGGGTCAGCGTGCCCAGCAGCGGATGGGGATGCCGCTGGCTTTCGGCTTTCATACGTAATAGTGCGGTGCGGAAGCCTTGGACGCCGTCGTCCCAACTTGTCTCGGCCGGCAAGAGGGCAGCCGCGGACTTGGGAAGCTGGAAACCGGCCGTCATCGGCTTGGTGAGGAAACGATTCTTCATGAAACACGACGCGATGATCCGTATCACCAGCGGCGCCTTCGACATTGGTGCCGTCGAGGCAGCCGATCATCACGGTCTGCAGGTGCTTGAGAACTTGCCCAGGCGACCAGTTGCCGAGCGAACGAACCTTGCCTTGATTCAAACGGTCAACGTCGGCGACGATGTCGTCGAGGGTGCTGAAGCTGAGCTGCCGACGGCCGGCCACCTTGGCAGTGTTAATGGGCATGGGAAAACTCCATGGAATCGGGCGTTTGACAATCTGTCACTTGTCTGCGAACCTCCGGCTCCCACAGCTTGTCATATCAGCCAACTGATTTCGGACAACCTACCACTCCGTGGAGACCTCCAGCAACTGCTTTAGGCACGTATAATGGACTTTTTTCGACTCGACAACAACCCGTTTCTATCTGGCGGCTTGATCTTGATGGTGTTTGGCGGGGTCCTCTACTACCTCAAGCGGATTCCGCACCTCATCTACGACTTCATCGAGCGTTTTTTCACAACGGTTCGCTAAAGAGCTAAAGCTACGGCGTTTTTCGATAGCGCCGTTCCAGGTCGGCCAACAGTATCGGGCGTTTCTTCTTGGAGCGTGCTTTCCTCATGATCTTGCGGCGGTTCAACGCCTGACGTTGGCACGGCGGCTGCTCGGCTGTCCGGTACGGCAGCAGGTCTTCCACGGTGAATGGCTGGGGATGCGCGGCATGGGCGTCGAGAGCGTGCACCAAGGTTGGCCCCTCTAATACGATTCGAACCCCCGCGTGGCGATGGCCGTGGATCCGCCGCTCATGACTCTTAGGCAAACGAAACCAACGCTCCAGATCGAGGTTGTCCTTGATTTCCTCGAACTTGCCGGCGCCGACGAAAAGGCCCGCGACGAAGCTGAGCATGACCTTAGCCATGTGCTGGCGAACGGGATCTTCCGTCCTCTCGAAACGCCCAGTTAGTTCCTCGAACTTCTCCTTGCGTTTCACGCAATCCACCTGGCCAGGTTCGAGGGTCGCGGCTACTTCCGCGATGTCCTTGACGTATTCTCGGATCGTCTCGTGCTCGGCCCGGACTTCGTCCAATCCTCGGTCGATGCAGTCGGCCAAGCGGCCGAGTTGCTTTTCTGCGGACCCCCTTTTTCTCGTCCAAGTTTCGTTGGATCGATTCGCGGACCTCTACCAAGGCCTCGGCCATCCGCAAGCCGGGAGGTTGAATAGGCCCTCCCTGATCGTCATTGAGAATGCCACGCACCGCCGAGCAATAATCGAGCACCACGGCGCCAGCCGAATCTGTTTCGGCCTCGGCGTTGGCCGGTGGTGCCGGTGCAGTAGTCTCCGTCTCGGTTATTTCGAGATCGTCCGGTACGACGCTCGCCGATGCCGCGGCCTTTTGCTCTTGGAACACGGCCTGCTCGATCTTCCGCAGGCCACGTACCTTGCGCCGCATTTGAACCTTGGCGTGACTATCGGCCTCCAACACCGGCTTGGCCACATCGCGGAGGAAATGGTTGTCGCAGTAGCGATGGGGCACCTCCGGAAATTCCGCGGCAATCCCCGTCACGAAAGCGTCCTGTCGGTCCGACAACCAAAGCGCCACCGGCTTGCCCAACGAGGCGGCCCACGCCTTGGCCTTGGCGATCAGGCGGCGCACCTCGTCCGCCGTTGCCGAGATCAAGGCTTCGGCGAACCAAACGCGTTTCTGGGTCAGTTCCCTGACCACGTAAAGAGTCTCGTGTCCCTTCTCGGGTTGCAGGCCATCGATCGACAGAATCATCTCATCGACGGTTTGGTATTGCCGCCGCAGAGCCTCCGGGTCTTGCTGCCGCGCGGCGAGCATGACTTGGTAGCGTTGGACATACTTGCCGAGGGCGTCGTGGGAAAGCCGGATGTGGTAATCGTCCCGAAGATCGGCCTGGATTTGGGAAATCGACCAGTGCCGCGAGCACCTGCGATGACCGATCCAACAGAAGACATCCCACCCGATTGCCCACTTGGGGGGCGCGATCGTGATTTCGAGTTCAGGGCTTTTCGTGTGGGTATGACCTTGACAGCCGCGATCAGGGCAGTGGTTGAGTTTACAGACGAGTTCCACCGGCCCCTCCAGCGTATGAAAGCGGCGGTAGCGGTGGTCACAGACGTGCATCATGCGCCCGCAAACACGACAATTGCGGTCGATGACGTCCAGTTCCCACTGAGCAAAATCCGTATCTTGGGGCCAACTGTAAGGCATCGTGCCAACCTCCATGCAATGACCAGATCCATCTGGTGGGCGAGCATGGTAGAGTTTACAAAGCGACAACCCCATATTCTAGCCCTTTGGCGAACCGTTGTTTTTTCATCGTCAAGATCGAAATCCTGGACGACGACGAGGCTTACAAGTGGATGCAGGTCTGGCTGGCCGCGCGGCTCCAGGACAACCTGGCCATCTCGGTCGTGACCAAGCGCAATAAAACTCCCTGCCAGGACGAGGATGAACTGCCGGTCATTCATGGTAAGACGCGGCCCTCCATTCATTTCGTGCCGGCGGTGGGAACCTATTTCTTTTGGTACAAGGGCCGATGTGTAAACCTCAACCGGAACCGTGAGGAGAAAGGCAGCGCGGCGTCCCCCGTGACCGTCGCTGGCGGCGACAGCATGTCGATGCTGCGCAACAAGGAGAGTTTCACACTGCGCATCTTCAGCCGCAACAAAAGCCTGGCCCGGATGCTGATCGAAGAGTGCCGCGACAAGGCCATTCCCAACGACGACAAGGTTGACATCCTGATCGCCAACTACGGCTATTGGTCGGTCGGCAGCGCGTAAAACCGCGCCCTTTGAGCAGCGTCGTCCTGGACGGCAACCAGGCCAATGAGCTTCTCGCGGACATGAACGAGTTCCTTGCCAGCCACCGCTGGTATCAGAACATTGGCGTCCCCTATCGGCGCGGCTATCTGCTTTATGGTCCGCCCGGCAACGGAAAAACGAGCGTCGTCAAGGCACTGGCCGGCGAGCTGAACATGAGCATTTGCCTGTTGATGCTCAGCGACCGGGACATCAAAGACAACTGCATCAATGGCCTCATGGCCAGAGTTCCCGACAAAAGCATCTTGTTGCTGGAAGACATTGACTGCGCCTTCACGCGGCGGAAACAAACCGGCGCCAAGGACAGCGGCCTGACGTTTTCGGGCCTGCTCAACGCTCTGGACGGCGTGGCGTCATCAGAGGGCCGCATTATCGTGATGACGACCAACCACATCGAGTTGCTGGACCCAGCACTGATTCGGCCTGGACGCGTTGACGTGAAGCTGGCATTTGAGAACGCGACGTCGGAACAAGCCGGCCGGCTGTTCGAGCGATTCTTTCCGCAGCACGTCCATCGCGCCGCCGTTTTTCGCGCGATTGATTGAGAGCCGCCAGTTCAACATGGCGACATTGCAGGATTACCTCATGCTGCATCGCGGCAGCCCGGAGGACGCAATCGCCGGAGCTAGCGAAATTGGCAGGCTGCAGATCGCCAAGGTCACGCCGCCAATTCATGCTGGACGGCCACCGCCGGTTAGGGTACCCTTGAATCATGCGAATCTGTCGTGCATTGCCACTGGTGATGGGTCTGACCGCGATCGCCGTAATGCTGGGACCGCCTTACGGGCAGTCCGCCAATCAGGCGAAAGATAACAACGCTGTCCAGACTGACCTGCAGGGCGACCCCCTTCCTCCCGGTGCGGTCTCCCGTTTCGGCACGGTGCGCCTTCGGCAACCAGGAACTGGCGGCACGCTGGTCTTTTCGCAAGATGGCCGGCGAATCGTTTCCCAGTGCTATACTGGAGAGGTTCTCGTTTGGGACGTGGCAACAGGCAAATTGCACTCCCAATTGCCTGGCAGGCCGCTGTCAGGCTGCAAATGTCTTGCCTTCTCATCTGACGGTAAATTCCTGGCGGCATCCAAAGGGACGACAATCCATGTTTGGGACGTCGCCGCCGCAAAGGAACTGTCGGTCCTGGAAGGGCATCGCGGCGATGTTTGCGGATTGGCGTTTGCGCCAGACGGCTGGACCCTTGCCAGCATCGCGAATGACACGGAAATGGTTGAAGGCACCACAAAAGATCGCACCATCCGCGTGTGGGACGTGCCCACGGCAAAGCTCACCAAGACTCTCACCGATCAACCAGCTCGTCTTTCCAGCGTGGCCTTTCTTGCCGACGGCAAACGCCTGGCGCTGGGCGATGCGTATGGCGGCGCTTACGTTCTTAACATCGAATCCAACAAGGTGGAGAAACAACTCACGAAAATCGGAACAGCCATCACTGAACTCAGACCAGGCCCAGATGGTAGCACGTTGACGGCCATTGGTCACGGCTCCAGGGGGTCGCGCGAGTTTGTAAGCTGGGATCTGACCACCGGTAAACTTCGGCCGCGTGACAATGTTTCTCCACAAGTGACGGCCTTTGCATTCTCCCCGGACGGCAAGCATTTAGCGATATGCTGTGGCAGTGTGATTTATCTGCGCAACGCCGCGGGTGACAAAGACCTCCAGACATTGACAAGCAATGGGTCGTCGCTGACAAGCCGGGGATCGTCGTTTGCATCGATGGCTTTTTCGCCCGATGGCAAACGGCTCGTCGCCACGGTCGGGCCGCGCATCATGATTTGGGACACCTCGACCGGCCAGGAATTGCATGGCAAATATGGGCACTCCGGCGCCGTGACTTCTGCTCGCTTTCTCCCCGACAGCAAAACCGTTTTGTCGTATGGTTGGGAGGGAACGTTGCAACTTTGGGACGCCGCGACGGGCAAGCCGCTTCGCGATTGGCATCTGGGTTACGATTGTTTCGCTTTTTCGCCTGATGGCAAAACGTGGGCTAGGGGATCGGAGAAGGGCACCCTCAGTCTGTGGGATGTCGGCCAGCTTGGGCCAACTGTGGCTGTGTTGGGGGGTGCCGGTCAACGAGGCGGTTTTGGTGGTGGATTCGGCGGCATGGCAATAAGCGCCTTGGCGTTCGCGCCCGACGCTAAAACAATGGCTGTTTCAACGCAATTCGGCCCATTCGCTCAAGGCGTCTTGAGTTACGACCTCAACCTTGTGGATGCTGTGACAGGCAAGGATTTACACAATTTCGCCCGCAATACACGGGGAATTGTCAATTTGGTCTTTTCGCCCGACGGCACGAAATTGTTGTTTTCCGAATCCACGAATCCGTTTCTGGGAACATCCGAACTGCATTTGTGGGATGTTGCGGCTTGCAAGGAATTGGACTTGCCAAAACTTCCGGACACTGCTCAAGCTCAGTTTTTCAGCGCTGACAGCAAATCATTCGGTTTGTCGATCATTGTCGACGGCACCAATCGCCTGACGCTTTGGAGCGCCGAAACCCGCAAGCCAATTCGCGACTTTCCAATGCCAGGATATGAACATTTTGCCGGCCTCGCACCTGACGGCAAAGTGATCGCCATGGCGCCGTCGTCAGGTGGCACCGTTCGGCTTCGAGACTTGATCAGCGGCAGGAAGTTAGCCCAACTCGAAGGCCATCGCGGCTGGGTGTATAAGGTCGCCTTTGCCGCCGACGGCAAATACGCCGTTTCCGGCTGCGACGACAGCACCGCGTTGGTCTGGGACTTGCCAGCATTGCTGAAACGAAAGCGTGTGCCGGCGCCGCTGAAGGCCGGCGAACTCGAGCGGCTGTGGACCGACCTCGGCAGCAAGGATTGGTCCACGGCCATCGACGCCGTCGACCGCCTTGTGGAATTCCCCGATGACGCGTTGGCGCTGTTGAAGCAGCGTGTCGCGCCATTTCCGTCGCGGGTCTGGACCGGTTGATTGGCGATCTCGATTCCGAAAGCTTCGCTAAGCGAGACAAAGCCATGCGCGACCTGGCGAGCCTGGAATTCGCGGCTGCTAAGAGTTTGCGCGAAGTCCTTCAGCAAAAATCAAACCTGGAAATATGCCTGCGCTCGGAAACGCTTCTCAAAAACCTCGAGGAGCCAAACACGTTGCCACGGGTTCTGACATCGTGGCGAGCCGTGATCGTGCTGCAGCAGATCGACGCCGCAGCCCCACATGACCTATTCGGCACATCAGCCGCCCGTGTGTTGTTGCGAACGCTTGCCAACGGCGCACCCGAGGCTCGTTTGACGCAGCTGGCACAGGCGGCGTTGAAGCGAACGTGAGTTGTTCCCGCTTGACATAAAGCTGGGAAACCAGCAAAATGGCTTCATGAAAACAACTTTGGATCTACCGGATGCCCTGGTCAAGCAAGTGAAACTTCGCGCTTTGCACGACGGGCGTAAGCTCAAGGACGCTGTGGCCGACTTGCTCCGCAAAGGTTTGGCCGCGGACGAGGAAGCTGATGCACCGGCGCCTGTGATTAGCAAGGACAAGAAGACGGGTTTGCCGTTGATCGAGTGCAAACACGCCGCATCCAAGCAAGAGGCACTGACGCCCCAGCGCGTGGCGGACATTCTCCTGGCTCAGGAAGCAGGATGGCATCATGGTGTTGGCTGATACCAACGTATGGCTGGCGCTGGCGCTATCCAAACATGAGTTTCATAAGGCGGCAAGGGCGTGGTTGAAGGACCGGTTGCCGAAAGAGGCCGTGTTTTGTCGCGCCACCCAGCAATCATTTCTTCGCCTGCTCACCACAAAGGCGGCCTTGGCCCCTTTCGGAATTCCACCTCTGGGCAACGACTCCGCCTGGTCCACCTACGAGGGCTTCCTTGCCGATAAGCGCATCTCGTGGGTGCAGGAACCGCGTGGATTGGATGTCCAATGGAAAAAACTAGCCGGCGGGACGAAGGCATCGCCGAAACTTTGGATGGACGCCTACCTCGCGGGTTTCGCCATAGCAGGGGGATACCAAGTCGTCACCACTGATGCTGGCTTCAAGCAATTCAAAGGTCTGGATCTTCTCGTACTGGACAATGCCTGAAGCCGCCGCGAACCGCAGGAGGTTCGTACTCTTCCAGGCGGCTACCGCAGCGCGTCCAATGGAATAATGGCGTTAATTCTTTGAATAAATCAATTCATACTTATTGTTGCAAGTTGACACATGGTTGATTATTTGTTAGTAATAATGAAGAAAAACGCTCCAGTATTCATTCACGAATCAATTCATGGCTGTGTTCGACCCATTGCTCGAAGCCTTGCGAAACAGGCGTGAGGCCAGCGGCAAGGAACTTGCCTCGTTATTGGGGATTTCGCAACCGACTTTGTCGCGGTTGGTTGCCGCGGCGGGCGATAGGGTCTGCCGGATGGGGCGGGCACGGGCTACCCGATATGCGCTCACCCGCTCAATTCCCACGCTCGGCACACAGTTGCCGGTCAGGCAAGTCGATGAACAGGGGACAATTCGTCCCTTTGGAATCATCCACCTTTTGGCCAATGACCGCCACTGGCTTGAACGACCCCAAAGCAAAGGTGAGCTATTTGAAGGTCTGCCTCACTTTGCCTGGGATATGAGCCCCCAGGGCTATATCGGGCGAAACTTCTCCAATGTCTACCCCGAGGTCAACCTTCCCCGCCGCATCAGTGATTGGAACGACGATCACCGACTGCTCGCCCTGGCCAGGCGTGGCGAGGATTGCGTCGGCAATTTGATCATCGGCGACGAGTCACTTAGCCGGTTTCTTGCCAGCTCGCCGCAGCCGGTCCAGCGCGACCAATACGCAGAGTTTGCCCGCCAGAGCTTGGAAGGACAACCAGGCTCGTCGGCGGGAGGGGAACTGCCCAAGTTCGCGATTTTGACCTCGGCTGGTTATCATGCGCTGGTCAAGTTTGCGAGCGGCGAGGCGGGTCCCATCACCCAGCGGTTGCAGGACCTGCTCGTTTGCGAGCGCGAAGGCGCTGGACGCCGTCCGTCAGGCCGGATGCGATGTCGCCTCCGCGAGTTCATTCGATAGGGACGGAACACGGTTCTTGGAGGTCAAGCGCTTCGATCGCGTCGGCGAAAGCGGTCGGAAGGCCGTCTTATCGCTTTTTGCCTTGGCGACCAAGTACCTCGGCCATTTGGAAAGCTGGACGGCGGCTGCTCGAGATCTGGTTGATCAGAATCGCATCGGCGCCGAGGACGCCCGAAAGATCCGCTGGCTCGACACCTTCGGGCAGCTTATCGGCAATACCGATCGGCACTTTGGCAACCTGTCCTTCTTCGTGGGAGAAGACGGCACAATGCGGCTGGCGCCCGTGTACGACATGCAGCCGATGATATTCGCGCCGAGGGAATGAACCTCGTTGACCGGCGCTTTGTGCCGCAGCTTCCCTCGGCGGACAATTTCGATGTGTGGCCCAGCGCCGCCCAACACGCCCTTGCCTACTGGAGCCGACTGACGGAAACTGCCGAATTGAGCGACGGATTCCGGCGCATTTGTTCGGGCTGTCGGAAGGTCATGGCGAATTGTGAACCACGAAACACTCGAAAAACACGAAAGAGCTAATCCTTTCGTGTTTTTCGAGTGTTTCGTGGTTATTTCTTGGAGTAGCGCGGCTGGTAAAGCTGCACCTCGAAATTCCCCGGCACTTTGAAGAACGTGACCAGCCCATAGCCGTGGTCGGCGACGGGGGCTGTAAACTCCACGCCGCGCGCCGTCAATTCAGCCACGGTCTTTTCGATATTGTCGCAGTAAAAGGAAATGTTGTGCGTGCCGCTGGGGGCTTGCTTGTCCGGATCCGCAGGGTGGCAGCCCATGTCGGCCTCGGGCAGGTCGAAGATGAGCCATCCTTCGCCCACGTCGATGCCGGTGAACCCCAGTTTGTCGCGCAGGAATGCTCGCAACGCGGCAGGTTCGGAGGTGTAGAACATGGTGTGCACGCCTTTGATCATGGACGTTTCTCCTCGGTGGCTCATCCGGTTTTGAAAAAAACCTGCGTCAAGTGACTACAATATAGGCGTGGAACATTCAAAAACAGGGTTGCTTTCCAGGGAGAAACCCAATGGATGAACTGTCCGCCGCTTCGCAGCAGGCCACGGCTACGAAAACCGACGGCTCCCCCGGCGCCAATTTGGGTTTACTCAAAGGTCCCGTGCCAGACTGCCCGCCCGCCGAGCAGCCCCCGGCGGCAGCCCAGCGCATCGGCGGCTATGAGGTGCTGGAATTGTTGGGCCGGGGCGGCATGGGCGTGGTTTACAAGGCTTACCAGCCTGGTTTGAAGCGTTTCGTGGCTTTAAAGATGATCCTCGGCGGCGACGCTCCCCAGAGTCCGGTCCCCTCCAAAGCGGAGGCCGACCTTTCGACGTGGGCGACCAAGGGGTGTGCAGCACCGCAGACGCTGGCCCGGTTCAAGACCGAGGCCGAGGCGGTCGCTCAGTTGCAGCATCCCAATATCACGCAGATTCATGAAATCGGCATTCATCAGGGCCGCCCGTTTCTTTCGCTCGAGTATGTTGACGGCGGCACCTTGACCAAGAGGCTAACCCGTTCCTTGCCCTTGCCCCGCGAGGCAGGCCAACTCGTCGAAGTCCTGGCCCGGGCCATGCATTTCGCCCACGAGCGCGGCATCATTCATCGCGATTTGAAGCCAAGCAACGTGCTGCTGACCCAGGAAGGCCAACCTAAGATCAGCGATTTCGGCCTGGCGAAATGGATTCAGGCCGGAAGCCGGTCCGACGTGCAGGCCCTGACCAAGACCGGTGACATCCTGGGCACGCCCTGTTACATGGCGCCGGAACAGGCCAGCGGCCGTCTGAGCGAGATCGGCCGCGGCACGGACATTTACAGTCTCGGCGTCATTCTCTATGAAATGCTGACAGGCAAACCGCCGTTCGCGGGGCAGACCGCCATGCACGTGCTGCACGGCGTCATTTACGAGGAACCGGCGCCGCCCACCCAGCTGCAGCCGCGGGTGCCGCGCAACCTGGAGACGATTTGTCTTACCTGTCTGCAAAAAATGCCCGCCGACCGCTACGCCAGCGCCGCGGCCCTGGCCGAAGACCTGCGCCTTTCTGGCCGGAGAACCCATCCAGGCGCGGTCCGCGACAATGATGGAGCGTATTGCCGGGTTTCTGCGTCGGCGTCCTACGTTTGCGGTGCTGCTGGCAGTCGGCGGCATTGCCTTTGTCGGATTGCTCGTGGGCGCCGTGCAGCACAGCGCCCTGGCGGTCGGCGCCGTCGCGGTGCTGAGCATGCTGCTGGCGGCCTGGTGGTACAATGCCCGATTGCAATCGGCGCTGCGCGAACTGGCTCACGAACACCGGCTCACCCAGCACAATGTCGAGCGCTTGCACTTCCTGCTCGAAGCGACGCAAAAACTGATGGTGGCGCGCGATGTCCACAGTCTGCTGACCATCCTGAGCGAGACGGCGGCCCAACTGGTCACGGCCAAGCGCGCCACCATTTACGTGCTTGACGCCGCCAAGGCGGAACTCTGGTCGCACAGTGCCATGGGCGACGGCGTCGGTGAAATCCGTTTCCCGCTGGGCACGGGCATCAGCGGCATGGTGGCGCTGACCGGCGAGACGATTCTGCTCGACGACCCTTACAACGATCCGCGTTTTAACCAGGAGATTGACAAACGCACCGGCTACCGCACCCGCAACCTGCTGACGATGCCGGTAAAGTCGGCCAAGGGCGCCATCATCGGAGTGTTCCAATTGCTCAACAAACGCCTGGGCAATTTCAGCAAGGAAGACGTCGAGGTCCTCACGACGTTTGCCGCGTCGGCGGCGGTGGCGCTGGAGAATGCGCGGGGAGCCGCGTCCGCATGATAACCGGATCGCGCGGCATCAGGCAAAGCTCGGTGCAATCCACCACGAAATCCAGGTCCTCCAGCACAATCGCGCCAATCGTGTCGCCCCTCATAGCAGATCCTCGAACACATCGGCGATAATTGCTAGAGCCGGCCCTTATGCAACTGTAACGCACCGTCCAGGGCAGGTCCCGCCCGGCAGGCGGGACCTACTTTGCTTGCCTTATGAATGCGATCAAGTCGGCCATTTGATCGACAGAAATATCGCGCTCCAGGCCTTCCGGCATCACAATCGCGCCAATCGTGTTGCCCCTCATAGCAGATCCTCGAACACATCGGCGATAATTGCTAGTGAACGTGGTACTCGCATTGAGTTGAGTCAGGAGATAGCAGATCCTCGAACACATCGGCGATAATTGCTAGAGCCGGCCCTTATGCAACTGTAACGCACCGCCCAGGGCAGGTCCCGCCCGGCAGGCGGGACCTACTTTGCTTGCCTTATGAAAGCGATCAAGTCGGCCATTTGATCGACAGAAATATCGCGCCTCCAGGCCTTCCGGCATCAGCGATTTGCCGGTGCTCGACAGCTCGTCAATGTCGGCACGGGCGATGATGTGGTTTTTACCGTCTGCGGCGATCAGCGTAATGGAGTTGCCCGACTCGCTCGCCAAAAGTCCATTTAGCACCTGCCCGTTCTTGGTCGTTGCCGTGTAGCTGATAAACCGCGCCTCGACGGCGGCGTTAGGGTCGAGGATGGCGATCAGCAGCACCTCACCGGGCTTGGTGGCCTCGGGCAACAGATCGGGACCGATCGTTTGGCCAATGCCGCCGAGCTGATGACAGGCTGAGCAATTCTTCTGGAAAATAGTGGAACCTCTGACGGCGTCGCCTTTGACGGCCAAGGCGGGGCGGTAGCTGTCGATGAGCTTCTGGCGGTCGGCACTCGTGGCCTGGGCGAACAGCTTTTGGGCGCGAATGCGGATCGACGGTGTTTTATGCTGCACGAGGCGCTGGCGGCGGATGGCGTCGACCTCGGCGGGAAGAATGATTTTGGTGTCAAGTGCATCCAGGAACGGAATCAACCATTCCGGGCGGGAAAGCAGCGTATCCAAGACCTGGCCGCGGACAGCCGGGCCAAAGCTCTTCCAACCAGCCAACATTAGCTTGGTAGAGTCCAACGTCCTTGACTTGCCTAGTGCGCCGACGGCCGCCCCTTGCAACTCAGCGGGCGTTTGCGGCGTCAGCAGGCCGGTCAGAAGTTGACGATCTCTCTCATGCTCATCCGGGCCGCGGCCAAGCAACAGTACAGCTCGTTGGCGGTCGGAAAGCGGTGTGGCGGGGTCGAACGCCGTTTTGCGGGCGGAAGCGAAAATGGGGTTTAATCCGTCCAGGGCGGTTTTCAATTCTTTGCCGGCTTGCTGCGTTGCTTTGACCAGAGTCAGATTTTTCTGGTCAAGGGCGTCGAGGTATGCGCTTAATGCCGCGAGCCGCCCAGGAGTATACTGGCCGTCCACCGATTTGCCGATCGCGCCCAGGAGGACGATCTGGCCCTTGTCATCGCCCAGGGCTACGCCGAGTTTTGCCAGTTTTTCCATGAGCAACGAGCTGGTCGCATTCCCGGCTTCTCCCACCACGCGCACTGCGAAGTGTGCAAAGTTGTGCTTGTTGACCGAGCTGAACACTGCCGCCAAGAAATGAGGATCGCGCCTGTCGGCCTCGTTTGCCACGAGATTGGCGAGGAGGATGGCAGCCTGCTGGTGGTCCTGCCACTGGCCGGCGGTACAGGCCAGTTGCAACCGCACCAGTGCGTCGACGTCGTTTTCGAGGCCATAATTCAAGGGCGACAGCGACTTCCTTACATTTATATGTGGCTCCAGCAGCCGCAACGCATGGCGGCGCACTCCGGGGTGGTCATCCTGCAGAGCCATGGCGATGTATTCGGGATGCAGCTCGCCCATGCCCTCAAGCGTGCACAGCGCATGCAACCTGGTCAGCGGATTTTCGCTATCGCGGAAGAGCTTTTCGAGATGCACCACCGCGCCGTAATCCTTCTTTTGCACCAATAAGATCTGTGCCATGTCGCGTTGCCAGCCGCTGGGGCTGTCGAGCGCGGCCGCTAGCTCGGCAACTGTCATCTTGTCCATGCGGGGCACCGGCCGTGGTTTGACGTCCGCCGGGAAGACGCGGTAGAGCCGGCCCTTGTCCTCGCCGGCGCGCAGGTCAAGCTTGGCCTGCCAGTCCTTGGGGATCCATTGAGGGTGCTCGATGACATAACGGTACATGTCGGCCACCCAGAGGGCGCCGTCGGGGCCGGTTTGGATGGTGGTCGGCCGAAACCAATTGTCGGCCGAGGCGAGGAACTCTGACTTTTGTTCATCGTCCGCCCGTCGGCTTTTGAAGGTGAACCCCTTGGGCGTGACGATTTCGCGGTGGACGAGGTTATGCACCGGCTCGCTGACGAACATGTTGCCGGCGGAGTCCTCGCCAAAAAGATTGTCGCGGTAAATGATGGCGCTGCAAGCGGACGTGAACTTGCCCGCCGTGTGGAAGTCGTTGAAACGCGGCAGAATCGGCGCCACTGGGTAGACCGGGGCGTTGCCGCTGACGACCGGCACCATGACGCGCGGGTCGGGTGACGGCAGCAGCGGGTTGCGCGCCAGGTAGCGTTCGTCGAGGACGAAGTGCCACATCGGCTGGCTGTTGTTGTTGCCGAACCAGTTGCCCCAATCATCGCGGCTGCGGCCAAATTGGGTTTGGCCGGATTGCAGCTCGATCTCGCCCGTATCGGGTTTGATGCGAAAATCACGGCCGCGGATCGAGAGTTTCTTGCCGGTTTTGACGGCAACAACGTCGCCGCCGGAATCGCCGTTGGCGCAGTAGATCCAGTTGTCGAGGCCGTAGACCAGGCTGTTGACCAGGTGCTGCGGGTTGCCTCTGGTGAAGCCGGTGAACAACACCTCTTTGCGGTCTGCCTTGCCGGTGCCGGTCGTGTCCTCGGCAAAGAAGATGTCGGGAGCGCTGACGACGAGGGCGCCCTTGCGCCAGGGCAGCACAGCAGTCGGATAAGCGAGGTTATCGAGAAAGAGAGTGGCCTTATCGAATTTACCGTTGCCGGTGGAGTCTTCGAGAATCTTGACACGACCGCCCGGTTTGCCCTTGCCGTCGACGCCTTGCGGATAGTCGCCCATCTCGACGACCCAGAGCCTGCCGTCGGGGCCGAAGTTGAAGGCGATGGGACTCTTGACGAGTGGCTCGGCAGCCATCAGCTCGGCGCGAAAACCGGGACGCGGTTTGAGGGCTTTGAGCGAGGCTTCGGGGGAAAGGGCGGGCTGTGCGTGGGCAATCGTCGGAAGGAGGACTAGTAGCACCGTGGCGGTGAAGGTTCGCATCGGAAGAACTCCAACAACATTGCGCAGTTTTTCAAGGCGTGATACTCGACCACAGTTTAGCGGGCACGAATCGGGCTAGGTGAGCAGGGTTTGCCGTGGCAACGACATGGGGCGTGTTTAGGCTCATCGCCTGCGCGGCCAGGATCATGTCGCCGTCCAGTGCCGGATCGGAAGCGGTCGGTTGGCCGGTCCTACGGGCTTGTGCCCATAAAGCGGCGGCTTGCCGCATGATGGCGGTTGTAAGGGAAAGATACTCGAGTTGAAATCCGAGTTTATCCAAGTTCCTCAAGCCGTTTTTGCTGCCCAATCGGACCAACTCGCGGCGGATTTCGTAATCCGAGATTTCCGCAACAAGGATGCGCCGGCCCCCGGCGATCAAGTCTGCCAGCCACCGCCGGGCCACAGCAACGTGCGGAGGGTTTCGCGGATGGCAGAGAATCCCCAACGGAGTGGCATCGAGCACGATGGCATCACTCACGATGGTTCCACTCCTGGTGGAATTAGCGGGTGTTCGTTTGACCAGATGCGGTTGTCGTTTAGCGCCTTAACAATGTCATACCCGCCGTCGTCCGATGGCAACAGCTTGGTGGCTTCCACCCACTCCGCAATGGAATTGGCAGCCATGATTCGCCGCCCGATCTCATCTTCATCTAAGCGTGGCGGCTCCACTTTGGTCTTGGCGACAGTCAGCTCTACCGTCTCGCCTTCCTCAAGGCTCAACGGTTGGGTTGGGCGAAGCACCCCTCCCTCGTAAACGGCCCGGACAGTTATGCTCATTGGTGGTTCCCTCCGCAATGTCGTTTCAACACCCATTGTAGCGACCATCACCTCAGCCCGGAAGCCGTCCCAAGCTAATCGCGTGCTCGATGCCAATGGAAGCGGACTTAGCCAGCGACGACAGCATCTCGATGTCCTCCATGCCGAACACGCCGTCCTGCTTGTTGATGACCTGAAATACACCCAGGATGACGCCGTCCTTGGCAGTAATGGGGGCGGTCAGCAAATTGCGGGTTTTATGGCCTGTGCGGATATCGACGGTGCGGTCGAAACGGGGGTCGGCGTAGGCGTCGGGAATGTTCACCGGCTCGCCGGTCGAGGCCACCGTGCCGGCAATGCCCTTGCCGAGCGGCAAACGGATTTCGCCCACACCTTCGTCCAGGGTCACCTTCGACCACAATTCGCCCTGGTCGTGGTCCAGCAGATATATGGTGGCCAGCTCCGCATTGGTAAGGCGAGCGGTGGTGTCGGCAAGCAAGCGCAGCAAATCATCCAGGTTGGTCGCCCGCATCAGGCTGCAAGCCATTTCCAGGACCAGGTGCAGCCGTTCGACGTCGCGCTCCGCGACCACCTGCTGGCGGGTGACTTCACGCACCGCCCGACGCAGGCCGGCACTGTACCACCAGCTGCCGGCTAGCAGGCCGAGCCCGGCCACGGCCCCGACAGCCAGGGCATGAACCCAGACAATGCCCACGCCCAGCCCAATGAGGACCATGGTCGTGGTGCCTACCAGCACGGCCTCGGCGGGCTTGCGCCGAGCCCAGCGCGACAGCCGCTCCCAAAGGCCGGCTGGACGCGACCGGATCGGTTCACCGGCCAGGAAAGCACCGAGGTCATCGGCCAGGGCCTGGGCACTGACGTAGCGCCGCGCGGGCTCTTTTTGCAAGCAAGCCAAACAGATGGTTTCCAGGTCGCGCGGCACATGAGGACGGCGCCGCGACGGCGGCACCGGATCGTGAAGCCGTACCTGGTCGAGAATCTCCTGCACGTTGGCCGCTTGAAAGGGAGGCCGGCCTGTCAGCAATTCGTAAAGGATAGCGCCCAGACCATAAACGTCGGTGGCAGGACCGATATCGCGGCTCTTGCCGAAGGCCTGTTCCGGCGCCATGTAGCTGGGCGTGCCAAGGATGGCGCCTGAATGGGATTGCGGGGCGGCGCGGCTTGCGACGACCTTGGCCATGCCGAAATCGGTAATTTTGAGGACGCCATCGCGGCTGAGCATGATGTTGGCCGGCTTGAGATCGCGGTGCACGATGCCGTGCTGGTGGGCGTAATGCACGGCATTGGCCAGGGTCTCCAACCACTGGGCGGCTTGCCTCGCCGGCACCGGCGTGCCGGCCAGCTTTTTCGCCAGACTGACCTGGAGCATCTCCAGGGCGATGAACGGGCGGCCTTCCTGGATGCCGAAATCGTAAACCTGGACGATGTTGGGATGCTGAAATCGGGCCACGGTTTCAGCCTCGGTGCGAAACCGAGCCAGCTCGGCCAACCCGGCATGCGGCCCAGCCAGCATGATTTTGAGGGCGACCAACCGGTCCAAGCTGATTTGGCGAGCCTTGTAAACAACGCCCATGCCGCCGCGGCCAAGCTGCTCGAGAATCTCGAAACCCGGCAGCGAAGGCTTTGAGAGTCCAGAATCGGGGCCAGATCCGGGAATGACGTCCAGGCCGCCGAGCCGCTCGGTTTTGTCGGCGAAAAGCTCCGAATCCAGAGCCTGATCGACTTCAAACTGCACTTTCAGGTCGTCCGCCAGCTCTGGGAAGCGGCTTTGGTATTCCGCCAACGTCGGCTGGTCGCCGTCCTGCTCGCGCAGCATGACCTCCTGATAAACCAGATCGAGCTGTGCTTCCCGATTAGTGCTCAGCGCCGGCAGCTCCATGAGCAAAGTTTCTACTGGCACGCAATCGCCCTTGAGCCAGCGCTGCTTTTGTTGTTCGAGAACCTGTGCCAGGGGCGTTGGCGGCTCAAGATCGGCACGGGCCTTCTGGTCCGCCGGCGGCGATGTGGGCTGGTGCTCATTCATCGGAGAAGTCGTCCAGGTCGAGCTGATGAGCGACGCGCTCCACCGCGCGGGCCAGTTTTTTGCGCTGGGCCTCCGCCGTTCCGCCCTGTTTATCGGCAATCTCCGCCCAACCCAACCCGTCCTTGCGAAGCTCCACCAGCTCGCGTTCCTCGGCTGACAAAAGCTGCTGGGCCTTGACCAAAAGTTCCTGGCAAGCGACCTGCTGGCTGGGGCTTTCGGTGTCGTCAACCACGTGCTCTTCGTTCACGGCGCCGGCTTCCACCCGGCGGAAGTCACGGCGCTGGCGGCCCTGGGCCCGGGCCTGGTTGGCAAGCTTGTTGCGCGCGATGGCGCCTAGCAGCTTGATCAGTTGCTCGGGCTGCGTGATATCGTATTGCCCCGCGGCGGTCCGGAGGAAGAAGCTGGCCATCACGGATTGACAGATGTCCATCGAATCGAAAAGGCGCGAAAGCTGCGAATCCGCCAACCGGAAGCGCACGGCCCTGCGAATGGCCGGCTCGTAGCGGCGCACCAGTTCCGTGGCTGCGTCCTGGTCCCCAGCGCGTACGCGGCCAATGAGATCAGCGAAAGACGCGGGAGCGGACATGAGTCAACTCCTGTAAAGGCCGTAGTGTTAACCTCCGCAGTGTACCCTCCGCTGGTTGTCCCGTCTACAAGATTTTCTGAGGTCCTCCCTTGTGGCAGCATAGCCCGGCCGCAGCGAATTTTCGCTTTTCATGTCCGGAACCTCCCGCAACGGCAATTTAATTGGTGGCGTGCCACCGCACAGTTTGGTCCAGCGTCGCCCCGGCCGGGAGCCAATTGGGCTCCCGGCCCGGTTGGAAGGGCGAGGTTTTTTCCATTTTGTTGTCCGCTCCGGCCAAGCAAGAGCAAGAAGACGGCGGTGAGAGTTCGCATCGGGGAATACCTCGGCGAAAGGTGCTGATAACCGGCAATTGCAGAATACTCGTTCGATGCGGCAATGTCGATGCGCTGACCTTATCGTGGCAAGTCCGTTCACTTGCTCGCCAGGGCAGCCGCTACGGCCTCAGGGTTGGCCGCTGCGACTTTCAGCAAGGCACGGGCAGGTCCTTTAGGGTGCCGGCGACCTTGCTCCCAATTCTGTAAGGTGGCGACGCTAACGCCAATCATTCGAGCGAACTCCGACTGCGATTTACCAAGCTTTTGGCGGATCGCTTTCACGTCCTCGCGAGGAAACTCAGTCACCCGGGCGGGATTTGCCCGCCC
This sequence comes from uncultured Gemmataceae bacterium, assembly GCA_963747575.1. Lineage (GTDB taxonomy): Bacteria > Planctomycetota > Planctomycetia > Gemmatales > Gemmataceae > DASRAT01. Next base: position 82,793 of record CAVVFU010000010.1, read on the forward strand.
GCGCCGGATACGTCCTGCCTCGCTAATGCTGGTCACGAGATTTTCAAAATCTTGCTTATTCATGGCCGACGATGACGATTCTCCTGCTTAATCCAAATGGACAAACGCTGGCGCTACTATACGCCATTGACGTACAGCGGGCAAGCCCAGCGAGGCCAAGGCGTGAGACGAAACCTTCGCATTTGTTGTCATCAGTTAGCAACCGTTATCAACGGTTGTCCGTTTCATGTCATGGGGGTGTGCAGGGGGGTTGAGATGAGACGAAATGCGGTTTGTGTCCAGATGTCCTAACAGCAGGGCTTGTTTAGCCGCGCCCGGAGCGGAGGGGAGCGCGTGACGCCGCCACGACGACTCGCGCTCCCCTCCGCTGCTCCGGGGCGCGGCTAAACGGTGGCCATCCTGATAACAAATGCTTACCGTAATCGGAACATCCAAGGGGGAATTTCTCATGGGCAAAGTCCTGGTGCTGTTCGATTCGGCTAGCGGCAATACCGCCAAAATGGCCACGTTGGTTGCCGAGGGCGCGGGCATCATTCCGGGCATCGAAGTTCGCCTGCGCAAGGTCGATGAGGCGGCGGCGGACGACGTGCTGTGGTGCGACGGCCTGGCCGTGGGAAGCCCGACCAACATGGGGCTTTTGTCGTGGAAAATGAAGCGCTTCTGGGACGAAACCATGGCCCCGCAGTGGATGAAAGTTGACGGCAAAATCGCCTGCGCCTTTTCTTCCGCCGGCGGTTGGGGCGGCGGCACCGAACTCGCCTGCCAGTCGCTGCTCACGGTGCTCATCAATTTCGGCTTTCTGGTCTTTGGCGTGACCGACTACGCCAGCAAACTCGACACGGCCCATTACGGCGCGATAGCGGTGCGCGAACCACGTGAGGCGGGTATCCAGGCGGCTTGCAGGCTGCTGGGAAAGCGGTTGGCCGAGTGGGTCGCGGTCTGCTGCGACGGTCGCAAAGAGCAGCATCCACTTCAGAAATCGGACATTCGCCTGGGCCCCGGCTGATGGTTCTAGCGAGCTGAAGCTGTGCAGGGATGTTCTTGCCTGCGCAGCTTGAGCCTGATGCGCGGTCAGCTCTTCCAAGTAAAAATCTGCCAACTCGGTAAGCGGTTTTGACAAGCTAAGCCATCCCGATTAAGGTGGTGTGTCCGTTTAGCGGTGCCGTGGCAAAACGTGGCCGATGCCGATGCATTTGCCGATTTGTCCGCGACTGCCGGGTTTTTCCGACGTTTCAACGAGTTGCATTTAGTGAAGATCTTGCTCGAACCACTGCAGGCAGTAGGCAAGGCATTCGCGGCAATGGCCGAGATGGGCAGGGCGCGCTACGGGCAGATCAAGGTTCGCTATTTCGGGTCGGGACAACAATGTATTCCCGCCCTCGAATCCCTCGAAGATCGAATTTTACCCTCCAATTCGTCGCCCACCAGCAGCCTCGCGCTCTCGGCATCGCCCGCGCGGGCCGCGGCATTGCAAACGCAAACACCAACCCAGCCGGTCGCCCCGTCTCCGCAAGCAACCGTTGCCGTGTCCACGCCGGCGGCCATCGCTCAAGCGTTTTCCTCGGGTGCAGGCACGGCGGCCAGCGATCTTGTTTCGCCTACGACCACGAGCCAGCAGGAAACAGCGGCCGTGGACATGGTTTTCTCCAGCCCGCTGGGAGGCGGCGTTGGCACCGATACGCACTTGACTCCCGGATCACCGGTAAACGGCGCCTTGATTCTTGGTTCGGGCGACACTTTGAACGGCGATGGTGCTGTGCTCGGCCCCGTTACCAACGGCGGATTGGTTAAACCCGGCAATTCGCCAGGAATAATCCAGGTCAATTCCTATGAGCAGACTGCCAGCGGAACACTGGAAATACAGATTTTTGGCACGGGCGGAGCGGGCGCGGCCAATGGGTGGGATCAACTGCAAGTAATTGGCGGCGCTGTGCTTAACGGCACTTTGGAGGTCCAGACCGGCGGCGGCTACAGCCCGGCGGTGGGTGATACCTTCCCCTTCCTAACCTACGGCTCGGAATCGGGTGATTTCACCACTTTCCAGGGCCTGGCGATAGGAAATGGCCTGTATTTTAGGCCGGAATTGGATTCCGCCCATCAAACTTACGATCTCGTCGTGGCTGCCGCGCCGGGGCAGGCTCAGCTTTCGGGCAACGGCACCGACGACTACTTCGCCTTCCTCAGCGGCAAGCAAAACATCGGGAATTTCATCACCGTCGGCGGCAGCGTGGCCATCTCCAGCGCCACCGTGAACGGCCAGGCCGCCAACGAAATCGTCGGCTCGGGAATCACCATTTTCATGGGCGTGGGACCCGCGACGCTGAACAACGGCAGCATCAATCCCAACGCCACCGGCTTGTACATTACCGACGCCACCCTCGGCCTCATCGAATTCGGCAGCGGCACCACAGCCACCTACGCCCTCGACGCCACGGGCAACGTTCAGTTACTCGGCACTAGCGGCGTCCAGATCAGCGGCAGCGCGACTGTGCAGATCAACGACACGCAAACCATCGTCGATCAAACGCTGATCGTTCCTGGGGCCAACCAGAGCGTCCTGGTGCAGTTCAGCACCGCGGCTGACGTGGAGACTTTCACGGCCGCCAACCTTGCGGTCAATGTTCTCGGCCAATCGCTCAGCGGCACTTTCTCGTTCTCGACGACCACGGATAGCAACGGACAGTTTCTGTCGCTGCTGATGGCCGCTTCGAGCGTGACCATGGCTTTTGGACCTGTGTCCGCTCCGGTCGTGCAGGTCAGCCAGGGCGCCGGCGAGCTACAGTTGACGACAACCGGCCTCGCCGGGACATTGGCCGCCACTGTCAGCGTCAGCGTGCCGGGCGTCAGCGTGAGCGGGACGTTGGGCATCGTGTTGAACACCACCGCCAACGCCGTGAGCTTCACGCCGCCGGGTGGAACGGCCGTGTCGGTTGCCGCCGGGCCGTTCGCCCAGGTCGCGGGGACTAGCGTCAGCCTGAGCATCAACGGCCAGTCGCTGACCGGCGACTTCGACTTCGAGCAAGTCACTCAAGCGGACGGCTCCCAAATCATCGCCGTTTCTGGCACAGGAGTTGCTCTCAACCTGGCGGCTGGCGGCACCACGCTGGTGGCGTTCACGCAGGGCCAGGGCAATTTCGTGGCCGACAGCGCGGGCCTGGCTGGTCAAATGAGCGGGACGGTTTCAATCCCCGCGGCGAACTTCAGCGGCACGTTCGGCGTGGAAGTCAACACCACGAGCAGCGCGGTCAACGAATCATTCACGGTCGACGGCACGGCAGTTGCTATTGCTTTGCCCGCCGGTCCTTATCTTCAGGTGACAGGCACGAGCGTCCAGCTCACGATTGCCGGCCAGGTCATCAGCGGCGATTTCACCTTCGAGCAGCTTGTGGACGGCAATGCCAAGGCGATAGTTTATGTCGCTGCCAACAATGTCAGCTTTGCCCTGAGCGACGGCACCACGACCTATCTGTCGCTGAGCGGTGGCCAAGGAGCCATGGTGCTGACCGCAAGCGGCATCGCCGGTCAACTTTCCGGAGCAGTCAGCGCCGCAATCCCAGGCGTCACGCTGGGCAACCTGCTGCTGCAAGTCAATCAAACCAGCCTGGCTGTCAATGAGAGCTTCACAGTCGGAGGCAGCCAGATTGCGTTGAATCTTCCGGCTGGCCCCTACCTCGAATTTGCCGAGACGGGGCTGAGTGTCACGGTGCTCGGTCAAACGCTGACCGGTGATTTCGCTTTTGAGCAAAGCACCGATACCGTCACCAATCAAACAATTGTCCAGGCCAGCGCGGCCAATGTCAGCCTCACCCTCGGCGGCGGTCAGGTCACTGTCAGCAACGGCCAGGCCGCTTTCGTGCTGACCAGCGCCGGCCTCGCGGGTCAAGGCAGCGGCACCGTTGTGGTGAACGCCCCCGGCATCGCTCTCAGCGCCAACCTAGCCTTCGCGATCAACACGACCGGCAACGCGGTGGCGGCATCCCTCGACATCCCCGGCGGCACAAGCAATCCCGTGGCCTTGTCGCTTGCCGCGGGACAATATGTTCAGGTGAGCGGCACGAGCGTCAACCTCACGATCCTGGGACTGCCGATCAGCGGCGATTTGACATTTGCCGCGGGGACCAGTTCGACTGGCGCCACGGTCGTCGTAGTCACCGTCAACAACTTGCATTGGCAGCTCAGCGTCGGCGGCACACCGGTGATCAGCATCACCAACGGCACGGGCGAGCTGATTGTTTACAGTCAGGGCGTGGCCGGCTTCTTCAGCTTCACCTCGGTGATCGACGTTCCGGGTCTTGGCACCATCATGGGCGGAACGAGGAGCGTGCAGGTCAACACGACTTCCGCGCCCGTGGCCGAGACCTTTGGCGGAACGTCCACCGTGGACCTGCCCGCCGGGCCTTATTTTCGCATTGATGTTATCGGCGCGTCGGTGGCAGTGAGCGTCGGCGGCAGTTCGTACACGATGACCGGCGACTTCTCCTTCGAGGAGCAGACTGATCCTGACGGCACCCAGATTATTCGCATTGGCGTGGACAACCTTCAGACGACGGTGACCATCGGCGGCGCCTCGGCATCGGTGACCGGCGGCCAGGGCGGAATGATCATCAACGCCAACGGCGTGGCGGGCGTCATTTCAGGCGTCCTCACTGCGGCGGCAGGCGGTGTGCAAGCCGGCGGGCAAGTCGTCGTGCGGATCAACAACACCGGCGCGGCAGTCAATGAAACAGTAGTTGTCAACGGCCAGTCAATCGCCATTGACTTCGGCGCGACCGAGGGTGACATCTTCTCGGCTTCGATATCCAACCTGACGTTAAACATCGACAATTTCGTCACCATCCAGGGCAACGTCACGTTCACCAGTTCGACGGTCAACAGCCAGTCGGTGCAGGTTTTCGCCGGCGACAACCTCAGCGTCTTCCTTGGCCAGGGGCCGGTGCTGCTGGCCAACGGCGACTTGAACCCGCTGGCGACCGGCGTTCTCCTGGGAGACGCGCAGGTTGGCTTGATCCAGTTTGGCAGCGGCAGCACTGCCACCTATGCCTTGAGCGCGACCGGCACGGTGCAGCTTGTCGGATTGTCCGACATCAGCGTCGCCGGCACCGCCACCGTCCTGGTCAACACCACGGGCCTGGCGATCAACGACACCATCACCATCCCCGGCAGCACGACGAGCATTCCCGTGGTCTTCGCCACCACTGCGAGTGTGACCAGTTTCGAGGCCCAAAGTGCCGTGTTGACGGTGCTTGGTCAAACTCTGAGCGGCGATTTTGCTTTCAGCCAGGTGAGCACTGGCTCAGCCAACACGGTGATGATCGCCGGCAGCGGCTTGTCATTGTCGTTGGGCAACGGCGTCGTCACGGCAACGCAGGGCCAAGGCGCTTTGGTGATCAGCGGCGCGGGCGTGGCCGGCAGCTTCGCGGCGACGGTCAGCACCACTATCGCCGGCGTCACCTTCGGCGGCACGTATAGCGTCACCATCAACACCACCTCCGCGGCGGTCAACGAAACGGTGCCATTTGGCGGCAATCAGCTCAACATCAATATCCGCGCTGGACCACTCTTTGAAATCACCGCTTCCAATGCCACGCTCACGGTGCTGAATCAAACCCTGTCCGGCAATTTCGACATCGAGCAAACCACCGCTCCAGACGGCACATCCACGACGGTCATCGGCGTCACCAGCGCCAGTCTCACACTGCAAATTCAATCGACTCCGATCGTCAGCCTGACCAACGGCACAGGTGCATTCCTGCTCACCAGCCAGGGCGTGGCGGGCCAGGTCGCGGGCAGCGTGGCGGTCAGCATCCCCGGACCATCGGCGGTCACTTTCAGCGGCACATTCAGCCTGGCTATCAACAACTTGACCACGGCGGTTGACCAGCAGATCGTAGTGGATGGCCAGACGATTTCGCTCGATCTGCCGCGTGGGCCGTATGTGCAAATCCAGGGCACCGGCATTCAGCTCAGTCTGCTCGGCCAGTCGTTGACAGGCAATTTCACCTTCCAGCAGACGCTCAGCACCGATCCCGTGCCCGTGCCTATCGTGACGGTGACGGCGTCGGACGTCAATTTGTCGCTGGGTGACGGCACGACGACTTTACTGCAGGTCTTGCAGGGCCAGGGCGTGTTGGTCATTACTTCAAGCGGCATCGCAGCCCAGGTCAGCGGCACCGTGCGGCTCGTGCCGATTAACCTGAACATCAGCGGCATCTCGCTCGATTTCAACACCATCCCCACCGTCAACCTCGACACCAATTTCGAGCTGGGCGGACTCGCTGTTAACCTCAGCTTGCCCGCGGGGCCGTTTTTCTCGATTGCCGAGCCGAGCGTAAACCTGAGCTTGCCTGGCCTGACGCTGCATGGCGACCTCAGTTTCCAATTGGTTACGGATACGTTAGGTGTGAAACTGATCCACATCAGCATCGCCAACGTCTCCTTCTCGCTGCCCGGATTGAGCATCACGGGTGGCCTGGGCGACCTGTATTTGACGAATTTCGGCCTGGCCGGCCTTATCAGCATTAACGTCACGGTGAACCTGCCAAACGTCAGCTTCAGCGGTAGCCTGTCGTTCGAATTCAACACGGGATTGACCGCGTTGGTAGAGTCGTTTGCCCCAAGCCTCAACCTGCAAAACATCAATCTGCCGGGCGGGCCGTTCTTCCAGATCCAGGGCACTGGTATAAGCCTGAACGTGCTGGGCCAGGTCCTCACCGGCAATTTCAGCATGTCGCTAGGAGTCAGCCTGAACGGAACCTCGGAGGTCGTGGTCACGGTCGACTCTATCCAGACCAGCCTCGCCGGCGGCCTCGTGACTGCCCAAAACGGGACCGGTGTTTTCGTGATCTCGGCGGCTGGCATCGCCGGCCAATTGTCGGCAGACGTTGCTGTGAATGTGCCCAACGTCAGCTTCAGCGGGACATTCACGCTACAGCTCAACACCACGACGGCGGCGTTCGCCCAGACCTTCATGGTTGGAGCCAGCACCTATGCCCTCGACCTGCCCGCGGGGCCATACCTGGAAATCGACGGTACGGGCATTCAGTTGGCCATCAGCGGCCAAACGCTCACCGGCAACCTGGTTATCCAGCAGTTCACTGTGGCAGGCAGCCAGGTCGTCAACGTGGCGATCAGCGACGTCAGCCTGACGCTTGGCGACGGCATCAACCAATTGCTTTCGGTCACCAACGGCTCCGGCGATTTCATCGTCTTCAATCCGGGTGCGACGACCGCCACAGCGGGGTTGGCGGGCACCTTGACGGCGACGGCGACGCTGAATGTGCCAAGCTTGACGCTCACCGGCACGTTCACGGTATCGATCAACACCACGACGAATGCGGTCGATGACACGTTTATCGCGGGCCAGAGCACCGTCACGGTGAATCTGCCGGCGGGACCATTCCTTCAGGTGCAAGGCACGAACCTGGCAATGCAGGTGACGATCAGCGCGTTCAACGCCACGTTGTCGGGCAATTTCACTTTCACCCAGGAGCCGGTTGATCCGCAAAACCTCAGCATGGGCCAGCTCATCAGCGTGTCGATCAGCAACGGTGAAATCGGCTTTGGCGACGGCACGAATACACTGGTTCGCGCCACCAATATGCAGGGCACATTGGTGATAACGGCCGCCGGCATTTTTGGCCAATTGACTGCGGCAGTCGGCGTGGACATTCCGCAGGTGTCGTTCAGCGGCACCTTCACCTTCTCGATCAACACCACGCTGGCCACCCAGACAATGACCACTCCCGCGGCCACGTTGCCGCCGGACAGTTTTGAAATTGACGGCAGCACTGTCACCTTGCAGATTCTCGGCCAGCCGTTGAGCGCAACCTCCGTGACCATTAACGAAGTCACCGAGACAGGCGGGGCCAAGGTTGTCACCGTCGGTGTCACCGGCTTGTCAATTACGCTGGCCAGCTCTAGCACCACGATCCTGAGCGTGAGCGGCGTGTCGGGCGCATTCGTCATCTCGGCAGCCGGCATTGCGGGCACATTGCAAGTGACCGGGACCAGCACCTTCAATCTGCCGGGCGGCATCACGCTCAGCACCACCAGTTTGGACATCGGCGTCAACACCGGAGCGGCCGCGGTCGTCATTCCGGCCAATACGCTGCCGAGCCAAACCGCCGACATCGACGTGCCGGCTGGACCATTCGTGCAGGTCGAGGCGGATGGCGCGACCTTGAAGATGGGTTCGTCGGGCACCGGTGCGGGTGTAGTCTTCTCAGGAAACTTCCTCGTCGAGCAAACGACGGACGCGAATTCAGCAACGGTCGTCACCGTCGCAATGTCTGACGTCAGCCTGACGTTTGGCGGTCAGAGCCTAACAAATGGTGAGGGTGCGTTTGTCCTGCTTCCCGCTGATCCGAGCGTGCCCAATTCCGGCGGCCTGGCCGGGTTCTTGACGGCCCAGGGCACTGTCGGCGGCGGCGGCGTCAATGCCAGCGGCAGCATCGGCCTGACGGTGAACGAAAGCGGCCTTGCGGTCAACGAAACAGTGCAGCTCAATGGGCAGACATTCACGATCTCGTTCGCCAATGGCAACGACGTTTTCCAGATCGTCGGCTCCGGCAACCTCAGCATCGGCAGTCCGCCGTTTGTCACTGTGGATGGCACGGTCACCTTCAGCAGCGGTTTCTTCAGCGGCACCAATCTCGATGTGTTTCTCGGCCAGGGGCCGGGCACGCTTAGCGGCGGCGCGATCAATCCCAGCGCTCATGGCATTTTGCTGTCCAGCGCGACGGTGGACGTGCAGCAGTTTGCCACCAGCGGCGACTACGCTCTTTATGCCACCGGCACGGTGACGGTACTCGGCGCCGGCGGCGCAACGATCACCGGCACGGCAACGATCGAATTCAACAACAGCACCAGCTCATGGACCGATCCCAACAATGCCGCCGTGACGATCGCGACGAGTACCGAATCATTCGAGGGCACAAGCTTGCAATTGAGTGTCCTGGGCCAAACGCTGACCGGCGATTTTGCGTTCAGCACGGGCACCGATGCCAGCGGCGCGCCGATTGTCAACGCCAGCGTCACCAACGGCACGCTCACGCTGGGCGGCAGCACAAACGACGTCAGCCTGACGGGGATCAACGGCGCAGTGCAAATCGGCAGCGCGGGCGTGGCTGCCGTCGTCGATGCCGCGGGCACGGTGAACATCACCGGTTTCGGCACCAGCAGCTTAAACCTGATGCTGGAATTCAACACCACTCCCGCCGCGGTGACGCTTACCGACGCCGTCAGCAGCAACGCCGTGACCGTCCAGCCCGGGGTGCTGCTGATCCAGGCCACCGGCATCGACCTGACCATTCTCGGCCAAACGCTGACGGGCGATTTTGCATTTGAGCAGATCGCGACACCAAGCTCGCAACCCTCGTCGCCGCCGACCGAGACCATGTTCATCGCCGCCGACAATGTCTCGCTGACACTTAGCGTGGGATCTCCCAGCACAACTGCCGCCAGTTTGACCGGCGGCCAGGGCGGTCTGGTCATCACCAGCACGGGCCTGGCGGGACAGCTTACCGGCACCATCGCGCTGCCCGGCCTGAACTTCAGCGGAACGTTTTCCGTCGGCATCAACAACACGACCGCCGCGGTCAATCAGCAACTCCAAGTCGGCGCCCAGACCGTGCAGATCGCCGAGCCGGCCGGGCCGTATCTTCAGTTCGCGGGCACTGCTGTCACGTTCACTCTGCTCGGCCAGAGCATCCAGGGCAATTTCGATTTCGAGCATGGCACCGATGCGAGCAACCACAGCATCGTGAATGTCACCGCGAGCGATGTCAGCATTGAGCTCGGCGACGGCACCAACAATATCGTTAGCCTGACTGGCGGCCAGGGCAGCCTGGTGATTAACGCGCAAGGGTTCGCCGGCAGCCTGAGCGGATTCCTGAGCATCCAGGCGAGCGGCTTTAGCTTTGCAGGTTCATTCAGCCTGGCGCTGGATCAAAACAGTGTGGCGTCCAGTTCCTATTTGGAGATTACGGGCACCGGCGTCACGCTGAGCGCCGCCGGTCAAACTCTGCAAGGCGACGTAACTTTCGAGCAGACGATCAGCGGCAATGGCCAACGGCTCGTCAGCGTGGCGATTGCCAACGCCTCGCTCACGCTTGGCGGAACCACTCCAGAGGTCACCATTGCCAACGGCCAGGGCGATCTCCTGCTGACTTCGACGGGATTGTTCGGAACCATCAGCGGTACCGTGACGACCAACATACCCGGCGTGGCTCTGTCGGGCACTCTGCAAGTCGAGATCAACACCACAACAAGCGCCGTGCAGCAATCGTTCACGGTCGGCGGTCAGACGCAAACCGTCACGCTGCCGGCTGGGCCATTCCTGGAAGTTGCCGGCACGGGCGTCACACTTACGATCTTGAGCCAGACTTTGACCGGCGACATTGCCCTGGAGCAGGAAACTAATTCGGCCGGCCAGCAGGTGACGGTGGTCGTTGTCAACGGCCTGGCATTCTCACTCGGATCGGGTAGTCCGCCCGTCGTCCAATTGTCCAACGGCCAGGGCATTTTGGTGGCCACGGCCAGCGGCCTGGCTGGTTCGCTAAGCGCGACGGTGGCACTGAACCTGCCGGGCAACGCCAGTTTCGCCGGATCGTTCGGCCTTGAGGTCAACAGCACCAACCAGGCTATCAATGAGAGCATCACCCTGGGCACGCAGACGATTGCCCTGACGCTTCCCCAAGGGCCGTTTGTGGAGGTATCCGGAACCAGCGTGGTGCTGAACATCGCGGGCCAGACGCTGACGGGCAACTTCGCTTTCCAGCAGGCGACCGACGCCACCAACGCGACTGTGGTGATGGTTGCCGCGTCCAACGTCACCCTGAGTCTTGGAGATGGGGCGACGACCTATGTAAAGGCCACGCAGGGCCAGGGCACCTTCCTGGTCACCAGCTCGGGTCTTGCGGGCCAGCTCAGCGCCGCGGTCGCTCTCAACGTCCCGGGCGTGAGCTTGACCGGCACCTTCGGCGTGGCTTTCAACAACACTACTTCCGCGGTCAACAGCGTGCTGACCCTGGGCAACGGCAGCCAGGCAACGCTGGTCCTTCCCGCCGGACCTTATCTCAACATCACGGCTTCGAATGCCAGTTTGCAGATTCTGGGTCAAACGCTCAGCGGCAGTTTTAACATCGAGCAAACGACCGACAACAACGGCCAGCCCGTGGTCGCAGTGGCAGGCACCGGCATCGGCCTCAGCCTCACGGTCAATGCCAGCAATAGCTTGCAGGTCACCCAGGGCACACTTGAGTTGTTGCTCAACAACGCGGGCGTCGCCGGGCAAATCACCGGCAACGTGAGCTTGGCGATCGGCGGATTGGGGACCATCGGACCCAGCGCGGTCACCGTTTCGATCAACACCGAATCGATTGCAGTCACGAGCCAATTCAGTGTTGACGGCGTGCAATTGCCCGCCCTGGACCTGCCCGCTGGGCCTTACCTCCAGGTTGAGATCGACAACCTGTCGCTGCAGATTCAAGGCGTGACGCTGACGGGAGATTTCACCTTCGAGAGCGAGACGCTTGCGGATGGCACCACGGCGCTGAGCGTGGCCGGCACCAGCCTTTCATTGCAGCTTGGCACTGCCACCACTTATATCACTTTCGCCGGGCAGGGTGCGCTGCTGATTACGGCGGACGGGTTGGCGGGTGAGGTTAGCGGCACCATAAACACCAGCAACCTGCCCGTGGCTTTCTCCGGTGACTTCAGCCTGCTGGTAAACACCTCCACGTCGGCCGTGGACGAGTCTTTCACGGTTGACGGGCAGACGATCGCCCTGAGCGTGCCAGCCGGCCCGTATCTCCGCGTCGCGGGCACGGATGTCGAGCTCACCGTGGCCGGCAAAACAATTTCGGGCGACTTCACCTTCGAGCAAACGACCGACTCCATGGGCAACAAGTTCATTCGCATCACCGCTGCCAATGTCGCGTTGGCCCTTGGCAACGGGTCGGCCAACTTTGTCCACGTCAGCGATGCAAGCGGCACGCTGGTGATCGACAACGACGGTTTCGCGGGCAGCCTGACGGCGAGCATCACCTTGACCATTCCGGGCGTGCAGTTCTCCGGCACGTTTACCTTGTCAATCGCCGAGACCGGCGCCATTGCCCTGGACGAGCAGTTCCAGGACGTCAACAATCAGACGGTCACGATCAGCGTGCCGGCCAATACGACAAGTGTCAGCGTCTCAGGCCAGGGTATTAGTCTGAGTTTGCTCGGCCAAACGCTCCAGGGTAACTTCAGCTTCTCGGAAAATACGACCAACGGCGTGCAGCGGTTGCTGCTGACCGCGTCCAACGTCACGCTCGGCCTGGGCGACGGCACGACGACGTATGTCCTCGTGACCGGCGGTTCCGGCGTCATGGAAATCCTCAGCGACGGAGTGGCTGGCGAGCTGCAGGCCACGGTCACGCTGCAGAATATCCCGGACATTACCTTCACGGGCACCTTTAACCTCGACATTAACACCACCAGCCAGGCGATCAACGATTCGTTCAGCACCGACGGCGGCGTGACGACAACGACATTGGTAGTTGCTGCGGGTCCGATGGTGCAAGTGCAAGCCACCGGGGCCGAGCTTGCCGTCACGGTCGCGGGCCAGGTCCAAACGCTCACGGGCGACTTCGGTTTCCTCGAGACCCAAGCGGGCGGCCAAAACGTCGTCCAGGTCAGCATTGCCAATGCCGATCTCAAATTGGAAGCCGGCGGCTCCACAATCTTCGACTTCGGCATTAGCCAGGGCAACGTGCTCATCACGCCCAGCGGCATCGCCGGCAGCATGACCGCCACACTCAACTCGGACCTCTTCAGTTTCTTCAACAGCGGCGCGGTTTTCACTCTTGAGATGAACACCATGCCGATTGCCGCCAACGGTTTGCCCGCGGGGCCATTTTTTGAAGTGGCGGCCACAGGCGTCGGCATCACCGTCGGCGGCGAGATCTTGAGCGGCGACATTACCGTCGAGCAATTCGACGACCCGACCGCCGGCGAGCTGACCGCGATTGGCGTCGCCAACATTTCCTTCAGCGGCAGCGAGTTCGACAGCTCCAACACCAGCACTTTCAGCAACGGCACGGGCGGCCTGGTGATTTTCAGCGACGGCATTGCCGGCGTCATCTCCGCTCAGGTCTCCGGCGGCACCGGCGGCGTATCGGGAAGCGGCAACGTCATCCTGCGGATGAATACCTCGCCGCATGCCGTCGATGAGACCATTGACGTGGGCGGCCAGCAGGTGGTTGTCCGTTTCAATTCGTCGGAAATCGAGCCGTCCGGCGGGTCGCCGTTCTTCGCGCTCGGCGTGGCTAGCCTTGACATTACCATCGGCAATTACCTCACCATCGAAGGCAGCATTAGCTTCAGCAACATCACGGTCCCGGTCAACGGTGTGCAGACGCAAGTGCAAGCTTTCGCCGGCGACGGCATCACGCTCTTCCTTGGCCGCGGGCCGCCCACGCTGGCTGACGGCTCCGCCAACCCCAATGCCATCGGCGTGCTGCTGAGCAACGCCCAGATTGGCTTGCTGGATTTCGGCTCCGGCGAATATGCCCTCTATGCGACCGGCACCATCGCCTTCCTCGGCCTCGACGGTCTCACCGTCACCGGCCAGGGCACCATTGAAGTCAACACCACCGGCCAGGTGATCGACAACGTGATGCTGTCGGTGCCTAACACGACCACGCCGGAATCAGTCACCGTCAACTTCCCCACCCCCGATCCGGTCGAGACATTCACTGGGACCATCGACGTTTCGGTGGCCGGTGTTCTGGACGTCAGCGGCAGCGTCGCGTTCACCGAAAAACCCAACGGCGACATGGAAGTATCGATCACCAATGCGACGGTGGCCATTACCATCGGCGGCCAGCAGGCGTTTACGGTCACCGGCAGCGTCAGCTTCACGATCAGCGCCACCGACGGCTTCGAGATGGACAGCATCGACGTCAACGGCTTCTCGATCTTTGGCGTTGGCGCGGCCTTGCCGGCCCCGGTCCCGCCGCCGCTGCTGCCTGAAGTAGACCTGGCCAACCCCGTCGAAGGCCAGGTGCTGGATCGCGCCGGTCTGAACACCCAGGGCTATATCGACATCGCCGTCACCGACCCCAACAACGTCGGGCTGGACAACTCCAGCATCCTGACCTCGACGCCCAAGTTCACGCTGATGGAAAATGGCGCGGCAGTGACCGGCGTCACCATCGACAACACTCCCACCGTGGTCGCCGGCGAAGTCGACACCTATCAGTTCACCTTCACCGGCAGCTTCACGGACACCGGCGACGTCGAGATCGACTTCCCGGCTGGCGCCTTCCAGGACCTCGACGGCAACGGCAACGCGGCGACGACGGAAATCTTCACCCTGGTCAACGCCGTCACCTCGGGCGGCCAGACCACGTTGCCGGCGGCTGGACCGACCGCGTCACTGACCAGCCCCAAGGACGGCGCCACGCTGGACCCTGCCACGCTAAATGCCACGCGGTTCATCGACGTGACCTTCACGAGCCGCGGCAGCAGCCCCATCAATCCGAGCACCATCACGGGCAACGCATTCACGTTAAGTGGGCCTGGCGTGGTCAACGTCAAGATGCTGCCCAATGGCTTGCCGGATTTCGACGGCCCGCCGACGCTGATTACGGGCACGACCTATCGCTTCTTCCTGCAACCCGCGGACACGACCAACGCCAACCTGTTTGGTCCCGGCGAGGTAGATGTCAACTTCCAGGCCAATGCCTGGGCGACCATGGACGGAACTTACAACGACGCCCACGTCGAAGAGTTCACGCTGACAACTGGCGCAGGCGACAATGCCACGGCCGCGGGCCCCGCCACGGCCGGCAAATCGTTCAACATCGGGCCGCTCAATCTCCAGGGTCCGTCGCTGGGGATAGCCGCCATCGGTTTCGAGAACGGCTACCTAATGCTGACGATCAGCATCGGCGTCAACGTCGCGACTCTTGACTTCGGCAGCTCGCAAGGCTCCAGCGGCGTCACGGCCCAGCTCACCAGCGTGCTCGGCCTTTTCGACATTGGCGTCAATCCGCTTGACTTGATCGGCGGCAAGGTTGAGATCACCGGCGGCAAGTTCAGCTTCCGAGTCGGCTCGCTCGACGTGAACGTTCCAGGCGTCGTGGAAGCCACTGCCTCGGGACTCCTGGTGACCTATGACCCGAACGGGCCTAGCAATCAGCAACTGGTGAGCATTCAGTCAGCTAGCCTCACCTTCCCGAGCTTTGGTTTGACGGGCTTGATCAGTCCCTACAACCCGAACCCGAGCGACCCGACCAGCGTGCCGATCCCCGGCCTGGTCGTCTACGAAAACGGTTTCCAATTCGGCACGGCCGAGCTGATTTACACCCCAACGTCCGGGCAGCCGATCACCTTTGGCAGCCTGCTGCAGTTCAACGATTTGCGGATCGGCGTGTCGGATTTCGGAGTCACTTTTGCTAACGGCGGCGCCCAGACGACGGCCTTCAGCGGCCAGGTCTTCTTCGCCTCCGGCGGCGCGGAATTCCTGCCGGGCGAGCCGATTTCCGCTTCGATCACCTACGATCCGAGCGTCGGCATGCTCAATCCCGACGGGACGCCGGACACCGATGCCTTGCGGGCAACGCTGTCGTTCAGCAATGGCAAGGTCAACGCCTTCCTGTTCTATGCCAATACCGTCAGCATCACGCTCAGCAGCTATGTGACGCTGACGGCCCAGAACATCCAAATCAACACGGGGGCCGCACCCAACCAGGAGCTTGTGTCCTTCACCTCCATTGGCGCAGAGGTCAAAATCGGCTCGCTGGAGCTTGGCGGCGAAGCCCGTAACTTTGCGTTCCTCGGCAATGGCTCATTCGAGACCTTACCTGGATTCGGCGTGTTCCTGACCGTCGGCTCGGCGACGGGCGGCAGCTTTATGTGGCCTTCTTGGCTGCCGGTTCACATCAACCAGATCGGCATCGAGTGGCCCAACATCGAAAGCGACCCCAGCAATTTCACACTTATTCTGTCGGTCAGCGTCACCAGCTTGCAAGGTGTACCGGGCCTGCAATTCTCGGGATCGATCCAGGGCATCCAGATCGACCCCTCGCTGCTGGCGCAGGGCGAGTTCCCCATCATCGGCATCGGGGCGCTTGGCGTCAGCGTCACCGGCAACGTGTTCGGCGGCCAGCTAAACGCGGAACTGGTCGGCGGCATGGTGGAGCTCGACGCCCAGGGCAACCAGATCAGCGACCTCGACACGACCACGCCGGTCGCCCAGCGTATCCTTTACTTCGGCGTCGAGGGCGGCTTCAACATGGTGGGCATGGCCGGTTTCACCATCCGCTTCGGCTTGAGCGCGCTGGGGCCGCTGGACGTGTTCATCGACATCGAGGTGCCTGGCGGCGTGGTGCTGGACCCGGTCAGCGGGCTGGCAATCAACGATTTTTCGGCCGGCGTGGAGTTTTTCAAGACTCTGCCGTCGATCACCGACCCGCTGCTGCTGCGCGACAACGACTTCCAGTTGCCGACGGCGCAGACGGCCGATCAGTGGCTGGATTCGCTGCAGGCTCAGGTCGTAGCCCAATACCAGGCGATCCAGGCCAATCCGGACGAGGGCGGCTTCGGCGCGGCGTTCACCTCGCCGATGACGATCATCGGCAGCGCTACGCTGTATTCGATTTACACCTCGCAGCAGACCTTCAATGCCCAGGTGGTCATCGAGATCAGCACCGACGGCAAGTTCTTCATCGACGGCATCCTGAACTTCGCGGACAACACGCTTAGCATCAGCGCGAAGATTTACGCCGACCTCAGCAACATTTCGTCGGGCTCCGCCACCATCCTGTTCCTGGCCGACATCCCGGATCAAATTCAACTTTTGACCATCGACGGCAAGTTCCGAATGGGATTCGAGAACGCCAGCGGCCAGCCGGTGCAATTCCAGGTGCTAAATCCGCCGGCTCCACCAAATTCGGTTGCCCCGACGGCGTCGCTGGCTGATCCGTCCGGAGACAGCGTCGATGTCAACGTCATCAACGCTTCCAGCAATCTTTATAACGGTCAGCAGTACATTGACGTGCTGTACACCCCGTCATCCGGCGCGGTGCTGGATTACAACTCGATACTCAATCCAAGCTCCTCGACCGTTCAGTTGACGGTGAACGGCTCGGCAGTGACCCTGGAAAGCACGCCGATACCGATGGTCAACCAGGTCAACGCGGATGGCACGACTTCCATTGTGCCACTCGTGGCCGCCACCGGCGACACCTTGCTGCAAACGTGCGAGAACACCGGCGTGACGGAGTTCCGCTACCTCATCACCCAAACCCCTTACACCTTCCCGCTCGGCCAGGTCAGCGTCACGATCCCGGCGGGAAGCTTCAAGAACGCCGACACGACGGTCAACGGCAACACCGTAACGGGAGCGTCCAACGCGGCCGAGACTTCAACTTCAGCGTGACGGGTGCCACAGCCACGCTCGCCAGTCCGGAGGCCGGCGGCAGCATCGACGTTGATGCCCTCAACAGCCAAGGTTATATCGACGTGACCTTCGCGCCGGCGGCCGGCGGAATGCTCGACACGACCTCCATTGTGAACACCACGGCCAAGTTCACGATAAGCGGCAGCGGCGCCAGTGCCGTGACTCTGTCAAGTGCGGCGCCGACATTGGTATCGGGCACGACTTACAGCTTCCCCTTCACCGGCCAATTCACTCCGGGCGTCGTGACGGTCAGTTTCATTGCCGACACCTGGAAAGACCAGGGCGATACCACCGGCGCGCTCAGCGGCAATCTTGCATCCACGCAGACCTTCACCGTCCAGGGGACCACCGCCGACCTCACCAATCCCAGCTCCGGAGGCAGCATCGGTTTGGACGCGATCAACGCCCAGGGCTTTATCGAGGTCACGTTCACCGCGACCCAGGGTCACACGATCACCCCGTCCACCATCGACGGCAATGAACTCACGGTGCAAGACGCCAGCGGCAACAGCATTACCCTGGGGACACCGCAGCTCGTCGCCGGCACTCAGGCGACTTACGAGTACCCCTTCACCGGCTCGTTGGCAGTCGGCACCTACACAGTGACCTTCAAGGCCGGCAGCTTCGCGGACAATAGCGGCGCGACCAACCTGCAGTCCACGGAAACTTTCGTGGTCGAGCAACCGACGTTCACGTTGACCAATCCTGGTCCCGGCGGCGTCATCGATGTGGATGCGCTCAACAACCAGGGCTATATCGACATTCAGTTCAATCCCACCAGCGGCGCCGCCGTGGATCCAACCACGATCAGCAGCGGCGTCCTGCAGCTCAGCGGCACGGGCGCGGAAAACGTCACGCTGGGCACACCCACTCAACCGGGCAGCCTGGCGGGAACCAATGTCTATCAAGTACCGTTCACCGGCACCTTCGACGTCGGCGACGTGACTGTCACTTTCGTGCCCGGCATCTGGAAAGACACCGCCGGCAACGGCAATGCCGGTTCGACGCAGGTTTTCCACATCATTGCCGACGCGGCGAACTTCTTCATTTCGATCTCCGGCGAAATCGAGCTGAACGCCACGAGTTTGGTGTCCACGCCGCTCATGACGGTGCAAGCCGACGCAACCCTGGAGATCGACAATGTCCGCCACGTCTTCACGTTGAGCTTCAGCGGCCAACTGTCGATCATCGAGCTGGGCACGGTCGGCGCCACATCGGGCCAGTTCATTCTGGACACCGACAATTCGACGCTGGTGCCGCAGTTTTGGGGCGTCGCCTCGCTGCAAACCAACTTCAGCGTCCTGAACCAGTACGGCCTCTATTTGAACGGATCGGGGCTGCTGCAAATCAACACGACGGACTCCAGCAAGACAGAAACGCTGACCCTCCAGGGCGTCGGGCCAGGCGGCAGCAATCTGACGCAGACCTATACCTTGGCGGCTGACAGCTTTGCCATTCAGGAAACGGGTTCACTTGAGCTGCGGCCCCCAGGGTCCACGTCGGACCTGGCCGAGCTGCAGGGCGGCTTCTACATCCAGCTCAATCCGACCGAATTTGATATTTTCGCGGTGGCAACTGTCTCGCTCGGCTCGGGTTCCTCGGCCGTCACCCTGGGCCAGGCGACCGGCTTGATTGTCGCCCAAACCGGGCTCGGAGCGGGCCAAAATGCCGGCGTCGGCGGCTACCTGAGCATCGGCGAGTCGTCCAACATTGGCTTGCCGGACATCGGCAGCCTTTTCCAGGCCTCCGGCTCGGTCACCGTCATTTTCAACACGACATTGCAAACCCTTACGTTTAACGTGCCCCAGGCCTTTGTGCCGTTGCTCAACCCTGGCGATCCGACGACCTTCACGATCTACGCTGGGGCTCCGCTGGCCAACGGCACGCAAAACCCCGCAGCAACGGCAAGCGTTTACGTCACCACCGTGGTGCAGGCCCAGCTCACCATCGGCGGCGCGTTAACGCTGACCGGTTTTCTGGAGTTCAGCGTCAGCAGCACTGGCAACACGACCACCGAGGTCATCACCGGCAACGTCAGCACCAGCATCCAGTACATCGGGGCACTCACGGGGTCCCTCAATTTCGTGGCCACATCGAGCACGACGCCAAGCCAAGACGGCATCGTCGGCCGCGTGTTCTTGACCTTGACTGCCAACCAGTTTCCGGGCGTCAGCCTAAGCGGCCAGTTCCTCCTGGAGCTCAACACATTCAGCACTTCCCAAACCGTGGACACGTTGGAGATCGCCACGGACTCCAACGGCAACTTCACCGGTTTCGTCAAGGACGCCAACGGCAATGTGGAGCTGATGAACCAGGCTATCGCACCCGGGTTCCGGTTGGAAATGAACGGCAGCCTCAGTGCCTTTGGCATTGTGACCATCCAGGGTTTCTTCGAATTCACCATCAGCACTAGCGGCGTGTCCATCGCGGTCACCGGCACCATGGCGCTGTCGCCTTTGGGCACGATTACCGTTTCCGGCGATTTGAGCGTCACGGGGCTGGGGATGGTCGCATACATCGACGTCAGCGCCGGGGTTGGTAATTTCGGGCAGAACTTTGGCCTCGCCTTCACGGCCACCTTCACGCTTGAGCTAAACACAACAGGATCTGCGCAGACCGTCACCACCGGCCAAACCGTCCAGCCCGGCTTCCTCCTCGACATCAACGGAACGGTGAGCTTCACGGGCTTCGCCTCGGCCACCGGCGACGTGCAGGTGTCGATTTCCAACAGTGCGTTCCAGATTTACTTCAACGTGACCTTCGACCTTGGGCCGCTCGATGTCCAGGCCGCGGGTTTCGCGGGGATTTACAACGACAGCAGCCCCGGTATCGCCATGAGCCTGTCGGTGTCGATCAATGCCGATATCCTCGGCGGCATCTTCGACATCACCGCCAGCGGGCAATTGCTGGTCAACACTACGAATATGACCCGCAACGGCATCGGGGCCAACGAGTTTCACCTGAACCTCAGCGGCGAAGTGAAAATCCTGTTCGTGCTGAATTTCAACGCCAGCTTCACCATCCAGGTCGGCGGCGGCAATATGACGGTGTGGGACGGAACCGTTTTCAACCTGACGTCCGGCCAGTGGGCCGTCAACTTCAACGCCCAGATGAGTTTCTTCGGCCTGGCCACGCTTAGCTGCGAGGGCTGGCTCAAGTCGGACGGCACCTTCCACCTGCATCTCAACGGCGATTTGCTGCTGGGCAGCAGCCAGCTTTGGCCTGGAAGGCGATTTCACCTTCGATATCGCGCTCACCAGCACCGACTTCACCGCCTCGGGCAGCGCGTCGGTCCACGCCAATTTGTTCGGTTTCTCGATCGGCGGCCTTGGCGTGAGCTTCAGTGTCGGGCCATTGCCGCGGACCGGTCAGCCGGTGCCCCTGGTTGTCAGCGTGAGCGTGACCATCAGCTTCTTCTTCTTCTCGGTCTCGTTCGGTGCGTCGTTCACGATCGGCTACCTGACGCTGCCGCAACCGGTTTATTTGGCTGGGAGCTTGGCGGATCCGACGACCTTCAATGGCGGCGTCCTCTACCTGAACACCGGCACCAGGGCGTCGTCGCGCGGCATCGGCGATTCGACCTCGAATGAGAGCTACACCATCAGCCACTTGAGCGGCAACGCCAACGGCGAAACCGTCCAGGTATCGGCCTTCGGTTACACGCAGACCTATTCCGGCGTCACCGAAATCGTCGGCAACATGGGCGATAACACCAACCAGGTCAACATCATTGGAGTCGAAGTCCCTGTCCACCTTACCGGCGGCAAGGGCAACAACACCTTCGTCGATAATGGCAATGGACCGGCTGTGCTGGACATCAGCGCGGAGAATTCGACGAGTTTCGGCTATATCGAAACTGATGCGAATACCACCACGGTTACGATCACCGGCGGGGCCGGCACCGACGAGATCATTCACAGCGGCCTCGACGCCGCCACAATCAACGCCGGCTCGGGCACATCCACTATCAACAGCAATGTGGCCGGTGATGACATTACCGGCAACAGCGGCCAAATCTGCATCAACGTCGATGGCGGCAATGCCGCGATTTATCCAGGTTCCGGCCAAACCGTCGTCAACTGGCCGCTGGCTGGCTCCTTCGGCACGAGCACCATTGCCTCCTCCACCAGCACCGACGTCACTCTGTCAGTGACCAACAACGCTGATAACTACGACATCAATGTCTCCAACCCCGGCGACTACAACGTCGAGGTTACAGGCTCGCAGTTCGGCACGCAGGTGGGCGCCATCAAGGCCGACGATCTGAGCGAACTCGACATTGCAGCGGGCACAGGCGCCGATCAGATCACATTCTCGGCGCTTAATGGCTCGAACCTGCCGCTGACGAAGCTCGATCTTGGCCAGGGGTCCACCGCGGGCAAGACCGTCACCGTCGAAGGCTCCACCGGCAACGATCACTTCACCGTCGCCGCCATCGATCCCGACGCAAGCGGCGCGATGCAAGACGTGCAAGTCACCGATATCGGCGTCACGACCATCGACATCCTCAACAGCTCCCAGTCCATCGGCGACACCTTGATCGTCAACGGCGAGGGCGGCAGCGACATTCTCGACGCCAGCGAGCTCGGCGACGCGGCCGACACGGCACACACCTACCCTGACTTGATTAACATTCAATTGATTGCCGGTACGGGCAACTCCACGTTGATCGGTGGTCCCTACAACGAAATCCTCGAAGGCGGCCAGGGCCAGGACATTTTTGTCGGCGGCGGCGCCCACGACACATTCATCACTCCGACCACCGACAACACGCTCATCGAGAATCAGAATGCCGACATGTCGTTGTTCGGCAACGACTTCGTGATTGGTTCGATATTGAACAGTAACGGCGGGCCGTACTCCACCTCCGCGCCGCTGAGTGCTTCGTTGCCGGACACAAACATCACCAACGTGGGCGAATACTACGCCGCGGGCGCCAACGTCGAGAACATCCTCGACATGTTCACGACGGTTGATATGAACGGCGGCCTCGGCAACAACACCTTGGTGGTCGGCAGCAAGGACGGCGTCTTCTACGTGGGCGGCACTTCGATGGCGGTGTCGCCGTGGGCCGGCACGGTCACGCTCGACAACGGCGGCAACACTGCCAACGGCGATACCGAGTACTACATCGTCAACGGCGACAGCGTCACCGGGACGACCGTCAACATTTCGCCTGCCGCGGGGGAAACTGGTTCGAGCGAGCTGCTGGTCAACGGCACCAACGGCCCGAACAACATGACGCTTGGCGCCTCGGCAAGCGGGGCCGCGGGGACGGGTACGATCATCTTTGGCGTTCCGACCCAAGCTGGGCATGACACCATCAACTTCCAGAAAATTCAGCGCTTGACCATCGATGGTTGGGGCGACAACAACGTCTTCAATGTTCAAGCAACACCCGCCGGCGTCCCGACCACGATCATAGGCGGCAAGGGCAGCAGCACATTCAACATTTCGTCCAACGCGGCCGACAACAACGGCACGCTGACCAACAACGGCAACCTGCTGGGCATCCAGGGCACGTTGTTCCTCGACGGCGGCACCGGCAAGATCGATCGCATGTATATCAGCAACGTCAGCGGCGCCGCCAGCACCGACATGGTGCAGAATGCTGTCACACTTGGCGGCGCTCCCTTCCAGTGCATCACAGGATTCGCACCGGCAAACATTTACTACGAGACCGCCGGCAGTTTCGACGACACTCAGGCCAACGACGGCATTGTGCTGACCGGCTCCGATTCAGGCGACGATTTCTTCAACATCCAGACCACGCTGGCCGGTAGCACGACCACGATTCTGGGCGTCGGCGCCAACGAAACGGTGAACGTTTCTTCCGACGCCGACAGCGCCGGCGGAGTGCTGACCAACGACGGCAACCTGCTGGGCATCGTCGGCACCTTGACGGACCTCGTCGATGCGGGCACTGCGAATCGGCTGGTGATCAGCAACTTCGGCGGCGCCGGTGAGCTCGACGTGCTGCAGACGGCCGCCAGCGTCAATGGCCAGCCATTCCAGCTCATCACCGGCCTGGCTCCCGCGTCGATTTATTACGGGTCGGGCGGCGGCACCTTCTTCGACCAGGCGACCTCCAGCGGCATTACGGTGCGTGGATCGAGCACTGGCAACGACACCTTCAACATCCAGAGCACCTTGGCCGGAAGCATCACCGTGTACCAGGCCAATGGCGACAGCGCCGTTTTTAACGTCAACGGCACATTCATCACACCGAGCCGCGCCCTCACCAGTCTGCTGCGGGGGCCGCTTGTGCTCTATGGCGGGAGCACCAACGACACCTATAACATCGTCCTGAGCGGCTTCGGCACGACGTATATTGACGACCAGGGCGGCCCCGGCACTCATGTCGCCACCATCACCAACACGCTGCCCAACGCGCCGATGCAGCTTTTCCCCAATCTCCTTGAGCGCACGGGCGAACAGGTTAGTTGGGACAGCAACCTTCAACAAATCACCTTCGTGGGCGTGAACCTGGCTTCCGGTTACGGCAGCGCCAACACCGCCGTGGTGGCGCCGAGCCCCAATACCGCCATTCAAATCGACGGCAACAGCGTGCCCAACCCCAGCGGTCTGCCCAGGATTATCTCGCTGGATCTCGCGAATCTGCCCGCCTCGATGCTCTACGTGACCGGCCCCGGCGCTGGCACGCTGATCACGCCGGGCTATCAGAACCTGAGCTTCGAGAACTTCGACCAGATCACTGCCGTGGGTGGCCTGCTCAATGTCCTGATCGACGGCAATTCCGACACGGCATCCGGCCTCCATGCCGGCGACGGCATCTTCAAGGACTTCAGTGCCAACATGCAGGGAGGCTTGCTGCAGCTTTACCTCAACGGCGTCCTGATCTATCTCGGCGATTTGGCCGCCGTCGGCTCCATCAACGTCAACGGCTCGACCGATGACGATATCCTTTCGGTCGACAACAACAACGGATTGATCAGCACCGTCATCAATTTCAATGGCGGCAGCCAGGGTCACCACTTGCTCGCGGTCTACGGCGGCAACGTGTCAACATATGCTCCCAATCCCACGGTAACGGGCAGCGGCGTGGTCACCACCACTAGCGGCGCCCAATCCCAAACCATTAACTTCCAGGACTTGACTCCCGTGTACCTCTTCAACCAAGCGGTCGTCCACATCTCCCTCGGCAACGACGGCGACGTGGTCACCATCGACAGCCCCAACCTCAGCAGCCTGCCCACCGCCGACCAAAACGCCATCACGGCGGCCGGCCTGGGCAACGGCCAATTCAACCGCATCACGGGCACGACCAAGGGTGTCCCCTTCGAGGCGGTGTATTTCGGCAACGACGGCGAAGTCGACCTCGATTGCGGTTCAACGAGTCCGTACGACCCCAATGGCGACAACGACGACAGCATTACGATTGCCTCGTCGGGGTTGGTGGCCGCCAAGCTGCAAATCTTCAGCATCCTCGGCGCGGCGGCGGGGAACGACACGCTGAATGTCGACTGCTCGAGCTACTCTCTACCCGTGTCCGGCGGCGGCATCTCGTTCATCGGCGGCAACGCCACCAACACCATCAACGCCGACGCTGCGGTGAACTTCACGCTCACCAATTCCGGCTTGACAAGCTCGGCGGGAGGCACGATCTTCCTCGCAGGCGTCAACGTCGCCAACCTGACGGGCAGCGACAGCACCTACAACATCAGCGGTTGGAAGGGCGTCGGCTCGCTCACGGACACGGCAGGCACGGTTGTCGACTCCGGCCCCGGCGACTTCACGCTCAGCAACCTCCAGATTTACCGCGACGACGTCAACGGCCACACCATGACCCTCAGCGGCATCACCAACGCCGACCTGACCGATACCACCGGCGGCCACACCTTCTCGCTCAACGGCTGGAGCGGCACCACCACGCTCACCAACGCCAGCGGCACCACCTCGGGAACAGTTGCCACGCCTGACACCGTGGCCGCCAACAACGCCGCCAATTACGTGTTGACCGACACCCAGTTGACCATCAACGGCCAGGTCACCGGTCTGGCGGGCAGCGGCGGCTTCAACACGGCAAACCTGGTTTCGACTGGCGGCGGCCACAGCTTCGACGTGAGCGGCTGGACGCACGGCGGCTCCCTCACCGGCGCCGGCAACCCCGCCGACCCCGACACCGTCAGCGCCACCAAGAACGCGGACTTCACGCTGACCAACACAACGTTGACCAGCACCGATCTAATGTCCATGAGCCTGTCGGGCATCGCCGTCGCCACCCTGATCGCCACGGTCGAGCCGCACAGCTTCACCCTGGACAACAACGGCGTCAAATGGACCGGCACTGGCTCGCTGACCTCCAGCATTGCTCACGGCACCGTGATCACCACACGCAATGCCAACTTCACGCTGGGCAACACCGTGCTGAACACCAGCGACGGCATGTCGATGACCCTAAGCGGCATCATTATCGCCAACCTCACCGCGACCACCGCCGCCGCCACGTTCAACCTGAACAACGGTTCCGATTACTGGACCGGCCAGGGCACGCTCTGGAATCAGGCCGGCAGCGGCACGGTCAACAACACTGCTCCGGCGGGCTTCACGCTAACGGACACCAGTCTGAGCAGCACGGACGGCATGTCCATGACTTTGAAGGGAACATTCGGAACAGCCAATCTGACCGACACACAAGGTGGAAATACCTTCACGGTCAGCGGCTGGACGGCGGCTGGAACGCTGGCCAATACCAGCAGCCCGGTCGTCGGTGACACAGTGGTCGCCAGCAAAGCAGCAAGCTTCACCTTGACTAATACGAGCTTGACCAGCACCGACAACATGTCGCTCAACTTGACAGGGTTGTTCGGGACTGCGAAATTGACCGACACGCAAGGCGGCGACAGTTTCACTGTTAGTGGTTGGACGGGTCATGGCACCTTGGCAAACACAAGCAGCCCAGCCGTGAACGACACCGTTATCGCCGTCAAGGCTGCCAGCTACACGCTGAGCAATACGAGCCTGAGCAGCACCGACAACATGTCCCTGACTTTGAGTGGTCTCATTGGCACCGCCGACCTGACCGACACGCAGGGAGGCCACACCTTCACGGTCAGCGGTTGGACAGGCAACGGCACTTTGGCCAACACGAGCAGCCCGGCAGCTTCCGACACGGTCATCGCCGTCAAAGCGGCGGGCTACACCTTGACCAACACCAGTCTGACCAGCACCGATGGCATGTCGCTCCTCCTCACGGGCCTGTTCGGCACGGCCAATCTGACCGACACCCAAGGCGGCAACAGCTTCACGGTCAGCGGTTGGACGGGCAACGGCACTTTGGCCAATACCAGCAGCCCGGCAGTTAGCGACACGATCATCGCCGTCAAAGCCGGCGGCTACACCTTGACCAATGCCAGCCTGACCAGCACCGACAGCATGTCGCTCATCCTCACAGGCCTGTTCGGCACTGCCGATTTGACCGACACCCAGGGCGGCCACACCTTCACCGTCAGCGGCTGGACGGGCAACGGCACGATGGCCAACACCACTAGCCCGGCAGTCAACGACACCCTCGTCGCCGTCAAGGCTGCCGGGTACACACTGACGAATACCAGCTTGGCCAGCACCGACGGCATGTCGCTCACCCTGTCGGGCCTGTTCAGCACCGCCAATCTGACCGACACTCAGGGCAACCACACCTTCACCGTCAGCGGCTGGACCGGCAACGGCACGATGACCGATTCCAGCAGCCCGGCTGTCAGTGACACCGTCACTGCAACCAAGGCGGCGAGTTTTACGCTCACCAATACGAGCTTGACGAGCACCGACAGCATGTCGCTGATTTTGACGGGCCGCTTCGGCACGGCCAACTTGACCGACACCCAGGGTGGCCACACCTTCACGGTCAGCGGCTGGACTGGCAATGGCAGCCTGGCCGACACAAGCAGCCCGGCCGTGAACGACACGGTCATCGCGGTCAAGGCGGCAAGTTTTGTCTTGACCAATACCAGCTTGACGAGCACCGACAACATGTCCTTGAATTTGAGTGGGCTCATTGGCACCGCCAACCTGACCGACACCCAAGGCGGTCACAGCTTCACGGTCAGCGGTTGGACGGGTAACGGCACTTTGGCCAACACCAGCAGCCCGGCAACTTCAGACACGGTCATCGCCGTCAAAGCGGCGAGCTACACGCTGACCAATACCAGCCTGACCAGCACCGACGGCATGTCGCTCATCCTCACGGGCCTGTTCGGCACCGCCGATCTGACCGACACGCAAGGCGGCAACAGCTTCACGGTCAGCGGTTGGACGGGCAACGGCACGCTCGCCAACACCAGCAGCCCGGCCGGTAGCGACACCGTCATCGCCGTCAAAGCGGCGGGCTACACCTTGACCAATAGCAGTCTGACCAGCACCGACAGCATGTCGCTCATCCTCACGGGCCTGTTCGGCACGGCCGATCTCACCGACACCCATGGCGGTCACATTTTCACCGTCAGTGGCTGGACGGGCAATGGCACGATGGCCAACACCACTAGCCCGGCAGTCAACGACACCATCGTCGCCGTCAAGGCTGCCGGTTACACGTTGACCAATACCAGTTTGGCCAGCACCGACGGAATGTCCCTCACCCTGTCGGGCTTGTTCGGCACCGCCGATTTGACCGATACGCAGGGCGGCAACGCCTTCACTGTGAGCGGTTGGACAGGCAATGGCACATTGGCCAACACCAGCAGCCCGGCGGTCGATGACACCGTAGTCGCAGTCAAACCCGCGAGTTTCACGCTGACCAATACCAGCTTGACCAGCACCAATGGCATGTCCTTGCTATTGAGCGGCCTGATCGGCACCGCCAACCTGACCGACACGCAGGGCGGCAACACCTTTACCGTCAGCGGTTGGACAGGCAATGGCAGCCTGGCCAATACCAGCAGCCCGGCGGTTAACGACACAGTTATCGCGATCAAAGCGGCCAGCTACACGCTGACCAACACCAGCTTGACCAGCACCGACGGCATGTCCATGACGTTAAGCGGTCTCATTGGCACTGCGAACCTCACCGACACCTTGGGCGGCCAAACTTTCACCGTCAGCGGTTGGACCGGCAACGGTACCTTGGCCAACACCAGCAGCCCGGCAGTGTCTGACACGGTCATCGCCGTCAAGGCAGCGGGCTACACGTTGACCAATACCAGTTTGACCAGCACCGACGGCATGTCGCTCATCCTCACCGGTTTGTTCGGCACCGCCGATCTGACCGATACGCAAGGCGGCCATAGCTTCACGGTCAGCGGTTGGACCGGTAATGGCACCTTGGCCAACACCAGCAGCCCAGCGGTCAACGACACGGTTATCGCCGTCAAAGCGGCGGGCTACACGTTGACCAACACCAGCTTGACCAGCACCGACGGCATGTCGCTTACCCTCACGGGCTTGTTCGGCACTGCCGATCTAACCGACACACAAGGAGGAAATACTTTCACCGTCAGCGGCTGGACGGGCAATGGCACACTGGCGAACACCAGCAGCCCGGCAGCCAGCGACACCATTGTCGCGGTGAAGGCAGCGGGTTACACCCTGACCAATACCAGCCTGACCAGCACCGATGGCATGTCACTAACCTTGACCGGTTTGTTTGGCACCGCCGACCTGACCGACACGCAGGGCGGCAACACCTTCACCGTCAGTGGCTGGACCGGCAACGGCACACTGGCCAACACCAGCAGCCCGGCGGTCAATGACACCGTTGTCGCGGTTAAGCCGGCGAGTTTCACGCTGACTGATACCAGCTTGACCAGCACCGATGGCATGTCCTTGATCTTGAGCGGACTGATCGGCACTTCCGACCTGACCGACACGGAGGGCGGGAACACCTTCACGGTCAGCGGTTGGACCGGCAATGGCAGCCTGGCCAACACCAGCAGCCCGGCGGTGTCCGATACGGTGATCGCGGTCAAGGCAGCGAGTTACACGTTGACCAATATCAGCCTGACCAGCACCGACGGCATGTCCTTGACCTTGAGCGGACTGATTGGCACTGCCGACCTGACCGACACGGTGGGCGGCCAGACGTTTACGGTCAGCGGTTGGACCGGCAACGGCACACTGGCCAACACCAGCAGTCCAGCCGTATCTGATACCATCATTGCCGTGAAGGCCGCGGGTTACACGTTGACCAATACCAGTCTGACCAGCACTGACGGCATGTCGCTTACGCTTACGGGTTTGTTTGGCACCGCCGATCTGACCGACACGCACGGCGGCCATAGCTTCACGGTCAGCGGTTGGACCGGCAACGGCACCTTGGCCAACACCAGCAGCCCGGCCGTGTCTGATACGATCATCGCCGTCAAAGCGGCGGGCTACCTGTTGACCAATACCAGCCTGTCTAGCACCGACGGCATGTCCCTCACGTTGACGGGCCTGTTCGGGACCGCCGATCTGACCGACACACATGGTTCCAACAAAATCTACGTCAGCGGCTGGACGGGCGATGGCACACTGGCCAACACCAGCAGCCCGGCAGTCAGCGACACCATTGTCGCGGTGAAGGCAGCCGGTTACACCCTGGCCAATACCAGCCTGACGAGCACCGATGGCATGTCACTGACCTTGACCGGTTTGTTCGGCACCGCCGATCTGACCGACACGCAGGGCGGTAACACCTTCACCGTTAGCGGCTGGACCGGCAATGGCGAACTTGCCAACACCAGCAGCCCGGCGGTCAATGACACCGTTGTCGCAGTCAAGCCGGCGAGTTTCACGCTGACCAACAACAGCCTGGCCAGCACCGATGGCATGTCGCTCAATCTGTCGGGCTTGTTCGGCACCGCCAACCTGACCGACACATTGGGCGGACACAGCTTCGTTGTTAGCGGTTGGACCGGCAATGGCAGCCTTGCCGATACGAGCAGCCCAGCGGTGAACGACACCATTGTCGCGGTCAAGGCGGCGGGCTACACGTTGACCAACGCCAGCTTGACCAGCACCGACGGCATGGCTTTGACGCTCAGCGGTCACATCGGCACCGCCAACCTCACCGACACATTGGGCGGCCACACGTTCACGGTCAGCGGTTGGACGGGCAATGGCACACTGGCCAACACCAGCAGCCCTGCCGTCAGCGACACTATCGTGGCCGTCAAGCCGGCCGGGTATACGCTCACCAATACCAGCCTGGCCAGCACCGACGGCATGGCACTCAACCTGTCGGGCTTGTTCGGCACCGCCAACCTTACCGATACGCAGGGCGGCCACAACTTCACCGTGAGCGGTTGGACCGGCAACGGCACACTGGCCAATACCAGCAGCCCAGCGACCGGCGACACGGTCATCGCGACCAAAGCGGCCGGTTACACGTTGGCGAATACTAGCCTGACCAGCACCGACGGCATGACGCTGGCACTCACAGGCCTGTTCACCACTGCCGCTCTGACCGACACCTTGGGCGGCCGCACCTTCACGGTCAGCAGTTGGACCGGCACCGGCACACTGGCCAACGCCAGCAGCCCGGCGGTCAGCGACACCATCGTCGCCGTCAAACCGGCCGGTTACACGTTGACCAATACCAGCCTGGCCAGCACCGACGGCATGTCCTTGACATTGGTGGGCTTGTTCGGCACCGCCAATCTGACTGACACGCAAGGCGGCAACACCTTCACCGTCAGCGGCTGGACCGGCAACGGTTCAATCACCGGCAGCAACGACACCCTGGTGGCGACCAAGGACGCCAACTTCACCTTCACCACGGCGTCCTTGAGCACCAGCGACGGCATGCAGCTCAACCTGGCCGGCATCACCACGGCCACGCTGACCGGCGGCCCCAGCGACAACGTCTTCAACATCACGGCCTCGCCCACCGTGACGGTGTACGTCAACGGCGCCGGCGCCACGATTGCCAACGTTCTCAACTTCAACGGCCAGGGCAACGCCCTCAATTTCGGGGCCAACGAGATTTTGGCCACTGGCGACAAGCCCGTGATCTTCAGCAACATGCAAAAGCTGACCTATAGCGATCCGGCGCTGAGTGCCGATCAGCGATTCATCCAATCGCTCTACTTCCAGGAACTGGGCCGGCTGGGTTCCATCGGTGAAATCGACGCCTGGGTGACAACGCTGCAGCAGCCGGGCCAGTCGGACAACACCGTGGCGGTCAGCATCGACCATTCCACCGAGGCCCTGACGGATCTGGTCAATGGCTGGTACCTCACCTACCTGGGCCGGGCCGCCGTCAATGGCGAACAACAAGGCTGGGTGAGCATGCTGCAAAACGGCGCCACGGAAGAATCGGTTCAGTCGCAAATACTGGCCTCGGCGGAATTCGCCAACCGGGCCAATGCCATGATCGGCAGCGCCAGTGCCAGTGCCAATTATGTCCAGGCGCTGTACCGCATACTGCTTGGCCGCAACGGTTCCACCTCCGACGTCAACGGCTGGGTGGCCGTCGTGCAGAATGCCGGCAGCGCTGCGGTAGCTCTGGATTTCCTACAGTCGGGCGAATACCGCGGCATCACGGTCGCCGGCTACTACATCGAGCTGCTCCACCGCCAGGCCGGCGTCTTGGAGATCGACGGCTGGACTGGCACTCCGTTCGATTTGCTGTCCATCCGCGAAAACATTGAATCGTCCGCGGAGTTTTACCTGAACGGCTAATGAGGATTCATTGTTGCATTGCACACACACGGTCGATTTCAAATCGGGCGGCGGTTGTGTGCAATGAATCCGGGGTGGACAGGATGCTGCAAATGGAGCTCCTGCGGCGCCTGGTCGCAGCTGATGAATTCATTCATTCGGACCCCCAGTGACAATGCCCCCCTGAATGAATTAAGTGCTTATCCTGAATGAAGTTGATGAATTAACTTTCGCAACTTGCAATGCGCAACACATCCTTGCAGGCTGTGCGATTGCGCTGGCGAGCCGAACCGCGTAAGCGGTCGGGTTGGAGCCGCCGACGAAACCGGTCGCTTACGCGACGCGGCTCGCCAAACGATGGCGTGCCTCCGCGGAATCGTCGTCGCGTTATAGCCTCATGTGCCAATGATCCGAGCACGCTCCTGCGGCGAGAGAAGACGGGGAGTGGCATTATAGGGATTCGCCGGATCATCCATGCCGATCGCGTGGATCAATCTCTGTTCGCGCTGCCAATCCTCCCGAATCTCCGGTGGGTCCGATTTGCAATACGCAATCGCTTCCTGCACAGCATCCAACGGCAGGTTGAAGTCGGCAGCGACCTCTTCCGGCGTGTGAGCGTCTTCACCCAAGGTCTGGCCGTAGAGCGTTCGGGCGGCTACCCAGCGATCTTTGATGAAGAGCTGCTTGTAAACCGACTTCGGTTTGCGAACCAGGTATTTCCATGTCGTTGATGTGCTCATGCCATGATCTTAGCGATGGTCGCGGCCTACCGCATCAGATTCTGGCCGACTTCCGTCACCGTCATCGGAGCGACATCGAGTCAGGCCCATGGACCCGCACCCATTCGGTATAACCAAAGGCCTGAGACATGACTCGCAAAAAGTCTTCGCGGCCCATTTTTGCGGTCCGAGGGAACCGAACCACCACGCCAGTGATCTCTCGCTCCCACTTCGTGGGCCTCTGCCACTTGCTGGGCTCCCATCGAACATCTGGCACGTCATCCTTCTGGAAAATGACTATTTTCCAACATTCGCCGGGAAGACGATAACTTCCTTCCATCCAGTCGTTATCCCGCTCCATTACAAGATCGAAACTGATTTCAGCACGGTGGCCGAAATGAGTGGCCTCCTTATCAAACGCGCCCTCCGATTCGAGGTCCGATTGAAAAACCGTTTTCCAAACAGCATGGGTTGGCAAATAAACGACGTAGAGCCACTGATCGGGGTGAGTCGGGTTTCGCCTCGCGGCAGACGAGTCAATCCAAATGACGGTTCCCTTCGCACCTTGGTAGTCGTTGCAACTTGGTCCGTCGCCTTTAATGATGACACGCTCGAAATGCCCGAATTTTGGAGGCTGTAGTTCTTGCGACATCATTCCTCCCTGATTTACTCCCCAATGACCTTAACCAGCACCCGCTTTTGCCGCTTCCCATCAAACTCCCCGTAGAATATCTGCTCCCACGGCCCAAAATCGAGTTTCCCCTTCGTGATCGCCACAACCACCTCGCGCCCCATGACCTGCCGCTTCAAATGAGCGTCGGCGTTGTCCTCGCCGGTGCGGTTGTGCTTGTAACGGGCAGGTGAAGCGTCGAAGGGCGCCAGGGCCTCGAGCCACTTTTTGTAATCCTCGTGCAGGCCCGGCTCGTCGTCATTGATGAAGACCGAGGCCGTGATGTGCATGGCGTTGCAAAGGACGAGGCCCTCCTGCACGCCGCTTTTGCGGACGATTTCCTCGACCTCGCCCGTGATGTTTTGGAAGGCCATCCTCGCGGGGAGGTTGAAGGTCAGGTAGGCCGTTTGGCATTTCATCGTATCGCCATTCGCCGGAGACAGTGGGAGGAGCTCCATGAACCACGATGCCTTTGTAGCCTTACTCGCCATCGAATGCCAGGCGGGGGCCGTGCGCCCTGGGAACAAACAGTTAAGCTCCCTTGACCAGCAGCCAAAAAAGGCCGATCCTATGGAACGGCGCTCACGGGCAGGTGCCGGGGCCGCGGTTGGAAAAGAACGAGGCGAAGAAGGTCGAACAGGAGGTCGGGCGATGAAGCGGGGCAGGATGCCGAAGTTGATCGAGTCATTGCGGGGCTACAACCTCAAGACATTCCTCTCGGACCTGATCGCCGGGCTGACGGTCGGCCTTGTCGCCCTGCCGCTGGCGATGGCGTTCGCCATCTCATCGGGCGTCCCGCCGCAGGCCGGTCTGTACTGTGGGGTCGTTGCCGGGTTCCTCATCTCGGCCCTCGGCGGCTCCAAAACGCAGATCGGGGGGCCGACCGGGGCGTTCGTGGTGATTGTCTTCGGCATCGTCGCACAGCATGGCTTCAACGGGTTGCTGGTCTGCACGGTGATGGCGGGGCTCATGCTCGTCCTGCTGGGGCTGACCGGCCTCGGCACGTTAGTGAGGTTCATCCCTCGGCCCGTGGTCGTTGGGTTCACCAACGGCATCGCCATCCTCATCGCCAGCACGCAAATCAAGGACTTTTTCGGCCTGCGGATCGACAAAGTGCCGGGCGAGTTCGTGGGCAGAATGGAGGCCATCGTCACCCACTTCCACACGATTTCCCTGATGACGGCTCTGCTGGCGGGCGGAGCGTTGGGCGTGGTAATCCTGTGCATGGTGTACTTCAAGAAGGTTCCCGGCTCCATCGCCGCCCTCCTGCTTGGCACCATCGTGGTGACGGTCCTCGGGCTGCCGGTCGAAACCATCGGAACCCGGTTCGGCGGTATCCCCAGCGGCCTTCCCGGCGTCAGCCTGCCGCAGTTCAGCCCGGACATGATCCCGACCCTAATCTCCCCAGCCATGACGGTCGCTTTGCTGGGGGCCATCGAGTCGCTGATGTCTGCCGTGGTCGCTGACCGCATGAGCGGCGACAAGCATTACCCAAATGTCGAACTGGTGGCTCAGGGGATCGCCAACATCGCCACTCCGTTCTTCGGCGGCATCCCCGCAACCGGGGCCATCGCCCGCACCGCCACGAACATTCGGTCGGGGGCCAAGACCCCGGTGGCCGGGATGGTCCATGCCCTCACCCTGCTCGCCATCCTGCTGTTCGCCGCCCCGCTCGCCAGCCTCATCCCCCTCGCTGTCCTGTCAGCGATCTTGATGGTGGTCGCCTACAACATGGGCGAATGGCGGGAAATCCGCAAACTGTTGAAGATGTCGTGGGCCACCATCGCCGTTTGGTTTACCACCTTCGCCCTTACCGTCTTTGCAGACCTCACCATCGCCGTCGAGTTCGGGATCGTTCTTGCCGCCCTGCTATTCATCCGCAAGGTGTCGATGACCACGACCGTCTCCAAGGTGACGAAACAGTACATCGAGGATGGCCGTCCGCACATCTTGCAGGACAAGCACATCCCTGATTACGTCACGGTCGTTCGCATCCACGGCCCCTTCCTCTTCGGGGCGTCTGAGAAATTGTCGGAAGTCAGCGACCACATCCAGGAACTCCAGCCGGTCGTCATCTTGCGGCTGCGCAACATGACGGCCATCGACGCCACCGGTCTGCTCGCGCTCGAAGACCTTGCGGACAAGCTACGCGCCGCGGGTCGCATCCTCATCCTATGCGATGCGCTGCCGCAACCTGCCAAGCTTATGCGACAGGCCGAGTTTGAGAAGCATGTTGGGTGGGAAAATGTCTGCAGGCACTTCAAGGAGGCGTTGGAGCGGGCCAAAGCCGTGTATGAAAAGTCCACCCACACCGAGGCAGTGGAGCCAGGCCTTTGAAACGCCCCCCGACCTGCGGGCCGGGACCATCGTCGAAGTTTGCAACGCCGGGAACGACGGATCAACCCCCAAAACTGGCTTC
Source organism: uncultured Gemmataceae bacterium (assembly GCA_963747575.1). GTDB lineage: Bacteria > Planctomycetota > Planctomycetia > Gemmatales > Gemmataceae > DASRAT01. The sequence goes on from CAVVFU010000010.1 coordinate 118,642, forward strand.
CGAATGCAATGCGTATCGCCCCCCGTCTTGACGAAACGTTACGCCCTGGTTCGGTGCGGCCTCGTTACGCCCTGCTGATCAATCCCTTTTACCCCAAGGATCCTCACGCGAGTTTCGGCAAGCACGTCCTCACGCCGAGCCTGGCATTGACCAGCATCTCACATCCTGACTCCCTATCCCGGCACGCCGCTTTTCCGCCAAATGGAGGCGGAGGGCCGCATCCTCCACAAAGACTGGACGCTTTACGACACGGGCCATGTCGTCTTTCGGCCGAAACACATGACGGTGGATGAGCTGGCGCGGGGATATGCCTGGTGTTACCAGCGGTTGCTTTCACACGCCTCGATTTGGAAGCGGCGGCTAGCGGACGCGCGTGCGGTGCTGCCGTACCTGGCGATGTCGTATCTCTACAAGCGCTCGAACTTGTTGTGGTATCACATGATTCGCCATCGCTTGACGGCGCGGGTATGGCGTGGCCTGGTCGAAGTCACGCGGCTGCGTCATTTGGCGTTTCGGCGGCGCTTGGAGCGTGAAGCAGCTGGGGCGCCGATTCGTTCAGGTTGCGTGGTGGCGGCGGGGGTATAAGGTTTGGGCCTTGGCACAAAGCTTCGAGTACACCAAACTGAGAAAGGTTTTCACCGCGAAGGCGCAAAGACGCAAAGGAAACTCTTCAGGAATTGTGCAACCGCTTTCCGTTTCTCATCCCGTTCCGCAAATTCTTCCTTTGCGCACTTTGCGTCTCCGCGGTGAAAACTACGTTGCGCTTCCCATGACGATGACCCCTCCTTGGCATATCAAATCGGGGCGGTCTTTTTCTTGTTGGTCGCGGGCCGGTAAGCAAGGAACCTCCGATGATCGATATTATCCTCTTCATCCTCGGTGCTTTGGTGGTATTTGCCATGGTGTTTGCCATCGTCGTTGCCATGAGGCCCGCCGAGTTCCGCATCACGCGGTCGGCCACCATCTCAGCGCCGCCTGCCGAACTGTTTGCCCAGGTCAACGATTTCCACAAATGGGATGCCTGGTCCCCGTGGGCGAAGCTCGATCCGACGATGAAGCAGACCTACGAGGGCGCACGGCCGGACCCGGCGCCATCTACGCCTGGGCTGGCGACAACATGGTGGGCTCAGGCCGCATGACGCTCACCGAGAGCCGAGCGAGCGATCTGGTCAGGATCACCATTGAGTTCCTGCGGCCCTTCAAAGCCACGAATGTCGCGGAGTTCACCTTCCAACCACAGGGTCAGCATACCTTGGCCACCTGGAGCATGACCGGCCGGAACAACTTCATGCTCAAGGCGTTCGGTCTTTTCATGAATATGGACAAAATGGTCGGCGGCGATTTTGAGAAGGGCCTGGCTAGTTTGAAAACAGTGGTGGAAGGGAAGAATACACAAGGAAAATGACCGCAAGGGATAATGCGCCAGGTATTGTTACCTGTCGACGTTGATGCACAACCCGGGGAGGATTGAGCGATGAAAGTGATGATTTGGGTCGGAAGAGTTATCAGCGCCCTGCCGGTGCTGGTGTTAGTGATGAGTGCTGTCATGAAATTGACGAAGTCGCCGGAGGCCGTTGAGGGATTCCCGAAAAGTGGATGGGATCCTGAACTTCTTGTCCCTTTGGGCATTGTTGAACTCGTCTGTACAGTCATCTATGTGATTCCGCAAACCGCCATTCTCGGCGCGATTTTGCTGACGGGGTATTTTGGCGGCGCCGTCGCCACGCATTTGCGTATCGACGAAAATTTCGTCCTGCCGGCCGCATTCGGCGTGCTGGTGTGGCTCGGGCTTTTTCTGCGCGATGCTCGGGTGCGGGCGATTGTTCCGTGGCGGAGTTAGGTATCATGCGAACACGGGCCAGTATCCATGAGGAGTTTTTTGCTCGCTTTCATTGCGGTAACCAGCCAGCCGCTGTCACCGATCAGCAGCTGGATGCTGTCGAGGCAGCCTTGGATTGCAAACTTCCCGTTGCTTTCCGGCAGTTTGCGACTCGGTACGGGACGGTTCACACTCCGACCATCCTCGGTGAGGTTGTGGCGAACAACTTCGAGCACGCCGATGTCCGTGACTTCCTTGATCCCCAGGAGGCCATAAAAGGAACAAAAGGCTACTGGTCCGCGGGTATGCCGAGCGACGTTATCGGAGTAGCGTCGGACTGCATGGGAAACATAATTGGGTTCCGGCGTCAACACACGTCGTCGGACGATGCTCCTGTCGTTTTCTTTGACCACGACTTTGTCGACGTATCGGAAATCGCGAGGTCGTTCGACGAGTTCCTAGGTTGGTTTCTCAATAACCTCAAAGGAAACATGCCATCCGTCCGTGTCTAAATCAACAGCGGTTGAGATTTGACCTGGCAATGCTTATAACGATGGCGGGACGATACCTCCAAGTATTTTACGTGCCTGACGAGGACCCTGAAAGCGTATTTGTAGTCACCGCGTATGAACTGCGCGGCAAGACCAAAAGAGCTTTCCGTCGTCGACAAAGGAGAAAACGCAAATGAAGAAGCAGAAGTTTCCCCCTGGCTGGAACGAGAAGCGCGTCAAGGAAGTCATTGCGCATTACGAAAATCAAACGGAAGACGAGGAATACGCGGAGATCAAGGCAGCGCTGAAGGCAGAAAACATTACGCTCATGGACATTCCCACGGAACTTGTCCCGAAGGTGCGAGCACTTCTTGCGCCCGCAAGCGGAGCGCGTAAAGGTCGAGGTTGTGGGGGACGAACCATGATCGCCAACGACCAGGAGCTACAGATCACTTTAGATCGCATTGCCTGGTTTCATAAGCAAGCAGCTTATCTACGCAAAACGGAGACCAACCCTTCAAGTTATCGGGCATTCTGTTTCGGGCTTTCTGGGCGAAATCGACCGGATGCAACTCGAAGTCCGGGAGTACCTAAGTGTCCTTCCGACAGACCGAGACTGGGGCCGCCTAAGATGAAAAGCATCGCCGACCTGCTGCCTCCCGACATCGCCCGCCAAATCCATCCCGATTGGCGCAAGAATGAAGCCGATTACTGGGCGATGCGTGACCAGCTACTCCGTCAATACCAAGGCAAGTGGATCGGTTTTGCCGACGGCGTCGCGATAGCTTCCGGCACCAGCCCCGTGGAAGTCTTTCACGCGGCCCTCGATGCAACTGAGCACCCCTTCGTCACTTGCGTGGGCAGAGAAGAAGAACCCTGCCGCATTCGTCCTCGAACCTTCCGTCGCGACGTCGTCAATCCATGATCTCGCCATTTTTTTTCTAAATCCCCCCTCCTCCCCAACGAATCATCCATAGGGCAACGCGCCAGTCCGCGTTGCGTGTACTGCATATCCGTACAGATCAGCGATGAAGGGGAACTACCATGTTCAAGAAAATTGCCGTCGGCGTTGTCATTGCCCTGGCTTTCCTGTGGGTGGCCAAGAAAACAAATGTCACAAGCTATGCCTCAACCTTGATCGCCAAAGGCCAGGCTCACGTCCGCGGCCAGATTCCGCGCGATTTGGAGTTGGCTCGCGTTCAGCATGAAATTCAGCAGCTCGACCGAGATTACCAGGGATTGCTCGGCCCCATTGCCGAGAAGATGGCGTCGATTAAAAGGCTCGATCGTGAAATCGCCAGCGCCAGGGCCAATCACCAGGAACAGCGCAAAAACCTGCTGGCGCTGACCGCCGCCATTGACGCCAGGGAGTCGCAAATCAGCTATCACGAAAGCAACTACACGCTTGACCAGGCCAAGGTCAAGCTGGCCAAGGATTTCGCGATTTTCCGCAAGCTGGAAGCGAACTTGACCACCAAGGAGAAACTCCTTGAAGCGGAAAACAGGAACCTGGCCGCCATTCGCGATCAGCTCGACAAGCTCACCAGCCAGAAGCGCGAGTTCGAAATCCGCGTGGCCACGCTCGAAGCTGAAGAGGCGACGCTGCAGGTCACCCGCATCCAGACGCCGCTCATCACCGACGAGGGCCGGGTCGCCGACATCAAGAATACGCTGGATCGGATCGAACACGGCCAGAACGTCGAGCAAATGGAGCATGTCCTGCAGCAGCAATATGGCTCGAAAATCGGCGACGCTCAGCCGCAGGTTCAGGTTCGGACGGTCGATCTGGACGGCATCCGCGATTACCTCCAGGGTAAGACGGACGGCACCAAAGTCGTGGACAACAAGTAAATCCGCTACAATAACTCCTGGCAATTTGGGGCAGGGGAGGCGACGTGACCCGGCAAGAAGGGGCGTTTTACCTGTGGATCGACGGCGTGGGCGGTTACCTGGTGTGTCTGAACACTCGGATCACCCTGGGTCAGGCCACGCCGGATGCAGCCGTCGACGTGCCGCTGCTGGCGGATGTCTCACGGCTGCATGCCACGCTGACGCGTGACCCCGAGGGCTACCTGCTGCACGCCTTGCGGCCGGCCCGGGTCAACGGTAAGACGGCGGAAAAGGCCTTGCTCCGCAGCGGCGACCGGGTGACTCTGGGCCACTGCTGCCAGCTGCTGTTTCGCCAACCGGCCCCGATCAGCACCTCGGCCAGGCTCGACCTGGTCAGCGGGCATCGCCTTCGCCTGGCGGTGGACGGCGTGCTGCTGATGGCCGACACGATTGTGCTGGGGCCGGGCCAAAATGTCCACGTCGAGCTGCCGGAGCTGAAACAGCCGGTGATCCTGTTTCGCCAAAAAAATGGAATGGGCATCCGCACCAGCGAACCGGTGACCATCGACGGGCAGAGTGTCAAGGAACGCGGCGTGTTGGGACTAAACTCCCATGTGATTGGGGACAGTTTTTCCCTCAAGCTCGAAAAAATCGGCGGTTGACAGCCTGTGCGAAAAGGGGTCGGGCACCGTTGTGCGAAGCACCCTTTGGGCCGTACCGGCAACGGTGCCTGACCCCTTTTCGCTTAGGCTCTGATGATCGGTTGGCGGTTTGTAAACGAGGTGTGCCATGAAGTTCACCTACAGTTCGGGACAACGCCCGCTGGAAGGCTACACGATCAAGCGCGGCATCGGCCGCGGCGGCTTCGGCGAGGTTTACTACGGCGTCAGCGACGGCGGCAAGGAAGTGGCCCTCAAGCTGGTGCGCGGCAACGTCGACATCGAGATGCGCGGCATGGCCCAGTGCCTGAATCTCAAGCATCCCAACCTCGTCCATCTCTACGACCTGCGCACCGACCAAAACGGCGACCACTGGGTCGTGATGGAATACGTCGCCGGCGAAACGCTCAACACCGTGCTCAACCGTCATCCGGGCGGCCTGGCTCCGGAACTGGCCCAGCAGTGGTTTCAGCGGCTGGCGGCGGCGGTCGGTTACCTGCACGATCAAGGCATCGTCCACCGCGACCTGAAGCCGGGCAACATCTTCCTGGAAAACGGCATCATCAAGGTCGGCGACTACGGCCTGGCAAGATTCATCAGCGGCAGCCAACGGCACGCCCAGACCGAGTCGATCGGCACCGTCCACTACATGGCGCCGGAGATTTCGACGGGCAACTACAATAAGCAGGTCGATATCTACGCGGCCGGCATCATGCTCTATGAGATGCTCACTGGCCACGTGCCCTTCGACGGCGAAAGCGCCGGCGAAATCCTCATGAAGCATCTGACCACGCCGCCGGATCTCAATGCCGTGCCCAGGGAGTTCAGAAGCGTGCTGGATCGGGCGCTGTCGAAGAACTCCGCGCTCCGCTATCCGTCGATGGCCCAGATGGCCAAGGAAGTCGCGGCGGTCGGGCATTGCCAGCCGCGGGCCAACAAAGTGCCGCCGCCCTTGCCCATTCCCGCCGTGCCAGTCGTGAGGCCGGCCCCTGCGGCCTGTGCCGAACCACTGCCGGAGGTGCTGCCGGTAGCGGTTTCGAAGCGTGTTTGGCTGTCGGAGCTAGCCGGATCGATGGTCATGTCGGCATTGGTGGCGCTGCTGCTTTGCATTGTTTGGGCCGCCGTGCTGCGGACCAACCATGTTAACAAACTGGCGCCGTATTTCTTCCTGACGCTGGCTTGCTCGTGGTCGGTGCTGGTGCCCGCCAAGATGTGGTCGACGCGCGTCAACGATTCCTGGCGGCGGCGGCTGACGCTGATGTGCCTGGGCGTCATGATTGGCGTGCAGGCGTTGTGGCTTGAGGGGTATGAGGTGCCGGCGCTCTACGAAATGGAAGCGCGGGCGGACATGCCGGTGGCGATGGCTGGTCCCGCGGGCAATGGCAACGATCTCGTGGTGGTGGCCAAACGCCGCCATTGGTATGACGGCGGCCTGCTGTTCCGCGGCCAGGATGTGCCGGTGGCGGCCTGTTACCTGGCCTATTTCGGCCTGGCGTTTTTCCTGATGCGTTGGTGGAAAATGGCCGACCGCCGGCGTCCGCATCGTTTCAGTTTTTGGTCGGTGTGCGTGGCGGGCCTGGGTTGTTTCCTGTTGAGCCGGCTGATCTGGCCCATGGACGAACAGGCCAAGCAGGCGCTCATTGATCCGACGACGGTGATTGTGGTTCCGATGATGGCCGCGGCGGTGATCCAGTTGGTTAGTCCCTGGGAAGCCCCACCGCCGCGCAAGCCCCGCAAGCTGCGGTTGGCAAACACGTAGAACGGAATAAATTCCGTTCCTGTAACGCTAGAACGGAATTTATTCCGTTCGTGTAACACCAGAACGGAATAAATTCCGTTCTACTACGAAGGGAGAAGCCCTCATGTGCGGTCGATGGCTAATCCTGATGCTGGTACTGCTGACGGCGACCTGCCTGGTCAAGGGCGCCGCGCAAGATTCGCCTGCGCTCAAGAAGTCGGCAAAGGTCAAGGTGACGGTCGCTGACAAGAAGGAGCCAGTCAAAACCTGGACCGTGGAAGGCTGGGGCAAGACCGTCGAGGACGCCGAGAAACACGCGCTCAAGAACGCCGTCGACATGGTCGGCGCTTACTTGAAAAAACTGCAGCCGCCGCTGGAATGGATGCCGGCAGCTGCCGAAATTCACAAGAACCTGTTCACCGGCTCGCCGCAGTTCTGCGCGAACCAGGAAAAGCAAATTGTCGACGGCGAGCAAGTGCAGTGCTGGTCTTGGACGGTGAGCCTGACATCGACTCAGCTGGAAAAAATGCGGCGTGAAGACAACCTATTTCGCGCCAGGCGCGCCGTGGACGAGCGGTCAAACCTGGCCGCGGAGCGCATGGCGGAAATGACCCAACTGATTGTCGTGCTGATCATCGGGCTGGGTGGAATATGGTTGGTCAGCCGCGCGGTCAGGGGTAAGGCCAAGTAGGTCGTTTAACTGGGAGTCACCGGCGACGGCGCGACCCGACAACCCCTGTCGCCGTTGGCTCCCGGTTCATCGCAATACGATCCATTTTTGCGCAATTCACAGCCATCTGACAGACCTCTTCCTGTTTCTGCCGCTGTTTGTTAACATCAAAGCTGTCAGAAATAGCTACCTCTTTGAGTGTTTCTACCGGAGTCCACTGCACGATGAAGAACGGGGGCATTATGCCAATGATCATTGAAGTCGAGCAAGAAGAAGACGGCCGCTGGATTGCCGAAGTGCCTGAAATTCCCGGAGCGTTGGTTTACGGTCAAACGCGGGAGGACGCCATCGGCCGCGTACAAGCCCTTTCCTTGCGAGTCTTGGCGGATCGCCTTGATCACGGAGAGGCAATTCCGGAAATGGGCCGGGTATTTGCGGTGGTCCCATGAGCCACTGGCCGGCGACCAAGGCCAGGCGAGTTTTGGCGGCCCTTTTGCGGATTGGTTGGAGCATCAAGCGCCAATCTGGCGGATCGCACCGTGTGTTGGAACGAGTTGGCTGGCCAGATTACGTTTTTGCATTCCACGACGACGAAGAAATCGGCCCCCGCCTGCTCTCGCGAATTGCCAAGCGAACTGGTTTGACTCCGGGGGACCTCTAGCATTAGTGGAGCACCAATTGGAGCAGGAACAAATCCGCGAGTTTGGTCAGCTTCGATCCGAGGTCACCGACAAGCTGCGCCAACACGCCTATATCGACGACCAGAACGCTCGGCATGTGTTCCAATACATGATTTTGCCATCGTTCACACCGCCAATCGCGTGGGATGTGTTCCGTCGACGGCGAATAGGTTCACCCAACGAACACGTCTTGCTCCGCACTTCGTGGCGATCCGATATTGACCTGGAAAAGCTCCGCACGCCGGTCGAACGGCTTCGTCGTCCTTACCCGCTCGTCCCGACGATCGAGGTTCACGAACTGCCGGCACATTCGGGGGAGTTGGAAGCCCTAGCCGAAGAATTGGCGGAAATTGAGCTTCCGATTGGCGCATCCGTGGGAAGCGTTGGGTGTGACGGTTCTACGTTTGAAGTCGCTGTCGAGCAACCGCCACACGGCCTTGGTTCGGCCAGTTGCCGACTTTCGTGGTGGTGCGAGCTGCCGGCGGCGTGGGGCGGACTTGGTTTGTGGCTACGGCAAGCGGAGATTGTCTTCGACACGGCTTGGTCGGCCCGTGGAGATAACGGATCGGTTCCGTCACGGATCCGAGTTATCGACGACGCGTCCGCCCGTCAACAAGCGCATCGGCTGTTCCACGAACACCATTACGGGCGAGTTGTTGAGTTGCTCGTGGACATTGCATCGCGGGAACAGTTGACGCCCGCCGAGACAAAGATGCTCGAATTAGCGCTCAAACGGGTTGGAGGCAGCCGTGGGTAAGCGACCGGCTTCGCTGAAATCCTTCGCGACGGTGATCCTTCCTTTACTCCGTACTCGGAGCGCGGGCTGCAAGTAATTGAAACGCCAGAAGCGCGAACCGCCTTTTGGGCAATTAAACACTCAGAATAAGCCGAGTTTTGGCCGCCGAACTAATTCGGCTGGCAGGCAAGCCTGCACGGCGTCGCAAACAACTTTCCCAAAAAAACAACAAACTGCTTGTACATAGCGCCAGAGCCGTTACAATCGGCTTCATTGGCGAAATGCAAAGTCCACCCTTGGAGGGGCTAACCCATGCAAGAATCCCACGACAATCCCCAAGGCGGGGTTTCGCGCCGCGAGTTTCTGCGCGGTAGCGGAGCGACGGCGGCCGCCACGGCGCTTACCAGCACCGGCTTGACGAGCGTTGCCCAGGCCGCCGGTGGCGTTGCCGGGCAGCCTACCGTTCCAAGCTTCGGCCCGGCAGCCGTGAAAATCACGTTGAACGTGAACGGCCGGGCCACCACCGCCTCCGTCGAGCCGCGCGTCACATTGCTGGACGCCTTGCGAAATTACATGGATGTGACGGGCTGCAAGCGAGTATGCGATCGCGGAACCTGCGGCGCCTGCACCGTGCTGCTGGGCGACAAGCCGGTTTATGCGTGCAGCATGCTGGCCCTGGAAGCACAGGGAAAAACAATTCGCACGGCCGAGTCGCTGGTGGAGGGAGAAAAGCTCGACGCGGTGCCCGCGGCATTCGCGCGTTGCGACGCCCAGCAATGCGGCTTTTGCACTCCCGGTTTCGTCGTGGCCATGAAAGCAGTGTTCGAGGCCAATCCCAAGGCCACGCCCGCCGAAGTGGAGCAGGGCCTGCAAGGCAACATCTGCCGTTGCGGCACTTACGAGCAAATGCGCGACGCGATCTATTCGCTATGCAATCAGAAACGCGGTTGAGTCAAAGTAGTAGGCACACTCCGTGTGCCGTTGAGTGCGCAAACGGCACACGGAGTGTGCCTACTACTTTGGTGTTTTTGACATTCGCCCGCACCAAGAGGGTTTTCCACATGCCTTGGCCACAAAATCGCCGGATTCTCGGCACGAAAGTCCAGCGGCTCGACGGTCCCGAAAAAGCCACTGGCCGCGCCAGATACACCTTTGACATCAACCGCCCCGGCATGCTGCACGCGAAGATTTTGCGTTGCCCCTATGCCCGTGCCCGCATCACCTCCATCGACGTCGCGGCGGCTGAAAAGATGCCTGGTTTTCGGGCCATCCACCATATCGTGAAGCCCGGGGCGACGCTGGATTATGCCGGCAGCGAAATCCTGGCCATCGCTTGCGACACTGAGGAGCATTGCGACGACGCCATCAGGGCTGTGAAGATCGAGTACAACACCGATCTGCCGTTCGTCGTCCGCGAGGAGGACGCTCTTCGCCTGCGCGCCGAACCGAGCACCCTGCCGGCCGGCGGCATGGGCGGGGCCGGCGGTGGCAGCAATGTCCAGACCAATACCCAGACCGCCAATGGCTATAACGCCAATTCGTTTGACGGCCTGGCCGCGGTGCATGAAGGCAACTACGGTATGCAGGTGATTTGCCACCAGTGCCTGGAATCGCATGGCATCGTCTGTGAATGGGACCAAAACCTGCAGAACCTCACGGTGTGGTCGTCTTCACAGTCCACGACCGGCACCGCCGCCGGGTTGACCGGGCCGATGGGCATTCCCGCGGCACGCATCAAGTCGATCACCCACTACATGGGCGGCGGCTTCGGCAGCAAATTTGGCAGCGAAATCGAAAACGTTGCTTGCGCCAACCTGGCCCGCACCGCCCGGCGCCAGTCAAGCTCATGCTCGATCGCGCCGAGGAAGTCACCAACGGCGGCCTGCGGCCCAGCGCCTTCGGCAAGATCAAGATCGGCTGCAACAAAAACGGCGAGATTAAAGCGTTCGATGCCGAGGCCTATGGTTCGCCAGGTTCCGCCGCCAACGCCTCGGTGATATTGCCGTATGTTTACCCCAACATACCCACTCGCCGGGTTTACAGCGTCGTGCGTACCAATACCCAAAGGCAAAGGGCATTTCGGGCTCCGAGTCATCCGCAAAGCTGCACGCTCACCGACCAACCGCTGGATGATTTGGCCGCCAAGCTCAACATGGACCCGATGCAGATGCGGCTGCGCAACATCCCGGCCAACTCCCCCACGGGGGCGCCGCAAAGCTGGGCGGTGTTGAGGCACACCATTTACACCCGGGAAATCGAAATCGCTCGCAAACTGTCGCAATGGGACAGGAAATGGCATCGGCCAGGCGCCGACCCCGGACCGATCAAGAGCGGCATCGGCATGGCCTTGCACACCTGGGCCGGCACCGGCAACAACAACAATGACGTTCGCGTCACTATCAGCAGCGACGGCTCGGTCCTGGTTCAATCTTCCACCCAAGACCTTGGCACCGGCAACCGCACCGTGCTGGCGATTGTCGTGGCTGAGATCCTCGGACTCGAGGTACGCGACATCACGGTGCGTCTGGGCGAAAGCGCCTTCGGCGCGTCGACGGCCTCCGGCGGCAGCAGCACCTGTCCCTCGGTCGCTCCCACGGCCCTGGCGGCGGCGACGGCGGCGCGCGATGCGTTTTTGACGGCCGTGGCCAACCGTTTGGAAGCCCAGGCCGCGAATCTACGCATCGAGCCGGGCGTCATTCTGAACACCACGACCAACACACGAACCCCATGGCGGCAGGCCTGTGCCAGGCTGGGCACCGAAAACATTTCCGTGATGCGGCGCGGCGGCGGCAACGACACCAATACGGGCCAGGGCGGTCTCGCCGCCGGTGGCGGAGTCGGCGGCATTCAGATCGCCGAGGTCAAGGTTGACGTCGAAACCGGCGTGGTGCGCTGCGTGAACTTCGTCGCGGTTCAGGACTGCGGCCTGATTATCAACAAGCTCTGCGCCGAATCGCAGGTGGCCGGCGCTGTGATCATCGGCGTCAATGGCGCGCTGTTCGAGGAACGCGTCATGGACGCACGCACCGGCCGGCAGTGCAATCCCGACATGGAATTCTACAAGCTCGGCGCCATCCGGGACATGCCGAATATCACGGTTCATATGATGGATATGCCGGAACGCGGCGTCATCGGCATCGGCGAGCCGCCGGCGGTTTCGACGATTGCCGCCATCGGCAACGCGGTGTTCAACGCCATCGGCCGCCGCGTGTCGCCTGCGCCGTTTACGCCCGAGCGTGTGCTTGGAGCGCTGGCCGCGGCAAAGTAAACTCGCAGAGGTCAGCCTGGAAGCCTGACCTACAACAGCCAAAGTAGGCCAGGCTTCCAGCCTGGTCATTGCCGAGAAACATCTGGAGACTGAAACCAATGAAGAATTTCACTTACTACCGGCCCGATACGGTTGAGCAAGCCGTGGGGCTGCTGGAACAGCGCTTTGGCAACACTGAGCTTCTGGCCGGCGGCACCGATTTGCATGCCTTGCAAAAAAACTACGTCGCGCAGCCGGCCCGCGTGGTCAGCCTGGGTGCCGTCAAGGGTTTCGCCGGCGTCGAAGAAGTCAACGCCGGGGCTCAAAGGTTCATGAAGATCGGCGCCGGCACCACGCTGGCTGCCATCGCCACTCATGCCGGCTTGCGGCAACACTTTCCGGCCCTGACCGCGGCTGCTTCCGAAATCGCCGGACCGCAGATTCGCAACATGGGTACTCTGGGCGGCAGCCTGTGCCAGCGCAACCGCTGCTGGTACTTCCGCGACGAACACGTCAACTGCCGGCTCAAAAGCGGCCAGACATGCTTCGCCATTGACGGCGAAAACCAGTATCACGCCGTTTTCACCCAGGGCCAGCCCTGTGTCATCGCCAGTCCCTCCACGCTGGCGCCTGGGCTCATCGCTCTCGGCGCCAGCGCTGAAATTGTCGGCCCCAAAGGACGGCGGACGATGCCCATGGCCCAGTTTTACAAGGCCCCGGCCAACAACAATGACCGTGAACACACGTTGGCCGCCAATGAAGTGGTCGTTTCCGTTTCGATTCCGCTTCGGGGCATGGCCAACGCCAGCTACGAGGTTCGCCAACGGCTGGGCACTGATTGGCCGCTCGTGCAGTGTTCCGTCGCCTGGACAATGACCGGCGGCAAGACGACCGACGCCAAGGTGGTGCTCAGCCAGGTGGCGCCGGTGCCGCACGTGGCCGAGGCCGCTGCTCGTGCCTTGAACGGCCAGGCGATTACCGAGGCGACCGCCACCGCTGCCGGCCGGGCCGCCACGGAGGGAGCGAAACCGTTGGGCCGCAACGCCTACAAGCTAAAGCTGGTCGAGATCGCCGTCAAGCGGGCCGTCATGATCGCGGGCAACCTCAACCGCTACTGGGAGGTGTAATCGCCATGTCTGAACAGCAAAAACCGTATCGGCCGCGCTGCATGTTTCTGACCTGCAAGGCGATGCTGGTTTACGGCGAGGATTTCGAGAGCGACCCGGATTACGTGGCAGGCGCGATGGATTTCACCTGCACCATGACCTGCAAAGGCCAGGGCCCCGACGGTTACGCGGTAGGGTTGGACCCGTGCTCGAACGCTCAGCGCGAGTGCTTCAAGGAGTATTGAAAAGTAGTAGGCACACTCCTTGTGCCGTCCTGCGCTTTCAACGGCACACGGAGTGTGCCTACTACTTTGTTATCATTTTGCAAATTGTTTCACTTTTCTGTTGACAGCCCAGGTACGCTGCTAGGTTGAAAAACCGGCAGATGCGCATGACGCGCACATACTCTAACGAGAGGATGCAGGTGCCACGGATGGTTTGTAACAACCTCATGTGGATAACCCGTCATGACAGCTCAAATGATCGTGGAGCCGATCAGTACCCGGGAAGAGCAGCTGGAATCCCTCATCGAACGCCGCATTGGCAACCGGATTCGCGACCTGCGCGTGGTTGTGAGGGGAACGGGCCTGATTCTTCAGGGGCGAACGGCCACCTATCACGCCAAACAACTGGCGCAGCACGCGGCCATGGATCTTGCCACTGTGCCGATCCTGTCGAATGAAATCGAAGTTTTTTAAGGGATTTCCCGCGGATACTAACCCGAAGCGCAAGCGAGGGATTTAGTTTCCCCTCGCTTGCGCTTTGGGTTGGTGTGGCGGCTTGCGCATGTGGTAGTATTGGTAGCCTGGTACAAAAAACCCCAGCGCCGACACGACACCAAACAGCGCCGGTCCCCCTTCTGGCCAAAGCGCCATCGGCACTGCCGCCACCGAGCACAGCGTGGCAGGCACGTAAAACCACCCCGATACCGTGCCCGCCATGAACAGGAACACCATCCCGGCGACCACGGCTAGCACCGGAGTCAAAGTCAGCGCCGGCAGCCCGAGCATGACTTCCACCAGGAATATCCCGATCGACGCCGCCACACCCGCCGCCCAGCCGTGGGCCATCTGCCGTTCCACGAAGGTCACCGGCCCGCTGCGCCGCCGCCAACTCCAAAACACCATCGCCCAAAGCAATAGTCCCACGCTCCAAAGCAGCAGATAAACCTGGTGGCGATCCTCTCCGCACAGCCACATCACATTGGTCCCCACGCACAGCAGCAGCAGCAGCAAGCTGTGCACCATCCACAACCCGCCCCAGCTTTCCATGACGTGCGCATGGTGCGTCTCCCTGAACAACCGATTTACCAAGTAGGCAAGGCTGCTGGACCGAGCCGACACGGCTTCCCCGTGCAAAAAAGCGTCCAGGTCGTCCGCGAGTTTGCTGGCCGTGGGGTAGCGGTGGACCGGCCGTTTTTCCAGGCATTTCAGGCAGATCAACTCCAGGTCGGAATCGATGCCGGGATTGAGAAGCCGCGGCCGCACCGCTTCCTCGCTGCGCACCAGCAGCAAGACATCGACCACGGATGCGGCTTGAAACGGCGGTCGGCCGGTAAGCAGCTCATAAAGAATCGACCCAAGACTGTACACATCGCTGGCCGGCCCCACCTCCTGGGGTCTGCCGGAAGCTTGCTCCGGCGCCATGTAATTGGGCGTGCCGACGATCACGCCGCTGGCGGTCAAATCGCCGGTGGTGGAAACGCCAGACCCGCTCCGCGTTCGCTTGGCGAGGCCGAAGTCGGTGACCAACGGCTCGCCGGCGGTGTCAAGCAGCACATTCGACGGCTTCAAATCGCGATGCAGGATGCCGCTTTGATGGGCGCAATCGACGGCCCGCGCGATGAGAGCGATGAGCCTGGCGGCCTCCCGCGGCGGCAGCGGGCCCTGGCTCACCTTTGCCGCCAATGTGGTGCCTTCCACATATTGCATGCTGAAATAGGCCCAGCCGTCGCATTCGCCGACCTGGTAAACGGGCACGATGTGGCGGTGAGCCAGCCCGGCCGCGGCCTGAGCCTCGCTGCGAAATCTCGCCAATTCCGCGGCCGAGGCATGCTCGCCGCGCAGCAATACCTTGAGGGCGACGAAGCGTTTCAGCCGCGGATCATACGCTTTGTAGACGACGCCCATCGCGCCGCGGCCGAGCTCCGCCACCAGTTCGTAACCGTCAAATGTCCGCGGCAGCGTCGCGGCGGGGGATGGCGATTGGCGCGGTGGGTTCAGCGTTGCCGTGGTCGAGGGCGGCCCGAACTGCTGGGCAAGTTGAGCGACGTTGACCAGTTGGCGCAGCTCATCGGCCAGATCCGGATGCTGGCGAGAAATGGCCTGAAAATCGGGCTGTTGGCCTTGCTGCTGTTGCCGCGTGACCTCCTCAAGCAGCACCGCCAGCCGTTCATCGTGGCTCATGCCGGGCCGCCCTCGCCCTCGCCCTCGGGTTGCAAGAGCGTCCTCAGCCGGCGCAAGGCGCGGAGGTGGCGCATCGAGGCGGCGGCTTCGCTGAGGTCGTGGAGCGTCGCCACTTCTTGATTCGACAACTGCTCGAAATGGCGCATCAAAATAATCTCGCGGTCATCCTCATCTAATTCGGCGATGGCGGCATGTAAGCGGCGCTGGAGTTCCTGCTGCATGGCGGCCGACGCGGGGGTGAGTTCCTGATCGACGAACTGGGCGGCCAATTCGAGGGACGAATGGTCGGCCAGTGCCGCCGGCATCGCGGGCCGTTCGCGATCGACGCCGCGCCGCTGGGCCTGGCGGTGGCGGCGATGGGCGTCGATGATGTGATCCTTGGCGATGTGCCGCAGCCAGAGATGAAACGGCAGCTTCGGCTCGCGCAGATATGCATCGAGCCGCCGGCTGGCTTCGAGCAGCACCTCCTGGACGACATCGCTGGCATCGAGGCGTGCAGCGATGGCCGGGTCGAGCCGCAAGTCAATCATGCGCCGAACCGGTTCGCGATGACTGGCCAGGAGTTGGTCGGCGGCGCGACCGTCGCCATGGCGGGCCTGATCGAGGAGTTCCTGGGTTTCGGGGGAGTTGGGATGCATGGTTTAGCCATTTTACTAAGTCTTCCAACAGTTCTTACCTGGTCAAGCAAACAAAATCACCACGGATTGACATTTTTCCATTAACGGCAAAAATGAGATCATGAGCACGGCCACAAACCTACCTTATCCTGTCTCCCCTGAAATCCAGGCCGATTTCGAGGCTGTCATTGAGCATTTGCAAACCGGCAAACCCCTCGATCCGCAGATTTCCAACCGAATCCGGGAGCGAGCTCGAAAAATCCGCCAAGAGATTCTTGACACCCACGGCGTGCAGAACATAGGCGTGGAAATAATCCGCGAGCTTCGAGGCCCGCTCCCCCAACCATGAAATATGTGCTTGACTCATCCGTGGCTTTCAAATGGATCGTGGCGGATTTGGATTCTGATAAAGCTGAACGGCTTCGCGATGACTGTCGGAACGGCGTGCACCAATTGGTGGCGCCAGATTTCTTCCTTTCGGAAGTTGGCCATTCCCTCACCCGAGCTGAGAGACAAAAACGAATCAAAGTCGGAAATGCTGTGCCGCTGCTGGCAGAGGTGTTGCAGACCTGCCCGGCTTTTTATGCAACTTTTCCACTTCTCTTCCGGGCGTGCGCCATCTCATCGCAAATGCGCGTAGGCATGTATGACTGCACTTATGTCGCCTTGGCAGAGCAAGAAGCCTGTGAGTTCATCACGGCTGACGAAAAGTTGCTGAAGAATCTGCAACCGACTTTCCCCTTTATCGTTCCCCTGTCGTCGCTCCCCTAAGTTTATCGCTGCCGCCCAAACCGTCGATTACCACGCCTCACGATAAATCCCCGCCACATCCGCCTCCGTCACCTCACGCGGATTCACCCTCATCACCCGCCTTAGCCCGAACGCCTTTTCCGCAAACCCTCGCAACTGTTCCTCCTTGACACCAATGTCGCGCAGCCGGCCGGGAATGCCGATGTCGGCGCGCAGTTTATCCACCACCGCCACCGCCCTTTCCGCGGCCTGCTGTTCACTGAGGCCCGTAATGTCCGCGCCCAGCAATTGAGCGATCCTGGCAAATTCAGGGATGCGGGCCGGTAAATTGAACTTCATGACATAGGGCAAAAGCAGCCCGTTGCCGCAGCCGTGCGAGCAATGCACCGCTCCGCCGACGGGATACTCCATCGCGTGGACAGCCGCGACGCCGACGTTGGAGAATGCAAGCCCGGCCAGCGTCGCCGCCAGGGCCATGCCTTCGCGGGCCTCCAGGTCCTGACCGTTGGCGACGGCGCGCCGCAAAAAACGGCCGATCAGCGTGATCGCCTTTTCCGCGAACAGATCGCCAACGGGGTGCTTGCCCTGGTAGCACGGTGCGATCGCCCGCAGGCAAAGGAAAGACGGCATTGTCCACGGCGGTGAAGGCCTCGATGGCATGCGTCAAGGCGTCGATGCCGCTGTCGGCGGTCACCTTGGGCGGGCACGGCACGGTGAGCAGCGGATCGACGAGGGCCACCCGGGGCCGGAGATAATTGCTGAGAATGCCGACCTTCATCTTGTTGTCGGTGTCGGTCAGCACGGCCGCCGCCGAGACTTCCGAGCCGGTGCCGGCCGTGGTCGGCACGCAGATCAGCGGCCAGACAGGTCCGGGGATATTGTCGTCGCCGACGTAATCGCGGATGGCGCCGCCGTTACCGAGGACGGTGGCCACGATCTTGGCCAGGTCCATGTTGCTGCCGCCGCCGAGGCCGACCACGACGTCGGGATGAAACATCCTCGCGCTTTCCAGGCAAGCTTCGGCAACGCGAAACGACGGCTCGGGTTCGCCTCCGGAAAACGTCTCCGCGTCGATGCCGCTCGCCGCCAGCGGTTCACGCAGCCTCTGGACGACGCCTGCCTTGACGAGGTTGGCGTCGCTGACGATGAGCGCCCGCTTGGCCCCCATTCGCTGGGCGACGTCGCCAAGTTGCAGCACCGCGTCACGGCCGAAGAGCAATTGACCGGCGGTGTGAAAGGTCCAGGTGGTGCGCATGGCGGTGGTCTCCTTGGAGGCAGAAAATTTACGTGCAAATGCGGCGTCGGTATGATACCGTTTAAGAGATCATGAGCAATCCGCAACCAATCCGCATCGGTATTTTGACGGTTTCCGACCGGGCCAGCCAGGGGGTCTACCAGGACCTCAGCGGCCCGGCCATCCGCGATTGCCTGGGCGAGATTTTGACCTGTCCGTGGCAGGCCGTTTCGCGCATCGTACCCGACGAACGCGTTTATATCGAGGCGACGCTGAAGGATTGGTGCGATGAGCAGCTGTGCTGCCTGGTCGTGACCACCGGTGGCACCGGCCCCGCCCGGCGCGACGTGACACCGGAAGCCACCGAGGCGGTCTGTGACCGAATCCTCGACGGCTTTGGCGAGCAAATGCGGGCAGTGTCGCTGAAGCTGGTTCCCACCGCCATCCTGTCACGGCAGCTGGCAGGCACCCGCGGCAGGACTTTGATTGTCAACCTACCGGGCAAGCCTAGCGCGATCCGCGATTGCTTGCTGGCGGTCTTCCCGGCGATCCCGTATTGCATCGACCTACTGGAAGGGCCGTACCTGACGACCAACGAGGCGGTGGTGAAGGCGTTCAGGCCAAAGAAGTGAGGAATTCGGCCGAATACTCACACCAACCCGAAGCGCCAGCGAGGGCCACCAACGGCCCTCGCTGGCGCTTCGGGTTGGTGTCGCAATGGGCGCAAAAAGAAACCGGCGCCCTCGATTGGAGGTCGCCGGTTAATGGTAGGTGCGGGGGAATTGGGTCTGGACGGGAGACCGCTCGGGGGTAGCGGCCTTCGGGGGATATTGCTGGGGGAAAGTGACTCCTATAAATCCGCTTTAAGGTCGCGGAGCATTGTTTTGTTTCTTCAGCTCAAGCACTCTCGTGTTGACGGAAACAGTTAATGCAAGTGGCGTGCCACAGCGTGTTTGTGCTCATGGTTTGTGTGCTAAGCCTTTATTTGCCAATGGATTAAGAAAATAGTATGCACTAAGTAGCGTTAGAGGGTCTTTGTGCAATTTGCAACTCTTACCGCCTGCGACTAGCATGTTTTTGCATTAGTTTCCCGGCCGCCACCCTTTTCTCCAAAAACTATACAAATGTTCAAGTTCAGACTTGAAATCTACAGCAAGCTATGTTCCATTCCGACACCTGGCGCATTTTTCAACAAGATGATGGAAATCACCTACCACCGCATCAAGAAATGAGGGGGTGGGGCAGGCCCACTATACCAACCCGAAGCGCAAGCGAGGGCCAGCAGCGTCCCTCGCTTGCGCTTCGGGTTGGTATTTGAATCTACCCGCTACTTTTCTTCCATCTTGCCGGTGAACATTCCCATGTAGCTCGTGTATCGGCTGTTGCTGAGGAGCCGGCGCAGGACGGCATCCTTGACGGCACAGCGGTCTTCGTGGGTATGGGTGCAGTCGGGGTAGCCGCAAAGCGCCACCAGCGGGCGGAATTCTGGAAAAAACCCCTCCATTTCCTCGGGTAGAATGTTCCAAAGCTCGAACTGGCGAATGCCCGGCGTGTCAACGACCCAGCCGCCGAAATCGAGTTTTATCAGCTCAGCCGTCGTGGTTGTGTGCTTGCCTTTGTGGTTCACGTCGCTGACTTCACGCACCCGCAGCCCAAGTTCTGGTTGGATGACATTGAGCAGCGACGATTTCCCGACGCCGCTTTGGCCCGAAATGACCGTTTGGCGATCCTTCAACAAGCCGCGCAGCCGGGCAATGCCGATCCCGGTTTCGGCGCTGGTCAGGAACGTCGGAATCCCTAGCTGGGAATAGAGGCCGATGATCGGTTGATAAATGGCGGCATCCACGAGATCGGCCTTGTTGAGGCAGACAATCGGCGCGATGCGGCCCTGCTCGGCACTGGCCAGGTAGCGGTCGATGAGGTGCGGTTTCAATTCGGGTTCGACGAGCGACACCACGATGACCACCTGGTCGACGTTGGCCACCAGGATATGTTCCCGGTTGCGGGACGAGCGTGTCAGCACGCCGTGTCGCGGCTCAACCCGCTCAATCACGCCTTCATCGCCCTGGCCGAGCAAAATCCAAACCCGATCGCCGGCGGCCACGATGTTGCGTTCTTCGGTGGCCAATGTTTTTAGCACCCGGCGGACAGCGCAGCGCACCTGCCGGCCGTCCGCGGTCTGGACGACGGTGTGCAGGCCATGAACGCGCAGAACCCGGCCCGGCAGGCAACTTGTGGTGTCCGCGGCCGGCATGTGGGCTTGTTGCTGGTTGCCGTTGTCGGTGTTTGCGGACTCATCCTGAATGATGGTGCGTTTGCGGGAAAGATCGCCTTTGGCACGCACCCGTTCCTGGTTGAGGGTGGCATCCTCGGCGTAACCGTGCTCCTGAAAACCGCGTGTCCAACCCCGGTCGCGCGGCGGTTTGGAGCGGTTCTTGCGGAGATCGACGCGGGTTTTCTTCTGTTTGGCCATAAAGTAGTAGGCACACTCGGTGTGCCGTTGGAGGCGAAACGGCACACCGAGTGTGCCTGCTACTTTGATACAAAAGCATTGTACATAAAACGTCTCCTGATCTTCGCACGTATTTCACCGGAGTAAACCATGTCCTTCCTCACCCGTCGTTGGTTCCCCCTGGCCGGATTCACCTTGGTCTCACTAGCGTTGGCCACGCACGCCCAGCAAGCCGGCGACCCATCTGCCCAGGCCAAGGCGCTCGATCAGCAAATCATCGCGGAATCCAAAACCAATTCATCCCTGAAGTCCAACCTGACGTACCTTAGCGACATCATTGGAGCGCGTGTGACCGGCTCGGCGGCCCTGCGCCGTGCCAACGACTGGGCCATTGCGAAGATGAAGGGCAATGGCCTGGTCAACGTTCACCTGGAGCCGTGGCCGCTTCCCGAAGGTTGGGAACGCGGTCCCGCCACCGGCCGCATCATTGAACCGGACAACGGGCGAAAGTTGTCGCTGGCCGCCCTCGGCTGGACGCCGAGCACCAACGGCAGGGTGGAAGGCGAGGTTGTCATCATGACGGCAACCAAGGTCGCGGACCTCGAGGCCTACCGCGGCAAGCTCAAAGGCAAAATCATCCTCAGCGGCGAGCCCAAGCAATTGGTGCCGGTCGGCGACGTGGACAAATCGACGGGCTCGCCGGTGTCTGGAGAAAAATCGGCGAAGGACGCGCCGGCGCCGACCAATTTCGAGGAAATCATGGCTTTCCGCAACCAGCAGGATGTCTTCCTGCAGAAGGAAGGCGCCGTCGCGGTGCTCACCGATGCCGGCAAGCATCTCGGATTGCTCTACACCGGCGGCGGTTGGTCTGGCAACGACCGGGCCAGCGCGGTCAAGAAGCTGCCCATGCTGTCGGTGGCCCACGAGCATTACGCACTGCTTTACCGCCTGGCACAACGGCCGGAACCCGCCGTGACCCGCATCGAGCTTGAGGTCAGCAATAAGTACCTTCCGGGGCCGATCACCGTCTACAACACGGTCGGCGAGATTCGGGGCAGCGAGAAGCCAGACGAAGTCGTGATCCTCGGCGCCCATCTTGATTCGTGGGACCTGGGTCAGGGCACGCTCGACAATGGTTGCGGCACCTGCGTGGTGCTGGAAGCCGCCCGCATCCTGGCCAAGCTGCCGCCGCCCAAACGCACCATTCGGTTCGTGCTCTTCAGCGGCGAGGAACAGGGTTTACACGGCTCACGCCACTATGTCGAGCAGCACAAAGAGGAGTTGGCACGCATTTCGGCAGCTCTTGTTCACGACACCGGCACGGGCAAGGTGATCGGCATCGGCTGGATGAGCAACCGTGAGGTACTGGCGCCGATCTTGGAGAAAGAACTGGCGACGCTCAAGGATCTTGGGGTCGACAACCTGTGCGGCCGCGGTTTTGGCGGCAGCGATCACGCCTCGTTTGACCGAGGAGGCGTGCCGGGCGGTGCTTGCTTGCAAGAAATAGCCGGTTATCGCTTTGGCCATCATTCCCAGGCCGACACGCTCGAAATGCTCCGCGAGGACGAACTTAGGCAGGGAGCGCAAGTGATGGCGACGGCGGCGCTGCGCTTGGCGAATGCGGAGAAGTTGTTGCCAAGATCGGCGAAGAAATGAGCTGAACCAACGCAGAAGGCCGTGGCATTCTTGGATGCCACGGCCTTGTGGATGCCACGGGCCTTGTGCCGTGGAGGTTCACGCTCGTTTCTACCCAGAGACCCGCGTAACAAACCACGTCGCAAGGCCGTGGCATTGCCGTATTTCACCGGATGAACCGCGGGTCAATCACCTGCAGTTCCTCCGGCGCGCCATCCGGTCGCGGCGGAGCATTGGGGTCGGCTTCGACGCGCACACTGGTGGAGTATGTCTTACCGTCAACTTCCATCACTACACGATAGGAGCCGGGTGGCGCCGGGCGAAAAGCGCCGAATCCGCCAAATCCGCCACCAAATCCACCACCACCACCCCCGCCCCCTTTGCCGCCGCCCTTGCCGCCACCGGCTTTGCCATCCTTGGCGGCAGGCAGGCTCATGTCCCAAATCACGTAATGCAGGCCTGGTTTGGAGGAGGGATCGTTGCCTTGGCCACCGCCGCCCTTGCCGAATCCGCCACCACCACCACCGCCGCCACCACCACCGCCTTTGCCGCCAAAGTCTTTGCCCTTGAAGGCGACCGGTTCCTTCAAAGTGCCGAGCACTTCACCGTTAACGTCCAGCACCTTGATGGTCACGTTCTTGGCCTCTTCACCGAGGTGATAGAAAATGGCCGCGCCGGGTATGGGATTGGTGCCGACAAACTTGCGGTTAGTCGTACCGGTCGAAACCGTCATTTGCCAACGGATGGCCGTGTTAGGTTTGAAAAGATGGACGCTCTTGGCCAACACGGCCGGCTTCATCTGACGCAGGGCTGTCACGTCCATGATCCACAAACTGCGGCCATGGGTGGCCACGGCAATCTCACCCGCGGTGGGGTGGATGGCAACTTCGTGGACCGCGACCGTGGGCAGATTGTTGTTGATCTTGGACCAGGTCACGCCGCGGTCGATCGAGGCGAAAATCGCGAACTCGGTGCCGCAGAAGAGCAGGTCCTCGTTTTCGACATCCTCCCGCACACAACGCGTCGAGCCGAACTTCGGCAGTGTGCCGTGCAGGGGCGCCCAGCTTTGGCCGAAATCCTCGGTGACGAAGACATAGGGCTTATCATCATTGGATCGATGGGCGTCGAAAGCCACGTAACAGCGGCCTTCCTGGTATTTGGACGCTTCGATGGTGGCCACGCAACGCGGGCCAGGCATCGGCACCAAATGGTCGACAGCCGTCCAGTTGATGCCGCCGTTCTTGGTCACCCAAAGCGCGCCGTCGTCGGTGCCGACCCAGAGAACGTCCGGGTTCTTGGGCGACTCGGAAAGGGCTGTGGCGCTGCCAAGGTTGTTAAGCGTGATCTCCGGCGAAATTTTCCGGAGGTCGTCCCCTCGGTTTAGTGATTTGAAGACGAAATTGCCGGCCGAGTAGAAGATCTTCGGATTGTGGTGCGAGAGGATGAATGGCGTATTCCAATTGAAGCGATAAGGGTTCGGGCCTTTTCCGAAACCGCCACCACCACCACCGCCGCCTTTGCCACCACCACCACCGCCGCCACCGCCTTTGCCGCCACCGCCAGGGATTTGGGGCCGAATGGCCGCTTTTTCCCCGGTGCGCAGGTTCCGCCGGCTGATATTGCCGTCCTGGCTCTCGAAATAGACCAGGTCGGGATCGGTGGGATCGACGCGGCAAACGAAACCGTCACCGCCGCCGATGCTTAACTCGTCCTCAACAACCGGACCCCGGCCTTTCAAGCCAACGCTGGGCACACCCCAACTGCCGTTGTCTTGCAAGCCGCCGTACAAAAAGTACGGCTTCTTGCTGCACATGGCCACGTGATAGAACTGGCCCAGGGCCAGAGTATTGAGGTGATCCCAGTTGGTGGCTCGATCGTAGCTGACATAAAAGCCGCCGTCGCAACCGATAATCATGTGCCGGCCGTCTTTTTGGTCGATCCACATGGCATGGCCGTCGGCATGCACGCCCTTGCCGGCGTTGGCGGTAAATGTCTTGCCGCCGTTGCTGCTCTTGTATTGCTCGACGCCCAGGACGTACACGTATTTGTCGTCGGAAGGATCGACTTTGACGACGCTGAAGTACATCGGACGGGGATTGAGACTGTTGACGCGTTTCCAGGTTTTGCCGGCATCGTCGGAGCGGTAGACGCCGCCATATTCATGGGCGTTTGGCCCCTGGTTGTCCAGATTCGCACCTTGGCCGCCCAGCTCGCCGAGGTTGGGGCGATCGCCCTTACCCTTGCCGCCTTTGCCGCCGCCACCACCACCGCCGCCCTTTTTCTGAGGAGCCTCGGCAAGTATCACATCGACCTTCATCATTTCTGTGCCGCGCGTGATGCCAAAGACGGCTTTGTCTCCAGCGGCAAGCGAGCTCATATGGGTGAGGTAGTCGTCCGAGTTTTTGACGGCCTTGTCGTTGACCGCGGTGAGAATATCGCCGATGCGCAAGCCAGCCTTGAGCGCGGGACTTTCCTCCACAATGTTGGCGATTCGGTACCCGGCATCGGTGTTCTCACCCACGAAGCCCGCGACGGGCGTTGGAGCCGCGGCCTTGGCGGGCGCCGGCCCCTTGCCGATGTCCTCGCAATCGACAATGGCGAAGACAACGTTGGGATCCTTGCGATACCAGTCGAGGCCAATACGGCCCGTTTTGGAGCTAGGCAAGCCCGCCGTCATTTTGTCAAAGGTCTTGCCGCCGTCAGTCGTTTTGTAAATGCCGCCGTGGACCCCGAAGCGGACCATCGGATCGTAATGGTCCATCGGGTCGGGCAGATTACCCTGGTAGACGTCATAGCCGTCGCGCTCGCGCTCCCACAAGGCCACCAAAATGGTATCCGGATCGGTGGGGTGCATCGCCATGTCGATGACGCCGGTCTTGTCGTCCTTGAAAAAGACCTGCTTCCAGGTGGTTCCGCCGTCGGTGGTCTTAAAAACGCCGCGTTCCTTGTTGGGCCCATAGCACCGGCCTAGGGCGCCCACGTAAACAATGTCGGGGTTTTTGGGATGGATGAGGATTTTGCCGATCTGAAACGTCTGCTTGAGGCCCATATTCTTCCAGGTTTTGCCGCCGTCGGTCGACTTGTAAACGCCGTCGCCATAGGACACGGAGTTGCGCGGATTGGCCTCGCCCGTGCCGACCCAGACGATGTTGCGGTTGGACGGGGCCACGCAGACGTCGCCAATGGAAACGGTGTCTTCCTTGTCGAACTGGTGCTCGAATGTGGTGCCGTTGTTGATCGTCTTCACAAGTCCGCCGCCGGCCGTCGCCACCCAGTAGCAGCTTGGGTCGGAATCATCGACGGCAAGGGCGGTGATGCGTCCGGCCATGTTGGCGGGGCCGACGCAGCGCCAGTTGAAAGACTTGACGACGCTGTCGGGCAAGCCGCCCACCGCTTTGGCGGCAGGGGCAGGCGCGCCCTTTGCCTTATCCTTGTCAGGTTGCTGGCCGCCGGCGTCGGCAAAACACAAGCCAATGCCTGCAAGCAAAAGAAGCCCAAGGCGACATAATGACGGAAAGTTGGACCGGTTCATGGTGCCTGTCTCACGGGGTGGAAAAAGATGTTAGCTATTCCGGGCAGCTTACGCAAAAGGCACGCCATTGCAAGAAGAATCGCATTTTTTTGAATGTTAATGTCATCAACCGGCCTTGCGCACCAGCTGTTCGTGCAGCGCCACCAGCTGCTGGCGACGGACCGTCTCCGGCGCGTAGGGATCGAAAGCGATCGGTTGGCCGAGGATTTGCTGCAGCACCAGATGGGCCTGAGCACGCACGTCGACGTCGCGGCGTCCCAAGGCCTCGATCAGCCCAGGCAGCGCCGCCAGACCGCGTTGCATCAGCTCCGCCACGGCGTTGGCCTGGTCGTCGGTCTTGAGACGTTCGATGACGCGATGAATCTTTTCCTGCTCCAGGACTTGATGCACCACCGGCTCGGGCGCGGGTGGAGCTGGCGGCGGGGGCGCCTGGCCGGCGTGGATGTCGTGGGAGGCGCGTGCATAAAGCCGTCGTCGTTGAAGCCCTGACCGAGGTATTCGTTGATGGCGATCGGATCGTTGACGATCTCGTGGGGCGAGCCGTGCGTCCGCACTTTACCGTCCTTGATCAGGTAGCTGCGGTCAGTGATCTTGAGCGCCTCGCGGACGTTGTGATCGGTCAGCAAGACGCCAATGCCGGTGTTGCGCAGGTCGCGGACGATTTGGCGGATGTCGGCGATGGTGATCGGGTCGATGCCGGTGAACGGCTCATCCAGCAGAATCAGCAGCGGTTCGCAAACCAGGCAGCGGGCAATCTCCAAACGGCGTTTTTCGCCGCCGGAGAGCCGCGCGGCGTTGGTCTTGCGAACGTGCTGGAGGCCGTACTTATCGAGCACCTGGTCGGTTCGCTCCAGACGCTCCTGGCGCGTCAGTTTGCGGCCCAGGGTGCGCACGATGGGCAGAATCTCCAGGATGGCCATGATGTTTTGCTCGGTGGTCAACTTCCGGAAGATGCTCTGCTCCTGCGAAAGATAGCCCATGCCAAGGCGGGCTCGCAAGTACATGGGCAAGCGCGTCACGTCCTCGCCGTTGAAAAACACCACGCCGTCGTTGGGCGTGAGGAACCCCGTGGCCATCTTGAAGCTCGTGGTCTTGCCGGCTCCGTTGGGGCCCAGCAAACCGACGACCTCGCCCGCATCGACGTGGAAGTCGACGCCGTCGACCACTCGCCGTCGACCGTAGATTTTCACAAGGCCGCGCACTTCCAGCAGATGCATGGTATATCCCTTGCTTCCCTTGAACCTCGCTTACGCTTCGGGTTAGTGTCCAGCGTCAGGCCACTTTGAGCAGCCCCAGGGTGACGCCCTGCTGCTGCCATTTCTGGAATTCGTCCACAAACTGCTGCACCGCCTCGTCGGTCTTGGGGTGAGCGCACATCTGCGGGAAGAACTTTGGCGGCACGGTTAGAATGTGGGCGCCGGCCTGCATCGCTTCGTTGATGTCGGCAATGTGCCGGATGCTGCCGACAATAATTTCCGCCGGCGACGCTGACTCTTGCAAGGTTTTGGCAACGCCACGCACCACGGACCCGGCGTCATAACCGACGTCGCGAATGCGGCCCCAGAACAGGCTGACGAAATTGGCGCGGCCCGCGCGGCCATGATGGCCTGGTTGTAAGACATGCAGCAGGTGCAATTGACCTCGATGCCGCGCCGCCGAAGTTCCGCGATCACCTTCAGCTCATCCCAGCCGATAGGTATTTTGACGTTGATCCAGGGATAGTGGCCAAAACACTGGACAAATTCCTCGGCCTGGCGCAGCATCTCGTCGGGCTCGGTGCTGAATACCTCGACGCTGAGCGGAATCCGGCACTGGTATTTTTGCAGGATGGCGATCATGTCGTTGATATGGTCACGGAAGTCGCGACTTCTTTCCTTCGACAGAATCGCCGGGTTGGTGGTGACTCCCGCGGGGAAACCGCGTTGAAGGCACTCTTCCAGCTCGTCCAGGTTCGCCGTATCGACAAAAAGCTTCATGGCATACCTCATCTCGGAAAAGAAAGAGTGATCCAGGCGACGGCTGCCGCCAGGTCACTGACAAGAACATCAGGTTGGCAGCGGTCGGCGCCGCTGTGGGGCGTGGCCACCAACACCGTCTTGCAGCCGGCGGCCTGACCCGCCAGCACGTCGCTCCAGCGATCGCCGACGATAATGCTCCTCGTCAGGTCGAGGTTCCAGCGCCGGGCCGCCTCCTGCAAGAGTCCAGGTTTCGGCTTTCGGCAAACGCAATGGTCGGCGCTGTCGTGATAGCAAGCGAAGACCTCCAGCACCGGCAGCGTCTCGACAACGTGGCGGTTGATTTCCTCCACCGCCTCCCGGCTTTGAATGCCGCGAGCCACGTCCGGCTGGTTGGTCACCACCACCAACGGCCAACCGGCGCCGGCCAGTGCCTTGGTTGACTCAATGACCCCCGGCAGAAACTCAAACTCCGCGAGGTTCCTGGGCGGGTGCGTCACGTCTCCAATCAGAATGCTGCGATTGATGACGCCATCGCGGTCGAGCAGCACGGCGGGCCGGGATGGAAACATGCATTTCGCCCATTGCGTAGAACGGAATTTATTCCGTTCGTGCTTGGGAACGGAATAAATTCCGTTCTACGCGGCCTTGGTGGCCGATTCCCACTTGGTTTCGCTGGCCTTTAGCGCTGGATGCGAAACCAGCAAATGCCAGATCACACTCTGAAACGCTTCCGCGTGGGGCGTGACGGTGTTGGCGTTTACCGTCGGCACAATCACGCAAACGTCGGCAACCTTGGCGGTGAACCCACCGTTGCGCCCGCAAATGCCGCCAATGGCAGCGCCGATTTCCTTGGCGTATTGCAAGGCACGGACCAGGTTGGGACTGATGTTTTTCTCCAGGTCGCCGCCTCCGACGGAGAGGATGAAGAGCATGTCCTTGGCAGTGAGTTTGCTGACCCTCAGCCAGTTCACGAAAACGGTTTCCCAACCGTCGTCGTTGGTTCGGGCCGTGAGTTCCGAGACGTTGTCCGTGGGCGCGTAGGCTTCAATCTGGGCGATTTTGCGAAAATCGTTAACGGCGTGCGAGCAATTGGCCGCGCTGCCGCCCACGCCGAGGAAAAACAACCGTCCGCCGCGATGGCGCGTGTTTACCAGCAGCATCGCCAGTTTTTCAATGGCCTGGGCGTCGAGCTGTTTGACGATTTTGCCAGCGTCTTCGAGGAATTCCTTGGCATGACTCATCCGTGTCCCTCCTTTCGTAGGTCGGGCTTCCAGCCTGCCCACTGTTTAGCAATTTTCGCCATTTAGAGCAACGCGGAGTGGCCTGGGTCCCGATGATGCCGCCCGAGTTCAGTTTCCCACCGGCGACCCACCTCCCCCAGGTTGTTGCGAATCCGGCCGGAAATCAAAGTCCTTCAGCAACAATTTGGCCAATAGCGGCCGCGGGTCGCCATCAGCGGACCGCTGCTTGGTGTTCAGGACCTTGATCGTGATGGTGTTGTGTCCCCGCTGCAAATACGCGGTAAAGTTCAGCGTTTTGTCTGATTCCGCCAACGGACACGGTCTGCCTTTATTGACCTCGACCTCCAGCCTGACCTCCGCCTTGTCCTCGAGACAAGGCCCCGGCGTGACCGCCAACGTCAGCTGTGCCCATCCTGGCTCGGTGGCGTGCAGATGCACAACCGTGGCGCCGCCGCCCAGGTACAGCGTTCGATAGTCTGGCTCATTGCAACCATTGGGGTTGTCGACGTTTGTGATGCAGCCCCACGGCTCGCCGTCATATTTCCACAAAATGTACTCGCCGTTTTGCCAATAAATCTCATGGGGCGGCACCGTCCTGGGAGGCTGCAGGAAAAAGCCATGCCGCGGAGTGAGCACCATGAATGATTTGGGCAACCCGTCCAAATTGGTAAAATGGGCGAATTTCGAATTGGCATCCGCGTGGCGTTGGTCATTCAGGAACGGCCAGGCCAGCCACACCTTGTTGAAACGGGCCCAGTAAACAGACCAATTTTGCTGATAACCAAGATAGAAATTCAGAGGACGAATGAGCAAGGCCTCGTCTTGCATGTCTTCCAGGCGCAGCCGCAAGGAACGGAACTGCTCGCCGAGGGCAACGTGCTGCTGCGAGCGAAACCAAAGCTTGGGGTCGGCGGATTGGTACGCGAGCGCCGCTGTGCCGGTGCCGGCTACCCCCGCGCCAAAAAGCACCGGCAACCATGCGGCGAATACCGCCGCGCGCTTGGCCAACGGCCGGGTCACATTCACCGACGTCAAGCGACGGCCAACCAATACCGCCAAGGCGACCGTTCCCAACGCGTAAAGCGGACTGACGGTGATCAATATCTTGAAGAATTGGTAATGATGATCCGTGTCGCGCAACAGCATCACGACGGGAATCAATCCCAGTGCCAGCAAGGCCAGTGCCAGGTCGAAACCGCCCGCGGCAATTTGACGTCCTCCGCGCCACCAGCGCAGCACCGTCGTCGTCGCCAGAGCCACGAGCCCCGTCATGCCGAAAGCGACGACGATCTGGCCGACCAATACCACGAACGGATACCACTTCCTGGAGGGGCCTTTCGGCTTCACGCAGAAATCGCCGAACCAGACCACGCCAAAGCTCACGGTGTCGTAGGCCCACGGATAAATGTGCTTCAGCACTCCCGGCCTGGTCATAAGCGAACTGGTGAGAAAGCTGGTCATTTGCATGTAAAGCGGGTTGCAAAACCACGGTGCAGCCAGCACCAACGCCAAGCCCAGGCAATGCCGCCAACCGCACGGCCGTTGGGCCAGTGCCAGCACCAAAAACCCGCCGACAATAAGCAACGCCAAAACCAGGAACTCGGTGTAGATACTGGCCAAAGCACCAATGCAAAGCACGGCCGCGACCAATTCGCCGGGGGACCGTCGGCGGTTAAAAATGCTGAGCAACGTCGGCAGCAGCAGCAGTAATGGAATCGCCAGCACTTGCGACAGAAAACTCTCCTGCACCAGCAGGGCGACGCCCGGAACCAGGCCCCCGAAAAGCCCGGCAATCGCTCCGTACCGTCGCTCCAGGCCAAGATTGCGAGCCGCGGCATAAAGGGCTAAAGCGATCAAGGGGCAGCCTAGCAAAATGGTCGGCATGAACAGTGCTTGGGTGTCCATGCGCGTGATGATGCCGTGATACGCTTGCAACACACTCTGGCCTATGCGCAGCACTCTCAGAGTACTCGACACGCGCCAGCCACGGCTGCTGGCCAATGTCATCGAAGGGGGCGTTGAAGCCAAGCCGGCGAAAGCACTCCGCCATCGTGGTGTAGTTGAATTGATCCGACCACGACCTACCCAGGTAGTCTTCAGGCCCAACGCGAATCAGGCCGAGGGCCTGCACCACCAGGACCAGCAGGCCTAACCGCAAACAGTATTGCGGGCAGGTTGCGCAAGTTTCCTTGACAGCGCCCAGCCAAAACCAGCCGGCCCACAAACACGCCACAATCGCCGCCAGTGGCACCACGCCGCGATTGACCGGGATATCGAGGTAGAGTTGAAATTGCAGGACGAGCACGGTGACTGCCAGGCCGACGAAGGGCACCTGTATCCATGCCGATTCGTCGAGCGGTTTGCCGCGCGCGGCGATGCCGCGCAGTGGCAGACCCACCAGGACCATGCTCAAAATCGGCGCCAAAAAACACCAGATAGTCAGCAACGCAAATACTCCGTGGTTTCGCGCAATCCCTGGGGCGAGCCGATTTCGTAAAACCGGCTGCCAACCTCATAGCCCGTCATTTCCGCGTTCTTCACCAGGACGTGCATCAGGTCGGCAAGGTCGAAGACTGCGTTCTCGGGAATCCGCTGCAACGCGGCCCGCCGAAACAGCGAAGCGCCATAGTCGATGTATTCCATCTCCGGCGTGGCTTTGCGTTTGTCGTAACACAGCAGCTTGCCACCCTGGAACACGACATTGCTGGCGTCCCATTGATTGCCATTCCGCAGCACTGTCATCAAGCCAAGCGTCAGCCGGCGCTGAAAATCGCCAAAAACCGCTCGATAATCGAAATCGAGGTAAGAATCGCCGTACAGGACCCAGCAAGCCTGACCCAGCAGCGGCAGCGCTCGCCGGCAGCGCGCCGCCGGTGCCCAGGAGTTTGTCGCCGTCGAAGCTGTATTGAACTTCCAAGCCATGGGCTGAACCGTCACCGACGTGCTTGGCGACTTGCTCACCAAGAAAACCCAGGCAAAGCACCACGCGGTTGATACCGTGGCGGCTCAGCAGGTCCAACTGATGATCGATAAATGGCCGACCGGCGACCTCGATCATCGCCTTGGGGACCTTGCGCGTGATCGGCTGCAAACGTGTCGCCAGGCCCCCCGCCAGAAGGGCCACAGGCACATCGGTGAAATCAATAGGCAATAAAACGTCATGCGGCATGGCGGTCGGTCCCTTTCATGACTGCAGCACCGTTTTGGTTCCTTCGAAATCGAAGCGAAAACGCACCTCACGCAGCCCGGCATCGGCCAGCACGCGCCGCAAACGGCGTTTGTCCTCGGCGTAAAACATCAGGAAGCCGCCGCCGCCGGCGCCGATCAGCTTGCCCCCGATGGCGCCGTTCTCGCGGGCCAGGTTATACCATTGATTGATGTGGTCGTTACTCATCGACCCGCTGCGTTTCTTCTTGTGCTCCCAGTGCACATTCATCAGCTCCGCGAACTGGACGAGGTCTCCATCCTCCAGAGCCTGCTTGCTCTGCTGGCCGAGCTCCTTCACGAAATGCAGATTGGCGACCATGCTCTGATCGCTTTCCTTGCTCTTGACGTCTTGCTCCTTGAGAATGCTCGAAGCGGAGCGGCTGTAGCCGGTGAAAAACAGCAGCAGGTTGTCCTCGAGGCTGTAAAGCGTTTCGTTGCTGATCTGCAACGGCCAGGCATTGACCTGGCCATCGGGGAGGAATTGAAAGCACGTCAGACCGCCGAAAGCCGCGATGTATTGGTCTTGCTTGCCGATCGGTTCCTTGAGCCGGTCCAACTCGATGTGGCAGGCCTGTTCTGCCAATTCCCGCGGGTGGACGAGATTTTTCTTGCAGGCGTGCAGTGCCTTGAGCAGCGCCGTTGTGAAGCTGCCCGAGCTGCCCAGGCCGGTGCCGGCAGGGATGTCGGCCATGCTGGTGATTTCCAGGCCGGCCGGCTCGATGCCGGTCACCTTGAGCGCCTCGCGGATGATGGGATGCTGCACTTCGTCGATGGTGCGAACCCGCTCCAACCGCGAATACTTGATGATGAGGTCGGGCACGAAGGTGTGATGCAAGGTGATGCAAACGTATTTGTCGATGGCCGCCGCAACCAGGAAGCCGGTGTGGTTTTGATAATAGGACGGCAAGTCGGTGCCGCCGCCGCCCAGCGAAATCCTGAGCGGGCTTCGCGTGATGATCATATCGCCTTCCTCCTCAAGGGCCCGCCGCCCCTAAGGCTGACGGGAGTCTTTGCGTGGTGGTAAACCTCGGCCACCACTTCCAACGCCGCCAGAGCGTCGTCCAGAGTGCCGCTCGGCTGCTCGCCCAACTCGATGCACCTCACGAAATGAATGAATTCGTCCCGCCAGGAATGGTCTTCACCGGGATACTCCCAGATGGTCGTCTCCGGCGGGCCCATTTGCGGTAGCATCTTGTAGAACGAAAGCCGCTCCAGGCCGTAACTGCCGCCGAGGCCGTCGATTTGCAGCTTGCCGTCGCTTGCCAAAGATTTCAAAGCAAAAGAGGTTCTTCCACTCGGTGCAGCTAGCGTGCAGCCACGCCACCTGCCCTTGCGATGTCTGCAGCAGCATGAAGCCGTTGTCCTCGACGGGCATGTCCCAAAAAAATGTGCCGATGTGGCCGTACACGGTCGCGAAGTCGCCGTCGCCGAGGAACCAACGCGACAGGTCAATCAGGTGAATGCCTTGATCGAGCAATTCGCCGCCGCCGGCGATGGCCGGGTCGGCGCGCCATTCCTTGTCGTAGCCAAGGCGGCCGCCGTGGCCGTAGCGGGCGCGGACGTGGAGCAATGGGCCGATGTCCCCGGCGTCCACGAGTTCGCGTGCCTTGATAAAGGCTGGATGAAAGCGGTGGTTGAAGCCGACCTTGACTAGCGATCCGGACCGACGGGCAAGGGCCGCAACGGGCGCAGCTCCGCGGCATTGCGTGCCGCCGGCTTTTCAACGAGAATGTGCTTGCCGGCCAAAACGGCGGCATTGGTGACGGCCGCCAGCGCGTCGTTGGTCGTGGCAACGATTACCAGGTCGATGTCAGGCCGGTTGACCGCGTCTTGCCAATCGCCGAATGCCTCGCAGCCAACGTGCAACGCCGCCAGTTGTTGGGCCCTGGCAAAATTGGCGTCGGCGGTCGCCGCCAGCTTGTGCTCGCCCAGAGCTTTGGCGCGTTTGTGGCCAATCAGGCCGCAGCCGACAATTGCTACGCGCAATGCCATTTCTGCCCCCGATCCTCCGGCGTGATGCGCCGCAGCGTAAAGATGTCGCTCTTATCCAGTGCGTCCCGCCGTTGCGCCAGACCGCGGCCAATCGTCCCAGACGGCGCTGAACAGGCGGCCCGTGATGCCGTCGCTCTCGGCGGATGCTAAGTACGTCGCCAGGGCCGCGCCCTTTTCCAATGGCGCTCCGCCCTCGTCTCGTTGCTTGAGAGAACGCTCGTAAAAATCCTTGCCCACTCTGTCCGGCCCCGCGGCCAGCACCTCTTCCAGCAAACGAGTATTCAGCGGCCCCGGCGCGATGGCGTTGACATCCACGTGCGCGTCGCGCAGCTCGTGGCCCAAAGTCTCAGTCAAACGCACCACCGCGGCCTTGGATGCCGCGTAGGCGCTGATGCGTGGCAGCGGCACCGTCGCCCCGCCACCGCTCAGGTTGATGATCTTGCCATAGCCTTGCTTACGCAAATGCGGGAGGATCGCCCGGCACATCAGCGCGGTGCCAAACAGGTTGATTTCGATGGTCTCGACCCAATCGTCCCAGTCGTTATCCTCGAGCAATCCCATTGGGCCGTAGACGCCCGCGTTGTTGACGAGGATGCAGACGTTGGGAAGCGCCTTCAAGGCGACATCGACCGCGGCCCGGCAGGCGGCCTTGTCTGAAACGTCGGCTGCGATTTCCCGGATGATTTGCTCCGGCAGCGCGAGCTTTTGCAATTCACTTGCTGCTTCGCTCAACTGCCGCATCCCGCGGGCCAGCAGCAGCACATTGGCGCCGGCACGCACGAAATGGCCGGCAATGGCGCGGCCTAGCCCCTGGTTGGCACCTGTGATAATCGCGGACCGGCCTTTGAGATTCATAGGTTACTCGCCAAGCCGCAAGCGGCATAGTGGATTCGTTCATCGCAGCCCAGCGAGCCGCCCAAAAAATGATTTTGGTCGATCACGCGCGGGCAACGCATGTGGCGGACAAAGATCTCGGGCCCCAAGCCCTTGAATGGCGGGCATTCCGTGGCAATCACCGCCAGGTCAGCGCCTGCAAGCGCCGCGGCCGCACTGTCGCATAACGTCACCACATTGTCGAGGTCCGCCGGCAACTCCCCCACCGCCGGATCATGTGCCTGCACGGTGATTCGCTGACCATGCAGCCATCGGCACAGCTCCAGCGACGACGACCTCCGCAAGGTGCTAGTGCCTGGTTTGTAAGTCAAGCCAAGCACCGCAACGACCGGCCGCAGAGTGCCGTGCAGTGCCTTGGTGACGCTGTCGCGCAGCCACTCTTTGTGGGCCTCGTTACTGGCGAGAACGCCTTTGCAAAGCGGCGCCTCAACCTTCCAATGCTTGCTGAGCAGCGTCAGGAACCGCAGATCGCGAGCCAGCGTGCCGCCGGCAAAAGCGGCGCCCGGCGACAGGTAGGCACCTGGCCCGATCCGCGTCTCGCTGCGGAGGCCGCGCTCGACGTCCTTGGCATTGGCGCCCGCCGCCTCGCAGATACGGGACAGTTCGTTGATGAACGTCACCGACGTGGCCAGAAACGCATTGAGCGCATGCTTGGTCATCTCCGCCGACTCGTTCGACATCCACAGAATGTTTTGACAAAATGGTTCCAGCAAGGCGGCCAGGGTTTTTCGCGCTTGCTCGTCCCGGCAGCCCACCACGATGCGTTCCGGCTTGCGAAAGCATTCCAGCGCCTTGCCTAGCCGCAAGTTTTCAGGCACCACGGCAAAACTCAGTCCTTGCTTGGCCCAGCGGCGTTCCAGGCTGGCGGTGAACCCGACCGGCACCTGAGAGGAAACCAGAACCAGGGTGCCGGGCCGCAGCTTGGCCGCGATGGAATCGAAATGACGCCGGACATGGGCGACATCGGCTTTGTCATGGTCGTCCACCGGGGTGTCGAATGCGACCCACACAATTTCGGCGTCGCTCACGGCCACATCGGTATCGGTGGAGAATGAGAGTGCCTTTCGACCCATGCCCGCCGTGATAAGCTCAGCCAGCCCCGGTTCCTGGATTGGCGGTTTGCCGTGTTGCAATTCGGTGACAACCTGGCCGTCCAGATCCAGCCCGACGACTTTGTGGCCCGCTTCCGCGAGGCAGGCTGCGGTGACGCAACCAAGGTGCCACAATCCAAAGACCGTAACCCGCATGCTTCAATCCTCCGTAGACCGCGCTCGATCTGTAGGACGGGCTTGCTAGCCCGTCCTGGTCCCGGACGGGCTGGGAAGCCCGTCCTACAAATCACTTTCAAGCGCTAAGCTTGCGCCGCTTCAACACATAGTCGTTCTTTTGCAAATACTCCAGCGTCCGAATCACGCCCTCACGGATGCTGAGCTTGGGCCGCCAGCCAAGAGAGCGGACATAATTGGTGTCCAGGAAAATGAATGGGCTGTCGCCGATCCAGCCACGCTCGCCGCCGGTGTAACGCCGCTGAGGTTGGACACCGAGATGCTGGCAAATCCACCCCAGCGATTCGTCGACGCAGCAGTATTCCGTGGTGCCGAGGTTGGCGATGGTGCACGGCGCCGGCGCTTTGTCGATCACCGTGAGCATCGCGTCAATGCAGTCCTGGACGTACAGGTACGACTTGCGCTGCTTGCCGTTGCCGAGCACTTCGATGGTGTGCGGGTTGTCCAGGAGCTTGTTGTAGAAGTCGTAAACGTGGCCATGGGTGTAACGTTCGCCGAGAATCGACACAAAACGGAATATGACGCCCT
The DNA here is from genome assembly GCA_963747575.1 of uncultured Gemmataceae bacterium. GTDB lineage: Bacteria > Planctomycetota > Planctomycetia > Gemmatales > Gemmataceae > DASRAT01. The sequence goes on from CAVVFU010000010.1 coordinate 155,349, forward strand.
GGAATCCGAATCCGTTGCAGTACGCGGCAATGAGACCCTCACCAGCAAGCTTGGAAGCGCCGTAAAGACTTGTTTGCACGGGGAACGGGCTATTTTCCGGCGTCGGGAAGACGTTCGGCTCGCCGTAAATTGAACCGGTGGAGGAAAAGGCCAGGCGGCGCACGCCGGCCGCGCGCATCGCCTCGAGGACGTTGAAAGTGGCAATGGTGTTTTGCTCGAGGTCCTTGCGAGGATGCTCCGTGCCGAAACGCACGTCGGCATTGGCCGCGAAATGAAAGACAAAGTCGTGCCCCGCCATCGCCCTGGTCATGGCGGGCAGATCGAGCGTGTCGCCCTCGATCAAGTGGAAGCCGGCATGGTGGCGGGCTGCTTCGAGAAATTCACGTTGGCCGGTGCTGAAGTTGTCATAAACCGACACCGCATTGCCGCCGGCAAGCAAGCGATCGACCAGGTTGCTGCCGATAAACCCGGCGCCGCCGGTTACAAAGTAACGCATGTTGTCTTCCCCCCTCCGCGCGAACTAGATCTTCAGCGAGCTGCCTGGTCGTTGCTTCTTTTCGTCCCCATCATGAGCAAGCTGGTGCCCAGCGGCATCCGTGTCCACCGATCGATGCGCATCAGCGTCCGCAGCGCCGTTGCTCTGATCGGGCGGCGTTGCTTATCGCCAGACTCGGCCACCGGATAGGGCCGGCCAAGCCATTTGCTATAAAGCAAACAGACCGGCAGCAGGGTAAAACCAAAGCAGCGCATGGCATGGATGTCGCAAAACGGCTCGACCAATTGGCGCAACGTTTTTTTGTTGTAGCGGCGAAAGTGGCCGAGCTGGACATCGTGGAAGCCGAACAACCACTGGCCAGCCGGCACGGCCAGCAGCACCAGGCCCCCTGGCCGCAGCAGCCGCATCATCTTGGCGAAGGCGCCGTGGTCGTCTTCGATGTGCTCCAGTACGTCGGTCGAAACAATGCAATCGAATGCCGTTGCGGATTGAAAATCTTCAATGGGACAGGCCATGAATTCGCAATTGGCGGGGCAGCCTTGCTGGCGGGCGTTTTTGTGGGCCAACTCAATGTGGGCCGCTTCGATGTCGATCCCGGTCACGCGGTGCCCCAAAGCCGCCAACCGCAGCGAAAGCTCGCCGGAACCGCAACCGACGTTGAGAATGCGGAGATGGCTCTTCCCGCGAAGATAACTTTCCAGGATGTCGTATTTGGTGCTGGCGTAGAGGTCCTGCGATTTGACCGCCAGGTCGTCGTATTGGAACTGGATAAAGGTCTCGCTCGCCGGCTCCGCAACTTGTGTGTCCATATCAGCATCCTTGCCTTAAAAAAACGGAGCCTTAAGCCACGGAGGCGGTTTGCCTGGCCTGGATGGCATCGGCCTGCTTGACGACGGGCTGCGGGCAGGAGCTAAACCGAATGCGAAACAGGTCTTTCATGTTTTGCCAGTTGCCCGAGACCAACGCCAGCCGGCTGTCGCCGTCGTCGCGCCAGCGGATGCCGACTTCACGCAGCCGATAGCCGCTACGTTTGGCGAGGTACAGCAGATCGACATCGAACATGTAGCCGTCGATGCGCAGGCGCTGGAACAGATCCTGCGCGACCGCCGCCCGGTAGAACTTGAAGCCGCATTGGGTGTCGCCGACGTCCCACAGACCGACGACCATGCGCATGGCGACCTTGAAACCCCACGATCCGACGCGCCGATACATTTTTTGCGGATTCTCGATTTTGGCCTTGGCCGCGGCCCGCGAGCCGAACACGACGTCGTACCCGCTGTCGAACCAGGGCAGGATTTTTTCGATTTCTTCAATCGGCGTTTTGTAATCGGCATCGACGAACCCGATGACGTGTCCGCGGGCGCGGGCCACGGCCTGGCGGATGCCGCGCCCTTTGCCGCCTCGTTTGGCGCTGCCTAGCACGCTGAGTCGTGAATCGTTTTCGGCCATCTTGGCGACCAGTTCCCGCGACCCATCGTTGCCGTCCGCGGCCACAATGATCTCGTATTCGTATTGCTGATCGTCCAAATAAGCTTGCATCGCGCGCAGCGTCGAGCCCAGGATGCGCACCTCGTTGTACGCCGGTACGACCACGCTCAAAAACGGCGCTGCGACCATTGAACCCTCCCGTAAAGTAGCAGGCACACTCCGTGTACCATCCGCGACCCATGGCGGCCCGGTGCGAAATCCTAATGGTTTGCCGAAGAGGGGTCAAGACGAGGTGATGTGCCGGGGAAATTGGGGTAATCGGCGCGGAATGCGGCCATACCAACCCGAAGCACCAACAAGGGATGCTGTTGGCCCTCGCTGGCGCTTCGGGTTGGTATACATTTGACCCACGCTTGGTCATTAAACTTGGCGTAGCCCCTGCGCACGCATATGCAAATCCTTGTTGCAATGTGTTCAGTGAGAAGGGATCCATCAGCCATGGACTATCTTTGGGCACCCTGGCGGCTGGCCTATGTCGCCGCGCCGAAACCTCCCACGGGCGAGGGCGAGGGCGAAGCCAACGCACCGTGTTTCCTCTGCCGCGGCTTGCAAGAAAGCCGTGACCGCGAGAATCTGATCGTCAAACGTACGGCAAGCAGTGTCGTGGTGCTCAACCGATTTCCCTACAACAACGGCCATTTGCTGGTTGCCCCCCAGGCCCACAAAGGCCAGCTCAACGAATTGACAGGGGCAGACCACCTCGACCTGATGAACACTTTGACGCAAATGGCCGATTTGCTGACCGCCTTGATGAAGCCCGATGGCTACAATATCGGCCTTAACCTTGGCCGCGCGGCCGGCGCGGGCCTGCCGGGTCATTTGCACTGGCATATCGTTCCACGTTGGGACGGTGACACCAATTTCATGCCGATTGTGGCCGACGTAAAGGTGGTTGTGCAATCGCTCGATGCCCTATATGAGCTTTTGACAGCGGCATTGGAAGGTAAAACCTGACAGGACGCCCATGACCGACGACATCTTCCAACCCCCCGACGGCCTTGCGCGGGAGGAGCAAACGCTGGCTCCTTACGCCATGCGCACACGTCAAAGCCGGGGCCGACGCCATGCCGAGGAGCCGCATGCCTACCGCACTGCTTACCAGCGCGATCGCGACCGCATTATTCACAGCACCGCATTCCGTCGGCTGATGTACAAAACGCAAGTGCTCGTCGCCCAGACAACGGACCACCACCGCACACGCCTTACCCATACCCTGGAAGTTGCCCAGATCAGCCGCACCATCGCCCGGCAGCTAGGTCTCAACGAAGACCTGACCGAAGCCATCGCCCTGGGCCACGACCTCGGCCATCCGCCCTTCGGTCATGCAGGCGAGCAAGCCCTCGACGAATGCATGAAAGACCACGGCGGCTTTGAGCACAATCGCCACGGTTTGCGGATTGTCGAGCTTCTGGAATACCGCTATCCGGACTTTCCCGGCTTGAACCTGTCGTTGGAAGTGCTGGAAGCCCAGGCCTTTCACAGCAAACGGCACGATGCGCCGGAAGTGCTGGAGTTTCGCTCGCTCGGCAAGCCGCTGCTTGAGGCCCAGGTTGTCGACGCGGTTGACAGCCTGGCCTACGATGCCCACGACATCGACGATGCCCTCAGTATCGGCATTGTCACGCGGGAACAGTTGGACAGGGTCCCGTTCTGGCGGCAGGCCGTCGACCGGGTCTTGCGAAAATATCCGAAGGTCGGTGCGCTGCAATGGCAACCGGCGGTGGTGCGGGCCTTGATCGACTGGCAGGCGGGCGATTTGCTGGCCCACACGTCGACCGCCTCCGGGCGGAAAACATCCGCCGCATCGAAGACGTTCGCCAATGCGCCAGCATTATTGTGGATGCCAGCCCCGAAGTCCGGCATCTCAAAGCGGAGCTGGAGAAGTTTCTGCACCAGAATGTCTACCGGCAGCACCGAGTGATGCGCATGGCTGTGAAAGGACAACGCCTCATTACTGCCTTGTTCGTCGAATTCTGCCGGGTGCCTTGCCTGTTGCCCGAACGCTATGGCCAGCGCCTTGAGCGTGAAGGCCGTGAGCGCGTTGTTTGCGATTATCTGGCCGGTATGACCGACCGATTTGCTCAGCTGGAGTACTTGAGACTGTTCCAACCAGACACGCCTGTGTAAGATACTCACCGACTCCACCATGGAAAATAAATTCGACAAATTGGCCTCCCTTTTCAGCGTCCCTTCAAGGTCCAGCACGCTCTTGCTCTGGATCCTCCGGGCAGCTTTCGTCGCCAACATGGTGGGAATCGCCTACATCGCCTATTCCAATTACAACGAGCCGCCGCGCTCCGATGCCGCCAGCGGCTATATCGCCGCCGGGGCCATCCTGCTTTGCACGATCATCGTTTTGCTAGCCGACCTCTCGGCGCGGAACAAGCAAATCACCACGTTCTCCGCCGTCTATTTCGGATTGCTGATGGGATTCGTGCTGGGCACGCTGGTTTCCAGCGCGGTGGAACCGGTGGTCCACCCCCGGGTATTGCCTTTTCTTCGGCTGGTGTTAACGGTTTTTTGCTGCTACGTCGCGGTGTCAACGCTGCTGCAAACCAAGGACGAATTCCGCTTTATCATCCCCTATGTGGAATTTCAAAAGCAGCTAAAAGGGGGAAAACCGCTGGTCCTGGATACCAGCGTAATCATTGACGGCCGAATTGCCGATATTTGTGATACCGGCATCGTCGACACCAAACTGCTGGTGCCGCGCTTTGTGCTGCAAGAGTTGCAGAGCGTCGCCGACAGTTCGGACAAGATCAAGCGCAATCGCGGTCGGCGCGGTCTCGACATCCTCAAACGCATGCAGACCAACCCCAAGGTCGACATGCAAATGCACGAAGCCAATGTCGCCGAGCTGCGCGATGTGCAGAAAGTGGACGAACGTCTCGTAGTGCTGGCCAAGGTGCTTGGCGCTCGCGTCGTCACCAACGACTTTAACTTGAACAAGATCGCCCAGCTCCAGGGCGTCGAGGTCATCAACCTCAACGAGCTGGCCAACGCGCTAAAATTGGTGGCACTGCCCGGCGAGCACCTGAACGTCCGTATCGTCAAACAGGGTGATCAGGTCGGCCAGGGTGTTGCCTACCTTGACGACGGCACAATGGTGGTGGTAGAACAGGGCCGATCGGCCATAGGCCAGGAGGTCGTGATCACCGTGACCAGCGTGCTGCAAACCCCCGCGGGTCGGATGATCTTCGGCAAGATGGAGCCTCGGTCCAACGGCCCAGCCTAAGGAGGGAAAAATGACTCTTCCCCGCATGTTGATGCCGTTGGCCGTGCTGGTGGCTTTGGTTTGCACATCCATGCCCCAGGCCCAAACCAAATCCGGCGCCTCCTCCACCAACACAGATATCGCTTTGGTGGAAAAACTGCTCATTGCCCGCCGTGATTACCAGCGCGCGCTGGAGCTTCTCCGGGCCAATTATGTCAACACCGGCGACGCGGAACGGGCAAAATGGGCCGAGGAAGAGTTGCGCGATTACCACCGCATCAACCATCAGGCCTATCGTCTCGATCTCGACGTGCCGCCGCCGACGCTGCAGGCCACCACCAATATCCCCGAGGCCAACAAACTTGTGGTTCGCGCCAAGGAGTACAAGGACAAGGGTTTCGGCGTGGATTTCATCGACAATCAGCGCCGCGCCGAACTGCTGCTGCAGCAGCTGCTGACCCAGTATCCCACCAGCACCAAAATCAGCGAGGCGGCCTACCTGCTGGGCGATCTTTATGAAAACAACGCCTTCAAGCAATATCGCCGGGCGGCAGCGTATTTCGAGCGCTGCTTCCAATGGAGTCCCAGCAACGCCTTCGACTCCCGTTTGCGGGCGGCCCACATCTACGACAAGAAAGTCCCCGAGTGCGCCAGGGCTGTCGAGATTTACAAAGAGATCATCGAGCACGAGACTGATCCCAAGCACATTCAGGAGGCGAATGCCCGCCTGAAGGCTTTGGCCGCGAAGTAGGTGACAAGGTGACAAGGTGACAAGGTGACAAGGTGAAGAAACGATAATCCCTTCACCTTGTCACCTTGTCACCTTGTCACCTTGTCACCTTGTCACCTTGTCACCTTGTCACCTTGTCATTTCCCACAGGCTCTCCCTACAACGATCAATGGGAGAAACCAATGACCAAGCCGCTGGCCAATCAATTCGCGGAATACGCCTGTAACCTTCAATTCGCCGATTTGCCGGCGGCAGTCGTTCACGAAGTCAAAAGACGCTTTATCGACTCGTTCGCCACGGCAGCCGGCGCCATGGATGCCGACGCTTATGCCATCGCCAAACGCTGCGCCTTGCGTGCCGGCAGCCAACCGGGGGCCTCGCTGCTGGGCGGCGGCAAGAGCAGTGTCGAATGGGCGACGTTCGTCAATGGCCTGCTGATCCGCTACCTCGATTACAACGATACCTACCTATCCCTGGAGCCGGCTCATCCCAGCGACAATCTAGCGGCGGTACTCAGTGTCGGCGAAATGACCGGTGCGACCGGCCAGGAGATGATCGTCGCCGCGGTGCTAGCCTATGAGATTCAGTGCCGGCTTTGCGATGCTTCCAGTCTGCGCAAGCATGGCTTCGACCACGTCACCTATGGCGCCATCTCCTCCGCGCTGGCCGCCTGCAAGCTGATGAAACTTGACGCCGTCAGGACAACACACGCCGTCGGTCTGGCAGGCGTTTGCAACACCGCGCTACGGCAGACACGCAGCGGCGAGCTGAGCATGTGGAAAGGCTGCGCCTTTGCCAACGCGGCCCGCAATGCCGTCTTCGCCGCACTGCTGGCTGCCGAGGGGTTGACGGGGCCGGCGCCGATTTTCGAGGGCGAGCTTGGCTTCATGAAGCTGTTGACCGGTCCGTTCACGGTGGCTCCGCTCGGCGGTGGCAAACAGCCCTTCATGATTAGCTCGACCTACATCAAATATTGGCCCGCCGAATATCATTCGCAGAGTGCGATTGACGCGGCCTTGCAGCTCCGCGGCGAGGTCGGCGACATTCGCAACATCAAGTCGGTGGATATTCACACCTTTGACGCGGCCGTCGACATCATCGGCAAGGACCCGGAAAAGTGGCGTCCCAAGACACGTGAGACCGCCGACCATAGCTTGCCCTACTGCACCGCGGTGGCCCTGGCTGACGGCGATGTGACATTGGCCCAGTTCGAGCCGGCGCGTTTCAGTGACCCGGCCCTGCTTGAGCTAGTCAGTAAGGTCAAACTTCACCGCGACGCCGCCCTTTCGGCCCGCTACCCCGCCGGCATTCCCAACCGGCTGACGATCACGCTCGCCAACGGCAAACAACTTGTTAAGGAAGTCGAGTTTCCCAGGGGCCACGCCCGCAACCCCATGACCGACGCCGAGGTCGAGGCGAAATTTCGCCGCATGGGCGAGCCTCGCTTCGGCAAGGAGCGCCTGCGCTGCGATTTTGAAGGCGTGCTGGCAATTGGAGAAATTGACCGGTGCGGGGGAGTTAGTGGGGTTGGTTCAGTAGGAGCTTACACCCTCTGGGACGAGGGTGAATTTACGTCTCATGTCACCCCCCACAGAACCCTATGACACGTATTTGACAACGGTTGCTATCGGACGCCAATGGATGCGCTTGGGTGACAACAAGTGACAAAGATTTCTCGTCTCACGCCGAGCCATCGATGCGCCGTGTGGCTAGCAGTTTCTTGCAGCCCCCACACCTACCTGCAAGCTTGCACCCCCTCCACCCACGTCAGCCCCCCAATGGATACCGCATATTGGTGGCACATCGATGGCCTAAACATGGTTATGACCGGGGAAGCGAACAATTCGTCGACCAACCGCAGCACCAGGGATGAGTGGGATTTCCCCTGCATTTGCTCCCGGTATTTTTTCTGGAGTGCAAGCAGTTGGCGGGCGCGCTGGACGCCATCGATCGCCTGCTCGGCAACTCCCTCGGCAAAAAAACGAATCCAGTCCGTCCAAGCAGCCGCCCGGCTCACCTGGAGCAGATGGTCCCGGTAAGCGTCGTTGTGGCGTTCCAGATATGCGCTCAAATAGTTGAAACAGACCGCGAACCCCTCAACTGCCGCCATTGCGGGATTGCCCGCCAAGGCTAACCTCGGCCTTGATCTGCGCCAACGATTTCGTCGGCCCCTCCCGACCGCGCCGCACGCTATCGGCGATGTAACCCATGAGCTTGGCATTCTTCTGGATTGCCAGGACTTCTTCGTCGCCTTCGTCCAGGTCAAATGATTTTTTGTGGACCATATTCAAGCCGCCTTCATTTCCACAAAGTCGCGGTCCTTGGTCATCACCACAGCTCCCGCGGCGCGAGCAGCCTGAAAAATTGGCGAGTCTTTCGCATCGCGCAACCCAAGGTCGCGGACGGCATGGGCCTCGATCCCGAAAGTTGCCGTGATCCACGCAGCGGCGGATGGGGGCAGTTGGGCGTCCAGCCAAATGATTATGCGGCAGCCTCCGGACCGGCCACGCGCTGGCTGGCGATGCGAAGGCACGCCTCAATGTCCGCCACTTCCAAATCCGGCATCTCTTCAGCGATCTGCTCGGCGCCGAGCCCGTTCGCCAGCAGGTCGAGAACATCGCTGACGCGGATGCGCATGCCTCGAACGCATGGACGACCGCCGCACTGTTCGGGGTCGATCGTGATCCGATTTGCCAAATTCACCACTGCATTCTCCTCTCTAACTCACGACCTCAGCTAGATTGCTTGGGTTCCGTTTCACGCATCATAAACCGGCCTTGGAACGAAAACAAGCGTCAGTCGCACATTTAGGTCGGTTCAACCCGCACCTTTGGCTTCGATCAATGTCAGGCTGAAAGCCTGACCTACGCCCGCCGCAAATAACTCCCCCCAAAGATCGGCTTCCCCGCCAGCCGATACTTCCGCTCGAAATTCGTGCGATAGCTCTCCCTTGGCTCCGCCGGCGGAAGCTGCTCCAACCCCGCCTGACCGGCCAGCAATCCAGCGATGGTCGTGAAGTATTCCTCGACGTCCGACATTACTTCCAACTTGCCGCCATCGCATAGCACCTGCACGCATGCCGCCGCGAACTCCGCGGTGAACAGGCGGCGTTTGTGATGGCGTTTCTTCCACCAGGGATCGGGAAAGTAGACGTGCACTGCCTGCACCGATCCCGCAGCCACACATTCACGCATGACCGCCCGTGCGTCGGCACACGCCAGGCGAACGTTGTGCAGATTACGTTTGGCCAATCGATTGGCGGTGAAAAGCTGATAGGTCCGTTCGATCTCGACGCCGAAGTAATTGACGTCGGGATGCTGCTGGCTGGCGGTCAGCAAAAATAAGCCCTTGCCGCAGCCGACCTCGATCTCCACCGGCGCGCTATTGCCGAAAACGCTTTGCCATGAAATCGGCCGCAGTTCGGAAGCATCGAAAAGATAGGGCTGCAGTTGTTCCAGGGGAAGACGGACGGGGCCGCGCACGGATGATCCTCAATTCTCATTCACACAGGCCCTAAAAAAAGGGGACAGGCCCCGTTGTGCGAAGCACCCTTCGGGCCGTACCGGCAACGGGGCCTGTCCCCTTTTTTTAGGGCCTCTCACGCAAAAAAAGGGGACAGGCCTCGTTGTGCGAAGCACCCTCCGGGCCGTGCCGGCAACGGGGCCTGTCCCCTTTTTTAGGGCCTATCACGCATCAGCGGCACACCCAGCACGTCGGCATGAAATGCCATCGTCGCTCCCACAAACCCCTGCACGTTGAAGATCGTCTGCCGGCGGTTGAGCTTGACCGCCTTGCCGACCAGCACCAGGCGGTCGCCGATGCGCACCGGCGCCGGAAACGGACGTTTTCCAGGCCGCCAAAGCCGATGAAGTCGCCCTGCATCAGGCCGTTGGTGGAAATGAAATAACTGCAAAGTTGAGCCGCCGCTTCGCACATCAAGACGCCGGGCAAAAGCGGATAGCCCGGCATGTGGCCGCGAACCCAGAACTCGTCGGCGCCACGTCCTTGTATCCGGCCACAACGTGCTGCGCCGGATCGACGTAAACAATGGCGGTCAATTGCTCCATCTCGAACCGCTGCGGATTGACGGCATGAATGGCGGCGCGGTCGGCAACGACCTTGGTCATGTCCAGCTTGGCGGGATCAAGATGTAAAACGGGTGGCATGGTGATGGGTCAGGGGCGAGGGTCAAGGGTCAGGTTACCAGGTCTACTATTTGGGCTAGTTCCGTTATCAACGCATCAGGCCGGCAAGCGGGATCCTTCAGTTGCTCCGGCGTCACGGCCAAAGAGGCCTTGTCGCCCGCGAACAGGGCCGTTCGCATCCCCAGTTTCTTGGCCGGTACAATATCCAGGGCAATCCGCGAACCGATATGCAGCGTTTCCTGCGGGCCAATACCGCGCTGCTCGAGCTGGGTCAGCACCTTCTCGAACAGGCGTTCCGACGGCTTCTTGGCGCCAACCTCGAACGACAATGCTCGCAAGTCTTTGTCGAACAGCTCGTCAACCCGCGCCGCGGGGTCCTGCGCCGTCAAGCCGCGCTGGAGTTGAGCGAGCGTAAAGCACTGGGCGTCAGCGATCAGGCCCAGGGCGATGTCGCGAGCCTTCAATTGCCGCAGGGCCTGAGCCGCACCATCATAACACGCGGTGCCCTGCAGGCTGGCATGGAAAAAGAAGGCGATTTTTCGGCAATACTCATTGAGCGAGCCATAAAAGCCGGAGTCGAACTTGTAATCCTTTTGCAGCAGCTTCTTGACGATGTTGTCCCAGATCTTGTCGGCCAGGATTTCGGGGTATTTCTCGCCGCGTGAGGGGACCATGCGCAGCTCCGTCAGCGCCTTGATGTAAAGCTGGCCCATGTATTCCGAGGGTTGGCCGGGCTTGCGCGACATCGACCCCCACATCTTGAACTCTTGCACCGTCTTTTCCAGGGCCAGGTCCATGATGAACTTTTCGGGGTGCTCGAAAAGCAACTCGCCGCCGCTGATGGCCACCGTCGTCCCGTAAAGGCTGAGGGTCACGGCCCGCAAACCGGGCAGGGCGGTGGCGTGCGGCCGAGCCTTGGGGCGCTCGATGGGCGGCACCGCCGGCCAGCTGCGCGCCGTGCGCATCGAGGTAGTTTGCGTATTGTTCAAGCGTCAACGCCATGGAAATGGCCTCGCAGGTGGCGCCGATGCAACAAAGCGGCCTTGCGTTCAGGCTAGCAACTGGGCAGGGGCTGTCAACTGCGCCTTGCCGGCGGAAAAGAATTCACGGCCGGGCCTCGGCCTGCCGATAAGGAATAAGTCGGATTCTGTACATGGCGCCAGAGGGTACAGACATGCAACCGGGCCAAGCACCCGATACGATTGTACACCACGAAAAAGACTCCCATCGGAACGCTTTGCGCCTGCAAATCGCCGCCGTCGCCGCCCAGCAAGCCGCCCTCTTCGACGAAGAAACAAGGCTGCAGCAACAGCAGGGGCGCTCGACACAGCAGCAGGAGCAGCTCGCCGCCCATCTCGAGGACCGTCGCCGCCATTTGCTCCAGCAGGGCGAACAGGTGCAAAACGCTCGTGCGGCGCTGAAGCAGGAGCGTCAGGATCAGGCGCAGGCGGCGGCCTACCAAGCCGAGGCACTGGCCAGGGGTCAGGCGGAAATCGACGAAAGCCGTAAAAAGCTGCGTGCCGCCCGGCAACGGCTACAGCTGTTCCGGCGCCGGCTCAAGCGCCACTTCGAGCGCCGCTGGTCCGCGGCCGAGAAGCAGATTCGCAATCGCGAGATTGCCGTCAGCGACCAGCATCATCGCCTGGAAAAAGAAGCCGAGAAGCTGCTCAAGCAGCAGGACGCTCTAACACGCCAGCGGCTGAGTCTCAACGGCGAGGTCGAGCTCGTCAAACGCCAACTTCAGGAAGAACGGCAGGAGCTCAGGCACCAGCAACGCCGCTGGAAAGAGGAGTGTGCCAATAAGCAGGCGGAGTTGTCGGCCCAGTCCGCGGCACTGCGCCAGCGTCAGGACGCCCTTGGCGAAGCCGAGCGTAATCTGGGCGACGATTGGCACCTCTGGGAGCAAAAACGCAAGCTCGCCGAGCAAGAAATCCAGGGCCTGGAAAGCCGAATCGTCAACCTGCGCCGCAAACTCGCGGAGCAGACCCGCGAACTGGAGCAAACGGCCAACCGCCATGACGACAATGCAGCGCTGGAATTCGCGGAAGCTATTGCCGAGCCCACCCCGGCCGACGCCTTGGCCATGCGCGATTTGCAGCAAATCCGCGCTGCCGAACTCGAACGTTTGTCGGAGGATCTCGCGGATCAACGTCTGGAGCTGGTCGAGCAATGGCAAAACCTCGCCATGGCCCAGGAAGAATGGCAAAAAGCTCGCGCCGCAGCGGCGCATGATCTGGAAGAACTGACGCGCGGTGTGGAGGAACGGGAGGAGGCGTTGCTTTCGTCCCAGGCCGCTTTTGAGGCTGATGAAAGCGCTTTGGCCCACCGCCGTCAGGAGCTTTCCGGTTTGCGTCAGGATCTCGAAGCATGGGCGACCCGGCTGACCTTGCGTGAATCGGCCTGGGAGAGCCAACGCGACTATTTCCTTGCCGACCTGCGTGCCCGGGAAAATCTCGCCGACAAGCACCTGGCCGCGCTGACCCCCCTGCGGCAGACATGGGCGGCGCGCCGCCAGCAAGAGTTAGCAGCCTTGCACAGCCAGCGCGATGCCTGCGAGAAGCTGCGCCAGGAGTATGCGGTGCTGCGTCAGGAATGCTGGAAACGTGCTTTGGCTTTGGACCAGCATCAGCGCGATCTGACCGAAAAGGCGTTGGCCCTGGAGGAATATCGGCAGCGCGTGGTGCTGCGTTCGCAGGACGCCGCCGCCGTCGAAAACCGGCTCGAACGCATCCGCAAACGCTGGACACAACACAACTCCCTGACCATGCGCTCCACGACGGAACAGTTCGCCATGCTGCAGACCGAGACCGCCCAGATGGAAAACCGCGGCCGTGAGCTGCTCAAGATCGCCGAGGAGCTGACGGCCCGCGAAGCCGAATTGGCCCAACGCCAGGCGGCCGATGAGGAAGCGCAGACGTTGGCAGCGGCGGCGCAGGAATCGCTGCGGCAGGAGTTGGAAACCGCCAGGGCTCAGCGCGAGCGCAGCGAAAGGCATGTCGCGGAACTGCAGGCGGAGGTGGAGCGGCTGGCGCGGGTGTTGTTGGATGAGGCTGGGCAGCCGGTTGTGGCACTTAATAGGGCGGCGTGATGGGACATCAAGGAATGTTCAGGACATGGACTGTACCTGGTTGCGGTTGCAAGGTCACGGTCTCATTTACGGATTCCTCTTCTCTGTCCTTTCGGCGAAAGGGCTGGCTGGACGCGGTGTTCGTTTCTTACCTTCGCGTACTGCAAGGTAATACTCGTCCTCGATTTGTCCTGCCCTTAGACTCGCGGCTTTCCTGTAATGCTTTCTGGCTATGGCGTCGTCGCCGCCTTCCAGCGCTTTGACGCCCACATAAAACTCTGCTTGGCTTAGGTGTCTTTCAGCAACAGCCGGAATTGCGTTTGCCTTTTCCCGTAGTTGTGTTTCATCCAAGAGGCCAAGGAGAAAATTGGCGATGGGTCCAGGCCAGTCTTGTATGTTAGTACATTTTCCAGTTTTTCCTCGGGACAGCAATTGCTCAAATAGCCGTCGCGCAGGTGTTAAGTATTCTGGCCGACCAAGGCTGACAGCGGCAAACCATAGCAGGCATCCGGGTTGCACACCGCCTGCCGCATCCAAATACTGGAATTTGCGGACTTCGGTAGCCAGAACCAAGTCGAGCCAAATGCCAATTGCTGTGTTCTCCCGCCCAGCCAACCAGTTGACCACACCCATCAACGCAAGATAGCCATCGGTGGTAAACGGAGATGCAGCATTCGCAGAATGAAGATCCGCTAGAGCTTTGTCGTAGCACTCGAGATTCTGGTAAGCCTCGGCGCGGCGCAATAGTTCTCCGTGGACTGCTCTCGGCGCAGTTTCTTGGTGTAGGCATCGACGGCTTCCTTGTACCGTCCCGCTTCAAGCAAATTCCAGGGGTCCATGCACCGGCCTCCCAGGTTTGGGTGTAAACCGCCGCAAGCGAGTCATGACATCCTTGCAACGTTCCGTGGCGTCTTCAGTCGCTGTCGCCTTCCCTCGACCGAATGGCATCTCTCTTGCTCACGGCACAAGCCGAAACCCCAAGCCCACCTGAAGGAAATGGGCATCGCCGTTGAATATCTCGGCCAGGCCCAGGTCCTGCATGACGACCATCGAAGTGAAATCTACGAAGGAAATGTCTGGTTTGTCTCTGTAGCGGCGGCGCAGCTGCCAGGCACGCCGAAACTGGACGGCCGAGACATGGATTAGCTGGTGCACTCCCTCATCGATGGTTTTCCACAAACCATCTACAAATGCCTCCGCCTGGGCTGGCGTTTGCTTGGCATAAAGGAAACTGATGGTTTCATTCAAAATGAAATCCGTGGTCACGTACCGGCGCCGGCTTTGCTGGAGGCGGCGGTGCTCCTTCTGAGCAACGGCGTGATATTGGTCGTCTTTTCTGGCCAGTGCAACCCATGCCCAGGTATCAACGAAAATCATGGCCGTATTTTGCCGTAAATGTACTCGTCGTGCTTTTCAGCGCCGTCAGGTGGTCCGCCTTCACAAATGCCAATCACGGCATCCAAAGGGTCAACCACGTCGTCCACGGGCGTAATCGCCACCCGCACCGTTGTCCCATCTGCTAGCGCCAAAGACTGCTTGAGCCTGAGTTGCCCGTCCACGCAAATTGCTTCCACGTTGAGCGTCATACTCGGTCCTCCGAAAAGAGCTTTGCCATGCTGGTAATGATACCGCCAGCACCTAAGATGCGGAAGCCGATTATCACTGGGAATTCCTGGCACGGGCTACGGAGAGTTCTCGCGTGGAGTGACTTACCCCAGTATGGGCATGTTGGCTACTTCGGCTTCTCCGCCAAGGCAAGCGCCGCTTCCAGCCCATCGCGCAGGCTCCGCGAGTGATTTGCGCCGTCGTGTAATGCTGCCATCGCCACCATTGGGGTTTCCGTTCTCGGCTCCGCCCGCCGCAGGTCGAGCGTCAGCGGGAACTCCGGATTCAGTTCCGCCGGGGGCAACGTCCGGCTGCCGGGCGAATGGCCGAAAGCGAAGAACCTCGCCGCACGCCGGCTCTCGGCCTCGTTGGCGTTCACAGGGAAGCTGTCATAGGAAAGGCCGCCGGGATGGGCGACGTGATACCGGCAACCGCCGATCGAGCGGCCGGTCCAGGAGTCGTAAACGTCGAACACCAGCGGCGCATGCACCTCGATCGTCGGATGCAGGCACGACGGCGGCTGCCAGGCGCGATAGCGCACGCCGGCCACGAATTCACCGCTGACGCCCGTCGGGTGGAGCGGGACCCGGCGGCCATTGCAGGTGACGATGTGGCGACCATCGACAAGTCCGCGCACCTTCACCTGCACGCGCTCCACCGAAGAATCGACATAGCGCACCGTGCCGCCGCCGCCCGGCTCTTCACCGAGGACGTGCCACGGCTCGATGGCTTGCCGAAGTTCCAAATCAATGCCGCGCTGCGTGATGCCGCCCAGCAAGGGAAAGCGGAACTCGAGATGGGGAGCAAACCACTGCTTGTCCAGCGTGTAACCGGCCTGGCCGAGCTCCAAGAGCACATCCTCAAAGTCTTGCTCCACGAAGTGCGGCAGCAAAAAACGGTCGTGCAAGGCCGTTCCCCAACGCGCCAACCGCGCCTGATATGGCCTGGCCCAGAAGTGGGCGATGAGCACGCGCAGCAGCAATTGCTGAACTAGACTCATGCGTGCGTGCGGCGGCATCTCGAACGAACGCAGCTCGACAAGGCCGCGCCGACCCTCGACGCTGTCCGGCGAGTAGAGCTTGTCGATGCAAAACTCGGTGCGATGAGTATTGCCGGTGACGTCGGTGAGCAGATGGCGGAAAAGCCTGTCGGCGATCCACGGCATGGAGGCCTGGTTGCCTTCAACTTGCTGGAAAGCGATTTCGAGCTCGAAAATGCTGTCGTTGCGGGCTTCATCGACCCGCGGCGCCTGGCTCGTCGGCCCGACGAACAACGACGAAAACAGATACGACAGCGACGGATGATTGTGCCAAAAGCCGAGCAGACTGCGCAGCAAATCGGGCCGGCGCAGGATGGGGCTGTCGGCCGGCGTGGGTCCGCCGATGACGACGTGGTTGCCGCCGCCGGTTCCGGTGTGCCGGCCGTCGAGCTGGAATTTCTCGGCAGTCAGGCGGGACAGCCGGGCTTCCTCGTAAAGGGTCGTGGTGTGGGCGACCAATTCACGCCAGTTGTGGGCGGGGTGAATGTTGACTTCCAGCACGCCGGGATCAGGGGTGATCGCGAAATGATTGAGGCGGTGATCGCTCGGCGGTGTATAGCCCTCGATCAACACTGGCAATTTCAATTCGGCGGCGGTCGCCTCGATGTGGGCTACAAGGTCGAGATAATCGTCAAGTGGAGTGCAGCCGTGACCTTCCGCGTGAGGGCCCGCTCCCACCGGCGGCATGAATACATGCAGACGGCCGTCGCGCGGCTCGACGCATAATGCGGTCCGCACCACGGCTTCATTTTTGACGGTGCGCCGGCTTGCCTTGCCATTGAGCTTGGGCGGGGCCGACTGCAGGCTAGGCTCGACCACGGCGCGAGGAGCCAACGGGCCGTGCAGCGCGAACGGATCAACGGCTGCCGGCAAATCGCGAACTGGCGCGGCTTCCCACGGCAGTGAGTCGAGCGGCAAGCGATAGCCCATCGGCGAGTCACCGGGGTTGAGGAACAGTTGCTCGCGGCGGAGCTGCCACCTGGCGCTTTCCCAGTGTGCGTGGCCGCCTCCGTGGCTGCGCCGCAACGGCAACGCATAGCCCACCGCCATACCCAGCCCCTGGTCGAAAATCTTCGCCAACCGCCGGCGTTCCTCTTTGTCATCGAGCTTATTATCCAGCGGATCGGCATTGGCCGGCAACCGGCGCTCGCGCCACAGGTAGTACCAGATGTCCTCATAGGCCGGCAGGCAGTAACTTGGATCGATTCCGAGCCTGGCCGCCAATGCCCTGACGAAATGATTGGCCTCGACCCAGGTGAAATCGCAATCGGCACCCGGATCGCCGAGCAGCGTCGGGTCTTCCCAAACCGGAATGCCGTCGCGTCGCCAGTAACAGCCGTAAGCCCAGCGCGGCAGCGATTCGCCCGGATACCATTTGCCCTGGCCAAAATGCAGCAAGGCGCCGTGAGCGAACTGGTCGCGGAGCCGCTTGAGCAGCACTGCCCCCTGCCGGCGCTTTTGCGGCCCCAGCGCCGCGGTGTTCCACTCGGCGGCGTCGCGGCTGTCAATGGACACAAACGTCGGTTCGCCGCCCATCGTTAGCCGGACATCGTTGTCGACCAGCTCCTGGTCGATCCGCTGGCCCAGTTCGTCGATGGCTTGCCACTGCTCCTCGGAGTACGGCTTGGTCACGCGCGGCGTCTCCTGCACGCGAACGACCGACATGGCGAAGCCGCAGTTCCTCCTGGCATTGATCGTCCTCGTTCGCCGGGTCCTTCGTCCAGGCAAACGAACCCGTGATAGGCGCGGCGCTGGTGGGGTCGGCGGCGCAGGCCAGCGGTATGTGCCCCTCGCTGGCCATCAGGCCGGAAGTCGGGTCGAGCCCAATCCAGCCGGCGCCGGGCAGATAGGCTTCCGCCCAGGCGTGCAGATCGGTGAAGTCCTTTTCCGGCCCGGCCGGGCCGTCCAGCGGCTCTATGTCCGCAGAAAGCTGCAGCAGGTAACCGGAAACGAAACGTGCAGCCAGGCCGAGGTGGCGCAGCACCTGCACGAGCAGCCAAGACGAATCGCGGCACGAGCCGCTGTGCAGCGTCAGAGTCTCCTCCGGGTCTTGCACGCCGGGCTCCATGCGGATCACATAGCGAACCTCGGAATGCAACCGGCGGTTGATCTCGACCAGGTAATCGGTGCTGCGCAGCGGGTCGCGCTGCGCAGCGATTCAACCAGGGCTTGCAAACGCGGCCCGGCAGAGGCGGTTTCCAGATAGGGCACCAGTTCCCGCGCCAGCGACGGCTCGTAGCTTGAAGGGGTAGCGCTCCGCCGACTCCTCGACGAAAAAGCCAAAGGGGTTGATGGTCGACATCTCGGCGACAAGGTCGACTTCCACATGAAACTCGCGCGTGGGTTGTTGAAACACCACCCGCGCCAGGTAATTGCTGTAAGGATCCTGCTGCCAGTTGAGGAAATGCGGCTCGGGGTGGACTGTGCAGGGAGTAAGCCAGGATCGCAGTGCGGCAATGCGGAGCGGGCCGCAAGCGAATGACCTGCGGCTGGAGCGTCACCAATCGGTCATAGTTGTACGTTGTCTTGTGATTCAGCGCTACTCGAATGGGCATGGTATTTCTCCGTGAGGCTTGTTGCGGCCGATCACGCTCCTGTGGTAATGGCTTCGCGGCGTTCCGGCGAAGCGGACGGCATGTTCTGCGTGACATCGAAATAGGCACGGTGCACGGCCTCGCCGATGTCATGCGTTCGGTCGACGACGAAAGTCAGCGATTCATGCAGTCCGACGCGAATGAGCGTGGCGATGTCGGTGCCGTCGAGCCAAATCGTCAGCAAGGCCAGCAACTTCTCGACCTCATTGCCGTCCTGGCCAAGCGGCCGGCCGGAGATGGCGTGGGCGGCTTCGCGGCAGCACGCCAGGCAGTGGGCCACCGAACGCGGAAATTGCTGATCGAAAATTAGAAAGTCGGGCACGGCCACACCCACATCCAGCGGCGGCCGATACTTCTTGTGAAACGGCTCATAGCCCGAACAACTTGTCAAGAATCGCATGCCAGTGGGCGCTGTCGATCGGCGCACCGACCTGCTCGCCTGTCGGCAGCAGGATGTGATACTTGACATCGAGAATGCGTGCCGTCTGACAGGCGCGTTCGAGGTATTTGCCAAACCGAAAGAACTCCCAGGCCTCGCCGTGGGCCATGGTGTCGTTGGCGATGCCGTGGAAGAGCTGGTTGATGCGGCGGATTTGATTGTAGAACTCGCTGCGGTGGCTGTCGTAGCAGGTCGCGGCCCGGCCCGTTGTTCAGCCACAGGTAGTAGTAGTTGATGCGTTCCCACATATCCGGCGCTGATCACCTCGCGGGTCACGCGGGCGTTTTCCCTGGCGGCGGCCAGCGAGGCGGCGATGCTGGCGATGTTGCGCGTCTCCCAGGTCATGAACTGCTGCACGGCCTCCGCTTCGGGTTCGCCGGGCATGTCGATGGATGCCGCTGATGATGAGAATCGGCCGCCACTGCTGCTCGCGCGGCACATCGAGGTCGAGCAGCAAGGTCTGATTGACATCCAGCACGCGCGCGGTGTTTTCGGCCCGCTCCAGGTAGCGGCTCATCCAGTAACAGTGCTCGGCGACGCGGCTAATCATGTGGCGGGCTCCGTGGTATAGCGGCTCCCCTCCATCACCCAGGTATCCTTGCTGCCCCCGCCCTGGCTGGAGTTCACCACCAGCGATCCCTTGACCAGGGCGGTGCGCGTCAAGCCGCCGGGCATGACCCAGCTCTTTTGCCGCTGACGATATAGGGCCGCAGATCGACGTGCCGCGGCGCCAGGCCTTCGTCGGTCCAGGTCGGGCACGTCGAAAGCGTGACCACCGGCTGGGCGATGTAATTGCGCGGATTGGCTTGGATTTTGTGGCGAAACTCGCTCGCGTTGGCTTTCGGTGGACATGTGCCCCATGAGCATGCCGTAGCCGCCCGATTCGTTGACGGCCTTGACCACCAGCTCGTCAAGATGATCGAGCACGAAAGCGCAGTCCTTCTCGCGGGCGCAGATGTAAGTCGGCACATTGTGCAGGATCGGCTCTTCGGATAGGTAAAAGCGGATCATGTCTTCCACAAAGGGATAAATCGCCTTGTCGTCGGCGACGCCGGTGCCGACCGCGTTGGCCAGGGTGACGTTGCCGGCCCGGTAGGCGCGGATCAGGCCGGGCACGCCCAGCAGGCTGTCGGGGCGGAACGTTTCCGGGTCGAGGAAGTCGTCGTCGATGCGGCGGTAAATGACGTCGACACGCTGGGGTCCGTGCGTCGTTTTGAGGTAGACCTTGTCGTCGTGGACGAACAGATCCTGGCCCAGCACCAGCTCGATGCCCATGTGGCCGGCCAGGAAGCTGTGCTCGAAATAGGCCGAGTTATAAGGCCCCGGCGACAGCAGCACCAGGCACGGCGGGTTGCCGGAATCTTCGGGCGCGACCGAGCAAAGGGCGTCGCGCAGCCGCATGCGGGTAGTCGTCGACGCGGCGGACCCGGCAGCTGCGGAACAGCTCCGGAAAGACCTTTTTCATCACGATGCGGTTTTCGAGGACGTAGCTGACGCCCGACGGCGTGCGGCCGTTGTCCTCCAGGACGAGGAACTGACCGGTGGCATCGCGCACGAGGTCGGTGCCGCAAACGTGGACGTACTGCCCGCCCGGGCGGATCGAAGCCGATCATTTCCTTGCGGAAGCCCTTCGAGCCGAGCACCAACTCGGCCGGGATGATGCCTTCCTTGAGAATGCGCTGGTCGTGATAGACGTCGTGCAAAAACAGGTTCATCGCCTGGATGCGCTGCAGCAGGCCGTTTTCGACCGTGGGCCATTCGTTGGCGGCAAGCACGCGCGGGATCAGGTCGAAGGGAAAGATCTTCTCGACGCCGCGGCGGTCGGAGTAGACGGAGAAGGTGATGCCCTGGTTGACGAAGACCAGGTCGGCGCCGCGCGGCGGCGCTGGAATTCGTCTGCCCGCAGCTTGCCCGAGACGCTCGACCAGCGGCCGGCAATGCGGGTGAGGCTGCCCCGCCGCCTCGAACAGTTCGTCCCAGGCCGTGGAATGGCGGTGATAGCCGGAGAAAAGCGGCAAGCGCTTCGGCACTGTCGCTGGCATAAGGCTTTGGCGCACTTCGCCTTTGCCGAGCATTTGCAGCATGATAGAACCTCTAGTGACGCGGTGGATTGCAAAGAGCTCAAGCCAGCAATAGCCGTGCCGTGGCTTTGGGCTGGGCTGCTAACCTTGCCAGCTTGGGCCTCGACCAATATCGCTAGGGCCGATGGCGTCAAGGAAAAGGCCTTTGCCGATGGCGTCAGATTTGCCGTTTGGACCGGGCAACGCACCCGTTGTTGTCCGGCTCCGTCAACACTTGTTGCCAACAAAACAGGCACCATTGCTTGCGTTTATAGCACAACACCTTTTTGGGGAGCCAAAGCAGTTTACCGCGCGTCAACCGCCGGTCAATTCAATTCACGGTCGAAAACAGCTGCATTTGCCGAAAGTCGTCGAAAGGGCGTGCCAGGATCGTGTAATCCGCGAAGTTCAAAAAATGGTGGCCTTTAAGAGCACAGCCCCGCCGTCGCCTGCCACCTGAACGTGGTGCTTGGCTGGTGCCTAACCGTCACCGTGTGTATATTAACTGGACATAGTTCAGGATTTCCCAAGAAGGAGAAGGCCCATGACCGCCGTGCTCAGCCTCGCCGTGCCGCGCCCCGGGCCCCTGGGTCGCATCGATGATGAGCCGCTCTTCGAGATCATCGATGGACAGCGAGTGGAGTTGCCGCCGATGAGCATTCTAGCCAGCAGAGTAACCTCTAGTCTTCACGGCTGCCTGGGCTATCACCTTCATGGCAACCCCGTGGGCGAAGCCTTGATGGAAACGCTTTTCCGACTGCCATTGCCAGTGGACCGCAATCGTCGTCCTGATGTGGCGTTTGTGTCGGCGCAGACCATCGCACAGGCTCCGGCTCAGCCAGGCTCGGAAAATGCCTGGTCCATCCTTCCCGAGTTGATGGTGGAGGTCGTCAGCCCCCATGATCTCGCCGAAGACATCATCGAACGCATAAATGAATACTTTGCCGCCGGGACCAAACTGATGTGGGTCGTGTACCCCACGCCGCGTCTGGTCTACATCTACGAATCGCCGCGGCAGGTTGCGCATCCTGGGTGAAGCGGACGAATTGGACGGTGGCGTCGTGTTGCCGGGAATCCGCATTCCCATCGCGTCTTTGTTTCCATCGAAGCCGTAACTGCCAAACCCGAGGTCCCTATGCGCTCCTCCTCTCCAATCCGGCTAACGATCGTTCTCGTGTCCCTTTTTGTGGGAGCCAAATGTCTGCTCCCGCCAATCAGCCGCGTGCACGCCACGCAGGAATCCGATGCGCTGGCATGGCCCACACCCAAACCCGAAAACCGCCCGTGGACTCGGTGGTGGTGGTTGGGAAGCGCCGTGGACAAAGCAAACCTCACGCTGCAATTGGAGCAATTCAAGGAGGCCGGCATCGGCGGTGTCGAGATCTGCCCGATTTACGGCGCCAAGGGCTTTGAAGACAGGTACATCGATTACCTTTCGCCCAAGTGGATATCAATGCTGGCCCACGTCACCAGCGAGGCCAAGCGGTTCGGCATGGATACCGAC
The DNA here is from genome assembly GCA_963747575.1 of uncultured Gemmataceae bacterium. Classification (GTDB taxonomy): domain Bacteria; phylum Planctomycetota; class Planctomycetia; order Gemmatales; family Gemmataceae; genus DASRAT01. The sequence goes on from CAVVFU010000010.1 coordinate 177,730, forward strand.
ATGACCACAGGCACTGGATGGCCGTTCGGTGGACCCGAAGTAAAGACTGACGATGCCATAGCCAAGGTAGTGCTGAAAACCTTCGACGTGGCCGGCGGAGCAAGCTTGAAAGAGGCCATGCCCAAGGGCCGTCTGCAATGTCTCATGGCCATTTCCACCGACGGCAAGCAAATTGATCTGACGGACAAGGTCAAGGACGGCAAGCTTGACTGGACCGCGCCGGCGGGCCAATGGCGACTTTATGCGGTCGTCATGGCGCCGGGCGGCATGATTGTTAAACGTCCGGCCCCGGGCGGCGAAGGGCTTGTCCTCGATCCGTATTCCCTCAAGGCCCTCGACAAATACCTGGGCCGGTTCGACAAGGCACTGGCCACCCACAAGGCGCCGATGCCACGCAGTCATTTCCACGATTCGTTCGAATATGCCAACGCCACCTGGACGCCGGGCTTTTTCAAGGAATTCGATAAGCGACGAGGTTACGATTTGCGAACGCAATTGCCCGCCCTGTTCGGCACCGGTCCCGCGGACACGGTCAACCGTGTTCGCTGCGATTACCGGGCTACGATTTCCGACATGCACGTCGATTTCATCAAGCACTGGACGGCCTGGTGCCACGGCCACGGCAGCCTGTCTCGCGACCAGGCTCACGGCTCGCCCGGCAATCTGATCGATATTTATGCGGCCGCCGACATCCCTGAAACCGAAAGCTACAAGAAGATCGATGACCGCTTGCTGCCGATGCAAAAATTCGCCTCATCGGCCGCCCATCTCAACGGCAAACAGCTTGCTTCCTGTGAGTCGTTCACCTGGCTTCGCGAGCATTTCCAAACATCGCTGGCCGACCTCAAGCCTGCGGCCGATTTCTATTTCCTCGCGGGGATCAACCACATCTTCTTCCACGGCATACCGTATTCGCCGCAGGACGCACCCTGGCCAGGCTGGCAATTTTACGCTTCCGTGAACTTCGGCCCTTCTGGCGGTCTGTGGCACGACTTGCCTGAGTTCAATGCCTATGTCACGCGCTGCCAGTCGATTCTTCAGGCAGGCAAGCCGGCCAATGACATTTTGCTTTACTGGCCCGTGCATGACCTGTGGCAGAGCCAGGCCGGCGGCATGGGAGCGCCCAAAGGTGGCGGCCCGGCCATCGGTGCCATGCAATTCACCGTACCTGGAACGTGGATGTACAACACCTCGTTCCATAACACCGCCATGATGCTGTGGGAGCGCGGCTTTGGTTACGATCAGGTTTCGGACGCCTTTCTCGCCAATGCCAAGGTAAATAACGGAGCAATCCAGGTGGGTGGCAATGAATACCGCGCGATGGTGGTTCCCGCCTGCCATGTCATGCCGGAAGCGACGCTGCGTAAATTGCTTGACCTGGCCGCCGCCGGAGCGACAATTGTCGTGCGGGATGAAATGCCTTCCGAGGTGCCAGGTTTCGGCGATGTGGAAAAACGGCGGTCGGAGCTGAAAAAGACGGCGGACGATTTCGCCCTCCAAAACGGCCCCGTGGGCGGCTTCCGCCAGGCGAAAGTCGGCAAAGGCATGGCAATCGTCGGGCCAAATTTGGTGGCCATGTTGGAAATGGCTGGCTTGCAGCGCGAATCGGTCGTGGATGCCGGCGTGCAGATGCTGCGTCGCAAACACGCCGAGGGCCATCATTACTTCCTGGTGAACCGCGGCAGCCGGCCCGTGGATGGTTGGGTGCGGCTGGCGACCCCAGGCAAATCGGCAGTGATTTTGGACCCGCGCTTCGAGGATCGCGCCGGCGTCGCCGAGACGCGCGAGGTCAAGGAAGGCCTGGAAATTCGCTTGCAGCTTCCGGCAGGTGAATCGTGCATTATCCGCACGTTCACCAACAGAGTCGCAATGGGCCGGCGATGGCAATACGTCGAGCCCGCAGGCAAGCCCGAGGCCATTTCCACTGCCTGGAACGTGCGCTTCATCGAGGGCGGCCCGGCGTTGCCCGCGGCTTTCACCACGCAGAATCTGGCTTCCTGGACCAAACAGGGCGACGCCGAGGCCAAACGATTTGCGGGTACCGCGGTTTACACCACGGAGTTCGATCGGCCCGCGGGCGAAACCAAAATGTGGCAGCTTGACCTGGGTCAGGTTGCCGACAGCGTGCGTGTCAAGCTCAACGGCCAAACGCTGGGTACGCTTTGGTGCCCGCCGTTCAAGTTGAACATCGCTCAGGACCTGCGTCCCGGCAAGAACACGCTGGAATTGGAGGTCACGAACGTGGCCGCCAATCGCATCGCCGACATGGACCGTCGCGGCGTCAAATGGAAAATCTTCCGCGACGCCAATGTGGCCGGTGTCAACGGCGGCAACTTTGACGCATCGAAATGGGCATCCCGCGACGCTGGCTTATTGGGACCCGTCCAACTTACGCCTCTTAAAGAGCAAAAATAAGGAGCACCGATGAAACTCTCCCTTTCACAACTGTCCCTGCTAAGCCTGGTTCTCGCCGCCTTCGCGCTGGGTGCCGAACAGCAACCCGCCAAGGAAGTGCCCTCCGATTGGATCGAGCCCCTGACGGGGCATAGGGTCATTCGGCTCTCCAAAGACGGCGGCACCTCGAGCTTTTATTTCCACCAGCAGTCTTACACGGAAACGGGCGACAAACTGGTGGTGTCCACGAAAAAGGGCTACGCCACCATCGACCTGACCACGGTGGGGACCGCGCCGCCCAAGATCGAGGTGATTTCGGGCAAGGGCGGTGGCAATCCCATCGTCGGCAAGAAAAGCCGGCAAATATATTACATGACGGGCGGCAGCTTATTCGCCACCCATATCGACACCAAAGTCACCCGCGAGATTGCTAAGCTCCCCAAAGGATACGGTGCCGCTTCGGGCTTGGCACTCAACGCCGATGAAACGCTGGTGGCCAGCACGGCAACCGATCCGGAGGGCAAAGAAAAGGCCGCCAAGGACGACGGCTCCAAAAAAGACTCGTTTATTCTGCCGAGCACCGGGCCCAAGGGCAAAATGACTCCTGGCGGAAGATCCATTGTGCTTTTTACGGTCAATCTCCAAACCGGCGAACTTAAGAAAGTCCATTATTCCACGGACTGGGTCAATCACACTCAGTTCTCACCCACCGATCCGCAGCAGATTCTGTTCTGTCACGAGGGCACCTGGGATATGGTCAACCGTGTTTGGACGATCCGCGCCGACGGCACCGGGCTCAAACTGATGCATCAACGCACGATGATGTACGAAATCGCCGGCCACGAGTTCTTCAGCTTCGACGGCAAAATGGTCTGGTACGATTTGCAAACGCCGCGGTCCACGCAATTCTGGCTGGCGGGGGTTAACATCAAGACCGGGGAGCGGCTACGTTATCCCCTGGAACGCGGTTATTGGTCGGTCCATTACAATCAATCCCACGACGGTAAGCTTTTCGCCGGCGACGGCGGCGGCCCCAACAGCGTCGCCAACCGGGCCGGCAAGGGCAGCAAACCGCTCGAAGGCCCCGGCAACGGCCAATGGATCAATCTGTTTACTCCCAGAAGCGGAGAGTTCGAGATTCTCAAGGTCGGCGGTGAGGACGTCAAGATCGGCAAGTTCGACTGTGAACGACTCGTCGATATGTCCAAGCACGATTACACGTTGGAGCCCAACCTCACCTTCACCCCCGACAACAAGTGGATCGTCTTCCGCTCCAACATGCATGGCGCAACCCACGTTTACGCCGTCGAAGTAAAAAAAACCAAGTAGCCGCTTGCGGCTTAGCGTCACGTGATCCATGGCGAATAACAACTACGACTGGGCAAAGGACTATTACGCCCGCCTCGGCGTCGACACCGACCGGGCCATGGACGTGTTGCGCGGCGTGCCGATTTCCTTGCACTGCTGGCAAGGCGACGACGTCGGCGGCTTCGAGAACGACCTGGGCCTGACCGGAGGCGGCATTCAGGCGACCGGCAACTATCCCGGCAAGGCTCGCAACGCCGACGAGCTCCGCTCCGACCTCGACCTGGCCCTGCGGCTGATCCCCGGAAAGCACCGCCTCAACCTGCACGCCATTTACGCCGAGACGCACGGCCGCAAGGTGGAGCGCGACCAGCTAGGCCCCGAGCACTTTGCCGCATGGATCGACTGGGCGCGTTCGGGTGGCCTGGGCCTCGATTTCAACGGCAGCTTCTTCTCGCACCCCAAGGCCAACGACGGCTTCACCCTGGCCAGCCGCGATGAGGGAATACGCCGATTCTGGGTGGCCCATGGCATCGCCTGCCGCAAGATCGGCGAGAAGTTCGGCCGCGAGCTCGGTTCGCCTTGTGTTACCAACGTCTGGATTCCCGACGGCTACAAGGACACGCCGGCCGACCGCAAAACGCCACGGGCGATCTTGCGGCGATCTCTCGACGAGGTGTTCGCCGAAAAGCTCGATCCGCGTTACCATCTCGACGCGGTGGAGAGCAAACTCTTCGGCATCGGCTCGGAAAGCTACGTCGTTGGCTCCCATGAGTTCTACCTGGGCTACGCCATCGCCAACAAAAAACTGCTCTGCCTCGACTCCGGCCATTATCATCCCACGGAGGGGATCGCCGACAAAATATCGTCGGTACTGACCTGGCTGGACGCCATTTTGCTGCACGTCAGCCGTGGCGTCCGCTGGGACAGCGATCATGTGGTGATCCTGTCCGACGAATTGCGGGCCATTGCCGAGGAGCTTGTCCGCGGTGATTTCCTGAGCCGAGTCCACATCGGTTTGGATTATTTCGACGCCAGCATCAACCGCATTGCCGCGTGGGTGATCGGCACCCGCTGTATGCTCAAGGCGTTGCTGATAGCCCTGCTGGAGCCAGCCGAGAAGCTGCGTGAGCTGGAATCATCCGGCGATTTCACCGGCCGATTGGTTTTGTTGGAAGAATTGAAAACCGCCCCCTTTGGAGCGGTGTGGGACCAGTATTGCCAGGTGCAAAACGTGCCGCAGGGCATGGCCTGGATGGACGTGGTTCGAGCATACGAAAAAAAGGTAAATCGCTAGCCGCTTGCGGCTTCGCGCTCGTTTGATCGGAGAGAGATTATGAACCGCATGCTTCTATTGTTGGCCCTGGCCCTTTGCATTTTGATCCCCGCCTCGGCCGACGAACCCCAACCCGGCAAGGAAGCGCCGGTTGAATGGATTGACGCCGCCACCGGCCACCGCGTGATTCGGTTGTCCCCAGCCGGCGGCGGCTCGAGCCTGTACTTCCATGACAACACCTACACACCGGAAGGCGACAAGCTGATCTTCAACTCCAAGGGCGCCATCATGGTGGTTGATCTCAAGTCATTGGGCGAAAAGCCGCCCAAGGCGGAGGTGGTGGTCGCCGGCGCCAGCGCCATCGGCATGGCCTGGAGAACGCGCGAGGTCTATTTTTCCAAGGGCGGCAAGAGTGGCGCCATCTATGCCGCCAATGTCGACACCAAAGAGGTGCGCGAGGTCAAAAACGCTCGCAGCGGCAAGATCAATGCCGACGAGACATTTTGCGTCACCAGCAAAAACGCCGTGGACCCCACCGGCAACACTCCCAAGCCCGAGCCGCGCAAGGTGCTCCCGCAACGAGAAAGAATGTTCGGCTACAAAATCAAGATGGGGATTGCCCTGACGCCGCAGGAAGAGGCGTCGGCCAAGAAGGAAGACGGCCTCGCTAAACGGCTCATCAATCCGGCGTCGCAGGCATTCGTTTTCACCAACCTCAAAACCGGCGAGTCCAAAACAGTCGGCTATCAATATGCCTGGCTCAATCATATCCAGTTCTCACCTGCCGATCCGGCCATGCTGCTTTACTGCCATGAAGGCACCTGGCACGAAGTCGACCGCGTCTGGACCATCAAGACAGACGGCACCGACCAGCGTCTGATGCACAAACGCACCATGGACATGGAGATCGCCGGCCACGAGTTCTGGAGCCGCGACGGCAAAACAGTCTGGTTCGATCAGCAAACGCCGCGCAGCCAGGAGTTCTGGGTGTCCGGCGTCAACATCCAGACGGGGGCGAAAATCCGCTACAAGATCGAGCGGGATCAATGGTCGGTTCACTACAACGTCTCGCGTGACGGCAAGCTCTTCGCCGGCGACGGCGGCGATCCAGGCCAGGTGGCGTTTGCACCAATGGCCAGTGGATTTACGCCTTCCACGTGCAAGAAGGCCTCAGCAAACCAGACAAGGACGGCTGGGCGCGGGGGACGTTCAAGGCGGAAAAGCTCGTGAACATGGCCAAGCACAATTACAAAACCGAGCCGAATGTGACGATCACGCCCGACGGCAACTGGGTGGTGTTCCGGTCCAATATGCACGGACCGACGCATGTTTATGCGGCGGAGGTGAAGAAGAAGTTATAACTTTGGCAATGTCGGGGGCTTTGATTATGCATCCATCGAAAAGCCAACTTGGCGCTGCTCTGGCACCATTGTTAAAGGCCCATTCCTTTCGCAAACGGGCGTAACCGCCCCTCCGCGTATGCGTAACGTGTTATTTCCAAAGGCATTGCGGTCTTGGCAGTCTAGCCAAAACGGCCTCCCGCGGATAGGTTTGCAGCTGTGCAGCTGTACGAACCCACCGCAAGGAGGCCTGACTCATGAGCATGGCAGATTCACTGACGGTTCTCAAGCTGGAATTGACGCAAAATGTCGTTCCACAGATCGTTGACTTGCTGGCCCAAGCGCTGGCCGATGAGACGCCCGTTCATCAAGTGGAAGGGGGGCTCTGGGAATTATTGCTAAAAGCCGGTCACCAAGCCCTGCGGGCGTTTTTCGACAGACATGGTACGGGCGATCTCGGCGAGCAAATCACCCTGCCCGACGGTCAGGACATCCACCGCTTGGAGAAGTTGCATTGCCGCCGCTATGTATCGATTTTCGGTGAATTCGTGCTGCCCAGAACGGTCTACGGCAGCCGCGAAGGGCAAGCGTTGGAATTCGTACCTTTGGACAATCGCCTGCAATTGCCGGACGGTGTCTATTCCTATTTGCTGCAGGACTGGGATCAATCGTTGGCCGTGGAGCAAGCCTTCGGCAAAGTGAGCGAGACCATCGAGCGGATGCTCAAGCTCCGCCAGCCGGTGGACAGCTTGGAAGGCATGAACCGGCAAATGGCGCGGGACGTTGGCGAATTTCGCGATTTGCTCGGAACTCCGCCCGCAGCGGAGGAGGGCGCGATTGTGGTGGTGTCGGCGGACCAGAAAGGAATTGTCATGCGGGGCCAAGGAACGCCGACTATGTGCGGCGGCGAGCGTCCGGAAGGCCAGCGTGCCAATCAAAAAAAGATGGCTACGGTCGGTGCGGTGTACACGATCGACCCCTACGTGCGCACTGCCGCGGACGTGGTGGCCGCGCTGTTCCGTGATCCTGATTACGAAGCTCCGCCGCGCCCCGAGCCGTGTCACAAGCGGATCTGGGCCAGTTTGCCTCTGGAAGGGGCGCAGCCCAAAAGCAGCATTGATGTCGTATTCGGGTGGTTGTGGTGGGAATTCCCGCAACGCAATGCAAAACTGAAGCGGCCGTCGGTTAGCCTATGCGATGGCCAGAAAGCACTCTGGGAAGCCTGCGTGAAGTATCTGCCCGAGGAGAACTTGGTGCAAATTTTAGATTTATTGCATGTCACGCCACGGCTGTGGGCCGCTGCGAAACTGCTCTACGGCGTCAAAGGTAAGGAGGTGCTGCCGTCGGTGCGGCACTGGATCACGGAAGTGCTGGAAGGCAAGGTCGACAAGGTGATCAGAACCCTGCGTCGCTACGGCAAAGTCAAGGGACTAAAGGGGGCCAAAAAGAAAGCGTTGGCGCGGATCACCAATTATTTGCACACCAACCGGCAGCGTATGCGTTACGACGAGTATTTGCGTCAGGGCTACCCGATAGCCCGTGGGATCATTGAGGGGGCTTGCCGTCACCTGATTAAAGACAGGATGGAGCGGGCAGGTATGCACTGGACAATGGCGGGTGCCCAAGCAATGCTGGATGTTCGCAGCGTTTGGACCTGCAACCAATGGAGCCAATTTCAACAATACCGCATAGATCGAGAAATAGCCCGCCTCTATCCAAATCGCGAACTTGTGGCCGGGGAAGCGTACTTTGCAATGGCTGCGTAGCGGTGAGCGGGCGGGCGGTTACGCCCTCGCAAACGAGCTATGACCTGGCATCGAATGGGTGAAGGCGCGATCCAAGTCTTTCATGTCGCGAAAAGCCGTTGGGGAGCAGATGATTACAGTTTCATTTTGGCAATCTATCTCAAAGAATGCGGCACCGATTCCACGCCCCCTTATTACCGGTGTCCGATACAAGTAGACCTCGATAATCTCGTGCCTGACCGTGCGCAGTTCCTACGTGTAAGCAACTTTGAGGATTCCTTTTGGGCATTGCCAGATCGCATTGCAATGATTGTGGACTCCGTGCGGGATTTTGCCATTCCGTGGTTCGACACCTATGCAACCATCTCCGCATTGCAGCGGCTGGTGGATTGCGATTACGAAGCCTTATGTGCGGGAAAAGTCCGAGTTTTTGGCTCGGCATACAGTTACCTCCGGAGTCTCCCTGGATGGGGCGCGCTGAAACGCGACATCACCCCACTACCATAAAACCAACAAACCCCAACCGGTCGACCGCAAAATAGGGGCCTTCGGGTCTGCCGTTCGCGCGCATCTTGGCTGGAGGGCTACTCCTGAAAGTAAGCTTTGATGGCCGCGATGAGCCTAGAATACCCGATCTCAGTCGGCGAAATATCTTCGACTCTAGGGTCTTTAACGCCGTCAGAGTAGAGCGCGTGGACTGATCCATTGTTGTTGAACTCCACATAGACCTTGCGGTCAGCAAGGATGAAAGTCATCCCAATGCCTCCGATGACGGAGCGTGAAAGGCGTGTCGGTAGTGCCCCCTGTTGGCGGAGCAGTTCCAAAAGGACCCGAACGCCTGCGATCACTTCGCAAGTTGGCATCGCACCACATTCCGGCGTCCTGTCACCCGGTTGTTTCTCCAACGAATCAAGCTTATCAATCCACCAAGCCCATTCTGGGTCGGTTGCAGAAATTTGGCTCAGCTTTGGTCCAGCCATAATCAGGTCGCCCCAATTCGGTGGGTTACGCGATGCAACCTGTCATTGCACCAGCAAATAGCTAACAAACGCAATCTGCTTGCTATCCGGCGACCACGAGGGCACATTCATCGTCCCCTGGCCGCCGAACAGCGTGGCCAACACTCGTGCCTTGCCGCCCGCCAAGGGCATGATCCGCAGCACCACGTCCTGGTTAGCCGGATGCTCGCGCACGCTTTTGTCGTAGGACAGCCAAACTAGCCATTTGCCGTCAGGCGACGGATGCGGGAACCAATCGTTAAAATTGGCGTCTTTGGTCACTTGCATTTGATCCGAGCCGTCGGCGTTCATCCGCCAGATTCTCATGTCGCCGGTGCGCTCGGAATTGAAAAAGATCAGCTTGCCGTCTGGGGTATACTCGGGCCCGTCGTCCAGGCCCTTGGCGGTCGTCAGTTGCTTTTCCTCGCCTCCGTCAACGGAGATGGTGTAGATGTCGAACTCCTTATTGCGTTGGGCGCAGTAGGCCAATGTCTTGCCGTCCGGCGACCAGCCGTGCCAGTACGATGGTTCCTTGGCGCTGGTGATCCGTCGCGGCGCTCCCCCACTGCTGGGCACTACTGAAATCTGGGATGCTCCCTTGACGCTGTGACTGATCGCCAGCCATTTGCCGTCGGGCGATAGACCGTGATCATTGTTGCACTGCGTGGCATCGCCCGTGTCAAGCTTGGTCAGCTTGCCGCCCGTCGTGGGAATGGTATAAATCAGGCCGCCGCGGTTGATAAAGAACAGTTTGCCGTCGCCGGACCAGTTCGGCGCCTCGAATTTGGCCCGTTCCTTGTAAATGATTTTTCTCTCGCCCGTATCCACGCTCAGAACTTCCAGGCAAGTTTCTTGGACACGCTTTTGACCCGTTTTCACGTTTTTGAACGACAGCCCCGAGAAAACCGCGGTTTCGGCGAAGTCGGTCTCGTGCGAGCAAACATACAGGCCGACGTGGACCGGATCGGACAGCTTGACCGTCAAAGCGCCCACCGGCTGAAGTTCCTGGCCCGCTTTGGCCACGGACAGCGAGAAGACGTCGCCGTGCCGTTCGAGCTGCACTCTAGCCGGCGCCTTGATTGGCGACTTGATGTCCACCGTGGTGCCGCCTTTGACCTTGCGGTAATGCAGCGTGATCAGGCCGTCGCCGCCATGCACCGAAACGCCGGCATAGGGGGCATCGGCATCGAGTCCCTGGCGGACCATCCAACCGGCCTTGCGGTGGACGTTCTTGCCCTTGCCCTCGAAAGCGATATCCGCGGCCATGATGACGTCACCGCTGACCTTGCGCCACGCGAAATAGAAGGCATCTTCCTTGTCCCAGATGTTGGCGCCGGAGCCTGTCAGCCTCAGTTCTTTCTTTTCGGCGTCATACTTGGCGGAGCCGGCGATTTTCACCTTGCCGATGTCGGTGCGGCCCTCGAACAGGTCGAGGTCGACCGCCTGTTGAGGGGCGGCGCAGACGCGGGCAAGGAACACGGCCGACACAACGGCCGCGGCGAGAAGCAATGATTCGAGCCGTATTTTGGAGAGACCTCGCAGCATGATAATTACTCCTGTTTCTCAATACTTCTTGGTGCCCATCCCACCACCAACCAGCGGCACCACTTCAAAACTTTGGCTCTCGCCGATCGCCGTCAATGTCGTGCCGACCTGTTTCCCCAGGCTCACCTGAAAACGGGCAGCCTTACCAACCACCTCGGGCTCCCAGCTCACTCGGTTAATACCTGGCGAATTAGTGCCCGCAATCGGTGTCATCGTGCCAGAGGAATCTGTGACTGTCAGCACCACCTTGACATCTTTAGCCCAAGGTTCCCGCAGGAAATACGTAAACACCGCCCCCCGCGGCGGATTCGCTGCCGCATAGCTCCCTGCGGCAAGCACGTCCTTGGTTTGCTCCTTAAAGTTGTATGCCTTGCGGACCGGGAAGAGGACACCTTCCTTGGCCAGGTTCTTTGGCGTGAGGTGCCGCAATGGCGCGATGTCGTCCAAAACGAAAAACCCGCGTCCAAAGGTGGCACAAACCAGGTCACCCTCGCGGCGCTGGATTATGATGTCGCGAAATGGAATCGTCGGCACACCGCCGCGAAGCTGCACCCATTGCTTGCCGCCGTCCACCGTGAAATACAGGCCAAACTCTGTGCCGGCGAACAGCAGATCCTTGTTGACGTGATCCTCCGCCAGGCACCAGACGCAATCCCGCTCGGGCAGGTTGGCGGCGATCGATGTCCAGGTCTTGCCGCGGTCGGTGCTCTTCAGGACATTGGGCTTAAAATCGCCTTGCTGCAAGTTGTTGAACGCGACATAGACGGTGTTGACATCGTGCCGCGAGGCGCACAACGCGGAAACATACGGCATATCCGGCACGCCGGGGAATTCCTCGGTTTTGCGCCAATTCCTGCCGCCGTCCTCGCTCACCTGCACCAGGCCGTCGTCGGTGCCGCAATAGAGCAGCCCCTCTTGCACGGGCGATTCCGTCATGGCGGAGCAGACGCTCAGCTCCGTGGTGTAGAGATTGCGCGTCACGGCGTCCTTGCCCCAGAGCTTGCCCATGACCGGGATTTTGAAAACGTCGAGCTTGCGGGTCAGGTCGGGGCTGACCGGGAACCAGTTGTTGCCGCGGTCGTCGCTGCGGAACAGGACGCTGCCGGCCAGGTAAAGCCGCTTGGCGTTGTGCGGGCTGATGATGAAGGGCGTGTCCCAGTGCCAGCGAACGCCGGAGCCTTTGCCGCCGCCGGCGGGTTTGATCGACTTGCTGCTGTTAGTCGTCCTGTCGGTGCGGCTGATGGCGCCGTTCTGCGACATGCTGTAGACGGCGCTGGGGTCTTCCGGATCGACGCGTGGCTGCATGCCGTCGCCGCCGCCGTAGCCGGACCAATCGCTGTTGACGATGCCGATGCTTTTGACAGTCCGCGACGGGCCGCCGTGGCTGCCGTTGTCCTGGCTGCCGCCATAGACGCGGTAAAACGGCAGGCTATTGTCCACGGCCACGCGGTAATACTGAATCGTGGGCATGTTGTTGAAGTGCCGCCAGGTCTTGCCGGCGTCCTTGCTCTCGTACAGGCCCCCGTCATTGCCCACCAGCAGATGATTGGCGTCAACGGGATCGAACCAGATGGCGTGATTGTCGGAGTGCATTTTCCAGCCCACGGCCTTGACGGTCTTGCCGCCGTCCTCGGTCACCTGGATGTTGACATCGACGGCATAGACGCGGTCGAATTTGTGCGGATCGCAAAAGATCTCGCCGTAGTATTGCGGGTCCACGACCTTGTAACCGCTGCCCTTAATCCAGGTGGCGCCGCCGTCGGCGGAGCGGAAAAAGCCGCTTTCCTGCTTGGCCGCCACGATGAGGGCATAGACGACATCCGGCTGCTGCGGCGAGATGCCCAGGGCAATCCGGCCCAGGTCCACCTTGGGAAGACCGTCGGCGAGCTTGTCCCATTTGGCGCCGCCGTCGGTCGATTTATAAATGCCCGCTTCCGGGCCGCCGCCGACCAATGTGCCGACATTGCGTCGCCGCTGATATGACGCCGCAATCAGCACATCGGGATTGCGTGGGTCCATGACGACGTCAGTAATCCCGGTATTTTCGCTGATTTGGAGGACTGCCTTCCACGTCTGGCCGCCGTCAGTCGTTTTGTAAAGCCCGCGCTCGCCGCCCGCCGCCCAAAGCGGACCTTGCGAAGCGACGTACACCACATTGGAGTTGCGCGGATCGATGACGATCTTGGCGATGTGCTCGGATTGGGCCAGGCCCATGTTCTTCCAGGTCTTGCCGCCGTCGCTGCTTTTGTAGACGCCGTCGCCGAAGCCGACGCTGCGCTGCGATTGGTTTTCGCCGCTGCCGAGCCAGACAACGTCGGGGTTTTTCGGATCGAGGGTGAGGCAGCCGAGCGAGTAAGTGGATTGATGGTCGAAAATCGGCTTCCAAGTAGTGCCGGCGTCGGTGGTCTTCCAGAGGCCGCTCGACGCGGTGGCGATGTACCAGACCTTTGCGTCGCGCGGATCGACGACGATGTCGCCGACGCGGCCGGGTTTGTGGGCCGGGCCGAGATTGCGCAGCTCGAGGCCGCGAACCAGGTCGGCGGTGAGCTTGACTGGCCCGCCGTCGGGCTTTGCGGGTTGAGTGGGTGCCTGGGGACAAACAAACCCAAGCGCGGTCGCTGCCACTAGCACTAGCCAACCGATGCGTTTCATTTGTGCAAACTCCTGCAAAATGCGTCTCACATCACGCCTGGGGGTAGGCTTTTTGAGACGAAACCGCCGATGCTTGAACTCCCACAGCAAATCATGACCACTCGGACAAAGCCTTGCTATAATGGTTCTATCGAAGCGTCGGTCGCCAAGGGAGGTCGAGATGTTTGGGGAACAAATCGAAGCGGTGTTCGAGAACGGCGTCTTTCGCCCGTTGGTACCGGTCGATCTGCCGGAACATCAGCGCGTCACGCTCGTACTGCCGACCGAGGAGGAAGCCTTCCATGAGGAAGCCGGCTACGAGCCGCTGCCATTGCGGCAATGCAAGACGATTCGCGTCCGGCTTAAACGTGCCGGCGATTTTGGCCCGATTCCATACCCGATCGAGCCGGATGACGTGGAGCAGAAGTGATGTCGTTTTGGATTGCCGTCCAGGGCGAACTGTTGGAGCAGGGCGACTATTTGCCGGGATGCTGGATACCGGTAGTCGGTGCCGATTTCGATCCATCGGCCGCGGAACCTCAAATCTCGGTGGGGCAAAGTAATCTGATCATCGTGACGCAGAGTTGCGACCTCGCCAACGAAAAGATCCAGCTCGCGGCATTGTGTCCGATTGCCGACCTGACGACATGGGAACAGCTCAATCCCGATTATGCCAGACGCGGCTTTTGGGAAAGCGTGGGCCAGGGAAGACGCGAAGGATTGCACATGCTGGGGTCTTTTGTGAACGCGGACGCTGGCCGAAACGCCCTCGTCGCTGATTTCCGCCAAATTTTTAGTCTGCCGCTGCCCTATCAGCGCAAGCATGCCACAGGTCTCGGGTCTCGCTGGCGTTTGCAGTCGCCTTACCGCGAGCATTTCTCGCAAGCGTTTGCCCGCTTTTTCATGCGCGTTGGGCTGCCGACGGCGATTCCTGCATTCAAGTAGAGCCGAGCGCGACAGGCGCCAATAACACGATCCAAGCGATGCCCTTCATTGGTGCAAACTCCTCGCGGTTATTGACCCCGGGAACAATCCAAAAATGCGTTGCATTGCAGACCATGGCAGACCCCCCTGAACGCATTTTGACAACGGATGCTATCGGACGCTAACAGATGCAATCGGCTAACAACGGTTTCGTTGCACGGCTGCCAACCGCAAACCTCCGATGAATTGCTGTTTCTTGCAGCCCCCCACACACAGGTACCTGCAAACTTGCACCGTCTCCCCTCTTAGATGCGCATCGGGGTACCAAGAGCACAAATGCAATGCCAGCTATCGCTTACGAGTCCGGCAACGACGAAAACTCGACTTTTTTCAAAAAGTGACAAATTTGTGGATACCCACCATTGGCACTGTTCTTTGCGCCTTTGCGTCTTTGCGCGAGAAGCATTTTTCGTCCAAAGCTCGCGCAAAGACGCAAAGGCGCAAAGACATCTCGAAACGACGGTAGCATCAGCTCAAGAACTGGCAGCGTGCGCTGTTTCACATTCGGTTTGTTATTTCTGGTTCATCTTGGCCTTCCATTTAGCGATCTTCATTTCCATGCCATCGAGGTTTTTCGACAGGTCCTGTCTGAAGGTTTCAAACCTGTCGTCATTTACCTCATCGAGTTCCTTGGTCTGCTGCTCAACACGTTCGTGATTTGCATTCAATTCGGTAAGTTCCTTTTGCCCATGAGCCTTTTCTTCTCCAGTCAGCCCCTCTGTTTTTTTCCAAAGGTCGGCGAGCTGCTCCTTAATCGACTTTGCCTTGTTTTCCAGCAATTCTATCTGCTCGTCTCTCTCGGCGAGCCTGTCAACTCCCCGAATCCAAATGGCGGACCAATTGCCAATGGGAGGGCCAATGGGAGGACCGTTTGACCAAATTCTCGGCGCGGCACTCCTCTTGGGATTGAATTTGGCCGGATCGTACATGTAGGGGTTGCCCCAAGGGTCGATTAAACCCTTTTCATCCAAAAGAGCAGGGCTGCCGTCAATGGGATTGGGTTTGGTCAGCAGTTGGAGATTATCGGGATACTTGTTCCGCGCGGTGTGATAACTAATCACTGCGTTTTCCAGCCTTTTGACATCGATATGGGCACGGTGAATGTTGGCCCCTTCCTGCATGGTGTGGGCGATCACCCAAACGACGTAGACGGCAGGACCACCACAGCAGACAAGACCGAGAATAGCGGTGGCCCAAAACCTCAAGGTGAGTTTGGACTTCCTTGGAGCATTCGATTCGGAAGTGAACTTGATGGACTGGTCAGTCATAAGCTGTTTCCTTAATGGCGGGCCACGATGTCGCGATCAAGCGGCCACGAGGGGAAAAAATCCGCTGCGGCGATGGGCTGGTGTTTTGCCGTCGCCAATGCGCGATTGATTCTTTCCACGGAGACGCGGCCCGGTGATGTGATCTCAATGCCGATTGCTCGGCCATCGGCGGTGTAGTCAATCATAAGACTAGGCTCGCACTCCAAAGTCCGGCAGCTCTTATCCCCAGATTGCCTCGGCAAATACAAGTAAGCCGCGAGTGGTTTTGCCTTGCCGATACGTCACTTCCAGAAAGGCGTGTTTTGTCATTGGGGATGTTCCTTATCAACCGGCATTCTGAGCCGGAATTGGTTGACTCTTGACCAAAGCAACAGGCTCCAAATCCTCGTCGGGAGCATCCAGATGGTACAGCGTTTGCGCCTTGTCTTGCAACTCTATGCCTAACCCTTTGGTCAAATACGACCAAGATCCTTTAGTATAGCGGTCCGAATAACTGTCGTCGTCGATGACAAAAACGACGACGCCAGGATCGCCGGCATATAGCACACTGTCTCCCACATGAATCACTCTATTGGTACCGATGTATCGCACGCCGATCCTCAGGTCAAAGCGGTCAGCCGACCCTTGCGCGTTTGTTTTTGTTTCGAGCCGAGAACGCCAACGGTCAAAACTGCAGTCACGGGCACGCTTACGGGTTCCTCTTCTCTGATCCAACCGAAAGGCCAGCGATTTCCCCAAACCGGCAATGAAGCTCGTGGGTCGGGAACAGAGAAGAGGAACCCGTAAAAAACCCTTCCAGCGCTCGTAACGGCAAGCAAAACGCGCAAAAGTCGGAAGAGCTTTTCCTAGCCGTCATTCCAGTGGAGCGGGATCGGCACCTCGAATCGCCGCCATTTGCTGGGCATACCTGAGCCACGATTGCAACGCGGTGCATTGTAGCAACCGCCGTCCGTTTTTTCATCAAAATCTGCTTTTCCCTGGCTCGTCGTAATGCCCCCAGCGCGGCTGCTTGCCTGTCCCGTCTTCAACGGCTAGAATACCCGCATTATTCCAGGGAATATCCGCACCAAGGGGCTGGCTCATGGCAATTCGAAGTCCTGGCACGATCGGCATCCTGCTCAAAAAGGCCAAAAAAGATTACCAAAAAGTGCCGCCCAATGCGAAGAGCGACGAGGAGCAGCTCCACTACAAAATCGACCAGGGCCTCAAACGGCTCAAGGTCATCGCCAAGAAAGAGCCGGACGACCAGCGCAAACCCTTTGTGGATACCAAGAAGGGCGTGCTGCGCAACATGAAGCAGTATCACAAGAAGCTCAAGGCCAACAAGAAAACCGATCCCAACGCGCAGCGGCTGGCCACGTTTTCGGCGGCCTACCTCAAGCTCACGCTCGCCGTTAGCCTTCTCGACTACAACACGGTGGAATTTGCCGAACAAGAAAGTGTCGAAGAATCCGCGTTGGACCAGCCGACACAGGAACAGCTCAAGCTCCTTGAAAGCGACGACGATGGCGCCTTCGACAACCAGGACGGCAAGCCCAACCAGGACAGCAAGCCCAAGACGCAGCCCGATAACCAGGCCCTGGCCGAGGCACTCAAGAAAAAGATCAAAAGCCGCGAGGCCTACTACGCGGACACCATCCAAAAAGTGGACACAAAAATTGCCAGCAAGCTGACCCAGTTATTTGAAGCTGCCAAGAGCGCCGCCGAGAAAGGGGAAGTGACCAATGGCGAGGCCAGTTTGAACTCGATGCTGAAACTGGCCGGGTTGGCGCTGAAAGCCGCTGAAAATGCCCAGAAGCAAGAGGTCGAAAAAGGAGATGAGGACGAGGAAGAGGAAGAGGATAACGCCTTTTTCGAGCGGCTTTTCGATATCGATGGCGACACACTCAAGGAACGCCTTCGCAAGTTGATGGCGGAACGCCAATCCGTTTCCACCCTGCTGGGGAGAAGCTTTTTGGCAAATATCTTCGCGTCGAAAACCAGCGCTCCGTTCCTGGAAATCCCCCAGCTCGCGTCGCGCAAGGATTTTAACGCCGCCAACCAGCGCTGCGCGGACCTGGAAAAGCTGATGGCCGAGTTTCGCGCCAAACATGCCAAGGATGGGTTTTTCCGGACGGCCATCGGCGACAAATCCCAGCAGCGCCAAGCCGTCAATGATCGCCTCGACGCCACCTTGCCCAACGCCAAAGCCACCATGTTCGCCAGGGGCGATTACGACGAGATGATGATTGGGCTCAAACAAAGCAAAGTCGATCTCGGCAAGTCTTTCAAGAAGGTGCTCAAATCCTTGAAGCTCCTAGAAGGGGATCGCGACAATCGCGATCTCCGCATCGCTATGAGCAAGGCATGCCTGGACTATATCAAGCGTGTCGAGGAGGAATACACTCCCGAGCAAAAGCGCGATCCAGGCACTCAGGCCAAATTGGAGGTTGCCCAAAATGCCCTGCGCAGGCTCAAACTGCTGCGTCTGGCGGAAGCACGCGAGGACATTGAAAAGATGCCAAGCAGGAGCGAGGACGACCGACTTGTCAAGGACGAGCGGCTTTTCGCGCTCATGGCGGAAACGATCATCGAGGAAAGTCCCCAGGGCGCGGCCAAGCCGTTGGGCGCGATGGAAGGGGCAGGCGTCAATGGGGCCTACATGGTGGAGCATTCGGATACCGGCAACAACGTGCTCATTTTCAAACCGGCCGACGCCGAGGAAGACCTGGGCGGAGGCTGGGAAAAGGGCAGCGGCGCCATCCGCGAAATGGCTGCCAAGGCGCTCAGCGATTCAATCAAGAAGTCGATGGGCGTCGACCTCGGCGTCGCCGAGACCCATATGGTGCCCGTGGAAAACCGCAAATTGCCCAACAGCAAAGGCAAGGTCGTCGGCGAACCGCGCGGACTGCGGCTCGGCTCGGTGCAAATGTTGTTGGAAAACGACGGCGCCCTGCGTGACCTCGACGCCGAAGACCCGGAGGCATTTTACGCCACCGTGCCCGCTGAGGACATCGACAAGATGGCGATGATGGATCTCATCACGCTCAACCAGGACCGCCACGGTGGCAACATTTTGGTCAAGAAGGACCAAAACGGCCAGAACCGTTTGTTGCCCATCGATCACGGCAAGTCGATGCCGCCGCTGGCGGCGTTCCTCAATGGCCGCGGTGAAATGAAGTCGAAAAACCATCTGGTGAGCAAGGCGCCGCAATTCAACGAGCCGTTTTCCGATGACATGATCAAGCAAATCGAGCTGCTCAAACCCGAGGATGTCGCCAGCGACCTGACCAAGGCCCGTGAAACCACCCGCAAAATCCACGGCGGCGCCGTCGATATGCTCAGCGACGAATCGATCATGATGTCGCAGCGCTCGATGATGCTGCTCAAGGTTGCCGCACCCGCCAAGTTGTCCAAGGCCGAGATCAACGACCTGCTCATCGAGCACGGCGCCGAGATTTTCCAGGCCCCAGCCAACACGGAAGACGCCGTCATCGCCCGCCTCGTCAAGGAAGCGGTGGACAACAAGCAAGCCAAAGCCGTGCTGGAGCTGGGAGACATTCCACCCGACGTCGCGATCAAGATGCTGAGCGATCTCGGTTACTACCATTCGCCGACCACCGGCACCGGCAATTTGCCGGCGGACAAAAAACTGGCCTGGTTCAATGAAAATCTGCGGCGCATGCCTGCCATCGTCAACGGGCGCATCGACAACCCCGTCATCCTGCGGGCGATCACTCCCAAGGTCCAGGAACTGAGGCAGGCTAATAGACTGGACTTTGACCCCGATTCACTGCCGTGCGGATTGCGCTGGGAGCGGGTGCGGCGTGCCTGGACGGCCATGAAAAAAGACAAAGTCCAGCAAAACGCCGGCGCGCTGGGGCTGAATACCATCACCGACAACACCGCCAAGGACAAACGCACCGCCACCTGGGAAAAATATGAACAGGACGACATGGACGGGGTCATTCCGAACGCGGCCAATCTTGGGCCGGACCAAAAACTGCAGGCCTACCTGACGCAAATCAACGGCGCTAACAATCCCACCAAACTCGACAAGGCGGCGGAGGCATTTTCCAAGCTGGCCGCGAAAACCGTGGACGAACAGATTGCGGTCATCAACGAATGGAACGCCCTGGAACAGCTGGGGGGCATTGCCGAAGCCAAGGCCCGCGGCATACCCGTCAACCCGAACCGGGCAGACGGCTTGAAAACGGCATTGGCCGGCTTGCGGGATTCCAAGGAGCTCGAGGCCAACAGCACAGCCTCCGACGGCATAGACCCTGTAGCGGCCCGGCAGGCCGCCGCGGAAAAGGACCTGGGACGAGCCGCGGCCATCATTGCCGGCATCGGCGATCAGCAGGTCAAGGGCCAGCTCGACCTACGCTGCAAAGCGCTCCAGCAAGAAGCCACCACCAAGCCGACAGGCAAGCCGCTCAAGGACCTGGAGCAAGCCGCCACCGACCTGGTCCTCGAGGCCGAGAACCAGGCCGATGCTGTTAATTCTTCGCTAGCCAAAATCGCCACCCAAAAGAACACCACAACGGTCGCGCTGAATGCGTTGCCCCCAACCGATCCCGTTCGTGTCGACCTGTCAAAGCGACTGGAAGACGCGGACAACCTCGGCATCCAGGGCAAAATCGATCCCTGCCTGGCGTTGCTCAAGAGCTTGGAAAACCAGGCCAAACTGCAAAAAACCAAGCTCGATCTGGAGCAGGAGCGCACGCAGCAAGGACCGAATTCCCGGATTGCCCAAATGGAAGCGCGCTTGCAAGCTGCCGTGGTCCTGGCCAAGAGCCAACCGGTCGACATTATCCGCAACAAGTGGTTGGTCTATTGCCAGGACGCCAAGGCCGCGCTGAAAGTCGCCGACCTGCCGGGTTGCGACCAGGCCCTGCAAACGCTTACTCTCGAAGAGGCGCTTTATGTCAGGAACAAAGTCAGCCACATCAAAGCCAAGGTCATGGAGGTCGCCCAGCAGCTGACCAAGGTTAAATCGAAGCCCCTACAAAAACAGTTGATGGACTCCTGCACCGAAATCAACCAACCGCTGAACAGCCTCAGTGCCGGCGCGTTGACGACCGGCCCGGCCCTGCAAAAAGCCTACAAAGGCTTGCAGAAGCTGCAAGCACAGGTCTCGACGGCAGTCATGGAGATTGTGCTGGACGATTCAGGGCCAAAGGACACCGATGGGGAACCGATGGAGCTAGACGGCAAGCCAATGACATGGGAAGACTCGTTTTTGAAGGTCTAGCCTGGGCAAATACAAGTAAGCCGCGAGAGGTTTGCCTTGCCGATACGTCACTTCCAGAATTGGGTGTTTTATAATTGGGGATGCTCCTACGATGTCCTCTTTTACGTTCTCGGCACAATCCGACGAACACCTTCCATGACGTTGGTGTAGCTTTTCGGCTCGAACCTGGGGATGGTTCCCGCCTTTAGCATGTTGAAGGACAGCATGACCGTAACGTCCATGCCTGGGTCATGAAGGCAACCCAACATGAAGTCAAGAGGATAAATCGCCAGCGAGCGATCTGGTGAAAATACACCGAACGCCTTTGAGTCATTATGATCGTGGAATGTAATCTTGGCCC
This sequence comes from uncultured Gemmataceae bacterium, assembly GCA_963747575.1. Taxonomy (GTDB): domain Bacteria; phylum Planctomycetota; class Planctomycetia; order Gemmatales; family Gemmataceae; genus DASRAT01. The sequence continues at coordinate 198,789 of CAVVFU010000010.1, forward strand.
ACTGCCATCCAAACTGTTTGACGAGCTGTTCGCCCCAGAGGCTTCCGAATATTAGGCGTGCTTGTTGGCCATCTTCCACAACATCGGTAGGTGGCCGATCGCCCTTTTGCCAACGAAAAGCGAAGTCATCGATTGCGTTGACGACAGTCGTTGGATCGGCCTGCGTGAAATCATCGCCGAGCACCTTGAGGGCGTCAATCGCACAGCCCCTGATTTTACCCATGAGGTTTGTCGGGATGTCCTCCTCTGAAGCATTCATTTCACATGTACCTCTGCAGTTTGACGCAGTGCCATTGGTCAATTACCCGTCTACTGTACACGTCGAATCGCCGCCATTTGCTGGACATCCGTGGCCTTTCCTTGCACGGTAAAGACGACATTGCGTTGGGCCAGCGCTTCCAGGGCTGCCTCAGGGACAATGCACTCGCCGGATTTCAGCAACCTTCCCGAAAACCTGTCCAACAAGAACCCCACAGCTTTCTCCGCCGTTTGCCTGTCAGGAAAAGTTATCGTCACCATGGTAGTTCACTTGATCTCGATCCACGATTGCAACGCGGTGCATTGTAGCAAGCGGCGTCCGGTTTTTCATCAAAACTCGACCTCGACTCGACAGGTGCCGCGGGCGGCAACCTGCCAGTGGCCCAAGCGAGTTGTGAGCGGCGCGGCGTAAGCCCGCCGTGTTTGACGCCATTCAGGAGCTTCGTACCGTTAGCACAACTCACACGGCGGGCTTACGCCGCCGCGCCGCTCACCTCGCTGGTTGCAGTCGGGTTTCTATGTCATGCAACGATGTTGCGCATTATACTGCGCATATCGCTTGACAAGCGGAGTCTACCGGCATATGATTGCGCAAGAAGTGCATTAAAATGCTCTTTTTGATCAAAACTGGTAATTCCCAACAGGAAACGTGCAAAAAAGCGCACTGCGATGCGCCTAAAGCGATGACGAACCCCGAAATAGGCCAGCACTTATGCACCCGGCGCAAATTCCTGCGCCTCCGTCAGCGTGACCTGGCGGAGTTGGCCGGGGTGACATTGCGCGGATTGACCGACCTCGAGAATGGTCGGGGAAATCCCACGATCAACCAGCTTGCCAAAATTGCCAATGTCCTTGGCATGGAACTCACCTTGATCGAGCGATCGCGCCATGAGCCGAGCTAACATCTATTGCCGGGGTATCCTTGCGGGAGTTCTGGAAAAGATCCCCGCTGGTTACCGCTTTCAATATCTGCCCGACTACCTTGGCGGCCGACGCTGTCCGGCCATCAGTTTGTCATTGCCCAAACAAGAAGCGCCCTTCGAATCGGCGGTGCTGTTCCCCTTCTTCTTCGGATTGCTGGCCGAGGGAGAAAATAAGGCGCTGCAATGCCGGATTCTCAGGATCGACGAAAACGATCATTTCACCCGCCTGCTCAAGACTTGCGCCGTCGAAACGATCGGCGCCGTCACCGTGAAGGAAGCCCCATGAGCAACTGTCCCGGATGCTTGAAGGAAGGACACGACACCTACTGTCCACCCTGCCGGAAAAGATTGTTTGACGGCAAACGCGTTTCCCATGTGCTGGGCTTTTCTCGCCCCACCTACAATCAAGTAAGACTCTCAGTCACGGCGGAGAGACTGTCGATCTCGGGCATTCAAACAAAAATGTCGCTCGCCTTGCGCGGCAACCGCCTGGAAATGACGGAAAGCGGCGGCCAGTTTATTCTCAAGCCGATCCCCCACGGCGAATTTCAGCATCTGCAGGCCGTGCCGATCAACGAGCATTTGACCATGCAAATCGCGCGGCAGCTCTTTGGCATCTCCGTTGCCGAAAATGCGTTGGTTGCCTTTGACGACGGCGAGCCAGCTTACCTGGTTCGCCGCTTCGATGTCCAGGATGACGGATCGCGCTCCCTGCAAGAAGATTTTGCTCAGCTTGCCAGCCGAAGCGAAGAGATTCATGGGAAAAATTACAAATATGATCTGTCCTACGAAGAGATTGGCGACCTTATTCGCCAGCACGTCGCAGCCCACCCCGTGGAGATCGAAAGGTTCTTCCAGCTGGTGGTTTTCAATTATTTCATCCACAACGGCGATGCCCATCTAAAAAGCTTTTCGCTCATCCGCAATGACCAGTACGGCGATTACACCCTGACGCCGGCGTATGACCTGCTGAACACGCGGCTGCATGTGCCGGACGAGGAGCGGACGGCCTTGGCGCTTTTCAAGGATGGTATCGAGACGGACAGTTTTAAGGCCAATGCCTTTTACGCTTACGACGATTTTTGGGAGCTGGCCACGCGCCTGGGACTTCGTGAAATGCGCTTCAAGGCGCAGCATGCAAGCGTTTACCGATAAGGCAAGCGGGGTGGATTCAATGATTGAGCGCTCAGCACTGCCGGAGGACTGCAAGAAGTTGTATAAGAACCACGCACACGATGCCATTCGGGCATTATCCTACTCGTACTCGAGACACCCGCCGGGGAAAATCTAAGGGCGGGGTAGCGCACCCTGACGGTTTTCGCGTCGTGCCACTTGCCATTCGGTTTTGTCTGACGGACGTTTAGTAGGTCTCGATTTCGTCCGGTATCACTCCCAGACACGAAGCCAGGATGCTCAGTGTTTTCCCATGAGGCTTGCCGATCTCATTTCTTTCAATGCGTGCAATGGTTTTCGGCGCAAGACCGGGGAAATCAGTCCGCTTCAATTGTCGTTGCAGCCTCAACCTGCGCAAAGAAGGACCAAAGCCCTTCTCTTCCTCTCGCCGTCTTGCATTCACACGCTTTCGATAATCAGAATCGACCTCATAGAGGATGCCATCCGCGCTAGCTTCGTATTCTCCGAGCTTACCGGTATTTCCTGCCCGTCATTCCAGTGGAGCGGGATCAGCACCTCGAATCGCCGCCATTTGCTGGGCATAGGTGGCCCTTCCTAGTACGGTAAAGACAAAATTGCGTTGGGCCAGCGCTTCCAGGGCCGCCTCGGGTACAATACACTCGCCGGATTTCAGCAGCCTGCCCGAAAACCTGCCCAGCAAGAAACCCACGGCTTTTTTCGCCGTTGCCCGGTCTGGAAAAGTTATTGTCACCATGGTTGTTCACCTTTTCATCAGCCACGATTAGAACGCGGTCCATTGTACCACGCGGCGTCCGGTATTTCATCAAAACCTGACCTCGACTCGCTTCCCGCCGTAACCCACGCTTTTTCCCGTCCCGTCGGGTAACACGAGCACATCGAACGCCCGCTCCTTGACCTGGTCTGACTTCCCCGCCTCCGGCTCGATGACCAGCCGGCTAGCGGCATCGTTCCAGGTAATCTTCGTCCAACTTCCCTGCCCCTTCAAATACTCCATCGTCTTGCCATCGTCGTCATAAAGCACGAACAGCCCATCCGCCCCGCGATAAACCTTGATCGTCGTCGGCTCCGACACCGCCTGGCCCGTGTACTGCCGCACCGGATCGAGCGGCACGATCGCTCCAGCACGCGCAAAAAGCGGCATCGTCTCCAAATCCACCGGCCGCTTGATCCACCGCTTGCCCGCGATCTTCTTGCCGGTCCACCAGTCGTACCAATCTCCGGCAGGCAAATAAACGGCACGCTCCTTGGCCCCCTTTTCCACCACCGGGGCGACTAGCAAATCGCGGCCCCAGAGATATTCGTTGCCCAGCTTCACGGCTTCGGCATCGCTGGGATAATGCAGCCACAAGGCCCTCATCGGCGGCATACCCGTGTCGTGGGCCTGGCGCATTAGCGTGTAATTGTAGGGCAGCATGCTGTAACGCAGCTCCAGGTACTTCTTGCAAATCGGCTCGATGGCGGCATTGTGCAGCTCCGCCTTGTCGGGCAGCGATTTGGCGGGGCTTTCGAGGGGACCGAATTCGCCGGTGTTCCAGCCATAGGGCAGGTGCAGCTTCCACATGCGGCCGTGCGAGCGCATCAGCGGATTGAACGTCGAGAACTGAAACCAACGGGCGTAAAGCTCGCCGGTATATTCCTTGGTGGCGACGAAGCCGCCGCAGTCGGTGCCCCAAAAGGGAGTCAGGCTCAGCGACGTGTTAATTCCCACCGGCACATGGGCGGCCAGCGACGCCCAGGTCGAGTCGTTGTCGCCGCTCCAGATCCAGCCGCCATAGCGCTGCACGCCAGCGTAGCCGTTGCGGTGCAGGCTCCAGGGCCGCTCATTGGGGCGAACCTGGAGCGGACCCTCGAAATAGCAGCGATGCCGGGCCAGGCGGGCTTCGTGCAGTAACTCGTCGCCGTCGTCTGGCCACCAGCCGTCCACGCCCAGGTTGAATACGGGCAAATGCCAGTTCCAATAATTGCTGATGTGGATCTTCGAATCGGATTTCTCCGTCACCGAAGCGCCGAACATGTTCCGGGGAGCCTGGTTGACGTGGAGAATGACTTTGACGTTGACGTCATGCAGCGCCTTGATGTTCTGGGCGGGATTGTCGAAGGTCTTGGGATTGAAATCGAGCGTACCGTTGTCGACGTTCCAGCCCGCGGGGCAGTAACCGGTGCCGAGGTAAATCACGGCGTCCACGGGCAGTTTCTTGTCGCGGAACGTCTGCACGATCTCCACCGGCTCCTTCGGCCCGGCAAGCGTGCGATGCGATTGCATGTAGCCCATCACCCACTTGGGCGGCATCACGGCTTTGCCGGTCAGCTTGATATATTCCGCCAGGGCAACGGCGGGCTCCGCGACGTTGATGACGAATACCTCCAGCGGCTCGGTCGCGGCGGGCTGCTTTTGCGGCGGCACGAAACGGCCCTTGCCATTGCGCAGGTCGAATTCGCCGAAGGGGCGATGCACAAACAGGGCCCAACCGTCAGTGCCGATCAGGAACGGATCGCGAATCGTGGCCCCCTGGATGCGCAGCCACGGTGCGACCTGGCCATTGATGAAGCCGCCCTTGGCGTTGTAAGCGGGGAATTGGCCGCCGGACCGGTCGAATTGGCGGTCACCCTCGCCGAGGCCCAGGACAGGGCCGGCGGTGCGGAAGTCCATTGAGCCGTCTTCGTTGAGCACTAGCTGTTGAACCTCCTTGCCGTCGGGTCCCTTGATCGTGATTGTCAGGGGGCTGGGCTTGACCAGGACGGTCACCTTGCGCCAGCTGACGCCCGCCTCGCCTCCCAAGTCGCGCAGACGCAGCTTGACGACGTGAGGATAGTCAATGAGCACTGATGAAGGCGAGCTTTGGCGGGGCTTACCGGCGTCGTCCAATGGCGCTACGGCGATCCGCACGGTTTGATCGCTTACCTGGCCGATGGTTAGTTCGGCGTTTTGATTCCAAAAGCGGATAGGCTCGGCCGCTGCCGGCGCGGGGAGTGCTATTGCTAATGCCACGCCGGCGATAAATGCCGCAGTCCAACGTGCCATAACTACCTCGCTTTGTAGGTCCCGCTTGCCGAGCGGGACCTTAGTGCCGGATAACCCAGGTCCCGCTTGGCAAGCGGGACCTACTTGCCGGTAAGTTCAGGTCCCGCTCGGCAAGCGGGACCTACTTCGCGTAAGTCGCAATCGGAATCTGCTCCAGCGCGATATTATCCGTCCAGTAAGTCCTTGCCGCCTGCCGTCGATCCGGAGCCGAAGACATTTCCGACGACAGCACCTCCACTCGATCCGTAATATACCGCGTCAAATCCTGAAGATTCACCGTGTTGTTTCGCCCCGGCCTCGGCAGCTTGGTCGTGGCCAGATCCTTGTCTTTGTAGCGTACCGCCCCCTCGATCCCCTCCAAAAAGGCCAGCGTCAGCGCCTCGTGGCCCCAGCGCGTGGTCTCGTTGGCCTTTTGATAACTCGAGCAGGCCGCGATCACCACCAGGCCGTTGTTGTTGCTGGAGGCCGTCACCAGGCGCTGGACCATTTTCCAGGCGTCGTCCTCGGTGCTGTCGTCGATGGCGCCGCTGTGGCAGGTGTCGAGCACCAACACGGCCGGGCAGGGCAGACGGGCCAGATAGCCCAGCACGTCAGGCAAGAAAATGCCGGTTGTGCCCTCGCTGTCCGGCTTGTAATCCTGGGGAGCGAAGTGATAGCGCTTGGTGCCTTTCTGAATGAAGCCGTGGCCGGAAAAAGTGACGATCACCAGGGAATGCCTGGTCGTTTTTTGATTGAGCAGCCAGGTGTTCAGGCCATAATTGATGATCCAGTCGCGTGTGGCCTGGTCGTTGATAAGCGCCTTGGTGGCGACCTTGGTCCAAAGGCCGCCTTGGAGCTTGCCCAGCGCGGCAACCACCGCCTCGGCATCCTTGGCGGGCGTGGTCAGTTTTTCGATATTCTGGTAATCGGAGACACCCACGGAAAGGACGTACAGGTCGTGGAAGTCATGCACGATGTTGGCTTTCCCGGACTTGGCGTCGCTGGCGGCGGTATCGGGCCGGTCCAGCAACGGTCTAGCGAAAACCAGGGCCAGGGCAATCGCCGCCGCGATGCAGCCGACCACGACTGCCCGGCGCAGGAGCTTGCGGTTTCTGTCGACCGGCCGCGCCCGGCACCATTTGGCGACGACGCGCAGGACGGTCTTCTCCGGCAAATGCGTGCCGCCTCGCGGTGCGGAGACCAACGCGTAGTCGAAGGCTTTGCCGTCGAACCAGGGATACTGGTCCGCCCTGGCGGGGCTTTGGCGGCGCTCGGCGTTTTGCAATTCCTGGGCCAACGGCTGCAGCGAGACTTTCAGCGCGGGGTCGATGGAAAACACCCATTGGCCGCTGCCCGTGGTGACCGCAAGAAAGTGATAGGGACCGCCGAGCGGGGGCGGACCCGGGCTGCGCGTCCAGTATTTGAACAGCAGGCTCTTGGGCTTGCGGAGCAGCAGTGCTTGCGCTACTGCGGGTCCAGATGGAAGGCGGACTTGCCATTGCTCGCCCTGGGAGAAATCCTGGCGATAAACGTCGAGATCCTTGGCGAGAAACGCTTGCTCGCGGAGGAAACCCGGCCCCATGAAGGTGCTGGGCATGCCGCGATTGAGGGTACGCAAGGGATTGGTGGGGGAGCCGCCAGCGCCAGGGGCAAACCCAAAAAGCGAGGTCTGAAAAGGGTCCTTGCCTTCCCTGGCCGCGGTCAAAATTACCTCGGCCATGCGCGCCCAATCGGCGAGAAAGTGGCGGGCCGTCTCGGGATCGCTGAGCGATTTTTCCGCATTGCCACGAATGGCGAGGTACATCCCCTCGAGTGATTCCTCCAGCGGTAGACCAGACGGGCGGAACCCCTGGCGCAATCGGCCTGTGTATTCGGCAAAAAGCTTGCAGCCAGCCGGCAGCGTTTCGCCCCGCTGCTGAAACTCGACAAACAGGGAGGCCAGCATGTCGTCGAGCTTGGGATCGGAATCGAGGACGATGCGCTCCAGCGTGCCCGGAGCGCGCAAAAGGCCGGTCGTCCCTTTTTCCAGGACGAATTTCGCAAGATCGCGACAATGCCGTTGTTCCGGAGCGGCCGGCACTAAATAGATTTCCCCCGGCTGAGGCTTGATGGACTCAGCCGGGGGCAGCTTCCGGAAAACCAATTCCATGATCGCTCCGGATCAATTGGTGGCCATGCCGATTTTCAAGGTGATGGTGTCGGTATTGGTCAAACGAAAGCGGAACGGCCCTTCCCAGGCGGGGACCCATTCGCAACGGTAGAAGTTGCCGGGCACGTTGTCGCGCTTGACCACGTTGCCGTTTTGGTCGATCACTTCCAGGACCATGCGGCCATTGATGCCGCCCAGATCGACATGCACGACGGCCAGCTCATTGGCGCGGAAATCGATCGGATCGAAGAGCAGAGATCGACCCGGGGGCAGCGTATAGGCGCCGACCGCCGGCCCCTTGACCGCGCCGCGGACCTGTTCCTGCAGGATTTTTTCCGTGGATGCCACCATCATTTCCGCTTCGTGGTTGGTGGCAAATTTCTTGGCCTCGGCCACGAGTTCCTTGGGATCCATGCCATGCTTGCCGGCCGCAATCTTGGTTTTGTCGCCATCCAGGGCGGAATGGGCCTCCAAGACCCTCACTGGCGTCTTGTGGATGATTTGGGCACCCAGCAGGATCGCCTCCGCGTTTTTCTCCCTGCGGCCATAATGGACCAGCGAATGGGCCAATTCCAAGTCCTTGATGAACTTGCCCTCGGACGATTCCTTCACGTCCTTGGGGGCATCCTGGACATTGGAGCCTTTTTTGCCGGCTTGCGGCTCGCTGGCATCGCTAGTGGAAAACACCGCGAAGGCCACTCCAGCCACCGCCGCCGCGAGCACCGCCATGTAACGTCTGCGCATTTTGCACTCCTCAGAATGTGAACACCGGAAAAAACATGTGGACAGGCACACCCTGGTCCACACCCTGTAAGCCAGCCAAGAGCCCAATAAGGCACAGGCTGGAAGCCTGTGCCACAAGTAGCACAGGCTTCCAGCCTGTGCCGCTCACGTGTCCTTGAGCGTCATTGTTCGCTATTGTCCCGCGAAAGAAAAGTAGCTGTCAAGAAAAAACCATGAAAGGTTTCTTCGTTTTTACTTCGGCAGCGTCGTCCACCGTCCAGGCCACTGACGCCCATTCGCCCAACCCCTCTAGCCAGGCCGACGACAATTGGTCGCGAATCGCCCCCGGCAGCAGCACAACCAGCCTTTTGGCGCCGCTGGTTGTGCCTGGATGCATCGCGTAGTACTTGTCCAGGTAAGTCGGTTGCTCCTGACAAGCGGCCAGCAACGCCGCGAGCATTTCCACATCGATGGTTTGCTCAATGTCCCCGGCGGTCATTCCCTTCGGCTCGAGCACGATTTGCAACGTCGTGAACGGATTGTCATGCAGCAGACGGCGCACGAGCGCTTCCGCCCTTGCTCGGCGGGCGGAAAAACAGGCCGATGTTAGCCAAAGAGTAAAGGCTTGCGCTCGGGGGCCAAGCGGCACGTCCTCGGCAGGGGCATCGAGATCAATGCGCCAAGCACCCTCCGTGGCAAAAACATGGGGGGCAAAAAAATTCAGGATTGGGGGCGGCGCGGCGTCGAATTCCACGTCGAACAAGGTCTCGGCCTCTTGCAAAAGACCCATGATGTCGCTGACGGCCATCGTCGGCGTCTTCAGAACGTAATAGGGCGGCCGGGGTTGAAAGGCGAGACCCAGGGCTTGGGCTTCGTGCCGAAACGCCGTGCCGGGCAGGATGGACAGGTGGAAGACCTGAACATCGGAATAGAGCCCCTCGTCATGCAGATAGCGCATGCCCTGCCGCACCGATTCCACCGTGTCGCCCGGCAAGCCGACGATCAGATCGACCTTGACCTTGATCCCCTCGCGCATCATGGCGCGGACGCCGCGTTCAAACGCCCGCAAGTTGTTTTTGCGATCCATCAGGTTCATGGCCTGCGGTCCGATCGATTGCAGGCCGACCTCGACTTCGGTGAAGTTTGCCTCGCGCAGCAAGGCGGCGGTGTCGGCTTTGATGCCCTCGGCCCGCAGTTCGCCGAAATAGCGAAAACGACGGCCGGGGTTGGCGTCGGCGAGCAAACGCAGGAAATCGGCGAAATCCGCCCGCTGATTGAGCGTCGGATCGAGCAGCACCACCTCCTTGGCGCCGCACTCGCTTGCGTGGAGCAGCTCGCGCTTCACCGCCTCCGTATCGAGGAAATAGAGCTTGTCGTAGGCCTTGGGATAATAGCAAAATTTGCACTGAAACCGGCAGCCGCGGATGGTTTCCAGGAGCAGCATTTGCTCGTCGGCGACATCCAGGATGCCGGCCTGATAGGGCGAGCCGAGGGCGTTCAGATCCGGCATCGGCGTGCGGAAGGCCGGCGCGCGGGTTGGGTCAAAACGCGGCCCCGTCTGCGGCGGCACATAAAGGCCGGCGATGGGCACCTCGGGCACTCGTTCGTCGTCGAGCAAACCAAGCAAAAGCTGCGTAAAGGTCTGTTCCCCCTCACCGATGACGGCGAAGTCATAATCGGCGGTGGCAAGCACCCAGGAGTTATCCGGCGTGATCTCCGGTCCGCCGAGCACAATGCGGACGCGCGGCAAGAGTCGTTTCAATTCGCGAGCGATCCACAGGGTCCGTTCGATGTTCCAGACATAACAGGTGAAGCCGACCAGCCATGGCTCGCGCGCAGCCAGGTCGGCAACCAGGGCGCGATCGCCAAGGGTGTTTGCCAGAGTCGTGGGAAAAAGGCGGATGTCGTAATGGCAATCAAGGCCTTTGCCCAGCGCCCAGAGCTTCAGATAGGCGGCCGCGAGGGGGACGTTGCCGCGGATCGGCTCAGGGCCCAACGGCGGAATTGGGAGTTGGACGAGCCACACTGGACGCAGAGGTGAAGGAGAAGAGTGCATGTGGATATGATAGTAGGTCCCGCCTGCCGGGCGGGACCTTAAGCCAGGATATCAACAAATACCAAACGGCCACCCGAAGGTGCCGGCAGCGCAAGGTCCCGCCCGGCAGGCGGGACCTACTTGGCGGAGCACTTAAGCAATATCCTAAATAACAGGTAGTAGCCCATTTCCGCATTGAGGCGACGACAAATGCCTTTGCTGGCTCCCGAACCAAACGTCTTCCCGGCCGATCTGTTCCAAATCGGCGCGGCCGCCTTCACCCAGGAAGAGCGCTGGTGGGTGCTGCATTCGCGGCCTCGTCAGGAAAAAGCGCTGGCACGGCAGCTTCTCGAACACCGCGTGCCCTTCTACCTGCCGACCATCGCCAAACGGCTGCGTGTGCGCAACCGCAACATGACCTCGTATGTGCCGCTGTTTCCCGGCTACCTGTTCCTGCTTGCCAACCGCGAACAGCGGGTTGCGGCGTTGACGACCAACCGGATCGTGCACACGCTGGAAGTCGGCGATCAGGAGCACCTCTGGCAAGATCTCCGCCAGGTCTACAACCTGATCGCCACGGGTGCGCCCATCACTCCCGAGGACCGCCTCGCGCCGGGCTCCGCCGTCGAGATCAAAAGCGGGCCGCTCACCGGGCTCAAGGGGAAAATCTTGCGCACGGCGTCCGGCAACCGCTTCTTGGTCGAGGTCGATTTCATCCAGCGTGGCGCGTCGGTCATGATCGACGATCATTGCCTGATAGCGGATAGCGATCAGTAGGTCCCGCCTGCCGGGCGGGACCTGAAGCGTCAGGAATCAGCGAAATCCCATTGGCGTTTCGGCTCTTGGTGGCTTCAGGTCCCGCCCGGCAGGCGGGACCTACTGTCAGCGAGCCACGTCAAACCCGCCGCCGGCAGCGCCACGCCAAGCACCAGCAGCCACTGAGCGACAGTCAACGGCTCCAACTCAAAAAAAGCGGCCGGCAGCGGCACATACATGCAAGCAAGGTAAACGGGCACGGCAGCGGCACCCAGCCAACGAAAGCGGCTATCGCCCTGTAGCCGCTCGGGTTCGCCGTCGCCCAGCGCCCGCAATCGCGCTGATGCCCAACAAAATCAGCACCGAGAGCAGCAAAGTCCTTTGTGTTTTGACATCACATTCCAACGTGTGCACCGCCACCAGCAGCACGGTAAGCCCCGCCCCCGCGAAGATAAGCCCAGTGCGCACCGCGAACCAACCCACCTCGCGAAGGAAGCGCGGCTTCGTCGCCGACCGCGAACGCTCCCGCGTCAGAGCGATCGCAAATGCCGGGATGCCGATGACCAACCAGTTCAGCAGCGTCACCTGCTGCGGTTCATAGGGAAACGGCACGCCGAAAATCCCCGAGGCGTAGGCCAAAATCAGCAGCAATGAATAGACGTTTTTGACCAGAAACAACTTGGCCGAGCGGCGCAGATTGCGAATGATGGTTCTGCCTTCCTCCAGCGTTTCCGGCAGCAAGGCGAAATTGTTGTTTTCCAGCACCAGGCTCGACACGGTTTTCGCGGCCTGGCTGCCTTCACCCATGGCGATGCCAAGGTCGGCCGTCTTGATCGGCAGCACGTCATTGACGCCGTCGCCGATCATCGCGACGTGCCGGCCCAGCCGCTGCAAGGTCTGAACGATCTGCATTTTTTGCGACGGACTGACGCGCCCAAAGACGCCGCGGTGCAGGATCATGTCCGCGGGATCGGCCGCCTTCGTCAGGTCATCGCCGGTGACGACGGGCTCGTGAGCCAGGGGAAGGTTGAGGTGGCTAACCGTGGCCCGCACGGTCTCGGGATTGTCGCCGGAGATGATTTTGAAGTCGATGCCTTGGCCCGAAAGGGTCTGCAGGGTGTGGCCCGCTTCCGGCCGCAGCTCGTCGCTGAGGGCCACGAACAACAGCGGCCGCAGCTCAAAACCGTCCAGCGTGCCGTCAAACGGGTGCCATTTGACGGCTTCACAACACAGCAGCAAACGCAGACCCGTTGGCAGCAATTCCTGCCAGGTGGCCTGCCAACCGGCATTGATGCCGGGATAGAGAAACGGCCGGAGTGCTTCCGGGGCGCCGAGGACGACGACGAGCTCGCTGTCGCCCTCGCCCTCGCCCTCGCCCTCGCGGATTCGCACGCCGCTGTAGCGGTTTTGAGATTTGAACGGGAGCTGATCGATTGCATTGACCGGCGCAAGCGGCAGGGCGGCGCGCAACGCCTGGACGCTCTTGTTGGCCTGGTCGAGCGTCGCCCAGGCGAACAGGCCAAGCAAGCGTTTGCCCTCGATTTCATTGCTGCCATCCACCGCTCGCAACTGGTCGAGGCGCAGTTGATTGGTGGTCAACGTCCCGGTTTTGTCGGTGCAGATCACGTCGATGGCCGCCATCGACTCGACGGCGCTGAGACGCTGCACAATCGCGCCGCGCCGGCTCATTTGCACCGCCCCCAGCGTGAAGGCGATGGTCGCCGTCAGCACCAGACCTTGCGGCACCATCGACGTGATGGTGGCGGCCATGTTCTGGATCAATTCGTCCTCGGCGGTGCGGCCCAGCCAGAAGAGCGGCAAGTAAAGCAGGCATAAACCGACCGCCGTGTAACTGAGAACTTGAATGAGCAGGTTGATTGTCTTGGTCAACGGGCTTGGCGTGTAGCGGTAGTTGCGGGCGGTCGCCGACGTGCTGTTGGCAAATGCTTCGTTGCCGACTTTGTCCGCGCGGTAGCTGCCCTCGCCGGCCACGCAGAAGCTGCCCGAGAGCAGCTTGTCGCCGGCCTGGCGCCGCACCGGGTCGGATTCGCCGGTGAGCAGTGCTTCGTCCATTTCCAGAAAGCGGGCTTCGATCACCGTGCCGTCCGCGACAATGGTGTCGCCGTTGACCACCACCAGCAAATCGCCAAGCACGACCCGGGCGGCCGGAATCGTCAGCACCTGCCCGTCGCGGCGCACGGTGGCCTTCGTTTCGATCAGGATGGCCAATTTGTCGAGGTGCCGTTTTGCTTTGATCTCCTGGAACAGGCCGACGGCGGAGTTGACGACGGCCATGGCGCTGACGGCGATGCCCCCCTGGTATTTCTCCAGCCAGAACAGGGCGATTGCCGCCGGCGTGACCATCGCATTGAAGAGGGTGCAGACGTTGTGCGAGACGATGCCGGCGTAGGCCCTCCACGCCGAGCGCGGCACGTGGTTGACCTGGCCGAGTCGAATGCGCTCGGCGACTTCGGCGGAGGTCAGGCCGGGATAGGGAATGCTCATGCCGGGGTTTAGCAGTTTAGCTTGACGAGTTTGCCCTGCGCGTCGATGTCGCCGTCCGCCTTGATATTGATGTCGCCGCCGCTGCGCAGGTCGGTCGATTCGGTGGTATCCACGCTGAAGCGTTTGCAGGTCACGGCGATCGATTCGGGCGAATCCAGTTCCAGGCGGGCGCCGTGAAGATGGACAACCGGCCCAGCGTCGGTGAGGTGGATGCAGACTTCAACATCGCCGGTCGGGGAGCGGATTTCGAGCTCCTCGTGCTGGTCGCCGATACGGAGGACCACCGAACGGCCCGAAGGAAGTTCACGACACTCGGTGGCGGCTAGATCGGTCATTGGCATCATTGCAACTCCTAACGGATCGGTTTTCCTCTTCATCATCATAGCAGTTGCTGGCAAACTTCCAGTTTTTTTGGTACACTTGCAGCAAGAGGAAAAAATTATGTCACCGATGGGAACCGTTGTAGACGGGCTGTTGCGGCCGGATGGGACGCTTGAATTGGACGCGCCGCCGCAAATGCCGCCGGGGCGCGTGCGAGTGACGCTGCAACTGCTTGTCGAAGGCCGAGCCGGTGCCGAGCGCCTGCCGGACGCGCCCTGGCTGGATGATGCCATTCCGGCGCCCTTCGACTTGCCGCGGCCAGGCACGCACCAGCGAATTCACTCACGGGCAGTGGCTGAAAGGCTGCCGGAACCATTTCCGTCTCAACCTGACGCATGAAAAAAGCAATGCATCCGGGAAGGCGAACTGCAATTGTCACCGCGTGATTTTTTCCAAGGCCTCGATCACGGTCTTGCGAAGCTCTTCGTCTTGGATGGTGCCGTGTTCCGGAGTGCGGTCCAAAAGCCCCTTGAGCGCGGGCACCGCTTCCCTGGCTTCCGGACCCATTTGTCCAAGGGCTTTTGCCGCCACCATGTTGTTCCCTTTGGTGTCTTCTTGGAGGCATCGAATTAGGCCGGGCACCGCTTCCTTGGCTGCCGGGCCAATCTCGCCAAGTGCAGCAATGATGAACGTCGATCCAATGGCACCACCTTTTTTCGCCCCAATTTTGCCTAGGCTGTCGGGCGTGCTCCTCAGGAGTTCCGCAATGAGCGCCGGGACGGCTTCCTTGGCTGCTGGCCCGATTTTTCCCAAGGCGACAACGGCTCCTCTACCGGCCTCCCCACCCGCAGGGCCAGCGGCACGACCTTTGACCAACGCAATCAAAATAGGCACGGCTTCTTTGGCGCCCGGCCCAATTTTTCCCAAGGCAACGACTGCGTGTTGTCCCAATTGGTTTGTTGGGTGCTGCACGACGAGCTTTATCAAAGCCGGCACGGCATCCTTGCCTGGCGGGCCAATGCGGCCCAGGGCGTCAATCGCGTTAGTACGGATTTCGGTATTAACGTCTTCCTTCACTATGGCGATCATCGCGGGTATGGTGCCCTCGAACGCCACTGATCCCAACTTGTCAATGGTGGAGTAGGCCAGTTTGCGCACCCCAGCCTCCTTGTTTTTCAGTGCCTTGCTGAGCGATGGCACGGCGAGTTTTGCTTCTGGGCCAAGCGCGATGACCGCCGTGGCAGCAATTTCACCCAAATCGGCATACCCAAACTGCTCCACCAATGGCACGGCAATGCCTTGTTTTTCAGCGGCTGTTAGCGACGCGACGAAGCCCTCATGGTACGAACTGAGGAAAACGATCGAACGAATAGCAGCAAACCGCACGCCAGGGTCGTCATCCTTGAGGGCAACGAACAACAAAGGGAAAGTCTTTTTGGGAAACCCCCTTATCATGGCTGAAAGAGTGTCAATGGCGAAACGGCGATCTGCGACTTTGTTGCTGCTCAGCTCCTTGGCAAGGGTAACTATCGCCGTTGGCCCTATTTTTGCCAGTGCGTTTTGACCAGCTTGAATGACCTTTCCATCCTCGCTGTCGTAAGTGAGGTAATCGTACTTCCTCATGACATCGAGTATGACCGTGGTCGCCTCTTCGGCATAGCCATTGGCGCTAAACGCGCCGAGGGCATTGATCGCCTCGACGCGAACCTCGGGCTTGAGATCAGTCAGCAGCGTTTCCCGCCACGCGTTGAAATCCTTGCCGCCGTAGAGGAGCGGATCCTTTTTTTGACCCATGCTGCCGGCTACTTCGGCTTTGGCCGGCCCGGCTTGAACCGTGCCGGAACTCGCGGCCGGCCGTTCCTTGGGAGTCGGTCCTTCACCTTTCCCAGGTCCCCAGGCCATCACCGTGGCAGCCGCGCCCACCAGTGAGACGGCGATTACCAACCCGATGACGACTTTCATTTTCGTGAGCAACATGGTTTTCATCACTCCGTGTACGAGAGCGGCAACGTTCGGCGAAAGGCCGCCCGCCGCCGTGATAGTTCCCTTGGCAAATAAAAGTGCTGTCTTGACCGTGGCGCTGGTCGAGCGCCGGCGGCACCACCTCGGGCATGAGTATGGCACCCGTCGCTCCAGGCAGACTCGTCCCGCATTCCGTGAGCCGTTTCTTCAGCATTTCTCGCCCGCGCGTCAGGCGGCTGGAAACGGTGCCTTCGGGGCAGCCCAATTCATTGGCCGCCTGCCGCATCGTCTTGCCCATGAGGTCGCAGAGGATGATCGCCTCGCGGAATTTGTCCGGCAATCGGCCCAGCTCCTGGTCGAGCCGCTCGTGCAATTCGCGCTGGGAGGCCGTTTCCGCACTCGACTCCTCGGCAGCCATGGGCGGGACCTCCGATTCTTTCAGCCGCCGCCGTGCCGCCCTGGCCCTGGCCTGCAGCGCGGTGCGCACCGCCACCCCATGAAGCCAATTGCCCACGCCCTCGCGCCGCTTGAGCGTGGCGGCTTTGCGGACCAGTACCAGGAAAGTGGCCTGGAAGACATCCTCGGCGTCCTGGGCATGCCGCAGCAAACGGCGGCTGACGCCCAGCACCATGGCGCCATAACGGCGCACTAATGCTTCAAATGCAGCTTCGTCGCCGGTTTCCACGAACATGGCGAGCAATTGGCCGTCAGTGATCGGCGCCGTCCCGCTGGCGATGGCGCTGCGGCGGACGTCTTGCAGAAGCTTGGTAAGGCGGCGGAATGCCATGGTGCCTCGAAGGTCAGCGGTGCGATGCTCTGATAGATACTGTCACGGGGAGCGGATTTTACTCCCTGAAAAATGAATCACGAAAGCACGAAAGACGAAAACACGAAAAAGAAGGGAAGCCTTACTGGACGATGCCCGACAGCGCTTCGAATACGTTTGACAATTTTTCTCCCTATTTCGTGCTTTCGTCTTTCGTGCTTTCGTGATAAAAATCATCGCCCTGCCTTGCCCTCAAACTGTTCAGCCTTGGCCCGTGCCGCCAATGCCAGCGCCGGCTCCTTGCTCTTTTCCAGCACATTTGCCAGGTCGCGATAGGCCAAGCCCAAAAACGGCCGCACACCCTCGAGTCGCCGATCTTTTTGCCACATCGCTTCGACGCGGCTGGTGGCACCTTCGAGCAGCTCCCGTGCCTCCTTGAACGCTCCGCGGGCGCCCACCGTCCGGCCCAGGCAGCGTTCCATGAGGCACAGCCACAGGTCATAGACGACCACGCCGGGATGCTGCTTGACCAGCTTTCTCTGCACCGCCACCGCCTTGCGATGTTGTTTTTCCGCCTCCTCCAGCTTGTCCGCCTCGAACAAATTCATGCCAAGGCGGTCGAGGTAACGGGCGTGGGCGGCGGCGTATTCGGGCACTGTGGGATAGTTGTCCACCAACTTCCTGGATTCGGCAATGGCCTCCTGCAAGCGTCCGCCAAACGACGTCTCGGCATCGCGGCCCCGGCCAGGCGGTCCTTTGCTCGCCAGGGCTTCACACAAGTCGAGACGATAATCGGGCACGTTGGGGAATTCCGCCACCAGTTGCCGGAGCAGCTCGACCGCGCGATCAGGATTCATTTTAGGCATCGGACCGCCACCGGGCCGGCCAGGCGGCAGTTCGCGGTAGCAGCAAGCGAGCAGATGGCGGTACTCGGGCACCGTCGGAAACTCGCGGATCACGCCCTCCAATAGATCGATGGCCCGCCACACGGGTCCCTCGCCCTCGCCCTTGGATTTTGGCGGCGGCCCTGGCGGTTTGCCTTTTCCGGGCGGCCCCGGCCCATCTTTTTTTGGTCCGGCCTGGAGAAACATGTCGCGCAGGCTAAGCTCGTAGTAAGAACAAGCCAATTCATAACGGCAGGCCGGCCGGTCGGCGAAGGATTTCGTGGCCTCGGCAAGCGTGGCGATGGCGGTTTCGTGCATCCGCTTGGCCTCGTCGATCTGGCGCAGCAACCGCAGCGTGCGCCCCAGCTCATTGCAGGCCCGGGCCAGCTGGACGCGAACTGGGTCGTCCTCGGATTCAGCCAGCATCTGCTTGTAGAGGCCGATGGCGTTGCGATAAGCCGTCGCCGCGGGTTCATACCATCCAAGCCGTCGGCGAATGTCGCCCATGCGGTGGTTGGCCTCGGCGACGTGAGCGCAACCTGGGAAACTCACTGCCGGATTGGGCGATCTGCTCGTAAGTGCGCAGCAAGTCGTCCAGCAAGGCAACCGCTTCGGGCTGCATGGCCGGCGGCCGGGGCGGCAAGTCGATGCCGATGTCGCTGGCCGCGGGCGGCACCACCACCAGCCGCGTCGGGGCGAAGCGGTCGTAGGTCCTGTTCAGGGCATCGAGCGCCAGCGCGGCGGCGGCTTCGGCGCGATCGCGCTGGATCGTCTCGGCCGCCAGCGCCTTTTCCATGTCGCGGTTGGCCGCCGCCGTCTGGGCGTACGCGACGAGCGAGACAATCGTGACGGCGACAAGCAGCAACAAGGCAGCTGCGCTTGCCGCCGACAGCGCGGGATTGCGTCGGCTCCAGCGCCAGAGCTGCCCCACGGGTCCCGTCCGCCGGGCAAGGATCGGCCGGTCGTGCAAAAAGCGGCGTAAATCCTCCGCCAGATCCGTCGGTGTGGCATAGCGATGGGCCGGGTCGCGGGCCACGGCCTTGAGCACGATCGTTTCCAGATCCTTCGGAATCTCCGGGTTGATCTTGCGCGGCCGCGGCGGCGATTCCTCGGTGATGAGCCGGATCATGTGCTGCGGATTGGTGTCGGGAAACGCCGAGCGGAGGGTGACCAACTCGTAAAGCGTCATGCCCAGGCTGTAGACGTCGCCGCGAACATCCGACACTCCGGCGAACCGCTCCGGCGGCATGTACTTGAGCGTGCCGATGAGATCGCCCGACCGCGTCAGGTTGGTACCCTCGATCACCTTGGCGACGCCGAAGTCGGTGACCCAGATGGCCCCGCAGCCGTCGAGCAGCAGATTCGACGGTTTGATGTCGCGATGAAGCACACCATGGGCATGGGCATAGGCGAGTGCGTCCGCCACCTGAAAACCGATGCGGGCAACGGTTTGGAAAAACTCGCGTTGACTCAATCCTCGAAAGGCCTGGCCCGCGACAGCATCGCGAATGATCCGATCCAGCCCTCGACCGTCGATGAGCTGCATCACGTACCAGCATTGGCCGTCCTCTTCGCCGACGCCGAAAACGGGCACGATGCTGGTATGGTGCAACCTGGCGGCAGCCTGAGCTTCCCGGCGAAACCGCGAACGGAGTTTTTCGTCGCCCAGCAAGTGTCCGGGCATGACCTTGATGGCCACGCGCCGGCCGAGTGCCTCTTCGTGGGCTTCGTAGACCACGCCCATCCCGCCCCGGCCAATTTCGCGGACGATGCGGAACTCGCCCACGCGCTCAGGCAACCGCGGGGCACTCGTCTCATTAGGTGGAGCCGGCGTGTCGTCCTCGCGTTGGGGCTTGAATTGCTCCATCATCACCACGGCGCCGAGGACGGAGCGGATCTCGTCGGCCAATTCAGGGTACCGGTTAGCGTACTCGTCCACGGACGGCCGTTGGCCAGCCCGCCATCGGCAGGCGAAATCCTCGGCAAGTTCGTCGACCAGGATCGTCGGGTTTATCAGGTTGTCCATCGCGTTAACCCCTCCGCGCTGCACTGATCGCTCACCGGAAGAAGAGCAGGAGCAGGATGAAGATTAAGATTATGAAGAAGATTAAGAGCAGGATTAAGAGTAAGAGTATGACCGATTTCGGTCCGAGGCATCCTGCTCCTAATCCTCATCGTAATCTTAATCCTCTTCTTAATCATAATCCTCATCTTAATCTTTCTCCTCTTCTTAGGCCGCACCCGCCGACGAATCATGGACGCTGATCCAAAATATCGCGCAGCCGCTGCAATGCACGAATATGCCGCTTGCTCGCGGCATCCTTGCTGATGCACAATATCTCGGCCACCTCCCCATTGCCCAGTTCCTCGAAATGCCGCAAGGCCAGCACTTCCCGGTCCAGCGGGTCCATCTCGTCGAGCGCGGCCCGCAGTCGTTCCTGCAGCTCGCGGCGCATGGCGGCGTGGCTCGGCGAAGTCATATGGCTCACCAGCTGGCCCGCCATCGACTCGGCGGACGCCGGGAACGACACCTCCTGGCTCACGTCCCGCAACTGCGTCCCGAGGTGGGCGCGATGAGCCGTCTGCATGCGCTGGATCGCCAGGAAACGCAGCCAAACGTAAAACGGCACTTCGGGTTCCGCGAGATACTTCTCGATCCGGCTGGCCACGTCGAGGAAGGTTTCCTGGAGCACGTCGTCGGCAGTCACGCGGCTGGCAATCCGGCGATCGAGGCGCACGTAGAGCATCCGCCACAGCCGGTCGCGGTGAAGCATGAACAGCTCGCCCAGGACCTCGTGGTCGCCAGCGCGGAGGCGGTCGAGCAGGCAGGCGGTTTGCTCGGTGACGCTCATGCGGTAAGTCCCCCAGTTGTTAAACCCGCCGGCAAGGCTTGCGTACCGGATTTTACCGCGCGCCACCCTCGAGTAGAACGGAATTTATTCCGTTCCCCCCGTCGTAGAACGGAATTTATTCCGTTCCGCCGCACATTGAACGGAATAAATTCCGTTCTACGACGGGGGCGTATAACAATTTGTGTCCACAGCAGCGGGGTGGTCGCAGTACCTTTAATAGAGCCCTTTACCATGGAGATTTACCGATGAAGCCGCTTGAACCGTTTGTGAGCCGGCGATCCATTTTGCGCGGAGGCCTGGCGCTTGGTGCCCTGGCCTTCACGACTCCCGGCGTGTTTGCCGAGGAATTGTCGCGGACGCCGCGCCTGACCGAGGGACCGTTCTATCCTGATCGGTTGCCGCTCGACACCGACAACGATCTGCTCATCGTCAACAACTCGATCACGCCGGCCGTGGGCGATATTACCCATTTGACGGGCCGGGTCCTGTCGCGAGCCGGGGAGCCGATCCGCGACGCGGTGGTCGAAATCTGGCAGGTCGACAATCGCGGCGTCTATCTGCACACTGCCGACAGCGGCCAGAGGCAGCGGGACACCAATTTTCAGGGTTTCGGCCGCTGTGCGACCGGCCGAAAAGGCGAATACTTTTTCCGCACGCTCAAGCCGGTGCCGTATCCCGGCCGATGTCCGCACATTCACGTCAAAGTCAAAAAGGGCGGGCGCGAGCTGCTCACGACGCAATTATTCATCAACGGCCACCCGCAGAACCGCGGCGACGGCGTGCTGCGCGACATCCGCAATCCCCTCGACCGCGAGCTGGTGATGGTGGATTTCCAGCCGATCGCCGATTCCAGGATCGGGGAGTTGCAGGCCACCTTTGACATTATAATCGGCGTGACGCCGCCGGAGCCGGAACATACGCATTGATTGGGGCTGATTGATTGGGGCTGACATCACACTAACCCGAAGCGTGAGCGAGGTAATTCAAAGCCCCTCGCTTACGCTTCGGGTTGGTATCAAACTTTAGCGAGGCGATTGGTATGCGCTTGTATAGCAAATTCTTGGTATTGACGGCTTTGCTGGCCGTGGCGGCGACGGTCTATCCCGCTCAGCCGCCCAAGGGCAAAAAGGACGACCAAGGCGGCGGCCAGTCCAACGCTGAAATGGTCGAGGACATCATCACCCGCTTGATGGCCTTCGACAAAAACAAGGACGGCAAAATCACACGCGAGGAGATCACCGACAGCCGCTTGCTTCGTCTGTTCGACCAGGCCGACACCAACAAAACCGGCGTGCTCACCAAGGAAGACGTGACGAAGCTGGCCCAGAAGATGGTTGCCGACTTGGCCGCCGACGGTGGTGGCAAGGGCGGTAAAGGCGGCCCGGACGACAAGGGCAAGAAAGGCAAGGGCGGTCCGGGTGGGCCGGGCGGGCCCGGTGGCAAAGGCGGCCCCGGTGGTCCTGGCGGGCCTGGTGGCGGAAAAGGCGGCCCTGGTGGTCCAGGCGGCGGCAAAGGCGGCCCTGGTGGCCCCGGTGGTCCTGGTGGATTTGGCGGCGCCTTCCAGCCCGGCACGATCCTGCCGGTTGCTGTTCAGGACAATTTGAAGCTCACCGGCGACCAGAAAAAGCAGATCGAAGCCCTGCAAGGCGACGTGGACGCCAAGCTGAGCAAAATCCTGACGGACGAACAGCGCACGCAGCTCAAGGCGATGCGCAACCGCGGGCCGGGAGGCTGAACGCTGCCGCCTCCCGACTCTCAAGCGTACAATCCCTGGCCAACGGGCGGCACATTGCTCCGGGCAAAGCAAGCGACGCCGAACCGGGCCAGGGGTTGTTTTTATAGTAGTAGGCACACTCCGTGTGCCGTTTTGATCGCAAACGGCACACGGAGTGTGCCTACTACCTTGATCTCAAACGGCACGCGGAGTCGTGCCTGCTGCTATTTCGGCCCTTCCAGCAGTTTTTTCAATGCGTTCGGAAAAACGTTCCACGCAGTTTGATAGCTCGCCTCCAGCGGAGCCGGAACGTAGACTTGCGGTTTCAAGAAGAGCGGCATTGCGGGCAGCACATCTCCCACCGCGACAAACTCGACATAAGCGACATGCTCCGGGCCGGCATCGTAAGACGCAAGAGTTAGCGGTTTGTCGGGGGGTAATGTCAATTCCTCCTCCTCGAACTCATCCCAAATGGCCTTGTGCATCCCTTGCGGATCACGCCTGCCTGGCGGCAGAAGGTCGATCACAAGCAGATGGATTCCGCGGCGAATGAACTCGGCCGATTTCTCGACAAATGCGCGGAACTCGGCTTTGCTGCTTTTGTTGCCTGGCGAGACGATTTCGACCACTGCGACAACGTCGCCGTGCCGATGCCGGACCGTGATGCGGTTGGCTTTGCCGGCGTAGATTTCGGCCTCGGTCCGGCGGATCAGGCGAGTGCGGGGAGGAGCCGTGGCCACTGCCAAGCCGCCGGCGCCGTTTGTTCCGCTCTCGGAGTCTGCCGACAACTCCAACGTCAATACGTCTGGAATGGGGCCTTGAATCCGTTGCTCGGCGAGTGCGAAGTAATCAGCGGGAAGTCCTCCCGCATTCAAGGCCTCACAAAGGGCGGCCGTCCAGCAGAGGTGAAAGTGGTGGAATAGGCCCGCATCAACGCGTGTCCAATCGTGAATAGGCATGGCATTGCTCTGCGAAAATGGTGACAAACGACGCTTCGGCTATTATACTCGATTTTTCCTATTTTCTGTGGACAACCGCCCTCCCTTCCCGGTTAGTATTGTAGATGCAATGAAAGATAACTCCTCCGTCACCAACGATCTGTTGTCAAGGGTGCGCGCCGGCGATGCCGAGGCGCTGGCCGAGTTGTTCGCGAGGCACCGCCCGCGGCTGCGGCAAATCGTGCGGCTGCGCCTCGACCGCCGGCTCCAGGGCCGGGTCGATCCCTCCGACGTGCTGCAGGAGGCCTTTATCGATTATGCCCGCCGGGTGCCGGAGTATAGCCAGGCCCCGGACATGCCGTTTTTCCTGTGGCTGCGCTTTCTGGCCGGGCAAAAACTGATCGACCTGCATCGGCACCACCTCGGCACCCAGATGCGCGACGCCGGCCAGGAAGTATCGCTTTATCGCGGCGCCTTGCCGCAAGCCTCGTCAGTGTCGCTGGCGGCCCAACTGATGGGCCATTTGACCTCGGCCAGCCAGGCGGCCATGCGGGCAGAGCTGCAGACGCGCGTGCAGGAAGTGCTCAACGGCATGGACCCCATGGACCGCGAAGTGCTGGCACTGCGGCACTTTGAAATGCTCAGCAACGACGAAACCGCGGCCGTGCTCGGCGTCAGCAAATCGGCGGCCAGCAATCGCTACATCAGGGCGCTCAAGCGGCTCAAAGATTTGCTCACTGGTTTGCAAGGATTCGACAGTAAAGGCAGCGGATGACGGGCTATTACCACACCAACCCGAAGCGCAAGAGAGGGCTTACGCTTACTCTCGCTTGCGCTTCGGGTTGGCATCCCGGATGGAATATGCTCATTTGAATTATGCCCCAGTCAGGAGACCCAGCTCATGGACTCACCCAGTTCCGATCGCAATCCCGTGGAAATGCTGGCCGAGGAGTTTTTGGAAAGGCATCGCCGCGGCGAACGGCCGGATATTGACGAGTTCACCTCGCGCTATCCCGACATGGCCGCGGAAATCCTCGACCTGTTCCCGGCCCTGCTCATGATGGAAAATGTCCGGCCCGCGCCGGCGGACGTCACCGGTGACGTGCAGGCCAGCTCCTCCGCCACGCCGGGGCAGCAAAAGATCGACCGCCTCGGTGAGTATCGCATCCTCCGCGCGGTCGGCCATGGCGGCATGGGCTACGTTTACGAGGCGGAGCAAGAGTCGCTGGGCCGGCACGTCGCCCTCAAGGTGCTGCTCAATCCATCGCTGCTCGATCCCAAGCAGCTGCGGCGCTTTCAACTCGAAGCCCGCGCCGCCGCCCGCTTGCACCACACTAACATTGTGCCCGTCTACGGCGTCGGCGAGCATGCGGGCGTGCACTACTACATCATGCAATTCATCCAGGGCCAGGGTTTGAATCAGGTCCTCACGGAGCTCAAACGCCTCAAACGGCTCCAGGCCGGTCCCAAAAAAAAGCCTGCCCCCGCCGGACTGGCCGCGGGCTTCGAAAAGGCCAAGGAAAATGCCGTCACCGCCACGGCGGAAGCGCTGTTGTCTGGAAATTTCGCGGCTACAGCAAAGTCCGCTCCCGACAAGCCAGGGGCCCTGACCGCAACCAAGACCGCAGCCGGCTCCAGCGTGAAGAACAAGCGTCGGCAAGCCGATCAGACCTCGCCCACGCCCGCGCCCTCGCCCTCGGGAAGCGCCAGCACGTCGTCGATCCATCTGCCGGGCCAGTCCGAGCACTCGACGCTGTCGCATAGCAGCAATCAGTATTTCCACAGCGTGGCCCGCATCGGCATGCAGGTGGCCGACGCCTTGAGTTATGCCCTCGGCCAGGGCGTGCTGCACCGCGACATCAAGCCATCCAATTTGCTGCTGGACACGCAGGGCACGGTGTGGGTCACCGATTTCGGACTGGCCAAAGCGGTCGCCGAGGGCGACGGCGAGAACCTGACCCACACCGGCGACATCGTCGGCACCCTGCGTTACATGGCGCCCGAACGCTTCCGCGGCCAGGCCGACATCACCAGCGACCTCTACAGCCTGGGCCTGACGCTCTATGAAATGCTGGCGCTGCGGCCGGCCTTTGACGAGGCCGATCGCAACAAACTCATGGACCAGGTGATGAACGAGGACCCGCCGGCGCCGCGAAGCTCAACCCGGCCGTGCCGCGCAACCTGGAGACCATCATCCTCAAAGCCATTTCCCGCGAGCCAGCCCACCGTTACCAGACGCCGGCGGACCTGATCGACGACCTGAAGCGGTTTGTCGAAGATCGCCCGATCCAGGCCCGGCGGGCGAGCGGGCGAACGGCTGTGGCGCTGGTGCCGGCGCAATCCCGCGGTGGCGAGCCTGGCGGCGGCCACGCAGGTCGCCCTGGTGGCATTGCTCGTGGTGGGCACCGTGGCCTACGCGCGCATCAGTCATGCGCTGTCGGACAAGGATACGGCCCTGAAGGCGATGGAGGCCGCCAAAAAAGCAACGGCCAAGGAGCGCAATGGCGCGGTCAAGCAAAGCTATAACGCTTTGCTCAATGAGGTGAAGGCGCTGCGGCTGGCCCATGCTCCAGGCTGGCGTTACCAGGCCATGCAAAAGCTCAAGAGCCTGGCCAATCTGGACACGCCTCGGCGGGACCTTGTCGAGTTGCGCAGCGAGGCGATGGCCTGCATGGGGGAGCTTGACGTGACGCCCGTGACGCGGTTTGTGGGCCATGAGTCCGACATTGCTTCGCTAGATTTCAGCTCCGACGGAGCGCTGCTGGCCAGTGCCGGTTACGACGGCAGGGTCCAGGTTTGGGATGTCAATGAAAACCGTCAGGTTCGCGAGATTGCCGACCCGGCCGTACGGACGGAAGAGCGCTTTACCCCTGAATCGCCTTGGCCCACCGTGCGTTTTCGATCAGGCGGCAGCTACCTCGTTTACGCCACCTGGAAACAGAGCGTGGACGTGGTTGGTCTGGGCGCGAGCGAGGAAGCCCCTCCAGCCTTCAAGTCGGAGGGGGCGGTACGCAGTCTCGCATTTGACCGAGCCGGCAGCCTGTTGGCGGTCAGCACGAATTTTGAGCAGGACAACGTCATTAATCTGTTTGACGCTCAGTCCGGAACACTTAAACGCAAGATCCTAAATTATCCTGCACATCCCTTTCTTGGTCACTTGCCCATTGCCCTGAATGCCCAAGGTGACCGCCTGGCGGCGGTCGGCCCGGATCGTGGCGTGCAGGTTTACGACCTTTCAAAAGAAAGCAATCCCGTGGTCCTGGGACACCATAGGGACACCATTAGGTCCCTGTGTTTCAATCCCTCGGGAAGTCTGCTTGCCTCGGCGTCGCACGATTGTTTCGTCAAGCTTTGGGATGTGTCCGGCAAAGACGATCCGATCATTCTCGCGGGCCACAAGAACTGGATATTGTGCGTAACGTTCAGCCCGGACGGCTCCCTTGTAGCCACCTCCAGCGCGGATCAAACGGTGCGTTTATGGGAGGCACGCACGGGCCAATCCCTGATGGTGATCCAACCTGATTTGCATCGGTTGAATTGCATGGCTTTCAGCCCGGACGGCAGCAAGCTGGCCGTGAGTGGGTTTGCTGGCAGGGACGGCGGCAGGGGCATAGTCGAGCTGTATCAGCTTACACGCCGGCAGGAAAAAAGAGTGCTTGCCGGCCATGATCGGTTCATTACCGCTTTGGCATTCCATCCAACCAAACAGTTGCTCGCTTCAGGCTCCGGGAATAACCATGTGATGTTTTGGGATCTGCAAACTGGTCAGGCGCGACAGTTAAAGTGGAAGGAGACACAAGCAACGCCCATGACTCACCTTGGCTTTTCGCCTGACGGCGAGGTGCTGGCTGTGGGCGAAGGAAAATTCGACGACGGACGCGAAAGCATGGATTATTCCATTGACCTGCGTGATGCGGAAACCGGTGCGCTCCGAAGGCGCCTGAACGGTCCCAAGAGCCCGATTGCCGGCATGGGTTTTGACGCAACAGGTAAAAAGTTTTGCGCTAACACCCGCGACAGCGTTTTCGTCTGGAACATCGAGACTGGTTTGCCCACGCATGAGTGGCCGGGACTGGCCTTCACAACGATGACCCTTTTTCGGAACAAGGGCACGCAATTGCTCATGCTGGATACTTCTGGTTTTCTTGCCATCCGTGACCTGGCCGACAACCGAACGGTGAACAAAGTCAATTTGGAAGCGAAGATCCATGGCATAATTGGGAATCAGGATAAATTAACAGCCGTTAGCGCTGATGGCTCATTATGGGTTTTGACGCTTCCTGGACTGGAAAAAATCGACTACAAGAAGCGGGTTCTGGGTGGCGAGCTTGCGCACATGGGGACCGACCACGCAACCAAATTGTGGGTTTTTTCCTACGCCAGTGACAATCGAGTCGTGCTATGGGATTCACGCACGCATCAGCAGATTTGCGTCCTGCCGCAAATCGCGAATGGCAATCGAGTGGAAATCGACCATGGCGGGCTGCATCTGGCGATCGGCGGTGCGGACGGCGTAGTCACGCTCTGGAATCTCGCTCTGGTGCGGCCGGCTCTGGCGGCCATTGATTTGGATTGGGGGGACAGCCTGCCGCACGCCAGCCCGGTAACCAGTACGCTGGCCGCCATCCAACCGTCGCCGCCGCTGAAGTATGTCACGTTGAACCTGCAGCCGATCAATGCCGGCGGCTCGCCAGGGCCTGTCTCGGTGGTAGGTAGGTTGGATGCCCTCTTAAAGGAAGGCAACTATCAAGAGCTCATCGTCGCCGCGAAAAAGGCCATTGCGGCCACGCCGAATCTCAATCACCTCTACTATTTTCTCTGCAGGGCTCATTTCGAGCTGGGCCAATATATCCCAGCCAGGGACGCGGCAATGGCCGGTTTGAAAATCCAACCCAATTCCCGGTGGCCGACCTACAGGCTTGCGCAATGTAAAGCGGCGACCGGTGAATATGACGAGGCTATCGCGATTTTGCAGCGGGCCTTGAATACCGACACCGAGGACGGGGGCTTTTGCCACGATCTGGCGTTCATTTATGTCATGGGACCTGAGAAGCTTCGCGATGCCAAAAAAGCCCTGCCGCTGGCACAGCGAGCGCTTGCCCTGCGTGGCGCTGACGACGGAACCCTGAGAACCCTGGGCGCGGTTTACTACCGGCTCGAAGAATATGACCGGGCGGCGGAAACCTTGCAAGTTGCTTTGCGGTACAAAACCGACAAAAAGTTCAACGAGGCGTCGATTCTGTATTTCCTGGCGATGAGCTATCACCGCAAAGGCGACGCGGACAAGGCCAAGGAATGTTTCGCGAAGGTCCAGGTTGATGCCCAGCGTGACCTGATCGACCCGTACGACATGAGGCTTTTGGGTGAGCTTCGCGCTGAGGCGACGGCGGTTTTGGCCAAGGAGAAAGGAAAGTGAATCCGGCCGAGGAGGTTGAGTATTCCAAGGACCATTCGAGTAAGATGAAGGTCAGTTAGCCCGGATTATTTACCGCAGAGCAAGCAATGTTAACCGCTGGCCAACGTGAGACGCAATCCGGCGCAATCCTTGCTACGGCTTGCCAAGGTATGTTAGGGGCTGCCAAACGATGGCGGTTTCGTCTCAAGGGGGTGTATGGGGGGGTTGAGATGAGACGAAACCATCCTGATCCTTGGCAGGTGTCGGCATGCAATGCCAGGGATTGTCGCTAAGTTACCAGAAACCTGTGACTTGTGCAAAGTTGTGTGTATGTGGGCGCAGGAAGCGCAAGCACGTAGCTTTCGTGGATCGGGCGTGGCATGGCTGGTGAATTCGACTTCATAGATTGGCTCCGCCGACGCACGCCGGCTGATGCCCGCGTCGTCATTGGACCCGGCGACGATTGCGCCGCGGTTCGGTTGACGGCGGATCAGCCCTGCCTGGTCACCACCGATATGCTGCTGGAGGGCAGCTGTTTTTTGCTCGATGCGGGGCCGCGGCGCATCGGCCGCAAGGCGATGGCGGTCAACCTCAGCGACATCGCCGCCATGGCCGGGCAGCCCACGGCGGCGGTCGTCAGCGTCGGCTTGCCTCGGCGTGGGGGCATGGCACTTGCCCAGGAACTGGACAGTGGCCTGCGTGAAATGGCCGAGTTGTTCAACGTCGCCATTGTCGGCGGCGATACCAACAGCTGGGACGGGCCGCTGGTCATCTCCGTGACCTTGTTCGGCCATCCCACGGGACGTGGACCGGTGACCCGCGGCGGCGCCAGGCCCGGCGATCATTTACTCGTCACCGGCCCGCTCGGCGGCAGCATTCTCGGCAAGCATTTCGATTTCACGCCGCGCATCCGCGAGGCGATCGCACTGCATGCCGCGACTGAACTGCATGCCATGATCGACATCAGCGACGGCCTGGCCGCCGACGTGCATCACATTTGCGAAGAGAGCCGTTGCGGAGCAGTATTGTGGGCGGACACCATTCCCATCGCCGACGCCGCCAAGCAAATGCGCGATAGCCGGATGCCGCTGGAACACGCCCTGGCCGACGGCGAAGACTTCGAATTGGTATTCGCAACATCCCCTGCCGAAGCCGAGCGCCTGCTCACCACCCAACCCATAAAAGGCATCACGCTCGTCGCCATCGGCGAATGTGTCCAGGATGGGCTGTGGCTGCAAGAAGGCGACCAACAACGCCCACTTCCGCCAGTCGGTTATGTCCACGATTTGCAATGACTGTGGTTTTCACCACTCACCACTCACTTCCTCGCCACCGCCGAAATCGCCCCCGTCTCGCAGATATACACTGTGCATCCTGTGTTGTCGTCGTTGAACACCTCGACGCCATAAAGCGGCGTGCCCTTGCCGAAGTCGGTCTGCCCGAATTTGCGGCATTTCAGGTCCAGGCCGTGGGTCAGCACCGGCTTGGTCATTTTCTTCTCGTCGGTCGGAGCCGGCAGGTCCTTCTTGCCGGGCACCACCGAAAGACTGCCCGTCTCGGAGATGTAAATCAGGTTGCCGTTGTTGTCGTCGCGGAACACTTCCAGGCCGTATTCCTTGGTTTGGCCGTCGAAATCCATTTGGCCGCCCTTGCGCACCTTGAGGTCGAGTCCGTGCAGCCAGGCCGGCGCCACGGCCTTGAGTGTGGGAGCAGCGGCGTCCTGGAACCCGGGGACGATTGCCAGCATGCCGTTTTCGCAGATGTAAATCAGGTTGCCGTTGTTGTCGTCGAGAAACACCTCGACGCTCCAGGCCTTGGTGTCCTTGTCGAAGGGGAGGACCCTGGCTCGTGCGCACCTTGAGGTCCAGCCCGTGCACGAAGCGGGGGTTCCTGGGCGTCTCGGCAGCCCTGTAGCCGCGGCCGCCCTGGGCGACGCCGAGAGCGCCCACCTCGCTGATATACACCCAGTTGCTGGTGTTTTCGTCGCGGTAGACCTCCATGCTGACGACCTTGGCCTTGGTGAAATCCTCGACGCCGGCGGGCCGGACCTTCAGATCGAGCCCGTGCAGCCATTCCGGAGCGCGGCTCTTGCCGGTGGCGCCTTTGAACTCCTTCAAATCGCCCACCGCGGCAATGTCGCCGGTCTCGATGATGTACAGGCCTTTGCCGTTGTTGTCGTCGCGGAAGACTTCGATGCCGAAGCTCCTGGTGTCCTTGGTGAATTTCGGCTGCGTGCTGTTGCGGCACATCAGGTCGAAAGCATGGCTCCAGGAAGGCTGCTGAATCTTTTTGGGACCCTGGGGCAGAGCTGACGCGGCCGGCACCAGCGCCAACGCGATGGCTGCCAAAGCGATGATTCCCAGTGCATTGCGGTGAGGCATCTTGTTTCTCGCGGGAGAAAGGTCGAAGGAAGGCACCAATTGCCAATCTTACTGAGACGATTGCGTTTGCCTAGATCAACCAAAGTGGCCACATAGTAGTAGGCACACTCCGTGTGCCGTTTTGCAAACAAACGGCACACGGAGTGTGCCTACTACTATGTGGCTGCTACTCGCTCTTGACTCCCGGCCTGTCGGTCGTTATGGTCCCGCCGCTTTAGGTTTTGCACTTAAGAGAAATTATCGAATTCGCGGAGCCGGTATGCGCCGTTGGCACTCGCTCATCGGGGAAAAAGCGAGGCCAATCGGCTAGGCCGGTGGACGCAGCGGTCCCTTGAGACAGTCAATGTTCAAGGCGGCCGGGTTTCTGGGGGGTCAGGGGAAAGGAGGCCAGGGTGGCTACTGAACAGGTCATGAGGCAGGGGGTGAGCAACCGCGTCCGAGCGCTGGCAGCGCTGCTGTTGACCGCGGTCGCTTTGCTGATACCGTCCACTTTGAGTGCCCAAACCAACGACCCGCAGCAGCCACCGGCCCGGCCGCGGGCACGCGACGCCATGCGCGCCGCGCGGGAGAGCTACGGCAGTGGCGACTATGAAGCCGCCGCCGCTTTCTTGAAGGACGCCGACGCCAACAAGCAGCAATTGTCGCCCGATGAGCGCACCGACCTGGCCAACCAGATCAAACTCAATAACACCGCCCTGGAATCTCGCCGCAAGGGCGGCGCGCGTCTGCAGCTCGCGGAAGAGGACATCAAGAAGGGCAACCTGCGGGAAGCCGCCGATCTGGTCAAGGCTGAAAACGCCAACCAGTATCTGAGCGCGGCCGACAAGCAACTCCTCACCCAGCTCACCGATCAGCTCAAGGCCAAGGCCGCCGCCAAAGCCGCGGCGACCGCCGACACCTCCAAGGAAGATTACAGCACATTGGTTAGGATGGCCCGCACGGCCTTGCAGCGCGGCGACTACGACACCGCCGAGCTTTATTCCAAGCAAGCCGAGAAAAAAGCCGGCATGGTGCCCAGCTGGCCCTGGAGCGACAGTCCTGCCAAGGTGCTGCACGACGTGCAGGCCGCCCGGCTCAAGGCCGCCCAAACGGCTGCCCTGCCGGACGGCAAGCAGGATTCGCCCTCCGTGCTCACCAAGGTGAAATCGATGTTCTCACCGAACTCGCCCATGCCCAAATCCGATGCGGATAATATGCAGCTTGTCGCCGACAAAAACGTGGTCGCCGGGCCGGCCGCCACCGCGCCGCAGCCAGGGCAGCAGATGGTCTCCAAGGAAACATTGGAGGCGCGCATGCTCCGCGACAAGGCCATCGAAGCACTCCAACGCGACGACCTGGTGGCCGCCAAGAAATATGCCGAGCAGGCCAAGGCGAAGATGGATCCCAATAGTTGGTGGGAACGTCCAAATCCCGATGAGCTGCTCAGGGACATCAACCTTCACCTGGCCCAAGCCGCGGCGAATCCGGCCTCCACCGGCGATCCCAAGAAACTGCCGCCCTACGGCACGCCTGTCGCCGTCGACGCGTCCAATGCACGCGCCCGGCTCAAGGAAGCCAGGGATTTGTACAATCAGGGCAAGATGGCCGAGGCCGACCGCCTGTGCGGCCAGGTCGCGGCGGTCAAAACGTCGTGGGGTCTTTTCGAAGACAATCCCGAAAAGCTCCGCGGCGAGATCAAGTCGGCCCGCCAAAAAGCGGACAAGGCCGAATCGCTCAAAGTCCTGGCCGAGGCCCGCAAAATGCTGGCCGCCGGCAATCTTCAGGAAGCCCTGCGCCGACGCCTGGAAAGCGAAACAGCTCCACGGCGTCTACAACGTCTGGGACGTCGGCGACCGGCCCGAAAGGGTGCTGGCCGACATCGACGCCGCCGAGGCCAAGCTGAAAAAATCAGGCGCGCCGCTGCAGACCAATGTCGCGGTCAATGTGCAGATGCCGGCAAGTCAGGGGATTGACCCATTTGCACCGCGCACGGTGGATGGCATACGGAATACAGCGGACGGCACACGGAGTGTGCCTACTACTTTGAATGGGCTTAATCTCAATCCGAACGAATGCCAGCCCCCGTCACCGTCGCGGCCATGAATGCCCGGCAACGCGCTCAGACCTTAATGGATGAGGCCCGCGGTTTGCAAAAACAGGGTAAGCTGGTCGAGGCCAAGGCCAAGTTGGATGAGGCTCGCGTTGCCGCCGGCGAGGCTTACAAGACCGGCACCGGTTTCGGACCGGGCGAGGAATCACCCGACGGCATGCTGCTCGCCATGGCAAGTCAGGCGACTACACGCATTAACAACCTGGTCAAAAGCGCCGACGACAACGCCGCCAGCATGGGTGATGCAGTGCGTTTGAAAAAGGCCGGCGACAGCTTGCTCGAAGCACGCCAACTCGCCGTGCTCTTCA
The DNA here is from genome assembly GCA_963747575.1 of uncultured Gemmataceae bacterium. GTDB lineage: Bacteria > Planctomycetota > Planctomycetia > Gemmatales > Gemmataceae > DASRAT01. The sequence continues at coordinate 231,904 of CAVVFU010000010.1, forward strand.
ATCTCGACATCGCGCCCATCGACCTCAAGCTCAACGCGGTGGCCCAGCGTCAAGGGAATCCTGGCAGCTTGATTCCCATTGGCGCTCAGACAACGTCCAGCGACAACATGGGCCTGAAGCTGCTCGACGACGCCCGCAACGAAATCCGGGCGGGTCGCCTGGAGACGGCGCGCAAGATTGCCGAAGACGCCCTGGACGCCAAGTATGGCGTTCAACAGCAAGCCGCGCAGGTGCTGCGCAGCATCGACATCGGCGTCTTCGAGCGCAGTCGCCTCGACAATGAACACGCCTTCACCGCCGCGTATGAAGCTTATCTGCACAAAGAGTACAGCACGGCCCGGAGCATCCTCGCCAACATCGACGAGCGTCAGCTCAGCGACGAAAAGAAGGCACGGTTGCGGGAAATCGCCCTTCAACCCGGCATGCAGCCCCAGCAACCCGGAAGCAGCGTTCAGCTCGTCGGCGCTCCGATCAATCCTCCGCCTCCGGGCACGGGTGTGGCCAATGCCAGCGACATGCAGGTTCCGCCAGGCACGGCCAATGCCAGCGACATGACGCAGCCCGGCAGCAGCGGCGACGATTTCGGCCGGTACACGGCGATGGCGAGAATCCAGTTCGACAAGCTGACCAAGGAAAGTTTCGTCGCTCAGCGTGCCGCCCAGGAGCGCGCCAAGGCCGGCGATTACGATGGGGCGATTGAGCTGCTGAGCGTCTACAACAGCAACCTCGGCGCTTCCGGGCTCGAACCGGAGCAAGTTGCCGTCCTGCGCAAAAGCACCGACCGCTACGTGCAGCAATACCTGACCCTGAAAGCCACCAAGGCTTTCCAGCAGGAGCAGGTGACCGCTGCCACCAGCGGCAAGTTCAACGAGCAGAAGCGCATGATGGAGTTGCAATCCAAGCAGGCCGAGGTCGCCAAGTTGGTCGACGAAGCCAAGCACCTGATGCAGGACCAAAAGTACCACGAGGCCCACATCGTGTACGCCCATATCCAGGAGCTGGATCAGGAAAACCTGGCCGCCCAGGCGGGCCTTTGGGAGTCCAACATGCGGGAAGTCGACCTGCGGAATTCCCAGACGGACCTTCAGAAGCGCGAATTTTTCTTGAAAGGTCTTGATGAAAGCCCAGGCCCCTATGTCAGCACGCACGACCCTTTTAGCTTTGACCTCGATAGGACCACCAAGAACCAAAAACGCAAGAGTCTTGAGCAAATGCAGATCGAGCTGAAGGATCCCAAGGAAAGGTGGATTCTGACTCAATTGAAGGAACGGCAAGTGACGTTGTCCTTCGACAATATTGAGCTGAGGTACTGCATTGAGTCCCTCCAGGACTACGTCGGCAATATCAACATCCACCTCGACGACAAGGCAATCAAGGACGCCGGCATTCGCATGGACATGCTCGTGAAGATGCGGAGCGACGGCCTCAACTTGCAGTCGTGTTTGAGAATACTGCTCAACAAGGCCGGCTTGACTTTTGTGGTCCAGGACCAATCGATCGTCATCACCACGCTGGACAACGCCAAGGGAGCGCTCATCACCAAGATCTATCCCGTGGCCGAGTTCGTCACACCGGTCAAGAACGAGTCCTCGCCCTACGGCGCCGTCATCGACGCCCAGCTCAAGAGAGCAGTCAACGACGCGCTGGGCGGCCCCTTCAACAACCTTGGACCTGCACCGACCACCATTCCGGGCGGACTTGGCAACGGCACCCCGGTCGGCAGTGGGTACGCTGGCAAGGGTGGCAGCGTGCTGGCCGGCGGCCAGCAGGAAAAGCTGGAAGACGCGCTGATTCGCGTCATCACCAACACCATCGGCGTGGGCACCTGGAGCGAAACCGGCGGCACGGGGACCATCCAGTACTTCCCCTTCGGCGCGGCGCTGGTCGTCGGCCAGCAGACGCAGGACATCCAGGAGCAAATCATGGACCTGCTCGCGGCCTTGCGCAAATTGCAGGACCTGGAAGTGGCCATCGAGATGCGTCTGGTGTCGGTGTCGGAATCGTTCTTCGAGTTCATGGGCGTCAATTTCAGCCTGGACTTGCCGACCAACAACTCCGCCTCGACCATTCAAACCTTGACGTCGGGCGTTTTTCAGCCGGCGGGGCAGATCAATAAGTTCGCTCCCACCCGGTTTGTCTCGGGTGTGACGCCGGCCGGCACCCTGACGCCGGACCTGAGCGTGCCGATCAACGCCAGCAGCTTCGGATTCGCGCTGCCTCCCTTCGGCGGCTATCCCGGCACGCTGGGCGCCGACGGCGGCCTGTCGCTGGGTCTCGCCTTCCTCAGCGACGTTCAGGTCTCGATGTTCCTGGAAGCCGCCCAGGGCGATCGCCGCACCAATGTCATGCAGGCGCCGAAAATCACCGTCTTCAACGGCCAGCAGGCCAACATCAACGTCGGCGATCAGTTGTATTTCCTCACGGGCATCAACGTGGTGCAAATCGGCGGTCAGACGGCCTTCGTGCCGACCAACAACCCGTCGCCCTATGGCGTATTTATGACCGTCACCCCCGTGGTGTCGGCCGACCGGCGCTTTGTGCGCTTGAACCTGAATCCGCAGCTGCTAAACCTGGTCTCGGCGACCGTGCCGCTGCTGCCGGTGCAGCAAGTCGTGCCGCAGCTGTTCTTCGACGGCATTCAACCGCCGCAACCCACGGTGGTAACGCTCTTCTTCCAGCAGCCGTCGTCGTCGTTCATCAGCCTGAACACGACGGTGGTCGTGCCCGACGGCGGCACGGTGCTGATGGGCGGCTTGAAAACATTGGTGGAAGGCCGAAACGAATTCGGACCGCCGATCCTCAGCAATATCCCATACATTAACCGGCTGTTCACGAACACCGGCTATGGCAAGGAAACGCAAAGCCTCATGATCATGGTGACCGCCCGCATCATCATCAACTACGAGGAAGAGCAAGAGTTCCTGGGCACGCTGACGCCGCCGATACCTCGCTAATGAAGAGTGAAGAGTGAAGAGTGAAGAGTGAAGCATTCCATTTCACTCTTCACTCTTCACTCTTCACTCTTCACTCTTCACTCTTCGATAAAGCCAAGCGCTGATTAGCCGGCCCTCCGCGTCCTTCGCCATTACCTTGATCGCGATGGGGCCTGGCGGCACACGGATCGCAACGCTTTGGCGAGTTTCGCCCGCCTCCATGTTGGCTGGTCCAAACCATTGCGCGTGCAGCATCGGGCTGAAAACTGGTGTCGCCCGTGGCATCGGGTTGAGTGACGACCTTTTCCCAGGCGACGTGTTCCAGCGTTACGCCGGCATGGTGGCATGTCAAGGAAAGCTGGATCTCGGAGTTTGTTTCCCTGATGCATTGCAGCGTCAGGCGCGGCATCTTCCGCGGCAAACGGATCAAGCTCACCTGGAGATCGGCTTTGCGGTCGCACGCCACCTTGATGCTGGACTGCGTTGCCCCTGGCGAATGCAGCAGCGCATAAGCCACCCCTGTGGGTGCCAGCTTGATTTCGATGCCGTCGCCCTTCAGCGGCAGCGACTCGAAACTTGGCCCGCACAACAACCGGCTGGCCAACGGCGCTCGGGGATTGACGCCTGTCAGCGGCGACACACCTGCGATGTCGATGCCGCTGCCGGCCACGAACATCGCCGCCGACCAGGAACGGAATAAATCGGCGAAACGCGTTTGCGTCGCCGTTTCCAGGTTTTCAACGCCGCTCAAGTTCGACTGGACCAGCCGAGTCAGCAGCGCCTGCCCATATTTGTCCACGCACCAGCGCAGAAACAGGTAGGTGCAGCCGCGCGTGCCCGGATCGCGCCACAGCCTGGCGCCGTAATAATCGGGGACCACCAGGGAATAACCCGCGGGAGAATTAAGGTAAGCGCTAATACGGTAATCCAGGTTCGCCCAGCTGGCGCCGCGCCGATCTTCGACCATGTGGGCGATGGCCTCATTGAGCCAGCTTTGCTCGTCCAGGCGGGGGCTGCCCGGCAGGTAATCCCCAAAGAGATGCTCGCTGCAAATGACGGCGTGGGTGTACTCGTGGGCCATCAGCGTGTGCAGGTAGGGCCCCGGTTTGAGATCGGTGTTGAGGTACATCATGTCGCAGCGGTTGCCGAAGGGCGCGGCCAGATCACGGAAAAAATCGCTGCCGCGCACGAAGCCGCCGAGCTTGACCTGGCCGCTTTGCATTTTCGCCAGCCAGCCGCTGAAAAAGATCGTAAAACGGCCGTCGCGATCCACGTCAAGCGCCGAGCCCAGGGCGTTGGGCCAGACGTCACTGTCGAAGGTGCGGATGGCGTCCGCGACGGTACGCTCCAGGATTTTGGCGTCGGCAATAGGATCGACATAAACCTGGCAGTGCTTGCCCACGCCACGCAGCTCGGCCGTCACCGCCACGTAATTCGAGGGGTTCGCGAAATCGCCGTCGCCGACGAGCAGGTGGAAAACCTTGAATTTCGGCGGCTGTTTCAGCGGCGTGAACCTCTCTGCTGCCGCGGGCTGCCGCCTGGCCGTGGCCTGCAGCGCCGCTAGTTCCTTGACATGTTTTTGCCAGAGCGGATCGGCTGGTGATTTGCTCAAGGGCAGCCTGGCCGCGGCGGTTGTCGGCTCCGACGTGATGCGCAAATGAAATGGTCCGCCACTTTGGGCAAGCGAGCCGACGATCAAAAGGAACTGATCGTCGGTGTGCTCGGTCGGCAATACGAATTCGCAGCGTCCGTCTTGAACCGCCAGGGGCAGGAGCTGTTCGGCGCGGGCGCCGGAGGCGAGCAGCAATAAAAGGCCAATGGCATAAACATAATGCAGTCGGATCATGGCGGCTCCACTGGACCACAGGCAAACCACGGATTTCACGGATAACGCTGATAGAAAAAGCCTGGACCTTTTTTTTCATCAGTGTTATCCGTGAAATCCGTGGTTTTTTTCTTGCAAGACCTGTATTAGGCTCACCATCACGCTGAACGGGAAACTTTTGGCAGGTCATCTTGCTTGGCGATCAACTCCGGGTGAATCAATCCCAACCGGGTCCGTCGCAGCCATAAGTCCGTGTCATGCACCGCCATTTCGTGCTCGCGCTGGTAAACGAACTCGACCTGCAAATCCTGCTCATCGGGCACCACGCGGTGGGCCAGTTGCGGCGCCCGCTCCAGGTAGGCAGCCACGTCCAATGCCCGGCGGCCATAACGCTGCACGAGATGGCTCGCCGCGATGTTATCCAGGCTATAACGGTGCTGAAGCAGCGCGGTGGTTCGTTCTGCAAAAGGCTGCCAAGGCTCCGTTGGCGTGCCGTCGAGCGGCAGGTCATAGGTACGGCAGCGCCGGCACAGGCCCAGACGGCGCACCACCCGATCGGTGGCAGCCTCGGCCATGCGCCGGTAGGTGGTGAATTTGCCGCCAGCTATCGTCAACAGGCCGGACGGCGCTTCGAAGATGCGAAAGTCACGCGACAATGACGACGGCGCGCCGGGTTTGCCCCGGATCAGCGGCCGCAAGCCGGCGAAGCTGCCGAGCAAGTCCCGCGGACCAAGCGGCGGCGTCAGGTAGTGGTTGACCGCTTCAAGCAAATAAAGGATTTCGTCGGGTTGAACCTGCAAGGCATCCGGCCCGGCCGCGGTGACCGTGTCGGTAGTGCCGATCAGCGTCTTTCGCAGCCAGGGAATGACAAACAGCACTCGCCCATCGTGGGGATGCAGCAGCAGCAAGGCGGCTTTCAAACCGATGTCGGGCGCGACAATGTGAACGCCCTTGGTCGGTTGCAAATGCGGCCCACTCTCATCGCCGGCCAGACGGCACACGGCATCCACCCACGGCCCCGTGGCGTTGACCACCTGCCGAGCGCGGATCATGAACTCGCGCCCGCCGACGTGGTCAAGGACACGCACTCCCGCCGATTCGAAGGCAAGGGCCTCGACATGGTTGGCGAGCGCGGCGCCGTGCTCCGCCGCCGTGCGCAGCACTTCGATGCAAAGTCGAGCGTCGTCCATTTGAGCATCGAAAAAAGCGGCTCCGCCGTGCAGTCCGGCGGGTTGCAAATCGGGCAACTCGTGGTGGAGCTGAGCAAGGGTTAGCGGCCGGCTGCGGTGGAGATTGTGGCGTCCCGCCAGGAAATCGTAAAGGACCAGCCCCAAACGCCACTGCCAGGCCGGCACGCGCGCCCCGGCGCAAAACGGGATGACAAAGCGGAGCGGGTGAACGAGATGAGGAGCGTTGTGCAAGAGCCTGCGTCGTTCGTGCATGGCCTCGTTGACCAGGGCCAGGTCGCCGTGCTCGAGATAGCGAAGCCCGCCGTGGATCAGTTTCGAAGACGCACTGCTGGTGCCGCCGGCGAAATCGCCTTTGTCGATCAAGGCGACTCGCAAACCCCGCGTCGCGGCATCGAGTGCCACCCCCGCGCCGGTGATGCCGCCACCGAGGATGAGCACGTCGAACAGACCATCCGCGAGAGCGTCCGGCTGGCGTCGCATGGAGTCACCATACCTTACTGCGTGACGATCAGCCCGCCCACGCGGCCGCCAATCCTCGCCATGGCGCGCGTGGCTGCTCGGACGTCCGGCTTGGCCGCTTCGGCAGCTTCCACTACAAGGTATACGATGCTCGCGGCGGGAATGATCGCTTGCAGCTCGCCACCTTTTTCCCATGGCGGCGCGTCGACAAGCACCAGGTCAAACCGATCGCGCAGCCAACGAACAATCCAGTGCCAGGCCTCGACGCCCACCTCGGCCGGACTGGTGCCGCCGCCGGCGCCCAGGATATGCAGGTTCTCCACCGGCGTGGCCCGGATCGCCGTTTCCAAAGCCGCCTGACCGTCGAGGACGTTACGCAATCCAACGCTGTCGGCAAAGCCAAGGCGATGGGCGGCGGCGGGCCGGCGAAGGTTGGCATCAACCACAATAATCCGCTTATCATGGCGGCAACCCGCGATCGCAATGTTCAGGACTGAGGTTGTTGTGCCGGCGCCGGCGGCAAGGCTGGTAAACACCAGCACCGGTGTGGTGTCATCCGATGTCTCGGCGGCCAGTTGATCGAACAAGGCCGCATATTGCTGGCTGACAGGATGATCGGGCTGGTGAAAGGCCACCAACTCGGCGGCGACGCGTGGGCCCTTGGGCGAGGGGCTAGACTGCAGCGCAACGCCTTGGGGAGTGCGCATCAGCAGCGACGCAACTCGCGGCGCGGGGACCTCCAGGCGGGGTGTCGCCGGTGCCGGCGCCTTGGCCTCAGCGGGCTGGCTGGGTGGCGTCGGCCTTGCCCTCGCCGTCGCTTCGGGCGGCTTGCCGCGCGGGCCGCCTACCTCGACGAACGGCATCTCCTCTTCGGGCAAATCCTCGGCCATGGGCTCGGGAGCGACGGCAGTAAGCACGGGCTCGCCGGCGGTTTTCGGTTCTTCGGTGCGTTTCAAGGCTTCGAGCATCCTGCCCATGGCTTGTTCCTTCGCTAAGCCGCAAGCGGCAATGGAGCGCAAGCGGCATTTACAGCACTTGTCGCGGAGCGTCGTACAGTCGGAATGCGCCGTCCGCTTCCTCGTTATTCTCCGTAATGGCTAACGCCGCGGCGGGTTCTTCCGTCTCCTCGGCGGCCTCGATTCCCAGGGTGGCCAATGCCTCCAGGGCTGCTTCCACGTCCACATAGGACGAATCGGCGGCATCCGCCAGCACGAGAGCCTGACGCGCAGCCTGGTTCAGCAGACGAGGCACGCCGCCCGTGCTGCGTGCCAGCACTTCCAGGGCCTCGTCGGAGACGACCGCCTCCGGTCTGGCACTGCGCGTCGGAAATGGTGCAGCAGATAGTCGGCCGCTTCCTCGACGCCCAGCGGCACCAACGTCTCACGCACTTCCAGACGCTGCGCAAACGCCGCCAACTCGGGCAGCCTTAGCGTTTCCAGCAGGCTTGCCTGGCCGACCAGGATCACCTGCAAGGCCTTGGTCGCGCCGGCCTCCAGGTTTCCCAAAAGCCGCAGCTCTTCCATGAGGTCGGCCGTCAAATGGTGGGCTTCGTCGATAACCAGCACGGTTTGCTTGCCTTGCTGGCAATTGCTGAGCAGGTAATCGGTCAACCTGATCCGCAGTTCCTGTTCGGTGCCGCGGTCGAACGGCAGTGACAAATCGTACAGCATCGCCTGCAATAGGGCGGTGCGGTCGCGGAAATGGCTGTTGGTGAGGAAAGCCGTGACGGTTGGGAGGCCAAGGCGCTCCAGCAGACACTGGGCGACCAGGGTCTTGCCGGTGCCTGTTTCGCCTGTCAAAAGGGCGAAACCTTGCTGGTCGTCCAGCGCTTGCCGCAGCCGGGCCAGGGCGCGTTCGTGCCCGGTGGCGGGGTAATAACAGGAGCTATCCGGCGTGGCCGGGAATGGGCGTTGCCGGAGGCTAAAGCGCGTCTCATACATCATCAACTGTCCCCCGATGTCGTGTGTCAGCAGACACGACCCTACCATCCCATTCGGCAGGCCGACGGGGGAAAGTTGAATCCGGATGCTTCTTGGCGAATTTGTGTATAACAAAAAGGATGCCCCTCGCTTGCGCTTCGGGTTGGTATCCACACTAACCCAAAGCGCAAGCGAGGGCACGGGGAGCAAGCAAATGACGCAGATTATCCGCCGTCGACTTGGGCTTGGTGCTGTCCTGGTGTTTGCCATGGTGCCCGCGGTTTTCAGCGCTGGCGGCCAGCAGCCGGAGTCCTTCAAAGGGAAGGTGGTGCCGTTGGCCTCCTTGCTCGAAAAGCAGGGAGCCAAGCTCGATGCGGATGCCGCCGACCACTGGTTGGCCCTGCTCATGGACGACGGCAAGGTTTTGACCATCATCAAGGACGACGGCTCACGCATGTTCTTCAAGGACAAGTCGTTGCTCGACCGCCCAATGCGGCTCACGGGCCGGCTCATCCCAAAATCGCAAATGCTGCAAGTCGTCAACGTGCACAGCATCGTCAAGGGTCAATTGCACGAGGTTTATTATTGGTGCGACATTTGCACGATTCGCATGCCTGAGCCCGGCGACTGCGCCTGCTGCGGCGCCAAACTAATGTTCCGCGAAGTGCCTTTGCCGTAGAGCCTATCCGACAAAGTTTTCGTAGGACGGGCTTCCTAGCCCGTCCCGGACTGTCCCGGACGGGCTAGGAGGCCCGTCCTACGAGATTGACTTCGTCCAAACTGGCCTTGCGATTGTCCCTCTGGAAGACTATCTTCCCCGCCCCGACACTATGGCGGATTAAACTGGGGAGGACCGCATGGGCCGCGTGCAACGACGCTGGACCCGGCTGATTGCATTGACCGCGGCGATTGTGCTGACTGCGCTGCCCAGGCCGGCTCTGGGCCAGGTCGGCAGCGTGCCCGGCATGGGACCGGCGACCTCCGCCGCAAGCCAACCGATTACCAACGGCAACGTCATTGGACAGCCCGATCCCGCCAGCACCGCTCCGCAATTCGAAAGCGCCGTCAGCTTTATCACCAGTGCCGTGCCCCAGTCTAACGTAAGGCTGCTCTTCGATTGCAACTACGGAGACCGCCAGCCGACCAGGAACGAATACCTTTTTCCCAAAAGCGGCATCCCCGGCAGCCCCGGCTGGTTGCGCCCGAGAGCAGTGTCGATTGGCAGCAGCTCTGCAGCGTTATCGAGGTTGCCTACCAGAACATGTTCTCAGGCTGGATCGAGCTGCCCACCCGCTTCGTCAATCCAGAGGTCAATTCCGATGCCTGGGGCATGGCCGACATCACTTTTGGCCTCAAGTATGCCTTCATTAGCACCGGCGGGCTGTCCATGGCTCTGGAAGTGCAAGGCACGATTCCCACGCGCGAGGGGCCTGGGCTGAGCACCGACCACTACAGTGTCGAGCCTGGATTTCTTTTCTATCTTCGGCCCATGGAGATACTGACGCTCGAAGGCGAATTCAGCTATTGGTATCCGATTGCGGCCACCGATTTCGCCGGCGACATGTTGCACTACGGTCTGGGTCTGAGCATCGGCCAGCAAGGCGATTCGCTTTGGTTTACGCCCGTTCTGGAGGCGGAGGGGTGGACGATTTTAGGCGGCAAGGAGGGTGTGGTGATGCCGGACGGCTATTTCATCAAAAACACCGCCGGCGAGACCATCATCAATGCCATATTCGGCATCCGCATGGGTTACGGCCCAGGCGACATGTACATCGGCTACGGCCACTCGATGACAGGCGACGCCTGGCAGCATGAGTTCTGGCGAGTGGAGTTTCGAGTGCGATTCTAGAAAAGGGAGAGGGATGAGGGATGAACTGTTTCCCTTTCATCCCTCATCCCTTCTGCTTACTTCTTGGTTGCTGGCGCCGTTAAAAACGCCGGTTCCGTATCCATCGTTTCCAGGCTCGAAGTCTGATTTTGGGTGAGCTCCACTGGGGTTTCGACGCCGGCGATGTCGATCTTCAGCGTGCCCTTCAGATCCATTTTGATGTTCGACTTCAGGATGCGGCCGTTTTTGAGGTCCAGCGTCACGCTGCCCCCGATGTTGTCGGCCTTCAAATTGCCCTCTTTAATGGTGAAAGGCAAACCGCTGCTAGCGGCCGCGCCCTCTGGGGCCTTGTAAGTCATGGCTCCGGTCACCTCGATCTTCGAGGTGTCGCCCTTGTTCAAGGTGTAGGTATATTCGGTTTTGTAGCTGCCGATCGGACCCATGTTCAGGTTGGCGGTGTTGGTCCATTTGGCGTCGGTGAATTCCTTTTCGGTCCGCGGAAAAGCGGCGAACATCGGGGCGGCCATCTGCTTGAGAGCTTCCTCGTTGAGGATGTTTTCCAGCAATCCCTTCAATTGATCATTGGCCGCGGCCAATCTGTCGACGAAAGGCTTCAAACCGGCCACCTTGGTGACCTTCATGCCTTCCTTTTCGTCTTTCTCGATGGTGTAGGTGAATTCGGCGTCTTTCAGGGTCTTGAAGAATTGGGTCAGGGGATTGTCCGGCACCGGATCCTTCGAGGTGGAATCGTAGGCGATTTCATTGCCGCCGATCTGGATCGCCATTTTCACGCCGACGATCTTGAAGTCGACGGTCCAAATGTTCTTGTCCTTGTCCTTTTTCGTGGGGGTCCACTTGACGTAGAAAGTCTGCGTCTGCTTCTGATTGACCTCCATGCCCTGAACCTTCATGCTTTGGTTGGTCACGGTCTCCATTGTTTGCCAGAAAGGCTTGAAAGCCCCCTTTTCGTCGGGGTCAAAAGCTTTCCATTCCGGCTTACTGGTCGACTGAACGTCGTAAGCGGACACGCCCAAGGCGACAATGCCGACCACCACCACCGAGCTAACCCAACGCCAAACTTTCATGTTCGTTCCTCCCGGAAGAACCGGATCCTGAAATAAATTACCCAGTCTACCTACGCAGCAGGCAATCGCTTTGTTCTATCGCTCTTGCCCAAAGAAGCAAGAGTAATCACTCCGGCAGCGGCTTGCCCCTGGTCTCCGGCGCAAAGGGCAACGCGACCAGTCCCAGCAAAAAAACGGCGGACATGGTGACGCAGGCGTAGCGGAGGCTCAGCACCTCGCCGTATTGGCCGTACACGTTTGCAGCCAATTTGCCCAACAGATATGGACCAAAGGCAGCCAGATAGCGGCTGACATTGTAGCAGAATGACGTGCCGGTGCTGCGCAAACGCGTCGGAAACAGTTCCGGCAAATAAATCGCATAGCCGCCGAAAAGGGCGAACTGGCAAAAACCCATGATCGGCACCATCCAGAAAATATCCCAAACGCCTCCAATCCGGCCCAGGTTCCACGTCGTCAACGCCGTGGTCACCATGGCCATCACAAATGCGAGCGCAAACGCCGGTCTTCGCCCGAAGCGATGGGTAAACCGGCTGAAGCTGTAGACGCCGCAAAAGGCGCCCACGTTGAGCATGATGCCATAAATGCTGCTCCAACGCGTTAGCATGCCTTCCAGGGGCTTGCCCGACCAACCTTCCTCCGAGAAGGAGACATTCAGCACCTTACGCGTCAAATCGAACCCGAAAAAGCCGATGGCCCAAAGGCCCACCACGCCCGCCGTGGCCAGCAGCAACCCGCACACGGCATTCCGACGGATGCCCGGTAGGTCGCAGCAGTTCAAGCATCGATCCCAGTCTTTGACCTGGTTTCAGATTGGCGCGCATTTCTCGCCAACGCTCCGGTTCCTTGAGACGGCGGGCCACCACCACGATCATCAAGGCGGGCAGCGCCCCGACCAGGAATTCAAAACGCCATGGCTTCCAGTCGCTGTAAAGTTTGTCGGTCTCTTCCAGCGAAGCCAAGGCTAGTCCCACCACATTCGCCGAGATGTTGCCGACAGTCGAGAGACCTTGCAGCCAGCCAAGTGCATGGGGCCTTGCCCGTTCCGGCATGACTTCCGCCAGCAGGGTGATGCCGACGGCAAACTCCCCACCTACGCCGAGGCCGGTGAGAAAGCGGTAACAAGCAAAATCATAGAACCCGACAGACAGGGCACTCAACCCTGTCAGCAGGGAATACAGGAAGATGGTCAGGAGCATGGTTTTGGCCCGGCCAAAGCGATCACCCATGATCCCGAAAATAATGCCGCCGGTCGCCCAACCAAGCATGAAGATCGTGGTCGCCAGGCCGGCGTAATCAGTGCGTTCCGTAGGACTTATGTCTGGCATAAGGTCGGCGATGGCCGAGGCGCCGCGCAAGATTGAACAGCTGCTGGTCCATGCAATCGGCCATCCAGCCCACCGCGCAGACCACGAACACAAACCAGTGGTAGCGTGTCAGGTCCTTGTACCACGGTCCGGCGTTGGGATCGGCAGGAGTGGCAACGGGGGTGTCCAAATGCATCGTCTGAAATCTCCGCGATAACGCAGGTGGAATGAGAATAGACGATTTGAAAGGGAAAGGAAACCGGAAAGTTGCCTAAATTTGCGAAAATGGTTGGTATTCAGCTAATACAATTGAGGAAGTCCACGCCGAGGTGGTGTAACTGGCAGCCACGCAGGTCTTAGGAGCCTGTCCCGCAAGGGGTGCGGGTTCGAGTCCCGCCCTCGGCAATTCATTTCTTGGTGACGGATGGGGAGGGGCCGATATCGATGACCAGCTCATTGACCGGGGTTGAATCGATGGTTACCGTAAGCGGTGTTTTTGATTTATCACCAAGCTGTTCGGTCTGCTGTTCGTCCAGCTTGGGAGTTTCTTTGAAAACCTCTTTTTGTAGCTCAGCTTCTTCGTCCTTTGTGCGCACAGTCCATTTCACGGTGATTTTGTAGTCGCCCGGCGGCAAGCCTTTTTTTAGTGGACCCTGAACCACGAACGTGCCGTCGGATTTGGCATTGGCTGAGGCTATCATCTCTCTGCCGTCGGTGCTGGTCCACATGAATTTGAGCGATAAACTCTCGTCTTTTTTGAGGTTGATCGCCTTGCCGCCCATCAAGACAGTGCCTTTGAGAGGCACTTCGGGCCTACTGCACCCGGGACAACACGCCGTGAACAATACTACCGCTCCTGCCAGCCAGAGCACTCGTGCGTTCACGGTTGCGTCCCTACTTTGAAACTTGCCACGGGTACAGACCATTGCGGGGGGCGCAAAGTGCCCTGTTGCAAGGCTGTCACGGAAAATGACACACACCGCCAAAGTCGTCAATCGTCAAACGGCGGAATAGGCCTGCCATCGGCCGGCTCCATGACGGAAGTCAGATCGGTCCCGTACATGTACCAGTGAACTGACCCGTCCAGAAACAGGAAACAGCATGAATAGGCATAAGGACTTCCGTACACGCCATCACCGTTCACTATGTACTCGTCGGTGACGTTGCTGTCTTGAAGGCAAGAGAAGCCATCGCGGCCGGAGCCGCCGTAGCCGCCTACGAACCACGACTCATTCCAACTGTTGGAGATCTGCTGGTTGTAATCCGAAATGGACAGTGCTTCGAATCCCACAATACAGGTGGTGGACGTTCCATCAGGAATGCTTTCAAGCCTTTTCCTGCGGTTGGGGGCACCGGTGACGTCATCGCCAGGCAAAGCGTTGACCCAGCAATTCATCGCATAGTCCGTCGTGGGACCTGCCCGGGGAACATCAAGCTCCATGGTTAGGGACGGTCGGTCACGCTCCGGGTCGCAATAAATGGCTACGCGTACACCAAGCGGGCCGTTGATATTGCCGCTGGAAAGGTTGATCGATGCTGTGTTTTGCCAAACTGGCTGTTCGCCGATGTACGGGAGAATTTGGAAGGCCCAGGATCCGGAATCGCGTTGAGCGTACCAACCCCACCAATCCCGCAGGCCGTTGTAGGGCAAGGCACCTTGTTCATCGACAAAACTGTGAATGCCGACGCCAATCTGGTTCAAGTTGTTGGCAGATTGGGTCTTGTTGGCAGCCGTCCGTACCAATTGCACGGCCGGGACCAGTAACCCGATTAGGATTGCGACGATGGCAATAACAACAAGGACTTCAATGAGCGTGAAGCCGGTCCGGTGGACGCGCTGGTGAGTGTGGAGAGGTTGCATACATGCATTCCTATGAGAGAGATATGTGAAGGGTACAGCAGACCTTCACCTATTGGGAATTTTGTATGGTTTGGACGTGCTTGTCAAGAAGGATTTTGGAAATCTTTCCGACAATGGCGACTTTGCGGGGTCGCCGGTGCTGCAACCCCCTTCGCTGAACATCCCCCCTTGCCATCAAGGTTGTGGGGTTTATAATTCGGAGTGTGAGGGATGCTGTGCTCTGCCCTCCTGGAAAAAACCGGAAAAAACCGGGTAAATGCGGGTGTAGCTCAGTGGTAGAGCGCCACGTTGCCAACGTGGCTGTCGTGGGTTCGAGCCCCATCACCCGCTCTTTATCGGCCGAGCAGGCCTGGAAAATTGCGGTCGCAAGATCGAATTTTCAGTGGCTCTCTCGGCTTTGTTAACTTTAGGGGGCCAGCTGACCATGACTGACGAAACACTTCCCGACCTGAGCAGCGAGCCGGTGGGCACCGCCACTGCCGAGCAGACGGCGGAGGACGGCGAGGAAGCCAAGAAGGACAAGCTCAACCAGATCGTGGACATCGCCGACACCGGCCCTTGCAAAAAGCACATCAAGGTCACCGTCGATCGCGGCGACATCGACAAGCTGCTGGATGAGAAATTCACCGAGCTGATGACCGACGCCGTGGTGCCTGGCTTCCGGCCGGGCAAGGCGCCGCGCAAGGTGATCACCCGCCGTTTCCACAAGGAAGTGACCGACAAGGTCGCGGCCGAGCTGCTGCTCGCCAGCCTGGAGCAGCTCGCCGAGGACCACGATATTGCCCCCCTGGCCGCCCCGGAAATCGACCCGGCCACGATCGTCATTCCCCAGGACGGTCCCTTTATTTACGAATTCGATGTCGAGGTGCGGCCGCAGTTCGACCTGCCCAACTACAAGGGCCTCAAGCTGAAACGGCCCATGCACAACTTCACCGATGAAGACGTCGCCAGGGAGGAACGGCGCGATTCTGTCGCGCTACGGCCAGCTGGTGCCCAAGGAAGAGGGCAACGCCCAGCTGGAAGATTACCTCACGGTCGACATGACCACCCGCGTCGGCGACCAGCTCATCGGCACCATGAAAGAAGTGGTGCTGCGCGTCGATGAACGCCTGGTGTTCAAGGACGGCGTGGCCGAGCGCTTTGGCGCGCAGACCAAAGGCGTCAGCGCCGGCGAAAGCCGGGAAATCGACATCGTCCTGTCCGACGCTGTCGCCGATCGCTGAGCTCAGCGGCAAATCGGTCAAGGCCGTGATGGAAGTCAAGGACGTCAAGAAAATCCGCCTGCCCGAGCTGACCCACGATTTCTTGCACACCTTCGGCGTCCATTCCGAGGGCCAGCTCCACGAGCAGATCCGTGTTTTGCTGGACAAACGGCTTGAATATCAGCAGCGGCAATCGGCGCGCGAGCAGGTGCTGGCCCAGATCGCATCCGCTTCCAGCTGGCAATTGCCGCAGGATCTGCTTATGCGCCAGGCCGCAAGCACCTGGCCCGCAAGGTCATGGAAATGCAGGAAGGCGGCATGTCGGAGGAAGAAATCCGCGGCCGGCAACGCCTGCTCCAGCAGGACGTGCTGCAAAGCACCGCCCTGGCGCTCAAGGAGCATTTCGTCCTCCAGAAGATCGCCGAGGTCGAGAAAATCGACATCACCGAGGATGAAATCAACGACGAAATCGAGCGCCTCGCCGACCAGGAAAACGAATCGCCCCGGCGCGTGCGGGCACGCCTCGAGAAGGACGACCTGCTTGAGACGCTCGCCGCCCAAATCGTGGAACGCAAGGCCCTGGACCTCGTCTTGGGCACCGCCGAGTACGAGGATGTGCCCATGGAGGTGGCGGATACGGTCAGTACCGTCGAAAGCCAGGCCGTGGAGGGTGAAATGAATGACCCCACCGCGGCGCCCGATGCGGCGCCGGCCGCCGAGGAACAAGCGTAACAGCCTGAAAGGGAGTCCCAGCCATGCAGCCATTCGACGCAAATATGCCTTTCGAGCCGCAGCTGCAGCGTTACCGCGATTATGCCCGCCAGCGGCAGATGACGCTGGGCGACCTGCTGCTGGAAAACCGCATCGTTTTCCTGGGCAGTTCGCCGGAGACGGGCGGCAATCCCGCCATCACCGATTACCTGGCCAACGTCACCATCCAGAAGCTGCTGTTCTTGCAGTACGAGAACCGCAGCCAGGAAATCCACTTCTACATCAATTGCCCCGGCGGCTCGGTGACGGCCACACTGGCCATTTACGACACCATGCAGTTCCTCGAATGCCCGATCTCGACCTATTGCATGGGCCTGGCGGCCAGCGGGGCGGCCATCATCCTGGCGGCGGGCACCAAGGGCAAGCGCTACTGCCCTGCCCAACTCCAAGGTCATGATCCACCAGCCCTGGGGCCAGGTCGGCGGCCAGGTCTCCGACATCGAGATCCAGGCCAACGAAATCATCAAGGAACGCGCACCGCCTCAACGAGATCCTGGCCAAGCACACCGGCCAGCCGATGGCGGCGATCGAAAAGGAGACCGACCGCGACCGCTACTTCCGCGCCGACGAAGCCAAGGAGTTCGGCCTGGTGGACGAAGTGCTGGTCAAGCCGGTCGACGAGAAGAAAAAGCCGCTGAGTGGCTCCGAAAAAGGGGTCAGGCACCGTTGTGCGAAGCACCCTCCGGGCCGTTCCGGCAACGGTGCCTGACCCCTTTTTTCTGGCCGGATACCTCAAGTTCAACCATCCCGGCTGCCGATGATTCATCGGGGGCCGGGCTTTTCCGGAGAATCGTGCCATGCCCCTCGTTCCTTATGTGGTGGAACGCAGCGGCCGCGAAGAGCGGGTCTTCGACATTTACAGCCGGCTGCTCAAGGACCGCATCATCTTCCTGCAAGGCGGCATGGACGACGCCAGCGCCAACTTGATCGTGGCCCAGATGCTGTTCCTGCAGTTCGACGATCCCAAGGCCGACATCCACCTGTACATCAATTCGCCCGGCGGCTCGGTGACGGCCGGGTTGAGCATCTACGACACGATGCAGTACGTCACCTGCGACGTGGCGACCTACTGCATCGGCCAGTGCGCCAGCATGGGCGCCGTGCTGCTGGCGGCCGGGGCCAAGGGCAAACGCAATGCCCTGCCGCACGCCGGGTCATGATCCACCAGCCGCTGGCCGGCACGGAAGGCACGACCACCGAGATTCTGCATTCACGCTCAAGGAGTTTCAGCGGCTCAAGAAGGAGCTGAACGACATCCTGCTGCGGCACACGGGGCAGACGCTGGAACGAATCGAAAAGGACACCGACCGCGACAAATTCATGTCGCCGCGCGAGGCTGTGGAATACGGCATCATCGACAAGGTACTCGAACGCGTGCCTCACCATATCGTGCGGGAGGCGCCAGGGCAATAGGCAGGAAGTGCGCTATGCGGGCAAGATGCCCATCTTTGTTAAGCCTGCTGCTGTTCGTCTTGGCGGCCGGCGGCTGCGAGCAACTCGAGCCCTATCGCCAGGGTGTGCACTCCAACTACGACAAGGAATTGAAGCAATTGGCCGCGGAGGTCAACCGCGATGGGTTGGCCAAGAACGCGACAACGGCCCAACTCGACTCCTCCGAGACGGACGACACCAAGGACGCCGTCACCCAGGCCAACCACTGGCAAACACCGTCACTTGCCGGCGCGATAAGCTTGCGGCCGCCGGTGCCGTCGAGCGCCGGTTTGCCGGATGGGCCTTGAAAGAGGTTATCACTTCAAGCGCTTCTCGATCTCAAGCCACACGTCGGCAATCACCTTTTGCGCGGCGCCTTGAATCAACCCGCTGGGCACCGCCTTGAGGAGGCCGCCCAGGGTTTTGACTTCGGCCTTCCAGCGGACGTGCGTGCCCTCGTCTTTCGGGGTCAACATCATGACCGTTTCGACGTCGCTGGAGCTGCCGATGCCTTTGCTCAGGAGCGAGTATTTGATGGTGGATTCGGGCACGGCATCAAGGATGTTAATGGTCACTTCCATCGTGCCGCGCACAAAGGCTAAACCGGGGCGCTGCGTGCATACCGCTTTGTGCTGGTCGGAGTGCCCAGTCGATTCGCGGCCGGGGATGCACTCCACGAGAAAGCGGGCATCGCTGAGCTTGGCGAATACATCCCGAGGAGGCAACGCAAATTGCTTTTCACCGTCGAAGTGCATTAGATGGCCTCAAAAATCGTCGCGATTCCCTGGCCCGCGCCGATGCACATGGTCGCCAAGCCCCATCCGGACCTTGCGCGCCGTCATGGCGTGAATCAGCGTCGTGGCGATGCGCGCTCCGCTCGCTCCCAGCGGATGGCCGATGGCGATGGCCCCGCCGCGGACGTTGACCTTCTCCGGATTGGCCTTCAGCAGCTTGATGACCGCCAGCGTCTGGGCCGCGAACGCCTCGTTGATCTCGATCAGGTCGATGTCGTCCAGCTTCAGGCCGGCGCGCTGCAGCGCCTTGTGCGTCGCCGGCACCGGGCCGATGCCCATCACCGACGGATCGACGCCGGCCACCGCCATCGCCTTGATCCGCACCTTGGGCTTCAGGCCCAGTTCCTTGGCCCGCTCCTCGGACATGACCAGCACGGCGGCCGCCCCGACGTTGAGCGGACTGGCGTTGCCGGCCGTCACGCGTGCCGCCCTCGGGCATGAAGGCCGGCTTGAGCGCCGCCAGCGACTCCAGGCTGGTGTCGCGGCGAATGCACTGGTCCTGCGGTCATCAGGGCTTTGCGGCCTTCCTCATCGCGGCCCCAGGTGGGAATGATCTCGCCGCCAAACGCACCCGAGTCGGTCGCCTCGGCCGCCCGCTGGTGGCTGCGCAGGGCGAACTCGTCCTGCTCCTTGCGGCTGATGCGGTAACGCAGGGCCAGGTTCTCGGCCGTCAGTCCCATGTTCATGGTCGCCGGGCTGTTGCGGAAGAAGAAGCGCGGGCTGACGGATCGAAGCCGGCTTCCATGGGGATGTGGTGCATGTGCTCGACGCCGCCGGCGATCTGCACGTCCTCGCAGCCGGCCGCGATGCTCTGGGCCGCCTGGTTGATCGCCTGCAGGCTGGAGCCGCAGTTGCGGTTGACGGTGACGCCGCCGACCTCGATCGGCAGCCCGGCGATGAGCGCGGCCATGCGGGCGATGTCGTAGCCCTGCTCGCCTTCCTGCTTGACGCAGCCCCACTGAATGTCCTCGATGTCGCGAGCCGGGAATGCCGACGCGCTCCAGAAGGGCCTTCATCAGGTCGGCGGAGAGATCGTCGGCCCGGACGTCGCGGTAGATGCCTTCTCGGCATGGGCCCGGCCGATGGGCGTGCGGACGGCATCAATGATGACGGCGTTCATATTTCCCCCTCCGGCCGCTTGCGGCTTCGCGTTCGCCGCTTGCGGCTTCGCACTTACCCATGTGTCATTTGTACAACAAAAAAGCCCACGGGCCACAAAGACCCGTGGGCTTACCCAATCCCTTTTTCGCTCAACCGTCAAACGGCGGAATAGGATGGCCATCGGCCGGCAGCATGACGGACGTTAAGTCGGTGCCGTACATGTACCAGTGAACCGACCCGTCGAGAAACAGGAAACAGCACGAGTAGGCATAGGGGCTGCCATACACGCCTTCGCCGTTCACAAGATACTCGTCGTTGACATTGCTGTCTTGGAGGCAAGAGAATCCATCGCGGCCGGAACCGCCGTAGCCTCCCACAAACCACGACTCGTTCCAGCCCGCCCCCAACCTGTGTATCGTAATCTTGAATAGAAAATGCTGAAAAGCCCACGATACAGGTGGTGGAAGTTCCATCAGGGATGCTTTCGAGCCTCTTCCTGCGGTTGGGCGCGCCGGTGATGTCGTCGCCTGGCAGAGCGTTGACCCAGCAATTCATGGCATAGTCCGTCGTGGGACCAGCACGGGGGTAGTCAAGCTCCATGGTCAGTGACGGCCGATTCCGCTCAGGGTCGCAATAGATGGCGATGCGTACACCAAGCGGGCCATTGATATTGCCGCTTGCCAGGTTAATCGAGGCGGTGTTCTGCCACACAGGCTGTTCGCCAATGTACGGGAGAATCTGAAAACCCCAGGACCCTGAATCGCGTTGAGCGTACCAGCCCCACCAGTCGCGGAGTCCGTTGTACGGCAAGGCGCCTTGTTCATCGACAAAACTGTGGATGCCGACGCCAATTTGATTCAAGTTGTTGGCTGACTGGGTCTTGTTGGCAGCAGTCCGCACCAATTGCACGGCTGGGACCAGCAACCCGATCAGGATTGCGACGATAGCGATGACAACAAGGATTTCAATGAGGGTGAAGCCTGAGCGCTGGCCCCGTTGAGGCGTTGGGAGAGGTTGCATGCGTGCATTCCTGTAAGAGTGATGTGAGAACGACACAGCAGATCATCAGTAACTATCAAGTCTACGAGGTTTGGGGTGATTGTCAAGTTAATGCTTAGTCGTCAAACGGCGGAATAGGATTGCCATCGGCGGGCAGCATCACCGAAGTCAGGTCGGTGCCGTACCTGTACCAGTGCACTGCCCCGTCGCAAAACAGGAAACAGCACGAGCGGGCATAGGGGCTTCCGTACAGGCCCACTCCCTTCCGAATGTGCTCGTCGGTGACGTCGCAGTCTCGAAGGCAAGAGAAACCATCGCGGCCGGAGCCGAAGTATCCTCCCACAAGCCACGTCTCGTTCCAGTTGCCCCCGGCATGCTGAACGTAATCTTGAATGGATAGTGCTTCAAACCCAATAATGCAGGTGTTTGAGATCCCATCGGGGATGCTTTCGAGCCTCTTCCTGCGGTTGGGCGCGTCAGCGAAGTCATCACCGGGAAGGTTATTGATCCAGCAGTTAATGGCGTAATCCGTGGTGGGACCTGCGTTGGCAAAACCAACCACTGCGGTTGGTGCAGGCCGGTTGCGTTCCGGGTCGCAATAAGCAGCCACGCGCTTACTAAGCGGAGTAATGATATTGCCGCTTGTCAGGTTAATCGAGGCTGTGTTTTGCCAAACCGGCTGTTCGCCAATGTACGGCAGAATCTGAAATGCCCAGGATCCGGAATCGCGTTGAGCGTACCAACCCCACCAATCCCGCAGGCCGTTGGTGGGCAGGGCGCTTGTTCATCGACAAAATTGCGGATACCGACGCCAATCTGGTTCAAGTTGTTGGCTGATTGCGTCTTGTTGGCCGAGGTCCGTGCCCATTGCAGGGCTGGGACAACCAACCCAATAAGAGTCGCTGCGAACGCGAATGCAGCCAGGAACTTGAAAAGCCTGAGGCCGCTTCGGGGGACTCCTTGGTGCGGTGGAGGAGGTTGCATGGATCCAATCCTGGGAGAGTTTCCGAACCAGAGTGTATTGTACAAATATTAAGCCCACGGGTCAGAACGATCCGTGGGCTTGCAACCAGCGCGAAGCCGCAAGCGGCTCAGGTCTGTAGGATTTCGCGGACTGGCTCGCCGCCGCGCTCGACGATGCGCACTGGCCGGCCGTTGGGGGTGTTGTTCATCTTGGTGTGGTCGATGCCCAGAACCTTGCAGACCGTGGCCATGAACTGAATGCAGGAGACAGGCCGCTCCGTCACCACGGCGCCCTGGGCATCGGTTTTGCCCACCGCACGACCGCCTGCAAGGCCGCCACCCATCATCACCAGGCTCCAAGCCCTTGGGTAATGGTCGCGGCCAGGTTGGGGACCGCGCGTGTTGATCTGCGGCGTCCGCCCGAACTCGCCCATCCAGATGACCAGAGTGTCGTCGAGCAAACCGCGCTCGCGCAAGTCGGTAATCAGCTGCGGTCCAAGGGGCGTCAACGGTTCCTGACAGCTGACTAACCCGCTCGAAGTTGTTTTGGTGCGTGTCCCAACCGGCGAGGCCCACTTCGACGAAACTCACTCCAACCTCGACCAGTCTTCGCGCCAGCAAGCAGCCCCGGCCAAACGCGCTGGTGCCGTAGGCGTTGCGGACGTTGGCCGGCTCGTTGGAAATGTCGAAGGCGCGCGCCTCCCGCGATTGCATCAGCGTGACGGCACGCTGGTAGGTGGTGCGGTGTGCGACGGCGGAATCGGCATGGTAAGTGCCAAGGAAGCCCTGTTCCATTTCTTCCAAGAGGCCCATGCGGTCGGCAAATCGGTCGTTGGCGACAAGCGCTCGCAGATTCTCGACGCCGCGATTGGGGTCCTGGACATTCAGCGCCTGATAGCGAGGGCCGAGGAAGCCAGAGCTGTACGCGCCGCGATTGATGGCCACGAAATTCGGCAACGAGCTGCCGCTGTCGCCGATCTCCTTGGCCGCGATCGAGCCCAGGCTGGGATAGGTCAGGCCGCCCACGCCTTCGCGGTAGCCGGTGTGCAGGTGGAAGCGAGCACGCGGGTGAGCGCCTTCCAAAGTGCTCATGCCGCGGACGATGACGGCATGATTCATCACGCGGGCCAGACGCGGGAAATGCTCGCTGATGCGAATGCCCGGAGCGTTGGTTTCGATCGCCTTGAACGGCCCGCCGCCGGCCGTGCCGGGTTTCATGTCGAAGGTGTCCTTGTGGCTGGGACCGCCGTCCATCCACAGCAGGATGCAACGTTTGTGACGCGGCGCCTGACTGCCGGCGATGGTTTGGGCCGCGGCACGAGCGGCCAATACCGGCATCCAACCCGACAAGGCCAGGGCACCCGCGCCGCTGGCCGTCAGCTTCAGCATGTCTCGGCGGGAAAGATTTAAGTCCAACATGGTTTTGAATCCTCGTCTAGAGGGTCTAAAAAAAAGGGGACAGGCCCCGTTGCCGGAACGGCCCGAAGGGTGCTTCGCACAACGGGGCCTGTCCCCTTTTTTTTAGACCCTCTTACTTAGTGGTTGAGCCGGAACTCGCTGCTGTTCATCAAACTCCACAACACATCGCTGTAACCGGGGCGTTTGTCTTTTTGCTTGCCGACGTAAGCGGTCAGGCGCCGGTTTTCTTCCACGGTCGGATGACGCGCCAGCACCACCAGGTACATGTAATCGATCGCCTCGGCGGCTGTCTTGTACGTCATGGCGTTTTGCAGGGTCTTGCCGCCGCTGTTGAACAGGGGGCCGTTCATGAGTCGTAAGACCTGCGGGATGCCGTCCTGGAATTCCAGGGGATCGTCACCGTCGTCCACCCGGAAAAAGCGGATGAGCTGCTCGCGCGGCGTCAAGGGAATCCCCTTCTTCCCGGCGGCCGCCCCCTTCTTGGCCAGCAAATCGGCTTTGCCCGGCGCCGCCCCCACCACGGTTATCACCGAGTCGATCAATTGCTCCGGCGAAAGCGCACGCACATAGCCGCGGCTGAACATTTCCGCGTCGGCCTCATTGCCCTTAATCGGTTTGGACGATCGCTGGTACGTCTCGCTCAGCACCAGCGCTTTGGCGAGGTACTTGATGTCGAAATTGTGCCGTTTGAACTGCTCGGCAAGGGCCATGAGCAGCTCGGGATGGGTCGCGGGATTGTCGTCGTGCATGTCGTCGATCGGGTTGACGATGCCCCGGCCGAAGTACATTGCCCACATGCGGTTGACCATGGCGCGGGCAAAGAACGGATTGTTGGCGGAAGTCAGCCACCTGGCCAACGCCGGGCGGGCTGGGCCATTTTTGTCCATCTTGGGCATCTCGCCGGTCAGGAACCTGGCGGGCACATACTTGATGCCTTCCGGGGGTGCGGCGCCGCCCTTCTTTTTCAGGGCTTTGGCGCCCTTGGCGTTAGGCGCCGGCGCGTTTTCGCTGATGGAGATCATCGAGCCGTCCTTGGCGAATTGCTTTGGCGAGCCGTCCTGCCTCACCTTCATGAAGAAGGCGGCCATGCCCCAGTACTGCTCTTGTTTCCAATCCGTGAACGGATGATTGTGGCACTGAGCGCACTGCAGTTGCACGCCCAGGAACAGCCGGCTCACCTGACCGGTCACCTTGTCCGGGCCGCTGTTGGTGACAAACAACATGGTTGCCGGATTGGTGTCCATGGAGCCGTTGGCGGTCACCAGCTCTTCAGCGATTTTGCTCCACGGCTTGTTTTGATTGAAAGCGTCCTCTAGCCATTTGCGGAGATTGTCGGTTGGCAGCAGGCGGTTTTCCAGTTCCGCTGAAACGATCTGGTGCGTCCAGATCTCGGCAAGCTGTTTGGCGAACAGAGAACTGGCGAGCAACTCGTCGATCAGCTTTTCGCTTTTGTCCGGTTCGGTGCTGGCCAGGAAAGACTTGACTCGATCCACAGGTGGAATGACGCCATTGAGGTCGAGATAGACCCGACGAATGAATTCACTGTCATCACACTTTGGCGAGGCCGGCAGCTTGTCCTGCTGCAGCCGCAACACGACCTCTTCATCGATGATCTTGGCCAGCGCGGCAGCGTCGACCGTGGTGCCCGCCGCGGGAATTGGGTGAGTCGTGGCGGCAGCGGACTTTTTGAATGCTTTGTAATCGTCTTTGCCTTGCTGCCCGTAGAGATTTGCCGATTGCTCGCTCCCGCCCCACAGAATCAAACCCGCGAGGCCGGCCATGACCACGAGCGGCTTCCACCTGTTCGATTTCATAAGTGACCCCCCTTTCGGCCATTGTATTATCAACACCGTGCCGGCAGACAGGTATCGGGTGACAAGGTGACAAGGTGAAGGATATGTCTGCGGTCACCTTGTCACCTTGTCACCTTGTCACGTACCCCTGTATCATAGCTCGCAAGCCCTGGAAATAATGAAAAAGGATTCCGCCATGACCGCCACGCTTCATTCCGAAACAGAAGTTCACGCACTTGACCTTTTTCCCGCCAACGAATGGGCAGCTTTTCGCCAGGCTGACACCAAAGCCGCCACGGCCATTGTGGTCCTGATGGTGGGCATTTTCGTGACGGGTATTGTGCTTTACTCGATCGTGCTGGGCACCTTGTGAACGGCATGTTGGCCGGCACGCTGCACATCGTGGTCGCCTTCGACTGGGGCGACGAAATCGACCTGGGCCGTGTTCGTCAGCTGGTGCCTGCCCAATTTCATGCCTTGCCACGGCGGCGGCGCACACCCAGCTCCATGGCCTATCAACCCGCTCCGCTGCTGCTGACACTCGTCCCCGTCGAGGTGGATTTGCCGCAGCTAGGCGTTGTTCAGGCCGCCGCGGCCGCCACCGTTTTCGATTTCGCCGCCGTCAGCGTGGCGCTGCGCATCCCTTTCAAGCTTGAGGACGAACAGCTTCGCCAAATCGCGGGTTGGCTGGGCGATCCCACCACGGTTGTGCAGCGTGTGCAGGCGGCGGTGCGGCCCCTCTATGAACAGCTGAAGCCGGCATTGCGCGATCCCAAGTGGGACCTCCAGTTCAGTGAGGAATATGTCGTTTTCGAACTGCCGCCGCCTAACAATTTGCCGCCACCGGCACAGTTGCTTGATGCCGCGCAGCCTTGCGGGGCCTGGTTGGCGGGCCTGGTGCGGCTGGAAAGCGGGCCGCTTAGCAGCCAGGAAATCTCTGAAGCCCTTAGGCTGCACATCAGCTATCATCCCGACGATTTGCTGGTGGCGGACTGGACGGCGGCCGTCCTGATCGACAGCGATTGCGAAGAAACCTTGGAAGCGATTGAATTCACCAATCTGCAGTTGCTGGAGTTTCGCCAGATCGACAGCCAGCTCGATGCCAGCCTGGCCGCGGCCTATCGCCTGGTGCATCCGACCACCCAAAGCTGGTTGCCTTTTTGGCGCACGCATACCCGGCCGCTGCGCTGGCTGGGCGAGCTCAAGGTGGAAGCCAACGGCCTCTTCGAGCGGACGGGCAACGCGCTGAAGTTGGTCGGAGACGCGTATTTGGCACGGGTGTATCGCTTATTGGCGGCTCGGTTTTGCGCTGGACACGTGGCAACGCAGCATCGAGCGCAGCTTGCACGTCGCGGAAGACGTTTACCGCATTGTGGCCGATCAAGCATCGGCGTTTCGGGCGGAATTGCTGGAGATACTGGTTGTGTTGCTGATCATGACAGAATTGTTACTTGCCTTTTTGCACAAGTAGGTCCCGCCTGCCGGGCGGGACCTTTGACGGCCAGAACCCGTTTATTGTTTTGGAACAGGAGGTCGCTGCGATTCATGAAAATCATTCCACTGGGTGAAGCCAAGGCGCGATTGAGTTATTACAGCCGCCTTTGTCACCGCGAACCCGTCATCGTCACCGTCAAGGGGGTTCCCGCCTTCCAATTGGCCCCTCTCGAAGAAGACGACGATTTGATTGACCGGTTGCTGGAGCACAATCCCAAGTTCCAGGATTATCTGGAAGGGTGTCTGCGCAGCCGCAGCGTGTCCTCGGCCGACGCCTTGCGAAAACTGAAATAAAGCAAATCCAATAATTTCTGGAAGAAACTCCCTGTCCGCCGGCACTGTATCATAAAGCCTTGTGAGGCAACAGGAGATTCAGCCATGCCGTCGGACAAACTCTGCATCGCCGTGCGTCAATTGCGCGCCATAACCGAAACCAGCGCCCCTGAAGGCCGCAGCGACGGGCAACTGCTACGCGACTTTGTTGCAAGGCGGGATGAAACCGCCTTTGAGGTGCTGGTGCGCAGGCACGGACCGATGGTTCTGGGCGTTTGCCGGCGGGTTTTGCGCCATTTTCAAGACGCCGAGGACGCCTTTCAGGGCACGTTCGTGGTCCTGGCGCGAAAGTCGGCGACGCTGGGTCAGCGCGAAATCGTCGGCAACTGGCTGCATGGCGTAGCCTATCGCACCGCCCTCAAGGCCCGCGCCACGGCCGCGACTCGGCGAGCCAGGGAGAGGACAATGGCCAAACCAGAATTCACCGCGCATGAAGAGGACCAAGAAGCATTGGCTCAGCTCGATCGAGAAATAAACCTCTTGCCCGCGGCTCAGCGTGCGGTGGTCGTCCTGTGCGACCTGGAAGGAAAGACTTACAAGGAAGCAGCCAGGCTGCTCGGCTGCGCGGAAGGGACCGTCGGCAGCCGATTGGCTCGCGCTCACGAGGTTTTGGCCAAACGATTGGGCCGCCGTGACAGCACTTTGGCGGGGTCGGGGCTGGCCGGTCTGGTGCCCCAGCTGGTTCCGTCGCCGGTGCCGTCTACCCTCATCACCGCGACCGTCCAGGCCGCGACCGGAACGGCATCGGCGGCCGCGCTTGGGTTGGCCAACGCCGTCGTCAGGGGTTTGCTCCTAGCCAAGCTCAAAACTGTCGGCGTGTTGTTGGTGGGAATCGGTGTGATTGGGTTGGCGCTGGAGTGCTTCATCGCACGATTGCCGGGCAAGGGACCGACGCGCCGGCACAGGCTAGCGAGACGCCGCTGCGCCCAAGTGGTTTCGCGCAGGATTCCAAAGCGCCAATGCCAGCAGTTAATCAGGATAAGTTGCCGGCACCTGGGCGAGATCTCTTCGACGATCCGCTGCCCAAGGGGGCGGTTGCTCGGTTGGGAACATTGGCTTTCCGACAGGGCAGCGGCTCGGGGCAAAGCTCGCTGGCTTTCACGGCTGACGGTAAACATCTCGTTTCCGTGGGTGGCGGCTGGATTCGGCGCTGGGACATCGCCACCGGTAAGGCCACCGCCAACCTTGGGCAGGGCTTGAATTATTTCAGACTCGACGTGGTCACTTTGGCCACCGCTGACGGCAAACTGGCCTACACCTTTCGCGAGGCGATCCCCGGGGCCGAAGGCAAGATCCCCTTGCCGAGTGAGAATGTGCACAGGCTTCTGCCTGGACCTGGTCTCCAGCAAAATCCAGGGGAAGGCACCGAATACGATTTGGACACTGGTAAAGCCCGGCGGACGATTCGATTGGACTTTCCACTGCCTAACAGGCTGGAAATCCTCCGTGGCACCTGGATCTCCGCGGATGGCAAGACCAGCGCAATGCGGGGTAACCAAATAACCGTCTGGAGCACGCTGACGGGCTCCATCCTTTATAAAATCCAGCCAGCGACGAACAAGCGTTTCACCGCCATGGCCGTCACCAGCGATGAAAAGACGTTGATTGTGGGTGACGATGGCAATACACTTCAGTTCCACGATCTCGCCACGGGGAAAAAGCTGCGTTCCTTTGGAATCGGCGACGAGCAAGGCGTTGCCAACATTGCCGTTTCTGCGGACGGCAAATTGCTGCTCGCGGTCGGCCAAAACCGCTCTCTTATTCGACTGTGGGATTTCGAAAAAGGTACGGAAGAAGGAAAAATCGACTTCCCCGAGGCCGGCACAATCGAAACCCTGCTTTTCACTACCGACAGCCGAACCATTATCGCCGGGATTCGAAGTGCCGACGGATCCAGGCCGCTCGCTATCCGCACCTGGAATGCGTTGTCAGGCGAGCCGGGCCGCGCCTGGACGCGGGACCGGGCGATCGGAACGACCGTTGCTGTCAGCCCCGACGGCAAGGTGCTTGCGAGCATGAATTCCGCAGGTGTGATTAGATTTTGGGACATGGCAACGGGCGCGGAACAGCGAACCGTGGAGGCTAACCCTTCTGGCATAACCGGTGTTTCCTTTGCAGCGGATGGCAAGACAATCCTCACCATCGGCGACGACTTCGCGGTCCGCAGGTGGGACGCGGTCACCGGTCGCCTGCTCGCCAAACCGCTTGCTCTGCCGGAAGGCCGCAGTCCCGAGTTTTTTGCAGGCGACAAATTGGCAATAACAGATTTGGTGGGCAAGTACAAACTGCAGCTCCTCGACGCGGCCACGGGCAAAATTTTGGGCAAGCTGCTGCTGACCGGCCAGGGAATCGAAAGGGTTTTCACGCCCGACGGCAAACGGATGGCGACAAGCACGGAGGGCTTTGTCGAGGTTTTTGACGTCACAACCGGCAAATTGATCCATTCGTGGCAGGCGTCCAAACTTCTGAACGGCGCCGATGGCAGTGCGCCGATAGTGAGGGGCCTAACTCCAGACGGCATGTTTGTGATCTTGCAAGGCGAAGGCGTCGCGGTCTTTGAGGCCGCAACCGGTAAATTGCAATCGTCCTGGCTCCTTAATGAACGCCAGGTCCTGGATGGCATTGATGTGGTAGACAAGCTCTCCGCGATCCTGCCCAAGAAGAAAGGCGGCGGCCCAACCACTGCCCGACATCCTCAAGAAGGCAAGTAAGAAGGACAGCGTCGTCACCGCTCTGGTTTCACCGGACGGGACCAGGATTGCCTTCGTTGTCAACAAGCCGTTGCTAATGCCGCAGCAGGGGCAAGTCCCAGCCCCGATTTTCGGCGAGGCTTATCAGTTATTGATCCTTGAAACCGCTACTGGCAAACTGATCCATCATGCAGACGTGGACAAGGACAACGCCTTGCCGGTGCTCGCCTTCAGCCCCGACGGTAAGCTGCTGGCGTGGGGTGGCCGCCGGGCCGTCCGTGTATGGGAAGTCGGCAAGGAAAAGCCAGCCTGGGTGTTGGAAGGCCACCTCAATGTCGTCAAGTCCGTTGCCTTCAGCCCGGACGGCAATCGGCTGGCGTCGGCCAGTTGGGACAGCACGGCGTTGGTTTGGGATATGCGCCGGTGAAATTCGACAGCGAAAACGGCTTTTGACAGGAGCGGGCCATTTGCCTTACTTTGGTGGTAGAGTGATCTTGCAGTTTGCGGCTGCCGGCGAGGATCCAGAGCAAGCCGCCTTTGAACGAATTGAATTTGACGATGTTAGCCTTGGCGGAGCGGAGCTCCGTTGATGCTGGCATTCAAGTCTGGCAGTGGACTTCGATTGTCGGATTCTCGAGCGCTCTGCCGTGAGACGAAAGCGACGTCATTTGTTGCCATCTTTGCCAGCAATCGCCACCTATTGTCAGGCCTTGCCAAGTACGTGTCAGAGGGATCTACTGGGGGGTGACATGAGACGAAATCTAGGCCCATGAGCGGGCCTAGAAAACGGCGAGGCTTGGGGAACGCTTCTCCCACAACCCGGTTGTCGCCATTCAGGCTGAAAGCCTGGCCTACGACTATCAGATATTACGCGGGTAGCTGGCGCCATAGGGGCCGCCGCCAGGACCGGCAGGCGGGGGCACGAAGGGTGCCGGGCCGGGCACGGGTGCTACTACAGCGCCGGGCGGAGGCACTGCGCCAGGAGTGCCGCAGCTGCTGCACGGGGCCGGGCCGACCAGCGGCGAACTGCTGCAACTGCTGCCTGAACCGCAACATTTGCAGCCCGTGATCGACGCCGCCAGGGCAAAGACAAGGCCAAGCGCCAGTTTACGTGTCAACATTTCTTTCTCCTTGGGGATACTCCAGGGCGACGGTTCGGGCTCGAAGGCATCCTCGTCGCCTGTGTCGTTGTCTTACAACACCATTAAACGTTAGGGGCGGCTGAGCCGTTTATCAATCCTTTTACTATTGCGATTTGCCCTAAAGTTTCCGCGGACTTCTACTTGTGCGTCCTGCGCAAGCCGACCCGACGGCGCGGATGGGGCTGACCTTAACGACTTTGCGGGCTGCAACCGATCTGATGGTTTGAGGGGACGGAATTGACCATGGAGGAAACGACAAACGCCACCAACCGGCGGCGTGCGCGACGCGGCTTTCCCTCGCGATACGAGGTCGAAAGCTAGCGGCGATAGCAGAGCAAAGTCCATTGGCGGCTGAACCTACTACGAATTGGACACCGGCCAAAATTCGACCTACGCTTGTACAGGAACCAGGATCTCAGCGGGACCACAAAATGAGTTGGCTGCGGGAGGCTAACGCCGAGCCGATTCCAGGCTATCGCCTGATCGAACCGCTGGGCAGCGGCGGCTTCGGCGAGGTCTGGAAGTGCGAAGCTCCAGGCGGCCTGTTCAAGGCCATCAAGTTTGTCTACGGCAACCTCAATTCCCTCGACGGGGAAGGCGTCCGCGCCGAGCAGGAAATGAACGCCCTGCAGCGCGTCAAGGAGGTTCGCCATCCGTTCGTCTGCACTCTCGAGCAAATCCAGGAAGTCGAAGGCGAGCTGGTCATCGTCATGGAGCTGGCCGACCGCAGCCTGCACGATCTGTTCGTCGAGCAGCATAACGCCGGGCTGATCGGCATCCCCCGCAACGACCTGCTGCGCTACCTGCGCGACGCCGCCGAAGCCCTCGATTACATGAACGAGAAGCACAAGCTTCAGCACCTCGACGTCAAGCCGCGCAACCTGTTTCTTGATCAGCGACCGCGTCAAGGTGGCCGATTTCGGCCTCGTCAAGCACCTCGAGCGCCAAACGGCTCCGGCCTGCTCGGCGGCGTCACGCCGCTGTACGCGCTCCCGGAAACCTTCAAGGGCAAGATCAGCGAGCGCAGCGATCAATACAGCCTGGCCATCGTTTACCAGGAGCTGCTCACCGGGCAGCGGCCGTTCAACGGCAAAAACGTCCGCACGTTGATGCAGCAGCACCTGCAGGAGGAGCCCGACCTGCGCGCCGCTGCCCGAAGCGGAACGGCCCATCATCGGGCGTTGCCTGTCGAAAGACCCCGCCAAGCGCTTTCCGAATTGCATGGCGTTCCTGCGCAGCCTGTATGCCGCGCGGCCGCTGGGCGCGTGGCGCTGGGGTCACGTGGATGCGGCCGGCGGCCGCCACGGCAACGCGCACAAGACCATGGCCGAGACGATGGAGGACATGCTCCTGGAGGCCGACTCCGCTGCCGTCGCGGTGGATGACTCCGGTGACGGCGACGCCATCGACATCGGGGGCCAACCGTTAAAGCCGGCGGCTGCGGAGGAAGTCGCCGATTTTTGCGAGCAGGGCATCACCGTCGCTCAGCCCACCACCGGGGCCTTGCGGCCCACCATCATCATCGGCTTGGGTAGTTTTGGCCGGAAGGCGCTGCTCGAGCTGCGCTGCCGCTTTCTGGACCGTTTCGGCGATCTGAGCAAGGTGCCAATCCTGCGATTCCTATGCATCGAAACAGATCCCGAGGCGGTCAACGTGGCGGTCGCGCGGCGCTCCGGAAGTGGCGCTGACGCGGAACGAGGTGTACCAGCTGCCGTTGCAGCCGGTGCGGCAATTATCGCCGCCGGGCGATGGAATCACTGACGGAATGGCTGCCTCGTGAGAAGCTCTATGCCATGCCGCGTTCGCTGCAGACGCAGGGTTCTCGCGCCCTGGGCCGCCTGGCCTTTGTGGACAATCACCAGCGGCTGCTGGCCCGGCTCAAACGGGAAATCGCCGAGGCCACCAATCCCGACGTGATCTATGCAGTCGGTGAGCCAAACAGGCCTGGCCTTGCGGGACAACACGCCCCGTGTTTTCGTCATTGCCTCGGCCGGCGGCGGCTCCAGCGGCATGCTGGCCGACCTCGGCTATGGCCTGCAGCGCTTGCTCGACCAAATGCGCTATCCCGACGGCGAGGTGCATCGCGATCTTGATGACCAGCGCCGCCAACGACCCCGCCACGCCGCGTCCGGAACAGGCCAACGTCTATGCCACGCTGACCGAATTGAACCACTTCAGCGATCCATCGATTCCGTTCGCCGCCCAGTACGGCGCCGACGGCCAGCGCATTGTCGACCAGGGCAATCCGTTCAGCACGATTTACCTGCTGCCGCTGGTGCACCGCACGCCCGAGGCGCTGGACGACACGGTATCGCACCTTGGCAGCTACCTGTTCCACGAGCTGACCACGCCGCTGGGCATTCGGTTGGATCTGGTGCGGCGCACGTCTGGACGGCGGCAATACCGCGCATCTGGCGCGCTGACGACGCCGTTCCGCAGTTTCGGCACCTACGCGGTGTGGTTCCCGCGCGGCTTGCTGCTGCGCGCGGCGGCCCGCAAGGCTTGCATGCGGCTGATCGACGGCTGGTTGGGGCACCCCGAACGCGACCTTGACGCCGACATCCAAATCCAGATCGCCGCCTTGTGCAAGGAAACGCTGAGCCATCCCGATTATCGACCGGAGCTGCTCCACCAACGCATTGAGAAAGGCGCCAGGGTGCCCAACCATGCCGACGTGGAAGTGACGCCCGGCGAGGCGTTGGCGGGGGTGCTGGCCAGGCATGGAAGACCACTCGCAGCAGGCGGTGGCCGCCGAGGATCCCGGTAACTGGGCACGGCAAGCTCTGGGCCGCATCAAAGACTGGATCGGCGGTTGGCGAGGCGACGCAGGACAACCACGACTGGCGCAAGACCAAGCTCAGCCGGGCTCTGGCCCATTCCGCTCAGAAGATCGCGGAGGAGTGGTCTGAGCAACTTTGCAGCAAGCTTTCCAAGGTCATGGAGCATCCGGGAGCGCGGGTCGCGGCCGCCGAGGCCGCGTTCAACCTGGTCACGAAGTACTGCCAGGAGCAAGCAGCCGCTGAGCAGGAGCGTCTTCAGCAACATGGACCAAGACTGCTGCAAGCCTGGGAACAGGTGGAGGTGAGTTTGCAGGAGTGCGCGACGGGCGGTGGCGGTTTTCGCCTGTTCGCCGGTCAGATCCAGCCGCCGCCTCCTGCGCACCTTCATGGAAAGCCTGACGCAATTCGCCCGCCAGCGGCAGGCGGAGGACGTGATCGGCGCCGTGCATGCATTTCTATCATGCCTTGCACGCCCGCATTCGGCGATCGGCTGCGTGATTTTCAGTTCTGTCGCCAGCGGCTGCGGCATTTGCAGCATAGCCTGGACGACCCGAGCTCCGACCATGCCGACGACGGCGCCGGGACGCGCGGGCGATGGGCGATACGCCGCCGAATTCCTCGCCGGCCCCATCGACGGAGGCATTCTACGAGGGCCTGCGCCAGTCCGGCACGGCTCGCGTGGTGCTGCCCGATAACGAGCAGGACCTGGAGCGGGCCGCCATCCGTTTGCTGCAGCATTTGAAGGTCGAGGAATGGATTCAGCTCGACACCGATCTGCACGATCATGTGCCGGCACCGCGCGGCGGCTTGCACGCGGCGATGATGACCAGCGGCGACATGACCAGAACGCTGACCGAGCCTCTGCTCGAGGCCGCCATCGGTTTGATCGGCCAGCACATGCCGATCATGGACGTGGCCCAGATTCTCGGCACCGAATTCGGGCTGATCGCCAAGGGGGAGCCGGCCGGGGGTCAGGCCAAGGATTTTGAAGCTTTGCTGCCGGAGCAAATTCGCGGCTACCTCGACCGGGCCGCGCCGCGCCTGGCGGACAACGTCGACAAGAACAAACAGTCGTTTCTGCTGATTCCGGCGAGCGACATTGGCAACCACCTGGGCGAGGCGGTGCAAAAAGTGCTTCCGGATTTGAAGGTGGTGCGCGTGCCTGGCCAGGCGGATCTGATGTTCTGCATGGAACAGGGCTGCCTGAGCGTGCAGGAAATCCACAAGGTGATGAAGCAATTCCGGACCGCTTATGAGGCCACGGCCAATGCTCCGCAGTCGTCGCCGCATGCCCGGTTTGATTTCACCGACTGGTTGCCGCTTGATCCGTGAAGCAGGCTTGTTTAGATACGAACTGCCCCAGGAAGTTGCCGGCGACGATGGCTAGCAGGGTGAAATTGGCGTCGTTTCCGTTTTCCTGCGTCCAACCAAGTGGGCCGATCAGTACCGCCAATCGTTGAGCGTGTGGAACTCGCCCTGAATTGGAAGTCCGCCTTGTTGAGCTGCCCCTTCCAGGTTTTTGATTGCTCGCACGATGTCCGCGTTGCTCATATCCCGCGAAGGGTCATTGTCCTGGTAAATACCAAGGATACCGGAATGCCGCTGGTCCAAGTCGTGCAGAGCCTTGAAATCTCCAGGGTTCTTCGTGATGATGGCGAGGTTGTTTGCGGCAGCGAAGTCAAAATGGACTTTGTCATCATTCCCGCTCAGTTCAACGCCGTCATCGGTGGGCCGAACCACACGGTGGCCGGCCTCTTGAAGCAGGTCCGCCAGCAGATCGGAATTCGTGCAGTCGTCAAGATACAGGTTGAGGGCCACGGGCAACGTCTCCGCGCTTGAGCATCAGCCGCTCGATCTCTGCCTCGGTTTCCAGCAATTCTCGGTTCCTCTCAACGTAGACGAGTGCCTCGCGGACAGCGTCGATTGGGAGATGACTGTCGGATGCCGCCGCCTCCTCGTCCAGGTGATTCGCTTTCATCGACCCGACTAGCTGGCGTGCCGTCATATTTCGCCCTTTTAGGTAAAGCTGCATACGCCAAGGATGCTCGCGGCGAACCAGATACTGCCACGGTGCGACCGCCGTCTCACGCAATGCCCTCCGGTCGACAATCTCTTCGAGACGCTGCAGCCGGCTCTCAATTGAGTCGAGGCGGTCGGGCGTATAGGTGTTGTTCTTTCCCATGTCCTGGCTCCAGTGGGGCCGCGATGGAGATTCTCTGGTCTGCACCCAGATCACTTTACCACGGGTTTGGCCTTGTTGGCTAGTGGTTGGTGTTGCAATGTTCGCACCCCAAAAGCGAAAGGCCCGCGGTTAGTTTACCGCGGGCCTTTTCTTTTGCTCGTTTACCACTCACACCTACTCTTCATTGCACAAATTCATCATCCACCGATTGACATCGCGCAACATGTCAGGATGCAACCTGTGCGTCGCCGGATAAGTCCGCATTTCCACATTCAGCCCCGCCGTATACAGCAGCCGATGGTCCTCGCGAGCATACGTCAAAGGCACCGTTGCGTTGGCGATGCCGTGGCCGATGAAGATCCGCAGCTGACGGATTTCCGGCAGCCTGAAGAGCGGCCGGCCGCGCCGGGACATCGCTCCATTGAGCGAAATCACCCCGCCGAGTTTCTCCGGAAACTCAAGCCCCAGGTTGTAAGCCAACGACGCGCCTTCTCCGATGCCGGCGAGGTAGATCCTTTCGGAATGAACGTGGTAACTGCGCCGCGTCAGCTCGATGGCACGCAGCACGTAGTCCTCGACCAAGGCATCGACGGAGCCCTGCAGGCCCCAGGCATAGGAGGCATTGCCGTCGTCGCGCACTCCCAGATCCTGGGGCCGCGCAGGCTGATGCAGATGTAATTGCGCCGGCTCAGGCGCGGGGCCAGGTGGAGGATTTGCTCCTCGTTGCCGCCGTGGCCGTGGAAAAACACGACCAGGGGATACGGGTAGCGCGGCTCATAGCCCGTCGGCAGAAAAGTCCGCACCGGCAGTCGGCGCGGCTTCTGAACTTCCGAGGTGTAGAACCCCTCGGCGGGCCGGAATGTTTGCCAGGAAAGGTCGGGATACGGCATGAAAAAACCTGTTATTTCGAGAAATCCAATTGTGCCGGCGTTAACATTTTTGCGGCCGAATCGTCGCCGAGGTTCTCCATAAACCTCAATTGCGACTCAAGTTTCGCCAAGTCTACGACCGCACGCGGAAGGTGTCAACGCGGCAATTCGCGCAGTGCCCCAAAATCAAGCGGATTTCCCCCCTTCAGCGTCAGAATGCAACGGTTAAGAGAGATAGAGGTGAATAGGGCAACCTGGAAAGACAGGGAGAGATGGAGGGTCTTGCGGATTGGCCGCCCAAATGCGGTGCCGTTCATGATCGCCGCTCCACACACCACTATTCGAGAATGCCGCGCTTTTGCAAATACTCCACCAACAAAACAGTCGCTTGTTGGGGCGTGATATTGGTCGCGTCGATGGTCAATTCGGGCTCAAGCGGCGGTTCGTAAGGGTCGTCAATGCCGGTAAAACCCTTCAGCTGACCGGCGCGGGCTTTCTTGTAAAGCCCCTTGGGATCACGCTGTTCGCAGGTCTCGATCGGGGTGTTGACGTGGACTTCGATGAACGGCAGTTTTTCGGCATCATGCAAGGCCCGAACGGTGTCGCGATCCTTGCGGTAGGGGCTGATAAAGCTCGTCATGGTCAGCACGCCGCAATCGGCAAAAAGTTTCGCAACCTCGCCGATGCGGCGGATATTCTCTTCTCGGTCAGCTGCCGAAAAGCCCAGGTTCTTGTTGAGCCCATGCCGGATATTGTCGCCGTCCAGCACGTAGGCCAGCCTCCCCTGCTGAACCAGGATGTGTTCCAGCGTGAAGGCAATGGTGCTTTTGCCTGATGCCGACAGGCCCGTAAACCACAGCGTCGCGCCCTTTTGCTTGAGCAGCTGCTGGCGCCCCTCGCGGGTGACGTGACCTTCGTGCCAGGTAATGTTGGTCGCTTTGTTTTCGCTCATGGAGGAAAGATGCCGAGGTTTTAGGATCGGGTAAAGTTTAATGCGAGGGTGTTCTATGCGAAGAGCGGGTTAATGGACAATGGATAATGGACAACGGACAATGGACAACGATCAGGAGTCTTAGCAATGTCCATTATCCGTTGTCCATGATCCATTATTTACGCCATTCGTCGATCAGCGACGCCACCAGCGCCGTCCAGCCGGTCTGGTGCGACGCGCCCAGGCCGGCGCCGTTGTCGCCGTGGAAGTATTCGTAGAACAGCAGATGGTCGCGCCAGTGCGGGTCTTCCTGGAACTTGCGCGTGCCGCCGAAGACCGGCCGGCGGCCGGCTTCGTCGCGCTGAAAGATGCGGATCAGGCGGTCGGCCAGATCGCGGGCCATGTCGCGGAAGCGTCAATGGCCTGCCGCCGTGGCGATCGGGCCTGATCGCGAAGCGAGGGCCCGAACGCCTTGCCCAGCTTGCGCAGCGACTCGATCAGCAGGAAGCTGGTCGGGAACCAGATCGGGCCGCGCCAGTTGGAGTTGCCGCCCTTGATCTTGACGACCGCCTCGGCCGGCTCGTAGCGGACCACGCTTGCCGTCGAACTCGAACGGATGCTCTCGGTGATACTTCGACAGGCTGCGCATGCCGTAGTCGCGACAGGAACTCGTCGGGATCCCAGACGCGCTCGAGCAGGCGCGTCGAGCTGGTCCTGGTTGACGATGGTCAAGACGTGCGTGATCTGTGCCGTCCGCTGTTCGACGGTGTGCACGACGTCGCGCGATCAGCTCGCGGCGGTTGCGCAGGAACCAGTCGAGGTAGGCCGTGAACTCCTTGAACGGCTTGATCCAGTTCCATCTCGAGCCGCTCCACGGCGAACAGCGGAATAGCCCGACCAGCGAGCGGACGCGGAACTTGTGGAAGCGGCCGTCGGGATAGCGGAGCACGTCGTAGAAGAAGCCGTCGCGTTCGTCCCAGAGCTGGTAGTCGCGGCCGCCCATGTGCTTCATGGCCGCGGCGACGTAGGCGTAGTGCTGGAAGAACTTGGTGGCCAGGCCTTCGTAGACGTGGTTCTCCTTGGCCAGCTCCAGGGCGATCCGCATCATGTTCAGGCAGAACATGCCCATCCAGCCGGTGGCGTCGGACTGCTCCAGCACCGCGCCGTCGCCGAACTTGCACGCTGCGGTCGACGACGGTGATGTTGTCCAGGCCGAGGAAGCCGCCCTCGAAGATGTTGTTGCCCTGGCTGTCGACCTTGTTGACCCACCAGGCGAAATTGATGCAGCAGCTTGTGGAAGCAGCGTTCCAGAAACATCGCGGTCGGCCTTGCCGGTGCGCAGCGCGGTCCATGTTGTAGACCCGCCAGACCGCCCAGGCGTGGACCGGCGGATTCAGATCGGAGAACTCCCACTCGTAGGCCGGGATCTGGCCGTTGGGGTGCTGGAACTGCTCGAACAGCAGCACCCAGAGCTGATCCTTGGCGATAGGCCGGATCGACCAGGGCGAAGGTGACGCACTGGAACGCCAGGTCCCAGGCGGCGAACCAGGGATACTCCCACTTGTCGGGCATGGTCATGACGCGCATCGAGTTGAGATGCCGCCAGTGCTGGTTGCGGATCGTCTTGCGCGAGGCCGGCGGCGGCCAGTCGGGATGATCGCCGTCGAGCCAGACGATCCACGTCGAAGAGATAGCTCTGCTTGGTCCAGAGCAGGCCGGCGCAGGCCTGGCGCTGGATCAGGCGCTCGTCTTCGGTCGCAGTCCGGGCGGGTGAATGGCGTCGTAGAACTGCGTCGGCTTCCGGCTTGCGCTGGCCGACGATCGTCGTCGACGTCGGCAAAGGGATGCCGGCAGCGGCTTGTCGGCGTCAGCCGCAGCCGGACCACCGCCGAGCCGCCGGGCTGGACAGCGCCGAAAGTCGTAATGCAGGCCGCCTTGGTGCCGATGTGGTCCGGGTTGAGGCAGTGCTCGCCGTCGATCGATCCAGCGATGAAAGGCATCCTTGACGTACGGCTTGCGGCTGTTCTGCCGGGGCCGAAAACGCGGGCCGCGTTGGTTTCGTTGTCGGTGAACAGCAGCTCCCGCCCGCCGGGCCGTAGAGGTGGCGCAGGCCGAGCCGGTAGTCGCACCGGCATGTTGCTGGGCGGCTGGCAGCTCGGAGTCGTCGGCGACCAGGCACGACCGTCGCCGCTGCGGGCGCCGATCGGCCTGATGGCCGGCTCCGGCCAGGCGGTCGGCGCCCCAACGCCCAGGTGTTGCGGAACCACAGATGCGGCAGCAAGTGCAGCGGCGCCGGCTCCGGCCCGCGGTTGAACGCCTCGATGCGGATGCACGATATCTTCGGGGTCGGCCTTGGCGTATTCGATGAAGATGTCGAAGTAGCGGTCCTCGTCGAAGACGCCGGTGTCGAGCAGCTCGAATTCCAGGCCCTTGGCCGTTGCGGCGGCGGTTTTCCTCGACCAGTAGCCATAGGGAAACTCGCGCCTGCGGATACTTGTAGAGGAACTTCATGTAGGAGTGCGTCGGCGTGTTGTCGAGGTGGAAATAGTATTCCTTGACGTCCTCGCCGTGGTTGCCCTCGCTGATGGTCAGGCCGAAGAGCCGTTCCTTGAGGATCGGGTCGCGGCCGTTCCAGAAGGCCGGCGCGAAGCACCAGGAGCTGGTAGCGGTCGCAGATGCCGGCGATGCCGTCTTCGCCCCAGCGATAGGCCTTGCTGCGGGCCAGGTCGTGCGGCAGGTAGTCCCAGGCGTTGCCGTCGGCGCTGTAGTCCTCGCGGACCGTGCCCCAGGAGCGGTCGGAGAGGTAGGGTCCCCAGCGCCGCCAACTTCCAATGTCATCGCGGATTTCGGCAAGCCGGCGGTGTTCCGGGGTTGGCATGTTTCACTTCTTTTCCGCTGCCACCAGCGCCGCGGCCACGGCGGGCGACACGGTGAAGCCCACCAAGCGCATGGTTACGGAGCGGCGGTAAATGATCACGGGGGGAACGAATTCGCGCAATACAAGAACGATGTCGTCGCCTCCTTCAATCGCTTTGAATTCGCGTGGCCGACCATTGAGCTTCGGCGTGCGCAGACAAAGCTTGAGCGTCACATCGTCGAGGGCATAGATGCCCCTGCTTTTTTCGCCCTTCTCCGAGCCGTCCTGCCGCTCCAGGTCGATTTCCTTGGGCACACGGTAGGTGTAGAGCTTCGTGCCATAGATTTCGGCGGTCTTGCCCTTGACCGTCTTGGTGATGCGCTTGCCCTGAATAGTGTACATCCAGTCAAGTTTGACGACTTCCTTTTCGTCCAGGGATTTGCCGTCTTTGCCGATGCCGACGCAAATCCATTTGCCTTGGAGCCGATCGATTTCTTCCTGCTCCGTGGGCGGCTGGGCAGGCGCCCATGGCGGCACCAAGCCCAACCAGCAAATCAGCGGAACCACGCGTTTCACGACTAAGCCTCCTGGCGACTGCGGGCAACGGGGTTGCGGCCCACCGGAATGCTTGCCCAACCGGACAAGTTTGCCAATTCATTAACCTACCGTGGCGGCGGCGGACCGCAACAAAAAAACCGTTCCCAGGCCAAATCTGGTGGTCGCGGCGGGCATGCAAACGGTTTATTCGAATTAGCTGTCACGATTTTTTCAAGATTTTCTTTGTGTCGGGCCTGCGCAATGGTATAAAGAGTAGGGGTTGGTTGGCCCTCGTGCAAAATAAACTTGACGTCAGGCGTGTGAGACGGTCATGCAATCGCATTTCAATGTTACTTCCTACGTCGCACCTCCTGGTGCAAAAACTGGTGACGCCGGTGTCGGCGAAGTTGCCGAGATTTTACGGCAGCTCCTTGAAGTCCAGCGCGACCAGTTGACGCAATTGAAACAAACCGCGGCCGCCCAGGACGGCGGCGCACGTTGGCGAGCACTCATCACCAAGTGGCGGGAAGAATTTCCGGGGATCTCCGACGGCTGCAAGTTGGCGTTGCCGATCCTGGAAAAAGCTTATGGTGCCATGGTGTCCGCCCTGGTGGAAGAGTTACGCGACCAGGGAGCCGACGCCCTGGACACCGAGTTCACACTGCAAGACTTCCTCGACCGTTACGGCATGAAGCTGGGGCAACTGGGCAACATCTTGAACGTCGTGGGCCCCCTGGCCGAGGCGGCTCAACAAACCGAGCAGTCGACTCCCACGCAGCAATAAAGGCCCATAGTAATAGGCACACTCCGTGTGCCGTTTTGCGCACAAACGGCACACGGAGTGTGCCTACTACTATGTGGGCCTGCTACTTTGACTTGCTTCGCGTTGCCAACTTGTGTATGTGGCCTCCTGAATGATGCACGCCTGCGCACGGAGGCCTTCGCATGGTTTGCCGCATATTGCCGCTCGTCGCGTTGGTGATGGCCTTGTTGGCACCCAACCTTCACGCTCAGATTCCAGACCCCGCTCCTGTGCCAGTGCCGTTGGCTCCCCAGCCACCTCCCGGCGGAATGCCGCCCATCGTGGTGCCCGGCAGCGATGGTGGCCCGCCTCCGCCGCCAACCAACCCTTTTGCCCCCAGGCCGCCCGCTCTTACGGACGATCCGATGCGATCTCCCTGGAGGCCTGACGTGGCCATCTTTCTCTTTGGGTGGCTTTTACGGAGTGTTTGAAATCAGCTTGCTG
Organism: uncultured Gemmataceae bacterium; assembly: GCA_963747575.1. Classification (GTDB taxonomy): domain Bacteria; phylum Planctomycetota; class Planctomycetia; order Gemmatales; family Gemmataceae; genus DASRAT01. The sequence continues at coordinate 273,842 of CAVVFU010000010.1, forward strand.
TTCCCCGACGTCCACGGTTCGTTGGTTGGTCCGGTGACCGTGGGGGGCGTTCCGAGCGCGGTGGCACTGGACAGTGCCAACCTCAATGCCACAGGCTCGCCACGGATCGAGTTGGGCTACCGTCTGGGCGACGGCCTGGGTGCCGTTTCAATCAGCTACCGTTCCATGGTCAGCCAGGGCGGCGAAACGCTTGCCGGCTTCGATGCTCTGGGCGCCGGTTATCTCTCTACCCGAATTGACTTTAATGTGATCGACATCGATTACGACAGTTCCCCTTTCAATTTCGCACCCTGCTGGGAACTAGCCTGGCGCGCGGGCATTCGCACGACGGCGGCCTATTACGACAACCTGGGCATCGGTGGCTTCGTTCACGAACAGGCGACCAGTAATTTCGTCGGCGCCGGCCCGCACGCCACCGTGGAGGTCGGACGTGCTTTGTCAATGGACCGATTGCCTGGCTTGGGCGTTTTGACCAAGCTCGACGGCGGGTTGATCATTGGCAATTTATCGCAGAGCTTCGAGCAAACGCTGGAATTCCCGGCTGGGCCAGTCGGCGATACGACGCGATTCAATCACACCGAGGTCGTGCCCATGGTGACCTTCGACCTGGGCTTGACCTACAGCCCGCCGGGAGCGGCCAACTGGGCCAGGTTTGGATTCGGCTACCAATTCGAATACTGGTGGGACGTTGGTTCCTCCGGCGCCTCCCACGGCAATTTCAGCGGCAATAGTCTGTTCTTTAGGGCGGAGTTCAATTTTTAGTGGTGAGTGGTGAGTGGGCAACACTGTTCACCATTCACCACTCACCATCCTATTCGCCCCCTCCGGTAGTGCGTCCCAGCGCCACGTCAAATTCGCTGAGCAACGGCACGATCATGGCGGCGATCGTGAAGCCGAAGGCGATCGTCATCACCAAAAACGGGGCCAGCGGATCGCTCGATTCGTGCGTGATCGGATTGCCGATGGCGATGTTGGTGACTGTGTAGTAAACCGCGAGCGGGCAGAGCCAGCTGGCGAGCGTGAGGGCTTTGGAAGGCCGTTCGGCACTCAAGATCCACCACAAACCGCCAATGCTTGCGCCCAGGAAAAGGATGAAACTGAGCCACTGATATTCGAAATGGCCATTGATGAGGATGAGGTAAATGCAGATCAAGGTGCCCACGGACAGGAAAAACACAGTACCCAGCGTGTTGATGACGGCGAGCCGGCTGTTGCTCGTTCGCAGCGCGACGTGGACGCCCAGGACGACGGCGAACGCTTCGAGCACCAGCCCAGCGAGGCAGACCGCGATGAAGGCTTGCACGTTCATGACCAGGGAATCCGCCTTGAACAACTCGACTGACTGGCGCTGCAGTCCGGGGGCGGGCGAAGCCAACCAGCCACACCAGGCGTAGACGCCGGCAAGAATCAGAGGCGGCAGCAGGAATTCCTTGGTGTTGTACAGGATGCCGCCAAGCTTGCCGAAGATGAATTCCTTTGGCGTCAGGTCGGTGACTAGGAGCAAATCGAGGGCGCCGATGTCCCGTTCGGAAGTAATGGCGGTGACGGCCTGGGCACTGATGAGCAAAAAACTGAGGATGGCAACCGGCGCCAACCCGCGTGCCGCCGCCCATTCGTGGCCTTGCACGTTGGCAAAAGCGCTGTAGCAGATCAGGCCCAGGACGACAAAATAGGCCACCTTGACCAGCAGCGGCCGCCGGCCATAGGCTCGCGTGGCAATCTCCCGCCACAGAATGGGATTGGCCCAGACGCGGCGCACGGCGCCAGGGGCGGCATGGGCCTGCGCCCGATCCTTTTCCTCGACATCCTCCGGCCGCTCGCGCTGCATGATTGCCTCGCCGCTGGGATTCCAGCGGCGCAGGCGCAGCATGCCCCAGCCATTCAGCACCACGCTGACGCATAGCATGGCCAAGGCGAATCCGTAAGCGGATTGCAGGCCGTGAACCTTTGGCTGGGGTTCGACCACGGTTTGCAGGGCCGCGAACGGCTGCAGCCACTCCTGGCAGCGGAGAACCGTGGCGGCATCGATCCCATCGGCAAGCTGCGGAAGTAGTGCCAACGCCTCGATGAGGCAAAGGTAGAGCACCAGGCAAAGGACGGTGAGTGCCAGGGCCTGAAAGGTTTTGTCGCGCCACAGCGCAATCAGGCCGCCCAGCGACCCCGCCGCCAGAGCCGTGCCCCCCAGCACCAGGATTGCTTGCAAGATTTGCTCGCCATCAACGCCTCCCAACAGCATGTTCAGACAGTAAATGGGCACGGTGCCGACCAGAACAAGGAAGAGGGGGAGCAGGCTGCCCAGCACCTTGCCGACGACGATTTCGTGGTTGCGCAGGTCGGTCAGGAGCAGGAGCACAAAGGTGCGGCGGTCTTTTTCTTGCGTGATACTGCTGGCCGCGGCCAGGGCGGCGAGGAAGAGGATCAGCGTGAGCTGCACAAAGATCAGCACCTGAAATTGCAGCAGGCCGAAACGGGCCAGGTCGCCCTGGGTGGTGGTGACATCCCAGCCGACAGCCGCTTGCCAAACGGTGAGGCTCAGCACCCACAGGACGCCGAAGCAGACCGTGCGCATGACGTAGTGGCGCGAACGCCTGGGCAATGTCATGCATTCACGGGCAAATATGGGGCCAAGCATGAGCTAGCGGGTACCAGTGACGAACGAACGCGGGACGGATCTTCTTATAGTTCGTTACTGGCCGGGCTGGTGTTCGGCTAGTGAACCACGAAACACTCGAAAAACACGAAAATGATGTCATTTGCGGATTTTCTTCAATGCCTCCGCGGCCAGATTGGGGAAATCACCTTCAAATTCTCCTCCGTTGGATAGTTCTTCCAATGCTCCCACAGCCTCCGTGGCGGCCGGCCCCATGCTCCCCAGTGACGTGACGGCGGCTAATTTCACCTGGTAGCTTGGGTCTTTCAGAGCCTTGGCAAGAGCGGTGACCGCCGATTTGCCGTCGGGTCCTAACCATGCACATATCCTGGCGGCACAAAACCTGCCTTGCATTTTACACCCCGTCACGGTAGAGCGCTCTCCCGCAATGCAGCAGCAGCCACCGATTGGCAAAAGCACGTCCCTTTGTTAGCGGGAGAAAAAGCCATGTCTGACCTGAGCCGGCGTGTCCTTGACCACCTGCTGAAGACGATTGAAGCCACGCCCGCCCTGGATGAGCCATTTTGCCACATTTACCTGGAAAACGTGTTCCCCCAGGATATTTACCAGCAATTGCGGGCAAATCTGCCGGATACCAAGCTCTACACCACGGCGGCCGACAGGCATTATAACCAGGGAGATGGGCAGTTCACGCGTTCGATGTTCCCGCTGACCGCAGCGCAGTTGGCGGTGCTGCCGGCCGACCAGCGCCAGCTGCTGGCCAGCGTCGCGGCCGCCCTGACGGCGCCGGCGCTCAAGCAGGCCATGTATGCCAAGCTCGCCAAGGATTTGGCCTTCCGCTACGGCTTGTCCGCCGACAAGGTGCCGGATCTGGACGGCTGGTCCCGGCCAACACTTTACCGCGAAACCGCCGGTTTCGAGATTCCGCCGCATCCGGACACACGCAAGAAAATTGTCACCATGCAGCTCTACCTGCCGGCCGATCACACGCAGCTCGATCTGGGCACCGCCTTGTACCAGCGTAAGGTTTTGGCCTGGCCTTTCGGCGATTGGCGGCAGAAGTTCGCCAAGGTCAAGCAGTTCCTTTTCCAGCCCAACAGCGCCTACGCTTTCGTGGTGAACAACACGCTGACCAAGAAAAGCTGGCATGGCCGCGAGGAGCTGCCGCCGAATGCTGGGGTGCGCGACACGCTCCTGAACACCTTCTACTCAACGGCACGCGAGGAATTCGGCCGCTATGCCGCCTGATCTGCTTGCATACGGGCACGAAACCTGCTCACGCCCAGCCAGCGGAGCAGGAACACAAGCCAAAAAAACTGGCCGGTCCAAGAGCAGACCATCCAAAACCAGCCACTAACGCTCTGGTGCGATTCTTCCATGCCGCTCAGGGTCGCCAGACCATTGGCCACCACGACCACTGCCCCCAACAACGCGGCCAGCGGCAGACGGTAGCCCACGGAATGGGCCAGTCTGATGATGGCCATGGGATTGGCGCTGCGAAATTGGCCGGTTTCTTGCACCGCTAAAAGTGCCAGGGCCCAATAAGCCACGGCGACGGTGTCAAGCTCCAGCACGATGAACCAATCGACCGCTTCAAAGTCGCCGCCTTCCAGCCAAAACAGAATGGCCGCCACCGTCGGCACAATCGGCCCTGCCACGAAGCACCACAGGCATTGAACACACCCGGACGCAATGGTCGGCACGCTGCGCTCGGGCCAGGCAATCGAGCCAACGTGACCCGCCCTGGCGGCAGCGAGAGTCTCCTTCAGGCACGCACAGGTGTACCCCAGGAGCAGGCAATAAATCAACACAAACGGAAATCGCCGGACGATGCCGCTGGGCCGTAAGTCATGCGGTGCGAATATATCAAAGAACACAATTGCCGTGGCCCAGGCCAGCCCCAGGCCTCCCAAATACGGCAAGGCGCGTACGGGATAGGCCAGACACTCCACCCAGTTTTTTTCGAGCGGCCAGCCCCAGGTGGCGAGACGTTCGCGCTTGGCCAACTCCAGCTTGGCGGCGGCCAGTGCCTCGAGGACCTTTTTGCGATCCATCTTCTTCCGCTCAATGCTGTTGCCGTCAGCATCGGCAAGCCTGTAAAGCGGGTCTTCTTCCTGCTCCGGTTTTACAGAAGGGCGGAGTGGGCTTTCGGCCGACGGCGGCGCGGGGAGCTCCACCAACTTGAATTCGAGAGTCGGAGTCGGCGGGATGACGTGGACAGGAGGTGCGACGTGCGCAATGGCGGGCGTGTCAATCCCCAGAGCAAGGTTGGCGGTGTGCAATGCGGGAATGCTTTGGAAGCGGCCGCAGGCTAGACAGCGCACCAATCCTCCCGCCTGATTTTCGTCGGCGCGAAGGTTTTGCCCGCAAGTGCACGAAAAGAAGATGGCCACGTCCGCCAACGCTCTCAGGTCATGGCGCCCGCAAGGTATGCAGGAACGCGATCACGTCTTTTTTGGCTCCGATGTGCAAGGCCTGGAAAAGCTCTGCGGACCTGCTCGCCTGGCCGCCATGCATTGCGATCGCATCCTCCAGTTTGGCCGCCCGGCCGTCGTGCATGTAGGGCGCCGAATCGGCAACGCCCCACAGCGGCGGCGTGCGCCATTCGTCCGGCAACGGCTGCGACGCCATGCTGCCCGGCGTGCTGGTGGGCGTTGTCGGCTGGCGCTGTCCGCCGTAAGACTCGCCGCTCCCTTCCAATTCCATGCCCATGCGGTGCAACAGCAGGTCGCTGTAAATTCCGGACACCGACCCGAGGGTGGGCGTGTGGCAGTCGGCACAACCGATTTTCGTGAAGAGGGCCTTGCCGTTGTGAACCTGGCGCTCCTGAGCGGCGGGCAGTTTTTCCACGGGGCGAGGCAGGGCGGCGACGAAGGCCGTCAGGTCGTCGCATTGGCTCTGAGACAAATCCAGGCCAGGGGCTGAATAGCCCAGCTGGGCCATCGACTGCGGCTGGGCGTTGGTGGGATTGCCCAGGCCCAATTCGTTGGCGCAGGCAGCCTGCACGAAGTCGGCCAATCTCGCCGTTTGGGCTTTCCAGCCGAAGCGGCCGATTTGGCCGTCGGGCAAGCGGTGGGCTCGGCCGACCGGCACCATTTCGGTGTTGCTCAGCGCCATCCCGAAACGCACGCGCTGCCGGCGTTCATTAGCGATGATGACCTTGTCGGGAATGCTATCTATCAGCCCAGCCCCAAACAATGCTGGGGTGTTACGCTGCGAAAGCAGGATATTGCTAACCCCACGGTCGAAGCGAACGCCGCTGATTAGCTGGTCGCCTGCATGATTGGCGCGAGGGGTTTGTTCCAGCTTCAGCTGGGAGACGTCCGGTAACCGCGGATCGAGCAATGTGAATCTCTCCTGAAACCGGCTGTCCGTCGCGAACGTATGCACCACGCCCTGGCGCGGTGGCGCATCGGCGACCGCGCTTGGCATTGTGAAAGTGGTCACGTTATGCTCTGCAGCCCCGCCGCCGCCGGGTCCTCCCTGGTGATGACAGGCCACGCAGGAGCGCGCGTTGAAAACCGGCCCCAGCCCATCCCCGTTGGGACATAGCGGGTCGTTGACTTCCCATTCATGGTTGAAGAGGATCTCCCCAGACCTGGCCTGCTCGGCATTGTCTGCCAGCGACGGCGGCTCGTGCCATGTCCTTGACCAAATGCGCACGCCCACGGGACCAAAGATCGCGAGGACGGCTAGCACACACCAGACGGGATAAGAACGTCGCATGGAACACCCCGCTTGCTGAATAGGTTATGCGGCTCCCAGCGCCCTGCATTATGGCTGCCCGGACGCCGGGACACAAGCACCAACAGCAATTTTTTTCCATTTTCGTCCTGTCGTCTTTCGCCCTTTTCGTGAATCAGTCTTCGCCCGCAGTCCGGCAGTCTTCCCTTCCCCCTGCCAACCGCGACAATGAGGAGATGAGTCCCACAGCAATCCTCGGCCCCGACGGCACTATTGCCCAGCGGCTGCCTGCCTATGAGTCACGCCCGCAGCAACTGGAAATGGCTGACGCCGTGGCGCGGGCCATCGCCGGGCGGCGTCATCTCATGGTCGAAGCCGGCACCGGCGTCGGCAAGTCTTTCGCTTACCTCGTCCCGGCTATCCTCGCAGCCACGGCCAACGAGGAATGCCGAGTCGTGATCTCCACGCACACGATTAGCTTGCAGGAGCAGCTGATCCACAAGGATTTGCCCTTTCTGAAAACGGTGATGCCGCAGCCGTTTGAGGCCGCGCTGGTCAAGGGCCGTTCAAACTACATCAGTTTGCGGCGCCTGCGGGTGGCTCAGCAGCGCAGCGGGGCGCTGCTTACCGAGCCGTCCACCACCGATCAGCTGGAAGACGTTGTCCGCTGGGCGCGGAGCACGACAGACGGCAGCCGGAGTGATTTGGGATTTCAGCCTTCACCGGTGGTCTGGGAACTGGTCGAGAGCGACAGCAACAACTGCATGGGCCGCAAGTGCGCGAATTACACCGATTGCTTTTATTTCCAGGCTCGCAAGCAGATGACTAAAGCCCAGGTGCTGATTGTCAACCACGCTCTTTTTTTCAGCGATCTCGCCGTCCGCCAAAGCGGAGGGGCCATTCTGCCCAAATACCAGGTCGCCATTCTCGATGAGGCCCACACGGTCGAGGACGTAGCCGCCGATCATCTGGGACTGCAGGTCACCCGCGGCCAGGTCGAATGGTTGCTCAACAAACTGCATCTGGACCGGCGCGGCAAAGCCACTGGCCTGCTAAGCTTGCACGGCGATCATGAAGCAATGCAACAAGTGGTCGACACCCGTAACGCCACCGATCAATTTTTCGCCGAGATCCAATACTGGTTGCACCGGCAACCGCGCCCTGGCCGACGGCCTGGTGCCGCTGGCGACAGCATGCGCGTCCGCCAAAGCAACATTGTCCCGAACCTTCTTTCCGAGCCGCTTTTGCGCATGTCGGCCCACCTCGACCGCATCGGCGCGACGATCAGGAAGGAGGAAGAGCAAATCGAGTTCGATGCCGCCGCCACGCGTTGCGGCGACCTGGCGGAAACGGTGAACGAATGGTTGGAACAGAAGCTTCCCGGCCAGGTCTACTGGATCGACGTTTCGGGCGAGCGCCAGCAGCGCGTTGTGCTGGCGAGCGCCCCTATCGACGTTGGCCAGGCCTTGCGCGAGCAACTTTATTCGCAGGTGCCCACGGTGGTGCTCACCAGTGCCACGCTCAGCGCCGGCGGCCAGGCAGGATTCGAATACTTTCGGCATCGCCTCGGCCTCACCGACGGCGACACGCGCCAACTCGGCAGCCCCTTCAACTATCGCGAGCAAGCTCAGCTGCATCTTTTCCGCCGCATGCCCGATCCGACGGCCGATTCGCAGGGCTTCGAGAAGGCCTCGTTGGAGCGAATCAAGGAATACACGCTGCTCAGCCGTGGTCGAGCGTTCGTCCTGTTCACCAGCTATCAAACGATGCAGCGTGCCGCCTCGCAATTGCGGCCGTGGTTCGTCTCCCAGGGGATGCCGCTTTTGTGCCAGGGGGACGGGCTGCCGCGGCATCAAATGCTCGATCAATTCCGCCAGGCCGGCAACGCGGTCCTGTTTGGCGTCGACAGCTTCTGGCAAGGCGTCGATGTGCCCGGCGACGCGCTCAGCAATGTCATCATCACGCGGCTGCCGTTTTCCGTGCCTGATCGGCCGATCATCGAAGCCCGGGTCGAAGCCATCAAGGCCAGAGGCGGCGATGCCTTTTTCGAGTACCAGGTGCCGCAAGCCGTGCTGAAATTGAAGCAGGGCTTCGGCCGGCTGATCCGCACGCGGACCGACATGGGCATGGTGGTGATTCTCGATCCCCGGATGCTGACCAAGGGGTATGGGCGGTCGTTTCTCGAGGCGTTGCCGGATTGCCGTAGGTTTGTCGACGGGCGCAAGTATCATGACGAACGGCCGCTCGCGGCTTCGCGTTGCCGCCAACTTGACAACATCACCAGTTGTGGTAACTTTCCAAATTTGGCGATTAATGAGGCATCGTCCATGACAACCCCCATCCACAAGGCTGACCCCGTCCACCAGTGGGCCAGCGTGGACCTCGCTCCTGAGCTGCCCCTGGCAGTATTCACGAGCACGGAGCGCTGGCATCCCGAGCGGATTGCGCGCTGGCGCTGTACTGCAGCGACGGCCGCTGGGGCGAGGCCTTCGACGATTTCTGCCACAAACATTTGCTGATACCGCGTTACGATCGCTTGGCCGTTCCTGGGGGACCTGCCTGGTTGGCCATGGGCGACGACCAGGATGGCGTTTTCAAGGCAACGCGCCAACAATTCGACTTTCTGGTGAAGATCCACGAGCTGGAAAAAATTGTGCTCATCACGCATTACGGATGCGCTTATTACAGTCATTGGCTTCAGAAATCAGCGCACGACAGTCTGCCTGCGCAGGCTCAGGACGTTCGCACCGCCGCCATAGTGCTCCGCGACTGGTATCCGGAAATGCAGGTGGAGGCGTACCTTGCAATGCGCAGGGAGAATTGTTTGTCCTTCCACAGGCTGGGCTGTTAAAGACTCTTCTTCCTGGACGGCCCTTTGGGCCGCGTCTAAAGCTCATTTGTCGTCCCAAAGCAACCTTTCCGCTTGCCCCAGCAAATAACAGAAGATGTGTGCCGGAATGCGCAGCACAGCCGTCTGCGTCCCGGCAATGGCGGCAACGCCGAAATCGTCCTCGCGCTTGGTAATCATGTACGCTTGCGCGGGCTTTTCTTGCCGGCAAAACGCGGTCAGCCCCGAGCGGACGTCAAGCTGGGCCTGCTCTCGGTATTTGACCTCCACCGGCAGAGTGTACTTTGGACTTTGCACAATGAGGTCGACCTCCTTATCAGTGGCAGTATCCCGCCAGTAGACGAATCGCGGCGTATCGCGGTAATAATAGGCGACCAGGTGACGCAGCACCGTGGTCTCGACCACCACGCCCATTTCATTCGGATCGTTGAATATCTCCTCGCCCCGCAGCAGCACGGCGTTGCGCAGCGCGGCATCGACCAAATATACCTTGCTTCGGCTCTTGAGGACTTTCTTGCCTCCGACCTCCGCTGACGCGAGGCGGTAAATCAGGTTAGCCTGCTCCAGCAGTTCCAGGTAATTGGCCACGGTCGCCCGGTTGGATTGCAAGGCGCTGGCCGCGGTTTGGACTTCAAGGATGCCGCCGCTGTGCAGGCATATATAGATGAAAAGTCGTTCCAGGTCGTTGACATTGCGCAAGTTGAAAAGTGCTGTCATGTCGCGTTTAAGGACTCGCTCGACAACGTCCTCACGCAGAATTCGCTGGCAAGCTGAGGAGTTTTGCTCGCGGGCAGTTTCTGGAAACCCACCCACGAGGAGGTAGCGCAAGAACAAGGGCTGCACGGGCCGCAACTTGGCCGCCAGAGCCAGCAATTCTCGGGCGGGACGTCGAAACAAGTCGCGCGGGGCCAGGTCCTTGGAAACCTTGAGCAGTTTTTCCTGACGGATTTGCAAGAACTCCCAAAAGGATAGCGTGGGCACTGGGATGCGCAGCCAACGACCCACGCCGCTTTCCGCGAGCTGCTGACGATGGACGACGCTGGCCGAGCCAGTGGCCAATATGCGGTATTCCGGGTGGTGGTCCACCAGAGATTTGACGTGCAGCTCCCAATCCGCGGAGTACTGGACTTCATCCATGAGCAGCAGCACCGGCTTACCTTCGGGGTAAACGCTTTCGTGGTACAAATTCAAAATCTCGTGGAGCGGCACCAATTTCAGCAGCGGATGATCAAGACTGATGTAGAAGATGCTGAGCGGATCGCGGCCGCGGTTAACCAAATGCCGCGCGATTTGCAGGAGGATGGTGGATTTCCCGACGCGGCGAGGCCCGGAGAGCAGCAAAGCGCGGCGCAGGTTGGCATCTTGCAAATGGCGTTTGCAGACTTCGAATGCCAAACGGTGGAATGTCGGAATTTGCGACGGCTTACCTGCCCACCAGGGATTGAATCCCTCGATGACGCGGCGGGCTTCAGCAGGATTGAAGAAATGGTTCATGGTAATGTCATAATATACATTTTTATCATGGAAGTGTATAGTATACATTACATTTATAGGAAATAAACGCACATTACGGCAAGCATTATTTTACTTGGAGCTCGCCACGCGACATGACTGAACCCTCTTGGAAGAAAACCAGGGCGCCAGCACGGCAATACGTCTGGCCGCGACTTTACGGCAAGCGCTCAAGCATGGCAACTATATTCCAGCAGTGTGTCGCCGAGTGTCTGGGCTTCCGCCTGGTCATGCGTGACGACAATGGTCGGCACCGCCATTTCCGCAAGCCAGCGTCGCAGCTCGCCACGAAGCTGCTCGCGAGTCGGCGTGTCCAGCGCCGACAACGGCTCGTCCAGCAGCAGCAGCTTCGGCCGCGCGCGACGGCGCGAGCCAGGGCGACGCGCTGCTGCTCGCCGCCCGAAAGGTGCCGCGGATAGCGGTTTTCCAGGTTCACCAGTCCCAGCATCTTGAGCAACCCAGTCATGCGCTCAATGCGGGCTTTTCGCGTGAAACCATCTAGTCCAAATGTGATGTTTTTGGCGACGGTCAAGTGGGGAAAAAGTGCATAGTCCTGTGCGAGAAAGCCGATGTCCCGGCGCTGCGGCGCCAAACATATTCCTTGCTCGGCGGCAAACCACACATCGCTACCCAGCTTGATCGTGCCAGTATCGGGCTTCTCCAGGCCTGCAATGCAGCGCAGCACCGTCGTTTTGCCGGCGCCGGAAGGGCCAAACAAGACGGCGACGCCAAAACCATCTGCCGGCATAACGATGTCCGCTTTGATCAGCGAACCGCTTGGATACCGTTTGCTGAATTTCGCCTCAAGGACGGTGGTCATATCAACCAGCTCCGCCGCTGCAAGGCATGGGTCGCCGCCAGTGCTACAAATGAAAAGACCACCAACAACAGAGCCGTCTGGTTTGCCGCCGTGTAATCGAGGGCCTGGACATCGTCATAAATGGCGACCGACACCGTCTTGGTGCGTCCCGCCACATTGCCGCCAACCATCATCACCACGCCGAATTCGCCGACCGTATGTGCGAAGCTCAGAATGATCCCCGTCAAAACGCCTGTCCAGGACAACGGCATCACGATCCGCCAAAACGTGGCCCACCGCGACACTCCCAGGCACCACGAGGCTTCGACCAGCCGCCGATCCACTCCGGCAAACGCCACCGCGAATGGACGCACGGCGAAGGGAAGACTGTACAAGACCGACGCAATCACCAGACCACTAAAGGAAAATGCCAACGTGTCGCCCGTCAGCCTCATCGTGAGCCAGCCAATCGGACCGTGCGGCCCCAGGGCGAGCAGCATGTAGAAGCCGAGCACCGTGGGCGGCAAGACCAACGGCAGCGCTACCACGGCTTCGATCAAAAACTTCCAGCGCCACGCGACACCGTAAGCCAATATGCCAGAGGTAGACCGATCGCGCACAGCAGCACTGTCGTGCACGACGCCAGCAGCAGACTTACTCGAATAGCAGTCCAGTCCATGTCACTCGCCCGGAACGACAAAGCCATAGCGCCGCAGCAATGTCTTGCCCTCGGCCCCGATCATGAAATCGCGGAATGCCTCCGCCGCCGCCCTGTCCTGTGCCCAGGGCAGCACCACGCCGCCTTGCTGCAATGGAGTGTAGGCATCAAGTGGCACTTCAATAAAGCGGCCCTTGTCGCGCATGACAGGCGCCATGGCTAACGACAGCGGGAGAAGGCCTATGTTGGCTGCCCCTGACTCGACAAACTGTGCTGCCTGGCGCACATCTTCGCCGAAGACGAGTTTAGCCTCTACCTGCTCATAAAGCTCCAATTTTTTCAGCGCCGCCTCGGCAGCTCGGCCATACGGAGCGTGTTTGGGATTGGCCAAGGCGATTTTCTTGGCCGCCGGATCGAGCAATGCCTTCATGCCCAGCTTGGCTAAATCCAGCGGCGAGCTGTTTGGCACCCAAAGGACCAGGTGACCCACGGCGTAGGTGAAGGCCGTCTCCTTGATGCCCAACCCTTGCTCGACAAGCTTGTTGGGATATTCCACGTCGGCCGACAGAAACAGATCGAAGGGAGCGCGATTGCTGATCTGAGCGAAAAGGCTCCCCGAAGCGCCGGGGGTAACCTTGATGTCGATCCCGGCATGGTGCTTCTTGAAATCAGCCACCAACTCGTCGAGGGCGAATTTGAGATCAGCCGCCGCCGCGATACGCACTTCTCGATTGGTGCTTGCTCAGTTCCCGATTGGCACCCGGAGCCAACTAGCGCCAACAAAAAAACGGCACCAACCAGTGCGGCCCCGCGCATGGCCATGGTATTCACCAAGTCTTGAACGCCAGTGAAAACCCATCCAATTGAAGCTGGTGCTGGTCTCCGCCCTGGCCCTCGCCCTCGTTGGGGCTGCCGAAAAATTGATTGAGAATTTCGCGGACCACGCCCAAATCCACCCAGTAAAAGCGGTTCTTGCCGTCGCGCCGGCAGCTGACGAGCTTGCGGGAGAGCAACAGCGACAGGTGATGGCTGACCGCCGGCTGCGATTGTCCCAGCAGATCGCAAAGGGCCGACACGTGCATTTCGCCGGCGTGAGCCAACGCCAAAAGTATCTTCAAACGCGATTGATCGGCCAACATTTGAAAGATGTCGACAAGGCCCTTGAGCGTCGCGTCCGCAATCGGCCGGGGCATTGCCTTGGCCGGACGTTTGGCGGCGCGGGGACGCGGCAACACAGCTGACGTGGTGTTCAAGGATCACTCCCTTCCGTGCCAGGTTGAGGGGAAATACTCGAACAGGATACTCCCTGGCGCGGCGAGGTCAAACGAATTCCGCCGCGTGGTTCAAAAAGGGGTCGGGCACGTTTGCCAGAATGGCCCGGAGGGTGCTTCGCACAAAGGTGCCTGACCCCTTTTTGAACCATTTTTTCAGCGGCTCAGTCCATAGTCGGCCAGAGTCTGCCGCAAGCGTGCTTCGCCAGTGATGTCCATTGGGCAGAGCGGCAAGCGCAGCTCGCCGGTGTCGCGGCCCAGCACTTTCATGGCCGTCTTGATCGGAATGGGATTGGTCGCCGCGCCCAGCAAATCGCGGCAGAGCGGAAAGAGCTTGCGATGCCAGCGCAGGGCCTCCGCGGTTTTGCCCGCTTCGAACGCCGCGATCATCGCCTTCATGTCCCGCGGCACGATGTTGCCGACCACCGACACCACGCCCCGCCCGCCGATGCTCATGAGCGGCAGCGTCAAGCTGTCGTCGCCGCTGAGAATCGTCAGATCGCACAGCGCGGCAATCTGCGATGCCTGATCCAGCGAGCCGGTAGCTTCCTTGACCGCCACGACGGGGCCTAGCTTGGCCAGCCGCGCCATGGTTTCCGGCAAAATGCTGGAGCCGGTCCGTCCGGGAATGTTGTAAAGCACGATCGGCAAATCCGCCGCCTCGGCGACCGTGGCGAAATGGCGATAATAGCCTTCCTGGGTCGGTTTGTTGTAATAGGGGCCGACCATGGCGCCCCATCGGCGCCGGCCTTTTGAGCAAACTTGGTCAGGCGCACTGCCTCACGGGTGCTGTTCGAGCCGGTTCCGGGCATCACCTTGATGCGGCCGGCGGCTCGCTCCGCGACGGCGGCAATCACCCGTTCGTGTTCCTCGTGGTCAAGAGTCGGCGACTCGCCAGTGGTGCCGACGGGTGCCAGGCAATTGGTGCCCTGTTCCACATGCCAATCGACCAGCTTGAGCAATCCCTGATAATCGACCTGCCCATCGCGAAACGGCGTGACCAGGGCCACGGTCAAGCCGGCGAACATCTCTCCCTTGGTGGCCATCGCGCGCTGCCCGGGTACGGCCCCGGCTCCTGGTGCCAACAAAAATGCAAACCCTATGCTTTTCTACAGGAGAGCTGCCGAAAAACTACCCACGTCGATGCCGAGGACACCTGGTGACGCAAACGCCGATTCGAGCCGTGGTCTTTGACGCCGTGGGCACACTAATCCATCCTGATCCCCATTTCGGTGCAGTCTACGCTGAAGTGGGTAAGCGATTCGGCAGCCGCGTCGACTTAACAAGCATGCAGGATGCGTTCCGCTCGGCCTTCCTGCGCAGGAACAGCTGGATCGCGATGCCGGCTGGAAAACCAGTGAGGCGCGTGAGTTCGAAGCGTTGGCGAACGATTGTAGGCGAGGTGCTGCATGATGTGACTGATCCGGAGGCATGCTTCGCCGCCCTTTATGAGCATTTCAGCCAACCAACGCACTGGCGATGTGATCCGGCGGCTCCGACGATTTTCGCGGCACTCGGAGATCGTGGTTATCGTGTGGCCGTGGCGTCGAATTTCGATCATCGTCTTCGCCGCGTCGCCGCCGGTCTGCCTGGCCTGGCAGCGTTGCCGGACATCGTGATCAGTTCCGAGGTCGGCTGGCGCAAACCCGCCGCAGAGTTTTTTGCGGCCGTTACGCGCAAAGCTGAGGGTGGAGCCGGAAGAGGTGTTGTATGTCGGCGACGATCTGGTCAATGATTACGAGGGTGCCCTTGCGGCCGGCTGGCGGGCACTGCTGCTCGACACCGCGGGCCGCGCGCCTCGCCAGGTCAGCGTGATCCGCGAAACTACGGCCGTTGTTGATCGGATAGACAACGACCAGGCAAATGGATAATTGCTGATGGACCTCACTTATGCCGACCACGATGCCCTGGTGCTTGACTGGCAAAAAAACGCCGCGCGGCGGGAGAAGGCCAACTTCCGTTTCGTGCGCAGCCTGAAGATGGTCGATGACCCAGATCAGGTCGACGAATTGGCTAGGGCGCAGCATGCCAGGGTATTCGGCAAGATCGACTGCACGCGCTGTGCAAACTGCTGCAAGACCATGCGAGCGAACCTCAACTCGCAGGACATCGACCGCATTGCCGCTCACATGAACGTCACCCGGCAGGAGTTTATTGACGCCTTTTTGATCGCGAATCCCCGTGAACGCGGCGAGTTCTTGATCAAGGCTAATCCCTGTCCCTTTCTGGGCGCCGATGACCGCTGCACAATCTACGACATTCGACCGGATAATTGCCGAAAGTTTCCACACACCGATCAGGAAGGATTCATTTGGCGAACGTATCTTCACGCGGGAAACACTTTGAAGTGCCCGGGGGTTTACCACATTGTTGAGGAAATGGGGAAGAGAATAAAAGGAGGAGCCAAGAAATGAAGTGGCAAGACCGCATCAGCAGCAAGCAGGACGTATGTCACGGCAAGCCGTGCATCAAAGGCACTCGCGTAATGGTTTCGGTGGTCCTCGCGAACGTGGCGATCGGTGAACCCTTTGAGGCCATCATGAGCGGGTATCACATCGAGCGGGCGGACATTCAGGCGGCGCTTTATTTCGCGGCCGAAAGGGCTCGGGCATCTTAGTCTTACGACTGCGTGCTGACCCCTTTAATTTTTCAATTAGTCATGTGGACCGTGCGATGAAGAATCCGACGCTAACGCCTGCCGCCGTCAAAAGGGGGATGGCTATAACGCTACCGAGAATTCCGAAAAAGGGGCCACTGGACTGAAAGAGCAGATTGGCGACGTAGATGCCAACGCCGAATCCAACCACTCCACACACAACCACTATCAAAGCGGTTTTCACAACGGTTCCCATTACCGAATACGACGGCTTCTGACCCCTTTACCATCTCAAAGGTCCTTAGCCATTTCGATGTCAGCAGAAAATGCGTCTTTTAGCGCGATCGCGCAAACTTCGCTGCAGGTCATGTAAATGAAATCAGCGCCATTGCGCCGAGCCTCAGAGTCAGCTGTTGGTACGGCCACTAAGACGAGCTTGTTCGCCAAAACCAGACGAAGCGGAAAAACCTGGCCGGCGAACTTCGAGAGGTCCACCCCGGCTTTGGCTTTGCCACTGCCGCCGAAAACCGGGGCATCGTCAGGCATAGCTCGACCGCACCAGCCGCAGTGGGTCTTAAACTGCTTCATAAGGTCGACGGGCTTGTTTTTCCGGCGTTTCATGGTCTCACCGTGCGAAGGATAAAAAATACACGCCGTGCGGGCTTTCCGAAGATTCACGCTGCTGGCTTGTCCGTCTATATTGTATTCATGGAATGCGCCTTGATAGCAGCGTCATTGCAAGCAAATACCGGCATAATACGCCCGTAAGGAGACACGACATGAGCATGGCCTTGACCAGCGATGGTCTTGACCTCATCTTCCGCAACGCCCGGACGCAAAACGTCTGGCTCGATAAACCCGTCGACGACTCGCTCCTACGGCAGGTTTACGACCTCGCCAAGATGGGGCCAACCTCCGCCAACATGTGCCCGATGCGTATTGTGTTCGTCAACTCGAAGGCAGGCAAGGAGCTGCTCAAACCGGCACTGGATGCTGGTAATGTGGAAAAAACCATGAGCGCGCGGGTGACGGCCATCCTCGGCATGGACATTCACTTCTTCGAGAAGAGGGATGACTAAAGGGCTTTTGAATGGGATGCGCCGAAGCAAATCTCGCGCAAAGCCGCCAAGGCGCATAGAGTGGATATGAGAAGTCTTTGCGCCTTGGCGGCTTTGCGCGAGACTCACGCCGCCCGACGCAACGGCAGCACCTTTTGCCGTGCTTCCTTCGCGCATTCGGTCATTCCCAGCATGCTCAGGAAGAAACTGCCGAAAATGGTCTGCACGCCGAGGATCACAGTGGTGAACCCCCACAAGGCGTAACGCATTGTCGTCCGCAATGTCGAGCGGGCCCAGGTCCACGTCGTACCACTGGCCGAGCAACCACCCGCAAAGGGCCAGGCCGGTCAGCAAAAGTCCGGTGCCGGCAATCAGGCCGCGTTCCAGGTTGACGTGGTCGAAGATACGCACGCGAAAATGTGTCGGCGGGCAACATGCCGCTGGTCCAGCCGTGAATCTTGGCATATGCCCCGAGCCAGAGCGTTTGATAGCCGACGAAAACGCACAGCATGCCCAGCAGCATGGTGTGCAGGTCGAAGCCGACGCCGCCAATTTGTTGCGCTCCCGGCGTGAGCCAGGCCATGAGGCCAAGGCCGACCGCGAGCAGGAGTGCCGGCGGGAATGAAATAGAGCCACATGGGGCACATCAGCAGCAGGAAACGCAGGTGCCGCCAGCCGTCGCGGAAGCTGCGCAGATGCGGCGGGCGGTCGCGGCCGTCGGGGCTGAGGATCGTCGGTACCTCGCTGATTTTTTGCTTGTGCAGGGCAGCCTTGACCACCATTTCACTGGCGAATTCCATGCCGGTCGTGCGCAGGTCGAGGCGCTGGTAGGCGTCCTTGCGAAAGCCGCGCAGGCCGCAGTGGGCGTCGCGGATGGGCGTGCGGAAGAAGAGGTTGAGGATGCCGCTGAGCACCGGGTTGCCGATATATTTGTGGTGCCAGGGCATGGCGCCGGGCTTGATGCCGCCTTTGAAGCGATTGCCCATCACCAGGTCGTCACCGCCGCGCAGACGCAAGATGAACGGCTCGAGGCGGTGAAGTCGTAGGAATCGTCGGCGTCGCCCATGATGATGAAACGGCCGCGGGCCGCGGCGATGCCGGCTTGCAAGGCTGCTCCGTAGCCGCGCCGGTCGGCGTGGACGACGCGAGCGCCGCTGGCACGGGCCAGGTCCTGCGAACCGTCGTCGCTGCCGTTGTCGGCTACGATGATCTCGCCGGCCACGCCCAGCCGCTCCATCGCCAATTTGGCCTTGGCCACGCACTTGCCGACGGTCCTGGCCTCGTTGAGGCATGGCATGACGACGGTGACTTCGATGGTCTTGTCGGCTGAAGTGGTATTGAGCCGTTCGGGAAGGGTCGCTTGCATGAAATTCGTCTCGCGAAAAGTGACATGGCGGCAGCTTAATCTCCGCCTGAAACCTAGGTCACAAATCGCGGTGAAGCAATTTGACGTCTGCGCCGAGTGCTCACAAACATCAGCCCCAGGCCGAGCCCTCCGCCTGCCGCCAACAACGCAATGGTCTTGCCCAGATCCACGGGCCGGGCTTGCTCGGAAAGATACCATTGGCTGATTGGCCAGGGCCGGGGCGAATTGAATATGTGATAACGCGTCAACGCCGCCTGGGTGAGCACCGGCGCCTGGACGATGCTGATGGGCCGCATGGCGGCCGAGCCGTTGAGCGCTGAACCTGGTCCCGCCATCAAGCCGATGAGACTGGTCGCCCATGCCGGACACGTGTTAATGCCGCCGGCGTGCGTCGGCAGCGGCGCGGGGCTGTATTCCGGCACCGGCGCATCCCTTGGCGTCAGCACTTCCACCAGCTCGCGCGGCCGTTGTATTAGATGCGAAATACTGCCGTCAAAGCCCAACCAGGGGAATGCGTTGTAATAGCCCCAGTGCAATGGAATTTGCACGAACAGCCGTTGCGGATCGACACTCAGCGCCAACATCTGCACGGCCACGCCCAGGACCAAAACGGTCCTGGCGACGCCGATGCGAACGCTCGCGCAGCCAGCCGGCACAAATACCCACCACAGGGCGAAGACCGGCGTCATGTAACGCGGGCCCCAACACGGCTCACCCTTGAAAAACGTCAGAAATGACAGAAAGACCGTGAACACCACCGAAGCGCCAAGAACAGCAAAACAAAACGGGCGTTGACGGCGATGCCCGCGCCAAATCCGCCAGCCGCACCAACTCAGAAACACTGGCGGGCAATACCACAGCATTCCGCAGCCAGGACTTAGCGCCAGACCTGCCAGGCCCGGCAGCGGATTGGGCGTCCACTGAGGCGGCTTTCCGGTGAGATACTCCGGCTCCACAGCCCCAGCGGGAAACTTGTAAGCCTCGTAGGCCTCATAAATACCCACACCGAGCAAACCACCAAGACAAACGATGGCGGCAGGCGCCCATTGGCGCAGCAGCGGCAATTGCGGGCGGTAAGCGGCCGCCAACACCGGCAGCGTGAAAATGGCCAAAGGCGGCTTGCAGTTCACCGCCCAGCCCATGGCCAGCCCCGCAACCACGGCACCCAAAATCGGCCGGCGATCCCGTGCCAGCCAGGCCACGGTCACCGCCAACACAATGGCGTTGGTCCCCAGAATGTCGTCAAAGGTGCTTGTGCCGTAAAACCAGCTGGGAGTGCACAGGACGCCGCCGATGCCCCAGGCCAGGCTGGCGGCGGGGCGGTGTCCCAGGCCACGAAACCACACGGCGTAAATGACGGCAATCCAGGCCGCCGTTAATGGACTAATCAGCGTAAAAAAGAACTGCCTGCGCGTCTCGCTGACGGGGCCGGTGGCGTCTGAGGCAGCGATGGCGCCAACGCCAAGCAATGACTGCGGCAGGCGATAAGTGGTATACCGCTGACCGTCGCGGCCCTTGTAAATCGGAAACCAGCAGCCCTGGTCGCGCACCACCGAATCGCCATGGTCGACCAGGCTTTGCGCCACTTCGTAGCGAGTTTGGCCGTCGATGATGTCAATGCGGCCGGGACTGGATAAGGCCACCACGGAGAAAACCAACAGAAACTGACCAACCAGGGCGACTGACCACCAGGCTGCTGTGGAAACGCGATTCGGCCTGGCGCATGAGCTAGTCAGTAAATGTGCTGTGGGAGCGACCAGGGTGGAGACCATGTTGCGTTCTCAGCGCGGCGGGGGACATACCGACTTCGCAGCCTAAGCGAGTATAGGTCGCAATTTGAGGGGGAGGGGGCATCCCTATTGCTGCCGCGATTCAGGCGACACACCCACCCGAGGCGCAAGCGACGGCACGCGTCGCGCATCGCTTGCGCCTCGGGTGTGTGAGGCATGTTAGCCTGTCACTTCGATGACGATGCACGACACATTGTCGCGTGAACCGTTATCCAGCGCCAGCTGGCCAAGGCCGTCGGCGCATAGCTGGACATCCGGGTGTTCGTTGATGAAGCTCAGCAATTGATGATCCGGCACCGGACCGCTAAGGCCATCGGTGCAAAGCAAAAAGCGGTCGCCGGCCTTGATCGGCACCACCTTGACCTCCGGCCCTTCGCCGACTTCCTTGGAGCCGAGATATTTCCACAACACGTTGCGGAAGCGATGCTCGCGGGCCTCGGCTGCTGAGATGGTCTTGTTGTCCACCAGCGCCTGGGCAAGGGAATGATCCACCGTCAGCTGCTCGATCTTGTTTTCCCGGCAAAGATACGCGCGGCTGTCGCCGACGTTGGCGATAAAAATCTCCGACCCTTTCCGCCACAGGGCGAGGACCACGGTCGTGCCCATGTTGCGGAGGTCGCGATCAAGCGCGCCCATGGCCAGGATTTCCTCGTTGGCCTGGACGACGGCCTTGCGCACGGCGGTCTTGATGATGTCCTGTGCCGGGCTGGGGCCCACGTTTTTCCGCAATTCGCGGGGAATGACCTCGATAGCCCGCTTGCTGGCGATTTCGCCCGCCGCTTGCCCGCCCATGCCGTCGGCGACGATGCTCACGGTCATGTCGGGAAATTGCTTGACTTCGATGGCGTCTTCGTTGTTTTCGCGATAGTTGCCCAGGAGAGTGCATTTGCCGATATTCAGCGCCAGGGCCATATGGCCACCCCTTTTTACGCAGTTTGGGCGACTAAAATGCTCTGCGCGTTACTATAGTTCGCTGCCCGCGGTTACGCAACCCGATTACGCCCGCCGGCGAGTAGAACGGAATTTATTCCGTTCCGCATAAACTGCACAAAGAACGGAATTTATTCCGTTCTACGCAAAGAACGGAATAAATTCCGTTCTACCTCGCCTTCAGCCTGGCCGGTTGCGGTGTATCCTTGAGCGCCGCCCTTCTTCTTTCATTTTAGGTCCGAAATGCCGCGCAGGGGGGTTTGAGTTTTCTGCAAGGCGATTTATAATGCGAGCGGCAGGCAACGTGGCGATGCTCGACGGTCTGGGAAAGAGAGGCTCGACGTGCCGGTACACATGGAGCTGAAGCGAATCATCATCAACGAAGTGCAGGACCACCAGGTCATCATGCTGCGCGAAGTCGAGGGGGAAAGGAGTTTTCCCATCGTCATCGGCATTTTCGAGGCCACCAGCATCGACCGCCGCGTCAGGGGCATGCCCTCGCCCCGGCCGCTCACGCACGACCTTGTGGCCGCCGTCGTGGAACAGCTGGGTGGCGAACTCCAGGACATTTACATCAGCGAGTTGAAGGAGCACACCTATTTCGCCAAACTGCGCATCCGCAAGGACGGCGAGCTGATCGAAATCGACTGCCGGCCCAGCGATGCCATTGCCCTGGCGGTTACCGCCCAGATTCCCATCTACGTCGCCGAGGACGTTTTGGGAGAGGCGATCGAGAACTTGTAGATTTGGTCTTGACACGCCTGGCGCGTCGCGTCACCTTATAGGCCATACTAGCCAGTTGCAAAGGGGTGAGCATTTTCACCCCCTCTGGACCAAGGAGGGTCAAATCCATGTTTTACCAGACTGAAGCAAAGCCCCAAGGTTGGCGGGCGGTGGCCGTGTTTGACGATCGGCCCGACTGCTTGATCTATCTCGGCCGTTCGTCCACCCAGGTTCGCGCCGGCGTCCCCACCGCGTTCTTTGAAGTGCTGGATGAGGAAGAACGCGACAATGTGCGATCTATTCGCCTCGAACGCTGGCACGGAGCACCAGACGCCGGCCGCTGGATGCAGCAATCGGCGCTTAACATTCCCTGCGTTGTCAAGATTGCCCAAAGTGCGTGACCGACCAGGAAAGATGCTGTAGGACGGCTTTCCCAGGCCGTCCAAGTAAGCAAGGACGGCCTAAAAAGGCCGTCCTACGGAAATGGCTGCACGGGTTGAGCCGTGTCGCTTCGCAACTTGTTTTCACCTCGGCCAACAACGTCCGAGGTTTTTTGCTATCATGAGCGAGAGGCTGGTTGAAACTTGTCCGGTATCTTTCAAACCGGGGGGCTTGCATTTGAGGGGCAAAACCCGAACAATGAGAAGAGTTCGTCAAGGAGACCAGGCGTCGCTACAATTCCTCCTCACAAGCTGAGGATCCATAATGAATCCGTACACTTCGCTTTGCGATGACTTTGGTGTATATGTATACATTAACACAAAAATGGACCTCCCCAACCGTCGTGAGACGGTGCTGCACTTTTTCGATGCGATCCAAAAAACCTGTCCGCAAATGACCGATTTCGATTGCCGGGAGTCTGGCGAATTTGTGCTGGAAGAGGATCGCGAACAAGGCAGCTATCGCTGGGTGGGCATCGAGGGCCGGCGGTTGTGTTCGGGCTACGTGAATCCGCCAAGCCTGGAGGCTGCGGACACCCAGCACGATCGTGTTTTGGAGCTTGGCACCATACCACCTCGATCTCAGCCCCATCGACTGCGAGGCGATGGACGTGCTGTTTGCCTTCGACTTCACCTTCGGCGGCAATCACGATGAGGTGGTGGCCGAGGCCCTGGGTCTCAACACGACACTCGAGAGCCTGATTCAGCTGCCTCATTCCAAGGTCATCAACTACGAGCCGTCGCTGATGCTGGCGCTGGACGAGCAATGCCGGTTGCAATGCCGGATGAGCATTGAGACGCGGACCAATGCCTTCCAGGTGCGCACGGGCCAGTTTCCGGAGGCGCCGATCAGCGTCTATTTCACCGTCCGCCAGTACTGGGGCCGTCAGCCGTTCAAGAGCTTTGGCGAGTCTTATACCAATCAGCGCAAGGTGGCGCAGGAGTTGGTGGACAACCACATCATTGCCGCCGTGGTTCGTCCGCTGGCACAGGCGATCGCCGCGAAGCAATAGCATGAACATTGGACCAGTAAGCTTCAGCGCCTTTGCTCAAACTCTCACGGGTGAAACCGCCTTCGACGTGCTGGCAGTCGCCAAGCGTCTGAAGGCGGGCGGCAAGGACGTGATCGAACTGCAAATCGGCGATAGCCCATTTCCAAGCACTGGCCGTGCCATCGCCGCCGGCATCAAAGCCATCGGTGACCAAAACACGCATTATTGTCCTTCGTCAGGCCTGGCGAGCTTCCGCGAAGCCATTGCTCGGAATTACCTCAAAGAATTCGGCGTTTCGCTCACCGCCGACAACGTGGTGGTCGGCTCGGGCGCCAAATGTTTCGAGCAGTTTTTTTGCGAAGCTGTTCTCAATGCCGACGACGAGGTGTTGGTTTTCAGCCCTCATTTTCCGACCTACGGCCCCAACATTGAGCGGCGCGGCGCCCGGGCCGTGTACGTGCCGCTAGAGCAGCAGCACCAGTTCCGGCCCAATCTGCATGCGGTCGAGGATTTCCTTAAACGTCCTCGCGCCAAAGCCATATTCCTCAACTCGCCGCACAACCCCACGGGCGGGGTGGCCACGCGGGAAGACATGCGCGGTCTGGCCGACCTGGTCCGTGGCCGGGACATCGCGGTGTTCAGCGATGAACCGTATTGCCACATGGCGTGGACAGAAAAACACTATCCGTTTCCTGCCGAGCCAGGCATGATGGACCAGGTTCTTGCGGCGTATACCTTCAGCAAGTCGTACAGCATGAGCGGTTGGCGTTTGGGCTATGCGGTTGGCGGCAAGCAATTCATTCAGATCGTCGGCAAGATGATCAACACCTCGCTGTCGTGTGTGCCGCCCTTCGTGCAACTGGCGGGCCAGGCCGCGCTGGAACACGATGCCGGTGAACGTGACGAGGTGATGGGCCGCTTCCGCAAAAAAGTCGGATTGCTGGTCGAGGAGCTGAAGCGTATCGAGGGCGTCAAGGTGCTGATGCCGGCTGGCACTTTTTATGTTTTCCCAGACGTGTCCGCGATCTGCCAACAGTTGGGCATAAAGTCGCATGGCCTGGCGATGTATCTGCTGGAGGGCGCCGACGATCACCTGGGCGTGGCTTGCCTGGGCGGTGAATGCTTCGGCCAGGCCGGCAGCGGGTTCCTACGTTTCAGTTGTGCGGAGCCTGATGATCGGCTTCGGCAAGCGGTGGGTTTCATGGCTGATGCCGTGAAACGCCGTGACCGTGTGCGACAATACCTGGATGTGAATCCGAAATACCGAAAGTAACAGGCACACTCCGTGTGCCGTTTTCGCGGACGGCACACGGAGTGTGCCTACTACTTTAGGCGCCATTCCTTGCGAACCGCGACCACCGACTTCGTGTTGAACACATCTTCCTTCGTCAGCCAACCGCGCCGCGCCACGCTGACGCCATATGGCAGATATTCGAGATCGCCAGTGCTATGCGCGTCTGGATTAATGACCAACTTGACGCCCAGTGTCCGGGCTCTTTTGCAATGGATCCAATCCAGATCCAGCCGCATGGGATGGGCGTTGATCTCAATCATCTTGCCATGTTTGGCCGCGGCTTGGAGAACTGCTTCCAAGTCCACCTTGTAACCATCGCGCCGCAAAAGCAACCTGCCGGTCGCGTGGCCAAGCATGGTCACATGGGGATTGCTGAGCGCACGCACGATGCGCTGCGTCATCTCTTCCTGCGGTTGATTGAAGTGGGTGTGGACACTGGCAACGACGTAATCAAAGCTCGCCAAAACCTCGTCGTCGTAATCAAGCCGCCCGTCGGCGAGGATGTCGCACTCGGTTCCCTTGAACAGTGTGATGCCGCGAAGTTTCCCGTTAAGCGCGTCGATCTCCGCGTGCTGCTGGCGAACGCGTTCGACGTTCAAGCCGTTGGCGATGGTCAGCGATTGCGAATGATCGGCGATGCCCAGGTATTGATAACCCAGCCGCTTGGCTGCCTCGGCCATTTCCTCCAGCGTCGCGGCACCATCGCTCCAATTGGTGTGGCAATGAAAAGCCCCCACCAGGTCGCTGTTTTCCAGCAGCTTCGGCAAGGTATGGGACGCCGCGGCTTCGATCTCGCCCGTCTGCTCGCGCAACTCCGGCTCGACGTAATCAAGGTCGAACGCGCGATAAAGATCGGCCTCCTCCCTGCAATGAACCTTTTTTTTGGGCCCCGCCAGCTCGTATTCGTTGAGCTTCAAACCGTAGTGGATCGCTCGTTGCCGCATGGCGACGTTGTGTTCCTTACTGCCGGTGAAGTAATTCAGGGCAAAGGGAAATTGCTCGTCGTTGACCACGCGCAGGTCGGCGTTCATCAAAAAGCGCTTGCCCTGTTCGTCCACGCCGGTCACCACCACACTGGATTTGGTTTCACCATGGCCGGTGATGTTATGCACCTGCGGGAGTTTCACAAAGGCATCCATGATCGGACCAGCATCGCCGGCGCTGATGAGAATGTCGATGTCCTTGATCGTCTCGCGCCGCCGGCGAAGGCTGCCGCAAAGCTCGATCCGCTTGACGCCAGGCAGTTTCTTCAAGGCGTCCAGCACGGTTTCCGCCAAGGGCAGCGCTTGATCCAGGCGAAAGCGGTCCGCCATTTGGTCGAGGAAGGCCAGCCCTTCCAGGATCTTCTGCTGTGTTTTGGCGCCGAAGCCCTTCAATTGAGCGACTTCGTCCGCGTCGCAGGCGGCCTTGAGCTTGTCGAGCGTGTCCACGCCGAGCTGATCGTGAAGAGCTTTGACCTTCTTGGGGCCGATGCCAGGGAGGCGCAGCATCTGGAGCAAGCCGGGAGGCGTTTTCTTGCGCAGGTCGTCGTAGAAGGGGAGGTGGCCGGTTTTGACCAGGGCGGTGATCTTGTCGCGCAGAGTTTCGCCGATGCCTGGGATGTCGGTGAGCTTGTCCTGGGCGACAATTTCCCCCAGGTCGGTTTCCAGTTGCTGAATGGCGCGGGCAGCGTTGTGGTAGGCGTTGCAGCGAAATGGATTCTCGCCTTGCAGTTCCAGGAGGGTGCCAATCTCGTCGATGACGGCGGCGACTTCTGCTTTGTCCATGTGCAGCTCCATGAATGACAGTGGCACGAGCAAAACGGCACACGGAGTGTGCCTACTACTTTTTAGTAGTAGGCACACTCCGTGTGCCGTCTATGGCTTGTCAAACCGTTTACATCCATCAGGCTGCTTCGCTAAGGGCGGCAGCCACCCTCCGCGAGGGATGCAGGATGATTTCCAGGGCCGTCACCAGCCGGTCCGGCCCGCGGCCGTCGATCAGCTTGCGCGCACAACGTGCCATGGCCTGGCGTTCCAGGGGATCGTTCAACAGATTCTGAACCGCCAACCGAATGGTCTGCGGCGACACCGATTCGTGCCAACCCAAGCAGGTGGCGCACCCTTCTTCCTCCAGGCGCTGGGCTGTCGGCCAGTGGGCCTCGGACTGCACGATTAAGAGCTGCGGAATGCCGACGCAGGCCAGTTCCAACGACCAGCCGTTGCCCGCCGTGATGGCGAAATGGCAGCGCACCAACCGCGACGTGACCTCGGCCGGTTCCGTGGCCACGCTGACGCGTTCGCTGTTGGCGGCCGCGAAGGCCTGCAGCTTTTCCAGGTCGGGGTGATAGGATCTGGCCACGACGTCGACCTTGGCCACCTTGGGCACATTCAACAGCAACTTGACCAGTTCGATCGATTTGCGCTGCGGGTCATCCTCGCCCAGCGCCACCAGGGCGCGAAATGGTTGGCTGTCACCTTGCCGGTGGTGACTGGCACGGGTGGCGGCTCCTGGCTGCGATTGGGCCGTTGCCGGCGAATCTCCGATCGCACTAGAGTGTAGCGAGGTCCAAGCAGCAGCTGTGTGCCGGCCAAGAATTCGTAATTCTCTTTGCTCGGCCCCAGCAGTGGATTGATGACCACCTGCGACGGGAAGCGAATCGAAGCCGAGTGGTCGAGAGAAACCAGCAGCACGCCGGTTGACTGAATCTCCTGCAGATATTCGGCACTGGCATTGGGGGAATCGACAATCACCGCGGCGGGGTGAAGGCGGCGAATTTCCTGGATCGTCTCGGCCAAATCTTCTTCGGTGCCGACGGGGGCGTCGGCTTCAAGCCAATCGTTGCCGACACGCTTGATTTGCACGCCCAACGACTGCGGTTCGAGCTGGGAAAGGAAGTAAGTCGGCCGGCGTCGGCGCTGCAAAGCCGCGGCGTAGGTGAAGCACCTGGCCAGGTTCTCGTAGCCTGCTCGCGGGCCGGCGTCGACCCGAAAGAGAATGGGGTCTCGGTTCATGCCTCTGTTCCTGCCTGATGGGATGGAGATGGGGGCAGAGCAGGGGCGGATGCCAGCGATGACATGAATCTGCGGGAAGCCGTCGCGAGTCTGCGTGACGGCCAATGCTGCATCCTTGCCTCTACTCTCGCGACCGTTCCGTGATCGCGGCCGTCGTGTTCCGTGACGACGACGGAGGGATTCTAACCCGGAAGCCGTTGCCATGAAAAGAGCAATCTATTCTTCGTATGATGATAGTGGGGCATGGTTCAAAAAAGGGGTCAGGCACCGTTGCCGGAACGGCCCGGAGGGTGCTTCGCACAACGGTGCCTGACCCCTTTTTTGAACCATGCCGTGATTGGTGCAGGTCGTGTTCCGCGCGGAACATTCGGCAAACCCCGATTGTCCGCGGCTGCCTGCCAATGGTACAATCTCCTGGCACACTGGGAACGGAAGCCCTGTGGCCCCCATGGAAGGAGAGACACTTGTGGAAAAAAATCGCCTCGGTCGCGGATTGGACCAGCTAATACCCATGCTCGAAAACGGCGCCGACGCACCGGCTGTTGCCACCGAAGTTCAGCAAACTCAGGTCCCGCTCGACTTGATCCAGCAGAATCCGTACCAGCCACGGAAGACGTTTGACCCCGACGAGCTGGCCTCGCTTTGTGCCAGCGTCAAGAGCCACGGCATTCTTCAACCCGTGGTCGTGCGCAAGATCGGCGAGCAATACCAGCTTGTCGCTGGCGAACGCCGATTGCGGGCAGCCCACGACGCCGGCCTGGCAACGGTGCCGGTGCGCATCGTCGATTTCAACGATCAGCAGGTCATCGAGGCGGCCCTCGCCGAGAACATTCAGCGCACCGACCTGAATCCGATCGAGAAAGCACACGGCTTCAAGGATTACCTCAGCCGTTTCAAGCTCAGTCACGAACAGCTCGCTCAACGCCTGGGGCTGGCGCGGACGACCATCGCCAATCTCGTTAACCTCCTCGACCTTGAACCCGAGGTTCAGGAAGGGCTGCGCACCAACCAGATCACCGAGGGCCATGCCAAGCTGCTCAAGGGCGTGAAAGACCGCCAACGGCAACTGGCGATCTACCGTCAGGTGGTCGCCCAGGGTTTAACCTTGAAAGCGACCGAACCGCTGATCCGCGAGGGCCGCGACGAGGACACGGCCCCGAATGAGCGGCGGCCGCAATCCGAACACAAAACCAAGCACGTGCAAAGCCTGGAGGACGAGCTTCGCCAAAAGCTGGCCGTCAAGGTCGAGATCAAGCCCCGGGGCAAGGACAAAGGACAGATCGTTTTGCGTTTCGAATCGAATGACGATTTCATGCGCCTCATGGAAGTGTTACAGCGCTGAGAGTCTTTCCGAAAAGGGGTCAGGCACCGTTGTGCGAAGCACCCTTCGGGCCGTTCCGGCAACGGTGCCTGACCCCTTTTCGGAAAGACTCTGACAGGTTTGAATTATTGAGAGCAGTCCGCCATGAGAACAACATCACTACTTTTCTTTGTGCTGTTCGCGCCCGCCGCCGCTCAACCCATCACGACGGACTGGAAGCCGTTTTCACCCAAGGACGGGGCTTTTACCGTCCTGCTTCCTGGCAAGCCGACCGAATACAAGAAGTCGATCAAAACCAAAACCGGCGACGCCGAGGGCCTGCTTTTCGAGTTGGCCGTGCCTCCCGGCGAGAGCAAGTTCGTGGTCGGCTATTCCGAGTTCAAGGAATCCGCCATCAAGCCGGGGACCGAGGACAAGCACCTCAACAACGCCCGCGACGGGGCGGTCGCCAGCGTCAAAGGCAAGCTGAAACGCGAGCGTTCGCTGCTGCTGGACAGTTACCCCGGTCGAGAGTTGTACATCGAAGTCGAAGGCAAAGCGACCGTGCTGATCCGCATGTATGCCGTCAAAAACCGGCTGTACGAGGTTGGGGCGGTGGGCGGCGCCGCGTTCGTGACCTCGAAGGATGCCGCCAAGTTCCTGGAATCGTTCAAACTCGCCAAGTGAATTGCAGGTCGAAAACCCGGTTGTCCCCTTTTGCATCGGCAGCCGGTTCGCTAAGTTAACAACGGTCGTTCGGGGCGTAGCGCAGTTTGGTTAGCGCGCCTGGCTTGGGACCAGGAGGTCAGCGGTTCGAATCCGCTCGCCCCGATTAAGTTTTTGGGGAGGTCCACCGTGCCTTCCGCGGCCTTCACTCGCTGGCAAAATGACCGCATTCCTCGCTAGAACGAAGTGGATGCGCATTGCGCCGCCGTTCTGGCTCTGATGCCGCCGAACCCGACCTTCCTCGACGAAACCCTGCGTGGTTTCGTGTTGCACCTCAGTGCCCACTTCCAGGGATTCTGTCGCAATCTTTACACCGAGTGTTCGCAAATTTGGATCTCTGCCATTGCTGTAGGGCTTAAGGCGACGGCTCAGGCACAATTCTCCGCCCAGCTAGCCCTTGAGAAAGGGAATCCAAGCCACGATAATGTCAAAAGGGATTTCAACCGCTTTGGGTTGTTGCTCGATTTGCAGAGCGCGCATCCGTTGGGTCCGCAATGGGTTACTGACCTAGGACATTTGATGGATTGGCGAAATAAAGCGGCTCATCAAGGCATCCAGCCTTTGGGGGGAGGTGTGCCCGCAGTGCTTACTCTGCCAATCGTCCAGCAATGGAGAACATCCTGCGATGGACTGGCGACATCGCTTGATGGCATCATGTATGCGGAATTGCTCCGAATTATGGGTGCTGCCCCATGGTAATTCTTTGAATGGAAGGAATGTGCTATGACAACTCAAGATCGGGTCGAACCCTTGAAGGACGGCACGGTTGTCAAGATCCTCAATTCTGGCTATCACCGCGCAAAATCGCCGAGAATCTTGGACCGCTCGGCCCGAAAGGTGCTCGCGTCTATCGCGTGTTAGTCCAGCGGAAGCCTCGTCGAGTTTACATTGAAGTTCTGGAAGACCAGCTTGAGGTGCTGGAAGACGCACCGGCTTTACCGCCAAACGGCTCACCATCATGACCTCTGACGACCGATTGCACTCCGAGCGATTCCCTCGTTCCTCGAGATACCACCCCGAATGGGTCATCGCCAACCTCAGCGGCGGGGCCAACTCGCTTTGGATCGCCGAGTGGCTCGCCGAGGCGCTCGACATGCGGCCCGGCATGCGCGTGCTGGACCTCGGTTGTGGACGGGCGTCTTCGTCGATCTTCCTCCACCGCGAATTCGGTGTGCAGGTCTGGGCGACCGACCTGTGGTTCAACGCTTCGGAGAACCTCCAGCGCATTCGGGATGCAGGCGTGGAGGAAGGCGTGTTTCCGATCCATGCGGACGCACGGGACCTACCCTTCGCCGCGGAGTTTTTCGACGCCATTGTGTCCATCGATTCCTTCATTTACTACGGGACGGACGACCTGTACTTGAATTACCTGGCTCGGTTTGTGAAGCCGGGCGGTCCAATAGGAGTTGCGGGCGCCGGGTTGGTGCGCGACTTCGAAGCCCGGCTACCCGAGCATCTTCGCGAATGGTGGAGCCAGGATCTTTGGTGCTTTCATTCGGCTGCCTGGTGGCGCCGGCATTGGGAACGAACAGGCATTATGGATATCGATCTGGCCGACACCCTGCCCGATGGCTGGAAACATTGGCTGGACTGGCACAGGGTAATTGCCCCTGATAATGCAGTGGAAATCAAGGCCCTCGAGGCCGATCGTGGAAGCTACCTCGGCTACACTCGATTGGTGGGTCGCCGCCGCCCAACGGCGACGCTGGCGGATCTCGCTTTGTCCGTGCCAACGCAGTACACCAAAAAGCCTTTGCTCCGCGACGTCAAGCCGTGATGGCCTGATTGGAATCAGTCATGTCCTGGAGAATTGCTCATGGTTCGGTTGCCCGCCCTCATGCTAATTGTCACGGCTTTTTTCGGACAAGTGCCCGTTGGCGATGTGCTGAAGGAGTTTCAATTCGAGAACGGCAAATTCAAGGTTCTTCTCCCAGGCGAGCCGCAGGTCACCACCAACAAATCGCCCAACGGCTCCGCGATGACCACGCGCACGGCAAAGCTTGAAGCCGGTACCTTTACCGTTGTTACCCTGCCAATTCCCGCGGCGACAAAGGAAGCCGAGGACAAACTTCAGGCCCGCCTCGATGCCGGCCGCGATCAGGCCATCCAAAACAGCAGGGGAAAACTCGCCAAGGAAATCAGCATCCAGGTCGCCGGCAAGTATCCGGGCCGAGAGATTGTTATCGAGATGCCAGACGGCAAGGAGGTTGTTCGCGATCGCTTTTATTTGGTGGAGGGATATTTAATCCAGTTAATCGCCGCCGGTCCCAGGGAGATGGTCCATTCCCCAACGAGCGAAAAGTTCCTCGATTCTTTGAAAGTTGGCAAGTGATCTGACCCGTAGGACGGCCTTCCCAGACCGTCCATCACGTTACGGACAGCCTGGGAAGGCCGTCCTACCCAGGCTTCAGCCCCTCGCTTTTGAGCTTTTGCTTGGCGTTTTTCGCCAGCGCCGACTTGGGACTTTGCTCGATCACCAGCTCCAGCACTTGCCGGCCAAACTCCCTGGCGAGCCGAGGTTGCTCGGCGAAGTGAAATCCCAGGTAAAACAGATCTTCTTGCTCGAGCCATTTCGTGGAGCGGACCTGCTTGAAAAGATCGAATGCGGCATCCTGCAGCAGCCGGCTGAATTGATGAAGCGCCTGGTCGGCTTCGCGCGGCGACGGAGGTGTCTTTGCTTGAAACTTTGAGCGCCGTCGCGGCGAGCTGAAAGCGAAGATCGGGCCCGACCGCGGGATTGCGCGTCAGGAGCCGCCAGTAGGCCAGGCTGGCCGCGAAGTTCTTTTTCTTGCGCAAGGCCAGAGCTCGCTCCTCCAATTGTTCCCTCAAACCGGGTCCATCAATTTCGCGAAGGATAAACCACAAAGGGTCGGCCCGTCGGTCGTCGTTTTCTTGATATTTGCTGGCCTGGCCAAAAACGGTTTTGCGCTGGCCGGTTGACCAACCAGCGGCGGCTTGCACCTGGGCGCGGGCTAAATTCCAAGCCTGGTCCTGAGTTTCGGCCTCCTGCAGGGCATCGAACAATGCCTCGCGGCCGCTTTTCGAATCCTGTAGTGCCGCAAGGGCATTATCGCGCAACGCTTTGTCGGGATGCTGGAGTTGCTTGAGCAGCGCCTGCGCGACCTCGGCACTGTCGACTTCCCGGAGCTTTTCCACAGCTACCAGGTGAGCGGCCACGTCCGGCGCATCTAGCAGGTCGAGCCAGTGCTTTACGTTCTTGCGGTTGGCCGGCACTTTCTTGAGCAGCATCAAGGCCGGCGCGACTACCTGAAAGTCAGTCGCCGCCGCGCAGCTCAGCAGCTTTTGAAGCTTGACCGACGTAGCCGGCGCGGGCAGGGCGGCGAGCGCCTGCAGGGCTGCCGAGCGCAGAGCGATGGGATAGTGGGCGTCCAATCGTGACCAGTAAACATCCTCGGCCTCCGGCGCGTGCAGGGCGGCGAGGACACGCATCATGGCGGCTTCCGACGGCGGAGATAGCGATGTCCTGGCGGTCTTATCAGTAGACTTGCGTCCATCGCTGCTCGGGCTCAGCATGTCCAGCAAATGAGTGGTCAACGCTCGCTTTTGTGACCCCGACAGCAGCGGCACTTCGGCTGCCAGCGATTTTGCCGAAGCCTCGACTACGCCGGGATCCTCGTCGAGCAATGAGGTGGCCGTGGCCAGGACGGCGCTGTCAGTCCCCGCAAGTGCCAATGCGGCTGCGATACGGCGGCGGAGCGCCGGCGCGGCGGCTTGCATGACCCGGCCCAGCGCCTTGGTGCCGCGCGCTCCAAGGTGCCCGATGGCGCGCACGGCCGCTTCGACCTCGGCGCCGCCGGCCTGGACCAACTGTGTCAAGCGCGGCAGTGCTTCTTCGGCCCGGCATTCCCCTAGCGCCTCGACCGCCAGGCTGGACAGGCTTGCGTCTTCCTGGTCGAGAGTGTCCAGCAATGCCTGATTGAGGGCCGCTTCCTTGGATGGCTTGAGTGCCCCGGCAACCCGGACGGCAGCCTTGCGCACCTCCGCGTTGCCGTGGGTGGAGATGAGGGCGATCAAGCCTTTCAGAGTATTATCAGCCATGGGCTTGTTGTATTCCGCGCAGACAGGCCCGGCTCCGCTGTGGTAAGCTTTGCGGCAATCCGGACCCGCACCGGTTATTCAAGGAGGGATCTGGCCATGGTATTGAAACGACGTTGGGGAATTATTGGCGGCATCGCTTTGGCGCAAATCGCCATTGTGGTGGCACTGCAGTTTACGCTCAGTGGCGGCACGATGCGCGTCATTGCTCAGGCCGAGGAGCAGCAGCCCGAGCCGGTGCATTTCGTACAACATGTCCCACGCATTGGCCAGGTGGATTTGCAGCATCCAGCACCAGCGCCATTGCCGAAGGAGTTGGACATCGCGGTCATGCCACCCATTCCCGTGCCGGTGATGCCGACGCCGCCGAAGGCTGATCCCGGTATTTTGCCCACGGTTTTCGCGGAGGCGTATCCACTGACCGAAGTCGCCCAGGGGCCGAAAGGCATTGACCCTATACCTCCGTATGCACCTTCGCCGCAGCCGCCGAGCAACGCGGGGTACAGCGTGCCAATGCAACCCCCCAGCCAGGGACCGATGGACAAAAAAGCCGACCCGCAACTGGCGGTGACCTGCCCCTGGAACCTGCAAGTGGAAGTTGTCAAAGGGCGAACATACCTGACAGCCCAAAACGGGCAGGAACTCAAGTTCACCATCAGTTGCGATAAGCTGGACCTGCAGACGCCCGCCGGTTTCATCGTCGCAATAGGCAACGTGAAGGTCGCCACCGACAGCATCGAGGGCGATTGTGAACGCCTGACGATTTCCTGGCGAGACGAGGTGGTTGTGCTGCAAAAGGCGCAATTGAAGTGCAAGCTGCAAGGCAACGAAGCAGCGTTCCAGGCCGAGCTATTAACGGTTCGGCTTAGTCCAGTGGTGGCTGTACCTCAGGTGCCGACGGTGCCAGGTAACGCACCTTCCAAGTACTAATTGCCCTCCCAATCGGGGCCCTCAGGCCGACGGCCAGGTAAATGCAAATCCTTCCACGTCGAGGCTGTGATGGAATTGGACAAGAAGCGAACGCTGGCATCACACGTGGCGATGTAAATGCCATCACGCTTAAAACTGACGGGCGTGCCTGCTTTCGGGTCACACGCATCTCGCGTCGGAGCCGGCTGCCACAGCCCGGTGTTCGCGCCGAAGGTCGCAGCGGTGATTGAGTCTATTGTGTTATTGCCAGGGTCTAACCATCGCGGACCGCCGTTGCCGCAATGCATGTAGTTGGTGGAAAACAGGAGCGTGCCTGACACACCACCGGGGAAGGACCCTGGCATTTTGGGATAAATGAGAGGATTAGCCAAATTGCCCAATCCGCCGGCAGTGTAGAAAAGTCTGAGATTCACCGGAAAATTCACAGCTCCCGCACCAGAGTCTGTCACCGTCGGATCGAGCGGCGCCAGGTAAGTGGGAACGGCGGCGTCAGGCTCCAAATTAATGTACAGTTCAAACTTACTCAGGAACGGCAGCAGGTGGGCATGGAATGTAAGCGGTGAATCCTTCTTGTCGCCGTAAGGGCCAAAGTAGGGCGGGTAGGTATGGAAGGCATCGTTCGCCAGGTGAACGGCCTTAGTGCAATGGCCGAGGTTGTCCATCGTAGTCTGGCGATCCGCCGCCCGGCGGGCCGACAGGACTATAGGCACCGCCACGCCAGTCACGCTGCCAAGTGCGATCAACAAAGCGATCGATTTCAGCAACGTCACCCCAGCGCGTTTGCGCGCTCTCGATGCAAACATGGAAAACTCCTTCGCGATAAAGAAAAAAGAAAAACGAAGGCCAGTCTCGGAGCTCGCCAGAATCCTGGCCGGCGCCGGTTTTCCACCGCGGAAATGACAAATTGAAGTATGGTGAGAAAAACCAAAAAAGCCACGAAAACCGCGGCCAATGGGAGATTGGTCAACATAGCCCTTCAGCTTAGATCAACCTGCTCGAGGCTGCAACAGTGATTTAGCGAGAGTTTTTAACCGCAGAGGACGCCGAGGTCGCAGGGAAAACGCGAATAATGACGGGCGGCTGGGCGAGTAAACGGTGTAGTGCACGCAACAGCCTTGAACTTTACGATGTCGCATTTGCTTTCTCTGCGATCTCCGCGTCCTCTGCGGTTAAGAATCCACGCAGTGGCTAATCCGCGAACAACGACTCGACGTATGCCTCAGGATCGAAAACCTCGAGATCGTCCAGCGTCTCGCCGATGCCAATAAACTTCACCGGCAAGCCCAGCTTTTGCTTGATGCCGAAAATCGCTCCACCCTTGGCCGTGCCGTCGAGTTTGGCAAGGATGATGCCCGTGCATTCGATGGTCTTCTTGAATTGCTCGGCCTGAATGATCGCGTTTTGACCGCTGGTCGCATCCAGCACCAGCAACACCTCGTGCGGTGCGCCTTCGATCTGCTTTTGCACCACCCGGCGGATTTTTTCCAGCTCGCGCATCAGGTGCGTCTGCGTGTGCAGCCTGCCTGCCGTGTCCACGATCAATGCGTCGAAGCCGCGTGCCTTGGCTTTTTCGCAGGCGTCGTGGGCAACGCTCGCGGGATCGCTGCCCTGGGAGTTTTTGACGATGTCGCATCCCAGCCGCTGGCTCCAGATGGTCAATTGTTCAACGGCAGCGGCCCGAAAGGTGTCGCAGGCGGCGACCATGACCTTCTTGTTCTGGTTCATGCACAGCTTGGCCAGCTTGGCGATCGACGTGGTTTTCCCCGAGCCGTTGACGCCCGCCACCATGATCACCGTGGGACCGCCGACGGCGTAGGCGATGCCTTGCTGGGGACTAGTGAGCAAATCCTTGAGGCGCTGCTTGACAAATTCCTGGACGTCGCCGGTGATTTCCTTGTCCTGAAAGGCCTGGCGCACTTGCTCGACGATCAGCGTGGTGGCGTCGCTGCCGACGTCTGCCAGGTACAAGGTTTTTTCCAGCTTGGCCAGAAATTCCTTGTCGACGCGGCCGCCGAGACGAAAGAGCGTGGCCATCTCGCCGAAAAGCGTTCGCGTCTTGGCCAGGCCTTGCTTCAGTTTGCCCCAAATTGCGCGAAAAACCATGCCGGTCTCCGTGCCAATAAGCCAAAGGGTGTTAGGGAGCTGGTTCGCTATTACCACTGGACGGCGGCGTAAGCGTTTCTGGCGGCAATGCGGTTTCCTCTAGCGCTTTTTCGGGCGTGATCCCCTGCCGCAAGCGGTCGAGCACCCCGTTGACGAACGCCGGAGAATTCGCGGTGCCGTAGCGCCGAGCCAGCTCGATCGCTTCGTCGAAGGCCGCGGCAGGCGGCGTGTCACCGCATTGGAGCAATTCAAATGCACCGAGCCGCAGCACGTTTCGGTCGACCGTGGCGATGCGCACCAGCCGCCAGTTGTCGGCCGATTCAATGATGCGCCGGTCGATGTCCGCCTGATGCGCGAGGACACCATCGTAAAGTTTCAAACAGAACTTTCGCAAATCTGGCTCACGGAGCCGGCCTTTAACGAAGCGTTCCACGGATGGCCGCTTGGTCAAATTGTTGTGGTCATGCTCGAAGAGCAGCTGCAAAGCCACTTCCCGGGCGCGCGAACGGCGAGTCATGCTGTGTCCCGCCCTTTTTTTCCGGGAAGCTTTCGCAAGAGGTTTACCATTTCGATGGCGGCCATGGCAGCGTCGAAGCCTTTGTTGCCCGACCTGGGGCCGGCCCTGTTCAAGGCCTGCTCTACCGTGTCGCAGGTGAGGACGCCGAAAATCACCGGCACGCCAGTCTTCAGCGCGGCCTGGGCTACGCCGGTAGTAGCGGCACTGGCAACATAATCGTAATGATCGGTCTCGCCGCGAATGACCGCGCCCAGGCAAATGACCGCCTCGTATTGGCCGCTTTCCGCCAGGTGCTGCGCCACCAAAGGGATTTCAAACGATCCGGGCACATGGACCAGGTCGATGCCGCCTCTTCCACGCCGTGCCGCCTCAAGGCTTCCAGGGCGCCTGCCACCAGACCGTCCACAATCACATTGTTGAAACGAGCGGCGACAACGGCGAATCGGCCCGGAGGCTTGCTGAGGTCACCGTCGAATGCAGCCATCCGAATCTCCAACTAGCTAAGATTCATGCTCATCAAGAACTCCGCGTTGCTCTTCGTCCGCGCCATGCGGCTGGTGAGCAGTTCCATCGCCTCGACCGGGTTCATGTCGCTGAGCACCTTGCGCAGGATGTAGATGCGCCGCAATTCTTCCGGCGTGCATGCAGCAGTTCTTCCTTGCGCGTGCCGGAGCGGTTGACGTCGATGGCCGGCCAGACGCGCTTGTCGACCAGCCGGCGGTCGAGGTGCAGCTCCATGTTGCCGGTGCCCTTGAACTCCTCGAAGATCACCTCGTCCATGCGGCTGCCGGTGTCGATCAGGGCCGTGGCCAGGATCGTCAGGCTGCCGCCTTCCTCGATGTTGCGGGCCGCGCCGAAGAAGCGCTTCGGCTTGTGCAGGGCGTTGGCGTCGACGCCGCCGGACAGGATCTTGCCGGAGTGCGGCACCTCGGTGTTGTAGGCCCGGGCCAGGCGCGTGATCGAGTCGAGCAGGATCACCACGTCGGTGCCGTACTCGACCATGCGCTTGGCCTTCTCGATGACCATCTCGCTGACCTGCACGTGCCGGCTGGCCGGCTCGTCGAAGGTCGAGCTGACGACCTCGGCGTGCGCGCTCTTGACCGTCCGCTCCATGTCGGTCACTTCCTCGGGCCGCTCGTCGATGAGCAGCACGATGACGTAGCATTCGGGATGATTGCGCAGGATGCTGTTGGCCATCTTCTGCAGCAGGATCGTCTTGCCGGTGCGCGGCGGAGCGACGATCAGGCCGCGCTGGCCCTTGCCGATCGGCGTGACCAGGTCCATGACGCGCATGTTGATCTCGCTCGGCTCGGTCTCCAGCATCAGCCGCTTGTTGGGGTGCAGCGGCGTCAGGTCGTCGAAGACGACCTTCTGCGTCAGGATGTCGGATCGTTGTAGTTGATCGCCTCGACGCGCAGCAGGGCGAAGTAGCGCTCGTTTTCCTTGGGCGGGCGGATCTGGCCGGCGACGACGGCGCCGGTGCGCAGGCCGAAGCGGCGAATCTGGCTCGGCGAGATGTAGATGTCGTCGGGGCAGGGCAGATAGTTGTAATCGGGGCTGCGCAGGAAGCCGAAGCCGTCGGGCAGCACTTCCAGCGTGCCTTCGCCGAACATCAGGCCGTTTTGCTTGACCCGCTCCTTGAGGATCTTGAAGATCAGGTCCTGCTTCTTGAGGCCGGTGTAGTCGGTCAGGCCCTTCGTCCTTGGCGACCTTGAGCAGCTGCGGCATGGTCATCTGCTGCAGTTCGGTGATGTGCGTGCTGCCGCGTTTGATCTCCTCGTAGCGGTTGTTGGTTTCCTCGTCGAAACCACCCTGGTCTTCCGGCTTGCCGTTGGGGCGGGGTTCCTTGGCCTTTTCGGGAGGTTCGCTGACCTCGGTGGCCGCCGGCGCGGGGTAGTTGACTTCCGAGACCGGCTCCGCAGGCGGTTCGCTAGGGGCCTTGGCGCGCGTGCGAGTCACGTTGCCTTCGCGGCGGCCTTTGGCTTCTGTCATGATCTCCGTACTCCTTGAAAAAGGCTGGCACTGAACGGAATGCCGTTGCTTATCGCCCACGCGGGCGCTGCACAATCGGCTAGCCGGTGGATCAGGGACATGGCTCCGTCAAATTGCACCACGCGGCGGGGTGCCAGCGGCAGGGGTTTCGTCCGTTGCAAAGTTACCTGGCAAAACGCGAGACATTAGAGGGGGACGAATGACTTCAATTATTGTCTCGAAAATCGCCCTGAAATGCAACCGGAAAAACCCATTGTTTCACAAGCTCGTCCACCTGCCTGGCCAACTCGCTCACCGAGCCGTCGTTATCAATGATCGCATCCGCCAGCTTCGCCTTGGCGGCCAAAGGCAACTGGGCATTGGACCGGGCCTCGACTTCCGCAGCCGTCCAACCTCGCTGCTGAGCCAGTCTCGCCAAACGCTGATCGGCGGTGGCATTAACGTAGACGATTCTGTCACACGTTTTGTTCCACCCGGCTTCCACCATCACCGCGGCATCCACTACGATGAAGCCGCACATTGCCATCCTTTTGGGCGGCCGCCAATTGCTTTTCGAGTTCGCACTTGATCCATGGGAAGACAATTGCCTCGAGCGCCCGCAGTTCGTCGATGTTGGCGAAGACGATGGCTCCGAGTTTGCGTCGATCAATCTCGCCATGTGGATTCGCAATTCCCGTGCCAAAACGCTCAATTACCAGAGCGCAGGACTGCGGATTGCCTTAAGGCCTCATGACCCAGGTTGTCGCCCGAAATTAAGGCAGCACCGTGCGCGCGCGAATTCAGCGCCCACGCTGCTCTTGCCGCTGCCGATGCCGCCGATCAGGCCGATAACCAGTTTGGGATGCAATGGTGTTCCTTCTGTAACGATACCAACTTGAAGCATCAGCGAGGGCCAAAAACTTGCAAAGTAGTAAGCACACTCCGTGTGCCGTCGTCGCGGAAACGGCACACGGAGTGTGCCTACTACTTTACCTCGCTGACGCTTCGGGTTGGTATCGTATTTATTGAACCGTACTCAGCGGTTCCGTGTCCAGCCAATTCGGCCCCGCTTCCACGTCGACCCTCAGTGGCACCTGCACACGATCCGCGAGCGCCGCGCCATTTCCTCGCGCACCAGACTGCCTACTGCATGCAATTCGTCCGGCGGCGTCTCCAGGACCAGCTCGTCATGAATCTGCAGCAGCAGCCGCGCCTGCAGCCGTTCGCTTTTCAGCCGTCTGTAGACGTTGAGCATCGCCACTTTGATCAGATCCGCCGCCGATCCCTGGATTTCCATGTTTATCGCCTCACGCTCGGCCTGGTTGCGTTGCTGGTAGGTCGAGTTGGCGCGAATGGCCGACGGATCGAAGCGCCGCCGTCGACCCAGGATGGTGGCGACATATCCCTGCCGGCGCGCTTTGCTCAACAGCTCGTCCTGGTAGGCCAACACCCTGGGGTACCGGGCGAAGTAGTCGTCGATGAATTTCGAGGCCTCCTCCCTGGGAATCTCCAGCCGCCTCGCCAGGCCGAAGGCGCTCATGCCATAGATGATGCCGAAGTTGATCGCCTTGGCCGCGCTGCGCATGGCCGGCATGATGTCCTTTTCCGCCACGCCAAAGACCTGGGCCGCCACAATGGCATGAATGTCGCGGTCGTCCGCGAAGGCCTGGCGCAGCACCTCGTCGCCGCAGAAGTGCGCCAGGAGCCGCAGCTCGATTTGCGAATAATCCGCGGCCAGCAAGGTCCAACCAGGCTCGGGAATGAAGGCCTGGCGAATGCGGCCGCCCTCGTCGGTGCGAATCGGGATGTTTTGCAGGTTAGGGTCGCTGGAACTGAGCCGGCCCGTCGCCGCCACGGTTTGATTGAATGAGGCGTGGACCCGGCCGGTCTGGGGATTCACCATGTCGGGCAGCGCATCGACATACGTGCTCTTGAGCTTGGCGATTTTGCGCTGCTCCAAGATCTTGCGCGGCAAGGGGTGCTGCAGCGCCAATTCCTCCAGCGTCTCCTGATCGGTGCTCGGCTGCCTCGTGATGCCCGTCTTGCGAATCGGTATGAGTTTCAGCTCGTCGAACAACACTTCACGCAGCTGGTTCAGCGACGCAATGTTGAACTCGTGGCCCGCTAGTGCGTAGATTTCCTTTTCCAGCTCGGCCAGCTGGCCAGTCATTTCCAAGCCGTGGGCCTGCAGGCGCGGCACGTCAATGCGGATGCCGTTGAACTCCATTTCGGCAAGCACCTCGATGAGGGGGATTTCGAGATCGCGGTAAAGGCCGTCCAGTCCCGATTGGACCACTTCGGCTTCCAGATACTGGCACAAGCGCAATGCCACGTCGGCGTCTTCGCCGGAGTATTCAGCGACACGGCGCGTCGGCACCTGGTCCATCCGCAGCTGGTTTTTGCCCTTTTTGCCGATCAGGTCGGTGATGGGAATGACCTCGTGCTGGAGCACGGCCCGGCTGAGGGCTT
Organism: uncultured Gemmataceae bacterium; assembly: GCA_963747575.1. GTDB lineage: Bacteria > Planctomycetota > Planctomycetia > Gemmatales > Gemmataceae > DASRAT01. The sequence continues at coordinate 315,479 of CAVVFU010000010.1, forward strand.
CCATATTGTGCTCACGCTCGCCGGCGTGCAGGACGTAATGAGCGACCATCGAATCGCCAACCACGCCGCTCACGCGGACGCCATGTTGGCGGAAAACGAGGAGGTCGTATTTGATGTTCTGGTTGACCTTGGTCGGCATCGGCGCTTCGAGAATCGGTTTCAACTCGCTCAATACCATCCGCACATCCAGGACAGGTTCACCCGCTGGTCCGCGCACGGCGATATAGCTGGCCTCACCCGGCTGCCATGAAAACGCCAGGCCCACCAGGTCCGCCCGACGCGGATCCAGGCCGGTCGTCTCCAGGTCGACTGCGAAGTGCCGCTGCTTCGCAAGTTCACTTCGGAACGCGGCAAATTTCTCCGGATCATCGACGAGTTGGTATTTCGAGTAATCCCACGCCTGGGGCGTTGGTTGTCGGACCTCTACCGCGCCCGACGCGGCAAACAAATTGCCTTGAACCAAGCCGTCCTCTTGTGCCGGCTCTTCCTTGGGCACACTGGCGCGCACCTGCTCCGCAAACGAGCGAAATCCCCATTCCTTGCATAGCTGCAATAGCCGCGGCGCATCCCAATCGCGCAGCCGCCACTGGTCCCACGCGAATTCCAACGGCACGTCGGTCTTGAGCGTGACCAGTTCCCTGTTGCGCGGCATGTCGGCGGCGGCCTTGCGCAGGTTTTCTTTTCTCTTGGCCCCGGCCACGCGGTCGATGTTTGCCATGACGTTATCCACCGTGCCAAACTCTTGCAGCAGCTTGGAGGCCGTTTTTTCGCCAACGCCTTCGACGCCGGGAACATTGTCGACGCTGTCGCCGACCAGCATTTGGAAGTCGATGACTTGCTCCGGCTTGATGCCCCAATCTTTATGCAACGCCTCGCCGTCGAACACTTCATGTTTCCGCAGGCTGTACATTTTGATGCGATCCGTAAGCAGCTGCCGGCAATCCTTGTCGCTGGTGCAGATCAAGACATCGATACCGCGCGCGGCGGCTTTGGTTGCAAGCGTGGCGATGACGTCATCCGCCTCGAAATCTTCCTTGGTCAGCGCCGGAATGCGCATCGCTTCGAGGACGTCGTAAGCCATGCCGATTTGCGTCCGCATGGCATCCGGCATCGGCCCGCGTTGAGCTTTGTATTCTGGGAAGACGCGATCTCGAAAGGTGCCGCCGGGAGGATCGAATACGCACACCAGGTAATCGGGATGCAGATCCTTGCGCAGAAAGAGCATGTCGCGAAGGAAGCCGAACACCGCATTGGTTGGCAGGCCGCCGGGGCTGCTCATTTCCGGGATGGCGTGAAAGACCTGGTAGAGCAGGCCATGCGGCATCGACGAGGACCATTTTTTCCGAAACAGCGGTTTGCATCATGAAAACCAGGCAGGATCTTACGCGGGCTTAATTGCTTTCTGTTATACTGCACGAGGCGTAGAACGGAATTTATTCCGTTCGATACGGAGACAAGAACACGGAGACAAGAACACGGAGACAAGAACGGAATAAATTCCGTTCTACGCCAAGAACGGAATTTATTCCGTTTTACTTCCTAGCCTTGGAGACACTCACCCATGAACCGCCATTCCCTCGCCGCCACCTGTTTCGTAGTCGGTGGATTGCTCGGCAGCTGTTTCGTCGCACCCATGATTCACGGCCAATCCAAGACACCCGTGCCTCCGATTCCAAGGGAAATGACCTCTTATCGAGACGTGGTCAAACGCATTTTACCCGCCGTGGTCAGCCTCGATGCTCAGCCACAAACGATGGCCAATGCCGCGCGGTCCGACGGCGACACGGTGAGCGTCCAGGTGCCCGGCGAGGCACCCAAGGCCAGCTTTGGCTCCGGCGTCATCATCGACGCGCGCGGCATTGTGCTGACCAGCTTGCACGTGGTCGAAGGCGCCCAGGCCGTGGAAGTGACCCTGGCCGATGGCCGCAAGATCATTTCACGCGACATCCGCGGCGACAGGAAAACCGACGTGGCCATCGTCGTCCTCGACGGCAAAGGCGGCGGACCGTTTCCGTATTTGGAACTTGGCGACAGCGATGCGATGGAAATCGGTGACCGCGTTCTGGCGGTCGGCGCGCCGTTCGGCCTTTTTGGATCGGTGACGCACGGCATCATCAGCGGCAAGGGCCGCAATGGCCTCAAGCTTAACGATTTCGAGGATTTTCTGCAAACCGACGCCGCCATCAACCCCGGCAACTCGGGTGGTCCGCTCATCTCGCTCGACGCGAAAGTCATCGGCATCACCGCCGCCATCAAGAGCAAGAACGGCGGATTCCAGGGCGTCGGCCTGGCAGTCGCGAGCAACCTTTGCAAACCGTCAGTGACCGGCCTCATCAATGAAGGGACGGTGCGCCGCGGTTACCTCGGCTTGCAGGTCCGTGAACTGACGCCGGCGGTGGCAGCCAAATTCAAGCAAGGCGGCGTGGCCGTCGCCGAGGTTTACGACAAATCACCGGCCGCGAAGGCAGGTATCAAGGCCGGCGATATTATCACCAGCTTCGCGGGCCGTTCGGTGCCAGACACCAAAACCCTCCAGACGATCGTAATAGGCTTGCCGCTTCAGAAAGAAGTGCCCGTCGTCATTCAGCGCAACGGAAAATCACTGAATTTACGCGTCACCATCGAGGAGTTGCCGCCGAACTTCGGCGTCGAGCGGGAGCTAGAACATCAACCGCAGGCCTTGCTAAGTCCTCGCCTGGCGGAATGGAGCATCTGAGCGTCCCGGACCAACGCCAGCTTGTCCTCCCATTTGAACTCGTTTTGGACGCGGTCCCATCCCTTGGCGCAAGCTGGTGGCGCATGCCGGCATCGGTGATGACGCGGCGCAGCGCCATCGCTAGCGCCGGCACTTCGCCGCATGGCGCCAACAAGCCGTCCACACCGTGACGGACCACGTCCGCAATACCGCCCGCGTGATAGGCGATATTCGGCAGGCGATTGGCCCATGCCTCCAACAACACCAAACCAAATGAATCCGATCGGCTGGGCAAAGCGAAAACGTCGATCGCCGCGAAAAAATCGCGTTTTTGCACATCCGTCAATGGGCCGAGGCGCGTGACTTTTTGAGCGTAACGGTAATCTTTCCAGAATTGCTGAAAACCCGGCATTTCCGGGCCTGCCAGCACCAGACGGAACTGGTTTCCTGCCTGCCACAATGACTCCGCCGCCCTGAGCAGGTCGACAGTGCCTTTTTCCGCGCTGTTGTTAGCAAGGTGGCCAAGGACCACCTCGTTGGTGCTCATGCCCCATGATTGGCGTGCTCGCCGGCCGTCTCCGCCCGTACAAGCGGCAATGTCCACGCCTAGGCCCTGGAGGATGACACGCTGGGGCAGCACGCCGCATTTTACAAGTGCGTCGCGTTCCGTCGGCGTTTGAGCAAAAACCACATCGGCGTCCCTGGCAAGAGACAAAAGGGCCGGCGAGGTGTAGGCGCGGCGGGTGCGATCTCGCCGGTCGAGCGGGTCGCCAAGGTGAAGGAACGGCGTCAGCAAAAAGGGCACATTCAACCGGCGAGCTAGCCGCCGCGCAAAGAATGGGAAAGGCATAGGGAAAAGCCGTGGCGTGGACGATGTCGAATCGGTCATGGCGATCTGCCCCAGCGCGGCCACATTCCCCAGGCGAATGGATTGCAGGAGACGGTCAGGCATTGCCACGAGCGGTGCGGCACTATCGACAACGGCTTGAGGAGCCAACGCCGGCCGCGCAGCCGCATGGACAACGGAAACCGCCGGACCTCGACGCCGTCGTCGATGCTGGTTCCTGCATCAAACGTAGCTGCGCGAGCCGACCAGAAGGCGGCGAGGGCATCGGCGGTGGTGGTGAATACGGTGACTTCGTCGCCGCCTTGCACCAGATAACGGCCCAGCCTGGCGAAGTAGGCTTCCGAGCCGCCCAGCGCCGGCGGATAGCGCTGCACAAAGTGCGCGACGCGAAGAGACATCCCTGCTTGCCCTCGATCATCCGTGCATTCGTCACAACCGTCATTGTCCTCAAAAGCAGCACTATTCGCCATACCGACTTGCGGTCCAGGCCTGGCAGCGGGCAGAGTGAGTGATTCTTATATTCCGTGCTTGGCAGCGGACAGCGAGCAGGGGTATAGTATGATGGATAAGGTGGCCCATTCCGGCCCGCGCTTCCGGTCCGTGGCTGCCGCCTTCGAGGCCTCAACGTGACGATGCGAGCACAACTGCTGCCGCTTGACGGTGGGTCTGCCGTAGACATTGTCAAGGACATGACGATCATCGGCCGCAAGGAAGGTTGCGACCTGCGTCTGGACCACAAAAGCATCTCCAAGATGCACTGCGTCATCGTCAAAACCGATGGTCTGTTGCTGCTTCGCGACCTGGGCAGCACCAACGGAACCCGTGTCAACGGTCAGCGGGTGCGCCGGGCCGCTCTGCTGCCCAACGACCAGGTGGCGTTTGCCAATATCAAGTTTCGCGTCACCTTCGGTCCCGACTCGCAACTGATCGAACCCTCGGCGGAGCACACTCAGCACCTCGATCCTCACGAGGTTGATTCGATGTTGAAAAATGGCGATGGCAAGGATGAGCCGAGCTCGGTCGACATTCCGGCGGTGCCAGTCCATGTCAACCCGCTACCTGATGTGTATCCGAAGGACGGGCGGGGGCGGCCGGCACACTAGTATTAGCGTCGCCGACGTAATCCACATTACTTCACTCGCGATGGCACCCATGAAGCGAGCCCGCATCAAAGCAATCGTCCGGCAATTCGCGGAAAACGGCATGAAGCTGTTGCTTGAGGATCCGCGCGATGCTGCGCGACCTGCTCGTGATCCGCGAGGCCGGGATGGCGGACCTGATCGACTTTGACCACATGACGCGGCTGCCGACGTCGTTCGTGCAACGAGATTTCCGGCATGTGGAGGCTGACGTGGTTCTGCAAGCCCCATTGCGCCGAGTTGGCAAACAGCAGCCAAAGCAGACTGTTACGGTGTACATCTTGATCGAACACCAGTCCGAGCCAGACGCGATGATGGCCTTCCGGGTGCTGGAGTACGTGGTGCAGATCTATAAGGCACAGGCTCGGGATTGGCACCGGCGGCACAAGTCATTCGTGGGTTTGCGCCTGCAGCCGGTGCTTCCGGTGGTTTTTTACACTGGAACGCGCCATTGGGAAGCGTTGGGACGGGTCGCGGATTTGATCGACATGGGCGAACGATTCACCCGCATGATTCCCGCAATTGATCCCATGTTCCTCAATCTCTCGGCCATTCCTGCCGACCAGCTCGAAGCCGCGGGCGGTTTCTTCGGCTGGGTCCTGCGGCTTGTTCAAGATCGCCATGCCCCACCCGCTGAATTCGAGGAACTGCTTCGTCGAGCCACGGAACACCTGGAGACAATGGCGGCTAGTGAGCGCCTGCGCTGGCTGGAATTGCTTTCTTTTGTGCACGCGTTGGTTTATCATGAACGAGACCCGGTCGAACATGGCGCCCTGCAAACGCAGATCGAAGCCTCCGTTCGGACCGACAAACTTCGCCGGGAGGTATCTGCCATGGGAAGAACGATTGCTGACGAATTGATCGACAAGGGGAGGTACAAGGGGAGAAAAGAAGAGCAAGTCCGGTCGCGCCGTCAGATACTGCTGAATCAGCTCCAAAGGCGCTTCGGCACGGTGCCGAGTGAAACCGTGGCAGCAGTCAAGGCTAACAAGAGCGTTCCTGAACTTGATGCATGGCTTGACCGATTTGCCACCGCCGGCAGCCTGGAAGAGGTGGGCATCGGGAGTTGATTAAGGAAGGACAAACTTCGCCGAGAGGTATCAGCCGTGAGAAGAACAATTGCCCACGAATTGATGGACGAGGGTAGAAAGGAAGAGCAAGTTCGGACGCGCGGGCAAGTTCTGCTGAATCAGCTCCAGTGTCGCTTCGGCGAATTGCCGCGTGAAACCGTGGCGGCAATCAAGACTAACACGAGTGTCCGGGACCTCGATACTTGGCTCGAACGAATCGTTACCGCCGCCAGCCTGGCGAGATGGCAATCGGGAACTAATGACACTTGCAAACGTCAGAAGCGGCACTTAGATGGACCAGGCTTGGCCGGCCTAGCTGAAACTGGGCAGTGCTGAATCTGACATGCCGCACTGGAGCAGAGGCGAAAATGTGGTCGGCGTGGCTGGCGAATTCCTCTAGTTGGATGTATATGTCGTCAATAAATCCCCGGTGAAAACCCCAGACCCACTGCAGCAGGGACCCTGCCCATTCCGTCTTGTAATCGTTCACCAACTCCCCTGCTCGGGCTTCCCAACGAGCTCGTTCTGGGTGGTCCTCAACCAGCTTAGCCGCAACACACTGGATGCGGATAAACTCGGCCCGCTCGATGTTGCCGTGCGCGGCCAGCCAATCGGCGAAAGCTAACCGAGGAGTGTCGTCGTCTGGGTTTTCGATGATGGCCTGGAGCAGGCTTTCTTCTGGGGTCATGTAAACATTCTACGAGGCCCGATGCACGACGCGCTCCGTCAAAATCTCAAGAATTGTTCGGCACGGCGACGCCGGCAAACACGCCAACTGCTCCTTGGCCTCGGCAGCAATTTCCTCAGCTCGCCTTTGGGCGTAAGCCACTGCGCCAGTCTTTTCGAGAATCGGCCCCAGCGCTTCGCGTTTGTGATTGCCGGCACTACCGAGAATGTGCCGCACCTTGGTCACCACTTCCGACGAGCCCGTCTCCAACAAATGCACCAAGGGCAACGTCAATTTCTGCTGCTCCAGATCGGTGCCCAGCGATTTGCCCGTAGTGCGCTCCTCGCCGACCAGGTCGAGCACGTCGTCGGCGATCTGAAAGGCGATGCCGAGGCCACGACCGTAGGCGGTCAACCGCGCCACCACGTCGGGCGCTTTGCCGCTGAAGATCGCACCCAGCTGGCAGCAGCACGCCGTCAGCGCCGCGGTTTTGCCGCCGACGATGTCGAAATACTCCCCCTCGGTCAGTTCCAGGTTGCCGCGCTGGCAGATTTGATGCACCTCGCCGGCGCAGACGTGGTTGGTGGCTTCGCCAATGAGCCGGCAGGCCGACGCGTCGCCAAGAGTGCTGGTCAAATGGAAAGCGTGGGTGAACAGGTAATCGCCAAGCAGGATGCTGGTCTGGTTGCCCCAAAGCGTATTGACGGTTGGCACATGGCGGCGGACTCCCGCGTTGTCGAGGACGTCGTCATGGACGAGTGTGGCCGTGTGAATCATCTCGACGACGGCGGCCAATGTGTGGTGGGCCGGCGTCACTCGTCCGCAGGCCTGGGCAGTGAGCAGCAGCAAAGCCGGGCGCAGGCGTTTGCCGCGGTAATGGCCGAGATGCTCGATTAGGTTGGCGACGCCGGGCCGCGAACTTTTGAGAGTTTGGGCCAGCACCCGCTCCATTTCCTCCAGGTCGCTGGCAATCGGCGCGAACACGTCCAAGGGGGGACGCAAGGCCGGTGCCGAAGGAGAAAGGAGCTGGTTCATCTTGAATCCTCATGCCCGCCGAACGTTTCTGAAGTTTCAAATCAAATTGAATGATAGTGACGCCGCCGGGCCGCGTCAATCAACCCGCCCGAAGTCGCCGCTTTTGCCGCCGCTCTTGGCTTCGAGACGGACGCGCTCGACGGTCATGGCCCGATCGACCCCCTTGCACATATCGTAAACCGTCAAGGCTGCGATGCTGGCCGCCGTCATGGCTTCCATTTCGACTCCGGTGCGGCCGACGCAGCTTACCGTGGCATCGATCCGCAGCAGCGTATCGCCCTCGAAGGCGAAATCGACGCGGACGGCGTCGAGCGCCAAAGGGTGGCAGAGCGGGATCAGCTCGCCCGTGCGCTTGGCGGCCATGATGCCTGCGAGGCGGGCGACCTCCAGCACATCGCCCTTGGCTAGATCGCGATCCTTGATCAGCGCCAGAGTAGCCGGCAGCATGCGGACCAAGGCGCTGGCCGATGCCACGCGGGCCGTTTCCGCCTTGCCGCTGGTGTCGACCATGCGGCTGGCGCCGTGTTCGTCGAAATGGGACAATGTGCTCCTTGGCATTAGGGTATCATATCATTCAAAGCCGCTTGCGGCTTCGCGTTTGTTGTCAAACGCGAGTCAGGCTGGAATGCCTGACCTACGCCTAACTACCGCAAACGCATTCTCGAATTAACAGGATTTCCGAGGGTTTGACCATGATTAGCGCCGGCGGCATCGTCCTTTGCGGCGGCCAAAGCAAACGCATGGGAACCAGCAAGGCGTGGCTGCCCTTCGGCGGCGAGACAATGCTCCAACGCGTCGTGCGGATTTTAAGCGGTGTTGTCGATCCGATCGCGGTGGTGGCGGCGCCGGAGCAGGTTGTGCCGCCGCTGCCCGACCAGGTGCTGATTGTCCGAGACGAGGAAAAAGGCCGCGGCCCACTGCAAGGCGTGGCCGCGGGATTGGCGGCGTTGCAGGGCAGGTGCGAAGTCGCTTACCTTTCCAGCTGCGATGTACCCTTTCTGCAAGCGGCCTTCGTGCGGCGAATGATCCAGCTGTTGGGCGATCACGATATTTGTGTTCCACGTGTTGGCGACATGCACCATCCCCTGGCTGCAGTTTATCGACTCCATGTGCTCCAAGACGTGCAGCGTTTGTTGGCGGCCAATCGGTTGCGACCGATTTTTCTCTTCGATGATATGTCGACGCGCATTGTCCTGGCTTCGGAGGTGGAAGACGTCGACCCTACACAACAAAGTCTGCGGAACCTTAACACGGCGGAGGATTACGAGGCGGCATTGCGCGACGCGCACATCACACTCGCCTGAACTGGCGGTCGAGATCGTGCCGTGAAAACAGCAGCGACGTCGGCCGGCCATGCGGGCAGTGGTGCGTGTCATCCGCCAAGGCTCGCTGGGCCACCAGGGCGGCGATCTCATCGGGATTCAGCGGATCACCAGAGCGAACAGCTCCGTGGCAAGCCATCAAGCTGAGCAAGTCATTGAAGAGCTGCTCGCGCGTCGGCACACGTTCCTTGCTGGTGAGATGATCAACCACTGCTTTGAGAATCTTCTGCGGGGCGCGATTGCCGAGAATTGCGGGGTAGCTCGTCAACAGCACCGTGCCGCCACCGAAATCTTGCACGCCGATGCCCAGTTCCAACAACGCCTCGCGATGTTCCAGCGTGCGTGCGGCTTGTTCCGCGGTCAGGTCGACCGGTTCGGGAATCAGTAGTTGTTGCACTTCCAGCGTGCCAGCGCGAATGCGTTTCTTAAGCTGCTCGAAAAGGATGCGTTCATGCAGCGCGTGCTGGTCGATAACCAGCATGCCATCGGCCGTTTCGAGGACTAGATAAGCGTTGTAAAGCTGGATCGCCTTTAACGCCGGCGCCTCCAGCAACAGACGCGGTTGATTGTTCAGTGCTTGCGCTACCGCGGCAGCCGTCGGCAAAGGCAATGCCGCCGCCGCGGCGGCGAACGGCGGTGGTTCAGGGGCTTGCAAAGCAGCGGGAATTGGCTCCATGCCAGGCATCGGCACACCAACCAAGGGCGCCCGCGGTACGGCCAACGTCGACGGCGGTTGCAGACGCGGCGTCAGGTTGGCGGCGCTCAGCCGCTTGCGGACCGTGTGGAGAACCAGGCTATACAATCCATGCCCGTCGCGAAATCGCACTTCCGTCTTGGTGGGATGCACGTTCACGTCCACCAGGTCGGCCGCCATCTCCAGAAACAGAAAAGCGACAGCGTAACGCCCAGTCATGATCAGGCCACGATAGGCTTCTTGCAGGGCGTGGCCCAGGCTGCGGTCGCGGATCCAACGGCCGTTGAGAAACAGATATTGCATCTTGGCGTTGCCGCGCTCGCAGGACGGATCGGCCACAAAGCCGTGAAGCCGCGCCGGGCCTGGCTCCCCTGCGATCGCATACAGCTTGTCACGCACCTCGGCGCCGAAAAACAGGCCGAGCCTTTCGAGCAGATTCGCGGTGGGAGGAACCTCATAGACGTGCTTGCCGTTGTGCCGTAGCGTCATGTGCAAGCTGGGCTGGGCCAGCGCCAGACGCGTGAAAACTTCGCAGATGTGGCCCATCTCGGTGGCGATGGTGCGCAGAAACTTGCGGCGGACCGGGGTGTTAAAGAACAGGTGCCGCACTTCGATGCGCGTGCCCGGCGAACCGTTCCAGGGCCGGATCGGCTCCAAAATGCTGCCGTTGCAGGACATCTCGACGCCGGCGAGCTGGTCGGGCTGGCGCGATTGCAGAGTGACCTGAGCCACGCCGCCGATCGACGCCAATGCCTCGCCGCGAAAGCCCAGCGTGGCGATGCGGAACAGATCGTCTGCCGTGGTGAGTTTGCTGGTGGCGTGACTGGCGAAGGCCAGAGGTAGATCGTCGGCAGCGATGCCGCAGCCGTCGTCGACGACGCGGATCAGCTCGGTGCCGCCCTGCTCGACATCGACGTCGATGCGGCGGGCGCCGGCGTCGACGCTGTTTTCCAGAAGCTCCTTGACGACGCTGGCCGGCCGCTCGATGACCTCGCCGGCGGCGATTTTGGTGATGACGGACTCGGGGAGTTGCTGGATCCGCGGCATCGGCTATTGCATGCCCCACTTCTTGAGCTTGCGCTGGAGCGCTGCCGGCGTAAGGCTCAGAGCGACGGCAGCCTTTTCCTGATCGCCGCCCGCTTCCGCCAGGGCGGCCTTGATCTTGGTCCTGTACTTTCCAGTCCTGGATGGCGCGGTACAGCGTCCGTTCGCCGATGCCCAGCTTGGCGGCGGCCTCCTCGCGGTTGCCGCCGGTCATCTCCAGGGTCTTCTCGATGTAATAGCGCTCGACCTCGTTCAGCGGCCGGCCCACCAGGTTGCTCGGGTCGGCGGGCATTGCTGTCCGGCAATTGCAAGCGGCGCAGCGTGTCGCCTTCCTGCAAATCGTCGAGGTCGAGCACGCCGTCGCTGTCCTGCACGACCATGCTTTCGATCACGTTGCGCAGCTCGCGGACGTTGCCCGGCCAGTCGTACGTGTCCATGGCCTTGCGCACGCGGCTCGGCGATGCCGGTGACGTGCTTGCCGTGCCGCTGGCTGAATTCCTTGCAGGAAACGGGCGGCCAGCAGCGGAATGTCCTCGCGGCGTTCGCGCAGCGGCGGCAGCTTGACGGTCACCACCTTGAGGCGAAAATAAAGGTCCTGGCGAAACGTGCCCGCGGCGACGGCGTCTTCCAGATCGCGGTTGGTGGCCGAGAGCAGGCGGACGTTGACCTTGATCGGCTCGTTGCTGCCGATGCGGAACACCTCCTGGTTTTCCAGCACGCGCAGCAACTTGGCCTGCAGCGTCAGCGGCATGTCGCCGACCTCGTCGAGGAACAGCGTGCCGCCGTTGGCGTGCTCGAAGCGGCCCTTGCGAAGACGGTCGGCGCCGGTGTAAGCGCCGGCCTCGTGGCCGAACAGCTCGTCCTCGAGCAGGTTTTCGTTGAGGGCCGTGCAATTCATGGCCACGAACGGTTTGTTCTTGCGCGGGCTGTTGTTGTGGATGGCCTTGGCGACCAGCTCCTTGCCGGTGCCGGTCTCGCCCTGGATGAGCACGGTGGCGCTGGTCGGGGCGATGCTCTTGAGCTTGGCGAGGACCTCGTGCATCTTCGCGGCTGTTGCCGACGACGCCTTCGAAGCCGAACTTTTCATCGAGCTGGCGTTTCAACTCGCGGTTGGTCCGGGCCAGACGCAGCCGCTCGGCCGCCTTGTCGACCATGGCCCGCAGCTCGGTCAGATTGACCGGCTTTTGCAGAAAATTGGACGGCCCCCTGCTTCATGGCCTCGACGGCGGTCTTGACGTCGCCGTGGCCGGTGATGACCACGACCTCGGTGTCGGGTAGTTCCTGCCTGGCCTTGCGCAGGATTGTCCAGACCGTCGACGTCGGCCATGTGCAGGTCGGTGAGGATGACGTCGAATTCCTCTTCGCTCGATTGTCTTGGCGCCGGCCTCGCCGCTGGTGGCGAGGACGCATTCGTAGCCGACCCGCTCCAGGCTCTCGGCCACGGTTTCCGCGTGGAACGATTCATCGTCAATGATGAGCACCCGGCTCGCCTCCTCGGGGCGCGGGTCGGCGATCTTAAGGGCGGCCCTTTCCATATCTGGCGGTGGTGTCGGTGCGTTGCGGTTCACGGGTATATTCTACCGGACGCGGCAAAGCCGGCAAAGACTGCCGGCGGAGATTGGCGGAAATCAATCAACCATTTCGCAATTCCTACAACGAGCCTTTCCCGCTTTACAAGACCGCGGCTGTTGCGTGGTCGCGGTCGGCATCAGTTGCTGATGCTGCAAGGCGTTAATTGACAAACCGTTGCGTCGTAACCCTTGGAGCTTGCTGCAGACGGCACGACTGTTGCCTTGTTATCCGTTGGGTTTCAACACAAGTCTTCAACCAGGGAGTTTGCCCATGTGTATTCGTCGTTTGCTGCTCGGTCTGGCCGCTGCCGCCGCGGCCGTGTCGGTTACGGGTTGTGCTTGTTGGCATCCGTGCTGTTTCTGTCACCGGTAGCCTCGAAGACGGCAATCCACTCTTTTTTCGAAATGCTGGCGATCGCTTTGCCGATCACCTCCAGGGGCAAGTCGTCCAGCTTGCGGAAGCGCAGGCACGACTTGCCCTTATCCAATTTCTTGCCGGCTTTTTTGAAGCCTTCCCTGAGTATGCCATCCGCCTTGGGGCAACCGGCGCACATCAGGTAGAGCGCATAATGGTTTTTCTGCGCCGCCAGACCCGCAAAGCTCAGCGGTTGGCCGTTGCAGGTTTTGGGGGATTCCTCCAACGGTACCTCGTAGCTGATCATGCCCCAACGCATGCACTCGTCAATCCCCTTGGGCAGATGCTTCAAGACGACCTTCCTGACCGCCGCGACCACGGCTCGGCGATCCTCGGGCAACTCGCTCAGGTATTCCTCGACGGTGGCGGCATTGCTTCTGGCCATTTCTAACCTCATCTTACCCGCTTATTGTTTGCGCAATTCCGTGATGACGGAATTTCTCCCGCCGTCATAAACCTTCACCCGCCCCTGGACCATGTCGCCGTCTCTTAGCCCTTCCAGCATTTTGCGTTCCTCTACCTTGAACCACATGGTCATCGGCTCCATCCAGTCGCCAATCTTCTCGTGCTTGAGCTCAACTTTGCTGTTAGCCACGTCGAGGGAGAGGATTTGGCCCTTTAGGTCGTGGATTGCTTCCTTTGCAGAGGGTTTTTCCCTCGAGCAGCCGGCAATGGCCGCAAGGCTTAAAAGCATCGTGCATGCAAACAGACGCATCAGCATGACATGTCCTTTCTTGATTGGCATTATCAGCCTGGGCCGCCTTCCGGTCAAGCACTGAGTGTTTCACCTGGACAAGTGCGGTGCCGATGCCCGAACATAAGGAAGGCCCACCTGGTTTGGTCAGCAGGCGACTTCGTTTGCCAAGGTGGACCGGGAGCCAAAGCGCCATGTTTACGCGGGAAACTGTCACCGTGGTCACTGCCGCCACGGGGCATCGCCATTTGCTGCGCTGCCTTAATTCTGTGCAAAGGCAGACGTATCCGCACGTCGAGCACTTTGTCGTCGTTGACGGCGACGAACGCCTTGCGCAAGTTCAAGCCGTCATGGCCCAACTCGATCGGCGCGACAAGGCCGTCCATGTCATTGCCTTGCCGCAGGCCACGGGCAAAGAACGGTGGTGCGGCCATCGCATCTACGGCGCGTTCTCTTTTTTGGTGAACTCCGAGTTCATTTCCCACCTGGACGAAGATAACTGGTTTGAGCCCGACCATGTGGAAACCCTGGTGGCGCCCGTCCTGGCGACCCAGGCGCAATGGGCTTTCTCGCTCCGCAACATCGTCGACGAAGACGGCAATTTCATCACCCGCGACGATTCGGAGTGCCTGGGCAACTTTCACCCGGTTTACGACAAACCGGGCATCTTCCACGTTGACACTAACTGTTATCTGTTGCGGCGGGAAGTGGCTGTTCATTTGCGCCGGTGTGGTACAGGCCCGGCCGGCCGCCCAACGGGCAATGGGAGGCTGATTGCCTGATGTGCAAACTTCTCCTTGAGCAATGTCCCAAGGTATGTTCCAACCGCAAACACACCGTGAATTACGCCATCGGCAGCCGGTCGGACAGCCCCATCGCCGGCTACTTCCTGCGCGGCAATCAGCTGCTGCGTGCGAAGTATCCGCAGGGCTTGCCGTGGGAGCGGCCTCAAGCTTGATATGCCATCGCTATCCGTTCCTTGATCGGCGGATGATCGTAAAAGAGCCAGACAACCAGCGGGTGCGGGGCGGGGTCGGATTTGTTGATAGTCGCCAGCTTGGCAAAGGCCGATCGGTAAGCGTCACGCAAACTGGTGCGGTCAAGGGCGTAGCGATCACACTGGCGCTCGAAAAAGCGGCTAAGAGCGTTTTGGCCGGGCATGAGAATCAAACCGAACGCCGTCAGGACCAAAAGCACAAGCGGCAAAGCGGCGGGGTCATTGAAAGCCGCGTAACCCAACGGCTGCGCCAGGCCACGCAGCACCACGTCCACGAGCCAGAATCCCATTGTCGACAGCACCACACTCACGGCGATCATTTTTGGCAAATGGCGATGGACGTGGTGGCCGACTTCATGGGCGAAAACCACCTCGATTTCCTCGGCCGTGAATTGCTCCAACAGCGTGTCGCCCAGCAGCACGCGGCGGCTGCGGCCCAACCCGGCCAGGGCTGCGTTGGCCTTGCGCGTCTCCGCGCTGAGGTGCAGGCGGTAAACGCCTTGCAGGCTCAATCCCGTCCCGGCGACCAGGCGTTCAATCCGCTCGCGCAAGGCCGGATCATCCAGAGGCGTCACCTTGTAAAAGAGCGGCAAAATCAACACGGGCATCAACCGTCCCATTACCAAAGTGACTGCCAACCAGCCCATCGTCGCCCATAGCCACCACGGTGATGTATACCGGAGCAGAGCATACAAACCGAACATCAGCGGACCGCCGATCATGCCGCCGATCAGCCAACCCAGCAGGTGTTTCTTGATCCAACCAGCCAGCGTCTGGGTGCTGAGCTGGTAGCGATGTTCGACGACAAATCCCGACCAGAAATCGAGCGGCAATGTGAGCAGCTCCATGCCTCCGCCGCAAACGATCATGACGCCGAGCAGCCGCGGCCACGGCGATTCGCCGATGATTTCGATCAGCGCCGCATTGACCAACGGCCCAGCCCACAATGCGAGCAAGGTGAGATAGACCACGCCAATGACGAGATTCAGGAGCCGACCAATCAATTTCTGACGCTGGTAGCGTTTGATTTCGGTTGTGGCCGCTTCGATAACTGGAGTTTGTTGAAGGCTATTGGTCATGCAGGCATTATAATCAACACTGGCAATCTGTTGACACGAACAGGACTCAAAAACATGCTTATTACTCTCGATTACGGTCGCACGGGCCTGGAAGTCAATCTTCCCGATGATCGCATCGTCGGTCCGTTGGCGATGCGGCCGGCGCCGCCGCTTGCCGATCCCGCCGCCGCCATCGTTGCGACCCTGGCGAAACCGATCGGCACACCGCCCTTGGCAGACATCGCGCGCGGGCGCAGGAATGCTTGCATCCTCGTTTGCGATATCACCCGGCCAGTGCCCAACAAGCTGATCCTTCCGCCGCTGCTGCGCATCCTCGAAGAGCAAGGCATTCCGCGCCGCGACATCCTGATCCTCAATGCCACCGGATTGCACCGGCCCAATGAAGGCGCGGAGCTCGCAGGAGATGCTCGGCGCCGACGTCGTCGCCAATTACCGCGTCGAAAACCATCACGGCAAGGTGCTCGAGGAGCACGACTTCCTCGGCACGACTCCAAATGGCGTGCCCGCCTGGATCGACAAGCGTTATGTGCGGGCCGACCTCAAGATCACCACGGGCCTGATCGAGCCGCACCTGATGGCCGGGTATTCGGGCGGCCGCAAGGTGATTTGCCCGGGCATCGCGGCGTTGGAGACGGTCAAGGTTTGGCATGGGCCGCGCTTCCTTGAGCATCCTCGGGCCGACTGCGGTTGCGTCGAGGGCAATCCCGTCCACGAGGAGAATACGCGGATCGCCAAGCTGGCTGGCTGCGATTTCATCGTCAATGTTTGCCTGGACGGCCAGCGCCGCGTCACCTGGGTCGGCGCCGGCGACATGGTGAAGGCCTGGGAAGAGGGAGTGCGTTTCGTCGAAAAAGTCGTGCGCGTCCGCGTGCGCGGAACCGTGCGACGTGGTGGTGACGAGCTGCGCCGGCTATCCGCTGGACACCACCTGGTATCAGGCGGTCAAGGGCTTGACCGGCGCCCTGCCGATCGTCAAGCAAGGCGGCACCATCGTGCTGGCTGCCAGCTTGAGCGAAGGGCTGGGTAGTCCCGAGTTTCAGCGGCTTATGCGCGACAATCCCAGACCTGCAAGACTTCAAGCAGCCGCATCCTGGGCGAGGATTACTTCGTGATGGACCAGTGGCAGCTGGAAGAATTGGCCAAGGTGATCGAGACGCTGCAAGGTGAAGGTCGTGTCCGACGGCATTGACCGCCAAACCTTGCGGCAGTGCTATGTGGAGCCGGCGGCATCCGTCGAGCAAGCGGTGGCGGATTGCCTGGAGGAATACGGACCGGCGGCCCGCGTGGCCGTGATCCCCAAGGGGCCGTATGTGCTGCCTTACGTAGGTCAGGCTTTCTAGCCAGCCCTTGGGGATCACAGCCGCCAGCTTACCACTGGGCCAGCAAATGCATCGCCACTTGCCCGAGGCTTTCCTCGCTTACGGAAACGGGCCGCAAGCAATCGGGGCAGCAAATAGCCCCGCGCGAGGTGAGGGCCGTGAAGATCATGTCCTCGAATGTTTCGCCCTCACCTAGGGCGAACCAGGGGCCGTCTTCGATCATCCGTTTCAGCACTTCCAACGAAGGCGTCTCCGGTGGGGCGACAAAGCGGTTTTCGCAGCGCTGGCAGAAAAGTTCGATTTGCATGACTCTCCTCCGTCCGTGTCAGAAGGACATTGTTTCATTGCGAAAGGACTAGACGCAATTGCAATACCAATCGTTCGCGCAAAAGAGGCATGGAACGCATTTTGTCCGTAACTGCCTGCTGACAAAATACTTGCCAATTATTGGAAAGATGGGTGATTTGCGAGAGAAAAGCGCGAAGCGGCGGAATTGAACGGCGACTTCTTTAGGCCAAGGCCAAAGAAGGCGCTTTCGTGCAAGGCAATTGTTACCATTTGCTGATGGGAATTACAATCCGAATGGCTTGCTGCTGGTTTTTGGCATACCAACCCGAAGCGTAAGCGAGGAAGTTGCATTTCCGTCGCTTACGCTTCGGGTTGGTGTGTCAGGGCTTAATATGCTTTTCCCGAGGAAGCGACCTGACTGTGGATGACAATACTCTGGGCTGACAACGCACCCTGAAGGGCCACGTAAGCCCGGTCGTCGCCCACGCTTGCCGGAGCGAAGCGCAGCCCCTTGCCACCCATGTATTCCACCAATTCCTGGGTCGAGCGTTTGCCGTCTTTGACGAATTTTTGTTGGAAATCCAGATTCAGTACCACGTCCCCCTTTTTGACCGCTACCACGGCGGCGTCAAAATCGTCAAGGAAGCGTTGGCCTTCCAGGTAGCTCTTGCTGGGCACATTATCGACCTGCTTGGTCAGATTCTTCCGCAGCGTCTGCAAGGCGGATTCGACGTTGCGCACGATATTGACATTGGGTTGACCGGTGGCCGCCAACTCATAAAGCTGTTTGGCCTCGAGGGTAAGATCGTTGCGGTCCTTTTCGCTGATGACCTCTTTGTTGTCGAAAGCGCTGGGCCAGTTGACGCGGCCGCTGTCACGGAGCAGGCCGATGTTGGCGCTGCCGCTGCCGGCGCCGGTGATGTTGACGAGCTTGAGAACGTCTTCATCCAGGTTGATGGTCGGGCCTTTAATTTGTTGGTTATTGAACTTGACCAGATCATCGAGCAGGATGTTCAGGCTCTTGCCGGATTGAATCTCGGCGGCTGACGGGGTCTTTTGGACCCGTTCCAGGAGCCGCTTGGCAATGTCGGCCTGCTCCTGGGTGAAGGTGTATTCGTGGGCGCGAATGTAAGCGAGGGTGTCGACCGTCTTTTTACGCGTGTCGAGCTTGGCCTGGTTGGCGACCTCGCGGAGTATGCGGGCTTGTTCCTGGCTGATGCCAAGCTGGCCATAGGCCGAAAGTTCCGCCCCGGCGCCGTAGCCGCCGCCGTAGGGGGCGTAACCACCGCCGGTGAGCGGATCAATGCCCGGGCCGTAGCCCCCGCCGTAGCCGCCGGCGCCGTACGGGCTGTAGCCGCCCGCATAAGGAGCGATTGCTGGAACTCCCCCGTAGCCGCCATAACCTGCGGCGGCGTAGGGGCTATAGCCGCCGCCGCGGAAAAACTGCGGGTTGTAGACCGGCCCGTAATTCACCGACGACGGGTAAGGGTTATAGCCAAGGAGATAAGGTGGAATCTGGTTGTAAGCCCGGCCCAGCACCGCCGTGTTGTAGCTGTATTGCAGCAGGCTGACGCCCGGGGCAATTTGCGGATTCGGATTGACGGGATACATTCTTCCAAACTGGGCCTCGGCCGCTGGGCTGAGGAAAAGCGCTCCCAGCACGACAGCTAAGGCACCGCACTGCCTGGCAATGGTAAACATGATAGACCCCTTGCGCACCAAATTGACCCACTTGACTGACATTTCTATTGTACCTCCGCCGTATAATGATTTCCATGACAAAAGTCGCAATCCTGGGCGGCACGGGCTACACCGCCGTCGAATTGATCAAAATCCTGCTGCGCCACCCCCACGCCCAGATCGTGGCCGTCACCTCTCGCCAGGAAGGTACGCCCTTGGTTGCCGACCTGCATCCCAGCCTGCTGGGCCGGCTGGACCTGCGCTGCGAGCCATTTGACGCCGATCGCTTGCTGACCAAGGGCGTGCAATGCGTTTTCGGCTGCTTGCCGCACGGCGCCAGTATGAGCACCTTGCCGTCGTTGCTCGATCGCGGCGTGCGCGTCATCGACCTCAGCGCCGATTATCGCCTGCGCGATCCGAACGTCTACGCCCAGTGGTACGGTGAAAGCCATGAGGACCTGGCCTACCTCACGCAGGCGGTTTATGGCTTGCCCGAGGTCTACGGCGACGAGATCGCGACGGCCCAGCTGGTCGCCAATCCCGGTTGTTATCCGCAAACCGCCATCCTGGGCCTGGCGCCGTTGGTCGCGGGTCATCACATCGACCTGAAAAACATCATCGTGGACAGCAAAAGCGGCGTGTCCGGAGCGGGGCGGACGCCCAAATTGACCACGCACTTCCCCGAATGCAACGAAAGCGTGTCGGCCTACAGCGTCGGCCAGCATCGGCACACGCCGGAGATCGAGCAGGTTCTCAGCGACGTCGCCGGCGACGCCGTCGAGGTGATTTTCACGCCGCATCTGATCCCGATGGATCGCGGCATCTTCACGACTATCTACGCCGCCCCGCGGCGCAACCTTTCCCAGGCGCAGATGCTGGAGTTATACCGCGATTACTATGCCGGAAAGCCGTTTGTTCGCGTTGCCGAGCGGCTGCCGGCCACCAAGGATGCGTCACACACCAATTTCC
Organism: uncultured Gemmataceae bacterium; assembly: GCA_963747575.1. Taxonomy (GTDB): domain Bacteria; phylum Planctomycetota; class Planctomycetia; order Gemmatales; family Gemmataceae; genus DASRAT01. Next base: position 335,004 of record CAVVFU010000010.1, read on the forward strand.
TGGACATGACTGTTCGCGTCGTCCGCGGGCGGATTGTGGTGCTGGTGTGCGAGGATAACCTGGTGCGCGGAGCTAGCGGCGTGGCTGTGCAGAACTTCAATCGGATGTTCGGGTATGCGGAGACCGCGGCGTTGCTCTTTTAGTGTGGCCCTCGTTGCGCTTTGAATTTGGGGATCGCCCGAATCATGAACTCGTCAAAAAGCGGCACTGTAAAGGCCATGTCGCCATATGCCGGGCTGTAGATCATTCCTTTTTGGATTAGCTTGGCGCGCACGGGTCCCACGCTCGTGATCTTAACTCCCAGGGTATCGGCTATGTCGGCGGTGCGGTGGGCTGCGGGGCCGAGTTCGGCCATTGCTCGCAAAAAGTTCTTTTCATTTGGGGTAAGCCGATCGTAACGCACAAGAAAGAAATTCTTATCAAGGCGGGGAATGACTGCTTTGGTTGCATCGTGGACGACCTGCTTGGTGATCGGGCTGGAAACAGCCAGGTTCCAAGCTTGATAGCCCCATTCTTGAACGAAGTAAGGGTAACCCCTCGTTAGTCGAAAAATTTCGTCCAAAGCCCTGGAATCGAAGGCGACCCCAGCGGCTTGAGCGGGATCTTGGAGTGCTTTCGCGGCGTCTTTGGCCGAAAGTGCACCAACGTCCGGAAAGCTGAAAAGCCGCTCGGCATACGACTTCGATTCGCCTGCCAGTTTCGGCAGGATTGGCAGGCCAGCGCCGAAAAGGACCAGGGGAAGCTGACGCTGCTGAATTTTGTGCATCGCCATGATCAGGGCGCCGAGTTCTTTTTGGTTGAAGTATTGAATCTCATCGATGAAGATGGCCACGGCGGTTTTTCGGTCTTCTGCCGCTTCCCCGATGGCGACTAACAGGTTGGGAAGGTCAATTTCCAGGTCGCCGCTGTCGGCTGCCCCTTTTTCGGGTTCGATGTCCAACCCGATGGTGACGTCGTGCGCCGTGAACTTGAGCGCTCCAAGGAAGCTCCGCAGGACTGCCAGTCCCCGTTTGACTTTGTTTCCCACGCCGGCGAGTCGATCCAGCTCAAAAAGGAGGCTTCGCAATGAGGGTGCAATAAGCGAGCCCAACGGTTTTTCTTCGTGGGCTTCGATGGAAATGGTGTGATATGCCTCAGTCTTGGCAAGGAGCTCGATTTCATTGAGCAAAACGGTTTTGCCGACGCCACGCAGGCCGGTGAGCAGCATACTCTTCTCGGCACGCTTCTGTTTTACTCGGCCCAGCAGAATTCGTGCCTGTTCGAGAACCGGGTCTGCGCCCCACCAATTCAGGAGGCGGGGAGCCTGCGCCAGGTGAAAACGGATTGGCAATGGGGTCCATCTGGGGGTTTATACCAAGTTATAGGTAGTTATACAAGAAAAGAGCTATAACTAGCTATAAGTCGCTATAAATCACTACACTTTGAAAAGCCGTCGTCGGGATTCCTATCGGGATTGCCAATAAAAGCTATGTTCGACCCATCAATCCCGCCACTTTGTCGGGATTCTTGTGGGGATTTGCTCGCGATCCTCAAGCGAAAAACCGCCCTTGACGCCATCCGTCGACTTGCTATGGTCCGCCACCTGATATCCACCAAGCTCGGATCGGAGACGCTCTCCAGGGGGACGGAGGCGGGAGGGAAAGATGCGCAGACAAAACTGCTTGCTGGCGTCGCTGGCGCTTACCGCCGGGCTGCTGGTCGTCGTGCCCAGTGAGGCTCAGCAAGGGGGAACAGCCGGCACCGCAACGGGTCTGGGCAGCCCCTCCGGCCAGTTCTTTTCCGGATTCATGCCCTCCAATTTGACGGTCGCCAGCAAGCCATTGGACCTTAGCGGAGCTACCAAACCCCTCAGTTTCCAGAATACCATGATGCCGCAGCAGCAATCCACCAAGGTTTTGAACATTAATTCAGCTTTCCGCGGAATGACATCGACCTATTTCAAATCGACGATTCCCACGACACCGGTAGTCCGGCCTGGCGTAAACAATCCGCTGCAGCCGACCAAGGCGGTTCAGCTTCCCACTCCCAAGCCGTCGTCAAAGCTGTTTGGCTTCATTCCGTGGTTTTGATGTCGAGGAGGGAGAAGATGCGCAACCACCTTTACTCGCTGGCGCCGCTGGCTTTTGCCGCCGGTTTGCTGATCGTCTTGCCCGGCGAAGCTCAACAAGGGAGCACCCCAGCCACTGCGGCAGGCCAAAGTAGTGCCGCCGCCAAATCCCCTTTCGCAGGCGTGCCCCCGACTATCACAAACAAACCAATCGACGTCAGTTCAGTCAAATCGCTCAGCTTGCAGAACCCCACAAAGGCCCAGCAGCAATCCACCAAGGTCTTTGACTTCAACGCGGCTTATCACAGCATGAAATCGACCTTGGTTACAACGACACCCAAGAAATCGGTAGTCCGGCCAGGCCCGCACAACCCAGCCCAACCGACCAAGGCGGCTCAGGTACCCCCACCCAAGGCGGCGTCGCCGAAGCTGTTGGGCTTCATTCCGTGGTTTTGATGTACAATGACCGGCATGGTTTACCTGTCGCGCATCTACACCAAAACCGGCGACGCCGGCGAAACCGGGCTGGGCGACGGCACGCGCGTCCCCAAGGACGATCCGCGCGTTGCCGCCTATGGCAGCGTCGATGAGCTCAACGCTGTGGTAGGGTTGCTCGTTCTCCATCTGCAAGACTCGCAGCTTGTGGCATTGCTGCGCACCATCCAAAACGATCTTTTCGACCTGGGCGCCGACCTGTGCGTGCCGGCGCCGGCTGCCGAGCAGCCGGGCAAGTCGTTGCGCATCCAGCCACAGCAGGCTCAACGTCTGGAGGCTGACATCGATCGCCTAAACGAGCAACTGGAGCCGCTGCGCAGTTTTGTGCTGCCTGGCGGAACGCCAGCCTCTGCATGGTGCCATTTGGCTCGCACGATTTGCCGGCGTGCTGAACGAGAGGTGGTAACCTTGATGCGCAAGGAATCCCTGAACAACCAGGTTTTGATCTACCTGAATCGGCTGTCGGACCTGTTGTTCGTGCTGGCGCGGGTTTGCAATGACGGCGGCAAGGCGGATGTCCTGTGGGTGCCTGGGCAAAGCCAATAACAAGGCCTTTACAAGCGATTGACCCTCTCTTTTTTGGCGCGGTCGTCGATTTCACCCAATTGCTGGTCCAAATCGTTGGTGAGTTGGGCAACCTCGTCGGCGGCATCCTTCAATTCTTGGAGTGCATGCTGAATAGCGACCAGGGTGGGATAATGGCTGCGCCGGCGCACAGGCCGGCTCAGGTCGCGGAAATCGGAAATGGCAAGCAGCATCGTGGAATGCACGTGCTCGATGACGCCACGCGAACACTTCTCGGCGTGAGTGATGATTTGCCGCAAAGTCATGCGTCGGGAGGTGTTTTCAGGACTCATGGCCATTTGCTCCGCGATCTGCGAGAAGAAGATGTGCGGTTGAGGAGCGACCCTCATCATGCCTTTTCACCACCAGTTCAGCAAATCGGGGCGCCCGACGGCGCCGGGATGTTCTAAAATGGTTATGTAACGTATGTTCCCCCATAATGGCGGCAGCGTCAAGAGATCTCGTGCGGATTTAACACAGGCCTATTCCCCATGCGTGTTCTCGTCCTTGCCGATATCCACGCCAACTGGCCAGCTCTCCAAGCCATTCAGGAGCCGTGCGACGCTTGTTTCTTCGTTGGCGATCTGGTCGATTACGGGCTCGAGCCGGCGCCCTGCATCGACTGGGTGCGCAAAAACGCGGCCTTCAGCGTTCGCGGCAATCACGATCATGGTGTCGCTCAGCATGTCCAGGTCAACGGGCGCACCGGGTTCAAGTACCTGACCAGTGTCACCAGGCCGCTGACGCAGGAACGTCTCAGCAGCGAGGATCGGCGTTTTTTAGGAATGCTGCCGGTCAGCCGTTACGTCACCGTGGACGACACCCGCTTCTTGTTGGTGCATGCCACGCCGCGCGATCCGCTGGACGAGTATGCAGTGGCCGACGTCGAATTCTGGACGCGCCGCCTGGCCAACGTGGACGCCAACGTGGTCTGCGTCGGACATACGCATCACCCCTTTGTCCTGGAAGTCGGCAGCAAGCTGGTCATCAATCCCGGCAGCGTTGGTCAACCTCGTGACGGCGACCCGCGGGCCTCGTATGCTGTCATTGAAGACAATCGCGTGGAGCTCAAGCGGATCGAATACGACGTCGATGCCGCCGTCCGCGTCATCATGGAAAGCGGCCTGCCCGAGCCGGCCAAGGCGATGCTGGCCGACGTCCTTCGCAGCGGCGGCATCGCCAAGCCCGACAGCGGCCGCCACCAAACCGGGGAGTGAACAAGGTGTCAACTGCCGTTTCCCCATCTCCCGGCTTTGTCGAGGAAGTGGTCCTTCAGGGCCACATCATCGATTCGCTGCTCTTGCCCAAGGTGCTCGACGAGATCCTGACCCGCGGCGGCAGCTACGTCATCAAGGACATCCGCATCGGCCAGCGGCAGACCGACACCAGCTATGCCCGCATCGAGGTGCAGGCCCCGACCTCGCGAATTGCTCCGCGACATCCTCGACGCCATCCACGACCACGGCGCCGTGTCCGACCGACGCCAAGGATTGCCGGGTCGTTGCCGCCGACATGGACGGCGCCTTTCCGGAGGACTTCTACAGCACCACCAACTATCCGCACGCAGGTCCGCCTCGGCGGCGACTGGATCGAGGTCGAGGACCAGGAAATGGACTGCGGCATCCTCATCGACCCCGAGGGCGGCGCCGCCCGCTGCCTGCCGATGGCCGCAGGTGCACAAGGGCGACCCGATCGTCGTGGGCCGGCAGGGCTTGCGCGTCTTGCCCGCCGGACACGGCAGCCCGGCAAAGCCTGTTCGAGTTCATGGCCAGCCCGGTTTCCAGCGAAAAGCCCAAGGGCGTGACCGTCCGCGAAATCGCCGCCGCCATGAAGCGCACCCGGGACGCCGGCGAAAAAATCCTGGCCGTCCTCGGCCCCGCCGTCGTCCACACCGGCAGCGTCGAGCACATCTGCCAGCTGATCCGCTCGGGCTATCTCAACATCCTTTTCGCCGGCAACGCCCTGGCCACGCACGACATCGAGCAGTCGCTCTACGGCACCAGCCTCGGCATCTACCTCGACCGCGGCCTGCCCGCCGAGGAGGGCCACGAGCATCACCTGCGGGCGATCAACACCATCCGCCGCGCTGGGCAGCATTCAAGACCGCCGTCGACACGCGGCATCCTCAAAAGCGGCATCATGTACGAGTGCATCAAGCACGACATCCCGTTCGTCCTGGCCGGCAGCATCCGCGACGACGGCCCGCTGCCGGAAGTGATCACCGACGTGCTCGACGCCCAGCAGCGGATGCGCGAGCTGATCCACGGCGTCGGCTTCTGCCTGATGATGGCCACCGCTGCTGCACTCGATCGCGACGGGCAATCTGCTGCCGGCCTGGGTCAAGGTGGCCTGCGTCGACATCAACCCCGCCACGGTCACCAAGCTGACCGACCGCGGCAGCATCCAGACGGTCGGCGTCGTCACGGACGCGGAGCCGTTCCTGCGGGCGCTGGTCACCGAGTTGGGCGTCTAAGAGCAATCATCTTGGTATCAGGTCTTGCAGCAGGCGGGGACTGACATCGTTGCCGACGACGCGCAGGCTGCCGTCGGCCATGAGGAATTGACAAATGCCGGGGTGCCAGCTGCCAAAATTGGAATTGAACGGATCGTCCGGCCCCTGGGCGACACAGTGATCTTTGTCGACAATGCGGGCGAATGCCGGGGCGTGATCGCCGTTGTAAATCGAGCTGTCGCCGAATCGGCCCTGACCGAGGCCGTCAACCGGGACGTGTTTCTCACCCAGCAAGATCGTGTTCTGCTTGCCGCGAGTTAGCATCTCCAATGTGGTGCGCGATTTCCAGCGGACGATTTTGTCGCCGGTCTTTTCGAGCACTTCGCCCACGACCAGGGCGCCGTCGGCATCAGCCGAGGTCAGTGGGTAAAGGGCGTTGTCGCTAGTGGGAGAACAACCGTAATCTCCCACAGCGCCTGCGTAATTCGTCGCCGTGATGTCAATGCCCACAGGCAAATCGCCGCTGGTGCTGAGCTGTTCCGTCGTCCGCCGGGCCGGGCAATAGTAGGGCCAAACCGGCGCTCTGGCGCACCTCTTCTTGTTGATCGTAGTACGACAGCGAGACATCCCAATCCTTGAGGCGGCGGCCCTGCTCCCGGGGCAGGAAGGGGGCGATTTGCACGGCCCAGGTGGCAAATCCCGGCGCAATGCAGCTGGCGGGCAGCGTCTTGCGCTCGTCGTGAAAGGCCTGGAAGGCCATGCCCACGTTCTGCAAATGCATGCCGCACTCGATGCGCAGCGCCGGCGCCCGGCTGCGAAACACAAACGTCGCCACCAGGCCGGCGGCGGTCAGAATTATGGCCACGGCCACAACAAGTTCGGCGCGGGTCCAACCCGGTCTAGCGCCTGGGTGGCACGCCCTGAGGTACTCCGCAGGGCGTGGTTGGATTCCAGGGATTTCACGCCCTGCGGAGTACCTCAGGGCGTGCCACCCAAAAATTGACAGGCTCATGTCATTGTTCAAGTTATTCTTGCGCGACTCCTCAGCTGATCTCTTCTTCCGGCGGCGTCGGCTCCAGGACTAGCCGTTTGAGAACGAATCTTCCCATGGCCCACAAGATGCCGGCGGTAATCATCGTTGCCCACAGGAAAATGGGCTCCGAATACAAATTGTTGTTGATGAATCCATCTTTGCCGCGTGCGTCCCTGCCCAGCCACAAGATAAAAAGATTTTGCAGGAGGACCAGGACGAATAACAGCACGAGGCAAATCACGCCTGGCAGCTGCCATTTGAATTTGTCGCCGCCGGTTTGGCTGGCGACTTTCTTGGTCGTTCCCAGGGTACGCGTTTGCGTGTTGTAGCCGCAGAAGAGACAGACGACGGCGTGCTCGTCCTCCATCTCGTTGGCGCAATTGGGGCAGCGGGTGCCAGATCGACCGTGCGCAGGCCCATGGGGTTCTTGGGATCGTCTTCTTCCTCGTCGTCGTCTTGCGGCTTTGCTGCCGGTTTTTGCTTCGCCGGCGCCGGCTCATTTTCGCCGGCGAACTTTTTGACGACAAACCCAAAGCCGCACAAAGGGCAGCGGATCTTGGTGTTCAAGACGTCGTCGGTGCTGCGAAATGTCTGCTTGCACTTGGGGCAACCCACGGTGGCGATGGCCATGCCTGTGTCCTCGATCCTGAAATTCTTCTTCTTGCGACCCGTTGCGATTATATCATTCCCTACTGATAGCGCCTGCTAAAAAAGGGGACTTGCGTGTCTGTTTCCGAACCGCGGTTGCTGATTGGCATTGCCACCTACAAGGAACGCGACAATCTCGCGCCTTTGGTCAAGGAGATTCACGACTTCCTGCCGCGGGCTGAGGTTCTCGTCACCGACGACAATTCCCCCGACGGCACCGGCGAACTAGCCGACCAGCTGGCGGCCGCCGATCCACGCGTGCACGTCAATCATCGATCGGGCAAGCTGGGCCTGGGCACCGCCATCCTGGCCGGCATGCGCTACGCCTTGCTGCACAATTACGACTATTTCCTTAGCATGGACGCCGATTTCAGCCACCATCCCCGGTATCTGCCGGCCATGGTCGCCGGCATGCAGCGACCACGACGTGATGATCGGCTCTCGCTACGTCCCCGGCGGCGGCACCGCCCATTGGCCGTTGTCACGCCAACTGATGAGCGGCGGCATCAACGTGGTCGTGCGCCTGCTCATGCGGATTCCCGCCCGCGACACCAGCGGCGGCTATCGCTGTTATCGCGTGGCCAAGCTGCGCCAGACCGATCTCGATCATTTAATGTCGCACGGCTATTCCTTTCAGGAAGAGGTTCTTTACCGCTGCCGAAAGGCCGGCTGCACCATCGGCGAAACCCCAATCATCTTCGAGGATCGCCGCGCCGGCTCGTCCAAAGTCGACCCGCGCGAGGCGATCCGATCTCTGTATGTGATATTTACGCTGGGGCTGCAAGCGATGTTCGGCTTTGACAGGTAGGTTAAAGCCGGGCCTTCGCCTGATTGTGCCGGTAGTGCAGCACGCGAACGCCTTCGATCGTGATCAGCCCCTCAGCCACCGCTTCGTCGAGGAAAGGCAGCAGCATTTGGATCTTGGCCACGCTGTCCACGATTTCGACGAGAATCGGCAAATCGGTCGACAATTCAAGCAGCTTGGTCGTGTGCAGGCGGCTGTTGGCGCCGTAGCCAACCGGCCCACGCAGCACCGTGGCCCCCGCCAGACCGAGTTCCTTGGCCTTGAGGACAATGGCCTGGTAAAGAGGTTGACCGTGCCAGGTGTCGGATTCGCCGATATATACCCGCAGCAGGTGACCTTCCTCGCTCAGTTTCATGACCGGGAACTCCTCTGGTTTGGGTAAGTGGGCAAAAGGAGCGACTGGGCCGGGCAACTCCATCCGCATGGCGGCGCGTTCAGCTTCCTTTTGGCTGTGACGATACACGAGGACATGGGCGCGTTCCAACGTGGCCATCCCCTCCGAAACCACGGCTTCGACATCCTGAAGGAAGGCGCCAATGGCCTGGGCGCCGTCCACGAATTCGATGATGAGCGGCACGTGATCCACGAGGGACCACTTGCCTGTTGCGAGCACCTGACCCGTCACGTCCAGGCCGAAGATGCCGCGCAGCATGGTGGCCCCGGCCAGGCCTTTGCGGTGCGCCCGCTCGACCAGCACGTCGCCGGCCGCGGACCACCCGTGCTTGTCGGTGTTTCGCAGATAGACGCGGAGCAAGGTTTGCTCGCCTTCGAGTTTCATGGGGCACCTGGTTCCTGATTGGCCGCTACGGCGAGTTTTTCGCCCCTCGCCGTTTGCCCTTTGCTTCTCATTATCCTGCAAAACCGGCGCCCCTGCAACCTGGCAACCCAACTAGGAAGGTGTCATATCATTGACCCCACCCATCAGTGCCGTTATGATTGCTCCGTGCGCTGGCATCTTTCCTGCGAAATCGTGCTATATGGACCCCGTAAACTGGCATCGCATTTTTGGGCTCCTGTTGAGCGACTTCTTCACTGGCTCGCCTTTCGTCGTCGAGCTGGAGAAAGACCTGTCGCTCAAAAAACAGCTGCTCGACGTAGTGATTTTGCGTAAACAACCTGGCCGGTTCGAAGGCAGCTTGCCCGATGGTTTTCGCGACCTTGCAACTTACAACTTGATCACATTCAAATCGTTTCGAGAGGCACTGGACGACTGGGCGTAAAGGAGTTGACTGGGCATTACGTCAATTACCGCAAGCAGATCAGCCCTTCATTTGAAAACCTGTTGCCGGAAGACGAGTTCAAGTTGTATGCTGTATGCAGCCGGTTTCCGCAGAACTTGGCGAGTGCCGTCATTTTGAAGTGCCTTCAGGACGGCGTTTACGAATGCCAGCGGGGCACCGACGTGATTCATGTGCCGGTCGCCGGCGAGTTGCCGCAAACAGCCAATAACGCCCTTTTGCATTTGCTGAGTGCATCGACGGAGCAGGTACGTTACGGCACGGCGCATTACCGACAACGCTCCGCCGATACAAACTCGCTTGTGGGCCGGTTGCTGGAGGGATATCAACGGGAGGGACTTGCAATGTCCTATACAATAGAAGATTTTCGCCGAGATTATACCAAAGAGCACCTCAATCATTTGACAGCCCAGGAACGACTCGAGGGCCTGGCCCCTGAGGACAGGCTGAAGGACATGTCACCCGCGGACGTTTTGAAAGTCATGCCACCACAGGACATTTTGAAGGCCATGTCACTGGAGGACATTTTGAAGGCCATGTCTGCCGCCGAAATTCGTGATCTTCTTGAGCGCGCCAAGGTTCAAGGGGCGCACGCCAAACGCAAGAAGAAAAAGTAGCACCATGTATGAAACGATCCTACTGACGTGAGGCAGGCCGACGGTCGACCTTCCTTTACCGAGAGACGCTGATGGTGAACCTCATGCTCCGATGGTTTGGTTGTGGTGTCGTCCTGTGTTGCGCTGCCGTTTTCGCAGGTACGCCTGGCGATGCCCCAAAACTCTGGGCCCTCAAACCCCTCGTCCGCCCCGACGTTCCCGCTGGGTTGACGGCATCGCCGAACCCCATCGACGCCTTCGTCGCCGCTCAGTACAAGGCCCAAGGCCTGACGCCTATCGGCCCTGCCGACAAACGCAGCCTTCTGCGGCGGGTCTATCTCGACCTCATCGGCCTGCCGCCCACGCCTGCCGAGCAAGACGCCTTTCTGCAGGATCAAACTCCGGATGCTTATGAAAAGGTCGTGGACCGGCTGCTCGCCAGTCCGCAGCACGGCGTTCGCTATGGCCGGCATTGGCTCGACGTGCTGCGCTACGCCGACGTCGAGGAGCGGCATGATCGCCGCCCCGGGTATCTTCATGTGGCGCGATTGGGTCATCAACGCCCTCAACAGCGACATCCCCTACGATCATTTCGTGCGCACGCAATTGACCGGCTATCGCACCAACGTCCGCACGACATGTCCGACACCGGTTACCGCTCACGAATCCAACCCCGGCCGGACGACTTGTTCGCCCTTGGCTTCCTGGCCCGCGGGGCCGTCCTGCGCGACGGCAAGGATGCTCAGGAGCTGCCAATCGCCGCGGTCGAAACCGTCTCCACCGCCTTCATGGGCCTGACGGTCGGCTGCGCCAAGTGCCACGACCACCTCTACGATCCGATCAAGCAGCGCGATTTCTACGCCATGAAGGCCCTGTTCGATCCGCTCGTGTTGAAAAAGGTGATCCTGGCCACTCCCGCGAAGCTCATCGCCAACGGCAAGGCCATCGGCGAGCTGGACAAGAAACGCACGGCCATCCAAAGGCCGCTCGAGGACCTGATCGCGCCCTTCAAGAAAAAGCTCTACGACGAGCGGTCACCATGCTGCCCGACGACGTCCGGCCCATCATTTTGAAGGCGGAGAAAGGGCGGACTGCCGCCGAGCAGAAAATCGCCGACGATTATTTCCCGATCCTGCGCATCGATTCCGACAAGATCATCGAGATCATGCCGGAGGCCGCCAAGAAGAAGTATCGCGATCTGGTCAAGAAACAGCTCAATCAGATTGGCGGCGGCAAGAAAGGCTCGGCCTTGCCGGTGTTCTGGACCGTCGAAGTCGATCGGCTCAAGGAACAGGAAAAGACCTACGTCCTGACGAGCGGCGATCCCGAGCGGCCGGAAAAGAACAACGAAGTTCAGCCCGGTTGGCCGTTCGCGCTGTCCGAAGATCGAGTTTCGCGAGGGCCGGATCGAAGCATTCTCCGACTGGCTCACGGCGCCGGACAATCCTCTCTTCGCCCGTGTCGCGGTCAATCGGCTTTGGCAATGGCACTTCGGCGAGGGCCTGCAAAAACGCCCAGCGATTTCGGCCAATCTGGGCGGCAGCGCCCTCCAATCCCACGCTGCTGGATTGGCTGGCGGCGGAGTTCGTCAAGCGCAATTTCAGCATGAAAGCAAATGCACAGGCTGATCGTCACGTCCGAAGCCTACAAACTATCCTCGGCGGTCAATCCCGCGCTCGCCGTGGCCAATCTCAAGGCCGACCCCAGCAATGCGTCGCTGTGGCACTTCCGCGTGCAACGGCTTCAGGCCGAGCCGATCTGGGACGCCATCTTCAGCGCGGCCGGCAACCTCGATGTGGCCGTGGGCGGTCCGTCCTTCGACATCGGCGAGGGCGAGGGCGGCGGCAAACGCGGCAGCCAGACCGGCGCCAATCGCCGCGCCGCCTACATCGTCCGCGGCTTCTCGACCAGCCGCGAGGTGGTGCCGCAATTTCCTGCAGGCCTTCGACGTGGACGACGGCCGGGTGCCCTGCCCGTTGCGAACACAGACGGTCACAGCGCCGCAGTCACTATTCCTGATGAACAGCGACATCATCGACAAAGCGGCTGCACGCTTGGCGGATCGGCTCAAGAAGGAGTCCGGCGGCGATCTCAAAACCGCGGTCGATCTCGGTTACCGCATAACGCTCGCTCGGCCTCCCTCGGGGGCCGAGATCGATCGCGCACTGACATACCTCGACAACGATCCCGCCCGCTTGAAGGGTTTCGCCTGGCTGCTGTTTAACCTCGACGAGTTCATTTACGTCCGGTAGCTTCCAATGAGAATGCAAAGCATCTATCCCTGCGGCCGGGTTTCACGGCGCGGTTTCCTCACCCAGGCCGGCGGCGGCTTTCTCGGCCTGGCCATGGGCGCCGTCTGGGCCCAAGACGGCAAGCTGCGGCAGTCTGCCCTTGGACCGCAGCACCCCGCAAAGGCGAAGTCGGTGATCTTCCTGTTCATGTGCGGCGGCGTCAGCCACATCGACACCTTCGATCCCAAGGACAACCGTTGGGCCGGCACCCTGATCGATTGCACCGGGTTCGGCGACAACGTGGCCGAAATGCGCCGGCCCGTGATCCGCTGCCAGCGCACCTTCACCCGCCACGGCAAATCCGGCATTCCGGTGTCAGACTGGTTTCCGCACGTCGGCGGCGTGATCGATGAGATTGCCGTGGTCCGGTCGATGTGGTGCAACGAGGGCAACCACTTCCCGGCGGTGATCGAGACCTGCACCGGCCACCGCGGCAGGGCGTTCGATCATCCGACTGCTTCGGCAGCTGGGTTTCTTATGCGCTGGGCAGCGCCAACCAGAACCTGCCGACGTTCGTCAACCTGGGCCGGCCTTCTTCGCCGGTGCAATTGACCGGCGGCTATCTTGGCGCCAGTGTGGCCGCCACGCCGTTTCAACCCGGCCCCGTGCCGATCCCCAACCTCCGGCCGCCGCAGGGAACCAATGCGCGCCGAGCGTCGAGCGGCAGATGCGAGGCGCTGCGACGATTTGAACCGGGAATTCCGCGACAGCTACGCCGTCAACTCGGAGATCGCGGCCCGCGCCAAAGGCTACGAATTGGCCGCCCGCATGCAGCTCGGCGCCCCGCAAGTGGTCGATTTCGCCAACGAACCGCGGCACGTCCTCGATCTCTACGGCATCGGCGAGCGCGAAACCGACGATTTTGGCCGGCAGCTTTTGCTCGCGCGGCGTCTGGCCGAGCGTGGCGTCCGTTTCATCCAGGTTTGCCACGCCGGCGGCGGCAACGGCGGCTGGGACGCCCACGGCGACATCCGCAGCCAGGGCCCGCTTTGCCGCGCCACCGACAAGCCGATCGCCGGCCTGATCCGCGACCTCAAGCAGCGCGGCATGCTCGATGAGACATTGGTCGTGTGGAGCAGCGAATTCGGCCGCAGCCCGTGGTCGCAAAACACGACCGGCGCGCGACCACAACCCCCGCGGCTATTCCGTCTGGCTGGCCGGCGGCGGCGTCAAGGGCGGCATGGTCCACGGCGCCACCGATGACGTGGGCTACAGGGCGGTGGAGCATCGGCACTATTACAGCGATTTGCACGCCACGATCTTGCAGCAGCTAGGGCTGGATCACACCAAGATGGAAATCACCGTCAACGGCCGACCGTTCAAGCTGGTGGAAGAGGGCGAGGGGCCGATCGAGGCGATTCTGTAGGTCAGGCTTTCAGCCTGACGGCGGGTCAAGGCAATTTCATTGTTTGCATTGCACACACCCACCCCATTTCAAATCGCGCGGCGGGGGCGTGCAATGAATCCCACGACGAGCCCCCCCTTGCTTGCCGTTTCTTGCACCCCCCTACACACACCTACCTGCAATCTTGCACCCCCTGTCCACGGCCATTGAAACGCTCAAAATGTGCCGCAAAACCTTTGATTTCGTGGTGTTACGGCTGCTGACCAGGAAGTCATCGACAAAGTTTCTTGCAGGGGGTAGGCGTTTCATTCGTTGGCAACTGATAGCATTCTGGCGGCCGGCAAGAAAACACAGTGCAAGAAACTGCCTCAGCGCCATCGTATTGATGTGCCTATTGGCGGACACGCGCCAAGGTGGCCAGGCCATCCCTTGGCATGCGCGGCCTCAGGGCATTTGACGGTAGGGCTTCTTCTGCTTGTATAGTTCCAGCCGCTGGCGGAATTCGTCGCCGTCCGGGCCGCGCAGGGCGGGATCTTCCAATGCCTTGGTTTGGTAGCGCACCGCTTCGTCGAATTGCCCGGCCTCCGCGTAAGCCGCTGCAAGAGTGTTCAGGGCGTTGTTGTTTTTCCAGACGCTCAATTCGCAAGCCGTGGTAGCCAGTTTCACCGCACGTTTGCCGTCGCGGATCGTGGCTTCAGGACACGTGGCAAGCAACCAGGCGAAACTGTCGTGAACATCTGCCTTCTTGGGATCAAGTCGAAGGGCCTGCTCGAAGTCCTTAGTCGCCTTGCCGTATTCCTTCATTCCCAAGCAGGCGAGGGCTCGCTCAAAATGCGCGGACGCATTCTTGGGATCGAGTCGAATGGCCTCGTCAAAGTCCTTGATAGCCTTGCCATAATGCTGCTCGCCCGTCCACATCCTGCCACGATCTATATACGCTGGCACATACCTGGGATTGATCCGAATGGCCTCGTCACAGTCACTGATCGCCTTGTCAAGTTCATTCATGTTCCACCAAACGAGCGCGCGCTGAAGGTGCGCTGAACACATCCTTAGGATCGAGCCGAATGGCCTCGCCGAAGTCCTTCATCGCCTTGTCGAAATCTTTCTTGCTATACCACGCCCAACCGCGCGGGCGATATGCCGACGCATCGTGAGGATTGAGTCGAATTATCGTGTCATAGTCCTTGATCGCCTTGTCATATTCTTCCGTGGACGAGTAGGCCGTGGCCCGCCCGTGGTATGCAGCCGCATCCAGGGGATTGAGCCGAATCGCTTCGCTAAAATCCTTGATCGCCTTGTCGAGTTCCTTCGTGTAAAGGTAGGCCAAGGCCCGGCTCGAGTACGCGTGCCCTTCCACGGGATGGAGCCGAATGGCTTCGCTAAAGTCCTTGATCGCCTTGCGGTATTCCTCCAGGGCGGTCCACGCGTTGCCTCGTGAGGTGTAGGCGATCACAAGGTTAGGATCCAGCCGAATAGCCTCATCAAAGTCAGCAATCGCCTTGCGGTATTCCTTTTTGCTGCAGAATGCACCGCCGCGGGCAATGTAGGAGGACAAATCCTTGGGGTCGAGCCGAATGACTTCATCATAATCCTTGATCGCCCTGCCGAAGTCCTGCTTGGACAACCATGCAAGCCCGCGGCTGCGGTATGCGGAAACATCCTGAGGAATGAGCCGTATTACCTCGTCAAAGTCCTTGATCGCCTTGTCGAAGTCCTGCTTGGACAGCCAGGCCTCGCCGCGGTTTCGATAAGCGTCCACATCCCGAGGATTGTGCCGAATCGCTTCGTTGAAATCCTCAATCGCCTTCTCGTAGTCCTCCTTGGCCAGCCATACCCAACCGCGCCAGGTGAAATGGATCGAATTTTTGGGATCGAGCCGAACGGCCTCGTCAAAATCCTTGATCGCCTTGTCGAAATCGTACTTTTGCGCCCAGACGGCTCCGCGGCCACCAAACGCAAGCGCGTTTTTGGGTTCGAGGCGGATGGCCTCGCCGTAGTCCTTGATCGCCCTGTCAAAGTCTTTCTTGGCTGCCCAAGAATTGCCGCGGTTGGAGTAAATGTAGGAGAGTTTTGGCTCAAGCCGAATGGCTTCGTCGAGATCCTTGATCGCTTTGTCATGGTCCTGCTTGTCATACCAGACATTTGCACGGTTGATGTAAGCCTGCGCGTAATTGGCTTGAAGTCGAATGGCCTCGTCTTGGTCCTTGACGGCTTTATCGAGTTCCTTCTTGGCCCGCCAGGCAATTCCGCGCCTGTTCCAAAGGGCCGCGACATTCGGTTCGAGTCGCAGCGCCTCGGTGTGATCCTCAATGGCCTTGTCCAAGTCGCCAGTGCGTTGCCTGGCGACGGCACGGTGGGAGTATGCCAAGGCGTCCTTTGGGTTGGCCTTTATTCGGTCCGTGAAGAAATTGACAGCATCTTCCAACACAACGGCATCGGCCTTGTCGAACCAACCTTCGAAGCCCTTCTCCTTCACTTTAAGCAATCCACCGTCTTCCTTGATCACGCGGTAAGCGACGCCTTGCAACTCAACCGAGCCAACCTGCTCGCCTTTGTCGTTCTTACCAACGATCTTGACGGTCTTTTCAGTTTTGAGAATGACGAGTTTGCCGGTCCAGTCGCCGTCAGCCAAAGCTGAAGCGGCGATAAGCATCGGCAGGAGCAGAGCGAGGATGAAGTCGCGGAGCTACGATCATGGTGTGTCTCCCTGGTGCACGCAAAGTGGAAGGCCACTGGTTGAGTTTAATTTGGCCGATGTAGCGTGTCAACAGGCTAGAATCCAGGTCAATGCCCCGCCAACGCCGGCAGTCCCTCGAACTCAGCCCGCACAAGCTGTTCGTCCGCCAGGTTCAGCACTCGTGTCACCGAGCCAAGCACCCGCAGCGCTTGATCGATCGCCGGTTCGGCCTTTTGCTCTTCTGTGGCGTAGACCAGCACCCCACCTTGCCCAGCTTGGATAATACCAGCATCAATGACCTTCTTGAACATCCATGCGGAGTCATGCACAGTCTTTCGCAACACCGTCTTCTTTTTCGATAACGGAACCCGTTGGTACAGGCGTTGAGGGCTGCCATTGACGAAGGCATGGCTAAACTCGAATCGTTCTTCCGTGTTGGTCGCCACCTCGCATTTGACCTCGAAGCGCGTGCGAAAGTTCGGGTTCTGAGTCAGGTTGGCCTCTTGAATGATGCGGTCGCAAATGTCCTCCATCGTCTGATCGCGAGATTCTTCGAGTCCGCTTCCGTCCACCAACATGGCGTACAGCCGGTCCGCCACGTCCGGCATCTCCTCCGAATTCACAGGGTCCAGCAACAAACCACCCTCAACGAGCACGAAGTTCCCCTTGTTGGCGGTCTGCAACACGGAAAGAAATTCCGAAGACGAACGCGCGACCTTGCACCCACCGCTGATCGGCTCGATTTCCGACTTTTCGATCTCGATCCGCCAAAACCGCACCCATTGCTTGTAGGCAGTTGAACTGGTCATGAATGCAGGGACGCTGCGCCTATCATTTCATCGACCGGAACATTCGCGATTCGTTCGGTGTATGCAGAGTTGCCTGCCAGAATTTCGGTGAGAATGTCGGTGTCGAACGCTTTCATTCCTGCACGTCTGCGTACCGCTCCCGGTCTGCGTCTCGCTCCTTGTAAGCTTCTTCACATATTTCCCTCAGGGTCGGGTCGTCGCGAAATTTGCCGAAGAGCCCCGCCAAGCCGCGACGGCGAACCTCCAGCGCAACCAGCTCACCCTTATCCAGCCGTTGGGCGATCGCCGTTTCCAAGGCGGCGAGAGCCTTTTCACGGGTGACTGCGGTTGCCCGGACATCAGGCGCGCCGACTAAAGAGGCTTCAAATTGGCCGGCTGAGGCTTTGGACAATTACGGGAAATGTCATGATAAATCCTTCTCATGTGCAAAGGCGATCCACATACAGTATAGCAGTCTCCACACCAGAAAACTTATTCCCCACCCCCAAAACCATTCCCCCTCCTGCCTCGTCTTAATCCTGGGGGAATCATCGCCAACGACAGAATCCGCACCGCGCCACGAGTGCGCATTGCCCGTCGGCGCCCAATTACTGTACAGTGCACACACCTTGCTGTTGATGAACCAGCCTCAGTGTCTCTTTTTTCCGGAGGTCACCCACCATGCAGCGCAATTTCCTGTACGCAGGCTTCGCAACCCTCGCGCTTGTCGCCTGTGCCGTCGGCTGGACGCTCACGCGCTCCAGCGCCGACCAGGGCGATCCCAATGCTCCCAATCGCGGCGACGGCAAGCCGGCGGTGCCGTTGCCGATTGCCCAGGTCGTCCTCTTCAACAGCGGCGTCGGCTACCTGCAGCGCGAGGGCGAGGTCAACGGCGACGCCCGCGTCGAAATGTCCTTTCCCACTGGCGACATCAATGACCTCCTCAAAAGCCTGGTCCTGCAAGACACCGCCGGCGGCCGAGTCGATGCGATCAGCTACGACAGCCAGGACCCCGTCGAAAAGATTTTGCATAGCTTCACGCTCGATCTGAACGGCAATCCGACTTTTGCCCAAATCCTCAATCAGGCCCGCGGCGAGAAGATCGACGTCATGCGCCAGGAGAAACCGGGCGACAAACCCTTCAAGGTCACCGGTACCATCATCGGCATGGAAGCGCACCGCCAATCCGCCGGCAAGGAGGGCGAGGGCACCATCGAAGTCGCCCAGCTGAATCTGTTGACCGCCGAAGGGATGCTCAGCATGCCGCTGCCGCAGGTGCAGTCGGTGCGGTTTTACAGCGCCACGCTGGAAAGCGAGTTCCGCCGGGCCTTGCAGGTGCTGGCCGGCTCGCACGATGTGCAGAAGAAATCGGTGGCGCTGCAATTCACCGGCAACGGCAAACGCGCGGTCAAGGTCGGCTACGTCCTGGAACGGCCGATCTGGAAGACAACCTATCGCCTCGTGCTCGAACCCAACGGCAAACTGTTCATGCAGGGCTGGGCTATCGTCGAGAACACCTCCGATGACGACTGGAACAACATCCGCATGGTCCTGGTCTCGGGCAAGCCGATTTCGTTCCGCATGAATCTGTACGATCCGCTGTACATTTCCCGCCCGCTGGTGGAGCCGGAACTTTTTGCGTCGCTCAGGCCGCCGGTTTACGGCGGGTCGATCAACGACCCGCTATCCTCGGCCATTAAACCACCACTTCCACCCATGGCTGCTGCTACTCCTGTTCCCACGGCTGGAGGGTTTGGGGGCGGCGGTGGCATGGGCGGTGGCGGGGCGGGCGGCCGCAAGGCGGGTGAACTGCTGGTCGAGGGCAAAGCCAAAGGCGAGTCGGGCGGTTCGCTCGGAATACCCCTGAAGGACGCGATGCTTCTACGCGACAAAGAACTAAAGCGTTACGAAGATGTAGCCAAAAGCATTGTGGGCTTCCACAGTATCCAGGATGGCTTCAACTCCATCGCCAGTTCCCAGGAAATCGGCGATTACTTCCAGTACGTCATCGATCACAAGATCAGCCTCGCCCGCCAAAAATCGGCCATGTTGCCCATCGTCAACCAATCGATCGAGGGCAGCAAAGTCTCGATCTTCAACGAGGCCGTCCACGCCAAGTTCCCGCTGCTCGGCATCCGCTTCAAAAACACCTCCGGCAAGCCGTTGACCCAAGGCCCCATCACCGTCTACGAAGACGGCTCCTACGCCGGCGATACGCGCACCCTCGACCTGCAGCCCAACGAGGAACGCCTGCTCAGTTATGCCATCGATCAGGGCACCGAGGTGAAAACCACCCTCAAGACCAACCCCGCCCCGGAGATGACCTTCAACATCGGGGGCAATAACCTCACCGCGGCCTATACCATGCGGCAGACCAAGACCTACACCGTCAAGAACCGCAGCACGCACGACCGCACCGTCCTGATCGAGCACGCCATCCGCAATGATTGGAAGCTCGTCGATCCGAAAAAGCCCACCGATCAAAGCCGGGATGTTTACCGCTTCCAGATCGAAGTCAAGGTCGGGCAAACGGTTAGCCAGGATGTCATCGAAGAACAGCCGCGGACTGACCCGGTGGTCCTGGGCCATTACGCCGGCCAGGATCGGCCGCCCTATTACGCCCTTTTCGGCGGTATCGAAATCAGGCCGGAGGTGAAGGGCACCGGACCCAAGCTGCTGTCACTCGGTATCCGCAAAGGCGTCCTCGAAGCGACTTACAACGAGAAGGAATCCAAAACCTACTTCATCCAGAACCAGTCGGAGCGCGATCACAGCTTCACTGTCAACCACATCATCCGCAAGGACTGGACGCGGCTGGTCGGCGGCGAGGGTGAGGGCGAAAAAAAGAACCAGGTCGGCCCCGCAGTCTACACCTTCAAGGTCGAGGTCAAAAGCAAGAAAACCGCTCATCAGGAAGTGGTCGAGCAGCGGGTTTTCCTGGATGACACCAAGGTTGTCCTGAATCTCGATGACGATAGCCTGCGAAAATTCATCGCTCACCAGGCGCCCACGGCCAAGGTGAAAGAAGCGTTGCAGCAGGTCCTGGATCAACGGGCCAAGCTGAAGACGGCCCAGCAGCAGCTTGCCGACGAGAAATCGAACCTCAAGATCCTTGCCGACGACCAGGCGCGAGTTCGCGAGAACCTGAAAATCATTCCCCAGACTTCCGAGCACTACAAGGACTTCCTCAAAAAGTTCGTGGCCCAGGAAGCCCAGATCGAGGATGCACAGCGAGCAATACGCACGCAGGAGGCCGCGGTGCAGAAGATGCAGAAGGAGTATGAGGTGTTTGTGACGGGTTTGACGGTGCAATAGGAGCACCGGAGCAAACAACAAGCATGTGAATGACTTTGGAGGTGGGATTTACGGGTTCCTCTTCTCTGTTCAGGGTCGCGGATGGCTGGTTGATGACTTTAGCGCCACGGGGCGGAGAATATGCGGGCGGAATTTACGGGTTCCTCTTCTCTGTTCGGGGTCGCGGCTGCGTGCTTCATGACACGATGAGGGACAGAGAAGAGGAACCCGTAATTTGCCGCACAGTGAAGCGGAACCCTAGCGCTACGGGAAGGAGAATATGCGGGTGGGATTTACGGGTTCCTCTTCTCTGTTGGGGGTCGCGGCTGCGTGCTCCATGACACGTCAGGGACAGAGAAGAGGAACCCGTAATCTGCCCTGCGAATCATGTAGAAACCGTTGGCCGTTTAGAAACCGTTGGCCGTCTTTTGTGGCAATCAACAATCCGTCAGCGCAACTTTCGCGTTTGACTGCGTTCTTTTTCTTGACACTTCACTACGCCCATCACTCTCAGGAGGTCGTTTCCCATGCGGCGCAAATATCTGTTAGGGGCAATATGCCTGGCGGCGCTCGTCGCCACCGGCCTGGCCTGGACGCTCGCGCACTCCAGTGCCGACCAGGGCGTTCCCAGCGTCCAAACCAAAGGCGAGGGCGAGGGCAAACCCGCCATGCCGTTGCCGATTGCCCAGGTGGTGCTGTTCAACAGCGGCGTCGGTTATGTGCAGCGCGAGGGCGATGTCACCGGCGACACCCGCGTCGAGCTGACCTTTCCCACCAGCGACATCAACGACCTCCTCAAAAGCCTCGTCTTGCAGGACACGGCCGGCGGCCACGTCGACGCCATCAGCTACGACAGCCAGGACCCCGTTGAAAAAATCCTGCGCAGCTTCGCCCTTGATCTGAACGGCAACCCCTCCTACGGCCAAATCCTCAACCAGGCCCGCGGCGAGAAAATCGAAGTCCAGCACCAGGAAAAACCGGGCGCCAATCCCCAAAAGATTGCCGGCACCATCATCGGCATGGAGTCGCACAAACAAACCGACAAGGATTCGACCACCGACGTCGAGCAGCTCAATCTGCTGACCGCCGACGGGATGCTCAGCATTCCGCTGCCGCAGGTGCTGTCTGTCCGCTTTCAAAACAAAACGCTGGAGAGCGAATTCCGCCGCGCCTTGCAGGTGCTGGCCGGCTCGCATGATGTGCAGAAAAAGTCGGTGGCGCTCATGTTCAGCGGCAACGGCAAGCGGGCGGTAAAGGTTGGCTACGTCCTGGAACGGCCGATCTGGAAGACGACCTATCGCCTGGTGCTGGAGGCGGGCAACAAGCTGTTCATGCAAGGCTGGGCCATCGTCGAAAACACGTCAGATGACGATTGGAACAATATCCGCATGGTCCTGGTCTCGGGAAAACCGATCTCGTTCCGCATGGATTTGTACGAGCCGCTGTATATTCCGAGGCCGCTCGTGGAGCCGGAGTTGTTCGCGTCGCTAAGGCCGCCGGTTTACGGTGGGTCGTTCGGCGTCGATGCTGCTGGCAATTTACAGCTGCAAGGGCTCGCCGAGTTTCCTCGGCGCCCCGTCATGGGCGGCGGCATGGGCGGCATGGGTGGTTTTCCAGCTGCCCCCGCCTATGGCGGTTATCCTGGCACCATCCCCCCTGGCAGCCAAGTCACCGGCAAAGGCGTAATTGGTGGCAATGCTCCAGGCGCCGCAAGCAACACAACCATCCAATCCTTGACGTCGGGCGTTTTCCAGCCCTCAGGTGCGTTAAATAACGCAACACCGCCCGGCAACAACTACCAGAACAACTCTAACGGCTTGCAGCAAAACTTCGACCAAAACAACAGGCTCGCCTACGACGAAATGATGAGGCGCAAGGACCTCCAACGGCGGCTGGCCGGAGATGCCAAGGTCGCGGGCCAGTCCATCGCTGGCCTGAATTTCAAGGAAGGCATCCAGTCAATCGCCAGCTCGGAAGAGATCGGCGACTACTTCCAGTACGTCATCGACCAAAAAATCAGCCTCGCCCGTCAGAAGTCCGCGATGCTGCCGATCATCAATCAAAGCATCGCCGGCAGCAAGGTTTCCATTTTCAACGAATCCGTCCACGCCAAGTTCCCGCTCCTGGGCATCCGCCTCAAGAACACCTCCGGCAAGCCGCTCACGCAAGGCCCGATCACCGTCTACGAAGACGGTTCCTACGCCGGCGACACACGCACTCTGGATTTGCAGCCCAACGAGGAACGCCTGCTCAGCTACGCTCTCGACCAGGGCACTGAGGCCAAAACGGCGGTCAAAACGCATCCCGCCCCGGCAATGACCTTCAACATCGGCGGCAACAACCTCACCGCCGTCTACACGATGCTGCAAACGAAGACCTACACCTTCAAGAACCGCAGCATCCACCCGCGCACTGTCCTCATCGAGCACCCCA
Organism: uncultured Gemmataceae bacterium; assembly: GCA_963747575.1. Classification (GTDB taxonomy): domain Bacteria; phylum Planctomycetota; class Planctomycetia; order Gemmatales; family Gemmataceae; genus DASRAT01. The sequence continues at coordinate 357,713 of CAVVFU010000010.1, forward strand.
TCCGCGGGGATTGGAAGCTCGTCGATCCCGCCAAGCCGAGCGACCGCAGCCGGGATGTCTACCGTTTCCAGATCGAGGTGAATGCCGGCGAAGCGGTCAAGCAGGATGTCGTCGAGGAGCAGTCGCGCACCGACCCGGTGGCGCTCCAGGGCGGCAAGGACATACCGCCGCATTACGCCATTTTCACCGGCATTGAGATCAAGCCCGAGGTCAAGAGCACTATACCGAAGCTCCAGGCGCTAGTCATTCGCAAGGGCGTGCTGGAAGCAACCTACAGCGTCAAGGAATCGAAGACCTACTTCATCCAGAACCAATCCGAGCGAGACCACGTTTTCACCATCGACCACGTCATCCGCAAGGAATGGAAACGGCTGGCCGAGGGCGCGGACGGCAAGGCCCAGCCCGGGCCGGACGTCTTTACCTTCAAGATCGAGGTCAAGAGCAAGAAAACCGCCCAGAAGGAAGTGGCGGAGGAGCACGTTTATGAGCAAAGCATGTCCGTCGCCAAAATCGACGACGAATTCCTTCGCAAGCTGGTCGCCGAACAAGCCCCCGCCGGCAATGTCAAGCAAGCATTGCAGCAGGTTCTGGACCAGCGGTCGAACTTAAGGACGCTCGCCCAAAAACTTTCCGATGCCAAGTCGGACCTCAAGATCTTGGCCGAGGACCAGGCGCGAGTCCGCGAAAATCTGAAGATCATTCCGCAGACGTCGGAGCATTACAAGGACTTCCTCAAGAAGTTCGTGGCCCAGGAGGCGCAAATCGACGACGCCCAAAAGCAGATTCGCACGCAAGATTTAGCCGTGCAAATGATGCAGAAGGATTACGAGACGTTTGTGAATGCACTGACAGTGCAGTAAGGATTTTGACGCGAATAGCACGGAAAAGACACGCCCAGCTTTTCCGTGCTCGCCCTTATCAATTGTCGGCATAGGACACCACCCATTCACTCCCAGGCAGTCTCTCTTTGAGCAGTTGCACAGCTTCCTCAGCTGTCGTCTGCGTCGGGAACCTCAGTTCGACGCTGGCTTGGTGTCCGGCAAATCCGCCGACCGACAATTGCGCTGTGCGAATCTCCTCCTCGGTGAGCTTTGGCTGCGGCCCAAATCTCAGCCTGACACGAAACGGCAAGACTCCTTGCTCAATCGCCTCCTTGTATGTCACTCCGAGGGCAAGTGCGAGAGCATCTTCCTTGTCCTTGTAGACCGCTTCGATGAGCTGTGTGCGGTCTTCAGACCGGACTCCCTCCCATTCGTCCCAGACGACCATGACGTCGAGCTTGTCAAGTTGGTCGAGGGGAATCTCAAAGATGACGGGGCCGCCCAGCACCGCTTTTCCTTGCCTTTCTGCGACCAAACGCTCAAAAAGCGATTTCTTTCGGTCGTCGGAAAGTTTTGTCCCACTGGACCGGCCACGGATCAGCGGCATAATGCAACCTCCTATAGCCGCCCGATGTTCTGGATAAACCACTCAGCGGCAAGACGCACCTCAGCAAGCTGCGATTCTTTGACTTCAGTCAACTTGTATCGCAGTTCGGGCCGCCACTGCTTGTAGACTACCTCCGCTCGATGAACAGCATCCAGGAGCCTTCTTCGTTGACCTTCGTTCAGATCTTTGGAGAGACGCCGTTGCCGCTCCAGATACCGCGCCCAGCCTGGCAACGGGTGGGGGTCACTGGACATCAATGGCTCCCTATCAGACCATTGTATCTGACGGGCTTGCGTCATTCGTCGCTTTCGGGTCTCCTTGTCGATGCGCGTACTTGGCGCGAACCCAACGCTCCGGAAATAGGCTGCGGTCAGACACATCTCCACCGCATAACCAAGAAGATAAAGTGCGACCAGCCTCCGTCCATCCGCGCTGAGGCAAGCGGCGTCGGCGACGCGCTGCTCAGCCGCCCTCTCCAAGAGCCTGATGCTATCCGGGGCCAGGTGCCCAGCTAAGGGGTTAATCCTGCTCAAACGAGCAACTCGCACGATGGTGACCCCAACTGGCCAACAACGCGATGATAGTAAATCGCCGGCACAATTAACCAGTCACTCATCCCGAAACGGCTTCTTCTGCTTGTACAGCTTCAGCCGTGCCTCATAGTCGGTGCGGTCGCTGGCGTGGAGCGTGGTGTCGGCCAACGTCTCTTGTTGTCGCAGCACTGCCTCGTCGAAGTCGCCTGCCTCAGCGAAGGCAGCGGCCAACACCGATAGATACTCGGCATCCTTCAAGCCATCAGGGTGCATCTCACATGCTTTTCTGGCCATTTCGACGGCCTTCTTGGCGTCACGAAAATTGGCATCGGGGCAGGTGGCGCGGAAAAACGCATATTCCCGGTAAATCCAGTCCATGGCATCACGCTCAAGTGCTTTCTCGAATTCTTTGACTGCACGATCGTAATCTTTCAGTTTGGCAAAGACGCGAGCCCGGTTGCCGAGGGTGAAGCCGCTAGTTGGATCAAGCCGATCGCATTCGTCGAAGTCCTTGCTTGCCTTGTCGTAGTCTTTCTTGGCTAACCAGGCATGGCCACGGTTGTTGTAGGCGAGGACAATTTTGGGATCGAGGCGGATAGTTTCGTCGTAGTCTTTGATTGCCTTGTCAAAGTCCTTCTTGGCCAGCCAGGCGCTGGCGCGATTGAAATAGACCCACACTTGCTTGGCATCGAGCCGAATGGCTTCGTCGAAGTCTTTGATTGCCTTGTCGTATTCCTTTTTGGCGGACCACGCCAGGCCACGCTTGAAGTAAGCGTATCCATCCCTGGAATCGATGCTGATGGCCCCGTCAAAATCCTTGATTGCTTTGTCGAATTCCTTTTTGGCCAACCAGGCATTGCCCCGGTTGTCATACGCTTCCACAAACTTGGGATCGAGCCGAATGGCCTCGTCGAAGTCCTTAATCGCCTTGTCTTTTTCGTTCTTGCACCCCCAAGCGTATCCGCGGCTAGCATAGGCGCCTGCGAATTTGGGATCGAGCCGAATTGCGTCATCAAAATCCACAATCGCTTTGTCGAATTCCCCCTTCTCTAGCCAGGCCTGACCGCGGTACGTCGCGCCTTGAGCATCCTTTGGAGCGAGCCGAATGACCTCGTCAAAGTCCTTGATCGCCTTATCGTAATCCTTCTTGGCCGCCCAGGCGTAGCCGCGGGTCGTGTAAGCGTACACATTGACTGGATCGAGCAGGATAGCCTCGTTAAGGTCCTTGATTGCTTTGTCGTATTCGTTCTTGTTCGCCCAGGCGTAGCCACGGGCGCTGTACGCACCGACAAATTGGGGATTGAGCCGAATGGCCTCGTCGAGGTCCTTGATCGCCTTGTCGTATTCCTTGTTGTTAACCCAGGCGTGACCGCGGCTAGCATAGGCGTATTCATCCGTGGGTTCGAGCCGAATGGCCTGGTCATAATCCTTGATCGCCTTGTCGAATTCCTTCTTGTACGCCCAGGCCAACCCGCGCGTGAGATACGTGGGTCCAAGTTTGGGATTGAGCCGAATGGCTTCGTCGAAGTCGTCGATCGCCTTGTCGTATTCCTGCTTATTCAGCAATAAGTTGCCGCGTTCACTCCAGACGGCCGCGTTTGCTGGCGCGAGCCGCAACGCTTGGCCGTAATCCTTGATGGCCTTTTCCAGTTCGCCGCTGCTGCGCCAGGCCACGCCCCGGTGGCGATAAGCCTCGGCATCATTGGGGTTGACCTTAATTCGGCCCGTGAAATACGGGATCGCAACTTCCAGCACGAGGGCCTCTTCCTTGTCGAACCAGCCCTCGACGCCTTTCTCGCTCACCTTGAGCAAGCCGCCCTCTTCCTTGATGACGCGGTGGGCAATGCTTTCCAGCTCGGCGACGGGAATCAGCCTGCCGTCTTCGTTCTTGCTGATTTTGACGGGTTGCCCACCCTTGAGAATGACGATCTTGCCGGTCCAGTCGCCGCCGGCCAAGGCTGGCGCGGCAAATGCCAACGGCAGGAGCAAAGCGAGGATGCAGCGCGGAGTAGCAATCATCGTGTGTCTCACGGGTGGTCAGAATGACGAGAACACCATGAGTTTAAGTCTGCAAGGGGAGCCTGTCAACCAGCCAAGTGGCCCATCACGCATCGTTCCGCGATGCCAACCAGCGCTGGAGTGATGCGGCAGATTCACCGCTACGGCGCCCCGCCAGAAGCCCTTCCACGCCGATGTGCTCGTCTAAATCGGGCCACTCCAACGCATAACCGTCACCCAACAATTGAAAGTTTTGCCGTTCCGCCGCCGTCGCGTGGTGCAAACGCGGATACCACGCCAATGGCACGGACAGAGTTCGGCCATCGACCAGGTTCACGACCAGTTGCTCATCGGTCACCATTACGGTCACCATTACCGGAATAGCGGTAGGGTTATTCTCGCACATCGGCGTCGCGTTCTCGATAGGCTTCATCGCAAATCTCCTGTAGCGTTGGATCGTCACGGTATTTGCCGAAGAGTCCTGCGAGTCCTTTCCGGCCAATTTCCAACGTGACCAGTTCGCCTTGGTCCACCCTTTTTTCAATCGCGGTTTCGAGGGCGGCCAGGGCTGCGGCGCGCGTGGCGGCCGTGACGCGCACTTCGGGTGCGCCAAGAAGCGAGGCTTCAAATTGGCCGTGTGCGGCGTGAACCTGTACGGAGAAACCCATGGCGAACCCCAAGTCAAATGGGCAACTTACGCAAACCGCGTTGCACGAATCCAGGATTATAACGCAAAACGCGAGCTATGAGCCGTCGTAGAACGGAATTTATTCCGTTCTCGGTTCTCGGCGACAAACGGAATGAATTCCGTTCTACGTTGTGCGCGACGAACGGAATAATTTCCGTTCTACGAATTGCCTCTTTGTGAAGTGCCCCCTACCGTCCACCACTTCCACGCCACCGCCATCCCCAGCGCAATCCCCACGTTATCCAGCGCCACATCTAGCAGGTCGCCATGCCGATGCATGTACTCGTCCAGCGCAAACTGCAGCACCTCCGTCAACGTGGCGTGCAACATCAGCAAAAACATCAGCAGAAACCGAAAACGCACCGGCGCCCGCAGCCAACCTGTCAAAATGGCGAAGACGGCATAGGCGCTCAGATGCACCGCCTTGGCGAACAGCATCCTGCGGGTGAAGTGGAATTCCCCGATGACCCAGGGATGCTCCGGCACGGGCACCAGGAGCGCCGTCGACCAGGCTGCCGCGTAAATTCCCCAGATCCACCAACGCCACCTAAAAATCATGGCAAACATCGCCGATCCCCCCAAGCTGTCACTCATGGTTCAAAAAGGGGTCAGGCACCATTTATGCGAAGCACCCTTTGGGCCGTTCCGGTAAATGGTGCCTGACCCCTTTTTGAACCATTCGCGAGCCGGCGTTTGAATCTGCACTTGACCTCCTGTCCAACTGCAGTATAGTCCCCCACCGCAAAACGTCTTTTTAATGGGGCGCCGGCTCCGCCTGTTGCTTTACGTGGGGATTTGATGGTCGTGCCTAAACACCGCTCGCCACTCACCCTGTTGCTTCTTGCGGGAATGCTCCTGCCGATCGCCTCCGGGTGTCAGGACTCGGCGTTTACGGTGCCGGATGGCTGGGCGTTTTGGAAAAAAGAGGACACCAAGATCGATTACACCACGCCCGAGGACGTGTTCGTGTTCCGCGGCGGCGATATGCTGCCGGATAAGGGCCTGCAGCCCTTTGGCGGCGATTTCGAAGGGGCACTGCTGCTCTTCCAGCAGAAACAGTACGAAAAGGCCGAGCCCATCTTCGGCAAGGTCGCCGACCACAAGAAGAACACCTTGCGCATCATGGAAGAGGCCCGCTATTACCAGGCCGAGTGCAATTACTACCGCGGCAGGTATCCGGCCGCCGGCGATCGCTATATGCAGCTTCTCGACGCTTTCCCGTCGGCCGCCCATGGCGACGAGGCCCGCAAACGGCTGTTCGACATCGCCAACTACTGGCTTGACGACACGCGCACGCATATGCAGCAGGCCAAGGAAGTCCGCGACGGCCAGCGCTGGATGGTGACGCCGACCATGCCCGTGCATTGGGAGGATTCCAAGCCCCTGCTCGACGTCGAAGGACATGCCATCCGCTATCTGGAAAAGGTCAGCATTACCGACCCGCACGGGCCGCTCGGCGAAAAGGCCCTGTTCTTCCTGGGCAGTGTCAATTTCTACCGCGGATCGTACAAGGATGCCGAGGAGCATTTCCACCAGTTGGTCAAGAACTATCCCAATGGCGTGCATGCTCCCAAGGCGCTGGAAATGGCCATCATCTGCATGGAGCTGAACACCGGCGGCCCGGACTACGACGCCAAACGGCTGCAGAAGGCGCGCGAGCTGATCGACATGGCCTCGCGAAGCTATCCCGAGCTGAAACGCGGCCAGGAAGATTTCCTCGCCAGGCAGCTCGTGAACATCAACAACATGCAGGCGGAGAAGGATTTCAACATCGCCAAGTACTTTGATCGGACGGGCCATCCCGGCTCGGCGCACTTCTATTTCGAGATCGTCACGCGGCGGTATCCGGGCACGGTGTGGGCGGAAAAGGCTCAAAAACGCATCATCGAGCTGCGGGCCACGGCACAAAATGCGGCCAGCCACGAGGCCCATCCATCGGGTACCTCATCGCCGGAGGTTGGTCCCACACCGCGACCTCTGGTGCCAGGACAGCCGTTGCAGCCGCCGATGGACATGGGTGCCCCGCCGCGGACACTGCCGCCGGGACTTGACGGGATACGCCAGTAGGTCCGGCGCAGTAGGTCCGGCTTGCCGAGCCGGACCTGTGTGGGACACGCGAAGCAGGTCCGGCTCGGCAAGCCGGACCTACCTAAGGAGAAGCACGGATGCGAGGAAAAAGGGTCGCCTGGATGGGCGGTATGCTGCTGGCGGCGGCAATGCTGCCCGGCTGCGCCTCCTGGGACGGCCACTTCGAACTTTTCGGCTACACCACGCGGCCGATGTACGACTTGAGCATCCGCACGGTCTACGTGCCAATTTTCAAAAACCAGACGTTCAATCGCGGGCTTGAGTTTCAGCTTACTCAGGCGGTCATTCGCGAAATCGAATCCAAGACGCCCTACAAGGTCGTGCAGTGCCGTGAGGCGGCCGACACCGAGACTGCTGGGGAACATCGTCAACAAGAACAAAGGAGTCAGCAACGTCAACCAACTTGGCGAGACACGGTCCGCCGATGTGACGTTGTCGGTGGAGCTGGTGTGGCGTGATCTGCGTACAGGCGCGGTCGGGGGCGTGCTGTCGCAGCCGATCCCCGGCAAGCCTGGCGACCCGCCGCCGCCCGCGCTGCCGGTGGGCGCGCCGGCGCCGCCCGTGCTGGGTCAATCGATGGCTACTTACACCCCTGAGATTGGCGAATCGACGGCCTCGGCGACCAAGCAGTTGGTCGATCGCCTCTCCGTGCAAATTGTCTCGATGATGGAAAAACCCTGGTAGCCCTGGACATGATTGCCTGGCAGCTGGCAAAAATTACGCTCCAGATCGGTGAACGCCCGCTGGTGATGGGCATTCTCAATGTGACGCCGGACAGTTTCTCCGATGGAGGACAGTTCGCCAGCACCCAGAAAGCCGTCGCTCACGGGCTCGCCATGGCGGCCGAGGGAGCGGATCTTGTCGACGTGGGCGGCGAATCGACCCGGCCTGGCGCCGCGCCGGTGCCGTTGGACATCGAGCTGGCTCGCGTGGTGCCGGTGGTTGAGGCGTTGGCTGCCCAGATGCGGACGCCGATTTCGGTGGACACGTCCAAGGCGGAGGTGGCCCGCCAATGCTTGCAGGCCGGGCGCAGATCATCAATGACGTCACGGCCCTGGCCGGCGACGCCGCCATGCCTGCCGTCGTGCGGGAGTTCGGGGCCGGCGCGGTGCTGATGCACATGCGCGGCACACCGACCACCATGCAAAACGACCCGCGGTACGACGACGTGGTTGTGGAGGTGCTGAAGTTTCTCCGCCAACGCGTCAAGGCCTGCGTCAAGGCGGGCATCGAGGTGGAGCGGATCGCGGTCGATCCAGGCATCGGGTTCGGCAAGACGCTCGAACACACATTGACTTTAATGGCACGGCTGGAGGAATTTCAAAAACTCAAAAGGCCCGTCGTGCTGGGAGTGTCGCGCAAAGGGTTTATCGGGCAGATCATCGACCGGCCCAGGAGCGAGCGGCTGATTGGATCGGTGGCAGCGGTTAGTTACGCCGTGGCCCGCGGGGCAGTCCAGATCGTTCGCGTCCACGACGTGCGGCAGACGTGCGAAGCCGTCACGTTGTGCGGAAGGATTCGAGAGCACCGCGCTGTTTAGCCGCGGTCCGAAGGACCGCGCGTCTGGCATATGGCCGCTTAACGCGCGGTCCATCGGACCGCGGCTAAACAGGTTGCGGGACGCCTTCTCATAGAGGGTTGGAACATTGATACATCGGTTGATGCAGCTTTACGAGTCGGTCGGACCGCGCGACCTGGTGCAAATCGCCATTCTGGCGCTTGTGCTGGGCGCGGTGCTGCATTTTCTGAGCAAGGCTTGCGGCTCCAGCTCGACGCTCAATCGCGGGCTTGGGTTGGTGGTCGTCGGCCTGTTTCTGGTCGCGCAGGTGGTGATTGCCGCCCTCGACCTGACCGAATTGGGGCACTTTCTCGATTACCTGCTCATCGCCGTGGTGATCGGCTTGCTGGTTATCTTTCAACCTGAGCTGCGCCGCGGTTTGATGGTGCTGGGCCGTACCACGCTGTGGCGCTGACCTGGCGCCAAATACGCACCCGATTGCAGACCGCCTGGCGGATGCTGCCGAGGCGTTGTCGCGGGATTGCGTGGGGGCGTCGATTGCCATCCAGCGCGAGATGAGCCTCGGCGCTTTCATCGAGACAGGCGAAATCATTGACGGCCAGGTGTCCGCGCCGCTGATTCAAACGTTATTCAGTCCGCGCAGCCCGCTGCACGACGGGGCGGTGATCCTGTGTCACGGCCGGCTGACGGCGGCGGGTTGTCAGCTGCCGCTGCATGTGCAGGATGGCCGGGCCAGCGGACGAGCCGGCAGCCACCTGGGAATGCGGCATCGGGCGGCGCTGTCGCTGAGCGAGGAAACGGACGCCGTGGTGCTGGTGGTCAGCGAGGAAACGGGGCGGATTACGCTGGCGGTGGGAGGCCGCCTGGAGCCGGTGCCGCGCGAGAATCTGTCAAGGCGGCTGGCGGCGATGCTGAGCGCCTGCGCGTGCCGGCCTTGCGGAAAGTGGCGTAGGATTACGACGCATAGGTCTTATGCGTCCCATTCGTCCCATAGGAGTTAAGTTCCTTGTGGATCACTGCTTTTCGCAATTTCCTGCTCAAAGCCGGGGTGGCGCTTAGTTTGGCGTTCCTGTGCTGGCTATACGGCGCAGCCGGCATCAGGAAACCATCGACGACGTGCTCATTCCGGTCCATGTCGCGCTCGCCATGGAAGATCTTGGCCGGCACGAGGTGGATACCGCCGGCAACGGCCGCGTGATGGTGTCATTCGCTGGGCCGCCGTCGCGCATCCGCGAGCTGCGCAGCCAGCTGCAGCACGGCGCCATCCACGTCAATTCCTCAGTGAACGTGCCGGAAGAGAAACAAGCAGAAAGTAGTTACCGCGAGACCGTCCGCATCGAGCCAGGCGACCTGGTGGTGCCGCCCGGCGTGTCGGTCGTGCTGTGCGAGGGGCACAACACGGTGCCGGTGACGGTGCACAAAATCGTCGAGCGTCTGGTGCCGGTGCGGTTGGAAAGCGTCGGCGAAGGCGGATCAGCCAGATCAAGGTGGAGCCGGCAATGGTGCTGGTTCGCGGCCCGCAGGATATTGTGGACCAAATGCGAACGATTCCGACGCAGCCCTTTCCGCTGCCGCCCGCGCCGGAGACAACGGTGTCCAATGAATCGCAATTGCGGGCTGAAATCGCCCTGGTCAAGGAGATCGACGGCCGGGCCATCCAGTGCAGCCCCGCCACCGTGGCGTTCAAATGCCGGCTGCATCCTCGCCAGCGAACCTATGAATTGACCGATGTGCCGATTGCTTTTTTGTGCCCGGCCAACTTCCCGTGGAAGCCGACGTTTCCAACGCCGGCCGCGGGCAAGGTGACCTTGCGTGTGACCGGCCCGGCGGCGGACGAGAATCCCCAGGTGCAGGCTTATATCGACCTGACCCAGGGCACGTTTGAGGCCGGGCGCAATCGCGAGCCGTTGCGCCTGCAGTTGCCGAAGGACTATCAGCAGGCCGGCGACGAGCCGCGGCTGGTGACGTTTACGCTGGAGCGCAGTAAAGCGTGTCACCCTTGTTTTCGACCCCTGCCGGCTTGCCCGGCAGGTGAAGAAGGTCGACGGCTAACATCGCACCCCGCCACGGTTTTCGACCCCTGCCGGCTTGTCCGGCAGGTGAAGAAGTTCGGCGGCTAAGTACATGGAATGCCCGCTGCGAAGCTCGTAGCACCAAAACTTCTTCACCTGCCGGACAAGCCGGCAGGGGCCGTCCCGCCTCGCCGCCATCCCTGTTAGCTACCGAACTTCTTCACCTGCCGGGCAAGCTGGCAGGGGTGTGCGACGGAAAGTGTACCGAGTCTGAGGAGTGAGAGTCTCCTTCAGACCTGGTCCTCAAGTTTGTAACTGAAGGTAACTGCGTCCCCGCGAGGGGAGGTGGAGAGCAACCGGAGGTGAACCAGCGGCCTGTAGAAAAGCGAACTCGATTCGGCCTGGTGATTGCGGCGAGCCTGCACCCTAAAGGCAAAACCCAGACCACGACGACGAAGCCCGGGGCCAAACGCCTGATCGAGGGCAGATCGTGGAAGCCGACCGCGCTAACAGAGGACGGCATCGTGAACAGCGACGGTCGGGCGCACCGGGTGGTTGGAGACAGGACGTTGGGACGGCTTGGTACATGAATCCGTGAGGCCTGTGCGGTTAAGGACGGCCTTCGCCGGCTGCACAGGAGTCAGAGCGTCCGTAGTAGCGACGAAGCCGGGTAATGCCGGTGGAGCCAAGGGACGCAGGAAGATGGATGCGTGATGACTGCACCACGGGAAACAACACCGTCGTTAGTGCCTGCAAAGGCTACGCAAGGCGGAGACGTTCTTAGCCGCTGGCTATGGACGGAACCTGCGGTATGGACGGAACGCATGTTGACAGCGCTCGAAGAGGGCGTCAAAGGAGGAGTATGGTTTAGCCTGAACGACAAGGTGTATGCGGAGCGGAACCTGCGGGCGGCAGCTGGGAAAGTGGCTGCTAACGAAGTGCTCCGGGCGTGGATCACGTGACGGCCGAAGCCTTTATCGACGATGTGGACGCGAACGTGGCGAAGCTATCGGCGGCGTTGCAGGATGGTTCCTACGAACCACAAGCAATCCGGCGGGTGTTTATTCCGAAGCCGGGGAGCAACGAGCAACGTCCGCTGGGCATACCCACGGTGCGTGACCGCGTTGTACAAGGGGCGGTCCGGCACGTACTCGAGCCGATTTTCGAGAAGGAGTTTGCAGCGCACAGCTACGGCTTTCGGCCCGGACGGGGCTGCAAAGACGCCTTGCGGCGGGTGGACGAACTCTTGAAACAAGGTCACGTGTACGTGGTCGATGCCGACCTGAAAAGTTACTTCGACACGATCCCGCATGAGCGGTTAATGAACCGGTTGCGGGAACGCATCGCGGACCGACGGGTGCTCGGACTGATCGAGTCCTTTCTGAAGGCCGGCATACTTGACGGCATGCAGGAATGGGAACCCGAGGCCGGGGCGCCTCAAGGAGCGGTGCTAAGTCCGCTGCTGAGCAACATTTATCTGAATCCTCTGGACCACCACTTGGCGGGCCTGGGATACGAGATGGTGCGGTATGCGGATGATTTCGTGATTTTATGCCGCAGCCAGGCCGAGGCCGAGCAGGCGTTGACGGTAGTGCGTCAATGGTGCGAGGTCGCGGGTCTGACGCTGCACCCAACCAAGACCAAAATCGTGGACGTGCGGGTCGATGGCTTTGACTTTTTGGGCTTTCACTTTCAGACCACGCGGCAGGGTCGCCTGACCCGTTGGCCCCGGAAGAAAAGCATGCAAAAGCTCAAGGACACGATTCGAGCGAAAACGACCCGAGCGAATGGCCGCAGCCTGATGGTTATCATTCAGGATGTGAACCGGACGCTCCACGGCTGGTTTGGGTACTTCCAGCACAGTTGTCGGCCTACGTTCCTCTCCGTGGACAAGTGGGTGCGCATGCGGTTGCGGAGTATACTCCGTAAGCGTGCGGGCCGTCGTGGCCGCGGTCGGGGACGGGATCATCAGCGCTGGCCCAATGCCTTCTTTGCCGGGCAAGGGTACTTCTCCCTTGAAGTAGCCTACGCTGCGGCTCGTCAATCCCCTAGCGGGTAAGACTATCAACCGGAGAGCCGGATGCGGGAAAGCCGCCCGTCCGGTTCGGAGGGAGGGGGAGCCGAATTCAATCGGCTCTCCCTACCCCTATCGCCAAAGATTTGGACTTGCCGGCGTCGCGGAAAAAGAGAACGAAAATCACCAGGCAAATCAGCACGCCAAGGCCGGGGACAAACCAGAATGCGGCCCAATTCTTGTCCTTGGTCGCCTCGTCGGTCAAGTAACCAGCCAATTTACCGCAGAGGCTGTTCCCGATCCACATGCCGACGCCGTAGGTCAGGAAAGTGAATAGTGCCTGACCGCTGCCGCGGATGTCCGCCGGGGCCTTGTTGTCGACATGAATAAAGCCAGCCGCGAAAAAGAAGTCGAAGCACGGCCCGTGCAAAGCAATGCCAAGCAGTACCAGTGGAAATAGTGCAGCAACGTCCGCTTGAGCGTACCCCGAAAATAGGAAGTAGCGAATGCCCCACGACAGCATGCCTACCATCAGCACCCATTTCATCCCCCAATGACGCAAGAACCAGGGCAAAAACGGCAATAGTACCATCTCGACGATTTGCCCGATGGTCGTGAGGCCGCTGACATTATTGACGTTAACATGGACGCCCGCTTCAAGGAAGGTGCCGATGAACGTGAAGTAAAACGCTTGCACGATAGCAATGACGAAGGAAACGCCAAAAAAGACTGCGAATGAGAAATCCTTGAACAATCCTAGAGCTTTCAGGAACGGCAGGGCGTCGCCAGCCTTTCCAGGCGGCGGCGTATGGGGCAGAGCCAGGCTGAAGATGCCCAACGCCAGGGACAACAAAGCGGCGAGCGGGAATGGGCTGGCCAGGACCGCCAAATGCAGACTCGTGTTGAGCCAAAGCAAGCCCGTGAAAAGCAGGTTGGTGACTATCCACCCAATGGTGCCTAATACTCTCAGCCCTGGAAAATCGCGGTTGCCATCGGGAATGTGGGAAAAGGCGATGGAATTGGATAGTGCGAGGGTCGGCGAATAAACCAGGGCATAGGCCAGGGCCACACAGTAAAAGGTCATTGGATCGGTGATTTCTCCCATCCAGTACAAAAGTCCCGCTCCGATGAGATGCAGCACCGCCATCAGTTTTTCGCTGGCGAAAAAGCGATCCGCGATCTGGCCCACGAACAGTGGTGCGATAATGGTGCCCAGCGCCATGGTGCCATAAATGGCCCCGATCCAATCGGCGGTGAACGCTTCCTCGGAGATGTTAATCAGGTGGTTGCCCAGAAAGACAAACCACGCCCCCCAGATGGCGAACTGCAAAAACATCATCACCGACAGCTTGAGCCGCAGCGTCATGCCGAGCGGCGGGGTCGCGGTTGGCGTGGTACCAATGGCATGGGCCATGAAACATCTCCCGGTTGACGGATCGCGCTGTTTCGGCCGGCGGCAGTTGCGCCGACGCTACGAATGTAAAGGCAAGCGGGCTGCGTTGCAAACAGATTTTCAGCTGTTGATTGGCGGCGCATGCGATACGATGACAAGGAGCCAAATCACCAGCAAATAAAGGAGCCGCATGCGCATCGATTTCTTCGGCCTGGCGTTTGACACCCCCAAGGTCACCGTGCACCTCTGGTCGCCGTGGCGCGCCACGGCCGTGGAGCATCGTTTGTTCGAGGTGGTGGCCAAAAGCCTCAAAGAGCCGCATGAGCAGTTCCCCGACGGCATGCAATTGACCATCAACGACCCCAAAGCCTGGAAAAACGCCTTGCAAGGCATCAGCCGGGTGCTCAAAGGCTGGCAGGAAGACGCCGAACCGGGCAACGGCGAACGGCGTTCGTGGCGCTGGATGATCGAGGCCAACACGGACGCCAACGGGTATGATCACGCCGGCGAAACGGCATGCACATGGGCGTTTTTGCGCCTGGGCCTCGATCACGGTGAGCCGGGCGAGCCGGACAAGGGCGAAGACATCGACCTCGACGGCTTCGGGGTGCAGATCTGGCCCATCGAAACGTGAAAACCCATACTAAACCGAAAGTAGTAGGCACACTCCGTGTGCCGTGTCGGCGACGGCACACGGAGTGTGCCTACTACTTTCCCTCGCTTACGCTTCGGGTTGGTGTGGATTTCATACCTCGATCAGCTCGTCAGTTTCCGAAGCATCCGCGTCGAAGGCCGGGGGTTTGGGCAGAAACACGCATACCAGGATGCCCAGCTCATACAGCATGCACATCGGCACGCAAAGCATCAGCAGGCTCTGAACGTCGGTCGAGGGCAGCAGCAAGGCGCCGATGACCGTCATGGCAAACCAGGCGATGCGGCGTTTCGCTCGGTACGATTCGACCGTCAAGATGCCGATCCGCTCCAGGAACAGCATCACCAGGGGCGTCTGAAAAGCCAGGCCGAACACCACCGGCATGAAGATGGCGAAACCTAGCCATTCGTTCCAACGAAAATCGGGCTCGAGCTCGAGCCATTCGTTGAACCAGAGCAATGCTCCGATGGCCTTGGGGATGACAAAAAACTGGCAGAGGACGCAGCCGATGAGGAACAAGCCCATGCTGATCGGCAGAAAGACATTGACATAACGCTTTTCGTGCGGGTATAGGCCAGCAGCGATGAAGGACCAGAGTTGGTAAAAAATCCACGGGCTGGCCAGCACAAACGCCGCCACCATGCTCACCTTGAAATAGCCGAGAAAGCCTTCCTGAGCATTGAGTGTTGCAAGAGAGGGCTTCTTGCCAACGATTTTCTCCGCGAGTTTGGCAGTCGACAGCATCTCGATGGGATTGGTAATCTGGGCGGACACGACGATCCCTTGCTCGCCAATCGCCCTTTCGCTTTGAGCCAGGTCCTTGATGCCGAGATTACCCAGCACCTTCATCATCTCTGATTTGCTGACACTGATTTTGACCGGGAGCGGCTCTCCCTGGTCCAAGGTTCCAGCGAGCAGTTCCTCCTTGATTTTGTTGTTTTTCTTTTGATAATAGCGGGCCCAATACTCCTGCAGCTCTTCTTCCACGGGCAAGCAAAGGAAACGCATCACCGGTTGGCCGATGAGCAGGCCGAAAATCAGCGCCACGCCAAAACCCGTGACGGCTCGCCAAAGATGACTGCGAAGGTCTTCGAGATGGTCGCCGAACGACATGCGCGTGTCGGAGAAAAAGTCATCAGGATCGGGATGGGAGGAGCCGCCGAAGGTCATGACTGTCTGTCCCGTGGGGTTGAGTGACCAAGCAATCGCATGCGGTTAGTGTAGTCATGACGGTCCGCGCGGGGACTAAACTGGCGAGGATGAGTAAACCGTGCCGCTTTTGACGCCGCCAACAGGTGCCATGGGTCACAGGCAAGCGGTTTTTTTGTGGCCAAAGGCAGACACGCGGCGCATGCTCCGATAATATGCCATGCGGCAGTGACCGATGGATCGGCGACATGACATCATTGTTTGAAAGGATGCTGATAAGATGCGCAAACTTTTATTCCTGGGACTATTGACGTTGACCGGGTGCCAGAACATTGCCGGCCCGTTTCAGGCCCGGCCGAAGCCGCAGATCGATGACCCGCGGGTATCTATCCCCGAGCAGGAAAGCCGGGGCCGTGATCAGTTAGCCCTTCCGGACGATTTCAGCGGCCTTGCGCCGAGGTCCGGCGCACAGTTGCCGCAGTCGGCCTACGGACCGCGGTAAGGATCTCCTCGCCGACGCTTCGGGTTAGTGAGATATCAACCCGAAGCGTCAGCGAGGTCTTTTTTTATCACTTCGCGAACAGCTTCCCCTTGGTCGACGTTTGCACCCTGCAGATCCAGTGATTGGCGGCCAGGTAGAGAACGCTGCCGTCTTCGCCAAAGGCGCAGTTGGCGGTCGCCACTTCCGGGTCGATATAGCCTAGCTGCTTGCCCTCGGGCGAGAGGACCCAGACACCGCCGGGTCCGGTGGCGAAAATGTTGCCGTGCACGTCGATCTTCATGCCATCGGGTAGGCCATCCTTCCTGCCGGCCCACAAACCGGCATCGACGAAGACGCGGCCTTTGCCGAGCGTTCCATCCGCCTTGACGTCGAAGGCCATCCACACCGCGTTGACCGGATCGGAATTGGCGACGTAAAGGGTTTTCTCATCGAGGGAGAAAGCGAGCCCGTTGGGCCGGGTCATTTCCTTGGTCAGGAGCGAGAGCTTGCCGTCCTTGGTCAGGCGGTAAACGCCGCAGAAGTCGAGCTCGCGGGCGGGATCGTCCCACTGCTTCACCAGGCCGTAGGGAGGATCGGTGAAGTACAGATCGCCGTTGGATTTGAAAACGAGGTCGTTGGGGCTGTTAAAGCGTTTGCCCTCGAATTTGTCAGCGAGAACGGTCTTTTTGCCGTCCTTTTCAATACGGGTGACTCTGCGGTCGCCATGCTCGCACAGACACAGCCGGCCCTCGGAATCGAGGACCAGGCCGTTGCTGCCGGGTTCGCCTTCGCGGTCCTTGGCGCCCGTGTAGCCGCTGGGCTTGAGAAACGGCTTGACGCCGTCGGCGGCGGTGTATTTGTTGACGACGTTGTTGGGGATGTCGGAGAAAAGCAGGCAGGCCTGTGCCGGCACCCAGACGGGACCTTCGGCCCATTTGAAACCCTCGGCGACCTTGATGATCTTGGCGTCCTTGGGAATCAATTTGTCGAAAAGGGGATCGAGGCGTTCGATCTTGCCGACCTCGGTTCCCTTTGGTTGAGGCGGTTGAGCAACGACTGGCAGCAGCAGCGCCACGCAGCTGCCAGAGCGGAGAGCAGGGTTGCCGTTTTCATGGTGAATCCTGATTGAAGGAATTTGGAAATCAAAAGGGCCGAAGTGAAAGTAAACCACCGGCAGGCCGTGTGCAAGCAAAAAATCCACTGACGGAAGTGCCGATCAAAACAGGCTTTCGGAAATCTTCAAGAAAAATTCTCAATTTTCTGAGATAGTGCTTGTAATGTCGCGCCGAGAGCTTTACAATCCACGCGGCGATAGGGGAAAACCCGCTGACTGGAATTTCGTAACCAGCGCGGGTGGTTTTGTTTGTCTGGAAGGCAAATATTCTGTTGGTGCAGTCGCCGGTATTTGGAGAACGACGACCGCCATTCTGCGCAAGGTACACGGACCGAGGGAATGCTCGCCAGTTTCCTCGCACCTTGTCGCATGTGCGGTTCGCCGGCCCGCAGAGGCCTGGGTCGGCAACAAGTCCACGAATGCGTGGGTTTGGGATTCCGCAAGCCAAACATTTAGGGAAGGCAGACAATGAAGACGCAACGTCGTAAGCGCGCCGAAGAGGTGGCGCCAGAGGAAGTTGTTACTAATTCCACCAACCCGTCCACCACCATCTTCTCGTCAGACCTCTTGACGCCTGAAGAAGAACGCGAGTTGCTCGCCCAATTCTGGGAGCACAAGAGCGAGCTGGTCAGGTTGCTGATTCGGCACTTTCCGCGGCTGCGGGCTCATCGCCCGCCGCTCGAACCGTGGCCGATGGCGCAGTTCATTCGCGATTACTGCGATAACGATGCGCGCGAAAACGTCGCACGTCCGCCGCGTTCACGATCGCTACATCCACTGCAAACATCGCCTGGCCTCGGCCAACATCCGCCTGGCCGCCCACGTCGCCAAGCGTTTCCGCCATCACGCCCTCGGCTACAGCCGATCTGCTGCAAGAGGCGGTTTGCGGCTTGATGCAGGCCATCGACCGCTTCGACGTCAGCCACGGCACCCGCCTGGCGACTTATGCCACCTGGTGGATTCGGCAAACGCTGCAGATCGCCGTGGCCCGCCAGAGCCATCTGGTCAGCCTGTCGCCGCATCACCTGCAGGAGCTCGGTCTGCTGCAGCAGGAATCGGAGGCGCTGGCACACGGCGGCAAGCATCTGCCCAGCCCGCAAGAGCTTGCTTCCCGCACCGGCAGCAGCCTGGAGCACCTGACGCACCTGCAGACCGCCACGCGGGCGCCGGTGTCGCTCAATGCCGTCCTTGACGACGACAGCGATTTCAAGCTCACCGAAGCGATGCCCGACAACGAAAGCACTACCGTTCGCCGCAACACCGAACGCCAGGAAGCGCTGCAATTCCTGATGGAAAACCTGCGGCCTCGCGAACGCAAGGTGCTCGACCTGCGCTTTGGTCTGACGGGCAACGGCACGCACAGCCTGCGCCAGATCGGCCACCTTGCTCCGCATCAGCAAGGAGCGGGTCCGGCAGATTCAGAATCGGGCCCTGGAAAAGCTGCGTGCCTCCGCCGAACGTGTCGGTTGGGAGCCGAGCTTGCTGCTGGGTTGAGAGATACCGTTTAACCCAGAGCCAACGGCGGCGGTGGCACACGACGCACGCCGTCGCCGTTGCCTGGTTAAACGAAGCACTCGAAACCGATTTGCGGACAGGCCATTACCAAGCCGCAATGCAGATTTTGCCGAAATGCGGCTCCGCTCTCCATGTGGCGGAGTGCTTCCTTTACTTCCTTGAACGCGAACACCTTATCGACGACCGGTCGCAGCTGATGCAGTCCAATAGCGCGGTTCATCGCCTCGAACATCTCGCGGCTGCCGACGAAGATCCCCTGGACACAAATCTTCTTCATCAAGATCGGCGTCAGGTTGAAGGCGCCGCCGCCGGCAAGCACGCCAATGAGGCTGATTCGCCCGCCTGGCCGTACCGCTCGGAGCGATTGGCCGATGGTGCCGGAGCCGCCGACCTCGACGACATGATCGACACCAACTCCGCCGGCGAATCCACGGGCCGTGTCGCCCCACTCCGCCGAGGTTTTGTAATTGATGCACTTATTGGCCCCTAGCGACATGGCTCGCGTTAGCTTGTCATCGCTGCTCGACGTGGCGATCACCACGCGCCCGCTAGACGAGCAAACTGAAGGGCGAACAGCGACACACCGCCCGTGCCCTGAACCAGCACCCAATCGCCTGGAGCCAACTTTCCCTCTGTGATCAGGGCATGCCATGCCGTCAGCCCAGCGCATGGCAGCGTGGCGGCCTCGGCATCGCTAAGGTGGGCCGGCACCGGCGTGATACCGTCTTCGTGAAAAACCGCATATTCGGCCAGCACCCCGTCATTGCCGCCGCCGAGGGCGGAACGGGCCTTGGCGTCATCGACCTCGCCGGCCAACCATTGCTGCATGAACAGCGGGCAAACGCGATCGCCAACTTTGACCCGGCTCACGCCGCTGCCCAGCGCCACCACTTCGCCGACGCCGTCGGAAAGCGGCACCATGGGCAACTTCAGCTTCGGGTTATAAAGCCCCTTGACCACCAAAAGATCGCGATAATTCAGCGAAAAGGCCCGCATCTTCAGAAGCACCTGACCTGGACCGGGCTTGGGATCCGGCCGATCCGCCAAGGTGAGATTGTCGATTCCCAATGCGGATTGGAGCAACCACGTTTTCATAGGACGTTCCCCTCTATCACCATTACACCACGACCACCAGATTATCACGGTGGACCATCTCTTCATACGGAACGGCGCCGAGCACCTCAGCGATTTGCTCCGTCCGCAAGCCCAGAATTCGGCTCGCATCGGCCGCCGAGTAATTCGACAGACCCCGTGCGAATTCCACGCCGTCGGCATCGCACAAGGCAACGACGTCGCCCTTGGCGAAGCTCCCCTGGACACGCACCACGCCAATCGCCAGCAGGCTACGGCCTTTGGAGCGCACGGCCGCGCACGCACCGGCGTCAAGAACCAGGTGTCCCCTGGGCTGGGCCGTGTAACCGAGCCAACGTTTCCACGCGGGCACCGTGCTGCCGTGGGGCAGGAAAACGGTGCCGACCGGTTCGGCGGCGAAAATGGCGTCCAGGATCCCGGGTTTCGATCCATTGGCCATGATGACCGATTCCCCCGCGGCGGTCGCCAGGCGGGCCGCCCGGATTTTGCTGCGCATGCCGCCGGTGCCCAGGGCACTTTTGCTGGCGCCAGCCATGTCCAACACCTTGCCATCAATTTCGGGCACCGTCGCCAACAACCTTGCCTGCGGATTGGTGTGGGGGTCGTCGGCGTAGAGGCCGTCCACATTGGTCAGCAGCACCAGCAAGGGAGCCTGCAGCAGGTTTGTCACCATGGCCGCCAGATGGTCGTTGTCGCCGAAACGGATTTCAGCGACGCTGACGGTGTCGTTTTCGTTGATGATCGGCAGCACGCCCCATTCAAAGCAGGTGAGGATGGTGTTGCGAGCGTTGAGATAGCGGCCGCGATGGTCGAAATCGCCGGCGGTCAGCAGAATTTGAGCGGTGTGGGTGCCATGCGGCGTCAGGCATTCCTGGTAGGCCCGCATCAAAAAGCTTTGGCCCACGGCGGCACATGCCTGGAGTTGGCGCAGATCGGTCGGGCGCTTGCCAAGACCGAGCCGGCCCACGCCCGCACCAATCGCTCCGGAGCTAACCAGGGCGACCTTGCGCCCTGCCTGGCGAAGTCGCTGCACCTGGTCGGCAAGCGCCTGCAGACGGTCTGGCGCCAGACGCCCGTCCGCCCCGGTCAGCACATTGGTGCCAACTTTGACGACGACCGTATGGGCCAGGGCGATGACTTCTTGCCGAACCGGATCGAGCATGGCGATTTTTACTCTTCGCAAACTAATCTGTTTATGGTACTATTAACGCCAGTGGCGTATTGATCTTAGATTTTATGCAAAAAGGGGGCCATGCCGGTCAAGGATCTGCCAAAGGGCGGTTCGCTTTTTGCCATTGCTCCGGTGTATAATCACAATAGAAGCGACCCGTCTCTCCCTGGACTGGGGTCACCGTCATGACATTTCTGGTCATTTCAATCGCGACGGCTTTTTTAGCCTTAATGGTAGGATGTTTCGTCGCATTGTCGTTGCGGCATCGAAAGCGGCGCCTGGCAACAGGGTCCTATCCCGCTTCGCAAGTTTCACCCGCCACATCCGTCCTGCCTGCTGACCGGCCGGTGTCGGCGTTTCCGGCTATCATGGCCAGCACCAAGACCGAATTATCTCACGTCAGCGGCTTGACGCTGCGCCAGGCCGAGGAGCTGCTCGACTGGTTGGAAAACAATGGCTTTGTTGAACGAGCGCTGGTGTGCGAGGCGAATGACGTGTTCGCGGTCGAGTTTCGTCGGGGCGATCAAACCATCAAATTCGCGACCCTGCATGTCCCGCACGCAAAATGGCGGCGTTCTTCGGTCAGCTGAGCAAATAGTTTTTGAAGCTGGAGATGCAAATGGATGCCACCGATAACGGCGAGCTCAAGGCTAGAATTGCGCGCGTTTTGGCGGAGCAGGTTGGGCCTGCCTTGGCGATGGACGGGGCCGCCATGACAGTGCTGGATGTCAAATGGCGGCGTCGTTCGGATTAGCCTGGGCACGGTGTGCATGGCGTGCCCGTCGACCATCATGACAGTCATCGTGGGAATCGAGCAGGAACTGCGCAAGCATGTGCCGGAAATCGAGTATGTGGAGGCGGTGGCGTGAATGCGTGCTGGATTTGATTGTGATGGTGGAGTGCAAGGAGAGCTTGATGGCCGGACCGGTCACGTATCACACGGACAAGTTCCCGCCGCAGAACTTGGTTTGGGAGCGGCTCGTTCCCTTACTGGGAGCTGCTAATGCTGCTCTTGCTCGGTACGATGGCTTACTCACGGCCATTCCGAATGCAGCCGTACTTCTTTCCCTATTGACCACGCAGGAAGCTGTCCTGTCATCGCGGATCGAGGGTACGCAGGCGACCATGGGCGAGGTTTTGGAGTATGAAGCGGGAGGTGCCGGCAGCGCTATTGACGATGAAAAGAAAGCCGACATCGAAGAGGTCTTGAATTACCGCCGGGCCATGCGACAGGCCACGGAAATGATGGCCGATTTGCCGCTGTGCAATCGGCTTATTAAAGCGATTCACGAAACGCTGGTGTCGGGCGTGCGTGGTCACGACAAAGTGCGCGGGAAGTTCCGAACCATTCAGAATTACATCTTCAATACGCCGATTTTCAATGCGTCCGACTTGATTGAGCAATCCAAGATCCCAGCGCCGACAGCTCGGCGGATTCTCGGCGTTTTGACTAAAAGCAGGCTGTTGAAGACGTTGCGCAAAAGCCGTGGCCGACGGCCTGCCATCTTCGCGTTTTCTGAGCTCCTGAACATTACTGAAGGACGGGTCGTTTTTGATGCTCACCGATGAGCGACAAATAGTCTTGTCGATCACAAAACGTATTTCGTGAGCGACAACGACGTTTGTTGCGCACGCATGAGCGACAAGGATACCTTGTGCATACAACATGCTACCAAACATGACAAACCTAAGCTAGGAATGACCCGCGATGCCCATTGACCAATGCAAGCACACGTTTATGGAGCTGGCAACAACGGTGTTGCCCGCACACATGCAGCGGCTGCGCGCGGCGATGATGCAGCCTATTCAAGCCTCACAGCAAAAAAGGCCGGCAAGGGTGTGATACCACCCCGCCGACCAGCAGCAGTACACGATACCGTGTTGTTTGACGCAATTTTTTGCGAAACAAGGACTTGGGCGATGAGGGAATCGAACCCCCGACTCCACGGTGTAAGCATGGCGTGATAGCCGTTTCACCAATCGCCCACGAACCACTACATCGAAAACGAGCTGCCGCAGCCGCAGGTGCTCTTGGCGCTGGGGTTGGTGATGCTGAAGCCGCGACGATTGATTTCGTCGTGGAAATCGACCGTGGCGTCGCCAAGGTACATCAAACTGCGTTTGTCAACAACCACCGGCACGCCGAAGGCATCGAAAACCTCGTCGAGTTTTTCGTTCACCACCGGATCGAGGTCGAGCTTGTGCTGGAAGCCGCTGCAGCCGCCGCCGACGACCCGCATGCGCAAGTGGATTTTGGCGAACGCCGCGGCCCCGGCTCCGAGCTTGGTTTTCACCTCGTCCTCGCTGACGCCGAGTTTGTCGGCCATGTCCTTGATGCTCGGCAGCCGGCCGAGGTTCGCTTCCAGGGCCTTGTAGGTCGGCATCAAGTCCGGCGGTATGCTGGATTCCTGCTGCTCGGTGATGATCTTTTTGACTTCACTGGCCGCTTTGGGCGTAACGGTAATTGGCATGGAAAACTCTCCTTTGGTGGAAAACGCACGGTCCCTCGGACCGCGGCTAAACAAGTTGGGTTAAAGGATTCAACGCTCGCAAACGCTGGACATTGCGGATTACTTCCTCACCGGCGAAGTCGATTTCCTCCGCCGTGTTAAATCGGCCCACGCCAAAGCGGATGCTGGCATGGGCCAGGTCGTCGTCGACGCCAAGGGCCTTGAGGACATAACTCGGCTCCGGATTGGCCGACGTGCATGCCGATCCGCTGCTCACCGCAAGCTGGCGCATGCCCGTCATCAACGCTTCGCCCTGTACACCGGCGAAGCTGACGTTCAGATTTCCCGGCAAACGGAGGGTCTGATGGCCGTTGAGCGTAACGCCGTCCAGGGAATCCATCAGTTTCTCCCGCAACCGTTCCCGGAGCGATCGCGTCCGCTCGGCTTCGTCGGGCATCACCTCCTGGCACAGCTCACAGGCGCGGCCAAAGCCGACAACCCCGGGGACGTTGACAGTGCCGCTCCGCATGCCGCGCTCGTGGCCGCCGCCCTCCAGCAGCGGATCGAGTCTGACGTGCGGGTTGCGCCGGCGCACGTACAGAGCACCGACACCCTTGGGGCCATACATCTTGTGAGCGCTCAGGCTCATCATATCAATCCCCATCGCCTCGACATCGAGAGGCACCTTGCCGGCCGCCTGGACCGCGTCGGTATGGAATAATACCTCGCGGCTCTTACAGAGTTTGCCAATTTCCGCGATTGGATGCAAGACGCCTATTTCGTTATTGGCCGCCATGACGCTGACCAGGATCGTTCGATCCGTCATGACCTCGGCAATCTGCTGGGCGCTGACTGTGCCAAAATGATCCACGGGCACCACCGTCACCTGGAAACCGTCACGCGCCAGCCGCCGGGCGACGTCGAGCACGGCCTTGTGCTCTGTAGCCACTGTTATTATATGGTCGCCCTTGCGGCGATACATGCCGGCGACGCCTTTAAGTGCCAGGTTGTTGCTTTCGGTGGCACCGCTGGTGAAAATGATCTCGCGCCATCGGCGCCGATAAGCGCGGCAACCTGGGCACGGGCGGCATCCACGGCTTCTTCCGCCTTCCAGCCGAAACTGTGCTGGCGGCTGGCGGCGTTGCCGTAGTTCTCGGTGAACCACGGCAGCATCGCCTCGAGCACGCGCGGATCGACGCGTGTGGTGGCATTGTTGTCCAGGTAGATCGGCAATGACAGCATACCTTCATGATACGGCAGGTTTTGCCGCCTAACAAGGTTCACTGTAGAACGGAATTTATTCCGTTCGGCACGCCGCGTGGGGAACGGAATAAATTCCGTTCTACTGGTCAATGCGCGTTTACGGCCAGGTCGATCAGCACCACCGCCAGCAGACCCACGCTGATAATCGCATTGACCTGGAAAAATGCCTTATTGACGCGGGTCAGATCGTTCGGCTTCACCAGCCAATGCTCGTAAAGGAGCAGCACGGCCACCGCGGCCACGCCCAAGAGGTAGACATTTCCCAGCAGGGGAATCGCGGCGAAATACAGCCCCACGAACAAACATAGGGTTACCAAATGACAGGCCAACGCGACCTTCAGAGCTGCCGGCACGCCGATCCTCGCGGGGATGCTCGCAAGCCTGGCCTTGCGGTCAAAATCCGCGTCCTGACAGGCGTAAATGATGTCAAACCCCGTGACCCAGAAGCAAACCGCCAAGCCCAGCACCAGGGGGACGGCCAGGTCGCTTAAGCCGCGAATGGCGATCCATGCGGACAACGGGGCCAGCAACAGCGATATGCCAAGCCACAAATGCGCCAGGGCGGTGAAACGCTTGGTGTATGAGTAAGCGCAGACGAAGGCCAACACTGGCAGCGAAAGATACAGCGGCCACGCATTGGCGGGCTCCGCCGCGAGGAAAAGAGCAGTCGATGCGACAAATCCCCCGGCACACAACAGGGTGAAAATCCAAACTGTGGCGGGAGTCAATTGCCCGGTCGGCAGATGGCGATTGGCGGTGCGGGGATTGAGGGCATCGAAGTGGCGATCCGCCAGCCGGTTGAACGCCATCGCGGTGCTGCGCGCGAAAATCATGCACAACAGGATGCCGGCCAAATCCAGCCAGGCAAATGCGTTTTTGCTCCGCCACGCCAGGGCCGCGCTCAGCAAAGCAAACGGCAACGCAAACAGCGTGTGGCTGAAGCGAATCATCTCCAGAAGGTGGCGGACGCGGAGCAGCATTGCATTTATTGTAGTAGGCACACTCCGTGTGCCGTTTGCGCTCAAAAACGGCACACGGAGTGTGCCTACTACTTTAGTGACTGTCACGCGGAGCGCGACGCTCGCGCTGGCATACGGCCGGTGCGAACAAGACTCTCAATGGCCAGCGCGATGTGCGGTCCAATACCAGGCAATGCCAGGAGGTTTCGATACCCACCGGACTCGACCAGCGCCGCCAAGGGTTCGTCGGATTCATCGATCAGATCTGCCGCCCGGCGGTAAGCGCGGACGCGCAGCAGATTGCCGCGTTCCGTGTCGAGTTCGCGCATGTTGGCGGAGACGGTCGGCAATCGTGGTGTTGGTCATGGGGGCTACCTCGCGCTCCAATACAATGGCGATATGGCAATGAAAGCCGATGCGTCCTGGGCAATCGTCAGTTTTGTTTGCAGCAGTTTGGGCTGGCTCCTGGTGTTGGGCTGGCTGGGAGGCTTTCTAAGCCCAGCCAGCGTCAAAGTTCTTGTACTCATTATTCTGTCCGCATTGGCATTGTGCTTCCTGGGAACTGTCTTCGGAATGCTTGCATTGGCCAGGATCAAACCCGGCAAGTCCATTGGGCTCACCACAGCGTGGGTTGGACTCCTGCTCGGCCTACTATTTTGCCCAGCAATGTGCATTTGCTTTGCGTATTTTTTGCGGTGACACTCCTATTGATATTATACATTCGTTCACGCCACAGGCAAATTCCCCAATGTCCGAAGTCCAGCTTGAAAATGTGACCAAACAATACCCCACGGGCGCCGTTGCCGTCCGGGACTTGACCTTGCGAGTCGCGGATGGTGAATTGCTGGCCATCGTCGGCCCTTCCGGCTGCGGCAAGACGACGACCCTCAGGCTGATCGCAGGCTTGGAGCAACCAACCATGGGAAGCATTAGCATCGGCGGTCGAGTTTTGAATAACACGCCACCCGCGGACCGCAACCTGGCAATGGTGTTCCAACGCCCAGCCTTATACCCGCAACGCACGGTGTTCGATAACCTCGGTTTTTCGCTAAAACTGCGGCATGGCGGTTGGTGGCGGCGGTTCACCACGGCCGGCCGGCAACGAGTGGCCGAGCGCCATCAACGCGTGACCGCCGCCGCCCGCCTGCTGGGCTTGGAGACGGTTCTCGACCGCTACCCTGGCCAACTTTCCGGCGGCCAGCAGCAGCGTGTCGCGTTGGGCCGGGCCATCGTGCGCGCAGCCTGGAGTCTTGCTGCTCGACGAGCCGCTCAGCAATCTCGATGTCGGGCTGCGCCAGACCTTGCGCCGGGAGTTGCACTTGCTCCAACGAAAGCTTCAGGCGACAATGCTGTACGTTACCCATGACCCCATCGAAGCGCTTACTCTCGGCGACCGAGTGGCCGTGATGGATCAAGGGCGATTGCAGCAGCTGGACCGGCCGGAGATATTGTTCCAGCGGCCGGTCAATCGCTTCGTTGCCGGGTTCATCGGTTGGCCGCCGATGAACTTTATCGAAGGGGAGATTCAGGCATCGGGCGGCGCCTTGTGTTTCGCCGCCGCCGCGGGCCGACTGCCCGTGCCGGCGGTATTGGTCGAGAGCTGGGGCAAGTTGGCTGGCAAGCCGTTGACTTTGGGCATCCGACCAGAAAATGTACTTGTCAATAATGAACAAAACATCACTGGCTGGCCAATGCAAATGCGCCTTGCCGAGTCACTGGGCCGCGAGAATTTGTTGATTTTGGCTAACGGCGATGAAGAAATGACGGTTTTGTTGCGAGAGGGCTGCCCTTTGTCCAGTCTGATGGATACAATGGCCCAAGGGAATAAAGTAATGGTGCGCATACAAATGGAAAATGGCTATCTTTTTGATCGAAATACTGGCACGGCCCTCGCAGCCCGGCCGGCAAGTTAAGGGGTAAGGTGCGTTCCGGCGTTATGCGCGGAAGCATCAAGTGGGCCTGGACCCACTTTTTTTGTTTATATGGGGCAACGATCATGATGAAAGGCTCTGAGTTCCTTCGCTTCGTGGACCAGCTCAATCACGATAAGAACATTCCGCGCGAAGTGGTCTTCGAGGCCGTCGAGTCTGCCGTCCGTTTGGCCATGGAAAAATACTACGGCGAGGAACAGCTCGGCATCGTCGTCACCATCGACCGTGACAATGGCGAAATGGTTGCCAAAAAAGGCGAGGACCTGATCGACCCCGCCGTTCTCGGCCGCATTGCCGCCCAAAGCGCCAAGCAAGCGATGATTCAAAAGATCCGCGAAGCCGAATCCTCGGCCGTTTTGACCGAGTACCAGGCCATGAAGGGCGAACTGGTGCACGGCACCATTCAGCGCCACGAAGGCGGAGCAGCCATCATTAGTCTCGGCAAAACGGAAGCGATTTTGCCTCGCAGCGAGCAAATCCCAGGAGAAACACATCACACCGGCGAGCGAGTCAAGGCCGTGGTCCTGGAAGTCAAGAAAATGGGCCATCGCGTCAAGATCATCCTGTCGCGCACGCATCCCGACTTTGTGCGCCGGCTGTTCGAGAATGAGATTCCGGAGATCGCCGACCGCACCATTGAAATCAAGGCGCTGGCCCGCGAGGCCGGCTACCGGGCCAAAATCGCCGTCAGCAGCATCGACTTAAAGGTTGATTGCGTCGGCGCCTGCGTCGGCGTCCGCGGGTCGCGCATCAAGAACGTGGTCGATGAGCTGGGCGGCGAACGCATCGACATCGTCCGTTGGAACGATTCCCTGCAGGTTATGATTCCCAACGCCCTGCAACCGGCCAACATCGAAGAGGTGTTTCTTTATTCGCAGCTTGGTCGGGCGATTGTGTTAGTCCAGGAGGATCAGCTATCGCTGGCGATCGGCCGCCGCGGCCAAAATGTCCGGCTGGCCAGCAAATTGGTCGGTTGGGACATCGAAATCATGACCCATGACGAGCTTGCCAGCGGCATCGAGCGGGCCGAGGGTTGGTTCAGGCAGTTGCCCAACGTCACCGACGAAATTGTGGAAAAGTTCATCGAGGAAGGATTCCTGTCGTACGACGACCTGACCTTCCTTGAACCCGGCCAGTTGGCCGAGTTGTCGAACGTCAGCGAACAGCAGGCGGACGAAATGATCGCGTTCGCGGAAGGGGCGGCGGAGCGCGTGGAGGTGGAGACCAGGGCGGCCAAGGCCCTGGCGGCGGAGTCGGGCTCGGAAGGTCCCCCGGCGCGGTCGGCACCTGCCCGCTCAAGCGCGCAACAGCCGCGGACATTTTCCCCGAGACATTGCCGTCGCCCGCGGATGAGGACAAAATCACCGCTGAGCAGTTGTTTGGACCTGACAACGGCGAAGTGGTCCAGGAAGAATCGGCTGTCCAGCCGGAAGCCGTGGTCGAGTCCGCACCGGAAGATGCCGCGCCTCCGCCGGCGGCAGCGGCAGGTGAAGCGAGCAACTGAGGCCGTTTCCCCTTTTCAAGACACGGCCTTTCGTTAGAATAAATAGTTAGGGCGCAAAAAATGATCTTAGAGGAGCAGCGCTTGCAAAAAGATAAGGTGCGCGTTTTTGAGCTGGCTCGTGAACTCGACATGGAAAGCAAGGATCTCATGGTCCTTTGCCGGCGGCATGGTATTGAATTAAAGAACCAGCTGAGCAATGTCACGCCAGAGCAGCGCGACCAAATCATCGACGTGGTCAAACGGGGCCCCGGCGGATCCGCGGCGGGTGCTGCGCAACCACGCGCCCACCGGCACCGGTGATACCCACGGTGATCCAGCGTAAAGTGCAAACGCTGGACACGCGCCGGCCTACCCCAGCCAAGCCGGCAATGCCACCCGTCCCCTCGGCGCCGCCGACTCCCGAAATTGCTGTCCCGGCATCTCTGGAAGTCGAATCCGAGCCCCTGGTTGTCATCGCACAGCCCGAACCGCCTGCCGTGACACCAACTCCTGCAGTCATCGAGGCCATCGACAAGCCTTCGCCACCGCCAGCGCCAGTGGAGACGAAACCGGTGGAACCTGTTGTGCCGCAACCCGCCGCCAGTGCAGCGCCGCCCGCGCCGCCTCCGGCCTCACCTCCGCTTGCTCCTGCGCCGCCGGACATTACCCCGCCCGCCAAAGGGGCGCCGCCTGGTTCGTCTGGCAAGAGCAAGGTGCCGGATCTGAGCAGTTCCAGGCCCGCCGACAGCAATCGTACACCGCGAACCTTGCGTCCCGGCGGCAATCGGCCCGTGCTGCGCCATACCGGCTCGGCGGGCAGCGCCAACCCGCAGCGGCACGCCAAACCGCCCGAACCCAAAAAGGTGGTTGAGAAGTTCCAGCAGCCCCTGATGACCTTTACCAAGAAAGACCTGGAAAAGGCCGGCGAACGCCCCTTGCGCCCGAAGACATTATGCGTCCCGCGGCGCTGAAAGGTGAGATGGCGCCGCCCATCCCAGATGACGAGGAGGACGGGGACGGCAAGAAAAAGGGCGGCGGCAGCAGCAAGGACCGCCCCGGCAGCGTCAGCGGCCGTAAACAGCGTCAGGAAGAACGCAACAAACGCGCCGCGGAACGCAAGGGACGCAGCCAGGAAATGGAAGTCCAGCTGGCGCGCGGCGTTACCGACCTCGACGTGCTCGAACGGCCGCGCTCCGGCAGTCTCAAACACAAACTCAAAAAGAAAAAACCCACCGAGCAACGCAAGGGCCGCGTTCCCGTGGTGCTGCCCATCACGGTGCGCTCCCTTTCCGAGGCGATCGGCATCGCGCGCTGCCGACGTGCTGTTCAAGTTCGTGCAGACGCACGCCCTGGACATGCGGACCACGAACATCAACACCACGCTCGACCCAGAATTGGCGACCTTTTTCGCCCTGGAAAACGGCTGTGAACTGGAGATCAAGCGGCCCATCGACGCCGAGGAAGTGCTGCTGGCCAGCTTCAAGCAAGCCGACGAGCCGGAATCCTTGTTGCCCCGAGCTCCGGTGGTCACCATCATGGGCCACGTCGATCACGGCAAGACATCGCTGCTGGACCGCATCCGCCAGCAGCAACGTGGCGGCCACCGAAGCCGGCGGCATCACCCAGGTCATCCGCGCCTGGCGTGTCGACCACGGCGGCCGGCCGATCACCTTCCTCGACACCCCCGGCCACGAGGCGTTCACCAAGATGCGCGCCCGCGGCGCCAACGTCACCGACATCGCCGTCATCGTCGTGGCCGCCGACGACGGCGTCATGCCGCAAACCGAGGAAGCGATCAACCATGCCAAGGCGGCCGGGTGTCGCCCTGGTGGTCGCCATCAACAAGGTCGACCTGCCCAACGCCAACCTCAACAAGACCCGGCAGCAGCTTTACGGCCTCGGCATGATCCCCGACAACATGGGCGGCGACAGTGCCGTTCGTCGAGACCAGCGCCGCCACCGGCAAGGGCATCGACGAACTGCTCGATCAAATTTCGCATCGTCGCCGAGCTAAAGGAACTCAAGGCCAATCCCGAACAAGCCGGCCCAAGGCACCTGCCTGGAGGCGATGCTGAGCGAGGGCGAGGGCGTCCGCGCCACCTTGCTGGTGCGCGAAGGCACGCTGCGCCGGGGCGACGTCGTCCTGTGCGGCGCCGCCTATGGCCGCGTCCGCGCAGATGTACGACGACCTGGGCCGGCCGCTCGCCGAGGCCGGGCCGAGCGTGCCGGTCCGCATCACCGGCCTGGACGTCAGTGCCCAACGCCGACGATCCGTTCCTGGTCGTGCCGGAACTGACGATCGCCCGCGACATTGCCGACAAACGCAAGGGCAAGCAGGTCGAAGCCGCGCTGACCAAACGGCCGCCGGTGACGCTCGAGCAAACTGACCGGCCAAAAGATCGCCGAGCTCAAGGTCATCCTCAAGGCCGACTTCCGCGGCTCCATCGAGGCGATACGCAAGGAGCTGGAAAAACTCCAGCACGAGGAAGTGCGCGTCCGCATCCTCCAGGCGGCCATCGGCGGCATCACCGAAAACGACGTCTGGCTGGCCCTGACCTCGCCGGAGGACACGATCATCGTCGGCTTCAACGTCGTGCCCGACGACCGGGCCCAGGCGCTGGCCGAGGACAAAGGCGTGCAGATTCGCGAGTACGACATCATTTACAACCTGACCGACGACATCCGGTCGGCCCTGGAAGGCAAGCTGAAGCCGCAGGGAAGAAGTGATCCACCTGGGCCGGGCCGTGGTCCGCGAGACCTTCAAGATCAGCCGGGTCGGCACCATCGCCGGCTGTTACGTCACGCAGGGCAACATCGAGCGCTCGGCCAAGGTCCGCCTGATCCGCGACGGCGTGGTCATTTATCCCGCCGGCGGACCGCACCGCCGGCCTGGATTCGCTCAAACGCTTCAAGGAGGATGCCGGCGAGGTCCGCGAAGGCTTCGAGTGCGGCATCAAGATCGCCGGCTACGACGACATCAAGGTCGGCGACGTCATCGAAGCGTACCGCATCGAGCAGGTGCAGCGCAAACTGGAATACGAGGCCGGCGGAACGCTGACCTCGCGATAAAATATGATCGTGGGCACTCTGCAAGTGCGTTTGTTGCTGCGTGAAGCGAGGTCGCTCAAGGACAAACGCCAGGTGATCAAGAGTATCAAGGATCGTTTGCATAATGAGTTCAATGTGTCGGTAGCGGAGGTGGATGAACTCGACAACAGGCAACTGGCGGTGCTCGGCATCGCGATGGTGAGTAACGAGGCACACCATTTGAAAACGGTCCTGGGCCAAATTGTTGAGGCGCTGCGAAGACACCCAGTGGCCGAATTGGTCGGCCAGGAGATGGACGTATGAAACAACATCGACTAGCACGCGTGGCCCAGGTCATCCGAGAAGTTGCCAGTGAGACCATCCTGTTTGAGATGCAGGATCCGCGTGTAAAAAATGTGACCGTGACTCGCGCCGAGGTCGCGGCCGACTTGCAGCACGCCAAGGTGTTCGTCTCGGTCATGGGCTCGCCCAAGGACCAGGACCTGTGCATGCACGGTCTGCGTCATTCGGCTGGCTTTGTCCAATCGCGCCTGGCCAGCCGGCTCAAAACCCGCTTCACGCCGGTACTGGCGTTTGTGCTGGACCAGGGCGTGAAAAACAGCATCGAGATCTCGCGCTGATCAACGAGGCGCTCGGCAAGCAACCCCCAGCGCTGCCGCCCAGGATGAAGGTGAAGATTGCATTCCATCCGCCGACGGAACGGCCGAAGAGGAAACCCGGAAGTGATCGGTATCCTAGTCAAGGAGTGATCGAAAGCATTATGTCCACGACAACCACCAAACAGCGTGTGTTCCAGCATTTGATCAATGCCACGGCCAAGGCGGCCCGCAATGGCGAGCCGGAAGCCCGGCCCGTGCTGGAGCAGTTCCTTTACGCCATCTGCCGCGAGGGCGTGACTCGTGAACTTGCCGACCAGGCCTATCGGGCTCTGCGCGACGATTTCTTCGATTGGAATGAAATCCGCGTCAGCTCGCCGCGCGAGCTGGCCGAGTCGATCGCCTGCCTGCCCGACGCCGAAGGCCGGGGGCAACGATTGATCGACTTCCTGCAGGAAGTTTTCGAAACGACTTTCTCGTTCGACCTGGAAAGCCTGCAAAAAAAAGGCGTCAAGCAGGCTGCCAAGCAGCTCAGTCGTTACCAGGCTGCCAATGACTTTGTCGTTTCGTCCGTGGTTCAGCACAGCCTGGGCGGCCACGCCATCCCGCTGGACGCCGCCAGCATGAGAGTTTCTGCGCAGGCTGACGGTCATCGAAAACGAAACCGACGATCTGGAAGCGATTCGCACCAGCCTTGAACACCAGGTGCCCAAGGCCAAGGGCCAGGCATTTTGCGACACGATAAGCGCCATTGCTTACGAATACTGTTCGGATGAGGAACCCCGTTGCGGCACCTGTCCGATGTGCTCGAACTGTCCGACAGGCCAGGACACGAAGCAGCTGGTGGGTGCCGCGCCGGCTCATCGGACCAAACCACGCTGAGGCAGTGTGGTCATATAGGTCTTATAGAACTTATACGACCCTTGTGACCATCTAACCCTGCCGCCGGGCTTCCAATTCTTGCCAACGCGCGTAGAGGCGCTCCACGGCCCGGTGCGCCTCCTCCAGCAATCGGCATGCGTCGGTCAGCGCCGCGTGTCCCCCCTGTGCCGCGTTCTCCACCGCGGCCTGGCGCTCGGCCACCGCTTGCTCCGCGGCAAGAATGGCAGCCTCCATTTGGTCCCACTCCTGTTGCTCTCGAAAACTGAGTTTGCGAGGCTTCGGCGCCGCGGCTGCGGCGCGAGCGGGCGCGGCAGATTGACTGGCTTCGGGCTGCCGCTTGCCTGGTGCCGTTTGTTGGCGCTGGTAGGCCGTCAACCATTGTTCGACGCTCCCGTAGAGGGCCGAGCCGCCGCGGCCGTCGAGACCGATCACCTCGGTGCACAGGCGGTCCAAAAGCTCGCGATCGTGGCTGACCAGCACGACAGCCCCAGGAAACTCCGCCAGGCTGTCTTCCAACACCTCCAATGCCGGAATATCGAGGTCATTGGTGGGTTCGTCGAGCACCAGCAAATCCGCCGCTTGCGCCATGAGCTGGGCGATGCGAACGCGGGCCTGCTCGCCGCCGGATAGATCGCCGACAAGAGTGTCAAGCTGCTCGGGGGTGAAAAGAAACTGCTTGGCCCAGGCCGCGACATGCATGGGGCGTTCGCGGACCATGACCGTATCGCCATTGGGGCAAAGAGCTCGCCGTAACGTCGCCGCCGGATCGAGCGTGGCCCGGCCTTGCTCGAACATGATGGATCGCAAGCCCTCGGCACGCGTCACCGTGCCAGCATCGGGCACGATCTCGCCGGCCAGCACGCGGAGCAATGTGCTCTTGCCGCTGCCGTTGGGGCCGAGCAGGCCGAGCTTGGTGCCTGGGGAGAGCATCACATCGATGCCGGAAAACAATGGTTTGCCGCCGAGAGATTTGGCGATGCCTGGCGCGGTGAGCAGCTTGCGTGTTTGCCGGCCCGTGCCGACGAAATCAATTCCGGCAGCGCCGGTGGCGGCAGTGCGATAATTCAGCTCGGCCAACTCGTCACGGCGCTGAGCTGCCGCTTCGATGCGGGAGGCGCCCTTGCGTGTGCGGGCGGCGGCCTTGCGGCCCAGCCAGGCCGTCTCGCGCCGAACCTGGTTGGCGACCGACTGCTGCTGGCGCCGCTGGCCTTCGAGGAACTCCTCGCGTCGATCAATAAAGGAATCGTAAGGCCCAGCGGCGCGGAAGCAGCCGCCTGGAAAGGAGCGATTGATCTCGATCACCTCGTCGGCGACTGCTCGGAGAAAGGCCCGATCGTGGGTCGCCACCAGGTAGCCGAACGGTGCATCCCGAAGCAAGCGCTGCAGCCAAACAATGCCGGGAAGATCGAGATGGTTCGTGGGCTCGTCGAGCAGCAGCAAGTCGGGCCGGCGTGCAAATTCGCGGGCCAATGCCAGGCGTTTACGCCAGCCGCCCGAGAGCACGTCGGCCAGTTGGTCCACGTCGGTGAAACCAATTTGAGTCAGGGTAATGGCGGCTCGCGTTTGACGCTCATGATCGTCGAGCGGTTCCTCGGCCAGCGCGGCGAGCACCACGTCGCGGACGGTCTGTCCGGCAGCGAATGCGTCTTCCTGGGCGAGATAGCAGAGGCGGGCCGAGCGGCGCAACGACGCAGTGCCAGCGTCGGGCTCGTCACGGCCGGCTAGCAGTTTCAGCAGCGTCGATTTTCCGGACCCGTTAGGACCGATCAGGCCGACACGCTCGCCGGCGCCGAGATCGAGGCACAGATCGGTGAACAAAGGGCGGGGGCCGAAGCCTTTGGTTAGGCCTTGTACGCTCAAGAGGACAGTCATGCAGTCGGTCCGTGGGGTGTGTTCGGTGGTTAGCCCCGATTAGCACCAATAACATTTACCGGGCCAGGGCCACGGATGTTTGGCTTGTTTGCGATACCATCCTATTGTATTATATATCAAAGGGGCAGCCGCGGCCCTATCGGCATGAGGACTTTTGCGAGGCGGTGCCATTTGAGCCGTTGCTAATTTGGGATCTTGAGGACGAGGCAGATGGCAACTTCGTTCACATCGTCGTGGAACATGGCATTTCCCAAGACGAAGTTTGGGACGTGGTTAGCAACCCGAAAAACTTGACAGTCCCCAGCGATTCCAGCGGTCGACCTTCCACGTTTGGATGGACTGCAACCGGCAAACACATAATAGTGGTTTGGGAGCATGTGGACGATAATCCGCGCACCATTAAACCCGTCACGGCCTATGAGGTGCCTCCGCCAAGGAGAAAAAAGCGATGATTAAGCACGTTTATCGGAAATCACAACGAACCCCGAAAGAAGCGGCCCAGCTGCGTGCTGATCGTGAACGCTACCAGCGCGAGAAGCCTACGCCAAAACAACTCCTGGCAGAAGGCGGTCATAAGGAATTTGTAACTTTGGGCGAGTTGATGCTTCTTCACCAAGTGATGGCGTCGCTCAAAAAGGAAAGGGAGCGGCCAGGGCCTTACGCTGGCAAAAGTGTCGGACCGCGCCGGGATTGACCAGGCAGCACTTTCCAGATTGGAAACGGGCACACATGCCAATCCGACGCTAGAAACCCTTTATCGCATTGCTTTAGCTCTGGGCAAGGTGATTGTTTGTGACCTCCAGGACGCGCCAGCCGATATGCCTCCCAAACAAAAGCTTGCCCGGGCTTGATTAAGGCACAAGGGCGCATGCATTGGAGAATACACGCGCCCTTGTGCTGGAGTTCGCAAAGCCGCAAGCGGCTTGTTTTTCGCAAAGCCGCAAGCGGCTTATTTTTCGCAAAGCCGCAAGCGGCTTGTTTTTCGCAAAGCCGCAAGCGGCTTATTTCTTGACCTCAAACTCCGCGTCGATCACGTCATCCTTGGGCTTGCCGTCACCGTCACCGGTGGGGCGTCCACCCGCGGTGCCGTCGGGGCTGGGGCACCGCCACCCTGGCGCTGAATGTGCTGCGCCATGGCGTGGGCTGCCGTTTGCAGGTTGTTCAAAGCCTGGCGGATTCCAGCGGGGTCGTTGCCACTCATGGCCCGCTTGAGGTTCTCGACGGCCGAATTGATCGGCGCCTTGTCGCCTTCGGAGAGCTTTTCGGCGTTGTCCTTCATCAGTTTCTCGACCTGCCAGATGGTGGCGTCGGCCTCGTTGCGAGCGTCGGCTAGCTCCTTCTTGTTTTTGTCCTCGTCGGCGTGGGACTCGGCGTCGCGGTTCATCTTTTCGACTTCGTCCTTGCTCAGGCCGCTCGAGCTCTCGATGCGGATCTTGCTTCCTTGCTGGTTTTCTTGTCCTTGGCCGAGACGTTGAGGATGCCGTTGGCGTCGATGTCGAAGGTCACCTCGATCTGCGGCATGCCGCGCGGCGCCGGCTCGATGCCCTCCAGGTTGAACCGGCCCAGCAGACGATTGTCGGCCGCCATGGGCCGTTCGCCCTGGAAGACCTGCACCGTCACGGCCGGCTGATTGTCGTCGGCGGTCGAGAAGGTCTCCTTCTTCGTCGTCGGGAATGGTCGTGTTGCGCTCGATCAGCTTGGTCATGACGCCGCCGAGGGTTTCGATGCCCAGCGACAGCGGCGTGACGTCGAGCAGCAGCACTTCCGACTTGCTGCCCAGCAGGAGCTGCGCACCCTGGATGGCGGCGCCGATGGCGACCACCTCGTCGGGGTTGACGCCCTTGTGGCCTTCCTTGCCGAAGATTTCCTTCACCAGCTGCTGCACGCGCGGCATTCGCGTCATGCCGCCGACCAGCACGACTTCGTCGATGTCCTTCGGCTTGTAGCCGGCGTCCTTGAGGGCCGGCATGACCGGGCCGCGGCAGCGTTCGATCAGGTGATGCGACGAGCTGCTCCAACTTGGCCCGCGTCAAGTCGAACTGCAAGTGCTTGGGCCCGACGCGTCGGCGGTGATGAACGGCAGGTTGATGTCGGTCGTGGTCTGCTGCGACAGGTCCTTCTTGGCCTGTTCGCACGCCTCCTTGAGCCGCTGCAGGGCCATCGGGTCCTTGCGCAGGTCGATGCCGTGCTGCTTCTTGAATTCGTCGGCCACGTAATCGATGAGGACCTGGTCGAAGTCGTCGCCGCCCAGGTGGGTATCGCCGTTGGTGGCCTTGACCTCGAAGACGCCGTCGCCGACGTCGAGGATGGAAATATCAAAGGTGCCGCCGCCCAGGTCGAACACGGCGATCTTTTCGTTCTTCTTCTTGTCCAGGCCATAGGCCAGCGAGGCGGCGGTCGGCTCGTTGATGATGCGCATGCGCTGCTTGGATTTCTTGCCGTCCTTGGACCTTCGATCTCCCATTCGGTGTCGAACCCGGCAATCTGGGCGGCGTCGATGGTCGCCTGCCGCTGGGCGTCGTTGAAATAGGCGGGGACGGTGATGACGGCCTTGCGCACGGTGTGGCCCAGGTAGTTTTCGGCGGCTTCTTTGAGCTTGCGCAGAATCAGCGCGGAGATCTCCGGCGGCGTGAACTGCTTGCCGTCGATGTCGACCTTGACCAGCTCATTGGCACCGCCGACGACCTTGTAGGGGACGAGTTTTTCCTCGACTTTGCACTTCGTTGTGGCGCCGGCCCATGAAGCGCTTGATGGAGTAGATGGTGCGCCGCGGGTTGGTGACCGCCTGCCGCTTGGCCGGGTCGCCGACCAGCCGGTCGCCTTTATCGGTAAAGGCGACGATGCTGGGGGTCAGCCGATGGCCTTCCTGGTTGGCGATGACCTTGACTTCGCCGCCTTCCATGACCGCGACGACGGAGTTGGTGGTGCCGAGGTCGATGCCGATGATTTTTTCTTCTGCCATGGTTGTCAGGCTCCTTTCGGGTGCGCGGCGTCAGCGCGATTGGCTTGGTATTCGTTTTTAATGCAACAACTGTGCCGCCCTGACAAGGGACTGGCAATTGGTTTCATGTCGTCCCTGGTTAGAGAGTTGCGTCAAACAAAGGGGTTCAGGAATCGGATGTGATTTTTTGTACACTGAGACGACGCCGCCAAATTGGCAGCCAGCTGCGACAAGCCGGCAGAAAGTAGTAGGTACACTCCGTGTGCCGTTTGGCTGACGGCACACGGAGTGTGCCTCCTACTTTGCCGTCAAAAGTGGCAGCGCTGTCATAAACCTTCCAAAAATCAACAATGGGGAACAAAAAAGGGCTTTGAAACGCCTTGCATACGTTGACAGCCGCGTCGCCACGTCTACATTGACGGAGAACTGCGCAATTTCTACCCGCGACGAGACATTCCATGGCGCGAAAAAACGATTCCGACAACGCAGTTGCAACCCGGTCCCCTGCCGCCCTCAAAAGCCTCCGCACCACCATCGACAAACTGGATTTGCAAATCCTGAAACTGGTCAACGAGCGGGCATCGTTGGCGGCGGACATCGGCAAAGTCAAAAACGAACAAGGATCGGAAGTCTTTTCGCCAGCGAGAGAAGAGGAAGTTTACCAGAGTGTTCTGGAGCACAACAAGGGGCCGCTCGACCCGTCCACCATCCGAGCGGTCTTCCGGGAAATCATGAGCGGGGC
Organism: uncultured Gemmataceae bacterium; assembly: GCA_963747575.1. Taxonomy (GTDB): domain Bacteria; phylum Planctomycetota; class Planctomycetia; order Gemmatales; family Gemmataceae; genus DASRAT01. Next base: position 396,727 of record CAVVFU010000010.1, read on the forward strand.
GCGGGCCCTGCAAAAGGTGCTCAAGGTCGCCTACCTGGGCCCGGAGTACAGCTTCAGCCATCTGGCGGCCGTGGAACGTTTCGGCCAGCAAGTCGAGTTCATCGGAGTCGGCAGCATCCCGGCGGTTTTCGAGGAAGTGAATCGCAGCCATGTCGATTTCGGCGTGGTGCCGGTGGAGAATTCGACCGACGGGGGCGTCTCCGACACTCTGGACATGTTCATGCGGATGCCGCAACTGCGTATTGTGGCGGAAGTTAGGTTGAGCATTCACCACAACCTCTGTGCCAATTGCGAGCAGCAGCAGATCCGCCGCGTTTACACCAAGCCACAGGCACTGTCGCAATGCCGTAACTGGCTGTCCAAAAACGTGCCTTACGCTCAGCTCATTGAGGTTTCGAGCACGGCAGCGGCAGTGAAGCTGGCCCAGCAAGAGCCGGGGGCCGCGGCTGTCGCCAGCAGGCACGCGGCTGTCCACTTCAATGTGCCGATGTTGTTCCAGAATATCGAGGACTTCCCGCACACCGAGACCCGGTTTGCCGTCATCGGCACCCAGGAAAGTGCCAAGACCGGCAACGACAAGACGGCCATGATGTTCCGAGTGGGTCACAATCCCGGCACGCTGGTGAACGTCCTGGACGTTTTCAGGCAGGCCAAAGTCAATCTGACGTGGATCGAGTCGTTCCCGTCGCGGCAGCCCAAGCCGGCATACATGTTCTTTGTCGATTTCGAAGGGCACATCGAGGATCCCAAGGTCAAGCGCGTGCTTTCCACGTTGGAAGATCACTGCGAACATCTGGCGGTGCTGGGATCGTTTCCGATCGCGACGGTCAGCGGGTAGTATGAGAGCCTGTTGCAAAAAAGGGGACAGTCCCTTTGGCGGGCCTCATTTGTTCCAAATTTGAAGCCCGCGAGAGGGACTGTCCCCTTTTTTGCAACAGGCTCTGAAAATGATAATTGTGTTGCGCGGTAATAGCACCGATCAGGAAGTCGAGCACGTCATCGATCGGATCAAGGAGCTCGGCTTCAAGGCGCACCTTAGCCGGGGCGAATTGCGTACGATCATCGGCGTCATCGGCGACGAAAGCAAGCTTCAGGCCGAGCCTCTCTTGGCAATTCCCGGCGTCGAGCAAGTATTGCCCATTTTGAAACCCTTCAAGTTGGCCAGCCGCGAATTCAACAAGACGCGACACGGTCGTGATGGTCGGCAAGGTCAAAATCGGCGGCGGGTCGTTGGCCATGATCGCGGGGCCGTGCGCCATCGAGAGCCTTGATGTGCTCGACGATATCGCCGGCAAAATCAAGGCTGCCGGGGCCAACATCCTTCGCGGCGGCGCCTTCAAGCCGCGCACCAGCCCGTACAGTTTCCAGGGCCTTGGCGAGGAGGGATTGCGGATTCTCCAGGAAACGGGCCGCAAGCACGATATGCCCACCGTCACCGAGGTGATGGACCCGCGGCAAATCCCGCTGGTCGAGAAGTACGCCGACATGTTCCAGATCGGCGCCCGCAACATGCAGAACTTCGATTTGCTCAAGGAAATTGGCCAGACGCACAAACCGGTGCTGCTCAAGCGCGGCATGAGCGCGACTGTCAAGGATATGCTGATGTCGGCGGAATACGTGCTGGCCGAGGGCAATCCCAACGTGGTCCTTTGCGAACGCGGCGTGCGTTCCTTTGAGGACTCCACGCGCAACATGCTGGACATGAGTGCGGTGCCGAACGTGAAGGGTCAGAGTCACCTGCCGATCATCGTAGACCCCAGCCACGCGACGGGTCGGCCCGACTTGATTCCAGCCATGGCATGTGCTTCGATCGCGGCGGGGGCGGATGGAGTGCACGTCGAAGTTCACAGTTGCCCGGAGAAGGCGCTTTCAGACGGGCCACAGGCGCTGTTGCCGCCGAGGTATGCACAGTTGATGACACAATTGCGGAAACTGGCCGATATCATGGACAAAACGATTCAGTGAGTTAAAGCACGCGGCAAAACACGGCCTTGAGATACCGCCCCTCGGGCACATGCACCAGAAACGGGTGATCCGCCCCCGCTCCCGCTACCCAGAGCACCTGCAGGGTACGCCCTGCTTGCCAGGCCGCCCGTCGCAAGGTTTCCAGGAACATTTCCTCACCGATCAGGCCGGTGCAGGAGCACGTCAAGTAAATCCCGCCCGGCGCCACCGCATAAAGAGCCAGTTTGTTCATGTCGAAGTAGCGCTTCAGTGCGAAATCAATCTCCTCCCGATCGCGCGTCTGCTTGGATGGGTCCAGCACCACCACGTCGAAACGGGTGCCGTTGGCCACGGTTTCGCGCAGCCATGGAAACAGGTCGGCTTGCACAAAGCGAATGCGTGCCTGGTTCAAATTGGCGTTTTGCTTGGCCAGGTTGACGGCCTCCTCGTCGAGATCGACGCCTACCACCTCTTCGGCTTCGCCGCGCACCTTGGCGCAAACCGCGAAGCCGCCTGTGTTGCAGCACAGGTCCAGCACGCGCCGGCCCTTGCAGAATTCAGCCAACGCCTTGCGGTTGTCGCGCTGATCGAGAAAGAAACCAGTCTTGTGTTTGCTCCCAGGCGTCACCCGGAAACGCACACCGTATTCGGTGATCACCGAGGGCGGAGGAGGTTCCGGCGGCCTGCAGTCGAACGACTCCTGCTTCTGTACATGCTCCTCGGCAAACCAGTAATACTTGCTGCCGGCGTAATGGCGTTCCAACACTTCCTGAATCGTCTGGCGGAAGCGAAACATTCCCGCCGCGAAGAACTCCAGCACCAGCGTGTCGCCAAACCGATCCACCACCAGGCCGCTCAAGCCGTCGCCCTCGGAATTGACCAGCCGATAGGCATTGCTTGCGGAGTCCAATCGCAGCAACTCGCGGCGCAGGGTGATCGCCTGGCCCAGGCGGCGCGCGAAAAACTCGCCGTCGATCACTTCCTGCTGATCGGTGCTTAGCACGCGCAGTGCGATGCGCGAGTGGCCGTTGTAAAGGCCGCGGCCGATCCACTGGCCAGTGTTGTCGACGATCTCCACGACACTGCCAGGCGGCGGTTTGAGCTGCGGCTTTTCCACCATCTTCTGGAAAATCCAGGGGTGCGTCGAACGGCGGGTGGTCAGAAGCCGGATAGTAGGTGGGGGGAAGGAGCTGACATCTCTTTTATCGTATCAGCGGCAGCCCCGATAACAAGCACACTAACCCGAAGCCGTCAGCGAGGATAGTAGTAGGCACACTCTGTGTGCCGTCTTTGCGACGGCACACGGAGTGTGCCTACTACTATGTGCTTTATCGTTGCCAAGCGGGCTGCAGGCCATCCTGCAGCGGCGACAGCGAGGGCCCGCCAGCTCCGCTGCCAGGTGTCGGATTAACCGTCGGCGGCGGAGACAGCGCGGGCGGCGGCGTGGGGCCAAGGTTGACCGGCGGCACTGGTGCGCTGCTCTGGCCACGCGGCAGCGGCGAGGCACCCAGGATCGGGTTGTCGCCAGGACGATCCGCGGGCACCGGCATCTGCTCCAAGCTCTTTTGGATGTTCATCGGCACGCGCTCAGTGCCCTTGGCTTCCATGCCCATCGCCGGCAAACTGGGAAGGACCTGCGTCGGCATGGCCGGCATGCAGTTGTCGCCGGCCGGCTGCACCGCTGCCGCCCGTTCCAGGACCACCAGCGATTGGGCCCGCTGCCGTTCGTTTTCGACCGCCCGCACCTGGACGCATTGCGGCATCGCGCCTTCCAGGATTTTGATGTTGTCGTGGGCTAGCAACGTGCCCTTGACGAACTGGAAGGCCGCCAGGTCGAGGTTGTAATTGGTGATGGACTGGTATTCCTGAGTCAGGGCGGTGGCCCACTGCTGCTGGGCGGTGAGCACAAAGTCGACCGTTGTCCTGCCGGCCTTGAATTCCTTGAACCGGGCTTCGACTTGCAGGGCGGCCCACTCGCGTCCCTGGCGGCGGCGCTGAATGGTCTCGTAATCCGAGATCAGCAGGCGATAGGCCACCACCAGGTTGTTCTGAGCCTTGCGTTCCTGATCGCGGAGCACGATGTAGGCCTGGGCCAAGCGCAGATTCGAAGCCCGAATCGAGGCGTGCTGAGCACGGTAGCCCAGCGGCACCGCGGCAGTGATGCCGATGTTGTAATCGGCGAAGTGCGTGCCCGCCAAATCGCGGAAGGCATTGTCCGTTGACCCGTCGCTGAATGCGCCGTCGCCGTCCAGGCGGGTGCCGAAGCCGTGGATGTTGTAAGCCGCTTCCATGCGCACGTCGGGCAGCAAGCTGTTCTTTTCGCGAATCAGCTCCAGCTGACGCCGTTTGACGTCTTCGCGGGCGATGACCAGCTCAGGCCGCAGCATCATGGTGTCCTTCAAGGCGCTTTCCCAATCGGGTTTGAATTCCTGCACGGTCGGCGTGTCGACCGGAATGAGTCGTTCGCCGTCCTCGACCGGCAAGCCGCACAGGACGCGCAAGGCTCGTTCTTTCTCCAGGACGTTGCTGAGGGCGGTAATGCGCTGGGCGCGAAAGTCCTCGAGTTGCGTACCCGTTTGAGCGTAATCCGTGATCTTGATGTTGCCGGCCTCGTATTTGGCCTTGCTGATGGACCATACGGCGTGGGCTTGCCGCAGGCCTTGTTCGGTGCTGTAGAGGTTGACATAGGAGCCGTACAGCACGAAGTAGGCGGCTTCGACGTTGAGGACCATGTAGTTGACGATGCGCTCGAACTCGGCCCGCGACTGATTGAAATTGATGCGGGCGAGGGCGATGGGCGGTGCGGTGCCCGCCGCGCTGCCCGGATACGACTGGGTGGCGCCCGTCGGGTGCTGAGTGAGCAGCGAGTTGATGTCCGTGCCAAAGCCGCGCAGCAAAGGTTGAGTAAGTGTAAAACTCAAGTTGGGAGTGTAATTGTTGATCTGCGTGCTGTTGAGAGCGCTGGCATTGGTGAATTTGGAATAAAATGCCGTCGCGGTGTTGGTACCCTGGTTCGTCGGGCTGCCAAAGATGACACTGGCCAAACCGCCGGACGCCATGGGTTTTTCCAGGCTAAAGCCCAAATCGGTGAATTGGCCGTTGTTAAAGGAGCCGTTGGCGAAGCCACCAAGCGCGTTGTCGTCCACCGTATGGAAGCCCGCGATCATGCGGGCGACGACGTCATAGCGCGCCAGCGACGATTCAATGTCCGTCTGGGTGATGGCCGGCTGCATGGCAAACACACGCACGGCGTCGGAGCCGCTGGCTCCGTTACCGGTGAACGTCACCATGTCGTTAATGACGGAAGAAATCGCGAAGGAATTGCTCGAGATGTTGGCGGCATTGAAGATGCTGTTGATGCTTTGAACGCCCACGCAGCCGTTTTCCAGGGCCAGAGCGATGCATTCGGAAAGAGTGATGTAGCGCGCCTTGCGATCCAAATCTTCGGTGGTCATCGGCCGCTTGGGATTGTCGGTCGTCCGCTGTTCGCTAATGGAGGCGTCGCTTGGAAGTTCGTGCGGCAATCCGCCACTGACCGTCTTGGCAAAGTCGTCGTAGTCGTGCAAGTAGCACGGCTGCGAACATCCCGCCATCAAAGCCGCGACGACGAAGGTTGCCAGCACAAATAGTTTTGCTTTCCAGTGCATCTGTGTTTTCCCCGTGAAACGGACCTGGAGCAGCATGGTATCCCGGTGCGCAGCCTATGAAAGGATGCAGCATTTATCGGCAGGCATTAGGTGTTGAATCAGGAAATCTTTGCCGGTGGTGACGGTTGTGAGGGTTTTGCCGTCCAATGACCAAAGCAGCGCAACCCAAACAACTGAGAAAAACTGCAGAAACTTGGCGCTTTGGCCCTTGTGCGAAAAGGAGTTATCTATGTAGGACGGCCTTCCCAGGCCGTCCATGCCAGTATGAACGGCCTGGGAAGGCCGTCCTACGAAGATACTTGGTTTGCCTGCTCTGCCTGGACGCCGCTGTTTGCCCGGTCGGGCGTTTGCCAGCGCGGCGCGATGCCGACATAGGGGAGTCCGAGCAGCCGTTTGATGCCAGCCCATTCGCCGACATCGTTGCCTTCCACCGCATGGCCCCACCACTGCAGTGCATAGCCGATGACCAGGCCGCCCACGCCCCAATACCATTGGTCCCAGCGCACGATCAACAGCACCAATCCCGCAACGGCAATGGGGATGCCCAGCATGTGGATCCAGAAATTGAACGGAAGCCGGTGCCGCTGCAGCCAGTTGCGAATAGGCCTGGGGAAGGAACGGCGCGGCTCGGAAGATGGTTGATTACTCATAATGGGCTGTCATACAGCGGCCGGCAGCTAAAAACCAGACCGGCATTGCCCTGAACGGCGACACCGGTCTATACTGTGTGGTCAGCCGAACCGCGCATACAGTGTTTTAAGGGGAAGGAGCCCCGCCGTGCCTGAACCCGTGGCGGCAAGTTTCCAGCTTGCCCGGCAAACAACCCAGCATAGGCAAGAAAAGAGCAAGATCGAAACTTGCCGCGCCGCGCCGCGCATATCTGTCGTCATTGTCAATTACTGTCAGTGGGAAAGCACCGCTGCCCTGGTCAAACAGATTCTGCAAACCCAGGCGGTCCGCCAGGGCGGTGTCGAAGTCGTGGTAGTCGACAACCATTCGCCACGCCATCCTTTGGCTGCCCGCATGCGGCGCTGGCGCGGCGTTTCGTTGCGCCGTTGGGGCCGCAACCGCGGTTTTGCGCGTGCCGTCAATGAAGGGTGCCGGCTCAGCCGCGGCCGTTGGGTTTTGCTGCTCAATCCCGATCTGACCTTGACCGAAGGCTTCCTCGACGGCGTTCTTTCCCTCGCGGACCAATTATCCGCAAGTGCTAACCGCACTGGTATCCTTGGCTTTCAGCTGCTCAACAGTGATGGCTCGACACAGCTGTCGTCCGGGCACTTTCCGACGCTGTCCAGCACTCTGGCCGGTTTGATGCAACCACGCTGGCGGCGCAAATACCAGAAGTTGGACACGACCCTGCCATGCAGCGTGCCATGGGTGACAGGCTGTTGTCTGCTCCTTCGCCGCGAATGCCTGGAAGAAGTTGGAGGTCTCGATGAGTCGTATTTCCTTTATTACGAGGACGTGGATTTGTGCCGGAGAGCGCGGAAACAGGGTTGGTTGGTTCGGTATGAACCCCGTTTGCGGGCGGTTCACCACCATCCGATCCACGGCCGTAAGGTGCCGCCGACGCTGCGCTCGATTACCCGGCACGCTCTCTTGACCTACGCCAAGCAACACTGGCCGCGTTGGCAGTGCCGTCTGCTGACTGGGATCGTAAGGATAGAAGCCCTGGCCCGCCGCATGTGGGCTAATTGGCGCGGCGACGACCAGGCGGCGGTTGTTTTCGCGGAAACTGCCCAGCTAGCCCGCGACCTCCACGATGGCCCTCCCGCCATCGCCAGGAAAAGGCTGCAGAAGATCATTGAAACTGGCGAGCGGGGGGCGTCAGTCTCCTGATCGATCATGCAATTCTCGATCATCATTCCAAGCTGCCGGCGCCCCGACTTGTTGGCGCTTTGCCTGGCAAGCATCCATCGCCACGGCCCTGCCGCAGCCGAGGTCATCGTGGTCGACGATGCCTCCCCGGAAGGTGTCATTTCCAGGACGGCGCAAAAGTTCAACGCGGTGCGAGTGCTGCGTCTGCCGCGCCGCCGCGGTTTCTGCGCCGCCGTCAATGCCGGCGTGGCCGTCGCACGGGGCAGTGTTGTGGAGTTGCTCAACGACGATACCGAGGTCACTGCCGGTTGGGCACAATCCGCGCTGGCTTGGTTCCGGGACCCGGCCATCGGCGCCGTGGCGCCGCTGGTCCTGTTGGGCCCGTCAGGCGACTTCATCGACAGTGCCGGTGACCGTTACTATGCCGGCGGAGTCGCGGCCAAGCGGCTGCATGGCAAGCAAGCAGCGTTGGCGCCGGATTCGCCCGGCTTCGTATTTGGCGCCAGCGGTTCCAGCGCCTTTTACCGCCGGGGAGCGTTGCTGCAAATCGGCGGCTTCCCCGAGGAATTCAGTGCCTATTTCGACGACGTGGACGTGGCCTTTCGCTTGCAACGCGCAGGCTGGCGCACCATGTTCGATCCGACCGCACGAGTGCTGCATCGCGTTTCGGCATCCTACGGCCCGCCGCGGCGCGGGCTGCTGGAACAACAATCCCGTAATGAGGAACGCGTCTTTTGGCGGAATTTGCCTTGGCGCGACCTCCTCCGCGCACTTCCCGGCCACCTGGCAGTGCTGGCGGCGAAGGCCTGCCGCCGTTGGCACGAAGGCTCCCTGGCACCCTTCTTGTGCGGCCGCTTGCGCTTGCTAGGCGAAGTGCAGCGTGTGGTCCGGCACCGTCGGACCATGGCAATATTGGGGCCGCCAGGCCCGCTGGAAAGCTGGGGCGTCGAACGCCGCTGGTGGAGATAAACCACACCAACAGTAAACACCACGAGCCCGCGGCAAGTTGGCCGCGGGCTCGTGGTGGTCGCTGGGTGTGAACCCGGACTTGTTAATTCTTGCTGAACGAGAGCTTTTGCTCTTTCTCCCGCGCCATCGGGTCGCGAACGAATTTTCTGTGGCAATCTTGACACAGATCGTAGCGAAACGCCTTGTACGGGTCGACAAGATCGACGTCGCAGTCACCGTCCTGGCAGCCCTGCAGGAGCTGACTTACCACGTCCATGTGATCTTCTTCGAGATCCGCCTCAGTGATCTCCGCCGGGTCCGAGGCCGCATAGGCTTCGATCTTCACCACATAGTGCAGGTCTTCCCCCGTCCGCAGTTTTTTCCCACACAAATCGCACGTAACATGTAGCATGGACCAGTTTCCCTCCCCCCCTGGCCAATGTCCGGTGCCGTGCCACGGGCGATGGCCGGACATCCGACGCTGCCTGAAACCGGCTCGAAACCGGCTTGCTTGCAGGAAGCGTCCACTACTCCACACGTCGCAGTTTTTCACCCCGCTGTCAAGCTGAATTTCAAAAAAGTCGGGACAATGCGCATACAACATCACCAAACCCATAACTCGGAGCCTGTGCCATAAGGGGTTGGCACAGGCTTCCAACCCGCATGCAAGGAGATCGTATGTGCAAATGGCGAATCGTTCTGGCGGCGGCCGTCGTTGCCCTGGTCGGGCTGGCGCTCCGAGGAGCTAACGGCCAATCGGGAGACAAAAAAATGGACAAACGCACCTTCGAACTGCGAACTTACTATGCGAATCCTGGCAAAATGGAGGCTTTGCACGCACGCTTCAAGGATCACACCAACAAGCTGCTGCAAAAGCACGGCATGGAACTGATCGGTTTCTGGACTGACGCCAAGGAGCCAGACCGCAAGCTGATTTACCTGGTGGCCCACAAGAGCAAAGTAGCCGCTGACGCCAGCTGGAAAGCCTTTGGCGCCGATCCCGACTGGATAAAAGCCAGAACTAAATCGGAGGAAGGCGGTAAGCTGGTGGAAAAGGTGGACGTCGTGTGGCTGAACCCGACGGATTATTCGGCAATGAAGTGACAGATTGATTGGTCAGGCTGGAAAGCCTGGCCTACGAAAACAAAACCACCCCGCCACAGACGCGGCGGGGTGGTTTGTTATCCCAAAAGGGAAGGACGTTTCAGCTTAGTTGCAGCAACCGGAGTGAGCGCCGCAGCCGCCGAACAGGCTCCAGCCGCTGAACAGGCCGCCGCCGCAGCCGCAGCTGCTGGTGGTCCCGCAACCGCTGGTGCAACCGGTGTTGCAGCCGTGGCTGCCGAACAGGCTGCAACCGCTGAACAGGCCGCCGCAGCCGCCGAACAGCCCGTGGCCGCTCGAGCAGGCCTCGCAAGCCGGCGCCGCACAGCAGGTCGTCGCGGGGCAAGCCACCTCACGCAAAACCTGCTTGCGAACGATCCGGGTGCAGGTGACCAATTCCTCGCAAGGAACACGCACGCAGACCGTGCGGGTGGCCTCATAAGGAACGGACTTCTGCACGCACACCGTGTACTTCTCAACACGGCTTTCCGGGATGCACTTGGTCACGCAGACCTTGCACTTCTCTTCGCGAACCTCGGTGCGGCAGGTCTGAACCTTGACGGTCGTGGCGACCATCTCGCAAACCCGTTTGCAGCAGGTCGTCGGGCATTGTTCCTGAACCATGCAGGGCACCCAAACCTTCCGCGTCACGCAGTTGGACGGCGGGCAGGGGGTGCAGCAAGCGGTGGCGCAGGGGTTGCCGCAGGGGCTGCTGCAAGTGTTGCAGGTATTGCAGCTCGGGGTGCACAGGCTGCTCAGGCTGTTGCACAGGGCTTTGAGGTGCGAATATTCCTCACGGCACTCCCAGTGGCCGCGATCGACGCACTTGCTAACCATCTTGGTTTCGGTTACAGTCTTCCAGCACGGCTTCATGACCGTGCGATCCTCGCAGACCGGGACCTTGACGCAGACCTTGCGGACCTGGTCTTGCCATTCGGTCACGGTTTTGTTGCAGCAGACCGTTGCGCTCCCGAGCTTCTTGCACCGTCTCGCACTTGTAGGCGGTGTATTTCTCGACGCGCTGTTCGGTCTTGTAGGTGATCTTTTTGACCTGATACGTTTCGGGAACGCACTCGGTCACACAAATGGTTCGGGTTGCCGGGGGACAACAACCAGACGAAGCCTGTTGGGCATTTACCTGGGCGGGTGCAGCAGCAGCCACCGCGGTAACGGCGCCAACCAGGAAAGCGATGCGGACGGATTGCCTTACCATGCCATCTCCTTTGTTGCGGTACTTGCCGATCCGCCCGTCCACGGGGTACCACTCCGCTGGGGGGATCGCAAACGGTTGGAAAATACCTCACCCCTAATATGCCCAACGTGGGCAATTGGTGCGGCCAAAAGAGTCCAAGAAAGCCTCAAAACCCGCGGAATCTGCGTGGAGTATGCCGTGCAAACGGTCCGTGCGAACCAGGACGAGGATGCCGGCCCGCCTTGGTGCCGCCGGCTGGTGCCGACAGTAATTTGTTTAAGTTTTGCGAGCGGCGTGCCGATTTGGGCATTTATGCCTTGACTGGCACTTTGCCAGCGACCCATCTTGTGCCAGGCATTTCTAGTTATCAGGTGTCATGTGAGCGACTGGACAATTGCGTGTGAAAGTTGTAACCGTTCTTGGAAAGCGGCGGCAAGCCATTCCGTTTACGCACGGCAAGCGATTGAGTCTTGCCCTTGCCCACAGTGTGGCGCGTATACGCTGTGCTGCATTGAAAGCGCCAGTGGGCCCGGAAAGAGCAAAGGGGTAGTTACGCGACTGGATCGCAGCAGAACGCGGGCACGGCTTTTGGCGGGGTAGACAGACACCATTCCCAAAAAACAGCGGGACCCCGGTGAGATATGCACCGGGGTCCCTTACAAACACATCGCGGCTGCATCCGACGGCAGCCCGTCGGCGGCCTTAGAGCAGCCGCACCTGGTTACCATTACACACTAGACCACCCCCTTCCGCTAAAGCCTCCCCAACCGGCGACCGGGCAACCAGCTCGGCCGCGGTGGGCTCTAGCCCGTCAGGCCACGCTAGCCTGACACGACATTATTATTCTAAACAGGCCGGCTTCAGGGATCAAGCGGCAGCCACCTTACAAAATGAACTTGCTCAAATCCTCCTGCTGCACAATCTGATCGAGGCGACTGCGCACGTAGGGCGCATCGATCACCACGCGCTTTTGCGGCAAGTCCGGCCCTTCGTAGCTGATCTCCTCCACCACGCGCTCCAAGATGGTATGCAGCCGCCGCGCCCCGATGTTCTGCTGCTGGCGGTTGATCTCAAACGCGATGTCCGCGACTGCCTCGATGCCGTCTCGCGTGAATTCAATCGATACCCCTTCCGTGGCCAGCAATTCGGCATATTGCTTTGTCAATGCGTGCTTCGGCTCAGTCAGAATGCGGAGAAAGTCCTCTCGTTTAAGATCTGTCAATTCGACCCGGATTGGGAACCGGCCTTGCAGCTCCGGCATCAGGTCGGATGGCTTCGACAGATGAAACGCCCCGGCCGCAATAAACAGAATGTGGTCGGAGCGCACCGGACCATAACGCGTATTGACCGTGGTGCCCTCGACGACCGGCAGCAAATCACGCTGCACCCCCTGACGCGAAACGTCCGGCCCATAGCTCGACTGCGGTCCGCAGATCTTGTCCAGTTCGTCGACGAAGACGATTCCCTGGTTCTCGGCCAACTCCACGGCCTTTTCGCTGACCACGGCACGGTCGATCAAAGCCTCGGTTTCCTGTTCCATCATCACCCGCCTGGCTTCGCGGAGCGGCAGCTGACGCTGCTGGTTTTGCTTGGGCATGATCTTTTCGAACATGGTCTGGAAATCGACATCCATCTGCTCCATGCCGAGATTGGAGAAAATCTGCACCGGCACGGCGCGCTGCTCGACGTTCAGCTCGACCATGCGGTCTTCAAGCTCGCCGGCCTCCAGTCGGGCACGCATTTTGTCGCGAGTGCGCTTGTGTCGCTTTTCCTCTTCCGCGTGTTCTTTGTCGTTTTCGCCCTCCCCCTCGCCCTCGCCCTCGACATCGACCGCGTCCTCGCGCTCAAAGGAGTTGGACGACGGCACCAGCAGATCGACCAGGCGCTCGGTGACGCGTTCCTTGGCCTTGGTTTCCACGACGACGCGCTGCTCGGTTTTGACCATGCCGATGGCGATTTCGGTGAGGTCGCGCACGATGCTTTCGACGTCGCGGCCGTGGTAGCCGACTTCGGTGTACTTGGTGGCCTCGACCTTGAGGAAGGGCGCGCCGACGAGCTGAGCCAGACGGCGGGCGATTTCGGTTTTGCCGACGCCGGTGGGCCCGATCATGATGATGTTCTTCGGCGTCACATCTTTGCGCAGCTCCGCCGGCAATTGCTGGCGGCGCCAACGGTTGCGGATGGCGATGGCCACCGCGCGTTTGGCGGCGTCCTGGCCGACGATGTAACGGTCGAGTTCTTGCACGATCTGACGGGGGGTCATTTCAGCCACGATCACCTCTCACAATTCATGCACTTCAATGTTCCGGTTGGTGTAAATGCACAGTTCGCCCGCGATATCCAGGGCGGTGCGGACGATTTCCACGGCTGTCAGGCTCGAATGCGCGAACAGGGCGCGGGCGGCGGCCAGGGCGTAGGACCCGCCGGAGCCGATCGCGGCCACGCCGTCGGTGGGTTGGATCACATCGCCGGTGCCGCTGATCAGCAGCAGATTGTCGGCATCGACGGCAATGATCATCGCTTCCAGGCGGCGCAGACTGCGATCCATCCGCCAATCCTTGGCCAAATCAGTGGCGGCCCGCGGCACGCTGCCCTGGAAATCCTTCAGCTTGGCCTCGAAGCGCTCCAGCAGGGCGAAGGCATCCGCCGAGGCGCCCGCGAAGCCGCAAAGAACCTTGTTATTGTGGAGCCGGCGAATTTTATGGGCGTCGTTTTTCATCACGACGGCACCCAGAGTGACCTGGCCGTCGCCGCCGATGGCGACCTTGCCCTGATGCCGAATGGCCAGGATTGTGGTTGAGCGGAATTTCGCCACCTGCTTTCTCCCTTTCCAGGATGCCCTGTCGGGCGGATAATGACTTGCATGGGCGGCGCGACCCGCGTTGCCCAACCATTGACCCATTCTAGGAGATTCACCCATGTTGGGCGCCGCACGTTGGACGTTGGTTCCCGCACTGGTCGTAAGTTGGTTGCTGTTTCCGAGCACCGCCCAGGCGATTGTCCCGAAGGTCTACGACAACGGCAAGTTCTTCGACGCGGAAACCGTCAAGAAAGCCGACGCCCAGATCAAGCTGATCGAGGAGAAGTACAAGCGCGATGTGGTCGTCGAGACGTTTGCGACCATTCCGCAAGATGTGCTGGATCGGTTCAAATACGATGAAAAGAACCGCGACGCGTTTTTCCAGAAATGGATCGCCGATCTGGAGGAGCGCGGCGGCGTCAACGGCATCATGATCCTGCTCAGCAAGGACCAATTCAAGGAAAACCGCACGCGCGTCGAGGTGGGAGTCGGCAAGGTGACCGTCAAGCGCGACTTCACGATCGCCAATCGCAATGATCTGGCCAAAATTTTGAAGGAAAACATCGCGGAAAAGAAATATGACAGCGGTTTGCTGGATGGGTTGCTTTATGTGGAAAACACACTGGCTACCCAGCACAAGGCATCGGCTGTGGCTGCGCAGCCGGTGCCAATCCGCGGCGCGAAGCCCAGAGGCGACCACGCAGAAGACGCGGTCGCCCAACCTGGCAACGCCTGGTTGGGCTACTTGTGCATTGGGTTATGCGTGTTGGCGGGCATTTGGTTGGTCATGGGGTTGGTGCTGCGCTTTCAGCGGTGGGGGCGGCGGTGGTGGTGCTGTGATGGGAGGCGGCGGTGGTGGCTACGGCTATGGCGGCGGAGGGGGTGGTGGCGGCTTCATGTCGGGGCTCATGGGCGGACTTTTTGGCGCAATGGCCGGCAACTGGATCTACAACACCATGTTCGGCGGACAAAGCTACCATCAGTCGTCCTGGGGAGAATCGACGGCTCGCGGCGCCGACCCCGCGGCAGGCCCGAGCGACGATCTGAATGCTTCCGATCAAGGCCAGGGATTTTCCAACACGGGCGGCGACGTCGACACGGGCGGCGGCGGTGGTGACGTAGATGCCGGTGGCGGCGGGGACGTCGGCGGCAACGATGGGGGTGGTGGAGGCGGCGATTGGGGTGGTGGTGGCGATGGTGGCGGCGGTGATTGGGGTGGCGGTGGCGGCGGTGATTTCGGCGGTGGTGGCGGTGGCGATTTTGGCGGTGGCGGCGGAGATTGGTAATCGGCCTGTGCCGCTTGCGGCTTAGCGACCACCGCTCCACACACCAACCCGAAGCGTATGCGAGGCTTATCGTGGCCCCCTCGCTTATGCTTCGGGTTAGTATCCCGGACAAAAATCGGCGACGTTGTTTTGGCGCGGATTATTATGTTATGACCAAATCTCTTCGCATTGGCACCCGCGCCAGCCCACTCGCCTTGTGGCAGGCCCGTCACATCGCCGATTTGTTGCGGAACGCCGCGCCGCACTTGAGCGTTGAATTTGTCACCATCGCAACTACCGGCGACCTCGATCGTGACAGGCCGTTGTCGCAAATCGGCGGGGACGGGCTGTTCACCAAACAGATCCAACTTGCTTTGACGGAAAATCGTGCCGACGTGGCAGTGCATAGCTTGAAGGACTTGCCCACTTTTGTTGTTGAGGGCCTGACCTTGGCCGCCGTGCCGCGGCGAGGACCAACCGGCGACGTGTTGGTATCCGTGCGCCATCCGTCCTTTGCTGCAATGCCGAAAGGTGCCATTGTCGCAACCAGCAGCCTGCGCCGCCGCGCCCAGTTACTGCATCGCCGGCCTGATTTGCGTTTGGTTGACATGCGTGGGAACGTGGAAACGCGTTTGAGCAAATTGACCAACCAAGACATCGACGCGCTCGTCTTGGCTGAGGCTGGCCTGCGGCGGCTAGGTTTGGCTGCCCAGGTGACAGAGGTTCTCGATGCCCAGTGGATGCTGCCGGCTGTCGGCCAGGGCGCTCTGGGCTTGGAATGCCGTAGCGACGATGTGGCGACCGCGAAGCTGCTTGCGAAGCTCGACCATCGGCCGACCTGGTTGGCGGTGACGGCCGAACGCGCGATGCTCCGAACGTTGGGAGGCGGCTGCCAGGTGCCAATCGGAGCGGCATCGGAAGTCGATGGCGAAACGATGATTCTGCGCGGCGTTGTGTTGGCCCCGGACGGATCGCGGCGAATCACCGGCGAGATAGCGGGCGATTGGACCCAGGCCGAGCATCTTGGCCAGCAATTGGCCAGAAAGTTGCTCGGCCAAGGCGCCAAGGACCTGCTCTAATTTTCAGGGAGACCATGCCGTGACCAGCGTCCGCCTTTCGCAGGTAGCCATTCAACTTCGATCCCAGGACAACGTCGCCGTGGCCGCCAGGGCGCTGCAGGCCGGGCTGGAAATCCATGTTGACGACAAAGTGATTAAGCTCGGCAGTCGTGTGGGGCTGGGCCACAAATTCGCGCTAGGCGACATCAAAAAAGGCGAGGCGATCCGCAAGTACGGCCAGATCATCGGCTTTGCCAGCCAGGACATTCCGACCGGCGCTCACGTCCACGTCCACAACGTCGCTGCCGATGTCTTCGAGCGCGACTACGCCTTTTGTCGGGAATTGCCCGCCGCCGGCCGCCGAAACCGTCGAACGCGGCATTTTCAGGGCTACGATCGGGGCAGATCGGCCGCTTATGGCACCGCGCAATTACATCGCCATCATCAGCACCGTCAACTGCTCGGCCAGCACCAGCAAGTACATCTCCGAACGATTCCGCGCGCACCGACTTGCTCAAGCAGTATCCGAACGTCGACGGCGTGGTGGCCATCACGCACAAGGCCGGCTGCGCCATGCAGTACGACGGGCCCGACCACAACCAGCTCGACCGCACCTGGCCGGCTTCGCCAAGCACCCCAACGTCGCCGCCTACATCCTGGTCGGCCTCGGCTGCGAGACGGGCCAGGCCATCCACCTGGTCGAAAACCAGGGTCTGCATCCAGCTCGATCGGGTCGCGCATGCACAACCCGACTGGTGCTGACCATTCAGGAGTGCGGCGGCATCGGCAAGACGGTCGACGCCGGCGTCCAGGCCATCGCCGAACTGCTGCCGCACGTCAACGACGTGCGCCGCGTGCCGCTTGCCGCCGGACAAGCTCGTCCTCGGCACCAACTGCGGCGGCTCCGACGGCAACAGCGGCGTGACGGCCAACCCGGCCCTCGGCGTCGCCTCCGACCTGCTCGTCGCGCAGGGCGGCACCAGCATCCTCGGCGAGACGCCGGAGATTTACGGGGCCGAGCACCTGCTGACCCGCCGGGCCGTCAGCCGCGCGGTTGGCGAGAAGCTGGTCGAGCGGATCAAGTGGTGGGAATGGTACACCGGCATCTTCGGCGCGGAGATCAACAACAACCCCTCGCCCGGCAACAAGGAAGGCGGCCTGACGACGATTTACGAGAAGTCGCTCGGGCGCCATCGCCAAGGGCGGCAGCACGGCCCTGGTGGACGTGGTCGGCTACGCCGAGCCGGTCAAGGCCAAGGGCTTCGTGGTCATGGACACGCCCGGCTACGACCCGGTGAGCATGACCGGCATCGTCGCCGGCGGGGCCAATGTTCTGGTGTTCACCACCGGCCGCGGATCGGTGTTCGGCTGCAAGCCGGCGCCGTCGATCAAGGTGGCGACCAACTCGCCGATGTACCAGCACATGATCGACGACATGGACATCAACGCCGGGGACTGTCCTGGAAGGCGACCCGTGGAAGAAGTGGGCCAGCAAATCTTCGAGGAGATCCTGGCGGTCGCCAGTCGGCAAGAAGACCAAGAGCGAGCAAAACGGCGTCGGCGAGGAGGAGTTTGCACCCTGGAGCATCGGACCAACACTTTGAGGCCTCGCATTTTTCCAAAAAAAAATTATTCAATGTAAACATAAGAACACTATTCATCATCATGTCGATTGTTATTTGTAACTCATTTATAAATATAGTTTTAAGCAAATTCATGTGAAGCAGTGCCAATTAGCAAAAGTCGTTCCATTTTGACTTGAATAATTATTTCCGCAAGTCGCCAAGAATTGTGTCAAAAAATGACCCGTTTTTTCGACTAGTATAGTAGAGACCTTGCGTTGTTGGCTTCGCTGAGGACGGGCCTGCTGGACTGCTCGGGCCAAGTCCCTCGCATCGTGGTCTGATCACTCGGCCTATTCTTGCGAGTTTGCAATTTCGGCCATTGGGTTCGGATGCAGGTGTGCGCGCTGCTCGGCCTGCCTTTGAAGTGCTCGCTGTTGTGGATGCTTTTTTTGAGGGTCAAACATGTTCGGCTCCCTTTTCCGATTTGCTCGCTGCCGCTCGTCCGCGCCACCGCCTCGCTTCCGCCCTGGGTTGGAAAAACTTGAGGATCGCGATTGCCCCACGGCGACCCTTATCACAAACATGAGCGTCGTCAATATTGCCGGCAGCCTTACGGAGGTGACGGGCACCGTTCAAGCTTTCAACCCTCAAAATGTTGAAGTCGACTTCTCCGGGGTTTTAAGCGGCAGCACTCAGACCTTCGCGGATGGTGCGTTTTTGTTTACGGGAGAGGCATCGGGTCCTGGAGGCTTCACAGCCAGCACCGCTGACGGATCAACTTCCGCGGACGGCGTGGTTGAGGGGCCGGGATACGGCCCGGCGGGAAACGGCGGTCCCACCATCACCAATCTTGCCGTTGTAGGCGTCCACCAAGGCGTGGTAGAAGTAAGTGGAATTGTCCAGGACACCAACGCCCAAACGGTCACCGTCAATTTCGGCGGCGCCATCAGTGGCAGCACATCTCCCGATGCAAATGGCCTCTTTACCCTTTCAGCCCAACTAGGTGTCAAGGCGGACTCGCTGGGTGTGGGTGAAGGCGTTTCGACCATCACGGCCCAGGCGGTTGACCCCTCCGGCCAATCGTCCTACGCGTCGTGTTCATTGCCGACCTCCTCATTTGGCGATTGGGGTTTTGCGGTCACTGGCTTGAATGTAGTCAACACGGGCGGCACCAGCGTTGTTGTCTCCGGCACGGTGCAGGATAGCTCGCCCGCCAACGACACTGTCTGCTTTGGAGGCGTGGTCTCCGGAAGCACCACCCCCAACTCCGACGGAACGTTTTCCTTCTCGACCCAGGCGTCGGGCGTGGGGGCGATTTCCGCTCAGGCCGTCAACCAGAATAACCAGTCGTCGAAGCCCATGTTCACCGAAATCACCAGCAACGTTCCGGTAATCACCAACGTCAATGCGGAGCAGATCAGCGGCGACCTCTGGTATTTTTCGGGCACTGTTTCCGACGCCTCGCCAGGCACTTGTCAGGTGCAGTTCGCGGCTCCGGCGGAATCCTGGGATGGCACGACACTCAGCGTCAACGGTGACGGATCATTTGGTTACTTTGCCACGTTGAGCGGCACTGTGGGCGGCGTTTCCGTCCAGGCGACCAACGCCTGGGGACTGCAATCGAGTACGGTGAGCTTTGCGGCCACCGGCGGCAACCCTGTGGCCCTTCCTGGGCCAACCATCACCAACTTCACCGTTACATATGGCAGCAATAACACCATCACCTTGACGGGCACCGTGCAGGATAGCTCAGGCCAGCCTGTCGAGGTGTTTTTCAGCGGCACGCCGTCGACCAACGGAGCCTGCACCACGACCGACAACAACGGCAATTTTTCCTTGTCCATTGTGTTGGACGCCGGCGAAACGGGCACGGTCTATGCCGAAGCTCTCAACTGTTATTTCGTTTTATCCCCAGTGGTAGCCAGGACCATACCTTGAAGCGCATCACGGTGAACTGAAAGCGAGAAACAAAATGAGTTTAGAGCAAAACAACCTGAGTGACCTCGTTTGCCGCGCCAAAGCAGGCGACGGGGCGGCAGGGCAGGCGCTCCATCAGGCGGTAGATCCGCACATGCGGTTGCTGGTTCGCGAGGCCCTGCGCAGCAAGCAGGGCCCCTTTGCCCAGCAAGTTTCGGAGGTGATGTATCAAATTGGCGCCAACTGCAGTTGGGCGAACAGCCTTGAGCAGTTTATCGACTTGGTCGCGCGGCGGATGTCGGCGAATTTCAAGGAGCGTTGCATGGCTGGCAAGCCTTGCAACCATTGGAGCAAGGATACCGTCCCGAATGAGTGCACGGCTTAGCAAGGAAGGCAAAGACAGGTGGCCAATGAACAACCTCTGGAATTGCTTGACGGCAAACGTGATTGAACAACCCGCTACAAAGTCAGAGCAACTGGCAGCGGGCAGGACAAGTGATCTTCTTCGACCCCCTGGTGTTGCAGGCAACCAGAAGGTACTATCACCGCCCTTGCCCGCTGCCAGTCACTCTGAACTTGATGAGGAGGGGAACTCGCCTTCTTCCCCCCTCATTTTGTTTGACACCTCCGTCGACCCCCAGGTTTCGCAAAAGATTATCCTGGTGGTGGACGACACACCTGAGGTGATGACAATTACTTGCCGGCTTCTCGAGGCAAGAAAGTACCATGTCCGTGGCACATGCAACGCTGTCGAAGGCCTGGAACTGGTGAATTCCGCCAACCAATCCATCGACCTTTTGATCTCAGACGTTTGCATGCCCAACGTCAACGGCCGCCAACTTGCCGCGGCCCTGACAGCCGCTCACCCTTCCGTGCCAATTTTATTTTTATCCGGCCTTCCCATGGATGCAAGTGAATTCCCGGAATTATTTGGCAAGCGCCTGGCGTTTTTGCGCAAACCAGTTTACGCGGAAGCACTTTTCGCCACGGTCGCGGCTCTCTTGGGCGATTCTTCCGAAGAATAGCTGGCGATCGCCCACGCCAGTTATTTTCAATGCCCTTCCCCGCGGCCCGCCATACGCAACTGTGCGCGAGCCCGTTCTTGCTGCCGCAGCGCCGCGTCCAGTGCGGGTCCCGTTGCCGGCTTCAGCGCCACTTGCAGCGCGTGCTGAGCGGATTGGGGTGAAATCTCCGAGGCCGGCATCGCCTTGCCCGTCAGCACCGTCACGGTGTTGGCGCGCACCTGTGCGAAGCCGCCGTCCACATAAAAACTCTGGGTTTGGTCGCCCCGGCGCACACGGAGCTCGCCATAGCCAAGACGACCGATCATGGGAGCCCGGCCTGGCAGCACGCCCAATTCGCCGTCGGCCATTGGTAGCGCCACAAAATCGGCCGGCTCGTCGAGCACCGCCCGCTCGGGCGTCACCACGACGCACTGCAGCGACGACGGTGGGGTTTTGTGAATTTCGGCCATGACTTTTCCTTTAGTTCACCACGTTCGCGAAGCCGCAAGCGGCATTTGTTAAAGCTTTTTCGCCTGCTCCGCGGCCTCGTCGATGCCGCCGACGTACATGAACGCATTCTCCGGCAGATGGTCCCATTTGCCTTCGCACAGCTCCTTGAAGCTGCGGATCGTCTCGGCCAGCGGCGTCACCTTGCCTGGCTTGTTCGGTGAACGCTTCGGCGACGATGAACGGCTGCGACAGGAATTTCTCGATGCGGCGGGCCCGGTTCACCACCTGCTTGTCTTCCTCGCTCAGTTCCTCGACGCCGAGGATGGCGATGATGTCCTGCAGTTCGCGATAGCGCTGCAGAATCTGCTGCACCCGGCGGGCGACGGCAAAGTGCTCTTCGCCGACATACTGGGCCTGCAAGATTCGGCTGTTGGACGCCAGCGGATCGACGGCCGGGTAGATGCCCTTTTCGGAGATCTTCCGTTCCAGGTAGATGAAGGCATCCAGGTGCTGGAAGGCGTTGGCCGGCGCCGGGTCGGTCGGATCGTCGGCCGGCACGTAGACGGCCTGCACCGACGTGATGGCCCCGCGTGCCGTGCTGGTGATCCGCTCCTGCAACTCGCCCATTTCCGTCGCCAGCGTCGGCTGGTAACCGACGGCGCTGGGCATACGGCCCAGAAGCGCGGACACTTCCGAGCCGGCCTGCGAGAAGCGGAAGATGTTGTCGACGAACAGCAGCGTGTCCGCGCCGGTCGAGTCGCGGAACCACTCGCACATGGTCAGGGCCGACAGGGCCACGCGCAGACGGGCGCCGGGCGGCTCGTTCATCTGGCCGAACACCATCGCGGTCTGCGTGATGACCGAGCGATCGGTCTTGCCGATCTTGGTCTCCTGCATTTCCAGCCAAAGGTCGTTGCCTTCGCGGGTGCGTTCGCCGACGCCGGCGAACACCGAGTAGCCGCCGTGCTGGCTGGCGATGCGGGCGATCAGTTCGGTGAGGATGACCGTCTTGCCCAGGCCGGCTCCGCCGAACAGACCGGCCTTGCCGCCGCGAACCAGCGGCGTAAGCAGGTCGATGACCTTGATGCCGGTCTCGAACAGCTCCGTCTTCGCCGGAAAGATCGGTGAACGGCGGCGGATCGGCGTGAATCGGCCGCGTTTCCGTGGCGTCGACCGGCCCGCGGCCGTCGATCGGCTCGCCGAGCAGGTTGAAGACCCGGCCGAGCGTCTCCTTGCCGACCGGGACCGGCACGGGGTTGCCGGTGTCCACCACCTTCATGCCGCGGATCAGGCCGTCGGTCGAGCCCAGGGCGACGCAGCGCACGCGATTGCCGCCGAGGTGCTGCTGCACCTCGCCGATCAGGTGAATGGGCGAGCTGCCGCGTGTCGGCGTCGATCTTGCAGGCGTTGTAGATTTCGGGCAAGTGGCCCTCGTCGAACTCGGCGTCGAAGGTCGAGCCGATGACCTGCACGATGCGGCCGATTTGATGGGAAGCGTTGGCACTGACCATGTATAGCTCCGTGTTCCTGTAAGTTGGTATTTACACTGTCACTGGGCGATTGGCATATATGTCCTCGACGAGGCTTTGAACCTCCTCCGCTCCGCCGGGGTACACGATATTCGCCAAGCGTCTTAGTTTGACGAAATCAATGAGACCTTTGTTGTGAACCGCCATCTCGCCAAAATCGATCACGTCCTGGCCTTTTCGCAACCGCTCCCGATGCGGGGAAGTGATGGCGGCAAATTTGGAAATCAAAGCCATTTCCAAATCAGGAATCCGGTGCGTCTTGGCCACTTGCACCGTGTGCCGGAAAACCATTTGAAACACTTTTTGGGTCGGCTTCATCACATCAAGCACAGGCCTATCAGTCGCCGGATCGATGAACCTAGTAACAACTGGCGTATCCTTGACAATCAGCGTCGGGTAAGCCTCACGCAACGCACGCACCGTTTTTCGTTGATCCCTCTTAGGCACCAAAACGTCAACATCCTGCGTTGAGCCGCGGCATGAAGAGATAAGTCCCCAATCCATGTGCACCCATCAACACGCAATTTACGCCGGCCTTGTGCAGCAAAGACACTACCCCTTCCGCAGTGACGTCAGTGGCCATGGGCTGGTGCATCCGCCTGAAGTATGAAGTAAGCCGAGTGCTGGTATGCAGCGCCTCACGGTGCGTTCGCACCAATGCTTCCAGAGTTCCCCCAGCTAGCCGCATCATCAACCCTCTACGCCAGTGCTGCCGCGCCGCCAATGACCTCCGAAATCTCCTTGGTAATGTTCGATTGCCGTGCCCGGTTATACTTCTGAGACAAATCCTTGATGATCTCCCCGGCGTTTTCCGTGGCGCCCTTCATGGCGACCCGGCGGGCGATCTGCTCGCTGACCGCCGCGTCCAGGAAGCACTTGAAGAGCCGCACTTTGAACGACATTGGCAAAATCTCTTCGAGAATCCCGGCGGCGCTCGGCAAAAACTCGTAATCGATCGTCTTTTCCGCCTTCTTGCTGGCCGCCGCGGGCGCGACCTCGGACAGGGGAAGAAGGGTTTCGAGCGCCACCACCTGTTTGGAAGCGCTGATGAACTTCATAAAGGCCACGTCCACACGGTCGATCTTTTGTGCGGTGTAGGCCGCGATGTAGCGGTTGGCCAGCTCGTCGATCTCCTCGAAGCTCACCTTGTCCTCGAATTGCGTATAGGTGGCGGCGGCGGGAATTTGCTGGTAGCGGAAAAAATTGATGGCCCGCTTTCCTGAGAGCTCCAGATGCAGCGTGATTTGGGGTTGTTGCCTGATCTGGCCAATGCGGTGCATAGCCTCGCGGATGATCGTGGCGTTGTAGCCGCCGCACAAGCCGCGATTGCTGGTGATGACCAGGAGTAAATTGTTTTGCAGTTGCTCGTGCTGCTTCAGCAGAGGATGCTGGACATCGACCGCGCTAGCGCTAAGATCCGCCGCCAATTCGCCGATCTTGCGCGTATAGGCCTCGGCCTTGACGGCGCGGTCGAACGCCTTCTTGAACCGGGCAGTCGCGATCAACTCCATCGTCCGCGTGATTTTGCGGATGTTGCGGACAGCCTTGCGGCGCTTGACGATGGCACGAGTATTAGCCATGGAGGTTGCCCTACTTTTTCGCCTTGTACTGCGGTACGAACCGCTTAATCGCGTTGTGCAGCATCTCTTCGTTTTGCGGATTGAACTTGCGATCCTTGAAGAGCTGATTGCGCACGTCCGCGGCCTGCTCCTTCATGAACGTCAGGAACTGCTCTTCCCAGGCCGCCACTTCGCTGCGCGGCACCTTGTCGAGGTAGCCCTTGGTGCCGGCGTAAATGATCATCACCTGGTCGATCACGTTCATCGGCTTGAACTGCGCGCTGCTTCAGCACCTCCACCATGCGGTAGCCGCGATCGAGCTGGGCCTGCGTGGCCTTGTCGAGGTCGGTGCCGAGCTGGGCGAACGCCTCCAGTTCGCGGAAGGCGGCCAGGTCCAGACGCAAGCTGCCGGCGATCTGCTTCATGGCGGGAATCTGGGCCTTGCCGCCGACGCGCGAGACGCTGATGCCGACGTCGATGGCGGGACGGACGCCGGCGAAGAACAGGTCGGGCTGCAGGTAAATCTGGCCGTCGGTGATGGAGATCACGTTGGTCGGGATGTAGGCCGACACTTCGCCTTCCTGCGTCTCGATGATCGGCAGCGCGGTCAAGCGAGCCGCCGGTGTTGGCGACCTTGGCGACCTTGTGGCCGGGAAACTTGGCCAGGTCGTGCTTCTCGGCGTGTTCCTTGTCGGCGGGGCCGACGTAGACCTTACCCTTCTCGCCAGCGCCGCGCTTGGCCTCGGGGTTGGCGCGCTGTTGACGCCCCAGTCGTCGGTGACCTGTCTTGTCGTCGGCGTCCTGCGGCACGATGACCCAGCGCTCGGCCAGCTTGGCGGAGCGTTCGAGCAAGCGCGAGTGGGCGTAGAAAATGTCGCCGGGATAGGCTTCACGGCCAGGCGGCCGGCGCATCAGCAGCGACAGCTGGCGATAGGCGGCCGCCTGCTTGCGTCAGGTCGTCGTAGACGCACAGGGTGTCGCGGCCCTGCTCGTACATGTAGATACTCGGCCATGGCGGAGCCGGCGTAGGGGGCGATGTATTGCAGCGGGGCGGCCGCCGCGGCCGAGGCGACCACGACGATGGTGTAATCCATGGCCCCGTTCTGCGCGCAGCGTCTCGACGACGCTCGGCCACGGTCGATTCCTTTTGGCCGATGGCGACGTAGACGCAGATGACGTTTTCGATCGTGCTGATTGATGATGGTGTCGATGGCGATGGCGGTCTTGCCGGTCTTGCGGTCGCCGATGATCAGCTCGCGCTGGCCGCGGCCGACGGGCGTCATGGAGTCGATGGCCTTGATGCCGGTCTGCAGCGGCTGATTGACCGGCTGCCGGCCGGCCACGCCGGGAGCGATCGATTCGACCGGCCGCGACTGCGGTCCGTGACGATCGGCCCCTTGCCGTCGAGCGGATTGCCGAGCGGATCGACGACCCGGCCGATGCAGGGCGTCGCCGACCGGCACGCGCAGCAGTGCGCCGGTGGTGCGGACCTCGTCGCCTTCCTCGATCTCGAGGTAATTCGCCGAGGATGATGACGCCGACCGAATTTTCTTCGAGGTTGAAGGCCAGGCCGCGCACGCCGGTGCGGGTGAACTCGACCATCTCGCCGGCCATGACGCCGGACAGGCCGTAGACGCGGGCGATGCCGTCGCCCACTTCCAGCACCCGGCCGACTTCGCGCGTGTCCAGCTGCGTGCGGTACTGCTCAATTTCCTTCTGCAGAACTGAAACGATCTCGTCGGCTTTGAATCTCATGACTGCTCATCTCCCTCAGTTGTTTGCGCAAATTGACGAGTTGGGTGCGCACCGACCCGTCCAAAACCATGTCGGCGACGCGAACAATCATGCCGCCAAGAAGATCCGGCTCGATGCGCTGATCGAGGACCGGCTCGAGTTGAAAGGCGATGCGGAGGTCGTCCGCGAGGCGTTGCTGCTGGTCCTGGGCCAGGGGCACGACACTGCGGACCAGGACGCGAAAGCGACGGCGCCGCAAGTCGTCGAGTTTTTGCATCTCTTCGACGATGGTGCGGAACAGCTGCAACCGGTCGTGATCGTTCAGGACACGCATGAAATTCAACACCAGTGGGTGGCAACGGTCCTCGAACGCGGTCTTGATCACGGTCTCCCGGCGTTCCTTGCCGATGACACCGCTGGTAAAAAATGCCAGGACGTAGGCGTCACGCTGGCCAACGTCGGCAACAAGGCTGTGCATCTCGTCCATGACTTCCTGGGCGGCGTTGTCACGCTCGGCGGCATTGAGCAGCGCCTCGCCGTAGACGCGCGCCAAATGACGGGCCGACACATCGGGTTGAGCCTGTTGGACCAGTTCCTTCAGGTCGGCGCTCATATTTTGCCCCCGGCCTGGCGCACCCACTCCAGGCCAATTTCGCTGGCCCTATCCTGGTTTTTGCCGGTTTGGCCCTGGATTTCGGTCAGCGCCTCATCGACAAGCCGGCGATGATCCTCCGGCGTCAGGGCTTTGCGAATGGCCCGCGCGGAGATTACCGTGGCCAGATTGGCGGCCAGGCCCCAGATTTCCTGCAAAGCCTGATCCTTGGCGACGTCGATCTCGCGACGAAGACGTTGCCGCTCGGTGTTGATGTCGGCGGCGGCCTGGGTGCGCATCTCCTCCTTGAGGTGCTCGGCGTCGCGTCGGGCCGCTTCGAGCAGCTTGGGTATCTGCTGGTTGGCCTCGGCCAGCTGCTTCTGAAAATCAGCTTGCTGCTTGGCCAGTTCCTCGCGGACTTTTTTGGCTTCGTCCAGGGCGCCTTCGATGCTTTGCTCACGCTTCGTCAATCCATCAAGGATCGGACCCCATGCGAATTTGCGCAGCACCAAAAAGAGAAGAACAAAAACTACGATCGACCAAACAGACAAGTCGAAGCGCATCTCGAGAATGTCAGGTTTCTCGGGGTCCGCGCCGAGCACCGGGGCGGCGACCACGGCAAGCGCGGCAAGGGACAACAGGCAAACGCGATGCATACCACTCTCCTGATGCGGCATGGTTTTCCAGCGGCCCAATGGGGCCGCCACTCAACGGAACCGTGAAACACCAAGATTAAAACTTGGCTTGCCCGCCCACAAGGAAGCACAGGATGACGCTGGCCAGGGTGGCGCCTTCAAGCATGGCCGCGATGATGATCATGGCCGTTTGGATGCGTGGGGCCACTTCAGGCTGGCGTGCCATGCCCTCCATCGCCGCCGCTCCGATCTTGCCCAGGCCCAAACCAGCGCCAATGATCGACAAGCCCATTCCCAGGCCGGCCGCGAGACCGGCGCCGCTGAAGGCAACGCTATCCGGACCCTTTTCGGCAACTACAACTTTGGCCTCAGCCGCAGGACCCTTGGGTTCGGCTTTCTTCTCTGGTTGGGCCAACGCTGGGCCTACTGCGATGAACGGCAAAATCAGGGCTAACGCGCCCACCTTGACCAGCTTGGAAATCTTCATGGAACTCGGTACTCCTGAACTAAAAGGTTGACTAATGCTCCGGATGCAGCGCCATTCCCATGAACAACGCCGTCAAAAAAGTGAAGATATACGCCTGTAAAAAGGCCACGAACAACTCTAGCAAGCTCAACGCCAAGATGCCAAAGACACTGCTTAGTGTGATAGCCGACCAAAGCAGCGGGTGCGCATCGCGCGCCATGAAAATAAAAATCAGCAAGGTCGCCAGCACGGTATGGCCGGCAAACATGTTGGCGAACAAACGCACGGCCAGCACGACGTTGCGCACCAGTACGCCAATCCATTCGAGTGCAAAAATGAGCGGCTTAATGAACAAACCCAAGGGGAACGGCACATCCATGTGCGGCCAAAGGGAGCCAACGTAACCCACCAACCCCATCTTAGCTATGCCCGAGCCGTGCATGTAGCTGAACACGACCAGAGCCAGGCCAAGGGTCACATAGATGCTGGCAGTCGCCGAACCGCCAAAGGGAACCATGCCGAGCAGGTTGTTGAACAAGATGAACAGGAACAAAGTCCAAAGGAACGGCACATATTTATCAGCGTCGTGTTCGCCGATGCTCGGCCTGGCAACCTGGTCGCGGATGAACGTCAGCAAAACCTCGAAGAAATTCCCGAAGACGCCGCGTGGCGCCCCGCCGCTCCGGATCCTGCCGGCAAGTGGAATGTAAATGGCGCACATGAGCAAACCGGCGATCAATTCGAGGATCATGAATTTGCTCAGGTATATATCTCCAAAACCCTTGATCGGCAAATGACCGAGGAAGGGAAGGGGCACATCCTTGGGCTCTGTCAGGGTGAAGAGTTCCCATCTGTCCTTGGAGTCCATCACATGGTGGAGTGCATTGGGTTCATGAGGGGCGTCGCCATGACCATGGCTCGCTGGGTGATCGCCCGTATCGGCCTTCGCTCCAACGGCGGCAGCTTCCTTGTGCTCGTCGTGCTGCATCTCCGGCGCGGCCTCCGCCTCGCGCGGCCACAGCGGGGAGTTGGTGATGGCCAGCCAGGCCAGCAGCGCCACGAAGGCATTGAGGATCAGTTTGCCCACTGCTTTCAGGAAAGGCCTAAAACTCATGAAGCGTTACCGCACTAAGAATCATTCAAGGATGCCCGGCTCGATCCATCGCCGCTTGCCGGCGAGCCACGAGGACCACTTCAACCGCCAGAGTCCAGAGGTAAAACCCAAGAATCCACAGTAAAAACCATGCCGATTCAAACGCCGGCACGTTGAAATAAATCACCATGCCCAAGCCCACTGCCGCCACCATGCGAATTGCCGTGCCGCCCAAAACCGCCGCCAGCTGCTGCTCCGCCGACTTTCCGGCCGTCAAATCGCTCCACAGCAGCGTGCCAACCATGGGCACCAAGCAGAGGCCAATGGCCACGGCACTAAAAAAAACATGCCGCTCGCCAAGCAGCAGGTACACAGGCCCGGCAAGCAACATCCACGGCAGCAAACATCCGCCAATCATCAGCAAAAGACGCCGTATCAAGCTGCACCGTCTCCCGGCTTGTCCTTCTTGCGCCTGGCCGCATCCTGCTTTTTAGTCAGCAGGACAATGTGGCTTAGTCCGCCAACGAAACCAAGAATCAGGCCGGCAACAGTCAGCCACGGACTGGTGCCGGCGTAGTGATCCACGATCAGGCCGACGATCATGGGCGCCACCATCTCCACGCCGACCTGGGCCAGAGTCAAATAAATTCCCAATTCGCGGGAGTCGTCCGGCGGTCTCTGGCCTGGCATAGCTGCCTTCCCGCCCTGGGGACGCAAGCGTGCCGCTTCCAGTTCGGTAAGGTTCAAAAAGGGGGCAGGCACCTATAGCCGGAACGGCCCGGAGGGTGCTTCGCACTAAAGGTGCCTGACCCCTTTTTGAACCTTGCCCATTTATTTCGTAATGGATGACCAGCGGGTTGGCCACGCGGTGGTATTGTCAGAAGGCGCCGCGAAAGTCAATCAGTTAGGGGATTTTTTCGCCAAGATCATGTCAATGTGAATTTATGGTTGACATTGGGGGCCCATAACCTGTAATATGATGCTTGTCAAGAAAATAAACGATCGGTCTTTTGCCCGAGGCTGATCGGTGACAGAAACCATGGAATATCCGCCGCGAGGCCTCACCGTGACTCGAATTCGGCTTTGGACTTCGCTTGACTAAGTCGGCATTGAAGCAAACCTTCCCGTGCTAGAGAGGGTTTGCTTTTTTTGTTGCCGAGACGTAACTGATTGAAGTGGCAGGCTTTATTGCCACCGACCGTTAAGCAAACGGCGAACTTCTCCCCGCCGCAATCCGCCATAGTGACTTCCGGGCGCCAAGCGCGAGCCGGTCCTCCACGGAAAAGGATGTCCTGGAGCTTTAGCAGCTTTCAAGGACGACAATGGTTTTCCATCCTTTAACCCATGGTGGCAGTCCGGACGGAGTTGCGCCTCATGAATCCCAAAAGGTTGCAGGGTTTGTCGAAGAAGCAGCTGGCCGGTTTGGCCCGAAAAAAAAACATCTCGGGCTGGCATGGCATGCGTAAAGAAGAGTTAATCGATGCCCTGGCGGCTCTTCGGGAGGGCACGCCATCGTCTCCGCATCACCGCACCAATCACCTTCACACCAACGGCAATGGCAAGGTAAAGATGAAATCGAAAAATGGCGCCCGCCCTCAGCTGGCGGCAGCTCGGAACACCTCCAACGGCATCACCGGGGAGGAAACCGTCGAACGCAGCAAATTCGATGTCGGCGTGCCCACCAAGGATCTGTCGGCCAAGGTGCCGAAGGACTTGCCGGCGGGCTACGGCAAGGATCGTATCGTGGTGATGGTGCGCGATCCGTACTGGCTGCACGCCTACTGGGAAATGACCAGGCAGGCCGTGGCCCGCGCCGAAGCGGCCCTGGGTCAGGATTGGCACGGCGCCAAGCCGATTCTGCGCCTGCTCGACGTCACGACCCGCGACACCAGCAGCAACGTTTCGGAAACCATCGTTCGCGACATCGACATCCACGGCGGCTGCAACAACTGGTACATCGACGTCGCCAATCCGCCGCGAGCTTATCGCATCGACATCGGCTATCTGTCCCGCAGCGGCCAGTTCTACGTGCTGGCCCGTTCCAACGTCGTGACCACGCCGCGGGCCGGCATCAGCGACATCATCGACGAAAACTGGGCCGATTTCGACGCCAAGAAGGCCGACCGCATCTACGCCATGTCGGGCGGCTTCGATCCGTCGATGAGCAGCCTGGAACTGAAGCAGCTGTTCGAGGAACGGCTGCGCCGGCCGCTGGGCTCGCCGTCGATCACCAGTTTCGGCTCCGGGGCGATGCTGCCGGGCAAACAGCGGAAATTCTGGTTCCAGCTCGATGCCGAGCTGATCGTCTACGGCGCCACCGAGCCCAACGCGAGGGTGACCTTGCAAGGCGAGCCGGTCAAGCTGCGGCCGGATGGCACCTTCACCATGCGTTTCAGCCTGCCGGACAGCCGGCAGATCATCCCGGCCGTGGCCGCGTCCGCCGACGGCGTCGAGGAACGAACTATCGTGCTCGCGGTTGAACGAAACACCAAGCAGCTGGAGCCCGTGATTTTCGACGGCAATTAACAGCTTGCGGTTTATTGAGGACCTCTCCCATGCGTAAAAGTTTGCTTTGTTTGCTCGGCGCCGGTTTGCTCATCTGGGGTTTGCCGCTTTTGGCGACGGCCCAGAATCAACCGACCCGGCCGAAAAAAATCGTCATGATGGGCATGGACACCGATCATAAACCAGGCGATCACGAATACATGGCAGGCCTTGCGCTCCTGGCCGAGTGCCTCAAGCAAACGCCCGGTGTCGAGGTTACGGTATTCAAGGTAAATCCCAACCCCAAAACGGGCAAGGGTTGGGCTCCAGGCTGGCCCGCCGAAGCAAAAGCGATGGAGGATGCTGACTGTATTGTGTGTTTTTGCAGGACTGCTGGCACGTACTTCCTGCAAGACGGAGAACGAAAGGCCAAAATCGAAGAGGTGCTCAAAAAGGGTGCCGGCTTTGTCGCCTTGCATTGGGCGGTGGAAACCACCAAGGAGCTCGGCAACCCATTCATGGAAATGCTGGGCGGTTATTACGAGCCAGGTTATTCCGACAATCCGGATAACCGGACGATGGTGCAGCCTGCTGACCCGCAACATCCGATTTCACGCGGCTGGAAACCATTTGAGGCCCTCGACGAGTTTTACTATAAAATCAGGCTCTTGCCCGAGGCCAAGGCCGTCATAAAAGCGACCGTGAAGGACCGAAAGAAAAATGTCTTTCCCGACGAGACCATCGGTTGGGTTTACACGCGCAAGGGCTCCAAGGGCCCTCTAGGCGAGGGCCGGTCATTTGGCTTCACCGGCTGCCATTACCACATCAACTTCGCGACCCCGGAGTTTCGCCGCATGATCGTCAACGGCATTTTGTGGTCGGCGTGCATTGATGTGCCTGAGAATGGAGCACCAGTGGAGCTGAAGGCGCCGGTGCCAAAAATCCCGCCCAAAAAAGGCTAAAGCAAGGGCAGGTTGCACTGGAATGCCTTGCTACCATGCGCTGGTGACCTTGGGGGGAGCCCATGAAAACCTCACCTGCATGTCCGGATAGTGCGACCCTTGCTCGCTTGCGCACTAACGACGTTCCCAAGGCGGAAAGGGCCCAGCTAGTCGGTCACGTCACCAATTGTGCCACCTGCCGGGCCGCTCTCAAAAATCTGACCAAAGGCAATTCCAAATCGGATACAGCCCAGGCCGACCAAGCGCAGGTGCCTGTCACCAGAACAGCGTCCAAATCGCCGGGCGATGATCCGATCGAGGCCGTTGGCCCGACCAACACGCTCCAGTCGGAAGGCACGCCGCACCAGTCCGATGCCCCGGAAGAGCCGGGGAATGATTGGCAAGCGTGCCTGACTCCCACCGCCAAGGCAGGTTCGCTCGGCAAGCTCGGCCATTATGAAGTGGTAAAAATGATTGGCCGCGGCGGGATGGGGGTCGTGCTTAGGGGCTTCGACGACAAGCTGCAGCGTTTCGTGGCCATCAAGCTGTTGGCCCCAGCCTTGGCCGGCTCCGACACCGCCCGCAAACGCTTTGTGCGCGAGGCCCGTGCCGCCGCGCGGGTCCGCGACAACCATGTCGTGGGCATCCACGAAGTGGACGAAAGCGGCGCCGTGCCCTATCTGGTGATGGAGTTTATCGCCGGCACATCGTTGGACCAGCGGATCAAGCGTGGCGGCCCCATGGGGCTGAAGGACATCCTTCGCATCGGCGTCCAGATCGCGGAAGGACTGGCCGCGGCGCACAAGCAAGGACTGGTTCATCGCGACATCAAGCCCGGCAATATCCTCCTTGAAAGCGATGGCTTGCGGGTCAAGATCACCGATTTCGGCCTGGCACGAGCGGTGGATGACGCCAACCTCACACAATCGGGAGTCATCTCCGGCACGCCTTCGTTCATGGCCCCCGAACAAGCATTGGGCGAAACTGTCGACCATCGGGCTGATCTCTTCAGCCTGGGCAGCGTCCTTTACGCCATGTGCGTCGGTCACTCTCCATTTCGAGCTACCGGGTCCATGGCAGTGATGAGGCGGGTTTGCGACGAACCGCACCGGCCCATCCCGGAGATTAGACCAGAAATACCCGAGTGGTTTTGCGCGATTGTCGACAAGTTGCTCACCAAGGATCGGGAAGGCCGTTTCAACTCCGCCAAGGCCGTGGCGGATGCGCTGCGGCTGCAAGGTCGCACGTTGCAGGAGGCACGCACTGGCGCTCCGCCAAAGACGGCTTCCCGGAAGCTGGATGAACCCGCGCCGCCGGCGCCCCATCGCAAATCGCGATTGATTCTTTACCTGGCAGGCGCTGGCGTCTTGATGCTCGCGCTGATGGTGACATCGGCATCCATGCTTGTTTGGTGGGTACTGCAAAAGGCGGGCGATGATCAGCAGGTTGAGACCGCGCCGTCCGCTCCTGCGCTACCAAATGTGGAAAAGGCCGCGGAGCCCGGCAACGAGCCGGCCAGACCCAAGGATGCCGCGGCCGTGTCCTTCAAGCGTGAAGCAATCAAAACGCGATTCCTCGAGCTCGCCGGCGGCGGCCGCGCCGACAAGGCGCCGCTTGAACTGGTGGCTGTATTTGGCGAGGACAACTGGCTGCTACCCTTCGGCGCCCACGGGTCGTGGATCGAGCAAAGTCCGGATGGCAAGGTGCTGGCTGTTCCAAGCAATGACACGGTGGCGCTGTTCGACACGGAAACAGGCAAGCATCTAAGGACGCTGCGAGGTATTCGAGGCCAGGTTGGCAGCATCGCATTCAGGCCTGTAGGCCGGCAGATCGCGGTCGGCCCAATGGATGGAGATAGCAGCTCTTCGGACAAAATCATCAAGCTTTATGACGCCGGCGATGGCCGCGAGGTGCGCACCTTCGTGGGCAGCCAATGGCCGGTCTATCGAGTGGCCTTTGCGCCGCCGGACGGAAAGCTATTGGCTTCCGCCGGAGGCCGGGGCAACCAGGGGGAGGCGATCCTTTGGGATGTCGCAACGGGGCGGAAGGTTTTTGACCTGAAAAGCGATGCTGCCCACATCAGAAACGCCGTCTTTTCTCTCGACGGCGACCTGTTGGCCACGGCCAGCGATGACGAGAAAATTAGGATTTGGAGTGTGCGCAACGGCCAATTGCTCCGCAGCCTGGACTTTCTTCCCAGGGGGGCCGCCTACGGACTGGCTTTCAGCGCCGACGGCATGTATCTGGCCGCGGGCAACTTCTCGCGCACCATGGCCTGGTCGACGGCAAATTGGATGCCCGTGAACGACGGAGGCTGGAACAGTCCTGGGGAGTGGCTGGCATTTCGCGGCAAGTCGCACACGCTGCTTGCGGGAGTGCACGTCAATCCAAACGTCTCGGACCCGGTCAAGAAGGCATTGCCTTTAGCGGTGGTGGATTTGGACACGAAGAAAACCACCATTCAGCCCGGCACGGGAGCCGTGCTGGACAAAGGGGTTTTTAGCCTTAGCCAGAATGGCGAGCGACTTTTCTGTCAGACATCCGAGCCTCAGCGCTGCGCTTTCAGACCTCCCGCTTCGTTTGGTGCCAACGGTGAACTGCAAGACGCCGGTGGGCTCGAAGCGTTCCCCGTCGAAGCATTGGCGATCAGCCCTGACGGATTCTTGCTGGCCGCGATCAAGGGCACCGGCGGCGGATCTGTTTGGGATTTGCGGACTGGCCAGGCTGCCGCCAACGCCCTTGGCGGCCTTGATTCCGCCATTGTTTACGCCACTTTCAGCCCCGATGGCAAGCGCCTGGCCACCTCCAGCAATACCACAACCAATGCTGCCAAACAAGCCGGGACACTTGGACTGTGGAACACCGGCACGGGAGCTTTGGAGCGGCTATTGAAAGGCTCCAGGGCGGGCGCCTATCCCTCTTTCAGTCCCGACGGCAAGATTGTGTATGCGGCGGGACTCGACGGCAAACCAAAACGATGGACGGCGGCTGACGGGCAGCCGGTCTCGGGGTCGTGGGGAGAGAACGCCAATGCCGTCACCACCATGGACGCGAGTTCGAACGGCGCCTGGATTGCAACAGGTGGAACGGACAAGGTTGTCCGGGTGCTTGATGCCAAAAGCGGTGCGGTCGTTGAGTCGTTTGACGTCGGCGGCGTGGTAACCGCGGTCCATTTTTCTCGGGATAGCAAGACTCTTGCCTGCCGATACGTTGCCTCCAGCGCTGGGGCGACAATCACCGGCAACCGCTTGTGGGAAGTCCCGACCTGGAATCCGCTGCCCCAGCCGCCGCTGTCCGTCAAGGCGATCGGCTTCGCCATCCATCCCACGCGGCGTTTGGTCGCTAATTCCCAGGCCGACGGCACGGTTCGCCTTTGGGAGCATTTTGACGGCAACGAGCAAATGCAAATCTTTGGGCCTGGCCTATTCGGCAAGGAATCAAAACGTCTCGCCTTCACTACTGACGGCAAATACCTGGCGGTGGGTGGTGAAAACGGCCTGGTGAATGTGCTGCGCGTGCCGGCCCCAGGAACCTTCGTGTCCGCGCCGCTTGTTGCCAGAAGCACTCGGCCCGTGACTTTGACGGGCTGGGGCACCACGGTGGATCCAAGTGGCGATTGTCCCATCAACCTGATCGGCACCGCTCTCAAACCCACTCTTGTCATCGCCGTTGCCAACGATGCTCACGACCTTTCCCACGGCAGGCGCAAAGCAAAAAACTGAATGCTCCGCGGGTGCTTCAAGATGTCAACGGCGATTTTACCCTGGAAGTGGACCTCGGCCCCCTGGCGCAGTTGGTCGACAACGGCGCAACCATGGCGGCGGGCTTGTTGATCTGGGAGGACGAACAGACCTTCATTCGCCTGGAAAGGGCCGCCAACGACGGCAAAGCCAACCGCATCCGTTTGGAAGCTTACCAGGCTGCCAAGTTGGTGCTTACCAAAGATTGGCCCACCTCACCCAGACGCACCCAGCTGCAAGTCGTGGCCAAGGGGAACCAATTCACCTTCGCCATCATGGAGTTTCCCACTGACAAGACATGGCGAGTCCTTCACAGTGCCACGCTAGCTTTGCGCCCTGGCCTGAAAGTGGGCGTCCATGCGCGGAACGCCGTCGGCAGCTATTTTGAAGCTCATTTTACGGCCCTCAAAATTGAGGGGGCCAACCGAACGTCCGAGGATCCGTCCGCCACGCCGAGCGGAAACATCGCAAAAATGCCGGTGCCCACGGCTGACGAGTTGGCCAAAAAGACCAGCCCTTTCGATGCTTTCAAGCGCACGGACATTCCCGCGGAGGTGCTGGCCAAGTTGGGCTCGGGCAACGGCGAAACGCCGAATGAACTCGTGGCCGTCCTGGGCAAAGCCGGCGACCCGCAGGTTGTCCGATTGGCATTGACCAGCGACGGCCGCAGTTTGCTGACCATGGCATTGGCTAACAGCAAAGCGCGCATGTTTGACGTGGCCTCTCGCCAGCAGACCAAATCGTTTGGCGGTGTGCAAAAAACCAACGATGACGTGTTAGCCATGAGCCCGGATGGCGGCCTCCTTGCGATCGGCACGCGCAACACGTTGTCGGGGTCCGTTCGTGTTATCGAAACCAGTACCGGCAAGGTCCGCAGGACGATCAATCTGGAAAAAGGAGGCAAGGCGGCGAAAATCGCGATGTCGGAAATGGCATTCAGCAGTGACAACAGCCTTCTTGCGGTCGGGGAAATTACGGGCAAAGTGAGACTTTGGGAACTGGCCAGTGGAACCGAGCGCATGCTCAATCCGAGTTTGGCGCAGCTAACCAGAATGTCCTTCAGCCCGGATGGCAAATTTCTGGCGCTCGCAGGTTGGCTTGAAGGCTACAAAGGCCTTGAAATCGTCATCCAGGAAGTTGCGACGGATAAGCCGTTTGGTCGGCTTGTCGGGCACAGTAATTTGATTCGGGCATTGGCCTGGCATCCTGGCGGACAAAAACTGGCCTCGGCATCGATCGACGGGTCGATTCGTTTATGGGACGTGGCGACCAGGAAACAAACGCAAGTGCTGCCCCCGATCGGCATCGTCGACGGTTTGGCCTGGCACCCCACAGGCGAGCTGTTGACTTCGTTCAGCCACAGCAGCGGCACCCTCACGGTTTGGGAAATGACCGGGAAAACAGGCCGCATGCGCCAGCCGATTTCCCTATTTCCGCCTGACGCCGCATCAAAGGCCGCTGCCGGCACAAACCACGATGTCCTTTTCACCCCCGACGGCCGTCACATCCTTGCTGGCAATTCAAACGGAACTGTATCGGTGTTGCGGCTGGAAAAAACCGCAAAGTGAGTTCAACCACGAAACACACGAAACACACGAAACACACTAAACACACGAAAAGAAATCAGATTTCTTTTCGTATGTTTAGTGTGTTTCGTGGTTCAAAATTCCACAGCCC
Organism: uncultured Gemmataceae bacterium; assembly: GCA_963747575.1. GTDB lineage: Bacteria > Planctomycetota > Planctomycetia > Gemmatales > Gemmataceae > DASRAT01. The sequence continues at coordinate 433,886 of CAVVFU010000010.1, forward strand.
AGCTTACTCGCCGCGAACGCGCACCTCGCGCGGTTTGGCGGCTTCCACCTTGGGCAGATGGACGATCAATTCGCCGTTCTTGCATTCGGCGGCGATGCGGGTGCTGTCGATCGATTCGTGAATCTGAAAGACGCGGTAGAAATCGCCTTCTTCATACTCGTTGATCAGCACCTGGCCTGGCCGCTGACGGCGCGGGACACGCCCTTGCAGAACCAGCTCGCCACGCTCGAAACGCAGGTCCACACCCTCCGCGCTAACGCCGGGCACGTCGGCGAACAGGGTCAACTCTTCCTCGGTTTCATAGATGTCGACACGCGGAGTGAAAAAGAACGCGCTCCGTGTCGGCTCGCCATGAGTGTCATTCCCGTTGGTGGTTGCGACAGATGTTTCAGCCATGTTCTTTTGCTCCTTGTAAAAAGCGGTTTTGTGGTTCATTCCCCTTTGACGACGATCTTGCGGGCCTTGGCCGATTCGTGCTTGGCCAGCTTGATGTTGAGCACGCCATGCTCGAAACGCGCATCGACGTTGTTGGCATCGACCGCGAAGGGCAGGGTGATGGTCCGCACGAATTTGCCGAAGCCGCGTTCCTGACGATGGCGCACGCCCTTTTCCGGCGTGGTCGCCTTCCGCTCACCCTTCAAGGTCAGCTGGTTGTTGCCGGTCACGTAAATCTCGAGGTCTTCCAGCTTCTGACCGGGCAGTTCCGCCTCGATATGGAGAGCATCGCCGTCTTCCCATACATTCACGGCGGGAAAGGTGGTTGATCCCGCTAGACGGCTGCCATTGTCGCCCCAACGGTCAAACAGGCGGTTCATCTCGCCCTGGATTTGCTGGAGCTGGCCCCACACAGGGTGGAACAGTTGCCGGGTGTTACTCAACATTGTGCATCTCCTTTCTGTTTTTCGCATGTAATTGGAACTTAATACCTCCAGGAATTCAGCTAGCAAGGAGTGTGCCAAATGCTCAGCCGTGGCGAACGGAAATCGCATGTTGTTTGGCTGAAATGTGTTGTGAAAAGGCGTTGCGACTGGTACCAATAGGGGTCCTTGGACTGTGCGCGGGCGGAGGCGTCAAAATGGCAGGCCCCAGGTTATCAAAAGCCGAATTTGACTTCGAGATCCGGCTGATTACAATGGGACATGAGGCGTCGCACCGCAATCGAAAGGGGAGGCGGGAAATGAAACAATTGACGGCGATTCCCGTGTACAACGAAGAGCGCCATGTCGAAAGTGTCCTTGCCGAGGTGCGCCGCTACAGCTCCGCCATTCTGGTGGTCAATGACGGCTCCACGGATCGAACCGGGGAACTGCTGGCCGCCGAGCCGGACATCACGGTGATCACGCATCCCCGCAACCGCGGCTATGGGGCGGCATTGAGCTCGGCGTTTCGGTATGCGATCGACAACCAGGTCGAGGTGCTCGTGACCATGGACTGTGACGGTCAGCACGAACCCTCCCGCATACCGGTGTTGCTCGAATCGATTCACGACGCGGACATTGTTTCCGGCAGCCGTTATTTGCGTGACTTTCGCCAGAACAACTTGCCGCCGGAAGACCGCCAACGCATCAACCAGGTCATCACGACGGAGTTGAACAACCTGCTCGGTTTGCAATTGACCGACGCCTTCTGCGGTTTCAAGGCGTATCGTGGCTCAGCCCTGAGCAGATTGCACATTACCGAGCCTGGGTGGGGAATGCCGCTGCAGTTTTGGGTGCAAGCGGCTTGTGCCGGCTTACGCATCAAGGAAATCGGTGTGCCGCGCGTCTATCTTGACCCCAATCGGGCCTTTGGCGGAGTTCTGAACAACGCCGACCAACGGCTGGCTTACTATCGTCAGGTGATCGCGCAGGCGATGTGCGAGGCCCGATCGACTTCCTGTGCGAAGGCGGCACACGGGTGGTGTTCACAACCCGCACATCAGTAGGTCCCGCAAGTAGGTCCCGCCTGCCGGGCGGGACCTGGCCGCTGCTCGATTGCCGCCCAGGTCCCGCCCGGCAGGCGGGACCTACTTGGAGATTGCATGTCTGACGAAGCGCCATCAGCCGGGCAGCTGGAGACGTTTGCCAATCAACACGCCCAGCGCGATTACACCGTGGAAATCGTTTGCCCGGAATTCACCAGCGTTTGCCCGAAGACGGGGCAGCCCGATTTTGGCACGATCAAATACACCTACGTGCCCGACCAACTGTGCGTGGAATTGAAATCGCTCAAACTTTACTTGCAACGTTTTCGCAACCAGGGCATTTTTTACGAAGACGTGGTAAACCGCCTGCTGGACGATTTTGTGACGGCCTGCCAACCGCGGCAATGCGAGGTGGTAGGGGACTTCACTCCACGTGGTGGCATAACTACCACCGTGACTTGCAGGTTTACGAAGCGACTTGAATGGCATTCCTCAGGCTGACGTGGGGCAACATCTCCCTAACGCCTTGCTGTGCAAGCTGCTTAACGTGAAATGACAGCGCCTGCCCGTGCAAAACCACACCCTCCGGCAACAACTCGATATCCAGGTTGCGCACCCGCCGACCAGTTTTGGCCAGGACACGGGTTTCGAGTTCCACGCGCATTTTCAATGAAGTGAGCGGAATCAAAGACATACTCCTTTTTTTTGCCTAAGCATTAGGCACGATTGCAAGTTTTTTGCCCGATTTTTAGTACAATCACCGTGCAATCAGCCACGTTTCAGCACGGTAGTTCAATAATGCAATTTCCAGGCCAAAAGCGAAGGGATCCGGAAATGCGGGTCATAGCGCAAGTCATCATCATGGTGGTCGGCACGCTAATCTGGGCAGGCCCGGCCGAGGCTGGCGTGTACAGCACCATCGAGCCCAAATGGAAAGTCAACGGCGACGCATTTCGCTCGTTCCAGGAGCAAACGCTGACGCCGCTCAAGCAACTAGCCAGCAATGACCCGAATGTCACCCTTAGCCCCTGGCAATTGACTTACTTCGTCACGGCCACGGCGATCATGGCCGGGAAGGATCCGCCGTCGCGAGGCCAACCCGATCCATTGACGTCAACCCAACGCCTGGATTTCGGCGCGTGCCTGCTCCGCGTTCGCGATCCTGGCAAAGACATGCCGCAAAAGGCGATCGCCCATTTGAATGCCGCCATCGAACGCGACAGGGACAATTTCCTGGTGATGTCGACGCTGGCTACTGCATACCAGAATGACTGGCGACTACTTTCGAGCCGACACCTGGCACAGCGAAGGGCGGAGTCATTGGAACAAGGATTATGAAAAACTACCGGTCGCGCACAAAGACTTTTTGGTGAAAACTCTGGGATGGCGAAAGGAGGACTTTGAGTGGTACGCCAAGTGCGAGAAATACCAGCGTCAATTGGTCAAACAGCGCTGGAAGGAGAACCTGCCGGGAGCGATGACGTTTGCCGCGCCGGTGCCGATGCAGCACCTGGACTACCTTTTCGATCCTTGGCCCATCCCGAAGGATTACCAAGTCTTGCGCTTCGTCGGCGAAAACGGCAAGTTTAAGCCTGGAAAAATGGCAGCGGTCAAGAAAACCAAGCTGCCTGCCGACGCCATCGAAATTGTCGAGCAATTGCTGATTTGGATGCCAAATGACCTGCGCCTTTACTGGCTTCTGGGCGAACTTCTCAATGCGAAGGGAGATGTGGAGTCGGCCCAAATCGTCTTCAGGGAGTTGTTCAGCAAGTATCTGCAGGCCAAGCCAGAGTTTCAAAGCAAAAGCGGCATCATCAACGATCCGCAAGTGCTCAAGGAGCTGGTCAAGGAGTTCACCCAGAGATTTGTGAAGGAATTCCCGGAAATCAGCGGGCACTACCTGGCGCTCATCGAATACGTGCCACCCATTGCGGAAATCGTTCGACCAGGCGCAGCGGCCAAAACGCCAGAACCACCTACTCCGCCGAATGACACCAAACCCGACACGCCGGATGTGGCGCCGTTGAAGGTGGATTTGCAGGCACTTGGGGTTGGCCTGGTCGCGGGCGGGGTAGTCGGTTTTCTCATCGCGTGGCGGGTGCGGGATGTGTTGCGGCGTCGTGCGAGCGCGGGGGCGCCGCGGGTGGACAGCCGTTAGCCCAACACCTCACGCCGCCCGCCGCTGTTCGCGGCGATCCTCATTGAGTACCGTCCGCACCGTGTACGACGGCTTGCCCTGGCTTTCGAAGTAAGTCCTGGCCATCACCTCGCCCAGTAATCCCTGGGTGACAAACTGAACGCCAATCAGCACCAGCATGGCGCTCAATAGCAGGAGCGGATTGCCCGTCATCCAGGTGCCATAAGTCCACTTCATCAGTACCGTTGCCAGCAAACTGACGCAGCCCAGGCCTATGGCAATCAGCCCGGCGAAGCCCATGGCGTGCATCGGCCGGCTCACGTAGGTATGCAGGAACTTCACGGTGATCAGATCGAGCACGACGCGGAAGGTTCGCGTCAGGTTGTATTTCGTTTTGCCGGCTCGGCGAGGATGGTGGGCGACCGGCACCTGCAGCATTCTTGCTCCAGCCTGCTGGGCCAACACGGGGATGAATCGGTGCATCTCGCCATAGAGCGTCAAACATTGTGCCAGATCGCGGCGCATCACGCGCAGCGTGCAGCCAAGGTCTTTGATGCCGACGCCCGTCACCTTGCGGATCAGCCAGTTGCCGCAGTAGCTGGGTATCTTGCGGATGAGAAAGCCGTCCTGGCGTTTGGCCCGTTCGCCTAGCACGGCGTCGTAGCCCTCGCCGAGGCGGGCCAGGAGCATGGGAATGTCGGCCGGATCGTTTTGCAGGTCGCCGTCCAATGTCACGATGACGTCGCCGGTGGAGTGATCGAAGCCGGCCTGCATGGCCGCGGCCTGGCCAAAATTGCGCCGCAGCCGCACCACGCGGACACGGGTGTCGGCCTGGGCAATGGCTTCCAAGGCGGCAAAGCTGCCGTCGATGCTGCCGTCGTCGACGAAAATCAGCTCGTAACGCAGGCCAAGCGGTTCAATGCTTTGCCGTATCCGTTCATGCAGCGGCTTGACGTTGTCCAGCTCGTCCTTGATCGGCACCACGATCGACAGATCCATTATCAACCTCCGTATCTTGTGCCGGCTGGATGGTTGGCCGTTGGAATTGCCCAAGCCAGTACGCCACCCCACCCAGCAAGCTGACCGTCAAAAAAACCGCAAACCACAATACTGCCAACGTCTTGGCCGTGCCGTCGGCCACACCCAGGGCGCCAGGAACAACGCCGTGGTGTATTCCCTCACGCCGATGCCGTTGATGCTTACAGGCAGCATGGTCAATAGCGATACCATGGGGACCATGATGAAGTAATAACCCAAAGGCACATCCGCGCCGATCGACAGGCCGATCAGCCAAACCAGCATGACATTACCGGTTTGCACGCCAAGGGAAAGCAGGGTGCTGCCCACAAACAGGCGAGGGGCGCGAAGCGCGTCGAGCGCCACACGCACCTTTTGAAGCGGTTGCGCCCACCGAGCACCCGTCCGCGCTACCATTGGTGCGAGGGCCATGGCGCAAACGGCACACCCAGCGGTACCCCAAACAAACCAATCAATCCAGCGCGGCAATGCCAGCGGCGACAGCGCCAGGCCAACGCACGCTAGACCGAGCAGCACGATCAAACCGCTGAAACGATCGACAAATACCGACACGAAAGCCGGCAAGCGCCGTCCTGAGCCGCCGTCGAGATACCAGGCACGCACAACGTCGCCGCCCACGGTTGTCGGTAGAACGAGGTTGAAGTACATGCCGATCAGGTAGTAACTAGTCAATTTCTTGACCGTGCACTCAAAGCCAAAGGGGCGAGCCAACGCTTGCCAGCGCCAGGCGCTCAAAATCTGGGTCGTCAGTAGCATGCCGACGGCCGCCAGCCAAAACTCGATGTGCATGCCCGCGAAGGCGGCGCCGACCTCCGCCCAGTCGGTTCGCAGGCCGACCCAGGCCACCAGCGCCATCGTCACGCCGAGCCGGGCGTGTTTGCGACACCAACCGATCATTGTTCCACTGGCCCGCGGCATTGGGAGGATGTCATTCACGAACGATTAACTCCACTTCCAGAGGCTGCGAGCCGGTTTGGTAAAACCAGCACTGCTGTTCATCCACCATATCCATTTGCAAGCGATAGCGGCCGGACTTGTGCAACGGACTCAGCACGAGCGTCAAGTCTATGGCCTCGCCTGGCCGCACCGTGGCGTCGAGCAAGCCGGCCTTGGCCACGTCGATCAAGCGGTCTTCCTCGTCGTAAACATGGCATCCGAGGTGCACGCCCGCCAACCACTCCGGTTTCAGCACCCACGGCAACAAGCTGGCGTTGCGGGCGTGGAGGTAAAACGCAACCGGGTCCTTTGCCGAAACGGTCGCGACCGGGGTTTTGGCAAAGGTCAGTTCGCACCAGCAACTCCCGGGGCAATAGCAATCGAGCGCCCAATGGCGAAAGTTTTCGCTGGTGTGGTTCTTGTTCTCCGCGTCCAACCACGCCTTGTAGAATTCGAGGAATTGATCGAGCTGGGCAGGCCGGCCGACGGCGACATGGCCGAAACGCAAACCCAATTGAGCGCTGGCAGATTCCAGAGGAGCATCGCCGGTCAGCAGCATAGCGATAGCCGCCGCCAGGCCGGTGCGGTCAGCGCCGCGACGGCAATGCAGGAGAATGGGGTATTCCGCGTGCTCCAGCACCGTGATTAAGCGCCGCACTTCAGCTACGGGCGGCAGCCGTCCGGCGGAAAAGCCGATGTCTTCCAGGCCGACGTTGTGATCGTGGGCGGCGCGGGCTTCGTCCAGGTACCAATCAAATGGATCACAGGGACCCCGCAAATTGACGATCGTTCGTATACCATGCTCAGCGATCATGGTATCCAGCGACTGGGCCGACGGTTGGGCACAGCGGTAGATCCGGCCGGGGACGACGGTGTGGAAATTGGCCCCGAACATCACGGTGTAAGCTTCCGCGGCAACCGGCAGTGCGATGACGGCGGTCACGATCCACAGCATCCGGCGCAGCGGCCAACGCCGTTTCACGGCAGCAGCACGGGGCGGAGGAGCCTGGAGTATCGCAACCATCGGGCGTCATCCTTGACGTTCAGGTCGAATGGTATCATGCCGTGCGAGCGTTGTACCACAAAATCAGGGTTAACGAATAGGCAGGTTTACGGCGGATGGTAAATGGGGAGGTTTGGGAACGAGGTTAAACCACCTCGCCGACTTTGTACCGCACAAACCCCTTCAGCGTCAGTCCCGCCGACTTGAGCAGTTCGCCAACCGTCTTGGTATCGTCCTTCACAAACGGCTGCTCGACCAAAACATTCTCGGCGAACCATGTCTTCAGTTTGCCCTCGGCGATCTTCTCGGCGATGTTGGGCGGTTTGCCAAGTGCGGTAGCCTGCCCCACGGCGATTTCTTTTTCCTTGGCCACGACAGCCTCCGGCAAATCCTCACGGCGCGCCGCCAAGGGGTTTTTGGCAGTAATGTGCATGCACACGTCACGCAGGATTTGTGGATCGGCCGTGGCGCCCTCAACTTGCACCAGGACGCCGATGCTGCCGTCGTGATGGCAATAGCTGCCGATCAGACCACCGGCGAGGTGCTTGAACCGCGCGGGCTTCATGTTTTCGCGCAGCAGCCCGATGACATCGTTGATGCGGTCGCTGGCGGAGGCAACCAGGGCTTCCACGCTGGCAGGTTCCTTTTCCGCGATTTGCTTGGCAATGTCATTGGCCAGCTTGACAAACGCTTCCGCCTTGACCACGGGCGGGCTTTCGCAGCGCATTTCGACGAGCCCCGCGCTTTTCAAGTCGGGAGCCACAAACGCGCCAATGCGGCCTTCCGCGGTGTCGCGGCCGCCTTTGGATACGGCCACGTCCTTGAAATTCTTGCGCAGCCAATCAATGGCCTTCTCGATGTCGCCATTGGCCTGGATCAATGCCTTCTTGCACTCCATCATCGGCAGATTGGTCCGGTCTCGGAGCGACTTGACCAGAGCGGCGGTGATTTCCATGTGTTGCTTCCTCTCACTATGCGGCTCGAAAAAAAGGGGACAGGCCCCGTTGCCGGAACGGCCCGGAGGGTGCTGCGCACAACGGGGCCTGTCCCCTTTTTTTTCGAGCCGCTAACCCACGGGAACAGGACTTGCCTTTGGACTTGCAGCCGGGCTGGCAGCGCTGCCTGGCGCCGACCCACGGCCTTTTTCCGGCGGCAGGGCGGCCCGGCCTTCCAGGACCGCGTCGGCCAGCTTGCGCCAGGATCAGCTCGATCGAGCGAATGCTGTCGTCGTTGCCGGGAATCGGCAGATCCACCGTGTCGGGATCGCTATCGGTGTCGATCAGCGAACCACGGTGACGCCCATGCGCTGGGCTTCCTTGACGGCGATGTGCTCGCGTTTCGGATCGACGACGACCATGGCGTCGGGCAGACGATTCATGTCGCGGATGCCCTGCAGGTTGCGGGTGATCTTGGTCAGTTCGCGATTGAGGGTGGCCACCATCTTCTTGCTGTAGCCGCGGATCGCCGCTGTTTCCGGCGACTTGCTCAATTCGAACTTGCCGGCCTCGTTGAGCATGTTCTTCATGTAAGCTGGTCAGGTCCATTTTGTCCGCGCTTCTCGCCGGCAGGCAGCCACAGCGCTTCGAGTTCCTGCAGCCGTTTGAGGCGGTCGCGGATGGTGCGATAATTGGTGAGCGTGCCGCCCAGCCAGCGTTCGCTGACGTAGGGCATGCCGCAGCGTGCCGCCTCGCGTTCGATGGTTTCCTTGGCCTGCCGTTTGGTGCCGACGAACAGCACCAGGCTGCCGCGGCTGGCGACCTGGGCAGATAGCGGTGAGCCCGCAGCAGGCCGCGCACGGTTTCGCGCAGGTCGATGATGTGGATGAGGTTGCGCTTGCCGTAGATGTACGGCCGCATTTTCGGGTTCCAGCGGCTGGCGCGGTGCCCGAAATGGACGCCGGCCTCGATCAGATCCTTAACTTGGACAATGGCCACGCACGGTTCTCCTGCCCGAAGGCTTGTTCATGGAGGTTTTTGTTACATCACGCCACCTTCAATAGGTCCGGGTATTGTAGGACGCCGGCCGCAAGGGGAAAGGGTATTATTTACCGAAAAGTGGCAGGCACATAGTAGTAGGCACACGCCGTGTGCCGTTTTTCCAAAAACGGCACACGGCGTGTGCCTACTACTATGTGCCTGAACGGTTTGTGCTAAACTTTGCAGTTTGTGCGGCCGGCACGTCTTGCTTATTATCGTGCGCCAACTCGCGGGCTTCAAGCAGCCCCATCCGCCTGGTCGAACTAAGGAATGCACATGATTAACACAGCGCCGCCACCTTGGCGGACGCTTCACCAGGGAAAGGCAGGGATGCCCATGCGCCGACTTTGGTTCACTCTCCTCACCTCGTTGACACTGATGAGTTCCGCCATCGGCTGCCACAATCCGCAAACTTGCCCCAGTTGCGCAGGATCCTCGCCCGCCGCGGTCGGCTTCAGCGGCCCGCCGGTCGCGATGGACGCCACTGGGGGCGCGGTCGTGGTGCAGAGAGTTAGCCAGTAGGCTGGGCAAGGGATGAGGGATGAACCCCTCGAGCGTCATCCCTCATCCCTCATCCCTCTAAAGAATTCCCGCGCCGAAGTTGTCGGTGCGTTTATCTTCCCGCGTGGCAAACGACTTGGTGTCGTGCGTGCCGCGATTGCCGTGCGGTCCGTGGGCCCGGAAGTTGCCGCCGTTGCGGGCCATCTCGCCGACCAGCGACGTGTAGGTGTCGTCGAAATCGCCGGCGTCGTAGTCGTCGTAGCGGCAGACGTAGCCGGGCTGCTTGGCCCGTTCCTTTTCTTCCTTGTACGACTTGCAGCACGGCGCTCTGGATCACTTCGCGGCAGGCCGAGTTGATCGGGTGGGCGATGTCGGCGTGCAGCTTGGCCCGGCCGTCGGCGTCGCGGATGGCCCGGTCCTCGTCGAGCTTGCCGCCGCACTGGTTGCAGAAGCGCGCCCGCAGATGGTTCTTGCAGCCGCAACCGTGGCAGCGGTCGGTCAGCTTGCGGCTGGGCATGGCCACGAACGAGCCTTTGGTGCCCTTCGATGATTTTCAGATCGCGGACGACGAAGGCGTCGTCGAACGTGACCGAGCAGAAGGCCTGGAGCCGTTCGTTGTTGTCTTCCATGAGCTTGATGCGGACTTCGGTGATAACCACAGCAGTTCTCCTTTAATCTGTGGCACGTTCTCGCAGCTCGCAAAGGATCCTGACACCTTTTTTCAGCGGGCTGCCTCTACCAACTTCGGACCAGGAAAACGCTAGGGGCAAGCCTCTTGTCCGGCCCTTGGCGTAGTTCGTCGGCGATCCGCACGGCATCCGGCCTGTTTCGCGCCAGGGCGAACAGCGTGCTGCCGCTGCCGCTCATGCGGGCGCCCGCCGGGTTCATCGTCTCCAGGCGGCGCTGATAATCCGCGACCTCGGGTCGCACTGCCGCGGCCGCGTCCTGCAAGCGGTTGTGCAGCAGGCGGCCGATTGCTTCCACGTCTCCAGCCGCCAGCAGCCTGGCGGATGGCATCGCCCGAACGGGGCGCGGCGGGCACGGTCACTTTTTTGATAAACCTCCGCCGTGGCCAACCCAAAGGGCGGGCACACCAGCACCATCCACAGCTTCTTGCCCAGCGGCAGCCGGCGTCACAATTTCGCCGCGGCCTGTGCACCACGCAGCCGGCGTGTGGAAGAAGAAGGCCACGTCGCTGCCAAGTTGAGCACTTAGTTTTTCCAGCTCCGTGGTGGGCAAACCCAGGTCCCAGAGCAGGTTCAATCCGACCAGGGCGGCCGCCGCATCCGTCGAACCGCCGGCCAGGCCTGCAGCCACCGGAATGCGTTTCACCAATCGGATGTCCGCGCCACGTCGCAACCAGCCGTTTGCCGCAGCAATTCGGCCGCCCGCAGCACCAGGTTGTCTGGCCCCGCTGGGACCTCCGGCCGATTGCATCGCAAACACAATTGACCGGCAGGGATCGTCACGAAAAACCAGAGTATCGCAGAGGCTAACCGCCACCATGAGCGTTTCCAGCGCATGGTAGCCATCAGGCCGTTTGGCCAGGATTTCCAGGTGGAGATTAACCTTGGCCGGCGCCCAGACCACCACGTCGTCGGCAAAGCGCTCGATCAGCATGGCTGGCAGGGCAGGTGGGGAAGGAAACCCCATCCGTGGGTGCAGTCATTCATACCCGTCAAAATCCTTCTCTTGCGGGCTCGAACCGGCAGGCGAACCGGCCCGTCTACCCAAGGTGCGATATCAACGCATCGGCGCGATCTTAACCAACAAGGGGGGAAGGCGTCAAGTCGGCTATTTCGCAGCTGACATTTTGCAGCTGCCAGCTGAGGCGAGTCGGCGGACTCGACGTATCATGACGTGGCGTGGAATTCAGTCCGAGATGGCAGTTTAGTAGGACGGCCTTCCCAGGCCGTCCATTCAGGCTCGGACGGCCTTCCCAGGCCGTCCATTCAGGCTCGGACGGCCTGGGAAGGCCGTCCATTCAGGCTCGGACGGCCTGGGAAGGCCGTCCTACAAGAGGTTAAAGGCCGACGCATGTTCGTGACACATCTGGAAAGCGCCCTCGACGGCACCCGCTTCGAGGCGGGGCAAATCCACACCGTTCATCAGGGCCGGCCGCTCTGGGTGAGATACGACCTCGCCAAGGTCGGGGCCGCTGTGAGCCCCGGAGGCCTTTGCCGCTCGGCCCAATTCACTGTGGCGCTACCGCGAGCTTGTTGCCGCTGCCGCCGGATGTCGAGCCAGTCACCCTCGGCGAAGGGATGACGCCGCTGGTGCCGTGCCCTCGAGCCGGCAAGCAGCTTGGCCTGAAAAACCTGGTTATCAAGGACGAATCGCAGCTTCCGACCGGCAGCTTCAAGAGCCGCGGCATGACGGCCGCCGTCAGCATGGCCAAGCACTTCGGCCTGACTCGCCTGGCGATCCCCACCGCGGGCAACGCCGGCGGCGCCCTGGCCGCCTACGGGGCCCGTGCCGGCATGGAGGTCTTCGTCTTCATGCCGGAGGACACGCCGGTCATCAACCAGATGGAGGCCTACCTTTGCGGGGCCCGCGTCTTCCTGGTCAACGGCCTGATCAACGACTGCGGCCGGCTGGTCCGCGAAGGGGCGGCTGCCATGGGCTGGTTCGACATGTCCACGCTCAAGGAGCCGTACCGTCTCGAAGGCAAGAAGACGATGGGCCTGGAGATCGCCGAGCAGTTCGGCTGGAAACTGCCCGACGTGATTCTCTATCCGACGGGCGGCGGCACCGGCCTGATCGGCATGTGGAAGGCGTTCGCCGAACTGCGCGAACTGGGCTGGCTGCGCAGCGACACGTCTGCCGCGGCTGATCAGCTGCCAAAGCGATGGCTGCGCTCCGATCGTGACGGCTTTTGAAGCGGCGAACGCTTCGCGGAGCTGTTTCCCAATGCCCATACCGTGGCCAGCGGCTTGCGCGTGCCGGCGGCGGTCGGCGACTTCATGATGCTCGACGCCATCCGCGCCAGCGGCGGCACCGCCCTGGCGGGCGACGAAACTCGCGTCGTGGAATGGATGCGGCGCATCGCGAGTGCCGAGGGCGTCGCCATTTGCCCGGAAACCGCGATTTGCTTCGATTGCCTGGAGCGCCTCATCGCCCGCGGCGAAATCAAGGCGGACGAATCCGTGGTGGTTTTCAACACGGGCGCGGCCCAAAAGTATATCGAGGCGGTGCCGCTGGATTTGCCGCGGATCGACAAGGACAAGCCGCTGTCGCTTTGACTGCCAATTCTCGGAGGCATTCTCGAGGTCAGGTAATCATGGGTAGGAAAGCCAAGCCTAAACTGAGTATGCAGGCGGACTTGGATCGCCAGCACCGCATCAAAGAACTCGTCATCATCGCGCTGTTTTCTGACGACGATCTGATGAATCGTTAGCCTCGCAGCTGCTTGCATCTTGGGCCGCCACGATTACAAAAGTCGGAGGTTGTTGACTCCTGTCATGGCCATGGCGACAACCGGTTTATGATAATATGCATATTATCATAAACATCCTAAGAGACAAATAGCCCATTTGAGGTAGGCACATCGCCCTCAAAACTCATCTCGGCGCAGTCCCCCTCCTGCGTTACAATCCCGCCGCGCTCGGGAATCGCTTAAGCTCCGCGCCTCACTTCTTCCCGAACTGGGCGCAGCCGTGGAATCAAGGAGGAATGCCATGCCGCACTGCCGGACGTTGCTATCGTTTGCCCTCGCCCTTGCCCTTTGCGAGTCTCTTTCCGCCCTGCCCCCGGGTCAAGCTCCGCCCGCGTCGGTGCAGCCCGGAATGCAAGCGCCTCCACCGCCCACTGCCGTGGCTGCCACGGTCAATGGCAAGCCGATTCCTGAACTGGCGGTATATCGTGCTTTGGGTAAGCGGGCCGAGCAGAGCAAGCAGCTTCGGGAGGAAGCGCTGAACTATCTCATCGATAATGTCCTGGTGGACATATACCTCGACCAAATGAAAATCGAGGTTGAAGGCCAGGCCGTCGATCAGGAGATGGAAAAGGTCAAGGCCGAGATCGTCCAAAAGGGCAATAAGCCGCAGGAAGTGTTCGCCGCGATGTATCTGACGGAGTCGGAGTTTCGAACGCACATCCAGGCCATGCTGCGCTGGGAAAAGTTCATCGGTATGCAAGCCACGGAAAAAAACCTCAGGGATTATTTCACCGCCAACAAGGCGATTTTTGACGGCAGCTCGGTCAGGGTCAAGCATATCCTGCTGTCGGTGCCGGCCGGCAACGCCGAGGCGACAGCGCAGGCCAAGGCCAGAATCGCCACCCTCAAGAAATACCTCGAGGATCAAGTCGCCCAGGGCATGACCACGGCTAGCAAGCTTGATAATCTGGATCTGAATATGCTGCGCATGAAACTCCTGAGCGAACAATTTGCCGCGTTGGCGGCCAAGGAATCGACCTGCCAGACCAAAAGCAATGGCGGTGAGCTGGGTTGGTTCCCGCGCAGCGGCGGGGGCAGGGTGCCGGAAACTTTCGCCGCGGCGGCATTCACGCTGAAGCCCTGGGAAATGAGCAACCCGGTGGTTACGGAAGTCGGCGTTCACCTCATCCTCTGTGTGGAGGTGAAGCAGGGCGCGGAGCAACGGTTCGAGGACATGAGCAGCGTTGTCAAGGATTATTACGCCGACAAAATGCGCGAGGGCGTTGCCACCATGATGCGCGCAAGAGTCAAAATCGTGATCAATCCTACGCCGCAGTGAGTCATGCTGGGCCATCATGCAATACCAATCCGAAGCGTAAGCGAGGATGGATGCCGAATCCCCGCATAGGTTTCGGGTTGGTGTGCTTCTTCATTTATTCGCCGGGGCGCCCGCCGCCAAAGCCGCCACGGCCAGCAGCCACATCAGCAAGGCCGCATACATCGCCAGGCCGAAATCCCTGAGCGCCGTCAGTGCGGGCAAATGGGGCAGCACATGGGCAGCAATGAATACGCCTGCCAGGGCCAGCCAAAGCCGCGTCAGCGACCCTCGCGGCGGATAAAGCGCGAGCAACCCCATCACCAACGGCAGGCACAAGGTCTGATAGTGCATGTGACTGATTGGGCTGGAAAACAGCATCACCAGCATGAGCGCGCCCCAACTCACATAGCATTCGGCGCCTGGCTGCCAGCCTGAATTCGGTAGTCTTCGCTGTGTCACCCACAAGGTTATCAAAGCCAGTGCTCCACCGATGCCCAGGGCGGCCATGCGCAGCCAGGACTCGGCGTGTTCAGGCCTGGTCTCGCGATCGGGATGCAGCGTGTTGTGCCAGACAACCACAAAGGACTGACTGCCCGTGCCTGTGACGTTGGTGAGTTCCTTGGCGCGCGTCGAATCGCCGTCGTGGGTCAAGCCAGGGCGGAGAACGCCGTTGGCCAATTCCTGGTAGCATTTGATGGTTCGATCCGGCCCGAGGCAAATTCCGGGAATCAGCACAAGGCCAACCATCAGCCCGGCGCCGCAACCGCCAAGGAAACGCCAATCGCGCCGCCACAGCGGATACAGCAGCAAAAACGCGGGGATGATTTTGAGACAAATCGCTCCGGCAAGCCATGCTCCGGCACTGGCGTTGCGGCCGCCAACCAGGCTGCGCAGCATTCCGGCGATGAGCAGCAGCAGGATCAAATTGACCTGGCCGCGCATGAGCGTGTGGGCAACAGGCGCCAGGCAGATCAAAAGAGGCGCGACCCGCCTGGCCCACCAGTCGTGGCAGTACCACGGCTGTGAGCGAATGTCCCGGTCGGGCGATGTTTCCTCCAGGGCCAGTGCCAACCAGTGAACGGCCACGATGCCGCAGAGCAGGTTAAGTAAAAACCACATCGCAATGGAAGCGCCATAGGGAAGCAGACCCGCGCGGCTCGCCTGGGGGAGCATCGGCCAGCGGTGCCATCAGGATCGCCAGCAAGGGAGGATAATTGTAATGCCAACCGTTGTCGTCGGCGATTTTGTAGAGATCCGCGCCCGAACGCGCTGCCCAGGCGGCGCGAAAGTAGACGCCCGCGTCGGTCATGCGCCGCTGCATGAACACCGACCGCTGCTCTACCAGGCCCGCGAAAGCGACTATGACAATGGCCAATAAACCAAGACCGACTTTGCCCCGAAACGTCAGCGGCAGTGAGGAGGTTTGCTCTGTCTGGCCAATACATGACATGTGTTAGCCCATCCGTGGACACCAAAGGAGTCACGCAACTGGCGATGACTTAGAGGCCCCAAAAAAGGGGACAGGCCCCGTTGCCGGAACGGCCCGGAGGGTGCTTCGCACAACGGGGCCTGTCCCCTTTTTTGGGGCCTCTAAGACGACCTGTGCCGTCGCAACGCAGCCAGCGCTTTCTGGAAGTCCGGAGGCAATGGAGCCTCCGCCTCGATCACCCGCTTTTGCCGCGGATGAGTGAAACGCAGACGGTGGGCGTGCAGCGCCTGCCGGGTGATGAGCACCTCATCCAACGCCGGATCTAAATTCACCGCCAGGTCCGAAAGCCGCAGGCAATCGCGGCCGCTGTACACCTTATCGGCCAAGACGGGGCAGTGAATACTGGCCAGGTGCACGCGAATCTGATGCGTGCGCCCTGTTCGCGGCGATATCTTCGTTAAACTGAACCCCCGGAATCGCTCCACCACCTCGTAAAAGCTGCACGCCTCCTTGCTGCCCTCCTCGTCGTCGGTAACCATCATCTTGACGCGGTCATGCGTGTGGTGGCGGATCCGACGCTCAATGTAGTCGCTGTCACGGTCCGGCACGCCCGCCGTCAGCGCGATATATTCCTTGAAAATCTTTCGCTGCTCAAACTGTGCACTTAGCTCGCGGTGCGTTTGCTCTTCCTTGGCGACCAGGATGACGCCGCTCGTGTCGCGGTCGAGCCGATGGACGATCCCAGGACGATAGGCGCCGTTGACCGTGCTGAGGTGAGCAAAGCGAAAACGCAGCGCGTTCGCCAACGTGCCAGTCCAGTGCCCCTTGGCGGGGTGTACAACCATATCGTAAGGCTTGTTGATAAGAGCGAGGAAATCATCCTCGTATAGCACGTCGAGCGGAATGTCTTCGGGAATGGGGGCAAGATGGGGTGGATCGGGCGATTCAACATGAATGTGATCGCCCACTTCGAACCTTGTAACTCGCCTTGGCCGGAACGCCGTTGACGGTCGCCTTGCCGGCTTCGATGCTTTTTTGCACGAGCGATCGGCTTAGATCTGGAATTTGGCTGACAATATGGCAATCCAGCCGCGATCCCTGGGCTTTGCGGCTGACGGTCAATTCAAAGACTTTTGCCGCCGGCAACAACGCGCCGATCTCTCCGGCGTCTTCGAGGTCGGCTTCGAGTTCGTCTTCGATGTCGGGCATTTATTTCATGGCCTGAATCAAAAGGGGTCAGGCACCTTTGCCGGAACGGCCCGGAAGGTGCTGCGCACAAAGGTGCCTGACCCCTTTTTGAACCAGGCCTATTTCAATGAGCGCTCAAACCGGAAGCGCATTTGCAACTCTCTGTAGAAGCTGGTGATCGCGGCGAACTGCACCGGATCGTCGTATTGAGCGAGACGTCTCTTCGCCAGCACCCCATGCGCGGTGAGTTTTAGTTCCCCTTCGGCCAGGTCCTTGAAGAGCAACTTGGCTTCTGACAGGGTCTTGTCGTCGCTTTTGTCGGCCAGACCGGCCAGCGCCTCGGTGCAGACGGCGAAGTGGTACTTGCACTCGGCGGCCATGACCGAATCTTCCTTGCACTCTTCCGCCAACGAGTTCAAATGGGATTTCATGGCCTCGAGAATCTCTCGGGTGTCCTGAAACCGCGACTTCTCGCTTCCCAGGGAATGGACGGTTTCCCAAACCTTGGTGAACACCAGCATGGCATGCGCCGCGTGGCCTTGCTTGGTGTTTCCCGAAGCCTGGAGCAACTGCATCAGGGCCGGGTCATCATTGTAGTCCACCTGAGCCCAGGCCTCGGCTTCCTGGCGGGCGATGTTCTTGCTGCGGACATACCAGAAAAAGATGCCCAGGGCCACCACGGCCACGATGCCAAGCTTGAACCACGAAAAGCCGGCGCCGCCGCGAACGTTTCGCACCGTTCGCCCCAGCATGTCCGCCAGCGAGTTGGTTTGCAATTCCTTGCGGTGTTCCGCTTTCATGCGGGTCGCGCTCCTGTGATCGAATGAGTGGCCTTGGCCAAAAAAAGGGGTCAGGCACCGTTGCCGGAACGGCCCGAAGGGTGCATCGCACAACGGTGCCTGCCCCTTTTGGCTGGAGGCTGTGGAAAAGGGGTCAGGCACCGTTGCCGGAACGGCCCGAAGGGTGCTTCGCACAACGGTGCCTGACCCCTTTTTTGGCAGTCTCCTTCAATCCCGTGATTTTAGAGCTTGAGGGGAATGGGGTCAAGTCACACGGTAGCCGAGCGGCTCAATCGTCTTGGCCAAGGCGTCGGCCGCTTGCCGCGCCTCGGGCGAATCGACGTGTGCTTGACTGATGGCGGCATACCAGAATTGCCGGCGGTCGCGGAGCGGCAAGCTTTTGATTTCCAACCCCAGGTCTCGAACCGCTTCCTTGGGCCAACGCACTTTTTTCAGCAACGCCGCCAGTTCTCGCCAAGTCATGCCGTGGCAAACCAGGCTTCCATCCGTCCTGGCGATGCGCCGACCAATCAACAGGTGAAAAAGTCCCAATGTGCAGCCGGGGTCAGCGGCGCGGCGCTTCAATTCCTCCACTAATGCGCAGAGCGCTTCCATTCGCAGGCCTCCATCGACCGCCACCAGGCATCAGCCAGCAAATTTTATCGACCTTCGCCAGCCAACGCCATTAGATTCATTTACCTAGTTTAGCAATTCTGCGGCTTCCAGTGGGATGGCAGATTGTTACCCCAACGGCCAATGCGGAAGCGCTTGCGGATAGCGTGAATCTGCACTGAAAGTTCCATCGCTTGTCTACAATCCCTTCTTGAGGCAGCGAGTTTTTCCTGTTCCTCGGCCGATGGAGGACGTAGGCAAGCAAGCCAGCACCTTTGCCTGCAGGAACCCACCGACATGGCCAATTTGACCATCCAGGATCAGTCGACCGACCGCACCATTTGCGGACTTTGCGGCAAAGCCGTCAAAACCGCCGTGGGGCCACGCCTTTTCCTGGCAGACCGCGACGAGGTGGTTTGCCGGGATTGCGGAAAGCGACATGCGCCGACGTTGGCGGCTTTGCTGGATTTGGCGAATGTGGCCGAACGGGTGGGCCGCATCGGCCGGCACACCGTCGTGCCTCCCATGGCCGCGTTGCTCGATTTGGCCCGGGCCGCGGAGTCGTATGCGGACAATCGGCCACGCACGCTGCGGCACGCGGCTTGACTACGCCACCCACCAACCGTTCTCGATCTCAGAATACCAACCCGAAGCGTAAGCGAGGATTGGCCCAGAATCCTCGCTTACGCTTCGGGTTGGTATGCGAATGGACCTGGCAAAGTCCTTTATTCATTTGCCAATCGCCGATGGCCTCGGCTGCAGCCAAATGATGGACATTTTGCTTGCCTGCAGCGACGATTCTGGAATCAACGGTGTCCAACCAGGACCCGCCGGCAGACGGCGATGCCTGCTGAGCTGCGTCAGAATGCGCCGTTGCTCGGCGGAACTCAGCATCAAAAAGGCAGGGGCGGGCACTGCCGCGCCGGCCCCAGCGCCGCCTATGGCCAGCGCGTTGGCAGGATCAAAAAACTCCTTCGGGGGCGGCCAGGTACACTGCAGACCCATGCCGATTTCCGGGCTGCCGCGATCGGGGCCGTTGGAAGGCGCCCAAACCACGAAGCGAGCGAAAGCAAAGTCAGGCCCCTTATCGGCCGGTGGCGGCGGCCACAAAGCGTGTCGGGCCAGCAACTGCGCCACGGGCGGGATGGCCTCCACGCCTGGACCGTCCAGCAGGAAAAGCGTGTCTAACAGGCCTTCTACGTCGCGAAACGGCAGGACCTTCATGTCCCTTTTCTTCATTTCCGCCTCGAAAACGGCCGCCGGCTTGATAAACTCGGGCAAGTTAGGCCACGGCAGCACCGCGAAGGCGGCGGATTTCCCCCAGTTGACGAACAGGGTTTTGATGTAAGGGTGCCGCATCATCTTTTCGAAATAGGTGGCTTGCAGCGCGTAAGTTTCATCCTGAACCGTTTCGACCTGGCGAAACTCAGGATAACGCAGGAGCAGGTCAAGCCACTGCGGCAGCACCCTTTCGCGGTACATGTCCACGGGCGAGCGTTCGGCGTCGTCTTCCCTGGTTTTCACTTCAAAGATAAACTTGCGAACGGCAACCGCCTCGGGGGTGCGTTCGACCTTGGTTTGGCGGAAATAGCTGTCGAATCCGGTAATGCTGGCGTTGACCCTTATAGTTTCGAGTTTCCTGGCAGCCTCGGAATTGGCGCCGAGCCGATTTGCCTCTTCCTCCAGTTTCTTCAACACCGTTGGCTCCTGGTACAAGCCGTTGCGGATTCCGAATGTCCGATACAGCTCGAAAGCTTTGTTCCAGGCCGCGCCGGAATCGTAACGCTGGCCTTCACCCACGACGATCCGTTTGTTGGTGAGGTTTTTGAACCACTCGCCGATCGTCCAGCCGCCGGCGTCGAACCAGCCGTCCTTTTGGAGTTCCTCGGCGAAGTAGCTCTGCGACCGAGCCGGATAGCAACGGACCACGACCTCGGTGAGACGCGGTTTGCGGTTCTTGAGCGGATCAAACGGCTCGCCCGGCTCCGCCAGCGGGACCTGTGTATACGTGTGCCAGGCCCGGACGCAAATGAAAACGTCGAAATCCTCGACGTTGCTGCCCAGAGATTCATTGCGCCAGTCAGGATAGGTGCAGATTTTGTCTGCCTTGTCGTTCTGCGGCGGCAGGATGGGAAATTCCGTCAGCCGTTGAGCGGCCTCGAGCTTGCTGCGATCCTCCAGCCGTGCGGGGATGTCTTTATTATCGGCCATGAACTGCAGGATAGCTTCCGGATCGTCGAAGCCTTTCAGTTGCTCGCGCAAGCGCCGAACGAAGCGTGGGTGGTCGTGGCAAAAGGCCAGGAACTTGTCCAGGTCGATTTGCTTGCCGCGCGGCCCCGCCTTGCGAAATCGCTCCGGATCGCGCTGGGCCGGGGGCATGCAGCTCATGTCGAACAAACAACGCATGACGCGGCGTTCGTCGCTAAGACCGATCTTGCGAAGATAAGCGTCGGCGATATGGAACCGCAGGTCGGGGCTGGCCGGCCAGGGCTGCGGCGGCTCCGCCTGACCGGGATCGTTCTTTTCTTCGCCGCGGCAATACAGGGCGATCCCACGGGAAATGTAGTAGTATTTGTCACGCGGCCGATCACACTCGACGGCCACGTTGAACGACAGGTTCCAACCCTGGAAAAGCCACGGCGAAATGAAATGCGGCTGCAGTGCCGTGAGCCCATCGACGGCGAGCTCCAGCTCGTTCCATTCATGTTTTTTTTGCTTTTCGATGGCCGCCAGCCACAGTGACGTCACCGCCACGCCGCGCAGGCCGCTTAGCGTGAGCCGCAGCGCCGAGTCGGTCAGGTCGGCCTTGCCGCGATTGACGTCGCGCATCAGCATTTCGGTGCCCTGGGCGCTGATGACCAGGTTGCGATGCAGCAGCGAGATGGTGAACAGCAGCAGGATCAAGCCGAAGTAAATGAATTTACGGCGAGCGGATTGTTGTTCGAATTTATTGGCCATCTCAAACTCCCAGCGGATTTCATCAAGTAGCACAGACTTCCAGCTTGAGCTTTTGGCAGCACAGGCTTCCAGCCTGTGCTTTTGGCAGCACAGGCTGGAAGCCTGTGCTACAATCGGTCTTCACGGGTTCGCCATCTCCCGGGATTTGATCAGGAAGTAAGCCAGCACCGCCCAGGGCGCCAGAAAACCGGCCACGGGCAAAATGTGGTTGAGCAGCAAGAGTTGGCCCCAGGTAATGTCGAAACCGTTGGCGACGTAATCCGACGGATAATACTGACCGACATCCGGAATGCAATTCATGATGAATCGCAGCCACTGCTGAAATGCGGCGTCGCCTTTTTGAAGTACGTAAACCACCGTGGATTGCTTATCCAGCGCCGCGCTGGCCGTCTGGCCCTTGGACAGGCGATAGCCAGCTTCCAAAGGCCCGCCCCCATAAGTGGTTCCTTCGGCCAGCGACTTGATAAACGGCATGAACAACCCGCCCACGCACAAAGCCGTGGTAAAGAGGAGGCTGATTATGCCTGTAAGATAGGTGCTGGCCACCACCGACAGGCCCAGCACGATGCAGGCAATCAGGTAGATGCAAATCGCTCCTTTGAAGAAGTTGATCCAGAACGGCCGATCGTCCACCAGCACGTACAGGTCGGCCTGCGCCATGCCGACGCGCTGAACCCGGCTGTAGCGGTCATTCTCCACATTGACGAATACCCGCATCACGGGCGGCCGCTTGCCGCCGGGCGCTGACGCCGCCTGGGCCGGCCGGCTTTTTTCAAGCGTTTTGAAGACCTTGGCAGGGATCTCCTCAAACTGTGTGTGATAGTCGGCGATGCTGACGCCCTGAATCTGGTGGACACCGTATTTCTCGAATAACGCCCAGTAAATATCTTTCTTGCTTTTCGCATTGACGTCGCTCAATTCGTCGCCGGTCTTGCCCAGGGCCTTGTTTTTTTTCAGGGCTTCCGCGTAGCGGTCGTTGTACTCCTTGCTGACCACGCCGCTCGGTTTTAGCAGGTCCTCCACCTGGTCTTCGGACAGGTCTCCACGAGCAAAGGTGAACGAGCAATAAACGCCTTTGCCCTCCTGGCCGGTGGTGGTGCGATAGATGTCGAAGGAAAACTCCAGATGCACCGGATAGTCATCCGGGCGATCCAGCAGCGTGGCCGGAAATTCGTCGAACGGCCACACAGCGTACTGAACCCGCTGATTCGGAGACTTCGGATTGATGCCGGAGATATAGGTGCGATAGCTCCATTCCCGGCCGACGTTTTCGCCTTCTTCGCGTTTGGCGGTGTTGTGGAAATAGAGCTCGGTGCCGAAGAGCGGAACACGCGCGTGGTAGCTTTCTTCCTGGGCCTGGGCGGCCAGCCCTCGGTCGACGTAGACATAGCTGATGCCGGTCAGCACAATCAACTCGACCAGGATCAGCAAAGCGTATCCCAGGAATCGGCCCAGGACGATTTCATAGCGTTCCACCGGCTTGGTGACAATCGTGAAGATGTTCTGGTTCTTCAGGTCGGCGGGGATGCTGAAAGCGCCGAGCAGCGCGCTGGTAAGCAGGAACAGGACCGTCATCGAGAAATAGACCACGCCGACACGGTTGCGCAGCTGGTCCTCCGGTTTCGAGGAGATGTACCAATCGGCATAAAGATAAATGACAGGGATGATCAGACAAACCCATACAATACCGCGCGACCAGGCTTCCTTGACCGCCACCCGCGCGATGGCCCAGATACGCCGCATGATGATCCGCTTTTGAAACAGGTCGCGCACGATCGGCAGCACGCAGGCGGCCAGCGCCGCCAAACCGGCAAGGCTGAAGACAAGCCCCTGCCTCGGATTGTAGGTCATTGGCCTGGGGGCCTTGGAGGAGAGATAATCCGTCGGTCTCGGCGCATTCAGAACCGGTACCTTGTCCGTGGTGGCGAGCAAAACCAGGAAGGCAATGAAGAGCAAGCTTGCCGTGACAAACAAAGTCATCATGGCGGTGTGCAGCGCGCCCCAGCGGCTGCGCTGCTTGAATTCGGGTGCGAGCAAATAGGCAAGACCCAGCAGCACCAGCCAAAGCATGGCATAAAGCCCGGCATCCTGGAGCCAACGGCCCACGGCGGCCGGCAGGCCGCTCCAATCCAGGGGCGGGCGTTCAACAACAAGTGCGGCAAAGGTCATGGCTTGAGTTGTACCCGTTGCAGGTGTTTTTTCTCGTAACACAGCCTGGAAGGCTGTGCTACCGCATGGAGCACAGCCTTCCAGGCTGTGCCTTCATTCATCAATTCTTTTCCGGCAAATAGCGGCGGCCGGGGCGAGCCTTGCTTTCCTCGACGATGCGCAGGAACAAGTCTTCCAGCGTCGTCGTCGGATGGCCGAGGAATTCCAGCTTGCCGCCGTGCTTGGCCAGCAACGTCTCCAGGTCTTTTTTGAGGGCGTCGTTGAGCTGCACGCCGGCGGCCCGCATTTCCAGGCGCTGGACATCTTCCAGCAGCGTTTTGACGCTGCCCAGCTGCTGCAATTCGCCAAGGTTCAAAATGGCGATGCGATCGCAAATGTCCTGCACGTCCTCCAGCCGATGGCTGCACATCAGGACCGTCTTGCCGTGGTTGCGGAGGTCGACGATCAGGTCCTTCATCCAGCGCGTGCCGAGCGGGTCGAGGCCGGAGGTCGGCTCGTCGAGGATGACCAGTTCGGGATCGTTGATGAGCGCCTGGGCCAGGCCGATGCGCTGCCGCATGCCCTTGGAGTATTCGCGGAGACTGCGTTTCTTGTCCGCGTTGAGGCCGACCATGTCGATCAGCTTGGCGGTCCGCTTTTGCCTTCGGCCGGCGGCAGATTGAAGAGCCGGCCATAAAAATCGAGCGTTTCCTCGGCGTTGAGGAAGCGGTAGAGGTACGATTCCTCGGGCAGGTAGCCGATCCGCTCGTTCTTGTTGACCTCGGCGGCCGGGGTGTCGAAAACCAGGGCCTCGCCGTCGGTGGGAAAGAGCAGGCCCAGCAGCAGCTTGATGGTGGTCGTCTTGCCGGAGCCGTTGGGGCCGAGCAGGCCGAAGATTTCGCCGCGAAAGATCTGCAGGTTGAGGGCGCGCAGCGCGACCTTCTTCTGGCGGCCCCAGAAGTCGCGATAGATCTTGGTCAACTTTCGCGTTTCGACGACGTGATTGTTATCTGCCATAATGTCCTGCTCTCGCTGCTGTAACTACGCGGCCAGGCACCCCATGGTTCTTCTAAAATCTTTCGGACCCCTTTTTGAACCATGCCTGGCTTCCACATGCTGCATGTGTTACAACATTATGCGGTAACTGATGTTTGGTCCAGGCGTGAAGTTCACCATGACACAATCTCCACTTTTTGTTGGTCTGGATGTCGGCGGCACCTCCATGAAGGGGGGCGTCGTCGACGACCAGGGTCGGCCGTTGGCGTCGGTCAGTCTGCCCACCGAGGCGTACAAGGGCCAGGAGCATGGGCTGGCGCGGATGGTGGAAACCATTCGGGCGGCCGTCACAGCTGCCAAGCTGTCGATGAACGCCATCAACGCGGTGGGCGTCGCCACGCCGGGCACGATGGACATTGCCGCGGGGATGATCCTTGATCCGCCCAATTTGAAGCCCTGGCAAAATGTGCCGGTCCGGCAATATGTGCAGGACACCCTCAAACTGCCGACCGCCTTCCAGAACGATGCCAACGCGGCGGCCTTTGGCGAATACTGGGCCGGCGCCGGTCGCGGCGCCCATAGCATGGTTCTGTTTACGCTCGGCACTGGTGTCGGCGGCGGCATTGTCATCGGTGATATGGTGGTGGAAGGCGAGCACAGCCACGGCGCCGAAATTGGCCATGTGCGGATCGCCTTGACCGACGCCCGCCAGTGCGGCTGCGGCCGTTGGGGCTGCCTCGAGGCCTACGCCAGCGCGACTTCGGTGGTCAAACGCACGATGGAAGCCTTGGCCGAAAAGCCGGGTGTTTCGAGCCTTGCGCAACTGCCTAGCACGCGGATTAGATATCACATCGCGGGACATCTTCGACGCCGCGTCGGCCGGCGACGAGTTGGCCGCCAAGATCGTGGAGGACACCGCCTTCTACCTGGCCGTGGGCGCGACCAACATGATGCACACCATCGACCCCAACGTCGTGGTCTTCACAGGCGGCATGATCGCGGCCGGCGAATCGTTCCTGGAGCGGATACGCTGGCACGTCAAGCAACTGGCGTTTCCGGTGCCGGCGGCCAAGACGAAGATCCTGATACTCGGAAGCTCGGCACAGATGCGGGGTTCATCGGGGCGGCGGCTTGCGGGAGGAAGCTGTGGAAGGGGCAGAATATGGTTGGGTAGTGATATGGCGAGGCCAGGCGAATCTCGCGCAAAGACGCCGAGGCGAAAAGATCTCCGAGGATTTGCCAAAATGCCATTACTCTTTGAAGTCGCCCTTGAAGGTGCCAGGCCATGTCACAGTTTGGTGGCCATGGAGGTAGCACAGTTGCCTGAATCAGTCCGGTTCTTCGCTAAAATCGTTCGCGAGGGTGATCCTTCCATTGCTCCATATGCAGAGCGCGGGCTGAAAGCGAACGATACGCCAGAAGCTCGGACTGCACGTAGGGCAAATCATCACACATCGTAGAAGATCTAGGTCTCGCACAAAGACGCCGAGAATTGCCAGGCGACTCTCTTTGCGACTTGGCGTCTTTGCGCGAGATTTCCTAGCTGCCAAAACTTCGGCGCTTAAGCCGTCTGCGTCTTCCGTATCTCCCCCACCGTCACCGGCCGAGTCAATCCCTTCTCCGTCACAATCGCCGCGATCAATCCCACCTGCGTCACGTCAAAGGCCGGGTTATACACCTTGACGCCGTCGGGCGCGGTTTGCTTGCGCATGCCTTGGGTCACCTCACGCGGATCGCGCTACTCGATCGAAATAGGGCCGCCGTCCGGATGGACTGACGAAGCCGTCCTTTCCTAATTTTTCAGATTTCTTGCTTTATTTCCGCGCCGCCAACGTCAATAATATCGACACGGCCGGCTTGGTGGTCGCCTCAAGGGCCGCCGCGGACTTGGGTCGGCCGTTACTTTGTTTTTCGTCTGGACCAGGGATTGACGAACTGATCAACCAGGAGAAGTACATGCCGTGGCTCAGAGCCGCCGTTGTTTTGTTGCTCTTCGCACCTGCCCTGCGGGCTGACGATTGGCCGCAATGGCTCGGTCCTAAACGCGACGGTGGTACCTCTGAAACGGTCAAGCCGTGGAAAGAGGCCCCCAAGGCCGTCTGGCGGATGGCCGTTGGCAAGGGGTTTTCGTGTCCGGCGGTGGCTGATGGGCGCGTTTTTGTCCACGCCCCAGTCAACGGCAAGGAAGCAGAGGAAGTGATCGCGCTCAACGCCAAATCGGGCGAGGTCCTGTGGCGGCATGTTTATGACCGATCGCCTTACAAGGGCGTTCTCGGCACAGGGCCCCGCGCCACACCCACCGTGGTCGGCAATCGTGTGTATGCGTGCGGAATCACCGGCGTCCTGTCATGCCTTGAGGCCAATAGCGGCAAGCGATTGTGGCAGGTGGATACCTACAAAAACCTTGGCAAAACCCTACCCGCGTTTGGCGTCTGCTGCTCGCCGCTGGTCATCGGTAACGTCGTCCTTCTTAGCGTCGGCGGCAAAGGGTGCTGCCTAGTCGCTTATGACGCCGACAAGGGCGAAACGCTTTGGAAATCCTACGACGAACCCGCTAGCACATCCTCACCCGTGCTCATGGCGTTGCCCGGCCAAGCCGGCAAGCTGCCTGACGTTGTCTTTATGACGACGCTGCGGTTGCTGGCCGTCAATCCGCTGGACGGCTCCTTGAGCTGGGAATTTCCCCTGGTTTATCAGTCTGTCGGCGCTTCGACCACACCGCTGGTCATCGGCGACCGCATCGTCACCAGTACGATGACCAATGGCGCGACGAGCATCCAGGTGGCTCCCAAGGACGGCAAACGCACCCCCGCAAAACTTTGGCAGAACCAGGACATGACCGGCTATTTCTCCACCGGCACCGTCGTCAACAAGGAGCATCTTTACCTGGTGACCAACGTCTTGCAGCCGAAGCCGATGTGCACACTGCGCTGCGTCGAATTGCAAAGCGGTAAGGAATTGTGGAACAAGGATGGCATCGGCTACTACCACTCCGGCATCATTCGCACCGGCGACAACCACATCCTGATGCTTGATGACGGCGGCACGTTAAAGCTGCTGGAGGCCAACCCGAAAGAATATCGTGAGTTGTGCAGCGCCAAGGTTTGTGGCGGCACCTTCGCAGTGCCCAGTCTGTCCAACGGCCGACTTTATGTGCGCGACGATAAAGAGTTGATCTGCCTGGAATTCGCAAAGTGAGAGGAGGCCCCGCCATGAAACGCTGCTTGGCCATCGCGGCATTGTTGGTTGTGCTTCCGTGCGCAGGCCCACGCCGATCCTCCCGCGCCGTCCGATCTCGCCAAACGCATTGACGAATTGCTGGCCAAGGAACACAAAGCGCACAACGTGCTGCCAGCCGCTAAGGCGGATGACGCCGAGTTTCTCCGCCGCGCCTATTTGGACCTGACCGGCCGCATTCCCAAGGTTAGCGACGTGCGGGAGTTTCTGGCCGACATGCATCCTGCCAAACGCGTCAACCTGATCGCGTCGCTGCTGGAAAGTCCCCGTCACGCCACGCATTTCGCCAACGTTTGGCGAGCATTGTTGGCTCCGGAAATAACCGCGAGCGGTCAGGCCGGTGTTTTCCAGGCGGGCTTCGAGTCGTGGCTCTACAAGAAATTCCGTTCCCGTGCCGGTTACGACAAACTTGTCGTCGAGTTGCTGGCGGTGCCCATCGCCTCGGACCCCAAGACGGCGGAGGTGGTCTTCAGCGATTTCGAGAAGCCGAATGCTTTGGCGTTCTACGCCGTCAAGGACGCCAAGCCCGAAAACCTGGCCGGGGCGGCGACGCGGCTTTTCCTCGGTGTCCAGCTGGAATGTGCTCAGTGCCACGATCATCCCTTCGCCAGCTGGAGCCGCGAACAGTTCTGGAACCAGGCCGCCTTTTTCGCCGGCATCCAGCGAGAGGGCCGCGGCATTTTCGCCCCCTTGATCGAGCAAGACGGCAAACACGAGGTGGAATTACCCAGCGCCGGAAAGTTCCCGCTGTTTTTCTCGATGGGAAAAAGCCAAAGCTGCATGCCAAGGCGAGCCCACGCATCGCCCTGGCGGAGTGGATCACCGCGGCCGACAATCCGTATTTTGCCAGGGCCACAGTGAATCGCCTCTGGGGTCAGTTTTTCGGCACGGGCATCGTCGATCCAGTCGATAATTTCCATGACGACAACAAGCCGAGCCATCCGGCGCTCCTGGACGAATTGGCCAAGGCCTTTGTGCAATCGAAGTTCGACCTCGATTACGTCATCACCGCGATCTGCCTGACAGACGCTTATCAGCGGACCAGCGCCCGCACGCATGCCAGCCAGGACAATTTCCGGCTGTTCGCCCGCATGAATACCAAGGCGCTGACCGGCGAGCAATTTTTCGACAGCCTGGCCCTGGCGACTGGCTATCAAGAGCAGTTGCCAAGTAAGGCCAAAACCAAGGGCAAGGGCAAAGCAGCCGGGTCGCCGCGAAATCAATTCCTTACCGAGTTCGCTTTGCACGGCGCACTTAACGAGCCGGAAACATCGATCCAGCAAGCGTTGACCCTGATGAATGGCAAGTTCATCAACGATGCCACCAGCCTGGGCAAGAACGCCACGCTGACGGCCGCCGTGGAGACTCCATTTTTGAAAACTCCCGAGCGGATCGAAGTCCTCTACCTGGCGACGCTCAACCGGCCGCCGACGCCGCAGGAATTGCAGCGGCTGACAGACTACGTCAAGAAAACCGGCCCCAGCCGCGAGCCGGAACGGTTAGCGGATGTTTTTTGGATGCTGATGAACACGGCGGAGTTTCGCTTGAACCATTGACAGGAGATGTCCCATGGCGACGCCTCGACCCGGCCCGTACGGTTTGTGTCTGACCCGCCGCGCCTGGCTGCAATGCAGCCTGGGTGCCGGCCTGTCGCTTTCGGGTTGGCTGCCGCGTCTGGCGGCGCAGGCCGCCAACAACCCGCAGCGCCGCCGGTCCTGCATCGTTCTTTGGATGAGCGGCGGTCCTTCTCAAACAGACACTTTTGACCCCAAGCCTGGCCACGTCAACGCCGGCCCGCTCGCCGCGATCCAAACCAACGTGCCAGGCATCCGCATCGGGGAACATTTGCCACGCGTCGCGCAGCAAATGCAGCACCTGGCGTTGATTCGCTCCATGCGCACGCGTGAAGGCGACCACGGCCGGGCGACCTATCACCTTCGCACCGGTTACCTGCCGATGCCGCCGATTGAATTCCCTGCGCTCGGCTCGCTGGTTGCCAAGGAGCGCGAGCAAGCAGGAGCCGACTTGCCGAGTTACGTCAGTATCGCTGCTTCGCTGTTCAATCAATCCGCACTTTCGGCCGGTTTTTTGGGACCGCGTTATGCCCCGCTGGTCGTCGGTCAACCCACCGGCGATGGCTTCGCCGGCACTGACGGCGGTCTGCGCGTGCAGAACATGGCCCGTCCCGGCAATGTCAGCCAGGCTCGCCAGGACGACCGATTGGCGTTGCTCCAGGAGATGCAAGCCGAATTTGTGCAAAGCCGGCCTGGCCCTGGCACGGCGAGCCATCAAACCGCCTACGTCCGCGCCCAACGCTTGATGAGCCCGCAGGCAGCTCAGGCATTCGACCTCAATCAGGAACCGACCCAGCTCCGCGAGGCATATGGGAGCAGCCGTTTTGGCCAGGGATGTTTGTTGGCCAGACGCCTGATCGAGCGCGGCGTGCCCTTCGTTGAAGTCATGCTTGGCGGCTGGGACACGCACGACGACAGTTTCAACGGCCACGCCGGCAGTGCAACGTGCTCGACCCGGCCTGGGCGACGCTTATGACAGACCTGGCCCAGCGCGGCCTGCTCGACAGCACGCTGATCGTCTGGATGGGCGAATTTGGCCGCACGCCGGCAATCAACCCACGTGGGGGCCGCGATCATTATCCGGCCGCGTGGAGCGTGGTCCTCGGCGGCGGCGGGATTCGCGGCGGCCAGGTTGTCGGCCGCACCAGCGCTGATGGGGGCACCGTGGAAGACCGGCCTGTGTCCGTGCCCGACCTGATGGCCACGATCTGCCTGGCGCTAGGTCTGGATCCTGCCAAGCAAAACATGTCCAGTGTAGGCCGGCCGATTCGGCTGGTCGAGCCGGGATTCCAACCGATACAAGGGATTCTGGCATGAGAATTCCCACCGTGATTGTGCTCCTGATAGCCACCACCTTGGCGGTTGCCAGCGGACACGGACCATCACAACCCCTGCCAGAAGAGATCGACCTGGTTCTGCCCGGAAAAGACCAGCGATTTCGTTTGCAATTGACGGTCGAGGGGCAATCTCCCACCGCGGCGTGGGGCGCGTTTCTTGACAGTTGGTTCGACTGGTTCGACCGAGACGGCGATGGTTGTCTGAGCCGCGACGAAGCCGCACGCGTCTTCGCCTTGCCGCTAACTGGGCAGCGCGGCGCACATCTTAATTTCGATCAAGCCGACGCTAACAAAGATGGCAAGCTATCGCGCGAGGAAATGAAGGCGTTTTACAGCCGGGCCGGCTTTACGCCCGTGCTGACAGCGGCGCTGCCAACTTCACTCAAGGATCTGCAGATCGCGGAGGCCCTTTTTCGGCACTTCGGTCCCGATGGACAGGGCAGGTTGACCCCGGCGAGCCTCAAACGCATCGCCAACCTTCTGCGCAAATTGGATGAGAATGAGGATGGCATCTTGACCGCGGCCGAGGTGCTTTCGCTGGGAGCAGATCAAAGCCTGAAAGCCCCGCCAGCTAGTGAATGCCAATGGGTTGCAGCCGACAAACAGCCCGCCGCCGTGGCTTCAGTTTTCGTGGCCCATGCCAAGGGCATGGTGCTGCAAATCAAAACGGCTAGCAAATCGTTGGAAGTGATGTCTGGGGAAGCCGCTCATTCGTTCAGCCGGGTTCGCTTCGGGGACACCGTCCTGGTGTTTTCGCCCAGCCGTGAGGATCCCGTCAAAAGCATGGCCGTCACCCGTCAGTTCGTCCTCGCCCAGTTCAATCTTGCTGGGGGCAGCAAAAAGTGGGTGGAGAAACGCCAACTTGAGGATGACGCCAGCCTCCAATTGCTGGCCGACATATTCCCTCACGCCAACCGCGCCGGCAATGGCAAGCTCACTCTTGCGGAGTTGGAGCAATTCCTGACCTTGGCCGAACAGGGTATCGGTTGCTGTCTTGTATTGACGCTGCACGACGCGGGGCGAAACCTGTTTGATCTTCTTGACGCCAACGGTGACGGCCGGCTCGACACCAGGGAACTGCATGCGGCGACCTCACTGCTGCGTGGAGCTGACGGGGCCAAAGGCTGGCTCAGGACAGAAATTCCGCTTTGCGCTCGCATCACGGTGCAGCGCGGTGTGACCACCGGCAGCTTTGGCCTGGTTCCACTCATTACCTTGCCGGCAACCGCCCCAGCTCAAAGCGACGGGCGGAATAATAAAGGTCCGTCCTGGTTTCGCGCCATGGATCGCAATGGCGACGGCCTGGTTTCCCCGGAAGAATTCCTCGGTCCGCCGGAACTATTCCGCCGGCTGGACCTCAACAGCGACGGATTCATCAGCGTTGACGAGGCGGAAAGCGCCGAGAAGGTGCAGACGCTATTCGATCGTTCATGATTGACCCAACCGTCGTTCTGGAAATAGATGACCCATCATGTCTTGCTTGCGGTCGGCGGATGCGCGTGAATATGCATCGCCGTCCTCCCGTCTACACGTTGAACAGGCCAGTTTGCTAGGTGCCGAAACTGATGCACTGTCCACACCCCGCATGCCCCACAGAAAGGACAAAACCTTGTTCCGTTTTTTGCACCGCACAATCTTAACTCGCCTCAGCTGGCTGCGTTTTGAGCTTGGACAGTACAGATCTTTGTCGCGGCGAGGGTGGCCGGCTCGAAGGCATCCTACCATTTGGCTTCAGCTCGAAGCTCTTGAAGACCGCACGGTTCCCAGCATCACTTTCAATCCGCCGAGCCTGCCGTCAGATACCGTCAACATCCTTTACAGCCAGGCATTTACGAACAGCGGCCTAAGCGGTCCGTCAGCCATCACTGCTACTGGCGGCACGGGGGCCATCCAGCTCTCGGTCAGCAATCTCCAGGGCGCTATCCCGGGCCTGGTAGTTGCGAACAGTGGGACCGGTAGTTTGCCCATAAGCGGCACGCCAACGGCAATCGGCACCGTGAGCTTCACCGTCACTGCCATGGACAGCCTGGGCAACACTGCGTCAAGTAGTTACTCCATAACGGTTAATCCCAGTGTTACGCTCACTTCGACCACACAGACGGTGGTGGCCGCTTCCTATTTTGAGAATGCAGTCTACGCCTTCGACGCCAACACGGGGGCATTGTTGCAGACGCTCGTAGTGCCGAACACCGGCGCGGTGCTGGACATGCCGGCCGGCATCACGACCGGCCCCGATAATAACGTGTATATCAGCAGCCAGGCCAACAACGCCATCCTTGAGTACAACTACAGCACGCAGCAGGTGTCCCCCTTCATTCCTTCCTCGGTGCTGACGCCCATTGCCACGGCAGCCAATGGCAGCAAGGCCAGCTTTAGCCCGGCCGGATTGGTTTTCGGCCCGGACGGCAACTTGTACGTCGCTCTCAATGGTGGCACGCGCGCGACCTCGGGCGGCGAGATCGTCCGATTCAACATCACCGACCAAAATGGCCAGCTCAGCTACGCCGGGACGTTCACCACCGTCGCCACCGGCCTGGTTCAGCCGACTGAATTGGCCTTCGGCGTCGGTTTTGCGGGCGTTGACAATTTGTACGTAAGCAACTCCGCGGCCGGCAACGTGGTCGAGATCACGGGGGCGGTCGGGGCTTCGCCCACCAGCAGCACTTTTATTACCGCCGGCAGCGGAGGATTGAACTACCCTTCGGGGCTGGTTTGGGGATCGGACGGCAATTTATATGTTACCGACCTGGGCGCTACCAACGCGCAGGGCCAGGAGTTGGTGTATAGCTCCACCGGCTCCTTCCTCAGGGTGTTTGCACGCCCTGCGTCCGTTCTGTTCGACGAGTATCCGTCCGATGCGGTGTTCCTGGACAACGGCAATTTACTGACGGCCAATCTCGGACTGACGGGTTCGCCTAACACGTCGGGTTCGATCACGGAGTTCAATTCCGACGGCTCATTCGACGAGGTTCTCACCGACGCCGCGTTTCCCACGTCCGCCACGGGCGTGACCCATATCTCGCCGACGCAACTGACGCTGTTGACGAACCCGCCGACTGGCAGCAACGTCGCGCTGGAGCCAGGTGAGGTCAATCTCCCCTACAGTCAAATCATCAGCGCCGCGGGCGGAACCGGCGCGATCCAACTCTCCATCATCAACGTCCAGAACGCCAACCTGGGCCTCACACTGACCCCCAGCGGCGGAAGCAACCTTGTCATCGTCGGCCCGCCGACGGCCACCGGCACAGAAACCTTCACGGTCACCGCCACGGACGCCGCGGGCGCTACGGCGACGGTCAATTACTCCATCACTGTGCTGCCCACGCAGGTCACTGCCACGCACTTCGCCGTTACGGCCCCAGCCAATGTCGTTGCGGGCAATGTCGCGCAGTTTACCGTCACTGCGCTGGACGAGCTTAACAACACAGCCCTGGGCTATTCGGGCACGGTGAATTTCACCAGCAGCGACAGCCAAGCCATGCTGCCGGCCGCTACGACCCTTGTCAATGGCGTCGGCGTCTTCAGCGCGACCCTGACGACGGCAGGCACTCAAACCCTTACAGCCACCGACATCTTGACCACTTCGATTTCCGGCGGCAGCCTTGACATCACCGTCAGCCCAGCGCCTGCGATTCGGTTCGCGATTAGCGCTCCCGCCAGCGCCAGGTTAGGAATCACCTTTTCCTTCACCGTCACAGCCCAGGACCAGTTTTATAACACCGCGACCAGCTATGCCGGCACCGTCCGTTTCACCAGCAGCGATCCCAACGCCGGTGTCCCTGCTCCCACATTCTTAAACAACGGCACCGCCGTTTTAAGTGCGACGTTGGATACCGAAGGCAGCCAAACCATCACCGCCTACGATACGGCTTCCAACCTCATCACGGGGAGGTCCGACCCCATTGCCGCCATGGGGGCAGCGACGAAGTTCGTCGTAAGCGCTCCCAGCAGCGCCGGGGCGGGCAACGTATTGGTTTTCACCGTGACGGCCGAGGATTCAAAGAGCAACATTGCCACCAGTTACGCGGGCACAGTCCATATCACCAGCACCGATGCCCAGGCCGTCCTGGGTGCCAATGCCACATTAACCAACGGCATCGGCTTTTTTGCCGCCTCGCTGCGCACCGCCGGGACCGAAACGCTAACCGCAACCGACACGGTCACCGCGTCCATCAAGGGAACAAGTGCGAAAGTCACTGTTACAACCTCGGCCGCGACCCATCTTGCAGTTGCCGCGCCGGCTTCCGCCACGACTGGCGCCGCTTTCAACATTACGGTGACAGCCCTCGATCCGTTCAACAACGTGGCCGTGGGCTACCAGGGCACGGTCTCATTCTCCAGCAGCGATATGGCAATCACGGTCGGCAGCGGGCTCCCTTCGAACTACACCTTCACGACGTCGGGTGTTTCGGCCGACGACGGCAAGCACGTGTTCAGCGCCGCCTTGAAGACACCAGGCAATCAAACGATTTCAGTTGCCGATTCGCAAACCAGCAGCATTGCCGGCACCAGCAACGCCATCACCACGCGCGGGCTGACCGTCACCAGTCTGACCCCCACGGCCACGGGCTTCGTCGCCGTTTTCGACAAACCTTTCAATCCCACGCTGCTCGATCTCTACGACGCCAGCAACGGCGGCGGGGTCGACGACGTGCTGCTGACAGGGGCCAATTCGCCGCAGGTTTCGTTGCGAGGTTCGCTGATCATCGATCCCAGCGACCAAACGATCACGTTCGTCAAAACCAGCAACTTCACCAGCGCCAACTTCGATCCCAGCACCGGAGTCCTGGCGGCCGGCACCTACACCGTCACCTTCCGCGGCGCTCCAATGGATTCGTGGATAATTTGGGCGACCCGCTCGACGGTCTCAATAACGGCAACCCGGCCGGCAGCAACTATGTGACGACGTTCGTTGTCGCCGCGCCGCTGGTCGTGATCGGCATCCCGGCCTTCGCCCGCGGGCCAGACAGCGTCGATCCGATCAATTTGCCCAACAGCGCGACCTCGGGCATTCCACTCAACGTCAACGTCGGCAGCGGCATTACCTCGGGCAAATTCACCTTGCAGTACAACTCAGCACTGTTGAGCATCACAGGCGCCTCGGCCAACACGTCGCTCACGGGTGCGTCGCTGTCGCTCGACGCGGCCTCCACGGCCGGCACTGCCATCCTGGATTTCAGCAGCCCGGCGCTGACGCAAACTGGAGTCCTTCGCCTGGGAGGTTTAGCGGCGACGGTGCCGGCCTCGGCGAACTCACTGTACAGGTCCAAGGCGCTCTTGCACTGGAGCGGCGTGTCGCTCAACGGCGGCGCCATTGCTGCCGTGGGCGATGATGCCGTGGAAGTCGTGGCCTATTTCGGCGATGCTTCGGGGTCGGCTAATGGCAGCTTGAGCGGCGGCGACGCCGCGGACATTTCGGCGGTGGCGACTGGCATCAGCACCAATTCCACCCTCGGCACCCTGTCCGGCTTCTCGGCGTTTCCGTTGGCCGACCCCGCCATCATCGCCGACCTCAACAACGACGGCCTGGTGGACGCCGCGGACGTAACGCTGCTTAACTCGGTGCTGTCGGGGGCGGCGCGGGCACAGATACCGACAATTCCGACGAATGTGGCGATCACTGCCTACGGCCCCGATCCGCTTTTGAGCATGCCGGCCGCATTGACGGCGCTGCCGGGCAGCACGGTGGTTGTGCCAGTAAATATCGACACTGCCCATCCCGTCGGCAGCACGGGCGCGACCGAAGCGATTTTGGCGCTGCGGTATGATCCGCAATTGTTCAGCGTGTCGCCGGCGGACGTGCAGGCGGGTTCGTTGACGGATGGCTGGCAGTTGACAACGGTGGTGAATGCCCAGACGGGTGAAATCGGCATCGACATCTTCAGCACCACGCCAATTGAGACGACGGCGGGGGGCAGTTTGGTCACGATAACAGTGGGCAGCGGGCAGTGGGCAGTGGGCAGTAATGAAGGGGCGGCGGTTTCGTTGACACCATTGACCTTGGTGAATCAGGTAAATCCGAGCGGACAACGGGTATTCACGACAACGGTGGCGGATGGCCAGGGCGCGTTCGTTCTCCAATATAACAGTGGGCAGTGGGCAGTGGGCAGTGGGCAGTTAGCGGCGCCAAACACATCAGGGGCATCGGACGAGCATTTGGTCGACATGCAATTCAATGCCAAGGGGCCGCAGCCCAGCGTCCAAAACTTGAGTGGTCAGCAGGCGGCAGGCAATGGCTGGTGGACAATGGAAAACGCCTCCGTGGAAGCTTACACCAACGCTTTTGAGTTGGAATTCACTGCCCACTGCCCACTGCCCACTGCCCACTATTCCGAGGAGGACATGCAATACCCTGCCAACAGCCCCCTGCCCGCTGCCCACGTTTTGACGGACGTGCAGGATACCGCTTTGCTGCAAGCGTTGGCAATCGATCAGCCGGATGCAGATGTGGGATTGATCCAGCGCCCAAATACGCCGCAGCGCAAAGGCGATGGTCCGTTGGATGAACCCACAATAACTGGTCCCGACGACATTGACTAAATCACCCCGCTAAAGCGAATCACGAAAGCACGAAAGACGAAAACACGAAAAAAAGCAGAGACACTCTTTCGTGTTTTCGTCTAAGGCTCAATCCGCGAGAAACGGTTGGAGATTCGTTTAGCGCTGCACGACGTCAATGTTCCGCTGGACATTATCGTCACGACGCCGGAGGCTTTGGCTTGGCGCAAGGATGTCGTGGGAACCATCGAATGGCCGGCTGTACGAGAAGGGAAAGTGCTGTATGCCAGATCCCAGCGCGACCATTGATATAATTCGCGAATGGGTCGCCAAAGCAGAGAACGATCTGAAGAACGCCGTCCACACCCTCACGATGGGCCAGGATTGCCCGACGGATACTGTCGCGTTCCACGCACAACAGTGCGTGGAAAAGTACCTCAAGGCAATCCTCCTCAGTGAAGCGATCCCCTTTCCGAAAACACACAGCATCCGAGCACTGATGGCGCTGCTTCCGAAGCCAGTTCATGTCAGCCTGGACGGTGCATCCCAAGATCGGCTCACCGCTTATGCCACAGTCATGCGGTATCCGGATGCCGGACCGGAACCCACCTTGGCGGAGGCGAAAGAGCGGTCGCGCTGGCGCGTCGGGTCCGCACGGTTCCGAAGGGCGTCTCTACGTGCCAAAGGTCGTCAAAAGCCTTCTTTTGTCGAAATGGACGGCGAATGCGTCAAAAAAGCCCTCGCGCCCGAGCAACAAAGGCGCATCACCTTCCGCAAAGCAAAAGGGAACGGTAACATGACAAGCTGCCTCCCGCACGTAAATCTCAACTGGATGGATCCTTGCTTCAACAATGCACTCCGGTCGGGGTGAAATGCCTCGCATTTGGGTTGGCGTCCCTTTCTCCCAGGCAAGGCCCAGCTAGTCGCAAAGCATGCGCGGCCCTAAGCTCACGTCCGCGCCGGAATCGACGACAAAAATCTCGCGGACCAAAACGCCGGCACTGGTACGCAGGTAAATGTCCGCCACTGGCACTTTGGTGTCCTGGCCAGGTTCGCCAGGAAGCGCCATCCACGGCTTGGTAAAAGTCATCGGTAGATCACCTTTCCTGGCCGCTCAACGCGATGGACGATGACCTTGGCGAGGTCCGCATCTTGGAACTGGGCAAGCAATGCCGCCAACGTGTCCGCCGTGGCCACGATGCGGCAGTCTCCGACCGCAATCCACTTGCCCGCAAACTGGCGAATAAAATCCGACGGCAACTGGCACAGCCAGGCGAAGCTGGCGTCCGTGGCCTGGCAGTTTTGCTCCTCTTCTGGAGAGATTGCCCAGGGTTGCACGTTTGGGACCTGCGTTTGCCCTGCCATTGTCGTGATCTCCGCGAGATGTCGACCGTTCGGGTCTGCTGGCTGTTATTATACGAAACTGCAATGGCTGCGCCCGACGATGCTGGGCGGGCGGGATGGACCGATGTCGTGCGGGATGGGGCGGGAGCGGGGTTTTTCGTCGCTTCCGAACAGGAGTTTACAAGACGGGCGTTGCCAAACTGGAGTTTGGCAACGAGGGCCCAAGCGGGCCTGACGGCGCGGGTTTGCCCCCGCCCAAAATTTTGCTTGACCAATTCCTCCAAGCAGGTGATAAAGGAAAGCTGGCACGGTGGCGCCATGCAGCGGCTGATTCGCCGGTGAAAGCCGACTCGCACATGGAGCCACGGCGTGATTTTTCCGTCGGGCAACGGCTGCTGACCTTCGGCGCCACCACCGCACAACGCTTTTCACACCAAAAGGTTCGCAATGATCCGCCCTTTTCGGCAATGGCTTGCAAAGCTCCTGCAACGCGGCACGAGACAACACAGCAGTCGCAACCATCGCGTGCGGCCCAACTTCGAGACTCTCGAAGATCGCACCTTGCCTTCGGGTGGTTTGCCTTACGTTGAATCGATCAACCGCACCACACCCGCGGCCGCGCTCACCAATGCCAGCACCGTCACCTACACGGTCACCTTCAGCGAGGCCGTCACCGGCGTCAATACTGGCGATTTTCAGGTGGCCATGGGCGGAACGACGACAGGCACCGTCACCGAGGTGACGCCAGTGAGCGCTTCGGTCTACACGGTCACTGTCAGCGGCATCACGGGCAACGGCACGCTGGGTCTGAACCTGGTGGACAACGGCAGCATCCGCGACCTTGCCGGCAACTCTCTGTCGCAAGCCAGTTCAACGGGGTTATTCCAGGACGTTACCCAATTTCCCACTGGCACGCGGCCGTATTCCGTCGCGACCGCGGATCTCACCGGTGACGGCATCCAGGACCTGATTGTCGCCAATGAAGGCAGCTACAACGTCAGCGTGCTTTTGGGTAATGGCAATGGCACCTTTCAAGCCCAGCAGACCTTCGCCACCGGTGTTGTACCAGTTGCGGTCGTGGCGGCGGACGTCACCGGCGATGGCAAACCCGACCTGATTGTCGCCAATCGCTACAACGTGAGCGTGCTCTTGGGCAATGGCAACGGCACATTTCAGAACCAAATGACATTTGCGGCAGGTCTCGACCCGGTCTCCGTGGTTGCGACTGACGTCACCGGCGACGGCAAAACTGACCTGATCGTCGCAAATGCGGGCAGCAGCTACGTCAGCGTACTCCTTGGCAACGGCAATGGCACGTTCCAAGCCCAGACCACCTTCGCCACCGGCACAGGCCCTGACGCCCTGGCTGTGTTGGACGTCACCGGCGATGGCAAACCCGACATAATTGTCGCGAATGGGAACAGCAGCAATTTAAGCATCCTTTTGGGCAACGGTAACGGCACCTTTCAAACCCAAACGACCTTCGCTGCGTTTAGCGCGCCTAGTAGCTTGGTGGCGGCAGACATCAACGGCGACGGCAAGGCTGACCTGATTATAACCTCCTTTGACAGCGTGGGGGTGCTCTTGGGCAACGGCAACGGTACCTTCCAAAACGAGGTTGACGTCCCCGCCGGCTACCACCCGGTGCGCGTAGCGGTCTTAGATGCCAACGGCGATGGCAAGCCCGATATAGCAGTCACAAGCTCCACTAGCGGTCCCAACAACCAAGGTTGTGTTAGTTTGCTTTTGGGGAATGGCAATGGCACGTTCCAAAGCCAAAGCACATTCCCCGCAGGGTCAAACCCCTTTAACATCACGAGTGCGGATTTGAACGGCGACGGCAAGGCTGACCTGATCGTCACCAATTCTACGAACTTCGTCAGTGTCCTTTATGGCAACGGCAATGGCACTTTTGCGAACCAGAGCTTCAATGGAGTTTCTGATCAAAGATTAGTGTTGGGCGATGTGACCGGCGACGGCATACCCGACCTCGTGACCATTTCTAATGGCGACGTGGGCGTGCTTTTGGGCAACGGCAATGGCACTTTTCAGAGCCAAAACACGTTCGCCGCGGGTTCGGCCCCGATAGGGTTGGCCATTGCGGACCTCACCGGGGACGGCAACGCCGACATCGTTACAGCAAATGCGCTAAGTGGCTCCGTGAGCGTCCTTTTGGGCAACGGCAACGGCACATTCCAGGCACAGCAAACCTTGGCCGCCGGTAGTACATATTCGGTGGCAGTTGGTGATCTTACCGGGGACGGCAAAGCCGACATCGTGGTGCTAAACTATTTGGGTGGCACGGTAAGCGTACTCTTGGGCAACGGCGACGGCACCTTTCAGAACAAGCTGACCTTTCCCGCCGGTTACAGGCCGTATGCAGTTGCAGAGGCGGACTTAAATGGCGATGGCAAGATTGGCTTGGCGGTGACAAATAGCAGTATTTACAGCAGCAGCATAAGCCTGCTTTTCGGTAACGGGGACGGCACATTCGAGAACCCCGTCTCCTTGGCCACTGGACTGGAGCCAAGGTCCATTGCGGCCTCAGATCTTACGAATGACGGCAAGTCCGATTTGATCGTTGCCAACGAAGGAAGCAACACCGTGAGCGTGTTATTGGGAAACGGAAATGGGACTTTCCAAAACCAGGTCACGTACGCCACAGGCTCCGAACCGCTTTCCGTTATTGCCGTGGACGTTAACGGTGACGGCATACCCGACCTCGTGGTCGCAAACGTCCGAAGCAACAACATCAGCGTGCTTTTGGGAAACGGCAATGGCACATTCCAGAACCAGATCGACTTCGCCGCTGGAGTTGCCCCCATTTCGATTGCGGCCGCGGACCTCAACTACCACGGGAAGCCAGATCTCGTGGTGGCCAACGAGGGCACAGCTGGCGATAGCGTTCTGTTCAGCGCACCCAACGGCAACTTCACAGGGCAAACCTACACCATCGACACGATTGCGCCCTTCGTACAATCGATTGACCGCAGCAATCCCGCTGGCCCAATAACGAACGCCACCAGTGTCTCTTACACGGTCACCTTCAGTGAGGCGGTCACCGGCGTCAACGCAGCCGATTTTCAATTGGCGACCACGGGCAACTTGGCGGACACCGGCATCCAGGTTTCGCCTGTCAGTTCTTCCGTCTACACGGTCACCATTTCCGGCATCACGGGCAGCGGCACCTTGGGATTGAACCTGGTCGATAACGGATCCATTCACGACCTCGCCGGGAATTTGCTGACACAACAAAATGGACTGGCAGTCTTTCAGGCCCAGCAAACCTTCGCCACTGGCGCCCACCCCACTTCGGTGGCCTTGGGCGATCTGACCGGCGATGGTATACCCGACATCGTTGTGGCCAATCTTTACAGTAACACGGTGAGCGTGTTGTTAGGCAACGGCAACGGCACTTTCCAGTCCCAGCAAACTTTCGCCACCGGTGAGGAGCCATTACGCGCTGGCGTTGGGTGATGTGAACGGCGACGGCATACCCGACATCGTCGTCGCCAATTTTGGCAGCAATACGGTAGGCGTGCTGCTGGGCAACGGCAACGGCACCTTCCAGGCGGAACAAACCTTCGCCACCGGCTTGGAGCCATATTCGGTGGCGGTGGGCGATGTGACCGGCGACGGCAAATCCGACATCGTCGTCGCCAATCTCGCTAGCAAAACAGTGGGCGTGCTGCTGGGCAACGGCAACGGCACCTTCCAGGCACAGCAAACCTTCGCCTACGGCACTTCCCCATCTTCGGTGACGTTAGGCGATTTGACC
The DNA here is from genome assembly GCA_963747575.1 of uncultured Gemmataceae bacterium. Classification (GTDB taxonomy): domain Bacteria; phylum Planctomycetota; class Planctomycetia; order Gemmatales; family Gemmataceae; genus DASRAT01. The sequence continues at coordinate 475,952 of CAVVFU010000010.1, forward strand.
GGCGACGGCAAACCCGACATCGTGGTGAGCAATTCAAATAACAGAAACATAAACAGTGAGTCGGTGAGCGTGCTGCTGGGCAACGGCAACGGCACCTTCCAGGCACAGCAAACCTTCGCCACCGGCCCCAACCCCTATTCGCTGGCGCTCGGCGATGTGACCGGCGACGGCAAGCCCGACATCATCGTGGCCAATAGCAATAGTTCCACGGTAAGCGTACTGCTGGGCAACGGCGACGGCACCTTCCAAGCACAACAAACCTTCGCCACCGGCTTTTTCCCAACTTCCGTGGCGTTGGGCGATGTGACCGGCGACGGCGAACTCGACATCGTCGCAGCCAATATAAAAGGTAACACGGTGAGCGTGCTGCTGGGCAACGGCAACGGCACTTTCCAAGCGCAACAAAGCTTCGCCACTGGAACTCACCCACGGTCGGTGGTGTTAGGTGATTTGACCAACGACGGCAAACCCGACATCGTCGCGGCCAATGAATTCAGTGACACGGTCAGCGTGCTGCTGAACGCAGGCAACGGCGATTTCACGGGCCAAGTCTACACCATTACCAACACCGCCACGCACCTGGGGGTCGTTGGCCCCGGCACGACAGTGGCTGGCGCACCAACATTTTTTACCGTGACCGCCCTTGACCAGTTCAACAACACGGCTCTCACCTATTCCGGCACCGTCCAATTCACCAGCAGCGACTACAGTGCACTGCTGTCGGCCAACGCCACACTCACCGCCGGCGTTGGCGTGTTCAGCGCCTTCCTGACCACGGCGGGCACGCAAACCATTACCGCGACCGACACGGGGAATAGCTCTTTCACAGGCACCACCAGCAGCATCACCGTGAGTGCCGCTGCCGCGAACCACTTTGTCATCAGCGCACCCAGCAGCGTCTCGGCGGGTACGCCGTTCAGCGTCACCGTCATCGCGGAGGACTCATTTGGCAACCCCGCCAATTACGCGGCAACCCTGGGCTTTACCAGCAGCGACCACAATGCTTTGTTGCCGGTCAACGCCACGCTCACGGGCGGCACCGGCACTTTCAGCGCCACCCTGAATACCTTCGGCAGCCAAACCATCTCCGTTTTCAACGCGGCCTCCATCGCTGTCTACGGCAGAACCGCGCCTATCACCGTCAGCGCTCCCGCTACACACTTTGTGATTAGCGCTCCCACCAGCACCACGGCGGGCAGCATCTTCATTTACGCGGTGACGGCCAAGGATGCGTTTGGCAATACTGCTTTCGGTTATGCCGGCGTGGTGCACACCAGCAGCAGCGACACTCAGGCCGCCTTGTCGGCCGACGCGACCTTGACAGCCGGCAGCGGGTTCTTTGCCGCCGCGCTGCGGACCGCTGGTAAACAAACGCTGACCGTCGTCGACACGGTAAATGGCAGCCTCACCGGCACCAGCGCGGCGATCACGGTCAGCGCCGCGGCCGCCACTCATTTCACGGTGTCGGCCCCCGCCGGCGCCATCACCGGCAGCACTTTGAACTTCACGGTCAGCGCCAAGGATCCCTTCAATAACACTGCTACGGGCTACACAGGCACTGTCCATTTCACCAGCAGCGACGCCGCCGCCACGCTGCCCGGCAACACCACATTGACCAACGGCGTGGGCGTCTTCAGCGCCACCTTCCAATCGCTGGGCAATCAGACCATCACCGCCACCGACGTCGCCACCGCCACAATCACCGGCACCAGCAACACCATCGCCACGCGCGGCCTTACTGTCACCAGTCTAACGCCCACGCCCAGTGGGTTCGTCGCCGTCTTCGACAAGCCGTTCATTCCCACATTGCTCAATCTCTATGACTCCAGTTCCGGCGGCGGCATTGACGACGTCCTGCTGGCCGGCCCTGGCACGCCGCAGATTTCGATCCACGGCTCGCTGATCATCGATCCCAGCGATCAGACGATCACGTTTGTCAAAACCAGCAATTTCACTGGCGCCAACTTCAATCCCAGCTCCGGCGTCCTGGCTGCCGGCACCTATACTGTCACATTCCGAAGCGCCGCCAACGGTTTCGTGGACAGCCTCGGCGATCCGCTCGACGGCGCCAACAACGGCAACCCGGCCGGGAGCAATTATGTCGCTACCTTCGTGGTGGGCGCGACCCCGGCAGTGACAGTCGGCATCCCGGCGTTCGCGCGCGGACCGGACAGCGCCGACCTGATCAATCTACCCAACGGCTCGGCCGTGGGCATTCCGCTCAACCTCAGCAACGGCAGCGGCGTCACATCCGGCACGTTTACACTCCTATATAACTCAGCGCTGCTAAACATCACCGCGGCCTCGGTGAACACAACGCTGACCGGCGCTTCGCTGTCGCTGGACACGGCCTCCACGCCCGGCACCGCCATTTTGGACTTCAGCAGCCCCACGGCGCTGGCTTCCTCCACGGCGGTCGTGCGCCTGGGCGGCCTGGTGGCGACGGTACCAAACTCAGCCGCCTCGCTTTACAAATCCAAAGCTCTCCTGCACTGGAGCGGCGTTACCCTCAACGGCGGCGGCATCCCTGCGCTAGGCGATGACTCCGTGGAAGTGGTAGCTTATTTCGGCGATGCGTTGGGGTCGGCAAACGGCAGCCTGAGCGCAGGCGACGCCTCGGATATCTCCGCCGTGGCGACCGGTCTGGGCACCAATTCCACCCTCGGCACGCTAGGCGGCTTCTCGGCTTTTCCCCTGGCCGACCCTGCCATTATCGCGGACCTCAACAACGACGGCCTGGTGGATTCCTCCGACGTGACGCTGCTCAACTCCGTGCTGTCGGGCACGCCACGGGCACAGATACCGGCGATTCCGACGAATGTGCCGATCACTGCCTACGGCCCTGATCCGCTTTTGACGGTGCCGGCCACGGTGACGGCACTACCCGGCGGCACGTTGGTGGTGCCCGTGGATATCGACACCGCTCGTCCGGTCGGCAGCAGGGCGCGATCGAAGCGATTTTGGCGCTGCGGTATGATCCGCAATTGTTCAGCGTGTCGGCGGCGGACGTGCAGGCGGGTTCGTTGACGGACGGCTGGCAGTTGACGACGGTGATCAATGCCCAAACGGGCGAGATCGGCATCGACATTTTCAGTAGCACGCCGATTGAGACCACGGCCGGCGGCAGCTTGGTCACGATAACAGTGTGCAGTGAATCTGGAGCGGGGGGCGAGGGGGTAGTGGGCAGTAATGCGGAGGCGACGCTTGCGCAGACACCATTGTCCATCGTCAATCAGGTAAATCCAACTGGCCAAAGGGTGTTCACGACAACGGTGTCGGACGGCCAGGCGCATTCGTGCTTCATTTTGACGGCGGGCAGTTGAATAGTGGGCAGTGGCCAGTGGGCGGTGGCCAGTTAGCGGCGGCAGGCAATTCCACGGCACTTGACGAGACTACCTCGGCACTGCAATTCACTGCCCACTGCCCATTGCCCACTGTCCACTTGGCTCCGCCCACTGCCCACCATGTCCTGCCCATTGCCGAGTATGTCGATCAGGTATTTAGCGAGCCCGGCGTGCTGTCAACCACGGAGGCAACCGAGCTGACAAACGGCGATGTGCAAGATACCTCCTTGCCGCCATTATTGGCTGTCGATCAGCGGGAATTGACGGCGGACTTGTTCAACGGAGCGCCCATTGAAATCCGCAAAGTCGCCGGACCGCTCGATGAACAAACGGTGAAAGGTCCGGACGAGATGGACTAACGTGGGAAAGCGCCGTGAAATTATCTTGACTCCGGCGTCACTTTCGCCAACAATCCATTTTTCGCATGTCAGGTGCCCTGGCGTGCATTTCCCGGCTCGCGCCCTTTCTGGCATCACCGCCGGGCCGCGCTTTGCACTCCCAAGGGTTCGCAATGATCCGCCCCTTTCGGCAATGGCTTGGCAAGCTGCTGCACCGCAGCGCGAAACAACTCATGGGCGGCCGCCGCCGTGTGCGCCCAGGCGTTGAGACTCTCGAAGATCGCACCCTGCCGTCGCTTACGCTGCTGTCGATCAACTGCACCACGCCGTCGGCGGCGATCACCAACGCAACCGCCGTCACCTACATGGCCACCTTCAACGAAGCGGCCACGGGCGTCAATCCCACCGATTTTCAATTAGTCACAACGGGAACCGTGGGCACGATGCTCACGCAGGTGACGCCGGTCAGCGCCTCAGTTTACACGATCACAGTCAGCGGCATCAGCGGCAGCGGCACGTTGGGTCTAAACCTTGCGAACAACGGCAGCATCCACGACTCCGGCGGCGGCAGTCTCAGCAACAGCAGCTTCACGGGGCAAGTTTATACCATCAATCAGGTTTGGCCGTTTGTGGAATCGATCAACCGGGCTTCGCCGGCTGGGCCCGTGACTAACGCCAACAGCGTGAGTTTCACGGTCACATTCAGCGAAGCGGTGACAGGCGTCGCTGCCAACGATTTCCAGCTGGTGCTGGGGGGGACGGCGACGGGCACGGTTAGCCAGGTGACGCCGGTTAGCGGCTCAATCTACACAGTCACGGTCACCGGCATCACGGGCAATGGCACATTGGGCCTTAACCTTGTCGACAATGGCAGCATTCGCGACCTGGCCGGTAACCCCCTCAGCCAGCAGAATGCGCCGGCCGCTTTCCTGCCGCCACAGGCAATCGCAGTAGGTTATTCGCCATCCGCGGTGGTGTCAGGAGACGTGAATGGCGACGGCAAAACTGACCTCATCGTCGCCGATTACGCCAGCGATGCGGTAAGCGTTTTGCTAGGCAACGGCAACGGGACTTTCCAAACCCAGCAAACCTTTTTCGCGGGTTATGAGCCACCCGCGGTTGCGCTTGGCGATGTGAACGGCGATAGCAACCCCGACGTCATCGTGGCCAATGGTCAAAGCAACACGGTAAGCGTGCTCCTGGGCAACGGCAACGGCACCTTCCGGCCCCCACGCACTTTGGCCTTGATTTCGGATCCAGTTGCGGTGGCGGTGGGGGACGTCAACGGTGACGGCAAAACCGACGTGGTCGTTGCCAATAAGTTCGGTGACACCGTTAGCGTGCTGCTGGGCAACGGCGACGGCACATTTCAAGCCGCAAAAACCTTTGCCACGGGTTTTGACCCAGTGTCAGTGGCGCTGGCGGATGTGAACGGCGACGGCAAAGCCGATCTGCTGGTGGCAAACGAACTCAGCGACACGGTGAGCGTGTTGCTTGGCAACGGCAACGGCACCTTCCAGACCCAGAAAACCTTTACCACAGGGCCATATCCATTGTCATTGGCCCTCGGCGATGTGAACGGTGACAGCATACCTGACCTTGTGACAGCCAATTCTGAGGGTAACACCGTAAGCGTGCTGCTTGGCAACGGCAACGGCACCTTCCAAGGCCAGCAAACTTTTGCCACGGGCAGCGACCCAGTTTCGGTGGCGATAGCCGACGCGAACGGGGACGGCAATCCCGACCTGCTCGTGGCCGATGAAGGCGCCAATGCTGTAAGCGTGCTGCTGGGCAACGGCAACGGCACCTTTCAAAAGCAACAATCTTTTGCCGCCGGCTATACACCAAATGCGGTGGCGGTTGGCGATGTAAGCAGCGACGGCAGACTCGACATCGTGGCGGCCAATGAATCCACCGGCTATGGGTCAGTGAGCGTTTTGCTCAATTCGATCACGGGCAGCTTCACGGGGCAAGTCTACGACATCACCAGCGGGTCCACTACCGGCTTGGCTTTCAGCGGCTTTCCTTCCTCAGCGACAGTCGGCACCACTTTGCCCTTCACGTTGACCGCACTTAATTCGTCCAATCAAGCAGACACGGGCTACACCGGCACGGTCCATTTCAGCTCAACCGACACCGGGGCCAGTTCAATTTTGCCGGCTAATTACCACATTCGTGCCCGCTGACGGCGGCGTCCACGTGTTCACTGCCGGCGTCACCTTGACAAGCAGCGGGCTGCAAACGATCACCGCCACGGATACGGCGGTCAACGCCCTGAACATATCTGCCTCGGTTTTTGTCATAACCGGGGCGCTGGCGCGTTTTGGATTCGCTGCCCCCAACGGAATCCCGCCAGGCACCACGTTTGCCTTCACGGTCATGGCTCAAGACCCCTTCGGCAACACGGTCACGGGCTATGCCGGCACCGTCGGCTTTACCAGCAGTGATAATCAAGCAATTCTTCCAGCCAAAACCACGCTCATCAACGGCGTCGGCACTTTCAGCGCGACCTTGAACACGCCGGGCAAACAGACCCTGACGGCCACTGACAGCAGCAATGCCGCCATCGTGGGCAGTGCCGTGATACACGCGGCGACTACGGCGGGCATCGCGCCTTATGTGCAGTCGATCACTCGCGCCAGCCCGCCCACCGCGGTCACCAACGCCACCAACGTCACCTTTACGGTCACTTTCAGCCAGCCTGTCATCGGCGTCAACATTTCCGATTTTGCGGTGGCCACTACCGGTACTGCCACTGGCGCGGTGACCCAGGTGACGCCAGTCAGCGGGGCTGTCTATGCAGTCACAGTCAGCGGCATCGCGGGCAAAGGCACCGTGGGCCTGAACCTGGTCGATGATGGCAGCATTGTGAGCCTGATTGGCCACCCCCTCACCCAGCCCAACGCGCCAGCGGCGTTCGCCTCTAATGGGACACTGGTTTTTGCCACTGGTTCTATTCCTCTGTCGGTGGCGTCAGGAGATTTGACCGGAGATGGCATACCCGACCTCGTCGTGGCCAATGAGCGCGCCAACACAGTTAGCGTGCTGATTGGCAACGGCAACGGCACCTTCAAGCCGCAGCAGACCATCGCCGTGGATGCTCAACCGTATTCCGTGGTGTTGGCGGATTTGACCGGTGACGGCAAACTGGACATCGTCCTGGGAAGCAGTGCCATTTACGGAGCAGTCAGCGTGCTGTTGGGTAACGGGAACGGCACTTTTCAGGCTCCACTATTCTACTTGACTGGTGCCGGTGCTTTTGCGGTAGCAGTGGGAGATGTGACCGGCGACGGCAAACCTGACATCGTCGTGGCCACTGTGTTAAGGGACGCGGTAAGCGTACTGCTTGGCAACGGAAATGGCACCTTTCAGGCACAACAAACCTTCGCCACAGGCAGTGAACGGGCGTTGGCGCTGGGCGATGTCAATGGCGACGGCAACCTCGATATTGTCGTGGACACTTATGTCGGTAACGCCGGTAATGCTGTGGGCGTGCTGCTTGGCAACGGCAACGGCACATTTCAGGCAGAGCAAAACGTCGCGGCTAGCAACAATCCATTTTCAGTGGCGGTGGGCGACGTAAACGGCGATGGCAACGCCGACATCGTGGTGGCTAATGAGACCAGTAACACCGTGAGCGTGCTGCTTAGCAACGGCAACAGCACCTTCCAGGCGCTGAGACATACCCCACGGGAAATAGCCCGGTGTCGGTGGTGTTTGGCGATGTGAACGGCGACGGCAAAGCCGACCTCATCGTGGCCACGGGTCTCACTAACAGCGTAAGCCTGCTGCTTGGCAACGGCAACGGCACCTTCCAGGCTAACCAGACCTTCGCCACTAGTTATGCTTCCTCCGCTGTGGCGACAGGCGATTTCAACGGCGATGGCCGACTCGACCTTGCCGTCGTCAATGGCGGCAGCGTCAGTAACACAGGAAGCATTTTGCTGAATTCGATGACCGGCAACTTCACCGGTCAAATCTACACTCTGACAACCGCGGCCACCACGAGCCTGGCATTCACCGGCTTGCCTTCCGCTGCAAATGCTGGCGCCGCGCTGCCCTTTACCTTGACGGCTCTGGACCCATCCAATCATCCGGTCACGAGCTACACCGGCACCGTTCACTTCAGTTCGACCGACTCCGGCGCCAGCTCGGTTATTCCGGCCGATTACACATTCACGCCTGCGGACGGCGGCGTCCATGTCTTCACCTCCGGCGCTGTCCTGGTTACCTCCGGCGTCCAAACTCTAACTGCCTTCGATACCGCCTTTAACGCCTTGAACGGCAGTGCCTCGGTGTTGGTCCAGCCCGCGGCCCTTGCTCATTTTTCGGTCAGTGCTCCCACCGGGGTCCTGCCAAACACCGCGTTTGACTTCACGGTTATGGCCCTGGACCGCTTCGGCAACACGATAACCGGCTACACCGGCACCGTCGGCTTTGCCAGCAGCGATCCTCAAGCGCTGCTTCCAGGCAACACCACGCTCACCAACGGCGTGGGCATCTTCAGCGCGACCTTGAAGACAGCGGGCAAGCAAACAGTGACAGCCACCGATACCGGCAACGCGGCCGTCATGGGCGGCGCCGCTGTTAATGCCGTCAATCCGTCGGGAGTTGGGCCCGTCGTGCAGTCGATCACCCGCATGACGCCGGCTGGCCCGGTCACCAACGCCGGCAGCGTCATTTACATGGTCACCTTCAGCCAGGCGGTCACCGGCGTCAACGTCGGCGACTTTGACGTGACCTTGACCGGCACCGCCACGGGCGCGCTGACCAATGTGACGCCGCTGAGCGGCTCGGTTTATGCCGTCACTGTCAGCGGTCTATCAGGTGCTGGCACTTTGGCATTAGACCTGGTTGATAACGGCAGCATTTTTAATTTGGCCGGCAATCCGCTCACGCACCAGAATGCGCCGGCCGCCTTCCAGGTCCAACAAACATTCGCCGTTGGTTATGGGCCGTCCGCGGTTGCGCTAGGCGATGTGAACGGCGATGGAAACCCCGACCTTGTCGTTGCTAAAGGCGGCAGCAACACGCTAAGTGTGCTCCTGGGGAACGGTAACGGCACCTTCCAAGCACAGCAAACCTTCGCCACCGGCACTAAGCCATATTCATTGGCGGTGGGGGATGTAAACGGTGACGGCAAAGCCGACCTCATCGCGACCAATTACGGCGACAATACCGTTAGTGTGCTGCTGAGCAACGGCAATGGGACCTTCCAGGCCCAACGAACCTTCGCCACTGGTGACAAACCCCGGTCGGTCGCAGTTGGCGATGTAACTGGGGATGGCAAAGATGACCTCATCGTCGGCAATTATGGCACCAACACGATAAGCTTGCTGCTGGGAAACGGGAATGGGGCCTTCCAGACGCAGCAGACCTTCACCACTGGAAATGATCCGTCTTCATTGGCGCTTGGCGATTTGAACGGCAACGGCAAAGCCGACTTAGTCGTGGCCAATGCCGGCAGTAACACCGTAAGCGTGCTGCTGAGCAATGCGAATGGGACCTTCCAAACGCAGCAAACCTTCGCCGTTGGTAATGACCCCATTTCTGTGGCGGTTGCCGATGTAAACGGCGACGGCAAAACTGATATTGTCGTGGCCGATAAGGCCTACGCGGTAAGCGTGCTCCTGGGCAACGGCAACGGCACCTTCCAGGCACAACAAACCTTCCCGACCGGTGCTTTCGCCCATTCGATGGTGGTTGGGGACGTGAACGGCGACGGCAAACCCGACCTCGTTGTTCCCAATGAGGGCCGCTATGTTTCAGGACACACGGTCAGCGTGCTGCTGGGCGACGGCAACGGGACTTTTCAGACGCAGCAAACCATCGACACTGGTTATTTTCCAATTTCGGTAGCGCTGGGCGACGTGAACGGCGATGGCAAACCCGACCTCGTTGTGGGAAATGTGGTAGGGAACACGATCGCCGTGCTGTTAAATTCAAACAAAGGGAATTTCACGGGTCAAATCTACACTCTCACCACTGGCGCCACTACCAACCTGGCCATCAGCGGCTTGCCTTCCGCTGCGACGGCCGGCAGCAGCCTGACCTTCACCTTGACGGCGCTTGACCCGTCCACCAATCCTGTGCCGGGTTACACCGGCACGGTCCATTTCAGCACCACTGACTCCGGCCCGCGTGCAGTCCTACCCGCCGATTATACATTCGTGCCTTCCGACCATGGCGTCCACGTTTTCACATCGGTGCAGATCCTGGTCAGCTCCGGCGTCCAAACCCTCACCGCCTCTGATACCGCCATTACGGCTCTAACCGCCAGTGCGGCGCGTATCGGTCATTCCCGCGGGGGCCACGCAATTTGCGATCAACGCCCCTGCCGGAGTCTTGCCAAAAACGGCGTTTAATTTTACTGTCACGGCCCTGGACCGGTTTGGCAACACGGTTCCCACCTATGCCGGCACCGTCGGCTTTGCCAGCAGCGATTCTCAAGCGATGCTCCCCGCCAATTCCACGCTCACGAGCGGCGTGGGTATTTTCAGCACGACCTTGAAGACTCCCGGCAAGCAAACCGTGACCGCCACGGACGCCGGCAACGCCGCCATTACCGGCAGTGCCGTGGTCAATGCGGTTAATTCATCCGGCATAGCCCCCTTCGTCCTGTCGATCAACCGCACAAGCCCAGCGGGTCCGGCCACCAACGCCGGCAGCGTCACCTTCACGATCACCTTCAGCCAAGCCGTCGTTGGCGTCAATCTCAGCGATTTTATGCTGGCGTTGACCGGCACTGCCACGGGCGCATTGTCCCAGATGACTCCGGTTAGCGGCGCCGTCTACACGGTCACCGTCAACGGCATCGCGGGTGTCGGCAAATATCGGTTTGAACCTGGTGGACAACGGCAGCATCGCAAACCTCGCCGGCAATCCCCTCACCAATCCGAATGCGCCGCCGGCGTTCGCGGTTAGCAACGCACAGACCTTTCAGACTGGCAATGACCCATTTTCAGTGGCGGTTGGCGACGTAAACGGCGACGGCAAACCCGATCTCGTCGTGGCCAATCATGGCAGCAACACGGTAAGCGTGCTGCTGGGCAATGGCAACGGCTCCTTCCCATCGCAGCAAACCTTCGCGACTGGTCTTGATCCTGTTTCGGTGGCAGTTGCCGATGTAAACGGCGACGGCAAACCCGACCTCATCGCGGCCAACGAATTCAATAACACGGTAAGCGTGCTGCTGGGCAACGGCAACGGCACCTTCCAGACGCAGCAAACTTTTGCCACTGGAATTGACCCATTGTCGGTGGCGATTGCCGATGTGAACGGCGACGGCAAACCCGATCTCGTCGTGGCCAATGAAGTCAGCCGACACAGTTAGCGTGTTGCTGGGCAACGGCAATGGGACTTTCCAGACGCAGCAAACCTTCGCCGCTGGCATTACCAACTTCGGTGGCAATCGGCGATGTGAACGGCGACGGCAAACCCGACCTCGTCGTGGCCAATAGTGGAAGCAACACAGTAAGCGTGCTGCTGGGCAACGGCAACGGCACCTTCCAACCCCAGCAGACCTTCGCCGCTGGTCCGGCCCAATTGGCGGTTGCGGTTGGCGATGTGAACGGCGACGGCAGCCCTGACCTCGTCGTTACCAATGCTGGAAATAACACCGTTAGCGTGCTGCTGGGCAACGGCAATGGGACCTTCCAGCCACAGCAGACCTTCGCGACAGGTAGGGAGCCCCAGTTCGGTGGCAATTGGCCGATGTGAACGGCGACGGCAAACCCGACCTCGTCGTGGGCAATTATCGGCACCGGTAAGCGTGCTGCTGGGCAACGGCAACGGCACATTCCAGGCGCAACAACTATTGGCTACTGGTATTAGCTTCTCATCAGCGGCAGTTGGCGATGTGAACGGCGACGGCAAACTCGACCTGGTCGTCGCCAATGCGAGAAGCAACGCGGTGAGCGTGCTGCTGGGCAACGGCAATGGCGACTTCCCGGCCCAGCAATTATTCGCGACGCAACGGCCCATTTTCAGTGGAGATTGCCGATGTGAACGGCGACGGCAAACCCGACCTCGTCGCCGCCAATCGACAAACAACACGGTAAGCGTGCTGCTGGGCAACGGCAACGGGACTTTCCAGTCCCAACAAACCTTCGCCACTGGGATTGAGCCAGATTCGGTGGCAAAGTTGCCGACCTGAACGGTGACGGCAAACTCGACCTCGTTGTCGCCAATGGACTTCAGTGGTGAAACGATAAGCGTGCTGCTGGGCAACGGCAATGGCACTTTCCAGGCCCAGCAAACCTTCGCCATTGGTAACGACCGAGGAGGGTCGGTAGCAGTTGGTGATGTGAATGGCGACGGCATACCTGACCTGGTCGTCGCCAATTATTTTTATGACACGGTAAGCGTGCTGCTAGGCAACGGCAACGGCACCTTCCAAACGGAGCAAACTTTCCGCACTGGTTTTGAACCAGATTCGGTGGCATTGGCCGATGTGAATGGCGATGCCAAAGCAGACATCGTCGTGGCCAATTCGATCAGTAACACGGTGAGTGTGCTGCTGGGCAACGGCAACGGCACCTTTCAGGCACAGCAGACTTTCCCAGCAGGTTCGGACCCGGCTGCGGTGGCGGTGGGGGATACGAACGGTGACGGCAAACCGACATCGTCGTGGCCAATGAAGGCTGCAACACGGTGACCGTGTTGCTGGGCAACGGCGACGGCAGCTTCCAGGCACCGCAGTCCTTCGCCACAGGCTCTGGACCATCATTGGTAGAGTTTGCCGACGTGAACGGTGACGGCATCCCTGACCTCGTGGTAGCCAATAAAGTCAGTAACACCGTAAGCGTCCTGCTGGGCAACGGCAATGGGACTTTTCAGGCCCAGCAAACCTTCGCTGCTGGAAATGACCTAGGCTCGGTGGTCGTTGGCGATGTGAACAGCGATGGCAGACCTGATCTGGTCGTGGCCAATTGGGCCAGTAACACGGTTGGCATTTTGGTCAATTCAGACAATGGCGACTTCACGGGACAAACCTACACCATCGTCAACCCCGCAGCGCCGACACACTTTGTCGTCAGCCACAGCTCGGCCACCGTCACCGCCGGAAGCAGCGCGACCTTTACCGTCACCGCTGAAGACCAATTCAACGAAACGTCTTATGCATACACTGGCACCGTCCAATTCAGCAGCGGCGCAGGCAACGCACTGCTGCCGGCGAACGCCACGCTCACAGCCGGCGTCGGCGTGTTCAGCGCCATCCTGACCACGGCCGGCACCCAAACCATCACCGCCACCGACAACGCGAACGGCTCCCTGACCGGCACCAGCGGCAGCATCACCGTCACCGCCGCGGCCGCGAATCACTTTGCCATCAGCGCTCCCAGCAGCGTCTCCGCCGGTACACCCTTCCCCGTCACCGTCACCGCGGTAGACCCATTCGACAACCCCGCCAATTATGCGGCGACGCTGCGTTTTACCAGCAGCGATCAAATGCACATCGTTGCCAGCCAACACCACGCTCACAGGCGGCACCGGCACTTTCAGTGCGACCCTGAACACCTTCGGCAGCCAGACAATCTCCGTTTTTGACGCGGTCGCCATCGCGGTCTATGGCAGAACCGCCCCATTGCCGTCAGCGCTCCCGCGACCCATTTCGTGATTAGCGCCCCAGCAACACCACGGCGGGCGGCGTTTTTATTTACACCGTGACCGCCGCAGGAGCTGGGCAATACCGCCCCCAATTACGCCGGCACCATTCCATTAGCAGCAGCGATGCCCAGGCCAGCCTGTCGGCCGACGCCACCTTGACGGCCGGCATCGGCTTCTTCGGCGCGCGCCTGCGCACCGCCGGCAACCAGACATCTGACCGCCACCGACACGAGCACCGCCAGCCTCAACGGCACCAGCGCGGCGATCGCCGTCAGCCCCCTGGCCGCCAGCCATTTCGTGGTGTCGGCCCCTGCCGTCGCCATCACCGGCAATCCCGTCAAGTTCACCGTCACCGCCAAGGACTCCTTCAACAACACTGCCAGCGGCTACCCAGGCACGGTCCATTTCACCAGCAGCGACCCGGCCGCCGTGCTCCCTGGCAACTTTACACTGACCAACGGCGTGGGTGTGTTCAGCGCCACTTTCAACTCGCTTGGCAGCCAGACACTCACCGCCACGGATGCCGGCTGCCACCATCGCCGGCGCCAGCAGCGCCATCGCCATGCGCGGCCTGACCGTCACCAATCTGATCCCCACGTCCACGGGCTTCGTTGCCATTTTCGACAAGCCGTTTCGATCCCAGCCAGATCAATCTCTACGACGCCGCTGGCGGCGCGGCATCGACGACGTGCTGCTGACCGGTCCTGGTGCGCCGCAGGTGTCCTTCCACGGCTCGCTGATCGTCGATCCCAGCGATCAGACGATTACCTTTGTCAAAACCAGCAACTTCACCGGCGCGAGCTTCAATCCCGGCACCGGCGTCCTGGCGGCGGGCACTTACACCGTCACCTTCCGCAGCGCTTCCAGCGGCTTCATGGACAGCATGGGCGACCCGCTCGACGGCGCCAACAACGGCAATCCGGCCGGCAGCAATTATGTCGCCACTTTTGTGGTGGCAGCGACCCCCATTGTTTTCGGCATCCCGGCTTCGCACGAGGGCCTGACAGCGCCGATCCGATCAATCTGCCCAATAGCGCGACCACGGGCATTCCTGTCAACGTCAGCGCCGGCGGCGGCTTAACCTCTGGTACGTTCACCCTGACTTATAACTCGGCATTGCTGAACATCACCGCGGCCGTCGTCAACACCTCCGTCACGGGCGCTTCGCTGTCGCTTGACGCGGCCTCCACGGCGGGCACTGCCATCCTGGACTTCAGCAGCCCAACGGCGCTGACACAAACCACGGCAGTTCGCCTGGGCGGTTTGGTGGCGACAGTGCCGAACACGGCGAATTCGCTTTACAAATCCAAGGCGCTCTTACACTGGAGCGGCGTGACGCTCAATGGCGGCGCGATCTCCGCGGTGGGCGATGATGCTGTGCAAATTGTGGCCTATTTCGGCGATGCATCGGGGTCCGCCAACGGCAGCTTGAGCGGCGGCGACGCTTCGGACATTTCGGCGGTGGCGACCGGCATTAGCACCAATGCCGCCCTGGGCACGCTGAGCGGCTTCTCGGCGATTCCGCTGGCCGACCCTGCCATCATCGCCGACCTCAACAACGACGGCCTCGTGGACGCATCGGACGTGACGCTGCTGAATTCAGTGCTATCGGGCACTCCACGGCCGCAGATACCGGCGATCCCGACGAATGTCGCGATCACTGCCTACGGCCCCGATCCGCTGCTGAGCTTGCCGAACACGCTGACGGCGCTACCGGGCGGCAAAGTGGTGGTGCCGGTGAATATCGACACCGCGCATCCCGTCGGCAGCATGGGCGCGACTGAAGCGATTTTGGCGCTGCGCTACAACCCGCAATTGTACAGCGTGTCGGCAGCGGACGTGCAGGCGGGTTCGTTGACGGATGGCTGGCAGTTGACGACGGTAGTGAATGCCCAGACGGGTGAGATCGGCATCGACATTTTCAGCAGCACGCCAATTGAGACGACGGCCGGCGGCAGCCTGGTTGACATAGTGTGCAGTGTGCATGGGGCTGTGGGCAGAAATGCAGAGTCAGCGGTTTCCGCACCTCCGCTGATCTTGGTGAATCAGGTCGATCCGACAGGTCAACGGGTGTTCACCACGACGGTCGCGGATGGCCAGGGCGCGTTTGTTCTGCACTGGAGCAGTGGGCAGGAAACAGTGGGCAGTGGGCAGTGGGCAGTGGGCAGTGCAGAGTCGGCGTCAGCCGCTAATTCCAACGCACTTGACGAAACGCCCGTGGACATGCATTTCACTGCCCACTATTTCCTGCCCACAGCCCACTATTCACAGGACACCGCCAACTATGTGGATCAGGCTTTCATCCAGCTTGGTGTGATGCTGACCACGGAGGCATCCGACCAGACGATTACGGAAGTGCAAGATTGCGCTGTGTTGCAATTGGTTGGAATCGACCAGGAGGCCGTGGCGGCGGAAGTGATCGACGCCCCTCCAAAGCGGCACGCAAAAGCGACGGGCCCTTGGATGAACCAACGGTAGTCGGCCCAGACGATATGGACTAGCCGCCAGGTGAACACCGTGACACGTTCGGAGGAAATGCAATGGACTGGCTAAATAACCTGCTGAGCGGCAACAAACCGTCAAAGCGTCGTTGCCGCGCGGCTGGCATAAAACGGCTCGCGACCTATAAGCCGCAGGTGCAATTGCTCGAAGACCGCACGCTGCCGAGCGGCAATCCGATCGAGCTGGACGGGCATGGCCGGCAATGGGCTGTGGGCCACCGCGGCGAACTGGAATCTCGACCGGTTGCCCCAGGCTGGCGACGATGTCACCATCACCAATGCCGGGAACACCGCCGCGGTCACATCCACCGGCAGCGTCACCGTCGACAGCGTGACCAGTTCCATCCCCATCAATTTAACCGGCGGCGACATCATAACCACCGGCGGCGGCGCCGTGGCCACCGGCGGCGTGACGCTGACCAATGGAGCTGCCCTGACCATCACCAATGGCGCGGTCTTGAGCTTTGACGGCGGCAGCCAAACGCTGGGATCACCCGATGACACCGGCTCGCTCGTCTTCGGAAATACCAGTGCCAACAAGATCTCCCTGGATGCCGACGTTCAGCTCACGGTGACGGCCGGGTTCACGATTTCCGGCCAGACGGGTTCGATCGGGCAAGCCGTAATCACCAATCCCACGGGCACCATTATCAATAACGGCACCATCGAGGCCAGCACTGCCGGCGATACGCTGACTTTGAATGCCAGCGCGGTTACCAACACATCAGGGACCATCGAGGCTCTTAATGGGGGAATCCTCGCTCTGGATGACGGTGTCACGGGGGGCACGATCACCACCGACAACGTCGTTGGCAGCAAGGTCACTCAAAATAGCGCGACCATCACCAATGCCACCATCAGCGGCGACCTTGTGCCCACCGATATTTCAACTAACTTCTTGTCGGGTGTAACTGTTAGCAGCAGCGGCGTCGTAAACCTGAGTGGTGCCGAGGAACGCATTATCAACAATTTAACTCTTAACGGGACGATCAACGTCAAAGCTTTCAGCTATTTGGGCTTTGGGTCCGCAACTGGTCAGAGCGACACGGTCAGCGGCTCGGGCAGTGGGCAAATCGTTTTCGACAGCAATACGAGCAACGACCTATCCCTGGACTATGGCGTGGCCGTGACCATCGGCCCGGGTGTCACGATCGACGGCCAGAACGGCACCATCGGCACGGCGGTGTACACTAACCCCACAGGTACGCTCATCGTGGCGAGCGGGAACACAGGTGCCACCATCACTGCCAATGTCAGCGGCGGCACATTGAAAATCACCGCCAACACCACCAACAACGGCACTATCGAGGCTCTTAATGGGGGGATTCTCGCGCTGGACGCCGGCCTTACAGGCGGCACGATTGCTACCGACGGGGCTGTTGGCAGCGAGGTCATCCAAAATGGCGTTACCATCGCCAATGCGACCATTAGCGGCGACCTCGTCCCCACCGATACTTCGAGTAATTTCTTGTCGGGCGTAACCGTCGGCAGCGGCGCCACGGTGAACATCATCGCCGCTGAGGAGCGCCTTACTAACAATCTGACTCTGAATGGCACAATCAATGTCAATGCGAACAGCTATTTGGGCTTTGGCTCCACAACTGGTCAAAGTGATACGGTCAGCGGCTCGGGCAATGGGCAGATCGTTTTCGACGCCAATTTGAGCAACTCCATATCCCTGGACTATGGCGTGGCTGTGACCATCGGCCCGGGTGTCACGATCGAGGGCCAGAATGGCACTATCGGTACGGCAAGGTTCGCTGACCCTACTGGCACGCTCATCGTGGCGAGCGGGAACCCCGGCGCCACGATCATCGCCAATGTCAGCGGCGGCACCCTGGCGATCACCGCCAACACGACCAATAACGGCACCATCGAGGCGCTCGATGGCGGAATCCTAGCTCTGTACGCCGGCGTCACTGGCGGGACCATTGCCACCGATAGTGCGGTTGGCAGCGAGATCACTCAGAATGGCATTACCATCGCCAATGCGACCATCAGCGGCGACCTCGTTCCCAACGACAATGAAAGCAATTTCTTGTCGGGTATCACCGTCAGTAGTAACGCTGTCGTCAACTTGAATGATGTGTATGAACGCATTATCAACAACCTGACTCTCAACGGCACGATTAACGTCAAAGGCGGCACCTATTTCGGATTTGGGTCCGCAACGGGTCAAAGCGATACCGTAAGCGGCTCGGGCAATGGGCAGATTGTTTTCGACAGCAATACGAACAACAGCCTATCCCTGGACTATGGCGTGGCAGTGACGCTCGGCGCGGGTGTCACGATCGACGGCCAGAACGGCAGCATTGGCACAGCGAGGATCAGCGGCCCAACGGGAACGCTCATCGTGGCGAGCGGGAATCCCAGTGCCAGTATCATTGCCAATGTGGACGGCAGCATCCTGGTGATCGACGCCAACACCACAAACAACGGCACCGTCGAGGCCCAAAACGGCGGCACCCTGGAAATTGCTAGCTGCACAGTCTCGGGGACCGGGACGATCACCACCGATGCCGGCAGTCAGGTTACCCAGGTAGGCGCCACCGTTGCCGGCAATACTATCAGCGGCGATCTCGTTCCCAACGACAATGAAAGCAATTTTTTGTCGGGTATCACAGTCGCCAGCAGCGGCGTCGTGAATATGAGCGATGTTTACGAGCGAATCATCAACAGCCTGACCCTTAATGGCACGATTAACGTCAAAAATGCCAGCATTTTGGGCTTTGGATCCGCGACCGGCCAGAGCGTCACGGTAAGCGGATCCGGCAATGGACAAATTGTTTTCGACAGCAACACGAGCAACGACCTATCTCTGGACTACGGCGTGGCCGTGACGATCGGCGCCGGCGTAACAATCGATGGCCAGAACGGTTCGCTCGGCTTGGCGGAAATTGTTGGCCCAACAGGTACACTCACGGTGGCGACGGGGGGCGCCATCGCGGCCAACAGCGTCTCAGCCGGCACGTTCACCATCAACCCAGCGTCATGGACCAACAACGGCACCGTGAGCGTGACCGCGGGCAATAAGTTGATCTCCACCGCGACGCTCACCAATTTCAGCGGCAGCACCTTGACCGGGGGCACGTATCTTGTCGGAGGCACATTCGAGTTTCCCGGCGCCAGCATCGTCACCAATGCGGCGAGTATCACGCTCGACGGCACAGCATCGGCCTTTCTCAATCAGAGCAATAGTGCCAACGCCCTGACCGGCTTCAATACCAACACCGCCGCCGGGAGTTTCACGCTGAAGGACGGCCGCACCTTGACGACACCCAATATCACTGGCACCTTCACCAATGCCGGCAGCATGACGGTTCAGGACACGGCGGAGTTAACGGCCTCCGGCATCTACCTTCAATCCGCCGGCAGCACGACACTCGTGACAGGCGGCAGCCTGCAATCGACGCAAGGCATCAATATCCAGGCGGGTGTGCTGCAGGGGACGGGGACGGTCGTCGGCAACCTCCAGAATGGCGCCATGTTGGCGCCGGGAACCAATTCGGGAACCTTGGCGGCCGGCACGATCACCGTCACCGGCAATTACACGCAGTCCTTCAATGGCAGCCCAGGAACCTTCCATGAAAAACTCGGCGGCACATCCGCGGACAGCATGATCAGCTCATTGTCGACAACCTGGCCACTTTGACGGGCACCATCAACGCAAGCATTTTTGGCAGCTATACGCCGAGCAGCGGTGACAGCTTCGCGGATGTTATCCAATTCGGATCCGTCAGCGGCGACTTCACAACCAAGAATCTCTTCCTCGGCAACGCCTTGACCTTGCTGGAACAATATAACGCCAGCAGCCTGACGCTCACCATCAACCACGCCAATTTGCGATTCCAGGCTAGTGTGGCCAACACCACGGCGGGGCAACCGATTGTTCTTCAGGTGGCGATTATCGACTCCAATGGCAACGTCATCACTTCGGACAATTCCGACGTTGTTACCTTGACCCTCAACCAGGGGACATTGCTCGGCAATGCACAGGCCACCATGGCAAACGGCGTGGCCAGCTTCACCGCCACCAATGACCTGAACATTGAAGCGGCCAACACAGGTTACGGCTTCACGGCCAGCGTCCCTGGACTGGGGAATGTTGGCTCAAACACCTTCGCGATACTGCCTGGTCCTGTCGCTGAGGTCACCGTGCCAACGACAGTGAGCAATAACGTTGTCGGCGGCACGCTCAATGCACTGACGGTAAACCTTGAAGATCAATTTAACAACCTGGAAACGGGCGACACCAGCAGTCAGGTGACTTTGGCCCTTAGCCCTAACGCCAATGCTTTGCAGGGCGGCAGTGCCCAGACGGTAAGCGGCGGCACGGTCACCTTCAGCGGCCTGTCCATCAATCTGGCCGCTAATGGCTACTCAATTACCGCCAGCAGCGATGGGTTCACGAGCCAACCCACGAACACATTTACGGTCGGTCAGCCCCCGGCCATCACCAGTGCGAACGCGGCGACTTTCACCGTGGGGCAGGCGGGTACGCCGTTTATTATCACAACCACGGGGTTCCCGGCTCCTGCTCTTAGTGAAAGCGGGGTGTTGCCCGCCAATGTGACCTTTACCGACAACGGCACCGGCACCGCGACCATTACCGGCACGCCCGCGGCCAACACGGGCGGCGCCTACGGTATCACAATCAAGGCCAGCGACGGTTTCGGCAACAATGCCACGCAAGGTTTCACCTTGGACGTGGACCAGGCGCCGGCGATCGTGACGAATCCGCAAACGCAAACGGCATTCAAGGGAGCCCCAGTTTATTTGACGGCGACGGCCAACGGGTTCCCGGCGCCGACGGTGCAATGGCAGGCTAGCACCGACAACGGCATGACCTATAACCCGATCCAGGGAGCAACCTCAACCACGCTGAGCTTCACAGCGACCCAGGCCGACAACGGCAATGAATACGAGGCTGTCTTTACCAACGGCACAGGCACGGTCACCAGCAACGAGGCCACCTTGACGGTGCAACTGGCGCCCGACTTGACAATAGCCATGGGCTCGTTGGCAGTCAGTCCGTCCGCTCCCCAATCGGGCGGCCAGGTGACGGTCGCCTGGAACGACCAGAATATCGGAGCTTCGGCGGTTTACGCACCGTTTTATGACTATATCCTCGTGCAGAGCGTGGCCGCCAACCACAGCCTGAGTTATGTCACCCAGGGCGCGGTCAACGGCGACAGCACTTTGGCCGCGGCGCCACCAGCCCGCTGCAGACCTTCAACTTCACTCTGCCCAACGGGTCGCCGGGCGTGGGCAATTTCCTGGTCACGGTGACCACGGATTACGGCCGTTCCATCGAGGAGTACGACGCCAACGGCAACCTCGCTTACGGTAACAACACCAACACGGTCAATTTCACCTCCACCTTGGCGCCGTCTCCGAACCTGGAGGTCGAGCAACTCGTCGTCAACAACGGCAGCAGCAGCCAGGTGCTTCCAGGTGCATCGATCCCGGTTAGCTGGACAGATATCAATACCGGCGGCAGCACGGCTTCGGGAACCTGGGTGGACCAGGTTTTCCTGGCGGGCGATGCCGGCGGCGCCACCGATTTGCAGCTTTTGCAAACCGTCAGCGGGTCCGGCTCCCTGACCGCGCCGACCGGCACGCTGGCGCAGTCCACGACCATTACCGTGCCGACAACGGATGCCGGCAATAAATGGGTGGTTGTCACCACGGGTCTTGAATCCAGCTTTTTCGAGCTGGACACCGCCAACAATACGGCGGTGTCGGCGGCGCCGATCACCATACCGCCCAGCTTGCAGGTGAGCCTGGCGGCTCCGGGCAGCAGCACGTTCTACAAAAACGCCGTCAATCCGGCGACCAGCGCCACGGTGACGCGCAATGACACCGATGTGGGCAGCCTGGCCGTGACTGTCACCAGCAGCAACCCGGCGGCCGTCTTGCTGGCGGCCAGCCCCAACGGCACGCCGGCCGCCTCGATTCAGGTGACTATTCCTGACGGCTCCTTCTCTGCCGTTTTCTATGTGGATGCCGTCCAGGACGGCGTTGTGGACGGCACGCAAACTTCGACGATCACCGCGGCGGGCCCAAGCAACTCCAATTATGTCTCACTGTCCGCCGTCGCGACGGAATTGGAGTCCAACACACCGGCGCTGACCCTGACCCTCGGCGCCAGCACATTCCCGGACACAGGCGGGACCACGGCCACGCTGTCGCGCAACACCAATCCGAGCAATCCCAACGACACGGCGCTCACCGTCGATATCACCAGCAGCGACCCCACGGTAGCCACGGCGCCGGCCCAGGTAACCATTCCCGCCAATCAAAACTCGGTGACCTTTCCCATCGGCGGTGTGAGCACCAATTTGCTGGTGGACACGCGCGATGTCCTGTTCGCCACCAATGCGCCGACCGATCCGGTGACTGGCTTGCAGTTTGCCGCCGTTGGCGCCACGGCCACGGTCACGGACCCCAACATCCCCGTTTTGGAACTGGCGACCGACGCGCCTGCCGTGGAAGAGAACGCCTCCAACCCAGCCACTTTCGCCACCCTGAGCTTGACCAACGGCAGCGGCACTTTGGTGTCGGCCAACGCTCCGATCACGGTCAACCTGTTCAGCAACGACGCATCCGACCTGGTGCTGCCCTCGTCAGTCACCGTGCCGCAGGGCACTTCGTCGGTGAGCATCCCGCTGACTGCGATTGACAATCCCAACAACGCCAACCCCGTCGTGACCGTCACCGCTTACGCCACCGACGCGATCACGCATGCGCTGATCGTCACTGGACATGCCACCGCCACCATCACGGTTTTGAGCACCAACGGGCCGTCGTTGGCGGTCACCACCACGGCGAGCTTCGTTGCCGGCAGCGGCAGCGCGACAGGCACAGTCAGCCGCGCCAACGCCAATACCACGCAAGCTTTGACGGTCAATCTGACAAGCAGCAACGTCAACGAGGCAACGGTTTCTGCCCAGGTAGTCATCCAGGCCGGCCAAACCTCGGCACCGTTTACGATCACCGGCGCCAATGGCGGCGCCGGCCCTGTGACGATCGAGGCTAGCAGCACGGGGCTCAACACCGGAGTTTTGACCCTTGAAGTCGTCAATTCCCCGCTGCCCGACCTGGCCGTCACCGCCATCACGCCTCCGGCCAACGCCGAGACCAACCAGACTAGCGCTCCCCTAACCTGGCAAGTGACCAACGACGGCAACGTCGCCGCCGCCGGCACATGGGTGGACCATGTCGTGGTTTCGACGGATCAGGCCGGCAATAATGTGCTGTTTTCGCAGAATGTGCCCTTCACCGGAGGATCGCTGGCCGCGGGCAGTTCCTATATCGGCTCGACCACTTTCACGGTTCCCGCCACTCTCGGCGTCTACTACGTTTCAGTGACCACCAACACCGGCGCTAATCCGATCCAGGTAATCACTGGCAGCAATGACGTGCTGGTCGTCCCGATGACCGTCGGCCCTGATTACACCTCCACGCTGCAAGCTGGGACCCACGATGTGATAGCCGGCGCGTCGATCCCACTGAGCGGTTTGGCCACGGAGGTCAATTCGGGCGGCCCCGCGCCATTCAAGGCCGTATTTGTCAGCGTCCTCAGGAACGGCGACCCGGACACGGAGCTTGGACCCATCTTCACTAACGTCAACGGTGCGTGGAGCACGACTTATACACCGCCGTCAAATCAGCCGGGCCACTATCAATTTATCGCGCTGACCGACGGCATGACCACCAACAACAATCCAGCGGCCACGGACGCCGTCGATTTTGTCGGCATGGAGATCACTCCCAATCCCATCACCGTAAATCTGGTGCCGGGCACTCCCGCCGGAGGGACGGTGTTTCTCAGCAATTTGAGCGGCGCCACGCTGACCAACCTGGTCGTCTCCAGCGTCAATGAAGGCGCCGGCACGCAGCAACTTCCAATTACCGTCTCGTTGACGATCAACAACCCGGCAACGCTGGCAGGTTTCGGTGGCATAACCACAGCCGACTACACATTGACCGCCACCCAGCCGCTGGCGGTCACGGGCACCATCTTGGTCACCTGCAACAGCGACCAGGGCACGCCCGCCGTGCTTGAATTTGACGTGACGATCACTCCCGCGGCGCCGAAACTGTTCGCCACCGCACTCACGGATTCGGTGGTCATTGGCACCGATTCCCTGGCCAGTGTCACGCTAACGAACATCGGTTCGGCGACGACGGGACCGTTGACGATCTCCTCGCCGGTTTCGTGGATCACGCCCGCCAGCGATCCCCAACCGCTTGCCGCCGGGCAATCGGAGCAGGTGGAGATGCAGTTGGATCCGGCCCTGAATCAGACATTGGGATTGTTCACGGGAAGCCTTACCATCGGTTTTGGCAACACCGGCGTGGCCGTGCCCATCAGTGTAATTGTCGTATCCAATCAGCAAAGCACATTGCAGGTGACTGTAGACGACGACCTGACCGCCAACGCCGAGACGCACCCCCATGTGGCCGATGCGACCGTGGAGCTGATCGATCCCTTGACCAGCCTGCCGGTGGTCACGGCAATCACGGATCAAACCGGCATCGTCACGCTGTCGGGCTTTGTGGCGGGCACCTACCAATTGGAAGTGACGGCGGCCGAGCATGGCACCTACAGCAGCCCGGTCATCGTTGCGCGGGCACAACAGCACTGAGGTCTTCATTCCGTTGCAGACCGTCAGCTACACGTGGACCGTGGTGCCTACCACGATCCAGGACAACTACCAAATCACGCTCCAGTCCGATTTCGTCACCAATGTGCCGATTCCCAACTTAGTTCCTGATAAACCATTCGTGCTGCCGCTTTTGGGTGAAGGTGGCTCGGCTCAGTTCACCGAGGACATCACCAACGAAGGAGTGATCCAGGCCAACAACGTGCAGATCGTCCCGGTCAACAATCCATTTTTCACGCTTACGCCGCTGATCACCACGATTGCCGTGCTGCCGGCGCAGAGCGAAATTGCCATCCCAGTGATTGTGGCGCCCGTGGCTGGGCTGACGCTTCAGCAGTATCTCAACAGCAACACCTGCCCGGCGCCGCCGCAGCTTGACATCAGCTATTCGTATACCGCCACCGACCCCGTCACGCAGGTCCGCCAGATCACCGTCGATCCGGTTTTTGTTTCGGCCGACCATGACACGGCTATCCAAAACGCCTGGGGCGCGAACACGCCGAGTTTCGCGACCCTGGTGCCGGACATGTTCAACTCGCCGAACAGCGCCTTCCTCACTCAGGTCTTGACCACGGCCGACAACGACTTATGGTCGGCACAGCAAAACCTGTTGGAAGTGCTCGCCAACGGTCTCACGGGCAGCGCCAGCGCGGTGGCCCTGGATGCCACCAATGTGCTGAGCGGCCTGTGCGATATTACCAATGAACCAACCGGCGGCGGCAGTGGGGGCGGCGGCGGTGGCGGTGATGGCGGCATTGGCACTGTGACCGACACGGCGCCGGCTCCCATCACAACCTTTACCCCATTCACATACAACATCCCCACCACCCCCACGCTGACCGCGCAAGTGCGCGTCGAAATCGACCAGGACGCGGTGTTCACGCGCGACGCCTTCCAGGGCACTCTCACGATCGACAACAGCGCCGCCGGCGCGCTCAGCAACATTCAGGTCAACCTGGACATCCAAACCGACCCCGGCATGGGCACCCCATCCGCGGAAGCCACCGACATGTTTTTCATCCAGTCGCCGCAGTTGTCCGGCTTGACGGATGCCGGCAACGGCACCTTCAGCCTCGGCGGCGGCACCACGGCGGCGCCGGCGACGGGCACGGCGACCTACATTATCATTCCCACGCAGCAGGCGGCCCCCACCTTGGCCACGCAATACGCCGTCGGCGGCACGCTCCAGTACACCCAGGCGGATGGCACCGTGGTCAATGTGCCGTTGCTGCCGGCTCAGATTACAGTCCAGCCCAGTCCGGACCTGGACATCAATTACTTCTGGCAGCAGCAGGTCGAGGGCCAAAACGCGGTCACACCCAACATTGTGCAGCCGTCCGTGCCGTTCGACCTCGGCGTCCAGGTGACGAACATTGGTCAGGGCACCGCCAACAATTTCACGATCACGTCGGTCCAGCCCAAGATCGTCGAAAACCAATCGGGCCTGTTGGTTGGCTTCAACATCCTGGGCACCACGGTCAACGGCCAACCCGCTTCGCCGTCGTTGACCGCCGACTTCGGCAACATCGCGCCGGGGCAAACGTCCACGGCCGAGTTTATTCTGACCTCCACGCTCGCCGGCTACTTCGAGAACTTCACGGCGACCTTCGAGCACGACAATGCCCTGGGCGGCTTGCAGACGTCGCTCATCAACAGTGTCAGTATCCACAACCTTGTGCAGGCCGTCGCGGTGGGCTATGTCGGCAATCCACCCTCGGCCCCCATCCCCGACGATCCCACACCGGATTTCCTGGTCAGCGACCTGCCCGGTTCCAACGGCGCGCCGGATACGCTTTATTTGAGCACCGGCGGCACCAGCCCCGTGACCAGTCTTGGCACAGGCAACGCCAGTGTGGCCTCCACTTCCAACTCAGACGTTTATCAGGTCACTGCCGACATGCCCGCGGGCTGGGGATACTTCACCATCGTCGATCCCACGGGCGGCAACCTCACGGTGAGCCAAGTCGAGCGCCCCGACGGCCTGCTCTTGCAGCCGGGGGACACCGTCTGGTCCACGGTCCAAAACATCACGTCGGCCGGTATTGTCACGGCCCAAAACGACCTGCACTTCCTCGATTTTAGCGCGACGGCTGGCCCGATCACCTACACGGTGACCTTCGTTAACCCCAATGCCGTCACGCCAGCGATAACCCAGCTTCAGGCCGTCAAACCGACCCTGATCAGCGTGCCCGTGAATGCGCTGGATGTCACTTTTAATGAGCCGATCAACTTGAGCACGTTCACGCCTTCCGCGCTGACACTCACCCTCAACAACGGCGCGAATCTGATCACCGCCAACAGCGGCGTCGCCATCGTCCTGATTTCCGGCAGCACCTACCAGATTACCGGCCTGGGCGCGCTGACCGCGGCCAACGGGGCATACTCCCTTACCGTCAGTGCCGTCGGCGTTCAGGACAGCCTGGGCGACGTCGGCGGGGTCGGTGACGACGCAATGGACGATGGACACGACGGACACGACCATCCTGGTCCAGAACGTGATTCCGTCCCTGGTAAACACCGCCGTGACCAACGTGACAGTGGTTTTCTCCAACCCGATCACCGCGAGCACCTTCACCACGAGCGCGCTGAGCTTGACGCTGAACGGCGGAGCGAACCTGATCACCCAGAGCAGCGGCGTGCAGATCGCCAATGTGCTCGGTGGAACGTACACCGTGACCCTGCCCAGCACCTTGACGACGACCCAGGGGCTTTATGTTTTTTCCGTCAACCCCGCGGCAGTGCTCGACGACAAAGGCAACGCTGTGCTCGGCACCGACTTCACCCAATGGACGATGGACACCACCGCGCCGACCATTACCACGCTCCAGCAACCGCAAACGCCGCGCAACATCGTGGTGCCGACGCTCGAGATCACCTTCTCCAAGCCGATCAACCCTGCGACATTCACCCTCGCCAGCCTTTCGCTGACATTCAATGGTGGATCGACCAATTTGCTCGACACCCGCGTGACCATCACGCCGGTGACAGGCCTGCTTGCGATTCCCAACACCTACCAGATCGCCGGCATCAGTTTTCCGCAGGCGCTGCAGGGGACCTATACCTTCACCATCGGCAACCAAGCCATCACCGACCTGGCAGGCAATCCGCTGACGGCCCCCGCCAGTATCAGCTGGGTCATTGACCTGACCGGCCCGACGCCGCCCGCCAACCTGGCGATCAGTCCCAGCAGCGGCCTGTCGCCGTTTGACGGCGTGAGTCAACTGACCAATACCGGCAACGTGACTTTTTCCGGAACGGTGGCGGCGCTTAACCTGGAAATCCGGCTGGAAGACATGACCACCGGCGTCTACCTGCAGGACGCCTTTGTCAGCGCCACCAGCAATGCGAACGGGACCTATAACTGGAGCAAAACGCTCGACCTCGCGCCGGGAGAGCACGTGCTCACCGCCCAGGCATTCGACGCGTCAGCCAACGGCTCCGCACTGAGCGACCTGTCTGTATTCGTGGATGTGGCGCCGCCGACGATCAGCAGCCTGGCGGGGATTTCGCCTGCCATCCGTCAAACTCCCGTCTCGACGGAGGAAGTGATTCTCACCAAGAGCGTGACGATCTTCGACTATCACTCCTTAAGCTTGACGCTCAACGGCGGCCCGAATTTGATCACTTCCGCCGTGACGGTGGCCCCCGCGACAAGCGGTTTGACGACGAACTACCTTATTTCTGGTTTGGCCCCTTTGACCGGCGCCTCCGGCAACTATGTGCTAACCGTGGACCCCAGCCAAATTGTCGATTATGCCGGCAACACCGGCACGACTTCGGAGTCGGTGACTTGGACCAACGACCAAGGGGTCTCTGAGTTTGCCGTCGCCTCTTCGAGCACCGCGACGGCCGGCGCTGTCTTGAACGTCACCGTCACCGCTCTGAACGCCAGCAACCTTACCGACGCCAGCTATACAGGCACCGTTCAATTGACCTGCAGCGACGGCAACACACTGTTGCCCGCCGCCGCCTCGCTGACCAACGGCGTCGGCGTTTTCAGCGTCATTCCGACCACGGCGGACATTCAAACCATCACGGCCACCGACACCGTGACCGCCACCGTGAACGGCACCAGCGGCAGCATCACCGTCAGTCCGGCGGCGGCGAGCCAATTTGTCGTCAGCGCTTCCGGCAACGTCTCGGTTGGAGCGCCGTTCACTTTCACGGTCACCGCGGAAGACCCGTTTGACAACCCCACCAACTATGCGGCCACGCTGCGTTTCACCAGCAGCGACAATGCCGCCGTGCGGCCGATCAACGCCACGATGGTCGGCGGCACCGGCACGTTCAGCGCCACGCTGAACACGCCCGGCAGCCAAAGCATCGCCGTTTTCGATGCGTCGGCCATCAGCGTCAACGGTAGATCTGCCCCCATCACCGTCAGCGCGCCAGCCAATCACTTCGTCATTGCCGTCCCCAGCAGCGTCAACGCGGGCGGTGTGTTCACCTACACGGTGACGGCCAAGGATGCCTTGGGCGACACCGCCGTCGGTTACACTGGAACGGTCCACATCAGCAGCGGCGACGCCCAGGCCTCCTTGTCGGCCAACGCCACCTTGACGGCCGGCGTCGGCTTCTTCGGCGCCGCTGCGCACCGCCGGCAGCCAGACGCTAATCGTCAGCGACACCGTCAACAGCAATCTCGCAAGCACCAGCGCGGTGATCACTGTTACCCCCTTGGCCGCCAATCACTTTGTGGTGTCGGCCGCGGCCACCGCCATCACCGGCGCGGCCCTGAGTTTCACGGTCACCGCCAAGGACACCTTCAATAACACCGTCACCGGCTACACAGGCACGGTCCACTTCACCAGCAGCGACGCTGTCGCCGCGTTGCCAGCCGACACGACATTGGCCGGTGGAGTGGGGGTGTTCAGCGCCACTTTCAATTCGCTAGGCAGTGAGAACCTCACCGCCACCGATGTCGCCAACGCCGGAATCAGCGGCACCAGCAACGCCGTCGCCACCCACGGACTCACCGTCACCAGCCTGACGCCCACATCAACCGGCTTCGTCGCCACCTTCGACGAGCCCTTCAATCCCACCGTGCTTAACCTCTACGACGCCGGCGGCGTCGATGGCCCCGACGACGTGCTGCTGACCGGGCCCGGAGCGCCGCAGATTTCGACCCACGGCACGCTGATCATCGATCCCAGCGATCAGACGATCACCTTTGTCAAGACCAGCAATTTCACGAG
Organism: uncultured Gemmataceae bacterium; assembly: GCA_963747575.1. Classification (GTDB taxonomy): domain Bacteria; phylum Planctomycetota; class Planctomycetia; order Gemmatales; family Gemmataceae; genus DASRAT01. The sequence continues at coordinate 505,608 of CAVVFU010000010.1, forward strand.
CGTGAACTTCAATCCAAGCACCGGCGTCCTGGCGGCAGGCACTTACACCGTCACCTTCCGCAGCGCCTCCAATGGCTTCGTGGACAGTTTGGCCGACCCGCTCGACGGCCTCAACAACGGCAACCCGGCCGGCAGCAATTACGTCGCGACCTTCGTGGTCACCGCGCCGCCGGTGACGGTCGGCATCCCGGCCTTCGCTCGGGGGCCCGACAGTGCCGACGCGATCAACCTGCCCAACAGCGCTACCACCGGCATTCCGCTCAACGTCAGCGTCGGCGGCGGCATCACCTCCGGCAAGTTCACATTGCAGTACAACTCGGCGCTCTTGAGCATCACCGGGGCCGTCGTCAACACGGCCTTGACGGGGGCTTCGCTAGCGCTCGACACGGCTTCCACGCCTGGCACCGCCATCCTGGACTTCAGCAGCCCCACGGCGCTGACACAAACGGGACCGGTTCGCCTGGGCGGCCTGGTGGCGACGGTGCCAAACTCGGCGGCGCCCTCCTACAAATCCAAGGCGCTCATGCACTGGAGCGGCGTGACGCTCAACGGCGGCGCCGTCGCAGCCCAGGGCGATGACTCCGTGCAAATTGTCGCCTATTTCGGCGACGCGGCGGGGACGGCCAACGGCAGCCTGAGCGCGGGCGACCCGTCGGACATCGCGGCGGTGGCGATCGGCGCCACCACCAATGCCGCCACCGGCACCTTGAGCGGCTTCTCGGCATTCCCACTGGCCGACCCGGCGATCATCGCCGACCTCAACAACGACGGCCTGGTGGACGCGTCCGACGTGACTTTGCTCAATTCGGTGCTTGCCGGCATTCCCCGCATACAGATTCCAACCCTTCCCACGGGTCTGAATATCACAGCCACCGGACCCGATCCGATTTTGAGTGTGCCGGCAATAGTTCAAATTGGTCCTGGCGCGACCGTCGTTGTTCCGGTCAACATCGACACCGCCCATCCGCTCGGCAGCACGGGCGCGACGGAAGTGATCCTGGCGCTGCGCTACGATCCGCAGGTATTCACCGTGACCGCCGCGGACGTGCAATGGGGATCATTGACAGCAGGCTGGCAACTGACGGCAGTGGTGAACGCTCAGACGGGCGAGATTGGCATCGACCTCGTGGGGAGCACACCAATCCAGACGACGGCGGGCGGAAGCCTGGTGAACATTGTGTGCAGCATGGAGCGGCAAGTGGGCAGTGGGCAGTCGGCAGTGGGCAGTAATGGAACGCACTTAACTCCAATATCCCTGGTGAATCAGGTCGATCCGACGGGCCATCGGGTGTTCACCACCATAGTGGCGGATGGCCAGGGCGCATTCGTTTTGCAGTGGAATAGTGGGCAGTGGGCAGCAAAAAGTGGGCAGTGGGCAGTGGGCAGTGGGCAGATGGCGTTGCCGAACACATCCATGCCATCTGACGAGGACGCAGACTGACATGCAATTTAATGCCAACGGGGCACAGCCCAACGTCCACAGTTTGAGTTGGCAGCAGGGAGCAGGCAGTGGTTGGTGGGCAATGGACGATGCCTCGGAGGAAGCTTGCACCAACGCTTTTGAGACGCAATTCACTGCCCACTGCCCACTGCCCACTGCCGACTATTCTGACGAGGACCTGCAATTCACTGCCCTCTGCCCACTGCCCACTGCCCAATATCTTGAGGCCACGGCCTGCTATTGGGACCAATTCGGTGCCCACGGCCCACTGCCCACTGTCCACTACCTTGAGCCGGGCCTGAGCTGGCCTGACGATTTGGAGAGGGAGGACGGGGATTGATTGTTGCATTGCACACACACACCCACTTTCAATTTTTCGGGCAAGCCCATGCAATGCATTTTCCGTCTTGGCCTCTCGCTCCCAAACAGGCGATTGGGAACGAGGGGGAAAGTTTGGGAACGAGGGGGAAAGTTTGGGAACGAGGGGCAAAATCGCGTCCAGGCTCAACCGCGTAGTCGCCGGCAACGGACTCGTTGCGTTGCAGACCCCCACACATCCCCGTGAACGAATTTTGTCATCCGCCACGGATTCATTCCGCAACCACATTGGGGACTGGCACTTACGGCGATCATCTTGCCATGGCCAATCGGCTCTGCCACGGATTCGTTGCACTGAGCGGAGCGTCAAACCCCCAATTTATGGCCTGAACACCACTTTTTGGACTTTTTTGGGAATCCGTGAGCGCTTTTGCTCAAAAGCGAGGCTTATCCACTTAGAGGGCAATAGCGGCTCTGGGAGCCGCAATGCTATTGTGCGCGCAAAGTCGTGCTTTCTCGACCTGTGAACGAGACTGAGCGTATATCCGCGCAAGTGCGATTTCGCACAGCTTAGCCCTCTCGTCGACCTTGCGTGCTTTCCCGCTTTCGCCCAGGTGTATTTCCGTATGTTATTCTCTACTAACCTCCATTGCCATGCATAGGTCGTCACTGGTCCTTTTTCTTGCCACGATGTTCTTAACAAAGCGAGGTGCGCCATGTTTCCGGCTTGGCTGCGCAATCTTGTCAAACTGGTGAACAAGGGCCAATCTTCCCGGATCCGCGGCAAACGGGCGGGTCGATCGCGGCACTGGTTCCGCCCGCAATTTGAGCAATTCGAGGATCGGGTGGTGCCGACGCGGCTCTTCCTGTCGACAGGCCTGGTCGCCACGCCGGGAAGCATTGTGCAGGTTGCCGTCAACGTCGATTCACTTAAGGATACAGTCAACGGCAACCTTGGCCTATCCGGGGCCGACGCGGATATTTTTTACGATCCAACCGTATTTACCGTGTCTAGCAGCAGCATCACTCTGGGCACGATTGCCACCAACGGGTCAACGGCCAACGGGGAGGGCTATTCGCCGACGGCCACGAATGGCTGGATCACGGGACCGAACAACTTATTCGTGGCAGGCGAAATCCAGCTCGGAGTGAGCACCCCCAGTGGAATCATCACCGACAGCGCCAGCGGCAGCTTGGTGCTTATTAACTTCCAGGTCAAGAGCACCGCCGCGCTGGGCGTGACGCATTCTGAACTTGGCGGCGGACATCTTCGGCAACGGCGGCACGAATATGTCCGATGAGAATTTCACCGCCTACACCCTGAACCCGCCGCCCCAGGACAATGTTACCAGCCTGAGTCCTTATACTTATCTCGGCACAGCCGGCACGGATCAGGACGACAGCGCGATCACGATCGGTAGCGCAATCCAACCGCCTGTCGCAGGCAACGATGCCTATTCCGTCACCGCGCGGTCGTCGGCGAACAACGCCAGCCTGAACGTGGGCGCCAACGCCGAACAAACGCTGACCTTCAGCGGCACGCCCCTCTCGGGATCGTTCGCCCTCTCGTTTGAAGACCAATCAACCGCGCCGCTCAACTACAGCAGTGTTGCCAGCACGCTGCAAAGCACCATCCAAACCGCTTTGGCCGGTTTGTCGACCATCGGCACAGGCAACGTCGCGGTCAGCGCCGCCAGCGGCCACACCGTCACCGTCACCTTCCAGGGTGGACTGGGCGGAGAGCCAATGCCGGCCATGACGGCGACCAGTGCGCTGAGCGGGAATGGTAATCCACAGTTGACCGTGGCCAACACCACCAACGGCGATGCCGGTGTCCTGGACAACTCCTCGAGTCCGGTTGGCGACCCGCTCCAGGCCGTGCTGGAAAGCAGCCCCACCGACGGGACGCTTTCGTTCAACGCCAATGGCTCGTTCACTTACACGCCCAACTACAATTTCGTCGGCACCGACAGTTTCACCTTTGTGGCTGACGACACCACGGTGGCCGGCAGCGCGGGCTATAGCAACACCGCCACGGCGACCATTAACGTCACCGCGCGATTAAGCATTCCCACCAACCTGACCGGCGTGCCGGGCGGGACGGTGGTGGTGCCGGTGAACATGGACGATGCCAACCCGGCGGGGTCGGGGGGCATTGTCGGCGTGTCCTTGGCGATCCAATACAATCCGAGTGTTTTCTCGATAAACTCCTCGGAAATCAATTTCGGCACACTCACCAACAACACCAATACCGTCCAAACGATCACGTTTGGAGGCGTGGTCTTCGGCGGTACGTTTTCGCTGTCCTACGGCGGCAGCACAACTGGCCCGATAATCTACAGCACTTCGGCGGCGACTCTGCAAAGCAACATTCAGGCCGCGCTCAACGGCCTTGCCACCGTCAGCCTTGGCAACTCCGTCGTCAGTGCCGTCAGCGTGACCGACGTCACGGTGACTTTCCAAGGCTCGCTCCAGGGGCAGGATGTGGCGACCATGACGGACTCCCCAAACCTGCAGGGGACCAATCCGACCATGGCGATCGCGACGACCACGACGGGCTTTGGGGCGTGGGGGAGCAGTCCGGGGGCCGTGGTGGGCACGGGTGCGGAGCTGGGTCAACTTGCCGTCACGGAGTCCTCCAGTAATCCCAACATCAACTCGGTTGGCGGCAGCCTCGTGCTGCTTACATTCAACATCATTGCCAACGCGCCGGCTGGATCGACCCCGATCATCATCGAGGGATCCAACACGTCTAACGGCACCGGCACGGTTGTCACCCGCGTTGACGGCCTGATGGGCCAGATTCCGCTAAGTCCGGTGCCCATCAACGGCAACGTTCCCGGCGTGGACGGGCTGGTTACGATAATCGGCCCGCACTTGAATGTTAGCGCGCCGGCGGCCGCCACCCAGGGCTCGCCAATTACATTCACCGTCACAGCCGAGAATGCGAACGGCACCACGAACACTGCTTACAACGGCACCGTCACTTTCACCAGCACAGATCCTGCTGCCCACCTGCCGGCCAACAGCACCCTCGTCAATGGCGTAGGCGCATTCACTGGCACGTTGAATACCGTGGGCAGCCAGACGCTGACGGCCACGGACACCGTGACCTCCGCCGGGTCAGGCAGCACCACCATTGTGGTCACCAGCGCAGGCACCGCGGAGATCCAGGGCACCGTTTACGACGATCTAAATGGGAACGGCGCTCGCGATGGGGTCGGCAATCTTATCGTCAATGGCGACTTCAGCGCCGGCAACACGGGCTTCCAATCGCAATACACCTACAACGCCACATCCGTCGTGAATGAAACGGTTTACACTGTTGGCCCCAATCCGGCTGATTTTTCGCCCTATGTCGCTTCCTTCGGCGACCACACGTCGGGATCAGGTTTGATGATGATCGTAAACGGCGGCAGCGTACCTACTCAAGCCGTGTGGGAAGAAACCGTGGCCGTACCGGCAAACACGGAATTTGCCTTTTCCGCCTTTGGCGCCTCCACGTACCCGACAGCAGCCGCCATTCTCCATGTCACTATCAATGGACAGGTGATCGGGTCCGACCTCACGCTCTCTTCCACAACGGGCCTATGGTCGCAATACACCGGCAGCTGGAATTCTCAAACCGCTACGACGGCGGTGATTGCCATCACCGATTTGCAGACGGCGGTGAGCGGGAACGATTTTGCGCTTGACGACATCTCGATGACCACCGTGCCGCCTATTGAACCAGGTCTGGCCGGGTGGTTGGTATACCTTGACCAAAATCGCAATGGCACACTTGATCCCGGCGAACCGTCGACCACCACGGACTCCCAGGGCGATTATACCTTTGCGGGGCTGGCTGCCGGCAGCTACCAGGTTGCGGTACAAGGTCAATCGGGCTGGCAGCCGACAAATCCGGCAAACGACGAGCAAACCGTTTCCCTCGTAAGCGGTCAAGATCTCACCGGTGTGAACTTTGGCGATATGGTGGCTCCCACGCATTTCTCCATCACCGCCCCCGCCGCGGCAACAGCGGGGACCAGCGCGAACTTCACGGTTTCGGCCTTGGCAGCGAACAACGCCGTGGCAACGAATTACGACGGTACTGTGGAGTTCACGAGCAGCGACAGCCACGCCAATCTGCCGGCCAATGCGACACTAACGAATGGAGTTGGCCTGTTCAGCGTCACGCTCAAAACCGCCGGTGTCCAAACGCTGACGGCCACAGACACCGTCACAACAACTATCGCCGGCACAAGCAACATAATCACCGTCAGCCCCGGCGCGGCGACGCACTTCAACATCAGCGGCACACCCAGCACTTTGACGGCGGGCTCCAACGCCACCTTCACGGTCACTGCCCTGGACTCCTTCAACAACATCGCCGCCGGTTACACGGGCACCCTTCACTTCACCAGCAGCGACAGCCAGGCCGTCTTGCCTGGCAACAACACGCTGGTCAACGGCGTGGGAAGCTTCAGCGAGACCTTGAAAACAGCAGGCGAGCAGACCGTGACGGCGACGGACACCAGCAACAACGCAATTACCGGGAGCGGCGTGACCGATGTGGTTGCTTCCATGATCCAACCCTTTGTCGAATCGATCAACCGCGCCAGCCCTGCCGGTCCGGTTACCAATGCCAGCACTGTCAGTTACACGGTCACCTTCAACGAAGCAGTGACGGGCGTTGCTGCCGCCGACTTCCAACTGGCCCTCACCGGCACGGCTGCTGGCACGGTGAGCCAGGTAACTCCTGTTAGTGCCGCCGTCTACACAGTCAGCGTCAGCGGCGTCACGGGCAATGGCTCGGTGGGCCTGAACCTGGTGGATAACGGCAGCATCCGCGATCTTGCTGGCAAATCGCTCACTCAGGAAAACGCCCCGGCCGCGTTTCTTCCCAAACAGACCTTCACGACCGGTTCCGCGCCTGACGCGGTGGCGTTGGGGGATTTGAACGGCGACGGCGAGCTTGATGTCGTCGTGGCAAATCGACAAAGTGACTCCGTTAGCGTCCTGCTTGGCAATGGCAACGGGACGTTCCAAACCCAGAATACCGTCGCCGTGGGTGGTAATCCTGACGCGGTGGCGTTGGGGGATTTGAACGGCGACGGCAAACTCGACCTCATCGTTGCCAACGCCTACAAGTACAGCGGCACGGTAAGTGTCCTGCTTGGCAACGGCAACGGCACCTTTCAGGCCCGGCAGACCTTCGCCACCGCGGATGATCCCAGTTCTGTGGCGTTGGGGGATGTGAACGGGGATGGCAAACCCGACATCGTCGTCGCCAATGAGACCAGCTACACGGTGAGTGTGCTGCTGGGCAATGGCAACGGCACCTTCCAGGCCCAAAAAACCTACCTGACGGGCTCGGCTCCGGTGTCGGCGGCGCTTGCGGATGTGAACGGAGATGGCAAACCCGACCTCATCGTTGCCAATGAGAACAGCAACACGGTGAGTGTGCTGCTGGGCAACGGCAACGGCACCTTCCAGGCCCAAAATACATTTGCCACCGGGGTTTACCCATCTGCTGTGGCGTTGGGAGACGTGAACGGCGACGGCCATCTCGACCTCGCCGTGGTCAATCGCCAAAGCAACACGGGGAGCTTACTGCTGGGCAACGGCAACGGGACCTTCCAAGCGCAGCAGACCTTCTCCGCTATGGATGCCCGATATGGCGTGGAGATGGCGGATGTAAACGGCGACGGCAAAACGGACCTTATCGTGTCCAATGGTAATTCCACCATTGGCGTGCTGCTGGGCAACGGCAATGGCACTTTCCAAGCCGAGCAGACCTTCTCAGGCGGGCATGATTCATATGCGTTGGCTATCGGCGATGTGAACGGCGACGGCAGACCCGATCTGGTGGTACCCAATTCCACCAGCGGGACAGTGAGCGTGCTGTTGGGAACCAGCAATGGCAATTTTGCCGGCCAAGTCTTTGAGCACACCACCGGCACCGCCACCAACCTGGCCATCGGCGGCTTACCTTCCATTGCAACAGCCGGCACAAGCCTGGCCTTCACATTGACAGCATTGGACTCATCAAACAATGTGGTTCCGGGGTACACCGGTACGGTCCAATTTATGACTACCGACTCTAGCGCCAGCTCAGCCGTGCCCAGCGATTACACTTTTGTGCCCGCTGACGGCGGTATTCACGTCTTCACCCCCGGCGTGATCCTGGTCAGCTCTGGTGTCCAAACCATCACCGCCTTTGACACAGCCATTAACGCCCTGAGCGTCAGCGCGGCGGTGTCGGTAATGCCCGCGGCGGCAACACATTTTGCAATCGAGGCCCCCACCTCTGTCCCGCCAAACGCCGGGTTTAACTTCACGGTCACGGCACTGGACTCATTCGGCAATACGGTCACTGGCTACACTGGCACCGTCGATTTTGCCAGCAGCGATTCTCAAGCTTTGCTTCCCGCCAATGCCACTCTTGCCAATGGCGTGGGCACTTTCGGGTCGACCTTGAAGACTGGCGGAAAGCAGACCCTGACAGTGACCGACAGCGGCAACGGCGCCATTTCAGGCAGCACTGTGGTTCTCGCGGTTACCTCGTCCGGCGTCGCGCCTTACGTGGAGTCGATCAACCGTTCCACCCCGGCAGGCCCAAATACCAACGCCAGCACCGTAAGTTTCACGGTCACCTTCAGCCAACCTGTCGATGGTGTGAATCCAAACGACTTTCAGCTAGTCTTGACGGGCACGGCCACGGGGACGTTGGCTCGGGTGACGCCTGTCAGCGGCGCCGTCTACACCGTCACCGTGACCGGCATCACGGGTGCGGGCAACGTCGGTTTGAATCTGGTCGATAACGGCAATATCTTTAGCCTGGGTGGGAATCCGCTGACTAATCCAAACGCGCCGCCTGCGTTTGCGTTCAACCCCCCTCAAACCAACGCCGCCAGCGGTGATCCGCATGCCCTGGCAATTGGTGATGTAAACGGCGACGGCAAACCCGACCTCGTCGTGGGCGACTCATTCAGCAGTACGGTGAGCGTGCTGCTGGGCAACGGCAACGGCACCTTCCAGCCGCGCCAGACCTTCGCCGCCGCCTATATCGCATTTTCGCTGGCACTCGGCGATGTGAATGGCGACGGCAAACCTGACATCGTCGTGGCTAATGAAAACAGCACCGTAAGCGTGCTGCTGGGCAACGGCAACGGCACCTTCCAGGCGCAGCAAACCTTCGCCACCGGTTTCGAGTCCGTCGCGGTGGCGATCGCCGATGTGAACGGCGACGGCAAGCCTGACCTGGTGGTAGCCAATCTTGTCAGCAGCACGGTCAGCGTGCTGCTGGGCAACGGCAACGGGACCTTTCAGGCCCAGCAGACCTTCGCCACTGGTTCTTATCCAATTTCGCTGGCGATCGCCGATGTGAACGGCGACGGCAAACCTGACATTATCGTGGCCAATAATCACAGTAACACGGTCAGCGTGCTGCTGGGCAACGGCAATGGCACTTTCCAGCCACAACAGACCTTTGCCGCTGCCTTTGGCCCAGCCCCTGGAAATGGCACCATTTCAGTGGCGGTTGGCGATGTGAACGGCGACGGCAAGCCGGACATCGTGGTGGCCAACGATAGTGCTAACGGCACGGTGGGTGTGCTGCTGGGCAACGGCGACGGAACTTTTCAGGCGCTGCAAACAGTCGCCGTCGGCAGTGCCGCGGATTCGGTGGCGATTGCGGATGTGAACGGTGACGGCAAAGCTGATCTCGTCGTGGCCGACGCTGGAACATACAGTGTGAGCGTTTTACTGGGCAATGGCAACGGCACCTTCCAGGCCCAGGAGTTATACGCCACCGGAAATCGCCCAGCCACGGTATTGGTTGGTGATGTAAGCGGCGATGGCAAACCTGACATCGTCGTGGCCAACGAATTTGGGGGTACGGTAAGTGTGCTGCTGGGCAACGGCAACGGCACCTTCCTGGCCCAACCCTTGGTCGCCACTGGCAACAACTCCACTGCGGCGACGGTTGGCGATGTCAACGGCGACGGCGTACCCGACCTCATTGTGGCCGATGGCGAGGTGAGCGTGCTGTTAGGCAACGGCAACGGCACCTTCCAGTCCCCGCAGACCTTTGCCGCAGGTTCTGATCCAGATTCCGTGGCGTTGGCGGACCTCACTCGCGACGGCATCGCCGACCTCATCGCGGCTAATTATGAAAGCAACACGGTCAGCGTGCTGCTGGGCAACGGCAACGGAACTTTTCAGACGCAGCAGACTTTCGCCACTGGTCTCAAGCCAGATTCCGTGGCCATTGGCGATGTCAATGGCGACGGCATACCGGACCTCGTCGTGGCCAATTTATACAGCAGCGCGGTCAGCGTTCTGCTGGGCAACGGCAACGGCACTTTCCAGGCCCAACAAACCTTCGCAGCCGGGAAATACCCAAGTTCAGTGATGCTTAGCGATGTGAACGGCGACGGCAAATCGGACATTATTGTGGCCAACAAATGGAATAATGCTCTCCGCGATGGCACCGTAAGCGTGCTGCTGGGCAACGGCAACGGCACGTTCCAGGTGCCACAGACCTTCGCCACTGGCGCTTTCCCAGGTTCGGTGGCAGTCGGCGATTTTAACGGCGACGGCAAACCCGATCTCGTTGTGGTGAATCTTCGCGGTGAGATTCTGAGTGTGCTGCTGGGCAACGGCAACGGGACCTTCCAGACCCAACAAACCCTTGCCGTTGGGGTTTACCCAACCTCGGTCACGGTTGCCGATGTGAATGGCGACGGCAAACTGGACCTCCTCGTCACCGAGTCAGGCAGCGATGCGGTGGGCGTGCTGCTAGGCAACGGCAATGGAACCTTCCAGGCGCAAGAAAACTTCGCCGCCGGCGATTACCCAATCGCGGTGGCGGTAGGTGATGAAAACAGCGACGGCAGAACCGATCTTGTGGTGGCCGATGGGCACGCCAACACCGTAGCCGTGTTGCTGAATTCGGCCAACGGCAATTTCACGGGGCAGGTTTACACCATTACCAACCCCGCGACACACCTGGCGGTCGTTTCCCCTGGCAACGCGGTGGCTGGCGCAACACTGGTTTTCACTGTGACTGCCCTTGACCAGTTCAATAACACGGCCCTGGGCTACGGCGGCACCGTCCATTTCACCAGCAGCGATAGCCAAGCCAATGTGCAGGCCAATGCGACACTAACAAATGGAGTTGGCCTGTTCAGCGTCACACTCAAAACCGCTGGCATTCAAACGCTGACGGCCACAGACACCCTCATAACAAGCATCGCAGGCACGAGCAACACGATCACCGTCAGCCCCGGCGCGGCGACGCATTTCAACATTAGCGGCACACCCAGCACTGTTGCGCAGGCGCCAACGCCTCCTTCACGGTCACTGCCCTGGACACGTTCAACAACATCGTCACCGGATACACGGGCACCGTTCATTTCGCCAGCACCGACAGCCAGGCGGTCCTGCCGCTCAATGCGACGCTGACCAATGGAGCAGGAGTCTTTAGCGCCACGCTCAATACGGTGGGCAGTCAAACCATTACAGCCACCGACAGCGTCAACAGCAGCTTGACAGGCCTCAGCAACTCCATCACGGTGGCGGGGGCTTCCATCGTTCCTACCTTTTTCAACACGGGCGTTAACTCCTCGGGCGTACCTTTAGCCGATGGCACGATCGGCGACCCGCATTACACTCTGGTTTCCGTCCCCAGCGGCAGCACCACCGCTATTCGTGTGCGTACCTCCGCTGGAGGATATCCCGTTAACGGTGCGTGGCTGGGTGACGACACGCTCTCCGCCTGGATTGGTCCAGACAATGACCCTTATGACAATGGGCCAGCTGGGGACTACGATTATCGCACGACCTTTGATTTAACCGGTTATAGCCCTGCCACGGCCAGCATCACCGGCGAGTGGGCGGTGGACGATGACGGCGTGAGCATACTCCTCAATGGCGTGTCCACTGGCAACTCCGACACCATCGCCAATGCCTACGCGACATTTCAAAGTTTTAGCATCACCAGTGGATTTCAAGCAGGACTGAACACGCTGGATTTCATTGTCCAAAACGCATACGCTCCCACTGGGTTGCGCGTGGAGGCGACTTTGAAAGCGACAGCGCTGCCCCCGCCGATCCATTTCACGGAGACGGCGCCCAGCCAGGTGGCGGCGGGCACTCCGTTCAACGTGACGGTCACGGCCGAGAACTCAAACAATACCCCGGATACCGGCTATACCGGCACCGTCCATTTCACCAGCGGCGACAGCCAGGCCTTGTTGCCGGTCAATGCGACTTTGGCCAACGGTGTGGGCATTTTCGTCGTGACCTTGAAAACGGCGGGTGGGCAGACCTTGACGGTCACCGATACCGCGAATGCCGGCATCACGGCGACGAGCGGCACCATTACGGTTGATGCCGCCGCGGCGACCCATTTTGGGATGAATTTCCCGGCCACGGTCGGCACCGGCGTCAGCTTCGCCTTCACCGTGATTGCCCTGGACCAATTCAATAATGTAGCCAGCGCGTATCACGGAACGGTTGGTTTCACAAGCAGTGACAGCCACGGCGTGTTGCCGGCCAACAGTACATTGACCAATGGCACAGGCACATTTAGTGCGACATTCCAGACGGTTGGCAGCCAGATGGTCACGGCGACCGATATTGCCGCCTCGACCATTACCGGAACCGCCACCGTGATCGTGTCGGAAAATGCAGTCACGCATTTTGCCGTCAGCGCCCCGGCCGCCGCGACAAGCGGCACCCCCGTCAATTTCACGGTCACGGCCCTGAATGCGGACAACACCGTGGACACTGCTTATCAAGGCACATTGGCCTTCAGCAGCACCGATAGCCTGGCCACGTTGCCGCCCAACACCACTTCCAGTTACCTGCTATATGACGACGGCCCCAACAACAGCGTTCTGGAGTACACAACGTCAGGCACGCTGGTAAACAGCTTTACGGTTCCACCAACGCCCAGCGATGACGGTCCTCTGCGGGGCCTTGCGATCGACGCCAACGGCAATGTCGCGATTTACAACGGGACCTTCAGCCCTTACCTGTCCACACTTAGTCTTGCGACGGGCACTTTGCTCAACAACTCCACTTACACTGGCTGGGATACAGTAGGAAGCTCGGACTTTGGCGGCGCGGCCGCATACGGGAACTATGTTTTTGTCACTGGCGCCGCTAACATCGGTAATAGCGTCGTTTCCGGTCTGTTTCGCTTCAACATCAACGACCACAGCGTTGTCAATTTTTCCATCGGCGACGATGCCGTCGATGTCACCATCGGCCGCGATGGTCTGCTTTACGAGCAAAACGGGGCCGGCAGCCCAGCCGGCGACCAGGTCAAGGTGTTTAATCCGACAACACTGGCCTTGCTGCGAACAATCAGTCTCAGCCAGGACCAACGTGCCATTGCCGTGGACAGCAATGGCGACATCTACGCCGTGGGCTTGGGTTATTTCGACTACGACAACAATGACATTTACGAGTACAGCGGGACCGGCACAGTATTGCGAATCATTCCAACACCGTTTTATGGCTATAGCAGCATCGCCATTGACGGCAGCGGCCAAATCGTCGCCGTATCCGGCAACAACATTCTGGTGACGAATACCTCCTTCTCCTACTTCAACACCTTCACTGTTCCAGGCAGCGGCGGCGGCTTCGTCGGTTGGGTGGCGCCGCCGCTGGGTGTGCCGCTGACCTTGACCAATGGGGTTGGCACCTTCAGCGCAACTCTGCGGACATCCGGCAACCAACAACTGACGGTGACCGACACCTCCAACAGCGCCAACAATGGGACGAGCAATGTGCTGAGCGTCAGCGCGACGGCAGCGACAAGCCTGGCAGTGACTACCCCGGCTGGAGTGACGGCGGGCACGCCGTTCAACGTGACGGTAACGGCCCTGGACCCATATGGCAACACGGCAACCAGTTTCACGGGCACTATCCATCTGGCAAGCAAAGACTCCCGTGCCTCGCTGCCGGCCAATTTCAATTTGGTGGGCGGCGTGGCTGTCGTTAGCGTCACCTTGGCAGCGGCGGGCAATCAAACATTGTCCGCAGTCGACACGACAGTTGCTGCCCTGACAACGACTAGCAGTGTTTTCACGGTAACTGCCGCCACCGCGGCTCGTTTTGCTTTTAGCAGTCCCGGGTTCGTCGCGGCTGGCCGGGCCTTCTTTTTCACGGTGACAGCGGAAGATGCCTTCGGCAACAAGGCCAACGGCTACAATGGCACCATCACCTTCACGAGCAGCGATGCCGCGGCCGTGCTGCCCGGCCACAGCACGCTGACAGCCGGCTTGGGCATTTTCAGTGCCACCTTGAACACGGCGGGATCTCAGACATTAACCGCAACCGACACGGTAGCCACGGCAATTGCGGGGATCAGCGGCTCCATTGGAGTTAGCACAGCCGCGACCCGTTTTGTCCTGAGCGCCCCGGCGGGCGCCACCGTGGGCGCGCCATTTCCCTTGACCGTCACGGCGCTCGATGCGAGCAACCGCGTCGCCGCAGGCTACGCTGGCACCATCCACTTCTCCACCAACGCTGGCAGCGCGGTGCTGCCTGCCAATGCCACGTTGTCCAATGGAATTGGCGTCTTCAGCGCCAGTCTTTCAGCCACCGGCGTGCAATCTGTGACAGTTGCCGACACGCTCAGCAGCCTCATTACGGGCAGCATCGTGGTCACGGTAAGCGCGCTTGCCGCAACGCATTTTGCCGTTTCCGGGTTCCCCGCCAACATCGTGGTTGGGCAGCCGTTTACCTGTACAGTCACGGCACTGGACCAAAACAACAACACGGCCACGGGGTACAACGGCACTGTCCAAATTAGCAACAGCGCCCTGCAACTGCTGCTGCCCCCCAACAGCACCCTTACGGGCGGCGTGGGTGTTTTTTCCGCAACCCTCGGCAGCACCGGCACCACGACTCTCACTGCCAAGGGCGCTGCACCAAGCGGCGCCAATTTTGTTCAGGCTTCAGGCTCCCCGTTTAATGCCTTCGCACCCTCGTTTTTGGTCGCTGGAGACTTCAACGGCGACGGCAACCTCGATTTCCTGGAGGTCAGCAGTTATTACAGCGACCTGTCCATTCTGCTGGGCAATGGCAACGGAACATTTGCGGACGCCGGGAGCTACAATGTTGGACCCAATCCCATTGCGGCGGCAGTAGGCGATTTCACCGGGGACGGCAAGCTGGATTTGGCTGTGACCGATTACGGCAACAACACTGTGGCTGTCTTGCTCGGCAACGGCAACGGCACCTTTGGGCCAACGACCTTTTACTCCGTAGGCTCCGGTCCTTACGGCATAACCGTCGGCGATTTTTCCAACAACGGCAAGCTGGATCTGGTCACGGCGAATTACGGCGGCGCCAACCTTAGCGTACTCATGGGCAACGGCAATGGAACTTTTGCGCCAGCCGTGAACGTGACCGCGGGACACAATCCCACCTTCATCGCCCAGGGTGATTTCAATAACGACGGCAACGCGGACCTGGCAGTCGTCAATAGCGCCGACAACACCGTGGGTGTGCTTTTGGGCAACGGCAACGGCACATTTGGCCCGATGCAAAACGATGCTGTCGGCCTAAATCCGTTCGAACTTACGCTTGGGGATTTTGGCAGCGCGGCGCGCTCGACATTGCCGTGACCAACCGTAACTCCAATACGGTGAGCATCCTGTTGGGGAACAGTAATGGCACGTTCAAACCAGCCGGCAATTACTCCGTGGGCGGCCAGCCTTATGATGTGTCCGTGGCGGACATGAACGGCAACGGCATTGCCGATCTGGTCGTAACCAACCCCGGCAGCAGCAATTTCAGCGTCCTGCTTGGCAATGGCGATGGAACATTTGGGATTGCCAACAACACACCTGACGAGACTTACGACGGTTCGGCCCTCGTGGTGGGCGATTTCAACGGCGATGGCATTGCCGATGTGGTTATGACGGAAGGCGCTCCCAACCTTAGCGTCGACGTCAATCAGCCGATCACGGGCAGCGCGACCGTCACGGTCACGTCTGGGGCGTCCAAATTCATCTTGTCTGGGTTGGCCGCCGCGATTACCCAAGGCGCGCCCACGACCTTTACCGTCACCGCGGAAAACACTTTTGGCAACGTGGCCACGGCCTATGCCGGCACGGTCCACTTCACCAGCAGCGACACCCAGGCGGTTTTGCCTGCAAATGCGACGCTGACCAATGGGGTCGGCATTTTCAGCGCTACATTCAATACGACCGGCAGTCAAATGCTGACTGCAGCCGATTCCGTAACTCCCACCATTGTCGGGACCAGTGCCGCGATCTCAGTCAATCCTCCCGGGGCGGCAACGCATTTCGTCTTGAACAGCCCAACCAGCGCGGTCGCGGGAGCCCTGGTCGCCATTACCATCACCGCCCTCGACGTCAACAACAATCCCGCCACCAGTTTTGGCGGCGCCGCTCAGGTATCCAGCAGCGATGGTCAAGCTACTCTCCCAAATATTGTCACCATGACCAAAGGCAGCGGCTCGTTTTTTGTCACGCTTGGGACTGTGGGCATTCAAACTGTTTCAGTGACCGCTGATGTCAGCAGCGGTATCACGGGTACAACCAACATCACGGTGAATCCCGCTGCCACTTCAAGATTTGCCTTGACCGTCGCCTCAACGAGCACCGCGCCAGGAGTGCCTTTCAGCGTTACCGTGTTGGCGCAAGACAAATACGGCAATGCGACTCCGGCGTATGTCGGCACGGTGCGCATAACCAGCAGTGATGCGTTCGCCGTGTTGCCGGCGAATTCCACATTGACCAATGGCCAAGGTGTGTTTAGCCTTACCTTCCAGACACCGGGCAACATGACGGTGACTGCTTCGGATACTGTCGCAACGTCTATTACCGGGATCAGCCCGACGATAACGGTCAGCGGCAATGGCGTGACGCATTTTGTCTTGACCGGCTTGCCGTCCTCTGTCGTAGCAGGCACAAAGGTGACCTTCACTGTTACGGCCGAAGATCGATTCAACAATACGGTCGCGGGCTATACCGGTCCCGTCACCGTCGCCACAACTTCAGGAAATGTCTCCCTTCCGGCCGCTAGCACGTTGACGGGGGGCGTGGGTACATTTTCGGCCACTTTGGAAAGGCCTGGCAATCAGACATTCACCGTCATTGACCCCACAACCGCCTTGCTTGTCCAAAGTTCCGTGACCGTCGTCGCTGCCGGCCATCCGCTTATTAGCGCCATGGCAAGTGCGGACCTCAACGGAGATGGCAAACCCGACCTTATTATCGCCCTGGAAACGGCACTTAATCTATCCATCTACCTGGGCAACGGGAATGGCACATTCAAATCCGCGCTCGCCAGCCCGAACTTGGATTTTAGCAGGGTCAGTTCAATTGCCACAGGGGATTTCAACGGGGACGGCAAACAGGATATCGCGGTCGCCGCCGGCCTCAGTTTTATCGACGTGCTTTTGGGCAACGGCAACGGCACTTTTCAGGCTCCGGTCTCCTACAGCATTGGCACAGGCCTCGAGGGCTACCAATTAACCACTGGCGATTTCAATGGCGACGGCAATCTCGATTTGGCAGTGACCTATCCAGAAAGCAGTTCCAACACCAGCGGCGTCGCGATTTTATTGGGCAATGGCAACGGCACATTCAAGCCGGCGACTTCCTATCTCTTCGGTAACCATGGATCCGCGAGTACGTCAGCAAGTATTGTTGCCGCCGACTTCAACCACGACGGAAAACTCGATCTTGCCGTGACGGGTATCGATGACAGCACCGTGGATATATTGCTCGGCAATGGCAACGGGACCTTTGCTCCAGCCGTAAACTACGCGGTGGGAATTAACCCGACTGGAATTGCCGTCGGCGATTTCAACGCCGACGGCAATGTTGACCTTGCTGTGACGAACGCTTCCAGCGGCACCGTGAGCGTGCTCCTGGGCCGTGGTGACGGGACCTTTGGGGCTGCGACGAATTATGGAACCGGCGGGGGGCCTCAGACGATCGCGGTGGGCGATTTCAATGGGGACGGCAAGTTGGATTTGGCAGTGGGCAACAACAGTGCCAGCACGGTTACCGTCATGCTCGGCAACGGCGACGGGACCTTTGGCGACTTCCAACCTGTTGCTGTAAACACGCCAAATGCCTTGGCCGCGGGAGATTTCACCAACAACGGCTCAACCGATCTGGTGGTTGCCAGCGAGGATGGGAGTTCATTCACGGTTTTGCTTCCTCAGCCGTCGGTAACTCCTGTTATTGGGGTTTCAAACCCGATAGCTGTCAATCCAGGCAATGCGGTGGCATTGGGTTTGGAGATCTCACCTGTTCTGACGGCGGACCAGCCGTTCTTGGTGACGGTCACTGCTTTGGATAGTTACGGCAACCTGGCCACGGGCTATACAGGCACCGTGACTTTTGAGGGTATCAGCGGCCCCCCTGCCATTTTTCCGCCCAGCAGCACCTTGACCAACGGTAAAGGTGTTTTCAGTGTCGTCTTAACGGCCGCGGGGACAAGCGAGTTCGAGGTCGAAGACGTTGCAAACAACATCCACGGCGCTGGTCCGGTGGAATCGGTTGGTCCAGCCACCGCCACGCATTTCATTGTCAATTCTTCCACTACCGCCGCTATTGGAGCTGCATTGAATGTCACCGTAACGGCCGTGGACCAACTCAACAACACCGTGAGCAGCTACACGGGCACCGTTCATTTCGCAAGCAGCGACAGCCTGGCGGTCCTCCATTCCGATGCAACGCTGACCAACGGGATTGGCATCTATTCAGTCACGTTGAACACACTGGGCTATCAAACCGTGACCGTCACCGACAACCTGACGAGCAGCATTAACGGCAGCGCTGTCATCGCCGTAGCCGGGCCTGTTGACGACCATTTCATCGTGAGCGCCGCGTCAGCTGATACCGCGGGTGTGGCCATCAACGTGACGGTGACGGCCAAGAATCTCGCTGGTGTCATAGATACCAACTATGCTGGCACGGTCCATTTCACTAGCAGCGACCGCCAGGCCGGCTTGCCCGCGGATTCCACGCTCACCAACGGCGTCGGCAGCTTCAGCGTCACTCTGAAAACCGCGGGCTACCAACTCCTGACCGCCACCGACACGGTCAACAATACCATAAGCGGCACGAGCGCTGCCATCGGTGTCGCTCCCACCGCTGCCACGCATTTCGCCGTCATCGCCCCGGCCGTCACCACGGCTGGCAGCCCGCTGACGTTCACGGTCTCGGCACTCGACCAGTTCAACAACTATGCCATCAGCTACGCCGGCACGGTCCACTTCGCCAGCACCGACAGCGCCGCCGTTCTGCCGGCCGATAGCGCCTTGGCCTTTGGACTGGGCACCTTCAGCGCGACGCTAACAACTTCAGGAATTCAAACACTGACGGCCACCGACTCGACGACCAGCACCATCGCTGGCACCAGCAATGCCATCACGGTCAACCCCGTTGTGGGTGCCGCCACGCATTTTGCCGTTAGCGCCCCAAGTTCCACCACGGCAGGCAACGCATTCGTTTTCACCGTGAGAGCATTAGACGCTTCCGGCAATACCTCCTTGGGCTATACCGGCACCGTCCACTTCAGCAGTAGCGACGGCCAGGCTGGGTTGCCTGCTGATGCCACCCTGGTTAGCGGCATTGGCTACTTTGCCGCGGTGCTGAAGACGGCGGGCAGCCAAACGCTCGCCGTCACCGATACGCTCACCAATTCCATCGCGGGAAGTAAGGCCGCCATCACCACGAGCGCTGCCGCCGCCAGCCGGTTTGCCCTCACCTTACCGGCCACTGCACAAGTGGGCACGGCGTTCAAAGTCACGCTGACGGCCGTCGATCCCTATGGCAACACCGCAACCGGCTACGGCGGCACTATCTACATCAGCAGCAGCGACGGTGCCGCCGGCTTGCCGCTCAATAACACACTGACCACCGGCGTGGGCATATTTAGCGTCACGCTCAATACGTCAGGCATCCAGACCATCGCCGCCACCGATGCCGTCAACAGCAGCGTGATGGGTGGCGGCACCGTCAGCGTGAGCGCCTTGGCTGCCACGCACTTTGTTGTCAGCGTGCCCAGCGGCAGCGTGGCGGGCGACGTGTTCGCCATTATGGTGACGGCCAAGGACGCACTGGGCAACACTGCCACTGGCTACACTGGTACGGTCCAAATCAGCAGCAGCGATGGCCAGGCCATTTTGTCGGCCAGCACCACGTTGACGAGCGGCATCGGTTACTTCGCCGCCGCCCTGCGGACCTCCGGCAATCAGACATTGACCGCCACCGACACCACCATCGGCAGCTTGAGCGGCACCAGCACGGCAATCGCGGTCAGTCCCGCGGTCGCCAGCCATTTCGTGGTGTCGGCGTCCAACACTGCCATCACCGGCAATCCCTTCAGCATCACGGTGACGGCCAAGGACCCCTTCAACAACACCGCCACCGCCTACGTAGGCACCGTCACATTCGGCAGCACCGACAGCCAGGCCGCCCTGCCCGGCAACGCCACGCTGACCGGCGGCGTCGGCGTCTTCAGCGCCACCCTCAATTCGCCGGGCAATCAAACGATTTCTGCCACCGACGTCACTACCGGGGCTATCACCGGCGTCACCAACACCATCGTTAGCAGGGGCCTGACCGTCGCCAGTCTGACGCCCACGCCCACCGGCTTCGTGGCCACCTTCGACAAGCCCTTCGTTGCCTCGCTTATCAACCTCTACTACGCCAATGACGGCGGCGGGATCGACGACGTGGTGCTGACCGGCCCCGGCGCGCCGCAGGTTTCCATCCACGGCTCGCTGATCATCGACCCAAGCGATCAGACGATCACCTTCGTCAAAACCAGCAACTTCACCGGACCGAACTTCAATCCCAACACTGGCGTGCTCGCGGCGGGCACCTACACCGTCACCTTCCGCAGTGCCGCTAGCGGTTTCGTGGATAGCCTCGGCGACCCGCTTGACGGCGCCAACAGCGGCAACCCAGCCGGCAGCAATTATGTCGCTACCTTTGTCGTGGGCGCGACCCCTGTGATCGTCGGCATCCCCAGTTTCGCCCGCGGGCCGGATAGTGTCGATCCGATCAATCTGCCCAACAACGCAACCGTGGGCATTCCGCTCAACCTCAGCGTTGGCAGCGGCGTCACCTCCGGTACATTCACGCTGACTTACAACTCGGCATTGCTGAATGTCACCGGAGCCGCCGTGAACACGTCGCTCATTGGCGCTGCCCTGTCGCTCGACGCGGCTTCGACGCCGGGCACCGCCATTTTGGATTTCAGCAGCCCGACCGCTCTCGCCTCCTCCACGGCGGCAGTTCGGTTGGGCGGCCTGGTGGCGACGGTGCCGAACTCGGCGAATTCGCTCTACAAATCCAAGGCGCTGCTGCACTGGAGCGGCGTGACGCTCAACGGCGGTTCGATTGCCGCGCTGGGCGATGACGCCGTGGAGGTCGTGGCCTATTTGGGCGATGCGGCGGGGACGGCCAACGGCAGCCTCAGCGGCGGCGATGCGTCGGACCTTTCCATGGTGGCGACCGGCACGAATACCAATACCTCCTTCGGCACGCTGGCCGGCTTCTCGGCGTTTCCGTTGGCTGATCCGATCATTATTGCCGACCTCAACAACGACGGCCTGGTGGACGCCTCCGACGTGACGTTGCTGAACTCCGTGTTGTCGGGCACACCGCGTCCGCAGGTACCGACGATTCCGACGAATGTGACGATCACGGCGTCCGGCCCCGATCCAAGCTTGAGCCTGCCGACCATGCTGGCGGTGCTGCCGGGCGGCACGGTGGTGGTGCCGGTAAACATCGACACAGCTCATCCGCTCGGCAGCACGGGCGCGACGGAAGTGATCCTGGCGCTGCGTTACGATCCGCGGGTGTTCAGTGTGTCGGCGGCCGATGTGCAGTTGGGATCATTGACCGGCGGTTGGCAAATGACGGCGGTAGTGAATGCTCAGACGGGCGAAATTGGCATCGACCTCTGGAACACTACTCCCATTCAAACGAAGGCAGGCGGCAGCCTGGTGGACATCGTTGGCAGTTGGCAGTTGACAGTGGACGGTAATGCAAAGCCGGCGTTTTCCGTGTCACCTCTATGGTTAGTGAGTCAGGTCGATCTCATAGGCCAACGGGTATTCCGGACCATGGTGGCGGACAGCCAGGGTGCACTCGTCCTGAAGATGAATCGTGGGCAGCAGGCAGTGGGCAGTGAATCCGGAGCAGGGGGCGAGGGCGAGGGCGAGGGCGAGGGGGCAGTGAACCGCACTTCGGTGGAAGCAAGCAACATTGGCTCCGAGATCCACTTCAATGCCACCATCACACCACCAACTGCCGACTACTCGAATGCGTTGTGGGCAGTGGATGCCGCCTCGGTGGAAGCGGATAACTACAGCACAGCGATCCAAATCGCTGCCCACGGCCCACTCGCCCCTTGCTCCGGATTCACTGCCCACTATTCCGAGGAGGGAATGCAATTCACCGCCCTTGGCCCACTGCCCATTGCCGAGTGTTTTGAGGACGATTACCTGGCCTACCTGCGGCAGTTGGTCAAGAACACGACAAACTCGCCAGGCCTTAACTGGCCGGACGATTTGGATATGGATGATCGCGATTGGCACACCGTTGAATGACCGGTTTGATTGCCTTGCGACCGATTTCCGGTTATACTGCCTTTGCAGTAAATGGTGCTTTCCGAGGTTCTAACTCATGGCCAAGCCGAAAAAAGCCCCACAAAGGGGACATCGTGCATTTTCAATTGCATGTTGCGCCTTTTTCGCGCCTTCAACCACCGAGACCGAACGCTGTTACTGAAGCCAGCTCGCCAGCTGTGCCGTCACTGCGACCAATCTTCCAATACCAGCCCTTCAATCATCGCGAAGTCCTGGCGATTACGGGTCACCAGCCCGGCTTTTTCCTCAAACTCATGGGCGTTCGGGATCCACGTCGACTTGCTGGCGGTACTGCCGCGCGTATTCCTCAGCCTCCAAAGCATCCTGATTGCCCTTCCACATGCACGCAACGGCCAAACAGGGATTTTCCTCGCCGGGCGGCTCGACAGAACAGCCCACTGCAAATCGGACTCCGACCTTGCAGTGTGGCGATAATGGTGTAAACTAAGAATAGTGTACGTATGTTCCGTACGCGACCCGGCACGCCGCCGACAATCAAATTGGCGGTCGAGGGGATTCACCGCGCTTTGATGTGGTGAAATGATGCGCTTTTGGAGAAGGACCAGCCGTCATCAAACGGTGAAAACGGATTGCCAGGGTAATGGCTTCACTGAAGCAAGGCTTTGCTCTTTGACAAATTGGCTTGATTGCGGCCGGGGGCAAGTTGGCGCGTGTGCCCTGTGACGGCTCTTACAGTGCCGCCCGTCTCCCCGGCCGATTCGGCTCGATGCAGGCCCCCGCGGTCGGCAGCATCTTGCTGGGACTGCAGCGATTGTCGGGATTGAACGCCGAGCGCAGCCGCACCATCATGGCCAGGTCTTCCGGCGTGAACAGCTTCGGCATGAAGTCGATCTTCTCGACGCCGATGCCGTGCTCGCCGGTGACGCTGCCGCCGCAGGCGGATGCACTCGTCGAGGATCTCGTGGCTGGCCGCCAGCACGCGCTTGACCTGGTCGGCGTCGCGCTCGTCGAACAGCAGGATCGGATGGATGTTGCCGTCGCCGGCGTGGAAGACGTTGGCGATGCGCGATTGATACTTCTCGCCGATGCGCGTGGATCGTCGCGCAGGATGTGCGGCAGCTTGGTGCGCGGCACGACGCCGTCCTGCGTGCAGTAACTCGGGAGCCAGCCGGCCGATGGCGCCGAACGCCTGCTTGCGGCACTTCCACAGCAGCAGCCGCTCGGCGTCGGTGTTGGCCCGGCGGACCTCGCGGGCCTTGTTCTTGGTGGCGATGGCGATGATCCGCTCGGCGTCGTCGTCGAGACCGGCGTCCAGGCCGTCGACTTCCATGATGAGCACCGCGCCGGCGTCGAGCGGGAAGCCGAAATGGAACGCCGCCTCGACGGCCTGCAGGATCAGCCGGTCGAGCATCTCCAGCGCCGCCGGCACGATGCCGGCGCCGATGATGTCGCTGATGGTGTTGGTGGCGTCGTCGACCGTCTCGAAGACGCCGAGCAGCGTGCGATACGCTTCGGGATTGCGCGTGATGCGCACCCAGACCTTGGTGGCGATGCCGAAGGTCCCTTCCGAGCCGACGATGACGCCGGTGAGGTCGTAGCCGGGATTGTCCTCGGCCGGGCCGCCGGTGTGGACGCACGCGGCCGTCGGGCAGGACCAACTCCAGGCCGAGGACGTGGTTGACGGTGACGCCGTACTTGAGCGTGTGCGGGCCGCCGGAGTTGGTGGCGACGTTGCCGCCGATGGTGCAGGCGCCCTGGCTGGACGGGTCCGGGGCGAAGTGGTAGCCGTGCGGCTTGAGATGGTTGGTCAGCCAGAGGTTGACGACGCCCGGCTCGACGACGGCGTAGCGGTCGCGGTAGTTGACTTCGAGGATGCGTTTCATGCGCGTCAGGGCGATCATGACGCCGCCGCCGACCGGCAGGCAGCCGCCGGCCAGACTGGTGCCGGCGCCGCGCGGCAGGAACGGCACGTCGAGCTCGTTGCAGGCCTTGACGATGCGCACGACCTGCTCGGTGGACGTTGGGAAAGACGACAACGTCGGGCTTGTTTTTCTCGATGGTGAAGCCGTCGCATTCGTAGACGAGCAGGTCGCTGGGGGCAACCAGCAGGCCGTCGGGGCCGACGATGGCACGGAGGTGGTCTTCCAATAGCGCTGGCATTTCGACCCGCTCGACTTTCCCTAAATTGACATGGCGTTATGTAACATCATGCGTACCAGGAAATTCAACACCCCATTCACCACCACCAGTGTAAACGTCTGCCACAGGTCGAGCTTGAATAGCAGCATCAAGCCGATGAACCACACTGCCAGAACCAGCAGCCCGCCAAAGCCAGGAATCAACGCGACGAGGTTGACCGCTATCAAGAGACCGCCGCCTTTGAGTATCACCGATTTCAAGGGACCGAAGTCAACACCACCCCATATCCGGTTCGTCACCAGCATACTCACGATAAGGATGATGACACTGCACGCTAAAGCTATCAGTGCATAGACTGCAAAAGTCATGGTCACATTACCTCCGGGCCGCGGGTCGCAGACCTCCGCGCAATAACGCCACACCAAACAGGATGACGACAATGCCCCCCAGCAGCCAGGCGCTCGCCTGTTCGCCGTACGCCACACCTATGACGACGGCGATGGCGGGGTTGACGTAAGCATACGTGCCGACGTGCGTGACGGAAACATGGGTCAGCAACCAGTTGTAAGCGGTAAACCCCACCAGGGAGCCGAAAACCAGCAGCCAGAGGAAGGCGCCGATGGCATCGCCGGAAATCTGCTCCGGCATGCGCCCGAGCTCGCCGATGGACAAACCGACCGCCGTCAGACAGCCGCCGCCCACGATCATTTGGTAGGCGGCGGCCAACAGGTGCGAGCATTGGACGCGGTGATAGCGGCTGGCCAGCGAACCGACGGCCCAGGCGGCGGCGGACGCGAGCGCGGCGTAAACGCCGACGTTGGCCGCCAGATCGGTCGCATTCTGAAAATTGGGCACGCACAGGATCACGACGCCGACAACTCCCAGCAGCAAACCGACCCAGCCGCGGGCGGTTAGACGGTCGCCCCTGGGCCAGAGCAGCTCAAACATACCGACCCAAAGCGGCGTGGTGGCAATCAGGACGGCGCACACGCCGCTGTCGAGTGTCTGCCCCGCCACGTTGAGCAGACCGTTGCCGCCGACAAAAAGGAGCACCGCACACAAGGCGACCGGCAGCCGGCTCCCCGCGGGCAACAGGATTGGCTTGCCGCGCAGCCAAAGCCAACCGAGGACCAGCAGGCCGGCAATGCTAATGCGGGCGCCGCCAAACATCAGCGGCGGCATGGCTGCCTTTTGGACGCCTATTTTCAACGCCAGGTAGGTGGTGCCCCAGCAAACATAAACCAGCGTGAAGGCCAGGACGACCGCGCCGAGCGTGGGGCGAGTTTCGGAAGTTTGGGAAGTCATGGGCCGGCGCGTCACGGTGAGGGACATTCCATGAAGGCGCATTGTAGAGGGCGTGCCGGGATCGGCGAGTCGGCGTCGTAGAACGGAATAAATATGGACAACTGGCATGGTTGTCCGCTTTAATGATTACTGATGTCATTCCGACTGTTCATCTACTACTGTGCATTGTGCGGCGGCTGGGCGGCCTTCCTGGGTTGGGGGCTCGGCTTGCGTCTGTCGCCGCACACGGCGATTGGCAGGGCCGGCATTCGAGGTATGTGGCTCGGCTTGCTGATCGCCTTTGGGCTTGCCCTGGTGGATTCCGTGTGGAACCTTTCGCTCAGGCGATTGCCGCAAATCTCCATGAGGGTGGGCACCAGCGTGCTGGTGGGCTGCGTGGCCGGGCTGCTTGGGGGCGTTCTGGGCCAATGGCTGTACAGCATCACATTGTGGGAGGCTTTTTATGTTTTTGGCTGGACGCTGACCGGCATGCTGGTGGGCAGCTCCGTCGGCGTCTTCGAGTTGCTATCCAGCTTGCTCATGCAACGAGATTTCAGCGGGGCCCTGAAGAAGCTTGTCAAGGCCCTGATCGGCGGCGCCTTGGGAGGCCTGATCGGCGGCACGCTATCGCTTTTGCTAAAATGGGTCTTTGACGCGGCGTTTCAGGGCAGGGACGTCAATGAACTGTGGGGCCCGACGGCCTGGGGTTTCGTGGTACTGGGTTTGTGCATCGGCCTGCTGATTGGCCTGGCCCAGGTTATCCTCAAGGAAGCGTGGATCAAGGTCGAGACGGGGCGGCGCGGGCCGGGAGATGATCTTGACGAGGGAGCGGACCACGATTGGGCGAGCCGAGGCCTGCGACATCGGCCTTTTCGGCGACAGCCAGATCGAAAAACTGCATGCCTGTATCCTGCAGGCCGGCAATCGGTATTATGTAGAAGACCAGAAAACATCGGCCGGGACGTTTGTCAACGACCAACCGGTGGCTGGCCGGACGCCGCTGCAATCGGGCGACAGAATTCGCCTTGGCGACAGCGTGCTATGTTTCAGGGAACGGGCCAAACGCGAATAGAGACTTTGACATGCCGCATGTGATACGCTGTCCGAACTGCACAAAGTCGATGCAGGTGCCCGAAAACGCCGCCGGCAAGACGGTGCGTTGCCCGGTATGCCAGAAGCCCTTTTTGGTGCCGGCCGCCCCGCCAGAATCCAACGGTCCCGCCGCCAATACGTCATCGCAGTCCATTACCGTCAAGGCAGCCAGCAGCCAGCCCGCGGGAACGTCGGGGGCTGGTCAGGCGGCCAGTCAGGTTTGCCCGTCGTGCGGCTCGGCGTTGCTGCCGGGCGCCATTGCCTGCATGGACTGCGGGTTTTTGATCCAGGGCGACGGCGCCGCGGCCGAACCTGAAGGACCGCCCAATCTCTGCACCAATTCAGCCTGCGGCGTGGCCAATCCGCCTGGCGAACGCAACTGCCAGCGCTGCGGTAATCCGCTGCCCACCGCGGCCGGCACCGTCCTGCATAATCGCTACCGGCTCGACAAGCTGCTCAAGATGGGCGGCTTCGGGGCCGTTTACAAGGCCACCGACATCAAATCCAACAACCGCGAGGTGGCCATCAAGGACATGATCGGCAACGACCCGCAGGAGTTCGCCATTCGCCTGAACTTCTTCCGGCGTGAGGCGGAAATCCTGCGTTCGCTGGAGGAAGTGCCGATCGTGCCGCGGGTTTACGATTTCATTCATCAGGGCCAAACCGCGCACCTGGTCATGGAATTCATCCGCGGCAAGGATTTGCTCGATTTGATGGAGGCTAGCAATAATCGGCCCTTCCCTCTCGCCAGCGTCGTCGAGTGGGGCAAGCACATTTGCGACGTGCTGGACCACATGCACCGCCAGTCGCCGCCGTTGATCCACCGCGATCTGAAGCCGGACAACATCATGCTTTTGGAGGATCAGCGCTCGATCAAGATGATCGATTTCGGCACTGCCCGTGACCTGGGCCGTTCGCTCAAGGAGCGCATGGCCGGCAAGACACGGGTGTACACCGAAGGCTATGCGCCGCCGGAGCAAATCGTCGGCAAACCCGAGCCGCGCAGCGATCTGTTCGCGCTGGCCGCCACGCTCTACCACCTGGTGACTGGAAAGGCCCCGGAGGGCTTTTACACCGCGAAGGAGCTGGAAGAGCAGCTGGCCGATCCGAAATCACCTTTGCCCGAGAAGCAGCGTTGGTTTTTCGAGCTGCTCAAGATCAATCTGTCGGAAGACGTGAACGACCGGTATTTCTCGGCTCGGGAGATCAAAAAAGACCTGGAACGCCAGGCGGTAACCAAGGAAGTGGTCTGTCCCAAGTGCCAGACAACCAACCCGGTGCGGCAGCCGTATTGCTCCAAGTGCGCGGCACCTTTGACGGAGCCCACCGCCGCCTGCGGCAGTTGTGGTAAGAATAACCGATTAGGCAGCCGATATTGCATCCATTGCGGCAATCGGCTGCGCTAGTGCAGAGTGGTGAGTTGTAAACATGACTAACAAACAACCTGACCCGACTCCTCCGAAAAGCGGCGGCCTGTGGGCCCGATTGTTCGGCATGAGCACCGCGACCAAACCCGAGCCGCCCATGGAAGGCTCGTTGGCACGGTCCACGGATGACGAGGCGACCCTTTGGACGCCTCTGCCCGGTGCGGCGGAAACAAAACCCGCCGGCGTCTTCGTTGCCGCCGAGGCCGCGGTTCCTGACGCCGTCGGCAAACCCCCGGCATTCGAGGCCGCTGCACCCATGGAAGCCGTTGGCGCCGCTGTCATCGAGAGTTCGTCGGCGGCCGAGGAAGCCGTGCCGCCGGTTGTGGCCGAGTCTTTGCCGCCCCAACCGTGTCCAGCTTGCGGCACCTTGCGAAAGGGCTCGCAGGCTTATTGCGAGGACTGCGGTTGGCTGTTTACGAATGAGCCGGTGCGGGCCGGCGCTTCGGGTTTTGCCGCTGTCTCTGCCAGCTCCGCCGCGATTGCCGCAGTGAGCGGTACAGGTGCGGCTGCCAATACCGAGTCCTCTCATCCCAAGGCACCTGGCATGCGCCTCAAAGATCGCTACGAAATCGTTAGCTCCCTCACCGAGCGTGGCGGCGTTACGCGTTTTGGGGGGCTCGATCACTCCACCAACCCACCGCGGGCCGTGGTCCTCGTTCAGGCCGTCGCCCAGGAGTTGCCCCAGGCCGTGGTGCAGCCCAGTGAAGACACTATTGCCGGTCCGTTGGAAGAGCTCTTGCCGACTTTCGAGGAGACGCTGCCCGTTGCAAAGTTCGACACCGAGGAGCCGCCGCCCTGGCCTGGAGTAGTCTGGGAGCATCGGCTGCTGACCCGGCTCAACCATCCGGGTTTGCCCAAGGTGGTGGAGTGCTTTGCCGAGGGCGGCAACGATTACCTGATCGAAGAGCAGCCCCAGGGCAATGGGCTTTGGGATGCCTGGGACGACCCTGCCGTGGATTCCAACACGCGTTATGGCTGGCTCAAACAAATCGCTCAAACGCTGCACGCTCTTCACTCCGCCGGCGCCGTGTGCGAATCGCTGCGGCCCGACATCATCACCATTACCGCGGACGGCCAGGCGGTTTTGAACGATCTTGGCGACCTGCTGCCGATGCCTCTGCCGGCTGGCACGCAGATCCGCGCCACGCTTTACACCGCGCCTGAGCTGGTGCTTACGCCGGACAAGGTTGACGGCCGCGCCGATCTTTACGGATTTGGCGCTCTGCTTTACGCGCTCGAGTATTTGCACCACGGCCTCGAGGAGAAGGATTTCGAGAGGCAGTTTTCCCCCAAGCTGATCACTGACCGGTACCCGGACGTGCATCCCGGCTTCTTCCGCTTGATCAGCAAGACTTTCAACCGAGATCCGAATAGCCGCTTCCCGACTGACGAGGCGATCCGCGAGGACAAGAGCGGCATCATCGAGCTGATTCGCACCCTGGACGTTTGCCGCCGCACCTTCGACACGGTTCGCCTGGATATGGCCGCGTGGACGACGACCGGCATGGTGCGCACCGGCAACGAAGATGCATTTAGTTTCCTGCACGGCATGGAGTCGCGTCAGGACGAGCTGACCGAATACGCGATGGTGCTGCTTTGCGACGGCATGGGAGGTTACGAGGCAGGCGAGGTGGCCGCGGCGATGTGCTTGCAGTCGATGCGCAAGTTCCTGCTGCAGCAGCCCATTTTCTCCGCACTGGCTGGTGGCGAGCCGCCAGGGCCGGCCGTATTCACGATCGACAGTGCCAAGAAAACGATGGTGGCCGCGCTCAAGCACGCCAACAAAGAGGTCTACACGGCGTCGCGGACGCCAGGCAAGGGCAAACGCGGCATGGGCTGTACCGCGGAGTGCGTTTACATCGACAACCGCCACGTCATCGTCGGCCACGTCGGCGACAGCCGAACGTACCACTTGCATGAGGGCCGGCTCGTGCAGCTCACTCGCGATCAGACGCTGGTCAATCGCCTGGTGGAATTGGGCCAGTTGACGCCGGAGGAAGCGGAAAACCACCCGCGCAAGAATGAACTGCAGCAAGCTATTGGCGGCCAACCCGACGTCGAGGCCGGGCAGTATCACGGTCTGCTCAAACGCGGCGATTGGGTGCTGGTATGCTCGGACGGGTTGACGAACCACATTCCGGCCAACGATCTGACGATGATGCTGGCCCGCGAGGCGATGAGCGCCGAGGACGCGGCGCGGCGGCTGATGAACCTCGTCAATTTACGCGGGGCGACGGATAATGCGACGATCGTGGTGATTCGGGCAACTTAACACTCAGTCAGACCGGTTGTTTCGCCGATGCGAGGCTCAATTGCGGTTCACCACCTCAATTCGAAGCTGTTCCGCAAGGCTGGCCAAGTTTTCCATTGCAAGGCCAGTCAGCTTGTCGACAGGTGTTTGAGGCCGATTCAGCAACTGCTCATAGGCATGAATAGCCCCAATTATTTCGCCTTCCGCTCGACCTTGCCGCAGGCCTTGTTGCAAGTCTTCAACTTGCTCACGCATCCGTTTCAATTCATTCATAAAGCTAATATGGTCCATTTGGGCCTTGAGTCGGGCTTCGTAGCGCTCCCGTTCCAGGTCATCTTGCGTCAACACCTTGAGTTCCTCCACAGCTCGCACCACCAAGGGCTGGCTTTGGAGCGCCAGGGGTAGTGCCTCAGTGTCCATTTTCTCCGCATTCCGCAAAAAGTAAAGCCAAACATCGAGATCGCTCCGCAATTCACCTGCCGTTTTCATGAACTTTGGCAGTTCCAGAATGTGAAACTCCACGTCGCCGGTCAGCGGAAAATGGTGCGTTTTTTCAAGGAGTTGGAAGTGGTGATGGTATCCGTCGACATCCGGAAACAGCACATCGTCGATGAAACTGATCGAAATCGTGGGTTTGAGCTCGGCGTAATCCGCCCCCTGCGGCAGCTGCTGCGGGTGGAATTTGCAAGAATAATAGAGAATTCGCTTCTTGTAAGACGCCGTGGCAAGCACCTGCATTTCAACGTTGAACTGCCGGCCGGCATGGTCGCGGGCCTTGATGTCCAGGATCGACAATTTGTCGTCCATGGATGCCTTGGGGTTGAAAGGATTAAGCAGATCGAGCCCGTCGATACGGCCGTCCGGAGCCGGGTCGAGGACGCTGTCAATCACATTGATCAAAATCGGCTTGGTTGGTTCTCTTCCGAGGAAGTACTTGAAGGCGTAATCGACAGTTGGTTTGATGCCCAGAATCATGAAGGCAATTTCCGCTGTTGCACGTGGGTCTCAGCGAAGGTAGTCGATGGACAACTCGGATGCAAGAAAGAAACTTTTTTGTCGCTACAATACGCCAATGGACATTGCCTTCGACAGCCTCAAGGACCTGACCCTGGCCATCCAGCAGGTCGAAGGATTCCATGCCGTTATCGCTGCGCTGAAGAACGGCCGCGCCGCGACTATCGACGGCGCCTGGAACTCGTCGGCGGCCCTGGCAAGTGCCGCCCTGGGGCTGCACGCGCCTCGCACGTTGGCGGTAGTCCTCGCCCATCCGGGAGATATCGACGCCTGGTGCGAGGACATCGCCGGTTTCGCCGGGTTGCGGCCCGCGGTCTTTCCGGCCTGGGACGCCTGGCCGGTCGGCGACAAGGTCATCGACGAGGTGGCCGGGCAGCGGCTGCGGTCTGCTGCGCCAACTTGAAAACGAGCCGCCACGTTTCCTCGTCACCACCTTGCAAGCACTTCTGCAACCTGTTCCCGCCCCAACCCAGCTTCGTGAGCGCCGCAAGAAACTCCGCAAGGGAAGCGCGATGGGCCTGGAGGAGTTGACCATCTGGTTGGTCGACCACGGCTTTCAGCGCCGGGACACGATCGAGCTGGCCGGCGAATTCTCGCGCCGCGGCGGCATTCTCGACGTTTTTTCGCCGGACGCCGAGGCCCCTTATCGTCTGGAGTTCTTCGGCGACGAAATCGAATCGATTCGCCAGTTCGCGGTGTCCACGCAGCGCAGCATGGGCGAGGTGGCGGCCGTGGAGATCGTTGGGGCCGTCGTCAGCAATGATGGTCCGTCGCTGACCGATTCTGGACACCCATTCGATTACCTGCCCAGCGATGCCTGGATCGTCCTGGCCGAGCCGGACGACATTCAAGAAAAGGGCAAGCACTATTTCGAGCGCGTCAGCGACGTTCGCGGTTTGTTCTCCATCCCTAGCGTGTTTCAGCAAGTTCTCCGTTTCCCGAGCATTCGCCTGACCGCGCTGCCTGCAACCTCGCAGGAGACGACATGTCATCTGCACGTCGAATCGGTGGAACGCTTCAGCGGCGAGGTCGCCAAGCTACGCGATGAGCTAGACGCGGCCACCGGCGCCGAGCAAGTCTTGATCGCTTGCCATAACGAAGCCGAACGCAAACGGCTGGGCGACGTGCTCGCGGCGGGACGGTTGGCGCAGGCGGGCCAGTTGAAGCTTGTGTTGGGACGTGTCCACGCAGGCTTTCGGTTGATCGGCAACGAAGTGGGCAGTCAAAAAGTGGGCAGTGGGCAGTGGGCAGTGGGCAGTAAAACCAAGAAAAAACCCGCCAAAGGTGTTCCAACGCCTAGGCCTAATCCTGCCAATTCTTCTTCACTGCCCACTATTTTGGTATTGAGTGATAACGAGCTATTTCACCGCGAGGAAGTCCGCACAGTCGTTCCTCGCCGTCAGCTCGAATCGCGAGCCATCGACAGTTTTCTCGACCTGGCCGAGGGCGATCTGGTCGTTCACCTGGCGCACGGGATCGCCCGCTATCGCGGCATGCAGGTGCTGGAGAAACATGGCCGTACCGAGGAGCACCTCATCCTCGAGTTCCGCGAAGGGCTGCGGATCTACGTGCCGGCTTCGAAAATTGATCTGGTCCAAAAATACGTCGGCGGCGGCAAGACCGACCCGGAGTTGTCCAAGGTCGGCGGCGTCGCCTGGCAGCACAAAAAGGCCAAAGTCCAGGAGGCCGTGCTCGATCTGGCCAGCGAAATGGTTGAGCTGCAAGCCCAACGCGAATCCCAGCCGGGCAGCGCTTACCCGCCCGACACGGAATGGCAGGCCGAGTTTGAAGCCGCCTTTCCCTACGAGGAAACTCCTGATCAGCTCACGACGCTCAGCGAAATCAAACGCGACATGGAGCGCTCCCGGCCCATGGATCGGCTGGTATGCGGTGACGTCGGCTACGGCAAGACGGAGCTGGCGATTCGCGCCGCCTTCAAGACCATCGACAACGGCCAGCAAGTGGCGGTGTTGGTGCCCACGACCGTGCTGGCCGAGCAGCACTTCCGCACATTCAGCCAGCGCCTGGCTGAATACCCGTTCGTGGTCGAGTGCATCAGCCGTTTCAAGACGGCCAGCCACCAGAAGCGGATCATCGAACGCCTTGCCCAGGGCGGCGTCGACGTCATCATCGGCACCCACCGCCTCGTCAGCGCCGACGTGCATTTCAAGGAGCTTGGCCTGGTCATCATCGATGAGGAGCAGCGCTTCGGCGTCGAACACAAGGAACGCCTCAAGCACCTGCGCCGAACGGTGGACGTGCTCACGCTGACGGCCACGCCGATCCCGCGGACATTGCATCTGTCGCTGCTGGGCATCCGCGACATCAGCAATCTGGAGACGCCGCCCAAGGACCGCCTGGCCATCGAGACCCGCATCGTGCGCTTCGATCCGCAGTTGATCCGGCACGCCATCGTCCGCGAGCTCAATCGGGACGGGCAAGTTTATTTCGTCCACAACCGCGTCTTCAATATCCACGACATCGCGGAAAAGCTGCGGCAGATCGTTCCCGAGGCCCGCGTCGTCATCGGCCATGGCCAGATGCACGAGCACGAGCTGGAAGAGGCGATGGTCAAATTCGTCCGCCGCGAGGCCGACATCCTGGTGGCGACGACCATCATCGAGAGCGGCCTGGATATTCCCAACGTCAACACGATCTTCATCAACCAGGCCGACAATTATGGCCTGGCGGATCTGCACCAATTGCGCGGCCGGGTCGGACGCTTCAAGCATCGCGCTTACGCCTACATGCTGATCGACAGCGACCGCACCATCGCCCCGCAGGCGGCGCGGCGGCTCAAGGCCATCGAGGAGTTCACGGAGCTGGGCGCTGGTTTCAAGATTGCCATGCGTGACCTCGAAATCCGTGGCGCCGGCAACATCCTCGGCACCCAGCAAAGCGGCCATATCGCGGCGGTCGGCTATGAGCTGTATTGCCAGCTCCTGGAAAACGCCGTCCGCCACCTGAAAAACCAGCCGCAGCGGACGCCGCTGGAGGTGAACGTCGATTTTCCCTGGCCGGCCTATTTGCCGAGAGATTATGTCCCCGGCCAGCGGCAGAAGATCGAGGCGTATCGCCGGCTGTCGCGTATCCGGCACGGTCAACGGCTGGAGGATTTTCGCCAGGAGCTGCGCGACCGCTATGGTGCCTTGCCGGAGCCGGCCGAATGGCTGATGCGGCTGGCCGAGCTGCGCCTGCTGGCGGCGAAATGGCAAATCGCCGAGGTCCACCTGGAAAAATCCTCCGCGGGGCCGACAGACATTGTCCTCGGCTACCGCAGTCCACGCAAAATGGCAAAGCTGGCGGAGCGCAGCGAGGGCGCATCCGGATAGTTGACGCGGCATCGGCCTACTGCCGGCTCAAGGGCCATGAGGATCAACCGGCGGAGCTCTATGCCTTGCTCAAACACCTCTTGCGTTTCCCAGAGCGCCCGATATAGTGCGGTCCGTCACGGTGGCGCCCAATCTTTCGACGAGGTTTCGTCATGACATTCCGCGCTAGGATCTTCGGCGTGCTGGCCGTGATGGTTGCCGGTGTGTGGCTGAGCGGCTGCATGGGGCAGGATGCTGGCAAGCTGCCGGTGTCGCGGGATACGCCGTTCGTGCTGAACGTGCAGGAACCAGAACAACGCGTCAGCCGTTCTCAGGCGCCTTCGGATGAACAGCCGCCGGGGTCGCTGCCGCCGCCCCCGCCCCGACAAAGCGGCCCCATCTCTTCCGGTATTCGGCCCGTGAGCAACGTAATGGTGGCTTCGACAGTGCCGGCCACGGTGCACGTCATGGCCTGGGTCAACCACAAGCCGATTTTCCAGGACGAAGTTTTGAACAGCCTCATGGGCCAGTTGCTCAGACTGCCTCCTTCGCAACGCGAAGAAAAACTGCAGGAGTACGTTAAACTGTCCCTGGAAGGTCTCATCGATAGCGAACTGATCATGCAAGACGCCCTGCGCAAGCTCGAAAAGAACGAGAAATTTCTTGTCCAACTGAAAGAAAAAGCGAAAAAAGAGGTCAATAAAAAGGTCGGCGAACAGAATGCGGCAGCAAAAGCTCGATTCGATCGAGGAATTCAAGGTCGTGCTGCAGAAGCAAGGTACGACTCTGGATACTTTCCACCGCATGATCGAGCGTCAGTACATTGCCGACGAGTATTGCAAGGTCTGCATCTTCCCCATGGTGACAAAGATCGGCAACGACGACATTCGCGACTACTACGAAAAGCACAAGAATGAATTCATGCAGCTCGACCGCGTCAAGTGGCAGGACATCTTCATCGCCGTGGGTCAAAAACACCCGACGATGGACGACGCCCGCCAGTTCGCGCAGCGGGTCGGCCAGCGTTGGGCCGGCGGCGAGGACATCGCCAAGCTGCTGGAATTCGACGATGGCCAGGCTGCCAGTCTCAAGGGCGCCGGCGTCGGCGAGAACAAAGGCGACATCAGGCCGGTGGAGCTGGAAAAATGGCTTTTCGCCATGAAGGACGGCGAGTTCGGCCCCATGGTGGAGCTGACCACGGGAGTTCACGTTTTCCGCTTGCTCAAGCGGGACGTTGCCGGCCCGATGCCGCTGGACGACAAGCTCCAGGTCATGATCGGCAACAAGCTGAAAAACGAGGTCTTCGAGCAGGAACGCCGCAGCATGATCCGCAAGCTGCGCGAGCAGGCCATCATCGAAATGGACCAATGAGCGAGAAAAACGGCCAAACAGCGCGGAAAAAGGAAATGCGCCAGCCGCATTTCCTTTTTCCTTTTTTGTTTACTGA
Organism: uncultured Gemmataceae bacterium; assembly: GCA_963747575.1. Classification (GTDB taxonomy): domain Bacteria; phylum Planctomycetota; class Planctomycetia; order Gemmatales; family Gemmataceae; genus DASRAT01. Next base: position 541,937 of record CAVVFU010000010.1, read on the forward strand.
GGGAGCGTAGCCGGGGGGCTGGCCGGCGCGCGTGCGGCTTGCTCGACCTTGTTGACCAGGCCCTGCAGATCGCGCGTAAACTGCGTGAGGTGATTCTGGGCCGTGTCACGCTCGGCGGTGCGGTTTGCTAGCAGCTGCTTGAGTTCGTCACGTTCCTTGGTGATGCGCTCAAGCACCTCGACCTGCTGCAGCAGCTGGGCACGTTGCTCTTCCAACGAGGCGATTTTCTTGCGGCCCTGATCGCGGGCGGTCACGACCGTTTTGTAATCATCTTCCAGCCGGGCCGACTTGGCCTCAAGTTCGCGCAGCCGAGCGCTGCCGGAATTGGGGGTGCCGCTCTGCGAGCAGCCCCACAGACCGAGCATGGTCGTCAACATCGTTACCATCAGCGCTTTTTTGATGCACGTCATCGTGGATGCTCCTCGTCAGGGTGCTGTGTGCTTTCCAGGCCGCCGCCGGTCAACACATCTTCATTCGGCGTAAAAGTCGCCGGACTTTACCAGGATTGGCTAGATTTGCCAGGATGGGCAGAAAGAGGCCTTTGCCCAGCCCGCAAGGTTTTCTTTGCCGAAGTCAAAACAGGTTATTGACACAAGGCCCATGCTCGCTTAGGCTTGTCGCTTTGGGATGAAGTCGCCTTGGGTGCGCAACTGCCGCCAGAAGTGGCGGTGTTCTCTCTCCACAGAAACAGGAACATGAACAGCTCCAACGACAAACGGCTTTTCCTGGCGTGCTTCGTCGCGCTGGTGGCCACTGCATTTGGGTTCATCATTCGGGCCATGATCATGGACCAATGGGCGACCGAATTTGGGTTAAACGCGACCGAAAAGGGCGAGCTTTTTGGTGTCGGGTTGTGGCCTTTTGCCATCAGCATCGTGCTTTTTAGCCTCGTGATCGACAAGATTGGATATAGCCGGGCAGTGGTTTTTGCATTCATCTGCCACGTGGCGTCCGCCGCGATAACCATGGCCGCGCCGCTGGTGTTGGCAGGCCCCGACGCCTCGACCGACGCCGTTAAAGCTGGTCAGCGAAATGGTTACTGGATGCTTTACCTCGGCAATTTCATCGTGGCACTTGGCAACGGGACGGTCGAGGCATTTGCGAATCCCATCGTGGCCACGATGTTTTCTCGTGATAAGACGAAGTGGCTAAACATGCTTCACGCCGGTTGGCCCGGTGGTCTGGTGTTGGGGGGCGTCCTTACCATCGGTCTGAGCGCGTTGGCGACCTCGACCGGCCAACCTTGGCTAGGCAGGTGGGAGGTCAAAGTTGGCTTGATCCTGATCCCAGTGTTATCCTACGCGGTTCTGATGCTGGGCTGCAAGTTTCCGGTCAATGAACGCGTGGCGGCCGGCGTGTCTTACAGGGACATGCTACGGGAAGCAGGCATTCTCGGTTGTTTGGTGGTTGTGGCTTTGATGGTCAGCGAGGTAGGCCGGGTGTTCGAGTGGAGCTTGCAGGTTGAATTGATCGTCGGCGGAATGTTGTTGGTGGCCTATGGCCTTTACGTGCGCTCCCTTGGCCGGCCGATGTTCATTTTCCTCCTTTTCGTCATGATTCCGTTAGCCATCACCGAGTTGGGCACCGACAGCTGGATCACGCCGCTGATGGACGGCGAAATGAAGGCGATGAGTCTGGACGCCGGTTGGGTGCTGGTGTACACGTCGTTTATTATGATGGTGTTGCGTTTCTTCGCCGGGCCAATCGTGCACAAGCTGTCGCCGCTGGGCTTGTTGGCGGTATGTTCCGCTATCGCCTGTCTGGGGTTGATAAGCCTGTCGTTTGCGACCGGTGCCATGATTCTGTTGGCAGCCACACTTTACGGATTCGGCAAGACTTTTTTCTGGCCCACCATGCTGGGCGTCGTTTCCGAGCAGTTTCCGAAGGGCGGTGCGCTGACGCTAAACACGATGGGTGGCGTGGGCATGCTCGCCGTGGGCGTGCTTGGGACGGCGTTGTTGGGCAATCTCCAGGATCGCGACATCGACAAGGATCTCCAAAAAGAGAATCCCGGCCTCCACAAGACATTGGTTGAGGACAAAGAAAAAATCAGCGTTTTTGGGCCGTATCGAGATCTGGATAGCGGCAAAGTCGAGAAGCTTACCGCCGCGGACAAAAAACAATATGACGAAATCAAGGATCACGCTGGGAAAAACGTGCTGTTGGTCGCCGCGGTATTGCCCTTTACGATGTTGCTTTGTTATCTGGGTTTGATCATTTACTTCCGGGCTCGCGGCGGCTACAAAGCGCAAGAATTGGCGACCCACTGAAGTTAAGCCGCGACGCATAGCGCGGGCTCCGCCCGCAATCCAAGCGCGAAAAAGGCGTGTTCGCTGGAATAGAAAAGTGTTAGCCGCAGCTTTTCTTTTCAGGAGCACGCCGTGACGTCTATTGCACACCAGTTTAGGTCGCTCGTGTTGTTCATTCTTTCGGGTTCAAGTTTTTGCGGCAAGCGAAGAACACCGTCTGCACGGTCAACTCCTATCGCGGCTAAGATTCTGTCTGCGAAACTGTGGCGGCACGTTTGTAACGTGCCGGTTTGCATGGTTTTCCATCATTCGGCACGTTACAAACGTGCCGCCACAAGGCTCTTAGCCTCCCGTGCCTCTGCTGTTTTCCACTTCCACCCTCGTCGTTTTGCGATTGTAACGGATAGTCGTGCCGGTCGTCCATTGCGGCTCACTGCCCTGTTCGCCGACTCGCCGCGCTACGCTGGCCAGGTTGCCCGGATTGCTCCGGAAGGTGATGATGTCTTGCACATCGTCGAATTCCGCCATGTCGGCCTGGATGAAAAGCTCGGGGGTCCAGCACTGCACGCGTTTGTTGGCCTGCATAGATTGTGTTTGCACGATTTTGGGCTTCCTGGTGACGGGGTCGCTCTGGTTGTGGTCGCGGGTGCGCACGGTCAACTCCCCGCATTGCAATACGATGGCGCCGTTGGGCAGTGGCTTACTCGTATCTACCCCGACATCGAGCTTATAGCCGGGCCCATATACCACAAGGATGTCGCCCACAAGCTTATATTTCTTCATAGTATGTACCACATCGGACGGCTCAATTTTGGCCGGGGCAGATTCACTGTCCTTCATTTCCCTTCGCAACGCCTCCAGTTCTTTGATCAGCGCGTCGATTTTTCCTTCCAGCTCCTTCATGCGCTTGTCGTTGGAATTGGCCGGCAGCTGTTCTTGCGATGGCTTTCCGGGCGGATCTTGCTCGGGAGGCGGTGTTAGCTGGGCCGATGACAGCGCTTTCTCGCGTAATTCGCTGATTTTTTTTTCCGCCTGTTGCGCCTGTGGCGTCCCTGGATAGCGGCGCTTGACCACCTCGTAACAAAAAAGCGCTGCTCCCGGATGGCCCGTCCGCTCCCAATATTTGGCAATGTTCAATTCTTTTTCCGCTTGCGGGTTTTCGATCTTCACGGCCTGCGAGATTGCGTCATCGGCCGTTTGAGCCTGCGTAGGCCGTAGCGGCAGCAGCACCGCGGCCAAAGCCACCACCAACGCGAATCCGCTCCGGGACATTCGTTGAGGAATTTTGCCCTGAAAGACCATCGTAATTCTCCTTTGCAATAAAGGAACGGGACCAAGACCACTTGCTCCGACGGGCAACGGCGACACATGCCCAGAAAGAAAAGCCGCGCTTTCCACCAGCGTGGCCGCATAATCAGCCGCGGCTTCGGCGAAAGCGGCCACAACATGAGCGTCGCAGCAGAGCTCCGCCGTCTCCTGCAGACGCCGCCGCGCCCACCAGGCCACGGGATGCCACCAATAAAGGCCGACAACGAACAGTTCCAGCAGACGCACCCAATGATCGCCACGCCGCAGATGGGCCAGTTCGTGCGCCAGCAATAAATCGCGCTGGCCGTCGCTCAAGCGGCGCCACAGCCCGTTAGGCACGAGCAGCCTGGCCGGTTTGCACAGAGCCCACGCCATGGGTGAAATCGGCGCGCCGACAAGGTGGACAACGGGAATCCGGCGCAGACCAAGACATGTGGCAACGCCTTGCACGTGCTCTTGCAGCCAGTCCGGCGCCGCTTCGAGACGGCGGAGGATTCGGCGAAATCGGACGACGCGAATAACCGTAATGCTCCAGCACAAGAGCGTGCCAGTCGCCCAAACGACCACGACCGACTGCACCCACGGCCAATGCCAGGGGACCGGTGCGAAATCCGGCTCCGCCAGGGCTTCCTCACGCAGGCGCCGAGCTGGGGGCAAGACCGCGAAATCCGCCGCCACGTCAGGCAGCCGCTTCAACCAAAAGGTATGGACTTCATCGCGCGGAGGCTCATCGGTCGGCCACTTGATAGGCACCGACCACAACGGCGGCGTCACCAGTTTGAGCAAAACCAGCAGCCAAAGAGCATGAAGCACGGCTGGCCGCCGACACACCAGGCCCACACTTGCAGCCAAAACCGCGAGTACGCTGGCTCCGACGGCGTTCCACAATCCGATTGTGAGCAGTGCCTCCATGGCATTTCTCCCTTCAGCGAATTCCGCCCTTATCTTTGCTTTGCTTGGTCAATTGCTTGACGAGATCTCGCAACTCTTGCAACTCGCGCTCCGAAAGCTGTTTCGCCCTGACCAGATTCATGAGAAGTGGCGTGACCGACCCGTCGCAGAGCTTGTCGGCGACATCGAGCAACCGGCGGCTGATCAGTGCATCACGGCTTATCGTGGCTTCGAAAGTGCGCACGGGCTTGGCGGCACGGTCGACGACATGCCCCTTGGCCTGGAGCCGTTCCAGCAGTTTTTGCACGGTTGTGTACTGCGCCGTCTTACCGCCGGGGTAGAGAACATCGGCAATCTGGCGGCGGCTGCTCGGGCCCTGGTCCCAAAGAACTTCGAGGACCGCCAATTCGGCTTCGGTGACATCCTGCGTGGGCCGCGGCATGGCAAGGCTCCTAGACATATTGACTAGGAGTGAGATGATAAGACGTGATGTCTAATTTGTCAAGGGGAAGTTTGTTCTGTCATCGGCTTATACGGTCGTAGAACGGAATTTATTCCGTTCCCAGCAAAGAACGGAATTTATTCCGTTCCCAGCAAAGAACGGAATAAATTCCGTTCTACTCCAGGCAGCTGTTAAATGGTCGTTCCATCCATCACCACCGCCCCCCGGGGAATCACCACGATCCCTTCACGGATCACATAGTTCTTCCCCTCTTCCTCCGTCGCCTGGCGTTGATTGACGATGCGCACATTGCTGCCGATGCGGCAATCCTTGTCGAGAATCGCGTTTTCGATCACGGTGCTGTCGCCCACCGTCAGGTCGGGCACCCCGCGGTGTTTGTTGTCCGCGCGCTCCTGGTCGGTCTCGAAGCGGTCGGCGCCGATGACCACGGTGTTGCGCACGACGGCATTGCGGCCGATCCGCGTGCTCACGCCCAGCACCGTATGCGTCACCTTGGCTCCCGAGCGCACGACACAGCCGTCGCTGACCAGGCATTGATCCAGGACGGCGCCACTGATGCGCGAAGCCGGCAAATAACGCATGCGCGTGTAGATCACGCCTTCGGAGCTGTGGAAATCGAAGGGCGGATGCTCGGCGGTCAGGGCCAGGCTGGCCTCGTGATAGGCTTTGACGGTGCCGACGTCTTCCCAGTAGCCGTCGAACAGGTGGGCCTGGACACGATGGGTTTTGAGCGTGCGCGGGAAAACTTCCCGGCCAAAATCGGTGGCCAGCGGCGGCGCGTTGAGCAGCTGAAACAGCACGCCGCGCTTGAAAAGATAAATGCCCATGCTGGCCAGGTAATGCCGGCCCCGGCAAGGGATGCCGCGCTGCTCCATCCACTCGGCCGGCGTCCGCTGCGGGGCGAGTTGCTTCGGCGGTCTGCGGCTTCTCGACAAAGCCAATGACCCGGCCAGTGTCGTCGAGCCGCATGATGCCCAGGCCGCCGGCCGATTCGGCAGTCACCGGCAGGACGGCAATGGTCACGTCGGCGTCGGTCTCGCGGTGCGTCTTGAGCAAATGCCCGAAAGTCCATGCGGTAGATCTGATCGCCGGACAGAATCAGCACCTCGGTGCAGCCGTCCTCATGCACATAGCGGATCTGCTGACGCACGGCGTCGGCGGTGCCCTGGTACCAGTCGGCCGCCTCGTTGGTCTGCTGGGCGGCCAGCACCTCGACGAAACCCTGGCTGAACGGATCGAACTTGTAGGTGTTGGCGATGTGGCGGTGCAGGCTGACGCTGAGGAATTGCGTCAGCACATAGATGCGGTTGAAGCCGCTGTTGATGCAGTTGCTGATGGGGATGTCGATGAGGCGATACTTGCCGGCAATGGGCACGGCCGGCTTGCTGCGCAGCATGGTCAGGGGATAAAGGCGAGTGCCGCGACCTCCACCAAGGATCAGGCTAAGCACGCCATTCATGATTGCACCGTCTTTTTCGGATAGGCTTTTATGTCACGGGGTAAGCGCCCGCTGAAGCCGGCCAATTTGCTCCGCCATCGTCCGCGGCGCCTTGGGCGTTTTCTGGCCCATGCGCGCTTCCACCTTGAGCCAAATCACCACCGGTCCACGCCCAGTCATCGCCTCGGCGGCTCCACGTTGCCAGGCTTCCAGCGTGTCAAAAGCGTAAACCCTCGCCAGGCCGGCCGCTTTGGCCAACGCGGCGTAATCGGTATGGCCGGCGCCCGCATGCGCCTGGCCGCCGGTGACCTCGTAAATCCCGTTGTCCATGACGACCAGGACGATGTTAGCCGGGTGATTGGCCAGCGTTACCAGGCTGCCAAGGCTCATCAGCATGCAGCCGTCGCCGTTGACCACTAGGGCGCCGTGGTCGGGTTGCGCCAACGCCAGTCCGAGTCCCAGCGCCGGCGCCTGGCCCATCGCCGACGGCAGGAAAGCGAAATCAAGCGGGGAATCCGACAGCTGCGGCCAGATGCCGGCGGTGCTCATCGTGGTCACCACGATGCGCTGGGCTCGATGCTGAACCAGCACCTCCACCGCTTGACGTTGAGTCATCATCACGGTGCTCCTTCCGCGAGCAGCACGGCCCCGGCGCGCTTTTCCGTCTGAGCCTGACGGTAGGCCGCCGCCAATTCGGCCGCCCCGTGAATGCGCCCGTCGAGCAATTTGTAAGGAATCTTCCAGGCCTGCATAATCGGCTCCGTGAAGACTGGGCAAGTATCGGCGGTGGCGCCCTCCAGATGGGCGTAATAGTTGCGAATGCCGACGACGAAGAAAAGCGGCAGCTTGAGGTCATGGACGATATTGCGCAGTGAATCGCCGGCCTCGAAAAGGCCCGTGCATTGCATCAAGACAACAGGTTTTTTGCCGCCCAGCCACAAACCCGCCGCCACGGCGAAGGCTTCACCTTCGCGGCACACGCGCAGCAGCGTCAGGCCGGGACAAGATTTGATGGCTGGCTCCCACAGACCGATCGCACTGTCCGGGACCCAGATCACGTGCGTGACGCCGCAGTTTTCCAGGGCAGTTGCCACACTTGGCCCGTCGAGCATTTGCTAGTCCTCAATTATGATGGGGCAACAGCGCAGCGAAGAGCGGCAGCAACATGCCGCTTTCCGCTACGCGTCGCGGCCAAAACTAACCAGGCTTGTGCAATTTATGGCAGGCCATGCAGTTGGAAGCCGCTTTGAGCTTCTCGATACCCGCGTCCTTTTTGCCGTCGACGACCAGTTTGGCGCCATCCACCAAAGCCGTGGTCTTGATTTTCCAGTCTTCGGCATCGCCTTGAGGCGGTTTGTCCATGGACAGAGCTACGTACATTTCCAGCAAATCTTTGGCATCGGCATCCGACCCTTTGCCGCTGGTGACCTTATTCAAAACGCCATCCTTTTTCCCGTGGGCCTTTTTCATCACTTCCTTGATCGTGTACTTCGGCATGTCCTTCTTGTCTTGACCGGTGGCGTCGCCGCCTGTCACCATTGCCAGCGCCGCCGCCAAACACGCAATCCCAAACAACATCCGCATGTGATAAACTCCCAAGAGGCCCTAAACACGACCTGCCCTGATGCAAGTCCGCTCGTCCCAACCATGGCTGGTAAACGCCCAACGTTAACCAGAGGACGAGCAAAACTTTTGTACCCCGCGCGGCAAGCGATTACAAGGGAAAACCATGTCGGTTTTGGAGGAACAAATCAAAGAGCATGCCCACCGCCTCGGCTTCGAGTTGGCCGGCATCGCCGCCGCCGGTGAACCCGCCACCTTTGCAACCTACGAGGAATGGCTGCGCCAGGGATTTGCCGGAGAAATGCGCTACCTCGAGCGCCAGGCCTCGGCACGACAGCATCCGCGGGCGATCCTTGCCGAGGTTCGCAGCGTGGTGATGCTCGGCATGAACTACAAACCGGCGGGGGCGAGGGCGGACGCTGACGCGCCGGCATTGAGCGGCAAGGTGGCCAGGTATGCTCGCGGCGTCGACTACCACGAGCTGATGTGGCGGCGGCTCGACGATTTGCTGGCGTGGATCGAGCTAAAGGTGCCTGGCTGCCGCGGCCGCGGTGTCGTCGACACGGCCCCTCTGCTGGAGCGCGATTTCGCCCAGCGCGCCGGCCTGGGTTGGTTTGGCAAAAACACCATGCTGCTGAACAAGCGCATGGGCAGTTATTTTTTCCTCGGTGCGCTGTTGCTCGACATCGACTTGCAGCCCGATCCGCCTCATGACACAACCCATTGCGGCACCTGCACGGCTTGCCTGGATGCTTGCCCGACCGACGCCTTCACCGCTCCAGGCAGCCTCGACGCCCGGCGCCTGCATCAGCTACCTCACCATCGAGCTGCGTGGGCCGATTCCTGACGAACTGCGGGAACCGATGGGCGACTGGATATTCGGCTGCGATATATGTCAGGAAGTCTGCCCGTGGAACCGCAAAGCGCCCGCCAGCGCGGAGCCGGCGTTTCACGCGTCGCTGCCATCGGGCCGCCTGGATTTGATGACGCTGCTGGAAATGAGGGAGGAAGAATTTCGCCGCCTTTTTCGGCACTCGCCGCTGTGGCGCCCACGCTGGAGCGGCATGCGCCGGAACGCGGCGACGGCCCTGGGCAACCTAGGTGACCCGGCGGCACGGCCCGCACTGGTGCGTGCCGCCGCGGATAAGGATGAAACCGTCCGCGAGGCGGCAATGTGGGCTTTGAGCCGTCTGCGGCCGGTCAATGACTGAGTAACATCTCATACCAACCCGAAGCGTAAGCGAGGAGCTGCTCGATCCTCGCTTACGCTTCGGGTTGGTATGGTGATATTAGTCCAGGGACTCCCCCAGCGCCGCCCGCAGCCGCTGGGCGACTTCCGGCGGCAGTTCCGGGCATGGCAATTGCCTGGTCAAGCGAATCGTCACCTGATAAGTCTCGACGTAGATAACGCAAGGCGGGCAACGCTCGAGGTGGACGCGAATGCTCTCGCGCTGCTCGGCATCGAGTTCCCCTGTCAGGTATTCCATCAGCAGTTCCGCGCATTCACGACACGTCATCATGCGGGCACCTCCTCGAAGTGCGGCGCCAGGGCGTCGCGCATCAGCATGCGGCCACGGTGCAGCCGGCTTTTGACGGCGGGCAGGCTGAGTTTCAGCATGTCGCCGATTTCCGGGTTGGTCAGCCCCTCGACGTCAGACAGCACAAAGACGTCGCGGTAGATTTCCGGCAATCGGGAGATCGCTTTTTCGATGATTTGCCCCCGTTCCACGTCGAGGGCCTGCTGCTCCGGCGAAATCGACCAGGGGCGCACCGCCTTGCCATGATGGCCATCTTCCAAAAAATGGTTGAGCGGGTCGTGCGTCTCGTGTTCCTGCCGGCGGGCGCGTTTGCGCGAACCGCGAGCGCCGCGTTGACGGTCAGCCGATGCAGCCACGTGAAAATGTTGGATTCGCCGCGAAAGGTGTCGAGTTTGCGCACCACCTGCAGCAGAACGTCTTGAGTGACGTCCTCGGCGTCGGCATCGTTGCCGAGCATGCGCCGGGCCAGGCCGAAAACGCGGGGCGCATAGTCGCGAAACACCCGCTCCGGCGTGAGTTTGCGGCCGTTGGTTGACGTTGGCGGTTCAGGCATGGCAAAGCCTCTTTCAGCACACCTTGACTCCTACGCTATTGTGGGGATAGCATGCCCCATCCGCAACCACGATCCCTGGAGAATTCCGATGGACCCGCTGAAGTCGCTAGGCACGTTCAAGCCCGCCCAGAAGGCTGTATCGTTTTGGGGGGAGTTCAAGAGCTTCGCCTTCAAAGGCAACATCATCGACCTGGCGGTTGGCGTCATCATCGGAGGCGCCTTCGCCAAAATCATCGAATCCTTCGTGAAAAACGTCATCATGCCGCTGGTCGGCCTGTTGCTGCCTGGCGACCAATCCTACACCACATGGGGTTTCGAAATCGCCGGCAAAACCGTACCCGTTGGAGCATTCATCGGGGATGTGGTAAATTTCCTCATCCTGGCCGCGGTGTTGTTTATTTTCATCGTTAAGTTTCTGGGCTGGCTAATCCACGCCAAGCAAGCTGAAGAGGCCGAGACGCCCAGGTTGACGACGGATCAGCAGCTTTTGACCGACATCCGCGACCTGCTCCAGAAACTGGAAAAACGCCAGGCGCCCAGTTAAAATGCCCCGCATGATTCCGCACGAAGTGCCGCCAAGAGGCAAGGGTCGGCTTGTCGGGCGGAGGCGATTCAGCTAAAAATGCTGTAACGAGGGCGTTCTTTACCCGGTAGTGTAACGGTAGCACAAGAGATTTTGGCTCTCTTTGTCCAGGTTCGAATCCTGGCCGGGTAGTAACAGTAAACATGGAGGAAAGGAATTGGTGCCATGAAGGAATTAGCGAAGGCCTCGCCGGCCCACCAAAGTCTTCCGTCGGTGGCGCAATGTCCGCTCAATCCGCGGGCCGTGCGAACCGTCCCTTTCGCATTGTGGGCATAGTGCTTCCGCCGGTGGACTCGAAGCGCTCGAGCTTTTTCTGAAGCACGTGCCGAAAAACAGCGGCCTCGCGTTTGTCGTCGTCCAGCACCTCGATCCAACGCATAAAGGCATATTGGCGGAATTGCTGCAACGAAATACCGTCATGCCTGTTGCTCAAATCAAGGATCGGATGAGAGTCAGGCCCAATCACGTTTATGTCATTCCACCTAACCGAGATCTGTCCATCTTGCACCGCGTGTTGCACCTGCTTGAGCCAGCCGCGCCGCGGGGCCTGCGCCTGCCCATCGATTCCTTCTTCCGCTCGCTGGCCGATGACCAGCAGGGTCAGAGCATTGGCGTAATCCTTTCTGGCATGGGTTCCGACGGCACGCTCGGCTTGCGCTATCAAGGAAAAAGCCGGCGTGGTTTTCGTGCAGGAGTTGGCCACCGCGAAGTACGATGGTATGCCGCGCAGCGCCGTTGACGCCGGATGTGCCGATGTCATTGCCTCCGCGGAGGAGTTGCCCGGCAAGATCCTCGCCTATCTTCAGCACAGCCCCAAGGTGGTTGCCCAACGGGTTGATGTCGATCTGGCGGACAAGGAACAGAGTGACCTGGAAAAGGTTATCATCGTCCTGCGCTCCGCAGACGGGTCATGATTTCTCGCATTATAAAAAGAGCACGATCTACCGGCGGATCGAGCGGCGCATGGGTTTGCATCAACTGGCCAAGATTGTCGATTACGTCCGCTACCTGCAGCAGAATCCCCAGGAAGCGGAACTTCTCTTCAAGGAGCTTTTGATCGGCGTCACCAGCTTTTTCCGCGACCCAGCGGCTTGGGAGCAGTTAACGCGCGAGGCTATTCCCGTCCTCATGGAAGCCCATCCAGACCGAAGGCCCTTGCGGATCTGGACGTGCGGTTGCTCGACCGGAGAGGAAGCGTATTCCCTCGCCATTCTCTTCAAGGAAGCGCACGAGAAAATGAAGGCGAGCCATCCAATGTCGTTGCAGATCTTCGCCACGGATCTCGACAAGGACGCCATCAACGTGGCCCGGGCGGGCTTTTACCCGCTCAATATCGCGGCGGACGTTTCGGAAGAGCGCCTGCGTCGGTTCTTCGTCCAGGACGAACGCGGTTACCGTGTGGCCAAGGACATTCGCGACATGGTAATCTTCGCGCCGCACAGTCTTGTCATGGATCCGCCCTTCACCAAGCTCGATCTGTTGACTTGCCGGAATCTGCTCATCTACCTGACGCCGGAACTGCAAAAAAAACTCCTACCGCTCTTCCACTACAGTTTGAATCCCGGAGGATTCCTCTTCCTCGGGACCGCGGAGGCGATTGGCACTGCCAGCGATCTCTTTATCGCACTCCCCGGCAAGAACCGGCTTTTCCGGCGGCTCCGAAACGGCTCTAGGTGCGGATCAGGTCGGGTTCCCGTCCACTTTCACCCAACCCCGCCCCAGCGCGGCGCAAGCATCATTCAGACCGCTCGCGCCGTCGTCAGCCCCTGATCTCCAAACGCTGGCCGATCGATTGATCTTGCAGCGCTTTGGCCGTGCCAGCCGTGCTGGTCACCGAAAACGGCGATATCCTTTACGTCAACGGGAAAACCGGGAAATACCTCGAACCGTCCTCCGGCAAAGCCAACTGGAACCTTCTGGCCATGGCCCGCCCGGGACTCAACCACCCGCTCAACGAAGGCTTCCAGCAGGCGGTGCGCCAGAAAGTCGCCGTCGCTGTGAATGGGGTGAAGGTCGGAACCGACGGCGGCACGCAGATCGTCAATATCGCCATCCAGCCGCTTGCCGAGCCTGAGCCTCTTCGGGGTATGGTGATGATCGCCTTTGCCGACGTGCCGTCGCCGCACGTGAGCAAAGCCCGCGGCAAGCCTGCTGGAAAGTCGATCGACGAAGCCCGGCTGCCAGCCTTGGAGCAGGAACTCCAGCAAGCCCGCGAAGAACTGCGCGACATCCAGGAAGAGATGCAGACCTCCCTGGAAGAACTCAAATCCACCAACGAGGAGCTGCAATCCACCAACGAGGAACTGCAATCCACCAACGAACAATTGACGACCTCCAAGGAAGAAATGCAGTCGATGAACGAGGAGTTGCTCACGGTCAACGCTGAGCTGCAAGCCAAGAACCTGCAGCTGATGTTGGCCAGCGATGATATGAAGAACCTGCTCGACAGCACCGACATCGCCATCCTGTTTCTGGACGAAGAATTGAAAGTCCGGCGCTTCACCGCACAGGCCACAAGCATCATCAAGCTGATCCCCGGCGACGCGGGCCGACCCATCACCGACATCGTCAGCACGCTGGACTATGCCGACTTGGCCCAGGATGCGGCGGAGGTGCTGCGGACGCTAGTCGTACAGGTGAGACAGCTCTCCGGCCGGGATGGACGCTTTTTTACCATGCGCATCATGCCCTATCGCACGCAGGACAACCGCATCGACGGCGTCGTGGTAACCTTCACCGACATCAGCGTGGCGAAAAACCTGGAGGCGAAATTGCGGAAAGCCCATGCGGCTCTGAAAAACCGCTTTAAGCAACAGACGGAGGAACTCGATGAAGAACGCCGCCATCCTCCAAACTCAAGCGATGTCCCCTGAAGTTCCGATTCCTCACGAATCGAAAGTCGGCGCCCCATGAAAAAAAATCAGGACATGCCGGCAACGGCCGCCGAACTGCGCCGCCAGGCGGAAGAGCGTCTGCGCAGCCAACCGGCCGAAAGTCGCGGACTGCCGCCAGACGTCGAAATGCAGCGGCTGCTCCACGAATTGCAAGTTCACCAGATCGAATTGGAGATGCAAAATGAAGAACTCCGCGATTCGCGGACCAAGTTGGAGACGGCGCTCGCACGCTACACCGACCTCTACGACTTTGCGCCAGACGGCTATCTCACCTTCGGACCCACCGGCGCCATAACCCAGGCGAACCTGGCCGCCTTGCGCCTTCTGGGCCTTGAACGCGGCGAGCTGACAGGCAGACGCCTCGGGGTGTTCGTCTGTGCGGCCGACCTTCACGCATTCAACGCGTTCATCGCATTTGTCTTTGCCGCGGACGCCAAGCAAACCTGCGAAGTGACGATTGAGCCGAAAGACCAACCAAAACGGATCGTGCGGATCAATGCCACCCTTAGCCCCAATAAGCAGGAATGTCGCGCGGTCCTGCTGGACATCACGGAAAGCAAGGAAAGCGAAGCGGAGCTGCAAGCGAGTCGCGATCGACTGGCCTCGCTGTCGCGACAGTTGATTGCCGTTCAGGAATCCGAACGCCGCCATTTAGCCCGCGAGTTGCATGACGAAATTGGCCAGGCTCTCTGTGCGGTCAGCATTAGCCTGAAGATGATGCGCAGTCATTTGGAACCTGCTCCGCCTTTGGAATTTGACGATAGCATTGGCATCGTGGACCAGGCGATTCAAAAGGTCCGTGAAATGTCGCTTGATCTGCGCCCAGCGGTTCTCGATGCCTTCGGGCTGGAGGCGGCGCTCCGCTGGTACGCCGTGCGGTTCTCCCAGCGAGCCTGTCTGCCGGCCCATTTCACCGCGCACGTTACTCGGCTCGATTTGCCGGAGATGGTGCGGAATGCCTGCTTCCGCCTGACGCAGGAAACGCTCACCAACGTGGTGCGGCACGGAAAAGCCCGGCAGGTCTGGATCGACCTCCAACAGCAAGGACAGGAGCTAACCTTGAGCATCCGCGACGACGGCCAGGGCTTCAATGTGGCGCTGGCGCACGAACGTGCCGTGCGCGGCGACAGTCTGGGGTTGATTATCATGCAAGAACGTGTGGAGCTTCTGGGCGGGTCTCTGACCGTCGAGTCGCAGCCAGGCGCCGGCACCGTTGTGCGGGTCCATTTTCCTTGGCCCGCTCTTGAAGATCAGGCTCCGATCGACCCGGAAAGCGCCATTCCATGAAGCCAATCCGGGTGTCGCTGGCCGACGACCGCGAAGGGATGGTTGCAATTGCGCAAACTCTTCGGCTAGGCTTGTTTCAGTTCTTTGGTAAGCGCATAGTGCATCAACTCGCAATTGTTGGACAGTCCCATTTTTTCAAGCAGCCTCGTCCGATAGGTGCTCACGGTCTTCACACTCAGTTGAAGATGATCGGCGATTTCGGTCATGCCTTTGCCAATTCCGATGAGGCACAGCACCTCGTACTCACGGTCGGAAAGCAATTGGTGCGGCAGCTGATCGCTCTCGGAGCCGAGCGCCTCGGCCATCTGGTCGGCAAAAGTGGCGCTGACGTATCTTCCGCCGCCATGGGCCTTACGGATGGCATCCACCAGTTGCTCGGGTGCGCTTTCCTTGGTGAGATAGCCAGAGGCGCCGGTTTTGAACGCTCGCCTCGCGAACTGATCCTCGGGATGAATCGTGAGAATCAGCACGGGAAGCCTGGGGCGCATTTCTTTAAGGTCGCGGAGCACTTCCAGACCGCTGCCGCCGGGCATGTTCAGGTCTAATACGACAAGGTCCCAATCCCTCTTGCGAAGGAGTTGGAACACCTCCTGCACATTTTGGGCTTCACCCATAACCCGCATTTCCGGCTGTTCCTCAACAATCTGTTTCAGACCCCTTCGAATGATAGGGTGATCGTCAGCAATCAGAATGTTGATCATGGCGTCGCTGCAAAAGGAAAAAGAACAACCCCTTGGGCGGCTGTTTCGGTGCACAAATCCGCTACGAACCTATTTTATGACTTTCAAGGCGTGGATACGCGAATTGTGCGAAATAATCTGGGGCACACGTCCCGACAGGCCTTTTTTGTCACCGCCGACATGATCGTGACTCGCTTGGTCAAGCGTTGAACAGGCGCAAGGCCCGTTGTTCATCGCTCAAAACAAGATCGCCCTGCACGCGCGCGAGTATCTCACGCAGCAACAGTTTGGCCATGTGGCTTCTCCAGTCCAGATGATGGACATTATGGGCATCGAGTAACGCAATCACGTTTTTCCGCAGTATTTGAAGGTCGTTCGCCGAAATCCGGCTAAGCGTCATATCGTTAGTCAAGGCGTTCACTTGCTGGGTGAAATCCGCGGTCAGGTTACCTGCGTAAGTCGCACATAGGCCCGTCAGCTGCTGCGTGAATCGGCTCAATTGGTCCGCGGCCCGGCTGGCAATCTTGTTACGCACTGTTTCGGCGCGTCGCAGGCTTGATCGGATGGACTTTGCCAGGTCGGCACTCTTCAAAACCCGCTTGTCGCAGTAATCGTCGGCACCGCTTGAACGAGTTGTGCCATGATCTCGGAAGACGCCACCCCGGAAATCGCAATGATCGGCATGATCGGATCGGCCTCGCGCAGCCGGGTTAGGAGGTGCAAGCCATCGCCCTCCGCGAGTTCGTAATCGACGACCACTAGGTCGGGTCTTGTTTTTTGAAAGCTTTCCATCGCGAGCTCTTCGCTGACCACGGCGGTAATGACAAATGCGTATTCCTGGAGCACCTGAAGATGATGGGCGATCGTGCGTTGCTGCATCACATCATCTTCGACATGAAGTACCTTGACGATTTGCGCGGACATGGTCAAATGCCTCTCTATTTCCCCAGAGCGCGAAGGATCCGGCCAAGAAAGCGAACGCCGCTCGACTTCGCGGGAGGATGATGGATGCCGATCAATTGGTCGACCAGTTGTTCGATGCCCGCCAGCGCCGAAGCGTTTGGGTTTGACTGGCGACAAACTTGCCCCCGTTCGCGGCGGCAAGCATCCCGGGGCGATCGTCAGGAACAGTAATGACGCTTTCCAGCCCCAATACCTTTTCCAGATTCGCGGCGGTAAGCCCGTCCATCTTGGCGTCATAGCGGTTGATGAGCACATGGAAAGTGTGATGGCCGGGACCGGGACGAAGCGCATCGAGGATGAGCTTGAGCGTGCGAATAGATGCGATGCTCTGCTCGCCAACGAGAACGATGTGGCTTGCGCTTCCAAGAGCCTCAAATTGAAACTCGTCATAGGTGCAAGGCACATCGAGAACGACGCATTCGGCGAGCGACTTGACATAATCCAGGACCTTCAGCAAGCCGGCGAGGGGAATGGCACTGGGCGGGCCGAGGCCGTGGCTGCCCGCAATAATATCGAAGTTGTCGGCGACGCGCACCAGGGCGGTTTGCACCAATTGATTGTCGATCTGCTCCGGATCGGCCAGCAAATCGGACAGGGCACAGGCGGGTTGGATATCCAGGTTGGTTTCAAGGACACCCATATGCTGGGCAATCTCGATCAACACGGTGTGCTGCTTGCGCTGCACGGCGATTTCGTAGGCCGTGTTGGTGGCCAACGTCGAAGCGCCGCAGCCCGACGCGGATCCTGTGAAGGCAACAATCCGGCAGTCCTTGGTCGGCGGTCGATGCTGCATGGCGAGACAATTCAATGCCTGGCGCAAATCCGCGGGCTTCACGGGCAAGGGCACCACTTGCATCGCGCCAGCTCGATTGGCCTCGTACGCGTTCTCCGGATGATCCACAACATCGACGAGGGCCAGTACTGGCGAACCACGATGCGTTTCCACAAGGCGGCGCACGCAGTTGGCATCCTCGATCGACTCATAGTGCACGATGAAAAGGTTTTTCGCCGCGTGTTCGTGGCGCAGGGCCTCCAGTGCCGTGTCAGCACCTCGATACTCCGCCGCCACCGTGGCGGATACATTGGTGAGCTCCTGGCGGACCATTGGCAACAGCTTTTCGCTTACGCCAATCAGGATAACAGGGAACGGGAACATAGTTGCTTTCCGCCGAAATTGCCGCGTCGGACACGTTGACGCAACTCTGTCATTGAAAATCGGCGCTGTCAACCCAGCTCCGAATCGCATCGCGTCGTACAGAACAAAGCCAGGTCGCCGCTTTAACGCGGCCCGTCGCTCCGTGTTCCCGTGCTTCATAAAGGCAAGTCCATGTTTTGGCGCTTGGCGTGCATGGACGTTAAGTGTCCTTTGGTGCCGCCAGGTAGGACAAAGCCCGACAAGAGCTGTTGGCGAAATCCCACAACAAATTCCGCAAGGCCGCACCAAGGCACGCTGCTGGCGCCTACGCGCGCGATAAAACTCAAGAGCTATGCTTCCACGAAGGATTTGGCGGCGGGTTATCGAGTCTCGGTCAGCGCGGTCCAAATGGGGTGCCCTGGGCGAAATGAAGGATTGGCAAAAATGGAACTTGGCGAACTGATCAAGGGACTCCGGGGACGAAGGTTTCCGTCGAAGGAAGCCGAGGCTGCCGGGCCTGCCGAGACTCCGCGAAGCATCGCCCCGTCCGCGGATTCAGCGAAACCGCGCCATTTATTGCCGAGCCGCCAGCAGCCGCCAAGGGCTCGCCGAAGAGCAACTCGGCTGAACACCTGGAAGAGTTGAAGCAACGCGTTCACGCTCTGCTTGTGGACAAGATCGATCCCGAACATCTTCGGTCGATCCCGGATGAGCGGCAGCGCGTGGAACTGAGCCGCGTTATCGACCAAATCATCGATGCCGAGAAGCAGCCAGTCACTCTGCGCCAAAAAAAGGCGATGACGGAAGAGATTCTCGACGATTCGCTCGGATTCGGGCCGCTGGAGAAAATGCTGCGCGACCAGAGCATCAGCGACATTCTGATTAACGGCGCCCATTCCGTGTATGTCGAGCGCCGCGGAGTGCTCGAGGAAGAAGCCATTCGCTTCCGAGATGACGATCAGCTGCTGGAGATCATTCAACGAATCGTCTCGCGTGTTGGGCGGCGCGTCAACGAGTCGTCGCCCATGGTCGATGCTCGTCTGCCGGATGGATCACGCTTCAATGCCATCATCCCACCCCTGGCCTTGAATGGGCCGATGGTCAGCATCCGGCGATTCAGTAAGCGGCCGCTGAGGATCGTTGACCTGTTGGCGTTGAAAGCGTTCACGCCTGAAATGAGCCGTTACATGGAAGCGGCGGTCAGTACACGGCTAAACATTCTGGTCAGCGGCGGCACCGGCAGCGGCAAAACGACCTTGCTGAACACTCTTTCCAGCTTCATCCCGGCGAACCAACGTGTTATCACCATCGAGGACGCCGCCGAGCTCCAGCTGCAGCAACGACACGTCGGCCGTCTTGAAGCGCGGCCCCCCAATCTGGAGGGCGAAGGGGAGGTGACCATCCGCGATCTGGTGCGCAACGCACTGCGCATGCGGCCGGATCGAATTGTCATTGGCGAATGCCGCGGCGCCGAGGCGCTCGACATGCTGCAGGCCATGAACACTGGGCATGAAGGCTCGCTGACCACCCTCCACGCCAACACTCCGCGCGACGCCCTGTCCCGCATGGAAACCATGATTATGCTGGCGGGCTTGGAATTGCCGATCCGGGCCATGCGGCAGCAAATCACCTCGGCCATCAACGTTATCCTCCAGGTGGAACGGCTGCCCGGCGGGGCCCGCCGCGTGACCAGGATTACCGAGGTGACCGGCATGGAGCTCGATGTCATTACTCTTCAGGATCTGTTTGTTTTCAAGCAACTCGGTGTCGATGCCGCCGGCAACACTCGAGGCGAGTTCGTAACAACCGGCGTGACCTCCCATTACGACACGCGTTTTCGAGCCAGGGGAGCCGCCTGCCGCCGGAACTGTTCCGGGAGCGCGTTTTGCTTGTGGCGTAAACCAGGAAATTAGCTGACACGCATTCCATCAACAAGGAAAGAAACAACCATGCCTTGCCAAAAGGAAGTCGACACACCCGTCGTGATCCGGGCGCATACGCAAATCGAAGCGCTGGAACAGCAAGCCCGCGATTTGGCTCGTTCCGTGGAAACGGTGCGCCAGCAGACCCTTGCACAATCGAACGAGCGGATCGAGGCGCTGGAGCAAAAAGCGCGCGATCTGGCCTGGTTCGTCGAAACAACGCGGCAGCAAACCCTGCTGCAATCGGACAAAAAAACCGAAGCCCTGGAGCAGAAAGCTCGCGATCTGGCCAATTTCGTGGAGACGCTTGCGCAACCAAACGCGCTTGCAATCCGAGACGGAAATCGAGGCGTTGGGGCAACAGGCCCGGGATTTGGCTCTTTTCGTGGAGACCGTGCGCAAAGAAACACGTTTGCAATCCGAGACGGAAATCGCCGCGTTGGGCAAAAAGCCCGGGACTTGGCTGTTTCCGTGGAATCCGTGCGCGAAGAGACTCTCCTGCAATCGGACACGCGAAATCGCCGCCCTGGGGCAACAGGAAGCCGTCGCGAGGAGACTCTTGGCCGGACTGAAATCGCGCTGGGGCAACAGCCGGACTGGCCGTGCGTGAAGAGACGCTCTTGCAATCGGATACGGAAATCAAAGGACTCAAGCAGGAAGCGCGCAACCTGGCCGTTTCCGTGGAAAAATCGCGCATCGAGACCCTCATCGAATCGGACAAGGTGATCCGCAAACTCAACGAAGAACTGGAGCAGCGCGTCCTGGAACGCACCGCGCAACTGGAGGCGGCGAACAAGGAACTCGAGTCCTTTTCCTATTCCGTCTCCCATGATTTGCGGGCGCCGCTCCGGGCGATCGACGGCTTTTCCCGCATTTTGCTCGAAGATTATGCCGCTCCCTTGCCGGACGAAGGCAAGAGACTACCTGAAATTGGTGCGCGACAACACGCGCGCAAATGGGACAGCTGGTGGACGACCTGCTCGCTTTCTCGCGCCTGGGCCGCCTGGCGCTCACCAAGCAAACCGTCGACCCGGGCAAGATGGTGCGCCTGTGCCTGGCGGAGATGCAGAAAGAACAGGAAGGCCGGCAGCTGGAAATCGTCATCGGCGACTTGCCGTCCTGTCAGGCCGATCCGACTCTGCTCAAGCAGGTCTGGATCGAATTTGCTTTCCAACGCCCTGAAATACACGCGCAAGCGGGAGGCGGCGCGCATCGAGATTGGCTGCCGAACGGAGCCGCGGCCGTTGACCAACCGGGCATGCGTCTCAGCCCGTCCGAGCCGGCACGGAAACGGTTTATTTCGTCAAGGACAACGGCGCCGGCTTCGACATGAAGTATGCCCACAAACTCTTCGGCGTCTTTCAGCGGCTGCACCGCGCGGCCGATTACGACGGCACCGGCGTGGGCCTGGCCATCGTGCAGCGGATCATCCACCGTCACGGCGGCCGGGTCTGGGGCGAGGCCAACTCAACCAGGGCGCGACTTTTTCTTTCACTCTTGAATAAGGACCGGTCGATGATCGAGAAAAACGTTGAAATCCTGCTGGTCGAGGACAATCCCAACGACGAAATGCTGGCGCTGCATGCGTTCAAGAAGCATAACCTCGCCAACAAGGTGCATGTGGTGCGCGACGGCGCGGAGGCGCTGGAGTTCGTCTTTTGCACCGGCGCCTACGCCGACCGCCCCTTCGAGAACCCGCGCGTGATCCTGCTCGACAAGAAATTGCCGCTGGTGGACGGCATGGAAGTGCTGCGCCAGATTCGCGCCGACCCGCGCACCCGCTTGATTCCCGTGGTGATGCTCACGTCGTCGGCGGAAGAACGCGACATCATCGAGAGCTACAAGCTGGGCGTCAACAGTTACATCGTCAAGCCGGTGGACTTCGAGCAATTCAGCGAAACCGCCCGGCAATTGGGCTACTACTGGCTGCTCGTCAACAAGCAGCCGGCCGAATCTGCCCGTCCTGACTAAGGAATGATCGATGACCGACAGCTTGGCAATACCGCTTCGCCTACTGATTCTTGAAGACAATCCCTTCGACGCCGAGTTGATGTTGCATGCGCTGCGCCGCGCCGGCTATGATCCGACGGCCGCTCGCGTGGAGACCGAACGGGATTATCGGGAGCGGCTGCAACCGGCCCTTGAGGTCATTATCGCCGATTACTCGATGCCGGAGTTCGACGCCCTGCGTGCCCTGGCGATTTTGCAAGAGCTCCAGCTGGACATTCCCTTCATCATCGTTTCGGGCAGCATCGGCGAGGAGCGCGCGGTGCAGGTCATGCAGGGCGGCGCCAGCGATTACATCATCAAAGATCAGTTGGCGAGGCTTGGCCAGGCGGTGGCTCAAGCCCTGGAAAAAAAGTGCATGCGGATCGCAGCGCGGCAGGCTGAACGCCGCTTGGCATCGCAGCATACGATCACCCAGCTATTGGCGGATTCAGCCACGCTTGGCACTGCAAGCTCCAAGGTGCTGCGCCCATGTGTCAGTGCTTGACCTGGGATTTCGGCGCCCTTTGGCTGTTAGATGAGCGCGATACGGTTATGCGTTGCGTCGATTGTTGGCGCGACCCGTTAGCCGAAGTCACCGAGTTTGAGGCAATCACCCGAACGACCGCCACATCACGGAACTATTTTTTCCCCGGGCGAGTTTGGGTCACCGGCCAGCCAGTCTGGGTTGAGGATATTGCTCAAGCTGCCGACTCCGAGCGTATGCGGCTGGCCGCCAGTGCCGGGCTGCGCGGCGCCTTCGGGTTTCCCATCATCCTGGGGACGGAAACCTTGGGTATCCTCGAGTTCTTTGGCCGCGAAATCAGAAAGCCTGACAACGAAACCCTCAAGATGATGACGGCCATCGGCAGTCAGCTCGGCCAATTCATCGAGCGCAGACGCGCCGAGGCGGCCCTGCTCCATACCAACCAGACGCTCAAAGCCTCCATCCAGTCAACGCAAGAGCAAATCGAGGAGTTGGAGCAGCTGTACAGGTTGGCGCCCGTGGGTCTTGCCCTCCTGGATAAGAATTGTCGTGTTCTTCGCATCAACGAACGCCTTGCTGCCATCAGTCCAAAATCACGTCGCGAACAGATTGGGCATACGCTCCGGCAGATCATTCCCGCGCTAGCTCCTGAAATTGAGGCCGTCGCGGATCGCGTATTCGCCTCGGGAGAGCCGATTGTCGATCTTGAGCTCCACGAGGTTTTGCCCGTAGACCCGACGAATGAGCGCGACTGGCTTGTGAGTTACTATCCCGTGAAGTCGTCTTTTGGCGTCCCACGCTATGTGGGCCTGGTTTTTCAGGAGATCACCCAGCGCAAAAAAGTGGAAAGCGACCTGCGCCGAGCCACCGCGGCCGCCGATGCGGCCAACCGCGCCAAGAGCGAATTCCTGGCCAATATGAGCCATGAAATCCGCACGCCCATGAACGGCATCCTGGGCATGACGGAACTTGTCATGGACACGCCGCTGGCGACCGAACAGTATGAATACCTGGGCCTGCTCAAGCAATCCGCGGACTCACTGCTCCGGATCATCAACGACATCCTCGATTTTTCCAAGATCGAGGCAGGCAAGTTGTCGCTCACCTTGGCCGATTTCCGCCTTCGGGAAACAGTCGGCAAAGCCACGAAGCTCCTGGCGCTGCACGCCAATGGGAAAAAGCTGGAATTGGCCTTGCGCGTGGCCCCGGATGTGCCGGACGCGCTCGTCGGCGATGCCGATCGCCTGCGGCAGATTTTGATAAATCTGTTGAGCAACGCCATCAAGTTCACCGACCACGGCGAAGTGGTCGCGAACGTGCAATTGATTTCCCAGAAAGACGGCACCGTCCAACTGTACTGCTGCGTCGCCGACACCGGCATCGGGATTCCGCAAAAAAAGCAAAGTAGGCTGTTTCAAGCGTTCGAGCAACTTGATGGATCAAATACTCGGCGGCACGGCGGCACGGGTCTGGGGTTGGTCATTGTCCAGCATCTCGTCGAAATGATGGACGGCCGCATTTGGTTCGAAAGCGAAGCGGGCAAGGGCAGCACATTTCATTTCACCGTCACGCTGGCAGTCTGCGAACACGCAGGCTCCGCGTCAACGCCCCCTCCCATCGACGAATTGAACAGCCTGCCGGTTCTGATTGTCGATGACAATGCAACGAACCGCACGGTGTTGACCGAGATCTTGCAGTACTGGCAATTGCAGGCAACAGCGGTTGACGGCGCTAGCGCGGCCCTAAAAGCATTGGACGACTCGCAAGCATCGGGCCAATTGTTTCGTTTGTTGCTCGTCGATGCCAGCATGCCCGACATCGACGGTTTCGCCTTGGTTGAGCTTATCCGAGAGCGGCGTGAATTGGACGGAATTATCATCGTCATGCTGACCTCCACGGATCAGCCAGACGATAGAGCGCGCTTTCGTGAATTGGGCATTGACATTTACCTGCGCAAGCCCGTGCTCCAAGAAGAGCTGCTCGACGCCATCTTGATCGCTCTTGGCAAGAAAGATCCTTCGGGCAGTACGAATGGCATTGACAAACACAATAAAAAGCTCAGGCCTTCCTCGCCGGCACTGCGCATTTTGCTGGCCGACGACCAACCCGTCAACCGACTCCTAGCTGCGCCATGCTCGAGATGCGCGGACATTCGGTCGTTGGCGCCAACAATGGGTTGGAGGCACTTGAAATACTTGCCCGCGAAGCGTTCGACCTGGCGCTGATGGATATGCAAATGCCGGAAATGGACGGTTTCGAATCAACGCGCACGATACGACTTCAGGAAAACGAAACGGGGAAACACCTGCCGATCATTGCCATGACCGCGTACGCCATGAAGGGGGAACGCGAGCAATGCCTGGCCGCCGGTTGTGACGATTACCTGTCAAAGCCCTTTGACTCGCAAACGCTGTACGATGCGGTGGAGAAGCTGGCCAGGTCGTTTGCCGCAGCACCGGCACGACGCAATGGGGCCCTATCCAAGGCAACGATGATGGAGTTAGTTAATGAAAGTTGATTCCTCGATTGGGCCGGCAATCGCCGGCGACACCTTCCGGAGAACGCCATGACAGCGCCGATTGAGCGATGCGATTGGATCTGGGATGACACCGCGGCGCTCGCGAGGGTCGACGGCGACGTGCCGTTTCTCATGGAGATCATTGAGCTCTTCGTCGCCGGTTGCCCCAAGTTAATTGCGGACCTCGAAGGCGCTGTCAGTGCCGGCGACGCCACCTCGATCAAGAAATCCGCCCATGCCATCAAAGGCAACGCGGCAACGTTGTGTGCCGGGGCGGCATTCGAGACAGCATTGATTTTGGAAACCAAGGGAAAGAATGGTGACCTGCACGGAGTCGCGCAGGATTGCCAGGAGCTAAAAACGCGGCTTCGCGACACGCATCTGGCAATGGTGCGCTTCATGGAAAATGGGCGGCCGCAGGAAGAAGGAACCGCGCTGGATCCGGTCTCCCACCGGAGTCAATGGATGACGAATTCGCGTGCCCCGCGGATTCCTGTCACCAATGAAAGGCACCAGTACCTTGCCTCCAGCCCGCGGACAGCCGATTTTGAGCCGATAAAAAGGGGCGATGGCAACCCTTCGCCTTAACAAGGAGTCTTACATGCTAGCGAAGTGCCAACAGGAGGGCGAGAGCCGCAATCAGCGCACCGTCGCCTACCGCCAAGCCGCGGCCTCGCAACAGTGCATGGAAGAGCTGCTTTCCACTTCACTGGTCCTCACCGAAGATTGGGATCGTTTGCCGGGTGCGGTTCGGGAGGCGATGACGCACGAAACAAACTTCATCGTCTTGTTGGCGGCGCTGGTGGAACACGGCCTTTTGACCGAATATCAAGCCAGGCGGATCGAGGCCGGCAAGACTTTTGGCTTGATTCTGGGTAATTACCGCGTCCTGGACCGCATTGGGGCCGGCGCGATGGGCGTTGTCTTCAAAGCCGAACATGTCGAACTACGGCGCCAAGTTGCCATCAAGGTGTTGCCGGTGTCAGCCGATGACGATGCCTGTTTGCTGCAGCGCTTCACTATTGAAATGCGCGCAGTGGCCCAGTTGCAGCACCCCAACATTGTGGGGGCGATGGATTCAGGAAAGTGCCGTGGACCAAACGCGGACTTGCCGCTGTTGCACTATTTCGTCATGGAATACGTGCCGGGGCAGGATTTGGAGGCCTGCGTCAACAACGATGGTCCGATGGCAATCGGCAAAGCTTGCGACCTCATTCATCAGGTTGCGTCCGCATTGGTGGAAGCCAACCGGCATCAGCTTGTGCATCGGGACATCAAACCTTCCAATATCCGCGTGACCCCTGAAGGCCAAGCCAAGCTGTTGGATTTCGGCCTGGCCAGACACGTAAGTCACCGCATGACCGAGCCAGGAACGGTGCTGGGCACCTTGGACTTCATGGCGCCGGAACAAGCGACGAACGCCGGAACCGTGGACATTCGCGCGGACATTTTTGGCCTTGGCGGCACGCTTTTCTGGTGCTTGACGGGAAAGGCGCCCTTTGTAACCAAGGGAAATATCGCCCTCGAGGTGGCTCGTCGTCTCACGGAACCACCGCCCTCCGTGCGGACATTGCGGCCGGACGTGCCGCCTCAGTTGGATGCCGTGGTGGCACGGATGATGGCGACCAATCTCATGGATCGTTATGCGTTGCCGGAGGCGGTAATGCAAGCCATGGTGCCGTTCCTCAATTTGGACATGAAGGACCACCTCCTTTACTCCCCAACGCTGGAAAACGCTGCCAGCTCGCAAAACGCTCTGGGGCGTCAAGCTTCCATGGGAAAGGTGACCCACCACGTCCTGGCTGTCGATGACGATATTCAGCTCCGCAATTTCTGTCAGCTCGCATTGAGTTCGCAGGACCTTATTTGCGATACGGCCAAAGATGGCCCCCAGGCCCTGGAAGCTCTGGGCAGTGCGCACTATGATCTCGTGCTGCTTGACATCAACATGCCAGGGATGTCAGGCATGGAGGTCTGCCGTCACGTGCGTGAAAAACCACCGCAGCCCCATCTGAAAATCATCATCATTTCGGGCGAGGCGACGTCTGACGAAATGTCCGAAACCATCCTGGCGGGCGCGGACGACTACATCAGCAAGCCGTTCAGCTTGGCGCAGTTGCATGCCCGTGTGGAGGCCGCACTGCGGCTCAAGGACGCGCAGGATCGCTCCGATTCCCTCAACCAACACCTCGTGACAGTCAATCACGAGTTGGAAAAAAGCCTTGGCGCCCGCGATCAGGACTTGGTGGACGCTCGCAATGCCTTGGTCCTCGCCCTGGCCGAATTGGTTGGATACCGCAATAACGAATCGGGTTCTCGCCTTCTGCGTTTGCAAGGCTATTGCCGCTGCCTGGCTCAAGGAGCCACTGGTGTGCCGAGCTTCACCGCCACCTTGGATGCCAATTTCATCGATTTGCTGGTGTGTTGCGCCCCGCTTCACGATATCGGCAAAGCTGGTTTGCCGGACCACATTCTCCTTAAACCGGGCCGCTTGACCGCGGAAGAGCGGACTTTGATGCAGACCCACACCGTCATTGGTTCCGAAACTCTTCTGAAAGTCGCCAGGCGGCATGGGTTTGCCCAGGGTTTCTTGAAAATGGCCATCGACATTACGCGCCATCATCATGAGCGCTATGACGGCCTCGGCTATCCCGATCGCCTTGCCGGCGACAGTATTCCGCTGGCCGCGCGCCTGGTCACGATTGCGGACGTTTATGATGCGCTGCGTTTCGCGCCGCGCATATAAGCCGGCATTGTCCCACAACACCGCGGTTACGATGATGATGGAGGAGTGCTCCGGGCAGTTTGATCCGAGTCTGTTGCAAGTCTTCAAACGCTGCGCGCCGCAGCTTGAGAAAGCATTTCACCAGTTCGCCGATTGAATTTTCGTGTGCGGCCTCCCGCGTTTAGCAAGACCAAGCCTTCAAACGGGAAGAAAACGACAACAATGGCCCATCCGCTGCGCATCCTGATTGTTGAAGATAGTCCAACGGACAGCCATTTGATGGTGCACAGTCTCCGTCAAGCCGGCTTGGTGTTCACCTTCGAGCGCGTGGAAACAGAAGCCGATTATGTCGCCAAATTGGCCGAGAGGCCGGATCTTGTCCTCGCCGACTTCCAATTGCCGCAATTCGACGCTTTGCAGGCGTTGCACCTGCTCCGTGCTAAAGAGTGGGACATCCCGTTTATCCTTGTGTCGGGCTCCATCGGTGAGGAAACGGTCGTAAGCGCCCTGCGGCTAGGAGCAGCGGACTTTATCCACAAAGACCACCTGGGACGACTCGGGCAGTCGATCAAACAGGCGCTCGAGCAACAACGCCTGCGTCAACAGCGTTGCCAGGCCGACCGGCGTCAGGCCCTTTTGCTCGCCGTGAGCCGCGCCCTGGCAAACTCACACACTTTGAGCGAAGCCGCCGCGAAAGTGCTTCAGGCTGTTGGGGAAAGTTCAGGCTGGCTGTGCGGCGGAGTTTGGGCAGTGGATGCGGCCACCAACGTAGTCCGCTGCGTCGAAACATGGATGGCCCCTTCGACGAAATTTGGCGAGTTTGAGACTGCGTCCCGCAGCATGACGTATGTTCCCGGAGCCGGATTACCAGGAATCATATGGATCAGCAGCAAACCGATCTGGGTGCCGAACATCGCCGTCGACAACAATTTCCCACGCTCAGCCGCGGCCGCAAAAGACGGACTGCGCGGAGGTCTGGGATTTCCCATTGTGATCGGCAGCAAGGTAAACGGGATATTCGAATTCTTCAGCCAAGACATTGCTCAACCCGACGAAGACCTGTTGCAGATGTTCTCCGGCATCGGTGAGCAAGTGGGGCAATTCGCTGAGCGGCTGGAAGCGGAAGCACGATTGGCTCACGTTCTAAGTTCCAATCCCGCGGTGCTTTACGTGATGGCAGTCAACGGACAAGAGCTGCAGCTCACCTGGATCAGCGATAATGTGAAGGAAATGATGGGCTATCCGATTGCCGAGGTATTCGCGCCAAATTGGTGGCTTGAGCGAGTCCACCCCGAAACCTGCCTCGAACGCTCAGCGGGATCCAAAGCGAATTGGTTGCGCATTCCAGGCTTGCCGACGAGCATCGGTTCCGGCATCAAAACGGAACCTACCACTGGCTGCGAAGCGAGATGCGCCTGTTTCGGGATGCGGCGGGCAACCCCAAGGAAATTGTCGGTTCGTGGTCCGACATCACCGATCGCAAACAGCTTGAGGACCAATTCCGCCAGTCCCAAAAGATGGAGGCAGTCGGCAAGCTGGCCGGCGGCGTGGCCCACGATTTCAACAACTTGTTGACCGTCATCAATGGCTACAGCGAGATCGTGCTGCGCAGTCTCCGGGCCGGCGATCCGTTGCGCGATCACATTGAGCAGATCAAAAAATCCGGCGAGCGTGCCGCCGGCTTGACCAGGCAACTGCTGGCCTTAAGCCGAAAGCAAATGCTCGTGGCCGTCGTTCTCGATCTAAATACTCTTCTCGTCGAAATGGAAAAAATACTCGGCCGCTTGATCGGCGAAGACGTTGCCCTTTCAGTCCGTCGAGATCCGCAGCTCTGGAAAACCAAAGTTGATGCCGGTCAGGTGGAGCAAATCATCATGAATATCGCGGTTAACGCACGCGATGCCATGCCCCGTGGCGGCAAGTTTGCCATCGAAACTGCCAACGCGGTGCTTACTGAAAGTCAGACTGCCGGCATTCCGGATGCGCGGCCCGGGGAGTATGTTTTGATGGCTTTAACCGACAGCGGCTGCGGCATGGACTACGCGACAAAGCAGCACATTTTTGAGCCGTTCTTCACAACGAAGGGGCCGGACCAAGGAACAGGCCTGGGTCTGGCCACGGTTTATGGCATCGTCAAGCAGAGCGGAGGCCATGTCGACGTTTACAGCGAAATTGGCATTGGAACTACTTTCAAGGTCTATTTTCCCCGAATGATGGAAACGGGCTGTTCGCACAGAGTTGAATTGGACGCCAAGGCGCCGTTGCGCGGAACCGAAACGGTGTTGCTTGTCGAGGACGAGGAGGGTGTCCGGACGCTGCTGCGGCTGGTTCTCCAGCGGCTGGGTTACAATGTCCTGGATGCACGCCACGGCGGAGAGGCGCTGCTGATTTGTGAGCGTTACAAGGACTTGATCCACATAATGGTGACAGACGTAATCATGCCCCAAATGAGCGGCCGTGAGTTATCGGAGCGACTGAGGCCGCTGCGTCCGGAGATGAAAGTGCTCTTCATGTCCGGCTACACGGACGATGCCGTCGTCCGCCATGGGATGCTGGATGCCCGTACGCCGTTTCTCCAGAAGCCTATCAGCCCGGACGCTTTGGCCCAGAAGGTACGCGAGGTTTTGGCATGACATTCGACAACTCGAGAAAGGGCTGACCACTGCACCGAGGTCCCGCATTGGCCGCTCACGAGGATCCCTAAACCCGCGGTTCATTGTTAGCGCTGGCCGTTGCCTCAAACGAGCGCGGCAAATAAACGTCGAATCGGGTGCCTTTTTTGACGTCGCACGAGCACTCGACCCAGCCGCCATGAAGTTGGACGATGCCGAAAATCAAAGCCAATCCCAATCCCGACCCGTTTCCCGGTTTTTTGGTAGTGAAAAACGGCTCAAAAAGCCGTGAACGCGATTCCCGCGGGACGCCGTGTCCAATATCGCTGACCCTAATACAAGCATATTCTCCCGGCGTCGCGTTAGAAAAATTAGGACGGGAATCCCGGGTGATTCGGACATTGGTGGTCTCAATTAGGATGCGGCCGCCACCGGGCATGGCATCGCGAGCGTTAAGGCACAGGTTCACGAGGACTTCATTCATTTGAAACACGTCGGCACGCACGTTGCTCAGGCCGGGGTCGGGACGGAAATCGATCGCAATGGTCGCGCCCAAGACACCGCGAAGGACGGTGACCGTCTTAGGGATGACGTCATTCAAGTCGATGATTGCCAGTTGAAGTTTCGTTCGCCCGGAAAAGGCTAGCAGTTGTTTGATCAAATCGGCGGCTTGCCGAGCAGCACGCTCCGCGGTGACCAGGAAGCTGCGATTCGCATCGCTTTTTGGCAGATTGGACAGGACCACGCCAACGTTGCCGAGGACGCCGGTCAATAGGTTGTTGAATTCGCCCGCCATTCCCCCCGCCAGGGTGCCGAGGACCTCCAACTTCTGCTCCTGGTGGCGCTGCTCTTGGTCTTTGCGCAGGGACTTTTCCAGCCGATGGTTGTGAAGGGCCAACTCGATGGTCGTGTGCAGTTCACGCTCTTCGTAGGGCTTGACCAAGTAGCCGTAAGGTCCTGTCAGCTTTGCGCTGGAGTGTAAGTTCATCGGCGTAAGACGTCAAATAAACCACCGGCAAGTCGTATCGGTCACGGATCTGCTGGGAGGCTTCGACGCCATCCATCAGTCCCTGGAGTGAAATGTCCATTAACACCAAATCGGGCATGGTTTCCGCGGTCTGGCGCAGGGCCTCCTCACCGGAAGACGCCACGGCCGGCACGGTATATCCCATGCCTTTCAGGTCATGTTGGATGCTCTTGGCAATGATGCCTTCATCTTCCACCACCAGGATTTGTGCGTAGGCCATGATAGCCTTACCTTTCTTTGGGTTTAAGCTCGGCGAATAAGATTGTGAAGGTGGCCCCTCCCCGGTCGGAGGCGTCGATGGTGCCGCCCAACTGGCTGGTCAAAGCCGTTACCAATTCCAACCCCAAGGATTTCGTTTGCCGGACGTCAAAGCTGTCGGGCAGTCCGACGCCATTGTCGGCCACGGTAAGTTCGAACTTTCCATCCTGGTTTTTGTTGAAATCAATGCGGATTTCACCGCCCACGGTTCGCTGCGAAATACCGACAGGAATTTCTCCGCGCGAGGCATTCGATAGATCGCGCCGGGAAAAACTCCCCGACCTTTTTTTGATCACCGATGGAAAACCATGTCTATATGAATTGGAAACCAGTTCGTTGATGAGCAGCGCAAGGCACGGCTGTATCAATGTCCAGGAAAACGCCTTTCACGGTGATGTTCACCTTGACACCTTCGCCCTGGGACGCATAGGAACAGCCCAAATGGTTGACGAGGTTGCGAATGTAGACTGCCATGTCGATCTTTTCCAGGTCTTTGGACTGATGCAGAGTTTCGTGAACCAGGGCCATGGACTTAATCCGGAGTTGGCTTTCCTTGAATAAAGTCTGTGCTTGCTCATCATGGACATAAGCGGCCTGCAAACTCAACAAGCTCGTGATAATTTGGAGGTTGTTCTTCACGCGATGGTGAATTTCCCGGAGCAACACGTCCTTTTCACGCAAGGAAGCCCTGAGGCGCTCCTCGGCCTGCTGGCGCGCGGTGATGTCCCGGATGACGGCGTGGATCTCGGATGCCGTGCCGGTTTCAAGTTCTCTTAGCGCTCGGAGGGTAGTCTCGAACCAATTATAGCGGCCGTCCTTGCGGCGCATTTGATTGATAAGGGTGTAAGCATCCGCCGATGCCAGGACCACGCTTTGGGCTTTGCCGAACGCAAGGGTATCGTCGGGATGGATAAAGTCGCAAATGGAACGCCCGATCAATTCCCGCGCCTCATGGCCCAGGAGAACTCGGCACGCGGGCGAAGCGTAGAGACAAATGCCTTGTGGCGAAAGGCGACAAATAAGATCGCTGGCGTTTTCGGCAAGCAAACGGAAGCGATGCTCGCTCTCGTGCAACGCCGCCTCAGCCCGCCGTTTGTCATGACGAAGCTGCTTCTGTTCCAAGGCTGCGTGGATCGCGGGCGCGAGGCGTGCCAACCGATCCTTGAGCAAGTAATCGGTTGCACCCTGTTTCATGCACGTGACCGCGACCTCCTCACTAATGGAGCCGGAGACGATGATAAAGGGTATGTCGAGGCCGGTCTCGCGCAAGAGCTTGAGAGCCCTTAACGCATCGTATTGGGGTAAGTTATAATCCGCAAGAATGACATCGATTTCCGTTGCCAGGTTTGCCTGATAAGCGGCTTCCGTGTCGACCCGCGTGCATTTCACCTGAAAACCGTTGTGCCGCAAATAATTGAGCGTTAATTCGGAATCGGCGATTTTGTCTTCGAGGAGGAGAACGCGCAAAGTCGTGAGCATCACGTTGTCTCCGACAATGACTGCGGCTGGTGGAGGCTAAATCCGTCGGCGGTTGCTCTGAACGAACAGCCCGTTTCGGGCGCCCGTTCTTGAGGGCCGTGATGACGACATCCAGCAGCCAGTCAAAGTCGATCGGCTTGGTGAGAAGCTGGCCGCGTCCGGCCTTCCAGGCCAGAGACCAAGCGCCCTCATCGTTTCGTCCAGTCAAGAACAAGATTTTCACGCCACGAGTTGCCGGTTCGTTCCTCATTTGGCGGGCGACTTCAAAGCCATCCAAGATGGGCATCATCACATCTAGCAGGAGAAGTCGTGGCGGGTTTTGACGGGCGATTTCGAGGGCTTCAACCCCGTCGGCTGCCTCGGCACAGCGATAGCCTTGGGCTTGGAGTAGGCGGCGCAGCGTCATGCGTGTAATGGCGTCGTCTTCAGCGATAAGGACGTCGATGGAAGAAAGCGATGTTTTCGGAATGTGAATACATCCTCCTCGGGCCAAAAACAAACCATGCCTAAGGGCATGCACGACACGCCGATCTTTGTCGTGGCGGAAACCTGTTCAATGCAGGGGGACAGTGGTAGGCCTGCAATTGACAGGGTTATGCCACTCTGCACACGTGATGAAAAACTAGCACAAGATTGGCGGCAAAGCAAATTGGCAAGACTGGCCTCTGCCGGGTGAGGATGTCACTGGCAGATTCCGCGGACAATCCCGCCATGAACGTCGGTGAGCCGGTACTGCCGGCCCTGATAGCGGAATGTAAGACGCGTGTGGTCGATGCCGCACAGGTGTAGAATCGTGGCCTGCATGTCGTGGACATGCACTGGGTCGGCGGTGATGTTCCAGCCGAAGTTGTCAGTCTCGCCGAAAACAGTTCCGGCCTTGATGCCGCCGCCGGCAAGCCACCAGCTAAACGCCCGGCCAAAGTGGTCGCGGCCGTTGGGGTTTGACGGATCTCCCTGGCCAAACGGCGTGCGGCCGAATTCGCCTCCCCAGACGACGAGGGTGTCGTCCAGCAGGCCACGTTCCTTGAGATCGCGGACCAGCGCCGCCGAGGGCCCTTCGGTGTCGCGGCATTGGGCCTCGAGTTGCGTGAAAAGGTTGTTGTGTTGATCCCACCCGGCGTGCATGAGCTGCACAAAGCGGACTCCTCGTTCCAGCAACCGGCGTGCGATGAGGCAATTGTTGGCATACGTGCCCTTGACGAGCGCATCGGGTCCGTAGCGATCGAGAGTGCGGCGTGATTCGTTCGAGAAGTTCACGAGATCGGGCACGCTAGCCTGCATGCGGAAGGCCATTTCGTACTGGGCAATTCGGGTTTCGATTTCGGGATCGCCAAAGTCCGCGAGGTGCTCGGCATTCATGACGGCGAGATCGTCGAGCAACGCACGCCGCGATTCCCGACTAACGCCATCGGGATTGGCCAGGTAGGGGACGAGGTCGCCGGTGTTGCGAAAGCGGACGCCCTGGAAGCGGCTGGGGAGGAAGCCGGCGCCCCAGTAGTAGTCGAAGAAGAGCTGGCCGCAGGTCTTGCCGCGATCGCTGGAGGTCATGACCACAAAGGTCGGCAGGTTATCGCTTTCGTTGCCAAGGCCGTAGGCGAGCCAAGTACCAAGGCTCGGGCGTCCGGGAACCTGGCTGCCGGTCAGAAAGAAAGTCACGCCGGGAGCATGATTGACCGCTTCGGTGTTCATGCTGCGCACGACGCAGATGTCGTCCGCCAGCGCGCCGATGTTGGGGAGCATTTCGCTGAGGGCGATGCCCGACTGGCCATAGCGGCGGAAGGGTTTGATGGCGGGCACGCAGGGCCATCTGGCGTAGCCGCTGGACATCGTGGAGAGCCGTGTGCTGCCGCGCACGGAGGTCGGGGATATCCTGGCCGGCCATGCGGCGAAGGTTGGGCTTTTCGTCGAAGAGATCGACGTGCGACGGTCCGCCGCCTTGCCAGAGAACGACGACGCGCTTCGCGCTTCGGGAGGATGGTGGGGCAGGCCGGGCAATGCCGGTCCACCGCGAGCCGTCTCCGCGCCAAGCAAGCGAAGAAAGAGCGGCCAGGCCGACGCCGGTGGCTGAGGAGCCGAAGAACTGCCGGCGGTTGAGGCGGGCGAGATGGTCGAAATAGGGGTGGCTCATGTGCGGTCATTCCTCGTTATTCCGAGTCAACGCTTCGTCCAGGTTTAAGGATCGCCAGGCACACCGACGCCAGGGCGGCATGCTCGGTGAGGTTGAGCGATTCGTCGCGCCGGCTGGCGCCGATGCCGAGGAGCGCTTTCGCCGCCTTGGCGTCCGCGGCGTAAAACTGGGCCTGGCGGTCATACGCCCGGCGCAGTGCTCTTCAGGTCGTTCTCCGTGGGACGGCGCGCGACGACCTGGCGAAACGCGAAGACGAGCCGCTCGTCCAGCATGCTGCTCGCCTTCATGCTTCGCTGGGCGAGTGCGCGGGCCGCTTCCACCCAGGTCGGGTCGTTGAGGGTGGTTAGTGCATGCAGCGGTGTGCTCGTGGTCGGTAAGTCGCACCCGGCACGTCTGCCGATTGGAGGCGTCGAACATGTTCGCGGGGCTCACCGTGCGGCGCCAAAATGTGTACAGGCTGCGGCGATAAAGGTCCGTGCCCGGTGGAGGCGGGATAGGTGAAATCGCGTTCCTTGGTGATCGCCAGAGCCTCCCAGACCTGGTCCGGCTGATACGGATACACCGGGCCGCCGCCGATTCGCCGATCGAGCAACCCCGATGTCGCGAGCGCCCAGTCGCGCAGAATCATCGACGGCATTCGGAACCGGCTGGCACGAGCGTAAAGCCGATTCTCGGCATCGCGGGCACGGTGCTCGGCATTCATCTTGCTCGATTGGCGATAGGTCGAGCTGGTCACGATCAATCGATTGATCGCTTTCATGCTCCAGCCGCCTTCGCGGAATTCGACAGCCAGCCAATCGAGCAGCGGTCCGTGGATTGGATACTCGCCCTGGACGCCGAAATCCTCGGATGTTTTGACGATGCCCGTGCCGAAAAAGTGCTGCCAGAGCCGATTGACCTGCACGCGCGCGGTGAGCGGCTGCTCCGCGGACATCAACCAGCGCGCGAAGCCTAGCCGGTTCCGCGGCGCATCCTCGGGCAGCGGCGGCAGAAATGCGGGCGTAGCGAAGGTGACCTTTTCCTTTGGCTTGAGATATTCGCCCCGATCGAGGATCTTCGTTTGACGCGGCTTCGCATCGCTCATGATCATGACGCGCGGAATCTGGTCGCCTTTGTAATCGGCAAGGCTTTTCTTGAGGCTTGTCGAGCTGAACGACGGCTGGGGCATTTGCCGACGACGCCGGCCCGGACCTTCTCATCGAAGTTCTTCTTGAGGCCAGCTTCGAGCGCTTTCTTCTCGGCGTCGGACCGGTCGGCCTCGGTCGTTTCCAGGATTTTGTCAGCGGCGCCGGCAGGTTCTTGCGTCGGCGGAATTGCCGTCATCGAGCTTCGACCGCCAGGTCTGGAAGGCATTGTCGACGATCTGCTTTACCTCGACCTCGGCCTCGGCGATCTCAGTCTCGAACTTTTTTATCCGAACCTTGTTTTCCTCGGTGGGCAGTTCCAGAAAGGGTGCGGCGACTCGAATGCGGGCCGATTGGCGTTGCGGCATGCCCGACTCGGGAACGCGATTGAAGGCATCGAGCAGGCTGTAGTAATCGCTGCATGGTGATCGGATCGTACTTATGGTCGTGGCACTGAGCGCAGGCCATGGTGAGGCCGAGCCAGGTGGTCGCGGTCGTGTCGATGCGGTCGAATAAGTTCACCCAGCGTTGCTCCTCGGCAATGGCGCCGCCTTCGCCGTTGAGGAGATGATTGCGATTGAAACCGGTCGCGATTTTCTGTTCGGTCGTGGCATTGGGGAGCAGGTCGCCGGCGAGCTGCCAGATGGTGAACTGGTCGAAGGGGAGATCGGCATTGAGGGCCTGCACGACCCAGTCACGCCAGATCCATTGCCAGGTATCGCCGTCTTGCTGGAAGCCGTTGCTGTCGGCGTAGCGCGCGGCATCGAGCCAGGGCAGGGCCATGCGTTCGCCGTAATGCGGACTGGCGAGCAAGCGGTCCACCAATTTCTCGTAAGCTTCGGGATCGGCGTCCGCGACAAAGGCGTCAACTTCCTTGGGCGTGGGCGGAAGTCCGGTGAGATCGATGAAGAGCCGGCGAATCAAGGTGGGCCGGTCCGCCTCCGGGGACGGCGCGAGTTTTTCGCGTTCAAGCTTGGCAAGAACAAAGGCGTCGATCGGCGTAACGCACCCAGCCGGTCCGCTTCACGGTCGGCAGCGCGGGCCGTGTCGGCGCGACGAAGGCCCAGTGCTTGGCATAGGCAGCCCCGTCCCGGATCCATTGTTCGAGCAGGTTCTTCTGCTCGGCGCTAAGCCGACGGTTCGACTTCGGCGGCGGCATGAGCGATGTTCGGATCGCTGGAATGGATGCGTTTCACCAGTTCGCTGGCGGCCGGGTCTTTGGGCGCAATCGCGCCGGCTTCGATCGCCGACGTGCGTTCGTCGAGCCGGAGGCTCCGCCTTGCGTTTGCTGCCGTCCTGCCCGTGGCATGAAAAGCAGTTCTCGGCAAGGATGGGCCGAATGTCG
Source organism: uncultured Gemmataceae bacterium (assembly GCA_963747575.1). Lineage (GTDB taxonomy): Bacteria > Planctomycetota > Planctomycetia > Gemmatales > Gemmataceae > DASRAT01. Next base: position 579,093 of record CAVVFU010000010.1, read on the forward strand.
CGATTGAATTCGATGCCGTCGCCCGGCCTCTGCGCAGCTGCTGCTAAAGGTATACTCACGATCAATATCGCAAACGCCGCACGAAACCAGCGCATCAGTCGCCCTCGCATAAACGATGCCTCGCAGCAGCCTGGACAGCACAACTCGCCTGGAGTCGCACCTATCAACGTATCACCAGATGAGTTGTCCAACGCCTAAAGGCATGAACACATTTTATGCAATGGCTTGCATGTTCACCACCTCACCACCGGCGATAAGACGGTGCCTGAGGCGGCCGCGGAGGAATTTTCTCGTATGGATTTGGCGACTGCCCCCGCGATGATTCATGAGCTAGACTTGTGCAGCGGGCCTCTTTTATAACGGAGAAGTTGCGCACCAATGAACACACAGCAGCCATCTGGATCAACCTCGAGCTCCTCGGTCGTCCACATCCAGCTTTTGCTGGGAGATCTCCGTAAACTGCCATTATTTCCAGCCAAAGCGCAGCAAGCCATGGCATTGGTGGAGCAAGAAAACGCCAGCAGGCAAGAATTGTGCGACCTTTTGGAAACAGACATGACGTTGGCCGCCAGCATGCTCAAACTGGCGAACAGCCCGCTTTTCAATTGGGGTCAGCCCATCGAAAGCCTGGACAAAGCCGTCGTCCGCATGGGCATGAGCGAATGCCGAAATCTGATCCTGGCCATTTCCATGCGGAGCGTTTTCAACCATGCCGCCCCTGAGACCAAGGGGATATGCGCTGATTCTGTGGAACCACTGTTTTCTCACCGCCTGCATTTGCCGCCGACTCAATCGTGAACTTTGCACCGGCTTCCATGGTGAAGAATTCGCGGCCGGTCTCCTGCACGACATGGGCCGCATTCTCCTCGCTGTCATGATGCCTCACAGGTTTTCGGACTGCGATCCCATGGATTTTGTGGAAAACCCAGGCCTTCTGGTCCACGAAGCCGAAGTCGTGGGCATCGATCATTGCTACCTGGGCAGCTTGTATGCGGAGCAAAACGATCTGCCCGCTCCCACCCAGGCGGCGATGCGCTATCATCATGAAATCGAAGAGGCCACCCACCACCACAAAGTGATTGGCCTGGTCGCCGCCGCCGATCACATGGCGAATTACCTTCAGCGCTGCCAGGATCCACTTGGCTACGACTTGAACCGCAATCGCGGCTTCGAGTTTGTGACCCGCGATTGGTCTTCCGAGAAAAAGACTTCCTTTGCGAGGTCAATTCCGACAATCATGAACGAAACCATCGTGGCGGCAGCGCGGCAGGCCGACCCGAAACCGCCCCCTGCCAACGGCTCGGTGCAGCACAAGCCGACAACGTCCCCACCGCCTGCTCAGCGGCCGTCGCTGCTTGGAAGTGTGCGGGCGATGTTCGGCATGTAAGACGCAAGGCTCTTCCAACCGTCGCGCAGTTAGGTTCTTTCCTTGAATCGCGACAAAAGCCCATTAGCCATTCTGTATCATATTAACCAAGTCTTGAAGCACCTGGTCGCCCGTGGAAATGGCGTGGGCATTCATCTGATACGCCTGCTGGGCAATAATGAGGTTGGTAAATTCTTGAGAAACGTTGACATTGGACTCTTCCAGTTGACCTTGCTGCACCGTTCCGCGGCCATCCGCATTGGCGGCGCCAAGAACCGCTGGGCCAGACTGGCTGGTCAAGGCGTAGTAGTTGCCGCCCTGGAGGCTCAATCCTTGGGGATTGGCAAAACTCGCGGTGGCAAGCTGGGCGATTTGCAGCACCTGGCCATTACTGAAAGACCCAGTAATCACACCGTTTTGATCGATGGAAACCGAGCTGAGGCTGCCGGCTCCAAAGCCGTCCTGTTGGCTAGCCGTCGCGGTGGAGGCGGTGCCCACTTCGGTCAAGCCGGCAAAGGTGCCGCTGGCGCCAAGGTTGAAGCTGAGTTTTTGCGGCGTCGCCTGTCCCGCCAGAGCGACGGTCATCGTTGCGCCGCCCGCGCCGGCAACCTGGTTGATCGAACCGTTGGGATTGAAGGTAATGCCGCTCACCGTGGCGTTCACCATCGTGCCGTCAGACGGCGGAATCGAGCCTGTCATGTTCCAGGTGCCATTGGCCTGCTTTTGAAAGGTCAATGTCAGAGTGTGGGGACTTCCCTGCGCATCATAAAACTGGATGCCTGTGGTTGTTGTGTCACCGGTTTTGCCAGTTGTGGTAACTGACAGAGTGTGGTTCACCCAATTGGTGCCGCCGGTGTCGCCAGCGGTGTCGCTAATGTTTACCGCAAGGCTGCTTGGACCCGCGGTGTTGGAGGTGATGACAATGTCGCCGCTTGAGTTCAGCGACGCCGTTGAGCCGGGAAAGTTGCTGTTGATGGCAGTCAAGATATCGCCAATGGTCGTGGTAGGGCCGACGCTCAGGGTTGTATTGACTGCGGCCCCGCTTGCGGTAGTGCCTTGAATAGTGAGGGAATCGCCGGCCACGTAGGGGGCGGTATTGTCCGAAAGGGAATTCAAAAGCGTGGCGGCGGTCGCGGGAGCACCAGAGGCCTGCAAAGGTTGGCTCGATGTGAGCACCTGCGCTAGCGGGCCTGTTGCCGTGGCTGCCAGGTTGCCCTGCAGCGTTATCGTCGTGGTGGCAGTGCCGGGAATCTCAGGCGCTGGTTGGAATCTTGATGTTGTCATTGCCCGAGGTTTGAAAGGCTGGGCTGGTGGCCGTTCCTTCTCCCACGATGCCGAAGCGCTGGACCATATCGCCCGTCGCGGGATCGACGAGGTAGCCAAGCGAGTTTACGCCAAAGCTGCCCGCGCGAGTATACAAGTCCTGGGAACCGTTGTTCACCACGAAGTAGCCGTTGCCCTGCAGCGCCATATCCAGCTGGTTGCCCGTCGTTTCAAGCGTGCCCTGCTGCAAATTGGAGGTGATGGAAGCCACGCCGACGCCGGAGCCGACCTGGGTTGGGTCGGTGCCGCCGGTATTCGTCGTCGGCGCTGTCGCTGGCGTGAGCGTTTGATAAAGCAGATCGGAGAACTGGACACTTTGGGACTTGAATCCCGTGGTATCGCTGTTGGCAAGGTTGTTGCCGACAACATTGAGCATTTGCTGCATGGCCTCGAGGCCGGTAAGACCAGTCGCTAAAATGCTAGACATTTGTTGTTACTCCCGAATCCATTCTAAAAATGCCTTTGAATTCCTTTAACCGCCGGTTCCGCCTGCCCCTACCGATGTTACCAGGCTCAATGGAACGGTTTGATTGCCAACCGTTAGCTGGACCGCGCCATTGTTGATTTGCACGGAACTCACCACGCCGTTGCCCGCCGCTCCCGATCCGGTGCTGCCAGTAAAGCTGACCTGTTGTCCGATGAGGTTGGCGCCTGGCTCACCTGCTGCAGCGTCAACATTTGATTGATGCTCGTGTTGAGCTGCTGGACGCCTTGCAATGAAGTAAATTGGGCCAACTCGGACGCGAAATCCGTGTCGCTGACAGGGTTCTCGGGATCCTGGTATTGCATTTGGGTCGTAAGCAGATTGAGAAAGTCCTGCTGGGTGAGAGTCGAGGTCCCACCCTTTGAAGACGTGCCAGTCGTTCCGCTCGACGGAGTGGCTCCGCCAACGGAAGTGCCCCCGTTCAGGAGCGACGAAGCAAGGGAAGATTGAACGGACATGGTGACTGAACTCCGTTTCGGTTTAGGCAATCACGTCAATAACGGCTGTTTGGCCGTTGGCGGCGCCCGGTACGCCGGCCGCTGCTGGCACCGAGCCGATTTGCGGGAGCAGTTGGCCCGCGGGTTGTTCAAACGGGGGCTTTTGGCCCTGCTCTGATGATCCGCTTCCGTCCTGCGTGATCACAAGCTTGGTCAAGGTTATGCCGTTGTCCGCCAGCTTATCCCGTAACCACCCAGCATGGTTTTCCAAAAACTGCCGGGTTGATTCATCCTGAACAACCACCCTCGCACTGATGGATTGGCCGCTTGCACAAATGTGCACGCGGACTGATCCCAGGTCTGGGGACTCCAATTGCAACTGGACAGTGGCAGGTCTTTCATGCCCTTGTAATCCGGTCCAATCGGCCTCGACGCCTGCTGTTTGCCCGGCGGCCGCAAAAGCTGTTCCGGCCAGCGTACTTTCGCCGCTGGGTGGGTACATCCCTGCTTGATGCAACGCGTCTATTGGTGGGGAAAGGGAAGTGCCGGATACATCCATTGCTGCTGCGGCAGATTCCTTTCCAATGCCTTTATCGGTTAAAGTCAAGTTTCGCGCCAAGGCAGGCGCCACCTCCGTTGGAAGAGTTGGAGGGTCCGCCGTTGTTTGCAAGGAATCTTCGTGATAATCAGCAGTTTGGTCAAGTTTGGCGCCATTCCCACCTTGCGCACAAAGCTCGCCTTGTTGAGCAGCGCCGTGGCCACCACCGTCCGTTTCAGCGGTAAGGTCTGCCGGCGCGATAGGACACTTTTGCGTGCCGTCCGCTTGCTGGTTTGGTGAACAAAGTTGCGCTTTGCAAGGATCGGGAAGGTTCAATTCATCCGCGGCGTTGTTACTCGGAGGCTCGACGGCAGGGGTCGCTGCTTTCATTTCAGGGGCAATGGAGAATGTGCCCAATGAGCTGCTGTCGGTTGTTGGGGTGGGGGCCGCTTTGTTTGTCTTCCCGATGTTCCGGGAACCCATTGCATTGATCAGCATCGTGGCAAATCCCGCGGGATTTACCACGTTCACACCGTCAAGCTGATGCTCTTGGGCAGCCGTGGTTGTTGACCGCGTCGATAGGGACTCGATGGCCGGGGATACAGCTTGATCCATCCCGGCAAGGGACGGCGAGACAATCATTGTCGCATGCTCAACGGTGCGTGAAATTTTGTGCTCTTGCGCGATTCGGCTGCAAAGCACCCTGAGCGTAAGCCGGCTTGGGCGTTTGCCGCGCTTACGCAGCGGCTCGGTATGGAAAAACCGCGCAGGGCGGTTTAGGTGGGCTGTTGCGCCGATTTGAGCTGATTAAACACGTCCGGTCAGAACTTTCCCGCGGCATGATTAGCGGCGGCAATGGTTGACGCTTGCGGCCGCGTAGGCGCCCTGCATTTTTGCGCTTGGTGGACCTGATCCAATTGAGGCGCCAGCTGGTCACGGCACATCATTGCCAGGCGTTCCAGTTCATGGATCTCGCTCGGCCAGGCGACTGATCAAGCGCGTCAACGCTTGAAACGACGCGGCCAGGGCGGCGCTCGGTTTCTGCTGGCTTTGCAACCATTGTCGCCTGACTTTGTCGACAGCGGCGTTGCTCGTGGCGATTTGGTCCATCATGGCCTTGATGTCGCGCAGCGCCGACGCGATGTCGTTGCCGGGCTTCCACGCCGCCAATAAGTTTTCTGCCACGCTCAACGCTTGGCTGTAAGTGATCGCCTGAAATTCGCAGGCATCGGCGAGAATACTCTCAATTTGTTGTGCCTGTTGATTCATGAGGGCCCTTCCAACGCCCGGCCGCGTTCTCGCAATTCTTTGAGTTGGGCCTCGAATTCGGCCCGCCAGCGCAAATGGACCAACTGCCACTGGGCACAAGCCGCAACTTGTTCATCGCCGCGCATATTGGCCACTTCGCGATAAAGTCCCGCTGCTTCTTCGATTTTTCCCATTTTTCTAAGGCAGGTGGCCATCAAATACTGAACAGGCGCGCGCTTGTCCGGTTTCATGCCCGCCATGTTCAAGGTCCGATAGGCCTTCAAGGCGAATTCGAAGTTTCCAGCCTTGAAAAGCACGGCCGCCAGGGTTCTAGGATCTGCCGGCATGCCAACGTCCAAATTCTCATCTGGATTGCTCTTTCCGTCGCCCCTGTCGCCCACGGACTGCTTTTGCTTGCCGGTTCCGCTTTGCTTGCCCTTTTCAGTTGAACCTGGCAGGGGCATTAGGAAGGGACCGGGCTGGTCGCCGCTTTTCTTGGCGGCGTTGAGCGCGGCCAGTTTGTTGACCAATTCCGCCATGCGCCGCCGCATTTGTGCGAGCTCCTGGGCTTCCGGGCCGGGCTGCAACGGCAATTGCTGCTTGGCGATGGTTTCTTCGATTTGCAGCGCCTCACGCTCGGCTTTTAGTCTAAGCAAGACATTTTGCAAGGCTGCCAGGTCATCCGCGGCGGCAGGAGGATCTTCCACAACCGAAACAAGTTTCACGCGCGAAGGTTCGACTTGGGGCGAAGCAAAGTCCTGTCGGCCCGCGCCAGCTTCCACCGCGGTTCCCAGGCAACAAATGATCAAAATGCCGTTAAGTCTGCGCATGGTTCCTATATCGACTCCAGATTGCCATGGAGTTAAGCTTTAATGGATTTACGGCTTATTCCGTTGTGCGCCCGTTTGCCGGCCGCGTTGCGTCATTCCGGCAGTTTACCGGCGTAACATCTTGCGGCCTTGTCGTAATCACCGGTATGCTCATAGGCCGCTCCCAATAGACGAAGCACCGCCGACCGTTCAGCCCCGGCGCCCTCCGTCAAAAGCGCATTGCAACCTCTGACGCACTCCTGGGCGTTGCCTACCTCCAGGGCGATACCGGCCAGGCGAAGGCGCACGGCGCATGGCCACTTGCTTTGTGGCAAGACTGCCAGTTCCCGAAGTAAGCTCAAAGCAGGCTCGCGTTTACCTTGACTCCACAAATGCTCGGCCAACCGATAGCGCATCTCCTCAGACACAGAGCCTGCGGCGGTAGTCTGAGCGTCCTCGTAAATTTTCGCCATTTGCTGCGGCAATCCCAATTCCTGGTAAGCTTGGCCGGCCAACAGACGCCCCACGCATCCCAATGCCGCATGGTTTTGAAATGCCAGCAGGGTTGCCACCAGTTCTGCTGATTCCGCGCTGGATTTTTTCGAAGCGGCGGCAACGCGAAACCGTGCCAATCCGTCAAGGAACGCCGCGGTCGTTCGCCACGGCTCATTGCTGACGTATTGGCGGTTCGCCGTCAAAAGTTTGTTGGCCTCTTGAGGATTCCCGGCCAGCAAACAAGCCGCACTGATTGCCAAAAGCGCTTCCGCGCGGCCAGTCGATGCCGGGGCCGTCGTTAATGCCCGTCGCAAAGGCAACAGGGCTTCGAGCGGTTGGCCTTCCGTCATTAGCGTCAGCCCAATTTGCACGAGTGCTTGTGTTGCCAGCTCGTGCCCGGGGTTCCTATCCACCACGCGATAAAAATCCTTCCTTGCCTCAGCGTGGTCCTTCCGAGCCCGCTGCACAAGGCCAAGATTGAAGTAAGCCGTCGTGACATTCCCGGAACGGGGCGCCTCATTGATAAGCCTGTCGTACCATGCAATGGCTTCATTCCATTTACCGGCCACGGCCTCATCGTTGCCAAGCCGCAAATAAGCCGCGGCGGCCAAGGGATGACCCGCATCCGCAAGCAGCGCTTTCCGCAATGCTTGCCGGGTTTCGCCAAGACGCCATGCGCCGAGTGATTCCTTGGGTGCTTCTTCCTCGGTTGTGGCCTCCAACACCAACCCGTTGACTTGGCACACCAACCCGTGGCAGGCGCCTAAAGCCACTACGGCGTCCAGCAAAGGCACGCCGTCCAGAGCGATCTGGGCATTGCGATTATTGATCCGTTGGGAGGCGGCGGGTGACCATTTCACCTGGAGGTTTCCTAGACTTGCAAGTGTCTCAACGAGCATTGCGACCGCGGTCTCTTGCGTGCTCCCTCGCAACAACAGCTCTTCGCCTTTGGACCCGTATCGCTGCAAAACAGCAACAGGCGTTGGCAGTTGTTTGGCCCGTTCCTTGACCTCGGGCGCCGGAGTGATCCAGTCCAACGAATGAGCAATTGGCCAATTGCCAACGTTGCCAGGCGCGAGTGTTTCATCCAACCCAACGAGCCGCGGATCAGCGGATGTCGCCTGGGCAAGTGCCAAACCGACAAGATAATAAGCTTCGGCGAGAACAGAGGCCTGGTACTTCCCTGGTTGCCCGCCTTGCAGTATCAAAGGATAAAGGAGACTTTTGGCTTCGATGGCCTGATTCTTGCGAACCCAGATGCGTGCCTGAGCTACCACCCCAGCGGCTGTGACGTGAGGATTCTGTCGTTGTGGTTACCGCCTGCCGATATGCTGCCAAAGCCTCCTTCCAACGTCCCAGGCCTTCCAAGCAAAGCCCTGTACAGAAGGCAAGCCTGTCTGCATTGCCGGATTTGGCGCCGGGTTCGACGGGCTGAAAATGTTCCAGTGCTGCGGTGTAATTGCCTGCCTTGAGCAAGGCCTCTCCCGTGCGCGGATCAAGCTCCTCAGCGTTGGCCGTGGTTTTGCTTGCTAATCCGCTTGGTTTTTCCGCCGCGGGACCGGGCTTGGCTGATTCCTGAGCTACATCGGAGGCAACTGGATCGCCGGTGCGGGCCAACAGGAGCCAGCCCGCAAGCAAGCTGCTTTGGAAAAGGCACAACAGTGGAATCCCAAAGCGCCACAAAAAGGCCAGTTTGGAATGGCCATGACTTCTTGGGCTAGACGGGGGTTGTGCCGACGGCGTGGTCTCATTCATTGAACGGATGACCGGCTCGGCGGCAACGGAATTGGACATTGTCGTTATTTCCACTACGATCGGCAAAACCGGAAAGCCGGTGAGAGATTATCGGCAAATCGTGGTTCCATTCTCCAGCGCAAGAATAGCTCGCAAGTTTGTCAGAAAACACTCGATTGTGTTAATAGGGAGAAAACAAGAGGAGGCATGGCAAAATGCGTATTGACAACTCTTATCTGTCTGGCCTTTCTGTGGGAGAAACCCGCGCGAATGCGGAAAGCGGCGAAGCAGTGCAAAAGGCCGATCTCAAAGCCAACCAGTCTGTCCAGGCTACCACGCATGTCCCTTCGCCGGAGCTTGCCAATCTTGTTCAGCTTGTGCAAACGTCTCCGGATGTCCGCGCCGACGCGGTGACCAGGGCATCTCTGCTGTTGCAAAGCGGCTATTATACATCAAGCGAAGCCGCGGGGCGAACCGCGCAAGCCATTATTCAAGCCATCGATTAGTTGCTTCCGGCGTTTCATTGCAATAAAGATAAGGTGACGTTGTTTGACGCAGCCTAAGGGCTGTGACCTGCAACGATACCTGAGCCTTTTTGCGCCATGATGTTGGCAGCGACGTTTAAGCCAATTCTGTCGGTAATGGCGAAAGCCCAAGTCAAATCGCCTTTGTGGCAAGTCCCTATTGTGCCGGCCGCTATTTCGCCACAACGGCTTTTCTTTTCCAGGCAGGGGCAAGTCCTGGCCAATTGCCTCGATTATGAATTTTGAGGACCGCGGCAGGGCAAGGTTCACCCGCCCCTATTTCACACTCCAAGATCGTATTGAAAGGACCCAACTGAATGTTATCCATTGCAAGCAACGTGTCGTCCCTGATTGCTCAAGACAATCTAGCTCAGACGACCAACAATCTCTCCACGACGCTGCAGCAGATGTCATCCGGCCAAAGGATTAACAGTGGCGCTGACGACCCCGCTGGCCTGGTCCTTTCTCAGGAGCAATTGGCCCAAATTGCGGGTCTGAACGCGGCCACGCAAAACACAGCCCAGGCCATCAACCTCGTCCAAACTGGCGACGGCGCTTTGACTGAAGTCAGCAGCTTGCTGTCCACGGCCCGCGGTCTGGCTCTCGACGCGGCCAACGCCGGCACCAACGACCAGGACGCCCTCAACGCCGACCAGGCTGAATTGACCAATATCATCAGCACGATTACGAACATTGCCAACACCACGCAGTTCAATGGCAAGAACTTGCTCGACGGCTCGGCGGGTATTGCTGTCACCCAGGCGCCAACTGGCGTGACCGTGGGCGGGAGCGCGGCCACGGTGGGTGGGGATTACACTTTGAGCGGCTTCACGGCCGCGGTGAAAGCGAATTCCACGGCTACCACGACGTTCGCCACCGGCGGCGGCGTCATAGCGGCCGACGATGGCACCTTGACCCTCAATGGCGTCAGCATCGGTCTGACTTCGACCAACGCCAACACGCTGGCCGCCACAGTTCAAACGATCAACGGGTATACTGCTCAAACTGGAGTCACCGCTGTTGACAACGCCGGGTCACTCCAGTTGGTGTCCAACACTTTTGGGTCAGCAGGCAATTTCACTGCTGGCTTCAGCAGCGCCAACCTGGCCACCGACGTCGGCTATTCCGGCGGACAGTTGATTGCCACGGCCGGCAATCTCCAGGGCACCGCTGCGACCAACGCGGCCGGAACGTTGACTGACACCAACGGCAACACCTACACGGGTACTGGCCTGGGAAATGTCCTGAGCTTTAACTCCGGCAATGCCACTGGCTTAAGCCTCACCTTCGGCTCCAATGGCGGCACGTCCACCGTCGGCGCCAACGCTGAAGTGATCGGCTTCCAGAATAACTCCCTGGTTTTCCAAATCGGCTCCAACGCCGGCCAAAGTGCTTCGATTGCCATTGGTAACATTCAAGCCACGGCTCTCGGGCAAAACGCCCAGGGCGTCGTCAACCCGGCATTCACTTCGCTGAACGCCATAACAATCAATACCACTCCTTCCGACGCGGCGGATGCGATTCGCGTAATCGACAAGGCCATTGAAGACGTCTCGAACGAGCAAGCGAGTTTGGGTGCCTTTCAGGACAACACGCTGCAAGGCGATTCGAACAATTTGCAGACCCAGCTGCAAAACACCACTGCGGCCGAATCGACTGTTGCCGACACGGACTATTCGGCGGCAACTTCCAACATGGCCAAGTACCAGGTGATGCAGCAAGCTGGCGCCGCTGTTCTCAGCAGCGCGAACCAGACCAGCCAAATCATCCTAACCTTGCTGCAGAAGCTCAGCTAATCCTTTACTTCCCGCGCAAAACCGCTGTCCGGGGCCAGCTAATGCGGACCTCGGACGGCGGTCGGCGCGAGTCGTGGCGATGAGCCGAAGTTGGCGCAAGTTGCGCAAACGCTACACATTGCCGTTTTGCGGAGGCCAACACGCCGTCAGTTTCCCGGCTGCTCGACTAAAGCCTTCTCCATGTGTCATAGTTTGTCGCACAGCCGATTACAGACAGGAACGTGTGCGCAAGAGGACATCGAAGTGAGTGCCATTTCTTCTTCCCTCGGCAGCACTTTGCTGGGAGGCTCCAGCGGCAACCTGGTATCTCCCACCGTGTCCAACACCGGCGCCTTGCAACTTTCGGGGCTGGCAAGCGGCCTCAATGACAACGCGATCATTCAAGACCTTTTGGCCACGGACCAAAACAAAATCACCGACCTTCAAAATCAGGTAACGGGCATAACATCGCAGCAAAACGCTTTTCAGCAGATTCAGACGCAATTGACAACGTTGCAATCGGACATCTCCAGCCTCAGCCAACCCCAAAACAGCTTGTTCAATATCAGGACAGTGACCCCAAGCGATCCCAGCCTGGTCAGCGCCGCCGCTACAAGCTCGGCTGTTCCGGGCAATTACAGTCTTACTGTCAACAGCTTGGCCACAGCTAACCAGATCGCTTCTCAGGGTTATAGCTCGCCCAATGCCGAGATCACTCAGGGCACGTTTCAAGTTGGCACTGCTTCCGGTTCCACTGCCAACATTACAATTGATGGCACCAATGACACCCTGCAAGGCCTTGCCAATGCCATCAACAACGCGGCCGCAGGTGTTACGGCGAGCATTGTTGACGACGGTTCGGGCACCGGCAATCAACCCTATCGCCTGCTTTTAACCGCGAATCAATCCGGCACGGCTAACGCCATCACCATCACTAACAGCCTGGCCGCCGACAACAGCGGCGCAGTCCCAGCCTGTGTTCGATTCCACATACATCGGCCCGGTCGACACTGCAAGCAACTACACGGGCACGGCAGTGCCGACCGCGAACACTGGCGCCGGCAACTACACGGGCGACGCCAACGACACCTATACGTTTACCGTGGTGCAAGGTGGAACGGTTGGCACTGACAACAACATTGAGCTTTCTTTTGCGGACTCCACAGGCGCCAATGCCGGCACTATCACGCTTAACAGCGGCGACGCCGGCGTATTGCAAAACGTCGCCCAGGGGCTGCAGATCCAGCTGAGTGCCGGCACGCTTGTGGCCGGCCAAACGTTTTCCGTAAAGACTTATGTGCCCACGGTGCAGCAGGCCACCAACGCATCGGTAACGGTTGGATCCGGCTCCGGCGCCCTGACCGTCCAGAGCGCGACCAATCAGATTGACGGCTTGATTCAAGGGGTGACCGTGAATTTGCTCGCGGCCGACCCCACAACGCCGGTCACCTTGACTGTCGGAAGCGACACTAGCCAGGCGTCCAGCGCTATTCAGGCCGTTGTCACCGATTACAACAACCTGATGTCGTACATCGATCAGCAAACGAGTTATAGCACGTCAACGCAACAGGGAGGCATTTTGCTTGGCAACATCCAGGCCACGCAGATTCAGGATCAAGTGCGGAACGTGCTTGGCAACGTCGTCAACGGCGTCAACCCGAACATGAATAACCTGAGCGACCTTGGCATCACCTTCGGTGAAAACGATCAGCTCACCTTGGATCAGACGCAACTTACCAACGTACTTTCGGGGAACGTGAGCGGGGTAAGCCTAAATGACGTCAATGCTTTGTTTGGAACCGCGGGGTCTTCCTCCAATCCAGCTTTTACCTTTGTGACGGCGACCGACAATACGGAACCCTCCGGCGCGGCGCCCTATGAAGTCAACATTACTCAAGCGGCGACCCAGGCTTCCATGCTCGCCACGAATGGTCTAGCCACGACGACCACCATTGACAGCTCCAATAACACCCTTAGCCTGACAGTAAATGGCACCAATTCAGGTACCATCACCCTGCAATCTGGCACATACACCCAGGCAGCATTGGCTCAGGAAGTGCAGACGGCCATCAATGCCCAGGCCAGCTTGTCCGGCAACCCGGTGACAGTCGGCTTGACTGGAAATCAACTCACAGTGACTACAAGCAATTATGGGTCGGCGGCCCAGATCGCGATTGGCGGCGGCGATGCTTTGACGGCGCTCGGCTTTAGCGGCACGGAAACCGGCGCCGGGACCGACGTCGCCGGGAATTTCGTCGTCAATGGCGTTACGGAAAATGCAACGGGCGTGGGCCAGGTGTTGACGGGAAACTCGGGAAACGCCAACACGAATGGTCTTGCCGTGGCGGTGAATTTGACCCCGGCCGAGGTGGGTACCGGCACTCAGGCTAACATCACCGTGACCCAAGGATTAGCGTCAGCTTTGACATCCGTCCTCAACAACATCCTCGATCCCTCGACGGGTCAATTGACGTCCATCAACAACAACTATCAAAGCGAAGAGACTAATCTGAACTCGCAAATCACCGCCGAGCAAACAGCAATGCAGGCTCAGCAGCAATCGCTGGTGACACAGTTCTCAGCAATGGAATCGGCGGTTAGCCAACTGCAGAGCATCGGCAATTTTCTGAATGAGACATTTAATACCAATCAGCAACAACAAAAGCTATAGCGAACCGGTGATTCAAAGGAATGTGCCATGAATCCGTATAGAGCCTATCAGAATCAAATGGGCGGCAACGGTCAGACCCGAATTGACGTCGTTCTAGCGCTTTATGAGGCGTTGATTGACCGGTGCGAAAGAGCCTTGGCCGCCGTTCGCGGCAACGATCAAGCGACTCTTCGGCGGCAGTTGGCCGCAGGTGTGTTCGGATTGACAGGACTGGTAAATGCATCGGAAGGACGAACCGAGGAAGTGGCTCTTAGTCTGCGCCGTGTTTATAAATTCGTTGCCGATTGTCTGGCCAATCCGAACGAGAGCAGGCTAGTGGCTGCCTTGAATTCGTTGCGGGGGCTGCATGAAAGTTTCTTGGCCATCCGCGCTCAAGCAGTGGAATTAGAGCGGCGGGGCGAGATTAGCCCGATTCGTCAAGAAGGCGTTTTTCAAGCCAGGGCCTAGTAGATTAGGCAACCCAGCCAAATACCGCAACTCTCCTATCTTGCCGCCGAACTGTTTGCCCGCGGCAAACGCGCAATAATCCCCTTCTTGCCAAGAATGTTTTTCCTTCCCAAAACCATTGACCGCCCCATTCGTGCGCCATGGATGGTTTTGCGCCATTTCCCAGCACAGCAATGCGTAAGTCAGTGGGTTTATTCCGATAGAACCTGCTGTGCCGACATGCCCTTTGCTATGGGTTTTGTTGGTTATTGGCATCAGGGAGGATGATCATGATTCGCGGTTTGTACAGCGCGGCTTCGGCGCTTGATGCGGCGGCCGCGAACCAGGAATTGGTGGCCGAAAACCTGGCACACGCCAATACACCGGGCTATCGACGGCACAGCCTGGTGTTTGAATCCGTTCAACAAAACGCTTCCGGAAGTCAATCCGCGAGCTCTGAAACAGTGGGCGGAACGCGGGCTTCGTCGGGATACACCACTTTTGACGCAGGACCCGTGCAATATACAGGCAACCCGTTGGATTCGACGCTATCCGGGAGTTCTTTTTTTGTTCTGGAGGGTCCCACTGGTCCCGTTTACACGCGAAATGGGTCTTTCGAAATCAATGCCCAGGGACAGTTGCAAAGCCAGTCGGGCCTGCCGGTCAGGGGCCAGGGGGGCCGGATCACGATGCCGCCAAATGCGGGACGAGTCGACGTCGGGAAGGACGGTACTATTCTCGCCAACAACGTCGAGGTCGGCCGGTTGCAATTGGCCGAATTCCCAGATCAAAGCGTACTTCAACGTGTGGGAACAACGCTATTTGAGGGTCCGGGAGCGCGCCAGCCAAATCCAGGGTCATTTCGTGTCGAACAGGGATACCGGGAGGGGTCCAATGTCCAGATTGTTAACGAAATGGTGGCTATGCTGACGGGCCTGCGCTTTTACGAGGCTGCGGAAAAGGCGTTTCAGGCCCTTGCCAATTCCGTGCAACTTGGGACCAAACCGCAGTAGATCAAGGTTTTGCATAAAGAAGGAAAGTCATCGCCATGATGCGCGCATTCAACACCAGTGCCACGGGCATGAACGCCCAGCAGACCGTGCTGGACAATATCGCCAACAACTTGGCCAACCTCAACACGACGGCTTACAAAGCGAGCCAGGTCAATTTCCAGGATCTAATCTACGCCAACCTGCGGCAACCGGGGTCTCAGTCGAGTCAAGGAATTCAGGTTCCGACGGGGTTGCAAATCGGCAACGGCGTGCGCATTGCCGGAAACACCAAAATGTTCACCACCGGCGCTTTGACGAACACGGGCAATCCGTTGGACGTTGCCATCGAAGGCGATGGGTTTTTTCAAATCCAACCGCCTTCGGGAGGGACTCCAGTTTACACGCGCGACGGATCCTTTAGCTTGAACTCGCAGCGGCAGCTTGTCACTGTCGACGGCAACTTGGTGCAGCCACAAATTACTATTCCCCAAGATGCCATTTCCGTCAGTATCGGCACAGACGGATCTGTTTCAGTTGTGACGGCAAGCTCGCCAAGCACTTCAACTGTAGCCGGCCAACTCCAAATTGCCAGGTTTCCCAACGAAGCTGGTTTGACCAGCGATGGCCAAAACCTCTATACTCCGACACCCGCCTCGGGAGCCGCTACGCTCCAAACTCCTGGCGCCAATGGGACTGGTCAGCTTCGGGGCGGATACCTGGAGCAATCCAACGTTAATGTCGTGGGAGAGTTGGTCAACATGATCCAGGCTCAACGCGCCTATGAGTTCAATACGAAGGCAGTAACCGTGGCGGATCAGATGCTTTCTTCAACCAATGAACTGGTGAGGTAATGAAGCATGGCCCGGTTTAGCTCAGTTATGGCCGGATTGATCGCCGTTTGCTGGGCCATTTGTTGGCCGTTGGCGGCCGTCGCCCAAATGGCTGTCAGTGCCAGCGACGGTCAAGGCGGGGATGTGATTGTGGTGACCCTTCGACCTACGGCGATCGTGGACCAACCCATTGCGACGGTTGCCGAAGTGGCTTCCCTGCAAGGCGGGGAGTCGTGGCTGCGCCAAAGAATTGCGGCGCTTGATATCGCCGAGGTTCAGCGCAGCGGCCGACCGGCGACGGTGACGCGGAACCAGCTGGCGCTACGCATCCAGCTTGCGGGCATTGATGGTCGTGCGTTCAAGGTTAACGGAGCGGCAGAGGTCGCGATTGACATCAAGGCCGCTTCGCTCAGTGAGCAAGACGTGATCAAAACGGCCCAGGATGCCATACTCCGTCGCTTCAAGGTGGACATCGGCGATTTGGAGTTCCGCCTGCTCGAAGCCGTTCATTTGCCATCTGTAGACATCGCACCAAACGATCAAATTCGACTTATCGTCGATACACCGCCAGTGGCGATTAGCGCCGGCAAAACGCGTATAGACATCGGCGTAATGGTGAACGAACAACGCCGGGCCTCGGTCACGGTGAGCGCTGAGGTTATGTTTTTTCGCCAGGTCGCCGTCACCACACGGCGGATGGAAGCAGGGGAAGCAGTGCTGGCCGACTCCGTTCGGGTGGAACGGCGTCCCGCTGGGTCCAACGATCAATGGCTGTCCTATACGGAACAACTCCTGGGCAAACACGCCATGCACACAATTGCGCCGGGCCAAACTCTGACCGCCGAAGATCTCGATCAACCCGCAGGAGGGGACGAGGTGGTTATCAAGACCAGGGACTCCGTCAAGCTGATCGCGGTCATTGGAAGCCTTCGTCTAATCGCCTCTGGAGAGGCCTTGGAAGATGGCAAGATCGGTCAAATAATTCGCATCCGCAACACGGAGTCCAATCGAGTCGTTTCAGGCAGAGTGATGGCTCGTGGCACAGTTGAGGTGGACCATTAAGCCGTTACTGAAGCATGGAGCAAAATCCACAACAACCACCGGCAAGTGAGGTTCGACACGGAGGACGACTATGAAGCGGTTTGGTCTGGGTCTTTCATTATTGATATTGTTTGCCAGCACGCCGGAAATCAAGGCGCAATCGCTCTGGGAGCGTCGCGATCAGCAATCGGCGTATCTCTTCACGGATACCCGCGCTCGCAACGTTGGAGACTTGCTGACCATTGTCGTCAATGAATCGACCGAGGTGGCACATAACGATAAAACAGCGCTTAACAAGCAGACAGCGGCAGGCGGCTCGCTGGCAACCAATGCCAACGCCACCGCCGGTATGAACATGATCCGATCATTCACCAGTGAGGTGGATACGCTTTTCAAGTCTCAACGCTCATTGGATGGCTCGGCCAACACCAGCATCGATCGCAAACTGGCCGATCGGATGACAGTTGTCGTGGTCAATGTCTTGCCGAATGGCCTGCTGGTCGTCGAGGGCCGACGGTCGCGGGTAATTAGCAAAGAAGAGAGAACTCTAGTGGTTACAGGTATTGTGCGGCCCCTGGATATTGGGCCTGGCAACATGATTCAATCCCAATTTGTCGCGGATTTCACGGTGTGCTATGAGGGCCACGGGCCGGAATCGAGCTTTACAGGTCACGGCTGGCTTGGCACGTTTTTTAACAAAGTCTGGCCGTTTTGACGGCGGGGGTAACGGATGTTACGTGCAATCACAATGTTGATGCTTGGCCTGGGAGTTGCTTGGTATGCCGCTGACCGCGCCGATGCCGGAGTGCGCGTCAAGGACATTACGGACCTCGAAGGCGCTCGGAGCAACCCGTTGGTTGGGTTTGGATTGGTCGTCGGCCTTGAAGGGACGGGAAGCAAAAGTGGTTTCACCCAGCAGGTTGCCATCGACATGCTGTCGCGGTTCGACGTGGTAGGCAAGTTTACGGCGAGCAGTCAGAGTGACGCGGTTTTCAAGTCGGGCAATATTTGCGCGGTCATGGTGACGGCGAATCTTGGCCCTTTTGCCAGGCGCGGCAGCCGCATTGATGTTACGGTTTCCGCCGTCGATGACGCCATTAGCCTCCAGGGCGGAACTCTCATCATGACGCCGCTGCGCGGTGCGGATCGGGTGGACTATGCCGTGGCGGAGGGGGCGATTTTGCTGGGCGGATACAATTTCGCGGCCTCCGGCGGCGGTCAAACCGGGGGAGCCTCGGCCCAGAAAAATCATCCCACGGTGGGTCGAATCCCCGGCGGTGCGACGGTGGAGTGCGAGGCGCGAGGTCAAATCGTGTGCAATGGCCAAATTCGCTTGCTGCTGCATGAACCCGATTATGCCACTGCGCGATCCATTGCCATGGCCATTAACGCCAGTTATCCAAACAGCGCTATCACGCTCGACGCTGGGTCGGTTCAAGTATTTGTGCCCAAGGCTCTGTGCTCGGACATTGTGGGTTTCGTTAGCGACGTAGGGACATTGGAATGCACACCGGATGTGCCGGCCAGGGTCGTCATCAACGAACGGACGGGCACCATCGTCGCCGGCGAGCAAGTGAAAATCAGCCCGGTGGCCCTGGCTCACGGCAACCTGTCGATCGTCACTGGCGACGATCCCATCGTGTCGCAGCCAGCCCCGTTCAGCAAAGGCAAGACCGTGGTGGTGCCGCGGCCGCAAATCGGCGTGACCGAGCAAGGCGGTCAGGTGCACGTGCTGCCGCGCTCGGTGACGGTTGCGGAGTTGGCCCGCGCGCTGAACGCCCTGGGAGCAACGCCGCGCGATCTGATTATTATTTTTCAAGCGTTGAAAAAGGCCGGCGCTTTGCACGCCGAATTGGTAATCATGTAAGAGCCTATCCGAAAAAGGGGTCAGGCACCGTTGCCGCAACGGCCCGGAGGGTGCTTCGCACAACGGTGCCTGACCCCTTTTTCGGATAGGCACTAAGGAGGCTGGCTTTGGAACTGGCAACCATTCCTGGCGCATCTGCCTTTTCGGGGCTAGGCGACCCCTCGGCTTTGGCGGCTCAGGCGTCATCCGGCGACAGCAAAGCCGTGGAGGCCGCCGCCCAGGGATTCGAGGGTCTGTTCGCATCTCTCATGGTCAAGCAATTGAGGGAATCGCTGGGCCCTGACAGCATTTTCGGAAAGGACCACAGCGAGGTCCTGGGCGGGCTATTCGATTTTTACCTCGGCCAGCATCTAGCCAAAGCGGGCGCGCTCGGCATCGGTGCCATGGTTAAGAAACAACTACAAGCCAAGGGACTAACTCATGACCAATCCCCTCAGCCCCAGGGCAGCGTCGGAGGTCGGCCGGTTGATGCAAATGTGCACGGAAGTGCTCGACCGAGAGGAACGCCACCTCACGGCCACGCAAGCAGCGCTGCGACAATTCCAGCATATGCTCACAGCTAACGAACCTTGCGGACTGACACTCGCTCTGGAAGGAATTCGGGATGCGGCGTGCGTGCAGACCACGATCCGCGAGCAGCGCGACCAATTCCGGCAGGCGGTCGGCATCCTTCTGGGGATCCAGCCTGCGCTGGTTAGCCTGCGACTGGTCGCCGAACACTTGCCGGCCAGTTCGGCTGCCGAATTGATGTCCAGGCGGGTGCGTTTGCGTGAGTTGGTTGGGGAAGTGGATCGCGCCAACCAGAGCGTCGCATTGGTCGTCTGGTGGTTGTTGGATTTTGTGCAGCAGGTATTTGCCCGCATTCAAGGCCAGCCGATCGGCGCCCGTTACAACCCGCTTGGCAAAGTTCAAACGGGACCTGGCGGACCTCTATGGCAAGTTCAAGGGTGATGTGATGTCGTCGCTTTCTATCGGTCTAACGGCCTTGAACGTGAGTCAGCAATTGATGGACCTTACGGGCCAGAACATTGCCAATGCCAATACGCCAGGTTACCACCTCCAGGTCGCCGAATTGGCCCCGCAGTCCGATGGCCAGTCCGTCGGTACGGGCGTGGATGTGACCACGATCAAGCGCGTCATCAGTGAGGTGCTCGATCAGGCCGTCAACAACAACGCCAGCGCAACGCAGAATGTAACCGCCCAACTCAGCGCCATGCAGCAAGCGCAGACGCTGGTGAGCCCCAGCAGCGGGTCGCTCGACGACCTTCTGCAGGGTTTCTTCGACCAGGCCACTCTGCTGTCTTCCAATCCCGCCGATCCGACGCAACGGCAGGCATTCCTGAGCTCGGCAACGTCGCTTACCGATGGACTCAACAGTGTTGGCAGCGGCCTCGACCAACTGGAGAGCGGCCTGAACACGCAAGCCCAGCAGGTCGTCGGCTCCATTAATGGCATATTGCCTCAAATCGCCGCCTTGAACGGCCAGATCCAAAGCGCGACATTGGCAGGAACTCCTCCGAACGACCTCATGGACCAACGCGATGAACTCATTTCCAATCTGGCCTCGCTCGCCGACGTGAGCACCGTTGACGAAGGCTCTGGAATGACCGGCGTAAACATCGGCGGCATTCCCGTGGTCCAGGGCACGCAATCTTCCCCATTGACAATTTCCACCAATCCAAACACCAACACCACTACAGTGCAAGCTGCTGACTCGACTGCTTCACTGACTATTTCCGATGGCCAACTTGGGGGCCTGCTGCAAGCTGTCAACCAGGCAGTGCCGGCCCTGCAACAACAAGTCAACAGCTTCACCCAGCAATTGATCAGCAGCGTCAACGAAATTCAAGCCACGGCAATTCCGCTCACTGGCTCATACACCGATCTGATCGGTAACAATCCCGTGACCAGTACCAGCATTCCTCTGGCCCAAGCCGGTTTGGCTTCGACGCCGCAAGCCGGCACACTTTATGTCACCGTTATCAACAACGCGACAGGTGCGCAGACACTCACCGCGGTCCCAATCGATCCCGCGACGCAAAGCTTGCAGGGCGTTGCAGCCGCAATAAGCGCAGTGCCCAATATTCAGGCGGTTGTCAATAGTCAAAACGGAACGTTGAGCGTGCTGGCCCAACCAGGCTATACCTTCAATTTTGCCGGAGGCCTGCCAACTTCGCCGCAGACGACCGCCAACACCGGGACGGCAGTGCCGCAACTCAGCGGCAGCTACACCGGCACCGCCAACGACCAATACACGTTCACCGTTGTTGGCAGTGGAACCGTTGGTGTGACGCCTAATTTGTCGCTTCAGGTGACCGACAAATCAAGGGCCGTGCTTGGCAATTTCAACATTGGCAGCGGCTACTCGGCGGGCTTGGCATTGCAGACCGTCAACGGAGTCAATGTCCAGCTTTCCGCGGGCACGGTGAATAACGGCGACTCTTTCGGGACCGACGTCGTGGCCAATCCTGATTCGGCCGGTCTGCTGTCCGCATTGGGTCTGAATTCATTTTTCCAGGGCACTAGCGCCGACACCATCGCTGTTAACCCCAATCTTACGGCCAACCCCAACAATCTGGCCCTGTCTCACACGGGGCAGTCCGCCGACGGCAGCGCCTTGCAGCAACTGGCAGCTCTGCAAAACACCCCGCTTTTGGCCAATGGCACCGAGTCCTTGCAGGGTTATTTGACGTCGATGGTCGGCAATGTCGGGACAAGTGTGCAGAATTTGACCTCGCAGCAAACCTCCCAGCAAACAGTTGGACAGCAGCTCCAAGCCCAGCAGCAAGCCGTGTCGGGTGTGGACACCAACACGGCGCTTGTCCAACTAACGCAGTACCAACAATCGTATCAGATGGCTGCCCACTATTTTTCGGTGTTGGACGCTACGTTTACGTCGTTAATGGACATCACATAATACCAGAGAGCATTCCTTAGAGGCACCGGTTGCCGGAACGGCCCAGAGGGTGCTTCGCACAACTGGGCCTGACCTCATTTTTCCGGAGTCGCATATGGAAATCGGCGTCAATCTAACGACCATGATGAATCAAGCGATGTTGAGCACCCAGCAGCAGACCGCTAGCCTGGCTCAATTGCAGGCCGAGGCATCGACCGGAAATGCCGTTATCAATCCTTCGGACAATCCGGCGGCGATGACGGCAATCATGGCGGCACAGAGTCAGAATGATCAACTTGGTGCATATCTTACCAACATCCAAAGTGCCACGGCGACGCTCAACGCCGGCGTGGCTGCCATGAACCAGGCGTCGAGCATTATGACGCAAGCCCAGCAAATTGCAACGGAAGGCAGCCAATCAACCGAAACTCCACAAAGCCTCCAGGCCTTGGCCGATCAGGTCAACGGGCTTCTCAATCAGCTCATTGGCGCGGCAAATACCCAAAACGGCAACCAGTATTTGTTTAGCGGCGCCGATCCCCAGACGAAGCCCTTTTCCATTACGTCGGTCAATGCCCAGGGCAATCCGCAGACCGTTACCTACAATGGAGCCGCGGACTCTGCCGAAACAATTGTCGGTCCGCAGCAAAGCGTTGCCACCATGGATCCCGGCAGCCAGGTGTTTCAGAGCACTCAACCGGATGCATTTCAGGTCTTGATAAACTTGCGCGACGACCTCAACAACACGGCTGGATTGAGCGCGCATGACCAAACAGCGGCAATTGGCAATACCATTGGACAGGTGCAAAACGTCAACAACGCGATCTTGACAAGCGTTGGCCAGCAATCCGCCACGCTGCAGTTCTTGCAAGGACAGCAAAGCAATGTCCAAAGCCTTCAATTGGCGGCCCAGCAATTGACGTCCAATTTGCAGAGCGCCGATATTCCCACGGTGGTTACCCAGTTGCAGGCCGAACAAAACCAGCTGCAACTAACCTTGGCCGCCACGGCCAGCGTGCTGCAGCAGGCCAATCTGCTGGAATTCCTGAAATGAACGAGTTTGGTGAAAGCTGTGGGACGTTAGGCCATGATCTGCTATTTCTCGTGGCGGCGCTTTGAATCGACGATTTCGGTGATTCGCACCGCGAAACGATCATCGACGACAACCACCTCGCCTCGGGCCACGCGGACTCCCTGCACCAATAGTTCTACAGGCTCTGCGACGGCGCGTCCCAATTCCACCACGGAACCCACTCCAAACTTGAGCACATCGCCAATCGGGCGCGTCGCCCTGCCAAGTTCGGCCGTGACAGTGACATTCACGCCTAGCAGGTGCTGCAGTGAGCCCAAACCTGCGCCGGCGAGTCCAGGCTCCAGTGCCGCGAACTCGGCGGTTCTTACCACGACGTCCGAGTTGGCAGCGGCCGCCGGGCCGGCCGGCGTTTTCTCCGGAAGTTGCTGCTCTGCGCCCGTGGATTTCGGGGGTATGGAAACAGAAGGTGATAATGCCATGGTCAATTTGTGTCTGTTAGAGATTGAATCTGAAAAGCCTGCGTGACGCCTATGCGACCGGCCCAACCTCGGAATTTCTCATTCCCTCCTATCGACGCGCTCAATGGATCGGCAACGCGCTGGTTGAGAATCAGCATGTCTCCCTCCGCCAATCGGGCCAATTGTGTCAGGGAAACGTCGGCAGTGCCCAAAACGACTGAGATCTCAACCGGCAATTCGTGAACAAGCGGTGCGATATCTGGTGCGGGCACATTTAATCCAACCGGGAGTGTTTGGGCTTCTTCTGCAATGTCGCCCAGCACGCTAACCAGGCTCCTGGCCGGGAGCAACCATTGGCAGGGAAGCTCACCAAATGGGCCGTGCATCGCAAATGTGCACACCACGAGATTGCCTGCATCCATGAAGGCCCGGCTCCACTGTGGATGAGGTTCAAGGCGCTCCACCGCGAGACTGATCGGGTCGGCCATGGGCGAAGTCTCCTCCAGGGCCGGCATAAGAAACTCGTCCATGAAGTACAGCAGCAAGGCAGCGTCAACCGAAGTCAACTCCGCGTCTGCCTGGACTGCCCCGCTAGTATCTCCCAACAGGCCTCCCGCCAATGACTGCACTGCTGGCCGCGGCAAGGCAAAAAGCGTTGTCGTCCCGCACGGCAGCGTAACTCTGACGGCCACGGGAGGAGAGGGCAATTGCGCTAAGGCTTCAGCAGGACGGACCGCGTCAGTCCTTTTGCAAGTCATGGTCAGCTTAAACGGCAACACCTTGGCCCATTTCTTGCATGCCAGGGCAACGGCTACCCTAAGCCAGCTGGTGAGAGTTTGTTGAAGCTCTCCGCCGATTTTGCCAGGTCTGCCGAAATCGTGGCGTTCGACATTCATTGCACAACAAACTCATCAAAAAGGACATCTTGAATTCGTTCCGAATTGTCCGGAAAAAGCATGCTGTTGAATTTGTCTCGCACTTCCCTGCGTACTCGATTTACGCCAGCCGCGCCGCTAACCTCTTGAAGAGATTGGTCGGACAAATAGCTTATCAACCAGCTTTTCAAAAATGGCTTTTGCTGGGCCAACAATTCATTAAGTGTTCTTTGGTGCACTTCGTCGACGACCAGAAGCAGTTTTGCCCGCAAGTAGCGCGTCAGCCGCTCCTCGCCCAGATTAACAACGACCTCGCCAAATGGCACAAGAGCAGACCTCTTCGATTCCTCTGGCACAACGGGCGCTTTATGCGGAGCGGCGGGCATGAGGTACAGCGGCAACGAAAAGCCACCGGCAATGGCCAACAGCGCAGCGAGAATGACCACCAGCCACCCTACAGTTCCTCCCTTGCGGGTTATTTTTCCACCAAATTCCGTCGCCATGCCGGCCAATCTCCGTTGCGGTATCCATCTAATTCAGGTGACACATGACTCCACTGGGCTGCAATTTGCCAACTGTTTACCCATTGGTATCGGCCCTGTGCCAACTATAAACCCATTAAATCCTGGTCCGCAAGCGAAGCCTCTGCTTCATTTCCTGGCCAAAACCGCAGTGACAATTGCCAGGGCAGGGGTAAAAGCCGCATTGTCCGCAAAATCGTCAAAGTCAATGCGACATGGCGTCAACTGTCGTCGCGCGATCGAGATCCAAGCCGTTGGCTCCGGCGATAAGAAGTTATTGTTTAACGCCGCCGTCGGAGCGTCTGGGCAACGGCAATGCTTCCAGGACAGGGAGATCGTCGCCCTTGAGTTGCTCCCTATCTCGTTCCAGAACCTGTTCCAGGGTTTTAATCATCGCGTCCAGAGCTTCACGGTTATCCTTTTCCATACCGCCAAGCTTGTCACGAAGAACTTTCATGTCCTTTTTCCACTGTTGCAGGTCGGTCCGCGCTCGGGCGATCTGAGCGGTGGAATCCTGGATCTCCTTGGTGGCCAACGCCAGGGCCTTTTCCTTTTCTTCCAGTTGGCCCTCGACAAGCTGCAATCGGGCGGTGAGGACCCGCCGGTCGTCATCGGCACTGCCCAATCGCTGGGACATCAAGGCGATCTGCTCATTCACCGGCGGCGTGCGTGGCTGCGCCAAAAGAGTTCCGTCAGGGTGCTGAGCTGAACCTGGCTGCC
The DNA here is from genome assembly GCA_963747575.1 of uncultured Gemmataceae bacterium. Taxonomy (GTDB): domain Bacteria; phylum Planctomycetota; class Planctomycetia; order Gemmatales; family Gemmataceae; genus DASRAT01. Next base: position 604,156 of record CAVVFU010000010.1, read on the forward strand.
CTGTTCCGGGCGCGCCCTGCCAGCGCGATACGGTTTCGGCCGGGCGCAAGCCGTTCGGGTCGCTGAGCCACGACGGAATCGCACAGCCGCAAACCAACAGCAGGAGCGCGGTTGTTGCAGCCGTTTTGATAAGGCCGCGGCAGTCAAGCATGATCAACCCCCCGGACATCGTCACTCTCCTGTCATCAAGGTTTGGCGTAAATGCACCGCAAACGTGTCCGTGTGCCACATGTGCAAACAATGTCGATAGCCCGCAGCACATCGCCGTCGCGGATCATCTCCACCGTAGGTTGGCCGGGCGCGGGACATGCAGATGGTGCGCCAACTAGCGCCGGTTCGCTGCTCAGGCGAACGAGCTTGCCCGAAACCACACCTCGCCCGCTTGTCTCTTGCTCGACCTGCGCTGTCAATTGCATGGATGCCCCCTTTCTCGAAAACGTTCCAGTCCGTTATGTTCCCTGTGCCCGCATAAATTCCCCTAACGCGAACAAGCCCTCGTCAAGCAATCGCGAAACGCGCGATTCAGACAACCCCAGCACGGCGCCGATCTCCTTTAGCCGCAAGTCTTCGAGATAATAAAGCGTTACGACGAGCCTGTGGCGCTCCGACAGCGAAGTAATTCCCCGGGCCAGAAGGTCGCGCTGCTCCTCATTTTCCACGCGGTGACCAGGTTGCTCGACGTCTGAAATTGGCTCAACCTCCGCCGCGTTGCCGAGTTTATCCAAAGGCATGGGCCGCGCTAGACGCATGGCCGTCAAGCAATCCATGACTTGCTCTGCCGTCAAGCCCGTAGCGCTGCTCAGAGCTTCGACGGTCACGGGGGGCGTTAACTTGCGGTAGGCCCGCTGAACGGATGCGACCTGCTCCAGCATTAGCTGTGACAAACAGCTGTTGCGGCGCAATTCGTCCACCACGGCGCCGCGAATTCGCATATAGACATACGTCTCGAACTTCACGCCCCTTTCAGGATCGAAGCGGTTTGCCGCCTCGACAAGACCCAAAACGCCGGCCGACTCCAGGTTCTCCGCATCCACGCTAGACGGCAAGCGCCCAACCAATCTGCCAATCACGTGCTTGACCATCGGCAAATGGGCGAGAATGAGCTGGTCTCGCCTGGTCTTGGCAGCTTCCTGATTGTAAAAGTCAGTTCCGCATTGCATGGTGATTTCCCAGCTGCTTGTGCAGCATCATCAAATCACGCCAGGTCTTCGGGTTTCAACAACGCAGCCGGCTCAAGAAGCACGTCCGTCGGCACTTCCTGGTAGGCAATGACTGCCAAATCCGGAAGCGAACGTGTCAGCAGTTGCCGCAGCGGACGGCGCAGCGCCATGTCACATAACAAGGCGATTTCGACGTTCTGGACCACGGATTTTCTCCAATCATTAGCCAAACGGGCCAGCAGCTTTTCGAGTCGGGACGGGTCCAACGCCAACTGCTTGTCATGCAGAGTCCTGCGCAGCTCCATTTCCAGTCGGGGATCGAGAACCAAAGCATGCAATTTGCCGTGGGGGTCCCTGAAGCGATCGCAAATGGCTCTGCCGAGGTCGATCCGAACCCGTTCGGTCAATTCCACCGCGTCCTTGGTGCCAATGATGTGGTGAGAGAGACTTTCGAGAATCCTGGTCAAATTGGAAATGGGCACTCGCTCTTCCAGCAGTAAACCAAGCACGCGATGCAGCGTCCCCATGGTCAATAAGTTGGGAATCAATTCGTCCACCAAGCTCGGCGCCGATTCCCTCACCTTGTCGATGAGAGTTTTCAAGTCTTCACGGCCTAGTAATTCGGGGGCGTGGCGGCGCAAGGCCTCGCCAAGATGCGTGATGACCACGCCGACGGCATCCACCACTGTATAGCCGCCAATCTCAGCACGTTGGCGGTCGGCTTCGGCGATCCACTTGGCCGCCAAACCAAAAGCGGGATCGTGCGCGTCTTCGCCGGTGAGGGTTAGACGGGCTCCCCCTGGATCGATAGCCAGCCAAAAGCCAGGCTTTACGACCGTGCGCCACTTCCCGTCCGCCAATGAGGATTCGATAGCCCTCTGCCTGGAGTTGAATGTTGTCGCGCACCCGAATCGGGGGCACCCAAAGGCCGTTTTGCTTACCAAGGTCCCTGCGCAGCCCGCCAATCCGATCGAGCAGACCGGCACCCCGCTTGGGGTCGACCAGCGGAATAAGGCGGGCGCCGATTTCCAAACACGCTCTATCGACCTGGAGGAAATCTTCAACGGGGCTTTCGACTGCCGGCTTGCCCGCCTTCGCTTTGTCCGCGGTTGCGGCAGCAGCGGGGACTTTGAGATTAGCCAACCGACGGCCGGCGACCCAAAGTCCCAAAGCCAATAGCAAGAACGGCAGTTTGGGAAGGCCCGGTGTCAAAGCCAGGACGGCCAATAGTACCGATCCAGTCATCAAGGCTTTGGGATTGCCCGAGACCTGGGCCGAGATTTCCTGGCCAACACTGGATTGGGATGTGGCTTTGGTCACCAAAATGCCGGAGGCAGTCGCAACAATTAAAGCGGGAATTTGAGAAACCAAGCCGTCGCCAACGCTGAGAACCGAGTATGCCCGCACCGCCGCGGATACGTCCATCCCCCTCGTCAGGCCCAGAATTATGCCGCCTACCAAGTTGACGCCCGTAATGATCAAACCGGCGATGGCATCGCCACGCACGAATTTGCTTGCTCCGTCCATTGCCCCGTGGAATTCCGCGTCATGAATCAGCACCTGCCGCCGCCGCCGGGCCTCGCCTTCGTCGATAGCGCCGGCATTGAGTTCAGCATCAATTGCCATTTGCTTGCCGGGCAAGGCGTCCAAGGTAAAGCGGGCAGCCACTTCGGCAATGCGGCCAGCACCCTTGGTAATCACCACGAATTGAATGACAATCAAGATCAAGAAAACCACCAATCCCACCACCAAATTGCCGCCCAAGACGACGTTGCCAAACGCGGCAACAATCATGCCGGCGTGCCCGTTTAGCAGGATCTGCCGGGTCGTGGCCACGTTCAGCGAAAGCCGCAGCAAGGTAAGCAGCAAAAGAAGGGTGGGAAACACGGAAAAATCCAGCGGCTTGGTGGCCGCCAACGTCACTAGCAGCAGCAGTATCGTCAGGGCCAAATTGAGAGCGAGCAGCAAATCAAGTATCACGGGAGGCAACGGCACCAGCAAAACGACGAGCACGCCTAGCAATGCCAGCGACAGCACGGCTTCGCTGCGCGCTCCAAAGCGGTTGGGTGCTTTCAAATCTACCGTGACGGCCTGCGTCATGACGGTGCTGACTCCTTTACGCGCCCCGAGCTCGGAATAGGTAAGCCAGCAGTTCGGCAACTGCCTGGTAAAGCGCCACGGGGATCTCCTGGCCGACTTTCACGGCCTTGAATATCGCTTGGGCTAAAGGCTTACGCTCCAGCACCGGCACCGCATGCCGCCGAGCGACCTCCACAATACGGCTCGCGACAAAGCCCGCGCCTTTGGCGAGCACCTTTGGCGCTCGCATGGCGCCGCGATCGTAGCGGATCGCGACGGCCAGGTGGGTGGGGTTGGTAATGACCACAGTCGCCTTCGGCACATCCGACAGCATTCGCTTTGCCGCCGCTTCCCGTTGGAGTTTTCGGACTCGAACCTTGACAAGGGGATCACCTTCCTCTCGCTTTGCTTCCTCTTTGACCTCCTGTCTCGACATCCGCAAGGTTTGCTCCAAACGCCAGCGCTGCCAGCAGTAATCCAGCCCCCCCAGCAACACCAAAGTGCCCACAACGGCCAGCGCCAGGTGGGCTAACAACTTTCCACCCTGGGCCACGGCACTGGCGAGGGTTACCTCCTGCAACTGACCAATCTCATGTGCCCGGCCTTTGAGAATCCAGTAGGCGACCAGGAAAACCACGACGATCTTGGCGATAGACACCAAAGCCTTCATTCCCGTCGCCGTCGAACCCAGCCGCGCCCAACCTCGGGCCGGGGACAGGCGCGCCCAATCGGGCGTCAACAAATGCGGCGCCAGGTAAAACCCGGCCTGCAAAGCGCCGACCGCCGTCGCAGTTACGAATGCCGAACCCATGACAAACCCCAACAACTCCAAGGCTTGCCAAAAGACGCCCGAGAGCATGGTTTGAACTTGTTCGCCGTTAAGGTCGCCGTCCCTTCCCACACCTCCGAGGTCCGCTCGAACCACTTCCAGTAAACCGTTGCCCAACGCCCGCGATGCAAGAATTAATGCAACCAAGCCCGCCAAAAGAACCAGACTCGAGGCCAGGTCGGAACTTACCGCCACCTGACCTTCCTGGCGGGCCTCATCGCGGCGGTGCTGCGTGGGGGCTTCAGTTTTTGATTGATCGATTTCTTCCGCCATGGCTCAAATCCAGTGGCCCGCGAGTTCCGCAAAATGGCCAAAGCCGCTAACCACCGCGGCAACCCAAGCAGGCAGCAGCAAAACGACGGCCGCCAAGCCCGCCGCCAATCGCAAGGGAAAACCAATCGAATACAAGTTCATTTGCGGAGCAGCCCGCGTCAACAATCCGAGCACAACTGTTGTTACCAGCAGACACAAGGCGACCGGGGCCGCCAACATCAGACCCCATTCTTCAGCCATGGCCGCGCCGTCGACGAGCCGAGCAATCGGAATGCTGGGAAGGGAGCTGAAAAGCGGGTGCTGAACAAACGACGCATGTAAAATTCCCAAAAACACATGGTGACCATCGACTGCGAAAAAAATGGCGATCGCCATGTACTCAAGAAGCCTTGTCAAGGGGCTTGACGTGCTGCCGGTCGCGGGATTAACCTGGTTGGCAAAAGCAAGTCCCATTTCCTGCGTAAGGAACTCACCCGCCACATGAACGGGGACAAGAAACAGGCCCAGGCCAAAGCCCAGGATTCCGCCAAGGAAAACTTCACGGCCGATGGCCGCGGCATGGCCAAGCAGCGATAACGAATCCGAAGAGCGCGAAAAACAGCGTGGCTTGGATTTCCTCGGCAAGTGGGACGTACCAAACCATGGTCAAGGCGAACACAAGGCCTACCTTGACGAGCTTGGGCATGCCAAGCGTGCCGAACAATGGCAAAAACGTTACAAAACTGGCCACGCGCGCGAGGACCAGGCAAAAGCACCAAACAAAAAGCTCCATTAGTGAACCACCTCCGCGGCATGCCCCAACATCCTAACAGTGAAATGCAAGGCCAGCTGCAAGGACCAGGACATCGTCAGCACCAGCACGAGGCCGGCAACAATGATGCGCGGAATGAACGTCAACGTTTGTTCTTGAATGCTGGTGATTGTTTGCAGAATACTGCATGCCAAACCGATTCCAAGGCTGGCAAGGAGTGTTGGCAATACCAGCAACAGAGCCGTAAAAAGGAGGTCTTGGCCGATCTCCAATACCTGTGGCACTTCCATAATGTTCCTCCTCCTTGACCCACGTTGTCCTGATTGCCGGCTGGACAACTATGCAAAACTGAGACTCAAGGCCCTGGCTACCAGGTGCCATCCGTCCGCAAGCACAAACAAAAGAATCTTGAAGGACGCTGATACGACAACGGGAGGCATCATCACCATACCCATCGATGTCAGGAGGCTAGCGACAACCAGGTCGACAAGGAGAAATGGCACGTAAATGCAAAATCCCATGGTAAACGCCGTTTTCAGCTCGCTGATCAGGAAAGCCGGCACGACGACACGGAAGGGGAGGTCGCTGGGTTCCGCGGGCCGTTCGATTCGCGACATGTGGATGAACAGGGCGAGATCCTGGCGACGTGTCTGCCGCAGCATGAATTTGGTCAAGCTTGCGGTCGTCTCATTGCAAGCTTGAGCCCCTGTCGCCTTGTTATCGAGATACGGCGTCAAGGCACGTTCGTTGATTTCCTCGAACGTCGGACCCATCACGAACAGGGTCAAAAAAAGTGAAAGGCCCAACAGCACGGAATTGGGTGGAATGTTTTGTGTCGTCACCGCCTGACGGACAAAACCTAGAACAATAATGATCCTTGTGAAGCCAGTGACGCTTACCAACAATGCAGGCAAGAAAACCAGAGCGCAAGGAAAAGCGCGGTCTGCACCGGTGGAGAGAGATTTTGGTATGCGCCGGACTGCATCACCTGTTCAACTAGTTTAGTTGTATCGGCCATGGGCGGTCTCCTCATTGGTTGCCACGGTGTTTTCAAGCGATTGCGCGGTCAATGCCGCGCGCTCGTCCGGGCTGGAGTGGGCAGCGGAAGCCGCGGCAAGTGTGTGTTCGAACAAATCCGGCAACGAAACCACCGATTTCAAACCCGACGAGTCCGCGGCGATCAGCACTTGCCGATTAGCGACATGGACAAGGTGCACGCAGCAGCGGTTGCCAAGGGCCAATGTTTCAACGAGGCGAAGTTGGGAGCTGGCCTCGTGGCGATTGGAAGCGACGCCCAACCAACGTTTCCCGAGCCAAAATGTGCCCGCGCACAACGCGAGAACAAACGCCGTGGCAACAGCCAGGCGCATCAGCATCGCCCTTGGGTCCGGCGCATCGGGTATTGTTGGCGGATCATAAGCCAATTTGCTTACTGGCTCCGGCTCCGCCACTGAGGTGGCCTTCGGGTGTTCCGCGACCGCGGGCAAGGCATTGGGCAAGGCGAATCCAGCCGTCACGGTTAGCACGGCAACAATTGCGACGAGCAGCCAGCGCTTCGACACCGGTGGTGCGAGCATTTGTTGCGGCGACTTCATTGTGAGGCTCCCCCGGTGTGCATTCCTTATGTGATCTCATCTGGCACTTTCCCCCGGCCAGCAGAGACAGAATGCTGCTAAAGGGAGTATCGGAATTGACGCGGAGCGACTTTAAGGAATATGCTGGTAATTCCCAATAAACGGGTTAGGCAAAAAAGGCAACAGGTGTCATTGGCCGCCCTTGGGAGGACTGGATGGCCTTTCGACGTTTTTGATTCTGTCCAGAATCTGGACGACCGTGGTGCGGTCGGGGAATTGGGCAAGAACCTTCGCAGCTTGCCGTTCGCGCATGGAATTGAGGATTTTAGCCGCGAGGTCTATCTTGCCCGTGTCGGCCATATGCTGCAGGTGCTGAGCGGCGGCGTCCGCATCCATCGCGTCGTAAACGGTGGCCAGGCGTTTGACATTTTCCTTTTCCGAATCCTCGATTTTCACCACACTTTGTTTAAGTTCCTCCTTTTGCTCCGACAACTGCTTCCGTTTTTGGTCCACGTCGCCGCTCTTTTTCTCGAGCGTTTCCACCTTATCAGCCAGACCCTTGATTTCGTCGGTGAGTTGCTTGCGCAAGTCGTCGATCGCAGCGCGTTCAGTGCGGATGTCCTGGCAGATGAGGTCCAGGCTTTTTTGGCGTGCGGTGAACTGCTGTTCGCGGGTTTTGAGCGCCTCCATTTGCGAGCGCAGATTGGCGGCCAACTGGGCGGCGCTTTCAACGTCGGCGTTAAAAGGAGGAGGGCGGACAGCCGCTCGCAATTCCATCGACGGTGCGGAAGATGTGCCTGGAGTCTGCTGGTTCTTGGTGGTCTTGGAGGCAATTGGCTCTTTACCTTCGCCGGTTTCGCCAACATCGACCTGGCTGCGGCGCAGAACCCACGAAGCACCGGCCGAGATGCCAAAAAGCACCACAATCAAGGCAAGCATCAGGATAAACTTCTTCATGCCTGGGTTCCTTCCAAATCGGCATTCGCTGACTTCAACGCTCGTGCCGCCAGCCAACGCTGCAAGGATAGGTCATCCAGGCGTTCCTGGGAAGCTTGCACGACGTCGGTGCGGAACTGCTGCCACTTTTGTTGCCGCAGCGTGAGCAATACCTCCACTTCCAGAGCTGCCTGCTTACGCGCGGCCGTGGCTGAGATCCAGTTCCTGGACAGCGCGTTCTACCTTTCGTCCCGCGGTTTGCAAGGTCTGTTCCAGACGCGCGGATTGGAGATAAATAGCGATCCAGGTCGTGGTGACCTGAGCCTTACCCAGCTTGTCCTGCAATCGCAAACACATTTGATCGAGCTGTTCACGCAGGGTTCTGGCCTCCGCCTGAGCCGCGCGGACAGCCGCGGCCGCCCGCTCTTGTTTAATTTCCGCCAATTGACGCAGTCGCTCCTTGAATTTGAGGACATTGTCAAGTGGGAAGGTGAAGCGTTTCACGAAGGCGTCCTTTGAATCTTAGAATGGCCACGCCCCCGCGAGCCGCTCCATGGCTGAGACCGTGGTGGCCAGCGGCGTGGTTTCATTCGTGTTTTGCCGGAGAAAAACCAGCAATGCAGGCCGCAATTCCACTGCCAGGTCCACCTGGGGGCTGCTTCCTTTCACATCGGCGCCGATCCGCAAGAGATCTTCCGCTTCCTCATAGGTTGCCATCATGGCGCGCAACTTTCGCGCTAGCGCGAGATGGTTTGGAGTCGCCACATCGGCAATAACCCGGCTCAAGCTGTGACCCACGTGAATGGCGGGATAGTGGCCCCGTTCCGCCAGGCGCCGGTCCAGTACGATGTGACCGTCGATCAATGCCCGCACCGCGTCGGAAATGGGCTCGTCGAGGTCCCCGCCATCGACCAGAATGGTCAGGATCCCCGTCATGCTGCCGTGTTCGGCGTTGCCCATGGCTTCCACAACGTTGGCCAGCAGTTGAAAAACGGACGGCGTGTAACCCCGCACACTAGGCGGCTCGCCGAGTGCCAATCCCAATTCACGCTGGGCCATGGCGAGGCGGGTTAGACTATCGAGCATCAAAAGGACGTTGGCCCCCGATTCTCGGTAATAGTCGCCAATGGTCAAAGCCACATGGGCGGCGCGAACGCGCATGAGCGGCGTTTGGTCGCAGGTGGCAACCACGACAACCGATTTTTGCATGCCGCGCTTGCCCACGCAATCTTCGAGGAATGGGAGCACCTCCCTGCCGCGCTCGCCGATCAAGGCGATGACATTCACGTCAGCCTCCGACCCTTTGGCGATTTCGCCCAGGAGCGTGCTTTTGCCCACACCGCTGCCGGAGAAAATGCCGACACGTTGGCCCCAGCCGCAGGTCATCAGGCCGTCGATGGCGCGCTGACCCGTGACGAAGGGTTTTTTGATGCGGCTGCGCTCGAGCGGCGCCGGCGGATCGAGTCGGACGGGACGGTACAGACACTGCGTCAACGGGCCTTTGTTGTCCATCGGTCGGCCGAGCCCGTCCAGCACGCGGCCCAAAAGCGCATCACCCACCGGCGCTCTTAGCCCCTCGTCGCAACGCACGACGGCCATGCCCGCACGCACTTCCGCAACAGCGTCGAACGGCACCAAATGAGCTACGCCACGCGAAAACCCGATCACTTCCGACCTTACCGGGCCTCGCGCGGTGAGCACTTGACATTGATCGCCTACGGTGGCCGGCATCGCACAAGACCACAACAGTCCCGTGGCGCTTTGCAGCTTGCCGACCGTTTGAAAATGGTCGCGGTCGGCGACGTCCTTGAGCAGCTTAGGCAGATCCAGCATGAGCACGGCCAGGTCCTCCTTGACGGGGTTTCGTCAGGCCGTGTGTCGCCGGTCGGGAAAGCGGCGAAAGGCACGATCCGCGGGCATCGGCCGGCGCCGATCCAACGTGGCTTCGGGCAGCGCTTCCAGCAGGTGGCGGCGAATACCGGCTAGCTGCTCTTGCATGTCCGACAACGCACAGGTGTCGCCGGCTTCCGCCCGGCAATCACCGCGCTTCAGGAGCGCATCGCCCACCAGATGCAAATGGACGAGGTCCAATGCCGGCGGCTGACATTTGGCAAGACGTTTTTCGAGCAATTGCACATCCAGCGGGTTGAGATAGATCGTGACGGGCTGCGTGGTCTTCAGCCGTTCGACGGCTTGCCGGACCAACCGCTCCACGGCATAATCTCCGGCTTCAATCCGCTCATGCACCAAATGTGAGGCCACGGCTATTGCCAACTCCACGGCGACCTGCTGCATTTCTTCCAAACGGCGGCTTTGTTGCTCCTGTATGTCGAAGACAGATTCCGTAAGATTGGTCGCCAAACGCCTCAATAATTCCTGCTCTTCCGCGCTGAGTTGATTGGCCCGAGCAGCCTCGTTTTTTTTCTCCTGCGCATGAACGTCTTCGCCGATAAGCGGCGCCGCGGGGTCAACCAGCTCGACCTCTCGCAATTGCCCAGGCACAACCAGCAGAAGTTCGTGGATCACGACCCAGAGACCTCCCTGGTTAGTTCGCCTGCCTCGTCCAGCCTTTGAAACAGACCAACAATGACTTTTTCGGCTTGTTGGATTTGACCGGCCGGCACCGACCCAAGAAATTCCATTTCCTCCGTCATACTCTCGCGGGCGCGTTTGGACATGTTATCAAGGATCTTCTGTTTAAGCGCATCGCTCGCGCCCTTGAGCGCCACGGCCAAGGTCTTGGTTTCCGATTGACCAAGTATTTTTTGAATGGAACGCGGTTCAAGCAGCAACAAGTCGCTAAACTGGTACAACAACTCTCGAATCAGGCCGGCCACCGCCGCATCCCGTTCCTGCAGAGCGGCCAGAGCCTCGGTCCGGTCGGCGCGGTCCAATGTCCAAAGCAGCGCTGCCATTTTCTTGAGGCGCGTGTCACCTTTGCTGTCGACAGGCGTTTCGGGCAAGGATTTTTCCTTGGCCAGCAGCGCGTTGACAACGCATTGCAGCACTTTTGGACCGGGCGTCAGGCCCGTGGCCATGTAAACAGAGACATCGCGCCGGACTTTGGATTCCAATGCCTTGAATATCGCTCCCGCGGTTTCGCCCGGTAAAACGTTGAGAATCGATCCGATCGTTCGGGCGTTTTCGCCCTCCAGTGTCTGCAGCAAACGATCAGCTGGGAAGCGGCTGAGAGCGGCCGCAACCTCACTGCCGTGGTCTGAGTCCTTGTCCGCCGCGGACGGCATATCCGGTCTCATCGGCAAAGAAACCGTTGGGGCCGTTTTGGCCGCGGGGTCATCGGCAGGTTTTCCTTTGGGATTGGGCGGATCGGCAACCGTCCATTCCCTGGAAGTAGTTGGTGCCGAAGGTCCGGCGGCGGGCCCTGGAGCGTCGGGGCCTCCCGCCAAGCGCGGCCGCGGCCCCAGCAGCTTTTCCGCTTCATCCATGACCTGTTCCAAGAAATCGTGGCGTTGCGGAGAGGCCTGCAAGCGCTTCATGTTTTTTTGCAAACGCGCCTTGGCCGCGGGGCCAAGCTGGTTCAACACGAGATCGGCAACCCGAGGATCCAGGTTGAGCAACAAAAGCCCCGCTTTGTCTTCCCCTGTCATTTCGGCCATGATCACATGCTCACACTGTTCGACCCGTCGAAAAAAGCGTCAGGTTCTTTTTTAGGCTGCCTTCCGCTGCTGGCGTTCCGGCTGTTCCAGCCAGCCAGCCAGGACTTTCGCAATGGCGTCGGGATTTTGTTCCAATAAAGCTACCAGCCGTTGTTGCGCCGGTGCGTTTTGCGTGCTGGCCTGTGCCGCGGCATTGGCAGGTTGGGCAGAATGCCTAAACCGCCGCAACACCATCCAGCCCAGCACCAGAGCCACCAGGGCGGCCAAACCCAGGGAGCCATTGCGGACAATGCTGATAATGTGCTGCCAGTATTGCATCGGATCCACTTCATTTTCCGCGCTTGGCACCGCCTCCGGGGGCGACAATTTGACATTGGAGACCTTGATTTCGTCCCGTTTGCCCTTGAAGCCCACGGCCTGCTTGATGATGCCTTCCGCGTCCGCAAGGCTGAAATTCACCGGTGCGACACTGCCTTTCGCGCCGTCGGCAGTGCCCAGGTCGACCATGGCCGCCACCGTCAAGCGCTCGACCGCGCCGATTTTGTCTTCCAATTCCTGCGTGACCTTGGAGACCACAAAATTGGTTTTCGTGGTTTCCTCCTGCTGATTGTTGCCTCCGCCGCCTTGTCCCGGACCTGCCGGCTGCTTGCCGGAATTGGAAGCCGTGCCGGCAGGACCGCGCACCCCTTGACCTGCCGCATTGGACTTGTTCGAGGTAACCTCTTCGGAGGTGGCCACCCGCCCTTCCGGGCTGTAGGTCTCCTTTTTTTCCCGGAGCCGCTGGAAATTGATGTCGGCAGTGACACGCACAATGGCTCGTCCCGGCCCCAGCACCTGGGCCAGCATTTGCTCGGCTTTCGAGGCAAGGTATGATTCCAGCTCGCGCCGGTAGTCCATTTGCGTGGTGATCGATCCACCTTCACTCGCACTGGGGTCGGAAAGCAAACGACCATTGGCATCCAGCAAAGTGACGTTGTCCGGCGTCAGTCCTTCCACGCTGCGGGACACCAGGGCGACGATCCCCGTGGCCACGTGGTGATTCAAGGTAGTGCCGGGCGCAGGCGAAGCATTACGCTTGCGGTGGTCGGCTTTTGGTCGCGGATAAATGGCGATGAATCGGGTTGAACGATGTGAACGCGAGCACTGACCACGGGATCGATTTGTGAAATCGTTTTTGCCAACTCCGACTGCAAGGCGCGCATGTAGTTCACGTGCTGATTGAATGGTGTCATGCCAAACGGCGATGAATCGAATAATTCAAAGCCCTTTCCTCCCTTGGCCGGCAGCCCGTCCACGGCCATCTCGATGCGCTTCTGATGCACCTGCTCGGCTGGCACCAGCACGGTAGTGCCGCCATTGCTCAGACGATACGGAACCCCAAGAGTTTGCAGCTTGGCAGTGATCGCGCCGGCGTCTTCAGGAGCCAATCCAGCGAAAAGCACGCCGTATTCCGTCTGTGCTGCCCAGTACCAAATGCTCCCTGCTACCGCCAAAGCAATGAAAACGCCCATCGCCAACCCGACCTGGCGGGCGGGGGTCAGGCCGGTCCACAACTGAGTCAATTGCAATCCGAGCTTGCGTAAGAATCCCATGGTCTATACCTGCATCTGCATGATTTGCTGCAATGCCTCGGTGAGGCGGTTGCGGATCTCCAGGAACAGGTGAAAACTCAAATCCGCCTTGGCGACAGCCAACATGACACCGTGCACACTGTCAGTCCGGCCCAATGCCAAATCCTGGACGGCCTGGTCCGCGTTGGCCTGCTGGCTGTGGACCTTGTCCATGAGGCCCTCGACCAGGCTGGCAAATCCTGTGCCGCCAGGCTTTGCCGGCCCACCGGCACCAGGCGATTCCAGCGCGGGGCCAAGCCCGCTCGTGGTTACGGGATTGATCACGGCTTATTTCCCAAGCGAGAGCACTTGCTCAAATTCCTGACGAAACGCCTGCAACACCTTGAGATTGGCTTCGTAGGAGCGATTTGCCGTAATCAAGTTGACCATTTCGTTGGGCAACTGCACATTGGGCATGGTGACAAAGCCGGTCGCATCCGCGTCCGGATGCCCGGGATTGTAAACGCGAGGCAATTCGGACATGTCGTTGATCACATCGACCACGCGCACACCTCCGCTCCTGCCGGCGGCCTGATTGCCATGCAAATGGCCGTCCAGGATCGCGGCAAAAACGACGTCTTGCCGGCGAAAGGGGCCGCCGTCGGGCGTTCGCGTGGAATTGGCGTTGGCGATGTTATTGGCGACGATCTCCATGCGCAATCGCTCAGCGGAACAACCAGAAGAGCTGATGTTTGTGGACCCAAGCAGGTCTTCGAATGCCATGGCCGATTCTCCTCGAGGCTTGCCCATGCGGGGTTAGTTGAAATCATTGACCTTTGATCGCCGACCGCATCCTGGAGAGCTTGCTCGTCATGATTTGAGCATAGAGCCGGTACAGCATGGTGTTTTTTTCGAGTCGACCCATCTCATCGTCGATGTCAACCGTGTTGCCATCGGCCCGCCCCACGTCCCCGGCAGCCTCCACGATTTGCGGACGAATACCCTTCACCGCGTGATCATTACCTTGCTTTAGCGCATCACCAAGGGCATCCTCGAACAACACCTCTTGACGGTGATAGCCTGGAGTGTTCACATTGGCGACGTTTTGGGCAATGACGCGATGGCGCAGCTCCGCAACATCGAGCAATTTAGACAATAATTCCATTTTTGGATTTATGGCGTCCATAGGCATTGTATCGGCTATGCCGATTATGCTCTTGAGTTAAACTGGTTAAACTTTGCGGTCTTCGCAAGGAAGCCCTTTGCAGGGCGCATCGTCGCTAAAGGGAGGGGAAAGCGAGAAAAAATGGGCAAGATTCGCCCAACAACTTGATTGGTATAGCTAGGATAAATGACCAGCACGCTTCGGCTTACTGAGCCAGGAAATCCTCAGCGATTTCGAGCCAATTGACCTGCGACGACATTTCATAGAGCAGGTCACGCTGGATACCTGTGGCCTGCGAGGAGATTTTCAAGCGCATTTCGTATTTTAGGAATTTTGACAGTTCCATTGCCGTCACTTGATCCACCGTGGCTCGCTTTGCAATGACATCTTTGCTCTGCAATGCCAGTTGGCGGCCCTGGCGTGCCTTTTCCTTCCAGTATTTGCATTCCTCCTCATCGCTGTGCAGCCAGTCACTAACCAGCTTGGTGGCGGGGGCTCTTTCTCCCGCAATGGAGCTGAAAGCCTTCCTGCCGCGCCCCAGGGCCGCGCTATCGGACAACGGGATATTGCCAAATTGGTTCAAGTCAGCGACGGAACCCGTGCGGCTGGCGTTCTTGGAAGTGCCGACCATCGTGGTGTTGAAGGGGTCTTGAAAGTAATACGACACACCGCGGCGAACCTGCTGGTCCTGACCGCAGATCCACATCACCAGGAAGAAAGCCATCATGGCGGTCACAAAGTCCGCATAGGCAACTTTCCATGCACCTCCACCTTTGCCTGCCACGAATCAAGCTCCTCTTTCAATGCCAGGGTTGCGCGGCAACGACGTCAAGTCGACACGCCTTGTTTGCCAATTTGCTCCATTTCAAGCAAGGTAGGCCGGCAATCGGTGCCGACCATGCGGCGGGCGCTGGCGATCAAATCGCGGGGATTCTCGCCAGTGCCGAGTGCGACGATGGCCGAAGACATGGTGCGATAGAAAACCACTTCGGCCTCCCCCACAAACTCCATGCGGGCGGCCATGGGCGAGAAGAAGCCGTAGGACATCAGAATCCCGAGGAAAGTTCCCACCAGGGCGGCGCCAACTTTATGGCCAATTTCACTGGCCGGCCCGTCAATCGCCTGCATGGTGACCACGATGCCCAAAACGGCGGCCACGATGCCGAAGCCCGGCAAGGCGTCCGCGGTTTTGGTGAGGACCGCGACGGCCGCGTGGTGCTCGCGTTCAATCACGTGGATTTCTTTGTCAAGTTCCTTGGTCAACTGGGCTGCGTCACTTGTTCCATCCAGAAAGAGCGACAGGCCGTTGCAAAGGAATTCGGTGGCATGATGGTTTTTGGCAATGCGCGGATACTTTTGCAGCAGCGGGTTTTCGTGAGGATTGGTAACCAACGGCTCCACGCTAAGCATGCCATCCTTGCGGACCATTCTGGCTATTTCTCCCAACAATCCGAACATCTCAACATAGGCCTGCTTGTTGAACGGCGTGCCCTTGATCACCTGAATAACGCTGCGGATCACGTCGGTCAGCACTTTTTTGGGAGACATGACAATCATGGCGCCCAACGAGGCTCCGCCAATGGTGACGACTTCCGAAAGGTGAAGGAGTGCTCCAACATGGCCGCCTGCCATGGAGAATCCCACCATCACTGCCACCAGCACAAAAACGCAACCACCAATGACATACATCAGGATACCGCCTGTAAAAATGGCGATCCAAGACCTGCCATCCCGGTGTGTCTTGCAACGCCGATTACGACCTCTCCAATACGAAGGATAGCTTTGATCGCAAGCGCCACGAGAGGCTGAAGTGCCATTCAGCACAAATTGGGCAAGCTCATTGGATTCCCCAATCGACAACGTCGGCACAGGCGGGAAATTGGAATTACTCGCCCAACCTGTCATGATTGGCAGGACAACCAGGAATCGGTTTGATGTCGTCGCTTTGGCCCGGCGCCAACTTACGCGGCAGCTAAGAGTCTGTCCGAAAAGGGGTCAGGCACCGTTGTGCGAAGCACCCTTCAGGCCGTTCCGGCAACGGTGCCTGACCCCTTTTCGGACAGACTCTAACGCGCCAGCGCCTGGGTCACCTCGGAGGAGATGGTCGCGAAGAGCTGCTGCATGGTCGATCCGCTGGACGACTGGCTGCCGCCTGGTTGAGCGAGGCCTGCCAAGCCTTGGGGCTGAGCTCCCGCATTTTGGCTGTAGGCCTGTTGGGCGTGGTGGTGGTGACGATGGTGCTGTTGGGGCTGAAGCTGGGAAAGGCTGCCCCCGTTGGCGACGCTCTGGAATTGTGCCGCCAGACTGGCCAGGAATGTGCTTTGAGGCCCCTGCGTTTGCTTGGCTGCGGTCTGCAATTGACTGGCGATTTGGGAAACGACCTGCTGGAACTTCGCGGGGTTTTGCGTCTGCAATTGCTGCAGGTTGCTTAGCAGCTGGCCTGGGCCGGAGATTTTGACGGGACTTTGGGCAACGCCGCTTCCTGTTTGTGCGCCCGCCAAACCGCTCAATGCGCTCAGCCCGTTGATACCTTGTGTTTGCTGGGCGGGATAGACGCTGCTGGCAGTGTTCAAGCCTTCACTGCTTGACAAGGCTCCGATCATGGGTCGCCTTTGTGCAAAAAGCAAGATTGCCGCGTGACAGAAGCTACCGCTGTAATATCGCACTGCCATTGAGAGTTTTGCAATCGGTCGTCACCGCGGCGTCGAAAATGGTTCAGTTGGCGTTGCTGCCATGCCGCATGTAAAGGTTGTGCCGTGAATTCCGGATTTGCCAAGCGGTGGATTTTGGCGCACAAACTTGGCACCCGAAGGCAGCGAATGGTTTGAAAAAAGCCGGTGTTTTTGTATAATGGCGAACAGCGATGAATACCCGTGCAAAAGGGCCTCAATGGCTTTTGGCTCTCGTTGTCGAGGTTCGAATCCAGGCCGGGTAGTTTGCCGATGACCAATCACATTTTGCCCGACGCGAGAGAACTTTAGGATGACTGAACCTTCAGGTAGGATCGTGGCCCGTCCCATGGTTGCCAGGGCATGCGGACACCAGCAGGAGTTCCAACATTATGCGGTGGATAAGTACCGCGCGCAGCGGCTGGCGAAGTTCCAGCGGACGCGTTGTGCCGAATGCGCTGCCAAATTGATGGAGGAACAGCAGCGTGCGTCCGAAGCGCTGCCCAAGAGGGGGGTGGCGCTCCAAAACCTGCCACCTGGGACACAGGTGTCCCTGACACGGCAGAAGGACGGCACCTGGGCCGGCAAACTGTCCGCTGACGGAGTGGCGGTTGAGGCGGCAGGCGTTGTTGGGGCCGGGCCGCAGTCGGTCATTGTCGCCCTGGCCCGTCTGTGGGCTTCGGAAACGGGGGATGGCGGCCAGGAAAGCGCGCCCTGACTGGAAAACGTGTTATTCTTAACGCAAAGGAGCACCAGACATGCCGCACCGATTATGGGTTGTGCCGGCGCTTGGCCTCGGCTTGATACTTACCAATATGTCCGGTGGCGATCAACCATCGGACGCGGCCAAGGAGCGCGTGAAGCTGCTGCAAAACCAGCTGACGGCCGCACGCAAGACCTACGAGACGCTGTGGACCGACAAAGAATTTCGCAATGCTGAAACGGCCTACCAATGGTCCCGAAGATGGCTGGAGGTCGAGCGTTTAATTCAGGACAAAAAGCCCGAGCATGTTGCCTCCGCCGGCGCCCACTTGGAGCGCATGAAACAGTTGCGGACGCTCAGCATTGGCTTGTTTCAGGAAAAACTCCTGACCAGGGAACAACTTACGGCCGTTGATTTCTACGTTGCCGAGGCTGAAATGTGGGTGCTGCAAGCGAAGCAATAATCGACTTATTAGCGCAGCTCCGGGAACACATCCGTCGGCAGGTCGGCCGCGCGGATGTGTTCCGTAAGTTTCTTGACGGCCGCGAAGCGGATATTGGCTACCTGTTGTTCACTGATCGCCAAATGGGTCGCCACGTCGCGATTGGCCCAGCCTTTCACCAGAAGCAACTCCATCACTTTGATGCGGATGAAATCCCCCCGTTCCTGCCACTGTCTTAGCATTTGACCCAGCCCCTGAGTGATGGCCTCGGCCTCAAACGACCTGCGTTCCTGGCTTCGTACCAGGCTCGAGGCCGCTTGCATGCCGTCGGGCTGCTGATGTAAAACGTCGTGCGGAGGGTCGGAAACGTGCTGCAGCGGGTGGCGCCCTACGCGGCGCAGATGGTCGGTTAGTTTGTAGGAGGCAATGCTGAACAGATAGGTCTGCAGCTCGCGTTTATCGTCGAAATTCGGCAAACTGTGCAGAAAACCGACAAAAGTCTCCTGGACCACGTCCTCGCTGGCGGCAAGGTCGTGGAGGCGGCGGTCGACGAAGGCCAGCAACCGGCCCTCGTAGCGGGCGATCAGGTCGTCCCAGGCATGGGCATCGCCCTGGCGGATCAGCTGAACTAACAGGCGGTCGGTTTCCGGCGACATTGTGGCAATCGCTCGAATCCAAGGTGCGTTTCGATAATGCTGCCAGCATACCAAAAAATGCACAGGCTGGAAGCCTGGGGTTCAAAAAGGGGTCAGGCACCATTTACCGGAACGGCCCGGAGGGTGCATCGCATAAATGGTGCCAGGTTCAAAAAGGGGTCAGGCACCATTTACCGGAACGGCCCGGAGGGTGCTTCGCATAAATGGTGCCTGACCCCTTTTTGAACCACGCCGGCATCAACCTCCGCGGCGTTTTGACGTCCTTTGAAAATCCTCATGCACCGCTTTCAACCAGGCTTGCCACTCCGCCTTGCGCCGCGGATCATTGGGAAAGAACGCGGTCATTTCGCTGTCGTCGAGGTGACAGTAATACTCAACGGCGTGTTCGGCAGCCTCGCGAATGTCATCCAGGCTAAGCAGCTTCTCTTTCTGGGCCTTGAGCAGGCAAAGGTACAGTTTCCCGCACGCCTCGAGGCCGTCAATGTCGTCGCGATAACGCTGCCAAAGGGCGGTATAGCGCTTGCAGGAGTCGTCGAACCAACGGGGCAAGTCAATCCCGCATTCGGCCACGACAAATTGAGATTTGCGCAGCAATACATTCTCGGCCGCCGGCAAAGGCTTGGCATGACTTTGCAGTTCAGAGGCTTTCGCCTCCAGGTCATTGGCGATCTGCAAAAATGTGCTGCGGGCTTCCTCAAGATTTTCGGCCTTCACCTTTTCAAGGTAGTTTTTGTTTTTCGCGAGGATCTCCTTGTCCGCGGCGTCGCCGGCCTTTTTTGCCAGGTTGCGATGGCATTCGCCAAGCAGTTCCTCAACGCTGAACAAATTCGGGTGTGCCGGATACTGTGCGATGATTTCCCTGCATTCGATGGCGGCTTCGTCGAGCTTCCACTGGTTGAAGTAAAGATAGGCCAGTTTGACCAGGGCGATTTCGTGGGAGGCACGATCGGTCAAGGTGCCCTTAACGCGCGTTTTGATGCTCAGCAGGACCGCCTCGGCCTCCGCCCAGTTCTTCTGGGCCAACGCCATGTCCGCCAGGCGCAGCAATGCACGCGAGGTGAAGGCATCGTTGTTGAACTCCACGCACTGCTTGTAGCTCTCGATTGCTTCGGGCGGCTTCTGCAATTCCGCCAGAGTGAACCAGGCCTGGCCCTTGCGGTCCGTGGACGCCGGCAATTGCACGAATTTCTTGAGCATGCGAACGGCCTGCTCGGTGGCTTCGGCGCGTCGATAGCATTCGATGCACCGCCACATCACGTCCAGGCCGCCGACCGGAGTGCGCGATTCGGCGGCTTGCTCGTAAGCCAGCGCCGCCTGCTGAAACTCATCCTTGGCTTGAACCAGTTGGGCCGCGTTTAGCGCCTTTTCGCCCTTGACCTCGAAGGCCTTACCGATCAGCTCCTCGGCGACGCCCGGCGCGGCCAGCTTCTTGTACAGTTCCGCGGCATCGCGAAAACGGTCGCTTTCCTGGAGGATGCGGCAAGCCTCCGCCAACAAGTCGCGAGCCTTGCCGGCATCCACCAAGGTGTTTCTGTAGTCCGCGGGAGAGGTAACCTTGTCGAGGGCCTCCTGCAGGCGTTTCAACGCCAGATCGTGATCTCCGGATTGCAGGTACATGCCGGCCAGCTGCAGGGCAGCGGCCTGGCCCTCTTCGCCGCCGAAAAGCTGTGCTTGTCGCCAGGCCTCGACAGCTTTCTCGGCGTGCTTGGGCCGCTCGAGATTGGCCTGGCAAACACCGAGATTGTAAAAAATCCGCCCCTTGCCGCCGGGCACCGTCTCGGGACTGGCCAGCAACTCGTTCCACCAGCCGATGGCACGCTCCCAAAGCTGGGCTTCCATCGCCGCCTTGGCTTGGATGAACCGGGCCTTGAAGCGGATGGCAGGCGGCGCCTTGGGGCCGATGGCGTCCAGAGCCTTGATCGCCTCGGCTCGCATCCCCTTTTTGAGCAACAGTTCACCCCGCAGCATGCGTGCCTGCGTCAGCATGGCGGCGTCATCGCCGCAATAATCCATTTGATTAAGGTTGGCGGCCAATGCGGCGTCGAGGTCGGGCACGGCTTTGCGCAAATGGGCCTGGACGAGAAAGCCATAGCCTTCGCCGGGATTGTCGGCGCCGTCGGGCAATGATTTCGACAGCAAATCGATCGCTTGCTGCATGGTGGCGCCGTCCAGAAAAGCGAGTTTGCCACGCAGATAGGTCAAACGAGCTTGATCGGCCGGCGGCACGCCCTTGATTTCCGCAGTTTCCAGATGAAGTCCCGCGGTTCCACGTTTTTCGCCGCGCTTTTCCTGCAAACCTGTCTCGGCCTGGCGCAAATAGAAGCGCCCGAACAAGTAGTGCGCTTCCCCGGCCCTTTCGGGTTGGCGGCTGGCGTGTCCGGCCACATCGTCGGCGAGGCTGTTGATATTGGCGGGCAATGGGCCGGGCTTCTGGAGCACCTGGCGAAGCCTGTCCATGTCGCGCTGGAGCGGATTAACGTCGGGCTGTTGGGCCAACGGCGATACGGTTGCGACGATGGCCAGGGCCAGGATGCCCGCCAGGAACACCGGCACTTGCCAGAGTTGGCCCACCTGCCGCGGGGCGCGCCCAAGGACGCCGTTGGTGGATCCCGCCGATGTTGCGGCGTTTGTGGTCATGGCAAATCGTCCCCCGCGCGCCGCTCACGGCACGCCTTCCCCCTAATACTCGCCTCCCAACTTGAGAACGGCGGCTTTTGTCACAAGCACCGGGTGGTGTCAAGTCCAATTGGCGGGACAAGGCCCCCGAAAGGTGCTAATTTAGCCGCATGAGCAAAGCACACGACCTGCAGCGCGTCCTTGACTGCGGAATTGTCGCAGTCGTTCGCTCGCCGGATAGCTCCCAGCTTGTCCAGGTAGCCCAGGCTCTGGCCGATGGGGGCGTCACCATCGTCGAGATCACCATGACCGTCCCCGACGCCCAGGATGTGCTGCGGCAGGTGCGCCGGGCTCTTGGCGACCGCGTGCTGCTTGGCGCCGGTACGGTGCTCGATCCGGAAACTGCGCGTGCCGTGCTGCTTGCGGGCGCGGAATATGTCGTTGCGCCGACGCTCAACATCGAGGTGATTCGCCTTTGCCAGCGCTACGACAAGCTGGTGATGCCTGGGGCGTTGACACCGACCGAGATTCTGTCGGCGTGGGAGGCCGGCGCCGATATCGTCAAAGTCTTCCCCGCGGACGTGGTTGGCCCAGCCTTTTTCAAGGCCATGCGTGGCCCGTTGCCGCAAATTCGGTTGATGCCGACGGGGGGCGTCGACTTGACCACTGCCGCGGCGTTTCTGAAAGCCGGAGCATGCTGCCTTGGCGTCGGCGGCCAGCTGGTTGACGCGGAGGCCATTGCGGCTCGCAACTTCGATCGCATCCGCGACCTGGCCAGGCAGTATGCCAACATTGTCAATCAAACGCGAGTTTGAGCAACCATGCCAATCGACGTAATCACCTTTGGCGAAGCAATGATCCGCCTCAGTCCGCCCAACTTCAGGCGGCTCGAGCAGGCCGCCAGTCTCGACGTTTTTGTGGGTGGAGCGGAGTTGAACACAGCCGTTGGCCTGGCGCGACTCGGCCGTGGGACGGGCTGGGTTTCGCGGCTGACGCGCAATCCGCTTGGCCGGCTGGTGGCCAATCGTGCCAGGGAGGCTGGTGTCGCCACCGATCACGTCGTGTGGACCGATGACGACCGCGTCGGCATTTACTTTCTGGAGTTTGGCGCCGCCCCCAGGGCCAGCAGCGTGCTCTATGACCGCAAGAATGCCGCCATCGCCGGCATCCAGCCGGGGATGGTGGATTGGAAGACAGTGTTCACTGGCGTGCGTTGGTTTCACGTCACCGGCATTACCCCGGCTCTTAGCCCTGGCAGCGCCGAGGCAACCCGCGAAGCATTGCAAGCCGCCCGAAACGCGGGCCTTAAAACCAGCATCGACCTCAATTACCGCGTCAAGCTGTGGAGCCAGGCGGCAGCCGAGAAATGCATGCGCGAGCTCATGCCATTTTGCAATGTGCTCATCACCACCGAGGAAGACGTCGACCGGGTCTTTCAAATCAAGGGCTCGACTGACGAAGACGTGGCGAGGAGGTTGGTCGATGCTTTCCCCCTGGACGTGGCCGCTATCACGGTACGGGAGAATCCCTTGGTGTGGAAAAACACATGGACGGCGATTGCCTGCCAGGCCAAGACGACCTACCACTCGCGGACCTACGAGGTTGAGATCGTCGATCGGCTGGGCGCCGGCGATTGCTTCGCGGCGGGCCTGATACACGGCCTCCTCGACGGCGATTTGCAGAAGGGGCTGGATTACGGGCTGGCGGCCAGTGCCATCAAGCATTCAATTCCCGGTGATTTCGCGTGGATCACGCGCGAGGAAGTCGAGGCGACCGTCAAAAGCGGCAGCTTGCGCATCAGCCGTTAAGACGCAACCGCTTGCGGCTTAGCCATTAGCCGCTTGCGGCTTAGCGAGGCGCTGCATTAGCGAGGTACTCATGCCCCTCTATCTCACCCGCGCCCAGGTCCGTGAAATCGACCGCCGCGCCATCGAGGAATTCGGCGTGCCTGGCGTGATCCTGATGGAAAACGCCGGCCGCGGCGCCGCCGACGTGCTGCTTTCTCTTGGCGTGACCAGCCCGGTCGTAATCTGCTGCGGCAAAGGCAACAACGGTGGCGACGGGTTCGTGATCGCCCGGCATCTCGACAACCACGGCATCGGCGTCCGTGTGCTGCTGTTCGCCCGCCCGGAAGAGCTGACCGGAGATGCCGCCGTCAATTTCCGCATCATCGAGCGTTCGGGCCTCGCCATCCGCATCCAACCCGACGTCGCCAAGTTGGCCCACGAGTTGGCCGATGCCGCCTGGATTGTCGACGGATTGTTCGGCACCGGCCTGAGCGGCGCGGTGCGGCCGCCGTTTGACGCGATCATCGCGGCCATCAACGCCAGCGGCAAACCGGTGATGGCGGTTGACATACCGTCAGGCCTCGACTGCGATACGGGATTGCCTTTGGGAACGACAATTCGAGCGACGCACACCGTAACGTTTGTGGCGGAGAAGTTGGGCTTCACCAGGCCCGCGGCAGGAGAGTGGCTGGGGAAGGTCCACGTCGTTGATATTGGGGCGCCGCGGCGGATTATGCCGCTGGATGGTTGACGTAACCTCAGTGCCAGAATATGCTCCAACCGGGGATTCCCCCACGCTATTGGTGTTGGTGTGTTAAAATGATTCCAGCATTGAAGGGGCGACCATGCCCATGATTCAACGGCCGATTGCTGTTGGACTGCATTTGTGCGAGCAGATTATCGTTGATGCGAAGACACGAAATGCAACCACGGTGAACAACTTTTCGTCGCTCATTATCGATGGACCGTTAATGGAGAATACGTTTTGCGTTTTCGCGGTCCTCACCGATGGAATTGGCCAGATGCGGGCGACCGTGGAGATCGAAGAATTAGCGACAGGGGAGATTGTTTGTCGAAGGGAGTTTCGGATTCGTTTTGACAACCCGCTACAGCAAGGAAATTGCATAGCACGATTGCGGAGAATCCGTTTTCCTGGCCCGGGTGCCTACGAGGTGCTGCTTGACGTGTCGGGAGAGGTGATTTCGTCACGCCGGTTTATTGTTGTCCAAAGGGAGAAAAACTTATGAAAAACACGAATCCACCGTCGTTCCCAGATGAAAACGGCGACGCCGATGACTTTGAATTCGTCGTGAATTTCATCGACGATGGCCCTGCAGACACGACCATTCGCCCGCCGACGCCGGAGCGCGTTCGCGCACGGGAAGCGGATCGCGAGAACATTGAACGGATTGTCGGGTGGGCCAAGCGGGAGCAGGAAAAGTTCAACGCCCGCCAACGTTCACAGCCCGATGGCAACGACGATATTGAGATCTTTGAAGCGGGTGCCGACACCGACGATCAACAGGATCTCGACAAATCCGCTTGACCTCGGCCACCCCATATTGGTCAGCCAATTCGAAGCAGGGGGCTTCCACGGCTATCAATGGATTGGCTGAGTGGGGATGACGAACTATGCCGCTGACATTTACGAATCTTGGCTTTGTGCTGTGCCGCATATACGAAATTGATTTTGGGGCTGCTGTCTATCTCCCGACGGTCGAGCGGTACGAAGCCGACACACCCTGTATCCTTGCTGTTCCAACCACCTACACGGAAGCCGAAGAATCCTCACTTCATGAATCATGCTTGAACCACGGTTTCAAGAACTGGCTCAACATCGCTGTTGTTTCGGATACATGCGATGCCGCACAGGATCAGACCGAGGCTTCCTTGATCGCTGCCTTCAACGAAGATTGCCGTGAAGGGGGATGGCTTCGAAAGATGATGAACTACCGGAAATCAGGTTCCTTGCCAAACACAACTTCATGAACTGAACGTGATGGTTCACTTTGAAGCGGCCAGTTTTGCAACGACTATCTGAGGCACAATCTTAGCAACCTTGCGAAAGGTCGGGGCGAAGGGATTCGGAAGTTTGTTCAGCCGCGACCAGGATCGCAGCGCGGGGGCGCGCGGCCCCATGACACAATTCCTCGCCTTGCCCTTGCCTGCCCCGGTACAATGCTGTCGGAGCAGTCAAGAGGCGGCACCATTCACTTGATTCTCCTCTTCGCAAACACCGCCTCTCTCACGCCGTTAGGATGATGGCCCGCGGGTACCGACCGCGGCGAACCTAGCATTTCCCATTCTGCCGTAACTGCCTGCCCCATTGGCAACTTGGCCAAGGGGAGGGTTGAGCGGAAGAAGGGGAATCCGCAGAACTTCCCCAAGTTATGGGCTTTTTCTCATCTTGGGGGCTGTCCTTGCCGATTTACCAAGTAACCGAGGTGGCATAGCAACAAGCGACGCGCCATTGCGTTGCCCACCGTGGCGCCTCGCGTTCGCCGGAAAACTTGGTGTGTGCTTGGTTCTCCCGCCCTGGTCCCGTACCCGGCCCTGATTCTGGCAGGATGCCTGGCGGCCTTTCCCGCAGCCGCCTGGAACCGGAAGTGGACCGATGCTGTTTGTTCGGGCGGGCGGGTAGGTCCCTGCCGGCGCAACCCGCAATGCGCCGGCCGTGACGATAACACGGCTCAAAAATACGAATTGGAGTGCCTGCCATGAAAAAAGTGTTTACCACCGGCCAGGTCGCGAAGATCTGTAAGGTCGCGCCGCGCACGGTGAGTAAATGGTTCGATTCCGGCCGGCTCCGAGGCTACCGCATCCCCGGCAGCCAGGACCGCCGCATACCCCGCGAACAGCTCATCCGTTTCCTCAAGGAACACGGCATGCCCCTGGGCGAGCTGGAAGAGGAAGGGTTGCACAAAATCCTGATCATCGGCGCCGAAAAGCTCTTCATCGACCGCGTCAAGGAGATGCTGCCCGAGAACGACGATTTCAAGTACGAACTGGCCAACAGCGGCTTCGAGGCCGGCATCATGGCCGAGAGCTTCCATCCCGACACCATCGTCATCGACCTGGCGATGGGCCGCAGCGAAGCTCTGCAGATCGCGACCAACCTGCGCCGCAACCCGGCCTACGAGGCGACCCTCATCATCGCGCTGGCCAGCGAGGATGAAGCGGCGCCGGAGCAACTGGCGAACTTCGGCTTCAGCGAAGCTTTCAAGAAGCCGTTCGACGTCGCCCTGCTCGGCGAACGGATTCGCACACTGGTCGAAGAGAAACGCGAGAATCTGTAACGCTTCCGACCCTGTCCCGCTGACGGCTGGGCGACCTGGACTCCCCCCGGGTTGCCTGGCCGTTTTTTTGTTGCTATCGCAGCGGCTTTGCGCGATCATGTGCGCATGAATCGACGCACGTTCCTTACCGTCGCCAGCCTTGCGCCGCTGGCGGGGCAAAGCTCTGTGTTCGCCGGCCCGCCTCCCGCGGCCGAGCGCCAGGCCGATCTCGTGATCATCGGAGGCAGCACCGGCGGCTGCGCGGCCGCTCTGGCCGCGGCACGAGCCGGTCTGCGTATTATTCTCACCGAGGAAACCGATTGGCTTGGCGGTCAGCTTACCTCGCAGGCGGTGCCTCCCGATGAACACCCCTGGATCGAGCAATTCGGCGCTACCAGGTCGTATCGCCAGTTCCGAACGCGCGTCCGTGACTATTACCGCCGCAATTATCCCATGACCCCCACAGCCCGCAATGCGGAGAGCTTCAATCCCGGCAACGCCTCGGTTTCGAAGCTGTGTCACGAACCACGTGTCGCGCTGGCCGTGCTGCAGGAAATGTTGGCGCCATTCGTCAGCGCCGGTCGTGTCATCATCCTGCTGGAGCACCAACCGATCGCGGCGGCGATCGACGGCGATCGCATTCGCGCGGTTACGGTGCATGGGCGGCGCACAGGCCGCGACACCGTCCTGCTCGCCCCGTATTTTCTTGACGCCACCGAGCTTGGCGATCTGTTGCCGCTGTCTAAAACCGAGTATGTCACCGGCTTCGAGTCTCAGAAAGACACCGCTGAGCCGCACGCTCCCGAAATGGCTCAACCCGCCAATCAGCAGGCGTTCACGTGGTGTTTTGCCGTCGACTACCTCGATGGGGAAGACCACACCATCGCCCGGCCAGGCGAATATGATTTCTGGCGGAAACATGTGCCCGAAATGACGCCGGCCTGGCCCGGTCCGCTGTTGAGCTGGCGGATGAGCGATCCGGCCACGCTCAAGCAGCGCGCCGTCCATTTCGACCCGACGCTGCAAACCAAGGATGCCGGACTCAACCTTTGGGTATATCGCCGCATCGCCGACCGCCGCAACTTCACCGCAGGCGCCTTTGTCAGCGACATTCTGTCTGGTGAACTGGCCCCAACACGACTACTGGCTCGGCAACCTCGTAGACGTGCCCGCCAAGGAGCGTCAGCAGCACCTGGAGCGCGGCAAGCAGCTCAGCCTGTCGCTGCTGTACTGGATGCAGACGGAAGCGCCGCGTGGCAAAGGCAAGCCGGGCTGGCGCGGCCTGCGGCTCCGCAATGACATCGTCGGCACCGAGGACGGTCTGGCCAAGTATCCCTACATCCGGGAATCGCGACGCATTCGTGCCGAGTTCACCATCCTCGAACAGCACGTGGGCACCGAAGCACGCATGAAGGCAACTGGTCAGAAGCGTGAAAACGTCACTGCCATGCGGTTCGCCGATTCCGTGGGCGTCGGCAGCTACCGCATCGACCTTCACCCGTCGACTGGTCGCAATAATTACATCGACGTCAGCTCGTTGCCGTTCCAGATTCCGCTGGGAGCTCTTATCCGCGCCGCGTTGAAAACCTGCTGGCGGCGTGCAAAAACATTGGTACGACGCATATCACGAATGGATGCTATCGCCTGCATCCCGTCGAATGGAACATTGGCGAGGCGGCGGCCATGCTAGCGGCCTTCAGCTTGCGGCGCAAGGAACCCCCACGTCATGTGCGCCGCAATCAGAAACTGCTCGGCGAGTTTCAGAAGATGCTGCAAGGGGACGGATTTGAATTGGAATGGCCGAAATTGGCGCCTCGCTAATGCTGCGTTCAAATTGAATGGAAAGGCGCTTTTTCGGAAAACACTCAAAATGCGCGGGCCGTCGAGGGGATTTTCGGGCAGTATGTATAGGTGCTGCCGCTAAGTCCCAAGGGTCCGCGTGCCGTGGCCAAGAATCTCACCCGTTTGATGAACCACCTTCGCCACATGGCGGCCAGGTCGTGCAAGGACGCCGACAGCGTCCTCCTCAAGCGATTTGCTCACGATCATGATGAGTCAGCTTTCGCAGCCTTGGTCGCCAGACATGGGCCGATGGTGCTGAATGTCTGCCGGCGTGTTCTGGGCGACGCCCACCTTGCCGAGGACGCTGGGCAGGCAGCATTTCTGGTGCTCGCTCGCAAAGCAGGCACCCTTCGCGAAGGCGAGAAACTCGCAAGTTGGTTATACGGCGTAGCCTACCGCTGTGCTTGCAAACACCGGAGCGGTCGGCGGCGTGGTCTGGTCCCCCAGCAACTCAATGCCGTGGCGGAACCCGGCGACTCCGCGCCGATCCTGTTGCGGAGATCACCGCCCGCGAATTACTCGCCTTGGTGGAGGAGGAAGTGCAACGGCTCCCACAGGGCCAGCGTATGGCAGTGGTGCTGTGCTGCCTGGAAGGTCTCAGCCAGGAGGAAGCGGCCCGACGGCTGGGTTTGACAGGCGCGGCCATGAAGGGACGGTTGGAGCGCGGCAGGACCCAGCTTCAAATGCGCTTGATTCGCCGCGGCCTGACGTTGTCGGTTGCCCTAGCCACGATGCACGGCACCGGCGGCTACCTCGGAGCAAGTCTGTCAAGCTTGGTGGGCGATACGATGGCCGCCGCCAAGGCATTCGCCGCGGGGCAACAAACCGGTTTGCCGGGAATCTCCTTGGAAGTGGTGCACCTGGCTCGTTTCGCAATAAAGGGGACAGCAATGCTTAAGGTCACAATGGCTTTACTCTTAATGATCCCGATGGGTGTTATCGCATTGGGGGCGGGAGGCGTTTGGCGCTCTAGCTCTGATACTGATGCTGAAATTCGAAAGCACGTCGACGCTGCAACCCCTTCGACGAAGCCGAAAAATAATGTGCAAATTGCGGATAGGTTCAAACCACAACTGCGAAGCACGATCCCCTCTGCCATTGGTCCGTCAGAAGCCATTTTCTCGGTGGCGTACAGCAACGATGGCAAAACGCTGCTTGCCGGCAATGGAGACAAGGAAATCGACCTTTGGGACACGGCCACCGGAAATCTTAAGGGCACTCTCTTTGGCCACACTGGCATTGTATGGTCCGTGGCGTGCAGCCCGGACGGCAAGACAGGCTGCTTCCGGCAGCTACGACACCACCATCAAACTGTGGGCCATGGCCACCCTGAAGAATACCGCCACGCTCAAGGGACATGGCGACATCGTTTTGGGAGTGGCGTTCAGTCCTGACGGCAAAACGCTGGCTTCGGCAAGCAGGGACAAAACCATCAAGCTGTGGGAGGTGGCCAGCGGCAAAAACACGGCCACGCTCACGGGGCACACTCTCGGCGTGGCGTCCCTCGCATACAGTCCCGACGGCAAGACGTTGGCCACGGGCAGTTTCGACAACAGTATCAAGCTTTGGGACCTGGCGAGCGGCAAAAACGCCGCCACCTTGCTGGGGCACGAAGGCGTTGTTTGGTCTGTGGCCTACAGTCCTGACGGCAAGACTCTTGCTTCGGGCAGCCAAGACAAAAGCCTCAAGTTGTGGGACGCGTCCACGGGCAAGAATTCCGCGACTC
Source organism: uncultured Gemmataceae bacterium (assembly GCA_963747575.1). Lineage (GTDB taxonomy): Bacteria > Planctomycetota > Planctomycetia > Gemmatales > Gemmataceae > DASRAT01. The sequence goes on from CAVVFU010000010.1 coordinate 633,806, forward strand.
TGGAGAAAGACGCCAGCCTTGGAGGTGTAATGTCGCTGGCATACAGCCCTGATGGCAAGACGCTGGCCTCGCGCGATCACGCGAGCATCAAGTTATGGGACATTGCTGGCGAAAAAAACACTGGCACCTGGCAAGCAGGCGGACCTCCTGGCATGGCGTTCAATCCCACTGGCACAACGCTGGCTGCGGGCAGCGGCAACGGTGTCGTTTACCTCAGAGACGTAAGTACGGGCAAAATCACCGCGACGCTGCCCGAATACACAGGCAATGTTCATGCAGTTGTCTTTAGCCCAGATGGCAAGACCTTGGCGTCGGCTAGCCATGACAGGTCCGTAAAGGTATGGGACATAGCCTCGGGCAAGACCATCGCCACAATCGAGCCTGACGGCGATGCCTATTATCAATCCGCCATTGCTTTCAGTCCTGACGGCAAGACGTTGGCTGCCGGGCACATGCACACCGTTGCCTTTTGGGACGCAGCCACCGGCAAGATCACCACCAGACTCAAGGGTACCGAATATGTTACATCCTTGGCGTTCAGCCCTGACGGCAAGACCATAGCCGTGGGTTCGGGCCGTGGCGAGGTGGGGACTTGGGACGTCGCTGCGAACAACAGCATTTCCACGCGAATCGGCCACAAAAGCATGGTTTGTACCTTGGCGTTCAATCGGGACGGGACCTTACTCGCTACGGGAAGCGCGGACGGAGGGGACGGTACGGTGCGGCTTTGGAGTGTGAACAATGGCAAGATCCTGGCAGGTCAAACCTGGCAGACCGGTCCGGTCATGTGTTTGGCATTTAGCCCTGATAGCCGGACGATCGCCACGGCGGGTGGGTTTGGACAAAAAGAAAAAGATGTAAAGCTTTGGGAAGTTGCCAGTGGCAATGTGCGGCTGACCTTCAAAGGGCACAAACTTGGCGTCCTTTCGGTAGCATTCAGTCCCGATGGGAAGACGCTGGCATCGAGCGGCGTGGACAGAACCATAAAACTCTGGGACATTGCCACGGGCAAAAACATCGCAACACTGGAAGGCCACTCCCGCGCGGTGTGGTCGTTGGCATACAGCCCTGACGGCAGGACTCTTGCTTCAGGGAGCGATGACTGCACCATCAAGTTTTGGGACATGGTGCCGAGCAAGTGAGTATTGTCCGCATTTCAACGTTGTCTTCGCAGCATCTTCGGTGCCTCATATCATAGATCCTTTGGCACACCCCATCGTCACCGAGGACTGCGCCCTTGACCGACTCATCTTACGCCCCTGACTCGCCGACCCCTTGCGTCACGCAATCGGGCTTCCTCGATCTTGCTAGCCGGCTGGTTGGCCCGGCGCGGCGTCTCGCCCAACGCCATTTCCGTGGCGGGCATGTGCGCGGGCGTCGCCGCCGGCGGTGCGGTCGCCCTAACCGCGATGCCGGACTGGCAACTCCTTGGCTTCCTCGGGGCTGCGCTGCTGATCCAGCTCAGATTGCTTGCAAATATGCTCGACGGCATGGTGGCGATCCAAACCGGTAAGGCCTCGCCTGTCGGCTCGCTCTACAACGAGATCCCCGACCGTGTGTCGGACGCCGCCATTTGCATCGGCGCCGGTTACGCTGCCGGTTCGGTGCCGGTCCTTGGCTACCTGGCGGCCTGCATGGCGATTTTCGTGGCTTACCTACGCGTTCAGGGTAAGGTGGCAGGTGCCCACCAGGAGTTTTGCGGCCCGATGGCCAAGCCGCAGCGGATGTTCCTGCTCACCGTCGCGGCATTGTGGTGCGGCCTTGCCCCACAAAGCTGGCAGCCGATGCTCGACCTACCGCCGCATGCGGGCCTGATGGCGCTGGCCCTGGCAGCGATCGTCCTGGGCGGCATTGTGACAGCCTGGCGGCGGCTGGCACGCGTTGCCAGCGCACTACGGAGGACCGCGACTTGACCTCTGAAACTCGCGACCACTTGTTCGGCTGGCGGACGGCCTTCGATGATCCATTTGTTTGGATCACCGTGCTCGCCATCGCCCTGGTGCTGCTGGTGTCGGGCACCCTCATTCTGGTGCTCAAACGATCCGGGCGCGTCAGTGCCAGCGTGCATCAAGAGCTTTGGCTGCGCTGGAAATCTTGGCTGTGGCTGACTCTGCTGATGGCGCTGCCGATTTTGCTGGGTGCGGCCTGGGTGATCGGCGCCGTCACGGTGCTTAGTTTGCTGTGCTTCAGCGAATTTGCTCGCGCCACGGGCCTGTTCCGCGAAAAGCTCATCTGTGCCGTGGCGGTCCTGGGCATTACCTGCTTGACGTGTGCTTCCGCCGACAACTTCGCTCGCTTCTATTTCGCTTTGGGGCCGCTTACCGTCTGCTTCATCGCGATCGCCACCATTCCCCAGGACCGGCCCCGCGGTTACCTCCAGCGCACCGCACTGGGTGTGATGGGTTGGCTGCTGCTGGGCCACGGCCTCGGCTATCTGGGAATGTTGGCCAATTATGTCCATTATCGCCCGGTGCTGCTGCTGATCCTTATCAGTGTCGAGGCCAACGATGTCTTTGCCTTTTGCTGCGGCAAAACGATGCGTGGCCCCAAGCTTTTGCCCAACACCAGCCCCGGCAAGACCATTTCGGGAAGTATGGAGGCGCTGGTCCTTACCACAGTGCTGGTGGTCGGCCTGGGCCATGTCGTTTTCAAAGGTACCGCCGCGGATCGGTTCGATGTGCTGCTGGTACTGGGCGCCGGCATCAGCATTCTGGGCCAATTCGGCGATCTGCTTTTGTCCTCGATCAAGCGCGACCTGGGACTCAAGGACATCGGCGTCGCCATCCCCGGCCACGGCGGCGTGCTCGATCGTTTCAACAGTTTGGTGCTGGTGCCGGCGGCCGCCTTCCATTTCCTGTCGTTGGTGCTTGGCCCGCTCAATGCCACGGGCCAGGAGCGGATCATGACAGGAGGCTAACGCATGGAAGACTGGAAACTGGAACCAGCCCACGATTTTGGCCTGGCGGGGCTGGAGCGTTCCCAAAGCCTGCACCGTGAAAGTGGCCTCGCTGCCAGCATGGTTCGGCTCGGCGTCTGGAGCAGCATTTACGCCGGCCTGCGACTTTTGCACCGTTTCCGGATCGAAGGAAGCGACAAGCTGCCGCCTACGCCGTCGTTTGTGATGGCGGCCAACCACGCCAGCCATTTCGACGCTCTGGTCCTGGGCGCAGCTTTACGTCTGGCATGGCGGGATTGCATCTTTCCCATTGCCGCGGGCGATGTCTTTTTCAAGCGCCGGGGCCTGGCCGCCGTGGTGACCACGCTCATCAACGCCCTGCCAGTGTGGCGCCGCCGCCCCGGCTCGCATGAAGTCAAAACGCTGCGGGAGCGACTGCAAGCCGGCAATTGCATTTATCTGCTGTTCCCCGAGGGCGGCCGCACCCGCGACGGTTCGATGGCATCCTTCAAACCCGGCATCGGCATGATGGTGGCCGGCACCGGCGTGCCGATCGTGCCCTGTCATTTGCAAGGCACGTTTGAAGTCTTCCCCGCCAACCATGTTTTGCCACGGCTGCTGCCGATTACCTTGCGGATCGGCGAGCCGCTGTTGTTTCCAGGTGTCGCCAATAGCAGCGACGGGTGGCGACAAATCGCGGCCCAGACGGAGGAGGCGGTGCGACGGTTGGCTCCCAAACTGCAATTGGCCGGTTGACACTTTTGGATTGTTTGAATGTTCGATCTTACCCCTTGGCCGGTATGCTAGCCAAGGAGGTGTTGATGCAAGACGCGAGGAAGTCTGTGTATTGTTTGAGGCACGACCTCTTAATGCAGATTGACTCCTCCGTTTCTGGCCGAGGGCTTGTTACATCTTGCGGCGCGACCGCTTATCACAAACTTCCCCGGCACCAGACATAGCGCGGAGGACTCTCGCGGTCTAGCACTTCTTCCGCCCCAGCGTGCAAAACCCTTTTGGAGAATGACCATGTCGCGCTCGCAAGCCAAGCGACCACCTGATGCCGTGCGCCCGGCTAGTCGCCGTGCCGCCGCCGTTGCCGCCATCACCGCACCGACCGACATTCCGGCCGGTAACCCCAATGACCACCCTTCCGACCACCTGAGCACCGCCGGCGCCGACAACTGCGCCGGTCCCTTAGTCCCCATCGGTGTCGGCTTCGACTTTCCCGTGCAGGCCTCCAGCGGCATCGATCGGGAGGGCAACCCCCGCCTGCCCGTGCGCATGATCATGTCCAAACGCGGTAACGACCTGGTCCGCCGCTACCTGTGGATGGCCGCCTTGAGTGCCGCCCGGCACAACCCCGCTGTCCGCCCTCTGTATCAGCGCGTCTGCGCCAAGCATCCCGACCAATCCAGCATCGCTATCGGACACGTCATGGCCAAACTGTTGCGCCTCGCTCTGGCCATTTGGAAGACCGGCAAACCGTTTGATGCCGAGCATTATCCTTGGGAGAAGCCGGCCCATCTTCAGCCCCCAGCCGACGCTCAACCCGAGCACGAAACGCAGCCAGCCTCGGAGCAAAACCAACAAGCCGCGGGCCACAAAAATCCGGCTCAGCCGGAGAGGTCAGTGGTCACCGCGGCTTGCGGTACGTCGAGTGTAGCTGAAGTGCCCGCCGCCGGCAACGCCGCGCCCCGCCGCCTGGAGGCCGGTCGCGCTGGCCTTAGGAGCGACGGCGCCATGTCACCGGATTCCGACACGGACATGGACCTACCTTGGTCACAACCTGCGGCTGGCCCCTGGCTCGACTTCAAACACCTGAAGAGCCAGCTGCCCATCCAGCGTGTCCTGGAACACCTCAACCTGTTCGCAGCGCTGCGCGGCCGAGGCAGCCAATGGCGAGGCCCCTGTCCCGTGCACGGAAAAGGCCAGGGACGCACTTTTAGTGTCCACCTTGAAGAAAATGTCTTCCAGTGCTTCGATCCCAAGTGCGCCATCAAAGGGGACATTATCGACCTGTGGGCCGCTGTCAAAGGCTTGAAACCACGCGCTGCCGCACTCGAACTTGTCACACTCTTCAACCTCGAACCAGCACCGGTAACAGAGAGGAGGCACGGTTAAGGAACGGTTAAAAAACAGCACCCCATCCCCGAGCGCTCCAACTGCGCACCGACCGCCACTACCACACCTAAAACAGGCCTCGCACAAAACCAAAAAAACCGGCGTCATCACGCCCGACGACACTTGACATCTATCGTTACATCTGCATTGCACACACACCGCGGTTCGACCTGCCAGTTTCGGCAGCGTAGCTCCAGGCCCTGGAAGCGCGACGGATCATTCGTTGCCGAGTAACCCAGCGACCCGGCCTGGAAAAACGCGGAGGCCTCCTCCAGCGAGCGGAACACCGAACCAGCCGGCAGTGCTGCCGTGCGATGGCCGCGCACCGACATGCTGGTGTCGCCGTCGTCGCTGTGCAGCGCGACCTCGAATTGATCCGCGGTTTCCTTGACCTTGAAGGCGGCATGATGGTAAATGCCGGAGAAAAGCCGTCCGCCAACCAGGGAATTGAGCCGCGAATCGGTGTCCCGGCGCCGAACATAGACACCTTCGCGAACACTGCCGTTTTCGTCCCACTCGACGGCAGTGCGGTGAGCGGCGTTCTCGGATCCCAAGCCGAATGGTGCCGGGAGGAAGGTCGGTCTGATTTGCTTCAAGCGGATCAGGCAAATCCCCACCATGGCCATCCCATTCACCAACTTGGCCCGGAAGGGCGCCGGCAGCAGCGCCGGCATGACGGCGGGATTCACGTGATAGTTGACGAGAATCCGGCGGTCGATGATGCCGCGAATGTTGGGGATGCGCATGGGGAACCTCCTGAACCGCTAGCGTGGACGACAACGACTCTCCGGAGTATTCAACCGTGACTTGGTCGAAAGGATAACACACCAGCCATTTTGTGTTATTTTGCGAGCTCCATCCTGGCAATGGCTACTCGCGCCAGTTGAGCCAACCTGTTCTCCGGCGGGCCCTCCGCCAAGGCGGTCAGGAGCGCACGCGCTTCCGCCGTGCCGATCCACTCCAGCACTACCACGGTTCGCACCATCTGGAGCTGCTTTGGCCGGAGCAGGACAACGTCGAGTTTGTCCAACAGCAGCTCCAGCCGGCGGCGTTGCTCCAGCGGCGGATTGCCGACCAGTGCCTTGCGCAACTGGCTCTCTGCCAGCTCACCGATCTGTTCCAGCGCTTTATTGGCTTGCTGGCGCTCCTTGAAATTGGCGCTGTCCAGCGCCTCAATGAGCTTGGCAATACGCTCGCGGTCCTCGCCGGATGCGGGTTTTAGCTGTTCCGCAAGCCAGGCCACGGTGTGATTGCCATTGTCGATCAACCGCATCATCGACGCGCGGGAATCCGCCGTCGGGCCTCCGAGGCTTTGCCACCAACTTTGCAGATACTGCACGCCCGGTTTGGCGGCCGGAGGGTTCGCTTTTGGGGGTTGGATTTCATTCCAAACGAGGATGGTGTGGTCCGCGCTTCCTGATGCCAGCAACTTGCCGTCGCCCGAGAATTCCACACAGGTGACATCATTGGCATGTCCCCGGCATTCGCAGAATTTTGTACCGGAGAGCACGTCCCAAACGGTGACCAAGCTGTCGCGAGTTTCTTGATGGAAATTCAAGGTGTTGCCGTGGCCAGCGGCGAGTAAACGGGCGTTGGGCGAAAAGGCCAGGCTGCCGATTCTGGACTCGGTCACGCGCAGCAGCTCCTGTCCCGTGGCCTTCTCCCACACGCGCACAAGGTGATCTTCATAAAAAACGCCGTGAGGCGTAGAAGAGCCGCGGCTTTGGCTGGCGGCTACAAGACGACCATCGCTCGACAATGCGGCCGACCAGGCCTCGATCTGGTCCTGGGTCTGGTCTCCCATTTGGGCTGGCCGCAACTGGATGCTTTGCAATTGCCTGCCGTCAGCTAACTGCCATAGCATAAGTTTTTCATTAGGTGACGAGGAAGGAAAATCCCGCTCTTCATAGCTTGTCGAAAGCGCCAGCTTGCCATCATTACTGAGGGCGAAAACCGTGGCGTACGAGCCAATCGAGTGTGCAGAGATTGGCTTGTGCGCCGCCAGATCAAAGATCTGCAAGCCCGCCGTGGTGCCCCCGATGATCAACTGCTTGCCGTCCTTGGAAAACCCCAGTTTGATGGCTTCGCCCTCAGCGCTTCCGTGTTTGTTGATAGGTGCGTAAAGGATGGCGAGGGTGCGGCGTTCCGCTACGTCCCATAACCGAACAACGCCGTCGGAGCTGGCCGACGCCAACGTGTTGTTGGTGGGAGAGCAGGCTAAAGCGGTGATCCTGGCCTTGTGACCCTCCAGGCAAGCTAGCTCCTTACCGGTTGCCGATTCCCAAAGTCGGACCGTGCAATCCTTGCTTCCAGAGACGAGTATCTTGTTGCCCGGTGCAAACAGGATGGCAGTGACGGCGCCGGAATGGCCGCCACCGTGCCGAATTGCCTTCCCGGTCGCGACATTCCACAACAGCACCGAGCCGTCTTGTTTCCAATCGCCGGCCATTACAGCAAACATCTTGCCGTCGGGGGAAAAGCCAGCCAGGCGGTGCGGCTGCTGGGTTTCATAACGGCGGATTACACTGCCCGATACTACGTCCCAAAGCCAATCCGGTTCGTCACCCCTGCCGTTGGCAGTAAGCAGCGCCTTTCCGTCCGGAGTGAATTCCAGAGCTGAGAAAGGGGTCTTGAATGTACAAATTGTTTGGCCCGTCACGACATTGACCACGCGAGTCATGCCCTCCTCATCCTGCATCGCCGCAACTTGGCCGTCAGGCGAAAGCGCAACGTTGTAAGTGTCGTTGGCAACCTCGCCGATTACCTTGCCGGTGGCGATGTCCCAGGCGCGAATGCTGCCTACGATGGTTTGCTGTTGATTGGCGCCATCGAATCTGTTCGTGGAGGCAAGAAACTCCCCTCCACCACCACCTTTAACACCACCTTTAGCACCACCAGCACCACCTTTAACACCACCAACACCACCGCCACCGATTCTGACGGTAGTGGTGGCAGAAAGGAGTCGCTTGCCATCGAAACTGAACCCACAAGCCACAAAAGCACCGCGCTGCGTCTGCAAGGCCAGGCGTTCGCCTCCTGTCGCAGTCTCCAAAACATGCAGTACAGGACTGTATTGGCCTGACCTGTCAGAAGCCATGGCCAGCGATTTTCCGTCGGGCGCCAGTGCGAATCTGCCCGAAAAGTCCTCCACCACAAAACAGCGCAACAGCGCACCGGTTTGGCGCTGGTAAAGTTCGACACCGCTGCCGCGGTCAACGAAGACCCCCTGGCCATCAGGCGTAAACGCCAGGCGAGCAACCTCGAGTCCTTCAACAGCAATGCGCGAGAGTTCCTTGCCCGTCGCGGTCTCCCAAAACCGCAGCGATGTGCCGTCTTTTTCCATGCCAGCCGCGACGATGGTTTTTCCATCTGGTGAAAAGGCGGAGGCGATGACTCCGCCCTGGTGATGAAAGCGCACCGAACCCAGTCGGGCAACAGCGCCGGCAGGCAACGGGTCGCCGTATTGGTCGACTCGATCCTGAGATTTTTCCTGAGGGTCTGGCGATGCGGATAAACAAAGAGCTAACGCAAAGGTGATGCAGCGCGGCATGGGAACCTCCCTGCTTGTTGCATTTGCTGAATTCTCCTTTCTTACTATAACTGGCGGCACGCCCAAGGTCCATTTGGCGCAACAGTGGGGCCTGAAATGTTCCCCTGCCGCCTGGGTTCAAGGAAAGACTCGTGCAAAACAGCGATGCCAATCAACCGACGTTGAAGCCGCTTCATGCCGATGGCTCATTGATCGAGTCAAAGCTGGACTTGTATCGCAAGTTGTCCAACCAGGAGCTGATTGATTCTTTGCAACCGGGCAAGAAGGGATCGCTCAAAGTCCGACCTGATGGTACGATTGTAGATGGCCATCATCGAATCAAGATATTGCGGGACCGTGGAGTAGATGTCGATTTGCTGCCGCGGGAGGTCATTCCGAAGATTCCGATCTCGGACGTGCCCTAGCGGCGGCAGTCCCATGTTGAGGGGAGTGATGTTATGCGCACAGAACTGTACACGATAGACGGACAGTGGCCTGGACGGCTAGCAATCATGCCACGCCCCCGTGGCGGCGACTGGCTTGAAGACGAAATTCAATCCTTTCGCCGATCCGGCGTCGATGTCATTCTCTCTTTGCTTACGCCCGACGAAATTGATGAATTGAATTTGGCGGAAGAAGCAGAGTTCTGCCGGGCCAACGGTATCCAGTTCGTTTCTTTCCCGGTCATTGACCGAGGCATACCTTCGTCGGTTAAGGCCTTCTATGATCTGATAACGATCCTCGCCGGACACCTCGCTGATGGCAAGTACATTGCTATTCATTGCCGACAAGGCATTGGGAGAGCGGCTTTGGTCGCGATTTGCCTGCTTGTTTTTTCTGGCGTAGACGAGCCGGCCGCGACCCAGCGGGTTAGCTCAGCCCGTGGTTGCGCGGTGCCGGAAACGCCCGAGCAACGGCGCTGGGTTGCGGCATTCGCCAAGTCGCACATGACCCCCCTGCCGAAGTAGCCAAGTCAACCTCATCGATCCGGCAAAAACGGAAACAGCTTGCGAATCTCCACCTTGTTCGGCACCCGCCCATACTCGCAAATCTCGAAAACCTCCGCGTATTTGATCTTTTTCGCTTCGTCCGGCCCGTACCACTGCGTCAATTGCAAACTCAGCCGCTGGGCCGTCGCCATGAATCGTTGGTCGAACTGCTCGCGCACTTCTTTTTTGCGAAATGCCACGGCAGCTTTGTTGTTCGGGTCCGGCACCAGCTGCGGGCCGCCGTTGCAGCCGCCTTCGTAAAACTGCGACTCCAGAGCCTCCACGGCCGCAAGCTTCTTGTCGATGGTGTCGTCGATGGCCACGACAATGTCGGGCGAGAAGCGAGTCGGCTTGGTGAAGCGGTCTTCGTAATAGAGAAACACCGGGTTTTTTTGCAAGAACGGCGTGTCCGGGCAGAAGTGCGGCACCGTCACCATGTAGGCTGCGTCCTGCACCAGGATGCCGACGTTGCGGTGATCGGGGTGATAATCGTTGGGCCGATGGCTGAGCACGATGTCGGCCTTCCATTCGCGAATAAGCCGAGTGAGAGTTCGGCGGTTTTCCAGTGTCGGCAGGAGTTCGCCGTCGTGGATGTCGAGGACCTGGGAGTGAATGCCCAGGATTTTGGCGCATTTTTCGACCTCGGCCTGGCGGCGCCTGGCGAGCGGGCCGCCGGCTTGACCCCAATGGCCGACGTCCCCGTTGGTCACCGAGACGAACTTGATGTGATGGCCCAGGGCAGCCCATTTGGCGGCGGTGCCGGCCACCCGAAGCTCGCAGTCGTCGGGGTGGGCGCCGAAGGCGATGATGCGCAGCTTGCCGTCGTTGGGGACCGCGGCGGGGACGGGTTGCGTTGGCGCGGCCCTTTCCGGCTGGGAACGGACGGGCGATCCGCCGAGGAGAAGGATTGCCAGCGCGGCGGTCAGGGCGCCGCCGGCAAACCAGCTTAATTTGAGAGCAAGAGGATGGCGCATGGTGTTCTCCGGTGGTGCAGGTGATGACGGCACACGGAGTGTGCCTACTACTATGTGAAGACGGCACACGGAGTGTGCCTACTACTATGTGCTGACGGCACATTGAGTGTGCCCATTACTTTTTGTCAAATTGCTGAACAAGACGCTTCGGGGCGGCATTGCGCCAGGCGGCGGTCAGGGCTAGCTGGACTGTCAGCTCCGCGGCGTCGGCGAGCTGGACGATGGTCGCTCCCCCACGCCCCCAAGCGCCGTTGGCAGGTTTGAAAACCTCGGGTTCGGTGCCGAGGAGCAATCCTTGTTGGTCCGGTGTCAACTTGACCATTCCCCAGTCTTCGTCAGGGCCGAGGGTCGCGAAGATCTTGCCGCGGACTCTGAAATCGGGATGGCCCATATGAGCGTTTTCCAACGTCTCAGGGAAAGCTACGCCAGGCTTCGGAATTCGTCAGCGGTCACGGCGAGCCTCCGATGTTCTATTTAATTTTTTCGTGTATTTGGTGTGTTTCGTGGTTTAATTCCTTTTCCGTGGTCGGCCTTTTCCACACCCTCACTCACCCTTGAGCTCGCGTAGATCCTCCTCCATCACCTTGATCTGCCCCTGGAATTCCGTCACCTGATCGCGTTGCTGCTGCACGACCTCCTTCGGCGCCTTGTCGACGAAATTGGCGTTTTTCAGCTTCGCCGAGATGCCTTGCAGATGCTTGGTTTTTTCAGCGAGCTGTTTTTCGAGCCGTTTGACCTCGGCCTCTACGTCGATGAGGCCGGCCAGTGAGACATAAGCCTCGAAATCGGCATTGACGCAGCTGGCCGACTGTGGCGGTTTGATTACCGCAGGCGCGGCCTCGAGCTTGCCCACGCCAGCCAACAACCCAATGAAGGATTGCAACTGAGCGAAGTCGGCCGCCACTTCCGCGCTGGTGCGCACGAAAACTTCTAGCGGAGTTTTCTGGTCGACCATGTAGCGATTGCGCACCTCGCGCACCGCCCGCACCAGGTCCTGCATCCGGGCGCATGCGCTGCTCCATGGCCGGATCGCGCCAGGTCTCCGGCAATGCCGGCCAGGCGGCGATCATGACGCTCTCCATGGCCGGATCGGGCGTGGGCAAGCCGCGCTCGAAGGCCGCCTCGCCGAGCGCCTGCCAGATCGACTCCGCCACGAACGGCATGATCGGCTGCACCAGGCGCAGGATGCCGTCGAGCACGCCGACCAGCACGCGCTGCACCAGCGGCCTGCTCGCGTCGTCGCTTGAGCCGGCCCTTGCTCATCTCGACGTACCAGTCGCAGAACTCCGACCAGGTGAAGTCGTAGATCGTGCCGCGGCCGCTTCGCTGAAATGGTAGTCCTCCAGACTGCTCCGTCACCGCCGCCGTGGTCGTCGCCAGCCGGCTGAGAATCCAGCGATCCTCGATCGGCAGCTCGCTCCAGGCGGATGGCCCCCGGCGTGTAGCCTTCCAGGTTCAGGAGCAGGAAGCGGGCCGCGTTCCAGAGCTTGTTGGCGAAATTGCGGCCCACCTCGAACCGCTCCGACGCCTGCTTGGCGGTCTGCAGTTCCGGGTCGTCCGCCGGCCAGGGGCCGCCGGGGCGGAACGGCTTCTTGCACTTCGGACACGTCACCTTGCGCGTCCGCATGTACATGTGCTCTTGCTTGACCGGCACCAGCGTCTCGCAGTGCGGACAGACGTTGGCCACCGGCATCCGGCTGTCCTGCGTCTCGGTCGCCAGGTGCACCATGCCGAAGCGCAGGGCATCGGTGCCGTAGCGTTCGATGATGTCGAGCGGATCGACGCCGTTGCCCTTGGTCTTGCGACATGCCGTTCGCCGAAGCCGTCGAGAATCTTCGGATGGATGTAGACGTGGTGGAACGGCACCTGTGCCCACGTTGTACAGCCCGGTGAGCACCATGCGGGCCACCCAGAGCGTGATGATGTCGCGGCTGGTGACCAGCACGCTGGTCGGATAGTAGCCAGGTCCACTCCAGATTCGGCCGGCGTTTCTCGGCTCCGGCCAGCCGAGCGTCGAATGCGGCCAGAGGGCCGAGCTGAACCAGGTGTCGAGCACGTCGGGGTCTTGTTCCAGCTTAGTGATTTCGGCCCCACTGCATCTGCCGGCAAGTCGACTTCCAGCGCGCAAACCAGCCACTGGCCGTTCTCTTCGTCGAGCCGCCAGGTCACGTCGTTGCGGCCGGCGAATGCCGCTCTCAGCTCCGCTTCGGGACAGCGGACGTACCAGATCGGAATGCGATGGCCCCACCACAGTTGCCGGCTGATGCACCAGTCGCGTTTTTCGCCGAGCCAGTCGAGATAGGTCTTGGCGTAGCGCTCCGGGAAGAACTTCACGCGGCCATCGCTGACGGCGTCCATGGTCAACTGGCCAGTCCGGGCTGACCGTCGGGCGATCGCCCATCTCCACGAACCACTGATCGGACAGGTACGGCTCGATCGGCGTCTTGGTGCGGTCGCTGAATTGCAGCGGGATGTCGCGATCCTCCCGGCCCTCGAACAAGCCGAGGCTTCTCCATGTCCTTGGCCACGTCCTCGCGGGCCTTGTAGCGGTCCATGCCCTGGATATCGGCCGCCGTTGTCGTTGATCGTGCCGTCGGGATTGAGGATGTTGATCATCGGCAGCTTGTGGCGCAGGCCGCAGGCGTAGTCGTTGCGGATCGTGGGCCGGCGTCACCTTGACGCAGCCGGTGCCGAGCGTCGGATCGACCAGCAGCCCGTCGGCGATGATCGGAATCTCGCGGTTCACCAGCGGAATGGTCACCATCTTGCCGATCAGGTGCTTGTAGCGCTCATCGTTGGGATGCACCGCCACGGCCGTGTCGCCGAGCATCGTCTCGGGCCGCGTGGTCGAGAAGCGAATGAATTCGTCCGGTCGCCCTTCACCGGATAGCGGAACGTCCAGAAGCCGCCCTTGATCGTTTCGTCGAAAGTCTCGTCGTCGGCCACCGCCGTTTGCAGATACGTGTCCCAGTTCACCAGCCGCTTGCCGCGAAAGATCAGGCCGTCCTGGAACATCTTGAAGAACGTCGTGCCGCACGGCCCGGGCGCAGATCGGCATCGAGCGTGAAGCGCGTCCGCTGCCAGTCGCAGCTGCAGCCGAGTTCGCGCAGCTGGCCGAGGATGCGCGTCTCGTACTGGTCCTTCCATTGCCAGATGCGGCTGCACCAGTTCCTCGCGGCCCAGGTCGTGGCGAGTCTTCTTCTCTTCCTCGCGGATGCGCCGTTCGACCACCGCCTGGGTGGCGATGCCGGCGTGATCGGTGCCGGGCATCCACAGGGCGTTGAAGCCCTGCATGCGCCGCCAGCGGATCAGCACGTCTTGCAAGCGTGTTGTTGAGGGCATGGCCCAGGTGCAGGGCGCCGGTGACGTTCGGCGGCGGAATGACGATGGTGAACGGCTTGCGTCAGCATCGGGCTCGCTGTGGAAATAGCCGCGCTCGTCCCAGAACGCGAGCCAGCGCTGCTGGGCTTCGTGGGGGTCGTATTGTTTGGGAAGTTCGGTTGGCATGACGGTCGTTCTTCGACCGAGGTCGGTCTAGGATGGCCTCCTCATCCTTGAACAATTTGTACTCGAAACTGATCGACCAGCGCGATCCAACTTGCCTCGATGATGTTCTCGCTGACGCCGACCGTGCCCCAGACGTCGTCGCCGTCGCGCCATTCGATCACCACGCGCACCCTGCGCCGCCGTGCCGGCCCGGGCGTTGACCACGCGCACCTTGTAATCGACCAGGTGCATCTCGGCCAGGCGCGGATAAAACGGCTGCCAGCGCCTTGCGCAAGGCGCCGTCCAGCGCGTTCACCGGGCCGTCGCCTTCGCTGACCGTGTGCATCGACCTGCTCGCCGACGCGGATCTTCACCGTCGCCTCGGTGACCGGCTGGCCGCGCGGCGTCGGTCTCGATGTTGACGCGATAGGCCAGCCGCTCGAACTGCGGCCGATACATGCCCGCCGCCTTCTTCACCAGCAGGTCGAACGACGCCTCGGCCGCCTCGAACTCGTAGCCCTCGTTTTCCAGGTCCTGCACCTGGGCCAGGATCTTGTCCATCAGCTCGCGGTCGTTGGCGATGTCGTACTTGGTCGGTCTTGGCCAGGATGTTCGATTGGCCGGACAGTTCGCTGACCAGGATGCGGCGCTCGTTGCCGACCGTGGCCGGGTCGATGTGCTCGTAGCTGGCGGTGTTGCGGGCGACGGCGTGGGCGTGCATGCCGCCTTTGTGGGCGAAGGCGCTGGTGCCGACGAACGGCTGGCTGGAGCGGAAGTTCATGTTGGCCGATCTCGTAGACATAGCGCGACAGCTCGGTCAGCCGTCGCGACGCTGCCGGGCCGCAGCACCTCGTAGCCGCGCTTGAGCGCCAGGTTGGCGATGACGCTGACCAGATCGGCGTTGCCGCAGCGTTCGCCGATGCCGTTGATCGTGCCCTGCACCTGCGTGGCGCCGTCGGCGACGGCGGCCAGCGAATTGGCGACCGCCACGTCGCAATCGTTGTGGCAATGGATGCCGAGCGCGACGCGCAGTGCTTGCTCGGCTGTGTCGACGCGCTGCGGCGATCTCCTCCGGCAGCGTGCCGCCGTTGGTGTCGCAGAGGATGACGCACGCTGGCCCCGGCGTCCTGGGCGGCCCGCAGCGTTTGCAGGGCGTAATCGGGGTTGTGCTTGAAGCCGTCGAAGAAATGCTCGGCATCGTAGAACACCTCGCGGCCGGCGGCCTTGCAGCAGGGCCACCGAGTCGGCGATCATGCCAGGTTTTCTTCGAGCGTCGTGCCGAGCACCTCGCGTGACGTGCAAGTCCCAGGTCTTGCCGACGATGGTGACGACGGGCGTCTGGGCGTCGAGCAGGGCCTTGAGGCCCGGATCGTCCTCGGCGCGGACGCCTTCTTGCGGCGCGTCATGCCGAAGGCGGCGACCTTGGCGTGCTTGAGCGGCAGCTTGCGGACTTCCTGGAAGTACTCGAAGTCCTTGGGGTTCGACAGCGGATAGCCGCCCTCGATGAAGTCGACGCCGAGCTCGTCGAGGCCGCTGCGTGATGAGCAGCTTGTCCTGCAGCGAGAAGTTGACGCCTTCGCCCTGGCTGCCGTCGCGCAGCGTGGTGTCGTAGATGTGGATTCGCGGCATAGTTTCCCGTAGGCCAGGCTTCCAGCCTGGCCTTTCCTCTCAAACAACCAAATGCCAGCATGGAAAAGCTGACATTGTTTAATCCACGGTAATCTTGGAGTGCAGCACGCCTTTGTTGTTGATCACCAGGACGTAGGCCGGCTCCGTGCCGCCACCGAGGGCGCTGCCCAATCCCAACGCCAGGAAATTGCCGTTGGGCGAAGGCACAAACATGGTCGCCTCCGGCGCCTTGGCCATCAAGGTATCTTCTTTGCCCGTCTTGTAATCAATGACCACGACCTTGGTGTAACTCTGCTTGCCCTTGCCATCGGGAGTTTTGTCCTCAAATTGCGTCAATTTGACGGAGATGTCGCTGGCAAAGTCGAAAGAGAGCGGCGGGTTTTGACCGGGTTTCTTCTCGCCAGCGACGAGTGCCGCAAAGCCGTCAGACACCGAGATCATTTTTTTTGCCACGTCAATTTGATAGGTTTTCTTGTCGCGTTTCATCCCGGCGTAGGCAACTTTGCCTTCCCACCACGAGGGAATCAATAACGGGAAAATCGCCAAGCCCGAGATGTTTTCAGCTGGATTGGGTTCATTCTTATTCGCGTATGGCAGTTTCTCCATGACGGTTGTGTCGATTTTTTGCTCTTTGCCTGCCCAGTCCATGACTACGACCCGGGCTTTTTTATCGTTGCCGTGGCCTTCCGTCGCCATCAGCAAAAAGCCCGAACCATCGGGAATGATTGGCGTGCCGCCATGAATCACGGGCGACGAATCGTCGACCACCGTGATTGAATCAGCTTGTAGGCTGTAGAAACCAGTCTTGTCCATGTCGGTGATGACGATCATTTCGTTATTTGGTGACCAGAATAGCATGCCGCCGGTGCTGCCTCCCATAAATACGCCGGCCTTGGGCGGCGGCGCCAGGCCAACACCTTTGATTCCTTGAGGAGTTTGCCCTGGAAATCGTAAACCGCCACTTGTACGGTTTTGGGTTCGCTGGCCTCGTCCTTACGTGCGATACCACCCTTGAAATGGGCGACCGCAATGCGTTTGCCATCCGGGCTAACCGCGGGCCAAATCGTCCCCTTGCCGATGTCTTGCACGACGACCCGCCCGGCTTTTTTTTGCAGATCAAAGTGGACCAATTGCATCGCTGTCGGTGGATCAAACGGCATTTTTCCCTTGACCGGCTTGACGTAGAGGAACCCGCTTGAGTCGGGCAGCCAGCTGGTGGGCACGCACCCCGGCAGCGTCAGGACGGCAACGAGCACGACGACACAGCGACGGATCAGCATAGTTCACCTTAGTAGGTCTCGCCTGCCGGGCGGGACCTTTCGTAGCAGATTGTTGCGCAATCCCATTGGGTTTCAATCTCTTCCGGGCATCAGGTCCCGCCCGGCAGGCGGGACCTACTGACGTTTGTATGTGTTTGGGGGCAGACGCTCAATGGCCTCGCCGCTCCAGCACCTTGCCGGCTTCCTCGAAAATGGCAACCAGTCGCTGCCGCTGGGCGTCGTTTTCAAAACGTGCCTGATTATTTACCCAGTACAGCATCTTGTCCAGGTACATATGGAACTCGAAAACCGCCCCGGCATCGACAGGCGGCTGCTTACCCTCAACGCGGACGTAAACGGGTGAGGTGTGACCATAAACACGCTGGCCGTCGTGGTGCCCCGGAAGCCACGTCTTGCCCCAGCAACGCGCCGCCAGCCAACCGCCTTCGGGGATGTCAATTTCCGCTTCGATCCGCGCAAATGTCGGGTTGCCAGACGGAGTGCCATCGGCAGCCACCCGGCCGTTGACCACGATTTCGAAATGCTCAAACGGCGTCAAGCTGCGGGCTTGTGCCGTCACACGCACAGGCCGACGCCTTTCGAGTCTAATCGTCTCTCCCGGATTGTGGCCTTCGACATCCAGCAGCACCAGCGGCCCGTTGGTGGCCATGGTGCGGCCGGCGCGAACCGCGTCAATCCAGCTGTGATAGGTCAGTGGTTGATCGGGCAACAGCCGCGCGTAGGTGCGCACGCTTCCCAGCGGCACGCAATTGCTGTCCTTGGCGCTGGCGCCCGTCAAAGTCGCACGCAGTCCGCAATTGAGCATCGCATACCAAATGAAAGGCCAGGGATGCACCTCGTCGTGGCAGCCAAAATGCATGACCTCGACGGCATCCACTTTATTGAGAATCAAATCCGCCAACGCCTCGCCGTAGACCTTGCCGTCGAGCCCCAGATGCGTGCGGTTCCAGATCACCAGCCCGTCCTTGCGATGGCATTGATCGCACCAATCCGACAATGTCCAGTCGTCGTAGGCGTCAATGAACGGATAGCCGCCGAAGGTCAGCGGATACACAATCCGATGGCAGTGGAGCAAGCCCAGCGAGCCCAGCAGCGCGTGGTTGTTGTGCGTGTTGACGGCGACCAGGCACCCGTCGCGCTCCAGGGCCGGCGACTGACCGCTGAATTCGAGCAGATTGGGAATGAACGTGCGGCTTTGAATGACGCCGGACGACGCTGTGTCGTCATCCACCCAGGTGGTGCGCGCCAGTACATTGACGATGGCCAAATCCTCGCCGGCCCCGTCAAGAACCGCGGCATACGGCGACAAATAGTGAGCCCGCACGTCGCCGGGGTGCCAGCCTTCCTGGCGAATGTTGCTCCACCGATGCAAGACAAAACGCATGGCAAGTTTGCCTGCGGCAAGCTGCACACGCTGCTGGATCGGCGTGTATTCAGGGCCTTTGGAAATAGATACGTCGATAGGTCCAGGCGGCAGCACGATTTCACAGCCGCCGTCGATGTAGGCGTATTGCGCGGCAGTCGTCTGGCCGTTCTCGCCGCGCAGGGCCAATTGCAAGTTGCCGCCGACGTCGATGCCCTGTCCCGTCGCGAAATCCGTGAGCCTGCCGTGCGGCGGCCAGTATTTGCCCGAGGCATCTGTGAACCGCACTCGGCAAGGCGTGGGCTTGCCAGTGTCGGCATCGTTGACGCGCACATGGACCTGCTGCAGGGCGCTCACTGGTAGCTCGCTCCGATTCGCTCCAGTATCTTTTTCAGGGCGGTCACCGCCTTGGGAAACAGTTCCGGCCCAGTCACGCCGCCGGTCGGCCCGCCGCCAAGCAAATGCGGCTCGAGCGTGGCGAACCCGTCGAATCCGGCCTGCTTGGCGTCGGTCAGCACGTCGGCGATGCGTCCGTCCCCCTCGCCGGCAAGTCGGCCGTGGTCTTCGCCCTTGACCCAGTCTTTGATGTGCAAATGAACAGTCCACGGCCGGGTCAGCTCCCAGGCCTTCCAGGGATCAAAACCGCAAAAGACATAGTTGGCCGGGTCGTACACGGCCCAGAAGCACTCTCCTTCTGGCTGGCCCCGGATCGTTTCCATGAGATCGACCACGGTCAGCGGATCGTCGCCGAAGATGCGGTGCTCGTTTTCGTGGAGCAAGCGCACGTCCGCCTTGGTGGCCAACTTGCACATTTCCCAAATGTGATCGAGCACATCGCGGCGCCAATCTTCCCACTGGCCGCCGTCGGTCAGGTAATAGCTGAAAACGCGGATGTTGGGCGTGCCGAAAACCTTGCAAAGCTCGATGGCCCGCTGAAATCGCTTCATGTGCGGCCTGAACGGCTCATTGATTTTGATTTTGCCGATGGGCGAGCCGATGGCGCTGAGTGTGATGCCGTTGCGGTCGAGCAACGATTTCAGCTCGCCGATCTGCAGGTCGGTCAAATCGAGGACGTTGGTCTTGAGGATCGACGCAGCTCCAGATGGCGAAGGCCGCAGGCTTTGAGGGCCTCGACCTGCACCTGAGGGTCGGCATCGATTTCATCGGCAAAGGCACTGAGACGGAACATGATACTCTCCGTTAGTAGCAGGCACACTCCGTGTGCCGTTGAAAGCGCAAACGGCACACGGAGTGTGCCTACTACTTTAAGCCACGCAAGAAGCTGATCGCCCGTCGAGCCGTCTGGACCGCGTCATGGCTGTGCCGGCTCAGCTCAACATGTATGCCGCCATTGTATTCTATTTCCCGCAAAGTCCGCATAACCGGCTTAAAGTCGATTTCGCCCTCACCGAACATCAGGTGTTCGTGGACGCCGCGGCGCATGTCCTCGATGTGGATGTTCCAAAGCCAGCTGCGCCAGTGCCGCAAATGGTCCGCGATCGGCACTTCCCCCTGGCAATGCAGGTGGCCGATGTCCAGGGTTAGCCCGAAGGCCGGATGTCCCAAACGCCCGTGCAATTCGCCAAAAAGCGGCATGGTGTCAATGAACATCCCCGGCTCCGGCTCGAAGGCTAAACGAATCTCGCGCTGGCCGGCATAATCGGCAAGCTCACGACAGCCGGCCAGCAGCCGCTTCCATTGCACGCGCTCCGCCGTGTCGGGTTCGGTCGCACCGGACCAAAAAGAGACGGCATCGGAGCCGATTTCCCGGGCCATGTCAATCGCCCGGCGCAGGAAATCAAGCCGGGATGCGGCTTGCCGGGGCGGGTCAACCAAGGTGGGCCGATGTTTCGCCGGGGATCGAGCAGGAAGCGTGCCCCGGTTTCCAGTACCGAACGCAATCGCAGCCTCTGGAGCAAAACGCGGATTTGCCGAGCTTGCCGCCGCACGTCGCTGTCGAATGGGTTGAGGGCTCCATGATCCAGGGTGAGGGCGACGCTGGTGTAACCAAGCTCGGCCACGATGCACAGAGTGTCCGCGAGGCAGTGATGCGCGAAGCCGTTGGTGTTGTAGCCGAGATGCATGTTATGAACTGCCGATGCTTCGCATTTTGCCGGACCGGCGCGGCGTGCCTGGCGTGACGGCCCACCGCGGACGAAAAACTCTCAATTATCGCTCAAGTTTTCCCCCGCATCCCCGTTTGTGGGGAATAGTAGATCGGCGAATCAAGTGGCGCCAAAAAAAGGGGTCAGGCACCGTTGTGCGAAGCACCCTTCGAACTCAAGACGGTGTGGGCGATGGTCCGGCAACGGTGCCTGACCCCTTTTTTTGGCGCCGCCTTTTCACATCGCGGTGTCTCTTACCTGAGTCGATGTCATGGTCGTTTTGTCACATCCACAATTGCAGCAAGATTTGGAACGCCAAATCGGTCTCCGCACCGGTCGGCGCGTCCGCAACCTGGCGGTCGATGTGGAACCGGAGCGCGTCGTTTTGCGCGGGTTCACCAGCACCTACCACGTCAAGCAGCTTGCACAGCACGGCGTGCTGGAACTGCTGCCGCACATCAGGCTGGACAACGTCATCGTGGTGGACCGCGATTCATAAAGCCGCTTGCGGCTTCGCGCTCGCTCCCAATCGCGACTCATCCCGCCACGGCCTCGGGCGGCCGATGGCGGATGATTTCCCCTTCGATCAGGTACACCACATCCTCGGCGATGTTGGTGGCGTGGTCGGCGATTCGTTCCAGGTCGGCGCACCGCGCTGAACAGCGATAGCCCCTGGGTGACAAATTCCGGCGACGCCTTCATGAGGGCTATCAATTCGTCGATGATTTCCTTGTTATAGCGGTCGACCTCGTCGTCGAGCCGAATGACCCGCCTTGCCAGATCGCTGTCGAGCCGCATGAACGCGTCCAGACTTTGACGCACCATCATCGTGGTCACGTCGGCCATTTTCGGCAAGCGACCGGGAAACGGCAACGTGGGCATGGCGCCGAGCGTGACGACCCGCTCCGCGATGTTCACGCACAGGTCGGCCATGCGCTCGAGGTCGCCGTTGATTTTCAGGACGGCAATAATGCGGCGCAGGTCCACCGCGACCGGCTGGTGCAGGGCCAGCATTTTCAGGCATTCCTCTTCGACAAAGCTTTCGCCTTGGTCGATGGTGGCCTCGCCGCGAATGACTTCCTCGGCAAGGCCCGGTTGGCGGGTTTGCAGCGCGCGAATGGTTTGATTGACCGCGTCCTCCACGAGGGCCGCAAGCTCCAAAATGTGCAGCTGCATCTGGTCCAGATCGCGTTGAAAGTGCGTGCGCATGAAATAGATACCAAGCCCATTTGGTCTATCTCACGTTATTACAACAAAATGGCCGATTTGCACAAGAGCAGTGGTTAATGGATAATTGATAATTGACAATGGTCGGTCGGGCCACCGTCCCATTGTCCATTGTCAATTATCCATTGTCCATTGTCTACATGCGCGGGGGACGGCCGAGGGCGACCGGTGGGACCGGCAAGGTCATGTCCCAGGACAGGTTTGCCGGCATCGAGCTTGGCGAGTCCAATGCTTGCTGCCAGGTAACCCTTTGGCCCGTGTAGGCCGACATGCGACCCATGATCGCGGTCAGCGTGGAGTGCGCGACGTACTCCAGGTTGTTGATCGGCCGATTGTCGCGGATGGCCTTGATGAGGACTTCGTGCTCGTGCTGGTACGGTTCATTGTCCCGACCGGCGAAAGTCCAATTGTTGTCGCCGGTGATGCGGTAGCGTTGGGAAGTCCATGTGCCCTTGGTGCCGGTGACCGCCTCGCTGACGTTGCCGGCGGCGCCCTGAATTTGCCGGCACTGACTCATGACGTGAACATCGTTGGGGTATTCATAATCCACCGCGAAATGGTCGAAAATGTGGCCGAATTCCGGCCCCGTCCGAAACTGACGGCCGCCCAGGCCCACGCACGCAACGGGATGGGCTTGCGTGGCCCAGTTCATGACGTCGAGGTTGTGAACATGCTGTTCGCAAATGTGATCTCCGGAGAGCCAGGTGAAATAGAGCCAATTGCGAATTTGCCATTCCAGGTCCGTCATGGCCGGGGTGCGGGCCGTGTGCCACAGCTCGCCCTGATTCCAGTAGCAGCGCGCGGACGTGATCTTGCCGATGTCGCCGCCGTGGATCTTTTGCATCGATTCCTGGTAGCCCGTTTGATAGCGCCTCTGCAACCCGGCCACGACGCACAAATTCCGCCGGTTGGCTTCCGCATACATCGCGAGCACGGTCCGGACGCCGGCGCCATCGACGGCAACGGGTTTCTCGGTGAACAGGTGCTTGTTGGCCTGAATCACGGCCTGGATGTGGCCAGGTCGAAAACCGGGCGGAGTGGCCAGGATGACCAGATCGCAAGCGGCGATGACCTTTTGATAGGCATCGAGGCCGATAAACTTGCGTTCATTGGCCACCTCGACGCGGTCGCCGACGCGGCCGCGCAGGGTTTGGAGGCATGAGTTGGCGCGGTTCTCGAAGGCATCGCCAACGGCCCAAAGCTTGACGCCGGTGCCGCCCTTGACGCACTGCTCCGCCGCGCCCGTGCCCCGGCCGCCGCAGCCGACCAGGCCGACCCGGATGATTTCGCCGCTGCTGGCGTGGACCGCGGGCAGACTCGCGAGAGTGGTGGCCGCCGCGGTCGCCGCCGTGGTCTTGAGAAATTGACGTCGGGAGGGCGGTTGCTTCTGCAAGTTCTTGCGCTGCATGAGAGGTCCTCACAAAAGGGAGAGAAGGAGTAAACAAAAAAGGGGACGCAGCGCGTTTTCGGAAAATGAGCTGCGTCCCCTTTTCAATCGTCGGGGCTGCGGAATGTCACCTTGGATCGCAAGTCTTTGAGGTAATCCTCGTCCACCGTCCGCACGATGCGAAAACCGACATTTTCCGCGTCGGTCATCCACCAGATACTCTGCGGGCGCTGCGGATCGCGCTTCAGCCAGGCGGTGGTAGAGCCCACGCGGGCCGCGCTGCGGCATGTTGCCGCGTCGTCGGACCAACCGCCGCCGCGGGCCACGTAGGAGTAGCGCTTGTCGTCCGGCATCTTCACCGGCCAGAGCGCCAGTTTGTCGAGCGGGAAATCTTTGTAATAATCCTTGGCGTAGTGATCGACGCACCATTCCGCGACGTTGCCGCAGATGTCGTGCAGACCCCATTGGTTCGCCTTCTTCTCGCCGACCTTGTGCACCTCTTCGTTGCTGTTTTCGCTCGACCAGGCATATTCACCGAGCTTGGCCGGGTCGTCGCCGAAGAAGTAAGCGGTCGTGGTGCCCGCCCGGCAAGCCCATTCCCACTCGGCCTCCGTCGGCAACCTGTATTTCTTGCCGGTTTTCACCGACAGCCAGTAGCAATACTCCATCGCCGCATGTTGGGTAATTTGCAAAGCGGGCTTGCCGTCCCGGCCGAACCCTCGCGTCTCGTCGCCGTAGGGCGGCGTCGGCGTGGTGACGGCGTCGGAAGGCTTATCTTCCATTTGCTTCGTGCGATCGGTGGTGTTGTTCCGCCAATAGATGTCGTATTCTTCCCAGGTCACTTCCAACTTCCCCATCCAGAAGGGCTTGATCTTGACCGGATGCTGCGGGCCTTCGTCTTCCTTGCGACCCTTCTCGCCTGCCGGACTGCCCATTATGTAAACGCCGCCAGGGATGGGGAGCATCTCAAATGTCACGTCACTGCCGGGGCACTTTTCGGAGTATTTTTCATGCTTGATCGGCTCGATCTCGGGCAGCTTCTTGGGCACCTGGCCCCGCGACGGCTGCACCAGGCACAAAAGGGCCGGCAGTGTCATTGCCATAAAGCACAGCGTCAACGGGCGGGAAATCGAGCGTTTCATCTGCAAGTCCCCAATGATCGCGCGGGCCATTTTTGCTATGCTGAAACGATCATGATAAAGCATCACTACCTTAGTTTTATATTCCTTTTGGCCGGCCTTGGCTCGTTTCCCGACCAGACCCCGCCGCAATTGCAGCGCTTCGAATACTCCCAGGTCCACATGGGAACGAAGTTTCGCATCGTCCTCTACGCGGCGGATGAGGCGACCGCCAAAAAGGCGTCGGACGCCGCGTTCGCTCGGATCGCTGAACTTGATGGTATCATGAGCGATTACAAGGAGTCCAGCGAATTGATGGAGCTTTGCAAGAAAGCCGGCGGCGAGCCAGTGCCCGTCAGCGAGGACCTCTTCACTGTCGTCAGCAGGGCTCTGGAGATTTCCCGCCTCACGCAAGGCGCCTTCGACATCACGGTCGGTCCCATCGTTCGCCTATGGCGAATGGCCCGGCAAACCAGGCAGATGCCCGACGCCGGCCCATTGGCGGCGGCCCTCAAGCTGGTCGGTTATGAGCAGGTAAAACTCGACGCCAAGAATCGAACCATCCAGCTGACCGCCAAGGGTATTCTCCTCGACCTCGGCGGCATCGGCAAAGGATTCGCGGCCGAGGCCGCGCTGGCGGTGCTGCGTCGCCATGGCATCCGCCAGGCCCTGGTCGCGGGCGGCGGCGACATTGTGGTCGGCGACGCGCCGCCGGGTGCCGCAGGTTGGCGGGTGGGCATCGCGCCGCTGCTCAATCCGCGTGCCGATCCCTCGCGCCACGTCATGGTGGTCAACGGCGCCGTTTCCACCTCCGGCGACACCGAGCAATTCGTCGTCATTGGCGGCAAACGCTATTCGCATATCGTCGACCCGAAAACCGGCCTGGGTCTGACCACACGCATGACCTGCACGGTGGTGAGATCAGGGGGCAAATCGGCTGACGGCCTGGGCGCGGGCTTGTGCGTGCTTGGGCCAGAACGCGGGCTGGCGGTGATTGACAAGGTCGAAGGCGCCGCAGCGCTGTACATGGTCGCTGGCGACACGGAGGTGACGTTTCACGCCTCGAAGCGGTTTGAGTCTTTCGAGACCAAAGCAAAATGATACTGCCAACTCCATGCTTGATTCGCGCCCCCGTTGTGCGATAATCTTCTCCAGGACTCGCTTGCCGCACTCGTTGAGGTACTACCATGCCAAAGGGTCGTTTGTTGCTTCCCGTCGCGTTATTTTGCAGTCTTGCCACCGTCGCCTTCGCACTCGGCTCCGATTGGCCCCGCTTCCGCGGTCCCAACGGCACCGGCATCGCCGACGCTCGCACCATTCCCGTGGAGTGGACGGCCAAGGACATGCAATGGAAGATCCCGCTTCCGGGTCCCGGCAATGGCTCACCGGTGGTCTGGAAAGGCCGCATCTTCCTGCAGTCCACCAGCAAAGACGGCAACCAGCGCTCGCTGCTTTGCTATGACGCCAAGGACGGCTCGCTGAAGTGGTCCGACACCTTCCTGGGCAAACAATACAAGAAACTGCACAAGCTCAACACCATGGCGTCGCAAACGCCGGCTGTCGATGCCGACCATGTCTATGTCGCTTTCTGGGACGGCGACAAGGTCAGCCTTTACGGTTACACCCACGAAGGCAAGCAGCTTTGGAACCGAGACCTTGGCACGTTCACCAGCCAGCACGGCGCCGGCGCCTCACCGATTCCCTACGGCGGCAATGTCTATTTCAATGACGACCAGGACGGCAAGGCCGTCATGCTTTGCCTCGAAGGCAAAACGGGCAGAATCATTTGGTCGGTGGGAACGCCCTTTCTTCCGGGCTTGCTACGCATCGCCTTTTTTCAGGACCTTGCCTAACGGCGGCCCCACCGAGCTGATCGTCGACACCACCAAGGGCATCACCGGCTACGATCCCGACACGGGGAAAAAGCTTTGGAACTGGGAGTGGGTTTTCAAGCAAAAGACCGTGCTGCGGACCACCGGCTCGCCGGTATGTGAAAACGGCATCCTGTTCGCCAACGCCGGCGACAGCCCCGCGGGCCCCAGGCACGCGGTGGCGATCAAGCTCGGCGACCCGCCCACGCTGCTTTGGGAAAACCTCAAGGATTTCCCGTATATTTCTTCGTTGCTTGCCTACAACAACCACGTTTATTTCGTCAGCGACGACGGCATGGCAGGTTGTTATGAAGCGGCAACCGGCAAGCGCGTGTGGCTCAACCGCCTCGAGGATCACTTTTCGTCGTCGCCGATCCTGATTGACGGCAAAATTTACGTGGTCAATGACTACGGCGACGTCTTCGTATTCGCGGCCGATCCATCGAGCTTCAAGCAGTTGGCCAAAAACTCGCTCGGCGAAACCGTGTGCGCGACGCCCGCTGGTCGCCGACGAACGGCTGTTCATTCGCGGCTACCAGCATTTGTTTTGCATCGGCAAACGCTAAACGGAAAGAGGATCATGCCAACCAACGCACCCCTGAATCGCAAACTGCGCATGGGACTGGTCGGCGGCGGCCAGGGCGCCTTCATCGGCCGGGTCCACGCCACGGCGGCCATCCTCGACAACCGCGCCGCCCTGGTCGCCGGCGCCCTGTCGTCCGACCCGGCCAAGGCCAAGGCGTCCGCCCCCGATTACGACATCAAGCCGGAACGCGCCTACGGCTCCTACCAGGAGATGGTCGCGGGCGAACCCAAGCTGCCGGCCAGCGAGCGCATCGATTTCGTCTCGGTCGCCACGCCCAACCACACCCATTTCGAGATCGCCAAGGCCTTCGCCGAGGCCGGCTTCAACGTCATGTGCGACAAGCCGCTGACCTTCGACCTGGCCCAGGCCGAGGAACTGGCCAAGGTCGTCAGCAAGACCGGCGTCGTCTTCGCCGTCACGCACAACTACACCGGCTATCCGCTGGTCCGCCAGGCCCGCGACATGGTCAAGGGCGGCGAGCTCGGCGAGATCAACGCCATCCGGGCCTTTTACATCCAGGGCTGGCTGCGCACCCGGCTCGAAGTCAGCGGCAGCCAAGAAGCAGGCGAGCTGGCGCACCGACCCGAAACGATCCGGTGCCGCCGGCTGCTTCGGCGACATCGGCACGCATGCCTACAACCTGGGCCGCTTCATCACCGGCCTGATTCCCGGATCAGATTTCCTGCCACTTGAAGACGTTCGAGCCGGGCCGGCAGCTGGACGACTACGGCACCGCGATCATCCGCTATCCGGCGGCTGCCTGGGCACCGTGACGGCGTCGCAGATTTCGCACGGCCGCGAAAACGACCTCTGGATCGAGGTGGACGGCACCAAGGCCTGGCTCGAATGGCACCAGGAAGAGCCGAACAAGATGTGGGTCCGAGTCAACGGCCAGCCGCACAAGCTCTACACCCGGGATCCCAACGCGGCCTACATCACCCCTACGGCGAAGGGGTCGTGCCGATTGCCGAGCGGCCATCCCGAGGCGTTCCTGGAAGCGTTCGCCAACGTCTACACCGCCGCGTACGACGACATGGTGGCCCGCGCGGCGGGCAGAAAGTTCGACGCGGCAGGCAGCCTCTATCCCAACGTCGCCGACGGCGTGGACGGCATGAATTTCATCACCCAGTGCGTCGCCAGCTCGAAGAATGGCGGCCAGTGGTTGTCGCTGAAGCACCCGTTGTGCCGCAGCTGATGCAGGAGCTAACGCCATGCCCGCCACAGTCATTTGCCCCGCTTGCCAACGCAAATTGAGGCTCCCGGACGAGTTGCTTGGCAAGACCGTCAAGTGCCCAGCGTGCAAGGAGGCATTCACGGTCGCGGATCCTGAAAATGTTCCGCCCATGGCGGCAGTTGTGGAAGAATCCGCCGCGATCTCCTCGGAAGAAGATTCTCCCGTGGATCGGCCGAGAAGGCGGATGCCGGTGGATGATGAGGATGACGATCGGTACGAGGACGACTACGACGACCGTCCTCGGCGGCGACGTAGGGGTTCCCGATCAGATGCCAAATCCAAGGTCACCGGACCAGCAATCGGCCTGATGGTTTCGGGCGGCGTGGGTTTGGCTGTGGGGCTTGTCAACCTGGCTGGGAACATCATTCAAATCCTCAACGGTGCCGCCCAAGCCCAGGCCAATGCCCTGCCCGGCAGTAACACAGCCGGATTTGTCATCGGCTACACGGTGACCGTGGTCATGGTCGCCACCTTCATCATCGTTTGGTCCGGCGTGGTGATTGCCGGGAGTTTCAGAATGCTGCAACTTCGCAATTGGGGAACCGCCAAAACCACTGCCATTCTAGCCATGATTCCGTGCTATCACTGCTTTATACTCGGCATCCCCTTTGGCATTTGGGCTCTGGTGGTCCTCCACGACGAAGAGGTGCGAAGAGCGTTCAGATGACCTTGACCCACTTCTCCTCGCGATGGCTTTTCAGGATGGCCTCGCACAGCAGGACTTCACGGTGGCCGTCGGCGAATGTTGGGTGAAGCGGCGGCGCGTTGAAATCGCCCACGTCGATATACTCGTAGAACGAGCGGAAGCAGTTCTTGAAAGCATCAGGGAAGCCTTCGTTGTGACCGCCAGGGTAAGTGCAGAAACGGCGTGGTGTTTCCGCCAGGAGCGAAGGATCGCGAATCAGCGATTCATTCGGTTTGCCGCGGCGGCCGATCCACATCTCGTTGGGCGACTCGCTGTTCCAACCCAGGGCGCATTTCGAGCCGGAGATTTCATAGCGCAGGCAGTTCTTTCTGCCCGGCGGTGACCTGGGAAACGTGCAAAGTGCCGCGGGCCCCGCCCTTGAAGCGGAACAGCACGGCCCCGTAATCCTCGGTGGTGATGCTGACCGGCTCGGTTTCAGCCGGGCCCTGCAGCTTGCCGGTGAACGTTTGCACCTCGCCCTTGGGCCGTTTGCGGATCGGGTGGACCGTTTTCAGATCGGCGAACACCGCTTCCACGTCAAGGCCGGTGATGGAGTGGATCAGGTCCATCCAATGGGTGCCGATGTCGGAAATGGCCCGGAGCTCGCCGCCCTGGTCGGCCAGGACGCGCCAGTTGTAATCGGTGTCGAAGTAGAGCCAGTCCTGCGTGTAGCTGCCGTTGACGGCGAAGACCTGACCGACGTCGCCGCGTTTCACCATGTCGCGGGCTTCCAGGTTCAGGGGATAAAAGCGGATGTTGTAACAAACGGCCGCCGCCACGCCGCTTGGATTTGGCCAGCTCGACCAGTTCGGCCGACTCGCGCGAGTTCATCGCCAACGGCTTCTCCACGAGCACGTTTTTGCCGGCCAGCAGCACTTTTTTGGCCAGCTCGTAATGCAGCACATTGGGAACGGCCAGGTGGACCGCCTGCACGCTGGTGTCGGCTAGCACCTCCTCAATGCTCTTGTAAGCCCGGGGAAGGCCGAGCTTCTGCTGTGCCGAGAGGGACTCCCGGTCATCGACTCCCAGGATACCGGTGATCGACACGCCGAGCCTGCGCAGGGCTTCCACATGCACGGGCCCGATGAAACCAGCACCGACCACCGCGGTCCGAATGTTGTGCAGCATTGCAATTCCCCTTGACCGACCTCGCACGGGAGAGAACTAAATTGATTTCTAGGCGAAGGCGGGGCAAATTCAACGGGGCCTAGACCAAGGCAAGAAAAAAAAGAAAAGGATTGCAACCAGCCTTAATTCGCTGTAACACTATATTAACAACTAATAAAGCTGCGTCTTGAGGCTCGATGACCAACGTCTTCACTTTGGTTGGCCATTGGCCGTGGTTGAAGTGCTGCGCCTCGATTGTTGCCACGCCATGTCGTGGTTAAGTTGGACTTGAACGTGCTGCCGCTTGGAACAATGGAAGAATTAAGCGAGTCACAAATGTTGCCCAGGTGGTCCCGCCATTTATGGAATTGGCTCCGTGCCAAAACTCCGCGCCGTGGGCGACGCTGCGCCTGCGCGGGAGGTCATCCTGGCGGCCCGTTGTCGAGCATCTAGAAGATCGCCTGGTGCCCACCACGCTGGGCATTCCGACCGGCCTTTTCGGAGTGCCAGGCAGCATCGTGGTCGTGCCTGTGAATATTGACAACCCCGATCCGCCCGGCAGCGGCGGCATGACCGGGGCGGCCCTGGCCATTGACTACGATCCCAACGTGTTTACGGTCGCCAACGCCGACGTGCAGCTTGGCACGGTCAGCAATGGTTGGTCGTTGTTTCCCAATGTCGTGCAAACGGCCAGCCTGGGCCAGATCGCCATCGCGATGTCCAGCCCCACCGCGAGCACCAGCACGTTGCCGGGGAGTTTGGCGCTCATCACTTTCCATGTGGACAGCAATGCGCCAGCTGGCACATCCGTGATCAAGTTGGCCAGCTCCAACGACCCCAGCGGCATCACCGTGTCGACGCGCGTGGATACCTTCAACGGCACCCTGGCCTTGTCGCCGGCGCCGGTAAATCCCACTTCGGGACCGCCATTCAACAACGTGGTGCCTGGCGTGGATGGCAGTGTTAATGTCGCCGCCGCCGGCGCGACCACGCATTTCAGCGTCACGGCGCCTGTCGACGCACTGCCCAACGTTGCCTTCACCTTCACGGTTACTGCGCTGGACAGCAACAACCGCACGGCGACCGGCTACAACGGCACGGTCCAATTCTCATCATCGGACAGCTTGGCCAACCTGCCGCCCAACGCCACATTGACCAATGGCACGGGCCAGTTCATCGCGATGCTCGTGACTGGCGGCAATCAAACCTTGACCGCTACCGATCAGACTACCAGCGCTATCAACGGCACCAGCGGAACGATCAACGTCTCGACGGTCCTGGCCAATCACTTCGACGTCATCGCACCAGCCGCTGCCGGCGCGGGCACGCCGTTCATCGTCACCGTCATTGCGCAGGATGCAAGCAACAACACACTGACGGCTTTCAATGGTTTGGTGGCAATATCGGCCACCGATCCGCAGGCCACGCTGCCGGCTGAAATCACGCTTGCCAGCGGCGTGGGCACGTTTACCGCCACCCTGGTATTGGCCGGCAATCAATCCATTCTGGCAGTCGACGGCCCTGCCGGTCCTCCTCCCGCAACGGGGACGGCCGTGGTGTCGGTCAGCCCCGCCGCGGCCACGCACTTCAGCGTAAGCGGCGCGCCGGCGTCTATCACCGCAGGCGCCGCCGTCGCCTTCACCGTTCAGGCGCTGGATGCGTTCGGCAACACGGCCACGGGCTACAGTCTGCCGGTCGTGGTCGGTTGCAACGACCCGCAGGCGGTGGTGCCGTCCAGCTGCGCTTTGACGGCGGGAACAGGGATTTTCAACGCCATCCTGGAAACCGCCGGCAGCACCGCCGTGACGGTAGGGAATGTTAGCACGAGCAGTGTCCTCGCGACCAGCAACCCGATTTCGGTCAGCCCCGCGGCGCGGCGCGTTTCCTGGTTAGCATGCCATTGAACGCGCCGGCGGGAACGCCGTTTACCCTCACCGCGACAGCGGAGGACGCATTCGGCAATATCGCAAGTACCTATGCCGGCACTGTCGTGTTCTCGAGCAACGACAGCCATGCGACCTTGCCGACCATCGGCACGGTTTCCAACGGCACCGCCCGTTTTAGCATAACTCTGAGGACCGCGGGCAATGAAGCGGTGACTGTCAGCGACACTTCCGCCAGCACTTTCACGGGCAGCAGCACTATTTCCATCACCGCCCTTGGCACCACTCATTTTGCCGTGACCGCGCCGGCCACCGTCATGCAATCCGCCAGCTTCCTTTTTACGGTGACAGCCAGGGACAGCTTCAACAACCTCGCTTCCAGCTATTCCGGCACTGTGGACTTTTCCAGCAGCGACAGCGCCGCGGTCGTGCCGTTGCCCACCACGTTGGTAAACGGCGTGGGAATATTCTCCGCCGCTTTGAGCAGCAGGGGCAACCAAACCCTCACAGCCACCGATCTAACCAACGGCATTTTCGGCATCAGCTCGACCATCGATGTGGTCATCGCGCCGGCCACGCATTTCTACATCAACGCCCCAACGACCGCGCAGGCCGGCAGTTCTTTTGTCGCCACCATTACGGCCCTGAATCAATCCAACGCCACGGCGACCGGCTACACAGGGACTGTCCATTTCGCTTGCAGCGACCCCCAGAGCGTGGTGCCAGCAGACGCCACTCTCATCAATGGCACCGGCGTTTTCTCCTTCTTCCTGGCCACGGCCGGAAACCAGACCATCAGCGCCAACGACACGGCCGCGGCGAACATCTCTGGCGTTAGCGGTTTGATCAGCGTCAGCCCCCTGAACGCGTCGCACTTCAATGTGAGCGTCACGCCTGGCAGCGGCATCGCTGGCGGCAGCGGCAGCATTACCGTGACCGCCCAGGATCAGTTCAACAACACGGTCAGCGCGTATGCGGGCGTGGTGAAATTCACCAGCACCGACCCGGCGGCCACGCTGCCGGCCGCTAGCGCGCATCACCGCTGGCTCGGGCGTCTTCAATGTCACCTGGCTGACGGCGGGCAACCAGACCGTAACCGCGGTGGACTCGGTCAACAACAATCTCTCGGGCGTCAGCAACGTCGTGACCATCAGTCCCGCCGCCGCTGCTTATTTCGCGGTGACCGCCCCCACAAACGTCACGGCCGGCGGCGGCTTCGAGTTCACCGTGACGGCCAAGGACCCATTCGGCAACACCGCCACCAGCTACGCTGGCACGGTGGTCGTGGCCACGAGCGATCCGGCCGGATCGGTGCCGCCTCCGCAAACGCTTACCAACGGGACTGCTCTTTTCAGCGCCACGCTGCGCACCGCGGGCCCCCAACATATCACCGTCGCCGATAACGCCATGAGCGTGCTCGCCGCCACGAGCAACGCGATCAGCGTCAATGCGAGCTGCGGCCACCCACCTGGCCGTCAACGCGCCCGCCACCGCCACCGCTGGCACGCCATTCATGTTTACCGTGACGGCATTGGACCAGTTCGGCAACCTGGCGACTAGCTATACCGGCAAAGTGCACTTTTCCAGCACCGACCCCGCAGCCGCGTTACCGCCAGACAGCACCTTGACGGCCGGGATGGGGCTATTCAACGCCACGCTGAAAACGGCAGCCGCCACCACGCTGACCGGCGCCGATTCCGTCAACGGCAGCACGGAGGGCAGCGCCGCCGTCAGCGTCAACGCCGCCCCAGTCACGCTGTTCAAGGTGACCGGCTCTCCCACGACCGTCAATGCCGGCGTTCCCATGCTATTCACGGTGGTGGCCGAGGATCAGTTTGGCAACACGGCGGCCAACTATGCCGGCACCGTGCTGTTTTCAAGCACCGATAGTCAAGCCAGCTTCGCAACTAGCTCGACGCTAACAGGCGGCACCGGTTTGCTGGCGGTGACGTTGCGAACGGCAGGCACACAGACGATAACCGCCACCGACAGCACCAACAGCGCCGTCACGGGCACCAGCAATGCGATCACGGTCAATGCTCTCGCCGCGCAGCACTTCGCCATTTCGGCGCCGGCTAGCAGTGGGGCCGGCAATGCGTTGGTGTTCACCGTGACAGCCGAGGATTCATTCGACAACCTCGCGGCAGGCTACAGCGGCGCCGTCCGTTTCACCAGCACCGACGCATCCGCCGTCTTGCCGGGCAACACGAACCTTAGCGGCGGCGTTGGCACATTCGGCGCCGTGCTTAAAACTGCCGGCGTGCGCACCATAACGGCGACCGACGCCGCCACTGGCGGCATTACCGGCACCAGCAGCCCCGTCACTGTCCTTGCCGGCGCGGCCACGCATTTCAGCGTCAGCGGCAGCCCATCCGTCGTTACGGCCGGCTTGATCGTCAGCTTCACGGTTACGGCCCAGGACCAGTTCAATAACACGGCCGCGGGCTACCCCGGCACGGTGCATTTCACCATCACCGATCCCCAGGTCACGCCTCCGGGCAATTCGACACTCAGTAACGGCACCGGCATCTTCAATGTAGCGCTCAAAACGGTGGGTCTACAAACGCTGACAGCCACTGACTCCATCACTAGCAGCATTGCCAGTCCTAGCAATGCGATCACTGTCGATGCCGGGGCGGCGGCGCGACTCACTGTCACTGGCCCGAGCAGCACGACGGCGGGCAACACTTTCAGCTTCAATGTGACGGCGCTGGACGCTTTCAACAATGTCGCTTCGGGCTACACCGGCCTCATTGGCTTCACCAGTTCCGATCCGGCGGCCGGCCTGCCGGGCAATGCGTTCTTGCTGGGCGGCTTGGGTGCATTTACGGCCACACTCAAAACCGTGGGCCTGCGAACATTGGCCGCCACCGATACGGCTACCGGCTCTCTCACGGGAACCACCAGCCCAATTACGGTCAACGCCGGTGCGGTTACGCATTTTTCACTGAGTGCGCCTGCCAGTGCCGTGGCAGGCACGCCTTTCAGCTTCACGCTGACGGCTCTGGACCAGTTCGGCAACCTTGCTTCCAGCTATGCCGGCCTCGTCCATTTCAGCAGCACCGACCCCGATGCCATGCTGCCCCCTAACAGCGCGTTGCAGGCTGGCGTCGGCACATTTGACGCGACCCTGGGCACCTCGGGAACTCAGGTGCTCACAGGCGCCGACTCGGCGGCCAGCAGCATTAGCGGCAGCAGCAACCCCATCACGGTGACTTCCAACGTCACGCATTTTCTCGTCAATGCCGGGCCTGCCAGCGGGTTGGCGGGCAGTGGCTTCGCCATTCTGGTGACCGCCGAGGACCAATTCGATCACCTTGTTTCCAATTATTCCGGGACCATCCACCTGAGCACGACCGATTCCCAGGCCGTGATGCCCGCCAATACCACGCTGACCAACGGTTTCGGTGCTTTTGCCATCAACCTCACAACTGCCGGCATCCAAACGGTGACCGCCGTCGACACGAGCAATAGCAACCTCGCTGGCCACGCTACGATCACGGTGGTGGCAGGCGCCGCGGTGCATTTCAGTGTCGTGCCGGCGGCCTTGCCCATGGGGTATACGCTCACCGGGCAGCCGTTTGGCTTCACCGTGACGGCTCGGGACTTTTATGGCAACACGGCCGTTGGTTATGCCGGCACCGTGCATTTTCGGGCCAGCGACGTCGCCGCGGTGCTGCCGCCGGATGCCACGTTGACTGCGGGAGTGGGCGTCTTCAGCGCGACCTGGAATACGCCCGGAAACCAATCGTTGACCGTCATGGACCTTGCCAAACCCATCCTCGGCTCCAGCGGCTCCGTGGCCGTGCGTGGTTTGATCGTCACGGCATTCACTCCCACGCCCAGCGGTTTCACGGCGACCTTCAGCAAACCCATCAATCCGGCCCAGCTCCATCTTTACGACTCCGCCATTGTCAACAACGGGCCGCCCTCGGTGACTCTGGAAGGCCCGACAGGCGCCGTCCGCGGATCGCTGCTGATCGACCCCACCGACACCACGATCACCTTTGTCAAAACCGACAACGTCAGCAACGGCAATTTCAACCCCGCCAACGGCTTGCTGGCTGGCGGCGTCTATGTCGCCACGCTCGTCAGCGGCACAAGCGGCTTTACACAGGCCGGCGCGTCCAACGTCAACTTGCTGCTCGACGGCGACAACGACGGCACCCCCGGCAGCAACTATGTTTGCACTTTCGTCGTTAATGGCACCTCGACCATTGTCGCAGGTGTTCCCGATTTCGCCCGCGGCCCCAGCAGCGCCGCCGTCAACGTGCCCAATTCGAGCACCGACGGCATCCCACTGGCTCTTAGCAGCGGCTCGGGCGTCACCTCGGCCCTCTTCACGCTTCAGTACAACTCCGCGTTGCTGCAGATTACGGGAGCAGTCGTCAATTCATCCCTCGCGGGCGCATCGTTGACACTCGAGCCGATTTCGACGCCGGGCAACGCCGTGATCGAATTCTCCAGCCTCACGCCGCTGCCGGCCCCCGCTGTAAGCCTCGGCGGCTTGACCGCGGACGTGCCTCTGTCGGCCGCGTCGTTGTACGGCACCAAGGCATTGCTCCAATTCAGCGGCGTCCAGGTCAACGGCGGCCTGATCGGGGCCACGGCCATCGAAGCCGTTCAAGTGGCGGCTTACCTGGGCGACGTCTCCGGTGTCGGCAACTACAGTCCTCTGGACGCCACCTTGATGTCGCGTGTGGCCACCGACATCGACACTGGCTTCGCCGCCTTTCCATGCCTTGACCCGACCATCCTTGGCGACATCAGCGGCACTGGCGCGGTCACCTCGACCGATGTCACATTGATGAACCGCGTCGTGGCCGGCATCACCGTGCCTCAGGCCCAGACCATTCCCAACGGCCTGTCGATCCCCCCCGCGGGCCCCGATCCGCTTTTGACCTTGGCCAACGATAGCCTCGCCGTCCCAGGCATCACCATGGTCGTCCCGGTAAACATCGATACTGCGCGGCCCAGGGGCAGCACCGGCATGATGGAGGCCTCTTTGGCCCTCCGTTACGACCCGAGCGTGTTCACCGTGACGCCGGCAGACGTCCAGCTTGGTTCGTTGCCCAGCGCTGGCAATAATTGGCAATTGACGGCAGCAGTGAATCAGTCGACTGGCGAAATCGGCATTGAGCTGTTCAGCAACACTCCCATCGCCACCACCGCCGCCGGCAGCCTGGTCACCATTGCGCTGCACGTTCGCGACACAGCTCCCACGGGGCCGGCATTCGTTGAGCTCGTGGACCAGGTCAATCCCACGGGCTCGCGATCTTTCCGCACCCAGGCCGAGGACGTGCAAGGAGCTTTCGTCCTGCACACGGCGACCTCCATGGACTCGTGGGTAATTGGCAATGAGCAGAGGGTGCCGAACAGCCAGCAGCAGGCCATGGCCGATTTGGATACAATCGCTGGCAGCGATGCAGGTGCCCCGCTCAACATCCACCGCACCGCGCCTTCCGCTCATTATTATGCGGACCTGGCCATGAATGATTGGTTGCTGGCACCAACCGATTCGTTGGGGAGTCAGTGCCTTGCCGACAGCCCGCCGACTGATTCTCAAGGCGTTGCGCAATTGTTGATTCCCCTTGCCGGTCAGGACGCCCA
The DNA here is from genome assembly GCA_963747575.1 of uncultured Gemmataceae bacterium. GTDB lineage: Bacteria > Planctomycetota > Planctomycetia > Gemmatales > Gemmataceae > DASRAT01. Next base: position 670,886 of record CAVVFU010000010.1, read on the forward strand.
GGACGACGGTATGGCTTACCTGCCCCAAACCGAGCCTGGCAGCCGTTCGGGTCTTGGCAGTCCGCTGGATGATGCGGATTTGCAGCTTTAACCGTGGAGAGAGAGTGCATGGCTTGCACCTGTGTGGTCGGGCTTCAATGGGGCGACGAAGCCAAGGGGAAGATTGTCGATCTGCTGACCGACCAGCATGACCTGGTGGTGCGTTACAACGGCGGCGCAAACGCCGGTCACACTGTGGTCAGAGACGGCGCCGTCTACAAGTTTTCGCTGTTGCCGACCGGCATCCTTCGCGCCAGCGTCAAGGCCGTCATCGGCAACGGCGTCGTCGTCAATCCCGTTAGGTTCTTTGAGGAAGTGAATCAGCTCCGCTCCGCCGGTATAGCCATTGGCGACAACCTGGTTGTGAGCAACCATGCCCACGTCATCTTCCCTTATCATCTGGAGGAGGAACGTCTAAGCGAAGCGGAGGGCGCAGGCACCGGCGCTATCGGCACCACGGGCCGCGGCATCGGCCCCTGTTACATGGACAAGGCCGGCCGCGGCTGCGGTGTTCGCCTCGGCGAACTGCTGTATCCCGATCATTTGCGGACGCGTTTGGCGGCCATTGTGGAAAAGAAAAATCGCTGGCTGCGCGGCCTGTCAGCGGAGGCCCGCCACTTCGAGGCCAATGCGCTGGCCGACGAATATGCTCGGCACGGCGACCAGATGCGGCCTTTTATCCAGGATACTTTCCGGTTGCTGCACACGGCGCTGGACGACGGCAAGCGGATCTTATTTGAGGCCGCCCAGGGCAGCCTGCTCGACGTCGATCATGGCACTTACCCCTTCGTGACCAGTTCAAGCAGCTCGACGACGGGTGTTTGGAGCGGCAGCGGCGTGCCTGCCCGGAACCTGGATCGGATCATTGGCGTGCTCAAGGCGTATTCGACGCGGGTTGGTCGTGGCCCTTTCCCGACCGAACTCAATGACGGCCCCGACGGCGCCGGTGAGAGAATTCGGCGCACAGGCAAAGAATACGGCACCGTCACCGGCCGGCCGCGTCGTTGCGGCTGGTTTGACGCCGTTGCCGCGCGCTACACGGCGCGGTTCGAGCGGCGCGACCGAGTTGGCGGTGATGCTGCTGGATGTGCTCAGCGAAATGGCTGAAATCAAAATCTGCACCGGGTATGAAATGGACGGCGCTACGTTGGACCACTTCCCTGGGGACGCATTCCTGCTGAAGCGCTGCGTTCCTGTTTACGAGACCTTGCCAGGGTGGAAAGTGCCGATCACGGGCGCACGGCGGCTGAGCGACCTGCCGGCGGCCGCGCGGCGTTACATCGACCGACTGGGGGCGCTGCTTCGGTTGCCGGTTGGTATCATCTCAGTGGGGCCGGATCGGGAGCAAACCATTTTGCTGACCGCATAAGCCCAGGAGGAGCAAAATGTCTTACAGCGATTTCACCATCGAGGAAATCAAGTCTCGTTTCAACCTTCGCCTGGACGAAGGGCGGGATTTGTTTTCTCAGGTAGCCGCGGTCAAAGTCAGTGACTTGCTGCGGCAAACCCTTGCGGAAGGCGTTCCATTGGCTCTCCAAATAAACACCGAAAGTGCTCGCTCCGCATTTATCATCGCACCCGTCCTGATGGAAACGCGCCGGCAGGCGAAACCGCAAGTCAGCTTGTTTGCCGGCTCGGATTTTTCGGTCGATCCGGAACAAGGCCTTCGTGGGATTTGCGATTATTTGATGAGTCGTTCCTCCGAGCAGCTCACGATCGAGGCCCCCGTCATCGCCATTGTCGAAGCCAAGAACGAAAACATGAAAGCAGGCATCAGCCAATGCCTGGCAGAAATGGTCGCGGCCCAACTTTTCAACCAACGCCACGGCGAGTCAATTTCGGTTGTTTATGGCGTGGTCACCACGGGAAATATCTGGAAGTTCTTGCGTTTGTCGGACAAGGTCGCCGCCGTGGATCTTGCCGAATACCACATCAGCGACGTCGGCCGCGTGGTTGGCACCTTGGTTGCCATGCTTAAGGCAGAGGCTGCCGCATGACCCCGACCCTCAATCCCGACACGCTGCGCCGCCTTCAGGCCGTCGGCCTCGACCCCCAGCGGCTGCCGCGGCACATCGCGGTCATCATGGACGGCAATGGCCGCTGGGCGCAGCAGCGTGGTCTGCCGCGCATTGAGGGCCATCGTCGCGGCGTCCGCAGCGTCCGCAGCACGATTGAAGAGTGCTGCCGGCTCGGCATCGGCCAGCTCACACTCTATTGCCTCAGCGTCGAAAACTGGAAACGCCCCCAGGCCGAGATCGACTTCCTCATGGCCTTGCTCCACGAATATCTCCTTGCGGAGCGCGCCGAGATCATGGAGCAAAATATCCGCTTCAGCACCATCGGCCGCCGCGATGAGCTACCCGACCAGGTGCTGCGCGAAATCGATGAGAATATCCGCCTCAGCCAGGGCAACACTGGCATGGCGCTCTGCCTGGCTATTAATTATGGCGGCCGCACCGAACTGGTCGACGCCGTGCGCAGCCTGGCTCGCGACGTGCAAAGCGGCAAGCTCGATCCCGACAGCATCGGCGAGGAGACGATCACCGATGCGCTCTACACCGCCGGCATGCCCGATCCCGATCTGCTCATCCGCACCGCCGGCGAGATGCGCGTCAGTAATTTTTTGCTGTGGCAGATTAGCTATGCGGAATTGTGGGTAACCGAAAGATGCTGGCCGGATTTCGACGCCGCCACGCTGCAGGAAGCCTTGCGCGATTACGCCAAGCGCGTGCGGCGTTTCGGCGGCTTGAAGGACTAAGGAATGCTGCGAACGCGGCTTTGGATGGGAGCGATTTTCATCGGCCTGACGGTGGCTGTCTTGTTCGTCGACCAGCCGTGGTATCCTTTTTTGCTTGTACTGGTAGGCGGGTTGGCTTGCGCGTCCACCCTTGAGCTGCTGCACTTGCTCAATCCCCAGGTCAGGCCGCGGCCATGGCTCTGCCTGGCGGGCATCACGGCGCTGGTGGCCGCCAACTGGATGCCGCATTGGTGGCCGGGCTGGTTCTCGGCCTGGATGTTGATTGCCGGCGTATGCGCAGGTTTTGTCGTGCTGGCGTTCGTCGTGGAAATGGCCACGTTTCGCGAGCCGGGACAGTCGGTGACGCGCATGGCGCTGGCAGTATGGCTGATGGGTTACCTGGGTTTACTGCCGAGCTTTCTGGCACAAATGCGCTGGCTCCAAGATGGCACTGCCGCGTTGGCCCTGGCGATCTTCGTGCCCAAGGGCTGCGATATCGGCGCCTACTTCACCGGCAGGCTGTTTGGACGCCACAAGATGACGCCGGTGCTCAGCCCCAAGAAAACCTGGGAAGGCGCCGCCGGCGGCCTGGCAGCGGCGGTGCTTACGGCCATTTTGCTCGACCGCCTCGGGCCGGCGCCGATCTTGCGCGAGCACATCGGCCTGGAGATCGCCTTCGGCCTCAGCGTCGGCGCAGCGGGCATGCTCGGCGACCTGGCCGAGTCGCTGATCAAACGCGACTGCGGGCAAAAGGACGCCTCCAGCGCCGTGCCGGGCTTCGGAGGCGTCCTGGACGTGGTCGACGCGATCCTTTTTGCCGCCCCCGTGTCATATTTTTGGTTCACCGCCGCTTGCGGCTTAACACAAAGGCCCTAAAAAAACAACGGTTCGCCAAAGGGCTAGAATATGGGGTTGTCGCTTTGTAAACTCTACCATGCTCGCCCACCAGATGGATCTGGTCATTGCATGGAGGTTGGCACGATGCCTTACAGTTGGCCCCAAGATACGGATTTTGCTCAGTGGGAACTGGACGTCATCGACCGCAATTGTCGTGTTTGCGGGCGCATGATGCACGTCTGTGACCACCGCTACCGCCGCTTTCATACGCTGGAGGGGCCGGTGGAACTCGTCTGTAAACTCAACCACTGCCCTGATCGCGGCTGTCAAGGTCATACCCACACGAAAAGCCCTGAACTCGAAATCACGATCGCGCCCCCCAAGTGGGCAATCGGGTGGGATGTCTTCTGTTGGATCGGTCATCGCAGGTGCTCGCGGCACTGGTCGATTTCCCAGATCCAGGCCGATCTTCGGGACGATTACCACATCCGGCTTTCCCACGACGCCCTCGGCAAGTATGTCCAACGCTACCAAGTCATGCTCGCCGCGCGGCAGCAAGACCCGGAGGCTCTGCGGCGGCAATACCAAACCGTCGATGAGATGATTCTGTCGATCGATGGCCTGCAACCCGAGAAGGGACACGAGACTCTTTACGTGGTCAGGGAACTGACCCAGAAACGCGTTTGGTTCGCCGAAGCCTTGATCTCGGCAACGGCGGACGAGGTGCGCCGCCTGATCGCCAAGGCCAAGGCGTGGGCCGCCTCGTTGGGCAAGCCGGTGGCGCTTTGGTTGTCGGACCGACAGGACGCTTTCGTGACGGGGATTGCCGCGGAATTTCCGGAGGTGCCCCATCGCTACTGCGACAACCATTTCCTCCGCGATGTGGCCAAGCCGGTGTTGGAGGCCGATAGTCACGCCAAGGTTCAAATGCGGCGCAAGGTACGTGGCCTGCGGAAGATCGAGCAGGCCGTGTTCCAAGAGCAAAAGGCCGCGGCATCGGCGAGCGTCGTACCGGACGATCTCGAAATAACCGAGACGGAGACTACTGCACCGGCGCCACCGGCCAACGCCGAGGCCGAAACAGATTCGGCTGGCGCCGTGGTGCTCGATTATTGCTCGGCGGTGCGTGGCATTCTCAATGACGATCAGGGAGGGCCTATTCAACCTCCCGGCTTGCGGATGGCCGAGGCCTTGGTAGAGGTCCGCGAATCGATCCAACGAAACTTGGACGAGAAAAAAGGGGGTCCGCAGAAAAGCAACTCGGCCGCTTGGCCGACTGCATCGACCGAGGATTGGACGAAGTCCGGGCCGAGCACGAGACGATCCGAGAATACGTCAAGGACATCGCGGAAGTAGCCGCGACCCTCGAACCTGGCCAGGTGGATTGCGTGAAACGCAAGGAGAAGTTCGAGGAACTAACTGGGCGTTTCGAGAGGACGGAAGATCCCGTTCGCCAGCACATGGCTAAGGTCATGCTCAGCTTCGTCGCGGGCCTTTTCGTCGGCGCCGGCAAGTTCAAGGAAATCAAGGACAACCTCGATCTGGAGCGTTGGTTTCGTTTGCCTAAGAGTCATGAGCGGCGGATCCACGGCCATCGCCACGCGGGGGTTCGAATCGTATTAGAGGGGCCAACCTTGGTGCACGCTCTCGACGCCCATGCCGCGCATCCCCAGCCATTCACCGTGGAAGACCTGCTGCCGTACCGGACAGCCGAGCAGCCGCCGTGCCAACGTCAGGCGTTGAACCGCCGCAAGATCATGAGGAAAGCACGCTCCAAGAAGAAACGCCCGATACTGTTGGCCGACCTGGAACGGCGCTATCGAAAAACGCCGTAGCTTTAGCTCTTTAGCGAACCGTTGTAAAAAAAGGGGACAGGCCCCGTTGTGCGAAGCACCCTTCGAATCTGTAACGGCGGGGCGATGGTCCGGCAACGGGGCCTGTCCCCTTTTTTTAGGGCCTTTTAGGCGACCTCATGACCGACACCCCGCAGACACAAATCACCTTGTCCCTGGACGACCGCGATGAAGCGGTCATGCTCTTTGGCACCCGCGACCAGCATCTCCGCCTCATCAAGGAAGCGCTCAGCGTTCGCCTCATCGCTCGTGGCGACACACTGCAAATCGACGGGCCCGAGGACAAGGTCGACCAGGCCCAACGTGCCTTCACGCAGCTTCGCGAATTGGTGAGCAACCAGGGAAAGCTTGGCGTCGAGGACGTCCGCAACGTCCTGGCCATCGTCATGGGCAACAGCGGGACCAACCTCACCGTCGTGGAAGGCGGCCGGCACGTCCGCCCCCGCACCGACGGCCAGGCCCGCTACGTTCAGACACTTGCGCAACAACGACCTGATCCTGTGCATCGGCCCAGCCGGCACCGGCAAAACCTATCTCGCCGTCGGCATGGCGGTGACAATGCTCCGCCAATCACTGGTCAAACGTATCGTGCTCGTCCGTCCAGCCGTTGAGGCCGGCGAACGGCTCGGCTTCCTTCCCGGCGACATGGTCGCTAAGATCAATCCGTATCTGCGCCCGCTTGATCGATGCGCTCCACGACATGATGGAACCGGAGCAGGTCAAGCGCTACATGGACAACGACATCATCGAAATCGTGCCGCTGGCTTTCATGCGCGGCCGGACGCTGAACAACGCGGTCATCATCCTGGACGAAGGGCCAGAACACGACCGTGCCGCAGATGAAGATGTTCCTGACGCGCATGGGTCACGGCTCCAAGATCATCGTCACCGGCGACGTGACCCAGGTCGATTTGCCCAGGCAGACGCGCAGCGGCCTGAACGACGCGGTGCACCGGCTTCGCGACCTCGAGCGCATCGGCATCGTTTACTTGACGGAGCACGACATCGTTCGGCATCCGCTGGTGCAGCAAATTGTGAAGGCCTACGAGGACGACAAGCCTCGCAGGAAAAAGGAGTGACGGGACAGGACGTCCCCGTCAATCGGCCATGTGGAATGCAATACGCAAGCACCCGCGCCTGGGCCAATGGGACGGCCGGCGGCGCTCTTCCCGCGGTGAGGAGCCCATGCTGCCGCGCTTGCGGCAGCGGCCAGTGCTTGTGCGTTTGGCTGTCGTCTGGCTCACGGCAATTGCCGTCGTGGTGCTTGCCTGCTGCTGGGGCCCGCCGTTCCCGTATCGTCTCAATGAAACCTATCCCCACGACCTGCGTGTGCGCACCGATTTCGAGGTGGTCAACCCCGTCGCCCTGGCCAACAGCGAAAGGGCCGACGCCAGGCAAACCAACGACGGCCCAGTCATCGAGAAGTATCCCGCCGGCATGCTGCTGATCCCGCGCGGTCAGCCGATCGCCCATCGCCAGCTCGACCTTCTCCGCGAGGAGCACGCCGCTTTCCTGCGGCAGCAGTCGACGGCCGAGCGGGTGCAGCGGGCCGTCTCGATGCTGCTGTTGTTTACGCTTTTCTCCGGCCTGGTGGCCCTCTACGTCGCCCGTTTTCAGACGGCGCTGGCGCGCAGCTTGCCGACGATCCTGGGCCTTTGTGGATTGGTCCTGCTGACGATCGCCCTGGGCGCCTGGCTAAGCCGGCCGCCCTGGCATGCCATCTATTTGCCGCTCACTTTGACCGCGATGATCCTGACGCTCGTCTACAACCCGCAATTTGCCCTGCTGATGTCGTTTAGCCTGTCGCTAGCGATGAGTGTTTTGCTCGGCGCCGACCTGAAGCTACCTGCTTCAGCAAATGGGCGGCCTGGCCATGGCGGTGATGCTGCTGCGCAACGTCCGCACGCGCACGCAACTTGTCAAAGTGGCGGCCGGCGCCGGCGTGGCCTATTTCGTGATGACGCTGGCCACCGGCTTGTTATCGGACCAAACCTGGAGATTGATGCTGGCTGACGCGGGCCGCAACTTCCTTTGGGGCACGGCGGCGGGTTTCCTCATGACCGGGGCCCTGCCGCTAATCGAGCGCTGCTTCGGCATCGTCACCGACATCAGCTTGCTCGAGCTTACCGACGGCTCGCATCCCTTGCTCCAGGAGCTCGTTAAACGGGCTCCGGGCACTTACACGCACAGCATCACGGTGGCGACGCTTGCCGAGGCCGCCGCCGAGACGATCGCCGCCAATCCCCTTTTGGTTCGCGTCGGCAGTTATTTTCACGACGTCGGCAAGATGCTGAAGCCTCATTATTTCATCGAAAACCAAAGCGGCGAAAATCGCCACGACGAACTCGAGCCGGCCCTCAGCACGCTCATCATCATCGGCCACATTAAGGACGGCGTCGCCCTGGCCGTCCAATACGGCTTGCCCCGGCCCATCATCGACTTTATTGAACAGCACCACGGCACGACGCTCGTCGAGTATTTTTACCGCGAGGCGATGCGTTTGCAAGAATCAAGCGGCAACGGTTCTGTTGAGCTTGAGCCGTGCTTCCGCTACGCCGGCCCAAAGCCTCGGACACGCGAAAGCGGCGTCTTGATGTTGGCCGACGCCGTCGAAAGCTCCAGCCGCGCTCTGAGCGATCCGACACCGGGCAGTTTGCAAAAATTGGTGCACGACCTGCTGATGAAACGGCTCCTCGACGGCCAATTCGAGGAAAGCGGGCTGACGCTCACGGAACTGCACCAGATCGAGGAAAGCCTGGCGAAAAGTCTTGATCGCGCTGTTCCACGCCCGCATCAAGTACCCCGAAATCGAGCCGCTTGCGGCTTAGCGCACATCGACAAAACTACGTGTTTTCTCACCGCTACCGCATTTGCGCATTTTCCTTCCTCTGAATGCGCGCCTACAATTCAATTACAGCGCCCTGTGCCTCTCCTTTCAATTCTGGAGGCCGCTATGTTTCGCCTTGGACATGTTTTTGCAGGCTGTGATTCTTTGTACACCATTGACTCAAGTCCAGCAGGCCAGCGTAACCAGGAAGCCTGCCGAGCCTTCTGACGCGGAAGTGCGCTTCACCGACGATAGCGTGGTGCGGATGATTGTCTTGCAGGAGTATTTGGAGGTGACCACCAGATATGGCAAGCTGAGCATTCCGATAGCGGAAATCCAAAGCATTGATTTTGGAGTTCACTGGCCGGACGGCGCCAAGCAAAAGATCGCCGTGGCGATCGACCAACTTGGCAGCGACAACTACAAAGCCCGTGAGACGGCGTTCAAGAACCTCGTGGCGTGGGGGCCGTCCGCTTTTCCGCAACTCACCGCCGCCGTCAACTGCGAGGATCCCGAGATCATCAAACGAGCGGTGATGGCTCTCGACAAAATTCGCGCCAAACACCCCGCGCGGAACCTGCGGCTGCGTGAGGAGGACACCATTGTCACGCCCGGTTTCACCGTGGTCGGCAAGATTTCCACGATGAGCATCAAGGCAAAAAACGAGAACTTTGGCGAGCTCGATTTGAAGGTATCCACCCTGCGGTCGATGCGTGTGCTGAACGCGGGTTTCGAAACCGAGGTGGCGATTGACGCCGCCCACTTTGGCAACGCGACGAATCAGTGGCTGGACAGCGGCTTCCTGGCGCGGTCCAACGAACGCCTGGTGATCATCGCCGCCGGCACGGTCGATTTGTGGCCGCAACCGGGCGGCGGGGCTGTTTACACCACGACGCCCAAGGGCTTCCGCGGCGCCGTGGGCGTCGGCCAGAATTTGCCGGGCGCGTTGCTCGGCAAGATTGGCGACGACGGGCCGGTGTTCGTCATTGGCGAGCAATTTGACGGCACACCGGCACGCGACGGCAAGCTGTTTTTGCAAATCGTGCCCAGTCCCTGGGGAAACGCCTCGGCCGGCACCTACCACGTCAAAATCATGCCGCGCGGCGAGTTTGCCCCGTAGAGCCAATCCGAATAACTTCCGAAGTCCTTAAGACTTCGGAAGTTTGCCGAGTAATCCGGATAGGCTCTCAGGCTGCGTGTTACGCCTTGACCACTTTGGTGCCGGCGATCATGTCGTGAATGCAGCGGCGATCCTCGCCAAAAATGCACAGGATATTGATCAGGCTGAAGATCACGCCGATTCCAAACGGCAGATTGCCAATGATGCCGGTGACGAGGCTGCGCAGCAACCAGGCATGCACGAAACCTGGTGCGCTATCGTCATTCACCTTGACGATCTTGACTTTCATGGCTCGTTTGCCAATGGTCTGGCCATATTTGCTGAGCTGGACAATTTGGTAGATGGCCAGGATAAGCGCGGGGACAATCATCACGGCCAAAGCACCAAGCACAAGGGCCGGATTGTCGCCACGGCCCATGCGGCGCTGGTTTTCGGCAAACGTTGACGCGCCGACCAGGCAAACGATGCCTGGCAGCATGACGCCCAAGGTCGCCAGGCCGTCCACGAAATGAGCCGCCAAACGACTGCCGCGGCTGGCCAACTGTTGATTTCCATTGGCGAATTGCTCTTCGTCGGGTAGTGTGGTGACGCCGCCCTCATCGCTCCCGTAATAGTCATCGCCAACATATTCGTCCCAAGGTTTTCTTTGTGCCACGGCTCAACTCTCCCCAAAAATAGCGCGCCGCCCCTTCCCACTGTCACTCGCCCTGCGCCAGTGACCCTCAATGGCATGGTTGTGCAAGCGTCGTTTGAACTACACCAGCTCATACGGTGGACGCCGAGAGTTGTGACAAAAAAGTTTTGGGAACTACCGAGATCCGATCAGGTCGCGAATGTCTTGCCGCACGTCATCGACCTTGAGCAGGTCGGTGTTGTAGATCTCGCGAATGCGGTGCTGGCCATCCAGGAGGAAGATCCGCGACGGGTGATCGAGCTGGCCATTGTCCACCGGCTTTGCCCACATGCCCCAGGCGGCAATGGTTTTCGCCACCGTCTCAGGTGGGCCGGTCAGCAAAGACCATCCCTTGGCGGGGAGATCGTAAAGCTTGGCGTATCTCAAGAGAGCATCCGGCGTGTCGCGCGTGGGGTCGAGGGTGATCGACAAGAACTGAACGCGCTCTGGGTCCCAAATGTTGGCCGCTTCCAGGCTTTTCTGGATGTTGGCCATGCGGTGGGTGGTTGCCGGGCAGGTGCCGTTGCAGGTGGTGAAGACGAAGCTCACCAGGAGCACTTTTCCCTTGAGGTCCGACAGTTTGACGGTCTTGCCGCGTTGATCCACCAAGGCAAAATCGGGCGCTTGCCGAATCACCGCCAACCGCGATGGCTGAGGATCGCCGCCAAGCACCAAACCCAAAGCCAATATTAAATTCATGGCAACTCCCGTTTAGCCGCAATACCGTTCAACTTTGCACAAGTCACAAGCTTCTGGTACCTTAGCGACAATCCCTGGCATTGCATGCCAATACCTGCCAAAGATTAGGACGGTTTCGTCTCATCTCAACCCCCCCATACACCCCCTTGAGACGAAACTGCCATCGTTTGGCAGCCCCTAACATACCTTGGCAAGGCGTAGCAAGGATTGCGCCCGATTGCGTCTCACGCCTCAACCACACGAGTGCGTGCAAACAGGTCATGGATGCACGAATGGTCATCACGGAAAATGAATAGCGCATCCGCCAATCCGAAAAAACCGCCAATGGAAGGCAAAAAACCGATCAGGATCGGTAAGCCTTCGCGCAGCAGCACCACTCTCACGAATCCGGGTTTGCTGTCGTCGTCATCCCCCGGCTTGCGCACTGCCATGATTTCGCCCTTGCCTATCTCCAAAGCACTTAATTGAGCAGCATGTCATGTCCCCGTGCTGGCCCCGTCGGCAGCTTATTCAAATCAACAAAAAACCCCGAATCCAGCTTCAATCCGTCTGGCTCGATATTCGCCAGTTTCACCCAAAAATCCGCCGGCCGGTCCATCGTGCTCAGCAGGGAATTGGTAATGTACATGCGTTTACCATCGCCGGTGGTATGCATCATGTTGGGCTGAATCCCTGGCTTCAGCGTGCTGTGCAGCTTGGGGTTCTTCAAATCGCTTACATCCCATTGCTGAATCTCGTCCGACATGAAACAGCTCACAAAGAGAAACTTGTCATCCGGCGACTGCCGGAGGTCGGCCGGCAGCTTGCCTGTCTTGCAAAGCCGGCGCGTCGTGTAACCCCTTTTTCCGTCACTCTCCCAGACCCAGATCGAGTCATCCAGAGCGCAATTGGTAAAGCCATAGTTCGCGCCTTCCTTCCGGGCCCAGCGGCATTCCAGCGGCGCCAGTCCGGTGGTCAGCTCGCCGATGATCTTGCGCTCGTTGAAGTCCCAAACCAGCAATTTGTCGCCGAAACCCTTCACGTCCATGTTCGCCAGCGGCTTCTTGTAATTGTTGTAAAACGTGAAACTTGAAGTCACCATGCGGTTGAGGCCCGGATGCACGGCCACGTCATAGCCGTAGGGCGCGTCCTTGGGCATTGGGAAAGCCCGAATGAACTCGCCCTCGTTGGTAAACTCCGCCATGCCGGCCGGCAGCCCGCCGTCCGCCGCGCTGAGGAAGGCGATCAGCATCCGCCCTGGCAGTGCGTAAGCCGAGTGCGGGCTGGCCAGGCCGGCCTTGGCGCCGATCTTCTCGATCACTTTCTTCACCCTGGGTTGGGCCGGATCGGTGGCAACATCGATCAGGAAAGCGCGGTTGGAGAACAGCGTCAGCCCCCAGATCGTGGTGCGGTCGTCGGTGAAGCCGAAGTGGTGCGTTTCGTTGCCCTTGAAGCCGAGATCGAGCGTGTGAATGATCTTGCTGAACCCCGGTGACTTGCGATCAACGTCGACAGTGATAAGAAAATCGTTGTCCTTGGCGTCAGCGTCGACGCAATAGACGTACAGGTATTTCTCGGGCCGGTCGAGCCGTTTGACGAATGGCGACAAACACGTCTCCGCGTCAGCCGTCCGCGGCCGATCCACCGCCAACACGCCGACGAGGGCGGCCAAACCGATTGCAACCATGACGCGCTTGACTGCTGATTTCATCGGAACCTCTCCTCTAAGGGCCTGTGGCAAAAAAGGGGACAGTCCCTCTCACAGGCTTCAGATTTTCGGCAATACGAGGCCTGTCAAAGGGACTGTCCCCTTTTTTGCCACAGGCCCTAAGTTTCTGATGGCTTGGGTAACGGCGTGGCGCCTGGCGGCGGCGTACCTTTGCCGGACCGTATGTAGACGGCCCGCCGCTGCTCATATTCGGCTGGACTGAGTTCTTCCAGCGCTTTCGCGCCGCCATCCTCGAAAATCTGCTTCAGAAACGGAATGCACCATCCGCAGCCCGTGCCGGCGCCGCCGCATTCCGACAACTGACTCGCCACCCTGGGCTGTTCGCGGCGCACAAAATTCATGAGCTTGCGCCGCGACACATGGAAGCAGTAACAGATTTTGGCGTCGAGATCCATTTGCTCCCTTTCGCAAGCGACGCAGGCTATTATATCAAAGTGGCGGTTGCGAAGACGGCACACGGCGTGTGCCTACTACTTTGGCCAAAGTAGTAGGCACACGCCGTGTGCCGTTTGCGCCAAAGCCGTCTGCCGCTCTACTTTCCATATATTGGCCGCATGATGGACGACCATGTCATCCTGTGCGGACTGGGCCGCGTCGGTTGGCACGTCCTGGAATTGCTCCAGGCGGCAGGTACACCCGTGGTGGTCATCGACACCCGCTGTGCCGCGGACGATCCTCGATTGCGCGGTGCCAACTTGATCCCGGGCGACTGCCAGAAGCAGGCCACCCTGGAAATTGCCGGCGTTCACAAGGCGCGGGGTGTTGTCGTCCTTCCCAGCGACGAATTGGTGAGCATCAGCACGGCGCTAATGGTCAGGCGTTTGAACCCGACCGTGCGGGTTGTCGTGCGGATGTTCAACCAAAACCTCGTGGCTCGGCTCGGCTCGGCGGTTGCCAACGTTGTCGCTCTTAGCACATCGGCTCTGGCGGCGCCGCTGCTGGCATTGATCGCACGCACCGGCGCGGCTCTCGGCACCGTGCGTTTCGGAGACGGCTCACGGCATCAGGTCGCCGAGATGAACTTGGTTGGCGATTCCTTGCAGAGTGGCGTCGCCATCGGCCATTTGCTGGAAAAGCACAGAATTAAAGTTCTCGCTCACATTTCTGGTTCCCAGAAAAGGTTGCTGGGCAACGTCGATGCCGCCGCGGTCATTCGACCGGGTGATCGCCTGGTGATATGTGGCGAAACCGATGCCGTGACACCATTGCTCGCCCAGGACGCTCAAGAATCGTTGCCCGAATTGCTGTGGGCCGGTTTCGTCCGCAGGCTTGGCCGTATCGTCTGGCGCACGTTCGGCGAGATTGATTTACCGGTCAAGATTTGCACCAGCGTACTCCTGGCCGTCATCTTATTCAGCACGATCGTGTTCCTTTATGCCAAACCGCACGAAGGCATTCCTGACGCGATCTATCGCACGATCAGCCTGATGGCGACCGGCGCCGACATGGGTGGCAAGGAATTCGAGCAAGGCAGCTGGGAAAAGGTGTTTGTCAGCATCCTTCGTCTCGCCGGCGCCGCACTCACGGCTGCGTTCACCGCCATTCTTACCAACTATTTGGTGCGGGCCCACCTCGGCGGCGCTCTGGAAGCCAGGCGCATTCCCGACAGCGGCCATATCGTTGTCTGCGGCATCGGCAACGTCGGTTTCCGCGTCGTCGAGGAACTTTTGAGCCAGGGTGAGAAAGTCGTAGCCATCGAACGGCACCGCGACAACGCTTTCATCGCCACCGCCCGCGGTTTGGGAGTGCCGGTGGTGATCGGCGACGCCACGGTGCCCGAGGTGCTCAGGCAAGCTCGCGCCGGCACCGCTCGTGCCGTCATTGCCGCCACCAGCAAGGAACTGCTCAACCTGGAAATCGGTCTGCTGGTCCGCGAGATCAACCCCAAACAACGCGTCGTTTTGCTGCTGGTCGATCCTCAACTCGCCCAGACGGTGCGTGAAGCGGCCGAGATTCGGCTGGCAGTGTCGATTCCTTCGTTGGCGGGGCCGGCATTCGTGGCGGCATTGCTCGGCGACCGCGTGCGCAGCGTTTTCCTGGTTGCAGGCAAGCTGTTGGCTGTCGTTGATCTCAGTGTCACGGCTGGCGATGCGTCGCTGGAGGGCAAAGCCGTCGACGCCCTGGCAACGGAATACAACTTGCTTCCATTGCGTTGGTGTTCCTCGGACGGCAGGATGAAATACGATCCGACGGACACTGGGCTGGTCGGCGGTGATCGCTTGGCCGTCATTATCGGACTCAGTGACTTGCAACGATTGCTGCGACGTGAAGTCACGCCCGTGCAAGCCAGCCGCGTTGGACCAGCACCTCGGCGATCTGCACCGCGTTGGTCGCCGCCCCCTTGCGGAGGTTGTCGGCCACCACCCACAGGTTGAGTCCGTTGGCAACCGTCGGATCGCGGCGAATGCGGCCGACGAACACCTCGTCGCGGCCCTCGCAGTGCAGCGGCAACGGCACCTCGCCCTTGGCCAAATCGTCGACCAGGATGATGCCCGGCGCCCGCCGCAGGGCCTCGCGGGCCTGTTCGACGGTGATCGGCCGTTCGAAACTCGAGGTTGATCGCCTCGGAATGGCCGATGCGCACCGGCACCCGCGCCGTCGTCGGCGACACCTGGATGGTGTCGTCGCCCATGATCTTGCGCGTCTCGCGGACCATCTTCCACTCTTCCTCGGTGTAGCCTTCCTCGCCGGCCTTCCAGTCGTGCGGCAGCACATTGCCGGCCAGCTGGGCCGCGTGGGCCGTGGCGGCCGGCATCTTTTGGCCCTTGCCCAGGGCGGCCACCTGGGTGTCCAGCTCGAACAGACCCTTGGCCCCCTTGCCCGACGGACGCCTGGTAGGTCGCACACCACGACGCGCTTGATCCGCGCCAGGTCGTGCAGCGGCTTCAGGGCGACCACCATCTGAATGGTCGAGCAGTTGGGATTGGCGACGATTCCCTTGGGAATGTTGCGGAGGGCGTCGGCGTTGACCTCGGGCACGACCAGCGGCACGTCGGGGTCCATGCGCCAGGCGCTGGAATTGTCGATGACGATGGCCCCCGCCTTGGCGGCCATGGGGCTGTACTCCCGGCTGAGCGACGCCGGCGTGCTCGACAGCACGATGTCCACGCCGGCAAACGCCTCGGGCCGGAGCGCTCGATCGGTATGTTTTTTGCCCTTGAAACTCGATGCGTTTTGCCCGCGCTGCGCTCGGAGGCGAGGAATTTGATGCGCGCAGGGGGAATCCGTGCTCGATCGAGCACCTGCCGCATGATTTCGCCGACCGCACCGGTCGCGCCGACCACCGCAACGCTTGGCACCACGAATAGGGTCCTTTCATGAAAGAAGGGGTCAGGCACCATTGCCGGGCGGCAAGGATGCTTTGCACAATGGTGCCTGACCCCTTTTAAGCTTCAAGAGCCTGCCCGCAACATGTCTTTTGATATCGCACTGCGCAAACCTTGGCGACTGACGTCGCCTACTTGGGCTAGAACGATGGCATGGACAACGACGAACGCCAATGGATGATGCGAGCGCTGGAATTGGCCGAGCGCGGTCGGGGACACGTCGAGCCGAACCCGCTGGTCGGCGCCGTGGTGGTGCGCGAAGGCCGCATCGTTGGCGAAGGCTGGCACCAGCAATTTGGCGGGCCTCACGCGGAAGTCCATGCCCTCGCGGCGGCCGGCAGCGAGGCACGCGCGGCCACACTTTACGTGACGCTTGAACCGTGCTGCCACCAGGCAAAACGCCGCCTTGCACCGCCGCCGTCCTGCAGGCGGGCATCGGACGCGTTGTGGCGGCGATGCTCGACCCGTTTCCCCAAGTGGCGGGCCAGGGCGTGGCCCAGCTCAAAAACGCGGGGATTCAGGTTGATGTTGGCCTGTGCGAATCCGAGGCCAGGCGGATCAACGCGCCCTATTTGACTTTGCAGGCGCTTGGCCGGCCTCATGTCCACGCCAAGTGGGCGATGACGGTCGACGGCAAGATTTGTACCTGGACCGGCGACTCGAAATGGATCAGCAACGAAGCCGCGCGCCGCCGAGTCCACCGAATTGCGGCCGTATGGACGCCATCGTCGTGGGCATCGGCACCGCGTTGGCCGACGATCCGCTGCTGACCGCGCGTCCGCCTGGGTCGCGCACACCGACTCGTATTGTCCTCGACAGTCACACCCGATTGCCTTTGACCAGCCAACTGGTAAAGACGGCGAGAGAATGTCCTTGCATGGTTGTCGCCTTGGAGGAAAACGCCCAGACCGCGGCGCTGCGGTCAGCCGGCTGCGAAGTGCTGACCGTCGGCTGTGCGGGTAGCGTTTGTCCGATTCCTTTGCTCCTGGATGTGTTGGGCAAACGCCGCATGACCAACATCCTGGTGGAAGGCGGCGCCGAAGTCCTTGGCAGCTTCTTCGACGCCAGGCTCGTGGACGAGATTTGGGCGTTCCTGGCACCGACCATTGTGGGCGGAAGCGGCAAATCGCCAGTGGGCGGCGCGGGCGCGGCAAAGATGACGGAAGCCCTTGCACTGGCGGAATGGCAAATTGAAAATGTAGACGGCAACGTGCTGATGCACGGTTGGCTGCGCTGAGGTCTGTAGAACGGAATTTATTCCGTTCTTGGTCAAGAACGGAATAAATTCCGTTCTACGACGATTCAACCCCGCGGCGTGCGATTATGATGTCCACTCAGGAGTAATTTTGATGAACCCCGCTGAATCCGCTCGTGTGCTTGCCGACGTGGAAGCTTTTTGCACGGAGATCCGCAGCATCGAGGAGCTATGCTATGTCGAGCACGTTTTCAACGATCAGTTGATTCCGCTGGCTCGCAAGCACAACATCCTGGGCCTGCCGGTGCCCCTCGAATTTGGCGGCCGCGGCAGCGACACCGTCACCTATGCTCGCGCCCTGGCCCGCATTGGCCGCGAAGGCACCGGCGTGCGCACCTTCTTCTCCGGCCACACCTCCATTGGCCAGTATCCCATCATCAACTGGGGCAACGACGAGCAGAAGAAGCGCTATTTGCCGGCCTCGGTGCGCGGCGAGAAGATCCTGGCGTTCGCCCTCACCGAGCCGGACGCCGGCAGCAACCCATTGGAAATGACCTCGCAGTACGAACGCCACGGCGATCATTTCATCCTCAACGGCGTCAAGTATCTGATCTCCAACGCGGGCATCGCCACCACGGCAATTTTCTTCGCGTATCCGACGGGTCGCAAAGGCCGCATCAGCAGCTTCATCGTCGACCTGGGCGGGCACGGTTTTGCCAAGGAGGACCTGACCGCGAAGATGGGCATGCCGACGGCCAACACCGGCATGTTCGAGCTGACCAACTACAAGGTTCCCGCGGAGAATCTGCTCGGCGAGGAGGGCAACGGCTTCAAGATCGCGATGGGCACCCTGGTCAGCGGCCGCATCAGCGTGGCGGCGGGCTGCCTGGGCGTGATCGAAGATTGCCTGACCGAGGCCGTGACCTACGCCAGGACCCGCGAGCAGCATGGCAAGGCGATTGCCAAGCATCAGTTGGTGCAGGAGCATCTGGCGATGATCGAAATGGACAGGTTGGCCTCCGATGCGCTGGTCATGCAAGCGGCGGCGGCCAAGGATGCCAGCAATGCGGCGCCGGCGAATGCGGAGCTGAAAGGCAAGGCTGATTTGCTGGCGGCCCAGGCCAAGCTATTCGCGGCCAACGCGGCCTGGGACGCGGCGGATCGGGCTGTTCAAGTATTTGGCGGCCGGGGTTGGTCCACCCTATATCGGCCGGGGAGGCATTTGCAGGACGTGCGCGTTTGCCGCATTTATGAGGGAACGGATGAGATTCTCAAGCTCAAGATTGCGGCGGCGGTGCTGGGGAAGGAGTATGAGGCGTATAAATAGCCAGATAACTTGACACAATGCAACGCATTCCAATTCTAACGTAACGACAGGGCCCTGCGGATGCGACGATGGACAAACTCGAACGATTTGCCTCTTGGAAGAGGGTCGCTATTGACGTGGTCCGCTCCGCAGGCCGCAACGGTGGCGCGGAACTGGAAGCAATGGTGTGGAAGTCCGAGGACGACCTTTTCGGTTTCTTCGACTGCTTTCGACCCGATGGCACAGGGGTGGAACGAGTCTTTACCGGAGTTGTCGGTGGAGACGAAATCGTTCAGCGGCTTCTGAAGGTCTACGAATACACCAAAGAGAGTTTCAAGAGGTTCACGTATTTCATCGTGTGCAGACCTGCGTTCGCCGCACCGGAAAGATTGGAGAATCTAACGACCCAACACCTTGAAAAGGTACGGCAAATTGCGCGAAGCATTCAGCCCGAATCGACAGAATCGAAACAATTGCACACGAGCATTATCGCTGGCGCGGCCGAACTTGCAAGCCTCATGGAGACTCTTCCCCAGATCGAAATCAAGCGCGAGGCCGCACCAACCCGAACGCTCCCCGATTATGATGCGCCGGAGACCCTCCTCTACGATGTGGTCGGCGACTGGTTCAGCGTGCTCATCAGCCCAATTCAGAGCGATGCCCTCTTGATGGGGGAAGCGTTTTATTCCATTGCGTGCGATTACTACATCGCCCGTTACCTCATGTGGCCGCTTTACCGGAGGAGCACCGCTGTTTGGGAGCCATTCGCGCCGTATTTCCAATTGTGGACTCACGGCGCCCGTCCCATCTTTGAAAAACCGGGACTTGTTACCCTTTACGTCAACTGTGAAAGGTGAGCAGCGGGCAACAAAACGAAAAAGGAACCGGGGATATTGTCAATTCCTTGGCACACTTGTGAGTGTCATTGTTCCGTGAGGAAGGACAACTTGGCGTGAATGTCATCGAAGAGACGATTGAGGCCACGCTGGATTCAAACGGCCAACTGCGACTGGCGCACCCACCGCGGATGGCGCCCGGCCCTGTGCGTGTGACGATCCGGGCCGCGGCAGCCGTTGCAAAAGTGCGGTGCCTCGCCGACGTGGTCCGAGAGATTGCTGCCGAGCAGCGTGCCCGCGGCTTCCCCGGGCGCTCGGCGGCAGAACTGCGCGCCGAAGATGACGCCGCGCCTGGCCGAAGACGACGAGCGAGACCGGGAACTGGACAGTGCCCGCCGCGGGCCCTCGTCGGGAGGCCCATGAGTGTTGTATTACCGGACGCAACGGTAGAAGAGCTGCCCTCGTCGAACCAGGCGGGCGAAGGAATCGCCACGTTTGTCAGAGCTTGCGTTTAGCGATGAATTCAATGACATCGCCCACGGTCTTGATTTTCTCTGCTTCATCCTCTGGGATGCTAACACCGAACTCCTCTTCCACCGCCATAACCAACTCGACAACATCAAGCGAATCCGCTCCAAAATCTTCAATGAACGACGTTGTGGGAGCGATTTCCCCCGGGATCAATGCCAGGCGCTCGCAGATGATTCGCAAAAACTTGTCCCTGATGGGCGTTACAGCCTTCGACTCGTGAAATCGCATTCCCATTGAAGTATTGAAGAACCAGAGCAGCGTGCCGCAATTCGGGCAAGCGCATCGCCCGGCGGTTGAGATGGCTCGATGCAAATGGACGCGTGGCAGATTGGGCAGTGGTTGGGGATGCCTTCAGGGGTGCGGGAGGAAATGGTACTCGGCATGGCGGTCCCACACGTTCCTCGCCTGAACTGGCAAGCGACCTATCGCTTGGCTTTTACACGGCTTTTGGTTGGCCTGCCGTGCGCGGGCGCATCCAGGAACTGCTTTAGTGACTCCCACACGTCTGTCCGACGACCCTGGCGCTGACCGGCGACTATGCGTTTTTCCAGCCAGCGAATTGGATCCCGGTCCACTTGCAACTGCACTTTCTGAGATCTTCTTGTATCAAGCCACGAGTCCGACCACGCGGCGCCATAGGCTTTCGAGTTTTCGCGACACTGGTCCAATCGCCGCAGCTGCTTGATATTCTTGCTCCAGGCACTGACGGCGCATGGCGTTGCGCTTGTCCGCATGTGACGGCCTGCGATTGGGATCATCCCATGGACTCAGACGCCGGTCTACCAGGTCCTTGGCCGACTTGTGCCATGCCCACAATTCTATGAATGTGTGCATCCACATGTTCAAATGAAACACCGCCACATTCGTCCAATAATTGCGAGTCTGGGCTTGCCCCACGCCATGCACCTCTTTGATGTCGTGGTACACTTGCTCGAGGGCCGAGCGATCCGCCACGGCCTCCAAGATCTCGCCCACGTCGGCGTCGGCTTTGGTGCACATGTAGGCCCGCCAACTGCCGTCATCCTCTTTTACCAACACGACCCGGATCAACCCGCCCGCCGGTTTATAAGTCGCTAGGAAGGTTTTGTAGCGCTTCGTCTGCTCGACGCCGTACAAGACAAACGTCTGGCGTTTCCAACCTTGTTGGTGTGCCGCCCGTTTGGCCAAGCTGATTTTGTTCTTGCCGTATTTGCGCGGCTGACCGGGCCCACGCTTCTGCCCCGGCCGCAACGGTGGCGGCACATCGAACAGGGCGGCGTCGCGGCGCAGGCGGCAGACGGCAATCATCTTCGCCGCGGCGGCTGCTTTCAAGAACACTCTCTTGGCGTAGGCCCCGTCGGCCACCACCCACAACTGCTGGCCCAGTTCTTTCAGCCAATTCGCCGCCCAGGCCAGCAGTTCGCCCGCCATGACCAACTTGGTCTGGAAGGTGACGTTGCGAAGGCTCGTGAGGCATTGGGCGATGATATCCTTCCGGCGGACGTACATGCAGGCCAACAGCGGCAAGCCGATGGCTCCCCACAAGGGATGGCGCACGACCCAGGCCAGCGTTACCCAGTTGTGGCCGTAGACAAACTTGGCACCGGCCGGCCCCGGTGTTGGATTGTGATGAATGCCTGCTCCTTCGACCTTGGGCCCATAGCGCTTGCTGGGTGTGTCGTCGATGGCCAGCAGGATGCGGCCCTGGGGGACGATCATCTCGACGGCGATTCCCAAAACTTCCCCGGCCAGCCATTTGACCTTGCGGCCAAGGGAGGAGAGGAAGTAATAATAGTCCTGGTACTGTTTGCTGAGTCGGCCGGCACGCAACCAACTGGACACGGTTCGCCGTCCGGTGGCAAAAAGCAAGCCAGTCATGAGCGGCAGGAGTCGGAAGTCCACGCGAGGGTCCAACCAGCTGGCCAACCGATTGACCCATGATTTCACGTCAGCTGTCAGAAAAAGCTTTGCCATCCTTGGCTCTCCGGGGCGACGCAGGTAGTAGTTCACCCGCTATCGTCCTCGGAGAGCCGCTTTTTTGCCAAGCCCAATTTGTTCGGGTTGTCGCAAAGTACGAGAAGATGTCAGAAAGTGCAGCTTGCAACAAAACGTTCGTTAATTCCTCACGAAGCGTGGCCAGTCTCTTTTGGCCCATCATAATGGTTCCTCGATTTTTTTTCAGCCAACGGAGCACCGCGTTAGAGCCCCAAGGCTTTTCGCAAACATCCCTCAACGGCTTGCAAATCACGCACCGACAGATCCCCGAACTTTTTAATAACCAGCGTTCGGTGCACTGTGGCCAAGTGGCAGCGAACCCAGGAAAGCTGGTGTAAACCACTGTTTTTCCAGTCCTGCAAAGGGCAATCGGTTGTGCGCGTGGTTCTTGGAGGCCTCGAAGTGACCGCGGCAACCAACAATTCGTCCCACTCGTCATGATAAATGTCGGTACTGAGCACCACAGCAGGACGGTCTTTTTTGCCGCCAGGCCCGCTGAACGGAAATTGAACGAGCACCACCTCACCGCGCTGGTATGGATGCCTGGCAGCCATTACTCCCTCTCGTCCTCCCAGTCCTCGGCAGAAAGCTGCAACCAACCCAGGCTTTCAGCGACCTGGACAATCTCCTCCTCATCAACCTGCTGCTCCTTCACCACATGTCCTACAAAAGTGGGTGGTTGGTCGGCAGGCGTGACAACAGTTTGGAGATGAAGCAAGCCTTTTTTGGCCCATTCCTCGATTGTACCGGGGGGCAACCCGAGCCGGGTCGCTGCTTCGTCCAGGGAAATCATTGACATTGCGTTTACCCTCAAAGAATCTGCTGAAAGTATAACTGCAATGTCAATTTCATTCCATCCCTGTCCAGGTCCCGCCCGGCAGGCGGGACCTACCCATCGTCACTTTCCCCCCGGCGGCACATACTTCTTCAGCCAGCCAAACGCCTCCTGGTGCCAGTCGCTTGCTGTTCGCCGGCTTCAGCACCCAGTGGCCTTCATCCGGGAAATTGACGCATCCGGCTCGGCACGCCCTGCCGCTGCAGCGCGGTGAACAGCTCATGCCCCTGCCCGATCGGGCAGCGGAAATCGAGATCGTTGTGGATGACCAGCATCGGCGTCTTGAACTTGGCGAGATTGCCGGCGTACTTGTGCGGCGAGTGCTTCTCGTAGGACGCGCGATTCTTGCCCCAGGGCGGGCCGCCGTGCTCCCACTCGTCGAACCAAAGCTCGTCGGTCGTGGCGTACATGCTGTCGAAATTCCAGACGCCGCAATGGGTGATGAGGCGTCTTGAAGCGGCCGGTGTTGACCGCGAACCAGTTCATCATGTAGCCGCCGAAGGAGCCGCCGGCCGCGCCCATGCGGTCCTTGTCGATGTAGGGCAGCTTTTCGAGATAATCGACGCCTTCCATGAGGTCGCCGTAGCACTTGCCGCCCCAGTCGGCGGTGATCTCATCGACGTATTTCTGGCCAAAGCCGGTGGAGCCGCGCGGATTGGGCAGGGCGACGACGTAGCCCTGGGCGGCCCAGACCTCGGGATTCCAGCGGTAGCTCCAGCCGTCCTCCCAGGCGCCTTGCGGGCCGCCGTGCACCAGGAAGGCAAGCGGCCATTTCTTCTTGTCGTCGAAGCCGGGCGGCTTGAGGATCCACATCTGCATCGGCACGCCACCCGCCCCAGCAACCGTGACGCTCTCCGGTCGGCCAAGATCGAGCTCGGCAAGCAGCTTAGCGTTAGCCTGGCTGACGTTTATCGTTTTGGACACGAGGCTGGGATCTTGCTTGTCGTCTTTGGTGAATAGGCGACTCACGTAAGCCTCAGCCGGCTGATCGAGCCGCGACCGGCTGAAGGCACACGAATGGCCGTCGTTGCTTAGCGACAGCGCGGAGATCGTGCCGGATTTCCAGGCACCCTCTGTCGGCGGTGGCGTAATGGATGTGTATGCCGCGATGGTCGGCGCTTCCAGGGTCGCGGTGAACAGCACGGTCATCGCCGCGGCTTCGGCGGAAAAAAGGATCTTGTCGTTGCCGGCCCACACAAATTCCTCGACCGAGCTGTCGAAATCGACGTTCGGCTTGCCATTGGATTTTTCCGCCGCGATTTTTTTGCCCGCGGTGAGGTTTCGCGGCCCACCTTTGACGGCGCCACTGGCTTCCGCGTCGATCACCATCAGGTCCCAGCGGTCGGCTTCATAACCCGGCTTTTTCTGGCGCGATAGGCCAACTTCGTGCCGTCGGGCGAAAACTGCGGCCCGCTGTCGGCGGCGACGTTGCCTGTTGTCAGGTTTTCCGGCTTGCTTTTGCCGTCGACCGACACGCGCCAAATGTCCCAATTGGTGCTCCAGGCCTCGTGTTCCTTCGGCGGCGCGGTGAAAACCAGGTGGTTGCCGTCGGGACTAAAGGTGTAGTCGACCGCGGTGGAAAAAGTGGTGGAGGTGGGGAAGCCATCGTAATCGCCGGGCGTCACGTCGCGCGGCAAGCCTGCCTTGGCGTCCTTGAAATCGCAGACGAAAAGGTGCTGCCTTTTGTCCTCGACGTAATCGTCCCAGTGGCGGTAGAATAGGCGCGTGAAAACCTTCGCCTTGACGGGACTCGTTTCCCGCTCTTCGATCCGATCCTTGTTGAGCTTATCGCTTTCCTTGAACGGTTTATCGGAGAACTCCGGCCAGACCGCGGAAACGAAGGCGATACGCTTGCCGTCGCGCGACCAGGCGGGGTCCGAGACGCCCGTGCTGAGCGATGTCGAGCTGACGGGCCTCGCCGCCGTCCAGATCGATGCACCACAGTTGGGGACTGCCGGATCGGGTCGAGACGAAGAGAACCGACTTGCCGTCCGGAGACCAGCGGGGTTGACGATCTTTCTTGTCGGTTGTCGTCAGCTGGCGGCGAGTTTTGCCGTCGGCCGAGGCCAGCCAGAGCGTGGACGAGGTTTTGTTGCTCGCGACGTCGTCGACCGTGGCGAGGGCATAAACGACCCATTTGCCGTCGGGGCTGATGTGCGGGTCGCTGACGCGCTTGAACTTGAACAGGTCGTCGATCGTGATCGGCCGCTTGGCGGTGGTTTGGGCCAAGGCGGCTTGCCCGCTCAGGAGCAGCACGACCAGCAAGAAGATCCGTTTCATTCCTCGTCCTTTCTGAAGCGAAGCGTAAAATAGCAGGCAAGCAAAACGGCACACGGAGTGTGCCTACTACTTTAGAGCAAGGCCCCAAATTTGGAATGGATATTTGCTCTGTGCTGGCGGGCGCGGTACATTGCCTGCTATCGACCTTGGAAAATCGCCTCTCGCCCGTGGGAGTTGCTCTCCATGAAACGTGTATTGCTGACAGTGGTGTTCATATCCTGCGTGGCGGCTGTTCCGGCCGCTCCGCAACCAAAACGCTTTGTCGACCTGGAAATCACGCATGCGCACGATTGCGATGATGTCCAGGTTTGCGTGCCCTTGAGCCTGGCCAAGGCCGACGCCTCCAAGCCTTCGCTGATCGTGGAATATGCGGTGGGCGACGCCAATCGGCTGGCGGTGGCCCAGCTCACGGCGCCGGGGCTGCTCACAGAACAAATCAAGGCGACGGCTCCGGACCTGGTGCGGCGCGATGTCCATTTCTCGCTGTCCGGCCCCTTCAAGACCGGCGGCGTCACCAAGGCCAAGTTAATGCTCACTTCCACGGTCGACACGGTCGGCGGGATCTTTGCCTGGAAAGAGAACCCCGGAGAGTTCGCCGAACTGGTGCTCGACCAACGCCCCGTGCTTCGTTATGTCCTCAAGGCCTACGACAACTCGACCACTCAAAACCGCGACAAGACCTACAAGGTCTTTCACCATCTCTACAACCCAGCCGGCACGCGTTTCGTCACCAACGGCGGCGACACCAACGACCCGCCTTCCAAGAACCCCAAGGACAATCTTTACCCGCACCATCGCGGCCTGTTTTTCGCCTACAACATCATCACCTACGGCGGCAACAAGCCCTGCGACACTTGGCATGCCAAGCCGGGCGACACACATCAATCGCATGCGGGCATCCTGGCCTCGGAGGCCGGCGGCGTGCTAGGCCGGCACCGCGTCGCGGTCGATTGGCACGGTCCCAAGAATGAGATTTTCGCCAAGGAAGAACGCGAAATGACCGTTTACAGGGTCAACAAGGGAACGCTAGTCGAGTTCGCCGCCCGGCTGAAAACGACGGTCGGCAAGATCAAGCTCGAAGGCGACCCGCAGCACTCCGGCTTTCAGTTCCGGGCCCACAATGACGTTCACGAACAGAAAGACGCCAAGGGCAAAAGCATGGAGCTTCAGACCTATTATCTTCGCCCCGACGGCAAGGGCGCGATGGACGACACGCGCAACTGGGATCCCAAGACCAAAAAAGGGCCGATCAATCTGCCCTGGGACGTCGGCAGCTTCATCATCGACGGCAAGCGCTATAGCGTCGCCTATCTCAATCATCCGAGCAACCCCGGCGAATCGCGCTGGAGCGAGCGGAATTACGCCCGTTTCGGCTGTTATTTCGAGTATGAGCTGACGGAAGAACGACCGTTGGTGCTGAACTACCGAGTATGGCTGCAAGACGGCGAAATGACAGGCGAGCAGGCCGTGGCGCTCAGCCGCGATTTTGTGGAGCCGCCGAAGGTGGTGGTGAAATAGGGATGCCGCTCCGCACTTGAAGTAGAACGGAATTTATTCCGTTCCTAAGCTACCAGAACGGAATGAATTCCGTTCTACGACGCCATTACTTTTTGGATTTTGAAACCATTCCCCTGCCTGCCGTCTCTATATTGGCAGAATGCGGCGGCAACCCTCACGCCGTGGGTTGACTTTGCGATGTGGGGGATTTAATCTGAAGAAGATGGACGTTCAACAAGAACAACTCCGCCGCCGATTCAAGGCAGGGCACTGAACGGAAAACTACTATGACTGCGCCGCTAAAACGTCAGGGTGTTTGGGGCATCGATTTAGGTTTGTGCGCCCTCAAGGCGATCCGGCTCGAAGAGGAAAACGGCGAGATTCACGCCACCGCCTTCGACTACATCGAGCATCCCAAGATCCTCAGCCAACCCGACGCCGATCCGGATCAGCTTACGCGCGAGGCGCTGGAGAAGTTCCTGTCGCGCAACGATCTCAAAGGCGACCTGGTCGCCATCGGCGTGCCGGGGCAAAGCGGCCTGGCGCGGTTCGTCAAGCTGCCGCCGGTCGACGAGAAGAAGATTCCCGACATCGTCCGCTTCGAGGCCAAGCAGCAGATTCCGTTCCCGCTCGAGGAGGTCGTCTGGGGTTTTCAGCGGCTCGGCTCCGGCACCAAGACCGACAACATGATTCTCGACGCCGAAATCGGCCTGTTCGCCATGAAGCGCGACATGATCAACCGCTGCTTGCAGCATTTCAAGGACGTCAACATCGAGGTGCATTTCATCCAGATGGCGCCCCTGGCGCTGTGCAATTTCCTGGCTCACGACCTGCTCGGCAAAGGGGCGGCCACCGAGGCGGCCGGCGACGATGAAGAAGCGGCCGACGAGAAGAAATGCGTGGTGGGGCTGGACATCGGCGCCGACAACTCCAACCTGGTCATCACCGACGGCGAGAAGATCATCTGGCAACGGCCGATTCCGCTCGGCGGCAACCACTTCACGCGGGCCCTGACCAAGGAACTCAAGCTGACCTTCGCCAAGGCCGAGCACCTCAAACGCAACGCCATGAAGTCGCCCGACCTCAAGAAGATCCTGGCGGCGCTCAAGCCGGTGCTCAACGATTTCGTCAGCGAGGTGCAGCGCTCGCTGGGCTATTTCACCAACACGCACCGCGACGCCAACATCCAGTACATGGTCGGCCTGGGCAACGCCTTCCGCCTGCCGGGCCTGCAGAAATACCTGCAAGAGAAGCTGCAGCTCGAGGTACGCAAGCTGCAGAAAATCAAACGGCTCGCTGGGGATGAAGCGGTCACCGCGGCACCGCAGTACACGGAGAATGTGCTGAGCTTCGCGGTGGCGCATGGGCTGGCTCTGCAGGGCCTGGCCGCGACGCGGATTCATACCAATCTGCTGCCGCCGGAAATCGCCCAGGAACGGGCCATCCGGGCCAAGAAGCCGTGGGCCGTGCTGGCGGCATCGGTGCTGCTGCTGATATCGCCGCCTTTGCTGCTCGGCTGGTCGGTTGCCGCCCGGGGTTACACAACGAAAAACCAGGAGGTAGCCACGGCCCTCACCAAGCTCGGCAAGGCTTATGATGATGCCAATGGCGACGTGCGGGAGTTCGGCGAGCTTGAAAAAGACGCCAAAAAATACCGCGATGAAATCCTCAAATTGTCCGGGGGCGTCAACGAACGGCTCAATTGGCTTTACCTCTTTGACTACCTCAACGAGGCTTTGCCACGCATGGACGGCAGCAATCTGGTGCTGACGGCCCGCAGCGGCGCCCCGTCCTATGCACGGTATTACTACAACAGCGCCGCAAAGGCCGGTCCGGGGCGCGATGCCGAGGCGACATGGAATCAGCTCAAGGAAAAACGCGGCAAAGGCGAAACCCTGACGGACGATGAGCTGCAAAGAGAGGAAAATGCCAAGAAACAGCTTGTGCAGATCAACATCGAAGGAGTGACGGCGCTCTCTGCGTTCACCCTCACGGGCAAAACGGCGGAAAGAAAGGTGACCGACATCACTTTGGATAAGACCAAGAAGCCCAATGCGGCTGGCGTAATGACGCCTGTCCCGTTGCCTCCCAGCGGTTGGGTTGTCGAGCTGCGTGGCTACACTTACCACGAGGGCAAGGAAGAATTCGTCAGAAACACGCTGGTGGAAAATCTGATTGACCTGGCCGAGGTGGAACCCAAAGACCGGCGGCTGCTCAAGCAAGGCTACCTGGATGGGCAAATGGTCGAAGAGGCCAAGGTCGATCCCAAGCGCATGAAGGACTTCAAGCCATCCGTTACTTGGTTTCCCGAAGGCGACAAGATTCTGCGTGCCGCCGGCGCCAACAACGAAGGGGCCATGAAGCCGCGCATCTCCCACATCTTCATTTACTTCAGCAAAGTAGACCTCGATCCCCTGCCGGGACAATTCCAGATCATTTATGAGAGCACTCTGGCCAAAAGAATGAATGTCTGGTCCGATGCCTGGTCTGGATATGTCAAAAAAGAGGAAGAAGTTGATGAATTTGGCAACAAGGTAGAGGCGTCGAAGGACCCCAAGGAAAAGAAGGAAAGGCCTCAGGTCAGCGGCTGGCGGCCGATCAAGGGATCGGCGTTGGCGGAGGCCTTTAATATTGCCAATTTCAACGGGGCCTTTCCGAACCTGGCGAAAGCCATGCCGGTCACGCCTAGCTTCGGCGGGCCTTCACCTGATGGTGTTCCTCCGCCCCGAGCCCCAACTATCCAGAAGGCGCCGCGGACCGAATTCATTGTTTGGTTTATCTGGCAGGAGCCAATCCCCACAGGGCAGTAGGTTTGTAGGTCAGTCTTGCCAGGCTGACCGAGGAAAGTCTGCAGGTTAGCCTTTTCAGGCTGACCGAGGAAAGTCTGCAGGTTAGCCTTTCCAGGCTGACGTCGGGTTTTTGTAGGTCAGCCTTCTCAGGCTGACGTGGCTTGCCCTCAACCGAAAATCTCAGGCTGACAGCCTGGCCTACGAGGTTCGTCATGAAAGTCGATAAAGCTACGCTGATCAAGCACCGGTTCTGGATCATCCTCGGGACGGCGGTCGCGTTCACCGTGATCGGCTGGCTGCTGCTGCTGCTCACTGTTCCCGGAGCGGTCGGCAAGGAGCGCGATAAGGTCAACTCCCAATGGTCCGCCAAGAAAACTGTCACCAAGTATCTGAACAGGGAGTATGTCAACGTCCAGAAGAAAGAAGTCGACGATCTTCAATCGGAACTGAAAAAACTGCAAAGCATTTTGTTCAACGCCCAGGCCGTTGAAGCTTCCTGCATGAGCTGGCCCAAAATGCTTTCCTCGGATAAAAAGGTGGTCTTCGATTTGAAAGACGGTCTCTATGCCCTGGAGGTGGCCATTCAGCCGCTCAAGGGCGGCAAGTTGCCGGCTGTGAAGGATAAAATCTCCGGCACCCTGGAGACCACCGATCAGGAATGGTTCAAGGTCCAGGACGAGAAGGGCAAAAGCTACCAGTTGCTGCGCTCGACCAAAACCAAGATCACCGACAACAGCAATATCACTCCCAAAATCTCTGGCTTCGGCGAATTGGTGAACAGGACCGGCCACCCCGTGGTCGTTACCTACTACAAGGGCAAGACCTTCGGCGAGGATTTGACGGAGGCTGAAATCAGGGCGTACCAGGAATCCTACCGTGAGCAGCTCATCGACGTGCTCAAGGATCTGGGGACGGTCAACCGCTTTGGCGACACGGTTGTGCAATTGCGGTATGTGCCGTCGACAAAACAACCTACGAGGCCCATAGGAGGATTCGGGAAAAAGAAGGAAAAAACCGACCCCGATATTGTCAACGAGACGTGGATTTTCAGGCCGGAAATGAAGAATCCGCCGCAGACCCCGCCGCCCACCGACAATCGCTTTTTGCAATTGCCTGCCTTGGGGGCCAAAAACGCCACCGAAATTAGCTCGGCCGAAGTCTGGGCCACTCAGGAGAGTGTCTGGGTCCAGCACGAGATTTTCAGGCAAATCAAAGCCACCAACGACGGCCTGGCGGCGTTTGAACGGGTGGATATGTCGGCTGACGGCAAATCGGCCGTCTTCCGCAATTTCTACTGGGAAGTCGAGCTAAAAATGGCAGCCGGCGGCGTGAACGTCAAGCTCAAGAACATGCGGCCTAACTGGCAGCCTATCGAGAACTTGCGTTTCATAGCGCGTTTCAAGGATCCCAGCAAAAAAGACGGCAACCCTTCCGACGAAGTCGTGATTCCACCGCAGAAATCGGCGGGCTGGCAAGGCTACCCCGTGGGCCCAGCCGGCAGCGGCAAGGATGTGTTCCCCAATGAAAAATCGGGCGAAAAGACGAATGCCAAATTCATCGCGCTGCCCGGGGCTCCCCTGACTGGATTTTATTCCCTGGACCAGGTGCTGACGGTGGAGACGGCCGCCGTCAAGAGGATCGACGCGATCAGCATCGGCGCCTCGCTCACTGGCGAGCCCGCCGTGAGCCTTCGCCATGATAGGGAATTGCTTAAGCCATACGCAACAACGGTAAAGTCCACCGTTAAGATTGATCCCAACGCGGTCAAGGACACCGGGTTCGAAGGGATGACTGAAGAAGAGGCCCGGTTGGAAATGGTCAATACCAAGGTGAATTTAACCAAAAACGGAGTGCTGCTGGATCGCTACCTGGTCAAAACGAACACCGCGCGAAGCTGCCGGTCAGCATGGTGTTCATCGTGGGTCCCGAGCACATCAATCGTATCCAGGCGGCGCTGGTAAGTTCGCCGCTGCGGTTCCTGGAAACACAGGTCCTTTGGCAGCGCTTCCTGATGCCGTTGGGCGGCGCCGGCGCCAGCTCAAGTCTTCGGCGCATCCCACACTGCCCCCCGCGGCAGGGGCCGGCATTCAGGAAAACGTCGAGCTGCATCTTTACGGGGTGGTGACGCTTTATGAGCGTCCACAGGCGGAAGAAAAGAAATAAAGCAGAGAAAGATTAGGAGGAGGATTAAGAGTAAGAAGAAGATTAGGACTGGGAGGAAGATTAAGAGCAGGATTCGTCAGGCCGGGATCGGTCCTTCTCTTGCTCTTGCTCATAATCTTCTTCATAATCTTAGTTTTCATCCTGCTCTTACTCCTCTTTTCGGATTCGGGGAATCACGCACGGTCATAATTGAGATTGAGGATGATTGCCATGCCAAAAATCAAGCTAGACGTGAAGAAAATCAAGGAGTTACTGACCGCGCGCCTGGAGATTTTGGGCCTCTCCGTGGCGGGCATCTTAGTCTTCATTTGCTTGATCATGGGGATTCTCACATTGTTCGAATCTGAATCGCCCGCGACGGCAATCACCGAAAACGCCGACAAAATCGCCAAAGCGCGGAAAGATGCCCCGAAGCCGCCAAAGACGCCTAAAGACAAAGAGGAAGCGAGAGTTTGGGAATGGAAGAAAGTCACGGAAAAGGACACTCTGCTCACCACCATGACGCCGTTCCTCCAGGGCTCGGCCGGCTCGAACCTGCGCAGCAATCCGCGGATCATGGCGGTCGACGGCGACGCCGCATCCTTCCAGCTCGATTATCTCCTGCACGGCATTCATACTTACGACTTCAAGCCCTCGGATGAGAAGCTTTATGTCTTCACCGGAGAAAAACGAGAGCCTGTCTTGACGGTGGCCGCCAAACGGTTGGTCGTGGTTACCGGCACGTTCCCTTACCATGAGCAAGTCGAGGAATACCGCACGGCGCTGCGCCTGGATAAAGTCGACGATGTCTTTCTCAAGCAGTTCGCGCCGATCTTCGAGGGGCTGGACGTCGAGCGCCGCAAGATCACCAAGAAAGGGGGCGACGGCGAGGACGTGCTAGGCGATTGGGTGCCGCTGTATACTTACGATCCCGAAAAAGATGCGGTCGATGTCAATCCGAAGATCAAGGACCTGCTCACCACGGCGGTTTACGACATGGCCCAGGCCGGCAAGTATCAGGAGTTTATTTATGGATCGTCGGTGACGCCATTGCCGCTCTTGACCCGCGACAAGGATTATCCGCCGATCAAGCTGACTGCGATTACCGATCGGAAGCCGCCTCCCAAGCCGGCCGATATCGGGCCCAGGGACGCCAGATACCCAATGATGCGAGCCACGGCCGCGGTGGGCCGAGGACCCTTTGGCACGCCGCGCCCCTCGGTAGTGGTCACTCCCTCCACGACGGCACGTGACGCCGCTCCAGTCACTTTTGACGAGTTGGAACCTCTATTGCGTGACCAGGTCTCGGGCAACATCAATTGGTTCAGCCCCTACGGCAACATGCCGGAGGACATTAACAAACCGGCCAAGGACGATCCCAACAAACCTGCCAAGCAGTTTTTTACCCCGCCGGCGGACCCCAGTGCCCCCAAATTGCTCCTTAACTTTAGAGCTCCCTACGAGATGCCGGCAAGCCCCAAGGGGCTCATCCGCTTTGTCGACGTGGACATGGAGCCGGGCGCAACCTACCAGTACCGTGTCAAGGCCCGCTTTGCCAACCCGAATTTTGGGCAACCGGCAGGCGTCGTGGCCCACAGCGGTCTGGCCGACGTGAAGCAGTTGATATCTTCCTCGTGGGCTGAGACGCCGCCGATCACCATCCCGCCTGACGACATGCAGTTCTATATCACCCATCAGGATAGAGACAGGGCGATGGTCACCAGGCAGCAGGGTGCGAAGGCGATCGACCGAGGAACCAACGCCGCTGCCGCCGACCTGATGGTGCCATTCCAGGTGCAGCGCTTTGCGGATACTTTGATCACCTTGCCCGGGAAATATGCGGGCGACTGGATAATTGCCGAGCGTCTGTTGGTTGCCCGCGGCCAACCCATCGGCAGGGACTGCGAGGTGGAAATGGTGGTTTGGGACAAACGGCAGTCGCAGTGGATGGTAAACGGCATGCCGGCCAGGTTCGACAAGAAAGAGCAACAGGTCAAGAGATTCTCGCCTATCCCCGTGTACTACGACTTCAGGCTCAAGCCGGAGGTGGTGCTGCTCGATTTTGCCGGCGGCAGCAGGAAGTACGTGGATCCCCGGAATAAATTCCTATTTGATGAAACCAGCGCCGTTCAAGCCCTGCTGCTGATGCCCGACATGACCATGAGGCTGCGCAACAGCCAGGACGACGCCCTGTCGCCGGAGCGTCAGGAGGTGTTCGATGCCTGGCGGGGGAGGCTGGAAACGCTGTCAACGCCTTCGGAGCCGCTCAAGGACAAAAAGTAGAAGGCACTGGAGTGGAAACGGCACACGCAGCAGCTGAAAAGTAGTAGGCACACTCCGTGTGCCGTTAGCGAGCTAAATCGCAGGACAAACACACCACCAGAAGCGATGCTGATCAGCCCATGATGGCTGCTCCCAACGGCACACGGAGTGTGCCTACTACTTTGGACGAAGTATCAGGCACAGCGAAACCCCGCAGCCAAGCACGGCAACTCCCAAGAAAACGCCGAAAAAGAGGTCCATGGCTGTTTCCGTCCGACCGCCGCCAGTTTTTTGGCGCTCGAGGGCCGGGATAGTACTCGAGTATACGAGCCTGGGATTGACCTTCGCCACGGAAGCGAACTCCTCCCAAATCGCGTCATTGAATGTTCCATAATCAAAGACCAGAATGTTGTCTTCCCTTTTGATTTCATTGGCCTGCCGCCAGGCCATGACCTTCGGCTTTTCCACAGCCTGCCCGCCTTTGCCGCCTACCTTGATGGGCCCCTTTTTCGCTCTTTTCATTGCCGACGCGGCCGACTCCGCCTTGTCAAAACACAGTTTGAGGTTGGCGGTCAGCTCACGCGGTCTCGGGATCGCGATGTCCGTCGACGGTCATCAAGGCCAGGTTGGAAGCGCCCACCATGGGCTCCATTTCCTGGATGTTGGCGGACTTGAATGTCGAAGTATTGTACCCGATGACCAAATCGTGCTCGGCGCTGGCGTCGATGATCTCCGCCAACGGGTGAGGCTTACCCAGTTCCGGGCAGGCGTGAATGAAGTGGCGGATGCCGTCGACGGTGGAGAATACCACCATTCTGTCGCTGGGCACCCAGAAAGCTTTGTCAAGCTCAGGCGAGGCGTAAACAATGCGTTTGTAAATGGACTGCTGCGTGAAATCAGTCGACGCCGGCCCCTTGGCTTTGCCCTTGCCCTTGCCCTTGGCCCTGGCTTCAAGCCCAATCTTGACAACCGAGGGGCGAACGGCGGCTCGCGTCTGGACGATCACGCAGGTGTCGTTCTTGAAGGTCAGCGGATCCTGTTTTTCCAGGCTAGCTTTCGCGTCAGGCATCCACACCAGGCTCACGCGCTCGACGTCTTCCTCAAAGGCATCCTTCCATTTCACAT
Organism: uncultured Gemmataceae bacterium; assembly: GCA_963747575.1. Classification (GTDB taxonomy): domain Bacteria; phylum Planctomycetota; class Planctomycetia; order Gemmatales; family Gemmataceae; genus DASRAT01. Next base: position 705,477 of record CAVVFU010000010.1, read on the forward strand.
CCTTGAGGAGTTCCATGGCGTACCGAACCACCGCGCTGTCGGCGGATCGCGAATCGCCCTTGGTCCACAAACGGCCGAAACGCACAGTCACAAGTTCCACGGTATCGACCGGAATCAGGGCAAGGTCGTTGACGTCCGGGGTCCGTGCCGCCGGGCCCGCGACGCTGCTTTTGCTGAAAAAATGCTCCGTGGCGAAGAACGCCAGCGCCAGACAGAGCATGATCGTCAACCACGGCAGCGATTTGACGCGCGGCTCGCGCGGCGGCGGGTTGGATTTGCGGACCGCTTCATCCCGCCAGGCCACGGGTCGCAAGCCGCTGAGCGGATCATTGCTCGAGTCCAACCCGGCGGCAGCGGCCACGACCGCGGGGCGCGGCGTTGGCGGCGCCAAGCGTGGGTTGGAGGCCGGTGGCACGACCACCGGCAAAACGGCGACGGTCCTGGAAGACGGCAGGGCGGTGGGCGCCGACGCTGACGCGAGGAGGGTAGGTTGGCGCGGCTGCGGCATGACCTGTGAGGCCGGCGCAAGCATGGTGGCCCTGTGCCTTGGGACATGCATTTCCAGACCGCAAATGGGGCATTCGACAGCGGCGCCAGCATCGTTTTGGTGGGCCTTCATCTTCTGCCCGCATCTGCAGCTAAAGCGCACGAAATCGCCAAACGCGGCCTGGCTGGGAATGGTGAGCAAGCGGCTGCACGCTGGGCATTTCAACTTCCGGCCAGCGAACGCCTCGCTGGCCGCGAGTTTCTTGGCGCACTCACAGCGGAACAGAATTGCCATGTGATGTTCTCCCAATCCCTCGCTCTCGACACCTTGCCATTGTCACAATAGCGACAATATGGGAAGTCTGGCAAGGATATTCGGAGCCGCGGACGATGGAAATCGTCTGCTGGGCCCGATTGTGCCTAACATTCCGCCTATTGTCCCCGTGCTGCTCTTCGTGGCATACTGTAATATGAAGAGTGAAGAGTGAAGAGTGAAGAGTGAAGAGTGAAGAGTGAAGACTAAAGAGTGAAATCCTGCCCTTTCACTTTTCGTCCGGCTGTTCGCCTTAGCGAATTGTAGATGTACCATGCGCGCGCGTTTGACTATCGTGAAAGGCGACGGCAATCCACGAGTGTGCGAGCTGGATCCCGCACGACCGACCACGGTCGGCCGCAGCCGGGAAAACACGGTCATCATCCAGGACGAACGCGCTTTGCGCGTCCACGTACGAATCTGCTTTGAAGATGGGCATTGGCGGCTGCATGACAACAAAACACTCAACGGCACCCGCATCGGCACGCTGGCCATCGATCGGCCGATACCCCTGGTCGACGGGTTGGAATTCGAAATCGCCGATATGCGCTTGCGATTCAGCCTGAGCGATGACAGCCTCGCGACCCAGGCCATGGGCCAGATGGAAGGCCAGATCGAAAGCAGTTTGGACACGCCCTGGCAAGTCGACGAGCTGACGGTGCTGCACGCCTTCATGACCAAGGCAGCCGCTGCCAACGAAGCACGCGAGGTCATCAAAAGCGCGTTGCAGACGCTGCTCAACCGAACGCGGGCCACGCTCACGGGCTTCCTCGGCCTCGACGAGGACAACAACCCGCTGCCGCGCGTCGTGCTGCCCGAGCAGGCCTCCGTGGACATCGTGCTGAGTCGGCAGCTGATCCAGCGCGTTCAGCAAAAGGGCCAGACCGTCTGGCTGCAAATGACGCCGCCCGGCGATTTCGATGACAGCGGCAGCCTGGTGGCTTTCAGCGACGCGATATGCGTGCCGTTGCGTGCCGAGGGCGCGCCGTTCGGGGCGTTGCACGTTTACCGGGCCGCGCCGATGTTCACCGAGCGCGAAGTCCGCTTCTGTGAGGTGATTGCGAGCTACCTGGCCAACGTGCTGGCCAGGTTGCGCCAGTTCCGCAGCCTGGAAGCGGAGAACACGCGGCTGCGCCGCCGTGGTCCATCGTTCGAAGAGCTGATCGGCGACAGCCCCAACATCGCCCAGCTTCGTCAGCTCATCGCCAAGGCGGCGGCATGTTCCTCGACGGTGATGGTCCATGGCGAAACCGGCTCGGGCAAGGAGTTGGTGGCGCACGCCCTTCACCATCAGAGCGATCGCCATGGCGGGCCATTTGTGGTCGCCAACTGCGGGGCGATCGCGCCGACTCTTTTGGAGGCGGAGCTGTTCGGTTTTGTGGCCGGCGCTTTCACTGGGGCCGACCGCAACCATCAGGGCTATTTCGAGCAGGCCGACGAGGGCACGCTGTTTCTCGACGAGATCGGCGACATGACGCTGGACTGCCAGGTCAAGGTGCTGCGGGCGCTGGAGGCCAGGACGATTCGGCCGGTGGGCGGCACCCGCGAGGTCAAGGTGGACGTGCGCGTGATTGCCGCCAGCCACAAGGACCTGGCCCGCGAGATGCAGGCCGGACGCTTTCGGCAAGACCTCTTTTATCGCTTGCGGGTGATCAATCTCAGCGTGCCGCCGTTGCGCGAGCACATTGACGATTTGGCAGTGTTAGTGGAAAAATTCCTGGCCCGTTTCGCGGCGGAAACGGGCCGTGTCAAACGACTGACTCCGGCGGCCATGGAGAGGCTGCGCGGCTATGCCTGGCCGGGCAACGTCCGCGAGCTGCGCACCGTCCTGGAAAGCGCGGTCATGCTGACCGATGCCGCGGACATCGACGCCGGCGACCTTTGGCTGCAAAACACGCCAACGCCCGAGCAACCGATGAGCCTGCTGCTGGACGACGTCGAGGCCTGGGCAATTCGCGAGGCCGTGAAACGGCACAAAAACAACATTAGCGCGGCGTCGCGAACACTCGGCATCTCGCGCGAGACGCTGGCGCAGAAGATCAAGAAGTATGGCATTCCCAGGGACGGTGAGTAAAACCCAAGCCCCCGAAAAAACTCAGAGACGCAACAAGGCGAGATCGTGCCAAAGTCCAAAATCCTTTTGATCGACGACACCGCCGAGTTCAGCGAGGAACTGCAGCGCCGTCTGCGCGAGGTGGGTTACGACGTCCAGTGGCTCGACAGCGCCGAGGATGGCCTGCGGCAACTGTCGGAAAACGCCGTCGATCTTGTGCTGCTCGACAACAAGATGCCGCGCATGTCCGGCATTGAATTCCTCACCGTTGTCAAGGAACGCAAGATCGCCAGTCCCAACGTGATTCTGATGACCGCGGCCCACGATGCCGATACCGCTATTCAGGCCACGAAATTGGGGGCATTTGGCTACGTGATCAAGCCCCTTGATTACGACGCTATCCTTGCCGAAATGCGGCCGGAAATCGAGAGAGCGCTCAAGATCAGCCGCCCGGCGCCTCCCGTTTCCTTGCCTACCGCGGATGCGCCGCAGGCAAACGAGGACGGCCCATTGCTGATCGGCCAGTGCAAAGCCATGCTCGAGGTTTACCGGCACATCGCCGAGGCTGCCGGCGACGACGAACCAGTCCTCATCCTCGGGGAAACAGGCACCGGCAAGGACCCGGTGGCACAGGCCATCCACACCAACAGTTACCGCCACCACAAGCCATTTGTCGTGGTCAACTGCCCTGCCCTGACCGAAACGCTGCTGGAAAGCGAGCTTTTCGGCCACGAAAAAGGGGCCTTTACGGGCGCGGACAAAATGCGCAAGGGCCATTTCGAGCATGCCCACGGCGGCACGATTTTCCTTGACGAGGTCGGCGACATGCCGCCGCTGGTGCAGGCGAAGCTGCTGCGCGTCCTGCAGAACGGCGAGATCACCCGCGTCGGCAGCAGTGAGCCGATCAAGGTCGATGTGCGCGTGCTGGCGGCCACCAATCGAGACATGAAAACGCTCGTTTTCGAGGGCACGTTTCGAATGGATCTCTTCTTCCGCCTCGAAGGCATGACCATCCATCTGCCGCCTCTTCGCGATCGGCAAGAAGACCTGGAACGACTGGCCAACCACTTCCTTCGTCAACTCTGCCAGGGCCAGCACTGCCCGCCGACGCTGCATCCCGACGCGCTGCAAGAGATCCGGGACCATCCGCTGCCCGGGAACGTCCGGCAACTGATCAACGTCATGCACCGCGCGCGCCGGGCCGTCATGGCGCGGCGCGGGTCACAAATCCTGCCGGAGGATTTGGACTTCGGAGCGCTGGATTCAGTCCCGCTGCCGTATGCTCCACCCGCTGCTGGTCCCTCGCCCTCGCCCACGCACTCCGTTCCCTTCTCGGCTTCGCCTTTCGAGGAGGCCACCAACGAAGACATGGCCCTGGCCTGTCTTGGCCAGGCCATCGCCTGGTACTGGAAAAACGATCAACGCGGTCTGTGGCCGCTGGTGGAACAACGTCTGGAGAGCGCGGTGCTGCGCCACGCCCTGGCAGCGGGCATGAGCCAGGTCAAGATCGCTGAACGGCTGGGCATTTCGCGGAACAAACTGCGCGATCGCCTGGAGCAGCACGGGCTGAAAAAACCTGCCGAAGGCGGCTGAGCTTTTTTTGCACCTTCCGCCCCCGCTTTGCGCCGCCCGTGAACAGCCGTCTGTTCACGCCATGACCAGCTCCAGGTGGTTAGAGGATCTGGTGCCGTCAAAGCGGCCAAGCTCCTTTTCACGGTTGGATTGCAACCCCTGTATCACACTGAGCTTACGCGCCCTTCATTTTTTTCATCGCCGCGTGCCGGCATTGGCACGCGGCGTGCGTTAACCTTTGTGCGTTCACACATTCGACTGGCTCCTTCACGAACAAACCTGGTCTTCCAGCGGAGGAAAGAAATCATGATCGCAATCATCGTAAATCTAGGATCGGCACTCGCTCGCTCCGCGAAAATCTTCCGCGGCAACACCAGCGCGGTGGCACCTTGTGCGACAATGGCCATCGAGCGTCGTCGTCTGCATTTCGCGGCAGTCCTTCTCAAAGCATTGTCCGCCTCCGTCGCATAGTCGTGATACCGCGGGCAAGGAGAGATCCCATGCTGACCCTGGAACCACGTCCCCTGCGGGTGAACCTCATGAGGACCATGCAAATGTCCAAGGACCGACAGACCGCGACGGTCGAAATTCTTCTTGTGGAGGATAGCCCGGACGACGCAAACCTGATGATCGAGGCGTTAGTTGGGGGCGGCCTGAATCCTCACATTACCTGGGTGGACAACGGCGACGAGGCGATGGATTGCCTGCGCCGGCAAGGCAAATATGCCGCGACAGCCCCGCCGAATCTTGTTCTGCTGGATTTGATCCTGCCGCGCAAGAACGGTCATGAGGTTTTGACGGACATCAAACAGGATCCAGTCCTGCGCCGGATACCCATCGTCATCATGACCGGAACTGACAGCGAGGAAGCTTTCCGGACGGCCTACGAATTGCACGCCAATTGTTGCGTGTCCAAACCGGCGGACCAGGAAGAATTCGTGCTGGCGGTCAAGAAAATCGAGTCTTTTTGGCTGCGGGTTGCCCGGCGTTCCTGACGGTGGCGTTCGCCTGATGCCCATCCGGATCATTCATCAACCAGCCGCGTTCACTTGCCGCGGAACGCGCTTAACGGAGGGAGAAACCATGAATTTGACGAGTCCAGGTGGACGGCCGATCGAGATTTTGCTTGTCGAAGACAGTCCGGCCGAAGCCGACGTCACCAAGTCGGCCTTGCGGGACGGGCGCGTGCGCAATCGCGTCCATTGGGTGGAGCATGGCGAGGAGGCCATCGCCTTCCTGCGCCGCCAGGGCCGGCACAGCGCCGCGCCGCGTCCGGACCTGATCTTGCTTGACCTGGAAATGCCGCGCATGAACGGCCACCAGGTGCTCGCGGTGATCAAGGAGCACGCGGACTGGAAGCGCATCCCCGTTGTCATCATGACTTCCTCGGACAGCGAAAAGGACATTTATTTAGCGTACGATCACCACGCGAATTGCTACGTGACCAAGCCGCTCGACATGGACAAGTTTATCGAAGCCGTCCGCTCGATCGAGGACTTCTGGTTGAGCATCGTACGGCTGCCGGCGGCGTGATCCGCAGCTTGCAAGGCCATCAGCAAGGGAGCCACCCATGTCACAATCGATCCAGGAGCCGTCGCCCGCCGACCGCACGACGGCGGCGGAGCACCCAACGGCTGGCTGCGGTGCCGGTGCGGATCGACGGCCCCACATCGACGATAAACTGCCGCTGCCAGGAGCGCGCCGACTCGCAACCTCGCGGCCGTTGAATTGCTTCTTCATGGTTCTGTTGCGCGCTTTCCGCGTGGAACGCCTAAATCACACTGTCCCACACCAACCCGAAGCGTAAGCGAGGATCTTCTGGTCAATTCGCAGGCTCAACCGCGGGCAAGGTAAAGTAGAAGGTGCTGCCTATGCCGACTTCGGACTTGACCCAAATCTCGCCTCCCTGTCCCGTGACGATTTTCTTGCAGTTGTGCAGGCCGTAACCGTTGCCGGGGTACTGCGAGGTCGTGTACCACCGCCCTTCAACGCCCTGTTTGAACAGGTTGGTTTCGATGAAGCGCGGTTCGAGGCCGATGCCGTTGTCATGCACCCAGAACTCCCATTGGCTTTGAACCCTGCGTGCGCCCATTTCGACCCGAATGGTGCGCCGGGGATCACGAAATTTGATGGCATTGCCGATCAAGTTTTGGAAAAGGATCACAAGCTCTTGATGGCTGCCCAGCACCATGGGAAGCTGACCGGCGGTCACCTCGGCGCCGCTTTCGTCGATGGCGGCTTGCAGGTTTTTGCAGGCGTCGGCGGCGCTGGCCCCGGAATCCGTGGGCTTGAAAACGCGGTCGCGGCGAATCACCCGCGAGTAGTCCAGCAGATGCTGGATGAGCTGATCGAGGCGTTTCGTGCCGTCAATGGTCCTGGCATTCCAGTCGTCCACCTCCTGGTCGATCTTGCCGCCAAGCTTGCCGTGCAGCTTTTTGGGGTACATTTTCAACGTTCGCAGCGGCTCGGTGAGATCGTGCGAAGCCACCTTGGCAAAGTGCTCCAGTTCCGCTGTCCTCTCCCTGACCCGCCGATCCAATTCCACATTGGCCTGGCGCAATTCCTCCTGGGCCTCGCGCAGCGCGACCTCCGCCGCCTTGATCGCCGTGATGTCGAAGGCCACACCTTGAAGAAAAAGCAAATTGCCCTCCGCGTCGCGGCACCATGCGCGCGGAAGCCTGAACCCAAACAACCCGGCCGTCCTTGGCAATGAAACGATAGATCTGGTCGAAGGGATGACCCTCGCGCACCATGGGGGCAAACCGCTCATCCCAGTGCTGCCGATCTTCCGGATGCAACTGGCGGTGCCATAAAACCGGATCTTCAGCCCATTCCTTGGATGTGAAGCCGAGCAGTTTTTCGATCTGCGGGCTCACGTACATTTCAGGACCGCTCCTGTCCAGCGGCGCGATAAAAGTGACGGCAGGGATGTTCTCTACCAGCGTGCGAAACTTCGCCGCTTCACGCTCGCGCAGGCTCATGTCGCGGATGATGGCCGTCGCCAGGGTCCCCTGTTCGGAATGCAGGGGACTTAAACTGATCTCCACCGGAAACTGACTGCCGTCCTTGCGGCGGCCGAAAAGCTCTTGCCGCAGGCCCATGGGCTTTCGCTGGGGACTTAGGAAATACCCCCGGCGATGCCCGACATGTTCCTGCCGAAATCGCTCTGGGATGAGAATTTCGACGGGTTGACCGAGCAGCTCGGCACGCTGGTAGCCGAAGGTGCGCTCCGTCTGCACGTTGACCAGAACCATCAAGCCGTCACTATTGACGACCACCATCGCGTCGGGCAGCGCTTCCAGCAATTCACGATACGTGGTCTCGGACCAGTGCGCCGCGGCGGCGGGACGCGGTGTCCTCGGCTCGTCCGACACGGACGGCGTTTGGTCCAATTCCGCTGTCGGCGCCGGCAGGCAATCGGCGCGTCCGGCGGCTCCCATGCGTTCCAGGGTAGCCACCGCGCTTTCATACGTTTGGTCCGCAAGTGATATGTCATGGTGCAACATTACTTTTTCTTCGCCGCTGTCAGCGCGGCCTCAATCTCGCTGGCCGAGTCTTCCAGGTGAGCTCTGGTGCCGGCATCCGTGATGGACGGCAGCACCGTGGCGATCCGGGTGGCCAAGGTCCGCAGTGCTGATCGGGCCACGGCACGCAGCTCCGAGACATTGCTCTTGGCTCCGCCTCCACCGCCAAATCCGCCCAGGCCGCCGGTAGGGGCAGCGGCCCCATCGAACTCTCGTTTGAGAATGTCGAGGTAAGCACGCTGCAGCTCGCGCCGCATCGGCTCGATCTTGGGGTCCCCTGACGATTTCAACTCAGACCAAATGCCGTCTTGAAGATCATTGACCAGCTCGACGACCGTGTAGGCCTTGCCTGGCTCCAAGACCTCGCCGTCAAACAAGCGGTTCATGCGGTCGCCGGCCAGCAGCGATTGCAGCAGGGCTTTTTGCATGGCAAGAACGTCGTTGGCGGCGCCCGTGTAGCGGAAATGATTCAGCACCGCCGGGTTCACCAAACGCTTGGGCGTCATAAAGGCGTTGTCGAGCAAGAACTGCACGGCTTCCTTCTGCTGGTGCTTGGGAATCCGTTTGAAGGTGTCGCCGCCACGGCCAGCCAGATTGCGCTCCTCCACCACGCCGCCCACGCGTTTGACCACGGCGCCGAACCAACCGCGCTCGTCGCGCAAGATGGCGGCGTAGGCCTCCTCCAGAAGCTCGTGGTCTTCGCCCTTGGTCGTGGTGGCCGCGACCAGGTATTCCATGGCCCGGTCGATGTTTTTGAGACCCAGGGCCGTGGCCTGAACCGGGTCGGAACCGATATTCTCGGTCAAAACCGTCGGGTCAACGCTGGCCGGCCCGTCCTCGCCGCCGAAGCGCAGCCAGGGTTCCTTGACCTGGCGAGCCGCCCACTCATCCAGCGTGGCACGTTCTTCCTCGGCCGTTTTAGCGTTGGGGATCGGCTTGTAGCCCCATTCGATGGCGAAATTGTCATACGGTCCCAGCACCGGAATGAGCTTTTTGACATTGTCTTCCGGTTGGGCGACGTAGTTGAACCGGCCATAGGACATGATCGAGGCGACGCTGCCGTGCGTGGCACAGAAGGCCGGATCGCGCAACTCCTGGATCGAGTAGGCCTGGCTGGCGCGATGGTTGTGCCGGAGGCCCAATGTGTGGCCAATCTCGTGGCAAGCGACATAGCGCATCAGCTCGCCCGTCAGCTCATCCGGCAACGGCAGCTTGCGAGCTCGCTTGTCCAGCGCGGAACATTGCACGAAATACCACAATTGATTGAGCTTGAGAATGTCGTGCCAAAAGATGACATGAGCGGAAATGATCTCGCCGCTGCGCGGGTCGTGAACGTTGGGGCCCATTGCGTTCTGCGTCGAGTCGGCCACCCAGCGGATGACCGACCAGCGCGCGTCTTCGGGATCCCAGTTGGGATCTTCGGCGCGCGTCGGCGCGTCCTTGCAAATAATGGCGTTCTTGAAGCCCGCGGCCTCGAAAGCGGGCTGCCAATCTTCCACGCCTTTTTTGAGGTAGGGCCGCCATTTTTCGGGGATCTCACTGGCCAGGTAAAAAACAATCGGCTTGACCGGCTCCGAGATTGCCGCCTTGGGGTCTTTCTTTTCCAGGCGGTAACGGGTGATGAATTGGCGGTGGATCATCCAGGGCTTGGATTCGTCGTACTTCTCAAAGGACTCGATGAAGTAGCCAACGCGGGAATCGAAATAGCGGCCCTGCATGGGCCTTTCGGGAAGCTGAGCCAGGCTGTAGTGAACAAGGGCGGTCATACTCTTGCCGCCGCCTTCCTCTGGAATGAAGTCGCCTTTCTTCTTGCCGCCACCACCGCCGCCACCGGCCCCGCCTCGGAAGGTCAGCAGCGAGCGAACCTCGATGTTGGTCGGAAAGGCCTTGATGTCGCTGACGTAGGATCGCGATTCATCGATGCTGGTACCGTTGCCCACGGCGCGTTTGACCGAGAGATCGGCCAAATCGCTGATGAACAACGACGTCGCCTGGATGACGGCGGAGCGGTCCTTGCCCTCGGCTTCGACGTTGAAGACGGCGATGATCGCGTCGGCGCTGTTGGAGTCGATGGCGGTCTGGATGGACGAGCCCTCGCCGCGTCTGGCGAAGCCGACTTTCCACAGGTAAACCTTATTTTGCCGGCGATCGAAGCGCAGCGTATGATGGCCGACTTCCATGCCGCCGTAGCTGACGCCCGGAGGTCCCTTGGCCACCTCGGCCCGCCACATGATCAGCCGGCCAAACGCCGCTTCGGGGATTTCGAAGTAGATTTTGTCGCCGATCTTGTGCACCGCGAAAAGGCCCGGGAGCGTGGTGGCATCCTTGGTGATGACGTCATCGTACTTTTTGAGCTTGCCCGGTTCGGCCCCACCCCCGCCACCGCCTTTGTCCTTGCCGAATTGGCCCCCCCCACCGCCGCCGCCCTTTTGAGCAACCGCATCGTTGAGGCCGGAGGCGTAAAGCGCCAGCAAAATACAAAAGCCCGCGCCAATCAATCGTTTAGAGTGCATGGAGATGCTTTCTTCAGTGCAAATAGGTTCGAGAACTTCCTTTTATGTTATAGCGGATGACGATGCGAGAATGGCAAAAAATCCGCCATTTTGCGAATCCACACCAACCAGAAGCGTAAGCGAGGGAAGCCGATCAGCCCTTGCTTAGGCTTCGGGTTGGTGTCGTTTTTATTGCTTCTCGATGCAATAAAGGTGTCTGTGCCCGCGCAGAAACAGTTGCCGGCCCACCGCCGCCGGCGAGGCGTCGATGTCGTCGTCCAGGCGGTTGGTAGCGAGGATTTCCACCTTGTCGCTTTGCTTGAGCACCAATGTCGTTCCGTCCCGCGCGACCATATAGATGCGGCCGGCCGCGGCGACAGGGGAGGCATAGAAACTCGAGACGTTAGGCAACCGCTCGCGATCGATGACCGTCTTGCCGGTTTTGGCGTCCAGGCAGGTCAGCTGGCTGTCAACAGATTGTGTGAAGTACAGTTTGCCGCCCACCAAGAGCGGCGACGGCACGTAAGGCGTTCCCTTCTTATGCGCCCAGGAGACCTTGTCAGTCCCGGTGAGGTCGCCGCGGCGGTCGAGCGGCACGGCGACTGCCAGCGCGCCCTGATATCCCGACATGACATAGGCCACATTGTCCTCCACCACCGCCGAAGGAATCGGGTTGATTGTCATGCCGCCAATTTCCCACAGCACCTTGCCGTTGGCCAGATCGTAACTGCGCACGGTTGCGGCCATTAAGGATGACTTGCGTTTGCCCCTTGTATTCAGCCACGGCAGGCGTGTTCCATGTTGTCGGCTCGTTGCGGTCCACCTCCATGCGCGTCTTGCCGGTGCTGGCGTTGAGCACGATGAGTTTGGAGCCAACTTCCTGATCCCAGTTGATGATCAGGTCTTCGCCGTGCAGCACCGGCGTGCTGGCTTCGCCGAAGCCAAAACGGGTGTGTGCCAGGCCGAGATCGCGCTGCCAGAGGAGGTTCCCCTCGAAATCGTAACAGTACACGCCCCTTGACCCGAACGACACCCAGACGTGCTTGCCGTCCGTCGTGGGGGAGCCGGCGGCGTAGCTATGCGACGGCTGAAACCCTTCATGAGGCACGCATTCCTTGCAAAGTTTTTGCCAGCGCACCTTGCCGGTTTGCCGATCGAAGCAGATCAGCAGGAACTGGCACCAGGTATTAGGCCGATTGACTTTGAGCTCCAGCTTCGAATCGACCTTGGGGATGTCAGCCGCGGCGGCAACGCGCCCGGTGTCGTGGGCGGCGGCGATGAATACGTAATCTCCCCAAACGATCGGCGTGGCGCTGCCGCGACCCGGAAGATCGACCTTCCATTTGATGTTGGTATTTTCATCCCAGTTGATCGGCGGATCGGCCAGCGGTGCAACGCCTGTCGCCAGCGGACCTCGCCAATTCGGCCATTGCTCCAGCGGTTTCGGAGCGCCGCCGCCGCCCGCGGGCCATGCTGTCCCTAGCATCGTCAGTACAATAAAGCTCGTCATGATCTTTTTCATTAGCGGAATGATCCTTGAGGTCACGGTTTAACCGCCTAAAGTAGTAGGCACACTCCGTGTACCGTTGAACGCGCAAACGGCACACGGAGTGTGCCTACTACCTTGGACGCGGAGCGCCATACCTTTGTTCATTTTGGGAATTGCCAGGTGAATCAGGTAGTCCGAGCCACGAACGTCAGCAAAGCCTTTGCCGGCGTCCAGGCCCTGCGCGGGGTCTCCTTCGAGCTGCGCGGCGGTGAAGTGCATGCCCTGGTCGGCGAGAATGGCGCCGGCAAATCGACGCTCGTCAAGATCATCACCGGCGCCCACCAGGCCGACGACGGCACGCTGGAAGTCAACGGCAAAATCCTCGATGCAAACGATCCCGTCATTTCTCGTTCACTCGGCATTGCCGCGATCCACCAGCAGCCGGCCCTGTTCCCCGATCTCACCGTGGCGGAAAATATCGCCATTGGTCTGGAGCCAGGCGGTTGGTGGCGGCGCATCCGCTGGGGCCAGCGGCGCCGGCGTGCCCGCGAGCTGCTGGCCAAGGTTGGAGCAACCATCCACCCCGACGCCGAGGTTCGCACCCTGACGATGCCGGAGCAACAGCTGGTGGAAATCGCCCGCGCGCTGGGTGCCGACGCCCGCGTGCTGATCTTGGACGAACCGACCGCCAGCCTCAGCGACCGGGAGACGAAACGGCTTTTCCAGGTGATCCGCGATCTACGGGCCAGCGGCGTGGCGATGATCTACATTTCCCACCGCTTGGAAGAGCTGTTCGAGATTGCCGACCGCGTGACGGTGCTGCGCGATGGCTCAGTGGCGGCAACGCTGCCGATGTCGGCGGTGGACAAGGCCGAGCTTATCCGCTTGATGGTGGGCCGACAGCTTACCGCGATCTTTCCCAAGCAGGAGGTGCCGCTGGGCGACGTGGTCCTTGAGCTGCGCAACATCGGCTGCCAAGAAAGCGGCGTCGACGGCGTCAGCCTGAATGTGCGGGCGGGCGAGATCGTGGGCCTGGCCGGATTGGTCGGCGCAGGCCGTACGGAGTTGGCCCGCGTGCTTTTCGGCCTGACGCCGGCAGACAGCGGCGAGATTCGCCTGAGAGGGCAGACCATTTCTGTGCGTTCTCCTGCCAATGCGGTGCAGCGCGGCATCGCCTATGTCCCTGAAGATCGCAGACGCCATGGCGTCATCCTGGACATGGCGGTGGCACAAAACACCACCCTTGCCAGCCTGAACCGCGTTGCGTCGTATGGATGGATCCATGGGTCCAAGGAAAGAGCCATCGCTCGGTCGTTCGTCCAGCGTCTGGGCATCAAGACTCCTTCGGTCGATGTCCCGGTTGGCAACCTCAGCGGCGGCAACCAGCAAAAAGTGGCTTTGGCGCGCTGGCTGACGACGAATCCCATCGTCCTCATTCTCGACGAACCTACCCAAGGAGTCGACGTGGGCGCCAAGGCGGAAATCCACCGTTTGATGGGCGAGTTGGCCGGACAGGGGCTGGCTATTTTGATGATTTCTTCCGAATTGCCTGAGATCCTCGGCATGAGCGATAGGATAGTGGTGATGCACGGCGGCACGGTGAAGGGCACGCTAACGCGCCAGGAAGCCACCCAGGAAAACATCATGGCTCTGGCGCTGGGAGGAAATTGAATTTCCCATGTTGCGTTACAAACGCGAATTATCCGTGGCAGGCGTCTACGCTGTGCTGCTGCTCATATTGCGGACTTTCACACCTGATTTTTACGAAGGTGCGGAATTCGTCGACATTTTGGTGAGCAATGCGGCGGTGCTAGTTGCCGCGGTGGGAATGACGCTGGTCATGCTGTCCCGGCATATTGATGTATCTATCGGCTTGCAATGGACGGTCTGCGGCGTGATCGCGGGATTGTTAGCCCAGGCCGGCGTGCCCATGCCTCTGGTATTCCTGGCCGCACTGCTGGCCGGAGCCGTACTGGGAGCGATCAACGGCGTGTTAGTGGCCGGGTTGGGCCTGCCCTCGATTGTGGTGACACTCGCGACGTTGTTCATTCTACGTGAGAGCCTGCGCTGGGCCCTGGCGGGAAAACTGATTACGGACCTCCCGCCAGGCTTTCAGTGGCTAGGATTGGGCCAAGCTGAGGGTCAATGGGTGGTCGTGGGCTCGGCATTCGTGGTGTTCCTGGCCTTCGCAATTGGCTTACGTTATCTGGCGGCCGGTCGCGCGGTTTACTCCACAGGCTCGGACGCCGAGGCGGCATTTCTCGCGGGGATACGTCCAAAACGAGTGGTCTTCGCTGTGTTTGTGGTGATGGGCGCGCTCTCGGCATTGGCTGCCATCCTGGATGGGATACGTTTTCCCGACGTCTCAACCGCCCCCAAGGCGGGAATGGAAATCCAGGTCATTGCAGCCGTCGTCGTGGGAGGTGTGGCCGTTTCCGGCGGTCGCGGCACGTTGATCGGTCCGCTACTGGGAGTGCTTTTGCTGGGCACAATAGGCTCAGCACTGGTCTTCCTTCATATCCACAGTGAATGGGCCAACGCGATTCAGGGAGGCATCATCCTCATCGCCGTGGCCTCGGATGCATTGCAATTAAGGCACAAAAAACATGTCGGCGCCGGCCTCGTCACTCCCTGAAATCCCGTCGCGGCCAGGACTGCGGACGCCCCAGGAACTGATCCTGGCGTTGCTGTTGACCGTGGAAATAGCAGTCTTCTGCGGTCTCGGCAAGAACTTCGCCACGCTCCCAAATGCCTTTCAGGTTGTACGGCTTTCAGTCGAAATTGGCCTCCTGTCATTGGCGCTGACTCCTGTGATTGTCTCAGGCGGTATCGACCTCAGCGTCGGCTCGCTGATGGGTTTGTCAACGGTCCTGTTTGGAATCATGGTGCAAAAAGCGGAACTGCCCGTGGGCTTGGCCGTGTTGTGCACCGTGGTCATCGGCGCCTGTGCCGGAGCGCTAAACGGGCTGCTGATTGGAGCGTTGCGGCTGCCACCGCTCATCGTCACACTTGGCACCTTTTCGCTTTTTCGCGGGCTTGGCGAGGGGCTTGGCGAATGGTTTAACAAGGATACCGACAAATTATCGGAGTTGCCCGCCGCTTTCCTTAAACTCGGCAATGAGGATTTATTTGGCGCGATTCCACTGCAATTGCCAATTTGGCTGATCGCCATAGCAGGATTTTGGGTATTGCTGCACCGCACGACAGTTGGGCGGGCGCTCTACGCGATTGGACTGGCGCCCGACGGTGCACGCCACGCAGGCATTCCGGTGGCACGCCGCCTTGGCCTCGTTTATGTCCTGTCCGGCGCCACCGCCAGTGTGGCGGCAATCCTGCATGTCGCCCGGCTGGGCGTCGCCAAGGCGGATATTGGAACAGGCTTCGAACTAATCGCGATCACCGCGGTGGTGCTCGGCGGCACATCGATTTTTGGCGGCAGGGGTACCATCCTGGGAACAGTGCTTGGCTTCCTTGCCATCGCGATCCTGCGGCGGGGACTGCGGCTAGCCGATCTGCCCTCTGAACTGGCGGGCATCTTGACTGGTGCGGCTTTGCTGACGACCATTACAATAGAAAGGTTGACGGCGCGATCTGTGGTTAGGGTGCGCTCTGATGAACAGGAGATGGTTGTGAAAAATTCCCAGGTGGCGTTTATTTGTGCGTTCATCCTCCTTGGAGCGATCATCGTTGCCGGCAGCAACTGGCTGCTCATGCGCGGGCGCGGCCGCTGGAAAGCGCCGCGGCCGCACAAAGCGAGCGCGTCACCGTGGCCATGATGCCCAAGGGCAAAGGCAACGCCTATTTCATCGCTTGTCGGCGCGGTGCCGAGGCCGCGGCCAAGGAACTGGGGATCGACCTGATTTGGGATGGACCTACAGAGTCGGACCCAGGTGTGCAAAATGAATTTGTGGAAGCCTGGATCACCCGCGGCGTTGATGTCATCGCGGTGTCGGTCGACAACCGTCAGGCCATTTCGCCGGTGCTGGCGAAGGCCCGCCGCCATAACATCAAGGTGGTAACCTGGGACTCGGACGCCGACCCCGATGCGCGGGATTTTTTGGTGAATCAAGCCACGCCGAAGGGGATTGGCCAAACGCTGGCCGACCAGGCCGCCCGCATCCTTGGCGGCAAGGGTGAATTCGCCATCATCAAGGCTCAGCTGAACGCCGCAAACATGATCGCCTGGGAGGAGCAGATCCGGTTACGCATCGCCGAGAAATATCCCGAAATGAAGGTGGCCGTGGTCGAGCCGTGCAACGACGACAAGACCATTGCATTCAACAAGGCGAAAACCATCCTCAACGCTCATCCGAACGTCAAACTGATCATGGCGATCTGTTCACCTGGCGTGCCGGGCGCCGCCGAAGCCGTCAAACAAGCGGGGCGCACCGATGTCAAAGTGATCGGCCTGGGCCTGCCGAATGAAAACAAGGCTTACGTTCATGAAGGAATTACCGATTGCATCGTCCTGTGGAAGACGGAGGATCTTGGCTATTTGACCGTTTATGCCGCCCAGGCGCTGAAAAAGGGGACGCTCAAAGCCGGCAGCCAATCGCTGCAAGGAGGACGCCTGGGACAGATCGCCGTCCAGGGCGACAACATCCTGCTGGGCACGCCGTTCGTGTTCAACAAGGGCAACATCGACCAATTTAACTTTTAATTTGCATTTTCACCCGTGCTTTAATTGCCTGCGCTGGTATCTTTACAGTGGAGATAATTCTTTGAGGAGGTTTACCATGGCGGAGACCAGTGACAAGCAGATGCCATTAGAACGGCGCATGGAGCTATTCAAGGCGCTGGTGGAAGTCCAGGACCAGGAACTGGGCACCGTCCGCTCCCGGAAAATCATCGCCGAGCGCTATGGCATCGGTGAAGCCGATGTGAGGCGAATTGAAGAAGAAGGGCTCGAGGGCGAATGGCCTCCCCTCTCCTGACCACTTGTCTACCAACCGCGGCGCCGCTTGCAGCCAGTTAACAGCTGGCTTAGCCGGGCGGCAGCATGGCACAAACCGGCTTTGCCGCGGGGTGCCCACATCGCCGCGTTGACCTACGTTCCCCGTTCGCACCAGCCTCCCTGGCCCATACTTCAGCCGCCTTGTTGCTGGTTTTTGGTGTTGCCAAGAACCAGGTTGCTGATTATGGACCGATGCTTCCTTTTTGAGGGAGGCTTGTATGCGAAAGAAATTACTCGTTGCTTTAGGCGCGGCGTTGTTGGCCGCCCAATCCTCGGAAGCCCAGCAAGCAGCGCTGGGATATCCAGGTCAGCTGCCGCCGGCGCCGCTGCCGGTTGTTGCCGCCTCGCAACAGCCTGGGTTAGAGCCGTTGCCGGCGCCCCAGGGCCAACCAGCCCCCTTTGTCCAACCGCCGCGTTATGAGCCGTTGCCAGCGCCCCAGGGTCAGGGCCAACCCGCTCCCGGGCCCTTCGTGCAGCCCTATCCGCCGCCCACCCCCGCTGTGCCGACCGGCGGGCCGGTCGATCCGAATTTTGCGCCCCTGGCACCGCATCGGGTGATACTCGAGGATGGCGATCGACACCAGTTTTGGGCGGACGTCGACTTTCTGCTTTGGTGGGTCAAATCCGGCCCGTCGCCCAATCCCCTGATCACCACCGGCTCCCCCAATGACGCCGTCCCGGGCGCCCTCGGCCAGCCGAATACGACCGTCCTCTTCGGTGGGAGCAACATCAACTACGGCTCCTTTGGCGGAGCCCGCGCCTCGATGGGTTTTTGGCTGCCGCAGGCCCCCGTGCTGGGCTTCGAAGCAGGGTTCTTTGCCTTGCAACAAAGGACGGTGAACTTTTCCGCGCTCAGCGACGGCAACGGCGATCAGATCATCGCCCGCCCGGTCATCAACGCCCAGACCGGCACCGAGAACAGCTACATCGATTCATATCCAGGCGTTGCCGCCGGCGGAGCCACCGTGTCATCCTCGACCCGTCTGGACTCCTGGGAACTCAACATGGCTCTGAATCTGGTTCACACCAGGCACCTGGACTGGGATATCATTGTGGGCTTCCGCGCTCTGGACCTTGTGGAGGATCTGCAAATCCAGGACGTGCTCGTGCCCCTAGTCGCAGGCAACTTCACCTTTTTGGGAGGGCCCGCGGACCCGCCGAATACCCTGGCCGATTTCGACAATTTCTCGACATCGAATCATTTCTACGGCGGCCAGATCGGCACCCGGCTCAACTGGAACAGCGGCCTGTTCAGCATGACCTGGAACGCCAAGGTCGCCCTTGGAGCTACCCAGCAAGTTGTCAACATCGACGGCGGTTCGGCGCTTCAGACACAGGGTTTCGCGCCGGCAACGGCTCCGGGCGGCATTCTCGCGCAGCCGACTAACATCGGCCGCTATTACCACAGCGGCTTCAGCGTCGTTCCCGAAACGGGGTTGAATCTTGGCTATCAGCTTACGCCCTGGTGCAGATTGCAGTGCGGTTACACCTTCCTCTACTGGACCGACGTCGTCCGGCCCGGTGAGCAGATCGATCGCACGGTCAACCCCTCGCAGGTGCCAACAGATCCTACCTATGGCACATTGACCGGGCCTGCCCGGCCGACGTTTACGCCGCAAACCACCGATTTTTGGCGCAGGGAATCAATTTTGGCGTGGAGTTTCGGTTTTAACCTCACATGAAACCAGAGCCCAGCAGCGATTTCGACTCGCCGTGGAAAGAGGCCATTGAACGCTTCCTTGAGCAGTTCCTGGCTTTCTTTTTTCCGCACGTTGTTGCGGCCATTGACTGGTCGCGCGGCTATCAAAGCCTGGACAAGGAATTGAACCAGATCGTCCGCAACGCCAAAATCGGCAAGCGCTTTGCGGACAAACTGTTCAAAGTCTGGCGAAAAAACGGCAAGGAAGCATGGCTGCTGATTCATATCGAAGTGCAAGGACGCCGCGAAAAGCGCTTTTCTGAGCGAATGTTCACGTATTGGAATCGAATCCGTGAACTTTACAAGCACCGCGTGGTTAGCCTTGCGGTGCTTTGTGATGAAAATCCTGGTTGGAGGCCGGAGGAGTACCGTTATAATGAACCGGGATGTTGGGTCGGTTTCCACTTCCTGATGGCCAAACTGCTGGATTACCGTGGCCATGAAGCAAACCTGGAAACCGACGCCAATCCATTCGCGGCGATTGTGTTGGCTCAATTGAAAGCTCTAAGATACGCGACAATCGCCCGCGGAACGAAAGATCTGGAAATTGAGCCTGATCAAGAGCCTTTACCAGCGCGGGCTGGCGGCCGAGGAGGTCTGGCAACTGTTTCGTTTGATCGATTGGATGATGACATTGCCAGCGGACCTGCAAAACGAATTTCGTGAAGAATTCCATCGGTTTGAGGAGGAGCGAAAAATGCCGTACGTGACTAGCCTTGAAAGGATGGCAAAGGAGGAAGGGCTGCAAGAAGGTCGCCAAGAAGGCCTTAGGGAGGGGGTGTTGGAAGGCATCGAGTTGGATCTGGAAAAAATGTTCGGCAAGGATGGCAAGCCGCTTTTGGAGGAGATTCGTGGCATCGAAAACGTCGCGCAGCTTCGCAAGGTCGCAAAGGCACTGAAAAAGGATAGAACCCTTGAAGACATCCGCAAAATGACGGGGCGGTAACCTCCATGGACCTCGGCAAATTCTCGATCAGCCTGGCTGTCAAGGACATCAAGGCCTCACGCGCGTTCTATCAGAAACTTGGCTTGAGGTTTATGACGATCACGAGGTCGAGAATTGGCTGATGCTGCGCAGCGGCTCCACGTTTGTCGGCCTGTTTCAAGACATGTTTGACAAGAACGTTTTGACCTTCATCCCCACCGACGTCCGCGGGATTCAGCGGCAATTGAAGGACAACTGCCTGCAGCTGCAAATCGAAGCCGACCCCACGACCACCGGCCCGGCTCACTGCATGCTGGTCGATCCAGACGGCAATCCGATCTTGATCGACCAGCACGGCGTGAACTATCGGCCGACCAGTTCTAGCAGTTGACCACACTTGGCGATCAAGTCCGACTGAAAAAATCGCGCCAATCTTTCTGCCAAGCGGACCAATTCTCCCCCCTCGCGACAGTACAGTAATAGGAACCAAGGCGGAACGCAATGGCGTGCCGTTTCTTTGGCGTCACAGCCCAGGCCGTCGCTTGAGGTATCAGCCCTATGCCCTTTCGCCGTTTGGCACAAGTGCTCCAGGATATCCGCCGCAAGGCGATTGTCTCCGGCACGGTGCCGATGACCGACGCGCAGCTTGTCGAAGTGTTCGTGGTCAACGGCGACGAGGCCGGCTTCGAGGCATTGGTGCGCCGCTACGGGCCAATGGTATTCGGCGTTTGCCGGCGTATCCTGCGGCAAACGCAGGATGCCGAAGACGCTTTCCAGGCGACGTTTCTGGTGCTGGTTCGCAAAGCGGCATCGCTGCGGCGGCGCGAGGCCGTGGGCAATTGGCTTTTCGGCGTGGCCGTGCGCACGGCAATGCAGGCGCGTTCCAGAGCGGCCCGCCGGCGACATAAGGAAGCGGAGGTTCAAGCCATGCCGCCAGAACCGAGCAGCGCCGAAACCGCGGCGCGGCTGGAATTGCACGATCAGCTTGATCAGGAGCTTTGCCGGTTGCCCGACAAGTATCGAGCGTGCGTTGTGCTCTGCGATCTGATGGGCCGGACCAAACGCCAGGCGGCCGAGGAGCTGCGCTGCCCGGAAGGAACGGTTTCAAGCCGCCTAGCACGCGGCCGGGAACTTTTAAGGAAACGGCTCGGTCACATCGACTCGGCACCGGGTGTTGTCGGAGGTGCCGGCCTGTTTTGTGGGCCCATGCTGGAAACGGTGCCGGCGCCGCTCATGTCGGCGACGGTTAAAGTGGCGCTGTTGGTGGTCAGGGGAACCATTGCGGCCGCGGGCGGATTGCCGGCTGGCGTAGCCGCGATTTATCAGGGGGTAATGAAATCCATGCTGCTCTCGAAATTGAAATTGGCGTTGGCGATTTGCTGTGGGTTGGCTGTGGTCAGCGTGGCGGCAAGCTGGGCGGCACTGGGATGGGGCAACGGCGAGTCCCGCTCGCCCGCAACACCGGTCATGGCAAAGGGTATCGCGCTTGCGGAAGCAGGGCCGGCTGCCCAAGCCGTCAAAAAAGAACCTGAAGCTCGCCAGACGCCGGAACCATTGCCGAAAAAGGACCAAATGCGCTTCAAGGGTAAGGATTTCAATGCCTGGAAGGAAGTTCTCCTGGCCGAGCTGGATCCTGCCAGCCAAATCGAAGCGATCAAGGCGATGAGCACATTCGGCATCAACGGAATGGGTGACGCGGCGACTTCCGCCATGCTTGCACTTTTGACAAGGCGGGACGCCCAAGGACGATTCGAAGAGGGCGATGTGGCAGTCACCGACGCGGCCATGACGGCCTTCGTTCGCATCAGCGGCGGTGTCTATCCCACGCTCGCAACGCAGATGGAAAACAAAGTGATCAATAACCGTCGTTGGGCCGTGTGGACGTTGAATTCCATGATGGCGAGGTTTGCTACTACATTTCCCGGTTTGCCTGGCATGGAAGATCATAAAATGGCGATGAATAGACAATTCGGCTTCCCTGATTTACCCAGTTTTCCCGAGGATCACTTAAGCCTGCCGTTGGATTCGATTTACGGCCTGTACGCCGACCAAAAATTTGGGACGCCGAGCAAGCTCGACGACGAAAAAACCTTCGGGACGCCGGGCAAGTCGGTGGTGCCGCGTAATTTTGTTCGATGGGGGCAATTACGTTTTTTTGACCAGGAAGAGGCGCTGCGCGAAAAATCATTTCCGAACTTGGTGAAGGCGTTAGCAGACTCCGACAGGCTGGTCCGCAATTGGGCATTGCAGGCAATAATGCTGGGCAGATCCCTGGCATGGCAAGTTTCCACCTGCATTCGACGCTGCCGAAAAACAAACGACGGCAGCCACGCTTGCTGGACTGCTGAAGGACGACGACTGGTCAACTGCGCGGCCGCTGCCAAGGCTCTTGGATGGTTGGGGGCGGACGCCAAATCGGCAGTCCCCGCGCTCATAACTGCGCTTGATGACAAGATGCCACACCCCAAGGCATCTGCAACTCTGGCTCTCGGCCGCATTGGACCAGCCGCCAAGGATGCTGTTCCCGCTCTGATAAAGGTAATGCAATCCGGCCCTATAGCACATGAAGCAGCCATGTCTTCCCTTGGAGAGATAGGTCCTGCCGCAAAGGAGGCTTTGCCTATCTTGCTGGATTTATATGTGAATGAGCCGGAAGGGGCATTGGTGGTTGTAAAGATCAACCCGGCTGCCAAAGAACCAATACCCGTGCTCGTTAAAGCCCTGGAGGCAAAGGGGAACCCCGAATTGCTCCTTCGGGTGGTGATTGCATTAGGGAAGCTGGGGTCCGCCGCAGCGCAAGCCGAACCAGCGCTGATGAAGCTTTATCGTGAGAGCGAGGACCAGCAACTGCGCAACGCCGCGGACGAAGCTGCTGATAAAATCCGGGGTTATTCAATCCCCAAGTAGCCTGGCACTTCAGGAAACACCATGACAGTAATTCCGCTAACAACAAGCCACGAATTCTGGTCCCTGACGCCCGGACGGGAGTACGTTGTCATCGGGGTCGATCACGCCTCCTATCGCGTCATCGACGACAAAGGCGAACCTATCTTGTTTCCCAGGGAAGGATTTCAAATAGTCGATGATGCCATCCCGGAGGATTGGATTTGGGATCAGCAGGGCGACGACGAGTATTATGGTGGACCCAAAGGTCTGCAAACACCAGGTTTTTACGAAGATTTTTTTGATGGCAAACGGGAAGCGATCGAGCAGTTCGCGCAGTATTTGCAGCGCAACGGGATCGTTCCTCGAAAAATCGCTTAACGGTCAAGCAGCGAGTTCATACTCATCTGCCGGAGTGTTCTGATGGGTGGGTCATGAATTCAACGTCAGCCAGCGCGTCTTCATGGACGACCAGGCGGCTGCCTTCCGGCCACGGAACCGGTCCGTCCGGCACGATAGTGCCATTCTTGAAAGTTGCTTTGATCGCGTTCATGTTTGCTCGCCCTACGCTTTTTGCGTTTAATCGAGGTCTCCGCCGCCATTTTAGGCTCTTGTAGAACCGGCATAAAGAGCAAGTGGCAGGTACCGAGTTTCGTGGGGCCTATTCAGCGCTTTGGGGTTCACTTTACTCGATCAACCCGCCATTTTCGCCTGCCAAAATGGCATTCATTGCATCGAACTTGCCGTGCCGCCTGAAAAGAGCCGTGTGTGTGCAATGCAACAATACAAATCTCAGCCTCAGTCTGGAATTCACCAGCCACTTTCTTGTAGCAAATCCAGCACGCAATTGCTAAGAATGTTGGTTACCCGGCCGAGACGGCGCTGTTCCGCTCTACCGTGAAGGCCATTCCCGCATTACCACCTAACCCCAGGTTTCAGGAGCAAGCATGTTCAGATTCGGTTTTGCAGCCATTGTCGTCGCATCCGCCGTCATCACCGCATGGCCCGCCACGGCCCAGGAAAAGAAGCAAGAGCAACCGCCCATTAGCCCGCTGGCAACGATCACAGAGGTGATCGGCGGCAAGGACGGCCCCAAGCTCACGATCGTTTACTCGCGGCCCTATTCGAAGGATCCCAAGGGTGACAAAATTCGCAAAATTTGGGGAGAGCTTGTGCCGTGGGGCAAGCCCTGGCGTCTTGGCGCTAACAAAGCCACGGCCTTTGAAACCGAGGCAGCGCTCATGGTGGGTGCCACGATGGTCCCAGCCGGCAAATACACGCTGTACATGATCCCCGAAGAAAAGGGCACGTCGAAGTTGGCCATCAGCAAGACAACCGACCAACCAGGTGAACCGGTCGATGACAAAAACGATCTGGCACGCGTCGATTTGAAAAAGGACGCCCTTGACAAAACGGTGGATCAATTCACGATCGCCATTGCGACTGAAAAGGGCCAAACGGGCGGGGTGCTGAAATTCCTGTGGGAAAACACCCAGTTTTCCGTGCCCTTCTCCGTGGTCAAGAAGAAGTGAGGCTATTGCCGTTGATGACACCAACCCGACGCGTAAGCGAGGATTTTCGTTCCGCCTCGCTTACGCTTCGGGTTGGTTTAGCAACTCTCGCTATCCGGGAAGAAAGCAGCGTATTGACCCCGGAACCTCAAAAAAGTGCTTGCCGCCGGCCGGTGCATTGGTTAGCATTTACCATGGAGTGATTTTCCATTTTGCCCAGATGGCAGGACGGTTTATGCAATCCGAGACTCTCCAAAGCTGTTGTCCCACTCAAAAGGCAAGCGTCTACATTGAGTGGGAAAAGGAAGCGAACCGCTTCAAATGGATCGAGAGCGAAAAAGCCGGCTGCGACCTGGGCGACCAGGCCATTCGCCGGTGGGTAAAGGAGCACTGGTGGGGCTATCTCCGGGCCCGTTGGCTGGAGCATCTCGAAGGCAAGCAATTCTGGGAAGAGCTCGACCGCGGCGATTTTGGCCTCTTGCAACGCCGCTTCCATGACGACACGCTGCTGCTCGACCGCATCCTCGACCGACTCAAATCAGGCCAGGAAAACCTGGACATCATCCTCTGGGGATTGACCTGGGGAATCAACCTCGCCGACATCCGCACCATCCTGCAGGCTCTCGACATCAATAGCCGCCGGCTGGCGAATCGCTTTGATCCCCTGCATTAGGAATGGCGGCCTGCTTGAAAAACGTCTCCAGTTCCCGGATACCGCGCGGGTTCTCGAACAAAACCCCATTCGCTTCCAGTATTTTCCGGCGCACAGATTCCCGGTAATCGGGGTCCGTGCCAAGCCGCAGCGCACGACGCACGTAATCGGTGGCGTCACTGGCCACGCAGTCCACAACGCCCATTTGCCGATAAAAGGCCACGGTGATGCGGCCGCGCAGCAGCTGCGTGGGCAGCGTGACGACGGGTGTACCGACGGCCAGCCCGTCGAGCGTGGTCTTGCCGCCGCCGAAAGGGAAAGTGTCCAGCTGGACATCGCACACCGCCAGCAAGTTGAGATATTTGTGGTAATCCATGCCCGGCAAAAACCGAATGCGCTGGGCGACGTCGGGGAGGGATTTCTCGAACCGTTGCCGCAGAAGTTGCTCCCAATGGGGAACCGCTCCCTGAATGAGGACGAGCACGCCGCGAGGGTCGCCACGCAAAATGCCGCCCAGGACGGCATCGAACTCGGGGTGGAATTTGAACAAGGTCTGCGGACAGACGTAAAGGTGGTCCGTTTTCGACATGCCAAAGGCTTCCCTGCCCTCCAGCGGCAAACGCGGCTGCGGCCGGTAATAATAAATGGCCGGATTTTTAAGCAGGATCAGCTTCTCGGTGTAATGCTCCGCGGCCTGGTCGGTTTCCATGTCGTCGCAAGAAATAAAATAATCAATGGCCGGCAGACCCGTGGTCACGGGATGGCCCCACGTCACGCATTGGACGGGGGCCAACCGAGAGAAGGCTAGCGTGTAGGTGACCGGGTCCATGCCGATGTCGGCGAAGTAGAGCACATCCAATTGTTGTTCAGCAATCAGCCGCCGGGCCGACGGCAATTGCGTCGGCACCTCCAGAAAGACATCGGCGTGTTGCTTGTAGAATGCGGCAACGGCGTCGTCGTGCCGGCCAACGGACAGCACCGTCACCTTGAATTCCTGGCGGGAAAGCTCGGCGACGAGGCCCCGCGTCAAATGGCCGATCGTGTGGTCCCTGAAGAAAGTCGACAGCAAGCCGATGCTGATTTTGCGGTTGGCCGGCGCCGCTGAACGGAGCCTGGCGCCGACGTCGCCGGGTGCACGATAAAGCTCGGCGGCCAGCCGATGAATGTCCCTGTCGTTGCGCCCTGGTAAGCCAGGTAAAACAAGTTGTGGGCTTTTTCGTGGCTGAGATCGCAGACGACGCCGCGTTCTTTGAGCTTTTGGAGTTGCTCCGTCAAGCGGTCGCGCCAATTCTGCAAGTCGGTCATCGACTGGTAGATTGCCGGCAGTCGCGTGGCCAGGGCGATCTCGGCCCAGGCGGTGGGCTTGAACCGCATCACCTTTTGAAGAGATGCGATGGACTGCTCGGCTTTCCCTTGATCGCTAAAGATCACGCTCAAGGAGGAGTGGACCTCGGGGAAATCCGGCTTCAGGCTCAAAGCACGCTCACAAGAAGCTGCCGCGTTGTCCAACTTGCCCTGAGCGCCAAAAACCGCGGCGAGGTTATAATGGGCCTCCGCCGATTGAGGCATGAGCTGGACAGCCTGCTGGCAACTGGCCAGGGCCTCTTTCAGCCTGCCGAGCAGGCGAAGGGCCGTGCCCAGGTTGTTGTGAGCACGGCCATGGCGCGGATCGAGGTGGACGGCATGCTGAAAATGGTCGACCGCTTCCTGGAGTTGGCCTTGCTCCATCAAAAGCTGGCCCAGGTTGTTGTGGGCCTGATGGAAGGCAGGTTTGAGCGCTAGCGCTGTCCGGTAGCTGCCGGCAGCTTCGTCCCAATCTCCGTGAGCTGACAACGCGTTGGCAAGGTTGAAATAAGCCACGGGATTGGCTGGATTAATCGTCAAGGCCCGCTTGATCGACGCGATGGCCTGATTCTGGTCACCCCGTTGATGGGCGATGACGCCGAGCAAGTGCACGGCCTCCGCGTGGGCAGGTTCTGCCGTGAGGATTTGCCGATAGAGCGCGGCGGCGCGGTCGAGGTCGCCGGCTTGATGATACCGCTGTGCCAAGGATAACAACGATAACGTAGGCGCAAGCTCGGCCATGTTACCGCACCGCCCCACCATTGACGCGAATCACCTGCCCCGTGACAAAGGCCGCGGCCGGCGAAACCAACCACCGGGCCGCTGCCGCGACATCCTCGGGCGTTCCCCAGCGCTGCAGCGGCGTTTCCTTGGTGACCAGCTGCTGCCATTTTTCCGATGCTTGCTCGCCCCAACCCGTCTTGATCCATCCCGGCGCCAGGCAATTGACGCGGACGTTCGGCGCCAGGCTCACCGCCAGGCTTTTGCTAAAGGCCATGACAGCGCCCTTGACGGCCGCGAAGAGCTGAGCACTGTCGCCATCCATGCCCGTGTCCGCCTTGTCCCAGCCCATGTTGACGATGGCCCCGCTGCCGGCTTCCTGCATGCGCCGGCCAACGTCGCGGGACATTAGTATCGCGGCCTCCATGTCGACGGCCGCCAGTTCGCGCAGTTTGTGGGCAAATGGCCAGTCAGCGGCTTCCCCGGTGAGCACGTCGGCGCCAGCGTTGTTGATCCAGATGTCGATGGGACCCCATTGATCCCAGGCCGTCGCCACCAAACGCCGGCACTCCTCGAGCTGGAGCAGATTCCCCAATAGCACGTCGGCAGTGCCGCCCTGCCCGGTAATCGCATCGGCAACTTCCTCGGCGGCCTCGGAGCGCCGGCCATGGACAATCACCGCCGCCCCTGCCGACGCCAATTCGAGTGCGATGGCTCGGCCAATGCCGTGCGTCGAGCCTGTCACCATCGGCACAGACCGGTAAGTTCCTTGCCCATGGTAACATGGGCCGGACGCTCGCGCCCGCCGGCGACACCGGCGCCGCCGCGCGCTGGGGTGTCTTCGGGCTCCCACTCGTCCCAAAGCTCCTGCATGGTTTGGCCAACAACAGGATGAACGACATGGGGCGCGATTTCGGCCATCGGCTCCAGCACAAACCCGCGTTCGTGCATGCGCGGATGCGGGATGGTCAGGCCGGATTCGTTGACCACCAGGTCGCCGTAAAGCAGCAAATCGAGATCGATGGTTCGCGGATCGTTCTTCTCGCGGCGAACTCGGCCGAGGCCGCGTTCGATGTCCAGCAGCGCTTGCAGCAACTCCCTTGGCCCAAGATCGGTTTGGATCTCCGCCACGGCATTGAGAAACAACGGAGCGTCCGCCGGCCCACCTTCCGGGTCGGTCTCGAAGTAAGACGAAACCTGCTGGACGTCGATGCGGTCGTGCTCTTGCAGCGCTTCCAGGGCTTGATCGAGATTGGCCTGGCGGTCGCCGAGATTGCCGCCCAGTCCGATGTAACAAGTGATAGGCATATTGTGGTTGACTCCCCATCATGGCCGCATAACGTGTTTAATGTAGTCGCCAATCTGAAAATAAACCAGCAGCAGGACTTGCGGTCGACAATGGACAATGACCGGCCACTTGACGGCGTGCGGGCCGTGGTTTTCGACTTCGACGGCACCCTTGCCGACAGCTACGATGCCATCGCCGCCAGCGTCAACCATGTTCGGGCATTTCACGGCAAGCCGCC
This sequence comes from uncultured Gemmataceae bacterium, assembly GCA_963747575.1. Lineage (GTDB taxonomy): Bacteria > Planctomycetota > Planctomycetia > Gemmatales > Gemmataceae > DASRAT01. Next base: position 733,620 of record CAVVFU010000010.1, read on the forward strand.
GTTGCCGGTGGCCGAGGTAAAGCGCCACGTTGGCCGAGGGCCGGAGTATCTTCTGGAGCACACTGTCGGCAACGGCGACGTCCAAGCCGATCTGGACCGATACCGCACGCACCATCCCACGGTGATGGCGGCCAACACCCGATTGCTGCCCGGAGCGGCCGACGCTCTGGCAGCAATCAAGCGGACCCATTGGCGAGCAGCCATTTGCAGCAACAAACCGCGGAATTTCACCAAGGAGCTGCTGCACGTCCTCGGCATTAACGAACTGGTTGAGGTCGTGCTCGGCCCGGAGGACGTGGCCCGTCCCAAACCGGCGCCGGACATGCTTGTGCTGGCGTTGACGCGTCTCGATCTTCGTCCGGAGGAGGCCTTGTACGTTGGTGATATGGTCGTGGATATTCAAGCCGGACGCGCGGCCGGCCTGAGGGTGTGGACAGTGGCCACCGGGTCGGACACATTGGCGACGTTAAGCCAAGCCAAGCCGGATCGTCTGCTCCGTGATCTTGCGGAGTTGGCCGAGTTGCTTGGCGGTAAGTAGGTCCCGCCTGCCGGGCAGGACCTAGGGCGCCTTGGCCACTAAACTACCTCCCTTTTGCCGTGCGCGGTTTTGGGTGAGCTCCAAGGCCCCGCCCGGCAGGCGGGACCTACTTGACACTACTCCCTCATGCAGAGTACGGTGGTGATGGAGACCATCAACAACAACTCACGTGGAGGCCCGCTTGGCCCGGCTTCTGGTTATCAAAGGCGCGGATGAAGGCAAGCAATTTGAGCTGACGGACGGCGCCACGACGGTCGGCCGTGACGCCAACAACGCTTTGCGGCTGCACGACACCGAGGTTTCCCGGCGCCATGCCGAATTTTGCGCCGACGGGCGGCAGCTGCACGGTGGTCGACAAGGGCAGCGCCAACGGCACCTTTGTCAATGGGCAGAAGATCAAAGAAGCCACGCTGCGCCCAGGCGATCAAATCCTCATTGGCCAAACCTTGCTGGTCTTCAGCACCACCGGCCTGGAGTCGGAGCAAGACACCAGCGACCTCGCGGAAAAAATCAGTCTGATCTCGCGCCAGGACCTGGAGTTGTCGTCGGCGATCATCAAAACGATTGCCGACACCGAAGGCAGCCGTATTCTGGCCCAGCCTGAAAATGCCAAGACCCCGTGGCTGCGCACCGCCCTGGCCAACCTGGCGATCATGTACGAGGCCAGCCAGGCAGTAAGCCACATTCTCGACCTGAACGATCTCCTGCAACGCATTCTCGAACTGGTGTTTCGCTCCATCGAAGCCGACCGCGGCTGCGTCATGCTGCGGACCACCGACGGCGCCGCCTTGGAGCCCAAGGCGGTCCGGTGGCGTTCGGGCAGCGGGCCAGGGCGAGCGGATCGACGTCAGCCGCACCATCGTCGATCACGTGCTCGAGCACAAGCAGGGTGTGCTGCTCTCCGATGCTCAGCAGGACACCCGCTTCAACACGGGCCAGAGCATCGTGCGTTACGGCATCCGCGAGGTGATTTGCGTGCCAATGAGGGGCCGGCACGAAACCCTTGGCGTGCTTTATCTCGACACCCTGAGCACCGACAGCGAGATCGCGGAACGCCCCGCCGGCGCGGCCGGCAAGTTCACCGAGGACCATCTGGCCCTGGCCATCGCCGTCGCCCACCAGGCCGCGCTGGCGGTGGAGGAAACCCGCTACCACCAGGCCATGCTGCAGGCCGAACGTCTGGCGGCCATCGGCCAAACGATCGCCGCCCTGTCGCACCACATCAAGAACATTCTGCAATCGCTGCGCAGCGGCAGCGAGATCCTGAAAATGGGCATCGCGGCCAAGGACGATGTCCTGTTGCAGCAAGGTTGGAAGATGGCCGAGAAGGCCCAGGGCAAGATCTTCGACCTGGTCATGGACATGCTCAGTTACTCCAAGGAGCGCGAGCCGGCCGTCGAGCCGACCGACCTCAACGCCCTGGCCCGCGAAGTGGTGGAGATGGTCGAGCCGCGGGCCAAGGAGCTGGGCATCAAGCTGGATTGCAGCCTGGAAGCGAATCTGCCGATCGTGCCGGTCGATCCCGAAGGCATTCACCGCGCCCTGCTCAACATCGTCGGCAACGCCCTGGACGCGGTGGAGGATCGCGAGCATCCCCAGGTGACGATCGGCACGCGGCTGGATCCCGAGGAAGGTTGGGTCAGACTGCTCGTCCTCGACAATGGCATCGGCATTGCCAGCCAAAAAATCAACGACATCTTCAAGCCGTTTGTCAGCACCAAGGGAGCGCACGGCACCGGCCTGGGGCTGGCGGTAAGCCGCAAAATCCTGCGCGAGCACGGCGGCGACATCCTGGTGCAGAGTCAACCGGGCAAAGGCAGCAAGTTCATTTTGCGCCTGCCCAACCGCGGACCGCAACCGCCGGACAATCAATCCACCGACACGATGTGGCACGCTGTTCAGCCGCCGCCCGAGTAGGACGGCCCTCCCAGGCCGTCCGCAATGGTTTGGACGGCCTGGGAAGGCCGTCCTACAAATGCGAGTAGGACGGCCCTCCCAGGCCGTCCGCAATGGTTTGGACGGCCTGGGAAGGCCGTCCTACAGAATGCGAGTAGGACGGCCTTCCCAGGCCGTCCGCAATGGTTTGGACGGCCTGGGAAGGCCGTCCTGCAGATGCGAGTAGGACGGCCTTCCCAGGCCGTCCGCAATGGTTTGGACGGCCTGGGAAGGCCGTCCTGCAGGTGCGAGTAGGACGGCCTTCCCAGGCCGTCCGCAATGGTTTGGACGGCCTGGGAAGGCCGTCCTGCAAATGCGAGTAGGACGGCCTTCCCAGGCCGTCCGCAATGGTTTGGACGGTCTGGGAAGGCCGTCCTGCAAAAATGGTGGAACCCACCCAATTTTGAAAGCAGGCCCGCTTGTACTCTTGCTCCATCGGGCCATTGCGAGTATCGTCAAGGAACGTACCGGAACCCGCCGCCCGTGCTGAAAGGAATTTGCATGATGTCCTCAAGTCCGCGTAATGTCGGCGTTTTGACTGTGCTTGCCCTCGCCCTTGCCGGAGCATGTGCCTGGGTGGGCTCTAAACAAACGGAGGCGTCAGCCATGCAGCCTCCTGATGCGGCCAAACGCAAAATCATTGCCGAAAAGACCGCGAAACTTGCCGATCAGATCGGAATTTTGCGTGCCCAAAGTAACGCGGACATCAAAGCCGCCGAGGTTGCCCTCGTTCTCGCCGACATCGAAATCTATCATCAGGCAGCTGTCAAGATTATGCAGCATAACGAGTTTTTCCAAAAGGAATCGGAAGCCTGGACCCTTGAAGCCCTCGACCGCGGTCTGGAGCGGGCCCAGCAAACCAACAGCAAGAATTTTGATTGGCTAAAAACCGCGGGCCGCACCGTCATGCGCGGGTATCGGTCGGCGATCGATGGCTCCGTGCAGCCGTATGCGGTGACCTTGCCGGATGAGTACCTGGAAGAGGGCAAGAAATGGCGGCTCGATGTTGTGCTTCACGGTCGCGATGACAAGCTCAATGAGGTCAAGTTTCTGCATCAATTCGGCGACAAGCCGGCTCCCAAGGGATTGCCCGGCATTAAAATCGACATTTTTGGCCGCGGCAACAACGCCTATCGTTGGGCGGGCGAAGCCGATGTCCTGGAAGCGTTGGCCGCTTTTGAGGCTTTCGAGGACCTGATCGGCCGAGCGCATTTGATCGACAAGCGCCGTCAGGTTTTGCGAGGTTTTTCGATGGGAGGCGCGGGCGCCTGGCATTTGGGCCTGCATTATCCCGACAAATGGTGCGTGGTCGGCCCCGGCGCCGGGTTCACAACGACGCACGGCTACGTGGCCAAGCTCCCCGCGGATCTGGGTCGGCCGCAGGAGGAATGCCTGCGAATCTACGATGCGGTGGATTATGCTGAAAACGCCACGAATGTTCCCATCGTGGCCTATGCCGGCGAGAAAGACGCTCAATTGCAGGCCGCGAAAAACATCGAAGCGGCGCTCAAGCCCACCAAGCTCGCGGTCGAGTTGCAGGTGCTCATCGCTCCGGATCTGGCCCATCAATTTCCCGCGGAATGGCAGAAGAAGGCCGAGGATGCCTATGCGCCATTCATCAACAAAGGCCGGGAGGCATACCCCAAACACGTCCGCTTTGTTACTTACACCACGAAATACGGCGTCTGCGATTGGGTCTGGATTGTGGGCCTGGACAAGCATTACGAGAAAGCCGTGGTCGACGCCAGCAAGACGGAAGACGGGTTTGAAGTCACCACCGACAACGTGGCCAGCTTGCTCCTGCGCGTGCCCAAAGGCGAGCTATTTGACATGACGGTGGTGATCGACAAGCAAAAAGTGACTGCCCGGCCGTGGGCTACGCTGGGTGAGCACCAGGTCTGCCTGGAGAAACGCGCGGGCCGCTGGGTGGCCACCATGCCCCAAAAAATCGCCCTGGAACAGGTGCGTCATCCGCGCAAGGTCAAGGGCCTGCAAGGGCCGATCGACGACGCCTTCACTTCGTCCTTTCTGTGCGTCCGAGCCACGGGTCAGCCGTGGTCCGAGCGCGTCGACGATTACGCGGCGGCCAGTCTGAAACGGTTCCAGACCGAGTGGGCCAAATACATGCGTGGCGAGGTGCCCACCAAAAACGATGTCGACGTGACCAGCGATGACATCAGCGACAAAAACTTGATCCTCTTCGGCGACCCCGGTTCCAATGCCATGCTGGCCACGCTGCTTGAGGACTTGCCGCTTGCGTGGTCGCGGGACAAACTAACGGTGGCAGGCAAGACCTATGCAGCCGCGACGCACGCGCCGCTTTTGATCTATCCGAATCCGCTCAATCCGTCGCGGTACGTGGTGCTGAACTCGGGCCACACTTTCCACGCCGAGGATTTCCAGGGCACCAATGCTCTGCTTTATCCACGGCTGGGCGATTATGCCGTGCTGCGTTTGCCTGCCACGGGACCCGCACTGACCGTGGACGAGGTGGCCCTCAACGGATTGTTTAGCGAGTCGTGGAAGGCGCCGGGGAGCAAATGATCGGGTGAAGCCCATGCAAAAGGAAAACACGCCGGCGGCTGCTGGGGAGAATCCCACGCGCTCAGAGACCGCGCCAGGCTCCGCCAGTCCCACGCCCGCCGGGGGCGACAGCCGCAAATCCAGGAGTCGGGAAATCGAGCTGCCGGTGGTCGTCGGCAACCGCTACAAACTGCTGGATGTTCGCGGCGGCGGCGGCATGGCCAAGGTCTACCGCGGCACGGACTTGACGCTGGAGCGCGAAGTCGCGGTCAAGCTCATCAATCCCCAGTTGCGTGACGATCCCGAGTTCGACGCCCGCTTTCACCGCGAGGCTCGCATCGCCAGCCAGCTCAGCGATCCGCACATCGTCGTGGTTCACGACTTCGGCATCGACTCCACGTGCGGTCCGTACCTCGTCATGGAATACCTGCAAGGCGTGTCGCTGCGAGAGCGGCTTGCCGAAGGCGGGCCGCTGCCGCTTAAGGCAGGCCTGCAGCTTTGCGCGCAGATGCTCCTGGCCTTGATTCATGCCCACAACAAGGGCATCGTCCACCGCGACATCAAGCCGGACAACATCTTCATTCTCAATCAGAGCGGCGTGCGCCTGCATGTCCGCGTGCTCGATTTTGGGATTGCCCGCATCTTGCGCGGCGACGAGGAATCCAAGGTGGAGAAGGCCTTGACCGAACCCGGCACGGTGATGGGCACGCCGCGCTACATGGCGCCGGAACAGCTGGCCGGCGTGCCTGCCGATTCGCGTTCCGACATTTTCAGCGCCGCCGTGGTGATGCACGAAGCGCTCACCGGCAAACTGCCCCATATCACCGGCAAGACGCTCAAGGAATTGTGCCCCGATGCCTCGGACGACCTTTGCGAATTGATTCAGCGCTGTTTAAGCCAGAACCCCAATGGGCGCCCGACCAACGCGGTAGAGGTGTATTCTGCGCATCCAGGAACTTGGCAAGGCCAGCGGCATCTTGCTGCTGCCGCCTGGTGCGATGGAAAAGCTGGTCGCCAGCCGGGGAGGCAGCGGCAACGAGCCAACGCTGACCTACAAGAAGCACAAACTCGCCCTGCCGTGGTGGGTTTGGATCGCCGTGGCAGCCGTGATTGGCGCGGTCATCTGGCGGTTTGTATAGGCGCGACGCAGCTAAACCTCGCCAAATGACAAATACGTTTGCGCGAAACTCGCCTCGCAACGCCGAAATACCTGCGCCAGCGCTGGATCGAAGTGTCCCTGGAATTCGTTTTCCATCATCTCGATCGCCGTGGCGTGCGACAGCGCCGGTTTGTAAACCCGCCTGGAGCGCAAGGCGTCGTAAACGTCGGCAAGCGCCACGATCCGCGCCGACAGCGGAATGTTGTCGCCAATCAGCCGGTCGGGATAGCCGGTGCCGTCGTAGCGTTCGTGATGATGACGCGTGATCTCGATGGCCATCTGCAAGAATGCCCTGGCAAAGCCGTGCTGGCGGGCCACCTTCACCAGCGTGCCGCTGCCGATGGTGGTGTGGGTTTGCATGATGGTCCGCTCTTCAACCGTGAGCGCGCCGGGTTTCAGGAGGATGTGATCCGGCAAACCGGCCTTGCCGATGTCGTGCAGCGGGCGCAGACACTCGAGCATTTCCACGAAATTGGTGTCGAGCTGGGCGGCAAAAACCGGCACGGCGGTCGCCGATTCCGCCAGGCAACGGCAGTATTGCTGCAAACGCCTCAGGTGGGCCCCGGTTTCTTCGTCGCGGCACTTGACCAGGTGGGCCAGGGCCAGCACCAGGGCGTTGCGGGCCTGCGTCAGGTCGCTGTTGCGGGCCGACAAACCCTGTTCCAGTTCGCGATTGACGGCGAGCAGGTGCAGATTGAGCGCGTCAGATCGATCTTGCGCCTCCTTCAGACGCAACGCGGTCTTGACGCGGGCCAGCAGCTGAAGCACGCTGAAGGGCTTGGCGAGAAAGTCATCGGCGCCGGCAAGCATGATCGCGGCCATGTCGTCGTTGGAAGCATGACCTGAAACCATGATGATCTTGAAATGCGGACAGGGCGGGTTTTCCCTGAGCCGCCGGCACACGTCAGGCCCCGCCAAACCCGGCAAGTCGACGTCGAGCAAGATCAAATCGCACGGTTGCCGGCGCAGCAGCGCCAGACCTTGGGCGCCGTCTTCCGCTTCCTCGCAGAGCAGCCCCTGGTGATTCAGGGCCATCCGGCAAAAAGCACGCAACTGGGCATCATCATCGACGATCAAAAGGCGGTGCATTAAGAGGCCTCAAAAAAGGGGGATAGGCCCCGTCGCCGGAACGGCTCGGGGGTGCTTCGCGCAACGGGGGTTGTCCCCCCTTTATTGAGAGGCCCTAAAAAAAGGGGACAGGCCCCGTTGCCGGAACGGCCCGAAGGGTGCTTCGCACAACGGGGCCTGTCTCCTTTTTTTAGGGTCCCCACGTTCCATCCTACAGCTTACCGCGCACCGGAGCGCGCGGCCAACTCGGGATCGAGGGCCACCAGCGCCTTTTTGGCGGCTTCGCGAACGCGGGTCTGTCTGTCCATCATCAGCGGCAGTACGCGAGGCACCGCTTTGCGGGCCGGGGGTCCCAGGCTTGCCAGGGCCGCGAGGGACCAAACCCGCACATTGTCGTCCTTGTCTTGCAGGTTTTTCAGCAGGGCCGTCAGTACGGGCAGTGCACGCGGCCCCATCTGGCAAAGCGCTCGCGCCGCCAGCGTCCGCACGGCGGCGTCTTTGTGGCCCAAGGGCTTTTCGAAAAGCGGCACAGTTTTGACGTCAACCTGGGTGAAGTCGATTTCTCCCAGGGCTTGCACGATACCCGCAACAATGCGCGCATCGCGCCTGGCCAATGCGTTGAGCAAATCCGGCACGGCCGCGGCGCCAATGCTGCCCAGTGCCAGCGACGCCCACGACCTGATATCCGCGTCGTCATCCTTGAGGGCGTCGACCAACGCGGCGATGGCCGGCTGAGCATTAGGCCCAGCCTGGGCAAGCATTTCCGCCGCCTCGCGCCTGACACCCATGGCCGGATCCATGAGTGCCGCCGCCAGGGCCTTGATCGCCGGCGGATACTGCTCGCCCAATTCGCCCAGGGAGTGGATCGCACGCCGCCGCACATGCTCGTCGTCGTCCTTGAGAGCGTTGCGCAACGCGGCGATGGCTGGCCTTGCCGTCGAGCCCATCTCACCCAGCGCCAGGGCGGCCCCGGCACGCAGCCGAGCATCTTTGCCGGCTAGCGACTTTACCAAGGTGTCCACCACGCCAGGGTCGATCAATCCCAGCGCCCGTGCCACCGCGGACTGTACGTCTTCCTCGCGATCATTGAGCGCGACCATCAAGGCTGGAACGGCAGGTTTGGCATCGCGTCCGATCTGGCCGAGGCTGACGGCAGCTTGCCAGCGCACATATTTCACGCCATCGGCAAGCGCGTTCACCAGGGCTGGCACCGCGGCTTTGGCTGACGGTCCAATCCTGCCCAAAGCGTCGGCCGCCTGTTGGCGGATGAATTCCCAGGGATCGCCCAGTGCATTGGCCAACGGCTCAACTGCCGCTTTCGCTTTTGGCCCTAGGCTGCCCAACGTTTCCGCGGCCTGGCGGCGCACCAATTCATTCTTGTCCGTCAGTGCAATGATCAGCGCGGGCAATGCGGATTTGGCGTTGGCATCGACCTGTCCCAGGGCCAGTGCCGCCTGGCGCCGTTGTGACGCCTGGTTGTGGCTGAGAAGCTGAATCCAGGCGGCAATCGACTTGTTATGCGGAAATGGTTTCACGACATCTTTAGCCACGGCTTTCTCCCAGTGACGCACCATCTAAGACAGGTCACCCCTTGTTGGGAGGGCGAGCCTCAGTTGCCATTCCTGAGCGGACCTTGAAATGAATAAGGGCGCGAGCAGCCCTTGGCAATGAAGCTCGGCAATCGGCAATAAGGGTAGAAAAAGAGATTGTATCGGCCATACGGCCGGTCCGGCAATGGATAAAAGGGCAGTTTTGCGATTTTTTGAGGTTGCCGTGAAAGGTTTTCGCCGCTCTTGTGTGTAAGACAGTAGCAGGAGGACCGATGGACGAGCCGTTGACCACCCGCCATTCGTTAATCCTCAGGCTCAGGGACCCTGTCGATGCGGCCGCCTGGAATGAGTTTGTGGATCTCTACGAGCCGCTAGTTTACGGCCTGGCCCGCCGCAAGGGCCTGCAAGACGCCGATGCCCGCGACCTCTGCCAGGAAGTGTTCCTGGCGGTGTCCAGGGCCATCGAGCGCTGGGAGCCTGATCCCGCACGCGGTAGCTTTCGCGGCTGGTTGTGCCGGGTTGCGCAACTTGTTGATCAACTTCCTGACACGGCAGGATCCTCACCTGCGCGGCAGCGGGGCCAGCAGTGTTCAACAAATGCTCGAGGCCCAACCCGATGTGGACCCAGCGGCAACCGCGTGTTCGAGGTCGAATACAAAATGCGCGTGATTCGCTGGGCGGCGGATCAGATCAAGGGAGAATTCACGCCGCCGACCTGGCAAGCCTTCTGGCACACGGCGGTCGACGGCAAAGCGCCAAAGGACGTGGCGCTCGCATTGAGCCTGTCGGTGGGGGCCGTCTATATCGCACGCAGCAGAGTCCTGGCCCGCCTGCGGCAACGGGTCGAGCAATTGGGCGACGACGCCGCCATCATTTTGGACGAGGTCGAACATGGCACTCCGCCTGAATCAATGTGACCCGGAGCGTCTTCGGTTGCTGGCCGACGACAAGCTGGCGCCCCAGGACCTGGCAGAGCTTGAGCAACATCTGGCGGTCTGTCAAGAGTGTCAAGCGGCTTTGGATCGACTGGCTAACGAAGACCGCTGGTTTGGCGCGGCGCGGCGCTGTCTCAATGCAGGTGCGGCCACCATCGACGCGATTTCGCCGGCTGCCGACCCGCTCGATTTCCTGGCGCCGTCCGACTTGGCCGATTCTGTCGGCAGAGTCGGACCTTATGAGGTGAAGGGTTTGCTGGGCCGGGGCGGCATGGGCGTGGTGCTGAAGGCCATCGACCCGGCCCTCAACCGCACCATTGCGATCAAGGTTTTGGCCGCTCACCTGGCTAATTCCGGCGCTGCCCGGCAACGATTTCTCCGCGAGGCGCGGGCCGCCGCCGCCGTTGTTCACGAGCATGTGGTAGCGGTCCACGCCGTCGATGAAGCTGGAGGACTTCCGTACCTGGTGATGGAGTATGTGCCGGGGCGATCCTTGCAGGAGCGGCTGGACCGGCAAGGCCCGTTGGCGCTGGCGGAAATCCTGCGCATAGGCATGCAAGCCGCTTCTGGGCTGGCCGCTGCCCATGCCCAGGGTTTGGTGCACCGCGACGTCAAACCGGCCAACATTCTGCTGGACAACGGCGTGGAAAGGGCGCGGCTCACCGATTTCGGTTTGGCGCGGGCCGCCGCCGATGCCGGTCTCACCCTGAGCTGGGTCGTGGCTGGCACACCGCATTACATGGCTCCCGAACAGGCGCGCGGCGAGTCGGTGGACCACCGCGCCGACCTTTTCAGCCTGGGGAGCACGCTGTACGCGATGTGCACTGGCCATCCGCCCTTCCGCGCCGAATCGGCGGTGGTGGTGTTGCGGCGCGTGTCGGACGATGTGCCGCGGCCGGTGCGCGAAATCAATGCGGACGTGCCTGCGTGGTTGGCTGGGATCATCGCCAAACTCCATGCCAAGTTGCCGGAGCAACGGTTTCAAACGGCCGCCGAAGTTGCGGAGTTGCTTGGCCGTTGCCTGGCCCATGTCCAACAGCCGGATCGCCATCGGCTGCCTCTTGAGGCGGAGAAACTGGCGCGGCAGATCGCGGCACCAAGCAAAGTGCGCCGCCTTGCGCGACGATGGGCGGCAGCGGCGGCAATGGCGGCCGTTCTCGCGGGTGGGGCAATAGTGCTCCTGCCGTGGGGGCGAGTGGAGCAGCAGTCTTTGAACGTTGGCGCTCCGGCCGCCAAGAATGACTTGATAACACCGGAAGGATTTGACGAAGCCTTTCGAGAAAATTCCGGTCAAATGCAACAAAAGCTGGCCGTGCTTCAATCGACGCTCGCTGGAGGCACGCCAAACGATTGGGGCGACTTCGAACAGGATCTCGCCAATATGAACCATTGGGCAGAGAAGCTGAATCGCGACCTCAAAACCCCAGCACCAACGGATGCCGATCCTGTTGAAACCGAGTTGCAAAGCATTCGTCGCCGGCTTGATGCATTGCGGCAACGCGCCAACGGCAATTTTGAGTAGACGTTTCTTTTGTTCTTGAAAAGGAGAGCTTGTCATGAAAACCCGATTCATTTGGTCTGTCGGATGCGGCCTGATTGCGGCATGGGCTTGCACGACGGTTCTGGCCCAATCGCCGGCGCCACAACCGCCGGCGCCACCTGCTGGCCCTTACGTCGTTGGCCCTAACGGCCCCTACGTGCCTGTGTCCAACTACGCACCAACACAACCCGCATTCGGGATCGGCTACGCCCCAATGCAGCCCGTATCCCAATTCGGTTTTGGCTATCCAGTTGACGGCGGGAAAGATCCGCAAACCAACCAACTTGCCAAGCAATTTGTGAAAACGGACAAGGAGGATGAGAAAAAGGAAATCCGGAAAAAACTGACGGACGTGCTCAACAACCAATTCGATCTGCATGTCCAACAGCAGCAAAAAGAACTCGAGGAATTGGAAAAACAGATCGCTAACCTCAGGACAGTGCTGAAAAAGCGCGTCGACGCCAAGGCGTCCATTGTCGATCGCCGCTTCGAACAACTCGTTCAAGACGCGCAGGGTCTGGGCTGGAATGTGCCCAACGCCCCGCGTGGAATGATCGGATCGGGCTCAATTCCGCAACCGGTGGCGCCGACGGTGATGATGCCTGGAAATGTGCCCCCAGCCAAAAAGTAGCGCAAAGTAGTAGGCACACTCCGTGTGCCGTCGCGAGCGCATCCGATACTCGAGCTAATGTAGCGGGCTAGCACTATTCGGGCGCGAGACGGTTAACGGCACACGGAGTGTGCCTACTACTTTGAAGCCATCCCTAGATTCTTCACCAGGAATGCCCACTGGTCGGCCGTCTCCTCGATGGTTTTCGAAATGGGCCGGCCCGCTCCGTGGCCGGCCCTGGTTTCGATGCGGGCCAGCACCGGCGCCGGCCCGGCCTGGCAATACTGCAACTGGGCAATGAACTTGAAGCTGTGGCTCGGCACCACGCGGTCGTCGGTGTCGGCGGTCGTCACCAGCGTGGCCGGATAGACTGTCCCCTTTTTCAGATTGTGATACGGCGAAATCTTGAGCAGCGCCTTGAATTCCTCGGGATCGTCGGAGCTGCCGTAGTCATCGACCCAGTAGCGGCCTGCCGTGAACTTGTGAAAACGCAGCATGTCCATCACGCCCACGGCCGGCAGACAGGCGCCGTAAAGGTCCGGCCGCTGACGTCATGCAAGCGCCGACCAGCAGGCCGCCATTGCTGCCGCCCTGGATCGCCAGCTTTTTCGGCTGCGTATATTTGCCGGCAATCAGCCACTCGGCAGCCGCGATGAAATCGTCATAAGCCACCTGACGCTTTGTTTTGACCGCCGCTTGATGCCAGTCCTTGCCGTACTCGCCGCCGCCGCGGATGTTGGCCTGGGCGTAAACGCCGCCCATTTCGCACCACTGCAGCTTGGAGATCGAAAACTCCGGCGTCAGCGGAATGTTGAAGCCGCCGTAGCCGTAGAGCAGCGTCGGATTGGCGCCGTCGAGCTTGAGTGCCCTTCTTGTAGGTCAGGAACATCGGGATCTTCGTGCCGTCCTTGCCTGGATAGAAAACCTGCTTGACCTCGTAGTCGTCGGGATTGAACTTCACCTTGGCCCGGCGAAACAGCGTGCTTTTGCCGGTTTTCATGTCGTAGCGAAAGATGCTGGGCGGCGTGGCGAAGCTGGAAAAGGAGTAGAACGTCTCGGTATCACTCGCGTTTGCCGCCAAAGCCGCTCGCGGTGCCGAGCGTCGGAAACTCGACCTCGCGGACGATACTTGCCGGCGACGTCGAACAGCTTGACCTGGGTGCGCGCGTCCTTGAGATAGGTGCAGACGAACTGGTTGCCGACCATGTGGGTGCTGGTCATGTTATCGGCAGCCTCCGGGATGATTTCCTTGCAATTGGCCGGGTTCGGCTTGCGCAGGTCGATGGCGATGACCCTGTTCCGCGGCGCTTCGAGGTCGGTCTTGAAAATAGAGGACCGGGCCGTCATTGCCGACAAAATCGTACTTAAAATCGAAGTTGTCGATCAGGTCGACCGGCTTGGAGTCCGCGGTTTTGAGGTCCAGGTACGTAATGCGATAGCGGGGATCGGTCCCCTTGCAGGTCGCGATCACCAGGTATTGGCCATCTTCGCTGACGGTCGAGGCGAAACCCCAATCGGGATGGTCGGGCCGCTCGTAGACAACTTTATCTTCGGCCTGGGGCGTGCCGACGCTGTGGTAGCAGAGCTTGGGATCGAACGCGAGTCCCTGGAATTTCTCGCCCTTCTTCGGCTCGGGGAAGCGGACATAGAAAAAGCCCTTGTCGTCGGGCGTCCAGTCGGCGTCGGTGAACTTGGTCCATTTGAGCTCGTCGGCGAGCTGCTTGCCGGTGGCAATATCCAGGACGCGTCCAGGTCGCCCAGTCGGAGCCGGCCTCGTTGACGGCATAGGCCAGGTACTTGCCGTCGTCGGATACCGACATGCCGCCCAGGGCGACCGTGCCGTCTTTCGACCAGGTCGTTGGGGTCGAGCAGCATTCGTGGCTCGCCGTCGAGCTTGTCCTGGACGTAAAGGACGCTCTGGTTCTGCAGGCCGTCGTTCTTGGTGTAGAAATAGCGCTTGCCGGCCTTCATCGGTGCGGAGTAACGCTCGAAGTTCCATAGCTCGGTGAGCCGTTTGCGGATGCCGTCGCGCTGGGGGATCGACTGCAAATAGGCCTCGGTCACCTTGTTCTCGGCTTCGACCCAGTCGGCCACCTCCTTGGAGGAGCGAACGTCGTCTTCGAGCCAGCGGTAGGGGTCGGGGACTTTGACGCCGTGGTAAAGGTCGAAGTGGTCGATCCGCTTGGTGGCGGGGTATTTCAGCGGATCGCCTTCCGCGGCGAGGACCGTGGTCACGAGGACTCCTCCGAGAAGTAGAAAAGCGGTGAATAGCGAGTACCGCATGGGTAGTCTCCTTTGCATGAGCCTGAATAATTGGGCGAATGATAAGTGGCGGTTTTGGTTCAACTTCTTGCCTTCTTGGCGATAACTTTGACACAAGCTACCCCCAGCATCCCAGCCATCGAAAGGGCTATGAAAACCACAAAAATCGGCATCATGAAAACACCACCCGCGAATCAGGCCCAATTGGAAGACCACAAAGTAAAAAACGCCTAGAAGCCACCAATTAATCACCGAATAAACAAGGCAAAACACGACAGCAATCGCGTTGGCACTGACGAAAAGGAAAAGCATGACGAAGCGCCACGATAGTGCGAATTTGTCATCGGGCTCCGGTATCGGACGTGCAACGGTTACCATTTCGCAGTCGGACTTCAAAAACGCGAGGTGCCGGCAGAGCTTGTTCCACTGCTTTTCGTTGACGAACGGGTCCACGCGCGCACTCCTACCCTTGTGGAGGCCAGGGTCCATGAGCCAGTCTTCGAGATAGTCGTCGACGGACGATTTTGGGGCGACAGTCTGGCTGACCTCTCCTAGCCCTATTTGCATTTCAAGCTTAAGGCGTTGCTCATAAGCTTCCCCCTGAATAGTCCTTGTTGGGTCATGGCCATCCGAATGTCGTCGATTCGACGCCAAAAATCCTCGGCGCTAATTTCTTTGCGCAAAAATCCGGCCAGGGCTTCGGCCAGGTGATCGCGATGAGTTCTGTCGATTGCCATCGCAGGCCTTTCAGACTGCAGGTTTGATTTCTGTGGGCCCCGCGCTCCAAAACCGTTCAGTTATATTAACCGCACGTCAAGCGCAGGGCCAGCGTGCGCTTTGGGCAATCTGGCCAGACTGGCGCCTTTGGTGGACAAACCGGTCGTTGCATCGTTGCATCGTTGCAGTGCAATGATGTGCAATGAAGTGCAATGAAACATCGTTGCACTTCATTGCACTGCATTGCACTGCAATGCAGCGTCGTTGCAGTGCAATGCAGGCGGGTTTGGGTGGGTGCAATGATGCAATGATGCAATGACCGCCGAGGTGGATGGCTGCAGCGACTCCTGTTTGACGGAGGTCCTTGTCGGTTTCAGGGTTTAGTGGTAGCTGGCCCTGACGGCAAGCGTGAGACGCAATCGGGCGCAACTTTTGCCATGCCTTGCCAAGGTATGCCAGGCGTTGCCAAACGATGGCAGTTTCGTCTCGAGGGGGTGTGGGGGAGGGGTGACATGAGACGAAACCATCCCAATTCTTGGCAGACGTTGGCAGGCAATGCCAGGTGTTGTCTTTTGATCGCAATTCGTCCCCTGATCCCGGCCCGCCAAACGGCCCGGTATTGCAGTTAAACCTCATATACCTCACCATACCGCTTTCGCAACGACTCGACCAAGACGCGCAGGATCGGGCTTGGCCCCCGTGACTTGCTCAACCAGCGACGCCGCCGGCAATCGACTGCCCTGCGTGTGAATCCGCTTCCGCAACCACTCCAACAATCCGCCGAATTCGCCGCGGGCTAACGGCTGATCCAGATCGCCGAGTTCCTCGCGAATGCGGGCCATCAACTGGGCCGCAAAGAGGTTGCCAATCGTATACGTGGGGAAATAACCGAATAAACCGCCCGCCCAGTGCCCGTCTTGCAAACAGCCCTCGCCGTCATCGGGCGGCACAGTGCCCAGGTCGCGGCGATAGGCTTCGTTCCATGCCGCGGGCAGGCCGGCTGGTTTCAAGTCGCCGTTGACTAGAGCTTGCTCCAACTCGAAACGGATGCCGATGTGCAGGTTGTAGGTCACCTCATCGGCATTGACCCGGTTGAGCGACGGCGCGACCCGGTGCACGGCAAAGTGAAATGCATCCAAAGGTACATCGCGCAGAGCCGCGGGGAAGGCCTGCTGTGCCAGCGGGAAGAAATGCCGCCAGAATCCCAGGCTGCGGCCGACGGCGTTTTCCCAGAGACGGGCTTGCGATTCGTGCAAGCCAAGCGACGGGGCCTCGCCCATCGGCGTGCCATAGTGTTCCGCGGGCAGACCTTGCTCGTACAGCCCGTGGCCGACTTCGTGCAGCGTGGCGAAAAACGCTTCGCCGAAGCGGTCCATCGTGTAACGCGTCGTGATGCGGCAATCGCCGGGGCCGACACTGGTAAAGAAGGGGTGATTCGTGCTGTCGAGCCGGCCGCGCGTGAAATCGAAACCAACCGCCTCGGCCACCTTGTGCGCAAAGGAACGCTGGCGCTGCAATGGATAACGGCGCTGCAGAATGCCGACGTCGGGTTGACGCCGTGCTCCCACGATGGCCGCCAAGAGCGGGCTCAGTGCCTCTCGCAACGCCTTGAACATCTCCGTCAACGCCGAGGCGCGGGCGCCAGGCTCATAATCTTCCAGCAGAGCGTCATACGCAACGGTCGTCCAGCCATGTGCTTCCGCCTCGCGCCGCTTGAGCTTGACGATCCGTTTCAACCACGGCAAAAAACGGGCAAAGTCCGCGCGCCGCCTGGCGACAACCCACTCTTGCTGAGCCAGCGAGGTGACCTGGGCCATCTCCTCGACCAACGCTCGCGGCAGCTTGCGGGCGCGGTCGTGAAGCCGGCGCAGCAGACGCAGATTGACTGCGACTGGCGACGCCGTGTCGGCGACCAATGCGGAGCCTTCGACCTGCTGCAGAAGCTCGCCGAGCCGCTGATCGGTGAGGCGTTCGTGGCACAGCCCAGCCAGCAGCGCCATCTGGCGAGCGCGATGGGCCACGCCGCCGCGCGGCATGAACGTCTCTTCGTCCCAGCCGAGCAATTCGGCACACGATCCCAGAAGTGTGGCTTGCTGGCTCCAGTGAATCAGTTGCCCGTAGGCGGCTTCCGGCTTCATGACATTATTGTAGGAGCGATGTGCTGTTGCATCAGCCCGCCTTATCCGCCATAGTAGCGGCATGCTAACTCCCGCCGAAGAACTGGGCCTGAGCGGTCTGAGCCTGGCCAGCCGTGTACGCAAAGCATTCTACAAGATCCCCGAAACTCGCCTGACCGTGCTGATGAAGGAAATTCGCGAGGAATCGACACGCCGGCACCTCATTTATCTGCGCGACGGCGAGCTCGACACCGTGCCCCTGTTTGCCTGTCCGATGACCGCCCTGCCCGATCAGCTCTCTTACATCCATTTCGTCACCTTGACCATTCAGAACGCGCTCAAAAGGCTGCCGGACATTTACCAATCGGACAGCAGCGCCCACGAATTGCTGCGGCTCACAGCGGAAGAAGAGCAATGGCTGACGGAATGCTGGGGCACGAGCCACCGCGACAACAACCCGATCTTCGGTCGGCTCGACGCGATGATCGACTTCATCAGCCCGATGTGGAAGGACTCGCTGCGCTTCGTCGAGCCGAACCTCGGCGGCATCGGCGGCCTGCACCTGATCCCCACCGCCGAGCGCATTATCGTCGACCTGGTGGTGCCGATCCTCAGCGAGCAGGACAACGAGCTGCATCTGGAAGCGGGCCACGACATCCGCGAGCTGCTGATGCAGGAGGTGCTGGACCACCTGGAAACGCTGCACCGCCCGGCCCGGCACATCTGCTTCGTCGAGCCGAAGTACGCCGGCAGCGGCCCCGATGAGCAGGAGGCATTGGCCCGCTACTTTCACGATCGCTATAAACTCAAAGTCACCCACGCCGACCCACGCGAGCTGACGCTCAAAGGCGACGAGGTCTATTGCGGCGGCGAACCGGTCGATCTCGTTTATCGCGACTATGCCGTGGCCGATCTGCTCGATCTGGAGAAGGAAGGCGTGGACATCGCGCCGATGCGTGCGCTCTTCAAGCAGAACCGCATCATTTCGTCGATCGCCGCCGAGCTGGATCAAAAGAGCTGCTGGGAAATCCTGACCGACCCACAATTCAGCAAGCATTTCAGCGCCGACGAGCGCCAGGTGTTTCGCCGTCACATCCTTTGGACGCGGATCGTCTCGGCCCGCAGCACGACGTTTCCCGACGGCCAAACCGGCGATCTTCTGGAGCATGTGCGTCGGGAGCGCGAAATGCTGGTGCTCAAGCCCAACCGGGCCTACGGCGGCTCGGGCGTGGTGATTGGGCCATTGGTCGAGCAGGCGGAATGGGAGGCGGCGCTGGATAAAGCGTTGGCGGACCCGGAGCGCTGGGTGGTGCAGCAAGTGGCCAGCATTCCGGTGAGCGAGTTCCCGGTGCTGGCGCCGGACGGCAGCGTGGAAACCGAGCCGTTTTACACAGTGATGGGTTTCGCCCCGTCGAAGTATGGCGTGGCCATTTTGGCACGGGCTTCGCAGAAGCAGGTGGTGAATGTGGCCCAGCGCGGCGGCATTTGCGCGGTGCTGGTGGGGCGGCCGCCGCGGCGGTTGTACGGGCCGGCGACTTGACAGAATGTTCATGCAATCGGTACACAGAAGTAAACGCGTCAAGTGCCCCCAGTTTGTGATGAGGTCCCCAACGACAATGGATTGGAACCGACTGCACCAGGGAGATTGTGTCGAGGGCCTAGGGCAACTGGAGCCCGAAACGGTGGATCTCGTTTTTGCCGATCCGCCATTTAACATCGGCTACGACTACGACGTGTACCATGACCGGCGCGGTGGCGAGCAATACGTCGACTGGACGCGGACGTGGGGGCGGGCGGTGCAGCGCGTCCTCAAGCCCAATGGCACTTTTTGGCTGGCAATAGGCGACGACTATGCCGCGGAATTGAAGCTGGTGTTTCAAAAAGACCTCGGCTTCACCTGCCGCAGCTGGGTGGTGTGGTATTACACCTTTGGCGTCAATTGCACGAAGAAATTTAGCCGCAGCCATACGCACCTCTTCCACTTTGTGAAGAATCCCAAGAAATACACCTTCAACAATCTCGATATCCGCGTGCCGTCAGCCCGGCAGCTGGTTTACAACGACTCTCGCGCGGATTCCCGCGGCCGATTGCCGGACGACACCTGGATCTTGCGGCCGCAGGATTTGCCGGACGGGTTTCAATTGGACGAGGATACCTGGTACTTCAGCCGTGTTTGCGGAACCTTCAAGGAACGGGCTGGTTGGCATGGCTGTCAAATGCCGGAGCAGTTGCTAGGTCGGATTATTCGAGTTTGCTCCAACCCCGATGATGTCGTTCTCGATCCCTTCGCGGGCAGCGGTACCACGCTGGCGGTCGCCAAGAAACTGGGAAGGCGCTGGCTGGGATTCGAGCTTTCCGCCAGTTACGCGGCAAAGGTCAAAACTCGCCTTGCGGCCGTGGAGGTTGGCCAAAAGCTGGACGGGGCGGAGGAACCTAAAGTCAGCGCGCCGCCTACGCCGGGTCTTGCACGTGGCCGCCGACCGAGTGCGGCAGACAAGCCTTCGACCAACGGATCCACGTCGCATGTCAAAAAACGTAAAGTCAAAGTGGTGAAATAGTGGTTCACCGTGCTAGGGTGGCATGAAGGCGTGAACGACAAACTCGTACAGTTCTTTTTTGGATGTTCGCTTGCGGATCGTCTCTATGTTCACGCCCACAAACCCGGCATCCTCAAAAAGCGCTGCGTAAATGCCCTCGACCGGAAGCATGGTGTCGTAGAACTTGCTATTCCCCACGATGTAGTGGCAGCGGGCTCCTGGCTTAAGCATCTTGCGAAGGCCGAGGATGTGCGTTTTGATGTCTTCGAAGTATTTGTGGACGTAGCGGCCAAGCAGTGCATGGCCCTTGCCAATGTCGCTGACGATGCTGTGGAAATGGGTAAATGGTACGTCGCCGTGGCCATGGGGCTTCCAGGCGTTGAGCATGCTCGTGGCACATCCCCAAGTCCCGCCAATGGCCTGCCAATCAAGCTCGCCGGCGGCGCGTCCGTTGGAAAGGTATCCAAGCCAGTACATGTAAGGGCGAAGCTCGCGAATATAGGACATTCGGTTTGGGTAAGGTGGCGACGTGATGACGGCAGTGTAACGGCAATTGTTGGCGGCCAGGACGGAAGGCAAATTCCGCGAATCGCCCAAGAAAACGCGGGATTCGGCTGTCGGTGGGTCCACCACCAGGCTGTTAGCGATTTCGCCGACAGCCGCGACGAATGCGTCGGCGATGCGGCCAGCCACCAGCGCCGCTGTATCCTCGACCAGTTCCGCATCCTCGCATTTCTTCTTGAAGGACATGGATTGGTGGCCGAAGGAGACATTGGCGCTTTGGATCATCACCCGGCAAAAGGCGACGTGCAAAAGGTCCGAAACGCCATCCGCCTTATTGCACGGTAGGTTGCGGATCGCGTCAAACAGCGCGGCCAGCGCCAGCAGCGAGTAACTGTCCCACCATTTCTCGATCTGATGCAGATCCGGCTTCCAGGCGGCAGGCCGAGGGGTGCGAGCAGCATCCGCGACACGGGAAGCGGCAGCCCTCACGGAGCGAGCCGTGGAACGTTCAAAGCGGGACAGTTTGAGGTTGCCCAGCCAAACGAGGAACGGGTTAATATCCACGGCATGGCAGCGTATGCCCAACGAAGCGCACGCAAGGGGAGTGGTGCCGGTGCCCGAAAAAGGGTCAAGCACGAACTCTTCGGGCCGGGATTGCTTGAGCAGTTCGCGAACCAAATGCAACGAGTACGCAGGAGTCAGCCGAAGCCAACCGTGGCGCCCGCCGGCAACGTTGCCCCGAAATGTAAGATGGTCGCGCCGGCCCAAGCCGGAACTGGACTTGCTGTCGGAAACGGGATGGCCGAAAAGATCCGTGTTCATTTCAGCAACCCCTCAAAGACGGCCAACGTCTCGGCCTTGATGGCAGCCGAATTGCGGCGAAAAAAGCCCGCGAGATCGTAGCCGAGCACATCGCGGCAAAAAACATAGGTCGAGTCGGTTGCCTTGCCCCCAACGGTTCCCCGAAGGATGAGCCAGTGTGCCCGCTGGTAGCGCTCGGCCAAGTTGTCGGGAATCTGCACCGAGAGCAGGAGCATAACAGGTAAATATCGATGAGCGAAGGCATTGGCGGCGTTGGACACATCGGCGTTTTGCCGCTTGGCGTCGTTGCTTTTGTAGCCCTGGCGCACCTCGAAAACGCAGCCCTCTAGCCCTTTGGCGCTTTTGCCATGCAAGCCGACGCTTGCCGTTGCCTGAGCAAGCCAGGACTCGGTGCGCTTTGGGCTAGGGGCGTCACGATCTTGTCCAAAGGAATCCGCCCGTCGAGCGCGAGCCCGCGGGCCTTTGCACCCTTCACCTTGACATTGTACGACCACGTTGCGTCAGTTGGCGAAAGACCAAGGCTGTCTTGAAGGACGGCATGAAAGACTAACTGGCAGCCGTGGCCGATCTGGCGATAAACGGACGTCATGCCGCCTGCCGCCTTGTGCGCGGCGTAAACGAGCTGGGAGTCAAGTCCGAACCAAGAATAGAATTCATCGGCGCGATAAAGCTCCTGAAAGTGGTCGAGGGTGATGCCGTCGC
The DNA here is from genome assembly GCA_963747575.1 of uncultured Gemmataceae bacterium. Lineage (GTDB taxonomy): Bacteria > Planctomycetota > Planctomycetia > Gemmatales > Gemmataceae > DASRAT01. The sequence continues at coordinate 755,139 of CAVVFU010000010.1, forward strand.
CCTTGCCGAGACCGAACTTCGGCTTGTAGCTGAGGCAGACACGCAGGGAATTGCGGATTAGGCTCAGGTCGTGGTCGTCGCGAGGTTGCGTTTGGCTCATGTTGTTAGTTGCCTTGGCGCGCATTTGCTTGCACAGCACAATCGCCGAAGGCTCAAGGTTCGCCATTCCATTCCCTGCTCTTCACTACTATTCAAATGGACAGTAAACGGCCAGGAGCAAAGGCGGGCCTTGTTTGTGATTCATTAAACACAAGCACCACCAGTTTTTTACTGATGACATCGGGCACCCTGCGTAGCCTAGCATCTTTCAACCATCGTGACGATCATGAGGGGCTTCGATAGGTGGCAGGATATGATGAAGCGCGTCAACAAAGCTCTGCCAAAGAACAGTTTACCCGCGCCGTTATTCGATGGTGTTGACGAGGCAAACTGAAGTATTCCCCGCGTTGCAGCCGTCTCCTTTGCAAAGCTGCCAACGGCTTCATTTCGTTCCACGCCAATGTTTATCGAAATACTCAAACACCTTCGGAATAGCCAGCGCGACCACTGTGGCATGCGTCGCTCCCTTGAACTCGATGTAGGAATGGGCGATGCCCTTTTCCGTCAAGGCTTTGTCCATGGCGCGAGACACGGCGATGGGCGCTTCGACGTCTTTGTCGCCGTGGAACACCATGACGGCCTTGCCTTTGAGTTTGTCGAACGGGTATTTGCCGGCGTCGGCCCGGCCGGCGCTGATGGCGATGCCGGCCCAGCGCTCGGAGAACTTCTGGCCAAGATGCCACGTTCCCGTGCCTCCCGATGAGTGGCCGAACAAATAAATCTGGCCGCGGTCCACCTCGTATTCCTTGGCAACCAGATCCACCACATTCATGGCGTCCTTTTCGCTGAACTCGCCTCGTGGCGCAACCCACGGCTCCAACGCGAGACCGCCTTTACCCTTGCCCTTGCCCACGCCGCCCGCTCCGTAGCCGCCGTTGGGGTGAAAGCCAAGCGGGCATACCACGAGCCAGCCGTGCTTCTGAGCGGTTTTGCCCAGGATGCCGTCGTCACGGTCGAAATAATAGTCATGGTCGCGGGTGTTGCCGTGCAGGACCACCAGCATGGGCAACGGTGTCTTGCCGTCCCAGGTCGGCGGGGCGAAGACGCGGTAAGGCATCATCTCGCCGGCCTCGGCAAACCAGTAATGCCGCTGGACATCTCCCTTGGTGCGCCAGAGCGGGTCCAGGCCATCTTCCAGCGCAGCCAGCAGATCGCTCGAATTTTTCATGCCCTTGACAAAATCGTAGGCGGGACTGTCCAGGCCAAAATCACCGCTGCCCAGGACGCGCCGGCCAATGTTGATAGCGCGGGCCAGCTCAAAGGGATAGCGAATGGAGGCTTTGACGCTATCGTGTCCCTCGATGAGCGCCAGACGATTTTCGATAAGAGCGCCGAGAACGTCCAGGCCGTGCACGAGGTGAATGGTCTTGCGCAGGCTGCAAAGCTGCGAATCACCGTCGAAAACGTCTGTGCTAAGCTGATAGGTGCCGTCGGCGATGCCGTGGAGATTCACGGACAACGGCAGCGGCTTCTCGACAAAATCGCGGGAGCTGACCTCGATGGTGCCAAAGTCGCGCAGGGCCTTGTCTCCCTTTTCCGGCATCAGAGAGATTTTCAAACGCAAACCGCCAGTCGGCTTAAAAGGAGCGGAATAAGTCTGTCCCAAAGAGCCCATGACTGGGATTGAGGAGTCGGCCAGGATTTTCTCGGTGCGCAGAGCCAGCGACCAGGCGAACTCTTCCCTGGCATCCCAAGTTCGGCCGTTGAGCAGGGTCATGGCATGGGCCAATGGCCGATTGGCTTCACCTCTGCGGCCTGCGCTTTGGAGGCTGTTTGCCTCGGCAAGGAGCTTATCGATTTGAGCCGTCGCTTCGGGGCTGACCTTGGCAGTGCCGCGCAGCTTTTGGACCTGTTGGGTAAGGCTCGCGGGATCGGCCTGTGGCTGCAGCCGCGGCGGACCGGCGCTGGGAGTTTGCGCTGCCGCTACGGCGATGGCAAGGAGAATTAGCATTGATGCGGTGATGAGTCGTAATGTGGACATGGCTCGTCAAATCTTTGATAGGGTGGTGGTGTTGAGGCCCAGTTTGACTGCGCTTTTATTGTAGGAAATGGTACTGCACACCCCCAAGCACACACCTCGGAATTGTCTGTTGGGCTCAGGGGCGACACCATCGCTTCCACATTTCACGGTAAGCATCTTCGATGTTCCTGGCGAATCGCTTTGCATCCATCAGCGGCGATATCCTCATCCGATCCCGCAAGTCGCCGCGCAGCGCTTGCAGCCGTGGCAAGTCACCGGCCAAATCCACCGCGATCTGGATAAACTGATCCGGCGTCTTGGCTATCAGCTCCGGCATGCCGAGGTTCTGAAGTTGGCAGTATCCCGCGCGGCCTACAACCGTGTCGCCGACCAGAGTGACGACCGGCACGCCCATCCACAGCGAATCGAGGCTCGTGGTGTGGCCATTGTAAGGCAAGGTGTCAAGGCCGATGTCGATTCCGTGGTAGACCTCAAGGTATTGCTGGTGTGGTCGAGAACCAACGAAGGTCACCCGGTCAGCGGCGATGCCGTGCTCATGGAGCAGCGTCAAGACGTGACGGCGGCCCGTGCCTTCGGGGGCCAGCATGACAAGCCGGGATCGATCCACCGCTTTGAGCACTCCGGACGACAGCTCAATGACACCGGCGTTGACCTTGCAGGGATTGTTCAAACATCCGAACGTGACGAACCCGTTCTCCAGTGCAGGCAAGCTATTCACCGGTGGTTCAGCGGTTATTGGGGCATAACACCAAAACGAAGCGCCGATCCGGATCGATTGCTCGGAATAACAGGTATCGTCATGGCCGGGCGGATCGAGGTAATGGTCGGTTAAGCGATAATCCATTGCCGTAAGGCCGGTTGTGCCTGGATAGCCGGCGAAGGTGACCTGAACCGGGGCGGGCTTGCGAGCAAAGGCCAGCAGACGATTGAGGTCGGTGTGCAGCTCCAAATCCACCAGGATGTCGATGCCGTCCTCGCGAACGAGAGCGGCGAGCTGCTCATCGGTCAAGTCTCGGATGTTTCGCCAGACATCGGCTGTGTCCTGGAAACGACTGGTAAACTCGTCAGGGCGAAACACGTCGGAGTAACAGAAGACTTCAAACTGCTTGTGGTCATGTTCCTGAAACAATGGCAGAAGATTTCGTCCCACGACATGTTCGCGAAAATCCCCGGAGACATAGCCGACTCGCAATCTGCGTTCTGGCTGCCGGTCATTGCCGTGGGGCTGGATGAATTTGGCCAGCGGTTGGCCGTGCAACCGGTCCCAAAGGACGTGTTCTTCGTGGATTGCCCTGGCGCTCTGGCCGGGACAGTAAGGAAGAGCGAATACAAGCCGGCCATGGAGCTGCGCACGTGGGTCGGCGCCGGATGGCCTCGCGAAACCAGGCGATGGCTTCGTCCAGTTTTCCCTGGCACATCATGACGTGACCGAGGTTTTTAAGCGCTTCGACCATGTCCGGCTTTTGGCGCAGGGCTTGGTGGAAACATTCAATCGCCTCTTCCAGTCTTAGCTGTCTGAACAACGTGCAGCCAAGGTTGCTAAGCGCCTCGGCGTGATCCGGCTTAAGCCGCAGCGCTGTCCGGAAGCACGCAATTGCCGCATCGTGCTTTCCCTGCTTGGTCAAGGCATTGCCCAGGTTGATATGCGCTTCCGCTAACTGCGGTTGCAACTGGACCGCTTGCTCAAAACAGGCCAATGCCTCGTCAAACTTGCCCTGGCCGAGCAGAGCGTTGCCAAGGTTGGCGTGCGCTTCGAACTGGCCTGGGTTCAATTCGAGCGATCTCCTCAAGGAGGCGACGGCCTCGTCGAATTTGCGCTGGTTGGTCAAGGCAATGCCGAGGTTGTTGTGCAGCTCGGCCATATCCGGGCGCAGTTGCAAGCCCTGCCGGTAACAGACCACCGCTTCCTCGAAGTTTCCTTGATTCTTGAGCGCATTACCGAGATTGATGATCGATTTGAGATGATGGGGGCTCAGTAGAAGCGCTTGCCGGTAACATGAAATCGCTTCGCTGATTTTGCCCTGCTTCGAGAGGATATTGCCGAGGCCATGGTGGGCATCCACCAGATCCGGCCGCAGTGCCAGTGCCGCCCTGGAACAAGCCAGGGCCTCGTCAAGCTGGTTGCCTTGCGTCAGGGCCGTCGCCAGGTTGGTAAGCGTTTCAGCATTGGTGGGCTGAAGCTGCAATGCCTGGCGATAGACCATGATTGCGTCCTCAACCTTGCCTTGATGAAGCAGGGCATTTGCCAGATTATTGTAGGCCGCTGCATAATCAGGCTTTAGTTCGATGGCACGCCTGCAACAAGCTGCTGCCGCTGCCAGCTGCCCGGCCGCCTGGTAAGCCGCGCCGAGGTGATTGTGATAATCAGCCACGCGGCCATTCAGCTTGACTGCATGACCGATGCACTCGAGTGCGGACTTGCAATTGCCGGCCTGAAAGGCTGCCACCCCCAGCAGATGCCAGGCATCGGCATGTTGGGGTTCGACCGCAAGGATTTGTTTGTAGATCTGCCCGGCGGCTTGCAGCCTGCCGGCCTGGTGGTGTTCCACCGCGAGAGCAAGGGCTTCAGCAATTGTTGCCATTTTGTTCTAGATCGATTCGCGGTGTCCTACTTGCCCGTGGTAAACGCAGACACATTCCACAGTCTTACCGTACCATCATTGCTGCCGGTTGCCAACAACCCCGCGACAGGACTGAATGCCACCGTGGTCACGGTGTTGGTGTGGCCTTTGAGGGTGGATAGCTCCTTCCCCGTCAACAAATCCCAAATCTTAACGACATGATCCACGCTGCCTGACGCAAGCAATTTGCCATCCGGGCTGAGTGCCAGGCACCGAACACTGAGCGCGTGGCCTTTGAGGGTGGCCCGCTCTTTGAGTGTCGCGGTTTCCCACAACATAATAGTGTTCCCACCTGCTGAAACCAACATTCTGCCGTCCGTGCTGAATGCCACCACAAGCGCATCGGGATGAATCAGCGAAATAATCCTCTTGCCCGTGGCGACATTCCATAAATGAACCATGTCCCTCGAACACGCCGCGGCGAGCAGCTTGCCGTTGGGGCTGAAGGCGACGGAGTTCACCTCTTCGGCCGCATTGAGCCGAAGTTTCTCCCTGCCAGCGACCATGTCCCACAACCTGACTCCGGAACTAATTCCGCCCCCGGATGCCAGCAAACTACCGTCTGCCGTTAAGGCCAACGAAGTCATGTTTTGATTTTCAAGTAACCTGGCGCACGCGCCATTTTTGAGATCCCATGTTTTGAATCCGTCCTCATCCCCTGATGTCAGCCAATTGCCATCGCTGCTAAGCACCACGGAAAGAACACGGCCACGTTGATTCTTAAGGACGGCCATTTCTTTGCCGGTGGCAACGTCCGACAACCCAATAGTCCCAACCCGGTCTAGCAACCGCCCGCCGCCATATGCCAGTGTTTTGCCGTCGCCGCTGAATGCCACGCACAAGACCGGACCATCCGCTTTGATCGAGCAGACTTCGACGGGCTGGTCTTGGGCCGGTAGGCAAACGGGCATACCCGTCCAGACTAGCAGACACACAGGTAACAATGTTCGCGCCTTCATTTCTTCATCAATTTGCCGTCAATCCCGAAATCCACCTGCCACAAATGCGCCGATCGGGTTTTTTCGGTTGGGAATGGCCACTAAACCACCGCGAACCTCCGTGCTCAACGCTGCGTATTGATTCCCTTCCCCGGCAATTCCACCTGACTCCGATACATCAAATATGCGATCAAATCCCGCACCTGCTCCGCTGTCAGCCCTTCCAGCATCCCGTCCGGCATGAGCGACATCGTCGATTCCCTGGTGCTTTCCACGTCGCCATGCTCGACCGTGACCGAATCGGTCGTGGTCTTGAGCGTCATGGTGCGGTCGGTTTTGGCGGTAACGATGCCGTTGAGCACCCGGCCGTCCTTGAGGCTGACCACCGACATGCGGAAGTCGGCGGACACCACGGCGCTGGGATCGAGGATTTTGCCGAGCAGGAAATCGATGTTCTGGCGGCCCCCGCCGGTCAGGTCGGGGCCGACGTTGGCCCCCTCGCCGTGCAGCACATGGCAGGTGGCGCAGGTTTTGTTGAAGAGCACCCTGCCATTGCTCTTGTCGGCCTTGGCGATGATGGCCGGCGTTAGCTGGGCTTTCCATTTGGCGATGAGGGCCTTCTTCTCGGCCGGCGATTCGCGCACCTCGCCCCAAACCGTGGCGAGCTTTTTGTTCAGATCGGCGTCGTTGAAGCTGCGAATCTGACGAGCGTCAAAGGCGGAGATGTCGGCGCGGGGGATTTTTTTTTCGGCAACGGAATCGAGGAGTGTTTTGGCATAGGCCGGCCGAGTGACCAGGGCGGCCATGAGCTGCGGTCGATCCGCGGCGTCGAAATTGGGGTACGCCTTCACCAGGGCGGGACCGATAGCGGGGTCGTCAAAGGTCGCCAAACCGCGGGCGGCCACGGCGTTAACGGCACGCTCGCCAAGCAGTTGCTCACAAAGCTGGCGCAAATCGGCAGGGCGGGCGTCGATGACCGTCTCCAGGGCGGATTTACGGGCGCTGGTTTCGGCCTTGGCATCCAGTGTGATCTTGCGGGCTTCGTCGAGCAGCGCGGGTCGCCGAGGATGATGCCCAGATCCCGGACACGGTTGCGCAGGGCGACATTTGGCGACGTGGCCAGCTTTCTGGCCAGCACGTCCCACGCGGCAGGCTTGGCCGCGTTGCGCTGGCCCTTGAGTCCCAGAGCCAGGCCGTCGAGGATGTCCAACTGAAAGGCTTCCGGTTTGGCCAGGGTGATGTCCAGCAGTTGGTTGACAGGCAAAGTGTTCTTGGCGAATTCCTCGGCAAGCCGGCGGGCGATGAACTTGCGTGTCGTGTTTAATTCGGTTTTACCGGCGAGAGCCACCATCGCCCCGGGATCGCTTTCGGCAATGGGGATCAAGGCATACCAGATAAGTAGTGGCAAGTTGTGATCCTTGGCATCCTCCTGGCGACCCAGCAGTGCCGCGGCCAACGGCGGCCGCTGCGCCACGGGCAGGCGCTGCAAAGTCGAGGCCAGTACGAGCCGAACTAAACCCGAAGAATCTTCCGCGGCCAGCTTGGCAAACTCGTCCAGCAAATCCTGAGCAGGCCGTGCTTCAGGCCCGGCAACCGACGCGGCGGGACGCTTGCTCATCACATTGTCGATCGGCCAGTCATTGGTCAGCATCCGCAGCGCCCAGGCCCGAATGTGCTCGTTCGAGTGGCGCAATTGGGCTCGCAGGAAGTCGTTGTCCAACGCCCCAAGGCAATAGAGCGTCCACATCGCGCGGAGTTTTAGCACTGGGTCGATCTCTTTCAAATAGATGTTCCGCAGTTGCTCCTTGGCGTCTCCAATCCTGCGGCCATCCTTGGAACGCGTGGTCAGTTCGAGGCGGGCTTTGCGAGAGAACCATTCATTGATGTGGCTGTGCAACTTCACTAACTGGTCCACGCTGAGCTTGGCGACGTCGCCGACGTCGCTGGGTTTTGCGTCGCCAAAGGTGATTTTGTAAATCCGGCCGCTCTCGCGATGGACGCCGCTGTAGTCGTGGTAATCACCGGTGTCGCTCCAGTCGAGCATGAACATGCCGCCGTCGGGGCCGTAGCTGAGTTCCATGCCACGGAACCATGTATCGGGCACGAAGACGATGTCCTCGCCCTTTTTGCCGACGTAGCCGGAGCCTTGCCGTTCGAGGATTTCCTGATTGATGCGATGCCCGAACATGTTGATGGTCATGAGACGACCGCGAAATTCGGCGGGCCAGTTGTCGCCCTGGTAAATGGTCATGCCGACATGCGAGTGGCCGCCACCATAGGGGTCCGCGGCGGCGCCTCTGGCTTGCTTGACGCCGGCGGATTTGTTCCAGTGGTAGTGGTCGGCATGCATGTCGATCAGCTCATAGGTCCGCGGGTTGGGGTCCTTGGTGGTGCCGCGGGTGTAATGGGCGCCGGGGATTTCGTGCCAGAGGTGGCCGTTGGTGGTGTTGATGAAAAACAGCTCCCCATGCTCGTTCCAATCATGGCCCCAGGGGTTGGTGGTGCCGTAGCTCAAAACCTCAAACACTTTGCGAGTTGGGTGATAGCGCCACATGCTGCCGCGCAGCGGAGTGCGCTCGGCGGCAGGAGTGCCAGGCGGGCCGACTTCGCCTGGATTGGTCCCGCCGCAGCGGCCGTAAAGCCAACCGTCTGGGCCGAAGCGCAAGCCGTTGGCGATGGTGTGGTACGGCCCCGACTTGGATACGTTGAAACCGTCAAGCACCACCTCGGCCGGGCCGTCGGGCACGCCAACGCCATTGCGGTCTGGGATAAAAAGCAGTTGCGGCGGACACATCGCCCACACGCCGCCCAGGCCGACCTCGACACTCATGCATCTTTGCAAATTGTCGACAAAAACCTTGCGTGATTTGAAATGGCCTTCGGGAGTGTCTTCAAAAATAAGGATGCGGTCGCGCAGCTTGAGATCGAACCGGGTCGCTTGCTCGGCATAGGTGTAGTTCTCGGCGATCCAGATGCGGCCTTTGCCGTCCCAGGCCATCGCAATTGGATTGCGAACGTCCGGCTCGGCGGCAAAGACGGTCGCTTTGAAGCCGGGCGGCAGCTTCATCTTGGCAACCACCTCGGCGGCAGACAAGGGCGGCGACAGGCCCTTTTCGGTTCCTGAATTGTAGGGGTCAGGGAATTTGTCCTGCGCGGCCTTGGGCGGCTGCTGCGTCTGGCCGCACAGGTCGGTGCCTACGACGAGCAAGAGCGCAAATAGCCAGGCGACGATCAACCGGGATAAGCGGGTGCGTGCGGACATGGAGAGTCTCCCTGGACGATACAACAGGACCGGGATGGAATGTACCCCATTTTACACGCAGCTCGCCAAAATGCCTCAAGGAAAATCACGTTGTTAGGGAATAGTCGGCGAACGAAACGGCGGCGAGCCGGACGCCGTAAGGCGTCGGGTGATTTGACGTCAATTTTTAGGCGACGACCCGGCCGCTTACGCGGCTCGGCTCGCCAGTTGACTACTGGCCCAATCCTCTCCCCGCCCCGTCCACCGCCAACGCCTTCATGCAAAAGTTAGCCGTCCGGTCGAATATGCCCCAATTGGGATTGGCGAATTGGTAATCGTACAGATCCAGCCATTGTCTGCCGTCGTGGTAAAAACTCTCGCCGCGTTCGGCCTTGGAGATGACGATGGGCTTGCCGCCTGCCACCTGCAAGGGTTGTTTCTGATCGAGCAGGATGCTGACCGTGGACGTGCGGTCGATGGCATGTCCGCCGGAGGACAACTCGACGTAGACGTAAAATTGGTCATTCGCCTTCAGCCGCACGGGCACATTCAAGTTCACAGTGTGAAAACCGCAAAACTCGACGGTGCCGTTCTGCGACACCAGTTCACCCGCCAAAACACCGTCTTCGAACTTGCTAAAGATCTTGGCGGTGTACTGGACATTGTGCTTGGCCGTGTAGAAACTGACCGCCCGAATCGTGTGCGGGCCGGCGGCCTTGAAGGCGTTGAAAGCCTTGGAGACGTTGGGCAGCGTGTCGCGCCAGCCATGAAGGTCGTGGTAGTAAACGTGCGTGTACGGCATCAGGTCAATGTTGCGAAACGACACCGCGCCATTTTCCGGGTCGCGTCCGCAGTTCTTGTCGTAGTAGCTGATCCAGTGGTAGCCCTGTTCGGCGACTGCTGGCCCATGGCTATTCTTGATGAGCCACGCGCCCGGAGCAGGCGGTGCGGGAACGCCAGGTTTCACAACAGCCGCGATCTTATTGTCATCCCAGCCGACAATGGCGATGGAGTGATTCGGATTGCCGTTGGATTCAATGGGTTGAAAGTGGATATTTTGCAAGTTGTTCGAACCGTGCTTGTTGCATGTGCCCACGGCGCCGTGCTTCACGATCTGGCGTTTGATGAGATCAATGCCGTCCAACTTGTCGCCAATGGTGAACCACTCGATGTCACGCACGTAGAGCCGCTTAAAATTTGGGTCGAACTTGGCCGGGGTCGTTTTGTGCCAATCCGCTTCGGAGACACCGTCCGGGACAATGACCAGGCCGTCGCCGCGCGTAATGTAGGCGGCGGCCACGCGATAATCGCCGCCACTGTGGACGGTCAATCCCGAACCGGGGGAGTCTGGATTTTCATGCTTGTTGAAACCGTTCCACCAATCGAGGTGGTACTCCGAGCACCTGGGGATGCCCGCCAAGCCAAGGGCTTTCCACTTGCCGGAAACCAGCAAATTGCTTTCGATGGCTGACGTGACACCGAATGCCCAGCAGGTGCCGCCGATCTGCTTCTTTATGGGGGTGACGCCATTGATCAGGCGGAGGTCAAAGGTCGCAGGCAGCGCGGGCTCGCGCGGCGGTTGTTGCAAAGGGGAGTTGACGCCAGCTTTGCTTGGCGCAGAAGGAAACGCGATCAATGCCGCCATGGAACAGAACAACCAGCCTGCCAAAACCGACGCCGCAAGGGTTTTCATGACGGGGGTCCTTTGCGTTGGGGAAGAAGAAGCAGGGTTAACCTACGTCATTGTATTCAGAACGAGCCAACCCGCGCCAGCCAACGTGCCTCGCGCAAAGACGCCAAGGCGCAAAAAGAACTGCGGGTTATTCTTTGCGCCTTGGCGTCTTTGCGCGAGTTAAGCAAACAGGTCGCTTACGAGCGTTTCAATGCCTGAGTCTAGGCCAGCCGCTTGTTTTTCGAGAGCACCAGTTTTGTGCGGAAGAACGACCCTGGCCATCCGCGCCGCCAGGGCCTGCCGCCGCGCTCCCAGCGTGTTAAGCTCCGGGCAGCCCTCGCGCTGCAAGCTCGCCAAGGGCAGCGGAAAAGCAGTGAGATGCTTGATCTTCAGCTCCGCAAACACCCTCCCGCACCGCGGCTCAATGGCGCGGAAATACCACGTCATCAACTGGCTGTTGAGCAAAGCGCACAATCCTGCCAGGTTCAACGAGCATGGCTTCCGAGGAAAAACCAGAAAGAAGTTGTTGCTGGCAAACCGCCGGCAGCGGTCGATGGCAGCCAGCACATGGTCCCCGGTGCGTCTTACCAGGATTTTCTCGCGGTCGTGCCACTGCGGCTGGCCAAGGTTGGCGTAACGCTCACGGGTCCTCAATCGCGGCATTGCCCCAAGGCGAATGTATTGGCCGTGCCATTCCATGTGGTAGGGCACGATCTCGCCTCGGCCGAAATACAGTTCGCGACAGGTGTCGTCGATTTTGGATGACACAAAAAGCTCCCGGCGGATGTTGCCGCTGTGAACGCCTTCATGGACCTCGAAGTAGTCGCCCAGCCTCGGGCAAGCGTCCAGCTTTTTCAGAACACGCCGTTTCTCGGGAGTCAGGTGGACATTGAACGCCAAGCGCGGGTTCTCCCAAAAATCGTTTTGGGGGATTTCATGCTCGACAGCCATCGCGCCATCGCGGACGCAGGTTGCGACGCGATGGTCCTTGGGGGTAGGCTGCTTGATCCCCACGATGGTGGCGGCGTCGATGACAGCTGACGGGAATGGCATCGGCCACCAATCGATCCTAGTAAGCGCAAGCTGTTCGAGCAGGTAGCGTCTGGTCTCGGTATAGTTCTTCAGCAAGACAATGTCAGGCAAGACCAATCCGAACATGCCGCCCTTCGCTAGCAGGCGAATGCCTTGTTCCACGAAGGGCCGGAACAGATCGTGGATGCCGCGCGTGGACGGGTATAAATCGCAGAGGAAGCGCTTCATGGCAGGGTTGGCGGCGAGTTCTTTTTGGCCCCAGGGCGGGTTGCCGATGACGATGTCGAAGCCGCTGGACTGGAGGATTCGTTGGAAGGAACGCGGCCAGTGGAAGGCAGGTGCGGCCGGCTCCGCGCTCCGTTTGGAGTCGTCGTCGCACGGGAGGAGGGCGTTGCCTTGAATGATGTTGCAACTCAGATCCGGAAGGATGCGGGGGATTTTATCGCCCAACGCCTTGTGCAGCAAAGACAGTTTCGTGACCTCGACTGCTCGTGCGTCAATGTCGACGCCGAAAATGCTGCTGCGCAGAATCCGTTTCCGCTCGGCAATCGTCAGGCTCCAGCCACCGGCAGCAAAGACGACTTTTCTCCTGTGTTTTCGAGGCCCGTCGCGCTCATACCAGTCGCGGTGCCAGTCGAGCAGGTAGTCATAGGCGCCCAGCAAGAATGCACCGGTCCCGCATGCGGGGTCGAGGATGCGCAGCGGGCGATCGGGGAACACATCGCTCAGTCTTTTGCCGACTGAGTGCCCAACGACATAATCGACAATGTGCGCCGGAGTGTAGTAAACGCCGTTCGCCTTCTTGAACTCTGGTGTGTCCTGGGCCAAGGTCCTGGCCAGGGCATCGCGCTCGGCCGCAATATTGTCCATCCGACCTCACTTGCCCGGCAGCTCCCAAAGATGAAAATCAGGGCCTGGCTCCTGCACCATGGAGCCGACGGCACGCGACAGCAGCACTAAAGCGGGTCCGTCTTCCGGATGCTCGTTGAGCAAATTGCCCAGCACGCGAATGGCCGTGCGAAAATTGCGGCTTTCGAACTTCTTGAGCGCCATCTCGTATTCCATTTGCACGGGAGTCCAGATCGGGTTGGCCGCCGCCGCCAGCTCGAACAACTCCACGGGCTCGGAGATGTTGATCACCTTGGCGAAGCCGACGCGGCGCACGGAGAAATTGGCGTCCAGCAAGTCCTTGGTGCCGCGGGTAATCAGCAGCCGCGTTTTAAGGTGCTTGGTGGCGCCCTGGACCCGGCTAGCCAGGTTAATGGTGTTGCCCAGGGCGCCGTACTTGAACTTCACCTCCGTGCCGACATTGCCGACGCGGGCCAGGCCGCTGTTGACGCCGATGCCCAGGTCCATCGGCGCTTTGAGGCGTGCATTCCATTCCTCGTTCAAAGCGGGAAGGTGATCGAGCATTTCGAGGGCCGCCTGGCAGGCGCGTTGGGCGTGGTCGGGCTGATCGACCGGCGCGCCCCACATCGCCATGAGCTCGTCGCCGATGTAATCGACCACGACGCCGCCATGGCGCTCCACACAGTCGGACATCGCGCCCATGACCTGGCCGATCCACTGCACCGTGGCCTCCGGCCCAAGATGCTCGCTATTCGTGCTGAATTTACGCAGATCGCAGAAAAGAATGGTGACCTGCGTATCGCGGCCGCGCAGGATGTCGGGATTGTCGAGGAGCTGCTGACCCAGTTTCGGCCCGAAATAGGATTCCAGCTGCACCCGCGCTCTCAGCGCCGCTTGCTCGTGGTCCACACGTGCTAAACCGGCAGCCAGACCGCGGGCCAGCACCTCGGCCAGCATGGCTTCGAGCTGGGTGATGGGGTTCAGAGCCGTGGTCATACCCGACGCGCCGCGGTCGCCGTAAAGGGCGCCGATCACTTCGCCCTTGGCGCTGAGGATCGGCGCGACCACCACTGCCGTCAAGGTCATCACGCTCACATTCTGATCCGGCACCTGCCACACCGTGCGTTTGCGCTGGCGCATTTGCTCCAGCAGTTGAAAGCTGGGCCGCCATTCTCCATCTGGATTGAGACCGGGCCGGAGCGCCTCGGCGGCGATGGTCCAATCCTTGCCGTCGTGCAGAAGCACGCGGCAGCCGTCCAGCTCGATCAATTCCACCACGGCACGGGCGGCGCGAGGCAAGAATTCCTGGGAACTGGCCGCCTCCTGCAGCACGTCGATGGTCGCCTGCAGCCAACGAATCAGTTGAACGCCGTCGATGCTGCCCGTGCCGATCGATTGCATCAGCGACGAAATGTGCGAGCCTTCGAGCACTACCGAGCCGGGCGGCGGCGGTTGATCCGGCAGCATCTGCATGAGCACGGTGGACGGTTCGGAGACCTGGGCGCGCAGGGTCCAGCAATCGACCTGGAACTCCAGCGGCGCCTTACCCTCGTAGGAGCTCGACGGCGCCACCGTTTGGCCGCCGGCCACGTGGATGGCGACGCCTCGGCTTAGGTTTTTCAGCCGGAAAGTGCCGTCCTCGCCCAGGGGTTCGACCTGGATGTGCCGGTGCATCCGCTGCTCTTTGACCGAGGCCACCACGACGCGCGTAATGCCGGTTTCCAGGGGGTAGCACATCGGCAGCTCCGAGGAAATCGTCGAGCCTTGCTCCTTCGGCAAGCTGGAATCCTGGCGGCCAAGATCGACCGTGCCTTCAACCTCAAGAGGTTCGCAATACTGTGCGTCCTGATGATAAATGTGGAGCTGCCACTTCATAGTTGGGAATCTCGTCTCCCGAATAACTTGACACGCGGCCGGGGCGCTTTACAATCGAGTTCTCAATCCCGATCCAGGTTCCGATGCCAATGCACGGTCGGTGTGTACTGCTTTCTTATTGGTTGAGGCCCGTAATGCAGCCTCTTTATGATCCTAAAGCCCTGAGCGATTCGTTGGAACTGGATTATGTCCAGCGGCCGCGGCAGGTCCATCGTTGGATGCGGCTCTTCACATGGGGTGCCGGCCTGGCGGCGGTGTTGTATGCCGGCTGGACGATATTGCCGGCCAATCATGACCAACTGCAGGCTGGGCCGTTATCCACGCCGCACGCCATGTTCAACCAGGATTGCGGTAAATGCCACACGGTGGCGTTTGCCACCGCGGCGCGGTTGGTGCCCAGCGGCCACGGAATGGTTTCCGCACCCGACCCGGCCTGTTTGCAATGTCATCCCAAGCTGGACCACAACTCGGCGGTCCCGGCCGTGGATTGCACCAGCTGCCACAAGGAGCATCGCGGCGACGTCCTGCTGGCGCGGACAAGCGACCTGCACTGCACGGAATGCCACGCTCGGTTCAAGAACACTTACAGCGATCACCCCTTTGAAATCGTCGCCAGCATCGCCACACATCCTGAATTCGCCTTGTGGCGAGCCAAGGAAGCTGTCGATCCGGGCAATGTCGAATTCAATCATGCCTTTCACCTGGACCTTCGGGAAGAGGATAGTCGAGTTATCAACAAGCCGGCAGTGCGTCAGCTTCAACAATTGCAGTGCGCCTATTGTCATCAGGAACAAACGTCGGGCGGCAGCAGGTGGGAAGCGGAAAGCGGCAAGTGGCCGGCGGGGCGCGGCAATTACATGAAGCCAATCGAGTTCGATCGACACTGTCAGCAATGCCATCGGCTCCAGCTGCCGTTGAAGTTGCTATCCGACGATATCCCTGATGTGTTGAAAACACCAGTGCGGGCATTTCAGAAGGCACCGGTTATGCATCCCGCCAAGGGGCAAACGGCATCGATGGTCCGAGCGGCAACGCGAGAACGATATCTAAAATTCGCGCAGGAAAACGCTGGGGTATTGAAGCTCCCTTCGATGCCGTTTGAGGACTGGCAGGTCCTGCCAGGGTTGCAACGCCGCGGCGAGCCAGCCACGCAAGGCCAGATGGATTGGGTCAACGACCAGTGGAAACAGGCCGAGGCGCTGTTTTTCGACAAAACCGGGGGTTGTGCTCACTGCCACGCGGGGTCGGCGAAAAAGGAACGGGGCGCGGATGGGTTGCCCGATTTCGGTCAACCCAGGATCCCCAGACGCTGGTTTGAGCACGCGATCTTCGACCATCAGGCCCATCGTTTGCTCCAATGCACGGCATGCCATGAAGGAGCGACGACCAGCGAAAACCGCAAAGACGTGCTGATGCCCAAGCTGGCGAGCTGCCAGGCTTGTCACCAAGCTCGGACTGGATTTGCGCGGGCCGATTGCCTGGAGTGTCACCAGTTCCATCACCACGACGGATCGGAAGCCTGGCAGGGTAAAATGAAAATAGAGGATTGCAAGCGCTAATGGCCAAGATTGTAAATCCCCCTGCCGCACTTGATTCACGCTCCGACGACGTGGATCTGCCGTTGCATCTGCTGCCGCGGTTGGCGCCCTTTTCCCAGCTCAAGTCCGCGCCGTCACTTGACAAATATCCCGGAGCTTGCAAGTTGCGGTTTTTCCGCGCGGGCGAGGAGGTTTGCACCCATGGCGAGCCGGGTTGGTCCGCGTTTTGCTTTGTGCCCCTGGCTGAGATTGCCGCGCTCCGCGATTTTGCCGTCAAGTGCTTGCAAGACGGGCCTGCCAACCGAGAGAAAACCGCCGCCGCCGCTGCCAAAACGGCCAGCGACCTGCAAGCTCTCCTCGAACAACTTGGCCGCAAGGACCTGCCTGAAAAAGACAGGAAAGAACTCGAAAAGAAACAAGGGTCCTTGGAACGCGAACAGGAAAAACAGCAGGCGGCACTGGCCCTTCTCGACGACGAACTGACCAAGCTGCCCGCGGTTTGCAACCGTTTCGACGCCTGGTTGAAGCAGCGGCAGCAAGAACTTGCGGAAAAACCTCAGGGTCCCGATCTGGCATGGCTGATCGAGCAAGCCCGCCAACGGGCGGATGGCGGGCATTTGTCGATCTTGAATGAGCTGACCGGCGCCCCGGCCGATCGGCAACGGCAATTGGCTGATTTGCTGGAGCCCACCGAGCCTGCACTGGCACGCGGTCTGCATGTGGCGGCCGCCGACGCGGATGGCGTGCGGCGCACGGCGTTGGCCCGCTTGCCGCGCCTTTCGTTCGCAAACGGCCCCGCCGCGCGGCTGGTTCGGTTGGCTCGGGCGAATGTTCACACCGCAGCGCACCAAAGCTGCCCGGAATCCCACCGTCATTCCAGGCGAGGGGCCGCGCGACCTGGATTACGAAAGCCGGCTGTGCAGCCTTTACGACGGGGAACTGATTGGCGAAATCAGTTGCCTCAATCGCACACCCCGGTCGGCGACCATTACCATGACGCGAGATGCCTTCGCGGTGGAGCTGATGCGCAACATTTTGGATCTCATGGGCAAGGACACCGCCTACCAGGCGCGCGTGGAAGCCGCCCAACGGCAACGGCTCATCAACAGCGCCCTCCGGGAAATCTCCCTGTTCGCCGACCTGCCCGAACCCGAGCTGGCCCGCATTGGCCGCGACATGGAATTCAAGGAATATGAACCTGGCAGCCTGATCTGCGACGAACACGAAGAGGCGGATTGCCTCTACGTAATCGGCAATGGCATCATCAAGGTCGTCAAAGGCGTGTCCTGGCTGTTGCCCCCCAATACCGTCATCGACCCCGCCCATTTAGGGCCGCTGGAAAAGGTGCCAGGAACCTTTGCAGCCAAGGATATTGTCAAGGCAATCAACCGCATTATCGCCACGCCCACCTGGCGCAATGCACCCGAAGCAAGGGCAGTCGTCGAGGCGGAAAAGCTGGTGCCGCGGGTCTGGAAAATGCTGGCGTCGGTTGACCACGCCGGCATTAGCGGCCTGGTGCGGTGCAATCGCCTGGTGCTGAGCACGCTCGATACCAAAGCTTTCCCAGGCATCAAAAACGACACCGCTGCAGGCGACAAGGTCTTCGCCTTGGCGGATTTTGCCGATTGGAAAAAACTCTCCACGCAACTCGTCGCCGACGACAAGAAGCCGGACGATCCAGCCCGCACCGTTTGGGATCGGCTTCCCACCCCGATTCAGGATCGTTTGCGCCAGGGCCGAACCGTCGAGCTTGGCCAGGTTGACCGCGAGGCTGTCGTTGAGGCCCTCAATGCATTGCTGCGCAGCGAGATCTTTTTGCTGACCCAGGCCGGCAGCGACGCGGCCCTGGGCAATGCCAATTTGGCCGGGCTGTTGTTGCCCATGCTTGCCGAGGGGCAGCTTTGGAGCGATTTCGATTTCCACCGCTGGAACCGCTGTTTGAATCGGCTGGTGCTTGAAAAGCTGTGTCCCAAAGCCCTGGCCGGTTTGCCGCGGCCTTCGGGGCTGCCCAACATCCTGTCCTATCGCTCGCGCAATGAAGTCCTGGGCGAAATCGGCTTGCTGACCAACTCGCCTCGGACCGCGACGCTGGTGACCTACAACCACCCCAAAAACGACCCCAAGCGGGAAGTAGGCCGAGTTCAGTTGTTTCGCATCAACAAGCAGTTCGTCGATGAAATGCTCGAGCGGCTTCCCCACATGCGCCAACGGCTTGAAGAGTTGGCAGCCCAGCGCCGCGGCGCCGACAAGCAGCGTGCCGACCGTCAGGGCACGACGGCCGCCATCGGGCGAGTCGATCGGGGATTGCTCCATTCCCCGCGCGGTGAACAACTCGGCCTGGTCGAGGGCCAAAAGCTGATGCTCATCGACCTCGATCGCTGCACGCGCTGCGATGAGTGCGTCCGGGCCTGTGTTGAAACGCATGACGACGGTCACAGCCGTCTTTTCTTGATTGGCCCCCGCCAGGGACAATACCTGGTGCCGGCCACGTGCCGATCGTGCCTCGACCCGGTGTGCATGATCGGCTGCCCGGTGAACTCGATTCAGCGCGGCGACAACAAAGAGATATTGATCCGGGATTGGTGCATCGGCTGCGACAGGCTGCGCCAAGCAGTGCCCTTATGGCTCGATCCAAATGTACGACACCGGCATGGTGCCCGCTTCGGTCCACGGCTGGAGTCATGCTCCCGCCCTGCCGGGCGAGACGTGGACCCGGCTGGACTTTGACGACAAATCCTGGCCCGTCGCGGCTACGCCCTTCATCGACGATACGATGTTTGAGGAAGGCCTCACGGGGTTGCCGGGATATGGGTCCCGCGCAGCGGTAGCCTTCCGCCGCGCGTTTCCGATTCAACCAAGCGACTACCGCGCAGACGGTCGTTTTCAGCTGGAGCTGACGGCGCCGTCGGACCAGGCCAGAGTATGGCTGAATGGCGTGGAGCTGCGCACCGAGGAAAAAATGCGCCAGGGCAAACGCAAATTCACCTTTGGCCCGGCGGAGCAGTTTGTCAGGCCCGGCGACAACTTGCTGGCGGTGCTGGTGCCGCGGCCGCCGCAGCCGACCGGCCAGACACTGTTCGCCCTCCGCCTTGACGCCGAGCGCGATGCCGACAGCGCCGCGGTGGAAATCAAGCTGGTCACATCCAAAGCGGTGGTATGCGACCTGTGCAGCACATTGCCGACAGGCCCAGCATGCGTCACGGCTTGCCCGCATGACGCGGCGATGAGGGTAAACGCAGTCCGGGGCTGAAAGCCTCCAAAAAAAGGGGTCAGGCACCGTTGTGCGAAGCACCCTCCGGGCCGTTCCGGCAACGGTGCCTGACCCCTTTTTTTGGAGACTTTTTAATAATAAAGCGACATCACAATATGTGCCGCGCCGAGCACCAGCAGCGCCATGGACAGGGGGATGTGAATCAGCAGCCAGGCGTGCAACCAGTGGTGCAATCGCTGCTGCACCGCGATTTGCAGGCGTTGATCGTACAGTTCTTTAAGCTCCGTAACCTTGGACCGTTCGTCCGCCAGTTCCGGCAAGGCGAGAAATTGGGCGAACCGCTCTCGAACGCGGGCGGCATTGAAAAGCATTAAAGACGGCGGCGCGGTGCCCGCGAGAAAGGGTGCGATTTCACCGTCGAAATAGTCGCGCAACTGGCTGCGTGCCGTGGCGGGTTGGGAAGCGTCCACGCGCGGCCCGCAAACGGTCTCGGCCACCTGCACCGCCCGGCGGGTCAACTGCTGGCATCGATAGGGCATCTGTTCGTAGGGCGTCTCTTCCGTGATGCGCTCGGTCATCAGGTGGGGCAGCACCTTCTGCAGCACCAACCCCACGACGCCGCTGATGACCACAGTGCCGAAAACCACCCAGAGGACCCGTTCGAGCGTGCCTCCCCAGTGAAATCCGCTATGGCAGAGGATCAGCCAAAAACTTAACAGGCCCAGCCAAATGTGCCCTTTGAGCATCCATGACCGCCGCGGCAACCATGGCCAACGCGCCAGCCGCCGATGCAACGACAAGAGCCCGGCAAACACCATCAACAATGTGCCGGCCACACCAAACCACAGGCCGGCAGTCGTGCCGCCGGTCAGCGGCTCGAACGCGTTGGCATTCACCCACCAATAAAGGCCAGCGGTAAGCACCAACGCAAGGATGGTGGCAGCGATCCAACCGCGATGACTGCTGTCGATAAGCACTTGAACGATCCGCGAGTGGGAAAATCGAAATAGCACCCAGGTGGGGATTTTATGGGCAACAGCATGCATGTGTCAAAGGAAATACGGGGCAGTTCTGCTTTTCCAGATTCGACTGAGGCAAAACAAACGGAGCAGATTGAGGTGAAGTTGTCTGGTATTGTGGAAGTTAGTGCTTTGTCACGCCGTAGAGTTCGGGTTGAAGCACTGCCTTTTGGCGGAAAATGATCGCGTGCAGCCGGCCCTTCACTTCTTGGCCTGACGGTCGCGCATAATCCTCATTTGCGCGAGCTCCATCGCCGAACACCATGGGGCCGTGCCGCTCAACAATTGCCGCGAATGCGGCCTCGCCGCCGTAAGCCGCGAATCGCTCCACCACTTCGGCGTCTGCTCGGTCGCCTGAATCGTCCAGGCGCACGAGCTCACGGATAAATCGCAGGATCGGATGAAGGCCTCCAGTCGCCATTCGCTGTTACACTCCAAGAGGCACCTCCGCGTCTTCATAGTACTGCCTGGAAACAGGGGGAGGCTTCGGTGAATTTGGAAAGTTGAACATTTTTTGTGCTCACGCGAACAGCTTCTCCCGCGCCGCCGCCGTAATGGCCACCACCGCTGGGTGTTTGAGCTTTCTCTCCAGAGAAATGGCATAGAATCGTTCCCGAATCGACTCGACGCGCCCCAGCAACTTGACCTTGTGCTGCTGCATGGTTTCTTTTTCCACCGCTGTGCGCACCGCGAAGATGCCGGCCCCGTACTGGCCAAAGACCTTGATCAACGCCGGGTCGGCAAACTCGCCGCGAATCAGTGGGTGGATGCCCTCGGCGTCAAACCATTGCTCCAACGACCGCCGCAGCACCGTGGTCTCCGGTGGCAGCAAAAAGGGGCCCCATTCAGCGATTGCGGGAAGCCGCGCTTATATTTGGCCACCAGCGCCGCCGTGCCAAACAGGGCCACGCCGCACTCGCCGAGCAAATGGTTAAAGGCCCGAATTTTGGTGGCTGGACTGACCGGCGCATCGGTCAGCACCACATCCAATGTGTGCAGCGCGAGCTGGGCCAGCAAATCTTCCGGGTTGCCGGGCTCACAGACGATTTGCACCGCTTCAGGCAAATGCAGGGCCGGCTCAATCAGCCGATAGACGATGAGCTTGGGCAGGCTTTCCGCCACGCCGACGACCAGCCGCAACGGCCGCCCCGCCGGCCGGCCGTCGAGGGTGTCCTGCAACTCGCGGCCCAGGGCGAAAATCTCCTCAGCATACCGGTAAACCATCCGGCCGGTTTCGGTGAGCACAAGTTGCCGGCCCACGTGGTCGAAGAGCCTGGCGCCCAAGCTTTTTTCCAGCGTGCGAAGTTGGCCGCTGATTGTCGGCTGGGTCAGGTGCAACTGGGCGCAGGCGCGAACGATGCTGCCCTCGCGGGCCACCGTCCAGAAGTAGAGCAAATGATGGTAGTTGAGCCATTTCATGCCGGTTAGCATACATCGGTTTTTTCAATGCTTCAATCCAAATTCTTCGATTTGCTCTTTTTCGTGAGTCCGGGTACAAACGCTGTGCGAGGCCGGAAAAGGGAAGAAGAGGCGATTGCACGTTTCATTATTCAAGGAGGGTTTGCGATGTTAGTGCTATCCAGAAAGTGCGGCGAGAGGGTGCGCATCGGCGAGGACGTGACCTTTGTGATCCTGGAGGTCAAAGCCAATCGGGTGCGGATCGGCATTGAAGCGCCGCCGCGCGTCCTCATCCTGCGTGAAGAGCTGCGTGGATCGGCGCCGGCGGCAGCGGCGGAAAACACCATTGACGAGAGGGAAATTTACTATGCAGCTATCAATCCGTAACCAGGGCCTTGAAGTCGACCCCGGTTTACGCGATGCGATTGAAAGGAGGCTGTTGTTTATCCTTGCCCGCTACTGTTCCCGGATCGGCCGGATCAATGTGAAGCTGGCCGGATTGGACGGCGCATGCGGCGAACTGAGAATTCAATGCCATATCGTCATTCGCCTGGTGCCGTTCGGCCAGGTCACGGTCGACGTCGCCGCCGTGGACCTGGACAGCGCCTTGGACTGGGCGGCGAAGCGCATCGGGCCGGCGGTCAATCGCGAGCTCGATGCGCCGGCGACAGACGGGGCAAATTGCGAATTTAGCTATTTTTTTCCTGCCGACGGCGGGCAAGTTTTTCCACGAACGCTTGGTGCTCCGGCGAGCGCAGGCCCTCTTCGAGCTTGGCCAAGACGCGGACTTTGTCGCCTGCCAGCAGCGCAGCGCCATCCAGCCACAAACCGGGGAAGACTCGCGAGCGGTGAATGCCGTCGGCGTCCGGCTGGAGCAATTGGTAAGCCCCGTTTTCAAGGATATGCCAGCGGATTTCCCGGGCCTGAACGAGGATGGCCAGGTACTCCGGAATCTTCGCGGTCTGGTACAATTCCAATTTCTTCGTGCAGATCGTAATCGACCGAGGAAAGGCACACTTCCGTGAGCATCTCCGGCACGCCGGCGACATAGCCCTTTTCTATCCAGGACCCTCCGCCAAACTCCGGCAGTATCAGCAAATTCACGTCGGGCTGCGGGACATCATCCAGGATGAAAGATGTCGTATTGAAACAGCCAGCTGTGCCAGCGGTGTGAACACTGTAATAATACATCCACCCACCGACCTCAAAATCTTCATTCCCATGGGAAAACGATAGAGGCGAGGGCATGTATACAACTCCTCCAATCAATTCCGCCCTTTTGATTCCGGGATGAGCTTCCCAGATGCGCAGAAACTCCTCGCGGCTAAGCTTGTCGCCGTTTCTCAGGGGTCGCACGCATTCTTCGACAATAGCCATGGTAGTTCTCCCTCCGCAATTGTAATCAGTGGCTATGGCCGTCGCAAGCCATAAAGGGGACATGACACATCATGCCAAGCACTCTGGATTTGCCGTCAATTACGCGAAAAACGCCGCCCCGCCTGCCAATCTTACCCAAACTGCTTTTTTTGACCTGGCAGCCCAGTGTGAAATGGGGAATGATAGGAGACCCTTGCAAGGGTAATGAACTGTCTGTCCCCCCTCTCTGCCGCGACCGAGTTCATGGTTCCCCTCCATGGACTCGGTTTGCGGCAGAATCTAATCCATGCGGACCAGCGGTAATGAAATGGCTGCCGGCGCCGCGGGCGGGGCCTTGACAGGTTGGAACAATCGGCCTTGCCAGCTATCGCGGCGCTCGAGTTCCTGATCGATCGCCGCGAGCAAGCCGGGTTTGTCGAGACACCAGGTCGGCGCCACCAGGTATTCCGGAGGTGCGTCGCCGCTGAGCCGTTGAATCACCATGGTGGGAGGCAGCCGTTCCAGGAAATCACAAACAATGCTGACGTATTCCGCCCGCTCGAGCATCGGCGCCTCGCCGGCGTGATACATCTTTTCCAGGGGCGTGTCGCGGACGACGTGCAGATTGTGGATCTTGACCGCATCCACGGGCAGACCGGCCAGGGTCTGAGCCGTCGCCAGCATGTCCTCGCGCGATTCGCCGGGGAGTCCCAGGATGACATGGGTGCCGACTTCAAAGCCCCGGCCCTGGCAGCGCCTGACGGCATCGACAAAGGTGCCCACGTCGTGGCCACGGTTCATCCATGCCAGGGAACGCTCGTGAATGGTCTGCAAACCCAACTCCAGGCTGACGAAGCGCTCGGCGGTGTACGATTGCACAAGTTCAAGAACATCCTGCGCCACGCAATCTGGCCGTGTGCCGATTATCAGGCCCACGATTTGGGGGTGGTCCAAGGCCTCGTCGAAGAGCCTGCGCGAGCTTGTCGACAGGGGCGTAGGTATTGGTGGCGGCCTGAAAGTAGACGAGAAAGCGGTCGGCGCCATAGTATTTCTCAAGAATGCGGACGCCGCGCTCGACCTGGCCCGAACGTCGACGTGGGGCAGGCGGCGGTTGGGGCTGAAGCTGCGATTGTCGCAATAAACGCAGCCGCCCACGGCCACGGCGCCGTCGACATTGGGGCAGGTGAAGCCGGCGTCGACGGTGACCCGCCAGACTTTGCCGCCAAAACGCTGCGCAAGAACTGGCTTAGCCGGTAGTAACGCCGGCCGGGAGCAAACCACCAGGGGCGGCGAGTTTCGCCTTGTGCCATGAGAAAATACCAGGAACAGGGAACCAAGCTGCCAGTGTTCATCATCAAAAGGATGGCGGCCGCAGTCAAGCATCCGGAAGCTCCAAAAGAAACGGCACAGGCTTGGAAGCCTGTGCTACTTGTAGAACAGGCTTCCAGCCTGTGCCATTGCAGGAAGGGTGGACGACGGCGCTGCGCAGTGTTAAAGGGTCAGTGAAAGAGGTATCCGGATCATGAGTGTGAAGCCAAATGGTGAGCTGGTGCCCGAAGGCGGCGGCGATAATATCCCGCTGATTCGTGAAGTGCTGACCATCGGCCGCCGCGATTCCTGCGATATATGCTTGCGGCTGCCTAATGTGTCGGGAGTGCATTGCGAGCTGTCGTTTCAGGAAGGGTTCTGGCTGATCCGCGATATGGGCAGCACCAATGGCATCAAGGTCAACGGCATCCGCGTGCCCAAGAAGGTGCTGCATCCCGGCGAGAAGATCACCATCGCCAAGAAGACATACACCATCGAGTACGATCCGCCCGCCGGGGCCCGTGCCCAGGACATCATTGATCCCGGAGACGAAGATGTGCTGAGCCAATCGCTGCTTGAGCGTGCGGGGTTGGCCAAGCCAGGCACCGCCGAACGCCGGCCGCCTGGCAAGCCCCACAGCATCGACCCGAAGAAGTTTTTGGCGGAAGATGAAGAGGACGAGGACCTCTAGTAGTAGGCACACTCCGTGTGCCGTTTGCGCTCTCAACGGCACACGGAGTGTGCCTACTACTATGTGTGCCGTTTGCGCTCTCAACGGCACACGGAGTGTGCCTACCACTATGTCAACCAAGCTTATCCGCGACCATGTCATAGCCAATCAGCATCACTGCGGCATCGATCAGCACATGGCTCAGCCACGGCGCGTAAATCGATCCCGTCCGGGCATAAAGCCAGCACCACACCCCTCCTCCGATGGCAATGCCCAACGAAAACGGCACCACCAGCGTGAAGAACTGCCGAACCCCCGGAAAAAAGACGGCTAAGACGATCACGTGATGCGCCATGAAGCCCAGGCTCGCCAGTACCAGCGCCAACCACGTGCGCATGTGGCGATTGAGCCAGCCGAAGACGAACCAGCGCCAGTAATACTCTTCCAGCAAACTGTGCCCAATCGAGATGAAACACGCCATGCCAATGAAACCGGCGAGGCTGTCGTAGCCGCTTTCACGCAGCTTGCCGAGCACTTTTTCAGGCGTCGCGCTCAAGAAGCGTGAGTCTTTGAGCAGGCCATGGTAAATCGTCAGGGCCGCCACGCCGACGATCAGGCCGAAAGCCAACCCGAAGGCCAGACCTCGAAACTTCGGCAAAGATGGCCGCAGACTTTGGCGATCCGTGAGTCCGACATAGATGGCCGGAAAGCAGAATTGAATGATCTTGCCCGCGAAGTAGGCGACCATCACCGCCTGATTAGGCCCCGTTCCCTGCGAAGCCACGGCGACGAAATACACCCAGGTCATCGCGCTGGGAAAGACCATCGCCCAGGTCAGCGCTAGCGCGTCGCGTTTCACGACAGCTCCCCGACAAGGCGGCGGACGAGCACGCGCAGTTTTTTCTCGGCCGCGTTGGCGACGGCGATGATTTCGTCCAGTTCCGCCGGTTCCAGCGCGTCGGGCAGGCACATGTCGGTGATGACCGAAAAGCCCGAGGTTCCGCAGTCCGCGCGTGAACGCCGACGATCACCTCCGGCACCGTGGACATGCCGACCACGTCCGCGCCGATGCCGCGCAGAAAGCGATATTCGGCCCGCGTCTCCAGGTTCGGCCCCGGCACCGCCACGAAGACGCCCTTGTGGCAGACGATCTTTTCCTCCAGGGCGATGCTTCTGGGCCAGGGCGATCAGTTCCCGGTCGTAGGGCTGGCACATGTCGGGGAAGCGAATGCCGAGGCGGTCGTCGTTGGTGCCGATCAGCGGATTGTCGCCCATCAGGTTGATGTGGTCCTCGATGACCATGATGTCGCCCTTGGCGTACTGCGGATTCATGCCGCCGCAGGCGTTGCTGACGATCAGCACCTCGCAGCCCAGCGCCTTCATGACGCGCACGGGAAAGGTGATCTGCTGGAGCGTATAGCCTTCGTAGAAGTGGAAGCGGCCTTCCATCGCCATGACGGTCTTGCCGGCGAGCTTGCCGCAGACGAGCCGGCCCGCGTGCGATTGCACGGTGGAGACGGGGAAGTGCGGAATGTCGTCGTAGGGAAAGACGCCTCGGCCTGGATGTCCTCGGCCAGGCCGCCCAGCCCGGTGCCGAGGATGATGCCGAAGCGCGGCTTGCCTGCCCAACGGCTTTGAATCGCACGTTTCGCTTCCTGGATTTGATCGAATAAATCAGGCATGTCGGTGGTTGCTTTTCAGTTGTCAGTTGTCAGTCACGGGCCGTGCCGCTTAGTATACGAGTTGGTGTTTCGTGAAAAAGGGGACAGGCCCCGTTGTGCGAAGCACCTGACGAGCCGTCCGGCAACGGGCCTGTCCCCTTTTGATTACGAAACACCAACCATGGCCGCCAATCTCACCCCGCAATATCTACGAAGCCGAAGCCGAGTACAAGAAGGCGCAGACCGCCGAGGAGCGGCTCGAGTGCCTGAAGAAGATGTGCACGCTGGTGCCCAAGCACAAGGCCAGCGAGAAGCTGCAGGCCGAACTGAAGACCAAGATGAGCGACGCCAAGGACGAGGTCGAGACGGAACGCAAAAACCCGAAGAAAGGCCGGCGTCAGCTACAAGATCCCCAAGCAGGGCGCGGGGCAATACGTGATCGTCGGCGGCCCCAACGTCGGCAAGAGCCGGCTGCTGACCCGGCTGACCCGCGCCACGCCGGAGGTGGCGCCCTATCCGTTCACCACCCGCGAGCCGCATGCCGGCATGATGGAATGGGAAGACGTCCGCGTGCAGCTCATCGACACGCCGCCGATCACCGCCGATTTCATGGAAGGCTATCTGTCCAGCATGGTTCGGACCGCCGACAATGCCCTGCTGATCGTGGACCTCGGCGACGACGACGGCCCCTTCGCCGCCGAGGCGGTCCTGGAACGGCTGGCGCAGACCAAGACGGTGCTTGCCGGCGAATTACCCCAGGCCAGCGACGACCTCACGATCCAGCACGTCAGGACGTTGCTGGTCGCCAACAAATGCGATCAACCTGGTGCGGAGGAACGGCTGGAGATCGTCCGCGAGATGTTCGGCAAGCGTTTCCCGATTCACGTCACGGCTGCCGAGCACGGCACGGGGTTGGAGGAGCTGCGAGCCGCCATCTATCAATTCCTCAACGTGATCCGCGTTTACACCAAACAGCCGGGCAAGCCGGCGGACATGACTTCACCCTATACATGCCCGATCGGCAGCACCTTGGTGGACATGGCGGCCTGCGTGCACCGCGACTTTGCGGACAGCCTGAAATCGGCCCGCATCTGGGGCACCGGCGTCTTCGACGGGCAAACGGTGAAGCGCGATCATGTGCTGCACGATAAGGACGTGGTGGAGTTGCATTTGTGATATTCGGCAAAAAACAGAATCACGAAAGCACGAAAGACGAAAACACGAAAAAAAAGAAGAAGGAGGGTAATGTGGGACATGAATTCGAGGCATTGTCGGGGAAGATTTTGGAGGCGGCGGTGGCGGTGCATAAGGCGCTCGGACCAGGATTTTTGGAAAGCATATATCAAAAAGCGATGGAAATCGCGCTCAGCCATCGTGGCCTTTCATTTGAGGAGCAAAAGGAGATTCACATTTTTTTCGAGGATCAGGAAGTCGGACTCCACAAAATCGATCTAATCGTCGGCGGCGAAATCGTCGTGGAATTGAAGGCAGTGAAGGCCCTGGAGGACATTCATTACGCTCAGGTCAAGTCCTACCTCAAAGCAACGGGCCTTCATGTGGGCCTTCTTTTGAACTTCAACGCCCCTACCTTGGTCATCAAACGCATCGTCCTTTAGCTCTTTTTGCACTCTTCCTTTTTTCGTGTTTTCGTCTTTCGTGCTTTCGTGATTAAGTTTTAATCAATTTAACCATTGCTAACCCGCCACCCACCCTGCTAGAATTTGCTCCGTAGACAAACCTCCTGATGGCGAACCGCACCGGGTGGCGCGTACGGGCGGCTGGTTGCTTGCCCAACCCACCACCTCACTTCAAGGAAAGAACACCATGGCATTTCGCGCCGCTTCCGCGTTGACGCCCGAGCTTTCTCGTCGGGACGTCCTCAAGCTCTCCGCCGCCGGCGTCGTCGGCTACTCGATGTCCGGCTGGCTCGAGGCGCTGGCCCAACACAGCCGCCAGCGATCCGCAGCCGCAAACGCTCGTGCATCCTGCTGTGGATGAACGGCGGCCCCAGCCAGATGGACACCTTCGACCTCAAGCCGGGCCACGCCAACGGCGGCACCGTTCAAGGAGATCCCAACCGCCGTGCCCGGCATCCGCATCAGCGAGCACCTGCCCAAGCTCGCCCGCAAGATGAAGCGACATGGCCATCATCCGCTCGATGAGCACGCCGGGAAGGCGACCACGGCCGCGGCACTTTCCTGATGCGCACCGGCTATTTGCCGCAGGGGCCGATCCAGTATCCGACGCTCGGCTCGCTGGTGGCCAAGGAGCTGGGCAGCGACAAGAATCCGCTGCCGAATTTCGTCAGCATCGCCCCTTATCCGGCTGTTCAGCCCGGCGGCCTACGGCCCCGGCTTCCTCGGCCCGCAGTATGCCCCGCTGATGGTCGGCGACGTCAACCAATTCGGCCCCATGCAGCCTGAGCCAGAACAACTACGAGCAAGCTCTGCGTGTCCAGGACCTGACGCCGCCCGCCGGCGTCAACAGGGCCCAGCTCGACGCCCGCATCGGCCTGCTGGAAGAGATGGAGCGCGATTTCGTCGCCCGCCATCCCGGCCTGTCGCCGGCCAGCCACCACACGGCCTATGAGCGGGCGGTGCGTCTGATGCGCACGGCGGCATCGACGGCGTTCAACCTCGATGAGGAACCCGCTCGCATTCGCGACGCCTATGGCCGCAATCTGTTCGGCCAGGGCTGTTTGCTGGCCCGCCGGCTGGTCGAGCGGGGCGTGCCGTTTGTCGAGGTGAGCCTGGGCACTTCGGCGTCAACGGCATCGGCTGGGACACGCACCAGCACAATTTCGACAACGTGCAGCGGCTGAGCGAGATCCTCGACCCGGCCTGGGGCACGCTGATGGAAGACCTGCAGCGACCGCGGCCTGCTCGATTCGACGCTGATCGTGTGGATGGGCGAATTCGGCCGCACGCCGCAGATCAACCGGGCAGCAAGGCCGCGACCATTTCCCCAACGCCTGGTCCACGGTGCTGGCCGGCGGCGGCATTCGCGGCGGCCAGGTCATCGGCCGAACCAGCGCCGACGGCACCACCGTCGAAGGCGACGGCCAACCTCGGTGCCCGACTTCATCGCCACCATCGCCAGGCCCTGGGCATCGACCCGACCAGGCAGAACATGTCCAACGTCGGCCGGCCCATCCGGATCGCGGAAATTGGCGCCCAGCCGATTGAGCAAATTGTGGGATAGGACGATAAATCCCAATAGGACTTATAGGACCCAAGGGACCTATAAGTCCTATTGGTGTTAATGGGGAGCGGGCATGGACTACCTCGTGGAACTGGAATCCTTCCACGGCCCGCTCGATCTGCTGCTCTATCTCGTCAAGCACCACGAGGTGGATGTGTGCGATTTGCCGATCGCCCAGATCACCGAGCAATTCCTGGAATACCTCAATCTCATCAAGCTTATCGACGTCGACTGGGCCGGCGAGTTCCTGGTCATGGCGGCCACCCTGACCGAAATCAAAAGCAAAATGGTGCTGCCGCGCTTCGAGGAGGAAGCCGAGGAGGAAGCGGATCCCCGATTGGAATTGGTTCGGCAGCTGGTGGAATACAAGAAATTCAAGGACGCCGCGGCCCTGCTCGAAGCCCAGGCCGAAAAGCAACTGGCCCGCGTGCCCAGGCAAGCCGCCGAGGCCCCGGCAACGCTCAGTCCCGACCAACAACCGCTCAGACACGTCGAGTTGTGGGATTTGGTCAGCGCCTTTGGCCGCCTGATGCGCGAAACCAAGGCCCTGGAGCCGCAGCAAATCGTGCTGGACGACACGCCGCTGCACGTCCATATGGAACGTCTGCTGGAGCTGCTCGCTTCCAGGCCGCGCATGTCCTTCACCGAGGTTTTTGTGCCGCCGCACACGCGTGGCCGGTTGCTGGGAATGTTTTTGGCAATTTTGGAACTGATGAAAGCCAACCAGGTTATCGCCGAGCAACCGGAGCCTTTCGGGGAGATTTGGGTCAGCTTCGCGCCTAAAGTGGCGCAAACCTGATCAGCCTGGGTGGCACGCCCTTCGGAGTGCCTCAGGGCGTGCCACCCAAAACGATAATGCACAAAATTCCACTGGTTATTAAGCACCATTTGTTGGAATCTGGTTGTTTTCTTGTGTCAATACATGGTATTCACCATAATCTTAAAGAGGGCTTCCTGATCGGCACACACTAGGGAAGGCATTATGTCGATCCAAGATCAACCGTTAGATGACGTTTTTTTGCCGGGCGGCAAGGTCCGTCCCGGCATGCTAACCGCGCCGGCGGCAAAGGCTTTGGACGAAGCCATTCGCCTGGCGCGAGAAACCCGTTGGGATTGCGTGCGCAGTCCGCACATTTTCATGGGGTTGTTGGCCGACCCCGATCCCGTGATCCACGCCTGGGGCGACCGCCTTGGGGCCGATCTCTCGAAACTGCTCGGCCAGTTTCAGGAGCTGTTTCACCAGGAAGCCGGCGACCTCGACCCCGTGCTGACCTTGCACCGGGAATTTCTATCGGACAACGCCATCAGACTGCTGCGCGAAGCGCAGGTGCGTGCCAGCCAC
Source organism: uncultured Gemmataceae bacterium (assembly GCA_963747575.1). Taxonomy (GTDB): domain Bacteria; phylum Planctomycetota; class Planctomycetia; order Gemmatales; family Gemmataceae; genus DASRAT01. The sequence continues at coordinate 786,151 of CAVVFU010000010.1, forward strand.
CATCGCCGCGGCTCCATCACGCCCATGGACATGCTCATCAGCTTGCTGACCGCCCCCAACAGCATCGTCGCCGACTGCTTCGAGCGCATCGGCGTCACGGCCGCCAAGCTGACGGAGCACGCCGTGATTGCGGAGCAAGAAGCCATTCAGAACTGACCGGCAGCCCTCACACCCGGCACAAACGCTACCACCGTTCGGTCGGCGGCGAGCCTTTTTCGTTTTGTAAATGAGTTTGCTCATGTCGACCGGCGTTCGCGCGCTACAATCGGTTGGGTTCAAAAAGGTGCCAGGCCCCATTGAGCCTATCCGAAAAAGGGGTCAGGCACCGTTGTGCGAAGCACCCTTCGGGCCGTTCCGGCAACGGTGCCTGACCCCTTTTTCGGATAGGCTCTTTTTGAACCATGCCCATTTTGGATGCGAGGTGCGGGATGAGACGACTAACGACATTGGCGCTGATCGGGGCGGGCTTGAGCTGGGCAGTGGGCTGCAAGACCTGCACGCCAGGTTCCGATCCACGGCCGCCTATTTTCGCGCCGCCCGGCCCGGTCGGTCCTGGGCCAGTGCCACCACCGGGACCAGGGCCTGGACCTGGACCAATGGCTCCGCCCCCGCCGGGCAGTGCGCAGTGGCTGCCCGAACCCCCGGCGCCCGTGGGTGTCTACAGCAAGAGCGTTGATTCCGCCGAATTGCAAAAGAGCCTGACCTGGAATGCCGGTTCAGCGCCGGCGGTCCGGCTCTATCCGCCCGAAGTCGAGGAAAACCCAGACGCCGGCAGGAAAGGCCCAAGTCCTTTCGACGCGAGTACCCCCGGCAAGGGGAATCCGCCCAGGGTTGAAGAGGGCGTGGAATCGAAAGAGCCTCCCACCGCGCCCGTGGGTATTCCGAAGTTCGTGCGGGCTTATGACAAGGTTGCCAATGGCCGACGGCCGTCGCTCGACGACGGTTTGGATTGGCTGCGGAGCAACGGCTTCAAAACCGTGCTCTATCTGCATGACACCGGGGCCTTCGACACCGCCGACCGCAAACAGGTCGAAAGCCGTGGCATGCGTTTCGTGGCTCTTGAGGTGTCGCCGCAGATCCTTTCCAAGAAGATCATTGACGAATTCAATCGGATTGTCGCCGACAGCGAGGGCGTGCCGTTATTCGTTTACGACAAGGACGGCTCGCTGAGCGGCGCGATGTGGTATCTGCATTTTAGGCTGATCCAGCAAGCCTCGGATGACGTCGCCCGCACTCGAGCGAGGCCGATGGGCCTGCAAGAAGATGGCGCGGACCACGGAATGTGGAAAGCAACGCAGAAGTTCCTGAGCGAACGGTGAAGGAAGAGTGAAGAGTGAAGAGTGAAGAGTGAAAGAAATCACAACTCTTCACTCTTCACTCTTCACTCTTCACTCTTCACTCTTCACTCTTCACTCTTCACTCTTCACTCTTCACTCTTCACTCTTCACTCTTCACTCTTCACTCTTCACTCTTCACTCTTCACTCTTCACTCTTCACTCTTCACTCTTCACTCTTCACTCTTCACTCTTCACTCTTCACTCTTCACTCTTCACTCTTCACTCTTCACTCTTCACTCTTCACTCTTCACTCTTCACTCTTCACTCTTCACTCTTCACTCTTCAGCCCCTACATCATCGGGATGGACCCACTACCCCAGCGAACAACCAAACTCCTCAAAGGGCTTGCCAAGCTCTACCCCGACGCCCATTGCGCCCTGCATTACAGCAATCCGCTGCAACTGCTCGTGGCCACCATCCTGTCCGCGCAATGCACCGACACGCGCGTCAACATGGTCACCCCTGCCCTTTTCCGCCGCTATCCCGACGCCGCGGCCTTCGCGCACGCAGATCAGCAGGAGCTGGAAAAGGCCATTCAGTCGACCGGATTTTTCCGCAACAAGGCTCGCAACATCAAGGCGTGCTGCAAAGCGATCGTCGAGAAGCATGGCGGCGAAGTGCCTGGCACGCTTGACGAGCTTGTTCCCCTGGCCGGCATCGGCCGCAAGACTGCCAACGTCATCCTCGGCAACGCATTCGGCGTCCCGGGCATTACGGTGGACACGCACGTCGGCCGTCTCAGCCGCCGGCTGGGGCTCACCGCCGAAGAGGATCCGGTCAAAGTGGAATTCGCGTTGATGAAGCTGGTTCCCAAGAACCAATGGACGATGTTCAGCCATCGCCTGATCTTCCACGGACGGCAGGTCTGCCAGGCACGCAAACCGGCGTGCGACCGCTGCACTCTGGCGGCACTGTGCCCCAAGGTCGGCGTCCCGCAATGACGCCGTAGAACGGAATTTATTCCGTTCGGTGCCTGCACGATTGGTTAGCGGGGATCTACTTGGTGCCGCGTTGAAATAGTGATATAAAAAACAGCTAACACTTATTAGTGCCAGCGGAGACCGTCGATGCACGTGGCATGCCCCCACTGCGGTCAGGTTTTGGAATACTCCGGCAAACGCCCCGCATTTTGCGGCTATTGCGGCAAAGGCCTGGCGCCATCACATCTGGACAACACCGTCACCCTCCCGGCCACGGCATCCGCGGTGCAGCCCGATGCTTCCGGCGCTGAGCCCGCTGCCGAGCTGAAAACCGTGGGCGGCTATAACCTGATCCGGGTTCTGGGCGCCGGCGGCATGGGCACAGTTTACGAAGCGGAGGAAATCGCCACGGGGCGGCGCGTGGCACTGAAGCTCCTGCTGCCCGAATACGCCGGCTCTCCCGACGCCCTGGAACGCTTCCGCCGTGAAGGCCGGCTCGCCAGCGCCATCGCCCATCCGCGCTGCGTTTTTGTGCTGGCGGCCGAGGAGGAAGCCGGCAGACCGTACATCGTCATGGAGCTGATGCCTGGCGCCACGCTCGACAATCTCATCGCCGAGCACGGTCCCTTGCGGCCGCGGAAGGCAGTCGCCAAGATTCTCGATGTCATCGACGGCTTGCGGGAGGCGCACCGGCTGGGCGTCATCCACCGCGACGTCAAGCCGTCGAATTGCTTCGTGCAGGCCGATGGCCGAGTCAAGATCGGCGACTTTGGCCTGTCCAAATCTCTGGTGCTCGATGGCAGCCTCACGCGCACCGGATCGTTCATCGGCACGCCGCTGTTCGCGTCGCCGGAACAGGTGCGCGGCGAGGCCATCGATCACCAAAGCGACGTCTACTCTGTGGCGGCGACCTTGTATTGCCTGCTGACGGGCCGGGCACCTTTCCAAACCGGCGACATGGCGAGCACGCTGGTGCGCATTGGCTCCGATCCGGCGCCGGCCATGCGCACGATCAAGCCGGAGCTGCCGCTGGCGCTTGACGAGGTGGTGCTGCGTGGCCTGGAGCGCGATCGCACGCGCCGCTGGTCCGACCCTGGACGAGTTTCGATCCGCGCTGCTGCCATTCGTGCCGGGCCAGCAAACGTTGCCGCCGCTGGGCGCGCGTTTCGGGGCGTTTCTGCTCGATTACCTGATTCTGTTTGTCGCCATTTCGATCAGCAGCCCGATATTGCTGCATGTGTGCGGCCTGAACCTGATGGATCCCACACCGTCCGCCGCCAAGAGCGCGTTGCAATTGTGCGTGACCGTCGTCTGGTGGATGTTGTATTTCGGCGTGCTGGAGTGCATCGGGGACTGTTCGCTGGGCAAGCGGCTTGTGGGGCTGCGCATTCGCTCGGCAACTGGCAACGCTCGGCCTGGTCCGGTGCGAGCCGCACTGCGGCTTGTTTGTTTTTTCGTGTTCACCACTTTCACCCAATTCACCGTTTTTCCGCTGCCGTGGGTTGTGCAAGATATGCCAAAACCCCAGGCGGATATGGCACAGATGGCGTTAGGGCTGACCGCCATGCTAACGGGGGCGGCGGGAATCGGGCTCCTGCTCTGCACCATGCGCCAGCGGAACGGCTACCGGGGATTGCACGAATTTCTCAGCGGGACACGCGTGGTGCAATTGCCAACGCGAGAGACACGACGGCAAGTCAAGGCCGAGAAATTCGGGGAGGGGCTGCTGCGGCCGGCAGGGCTGCCCGAGCGCATTGGCGGTTACGCGATCCGGGGAGCATTCCGCTGGGGGCCGGAGATTAAGTTGCTGCTGGGCGACGACGCGGGTTTGCAGCGCCAGGTGGTCATTTGCCTGCGGCCGGCGACTGAGCCGCCGCTCGCCAGCGTGCGCCGGGAACAGACCCGGCCAACCCGGTTGCGCTGGTTGGCTTCCGGTCAGCATGAGGACCAGCAGTGGGACGCGTTCCTCGCCCCCGCCGGACGTTCGCTGCCTGATCTGGCGGCCGAGCAAGGTGGTTTGCCCTGGCCCGAGGTCCGCGTGATTGTCGAGCAGCTCACCGAGGAGTTGATGGACGCCGACTACGAGGGGACTTTGCCGGATTCACTGGGAGCGGATCAAATCAGGGTGCAGTCCAGCGGGTCGATCCAGCTGCTCGACTGGCCGCTGCGGGACCGCAATGAAACCCCCAGGCAAGAGGACGGAGAGCAGTCGCCAGGGCGGGAAACGGTGGCATTCATCGGCGAGGTGGCGATGCTCTCCCTGGAGGGCAAGCCCTGGCAACCGCCGGCAAAAAAAGGCCGCAAGCATTTCAGGCACAGGCCGGTGCCGGTGCACGCTGACGACTTGCTTGCCCGGTTGCTAGGTTTCGACCGGCGTTTCAACGCCGTCGACGAATTCAAGCGCGAATTGGCCGAGAGTCATGACCTGCCGGCCGAGGTCACGCGGGCCCGGCGGGCTGGCCAGCTGGCAACGATGGCAGCAATGCTGGTTTTGTGCATGTCGTGCTGCATGTTCCCGGCCGGCGTGGCGCCCGACTTTTCCTTCATGATGACGTCGATGGTGCAAACGGAATTGGGCAAGCAACTGATCCAGGATGTGGAGGTTGGGACCTGGCGAGAGTTTGCCGCCTCCGCGGTCAATCCCGATCCGCTGTTGCGGTTGCGCGGCATCGCCCAACTGGAAGCCGACCTGCGGCTGCGCGATGAGCTCAAGGAAAAGCTCCAGCGCGCCCAGGACGAGCGTGAGGCCCGCTTCAAGTCGATGAGCTGGATAATGAGACAATATTGTGAGGCAACCGAAAAATCTTTTCAGGATCAAAAGGCCGCGCAGCCCGCGAATTTCCCGACCAACCCGGGCAACTCGACCTGGTTTCGGCAGCAATCCCAATCCCAGCTGGCTTTCGAGAACCCCACGCGTGTAGCGCCCTGGGCTTTTGCCGGCTGGTGTACCTTCGTAATAGCGATTTGGCCGATCCTCTGGGTCCTCTGGGCATTTGTTTGGCGAGGCGGCCTCAGCTATCGTTGGCTGGGACTGGCTCTGGCGCGGTCCAACGGCCGCAAGGGTGCACGCTGGCAGTGTGCTTTGCGTGCCTTGTTGGTCTGGACGCCGTTGGTGGCACTGTGGACAGGTTCGGTGTGGTTGGACATGTGGTACTGGCCGACATTTCCGCTGGGCGATCCTGATTCATGGGTGCCACTCCTGACGTGGGGCATGTGGTGGGGCGGACTGGCGCTGATGCCGATTTTTGCCTGCCTGGCGATAACGTTCCCGCGGCGCTGCGTGCATGATTGGTTGGCGGGGACGTATGTGGTGCCGAGGTGAAGTCGCTAACAGGTTTCGTATAATATCACCATGAAAAACAACTCAAATGGGATACTGCTGGATCGGATTCTTAAGCCCATCAGCTTGTCTCTCAACGAGGAAGCGGCGCGGAAAGTTCTCGGTCTGAAAGCCGATCGCAAGATGCAGGCCCGTGTCGCCAAACTCGCGGACAAATGCACCGAGGGTGAACTCACTGCGGAGGAACGCCGGGAATATGAGACGTACCTCATGGTCAACCACTTCGTCGCCGTCCTCAAGGCGCAGGCCCGTATTCTCCTTGGCCGCAAAGGGCAGTCGGCATGAAACTGTCGGCTCGGAAGTTCGTGCGATACCGCGCCGGCCGGCGCTGTGAGTATTGCCGCTTGCACGAATCCGATCAGCCGCTCCTCAAGTTCCACATCGAGCACGTCATTGCCAAGAAGCACCATGGCGGGGATGATCGAAGCAATTTGGCCTGGGCATGTCTCGAATGCAACCTGGGAAAGTCTAGTAATTTGAGCGGCCGCGACACCATCACCGGCCGCACTGTCGCGCTTTTCAATCCGCGCCGGCAGCGTTGGAGCAGGCACTTTACCTGGCAGGGCGCGCAGCTTGTCGGCCTGACACCTTGCGGCCGCGCCACAGCCGACGTCTTGAATATCAATGCGCCTCACCGCATTGAGCTGCGCGAGTTGCTAATCCTCGGCGGCGTGTTCCCTCCACAGGATGAATAGCAGTTTTCGTTTTTCGTCATTTCGTGATTGGCATTTTATCTCCGTTTTGCCATGCGCTCCAGCGCCGCCGTTGCTCCCTGGGCAACGCGCGGATTGGGTGATTCCTTCGCAAGAGCCTGCAAGACCTGCCGTGCGTCCGGCCCGATTTGTTCGAGGGCTTCGATGGCCCGCAAATTGCGGATGGCGTCTTTGTCGCGTTTTGCGAGGATTTGCTCGATACGTTGCCGGACCTCCAGCGGGAGGTTGCCCGTCATGGCTTTGCGCAACGCTGCTTCCGCACCTTCGGCCAATTGATCCAATTCCCGCGTGGCCTTTTGCCGCACATCGAAACGGTCGCTGTCGAGATCGGCGAGGAGCTTGGCGAACTGATCGGGTTTAGCGGCGGGAGGCTGCTTCAAACGCTCTGCCAAGAACGTCAGAGATTGCTTGGGTGCCAGCGCTAAGGCCCAAATTGCACGGTCTGCGTCTGCAGCCTTGCTGGCCAGATCAGACCAATGGCGGTCCAGCGTTTCCGCGGTCAGCGGGGTCGGCGCGAGCAATTTGCCGTCATGGCGCATAGGGCAAGATCCCAGAGCAAGATCGTCGAATCGCTGCCGCCGGTGGCCAGCAGCCGGCCATCGGGCGAGAAGGCCAGCGAACCAAACTCGGCCTGCGAGTAATGCAACTGGCGGATTTTCTGGCCGGTAGTGACCTCCCAAAGTTCAATGCCGCAGCAATTATACGCGGCAGCTACCACCCGGCCGCTCGGGGACATTGCCAGGCCGTTGATCCCCCAGCTCTCAAACCGGGCGACTTGCTTGCCAGTCGATGTATTAAAGACGCGGCCGTTCCCGACTTCATCGGCTGAAGCAATTAACTTACCGTCGCCGGAAAAAACGAGAAACGAGTAAACAGGAAACCCAAAGGGACGTTGGGAATCGCAGTCCCATCGGGCGTGTTCCTTCGCGGCGGCGATGTCCCAAAGGCAGATTGTGGAACCGCCTTCCAAGGCCAACAGCTTGCTATCGGGCGAAAAACAACGGGCACCGCCGAAAAGACCTTCGCCCACATGCTGAAGTTGCTTACCCTTCGCCACGTCCCAGATGCGGACGCCGTCCTTTCCTTCAGATGCCAACATCTTTGAGTCGGGCGAAAACATGACTGAACCCACCGTGTCATGGCCTTTCAAGATGTGACGCTCCTTGCCTGTTCCGGTATCGTACAGGTGGAGTTGCGGGTCCGGGCCAAACGGGGCGGTTTCGATCCTCGCCAGGCTTTTGCCGTCCGGCGATAGCTCCGCGATATCCCAAATCCGACGTTCCTTGGCGGATGGCCCGTCAAAGAGCCGCCGAGCGTGCCCGGAGTTGGCGAGATCCCATTCGATCACCTTACCCTCCCCGCCAAGCGAAAACAGTGTCTTGCCGTCTGGCGTGAAATGCAGCGACTTAACGCACCCAGTGTGGCCAGTGGGGGGATCGATCCGAAACCGCTCTGTTCCCAGGCGAGCCACGGCTCCCCTGGGCAGCGAATCGCCGAAGACGTCGACAGCCGGGTCGGTCTTGGGCTGCGTGGCGGGCTTGAATTGGGGAGGGCGGCACCCTGGGCTTCGGAGGGATCAGCGACCCGCCGGCAGCCCCAGGGGATTGCAACCAAACGCTGCTTACCAGACCGCCGCCGCCGGCCGTAAGGGCCAACGCCGCGAGGAGGATCGCCACCTTGACTGCCGCCATCGAATTCATCGCCGGCTCCGTTAGGGCAATACCATTGGCATGGTATCCAGAATGAACATGGGGTTATGTTACCCTATCGACGCCGCCTAGGGAGCAATCGTGCCAAGAATTATTCCGGCCACCCCAAAACATTTTTGCAAAAAATACCTGTATAATGGCGAGCAGGAGTTGGCTATGCAGTTTCGATGGATTGACTGGAATCGAGACCACATTGCTGAGCATGGAGTGGATTGGCAAGAAGCTGAAATGGTTGTCCGCGCGCGAAACCGCCATTTCCCCAACAGATTGGCGAAGAGAAGCTGCTGGTGCAAGGTCAAGGGAATGGCGGACGGTTTCTTCAGGTCATCTTCGTGCTTCACCCGGATGACACGGTTTTTGTAATTCATGCCCGTCCCCTCACCGACCGTGAAAAAAGGCGTTTTCGCAGGAGAATAGAGAGATGAGCCGCACGCCTCCAATCAAACCACTCTGGGAAATGAACACCGAGGAGCTCCGCGAAGCCACCAAGGAGTTTGACGAGGAGTTCGTGGCCGGCAAGGCGAAACCGTTGAGCCCCCAGATGCGAAGTCGTTGGGCGAGAGCCAAAGCGAAGACGGGCAAAACGGCAAACGGCGTCGATCTGCAAACCATTGCCGTGCGTTTGGACAAGGTGCTCGTGGAGCAGTGCACGGCCTTGGCGAAGAAGAAACGGATCAGTCGGGATGCCCTCATAGCCCGCAGTTTGAAAGCGACGCTGCAAGCGGACGCCAAAGACTAGTGTTGCAGGAGGTTTTGACATGGTATTTGCTGGCCGAATTGAAAATGGCGTTGTCGTCTTTCGCGAGCCGGTCCCGCTCCCCAATGGCACGGCAGTTCGCGTCGAAGCCACGGAACTTCAACCGGCGGACTTTTGGGAGTCCTGCTCGCTGGATGAACTTGTGCGCTGCCAAGGCGTGGGAGCACCAGAGGCGACTGACGATGTACAAGGAGGGTGGCCAACCGACGAACTCGATGACGGGTTTGAAAACGTTGTCAGGTTGGGGCGTGAATAGCGAAACTGTGAGCCTTGCCGTCTTTTTCGTCTTTTCGTCTTTCGTGCTGTCGTGATTCGCATTTAATTGCGCTTGGCCATTCGCTCCAACGCCGCCGTTGCTCCCTGGGCAACACGCGGATTCGGTGATTCCTTAGCCAGAACTTGCAAAACTTGCATTGCGTCCGGCCCGATTTGTTCGAGGGCTTCGATTGCCCGCAGATTGCGGATTGCGTCTTTGTCGCGTTTTGCGAGGATTTGCTCGATACGCTGGCGGACCTCCAGCGCGAGGTTGCCTGTTAGCGCTTGCGCAACGCTGCTTCCGCTCCTTCGGCCAATTGATCCAATTCCCGCGTGGCCTTTTGCCGCACATCGAAACGGTCGCTGTCGAGATCGGCGACCAGCTTGGCGAGCTGATCGGCTTTGGCGGCGGCGGGCTGTCGCAGACGCTCCTTCAAGAACGGCAGGCTCTGCTTCGGCGCCAATGCCAATGACCACATGGCCCGGTTGGCTTGCGGGGCGTCGCCGGCCAGGTCCGACCACAACCTGTTGAGATCCTTGGCCGTGAGGTCGCCGGCTTTCAATTTGCCGTTTTCGGCGTGGCCGGTCAGGTCCCAAAGGAGAATCGTGGAATCGGCACCGCCGGTTGCCAAAGTGCGGCCGTCGGCGGTGAACGCCATGGCCCAAACATTGCCCTGGGGCACGTCGATTTGGCGGATCTCCTGACTGGTCAAGGTTTCCCACAGGTGGAGTGTGAAAATACCCACCGAGTCACCGTTTTCAAGGGTCTTGACACCTCCAAACATGGCGGAAACCACGCGCCCATCTGGGGAGTAAACCAAGGAATAAACTCCCCCTCGGCCGCCAAACTTTTGAAGCAGCTTGCCTGAATCAACGGCCCAGACGCTAATACCGTTGGTGCCGCCGCCTGCCGTGGCGAGGGACTTGCCGTCGGGTGAAAAAACCACACGGTAAACAAGTGCATCGTTTTGTACCCAACGGCGCAGTTCCTTGCCAGTGGCGACGTCGCAAATGACAATGTCACTGACATCCTCGCCATAAGCCAATAACCGGCTGTCCGGCGAAAAGGCCATTGAAGACGCTCGTTCATTCTTCTGCTTTACGCAATGCAATGCTGTGCCCGTTGCCACCTCCCAGATAGTGATGCCCTGTTTGTCGCCTGATGCCAGGAGTTTGCCGTTGGGCGCAAAAGAGATGGTCCAAACCGCTTCGCCGACCCAACTCCAGGTATGAAGCATTTTCTGGTGAGTGGTGTCCCAGACGCGAATGATGGGATCTTTTTTCACATCATTGCGAAACCTAGGCGACCAGGCGATTGTCTTGGCGTCCGGCGAAAGATCGTAAAGCCAAACTCGTGCCAGGGCATCGGCGGAATCGGGTGGCTCGGCGAAAAACTCCCGCCGCTGCCGGCCTGAGGCCACATCCCACTCCAATATCCTCCTATCCTGGCTACCCGACAATAGGGTTCTGCCGTCAGTCGTGAATCGTACAGAATTGATCATGCCTGTGTGCCCGCCCGGCGGGTTGATTGCCCTGCCGGTCTCAGGATCCCATAGCCGGATGGCATGATCCAAGGATCCAGCCGTGGCCAGGATTTTGCCGTCGGGTGAGAATGCCAAAGCGGAATTGTAAAAGGTTGTTGCCTTCCAATTGCGGAGTTCCTGGCCGGTGCTTGGATCCCAAAGGCGAATCAAGCCGCCGATTTCCGAAGCGGCTAGTTGCCGACCGTCCGGCGAAAAGACGAAGTTCGAAAGCATTCGGTCGCCTGCTTGCAGCTTCCGCTCCTGCTTTGCCGTGGCCACGTCCCACACCAGGATGACGCCCTCAGCCCCCATGGAAGCGAGGCCTTTGCCGTCCGGTGAAAAAGCAACGCGGTTTTCTTGCGCGGGTTGTCCTTCTAAATTGGTTAATACTTTACCGTTTGCCACGTCCCATACGCGAATCGTCTTGTCGCGGCTTGCGGAGGCGATCGTCTTGCCGTCTGGTGAAAAGTCGATTGAGATCACTTCTTCAGTGTGACCAGTCAATCGGCGAATCTCTTTTCCCGTGGCGGGATCCCAGAGAAAGATTGCAAATTGCGGCCCTACGCGCTGGGCGATGGCCACCGCATTGCCAATTGGCGAAAAGGCAACTGATCCCCATTCGCCGCCAGCCGGCGTTTCCAACCTGCGCAGTTGCTTGCCCGTGGCAGCGTCCAGCAAGAAGATCTGGTCGTATCCTGTCGTGACGAGCATTTTGCTGTTTGGCGAATATGCCAAATAAAGGACCAGGCTGGGAACCTCAAGCCGGTAAATGGCTTTGCCGTCGGCTGGGTTCCAAATGCACAACGACCCAGAGCCATCACTTCCCGCGGAGGCAAGGGTTTTGCCGTCCGGCGCGAAGGCCAACGCCCTGGTTACCATGCCTTGGCGAAACCGGACTGTTCCAAGGCGGGCCATTGCTCCGTCAGGCAAGGCATCGCCGAAGAGATCGACGCGAGGGTCGATTTTCGGTTCGGGCATTTCGGCAGGCTTGATTTGGAAAGGGTGTGCCACCGCCGTTGCTCGGCCCGGTAACGGCGTGACGGCCCCAGAGGGCTGCAACCAACCAGTTCCCGCCAGACTTGCACCGCCGACCGTAAACGCCAACACCGCCACGATGATCGTCGCTTTGACTACCATCATCGACTTCATCACTTCCTCCGCCAGGGTGATAGCGGTCGCCGAAATGCCGCCGCCCACCGCGGCTTTGCCCGCAGCCACGCTGGTTACCGCTTTCACGGTGCCGATCGTCAGCATCGCAGCCACTGGCGCCCCGCTCACCCTCTCACCAAGCGCCGTCGCCAATGCGGCAGCCGACAGAGTGATACCGCGCTTCACCAGTTGTTGGCGCAGCAAATCGCGCGCCCGCGTCAGCCGCTTGGCCAAAGAGCTTTTCGACCAGCCAAGTTCCTTGGCGGCCTGGTCGTAGCTCTTGCTCTGGAAGTAGCAGAGAACAACTGGCGCTGTATTTTTCAGGCAACCGGCCGATTTCCTCGTCCAGCACAGCGCGAAGATCATTCCAGGTGACTTCATCGAGCTGTTCGCGCTGGGCCATGTCGTCCAACTCCCTTTCCCGGCATTGGCGTGCCGCCGCTTTGGCGCGGGCCTTGATGGCGATGCGCCGGGCCACGGCGTACAGCCAGGTACCCAGCGATGCGCTGCATTTCAGGGTGCGAGCGCGGCGGACCAGGACCAGAAAGGTCGCCTGAAACACGTCCTCCGCGCTATGGAAATCGCCGAGCACGCGCCGGCTGACGGCGAGCACCATAGGACCGTGACGCTGGACCAGAATCGACAGGGCGACATTATCCCCGTTGGCCTGAAACCGCTGGAGCAACTCGGCGTCGGACTGGTGGCGAGCGCCGTGGACCGCGGAGACTTTGCGCAAGAACTGTAACAGGTCGTCGAACGCCGCCTTTGGCATGAGGACTCCTCAAAGGGCTATGTTACCCTATTAATGCCGGCAGCGGGGCAATCGTGCCAAAGAATCTTTGTTGGCTTGAAATCAGAATCACGAAAGCACGAAAAACGAAAACACGAAAAAGGCAGACGGACGGGGCCGCTTGCCGTTTTTTTCGCTCTTTCGTTTTTCGTGCTTTCGTGATTCACATTTAATTGCGTCTGGCCATTCGCTCCAACGCCGCCGTTGCTCCCTGGGCAACACGCGGATTCGGTGATTCCTTGGCGAGAACCTGCAAAACTTGCCGTGCGTCCGGCCCGATTTGTTCGAGGGCTGCAATGGCCCGCAGATTGCGGATGGCGTCTTTGTCTCGTTTTCCGAGAATTTGCTCGATACGTTGGCGGGACTCTAGCGGGAGGTTGCCTGTCAGCGCTTGACGCAGCGCCGCTTCAGCCGCTTCGGCCAATTGATCGACTTCCCGAGCAGCCTTTTGCCGCACATCGAAACGGTCGCTGTCGAGATCGGCGAGAAGCTTGGCGAGCAAATCGGCTTTGGCGGCGGCAGGCGGCTGGAGGCGCTCTTTCAAGAACGGCAGACTTTGCTGCGGCGACAATGCCAATGACCACATGGCCCGGTTGGCTTGCGGGGCCTCGCTGGCCAGGTCCGCCCACAGCTTGTTGAGATCCTTGGCCGTGAGGTCGTCGGATAGGTATTTACCGTTTTCGGCGTGGCCCGTCAGGTCCCAAAGGAGAATCGTGGAATCGGCGCCGCCGGTTGCCAGGGTTCGGCCGTCGGCGCTGAACGCCATGGCCTGGACGAGGCCCTGAGGGCTGTCGATTCGGCGAACTTCCTCGCGAGTCAAAATGTCCCAAAGGTGAATTGTGAAGGCCTCCACCTTGTCCCCATTTTCCAGGTACTTGTCGCCTGCCACCGCGGTGGCAACCATGTGGCCGCCAGGCGAAATCTGCAGACAGAAAACCAACCCACTGCCACCGAGATTGACAAGCTCCTTGCCGGAGTCAATTGCCCAGACGGAAATGCTATTTCCCCGGCCACCGGACGAAGCGATGGACTTGCCGTCGGGTGAAAACACCAAATGGCCAATGTACGGGTGCCAATCCTGCCAATGGCGGATTTCCTTTCCTGTCGCGACAGCGTAAATGAAAATGGTGTTGGTGTCGTCGCCAAAAGCCAGCAGCCGACTGTCTGGCGAAAATGCCAATCGCATTAGGCCGTCGTTCATGTCCTTGTGCTGAAGTCGGTGCAGGGCTTTGCCCATTGCCACTTCCCAAACAGTGACGCCCTTCTCATCGCGTGAGGCAAGGAATTTGCCATCGGGCGAATAATTAATGTTCTTGAGCGAAACTGTTTCATCGGCCAAGCTCAAAGTCCGAATCTCCTTCCCCAAGCTGGTGTCCCAAAGCCGTATAACGGGATCATTTATGGCGTGATCTTTCTTGATCGGCCCTCCAACATGTCCTGTCCAGGCCAGGGTTTTGCCGTCAGGCGAAAGATCGAACAGCCAAGGCTTAACGCCGGTATCGCCGGAAATCTGCGGCACGGCGAAAAGCTCCCGGCGCTCACGACCGGAAATCACATCCCATTCCAAAACCCGCTTATCTTCCTGGCCGTGCGCAAAAAGCGTTTTGCCGTCAGGCGTCCATCGAACACAATCTACGCGGCTCGTATGGCCTGTCGGCGGATTGATTGCCATGCCCGTTTCAGGATCCCACAGCCGGATAGCGTGATCCGTCGGCACCCGACGTGGCAAGCGTTTTGCCGTCGGGTGAGTATGCCAATGCAAAGCCGTCGGGATAGTATGCCAACGCGAAATTCTGGGCGGTTGGCGTCGTCCACTTGCGGATTTCCTTGCCGGTTTTTGGATCCCAAATGCGAACTAATCCGTCAATTTCAGTGGAGGCCAGTTGTGTGCCATCCGGCGAAAAGGCAAAGTGCAAAATGGCTCGGCCGCCTGCCTGGAGTTTTCGCAATTGCGTTGCCGCCGTCACATCCCAGAGCTGAATCACTGCCTTATCACCAATGGAAGCAAGACATTTGCCGTCCGGTGAAAAATTAACACGATTGAATTCCCCGGGCTGTCCATCGAAGCGGGCCAATTCCTTGCCGGTTGCCGCTTCCCACAGCCGCACGGTCTTGTCGTCGCTTGCGGAGGCGATAGTTTTGCCATCAGGTGAAAACGCGACCGATTCGACTTCATCGGTGTGCCCGGTGCATCGGCGAATCTCATTGCCCGTGGCAGGATTCCAGAGCACGATTGCAACCTGTGGTCCTACCTCTTCGGCGAAAGCCACCGTTTTTCCATCAGGCGACCAGGCAACGGGTCCGAAATAGCCGCCAACCGGCCTGTCCAACGTGCGAAGCTGCTTACCTGAGGCGACGTCGAACAAACGGAGCTTGTCTCCCGTCGTGGCAAATATTTTGCTGTCGGGCGAATACGCCAGGAATAAGATCAAGCCCTCTAGCCGATAGATGGCTTTGCCGTCGGTCGGGTCCCAAAGGCAAAGCGTTCCCGACCCACCCCTTCCCGTGGAAGCCAGGGTTTTGCCGTCAGGCGCAAAAGCAAGTGAGTCTGTTGTAATTCCTTGGCGAAAGCGGACTGTTCCAAGGCGGGCCATTGCCCCGTCGGGCAAGGGATCGCCGAAGAGATCGACGCGAGGGTCGACTTTAGGCTGGGGCGGCAAACCAGGCTTGATTTGGAGAGGTTTTGCCGGCGCCGTTGCTCGGAGTGCTAACTGCCCCACAGCCTGGGATGGCTGTAACCAACCAATTCCCGCCACACTGGCACCGCCGACCGTAAGCGCCATTAGCGCGACAATGATCATCACCTTGACTGCCGCCATCGACTTCATCGCTTCCTCCGCCAGGGCGACGGCGGTCACGGAAATGCCGCCCGCTCCAGCTTTGCCCGCAACCAATCCAACCACCGCTTTCACCGTGTTGATCGTCAACATGGCGCCGATAGGGGCCGCTGTCACATTTTCAGCCAGCACCGTCGCCAGCGCCGCCGCGGACAAGGTGATGCCGCGTGCGCACCAGCTGCTTCCGGAGCAACTCGCGTGCCCTTGTTACTCGCTTCGCCAGCGTGCTCTTGGACCAGCCGAGTTCCTTGGCGGCCTGGTCGTAGCTTTTGCCCTCGAAATAGCAGAGCACGATCGGCGCCTGGTATTGTTCCGCCAAGCGACCGATTTCCTCGTCGAGTACCGCGCAGCTCCTGCAAGGTGGCGTCGTCGATGGATTCGCTGTGCGGCATTTGTGCTGACCGCCTTTCCACTTTGTGCCGGGCCGCGTTTTGTGCCATTGCCCGCAAGCTGACACGCCGGGCGACGCCGTAGAGCCAGGTGCCCAGCGACGGCCGCTTGCGGATCGAAGCGGCCCGCCTGGCGAGGACGAGGAAGGTTGCCTGGAAAGCGTCCTCGGCACTGTGCAGGTCGCCGAGCACGCGCCGGCAGGCGGCCAACACCATCGGGCCGTGCCGCTGGACAAGCAGGGCGAAGGCGGTTTCCTCGCCATGGCTCAGATAGCGGCCGAGCAGCTCGCTATCGGTCAGGTCGCGGCTGGCGTCTTTGGCGCAGGTCAGTGCAAATAGCGCATCACGTCGTCGAGCGTCGATTTCGGCACGGGATGATGCCTCCGGAAGTCATTTACCAATATAGTGCAGGCTGAGGGGGGGTTCGTGCCAAAGAATTCTTGGTCGCGTAAACCACGGCAAGACGGTCATGGCGACTTGCGGCGGCGCGACGTGCGAATGCCAAGCAGCGGCCTACACTCTTCCCGCATTCGTCCGCCCCAACGCACGGCGGCTATCGCATGAGTACTGCTCGCGTTGATGCCAGGATAGCGCGTCGTGACGGCGAATCTGGATAGGGCTCTCATCGCACGTCGTTGTGAACGCAGTTGGGCATGATGTGGTATCAACAGGTCCAACAACCTCTCGAGATCATGCGTTTTGGGAATGTTTATGCCGATTTCTTCCAGGAGCGCTTTCAGGTATTTTTCCGCCGACTGCTGGCAATGAAAGCAAACCAGATCATGGAGCGGCTAGCTCCCTTTTGCGAGCTTGGCGGCCCCTTTCCAGTCGGCCTCGGCTTTTTCCACCCACTCCCGAGTTGCTCTTTTCATAAAGGATCTTTCCTTTCGTCACGATCTCGGTGTGGAAGGATTCGCCTTCCGCCAGACGCCAGCCGAGGTTTTTTGGTGTCCGCACGATCAAATCCATGGGGAAGGGCGCTGACAACTCCCAACAGATTTTTACAGCTTGATCAAGCTCGTTGCGTGCAGGCATGATAACCAGCAGGTCCACATCGCTATCAGCGCTCGGCGTTCCATACGCTTGGGAGCCGAAAAGGATGATCTTGTCCGGCTGAAAGCGTTCGGCGATTTGCCGGGCATAACGGCGGATGACGCGCATGGGAATATCGGCACCCCAATAGATGCGCCGCGGTCGGCCCGCCTTCGATGATGAGCGGGGCTTCTTGTTCATACGCCAATTGTACACCAGCCCCGCCATTGACCAAGCTGACCTTGGGCATTCGCGAATAGCATCGAGAAAAAAATCGAAATCCGACCTTGCAACACTATAAGACTTGGATGTAAACTGATATTAGTGTACCACAGTACACTACATTGGATGAGCCTACCGCCAACGAGTGATTTGGCGGCCAAGGGAGGCATTGCGCATCGTTTTGCTGAAATGATGCACCGTGGAAGGATCAGGCACCGTCACCAAACGGTGAAAACGGACAACCGTCAACAAACGGTGAAAACGGATTGGCAGGTTATGCGCTTCATTGAAGCGAGGATTTGCTCTTTGACAATTCGGACTGATAATTTTGCTGACCCGGCGCCAGTCCGAGTTCCGGGGAGGCCGCGCTTCATTCATGGCAGCCCCGGAACTCGGCGACGTCGATGATTTCACTCGATTTCACTGACGATATAATCTGGATCGCGTGGCACCAGGCACAGTTTGGTGCAATCCACCAAGAAATCCAAGTCTTCCAGCACGATGGCGCCGATCAAGGCACTGTCGCGTTGCGGTTCGACCACGGCACTGAAAACGTTGTCGCGGCCCAGCAGGTAAACGCGCGCCTCCTCCACCTCCGAGCGCAGTCCGCGTCGACGATCAGCATATCGAACTCTGATTTTCTTTTTCTTGACCGGCAGCCCTAGTTTTTTGGCTACAGATTGCGGCAAGACCAACCAGGTGGCGTCCGAGTCAACCACGCCGCGCACTGTCATGCGACGCACCTTTGCCGCATCCAAGTGGCCACGGCGAACTTCCACAAGGTCTTCATTATTGGCGATTTCGAAATCGACAGAGAATCGGCCCATGTTGGCAATATCCTGATGATGGATTCCATTGCAGCGGCGATGCCTGTTCACGCAACCATTGTACCACCTATCCCCGGCAACTCGGCCAACGCCACGCGGATCGTCTCCTGCACCTGGCGCAGCTCAGCCCCCTCCAGTTCGAGCCGGGGCGGCCTCACTCTGGCGTTGCCCATGCCGACCGCGGCCTGGGCCAGCTTGATCATCTGGACAAATTTCGGCACCGTGTCCATCCGCAACAACGGCAGAAACCAGGAATAAAGCTGAAACGCCTTGTCGTCGAAACCGCGCTGGGCTGCCTTGAAAAGGGCCACCGATTCACGCGGGAAAGCGTTGACCAGCCCGGCGATCCAGCCCACGGCGCCAGCCTGGATGCCTTCGACGATCGCGTCGTCCACGCCCACCAGGATGTCCAGGCGTTGGCCGAGCAAGGCGCGGATGGCGGTGACTCGGCGGACATCGGCGCTCGATTCCTTGACCGCCTTCAGATTGGGATACTCGCCGGCAAGCTCGGCAACCTGTGCTGGCAAGAAATCGGTTTTGTAGGAGACCGGGTTGTTGTAAAGCATGCACGACAGCGGCGTCGCCTTGATGATCGCCGCCACGTGGGCCTTCATTTCACGCCAATCGGTGGAATAGACATAGGGCGGCAGCACCATCAAACCCTGGCAACCCAGATCGGCCGCGGTTTTCGCAAGACGGACTGCCTCGGCGGTGCTTAGAGCGGAGATGCCGGCCGCCACGGGGGCGCGTTTGCCCAAGGCCTGCACGCAGGTTTTCAGGATCGCCTGCTTTTCCGCGTCAGTAAGCGTGGCGCCTTCACCCAACGAGCCCAGGGCGACGATGCCGGTGCAGCCGTCATCCACTAACCACGTGGCGTGCCGGGCGACGAAATCGAGATCGACGGAAAGGTCGGGTTTGAAAGCCGTCGTTATGGCGGGGATGACGCCTTGCCAGTTCATCGGAAACTCCTCTTGTAGGCCAGGCTTCCAGCCTGGCCTGCAGACATTGGTCAGGCTGGAAGCCTGGCCTCTAGGTATTGGTCAGGCTGGAAGCCTGACCTACGAAATTGTCAAAAACGCTTTACCGAATACGGCGCCGGGTCAATGTGCGGCGGCGTGCCGCTGAGCAGTTCGGCCACCAGCCGACCCGTCGCGGGGGACATCGACAGACCCAGCATGTTGTGCCCGGCGGCGATCATGACATTGTTCATGATCGGGCTGCGGTCGATGATCGGCACGCTGTCATAAGTCATTGGCCGCCAGCCACACCACTGTTCTTCCACGGGCTCACAATACGGTTCATGCAGGTAAGGGCTAGCACCGTCACGCAAAAGCTGCAGGCGACGCGGATCGACAACCGGATCGTAGCCGGCAAACTCCATCATCGAGCCGAGCCGATAGCCGTCGGCGTGCGGCGTGACGGCCACATGCGTCTCCAGGAAAATCAGCGGCAGAACTGGACAACGGGCCGGCCGGCGCATGGTGATGGAATAGCCCTTGCCTGGCTGGATGGGAATACGGCAACCGAGCTCAGTGGCCAGCAGCGGCGTCAGGGCACCAGCAGCCACTACAAAAGCATCGGCGGTCAAGGGCCCGGTAGGCGTGACAATACCGGTGGCGCGCTGGCCGTGACGTTGAAAGCCCTTGACCTCGCAGCGTTCCCGCAGTTCCACGCCGGCCTTTTGCAGCACTCGCCGCCACGAGGCCATGAGGCGGTCAGGCCGCAGGTGGGCGTCGCCCTTGTAATGGAAAGCGCCAGCCATGCCGGGCTTGACGGCAGGCTCGATCTGCTCCAGTTCCGCCGGGCTGTAGCGGACCGCACCCATGCCGAATTTTTCACTGAGCAGGTTGTCCGTCCGGGCGTATTTTTCCATCTCTTCAGGAGATTTGATGACGAAGAGCAGGCCGCGCGTTTGCCAATCGCAATCGAATGGCTCACTGGCCAACCATTGATCATAAAGCTTGCGCGACGAGGCCAAAAGCGGCTGAATAGCGTGGCCGGCTTTGAGCATGTCTTCGTTATTGCAGCGGCCGGCGAAACGCAGCAGCCAGCCCCACAGAGCGGGATCGAAGCGCATCCTGACCTTCACCGGCGAATTGCTGCGAAACAGCGACTTGAAAGCGTTCCAGGCGGCTCCAGGCTCGGCCATGGGCAGAATATGGCTGGGGCAGACGAAGCCGCAGTTGCCGTGCGAACAGCCCTTGCCGAATTCGCCGCGGTCCACGACGGTCACTTGCCAGCCGGCGTTTTTGAGGGCGTAGGCGCAGGCGGCGCCAATCACGCCGCCGCCGATGACGATGACGTGGCCGTTCATGCGCGAATCCCCATGCAAAACGGGTCGCGCTCGTCGAGCACCAGCTTTGCCTCGGCAGTGATGAAGGCGGTGCCGGTGATGCTGGGGAAAATCTCGCCGTTTTCGATTTCCACCGAGCCCTCGAAAATGCTGCCGACGATGCTTTCTTGCCGCCAGATCTGGCCGGGGTTGAGTTTACCGTCCGCGACGAGGCAGGCTAGCTTGGCGCTGGTGCCGGTGCCGCACGGCGAGCGGTCATACGCCTTGCCGGGGCAGAGGACGAAGTTGCGGCTGTCGGCGCGGCCAATGGGCGAGGGGCCGAACAGCTCGATATGGTCGATCTCGCCGCCGTCCTTGCCGGTGATTCCTTGGCGAACAAGAGCTTGCCGGATTCGCCAGGTGAAGTCGGTCAGCCGTTCGACGTTGCTGAGCGTCAGAGTTTGGCCATGGTTTTGCACCAGGAAAAACCAATTGGCGCCCCATGCGACGTCGCCGGCGACGGGGCCATGTCCCTCTACATTGACAGTGACATTGGTGGCGTAACGATAGCTGGCGACGTTGCGCATGGTTACGGCACCTGATTCGTGGAGCCGGGCCGTGACGATGCCGACCGGCGTTTCGATGCGGTGCAGGCCGGGTTGGATTTTGCCCATGTGGGCCAAGGTGACGATCAAGCCGATGGTGCCGTGACCGCACATGTGCAGATAGCCGACGTTGTTGAAGAAGATGACTCCGGTGACACAACTTGGATCGGTCGGCGGACAGAGCAAAGCGCCGACGACCGTGTCCGATCCGCGCGGTTCATTGACGACGGCCGACCGCATCCAGTCGTGGCGGTCGCGCAGCAGGTTGAGCCGTTCGCGCATGGAGACTGGTGGCAATTCTGGACCACCGGCGACGACTACGCGCGTGGGCTCGCCACCGGTGTGGGAGTCGATGACCTGGATGGTGCGGCGCGATGAAGGCATTAGCGGCTCTCTGTTGGCAAAGTAGTAGGCACACTCCGTGTGCCGTTTGCACGCTCAACGGCACACGGAGTGTGCCTGCTACTTTGCATTTCGATTCGGCTGTTTCACGCCCTGCAGGTGCTGGAGGAAGAAGTCGTTTTTCCGGCGTTCCCCGTGGGGACCTCCGGAGGAATGGCCCATACCTGGCACGACAATGAGGTCGAAGTCCTTTCCAGCCTTGATCAACGCATCGACGCATCGATAAGTCGATTCCGGCGGCACGTTGGTGTCCATTTCGCCGACGATCAGCAGCAACCTGCCTTCGAGCTTGCCGGCGTTGACGACGTTCGAACTGGTGAGGTAATGCGGACCCATCAGGCCCATCCACGCTTCGTTCCAGCTCGATTTGTCGAGCCGATTGTCATGGCAACCGCAGGCGGCCACGGCCACCTTGTAAAACTCGGGATGGAACAAGAGCGCTCCCATCGCGTTCTGGCCGCCGGCGGAAGTGCCGTAGATGCCCACTCGCGTAATGTCGATGTAGGCGTATTTTTGGGCCAGCGCCTTGATCCACAAGATGCGATCGGGGAAACCGGCGTCGGCGAGATTTTTCCAACAGACGGCATGGAATGCCTTGGAACGGTTCATGGTGCCCATGCCGTCGATCTGGACGACGATGAAACCCAGCTCCGCCAGTGCCGCCGTGGCGCGAGTTTCCGCAAATGTCTTGGGCACGTGCGAGCTGTGCGGCCCAGCATAGATGTACTCGATGACCGGGTACTTCTTGTTCGGATCGTATTTCTGAGGCCGGAAGACGATGCCCCAAATGTCGGTCTTGCCGTCACGGCCCTTGGCGCTGAACACCTCGGGATAACGCCACCCGGTGGCCTCGAGCGCCGAGACGTCGGCTGTTTCCAGGTCGCAGACCTTGGTGCCGTCGACGACGCGGCGAAGCTCATGAACGGGGGCCATGTCCACGCGTGAATAGTGGTCGATGATGTACCTGCCGTCCGGCGAATAGGTAATATCATGGTTGCCGTTGCCTTCCGTCAAGGCGACCAGGCCGGTGCCGTCGAAATTGACGCGGTAATAGTGCATCAGGTAGGGATCCTGGCCGCCGATCTTGCCGCTGGCCTGAAACCAGATCTGGCGATTGGCCACGTCGACCTTGTTGATTTTGCGCACCACCCATTCACCCTTGGTGATCTGGTGCTTGATTTTGCCCTCCTTGGCGTCAATCAGGTAGAGGTGCTTCCAGCCGTCCATTTCCGACAGGTAGAGGATCTCAGCGGTCTCGTCGTAGTATTTGAGATAAAAGGTGTCGTTCTTGGCGCCGTCGGAATAATGATTGACCATCGAATCAGATTTTTCATCGATGATGTTGCGGGTTTTGCCTGAGCGTGCGTCGACTTCAACCACGCGGAAGCGTTGGTGGCCGCGGTCGGTTTTTTCGAAGGTGAAGCGGAGATTGTCCTTGCTCCAGCGCAGGCCGGGAATCCCTCGGAAGTCAATCCGCTCGATGTCGGCCTTGGTCGCAGTCATGGTGGCGACATCAATCAGCCACATCTCGTGTGTCGCGACCTTGTCGCCGGGGCGCGGGTAGGGCCGTTCGTTAATCCTTGCCGGCAGCTGGTCCTTGGGCGACGATTCGAAGAGATAGACAGTTTTGTTGTCGCCAGGAGTGCTGCAATAGGCGACCAGGACCTTGGAATCCGGCGCCCAGGCCCAGCCGCTGAAGGCATCGCCTTGCTTGCCGGTCGTCGTCACCTGGGTTTCCTTGCCATCGCCGTCGCGCAGCCAGAGGTTAAAGTCCTTGGCAACTACGGTCCATTTGCCGTCGGGAGACTTGGCCTGCTGCTTGCCTTGCTTGCCGCCGCCTTTGCCCTGGCCTTTCTTTTGTTGGTCCTTGTTTTGGTCGAGCTCCTCGGGTGAAAACTCATCTTGGTCGTAAGGATCGTAAGAGTTCTGGGAGAAATCGACGGGATCTTGATGCGGATACGCCGACGGATCGTCTACGCTTGGGCCGGTTGCCGTCTGTTTGCATTCGTAACTGTCCAGGTCGCATTGCCAGTGCTTGCCGCTGACGGTAAAGCGAACGGCGGCGAGATTGTCAACAAATTCGATGGTGGTAAAGGGGAGGCGATCACCCTTGTAAGCGGAGCCGCTGGCCCTAGACAGGCCGTCGGCCAGCTTGTCGTGATCGAAGGCCGGCTGGCGGGTGCCCTTTTCGGCATCGACCAGCACGAAGTCGAGCGTTCCTCCCTTGGTATTGTTGCGGTACCAGAAACGGGTGTTGCCGGCGAACCAATGCGGCTCGATGGTGGATTTGAACACCTTGCCCTTGGCCTTGCCGCCCATTTGTTCCGCTATCACATAAGCCTTGGCAACATCGAGCTTGTCGACCTGGCCCACGGCAGTTGTTGAGCTAGCCTCGCCCTCGCCCATGCCGTGCACCAGGGAGAAACCGTCAGTGGAGACCTTGGCGTCGTGCAGCTCATACCCGGTGTTTTCCGCCTCCCCGGAAACTCGCTTGCAGCGCAAGGCAGTGAACCAGCTAGAATTATGCGCGGATCGAGCGGTCGGCCGTGGTCCCGCTACCAACAGGAAGACGGCCGCCAACGCGACAAAGCTCAACAGCGGCCTGGCAGCCAGGCGATTGCACGGCTGCTTGCTGACAAATCTCTTGAACATGTTCATTCCTCCACTTATTCGTTGCTTCAGCGAGCGTTGTCCGGTATTGTAATGAAAACCCGCTATCATTTGGATAACTCGCCTTGCCATGAATACGATAGAAAACTGAAAACTCTCCCTTGCCGGGCGGAATCGAAGGAGCCTCTGATGCGAAATCTTGCTGTCATGGCGGTCGGCCTAACTTTCTTGAGCATGGCGCCGCAACAACCCGCGACCCAGGCGCCACGAGCTCCGCACCGGCTCAAGGTGCTTTTCCTCGGCCCCAAAGGCGGGCACGACCCCGAAATCCGCTTCAAAATACTCGAGCCGGTTATGGCGGCCCGCGGCATCGACCTCGTCTTCACAGGCACCGCCAACGCCCTCAATCCGACAACGCTTTCGGCCTACGATGGTCTTATCATCTACGCCAACATCGACAAAATCAATCAAGAACAGGAAAAATCCTTGCTCGACTACGTGGCCAGCGGCAAGGGCTTCATTCCCCTGCACTGCGCGTCGTTCTGCTTCCAGAACTCGCCCAAGTACATCGAGCTGGTCGGCGGTCAATTCAAGACCCACAAAACAGGCACTTTTCGCACGGTCCTGGCGGAGGTCGACCATCCCATCCTGCGCGGCTACGAGCCGTTTGAAAGCTGGGATGAAACGTATGTCCATGCCAAGCACAACGAGAAAGACCGCATCGTTTTGGAATACCGCGTCGAGAAGAATGTCAAGGAGCCGTATACCTGGGTGCGGACGCACGGCCAGGGCCGGGTTTTCTACACGGCATGGGGCCATGACCAAAAGACCTGGAGCCATCCGGGTTTTCACAACCTCGTCGAGCGCGGCATCCGCTGGGCCGTCGGCGACGATGTGTCGCAGGTGCCCGATTACTTCGAGCCGCCAAAGATGACGCCCAAGCGCACCGACGTCAAGCCGCTTGAATACATCGAGGCCAAGATGGCGTTTTATCCGCCCACTGGCGGGGGCAGCAAAACGATCAACCAGGTGCAAAAGCCACTCGATGTCGAGGAGTCGGCCAAGCACATGGTGTTTCCAGAGCAATTCGAGCTGCAGCTTTATGCCTCCGATCCGCTCATCAAGCGGCCGATCTGCATGAACTGGGACGAGCAAGGCAGGCTGTGGATCGCCGAGACAGTCGATTATCCCAACCAACGCAAGAAAGTGGACAATACCGGCAGCGACCGAATCATCATCCTGGAGGACACGACAGGGCAGGGCAAGGCGGACAAAATCTCAGTCGTCGCCGACAAGCTCAGCATTCCGACCAGCTTTATGTTTGCCAACGGCGGGGTCATCGTTCATCAGGCTCCGAAAACATTGTTTCTCAAGTCCGCCAATGGGGAAGACAAAACCGACATCCGCAAGGACCTGATTGTCAACTGGGGAACAAACGATACGCATGCCGGGCCAAGCAACCTCCGCTATGGGCTGGACAACTGGTATTACGGCATCGTCGGCTACGCCGGCTTCAAGGGCGGCACGATCGGCGGTGAGGACGTTCCGTCGAGAGGCCAGACTTTTTACCGTTTCAAGGCCAATGAGGAAAAAGCAACCAAATTCGAATACGTTCGCAGCACCAACAACAACAGCTGGGGCGTCGGCATCAACGAGGAAGGGCTGCTCTTCGGCTCGACCGCTAACGGCAACCCGAGCGTTTATGCACCCATCGCCAATCGTTATTACGAGCAGGTTCGCGGCATGCAGCCGAGCATGAAGGGGGACCCCCCAGGCATCGCGGGCAACCCCAAGTTCGCGCCCATCACGGATAAGATTCGCCAGGTCGATTACCACGGCCGATTCACCGCGGCCGCCGGGCACGCCCTGTACACCGCCCGGCTCTACCCGCGCATGTACTGGAACCGCACCGCTTTTGTCGCCGAACCGACCGGGCACTTGCTGGCGACCTTCCAACTTGACCGCAAGGGCAGCGAATTCACCTCCAAGCCTGCCTGGAATTTGCTGGCCAGCGATGACGAGTGGACGGCACCGATCATGGCCGAGGTCGGGCCGGACGGCTGCGTGTGGATCATCGATTGGTACAACATCATCGTGCAGCACAATCCCACGCCGACGGGCTGGAAGACCGGCGCGGGAGCCGCTTATGAGACGGACCTTCGCGACAAGACTCACGGCCGCATCTATCGTCTGGTGCCCAAGGGCGCCAAGCTGCCGGCGCCCATTTCGCTCAAGGGCGCCACGCCTGAAAAACTGGTGGCCACGCTCAGCAACGACAACATGTTCTGGCGGCTGCATGCCCAACGCCTCCTGGTCGAGCGCGGCCAGCAAGACGTGCTGCCCGCGCTGCAAGCGAAGGTGGCTGACAGGACGGTAGACTCGATCGGCTTCAATGGCGGGGCGGTCCACGCTCTGTGGACGATGCACGGGCTCAAGGCATTGGACGGCTCCAATCCAATGGTCACGAGTACCGTGGTGGCGCTCTGAAGCACCCCTCCGCGGCCGTTCGCCGCAACGCCGCACTTGTGCTACCGCAAACCGTGGACGCCGTGGACGCTTTACTGGGCAGCGGGGCGCTCGATGATCCCGATGCTCATGTGCGGCTGGCAGCGCTGTTGGCTTTGTCCGAAATGCCGTCCAGCTCGCGGGCGGGATTGGCGATTGTGGAGATGATGGTGCGACCCGAGAACTCCAAGGATCGGTGGATCGCCGATGCCGCGACCATTGCAGGCGCTCGTCACGACGTGCATTTCCTGAAGGCCGTCGCCGTGGCCGGCAAGTACACCCACAACGCCAGGACGTTGAAGATTGTCGGCACCGTGGCGGAGCATCATGCTCGTGGCGGCAGCAACTCGGCGATCAATGAGTTGGTGCAAGCTTTTGCCGGCGCTGATGACGCGGTGGCCGCGGAATTCGTCAGGAGATTCGCCCCCCCCAATTGGCGAGGCGGCAAGGTGACCGTTGCGGAGCCGACTGAGAGGGCATTGGCCAAGCTGCTGACTCGGCTGCCCGCGGCCGGCCAGGGGCAACTGCTGCAGCTGTCAGCTGCCTTGGGAGTGGCGGGACTCGACAAATACATCGCCGAAAACGCCAAGACGCTGTTCGAAATCGTCAGCAATGACAAAAAAAATGACGACGAACGCCTCGGCGCCGCCAATCAACTGCTCAGCATGGCCGGCAATAGCGACGACACGGTGGACAAACTGCTGGCAACGGCCACTCCTCAGGCTTCTCCTGAGTTCGTTGTCGGTTTGCTCGACCTGCTGGCCGCCAATGGCTCGCCCGAGATCGGTAAGACGCTAGCCAAGAGGCTGCCGACTTTGTCGCCGAAGGCCCGCGCGGCGGCGCTGCGCGTGCTGCTGACCACTCCGGATCGCACATTGCTTCTGCTCGACGCCATGAACGCCGGGCAGGTCAAACTAGCGGAGCTGACTCCCGATCAGAAGCAGGCGCTGCTCAGGCACCGCAATGTCGAGGTCAAGAGCAAAGCCGAGGCGATCATTGCCCGCGGCGGCGGCCTGCCCGACGCCGATCGCGAAAAAGTGATCAAGGAATTGACACCGCTGTTGGCGAAGAAGGGCGACGTCAAGCTTGGCCAGGCGGTCTTCGTCAAGAATTGCGCCACCTGCCACATGCACAACGGCCAGGGCAACAAGGTCGGCCCTGATTTGACCGGGACGGCCGTTCACCCGAAAAGTCATCTGCTGGAAGACATCATGGACCCCAGCCGCAACGTCGAGGGCAATTTCCGGCTCTATAATGTGACCAAGACCAATGGCGTCACGCTCAGCGGCATTGTCGCCGCCGAGTCGAAAACCACTGTGGAGTTGATTGACGCCCAGGCCAAAACGCACCAACTGCTGCGCGACGAAATCGAAACCATTGTCGCCACCAATAAATCGCTGATGCCCGACGGTTTTGAAAAAACCCTGACCAACGCGGAGCTGGTGGACCTGCTGGAGTTCCTCACCGTGCGCGGCCAGTTTTTCTCGGTGCCGTTGGCCAAGGCCGCCACGGTGGTCACCACGCAAGGAATGTTCACCAGCAAGGATAATGAAACCGAGCGGCTGATCTTCGCCGATTGGGGCCCGAAGCAGTTCAAGGGCGTGCCGTTCCAGCTGGTGGACCCGCAGGGTGACAAAACGCCCAACGCGATTCTGCTTTATGGACCGATGGGAAAAATACCGCCCACCATGCCCAGGTCCGTGACGATTCCCTGCGGCCAGTCGGCCAAGGCGATCCACATGCTCAGCGGCGTGAGCGGCTGGGGCTATCCCTACGGCAAGCAGCAGAAAAACGTGGTGATGATCGTCCGGCTGCATTATGCCGACGGCAAGACGGAAGACCACGCCCTCAAAAACGGCGAGCATTTCGCCGACTACATCGGCCGCAACGATGTGCCGGGCTCGGAATTTGCTTTCGCCTTGCGGGGCCAGCAGCTACGCTACCTGGCGGTGCGGCCTCAGCGGGACGCGGTGATAAACGAGATAGAGTTTGTCAAAGGTCCGGATGTTTCCGCCCCGGTCATAATGGCCGTGACGGTAGAAGCGCGGTAATCGTGGTTTTTTGCTTGTCTAGGAGGCGTCGGTACGAGACAATGAGCCTTAAACGAACTGGGGCGGTCCTCTCCAAGGAGATCAGCGATGAGCAACAGCGATCATGCCGCCAAGATCAGGTCCCGCCCGGCAGGCGGGACCTACCACCCAGGACGAACCTACCAGGAGTTCAGCGATGAGTAATGGCGATCAGGCAATGCCCTCGCGGCGCGAGGTGTTGAAAAGCACGGGAACTTTGGCGGCGGCCTCGGCCCTGGCGGGTATAGCCCTGCCGGCTGTCCATGCCCAGGGATCGGCCGCGATCCAGGTGGCCCTGGTCGGTTGCGGCGGCCGGGGCACCGGGGCGGCTCAGAATGCCCTCTTAAGCCCTAACGGCCCCACTCGCCTCGTCGCCATGGCGGACGTGCGGCCGAACCGGCTGAATAATAGTTACCAGACTATCAACCGCGGCCGAACCCAGCCGCACGTGGAAGTGCCGGAAGATCGGCGGTTCATCAGCTTCGACGGCTACAAAAAAGCCATGGACTGCTTGCGGCCCGGCGACATCGTCATCCTGGCGACGCCGCCCGCCTTTCGCTGGGTGCATTTCAGCTACGCCATTGAGAAGCGGCTCAATGTGTTCATGGAAAAGCCCGTGACGGTCGACGGACCCAGCACCCGCAAAATGTTGGCGCTGGCGGATCGATCGGAGCGCATGGGTCTGAAGGTCGGGGTCGGCCTGATGTGCCGGCACTGCGTGGCGCGGGTCAGCTGTTCAATCACATTCGCGACGGCAAAATCGGCGACATAACGCTGCTGCGGGCCTATCGCAGGACTGGTCCGGAGGCCACTTGTTACAGCGATCCAAGGCCAGCCGGCACCAATGAGCTGCTTTGGCAGATCGAACGCTTCCATTCCTTCCTTTGGGCCAGCGGCGGCTGTTACAGCGATTTCCTGATCCACAACATCGATGAATGCTGCTGGATGAAGGACGCGTTCCCGATTTCCGCCAAGGCCGCGGGCGGCCGGCATTTCCGCGGCAACAAGGTCGACCAAAACTTCGACCACTACTCGGTGGAATACACCTTCGCCGACGGCGCTAAGCTTTTCCTGGAGGGACGCAATATCCCGAACTGCCAGCAGGAATTCGCCAGCTACTGTCATGGCACCAAGGGGTCAGCCGTCATTTCCGAAAGGGGCCACACGCCCAGCAACGCTCGTATTTTCAAGGGCCAAAACATGGTCAATGAAGAACTCAGCCTGGCGGTTCAGCACCAACCCGCGTCAAGATGAACCCGATCCCTATCAGCTCGAATGGAACGATTTGCTCAACGCCATCAAGCGGGAACAACCGTACAATGAGGTCCGCCGCGGCGCCGAAGCCAGCCTGGTCACCAGCATGGGCCGCATGGCGGCGCACACCGGCCAGTTGATAACCCGGGACCAAATTCTCAACCACGACCACGAGTTCGCCCCCCTGATCGACCAGATGACCTTCGAGTCGCCGGCCCCGGTGCTGGCGGATGCCGACGGCAGGTACCCGGTGCCGCAACCCGGCGTGGTACAAAGACGGCGGGAGTATTAGTCCTTGCGATCTATCAGCAGCCTCAGCGAACGCGAGTTGCTCGCGCTGGCTATTTCCCTGGAGGAGGAAGATGCGCGCATTTTCGGGGATTTCGCCGACGGCCTTAAGTCCGATTTCCCCGCCACCGCCGCCGCGCTGGACCATATGCGCGTGGAGGAAGACGGCCATCGCCATCGTTTGATCGAGCTTTATCGTCAAAAATTCGGCGACCACATTCCGCTCATTCGCCGGCATGACGTCAAGGGGTTCGTCCAGCGCAAGCCCATCTGGCTGGTGCGGCCTCTTGGCGTGGCGGCGGTCCGCAAAGAAACCGAATTGATTGAGTATGAAACACAGCGCTTCTACGAACGGGCCGCCCAGCAGGCGACCGATGCCGGCATCCGCCAGCTATTGGGCGACCTGGCCGAGGAAGAACGCAAACATGCACGGATGGCAGATGAGCTCGATGCCGTCCACAAGTTGTCCGGCGCCGCCGAGGAGGAAAGTACGACGCGCAATCGCGTGTTCATGTTGCAGGTCATCCAACCTGGCTTGGCGGGGTTGATGGATGGCTCCGTGTCGACGTTGGCGCCGCTTTTTGCGCGGCGTTCAAGACTCACGACACTCAAACCACTCTGTTGGTTGGGCTGGCTGCCAGCATTGGGGCTGGCATTTCCATGGGATTTGCCGAGGCCTTGTCCGACGACGGCAGCTTGACGGGGCGTGGGCGACCTTGGGCACGGGGCGGGGTCTGCGGCCTCATGACGGCCCTAGGCGGCCTGGGCCACACGTTGCCCTACCTGATCCCCGATTTTGTCACAGCCACGGTCATCGCCATAATCGTTGTGATTTTTGAGTTGCTCGCAATTTCCTGGGTGCGTTACAAATATATGGAAACTACGGTAGCGGGCGCGGTGGTCCAGGTGGTCATCGGCGGGGTGCTGGTGTTTTTGACGGGCGTGTTAATCGGGAACTCGGAATAGTCAATCAATTTTCGTTTGCCGCACCCTCCATCGTGAATGTCGTCAGTGCTTGAAGCAGGCGGCCCACCTCGTATTCCAATGTCGTGCAGGCCTGCTTGGCATGGGCAAATTCGCCGCTATGGCCCATGTTCTCCAGCCGCAGGGCTGCCTCGACAGACAAGCCGGCGCCGAAACAGCCCATGGAGCCTTTGAGCTTGTGTGCGGCCCTTTCCAGGCTCCTGCCGTCGCCGCGTTCGCTGGCTGCGCAGGATCTGGGGAAGCAATTGCTGGGATTGGACAGAGAAAAGGCCGATTATTTCCCGAAGCAGCTTCCTGTCGCCCTCGACACGGGACAGAGTCGCGGCCAGGTCGAAAACCGCGTCGCCCCGTGACTTGTTTTTTGCTTCGATCGGGATGCTGACGGCCACCGGGGGTGGCGCTGCCGCGAAGGACGGACGCATTAGCCTGGCAACGATCTCGAAAAGCTCTTCCGCGCGCAACGGTTTGGTAATATATGCGTCCATGCCCGCCGCCAAGCAGTGCTCGCGGTCGCCCTTCATGGCGTGGGCGGTCAAAGCCACGATGGGGACGTGGCCGCCCGTCGTTTTCTCTTGCTCCCGAATGGCCGCCGTCGCGGCGAAGCCGTCCATCTGGGACATCTGAATGTCCATGAGTACGAGGTCCACCGACTCGCGCTTCATGGCGGCAAGCGCCTCTGTGCCGTCGCTGGCCACCACGACAGTATGCCCACGTTTCTGCAATATCTTGACCGCCAGTTGCTGGTTCACCTTGTTGTCTTCCGCCAGCAGGACGTGGAGGGATCGTTGGCCTTGCGGCGTGCTGGCGCCGGCGGCGCGGAGAGATTCCGGGGCATCCTTGGGTGCGGCGCCCATGGCGGTTAGGATGGCGTCGAACAGTTCGGACTGAGTAATCGGCTTGCGGAGGTAGCAAACGACGCCCAGTTCCCTCAGGCGTGAAGCGTCACCCGTGCGGTCGGCTGAAGACAGCATCATGATGGTCGCATGGGATAGTTCGGGGTCGCGCTTGATTTGGGCGGCCACGGTGAAGCCGTCCATTTCCGGCATGAATGCATCAAGCAGAACCAGCATGAACGGGTCGCCGTACGCGGCAGCGCGTTTCATGGCTTCCATGGCGGTGATGCCGTTGCTCACGGCGGTGGGGCGCATCCCCCAATTGGTGAGGACCTCTTCGAGCATAAGGCGGTTGGTGGCATTGTCGTCCACAACGAGAATGGGCAATCCGTCCAGGTTCATGCGCTCATTCAGAACCTTCACGGGTTGTCCTTCCGGGCTTTCCGCGAGACGGACGGTGAAGTGGAAAGTGCTGCCCGTACCGAGCTCGCTTTCGACCCAGATCCGGCCGCCCATCAGCGCCACCAGTTGTGAAGTAATGGCCAGGCCCAGGCCTGTGCCGCCGAAGCGGCGCGTCGTGGAGCTGTCCGCTTGCGTGAAGGCGTCGAAAACCAGCCGCTGCTTGTCCGCTGAGATGCCGATGCCGGTGTCGCTCACCTTGAATGACAAGGTGACAAGGTGACAAGGTGACAAGGTGACAGGGTGACAGGACGACTGGGTGACGGAAGAATCGGTGGGTTCTTTCACCTTGTCACCTTGCCACCTTGTCACCTTGTCATCTTCCGAAGTCACCTTGTCATCTTCCGACCCGGCCACCTCCACATCCAAGACGACCTCGCCATGGTCGGTGAACTTGATTGCGTTGCCCACCAGGTTGGTAATGACCTGACGCAGCCGCAGCGCGTCGCCTGCCACTGCATCCGGCACATCGGGGCTGATACGGCAAATCAGCTCCAGGCCCTTCTGGTGCGCCCGCAGTCCTGGCGCCTTCATCATGGCGCCCAGCCTGTCCCGCAGCGCGAAGGGGTACGAGTCGATTTCGAGTTTGCCGGCTTCGATCTTGGAGAAATCTAGGATGTCGTTGAGCACATGCAGCAGCGAATCCGCCGAGGTTTTGACCATGTCGAGGTTTTCCCGTTGCTCGTGGGTCAGTGCGGAATCGAGAGTCAGCTCGGTCATGCCCAGGATGCCGTTCATGGGGGTGCGAATCTCGTGGCTCATGTTGGCGAGGAACTCGCTCTTGGCGCGGTTGGCGGCCTCGGCGGCAGCCTTGGCCTGTCGGAGATCAATCTCCACTTTTTTGAGGTCCGTGATATCTGAGAACCACGCAGCCGACGCAGCGCGGCGTGCCGTCTGCTGACATGACCGGATAGTAACTGGACAACCAGTGCCGCTCATTGGTTGGATCGCCGGGCGTCACGCCGTGCATATCGAGATTCAAAATCCGCTCTCCGGAAGCGAATACTCGATCGACGATGGCCTCGAGGGCAGGAGCTATTTGAGGCATGAATTCCCTAACAGCATGACCAAGCTGTTCGGCAAGCGGCACTCCACCGACCATGGCGAGCCGCTCGTTGACCCGGAGAACACGATAATCCTTGTCCATAAGTCCGAGGCCAACGGGAGCCGTTCTGTACAATTGCTCCATCTCCTCGAGTTGTTCCTGCTTGGCGCGGTTGGCGGTCTCGGCTTCCTCCTGAGCTAGTATGAGGGCGGTGATGTCCGTGCGCAGACTGACCACGCCGCCGTCACTGGTTCGGCGATCACCGACGCGGATCCAGCGGTCTCCGAGGCGGTGCATGGATGGCTCGCCCGGATTGCGGTGGGCGGCGAGGCGCCGAGCCACCCATTCATCGGTCGACATTCCCTTAAGGTCAGGAACGCCTGATTCGGCAAGGACGCGCATGATGTCCGTGTAGGGCGTGCCAGGCACCATCATGCGGGCACAGGGCGCATACATCTCCATGTACTTGGTATTGCAGACCAGCAGCCGTTCGTCGGGGCCGTACATAACCAATCCCGCGTCGAGGCACTCGATGGCGTCCATCATTTGGGCGCGGGCCTGGTGCAGATCTTGCACCTGCCTCTTGCGTTCCGTCATGTCGCGCGAGATGGTAGCCATGCACAGCGGCTCACCGGTTTTAGGATTTCGCACTGTGAACACGCTCGAATCGATTTCGATTGGCGCGCCCGTCTTGAAATGCTGGAACTGGATCACACCTTCCCACCTGCCGGCGGACCTCATTGCCGGCATGACGATCTCGTCGAGGACGCGGTTGCCCTCCTCCGTGTAATATTCGGCGATTTTGGTCGCGGTGCGGGGCCCGGCCGGGTCGAGGCCGACCAACTTACTGGCGGCCGAGTTGGTGTAAAGCACCTCCCCCGAAAATGTCGCCATGCCGATGAAATCGGTGGAGTTCTCGACCAGGGAAACGAATTTCTGGCGCTCTTCGTCCGCAAGTTTAGCCGCGGTGATGTTCTCATGAGAGATGACCACGCGGATAGGGCCATTCTCTCCGAAGCGCGTGGCCCGTGCCAGAAACCAGCGCTTTTCCGAGGGCGCATGGCAAGGATACTCCAACACAAACTCTGTTTTCTCGCCGAGAATGACGGCCCGAATGCCGGCGCCCACCACGGCAGCTTCCTCCCCACAGGGGCCGGTGGCATGATCGCAGATCTCCAGGTAATTGGCGCCGACGCCGACGTCACTTTGCGCAGCGTTGGCGACGGCGAATTCCCGCCAGGCTCTGTTGACGGCGAGTATCACTCCGCTCTGGTCGACGATGGCAATGTGGGTGCTCAGGGCGTCCAACGTCGAGCGCGAAAGCGCTCCGATTCAGCCAGCGCCTGCTCGGCTTGTTTTTGGTCGGTGATGTCGACGTGCACGCCGACCCATTCAAGTATCGCGCCTTGCTTGTCCTTGTTGGGCACGCCGCGGGCCAACATTTGCCGGTATTCGCCGTCGCGGCGCCGCAACCGGTGTTCCACCTGGTAGAGCGAACCAGTCGCGACCGCGGCGGACCAGACACTGGCCGTGCGCGCCTGGTCCTCTGGATGAATCGCATTCAGCCATCCCCAACCCCGGATTTGCTCCTGGGTTTGGCCCGTAAACGCAGCCCAGGCGGGCAAGTCGCAATCTACCTCCCCGGAGGTGTGTGCGGTCCAGACGATGGCCGATATCGCCTCCACCAATGAACGGTAACGTTGCTCGTTTTGACGAAGTCCCTCGGTGGCCTGCGTGAGATCGCTTGTGCGCTGCCGCACCCGCTCCTCCAGTTCCTCCTGCGCTTGGCGCAAACGCTCCTCCATCTGAATGCGTTCGGTGATGTCGGTGCTGGTCCCGAACCACTGGAGAAGGCGCCCCTCAGGGCTGCGCAGCGGCAAAATGCGCGTCAGGAATGACCGGTACTGAGCGTCAGCGCCACGGATCGGAAGCACCATTTCAAACGGTTCCCCGGAAGCGATGGAAGCCTTCCAGCGCTCAACCACGGAGGCAAGTTTGTCCGGATCGATCACGATCCCCCACCCCCAGCCTTCGAGCTGCTCCGGAGTCGCGCCTGTGTAATCATAACTGCGCTTGTTGAGCCAAATGATGTGGCCGTCGGCCCGGGCGACCCACGCCATCTGCGCCATCGAGTCTGCCAAAGTGTGGAATTGCTGCTCGCTGAGCCGGAGGTTCTCCTCCGCCCGTTTTTGGTCGTCGAATAAATCTGTCAAGATGCGCATGCCGCGCCCTCCTGGGCGAACGATGTCAACGCTTCGCGGAGGATGAGGGTCTCCGAGCTAACTGATGTGCTGACAGACATGCTGGTTTTCTTCCTTGCTGCTTGCGAAAGACCCATGGCGGCCCAATGTCACATGAGTGCGTGTCCAGGCATCGACGTTTCCTCGGTTTTCTCTAATGAGAGGCCTCGGCGGGGACCTTGATGCCTTTTTTCTCCAACTGCGGTTTCACGATTTTGTCCCAGCAACCCGGGCAAATCCCATGGCTGAATATGGCCTCGGAATGGGACTTGAGGTAGGTCTCCACCTGGTGCCAGTAATTCTTGTCGTCGCGAATGCTCTTGCAGTAGGAACAGATGGGCAGCAACCCCTGAAGTTGGTTCACGCGGGTCAGGGCGTCCTCCAACTCGCGAACCCGCGCCGCCAATTCGGCCTGCAAGTCGATCATTTGACCCCCCACGCGGATTCGCGCCAGCAGTTCCTCGCGGTCGAACGGCTTGGTCACATAGTCGTTGGCGCCGGCCTGCAGACCTTCAAGGATGTGCTCCTGATCGCCACGCGAGGTCAGCAGTATCAAATAGACGTCACGGAGCCCGGGTCGCTCACGCACACGTCGGCAGACTTCGACGCCGTCCATCTGGTCCATCAGCCAATCGAGCACGGCTAGCCGCGGCGGTTCTTCGCCTTGCAAAATCCGCCAGGCATCAGTGCCGTCCGCGACCGCCGCGACATCGTGCCCGTGACGGATCAGCAGGGATTCCAACTCCAGCCGGGAAACGTCGTCGTCGTCAGCAATCAAGATGCGCATGTCTCATTCTCCTTCGTAAATGTCCTCAGTGCTTCTTGGAGGCGGCCAACCTCGTATTCCAGATCAGCGCAGGCAGCCTCGCAGCGCGTAAAGTCGCCGCCGCGGCCCATCATCTCCAGCCGCATTGCGGCCTCCACCGCCGGCGCGGCGCCGAAACACCCCATCGAGCCTTTGAGCTTGTGGGCGAAACGTTCCATGACCATGCCTTCGGCGCGCACGCTAGCCCTGCGGATCTCTGACAGCAAATCCTGCGCCTGATTCCCAAACAAATCTATCATTTTCTCCAGCAACTCCCGATCGCCCTCGACGCGGGCCAGGGCCCAACTCGCGTCAAATACCGTTTGGGTTGGCAGTTTTCCGGCGGCCCTGGGTCCGTTTTGAGCCGGGATGGCCTTCATTGCGGCGGCGGCGGGGAGCAGCCTGGCCATGGCCTCGAAAAGTTCTTCGACACGCAGCGGCTTGGTTACGTATTCATCCATGCCAGCCTCCAGGCAGCGCTCGCGATCGCCCTTGATAGCGTGGGCGGTCAAGGCAATGATCGGCACATGGCCGCCGGTCTGCTTCTCGCTCTCGCGGATGGCCACCGTCGCGGCGAAGCCGTCCATCTCGGGCATCTGCACGTCCATCAGGATGAGATCCACGGCCTCGCGCTCGAGCGCGGCAAGAGCCTGCCGGCCGTCGTTGGCCACGACCACGGTGTGCCCACGTTTCTGGAGGGTCTTGACCGCCAGTTCCTGGTTCACCTCGTTATCCTCCGCGAGCAGGATGCGGAGAGATCGCTGCTCCAACGCGGCGCAGGTCCCGGTCGTGCCCGGAGACTTTTGATTCACCAGTGGCGCAAGGCCGAGGGCAAGGATTATGGCATCATAAAGGTCGGACTGCGTAATCGGCTTGCGCAGGTAACAAGCGACACCCAAAGCCCGGCACCGGGACGCATCGCCGCCGCGATCGGCCGAGGAGAGCATCATGATCGTTGCCCCGGTCAACTCGGGATCGCGCTTGATTTGCAAGGCGACTGCAAATCCATCCATCTCAGGCATGCAGGCGTCGAGAAGGACCAACGGGAAAGGCTCGCCAGCTGCCACGGCACGTTTCAAGGCCGCGAAAGCGGAAATCCCGTCGCCCACACTGCTAGGCCGCATCTTCCAGTTGCCGAGGACTTCTTCCAGCATCGCACGGTGGATGGCATTGTCGTCCACGACCAGAACCGGCACCCGATCCAGTTCTGCGCGGCCCGTCAGAATCCTTGCCTTGGATCCCGCATGTTTGTTGAAACGCGCGGTGAAGTGGAAAGTGCTGCCTGTGCCGACTTTGCTCTCGACCCAGGCCCGGCCCCCCATCATGGCAACCAATTGCGAGGTAATGGCCAGTCCCAAACCAGTGCCTCCGAAGCTGCGCGTTGTCGAGGTGTCGGCCTGTGTGAATGCCTCGAAGATCACGCCCTGCTTGTCCGCCGGGATGCCGATGCCGGTGTCACGCACCTTGAATGACAATGTGACAATGTGACAAGGTAACAAGGTGACTGAAGAATCCGTTGGTTCTTCCACCTTGTCATCTTGCCACCTTGTCACCTTGTCATCTTCCGACCCGGCAACCTCCACCTCCAAGACAACCTCGCCGTGGCCGGTGAACTTGATGGCGTTGCCGACCAGGTTGGTTACGACCTGACGCAGCCGCAGCGCGTCGCCTACCAACCCGTCGGCCACGTCTGGGTCGATGTGACAGATCAGCTCCAGCCCCTTGTCATGGGCCCGTTGGCCGAGCGCTTTGATCGTGGCACCGAGGCATTCGCGCAGGGAAAAAGGCATGGGGTCGAGCTCGAGCTTGCCGGCTTCGATCTTGGAGAAGTCCAGGATGTCGTTGATCACCTGCAGCAGCGAATCTGCCGAGGTCTTGACCATGCCGAGGTTTTCACGCTGCTCGGACGTCAAGTCGGTATCGAGGGTTAGCTCGGTCATACCCAGGATGCCATTCATGGGCGTGCGGATCTCGTGGCTCATGTTGGCCAGGAATTCGCTCTTGGCGCGATTGGCGGCTTCGGCGGCCGCCTTGGCCTGGCGAAGATGGAGTTCGACTTTTTTGAGCTCAGTAATGTCCAGAACAACACTGCCCACGAAACGCGGGATGCCGTCTGCCGACTTTACGGGATAGTAACTCACCAACCAATCCCGCTCATTGACTAGATCAGCGGCCGTCACGCCGTGGGTCTCGATATTCAAGATCGGCTCGCCAGAAACGAATACGCGGTCGATTACACCTTCGATGTCGGGAGCGAGTTGAGGAATTATCTCCCGCAGAGTGCGGCCAAGGTTTTCGCTTACCGACCTTCCGTTGATGGCAGCCAACCGTTCGTTGATGCGCACAGCACGATAATTCCTGTCCAAAAGTGAAAGGCCGACAGGCGTCATTCTGTACAAATGCTCCAACTCCTCTAACTGTTCCTGCTTGGCCTGGTTGGCTGCCTTGGCCGCCACTTCGGCCCGTTGACGCTCGGCAATCTGCTGCCGGAGGTTGGCCATGACGTCCCCCAGCGTGTCGGTGCGTTCAACCACGCGCTGCTCGAGGACCTCATTGAGTCTGAGCACTTGATCGCCGCTTTGCTGGGCGGCCATTTCGGAGCGCAGGGCCCGGTGGGCGACGAACAAAATGACCGCACCCAATACGATGGCATTGGTGATGGCGAACACGGCAATGCCGTAAATCGGTCCATACCACCCCGCCCGCTGCCCGGCCACGCCCAGCGCACCCAGACCGAGCGTCACCCCCAACGCGACCGGCAGCAGCAATCTGACGACCGCCCCACTCCTGGTGGCGCTCACCAAAACGGCGACCGGCCCCTGCGGCGGCGAGGCGGCCACAAGGCCGATGGCAAAAACAGTGAACCCGGCAGCCGTGTGCATCGCCAGCGATGTGTGGGGGCTGATGCCGGTGATGGCTTCCTCCCCGCATAGGTAGGCTGTCAACGAGAACAACGCCGTCAAGGCAATGGTGAAGGCTAGCAACTGAGAAAAGATCGCCGCCCGGCCGCGCAGAAGCAGCAGCGAGCAGGCGGCCATGACAAACGCCTCGGCGCTGACCAACGCCATGTCGCCGATTAGGCAACCCCCATGACGTCGGCGAGTAGTGATCCAGGAAGAGCAGCTCGTCGATGCCCAGATCGGGCGCGCCGCCGTATTCAAAGCAAGTGCCTAGTGCGATAGCCATGGTGAGAAAGGCACATGTATCATGAATAGGTCGGCAATACTCGCACCTAGGGACGGCGGTCGACCACAAGGCCGCGCCGCAAAGCACAAAGCAAAGGGCCGTGTTTGGCTTCATTTCCGTCAAGCCGGGCAGCACGCTCTTCAATGCGCTGATGCCAAGCAGCCAGCCGATCAGCACGACAAGGCCCAACAGGACCACACTCGCACCGCAGCCTGCGCGACTCGGCTCGGCCAATGGGAAATCTTGGGAAGAACGGAGGCAGCTTTCGGAAATGTTTCGGGGAGGCTGCCTGCCTTGTGTGCGATCATTAGGTCATCCAGGGTAGCGCCAGGGCAGACAAGGCTCGGACCGCGTTAGCCAAGGAGATGCGTCAAAACGGCTGCCACGCGAGAACGACCATGCCTCATGCTGCAAGAATAGCTCAAATATCCCTCACGGGCCGATTTCCCGAGTCGATTCCTCCTAATAGATGCTTTGGATGGATAGATGCTGCAAGGCTATTACACCATCGTGACCTATGCTTTAGAAGTGCCGCGCCCGCCAGGGCCCCAGGTTTGAGTGGATATCCTAACATTCAGAAGGTCAAGACGTTATGAGAAATGCGCCGCTGAAATGCCTTTTTGCCGGGGGCATTTGGGGATGCATGATTCTTGTTGGAATGGGATTAATGTGGCAGCAAGCCGCCACTCCCGCCGAGGATGGAGCGCCTCCCTCTCAGTGGCCGGCAGCTGCCAGGCTCCAGCCCGATCCCCATCAATTTACGCTGCTCTTTTTTGCCCACCCGCTGTGCCCTTGCACCAGCGCGAGCCTTCGTGAACTTGAGCGCGTCATGGCTGGCCGGCAGGGTAAAGTGAGGGCCTACGCGCTTTTTCTCAAGCCGGAGGGCGTCGACGCTGCCTGGACTAACGCCGGCATCGTCGCCAATGCCAAGGCCATCCCGGGCGTCACCGTGCTGAGCGATGACGACGGAGCATTGGCCCGGCATTTTGGGGTCAAGGGATCGGGGCACGTGCTGGTTTACGACGCCGTCGGCCGGCTCCGATTTAGCGGCGGCATCACTGCGGCCCGCGGCCATGAGGGCGACAATCTCGGCACCGATTCCGTGTTGGCCTTGCTACAGCGAGGCACGGGTGACGCTAGCGCGACGCCGGTTTTTGGCTGCCCGCTGTTCAATCCCCCCTCCTGCGAACCCTCCGGAGACATACCATGTCAACCGCGCAAGTAGCTTACGCGGACCCCGCACAAATCGATCGGGAAGCCGAGGAGCTCTTTCACGAGCAGCAACAGATTTTGCTGCAGCGCACAGACAGATTGTTCGGCATGCTTTTGGTGCTGCAATGGGTTGCCGCCGTCGCCCTGGCGCTGTGGATTTCGCCGCGTGCTTGGGCTGGCACGGATAGCGCAGCGCATCCGCACCTGCTGGCCGCGGTGATTCTCGGCAGCATCGTCGTTAGCTTCCCGCTTTGGCTGGTCGCCATGCGGCCTGGGCGGAGGATCACCCGGCATGCGGTCGCAATTGCTCAGATGCTGATGGGCGCCTTGCTCATCCACCTCACGGGCGGCCGCATCGAGACCCATTTTCACGTTTTCGCGTCGCTGGCATTCCTTGCTTTTTATCGGGATTGGCCGGTGCTTGTCTCCGCGTCGGCAGTGGTGGTTACGGACCACCTCCTTCGGGGGCTGTTTTGGCCCGAATCGGTCTACGGCGTCGCGACCGCGGCGATCTGGCGGACACTTGAACATGCGTTTTGGGTGGTGATCGAAGACGTGTTTCTCGTGGTGGCGTGTGTCCAAGGCGCGCGCGATCTGCGCATCAGCACCAGGCGCCAGTGCGAGTTGGAGGCGACTAAATGCCGCATCGAGCAAACCGTTGAAGAGCGCACGGCGGAGCTGCAAAAGGCCAAGGAAACCGCCGAAGCCGCCGGCCTCGCCAAAAGCGAGTTCCTGGCCAACATGAGCCACGAAATTCGCACGCCCATGAACGGCGTCATCGGCATGACCGAACTCGCACTCGACACCGAGCTGACGGCAGAGCAGCGCGAGTACCTCAGCCTCGTGAAGTCCTCGGCCGAGTCGTTATTGACTTTGCTCAACGATATTCTCGATTTTTCCAAGATCGAAGCCGGCAAGCTGGATCTGGACCCTATCCCCTTCGATCTGCGGGATTGCGTGGACGACGTGGTGAAGGTCCTCGGCTTTCGCGCCGAGCAAAAGGGCATTGAGCTGGTCAGCGATATCGACGCCGATGTTCCCAATGCCTTGGTCGGCGATCCCGGCCGACTTAGGCAGATCCTGGTCAACCTGATCGGCAATGCCGTGAAGTTCACCGCGGTCGGCGAGATCGTGGTGCGTCTGGAGCTGGAATCGATCACCAAGGACGAAGCCAGCTTGCACTTCGCCGTGCGCGACACCGGCATCGGCATTCCCGCGGACAAGCACGCCCTGATTTTCGAGGCCTTCACCCAGGTGGACGCCTCCACCACCCGACAGTACGGCGGCACGGGTCTGGGCCTGTGCATCTGCGTGCAGCTGGTCCGTCTGATGGGCGGACGCATGTGGGTGGAAAGCGAAGTGGACGCCGGCAGCACGTTTCATTTCACGGCCAATCTCAAAAGACAGTTTGGCCCGGCCGCGCGGCCGATGGCCGTCAAGCCCTCCACCTTGCGTGATTTGCCCGTGCTTATCATCGACGACAATTCGACCAATCGCCGCATTCTTCGCGATATGCTGCACAATTGGGGGATGAAGCCCACCGACGTCGAGGGCGGCGACGCGGGATTGGCGGCCCTGTCGCGCGCCGCAACTGCCGGCGAGCCGTTCTCCCTGGTCTTGCTCGATGCCATGATGCCCAACATGGACGGCTTCACCTTCGCCAAGAGGCTTCAGGAAGATCCCCGCTATGCCGGAACGACGGTGTTGCTGCTGTCCTCGGCCTGCCAGCGCGGCGATGGCCTGCGCTGCCGTGAACTGGGCATCGCCGGTTATTTGTCGAAACCCATCAAGCAATCGGATCTGCTGGATGCCATTCTGACAACCTTGTTTGCCCCGGTTCGAGTCGAGGTGAAGCCGCCCCCGTTGACGAAGCATACTTTGCGGGAGCACCGCCGTCTGAAGGTGCTGCTTGCCGAGGACAACGTCGTCAATCAGAAAGTGGCGGTCAACCTAATGGCGCGCGGCGGCCATGACGTGAGTGTCGTTTGCAATGGGCAAGAGGCAGTGGCCGCCTGGCGCCGCGGTGCCTTCGATTTGATTCTGATGGATGTGCAGATGCCCGTGCTGGACGGTTTGGCCGCCACGATCGCCATTCGCCAGGCGGAAACCGCCAGCGGCGGCCATGTTCCCATCATCGGCGTCACCGCCCACGCACTGCAAGGCGATCGGGAGCGTTTCCTTCGTGCCGGCATGGACGGTTATGTGCCCAAACCGATCCGCTCGGAGCTGCTCTGGCAAGAGGTTGCCAAGGTGCTTCCGGCCGAGGATAATGTCGGGCAAGCCGCGGCATCGGAAGACCAGCCCCAGGCCGCGCCGGAATCGGTGGACATGGTCCTCGACAAGGAAGAATTATTCGGCCAATTCGCCGGCGACCACGAAGCTCTGCGTGAAGTCGTCGAGCTTTCCCAGGGAGAGTGCCGCCGTTTGATGGGAGAAATCCGGGCAGCCCAGCAGCAAGGCGACGCCGCGGGTCTGGAGCGGTCGGTTCATTCCCTCAAAGGCACGGTGGGCAGCATCTCCGCCAGGGCAGCCCACGCCGCCGCGCTCGCCTTGAGCAGCTGGTCCGTCAAAACCCCAGCCAGGATGTCACGCAGCCCATCGCCGAGCTCGAAGAGCAAATCCGGCGCCTGCAGTCCGAGCTAGGTTCGCTGTTTGTGGAGGCCAAAGCATGAAAGTCCTGATCGCTGAAGATGATGCGGTGCCCCGGCTGGCTGCTGCAACGCGCACTGAAGGATTGGGGCTACGAGGTTGTGCTCGCTTGCGACGGCGACCAGGCCTGGGAGATCATGCGTCAACCGGACGCTCCTAAACTCGCCATCGTGGACTGGATGATGCCGGGGCTCGACGGCGTGGAGCTATGCCGGCGAGTGCGGAAAACGCCGCAATCCGCACCTCCTTACCTGATCTTGCTGACCAGCCGCGATCGCACGGAGGACATCGTCGCCGGGCTGGAAAGCGGTGCCAACGATTATGTTTCCAAGCCCTTCAATCGTCAGGAATTGAAAGCTCGCATTGCTGTTGGCCGTAAAGTGGTCGAATTGCAGTGCGCCGCGGCGGAGCATGTCGGCAAGCTCGAAAGCGCCCTGGCCCAGGTCAAACAACTCCAGGAGCTATTGCCCATTTGCTGTTACTGCAAGAAGATCCGCGGTGACCAGAACTACTGGCAGCAAGTGGAGAGCTATTTCCTCGAGCATCTCGAGATCCGCTTCAGCCACGGCATATGTCCGGATTGCTTCCACAAGGCGATGGAGGAAAAGCTCGAGCCTGCGGCCGTACACTAGATATGAGAAGCTGATGAGAAACGCTAACACCCGCCTTCCGTCCGAGTTATATATGATAACAGGGGCGGCGGTGTCGCCGAGGTGCCGGTGCGCTCCAAGCTTGCACGGAAAACGACCATCATGGACCCCGTCAAAACTCCGCCATCTGCGACCGCAGCGGATTCCACGCCGAAGAAGGCGGACCGCTCACCGGACCTGTCAGGGCAGACGTTTGGCGATTTCAAATTGCTCCGCAA
Organism: uncultured Gemmataceae bacterium; assembly: GCA_963747575.1. Taxonomy (GTDB): domain Bacteria; phylum Planctomycetota; class Planctomycetia; order Gemmatales; family Gemmataceae; genus DASRAT01. The sequence continues at coordinate 830,237 of CAVVFU010000010.1, forward strand.
GCTGGGTGAAGGCGGCATGGGCCAGGTCTACCTCGCACAGCAGATTTCACTCAAGCGCAAGGTGGCCCTGAAGCTGCTGCGCCGACCTCGCCGCCAATGCCACGGCCCTGAAGCGCTTCCAGGCCGAGGCCGAGGCCGTGGCCCAGGCGACGCACGCCAATATCGTCCAGGTCTACGCCATCAGCACTTTCAACGGCCTTCACTACATGGCGCTCGAATACGTCGACGGCCGCAATCTTCGTCAGTTTCTGGAAAAGAAGGGTCCGCCCGAGGTGATGCTGGCGCTGAGCATTATCCGCCAGGTCGCCGCGGCCCTGCAACGCGCCGCGGAATTGGGCATCGTGCACAGGGACATCAAGCCGGAAAACATCCTGCTGACCCGCAAGGGCGAGGTGAAGGTTGCCGATTTTGGCCTGTCGCGCTTTTTTGGCGACGACACGCAGGCGCTCAACTTGACCCAGAGCGGCGTTACCCTGGGCACGCCGTTGTACATGAGTCCTGAGCAGGTGGAAGGCAAAGAGGTCGATCCGCGCACCGACATTTACTCCTTCGGCATCACTTGCTATCACCTGCTTGCCGGCACCCCTCCGTTCCGCGGCACCAGTGCGTTTGACGTGGCCGTGCAGCACGTGCAGAAACAAGCGGCCTCGCTTGCCCAGATTCGGCCCGACCTCCCTGCCGAGCTGTGCGGCCTGGTTCACCGGATGATGGCCAAGAAGCCCGACGAGCGCATCCAGACCGGGCGCGAAATTGTTCGCGAGGTGGCGCGAATACGCGATGCCCTGGTTGCCGGCGGATCGAGCACAGCCGTGGTGGCCCCTGTGCTAACCGGCGGCGGGGGCGGCGACAGCGGCCAGCAAACTTTCGTCGTCGGAGCAGGGCTGGACGACAACTTCGATGCCACGTTAACCCAAACGCTGCCGAGCGACTCGTCCTCCTGGGTCAAGCCCTGGATGCTCTGGCTGGCGGCAGCGGCGACCGTCTTTCTGGCGCTGACTGCGGGCCTTGGCTACGGCTGGCTGCGCAGCGGCGGTCAACCTGCGCAGGCCTCCAGTGCAGCCGCTGACGAACCGCCACCGCCGCCGCCGCCCTCAGCACCGACCTTGACTTCCAAGGAAAAACTCTATCTCGACATGATCAAAACCAACGAACTGGAGCGTGTCTACGCCGAGTCGTTAAACTATCGCATCAAGCTCGGGCTTTACTATTTGCATGAATGGAAGCTTGCGGAAGCCGAAAGAACCTTCACGGAAATGGAGAGCCTTGATAAGGAAAGGCAGAACATGGACTATGGCGGCTGCGGCATGCTAGGCAAGGCGATGGTGCTGGCCTTCAAGGATGAACCCAGGGCGTCGAACAAACTTTTCGAAAAGGCGTTGCCAGCCGCCAAGGCCAAAGGCAAGGCCAAGCAACCGCCAGTGGTGCACGAGCTGCTGAGGAAGCGCCCCGAGATGGCGGAAATGGTGGCCAAGGCGCTGAACTATAACCTTGCCAATGCTCGGGCCGAGTTCCCTGCCGCGCTGCGCATTTACCTGGCCCCGCCGGCCGCGAGGGTCAAGGAAGCGAAGGAATCCGGCATATCATGAAGCACACTTCTGTTCGAGCTTCGCGCCAAACCATACCAACCCGAAGCGTAAGCGAGGTAGAGCGCAAATCCTCGCTTAGGCTTCGGGTTAGTGTCGCTTTTCTCACCGCGTTGTTTATCGGCGCTCCCGTCCAGGCCCAAACCGGCGATCAATCCAAGAAGGAGCAACCCCTCGATTTCGACGGTCTCAAGGCCCTCAAGCACGCCGACCCGGCAGTGCGGCTGCGTGCCGCCCAGGTGCTGGTTGATCTCGGTGCGGTCGCCAAGTTCGCCGTGCCGGCGCTGCGCGAGCAGTGGAAAGAAGAGAAAAACGCCGTCGTTCGCGTCAAGCTGACAGAGGCGCTCTGGGTCATCGACAAACCGCCCGCGCGGCACATTGCTCCCTGTGCTGCTCGAGGCCCTGACTGACAAGGATGAGACCGCCCGGGCCAATGCGGCCAATGTTATGGGCCAACTTGGATCAGGCGCCAGGTCGGCAGTGCCGGCGTTGGCTAAAACGCTGCAAGACAAAGCACTCATGGTCCGCATCGCGGCGGCCCTGGCACTTGGCGAATTGGGCCCGGCAGCCAAGGACGCCGTGCCGGCCCTGATGGATACATTGAAAAACGATGATGCTTTTCTGCTGGAGCCCTTCGTTCTCGGCACCCTCGGCAAGATTGGCGAAGACGCCGTGCCCTATCTCAAAACAGCGCTCACGGCCAAAGAAGCGCCGTTGCGCCGGGGCTCAGCCTACGCCCTGGCGCTGATCGGTGCGGCAGCCGCCGATGCCGTCGAGCCGCTCGGCGACATGCTGTCCGACCCGGATGCCGAGCTGCGCGCTCAAGCTGCCCGGACCCTGGGCAAAATCGGCAAGCCCGCCAAAAGCAAAACGCCGCTGCTCATCAAGCTGCTGGCGGACAAGGATAATCTGTCTCGCATCGAGGCGGCGGTGGCGCTGTGGCGGGTGGACAAAATTGGTGCCGGCGTGCCCGTGCTGGTGCAAGCGATGAAACATGACAGCGCGAGGGTCCGTGAGCAGGCTTGCAAGGCACTGGGCGAAGTGAGCGAATCGAAGCTGGTGCCGGTGGCAGCCGTATGTGAGGGTTTGAAGGATACGGCTCCCGCGGTTCGCGCCGAAGCGGCCGAGACACTTGGCAACATCGGCAGCCCTGCCGCGGATGCGCTGCCCGCGCTTCGCCTTGCGTTCAAGGACGACAATGCTTTCGTGCGTGTCCAGGCCGCCACTGCTGTTTGGCGAATCGATCGCCAGGCTGGTGACGTGATGCCGGCATTTATCCTTTGGCTCGGCGACAAGGATCAACTGGTGCGCAAGACGGCAGCCGCCGGGCTCGGCGCCATGGGAGCGGATGCTCGACCGGCCTGGGATGCGCTGCTGGGTTTGTACCGCGACGATGCCGTGTTCCAGGTTCAACGTGCGGCGGGCATTGCCTTGCGGCAAATCGACTTGAAGGCCGCGGTCAAGGCGGGCGTGCGCTGATAGTAGTAGGCACACTCCGTGTGCCGTTTTGAATTACGGCACCCGGAGCGTGCCGTTTTGAATTACGGCACCCGGAGTGTGCCGTTTTGAATGACGGCACGCGGAGCGTGCCTACTACTTTGGGCGGCTAAACGCATATCATTACACCATGAACGCCATCCCACTACGCGGCCCCTATGTCGACACTCGCTCAAGCCGTCAAGGTCGCCGGGCTCGCCGGCAGCGGCGGGCAGGCCAAGCACCTGGTGCGCGAGGGCGCGTTCCGGGTCAACGGTGAAATCGTCACCCAGCCCGGCAAGAAGCTGGTGCGTGACGATCGCTTTCAAGGTGCCGATGGCCAGGAATGGGTAATAACCGAGTGAGGCGCCTCCTTGGATCTCTCCCGGCCGGTTTGGCGCGTTGTGGTGACACTGGCCTTGCCGGTGCTGATGCAGCAAATGCTGCTGCTCGGCATTCAGCAATCGGATCGCTATCTCGCGGGGCACCTCACGGAGCTCGCCCCGTGGGAAACGGGTGACCCGGCCGCCTACCAGGCCGCCCAGACCACGGCCCAATATCTGTCCTGGTTCATCAGCTGCTACATTTTCCTGGTCAGCGTAGGCAGCACAGCCCTGGTGGCACGCTTCACCGGCGCGGGCGATCGGCAACTCGCCGTTCACACGTGCAACCAATCGATCCTGTTGGCCTTGGTGCTCGGACTTGTCGGCAGCATGGTGGGATTTTTCGGCAGGCACCTCGCTGTCCGGGTGCTTAACCTGGAAGGCGCGGCGGCCGGCTACGCGGCGAGTTACCTTGCTCCGATGTTTTTCTTTCTCATTTTTCAGGTGGTGGAAGCGGTGGGCATCGCTTGCCTGGTCGGCGCGGGAGACACGCGCACTGGTCTTTATGTGATGAGCGGCGTGGCCGTGATCAATGTGCCGGTTGCCTGGGGTTTGTGCATGGGCTTGGGACCGTTGCCCGCCCTGGGGTTTGTGGGTATCTCGTTGGGGACGGCGTTGAGCCATCTGTTTGGCGCGTTGGTGGTGGTAACCGTGCTGGCGCGTGGGCGCCGCGGATTGAAACTTCACTTGCCGCTGCTGTGGCCGAATTGGAACCTGCAGGCCCGACTGCTGCGCGTCAGTGTGCCGGCGGGAATTGATAGCATGTCGGTGGCGGCGTGTCATCTCTGGTTCCTCAGCCTGGTCAATCTGCTGGGCGACGTGGCCAGCGGCGCACACGGCATCGCCCTGGGCTGGGAAGCGCTGGGGTACCTGTCCGGAGGCGCGTTCGGTACGACGGCGATGACCCTGGTAGGCCAAAATCTTGTGCCGGCCGGCCCGATCAGGCCGCCAAAAGCGGTTGGACTGCCTTCGGCCTGGGCTGCGCCGTGATGAGCATCATGGGGCTCGTCTTCTACACTTTTGCCCGCCCAATGGCCCGGCTCTATTGCCCGGATGCCTCGCAGAAACCGATTGTCGATGCCGCGGCGGATGTGCTGCAGTTGATCGCTTTTGCCATGCCGGTGCTGGCATCGTCCATCATTTTCACTTCGGCGCTGCGCGGGGCCGGCGACACGGTGGTGCCCGTGGTGTTTTCATGGATTGGCTTTCTGGGTGTGCGGATTCCCCTGGCGTATGCACTGGCGCTTCCCGAGGTGGATCTTGGGCCGCTGGGCCAATGGCAATGCCTTGGCCTCGGCCTCCGTGGGGCTTGGATGGCGATGTTTGCGGACATCGTCGTCCGCGGCGGGTTTTTTCTATGGCGGTTCGCGGGGGGTAGGTGGAAGAGGATGAGGGTGTAAGCTGCTCAAAGCCACGCTTGACAGGCCGCACTGGCAGGGTTATAGCCCGTTGCCTTGTCATCATGGACCGAGAGTGTGCTCATGTTCAGGCAAATTGTGCAAATTGCGGGCCTTTGCACTGCGGGTTTGGCGGGACTTTCAGGGTGCAGCACCGAAGCCCGCTACGTCACCGTCAACAACAGCGGCGGCGTCGTGGCCATTCCCAGTGACACCAATGACTGGCCCACACACTACCGCAAGCAGGCCGAGGATCTGATGCAGGCCAGATGCCCCGGCGGTTACGTCATTGAGGATCAGGGCCCGTACATCATCAGCTCCCACCACACCACCTCGGCCACCAGTGGCGATCCCATGCAGGCCGCGCCGCCGGGCACGCCGATGGCGCAAAGGAATCGTGACGGGTCCATCTACAGCGACAAAACCGAATGGCGTATTTACTTCCGCCGGGTGGACGCTCCACCGGGATCTGCCCTGGCACTCAAGCCGTTGCCCCAAACCGAGGTGGCGCCGATTGTTCCGGTGCTGCGGGCCGTGACGCTCACGCCGACCGGGACGCCTTTGCAGACTTTGCCGACACCGTTGGCCGTGGGGCCAAATCTCATGCCCACGCCAATCAACGGCGGGCGGCCGCCAGGGCTGCCGGGAATGCCGGATAACTAAGAGCCAATCCGAAAAAGGGGTCAGGCACCGTTGTGCGAAGCACCCTCCGGGCCGTTCCGGCAACGGTGCCTGACCCCTTTTTCGGATTAGCTCCGAGATAGCCCAGGGCGATTCAGCGTATACTAACGTGAGGCGCTAGCGAGGGGTTGCGTAATTCCTCGCTTACGCTTGGGATTGGTATGGCAGGATTTCGGGCCGCAAAGTCCTTTTTTACTTGAAATGCCTGGCGAAATTGCGATACTGCATTGAGTCACACCAAAGGAGCGCCACCCATGTTTCGCTTTGGCTGTCCCGTTTGCAAGACTGTCCAGCAAGTCGAGGATTCGCTGGCCGGCACCAAGGTAGCGTGCACCAGCTGCGGCAAGATGCTGATGGCTCCCGCCAAACCGGCGGTGCCGCCGCCGGCTAGCCAACCAAAAGCTTCACCGGCCTCCGCACCAGCTGTGAAGCCGTCATCGGCTCCTGTGCCCGTCATCGCCGTGACGGTGTCGCCAAAGCCGGCGCCGATTCCCGCCGTCGGCCAGCGGCAAGTCGCCGCATGCCCGCTCAGCGCCGCGACCCACGCGCCGAAGGCCATCGGCTGTTATTTGGGTGGTCGGAGGCGGCGTGGCCCTGTTTGGCCTGGTGTTTTGCGTACTGGTTGTCGTCGGAGCTTACTTGTGGTGGCGGCACGACGCCGCCGTCGTCTCCACGCCCGTCAAGATCAAGGCGAAGGATATACCCCCGAAGGACGTCGGCGCTGAGCGGGTCCTGGCACCGGTGGACGATAAAGGCGCTGATGTGAAGGAGCCTACCGATCTCACACCGATCAAGGTGGAGCGCTCCGGGGAGCTTAAGGGGCAGGATGTCTACAAACGCCTTCTCAAATCCGCCGTGTGGATCAACAATCCTGGCATGGGGTGGGGCACCGGCACCCTGGTCAACGCCGAAGACAAGCTGGTTGTCACCAACTACCACGTCGTGTACCGCGGCAGCGCGCAAGTTACCCTGGAAACCTTGAAAACCATCGAAGACAAGCTGGTGAAATCCGATCCTGTCAGTTCGCCGTTTGGCTTGCATTTCAAGTCCTATGAATTTGAGTTTCTGAAGAAAAACGTCTACCAGATCGACATGACGAGCGAAACGCTTGATTCGTATGTCAGGATCGTCGATGCCACCGGCAATGTCCTCGTCGAAGAAGACCGCATTTTGAACTTCCGGCCGCCCAGCGACGGCAAACTCCGTGTTCAGGCCACTACTTTTGGAGGCGGTTTGGGCGATTTCACCCTGGTGATTTCCAGGGTCGAGGTCCCCAAAAAGGGCAAAGCTGCCGGCCCGAAGGTAGCCTCCGTTGTGGAAGTCAATTTCCCCGAATTTGCGCCGGGCGGCCAACCGATTGTGGACAAAGTTTACTACAAGAAGCTCAACAAGGCCAACAAGGAAAAATGCAAGGCCCAGGTGCTGTTCTTTAGCGAGACCAATGATCTGGCGATCCTCAAGCTCAATTATCTTCCGCCAGGCGTGCTGCCGTTGCCATTGGCCAAGGAAGCTGCCCAGCCGGGCCAGGCAGTGCATTCGATCGGCAACCCGGGACGCAGCGGCGCCTTGTGGGTATACACATCGGGAACGGTGCGAACCCCCCCCTACAAATATGACTGGGTTTCGCATGGCGAAGGCATTACGCTGAAACACAACTCCATGATCATTGAAACCCAATCTCCCACCAATCCCGGAGACAGTGGCGGCCCGCTGGTCAATGACCATGGTGAAATGGTGGCCGTGACGCAAGGCGTGAATTTGGGCGCCAACTCCATTAACTTGTTCATCGACGTGCAGGAAGTTCGCGACTTCCTGAAATCCCACAAATTCCGCTGGGTGGAATAGAAGCAGGACAATGCGTTGTCTCGTCACCGGCGCGGCAGGATTTATCGGCTCCCACCTCGCGGAACGCCTGTTGCGGGACGGCCATGATGTCGTCGCCGTCGATGCCTTCATTCCCTATTATCCGCGCGAGTTCAAAGAGGCCAACCTGCGAGCCTGGCGTGAGCATCCGCGTTGCCGGTTTCACGAACTGGATTTGCGCAGCGGAGCCATCGAGCCCATCTTGCCAGGCGTGGAAGTGGTCTTTCACCTGGCGGCCACCGCCGGCCTGGCCCGCAGGCTGGACCGATTTCGAGCTTTATGCCAGTTGCAACATCTCCGCCACCGAGCGGCTGCTGGCGGCCGTGCAAAAGTGCGCCACGCTGCGCCGCTTCATTGACGCCTCGACGTCGTCGGTTTACGGCCTTTTCAGCGCCGGCGACGAAACACTGCCCACGCGGCCGATCTCGCCGTATGGCGTCACCAAATTGGCCGCCGAGCATCTTTGCCAGGCACATGCCCAGGCATTTGGACTGCCGCTGGTGCTGCTGAGGTACTTCTCGGTCTACGGCCCCCGACAGCGCCCCGACATGGGCTACTATCAGTTCATCCGCGCATTGCTCACGGGCGGCGCCGTCACGGTCTTTGGCGACGGCATGCAGGTCCGCGGCAACACCTACATCGACGATTGCGTGGCCGCCACGATCGCCGCCGTGCAGGCGCCTGTTCGGCGAGACCTACAACCTCGGCGGCGGCGAAACCGCCTCGGTGTGGGACATACTCCGCAAATTGCAGGACATCACGGGCAAAACGGCGCAGGTGGTCCAGCAGCCAGCGCGGCCAGGTGACCAACGCTATACCCAGGCCGACACCGGCAAGCTTTGGCGCCATCTCGGCTGGCGGCCGACGACAACGTTGGATGAAGGTCTGCGGCGGCAGGTGGAATGGCAGGCCAATGGATAGGTCTATCAGTAGGTCCCGCCTGCCGGGCGGGACCTAGCCTATTAACAACGTGCGGGATTTGGGAGCGACTCCGGGCTCAAAAGTGGAGAAAGATTACGATGAGGATTAAGATTAGGAAGAGGATTAGGATTACGATTAAGATTAAGAGCAAGATTCGCCAACCGGGAATCGGTCATTCTTTTAATCCTAATCGTGCTCTTAATCTTCTTCCTAATCCTAATCGTCATCCTAATCTTACTCTTCTTCGCATTGGCGATACAGGTCCCGCCCGGCAGGCGGGACCTACTAACGGGACCTACTAAAACCGCAGCGTGCAGTCAAATCCATACAGCACGATGCCATTCTTGGTGCCGTTGTCGAAAGCGGGCTCCGACCAGTTGCGGTAGTAGCCGATTTCTGGACGAATCTGGAACACGGCATTAAAATTGTGGCTTATGCCGATGGTATGGCTGGTGTACACACCCGCGTAGCCGGCGCGGAAGCCCGTCTCATCGCGCCACCATTCGTTGCGGACCGTGAGGTAATCCTCTTTCGAAAGGGCGAACATCGTGTAGTTGAGCACGCCGTAAGCCTGCGACAGGCCGGGAATGGTGGCGCCAATGCCGCCGCCGCCGCCGAAGGATTGCGGCACACCAAGACTGGGCGTGCCGCCGACCACGGCATCGCGTTCCCACATGTAATAGCCTTCGGTCTTGGTGTGGATGTCCTCGGTGAAGCGGTGTTCCCAGGTGCTGACGATGTAGTTGTAGTTGTCGTGTCCCGCGGGCACCCCGTCCACGTCGAAGTGGCGGAACTCCGCATTGTCGATCTGGTTCAAGGCCGTGTAAAAGGCGTCGTTGTTTTCCGCGGACACCCAACGACAAGCCAGGAAGCCGCAAGGAGTGGCGCCCTGATACCAGGGGGCCATGTCGTCGCCAGCGTTGATGCCGATTTGCAGCAGCCATTGTTCGTGCGGCCTGAAAGTCAGCATGACGCCCGTTTGCGTATAGGTGTCATAGGTGAACAGGATCGAGTGGCTGCCCAGGTAGTTGTCCGGCGCCAGTTGGGTTTCGATGTCCGGGCAGGCGACCCAGCGGCCGACGCGGATGTCCATGCCTTCCATGACCCAGGGAATGTAGACGTCGATGTATTGCTCGATCGGATCGAAGCCGTTGCGCAGGTTGTGGTTTTGATATTGGTCAAACCACCAACCGCCTGCCGCGGTGTACCGATAATCCTGGCCATACATAAGAGTCGATCTGAACCCATAGTCGATGTGGTCCGTTTGGGCGGAGTCGATTTCACGTTCCAGGCGGACGACGGCCTGGTCCAATGCGAAACTGTTGGGCTCGATCCAGTACGATGTTGGGGCATTGGATTGTTTGGCCGTGCTGAAGTTTCCCGACGTGGTCACCCAGCCGTAGAACTTGACCCTGGAATCCTTGATCTCGTCGCCATAGGGGCCGCCGTAGACCGCTTCCATGAAGGGATAGACGGAGGTTTCCGGAGGCACGCCTAGGAGCGGATAGCCCTGGTATTCGTGGCCGGGGAACGGCGGCGAGGACCACGGCTCCGGCAAGGCACGCCGCGGCGACGTCGTTTGCGGCTCGGGAGCCTTATCGTCCTTCTTGTCGTCCTTGTCGTCTTTTTTGTCGTCCTTATCCGGTTTGAATTCCTTGCAGTACGCCTTCCACAGGCGCATGAAGAAACAGCCCTCGTCAGGTTTGCTCGCCTGGGAGGCATAAGAGCCGTTGGTGTAAATTGGAGTATTCGCCGAGCCATAGGGGGTGTACGGCAGCGGTGCGTTGGGTTGCGTGAAAATGGACGGTGGGGGAGCAGATGGGGAACTGTTCGCCGGCGGCGCGGCGGTCTGCTGATTATACGGCGTATAGGGCAGCTCGGAACTTCCGCGTGCCACGGAACCTTGATCGGTAGGTGATGGCAAGCCGAGCGTGGCCCGCCCTGTTGGGGCCTGAATGTTGGGTGTTGGCGACGACCCATAGGGCGAGTTTGGTTGAACTTGGCCGTTTGCTAGTACAAGGCCGACGAGCAGATGCGCAAACATGGCACGGTCCCCCTTCCGTGGATCAAATGCAATTCGTACCTCTGTTTTCGACAGTGGGACCGCGCGTTCTTTACCGGTTTTGCCGTTTGGATGGAATAATCGGATCGTGCAAGTTGCAAGGGGTAGCGTGCAATTTGCGGCCTTGGTAATTTGGGCTAGTTTGCTGCCTTGGCTGTCACTTGGGTCTGCCCGTCGAAAACGGCATCCTTCATGTTTTCCAATCCGTACCATCACACCACCAAGGCATCCAACCTCGGACCGCGGCAGAATTGGACACATCCCTCACGCCAAACGGCGCGTCTTTGGGCCTTGGCGTGCCGCCCTTCAATTTCGATAATACCGCATTCTCCGGACAGCATTTTTTGCTTTCGGCAATGGAGGCGCAACATGGAGTCCTTGAATCTCTCGGGCATGGCGTGGCTCCTCTTTTTGGTGGCTGCTATTTTGGAAGTTGGCGGCGATGCCGTCGTGCGAAAGGGGCTGCGTGGCGGCGGCTGGCTGGTTGTCGCATCTGGCGCCGTTTTGCTGGCCAGTTACGGACTGATCGTGAATCTCGTCCACTGGGATTTCTCCAAGCTGCTTGGCGTTTACGTCGCTGTCTTTGCCGCCGTAAGCGTGCTAGCCGGTAAGTTCGTCTTCGGAGAGGACGTGCCGGCGACTACTTGGGCGGGACTGGCGATTATCATGCTCGGCGGCGCTGTCATTCAGGTCGGGTCACGATAGGTCGACTGATCCTTGTCGAAGGCCGTTCAGTCCAGCGTGACCCTGGATTATCAACCACATCAAGCGCAATCCACGACCACCACATCAACGCCCCGGACCGTTCGCAATATCCGATCGAGAACAGAGCGGCCAAACCAACGCTGATACCAGGGACGTTGGGTGCGGCCCAGGACGATGTGGGTAATGCCATATTCCTTGCAAAACGAGGCGATGGTGCCCGCGACATCGTCCCCTTTGAAAGTCAATTGGATGCCGCCCAGTTGGCGGGCTAGCTCCAGAGTGTTGGTGACCTGCCGCTGGGTGGCCGCGTCAATGCGCTGCAGGTTTTCGCGAGGTGTTTGAATGTAGACGGCGTACCAGGGCGCACCGAGCCGGTCAGCGATCCTTGCGGATTTACGCAGGAGCGCGGCGGAATTCGGACTGCGCGAGCTGAGCGCCACCATGACCCGCTCCGAGCCGCCTCCGCCGGCATCCGCGGGCTGATGCTCCTGGCGGCGCCGATCGAGCCGGTGGGCGATTTCCTCCATGGCCAGTTCGCGCAGACGTGTCAAGTTGGTCATGGTGAAGAAGTTTTGCAGCGAAGCCGCGATCCTCTCAGGTGGATAAACCTTGCCGGCTTCGAGCCGTTCACGCAGGTCCTCGGCGGAGATGTCGACATTGACGAGCTGATCGGCCATGCCCAGCACATAATCGGGAACCCTTTCCTTGACCTTGACGCCGGTGGCCTGCTCGACGATGTCGTGCAGGCTTTCCAGGTGCTGAATATTGAGGGTGCTGATGACGTTGATGCCGGCCCGCAGAATCTCCTCGACATCCTGGTAGCGTTTTTTGAAATGGCAGCCTGGAGCGTTGGTGTGGGCCAGCTCGTCCACCAGAACGACTGTCGGCCGGCGGGCCAGCACGGCGTCCAGGTCCATCTCCTCGAGAACGACGCTGCAGGTATTCGACGCGCGTTGCGCGGCACCTGCTCCAGACCCTCCACCAGGGCGGCGGTTTCCGCGCGGCCATGCGTTTCGACAAAGCCGATCACCACGTCCACACCCTGACGCTTGATGCGGTGGGCTTCCTGAAGCATTTCGTAGGTCTTGCCGACGCCGGCCGCGAAGCCAAGGTAGAGCTTGAGCCGCCCGCGCTGCTGACGCTGGATCAGGTTGAGGAAATGCTCAGGGGGTAGGCGGGAGTCGGAGGCCATTGGTAAAACCAAGATTCAGTATTCCACACTTAACGTCAGCGAATAATCACGTCCGCGACCCCTGCCGGCTTGTCCGGCAGGTGAAGGAGTTCGGCGGCTAGCATGAAGTCCGCCACACAGTGCTCCGCGACCCCTGCCGGCTTGTCCGGCAGGTGAAGGAGTTCGACGGCTGACATTAGCACTACGTCCCAAACCATGCGTGGCTGGATAGCTACAGAACTTCTTCACCTGCCGGACAAGCCGGCAGGGGTCGCAAGCGGGGACGGCGGTGCTTTTAGCCGCCGAACTTCTTCACCTGCCGGGCAAGCCGGCAGGGGTCGCAGGCCCAATGCTAACTGCTGACCTCCTTCACCTGCTTCCACGCCGGCAATGTCATGATAAACCGCGTGCCCGTCCCTGGCGTGCTGTCGCAAACAACCGTGCCGCCATGCGCCTGAGCGACTTCGCGGACGATGGCCAGGCCCAGGCCGGTGCCTCCCGCCTGAGTTTGACCCGGCACCCTGAAGAACCGCTCAAAGACGTGCGGCAGGTACTCGGGCGGGATGCCCGATCCCGTGTCCGCGACTTCCAGCATCACCTTGCCGTCGGCCGCGGATGCCGCCATGCGAATGCTGCCTCCGGAATCGGTATAGCGCAAGGCGTTGTCCAGCAGGTTATGCAAGGCATGCTCGATCTGCTCGGCGTCCGCGGCGATATCGGGCAAATCAACCGCTATGTCAACCGCGAGATGGATGCCCTTGTCATCGGCGCGATGGCGAACGGCGTCGGCGGCTTGCTGCAGCAGCTCGGCCGGCTGCTGGGGCCGCATGGCTAACTGCTTGGCGCCCACCTCCAGCCGGGCCAGGTCGAGCAGATTGTCGATCATGCCCAGCAGCCGTTCGGAGTTGTCGCGGGCGTCCAGCAGCAGCTCCATTTGCTTGGGCGAGAGGGGGCCGAGGTTTTCCTGCAGCAGCAAATGGACCGCCAGGCGAATGCCGGTGAGCGGCGTCTTCAACTCGTGGCTGACGGTCGCCACCAGGTTGCTTTTGACCTGATCGAGCAGGCGAAAGCGGGTGACGTCCTCCAGCAGGACGGCCGCTCCCAACGTCTGACCGGTGGAATCGCGGATAGAGAGAATACGGGGAAGAAACGTACGTTCCTCCGCCGAAGTACGAAGGGTAAAAGTGTGGTCGAAGCCGGTTGGCGAGTAGTCACGCTGGTCGCGCAGGGCTTGCTCAAGCGGCTGCCGCAGCGGTTCGGGCGGCTGCCACGGCGCCGACGAGCCACCGTCAGGCAAGACGCCCAGGACCCGGCAAGCGGCGGGATTGGCGATGGCTACCTGGCCTTGCTGATTGACGACCAGCACGGGATGCGGAAAGGCGTTGACCGTGGCCTGGCTCGATTGCTGAATGCGGCTCAATTGCGACATCTGCGACTGACGGTACTCGCGGAGCTGGCGGGCCATGGCATTGAAGGCGCCAGCCAGTTGACCAAATTCATCGTCAGACACCACCGGAACCACCTGGTCCAGGTTGCCGGCGCCGATGGCCTGCGACGATTCGGTCATGGCCTGGATCGGCTGCAGGATCGCCCGCAGCGTTCGCCGCGCCAGCCAGAAGCCAACGAGGGCGACCACGGCGAGGCCGATCCACAATCCGACCAGGGAACGCTGCGCCAGTTGGCGGGCATCATGGCTGGCTTGCTCCATTTGGTCGTGATTCAGCTGCGAGATTTGATCGGCCAGGTCTTTGATTTGGCCGAAGACCTCCAACAAACCGCCGCGCTCAAAATAATCCTTGTGGCGCTGCTCAGGCGTTTTGCCAAAAAACTCATCGCCCTGGCTGCGGTAACGTTTGGTAAGAGCGGCCAATTTTTCCACCAACGCGCCTTCTCCGGGCACGGTGACATTGGCTTGCTCGGCCTCCAAGTTGGTCATGTAGGGTGGCCATTGCTGGCGATATTGTTCCTTCGCCTTGTCTTCCTGGCCGGCCAATGCAAAGGCGAACGAGGAGTCGATCCGCTCGAGCGATTCTTTGAGCCGCTCCATGTAGATAACGCTGTCGTAGTTTTCGCGGAGAATGGCGTCGATGCTGCCGCCGAGTTGATGGAGTAAGCCGACCGCAGCGCCACCGACGCCGGCGAGGAGCGCCAACCAAGGCAGGAGCGTCAACAAGATTCGGTGACGGAGTGTCAGTTGCATCGTGGAGCGTGGAGCGTGAAGCGTGGAGCGTGGAGCGTGGAGCGTGGAGTGTTCATGGTCTCCGCCTTAATTCGTTTTTCAAGCGCTTGCCGCAACCTGGCAAGCATGCGGCTTACGCGGTCGGTCAAACCCAAAAGCAAGTCCAGTTTTGTCTGTTCAAGAAGACCAACCCGTTTACTCAAAAGAAGATGAGTTTCCAGTTCCATTAGTGATCCCCTTGCAATCCCCAAATGGTTGAGGAACTCCTTGGTGTGATGTCGGCCCTGGCCCTCTGCGATGTTGGCTGGGATTGAAACAGAAGCGCGTCGGATTTGGCTCGTCAATCCGAAGAGTTCATCTTTCGGGTAAGTTCGGGTTGCGGAATAGCATAGTTCAACGAGGTCCATTGCCACCTGCCAAACTTCCAACTCCTTGTAGCTTTGCAAACTCATCTTCGCCCTCCCGGAGCCTGGAACGTGATGCGTGGAGCGTGATGCCATTCGTTTGACAGCTCAAAGTCCCGCATGGTCCCACCCACGACCCTCTCCACGCTCCACGCTCACGCTCCACGAATTACAGCCCGTATCGCTTGCGCTTACGGTATAAAGTGCTGGGATCAATGCCCAGAACCACTGCGGCTTCTTCCAGACTCGCCGCAGATGCCAACACGCGGCGAATGTGTTCGGCTTCCAACCTCTCAAGAGTGACCGCGGCTCCAACATCGATTCCTGATTGGGGTCGCGCACCTAGTTGTGTAGGCAGGTCCGCCAAGCCGATGGTAGGTCCCGTGGATAGGATAATTCCGCGTTCGATGGCATTGCGCAGTTCGCGCACGTTTCCGGGCCAACCATATTGGACCAAGGCTGCCTGCGCTTCTTCGGTGAAGCCGAGAATCGCCTTGCCGGTTTGCCGCGCGAAGAACTGCAGCAAGCGCGTCGCCAACGGCAAGATGTCGCGCCGCCGGGCGTGCAACGGCGGCACCGTGACCTCGATGACGTTCAAGCGGTATAGAAGATCCTCGCGAAACTTGCCGGCGGCGACGGCGGCGGTCAGGTCGCGGTTGGTGGCCGCTAGAATGCGAATGTCGCAGGTCCGCGTCTGGGCGTCGCCGACTCGCTCGTAACATTTTTCCTGCACCAGCCGCAATAGTTTGGGCTGCAATCCCGGCGGAAGATCGCCGATCTCATCGAGGAACACCGTCCCACCCTCGGCAATGGCGACTTTCCCCACGGTGTCGCGAACGGCGCCGGTGAACGCGCCCTGGACGTGGCCGAAGAGTTCGCTTTCCAGCAATTCCGTCGACAGGCTGGGGCAATGGACGGTGACAAACGGAGCCTCGGCGCGGTGACTGCGCGCGTGGATGGCGCGGGCGACGACCCCCTTGCCGGTGCCGCTTTCACCGCGCAGCAGGATAGTCGCTTCACTCGGCGCGGCTCGAAACGCCATGTCCAGCGCTTGCCGCATGATCGGTTCGTCCGTCTGCAAATCGGCTTCGGGAACGACCGAACGCACCTGGTCTTCCAGCAGCTCTACCTGGGATTGCAAACGGCGGACTCGTGTCACCCGGTCAAACACCAGGCGAACCTGGTCTGGCGTAAATGGCTTGGGCAAGAAATCAAAAGCCCCACGGCGCATGGCTTCCACTGCCGACTCGATCGTGGCGTAGGCCGTCACCACCACGATGGCCAAGCCGGGCGACAACCGTAATAGCTCGGGCAGCAAATTCATGCCGTTTTCCCTGGCCAGGCGCAGGTCGAGGAACGCCAAATCGAACGTGGTGCGGTTTAATTGCGCCTTGGCTTGATCGCCGTCGCTGGCGTCGGTGACGCGGTGGTGCATGGTTTCCAGGGCCAGGCGCAGCGACTTTCGCAGGTTGACGTCGTCGTCGATAACCAAGATATTCATGGGTGTCTCATGTAGGTCCCGCCTGCCGGGCGGGACCTGGCGTGGGCGCGGACGACAATTCAGGACCAACTCCAGCCCAGGTCTCCGGGCCAGGTCCCGCCCGGCAGGCGGGACCTACCGCATTCGGCGTGCCAGTAGCTGCCGCATCGCTGTTTGTTGACACAAACCAAATCCAAGCATAGATTTATGCACCGTTTAGCCTTCGCACAGAATTCTCCGCGTCCACTTCATCGTGCATTTTGCAAGATGTGGTCATCTTAACACTTCGTCCGGGGGTGGGTCATTGCCCTTCGCTTGCGTAGACTTTTTGCTGGGGTCGATTGAAGACGTGCGCCACCGAGGAAACCATGACCAGGCTGAACCTCAAGAAATTCGAAAAGAACCTGGTCGTCCGCCAGCTCCGGCCCGGCGACTGGGAAGGCGTCGTCGCGCTGCAGAAGAAGTGCTTTCCCGGCATGGGGACACCTGGACGAAGGAGCAAGTTCGAGAGCCAGCTGCGCATCTTTCCCGAGGGGCAGATCGGCGTCGAATACCAGGGCAAGCTGGTGGCGTCGTCGCAGCAGCCTGATCCTCGATTTCGAGCTGTACAAGGACTGGCACAACTTCGACGAAATCTCCGACAACGGCTTCATCCGCAACCACAAGGCCGGACGGCACCACGCTCTACGGCATCGAGATCATGGTCGATCCCGACTATCGCGGCCTGAAGCTGGCCCGCCGGCTTTACGACGCCCGCAAGACAGCTGGCCCGCGAGAAGAACCTGATGCGCATCGTCGTCGGCGGCCGCATCCCCGGTTACGCCGCGCATGCCGACAAGATGACGGCCCGCGAGTACATCGAAAAGGTCATGAACAAGACGCTTTTCGACCCGGTGCTGACGACGCAGCTTTCCAACGGCTTCGTGCCTGAAACGGCTCATCCCCGGCTACCTGACCGCCGACGCCGAATCGCAAGGGCTATGCCGCGTTTCTGGAATGGGCCAATCTCGACTATGTTCCCGATCCGCGGCAGCGGTTTCGTGCCGGTCGCGCCGGTGCGCGTTTGCGTGGTGCAGTATCAGATGCGGCACGATGTCAGAGCTTCCAGGCGTTTGCCGAGCAGTGCGAGTATTTCCTCGACGTCGCCGTCCGAGTACAAATGCGATTTCATCGTCTTCCCGGAGATTTTCACGACGCAACTGCTGTCGCTGGTCAAGGCCGACAACCCCGCGGCCGCCGATGCGCAAGCTGTCGGAGTTCACGCCGCGCTATCTCGAGCTGTTCACCCGGCTGGCGGTCAAGTACAACGTCAACATCATCGGCGGCTCGCATTTCACGCTGGAGGAGGACAGACCTGTACAACGTCGCCTATCTGTTCCGCCGCGACGGCACGCTCGGCAAGCAATACAAGCTGCACATCACGCCCAGCGAGCGGCACTGGTGGGGCGTCAAGGGGGGCGATCGCGTCGAGGTGTTCGACACCGACCAGGGCAAGATCGCCATCCAGATCTGCTACGACATCGAGTTCCCGGAGCTGACGCGCATCGCCGTGGAGCAGCGGGGCGCAGATGATCTTCGTGCCGTTCTGCACCGACGAGCGCTATGCCTATCTGCGCGTGCGCTATTGCGCCCAGGCCCGCTGCATCGAGAATCACGTCTATGTCGCCATTGCCGGCAGCGTCGGCAATCTGCCGAACGTCGAAAGCCTGGGCATTCATTACGCCCAGTCGGGCATCTTCACGCCGTCGGACATTCCCTTCAAGCGCGACGCCATCGCCGCCGAGTGCACGCCCAATATCGAGACGGTGTATTTTCGAGGATCTGGATCTGGAGCTGCTCAAGAAGACATCGGCAGATCGGGCAGCGTGCTGAACTGGAAGGATCGGCGGAATGATTTGTATCAGGTGAGGTATCTGCGGAAGCAGGAGTAGGAGGCGGGCTGCATTGAAGGACCGAAGGGTGGTAATAGAATTAGCCATATGACCTTCGACGACCTGATAACCAACCACATACTCTGGATAACCAACCCCATAGTGATGCTCATTCTCGGCATCAGCTTTAGCTATCTGGGCTATGGTCCGTTATCGCGGAAGAAGAATCCCACGGCGGGAGTTGGCCTTGTTGTCATTGGATTCCTTCTTCGATTGGCTGGCCCGTTGCTGCTGGTTTGGGATGCTCTCTTATGGCTCTTCGTGATTTCAATGATAAGCTAGAGCATGCTACAACTGCAGGGGGTAGCCCCTCGTCACCACTGTGTTGGAGCAGCTCTCGATTGGTCCCATTTCATGCCGGGAGGAACCCTTCGTTGCCGATATTTCCGCGGTCGAATGCGCCGCGAAAAAAGTCCGGGGGACGGCCAACTCGGCAACAACTTTTTGATGCGTTACGGCGCGGTGATCGATCATTCGTCTTCGACGCTCTTCCTTTTGGAGCCAGCCGTCAAGCGTGGCTGAAATAAACGGCTTGGCATCACCCAGACATCGTGCATTTTGCAATGGCAAAATCGCAAATTGCACGACGGAAACGCGGCCATTGGAAAGTGCAACGCATACAACATATTGGCTGCAAACGGCTTGTGTCGAATGCCCGGTGCGGCACAACACTTGCTTTTGACAGCTTGGCAGCGGTGAGCGGAGACCTTTATCATCCGTTTTCAGCCGTGTGCAGCCGTTGCCAGCCCTTTGCATTCGATAGCAGTTTCGTCTCAGGGGGCTACGGTGTGGTGAGATGAAACGAAATGGAAGGTGGAATCCATGAACCTCGCAATCTGGCTGCCGGCTTTACTCTTGCTAGGCCTGGCAACGATGGGCCTGCTGTTCGCCTTCGTTTTCGGCTGTGCAAAGGTGTGAGGAGCAACCCATGCTGGTGTTAACTGGCGTCGTGACGCTTTTGCTGTTGGTTTACCTGCTCGCCGCACTCTTGCGGCCCGAGTGGTTTTAGCAAGGATTCGCAATGTGGCAGATCTGGCTGCTTCCCCTGTTGATTATCGGCATGACCGTCGCGCTGTCGATCCCCGTCGGGCGTTACCTGGCCTGGATCATGGACGGACGTTACCGCGCTCACGCTGGCTGAAGTGGATCGAGGGCCGGCTGGACACCGGACCGCAGAACTGGAAGCAATACGCGATTTCGCTGCTGCTGTTCAACACGGTGATGTTCGTTTTTGGCTTCGTCGTGCTGGCCGTGCAGCGAGTGGCTGCCGCTGAACCCCGACAAAAAGGGGATGCTGGCGCCCACCACGATCTTCAACACGGCCGCGTCGTTCCTGACGAACACCAACCTGCAGCATTACGCGGGCGAGCAGCATCTGTCGTATTTCAGCCAGCTCTTCGTCATTATCTGGAACATGTTCGTCTCGGCCGCGTGGGCTTTTGTGCCCTGGCGGCCGTCATCCGCGGCTTGCGCGGCGATCCGCACATGGGCAATTATTACGTCGACATGTGGCGCGGCGTCGTCTACGTCGTTCTTGCCCAGCAGCCTGATCATGGGCGTCTTGTTCATGGCCGCGGCGTGCCGATGACGCTTCGACGGCGCGGTCGGAAGCGACATCCCTGGAAGGCGTAGCAGCAGATCATCGCCCGCGGCCCGGTGGCGGCCTCATGCCGATCAAGCACCTGGGCACCAACGGCGGCGGCTTCTTCGGCGCCAACTCGGCGCATCCCTTCGAGAACCCCAGCGCTTGGACCAACTATCCTCGAGTGCATGAACATCCTGCTCTTTCCGTTCTCGCTGGTGGTCATGTTCGGCCGGATGCTGAAGAACATGCGGCACGCCACGGTGATCTACGGCGTGATGATGGCCATGCTGGCGGCGCTGATCGGCTGGGCCGTCTACTGGGACACGCTGCAGCCCAACCCGGCTTTGACGGCCCATGCTGGCCATGACGGACAGCGCGGGCAAGCCTTACGAGGTCGCGGCAGTCGGTGCCGATGGCAAGACCACCAAGCACGACCATCGCCATCGATGCTCTGGCCGGCCTGCCGGTCGATCAGGAGCTGGGCAACCTGGAAGGCAAGGAGCTGCGCTTCGGCACCTCGGCCGGGGCCACCTTCGCCGCCGTGACCACGGCGATCGCCTGCGGCTCGGTCAACTGCATGCACGACAGCCTCAACCCGCTGGCCGGCCTGACGCCGCATGACCGGCATGTGGCTCAACTGCATCTTCGGCGGCAAGGGCGTGGGCCTGATCAACATGCTGGTCTACCTGATCGTCGGCGTGTTCCTGGCCGGCTGATGGTGGGCCGCACGCCGGAGTACCTGGGCAAGAAGGTCGAGGCCCGCGAGATGAAGCTGGCCATGCTGGCCCTGCTGATCCATCCGATCATGATCCTCGGCTCGACCGGCCTGTTCGCCGCCACTCGACTGGGGCACCAAGGCCGACCAACAACCCGGGGCCGCACGGCTTTTCGGAAATCCTCTACGAGTTCAGCTCCGCCTCGGCCAACAACGGCTCGGGCTTCGAGGGGCTGGGCGACACCTACGGGCTCAACGACAACACCGATCGCCGGCCCCTTACAGCCCGCACTGGGACATCGCCACGGGCCTGGTGATGCTGATCAGCCGCTTCATTCCGATCATCGCCCCGATCGCCCTGGCGGCAGCCTGGCGGCCAAGAAACCGACGCCGTTCACCGCCGGCACGCTGCGCACCGACACGCTCACCTTCGGCTTCGTGCTGCTGGGCACGATCCTGCTGGTCGGTGCGCTGCTGTTCCTGCCGGCGGCGGTGCTGGGGCCGGTGGCCGAGCATTTGGGACCGATGCCGTTTGGCGGGTAGGAGACCCGGCCATACTAACCCGTAGCGTAACGAGGTGCATTCATCCTCGCTTACCTTCGGTAAGTATCCGGGACTTATTGTACATGAGAACCACGTATGCCGCAAACAGTTGACCCACGCATCGCTGCCGCCCGGCCCTTCAGCCGAGGAACTGAAGCTGGCCCGCCGGGCCAGCCGGCAAGACGGGCTGTTCGCACCGCAACTTGCTGCAAAGCGGCCTTGCTGCAGTCGTTCGTCATGCTCCGGCCCGACATCCAGTGGAAGAACCCGGTGATGTTCGTGGTCGAGGTCGGCACGGTGCTGACCATCGTCTACACCATCGCCAACCTGTTCGGCTATCCGAGCGCAGGCGCCGCTGGGCTACCTGCTGGCCCTGGACTATCTGGCTGTTGCTGACGGTGCTGTTCGCCAACTTCGCCTCGGCCCTGGCCGAGGCCCGCGGCAAGGCCCAGGCCGATGCCTTGCGCAAGACGCGCCAAGACAACCCCGGCCTGCCGTCTGCGCGACGACGGCACGATCGAAGAAACGGTTTCCACGGCACTCGCGCGCGGGCGACCACGTCGTGGTCGAGAGCCGGCGAGGTCATCCCCGGCGACGGCGAGATCATCGAAGGCGTGGCCTCGATCGACGAATCGGCCATCACCGGCGAGTCGGCCCCGGTGATCCGCGAGGCCGGCGGCGACCGCTCGCGGCGTCACCGGCGGCACGCGCGTGCTGTCCGACCGGATCGTGGTCGAGATCACGGCCAGCCCGGGCAAGTCGTTCCTCGACCGCATGATCGCCCTGGTCGAAGGGGCCATCCGCCAGCGCACGCCCAACGAAATCGCCCTGTCGCTGGTGCTGGCCGCCTTCACGCTGATCTTCCTGCATCGTCACCGTCGCGCTCTGGCCGATGGCCTGCAACGCCGAAGCTGTACATGAAGGACTACCTCGGTGCCGACGCGATCGGTGAAGAGCCTGGGCACCGACGTGCCGACGCTGGTGGCCCTGCTGGTCTGCCTGATCCCCACGACCATCGGCGCCCTGCTGGCGGCCATCGGCATCGCCGGCATGGACCGGGCCTTGCGGGCCAACATCATCGCCAAGAGCGGCAAGGCGGTGGAAGTGGCCGGCGACGTCGACACGCTGCTGCTGGACAAGACCGGCACGATCACCATCGGCAACCGCCAGGCGACGCAGTTCGTGCCGCTGGGCGATTACACGGCCGCGCGAGGTGGGCCGCCTGGCGGCCCTGGCCTCGGTCGCCGACCAGACGCCCGAGGGCAAGAGCATCGTCGAGCTGTACCACAAGCTGCGCCGGCAGCGACGGCCGCACGCGTCGAGTCGACCGACGTGCCCGCCGGCGCGCGGTTCATCGCCTTCACGGCCCAGACGCGCATGAGCGGCATCGACCTGCCCGACGGCCGGCAGATCCGCAAGGGCGCCGCCGACGCGGTCATTCGCTACGTCCAGCAGCAGAACGGCAAGCGTCCCGGCCGAGCTGCGAAGACCAGGTCGATGCCGTGGCCTCGCAAGGGGGCCACGCCGCTGCTGGTCTGCGAGGGCAACCGCATCGCCGGCATGGTCGTGCTGGAAGACATTCTCAAGCCCGGCATGCGCGACCGCTTCGAGCGGCTGCGGCGGATGGGCCTGCGGACCGTGATGGTCACCGGCGACAACCCGCTGACGGCCAAGGCCATCGCCGAGCAGGCCGGCGTGGACGACTTCATCGCCGAGGCCACGCCCGAGGCCAAGCTGGCCTACATCCGCAAGGAACAGGCCGGCGGCAAGCTGGTGGCCATGATGGGCGACGGCACCAACGACGCCCCGGCCCTGGCCCAGGCCGACGTCGGCGTGGCCATGAACTCCGGCACCCAGGCCGCCAAGGAAGCCGGCAACATGGTCGATCTCGACAGCGATCCGACCAAGCTGATCGAGGTCGTCGAGATCGGCAAGCAATTGCTGATGACCCGCGGCGCGCTGACGACGTTTTCGATCGCCAACGACCTGGCCAAGTATTTCGCCATCGTCCCGGCGCTGTTCGCCGCCACGCTGCCCTGGCTGAAAGCGCTCGACATCATGAACCTGCACTCGGCCACCTCGGCGATCCTGTCGGCGGTGATCTTCAACGCGATCATCATCCGCTGTTGATCCCGATCGCCTGAAAGGGGTGCAGTATCGGCCGGTCGGGGCCGACGCCTTGCTGCGCCGCAACCTGCTGATCTGGGGCCTGGGCGGCGTGATCGTGCCGTTCGTCGGCATCAAGCTGATCGACATGATTTTGGTGATTTGCGGGTTTGTTTAGACGCAACGCGGGAGCCAATATGCGCAGTCATTTATCCGCCAATCTGTGGTTGCTGGTCATCACCGTGCTGCTTTGCTCCGTCGCGTATCCGCTGGTCCTTTGGGGTTTCGGCCAAACCGTTTTTCACGACCATGCCCAGGGCAGCATCATCAGCAAAAGCGGCAAACCCATCGGCTCGAGGCTGATCGCCCAGGAATTCAAGGGCGACCAGTATTTCCAACCACGTCCGTCGGCGGCCTCCTACAAGGCCGATGCCTCGGGCGCCAGCAACTGGGGGGCCAGCAACTATCTGCTGCGCGACCGCGTGGCCCGGCAGCTTGGCCCCATCGTGCGCTACGGCAAAGGCACCGAGAAAGAGGGCCAATTGGTGGGCCCGGACATCGAAAAGTGGTTTCAGAAGCAGATCGGCATTGTCGCCAAGTGGGCAGAGGCTCACAGCGGTCTGGCGGAGCAATGGATCAAGGATGCCGACAGCGCCGTCAAACCGCAGTGGAAGATCGGCGAAAAGGATTCCGAGCCTGGGCAGGCCTTTCTTCAGCAACTGGCCAAGGATGATTCCATCTTCGCCATCGATCTCACCATCAGGCTGTTACCAACGACTTCCCCCAGCACCGCCGAGGTAGCCAAAGGCTTCTTCGCGCTTTTTCCCAGCAGCATTCCGGCGAGTGGCCCATTATCGAGGACTACGAGACGCCCGACAAGCAACCGCGCAAGAAACTCGGCACGCGCCAAAGAGTCGCCGGACATTCAGGCCGTGTTCTTCGACATGTGGCGGCAAGAGCACCCCACCGTCGCGCTGGAGGAGGTTCCCGCGGACATGGTGACGGCGTCGGCTTCCGGTCTGGATCCCGACATTTCGTTGAAAAATGCTCAGTATCAGCTGAAATACCGCATTGCCGACGCGCGAGCCAATCTCATCATTGCGGAGCAAGCAAAGAAAGTGCGCAAAGACTTTGACACTGTCGACGAAAACGGCCGCAAGACCGCTTTCACGCAGGGCGCGGCCTTGTCGAAGCCAAGGTCGGCAAACGGCTGGAAACCCGGCTATCCGAAGTGATCGACGAATTGCTAGCCAAATCCGCCCGCGCGCCGCTTGGCGGTGTTGCGGGTGTGCCCCTGGTCAACGTGCTGGAAATCAATCTGGCGCTGGATGCCCGCCTCAAGCAACTCGTCGAAACCGGCAAATGACTCCGTAACTGCCATTGAAAATCCCCCCACGAAACTACAATCTTTAATTTGAGAGCGCACGCGGCGAAATGAAGCCGGGGGGCCCACGGGAGATCAATGGTATGAGCAACGGAACACGAATCGCGAAGATGGCATTGCTGGTCGGCGGCGGCCCCGCGCCGGGAATCAACGGCGTCATCAGCGCCGTGACCATCGAAGCGATCAACAACGGCATCGAAGTCTTCGGCGTGCCCGACGGCTTCAAGTGGCTCGTCAAGGGCAATGCCGCCATGCTGCGCAAGCTGACCATCGACGATGTCAAGAATGTCCATTACCGCGGCGGCTCGATCCTGGGCACCTCGCGCACCAACCCCACCAAGTCGCCCGAAGACATGCACAACGTCCTGGAAGTCTTCCAAGGCCTGGGCATCGACAACCTGGTGACCATCGGCGGCGACGACACGGCATTCTCGGCCAGCCAGGTCCATCGCCAGGCGGCAGGGTCCATCCGCGTGGCCCACGTGCCCAAGACCATCGACAACGATCTGCCGCTTGCCCGGCTCGACGCCGACGTTCGGCTTCGAAACGGCCCGGCAGCTCGGGGTTCGGCTCGTCCGCAACCTGGCCGAGGACGCTCGCACCACGTCGCGCTGGTACATCGTCGTCAGCATGGGCCGGGCGGCGGGGCATCTGGCCCTGGGCATCGGCAAGGCGGCGGCGGCGACCTTGACCATCATCCCGAGGAGTTCCGCGGCCGGCAGGTGACGCTGGATGAAGCTGTGCGACATCATCATCGGCGCGATCATCAAGCGCATCAGCCCAACAGACCATTACGGCGTCGTCGTCCTGGCCGAGGGCTTGATCGGCGCCATCGGCGAGGAGGGCCTGGTGACGGCGATGGAGAGCGCCGGCGTGGTGGGCCGCTATGGGCGAGTGGCCCGCGACCCGCACGGCCACCTGCGGCTTGGCGAAATCGAGTTCGGCCGGATGGTCATGGACCACATGGCCAAGCTGCTGGAGCATCTTCACTCAAGGTCACGCTCATCGACAAGGACCTCGGCTACGAGCTGCGCTGCGCCGATCCGATCCCCTTCGATGCGGAGTACACCCGCGACCTGGGCTACGGGGCGGTGAAGTTCCTGCGCTCCGACGACGGCGGCCAAATTCGGAGCGATCATCAGCTTTGTGGACGGCCGCATGCAGCCGTTGCCGTTTCTGGAGATGATCAACCCGCAAACCAAGCGGATGAAGACGCGCAAGGTCGACGTCGACGGCGAAGGTTACGAATGCGCTCGCCGCTACATGATCCGCCTGGAGAAACACGACTTCGCGGACGAGCGCCGCCTGGAGAAGCTCGCGGCCGCGGCGGCCATGACCATGGATCAGTTTCGGCAGCGGTTTGGGTATTTGGTGGAAAAAGAGTAAAACGGGGGTTGGCGGCTTATTAACTACAATCCTCGGAAAGCAGAGGTGACATGTGGGCGAAACAGCAGAAAAACTGAAAGCGGAGCTGGCTAGTTTGCCAGCGGAAGATCGAGAAGAACTTGCGGAATTCCTGTATGACACTCTAGAACCGGAAACAGGGGATGACCGTGAAGACAAAGCCGAATTCGTTGCCGAGTTGATGCGCCGTCTTGAGGATATCAAGAGCGGGAAAGACCCTGGCCAACCGGCTGCGCAGGTGATTAAGGAAATACGTGAGAAATACTTGTGAAACCGATTTTTATCGGACGACTGGCAAGAAAGGAATTCGGCGCGGCAGTAACAGATGTATGGGTTGTTGCAGTTGCGCACGGTAGAAAGCGGAAAGGATATTGGCGGAGGCGTCGGCGGGAATGATGGGCGATGGCAAATCTACACGAATCCGAAGCCTGGTTCAACCAGGGCCTCGCCTGTCACACGCGAGGCAATTTCCCCGAGGCCGAACTTAATTTTCGGCGTGCCCTGCAGATCATGCCCAACCACGTCCAGGCACTCAACTACCTCGGCATCGCACTCGCCCAACAAAACAGACTGGACGAGGCAGTAAACGCCTTGCAACAGTCGCTCCAATACCGGCCAGATGACGCCGACACTCTCCACGATCTGGGATGCGTGCATTCTGATGCGCGGCAGCCTGGATGCCGCAATCGAATGCTACCGGCAAGCGCTGCGTCTGCGGCCAGGCCATATTCTTGCCCACTTCAACATGGGAATGGCGCTGCAAAAACTGGACAGGATCGACGAGGCCATCGCCTGCTATCAGCAAACTTTGGCGCTGCGGCCAGACTACCTCAACGCCCGCGCCAACCTGGGCGTGGCCCTCGCCCGCGCGGGACGACGGGACGACGCCATCGCCTGTTATCAGCAGGTCTTGCGAGTCAAGCCCGACATGGCCGAGGTTCATGCCAATCTGGGAAAGGCATTGGGCGACAATCGGGATTGGGATGCGGCCATTGCGTCCTACCGGCAGGCATTGCGGCTGGCGCCCAACTCCGCCGACACGCATTACTGCCTGGGCATCGCCCTTACCGAGCAGGGCAAGTTCGAGGAAGCTCTGGCTTGCTATGAGCAGGTGTTGCGTTTCGAGCCCAACCATGCCGAGGCACACCTCAACCGAGCTTTTATTTGGCTGCTGCTCGGTCAGTGGACAGCCGGCTGGCGGGAATTCGAATGGCGCTTGCAAGCCAAGGGCGGCCCGCAATATCACTATTGGCAGCCGCGCTGGGACGGTTCGCCCCTTGGCGGCCGCACCCTCTTTGTGGTCGCCGAGCAGGGCTTTGGCGATACCCTGCATTTCTTCCGCTATGTCCGCCTGCTCGAAAAATTAGGAATCCATGGCATCTTCCAGTGCCAGAGCGAGCTGGAGCGGCTCTTTGGGAACAGCCTGGGTACATTCACATTGGTGCGCCAAGGCACTCCCCTCCCCGCGTTTGACGCCTATGTCCCCTTGCCTGGCCTGCCCGGCATTCTCTGCACAACCCCACAAAACGTTCCCGCCGACGTGCCCTACCTGAATGTGGACGACGAGTTGGCGGGCCAGTGGCGGCGGCAACTCCAACCCGTGAAAGGCATGAAAGTCGGCATTGTCTGGCAAGGCAATCCGACCCGCGGCAGCGATCGGGAGAGATCCATACCGCTGGCCTGCTTCGCGTCCCTGGCCCAAATGGAGGGCGTCCACCTGATCAGCTTGCAAAAAGGGCCGGCGGCGGAACAGTTGCAATCGTTGCCTACGGAGTTTTCCGTGCATGACCTCGGCAGCCAACTGCATGATTTCATGGACACGGCGGCGCTGGTGAAAAACCTGGACCTGGTCGTATGTTGCGACACGTCGATCGCCCATTTGGCTGTGCGCTGGGAGTTCCCGTTTGGGTCGCCCTGGCTGTGCGGCCGGATTGGCGCTGGCAGTTAGCCCGCGCGGATAGTCCATGGTATCCTACCATGCGTTTGTTCAGGCAGACGCAAACGGGACATTGGGACGATGTGTTTGAGCGCATGGCACGGGAGCTTAGGACTCGCTAAAAAGTTTTCATTTTGGCCTTTGGGCGCGGGGCCGGCGGCGTGATACAATGAGGACCAATTAGCAGCAGTGGTCACCACGAGGTAACAGCGCCATGTCGCTTGCCGGTTCGTTCCTTGTCGCCCAATCCAACTTGATCGACCCCAACTTCCGGCAAACGGTTGTGCTGATACTTGCGCACGGCGATGAAGGCGCCTTCGGCCTTGTGGTAAACAGGCCCGCACACAAATCCGGATTGCCGTTCCCGCTTTTCAAGGGCGGCCCTTGTTCCGCTCCGGGATTATTTATGCTGCACGGCCACCCAGAATGGCTCGAGGACGAGCCCGAGGATAGTGCCGACCCCCACGGCGAGGGCGAGGGGCCGCAGCGTGAAGTTGCGCCGGGCATTTTCCTTGGCGATCCCGATTGCCTGAAGCGCGCCAGCCAACCGGAGGAAGGTGAAACGATCCACTTTCGCGCTTACCAGGGTTATGCCGGTTGGTCACCGGGCCAACTGGAAAACGAAGTGCACAGCGGCGCCTGGCAAGTGGCCCAGGCCGACAGCGAGATACTGTTTGGAACACCCGTCGAGAAGCTCTGGTGCCTGCTCGGTCCGCCGCGGTTGCCGCGGCCAAGTTTGAATTGACATGGTGCAAGTCACGCTCATGCGAAAATTTATATTGGGTTGGGGAAGTGCAATAAAGACGATACTAACCCGAAGCGCAAGCGAGGGTCTACAGCATCCCTCGCTTGCGCTTCGGGTTAGTATCGTCTTTATTTCGGTAGTGGTGGTCTCGGGGCTGCTCACCGCCACGCCGTTCCTTGGCATTCAAACCGCCCAACGTCCCTACGGCATCGACAAACGCATTCCGCTGACAACCTCCCGCGTGGTGGGTTCACCTGATCCACTGCCTCCGTATCGGGTTCGCAAGGCGTTCCCCAAGCTGAGCATTGATTACCCCATTGCCGTCTGCCGTCAACCCGGCAGCGACCGCTTGCTCATCATCACCGAGAATGAGCCTTACGGACCTACCAAGCTGGAGCGGCTTGTGGATGATCCAGGCGTCAGCGAGCTTGAAACTTTGCTTGTTCACAACGCGACCGCTTACAGCATCGAGTTCCACCCCGCTTTTGCGCAATGGCTGGTTCTACGTCAGCAGCAACGGCCCCGACAAGGGCAAAGGGCCCAAGAAAACGCAGGTCCATCGCTACACCATGGAGCGCCAGCCGCCGTACCGTGTCGATCCCACGTCCGAGAAGCTCATCATCGAGTGGAAGTCTGACGGTCACAACGGCGGCGGCATGGCTTTCGGCCACGACGGCATGTTCTATGTCACCAGCGGCGACGGCAGCTCCGACAGCGATCGCCTGCTTTCCGGCCAGGACATGTCGTCGCTCCTGGCCAAGGTGCTGCGTATCGACGTCGATCACCCCGATCCGGGCAAGGCCTACAGCATCCCCAAAGACAACCCTTTCGTGGGCATGAAAGACGCCCGCCCCGAGATTTGGGCCTACGGCTTTCGCAATCCGTGGCGCATGACCGTCGACCGGAAAACCGGCTTCCTCTGGGTCGGCCAAAACGGGCAAGATCTCTGGGAGCAGGCCTACCTGGTCCAAAAGGGGGAAAACTATGGCTGGAGCCTGATGGAGGGCAGCCATCCCTTTTATCCTGATCGCAAGCCCGGTCCCACGCCCATCGTCAAGCCGACCATCGAGCATCACCACAGCGAGGCCCGTTCGCTGACCGGCGGTATCGTCTATTACGGCGACAAACTTCCTGAGTTGCGGGGCGCTTATGTTTACGGCGATTATTCAACAGGCAAAATCTGGGCCATGAAACACGACGGCGAAAAGCCGCTGTGGCACAAGGAGCTGGCCGACGGACGCCTGCAAATCACGGGCTTCGGCACTGACTCCAAAGGCGAAATCCTGATTGCCGACCACCAGGGTGGCGGCAAGGGCAACTTCTACACGCTTGAGCCGATGCCCCGGGACGCAAGGCCCGCGGATTTCCCCAGCAAGCTTAGCGAAACCGGACTGTTCGCCTCAGTCAAGGGCCACGTCATCCAACCCGCATTGATTCCCTATTCCGTCATCGCCCCGCTATGGGGTGACAACGCCGTCAAAGAACGCTGGATCGCCTTGCCGAGCGGCGAGGGCGAGACTCGCATCGACTTCGAGAATACCCGCGGCTGGAAATTTCCCGACGGCGCGGTGATCGTCAAGTCGTTCGCCCTGGAAATGGAAGAAGGCACGGCCAGTTCAAAGAAATGGGTCGAGACGCGGCTGCTGACCCGCGACCGCGGCGAATGGTTCGGCTACAGCTATGCCTGGAACGATGAGCAAACCGAAGCGTTTCTTGTCGAAGGCAAAGGCCGCGACCGCGACTTTGAGATTCACCGGCCACAAGGCGCTCGCAAGCAAGTTTGGCATTATCCCAGCCGGACGGAATGCATGGTTTGCCACAGCCGGGCCGCCAACTGGGTGCTGGGGTTGCAGACGCTGCAAATGAACAAGGAACATAACTACGGCGGTGTGAGGGACAATCAACTGCGGACGCTCGACCACATAGGCGTGCTGAAAGCGGACTGGGCCGAGGAAACTCGCAAGGTCCTGACCGCGGAAGCCGACGTGCTTGGCTTGAAAAACACCGACCGCGACGCCTTCCTCGCGCGGCACACGCCAGCCGGGCCACCCGTTGAAGCTTTTATAAAGGTGATGTCAGTCGAAAAAGGCCGCCGCCTTGTTGATCCCTACGATTCCATGCAGGACATCGCGTTGCGGGCGCGTGCCTATCTGCACAGCAATTGCGCCCAATGCCACGTCGAAGCCGGCGGCGGCAATGCCCTGATCGACCTGGAGTTTACGACCAAGCTGGACAAAATGAACCTGATCGACGTGCGTGCGCAGCATGACGCGTTTGGGTTGAAGGACGCGAAGTTGATCGCACCTGCGCGGCCGGAGGGGTCCGTTTTGCTGCACCGCATGAGTTGCCGCGGACCGGGGCAGATGCCGCCGCTCGCGACCTCGAGGGTGGATCAGGCAGCGGTGAACGTGCTGACCGAGTGGGTGCGGAGCCTCAATGCCAAGTGAAGGATGACCGCGGCGGCACAGGCTGGAAGCCTGTGCTACGCCTTGTAGCACAGGCTTCCAGCCTGTGCCGTATGCGGCACTTGCAACCGGCCGCGTGATGTCATAAAACGCCTCCAAGACAGTGCCATGGTGAAATTATTGACTCAAGGGAACAACGATGCCGCATACCACGAGCGCAAAGAAACGGCTCAAGCAAAGCGCTAAACGGCGGGAAAGCAACCGCGTTGCCAAGAAAGCCATTAAGACGCAAATCAAAAAACTCATGGATGTCGCCGAAAAGGGCACCCTCGAGGAGCTTCAGCAGGAGTACAACCTGGCCGCCAAGAAGCTCGACAAGGCGGCGGCCAAACGAGTCGTGCACCCCAACATGGCGGCCCGGAAAAAGTCCCAGCTTGGCAAAGTGCTGCGCGACAAGAAGCAGCCGGCCAAGACTGCCTGACGCATGACCACCCCAAATCTGGCCGATGTCTTGCAGCCGCCCCTGGCGACGGCCGATCTGCCCGGCATCGGCGGCGCCATCAAATCCTCGCCTGACGATTTTGAGGTCGAGGAAATTCCGGCTTACGAGCCGTGTGGCAGCGGAGATTTTCTCTACCTTTGGGTCGAGAAACGCGGCATGGGCGCTGAGTATTTCACGCGTCAAATTGCCCACCGGCTCGGAATCCGACCCGGGGATATCGGCACGGCCGGTCTCAAGGACCGCCATGCCATCACCCGCCAATGGGTAAGCGTCCCCGCCGCCGCCGAGGCAAACATTGCCCAACTTGACGGCGAGGGCATTCGCGTCCTGCGCTCAGCAAGACATAACAACAAGCTTCGCGCAGGCCACCTGCACGGCAACCGCTTTCGCATCGTTGTGCGCGACGCCGATAGGAACGTCGATGTGCAGGCCATCGTCGAACGCATCCGCACCAACGGCCTGCCCAATTTTTACGGAAATCAACGCTTCGGCCACGATGGCGAGACGCTCCTGCTGGGCCAGGCTTTGATTTACGAGCAACCGCTGCCGCCGCTAGCGGACGGGCGGCGGCCCAACCTTCGCAATCCATTTCTCCGCAAACTGGCCCTATCGGCTGTGCAATCCGCCCTTTTCAACCAGTATCTCGCCAGACGCATGAACGACGGTCTAATGCGGCAGGTGCTGCCTGGCGATGTCATGGCCAAATGGCCCTTCGGCGGTATGTTCGTCGCCGAGGATGTGCCGGCCGAGCAGGCGCGGTTTGACCGCCGCGAGATCGTGAGCGCCGGCCCCATCTTCGGTCGCAAGACTTTCCCGGCCAAGAATGGCGCCGCCGAGCGTGAGGCAGCCGTGCTCCGGGAAGCCAATCTGTCACGCGATTCGTTTGCGCGTTTCGGCAAGCTGCTGATGGGCAGCCGGCGGCACAACCTTGTCTATGTGGACGACCTGACAGCCGATTTGCAGCTGGAGAGCTTGCAGCTGACGTTTACGCTGCCTGCCGGCAGTTACGCCACGGTGCTTTTGCGCGAAATAATGAAGACCAATTTGGCCGCTTCCGAGCCGGCCGAGGAAGCATGAGCACGCGGCAAAAATTCACGCGATTTCCAGGAAAAGCCGGCAATCATTCGCCAGCTCACCGGGTCGCTGTTGGGGTTGTAACGATTGTAATGATTTTTTGTTGCAGTTTTTTCGTGCGCAGCTGCGCCAACATCGTTTAGATTTGTCGGCGATAGGGCGTTGCGCGACAATCGCACATGAGGGGCGTGCAGCCAACACCCTGCAACTGACACCATGTCCTGAGGGGGGACCGCGTGATTACGAATCTGAATGAGTTTACCGTACCGGAAAAGATCCTGCTCGCAGCCGACCAGCTCGAAAAGCAGGGACAGTCGCCGTTCAGTGCCGAGGCGCTGATCGTGGCGTCGTGGCAGCAATTTCCGAAAACCTTCGGCCTGAAAGGATACGCCGACCAGTATCCCGACTCCAACAAAGTCCTGAGCAGCATCATGGGCGTCAAGGGGCTGGCCCGCCGCGGTTGGCTCATCAAAATGGGCCAAAAGCTCTACGCGCTGACACGCGAGGGCCGATCCATCGTCCGCAAGGTCTTGCAGCAAGACGACGAGCCGGCGCCGCCGGGCGGCAGCATCCGCCTGAGCCGTGAGCACGAGAAGTTCCTGCTCAGCCTGTTCGAGACCTCGGCGGTGCAGAAGTTCGAGGAAAACCGCAAGTCGGAGCTGACCTTTGCCGACGCCTGCCGGTTCTGGAACATCACCGAAAACATGAAGGGCGAGCAGCTCGACGCCAGGATAACCCAGTTCGAGCAGACGCTCTCCGAGCTGGATCGGACGCTGGCCAACGGCGACGCCGAGGTTGCCGGCGGCCGGATCATGTCGGCGGGCGACCTGCGCGTGGTGAACAACATTCACCGCTACATGGAAGACCGCTTCGGCAGGCATCTCAACCTGCTGCGGAGCCGGTCGGCGCGACGGTAGGCGCCGCTTCGTCGAAGCGCAGCCGTGAGCCGGCGACGTAATCGCCGTTGATCTCGACGCTGACCCAGCGGCGTCCCAGGCCCTCGGCGACCTGGCCGGTGACGTTGCTGCCGGCGAACGGGTCGACGACCAGTTGCCGTTCCTGGGTGAGGAAGCGGATGAAAAACTCGGGGAGTTCCTTGGGAAAGCGCGCCGGGTGCACCGGCAGCCCCTCGGCTTTGCAGCGGCGAATGTAGAGGTCGTAGGAGCGCGTATTGGGCACGGTGAGAATGTTGGGCGGAATGGCACCGCCGTTGTCCCGCTGAAAGTGTGGGCCGATGTCGTGCTGCGACGGCCGCTTGGCGGGCTGGTATCCGTCTCTTAACAAGCGTTTCATGGAGGGACTATAGGGCCGCAGGACCCGACGATTGTCGGCCTGCGGCGTTGTCGTTTTCGAGAGCCACCACAGCGTATTGACGGCATCCTTGACGCGCGTCCGCTGGATGGTGACCCATTCCGCGGGAGTCGGCAGCCGGGAGGGGTTGTACCAGTAAAAGTCCTGGGCGAGATGGAAGAGCTTGCCGAGGCGAAGAATCAGCTCATAAGGAAACAGCGACCGCGTGCCGCTGCCGGGGTTCCAGGCTCCGCCCAGGTCGAAGACGAAGCTGCCGTCTGGCCGAAGCACGCGGTGAATCTCCTCGGCGAAGGGGAAAAACCAGTCGACGTATTCCAGCGCGGTGACATTGCCGTAGGCCTTCTGGCGCCGCAAAGCGAACGGCGGCGACGTGAAGACAAGGGAAACGCCGTCGGTGGGCAGTGACCGCAGCACGTCGATGGCGTCGGCGTGGTAGGCGCGTCCCAGGGGCGTCGTGTAAGCTGGCACCATCCGTGGCTTGGGCACAGGCTCCTCCATGAAGATCCTCGGGGCACACATCCTTGTGCGGGCGGGATTGTACCGCAAAAGCGGCGGAGTTAACTAGGCCAGCCAAAGCCCCCGCAAATGCCCCAGGTTGTGCAAAACACGGAAGGCAAGGCTGGCTCAGCATTTCATGTTCAGTATCTGTGGTTTTCCTACTGGTTGCACGGCGGGCCATTCGAGCAAAGAAGGTTGGCGCATTGCTGTATTTCGGTAACATAAACCTAGAAATTCAAACGAGTTCAGGAGTGCCTTCGAATGTCCCAAGCCATGATGTTCGGGGAAGTGCTGGAAGCGGCCGACCGACTCTCTCCGGACGAGCAGAAGGAACTGGCTGCCATTTTGAATCGCCGATTGGCTCAGGCAGCTCGGCAGCGCGTGGCGGCGGAAATAACGGAAGCCCGCCAGGAGTTTGCGGAAGGCCGCTGTACAGCTGCCACGCCCGACGAAATCATGCGCAGATCATGCAATGAGGCGTTTCCTTCTGCAATCGGCTGTCTTCGTGCGGGCAGCGCGAAGAGTGGTGAAGAAGAATCCGGAGGCAGCTGCGAGTCTGCAAGCAACGTTGGAAACGCTCGGAGCGGATGCATTTCAGCCCGCGTTGAAGACACACAAGTTGAAGGGTGAATTGGCGGGATCATGGGCATGCAGCGCCGGGTACGATTTGCGGATTGTTTTCGAGTTCGTTCAGCACGAAGGGTCCGAAGCCATCCAATTGCAAACCGTGGGAACGCACGATGAGGTCTATTGAGGCCGTTGTGAACGCCCATTTGAAGGAAAGCAAACAGCGGCAAAACGGCTGCGTGGCAGGAGACTGTAAACATGGCCGTTGATTTCGTGCCCGCGGACACGACACCTGAAGCCGCGTGGGTGCAAATGGAGATTTATCGGCGCATGGGCGGTGCCAGGCGCCTGGAGTTGGCGTTTGAATTGAGCGATTTCTTGCGCGGCATCGTCGAAAGCGGCATCCGCAGCCGGCATCCTGATTATGACGACCAGCAGGTAAAGCTTGCCTATATTCGTTTGACGGTGGGGTATGAGTTGTTCGGAAAGGCATTCCCCGGTGTGAAAATCGCCATATGAGTCAACAAACGCTTCTCGGTGACCTCGTCAAGCTTCTGGAGGCAGCCGGCATTCCATTTATGCTGACCGGCTCCCACGCCAGCAGCCACTACGGCAAGCCGCGTGCGACCAACGACCTCGATCTTGTAATCGACCCGACGCGGGAACAGCTCGCCGCTTTTGTGGCTTCCCTTGGTGATCGCTATTACGTAAGCGCCGCTGCAGCCCAGGACGCGCTGGCCCGGCAGTTCATGTTCAACATCATTGACTTTTCGACGGGCTGGAAGGCGGACCTGATCATCCGCAAGAACCGGCCATTCAGTGCGGAAGAGTTCGGCCGACGAAAAGTGCAATCGCTGCATGGAATTGCCGTGCCACTTGCATCCAGCGAGGATGTGATTCTCTCCAAGCTTGAATGGCACAAACTCACACCATCCGAGCGGCAACTCCAAGACGCTCTGGATGTCGCCGTGGCGCAATGGGGTGCTTTGGATCAGGACTATTTGCGAAAATGGGCCCAGACCCTTGGGGTAGCTGAGACCCTGGAGACGGTTATGCAAAGGGCGCAGAAAGCACGTCCACCGGAGTGATCGCCTTTCGAGAAAACGGAGCCAGGTCATTTTATGTCGCAAGAAAACTGAACTTACACGGATTTCTTTGCGGCTTTGCGTCTTTGCGCGAGTTTTCGATTAAGAAGCTGGCTCGCGCAAAGACGCAAAGTCGCAAAGAACAGAGCATGTCATGAATCACTTTCACAAGCGGTTCATAGCACCTTTTCCATCCCTCACGGCAGCCTCCACCTCCGGGCGGAGCAAGGCGGCCAGGGCCTGTTCTTCCCAGGGGGCATCCTTGGGCGGTGCCAGCTTGGTCAGCCACTCTTTTGCCTGGTCGTTGGCACCGAGTTGAGCGTGTGTCATGGCCAGGAAGGCGGCCAGCAAGACATTGTGCTGGCCGCGCTGTTTCAATGCCAGGGTCAGCTCCTCCTTGGCCTTGGGTGCATCGCCGGCGCGGTAGAGTGCGGCACCGTAAAGGGCATGGCTCTGCCACGGGGCATTCTCCAACGCTGCATCGCGGGCGGCTTCCGCTAACAGGGGCGTCAAGGCCGGGCCGGCGGTCTTTTGCAAGACGCCGGCATAGAGGCGGCCGCGGCTGAGAATGGCTGAGTGGAGGCTGGGCGGCGCCGCCGGCTGCTCCTTCTGAGCCGCATAATAGTCCAGGGCCGCGACGTACCAGCCAAGGTGAAACGCCGCCGCGGCGGGATCGGTCTTTTGATATTGTTCCAC
Organism: uncultured Gemmataceae bacterium; assembly: GCA_963747575.1. Classification (GTDB taxonomy): domain Bacteria; phylum Planctomycetota; class Planctomycetia; order Gemmatales; family Gemmataceae; genus DASRAT01. The sequence continues at coordinate 867,029 of CAVVFU010000010.1, forward strand.
CTGGTCCTTGTGCCATTGCAAATCGGGGCTGGTCACCCAGCGGCGATAGGACAGCTCCGCGGGCGTTAGGCTCCTGTCCTGGCCCGTTCTGACGTCCCACAGCCGCACTGTCTTGTCATAACTTGCCGAAGCCAGAGTCTGGCCGTCGGGGCTGTAGCTCAGGCTCACGATAGGATCGGTATGCCCCTTGAGGACGCGCAGCTCCTGGCCGGTTTTGGCGTCCCACAGCCGCACCGTCTGGTCATAACTTGCCGAAGCCAGGGTCTGGCCGTCGGGGCTGTAGTTCACGCTCAAGATCCAACCGGTATGCCCCTTGAGGACGCGCAGCTCCTGGCCGGTTTTGGCGTCCCACAGCCGCACCGTCTGGTCATGACTAGCCGATGCCAGAGTCTGGCCGTCGGGGCTGTAGCTCACGCTCATGACTTGAGCGGTATGCCCCTTGAGGACGCGCCGCTCCTGGCCCGTTTTGGCGTCCCACAGCCGCACCGTCTTGTCAACACTTGCCGAAGCCAGGGTTTGGCCGTCGGGGCTGTAGCTCACGCTCGTGACATCAGCGCTATGCCCCTTGAGGACGCGCAACTGCTGGCCCGTTTTGGCATCCCACAGCCGCACCGTATGGTCACTAATTGCCGACGCCAGACTCTGGCCGTCGGGGCTGTAGCTCACGCTCGTGACAGCAGCACCCCAGAGCAGGCCGAGGGGCGCCTCGGTACGCCCCTTGAGGACGCGCAGCTGCTGGCCCGTTTTGGCGTCCCACAGCCGCACCGTATTGTCAAAACTGCCCGAAGCCACGGTCTGGCCGTCGGGGCTGTAGCTCACGCTGTAGACAAAATCTGTATGCCCCTTGAGGACGCGCAGCTGCTGGCCCGTTTTGGCGTCCCACAGCCGCACTGTCTTGTCCAAACTTGCCGAAGCCAGGGTCTGGCCGTCGGGGCTGTAGCTCACGCTCATGACCTCCTTGGTATGGCGCTTGAGAACGCGCAGTTCCTGACCCGTTTTGGCGTCCCATAGCCGCACCGTTTTGTCCTCACTTGCCGACGCAAGGGTCTGGCCGTCGGGGCTGTAGCTCACGCTCGTGACAAAAGCGGTATGCCCCTTGAGGACGCGCCGCTACTGGCCCGTTTTGGCGTCCCATAGCCGCACCGTGTGGTCATTACTTCCTGACGCCAGCGTCTGGCCGTCAAGGCTGTAGCTCACGTTTGTGACAATATTGGTATGCCCCTTGAGGACGCGCCGCTCCTGGCCCGTTTTGGCGTCCCACAGCCGCACCGTCTTGTCAACACTTGCCGAAGCCAGGGTCTGGCCGTCGGGGCTGTAGCTCACGCTCATGACTTGATAGGTATGGCCCTTGAGGACACGCAGCTCCTGGCCCGTTTTGGCGTCCCACAGCCGCACGGTATGGTCATGACTAGCCGAAGCCAGGGTCTGGCCGTCGGGGCTGTAGCTCACGCTCGTGACCAAAGCGGTATGCCCCTTGAGGACACGCAGCTCCTGGCCCGTTTTGGCGTCCCACAGCCGCACCGTCTTGTCATAACTTGCCGACGCCAAGGTCTGGCCGTCGGGGCTGTAGCTCACGCTATGGACTAAACTGGTTTGCCCCTTGAGGACGCGCCGCTCCTGGCCCGTTTTGGCGTCCCACAGCCGCACCGTCTGGTCATCACTTGCCGACGCCAGGGTTTGGCCGTCGGGGCTGAAGCTCACGCTCGTGACAGGATTGGTATGCCCCTTGAGGACGCACAGCTCCTGGCCCGTTTTGGCGTCCCACAGCCGCACTGTCTTGTCCCAACTTGCCGACGCCAGGGTCTGGCAGTCGGGGCTGTAGCTCACGCTATTGACACCACCCGGATGTCCGTAAAGGATGAATCGGCTGCCGGCCACGTAGTTTTTCAACAAGCCCCAGGATGACCCTCGATACTTTGCCGGGATGCCTTCCAGCAGGTCGTCCTCGAGGCCGACTTTGTTTTCCTCAAAGCGGCTGCGAGCCAGCATCATGGTCGTGGTTGCGTTGGCCGTTTGAATCGCGTCGTTGGCCGATTTGAGCTGCTCATTCGCTTGCCGCGTTGCTTGTTCCTGTTGTTTGAGTTGCTCATTGGCTTGCCTGGTTGCCAGTTCCTGCTGGCTGACTGCGTCGTTGGCATCGTGCAATTGCTGGTTGCGTTCGGCCAAAATGAAATTGACGCCGATCAGGCCGAGTACGCCGACGAGCAAGGCCGCTCCCGCGCCCGTGACCACCGCGCGGTGCCGCCGCATCCAGCGCCTGGCTCGCACGGTGGTCGGTTCCGGCCACGCCTTTACGGGTTCATCCGCCAACCAGCGCTCCACTTCCTCCGCTAGCTCCTGCGCCGTGGCATAGCGGTCATTAGCCTTCAAGGCCATGGCTTTACAGCAGACAGCCTCCAATGTGGCCGGAACCCTGGCGTTCACCTGGCGCGGCGGGGGAATCTCACCGGTGCAGACCCTCACAAGAATGCGGCCCACGTCGCGTTCGCCCTCGATTGGCGCGTGGCCCGTGAGCAGCGCATACAGCGTGGCCCCCAGGCTGTAGACGTCGCTGGCCGGTCCAAGCTCGCCGAGGCGCCCACCGGCCTGCTCCGGGCTCATGTAGGCCGGTGTGCCGAGAACGGAGCCCATTGCCGTCGGATTTGAGCCGCTCGCCGAGGCCACCTCGACCGGAGCCATACTTGCCGAGGCAGGCATATCCGGCTCGCCCTCGCCCTGGGCCTTGGCCAACCCCCAATCGACCACCAGGGTCTCGCCATAGCGGCCTAACATGATGTTGCCGGGCTTGAGATCGCGGTGTAAAACCCCGCGGCTGTGGGCATACGAAATCGCCTCGCACACATCGACGAATCGGCCCAGCAGCTTGCGCAGCTCTAACGTTCGCTCGCTTTCGGAACGCGGCTGAGCGTCGGCTTTGTGAAATGCGTTAATTGCATCTTCGAGGCTATCGCCCTTGACGAAACGCATGGCGTAATACGGCCTGCCTCCGCCGTAATGGCCCAGGCTGTAGATGGGCACAATGCCGGGGTGTTCCAATTTGCCGGTGATTTCGCCCTCGCGGAGGAAACGGGCGCGGGCGTCGGGGTCGTCGGCGTGCCGGTCCTTGATCTTCTTGAGTGCCACTTCCCGGTGCAACTCGCCGTCGAAGGCTACCACTACTTCGCCGAGGCCGCCTTCGCGGTGCGGCCGGAGGACGCGAAACCTGACGCTGTTTGCACTGGACTGGTCCGTGGCTTCACTGGACTGACCCATAGCTTCCGGCGCGACAGTGGAATTTGGATCGTCGCCTCGTTCCTGGGTGTCCCTTTGTGCTGGGGGGCGATAACCTATGGTGACCGGCAGAATGGCGAGCGTCTGGTGCAATTCGCTGTCAGCGACGGGGCCCAACATTTCCTTGACCGACGACACGGAGCTGAGCGCGGCCAAGCTCTGGTGCGGATCGCCGCCGTGCAGGGCCAGGTGGGTCGTCACCAAGGCATCGAGCAGCGCGAGCTTGTCGGCGCCCAGAGCGCCTTGCCTCAGGAGCAACTCGCCCAGGGCCGTGGTTTTTTCCAGCACCCAGGCATGCATGGCGGCCACGAGCTGATCGCGGCTGATGAAATCCAACTGCAAGGCCAGGATGCCGAAGAGGAGATTACGGTCCGCGGATGCAGGGGCCATGAGCGTGCCTCAGGGGGAGGGATGTGCGAGCCTAAAACAGCGGGGGTATTGTATGGGGCCACCCGGCAATTCGCCCGATGCCGCGTGCAGAATGCAAGGCGAGCGGCAGTCCCCGGGGTCCGATGCATCAGCGAAATTGTGAACTCCCTTGGCCCGTGGGCAGCGGCACGGAACGTGCAGCATCTCCACACTCGGGAAGGGTATTTCCCTCTCGAATCAACAGTGGCGGGTGCGACCTGCGGGACGTGTCAAAATGGCATGCCTGAAGGCGTCCGCGTGGAGTCATCACCAAAGGAGATTTGGATGAAGGTAAAGATCTGGACGGCGTGCGTTCTGGCCGTCGCATGTGCGATGATTGTTTCGGCTGCCGCCGTGGCGCGCGACGACAAGGCCACCGACTTGGGCAAGGGGCCAGTGTTCAAGAGCAAGGCCGAACTGAAGGAGAAGGGTGAGTTCGCCGTCCTCCTGACGTTCGCGGCCGGCAAGGAAGTGATTGTCACCACCAACGGCGAAAAGCAGACGGACGTGCACCTGTTCATCCACGACGCGGACAAGACCGAGGTCGGCAAGGACGTCAGCCCCGGCCCGAAGTGCGAGGTGAAGTTCACGCCGAAGAAGGATGGAATGTTCAAGCTCCACGTCAAGAACATCGGCCCAGGAGCGAACAACGTGATGCTGGAGGTGAAAGTCGCCGATTGAAGCCGACGCTCTTCCGATCAGCTTTCCCCGCCCGGGTCACGACTCGGGCGGGAACTCAGCCAACAGCTCCTCCAGGCTCCGCGCATCTTCGGCCGGGAAAATATCTAAGCTCACCTCCGTCTCGTCTGCTGCTTGGCGCCTGGCCTCCGCATAGGCGTCCGCCAGCACCGCGTCGGCATGATTGCGCAGGGTGCCGCTTTCGCGCAGTTGCCGCAACTCACGCCTTTGCTCCCGAATGGTGCCGCGCCACGAGCCCGAGCGCTGTTCCGGTTGGTGCTCCCATTTCAGCAAGTGCGACAGGAGAACCACCAACCGGCTAAACACCTCTCGCCGATCACGCCTGGCCATATCGGCAAGATACTCGCTGAGATGGGTGCAGTCCATCTCGGCATAGCGCCTGCCGGCGGCAAGAGCCGACATGGCTTCCAGCCACGCGGTCTCGTCCTGTTCGTAGAGCACGCTCAGGTCAAGGGCTTCTGCTGTTGCCATGGATCGTCCTCCCATCCCACGACCGCGTCATCTAACGGGTTGGCGGCCTGCGTTTGCCTTACTGCCAACTGAGCCTCGGCCAGATGCCCCACGCAGTCTTCCCAAGGCGGATCTATTCCCGCCACGGTCGGCTGCGATTCATTATCCATCCCAACATCATCAGGCGTGTTCAGGAGCATGGGCGCGGTGGAATTGCCCATTTCACGATCCGCCACCAACCACGGCTCAAAACTGCCGAAGATCGGACCCGGCAACACCGGACCCAGCGTGGGTGCCGGCCCGCTCGCAACTTCCTCGCTAACCTTTGGCGCAATGGCAGTCTGCAATCCGATGCCCACCGTCTGACGCCCAGGTATTTCCAGCACATAAGCACCCAAAGCGTCCCCAACCGACGTGTCAAACACTCGCAAGCCCGTGGGATTGGCCTGTTGCAATAGAGTCAGCACCGCGGTTCCCGTTGGCGCCGGCTGCTGGACGTGCAATGTGATCGTGACCAGGCTTCCGCCCGCGGTCGAAGCGATCGGCGTGGTACTGTAAAGATCAATACCGATGTCTCCCGTTTGGGCATTGACTACAGTTTGAAGCTGCCAGCCGCTGCCCTCCATCGGCACCGTGCCCAGTTCAACGTCGGCCGGCGTCACGGCATATTCGCGCGGATCATAAAGCAGCGCCAGGCTCGCTTCCATCATTCCCTCGCTGCCCGCGGGATGGGCGGTGTCAATGTTCACCGGCACGGTCACGGTGTCGCCCGCAATCGTCACAACGTCTGCCGGCAAACTTAACAGGGGATCGGGGCCAACCGGCGTGACCGTCAATGCCCCTGGGATCAACGGCAACTGCGGCTCGGCAATGCCGGCTATCACCCGATTCAGCAGGGTGACATCGCTCGAACTCACGACGCCGCTATTGGTGAGATCGTCAACGACTTCCGGATCCAGAAGCGGGAACGACGCCAAACCTGTGTCGAGCCCGACGGCCACGCGGGAAATCAAGGCGGCGTCGAGGGGGCTGTAATAGCCTTCGCCGGCGACGTCGCCGAAATAGTCCACGACTTCGATGCCGTCGTTGGCGGTCGCCGTGATGCTGCCGCCGTTGACGACAATGCCGCTCAGATGGAGCAGTGCCTTGTCCTTGTAAAGGCTGGCGGCACTGTTGGGCACCGTGGCCAGGATGCCGCCGAGCGTTTGGGTGCCGCTGCCCAGGGGCGTGCTGGTCGAAAAACTGAAGCTGGCCACGCCGCCGGAGTTGGACACCAAGGTAAATGTGCCGGAAGCACCGTTTTGGGTGGGTGTCGTGTTCAGCACCAAAAGGGCTGGGTTATAGGTGAGATTAAAGGTCACGCTGGTCACGCCCGTGGCGTTGGTCAGAGTGATGGGGATGCCTAAGGACGCGGTATTGGGCACGTTGATGGTGGTAGTGCTGTCCGGGCCGCGGGCAAAGTCGGGGATGCTCAATACCACACTCGGCGTGGATGCCACGACAAACGTGGTGGTGTAGTTGGTGCCCGGCATGCCGGTGTCATCGCCATCCAACAAAATGCCGCTGGTGTCTCTGAAGCCATTCGAGGCGCTGCGCAAGGTCACCGTATAGGTGCCGGCCGCCAGCACGCCGCTCGTGCCCGTGCCGGTTTTAACGAAGGTTGCCGTGGTGTCCGTCGGATCAAGCAGCAATGAACCATGGACCGCGGTGGTTCCAGGCCCGACCAGGGTGACGTCGGCGGGCCCGAAGTTTGCCGTGGAAGCATCGTAGATATTTAGCTGCGTTGGATTAAAGGGCTTGCTGAAGACGGCAATAAACCCCTTCGGCGTGATCGTGAAACTGCTGACGATCAGACCGCGGGAGACAATGGCGCTGCTGGTGCCGTTGATATTGTTGTTGGCGGCGTCGGTGGCCGTGATTTTTTCGTTGCCCGTGGTTTCCAAGGTGGCCGAGTAGACGCCCGAGCCGTTGGTCAACACGGGACTACTCGGCAGTGTCGCGGCGCTATCGGTGCTGCTGAAATCGACCGTGCCGCTGAAATTGGAGTCGGTATTGCCGAACGAATCCTGGGCCAGGACGGTGAAGTTGAACGGGACGCCGGTGATGGCGTTGGGCGGAACCACGACAGCGAATTGACTGGCGGCCAGGCCCTGGACGGAGATCGGGTTGCTGGTGCCGGTGATGCTGGAGGTCGTCGTATCGGTGGCGGTGATGGTCTGAAGACCGGCCGTGCTCAAAATGGCGGCGGAGTAGCCGCTGCCGTTCGTCAAGGTGGCGTCCAGCAGATTAGCCTGGGGATCGCTGCTGGTGAAGTGGACTGTGCCCTGGTAGGTGAGTGCGATGCTGTTCGCCGCGTCCAGGGCGGTGATCGAGAAGACAAATGCCGAGCCTGCAGTCGTGCTGCTGGGGGCACTAAGGACAAAGTGGGTGGCGGGTCCGGCTGTCACGGTGACCGTCGTGCTGCCGGTCATGCTGGTGGCCACGGTGTCGTTGACGGAAAGAGTTTGGGCGCCGGTGGACTGGAGCGATACGCTGAAGATTCCCTGGCCGTTGGTCAGGGCGCTGTTGCCCGGCAGCGTGAAACTGCTGGCGCTGGTGCTGAAATGGACTGTGCCGGTGTAGGAGGTAGCCTGGTTGTTGTTGACATCCTCCGCGGTGACGGTGACTGGAAACGCTGTTCCGGCCGTGGCGCCGATGGGAGCGATCACGGAAAAATGAGTGGCCTGCCCGGGATTGACCAGGATGGTTCCGCTAACGCCGGTCAAGGCGCTGTTCTGCTTATCGGTGGCCGTGATGGTTTGATTGCCCGCCGTCCGCAGGAAGGCGGCTTCCTGGGCGGTGCCGGACGTTAACGTGGTATCGGCCGGCAAGCTGGCGTTGGGGTCCGAGCTAGTGAAATGCACGGTGCCGGTGTAGCCAACCGCCGTGTTGTTGAAAGAGTCCTTGGCCGTCACCGTGAAAATGAGGGCGGTCCCGGCGGTTGTGGGGCTGGGAGCGCTGACCACGAACTTGCTGGCGGCGCCAGGAGTGACAGTGACGGTGGCGCTGCCGGAGATGCCGTTGGGAGCGTCTGTGGCCGTCAAGGTCTGGCTGCCGGCCGTCTCGAGCGTGGCGTTAAAGGTGCCGATACCGGCGTTCAGTGTCGCGTCGGGCGGCAGCTGCGCCTGGGGGTCGCTGCTGCTAAAATGGACGGTGCCGCTGTAACTCGTGGCGACGTTGTTGAACGTGTCCTCCGCTGTCACGGTGAAGGGCACGACAGCGCCTGCCGTGGAGCTGGTTGGCACGCTGATAACAAAATGGGTGGGGCCTTCGGCAATCACGGTGATCGTGACGTTGCCGGTGATGCTGCTGTTGGCCGCGTCGGTGGCCGTCAGCGTTTGGAGGCCGGCAGTCTTCAGCGTGGCGCCGAAGGAACCCGAGCCGTTTGTCAGCGTCGAATCCGGCGGCAACGCCGCCTGGACGTCGGAACTGGAGAAGTGGACAGTGCCCGTGTAACCCGGGAAGGGGTTGTTGCTGTTGTCCAGAGCGTTTACCGTAAAGACGAAAGGATTACCCGCGTTCACCGTGGTTGGCAAGGAAGTGAAGTCAAGGCTGGTGGGCACCAGGCGGCTTTCAAACTCCTCGAGCACGGGCCGGAAGGCAGGCCGCGTCCGACAAGGGCGAGCAGGATTTCGACGCCGAGGTTTTGCCTCGTTGTTGGCCCATTTGACCAGATTTTGCAACCAGGTAGGTAACATGATGCAGCTCATTGTTGAATGTTGCGAGTCGGCGGGTCAGCCTGGGGGGCGGACCAGCAAGCGCTGGCGTGCCAGCCCGCAATGGCTGACATTCCACTTCATGATAACGCATGGTTTCCAACCTTGGCGAGGTCAATCTTGGGTTTCCGTCACCGTTTTATCGATAGCCAGGCCCAGGGTGCGCAGCTTGCTGGCGCAAGGTTTGCCGATTCAAGCCCAGCAAATGGCTGGCCTGCGATTGATTGCCGCGGGTGTGGGCCAGCACGCGGCCAAGCAGCAAGCGCTCAACGGCTGCGATGACTTTGTCGTGAATCCCGGTGCCGCCGTGCTGCAGCAGAAACTCAATGGATCTAGCCAGATCGGCCACGGCAACCTCGCCAAGCGCTGGCGGGCGCCGCCGCCGCGCTCAAAGGCTGGGCCTTGCGGAGCACGTCCGGCAAAAACTCGGGAAAGATAACGTTGCCCGAGGCCTGCAGCATGGTCTGCTTGACAACGCTTTGCAGCTCGCGAATATTGCCTGGCCAGGAATAATTCTCAAGGATCTCCAGGGCCTCGGGGTCGAACGCCCGCAGGTCCAGACCAAGCTCGCGGTCGAAACGAAACAGGAAATAATGAGCAAGCTCAGCCACATCGTTGGGCCGGTCGCGCAGCGGCGGCACGCGCAAGGTCACGACGTTAAGCCGGTAAAAGAGGTCCTTACGAAAGTGCCCCTCCAGAACCAACTTTTGCAGGTCGTGGTTGGTGGCTGCCAGCACGCGGACCGTCGTTTGCACCATTTCGTTGCTGCCTAGCCGCTCGAAGGTTTGGTCCTGCAGGACACGGAGGATTTTCGCTTGCAACGACGGCGGCATATCGCCGATCTCGTCGAGGAACAAGGTGCCGTCGTTGCACTGCTCAAATTTGCCGATACGCCGCCGGTTGGCGCCGGTGAAGGCCCCTTGCTCATGGCCGAATAACTCGCTTTCCAGCAGCGATTCGGGAATGGCGGCGCAATTGATGGCCAGGAAGGGCTTGGTGGCACGGCGGCTGTGCTGGTAGAGCGCTCGCGCCACCAACTCCTTGCCGGTGCCGCTTTCGCCGAGAATCAGCACGTTCACGTCCTGCGGAGCGATCCGCCCGATGGTTTTGGACATCTCCTGCATGACCTGGCTGCGGCCGATGATCCGGTCGCCCTGGTCTTCGGTGGGCAGCACCGCGGGCACATGCATCAGCTTGGCCGCCTCGAAGGCCCGAACCAGCACGTGGCTCAGACGCTCCAGGTCGACCGGTTTGACGAAATAATCGAAGGCGCCATTTTTCATGGCCTCGATGGCCGTTTCGGTCGTGCCATGAGCGGTGATGAACAGCACGGGCCGGCGCGGGTCGATGGCCTGAATCTCCCGGAAAACGTCCAGGCCGGAGCCGTCCGGCAGCTGGATATCCAGGACGACGACGTCGGGGCGGTGTTCGCGGACCTCCTTGAGCCCTTCGGCCGCGGTGGCTGCCGTGAGCACCTCGACGTTGTCGCCGCTCAGCACGCGGCGAAACGAATAGCGCACACTCTGTTCATCATCAACCACGAGCAACGTTGACATGGATCTTCTCTGGGGCAGGAATGGGCAAAACCAGGGAGAAACTAACGCCGCCCGCGGGGTCATGAACGGCTTCAATCCGTCCGCCGTGCTCCTCGATGATCCGTTGGGAAATGCTCAGGCTCAAACCGAGCCCCTTTGATTTTTCGGAGGTTGTTGGAATCGGCGTGTCGTCCGCGGCCACCGGGCCGCGGACGCCGTAGGGCTCGCCTATGGTCAATACCGCCTCGTCGCCCAGGCCCGACTGGAAGCAGACCGGCAAACGACCGCCGGCGGGGATGGAATCCATGACACTCAGGAGGAGATTGACCAGCACGGTGGACAGTTGGCCGCGATCGGCGTCCAGGATCACGGCTTCCTCGGGATGGTGCACGTCCAGGGTAATGCCAAGTTGATGCGCGCGGCTCTGAACCAATCCGACCGAGGCGGTGATGACGTCGCGGAAGTCGCCAAGGCCTCGCCGCGGCGCCGTGGGCCGTGCAAAATCCAGAAAATTCTGAACCGTTTGCTCCAGACGGGCGATTCCCTGGTGAATCGCGGCCAGGTCCGTCTCGGTCAGGGGTCTGCGCAGATCGGGTATGCAGGCGACCTCCACTCTGCCTTTGATCGACGTCAACGGCTCGCGCAGTTCATGGGCGACGCTGGCGGCCAGCTGGCCGACGGCGGCCAGTTGCTCCGCCCGCAGCATCTCGCGCTGATGCTTTTGTAAATTCACGGCTGCTTCCTCGACACGGCGCACAACGTCCTGGAGCTGCCGGTCGAGATGCACAAGGTCGCCGTCGGCCGGCAGAGTCACCGACGCGACGGTATGATCGAGGTGCCTGGCCATGTCATGCACACGCACGCTGAGCTGATTGAACGAACGGCTCAAGGCCCGAACGATGGCCCACCCGCCGAGCACGCCGCATAGCGGACCGATGATACCCAGGGCAAGCAGCGTCGCCCGCAGCCAGCGCCCGAGCAGCTCGCTTTTCCTAACGGCGACGTCCATTTCCTCCTTGCTGATCTGGACCAGTTCCTGGCAGGGTTCGCTGACGTGCCTGCGGGGATGGGCCATGGACAGCTTGTGATAGTCGAATTGCGTGCCAGGCTCCGGGGGCAGCAGCACCGCCAACTCCTCCTGATACATGGTGTAACCGGTGGCTATGGCCTCCACCGCCTGCCGTTCACGCGGACTGTTGGCGACCAGGCGCGCTTTTTTGAGGGCGATCTCGAAATTGTCCTGGGCCTGGTCGATGGGTTGCTTGCGAGCATGTTCCGGGTCGGCCACGTTGAGCATGCTGCGGAAGCCGAGCTGGCGAGTGGCAATCTCCAGCTCCCGCGCGGCCTGCATGGTGGCCACCTCTTGGGATAGCAGCTTGTTCAGATCGCCATGGGAGTGAATGGTAAACCAAACGCTGACGAGGCAAACCACAAACAGCAGCAGGCCGATCAGCACCACTGGTGCGGAGACCTGTACCAGGAGCCTGCGGTTCATGAGCTAAAACTCCAAACTTTGGGCAGGGCCATCCCGCGCTGCGGTAAACTCGTGCAATATCCTCCCATTTAAGGTAATGGATTGTGGCCCAGCATGCAACCTGGTAGTGCACAACGGCACACGGGACTTGACGCCTACTGCCTCTGATCCCTCATCCCTCATCCCTCATCCTTCATCCTTCATCCCTCATCCTTCATCCGCCGCCCTCCTAGCTTACCTCGGCGGCAGCACCCTCATGTCCGTCGAAACCGTAAGAGACGGAGGGGGGGTAAGAACCGTAAGAGAGCGAAGAGGGTATTGCCGCGGTAAAACAGAGACCGATAAGGAAGGGTGTAAAAGACGGAGGAATCCAAGGACGCAGGGTGTTGAAGGATTTGCGATTGCAGATTTGAGATTGCAGAATGGCCCAATCGGCATTTGGCAATCTCAAATCTGCAATCTGCAATCTGCAGCCTTCAGCACTTCATCGCCAGGGACCCGTTGAACTCCAATGTGTCGAATGAGGAGGCCACGATCATGAGGATGCGCCTGATGGCGCCGCTGGTGGTTGCGCTGGCCGGCCTTTTAGGGGCCGCCCAGACCGCTTCCGCGCAAAGTTGCGGCGCTGCTACGTATTCCGCCTGCCAGCAGCCGAGTTGTGACGCCCAGTGTTGCTTCAGCTCTTGCCAGCAGCAGTGCCGGACTACTTACAAGTTGGTTTACGACGACGTGCTCGAAAAACGTTGGCAAACCTGCTACAAAACCGTCCAGGAAACCGTCAACAAGCAGGTCACGAAGACCTGTTACCGTGACGAATGCGAGACCTTGTACAAGCCCTGCTACCAGACCTGCTACAAGACTGTCACCGAGGAATGCACGCGGCCAGTTTATCAGCAATGCTGGAAGGATTGCCCCTACACCGTCAGCAAGCCGTGCGTGCACACCGAATGGAAGGACTGCACCTATACCGTTTGCAAGCCGGTTTACGAAACCTGCTGGAAGGATTGCCATTACACGGTTTGCCGGCAAGTCCCCGAGACCTGCTGGAAGGACGTAAGCCACACCGTTTGCAAGCCGGTCTACGAAACGCACTGCGAGGTGCATTGCCACCAGGTCGCCAAGCAGATCTGCGAGCAGCACGTCAAGGAGTGCAAGCAGATCGTGTGCAAGCCGGTGTATGAGACGTGCTATAAAACCGTCAACTCCACCGTCTGCCACAATGTCACCGAGTGCATCACGAAGGACGTGTGCAAGACCTGCTACAAGGATTGCGTCGAGACCCGTTACAAGAACTGTGTCGAGTACGTCTCGAAACAGGTCACGACCTGCAAGACCGTGAGCAAGAAGTGCGGCGAGTGGGTCGAGGAGCAATTCTGCGTCCCCGGCAAGTGCTGCACCCGTTGGGAAGAGAGCTGCGAAACGCACTTCGATCCCTGCACCTGCAAGGAGATCTGCTGCCCGAGCAAGGTTCGGGTGACCTACCGCACGCCTGACCAGATGTGCACCAAGAAGGTCTGGCGCGAGCACACGGTCTGCGAGACGGTGCCCTGCACCACTTGCGTCCGCGAAAAGGTCTGCACCCAGGTGCCCTACACCGTGTGCAAGAAGGTGCCCTACACCGTCGTCGAGAAGGTGCCTTGCACCATTACGCGGACGGTTCGTGAGAACGTCTGCAAGCAGGTGCCCTACACCGTCTGCCACATCCAGAAGGAAGTGGTCTGCACGCAGGTGCCCTACACGGTCACGCGCTGCATCAAGGGCGGCGTATGTTGACGCCGCCGGCGTCGGCTACGACTGCGACGGCCCGGGCCGTACCTTCTCGGAATGCGCCCAGGTCAAGACGACCACCACGCACACAACCTGCCGCATGGTCAAGGAGTGCGTCACCCAGAAGGTGTCGTACACAGTGTGCCGGACCGTAAGCGAGGACTGTGTCAAGAAGGTGCCCTACCAGGTGTGCCGGCAGGTGCCATGCACGATGGTCAAGAAAGTGCCCTACCAGGTTTGCACGACCGTCCAGGAAACCTGCGTGAAGAAGGTGCCGTACCAGGTTTGCACGATGGAAAAGTACACCGTCTGCAAGAAGGTGCCTTACACCACGTGCACGCAGGTGCCCTACACGGTGCACAGGAAGGTGCCGTACACTGTCACCGAGTGCGTGCCCTGCACGGTGTGCAAGCAAGTGCAGGAATGCGTGCCTTACACGGTGTGCGTGAAGCGTTGCCGGATGGTTCCGGTGATGGTCGATCCTTGCTGCGAGACGCCTTGCTGCCTGTCCAGCTGCTTCGATAGCTGCCGCAGTTGGCTGAAAAAACTGTGCTCATGCTGCAGCTGCTGCAAGGATTCGTGCGGCGACCAGCCTGGCCTGTTCAGCAGGCTGTGCCACCAGCGGCTGGGCTGCGAGCCGACCTGCGGAACGTGCGGTTCGTGCGCAGCGCCGGTGAGCCCGACGACCGAGCAGGCGCCCCTGCCGGCCACGCAACCTCTGCCCATGCCCAAGGGCAATTAGTTCTGCCTCCCTGAGACCGGGTCACCGGGCCCGGTTTCGACACTCATGGGGCCAGGAACCAACGATGGTTCCTGGCCTTTTTCTATTGGTCGCCGTTTCCGGCATGAGATTTGCCGCTTCTCCCTTGGTACACCAATTTTTCCAAGGAGAGTTGCCTGTGAAACGCCAATCGATCGCTGCACTGACCTGTCTCGCCCTTGTCGCTTTATGTTGGACCTACCGTGGCGACGCCGACCAGCAGAAAGGCAGAACGGTCAAGACCATCATGGACGAGAAACTCAAAAATGCCCATAAATTGCTCGACGGCATCGCCCTGGCTGACTTTGCCAGGATAACGGGCAGCGTCGAGGAGTTGCTTGAGCTGAGCAAGACCGAGGAATGGATGGTGTACAAGACGCCGAGTTACGAGACGTTCAACAACCAGTTCCAACGTGCCGCGGGCGACATCCTCACCAAGGCGAAGGCCAAGAACATTGACGGCGTAACACTCGCTTACGTCGATTTGACCATGAGCTGCGTCCGCTGTCATTCGTATATCCGCGAGGTTCGCAAGGGTCAGCCGTAGGCCACTGCATATTTCGTAGGTCCGGCTTTCTAGCCAGCCCTAAACCGCTGATGTCAGCCTGGAAAGGCTGACTTACATGGGCGGGGAGTTCGCGCACCAGCGCCGCCAAAGAGCGCGATAGGCTTCTTCAAGTTGGCGGGTGAACCGACCACCGTCGCAAATCGTGCCCTTCATCCGCTCACGCAGTTCGCCGCGCAGGTGAGCAAGCTGTCCAAATTGCGTATTCAAGAGCACCGCCCGGGCAACGAAATCCGCCGGTGTGGGCACCGCCAAGTCGGCTAGCCCAACGCGCGCCAAAAGCGCTGCCGAGTTCCGGCCCGCGGGACGCACCCCGCGGAGGCTAAGGACCGGCACACCCATCCAAAGCGCCTCACAAGTCGTCACGCCGCCCGTGCAAGGGAAAGTATCCAGGATCACATCGATCTCGTGGTAAACATCCAAGTAGCCGGTGGATTTTGATCCTCGGCGCAAATCGAGTTGGTTATGGTCGATACCGCGTTGCCTGAATTGCCCCCGAAGATGGTCCTGCGCGGTCGGCGTCAGGTGATCGTGATAAACAAGGAGCCGGGCCGACGGAATCTTTCTTAATGCCACGCTCCACAGATCAATGACGCTGCTGTTGATTTTCGACACGCGATTCAAGGAACCGAAAGTCAAATGCCCCTTGGCGAGTGCCGGCAATGGGCCGACTGCCGGGGCGCCGGCCGGCGGGGCGAAACAGCACATGCCGCCCGGCAGACGCACCAGTTCTTCCGTATCGCGAATCGCTTGGTCCAATGGATCAAGAACGCTATCGGTCAAACGGTAGTCAATCGTGGTCAATCCCGTAGTGTTCATGTACCCCAACCACGTGGCCTGGACCGGCGCCGGCTCGTGCGCGAAGACAATCAGACGATTGTTCGCCGTATGTCCAGCAAGGTCAACGAGGATGTCAATGCCATCCGAGCGGATTTGCTCCGCAAACTGGGCATCGGTGAGTTGACAGGTCCAGCGCCAGCTAGTGGCTAACTGCTGCAATCGTCTGGTGACGGCGTCGGCAACGGCAACCTGTGCATAGCAAAAAACCTCCACCTGGCCGGGATCGTGGTGGGCCAAGACCGGCTCGAGATAGCGAGCCACGACGTGATCGCACAGGTCGCCCGAGACGTAGCCGACGCGCAGGCGGCGTTCTCCATGGGGATCGTTGGTGTGCGGCCGACGCGCAATAGCGGATTCGATCTGGCTCCCCCACCGGCAGTGCTCGGCAAAAATCGCGTCCGGATCGGCGTGAGGATCGTGGTTCAAGCAAAACAAGACGTTGCTTTGGCCCGCCGGCAGGTTGGGCTCCATGCGGAGCGATTGCCGGAAGTTGTCGAGCGCCGCCGCCAACTGACCCTGGGTGAAAAAAGCCTCTGCCAGGTTGTTGCGAGCCTCAACGTAACTCGGCATGATGTCGACGGTCCGTTGCCAGCAGTCCATTGCCTCCTCTATATGACCTTGCTGCCGCAGGGCGGTTCCGAGGTTGTTGAGGGCCTTGGCGTAACCCTGTTTGTGCTGGCACGCTTGCCGGTACGCCTCGACGGCTTCGTCGAGCTTGCCCTGAAGGCGAAATGCATTGCCCAGGTTGTACCAGGCCTCGGCGAAGGTCGGCTTCGATGCCAAGGCCTGCCGATAGGAACCGATCGCTTCTGGCCAGTTCTTTTGTTGTTCGAAGGCGATGCCGAGGTTGTTGTGAGCTTCCGGGTAATTCGGCTGCAGACGCAACGCGCCCTGATAGCAATCGACGGCGTCCTCTGTTTTTCCGAGCGCCATGAAAACGAGGCCCAAATTGCACCAGCAACCGGCGTTGGCCGGCATGAGCCGTACAGATTGCCGCATGAAATCAGCTGCGACCTCGTGCCGGCCTTGCTGATGGGCAATGACGCCCAGGTAATGCAAGGCATCGGCATGGCCGGCGTCTACCTGGAGGATTTGACGATAGATCGCTTCGGCCCGCGCGAGGTCGCCTGTGTGGTGATACTGCAGCCCGACGGCCAGTGCTTCAGTGGTTGTCATAATACCACTTTAGCAATGGCTGCCGGTTTGTGCC
Source organism: uncultured Gemmataceae bacterium (assembly GCA_963747575.1). GTDB lineage: Bacteria > Planctomycetota > Planctomycetia > Gemmatales > Gemmataceae > DASRAT01. Next base: position 883,762 of record CAVVFU010000010.1, read on the forward strand.
CTGTTGGTTAAACCGTTGCCACTTCGGGCTCAAGCGATTTCTCCGCGGCCGGCACCGGGGATTTCAGGGTCAGCACGGGGCATGGTGCCTTCCGGACCACCTCTTCCGCAACGCTGCCCATGACCAGGCGTCCCAGGCCAGACCTGCCGTGGGTGCCCATCACGATCATATCGCTGTGGCGGTCAATGGCCGCGTTGACGATTTCCTCGGCAGCGCTGCCGTCCGCCACCACGTACTCGACGCTTACGGTCCCATCCGGCGGCTCGAACTCGTTCAGCTTTTCCAGCACTTCGGTGCGCGACACTGTGTCCGGAGGCGGCAAAGCACCGAACTCCGCAAACACCGCCGGCGAAACTTCACGAACATGCAGCACCGTCAAGGCAGCCCCGTGGTCACGAGCCAAGGCACATGCCACATGAAACGCGGAGACAGAACGCTCGGAAAAATCGGTCGGAAACAGAATGTTGGTGAATGGTAACATGGCTATCCTCCAAGGGACCGAAGAAACGCAGCCAAAGGTCTCCGTGGCGGACGCGAGTTTGTGGTCCCTGACGATTGCGCCCCGCCGCGAAGGCTTGACAACCGTTAAGATGTGCAAGCGGCGTGCCAAACGCGTTAGTAGGTCCCGCTTGCCGAGCGGGACCTGAAATTTCCGCTTGCCGAGCCGGATTTGGATTTTCCCGGGTTCAGGTCCCGCTCGGCAAGCGGGACCTACTAACGCGGGACTTGCCACCAAATCGCAAACGGGCGTTTAATGTGCGTTATCGGCACACGAAGCGGGTTAGAACCGCCCAGGGGTTTGGCGACTAGAACAAAACCGCTATAATTAGCTGTATCCCGCGCCCCCTAATGTGGAGGCGACAGGCCATTTCCGCTTTTTATCCTGGGAGTTTCGCATGAGCGACCACATTTCAAACAATTCTCCGCCCTCGCAACCAAGCGAGCCGCGACCGCAATTGGCCAGCAGCGATGCCCCCGTGGTGCGCCAAAAGAGCCGCGTTTGCGGCTGTGGCCGGCGTTGATCTTCGTCGCCTTGCAATGGATGGCCCCCTTGACGGCCAAGTTCGCGCCAGCTGATATGCATGACGCTCTTGGTCCTATCATGTTTCCCCTGATGATGTTTGGGGTTCCAGCGGCCACACTGGGCCTGCTCCTGTGGTGGCTGTTCGCCAGCCGCATTCCCTGGCTGCAGCGGTTGCTCGGTCTTGTGGCCTTCGTGGCGGTGGCCGCCATCGCCATCCCATTCTTGCACCCCACCTTCAATGGGATGATTTTGTTTGTGGTGGTGGTGCCGATGACCACGACCATTCTCGTCGGCTGGTTGTTCATCACTCCTTTTCTGAGCTGGCGGGTGCGGAGAGTTGGATTGCTAGCCCTCCTCTTGCTGACCTGGGGCTATTACTCCCAGATGCGATTCGACGGGGTTTCGGGCGTATTTTCGCCAGAAATGACTTACCGCTATGCATTAACCGCCGGTGAAAAACACGAGGCCGATGTGGCGGCCGGCAAAATCGGCACGGCCAAACCCATGGATGCCGCGTCGGCCAAGCCGTTGGTCCTGCAACCGGGCGATTGGCCGGGCTTCCGGGGGGCAAACCGCGACGGCAAGCTGCAGGGCGTAAAAATCGCCACGGACTGGGCGGCGAACAAGCCGAAAGAGCTATGGCGGCACAGCGTCGGCCCTGGTTGGTCGTCGTTTGCAGTGGTGGGCAACCATTTATTCACGCAAGAACAACTCGGAAAGGACGAGATGGTTGTCTGCTATGACGCCGATACCGGCTACACAATCTGGACACACACGTATGAGGCTTGCTTCGAGGAGTCGATCGGCGGCCCTGGTCCTCGTGCCACACCCACCTTCCACGAAGGCAAGCTCTACGTCCTCGGTGCGACCGGGGTGCTTAATTGCCTCGACGCGGCAACGGGTTCCAAGTTTTGGTCGCGCAACATTGCGACAGACTCCGGCGCCAAGGTGCCGATGTGGGGCTTCGCTTCGTCGCCGCTCGTCGCGCAGGATGTGGTGATGGTCTTCGCGGGCGGGCCAAAGGGCAACAGCGTTATGGGCTACAAGGCGTCCTCGGGCATGAAGGCATGGTCCGCGGGCGAAGGGCTGCTCAGCTACTGCTCGCCGCAACCGGCGCGCCTCGGTGGCGTGGAGCAAATGCTGCTGTCCACGGAAGAAGGGCTGACCTCCTACAATCCCGCAAGCGGGGAGATCGTTTGGAATCACCCCTGGAAGGTCGGTGACATCCAGCGCGTAGTGCAGCCCGCCATCCTCAGCGATTCCGACGTGCTGTTGGGGACGCCGTTCAACAAGGGGATTCAGCGCGTGCGCGTGGGCAAGCAGACCGCCGGCTGGGAATCGGAAACTGTTTGGGAGAAACGGACTATCAGCCCCTATTTCAATGACCTGGTGATTCAGGGTGACCATCTTTTTGGCTTTGACAGCGCTTTTCTGGCATGCGTGAGCCTCGAGGATGGTGCGAAAAAGTGGAAGGAGCGGGGTTACGGCAACGGCCAAGTCCTGCTGCTGGCCGACCAGAAGCTGCTGCTGGTGCTTTCGGAAACCGGTGCGGTCGCCCTGGTCGAGGCTAACCCAGAAGAGTTTAAGGAGATTGCGCAATTCCAGGCGCTTAATGCCAAGACGTGGAACCATCCAGTGGTGGCGCACGGAAGGCTGTATGTCCGCAACGGTGAAGAAGCGGCGTGTTACCAACTGACGGAAATCGGGGCGGGGAAATGATGTGCCACCTCGGATCGTCTCGCTATTGCCGAGTGCCACGGAAATCGTCTGTGCGGTAGGCCTGCGCGATTGCCTGGTGGGTGTCACGCACGAATGCGACTATCCGGAGTCCGTGCGTCAGTTGCCGAAGGTCACCAGGACACTGATCCCACACGACGCGACCAGCAAACGCATCGATGAACTGGTCCGTGAGCAATTGCGCACGCAACGCCGCGCTGTACACGCTCGATCTGGATGTGCTCGTAGCTTTGAAGCCGGACCTCATCGTCACACAGGCATTGTGTGACGTTTGCGCGGTGGACGAGGAAGCGGTGCGCTCTGCCGCTTGCAGCTTGCCTGGCCGGCCGCGCGTGATCAACCTGGAGCCGCGGACGCTTGGCGAAGTGCTGCAATGCATCCATCAAGTCGGAGAGGCGACAGGGCAAACGGCAGCGGCGGACATGGTTGTAAGTACTTTGCGGAACCGCATTGACGTGGTCGCTGAACAATCCACTCGGATTCAGCACAAACCGCGCGTGGTGCTTTTGGAATGGATCGATCCGCCGTTTTCCTGCGGCCACTGGAGCCCAGAGTTGGTGCGGCTAGCGGGCGGCGTCGAGCAGCTCGGGGTCGAGGGCCAGCAGTCCAGAACCTTGCAATGGTCGGAAGTGCTTGCTTGCCGTCCGGAGGTGTTGGTGATCGCCTGCTGCGGTTTCGATGTGGCGCGCACGCTTGAGGATTTGCCGCTGCTGGAGGCCAACCCCGGATGGGAAGAATTGCCATGTGTGCGCAGCGGCAGGGTGTATGTCGTCGATGGTTCGGCGTATTTTAGCCGGCCGGGCCCGAGGTTGGTGGAGAGCCTGGAGATATTGGCCAATGTGCTGCACCCCGAAATGCATCGGCTGCCGGAGGGAACGCCGGCTGGCATTCGCGTCAACCTTATAGGTTGAACCACGGAGTTTGGTGCCAACAATAACGCGGAACGTGTTAACCGAGCCTGGTGAACCTTGACCGGTATTTCGTGTCACTCCAAATACAACGCCTCGGAGATTGGACGGCAGGCAATCCGATAATACGGCGCGGGCAGGTGAGCTGATGACCGATTTCAACGCTGAATCCTATACCGACCCGGAGCTTGAAGCGGCATTCGAGCTGATGTTCCCTCAAGGGTTCGCAGGCGGCGGATGTTCTTGCCGAATTGGCGCCCCAGGGGTGGGACAAGTCGCCCTTGGCGGCCGCCTTTCACCCAACGCTTGAGCAAACCTATGAGGAGTCGTGTCGGATCCATCGAAACATTGCCGCCTTGCGCCGCCCGAATGATAAGGACCCTGACGACCCAGAGCCGACGCTAGAGGACGTCGCCAAAACGTTTTGCGAGCATCCTTTCGAAACCGAGCGAGAAGTTCGGGAATTGGTGGGCCAGTGCCTCTGGGATGTCTTTTCCGACGGCCATGAGGTGATTGGCCCGGATGGCCGCGTGCTCGATCTCGGTTCCTTTCGAGGCAGCGGCGGTTTCCTGGCGGACGTGCTAGATCGGCAAATCGGTGGGACAGAGTATGATTACATGAGCTTCTACCTGGGAACGATCTGGGTCAGTGGCCGCACGGACCTGACGCCGGTTTACACCATGATTTTCAAGCGTCTTCACAGCCAAGGACAGGATTGGGCGTATCACTTTCCTCGGATTTATGCCGTGGACATGCGTCCGCTGAAGGAAGCATTGGATCGGAAAGACGAGCCGGAATGGACGGGCTACGACCCTTCCGAGTCGCTGGCGAAGGAAGAGGCGGATCGGCAGCGGGACAAGGAACTGGCGGAATTCCGCGAATCGTTGGATGCCGGACACCGGGAGGCGATCGAGGAGTCGCGGGCGCATCCACGCCGGCCACGGTGCAAGCGTATACGGCTGTGTACGGGCAGTTTCCGCGCGGTTGGCCGCCAGAGGCTTAACGCAATGGAATGCCGCTTGGCAGAATGGAGCAGGTGTGCTAAGCTCGAACCAGCGAAGGAGGAGAGACACCATGAGGATTCATTTGCCCGAGGAACTGCAACTTTACGTTCAGACGACGGTGCAAAGCGGGCGTTTCGCTTCAGAGGAAGAAGCAGTCACCGAAGCGGTGCGAATGCTCCGGCAGTCGGAAGAGGTTAAACGGCAGAGCGCCGTTGCCGGCCCTGAACCTGCGTGGCGGAAAGTTGTGGAACTCATGAAAGAAGTTCCGGACGCGGTTTTTGATCGCATTCCCGCTGATAGCTCGGAACAGCTTGACCACTACATCTACGGCAGCCCGAGGCGATTGAATCCATGAAGCGGGTTTTCGCGGATGCCTTTGCATGGGAGAATAGCATGGCCGGGCAACTGGACGACTTGAATAATGCAACGTATCGCCAGTCTGAAGGAAACCATCGGGAAAACGTATCCGCATGGTTGGTTCGTAGGTATTTCCGACGACAAAGTCATCGGAGCCGCTGCCAACTTCCGTGATCTGGAGTGCCTGCTGCGAGAGCGAGGTAAGGATCCCCGCCAGGTGCTGGTAGTCGAGGCCGGTGTGAATTACCCCGAATACGTCACTATATTCGCAAATCGATAACCGCCCATGACACCGCCCTCCTTCATTCAGCGCAACCTCTATAAAGGATCGCCTTCTCGGTGTTGGCTGCGTCTGCGCTTTGCTGCCAGCGACGGCTCGTTGCATGAACGGGAATTGCTCGCAGATACAGGATGTCCGTGTGCAGTTATCCTTGGCCAATCTGACTTGGCATTGTTAAGCCGAGGCGCCGCCACCGGCATTAATAGCAACTTCGGCTATCTGATTGGCGGCTGGCTCGATTTGCACATGCCTGAGCTAGGCCTTTTTAATCAATTCCTTGGTTACGGCAGCAACCATGTATGGAAAACTGTAAATTTAGACTGCCCCGATTTTACAGGGTTGGCTGGGCTTCCGTTGCTCCGTTTGGTAGATTATGGCGGTGATGACGCCTCATTTTGGATACGCAGGTCCAGCCGTGTGCCTTGAGGTTCGCCCGTGGTTGGCGGAGGTAGCCTCACTGAAGTAGGACCAAAGACCTGGGGAGAAAACCATCCTGGCGAATTTGTTGGCGGTACATGGCCAGGTGGGCACAGATCGACCGGCAACACGACTGGCTCTTCAAAAAACACGCCAGCATCCCGAAATGAATATGCATCCGCCTGCGACGATGACGACTTGTCTGAATCCTGCGCGGCAGGAAACTCAATAGGCAATGTGACGGAGAAATCGACAAACCTCGGCGGAACGGAGAACACCCCTGGGTCTGACGACGTTGCCCCAGAAGGAGCAACGAATTCCGGCGCGCTCTCCTGCGGCATGGCAATTTGGGACAGTAACGTAGCATCCGCGAATTCGGGCGCTGTGCATTGTTCCAACAAGCAGGTTGGCAAGACGAGCGGCCTTTCAGGTTGCGATGGCCCCTCGGGCGGGGGTGGATTCCAGTCGCTCCCGTCATACTTGCGCTGATAATAATAGGCGACGGGCAGTGTAATGGTGTCCAGGACAAGGTTGGTAGATATGTCGGCCACGAAAATCGCCGGGACAACCAGAACCAACGCGGCGAGACCGAACACTCCTGTTTTGCCTTCACCGTGGAGTCCGCTCAAATTCATGCCCGGTCCGGGGGTGGCCGCGCTGGCATTAAGCAACGGGTCACACGCCAAACCACCGTAAACCTTCGGCTGGTCGCTGGCCAGGTTCGCGACGCTGCCGCAGCCGCTGGCTAACACCACGGTCAGGCCGCATAGCACAAAGGCCAGCAGCATCTTGGGCATGGTCTTGGCTCCATCGTCGGAAGACCGGTGCTATAAACCAAGCCGGCAAAGCGGTCAAGACAGCTTCGCGAGGGATCTCGCTACCAGGCCATCTTTCGACCCCTGATTTAAAGGAGCGTCCGACAAACCAAGCGAGTTCGACCACGGAATTAGCGCCTCCAAGGCTCATTTCCTTAATCACTCACTCCCATACAATCCGATGCGCCAAACACACCGTTCGCAGCGGCCAGTCGTCGTAAATTCTCTGGTGGACAAAAGCGACGCGATCGGGTACGAGCAAGTTGGCCACCGTTTCCGGCGCGATCAGCTCCGCCACGCAAAAGCGCAACAAGTGCCAGCGGTACAAATCGTATTGGGCTTCGGCGGCAGGGTGGTTCACGCCGCCAAGGTATTCCTTGATAACCGCAAGTAGCGTGTTTTCATCGCGGGGATCCTCCCTTGCGTGCCAAAGCCAGGCTAATGTCTGGCCGAGATGCGCCGGGATGAGGGATTCCCTCCGACGGACAGCATCAAGCTGGGATAGGGCGGCTTCAGGGTCCTCGGCCACAACGCGGCACTGCGCCAGAATACGGTGCCTATTTTCGTAGGGGTTCGTCCATGACATGGGCACAACACTCAAAAGCGGTGTCGCCTTCGCGAGCTTGCTACCGTTGAGCCTCAGCCAACTGCCGGAAAGATCGCGCAGGAAATCCAAACGCGAAAGCTCTTCACCCAACACGGCATGGACATGGACGTGGCTTTCGATGCTGTCGCACAACTCGTCAAAGGGGTAGGTGGATTGCCAGGCCAGGTAATCGGCGGCTTTGAGTAACACGCGGACATGGCCTTCCTCATCCTCTCGCTTCAGACGCCCAGCGACGCGGGTATGGTCGTCAGAGATCAGGTCCGTTCTGCCCAGCCGAGTCATTGCTTCCCAACGCCAGACAAGGAACTCCAGGACGTTTCCGTGTGGCACGGCGCCACCGAGCAAGCCCTCGAAGCGTTCGCTCAGGGCCTCGTCGGGATGGTCTTCAATCTCGCGGCGGTACAGTTGCCGGCACAGTCCCCACTGTCCCTCGGCGCGTACGCCTTGCGCCAGCCAATCGCAAGGAGTTCGCTGGGGGTCGAGCTCGGGATTGGCAAGCAGCAACGCATAGAGGCGTGCCGGCACCTCGCTGCCGTGGGGGTTGACCTGGTACATTTCGCGAAGACGGCCATAGGCCTCGACTTCCTGGCCGTCGCAAGCTTGGCTCCAGACGGCGTCCAGGGAGTCGGCAGTAGTTTTGGGAACCGCATGATCGGGCGCGGGTTGTGGGGCATCCTGGTTGATGGAGGCCAAAAACTGGGCATGGCGATTCACCGCATCATAAGCTTCGCGGATCAGCCGAAAGTGATCGGGAAATTGCTCCGGTTTGAATTGGCGGATGAGAAGCGTGTAAGCCTTGCGGGCCTCGCGCGGATCGCAACGGGGTGCGACGCCCAAAATTTGGTAAGGGTCTCGCGGCCAGCGCCGGAAGTCGTCGGGCAAATGGTCGGCGCTCATGGCGGGTCTTGCTTGTCCTTGGGGACGGGCTTGGGAATGCCTTTGTCTTTATCCAACACCGGTTCATCTGGACCGAACTTTATATTGCCGTTGTCCTGGACCTTCGGAAATTGGACATTGTTTTTTCTAAGAAACTCGTCCAGGTCAATTGGTGGCGGTGCCTTGAATGCCGGTTGGTTGGGATTGAAGCCGGGGTTGGGCTTGGTCGAAGAGACCATCGACGCAAACCCCCGAAGCAGCATGATAACGACGATGATCGCGACCCATTTTCCCCAGCTTTGAGGTGTTTTGTTGGCGGCGGCAGCCGTCCGCGCGGCTTTGCGCATTTGACGCTGCAGCCGCCTCCTTTCCTCCGCCTCCACGTCGCCATCCGCCAGTTTGGCGATCAGTCTGGGTTCCAGGGCGGCGATAGCCGGGTGTTTCGCCCGCAGGAAGTCCGCGGCCTTGTTCCATAACGGCCACTTGTCCTGGCCCTTTGCCTGGTCCAGTGCCGCTTGTCGAGCGGCGGACCGCGCCGAGGGACGAAGCACAAACAACTTGCAAGCCAAAGCTGCCACCTGACTCACCGACTCACGCTCGAAGTAAGGCATGACAATGTAGATACCGGGCCGCAGGGCCGCCAACCTGGCAGCGACGCACACGAAACCCTGGCCTCGAGCCTGGAGTGATTCCCATTCGGCCTTGCGTTCGGCGATAGGCAGCGAAAAAAAGCGGCTGGCATAATCGTCGATTTCGCGTTGCAGCTTTTCCTCGGCCGCCTGGAGCGCAAGGGTGGGCCTGGCGGCGTTGCCGCGCCCGGTCAGAATTAGCATGGCTTCTCGGGCGGCCAGGTTGGCAGCGCCGTTTTCGGCCAGCGCCTGGCGGCAATATGCGGCGCGGATTTTCTCAGCGCGGACTCCACGTCCACTTGCAACAGGTCGGCGGCCCAGACTTTTAGATCCTGGCCCAGGGTTTCAGAACGGGCAGTCATTATTCCCCCCGCCCTTGCCCTCCTCGCCCTCGTCGTCGTTGTCCCAGCCAGAGTCAATCTGCTCCAAAAAGTTGACCAGCGCCGCTCGATGGCGCTCGATCGATTGCGGGTCGCGCATGGCCAGGGCCGTTTCAAATCCGTCAAGCAATTGGTTGAGATAATCGCGCTGCTCGTGCAGAAGCTCTTTGATCGTCCGCTCGGCACGGCGGAGCAGCAGCCGATTGGCGGTTTCGTCGCGCGGATGGGCCTTTAGCTTCGCCATCGACTTGACCGCGTCGGCAATTTGGCCGGCGTTGAGGCCGCGGGCGTAACGGGTGACCACGTGTGTTGTCTTTTGCCGAGTTTCCACGACCGTGGCTTCCACCTCGAGCACGCCGTTGAGGTCATAGGTGAAGCGAATGTCCACGGCCTGGCCGGCGGGTCGCGCGGCACGCCCTTGACGACGAATTCTCCAAGATACAAGTTGCCGTCCACCAGCCGGCTTTCGCCCTGGTAGATTTTTACCAGGAGTTCGGGTTGATTGGCAACGAGGGTGGCCACCGGCTCGACACGGCTGGCCGGGATCGTTGTGTTGCGGTGGATCACCGGCAGGTAATAGCCGTCGCGCAACTCGGAGCCAAAACGCTTGCAAATACCAATGCCCAGCGTGAACGGCGCCACGTCGGTGACGACGATGTCCTCGACGCTGCGATCAAGGCCGATCAACCCGGCCTGGACCGCGGCGCCCAACCCCACGACCTCGTCGGGATTGAGCCGGCACTGGGGCGCCTTGGAGAAGATTTGCTTGACCAACTCGACGACAGCCGGCATGCGCGTGGCCCCGCCCACGAGGATGATTTCGCCGACGTCGCCGGTGCTGACGCCAGCATCGCGGAGCACGCGGCGGATCGGCGTCTCCACGCGTTCCAGGATGTGAGCCGTCCAGGTTCGAAATTGAGCCTGGGTCACGGTGGCCTGGGGCGATTGCTCGGTCAGATCGCCGTGCCGGTCGGGGATGCGCACGGTGGCCTCCGCCTGGCGGGACAGCCGGCACTTGGCGATTTCGCATTCCCAGAGCATGCGCGAGATAAGCTGTGGGGCCGACATTTCGGTTCGCTCGAACGGCATGCCGTGCAGCTCGAGCACACGGGCGGCGAGTGTTTGGGTGAAGTCCTCGCCACCGAGAAAGGTCTCACCTGATGAGGCTTTGACTTCCAGGATGCCGTCGAATAATTCGACCAGGGAAACGTCGAAGGTGCCGCCACCGAGGTCGAAGATCAGGAAAGTCTTTTCGTCGCGGCTTTCGTGGAACCCATAGGCCATGGCCGCGGCGGTCGGTTCGTTGACGATGCGTTCGACCTTGAGGCCCGCGATCCGCCCGGCATTGATGGTCGCCTTACGCTGCTGGTCGTTGAAATAGGCCGGCACGGTAATGACGGCCCGCTCGATCGGCTCGCCCAGGAACGCGGTGGCATCGTCCTTGAGGTTGCGAAGCACCAGGCTGGACAGCTCCTCGGGTGTGAATTTCTGGCCGGCGAGCGTGGTGGTCCAGTCGGTGCCCATGTAGCGTTTGAACACGGAGGCACACCGTTCAGGCCGCACGACCTGAAACTCCTTGGCGGGTTTGCCGACAAGCAAGCGTTTGTCTTCATCAAGTCCCACGATCGACGGGGTGAGGGAGTCACCCAGGGCGTTGGGAATGATGGCCGGGCCTTCGGGGGTCAAGTGGGCGGCAACGGAGTAGGTGGTGCCCAGGTCAATGCCGATGATGGTGCTCACAATGGTGCTTCGCTTGCGAGGGAACAGCCGTTGGGTTTCTTGATTTCATTGTAACGAGCGGGGGGTTTCTTGGGCAAGTTGCCGCGTGTTTTGAGCACCCGCAGGAAAATCATTGTGGCCAGCCGTGAGACATTATCTTCGTCACTTGGCGTCATCCAAGCGCGTCCCTTGGCGTTCGTTGTCATTCGTCGCCAAATACGTGTCATGGGGTTGTACGGGAGGGGTGACATGAGACGAAATAGTGTCGCCCCCTGGCAAGAAGTCAAGACCCTGCAAGAAACTTTGTGATAAAACCTCGGGTTTTGGCATTTGCAAAGCCGCAAGTCAAAGTTGGCGTTATAATTGCGATTTTGCTTGACGTCATGGCAAGCGAAGGAGGAGACTGTGCAAGTTTGCAGGTACCTGTGTGTAGGGGGGTGCAAGAAACTGCAAGGAAGGGTGAGAGCGTTTTCGATTGGCGACTGCCGCCCTGGCAGTCGAGCATTCATGGTGCCGGGTGTGCCAGGGTGAGCTTCTGAATGGTGGTCAGGTTTCGCATCGTCGAAGGCATGGCGATTGTCTTCGCCACCACCGGCCAGGAGACCACGGAGTCGGTAACCTTGCCGCGGCAAAGCCAGTACAACTCGCGGCCGAGAACGCGGAAGTCGTCCATCTTTGACCGCAGGGACAGCAGCTTGCGCGTGGCCTCGCCGCTGGGGACATCGCGAAGCAAGCCGACATATAGTGAGTGGCCGGGCTTCTCGACCTCCTCGGCCGCGAACGGGCGACAGGCCACGATGGACGCCAACTCGGCTGGCGTGCGAACAAAAGTGTGGGCCTCGTAGCCGAGCGATTGGTGGAGGTGCTCCTCGATCTGGCGCTCGAGGGCAGCGGCATCGGTGCCGGGGGAGTCGAAGATCACGTTGCCGCTGGCGATGAAGGTCGAGACGTTGGCAAACTCCAAGGCTTCGAAGAGCTCGCGGAGGTGGTCCATCTTGACGCGGTGGCCGCCAACGTTGATGCCGCGGAGGAAGGCGATGTACTTGCGGGGTAGTTGTTTCTTGACCATGCGGCCTCAAAGACAAGGTTTGTTTGCGTTCGATCTTTGTTATCCCACCCCTTCGGGGTGATAGCCCTGACGCGACCACCCCGAAGGGGTGGGATAACATGGGAAAACTTCAACCAACGAGCAATCTCCACCCCGAAGGGGTGGGATAACAAAGGAAAATGCACAGCCCTCTTTTTTGCAAAAGGCTCTTAAATCCCCGCGGCGTCGCAAAACTCCACCAGCATCGGTTCCTGGCCGCGCGTGGTGTCGAGCAGCGAATAAGTGCCCATCCACAACAGCGGCGGCGTGTAGACGTGCAGTGTGACCAGGTCGGCGTCACCGGCCTGGAGGTTGGAAATCTGGTGCATGTCGCTATCCTGGCTGCCGCAGACTCCGCCCGCGGCCAGGTCGCGCGACGCGATCGCCATGACGTGGCCGTTGGGAGCGAACGCAAACGTCGTTTCCGTCATGACGCCGCGCAGCACTCTCACGCCGCAACTCGATCCGGCGTGGTCGTGAATTGGACTGCGCTGGCCATTTTTCCAGCACAAAACCAGCAGGTGATACCACTGTCCCTTGCGAACAAGGTTGCGGGCATATTGCTTTTCGGAGAACAGCACGTGCTCGCGGACGTCGTCGCAGGTCAGTCGCAAATCGGACAACTCGGCGACCAATTCCAGCAACGGCGCCCGCTCCTGCAGGCCGTCGAGGTAGTCGCAAAGCTCGGTCAAATTCTTAGCCATGGCCAGTCCCTTTATCACCATACCAACCCGAAGCGTCAGCGAGGCAGGACGTGCATCCTCGCTGATGCTTCGGGTTGGTATCCTCACCCCAACCGGGCCCGCGGCCCCGCCTGGAAATCGCGAACCTCCAGCTCCACACTCCGTCTGCCTTGCCATTCATTGATCTTGGGCGTGAATGCCAGACAGCACTTGCCTGCATCCGACATCAGCTCCTTCACGCGGTCAGCCATGCCGAAAGCGATGGCCCGCAGCTCCGTGCGCTCCTGACGCACCCGGAAACTTAAGTGCCGCTCGCCGCCTCCTATCCGGGCCGGCTCCCCGACGACCTGCAAGTCGCCGGCAAGGAACAGTGGTTGCGGATTGCCCGCCCCATAAGGCTCCAATTGGGCCATGGCTTCAATCAGTCTCAATGTCAATGCCGACAGCGGCACCTCGGCGTCCAAAGTCAATTTCGGCCCGGGCGGCGCGACGCCCAGGCGCTCGGCGGCGACTTGGCAAAAGCGATCCCGGAATGAGTCAATGTGCTCGGCATCGATCCTGAACCCTGCCGCAAAGGCGTGGCCGCCGTGGCTGCGCAGCTGGTCCGAGCAAACCTGGAGAGCTTCGTGCAAGCGCAAGCCAGGCGTGGACCGGCCCGATCCCGAAGCCGGCGTTCCAGCTTCGCCAAGGGCAATCATCAATACCGGCCGGCCAAACGCCTCCACAAGCCGGCCGGCGACAATGCCGATAAGCCCGGCGTGCCAGGTCTTGCTAGCCAGGACCAAGGCCGGCGCGGACGAATACTGGCTGCTGCCCTGCAAGCTCGCGCGCTTCGCTGAAGATGGTGCGCTCGACGTATTGCCGTTTTTGGTTCTGCTCCTCCAGCCAACTGGCCAGGTTGGCAGCCCGCTGTGCGGACGTTGTTGTCAGCAGCTCGACAGCCAAGCGGGCGCTGCCGAGTCTGCCGGCGGCGTTGAGGCGAGGGGCGAGACTGAAGGCAATGTCCGTGGAGGTCAGCGCCGGCTTGTCTTGAAGCTTCGCCGCGGCAAGCAGCGCTTTGAGGCCCGTCGGCGGACTCTGTTTCAACCTAATCAGCCCGTGCCGGACAAGAATGCGGTTTTCGCCGCGCAGCGGCACCACGTCGGCCACGGTGCCCAGTGCAGCCAGGGCCAATCCGTCGAGCAAGCACTCACGCAGCCTGGGGCCGACCTTGTCAGAGCCGCTGGCCTTCTTGGCAAGCGCCCAGGCCAATTTGAACGCCACGCCGGCCCCGCAAAGATCGCCGCAGGGGTAATCACCTGGCAAACGCGGATGGACCAAAACGGCCGCGTCAGGCAATCGGTCCTTGGGTTCGTGGTGGTCGGTGACGATTAGCTCCAAGTTGAGGCGGCGGGCTTCGTCGGCCTCGGCGATGCTGGCGATGCCGCAATCCACGGTCACCACCACGTTTGTTCCCGATTCGGCAATCCCGGCCAGTGCTTCGCTGTTGAGCCCGTACCCCTCCTCAATCCGATGGGGCACATAAAACTCGACTTCGGCGCCGAGCAATCGCAACGTTGTCAGCAGGATTGCGGTCCCGGAGACGCCATCGACGTCGTAGTCGCCGTAAACGCAAATCCGCTTTTTTTGCTGGATGGCGGTGTACAAGCGTTCGACAGCCGCGGGCATTCCCGGCAGCCGTTCCGGCTCATGCAGTCCGCTCAGAGGCGCTCCAAGGAACTGCGCGGCACTGTCCGGGTCGGTCTGATGGCGATTGAGCAGCAGTTGACCCACAATCGGCGACGTCGCCAGGGCGCGAGCCAGGCGGTCAATGGCAGCGGCATCGTGCGGCAGCAGGTGCCATATTTTCCTGACGGCGTGCAAGGCTCAACCCTCCGTGAAGCTGACCGATTGCCCGGCAGCGTCTCCGCCATTATAGTGAATGGTGAAAAGAGAAGGACGTTACCACATGCCGCGCGATTATTATGAAGTCCTGGGCGTCACCAAAACCGCCAAAGAGGATGAGATCCGCAAGGCCTACCGAAAGTTGGCCCGGCAATTTCACCCTGATCGCAATCCCGGCGACAAACAGGCCGAGACGAAGTTCAAGGAAGTTCAGGACGCCTACGATGTGCTCAGCGATAAGAAGAAACGCGGCCATTACGACCAATTTGGCTTTGCGGGGCCTGGCCCTGGCCCGGGCGGAACGCCTGGGGGCTCTACCTTTCACTGGGGTGGCGGCCCAGGAGTCGGCGAAGGCGCGACATTGGATCCCTCCCAGTTCGAGGAGCTTTTCCGCCATTTCGGCGGTATGGGCGACGGCGCGGGTCCCCGTGGCCGTGGATCGCGCCGCCGAACCGCGCCGGCAGCGCCGCCGGAGCACGCACCCGAAGTGGCCATTCCTTTCGAAACGGCGGCCCTAGGCGGCATGATCAGTCTCAATGTGGATGGCCAGCAGATCGACCTCAAAATCCCGCCAGGCATGTCGGACGGCCAGACCATGCGCTTGACCGGCCAGGGACCTTCCGGGGAAGACCTCTACATCAAGATTCGCGTGGGCAAGCATGCCTATTTCCGCCGTGAGGGCAATGATGTCATCCTTGAAGTGCCGTTGAGCGTCGCCGAGGCCGCTTTGGGCGCGACCGTGGACGTGCCAACATTAGACGGCTCACGCCTGGGAGTCAAGGTGCCGCCCGGCACCTCGAGCGGAGCGCGGCTGCGCTTGCGGGGCAAGGGCATCAAGGGCGGCGATCAGTACATCGAGGTCAAAGTTGCCGTGCCCGCCGCCAAAGACGAACGCAGCCGCCAGCTTATGGAAGAATTCGCAAAGCTACATCCGGAAAATCCCCGCGCGGGATTGCCGTGGAGCTGAACCAGTTGCTTGCCCAGGGATACTAACCCGACGCGCAAGCGAGGAGAAGCGCAGACCCTCGCTTGCGCTTCGGGTCAGTATCCCTGAAGAAATTGACCAGGGTATGTCAAACCGCTTTCGCAATTCCGAGCACCTGAAACGGCCAAGCGACTTTCAACGCGTTTACGACCGGCGCAGGTCGGTCAGCGACGCCTGGATTATCGTTTACGGGTGTGAAAATGAATTATGCTGGTTGCGGTTGGGTATGTCGGTGTCGCGCAAGGTCGGCGGTGCAGTCCGCCGCAATCGTTTGCGACGTCTGTACAGGGAGGCATTTCGGCTCACCAAACAAGATATGCCAACCGGTCTCGATCTGGTGGTGATTCCAAGGAATGCGGACGATCCCACGTTGGGCGACCTAATAACGTCATTGCCGCGCCTCGTTGGGCAACTGGCCCGCAAACTGGAGAAAGAGAGCAAACCGCGATGAAGCTGCAACCGCGGGCGCTGTTTGCCCTCATTTTCATTTTGCCCGTGCGTTTTTATCAGGTTGTGATCGGTCCGTTGCTGCCCAAGGTGTGCCGGTTTGATCCTAGCTGCAGCGAGTACTTTATCCTCGCTGTCACCAAGCATGGGCCGCTACGAGGCGTTTGCAAAGGGGTGTGGAGGGTTTGCCGCTGTAATCCGTTTAACCACGGAGGTTATGACCCACCCTAACGAACCACAAGCTTGCATTCATTGGTGTCCAGCCCGCAGTTCCGGACCTCAATCACATAAACGGCCTCCGACGGCGGATTCCACTCCACTTCCAGATCGCCTGGCAACGGAACCATGCCCCGGTCGTCCCATGCCACGCAGTTGCCGTGAATGTCGTAGACGTACAAACCCAGATAGGTTTTCCTATCGCCCGCCACCTTCGCAATAGCGCGCTGCCCGCCCTTGAACTCCACCGCGAAATCCTGGCTGGACAGCGGAACAATGGTTCGCTGAGCGTCGTCAATTGGTTTGAGAGGACCACCCTGGCCGGTTCCAGCAACCCACAAGAGGGCAGCCAACACGCAAACCAAGCACAATTGCTTCATCGCTATACTCCCATTTGTCCAGTATCTGGCCGTCGCCTAGTAACGATCAGCCGCCATTAAGATACGAAGGGCCAAGCAGAAAGGACATCCACCAAGTGTCGTTGACCCCGTCCGCACTTTCTCGTACTATCCCCCGCCCCGATGGTCAGGCTTCCGCTCTGACCAAAACGAGCCCGCGATGTAGGTCAGGCTTACCAGCCTGACTGGCCCGGTAAGTCAGGCTGAAAAGCCTGACCTACAGGAAAGCCGTTGAGGTCCATGATGTCTTTCCGCAAATGGGTGGTGAGAGGCGTGGTCGCACTGGTCATCGCAAGCTGCCTCGGCGCTGGCGTGGTTTACCAGCAATGGACCAACCCCGCGGCGGTGCGGCAACAAGTCGTTGAAATGCTCCAGCAGCAGTTTCCCGGAGCGACCGTGGCGCTCGACGCCGCGCGGCTGCGTCTTTTCGGTGGAGTCGTCTTGACCGAATTACGTCTGGTCCGCCATGGCGGCGACGGCGTGGCCGACGAAGGCGACCAATCCGACTTTTTTTATACCCCGCGGGCAACCGTGTCATTTGACAGGGAGCGGCTTCTGGAAGGCGGCCCCGCGGTCCAGAAGATCACCATGCTGCGGCCGCGTGTGCGTATTGTCCGCAACAAAGACAAGAGCTGGAATGTCGAAGGTCTCACCGGCAAGGCGGAGCCCGCAGCCCCTTTTCCCATTTTTGTCATTGAACAAGGCACACTGATTGTCGAAGACAAATCCGCCGGTCAGGCAACCTGGGTTGTGCACGATCTCGAGATGACCCTAAAGCTCGACGCCAACAGTAATGTGGCGATATCCGGCAAAGGCAAGTCCGAGACGCTGGGGTGCGTCTCCGTGGCCGGCACCTGGGACCGGGCCAGCAACGCCACCGCGCTGTCGCTGCACATGGACGGTCTGGCCATCACCAGGGACCTGGTGCAGTACCTTGCCTTGCAATTTCCGGACAAACTGGAAGGTCTGCGGCTGGAAGGCCGAGCCGATCTTGCCGCCGACATTGAATTTCACCCGGGTGTGACGCCCGCTCTGAAACACGACCTCCGCTGCCAGTTTCGGCAAACCTCCATCGACCATCCCCGGTTGCCGGTGCCATTGCACAACCTCAGCGCCATGGTGCGCTGGCGGATGGCAAGCTGACAGTCGAGAAACTCAAAGCCGCCGCCGGCAGCGGAAAAATCGAGTGCACGGTCTGCGCCGACCTTGCCAACATCGAGAGCACGTATGATCTCGATTTGACCGCGTCGCACTTGCCGCTGACCAAGGGCCTGATCGACCGCCTGCCCAGCGAAGCCGCCAATGTCAAGAACCTATATGAACTCTTCCAACCAACCGGCACCGGCAGCATCCATTACCTCGCCAGCAAGCAAAAAGGGGATTGGGTGCGCAGGCGCTGCACCTTGGAGCCAGACGAGCTCAATGTCTGCTTCAAGAAATTTCCATATCCCGTCGAACGCTTGAACGGCCGTGTAGATCATGACTTCCTTCACCACACCTCGACCATTGCCATCGTGGGCTACGCCGGCAATCAACCGATCACCTTAACCGGCACCTGGACGGGGGCCCAAGATATGACCAATGCCACCATCGAGGTCAC
This sequence comes from uncultured Gemmataceae bacterium, assembly GCA_963747575.1. Classification (GTDB taxonomy): domain Bacteria; phylum Planctomycetota; class Planctomycetia; order Gemmatales; family Gemmataceae; genus DASRAT01. The sequence goes on from CAVVFU010000010.1 coordinate 901,815, forward strand.
TGGCAAGGACATTCCGCTAAACAACCAGGTCGTAAGAGCATTGCCCGAAAATGTTAGAAAGCTGGCGGAATCATTCCACGCCACGGGCAAAGGCAGTTTCCGGGCCGTGATCCAGCGCAAGAAAGGAAGTCTGGAATACTTCAACACCTTTGAAATTCATTTTGCCGAATGCCAGGCCCAGTGGGATAAATTCCCCTTGCTCCTTGAAAGCGTCTGCGGAGACCTCACGGTTCACCCCAAGGAACAGGGCGTGGAGCAGTACGAATTCAAGAACTTCGAGGGCACGCACAACGGCGGCAAGGTATTCGTCTGCGGCAAAACGATGCCGCGCGTCGACGGCGCCAGCGACGGCCTGCTGATTGTCAACATCACCGGCCAGGACCTGAGCCTGGACATGGATTTGAAAAACGCGTTGACCAGGTCCGACTACCCCAAACTCGGCACAACCTGGGATAATTTCGCGCCGGCAGGGCGCTTTAGCTTTCAGGCCCACGTGGAGAAAACCGCGGATCAGCATGATATGGACATCGGCGTTGACGTCGCCGGCTGCGCCATCAAGCCGAGTTTTTTCCCCATTGACCTGCTCGACGTCACGGGGAAAATCCGCTACCACGACAAAAAAATCGAAATCACCAACTTCACCGCCCGGCACAACAGCAGCCTGTTTAGCATTCAACGCGGCAAAGTTGACCTGCTGGAACTCGACAGGTTCTATGTCACGTTGGAGGACATCCGCGGCAACCACGTGCTGCTGGACGATGGCCTTTTGCAGGCCTTGCCGGAGAAGCTTCGCAAAACCGCACAAGGGATCCACCTCCAGGACCAAACCGTCGATATGCAAGCCAAGACGGTGGTGATCTCACACACCGATCCGCACAACGCCAATGAACGAGATGTTTATTGGAACGGACAATTGTGGTTTCAAGACGCCAATTTGCAGGCGGGCATCGACTTCAAAAACGTCACGGGCTCGATGGCCTGCGAGGGGCGTTGCCGGGGCGAGCACATGCTCGGCCTGACGGGCAACATCTTCGTCAACGATGCCACGGTGCTTGGCCAGCCCTTCCATGACGCCTGGACCCATTTTGCCATCGGCAAGGAGACCCCCGACGTCATGCTGTTCACGATTTACGCCCCCATCTTTGGAGGCAAAATCACGGGTGCGGGCCGCGTGGAGCTGACCTCGACCGAACACTACCAGATGGACCTGGCGGCATCGGAGATTGCCCTGGAGCGGTTTGCCGCTTACAACCTTGGGCCGAAACACCCCATGGCCGGCATCGCGGCGGGCCAGGTGCACCTGGAAGGCCAGGGAGCCGACGGCGGCAGCAACCTCAAAGGCCAGGGCACCATCGACGTGCCCTACAGTCCGAAAACCAAGCTCATGGATCTTCCGCTTTTACTCGACCTTCTCAAGTTCCTTGGGCTGGGCTTGCCGGACAGGACGGCATTTGAGGAAGCCCACGCCAGGTTCGCCATCGACGGCAATCGGCTCACGGTCAGCAAACTTGAGCTGCTGGGCAATGCCATCAGTCTTTACGGCAAAGGCGACGTGAACATGGCAACCAAGGATCTGAAACTCGACATGTATTCCAGCTGGGGCCGGGCCGAACAATTGCTGCCGTCCGTTTTCCGCAATGTTCCCTCGGCGATCAGCAAACAGCTCTTGAAGATCGAAGTACGCGGCAAAATCGGCGGCCACGACGGCGACTTGCAATTTTCCAAGGTGCCGGTGCCCAGCGTGGTGGAGCCGCTGCTCAATTGGGGAAAGAACTCAAGAATTTGACGGCCTGCTGCCGATGCAAAAGAAACGTGGCAATACTTCGAGGTTGCAAAAAAGGGGACAGGCCCCGTTGTGCGAAGCACCCTTCGGGCCGTTCCGGCAACGGGGCCTGTCCCCTTTTTTGCAGCCCTAACCGCGGGTCTCGGAGGAAGATTGAGTGTTCTGGAGCATTTTGCATCGCACCATCCTTTGGGAACTGGTTCGCGTTTACCTCCTGTCGCTGCTTGGCATCACGGGCATGCTGCTCATGGCCGGCATTGTGGCCGAGGCGACGAAGAACGGTCTTTCCCCGGCGCAAATTCTGGCGGCCATCCCGCTGCTGATTCCCAGCACGCTGCCCTACACTATTCCTGCCACCACACTGTTCGCAACGTGCGTTGTTTACGGCCGTCTCGCTCACGACAACGAAATCCTGGCCATCAAGGCGGCCGGCATTAACATCCTCAGCGTCGTCGGCCCCGCGGTTTTCCTCGGCACGGCGATGACCGGCCTAACCATGGTCCTTTACTACAGTGTGATTCCGACGACCCATTACATGATCAAGGCCATGGTCATGAGAGACATCGAGGAATTTCTCTACAGTGTCCTCAAACGCGAGCATGTCATCAATCTTCCCCACTCGAACTACAGGATGGCTGTCCATCGCGTCGAAGGCCACATACTTATCGACGCCATCTTCGAAAAGCTCGACCCCAAGACCAGGGCTCCCGACGTCACTGCACGGGCCGATGAAGCTGAGTTGTACGTCGATCTGCCTAAGAAGCAGATTATCATCCGCATGAGGCGCTGCATGATATCGTCCAGCGACGGCTCCACCAACGGCTACTCCGCGGAAAAGGATTGGCCCGTGGACCTGCCTCCGGATTTCGACAAGTCGTCCCAAAAAGGCGGGGCCGGAGACATGTCCTGGGACGAGTTGCTCGAGTTTCGTGAGGACCTGACCAAGCAAAAGGAAAAAATCGATGCCGAGATAGCCATGCAGATTTCGCTCATGGCGGTGCCGAATCCGGATCCCAACAAGCGGGAACACGTGACCCATCTGCGCAACGCCAGCCGGCAAAAACTGCAACAGATACTTATCGCCAACACGGAAATGCTGACGCGACCGGCACTGTCGTTTGGTTGCCTGTGTTTTGTCCTGGTGGGCTGTCCGATCGGCATCTGGTTCAGCAAAAGCGATTATCTGAGCGCCTTCATCACCTGTTTTCTGCCCATTGTATTCCTGTACTATCCGCTCTTGCTGTGCGGCATCAATTTGTCCAAGGACATCAACGCCCGCTTTCACCCCGTGGGCTGTGTATGGTGCGCCAACGCCATCATGGCCGCGGTGGCCGTACCACTCTATCGCAAGTTGCTCAAAAATTGAGAGGCCACAAAAAAGGGGACAGGCCCCGTTGCCGGAACGGCCCGAAGGGTGCTTCGCACAACGGGGCCTGTCCTCTTTTTTTGTGGCCTCTCAGAGATGAGAAAGTGAGCTAAACGCATGAGCCAAGTGCCATTGCCACCGGAAGCAACTCCCGTTCGCGGCAACCGGGTTCCCGCTTGGTGTTGGCTGCTGGCGGCGGTGTTTGCCTTCCAGGTTGCCGTCGCCGCGTTTTTCCCGGTCTTGCCTGAAGAGGCCTACCATTGGAATTTCGGCCGGCATCTCGACTGCGGCTATTTCGATCACCCTCCCATGCTGGCCTGGGCCATTGAGATTGGGCACTGCTTGGTGGGCGACAACGCCCTGGGAATACGCTTTGTGCCCTTGCTTTTTGCCCTGGGAACGACCGCGCTCCTGGCGCTGATGGCTCGGCGCTTCTATGGAGACGACGCGGCATTCTGGGCGGTGCTGCTGTACGCCCTGCAGCCCGCAGCCTTTTTCGTCGGCGGCTGGGGTTTCCCAGATTCGCCGGTGCTGTTCTTCTGGATGCTGACCCTGACCTTGGTCTGGCGAGCGATCGACCAGGAACGACCCGGTTGGTGGTTGGCGGCCGGCGCGGCACTTGGTGCCGGCATGCTGTCAAAATACACGGCCGCGTTCCTGGTGCCTTCGATTTTTCTTTATTTGATCTTTTCCAGACGGGATCGGCGGTGGCTGGCGACCCCCTGGCCGTACCTGGCTGGCATCTGCTCGCTGGTCGTGTTCGCCCCGGTCATCTACTGGAACTGGACCCATGATTGGGTGTCATTCCGCTTTCAGGGCGCCGCCCGATTCCAGGCGGCCAATAGCCTTGGTCTGCGTTACGCCGCCCAGGCTACCGCGGAGCAATGGTTTTTCGTGCTGCCGTTGACGTTGCCGCTCGCCATCGTCGCCATGCGGCGCTTGCTCAAACTGACCCAACCTCGTGACGGGTTTCTGCTCTGGTCGTTCGCACCCATGGCGAGCTTCTTTTTCGTGATCGGGTGGACACCGAGCTGGCACCTGCTGTGGTCGCTTCCGGCCTACCTTGCGTTGACCGTGGCCATGTCTGGGGCCCTGTCGGAAATCGCCGGCGGCGTGTGCCGTTTCTATCGCCGGCGCTGGATTTGGCTGACCGGCATTGAGGCCTGCGGCGTATGTGCCATTGTACTTCACGGGCTGTTTGCATTGCCAGGCGTGCCCCCGCTACGGGAAACATACGGCTGGGATGAGGTGGCCGCATCCTCCAGGGCATTGAGGGCCAATCTGCCGGATGGGAGCTTCTACATGACAGCCGGTGGCCGGCCTTATCCCGCGACCAGCCAACTGGCTTTTCATCTACGGACGCCATTTCAGGTCTTCGGCCAAAACCTGGTCGGGTGGGAGGCTTTGCAGTACAGATTTTGGTCCGATCCCGAGCAACTCGCCGGCAAGGACGCCGTGGTGGTCTACGAAGGCGACGCTCCGCCAGGTTTTGCCTCCGCGGCTCTGCTGCCGTATTTCCAAAGCGTGGAGCGCACGGCGAAGTGGTGGTGCCGGCCGGCCAACTTGGCTCCTGGTCCAACAGGACATCGCAATTCACGTTGTTCGTGGCTCACGGATATCGGCCGAGGTAGGCTCGCCCGGCCCATCGCTCGAGGAGCAAACAAAAAAGGATACCAACCCGAAGCGTCAGCGAGGGATGCTTGGCCCGCGCTGACGCTTCGGGTTGGTATCCTCTTAGCGCACCGGCAAGCGCACCCGAAACGTGGTTCCCGCCCCCTGCGTGCTGTCCACGTCGATCGACCCTCCCATCAAGTCGACATAGCCCTTGACGATGGCCAGGCCCAATCCCGCATGCGGCGTGTCGCCGGAATGGCGCGAGGAATCGGCACGGTAAAACCGCTCGAAAATCCGCTTACGAGCTTCCGGCGAAATACCGATGCCCGTGTCGCGCACTTCCATTGCCAACGTGCCGTTGCTGCGCTCCACTTGAACGTCGATCGACCCGTTGGGCTTGTTGTACTCGATGGCGTTGTGGAGGAGGTTCGTAAGCACCTCACGGAGCTTGTCAGGGTCGGCATATAGTGCAGCAGGCCCGTTGTGGTGCACGTTCAGGCTAAGCCCTCGCGCCTCCGCCAGTGGCCGCACCAGGGCCACGCATTGATCGGTCAGCGCCGCCACGTCGACGTCGCGGGGACGGAGCATGTCCGCGCCGGCGTCCAGGCGGGCCAGCGTCAGCAAACGCTCGACCAGCTGGTTGATCTGCTGCCCGCTGTTGCGGCAATCTTGCAAAACCTCGCGATATTCCTCGGCCGACCGCGGCTTGCGCAAGGTAATGTCCAGCGTCGTCAGCAAGGCAGCCACCGGGGTGCGCAACTCGTGCGAAATGTCCGCCGCGGCCTGCTTCTCGCGCTCGAAGACGCGCTTGAGCTGCTCCAGGGTCACCGCCATGCGGCCGGCAATGGGCTTCAATTCTCGGGGCAAGCCGTCTTGATCGATCGGCAACCGGAAGTCCTTTTCGGAAACCTGGCTGACCGCGTCGGAAAGCCGATTGAGCGGCGACAGGCCCAGGCGGATCAGCCAAAATCCGCCAAAGACCAGGGCGACGAAGGTCGCTACACCGATCAAAAGAAATTGCTTGCCCAGCCGCAGCAACGTGTCATCGCCCCCGTTGCGCAAGTCCTCAAGTTCGCGGTCGAGCTGCTCGCGAAGCTTGGCGATATCGCTTTCGCGCTTGGCTGTATCCTCGCCGTATTGGATGTAAAGGGTTGGACCTGTGCGTCCGGGGTTGGCCCTCACTTCCCCGGGCAACGGCAAGGGCAGACCAGGGTAGTTGGGACCTTTGCCGTTTTTGTAAAGCGGGTCCACGACGAGTCCGCGTTTGCTGTAATTGACGCTGATTTTCCAGGTGACACGATGCACCGTTTGGCCGGTCATCAGCTTCACCTCGTCCTCCGGCATTTCCCCCGCCTCGACCTTGAGGCGCGTTTCCTTGTCGATTTTCCAGACGAATCCCCCCAGCGTGCGGGAATGCTCGACCGGCACCAGCTGCGTGTTGTTTGGCACGTAGGTTTGATAATACCGATCCTCCAGCACCACGGGACCGGCGTCATCGGTGTGCGGCGGCTCGACAAGAATGTTGGGTCGGCGCCCTTGTGCAGCTTGACGGCGGACGGCGGATCGGTGTCCACCATCAACGTCGGGATTGCGACCAGCGGACCGCCATTGTGGGGTAGACTGGCGAGTGCGCCGAGGCCCACAGATAGCATTTCGACCCGGTTGATGTAAGAGTAAGTTTTCTTCGGCAACTCCCGCGACTGGGCCAACATTTTGGCGCGGAAATCGGCGGCTACACGTTCGCAGTTTTCCTTGAACTGTCTTTCCCAAAGCTTGCTGTCGCTGATTTCCTTGGCCAAAAGCGCCTCCTGGGTGCCCATAAAACAGAAATAGGCCACCCCACCAAGCGCGACGGCCATCAGCACGAGGAAGTACATGATCAACGACCAACGAATAGAGCGCATGATGTGAGCTCCCAAACAACCATCCCATGAAACAGGAAATGCGACCAACCATCCATCCGATTCAGACGAACGCTAATCGGCTTCTCCGCGGAGCATGTACCCTTCGCCCCAGCGCGTCAAGATCAATGGCGTCTCGAAATCCTTGTCGATCTTGGTACGCAGGTAGCGTATGTAAACGTCGACCACATTCGATGTGTTTTCATCGTGCTCGTCGTACAAATGCTCCCAAATCAATGACCGGCTCACCACCTTGCCGCGGTGGAACGCCAGGAACTGCAGCAGGGCGTATTCCCGCGGCGTCAGCTTGATCTGTTTGCCTGCGCGCTTCACCGTCCGCGAGGCGGTGTCAATCTCCAGGTCGTGAACCCTCAGCACGGGGTCCTTGACCTGATGCGTGCGGCGAATCAACGCCCGCATGCGGGCCAGCAATTCCTCCCACTGAAACGGCTTGGTCAAGTAATCGTCGGCCCCCAGGTCGAGCCCCTTGACCTTGTCCTCAATGCTGCCGCGGGCCGTCAGCACCAGGACGTGAGCCGTCATCCCTTCCCTGCGCCACTTTTGCAGGAGCGACAAACCATCGATTTTGGGCAGCATCAGGTCGAGAATGATGACATCATAATTAGCCGTCTCGGCCTTATAGCCGCCTTCCTCGCCGTCGCTGGCCACATCGACGGCAAAGCCCTCTTCTTCCAAGCCCTGCTTGATGGCCTTGAGCATGGGTTTGTGATCTTCGATGAGCAAGATACGCACTCGCCACCTCCGCCGCTGGCCCCTTGCAGGCCGCCATCGGGATCGACGCGGCTAAGACAGAGGCTTCCCATAGATACCCGGCTCTGCTATCCTAGCAGGTGAAGCCGGGAAAACGCGAGAGCAGCGGAGGTGATGGGGTACCAATCGCTCACCAACCACACGCTCCCGCGGGTTTCCGGCAGCGTTCACTCAAGCCCCTGCGGGCGCATTTCATTCCGAAAACCGTATGCAGATTAGCCTGGTGCGCATTAAAGGCTCATGAGAGTTCGTACGGATTGGCGCCGACCGCGACGATGGCGCAAGCGACAACAACATTGAGGCCCAGCGACCGGGCCTTCTCAATCACCGCCGGATGATCGGCGCCAGGATTGAACCAGTATTCCGCGGCGGGCTTTCGCGCAAGTTCGTCGAGCACGGATAAGCAAATCTCCGGCCGCAGATAGATGCTGACACGGTCCAGTTTCGCCGCAGGCACCTGGGTGAGGCAGGCGTAGGCTTTGAGTCCTTCAATCTCGGTCGCGTGTGGATTGACGGGGAAGACTTCGTAACCCGCGGCGGCGTAAGCGCGGACGCATTTATTGCCGAATTTTTGACGATTGGAGCTGGCGCCGATGATCGCGATAGAAGGACGGGGCATAAAGTAGTAGGCACACTCCGTGTGGCGTCTTAAGCCAAAGTAGTAGGCACACTCCGTGTGCCGTTTAAGCCGTCGGACGGCACACGGAGTGTGCCTACTACTTTGCAGCTGCAAATGGTCAGCTGTCGCAGGCTGAAGGGCACCCCATCAATAACGAAGACCCTCGTCGCCCGTACACGGTCAAACGTGCCCCAGGCAAGGAGGGTCTCGCGTTAAGAACGCTTGTACCCGTTAAACATCACGGCCCGAAGGGTCAACCGACTTGGCCACGACGGTCGCCGGCGCTGGATCGGAACCCGGCTTGCCGTGGATCGCGTCGAAAACCTCTTGCCGGTGAACGGGGACTTCCTTCGGAGCGACAATCCCCAGCCGCACCTTGTCACCGCGAATCTCCACCACCGTCACGGTGATGTCGTTGTTGATGACGATGCTTTCGTTTTTTTTCCTGGACAGTACTAACATCGCCGCCTATCCTTCTTGGAAAAGAGGGGCTAGTCCCTGGTGATCTGGCTCCCACGCGTGGCACGCTTGCTGGCCAAGCGGAACGCGCCGGTGAAGGTCCCCTTCCCGTGGCGGAACCAGGATGAGCCTCGGCGGACGGCGTGCTGTCCATGACCATGCTAGGGGTTGGGCATGGACCTCAGGTGTTGCTGAGTCTCATTAGTTGTAATGGTACCTCGATGACCAGCCCTCGTCAAGTAGGCGCAAGTCCCTTTGCCATGCTTTTTTGCGGATTTGGCATGTTTGTTGATAGGATGCTTACAATCCTCATAAATGGCCTTCCCATTCTTTACGATCTTTCCGCTCACGTTGCCTGGACACTTTGGCACTAGGCTATCCTTTGGATTTTGCCGCCCGCTCAGGCCGCAGGCCGCGAACGACATTGCCGGCTTGCCACATCTCACTATCAGCAATGGCTTTAAGTTCCTTTTCCAGCTGCTGGCGATAATCGGGTTTGCTGTTGGTCTCCAGCACCCGGCGCGTTTCCTCGCCAGCTGCAACCTTTTGATAGAGATCCTCGAAAACCGGCTTGGCCGCGTCCCGGAAGCGTTTGAACCAATCCAGAGCGCCCCGTTGCGCCGTTGCCGAGCAGTTGGCATACATCCAATCCATGCCGTTCTCGGCAATCAAAGGGTAAAGGCTTTGCGTAGCCTCCTCGACCGTTTCGTTGAAAGCTTCCGACGGCGAATGGCCGTGTTCCCGCAGCGTTTCGTACTGGGCCAGCCAAAGGCCGTAGATCGCCCCCATGAGCACGCCCCGCTCGCCGGTCAAATCGCTGAAGACTTCTTTCTGAAAGGTGGTCTCGAAGAGGTAACCTGAGCCGATGGCGATCCCGCAAGCCAGGCAGCGGTCGAGCGCCTTCCGCGTCGCATCCTGATGGATGGCATAGCTGGCGTTGATACCCTTGCCCTCCAGGAACAGCCTCCGCACGGTAGTGCCGGACCCTTTGGGGGCTATGAGAATCACGTCGATATCCTTGGGCGGCACCACTTTCGTCTGATCGCTGTAGACGATGCTGAAGCCATGCGAGAAATACAGGGCCTTCCCCGCCGTCAAAAGCGGCTTCAGGATCGGCCACTGTTCCTTTTGGCCGGCATCGGACAGCAGATATTGCACAATGGTGCCACGCGTGGCCGCCTCCTCCATTGAGAACAGCGTTTTGTCAATCACCCACCCGTCTTGCTGGGCGAGATCCCAGCCGCGGCCGCCCGCGCAGGCCGATGATGACGTTGACGCCGTTGTCCTTCATATTCAGGGATTGCCCACGGCCTTGCACACCGTAGCCAAGCACGGCCACCGTTTCGTTACCGAGGATCGTCTTGATCCGCTCGGGTGGATAATCGCCGCGTTCGACGACGGTTTCTTTGCATGTGCCAATTTGGATGTTTCGCATGTTTGGTGAGTCGCAAGTGGTAAAGGGTTGACAACCAGCGGTTTAGTGTAGGGCCAAAGGCAAAACTTTGCAGCTATTTCCACGGCACCGCCCGCTTGGCGAAGAACGCCCGCAGACCTTGCTGGCATTCGTCCGACAGCCGTGGCGCCGCACTGGCCTTGGCCGCCTCCTCGACGGAAACCGCTTGATGCGAGAATTGCTGCAAGAGTTTCTTGGTCTGGGCCAGCGCGCTGGGTCCTCCTTCGGCCAACGCCTGGGAAACGGCGTCGGCACGCGCTTGCAGGTTCGCCGCCGGCACAACCTCATTGATCAGGCCTGCCCGCAAGGCCTCGGCGGCGTCGATCAAATCACCCGTAAGCAGCAAATACCTGGCCGTTCGCTCACCGACATGCCGCAGAAGATGCGGCATGACCATCGCTGCCACCAACCCGCGACGGACCTCGGGATAGCCAAACTTCGCCTCCGGCGCTGCCAGTGCCAGGTCGCAAACGGTAACCAGACCCGCGCCTCCCGCGACCGCGGGGCCATTCACCACGGCAATGGTTGGCTTGGGTAGCGTATAGATCAGGTCGTAGAGCTTGGCCAACCGCAGCGCGTCCTCCCAAACCGGCGTCTTCTCCTTGGCGACGTCCAGAGATTCTTGGAGTTCGGCGAGATCCATCCCTGCGCAAAAAACGGACCCAGTCGCGCTCAGGACAACGCTTCGAGCCGCGGCATCATACCTGACTCGCTCGAAAGCGTCGGTCAGGGCGCCGATCAAGGCGCGGTTTAATGCGTTGCGTTTGTCGGGCCGGTTGATGGTGACGACGACGGTGGGAGGCCGGCTGTGATAGAGGACAAGCGGTTCTGCCATAGTTATCTCCGCATGCTGTCGATCTGCAATGGTTTTTCTATTCGCATTTGCAGCAGTGCCAACGCCAAGGTCTTCCCCTGTGTATCGATTCTCAATGACCGGGAAGCTCCGCCCGCCAGGACATCGTGCAGCACGAAATTGACGGCCAGCAAGTTGGTTGCCTCGTAACGCACGACCTTGGAGAGCCCCAGCGGCGCAAAGTAATCCGCCACCACCTGGGCCGTCAAATGTTCGCGCAGCCAGGCAAATCCCGCCGGCGTGTAGGCGATCACCGCGACATTGGCGTGGTTGCCTTTATCGCCACTGCGACCGTGGGCAATGGCGCTAAGTGGAATGGTCGTTTCGCTCATGAATCGACGCGGACCTCCGCATGGACCAGGTGTTTGGCGATCAGGGCCGGCCAGTAGGCCATGACCTCGCGTACCGGCGGCCGGCCCGTGGTATAGCCCGTGACGCCGGGCGTGCCAGAGGTCACCAACGGAGCAAATTCTTTGCTGAAGCGCTCCACGGTGGACTTGACGTCATCGTGGACGCCCACCCGCAGCATGACCTCGCACGGTTCTCCAGTCACCGTGACCACACCAGGCACCACATCGCCGGCGCCCAGGATTTCGACGTTGCTTCGCCGCGGCGTGAAGCCGGCGCGCTGCAAACGCTCCAGGATCATCTTTCCGCACAGTCGGGCCTTGGCCGCCGCATCAGGCCCCAACAGCACAAGCATACCGCTCGCCATGTAACCGTCGCGATAAGCGATCGACACCTTGTAATGATCAGTCGCCGGCTTGCCGCGCGCTTTGCCGATCGCCACCACATCCGGCTCGGCCTGCGACATCTGCAAGCTCGTGAAATCGGCAACCACGTCAGGCGTCAAATACGCGGCGGGGTCTCCGACCTCGTAAAGAATCTGCTCGGTGATTGTTTCCACATTGACGGCGCCACCGCTGCCGCGCGGTTTGCCAATCGTGAAGGAGCCGTCCGCTTCGATTTCGGCGATGGGATAGCCGACGTTGGCAAGGTCGGGCGCATCGGCCCAGTTGCACCACAACCCGCCTGTCGCTTGGGCCCCGCACTCGATAAGGTGCCCCGCCGCTGTCGCCGCGGCCAGGCGATCCCAATCGTCCCAGGCATAACCCAGGACATGAGCAGCCGGCCCCACCGTAAGCGAGGCGTCGGCCACCCGCCCGGTGATAACGATCGACGCTCCTTGGCGCAATGCCTCTGCGATTGGCCGGGCGCCGAGATATGCATTGGCGCTGACGACGCGCTCGCGGACGCTGGACAGTGGTTCGCACGTGTCGAGGTTGGCCAACGGTTCTCCCGCTGCCAACAAGGAATCCAGACGCGGCAGCAGATCGTCACCGCTCACCGTGGCGATTTTCCGGTGCCGCAAAGCTGTCCCATCGAGCACGGCCCGAGCCTTGGTTGCGCAAGCTGTTGGGTTCATGCCGCCGGCGTTGGTGACGATGTTAAGGCGCGGTTGCGCTTGAAGCATAGGAGTCAAACGCTGGAGCACGTCAAGGAAATCGGTGGCATAGCCAGCATGCGGGGTCGCGCTGCTTTTGCACGGCGAGGATCGACATCGTCAGCTCGGCCAGGTAATCGAGCGTCAAGTAATCGAGCCGACCGTCGTGCGCGAGGAGAATCGGCGCATCGAGATTGTCGCCCCAGAAGCCGCAGCCGTTGCCGATGCGCACGCCGTCCATGTCACGACACCGCCAGCGTCAGCGCCAACCGGCACCCATCCAGGTAGTCCGGCACATTGACATACTCATCCACCGTGTGGATGCTGTTTTGCCCAGCCCCAAACGTGATCGTCGGCACGCCATGACGCACCAACCAGTTGGCATCCAACCCGCCGTTGCTCACGCGCAAGTCCGGCTCCCAGCCAAGCGATTGGACGGCCGTCTGCGCCGCTTTCACCACGGCGCTGTCCGGTCGCAACCGAAACGGATAGTAAACCAGGCGAGAATCGAACTTTACCTTGGCGCATTTGCCGCGGTGGTCGGTCACTTGCGTGGCGGCCTTTTTGAAAGCGTCGCGATAGCCGGCCGCGATCTGGCGCACGAACTTCACGTCGTGGCTGCGTGCTTCCCCTCGGACCAGCGCGAAATCGGTGACCACATTGGTCGCCTCGCCCGCGCTTTTGCCCTCGGCGTCACCGAAGCTGCCGATGTTCGACGTGCCGGCTTGGCCATTCTTGGAGATTTTCCCAAACCAGCCGTTTTGATAGGCGCCGGCCAACGCCAGGGCCGCGACCACCGTGGCCGAGATTCCTCGCTCCGGATGAACGCCGGCGTGCGACGCTTTGCCGGCAATGGCCGCGGACCAGCGCCCGGCTCCTACCGCTCCGATGGTAATTGCCTTGGCCGAGCCGCCGTCGATGTTGAATCCCATCACGGGATCGCCAAGCTCCGCCTTGTCGGCAAAGCGCGCACCCCAAAGGCCGCTCTCTTCACGCACCGTGAACAGCACGGTCATCGGCCCATGCGGCAGTTTGCGCTCCAGCAACGTGGCCAGCATGGTGACCAGCGCGGCCACTCCCGTGCGATTGTCGCCGCCCAGGGCGGTTCGGCCGGCCGGCACAATTTTGTTGCCTTTGTGGACCGGTTTGGCGCCGGCGCAAAGCGGGACCGTGTCGAGGTGCGTCATGAACAGCCGGCGCGGGCCAGGGATTGTTCCCGGCAAGGTGACGATGAGATTGCCGGTCGCCGTCGGCAGCGGGATTTTTTCATGGGCCTTGTCGAAGTGAATCGCCTTGCGCGGAACGCCCGATTCCACCAGCGCCTTGACGACATCGCGGCCGATGGCTTCTTCGCGGCCGGTGATTCCCTCAATTGCAAGGAAACGCATGAGCCGGGAAATGGCATGGGCGGCGTCGATGCAGAGGTCAAGATCGGCCATGAGGCAGCCCCCGGTTTGCAAGCGGTGGATGAATTGCTCTGTTTGTCAGCATATGGCCTGCGAGCTTGCCTGCCATGTGTTCAATACTCTTTCGTGGACAGGATTCAAGGCGATCACCCTAGCGGGGGCCAGGTTTTGAAGTATCCTAGCCAGTATGGGACCAATTACCAAAACCGCCGCCAGCCTTCAAAGGTGCCAAATGAACAGGCAACGCCTGTCTGAAATCCTGGCTGAGCTTGACGAACTGGTCCCAGGTGAGAATGCAGTCGTGCGCTTCTCGCAGTATGGAGGCGGCTGTGATGAATGCGCGATTGTAGGCAACAGCGCAGGCTACCTCCGTGTCGGCATCGAGTTCATTCGGGGCGGCCTCGCCACGCCAAGCCCTTCCGATCTTTCCATTCCCGTCGAATTGGAGTCCGTCGTTTCGCCGGAATCAGACATAGCGTTCGATCACTTTGTTCTTGACGAGGAGTCACCTTCATTCCTGCTGCGGCAAAAAAATCTAGGGTGGCTCGGTAGCTTGGTGGTTGGTCTCGGATGCCTCATCGTGGTGAGTTGCGCAGTCGTCGGACTCGTGACCATCGTTACGTTTGCTCTGCATTAGCACTGTGGTCGTCAATTAGATTGTCGATCAGCAAGCGGAGGTCATTCTAGGGTCCAGCGCCACTTCTTGCCAACTGCCGGGAAAGGAGAAAGGTCAAAAGCACGCGGCCTGGCTTGACTCTCCGGGTGCCCGACAATAATCCACAAACGCGGGGATTGCCTCATGACTGGCGAAAATTGTTAATCACCGCATTACACGGCACTTTTTCAAAGAAGGAGTCCACAATGGCGAATTCCTTGGTTTGGGTTGACATTCCGGTAGCCGATCTGGACCGCGCGATAAAGTTCTATTCGGCGGTGCTAGGGGCGCCTATTGCAAAGCAGGAATACCCGGGAATGTCGATCGGCCTTCTGCCCGCTGGCGAAAAGGATGCCGGTGGCTGTCTTCATCGCTCGGAAACCGATCGGCCATCGGACCACGGCCCGCTCATTTACCTTAATTGTCAAGGACGGCTGGATGATGCTGTCGCCGCGGTGGTGCCCGGCGGCGGGAAGGTCATTCAGGCCAAGCATCCCATCGGTCCCCATGGTTTTCGCGCGGTCGTGCTTGACTCGGAGGGGAATCGGATTGCGCTGCACTCCCATTGAAGTGCCCAACGGCGGCCCCACAAAACATCAATTGCCGTCCTGTCACTCCGAAACGACGAAAAACTGTGGCAGACCAAGCGGATCGTTCCGCAGACGAAGCTGAAACTGCTTGCCGAGAACCAGCGATGTAATCCAGCCGTCCGCAGGCGGCGTCGGTACGTAGACCCCGTCTGTAAGCCGGAGAATCTCGAAGGTCAGCTTGCCTTCTCGGGCATCCACCAGCCAATACTCGGCGATGCCCGCCCTGGCGTAAAGTTCACGCAGCAGCACCGTGTCCTTTTCCTGAGATGTCTTGCTGACGACTTCCAACACCATATCGGGCGATCCTTCAAGTTCCATGACGCCCTGGCCAGGTTTTTCAACCAGGCGCAGCCGTCCAGACCGAATCGCCTCCCAGTTGAAAAACAAACCATCGGGCTCCGTGCTCAAATTGGCGATCGCGTTCTTGAGCAGCATCCGATCAGGCACATATCTTCCCAATGCGGCCGCGCTCACGACACTCATGATTCCGAAGTCGAATGCCGCCTTGACCTGGTTGTGCGTTAGGAATTCTTCCATGCCTAGATCCACCCAGATGCCGGTGTCGAGAAACGCCATTTCGCCGTTGTCCGGAGCGTTGTCGGAGAGACGCCAAGAGCAAAAGGAATCGAGATCGTCCACCCAGGCAGGAATGACAACCCGGCCTTGAAGGAACAAGTTCAGACGTTTGGGGCGAGCCGCGGTGGCTGACATGACATTTTCTCCCGAGGCCTTTACAAGTGCAGTTCTTCAGGGCTCATGACTATTCGAACAACTGCCGCACCACTACAGAAAAGCCTGGCAACACGTCGGGGACCACCAACGCGTCGCCGTTGTGGAAGATTTGCTGAAGCTCATCGGGACGATAAACCGAGGCCGACGCCGAGGCCGGATCGAGGACAATCACCACGCGAACGCCGGCTTTAAGGTATTCCCCAACCTTGGCAAATAACTCGCCCCAGCGCTCCGAGGGCGAACGAATCTCAACTACCAGGTCTGGAACGATGGAAAGCAAGCCATCGGGAATCGGGCCCTTGGGAAGCCGCGAGTAGCTATAGAAGCACAGGTCAGCCCCGCGAACCGTGTCAGGATCGCGGCCGGTTGGCACGAAAGAATCGTTGGACATGACATGGCCGAGATCGTGCTTGAAAGCGTGATCACCGAGAAAGTAGCCCATGCAGAAACAGATCTTGCCATGTCTTGGAAACGGCATCGGCAACTCCCTGACTTGACCTTTGACCAATTCCACGCGCTCGCCGCCATAGCGAGCCGCGAATTCCGGTGCGGTCATCAGGCCAGCAGGCGTCACAGGAGTCGAGGTGGTGGAAGGCATGGTGGAATTCCTCAGTCCAGAAAACGGGATTGTACCACGGGGATGAAGGAGCACCAATCCATTTAGGGGTCGCGCAGCACATCTCGCCAAAATGCCGGCAAGCCGTCAAATGCCGCTTGATAAGTCGCTTCCAGGGGAACACTCACATAGACGTCCTCGGTCAGGAATAATGGCATTTCCGCCAGTGGGGCCCCGACAGCGGTCGGCTCGATAAATGCTTCAGGATACTCACCGGCCTTGTACGCTGCCAAGGTCGAGCGCTTTGTCGGGCGGCAAAGCAAAATCGCTGTCGATGAACTCATCCCAGAGCACCTTGTGAATTCCTTGCTCGTCGCGCGGCCCTGGTGGAAATAGGTCCAGGATGAGCAAATGGACGCCGGCCCGCAGCACCGTAGCGGCCTTGTCCACGAATGCAGCCAGCCCATGCCGCGTGTTCTTGTTGCCGGGTGAAACGATCTCGACGATGGCAATGACCCGGTGATCGCTGGTGTGATGAAGCACTACGGATTTGGCCTTGGCCGCATAAGCGTCCGGCTCCGACTGCAGCCGCATCTGCACTTTGGGCGGCACCAAATCCAACAAAACGCCGCCCTGCGGCTCACTGACCTGGGGTACGCCGTTGGCTGGCCGTTGCAACGTCAAGTCGTCCGGTCCTCGACCGACAGCAATTTGCTCGGGCAGGGCGTAGTAGTCGCTCGGCAGAATGCCGCGGTTCAACGCCCTGGCAATTTCCGTGATCCAGTCGTGATGGAAGGCGTCAAAAATGCCGGCTTCGACACGCGACCAGTCGTGAATCGGCATGGGTTATTCCTTTCCTTGGCAAGGCCCTCTACCTTACCATAATCCCCCGCAACAACCCAGGCAAGACTTTGTCCCATACCCTATGCGATTAGGATTTCTCAAGATAACCCGCCCCGACCACCTTGAGGCACACTCGGCCGATTTCTTCGTTCCAGCGCTCCACCAACGGCTTCACCACGCAACCCTCCCGGATGTGCTTGGCGCCGGGAACAACGCTCGGACCTTCCGCCATCGACAAGACAGCCTCAAAATCAAACGGCATGTCGCTGGCAAGCAACGGCACCAACGGCACAGCGCATGACTGAAGCCGCGACCGGCTTTCCGCGGCATCAAACCAGGTCCCATCCGGGCGTGCCAGATCGAAGGCGGCAAAGGCCACCCTGCCCGGCCCCAGACCGTACCGCAAGCTTTGCACGGCGCCATAGACCTCGCCGTAGACCGTCAGGCCAGGATGGCGCTCGCAGAACTCGCGCAGCGTCGGCGTGGCCCGGAGCGCTTGCCACCACAGGCTGGTCTCGCTTTCCTTTTTCCATTCTCCGCGGCTGCCGCAATACATCCGCCCACCGTTAAAGGTGAAACGGGCCGAGGCTCCATGCAGCTTCTCGGTAATCATCACCGGCTCACCCGGCACAAAAACCCGGTTGAATCGCCTGAGCGCATCAATGTCGTACTTGCCGCCCACGAAGCCCGACGGCGGCTTTTCCGTTTCGCCGCCGCTGGAAAGCGGCAGGGGCGGCTCATAATGGATCACCCCCAAAACCTCGGCAACATCGTCGCCCACCTTGCTGCCCGCCGGCGCCGGCACCAGCAGCCCGAAAGAGACAACACCGCGCAGCTTCTTGGCCTTGATCCTGAAATGCCCATCCAGGAACGCGAAGAGAGTAGAATCGGGAACCACCGAGTCAGGCGGAATGTATGCGCCGAGATCGCCGTCACGCCAGTCCGCCGTCCGGACGCAGACCTGGTAGCCGAAGACGTCAACGATGCTGAGCGTGTCGGCATTCGGATGCGGACGCAGGGTGACGGAGGTCACTTCGACTTTGTGCGTGGATTTTTCCATGGTCGTCATCTCCTGATTGCAAGGACGACACGCTCGGTGGTCGATGGGTTCAGGAGCATCGGAGTAGATCGCGACAATACGCCGAAAACCCGGCGGACAATCTCTAGGAAGTATCAACTTCACACCGGTCGGCGAGCCGAACGCCGTAAGGCGTCGGGTGGGTTGGCGTCTGCAAACCGGCCGCTTACCCGGCTCGGCTCGCCAGGCATGGCAAAAAAACCCGTTTGTTGACGGTGCTTATTTCCATCGCTACGGACCTACGCCCCCAAATATGCGTTGCGTTGCAGACCCCCACACATCTCCCTGAACGAATTTCTTGCCCAGGAGCCTCTGCCGTGCTCGACGTTGAAAAGCCCCAACTGCTTTGGGACCATGAACTTGCCGCCATCGGCCAAAATACTGCCGATTGGCACTGGCTCGGATTCGTTGCACGCGGCAACCTGCCGGACAAGCCGGCAAGGCGCCGCCGCAATTCAATCAATCACCGTGAAAAACGGCACCAAATCCTTGAATGTCACTGAATGCGGGTTGAATTGCAGCTTTTGATTATGGATGTCCTCCACGATGTTCGGCAAGTTTCTGCCAGGGTTATTCGGGTCAGGACCAGAAGGCAAAAACGGTTCGCTCCCCCAAGGGATCGTCGGCCTAAGGGTTGCCGCATTCAGAAGCCAAGGATATTGGGAGGGTAAAGTCTGAGGCGACGACGGCAAAGAGGGGGCCAGGTAAGGCACCGGGTAAGGCGTCGTCGCATCGATCACCGAGCGATCCACGACGGCAAACATCCTGTGCCGAATGTTGCGGCCTTCCGTGCGGTTGAGCTCAGCGCCGAGGTAACCACCCATAATGGGGCCCAGGCCCAGGGGATGGGTGGCATCGCCGCCATCCATCACCTGGAAAAAGCCCACCGTCATCCACACCGCGAAGCAATTGCTTCTCGTTGTGGTGTTGTTGTAAAGCTTCGTGAGCAATTCGAATCGTTGGTATGGATTGACCGTGGTCGTCGTGGTCGATGCTGAGTTTGGTTCCATCAATCGGGTGCCCAGCGTGGCGTTGGCACTGCTTCGCAGAATGGTGTTATCGATACTCACAGCATTCGCACCGGTGGTATATTGGGGGTATTGCAAGTCGCCAACGGGAATAACGCCCGCGGAAAGAGGCAGAAATGGCTTATCGTTGGCGGCAGGCGCGCCGGTCCCGCTCGGATTACGCGAACTCAGCAGCGCCGTCCAAATAGTGGATACGTCATTGGCAGTGAAGTGATTGCCGGGCTGCGGGTCGCAAAGCGCAAGCAACACCTTGCCGCCTTGAGGAGGCAGGGGCTCCCAAAGCGTGTTGAGATTGATCTTGCCAGGAATGCGCGTGGTGACTCCAGCCTGCCGGACCGGGGTTTGAACGCTATCAAAAAACCGATAAAGCCGTTGGGGGTTGGAAAACCAAGGCGCTTGGTGGCCGATCCATTGCTGGTTTGGCGGCGTGCCAATCTGCTGGGTCATTTGGCCGTTGAACTGCTGGGTCAGTTCATGCGGGCGGTAGCCCGAAACATGCAAGAGCTCCATCGGACTGATGAGATTGCGGTCGAGGTGAACCAGCCAATGGAATGGCGGATAATTCTGCCCGATCAAAGATGTGGGCACAAGCACCGTGGGTGGGGGCGCTGTAATACTGATGCCAGCCGGGAACGTATTGCCATTTACATTGTGGTAGAAAAACGTGTGTCCCGGTTGGTTCTTCGCATAGCCGACCTGGAGGTTACTTTGACTTCCGGAGGCCATGTACGGCTCGACCTTACCTATCGAATTGTACGTTGTCACGTCGAACGGGACTTTCACTCCCTTGCCACTGTCATCATAATAGGCTGCCTTGTTGACGGTGGGCATGGGCAGGTAATCGACGGTGATATAGGGATTGTAAGTTGCGATGGGGCTCGGGCCGGGCTGGGCCGGAGCATAGGGATTTGCTAACCTCTGAAGCATTATTGTTGGCGGGGTTTTTGATGGGTTATCTCCTGTGGCAAGTGGGCCACTAGGTGGATAGGTGTATTCCATGCCCGGCGCCAAGAGGGTGGCCTTGGGCACCACCGGCGAAACAGGATAGCCCGGCTGGGTTGGAAACGCCGGAAAAGGATTGGTCGGATTGGGCGGAGGTCCAATCATATAGAATCCTTGATTGCTGCCATTTGGGCCCGAGAAGGCACCGTTGAGCGGTAGGATTGTGTTGGTGGTGCTGCTTTGCCCAAACTCCTGGTCAACGTGCCCATACACATTGCCGGCGGCGTTGAGGTTGAGCGCTGTCCCGACAGGCGGCTGATTGTCCGGCCGGCCCTCGCTGTTGTCGGGCTTATGGATATTTGTTATGTGGTTGGCCAGCAATAAACGATAAATCGGATTCGGCTGGGAGGCCGTGCCGCCGGCCAACCAGGCGCTGCCGTTCCCGGTGGCCGCCATGGATGCTGTATCCAACATGAAAGGGTTGCACAGCTCGACCCACGTATCCACCAAGTATTGGCTGGCCTTTTTAGCCGTCAAATCAGCTTGTGTGTTGCGGTATTGGCAGTAGGCTTCGTTGATGACCACTTTTGGAAGCTCGGTGCCGTAGACCCACCCAGTGGTTGGCGAAATCCCAGTGAAGGCAAGCTGCGACGCATTTTGAGAACTTTTTTGAGCACTTATGAACGGGGCACTGCCGGCCATCGCCCAATTGAAAGGCGTAATGATGTCATCCGTGTCCACGAAATCGACGATGTTGACCGCCAATTGAGCAAGATAACGAAGAGCGTCGGGTTCACCGGGTTGAGGCTGGGCGGTGTTTGTAATGCCGTATGCGAATGGATCCCAAACGCCGGTGGCTTTGATCAAGGCGCTGTAAAGATCGGTGGCGAAAGTCGTGCGGTCGTTCACGGCATTGGTGTACGCCGGGAGAGCTGTATTCATCAACTTGGTTATCGGGTCCGGCGCGGGATAAGCAGTGAGCGGCCGGTTTAGCGGAATGCGGGTGGTGACGCCATTGCTCTGGGCCGACGTGATCTGCGCCATAGGCAACACACCGCGCCAATCAGCTTTTCCGAAATCTCCGCCGATGTTCCGCAAATTGGCAGACGTGAACCACCTGATATCGGGCGATTTCTGCGGATTTCCCGCGGGCATCATGGGACCGCCATTGGCTAGGAATGTGTTGGCCGGCAGCGTGTAGTAGCTGATCGGCAGCATTCCACCACCGTTTATCGGCAGGTTTGAGTTGTTGTAAAACCATGGCAGGATTCCAGGCTCGATACGGTCGAAGCTTGTGGTGGTAATCATGATCCGTTTGCTGATGTCCGACGAGAAGTTGTTGGGTAGCAATTGCCACAGGTCGCAAAGTAGTTGGTCGGTGTTGGTATCGCCGTAGCGGTAGATTTTATTCAAGTTGCTGGCCGGAAATACACGGCGGTCGCCAACTTGCGTAACACTCTGGAAAAGGGATGGATGCTGATTAAGCTCGTTGGCCGCACCGTTTTCCCAACCTCCGGGGGGGGGATTAGGGGTGGGACTAGCGGGATAAGTAGGCCAGCATTGGTACCGGCCTGGAACACCCCATTTGGTGGTAGAGAATACCAATGCCGCCGGGTAACCCGACGTTCCGTCGAAGTCGATTTTGGCATAAAAATGAGGGGTGCTAATGACGGGCGAAATCGCGGAAGTGGGTGCAGGCTTCGTGGGATCGACAGGGTAGAATTGATTACCGACGGGAGCGCCATACCGGCCATAAGATCGCTGAACTGGCTTCAGTTGGCCCTTAAAAAGGTTGACCCACTCGGGGCTTGTTCCAGAGCTGCCAGGGGCCGACAGCAGCTGGCCGACATTAACCTCCGCCGGGCTCCAACCCTGATTGCCGCCTTGGGGATTGGCGGCGTTGCCACTGCTGCGGACATTGCCGTGGACGTTGAGATTGACCTTGCCATCCAGGTCGATGATGAGCGGAGCGCAAAGAAAGGTGTAGCGCCTGCCGTCGGGCATGGTGAAAATGGGCGCGCCTGTGTAAAGCCAGATGCTGTCGTTGTTGGCTTGCACGCCGTTGATCAGGGCGAACGGCCAGCTTGCGGGCCGATTGCGGACATCGCCACCCGCATCCTCTGGAGGGGGAAAGCCCAAATGATCCACCGGGCGCGGCCCGAGGACCCTGTACTTCATGTCCCTCGCCGCGTTGTACCAGTTCGCATTGGCGGTCGGGTCGATCGCGCCAAAACCTGTCCAATCGCGGTGATACGAAGGCAGCAGCACAGTGCCATCGGACCGCACCGCCGCCAACGGCATGCAATTCATGTCTACCGACGTATAGGGAGCGCCATAACCTCCCATGTACGGACGACGATTATCAGTGTTTGCAGGCGCGACCGGGCGCACGCCCAATCGCTCTGGGTCGCGCAAGGCCCCGCCTGCCGCATCGGCGGGGAAAAATCCGTAATGCGGATATTGGTAATCGTCGCCGCCGTTCAGCAGACCCACAGGAATTTGGCTGGTGCCTGGAAGCGTCGAGTTGCTGGGTTGCGTGTTGCCATAAACCCAGTGCAATCGGCCAGTGCCGTTGAAGGCAATGGGGTTGGGCGCAAGGACAATTTGGCCGTAAGGGTTTGGAACGCCAGGGTTAGGATTAGGAGGAGGATTGTAGGTATAATTCAAACCGTACATGTTACGCAGGAAACTGTGGCCTCGCAACGAGGAATAATAGCCGCTCGGATCGTCCTTGCAATCGAAAATCAGCTGCTGCAAGAAATCGCGCAAGCCATTTCGGGATCGACATCCGGCCCACGGAACTCGATGGAATCCTTGAACGCCCCCGCCGAGACTGCTTCCGATTCGGCGTAAAACATGAAGGCCAAACCCACCGTGGCGAAGATGGTCAGCACCACCAACACGACCAGCAGCACGGCCGCGCGGCGCTGGCCAGGGTACTTTTCAGATAGTGCGGGCGCTGTCCAATACATGGATGGGAAAAACATGATGGCTCCCTCAAAAAACCCGGACGGGTTGAACTTTGAACTTGTTCGTAGTGACCGCATTCATGCGGTCTTCTTCCGATTTTCAGCCGAAGTGACCCGATAAATCGGTTCACCATAAACCCGCTTACATTACATTTCCTGAACCACGGTGACCTGTCTGGTGATTTGCGTTTTGGGATCCCAAATTCGAATGGTGATCTGCACCGCGAGGACGCTGGCCTGAAACGGGGGCGCCGTCGCCAGGATGTCGTAGTTGTACAGGTCGTCGCGGCGCTGCGACCAGGTG
This sequence comes from uncultured Gemmataceae bacterium, assembly GCA_963747575.1. Classification (GTDB taxonomy): domain Bacteria; phylum Planctomycetota; class Planctomycetia; order Gemmatales; family Gemmataceae; genus DASRAT01. The sequence goes on from CAVVFU010000010.1 coordinate 925,181, forward strand.
TCGAAATACGGCACGCCGTAGAAATCAGTGGTTGGCACCGTGCGGTTGGCAGGGCTGTCGGTGCTTTTAACCACGCTGCCATCTGGACGTACAGTCCCAACAGGCAGGAGGGGCAATGGAGCCACACCTGTGCCGGCAGGCAGCAGCAGCTTTACGTCAAACGACAGCACGTCTTGAAGCACCAGGTCTTCGCCCGTCAATTGGCCCGTGGTCGATGTGGGATCGACGATCGGCTGAAAACTGGTAGCCAGCGATTGCAAAGGAAACTTGGCGCCGGTTCGGCGCTGAGGAATGGTCAGATCGGCCGGGCTGTTGAAGTATAGCGTCGACGAGTATCCCGCATTGGGATTGGGCTTGCAGCTGATTTTCGCTTGGTAGGCGGCCAACTGCGTTGGGAGCAAACTTGCCACCGTTACCTGGGGAATACCCAGCCCCCAGTTCAGCTGATCCACTTCGGAAGGCGTTGGGACGTTAAGCACCGGGTTGGTGGCCATTTCGGAGGCAACAACCAGGCGCTGCTGCCGGTAAAGCGCATACAGCGGCGTGCCGCCCGCAGTTGTGTTTTTGAGCAGCACGGGAAACCAGACTACCTCGATCCATTGACTGTTGAAGCAGCCGGGTTGTTCGTACCGGCCGTCATTGGGGGTGCCGTTGTTAAGCGGCCCGGACGGCACTTGCGCGTATAAAAATCCTGCATGCGGTTGCCTTTGGCTTTGATAGTCATCAGCAGAGCGCTGTTGGCGTTGCAAAAAACCGGCAGGCCGTCGGGGTCATTGCCGTCAAGATTCGGCGCGATAGAGGGATCTTGATACGCCACGAAGTAACCGTTCAACGGCGCGCCGTAGGAAATCGTTTGCACTGGTGAGGTGGCATTTGGCGGATTGGGCCACACCGTTGGGTCGATACGCTTGTACTCGCTCCAAAACCGGCTGTCGCTGAGCCGCCGTTTTCCCTCGAAATGATCGGCTGACAGATCGTTCTTCAGGATGTTGGCGACGGTGCGCAAACTGTCGTTGAGGTCGCCCACGGCCTTGAGGGTGCGAAAGGTGTCAGTGCCGCTCACGAAGGCCTGGGCCAGGATCGACAGGATAAAAACGGTCAGCGCCATGGCTACCAGTAGCTCAATCAGCGTAAAGCCGCGTCGAAAATTTTTCATGATTCTTACCCTCTCGTAGAACTGAATTTATTCCGTTCGGTTTTCGGGTTCGGACCTTGGGATGCCGGTTTGAGCCTTGAACCGCCGCAGAACGGAATAAATTCCGTTCTACTTTCAGTTACTGCCTGGCTTCCAGGTCGTGCCGCAATTGAGGACCTCGGCCACGCCTTCCATGACGATAAGCGTCCTAGGCAGCGGCGTCACGCCATCCGCCTTGAATGCGGGAAGGAGCGGTTGGGCGAGGTCAATCGACACACTGTTGTTAACAATGTCGCCAACGTAATCAACTCGATAAAACAACGCGATCCCCGGCGATACGACCTGCGGTGGAACCAGGTTCGCGACAGGCGGCATATGAGTTTTCGAACTAACGACAGGCGGCGTTGCGTCCAACACCCAGCTTCCCGGCTTCACTTGCGGCGCAGGAGTGCCAGAAAGCCAGGAGATGGTCACTGAGTCCATTTCGTAAATCGTATTGCCGCCGGCGCCTGTCGAATTAACAACACAACCTGAATAGGCAAACTCCCGGCCGTTGAGTTTGATTCCCGTGCTAATCGCTCGCTGGTTGAAGACGACCACGGTCATATTGCAGCACGACACATCGCCGGCCCTGGGGCGCTGCAGCAACCAGGCATAAGACACCCCGTAATTGCGAAAGATGCTGCCGGAACTGATGTCGGCCCTGCCGGCATGGTTTGGCTTGGCCGTGTTGGCTGCGAAACGGATGTCGTCCAGGAGAAAGCAAGTCTTAAGCATGGCGACGGGCGTCGTGGCAAAGCTCGCGGGGCACCGGCGGATAATGCTGCCGGGGCTGCCGGGGTGGGAGTTGTAGCTCGCGTTGCCATAGCCCGCGATCCAGTTGTTATATCCGGTGGAGTTGGGCGCCGTCGAGTAACTGAGATAACCCACCGGGTCGACGAACACAGGATAGCTTGGCCCGTCAGCCGGCGCAGGGGGTAAGCTGCTGCCCGGACTCGTGAAATAGTCCATGGTCGACGTGGTGGTGGTTCCACCGGACACCGTGGTCACGGCGTAGGTCAGCGCAGTGTCAAAGCAAACATTCATGGCAATGCCGGTTGCCTTGGCGGTGGATACCGCGTGAGCCGCATGATCGTAGTTGATGGCCCGCTGCATGGTAATCGCGCCCATCGGGAACATCGCCATGACCGACAACAGGCCAATCCCCATCACAAAGATAGCGGCCAGCACTTCCATCAACGTCAAACCACTGCGGCGAGCCGCAAATGCCACGCCCTTGCGGCGTGGTTCGTTACGTTGGTCTCTACTTGAAAGGTACATTTTCATCGTCCTTATCAACGCTGCCCAACGGATGTAAACGTGTAAGGGCTGCTCCAGTTCGTGTCCACCGGATAGGCTGCAATCAAGCCAGTGCGTGGATAAATGACAACCAGCGTGGGCTCATTCTTGCCCCACACTGGTTGACTTGCATCGCGCAAGCCGGTTGGATTTAGCGGCGTTGGATTGCCATTCATGGTGTTATTAGCTGGCAGGGCATTGCCAAAGCTGTCCACAGCACTGAAGCCGTTATACCCGTTCGTCGGAACATTTGGGCTCGAGGGCGCGTTGGAGTCTACATCGCGCACCCACAAAATGATTTTGTCCTTGGCCGCCAGGTTGTTGCCCAACGTCGGGATTACGTGCCCGTCGGGAGCGAACATGATGTCCAGGGATGGATCAGATTGGTCATTTTGATCCGGCGACCAATTAGGGAGTCCGTTGCTGGATATGCTGGAAAACAAATCATACGGCCCCGGAGGCCAGGGCAGCGGCGTCGTGGCCGGGATGCCAATGAAGCGCGGCATCACATCGATAACGATGTCCTGCGGCATGACCATCGGATCGTCGCCAATTGGCCGAGGGCGGCGCAGAATCCGATAGTTGGCAGTCTTTACCGGCGTTGGCACCCCAGCGCCCGTTAATGTGAGTTGCGTCCCGATCGTCGGAGTCACTGATATTTTGTAAATCACCCCCGCCAACTCGATGTAATCACCGCCTAGAACGGGCGGCGCGAACGCAGCAACCCCGCCCAGGCCGCCGGTCAAGGACCTATCGTTTTGCGTAAACTTCACTGTATTGCCGATGGCAGTGGCAATCGACGGCATCAACGGCTGAGTTGGCGCGCCAAGAATGGGCGGGGACGGCGGAGATGAGCCGAGGTTGTAAGAGTCCGGTTGCTCGATGTATTCCAAACTCACCACTCTGGTAAGGTACTGGAACTGGACTTGCGTTGACGCACCGCTCGGAGGAGGGTTGTACACCAGCCTAATGCCGCGCGGCACGCCATCCTGCGCCGCACGTTGTTTGGCGATTTCGATCCACTGCTGCAATTGGGTGGCTGCCCGTGTGTTATCTTGACCATCCAGGACGCCGGGAATGATCATAATCGCCATTCCCAGCAGCACGGCCATGATCGCGATCACAACGGTCAATTCCACCAGGGTGAAACCCCGGCGTCCGTTTGTGGTGCCTTGATGATTCGCATAATGGGACATTTTTTTGCGCATGGTTTAATACCCCTTTACGCCGATCTTAAGGAGATAGCTGTAGAGGTCGTCGCTGGTGCCGGTGATTTGGTCGCGCCCGTCGGAAGAGATAAACGGAATCCAATACGGCTGCGGACCAAGCGGGGCGGCCGGGAATGGATGGTTGCACAGGCTGGTAAAAGCGGCCCCGGAACCCGTGGAATACCAGGGCGCGGTAGCCGTGATATCTTGCTGTTGCAACACGCCGTCCGGATCGAGCGGATCGCCAAGACTCGCAAGGCTGGGGTTTGCCCCGGCCCGTGGATTGAGGGCCGCAAGAGCGGTGTTACCGATCGGGAAACGCTGGAACTGGATCGCTTTGCCCCAGCTATCGAGCAGTTCCTTGACGCCGTCGCCGTCGGTGTCGCCAATATAATGGGCCATGTTGCCTTCGTCCAGCACAACGCCACCCCGACTCACGCTCAATGCCAGGTAAAGACAGGCCGCCGATTCGGTGCCTGGCACGTGGCTTGCTGGCATAACCGCCGGCAGCGCCCTCAGGTATTTGGGCATGTACTTGGGGATTGGAATCCAAGGCCCATTCGCGTTGTTCTTGTTGTAAAAACCGTTGGGGCCATTCGCCGTAATTATTTCGGCGTAACTCTGGGGAAAGGCCTCGGCAAGCCGGAATTTAATCCACAATATGCGGGCTCGATACGCATTATTGTTGGCCAGGGCGAAGACGGCAGGCGAAAAGTCTTCCTTGATCGCTTCGTCGACTACCTTTTTCCATTGCGTTGTTAGGACCTTGTCGAAACTCCGCAGCGTGTTTTCGGTGGTCGTCACACGCTGGGCGTCGATGTATTTGAAAACGGCGGACACGGCCAGCGCCGCCAATACGCCGATGATGGCAATGACGACCAGCAACTCGACCAGCGTGAAGGCGCGGCGGTCCAGCGTTCCCAAGGCGTTTCTCGTTCCCAAACTCCTGTTTGGGAACGAGGGATTGTTTTGGAACGTACTCCAACTCGGCGTTCCCAAACAGGAGTTTGGGAACGAGGTGTTGCTCGACGCACTCAGCAATGAAATGGGGTGACGCATCTTAAATGTCCCCTGCGTGCCTAAAAACCGGCGCCGATCAGTTTGCCACCCGTGAAGTTCCCCTGGTCGTCCTTGCCGGCCGCCTGAAACGCGCCGATGTTCGCAGGCGTATACAGGCCGCCCGGAGCGAACGTTTGGTCGAGCCCTGCGCTGATGATTTGTTGGGATTTCGGATTGTAATACTGGACCGGCGCTGTGGTGGCCGAGCAATAGGGATTAACGCCAAAACTAGCGCAGTCGCTCTGGCCGTATTTGCTGTAACCGTTGTTAATACCGTAATTGCTGAAATACAAAAAAGGTTTGTCCTGGCCTGGCACCGAACTGCCGGTGAAGTAGGGATCAAGGTAAGAGGGATAGCCGGCAGTGCCTGCCGCCAGTTGCAATGGGTTGGACGGTGTAGGCGTTGTGCGCACATAAAGGCGTCCGGTATCAAAATTCATGATCGGCGGCTTGCGGTTGGAATCGTTAGGCTTGGCCGGATCACGTGGATCGGTGTTAAAACCCATAATCGAGACGGTGGGCGGCGTGCGCAACGGGATACCCCCCAGGAAAAAGACCAGGCAGCGGTCGCCTTCAAGGACCACGGGGGGCGTGTTGTAATTGCCGTCGTTGTTCCAGTCGATGCCTCGTGACGACCAAAGCGACGTGCCGCCGGACGCATCAGTAATTCTGGGAAAAATCCTGGTAAGGAATGTCACCGAATCACGATCGAGCGGGTTTTCCACCCCTCCATTTTCCGGCGAGATCTGGTATTGCCCGAATTTCTCGCAAAGCTTTATTTGGCTGGGTACGTAATCGACGTTATACGTCTCCCTAAACGTTTGAATCGCGTTGTCCATCTGCAGCATCTCATTGAATGTCACCGTCTGCTTTCCGGTCCTGAAGATATAAAAGACGGCCGGGATGATCAGCGCCGCCAGAATGCCGATGATCGCGATCACCACCAGCAATTCCACGAGCGTGAAGCCAACCCGCCGCAAACCAGCGCGCCGTGACATTTTCATGATCTCGCACTCCTTAAAATTCCAGGCCGCCCCGCGCGGTCCCGCGGGACCGCGGCTAAACGAAAATGTTTACTTCTTCTTGCCGCCGCCCAGGCCTTCCAGCAGACCGATCAGCGGCATGAACAGCGCGATGACGATGGTGCCGACGATGCAGACCCAGGACGACGATCATGATCGGCTCCAGCAAGCTGATCAGCGATTCGACCAGCACGTCGACTTCCTCGTCGTAGACGTCGGCGACCTTGTAGAGCATGGTGTCGAGGTCGCCGGTCTCCTCGCCGACGTCGATCATGTTGACGACCATGTCGTCCACCAGCCGGCTTTCCTTCAGCGGCTGGGCGATGGTGTCGCCCTCGCGGATCGACTCGTAGACGCGCTGGAAGCAGTGCTCGAAACCGCGTTCATGCACGTCTCGCGGACGATCGCCAGCGCTTCCAGGATCGGCACGCCGGAAGCTGACCAGGGTGCCCAGCGTGCGCATGGTGCGGGCCACGATCGTCTTCTCGATCGATGCTGCCCGACGATCGGGAATCCAGAGCTTGATCGTGTCCAGCGACGTAGGCCCCGGTCTTGTTCAGGCGAATCAGCTTGAGCATCAGCCAGATGGCCAGCGGGACCAGCGGGACGACGTACCAGTATTCGACGAACCAGCGCGAGGTGTCCATGAGGCACCTGCGTGATCCAGCGGCAGCTTCATGCTTGAAGTCCTTGAAGATCTTCTCGAACTTCGGGATGATGAAGATCATGATGAACGTCAAGATGGCGACGGCCACGGTGATGACCACGCCGGGTAGACCATGGCCCCGTTGATCTTGCGCTTGCAGGCTCTGCGGCCTTTTCCTTGAACTCGGCCAGGCGCTTGAGAATGACTTCCAGGGCACCGCCGGCCTCGCCGGCCTTGACCATGTTGACGTAGAGGCGGTCGAAGCACTTGGGATGCTTGCCGAACGCCTCGCTCAGCGTGCTGCCCGACTCGACGTCGTCGACGACGTCGATCAGGGCGTTCTTGAGGACGCCGGGCTTCATCTGGTCTTCGAGGATCTTGAGGCTGCGCAGCACCGGCAGGCCGGCGTCCTGCAGCGTGGAGAACTGGCGGGTGAAGGTCACCAGCTGCTTTGATCGAACGCCGCCGATGGCGAAGGTCTTGGCCCTTCTTGCCTTGCCGGCCTTTCTTGGCCTTGCCTTTCTTGCCCTTCTTGCCTCTTGGCCGACCTCCGTGATCTTGGTCACGAAGTAGCCCATCTGCCGGATTTTCTGCTGGGCTTCTTCCTCGTTGGTCGCTTCGACGGAGTCCTTGACTTCCGCGCCGGTGGTGTCCATCGCTTCGAATTGAAGGTCGGCATGGCTCGCTCCGTCCGGAGTGAGCTTCGCATCGCAGCGTTCAGTCGCAGTTACGGTCGACTGCAAGTTCGCGAGTCCGCAATTGTCGACTTACACTCGTCTTCCAGCACCGTTTCGCGAACCACTTCGTCGATGGTGGTCACGCCGTTGTAAGATCGCCCGCAGGCCGGCCTCGCGCAAGCGTGGTCATGCCCTGCTTGCGGCAGCACGTCGCGCAGCTGCGTCGGTCGAGCCGCCGGCGGAGATCATGTCGCGGAGGTCGTCGTTCATGACCACCAGCTCGTAGATGCCGGTGCGGCCCTTGTAGCCGGTGTTGTTGCAGCGGTCGCAGCCCTTGCCGTAGTAGAACTTCTTGCCCTTGCACGTCCTCGGCTCGCAGGTTCAGCTCCATCAGCATTTCCGGCTCGGCTCGAACTCGGTGCGGCAATCCTGGCAGATCTTGCGCACCAGCCGCTGGGCCAGGATCGCCTTCGACCGTGGCCGTGATCAGGAACGGCTCCAGGCCCATGTCGCGCAGGCGGGTGATCGTGCTCGGCGCGTCGTTGGTGTGCAGGGTGCTGAAGACCATGTGGCCGGTGAGGGACGCCTGCACGGCGATCTGGGCCGTTTCCAGGTCGCGGATCTCGCCGACCAGGATCATGTCCGGGTCTTGCCGCAGGATCGACCGCAGGGCGGCGGCGAAGGTCATGCCGATCTCGTGGTTGATCGGCACCTGGACGATGCCGTCGATGTCGTACTCGACCGGGTCTTCGGTGGTGATGATCTTGTCGGTGATCTCGTTCAGCTCGTTGAGGGCGGAGTAGAGCGTGGTCGTCTTGCCGGAGCCGGTCGGGCCGGTGACGAGCATGATGCCGTTGGGCTTGTGGATCAGCTCGCGGAAGGTGGCCAGCATCTCCGGCGCGCATGCCGACCTTGTCGAGATCGAGGCCGACGATGCTGCGGTCGAGCACGCGGATGACGACGCTCTCGCCGAACATGGTGGGCAGGATGCTGACGCGCATGTCGACCGGGTTGCCGCCGACGTTCAGCTCGATGCGGCCGTCCTGCGGCAGGCGGCGCTCGGCGATGTCGAGGTTGGCCATGACCTTGATGCGGCTGGCGATGGCCATGGCCAGATGGCGCGGCGGCGGCACCATTTCATAGAGCACGCCGTCGCAGCGATAGCGCAGCTTGAACTCGTCCTCGAACGGCTCGAAGTGAATGTCGCTGGCATGGTCCTTGATGGCCATCAGCATGACCATGTTGAGCAGCTTGCGGACCGGGGCGGCGTCCTGCAATTCCATCAAGCTTTCCAGGTCGATGCTCGATCTCGCTGCGGTGGTCCGCCAGGCCGGCGTCCTCCTGCAGCGAGTTGATGATGTCCAGGATCGACTCTTCCTTGCCCGGGTAGCACTTGGCCAGCACGTCGGCGATGGCCGACGGCGGCGCCAGCACGGCGTTGACCTCCTTGAGGCCGAGGAAGTTGCGCAGGTCGTCGAGCGCCGGCAGGTTGACCGGATCGCCGATGACCACGGTCAGGCTGCCGTCGGTCAGGGACAAGCGGCAGCACCTTGTAGACGCCGGCCATGGTCTCGGGCACCAGGGTCAGGGCCTCGGCCTGGATTTTCACATCCTGCAGGTTAATCATCTTGAGGCCAAACTGATCGGCGAGAGCTTGCTGAAGCTTGTCTTCGTTGATAAGACCGCGAGCGATGCAGACCTGGCCGATCTGGGTGTTGGTGTTCTTGGCCTCCTCGACGAGATCCCAGAGCTGAGCTTCGTCGATGAAGCCAAGATCGACGAGGACCTGGCCGAGCTTGCGGCCGCCGCGGCTCTGGGCGGCCTTGGCGGGGCGTGGCTCGCGCTTGGCCGAGGGACCGGCGCCCGGCTTGGGCGGGGCCTTGGGAGGCGGCGCTTTGCCGGCGGCGGGCTTGGCGGCGCCGGCGTCCTTCTCGCCCGGCGGCGCGGCGGGTTTCGGCGCTGCCGGCTTGGGCGGCGGCACGGGCACCTTGCCCGCGGGAGGCTTGACGCCACCAGGCGGCGCTTGGGGCCTGGGCGCGCCGGGCGGCGGCGCCGGCCTGGGCGCGTTGCCCTGCGGCGCGGCAGGCTTGGGCGCATTGCCTTGCGGAGCGGCCGGCTTGGGCACATTGCCCTGCGGAGCGGCCGGCTTGGGTGCGTTGCCCTGCGGAGCGGCCGGCTTGGGCGCATTGCCCTGCGGAGCCGCTGGCCTGGGCGCACCGGCGGGCGGCGGCTGGCCCGGTTTCGCGGGCGGCGGCACTTGCGGCTTCTTCGGTTGATTTGGATCGTTCGGAATCGCCATACTTTCACCGTTTAACTTATCGTCCCCGCTAAACCTATCGTCCTCGCTTACGCTTCGGGTTGGTGTTCGACCAACTCCGTGGCAGATCATTTTCGTCCCCGCTTGGCCGGCGGCCCGTCATCGTCATCGTCGTCCTCGTCGTCTTCGTAATCGCCGTCTTCCTGATCTTCGGCTTCCTCGTCCTCATCGAGCTCGCCGCGCTCGACTTTCAAGATGCGGCTGGCAAGCTCCCCTGGGCGGGCCGCCTTGAGCAGCACTTCCTCCTTTTCGCACAGCCCGTTCTTCCAGTGCCGAAACAGGCAATCGTCCAGCAGAAACATGCCGTCCTTGGAGCCGGTCTGGATGCTGGAGTCGATGCGATACGTCTTGTTTTCCCGAATCAAGTTGGCGATGGCGGGCGTCACCACCATCATTTCATAGCCCGCGATCAAGCCGTCGGGCTTTTTCGGCAGCAGATTCTGCGAAAGCACGCCGATCAGGGCCGTCGATAGCTGGGTACGCACTTGATCCTGCGATTCCTGCGGAAAAATGTCGATGATCCGGTTCACCGTCGACGAGGCGCTGCTGGTGTGCAAGGTTCCGAAGACAATGTGCCCCGTTTCGGCCGCCTCGATGGCGGCATGAATGGTCGCCAGGTCGCGCATTTCACCGACCAGGATGATGTCGGGGGCCATGCGCAATGCCCGGCGAATCCCTTCCTTGAAATCCGGCACGTCGACGCCGATCTCGCGCTGGTTGACGAGGCACTTGTTGTGTTTGTGGAAATACTCGATCGGGTCTTCCAGCGTGATGATGTGCCGATCGTAATTGTGATTGAGAAAGTTGACCATGCTGGCCAACGTGGTCGTCTTTCCGGAACCGGTGGGCCCGGTGACAAGAATCAGGCCGCGCGGCCGAATGATGAGGCGTTTGATGGCCTCCGGCATGCCCAGTTCCTCGAAGCTCAAGAACTGGTTTGGTATACGGCGCAACACCATGCCGATTTTGCCGCGCTGTTTGAACACGGCGACACGGAAACGGTTGTTGTCCACGAACTCGATGGCAAAGTCGGTGCCGCCGCGTTCCTGAAGCTCTTGCTGGCATCGATCGGGGCTGATGCTTTTCATGAGCCCCGTCGTGTCGTCGTTGTCCAGGACCTTGGCCTCGAGCTGGCGCAAGCCGGCCGCCCTTTTTCATCACCGGCGGGCTGCCGACGGTCAAAAAGAGGTCAGACGCCTTTACCGCGATGGCCGTGTGGAGCAATTTGTCGATCGGAATCTGTCCTGCCACGGAGCACAATCCTCTCAAAAGACATGAGGGTTTCGAGAATTGGCATGGTTCAAAAAGGGGTCAGGCACCTTTGTGCGAAGCACCCTTCGGGCCGTTGTGGCAAAGGTGCCTGACCCCTTTTTGAACCATGCAAGATTCCCTGTGAGTATTATGTCAACGCAAAACGCTCAATCAACTTTTTCGCCAAAAAATCTCAAATGCCATGCTTTCAGCGACGAATGCCAATTCGACCCGCCTTACTTCGTTTCCGCGATCCGAGTTGGATCTTGCCGCCTTAACTTTGGAGTCCCCGCGTTGGCTCATTGCCAATTTCCAAACGCCACAGCTGAGCAAGATGCCAGGATTAAGCTGTCAATTTGTCCACTCTGGCGAACTCAGCCTTGGACGAGGGGCGTTGAGGGCTGTCGTTTTGACATTGGTGGCGACACATCGAGGCGATCAGGCGTTCACTGAGGTGACTGGAAATCGTGATGGCAAATGCTGAGCACTTCATCCAGGGTGGTCATTCCCGTAAGTGATTTCAGGATACCATCTTCGAGCAAAGTTCGCATACCGAGCAAGCGGGCCTGGCGGCGAATGGCCTGGGTTGCCTCCTGGGTGAAAGTCATGTCGCGAATGGCCGCCGTCATGCGAAGCATTTCGAAGATGCCTTTACGGCCTCGATAGCCAGTGTGGTTGCAATGGGCACAGCCTCGGCCGCGCGAAAAATTGGCTGTTTTTACTTGTTCCGGTGTGATGCCCGCAGCCTTGATTTCAGCTGCCGGCGGCGTGTCCTTGTCCTTGCATTTTGGGCAAACTACACGCACCAAACGCTGGGCCAAAATGGCGATCACGGAGCTTGCGACCAAAAATGGGGCCACGCCCACATCCTGCAAACGTGTTATAGCACTGGGCGCATCGTTGGTATGGAGTGTACTAAAAACTAAGTGTCCCGTCAAAGAGGCCTGCACCGCGATGTCGGCTGTCTCTTGATCGCGGATTTCACCAACAAGAATAATGTTGGGTGCTTGACGCAACATGGCACGAATAATGCGAGCAAAATCCAGCCCAATGCTGTGCTTCACTTCGCATTGATTCACGCCCGGCAAATAGTATTCGACAGGCTCCTCGGCAGTAATGATCTTTCGATCAGGCCTGTTCAATTCGTTCAGTGCGGCGTACAGCGTCGTTGTCTTGCCGGAACCCGTGGGGCCGGTGACCAGGAAGATGCCGTTGGGCCGTTTGATGATGCTTTGAAATCGCTTGTAATCATCCTCCATGAAACCCAAATCTTTAATGGACACTTGAATACTGCCGCGATCGAGGATACGCATGACCACTGACTGTCCGTGAGTGGTGGGCAGGATGCTGACGCGCAAGTCGTAGTGCTTGCCCTGCAACGACATTTTGATACGACCATCCTGCGGTCGTCGCTTTTCGGAGATGTCGATGCCGCCCATGATCTTGATGCGGGAGGTCAGCGGCGCCAGCAGACGCCGAGGCGGGCTGTCGCGTTCGACCAGCACTCCGTCGATGCGGTAACGCACCCGAATGCGGTCCGCGAACGGCTCAATGTGGATGTCGCTCGCTCTAAGGCTGACCGCCTCGGCGATGATGAGGTTGACGAGCTTAACGACCGGCGGCATTCGATTCGTCGGCGGAAGACGTACTGGACGTTTGTTCCGTCTCGGTAAAGTCGATCTGCGTGTCGGTGAACTCCTGCAGCATCGAGTCGACCGATTCGGTTTCAGTCTGACCGTAGTGCCGGTTGATCGCCTCGATGATCTGCTCGCGAGCGGCCAGCATGGGCTGGATATCTTTGTTCAGGATGAACTGGAGTTTTTGCAGCGTGTCGAAATCGCCGGGGTCCGAGACGGCAATTTTGAGGGCGCCGTTTTCCTGCGACATGGGCAGCACGACGTTTTCGCGGGCCACCGATTCTGGCACCAATTCGATCACGGACGGCGGCACGGTGACGTCCTTCAAGTCGACGAATTGCATGCCGTGGAACTCGGCGATGGCCGACATGACTTCTTCATCGGTGGCATAGCCGAGTTTGACGATGGCGTCCTGGAGTTTAGCTCCAGTCTGTTGCTGCATGGCCTTGGCTTCGCTGAGCTGATCGGGACCGAGGACCTGGCGTTTGAGGAGGATTTCGGTGAAATCGCCGCGAGACTTGGCCATGAAAAAGTTCTCCGCAAGGGTGCGCAATCAATGGGGCAAGGGGATTAGCCGGCGCCGCTCGCGATTTGGTGGCAGCAACACCGGGCCGGGTGGACTGAAGGACCACTCAGACTTCAAGTTACGCGACAACGGCCAAGGTTGCAAGGGAAAACGCAGGTTCAAATAAGATCTTTGACCGCTTCCCTTTCTTCTTCCAGTTCCTTGAGCGTGTTCGCGAACTTCTCCTGGCCGAAGGCGTCGAGCTTCACGCCCTCCACGACGCTGTACTTGCCCTTGCCGTCGGTGCGGCACGGATAGCCGAACACCAGTCCCGCCGGCACGCCGTATTCGCCCTTGGAGACCACCGCCATGCTGACCCAGTCGTTGGCGGGCGTCGGCTGCAGCAAGCTCTTGACGTGATCGAGGGCCCCGTTGGCGGCCGACATGGCCGAGCTGGAGCCGCGGGCCTTGATGACGGCGGCGCCGCGGTTCTGGCACTGCGGCACGAAACGTGTTCTCCAGCCAGGCGCGATCGGTGATGACTTCGGTGGCCGGCTTGCCCTTGATCTTGGCGTTGGTGAAGTCGGGGATACTGCGTGTTGCTGTGATTGCCCCAGATGGTGACCTGCAGGTGACGTCCTCGTTGGCGACGCCGGCTTTCTTGGCCAGGGCGTTGCGGGCCCGGTTGTGGTCGAGCCGGGTCATGGCGGTCCAGCGCTCGGCGGGGATGTCCCGGCCGTTGTTGTAGGCGACCAGGCAGTTGGTGTTGCACGGGATTGCCGACGACGAGGATGCGCACGTCCTTGGCCGCGTTGGCCGCCAGCGCCTTGCCCTGGCCGACGAAAATCTTGCCGTTGATGCCGAGCAGATCCTTGCGTTCCATGCCCTGCCTTGCGCGGGAAGGAGCCGACCAGCAGCGCCCAGTTGCACGTCCTTGAACGCCTTGTTCGGGATCGTCGGTGAGCGACGATGTCTTGCAGCGTCGGAAAGCTGCAATCGTCCAGCTCCATGGCGACGCCTTCGAGGGCCGGCATCGCCGGCGTGATCTCCAGAAGTTGCAGGATGACCTTGGTGTTCGGGCCGAAGACCTCGCCGGAGGCCAGCCGGCCCAGCATGGCATAGGCCACCTGTCCCGCCGCTCCCGTCACCGCCACGCGAATCGACATTTGCCATGACTGCCCTCTGCTCTCAGCTGGAGCATCCGACAGTGCTGCTGAAACGCCGACGCCTCTCGACTACAAGCCGTCGAAGCGATATGCGAATACCGTATTGAGGCACTGTTGCATCGGCTATCAGCGGCCGCGCACGTTGCCTGAGCCGCTAGCTGACAGCTGCAGCAGTAGCCGGCAAGGAGTTCACGCATGGCTGTCAAAGTGGGCATCAACGGCTTCGGCCGCATCGGCCGGCTGGTCTTTCGCGCCCTGGTCGAGCAGGGGCTGCTCGGCAAGACGCTCGACGTGGTCGCCGTCAACGACCTCGTGCCGGCCGACAACCTCGCCTACCTGCTGAAGTACGATTCCACCCAGGGCGATTTCAACGGCACGGTCACCAGCGAGAAATCGGCGCCGGCCGTGGCCGAGGACGACGTGCTGGTCGTCAACGGCCACAAGATCAAGTGCCTGGCCGTCAAGGAAGGCCCGGCCGCGCTGCCCTGGAAGCAGCTGGGCGTCGAGTACGTCATCGAGTCGACCGGCCTGTTCACCGAGGCGGAGAAGGCCAAGGGCCACATCACCGCCGGCGCCAAGAAGGTCATCATCTCCGCCCCCGCCAAGGGCGAGGACATCACCGTCGTCATGGGCGTCAACCACGAGAAGTACGACCCGGCCAAGCACAACATCATCTCCAACGCCAGCTGCACGACCAACTGCCTGGCGCCGGTGGTCCACGTGCTGCTGAAGGAAGGCTTCGGCATCGAGGAAGGCCTGATGACCACGATCCACAGCTACACCGCCACGCAGAAGACGGTGGACGGCCCGTCGAAGAAGGACTGGAAGGGCGGCCGGGCCGCGGCGATCAACATCATCCCCTCGACCACCGGCGCGGCCAAGGCGGTCGGCCTGGTCATCCCCGAGGTGAAGGGCAAGCTGACCGGCATGTCGTTCCGCGTGCCGACGCCGACGGTGTCGCGTGGTCGATCTGACCGTGCAAGACGGTGAAGGAGACCAGCTACAAGGAGATCTGCGCGGCCATGAAGAAGGCCAGCGAGACCTACCTCAAGGGCATCCTGGCCTACACCGGCGACGAGGTCGTCTCCAGCGACTTCATCCACGACGCCCACTCGAGCATCTTCGACGCCGGCCGCGGCATCGAGCTGAACAGCCGGTTCTTCAAGCTGGTCAGCTGGTACGACAACGAGTGGGGCTACTCCAACCGCTGCGTCGATCTGCTGCGGTACATGATCAGCAAGGGCTGAAGCTGAGCCACGCCAGCGAAGCGCGTTCAGAGCGTGCTTATCGCGGTGGAGTGCAAGCCATGGCCAAGAAGACCCTTGACGAGACTTGACCGACCTGCGCGGCAAGCGCGTCCTGGTGCGCGTCGATTTCAACGTGCCGCTGGACGCCGCGGGCAACATCACCAACGACCGGCGCATCCGCGGCGCCTTGCCGACGATCCAGACACTGCTCGACGGCGGCGCGGCGGTCATCGTCATGAGCCATCTGGGCCGACCCAAGGGCGATCCCAAGAAAGACGCCCCCTTCAGCATGGATCGCGTCGCCGAGCGGCTGCGCGAACTGCTCGGCAAGCCGGTCGACAAGGTCGACGAGGTCGTCGGCCCCGAGGTCGACAGCGGCCGCCAAGGCGACTCAAGCCGGGCGAGGTGCTGGTGCTGGAAAACCTGCGCTTCCATCCCGGCGAGCAAGCGGGCGATCAAGCGTTTGCGCGAACAGCTGGCCAGACTTGGCGATGTCTACGTCAACGACGCCTTCGGCACCTGCCACCGCGGCGACGCCTCGATGGTCGCCGTGCCCGCGGCGATGGCCGGCAAGCCGCGCGTGGTCGGCTTGCTGGTCGCCAAGGAACTGGAGATCCTCGACAAACTGCTGGCCTCGCCGCCGCGGCCGTTCGTCGGCATCCTCGGCGGCGCCAAGGTGTCGGACAAAATCGGCTTCATCAAAAGCCTGCTCGGCCGCGTCGACAAAATGCTGATCGGCGGAGCCATGACCTACACGTTCATGAAGGCCCAGGGCCGGGGCATCGGCGGTTCCAAAGCCGAAGCCGACAAGCTCGACGCTGGCCCGTGAATTGCTGCAATTGGGCCAAGGTCAAGATCGTTCTGCCGGTCGATCATCTGGTCGTCGACAAGATCGACGCTCCGCAAACGGCGCGAGTGGTCGAGGGCGACATCCCCGCCGGCTGCCATCGGCGTGGACATCGGGCCGAAGACGATCGCGCTGTACTGCCGAGAAATCGCCGCGGCCGGAACGGTGGTCTGGAACGGCCCGCTCGGCAAGTTCGAGGACGAGCCCTACAGCAAGGGCACGCGAGCGATTGCCGAGGCGATGGCCGATGCCCGAAAGGCAGTCACGATCGTCGGCGGCGGCGAAACAGCCGAGGCGGTCGAGGAATTCGGGCTGGACAGCAAGATGAAACACGTGTCCACCGGCGGCGGGCGTTTCTGGAATACGTCGAAGGCACGCCGTTCGCGGCATTGGCGCAGATCGACGACAGTTGACTGACCCGCAAGCTGTCGAAACAGCATAGCGAAGTGCGACACTCCGTGTGCCGTGCGATTCGTCGGACGGCACGCGGAGCGTGCCTACGCTACTATGGGGGCAGCAAGGATCTATGGCAACGGCTGGCCGGGGCAAGCGTGGCGTGCCGGAAGGGTTGTGGATTCGCTGTCCGCAGTGCAAGGCGACCATCTTTCGCAAGGAAGCCGAAACCCGCTTCAACGTCTGCCCCGAGTGCGCATCACCATTTCTACGTGCCGGCCCGCGAGCGCATCCGGCAATTGCTCGACGAAGAGAGCTTCGAGGAATGGTTCACCGATCTCTGGCCGGCAGATCCGCTGGAGTTCAAGGACCGCGTCCTGTACGCGAGCGGCTGAAGGCCGAGCAGGCGAAGACCGGCATGCCCGACGCCGCCGTGGTGGGCAAGGGGTTCATTCGCGGCCGGCCGGTGGTGTTCGGCGTGACCGATTTCGCGTTCATGGCCGGCAGCATGGGCTCGGTGGTGGGCGAGAAGCTGACGCGGGCCGCCGAGGAGGCGACGCGCTTGATGCTGCCGCTTGATCCTGGTCAGCGGCTCCGGCGGCGGCGCCCGCATGCAGGAGGGCATCCTGTCGCTGATGCAAATGGCCAAGGTCTCGGCGGCCCTGGCACGCTACGATCAGGCGGGCGGCCTGTATATTTCCATGCTGACCAACCCGACCATGGGCGGCGTGGCGGCCAGCTTCGCCCTGCAGGGCGACATCACCCTGGCCGAACCCGGCGCCCTGATCGGCTTCGCCGGCAAGCGCACCATCTGGAACACCGTGCGGCTCGAACTGCCCGGAGGGATTCCAGACCAGCGAGTTTTTGCTCAAGCACGGCTTCGTCGATCGCATCGTGCCGAGCGCAAAGACTTGCGCACCGAAGTGGCCCGGATCATCGACTATTGCGAACATTAGACGTGAGCATTCTCGAATCATTCAAAAAGCTGTTCGCCGGCAAATCCAAGGACAGCTTGCCGATCGCCGACGTCGCCAAGCGCTTCGAGCTGCTGGGCCGCACGGGCCAGGGCAGCATGTCCAAGGCCTGGCGGGCCGTCGACCGCAAACATGGGCCGAACCGTGTGCCTGAAAGTTCTCGACAAGACAAAAACCGCCAGGTTCGAAGCACGTTTTCCGGGCCTGAAACGGCCGCGTGAAGGCGTCATTTGCATGGAGCTCCAACACCCAAACATCGTGCAAACCTACGAGCACGGCATGACGACCGAAGGCGAGCAGTACCTGGTCATGGAGCTGATCGACGGGATGGGCCTGAACTTCATGATCGAGACCAAAAGCCCCGCGATGGAAGGCCACCGGGTCGCGATTCTGGTCCAGCTCGCGGAAGCCATCGGTTATATTCACAAAAGCGGTTATTTGCACCGCGACATCTGCCCGCGCAATGTCATGGTGAACAAGGAAGGCGAGGTAAAAGTCATTGATTTTGGGCTGGCGATTCCTTACAAGCCGGAGTTTTGCAGGCCGGGCAATCGCACGGGCACGCCGGAGTATCTGGCGCCGGAGCTCATCAAGCGAATCACCACCGATCACCGCGTCGATCTTTTCGCCATGGGAGTTACGGCCTACGAAGTGTTCACGGGGCAGCTGCCGTGGGAAAAAGCCGCCAATAGCCAAAACACATTGACAAGCCACATTAACAACCCCGGCCGCGACCCAAGGGATCTGTCCCCGGGCCTCGATGATGACACCGCGAGGGTTTTGATGAAAGCCGTCGAACGCAACCCCGAAAGCCGCTATCGCAGCGCTGATGCTTTCGCGGACGCGCTGCGGGATCTGCCGGAGCAATGAGGGCACAGGCTGGAAGCCTGTGCTACTTGTAGCACAGCTGGAAGCCTGTGCTACTTGTAGCACAGCTGGAAGCCTGTGCTACTTGTAGCACAGCTGGAAGCCTGTGCTACTTGTAGCACAGGCTGGAAGCCTGTGCTACTTGTAGCACAGGCTTCCAGCCTGTGTCCCTTCGATCTGGTGTGATCGGATTTATTGCTCGGTCTGGACCACGACCGTGTCTTCGGATTGTTCCTGGGCCATTTTCATGTCCCAGCAGGATTGGTCCTTGTGGATCTCGGCCTGGATTTGCTCTTTCTGGAGCCATTCGCGGATCGGCCCTTCGACGACGGCTTCGCGAATGCCGTCCGTGCTGTGGGCCAGCAAGTGCACCTCGCAGCAAACTTCCGCCCCGGCCTCGAGCAGGTTTTTGATCAACGTCTCCCCAGCCGCGCTCCACTGGTTGGGCTTGATGCGCAGGCTGATTTCCACCCTTTTGAGTGTGCGGCCGGCCTGGCGGAGCCGGACACGGCTGTCGCGGATATTCTGCTCGATGCCGGCGATGTGACTTTGGAGCCGCAGCCGGCTGCGGAGGATGTCCACAATGAGCCTGGGGCCGGTGATGAACCCCTCGCTGCCATGTGCTTGAATCTGGATGTGGCCGCCCAGCAGCAAGCCGCGGAAAGACGGCCAGGAAACCAGGGAGTTTTCCGCCCTTTGGGCAACATCGCAGTCGAGATCCTTCAAGGCCGCCCGGCACGCATCCAGGAAGTCCGAGCTGGTTTTGATCGGAAAGACCGCTGTCTCTTTTTTCAGGTGGAACACCAGGACGAAAAGACTGGCGATAAGCCCGCAAACAATCGCCGGGACAAGATTGGCCGCGGCAATCACCTCGGTCTCACGATACCACGCCAGGGCGAAGGAGATCGGCAGCACGATGACCGCGAAAGCGCCAACAATGGGGATGCAAAGGCGCAAGAATGCGAATGGCTTTGCCGAGGTAATGGGACTCGTGTGCTGGCATGACTGCACCTTTTTCATGGTCGGACGAAGCGCGCATCTTCGTCGGGGGAATGACCGCAATAGTAAAGCCTAGCACGAAAAATGAGAGCGTGCGGGCGGTGGTTTGGGTCCCCAGTCGGCAAAAAACCACCTGGTCTTGACTTTTTTTTTCAAGTTGACTATCAGCCCCCCTCCCAACGTGCCGGAATCGGCATCGAGACATGAGGATACGGCCAATGAGACGGACGGTAGGCACCATCGGATCGGTCGCGGCGCCAGCGTGGGGCAGGCTTCTCCTGCTAGCCGGCTTGCTCGCCGCAGCTGCGCTCACGGTCCAGGCTGGGGTACGGGCAAACGCCCGGCGGCGACCAGGAGACCGTGGATGATGTGATCATCGTCGGCTTGCACAGCATTTCGCCCCAGCAGGTCAAGGCGTCGCTCCGCACCATGCCCGGCCAACCGTACAATCCCGCCACCGTGCAGGAAGACCTCACCCGGTTAGGCGCCATGAAGACCTTCAAGACGCCGCGGGTGGACTTTAAGCGCAACCAGGAAACCAAAACAATCACCGTTTATTTCATCGTCGAGGAGTACCCCAATCTGGTGCGGGACATTGTCTTCAAATACGCCCACCACACCAAGCCCGAGGAACTGGAAGCCATCACCGGCCTCAAGCGCGGCCTGCCGCTCAACCCCGACCAAAACCGCCGGGCCTGCTTCGCCATTACGGATTATTACAGGAAAGACGGCCGCTTTTTCGCCAGCTGCAAATTGGAGGAAGGCGGCAATCCATCAGACACGCGTGTTGTCTTCAACGTCACCGAAGGCCCCGTCGTCCGCATTCGCTATATCTCATTCACCGGCAACGACACGCTGGCCACCTCGCCCCGCTTGCGCCAGCAAGTCGACACCTGGCAACGGTTCATGGGCGTGGAATTGTTCAGCAGCAAGTTCAACCCTGCCGGCATCGAGCAGGACACCGCCAAGCTGGAAGAGTACTACAAGACCAACGGCTATCTTGATGCCCGGGTGACCCGCGAGCTGCAATTCACCGACGATCACCAATTCGTGGACATCGTGTTTCACATCACCGAAGGCCTGCGCTACCACGTCCAGGGCACCGCCGTCAAAGGGCGCAATTCCTCCCCCAGGACCAGGTGTTGAGCATCCTCCAGATCCACAAGGGCGATACTTACGATGAACGCGTCGTCGAAAAGGATGTCCGCAACATCACCGATCTTTACGGATACCGCGGTTTCCCTGTCGTCGTGCAAAAGGACCTCGTCTTTGCAGACCCCAAGGTCGAGCCTGGCGTGGTCCGCATCAACTATCAAATCATTGAGCGCAAAAAGAGAAAGGCCGGCGAGATCGTCGTCGTCGGCAATGAAATCACCAAACAGCGGGTCGTCGAGCACTTCCTGGACGGCATTCTCCCCGGTCAGGACCTTAGCTACCCGGCCATGCGCGACGCCGAGAAAAAGCTGGCCCGCTCCAACCTCTTCGACCAGGAAAGCAAGCCGACGGTCTCCGTCATCGAACGCAACGACAACCCGGACAGCGAATACGCGGACGTTCTCGTCAACGTCAAGGAGACCATGACCGGCAGCCTGATGTTCGGAGCGAGCATCAACTCCGACGCCGGCCTCGTGGGCAGCATCGTGCTCAACGAGCGCAATTTCGATCTTTTCCGGCCGCCGACCAGCATCGACGACATCTCGGCAGGGCCGAGCGTGGCGCGGCGGCGGTGAGGAGTTTCGGATCGAAGCCGTCCCCGGCACCGAAGTGCAGCGCTACTCCGCCAGCTTCCGGGAGCCTTTCCTGTTCGACATGCCGTACAGTTTGTCGGATAGCATTTACTATTATCAGCGCACCAACGACGAGGACCTCGAAACCCGTATCGGTTTCAAGATTGCCCTGGGCCATCAGTTCGACCGTTACTGGAGCGCCAATATCGCCTTGCGTTTGGAGAATGTGAACGTCAGCAACGTGCCGTACTACGCGCCCATCGATTACCTTTCGGTGCAGGGCAACAACCTGGTGGTGGCCCCGAGCATCACCATTGCCCGCGACGACCGGGACAGCTTCCTGCGCCCGACGGAAGGGAGCTTGGTCTCCTTCACTTACGAACAGCTGCTGGGCGACTTCACCTCGCCAATCCTGAACCTATCGGCGAGCAGGTATTTCACGATCTGGCAACGGCCCGATCAAAGCGGCCGGCAAGTCCTCATGTTCCGCAGCCAGGTGGGCTGGGCGGGCGACGATACTCCTGTCTTCGAGCGCTTCTTCGCGGGCGGCATTCAGAGTCTGCGCGGCTTCGAATACCGCGGCGTTGGACCGATCATCGACGGCTTCAACATCGGCGGCGATTTCATGTTCCTCAACAGCGTCGAGTATCAGGTGCCGGTCCTGGCCAACGACATGCTCTACCTGGTCGGTTTCGTCGATTCCGGCACGGTGGAGCAGACGGCGGGGATTCACGACTACCGCGTTTCGGCGGGCGTCGGCTTGCGCATCTCGGTGCCGATGCTCGGCCAGGTGCCGATCGCTCTGGACTTCGGCTTCCCCATTGTCAGGGACGCCAACGATCGCACGCAGATGTTCAGCTTCTACGTGGGCGTGTTCAAGTAAGACAGCGTGGCGGCACGTTTCCAACGTGCCACGCCTTACTCCCTCTCACTGGATCATCAATGCATGCTGCTTTGCCGCCTACCTTTTCGTATTGCCCGTTTCCGCTTTAAGGCGAGCAGCGAGCCATGCCATACCAACCCGGAGCGCAAGCGAGGGATGATATTAGCCCTCGCTTACGCTTCGGGTTGGTATGGCTTTTTCTTTTTGACATTCGGTCTTTTGTTGCTGATAAGCGGCAATTGTCTTGGGGCCCAGGACGTGCTCCCACAACCGGCGCCTGGTTCGGTGCAAGCACAGTATCAGGTGATCCAGAGCAAGCCATACAAGGTGGGCGAGATAAATGTCGATGGCAACATTGTCACAAGACGGGACGTGATCCTTCATTACCTGGAAGGCATCCGCCCAGCACAAACCCTTAGCTACCCTGCCTTGCGCGAAGCCGAAAAAAAGCTGGCCCAGTCGAATCTGTTCGACAGGCAAGTTCCGCCGACGGTCACCATCATCGAGCCAACCGACAACCTTGACAGCGACTTCAAGGACATTCTGGTCCGAGTCAAGGAGACGACGACCACCAGCCTCATGGTTGGCGCCAGCGTCAATTCCGACGCGGGTCTCACCGGCAGCATCGTGGTCAACGAGCGCAACTTCGACCTGTTTCGGCCGCCGTGCAGCATCGAGGACATCTGGGAGGGGCGGGCCTTTCGCGGCGGCGGCGAGGAGTTTCGGCTCGAAGCCGTGCCCGGCACGGTGGTGCAGCGCTACTCCGCCAGCTTCCGGGAGCCCTACCTGTTCGACGAGCCGTACAGCTTGTCAACCAGCGGCTATTACTACGAACGCACCAATAACGAGGATCTCGAAACCCGCATCGGGTTCAAGCTCGCTTTGGGCCATCAGTTCAACCGCTACTGGAGCGCCAGCGTCGGCCTGCGCGTGGAGGACGTGAACATCAGCAACGTGCCGCCCTATGCGCCGCCGGCCTACACCTCGGTGATCGGCGACAACCTGGTGGTGGCTCCGAGCTTCACCATCACTCGCGACGACCGCGACAGTTTCCTGCATCCGACGCAGGGGAGTTTGCTTTCGTTCACTTATGAAGAGCTGCTGGGCGACTTCACGGCGCCGATTTTGACGCTGTCGGGAAGCGCCTATTTCACGCTGTGGCAGCAGCCCGACAACACCGGTAGGCAGGTCCTCTCACTACGCAGCCAGTTGGCCTGGGCGGGCGACGAGACGCCGGTCTTCGAGCGATTCTTTGCCGGCGGCATCCAGAGCCTGCGCGGCTTCGAGTTCCGTGGGGTAGGGCCGTTTATCAACGGTTTCAACGTCGGCGGCGATTTCATGTTTATCAACAGCGCCGAGTACCAGGTGCCGATCACGGCTGACGAAACCCTGCGGCTCGCTTTTTTTCTGGATACCGGAACGGTGGAGCCCTCGTTCAGCATTCATGATTACCGCGTCGCGGCCGGCGTCGGCCTGCGCATCACCTTGCCCGATCTGCTCGGACAGGTGCCGATCTCTCTCGATTTCGGCTTTCCGATCGTAACGGGGCCGGAGGACCGAACGCAGCTGTTTAGCTTTTATTTTGGCGTTTTCAAGTAGGCCAGTGATTCAATGTCGAGCGGCTTTGGATTTTTCGATGGCTTGCATCATTCTTGGCTAAGCAAGTTCTGACATTCTGTCAATCCGGCGCGTTGAATGTCCTCCCCCACAGCCAGCCAGTCGGCTAGCTTTGCCAAAAAATCCGCCTGCCCTTGGGTTGAAGCGCGATTGTAGTCGTTTAACCTGTCGCCGATGTCCAATACGCGGGAAAATCCTTCGATGAACGATGGGCGTGCGAACAAAAATGTCGACATCGTTGGCACCTTTCCAATGGCATTGATATACTTAACTCACCACGGTTGTTGACGGTATACTGGACTTCTAGAGACGGTCTGGTTTACTTTTCGCGCCGCTTGGCCGCACGCTTCCGCTGCTGGGCCATTTCCTTGCGGCCCGCTTGCTTTTTCGGCACCGACACTACCTTGCGAGCCAGTTCCTTGAAGCGGCCAAACGGCGTGCCCGGTTCGGAGGGCTTATCGGTGGAGTCTTCCATGGGCTGGATTGTACCCTGATGGGCGCACCGTCGCGGAAGTGGACTTGCGGGGAGCAAAGGACATAATTGCGGAAGCTGCCAGACAAGACGATGCGTACCGGTTAGCATTGTGAACAGCTGGCCAGTTTGACCACGGAGACGATTCAGCCACGGGGAGGGGCAGAATGCCGGCGGTGGGGAGCAGCAACATGCCTGGACCAACTTCGGACTGGGGAAAAGAGATTGTAACCAAGGTCGATGCCCTTGCCGGCAAGGTCGATGTCCTTTCTAGCGAAGCGGTGTCTGGGACCGTCAAAGTGGACGGATTGCTCAGAGATATTGGCCCGCTGCTTTCGATTGCCAAAAATTTTTGGCCGATGGTTAGTGTTGCAGCCCTAATCGGCGCAGCCATTATGGCGCTCGCCTGGACTGCTTATACTCGTTTAGACGACTCCATCAAAGAATTGACCAAGGCAACGATCAATCTACAGAACACCGTTAGCAATCAAGACAAGGCACTTGTCGATCTTCGTTTGGCCATTAAGGAATTGGCCGATTCAAAACAAACGAAACGCCTCGTGAAAAACGCCAACGATGAAAGCGAGTCCATCCATTGCGTGTTTCGCAAAAGCAACATAACCGGGAAAAGCGACACCACAATCACGGTGTCTTGGAAGCTGGTCAAGCACGTGCCCCATGACAGGGTTTCGCAAACAACCGTGACGGTGGTGTCTTCGGCAATCAAGGTTAGCGTTCAACTGGATTCCAAATTGAAGGCGGATGGCACGGCAGTTATCGTCACCATCACCACAGGAAACAGCGGAGCGGTGGAAAAGCAGTTGGATGATGAAGCCGGGTTGTCGATGGATCTGGCGATGGTTACGAAAAACGGGGATTTTTGATCGACAGCGAACTTTGTGCTACCATTGTGCGGACAATTCCTGCTAATCCGCCGTTTTGGCCGGATCTTGCTCCGAAATCCGGCAGGTCGACTTCAAAGCTGCGTTTCCGCGATCTCCAGCGCCCGCAGCAAGCTCATCGCCTTGTTCATGGTCTCCTCGCGTTCCTTTTCCGGCACACTGTCGTAAACGATGCCTGCTCCCGCCTGCACGTAAGCAGTTTGTCCTTTGAGTACCATCGTCCGCAGGGCGATGCAGGTGTCCATGTTGCCGGTGAAATCGATGTAGCCCACGGCTCCGCCGTAAGGCCCGCGGCGTTGCGGTTCCAGCTCGTCGATAATCTCCATGGCCCGCACCTTGGGCGCGCCGCTCAGCGTCCCAGCCGGCAAGCAGGCCCGCAAGGCGTCGAACGCCGTCTTGCCCGGTTGCAGCCGCCCCGTAACGTTGCTGCACAGGTGCATGACGTGACTATAGCGTTCCACCGTCATCACGTCGCTGAGTTCGACGGTGCCAAAGCGCGCGACGCGGCCCACGTCGTTGCGGCCCAGATCGACGAGCATGATGTGCTCGGCACGCTCCTTGGGATCGGCCAGCAATTCGGCGGCCAGGCGGTTGTCTTCCTCGTCCGTCTTACCGCGGCGCCGCGTGCCGGCCAGCGGGCGGATAGTGACGACGTCGTTCTCGACACGAGCCATGATCTCCGGCGAGGTGCCGACGAGGCAGAGCGGCCCCGCCTTGAGATAAAACATGAAAGGGCTGGGATTGACGACCCGCAACGTCCGGTAAATGTCAAACGGCCTTGCTCGTGTTTCGGTCGTCAAACGCTGGCTGAGCACGACCTGAAAAATGTCGCCGGCCTTGATGTATTCCTTGCATTTGTCGATGGCCCGCTCGAACTCGCCGGGGCCGAAATTCGAGGTGTAAACGCGGCGGGTTTCGCCGATGGGAGCGATGTCGGTCAGCTGCAAATCGGCCACTCCCTGCTGCAGACGCTCCACCAGCCGATCCACACGACCGCAAGCGTCGTTATAGCAGCGTTGAGCCTCCTCCCTGCCAAGCGGAGAATCCTGACCGTTGCCTGCCGGCAAATGAGCGTGCGCCACGGCCGCGATGGTTTTGTTGATGTGGTCGAATATAACCATGCGATCGTAGAGCGCGAAACACAGGTCGGGCAATTGACGATCGTCGGCCGGGGCCCTGGGCAGCCGTTCCGCGTAACGAACCGTATCGTAGCCGGCGAAGCCGACCGCGCCACCCGCGAAGCGCGGCAGTTCAGGCACATGCGGCGCCCGATAGGCTGCCAGCGTTTCCTCGAGCAGACGCAAGGGATCGGGGTGCTCGACTTCTTCGACGGGTTTGCCGCTGCGCTGGATTTGCACGCGCCTGTCGAATGCCTGAAAGCGGAGAAACGGCCCGGCCCCAAGGAAGCTGTAGCGCCCCAGCCGCTCGCCGTTCACGACGCTTTCAAACAGGAACGCCCAGTCGCCTTCCTGGATTTTGCAGAAGGCGGTGACCGGCGTCAGGGTGTCGCCGATGAGCTGCCGATAAACGGGCACGACGTTGCCTTGGCGGGCTAGCTGGAGAAACTCGTCGAAACCTGGTCGATGGTGTGAATCAGTGTGCATGAGAAACATGATAGGGCAGCCAGGGCGAGCTTACCATTGGTGGATATAATGAAGTCATGGCAGCCCAATTCGACGACGCCGGGATAAAGTTTCTTTATCCCGAAAACTGGCGACTGGAACGCGAGGACAGCGAAGAAGGCTGGACCGTGTCGGTGCAGAGTCCACAAACGGCATTTCTGCTGCTGGCCGTCAACGCGGCGTTGCCGAGCGTCGAGGACATGCTGGCGGCAACCCTGGACGCCATGAAAGCCGAGTACAAGGACATCGAAGTCGAGGAGTGTGTCGAATCGGTCGCCGGCCTGCCCGCGGTGGGCCACAACATCCGCTTTACCAGCCTGGACCTGACCAATACCTGCTGGACACGCTGCTTCTACAGCGACGCCGGCACCGTGTTGGTGCTGTGCCAGTGCAATGACCTCGAGGACGAAATCCACGAAAGTGTTCTGCGCGCGATTTGCGCATCGATGACGGTGGACGATTGAGTTTATGAAATAGTTTGCCTTCACGAACGTGTTGACCTATTGTTGCGCAGGAACACAAGAGGACAGCTAAAACAACTCTGCGGGTTTTGCCGCCAGTTACACGCATGGGTCCCGGACCGGTGTTTCGGTCCAAGAAATTTCCGTGCGCGCTAGTCCTTGCTGGAATAAACGTTGCGTAAGGAAGCATGCCGTTTGTCACCAGGCCGTCAGGCCATTCCTACCCCCCTCCCCATAAGATGTCCGACGTGCCGCCACAATTCGTGGCCCGGCCGTGGCTTCGCGATTTCGGATCTCGCTTTGCCTTCCCGACCCAAAGCGTACTCCACACTGAAAGTCCGTAAAGGAGACCGATGTGGGTTCGCTACGCAAAGTGCGCCAGCAGCGCCGCCCCTTTTTGCAGGTGGAACAGTTGGAAAGCCGGCTTGTGCCGTCCGGCGTGCAGCCGACTGCTGTCGAACAGCTCTTTCTGGAAGAGCTCAATGACGCCCGGGCCAATCCAGCGGCCTACGGCAACAGCATCGGCCTGGACCTATCCTCCGTGCCCCCTTCGCAGCCATTGGCCTGGGATCCGCTCCTCGGCGCGGCCGCCCTCGGGCATTCGCAAGATATGAACACCAACAATTACTTTGGCCACATCGATTCTAGCGGCCTCAATCCCGGACAGCGTATCGCCAATGCGGGCTACAACACCGACAATTGGGCCGAAAGCATCGCTGCCGGCTACACCGACGATGCCGACGCCCTCGCTGGCCTGATTATCGACGCCGGCGTTCCTGGCTTTGGCCACCGCGTGCAATTGCTTTCCATCGGGGCGACAAACCAGGTTCAATCCGAAGTAGGCATCGGCATCGTCTTGAACGGCACCGGCCAGTATGTCGATTATTACACCATCGACACGGCACAGCCGACCGCGGGCGGTGTGTTCCTGACCGGGTCGGTTTTCAACGACCTCGCCGGCACCGGCCAATATGCCATCGGCGAAGGCCTGGGCGGGGTGACCATCAACGTTGCAGGCGTCGGTTCCACCACCTCATTCGGCAGCGGCGGCTACACCATCCAGGTGCCTCCGGGCACCTATTCCGTGACCGCCAGCGGCGGCGGCCTGTCAGCGCCCATCACGCAAACAGTGACGGTGGGCACCACCAATTCCCGGCTCGAATTCATCGAGACCCCAGGCGCACCCAGCACTCCGGGCGGAACCAACGGGGTCACCAGCGCACAGCATGCCGCGGACGTCGCCTTTGTCACCCAACTTTACGTTTCGTACCTGAAGCGGCAGCCAGGCGCCGCGGAAATCAGCACCTACAGCACCATGCTGGACGACGGCACTTCCACCCAGGCGTCACTGACCACGATGGTCAAGACCAGCCAGGAATACCGCAACGTCTGCACGATTTGGCTGCAGCGGCTCTACACAGACGTCCTGGGCCGAAGCATCCAATCCAGTGAGGAAAGTAATTGGTTGGCGTATTTGCAAGGGTCCGGCACCATGAACGCCGT
This sequence comes from uncultured Gemmataceae bacterium, assembly GCA_963747575.1. Classification (GTDB taxonomy): domain Bacteria; phylum Planctomycetota; class Planctomycetia; order Gemmatales; family Gemmataceae; genus DASRAT01. The sequence goes on from CAVVFU010000010.1 coordinate 953,656, forward strand.
GGCCGATTCCGTGTCGATGAGCGCGGCATCACAGCAGCAGCAGTGGGCAAGCTATGTCCAGAGCGTGTATCAGACCTACTTGAACAGGTCAGCCAGCACCTCTGAAGTGGCCAACTGGATAACCGATTTTCAGGCCGGCTTTACCGAAGCCGGTCTGGTTTCCGTGGTGGTGACCAGCGGCGAATTCCTGTCCCGCGTCGGTTCCAGCAACACCCAATTCGTGGCCGCGTTATACCAGGACATGCTCGGCCGCACCGGCGGTCCCTCGGAAATCGCCAGTTGGGTTTCCTTGCTCAGTAGTGGCGGCGCCAGTCTTGCCACGGTTGTAGCTGGTTTCCTGGGCAGCGCCGAGTACCAAGCGCGGCAGAATACGTTATGGGTAGCCAGCCTCTACAACACTCTGCTAGGCCGTGCCGCCGGCGCTCAGGAATTGACTGCCGTGGACGCGGAGCTCAGCAGCGGCACCAGCCGTGAAACTATCGAGGACGGCGTCTTGACCAGCCAGGAATATTACAACCGCGCAGCCACGCTGGCGGGAGCCTAGCCAAGTCGCCATCCGCGAATTCTTCCATAATAACCCGAAGCGTAAGTGAGGTAAAGTAGTAGGCACACTCCGTGTGCCGTCGCCGAGACGGCACACGGAGTGTGCCTGCTTCTTTACCGAGGCTTGCAAGGCATCCGGCCGTGCGTATACTTGAGATTGTGCCGGTGTTGATTGCGAAACGTTTTGTCCGAGAAGGAACAGACAACATGTCGTGTCGTATTGCCTGGCTTGGCCTGGCGGCCCTGATGGCGTGGGGCATTATGCCGTCGGCGGGCCAGGTCGATAGTAAAAACATCGCCGCTGGGCAAGGCAAAAGTCAAGACGCCAAATGCGTCAAGATTCAAGGGGCCTTGTTGCTCCACGTCAAGGATGGCTTCAAAGCGCTCAAAGTGGGCGACTCCATTCCGCCGCAGACTCTGATTGTCGGTCTGCCCGAGGCTGAATTGGTTGCCGCCGACGGCCGAGTCGGCATCAAGCTCTTGCTTCACCAGGGCGATTCACTGCCAGTCACCGAAGCGGCGATCATGCTGAACGAAACCGCCAAAAACCAGGCGGACGTCACGATTGACCGCGGCATCGTGGAGTTCACCAACCTCGGCACGGGGGACACCACATTGCACCTGCGCAGCGCCAAGCAGGTTTGGGAATTGACCCTCAAAGACTCCGGTAGTGCTGTGCTGGTGGCCCGCTTTGGCCGTCATGAGCCCGGCACCAAGCAATTTCAGGGCGCTCGCCCAAAGGGATTGGTGGATGAGCCGCTGGTCCATTTTGGCGTCCTGGTTGTCAAGGGCCGCGCGATCGTCAACAACGGCTCGCAAACCTATGCGCTCAACGCTCCGCCCGGACCGGCCTTGATGGTCTGGGATTCGTCGGCCGGCTACGAGGTCAAGCATCTTGAAGGCTTGCCGGATGAGGTTCGCAAGTTGGACCTGGCTGAGCTGAAAAACTACAAGGAAGTGTGCGATGTCACCGCCAAGCTGGCGGCCGGCGATTTCGGCAAGGGTTTGGATGAAATGGTGAAATCAGATAGCCCAATCAAGCGGCGCGTGGCGGTGGCCTGCATGGGAGCGACGGACGAATTGCCGCGGCTTTGGGACGCTTTGGAGAACGCCAAGCACCGCGATGTTCGCGAGCAGGCCGTGGTGACCATCCGCAACTGGATCGGCCGCCATCATGGCCAGATCACCAAGCTCTACGACCACATCAGCACGGCCAAGAAATATACGCCCGCCCAGGCACGGACGGTCCTGATGCTCCTCAAGGGATTTGATGAGAGCGACCGCAAAGAGCCGTTGACTTACCAGCTTTTGATCGGCGCTCTGGAAGCTGCGGCGCTGCCGATCAGGGAGTTGGCTTACTGGAACCTGGAACGGCTGGCGCCCGCGGGTCAGACGATCGCCTACGACGCCGGCGCGGACGAGGCTGCCCGGCGCCAGGCCGTGACCCAGTGGCGGCAATTGATTCCCGAGGGCCAACTGCCCCCGCCTCCAAAGAAGGATAAGAAATGATGCGAACTTATTGGCCAAAACCGACGGTGGTTGTCATCGGCTCGCTCCTGCTGCTTTTTAGCGGGGCCTTTGCGGGCGGGCAGTATTATTACAATGCCCCCCCCCACAAGCGCCGGCGCCGCCCCCGGCCGGGCCTGGTTACGGCTACGGGGGCTATCCCGCGTACGGCGGCTACTGGCAGGGCCAGGCCTCCATGCTCGATGCCTACGGCAACCTTGGCATTTCCCAGGAGCAGGCCCGCATTGTTCGCGAACAGGCGAACCAGGCCAAACTCGACACCAAGGTCAAGACCATCGACGTCATGGGCTACGAACGCGCCCATAAGTATTGGCTGACTGACGAGCAGGTTGACCTCCAGGCCAAGCAGGTGCAGGTCGCCATGAACAACCCCGCCATTCAGGAGATAACCTCCGGCAGGGCCCTGAATACGCTGGTGAATTACCTTGACCGGGTCATGGTATTGGGCGGGCGCGGCCCTACCATTCCGGTGTCCCAGGATATCGTCAGGCAAATGAACGTCAACAGCGGCACCAACACCGGCAGCACGGGCCTGCTGAAAGACCTCAACAACCTGCAGTGGCCTGCCGCCACCGAGGGACCCGATCAGAAGCAGCTTGATGCCCTACTTAAGCAAGCTGCCTACGACGGCACCAAGGGCCAAATCGCCCTGGCAAATATCAGCAAAATGAACAAGGCCGCTGACGCGATCCAGCAGCAGGTGCGCCTCAACTTCTTTAATAACCAGATCGATGGCTCGGACTATTTGGACGCCAATCGCTGCATCGACCAGGTGCGCGGTGCGATTCAGGCGCTTAAACAGCCCAATATCGCGAGTATGTTGGGCGGCCAGGTTAGCTGCCAGGGCAACACCGTGGACGAGGTCGTGCAGAACATGGCCTCCAAGGGTCTAAGTTTCACCTACGCCCAACCGGGGCAAGAGAGCGCTTACGTCGCCATGCACCGGGCCTTTGTTAACTTTGGTTTAGCGGCTGCAACGCCTGACACGGGGTTCCGCGTCAGGATCGGCAACCCGAACTTACCAGGAAAATGACACATGGTGGTAGGTACACTCCGTGTGCCGTTTTCGCCTACGGCACACGGAGTGTGCCTACTACTTTGCAGCATAGTAGCAGGCAAACAACACGGCACACGGAGTGTGCCTACTACTTTTTACAAGGTTTCTATATGTGGATGTCCATTGTCGCCGTGACATTACTGGGATTGCACAGTGCCCAGACCGGCAGCCCGACGATCGTGAAGGACCGCTTGACCCACGGCCACCTGGGACCGGTTCGTGGGTCGGCCAAGTACCTTCCTGGCGACGTCGTCTATTTGAATTTTGAAGTGCAGAACATGACGTTCAATGCCGAAGGCAAGGCTGCCTATGCCATTGGCTTGGAAATGCTGGACGGCAAAGGGACCTCGCTGATGCAGCAAAAACCGCGCACTCCGCCACCGCCATGAACTATCTGGGCGGCGGTGTGCTGCCGAGCGCCGCCACCATGCAGGTGCCGTTGGAAGCCGCGCCTGGGGTGTATCTGCTGCGCGTCACGGTGGTCGACAACACCAGCAAGAAAACCGCCGTTAAGGAACAAAAGATCGAGGTCTTGCCCAAGGCGTTCGGCCTGATCAACGTCGGCACGTCAGCGGATCGAGAGGCGACCATTGCCTGGTCGCCCGTGGGAGTGGTGGGCGACTCTATCTTTCTCAATTTCTCGGCGGTGGGCTTCGCTCGCGATCAGCAAACCAAGCAGCCCAACATCAAGGTGACCATGCGCGTGCTTGACGAAAAAGGCCAACCGACCAACAGTGCCAAGATGAACGGCGAAGCCAAGGCCGACGTGCCGGAAAGCATGGCGGTGGTGCCGATGCAGTTCGGCATCACCCTCAACCGCGAGGGGCGATTCACTTTTGAACTGACGGCGACTGACGTGCTGTCGGGGAAAACGGCAACAGTGGCGTATCCGGTGCGCGTGCTGACGCCGTAACCCGCCGTCCAACAACAACTCGTTTAGCCGCGGTCCGAAGGACCGCGCGTTGGCCGCGATCCGCCGGACTGCGCGGTCCTTCGGACCGCGGCTAAACACGTGAACCCATCTAAAGAGGATACCTTGTGGCCTCTTCCCGTTACGTCATCGGCATCGACCTCGGCACCACCAACAGCGCCCTCGCCTACGTGGACACCGGCGCCAAAGGCGATGCCGTCATCGAGCACTTGCAAATTCCGCAGGTCGTGCAGCAAGGAGCGGTCGAGGCCCGGCCGCTTTTGCCGTCCTTTCTTTACTTGCCAGGTCCAGGCGAACAACCGGCGGGTAGCTTGAAATTGCCGTGGGCGGCGGACCGCGATTTTGCCGTCGGCGAGTTCGCCCGCAATTTTGGCAGCCAGGTGCCGACGCGGCTGGTGGCCTCCGCCAAGTCGTGGCTGTGCCACACAGGCATCGACCGCCGCCAGCCGGTGCTGCCGTGGAAAGCGCCGGAGAACGGCCGCCGCGTTTCGCCATTGCAAGCCACCACGCATTATCTCAAGCACCTTTGCGAAGCCTGGAATCACGTCATCGCCAAGGATGTGGCCCCGCATCGGCTGGAGCAACAGGACATTATTCTGACCGTGCCCGCGTCGTTCGATGCCGGTGGCCCGGGAATTGACCGTGGAGGCCGCCAGGGCCGCTGGGCTGGAGCACATCACGCTGCTGGAGGAGCCGCAGGCGGCGTTCTATGCCTGGATCGAATCCAGCCGCGATGAGTGGCGTAAACAGGTGGACGTCGGCGACGTGGTGCTGGTTTGCGACGTCGGGCGGCGGCACCACCGACCTTAGCCTGATCGCCGTCAGCGAGGACGCCGGCAACCTGGTGCTGACCCGCGTGGCCGTCGGCGATCACATTCTGCTCGGCGGCGACAACATGGACCTGGCCCTGGCCCATGCCGCCGCCCAGCAATTCGCCGCCAAGGGCACCAAGCTCGACGCTGGCCAGATGCATATGCTCTGGCACGGGTGCCGGCTGGCCAAGGAAACCCTGTTCAGCGATCCGAAATTGACCTCGGCGCCGGTGACCGTCCTGGGCCGCGGCAGCCGCGTGATCGGCGGCACCCTCAAAGGTGAGTTGAGCCGGGCCGAGGTCGAGAAGGTGCTGGTGGAAGGTTTCTTGCCGGAATGTCCGGCCGACGCCGACCCCAAGAAACAGCGGGCCGTGGGTTTGCAGGAGCTGGGCTTGCCTTATGCCGCCGATCCCGCCATCACCAAACACGTGGCTGAGTTCATTCGCCGCAATGCCGAGGTGCTGACCCAGCAGGACGAAGGCAAGAAGAAAAAGGGAAAAAAACACGCGGGGCAGCCGACCGCGGTGCTGTTCAACGGCGGCGTGTTCAAGGCGGGGCCGTTGCGGCAGCGCATGACGGCCGTGCTCGGCCAGTGGGCCAAGGCGGCCGGCGCCGGCGCGGTCAAGGATTTGCATGGCACGGATCTCGATTTGGCCGTGGCTCGCGGGGCCGCCTACTACGGCCTGGTCCGGCGCGGCCAGGGCATCCGCATCCGGGGCGGCACCGCGCAGGCCTATTACGTCGGCATTGAGTCGTCCTTGCCGGCCGTTCCCGGCAGTCCGCCACCGCTCAAGGCGCTGTGCGTTGTGCCCTTCGGCATGGAAGAGGGGACCGAAACCGACGTGCCCGGTCAGGAGTTCGGCCTGGTGGTCGGCGAGCCGGCGACTTTTCGCTTCCTGGGATCCAACGTGCGCCGGGCCGATGCCGTGGGCACTCTGGTGGAGGAATGGGAAGGCCAGATCGAGGAGTTGTCGCCGTTGGCCATGACCCTGGAAGCGGCTGGCAAGGAAGGGCGGACCGTTCCGGTGCATCTGCACAGCAAGGTCACGGAGGTGGGCACGCTGGAACTGTGGTGTCTGAGCCGCGATGGCAAGCAACGCTGGAAACTGGAGTATAACGTGCGGGATCGGGCTGGGGGAGGATGATTTGGCTGGAGGCAGAATATAGGACCTTTACGACCTATGGGACCTATGCTGAGGCGAGACTCATGATTTTGCACTTGCCCCCAGCTTCTTTTGCCGATATGAGCGATACCGGTGGTTGGATTCCAGGACCCTTTAGAGCCTATCCGAAAAAGGGGTCAGGCACCGTTGTGCGCAGCACCCTCCGGGCCGTTCCGGCAACGGTGCCTGACCCCTTTTTCGGATAGGCTCTTAGCAAAAAAGGGGAGAGTCCCTTTGAAAGGCCTTCCATATTTCCTCAAGTTCGCTCTGGCAGTCGCGGCGGCCCTTCTGCACCACGGGATTGCCTCGGCTCAGTCCGCGGAACTTGAACCGACGCCGATTTGGCAGCGGCCCATTTTCGACACTGACATGGCCAGCGCCCTTTACTGCGGCGCTGAACCGATGGATTGTGCGCCGGCTTCGAGCGCAGTGCGCATTCGTCATACCCAGATGCTTCCGGGATTCGTCAGCGATCCGCCTTATCTCAAGGGTTTCGACGACCTGCCTGGCGATGCCCTTCCCACCGCCGACAGCGGGCCGACCTGGGCGACATTGAATTTCGGCGACGACAATCCTTACCTCGATCCCCGTCGCTCCGGCTATCCGGGCGGAGTGGGCTTCGTGCATTTCTATTCGCAGTTGCAGCTGCTCGATTCGGGCAGCACCAGCGTGGCGTTGGCGGTGCGGGGCTGGACGCCGGCGGGCCTGGAAAATGGCGGCATTCAGCAAGGACCGACTATCTTCGCGCCTGGTGTCGGCGTTTTTCAGGACCTTGGCGCCGGCAATGCATTCCAGGGATTTGTGGACCAAAGCCTCCGCAATGCCTACCACCACGGCCCGCTGCGCTGCGGCGTGGCCTGGGATTGCCCCATGGATTTGTGGGAAGATCCCCGCGATCGAACGCTGTTCCTTTACGTCCAGGGCCTGGGCAACTCCGATTACGGCGTCGACCGCAAAGGCCGGCCCATGGATTGGGAATTGGTGCCTGGCGTTCACTGGCAACTGAGCGAATGCCTGTGGATGTCCGTCGGCGCGTTGCGCTCGAAGATGCTGACTTGCGGGTGGAGCTTTTGAAGAGTGAAGGGTGAAGAGTGAAGAGTGAAAAGAGGGCCATTTCACTCTTCACTCTTCACTCTTCACTCTTCACTCTTCATTCCGGCATACACAGCGGAACTTGCCGTCCAACCTTATAGCTCACGCAGTACGGCTCCATGGTGCAGATGGTCTGCGGCACCATGTGGACGCAATCCTTGGTGACCATGCGGCAGGTCGTGTAAGGCACCAAGGAGCAGTGCTCTTCGCTGATGGTCTTTTGCCGCCAGCATTTCACCGTCTGGCACCGTTCCTCGGTCTCCATGCGGCAAGTCATGTACGGAATCTGCACGCATTTCTCCTCGGGCACCATCACCCACTTCTTGGCGGTGACCATTTGGCAGTGCTGTTCTGAAACCATGCGGCAGGTGGTGTACGGGATCTGCACGCATTTTTCCTCGGGCACCATGATGCACTTCCTGCAAGTCACCATCTGGCAGTGCTGATCGGTCACCATGCGGCACGTCGTGTACGGGATCTGCACGCACTTCTCCTCGGGCACCATGATGCACTTCTTGCAAGTCACCGTGCTGCAGTGTTGCTCGGAAACCATGCGGCAGGTCGTGTAGGGGATCTGCACGCACTTCTCCTCGGGCACCATGATGCACTTGCGACAGGCCACCATTTTGCAGTGCTGCTCGGAAACCATGCGGCAGGTGGTGTACGGGATCTGCACGCATTTTTCCTCGGGCACCATGATGCACTTCTTGCAGGTCACCATTTTGCAGTGCTGCTCCGATACAATCTTGCACGTGGTGTAAGGAATTTGCTTGCGAACCGTGTACGAGACCATCTTGCACACCTGGTAGGTGACCACGTTCTGGATGTCGCGGCGAACGTAATGGCACACCTTCTCGGTGCGAACCTCTTCGCAAGGCACCCACACGCGGTCGCAGACCATCTGGCCGGGGCACTGCACCGAGTAGGTCACCGTTGGCCCCGGGCAATAGCGGCTGGTGCAGGTGCAAGGATCAAATGTCCACGTTCCCGGCGTGCTGCAGCACTTGGTCGTCACGGGGCCGGGGACGTAGCGCTGCGTCACCTGCCATGAACCGCTGCAGACCTTGTAGGAGCGTGTCGACCACACTGGCTCGTAGCTGCAGCTGGTCACCACCTTCTGGCGTTGCTCGGTCACCGGCTTGCAATAGGTTTCGCATACCTCGTGGCAGTGCTGCTCGTAGACGGGCTTGCAGGTCGTCCACGTCACCGGGACCTGGTAATCCTGGTACGCCTCCTTCATGACGGTGTAACGCTCGGTGCGGACCTTCTGCTCGTAAATCGGTTTGCAGGTTGTCCAGGTCACAGGCACCTGGTAGTCCTGATACGCCTCCTTCATGACGGTGTAGCGTTGCGTGCGGACGTGCTGCTCATAGACGGGCTTGCAAGTTGTCCAGCTCACGGGCACCTGGTACTCCTGCCAGACGGGCTTCTGCACGGTGTAGCGTTCGACCTTGACGTGCTGCTCGTAAACGGGCCGGCTAGTCGTCCACTTCACCGGCACCTGGTAATCCTGGTACGTCGGCTTCATCACCGTGTAGCGCTGCATGCGAACGTGCTGTTCGTAAATCGGCTTGAAGGTCGTCCAGGTGACGGGCACGCTATATTCCTGCCAAACCTCTTTCATCACGGTGTAGCGCTGGGTTTTGACATGCTGTTCGTAGACAGGCCGGCAAACCGTGTATTTCTGCACCACGTCATACGATTCCCACACGGGTTTGCAAACGGTGTAACGCTGGGTGCGGAAGCACTGTTCGTAGACCGGCTCGTAAACGGAGGAATGGCATTCCTTCATCACGGTCGTGTAGACGGGACGAAGGCGCGTTTCAACGCGGTCTTCCCAAACGGTTTGGTAGCAAACGCGGGAACGCACCGTCGGGCAGCAAAATGGCGCTGGGGCGTCGCAGGTGCTGGAGGGATAACAGCAAGCGCCGCAATGCGAAGCGTAAGCGGCCTGGCCGTAGGACAGCCCGCTCAGCAGCAACAGGGCGCGCAAGGACCATTTGAGACTCATGATATGCCTCCACCCAGAACGATATGTTGTTCCGTCTACGGACGAAATGTGCCCGATGGAGGGTGTTTGGCCAAGTCAGCATGAGTAAATAAACGACGAATAAAGGGGCACGGGGGCGATTTCCAGGGACTTTGCCGCGCCCGTGGACTTTCCGGGCTAGCTGGCAAAACCCCTGGCTCCGGGTTTACGCGGCGAAGTGATAGGTTATTTCGATGGCAACCGCTTGACGGACTTGATCACCACCTTCTCCACCGGCACGTCATTGGCGCCCGTTCGCACGACCCGAATCTTGTCGGCAACATCCATCCCCTCGAGGACCTGACCGAAAACGCAGTAGCCGGCGCTGTTACCAGTTCTGTCGAGACGCCGGTTGTCCACCACGTTGATAAAGAACTGACCGGTGGCGCTGTCCGGGTTATTGGTCCGCGCCATGGCGATCGTGCCTCGTGCGTTGGAAAGGCCGTTGGTCGATTCGTTCTTGATGGGATCTCGGGTTTTTTTCTCATTCATCTTCTCATCGAGACCGCCGCCCTGGATCATGAAGTCCTTGATGACGCGATGGAAGATCGTGCCGTCATAATGTTTGTCGTCGACGTATTGCAAGAAATTCTTGACGGTGACCGGCGATTTGTCCTCGAACAACTCGATCTTGATGTTGCCCATGGATGTCTCCACGAGCACGACGGGGTTTTTCGCCTGCGGCGCCGGCGACGACATGGCGACGACCCCGGCGAGAATGGTCAAACAGCTCAAGCGGAACATGCGGTTATCCCTCGCAAAGACGTAAATCAAGCTTTCCAGCTTGACGGTTTGTCAGCCGGTAAAGGCTGGCCTACAAATTCAGCGCAGTCATGTTAGGGATTCCCAGGCGCAAAAAAAAGGGGGCAACTTCGGCGACTGCCGCGGCAACGCACGACTGTAAAGATCAGCCGATCATTTGCCCCACGCTCCGCCGTGTGCTAGAGTTGCTTATATAAGTGACAATAGGCTGTCAATCGTCCGGAACATGGGAATGGTCTTCATGAAACGTCGTAAATGGACCGCCGCCGAATGGTTTGCCGAAGCGGAACGTTGTTACGTCGAGCAGCATCAGGGCTGTGCCTGGTGCGGCGGCTCCTATCGGGTTTTTCAAAGTCATCACGGCATGCAGACGGAGTATTGCTGCAACAGCTGTGATTTCCGCGTCGTGCGGGACGCGGCGGCCAATAGCTGCTCCAGCTATCCTGGCGAGGACCTGACAAACCCGAAGCGCGAGACCATGCTCGAGCTCTGAAATCGCCTTCTGTCTTGCGAGTTGCCGCGATTCGGGTATCCTTGAAGTAACGGTTAACTTCACGAGGGTACACTCATGAACGGCATGTCTCGCCGCTGGCTGATTTCCGCGGCTTGCGCGTTTCTCATTTGCACGGGCCAACGCACCGCCGGGCAACCCGTTCAAGACCCGGTTCAAACCGCGGCCATGCCGAGGCCGGCCGACGTCAAGTCACTCGACGTTTTTCCAGCCGAGGTAACTCTCAAGGGCATCGGCGACTCCCGGCAGCTGATCGTCATCGCCAACCTCGTTGACCGCCGGCAAGACCTGACCGGCGAAGTGACGTATCAAGCCGCCGATCCAGCGGTGGTTCGCGTCACCACCTCGGGCCGGATTTTGACGCTGGCCAACGGGGTCACGGCTGTCAAGATCCAATACGGCGACAAAACGGTCAGCGTGCCGGTGTCGAGCACGGATTGCGACGTCAATCTGCCAATCAATTTCAGCAACCAAATCGTGCCGATTTTCACCAAACTCGGCTGCAACAGCGGCGGCTGCCATGGGAAGTCGGGCGGGCAACAGGGCTTCGCTCTGTCGCTGCTGGGCTTCATTCCGCAAATGGACTTCGCCGCCCTCGTCAAGGAAGCTCGCGGCCGGCGGCTTTTCCCCGCATCGCCGGACAACAGCCTGCTGCTGCTCAAGGCGGCCGGCCAGGTGCCGCATGGCGGCGGCAAGCGGATGGAGCTTGATTCCGACGAGTATAAACTGATCAAGCGCTGGATTGCCGCCGGCACGCCCTTCGGCTCAGCCGCCGATCCGGTCGTCACCCGGATCAGCATCTTTCCCGATCGGCAGATTCTGACGCGGAAGAATCACCAGCAATTCGCGGTACTGGCCCACTACTCCGACGGCAGCGTCATCGACGTGACCCAAAGCGCCCAATACGAAAGCAACGACCAGGACATCGCCATCGTCGACGGCGCCGGCCTGGTGCGCACGCTCGACCTGGGCGGCGAGGCGGGGATCATGGCCCGCTACCAGGGCCACGTCGCTGTCTTTCGCGCCACGGTGCCGCTGGGCGTCGCCGTTCCGGATTACCTTTTCGAGGAAAAGACGGTTGTCGATAAACACACTCGTGCCAAGTGGAAAGAATTGGGGCTCGTGCCCTCCGAGATGTGTTCCGACGAGCAGTTCCTGCGGCGCATCATGCTGGACGTCACCGGCACGCTGCCGACACCCGACCAGGTGCGGTCGTTCATGGCTGACGCGAATCCATCCAAGCGCGACGCCTTGATCGACAGGCTGCTGGAGACTCCCGAGTATGCTTATCTGTTCGCGAACAAGTGGGCCGACATTCTGCGCGTCAAACGCCGCGGCCAACCAGGCCGGGCCTTCGGCACTTTCGCCTTCCACGACTGGATTCAGGACGCCATCGCCAAGGACAAGCCGTACAGACGAGTTTGTCCGCGAAATCCTGGCGGCGGCCGGCGACGGAGACCGAATGTCCGCCGACGCTCTGGTATCGCGAGGTGACCACGCCGGAGCAGTTCGTGGACGACGTTTCACAGGTGTTTTTGGGGCTGCGGATGGCCTGCGCTCAGTGCCACCACCATCCCTATGAGAAGTGGGGCCAGGACGATTACTGGGGCATGGCCGCGTTTTACGGACGTATCGGCCGCAAGGTCCAGCAGCAGCCGGGCGGTTTCAATAACCAGCCCAATCCCACGACGCTGATCTTCACCAAGCCCAACGGCGCCGTCAACAACAAACGGACCAACAAACCTGCCGAGCTGATGCCGCTCGATTCGGCGAAAGCCGCTCAAGGTCGCCGCATTGGAAGATCCGCGGGAACGTCTGGCCGACTGGATGGTCGACGCGAAAAACCCCTATTTTCGCCAGGGCGGTGGCCAATCGCTACTGGGCGCACTTCTTCGGCCGCGGCATCGTCGATCCCATCGACGACATGCGGCTCACCAATCCGCCGACCAATCCCGCCCTGCTCGACGCATTGGCCAAGGAATTGATCGACAGCAAGTTTAGCCTCAAGCACCTGGTAAAAGTCATCGTCAAGAGCCGGACCTATCAGCTCAGCGCCTTGCCGAATGAATTCAACAAGCAAGACAAGCAGAGTTACGCCCGGTTTTATCCGCGGCGCATGTCCGCCGAGGTCCTTTACGATGCGGTCAACCAGGTGACCAAGGCGCCTCCTGGTTTCGGGGGATTGCCGGCGGACAAATTGCGCGCCGAGCCGCGCCATCATGCTGCCGGATGAGAGTTTTGCCTCGTACTTCCTGGACGTTTTCGGCCGGCCGCAGCGCAGCAGCGCTTGCGAGTGCGAGCGTGTCAGCGAGGCCAATCTCGCCCAGGCGCTGCACCTGCTCAACAGCATGGAAATCGACACCAAGCTGAAGCGCGGCGGCGGACGGGCAGACCTGCTGGCGCACGACCCACGCCCCGACGCCGAGAAGGTGGACGAGTTATTCCTGTGGGCATTCGGCCGGCTACCATCGCTGGAACATCGGCAAATCGCCGTGGCGCACATCCACCGAGACGGCAAGGCGCTGCGGACTTCCTACCAGGACCTTATCTGGGCGCTGATTAACACGAAGGAATTTGTGTTTAATCAATGAGTCGGGACACCCTTCGACCCCTGCCAGCTTGCTGGCAGGTGAAGCAGTTCTGTGGCTAACGCCTCCGTCGTGCCCCACGTCCGACCCCTGCCAGCTTGCTGGCAGGTGAAGCAGTTCTGTGGCTAACGCCTCCGTCGTGCCCCACGTCCGACCCCTGCCAGCTTGCTGGCAGGTGAAGCAGTTCTGTGGCTAACGCCTCCGTCGTGCCCCACGTCCGACCCCTGCCAGCTTGCTGGCAGGTGAAGCAGTTCTGTGGCTAACAGCACGCCAGCGAGTTGATGCCGGTCGTTTCAAACAAAACTCCAGGTTGAAGATGGCCGACGAGGTTAGCTGTCGAACTGCTTCACCTGTCAGCAAGCTGGCAGGGGTCGAGATCACTGCGTGCCGGGTGGGTTAGCTGCCGAACTCGTTCACCTGCCAGCAAGCCGGCAGGGGTGTGCGACGGAAAGTGTACCGAGTCTGAGGAGTGAGAGTCTCCTTCAGACCTGGTCCTCAAGTTTGTAACTGAAGGTAACTGCGTCCCCGCGAGGGGAGGTGGAGAGCAACCGGAGGTGAACCAGCGGCCTGTAGAAAAGCGAACTCGATTCGGCCTGGTGATTGCGGCGAGCCTGCACCCTAAAGGCAAAACCCAGACCACGACGACGAAGCCCGGGGCCAAACGCCTGATCGAGGGCAGATCGTGGAAGCCGACCGCGCTAACAGAGGACGGCATCGTGAACAGCGACGGTCGGGCGCACCGGGTGGTTGGAGACAGGACGTTGGGACGGCTTGGTACATGAATCCGTGAGGCCTGTGCGGTTAAGGACGGCCTTCGCCGGCTGCACAGGAGTCAGAGCGTCCGTAGTAGCGACGAAGCCGGGTAATGCCGGTGGAGCCAAGGGACGCAGGAAGATGGATGCGTGATGACTGCACCACGGGAAACAACACCGTCGTTAGTGCCTGCAAAGGCTACGCAAGGCGGAGACGTTCTTAGCCGCTGGCTATGGACGGAACCTGCGGTATGGACGGAACGCATGTTGACAGCGCTCGAAGAGGGCGTCAAAGGAGGAGTATGGTTTAGCCTGAACGACAAGGTGTATGCGGAGCGGAACCTGCGGGCGGCAGCTGGGAAAGTGGCTGCTAACGAAGGCGCTCCGGGCGTGGATCACGTGACGGCCGAAGCCTTTATCGACGATGTGGACGCGAACGTGGCGAAGCTATCGGCGGCGTTGCAGGATGGTTCCTACGAACCACAAGCAATCCGGCGGGTGTTTATTCCGAAGCCGGGGAGCAACGAGCAACGTCCGCTGGGCATACCCACGGTGCGTGACCGCGTTGTACAAGGGGCGGTCCGGCACGTACTCGAGCCGATTTTCGAGAAGGAGTTTGCAGCGCACAGCTACGGCTTTCGGCCCGGACGGGGCTGCAAAGACGCCTTGCGGCGGGTGGACGAACTCTTGAAACAAGGTCACGTGTACGTGGTCGATGCCGACCTGAAAAGTTACTTGGATCATGCATCTTGATGCTCCTTTCCACCACCCAATCGGGTGATTTTGCCTTCCATAAGTTTCCTGAATTGCCTGAGCGTATCCGAATTCGCAGGGAACAGATAACACTTGGAAATTGCGTCTTTTACCGCGGCGATGGTGCCGTTGTGGATTCGGTCGCTGATCCAGTGTCGAGAGATGTTCAGTTTTTCGGCCAATTGGGGGATCGTCCAATAGCCTTTGACGCAGCGTGGATGCGATTGGCTTTCGCGATTGAGGACACGGTGGCGGAGGCGGATGGTCCGGACGGTGCTGGGCAAAACGGTGACGCCGCGTGCCGAGCGATGGCCGTGCGCGGTGAGGAGAGCGGCGATCTCGGAATCGCTTTGACCTTCGCGTGCCAGGTGGAGTACCGTGGCTTCCATTTCGGCCGCGCCGGCACGATCGGCGAAGCGGCCGATGGATACGGGTAGATCCACGGTTGTTGTCGCGCCGCCGCGCCAGACGACGCGGATGTGGATGCGATCACCGCGACGGCCGCCGACGCGATGCACGACCACTTTGTCGATCAGCGAACGCAAGACCGCTTTTTTCTGTGCGGAAGAGAACAGGCCCTGCTCCCACAACTCAGGCAGTCGCGGGCCGATGTCGTGCAGCGCTTCGAGCAGGTCTGCGGGTATGGCCCACACCGGTACGTGTTGTTCGTCATGCGCCAACCGCGCTTCAGCTTCGCGTAATTCGCGGAGCGCCGTTTCCCAGCGTCGCTCCAGTTCGGCGGCGATCAGGCGATTCTCTGGGTCGACTTGCTGATATTGCCGCTCGGCTCGGTTGGCCGCGTAGCGCAGGCGTTGCAGTTGTTGACGCCGGGCCATGAACAGGGCGGCGCGCTGTGCATCGGCCTTGGCGAGCGTTTGCGATGACAGGTCGATGGCAGCGGGTGTCAGCGCTTCCATGAACCACCCTGTCACTCGCTCGTCGATCGGCGTGCCTGGCAAGCGCTGACAAACTGGCTCGCCGTGTTGTTGGCGGAGGTGATTGCAGAGATATTGCGTGCCGCCTTTGTACTGCACGCAAAGTTTGTGGCCGCACTCGCCGCAGTAGAGGATGCCATGCAGCAACGCCTGTCCATCGCGAGGCACGCCTCGGGTCTTGTTGCGATCATATTCGGCGTGGTTGTCACGCAGCATCTGTTGAATCTTCTCGAAGATTTCCCACGAGATATAAGCGGGATATTTATCGCGAATGACGATTCGCCATTGGTTCGGCGGCAGCAGACGCTGGCTCATTTTTCCCGTGCTTTCGGCCTGAAACGAGCGTGTGCGGCCATACACGAAGGCGCCGGCGTAGGCGGGATTCTTCACCATCGAACCGAGGCTGGCAACCGTCGCGCGCCTCCATTGGATGTCGCCATGGCGGTCGCGGCGTGGGACTGACAGACCGTTGTCACGAAAGTGGCGAACCACTTGAGCCAGCGATTTCAGTTCGAGCAACGTGTGATAAACCAGCTGAATGCGATCCCTTACCTCCTGATCCGGATGCTTTTCGACGACGCCATCGTCACGACGCATGAGCCCGGTCGGCAAGGTAAGCGCCAACTCACCACGTTCCGCTTTGCTGACGATGCCTGCGATCAGGCGACCGCGCAGCGTATGCATTTCCAATTCCGAGATCGCGCCTTTCAAACCGAGCAGCAGCCGGCCATTGACCGAGCCGGGATCATACACACCGTCGCGATCGGCGATCAGGCAGCCGGCGTGGCCGCAAAGATCGAGCAGTTGATACCAGTGGGTGCAGTTGCGGGCCAGACGCGTCGCTTCGTAGGCGAGGATCACGCCAATCTCTCCCAGCGCCACCTGAGCGGCGAGTTGCTGAAAGCCGAGTCGCCCCGCCGTGGTCGTGGCCGAGCGACCGGTATCGTCATCGACGACCGCCACATCCTGCTCGTGCCAACCCAACTCACAAGCACGCTGCTTCATCGCATACTGCAATCGTTGGCTCTCGGTGTTGTTGAGCACCTGATGCTGGCTCGATTGTCGGACGTAAATCACGGCCCGGCGCGTCAGATGACGCGGTTGAATCAAATCGGAACTTGGCATCGAATACCTCCTGAAGAATGTGGTTCAGTTCTTGGACGACTTCTTGTCGGTCTTGGGCCGCGAGCGTGGCCCAGACTTGGCACGTGGGGATCTCTTGACCTTGGGACACGACTCGTACTCCTTTACGAGGGCGAGAAATTCCTCGACGGCAGACCGGCAAAGTCTGTCGCGAGGAGCATCGCGGTCCAAGCTCAAAAGACTGGTGGCAGCACGCGGCAATCGCAGCACGATGCCATCGCGATAGCAGACGAAAACATGACCGTTTGGATCGTGGACCGTGGAGATGATTTCAAATTGTCGGCCATAGAGAGGATGGGCGGGATCGGTCACTTGGAGCGTTGTGCGGCCATCGCCGACGCCGTCCTGGTGGTGGAAGGGGGTATTAACATCGGATATCCTTCGACACGATCCCGCATGAGCGGTTAATGAACCGGTTGCGGGAACGCATCGCGGACCGACGGGTGCTCGGACTGATCGAGTCCTTTCTGAAGGCCGGCATACTTGACGGCATGCAGGAATGGGAACCCGAGGCCGGGGCGCCTCAAGGAGCGGTGCTAAGTCCGCTGCTGAGCAACATTTATCTGAATCCTCTGGACCACCACTTGGCGGGCCTGGGATACGAGATGGTGCGGTATGCGGATGATTTCGTGATTTTATGCCGCAGCCAGGCCGAGGCCGAGCAGGCGTTGACGGTAGTGCGTCAATGGTGCGAGGTCGCGGGTCTGACGCTGCACCCAACCAAGACCAAAATCGTGGACGTGCGGGTCGATGGCTTTGACTTTTTGGGCTTTCACTTTCAGACCACGCGGCAGGGTCGCCTGACCCGTTGGCCCCGGAAGAAAAGCATGCAAAAGCTCAAGGACACGATTCGAGCGAAAACGACCCGAGCGAATGGCCGCGGCCTGATGGTTATCATTCAGGATGTGAACCGGACGCTCCACGGCTGGTTTGGGTACTTCCAGCACAGTTGTCGGCCTACGTTCCTCTCCGTGGACAAGTGGGTGCGCATGCGGTTGCGGAGTATACTCCGTAAGCGTGCGGGCCGTCGTGGCCGCGGTCGGGGACGGGATCATCAGCGCTGGCCCAATGCCTTCTTTGCCGGGCAAGGGTACTTCTCCCTTGAAGTAGCCTACGCTGCGGCTCGTCAATCCCCTAGCGGGTAAGACTATCAACCGGAGAGCCGGATGCGGGAAAGCCGCCCGTCCGGTTCGGAGGGAGGGGGAGCCGAATTCAATCGGCTCTCCCTACCCCTATCCGATTGAATATGCTGCAAGCCGGGTTGTGGGCGAAGCCCATCCTGAGGGTTGGTGCAGCCGAAATTACGCATAAACCCGATAATCGATATTCGGAAACATATTATGCCGCCGCTTCGATCTCGTTGAGCCACGGCTCGTCGATGTCGTTGTGTCTGATCTGCTCGTACAGATGGTTGAAGTTCAGCACGTGGACGCGTGTCCGCTTGAGGGCGTACTCGACCATCGTGCCGGTCTTCATGATGAACGCCCAGTCGCTCGACTGGGCCAGCAGCAGCTCGCGGGCCGCCTGGTTCAGGGCCCGGCTGCGCAGCGGCTGCCGCGGATCGGCGATGTTGCTGGGCCAGCTCCACCATGCGGTCGGCGTCCTCGTGCAGGTGGCGATAGATCCAGTCGTTGGAGCCTTCCAGCCAGACCTCGCAGTAGCCCTTGTAGCCCCAGCTCGACAGCGACGGCTGCGCGATCTGAATCTTCGGGTGCCGGTCGAGATACTCCGGCATCGTGATCGTCTTGACCGTCTGCTGGTCGTAGTGCATCTTGCGCGAGCAGGAAGTTGATCCAGTCCGGCCCCTCGAACCACCAGTGGCCGAACAGCTCGGCGTCGTAGGGGGCGACGATCAGCGGCGGCCGGCCGTCCATCGAGCCGGACAGCCATTCGACCTGCTTTTCGCGGTTGAACATGAAGTTGCCGGCGTGCTCGGCCGCCTTGTCCAGGGCGGCTTGCGGGTCGTACGGCTGCTTTGTGCTCGGTGCGGCCGGTGATCTTGTAATACTTGATGCCCAGGTGGCTGCGGATGCCGGTCTGGTGCAGGTGCGGCCTGAGATATTCGTAATCGAGGTCGAAGCCGACGTCGCGGTAGAACTCGCGGTAGTTGTAATCGCCGGGATAGCCCTCGACGGCAGCTCCAGACCTGCTTGGACGATTCGGTGTCGCGGGCCAGGCACGGCGACGCCGCTCTTGGGGCAGATGATCGGAGCATAGACGCCGTACTTGGGCCGCGGCTCGGCGAACAGGACGCCGTGCGTGTCGGTGAAGAAATAGCGGATGCCGGCATCGCGCAGCAGCTCGTCGACGCCGTCGGACGTAGCCGCACTCCGGCAGCCAGATGCCCTGCGGCCGCTTGCCGAAGTGCCGCTCGAACTCGCGGCAGCCGATCTCGATCTGGGCCGTGCATCGGCGTTGCGGTTGATCGTCCATCAGCGGCAAGAAGCCGTGCGTGGCGCCGCAGGTGATGATCTCCAGCTTGCCGGTCTCGAAGAAGCGGCGGAAGCCGTTGACGCAGGTTGTTGTCGTACTGCTTGACGAACACGTCGCGGCAGCGCTGGAAGCGGTCGTGGTACATGTGGGCCAGGTGGTTGAACTCCGGCTGCCAGCGGGTGCGTTCGATTTCCTTGCCGGCCAGGGCGATGAGGTTGTCGATGTGGCGGACGTAGCGATATTGCAGCAGCGGATCGCTGAGCATGGCGGCCAGCGTCGGCGTGACCGACATGGTCAGCCGCCAGTCGCACCCGTCGCGTTCCAGGCCGTCGAACACTTCCAGCAGCGGGATGTAGGTCTCGGTGATGGCCTCGTAGAGCCAATCTTCTTCGAGGAAATCGTCGTACTCGGGATGGCGGACGAACGGCAGATGGGCGTGCAGCACCAGGCAGAGATAACCCAGTGGCATCCAAGAAACCCTCTGAGACAGGGGTGCTGTATTGTTCACGGAATGTGATATGGCATCGGGTGGCGCAAATCAAGATAGCGTCACCCATTGGCCGCGAAACATGGTGCGGCTGACGCGGGATTGGGACTTGAGCAAGAGGTCGAAGGGATCGCCCTCTTCATTGGGCAACGGCACGATTGCGAGGTCGGCAGACTTGCCAGGGGTGAGGCTGCCGCATTCGTCGGCCCAGCCCAGTGCTTCGGCACCGGACAGCGTGCCCATGCGCAGCAGGGCGTCGCCGGGAAAATCGGGATAGCGCTCATGGATGAAGCGCATTTCGGCAAGGATGTCGAGGTCGGGATTCGAGGCGAGGCTGTCGGTGCCGAGGGCGACGCGGACGCCGCGTTGGAGGAATTCGCGGAAGGGATGCGGCGGATGGCCGAAGGCGGCGTGAGTGCGGGGGCAGTAGACGATTGAAGAATGCGGCGGCAATTCGAACTCCGGCGACAAGTAATTGCAATGGATAAGCAAAAGTGGTCGAGCCGGTAGACACACGCTGCACGACGTCTTCCGGCGATGTGGCTAGCCCATCCAGGTTGCCTGGTACGAGTTCTTGCAGGAATTCTACAAATGCTCCGCTACGCTCCCGGAGCAATTTGAACTCTTCTGGTGATTCGGCCAAATGGGTGGCGAACGGCGCGCCCAAGGATTTCGCTAACGCCGAAGCCGAATCGAACAAGGCGTTGTTAACGCTGTATGGCGCATGTGGACTCAAGCCTGGCCGGCAAGTTGGTGTTGTTTTGAGCGAATTCAACCAGCGCTCGGCCATTGCCGTGGGCTTGTTCTGCTTGCCACGGCAAAACGCCAATCAATTCGTGGAAAACCACTGCCCGTAACGGCGACATCTTTGAGTTGAGGCCAGGTGATGCCAGTTGCCGCGATGTCTCCAATTAATGTGCGTGCCAAAGCGGACGCATTCCTTCATGCCCTCCGCTGCTTCGCTCAGAATCGGCCGGGGCAAACGGCGATTGCGAAAGCTGATGACGCCACGCAGCCAACGAGTAAAGTCCGCCTGTGGCGGGCATTGACCGCGCATGCCGGTAAGGTCAAGGTGGGTGTGGGCGTTCACCAGGCCAGGAAGAATGGCGACGTTTCCGAGATCGAGGTTGACAGTTTGGTCACCTCGCGGCTCGATGGCGGCGATCTTGTCGCCGTCAATGAGTACAACACCATTGGCGATCAGGGGACCGTCAACAAGAAAGACGTAACGTGCAGTGACCGACCAAATAGACATGGTTCAAACCCAGTTTAGCCGCGACCCGGAGCGTTAGCGCAGGGGAGCGCGGGTGCCGCCTTGCGTCAAAAGCCCTGCCACGCAGCTTGGTCACTGCCCTGTGACGCAAGCCCCCGCCCGCGCTCCCCTCGCTAGCGCTCCGGGTCGCGGCTAAACATCCTTGCCGACTTCCCCTTCACACCCTAATCTTACGGCACTTGACACAAATTCCAGCTGCGAGGAGTATCCCCATGGCCGCCACGAAAAAGGTCCGCATCGCGATTGTCGGCCTCGGCTTCGGCGCCGAGTTCATACCTATCTACCAACAACACCCCAATGCGGAGATGGTCGCCATCTGCCGTCGCAACAAGTCGGAGCTGAATCGCTGCGGCGACCAATTCGGCATCAAAGGCCGCTATGCCGATTTTAACGAGCTGCTCACCGACCCCAACATTGACGCCGTTCACATCAATTCTCCCATTCCCGACCACGCTCCACAAGCCGTGGCGGCACTCAAAGCGGGCAAGCATGTCGCCTCGACCGTGCCGATGGGCGTCTCAGTTGAAGAATGCCGACAGATTGTCGAATTGCAGCGCCAGACCAAGAAGGTCTACATGATGATGGAAACGGTCGTCTATAGCCGCGAATACCTGTTCGCCAAGGACCTTTACGACCGCGGCACGCTGGGTCGCATCCAGTTCCTGCGTGGTTCCCACCAGCAAGACATGGACGGTTGGCCCGATTACTGGCCGGGTCTGCCGCCGATGTGGTATGCCACGCACTGCGTCAGCCCGTGCCTGGCGATCCTGAGCGATCCGGCCCAGGGCAAGCTCGCGCATGCCGAAAGCGTGGTCTGCCACGGCTCCGGCCGCATCCGCGAGGAGCTCATCAAGAAATACAACAGCCCCTTCGCCATCGAAACGGCCACCTTCAAGATCAAGGGCAGCGACGTCGTGGCGGAGGTGACCCGCTCGCTGTTCGACACCGCACGCCAATACCGCGAGAGTTTCGACGTGACCGCCAGCAACGTAAGCTTCGAATGGCAGCAGTGTGAGGGCGAAGACCCGGTGCTGCATATGCGCGGCCTGCCGGAGCCGCAGATTCCACGGCGGGTAAAAGTGCCCGATTTCGCCGGGCGGCTGCCCGAATCGATCCGCAAGTTCACCGGGGCCATTCACGACGCCACCCACCTCAGCTTCTTGCAAGGCGCGGGCCACGGCGGCAGCCATCCGCATTTGGTGCACAATTTCCTTATGGCGGTGCTGGACAAGCAACCGGCTTTCCCGGACGCGGCGACGTCGGCCAACTGGACGATGGTCGGGATTTGCGCACCAGTCGGCGCCTGAAGGGGGGCGATCGCGTGGCTATACCGTCGTTCTGATTGGCCGCAAGTAGGTCCCGCTTGCCGAGCGGGACCTGAACTTTCCGGCACTCAGGTCCCGCTCGGCAAGCGGGACCTACTGCCGAATCGCCAAGTAGGTCCCGCTCGGCAAGCGGGACCTGAACTTTCCGGCACTCAGGTCCCGCTCGGCAAGCGGGACCTACTGCCGAATCGCCAAGTAGGTCCCGCTCGGCAAGCGGGACCTGAACTTTCCGGCACTCAGGTCCCGCTCGGCAAGCGGGACCTACTGCCGAATCGCCAAGTAGGTCCCGCTCGGCAAGCGGGACCTACTGCCGAATCGCCAAGTAGGTCCCGCTTGCCGAGCGGGACCTGAACTTTCCGGCACTCAGGCTCGGCAAGCGGAACCTACTGCTGAATCGCCGACGGTTATTTAGGCATTGGTGCCAACGGCGGCGCAAGAGGAGCATCGATGCGCGGCGTCTTGCGCCACAGCCACACGCCCAGCACCAGCCCCGCGACTAAAACGATGATGCTGCCGTTTTGAGACAATGTCATATCAAATGCGACGGGCTGCGTGTCGTTGCGGAGCGTCTCGTTGATAAATCGATGCACGGCGTAGCACAGCATGAACAGCACCATGACTTCGCCGGCATGCCGTCGGTAGGGGTAAAAGGCTAGCAGCAGCAGAAATAACAGGCCCGTGCTGATGGACTCGTAAATCTGGGTTGGATGCAGGCCGATCGTCCGGGGGACGAATGGGCCGATGTCCTCCACATTGCCGTCGGCATGGCGGACCGTGAGCACGAGATCGTTTTTGCCCCGCGGCCATTCCTTGGACGAGCCAAGCGCGGCATCCACGCGGACGCCTTTTTTGCCGTCAACCGCCAGGACTTCGTCGCCGTCGCGCAAACCCGCACGGGCAGCCGGCGAGCCCGGCTCGACGAGAGCGACCTGATCGGAGGTGTCTGACAGCGTGAACCCGGCCGCGGTTTGAAAGCCCTTGTTTACCAGGTCATAGCGCGGCGACGTCGGCAGTGGAAAGCAAATCGCCAGGCAATCGGGGCAGGCCACGTTGCCATAGCAGCAGCCGTTGAGCAGACAGCCAACCCGACCCAGGCACAAACCCAGGGCGGCACTCGGGGCAATGATGTCAGCAATCTTCAAGGTGGAAATGTTGAGCTTGCGGAACATGAAAAAGTAAGCGCCGCAATAGCCGACCACGCCGCCGATAGCCGCGCCATAAAACTCGATGCCGCCGTCCCAGAGCGACACAAAACTGGCAAGCGTCCATTCGACCTGGTCGCGGAAGTGAATCATGTAGGTGACGCGGGCGCCGATAATGCCGCAGATAAACAGCCAGACCCCCAGGTCGTAGATTTTCTGCGGCGGGATGCCCTCTTTCTTGCCCAGCCAGCTCGCCAGCCAGGTGCAGAACACGTAGGCCAAAAACAGCATCATGCCGTAGCCGAAGATGGGCCAGCCCAGGAACGGGATCGTGAACAGCTCTTGTTTCATAGTTACGGCACCTTCAGTTGGTCAAGCACCCGTTTGAGCAGGTCGTCGGGCGTCAGCTCCTCCGCCTCGGCCTCGTAGGTCACGCTGATGCGATGCCGCAGCACGTCGTAGCCAATCGACTTGACGTCCTGCGGCGTCACGTAGCCGCGGCCGTCGAGAAACGCCTGGGCCCGGGCGCCGCGCGTCAAAAAAATCGTCGCCCGCGGACTGGCACCATACTGGACATACGGGCCTATGTCGAGACCGTATTCCGCCGGCCGCCGCGTGGCGTGGACGATGTCGACGATGTAATGCTTGATCTTTTCGTCCACGTGGATGGCGTCGATCGCCCGGCGCAGCTCGCATGATAGTCTCCGAGGACAGCACCGGCGTCGACCTTCAGCGTCGGCTCCACCGCGGACATGCGGTTGAGGATCGCCAGCTCCTCTTCCTTGTTCGGATAGTCGAGCTTGACCTTGAGCATGAAGCGATCGACCTGGGCCTCGGGCAGCGGGTAAGTCCCTTCCTGCTCGATGGGGTTCTGCGTGGCCAGCACCAGGAAAGGCCGATCGAGCTGATAAGTGGTGTCGCCGATGGTGACCTGCTTTTCCTGCATCGCCTCGAGCAGGGCGCTTTGCACCTTGGCAGGGGCGCGATTGATCTCGTCGGCCAGCACGCAGATTGGCGAAGATCGGCCCCTTCTTGATGCTGAACTCGCCGGTGCGCGGGTTGTAGATCTGCGTGCCGATGACGTCGGCCGGCAGCAGGTCGGGCGTGAACTGAATGCGATGAAACTGAAGCTGCAAGCCCTGGGCCAGCGTTCGGGCCGCCAATGTCTTGGCCAGGCCGGGCACGCCTTCGAGCAGGATATGGCCGGCGGTAAGCAGGCCGATCAGCAGCCGGTCGATCATGCCGCGCTGGCCGATGATGACCTTCTCGATTTCGCGGTAGAGAGGCTCGAGGCTGGCGCGCATCTTCTCGCTGTGTTTGTTGATCTCGGAGGCGTCGGCGGTCATGAAGGCGTCCTTTCGCGGCGGCCATGCTTCAGTTGTTGTTATACTTCACCCGCATGAAGTAGAACGGAATTTATTCCGTTCTGGATAATGAACGGAATAAATTCCGTTCTACGACGAGAAAGGGTCGGGTTTGCTGTCGAACCTCTCCAGATCGCGGTCCGTCCAGCCGAAGTGATGGGCCAATTCGTGAACCACGGTTTTGCGAATCTCAATTTCGAGCTGCCGGCGGTCAGGAAAGTCATCTTCGAGCGGGTTCTTGAAGATCAGAATCCGGTGCGGATGATCGAGAAAATCGACTTCGTCCGGCATGGCGAGCTGCATCGGCACGAAAAGGCCGTACAGCGAATCACCGTCCGCGATTTCCTCCGGCGTGAAGCCCATCTCACGCAGCATCTTCTCGCCCGGCTCCTCTTCCACATCGACCACGACGTTGTCGAGGTGCCGGACGATCTCTGAGGGCAGCGTTTCCATAACGCCACGTACAATCTGGCCGAATTTGGCGAGGGACATGCGTTTCATTGGTGGTGTCATTGTACGGCGAAATCCACCCCGGCACAGCTTGGAGAACGCACAGGCGGCCATAGAACAAAGGGTGAAGCGATTTCTGAGGTATCAAGGAGCAATCCCGATGCGTCCCAACGCGGTCAAGCGCACTCTCAAAGCCGGCAAACCAGCACTCGGTACGTGGCTGTCGCTCGCCAGCATCACGGCTTCCCGGTTCATGGCGCGCAGCGGCCTGGACTGGCTGACGGTGGACATCGAGCACAGCCTGTGCGACTGGGAGACGGCGGCGCATATTTTCGCCAGCGTGGCCGACGCCGGCTGCGTGGCCCTGGCGCGGGTGCCGGCCAATCGCCACGATCACATCAAACGCGTTCTGGACAACGGCGCCCATGGCGTCGTGGTGCCGATGATCAACACTCGCCAGGAAGCGGAAGAGGCCGTCGCTGCCATGCTCTATCCGCCGCGCGGCGATCGCAGTGTCGGCGGCAGCGTCCACGCTCTCAATTTCGCCGCCACTCCAGCCGAATACTACGAAAAGGCCAACGACGAGTTGCTGGTCATTTTGCAATGCGAGCACATCAAGGCGGTGGAAAACGCCGACAGCATTTTCTCGACTCCCGGCATCGACGTCATCTTCGTCGGCCCCAACGACCTGGCGGCCAGCATGCGCGGCAAAGACGGCAAGCCGCCGAGTGCCGAGGCCACCAACGAGGCGCTCAAGCACATCCTGGCGACCTGCAAAAAGTACGGCGTGGCGCCCGGCTATCACTGCATGAATGCCGACGAGGTGCTGCTGCGGCTCGAGCAAGGCTGGCAGTTCCTGGCCATTAATAGCGAGCTGAAGTTCATGATGGATGGCACGGCAACCATGCTCAAAAAAGTCGGGGCCGTTCGAGTCAGCGGCGACATCGCCAAATACTAAAATAGTAGGCACACTCCGTATGCCGTTGACGGCTCTAACGGCACACGGAGTGTGCCTACTACTATGTGTGCCGTTTTCGCATCCACCCCAGCCATGGCCCCATCCTCCCCAAAAGGACTGTTCCTGCGCACCCTGGCCCGCGGCCTGCTCCAGATCTTTTACCCCAACATTTGCTGGCTCTGCCGCGACCCGATTGGATCGGAAGAGAAGGCCCTCTGCCAGAACTGCCGGCGAGATTTGTTCACCGATCCACGCCCAAGTTGCCCGCGCTGCGCCGCGACCGTCGGCCCCTTCGCCGCCCAGGAATCCGGTTGCCTGGCATGCCACAACGAAGGATTTGCCTTTGACCGCGCCTTTCGACTTGGCCCTTATGCCGGCTTGCTGCGCGATGTGGTCCTGCGTCTAAAACACGCCCATGCCGAAGGCCTGGCGGAAATCGTCGCGGGTGAGTGGGCGACAGCAGTCTGCGAAAATCTCAAGCCGCTGGGGATCCATTGCGTGATGCCGATTCCGCTGCATTGGTGGCGGCGCTGGCAACGCGGCTGCAACCAAAGCGATGCATTGGCCCGCGCATTCGCGCAATCCCTCAGCGTCCCCTGGCATCCCTATGGTCTGCGCCGCTTGCGTACAACGCAAAAGCAAGCCAACCTGACCTCAGCGGAGCGACGCGAAAATATGCGCGGCGCCTTTGAAGCTCGACGGCCTGTCCAATTGGCCGGTAAGACCATTCTGCTCGTCGATGACGTAATGACCACGGGCAGCACTTGCCACGACGCGGCGCGGCGCTGCGCAAGGCCGGGGCGGCGAAAGTCGTCGTCGCGGTGCTGGCACGGGCCGAGGCATAAAAGTGACCACATAGTAGTAGGCACACTCCGTGTGCCGTTGAAACGTTAAACGGCACACGGAGTGTGCCTACTACTATGTGCCGTCGCGTCGTCAAACGGCACACGGAGTGTGCCTGCTACTATGTCCCTACGGCTTTACCGCACCCTCCCCATTTTTCCTGATGTACCTTCGCCTCATTTGCCGACTTTACCAAAGCGGCGGGGATGCCCACAATTCCCGCCCTTTCAGCTTTCGTCCAGTGAAATGGCGATGACTTTGCGGGCAGCATGGAGTTTAGCTGTCGCCGCGCGTCATGTCGTTTGTGGAACTGCTTGCAGCGGTTTGACAGGCCTGCGCCTGGGGTGCATAGCTTTATTACCCTCCCGGGTCTGTCACCTGCCGGCACGGAGGCAAAGTAGGATCGCCGCGCGTAACGGGATCTCGGCGGAACCCGGAAGTCCCTTAGCAGCAGGGAACAAATCATCATGTTTCGGTACAGTTTCGCAGTGGTGCTGGCCCTGGCGTTTGCCGGCACTGCTTCCGCCTCAACGTGGGCGGAATCCTTCTTCGACGAAACCACGCGTGACTTCGGCTCCGTCCCCCGCGGGCCAACCCTCACATATCCCTTCCGCGTGGTCAACAAAACCAGCACGCCCGTGCAGATTTCCAACGTGCGCGTCTCTCTGCGGCTGCACCGCCGCGCGAGCGCTGCAGACCGACCTGGCGCCCGGCCAGGAGACGGCCATTCTGATCGAGATGGATACTCGCCGGTTCTCCGGGATCAGAAGCGTCATTGTTTATGTGCAGTTCAACCAGCCCAGGTTCGATGAGGTCCGGCTCACGGTGCAAGCCAACAGCCGCGACGACATCAGCCTCTCTCCGGAGTCCCTGGCCGTCGGCAGGATCAAACGCGGCACCACCGCCAAGTCCTCGACCACGATCACCTTCCTGGGCGGCCAAAACTGGCAAATCACCGGCGTCACCAGCGACAGCAATTTCGTGCAGCCCACGGTCGAGCAGGTGACCCGCAATGGCAGCCAGACGTCCTACCAGGTGACGGCTGCCATGCGGCAACGATACGCCCACGGGCAAATGGTTTACCGACCTCTGGGTCACGACCAACAACCCGGCCGTGCCGCGCATTCGCATCCCGTTGACGGTGGAAATCGAAGCCCCGCTGTCGGTCACCCCGGCGACGGTTGGCCTGGGCGAAGTCAAAGCCGGTCAAAACGCCGAACGCAAGGTGATCGTTCGCGGCGAACGGGCATTTCGCATCGTTGGCGTGCAAGGCACCGACAAGGAGCTCAGCGTCAAAGACAGCACTTCCGAAAGCAAGACCGTGCATGTGCTGACGGTGGCCCTTAACCCGGAACATCCTGGGGAATTGCAGCGCACCTTGCGTGTCCTCACCGATTTGGATGGCGAGCAAGCCATCGAATTCCAGGCGGTGGCACAAGTGGTAAAGTAATGAACAATGGATAATGGAAAATGGATAATGGACAAATCCATTATCCATTTTCCATTATCCATTTTCCCTTTTCTGTTGCGACTTTTGTTAGAATGATGTCAAGGTGTTCCGGGAGCCTTTATCCGCCCAGTATCGAGCGCATATGGACCAACGTGCCGCCTTTGCTCGCGCCAGGAGTTTTCTCAACTACCACCCAGCCGCCAAGTGGTCATCGCTGGCGGGGAGTGTCGGCACAGCCGTTCTCTACGTTGTCTTGTTGATGCTGCTCGGCTTGTTCGCCGACCTCATGGTCCATCGCGGTGAAATCCCGTCCTACCGAAGGTTGTCTCCACGCGGACGAAAAAATATTCCGGGATGAATGGCAAGACCCGCTCGCAGCATTTTCAGACGCGGACCATCAAGGATATCGTCAAGGATATCGTTGCCGAACGGGACCTGCCCGATGACAAGGCCAAGGAGATGGAAACCGCGCTGGGCAAGCTGCAAACGGCTTGGCAAAAGCGCTTCAACGACAGCAAAGAAACCGCTCTGAAAGCACTGCGATTTCGCTGCCTCCTGGTCGAACTCGGCCTGCCAGAGAAGGACGTCGACGATTGGACCATGCGCTGCCTGCAGCCTCACAAGCAGCCCACGTCCCATGAAGCTGAGCAACGCCTGGAGCTGCTTTGGCGCGTGCATGTCTACCAACTGCTGAACGACCGGGTCGGCTCGGATGCCGCCAAGCACATGGCCGAGAATTTCGCGGCCACGATTGGGAAAAGCAATCTGGAAAGCGCGCTCAATCGCCGCATCACTGACATGGGCGTGCTGGGCTTGATTTTCCGCAAGCAGCATCATCCGGATAGCTGGATCATTGCCCAGGTGGCCAGTTTCTTCCCGTGGCTTTATGAAAGCGGCCCGAAAGACTACCTGACCGCATTACTGATCTTTGCGGTGCTGGCCGCCATCGCCCGGGCGATCTGCGCTTTTCTGGCTCAATACATGGCCGCCCAGGCCGTCGTTGGGGCCATCACTCGCTTGCGCCGGGCTGTCTACCATCATACCTATCGCCTTGGAACCTTGGCATTTCGCGCCCTGGGGCCCAGCGAGGCGGTCAGCGTTTCCACGCGTCATCTCGAAGCGGTGCACGAGGGCTTGTTTACCTGGTTGACGGTCTGGATCAGGGAGCCGATCAAAATACTCCTGCTGCTGATTTTTGCGTTGTCCGTCAATTTTTGGCTGGCCCTGGCCTTTCTGCTGTTCGCCGTGCTGGTGTGGATCACGGGCGGGCAAATCGCCGCCTGGTTCCGCCGCCGTGGGCGAGCCGATCAGCAACGTGCCGCCGAGCAGCTCACGCTGGTGCAGGAAAGTTTGACGCTGATGCGCATGGTCAAAGTCTACTTGATGGAGCCTTTCAACCAGGTCCGCGTGGAGCGCCAGCTGGCGAAATATGCCGCCGCTCAGGTCCGCCGCTATGCCGGCGAGGCGATTTATCGGCCGCTTTTGGTGCTGCTCGGATTGCTGGCCGGGCTCATTTTGCTGTACGTCACCGGCATCGTGGTCATGGATGGCTCGCTGGGCGTCGGCGCCGCCAGCGCGGTGACGCTGGCGGTGGCCTTGGTCAGCCTGTACTGGCCCGTGGTCCGCTGGCTCGACAGCCGCAAGCTGATGCGCCGGGCTCGCGACTCGGCGACCGTGCTTTTCCAATTTCTCGACCGATCCAGCAGCGTTGGCCAGGCCGTCGAGGCCGAGTTCCTGCCGCCGTTGGCCCGCCAGTTGGAGTTCGACAATGTGACGCTCAACGAGCCAGGCAACGGCCGCAAGCTGCTCGACGGCGTCAGCTTGACGGTACCGGCCGGCAAGCGCGTGGCCCTGGTCGGCCCCGAAGACATGCAGAAACATGCCCTGGTCTACCTGATTCCGCGCTTCCTCGACCCGACCTCCGGCGAGATTCGCATTGACCGCAAGAACCTGCGCTGGGTGACCTTCGACTCGTTGCGGGCCAGCATCGCCATCGTGCTGCAGCACAACCTGGTCTTCAACGACACGGTGGCCAACAACATCGGCTGCGGCGACGCCAGTTACCAGCTGCCCAAGATCATCGAGGCGGCCAAGATCGCCCACTGTCACAAGTTCATCCAGGAACTGCCCCAGGGCTATGAAACCTCCATCGGCGAGATGGGCAAGCCGCTGACAATCGGGGAGAAATTCCGCATTGCCCTGGCTCGGGCCATCCTCCGCGATCCAGCGCTATTGATCATCGAGGAGCCGCACACGCCGCTCGACGACGACAGCAAATCGCTGCTGGACGACACCTACAGCCGCATCCTGCCCGGCCGCACGGCGATTTTGCTGCCGCACCGCCTCACGACCATTCGCAACTGCGACAAGGTTTTTCTCATTTACGAGGGCCGCGTGGAAGCCGCCGGCGACCACAAAGAGCTGCTCGGTTCCAACGAACTGTACCGGCACCTGCAGTACCTCGAATTCAACGAATTCGCCAGTCTCCACAACCTGCACCCGGCGGCCGCCCAACCTGCCGGCTAAAAAACGGCACACGGAGTGTGCCTGCTACTTTCACATAGTAGTAGGCACACTCCGTGTGCCGTTGTAACGCATTGGGAGCATACCATGACCTATGACCTTGAGCTCCAGGCCGCTCTCGACGCCGCGGCCCTGGCCAGTTCCGCATTGCTTCAGGCCTACTCCAGCTTTGAGGTCGTTCCCGACGCGCCAGCCGACATCAGCACCGACGCCGACCGGCAGTCGCAGGAGATCATCCTCGGCCATCTGCACGGCCTATTTCCCGGCGATGCCTTGTGTGCCGAAGAGACCACGCCGACCCTGGCGCGGGCCGCCCAGACCGGAGCGCGTTTGTGGATCGTGGACCCCATCGACGGCACACGGGGGTTCGCGCGCAAGGTGGGCGAGTTCTCCGTGATGATCGCTTTCGTCGACAACAACGACATCGCCGTGGGTGTTGTTCAGGAACCGGCGAAAAACAGGCTGACCTGGGCGGTGCGCGGCAAAGGCTGCTGGAAACTCGATGGCAGCGGCGAACCGATCCGTTGCCAGGTATCGTCGACCACCGATCTTGCCGCCGCGACCATGGTGCAGAGCCATAGTCAGGACCCGGCCAAGCCGTCGCGGCGGGTGCAGATGCTGAGGCCCGCTCGGGTGATCGAAACCTATTCGGCGGGCGTGAAACTCGGCGTGGTCGCGCGCGGCGAGGCCGATTATTATCTCAATACCTATGACGCCGTCCACGATTGGGATTTGTGCGCCGGCCACATCCTGGTGACCGAAGCCGGCGGCCGCGTCACGAAGTTAAACGGCGAGGAGTTGCGCTACGGACTGCCGGCGCGCTGCAGCAGGGCGGTTTGGTGGCGAGCAACGGGCGGTTCCATGAGGTGGTCGTCGACTTGATGGCAAAAACATCTGGGGCAAAGAAATAAATCAAAATCAATCCATTTTTCTGCCCCAGATTTTTTTGCCCTCCCGACCAATTCCAAAACCAAATCGCAAAGTTCCGAATTTCTTGCTTTCTTTCCGCGCCGTCTCCGTCAATAATACCTGTCAACCCCGGCCTTCGGCTGACATCGCAGACCGCCGCTGACTCGGGCTGTACCGTATTTGAATTTGCATCAGGAGAGCGCCGATGAGAAGAATCTTTTGCCATTCGCTATGCGCCGCGGTGTTGGCCGTGGCCATTACCGCCATGCCGTCGGCACCCGCCGCGCAGGCTCCGCAAGGCCAGCACATCACCACGCCGAAGGAACACCTCGGCTTTAACCTTGGCGATGACTACTGCCTCGCCAACTACACACAGCTGCAAAGCTACTGGGCCAAGCTCGAAAAGCAGTCGAATCGGCTCAAAGTCGTCGAAATCGGCAAGACCGAGGAAGGCCGGCCACAGCTGATGGGCATCGTGACGTCTCCTGCCAACCACGCCAAGCTCGAGCACTATCGCAAACTCGCCAAACGCCTGGGCGACGCCGAGGGCGTCAGCAAGGAAGAAGCCGCAAAATTGGCCGAGGAAGGCAAGGCCATCATCTGGATCGACGGCGGCCTGCACGCCAGCGAGGTGCTCTGTGCTCAGATGCTCATGGAAACACTTTACCAGTACGTCGTTGCCGAGGACGCCGAGTCGCTGCGCATCCTCGATGACGTCATCATCCTGTTTGTGCACGCCAATCCCGACGGCATGGAACTGCTCGCCAACGCCTACATGAACAGTTCCAAGGAACCGACCCAGCGCCGTTCGGGCGGCGGCGGGCGGCTGTATCAGAAGTACA
Source organism: uncultured Gemmataceae bacterium (assembly GCA_963747575.1). Classification (GTDB taxonomy): domain Bacteria; phylum Planctomycetota; class Planctomycetia; order Gemmatales; family Gemmataceae; genus DASRAT01. Next base: position 986,253 of record CAVVFU010000010.1, read on the forward strand.
TCGGCCACGACAACAATCGCGATTCCTTTGGCAACACCCAGTCCGAAACCAAAAACATGAATCGCATCATGTACAGGGAGTGGCTGCCCCAGATTGTGTTCAATCACCATCAAAGCGGGCCGTCGGGCACGGTGCTGTTTTGCCCGCCTTTCCGCGATCCCGCCAATTACAACATCGACTCGCTGGTGCTCAATGGCATCGACCGCGTGGGGGCGGCAATCATGGAGCGATTTTTGGTGGAGGACAAGCCGGGCGCCACCACCCGCACCGGCGCTCCCTATTCCGGCTGGTGGAACGGCGGCGTGCGCACCACCGCCACCTTCCACAACATGATCGGCCTGCTCACCGAAACCATCGGCAGCCCGACGCCCACATCCATCGCGCTCCAACCCAATAAACTGCTGCGCACCGGCGACTACCTGGCGCCCGTGCCGCCGCAAGTCTGGCATTTCCGCCAATCGGTCGATTACTCGGTGTCGTCGAACAAGGCGGTGCTGGATTATGCGTCGCGGAATCGCCGCCACCTCCTTTACGACATCTGGCGGATGGGCATGAACTCCATCGAGCGCGGCAGCCGCGATTCGTGGACCATCACGCCCAAGATCGTCGCCGCGGCGAAGTCGCAGGCGGGCGCGCTCAAGAAAGGCGGGGGCGCAGGCCGGGGAGTTTGACAAGCTGTTCCACAAGCCGGCCAATCGCGACCCGCGCGGCTTCATTATGCCGGCGAATCAACCCGACTTCCTGACCGCCACCAAGTTCGTCAACGCCCTCATGGGCACCGGCGTCCGCGTGCATCGGGCCACCGCGGATTTCACGGTGGCCGACAAGCAATACCCCAAAGGCTCCTACATCGTCAAATCCGCCCAGGCATTCCGGCCTCACCTGCTCGACATGTTTGAGCCCCAAGACCATCCGGACGACATTCCCTATCCCGGCGCGGCCCCCCGCAAGCCCTATGACGCCACGGGTTGGACGATGGCGTTCACGATGGCAGTCAAGTTCGACCGCATTCTGACCGGATTCGACGGGCCCTTTGAGGAAATCAAGGACATCGCCCTGGCACCCCCGCCGGGCATCGTTACCATGCCTGAAACCGCGGTCGGTTTCTACCTGGACACGCGGGTCAACGATGCCTTCCGGGCCGTCAACCAGCTGCACGCGGCCGGGCACGAGGTGAAACGCCTGCAAGCCCCCGCCGATGGGCACCCCGCGGGCACCTTCTTCATCCCGCGCACCGACAAAACGACGGCACTTTTGCAAAAGATTGCCAAGGAAGTGGGCACGTCCTTCGAGGGCACCAAGATTGCCCCTGGCAAGGAAGCCGCCGTGGTCAAGCAGGCCCGCATCGCTCTTTATGATACCGGCAACTCGATCCCTTCGGGCTGGACTCGCTGGATTTTCGAGAAAATGGAGTTTCCCTACAAATCCGTTCGAGGCGGCGCCCTCGACAAATTTGATGTTCTGGTCCTGCCCGACGGCGGCAGCTGGGACACGGCGGCGGCCAAGAAGTTCATCGAAAACGGCGGCACGGTCCTCGCGGTCGGCAGCGCTACTAGCATTGCGCGCACAGCTTGGGTTGCCGGTGCTCAAGCAGCCGAAGCTGACGTCGGACACTTACTACATCCCCATGTCGGTGCTGCGCGTGAAAATGGACACGTCCAACCCGCTGGCCTGGGGCATGGAGGAATACACCGACGTGATGTTCAACAACAGCCCGACCTTCAAGATCACGCCGGAAGCCGCCGAAAAATCCGGTTTGACCAAGCTGGCCTGGTTCGACACCAAGACGCCGCTGCGCAGCGGTTGGGCTTTGGGCCAGCATTACCTCGAGGGGGGCGTCGCCATGATCGACGTCAAGATGGGCAAGGGCCGGCTGGCACTCTTCGGGCCACAGGTTACTTTCCGCGCCCAGCCCCATGGAACGTTCAAGCTGATTTTCAACGGCATTGTCCAGGCGGGCGTCCAGAAGTAATGGCAAAAAAATCTGGGGCAAAAAATGGCTCAAAATCCCTGGTTCCCAAACTCCTGTTTGGGAACCAGGGATTTTTTGATTGTTGCATTGCATCCACACCCCCACTTTCGATTTTCGCGGCAGCCGCGTGCAATGCATTTGCCCTTTTTCGTCTCATCTCAACCCCCCCGCACACCCCCATGACATGAAACCGCTAACGGCTGACAACGGCTGCTCACGGATGGCAACAGGTGAAACGGTTTCGTCTCACGCCTTGCCGGCGTTGCGCCTGAATGCGGACATTATCCTCGTTCCCACAGTGCTATTAGCCCCTGGCCACTCGCCCCTCGTTCCCAAACTCCTGTTTGGTCGCCATGTCGTTGAGGTCCCGCCAAACAGGTTTGCGGAGCGTGGCCGTTAACCCTCGCGTTCGCAAACAGGAGTGTGGGAACGACGGAGGAGTTTGGGAACGAGGGGCGGATAATCTATCATGTCCCTTTTTCCGCGCCTTTCCGATCCAGCCCGCGGTCGATTGCAACTTACTTTTTCTTGGGCGTTTCCCTGAAGACCAAATCGCCGCCGCCGGCCCCCGACCCGCCGCCGGCCCCCGACCCGCCGCTTCGCCGGGTGTACACATACATCGCCTGGCCGTAGTCCGGGCCGGCGACGGCGTCCGCCGTGCGATGGCGGATCAACGCCAAATGGCCGAGCTTGCTCGTCCAGGTGCCGTCCGTGTGCTGGCGGGCCTGATGCGTGGCCTCGAACTTCCCTCCTTTGTTGAAACCATACAGAACGATTTTGTCCACGCCACGCACCACGCCAAGGTCCAATGTTTTCAGGCGCTTGTAACCGTACTTGGCATTCAGCTTGTCGAAGTCGGCCAGCGTTTTACCGGGCCAAACCGGGAATGCTGTGATCCCCAGCGACCAGGCGATGCAGTTGTAATTGCCGACAGCCGATTTCACCACTTCGTAGTCGCCGCGAAGATTTGGGAATTGGACGCGCATGCCATCCAAAAGCATCGATCTTTGGGAAAGCTCTTGGTGTCAAACCGCACCGAACTGGCCGTGGCCGTTCTGCTTTCGGCCTGAATCGCTGTGAGGTTGCCGGCCAGGCACAGAGTGCCAATTGCCAAAAGCGCGTAAAATGTCGTTTTCGCCTGCGCGAACATGGGGAGGCTCCTTTCAAACAGCCGTGGTCAAAAAAAGAGGAAGAAAATCATCGATGGACCGTGGCAATGAAGCTGCAGTCGCCTGTCAGAGCCCACGCTGCTTTATTGCCTGAATGCCTCGGCGGAAGTGAGGCCCGGACCGGCTCAGGTTTTTTTGGTTTTTTTGTTCAAAATCGCCTGGCACCTGCGGTAAGATCAGAGCCTGAGCGCGACACGGCGCACGTCTTCATAGGGGGCATTGCGCCATGGCCGAGGCCACGACGACCGTTCTCCAGCAACAAATCCAGCGACTGCGGGCGGGAGATGCCGCCGCGCGCAACTGCCTCATCGAGCAGGCCTGCGACCGTCTGCGGCGCTTGACGCGCAAACTGCTTGGGGATTTCCAGCGCGTCCGTGCCTATGCGGATACGGGCGACGTGCTGCAAAACGCACTGCTGCGAATGCTGCGCCGGCTCGAGGCGGCGCCGCCTGGCACCGCGGAACAGTTCTTTCAAATGGCGGCCCGCGAGATTCGCTGTGAATTGCTCGACCTGGTTCGCCACTATTACGGCCCACGCGGGGCTGGGCGCAACGAGACCGCTCCCAACCCACTTGATTCCGCCGTGGCCGCGCTCGATCCTGCCGACCACAGCAACGAACCCCGGCAACTGGCGATGTGGACAGAGTTCCATGAACAGGTCGAGGCCCTACCCGCCCAGGAGCGGGCTGTCTTCGATCTGCTCTGGTATTACGGCATGACGCTGGAAGAGGCTGCGCAGGTCTTGAATTGGTCGCTGTCCACGGTCAAGCGGCGCTGGCTGGAGGCCCGGCTGCGCTTTCGGGCGATGCTGCTGGAAGGGGAAGCGGCAGGCTAAGGCGCTGCGCAAGAGAACTTCATCATGGCTTTCGATCCGCGGATCTTCGACATTTTGACGCGTTACGAGGAATTGCTCGGCCAGGGCCAGGCGGTCACGCTGCCGGAACTGTGTCACGACTGCCCCGAAATACTGGACGATGTTCGCCAATGCTGGCAAGGGCTGCAAGCGGTGGCGCCACTGGTCAGCACAGTGCGCAGCAAACGCGCCGGTGGGCCGGAAGATTCTACGAGCAATGCCGATGCCCTGCCGCCCCTTCCCGCGGAAGAAACAAAACGGCCGTTGCCGCGAGTGCCGGGCTATGAAATCATCAGTTCATTTGGCGAAGGCGGCATGGGTGTGGTTTACCTGGCGCGACACCTCGAATTGGGCCGGCTGGTGGCGCTCAAGATGATTCTGGCGAGCGATCAGGCGAGTCCAGAGTCCCGTCAGCGCTTCCGGATCGAGGCCCAGGCCGCGGCGCGGTTGTCGCACCCGCACATTGTCCAGGTCTTCGAAGTCGGCGAGCACGCGGGCATGCCCTATTTAGCGATGGAGTATTGCGCCGGCGGCAGCCTGGCCAAAAAAGTAGACGGCACTCCATTGCCGCCGCGCGAAGCGGCCCAACTGCTCGAGCCGCTGGCGCGCGCGATGCACGCGGCCCACGAGCAGCACGTCATCCACCGCGACCTGAAACCCGCCAACATCCTTTTGACGGCGGACGGCCAACCCAAAATTGCCGATTTCGGCCTGGCCAAAAAATTGGACGACGGCCAGGGCATGACGCAATCGGGCGACGTCATGGGTACGCCGTCGTACATGCCACCCGAACAAGCTCACGGCAGCACCACACAAATGGGGCCTTCCGCGGATATTTATGCGCTGGGGGCGATCCTGTACGAACTGCTCACGGGGCGGCCACCATTCAAGGGCGTGAACACCATGGACACGTTACTCCAGGTAATCAAGGCGGAACCAGTGTCGCCGCGGCGGTTGAATTCGACTGTTCCACGCGATTTGGAGACGATTTGCCTCAAGTGTCTGCAAAAGGAGCCGGCCAAGCGCTACGCGACGGCGCTGGAGTTGGCGGAGGATTTGCGGCGTTTTCAGGCCAGCGAGACAATCGCAGCCCGGCCTGCGTCAATGTTGGAGAGGGGTGTGCGCTGGGCAAAGCGCAAACCTGCGCAGGCCGTAGCATTCACGGTCAGCATCCTTGCGGCGGTGGTGTTGCTGGGAGGTGGGGTGTGGTTTTCCAATGAACTGCGCATCGAACGCGACAGCGCCGAAGGGGCCCGCGATTCCGAGCGGGAAAGGGCAGGCGAATTAGCAACTGCTCTGCAAACCGCCAATACAGCCGAGAAGGCCGAGAAGGCGCGGGCGGAGGAGTTAAAAAAGCAGCGCGATCAGACCAAGTCGGCGCTCGAGGAATCTGAGCGCAACCGGAGTAATGGCAACATTTTGCTGGCTCAGAACGCCTGGAACATTACCAACAGCGCGGAGCTTGCCAACCATCACCTCGCGTTGATTCCAAGCGCCTACCGCAACTGGGAATGGGGCTACCTCAAGCGCAAATACGAAGGCAGCCTGTTCACGCTTTACGGGCATGGAGGGTCTGTGGAGAGTGTGAGCATCACCGGCGACGGCAGCCGCATCGCCAGCGGCTCCGAGGACAATACGGTGCGTGTCTGGGACGCGAAAAGGGGCCAGGCCGTGCTGGAGCTGAAGGGGCATACTAAGGAGGTTTGGAGTGTGAGTTTCAGCGGCGACGGCAGCCGCATCGCCAGCGGCTCCGATGATAGGACGGTGCGTGTCTGGGACGCGAAAAGCGGCGAGTCCCTGCTAGAGCTGAAGGGGCATACCTACAGGGTTCTGAGTGTGAGTTTCAGCGGCGACGGCAGCCGCATCGCGAGCTGCTCCGCGGACAACACTGTGCGTGTCTGGGACGCGCAAAGCGGCCAGTCCCTGCTGGAGCTGAAGGGGCATAGCAACTCGGTTCGGAGTGTGAGTTTCAGCGGCGACGGCAGCCGCATCGCCAGCGGCTCCGATGATAGGACGGTGCGTGTCTGGGACGCGAAAAGCGGCCAAACCCTGTTGGTGCTGAAAGGGCATACCAAGGCGGTTCGGAGTGTGAGTTTCAGCGGCGACGGCAGCCGCATCGCCAGCGGCTCCGATGATAGGACGGTGCGTGTCTGGGACGCGCAAAGCGGCCAAACTCTGTTGGTGCTGAAAGGGCATACCGAGGAGGTTTGGAGTGTGAGTTTCAGCGGCGACGGCAGCCACATCGCCAGCGGCTCCGATGATAGGACGGTGCGTGTCTGGGACGCGCAAAGCGGCCAGTCCCTGCTGGAGCTGAAGGGGCATACCGGCAGGGTTCGGAGTGTGAGTTTCAGCGGCGACGGCAGCCACATCGCCAGCGGCTCCGTTGACAATACGGTGCGTGTCTGGGACGCGCAAAGCGGCCAGTCCCTGCTGGAGCTGAAGGGGCATACCGGCAGGGTTCGGAGTGTGAGTTTCAGCGGCGACGGCAGCCGCATCGCCAGCGGCTCCTCGGATAAGACGGTGCGTGTCTGGGACGCGCAAAGCGGCCAGGCCGTGCTGGAGCTGAGGGGGCATTCCGACTCGGTTCTGAGTGTGAGTTTCAGCGGCGACGGCAGCCGCATCGCCAGCGGCTGCATTGACAACACGGTGCGTATCTGGGACGCGCAAAGCGGCCAGTGCCTGCTGGAGCTGAAGGGGCATTCCGACTCGGTTCTGAGTGTGAGCTTCAGCGGCGACGGCAGCCGCATCGCCAGCGGCTGCATTGACAACACGGTGCGTGTCTGGGACGCGCAAAGCGGCCAGTGCCTGCTGGAGCTGAAGGGGCATACCGGTGGGGTTCTGGATGGGGTTCTGAGTGTGAGTTTCAGCGGCGACGGCAGCCGCATCGCCAGCGGCTCCGTTGACAATACGGTGCGTGTGTGGGACGCGCAAAGTGGCCAGTGCCTGCTGGAGCTGAAGGGGCATACCGGTGGGGTTCTGGATGGGGTTCTGAGTGTGAGTTTCAGCGGCGACGGCAGCCGCATCGCCAGTGGCTCCGAGGACAACACGGTGCGTGTCTGGGACGCGCAAAGCGGCCAGTGCCTGCTGGAGCTGAAGGGGCATACCGACAGGGTTTGCAGTGTGAGTTTTAGCGGCGACGGCAGCCGCATCGCCAGTGGCTCCGAGGACAACACGGTGCGTGTCTGGGACGCGCAAAGCGGCCAGTGCCTGCTGGAGCTGAAGGGGCATACCGGTGGGGTTCTGAGTGTGAGTTTCAGCGGCGACGGCCGCCGCATCGCCAGCGGCTCCAATGATAAGACGGTGCGTGTCTGGGACGCGCAAAGCAGCCAGTCCCTTCGGGAGCTGAAGGGGCATTCCGGCTGGGTTCGGAGTGTGAGTTTCAGCGGCGACGGCAGCCGCATCGCCAGTGGCTCCGAGGACAACACGGTGCGTGTCTGGGACGCGCAAAGCGGCCAGTGCCTGCTGGAGCTGAAGGGGCATACCGACAGGGTTTGCAGTGTGAGTTTCAGCGGCGACGGCAGCCGTATCGCCAGCGGCTCCTATGACACGACGGTGCGTGTCTGGGACGCGCAAAGCGGCCAGTCCCTTCTGGAGCTGAAGGGGCATTCCTGTTGGGTTCGGAGTGTGAGCTTCAGCGGCGACGGCAGCCAAGTCGTGTCAAGGGACGTTGACAACATCCGCCTAATCTGGGATGCCAAGACCGGCCAGCGCCTTTTTGCCGCGCCCGTTCCGGAGACAATCGAAGCTCGACACACATCCCCAGATGGCAAGTCCATGGCGATCCCCTCAGGCGGCGCGGTTTTGATCGTTTCCACACAAATCAGTGAAGACGAGCGCCTGCGGCGCGCGTGGCTGACGCGGCCCGATCCCGAGTGGCACTTGCGAAAGAGCATGGAGTTCGCCATGGAGCAGAACGCCTACGCGGCCCAACTGCACCGCAGCTGGGAACAGCAGGCCCGCGGCGACCTGGCATTTGAAGCGTGCCAGTTCGACAAGGCTCTCGGCCACTTCCTCGCCGCCGCGGCGCTGAAACCAGCGCCGCCAGCGGCTGGAAAGTGACCGCCTCGCGTGACGGACTAAAAGGGGTCGGGAGTAGTTTCGGCTCCGTTGCAATGGCGGGGTGGCACACAGCCGCGTAAAATGGGGACATGGTGCATTTTGAAATGCCCGTGTTCCCTTTTGTGTACCTTAGGGGGCAGCTGCACGAGGCGGTGATTACGCGCATCGAAGCAGGTCATTGAACTAAGTGTACAAAAAGTACGCGGCCTCCTTTGGCTAATTCTTAGACATGTGCGTGTTGGCTGCTTGTTTTGGTGGATTCGGACCGAAAACTTGCCGAATCTGCACTGGAGCCGCTGGATTTTTTCATATAAAGTGGTTGCGCGGGGCCTATCAATTCCGTCTTATTCTATGGTGAACCAGATTCTTTCTTTCGGTATGCGATGACGCACATGACCTTTGGGAACGGTCAGATGGAGATTCCTTCATGCTCTCCGCTTGGTTGCGCAAGGTCGCCTACAGTGTAACCGCCAAACGGCCACGTGGTCGGCCAAGATGCCGGCCCACGGTGGAAGAGCTGGAAAACCGCGTAGTGCCCACCGCGCTCACCCTTCCCGCCAGCCTCAGCGTGGTTCGGGGCGCGGTCGTGACAGTCCCGATCATGGTGAACACGCTCGACGACCCGGCCAACTCCAATTTGGGCCTGAGCGGGGGCGACTTTGTCGTATTTTTTAATCCGAGCGTTTTCACGGTCTTGGCAGCCGATTTCAGCCTCGGCACATTGGCCACCAACGGCTCCACAGTCAGCGGCGAAGGTTATTCGCCGACCGCTACCAATGGCTGGACGCTGGCCGTCAATCTCCCGACGCCCGGCCAAATCAATGTCGATTTGGCCAACGGCGGAACCGGCATTGTCACTGACTCGGCCAGCGGCAGCCTGGTCGCCATCAATTTCCACGTCAGCAGCACGGCAACATTCGGTTCGAGTCCCATCGACCTGGCCGCGGACACATTCGGCGTCTCGCCAGTCACCGAATTGAGCGACCAGCTTGGCCATGCTTACGTCCTGAACCCCGCGCCGCAGGACAACGTCACCAGTTTGAACCCCTTCACGTATTCGGGCGTCGGTCCCGGCGACAGCGTGGTGACAGTTACCGGCAACCTGCCGCCTGTCGCCAACGGCGCTGCCTGGAGCATTACTGAACGCGCCCTTGCGAGCGATCCCACCTTGTCCGTGGCCGCGACCGGCGTACTGGCCACTGACACCGATCCTCAAGGCCTGCCGTTGACAGCGATCGCAGTGACCGGCCCCACGCACGGGGCCGTAACGCTCAACAGCGACGGCTCGTTCAATTATGCCCCGGCCATCGGCTATGTGGGTCCCGACAGCTTTACGTACATGGCTAACGACGGCCTGGCCAACAGCAACATCGCCACGGTGAGCTTGGCTGTCACGGCACGCCTAAGCATTCCGACCAACTTCACTGCGCTGCCGGGAAGCAGCGTGGTCGTACCGGTGAACATTGACGACTCTGACCCCAGTAATCCCGCGCTGGGTGGACTGGTCGGCGCCACGGTGGCCATTGACTACGATCCCACGGTGTTCACGGTGGGCATCACGGATTTACGGGACGGGACCGCGGCAAACAGCGGGTGGGTATTTGACCCCGTCGTCAATTCCACCACCGGCCAGATTTCTATCACGGCAGAGACTGGTGTCCCGATTACCAGCACCAGCGGCGGCAGCTTGTTCCTCATCACTTTTCATGTCAATTCGACGGCGCCCGCCGGCCCATCGGCAATAAACCTGGTCGCCACCAATGCGCCGTCGGGCACCACCGTAACCACGCAGCTATCCAGCCTGAATGGTCCACTGCCGCTCAGGCCCGCACTGAGCAACACGGCGAATGTTGTTGGGGTGGATGGCTCCGTTTTGATTGAAAGCCTACCAGGTTTCTCGATCAGCGAACCGGCCAACGTCACCGCCGGCAACCGCTTCAGTTTCACGGTCACCGCGACCGGCACCAACGGCGGCCTGGATGCGGCATATAACGGCACCGTTCACTTCGGCAGCAGCGACGCTCAGGCGGTGCTGCCGGCAGATTCGACCTTGACTGCCGGCGTCGGCGTTTTCACGGCCACGCTCAAGACGGCGGGCAGTCAAACGATCGCGGCTACCGACTCGGCGTTCGGCGGGGGGACAGGCAGTACGGTCATCGTCAGCGCCGCGTCAGCCACGCATTTCATCATGGAGACGCCGCTGGTCGTCAACGCGGGCAGCAGTTTTAACGTCACGGTGACAGCCCTGGACCCCTTCAGCAATACTGCGACGGGCTATACTGGGACCGTTCACTTCGCCAGCAGCGATGCCGCCGCCACCCTGCCCGCCGACTCCACATTGACGAACGGGGTGGGCATATTTGCCGTCACCCTGGCAACGCTGGGCAGTCAGAATCTGTCGGCCACCGACGCGGTCAATAGCCTGACTGTCAGCAGCAACGCGATCACCGTGAGCCCCGTTGCCACTCATTTTGCCGTGAGTCTGCAAAAAACAACGACGGCTGGCGCAGGGTTCGCATTTACAGTCACCGCCTTAGGCGCAAATAACCAGGTGGCACTGGCCTATTTCGGAACCGTCCACTTCACGAGCAGCGCCGCCTTAGCTAATCTTCCTGCCGACGCCACGCTCACAAGCGGAGTGGGCACGTTCAGCGCGATTTTGTTTACGGCAGGTAACCAGACGTTGACGGCCACCGACAAAGTTAACAGCACCGTCGTGGGGACCAGCACGCCGTTTAGCGTGAGTCCCGCAGCAGCCAATCATCTTGTCATGACCGGAGCGCCAGGCGCCGTTACGGCCGGCACGACATTCACCGTCACCCTTGTTGCCGAGGACTTTTTCGACAACATGGTCACCAGTTTTATTGGCCCAGTGCAGTTTGAGACCAGCGACAATCACGCAATTGTGCAGGGGAATTCCACGTTGACCGGCGGCGTTGGCACATTCGCCGTGACGCTCAAGACAGCGGGCACACAGGAGCTTTTCGTGGAAGACCCGGCGGCGTCCAGCGCCGCGTTGGTAAGCGACACTGTCACAGTCGGCGCTGCCGCGCCGAGTAGTTATGCCTTGACGTTACCGAGTTTTGCGGTAGCTGGTTATCCTGTGAATTTGACGATGACGGTTCAGGACCAGTTTGGCAATACCGTTCCTGCCTATAAGGGGACCGTTCACTTCACTAGCAGCGACGCCGCCGCGACGCTGCCCGGCGACAGCACTTTGACCAATGGCGTTGGCGTTTTCGCCGTCACCTTCCAAACAACGGGCAATCAAACCGTAACGGCAACCGACAGCGCCAGCAGCAGCATCACGGGGGCGAGCAACAGTATTCCCATCAGCACCCTGGCGACCCACCTGGCCATCAGCGCGCCGACAACAACAACGGCTGGGACGAGTGCGCTGTTCACTGTTACTGCCCTGGATGCGACGAACGATGTGGCCCTGTATTACGCCAGCTATTTTCAATTCACCAGCAGCGATCACACAGCCGTGTTGCCGGTTAATAGTAATACGTTCCTAAAGAACGGTGTCGGCACCTTTACCGTGCTTTTCAAGACCGCGGGCAATCAGACACTGACGGCCGTCAGCACGGCGAATGCCAGCATTGCGGGGACCAGCAACACCATTACGGTCAGTCCCGGCACGGCGACGCAGTTCAAGGTCACCGGCCTGCCCGCCTTTTTTGCGGCAGGCGTGAAGTTTAGCTTCACTGTAACGGCGTTCGACCAATACGGTAACTTCACCCCGGGTTACTCAGGCACCGTCGCGTTCACGAGCAACGACAGCCAGGCACTCTTGCCGGCCACTGGCACCATGACGAATGGCCTGGGCGTTTATCAGCGCCACGTTCAAAACGGCGGGTAAAGACACGCTCACGATCAATGCTCACGGCCTCGGCACTGGCATCTTTGCCCAATCCTCGGATTCACCCCTTGAAATCGGGCCAACCTTTGCAATTCCGCTTGCCGAGGTGGTCGGCGATTTCAATGGCGACGGCAAGCTCGATTTAGCGGTCGCCTGTAGTAGCGGTGTTAGTCTTACAGCGAACACCCTGGACATCATGCTTGGCAACGGCAACGGTACATTTGCCACAGGAGCGACCTATTCCGTTGGTCCTGATCCGCGCTCCATTGCGACTGGTGATTTCACCGGCGACGGCAAACTCGATTTGGCGATTGTGAACGACTACAACGTCGTAAGTATTTTATTGGGCAATGGTAATGGGACGTTTGGACCCGCCGTCAACTACAATTTTGGCCCAAACACTAACGTCGAACAGGTGGTGTCAGCTGACTTCAACGGTGACGGCAAACTCGATTTAGGAGTGACCTACAATGGCCCCTCCAACACGGGAAGTGTCGGCGTGTTGCTAGGTAATGGCAACGGTACCTTCGCCACGCCCACCTTCTATGCGGTTGGGCCATCACCCACCGCCATTTGCGTGGGTGATTTCAACAACGACGGCAAACTGGATCTTGCGGTACTTGATAATTCCAATGCTACCGTCAGCATACTCCTTGGCAACGGCGACGGGACATTTGGACCATGCGCGAATTACAGCACCGCCGCTACGAGTAAGAATCCCACCGGAATGGCCGTGGGCGATTTCACCGGCAACGGCAACCTAGATCTTGCAATTGGCGATAGTACAGGTGCCAACGTGGACCTGCTCCTGGGCTTGGGAAACGGAGCATTCGTGGGATCCGTGGTTAACGGCGACAACACCGCTTCGAGTGGAGTGGCGGCAGCCGATTTCACTGGCAACGGCAAGCTCGATCTGGTGATGACCGGCGGCATTGAAAGCGGCCAAATCAGCGAGTTTCTCGGCACCGGCACGGGATTGTTCAATACCCCGCAGACTTTTGTTGTCGGGACCACTCCCAATGGCATTGCAATGGGGGATTTCAATGGCGACGGCGCCCCCGATTTGGTGGTCCTTGGTACATTTAACGAACTTTCAGGCGATGCCAGTGTGTTGCTCGATCAGACAGGGGCGATCACCACTACGTTGTCAGACTATGTTGGCTCCGGCCCTGCCAGCCATTTCGCGGTAGCTATTCCGACCTACGATTTGGCAGGCGCTCCTCTGGTCGCGACGGTAACGGCGCTCGATCAGTTTAATAATGTTGTCACAAGCTACAACGGTGTAATCCAACTCACCAGCAGCGACGGCAAGGCCGGTTTGCCGGCGATTCTCACGCTGAGTGGTGGAGTGGGCACCTTCACTGTGACCTTCAGGACGGCAGGCACCCAGTCGCTCGTGGCTACCGATACAGTCACCAGCAGCATCACCGGCTCCGCGAGCGCGATCACCGTCGTGGCCGGCGCCGCCAATCATTTGGCGGTTGGCGCCCTTGCCGCGACCACGGCTGGCAATCCGATTGTTGTCACGGTGACCGCGCTGGACGCGTTCAACAACATCGTCCTTGGCGATACCGACACCATCCATTTCACGTCCAACGATGCTCAGGCAGCGCTGCCGCCCGATGCTCCGCTGCAAGCCGGCGTCGGCTTTTTCGCCGCGATCCTCAAAACCGCCGGCAACGACACCATCACCGCCACCGACACTGCCGCCGGCAATGTCACCGGAACCAGCCAATCCATTGCCGTCACGGCTGCCGCCGCCAGTCATTTCAGCGTAACCGCCCCGGCAACTGCCATCACGGGCGACCCTGTCTCCTTCACGGTGACCGCACTCGACCAATTCGCCAATCTTGTGAACGCCTACAACCGCACCGTTCACTTCGCAAGCAGCGACGGCAGCGCCATTTTGCCCGCCGCTGTCACGCTTAGCAATGGCGTTGGCACGTTTAGCGCCACGCTTTTCACCCCCGGCAACCAGACGATCACCGTCAACGACACGGTCGCCACCAAGATCGCCGGCACCAGCAACACCATCACCACGCGCGGGCTAACCGTCGCCAGTCTGGTGCCCACGACCTCTGGCTTCATTGCCACGTTTAGCAAGCCGTTCATTCCGAGCGAGATCAATCTTTACGACCAGGGCGGCCTGCTGGGCTCCGACGACGTGCTGCTGACTGGGCCTGGCTCCGCAAATATCCTTCCACGGTTCGCTGATCATCGACCCGAGCGATCAGACAATCACCTTTGTAAAAACGAGCAACTTCACCGGCCCTGCGTTCAATCCCCAGACTGGCGTGCTGGCGCCGGGCACCTATACCGTCACCTTCCGCAGCGCCACTAACGGCTTCGAGGATGCCCTGGGCATGCCGCTGGACGGCGCCGATAACGGCAACCCGGCCGGCAGTAATTATGTGGCAACCTTTGTCGTGGGCGCGACGTCGGTGGTGGTCGGCATCCCGGCCTTTGCACGCGGACCCGACAGCGCTGCCGCGATCAACCTGCCCAACAGCGTGAGCGACGGCATTCCGCTCAACGTCAGCGTTGGCAGCGGCATAACCTCCGGCACATTCACCCTGACTTATAACTCGGCACTGCTGGACATCACGGGTGCCTCGGTGAACACGTCGCTCGCGGGCGCTACCTTGTCGCTCGACCCGGCCTCCACTCCCGGCACCGCCATCCTGGATTTCAGCTGCCCGACGCCGCTGACGCAGACCGGCGTGGTGCGCCTGGGCGGCCTGGCGGCGACGGTGCCGAACTCCGCGGCCGCGTTTTACAAATCCAAGGCGCTCCTGCACTGGAGCGGCGTGAAGCTCAACGGCGGGGCCATTGCCGCGCTGGGCGATGACGCCGTGGAAGTCGTGGCCTACTTCGGCGATGCCGCGGGGACGGCCAACGGCAGCTTGAGCGCCGGCGACGGCTCGGATATCTCGGCAGTGGCGACCGGCCTTGGCAACAATGCCGCCGCCGGCACGCTCGGCGGGTTCGCGGCGTTTCCGTTGGCCGACCCAGTGATCATTGCCGGCCTCAGCAACAATGGCCTCGTGGACGCGACGGACGTGACCCTGTTTAATGCCGTCCTCGCGGGTATTCCAAAGCCACAGATTCCGTCCATTCCCACGGGTCTGCCCATCGTGGCCACCGGCCCCGATCCGAGTTTGAGTCTGCCCACCAAGCTTCAGGTTGCGCCGAACGGCACCGTCGTCGTTCCCGTGAATATCGACACTGCCCATCCAGACGGCAGCACCGGCGCCCTGGAAGCAGTTTTGGCGCTCCGGTACGATCCGCGGATATTTAACGTGTCGGCCGCGGACGTGCAGTTGGGCACGTTGACCGCAGGCTGGCAATTGACGACCGTGGTGAATTCGCAAACGGGCGAGATCGGCCTCGATCTGCTCGGCAGCACTCCTTTCCAAACGACCGCCGGCGGCAGCCTGGTAATAATTACCATGCAACAGGTGGGCAGTGGGCAGTGGGCAGTGGGCAGTAATGCGGGGGCAGCGCTTTCCCTGGCACCACTATCCCTGGTGAATCAAGTCGATCCGACAGGCAAACGCATGTTCACGACGATGGTGGCTGATAGCCAGGGCGCCTTTGTGCTGCAAATGAATAGTGGGCAGTGGCCGGCGGGCGGCGGGCAGTTGGCGTTGGCCAACTCCTTTTTGGCCGCTGACGAAACCGTCTCAAGCCCAGAATTCACTGCCTACGTCCCGCTTCCCACGGCCCGGTTGTTCCCGTCGCTCGCTGCCCATTTTTCGCTCCCGGCAAGCCCAGTGGAAGAGACGGGCTTCGAGCAGCCGGCTGAATTGCTGAGGATGGAACTGGCCGATCAGGCGCTCACCGGTTTGCAGGGGCTGGCCTTGCCTGTGCCATCTCCGATGGGCACCGAAATTGATTGGGCGGCCGACGTGTCCCCGGCCAATCTGCTGCAGGCAGCCAAACGCTCCGCCTGGACGTCGGGGCTTGATTGGCTCGATGGCCGTGACAGCGATTCAGACTAAAACGGGTCGGGAGTCGATTCGGCTCCGTTGCAATGGCAGAAAGATTTGGGGCAAAAAAAGATAGAAGAAATTGAGCCCTGTATGCCAATAACGACACGCGTTCCGATCAGGCCTTTGTCGCAGGCTGAATTTGGGGAGATATCTTTTGAAGTGATGCGGCACGTATTTGCTATTCACAACGAAATCGGGCGGTTCTTTGACGGCCCGAATGTAAGTCATCAGCGTTTCCGCCTCGCCGCCCCAGGGGTTGCTCTCAAAATCACCGCCTTCGACAGCCCGCTCGACCCCTACGAAATCCACGCACGGCGACTTGCTTGCCCATGCGGATTTGCAAGCCATCGCCTGGGTGAATATCACCATGAAGAAAGTCACTTTCACAACTTTAGAACGTTAACGAAATGGACCCATTTTTCTACCCCAGGTTTTTTGCCTTCTTTCCCTCGTTCCCAAACTCCTGTTTGGGAACACCCCTCTTCCAAACTCCTGTTTGGTCGCGTTGACAAACCCCGCTGTTGCTCACTGCTCATCGTGCGCTAAGCAATGGGAGGGCAAATCGGCCATTGCGCCAGCAAACAGGAGTTTGCTAGACTAGCGTTCCCAAACAGGAGTTTGGGAACGAGGGAAGGCGTGGTCGACAACCTGAGCAATGGGCCGATGGCGGAAGGCGCCCAAAGGGGACGCCGTGCATGTCGTAATGATTCGTGCCGTCCCCCCTATGTGTTCTAATGACGTTTTCTAGCACTGTTGATCTTTAGGTCGGGCAGTTTGTTTTTCAAGCATTCGAGTCCTGCGGGGCTTATGTTTGAGAAATCCGCATCAAAGAACCGCAGTTTCGCGAAGGATTCAATGGTTATGATGGACCCGTCACCAATTCCTGTGGAAGCAACATCCAGGAGCTCAAGATCATGCAAAGCCCGAAGCTTAACAAGACCCTCATCGGAAATCGCCGTCCCGTAAAGCCAAAGCTCTTTCAATTTGCTGATACTCGCAATTGGTGTTAGCCCTTCATCCGTAATCTCACTTCCCCCTATGTTGAGGCTCGTAAGCGCTGGCAGATTATTAGCAATTGTTAGCATACCTTTGTTTGTCAGCTTCACGTTTTCCAATGCCAACACCTCGAGTTTGTTAAGACCTTTGAGCTTGTCGAAACCCGCGTCAGTAATGTTGGTCCGGTGCATGACCAATTCCTTTAGATTCGCAAACTTGGCGATTACGTCGATAGCCTCGTTGGTGATTTTGGTCTTGCATAAAGATAGGCATTCCAGGTCTTTCAGACTCTCAAGGTGCCTAATCCCCACGTCGGTGATGAGTGTTTCATCCAAATTCACCAGTCTTAGGTGGTGGAGCTCGCTATAATGTGCGAGGTCTGCGTCTTTAATTTCGGTATGCGCGAGTCCAAGCATTTCCAATTTGACAAAAGACGAAATTCTCCGTGCGCCATCGCTAGTTATGTCAGAAAAGGCCAGATTCAAGACACGAATGTCGCGGATTCGTGAAAGCTGTTGCAACAAAGCGAGTGCCTGGTCCGCGTTCTTGGATTTGTACAGGTCCACTATTAGCGGTTTGCCCGCTAATCCTTCCTCGACTTGAATATGCGCCTCCCATTTTGGTTAGTTTGTCCAAAATCGCGTCAGTGCCGTCTGGCTGTCCTCCCAGGCATCCTCCCAATAAAGGAATGACGGCCATTACCCAAAGTCTTGTCATTGTATACATCCGCTTTTGCATGAGAATACCCGTATATGTTTCGGAGAAGGCGACATTCATTTCCTACCCATTTGTAAAGAACTCCGCTGAGGACTCGATGCCGATGTAGACGCTCTCGACATCCAGGCCTGATCCGACCCATGACTGCACCTCTGTCGGGCTCGGAGTGCGGTGCAATAGCGTTTCGTAGTACGACGTGAACAGGTCAGTGCGGAATTCCATTGAATCCATGAAACCGAGGGCCACGCCATCCTGGCCCAATTGTGGCAGCACGCTGATCCAGCTAGCGACCTCGTTGGCCTGCGGCGTGCGGTTGAGCACTTTCTGGTAGAGGGCTTGCACAAAACGCTCTTGCGGCGTGCCCGTCGAGATCTGGCTCTGCGCGTCGTTGAAGAATTCGGCACTGCCGAGGATTTGGCTGAGCACCTGCTCCTCGCTCTGGCCTTGCTGTAGCGCGGCCACCCAGCCGAGTTCTTCGCCGTTGCCTGCCTGCCGGCCCAGGTAGGTTTGATACCAGCCCTTGACCAGATAATCCTCGGCCTCGAAGGATTGAGCCACCTCAGCAGCCACCTGCGCGGTGGTCAGCGTGCCACTGGTCAGCTGGTTGACCCAGTAGCCGGCATCCCGAGGATTATTCAGGTCGCCGACCCGACCGAGGTCGTCAAGATACAGCGCTTCGACGAAGCGCTGGTTGGGCGTCAAGGGCGGGACGGGTGTCAGCGTCACCTGGAAGACCTGGTTTGACGAACCCGACTGGCCTGGTCCTGAACCGCCCGGATTGGGAACCTGCGAATAAATTCCGCCGTACATGTAGCCAAGGATCGTCGGTCCGCTTAGTTGGCTGAACTCAATGACGCCGTTGGACGACATGGGCAAGCCCGGCGCGGCGAAGAAGCCCGCCTCGGCGCCATACAGCCCAGGTAGCGGGGACATGATATATTCTTGATCGGCGCCGTTGGCGGTCGTCACGAAGGAGGTCACGTCATCGACAAAGGGCAACGCAAAGTTTGGACCCACCAACTGCCCTGCCGAATAATCAAATTGGCTGATGCCTCCAAGGAAGATCGTAGTCATCGCGCCTGTGCTCGCGTCGAACAGGGGGATATTCGCCGCATTGTATTGGTTGAAGAACTGCTGGTATTGAGTATCGACCAACGCATTCCCCGCTGAGTCAACCGCGATCGGACTGCCATACCCAACGCCCCCAGGCTCCGTGAAGACGCCGCCAAAGTAGGTCAGACCCGGCTGGCCCGAGGGGCTTAGCGTCGGGCCCGCGTTGCCGTCGCGGCGACGGAAGTTGACCGGATCACGCAGGGCCTGGTAATCGCTGATGGCCAGGGTGGGCGTGGTGCTGATCTGGAAGCTGCGAATTTCGTCGGTGTAGGTTTGGTCGGCGGTTGGCGGGAAGGCGTAGCCGCCCTGGAAGTTCTGGCCGAGAACCAGGTAAGTCACACCCTGGATCGCCAGTATTTCTCCGCCCGTCACCGCGAACCGGGGGTCAGCAATCTGCTGGATTTCCGAGCCTGCCGCCACGCTCCCGCCTTGGACCAGGGCATTGACCAGGCCGCTGACGCTGAGCGATGTAAGGGTATCGAAGGTGGTGAAATTGGCGACGAAAGCGGTTAACGGAACGGTCGCCGCCGTGGCCGTCGCGGCCTGGCTCAGCGTGAGCGTCGTGGTGCCCACGGTTGCGATCGTGGTTCCCGCCGGGATGCCAGCGCCGGTGATGGACTGACCTACAACCAGGCCGGACTCGCTGGAAACGTTCGCGATGGTGGTGCTGCCGCTGGTCAAATCGCCAGTGAAAGTGCTGGCGATCGTGTCGGAGAAAGCCGTCAAGGCCAGGTCCGTCGCCGTGGCCGTGGAGTTCTCGTCGAGCGTGACCGTATTGGCGCCCACGGCCAGGATCGTCGCTCCCACGGGGATCGCCGACCCCTGGATGCCCGCCGCCGCGATGGACTGACCGACGGCCAGCCCGGCCACGCTCGAGACGTTCGAGATAACAGGACTACCGCTGGTCGCATTACCGGTGAAGGCGGCGCTGATCGGCGCCGAGTAACCCCCCACGGAATAGAGCGTATCGCCTTGCTGGTAGAACTCCTGGGCGACCGAACTCAGCGAGTCGTAGATGGCCAGCGGCACATCCGTCTGGCTCCAGGGCACGTCCACCAGAGTTTGCCAGGTCGCGGGATTGATAACAATCACATTCAGATTCTGGGAGTCGGGCGGAAAGTTGCTCACACCGCTCGGGTTGAAATTGTGCATGCCATTGGTCCGACCCCCGAAGACGAGCCATAACCCCTGGGGATAAGCCGCGGTCGGGGCCGACTGGGCAAAGACGCCCCCTTGAATGCCCGGGAGCAAAGGCGTGACCGCGTTATTGATCGGGGTGATAGTCAGCGCGTACGGCAAGTTCTGGGGCGTGGCGACGACGGGCTGCGGCGGCGTGGGTGGCGCGGGGAAAACCGAGAACGACGTCATGGCCACATTTTGCGCCGTGATGTTGGGGCTGGCGAAGACGGTGAGCGTGATGCTGTTGGTCCCCACGGCTAGGATCGAGGCTCCCGGCGGCAGATTGGCGCCTGTAGCGTCGACGAGGAACTGGCCAGGGACCAGGCCGGCCGTGCTCGAGACATTCGTGATGATCTGACTGCCCTGAGTCGTATCGCCGGTGAAGCTGGCCTGGATCGTGTCGGGGAAAGCTGCCAGGCCAACGCCAGCATCCGTTGCCAAGGCTTGCTGGTTCAGGGTGATCGAATGCGTGCCCAAGGCCGCGATCACCGTTCCCCCCGCCACCGCAATGTCAGCGCCTACAACGGACTGCCCCACGGCCAGGCCGGCCGTGCTCGAGACGTTCAAGATGGTGTTGCTGCCTAAGGTTGTATCGCCAGCGAAGTTGACCGGCGTGATGAACGTAGACGGCAGGCTGTCGGCGGCGCCGTCGAGGCTGAGCGCCGTCGCGACCGGGATCGTCACGGAGCCGATATACACCTTGCCGGTGCCTCCCGCTGCCGGGGCGACCGAACCGGAGAGCGTTGACTGGCCGGCAACAGCGTTGACGACGCTCAGCTGATCGACGTCTCCGTCAAGCTCGCGCCAGACATTGACCGTGCCGGGGCCAGTGACTCCGACGGCGACCTGGTCGCCTTGCGAGTCGGCGAAGGGGACGGAAGTTCCGAGCGCGAAGAGAGCGTAGAAGTCGCCGGTGCTCGTATCGTCATTGTCGCCGTCGAATGGTATCCCGGCGCTTGGCCCGCTTCCTCCGCCCACCAATCCCCTTGGGGCCGTGCCGTTGATGAAGACGCGATAGAAGACGCCTGCCGTCAGAGGACTGGCGAGCGTCAGAGTGACCTGCGCGGAGGAACTGTCACTGTAACTTGCCGAGAGGATCGGGACCGAAGGCCCGCTGGTGGTTATCAGTTCCGGGCTCACCCCCGCCACGAGTTCATCGACCTGAAAATCGGCAAGGTTCTGAGTCGTGAGCGCCTCCAGGCGGCAGGCTCAAGGGCCCGTCGAAAGTCACGGTCAGCGCCGGATTGCCCGCGGCCTCGCTCAAGGCCGTGACGACCGGCCCATTGCCGTCCGCTGAGGATAGCACCAGACGGGGTTCCAGTTCCTCCAGGAGGAGCCGAACGCTTCTGGACGCCTGGCCTGGAACCTGACGGGAAGGGGCAAGGCCTGAATTCGCCAGACGACGAAGGACATTCCAGATACGCATGATGGTAGCTCCGATTGGAAGGCGCGTATAAAACGCAAAAAAGCCGATTGGGTGGAACCACTTTGCAGTGGTTCCACCCAATCGGCTTACTCTTCATCCGGCCTCCGCCCGAGGCGGCTGCCGTCTGTTTAGTCTACCGAGTTTCGCTGTGAGGCTTTGCTATGGTTTTCTCGCTGGAAGGCAATGGCAGAAAGATTTGGGGCAAAAAAATAGACCAAATTAGGCCAGCCATGCCAATTATAACACGCGCTCCGATCAGGCCTTTGTCGCAGGCGGAATTTGGGGAGATATCTTTTGAAGTGATGCGGCACGTTTTTGCTATCCACCACGAGATTGGGCGATTCTTCGATGAAAAGATTTACAAATGCGAACTTGCCAACCGTTTAGCCGGTGTGCGGCTGGAAGAGCCGATTTATGTGAAAGTTGATTCGTTCGAGAAAATCTACTTCATCGATGTCCTGATTGGCAATGGCGCCGTTTTTGAGTTCAAGGCTGCGGAAGCCCTAGCCGGTCGCCACCGCGCCCAGTTGCTGCACTATTTGTTGCTTTGCGATCTTGCGCATGGAAAGCTGATCAATGTTCGGCGGGAGGAGGTGCAGCACGAATTTGTGAACACCAATTGGGTGGCGCGGATCGGATCAATTTCGACCTCGACACCAGCCGGTGGAGCAATTCCGTGCCCGGCACAGTGCAGTTGGCCGATTTCCTCACCGCTTTCCTGCGCGATCTGGGCAGCGGACTTGAAATCGCCCTGTACCAGGACGCTGTTACCCATGTCTTTGGCGTGACGGAAACAGACATCAAAGTCGATATCGACGGCCGGAATGTAGGTCATCAGCGATTCCGCCTTGTCGCCCCCGGAGTAGCTCTCAAAATCACCGCCTTCGACAGCCCGCTCGCCCCCTATGAAATCCACGCGCGGCGCTTGCTTGCGCATGCCGATCTACAAGCCATCGCCTGGGTGAATATCACCATGAAGAAAGTCACTTTCACGACCTTGAAACGTTAACAAAATGAATTCATTTTTCTGCCCCAGATTTTTTTGCCTTTTTCTATTGCACGCCAGGTTTCAACTGCCTGTCCATGAACTCCCGCATCAAGCGCATAGTGCGCCCCGCCAATACCATGCCGAGCCAGCGGATAAAGCATCACGTCGAAATCCTTGTTGGCCGTTTCCAGGCTATTCATCAATTGAAACGTGTTCTGCACATGCACGTTGTCGTCCTTCAGCCCGTGCAGCAGCAGCAGCCGGCCGTGGATGTTCTTGGCTTGCTTGACCAGGGATGTTTTTTCGTAACCCTCCTTATTTTCCTTGGGGGTGAGCATGTAACGCTCGGTGTAGATGCTGTCGTAGTTGCGCCAGTCGGTCGGCGGCGCTCCCGCGATGCCCGCGGCGAAAAGCTTGCTGTTGATCAAGGCGAAACCGGTCATGAAACCGCCATAGCTGTGGCCGCTGATGCCGACGCGGGAAGCATCGGCCCACGGATTCGCCGTCAGCCATTTGACTGCCGATTCGACGTCGGCAAGCTCCTGCACGCCCAGTTGCTTGTAGCACGTCCAGGCCGACACCGCCCCCTTGCCGCTGGCGCTGCGCGGGTCCACATGCATGATGATGTAGCCGGCATTGGCCGTGGCCGCATCGGCCATGTTGGCGCCGCCGCCGCCCTTGACCATCGGCATGTTCGGCCCACCATAAAGCTTCACCCACACGGCGTATTTCTTCGCCGGGTCGAAATTGGCCGGCTTTTGCACGGTCGCTTCCATCAGGAAGCCGTCCGGCGTGGGGATTTGCTCGCGCTTGAAACTGCCCGTCTGGAACGCCTCGCGGAGATAGACCGGATTGGTGTCGAGCATGCGCACCATGGTGCCGTCCGGGCGGTGCAGGCTGACCCGCGCCGGCGTGTCGATCTCCCTGTATGTCGTGACGAACAGGTTGCCGCGCGGGCTGAACTGGACTTCGTGGTTGCCTTTGCCCTTGGTCACGCGCTCCAGGCCGGTGCCGTCCAGCTTGATGTGGTAAGCGTTGGTGTTCACCTGGTCTTCCTTGGTGCCGGTGAAGTACACCACTTCGCTCGTTTCATCCACGCGCTGGATCGAGCGCACGTCCCAATCACCGTTGGTGACCTGGGCAATGAGCTTGCCGTCCTTGGCGTAACGGAAAATGTGCTTCCAGCCGGTGCGTTCGCTGGTGACCAGGAAGGTGCCGTCCTTGAGGAAAACCGGCGGCAGGCCCGGCTCGATCCAGGCCTTGGTGGAGTCGCGGAACAGCTTGGCGGGCTTGCCGCCCTCGACGCCGACCGTGCAAAAGTCGAGCCAGGTCTGATAGCGATCCTGAATGCAGAACCAGACCGTTTTGCCGTCGGGCAAAAAGCCGACGCGTTCGAGAATGAACGACGGCTCCCCGGCCCAATCGCTGAAATCGACCCAGGCGACCTTGGCCTCGCCCTCGCCCTCACCCTCGCCGATGGCGACCGGAGCGATGGCCAGCTTGACCAGCGGATTGGGATCGCCCACGCGCGGATAGGCGGTGATCTCCAGAAGCTGTTTGGGCATGGTGTAATCGATGACCGTGGCCTTGGGGACTGGCGTATCATCGGTGCGGACAAAGGCCAGGTGGGCGCCGTTGGGGCTCCACCAATAATGCTTGTAGCCGGCCAGGCGGTCGTAGACCTCTTCGTAATAGACCCAATCGGTTTTGCCGTTGAGAATCACTTCGCTGCCGTCGGTGGTGAGAGCGCGTTGCTTCTTGGTGGCGATCTCTTCCACGAACAGGTTGTTATTGCGCACAAAGGCTCGGAACTTGCCGCCGGGAGCGGTGCTTGCCAGGTCGGCGCCGTCAGCCTTTTGTTTTTGCAAGGCAGCCGCGTGGAAAGGACCTGGTTGGGCCTCGGTGAGATTGTCCAGGGCAACGGAATGCGCGAGTGAGTGGCTGCACGGCTCACAGCGGCCTGTTAAGGCGTGGACTTTCCAGGCCTGGCCGTCCTTGATTTGCAGGAAATGCTCGCCGTCGGCCAGCCATTGCACTTTCGCGGGATTGCCGAGCAGATTGGGCAGCGTGCCGTTGTCGAGCATCTCAAGAGTAAGCAGCTTTTTCGGTCCGCGATCTTCGGCGAGGGGGCGGGCTTTGGCCAGCATCATCGCCGCGTCGGTGGGAAGGCGCAGCATGGGAAAATCCTGGCCTGGCGTGAGCATGGAGTCGAAGAGATTCCTGTTGACCAGGCCGTCGGCGGATTGCGGCTCGAGCAGAGACACCGCCAACATGCCCAATCGTTGGCTGGTCCGCACCACGAAACTGCCCGCCGGCACGCGCCGACTTTCCTTGCGACCCGTGACATCCAGAGCAAGGTTGTCATGCTTCTCGGACTTGACCTTATCGAGCTTGTATGCCTGGACATCCAGCTCGATGTCCTCACGCAGCTCTTCCACGTCGATGCCGCGGCGCTGCAGGTTTTCCACGATGTTGGAGAGTGTGGCTGGGAACAGGTAGGCATAGGGCCGCGACACGGAAAGAGTCGCCTCAGTCTGATGGTTCAGATCGAGAACGTCGGCGTGACTGGACGGCACAAACTGGCAAGGGTTGATGACAAAGCACAAGGCGAGGATGCACGTCAGGGAAAGCGCTCGCGGGTTCATGGCAAGATTCCGTTGCTAAAGGTTAGGCCGCATCGCCGCGGGCCGTTGCTTCAGATCACTCTTAGGCAGTATCGTCGCTGGCGGGAGATTTGCAACCATAAACTGGCCGCTCAGTCTTCTTCCCGGAAAGAATCGGACGCTGGACGCCGCCGCCTCGGCTCACCCAGGTCCGCGACGCCGTCATTCATGTTTTTGGTCAAGATAATGGCAACGATTGCCGCGGGCAACAATCCGAACAGCAGCAGCAAATTGACCCACGGAGGATACCAGATAAAGTTCCGCTTACGCTCCACATCGGTATCGGCCCCGCAGCACATGCAAACGCGCGGCAGCCTACCCTGTTTGACCTCACGGCGATAAAGACGAATTTGAGCCATCAGCGTCATTACCAGTGATTAATTGTCACCGCCCCCGCAGGCGCATGCAATGGGAATGGGCATGGTTGGTCACCAACAAAAAGGCCAGGATTTCTCCGATTCTAGCGTGGCGCGGGCCGTTTCTCAAGAACTTCCTGAAAAAAAACGTAGAAATATCGAGGGGGGGTGATTCCATGCCAAACGAAGCTGTTCCGCCGCGGTCAACGGAAAGTGGGAAAGAGGCCGAACCGGCTAGCGGTGCGCCGTTGCCAAGCGCCGCGACTGTCCAGACACCTGCCACGCGATGGAGTGCCAGGAATCGCGTCCTGGCGGCAATTGCCATTTCATTGCTAGTGTATCTGGCCCTGGCCTATCTCGTGATGCCGTCCTACTGGACCCGCTATGGTCGTCGCCATCCGATCTACGAGGACATGCCCGACGTCACCTACACGGCGGACGGCATCCGCGCCGATCCGATCAATGTGTCCTTGATCGGCACCAAAACGGAAGTGATGCGCATCATGCTGGCGGCCAAGTGGTCGCCCGCGGACCCGCTCACGCTCCGCAGCTGCCTGGAAATAGCCGAGGCATCGGTCCTCAAACGCAAGTACGACGACGCCCCTGTCAGCAACGAGCGTCTCTTCGGCCGCAAGCAAGACCTGGCGTTCGAGCTGGCGGTCGGCGACAATCCCCGGCATCGCCATCATGTTCGCTTTTGGGAATCAGACAAACGCGATGACGACGGACGCCCCATTCTGGATTGGCGCCGCGATCTTTGACGAAAAGGTAGGCGTGAGCCGCACGACTGGACAGGTCACGCATATCACCGCCCCGAACGTCGATGCCGAACGCGACAAGCTTTTCGACGACTTGAAGCTCACCGGCTATCTTGCCGGGTTTGAGATCATTTCCGGCTTCCATGAGAATCCTTCAAGGACGCAACGGCGAGGGCGTCTCCTGGCACACCGACGGCGATCTTTATGAGGGACGGATCAAGGCGGGGGATCGCTAGCGGCAAGCAATGACTACATCAACCCGAAGCGCCAGCGAGGTAAACCCTCGTTCCCAAACTCCTGTTTGGGAACGCCACCCTTTTCTTACCACTCGATCATCCGCCCAACTTGCATCTCCCGCGCCTTGTGATACACGCTGATCCCGACCGCGACATCCTCAATGGCGATGCCCAGCGATTTGAACATGGTCACGTCTTCAGGGTGTGCCCGGCCGGTGTAGCGGCCGACGATGACCTGGCCGAGTTCGTGAATGTCGGACCAATGGATCGAGCCGTCTTCCAGCGGTTGGACGAAATCGCCGGCCTCGATGCGCGCCTGGTCCTTGCTGTCGACGACGATGCTGCCGCAGCGCCGCACGCAAACCGCGTCCACCTCGGCCTTGCCCAGGAAGTTCGAGCCGATCACGTTGAGGTGAGTCCCTTCCGAGATCCAGTTGCCGTTGAGCACCGGTTCGCGGCTGGCCGTCGCGGTGATGACGATATCCTTGTCCTCGGCGGCCATTTCAGGGCGGGGCACCGGTTCGACGTCGCATTGACAGGCTTCGGTCATCTCCTCGGCAAACCGGCGGCGGTGCTCCTCGTTGGGGCTGTAGACCTGGGCGCGGCGAATTTTGCGGACCTTGCAGACGGCCAGCAATTGCGTGCGTGCCTGCTTGCCGCTGCCGAAGACTCCGACCTCGGCCGACTCGGGCCGGGCCATGTACTGGGTGGCCACGCCGCTGGCGGCGCCGGTGCGGACCTGCCCAAGATAGTCGGCCTGGATCAATGCCACGCAGGGCGCCGGTTTTGCCGTCGTAAAGAGCGACGTGGAAGGTTGCGCCTTTGCGGCTGGTGGCATAGCCTTTGTACCCCATGAATCCCAGCGTCTTGGCCGCGGCCGACATGGCGTGCAGCATGGCGTGGTCGGTCTGGGCACGAGCCGCGGAATGTTGACCGCTTCGTCCAGGGCCAGCTTGCGCAAACCCTGCTCGACGGCTTCCAGGGCCATGTCCATGGTCAGAACACGCCGTACTTCATCTTCGGTAAGCACAGCACTGGCATGGTTATCCCCCCTTTTACCCTGCGCAAAAACGCCGCCAGCTTGTCCAGGCCGCCGTCGATCTGCTCGCGGCTGGTGGCAAACGACATCCGCACATAGCCCTCCACCCCGAACGCCGACCCGGGCACCAGATTGACGTGCCCCGTTTCCAGAGCCGCCTGGCAAAAGCTCGCCGAATCGGTGATCGCCGTCCTCCCAGCGTGCGCCCGAAATGGGCGGCGACATCGAAAAAGGCATAAAAGGCGCCTTCGGGCCTGGCACAGCGCATGCCCGGCATCTCGGCCAGGCGATCGGCAAACCAGGTCGCGGCGTGCCTCGAATTCGCGCCGCATGGTCTCCACGCATTGCTGATCGCCCTCCAGCGCCGCCAGCGCCGCGTATTGGCTGATGCTGCCGGGACAGCTGGTCTCCTGGCTTTGGATATTCGCCCATGGCCTTGATGACGTGCGTCGGCCCCAGGGCCCAGCCCATGCGCCAGCCCGTCATCGCATAGCTCTTGCTGACGCCGCTGATGGTGATGGTGCGCTCCGCGAGACCCCGGCCGCAAGCGTCGCGAAACAGGTCGCCTTGGCGTCGCCGAACACGAGTTTTTCGTAAATCTCGTCACTGATGACGGCCAGGTCGGTGCCGAGCACGACGTCGGCGAGCGCTTCCAGCTCTTGCCGGGTGTACACGGTGCCGGTCGGGTTGCCGGGCGAATTGAGCATCAGCAGCCGGCTGCGGCGGTGATCGCGCGGCGAAGTTGATCGGGCGTCATCTTGAAGCCGCTGTCGTGCGTGGTCTGGACCAGGACAAACGACGCGCCGGTCATCTGCACAAGATCACTGTAGCTGACCCAGTACGGGACGGGGATGATGACTTCGTCGCCCGGGCCCGACGGTGGCTGCCAGGGCGTTGTGCAGCGAGTGTTTGGCGCCATTGGAAACGATGACCTGCTCGGGCTGACTTCGAGGCCGATTTTGCGGTAAGTGTTGGCGATCGCGGCGCGCAGCTTCCGGCAAGCCCGCCGCGGGGGTATAGTGGGTATGGCCATCCTTCATGGCCTGGTAGGCGGCCCGGCAAATGTGCTCCGGCGTGGGGAAATCGGGCTCGCCAAGGCTGAAATCGAAAACCTGAATGCCCTCGGCCTTCAGCTGGCGAGCCTTGACGACGGCCGCGAGCGTGGCGGAGGGCTGAACCAGGCCGGCCATTTTGGAGATCGTGATCATGTTGCTGCCTCGTGGGGGCGAAAACCTTCGCGGATTGGCCGAACCCGGCCAATCCGGGCCGTGTCGGTGACGGTGAGCATTGTACAGGTTGCGGGGCAGATTAGGAACAGGTGTGAGGATTGCAAATTGAGGATTGCGCAACCTGCAATCCGCAATCCAATTCTGCAATTTCTGTTTTGCCCTTGCTGGCCAGGGGAGTGGTCCCATAAGATTTTTCTGCCGGCCTCCTTAGCTCAATTGGCAGAGCAGCTGACTCTTAATCAGCGGGTTGATGGTTCAAGTCCATCAGGAGGCAATAAAAACCCTGTAAATAATGCTGAAAAACGCATTTCTCAAGTGGTGTAAATTAGTGGTGTAAATAGTGGTGTAATCTGGTGCAATTACACCACTCCTTTTTTGACCCTGCCGCTCCCATTTTAATCAACCAACCGAAGCAGTAGGTCGGGCTGCCTAACCGGGTTTCTTCGCCAAGACCTCGTGAAGGGTCAGCAAGTCAGGTTTAGGCCGGCCAGTTGCCTTTGGGTTGCCCATGTTGATTGCTGGCGGCTCTGGTTTGGGTGCTGTCGTTGGCTCCCCAGTCTTCTCCCACGCCGAAGGTCTTGCAGCAGCCCAATTCTGCTTTTCATCCTCAAGGTTATTTCATCACATGACATGGTTAAACGGCTTTTTTCGTGAAATATGATTGATTTGTTTCACTTTTTATGTTAGTTTCACTGATTGGTGAAATGATGGAAAAAATGAAAACTACGGGTGAAGCGAAGTTCATTCCGGCTGTGGAGTGGGTTCGACGGCTGGGCCAGGATACTGCGGCATTCGAGATAGCCAAGGCAGTCGAACCGGAGACGAAACGTAGCGACAGGAAGCAGATGGCGTGGGATCACGTCATCACCCTTTCGGCGAAATCCGACAAACGCCGTGTCAATCTTTTTGTGCAGACACGTCACCACCTTTCGCCGCAAACAGTCTTGGGCGTGTTCCCGAAGCTCAAGGGGGTGCCACCAAACGGGATACTCCTGATCTGTGCCCCATACATCTCCCCAAGAGTGGCGGAACTGTGCCGGGAGCAGAATGTCAGTTACCTCGACGGGGTAGGTAACTGCCGGATTGCGGCTCCAGGGTTGTTCATTGACATTTCTGGTCATCCCAATCGCCGGCCTTCGATCAAGGCGGCTGTCGATCCGTTTTCAAGAAAATCGAGCCGGATCGTTCGGACCCTACTGAAACACCCCGACAAGGGTTGGCAGGTTCAGCAGTTGGCGCAACAAGCGGACGTAAGCATGGGCTTGGTGTCGAAGGTGAAAAATGCCCTTCTTGAAGAGGCGTATCTGGAGGAGCAAGATCGTCTGCTTTACTTGCGTGATCCTGCCAAGTTGCTTCAAGGATGGGCGGCTCGGTATCGCCCGTATGTCAAACGCCTGCAACTCTTCGCAATCGCCAGGCCGGCCGAAACCGAAACTCGGCTCGCAGGTTGGTGCCGGGCGAACGGGATTACCTATGCGCTTACCCAGCTTTCTGCGGCATGGCGCTACTCGCCAATGGTCCGCTACGACAAGAGCGTGATCTACATCGACAAAAAAATTGACACGGAAGGAAATCTGAAAGCCCTCCTTAGCCACATCGATGCCAGAGAAGTCGATACCGGGGTGAACTGCACGCTTTGGATCAGCGACGACCCTGCGGTTTTCTCGGACACGAGAGACGTTGCCGGCGTGAACATTGTCTCGCCGCTCCAGCTTTATTTGGACTTGAAGGTACTTGCTGGCCGGGGCGAAGATGCGGCACAGGAGATTTTGGAAAGAGAACTTCCCGCACTGCTTCCTGATTCTCGCCATGAAAACGAGCAGGCACACAGAGGTGAGAAATGAACGAGGTCACTGCTTGCAGGTCTGTCCTGATCGAGGTGCTTACCATCCTCGCCAAAGACCTCGACAATCTGGCAGTGGTTGGAGGATGGGTGCCCGAACTGACATTTCCCAACAAGGGACATATTGGCTCCATCGACGTTGACTTGGCCCTTGGACGCCAAGAAACTCAAACCGCTGGCATACGAATCCATCAGAAAGAAGTTGGTGGATGCGGGCTATCAGCAAGTCCCCCGACATGCCAAATCGGTTTTTTCGCACGATCAAAGGCACATCATTCCAGGTGAAGGTGGACCTCATCACGGGAGAATTTCCCGACCTTGCAGCCGAAGGCACCCATATCCAAATTCAAGAACTGGCGGTGTGGAAGGCTCGTGGCGTGGACTTGGCGTTTACCTTTCAACAAGAAGTATCGGTCGAGGGCGTGCTGCCAGATGGGGGCCACAACAAAGTCACCGCAAAACTGCCGACGATTGCCGCCTTCTTGTGCATCAAGGCGATCACCCTTAGCGAGCGAAAAAAGGAAAAGGATGCGTATGACATTTACTTCTGCATTGACAACTACCCCGGAGGGTACAAGGCGTTGGCAGATGAGCTTCGAGGTAAACTGGAAAACAAGCTGATCAATGAGGGCATCGCCATCCTTCGAGAAAAGTTCGCCGGCTTGACAGCATTGGCCCGGTGTGGGCGGCACAAGTTGTAGCGGAGGCTACTGCCGGGACAGCCTTTAATCGTCGAAATGGAACAACGCAGAGCTTACGAAATTGTAAGTGCCCTCTTGAGAGAAATCGACGAGGCAAAGTGACCGGTCGCAGAAGCTCCGGCGATTCAGGCCGTTCTGCTTCTCGGCTCCGTTGAATTCCTGGGCCGACCCCGGATTTTTCTGCCCGGCTTTTTTCAGACCTGCACTTTCGCCAAACCTTCAGCCCCTCCATGCCACTCATCTGCGAACCTGCCGAGGAAAATGCTACAAGCTCAAACATGGAAGAGGTCGGTGCTGCCCTCCAGGACGCCCGGCTACCACCCAACTTTCAGGGATTTTGGGATAAAGATAATTAGATTAGTTTCTTGCTAAGCCGGCTCATTCGTCTCGTCAATATGTCAACCGCTCGGATGCCTCGGCAAGTTGCTGCTCGGATCGCTTCGTGTATCTTGCCGTCGTGTTCAGGCTCTCATGGCCGAGGATCTGCGCCAGCCCGACGAGATCATTGCCGTTGTCTTCGAGGAACTGGTGTGCCATCGTGTGCCGCAGCAAATGGGGGTGCAGCTTGATGCCGGTGAAGGCGCTGTACTTGTCGCACAGGGCCCGGATGCCCCGATCCGTCAACGCCCCTCGCTCGCCGATGAAGACCGTCTGACTCTGCACTGGCGGGCGGGTGTCGAGGTAAGCCTGGAGCGCACGCCGGGCAAGGAGCGGCAAGCGGGACCGACCGTTGTTTGTTGCCCTTGCCGAAACGGAAGACCACAGTGCCGGTTCGCTCGCTCAACATCAGGTCGGCCAGTTCGAGGTTGACCAGGTCGGACACTCGGCAACCGGTGTAGAGCATCATCGAGAAGATCGCCGTCGCTCGAATGTCCTCCCGCAGTTCAACTTCCCGTAGCAGCTGGCGGACTTGGCTGCGGTCGAGTCCCATTGGTGCCAGCTGCTACCGTTGCAGCTCCTTCACCTTTTTGGCCGGGTTGTTGGCGACGTGGCCCTGGTCAGTCAACCAACCGAAGAAGCGGCGCACCGTGACGAGGCAGCGGTTGACCGTGGCGACCGCTTGACCTTGTTGTCTCCGCAGGTGGTCACGGAAATCTGCAACGTCCCTCGTGGTCACTCGGCCGACAACGAAGCTTTCTCGGTTGGCGCTGCTGAACCAGCCGGCGAACTTCCTGATGTCCTGAACGAAGGCACGCCGGCTGTTGGCCGAGAAATCATGGCCGTCGAGGAAGGCGGCGAAATGGCCCGGCTCTTCCTTGCCGACAGGGATGCCTTGGAAAACATTATCGCCCGAATTCTGACGGCCTTGTCGAGCGCAAATTGGACACCATGTGGACACTCCTTGGGGGTAACTGGGCGGATAATGACAATTATCGCCCTTGATTATCGCCTGTATTCTGGCGCTTCAGATGCACGAAAACCGCCCGCAAGACCTCTCCCTGGTCGATGCCTTCCGTGCCTTTGGGGAAAAGTTTCTCCCTGACCTGCTGGACTTCTGCCGCCGTCGCCGTGGTCAGGCCGAGCGAGGTCAACTCGTCCAACAGCGCCGATACGTCTTTGCCCTTCGCTTCGAGTTTCGGTTTCGGTGCTTTCGGTTTTGAGGGCGCAGTTGCCAGCCGGCGAGCGTAGAAGAGGACCGGCTTGCCGTCGATCCCGCAGTTTCGTCGGCGCACTTCCAGGCAAACCTGTTGAAGTGCCTCGGTGTAGATAGGTCTGGCCGTCTCTGGTTGACGCTCCGGTTCAGGAAACGCAGTGCCGATCAACTGGTAAAATCTCGACCTCGACAAGCCCACCATTCTTGCCATCTCTGCCACGCTGACGACTGATTTCGTTTCGATTTCGACAAACATTGGACACCTTTGAGACGGAAATTAGACACCAATCGGACGGCTTTTTGCAAGGTGTTCACGGCCTTCTGCGGTCAGTTGCCGCCGACCGGAATCGTCCTTGATGACCAGGCCGACCCGGATCAAAAACGGCTCCGTGACCTGGCTGACAGTCCGGGTAGGCAGGCCGATCCTTGAGGCAATGACGTTTAATCTGCTGTCGCCCTCCCCAAGAATACGGAGGTACTGCTGTTCGGTTGGTCCAAGGCCAAGGCCGTCGATTTGTTCAAGCAGACAGGCTCGCTCCAGGTGGTCAGGCGTGATGGCTTTTTCACCCTCGGAGCGACAAACACGCCTGGCAGATTGCAAAAGGCGCAAGGCAAGCCGGGGCGTGCCTCTGGATCTTTGGGCGATGGGATCAAAAACTGCCTCATCGACCTGCCACGCCAAGGCCCGGCTGCGCTGCTGGAGTATCGTCGCCAATTCGTCATCAGCGTAAAACTGAAATCGCAGAACGAGCCGGCACCTGTCCCTCAATGGTTGGAGCAGGCAATACTCGTCCGTGGTTGACAAAAGTAACGTGAAGTCTGCCAGCGGAATGCTTTGGACTCTGGTGGACTGGCCCTGGATGAACAACTTTCGGCCTTCAATGGCCCGATACAAGCTGGTCTGGAACACCTTTTTGAGCTCATGGCACTCATCAATGTGGATGATGTCCCTGTCCCTTGCAGCCAGGAGAACGGCGTTGAGATCGGCGGCGTTCTTGATGCTCTGGCCAAGGATTTCATGGAATTCGGTGGCCATTTCCTGGGCAATGACCGAGGCCATTTGCGATTTGCCAATTCCCGGTGGACCCACAAGCGCCGAATGGTCGTATTTCTTGCCGTCCTGTTGCGCCGCATCGAGGGCGACCCGCACTTGCTCCACCACACTTCGCTGGCCGATGCAATGGTTCAGCGAAGTCGGGGTCACATCGTTGATTTCGCTGGCTTGGTTGTCGCTCATGGTCGTTCCTTGAAGATCAGGGGGTGTTTCATTCCCCCTTTGCGATCTTGGTGGTTTGAAGAGATGCACCGGGCCTGCGCCATCACAGACCCAGTGCAAGAAATTGAATTACGCCGCCATTGCCAGGGCCGTTTCCAGAGCGAAGCGGTTGACGTTTGCGCTGTCACCGAACCACAGCGAGTTCAGGCGGTTTTCCTGATTATTACCACGGAGATGCGACAGCCAATCCGTCACGCCGTTGTAGGCCGTCCAGTAGGTGCCGCTGACCGAGGGAAGGTCATTGCCCTTGCCGGATTCGCACTTGCCAAGGATTTCCTGGATGTTGTTTTTCATCCTCGTGCTGATGTTGTCGTCTTCCACCTTCAGCACTTTCTTGACATACCGGACCAGGTCGGCCTGGTTGATGCTCTTGCGGGCGAGAAGGCGGTATTGTTCGGCCGTCGCCTCAAACGCCTGGTTTGCCACATCCATCAATTCCCTGACATTTTCCAGGTTTTGATGCAGGTCTTTCGTATGTTTGAGGCGGATCAGCTTGTTGGCGTTGGCGTTGTGGGCCAGCGCCAGCGTGTTGGCACATACCACCCTGATCGGCGTGAAGCCCACCCTGACCGCCAAGGAGCCGTCATGGCCGTGGCTGAGCAGGACGAACTTTTCCACTTCGTCACCGGGGGCGATCACCAGGGGATCACGGTTCATTTTCGCCAAAACCCAGATCCGTGAACCCTCTCTTAGGCTTCCTGCGGTGTGGAGTGCGGCTTCCTTGGCGTCCAGGAAGGGCTGGAACCAACGGAAGGCTTCTCTGTTTTGGAGGATAGTGTACCGGGGGCCGACGGTGCCCAGAATCCGGCCGTCAGTTTTGCGGCGGACGGCCACATGGTCCACCTTGGTTAGTGTGTCGGCCGTCTGAAGCGGCACCAACTCGGCTTCCCAATCCATGCCGGATTTGGTGCAGGCCCGTTGCCAATCGTGCAAGTCCTCCTCGGCCAGCGGCGTTCCCAGCCCGTGCCAGGGGAGAGCGCCGAAATATGCCATCGTTTCGATTTCGTGTGCCATTGCAGTTCTTTCGTTGAGGTGTTCTTTGTGACTTCGCTAACCAGGGGTGTTTCATTTCGGACTTACACTGGCATTCCGCACGATGTAGACGAGGATTTCGCAGGTATCGCACGTTCGGACTTCCTTGTATTCGCCTGTCGTATCCTCATCGGTGGTTTCGATAAGGCGCAGCGTCTTGGTGCCACAATCCGGGCAGTACAGATCGATCATGGTTTCCAACCCTCCAAGAGTTCTTTGCCCTTTGGCTTGGGGTGTTTCATAAAGCAGCGTTGAGGGCGGCTTGCACGCTGTCGGGCACCGTTTCGCCGCTGTTCTTGGCGTTGTCGATGCCTCGTTGCAGAGCGCCCTTGCCAAACGCTCGCACCAGTTCGGGCAGGTTGTAATCCTTCTTCCACCAGCCATTGACGACGATGCCGGCAGAGAGAATACCTTTGCCGATGCCGTACAGGTTTGGCTTTTTCTTGCTCATTTTTCATCCCTCGCACATGCGTATTCCTGGGCGTCCTTGGACAGTGCCACTGCTTCGGGGCCGTCACCCTTGCCGTAGCGGTCCACAAGGTCGCCATTGCGGGCAAACGTGAACGACTGCCGGCCTTCCAAACAAGAACAGGGCCACCGGCGGTTCCACTCGGCTACCTCCCTTGCTGACACGAAAACGGTGTAATAGGCACCTTCCTCACGGATTCTCATCTTGGATTTCCCCTTTGCTTTCAGCGGGGTTTGGTCAATAGCCGATGGCCCTGAGCCACTCGGTCGGGACTTTCGCTCTCGGCAGTCGTTTGCATTTTTGTCGCAAATAGGCTCTGCTGATTCCTGTCGTGCAAACCGAGCCGACCAGGGATGCGATGGCCGTGGCTCTTCCCTCGAATTGATCCTTGCCGAAGTTGTCCAGGTAGTAGCGGTTTGTGCTGGTTTCAATCGCCAAGTAATCGCCGTTGTTTTCTCGGTAGAACCAAATCATGAAATCGCCCCTTCCGGCCTGATGTCACTGTCGCCTGCCTTTTTTGGGGTGTTTCATTGCCTCATCCCCGGAAATCCTGGAAGGCGAAAGTGTGCCATGCCTCGTACATGGCTGTCCATTCTGGCGTGTGCCTGGCCGGCAGTTCCTTTCTTTGTTCTTGCCACCAAAGTTCAGCGTGGTCGGAGCAGGTCAGCCGGGCTTCCCACCCCTGCAAGTAGCGGTCCACCAGCAGTTGGGGCGTAGGATGGCCGGCTGCTTTGGCGGTCTCTTGCAGGCGGCGCATCATTTCCCCCCTACTTATGCGCTCGCCCCCGAAATTGACGATGTGATCCAGGTGTTTGCCCATGTTCGCCCCCCCAAGAAGTGTTTTGATCTACCATCCAGGGGGTGTTTCATTCGACCGGCAGGATCGGGTAGGGGATATTGTCTTTTCTTCGAGACCCGGCCACTTTCCGGTGTTTGTAGGCGGCGGTGTCATGCGCATCTGTTGTTGCCAGGTGGCCATTGCCTGGAGCAGAATACGACCCTGATTCCCTGGCTTTCACGTCAGCCGCTTCCAAATGAGCGGCAGCAGCCTCTTGGTGCGCCTTTTTGGCTGCGGCGTGGTCCTTGTTGGAATCGCTACGTCCGGCCTGTCTGGTTGCTGCGTTTGCCTTCTCGGTAGCCAAGTTAGCTGCTTTAAGAGCGTCTTCGTAGCGCATTGCCGTTGTTTCCCTTTGCACAATAGGAGGTGTTTCATTTCCTTGCGTCCAGATTCGCTTCTAACGCATTGTGTTTGGCTTAGAGGCTTAGATGCCTTGAGGCACTACGGAAGCGACTGGGAGCGAATCTGGGGGCACTGTGGGGCATACTTTGGTTATCATGTAAGTGAAGGCTTGCAGTGCGGCCTCGAAGGAGTCGTCCTTTGCGAAGTGGAAGTTGTTTTGCCGGTGTAGGGGTTTGCAAAAGGGCAAATGGCAAGGGCACGCTTTGGCTCATCAAATCGGCAGAAGATGACCAGCATACCATTACGGTGGTCGTCATTGTCAATGGAGATATGGAGCTTGCCGACGCAGGTCTCCATTTGGTATTGGTAGAAAGTGGCAGGCACAGCGCCCAGTTTGACAATCAGGGCCGTCGCCACCTTTACCAACTTCCTGCGTTGCTTCATTTTCATTTGCCACCTCACCCCGTTGTTGCTTTTGGTTCAAATAGGATGGGGTGTTTCATTTGCCGAGGTGGCATTGTCTAATAGTCGTCCGGCAGCAAGATCGTGGTGGCCGCTCGGTTGCCCTGGTCGTCGGTGGCTTCGGTGATGATCCAAATTCTTTTGCCTCTCAGCGTTTTGTAAACAGAGAATATCCGGCTTCCATCGAGAATGGCTTGATTATTTGCGCTCCAGTCCTCGGCATCAACATCGCCCCAACTTCCAGTTGCGTGGCGCTCCAGGAAGAAATCGGGAGTCTGGCCGCTTTCCTCCAGGGCCACCAACGCAGCAGGCGTGGCCACGATGCGACCGAGTTGGAACTTTGGCGTCATGGTCATTTCCCCTGATGAGGTTGAAAGTTGAAGTATATTCGAGGACTGTGTTGGAATTCGACGCTGCCCTTTGCTCCATCAGCTTTTCGCCAGACGACCACAAACGGGGCCATGAACCCGATGACCTCGAAGTCCTGGGAAAGTTCGTCTGTGGTCCAAACCTGTCCGTATTGGGCTTCCAGAGCGTGTCTGGAACCAGGTTCGGCGTTGATCTCGGCGAGGCGTTGACGGCGAATAGGTTCAGTTGGATCGGACATGGCTGTCTCCTGGTTGCTTGTCTCGTTTGTCTTCACCATCCAGGGGTGTTTCATTTGTTCTGCGATAGCGCTCCCTCGCCGGTGGGGTCGTAGGTGGTGCCGCAGGTTGCACAGACAACGCAATCGTCTGGCGTCCACTGGAGACAATCGAAGCGCCTTTCTCCGCAGCATGGGCATGAACAGGACTTGGCCGCAAGATCAGCATTGCCGAGCAGGTTGAGTTTATCGGCGGCATCCAAAAGCTGCTCGGCTTCCTCGTCAGTCAGGCAGTCGATCAGGTGTCGTAGGTGGTCTTTCGCTGAAATCATGGTCGGTGCTCCTGGTTGGTCAGTCAATAAGGCAGGGTCGGGCACTTTGTGGCTAATAGACGATGATGTCACGGCCCTGTGAATCTGTCTTCACTTTCAAGTCGGCCACAAACCGATCATGCTCAGCAAAGGAATCTGCTGCGCCGGTGCTGACTGCCGTGGTGGCAATGAAGAAAGACGCCTTGGCAATCGCCTGGAGCAGTTGCGAAATGTCAGGGACTACAAGGCCGGTCGTGGTGGCACCGAGCATGCCACGGCCAGAATAGTCTTGCCTCACCTCGAAATCGAAGCCCAGGTCTTTCGCTGCTTCTAGGATTCTTGCTGCTGTTTCCGGTTTCATGGTTTGTCCTGCACTTTGGCTTCCAGAGGCTCAGCCTCAAGATTAGGCTCGTCGCTGCCGCTGGTAAGTTCCCCATCTTTCCAGTTCTCCATTGCTTGCTCTGGAGAATCCGCCTCTACCTCCCAGGTTTCCAGGCGGAACACTTTGACAATGACTTCGTAAATCATGGCTCTCCTTTGTTCGTTTTGGGGCAACTACAATGGGTGTTTCATTCACCTGACCAAAGGCCTCACCACGTTGCCCACTGTCAGTCCTGCACCTGCTCGCAAATGGCGACCTTGTGGCCTTCCTTCAAGAGCTTTTGCAGGTAGGCTTCCCGCTGGTGATGAGGAAAGCCACACATGCGAAGCTCCTGCCGCCAGGTCAAGGTCAAGCCCAAAACCCGTGCCGCTGTTTCTGCGTCTTCGGCAAAGAACTCGTAAAAGTCCCCGAATCGGAACAATAGCAGCATGTCTGGATGGACCGCTTTGGTCTGTTCGTACTGTTGCTGGAGGGTTTTTGGTTTTTTTGGAGGTTTCATTGTGTTGTCCAATTGCTGATGCCAAGTTATGTCGCAATACAGGGGTGTTTCATTGGCGAATAAGCCGTCAAAGTAAGTCGTCGATGACCAGCTCAGGACCACGGTCACGAATCCAGTAGACAATCGGCATGAGCTTGCTGAAGTTGCGCCTCGCCCAACAGCGGACCACGGGGCCGAACTCATCGGGATTACCAGTGCCGATGTAGACAATGCTGGCATAGGACGTAGCCAATTGCACATGCCAAACGTAGTGATGCCGGGCAGCAACGCACGCCTCGTGAATGCGTGTCATGTTGAAGTGTGGCACTGGTGTCTCCTCGTTTACCGCTATATCGCCGTCGCCGGCTTGTACCAGACGTGTCATGGTCGCCCCGATCAAACGAACATCAGGTCGCCCAAGGCAGCCGGGTTGTCAGCGGCCAGCTTGTACACGTCCTTGTAAGTCAGCCCTGTCTTCTTGGCCCCTTCGTAGACAAGTCCAGGAT
The DNA here is from genome assembly GCA_963747575.1 of uncultured Gemmataceae bacterium. Taxonomy (GTDB): domain Bacteria; phylum Planctomycetota; class Planctomycetia; order Gemmatales; family Gemmataceae; genus DASRAT01. Next base: position 1,025,677 of record CAVVFU010000010.1, read on the forward strand.
TGATGGCATGGACCTGCGCCAGCGTGCAACAGACCAGCGCCAACATGCTGTCAGCCTCGGCTCGGCTTGCGCCACATTTTCAGCGTGTTTCAGGGCTTGGTCGTAATTCATCGTTCCCTTTCTGGTCGAGCCATTTCGTTTCCACCTGCAAGGGGTGTTTCATTTGGGAATCGAGCCGGCTCGTGCTAATGAAACACCCCTGGCAGGTGCGGTCCTTGCAAGCAGCCAAGTGGTTGCCGAGGGTCGAAATGAATCACCTGAAGGGAAACCCACTATGGCGAAATCCAAGAATATTCAGTCCAAACCCACACCAGTCGTCGAGGCACCGGCTGTGGACAACGACGAGAGCAAAGCGGCGACAATTAGAAGGGTCAGCGCCGAGTTGGGCGTAACCGACCCCAAAAAGATCGTTGCCCGGCTAAAGGAACTGAAAGTCCCGTGGTGCACGGAAAAGGACTCCGACTATTTGATCCGATATACCTGGAACCTGCTAAACCGCCCCAGCGGCAAGAAGCGCCAACCTGAAATGGACCTGGAGACCATGCTCGCCAGGTTCGAGCAGGTCAAGGCGTTTGCCAAGCAGCACGGCGGAAGGGAAAAGCTGCTGGCCATGATAACCAGCGACCGCCGAGGTGGAGCAAATGGCGGTGGCGGTCGGCGGCCTGGAAAACCTCTCCAAGTTCGCCGCCAAGGTCTGAGATTCCCCAAAAAGCCGGTGAGACTCGCCCCCTCACTGGCTTTTTCTCATTTTCCAGTCGGCTGGAGCGAATGAAACACCCCTAGTCTGTGCGGCACCTTGCCGGCGGTTCGGTGGTTGCCTGGGGGCCGCAACTCTTAGGGGGACGAAAAATGGGCTTCTACGGCTATGCAGAGGCGGCGGCGAACAGGATTGTCCAGGCTTTCGAGGACACCAACTCCCTTCCAAAACCGCTTGCACAGATTTTCATTCGGCGCAAAGACAGCCCACACTGCCGAAAGTGGTCTTGGGGCAACCAACTCCTGGTGATCCTGAGCGGCTACACGAATGCCCGTGGCTTTCGACAATGGCAAGAGGTCGGTCGCAATGTCAAGAAGGGTGAGAAGGCATTTCACATCCTTGGCCCCGTGACGAAGAAATGGCGCAAAGAGGACACTGCCGAGGACAAGGTCATCGTCGTCGGCTTCAAGGGCGTTCCGGTGTTCGGCCTACAGCAGACCGAGGGTCGTCCGCTGCCTTCGGACCCTGACATCGAAAACTGGATCGAGTCCTTGCCTTTGCTGGCCGTGGCGAAACAGTGGGGCTTGGAGGTAGGTACGTTCGACGGCGCTGGGATGGGCTTCCTTGGCCGCTACCTGCACACTCGGGCAATTGAACTCGGCGTCAAAAACCTCTCCACCTGGACGCACGAATTGGTCCATGCCGCCGACGACAGAAATGGCAGTCTGAAGGAGAGGGGACAGCACTGGCGCAGTGAGACAGTCGCTGAACTTGGGGGCGCTGTCCTGCTCGAAATCTTGGGGATGGAGCGGGATGCGGACCTGGGCGGCTGCTGGGGATACATTCAGCGCCGATTTCCGCGGAAGGAAAGTCGGTGACAATTTTCGACCTGGCAGGTCCGTTTTAGGGATATTCGAAGGCAATCGGCAAGCCGCCCAACCAAGTGATGGGCGGACACTCGTGGTCGAGGAGCGCTTCACGCAAGATCGGGTTGTGCGACCGTTTGTCGAACTGCACGACAATGCGGTTGGCCTCGATGACAACCTCGCCTCCCGTTTCCACGAAGCGGCGGTACAGTTGTTTCGGTTTGGCCTTGTCGAAACCGCGCAAGCGGCTGGCTAGCCAGCGATAACAACCGTTGGCGATAACGGTCAGGGCGACATCCAGGTCCACATTGAGGCGCACTTCGCTCGCCAAGCAATCGAGATGAAAGAAATTGACGCTGATACCCAAACTGTCTTCGACACCGTTGCGCCCAGTGTAACGGGTGATCACCTCGCGGCCGCTGGCCGTAAGGTTGTTGGATAAAAACAGTGTCGGATCCTCGCGGCCCAGGCCGGTGACGGCCAGTTGGCGGATGGGTGCAGGGTAGTCGCGCAGGTGGGTTCTTTCGTCGACGTAGCGGATGTTCTTGTGGCGGCGTTTGGGGACATCGATGACGGCCCGTTGCCAGGCGATGCCAGGCAACGTCTGCAGGCGCCGCATCAGCGCCGCGCCCCGACGACGAATGGTAACGAACGAGATGCCACGCTCGTTGACACGTGCCAGCTCGGCATAGGGGACGAGCTTGGAGTCGAAGTAGAGCCAGTGCGGGTCGTGACCGGTGACGGTGTGCCAGAACTCGACAAAGCGCATCATTTCACCGGCCTGATCGGCGCGTGTCAAATTGGCGTTACCGTAGCATAAAACCCGGCTTTTTGGCTCATGGGCGAAGAATGTGAGGATGCTGGTGCTAGCTTTGCCGCGCATGGGCAGGTAATGGTTCTCCAGGGCTTCCGGATCGCCACGGTAAGGGATGGCATGGAAGTCGAGGCAAAACTCCTCGGCGTCGGGGAACAACAGCGGTGCGAGAGCGCCGATCCAACCGGATAAGAGTTGCTGCTGGTGAGTTCGCGTGGTGCGGTAGGAGTAGTCAGTGGCGTAGCTTTTTTTGGGCAGGACGTTCAGGCCAGCAAACAAGCCGAGGGCCTGGTCGAAGTTGAAATCACAGAATGTGGCTGCGGCGTTCTTTGTCGAGCAGTTTCAAAGTCAGCAGGCTCAACAGAGCGGCAACAGCGGGCACCTTGCGGGAACCAGGATAGCCGGCCTCGTCGACCAGTGTGTCCATGCGGAGGCGGGCCAGCAACGGCAGGAACAAGAAGATGCCGGCGACACGAGTACGCAGACGGCGTCCCGGGGACAAATCGCACCAGCGGCAATCAGCGATGGCGGCAGGTTCCGGTTGGGCGGCTGCCGGTTCGCGGCGGCTGCCGGTAGGGCGTCCATAGAGCGGTTGGGCGAAAAGGGGGGTAGATCATCGTCACGGCATTGCTTTCGGAAGTCGGCGATCAGGTTGCGAAGGGTGCCATAGCCGTAGCCGAGGCGATCGGCGACCTCGCGCAAAGGGCGGCGTTCCACGAAGAAAGCACGGAGAGCTTCATAGCGTCGGTGCAACCGCTGGGTTGGTTGGAGGAAGAAGTCCTGGCAGCGGGAATCGTCCATGGTGCGACCTCCAGAATTGTCACATAATTTAGGTTCCGACCATGTCTCTATGGTATGCCTAAACTGCAGCTGCAGACCAAGAGAAAAACAGGCTCCAGTCGCATCAAGTGCCGTTTTTGCCGGGCAAAATGTGCTGAGCGAGCCAGCTGGCGAAGGGGCGAGGCCGAAAATAGCAAGTGAAAAACGTGGGCCAGGCAGAAAAACGAAGTGACAATCAGCGGCGGTCAAACCGCAATATCACGGGAAAATTAACGAAAAAGTGCCGCCACATGTCACCGATTTAGCCTCCGCGGAAATCGGCGTTCAGAGTTATGCACAGAAGGAGAAGATCGGCGCTGCTGAGGCGTGCATGAAGGTGCTGGATCGAACCTGTGCTGCGGTGGGGTTGATTTTGGACACGGCCGAACAGATCAAGGTGGAAACCGCCAATGTCGCTACGGGGGTGGTAGCATGATGGTTAGGCTTTGCATTCGCTTGGTGGATCGTGCGTTGGTCAGTCGTCTCGTCCATGCGACCCGCTACGAGCCTGTTGAAGTTGACCTGGCAAAAGGCTTGATGGCATTTGATGTGCCATATGGCCAGGTGGAAGTGGTGCTGGACGGGCTTCGGCAGGCCGGCACCGGTAGGTTCTTGGCTTACTTCCTGCCTTGCCCCTGAGTCGAGTTTGACCTGAGAGCTTGCATTGCCGAAAGTGGCTGTTGACGGATTAGTCGCCGTTCCCTGAAGCCACGTAGAATATCGTCGCTATTACAACCAAGGCCATCAACCACACAAATGCAGTAAACCTGCTCGTCTCCATCATTTGGCTCCTCACACAAAGGTGGTCACACAAGGCCGAACTTGTTTGGGAAGAAGCAGTTTCCTCGCAATTCGGGCTGCTTGGCGAGAGGCTAGATCGTGGGACAATCTGCGCAAGCCTAGCTTATGCCAGACATAACTTTGAGGGAAATTGACACGCTGGGAAGTCGATCACGAGCTTTCAGCACAGAGGCGGATCGTTGTCGTCATCCATAAACTCACCTGAAAGAAACCTTCGGCGAACCCTGACAGGTCATCAGTTGTCTGCAATTACAGCCGATAACCTGGTTGCAGATGGTAGCCACAAAAACAGGACGCCGGTTTCGCTCCAAAGACCGTGCCGCCCCCAGAGGCCCGCAAGATGTTGCTGACGATTACGACTACTCACCAACCGGCGAACGATCTGGGCTACTTGCTGCACAAGCACCCGGAGCGGTTTCAGTCATTTGACCTGAGCTTCGGCAAGGTCCACGTCTATTACCCGGAAGTCGGTGCCGAGCGGTGTACGGCCTGCCTGCTGCTCGACGTGGACTCGGTGGGCCTGGTCCGTGGCAGACATCCCGACCAGAGCTTCCTGCTGGCGCAGTACGTCAACGACCGGCCCTACGCCGCCTCGTCCTTCATGAGCGTGGCGATTAGCCAGGTATTCGGCTCGGCGCTCCAGGGTCGCTGTAAAGACCGGCCCGAATTGGCGACAACAGCGATACCGCTTTCGGCCAGGATCGACGTGCTGCCGGTGCGTGGTGGCGAGCGTTTTCTCCGTGACGTTTTCGAGCCACTCGGATACGAAGTCGAAAGCGTCCATTCCCCGTTGGACGAGCGGTTTCCTGAGTGGGGAGACAGCCCGTACTTTTCGGTGACCGTTCGGAAAACGACCACTCTGGCTGACTTGTTGACGCACCTTTACGTCCTGATTCCCGTTTTCGACAACCGGAAGCATTACTGGGTTGGCGACGACGAAATGGAGAAACTGCTTGCCAAGGGCGAAGGCTGGCTTGCCGACCACCCCAAGAAGGAAGAGATCGCCCGGCGTTACTTGAAGTTCCAGCCGAGTCTCTACCGACTGGCGCTGGCCCGCCTCGTTCAGGAAGAGGAACCCGCAGAAGCCGAAGAAGACGACCGGCCGAAAGAGAAAGCCGAGGAGGTTCTGGAAAAGCCCCTCAGCCTCAATGAGCAGCGGCTCGGAGCCGTCGTGGCTTCGCTGCGAGCAAGTGGGGCCAAACGAGTTCTGGACCTTGGGTGTGGTGAAGGCAAGCTGATCCGAGAACTGCTCAAGGACAGACAGTTTGATGAGATCGTGGGCCTGGATGTCTCGATCCGCACCCTGGAAGTGGCCCAGCGCCGGCTCAAGGTTGACCGCCTGCCGACAATGCAGGCGAACCGGCTCAAGCTGATCCACGGATCGCTCATGTACCGGGACAAGCGGCTGGAAGGCTTTGACGCCGCCGCCGTTGTTGAGGTTGTAGAACACCTCGATCCGCCCCGGCTCTCGGCCTTCGAGCGGGTGCTGTTCGAGTTCGCCAGGCCCCGGACAGTCGTTTTGACCACACCGAACCGGGAATACAACGTGACGTGGGAAACGCTCCCAGCCGGAAAGTTTCGGCATCCAGACCATCGCTTCGAGTGGACCCGGCAGGAGTTTCAGGCGTGGGCAACTGGCATCGCCTCCCGGTTCGGCTATGAAGTGCGGTTTCTGCCGGTCGGGACAGAACACCCTGAATACGGGCCGCCGACACAGATGGGCGTGTTTGGTAGAAGGGAGGACGCTCATGGGCAGCTTCCCGTGACGATTTCGTCAAATACCCAAGAACTCCTCATCTTTTCGGCTCGAAAGGGACGGATGATGACAAGCACCTCGGCGAGGCTGAGTCCAACAAGTTCATTGCGGATAGTCGCTGATCGTGGAGGAGAAGATCGACGGCACCAACGTCGGAATTCACTTCACGTCGGAGGGGAAGATGGTCCTGCAATGTCGGGGACATCTCATCACGCAGGGAATGCACCCGCAATACGACTTGTTCAAGCAGTGGACCGCAGTCAAACGGGGCGTCATCGAGGACCGGCTTGAAGATCGCTATATCCTGTTTGGCGAATGGCTCTATGCCCGGCATTCGGTCCACTACCGGCAGCTTCCGCACTATTTTTTCGAGTTTGACATATACGACAAAGATCAGGAGGATTTCCTGAATCTGGAGCATCGTCTAACGCTTCTCGACGCAACAGGAATCGAAACGGTGCCCGTGTTGCACAGAGGAGCAATCGGCAAGGACGAGCTTCAGGCACTGATCGGCCCTTCGCTGTTTGGCAGCGAGTTCCAGAACCCGGCGACAGGACAAACGGACAACCTGATGGAAGGGCTATACCTGCGAGTTGAAGGGATTGGGGCTGTGACCGGCAGAGCGAAATTTGTGCGGCCCGATTTCGTGGAGAAGGTCAAGCAAAGCACGCATTGGCAGCATCAAGCAATGGTGCCGAATCTGCTTAAAGAAGGAGCGGACATCTGGCTATGACATGGAATGATCTGTCGCAGGCGTCTCTCGATGACATCTTGGCTTGGGCGCACGATCAGCCCTGGTGTCGGGCGATGGCAGACTGTCAGCAAGATAGCGGGTGGCATTCGGAAGGCGATGTCTGGACCCACACAAAGATGGTCTGCGCCCAACTTCCAAAGCTTGCCGAATGGCCGAACCTGACACGGCACGACCGGACGGTGCTGATCTTCACGGCCCTCTTTCACGACTCAGCAAAGCCGCTCACGTCGAAGATTGATCCCACGACGGGACGGATTACCTCGCCCAAGCATGCCGTCAAGGGAGAGCATTTGGCAAGAGCGGTGCTGCGAAACTTGATGTGTGACGTGGCCGTGCGGGAAGAGATTGCCCGGATGGTCCGCTTCCACGGACGACCGGCATTCTTACTTGAAAGATCCAATCCATCCCACGAAGTCGTGTCGTTGTCGTGGTCGGCAAACAACAAACTGCTATACCTGTTTGCCCTGGCAGATACCCGTGGGCGAAACACCGCTGAGATGGGACGGCCCGAGGACAACCTGCACTTGTGGAAAATGGAAGCCGAAGAACAAGACTGCTTTGACAAGCGATACCAATTCGGCAACGATCAGGCACGGTTCCTATTCTTCCGGCAAAGGGAGCCGAATCTGCATTACGTCCCTCATGAAGATTATCGCTGCACGGTCACGATGATGTCGGGACTTCCGGGGAGCGGCAAAGACACTTGGCTCGCAGCACACCGAGGCGAACTTCCCGTAATCTCGCTCGATGAGATGCGGGAAGAACTTGGCGTCGAAGTGACTGAAAATCAAGGCAAAGTCGCTCAGTTGGCCCGAGAACGTTGTCGAGAACTGTTACGGGCCAGCACGTCATTCGCTTTCAATGCCACGAACTTGCTGCGACTGACCCGGCAGCGATGGATCGATTTGTTTGCCGACTACAACACTCGGATCGAGATGGTCTACCTTGAACCGCCTCTGTCGGTGATCCTCGATCAGAACAAGCAGAGGAAACGCTTGGTGCCCGAGGAAGTGATCGCTGAGTTGGCGAATAAGTTGGAACCTCCGACATGGACGGAAACGCATGGGCTGATCGTCAGTGATGGGGAAAAGTCGTGGAAGCCGTGATCTTCGTAGGCCTTCAGGGGGCGGGCAAGTCAACGTTTTACAAAGAGCGCTTCTTTGTCACGCACTTGCGCATCAATTTGGACATGCTCAAAACCCGAAATCGAGAAAAGCGGCTTCTGCTAACGTGTGTTGAAAGCGGTCAGCCCTTCGTCGTGGACAACACCAATCCGACACGGGCAGAGCGAGAGGTCTACATCAAGGCGGCGAAGGACGCCGGGTTTCGGGTGGTCGGGTATTACTTCCAGTCCCGAGTCGAGGATTGCAAGAGACGGAACGAGCAGCGGCCTTCTGCGGAGCAAGTGCCGCTCCTTGGCATCCTGGGGACGGCGGGCCGAATGGAAGTGCCCTCCTTGGGGGAAGGCTTCGATGAACTCTTCTACGTCAGGATCGGGGAAACGGGCGGCTTCGTGATCGAGGAGTGGAAAGATGAAGTTTGATGAACTGGACGACCGGATGCGGGTATTTGAGACGGCCCACGACCTTTGCGTCTTGCCCGGCTTGTACATGGTTGCCCGGCTGGACGGGCGCAGCTTTACTCGGCTGACCAAGGAAGTCCACCAGTTTGAGGCTCCATTCGACACCCGGTTCCGTGACATGATGCTGGCAACTGCTGAACACCTGATGGCCGCCTGCGGGTTCAACATCGTCTACGGGTACACCCAGAGTGACGAGATCTCCTTGCTGTTCGCCTTGGAGGAGAACAGCTTTCAGCGAAAACTCCGCAAACTGCACTCGATCATGTCCGGGGAGGCCAGCGCCAAGTTCTCGCTGCTGCTCGGTGCGCTAGCGGTATTCGACTGCCGTATTTCGCAACTACCCACTGTGAACCTTGTAGTCGATTACTTCCGCTGGCGCAACGAGGACGCCCACCGGAACGCCCTGAACGCTCACGGCTACTGGGTGCTCCGCAAGAAAGGGCAATCAGTCACCGAGGCGACGGCAGGGATGAAAGGGCTGTCGGTCGCTGATAAGAACGAGCTTCTATTCCAAAACGGCGTCAACTTCAACGACCTCCCTTTGTGGCAGAAACGTGGATCTGGTGTGTACTGGGAGGAGTATGAGCGGCCTGCTGAAAATCCGGTCACCGGCGAAAAGGTCGTTGCACGGCGCAGACGAGTGCGGCATGACCTTGAGTTGCCGATGAAGGACGACTACTCGGCGTTTCTCCACAAATTGCTGAAATGATTGGCATAAATGAGTGGAATAGCATGGAGTCCCACGCATGGTGTCGAAAGCAGAGGAAATTGCGAGCCGTCGCTTGCGGGCGATCCTTGCCGAAATACCTGCTGGGGCAACAATCGGTTATTCGCCGGAGTTTCGGGATGCGTTGTGTGGCCTCGAATGGTTTCTCCCCGCAGTTCTTGCTGAAATCCATCCCGAATGGATTGGCGAGGGTTTGGATGGAATCTACCCTCATTTTGCCCAAAAGACCGGGGAGGGAGAGGCAGAGGTTTTGGGGCTTTGCTGCCTGATGTCGGATCAAACGCTGACGCCAATACATCTGCGTTTGCAACTTTCTAGCACCGCCGATGAAGTGTCGTGGCTCGAACTACGACTAGGTTGGAAGGGACGAGGGGGAATGGTGCGCATACCGTACTCAGCCTCGCCATCGATTCACAAACGGCTTCATGCTTTGAGTCGGAGAGCCAGCACGATTGAACGCCGATTTCCGCGGAGGCTAAATCGGTGACATGTGGCGGCACTTTTTCGTTAATTTTCCCGTGATATTGCGGTTTGACCGCCGCTGATTGTCACTTCGTTTTTCTGCCTGGCCCACGTTTTTCACTTGCTATTTTCGGCCTCGCCCCTTCGCCAGCTGGCTCGCTCAGCACATTTTGCCCGGCAAAAACGGCACTTGATGCGACTGGAGCCTGTTTTTCTCTTGGTCTGCAGCTGCAGTTTAGGCATACCATAGAGACATGGTCGGAACCTAAATTATGTGACAATTCTGGAGGTCGCACCATGGACGATTCCCGCTGCCAGGACTTCTTCCTCCAACCAACCCAGCGGTTGCACCGACGCTATGAAGCTCTCCGTGCTTTCTTCGTGGAACGCCGCCCTTTGCGCGAGGTCGCCGATCGCCTCGGCTACGGCTATGGCACCCTTCGCAACCTGATCGCCGACTTCCGAAAGCAATGCCGTGACGATGATCTACCCCCCTTTTCGCCCAACCGCTCTATGGACGCCCTACCGGCAGCCGCCGCGAACCGGCAGCCGCCCAACCGGAACCTGCCGCCATCGCTGATTGCCGCTGGTGCGATTTGTCCCCGGGACGCCGTCTGCGTACTCGTGTCGCCGGCATCTTCTTGTTCCTGCCGTTGCTGGCCCGCCTCCGCATGGACACACTGGTCGACGAGGCCGGCTATCCTGGTTCCCGCAAGGTGCCCGCTGTTGCCGCTCTGTTGAGCCTGCTGACTTTGAAACTGCTCGACAAAGAACGCCGCAGCCACATCTGTGATTTCAACTTCGACCAGGCCCTCGGCTTGTTTGCTGGCCTGAACGTCCTGCCCAAAAAAAGCTACGCCACTGACTACTCCTACCGCACCACGCGAACTCACCAGCAGCAACTCTTATCCGGTTGGATCGGCGCTCTCGCACCGCTGTTGTTCCCCGACGCCGAGGAGTTTTGCCTCGACTTCCATGCCATCCCTTACCGTGGCGATCCGGAAGCCCTGGAGAACCATTACCTGCCCATGCGCGGCAAAGCTAGCACCAGCATCCTCACATTCTTCGCCCATGAGCCAAAAAGCCGGGTTTTATGCTACGGTAACGCCAATTTGACACGCGCCGATCAGGCCGGTGAAATGATGCGCTTTGTCGAGTTCTGGCACACCGTCACCGGTCACGACCCGCACTGGCTCTACTTCGACTCCAAGCTCGTCCCCTATGCCGAGCTGGCACGTGTCAACGAGCGTGGCATCTCGTTCGTTACCATTCGTCGTCGGGGCGCGGCGCTGATGCGGCGCCTGCAGACGTTGCCTGGCATCGCCTGGCAACGGGCCGTCATCGATGTCCCCAAACGCCGCCACAAGAACATCCGCTACGTCGACGAAAGAACCCACCTGCGCGACTACCCTGCACCCATCCGCCAACTGGCCGTCACCGGCCTGGGCCGCGAGGATCCGACACTGTTTTTATCCAACAACCTTACGGCCAGCGGCCGCGAGGTGATCACCCGTTACACTGGGCGCAACGGTGTCGAAGACAGTTTGGGTATCAGCGTCAATTTCTTTCATCTCGATTGCTTGGCGAGCGAAGTGCGCCTCAATGTGGACCTGGATGTCGCCCTGACCGTTATCGCCAACGGTTGTTATCGCTGGCTAGCCAGCCGCTTGCGCGGTTTCGACAAGGCCAAACCGAAACAACTGTACCGCCGCTTCGTGGAAACGGGAGGCGAGGTTGTCATCGAGGCCAACCGCATTGTCGTGCAGTTCGACAAACGGTCGCACAACCCGATCTTGCGTGAAGCGCTCCTCGACCACGAGTGTCCGCCCATCACTTGGTTGGGCGGCTTGCCGATTGCCTTCGAATATCCCTAAAACGGACCTGCCAGGTCGAAAATTGTCACCGACTTTCCTTCCGCGGAAATCGGCGTTGAATGGGCCTACAAGGTGACATTCGGTGAACGAAATAGGTGAGACACTTTCATGCCTGATCGAGTTCATTACCATCCGAACCTGATCTATTCGCTCGGAACTCAGGTCGTGACGCTGGTCGAAGTCCTCGGCCAGAACGGCAAGGTTCTGCATCCCCGTGGCGCTGTCGGCGTGGTGGTCCGCTCGCCGGCGGACCTGGCCCATCACTATCGAGTGCGGTTTGCCGATGGCATTGAAGAGTCGCTGAACCGGGATCAACTGACGATGCTGGCCCGCTATAAGGAATCCGAGATTGGCGACACCGACATCACGGCCATTCGCTGCAACCTGTACGAGCGAGTCATCTATCGCTGCGTGATCGGCTCACAGGCGTATGGCCTGGCCGGCGAAGGGTCCGACATCGACCGCCGTGGCATCTACCTTCCCCCCGCTGACCTGCACTGGTCGCTTTACGGCGTGCCGGATCAACTGGAGAACGACGAAACGCAGGAAGCCTACTGGGAGATCCAGAAGTTCGTCGTGCTGGCGCTCAAAGCGAACCCGAACGTGCTGGAATGTCTCTTTACTCCGCTGGTCGAAAAGGCGACGCCGCTGGCCGAGAAACTTCTGGCGATGCGAGGCTGCTTCCTCTCCCGCATGGTTTACCAGACCTATAACGGCTACGTCCTGTCGCAATTCAAGAAAATGCAGGCCGACATCCGCAATAATGGCCAGGTGAAGTGGAAGCACGTCATGCACCTGATCCGGCTGTTGCTCTCGGGCATCAGCATCATGCGGGAAGGCTTTGTGCCGGCCAGGGTCGAGGAACATCGAGAAAAACTGCTGGCCATTAGACGAGGCGAGATCATGTGGGATCAGGTGGAGGACTGGCGGAAGCGTTTGCACCACGAATTCAACGCCGCTTCGGAGGCGACGAACCTGCCCGAGCGCCGGACTACGAAAAGGTCAATGCGTTTCTGATCGAGGCCCGGCGTAGTGCATTGGCGGAGGAGTTACCATGACCGAGAAACCGCCGCCGGCATTTTCAATTGGAGAACGTGTTCGGGTCATTCTGGGCGAACGTAACCAGACGAGTCGAACCGGGACAATCCGTGAGATTGTCTGGCATTACAAGGACCAGCGGTACATCTACTTTATCGAAGAGAATGGCAAGAAAGTTGCCAAGCGATATTTCCAGGACGACTTTGAGCGACTTCCGCCAAACGACTGACTCCGCTCAGGAAGAACAATGACGATTCCGATCAATCAATTAGTCAGGCAGGTCGAATTGCATCCTTACCCGCTGCTGTTCGCCACGATCAGCGGGGCGCACCTGTATGGCTTCCCGTCGCCAGATTCCGATTTCGACCTTCGTGGCGTGCATCTGCTCCCGCTCAAGGAGGTGGTCGGACTGAAAACCGGCCAGGCGACAATCGAGAAGTCAGGGGTTCATGATGGCCTGGAGATCGACCTGGTGACGCACGATGCCCACAAGTTCTTCAGTCTTCTGTTGAAGAAGAACGGCTATGTCTTGGAGCAAGTCCTGTCGCCGCTCATAGTCCACACGACGCCCGAACATCAGGAACTGAAGGAAATCGCCAAGAACTGCGTCACCCGGCATCATGCCCATCATTACCTGGGATTTGCCGAGACCCAGTGGAAACTGTTCCAGAAGGAAAACCCGCCGCACGTCAAGCCCCTGCTTTACGTTTACCGGGTGCTTCTGACCGGGATTCACCTGATGAGGACAGGCGAGGTTCAAGCCAATCTGGGACGATTGAACGAAAGGTTCAAGCTGCCGTACATCCCCGACCTGATCGAGCGGAAAGTTGCCGGCACCGAGAAGGGGCGCTTGGAGCAGGCTGACCTTGGAGTTCATCAACAGGAATACGAACGGCTGCGAGCCGAACTTGAGCTGGCTTATCAGGAGAGCAAGCTGCCGGAAGCGCCGAGCGGGACGGCGGCGTTGGATGAACTGCTTGTAAGAGTTCGGCTTGGCAATAAGGCGAACGAGGTACATTGACGTGAAAGAACCCCTGCTTGCTACTGCCCCCTATGCAGAGCAAACCAAACGTTGGCCGCAGAATGGGCGGCATATTCTGGCGCAGTTCGATGACGACACGATCATCGTCTATCAAGCGTATTGCGCCGAGATCGGGCAGTTTGCAGTGGCGAAGGGTTATTTCGGGGGCGAGTTCAAGTATTCACGGATGAGTTGGATCAAGCCGAACTTCCTCTGGATGATGTATCGAAGTCAATGGGGACAGTCCGAAGGGCAGGAGGTCGTTTTGGCCGTCAGGTTGAAGCGAAAGTTCTTCGATAATCTCCTGGCGCAGGCCGTCCCTTCGTCGTTCGACCCCAGTACCCACGAAAGCAGCGATGTGTGGGCATCAGCCGTGGCAAACTCGGACGTGCGACTGCAATGGGATCCCGACCATTTGCCCACCGGAGAGAAAAGCGAGCGGCGGGCCATCCAGCTTGGGTTGCGAGGTTCGGCACTTGAATCCTACGGCAAGTGTGAAATTGTCCAGATTATTGACATGACTGCGTTCGTCGCCGAACAGCGGTCGAACATCCGTGAGTGGCAAAATGGCAAGCTCATCACGCCCACAGAGTACGTCTACGTTCCTGGCAATCGGACTTAAGCGTAATAACAGCCCCCTCAATGGTGACAGAATCTTTGGAGTCCGCCTCAACTGATGAAAATCTCCATCCCCAACCTGTCCCTCGTCGTCCTGATCGGCCCCAGCGGATCGGGCAAGAGCACGTTCGCCCGCAAACACTTCTTGCCCACCGAAGTGCTGTCGTCGGACGCCTGCCGGGGGATGGTCAGCGACGACGAGAATAACCAGGCCGTGACGAACGAAGCCTTTGCGCTCCTGCATTTTATCGCCGCCCAGCGTTTGGCATTGGGACGGCTGACGGTCATCGACGCCACCAACGTGCAGCCCGAGGCCCGTAAGCCGCTTGTTGAACTGGCTCGCCAATTTCACTGCCTCCCCGTCGCCGTGGTGCTTAACCTCCCCGAACGGCTTTGCCAGGACCGGAACAAGGCTAGGGACGAACGAGACTTCGGCCCCCACGTTGTTCGCCAGCAACATTCGCAGCTTCGCCGCTCCCTGCATGGCCTGGCACGGGAAGGCTTCCGCCATGTGTTTGTGCTGGAAACCCCCGAGGAGGTCGAAGCGGCAACTATCGAGAGGGTGCCGCTGTGGAATGACAAACGGCAGGATCACGGCCCCTTCGACATCATCGGTGACGTTCATGGTTGCTGCGACGAGCTTGAAGCATTGCTCCAGCAACTCGGTTATCTAACGACGACAGCGGCTGGAGATTCCCCAATCTGGGGCAACACTGCCTACGCACATCCCGAAGGCCGCAAGGCTGTCTTTGTTGGCGACCTGGTGGACCGTGGCCCCCGCATTTTGGACACCGTGCGGCTGGTGCGCAACATGGTCTGCGCCGGGTCGGCTTTGTGCGTGCCGGGCAACCACGACATGAAACTGATGCGGAAACTCCGGGGCAAAGATGTTCAGATCACGCACGGCCTTTCCAACAGCCTTGCCGAAATCGACGCCTTGCCGGATGACGTTCGTGCAGGATTTAGCAAGGAACTTGCCGATTTCCTTGATGGTCTGGTGAGCCACTATGTCCTAGATGACGGTAAGCTGGTCGTCGCCCACGCAGGAATGAAGCCAGAAATGCAGGGTCGTGGATCGGGCAAGGTGCGTGACTTCGCACTGTATGGCGAGACGACCGGCGAGACGGACGACTTCGGCCTGCCTATCCGTTTCAACTGGGCGGCAGATTACCGAGGATCGGCAATGGTGGTCTACGGCCATACCCCCGTCCCTCAACCGGACTGGCTCAACCGCACAGTAAACATCGACACCGGCTGCGTCTTCGGCGGCAAGCTCACTGCTTTGCGTTATCCAGAAAAGGAGTTCGTTTCGGTCCCCGCCGTCCGCACTTACTGCGAGCCAGCCAGGCCCTTCTTGCCTGAAGAGCAGCAGGCACCCAAGCTCACGGCGCAACAGGCTCACGACGATGTTCTCGACGCTGACGACGTGCTGGGTAAACGGATCGTTTCCACTCGGCTGCGGGGCAGTGTCACGATACGGGAAGCCCACGCCACAGCGGCTCTTGAAGTTATGAGCCGTTTCGCCGCTAACCCGAAGTGGCTGATCTACCTCCCGCCTACGATGTCGCCGTGCGAGACGAGCAGCGAACCTGGCCTGCTGGAACACCCCGCCGAGGCATTCGGCTACTACCGGAGCCAGGGTGCGCCTCAAGTGATATGCGAAGAGAAGCATATGGGCTCGAGGGCGGTCGTGATCGTCTGCCAGGACGAACAAGCAGCCAGGGAGAGGTTCGGCGTCACCGAGGGGGAGATTGGCATCGTCTACACACGCACTGGCAGGCGGTTCTTCAACGAAGCGGCTTTGGAGGCGCAGTTCCTTGACCGGGTGGGGTCGGCTTTGACTGCTGCGAACTTCTGGAGTGAATTCGATACGAAGTGGGCTTGTCTCGACTGCGAACTGATGCCGTGGTCGGCCAAGGCTCAGGAACTGCTCAAGACGCAATATGCAGCAGTGGGAGCGGCAGGCCAGGCGGCGCTGCCAAGGGCGGTCGCTTCTTTGGCGCAAGGTGCAGCACGGTTGGGCGGCGAGGACAAGATCAAGGTCGAGCAGTCGATGGCGAAGTGCCAACGCCAGGAGGAAAATGTCAGCCAGTTCATCGCCGCCTACCGGCAGTATTGTTGGTCAGTGACGACGTTGACGGATTTCAAGCTGGCCCCGTTTCACCTGCTTGCTTCCGAAGGCCATGTCCACACCGACAAGAACCACACCTGGCACATGGACACGCTGGCGAAAGTCTGCCGGGAAGACTCGGAACTGCTGCTGGCGACTTCCCACAGGGTCGTTGACGTGACTGACCCGGCCAAGGTAGAGGAAGGGGCCGGCTGGTGGACCGAACTAACAGGCCGTGGCGGCGAAGGCATGGTGGTCAAGCCGCTCGATTTCATTCTCCGTGGGCGGAGGGGCCTTGCTCAACCAGCCGTGAAATGCCGAGGTCGAGAGTATCTGAGGATCATTTACGGCCCGGACTACACCGCCGACGAAAACATTTCCCGGCTGCGTAAGCGGGGCCTTGGTCACAAACGATCCCTCGCTCTTGGGGAATTTGCCTTGGGCATCGAGGGCTTGGAACGGTTCGTCCGAAAGGAACCGCTGCGCCGTGTCCACGAATGCATCTTCGGCGTTCTTGCCCTGGAAAGCGAGCCTGTGGACCCGAGGTTGTAAGCGTCTGGGGTCAGCAGGATCTTGACTTGCATTGTTCCCGGCCCTGAGTCGAGTATTGGAGGAGCGCAGATTCTGCTGGAGGCGCTGGCTTGCTTGGCTGCGTCTCACCGAGTTTTGTTTGGGCAGAATTGGAGTGCACCATCCGCTTCTCCGCATTTGAGGCAGTAATAAGCGCCATAGATGTGCATGTAACGAGGCTTCCTGTACTTGTAGAAGATAGCCTGGCAAGTCGGACAGACCGCCTTGTATCTGCCAGGCTGGAGAACTAAACCTGTCATCGCATTGCGGTCAGGTCTGCATCCCAACTGAATCGCCATTGCCTTCCAAACTACGTCATGTTGGTGTCCGGGCGTCAGGGCATGAGCGACCTCGTGCAGTAGTGTATCCACGACCATTTCTTCGCTGTTGTTGGCGACGTAGAAGGTGTTCAGAGCGATGAGGCGCAACCTGTAATGACAGCCTCCCAGTCGAAATCCGGTGTGTGGCCTCAACTCAACGCTCCAATCCAAAAGGTTGTGTTTTTTGAGCAAGACTGCGGCCTCTTCCATCAGTTTGGTGCTGTTCATACCCGAAAGGGGTGTTTCATTCGGACAGGCGCAAATACCATCGTGCGCTTGAATCCGGGGAAAGCCTGCCTCGACCAAAACAACGCCAATGACGCAAGGTGACGCAAGAATGACGCAAAATGACGCAACCATGACGCAAGAATGACTCAAGCAGATCGGGGCGTTGACCGCAAAAAACCCCGATATTCCTGGTGGTTCTTGACATTGTGGCCCGTCTTCCATGACGCAATGACGCAAGAATTCCCGGCTTATACATCTCTATCTACTTCTCTCTTCTTTTTCTTCTTTGCTAAAGAAAGGAATTCTTGCGTCATTGCGTCATGAAAATGCAAAAACCCTTTGTTTTATGGGCTTTTCTGCATGACGCAAGCCGTTTTGCGTTGCGTCATCTTGCGTCATTTGCGTCATTCCTGCGTCACGCCTCGCCAATTCCAGACTGGGAAAAAAAAGACAAAAACTTTTTCCGAAACGAAAAAAAACAGGAGCGACACTATTATAAGGCAGGTCAAAAATCAGCGAAGGAGACAGACCATGACAAAACAAGAATTATTGGCCGGTGGTTTAGAAAAGGTGTCCAAGGCAGCCAAGCGCCTTGGCATTGACAGGAACACCCTCTACAAGTGGTGTCATCGAGGAGAAATGCCCTACATTTTCATGAATGGCGTATACCGCATTCCAAGCCGAGCAATCGACGAAATGCTCACCACCGGCCTGCAGGTCGGTCCTGCACACCAAGACCAGTCCAAGTAACAAAAAATGCCCCAAACCTCGGTGGTTTGGGGCATTTCTGTCGTACTGCACGAGAACGAATGCCGCTAAGTCGGTCTTCGCCTCTACCGCCGAAAGGACGGTGCTGATTAAGCCAATCTATTGAAGGAGATCGCTCATATGTTATATAGTAATACACAAATAAAAAATCAAAACCAGGCCGATATTTTGGCCGGACTCAAACTCCTCTGTGAACCAGGGGAACTCTACGAACTGCGCTGTCCCAAGACTTCTTCCGACGGTACGGTCAGTGGCTACTTCGACGACTTGACAAAGCTGGCGTATCATGCTGAGTATTGGTCGGGAATAGCGCCTGCCGTTTACATCACCCTCAACCCGGTCAAACGAGACCTGTTGGCACGAGCGGCGAATCGCATCCAGCGTCGAGCCAGGGAAACCACGGCAGACCACGAAGTCAGCCACCGTCGCCGCCTGCTGCTCGACTTCGATCCAGTCCGTCCTGCTGGCGTGAGCAGTACCGACGACGAACACGCCGCTGCCCTCGCCCGTGCCAAGGAATGCAAGAACTGGCTCGCCGCACAGGGCTTTCCCGAGCCGCTCCTGGGTGACAGTGGCAACGGCGGCCATCTCGGTTTACGGCTTGGATCTGCCCAACGACGAGTCTTCCCGCCTGTTGGTCGAGGACTTCCTCAAGACGGTCGCAAGAGAGTTTTCGGACAGCAAGGTCAAACTGGACGTTTCCGTGTTCAACGCTGCCCGCATCAGCAAGGTCTATGGCACGATGGCTTGCAAGGGCGACAACATTCCCGAACGCCCGCACAGGCTTTCCCGCATAATCGACGCTCCAAGCAGCCTCGTGCCGGTGCCCAAGGAATTGCTTGTCGGTATTTGCAGGCCAACCATGTCCAGCTCTTTGGGGATGGACTGGACTGCCCTGCGGTCGGAATCCAAACGACTTAACGGCAGCAGTTCCGCCTGGGTCGAACGCTTTCTGGAGAAACACGACATTGGTGTCCGCCAAACCAAGGAAAGCAACGGCAAGTGGCGCATGCGCTGGGTGCTTGAGAGTTGCCCGTTCTGCGCCAGTGAGGACACGGCTGCGGCGGTCACCATCAGCAGCGATGGCAAGATTGGCTTTCGCTGCCAACACAATCGATGCACCGAGCCGAGAAAGCGCTGGTCTGACTTTCGCCGCCACTTCGAGCCGGAATGGAAGGCAAAGACGCAGACAAACGCCAAGGAAAACATGGTCGATGTGCTGGTAAGGCTGGCCAATGAGCATTGCAAACTTTGGCACACGCCTTGTCAAACCCCTTACGCCACTTACAAGGATGCCAACTACGCCATCGAGTCCAGCGCCTTCAAGAGGGTGATTCACAAACTCCACTTTGACGCTACCCGAAAAGCATGCAGCGAAAACGCCGTCAAGGATGCGGCTCTGCACCTGGCTGCGGTCGCAATTCACGAAGGCGAAGAGCACCAGACCTACCGACGAGTAGCCAGGTTAGGCGACCAACTCTTCATCGACCTTTGCGACGAGACCTGGGATTGCGTGCAGATCGACAGAAATGGCTGGAGAATCGGCAAAAGCCCGGTCAAGTTCGTGCGGTCAGAAAACGCCGCTCCGTTACCGAGACCTGTCCCTGGCGGTGATCTCCAGGTGCTTCGCAAGTTCGTCAACCTCGGCGACGGTGACTTCAAGCTGTTTACCGGATCGCTCCTGGACGCCCTGAAAGGCTATGGCCCGTATTTCGTCAGCATTGCCACCGGAGAGCAAGGCAGCGCCAAATCAACCCTGTGCCGGATCGCAGTCAGGCTCATCGACCCCGCACGCCAAGCCGAACTGGCCACAGCCCCAAAAGACATGGAAGCGCTGGCCATCGACGCTGCCAACTCGCATTTGCTGGCCTACGACAACCTATCCAGGCTTCCGCATACCATGTCCGATGCCTTTTGCAGGTTGGCGACCGGCGGTGGTTTCAAGAGCCGGAAGCTTTACACCAATGGCGAGCAATTTGTCAGTTCGGCGCTATGCCCGCTCTGGCTCAACGGCATCGAAGACTTTGCCACCCAGCCTGACTTGCTGAGCCGGTCGGTGACGCTGTGGGCCTTGCAGATTGATGACAGCAACGCGCCTTGATGAGCGTCGGTTCTGGGCGGATTTCGAGGCGATCCAAAGCGGCATCTTGGGGGCTTTGTATTCGGCCGTGTCAGAAGGCTTACGGAACGAAGCAACGGTTGTCGTCGAAAAGATGCCCCGGATGGCCGATTCTGCACGCTGGATAGCCGCTTGTTGTCCGGCTCTGGGCTGGGATTTCGAGGACTGGTCTGAAGCCTACGCCGACAAACAACAGGAGGCCGAGGACACCGCACTGGAAAACGATGTGGTCGGCATGGCTTTGTGGACTTGGTGGAAGGCGAGATCCGAGAAGACCTGGAATGGCAGCGATTCGGACCTGCGCATGGAATTATTCTGTTATGCTGCCGACGAAAAGTCTTATCCCCGGCAGTCCAATGTTTTCAGCGGCCGTCTTCGTCGTCTTCTGCCAGTGCTCCGCAAAAAAGGCATTGAAGTCGAAAAGGACAAGATTCACTCGGGCAGGACAATCACGGTCAAGAAGGTGACGATCCGTGACGATGCGACGATCCGTGACGATCAAGAAAAAGCGAGATCGTCACGCTTAAATCAAGTAAAACAGGGCATTTTTGACACCGTGACGATGCGTGACGATCTTTTTTCTACTTTTAATCAAGAAGAAGATAAAAAAACAGAGACAATCCCAAAAGAGCATGAGCAATTTCCTGAAAAAGATCGTCACGCATCGTCACGGTGCGTTTCGTCAAGTAAAAACCAGGGTTTGAGCGTGACGATCTCTGAAACAGCCCATCGTCACGCATCGTCACCAAGCGTCACGCTATCGTCACGGCACACGACATTACGGGAACTGACTGATGGCGAAATCCCTTTGGACCATCCCTGCCAGATTGAATTGCTCGCACCTTTTGGCAAGGCGAGAGTGACGACGACTCAAGTCCCATGGGACCAGGGAGAGAGCGTGTCCAACGAGGCATGGCAGCAAGTCAGGACCAGCAGGAGATGGTTGGGCGGCAAAACCTGGGTTTTCTGGTATAACATCCGCAAGCCTGAAGATGCTAGTTTGACTCTGCGCTCGGCCTTCACGGAAAGGGAGGCATCATGACAACGCAGCAGTTGACGGCAGTTGCCAAGAATTACGAAGTGTGGGATGAAGACAAAACGCCATTTCGCAAGGTGTTGCGCCTGGACGCCGCTACCTACCCGGTGGACTCTGTTTTGACCTTCCTGCTTCGCCTTGGCCGGAATGCAGCGAGTTTCATGTGAGTCCACAAGGGAACTTTGCGTATCAGAATAGGATCGTGCCAGAAGATCACCCGCTCCAGCTTTACGGCAACCAGGAAGGGAATGTCCGCTGGAACGGCGATGTGGCCATCCCCACTTTGATCGACCTTAACCGGCAGGCGCACACGGGAGAACGATTCGCAGACAACATGCCCGTAACAGAGCGGGTTCGGGCAGGTGCCGTCTGGATGTCGTTGACGCCGATGGAAATGATGACGCAGCGTAGCGCCGTCAAGCTGGCCTCGCACACGGTCGTCATTGGCGGTCTGGGTCTCGGTTGGCTGCTCAGGAAGGTTTGCGAAAAACCAGAAGTGGAACGTGTCATCGTGGTGGAGAAGAGCCAGGAATTGCTCGACTGGTATGGCTACAAGATGTGTGGCCAGAATGAGAAGATGGCCGAAGTGATCTGCGGCAACATCTACCGGCAACTGGGGAAACATGGCCTTTCAGCCCGCTATCTCCTCGACATCTGGCATCTTTTCACCGGCGCTTCCAACGACGACCGGCTCGTTCCGTTTCGCAGGACGCTGAGGAGACGCCTGTGGGCCTGGGGACTGGATTGATGTCCGCCTGAATGCGACAGGATCGCACCAGAACGCAATCAGCCGACTTCAGCCAAACGGGAATGCCGAAGTCATCAGCCATTGCTGGCATTGACCTTTGTGGCCGCTTGGTGCCACCAAGCGACGAGTATCCCCAGCCCAGCACCTCCCAAAACGAAAATGGCAACGATTGCCGGAATGATCCACCCGTCAGCAGGATGGTTTACTATTTCGCTCATCACTGCTTTCCCTGTCACCCATTTGCGAATCGTGAAGAACTGAAATCCCTCAATGTTTGCAGCAAAAATACAGGCCATGTAACCGAAGAACGCCCCTACCAGACCGCAGAAGGAGTATCGGATTACTTGGCGCATGACGACGTTCGTTGCGATCATCACGGTTACACCCTGGACCTACGGCAAAGATCGTCCTCCAAGCCGCTGATCCCCGAATCAACCTCATCGAGACCAAAAACGACACCAAGCAAGCCACCAGAAAAGACCCCAAACAAGCGGACCAACAACGCCAAGACTAGGAAGAGTCCGAAGTCAACAGTCAGCGCATACGCAAGCAACAAGAAAATGCCAACGGCTGCACCCAAGTAAAGCACGACTGCCCACAGTGGTTTCATGACGTTGTGGTCCTGGAGTCCGCCCCATTTCAAGCCGCTCAGACCGATTGTACCCAAAATGGTACTGAGCAACAAAACAGCGCCAATTTTGAGCGTCAAGACGGCGCCACTTGTGCCCGCCGGTGTGGTGTGAATGTCACGGGGCGCACCCATGCCTAGCTCGGCACGCGGCTCAGCGCGTGGAGTAATGGTCGGCCAGAAGTAGTGGCTTGACGGAGCCTGACGCGGAGTTGCTGGCGAGTCGTTCAAGGTCGTTGAGTCTGGCTCGAGGGGACGGGACCACCGCCAAAGGCGATGCGTCTCGGAACTCCTATGCCGCTGCAGGATGGCCTGGGTGCTCGGGCAAAGCTCTTCAAAAGGAACTGCCGGCAAAACAGGACCAGGGCCTGCGGGCTGGAGTCCGCGAACGCACCGATTGGCCGCTCGGGCATCCCGCGGGCGAGTACGGATTGCTCAAGGGTGGGCTGGACTTCCGCGACCACTCGCGACAGGCAGGCTCACGAGCCAGCGAACAACTTGGCCAGCGACTGCAGCGCTGGCTGGCGTCAGGCGCAGGGGGGTCTTGAGGCTTGTCTTTCATGCGATAGCTGTCTCCTTTGATAACCAGGGCCTCCCCGTGATGCATCAGCCGGTCGATCAAAGCCGTGGCCAGGGTGTTGTCCACGTCGAAGAGGGTGCCCCATTCCCGGAAGGGTCGATTCGTGGTCAACACGATCGATCCGGTTTCATAACGGGCAGCAACCACCTGGAACAACAGGTCGGCCCCGCGCTTGTCGATGGGCAGATAGCCCAGCTCATCGAGGAGAAGAACTTGAGGACGGACGTAACTTTTGAGAGCTTTGGCCAGTCGGCCATTGATCTGCGCCGTGGTCAAATGATTGAGCATGTCCACCACCCGCGTGTAACGCACCGAGCAGCCACGCTCACAAGCCGTGTAACCCAAGGCGTTGAGAAGGTGGGTCTTTCCCGTTCCGGTCGGACCAATCAAAACAGCACAGCCGTACCGGCCAATGAAGTCGCAGTCGAACAGACGCACGATAGCCGTCTTGGCAATCTTCTTGGGGAAGTTGAAGTCGTACTCGGCCAGCGTCTTGCGTTTGGGAAGCCTCGCCTCGCGTAGCCGCCGTTCCAGGGCGCGCTGCTGGCGGACCGTCTGTTCCAGGCCGACCAGCGTGGCCAGGACCTCCAGCATCGAGCTGCCTTTGCGGGCTGCCTCATCGAGCACCTCGCGGTAACACTTGGCGATTTCCAGGAGTTTGAGTTCGGTCAGGTCGCGTTCCAGTTGCGTGGGTGAAGAGTGGTCAGGTCGTGCCATGGGAGTCCTCCTCGGTGTCTTGGCAAAAGCGGTCGTACAGGGCGGGGTCCGCAGGTTCCAGTTCGATGTCATCAATCAAGTCACGGCGTTTGGGAGTGGGCAGCGTCGGAGTGGGAAGTTGCCGGCGGCGGCGCTGGGCCAAGAGCAGATTCTCCACGGAGGCGGCATCATAAGTTGCCAGTTCCACGGCCTGAGCCAGGGCGGCCAACACTTCCGTCCGCCCGTAGAGCTTGGCCAGGCCCAGCAAACGGCGCAGGTGGACGCTGGTTTTGACCGGACGACTATTCAGGCCGAGGTGAAACGCACGCGCCGGGGGCCCCCAGGCATCGAATTCCTGCTCCAGCGCCCGTTGATAAGGACGCTGGCGAAAGAGAGCGCTGCCAGGCGATGCTCCGGCAGCACCAGCAACTGTCCGCGCTGGTAACTGCGGACGTGTTGTGCCACCACCTGACCTTCGTGCAGCAGACGCAGTTCATCCCGGTTGGCACGCAGGGTGATGGTTTTACGCACGAACTGCGGCGGCGTGGAATAGCGATTGCCGTCGAAGGCGATGCGGGCCAGCGGGCTGACGACGGCGGGCACGACTTCGTCGCTGTCGAAGGCCATGGCAGGCAGCGGCCGCAGCCGTGTACGCTCCTGCTCAAAACGATCGATCGGCCGCATGCGGGTGGACTCGTGGAGCCGCAGATTGGCGACTTGATCGCGCCAGTAAGGCGCCAGGGCCAGATAGTCCTCGAAGCGGGTCAGTTCGTCGGCGCGGCCCGCCAGAGCGTTATGCTTTATGTAGCGCACGTGGCCTTCGACAACTCCCTTCGATTCCGGATCGCGTCGGGCACAGGCGACCGGCTGCAAACAGAAATAGCCGCACAGGGCCAGGAACTCGGGATGCAAGCAGGCGCTGCGGCCGGAGCCGTTGAGCACGGCGGCCTTGAGGTTGTCGAAGATCAAGTTGCGGGGACTGCCGCCGAAAAAGGTCAGGGCGTTGACCAGGCCCCGGTAGAACTCGGCCTTACGCTGCGAGACGGTGAACTCGATGTACACGAGCCGGCTGTAGCAGAGCACGGCCACGAACACCGAGACCTTGCGCATGGTGGCGCCCACCTGGACGCGGCCGCATTCACCCCAATCTACCTGCATGGCCTGGGCGGGCTGGTAGTGCACCTCCTGGTAGACGCGGCCGCGGGCCGGCCGGACCTGGCGCAGGTAGCGGCGCAGCACGCTGGTGCTGCCGGTGTAGCCCTCGGGTCCGCGAGCGATCTCTTCGCGGATGCGCACGGCTGAGAGGTCGGGATACCTGGCCAGCAGTTCTTGGATCCGATCCAGGTGGGGATCGAGCACGCTGGCCCGAGGCGCCGCTCTTGACGTGGGCGGCTGTTCGAGCTTCAAGGCTTTGGCCACGGTGTGCCTGGAGCAATGCAGCCTGGCCGCGATGGTCCAGCCGGAGAGTTTTTCGATCTCCGCGAGGCGGCGGATCTCGGCCCACAAGGCGACCTTCATGGCGTGTTCCTCCTTGGCTCGGCAGTGGGTGTTACGCCCAGTTCGCGGAACAGATCGCCGAGCTGGATCAACCCCTGGCCCGGTTGGCAGCGGCGGCTGACAGCACGCTCCGGCAGCGACAGCACCTGCACCAGCGGCAACTGATGCGCGATCAAATCACGCTCCAGCAGTTCCTCCCGTGCCTGGGCCAGGGCGGCCGCGGTCAGCCGCAGGCGGCTGGCCAGCGTGTTGTCGCTGTAGAATGACAAGCCGTGCCGGTCGGCCACGGCGGCCAGAAACAGGTACAGCAGGATGGCATCTCGCGACAGGTGGTCACCGTGTTCACGCAGGAAACGGCGATCCAGCCAGGACCAGCCCGACGCGGGCGGACGCCGCAGTCGCTTTGGAACCAGAAGGTGTTTTTCAATCATGCTCCAGACTCCTGTTGAGTTCGGGCGCGGAACGAAAGCGCACACTTCGTCCCAAGCTAGAGAGCATGTGGGCCAAGGCAACAAACGGCGGACCGGCGCACAGGGGGAATCGGGTCATGGTTGCGGCGGGGGCGGTGGCATGGCGCGGGCGCTGTGGTGCGGCGGCGCGAGCGCCGTGTGCGGGCGGCGGCGTACTCCCGCTGGCGGGCGTGCCGACCTTGGAAAGTGCCTCGCAGCAGCCACTTGCGTTCGCGATCGTGGACCCTGCGAACCGCCTGGCGACAGGCGGCGCAGCAGAAACACGCCGGCCTGCCATGCGCTTTGGGGAGCGGTTCATAGCATCCTGGCCGGTCGCATAAGGAGTGGGCAAAAAATTTTTGCTGCGTGACCACGCGCCGGCGCAACTACGGGAGGCTTTGATGGTTGCGGCGAAGAGGCGGCACGCTGACGGCGCGCCCGCTGGGCCTCGGCGTGCTGAGTTTTGACAGTTTCATCCTGGCGCCGCTTGGCTTGCCGCTTGGCTGCTTGCCAGCGCCGAACCTCCCGCAGGCAGTGGGGGTCCTGGCAGTAATGTTGGTTCCAACGCCGCGGCAGGTACTTTTGCCCACAGCCCTTGCGCAGGCAAATCCGGACCCGCGGTCGTCGCGGCCTGACACACTGGCGGCAATTTGGACTACCATGACTACAACCCACGGGAGCCTGTTCTCCCAAGGGACAGCCTGGGGAGAACGCGCAAACGTTCTCCTCGGGCGCTTATCAAAACCCGACGCGTTGGACACTTGCCAAACTATACTTCCGAACACAACTAGACAGTGAAGAAAACAGTTTGAGAAAGGCGCGGCCAAGGAGACGAGGAAGTAGACCAAAACGCCACCCTAACCGTGGCGCTCTTCATACGCTCGCAAATGGCGCTCCTTTTTTGCTCGGTCCCACCAAAAGCGAAAATGAGCCAACCCACAGATGACAACAGCCATAAAACGAAGGAAATGCACGGGCCTGACGATGGCGACCTGAATGCCCCAAGATCGCACCGACACGCATCCAGCCGTCATTTGGCCAAACTGGATGGAGATTTGATCGGCTGTCGTGCGTGGAAGGGCGTGAGTGGGCACTGCTTTGGCTCCGGGGCCGATCTGCGGTGTGGTTATGGTCGTCATGGCATGGTGGACGGCCAGGTGCGGTCTGGGCTGGCGAGGCATTGAAAGGCGGGTGGTCACTTGCCAGCTTCCTTCGGCCAAGGGATGTCCCAAAGTTTGATGGTTCGATCTGCGCTTCCTGACGCCAGCAACTTGCCATCAGGTGCGAATGCGACGGTGTTAACCTTGCCAGCGAGCAACTTGAGGGTGGTTAGTTCCTTGCCTGAAACGACATCCCAGAGCTTCACAGTTTGGTCATCACTTCCCGACGCCACTGTTTTACCGTCAGGGCTGAATGCAACGGTGTTCACGCTGTCGCCATGTCCCTTCAATGTAGCCTTTTCCTTTCCGGCAGCCGCATCCCACAACTTTACTGTGGTGTCAGAACTTCCCGAAGCCACTGTCCGTCCATCCGAGCTAAATGCCACGGAACGAATGATGTGGGTGTGTCCTGGAAAGCTCGCCCGCTGCTTGCCTGACGCCACCTCCCACAGCGTGACGGCCATGTCGAAGCCGCCTGATGCCAACATCCGACCGTCTGGGCTGAACGCCACCGACATTACCGGACTTTCGGTCGTGAGGGTGAAAAGTCGGTTAGGTTGTGCTTGGCCCACGCATGGCCCACTGGCAAAAACGGCCATTCCAACCGCCAGCAAGCCGGCAACAAGCATTTTCATGAACCTGCTCCCTTGGGCCGGACAAATGCACGACCTGAGCAGCATACCACGCCAGGCGCTCAGTTGCAGGGCCGATAAGCGGCCTCGGTCACAGCGTCAGTAGCCACAGGCGTGTGGACTCGATTGGCAGCCCCTCACTCCTTCCTTGCGCTCCCTTGCTTCCCCTTCCAATACGGGCAAAACGGGCAGTCTCCACCGAGGGGAAAATCCTGGCCTTCCTCGTGCGGGCAGCCCATGTTGGTATCAGTCGCCACCACTGACTTGACGCCGTGTTTGTCAAAAAACTCCTTCATCTGCCGCTTTACCTTGGGACTGTCCTTGATGTTGGTCCCCATCCAGCGTTCCAGGATCGGGTCTGCTCCATCTCGCTTGATGACGCCAGCGACAACCTTCGTCGTGATCCTGTCGTTAGGGCCGTAAAGCGCAACCGTGCCGATGGGAAATCTCGGCTTGGGCCTGCCTGGTAAGGCCCCGCTCATGGCAGAAGCGTGGAAAAGGTCGGTTTCTTCTTCGATCTGGCCTTTGTTCATGCAGCACTTCTTGAACTTTTTGCCGCTGCCACAAGGACAGGGATCGTTGCGGCCAATGCGCTCACTTCGCCGAACGATGATAAGGGGTGGAGGCTCCGGCTCTTCAACTTCGTCTTCCTCGGTCTCGTCCTCCTCGAAATCGTCGTCATCCTCACCATGTTCCTCGTGCCATTTGCGCCGAAACTCTTGATCGTTCTTGGAATCTTCCAGCCAGGCGTCGAACTCTGGAAACCTTTCCTCCATCAATTTGCAGGCCGTCAGAAGCGTCGAACGAACTTCCAACACATCTGGATCGAGGGGTGTTGTCAGGACGAACTGGCGAGCGGGTGCAATCCCTTCCGTGGCAAAATTGAAGAGGATTGCCTTTAGTAGAATGCCCCTGACTAACTGATCCCTTTCGAGCGAAAGGAAGTCGAAACAGGCTTGTACTGACTGGTCGCTGTGAATGTCTTCCAGCGTGCAGGCGATGGACAAACGCTGGAACCCCTCGCTGGCGGCGTAATCTTCGACGAACTTCTTGATGACGGCTGCCGACCCGATCTTGGTGAAGGCCCGAAGGCATTCCTCGCTAATCCATTCTTCTGGTGGCTCGTGCAGTTTGGCCATCATCAATGGGATCGCCGCTTCCAACTTCATTTCCCCAGCCAACCTGATCGCAAAGCCCTCCTTCCAGGTGCCGACCTCGTTCGTCAGGCCACCAATGATTTCCAGGACTTTGCCTGCGTATTGATCTCGATACTGGCCCAGGGCTTCCACGAGTCGGCATCCGAAGTCGAATTCCTCGTCGGGTGCCTCGTCTTCTTCAAGGGCCTGGCAGACCTCCTCCAAATCTCCCCAGAGGTCTTCGGCAGCACGAGACGGAAACCAAATGCGCTCAGCAACGGCATCCCTCGAATCAGCGTCCAGGGCGTCCAAAGCCATGACCTCGGCCTCGTGGTTCTTCAGGACCGCAGGGTCAGCGTGGACCAGCGCTGCGACGTAGGCCAGCACCGGCTCGGCTTCCTGTAAGCTGGAAGGCTGGCCCATTTTGGCGAGTTGTTGAATGAGCCAAAGAACACTTTCGTCGGTTTGCACCAGGTTTTCAAGGAAGGTGTGCGCGCTGGAAAGCTTGCTCGAAACCGAACCGGACAATCGCCTGGATCACCACGGGCATGATGGTCGGGTCGGAGGAAAACGAGTGGGCGAAGTAGTACACCGCCGCTTCTCGCACGTCCTGGTCGGCGTGAAGGATGGCCGCTTTCACCTTCTCTGCTGGCAACAGCATGGGACTTCCTCCTTGGAGGATGTTTTATGCGAAGTTGGGAATTACGAAAGGGAGGTTGAGCCACGGAAGGACGCCGCCGAGGAATGGGCCAGAAACCGGCCAGCGATCAGATTCGGGCATCCACAAGTGCCGTTGAACTTGACTTCACGAGTTTGGTAAAGCAGTTCCGACGGGCCGTGGCGCTTAGGACCACCTGATGAGCGGCGGTGATGCTCGACATGCTGCTACAATGCCTTGATCGCTTCAACCCGAGGAAACCACAATGACCGCCAAAGCCAGAGCCAAATCCGCCCACCGCTACCAGCCAGTCCTGAAATTGCCTGCGCTGCCCTACGAACAGTTCCTGGCGCTGAAAGACAACATCGCCCTCAACGGCGTCCTGGTGCCGATCCTGGTGGACGAACAGCGGAAGATCATCGACGGCAACTACCGCAAGGCCATCGCCGAAGAGCTTGGCTACGATTGCCCGGAAATCGTCCAAACCGACCTGACCGACGACGAAAAACGCAGCCTGGCTCGTGCCTTGAACCTGGCCAGACGACAGCTAACGCAGGAACAGAAGCGCCAACTTGTAGGCGACCAAATTGAGGAAACACCTGAAAAGTCCAACCGGTCCCTCGGCAAGATCCTTGGCGTTCACCACGCTACGGTTGCTGCTGTCCGGGCCGAGATGGAATCAACTGGACAAATTATCCAGTTCACACGGACGGTCGGGGACGACGGCAAGGAGCGACCTTCGTCAAAGATGCCGAAGGTCGTCCCGAGGTCTGAGGTCGAACGCCAGACCAGGCTCCAGGCGACCACGCTCATTCATGGCGATTGCCGAAATGAGTTGAGAAAACTCGCCACAGCCAGCATCGACGCCATCATCACCGACCCGATCTACCCGGAGGTCAGCCGGGAGTATGGCAAAATCACCGAGGCCAAATGGCATGACCTGATGCAGGTAGTTGTCGCTGAGTGCCGCCGGGTGCTGAAGCCAAATGGATCGGCGGTGTTCATCTTGGGGCCGAACTCGGAGCGGGTCGGCAAGATGCGGCTTTGGCTGTGGGAGTTCGTGGCCTGGGCTGGGCGGGAGTGGAATCTGGTGCAGGACTGTTACTGGTGGGCCATCGATGCGATGCCATTGGGCGGGATCAAGCGGCACCAGGGCTTGATGCGGGCCTCGGTCAAGATGTGCGTGTGGCTGGGGCCGCCGGACTCCTACCGGAATCAGGATGCCGTCCTGATGACGCCGTCTGAACACACATCGGCTCGTCACCGGTCGGATGTCCTGCTTCGCACCGGCCCAAGTGGCAAAGGATACCGCAACAGCACCATCGCCAAGGCCGCTGATGAACGAGGTGGGACGACACCCTTCAACTGTTTGCCGATTCCGGTTGGCGGTCATGCTGGCACAGGACACCTGCATCCGGCGGCCACGCCCTACGACTTGGCCGCTTGGTGGTGCCGCTACATTCTGCCGCCGCAAGGTGTGCTGTTGGATTGTTTTGCAGGATCGGGGAATGTCTTGCTGGCGGGGTTGGATCACGGAGCGTCGAAGGTCATCGGCATCGAAAAGGAGAATAAGTACCTGAAGACGGCAATGAAAAGAATTGGGAATGACCAGTGACCGAGGTCAATGGCATTGACGGCATGAGGAAGGGACCAGCCAGCGAGCGGATTCCGGCCTTTCTCAGCACCGCTTGAAACTGGCTGCACGAGATTGGAAAGTCAGTTCCGCCATGTTCCCGGCCGGCAGCATCATGGCCTACCGCAAAGTGACGAGTGCGAGCGGGGACTGACCTTCGGTAGCCATCGCCACTGACAGGAATCTCATTGTCGGCCATCCTCACCAACGCCATTTCCACCAACCGGCCGAACCCAAGCCGGACATGCCCCCCATCTTGCCGAAGCCTGACCTGAGCCTTACCTCGCAAGAACCTATCCAAAAGGTGTATCAAACAACCGAAAAGCCACAGCAAAACTGAACTCGTTGAGCGCAGTGCGCTTTCGTCTGGCCCGCTGCTTCCTGGCCAACTCCCCTCACACCGGGTCTTCCCTCTGCATCTTGTCGAAGTTCTCCTTGCATTCCTGCCAGTAGCGGGCCTCCGCTGCCTTCGCTTCTTGTTCGAGGTGGAAGAGTTCTTCCTTGTTGTAGTACAACTTCTCGCCTTTGTTCTCGATCAGATTGGCCAGCTGGTACTGAGCAACAAAACAGCGCCAATTTTGAGCGTCAAGACGGCGCCACTTGTGCCCGCCGGTGTGGTGTGAATGTCACGGGCGCACCCATGCCTAGCTCGGCACGCGGCTCAGCGCGTGGAGTAATGGTCGGCCAGAAGTAGTGGCTTGACGGAGCCTGACGCGGAGTTGCTGGCGAGTCGTTCAAGGTCGTTGAGTCTGGCTCGAGGGGACGGGACCACCGCCAAAGGCGATGCGTCTCGGAACTCCTATGCCGCTGCAGGATGGCCTGGGTGCTCGGGCAAAGCTCTTCAAAAGGAACTGCCGGCAAAACAGGACCAGGGCCTGCGGGCTGGAGTCCGCGAACGCACCGATTGGCCGCTCGGGCATCCCGCGGGCGAGTACGGATTGCTCAAGGGTGGGCTGGACTTCCGCGACCACTCGCGACAGGCAGGCTCACGAGCCAGCGAACAACTTGGCCAGCGACTGCAGCGCTGGCTGGCGTCAGGCGCCAGGGGGGTCTTGAGGCTTGTCTTTCATGCGATAGCTGTCTCCTTTGATAACCAGGGCCTCCCCGTGATGCATCAGCCGGTCGATCAAGGCCGTGGCCAGGGTGTTGTCCACGTCGAAGAGGGTGCCCCATTCCCGGAAGGGTCGATTCGTGGTCAACACGATCGATCCGGTTTCATAACGGGCAGCAACCACCTGGAACAACAGGTCGGCCCCGCGCTTGTCGATGGGCAGATAGCCCAGCTCATCGAGGAGAAGAACTTGAGGACGGACGTAACTTTTGAGAGCTTTGGCCAGTCGGCCATTGATCTGCGCCGTGGTCAAATGATTGAGCATGTCCACCACCCGCGTGTAACGCACCGAGCAGCCACGCTCACAAGCCGTGTAACCCAAGGCGTTGAGAAGGTGGGTCTTTCCCGTTCCGGTCGGACCAATCAAAACAGCACAGCCGTACCGGCCAATGAAGTCGCAGTCGAACAGACGCACGATAGCCGTCTTGGCAATCTTCTTGGGGAAGTTGAAGTCGTACTCGGCCAGCGTCTTGCGTTTGGGAAGCCTCGCCTCGCGTAGCCGCCGTTCCAGGGCGCGCTGCTGGCGGACCGTCTGTTCCAGGCCGACCAGCGTGGCCAGGACCTCCAGCATCGAGCTGCCTTTGCGGGCTGCCTCATCGAGCACCTCGCGGTAACACTTGGCGATTTCCAGGAGTTTGAGTTCGGTCAGGTCGCGTTCCAGTTGCGTGGGTGAAGAGTGGTCAGGTCGTGCCATGGGAGTCCTCCTCGGTGTCTTGGCAAAAGCGGTCGTACAGGGCGGGGTCCGCAGGTTCCAGTTCGATGTCATCAATCAAGTCACGGCGTTTGGGAGTGGGCAGCGTCGGAGTGGGAAGTTGCCGGCGGCGGCGCTGGGCCAAGAGCAGATTCTCCACGGAGGCGGCATCATAAGTTGCCAGTTCCACGGCCTGAGCCAGGGCGGCCAACACTTCCGTCCGCCCGTAGAGCTTGGCCAGGCCCAGCAAACGGCGCAGGTGGACGCTGGTTTTGACCGGACGACTATTCAGGCCGAGGTGAAACGCACGCGCCGGGGGCCCCCAGGCATCGAATTCCTGCTCCAGCGCCCGTTGATAAGGACGCTGGCGAAAGAGAGCGCTGCCAGGCGATGCTCCGGCAGCACCAGCAACTGTCCGCGCTGGTAACTGCGGACGTGTTGTGCCACCACCTGACCTTCGTGCAGCAGACGCAGTTCATCCCGGTTGGCACGCAGGGTGATGGTTTTACGCACGAACTGCGGCGGCGTGGAATAGCGATTGCCGTCGAAGGCGATGCGGGCCAGCGGGCTGACGACGGCGGGCACGACTTCGTCGCTGTCGAAGGCCATGGCAGGCAGCGGCCGCAGCCGTGTACGCTCCTGCTCAAAACGATCGATCGGCCGCATGCGGGTGGACTCGTGGAGCCGCAGATTGGCGACTTGATCGCGCCAGTAAGGCGCCAGGGCCAGATAGTCCTCGAAGCGGGTCAGTTCGTCGGCGCGGCCCGCCAGAGCGTTATGCTTTATGTAGCGCACGTGGCCTTCGACAACTCCCTTCGATTCCGGATCGCGTCGGGCACAGGCGACCGGCTGCAAACAGAAATAGCCGCACAGGGCCAGGAACTCGGGATGCAAGCAGGCGCTGCGGCCGGAGCCGTTGAGCACGGCGGCCTTGAGGTTGTCGAAGATCAAGTTGCGGGGACTGCCGCCGAAAAAGGTCAGGGCGTTGACCAGGCCCCGGTAGAACTCGGCCTTACGCTGCGAGACGGTGAACTCGATGTACACGAGCCGGCTGTAGCAGAGCACGGCCACGAACACCGAGACCTTGCGCATGGTGGCGCCCACCTGGACGCGGCCGCATTCACCCCAATCTACCTGCATGGCCTGGGCGGGCTGGTAGTGCACCTCCTGGTAGACGCGGCCGCGGGCCGGCCGGACCTGGTGCAAGTAGCGGCGCAGCACGCTGGTGCTGCCGGTGTAGCCCTCGGGTCCGCGAGCGATCTCTTCGCGGATGCGCACGGCTGAGAGGTCGGGATACCTGGCCAGCAGTTCTTGGATCCGATCCAGGTGGGGATCGAGCACGCTGGCCCGAGGCGCCGCTCTTGACGTGGGCGGCTGTTCGAGCTTCAAGGCTTTGGCCACGGTGTGCCTGGAGCAATGCAGCCTGGCCGCGATGGTCCAGCCGGAGAGTTTTTCGATCTCCGCGAGGCGGCGGATCTCGGCCCACAAGGCGACCTTCATGGCGTGTTCCTCCTTGGCTCGGCAGTGGGTGTTACGCCCAGTTCGCGGAACAGATCGCCGAGCTGGATCAACCCCTGGCCCGGTTGGCAGCGGCGGCTGACAGCACGCTCCGGCAGCGACAGCACCTGCACCAGCGGCAACTGATGCGCGATCAAATCACGCTCCAGCAGTTCCTCCCGTGCCTGGGCCAGGGCGGCCGCGGTCAGCCGCAGGCGGCTGGCCAGCGTGTTGTCGCTGTAGAATGACAAGCCGTGCCGGTCGGCCACGGCGGCCAGAAACAGGTACAGCAGGATGGCATCTCGCGACAGGTGGTCACCGTGTTCACGCAGGAAACGGCGATCCAGCCAGGACCAGCCCGACGCGGGCGGACGCCGCAGTCGCTTTGGAACCAGAAGGTGTTTTTCAATCATGCTCCAGACTCCTGTTGAGTTCGGCGCGGAACGAAAGCGCACACTTCGTCCCAAGCTAGAGAGCATGTGGGCCAAGGCAACAAACGGCGGACCGGCGCACAGGGGGAATCGGGTCATGGTTGCGGCGGGGGCGGTGGCATGGCGCGGGCGCTGTGGTGCGGCGGCGCAGAGCGCCGTGTGCGGGCGGCGGCGTACTCCCGCTGGCGGGCGTGCCGACCTTGGAAAGTGCCTCGCAGCAGCCACTTGCGTTCGCGATCGTGGACCCTGCGAACCGCCTGGCGACAGGCGGCGCAGCAGAAACACGCCGGCCTGCCATGCGCTTTGGGGAGCGGTTCATAGCATCCTGGCCGGTCGCATAAGGAGTGGGCAAAAAATTTTTGCTGCGTGACCACGCGCCGGCGCAACTACGGGAGGCTTTGATGGTTGCGGCGAAGAGGCGGCACGCTGACGGTGCGCCCGCTGGGCCTCGGCGTGCTGAGTTTTGACAGTTTCATCCTGGCGCCGCTTGGCTTGCCGCTTGGCTGCTTGCCAGCGCCGAACCTCCCGCAGGCAGTGGGGGTCCTGGCAGTAATGTTGGTTCCAACGCCGCGGCAGGTACTTTTGCCCACAGCCCTTGCGCAGGCAAATCCGGACCCGCGGTCGTCGCGGCCTGACACACTGGCGGCAATTTGGACTACCATGACTACAACCCACGGGAGCCTGTTCTCCCAAGGGACAGCCTGGGGAGAACGCGCAAACGTTCTCCTCGGGCGCTTATCAAAACCCGACGCGTTGGACACTTGCCAAACTATACTTCCGAACACAACTAGACAGTGAAGAAAACAGTTTGAGAAAGGCGCGGCCAAGGAGACGAGGAAGTAGACCAAAACGCCACCCTAACCGTGGCGCTCTTCATACGCTCGCAAATGGCGCTTCTTTTTTGCTCGGTCCCAGCCGCCAGATACGGACGACGCTACCTGGGAATAGACCTGGAGCCGGAGTATGTTCAGATCGCCAAGAAGAGGATGAAATTGCTGGGCAAGAAAGGGGTGTGACCTTTGCCTTCTTAACGCATTTCGAGAGACATGTGATCGTCGTGGCCAAACGCTCAGGGAAGCCATCCGGGGGCGATCAATCCTCGGTTCACCGGTCATTTCGGATAAACCATTGTTGCTGCCGGTCTCAATTCTTTGTGGTCGTCCAAGAGTCTGCTAATACAGTATTGAACCCAGGTCGTGTGTAGGTAGCCGGGCTTTTCGTAGTAGCGATGCTGAATTGCTACGAGCTTACACTGAGTCGGCTTCCAGGCGTCAATGGAGTCACGGAAGCCGGTAATTCGCCAGATTCCACATCCACTGACTCCTTTGATCCCCTCATAGCCTGGGAGCATATGCATTTGTCCATTCGCAGCGAGTGCTTCTCGTTTGAAATTGAGTAAGAGATGAACTTTCGGATCGTATCCGACACTCGCAGCGCTCGAATGTTCGCCATCGTAGATTCCAGTTGCGTAAATGAGGGGCGAACATTTTGGGCCGGTTTGTTCCACCTGAAACCATGCTTGAGGGAAACCGAAAATGAAGAAGAGAGCAGGTGAACGGTCCTGATCCATGTTGATGTCACAGAGGCTAATTGGAGTACGCCCGCCAGCTAGGATTTCATTCGCTGCCGATTCCCCCAGCTTTATGGCAGCCACGTCACGAACGACATCCCGTTCACCGAATTGGGACTCGTATTCGGTGGTGTGAAATCGGGAATCGTGCAGCGGGATCGGCATTTCCGTGCGTTCGTTCCAACTGATGCAAAGCGGGATGTTTTGCTGGACGATTTCTCGAAGATCGTGGCTGGCAGTTAGAATAAACATAGCATCGGCAATCCGCAACAATACGCCTGTGCGATCCTTTACGATTCGGCCGTTTTGAACACCGTAAAAGGCAACTGTCGCACGTTCAAATGTGGGAACAGCTTCGTCGTGAACACGCCGAATAAAGTCCGCCACTTTTCTTTTGGAATCGCCCATGTCAATGATCATTCTCGCATCATCGCTTGATATCTTGCTTCTTCAACAAGGCGTTCATGTAGCCGGACATCTCTTGTGTCTGTCTGTCGTCAGGCAGCATCAAGTCGTTATGGTCGTGGTGAGGTTCTTGCCCTCGTCGATAAGCGTGATCGGGCAAATCCTCTTCTGGCTTTTCTTATCGCCGCTTCTGTGCCTTTTTTTTGGAGTTTTTCCTCTTGCCGTTATGTTTTCGCCCATAGGTCTTTGGCGTCGTGTTTTTTGTGGCCTTTGCTTTTCCTTGGATACTCATAATCGCACTGGTTGCTTTTTCACGAAGCAGTGAGTCGCTGCTCATTGCGGCCTCGTAAAGCTCGGGAATCGCCACCTTAGCCGCAACACCAAAAAGTCCTAAAACGGTAGCGGCACTGCGCTGTCTTGTCAAATGAGGCGTCTTCAATAGTGCAATCAATCCGGGAATAGCATCGACGCCACGTGCAATTATTTGTCGCCTTGCGGTTTGGCGACATGCGATATCTTGCTTGGCAAGTGCATCGACCAATCCAGTGATACTCTTTCGAGCAGAAGAACCAGGCAGTGTTGAATGTTGTTGAGTTTGCTTTTGATCGTCGTCGAGTTTGTCTCGGACCTTCGCTGGTTTGTTGAGGCTGACATCAATTCTTTCCCTCTTCACTTGCGAAGTGGCATTTTTGTTGTGGGAACGGGGATCAGGGATAATATCCGCTTCAACACGTTCGTAGTTTTCCAACCGACCAAACTGAGCGAACTCTTGATTCGCACGATTGGCGGTATCTCGATCTCTCGCACGCTGCCAGTCGTCCCTTGGCATGATACGGCTCCTTCACTCCTCGCCTTTACGATTTGCATCGGCAAATTGTTTCAACATGCTAAGACGAGGGAAGGCGTCAGCCCAATTATCAATGTGCAAGAGATCGCTCCTCTGAGTCGTGGCATCGTCGCTGTTCAATCGAGTCCACTTCTGTTTTCAGGGATTTCGCTACATTGCTGAGTAGTCACTTGCCGAGAACTACCGAATAAAGCAATCGCAGCTTGGACCTCCAGCCTGTCGATCTATCCCTCGGTCAGTTCATTGTATCTTGAAGCGAGCCGATCTGTCCAGCGCCGTCCTCAGCGGACATTCCTCCAAGCCTGCTTCTTCTCCCCGTCGATACCGCCCAAGCAATTCCTGAGAGCGCCGGGCCAGCATTCGTCGCACCTCTCGCTGCTTCCCTTGAACCCGTGGAATCACCATGCCGTCGTAGCCAGTCGTTTGGTGGCGCATCCGGGCAATCACGGCAGCTTCGGCCCGCTGCTCCACCGGGATGCGCTTCGTTCGGGCAACTGTCCCACTCCCGACCGTCGTTGCGTGGTCGGTGACGGCCTTGGCCAATCGGTTGGCAAGATCGGCGTAGTTTGCATGAAAGCCCAGGAACTTGACCACCGCCTCCAGAAAGTCTTCGACGTATTCAGCCTGGGCCTTCTCACGGCGGCGGGCGTCGGCTTCCTTCTTCTTGGCGAAGCCTTCCGTGGATCGCTCGGCGTCGAGTTCGGCACGAATCCGCTCGACGGTCGCTGCCGATGCCCAAACGCCCCTGGAGAAGACCTTCCGGCCCTTCTTCTCGGCCACCGCCCAATGATCGCCGGCAGCCTTCACACGGCGAGTCAGGGCGGCATCACCGGGAGGGAGCAGAATCCAGCCTTCGGGGATGGTCAGGATTCGGCCATCGGCGGCACGGACGGTGTTCGGGGTCGGGCCTGGGGTGAAGGTGTTTGTCATTCTGCTTCCATCAAGGTCGCCAATTGCCGTCCGCCGTGCCGTCAGGACTTGCCAGCACCACTTTGTAACCATCAAGGTCACGAAGCCAAACCTCCCAATGGTTCGGACCTCCATCTCCATCGGGCGGGTTCCGGTGGCGTGCCATGATGACTTCAGCGCCCATTGCCTCGGCCCGTGCAATCGCTCCGTCGATGTCGTCTACCTCGAACCAAAGGAGCAGGCCATTTCCCGGAGGCAAGTTGTTCGGATCGCCGATGGCTCCGTGATCATGTTCCACGTCCCAGCGGTGCAACTGCATCACCAGCTTGCCGGCATGGACTAGGCGTTCGTAGTTCGGCCCGCCGTGGCGCTCTCGCAACCGAGCAACCGCTGATACCACCGACTGCTGGCCTCGACATCTCGAACGCAAATCAACGGCTGCGGTCGCATTCCATGTCTCCGGGTGTAACTGCGTGGACAGGCCGGCGAAAGGATTCACGGCTCCCACCCTCGGTCCTTGAAAGCCTTGCGAGGATCACGCCCCGCCTTCTTCTCCTTCTCCCACAGCTTGAAGAACTTGCTCTTTTCCCAGCGCCGCTTGTGTTCCGCCGCCCATTTGCTCACTACGTCTTCGTACTCGCCCGCCTCGATCATCTCACGGGCGACTTCAGCACCGAGAATCGCATAATGGCATTGGCCGCAGGTCTTCCCGTCGTGGTCCACCAGTTCGTCGCTACGAGCCATGCGCTCCAAAAAATCCTGGTCGCTGATCCCGCCTTGAC
The DNA here is from genome assembly GCA_963747575.1 of uncultured Gemmataceae bacterium. GTDB lineage: Bacteria > Planctomycetota > Planctomycetia > Gemmatales > Gemmataceae > DASRAT01. The sequence continues at coordinate 1,064,717 of CAVVFU010000010.1, forward strand.
CCGCCATGACTTTCGCCAGTTCCAGGGCGTCGTCAGCCGCTTCCATGTAGTCTTCGGGTTTTCGCTCTAAGTGCGGCTTCCACTTCTTCTTCGGCATGGTTCACTCTCCCCAAAGGCGTCTTCCTGTTCCCTACTGTCCAGTCTCCTCCAGCAGCAACTCCTTCGCCCACTCCAGCAGCATCATGTGTTTGGCGTCCTCTTGAATGCGCTCCTCTTCAGTCCATTCCGCACGCAACATCCGATGCCCTTCTTCGGTGGAAGTGTGACCCAAAGCTCCAAGGCGTCGTGGTGTATTCAAGAAATCGGCGAGTTTCCAGTGTTCAAAGATGGCCTTGATCTCGGCGACAAAGGCTGGGATGGCCTGACGCCACTCACGATTAGTTTCGGCTTCTTCGAGGAAATTCAGGAACTTCTCGCCGATCAAGTAGCCCATCGCCTTCTCGGTGCCGAACCTGTCGTCCACGCCACGAGCCGCTTCGCACCAGTCAGCAACCATCTCAGCGGGTGTCGGCGGCTTCCAATTCGATTCAGCTTGCCAGACCGTGACCTTCACCGCCGCACCGTCATCCAGGTTGAGGCGACTCCGCAGACTCTCCTGGTCCACGAGGTCGATTTGCGAGGGATTGTCGGAGCCAATAATGCGCAGCATCCAGCATGTCGCCTCCTGGCCGGTGCCGATCACCTGGAGGTCGGCTTGCCAAACCTGGGCGAACCCTCTCGTCGGATAGTCGGAGTCGGGTTTCAAGGTGCTGCCTGCAATTTTCCTCTGCGGGATCACCAAGGCAGGTCTGAATTTCCCTTTATCGAGCATTGCCAGAGCATCGGCCCCGATGTCCTTGACGGCCATCAAGAAGTCTTCGTCGTTGACCTGGATACTCAAGGTGCCGGGAGCCAGATGCGTCGGCCAGTCGTCCGGTTTCAAGAAAAGGTCGTCACGCCCTGGAATAATGAGTTGGGGCGTGGCGTCAGCTTGCACTTTTCCAGTGAATTCGAGTTTTCGCATGGGGTCGTGTTTCACTTCTTTCTCTTGCGTTTCTGCGGTTTAGTCTTCTTCGCCTCGAACTCCGAATCGTCGCCTTCGTGAATGAAGAACTTGCCTTTGAGTTCGTCGCCTTCGAGGATCGCCCAGCCACGACCTGTCAATGGTGTCCCATCAGCGCCGTCGCCTCCTTCCCACGAGAAGTCTACCGCCGGTTTTTCTTCCCGGTTCGTCGTGCAGTGGTCGATCTGCCCCTGGACATAGCCGAATTGGAAGGAGCCGCTACCCTTATCCTCGAACTCGATGAACGCCTCGACTTCTTCATCGAGGTAGTCGTCCTCCCAGGCTGACATCGAAACGATCCGCCAGCGGCCCGTAAACGGCGATTTCTGCTTTGCCATCGTTTTACTCCCCGTCGTCTTCGTCGTCTGCCTTCAAGAACGGCGGCTTGTCGGGAATAAACGGAATCAACCCCTGCCGCAATGCCTCTTCTTGATACTCCCGCTTCAACACCCGAGCATCCACCACAAAACCCTTGAACGGGATCATCCAGGCGACGGGGTTGGCGTTCATTCGACTGCGAAGCAACCAGGCGGCGTCCTTTGTCCGTATCTTGAACATCCTGCGAATCAGCATGGACTTGGCCTGGCCGGTGCTTTCGCCGACGCCGAAAACCTTGTCGATGGCGGTCAGTTTCATGTGGGGCTGCTGGCTACGGTCGTCTAGGTAGTTCACCCAGCCAATCGTGCGCACGATGCCGCAGGCCCAGGTGTCCGGCTTGCCGCTGACCAACGGTGAAGGTCGCTTCCTGGCCAGCTTCTCGGTCAGCTGGCGACAAAGGACGCCGTATTCGTCGTTCAGATGCTCACGGCAGAACGCATCTACCAGGCCGGCGATCTCCTCGAAGGCGGGTTGCACTTCCTCTGCGATCCCGGCACCAGGACTTTTTCGTTTGGCCATTGGTGAATCCTGTTCCTCACACTACAAGTGTTTTGCAATTGGCTCCTGGGCCGAACTCAGGCCCAGCTTGTCTACCATCTCCCTGACAAAAATCGCCTCGTCCCTTTCAGGTAGAATTAGCTTGGTCATCAGCGATTCCAGGGTCAGGTCGAAGTATGCCACAGTATCTTTGCATTCCTGGAGGCTTTCGATGAAAAAACCGATTTGGCATACTTCTTCGGGGTTTTCCAGGGTCAAGTCTTCAGACTGGCCGAAGCCACTCAGATTGTTGAAACAGAATTGCAACCAGAGTTTGTGGCGCAACTCGGCAGGAACAACCTCCTCTAGGGATTTTACGCCTGGCGGCAACGACAATCCCTGGCCATGATCCCGCAAGGCGGTCATGATCTGGTTCCAGCCTTCGCTCTCTGCCTCTCCATGCGGGTCAATAGTCCGGTAGGGTTCTTTCGACAAGTGGGGTACGATCTTATTGAGGATGACATACCAAGGTTCGCTAGGCCGTGCGGTTTCCTCGATGTAGAGGATTTCGTCGTCCTCTTCGTCGTTAAAACTGAGCAGTTTTCCCAACGCCTTCTTTTGTCTGGAAGTCAGGGGAAGGTCTTGTTCCTCGCACATTACGGCTTCCCAGGTCAGGAATGTGCCTTCTTCCAGCCAATTCACAAAAAATCGCACGGTATCATCCAGACCACGTTCAAGGACATCCTCCTCTTCAAGGAAATCATGGGTGGGTATGTCGGCGTCGAATTCCCAACGAATTGTGGCTGGCTGCTGGGCCGATTGCTTTTTCTTCTTGCTTGGCACGGCTGCCTTGTCCTTTCGCTCCCTCAGAGTGAGTTTGAAAACCGATTCCCCGAAGCTCTCATGTTGGTCCACCGCTACCTCGTAATCCATGCCAAGAAGCCTGACCTGCATTTTCCCCCTGGCCTTTCGGGACAGGCCAGCCCTTTTGTCGATTTCACCAATCACGTCCCACTGGAGTTCCTGGGCGATGCGGGCGGCTCCGAGGCCGGTATTGCCAAAATTGTGGTATACAATCCAGTTCCGGTCCTCGTACTCCAGCCCAACGGAGTCCGCTCCTGCCTGCACTGCTTCTTCCAGAACATGGACGAGTTCCCGAAATGCCTGGTCCGATTTGTCGGTGTTATGTGGCATGGCTTTCTCCAGCCGGACTCTTGCCGACTTTCTTGGTCACACTGCGCAATTTGCTTTCCTTCTGGTTGAACCACATCGTCAGTTCCTTCTCCAGAGCGGCCAATGCTTCAACCAAGGTGCTGAGGTTATCGTCCTCGAACACTCGCACGCCGTCGTAATCCTCTGCCGTGACGATGAAGCCGCACCCATCCAGGTCGCCGATTTCGATGAAGCCGCAATCTTGTACGAACTTGGAAAGTGCAGGAAACACCTCGGCCACCATCGCCTGTTCTGCCGTCGGTTCGACCTTCCCAGGAGAACGCATTTTCCGCAACTGGCGTAAGCGAGCATGAAAGGCGTCGTAAACTTTGGGAAAATGCCGATGGATCGAAACCTTGATGCCGATTTCTTTCAGGTTCCGGTAAAGTTCCTGCCAGTGCGGGTAATCTGGGACGTGCATCCGGCTGGGGCGGTGTGCAACTCCTGTCAAGGGGGATAACATTGCGTTGGCAATCATGGTCGCCACGTCGTTCACCCTGGGATAACTCTCGACCTCCATCTCGGCCAGAATGAAGCCAACCCCTTTCGTGATTACCATGCCAAGGTAATGTCTTTTGTTCTGCGCAAAAGGCTTCGGCAGTGCATCAAAAGCAGCTTCCCAGGTTTCGTTCTCCTGCGGCAACTCCTTCAGCCGTGCTACGTCGAAGGCTGCCCCATCGCCGAGTTTCAGTTTTTCCGCTTGGCGTGCCACGATCATTTCCCCTTGTTGCCCTGTTTACCCGTGGAGTTCCTTCATCAACTCAGCCCGCCGCCGTTCGATGGCTTTCAAGCGAGTTGAGAGCTTCCTGGCTTCCGTGTTGAGGCCGGCCAACTCCTTTTGGAGCTTCTGCTTGTTCAAGTGGTGCGACCCGCTCTTGTCTCGAACGAGAGATTCGACTTCATGCCGCAGCAGCCGATACCAGGGGTTGCCGTGCATGTTGCTTTCACGAAATTGCAGCTTGCCCACTCGCATCGCTGCGATGATCTCCTGCTGCGTCAGACCGAACTCCTTCCGAGCAGACTTGTCGCTCATCGTGGCTCCCTTCCGTGACCACATCGAATCGCCCTCGGACATGTTTTGCTTCTCCGGTTTCCTGGGCAAGCCATGCAGAATTATCCAGCTACCCGTCTTCGTCGGCGTAATGAGGCGTACTTTTGCTGACCTTCTTCGGAACCTTGGGAAACTTACACTTGGGCACCTTAACCGACAACGTCCTGAAATCTCTTCCATTCCTGCACAACCCACTCCTCATGTTTCGGCTCGGCCACGGCGTCGTCGGTGTTCTGGCCGGTCGGGTGGGCGTCATGGAAGGGTGTCCGCAGGGCCGAATGGCGAAAAATCAGTTCGCTGCCAGCAATCTTACAGAAGCCCAGGTTGGCCAGTTCCGTTTCCGACAAACCGCTGGTGTCTTTCCACATGACGGCCACCGATTCTTCCCCGAACAGGTTCAGTGCCGCATCGAGGATGCCCTGGCGGTACGCATGGATCGACGGATGAAACACGGCTCCGTACACGAACATGACGTGGCTCGTGACCTCCTTGATCTTCAAGTCGGGCCTAAATGCCTGCTTGCCTTTCGTCAAGATCGTGTGGACCTCGTGCAAGCCCTGGGAGTCGCTGTCACAGATGTCAAACAGGGAAACGCCGTCCACGAGGGCGTCCATCCACATAATCTGATCGACGGCCAGCTTGCAGACGATGTACTCGTTCAGGCCGTCCTCGTCGTAGCAGCCGACGCTAATCTCCAGGTGCCGGATATAGTCATCCAGGTCCGTCCGGGTGACCGGGATGCTGAACTTGCAGTGCAAACGCATGAAAGTCTCCAGAGCCTTGAATCACCGCCCAATCGCCCTCAAATACCGTTCCGCCGACCGCTTCACAACAGCCTTCCCGTCCGTCTCGATCACCATGTCCCAAAACGCCCCGTACACCCGGTCGAATGAAAACGGCTCGACTGCCTTCACGATCCGCTCGATGGCCGACACAGGCAGCGGAATGTAGTTGGGGTAGCTGTACATGAAGGTGACGTGCTTCCTGTCGGCCACCACCTGGATGATGTCGCCCGTCAACAGCGCACCGCCAGCCCAGTGCAGCACACAACCGCCGTCAAAATGCCCTCCACACCGAATGAGCGTTAGGGCGTCGGCAAGCGTTTTCGTCCCCCTTCCCAGAAGACGATGGCGTTATCCGGTCGCATCACCCATTGGCGGTCAGCTGCATGGAGGTAGATCGGCGCTCCCCCAAAGGCCCGGCTCCATTCGACCATGCTGCCATAGTAGTGCGGGTGCGAGATGGCGATGGCTGAGATGCCGCCCAGCGATTTGATGGCCTCGACGACGGCTTCGTCGAGCAGCGGCAGGCAGTCCCACAGGATGTTGGCCGTCGGTGTGCGCAGGAACAAGGCCCGCTGACCGATGGCGAAATGCGGCTCGACGCCGATGCCGATCAGCCCCGGCTCCTTGAACTTTAGCGAGTTTCGGTGGGTCAGCCGCAGTTTGTCCAGCGTGATCCATTTTTGACCGGTGGCTTTGACGTACTGGCGCTCATCTTGGCAGATTGGGCATTCAGGAGGTGCCTGGTCGCTTTCGGCGTATTGCGTTCCACAGGTCGTGCAGATGAAGTTGGGCATGATGGCTTCTCGTCGGTTCCGGGCCACAGGCAGTTTATTTGGCGGGGGAGACAACAGCCACGAAATCCCGAAGTGGCCCTGGCGAATGGAAAGCGGCTTGGTATCGCCTTTGCAGCACACTTTTTGTCGCACTCCCTTGACAGCTGACCACGGCGGTGATGCAATTTGGTACTGAGCAACAAAACAGCGTCAGTTTTGAGCGTGAAGGCGGCGCCACTTAAGCCGGCGGCCGAAGTTTGGAGCGTGCGGCACGCACCGATAGCGCAGTTCAACGCGCGGTCTTTTTCGCGCGTAGTGGTGGGAATGTCAGGATGTGGCGCGAAGCTGTCAACGCTGGGCCGCTGCGGGTCCGCAGACGAGTTTGACGGTAATGGCGATCATCGGGTGGGCCACCGCCGAATGGGTTGGCACAGACTCGGGTGCTGTCCACAACAGGATGTCCGTTGGCGCAAATCGAAGCTCTTAAGCGAGCCGCTGGCCAAACAGGATCAGGGCCTGGGGCAGTGGTGAGCCTGCGATCAACCAACCGGGCTCTTGAGTCGTCGAGCGAGCCGCGCTCGCGTGCTCAATGGTGGGCTGGAGTTCTCAACCGAACGATCGTTGGAATCGGGGCGAACTCGTTTGCGTCGCTGCATGGCCGGATGCCAGTGGGCAACTTCACGCGCTGGGGCCAAGGGCTGTTGGAACGGTAATAATGGCTGCCTCCACGAGAAGAGTTGCGCACCGGTGAACCATCGTGTAATCGAGCAGGCACCTGGCAGCGGACACGTATTACGCAATGGCGGCCCCACGCCACGGCAGAATCGTGCTGAGCACGATCGCCGCGAATAAACGGGAACCTGTGGCCAAAAGCACATGTCGGCCTCGCCTGGCTCGATGGGTTGATGGACCAGCTTCCCCGAGCACACGACAACGGCCGCGCGGCTAACGCTCCGGCCCAAACCTGGGACATCACGGAGCACCGGGCGGCACAGACTGATTAAGCGCAGACTAGGACTCATGCAGCCGGTGAACAAGGGCCAGGGCAACATAGGGACTCGTGGAATTCGCGAAAACCCTCGGCAACCACAGCAACCGGGACCGAGCATGCAGCTACTTATACTTAAGGAGACAAGGAAGGAGACTGTTTTAGAATTCATCGACGAAGGAGACGAAAAAGGAGACAGCTGTGTGGCGCTCTACAAACGCTCGCAAATGGCGCTTTTTTTGCTCGGTCCCATGCAATTGAGCAGGTCCGCATTTTATTCCTTTTATGGACAGGAATTACTCGATGAAGCACCTTATCTTGGTAGCCGTGACGAGCTTCACCCTGTTCGGCACCGTGGTGGACGATGAATTCAGCGTCAAAATCTATTACATCAGTGCGGACAAAGGCACCGCCTATTACAGAAAGTTCCTTAGCAAAGGACCACAAGGCCAGCTCCGTTATGGCGCTGCGGATACACTTCATTTGGCCAAGGCTTGCGTGGTTGTGGAGTTGGTTGCCGACCCAAAAAAGGGAGGCGGGTTCCGTGAGGAGATGGTCCCTGACGGTTTACGCAACAAAACATTCAGCCAAGAATACGCAGTTGGGCAGTCCATCGTTTTCACGGCCAGCGACGAAGACAAGGAAAAAGGCATCAAAAAGGGAGATGTCGTCAAGATTCAGTTTATGCAAGTCTTCAACTTCGCCGTCAAAATCGACGAGGTCAATGCGGACAAAGGCACCGTCGTTTGCAGAAAATACATCGGTACGGGACCAGACGACAACGAATATGGTGATCCGGTTACTCTCAGCCTTGCCAAGGATTGCCTGATTGTTGACATGATTCCCAACCCCGGAAAGGGCAAAGGCTCTCGTGAGGTGACGGTCCCTGACGGCTTACGCAACAAAAAACTCAGCAAAGAGGCCATCAAAGATTGGAATGACAAGCCATCCCCAGGTTGGCGGGATGGATTGCCCGCTTATGTGTTCACGGCCAGCGGCTTCGATAAGGAAAAAGGCATCAATAAGGGAGATGTTGTCAAAGTCCAATTAAGGCTTGTCGTCAGATAGCCTTGACAATGACGAAAATGGCCCGGCGTGGTCGCAGCCGCAAATCGCCGAAGGGGGTGTCTTACACCGTCACATCGAAGATGGCACCCAGCCTCCAACGACGTGATCTCCCGGTTACCGACAACGGGCCAGGCTCGTTTTTTGTGGTCCATTCCGCTTATTTCATAGCGGCGGCTCCGGTGGTGTGAAAGTTCGCAAGATTGCAAGCACTTCCTCTATCCCCTCCTCAGAGTTGACCTTGGCGAAGAAGAAATAGTGGTCGTTGAGGAAGCCGACATCCAAGCGATTAGATTGCCCTCCCGTTTTGATTAGACCGATCCCCATTGTACGTCCGTTGAAGCTTTCCTGTCGTTGCCACTGGTATTTGTCCTTCCATTTGGGATCAGACGGCTTGCCCTCACTCCAGGGGCCGAAGTCGTAGTGAATCTCCAGCCCACCCGGCTTCCAGATTCGTCCAACGTGTGTATCAATCCCTTGCATGGTCCGATGGTTGTACCCAGCAGGCAATACAATTCCTCCGGGTGGTGGATCAAAAACGGTCATAATCCTACCGAAAAGCAACCAAACAAAGAACGAACAGCCAAATGCGCCCACAATAATGACTGCCGCCAATTTGCGCCGAGTCATTTGAACCTCCCATCGTCGCTCGCCAACGGTCGGACGAACTTCGGCACCTTCAGCTAATTGGCGCATTCCAGCCATAGCAGCCCTGGCTTTTCTTCCGGTGTTGCTCGGCAAGGAAAGCCCAGGATTTGGCCATCGTCGGCACGGAACTCCTCGGTTCCCATCCACATCTAGTACCCGCCCGACCTCAACACTGCCAACCCGAATCAGAGCCGTACAATAGCCCCAGCCAAACCGAACGGAGACCAGATTCCCATGCCCCACAACATCAGTGCCGGCTTGTTGATGTACCGCATTCTGGACGGCAAGTTGCAGGTGCTTCTTGCTCATCCCGGTGGTCCCTTTTTCAAGAACAAGGACGACGTGGCCTGGTCCATTCCCAAGGGCGAGGTTGAAGCCGGTGAAGACTTGCTCGAAACGGCCAAAAGGGAGTTCAAGGAGGAAACAGGCGTCACTCAAACAGGGCCATTCATCGCCTTGACGCCGGTGAAGCAAAAGGGAGGAAAGGTCGTTCACGCCTGGGCATTCAATGGCGACTGCGATCCGACCGCAATCGTCAGCAACAACTTCAAGATGGAATGGCCACCACGGTCAGGCCGACAGGTGGAGTTCCCTGAAATCGACCGGGCGGGTTTCTTCGATGTGGTTGCGGCGAGACGGAAGATCAACCCTGGGCAGGTGCCGTTGATCGAGGAGTTGGAGGGGGTTGTGGGTGGGGAGGGGTGAGGCGAGTCAGGTGGGATGGCGGGATGCAACGACCAGAGCTATTGGGCGTTGTTGGGGCTGGGGTCGGACGGGCCTTGGTCGCCTTCAGCATGTCGTCCGTACTAGTAGGATACTTGTCTCGGCGGTTGGGAACAAAAGCCGCCATTGCAAGACCCAGCGGCGACTTGAGACCATCGAACCCTCTAATTGGCCTCGGCTTGACATTGCCACCTCGGTAGGACGAGAGGATAATACCTGGAACTACGACGAGGAACCGACCCATGATTTCGCTCCGCCCTGACAAAAACGTTTGCAAGTTCCTGATCTCCACTCCTTCTCGGTTCATTGGCGAATTCGAGTCGGCCAATCTCCTCATTACTCATGCGTGGAGCAGCTTTGGCAGCGATCTCGACGCCCTTGCACTGCGACCGGGACCATTCTCCCGCAGCTACTACGTCATCGTCTGGCGAATACCTGGCCCGGAGAACCAGGCCACGCCCAATTATCGCCCTTTCGGTGAACGATTCTGCGCATGCCTGGGTTTCCTGTTCGGAAAGCGTTTCGACTTCCACGGCCTAATCGAGTCAGATGGCAGGTTCTATGCTCCAGACCTGAGCAACCTGAGACACATTGAACTCAGCGACAGTGGTCCATACAACCACAATCCTCGAAAAGACCTGGAAATCGCCTTAAACTTGACCCATTTCGGGAAGATCAGCAGCCTGTTCCTGGACAGAACTGTACCCCAGGATTTTCTGAATGCACTGTTCGCTGCGGCAAGGTTCTATCATCGGTCTTTGCAAATCTTCGATCTTGAAACCGATGTTGCCTATCTCGACTTAATTACCTGTGGTGAGATTCTTTGCAATCACACCAATTACCCGAGATGCCACTCTTTACGACCCTGATGTGCTGGAGGCCTTGGGTAAGCTCAGGGTCGTTCCCGAAGGGGGAAAAGAGGCATGCGGCAAACTCATATCGAGCCTCCGCCAAATTAAGCGCAAGTTTACCCGGACCATCCTGGATTTTCTGAATGATTATTTCTTCACAAATACGGAGTCCGGGCATCCAGGTGGAAGTTTGATAAAATTGGCCAATAATCCGTTCTGGCGCAAAGGGGAGGAGGAAATCAGCATCGAACGTAGGATCAAGGCCGCCTATAATTTGCGCAGCCAATATGTCCACACCGGGGTGGATTTCAGCGGTTACGTCTTGCCAATGCGGCCCGTCCTGAATGAAATACAGATTGGCATGCACCAAATCGACGACATGAAGATGCGGGAGGCAGTGCTTTTGGCACCAACGTACTTGGGGATGGAGCGAATCATGCGGTACTGTCTCGTGAGATTCGCCCACCTTCATGGCATCACGATTGATCCAAGGTTAGATGGTCTTCCGGCTCCGCCGTTTAAGTCTACTACAGGATAATGGAAACTGAAGCGGGCATTGGCAATTTGTCATTAGTTCATCTCCAAGTCCACAACCGACCAGGACGCACCGATTCTACCAAAGGTCGCACCTAACGCAACCACATCCCGAATTCCTTGAATCCGTTCGTCAGACAAACCATCAGCAGGGAAGTTTGCCGACCACGCTAACGTAGCGTCATCTCGCAAACGCCCATTGCCCTCAACTAACCCCCGAAGATGCTGGAGCAAATTCTCCTTCTTGCCCTTTTCTTTAAGCACGGTCCACATTTCCTCGAACGATTGGCATCTGATTCTCTCTCCCGACGGATTGGCCCAGCCCACGACACCAGCGTTCATATAGGTCCATGACGAATGCGTACCGATACCTGCCGGCGACACGAAATTAGATGACGGAAGCACTGTCTGATTCAACTGGCGTGCTTCTAGCACCAAATGGTTTCTTGGTTTTGAAGCGTTAACAATGACGCGCTACGGTCCGGCGTGGGCTTGACAGCGGGGCGTCAACGCCATCACTAGACGGCGGTTGTCCAACCAAGGCATGCGATGATTGCCGGCATTCAACCGATCGATGACCGGCAGCAACTCGTCCTGGCCCGTGAATGGGTCCAGGTGGACAATCAAGGCCTCGGGCGTTTCGTACAACTGGCCCGGTCGGTTGAAGAACTTCCGCCGCAGTGTCCGCACGTGGTCCCCGGCATGTGCTTCGCCCAGCGCCTCACCCAGGTCGGCCACCGCGTTGTACAGCAACGCCACCAGCCAGCCGAGCATTTGCAAAGGCCCCCGATGGAAACCCGGCCGCCTTCGGTCGGGGCTGTCCTTGTCGTAACCGCACGGCACCGCATCCACAAACAGGTCGTGAACCTCAACGCGATGGCCTTGCTCGTGGTATTGCCGGCCTCGGTAGATCGTCAACACGTCCTCTTGGTCTCCAACGCTGGTGGTGTACAACGGATGCCAGCGATCCTTCTTGGGGCCGGGTCGAACCTCCCGACAGATGATGGTGCGAATCGCCTGCTCCAGATCCTCGTCCTTGAGCACGGTCTGGGTCTCGGCCAGGCGAACTTCCTTGGGCGGTGCGCCGACGCACACGCCCGGGTCTTCGATCGATGCAAACAGGCTGCTGGGCAATTCCTTCCAGGCACGCATGCGGTGCGGGTAGCGACAGGCGCGCAGGGTGACATCCAGGTTGGGGTGTTGCTCGACCAGATTCCACAACGCCCGTACCCCAGCGTCCGACTTAGCCGCGCCGGCATCGAACAGGGCGTGCAAGTTGCGCGGCCGGCCCAGACGCAACACCTGCTGCAGCAGCGGCACCGCCAAGTCTTGCAAGTTGCAGTTGCCCGGCGTGCCGCGCACGCTCAGGAAACGGCCACGGGACAAGTCGTAGCCCGTGAACAGTTTCTCGCAGCGCATGTACTTGTTGCGGGTGGTCACATAGCCCTTGCCGATGTGGAATTTCTTGGTCCAGCGTGGGATGGTGTGTTCGTCAAAGCTCACCATGGCGTTCTCATCAGCAAGCAAATGCCACGGGCAGGTGCGGCGGCAAAAGGCATCCACCTCGTACCAATTCAGGTGCCGACGCCAGGCGCCGACCGTGTGCCGCGACGGACAGCGGCGACCGCCGCACAACCTGGCGAAGCCCAGGTCTTCCATTTCGTCCAGATGGAAGATGCGTTGCATACCCACCACCAAGGAGAAGACGCTGGTCAGCAGACCCTGCCGCAAGGAGCCGTAATCGTCGGTGAAACATTGCTCGGCTTTGGCCAACCAGTCCAAGGCGGAGGGCATCAGCAGGAACGCCCCCGCGAATTGTGTCGGCGTCTGGGACCGAGCAAAAAAGGAGCGCCATTTGCGAGCGTATGAAGAGCGCCACGGTTAGGGTGGCGTTTTGGTCTACTTCCTCGTCTCCTTGGCCGCGCTTTCTCAAACTGTTTTCTTCACTGTCTAGTTGTGTTCGGAAGTATAGTTTGGCAAGTGTCCAACGCGTCGGGTTTTGATAAGCGCCCGAGGAGAACGTTTGCGCGTTCTCCCCAGGCTGTCCCTTGGGAGAACAGGCTCCCGTGGGTTGTAGTCATGGTAGTCCAAATTGCCGCCAGTGTGTCAGGCCGCGACGACCGCGGGTCCGGATTTGCCTGCGCAAGGGCTGTGGGCAAAAGTACCTGCCGCGGCGTTGGAACCAACATTACTGCCAGGACCCCCACTGCCTGCGGGAGGTTCGGCGCTGGCAAGCAGCCAAGCGGCAAGCCAAGCGGCGCCAGGATGAAACTGTCAAAACTCAGCACGCCGAGGCCCAGCGGGCGCGCCGTCAGCGTGCCGCCTCTTCGCCGCAACCATCAAAGCCTCCCGTAGTTGCGCCGGCGCGTGGTCACGCAGCAAAAATTTTTTGCCCACTCCTTATGCGACCGGCCAGGATGCTATGAACCGCTCCCCAAAGCGCATGGCAGGCCGGCGTGTTTCTGCTGCGCCGCCTGTCGCCAGGCGGTTCGCAGGGTCCACGATCGCGAACGCAAGTGGCTGCTGCGAGGCACTTTCCAAGGTCGGCACGCCCGCCAGCGGGAGTACGCCGCCGCCCGCACACGGCGCTCCGCGCCGCCGCACCACAGCGCCGCGCCATGCCACCGCCCCCGCCGCAACCATGACCCGATTCCCCCTGTGCGCCGGTCCGCCGTTTGTTGCCTTGGCCCACATGCTCTCTAGCTTGGGACGAAGTGTGCGCTTTCGTTCCGCGCCGAACTCAACAGGAGTCTGGAGCATGATTGAAAAACACCTTCTGGTTCCAAAGCGACTGCGGCGTCCGCCCGCGTCGGGCTGGTCCTGGCTGGATCGCCGTTTCCTGCGTGAACACGGTGACCACCTGTCGCGAGATGCCATCCTGCTGTACCTGTTTCTGGCCGCCGTGGCCGACCGGCACGGCTTGTCATTCTACAGCGACAACACGCTGGCCAGCCGCCTGCGGCTGACCGCGGCCGCCCTGGCCCAGGCACGGGAGGAACTGCTGGAGCGTGATTTGATCGCGCATCAGTTGCCGCTGGTGCAGGTGCTGTCGCTGCCGGAGCGTGCTGTCAGCCGCCGCTGCCAACCGGGCCAGGGGTTGATCCAGCTCGGCGATCTGTTCCGCGAACTGGGCGTAACACCCACTGCCGAGCCAAGGAGGAACACGCCATGAAGGTCGCCTTGTGGGCCGAGATCCGCCGCCTCGCGGAGATCGAAAAACTCTCCGGCTGGACCATCGCGGCCAGGCTGCATTGCTCCAGGCACACCGTGGCCAAAGCCTTGAAGCTCGAACAGCCGCCCACGTCAAGAGCGGCGCCTCGGGCCAGCGTGCTCGATCCCCACCTGGATCGGATCCAAGAACTGCTGGCCAGGTATCCCGACCTCTCAGCCGTGCGCATCCGCGAAGAGATCGCTCGCGGACCCGAGGGCTACACCGGCAGCACCAGCGTGCTGCGCCGCTACTGCGCCAGGTCCGGCCGGCCCGCGGCCGCGTCTACCAGGAGGTGCACTACCAGCCCGCCCAGGCCATGCAGGTAGATTGGGGTGAATGCGGCCGCGTCCAGGTGGGCGCCACCATGCGCAAGGTCTCGGTGTTCGTGGCCGTGCTCTGCTACAGCCGGCTCGTGTACATCGAGTTCACCGTCTCGCAGCGTAAGGCCGAGTTCTACCGGGGCCTGGTCAACGCCCTGACCTTTTTCGGCGGCAGTCCCCGCAACTTGATCTTCGACAACCTCAAGGCCGCCGTGCTCAACGGCTCCGGCCGCAGCGCCTGCTTGCATCCCGAGTTCCTGGCCCTGTGCGGCTATTTCTGTTTGCAGCCGGTCGCCTGTGCCCGACGCGATCCGGAATCGAAGGGAGTTGTCGAAGGCCACGTGCGCTACATAAAGCATAACGCTCTGGCGGGCCGCGCCGACGAACTGACCCGCTTCGAGGACTATCTGGCCCTGGCGCCTTACTGGCGCGATCAAGTCGCCAATCTGCGGCTCCACGAGTCCACCCGCATGCGGCCGATCGATCGTTTTGAGCAGGAGCGTACACGGCTGCGGCCGCTGCCTGCCATGGCCTTCGACAGCGACGAAGTCGTGCCCGCCGTCGTCAGCCCGCTGGCCCGCATCGCCTTCGACGGCAATCGCTATTCCACGCCGCCGCAGTTCGTGCGTAAAACCATCACCCTGCGTGCCAACCGGGATGAACTGCGTCTGCTGCACGAAGGTCAGGTGGTGGCACAACACGTCCGCAGTTACCAGCGCGGACAGTTGCTGGTGCTGCCGGAGCATCGCCTGGCAGCGCTCTCTTTCGCCAGCGTCCTTATCAACGGGCGCTGGAGCAGGAATTCGATGCCTGGGGGCCCCCGGCGCGTGCGTTTCACCTCGGCCTGAATAGTCGTCCGGTCAAAACCAGCGTCCACCTGCGCCGTTTGCTGGGCCTGGCCAAGCTCTACGGGCGGACGGAAGTGTTGGCCGCCCTGGCTCAGGCCGTGGAACTGGCAACTTATGATGCCGCCTCCGTGGAGAATCTGCTCTTGGCCCAGCGCCGCCGCCGGCAACTTCCCACTCCGACGCTGCCCACTCCCAAACGCCGTGACTTGATTGATGACATCGAACTGGAACCTGCGGACCCCGCCCTGTACGACCGCTTTTGCCAAGACACCGAGGAGGACTCCCATGGCACGACCTGACCACTCTTCACCCACGCAACTGGAACGCGACCTGACCGAACTCAAACTCCTGGAAATCGCCAAGTGTTACCGCGAGGTGCTCGATGAGGCAGCCCGCAAAGGCAGCTCGATGCTGGAGGTCCTGGCCACGCTGGTCGGCCTGGAACAGACGGTCCGCCAGCAGCGCGCCCTGGAACGGCGGCTACGCGAGGCGAGGCTTCCCAAACGCAAGACGCTGGCCGAGTACGACTTCAACTTCCCCAAGAAGATTGCCAAGACGGCTATCGTGCGTCTGTTCGACTGCGACTTCATTGGCCGGTACGGCTGTGCTGTTTTGATTGGTCCGACCGGAACGGGAAAGACCCACCTTCTCAACGCCTTGGGTTACACGGCTTGTGAGCGTGGCTGCTCGGTGCGTTACACGCGGGTGGTGGACATGCTCAATCATTTGACCACGGCGCAGATCAATGGCCGACTGGCCAAAGCTCTCAAAAGTTACGTCCGTCCTCAAGTTCTTCTCCTCGATGAGCTGGGCTATCTGCCCATCGACAAGCGCGGGGCCGACCTGTTGTTCCAGGTGGTTGCTGCCCGTTATGAAACCGGATCGATCGTGTTGACCACGAATCGACCCTTCCGGGAATGGGGCACCCTCTTCGACGTGGACAACACCCTGGCCACGGCTTTGATCGACCGGCTGATGCATCACGGGGAGGCCCTGGTTATCAAAGGAGACAGCTATCGCATGAAAGACAAGCCTCAAGACCCCCCTGGCGCCTGACGCCAGCCGGCGCTGCAGTCGCTGGCCAAGTTGTTCGCTGGCTCGTGAGCCTGCCTGTCGCGAGTGGTCGCGGAAGTCCAGCCCACCCTTGAGCAATCCGTACTCGCCCGCGGGATGCCCGAGCGGCCAATCGGTGCGTTCGCGGACTCCAGCCCGCAGGCCCTGGTCCTGTTTTGCCGGCAGTTCCTTTTGAAGAGCTTTGCCCGAGCACCCAGGCCATCCTGCAGCGGCATAGGAGTTCCGAGACGCATCGCCTTTGGCGGTGGTCCCGTCCCCTCGAGCCAGACTCAACGACCTTGAACGACTCGCCAGCAACTCCGCGTCAGGCTCCGTCAAGCCACTACTTCTGGCCGACCATTACTCCACGCGCTGAGCCGCGTGCCGAGCTAGGCATGGGTGCGCCCCGTGACATTCACACCACACCGGCGGGCACAAGTGGCGCCGTCTTGACGCTCAAAATTGGCGCTGTTTTGTTGCTCAGTACCACTATACTTTCTTTGCTCGGATGTTGCTTCACCAAACTCAAGGCGATGCGCCGTAGCGCCGCAAAATTCTCCCCGGCTTTGCGGTGGTTGATGGTGCTCGCGTCTTCTCCAAAATTGACGTCCAACTGCCAATGTAAGTTGTTTTCAATGCCCCAATGGCCGCGTATCACCTTGCCATATTTGCGGGCGCTCATTTTTTTGCTGCCGATAAAATACTTCACCGTTGTCGTGGTCTCCCCGTCGATCGTCTTGTCCGTGCGGCACATGCCAACCGTGGTGAGCTTCTCCCATTGGTCGCGGTCGCGAATACCTTCCGCGTTATGGATCACCGTATAGTGGCGTTCCTCCTGTCGGCCATGCCCAGATTCTACTTTGGTGTATTCCTCCACGACCTCCGATGGCAGTAAACCGTCGACTGCTTTTTCCACCGTGGCTTGAATGTCCTCCAACAAATGTTTTTGGTTGGCCTTCACGTTCAAAACGTAATCGCCGCCGCGTTCTACAATTTTCTTGGCTATCGCCTTTTGACACCCCATGGCGTCAATGGTCACCAACGCACCGTGCAGATCCAGCAGTTCCAAAAGCTTCGGAATTGCCGTGATTTCATTGGATTTTGCGTCCGTCATCACTTGGCCGAGAATCACATGCTGCTCGGTCGCCCAGGCGTTCACACAATGCAGCATTCCCAAACCTTTGCCCGGATTCGCGGAATGACGCAAGGCTTTGCCATCAATGGCAATGTGCTTCAGTCCAACCAGATCCGATATTTCTTTGATCCAGCCAATGAAGCTCGCTTGGAAGGCCTTGGGGTCGAGCAAGTTGAAGATGCGTTCAAAGGTATCATGAGACGGAATGCCGTTGGGCAACGTCAAAAAGCGTCTGAACCACGTCTGCCGCTTTTGCGCGAATAAGGCGATTTCGCGCCACCCATTGCAATTGGCAATCACGCCGCAAATGGCCATGACGAGGATGTCACCCAAACGATGCTTCGTTCGCCCAGTGACCCGCGGATCCCACAGCTTGCGAAAGTGCTTCTTGATCGATCCCACGCTGGTAGCGGCCATACGGTTCTCCTTGTTCCGGGCAAGTGTCGGGAGAATCGTAGACCTGTACACTTGACTAAATCAAGGCCATCCCTATAATTTCGGTGGAATTTGACGCGGCCGCCGTGGGCTATTACCCAATTGGCTCGTACCCCAACAACAAGATCCAGGCAGGCATGTCCGGCGAAGAGGTGGTGGCGATCCTGGGAAACCCGCATGAGCACTATCTGAAAAATGGTGGGGAGAATTGGCTATACTGGATTGATTCCTTCGGTCTTGGTTGGTTTGGCGTCGATTTTGGGCCAGATGGATATGTGGTTCGTACCTACGGAAACTGATCGAGGACAGCGAGAGCGTGGCTATTCAACTCCCGTTTCAGGAGGTCAACCTCGTGGATTTCGTCGGAGTAATCAAGGCAGACCCTGATCCTCCTGGGATTAACCGGGCGAGGTGGATCGCATTGATTCAGGACCACCCTAATCTCATGCGCCTTGAACCAAGAGAGGGCATCAATCCGTTCACGAGAGAACCAATAACAATCTACCCTAAGCCAGACAGCGCCAAGGTAGTAGTGGATGGACGAGAGGTTGGCATGATGGAAACGTGCCAGTCAGGTGCGAACGAGATAAGCGTTTGGGGCGATGCCGGAATTGTGGCTCCTTTAGCCACTGCGATTGCACCGTTGCTAAGCGGCGCTTTTGAGAAGTACGAGGCTTGTCCGCATTGCGAGCAGCTTCCGGCGAAACTCAAGTTTCGCCATGTGGACGCCTCGGTGTTCATGTCCTTCCATTCAAAGCTGTGTGAAGATGTAGCCAGGGGTGTCCTTCGAGTCGAGTCAGGCGATTTGCAATGGTCGGACATCATTGAATGCACAATACGATGTGCCCATTGCGGAACTAGATTTCAGCTCGTCTGCGAGACTTACCACGGAAGCGGTGGCGAATGGCATGTTGAGCCGAGGGCATAAAAGGGCGACTCCAGGGACAGAAGGTGGTCTGGAGTTCAATGTACGGCTTGCGGACAACAACCTGAAGGCGTAAGTATGTGTGGCGCTCAGGCCATCGAAGCGGAGGTATAGCCGATGAGTTTTCGACGGGATGGCAACCGAGCAAATCACTGGTCAAAGCGATTGGAGCAATTCCCGGACCTGCTTCAAAAAACCGGGCTTCCTGATGTCGTTCTGGCAAGTGATCGTGCGTGGGCCGTTTTTCTACAAGAAGGCTGCTTCCAGGGGGCCAAGAATACGCCGCTCATTGATGCGATGTCCTACTTATCTGAGACACAGCAGGCGGCATTGCACGAGCTTCTGTCGATGCTGCTCACTGAACAGGAGCGAATCGGGAACTCGCTCTGGTTGGTTCTCGATTCACGCTTGCGAAAGAAGTAGCGTTTGAACTGTTGTGCCGAGGCATGAGCGTTGAAACCTTGAAAGGCCAGCCGTCAAAATGAAGGTTCTTCCGTCCACAATGAAATACCTTTCCTACCTGGCAGCACCGGCCTCGTGGGTATTCTTACCTGTGATGACTTATCTCTCTCGCAGTAGTTGGGAAGCTGGCCTCACGGTCTTCTGGGCCGGTGCAATCGTCTTGTCGTGTGGAGGGGTGTCCCTGTTGCTTGCGGGTCTCGTAAAACACCAGCTCAAATCTGCTGTGCTGGGCATTTTCATTCTCGTGCCCGTGGTACTGTCACTGCTGCAATTGCCTGGTAGAATTGATGAGATAGGCGCACGCCCAGTCCCGCTGACTTTTGTAATAGTCGATGCGGAAACTCGGAAGCCGATTCCAGGCGCTTTAGTGCGGATTTTGGAGCATTATGATAGCCCAACACTCACAAGGGGCCAATCGGAAGGGCAGACAGCAGAGGGCGGGGATGTGAGTCTGAACCCTGAACTCATTTTTACGGCAACCATGAAGCCGTTTTACCGCAGTGGTTGGATTCGCTATTGGGATAAGCGGCTGATGGTTGTAGCCGATGGTTTTCAGCCGATCTCTGTTCAACTTGAGGACCATGCGGGGCAGGGCCACCGCCTGCTCGATCCACCCCTCCCGCCAATGACAATCGAGATGAAACGAAGGCAACCGGTGGCGAAGTAGGATGAGTGGATCTTGGCAGAGCATTGCAATGGCAGTACATTCCCGTGTATGAGGCGGCGTTTTGACGGAAGACCTCGACCTATCCACCAAGATGAAAGGAAGCTGAGCGTGCCTCGCTGTTTCCTTGCCATTCTGCTCCCCGACGACGCCAAGGATCGCCTCGTTGCGATTCAGCCTGCCGCCGCTCCCGGAATGCGCATCATCGGACGCCAGGAATTGCACTTGACCTTGCATTTTCTTGGCGATGTCGCCCCTGAGTGTCAACAGCGGCCACGAAGTAGGCCACTTTGGCGGCCAGGTTGCCCATGGGCAACGACTCAATGGCAGAATTCTTTCGCCGCAAACTCCCCCCAGCATTAAGCGAAGGGAGTTTGCGGCGAAAGAATTCTGTAGGTTTGTACAGTGGGCCAGTGGCCGCCATTTTGGCCTGGTTTCTGACCGCTATCAACACCCTGAGCACATCCAGGTGATTAAGGAAGCGTTGGCGGCAATGCGAATGAGCGCCTTTGCTATCACCATCAAAGGAGCCGGCCAATTCCCGCCCGAAGGAGAACCCAAGGTGCTGTGTTCAGGGGTGGAGAAAAGTCCCGCACTATTGGCGCTGCATCAGGCAATCGGCTCCAGCTTGACCGCTGCGATTGGCTTCCAACCTGAAGACCGTCCTTACTCACCCCACATTACTCTCGCACACATCAATGCGCCCGCACCGCCTGGCATTGTGGACCGCTACTTGGAGCAAAACAGGGGTTTTCAAGTCGCTCCCGTTCTTGTCAGGCAGATTGCGCTGTATTCAAGCGTCCGTTCTGAGGAAGTCCCGCAGTACCAGGAAGAAGCGGTGTTTGATCTGCACGAGCAGGTATGATCACATTGAGGAGCTTGGTTGATTTGACATGGCGGTCACCGGCGGCGACGTTTGTTAGTGGATGCCACCGAGCAAGATTGGCGACGGGAGAACGCCCATGACTGAACTGGATTGGTTGGCTTGCATGAACCCAAGAAAATGCTGGACTTTATCCGAGACTAGGCAAGCGACCGCAAATTCTTGCTCTTCACGGCTTTTTGCGGGAGGTCATT
The DNA here is from genome assembly GCA_963747575.1 of uncultured Gemmataceae bacterium. Lineage (GTDB taxonomy): Bacteria > Planctomycetota > Planctomycetia > Gemmatales > Gemmataceae > DASRAT01. The sequence continues at coordinate 1,085,374 of CAVVFU010000010.1, forward strand.
GCGCCAAGGTATTTCTGACAACGTGGAAATGGCCGCAGGTGCAGAAAAGATTGCTGATGTCTGGGAGCGTTACGCTGATGGCCAGGTGACTGAAATGGACGTAAAACTGACGTTCCGGGGAAGCTTGAACCTGCCGCTTCAACCTTCTCTGCCGCCCGCCTGGAAAGCCGCCCGGAGCGGTATTTTCGAGATGATGTTCTGGTTCACCGGCAAAGGAGTGACCGATTACCCATATCTGTGTGAATTGCTCCGTGACATCTTCGGCAATCCCTTCCGTCCCATTGCCGTCAATCCTTCGTGGTTGACGTGGAGTGGTGGCAGCGTGGTCAAGTTGGCCGAGACGATCTACCACGACCGGGTCTTCGAGCGGGTGCCAATCCTTGCCGACGCCCTGCAGCAGGCCGGGTGCCATGACGCCGCCATCCTTGACCACTGCCGCCAGCCGGGGCCACATGCCAGGGGCTATTGGGTCGTGGACTTGCTGCTGGGTAAGGCGTAAACTGGTGCGGAGGGGGGAAGCCGTAATGGCAACAACACTTGGCAAGGCTTTTCTCGGCGCAATTGGCGGTGCAGTAATCGGTGCTATTGCGATCTGTTTCGTCTACCAAGGCGAGATACCCATTGAGTCGAACACCCTGTTAGCATCAGTTTGCGTGGGCGCTTTTCTTGGTTCTGTGATTGCAGCAGCGGTTGGTGGCCGTGCAATCCCGGTAATCTGGCTGTACATGGTTCTTTTCTTTGGGCTTATTACGATAATGCCCTTTTGGTTTTATGAAAAAACTGGCGCCATACCTTCCCTTGGGAACTGCCTATGTCAATTTGCCGCAGTGGATGGTCTGGTTGTTGGTGTTTCTTCCCCACGTGCTGGTAAGCGCCGTCCTGGCGTCAATCGCTACAGCAATCCACCACAAACGTGCGGCCCGAAACGCCAAAGAGGCATTGAGTGCCGTTGATGAGCCTGCAAAAAGGCTGGGTTTTCCGGTCTTCGTCCTGCCTGTGGCCGCCGCTGCCTCGATGGAGTCGGCAATCAAGTTCATGGTGGGTCGGTTGGCTGCAGACGGCTTCCTTCCCCCCGAACTGGCCGACGAGGTGGCAAGCTGTGTGCTGAAGCGAGAAAAACTCGGTTCAACGGCCCTGGGGAGAGGATTCGCCTTGCCACATACGACCAAGGCAGAGTTGGAGCGGGTAATTGGAATCCTAGCCCATTGTCCACGCCCCGTGCCTTGGGACGCTCCCGATGCACAAGGCGTACAAACCATCTGCTTGGTTGTGGCTCCCGTTCACCGCCCTGGCGATCACCTCCGTGTCTTGGAGCAGATTAGTAAGGCAATGCGAGATGAGCTGGAATAGGGCGTGCTCCGGTTGTGGATTGGAGTTTTGTCAGCGTTTCGTGAAAGGGTAGGCGCAATCATGCCACGGCCAAAAAAGTCCTTGCTCATTCCTCCCAAGGCTGCAAATGACCCACAGTCTCAAGAGATGCTCCGGGCCTGGATTGCCGACCAGGGACTCCATTGCAGCCTTCGAGTAGGCGTTTGGCAGGACCAGGACATGGACGAGGCGTGGGCTTGGGGCATTCTGTTGGCCGATGTGGCTAAACATGTTGCTAATGCTCTTGAAGAAAGTACGGGGAAAGACCCCAGGGAAACGATGCAAGCAATCAAAGAAAGCTTTGGGACCGAGGTTCATAAGCCGACTTCCAAGCACAAGGGCAGATTTGCCGCAGAGTAATGCAGTTGTCATTGCAAAGATGAACTATCACAGCAAACTCACCTTGGCTTGAACATGGTGTTCAACGGAGGAGCCGTGAAATGAGTAGACGGCATTTTCGAGAGCTAGTTCGAGTTCTCTTTCATTTGAGCGAAGGCTATACGAAAGTGGTGGTAGAAATCACTGAAGGAGTAGGCTTGGCAGATGGTGGCTGCTGGTGGGACATTCCAACCAAGGTTATACCGCCTCATTTGAGATGCATCGGCTCCCGCTTCTATCTGGTGGGAGAATCCGTTTCACCAAATGCGAGCGACACCGTTGATGACTATCGACTGGCAAGGCAGGCACTGACAGTTGAGGAAATCGACCAAGGAGAGAGGGTGGTTGATACACCAGAAACATCAGAAATAGTCGAGGCCGCTTTGAAACAGTTCTTGGCGGAATTGTCTTCCGACCAGTTGTGGCTACGACAACTGGCAGCCGACTTGCACGCAATGCCACTTTGTTGCAGCTGGTTTCGATGCATAGCCATTCGGGCCAGCGGTGAGATTATTTCCTTCGACATCGAGTCTCGTGGCGGTGTCCAGCCTCCAGGGGAAATTCGCATCGTAAACGATCAACTCACCCGAAATATGGCTCTCAACGAGGGAGCGAAGAACTACCCGGCACTTCAAAAACTTGTGCCAAAAAGACCACCCGATGCTGTTGACTGTTCGTATTGCGGTGGGAAAGGCGTCCTGCCTGCACCAGCCAAGGAGAGCTGGATGTGCGTCTGTGGCGGGTTGGGATGGTTGCCGCCCCACACAAAGCCAGGTGATTACAAGTTCTAGCCTGCTTATGAGGTGAAGGCTAGGGGAAAGGTTGTCAAATTGGTCGAGGCAATGCATTCCGTCCAGGCATTTGACCGTCCGTCGGAGTTCGCTGACGCCCTTGAAAATCGGAAAAGCAGGGGGATTTCAGTTTTTGGAGCGAACGTGGTACTGAGCAACAAAACAGCGCCAATTTTGAGCGTCAAGACGGCGCCACTTGTGCCCGCCGGTGTGGTGTGAATGTCACGGGGCGCACCCATGCCTAGCTCGGCACGCGGCTCAGCGCGTGGAGTAATGGTCGGCCAGAAGTAGTGGCTTGACGGAGCCTGACGCGGAGTTGCTGGCGAGTCGTTCAAGGTCGTTGAGTCTGGCTCGAGGGGACGGGACCACCGCCAAAGGCGATGCGTCTCGGAACTCCTATGCCGCTGCAGGATGGCCTGGGTGCTCGGGCAAAGCTCTTCAAAAGGAACTGCCGGCAAAACAGGACCAGGGCCTGCGGGCTGGAGTCCGCGAACGCACCGATTGGCCGCTCGGGCATCCCGCGGGCGAGTACGGATTGCTCAAGGGTGGGCTGGACTTCCGCGACCACTCGCGACAGGCAGGCTCACGAGCCAGCGAACAACTTGGCCAGCGACTGCAGCGCTGGCTGGCGTCAGGCGCCAGGGGGGTCTTGAGGCTTGTCTTTCATGCGATAGCTGTCTCCTTTGATAACCAGGGCCTCCCCGTGATGCATCAGCCGGTCGATCAAGGCCGTGGCCAGGGTGTTGTCCACGTCGAAGAGGGTGCCCCATTCCCGGAAGGGTCGATTCGTGGTCAACACGATCGATCCGGTTTCATAACGGGCAGCAACCACCTGGAACAACAGGTCGGCCCCGCGCTTGTCGATGGGCAGATAGCCCAGCTCATCGAGGAGAAGAACTTGAGGACGGACGTAACTTTTGAGAGCTTTGGCCAGTCGGCCATTGATCTGCGCCGTGGTCAAATGATTGAGCATGTCCACCACCCGCGTGTAACGCACCGAGCAGCCACGCTCACAAGCCGTGTAACCCAAGGCGTTGAGAAGGTGGGTCTTTCCCGTTCCGGTCGGACCAATCAAAACAGCACAGCCGTACCGGCCAATGAAGTCGCAGTCGAACAGACGCACGATAGCCGTCTTGGCAATCTTCTTGGGGAAGTTGAAGTCGTACTCGGCCAGCGTCTTGCGTTTGGGAAGCCTCGCCTCGCGTAGCCGCCGTTCCAGGGCGCGCTGCTGGCGGACCGTCTGTTCCAGGCCGACCAGCGTGGCCAGGACCTCCAGCATCGAGCTGCCTTTGCGGGCTGCCTCATCGAGCACCTCGCGGTAACACTTGGCGATTTCCAGGAGTTTGAGTTCGGTCAGGTCGCGTTCCAGTTGCGTGGGTGAAGAGTGGTCAGGTCGTGCCATGGGAGTCCTCCTCGGTGTCTTGGCAAAAGCGGTCGTACAGGGCGGGGTCCGCAGGTTCCAGTTCGATGTCATCAATCAAGTCACGGCGTTTGGGAGTGGGCAGCGTCGGAGTGGGAAGTTGCCGGCGGCGGCGCTGGGCCAAGAGCAGATTCTCCACGGAGGCGGCATCATAAGTTGCCAGTTCCACGGCCTGAGCCAGGGCGGCCAACACTTCCGTCCGCCCGTAGAGCTTGGCCAGGCCCAGCAAACGGCGCAGGTGGACGCTGGTTTTGACCGGACGACTATTCAGGCCGAGGTGAAACGCACGCGCCGGGGGCCCCCAGGCATCGAATTCCTGCTCCAGCGCCCGTTGATAAGGACGCTGGCGAAAGAGAGCGCTGCCAGGCGATGCTCCGGCAGCACCAGCAACTGTCCGCGCTGGTAACTGCGGACGTGTTGTGCCACCACCTGACCTTCGTGCAGCAGACGCAGTTCATCCCGGTTGGCACGCAGGGTGATGGTTTTACGCACGAACTGCGGCGGCGTGGAATAGCGATTGCCGTCGAAGGCGATGCGGGCCAGCGGGCTGACGACGGCGGGCACGACTTCGTCGCTGTCGAAGGCCATGGCAGGCAGCGGCCGCAGCCGTGTACGCTCCTGCTCAAAACGATCGATCGGCCGCATGCGGGTGGACTCGTGGAGCCGCAGATTGGCGACTTGATCGCGCCAGTAAGGCGCCAGGGCCAGATAGTCCTCGAAGCGGGTCAGTTCGTCGGCGCGGCCCGCCAGAGCGTTATGCTTTATGTAGCGCACGTGGCCTTCGACAACTCCCTTCGATTCCGGATCGCGTCGGGCACAGGCGACCGGCTGCAAACAGAAATAGCCGCACAGGGCCAGGAACTCGGGATGCAAGCAGGCGCTGCGGCCGGAGCCGTTGAGCACGGCGGCCTTGAGGTTGTCGAAGATCAAGTTGCGGGGACTGCCGCCGAAAAAGGTCAGGGCGTTGACCAGGCCCCGGTAGAACTCGGCCTTACGCTGCGAGACGGTGAACTCGATGTACACGAGCCGGCTGTAGCAGAGCACGGCCACGAACACCGAGACCTTGCGCATGGTGGCGCCCACCTGGACGCGGCCGCATTCACCCCAATCTACCTGCATGGCCTGGGCGGGCTGGTAGTGCACCTCCTGGTAGACGCGGCCGCGGGCCGGCCGGACCTGGCGCAAGTAGCGGCGCAGCACGCTGGTGCTGCCGGTGTAGCCCTCGGGTCCGCGAGCGATCTCTTCGCGGATGCGCACGGCTGAGAGGTCGGGATACCTGGCCAGCAGTTCTTGGATCCGATCCAGGTGGGGATCGAGCACGCTGGCCCGAGGCGCCGCTCTTGACGTGGGCGGCTGTTCGAGCTTCAAGGCTTTGGCCACGGTGTGCCTGGAGCAATGCAGCCTGGCCGCGATGGTCCAGCCGGAGAGTTTTTCGATCTCCGCGAGGCGGCGGATCTCGGCCCACAAGGCGACCTTCATGGCGTGTTCCTCCTTGGCTCGGCAGTGGGTGTTACGCCCAGTTCGCGGAACAGATCGCCGAGCTGGATCAACCCCTGGCCCGGTTGGCAGCGGCGGCTGACAGCACGCTCCGGCAGCGACAGCACCTGCACCAGCGGCAACTGATGCGCGATCAAATCACGCTCCAGCAGTTCCTCCCGTGCCTGGGCCAGGGCGGCCGCGGTCAGCCGCAGGCGGCTGGCCAGCGTGTTGTCGCTGTAGAATGACAAGCCGTGCCGGTCGGCCACGGCGGCCAGAAACAGGTACAGCAGGATGGCATCTCGCGACAGGTGGTCACCGTGTTCACGCAGGAAACGGCGATCCAGCCAGGACCAGCCCGACGCGGGCGGACGCCGCAGTCGCTTTGGAACCAGAAGGTGTTTTTCAATCATGCTCCAGACTCCTGTTGAGTTCGGGCGCAGAACGAAAGCGCACACTTCGTCCCAAGCTAGAGAGCATGTGGGCCAAGGCAACAAACGGCGGACCGGCGCACAGGGGGAATCGGGTCATGGTTGCGGCGGGGGCGGTGGCATGGCGCGGGCGCTGTGGTGCGGCGGCGCAGAGCGCCGTGTGCGGGCGGCGGCGTACTCCCGCTGGCGGGCGTGCCGACCTTGGAAAGTGCCTCGCAGCAGCCACTTGCGTTCGCGATCGTGGACCCTGCGAACCGCCTGGCGACAGGCGGCGCAGCAGAAACACGCCGGCCTGCCATGCGCTTTGGGGAGCGGTTCATAGCATCCTGGCCGGTCGCATAAGGAGTGGGCAAAAAATTTTTGCTGCGTGACCACGCGCCGGCGCAACTACGGGAGGCTTTGATGGTTGCGGCGAAGAGGCGGCACGCTGACGGCGCCGACCGCTGGGCCTCGGCGTGCTGAGTTTTGACAGTTTCATCCTGGCGCCGCTTGGCTTGCCGCTTGGCTGCTTGCCAGCGCCGAACCTCCCGCAGGCAGTGGGGGTCCTGGCAGTAATGTTGGTTCCAACGCCGCGGCAGGTACTTTTGCCCACAGCCCTTGCGCAGGCAAATCCGGACCCGCGGTCGTCGCGGCCTGACACACTGGCGGCAATTTGGACTACCATGACTACAACCCACGGGAGCCTGTTCTCCCAAGGGACAGCCTGGGGAGAACGCGCAAACGTTCTCCTCGGGCGCTTATCAAAACCCGACACGTTGGACACTTGCCAAACTATACTTCCGAACACAACTAGACAGTGAAGAAAACAGTTTGAGAAAGGCGCGGCCAAGGAGACGAGGAAGTAGACCAAAACGCCACCCTAACCGTGGCGCTCTTCATACGCTCGCAAATGGCGCTCCTTTTTTGCTCGGTCCCACGAACGGCAATTATATGACAACGCCGACCAACAAACGACGCCGATTGTGGCTGCTGACCGTGCCTTTTTTCGCCATGCTGGTTCTTGGCATCTGGCTACTTTACGAAGAGATCCGGTCAGGCATTCGGGTCACGGTCAAGAACACTGGCTCGACACCCTTGCGCTCCGTGGTGCTGTACGTCACCGGAGCGGAGTATTCATTGGGCGACATTGCTCCAGCGCTTCGGCTAATGCGACTGTCGCTTCTGGCCCCAAATCGCATCTGGAAATCGGGTTCATTGATGTTGGCGGCGACACCAAGCGGTTGAACGCAGGCGGTTATTTTTCGTCTACTTGCGAGGAATAATTTGAGTTTCGATCAAAGACTGGGCAATTACTGAGAATGACCAGCAGATAAAAACAGCCTACTGAACCACCAACCCGATCCACTGCACCTTGCAAACGCCATCAATTTGGTGCTTGGGCGTGCCTCCAGGTGCATTTTCAAGCTGACTCCAACAGTACCCATTGGGCAGCGCTGAAATCGGCATGGTTGCGGAACAGGAAGGCAGTAAAATGGAATCAGGGTGACCTTGGAACAAGAATCGGTTGCGTGAGGTGCGGGATGGACGGCCCAGAGGATCGGTTGCAAGTCCGGCTGTCGAATCCGCAAAATGGGTGGATGGAGGTTTCCGTTAGCACACCAAATGGGGAGTTCAAGGAAGCTGTTTCATTTACACCAAACGATTTTGTGCTCGAATTGACACAGGCATTGTCTCTTTCCATGCAAGGCGTAGATGGACTGGCGGTCGCTTCCTGCGAGCCGGTCACATACGAGTTGAGGTTCTCTGGGGTGACTGAAACGAAGATGGCCGAGCTTCAAATCCACAAGTATCCCGATTGGAATAGGAACAGAAAATCAGCCTGTGCAGTATTGTCCTTTCAAGCAACCAGACTCGGCGTTATTCTTCCTTTCTGGCGTGCTTTGAGCAGCCTCGAAGGACGAGTCGCAACACCCGAGTATCGTCGAGCCATGCGAAGGGATTTTCCGTCCTCGTGCTTGGAAAGGCTGACCCAACTGGTATCTGACAAACGCATTTGACTGCATGTTGGGTCCACGGAAGGCCATTCACAGTATACTTTGGGGTTCGATGTCGTTTTCTCAGGTCGTGACTTGCAGTGGGGACTCCATAGATGATGGGGAAAAGACGATTCAGAGCGGTGTTCTTGACAGTCACCATCGTAGGGGGAGTGATTGCTGCTGGCTATGTCTCGAATGCTCTCAGTAAGCCTTCGTGCCAACAGCAGGTCGGATTTTGGCTGGCCGATGGACCGCTTGGAGGAAGGTTTTTCTATTTGCTTGATCAGGATGAAGACAAAGATGTTCGTGCCATGTTTGCTTCACTGGGTGCAAGATATTCAGTCCTTTCGTTCAACTCGGATGATCCCAACACCTGGCCTCGTTTGTCCTTGAGAACCCATACCTTGATCCCCTTTTTGGTCTCGGTAGATTACAGTTGGGAGCGGGAGGCGGAGATCGGCGGCGGGGCGACCAAGTGGTTTTTTTGTTTCTTCGGGGCCATTGTCGAGGTCGGTGAGACGAACGGATTCGTCAGTTGAACTAAAGCCGTCTTTAGGTCGAAGAGATTGAGAATCGTTTTCCACCAACCCGCCGTCCTACCCGCAGTAAAGCTCCCTGGTGTTACGAGCGCAGCCCTTCCAGGTCGCCGCAGTCTTGGCGCATTTTGACGCCTTCGATCATGCCCACTGGCCATTTCGGTCCACCCAGCGAACTGCCAGCCACACCCACAGGATCAAAACCAAATTGACAACTATTCCTGCCAAGGCCACGCCAAAGCCAATCTTGCCGAACACAGTATCGGTTTCGGAAAGTGGCGTTGTAATACAGCCAAGTAATGCCAGATTAAGCCCCAGGACGGTGCATTGGGATAAAGCTGATTTGCGTGTTGATATTCGGCCCAGGGCATACCGGACCCACCTCGGGCGTAATTGAGCTGGTGACTCGGTCATCGCTGCGTCCTCCTGGCCAACCGATCCCAGCCGATGATACCACTGGACGACTGGAAGTGCAAGAAGTCCCCAGCTTGCCTTCCGCCCCTTCACCCCAATAATGGATCGTCCCCTTCCGTTTCGACCTCGCTCTTTCAATGGCCGTCGCAGATGAACCCCTCAGACGCTGATTGTGTCTGTCTTGTGGGCATTCGGAACATCACCATTGCTGGGACAACGCCATGATTAGTCGCCGGTCTTTCTTTCATTGCTCCTTGGCCACAGGTTTTGGCCTGCATGGCGTTGGTCCTACCGAGATACCACTAGGAGAGCCGCATTTCACCCCCAACGATTTCGAGCTTGCCCTGGCGAAGTACGATTCATTTGACTTGCTGGGGCGTCCCCGCTCTTGGGCAGTTGTTCGTAACGGCCATCATCCCATCTCCCCAGAGCGGGTAATCGTCATGAGGGACAGTGGTGATGGACGGATAGGCCGGAGCAGCCATTTGGACGCTTCGATGCGGGCCTCCTTGAATGAGCAACTTGACCTTTCGGCTTCTAAACTTGACCTGATCTTCCGGCTGATGCATGTTCTGAGCGACTACTACCGAGTACCTCACTTGTTCCCCGCATGGGCGATCAAACTGGCCAAGCGGGAAGCTCTCGGCAGCACCGGCATCGGCCACGGCTTCGGCCTGCTGCATCAGTTCCAGGACGATGGGCTGTTGCAACTGATGAATCCTCCCGTGGACTGGTGGCTGGTTCTTTTACCTGATGGCGGCGAATGGGACTCCGGGGATCACACGCCGGTGTTCGGGATGATCGGCCATGTCTTCCCGCCTCACCACATGGCATTGCCAGGTTTGAAGATGCGGGCGTGGGAGTTGACTACCCGTGTGAACTGGTGCGTCGGACGGGAGCCGGATGCCTGGAAACGGATTGCCAACTTGGATCGAATGGCTGCCGCTCAGGTCGTCAATCGGGCGATTATCGGCATTGGATCTTTATGACGTTCACAGCTTGCCTTCCCGCCTGTTCACGCCAATAATGGATCGTCTCTCTTCATCCAGATGGGCCGAGGGGTTGCTTCCCCCGACGACGCCCGCCAACCGACCGACACGGTACGGTGGTCCTGAAGCGGCGGCGAAAAGCCGTGACGATGGGGGCGGTTTGTGACCGTCTTCAATCTTGAAGGCCCTTAACCGCAAGGAGAATCTCATGTCCTGCCAACCCACCCGCCGTGGCTTCCTGCAGACCGCTGGCATCATCGCAGGGTCGCTGTTCCTTCCCAGATTGCTTTTTGCCGCCAAGAAACCCGACTTCTTCTTCATCCATGCCGATACAGGCAGCTCATGGCCTGTCGCCGATCCCGTCCTGTGGTGCCTGGAAAACGCCCGTCAGCCGATCCTGGAGCGGGCCAAGGAGCGCCTTTTGACGCTGACGCCAGCTGACAGCACACGCATCATCCGGCTCGTCACCAGGCGCTGCCGCCTGAACCTTCTTGAACTTCAGCGCCGGCGGGTCGTTGTCCATTACTGGGGTCCACAAGGGCTGGCTGATCTCCGGCCGTTCTTCAAGGCCCACTGCTTGGCTCGGAAGGACATCGAGGTGGTCGTCAGGGAACGCAAACGGGAGATCGTCACGGGAAAGCAGGGCGACGACTTCCTCTATGGCGACCGAATTGGCGATGGCTGGCCGCTGGCCACCTTCTTGGCCAAATGGCAGCGGCGTTTTGAGCAAGAGCAGGACGACTGCCGGGCTGCGCCATGCACCAGGTCGGGTTACGCCTGGGAGGGCTTGGAAGACAACGACATCCCCTGGATGGCGCTGAAGTCGGCATGGCGGCATACGGCTGGGATGGTGTGCTTGAACTGCGACCAACCTTGCTTGTTGACGAACTTCGGCTATCCGTGGACTGGCTTTTTGAGCCGCTCGTCGAGGTTTATTCATGTCTGTGGCGCTTGCCGTCGGTCGTTCCGAGATGAATCGTTTCGGGATGTTGGCAAGTGGATGGTGGAGAACCTGGATGCCGAGGTCTTGCCCGATTTTGATTTGTTTTGGCACCACCGCCGGGCGAAGTGGAAGGGGAAGGCATGAACATTTGGAAGGGATGCGGAGAGTGGCGGTTGGGCCGGCGGGAAAGCCAGAAGCGAGATTGAGGCTGCCCGCCGTCCGATCTCTTCGTGCCCGGAGGGGCAGCGGTTGGCGTGGAACTGCAAATCTGGTGAGGCCCTGACGGGAGCAGCCATACCCAGCGAAGCGTGCAACCGCAGTTCTCCTCCTGGCATTTTTCCCGGCCGAACCTGAACCTTTCCCCATCCGGCTGTGTCAGCGCCTGGACTTGTCGCTCATTCTACGCAGAAAGGTGGTGGATCATGCACCAGCAAGACCTCGAACAATTGCCATTTTTTTCGAGCCGATGAGCAAGCGCCGCAAGGGCTTCCCGTCTGAAGCGAAGGTGAAGCGGGGCGTGCGGATCGTCCACGGCAACAAGGAATTGACCGAGAAACTGGGGCGGAATGACCTCTGCCCGTGCGGATCAGGAAAGCGGTTCAAGAAGTGCTGCCTGAAATCCGGCTACTTTTGACGGCGTGAGTCGGGACCACTACTTTTAGGGAGTGATTCTGTACCCCGGCCTGGCTTCATCAGTCGGGCCGGGGTTGTCTTGTAGGCCAAGGCGAGAAGTTGAACCGCACGCTCACCAATGCCCAGTTCAAGAAAGGCAGCAATTGTCACGGACCTTCCAGCAAATCGCACACGGCGTTCAAACCCCCCATCGCCAATTGCGCCTCACCCTCTCGACAAGGATGCCCTGATCTGATCTCCTTTTTCGGGTGGACGAAGTTTCTGTAATCCCGCAATACCTGATCGAATGTCATCGCACGCTTAGCTGGCAGCAGTCCAATGTCTGTGGCGACTTTGATGAGGTTGTCCAGCCGCCAGTCCTCCATCGAACTTTTCGGGGCCAACGGACTGGCCAGGGCTTTGGTCTTCATGGCGGCGTCGGAAGCCAAAACGTCAAAGAGGATTGCTTCGAGAATGCTTCCAGCCAAAATCACCGTGCTTTTCCAGGCCCCGCCAGGGAACAGCACCAGGGTCAATTCCTTGTAATCCCGTTGGATTATCTCCTGCAAGTCCTTGTCTTTGAGGAAAGCAAAGTAGCGTGTCTTTGCCCTCCAACCTTCACCGCCGTACTTGTCGAGGATGGCTATGATCTGCTTCAAGAGGTTTCTAATCACTGTCCTCGATTGCTTTTCCTGATTGAACTGGTTTACAAAGCTGCCGGTGTCACCAGGTGTCCATTGCTTGACCCATGACTCCATGTCAAGCCGTGCAATAATAAACTCGTATTGTGCGTCAGGGAGGAAATCCCGTGGATCGAGTCGCCGCACTTCTTCGACAAGAGTAGAACACTGCGGGACTACCCGGCGTAGTTGAGTGGTAAGAGTAGAATGGTCTGCCGTCGGCCCCATACCCTTCTCGACATCGTCCATAATCCCCAGCATTCCTTGAGCAAGTCGGATAATGTAATTGACCATCGGCTACGTCCTCCGTTCGGATTGTGTGTTTTTCCTTCCTGGCGGCTAAGTTCAGGTGGCCGCAGCCCCGAACACGGAGCAATCACCACCAACGCCCCGCCCGGTCCCCCCCTCCCGGAGCCTACGAGCGTTTGTAGCGGTCCCAGGCCAAATCCAATTGCAGGGTCGGCGTGTTTGGAATATCCGCATAAGGGACAGTCCAAACGACCGAGGCAGTTTCGGTGTGGGCTTCAATTGTAAGATCGAAGGTCGCCGGGTGGCCCATTGCTTGCTGTTTGACCACCGCTTTGACATGGTTTATGTCCACGGTCAACGGCCCCGACTCCGGTAACGTCGTGCGCCGAACTACGGTATAGTACCTGGGCTGGCAAATGTTGAATGGCGGCTGGCCATGAACCGTCGCCAGCTTGTCGAGAAGCCATCGCAGGGTATCCAGTTTGTGCTGGTCGGTTGACTGGTTCACCAACATCGTCGCCAGCAATTCCATGCTGTCTGCCAGCGCCAGCACAAGATCGAAGGGAACGGTCCTCTTGTACTGCTTGGCATTACGGATAAAGTCGAAATTCAATGCTCCCTGGGCCGTTTTGCCCCAGCGGTTGTGGGCAATGGCGTTTCGATAGGGAGTTAATTCCTTGTACAAGGAGAAGACTGCGTTGCGGAGTCTGGCATCGGTGCCCAAGAAATCCGGGTAGCGGAGAGCCGGGTTCTTGTTGATGTGTTTGATCTTGTCTTCAAACTTCCACGGAGGCACCAGGCCGTTTTCGCTGATTGTCCACTCGAACACCATGTCTAGTACCTTGTAGCCAGACGTAAGAACGAGTGGACTCATCTTGCGAACCATTTTCGCCCCAATATCCCCGATGGTGTCGAAGAGGGACACATGCATATCAAGCGCCCCGCTATCGTTGATTATGATTTTTGTCGGGCCGGATTTCCCTTGTTCGGTACGAATGGCGTCCCCGACTTCGTTCAACACGAACCGCTCGTAACCCAACATCTCTTCCAAATCCTGCCTGGCGTTAAGGCTGAAAGGCGTAAGCGGCGGGGCAGCGTGGATGGCAGGGGCGGATGCGCCGGGGGCCAGTTTCTTGCCCCACTTGATGAGGATCTTGCCCAACCACACCTTGAAGTTATCGGCCATCGGCGGGTTTCTCCCTGTCCATCGATACCGCAGCCCACTGTGCGGCCGCCTGCAAATCCGAGAGGTCGTCACTGCTGCTCGTTGGCGTGCCGCCTTGATCGTCTCCCAGCGGCATCCAGAGCCGTGACCACAACGCCATAAACCCGGCTGGCCCGCTTGTCATCCGTAACCAGATCGGTGCAGAACGTGGCGGTGCGGACGTAATCGAGGTCGTGAAAATCATTCGTAATCTTGCTGGGTTCGATCCCCTCCAATCCCCCTTGTGCCAACCAGTCGAGGGCGAGTGCTGCGAGTGAATAAACGGCGTGGCTGTAGACGCTCGGACCAAGCGTAATCGCATATGCCACGTCGTCGGTGCAGCCGTCGTTCTTCGCCGCTTGAAAGACGATTGCCGCAGTTTCCATTTCCGCCAGGACGCCGATAAGGGTTTCCTCGTCCTGCCTTCGCAACCGGCTCAAGTCGGAGTTAGAAACTGTGTCGTGCCAGTGATCCCGGAGGCGTGCCACGATCCCCTTGTTCTCTTGGTGATGGTCCCGCAGCCCCTTTTCATGGTCGATGATCTTGGCGACCTCGGCAAGCGCAAGATTGATTCTCTTGTCTTCGCCGTTTCGCAATTCTGCCAGCAAGCGCTGGAAGCGAGGCGTTACCTCGTGATCGACGACATCATGGATCGGCTGGCCCGTCTGAATCTCCTCGCTCATCATCCGGCCGATGCTGCGGCCTGTGGCCACAAGTTGCGGCTCTTTGCATAGATGCTTAAGGGACCGCCTCCATGTCTGGTAGGTCAGCGAGCCTTTGGAGAACTCGTAGATGGCGGTATCAGGCAGCAGGATGGCCAGCCCTTCCTTCCTGCACTGTCTGAACCGGCCCTCGACGCACTGCGGGTCCCGGCAAAGGTTTTGGTCCAGCACGATATACGGCTGGCCGGTCAGGTAAGCGGTCACGACCCCTCCATTCTGAACCCTCGTGCAATATCGGGGCGGCGTCAACAGCAGTAAGCCCGCAGCAGCAAGTCGCCGCCACGGGCTGTTGTCGTCTCGTCGTGTGAAATCGTCAATCCAGGAAGGCCACGTTCCGCATGGCCTTCGACTGGCCCTCGGTGTTCATCACGACCCGGTGCCAGCCGTGCAGGGTGATCGTGGCGTGGTCGGCGTGCCGGACGCGGCCCCGGACGTAAACGCCAGGGTTCCGCCGCATGGTGCGCCAGCCCCAGCCCTTCGCCTTCGGGCTGCCGGCCAGGATGCCCTTGTACTGCGCCTCGGTGACGCCGTTCGGGTGGCGGGAGCAGACGTAGACCGTCTCGCCGCCCGTCCGGTAGCAGAACTCGGCCCAATGCGGCTTGCCGCCGTTGCCCCGGCGCAGCGGCTCGTTCGGCAGGACCAGCTTCTCGTCCACGACGAAGCCAGGGACCGGCAGGAAGAACCACTCGCCCTGGCGGACGAAGGCGGCGTTCTTGCGGCGGTTGCGGGCCTTGGCCCGGAGGCGCTTGCCGGCCTGGGCGGTCAAGACCTCGGCGGGCTTCAGCGCTTCCTTGGCCTGGCGGACGGTGCCGACCGGGGCGGTTTCGGGGATGCCGGCGACGAACCAGTGGCGCTCGTCGTGGCCGCAGAGGAACTTGCTCTTGTCCTTGCCTTCACGGACCAGGAGCAGCAGATGGCGGTCGGCGGGCTGAACGTCGAGGACGGCGATCTCGGCCTCGGCCCCCGGCTGGCGGACGATCTCGAAGAACTCGCCCTTGCGGTCGGCCTGCACATCCAGGGAGATGACGCCGGACGTGCGGGTGCGACGAGCCGGACGGTCGGCGACCTTCAGCCGAGCGCCGATGCGGGCAAACTTGATGTCGAGGAGGTTGGTGTCCATGAGGGGGAGGACACGGCCAAGGATGGGTGGGTTCGCATCGCCCAACCCAATAAAATGATGCCCCGTCGCAAGCGATCACAAGGAGTTGCACGAGCCTTCTGGACAGCTGGGGAGTTTTCCTTATCGCAGAATTCGTGCCAAGGAGCAACTTCAATATGCCAACGACTTTCCAAATTGACGAAAAGCATGACTCATATCAACCTTTCTTCGACCACGCTTCGGCGCAACAGATCGACCAAGCTGCAAGCGGTCCTCCTCTGGCGATGATCGTTTTCGACCTCTGTTCAATATGGAAATCTGTGTCGAATACACATAGTTTACCTTTGGTCATGTTTGAATTACTCAAGTCCTTCGCAAAGGAGTATTTGGGAGGTCGTGATTATATCGGCAGGGAATACGTCAAGCTACTGACCAGACGCCTCCCCGGTGAAGTGGGCAGCTTGAGCCACATGAAACGCAAGCAGTTGGGCGAAGCGCTTGAGCGTATTTACGTTGATATTCCAAAACGGGAGAGTGATGTTATGGATGCCGTCGTAGTGAATGTGTGGAAGGACGAAATCATGCCTAACTTTGATTTTACTACCTCCGTGTGGTCCTCTCAGTCGCCTTTGTTACGGAGCCACCTACTACGCCTACGAAGACTTCTTGGTGCGGACTTACCGAGCGCTGGTAAATAAACCCGATTACCGCCTGCCCAACGCAAGAGAGTTCGGCGTTGCCTTCGAGAATGCGTTCACCGCCGAACTTCGTGACTTTTGTTTTTCAGGAGAAGTCAATGTTGCTCGATTGGCACGGAACGCCCTTGCCCATAACGGCGGGCGGGAAACGGATGAACTCCGCAAGGAGAAGCATTCTCTCATCGTCACCGATGGCGAGATTCAGATCATGCCGTCGAATAACCGAGCGCTTTTCGATCTGCTCAAAGAAAGGGCGACGAGGGTGGTCGCTGAGGCCATACTCCGACTGTCGAAACCATAGGTCCGAGGGCGAAGAACATTCTCAGCGCCGGCAAGAAAGTGCGCCCGAAAACGGCTTTGGAGGGCAAGCGCTTTCGCTGCGCCAAGTGCCGTATACGAAGCCCGAAACCCGTCAAGACGCCTGCCCCGTGGTACTGCCCCAACTGCCTCAAGGCAAAGGCCGGTTTAGCGCCATGACCATCCTATTCCTCCACGGCTGGCAATCGGTTCCTGGCGGCGTCAAACCGACCTACCTCAAGGACCACGGCCACACAGTAATCAACCCCAAGCTCCCTGACGACGACTTCGGGGAGGCCGTCAGGATCGCCCAGGAGGAGTTCGACAAACACCAGCCCACTGTCGTCGTGGGATCGAGCCGTGGCGGCGCTGTGGCCATGAACATCAACAGAGGCGATGCCCGGCTCGTCCTGCTCTGTCCCGCCTGGAAGAAATGGGGGACGGTCAAGACCGTGAAGCCCGGCACCGTGATCCTGCACAGCCGGGCCGATGACGTGGTGCCGTTTGGGCACAGCGAGGAACTGGTCAGGGATAGCGGAGCGCCTTCCTCGGCGCTGATCGAGGTCGGCAGCGATCATCGGCTGGCCGACCAGGAGCCGCTGGAGAGAATGCTGAGGGCGTGCGAAGGGAGAATCAAGTGACGCATCCACGAGTCCCCAGTTAATCCGAATGACATCCCTACCACCTGTTGGGTATTGGAGCAATCGTTGCTCCCCAGTTGGGTAAAGTGGAAATCCCAGATGCCGTTTCCATGCCGGTTTGGTTGAACATTGGTCCGACGCCGGTAAGGTTGGCTGCCACTCCCATGCCGGCGATGGTGCACGGTGGCCCCATGCCGGTTGAATGGGCTGCTGGCCCCATACCGGTGAGTTTTGCCGCCGTCGTCAGGCAGTTGATGTTGGGCATGACCGCTCCCCGGCTGATGAAGTTGGCTGCCGCTCCCAAGCTGGTCAGGTTGGCTGGCGGTCTTTTGCCGCTGAAGGTGGTTGTGGTAGTAAGGCAGTTAAAATTGTGCATGCCAGAATGCCTGATTGATGGCGTTGGCTGTCGCTCCCATGCCGTTGAAGGTCGCTGCTGTCGTCAGGCAGTTGATGTTGGGCATGACCACTGCCTGGCTGTTGAAACTGGCTGCCGCTCCCAGGCTGTTAATTTGGGGTGTTGGTCCAATGCCCGTGAAGGTGCCTTTCGCTCCAACTCCGGTGTGGTTGGTTGTTAATCCCATGCCCGTTACGTTGGGCATGGCTGTCGGTCCCAAGCCGTTGCAGAAGATTGTCGGTCCCGTGCCGGCGAAGTTGTTAGTCGGTCCCGTTGCGGCGAGTTTGACTGTCGGTTCCGTGACGGTGCAATAGTTTGTCGGTCCCATGCCGGCAAAGGTGCCTGTCGGTCCCGTGCCGGCGAGGTTCACTGTGGGTGCCGTGGCGACGATGTTGACTGTCGGTTCCGTGACGGTGCAGTAGTTTGTCGGTCCCATGCCGGCAAAGGTGCCTGTCGGTCCCATGCCGGTGCAGTAGTTTGTCGGTCCCGTGGCGGCGAGGTTGTGTGTCGGTCCCGTGGCGGCGAGGTTGACTGTCGGTTCCGTGAGGGTGACATTGGCTACCGCAGTCAGGCAGTTGATGTTGGGCATTGCCACTGCCTGGCTGTCCATAGTGACTGTTCCTCCAATCCCGGTGAGGTTGTTTGTTGGTGCAATGCCAGCGAGGTTGCCTGTCGGTCCCGTGCCAGCGAGGCAATTTGTCGGTCCCGTGGCGGGCAGGTAGTTTGTTGGTCCCGTGCCAGCGAGGTAATTTGTTGGTCCAGTGGCGGGCAGGTAGTTTGTCGGTCCAGTGCCAGCGAGGTAGTTTGTTGGTCCAGTGGCGGAGAGGTAGCTTGTTGGTCCCGTGGCGGGCAGGTAGTTTGTCGGTCCCGTGCCAGCGAGGTAATTTGTCGGTCCCACGGTGTTGAAATTGGCTGCCGCACCCTGGCTGGTAATGTTGGGCATTACCACTCCCGTCGCCGCCAAGTTGAGTGTCCGGGCCATGACCGAATCGGTGTTTACGGGGTACGGAACATTGGTTGTACCAACGACTTCTCCTCCGAGCGGTGGCAAAGTCCCCTCCTCCTCCCTGATTTCCTTCGTTTCTTCTGGTGTGGGCAACTTGTCCGCCTTGACCCCCATCTTGTCGGCAAAATCCTTGATCCCAGCGACTATATCCTCGAATAAGAACGCCTCGGCATCGGGGTTGAGCTTGCGAAGTTCTTCGTACAGGAATTGATTCAGGAATCCTTTCTTGCCGTGGAAGGTGCCATAATCACCGTCCCTGGAAATGATCCAAAGCTTCTTTTTCCCTTTGAACTGGCTGAGTATCTGTTCCCAGGTCAGTTGATCGCCAATCGGATTTGTCGGTTTACCTGGCGGATTTCCAAGCTCCTTGCGTTCTCTCGCACGTTGCAATTCCTCTGGTGAATGAGCAACCGCCTTTGCGAATATGGGGGCGAGCGCCTTCGACACGTCGTCCTGGGATTGACTGATCTTTGCCATAATGCCCATTGCTAGGGTGTCAACCTTCTCGTTTACCGTGTTGATCTTCTGGCCAATATCGGCCATATCTTCACGGATGTCTTTGCTCTGCTCGGCGCTTGTCCCGAAAAGGTGATCTGGAACGGCAAAGGTCTGCGGCTTCAGTTCTTTGAATTTTTCATTCAGGAAACCTGACACAACCTTGATTTTGTTGCGCAGCACTTCATCGACAACTTGCTGCGTTACAAAGACATACGCAGCCTGTTCTCCAAGCGGCGCAAGGAGCTTCCTCCCTGTCGCCGTTTGATACAAGTCAAGGTATTTGTTGGCGTCGATGAACAGCAAAGCATCCTCTGCGGGCATGGTATCCTCCACCCGTGAGTCCTCGGAATGTACCCCACATCACCTGGCTCTGGCCCGCTTGCATGCGCTTGCAGCCCGGTCGATGGCAAACCACAACAACCGGTGACGTGGTTGAAGAATTTCATCGTTCCCCAAAAAAAGGTCAGCCACCCCCATCACCGTTTGCATCTTAACTGAATGTCAACCGAAATGGAAGGAGTTGCACGCCTTCGCCGTCCTACAACCAGGTGAATGGGAGGTGCCAGCGCTGCAAACTTCCGGGATGAAATGTGCCCTCCACGCCTCGGTCAACCCGCTCGGCGGGATGATTCACGCTGCTGGGCAACCGGTCAGCGTCGAGGTTGATCGTGGTCGGCAACAATCACCAGCTGGCCGACCTGAGCCGATTGGGCAAATCCACAGGGCAGACGTAAGTGATGGAATACAAAGTTCTGCCGCTGCACGCAATGATTATCGACCTAGTGACAGCCAACCTGATAAAATGCTGGGTGAGGTTCCGATGGTGAAGAACTTTCCCAGGACTGGAAAGCAAGTTCGCCCGAAAACTGCGATAAAGGGCAAGCGCTACCGCTGCGCCAGGTGCCACAAACGCAGCCCGAAGCCTGTCAAGACGCCAGCCCCGTGGTATTGTCCAAATTGCCTCAAAGGAAAGGACGGTTTAGCGCCATGACCATCCTCTTCCTACACGGCTGGCAATCGGTTCCAGGCGGCGTCAAACCGACCTACCTCAAGGACCACGGCCACATCGTCATCAACCCCAAGCTGCCCGACGGCGATTTCGAGGAGGCCGTCAAGATCGCCCAGGAGGAGTTCGACAAGCACCAGCCGGATGCGGTGGTCGGGTCATCAAGGGGCGGGGCTGTGGCCATGAACAGCAGCAGCGCTGATGCCCGGCTTGTCCTGCTCTGCCCGGCATGGAAGAAGTACGGGACGGCGAAGATGGCCAAACCCGACACGGTGGTTTTGCACAGCCGGGCCGATGACCTGGTGCCGTTTGCCGAAAGCGAGGAACTGGTCAGGAAAAGCGGGTTGCCGGTGACAGCGCTGATCGAAGTCGGGAACGATCATCGGCTTGCGGACAAGGAGCCGTTGGCGGCGATGTTGAGGGAGTGTGGGGGTTGACGGAGAAGGCTCCGGGCAGGCAGGTTTTTCGGCATGCGCAAGGGGATGGAGGGATTTGATAAGTGGACATCATCACTTTCGGCCCATTGTGGATCGGTCGAATCCAGGGTAATCTGATGAGGATGACAGTAGTCCAAGAAGTGTGTTCTTCCCAGCAATGAAAAGGGTGTCCCCAATGGACCTAGCACCAAAAGAAAGGGAATTAAGGGATCGCTTCTTGCAGGCAATGCTTGAGGCTGCCTTACCCTTGCAAGCGGGTTTGGACCAGGAAATGACCCTGCAAGCCTTGATCCGTGCAGCAGAAATCCTCAAACAACGCTTTGAGCAAGAACTTGACGAACTTCGGCAGGAGGGGGATTAACGAGGAAACGTCGTCATCGAAGCCTTCAAGATCGCCCAGGCAGACTTCGATAAGCGCCAGCCTGAAGTGGTCGTCGGCTTATCGAGGAGCGATGCCGGCCCTGTAATGGGGGGATGGCCAATTCCGGCGCAGTTCAGACAAGGCATTGCCGTGAGTGTAGCGGTGGAAAGGTGAATCCAGGTCAAGTACGAAGGGAGCATTTAATGGCAGCCAGCGAATGGGGATTGTGCAAAGACTGCAAGTGGTGGCAGATCGAACCGAAGGCAGCCGTGGAAAACCTGACGATGGGACTGTGCATTGATGAGAAGCTGCAACCCTTCCTGTTGCGTGTTTCCGGCAACAGCGGTTGTAATCGCTTCATGGCTGGCAAGCCCGCCAGGGCCAAGGGATCAAGCGAAGCGCCGCCCAGCGCCGAGCCGGTCCGGTAGCCAAGAGAGCGTTCCTCCTGCTCTGTCCGCAAAAGGCAGCCTCTCTCGGTGGAACCCACCCAGTGGTTCGTGGCTACCGTCGCAGCCGCAATCCGATGATTTCAGTTGCCCCGGCTGTTCTGGAGCACATGTTCTTCGAGGTCGGCGTGCCGGTAGCCCAGCCGTTGTCGTCGGTCGAGGTTGACGAATTGGCCTGCCCACGACAGCCAAAGCACGAGGCGAACTTGAGCTTCTACTCGCAGGTGATCTTCCCCCCCATCTGCGACCTGCTTTTGGATAACCCGTTCGTCGCCCGGCATCGCCAGGAACTGCTAACCCACGCCCACGGCGATGTGCTGGAGATCGGCTTCGGCACTGGGTTAAACTTGCCTCATTACCCCGCCCAGCTCCGTAAGATCACCACCGTCGATCCGAATGCAGGAATGCACCGGCTTGCCCAGAGACGGGTCAAAAAATCGGGCATCGAGGTTGACCAGCGGGTTCTCAGCGGCGAAAAACTTCCCTTCGAGGACAACCGCTTCGATTGCGCCGTCAGCACCTTTACCCTGTGCAGCATCGAAGCCGTGAGCCACGCCATAAGCGAAGTCTACCGGGTACTCAAGCCTGGCGGTCAGTTCCTGTTTCTGGAGCATGGCCTCAGCACGGAGCCTAGCGTCCAGAAGTGGCAACGCCGGCTGAATTGGCTGAAAATGCGTTTGGCCGATGGCTGCCACCTGGACCGGAACATGAAGGTGCTGGTCGCCGCACAGCCATTCACGTCGGTCGAGGTCGAGGAGTTCTATTTGGACGGCATGCCCAAGACGCACGGCTACCTCTTTCGTGGCGTGGCGACCAAATGAGGCTTTTCGCCATTATGTCCAGCAAAAACTGCCTCCATCCCTTCCCCAATCCGCATTATCGTCATCACCGGCATCCTGAAACTGCTGTGGAAAGTAGATGTCGGCCTCCCTGTGAAGGAAACCCCTGCGGCAACCGATCATGCTTCCTGCCCTAAAGGAGGACAATCATGCTCGACGACCTGGACCGCCTCCGCAACAATCCCCGCCTCCTGCAACTCTGCACGCACTACGCCGATCTGGGAAAGGACGGCAAGGAAGCGTGGCAAAATCGCCTGATGGAGATGGCAGAAGTCGGCCTAAGAGACATCGTCAAACTCCACGGGGAATTGATCGCATCTGGCTGGATTGAGCAGAACACCGGTCAGATTCCCTGCTGTTACCGGATTACCTCGGCTGGCTTGAGGGCGCTGCGAAAGGTCGGGGACGGCGAAATCTTGACCTTGCCTGCACAACCGGCGTGGGGAAAGAAGGCGAAAAAGGCGGCGTGAGCGGGGCCGTTCGAGCTAGTGCCTGCTTTTTTGCCGCCCATTTGCATGGCCCGGTCCTTCTTCCCGCCTTCGGTCACGGCTTGTGATAAGCGACAAGTCCGCCTATGATGAAAGCGTACTTGGGAAGACGGTTCAAGGCCGTGATGACCTCTCCTCCGTTCACATCTCTGCGAACCCAAGCAACAAGGATTTTTTTCATGCGACTGTGTCAGCCCGCATTGGGCCTGGTTTTTTGCATGAATCTCTGAAGGAGTCCCATCAATGGGTAAGAAGTTGTACGTCGGCAACCTGCCGTATGGCACATCCGACAACGATTTGCAAAGCCTGTTCCTGCCGCACGGCACCGTCCAATCGGCCCAAGTTGTCATGGACCGGGAAGTTGACCACTCGAAGGGCTTCGGCTTTGTCGAGATGGAAAGTGCCAAGGAAGCGGAAGCGGCCATCTCAGCTCTGAACGGAAAGGATTTCGGCGGGCGAGCGATCACCGTCAATGAAGCCAGGCCACGAGAAGAGCATGTCCGTGGACACCGAGAGTTCGGCGGCTATCAAGACCGCTCTTGGGAGAGTGGGAATAAACAATAACCAGCCCTGCAAGTGTCTTGATTCCCCGGTGGTGTTGGCTAAACTTAAGAAGTCAGGTTCGTCGGAAGACTAGAAAAAGGGCAGCCCGGCCAAGTCGGGAGGCTCGTTACAGAGTAAGCCGGCGTGAATGGACACTCAAATGTGTTCGTTCACGTCGGCTTTTTTCGTTTTTTGTGTGTCAATTGCGTCAAGATCACGGACTCAAAGGAAAGGTGTTTTACCATGAAGACTCGAATGTTCGGCGGTATGGGTGTGGTGGCATTGGCCCTCGCTATCGTCGGCCAGGTAGCGTTCACTCAGCAGGGGCAAACGCAGGAAAAGAAGACGGACCACATGGAACACAACGAGATGATGCAAGCGTGCGCCAAAGTTTGCTCGGACTGCCAACGTGCATGCGACACCTGTGCGACCCACTGCGCTCACATGCTGCTCGAAGGCAAAAAGGAACACCTGGCGAGCCTGGCGACCTGTCAAGACTGTGGGACCGTCTGCACTGCCGCCGCTCAGATCGTTGCGAGGGGCGGCCCGTTCTCCAAAACCATCTGTACGGCCTGTGCCGAGGCATGTTCTTCATGCGCAAAGGAGTGCGAGAAGTTTCCCGACGACAAGCACATGAAGGTGTGTGGCGAGGAATGCCGGAAATGCGAAACATCGTGCAAGGCGATGTTGAAACACATGCCAACCAAGTGAATTGCCTGTCAATCGTCAGCGAGTTTTCTGTTTTGGCACCACGACCCGCCTCAACGGTGTGGCGTGGCTTCGTATCCGCAAAATTACTCATTTGCCAACCGAGATTCCGACCGAAAAACGATGCCGACACCCCAATCGAATAGCCGTGAAGGAACAAATCTTCCAGTCGTACTATTGACGGGCGCATCAGGTTACGTCGGCGGTCGGTTGATCCCGCTGCTCGAACAACAGTCGGTGGTCCTGCGATGTCTTGCCCGCAACCCGGACAAAATGCGGCCTCTTGTCATGGAACCCACGCAAGTCGTCCAGGGTGATGTGCTTGACCCTCCTTCGTTGGATGGAGCATTGCAAGGTGTTCACACGGCCTACTACCTCGTCCATCTGATGTCTGGCTCAAAGGACTTCGAGAAGGAAGACCGGCAAGCGGCGACGAACTTTGCCCAAGCCGCAAGGAATGTCGGGGTGCGCCGGATCATCTACCTCGGCGGGCTGGGCAACGACGCCGACCCGAAACTCTCCCCGCACTTGCGCAGCCGTCACGAGGTCGGCCAAATTCTTCGAGATTCTGGCGTAGAAACCATCGAGTTCCGGGCGTCCCTAGTGATCGGCACGGGCAGCCTATCGTTCGATCTGTTGAAATCGTTGACCGACCGGCTGCCGGTGATGCTATGCCCACGATGGCTCACGACTCCGACCCAGCCCATCGCCGTAGACGACGTCCTGGCCTATCTGCTGGCGGCGAAGGATTTGCCTCCAGGCGAGAGCCGCATCTTCGAGATCGGCTGCCCTGATGTCACAACCTATGGCGGCATGATCCGGGAATACGCCCGGCAGAATGGGCTGCGGCGCTGGCTCATCTCGGTGCCGGTGCTGACCCCTTACCTGTCGAGCCTGTGGCTCGCCCTGGTGACACCGACCGCATTTGAGGTCGGGCGGCACTTGATCGAAGGGCTGAAGAACCCCACCGTCGTCCGGGACAAGACGGCTCTGGACGTGTTTCCGATCAGGCCGATGGGAATTCGAGAGGCGATTCAAAAGGCGCTCGGTAGCACGACAGCATGACATTCGTTTTCTGATGGTCGGTTAGGTTCCCCAACTCACAACTGTGATCGACAACTGGATCACCGTGGCGGTGGACACCCACACGAAGTACGGCAGCCGCCACTCCCCTCACTTGGGCGTCCTTCCGCTGCCGTTGAATGCGATCAACGGGATTAGTCGCTCCGCCAACATTCACACCTCGTCGATCAGGAATAAGATAGTCGCAAACGGGCGGTCAGTCTGTGTGGAAACGACTGGAGAAAAACCGATGAACGTTCCAACCCTGCGAAAACCCACCGAGGGCCGAACGAACTCCGTGGTAGGTGATGTGTACCGTTTCCTGGCGGCTGGCGAAGAAACGAGAGCGGGAGGGTCAATTGCAAACCGAGAAAGAGAAGATGCTGGCCGGGGAATTGTACGACCCACTCGACTCGGAACTCGTCCGGGCCAGGGAACGAGCCAGGGATTTGTGCCATGACTTGAATGCGACCCGTGAAAGGGACCAAGAGGTCCGCCGAAGCATCCTCATGGCACTCTTCGGCACTGGCGGTGAGTCGGTCTGGATGCAGCCGCCGTTCTTCTGCGACTACGGCTCGAACATACTGCTGGGCGAGCGGGTCTTCTTCAACTTCAACTGCGTTGTCCTCGACGTGTGCTTGGTGAAGGTCGGCGACTTCACGCTGTTCGGGCCTGCCGTGCAAATCTACACCGCCACGCATCCGATGAACGCCGAACTGCGCCGCAAGCAGGAGTTTGCCAAGCCCATCGAGATCGGCTCGGATGTGTGGGTTGGCGGCGGGGCGATCATTTGCCCCGGTGTGAAGATCGGCTCGAAGTCGGTCATCGGGGCCGGAAGCGTCGTAACCAGAGACATCCCCGCAGGCGTGTTCGCTGCCGGGAATCCGTGCCGGGTCATCCGGGAGATCACGGAATAGTTGATCCCGCCCCAAGCCGACACAAACCGGGAGGGAATGATGAAATCGACAGTGGATGAAATCCGCCAGCGTTTTGACGCCGACGTGGAACGGTTCTCGAACCTCGAAACCGGCCAGTCGGCCACGGTCGATGCGCCGCTGGCGATGGCGCTGGTCGCCCAGGCGGCAGCGGCCACGACGCCGCACGCCCACCATGTTCTCGACGTAGGCTGCGGAGCCGGCAACTTCACCCTCAAGCTGCTGGAGTTCCTGCCGAACCTCGACGCCACCCTGATCGACCTGAGCCAGCCGATGCTCGACCGGGCCAGGGAGCGGGTCAGCCGGGCCACCGCTGGACGCATCACGACTGTCCAGGCCGACATCAGGGAGGTCAAGTTGGCTGACGGAGAGTTCGACATCATTCTGGCCGCTTCGGTTCTGCACCACCTGCGTGCCGATCAGGAGTGGCGGGAGGTCTTTACGGCATTCTACCGGGCACTGCGGACTGGTGGCTCGGTTTGGATATTCGATCTGGTCGAGAGTTCGATCCCTGCGATCAAGGAACTCATGCGCCGGCGCTACGGCGAGTACCTGACCCGGCTGAAGGACGAAGCCTACCGGGACCAGGTGTTCGCCTACGTCGAGAAGGAAGACACGCCCCGCCCGTTGCTGTTCCAACTGGACTTGCTGCGACAAGTCGGGTTTTCGCAGGTCGAAATCCTGCACAAGAAAGTCTGCTTTGCGGCCTTCGGCGCTGTGAAAGTGTGAGCGTGTCCACCGCTCTGGTGAAGGGAGAACGACCATGCACTACGACTTCATCGCCATCCCCGACTCCGATGTGCCACACGCTGTCGATCCCGTCTTTCAGCACGTTGTCACCACCTACGCTAGCGAAGTCAACAAGACGGTCAGCACGTGGCGGGCGGTGCCGGAACATCTGCTCGACTTCAAGCCGCACGAGAAGACCAACCCGGTCCGCACCATCTTGGTCCACCAACTTCTTTCCGAGCGGCGATTCTTTGCTCAGTTCGTCGGAACCGAGGAGCCGCCCGTCGAAGAACTCTTGCCTTTTGGCGACAAGCCGAGCGTGGCAGCCTACATCGAGAAGTACATCTGGCTGGTGAAACTCCGGCTGCCGCAGTTGGCGCAGGGAACTACCGTTTGGTGGCTGGAGCAGCGGAACTTCTTCGGTGGCTTGCAGCGGGAACGGATCTGGGTGTTTTGGCGACGTGTTCTGCACACCTGCCATCATCGGACGCAGGTGCAATCATGGCTGCGCCTGGCAGGCTACGAACCTGTGCCAGCGATCTACGGGCCGTCCGGTGACGTGAAATTGGACGAGGCCGACCCGACTTACTCCGTGGAAGTGGCAAAGCGGGGAGGATAACAGCAATCTGACCGCAACGCAACTGGTCGAATTCGGCAACGACCTACGAATGCGATTTCCCCGGCTGACCCCAATTCGCCATGTTGAATTGCTCCGATCCGCCCCTTGGGATTGTCAGGGTATTCCACTTTTCCCCGGAGTGGATTCTGGCAACTTGAACAATCTGCCCGATGTGATAACAAGTGTGGCCCAAAGAGCGTTCCAGGGCCAGCGGCACCGAATGCGGCTCCCCACGGATCATGACGGTCTTGTCGAGGTCTTGGGGCTTGAGGCTTTTGAGCGCATTCAGCAAACAGGCCCAGCCACGCTCCCAGCATTCCAAAAGTTCAGCCCGGCTGCCGAAATTGTCCAAAAACTCATCGTCTCGATTTCGCCACGGCTTCTCGCCGTCCGTCGTCAGGAAGTCGGTCCAGCGAGAAGCCAGGTTTCCGGCGACGTGCTTCATGATGACGGCAATGGAGTTCGTCTTTTCGTCGAGGGCGATGTGGAGTTTGTCGTTAGGCAATTGCTCGACGGCTCGATCCGCCAGACGCTTGTTGACTCGAAAGCGTTGATGGTGGCTGACAAGAATTCAGCGGCGATGTCCATGTGGTGTCCTTTTGAATGCAGCTGTGCATGGCAGTAGGCCATTTTACTAATGATGTAAACGCCCACATGGTCCATCATTCTACGCATGAGGCAGGCTACCCGTCACGTCAGGCAATCCCGTGAGGAAAATCGCATCCGATTGATGGTGATGGTACGCCTGGAAGATGAATTCGTTCCACGACTCATCCGGTTTCCGGGAATGCGCCGCCTTGCCGAATTTCTGGAACTCGTGCAGAGCCTTCCTCGTGTCCGCCGCTCCCAGCACGGACTTTTTCAGGTACGCCGTCCAGTCGGTCTTCGTGGCCCCGATCAGCACATAGGGCGTTGTGAAAGCAACATGGTAATCGACTAGATCGAGAAGCGGCGGGCACAGACGGACGTACCAGAGTTCCCCAGGCTTGCCCCGGTAGCCAGAGGCGACATGGCAGGTAAACTCGTCATCCGTGACCAGTTCTCGCAGCCGAAACCGACCACCCTCGTTCCCGCATTGCTCGTAGGTGCCCATGCGGGAATCCTGGAAACGCCGGATCGTCTCGGCCATGAAAGAGTCCATACCTAGCAAGTCAGCCATGTCGAGCAGGCAGGTGCCGATGGTTTCCCTGTCTGGCCCGAAGCGCACGTCGAAAAACGCCCAGGTCGTGAAGTAGCTCATGGTCAGCGGACTCATGGGCGGACTGCTCGGCATGTAGTCGTCTTGTGTGGGGCCGACGATTTGGCAGTACGGGTCGAATTCCGGGAACTGCAACACGGCTTCGGCAAAGAAAGACGTGAAGTTCTGCGCTGCAATGTAGGCGGCGTGCAGCGGATCGTGGCCTGAACGCACCAACGCCTTGACGGCCTTCACGTCTTTCGGAACCTTGGCGAAGTCCGCCGCCACCTGTCGGCGCAGATCGCCCAGCTGCGTCTTGGCCTTCCGCAAGCGGGACGCCAATTTCTTGCTGATGACTCCCATTTCTTACTCCTTGGGTGTGCGGGGCAATGGATGTTTCATTTTTGCAGTCTTTTTAAGTTATTCTGTCGTCCACGACCGCAGTGCAAACTCGTCACCGTTAACCTGGACGAATCGAGATTGTACACCGTGCCACTGAATGTCCGTCGTGAGCGCATCACGGACATCGGCCTCGCTTGCCCGCCACAACTTCATTTCAATCATTATTGACGCCAGCCAGAAACAACTTTGCGGCTCTCCCTGGTCGTTAAGGACGAATTAACAGGCATCGAGCAGCGTGTCAATCATGGGTTGTTCTCCAACCGTCACAGTTCTTGCTTGTCCACCATCTCCTTGAAAACATCTCGTGGAAACCCGTAGCCTGAACCACCATGTTTCAGCGCCGATATGGGGGTTTCTTTCAGCGAACAAATGAGCCGACCAGTCAGCAAGCGGGTTCTCATCCAAAGGGAGCGCCCGCAAGGTTCCTGCCTTGATCTTGGTATTCAGTTTTTGCGAAAGGCGAAAGATCATTTGCATCCTCGGCAATTTGAGTTATCGCTCATCCCCCAACCCGTTTCACCTTATAACCCATTCCTTCCAGGACTTCAACAAGTCGCTCACGCTGGTCGCCTTGGATCTCAATTCGGCCGTCCTTGACCGTTCCGCCAGTCCCACATCGCTGCTTGAGGGTGGCGGCGAGTTCCTTCAGGCCATTGTCATCAAGAGGCACGTCGAAAACAGTCGTTACGCCCTTTCCTCGCCGGCCCGCTGTCTCCCTGCCGACCTTCAAAGTCACGGGCTTCTTGGCCGGCTCCTTTGCTGGTGAAGGTTCTAAGACAGGCTGAATCGCCTGCCGCTCACCACCGCCCAAGATGCGAGCCACAAGGCCCATGACTTCCTGCTCGATCAGGCCCAGCACTCCGGGGGCGTCGTCAACTTGCCAAAACTCAACCTTGTCGGCCCACGCTGGGTGGCGCTCTTGCAGCAAGGGCAGGTGTTCGGTCTGCTTCAACGCCACAATCCGATCCGCTTGTTCAAGGTCGTCGTTCGTCACCTGCACTGGAAAGCGGGTCAAAGCGCCATCTGCCTGGATGCCCAACTCCTCCAGTGCTGTGATGGCGGATTTTGAAATCGGGCTGACGTCGTTGACGCTCCTTTCCACGGCCAACCCCTTGGACAACGCCTGCCACGAAAGCCCCATTTTGCTGGCCACCGAGTTAAACAGGACCTCGGCGAACCGGCTGCGGTAGTAGTTGGCAGTGCAGAGGAACAGGACGGTTTTGGCGCTGCGTTTCGACATCGAATGCCTTGGTCAAATGAACGTGTGTGGTCAACTGCCATTACCCGTTGTTCCAAAACCAGTACGAGTAGTCCTTTACCAGTTGGCGGTTGGCGCTTCCCTTTTTGGCCTCGCACTCGGACAACGGCACCTGAATCATCTTGCCGTCGGCTTTTCCTTTGCAGAGGAGACCGTACATCTCATCCGCCCATGTTTCGTCGTCTGAGTCGCAAAGGCAAGTAATCTTGACAGTAACACGTGGCCCCGATTCTGGCTCCCACTTTGCCTCAAAGGGAAATGACAGGTGCGCCTTCAGGTAGCGATGGTATGCCAACAGCTTATCCTCATCGGCTTCTGGGAGGGGGTCGTCGCTTGTCAACCCAAAGGCCATCCGCACCCGGTCATCCTGGTCCTTCAGATTTAGCGGGCGGGAACGAATGGCGGTGGGCTGCTCGATGACGACTGGTTCGCCGGTGTCCAGTTCGATTTCATCCTCACCCAGCCACATGCTCTTCATTTCAAGGCCGTCCCGCTGGCACCGATTGCGGTAGACCGGGTGCATTTGGTCGAGCGTGTACTGATTCCACTCGATCAGGCACAGCGGTGGGTCGGAACTTTGATCCACTTCCCTGATTATCCCGGCCCAGCCACCGAGCGGGATGTCGGAAAAATCCGGGTCGGTCGTTCCTGGCTTCACACGGACCAGAGCTCCAGTGGGGAATCGGGGCGGTATTTGAGGTTTTTTCTTTCTCACAGCAGGCCCCCCACCGTCTCGATTGAGAAATGCCTTGAACTTGTCACGCATTCTTGCCCTTTCCACGCTCCTTGTTCGACTGCCTCGGTCAAATGCAGTCGAGTTCAGTTCCTCCCGCATGCACTGGTCCACGGATAAGATAGTCGCCGACAGGTCGTCAGTCAGTCTGGAAGCGACACATAGAAGCGAGGTCCACAATGGCTCACCATTTGAACGGTAAAGTCGCAATCGTAACGGGGGCGTCAAAAGGCATCGGAAGAGCCATCGCTCTGCGGCTGGCCAATGACAGCGCAGAGGTCGTCGTCAACTTCGCCGGCAGCACCAAGGATGCTCAGGAAACGGTCGGCCTCATCGAAAAAGCTGCAGGGAAGGCCATCTCCGTCCAGGCCGACGTGAGCAAGGTCGGTGACGTGAAGCGGCTTTTCGACACCTGCTTCGAGAAGTTCGGCAGGCTCGACATTCTGGTGAACAATGCCGGGGTGATGTTCACGAAGCCTGTCATGGAGGTCAGCGAGGAAGAGTTCGACCGCATCTTTGCCGTGAATGTGAAGGGGGCGTTTTTCTGCTGCCAGGAAGCGGCGAAACGAATGGGCGAGGGCGGCAGGATCATCAACCTTTCCTCATCCACCACGGCCATGATGCTGCCGGGATACGGGGCCTACGTCGCCACCAAGGGGGCCGTCGAGCAGTTCAGTCACGTTCTCGCCAAAGAACTCGGCCCGAAGGGGATCACCGTCAACGTGGTGTCGCCAGGTCCAACCGACACCGAGTTATTCAGCCAGGGCAAGAGCGAGGAGCAGAAACAGCGGTTCGCTCAGATGGCGGCTTTGGGCCGGCTTGGTCAGCCCCAGGACATCGCCGACGTAGTGGCGCTGCTCGTGAGCGAGGACGCCCGCTGGGTCACGGGGCAGAACCTCCGGGCAAACGGCGGCGTGATTTGACAGGCGGATGGAGCCGGGGCCTCGAAGGGTGTAACGAGTACCGCAAGGGGGGTGGAAAAGGATCACCGAACTTACCCGAGGATTTGCACCCGGAGCCAATCGGTCGCCTTGTCGAACAACTCCTGGCTAGCGGCACCGTAATGAGCAGTTGCAATGGTTGTGGGTTTGTCAGCGAGGAACTTTTCGACGATGCTGGGTCGGCCATAAACCTCGTGCTTTTCCAGGAGGGTTGCACCGATGTTGCGAAAAGCACGAAGTTGTATCGGCACGGCGTTCTTCGTCTTGTACCACTTCCATTCGTTGCCGATCAGGTCATACAGCTTCGGCTTGTCTCCGTCCATCCTGTTGCTCACCAGAGGCGTCCCTGTGCTCGACACAAACCATCGGTTGGCGTCATCGCTCTTGAAATTCATCAGCAAGTCCAAGGTCTCAGGCCACAGCTTGTAGCGAACCTCCGGCGCATTCAGGCGGTTTCTCAGCTTGATTCGTTTCCTGGTCAGATAGCCGTCTGAAACTTGCGTGTGTCTCAGTTCGGCAATGTCAGTGTTCGTCATCCCGCAGTTAAGGCCCAGCAATACCCAACACCGCAGCTTGTCCGGCAGTTCCTTCACGACGCTCTGGACCAAGGCCGTAGGATATGTCCTGATTTCTTTAGCTTCTTTCTTGAAGACGAACGCTTTGTCCTTGTTTCTGAGGCTTCTTGGCAGGTCGATGATTTCCATTGAGTCAAGGAAACGGACCCAGCGTTTGAAGAAGCCCCAGCGTTTGTGCTTGGTGTTTGGCTCGACTTCCATTTTGGCGATCCGGCCGAAGGCGTCCTTAACCTTGGCGGCGTCGATCTCGGCCACAGGCTCACTTCCGTACCAATCCTTAATAACGTCCATCATCTGCATGATTTCTCGGTAGGTCTTGCCGTGGCTGCCTGTTGCCCGCAGTTGGGCTAGGAAGTCGTCGAGGGCAGCACCAACCGTCGAGGCTTTTTCCACCTTAGATTTGCAAACAGCGGCGGTGAGGGCTTCGTGGACTGAGCCAGCCTCGGTGTTCTGGTCCTGCTCGAACGCAGGTGGGTTGTCCCTGACTCGTAGGATTTCCATTGCAGCTTGTCCACGAACAGCCAGGTCAACAAGGCGCTCGGATTCACGGTCCTTTACAGTGGTTGCCTCCTCGATCTTGCCTTCGAGCGCTTCCTTGGCAGCCTGGTAAGATGCCGGCTTCGTCCACTCTTCACGGGCTATGGGCAAATCTCTACACTTGACCGAGTAACGCTCGCCTTTGTGCATTTTTGTCCAGCGGTAATGGGGTGGGCCTTCCCAGGTTCCGAAATATTTCCTGGTCATGGCGTCCTCAAAGTGGTGTAAAAAGTGGTGTAAACTGGTGCAATTTTACACCAGTGGCATGCAAAAAGCCAATGTTTTTTGATAGGTTGTTTGTCTCTTAATCAGCGGGTTGATGGTTCAAGTCCATCAGGAGGCAATGACGCAAGTCCTTTCGGTCCGCGGCTGGACCGTGAATTCAAAGAATTGTGTAGACGCCAGCGTCTGAACGAATTAGACTGATATTTAATCAGCTAAAGCGCCTACGTACTTACACTCCGCTCGGCGGTGGCCGCGCACCAGGCGGACTTGCCCGCGACATTGCCTTCGTCCTTGAAGTGATTGAAGGAAAACACCATGGACCAAGCCTGCCAGACTTCCCGAAAGTGGATCGGCCGTGTTTCATCGCGCTGCTGGCCGTGGGCTGCAAGCCTGCTGGTGCTGGCGATCGTGGGCCGACCGGCTGCCGGTAGCGATGCGCAGGCGGTTGACAGCTACCGCAAAGACGTTCAGCCCATCCTTTCCAAGTATTGTTTCGATTGCCACGCTGACGGCGCCAACAAGGGCAACGTCTCCTTCGACACCTTCAAGTCCGACGATGAACTCGTGACCAAGCGTGAATTATGGTACGCGGTGCTGAAAAACACGCGGGCCAACATCATGCCTCCCGCCAAGCGGTCGCGGCCGACCACCGAGGAACAGAAAGTGTTGGAGCGCTGGATCAAAACAAGCGCATTCGGCCTGGACCCCAAAGATCCCGATCCCGGCCGCGTCACTCTGCGCCGCCTCAACCGCATCGAGTATCGCAACACCATTCGCGATCTCCTGGGCGCGGATTACGATACAGACAAGGAGTTTCCGCCCGATGACATCGGATATGGCTTTGACAACATCGGCGATGTGCTGTCCTTCTCGCCGCTGCTGGCCGAGAAGTACATCGCCGCCGCCAAGAACATTGTTGGGGCGGCCGTGCCTACCATCGGGAAGGTGCTGCCGGTTAGGGAAATCGCTGGCGAACCCAAGAAAAACACCCTCAGCTTCACCACGGGCGGCAAACTGGACTATGCGTTTCAGGTCGACAAAGCCGGCGATTACCACGTCGTGCTCGAGGCGGTGATCCGCGGCTCCTTCGATTTCGATACGTCCCGTGCCCAGCTGGTTTGCAAGTTGGATGACCAGGAAAAGCTGAAGGAAGAACATGGCTGGCAAAACAGCAAGAAATTGCGCTTTGAATTCAAGGGCCATTGGCAGCCGGGAGAGCAGCATCGTTTCGAGTTGGAGCTGACGAAGCTGCCCGCCGCGAAAGAGGGGGTAGGCAAGAAGAATGCCACAACCAACTTGCAGGGGATTTCCGTGAAGGTGGAAGGCCCGCTGGACCCCAACGACTGGCCTTATCAAAAAAACTATGAGCGCATCTTCTTCCGCGGCGCCGCCTGCCGGTGATGCCGAACGCCGCAAATACGCCCGCGAGGTGCTGGAGCGATTCGTCCGCAAGGCCTTCCGCCGTCCCGCCGACGACAAGACGTTCGACCGCCTCGCCAACCTCGCCGAGCTGGTTTTTAAGCAACCTGACAAGAACTTTGAGCAGGGCGTCTCGCAGGCGCTGGTCGCCGTGCTGGCGTCGCCGCGTTTTCTGTTCCGCATGGAGGAAGCGGACCCGAAAACGCCAAAGGGTGCGGCCTTCGCCTTCATCGACGAGTATTCCCTGGCCTCACGGCTGTCGTATCTGCTCTGGTCCACGATGCCGGATGACGAGTTGTTCCGCCTGGCGGAGCGCGGCGAATTCGCGCGCGAACCTCAAGCCGCAGGTCCAGCGGATGCTCAAAGACGCCCGTGCGGTCGAGCTGAGCCGGAACTTCGCCGGGCAGTGGCTGAAAGCGCGCAACGTGGATCATGTCCCGCTCAACGCCCCGGTCATCTTGAAACAGGAAGGCAGCACGGCCAAGGTAAAGCTCGACGGCGAAGCTCGCAAGGCCATCCGCCTGGAGACCGAATTATTCTTCGACCACATCGCGCGCACGAATCGCAGTGTGCTTGAGATGATCGACAGCGATTATACGTTCCTCAACGAGCCGCTGGCGCAGTTCTATGGCATTCCGGGAGTCAAGGGCAAGGAGATGCGGAAGGTAGCGCTGCCCAAGGACAGTCCGCGTGGCGGCGTGCTAACGCAAGCGTCGGTGCTGATGGTCACCTCCAATCCAACGCGAACCTCACCGGTCAAACGCGGCCTGTTTGTGCTTGACAACTTCCTGGGCACGCCGCCGCCCCCTCCACCGGCCGATTTGGACATCCCCAGCCTTGACGAAGCCGCCGAAGGTGCCAAGGGCGAGCCAACCATGCGCGACTTGCTCGCCATGCACCGCAGCATGCCGCTGTGTGCCTCGTGCCACTCCCGGATGGACCCGCTCGGCCTGGGGCTGGAGAATTTCAACGCCATGGGAATGTACCGCGAAAAGGAACACGGCCAGCCCATCGACACGGCCGGCAAGCTCATCACGGGCGAGAGCTTTACAAGCGTCAAGGAGTTGAAACGCATCCTGAAGGATTCGCGCCGCCGCGACTTTTACTACTGCCTTACCGAAAAATTTTTGACCTACGCCCTGGGTCGTGGTCCGGAATACTACGACGCGGAGGCCATCGACCGCATCGCCGAGCAGCTGGAGCGCGAGGAAGGCCGTTTCTCCACCCTGCTGATGGGAGTGATCGATTCGGCCCCGTTCCAGAAACGGCGCATCAGCGCGGCCGACGCTTCCTCGCCGCCGCCCGCACCGAAGACAAAGAAAGGAAGCCTGCTACTGGGATCTTTACTCGAATATCACGTTAATGTTGACGGTGGTGCCCGCTTTTTTCGCGGCCCCTCGGGTTTGGCATCCAGCCGAGGGAATGGCGCCGAGACTTATTGGAATTGCGTTGCGGAATGGAGGGCCTCGGCTATTATCACATTGAGGGATGAATAACCGAAGTACCTGGTCACCCTCGGAGCCGCGGGAAAACTGCGGCCTCAAAGGGCGAGTGATTAAGGCGGGCAATGGAATGGAATGACTGTCAGAAGGCGACAAAGGGACAGTTTGCATCGAGTTCGGCGGCAGCTTGTTGTGTGGAACGCTTGGGACAGAGGAACATTCCCAACCAAATTAGCCTCGATTCTTTACCATTTTGGCAAACACGCAAGTGGAAGAACGATGTCCCAATACACCGCTGACGCATTGAGTTTTTGGAACCAAAACCAAAGTGTAGCGATTTGGGGAACCTGGAACGCTGGTTGGAATCCCTCGTACAAGCGAAAACTGCCTCCAAAGGGTGGGTATTTCACTGCAAGAGGCGCTATCCTGACCTATTGGGACTGAGATGGCAAATAGCATTCGTAGCCTGCTCAATGAGTTCGAGAAAGTCCCTTTTCCGGAATTGGGCAAAGGATTAGGGGATTTTCCGCTCTACGATGCTTTCATTGGGGGGATCGCGTCTTCTCTGGCTGGAAATGTCAAAGTCGATCTTGGGTCTGTTCCGACTCCTGACAAAGAAGCCCAAGCGCTGTTCGACTTGCTCAAGGGCAGATCTCGATTGACTTCGGACGAAGCCCAATTCGTCAAGTACTTTCGGCTGTTGGAAGGATTAAGGCAGGAGATTATTCGAGCGGCAAAGGCGGCTTAGGGTCTGCGACCATGGTCTTCGCTCCGCGTGGAGCTCGCCATCCGTCCTTTACTTTCGGCTCGACAATGAGTTAAACTAAGTAGCATGGAACATAGTTGCCGGTCGCCCGAACCCCTGGGAGAGCCATGAAGAACGCAAATCTGAACGAGAGTGACCGCGCCGCCCAACGACACCTGAGCCTGAGCCGGCGCGCCTTTTTGCGTGGCGTCGGCGTGTGTGTGGCCCTGCCCGCACTGGAATCGCTACGTTCCCTCCAGGCCGTAGCCGCTCAAGCAGGGCCGCAGCTTGCTAGCTCTGCGACGCGAGCGCCAATCCGCATGGCGTTCATGGAATTCCCCAACGGCGCTTTGCCGCAATACTGGTGGCCGACCGGGCAGCCTGGACGCGACTTCGAATTGAACCGCACGATGCGGCCGTTGGCGCCGGTCAAAAACAAGATCCAGATCATCAGTGGTCTGGACCATCGCAACGCCACCCCTGGCCCCGACGGCGCCGGCGACCACGGCCGTGCTGGCGGCACCTTTCTGACGGGTGTTCGCGTCCGCAAAACGCAGGGCGCCGACATCCGCGCCGGCGTCTCCGTCGATCAGGTTGCCGCTAATCAGGTTGGCCATTTGACCCGCTTCCCGTCGCTGGAAATCACCTCGGACGTGGTTCGCCAGACCGGCGACTGTGACTCCGGCTATTCCTGCGCGTATCAGTGTAATATGTCCTGGCGTTCGCCCACTGCCCCCATGCCGCCAGAGCCAAATCCGCGTGCCGTCTTTGAGCGTCTCTTTGGCGGTGGCGACCATGGCGAGCGCCGCGCTAACCTCCTCCTTCGCCAGCAGGAGCAGCGCTCCGTTTTGGACTTCGTGATGGACGACGCCCGCGACATTCAGCAGCAGCTATCCAACCGCGATCGGCTGCGCATGGACGAGTATTTGACCAGCTTCCGTGAGATCGAGCGCCGCCTTGCCAGGGCCGAGACTGCCAACCGCCAGACGCCCGATCCCGACTGCACCACGCCCGCCGGCATCCCGGCCGATTTCCAGGAATACATGCGGCTCATGTACAGCATGATGCTGCTGGCCTTCCAGACCGACTCAACGCGCATCTGCACCTTCTTGCTTGCCCACGACGGCGACAATCGCCCCTATCCGCAACTCAACATCCCCGAAGGGCACCACTACCTGACGCATCACCAAAGCAACGCCGCCAAGATTGAGAAGGTGGCCCAGATCGAGAACTGGTACATGCAGCAGTTTGCCTCGTTCTTGCAGGACATGGACCGAACGCAAGACGTGGACGGCAATTCGCTGCTGCACAACTCAATGCTGGTGATCGGCTGCGGCAACGCCGACGGCAACCGTCACACGCACGCCAATTTGCCGATCGTCCTGGCCGGCGGCGGCGGCGGCACATTGACGACGGGCCGCTATGTTCGCTTCAATTCTCAGCCCATGAGCAACCTGTTTTTGAGCATGGTAGACCGCATGGGCGTCCGTGGTGTGGATCGCTTCGGCGACTCGACCGGGCGGCTGGAGGGGCTGTAAGAGTCTGTCCGAAAAGGGGTCAGGCACCGTTGTGCGCAGCACCCTTCGGGCCGTTCCGGCAACGGTGCCTGACCCCTTTTCGGACAGACTCTAAGAGTGGAAGACCCCAAGAACCTTGAGATCCTTCGCAAGGCTCGCGGCTGATCGAGGACAGGAGATTCCCATGGCACGCCGTTTCCTCGCCACTTTCGCGTTGATGTTTTTCCTTTGTCCGGTTTGTTATCCGCTCGGCGGCGCGGGCGAGCAAACTGGCACGCTGCAGAAAGGCACTGCCGCCATCCCAGTTGCGGATTTCCTCAACAGTTTAGGCGTGGTCTCCACCTTTCCGGATCGCGGTCAACCGCTGCCGAAGACGGTCGAAATGGTCAGGTTTGGCGGCTTTCGCTGGGTGCGCGGCGGCATCGAGGGACTGTCCACCCGCGGCCCCACCACCGTGCAGACGTATCTCGACCTGCACCAGCAAACCGGCGTCAAGTTCAGCTGGGGTCTGGTCAGCGGCGGCAGCGATCTCAAGAAGCTCATCGAGTCCGCCAAGGAGATCGCCAAGGCCGACGCCCTGTTGGCCTTTGAGGGCAACAACGAGCCCAATAACTGGGGCGTCAACTATCAGGGCAAAAAAGGCGGCGGCCGCAATGCGTCCTGGATGGCCGTCGCCAATTTGCAGCGCGATTTGTACAGCGCCGTCAAAAACGAGCCGCTGCTCAAGAAGTATCCCGTCTGGTCGATCAGCGAAAATGGCGCCGAG
Organism: uncultured Gemmataceae bacterium; assembly: GCA_963747575.1. GTDB lineage: Bacteria > Planctomycetota > Planctomycetia > Gemmatales > Gemmataceae > DASRAT01. The sequence goes on from CAVVFU010000010.1 coordinate 1,124,106, forward strand.
GTGGACAACGTCGGCCTGCAGTTCCTGACCATTCCCACGGGTGCCGGCACGCTGATGCCCGAGGGCACGCAATTTGCCGACTGCGCCAATGTGCACAATTACATTTATCATCCCAGCTCGCCCGGCCTGGCGGACAACAAGACATGGAACGCCGCCGACCCGTCCTCCGCGTGCAAGGTCGACGGCCTCTTCGGCAACTATGGCGTGACCTGGTCGAAGCACTTTCGCGGCTACTCTGACGCCGAGCTATTGAAGCTGCCGCGGGTGACGACGGAAACGGGCTGCACCATCTCTGGACAAGTCACCGAGGAGATCCAGGCTCTCAATCTGCTGAGCATGTATTTGGACCAGTTCAAGCGCGGCTTTAGTCATACCGCCGTTTATCTGCTCCGCGACCGCACGGACGAAAAAGGCAATCAGTCGTTCGGCTTTTTCAAGCCCGACTACACGCCTCGAAAGGCTGCCCATTACCTGCACAATCTCACGACCATCCTTGCCGATCCTGGCGCCGGCGGCAAGCGTGGCCAGCTGAATTACTCCATCGCAAGTCAACCAGCCACTGTGCACGAGTTGCTCCTGCAAAAGAGCGACGGCACATTGGCGCTGGTCGTGTGGAACGAACGCGTCAAGGGCGCCGACGAGGTGACCGTGCACCTGGGCGGCACGCACTCGGACGTGAAGATTTATGATCCGACGGTGGGGACGGACGCCGTTCAGACGCCGGGCAGGGTTGATGCAGTGAAATTGTCGTTGAGCGATCATCCGTTGATCGTCATGATTCCATAAAGGTTGCCTTGGCGTCAGGAACTTCCACTCGCGAGGAGCGACTGAAGCCGATCGAGGTTTTGCTCGTTGGCGGGTTCGCAAAGGGGTCGCATCCGCGCGGCGACCTCGGCGCTTTCAAACTCCTGGATCCAGGTCAAATGTGTTTTATCCCCGTGAGCGGTCAGGAGCACCGATAGCGTAAACCGCGGCTGTGAAACGTGATCAATCACCACTTTGGTATCGGGCCGAATCTCCCGGAAGACGGCCTCGTTCGGATAATTGGCGCCATTAGGGCCGTGCATCACGAAGACCCACCGACCGCCGGGCGTGAACTCGAACTGCTCGAACGTGCTCCGGAAACCGTTCGGTCCCCACCATTGAGCAAGTCGATCCGGCTGCTCGAACGCGGCAAACACGTTGCGCGGGTTGACGGATAGCACCCGTTCAGTACTGACGACAGCGTTAGGGTTGCTCACCGCGGACATTGGGAACTCCATAGGTCGCGGAATCAGAATCTGTCTCCGAATCGACGATCGCCGAACTCATCCGCTTCGAGCCAATTGTAGGCGAACGGGTCGAAACGGCCCAGTTGTTCCAGGGACGCGGAGAGTTTCTCGAAGGACTTGGCTGCCGTCCCAAGGAAACCGCAATTCGTGATCCTTGGAGTCGAGGCTGCAGGCTGTTACGTTACAGGAGGGTTTCGCCTTCCTTTCCAGGGAGTACGCAAATGTGCCGCCGCCGGATTATCTTCGCACTGATCGCTCTGAGCTGGTTTGCAACTGCCGACGCCGCTATGGCATGCAAATGGGACCGCAACACCAGCGCTGCCGAGCCAGAGTTCAAGGCGACTACCCCGACCAACCCATCCAGAAAGGTCTCGCCAACAACAAGGCCATTCGCGATCTCATCCAACAACTCGGCGACGATTCCATTGAAAAACGAGAGGACGTCGCCACCGGCAAGGAACTGCGGCGCATGACCGGCCAATCCCCGCAGCATTTCGAATATGCCGTGTTCACTCCCGACGGACAGCGCTGCGTGACGGCAAGCAGAGACGGTCTGGTCCGGTTGTGGCAATGGAAGAAATAGCGACGGGTGGCCGTGCCTGAGTGTACACATGAAGGCACGGAAAAGGGGCAAGCGATAATGCGCTCTGTTGGCGATGGCCAAGAGCCAGAAAAACGGTGATTGGGCGGCCGTCTGCAATGCCTTCGGGGTACCTCCGGCACGGCCACCCCGGTCCTGTCAAGCTATAATGGACCGAAAGAGAGGGATAACTCATGATCCAGGCACTATCTCAGCCGCTCGTGATGGTCGAAGTAACCGACCCGGACGAAATAGCTAAAATCAAAGCGCAGCGCGAGCGCGGCCGCAAGAACTCCGATTGGCTACAAGCTCATGTTCCGCAGGTATACGCTCGGCATCGCGGCAAGTGCATCTGCGTCGCGGGTCAGGAACTGTTCGTGGCCGACACGGCGCCGGAGGTTGTGGCCATGGCGCGCAAGGCTTATCCGGAAGATGATGGACTGGTACTTAGATACATTCCGCGCGAAAGGATGGAGCGAATCTATGCTCATTCGCGGGCTTTGGACGCTGTGTGATGACGGTATCATTCGTCCCGTGGTCGAAAGTGAAGTGCTTGGCGCGGACGGCTCCTGGCTGCGCGTGGATGTCGGCGCCGACAGAACGGTTTTCAACGCTGCGGTATTGGCGACGTTGGCACTTCCTCACCAGTCTGCTCCACATCAACTCGGCGGCGTTGGCGGCGCAGCTGCCACGGTCGCCGTGGCCACGCATATTCGGTTGCCGCTCGGTGGCGGATCCACCATTGCCTTCCAGGGAACGTTTGCCGGCTTCACTCCGGCCGACGCCCTCGACATGTGCGTCCTTGGCCGCGACATCATGAATCTGTTTGCCGTCATCGTCGATCGCCCCGGTGACATCGTTTGTATGGTTGGCCAAGGACATGGCTATTTGATCACAAACCAACCTTGATAGACTGCTTGCTACGTTCCGTTGGGGGAGAGGTAATCGAATGGGAAGAGATCAAAGGGGTCAGGTTAAGCCGAAAAGGCGACAGGGTGCATTTTGAAATGTACCCTGTCCCCTTTTCGACCACCCTTTTCGCGCTACTCGGCGCGGACATCGTAACAATAAATGAATTCCTGGTCGCGCAGGTAAAGCCGGCCGTTCGCTATCACGGGATGTGCCCAGCTCTTCGTTTGCGCGTGCGTCGGCCGGGTTTGCCGCGATGGCGAGAGGGCGGGGAGGGAGAAGCGGCCGTGTTCCTCCCAGTCAGCCGGTGATGCCCGGAGCAGGACAGCCTCGCCATCTTCGGTGAGCAGGTACAGAAAGCCATCGGCGCCGCTGACCGCGCATTTGCCGTCGATCTTGTTCTTCTCGGCCCATTTTTCCTTGCCGGTCTTGAAATCCTGGCACAGAAAGCCAAGCGTGTCGGAGTAGCCGTAGAGGTAATCACCCACCAGCACGACACCGCAATGGTGGTTCTGCATCAGCTTTTGCGCCTGGCGATCGTAGAGGTCCTTGGCCTGGAATTGATCGGCGTTATCCCTGGTGATCTCGTAGAGGTAGCATCCCACATTTTGGTTGATCGATACGTAGACCAGGTTGTCTTTGACGATCGGTGTCGAGCAGATCGCGGCCACATCCTTGAACTTGTCGTTGTGGATGTACCACAACATCTTACCCGTTTTGGCATCGACGCCGCGTAAACCGCCGCCGTTCACGCCCTGAGCTGAATAGCCAATGTACTGCCTCACCCCGCCGATTTCCGCGACGACCGTGGAGGCATAGGGTGCCTGATCGGGGACATCCTTGGTGCGCCAATTCACTGCGCCGGTCTTTTTGTCCAGGGCCGCCATCCAGCCGTCCGGGCCGCCGGGACAAAAGACGAGCGCGTCGCCGTCGATCAACGGAGAGGCAGCGAATCCCCAGCTGAAGCCGTTCGAGGTGTAAACCATGATTTGGCCCTTGAAATCCCCCTCATTGGTTTTTCGCCAGACCACCTTCCCGGTATCCCGTTCAACGCAAACCAGGTCGCCCTGTCCGCCATAGGCGTAGACGCGGTCGCCATCGACCGTCGGCGTCGCCCTGGGCCCATCGCCCCAGATGTTGGCTGGGAAGGTGAACATCTTGCCGATCTTGGCGTTCCATTTTTCCTTGCCGCTCGCAACCTCGAAGGCCAGGACATATTCGTCGTCCCCGCGGACGCCGCAGGTGTAGAGGGTCTCGCCGACAACTGCCATGCTGGACAGGCCGTAATCCGCCTGCTTGCAGGTCCAGAGCAGCTTGGGGCCCGCTGCCGGCCAGGCCTGAAGCAAGCCGGTTTCAAGACTGACGCCGTCGCGCCGCGGCCCGCGCCACTGCGGCCAATCCGAGGCGTGGAGCACGGCAGGAATAACCAATATCGCGAGAGCAACCAAGAGGCGGAAACAGTTTCTCATAGAGTCCTCGATGGCGAGTAGTCAACATTTTGAAACAGCAGGACGACGGGGCGTCGACTTTGGTTGTCCAATCTGTGCGCACAGCGGCCAGAGATCACCTCGGTTCGGCGGGGTGGCACGCTCGGCCTATCTCTGGCCGGTGGGGCCGTCAGGAAGTTCGGGCCAAGCGTGCCACGCCGCCGCTCATTTCTCGCTGTCCGATATCAGCGTCAGCCTGAAACTGATAACCTCACTTCGCGCAGTCGCGCAGGCCGCTGTCAGGTCGCGCTCGAATAAACCATTCTTTTCCAAAAATTCATCCAACGAGCTGTAAAACATGGTGTTACCACCCTCGCGACTATCAAACATGATTCCATAGTCGCCAACTGTACCTCGAAGTTGTTTCGCGCCAGCTGCATCCAGAAGATCGATCTTGATTTTCACACCTGTTCCGTCGCCTGCTCGGCAAATATAGAACCGATACGCATGGACGCCTGGGGGAGGATTCTTTGTCAATGAGCGAATCAAGTCCGCAAATGCTTCCGGATTGAATGGCTTGCCTTCAAGGGCAGCAACCTTGGTCAATAGCGCCACATCCGGATGGACGGACTTGTCCGCAAAAACCGCCTCATCCACGATGGTGGCCAGCCTGCGGCTAAGCTTTTCCAAAATCACTTTCTCGCCTTCATTGGCCGTCTTCTCCAGGATCTTGGTAATGCCAGGCAATGCGCCCAGGCCAAGTTCTTCGATTTCGGACTGGCGCCTGACCTTCTCCGCGTTCGCCGCTTGGAGAAGTCCCTTTACGAGCGTGCCAATTTTTTCATCCGGAACCTGGGAGATGTCCAAAGGAGCCGGAACCGGAAGGAGCGGCTGGCCTTGCGCTTTACGATACACATTCTTCATTTCAGCAATGGCCCGGTTTCGCTGGCGCAGGGAAGCGCCTGACTCAAAGGCATACAAGTGAGGCTCCAAATAGCATAAGGCATCGGCGGCGCTATCGCAATTGCGGTAGAAATCCCAGAAGGTCCCTCCTCCATACGAGAAACGAAGCGGATCCTCAGTGTCGTCAAGCTCGGCAATGAGCAGTTTTTCTACAGCCTTGCGAATCTCCAGCGGTTGTTTACGCAAATCAAAATCGTCGGCTTGGACAAACATGGGTTTTCCAAAACTCCGAACGACACACTCGCGCAAGTCGTAGGGCTGTTTATGCAGATCTTTCGCGAGTGCCTCGATGGCCTCGACCTTGCCGCAAGCGGCTAAAAAATAGGCCACGTTAATGAGTCCGATCTCTGGCCCTTCGTCGGCTTTCACTTGCTCCGCATATGACAGCTTCCGCTCAGGCCGCTTGGCCTGCCATTGGGCAATCATCGCCACGACCGCTTCCGGTCGGCCACGCCTGTGGAGACTGTCTGCCGCCAGCATTCGGCCCTTCGCAAAGGGACCTTCGTGGATTTCCTTCAGCAGAAACGGTAACACCTTGTCATCTTGTATTTTGGTGAGCACCGCGACCAACAAGTTTCGTGTGCCGATGTCCTGAGTCGCCTTGATTCCCTCGAGAATGGTCGGCAGAGCTGAGTTGGGGTATTTTCGCAGCAACCTGATAGCCTGATCGCAACTATCAAAGTCTCCTCGTTCAACGCCTTCCATGAGCATCTGCTTTTCGCCTTTTTTGAGGAATTCCAGATACCATTTCTGGATTTCTTTGACCGTTTCGGAGTCCCGCGGCCCACAGGCGGTCGGTGATAAACGAAGAAACCGTGGCGGGTCGCCAGGAATGCCATTTCTGTACTTTTTCACCGGCGGCTCTTCTGCGTTTTTCCAAAAACCTCTGGCTGCAATGATTCTCAGGATTTCGAAAGCGCAGTCGCCAACGCGAACAATGTGATGGGACGTCTCGGAACGCAGAAAAACGTGGACCTGTCGAGAAAACCGCTGATCATCGAGACACTGGAGAAGTTGCGGCACGGCTTCACCGTCCATTTCCACCAGTTTTTCGGCGGCGCCTGCCGCCACGCCTTGCAATGGGACTTGTAAGTTCCATCGCGTGTTAGAAATGTCGAAACACCCCGGCGTCAACATGGCGCCGCAGAAACTGGGCTGCAGATACTCACAGCCATTCTGATCGCGAAGTTGAAAGATCAGTTCAGCAATCTGCTCCTGTTTGGTGAGTTCGCCGAAGGGCTTCCTGGCGTTTTTGGCATGATCACTATCCTCACTGATCATTTGCTCCAGCAACCCGGCGGCTGCCTTCGCCTCCTCGCTGTGTTTACTCTCAGGGTGAGATTTGACGAACTCTTCGAATTGCTGCAATAATCGAGTGCGCGGTTTTGTTGGATCGCCAAAGTCGGAAACAATTCTCCACATCTTTTTGTCGGCGATGTCCTCTGCGACGACCTTGAACAAGGTTTTTTCGCGGGGTCTCTCGGTGAATCCCCACGGGCCTTGAACCCAATCGAAGTTTTCCGGCAGCTTCGCGGCTTCGTCAAAAAGCTCCGCCGCCATTTCGTCCAAACCGTTTCGCCAGCACGCCCATGCCAGGACGAACAACTCCGAGCGAGGATGAAGATCAAACTTGCCCCATCTGCGAAGTTCCAGCCTTTGATAGTTCGGCGCCCTCAACGCTTGGAGCACCGCCGCGGCACTGGCTTGCAAATCGACGACTTCAAAGTCAACCTGCCGTTCGGGTGGCGTTAGCGTTTTTCTTTTATCAAAGGACTCTTCCACCAGGGAGAGGCTCAAACAAGAAAAGTGATTGTCCTTTTCGCCGAGCATGAAGCCTCGCAAATACGTATTGGCAGGCGGCTCGCAGTTGTATACCAAAGTGGCCCCGGTCGCGACGCGAACGAACGTCCGACCCTTGGCATCGGGATAGCCCAACGTGCTGAACCACTTGAACGCCTCGGCACGTTCGGAAGGCGTTGACTTGAGGCGTTTCGACGTAGCGGCAATTTTTGCCGCCTCGGCCTCCTCGACCGCTTTCGCTGCCTCGGCTTGCTTGGCCGCCATGGCATCCCAAACTTTTTGTAGGTAATCAAAGGAGATCTTGGAGATCAATTTACCGTCCCGATCGATCACGGCAATGACCGGTGTTTCTCCCCCTCCAAGCATTGCTCCACCGCAAAGAATGACGTATTTGCCGTCGGGCGACGGGATGAACATCGACTCAAAAGCGACTTTGGGCAGCAGCACTGCTTCTTTTTTGGTCTTGTGATTCACCGCGACGATGCGCTTGGACCCCAGGCTATTCGACTTTGCCTTGGCGATGGCGCCTTCGTCATCATTGATTTCAATTCGAATGGACACATCCCCGCCGAAGTCGAAAGCAAGGTCCGCCGCAGTGATGGCCGGCGCCGCTTTTCCTGGCAGCAAGTTCGATTTGCCTGAAAAAAGGTCCAAATCCTTGAACGCATCGGGAATGCGGACGATTTTCTTGACTGTGTCAAGTTGGGCAGTCACCTTCTTTCGCGTGAAGCCCCACCAGGCGACATCGCCGTCCCATCCCGAAGGAAGCAGCAGCGATGCCAGGCCGTAGCCCGCCGCCAGGTAGTTATTCGATTCCTGGTCCTTGTTTTTGCCGGCATCCGCCGCAGGTTTCTGCGGCGCATTCACATCGCGAAGATCGAACACAGTTATGTGCTTGTTGTTGCTGACATCCGTCGCAAGTTTCTCCAGCTCCTTGATATCGATGGCGGCTTCCACGCCCGCCATGTCGATGAAGGCCATACGGTACGGCTTGTTTTCTGCATCTTGCAGCGAGGCCACAAACCCCTTGCCATCCGGTCGGAACGGACTGCCGCCATGGAGCACCGGCGTCGCATTTTCGATCAGCTTGAAATCATCCCTGGCAACATCGTAAATTCCGGTAGCGATGAAATCGGTGACGATTAACTTGTCGTCCCGTGGCGACCAGAAGAGCATGGCGCCGCTGTCAAGGGACGCGACCGCCAGAAGTTGGAAAAGGCTTACCTTGCGAAACCAGGCAAACTCCTTCGACCTGGCAATTTGCTTGCCGGCGAAATCGTAAATGACGATTTCAACGCATTTGTTGTTGAAAGTTTCGCCCTTGAAGCGTGCGACCGCGATCTTCTTGCCGTCGGGACTGACTGCGGGCCAACGAGTGCCCTCGCCGATGTCGTCGACGACCACCCGCGACGAGTTTTGCTTGATGTCGAAGTGGACAAGTTGCCATCTCCAATCGAACTCATCCTCTTTTTTCACCGGGATGGGCTTGACAAATACAAAGCCGGAGGAATCCGGCAGCCACGTAGTTGGCACGCAGCCGGTTAGCCCCAGGAGCACGGCGGCAACGACGGCTTGCGGTAAACCAATCACTTTGGATCGCAACACGACGGAATCCTCCATCATGGTATGTAGAGTCAGGACGCGCGGTATGGCTTCGCCGCAGCCGCTTGATTTTATCAAATCCAGGTATAAAGGAAAAGCCAGGGATCGTTGAAGAGTTTTGAAAGAAGACTGACTAAATCGGCGGCGTGGCACGCTCAAAGGCTTGAATGGGCAATGATCCCAACGCGCAGCCACGCACGCCTAGCCTGCCCATTCAAACCTTTGGGCGTGCGAGCGGGCCTTGTCAGGTGCAACCGCAATTTAGGCGGGGCGACGCCGCCGACTTTTCTTGGCCGATGTCGATCGAATGTCCACCGACCCGCGGCCGGCGAGCGCGAACGGCACGGGATTACGAGCGATGGCCTCGTCAATCAGGCTCGCGACCTCCGGACGAGCGAGTGTGGACGCGCCCTCCACGTCAATCGAGCGCATCTGTTTGCCGGCCCCCTGCAACAGTTTTTCAGGATCCGGCAATTCCTTGGCTTGATTGAAGAACAGCTTAACGCCGCTGGCGCTCGCGCGGATTGCAAGAACGCCCTCGTACCCGCGCTCGCTCGGTGAATAGCTGATGACGAACCAGTCGCGGTATTCATACACCACCTCATGGGCGGTGGGCAGGCGCTTGCGCAGGCACCGTCGCATTGCGCCTATGAGCCGTGGATGCGCGGGCGAGAACTTGGCGATAAGCGCACGCAACTGGGCTTCCGCCGATCGTCGCTCCACCGCAGACTGGGTGCTGCCGGGAACCTCGACTTCAACCTGGACGGAACGGCGTCCGGAGGCTTCTTTCTTCACGCTCATGATGGCTCCTTGTGTTCGGCAGGGTGGTACGCATGCCACCCGCGCCACCCAAACTTAGCACGTCGGGCTGGAGTTTTGGCAGTGCCACCCCAGGGCCATCCAGGATCCATGGTGCACGGCGCCAAGACCCAGGCTTGCCGCCAAAATGCCCAGCACCAACACAGCAGCCGGCAAGCGATTGACTACCATGGTTCAAGGCTCCTCATTAAGGTGCAACAGACAAAGCCAAGTCGGCCAGACAGCAATCTAACATCACATGCAGGTGGTATCAGCTGAATTACCAAGAGCCGTAGGGTGCGTCAAGCGTACTCGCGCTGACGCACCATTACGACAGGGGTGCAGGATCGGTGCGTCGGCGCGAGTACGCTTGATGAACACTGCAAACTAGAAGCCGTGCAGGGTCGGTTGATGGGGCTGGAACGTGACGAAAGCGCCCACGGTGTAGGTGTTGCCCGAGCCGCCGGCCAAGAAGCGGGCCTTGGTGGCGAAGCTCACCGGCTCGCCGTCGGTGCCGACGTTGAGCGTGGCGTCCCCGCCGCTGCCGAACGAGATCGATACATTGCTGTCGAATTTTACACCGCTACCGCCGGTGGACTCGCCCTCGATGTTGATCGTGTCGCTGGTGCCGTTGCCCACGTGGAACCGCGCCTTGCCGCCGACGGTGGCGTCGTCAAAATCAATGTCGTTGCTGCTGCCGTTGCCTTGGGTGACGGACAGCTTGCCGCCAAAGGTGTTCGGCCCATAGCTGCCGACGACTTCCACAGAGTCGCCTGCGCCGTTGCCCTGAGTCACGGAAAACTTTCCTTGAACGATGAGCCCGCTGAAGAACGCCAGGTCGCCAGATTCTGACCCGGGCACGCCGCCACTGTTGCCCTGGCTCACCGACACCTTGCCGTCCACCGTGGACTCCACAATTTCCACGCCGTCGCCAGCCGTTGACCCTGCCAGGCCGTTACCTTGGGTGACGGACAGGTTCCCGCCCACGCTGGTCGACGAGATTTGCACCACGTCGCCGTAATCCGACCCGGGCCCGCCGCCGCCGTTGCCCTGGGTGATGGACAGGTTTCCGTCGACGGTGGCCGACGTAATTCCCACATAGTCGCCATAGACCCCGCCGGCGTCGCCGCCGCCGTTACCCTGGGTGATGGACAGGTTGCCGTCCACGGTGACCGACACAAGGTCCACAAAGTCGCCATACCCCCCGGCGGCCCCGGCGCCGCCGTTGCCCTGAGTAGTGGACAGGTTGCCGCCCACCATGACTGAATCAACGTCCACCACGTCGCCAGAGTATGACGCGGCCACGCCGCCGCCGTTGCCCTGGGTCACGGACAGATCGCCGCCCACCGTGACCGATTGTACGACGACCGCGTCGATGTTGCCGTCGCCCTGGGTGATGGATACGTTGCCGTTGATGGTTGGCCTCCCAAAGGCTGCCCCACAGTGCACGATGTCGTTTAGCCCGTTGCCTTCGGCCACGGAAAGGTCGCCCTGGATCGAGTTAACGACGAACACGCTGTCACTGCCGTTGCCTGCGGTCACGGACACGTTGCCCTTGATCGTGCTAACGAAGACAAGGGACGCTGTACCGCCCACATTCACGCCGACGTTGCCGTCGGCAGCGGTGACGCTCAGGTTGCCGTTCAGCGAGGTGGTGTAGCCGCCCCCATTGAAGTTCAGGTAGTCGCTGTCATCGCCCAGGTCGGCGTCGATGTTGACGACGCCGTTGAAGGTCTGCGAAGGCAGAGCATCCACCTCCACCTTGAACTGGCCCTGGGTAGCGGTTTGGTAGACGTTGATGCTGTGGATGGTGCCATTGGGGTCGTGATCGACAATTTTCAATGTGTTGCCGCTAAGTCCGACGCTCACCGAAGGCACGGTGCGGTTCTCCAGGACCTCGAGCTGGGGCCGGCGGCTGGCTCGGAGCGCCCGCCTGGGGCGACCACGGTGAAGGAAACGCCGTACATTGTCGATCAGATCTTGGAAATACATGGTGATCCTCCCTTTTTTGTGTGTTACCTGTCAGCGCCCGATATTTACAGTGCGTAATCCAGGGACGAACTCTGCACGAAAAATCGCCTGGCACGGAAAAATGATGGCGGCTAGCTTTCTTGCGGCTTATACTGGGCAGAGCAGTGGGCAGTGAGGCAGCACCGTGACGAGGGAGGTGCTACGGCTACTGGGTCACCGGCAATGAGCGAGATCACGCGCATTTTGTCCGCCGTCGAGCAAGGCGACAGCAACGCCGCCGAGCAGCTCCTGCCGCTGATCTACAACGAGCTGCGCGAGCTGGCGGCGCAAAAACTGGCCCAGGAACACGCGGGTCAGCCCATGCAGGCCACCTCTTTGGTCCATGAGGCCTATGTGCGCCTAGTGGACGTGGACCAGGCTCAGCATTGGACCGGCAAGGGCCATTTCTTTGCCGCGGCCGCCGAGGCCATGCGCCGCATCCTGGTCGATCAGGCCCGGCGGCGCAACGCGGCCAAACGCGGGGGCGGGACTCAGCGCGAGGAGCTCAACGAAGCCACCATCGCCGCTCCCGAGGCGGGTGAAGACGTGCTCGCCCTCAATGACGCGCTGGAAGTGTTGGCGGCGGTCGACGCGCAGGCGGCCAGGCTCGTCACGCTTCGCTTCTTCGGCGGCCTGAATATGTCGGAAGCCGCCGAGGCGCTGGGTATGTCCGTGCGCTCTGCCCACCAGCTCTGGGCCTATGCGCGTTCATGGATGCGGAACAAAATGCGATCGGAGTAGGCCGGATTTTTTGCAGACTTTGGTCCTGGATTACGCACTGTACTGTATAGATAGAGATTGTTCCCATGGGCATGGTGGCGTGCCATGAACGAGCGCACGATCTTCGTAGGCGCCCTGGAAAGACAGAATCCTGCCGACCGGCTAGCCTATCTGGCGGAAGCCTGCGGCGGCGACGCGGCGCTGCGCGCCCAGGTCGAGACGCTGCTGCGCGAAAACGAACAGCTGGGCAGCTTTTTGGAGTCTCCCGCCTCTCAGTTGGCCTTGCTGAAAGGCTCTGCCGAGCCATCGCCAGGATGCCCGATCGTGCGCGAGCTGGGCGAATATCGCATCCTGCGCGAGATCGGCCGGGGCGGCATGGGCATTGTCTATGAGGCGGAACAAGTTTCGCTCGGCCGGCACGTCGCCTTGAAAGTGCTGCCGGCACATAGCTTGCTTGATCCGAAGCGGCTCGAGCGATTCCAACGTGAGGCGAAGGCGGTGGCGCGCTTGCACCATACCAACATCGTGCCGATTTATGGTGTGGGCGAGCACGCCGGCCTGCATTACATCGCCATGCAGTTCATCGCCGGCCAGTCCCTCGATCGCATCCTCTACGCCTTGCAAAAGCAGCAAGAACTTGATGCGCCGGATAAGGCATCGGCTGCAAAGTCGACCGCTTACGCAGCGTTGGACAACACGCTGCCGGCGGCAGCGCCCGGGTCGGAAACAGGGGTAGGATCGCCCCGCCCATCTCTGCAATCCGGTCTTCAAGGCTCGGGCCGGGCTTACTATCAGGCTGTCGCGCGCATCGGGTTGCACGTAGCCGAGGCACTGGATTATGCGGCCCGGCAGGGCGTCCTGCACCGCGACATCAAGCCCGCCAACCTGATGCTGGACGAGACGGGCCAGGTTTGGGTGATGGATTTCGGGCTGGCCAAGCTCACCGACAGCGGCGATTTGACCCACAGCGGCGAGCTGGTCGGCACGCTGCGCTACATGGCGCCGGAGCGCTTCCAGGACCGTTTCGACGCGACCAGCGACGTCTACTCCCTCGGCCTAACGCTCTATGAGCTTCTGACCTTGCGGACTGCTTACGACGAAGCGGACCGGGGCCGGTTGATCTCGCGCGTGCTCAGCGGCGACTTGCCGCGGCCGCGGCGGCTTCAAGGCGCGATTCCACGCGATCTGGAGACCATCGTGCTCAAAGCTATTGCCCGCGAGCCCCAGCGACGATACGCCACGGCCGGGGAGCTGGCGGAAGACCTGCGCCGCTTCCTGGCGGACCGTCCGATTCACGCCCGGCGCATCTCGGCGCCGGAGCGTTTGTGGCGCTGGTGCCGCCGCAATCCCGCCTGGGCTGCTTTGATAACGTCCGTAGTCGTCCTGGGTTTGGCGCTCGTCGTCATTTCTTCCTTGTCGGCGCTCTGGCTTGGCAAGCGGGCGACTCAAGCCGAAATCGCGGAGCACAAGGCCAAGGAGCAGCTTTGGGTCTCGAAACGCGCCCAGGCACGGGCCATGCGTATGAGCCGACGGCCCGGCCAGCGAATTGAGAGCTTGCAAGCAATCAAGGATGCCATGCGCCTGCCAGTCCCACCCGGACACTCGCTGGCCGAGCTGCGCACTGAGGCCATTGCCGCCCTGGCTCTACCGGACATCGAAGTTGAGCGCACGTGGCAGGGAGGCCTGACACCGGGAATCGTGGGGGTGGCTGTGGACCGCAATCTGAAGTATTACGCCCGCCTGGCGGAGGACGGCACGGTCACCATAAGCCGAGTGAGCGACGGCCAGGAGGTCGCTCACTGGCGTGAGGACTTCTCAGAGCACTGGCGCGCTGAACAAAACAGGCTCGGGTTCAGCCAGGATGGTCGCTACCTTTTCGTTTGGCACGGCAACCTGCGACAGCTAGCGGTCCGACGCTGGGGAGGCGCGGCACCGGTTCTGTGTTACCAATCGCCACGCAATGAAGCCGCCCTCGGCAATGCCATTTGCTTCACAACCGACAGCACAAGGCTGGCATACGTTGTACCGGACGATGGCGTCGCCATCGTGGACCTGGCATCGGGTCAGGCTAGTTATCTGCCGCCGACAGGCATGCAACGGCCGATTATCCAATGCGCCCCGGATGGCCGCCGGATTGCCATGGCGGGGTTCCGCGCCGACGGAATAACTGTGGAAATCCGCGACCTGGCTACCTGGTCGGTTCAAATGAGCTTCCCGCATCCGAAGGTGTCCTGGCTGGCCCTGCAGTGGCACCCAGATGGCAATGTCCTGGCCACGACCAACGATGATTTTAGGATCCGGCTCTGGGATCTCCCCAATGGCGAGCTGATCCGCACCTTCGATGGGGACAAAACTGGGGGGCTGCACTGTTCGTTCGACAGTACCGGAGGGCGGCTTCTGAGTAATAGCTGGGGCGCTATCCTCCGCCTTTGGGAACCGTCCTCCGGCCGGCAGTTGCTTTCCCTTCGCGCGGCGGGTTATGACCTCTTGCAGGTCTCGCCGGATGGCCATCTAGCCGCCATGCCCGTTGAAGATGCTGCGACGCTGCAATTGCTGCGACTGCACGGGAACCAGGAGTATCGCAGTCTGGCCTCTGACCTGACCAAGATTGGGAATGTGGTGGTGCATCCAATGGGCCGGCTTGTGGCCGTTGGCAAGGAAGGTCCCTTAATGTTGATCGACCTGGCAACCGGGCGGACCGTCGGCAAGCTTCCCACCGCCGATAGGCCGCTACGGTGGGATTCCGACGGCACACTGCTCACCTTCGGCGAGTCGGGTCTGCTACGCTGGCCAGTCCAAATCGACCCGGAGAAGCCGGAGTGTTACCGGTTGGGCCCGCCACGGCTTTTGTTGGGTGGTGGGCCCCGGTGGGCGCAATGGGGCGTGAGCGACGATACCCGGATAATTGGGATGCCCCGCGGTGATGAGGGCACGGATCTGATCCAGCGTGGTTCAGCTCCGAGGAGCAAACGCCTGCCTCAGGAGGATGTGCGCCATTGCTCAGTTAGCCCGAACGGGCAGTGGGTCGCCACGGGAAGCCACAACAGCACCGATGGGTTTGGCGCCAGAATCTGGGAGGCTGCCTCAGGCAAGCTGGTCATGAAACTGCCGGTTCCCAAACAATGCAAGCCCACGTTCAGCCCTGATGGCCGCTGGCTCATGACCAACGCGGGCGGTTGCCGGCTGTGGCGGGTTGGCCCCTGGGCCGAAGGGCCCAAGATAGGTGGGCCCGGCGGTTGTTTCTCACCGGATGGCCGGCTTGTGGCTGTTGAAGATACGGTCGGAGCTATCCGGCTGGTCGAGACCGAAACGGGTACGGAGATCGTGTCGCCTCGAGTCACCCGAGCAATCGCGCCTTTCGCCGCAATGCTTCAGTCCCGACGGCACGCGCCTGATCGCCTGGGGCCACGACACGGGGTCGTTGCATGTCTGGGATCTGCAAGTGCTGCGTCAGGAGCTCAAGCAGCTTGGCCTCGATTGGAATGCGCCCTCCTATCCGCCGGCGCAACCGATCGCTCTTGCCGAACCCTTGCACGTCGAAGTTCTGCCCGGCGGGCTGCCCTGAGACCGAGAGCATGCGTCGAAAGCAGGGGACATCACCATTATGGAGCAAAACGAGATGAATAAATCTGCTGTCGTAGCCGCGATCACGAGCGTGGGGCGAAACCCGGCGCGGGTTGCGGTCGGAGTTTTTCTCGCAGTCGGCCTGGGGATTGGATTGCTCCCGGAATTGGGAAGCAGTGCGGCCCAGGTCGAGGGGCAGAAGGTCTATATCATCACCCACATCGATATCTCGCCGCCGCCTGCTGGCCAAGTAGGCGCCGGTGTCGATGCCGCCGCGATGAAGAAAAAGGGGTTCAACGCCACCGCCGAAGCGGAAACTCTTCTCCGCCAATTCGCCGTGGAAAGTCGCCGCGATCAAGGCTGCGTTTCGTTCCAGGTCCTTCAAGAGCCCAAGCGCCGCAATCATTTCACTCTCGTCCAGGTTTGGGCCGACGAAGCCGCATTCCAGGCCCACGAAGCGGCAGCCCATACCCGAGCGACTCGAGAAAAACTGCAACCGATACTCGGTGCTCCACTGGACCAACGGCTGCACGTGCTGTTTGAATAGGTATGTTGCAGCCCGAGTATTCGAGTCGGGGCTACTGAGCGTGCCACCCAACCTGGTGCGCCGCCCCGCCGCTCGTTATTGGTTAAGCTCCTCTGCGGGCTTGGCGTCGAGGGCAGTCTGGTCGGACTTGATGGGGAGCCTTTTGTCGAATTCGGCTATCAAAAGCCTTACATCATCATTCGGCCTTTGCTGGTCTTCCCAGTTTTCTGCCCTGACAGCATTGGCGATAATCAGCTTGGTATTCAGGTCCATGTCACCCCCCCTTAGTTGGTGGCTCAGTTCTGTAAGTAGAAATTCCAAAAGCAGTTCGTAAGCTTGCGGTCTTTTGAAACAACCCGGAACACGCAGCCGGAAATCGTCTCAATCAAGTACCACATTCGGGCTTGATTGTCCTCCTGCAAATTGAATTCAATCGCGTTTGTCAACACCCGGCGCAGCAGGCACGCGCAGTCCTCAACGCTTCGCACGACCAAGACGCCGTTGGCAACTCCAGTGTCAAGGTTCACCTGCACGGCGAGCGGGTGAGAGTGGGTAAGTGTTCCCGCTCGTTTATCGTAAATGCGGGCTTCCGACGCCGCGATGATACGACAAAGTCGCTGTAAAGCTGCCTGGTGAGCCTCTCGGAACGCAGCGATCGCGGCAATGTCAGGGATCGACCTCCAAATCCGCTTTTGCTCAAAACGCTCAACTCGATCTCAATGAGTTTGTCGCTTCGTGTCTGGTACCCCGTGACGAGTTTGTCCTTGTCCTGCGCAGTGTCCAAGCTCAGACAACATGTCTGTATCAGTCGGAATGCGGGAAAGCACCCCGTACGCGTAGATGAAATTTCCATATCGGCGCAACGCCATTTTCTGGAACTGCTTTACCCCATTCCGAATCATTGCCACGGTGCAAGGCGTGTCAAAGAACTGCGAGAAGAAGGGCATCTCAATTCGGTCTTTGTTCACGAGCAGCAACAGCTCGTTGAGTTGGGAGCAGTCGATAACCCGATCATCGTCTTCCAGGATTTGTTCAAGGAACCCAGTGTCACGATCGGTCAGGTCCTTAACAGGGGTTCGCGTCAGAGCGGCCGCCAGAGCTTTGAAAGTTTCAACGTCCAGAGTCAACCTCCGCTCGCGGCAACACGTTTTGGCGGGGAAAACTGTTGCCTTTTGTCTCGGTAGTTGTTGGCTGTGCAGGAATTCGCCTCGGCGAAAACGTGCCGCTTTCATCTTATCGCCGATAGACAAAGACGGGAACAGGTCAGTTGCAGAAGATCGTCAAAAGGGTCGGGTTAATTTAATCGCTGTCGGCCCCGTGGCCTGAGCGCGGACTGCAGCCCCAGGACGTCGGCCGTGCGCACTTGCCAGGGTTCCTCGCCATAAGGGACGCCGCTTCCCTGGTAAATCGGGCCATTTCCTGCGGAACGATGATGCGAGTGCCAGCTGCAAACATGGGTCACGGTCAGCCAATGCAGATACTTACTCAGTGTCCCGTCGTGCTCCGGATCAAGCCCAGCCATCCCTCGACGCGTCGGCACCGAACTAGCGTTCCGTGATCACTTTGCAACGAATCGGCCGTCGGCGGCTATGCGGTTGAGCCTTGACTGGATTTGCAGGTCGGCGGCCTTGCTCCTGCCGGGGGGGGTCGTGAATGAATTAGGGGGGGTGACAGGGGAGGGTCCGAACCGAATGAATCCCGTGAACATCGACTTACCTCAGGTTCCGATTGACGCCTAGGCATTGCTTATCTGACCCCTTTGAATGGGCAGTTTAGCCGTCAAGGTAGAATTCGTTGGACGACTCGAACAAGTACCGAATGTTTTGCAAACTGTAGGTAGTGCTGACCCAGCCGGCCACTTCGCTTGTCGCACCGACTCGATGCAGCAAGGTCGAATAATCGGCCGCCACGACCAGGGTCCGGCGTTCAGCCGTCTCCAGAAAGATCTGGGCAAGGCCGGCATTGCCCACGGTTGCCAAGGTCGGCAGCCAGCCGTCGACTTCACTGGCGGCGGGCGTGCGGTCCAGAAGGAGCACGTACAGCTCGCGAATGAAATTGGTGTTCGGATCGGCAGTGCCTTGCAGGGCGTTCGCTCGGGCCGCGAACTCCGCGGATTCAATAATCTGCGCCTGGACCTGGTCCTCGCTGGCTCCGTTGGCAAGCATCGTAACCCAGCCCTGGGCCTCCGCATCCGATGCCGATCGGCCGAGATCCGCGACATACCAGCTTTTGACCAAACGCATCCTCGCCTCACCTGACTGCTCGATGCCGGTGGTGACAGCCAGCAGCGAGTGGCCGGTCTGGTTGAGGTACGCCACCCACCCGTTGAGCTCGGCAAGGCTGCCGGTCCGCCCCAGCACATCCTGATAAAGTTCCTGAACGAACAGCTGGTCGGCACCAAGGACCGCTGGGCCGCCTATGGTAAACTCGTCGGCGGCCGATATGGCGGAGATGCCGTAGCCGAAAATGGGATTGTTGACATTGTCGGCGGGATTATTGGGATCGGTTTCCGTGACGCCGGACTGGACCTGGACATTGACGGTTCCCGTGCCGCTGGGCACAACCACGGTAAGGTGGGAATCGTCCACAAATGTGACCGAAGTGGCAGGGGTGCTGCCGAAAAGCACCGACAGATGGCCGGCCGCCCCCGAGAAATTTTGGCCGACGATGGTGATGGTGCTGCCCGCGGCCGCATTGGTCACGCTGAGGCCAGTCACCAGGGGCGTCAAGTTCACCACCTGGAAATCGGCGGCGGTCAGCGACTCGAGGCCCAGCACGTCGTTCATGTTCCAGGTCAGATTGATGTTGTTGTTGGCGTCCTGGGAAGCCGAGGTGCCGGTGACATACATGGCGGTGCCAATGTCCGCGAGCACCAGGCCATATTGCTGCATGGCAATGGCGATGATCTGAGCCTCGGGTCCCAAACCGCTGATCAAGGCATCGACGGCTGGCGTGTTCACGAGTCGCAATCGCGCTCCCAAGGGCAGCTTGTCGGCTCCCTGAGTTTCGTTGACGACGTGCGACGCGGGATAGATGTACTGGGGATTGACGTCCGACGAGGGCAGGGTGAAGCGCAGGGCGTGGTCGATCGCTCCCTGGCCGCCTTGCGAAACCGGCAGCCCCTCGTCGGGGCGAGCCAGGCCGGCCAGGATCGACAGACCCGCGGCATCCGCCGACGTGTCGCCAAGGGAGCGGAAAGTGTCGGTGTTCATGTTCCAGACAGTTTCCTGAGCCGCATGCCATTGGTCGTCGGTATGCGGCAACTCCACGCCGTTGTTATTGGGAAACAGAGTCGGGTCGGAAGGACGGGTCACCCCATAAAGCTCATAGGCGATGTTGTTGTCCTCGTCCCAGACGATCAAGTGCGAATCGCCGCGCTGGCCGGCGTTGTAACCTCCGCCGTTAGGATTGGGCCCGTTCTGGTAATCGCCTTCGATAACGGCGTTGGCCGGAATCGGCACTGGTACGATGTCGCTCTCGCCGGGATAGTTGTCGATGATCACATTGACCTTGGTTACGCTGGCGGAGTTGCCATGAACGACGTTGTACGGGATGCCGTAAAGCGGGCTGTTGCCGTTGCTGGCACTGTCCTCACCCCAGTCGGGATGAATATTGGCGTTGCCGATATGGGCGATAACGGCGGCTGAGTTGGCCGCCACCGGTGCGTTGGCGATCTACTGGTTCCAGGGGTAGTCCGCGGGAAAAAGGTTCTGGCCCAGAAGCGTGGGAACGACGCGCGGCTCCAGTTCTTGAACGAAGAGGATCGCACGCGGGCACCGCTGCCGGCGACTGCTCCGCTGGCCTCGCGGTTTGCAACCGGGCCGTGGCGTGATTTTGGCGGCCCACTCGAGCAAATGCGACACGCTCAACATGATCTCACCCCTCCAGAATTGGAGTCAAGAATGTACACCACCACGCACTCAGGGAGCTGATTCCCCAAAGCAATGGACTCTGGCAAAGAAACCGGGGGGTGAGTAGAGGGGGCATTTCCCCAACCCGGAATGCGGACGGGTTTCGGTCATGGGTAGCGGCAGCGCTCAGGGCGTCAGCCAGCTACCCACTTTCTGAACACATTGAGATTTTAGGTCAAAGCCTGCCGCGGTGCCGGCTGATTTTTTGGAATAATCGGAAAAAGTGGTCAACCTGGGTAAGAACAGATCTGACTATATCCCATTGCTCTTAACGAATTCCGCCGTTGAGCGCGGCTCTTCCACGTTTCCCGACGTCGGTTCCTCGCGAATGTGTTGTTCCCCCTTCCAAAGCAATCGCCATGCGTCCGACATGGGAAGACGATGGTATCTTTCGGGATAATGCTGAAGCAAAAGCTGGCTGACAAGAGGATAATAGTCCGCGTTCACATTCGGAAAAAGATGGTGTTCCGTGTGGTAGGAAAAATTGCTATGAAGCCAATCGAATAGCTGCGGAACTTGGACCGAGGTGCTGCCGGCAACCGGATCATGGAACTCGTGAAGGCCGTGCAGATAGTGGTTGGTCCAGATGTAGGTCATCGCGAAGGTAGAAGTGAATAGAAGGGCGATTGGTGAAGCCCAGGCATAAGCGGCCCACGTGCCGCCGGCCGCCCAGAAAATGCCGAATTGGAGACACGCAATCGCCATAACTTCGCCAATGATGCGCAGACGCTGTTTGCTCGTATAACTCGGTTTGTACGTGACAACGCTTGGCCGAAGATCACGCGGGTAAAACACGGCCAGCAAATGCCGAATGATGTAAGTGACGAAATGAAAGCCCACCAAGGGGTTCCACCTCGACGTGAAGCGATGCGGAAAGAATAGTTTCGTGTACCAACGCCGCATTCTTCCATCTGCCGACTCAAGTTCGGACTTCATGAAAAAACGATCGGGATCGCGAATGGTATTGCCGTGAATATGATGCGTTTGGTTGTGGAGCCGCCGCCACATGGTCGCTGGAATCAAGTTCAAACCCCACAGCGGCACCTCCAGGAGGTATTGCAAAAGAGGGCGGCGAATGATTGTGTTGTGGGAAAGCTCGTGGGCAAGAAAAACAATGCACGTCAGGCTGTGGCCGATCACAATCGAAAGCAGCAGGTACACTGGTATTGACGAGGTGAAGCGAAAAGCCGCGTATGCCGTCCCAATCAGAAGGAGATGCGCCAGGATTACCCATAGCTTTCGCGACCGGGGCTTGAAGGCCTCCACGGGGAGATGACCCTTCAAGACATGGACATATTCCGCGTGGGACATTAACTGATTGCGCGGTATCATAATGTTGCCCCGCCCTGATTTTTGGGTTAACCTGACGCCAGGCATGGTCGATCAAATCACTCTAACAAGTCGATTGCGGTAAAGCCAAGGCTGGAACAATCTTGAGAAGGCACGCGGAGGGAATTGATTTAGCAAAATCGTTAGATCTGGAAATGCTTTCCCGAAACCTAAAGCTTATCGCGGCGCCATGATGCGCCCGCCGCTAGCCGGACGGGCACTGAAACAACCAAAAGGACGCATTCTGGTTTCTTGACATTCTGTCGCCGTGCGTTTAACCTACCGCCGTACCACGCACTCACGCCAAACGCCGGCCGGTTGCGTCCACCACGCCTTGAATCGCGTCACGGCACAGCGGGGTGGCGCACCGGCGCGCAGTTTTTGCCAGCGACGGTACAAGCGCATTCACCCGCGCATTTGGGAAAACTGGCTAAGAATTCACGATTTTACCACCTCTGCCAGGCAAATCAGGTTGCCCAGGTCCAGCAATCAGGTTAATGTTGCCCAAATTAGCAGAGGGACACGCAGATGTTGTCATTTCTCCGGCTGTTGTCATACCTCCGGCACAAATGGATCCCGTCGGTGTTGCGGACGTCCAGGTGGCAGGCGTGCGGCAAGCCGAGGCGGCAGGGTGGGCATGCCGGACCTACCTCTCCCTCGAAGGACTTGAGGAACGGGTCACGCCGGCCAACACGATCAACATCGTTAACGGCGGCGCCATCGCCACCGCGGCCGCCCTGATCCGGGCCCAAAACGCCGGCGACTTTCTCTTCACCAACACCGGCACATTCAACATCGATCCCAACGCGTTTGTCGGGGCCGGGGCCATCTCGCTGCGGGCCAACAACGACGTTACCATCACCAATGCGATCAACGACAACAATGCCGGCGATTCACTGACCATCCTGGCGGGCGGCTCGATTAACGTCGATGCCAACGTGACGTCTGTCAACGCGGTCCATTTCACCGCCAATTCACAGCTAGCCGCCATTGGCGCGCAAACCGCCGAAATCGCTGTTTTCGCGATGTCGTCCGGCGCCACCATCAGTGCCGGGACCGCGGCGATTAACATCACGCTCGACTCCGGCACCGGCAACAATACAAGCAACAATATCTTGCTTGGCAACCTGACTACCACCGGGTCGGTGAGCGTGGTTAATGAGGGACCCAGTTTTGGCGGCTCGGTGGGCGAGATGACCTCGGCCGACTCGATCGACAGTCCCAACGTCTCCCTGGACGCGGTCAACGGCAGCATTGGCTTATTCGCCAGCCCCATCAACCTGACGGCCGCGAACGTCACCGTCAACACCCGGGGCACTTTCGGCGTATTCCTCGCGGGCACCGGCAACCTGGCGCTGGGCACGATCTCGAACACCTCCGGCGCCGTCAATATCACCGCCGTCGGCTCGATCACGGTGAACGGCCCAGTCACCGATAGTGACACGTCCAGCAACGGCGTCGTCACGCTTAATTCGGCCTTCTCCGGAACGACTGCTGCCGCCCTGAATATAAGCGGTGTTGTGAAGGCCGAGGCTCAGAATTTTATCGCCGGGGATGGCTCCACGGGCACCTCGAATGTCAACTTTACTGGGGCCTTGCTCCAGGGGCCTAGCGGCATCGGCACGTCGCCGACATTCTTCTCCTACCAGCAGGACGCCTCGATCGCCGACGCCAACGTGCCGACGGCAGCCCAGTTCGGAAATAACGTACCGCTCACTTATGTGATTGCATCGCGGCAGGGATCGGTCACGGTCTCTACGTTTGCCAACGTGGCCGGCAGCAATCTTACTCTCTCCAGCAACGCCGGCGGCGTGACGCTCGGATCGGGTGGCAGCACCGCCCTCACTCTGGCTTCGCTATGTGCAAACGTTTCTTCCGGCAACATGATTACGATCAACTCGACCGCCACAACGACCATAACAACCACGGGCACGGTCGGCTCCACGACCAGCGGCATGGTCTTCAACGGCGCCGTGTCGCTGTCACAAAACACGACACTGGTTGCCAGTGGCGGCGGCGTTGACTTCGCCAGCGGCGGCGTTAACAACGTCGGCAACGGCAATTCGTTGACGGTTTTAGCCGGCGGTGCGTTTGCCCTTGGTGGAGGCGGATTCGTTTCGCTGCAGAATCTCACCGTCACAGGCGCCGCCATCAATCTCAACGGCTCAGTGCTGGCCGATGGTGCTCAGACCTACAACAGCCCGGTCCTCCTGGGAACAAACGTCTCCCTGGTGGATGTTACGGCCACATTCCTTGGCAGCATCGATTCGGCGGCCGGCGCTGCTAATTTCGATTTGTCGATCAATTCGACGACTGCCACGAGTTTCGACGGCGCTGGCGGGATTGGCCAAAACAAGGCGCTCAACAGCCTGACTACCAGCAATGGGGCTGTCGATTTCGGCGGCACCACCATGGTGGATACGGTCAATGCTCAGAGCTATGGCGCCGCCGTCACTCTGGACAATGATCTTGCTTTAAGGTCCACCAACGGCGGTGTGACGTTTGGGAGTACCGTCGACGGCGGGTTCAGCTTGGATATCGCCGCTGCGACGGGAGCGGTTAGTTTCAGCAACGCCGTGGGCGGCACCACACCGCTGAGCCAGCTGGTCGTCACTGGCTCGACGATCACGATTCACGGCGGGGCCACGACCGTCGGCGATCAGATCTACAACGGAGCGATTTCAGTCGGCGCGAATACCACATTCAACACGAACACCGGCGCTGTGCTGAATTTCAACGGCACCATCGACGGTTTCCAAACCGGATCGCAATCGATTATCATCGGCAATGCGAACCCGGCCGGTGAGGTGATTTTTGGAGGATCCATCGGCTTAAACATTGCCCTCGGCTTCGTCTCGGTGACCGCGACGGACATCCTTATCAATGGCACGAGCGTTGTGACGACCGGCGGACAAACTTTCAGCGGCGATGTCATCCTGGCCGCCGCGCCGATTGTGACCTTGAACGCGGGTTCGCCAAGCTCCAACGTCATCTTTAACGGCGATTTGACCCTTGGCCCCTCGGCAACGGCGGCAACGGACACTTTGAACGTGACCGGCATATTCACCTTGAGCGCGAACTCGACGCTCTACAGCACGTTGAACACGCTATCCACGTCTGCTTTCGGCAACGTGACCGCAACCACCTCAATTTTGGCCGATGCGAATCTCTCGCTTACCTTCCTCGGCACGCCAACGGTGGGCAACAACTACACGATCGCCACCAATGTCGCCGGCACGACGTTCGCCAACGTGACCACGGATGGGTCGACCAAGTTTTTCGTCAGCGGTGTGGACTTTATAGCAATAAACGCGTCCGGTCTTACACTGAGCGCGGTCAACCCAACGGACGCTCCGCTTACAGTCGGCAGCGGTGGAACCTATAGCACCATCCAGGACGCGATCGACGCATCCGCCTCCGGCGATGTGATCGAGATTGACAACACCTTGAATTCGTACGCCGGCTTCATTACCAACAACGGCACGAATAATGTCTCGCTGCTTTTCGATTTTATCGGCGGCGGCACCGTGGCGATCAATTCAGCGGTCACTTTGACGGCGGATACGGCTTTCGAGTTATCGGGCACAGGTCTGACCTTCCAAGGCAGCAACGCCCAAATCGACGGCGACTTTAATCTGATCGTCTTTGCGAATTCCCCCGCAAATTTGAACCTTCAGGGCAACGTAGGCAGCTCAACCCCGTTGAATTCGCTAACGATTATCGGGGCCACCACTCAACTCGCGGCGAATGTTACCACCAGCACAAATTCCGGCGGCCAGACTTTCTACGGCACTCTACAACTACAAACGAGCCTCCCCAGCAATCTCGCAACTTTGAAAGCCAAAACGGCGACCTTCGTTGGCCACGTAGGCGATGGCGTAAACCAAGGCGGAGAGGACGCCCTGTCCGTCGTTGGCAACGCCGTGCTTTCTGGCACCTTTAACAGCGGTAACCCCATCGGCGCATTCGCCGTCTCAGGTCAAACCTTTCTGAACAACAATGGGGTCACAACAGGCACGACCCACGGCGGCAGCGGCGATCAAACTTACACCGGCACTGTGATCGTTGACTCGGCCAGCGCGACGCTTTCCGGCACGACGCTTTCCGCCAACGCACTCGGTTTCGCCGGCACTGGTAATGACACCAACAGCCTGACCCTGACATTCACCGGCGGCCTCACCCTCAGCGGCGGTGAGCTGAGCGATGTCAACAACCTGTCCGTGAGCGACACGGTCAACCTTACCGGCGACATCGTCACCGGCGGCACGCAGACGTACAACACTGATGCCGGCGGCGTTACCCTGACCGGAAACACCACGCTAACCACTTCCGGCGCCACTTTTATGCACACGGTCGACGGCACGACCGCCGGCTCCCAATCATTGTTTATCAACGGTGCGGCAACTTTCGGTGCCAGCGTCGGCTCATTCACCACTCTGCAGAGTCTGACCGTGACCCAGGCGACGTCCCTCGATACCGCCAATGGCTCGATCACCATCGACACAACGGCCGGCCAAATTTATTTGCAGGCCGTAACGATCACAACAGCGGGTTCCGGGCAAAGTGTCACGTTCGCGGATACCGGAGCCAACATCACGTTTGGCCAATCGATTACCGGCGATGTCAACGCCCCGGACATTTTCTTCACCGGCAACGACAATCAGGTTGTGTTCAATGGCGTCATCGGCGGCGGCATCGGTCTATTCCAACTGGAAGGCGCGGCGACGGTTGTCTTTCAGAATGGCGCCACGAGTGTAACCAGCATTGGCGATCAATGCTATTTCGGCCCCATCGATCTGGATAACATCAGCGGCGGCCTATTCACGGCCTCCAGCAGCGCCGGCGATGTCATGCTGGGCGCCGTCGAGGGCGGGGGCAACAGTCTGACGGTTAGCGGGACGACGGACAATGAGTTGGGCGGAGATATCACCTTAGTCGACAACCTTATTGTGAACACCGGACCAATTTTCCTAAACACGGCTAACCCGCTCACCATCACGACCAACGGCACACAAGAGTATGCGACGGCTGTCACGTTGGTCTCGAACGCCAATTTGACCGGTGCCTTGGTCACGTTTGACAGTACGGTGGAAGATGGGAACAATGCCGGGACCGACGGCTTGACGATCAACGGCAATGCCGTGTTCGAAGCCAGCGTTGGCGCGGACGGCCAATCGCTCAATAGCTTCAGCGTCAGCGGCACCGCGATCGTCAATCCCCCGTCTGCCATCGCCATTGGCTTCAACGTGACGACTGGCGAATCGTTCGGCAGTATCCTGGGGCTGGGAGCCAGTGTGGACGGATTCACGGTCGGCGCCCCGGCTGGCGTCTCGTTTGGCGGCATGATTATCGCCAATGGCACCGACTTCACAACCAGCGCTGCCGCGACGTTCAATGGCGTCGTCAACGGCGTCGGCGCTTTCGACATTGCCGGCATTGCCAACATCAACGGCGGCATCGTCAACAGCACCGGCACGCAGACTTTTAATGCCGTGACGCTCGGCCAATCGAGCGGCACCGTCACGGTATTGACCGCCACAGGCTCGGCCTGCAGCATCGTGTTTGGGGGCGGGGTGACTGTCACTGGCACCTCCACTTCCCTGTCGGCATTTGCGGATGACAATGTCAATTTTTCCAGCAACGTCACACTCGGCACGCCGGGGACTTTGAACGCTGTCGCCGACATGACCGGCCTCAACGCTGCCGGCTCCGGCAACGGCCAGATTACCATCGCCGGCACCATTCAAGCCAACGGGGGTAACGTCTTGTTGGCTGGCTCCGCGTTCAATGCCGGCCCGAATGCCATCGACGCAGGCGCGGGCAACATCATTTTGGCGCCGTCCGTCGTGGCCACGGTGGGCGTCGGTGCCGGCGCCAGGATTTCCAGATTACCAATGGCCAGTTGGGATTACTCGATTGCACTAACCTCACGATCGGCGGCGTCGATGCCTCGAGCGTCACGGTCAACGGAGCGGACACCACGGCGTCAGACATTGGAGGCACCGTTTTCCTGATCTCAACACCGCTGGCCGGAGCTGGCTCGATTACCTTCACTTCGGCCGCATCGACCTTCAACAATCTTCCTGCGAACAACCTCGGCCTGGCCGCCAGCACCAATGGTGCCATTGCCGTCAACAGCGCTGTGACGGCGGGTGGTCAGGTTACGCTCAGCGCTGGCGGCAACTTGACCATTTCCGAGCCGATAAGCACCGCCACCAGCGGCGGCAGCGCCGGCGCGATCAGCTTGATCGGCGGCACCGACAACGCCGGACACACCATCACCATCCTCGCCAACTTGACCGCGACCTCGGCCTCTGTGACCGACGTTACCGGGACCGACACCTTCATCATCACTCCCTCGACCGGCACGGTCATCACCGCCACCGGCGGCGGCTCCGCGAGCGACACCATCGAATACAACAACCCTGGGGCGCTTGCGCTTACCGGCCCGTCGGCGGGCAAGTTCAGCGGCCTCAATGTGGCCGACGTGGTTTTCAGCGGCTTCGCCAGCACCTCCCTGGGCAGTTCCCTGACCAACCTCGGAGCCGCCGATGCCTTCGGCAGCCTGGACACGGTCGATCGGGCTACGGCGTTCAACGCTTTGACGGCGGACGAAGCGTTTATCCAGGAGCTCTACCTGGACGATTTGGGCCGAGCCGGCTCGAAGGCCGAGCTGGACGGCTGGGTGCCGGTGCTGGACGGCGCGGGCGGCACGCGTTCGCTGGTGGCCCAGGACATTGCGGGCTCGACGGAGGGCCGGGACCACCTGGTGAAAAGCTGGTACATCGCCTTCCTGGGTCGGCAGGCCAACGGCACCGAGGAGCTGGGCTGGGTAAACGCCCTGGCCAGCCAGAGCGAGGAGCAGGTGCTATCGCAAATTCTGTCCAGCCAGGAGTTCTACACGCGGGCGCAGACGCTGGGCTTTGGCGACACGGCCGCCGGCAACTATGTCCGGGCCTTGTACAAGTTGCTGCTCAACCGCACGGCCAGCAGTGCCGAGGTGGCCGGCTGGGTCAGCGACCTGCCGGCATTGAGCCAGCAGGGTGTGGCCATGGGTTTCTTGACGAGCACCGAGTTCCGCACCAACGACTTCGAGGGCTACTACGAGGGCGTGCTGCAGCGGCCCAGCGACGCCGCCGGCCTCAGCGGCTGGGTCAATTCCAGCTTGAACCTCTTCAGCGTCTTCGTCGGCTTCGAGAGCAGCGACGAGTTCTACCCTATGTTGCGCAGTGGATAGTGAACAAATAGTGTACAGCGAGCGGTTTTCCCTGGTTTTTTGAAGCCTGGGCCGGATCGGTTTTCACTACAAAACGTGGTCGGGACTCAAGCGTTCGGGCATTTCCAGGCGGAGAGCGGCCAGGATGCGTTTGGCCTCGCCTTGGGGGCGGGCGACCCGAGCAAATACCAGCTGGCGGCCGTCGGTTGTTTCCAAGTGAATGTCGCCGAGCTGAATCCGGGCCAGTTCGCGCAGGATGATCTCCGGCGTCATGGGTCGCGGTTGGGCGATGGCGGTGCCGTGGTCTTCGTCTGGTTTATGGATCAAAGTCATCAAGCCGGCACGCTTGGCCAGGTGGTCCAACGTTTTCCACAACGCGTAGGCCAGCACACAGACGAAGACATGAGCCTCGCAACGACCGGAATAGTGATGCCAAATCGGCCGCAGTAACAGGTTGGTTTTCAGGACTCGGAAGGCGCGCTCCACCACAGTGAGTTGCATGTACGTTTCCCAAAACTCCTGCGCCGACCAACCGGCCTGATTGCTGCGCAGCAGATAGCGCCGTCGCGGGCCAGGGCGTCTTTGAACTTGGCGACGTTCCAGACATAGCTGAATCGGCCGCGTGGACTCACCTTGGTGGTCACGAAACGATGCGCCGGCGGAAAGCGTGCTTTGAGTCGGCCAATGGCTTCGACGATTTTGTCACGCTGTTTGAGTCGGCCGGCGTTGATGCGCAAGAGCAGTTTTTTGAGGGCCTGGGCCAAGCCGCGGCGTTGACGGCGACGCATGGCGCGCTCTTTGTGCCGGCGTGGTTTGCTGCGGGCCAACAGGTAATGAACCTCGCCGCGCTGGAGCAGTTTGACTTGGACGTCGGGGTTTTTCGGCAACCGCTGCCAACCTGCATTGGTCAACTCGCTTTGAAATTCCTGAAGGGCATGGCGGCGCGTGGAGAGCAGATAGCGTCGGCCTTCTTCGTTGAGGAAAGCCAGCGAGTCTTCGTCGATCATGCCGCGATCCATGACCCAGACGCGCTGGCTTTTGCCGAAGCGGGTTTCGATGGCGCCGACGATGTGGCGAACCGTCTTGAGATCGCGGGTGTTGCCGGCGAAGGTCTGATGGGCCAGTGGAAAGCCGTCACGGGTGACGATCAGAGCGATGACGATTTGCTTGCAATCGCTGCGATGATCACGGGAATAGCCGCGTTTGGCGAGGTCGTTGTCCTCGGCGAGACCTTCAAAATAAGTGCTGGTGAGGTCGTAGAGCAGCAGTTCGTAGTCGAGTTGGAACAAGGTGCCGAGTTGTGCTTTGAGGTCGTTCTCGATGGCGACTTGGACGCCGCGTAAGCGGTCGAGAGTGCGATAGAGCCGGTCCTTGGTGACGAGGGCGTCGGGCACGCCGAGCAATTCCTCCAGGGCGGTGGAGGCATACCACTGCTCGGCCAAGGCGAATTCGCTGCACGGCTGGCAGAGGCGATTGATGACCTCGATGGCGACGATGTCGGCGGGGCGAACGTCTTCTTGGCCCTGCGGCACATGGCGATCGACGATGCGCTCCAGGTCGAGAAAGTGCCACAGCCAGCGGGCGAGCCAGACATCGCCGAAGCGACGGCCATTGGTCCAACCGATGGAATCGACGCGGACGCGGACGATGTCTGGATCGTCGGGAAGAGGAAGGTCCTCATCGTCGGGAAAAAGTCGCAATTGCTCCGCATCGCCTTGGCGATTGTGGAAGACGACGGTGCGTTGCCAACGGCGTTCTTGATCGGCATTGAGTTCGCCGAGGTGCGCGACCACGTGCTGGCGCGGTCCGGCGTCGGTCCGCACCGACTCGACCAGCGCAAAGTAAGTGAGGGTCTTGCCCTTCTTGGAGCGGCGATAGCGCCTGAGAAACATCGCAGCCTCCTTGGCCCCAGCATGGCCACGGCAGCGCGGGAAAATCAATAGGGTAGGTTTCCACTACATCGCCAAAACCGGGTTTCCACTACCCAAAACCCAGGGAATTTGCAGGAAAGGGCGCGAAAATCGCGCCGATTTTCCAAGGACTGCGCAACCTGGGCTACAACGACGGAGGCGTGGCGCGCTGAAAGGGTTGAATGGGCTAGGGTCAGTCAAAGGGGTCATGTCAATCAGATTAACTTGACCCCTTTGAACTCCTCCATTTTCTTCCTGCTAGCGGTAATGAACTGGAACCAATCCTCTTGCGGGGGCGGGGCCAAAGCTGATTCTTGGCGGAGGACCACCGTAACCCTTCCCGGCGACAGCCTCGGCTTCTGGTCCAGTTCTAGCGTGCCATCCGGTTTCAGCGTGCCTTCGATCACAGTTTCAATCACGTGCATTGCACTGCTCCTTTCGTCGTTCGGCTCCTCCGCGAGGTTCGTACTGTCATTCTACCTGGACAAGCAGGCAATTCACTGGGGAATCAAAGGGCTCAGGTTAATTTAATCGCTGTCTGCCCCGTGGCCTGAGCGCCTGACTGTAGCCCCAGGGCGTCGGCCGTGCAGCACTTGCCAGGATTCCTCGCCGTAGGGGACGCCGCTTCCCTGGTAAATCGAACCAGTACCCGCGGTATGATGACGCGAGTGCCATCTGCGAACATGGGTCACAGTCGGCCGCTGCAGATACTTACTCAGTGTGCCGTCTTTTTCCGGCTTCACGACCAGATGCAAATGATTGGGCATGATCGCGTAACTCAAAACCGGCATGGCCAGGCGAGCGCAGGCCTAAGCGAAGATTTTCTCAAACGCGGCGTAGTCGGCCGCCTTCTCGAAGATCGTGGGCCGCCCCACTGCCCGGTTAAGGACGTGGTAAACATAACCAGCATCAGGGCACCGAATTCGGCGGGCCATGGATACATGGCTACTTTGGCGGTTGGCTGGTGTCAATTAAATTAACCTGACTGCTTTGAACCTTTGTCGATGCCGCCGACGAGCTTGCCGGGCGGCGCCATGATGTTGGTACGGGTTTGCTCGGCGAAGTTGGGATAGACCAACCCTTCCATCGCGGTGAAGCTGCATTCGTATTCCTGTTCGACGCAGCTGTCGCCGAAACGGCGGCGCTCGGCGTCGACGAAATCCCTGGTGAGGCGGGGGCAGCGGTTCCAGGGGACGCGGAAACGGACGTAATCGGCTCGCTCGTTGTGCCATTCCTTCCACCACCAGCCGCGTTGGCCGAAGGGCGTGGAAAGGGCGATGGTCCGGCCTTTGGAAACGCCGGTCATGGGAGAGATTGACGCGAACAGATCGTCGGGGATGCGGGCGGCTTCGTCGAGTACCAGGAGGTGGACGCCCTGGAAGGAGCGGATGGTTTCTTCCTTGCCGGGCAGGCAGACGATGCGCGAGCCGTTGGCAAATTCGAGCTGGGTTTCGGTTTCCTTGATGGCGTGGATGGGACGGCCGATGGCGCTGTAACCCTGCTTCACGTAGCGGAAAAGTTCGCCGGCCTGGCGCTGGCTGCGGCTGATGAGCAGGACGAGAGCCTTGGGCGTGAAAAGAGCGGTGTGCAGGGCCAGGGCGCTGGTGGTGCGGGACTTGCCGGCGCCACGGGAACAGTTGAGGAGGATGTTGCGGTTGCTGCTGTAAAGGAGTTCGCGTTGCCAGGGGTCGGGCGTCAGGCCCTGGGCGGCGAGAATGCGGGTGGGGTCGATGATGGCAGCGAGAAGCTGTTGCGGTGTCATGAGGGCGATGATGAGCGGGGGGGCGGGGGTTGTGGGAGGGGAGTCGAGAAGCGGTTAACGCAAAATCCCCCTGGGAGGTCCGATACCGGAATGACCGGGCGGGTTGCTACCAGGGGGAGTGAAACGTGAGTTTATATTCGTCGAGCAGCTGGTCGATGTCAAGTGCGGGTAGTGGTACAGTTAAAAAGCGCCTGGAAACGGTTTGGCACAAGATTTGCTGCATACCGATATTGACAAGTTTACGGCATCAGAATAAGCTAGTGTTATGGTGCTGTGGCTGTTTCGTTGCCGATTTTTATGCAGGACATACCACTGCAATTGACATTGTGCATTCAGGTTGGATAACGAGTTGAGGCTTTTCCATGCCGCTGATTGTGCCAAAAGTGAGGATCACTGAGTGCAGAGAATTGGGAATTTGTGCCGAACTCAAGTCGGACGACAAGGCTCTTCTTAAATGGATTGAAGACCAACCTGTGATGATGAGCCGGCACAAGCTTGCCGACAAGCAAGGGTATTTGGCGCTCATTCTTGGAGGTAAGGACAATAGGCACGCGCATGTCGAATTGACTGCCGAAAGCAACTTTCGTCGTGCGCCAGAGCCAAAATTCAAGACGGCTGAGATCATCAAGGCTTTTGACCGCCTTCTTGGTCAAGAAGTTGATGCAACGCTTTGGGGAATATATTTCATCAAAAAACAGAAAACTCCGGCTATTATTAGCTCTACTTTCGTGCAGGCCAGTGATAATGGTGTCACACTCAAGCTTTCAGGAGCTACAATTTCTGTCCAAGGGGCACCAATTTCAAAAATCGAGTGGCGTTTGACCGATGACAATGACACGGTGAGAATCCGCTTGAGCGTTTCAAAGGAATTAAAGATAACCGAATCATACATTGTCGATGCCCAACAGTTAATTGAATCAGCTTTTGAAGCTATTGTTGTGAAAGGAGGATCAAATGGCGGCCCACATCAGCAAATCACAAAACAGGCTTAAGAGTTATCAAAACGATAAGCAAGAACCATCTGGAATGTGCGCAATGAATTTCGTTGGCCATCACATGATCGCATGCACGGTCGGGAACGCGATTGGAACCTGTCGTTTATTGCTGCGGCACACAGTTTTTCTGCTGAAATCGCTGCAAGAAATGAGTATCTATCCCGAACAGATGTCATCGAAAACGAACTTCAAGGGCTGAAAGACCGGATCGAAGGGCTTGAACGCGATGCGGCTGATCTCAAGAAGTCCTACAACGAACTAAAAGAACGTCCACCTATTGTCGTTCCGATCACCTCGCTTGATCCAGAGCCCTTTGATCTTTGTCAGGAAATCGCGGCAGTCGTCCAACCGGATGGCGATTCATTTGTGGCGACTTTTTTTGATGCCAACATCAATGCGTCAGGTAACACGGAAGTCGATGCCGTTGCAAACCTCAAGGATATGCTGATTGCCATGTTTGTGAGCCTCGAAAAAGAGTCAAAGTTGGCAAG
Source organism: uncultured Gemmataceae bacterium (assembly GCA_963747575.1). Classification (GTDB taxonomy): domain Bacteria; phylum Planctomycetota; class Planctomycetia; order Gemmatales; family Gemmataceae; genus DASRAT01. The sequence goes on from CAVVFU010000010.1 coordinate 1,157,890, forward strand.
AGGGCCGGCTTGTCAACTTGCGATTCTTCGTAAGATATTACGTAAGAAGGGATAGTTATGCCGCCCATCAACAAGGACCATGCCAAAGTTATCGCAAAAAAAGTCAACGATAAGACCAAAAGTGTTGGCGCAACAATTGACACTAGCCCAAAGGCTCATGATTTGGTTTGCATTTACTATAAAGGGATTCGGATCGCGTCCTTTGGCATTCGGCGCAGGATCAGATCGCAATCAACCTCATGGCCACATACCCAGAGAATTGCATTTAAGCCCAAGGCAAACCATTCATTTTGCTCAATGTACTTTCACGATAGATCAATGGCTGGACGTGCTTCGCGAAGCACACGAGATCGACGACGACACCGACGATGCTGCTGAAGAACAAAAAAACTAGCTCCTAGAAATGAACCTGACGGCCAGTCTCGTGTCTATTTGGCCATGAGCATTTCATTGTCTGCGCACAATTTGCCGCCGTTCCGCAAGGGAAGGCGGCCAACGTCTTGGTGGCGCACCAGTCTTATAAACTGGCGGAGGAGACAGCATGCGCTGAATGTGATCGTAACCCCCGCTTTCCGCTAGGGAAAATCGCGAACTGTGAGCTGCTTGGTAGGGACAGAAATGGCACGTCATGCGCGTTCGCCTCTAATTCCTGTCGGCGGGCGGCACTCCCGGCACAGGCGTGCTAGATGTTATGCTTCACACGCTCATCACGCCCTTGCAGGGCGTTCCACTGTTAGTTTCGGGTCAGCTTGCCCCCTGCCCTGAGCCTGGCCAACAGGCTGCGTTTCGCCTGCGGCTCAAACTGGTTCGCCAGCAAGAGCAACGCGAAAAACTCCTCCCCGGTCAGCTGACCCTTGATCTGATTGCACCGCGTGCAACAAATCGTGATGTTATTCAAATCGTCGGTGCTGCCGCTTCTGGCCATCGGGATGTTGTGGTCGGCGCTGAAGTTGCCAGGCGTCAGCGCCTCCTTGCAATAAAGGCAAACGAGGTGCCGCAAGTACATCGTCACGTGTTCCCGGAACTGGCAAAGAGTATAGGGCAGCGTGGTCTTAGCGCGGATCGTTTGATGACGATAGATGCTGGCCGTGCGGATCATGAATTGTCGTTGGGCGGTTGGGCGGGCACGACCTCGGCTTCGATCGCGGGCAGCGCCGCGCCGGCCAGGACGGCGGCCACTTGCGTTCGCAGTTCGGGATGCGGTGCCAGCAGGTGCATGAGCGTTTGGAAGATGGCAAGCATTTCCGGGTGCATCATGAGATTGAGGCTTTGGTTGTTGGTGGTGATCTGCGGGCCGATGGTTCTTGCCCATCCGGGTGACTATCCTCGAAAACGAGACGCGGAACGCCCGCGGCCTCGGCGGCGACGTGCGGAAAGCCGCCGGCCCGGATGAACGAGCAAATCTGGTTGGTGATCTCAGGGGTTGGCAGCAGCGATTTCTTTGGCATCAGGCACCGATGAGGGTTTTGGCCAGGATGGATGGGGCGGGCGGGCCGATAAACTCGAAGCCGGCGGTCAGGCGCATGGTGGCCCGCTTCCATTGCGGGGCGTCGCGGGCGGCGAAGGACGGTTTGCGGGTCATGCGCCAATCGGCTGAGGCCAGGCGGCTGCGGATCATGGCCGGGTGGGTGGTTGTCGAAACGGCGCGGTAGCCAAGGCTGATGAACAAGGAAGCACAGAACGCGCTGATGCGGTTGCCGATGCCATGACCCTCGGGTTATTCGGCCTGCCAATCCTCGCAAGCTGCAGCTATAATGGCAAATGCCATTTATTTGCAAAAGGAGGGTGACCAGTGGAGCATCTTGTTGTTGTGCGCTGTGACGCGCCTGATCATTTCACAGCACAGGCGCTTGGATTTCCGAATATCAAGGAGGAAGCCAAAACGGAAACTGCCGCCCTCGATCGGGTCCGCCAATCCCTGGCAGCGTGGCTCGGGACTGGAAAACTCGTCAGCGTCAGTGTTCCGCTTAATGGCGCTGGCAACCCGTGGCTGGATAGCTTCGGGCGTTCGGCTACCGATCCTGAGTTTTCAGCATACCTGGACGAATTGAAGAAGGCCCGTGAGGCGGAGAACGCAGAGTGACTCAGTACCTGTTGGACACTGATCACCTGACTCTCCACGAACAAGGTCATGCGCTTTTGCGCGAAAAATTGGCTGCCCACTCTCCCGCCCTGCTCGCCATCAGTGTCGTGTCGGCGGAAGAATCATTGCCCGGCCGTCTTGCTGTCCTGTCACGGCGCCTCACAAGTGACGCAAGGGTTCGCGCCTACGCCAAGTTGGCAGAATCCATCCGGTTCTTGCATTCGATCAACGTGCAGCCGTTTGACCAAACCTGCGAACTCCGATTTCAGGATCTTCTGGCCAAGCGACTCCGGGTTGGCACCAGAGACCTTAAAATCGCGGCTACAGCACTTGCGAGTAATCGAACCCTTGTCACACGCAATCGTCGGGATTTTGAACAGGTTCCCGGTCTAACTATCGTGGATTGGTCCATCGGTTAAGGCCTTCTTCATCCGGCTTTCGGGTTGCTGGCACCAATGGAGCTTGCTGGCGGCATTGGGCCGGCCGGCTTCGATGGCGGCGGCGGCGTAGGCGTCATAAAGCTTTTCGGCAATGGTGTCTAGGCGATCCCTGGCCGGGAATTCGAGGCCCTCGTGTTTGAAGCGCCGGAGCAAGGCGAGCTGCTCCTGTTCGTTGTTGCAAGTGATGATGACGATGAATTGCTCGGTCAGCGTCTGGGTTTGCGAAACGGCGGGGTGGCACGCTCAAAGGTTTGAATGGGCAATGATTCCAACACGCAGCCACGCACGCCTAGCCTGCCCATTCAAACCTTTGGGCGTGCGAGCGCGCCTAATCAGCGGTGTGCGGTTTACCGACCTTTGATTGGCACGTTCGTTAACGCCGCCGCGACCTGATGAGTTAACGGCGATGGCCAGACCAAGGGTGGTCTTCGTAATCCAGTCGCGCCCGGCACGCCCCTTGTCGCTAACCCCGAGTAATCGAGTCGGCGTTACGGAGCGTGCCGCCCATTCTGCTGTGCCACCCTGCCGTTTCAGGGTGTGCCACCCGCCGTGGCGCAGAATCTGCTGTTTTCTAGCCACGCTTTGGCCTCTTGGTGACGAGCGAGCAGTTCTAACTCGAATGCCCAGGGCCATGAGGGTTTTCCCAAAGGCTTGGGGCTATTGGCCACCGCCACCTGCTGGGCAGGCGACAGCGTTGCGACCGCAATGTCCGCGAGCATGGGGGCTGCGAAAGGAGCGTTTTCAATTTGCTGTTTTTTCACCAGGGATGCGCCGGCATCCTGAGCGTGGGCCTCAGCCCACATCCAGGCATGGAGGAATTCATTTTCCGGCAAGGTCAATTCGGGTCTAGGGTGCATAAGCAATCCCTGATCGTCGAAGCCGATAGCGTGGTGGCAATATGCACACGACGGCACTGCGCCTGGCTTTATCTGCAACAGGAGCGCCAATGGCGGTCCTTTAGGTGCCGCGCATTCCAAAAGCGAATCAGCAACATAGCCGCCACACAGCGGACAATTTTGAGACCAATAAGGCACAGAAACGACCTGTTCCTCCCGGAGTCTTTGGAGTCACACCTTTCATGTAGGCGCAACTTTATTCTCCGTTACCAGAATGGAAAACTGCAAGAGGTGTTCGCGGCCGGCCAGCCCCATGGCCCGCGGACACTGTGATTGTTCCGCGATCAAGTGCGTGCCAGTGCACGCAAGCGGCGCAGAAAAGGGGACTTGGCGAACACCGCCCAGACCGAGACTTCGGCGAACCGCTGGACAGCAAGGTGTTTTAGACAAATTCGCAACGCAATCGTCGATGATTCTGCCCGTGTCTGTGAATGGCCACCGTACTCACCTCGAGCAGTGGGGAAAGCTCTTCCGCTTCCTCATCGGTCATCAGGGTTCCGTCGGGTTTGACGAAAGATTTGATCGGGGCGAGCAGTTCGACTGCAAAGGCGTTGGCCCGCATTTCGATCAGTCGATCGCTCATTCCTTCGGACTCCTCGAAGCGAGCAAGGAGGTCGCGTCATCCTTCCTGTGATTATACCAGTTTCGTCGTCAGGCGTAGGCGGCAGCCGGGCTCCGGATCAAACCCAGCGATCCTTCGGCGCCTCGGCACCGAACCAGCGTTCCGTGATCACTTTCTTTCGCGTAAGGTTGGCAAAGAATGACAACGACGTGAGACGAAACCGTTGCATTTGCTGTCATCCGTGCTCATCCTTTCCCAGCCGTGAGCGGTTTCATGTCATAGGGGTGTGCAGGGGGGTTGAGATTAGACGAAACCGCGCGTGGCGGCAACCCCGTGCGGGTCCTGGAGAATCAAGGTGAGTAAGATGGTGCAGGCGGCAACAGAGGGTATTCGTTCAGGGGGATGTGTAGGGGTCTGCAATTGACCAGGTAACATGTTGACGCCTGCACTGCAAAGGCTTAGCATCGAACGGTAGTGGCGAACAGGTCCGGCTCGGCAAGCCGGACCTACTTCCAGCGTTTTCCGAGGTTCTCTCCATGATCGTCATCAAAACCCCGCAACGGCCGGCCGCCTTTTTCCAATTCCTGATGTTCCTCATTATCGCTTTTTGTGCCTCGGCGGTCGCCAGTTCAGATACGACCGCAAATGATGCCCAGCCTCCCGGCGAGCTGCCGCCTAGCTTCAACCCCAAGCGACCCATTCCCGCGCCACCCGGCGACGTCAGGAATATCGAAAGCCTGACCATGCCGCCGCCCGGCTACACCATGCAAAGGCGGAACAACTTTTACAAGAAGGACGAGGCCGGCAAGACCTTGCCCGGCACCGACCTCTATCGCTGGGCGTCGAGCGGCCACTGGACGAATTATGACGAGGCCGAGGCCGGCACCTACAAGCTGCCCGACCCACTGCTCCTGGGCAACGGCAAAGCTGTCCAGAATGCTGAAACATGGTTCAAACAGCGCCGGCCGGAAATCGTCAAAATCGTTGAAACTGAGTTCTACGGCCGAGTTCCTGATAACGCGCCGAAGGTGGTTTGGGAAGTCACCAGCAATGTAAATGACGGCAAGACCATTAAGAAAACCATCGTCGGCAGGTTTGTCAGTGCGAATGGCATTCCCGCCCCGGCGACCGGCGGAAAAGGCGGCAAGGGTGCAAACAATATCACTGTCACCCTCGTTCTGCCGGCCGGCATTGGCCCAGTCCCCGTGTTCTTCGGCGGCCTGAGCCAACAGGAGTGCCTTTCCAAGGGCTGGGGCTGGGGCACCATCAGTTCACCGACCGGGACGCTCATCAGCATGACGGCGCCCGAGGGCCAGCGACCCGGCGACTTCTGGGGCAATTACCGCATCACCGCCTGGTGCTTTTCGCGGGCCATCGATTACCTCGAAACCGACAAGGACGTGGACGCCAGATTTATCTGCATCTCAGGACATTCCACCGGCGGCAAGCAGGTGCTCTGCACGGCGGCCCTGGAGCCGCGCATTTTCCTGGTGGTGCCGACTTCCTCAGGCAAAATGGGAGCCGCGATCATTCGCCGGGATTTCGGCGAGACCCTCGACGACCAGGCCCAGCTTTTTGCCCAGAATTACTGTGCCAATGTGAAAAAATGGGTTGGCCGCTGGAATGATATGCCCTTCGATTCTCATTACTTCATTGGCCTGGTGGCCCCACGGCTGTGCTTTATTACCGGCGGCACGGCCGAGTTGTGGGTGGATGCAAAAGGTGGATTTGAGGCCTGCGTCGCCGCCGATCCCATTTATCGGCTGCTCGGCAAAAAGGGACTGGGCGTTGCCGAAATGCCCCAAGCGGATGTGCCCGTGGCAAGCGGCGAACTCGCCTTCATGATGCACACGGGCGGCCATGTCTTCACGGCGGCGGAGCATAAGGCGGTCATGGAATGGGCGAGCAAATATATGCCGACCAGGAAATGACTCGAAGTTCTTGCAGCACTCCCCGTCAGCATGGTACCATCGCCTCATGAGCCGACTCCCCGCAGCACCGGTGCCGATCGACCGCACAGTGGCGACAATCCCCCGCTACTCGCCGGCCCACCGGCCGACGTGGTTTGATTTTTTCTTCATCCTGGTCGGCTTCGCGCTGGCACAAATCCTCGCGGACTGGAGCGGGTTGGCGGCCCAGGGTGCCGATGACACGCCGTCGCCATCCAAGGAATATTTGCTGCACATTGCTACCCAGACTGCTATTGATGTCCCTGGGCCCTTTGCTGTTCTGGCCGGTATTTTTCCTGACGCAATGGCTCCGCGGCCGCCAGGAGCCGACGAGCAGCGGGGAATGGCTTTGGGCACTGGCCTGGTTGGCAGCGCTGCCCCTGGTCGCGCTCATCATTTGGCAGCATTTCGGGGGAACATTGCCGGAAAGGATGGAGCCGACGGCCATCAAACGATGGATCTACCTTGGCTACGCCGTGGGCGTTTTGGCACTGGGCTCCCTGGCGGCTCTTTTGACCCTCATCGGCTTGATTGCGCGTCTGGCGCTACCCCTGGACGCACACATTTTGCCTGGTCCTGCTTATCTGGCCGGCGCTTTGGCTGGTCGTGTGCCTGGCTTGGGGCATTGAAATCAAGTGAAACGCGTACTGGGCCTCGACATCGGCGGCGCGAATCTCAAAATGGCGCACAGCGACGGCACCGCTCTCACGGTGCCGTTCGAGCTGTGGAAGCATCCAGAGATGGTGCCTACGGCCCTCACCAAATTGGTGGCAGCTGCACCCACATTTGATGAAATCGCGGTCACCATGACCGGTGAATTGTGCGATTGCTTTGACACCAAGCAGGACGGGGTCCACGCGATCCTGGACGCCGTGGTAATGGCCACGCCGCGCAAACCGCTTTGGGTTTGGTGTAATGACAGCACATTCGTTGATGTCGACGAGGCTCGCGACAGCGCCCAACGCGTGGCGGCCGCGAATTGGTTGGCCACGGCGACGTTTGCCGGACGATTTGTGCCGATCGGTCCTGCCTTGCTTGTGGATACAGGTTCCACAACGACTGACGTTGTGCCGATGCTGGACGGTAAACCCGTTCCCAAGGGGCGAACTGACGTCGGCCGGCTCAATAGCGCCGAACTCGTTTACACAGGTGTCCGGCGCACTCCTGTTTGCGCGGTCTTGCCGCAAGGGCAAGTCGCCGCGGAGTTGTTTGCCACCATGCTCGACGTTTACCTGCTCCGCGGCGATCTGCCCGAAGACGCCGGCGATTTTCAAACCGCTAATGGCCAGGCGGCCACGGCGTTTCATGCCTACGGTCGTTTGGCCCGGATGCTCTGCGCTGATCGCGGCGAATTGTCACTGGCCCAGACAAAAAAACTCGCCCGGCTAGCGGCACGTGCACAGCTTAAGCAAATGGTCGAGGCGATTGCCAAGGTTGTGGCCGGGCTTGGGCATTACCCGCAAGCCGTGGTGGTGGCCGGTTCTGGAGAGTTCCTGGCCCGGCGTGCAGCCAACGCTTACGCTCAGACATCTGGGCCGCACAGGAGGGCGAGGGCCGCCAAGACGCGGCGGCCTCGGCTGGTGAGCATGTCAGCTCGGTTAGGCCGCGAACGATCGACGGCCGCCTGTGCCTATGCCGTCGCGGTGCTAGCAGCGGAGAGGTCTTGAAAAAATGGCTGATGAAATGGTCGTCAAGGTGGGCGGCAGCTTGTGCGACGTGCCGGAGCTTGGCCGATTGTTGCGGCAATGGCTTGACGCCCAGTCGGCAAAACGGGTGCTATTCATCGCAGGTGGGGGTGCCGCCGCGGATTTGGTGCGCCAGGTCGACGGCCTTGATGAATTGGGTGAAGAATGCTCTCATTGGCTTGCGCTACGGGCACTCCAGTTCACCGCGCACCTGCTTGCTGCCCGGCTGCCCGGGGGCATGGTTATTGACAACATTGCTGACCGGCACAGCGCCTGGCTGCGCGGGCAAATACCGATCCTAGACATGCACACCTTCGCGGTTGCCGACGAGGCCCGGCCAGGCCATTTGCCGCATTGCTGGACCGTGACCAGCGATGCCCTGGCTTTCCGCGTCGCCCAGGTAGCCGGCCTCCGCAAACTCGTGCTTCTCAAGTCCTGCGATGTGCCAGCCGACGGCCCATGGGGAAAGGCTGTTGACCCGGCATTTGCGGACTTGTTGGTGACTGCGCCACCAAAAGTGGAGGTGACGATGATTAACTTTCGGCAATGGTGCCGCGCTGCTGCCAGCGCAGCAGTTCGGCAAGATCTCGGACCTTGAGCACATGGACCGCGCCGTCACGCCGGTTGGCCTCGCAAACGCCGCCACGCACCGCGAACCACGTCGGCCGGGCCGGCAGCAACCGGAGGATTTGCGGCAGACGCAAAGAACCGGCCAGGGCAATGCGAATCCCGGCATTGTGACACTGCTGACACAGTTTTTCGATCTCTTCGAGCTTGAGCCAATCGAGCAGCGTCGACGACCGCTGGCCGTTTGCGGGCCGTGTTTTGTCAAAGGTGTCCAGCAGCAGCACGCCGCCCGCATCATTTAGCGCAAACTTGGCAACATCCCACCAGGGCGGCGCGGCGGCCATTTTCCAGTCGGCGTAGGCCACGGTCACAACCTGCGGCGGCTGCGGCAGACGAGCGATGCCTTGGCGAAAAGCGATCAGTCCCTTCTGCCAATATTTGCCGTCGCCGATATTTGCCAACCCGCATTTGACAAAACTCAAACCGCGCGAGATTCGTTGACTGGGAGATTCCGCTAGTTCGCCCAGGGCCGCGCTCACGGGCCGCCGGCCGGCGACCTGGTGGATCACATCGTTGATCACCACCCCGCTCGCACGGCCCAATGGGCCGCGGTTGGGTTCCTTGACGTCGATCAAATCAGCGCCTCCACTTAGGGCTGTCAAGGCCTCCGCGGCACTGCGGACGCTGACGAGCAACCCGGTCGTCGCGACCTTGGCTGGCGGACGCGGGACCTCCTGAACCTCAAAGAAATAGAGCGACCCCGGTAAGCTGCGAAAGGGCAATGGCCGGGCGCCGGCGAACACGAACCCATACATTACGGGATCCTGAAACCAGGCAGGGTCGTTGAAGTGCAGGGGGCGGTCGCGGGCAAAGGCCTCACGGGAGTTGTAAACCCTGCAATCCACAAGTTGCGCTTCGCCGACGATGCCGCCCTGGAGTTGGGCAAAGGAGCCAAGGCCGGACGGAACATGCGCCCAGGTATCCTCCCGTGCGTCGGGAGTTCGGCCGGCATGAATCAAGACGCGGCCCCGTTGCCGGGTTGACCAGCGGCGGATTTCGATGCTCTTGACCCCGTGTGCCACCAATGTCGCCCAGGGTTGTTTGATGGATAGTGCGTGTTCCACAAACGGATTTTATGCGCCGGCGGTCATTTGCGGGGGCTGGAAACCGGAGCTAGGGTATAGAGGTGGAATCCGAGACCTGCCAATCTCGGTGGAGGAGCACACGCCGCGCCTGCCGTTCCTTGGGCTGCGCGGTTCACAATTCAGGACAAATGGCTCATGGGAGTACGCGTCGAGAGCAATGCCGAGCCCCTCCCCGGGTATCGGCTGATCGAGCGCCTGGGCGGAGGCGGTTTCGGCGAAGTCTGGAAGGCGGAAGCGCCGGGCGGCATGTTCAAGGCGATCAAATTCGTCTACGGCGACCTGGAAGCCGCCGACGAAGAAGGTGCGCGTGCCGGCCAGGAATTCAAGGCCCTCAAACGCGTCATCACCGTGCGCCATCCGTTCATTCTTTCCGTCGAACGATTCGACATCATCGACGGCCAGCTGATCATTGTCACGGAACTGGCCGACCGCACGCTCTGGGACCGTTTCCGCGAATGCCGGGTGCAGGGCCTTCCAGGCATCCCGCGCGAAGAGCTGCACCGCTACCTCGACGACACCGCGGAAGCCCTCGATCTGATGAATACGGAGCATCAGCTCCAGCATCTCGACATCAAGCCGCAAAACCTGTTTCTGGTCCACAACCACGTCAAGGTCGCGGACTTCGGCCTGGTCAAGGACCTGGAGGGAATGCTGGCGTCGGTGACCGGCGGCGTGACGCCCGTGTATGCGGCTCCGGAGACCTTCGAGGGCAAGGTCAGCCGCTTCAGCGATCAATACAGCCTGGCCATCGTATACCAAGAATTGCTTACCGGTCAAAGGCCCTATTCGGGCACGACGCTGCGCCAGCTGGTAATGCAGCACTGCCAGGGCACGCCCGATCTCAAGTCACTGCCCAAGGACGATCAACCGATTATCTTGCGAGCCCTGGCCAAACACCACGAGGATCGCTTCCCCAGCTGCCGGGCATTGGTGCAAGCTCTGCACAACGCAGGGCAGACCCAGGTGACCCCGGCCGCGCTGGTTCGTCAGCCGGTTCCCGTGGAACGCGGCTCCAAGGAATCTGCCAGCGACGGGGAAAAAACCCAGAGCAATCAAGCCAGGACCGCCCAAACCGCGCCCGCCGCGGCGCCCACGGGCAGTGAGCCAGCGCCGGCGGCAATCGCCGACAAGTCCGCGGAGCCCGCGGCGACACCCAGGAAATCCGGGCGCGTCAGCCTCAAGGAAAAAATCGGCGCTGACAAGGCCCCGGCCGCGCAGGCCGAGCGCGAGCCGGCCGCGTCAACCAAGGGCCAGGCCTTGCTGGTGCCAACCGTGGTTCTCGGCCTGGGCACGCTGGGACTGGCAACGCTCCGGCAATTGCGGAAAGAGACTTTCGACAGTTTTGGCTTGCCGGAGGTCTTTCCCTCTCTGCGCATGCTCTACATCGACACCGACCCCCAGGTCGCCCTGTGTGCGACACGCGGGCGCGACCAGGTGGCGTTGCGAACCAACGAGGTCCTGGTGGCCCGCTTGCACAGGCCCAGCCATTACATCCGTCCCCGCGGCGGCAATTCGGGGTTGGAGCGGTGGTTCCCTGCTAAGATGGTTTACCGCATGCCCCGCCAGCAAACCGCGTGCGGTGTCCGCGTCCTGGGCCGGCTGGCGTTTGCCGACAGTTTCAAAAGCATTGGCCGGCGCCTGGAAGATGAGTTACAGGCCTGCTGCGCTAAACAGGCCCTGGACAAAGTCGCCCGCGAAACCGGTCTCACGCCGCGCAGCGCCGTGCCGCGCGTTTACATCGTCACCAGCCTGGCGGGGGGCACCGGCAGCGGCATGTTCATCGATCTGGCCTATTTGGCGAGGCAAAAGCTCAAGCAACTGGGCCACGAGGAAGCGGAGGTCGTGGGCCTGTGCTTCCTGCCGCCCGCTCAAAAAGATGCCCGGCGCACGCCGGAGCTGGCCAACACATTCGCCGCGCTCACGGAACTAAACCACTTCAGCGCCAAGCACACGGTCTTTACCGCGCAATACGAGCTCGGCGAAGTTCGCGACAATGCACCGCAATTTACCTGGAAGGGGCCGCCGCTGGATCGTTGCCTGTTCTTCACCTTGCCCGAAGCGCCGGAAGCGACCTTGACCGACGAGGCATTCGGCGGCTTGACCTTGACCGCGGGCCTGGCGAAACTAACATCCAATGCTGCCCGTCTCATCTTTGAGGATTGCACCAGCGCGTTGGGCCGGGCCGCCGACGAAATCCGGCATCAGGGCGAATCCGCGACCCAGCACCAGAGCACGCAAGGACTGGGCCCGGGAGCACGCAGCGTGCGCGGTCCGCTGTACCAGACCGCGGGCCTTTACAGGTTGGTTTGGCCGCGCCGCCAGCTGCTCGATCAGGCCGCGTACATTGTTTGCCGGCGAGTGGTCGAGCGCTGGATGTCCAAAAACGCCAAGCCGCTCGCCGAAGCCGTCAAGGAGTGGGCCAACGAGCAATGGGAGCAAAACGGTTTCACGGCCGATCAGCTCATCGCCCGTTACCAGCAAGCGTGCGAAGCAGCGCTGGGGCAAGCGCCTGAAAGTGCCTTTCAGGCCATCCACCAACCGGTCGCCACGGCGCTGGCGCCGCGCACCAGCAAGGCCAGTGAGGCCATTCCCAATTTTGCCGTGGTCATGGACGCCATGGAAAAGCTGGAGCAACTGGTGGGTGTGCCGGAGGAATGCCGTCCGCAAACCCCGGTCGGCGAGCCGAATAACTACCAGCCTGGATCGTTGGAGACCATTCTCCAGGAAACAGGTGAAAAGGTCGTGGATCAATTCGAGCAGAAGCTGGCGGAGCTTGCGGTTTGCCTGATCGAAGATCCAAATTATCGGTTGGCCGGCGCGGAAGAGGCGCTGCGGCAAATGCGGCGTCATGTGGAAAAGGCCCTCGAAGCCCATGAGCAGTTGGCCCTGGAGCTGCAGCATAGGGCGACCGCTCTTTACCAGCGGATTCACGCACTCACGGAGACGCCAGGGCAAAGCACGCATTCCTCGACGTGGAAGCCGCCCTTTGCCAAGCGCGGCCCCGGGGGCACGGCCGCGGTGATAGGTGAGCTGGTCGAGCTGCTCAAGGCGTATCCCAAGTGCAGTTACCAGGGCCTGGTAATGCAGCGCATCACGGCCTTGTATGTGAGCCTGAGAGGTTTGCTTTCCGATCAGTTGCGAGAAGTCGATTTTTGCCGCGCCCGATTGCAGGACCTGGCTGCCGTTTTCACCGAGGCCAATGTCAAGATAGGACCAAAGCAAGCGCCGGCGCGGGCCGCTACTTGTCTGCCAACGGCTGCAAATCGGTGGATGAGGCGATCAAGCAACTGGAATGCGGTGTCGGCGCCGAGGAGCTGGTGGAGCTCGACAAGCGCATGCAAGCCATGATCCGCACCCAATTCAAGGCTCTCCTGCATGTATGCGTGACCTCCGCGAATGTGCTCAAATCTTTGGCGCCGGCCATGCACAAGGAAGCGCGAGCCTTTATGCGCGCCAGGCTCGGCGATGCCGGGGCCGTGGAAATCTATTTGCAGCATTTCCAACCTGAGCAGAATGGAGATGACACAGGGTTGGAGGACGACCTGGCGGAGGTGTTCGAAGCAGCCAGTCCCGAGGTCGTGGCCTCGCCGCCGGCGAGCGAGTTGAACATGCTAGCCATGGCGCCGGGGCCATGCGAGAATCGCGTGCGCGCGGCCGCGTCCAAAGCGGTCGACGGCAGGACGCTGATGGCCGTGCCCGCCACGGACGAGATCACGATCTACCGCGAACACACTCTGGCCTGCCTGGCGGATCTCGACCAACTCGGACCCGTGGCGCAAGAGGCCTATGAGAAGGTGGTCAACCAGGACAACGCCACGCCCCATAGCAGGTGCGACATCACCGAGCGGCGCCCACGCTCAGCCGAAGTTGAGCGGCGCAATAAGCATTCGTTTTACCCGGACCCAACGCCGACCTTGTTCGTTTAGCCTGAAGCCAACGCCGACGGCGCAATGTGACAACGTGACAAACGCCGTCGCGGTTGGATTCGGGTTATTTGAAACGCTTGGAACTGCTTGGTGGACGTGCTTTATCGCATCAGGACCGGCAGCAGCAAGTATCCGGCCGCTGCCAGGCCCAACGCGCATATAACCATTACCAACCATTTCCCCCAATCGATGCCGACCGAGGTTGGTCCCAAATGGATATGAGGGGCCAGGGGTGGATAATTCACGGCGGCGTGAGGCGCCGTGGCGGTCGGAGCGGCAGTCTTGCCAGCGGTCGGCCGCCCAGCATTGGCCGGGTTAGGTTGTTGGGCGGCTGGCTGCGATCTTGACTGGTCGAGGATATGTGTGCCGTCCGCGTTCCTCAGCGGCAGCTGCGGCGGCGTCTTTTTCTGCAGCGGCAACACCACGTCGCGAAACTCCGGATGATTGCGCAACGGCTCGAAGGGCCCGGTCTTGGACCTGGCGGCCCGCACCGTGGAGCCGTCGCCCAGCACGCCGTCTTTCAACGACCGCCGAATGCCCTGCAGCGTTCCCTTGACCGTCTGGGTCACATTATCGTTGTCGGTGTAGTAGAGATACCAAACATCCTGGACGGGAACCTCCGTCGACTGCGTAATCTTGCGCGTGCTGTGGCCGGTAAGATCTTCCACGAATTCACGGCAATTGGCAGGCCGCTCGTCCCTGTCGACGCTCATGGAGCGGCGCAACGCCCAGTCCATCCGCTCGGAAATCGTCGGCTCCAGGTCGCGCGCGGGCACCAGCTCGTTGTTGATTTTTTTCATCCATGCCTCCAACGGGTGGGCCGCTTTGAACGGCAGCTGCCCCGTGAGCATGTTGTAGAGCGTGGCGCCAAGTGAATAGATGTCGCAGCGGGCGTCGGCGTTCTTGGCATTGCGGAACTGCTCCGGCGCCATGAAACTGGGCGTACCCAGGCCGCGGCCTGTGCGTGTCAAGTTCAGGTCGGTTTCCACTTCCTTGACCAGGCCGAGGTCCGTGAGTTTAGCGGTGCCGTCGGCGGTCAGCAAAATGTTATCGGGCTTGACGTCGCGGTGAATGACACCTTGCTTGTGGGCCTTGTGCAACGCCTGAGCCACCTGGGCTACGATGCGAATCGCCTCCGCCTCGGCGATTTTGCCGTCCCGCTCGATCCGTTGACCGAGGGACTCGCCGTCGACGTATTCCATGACCAGGTACGGCGAGGCGCCGTCATAGTTGAAATCGACGGCCCGGACAATGTTGGGGTGGTCGAGTGCCTTGGCGATGATGTATTCCTGCTCAAACCGCTTCATCAGGACAGCATTCTTGGCGACTTGAGGCGGCACGATCTTGACGGCAACGGTCTCGCCCGTGCTCGGATCGCGAGCTTTGTACACGGTTCCCATGCCGCCTTCAGCGATTTTGTCGAAAAGTTCGTATTTTCCGACCATTCGCAGCGCGGTTTTGCCGGCGTCCACAGCCATTAGCGCGTTCTCCGTCTTTTGCTCTTCACAATTCTATTATGCGTCACAACAGCGACCGCTGCAAAGGCGCGACCCCTGCATTTTGAGTAAACAGCGCCCAATCCGCAGTTGTTACCCCTGCCGCTCATTTTCATGGCGCAAAGCCCTTGGAATCTTTGATGCGATTTGTCACAATCATGGTTGGTCAGATCAACGTGTCGTTCTCTGTTGGGCAACGCAACACCTTTTGAGACGCTCCTTCCATGGCAAAAACCGACGAAATCGAAGAAGTCGAAGAAGTCGAAGAGGTCGACGCGGTTGAAGAAGTCGACGCGGTTGAGGAAATCGACGCGGTTGAAGAAGTCGAAGCTGCCGAAGCAGCCGAGCCTGGCGAACCCGCGGAACCCGTCGAACCCGGTGAACCGGCAGAACCCGTCGAGCCGGTCGACACCGTCGAAGCTCCGGAGCCTGATAAACCGCGTCCCCGCACATCGCTGCTGACCATGCTGCTGATCGTTTTCAATTTGTTGGCCGCGGTGGGGCTGGGCGCGGTGCTGTACGTGGACTTCGCCAAGAGGCAGGAATGGGCCAGGGCGATTTTTCTGCGCGATCTGGCGATAGCCGGCTTGCCGGTGGACGAGAACGACCTCGGCACTAATCCCGACGCCGGTGGGCAGGGCAAGCATCTGCTCGATCCCGCGGTCGTCAAGGACGCCTACGTGAAGGGCCGCGGGGGCAAGGCCAAGGGCAAGTTCATGGGCGTCCACGAAAACTCCAAAATCCACATTCGCGTTGAGGATCTCGATCAGAGCATGCTGGCTCGGTATTTCAGCGAATCGGGCGCCTCGGAGCCGGTGCTCACGCTCACCAAGGAAGTCAATCGCCTCAAAAACTGGCTGCCCAGCGAGATTGACACGCAGGCCCAGGCCGTGGCCGGCAAAGCCAAGACCGCTCCCGAAAAAAGAGAGCTGCTGAAAAAAATCCTCTACCCACTTTGCACCGAGGGCTGGCAGGCAGATGCCATCGCCAAGAAGATCAACGACACCGAGGACCAAAAAAAGCTGACTGACATGCTGATTTCGGCTGCCAAGCGCCGCATGTGGTACGACGTCCTGCAGCCGATGGAGGTGTTTCGGCCCAGCGAAAAAGTCGATCCGGTCGAAATCGAAAAGGCTGGCGGCAAAGTGAAAAAATTGCTTGTCGACCGTGCCGCCGACCTGGAGGGCGTGACCCTCGATCAGCTCAAGGACCTTTTCTTGAAGCGTTGTGACGACGTCCTGGCCAAGACCGACTGGCTCGATTCCGCCGCGCCCATCAAGCGGAACAATTTCGAGAAGCGCCGTTGCGTTGCCTTCTTGCTGACCGTGATCGGCGAGGTCGAGGTGCCCGGCGGCGACCGCAAAGGCAACCCTGACCCCAAGGGTGACGACAAGGGTGGTGAAAAAGCGGACAAAAATCGTCCGCCTCGCCAGTTCGCTTTCCCCAGTGCGGAGAAACGGGCCCGGGTGGTTTGCGGCCTGCGCGATTTTGACCAGGCCTGTGTGGATCTGGCCATCGTGACCGAGATCATGGAAAACCAAACGCTGGCGGCGATTCAGCGCGATCAAGACCAATTCCTTGCCAAACACAAGGACGCTATCTTGCGTCTGCATGACCTCGCTCTGCGGCTGGAGCGGCGCGAGCTGGAATTCGCCAGGGCGAAAAAATCCGCCGAGGACCTGGAAACACTGCTCGCGGACCGCGAAAAACTGGAAAAGGAGACCGTTGCAAAGCTGCTCGAAGCCCGTGTGACGACTCGGCAGATGGCAGTGGAGGTCAAGGCGCTCCAGGACGAGCTTTTCGCCGCCCAGGTCAACCTTGCCGGCGCGGAGTCTTACAACCTCTACCTGGCCCAACGTTTGCAAGAAGTCGAGAAAAAAGCGAAAACCAAGGGAGGCAAAGGCCCATGATGAATATGCTTGGCAAGGGCCTGGCGCTGTTGCATGTGATGCTCAGTATCATGCTGATGGGGCTGGCGCTGGCGCTTTATTTCAACGCCGTCGACTTTGGCTGGGAGCAGCCCGCCCGCTACTGGCGCGAGACCAAGGCCAGGAAAGACGACAACCTGCTCATTCCTTCCGTTTTGGACAAACGCGAGGCGGCAATGCGCCAGCTGGTGCGGAACGAGCACGACGAACTGCAGCGGCTCGGCCACGTGCAGCGCGACCTCGGCAAGATCGAGAAAATCCTCGCCGACAACCATCTGGAGGGAACGGGCGCCCTGGACATCCTGGACAATGGCGAAAACACCTTTACCATCAATGATGTGAAATTCGACGGCGACGGTAAGGTCGTGCTCGATCAGACCATCTATCCGCAATATGGGCCGCCAAAATTGGATGTGGCGGTGCCGGGAATCAACAGATCCTACAAAGGGTATTTGGAGCAATTGGACGAGCAAAAGAAACTCATCGATACCGTCCTCGAAAAGACAAAGAAATTGCAGGAAAACATCAAGAAAGTGACAGAGCGGTTGACCGGCGAACTCGACGAAAATGCGCCGGGCTGGTATGTGTTGCTGGAGAATGAGGTGCGGACACAAAATCAGCTGGAGAAGGAAAAGGCGTACCTGCAGCCGCTTTGGGCAAAGGAGTTGGCCGATGCCGCTGGAGTGCTCGTCCGGCGCGATCGGCTTTTGGAGCGATTGCGGGAACTTGGCGACACGGGGTATCTGAGCCAATCGCAGTTCCAAACGGAGGCTTTGAGAAGGCGAAAATGATTTCGCGGCTTGTGTGGGAGGAAATGGCGTTGACACCGGGGGCGGCTGTTGGCATAACCCCCGGCCTCGCACACTTTGTGTGGATTTGGAGCGTTAGCGCGCAGGTCGGCGCCGGCGGAGCATGCCGCAGTTCCGGGGGGAACGGCGGCAGCTGCCAATCCGCGGGAAGCCGACAGGGGGGCGATCATGACGACTATCGGTAAGATCCTGGTCTTTTTGGTATTCGTGGCTGCTCTGGCCATGGGTGGGTTGATGGTCTACGTCTCCAGGACCACACCTAACTGGAAGACCGCCGTCGACGAGCGGGACGAAAGAATCCGTTTGTACCAGGCTATTCAAAAGCAAGACGTCGAAAGCCGCAAGGAACTGGTCCGCGAAAATGAGAAAATGCGCCAGCTGCTAGATGTGGCCGCGAAGAATTCCTCGGGCGACGTGGCCAGACGCCAAAAGGAATACGAGGATTTGAAAGCCGATTATGCAAAGGTTGATGCGCTGAAGGAAGAGGCAATCAATCGCCGCAAAATGGCCGATAACGAAGCCATACGGCTGCAAAAGGAACTCGAGCACGTAAGCACCGTGGTGACCGCTCGCGACAAGGCGATTGTCAAGCTGCAAGCCGACATTGCCATTGCCGAAACCGCCGCCCAGGCAGCCAAGAACGACAGGGACACCGCGACCGCCCGCTCGCTGGAATTGCTGGCTCGCCTGAAGGAATTGGAACGCCGCGTCGCGGATTCCCAGCAGCCCCGCAGTCAGCCCAGCGGTCCTGGCGGCGCCAAGGATTCCTCGTATAGCAACCCACCGGCGGTTTACGTCAAGGGACGTGTCGAGCAGGTCAACGAATCCGACAAGACGCTGGTGAAATTGACGATTGGCAGCGATGCCGGCCTGCAAAAGGACCAAACGCTGGAAGTTTATCGTTTCAATCCTAGCCCGGCTTACCTTGGCCGGTTGGTCATCGTCGATGCCGATCTGCACAACTCCGTGGCGCGGCTGCTGCGTCAGCCCGGGATGGCGCCGCCCACGCTGCAGCCCGGGGATGAGGTGGCAAGCAAGTTAAAGTAGCAGGCACACTCCGTGTGCCGTCTCAGGCTAAACGGCACACGGAGTGTGCCTACTACATTGAGCAATTGTGGAGCTTCTCATATGCCAACCAACACCACACCGCGGGCCAAAGCGACCAATGACGCCTATACCGGCATGCTGGCGATTTCCTTGATCGCATTGCTCATCGGCACCGGCGCCATCTACATGGACTACAGCCGATATGCCGGCCAGCCGCCGAAGCTCCAGCCCGCTGTCACCGAACGGCCGGCTCTCGAACCGATCCAGCCCAAGGACAGACAGCCGGAAAACCCCGAGCCAGACAAGGCAGGGGACAAAGACGCCAAATAGCGTTTGGCCGCGACCTGGAACGTCAGCGGAGGGGAGCGTGTGCGGCCCCCGTCCTGCTCCGTCCAAATAATCTACATTTCCTGAAACTTTCCCTTGTACAGTGCTGCCGATTGTGGGACCATTTCCTATTGCAAGAGCGAAGGTCGGCGGTAGGCGATCCCCGCTGCCACGACGTTCGTCTTCTTTGGGGAAGCTACATCACGGCAAGCACTTGTCCAAGGAGAGCTGAGCATGAGTTGTCGCGTTCCGCAGTTCATCGGCCTCGCAGCTTTGTTGTTGGGATTTTCTCCAAGTTTCGTGCTGGGTCAAGGCGATGCCCAGCGCAACGGCCAGGACGCCAAGGCATTGGCCCAGCGCATCGACCGGATCATCAATCAGCGGCTGGAGCAGGAAAAAATCAAGCCAGGCGCCAGGGCCGGCGATTCCGAGCTGGCTCGCCGCTTGCACATCGACCTGACCGGTAGAATTCCCACGCTGCTGCAAATCCGTGATTACCTCGAGAATGACAGCCCCGTGAAGCTGGAAGAGCGCGTTGACGAACTGCTCGCCAGCCCGCATTTTGTCAGCAACTTCACCCATTATTACCGTTCGGTGATACTGACCGGCACCAATAATGCCCAGGGGCAGCAATTGCAGCCGCAGTTCGAAGGTTGGCTGCGCAACAAACTGACGAGCAACACCGGCTTTGACAAGATCACCCGTGAGGTGATTGCGGGCCAGCCGAACAACCAGAACGGTTTCTCCCCGGCGGCTTTCTTTTTCGCCAATGAAAACAAGGCGGAAAACATCGCCGGCGCCACCGCCCGCGTTTTCCTGGGCGTCAAGATTGAATGCGCCCAGTGCCACAAGCATCCCTTCGCCCATTGGAAGCAGCAGCAGTTCTGGGAATTTGCCGCGTTCTTTTCAGAAATGCAGGGCTTCAACAATCGACCCAAGGCTGCCGGCGACGGCGCCAACCTCCGCAAAATCAGGATCGCGGAAACCGACAAGTTCGCCACCGCGAAGTTTCTCACGGGCGAGGAACCGGCCTGGAAAGACGGCGTGCAATCGCAAGCCGTGCTGGCCGATTGGATCACATCGCCGCGGAATCCCTATTTTGCCAAGGCCTCGGTCGACCATGTTTGGCAGTACTTCTTCGGCGTCAGTCTGACCGAGCCGATTCTGGAGCCGACGGACGACACCGTGCCCGCGCATCCCGAATTGCTGAATGAGCTGTCGAGGTCGTTTATCGCCAGCGGTTACGATGTGAAATTCCTGGTCCGGGCCATCGTTTTGACGCAAGCCTATCAACGCGTCAGTGTCGCATTGCGGCCGGACTCACAGCGGGAGATACAGCTCTTCGCCAAGATGCCGATTCGCGGGATGATGCCCGAGCAGCTGTTCGACAGCTTTGCCGAGGCGACCGATTACCGGCAAGAAGTGAACTACAACGAGCAATTCCGCCAGAATTTCGGCGGCCCCGAAACGTCCTAGGCAAGTATTCCTGAACAAGTTCACATCGCAAGACAAACGCATCGAGACGCAGACCAGCATCTTGCAGGCACTTTATGTGATGAACGGCAAGTTCCTGGCCGACCGCGTGAAGCTCGAAAACAACGAAGCGCTGCGGACCGTTGCCACCGCGCCCACAACCACGGCCAGGCGCGTGGAGACGTTGTACTTAATGGTGTTGTCGCGGTTGCCGCGTCCAGAGGAAGCGCGCTCATGGCCCGCTTCATCGATGCCGGCGGCGGCACCGGCGACTCAGCCCAGGCGGTGGCCGATGTTTTCTGGGCATTGCTCAATGGCTCAGAGTTTATGCTGAATCATTAGAGTATCAGTGCTGCCGATACTAACCCGAAGCGAAAGCGAGGCCATAGCATGAGCCTCGCTTTCGCTTCGGGTTAGTGGTTTGCCAGACTGCAATTCCGGGTGCTGGCCAGGAGTCGTTCTTGCTTGAATGTGGGCCTGTCCTGCGGCGAATCCAGATGGTGCACCACTGGCGCCCCGGCGGCCCGGTTAAACAATCCGTCCGCCAGACAGGCCAGAGCCAGCGTCAGCATTATCACTGCCGCCACTTTCAGCTTGGCAAGGCACATGCCCTTGAGGGCGCCTTGCACCAAAACTGATACGGTTGGCGGCGGCATTGACAACGGCGGCTAGAGTCGCAGCTCTGGTTAGCGGTTGCGGCACGGCGGCACGCGCCATGTCCACGAGTGCCAGGCCCAGCGCGGAAGTCACCGTCAATGCCAGGCCGCGTTTCACCAGCCGTTTGCGCAGCATTTCTCGAGCACGAGATAGCCGAATTTTCACCGTGCCGGCCGGGCAATGCAGCAGGGCGGCCGCTTCCTCGTTGGTTTGGCCTTGCAGGTAGCACAGCAAAATCGGGGCCCGATATTTCTCAGGTAAACGGTGCACCTCTTCGTCCAATACTTGCCGCAGTTCGTTACGCACCACGTCGCCCAGCACAGGATCGGCGGCGCATTGGATCGCTGGCTGCCGCTGGCTTTGTCGGCGCACCACCTCGGCCCGCGAGCGCAGCGCGATCCGGTAGGTCACCTTGTAAAGCCAGCTGGCAACAGAATCGTGTTTGAGGATGGTGCCGGCTTTGCGGGCCAGCACGACAAATGCGGCCTGGAAGGCATCTTCGGTATCCTGGTCGTGATGCAGAACCCGCCGACACACACCCAAGACCATGGGCCCATGCCGTTGAACGAGGATCGCGAACGCCTCTTGATTGCCCCGGCCAACGTAACGGCTGAGCAGTTGGCCGTCGGTGAGCAGACTGAGTTGAGTTCGCGGGCGGCCTATGATTGCTGACATGTTCCCTCCTGCCGCTTGCGGCTTAGCGCTGGCTGCGAATTATAGCCCGGCTATCCCTATTGTACGGTAGAGCCGACAACCGCAGAAAGGGTTTCACTGAATTATAGAAGTAGGCACACTCCGTGTGCCGTCCGCCAAAACGGCACACGGAGTGTGCCTACTACTATGCGCAAAGAAAACCCCGCTGAACTTTCCACAAGGGACCGAACAGCGGGGCCGGAACAGAGAAGAGGCCATACCTAACTGGGTATGATAGTAACATTCCCGCAACTAGTGTCAAGTGGAAAGTTGGAAAAAATAGTGAAACTGTTTCGATTTTACTCGTCGCGGCGGGCTTGGCTACGCAACACTATGTCTTTTATGGAGATAAGGCGATCATTTTGGCCTGTCGCCTTACCAGGACACGCGCACTTTCCCCCGCCGCAGCCTCCCTTACCACCGCGCCATGTCCGCCAGGCGACACGGCCTAGGTAAGCTGCGGCAGCCATCACAATCGGAATAACCAGCAGCAGCTGCCAATCGCTCATAATTGTTTAACTCAGAAAACTGCCAATCTGGTATACCAACAAGGCTCCCAAATAGGCCAGAACCGTCATGTACACAAAGGTAAACACCGGCCAGCGCCAGCTGTTGGTCTCGCGGCGGATCACTGCCAAAGTGGATGCACATTGGCAACAAAGGGCGAAAAACACCATTACCGAAAGGGCCACGGGGGCGTTGAACACGTCTCTGCCGTCGGCCCGTTTTTCATGGCGCAGCGCTTCGCCCAGGCTGCGCCGGAATGTTTCATTGCCAGTCTCGCCCACGCCCTCGTCTTGGCCCTGATTGTAAATCAGGCCGAGGATGCCAACCATCACCTCGCGCGAGGGGAAACTGGCCAGTGCCGCCATGCCGATTTTCCAATCCCAGCCGAGCGGCTCGACCGCCGGCTCGATGGCCTTGCCGAGCTGACCTAGCCAGCTTTGCTCCGACCACTCGCGGCGCAGCTGGTTGATTGTGGCGCCTACGTCTTCGCGCTTATCCTTGCGCTGAGCGACTTCCAATTTGTCAATGTGCTCATCGTAATTGCCTCCCTCGGGGTCCGTCGCTGGGAAGTAGAGCAAGGCCCAGACCACAATCATGGTGGCCATAATAATCGTACCAGCGCGGCGGACAAATAACCACGCGCTGCCAGTCATCCGTTCCACGACATTCCGCCAGGCCGGCCATTTGTAAAGCGGCATCTCCATGACGAACGCGGGCGTCTCCCCGCGCAGCAGCGTGCGTTTCAGACACAAGGCCACCAAGGGCGCCGTCACCAGGCCGATGGCGTACATCGCGAACATCACCAACCCCGGCACCCACCGGCCATAGCCCTGCTCCTCGCTGAAAAACGCACCGATGAGCAGGAGGTAAACGGGCAGTCGGGCGGCGCAGCTCATCAGCGGCGCCACCAGGATCGTGGCCAGGCGATCGCGGCGATTCTCGATCACTCGCGCGGCCATGATTCCCGGCACGGCACAGGCAACCGAGGACAGCAGGGGAATGAACGATTTGCCATTGAGCCCGCAGCGGGACATGAGCTTGTCCATCAAGAAGGCGGCCCGCGCCATGTAGCCGCAATCCTCCAGGATGGCGATGAACCCGAACAGAATGGCGATTTGCGGCAAGAAAATGAGCACGCTGCCCACGCCCTTGATCACGCCATCCACGATAAGGCTGCGCAACGGCCCCACGGGCAGGGCCGCTTGCACGGTTTCTCCCAACCAACCCTGGCCGGTGGCGATCAGGTCCATCAGCGGCTTGGCCCACGTGAATATCGCCTGGAAAACCGCGAACATCACGGCGAGAAAGATCAAGGTGCCCCAGAATTTGTGGGTGAGGACGCGATCGAGCCGATCGGTCCATGTCACCGGACGTTGGGCGGGACGGGCGATGCAGCCCGCCACCGCCTGACGGATGAATGCATAGCGCGCCTTGGCTTCGACGCCGGGCACCGCGCAGCCGACTTTGGCCAACCGCTGACGAGCCTCGGCCACCTCGGCAAACACCGGGCCGCATCCCAGCCGTTTTTCCGTGGCGCCGGAAACGTCCAGCAACAGCCGCCGCACCAGGAAACTGGGTGTTTTGTCGCCTAGCGAGGTTGCCAACTTCGCGGTTTCATCGTCGAAGGCGGCGGGGAATTCGACGCGCCGTTGCGGCGGGGGCTGGTGAAGGGCATCGGCAATGGTCTGTTTCAGCTGCTCGAGCCCGCGTCCTTTGTTGGCCTGGATCGACCGCCACCGGCAAGCCAAGCTGCCGCGACAGGCGGGGCACGTCGATCGTCAGCCCCTGGGCTGCCGCCACGTCAACCATGTTGAGCGCCACCACCACGGGCATGCCGAGTTCCAGAAGTTGCGTGGTCAGGTAAAGATTGCGTTCCAGATTGGAAGCGTCCACGATGGCCACCACGGCGTCGGGGGCCGCGTCACCAGGTTGCCTGCCTAGCAATACGTCGACGGCCACCATTTCGTCGGGGCTGCGCGGGGCGAGACTGTAGGTGCCTGGCAGATCGACTACCTCAAAGGCCGTTTGCCCGTGCTGCATGCGTCCAATCTTTTTCTCGACGGTGACGCCGGGATAGTTGCCGACGCGCTGCCGCATTCCAGCCAGAAGGTTGAAAAGTGTTGTTTTGCCTGTGTTGGGATTGCCGACCAGGCGCGATGACAGGAGTGGGGGCCACCATAATTCATAGCCATTTACGGCATTGCCTGCGTTTAGCGCCTATCCGAAAAAGGGGTTAGGTAAGACTAACGCTGACCCGGGCAGCTTCGGTGCGGCGGAGGCTCAGGCGGTAGTCGCGTAAGCGGATTTCTATGGGGTCTCCCAGCGGCGCGAAACCAACCACTTCCAACTCCGCTCCCTCGATCAGGCCCATTTCCAGCAAACGCTGGCCGATGGCATCCGCGCCCGCGATCTCAATCACAATCGCCCGCTGACCGCGTTTCAGCTGGTCGAGGGAAAGCATCGGAATTCCTCACACAGCACACTCGGAGTTGCCCAGGGGCCGCACGAGAATGTGAGCCGCCAACTCGTTGCGCAGACTCACCCGTAACTCGCCGATCTGGAACAGACAAGGACTGCCGCCCTGGAGCACGCGCAACCGACAGGCACAACGGATGCCCAACTCGGCCAAACGCTGCACCCACGCCGGTTCGCCGTCAATCTCGGCAACCTCGGCCCATTCACCAGGCTGGAGAAATTCCAGGGGAATCAACGGCTGTGTGACCATGCAATCGCATCCTCTTACCGCCACCGACTAACACATTCGGTGTTGAGACTGAATCTCATTCTAATTTACACGAAAGGCGGAGGATGTCAACGCGTGCTCAATTGGCCGCCATCGATACGCACACCAGCTCCTTGTCGTTGCGGGCAAAAATGCAGCGATTCGCGAACGCGGGATGAGACCACACCACGGGCCGGGTCTTGTTTTGGAAGGCGGCCATGTTGTTGGTCGGCTCGAGGATTTTTGCCCGGCTGATTTCCTCGTAGCCCTGCGGCCTGAGCCGAGCGATGATGAGCTCGCCGCGCTCGTTGACCAAAA
This sequence comes from uncultured Gemmataceae bacterium, assembly GCA_963747575.1. Lineage (GTDB taxonomy): Bacteria > Planctomycetota > Planctomycetia > Gemmatales > Gemmataceae > DASRAT01. The sequence goes on from CAVVFU010000010.1 coordinate 1,183,120, forward strand.
TATAGCGATCGCTGCCCTCGCCCATTTGCACGATGAAGGCATTTCCCCAGCGCGTCGATTCACCTGTCACAGGGACATGCGTTTCCCACACACGTTTGCCGGTTTCCAGCTCCAGGCAGCGCAGCTCGCCATAGCTGCACACGCCATAGATGTAGCCGTCGCGGATGGCGGGCGTGCTCATCACGCAGTGCAGCTGCTCGGTGATTTCCGGAGTCGGGTCCTCGACTCTTTTTGTCCGCGACCAAAGCACGGCGGGCTGTTTGCCGTCGGCTATTCTGAGCATCAGCGAGCCGTTATAGAAGCAGCTCAGGTAAAGTTTGTCGCCGATTTGCCGCGGCGTGGGGATCGACATGCCGGCTTTAACCGCGAAATTGCCGCCCGCGACCCTTTCCGATCCCCATGGTTGTGTCCAGAGAACGTTGCCGGTTTCAATGTCCAACCCATTGACCGCCTCCGAGTGCCACAGGATCAGCTGACGCTTGCCGTTGAACGTGTAAATCATCGGCGGTGCGTACCCAGTCTCCTTGGCGGAAAGGTTCTTCCAAAGCTCCTTGCCCGTGTCCTTGTCGAACGCCACCACGACGCTGCCTTCGCCGCCCACCAGGCAAATCAGCCGGTTTCCGTCGACCAGGGGATGGCCGGAAAAACCCCAACGCGGCGTCTTCGTGTTGTACTCCGTCTCCAGTTTCTTGGACCAAATGACCTCGCCGTTGTTGGCATTCAAGCAGTAGAGGTCGCCCATGGTGCCCAGGGTGTAGACTTTTCCGCCCGTGACCACCGGCGTCGTGCGCGGGCCCGCGGCGTAGCTGACCTGGTAGGTGCATTCGTAGGAACGCGTCCAGATCACAGCCCCCGTTTTCTCGTCGAGGCAGAGCACGCGCTCGACGCCGGGAAACTTGCCCGGGTCAAACCCGCCGGACGGCTCCGGAGCGCCCTTGGCGCGAATGCGGTCGGTGATGAAAATGCGCCCGTCCGCGACCGCGGGACCAGCGTAGCCCTCAAAAATGACGCCGGGAGGAGTGCGCCATAGCACCTTGGGACCGCCCGCCGGCAGCTTGTCAAGCAGCCCCTGCTCGCGCCACACGCCGTCGCGTTGGGGGCCGAGCCATTGCGGCCAATCATCGGCAAGCAACGTTGCGGGGACGAAGACCAGCGTAAACATTGCCATACAAGAAAAACGACGCATGTGCGCAAACCTCCAATGATATTACGGGCGGCCATTTGTATTGCTCACTATAGACGATAGCAGCCCGGCGAGGCAATGACAGCCATTCGCAAGCCACACGGCCACACTCGTGGTACGATGTGGTAAGTCAGGCTTTCCAGCTTGACGAATTGGAATGGTCAGGCTGGAAGCCTGACCTACAACGGAGCATTGCTTTGACCCAACTCTACGACGAACTGGAAAACAGCCTCAGCCAGGACGGCCCCGATGCCGCCATCGACAAGCTGTGCGCGGCGCTGACCGAGCAGCAGGACTTCACTGGCCTGTTCTACGCCCTGCTTATGAAAAAGCGTTTCGAGCTGGGCGTGTCGCCAATCCCCACGGGGCCGACTGCCGCGTTGCCGCCGGAGGCGCATGCCGCCTACGAAAGTGCGATTCGGGACTCTGGCCGCCAGGCCGGCAAGCTGGCCCTGGAGCACGGCAACATCCCCGCCGCCTGGATATTCCACCGCATGGTCGACGAACCGGAGCCGATCCGGCAGGCGCTCGAAAAAATTGTGCCGGCCCAGGCCGAGAATTGCCAGCCATTGATCGACATCGCCTATCACCAGGGGTTGAATCCGCAAAAGGGATTCGACCTGGCCCTGGAGCGTCTAGGCATTTGCAACGCCATCACGCTGGTCGGCGGCCATGAATTCCCTCACGGCCCGGCGGTGCGCGATTATTGCATCAAACGCCTGGTGCGGGCGCTGCACGGTGAACTCGTCGAACGGCTGGCCTTCGCGATCGAGCAGGTCCAGAATTTCAAGCCCACGGCCCGCTCGGTGCCGGAATTGGTGGCCGGCCGTGACTGGCTCTTTGCGGATGACCTCTACCACATCGATTTGACGCATCTTTCCTCGGTAGTGCAGATGAGCATCCACCTGCCGCCGTGCGAAGAACTGAAGCTGGCCCGCGAGCTTTGCGTTTACGGTCAGCACATCTCGCCGCGGATGCAGTTCAATTCCGAGCCGCCCTTCGAGGACCAGTATCGCGATTATGGCGTTTACCTCGCGATCCTGGCGGGTGAAAACGTCGAAGATGGCGTAGCCCACTTTCGCGCCAAGGTGGAAGGCGTCGACCCCGAGCAAGCCGGCAGCTATGCCGCCGAGGTGTTGGTCAACTTGCTCCTGAAACTCGGCAGGGCCGCCGAGGCGCTGGCGGTGGGGCGGCGTTACTTGCTCAATGCCGACGAGCGCATGCTGACTTGCCCGGGGATTGTGGAGCTTTGCGAGAAGGCCGGGGACTACCAGGCGCTAGCCGAGGTGGCCCGGCAACGCGGCAATGCGGTTCACTTTGTGGCGGCGCTGCTGGCGTCGAAAAAAAAGAGTTGAATCCTGGCGGCCTTCACTGGCAGGGAACTCGGACAAGCCGAAAGCCCAGGATGCCGTTCCGGTAGGTCGGCGGGCGCCTGTCGCGAGCAGCCGCCCGGCAGTTCTGGCCGCTGCCGCTCCAGCTGCTGCCTCGGCACACCCGGCCCGTGCCCGTCGCATCGTAGGCGTCTGAACACCACTGCATCACGTTGCCGTGCATGTCGTAAAGCCCCAACGCATTCGGCGCGTAGGAACCCACCTGCGTCGGCCGGGCAAGATACGGTCCACGCGCTCCACCGCCCGCGGGATTGGCGCCGTTGAAGTTAGCCTGGTTCGAGGAGAGGTCATTGGTCGGTTTATCCAGGTAGAAGTCGAAAGAGCACTCCTCCTTGGACGCGGCCCCGGCCCGACACGCATATTCCCATTCCGCTTCACTCGGCAAGCGGTACGACCAGCCTCTTGCAGCCTCACTGTCGTTCAGCTTCTTCAGGAATTCCTGGACGTCGTTCCATGAAACATTCTCCACTGGAAAGCGTTTCAAGTCCTCGTCAAAGATGTCCTGCACCGCCTGTTTACCCTCACCTTGCCGCGAAAAATGACTCGGATTCGTGCCCATCACCTCTTGCCACTTCGCTTGCGTGACCGTGAACGGCGCCATCTCGAAATCTTTCTCGATCACCACTTGCTTGTTGTTGGCGCCGTCCCAACCCATCCAGAACGTGCCCCTGGGCACGTTCACGAATTTCGCGTCCATTGGCGGCACCGTTTGCCCTTTGTTAACCAGCGCCCTGACGACAACTGCTGCGCCAACAACAAAGCCGATCAGTGCGAAGCCGACCAATCCGGCAATGACCCAAAACCGCGTGGACCGTTCCGACGTGACAGCCATTTCATTTTCCTTTCCGGATTTTGGAGCGAGATGCCAGGTTCACTGCTAAGACGGTCGTGGTGGCTAAAGCGCAACCAAGATTCCGGAAAACCCTGAACCGCGTTCGCGGGATCGTCCCCGTTACTAAACATGAATTCGGCTAATGTTAAGGTATTTCTGGTTTTTTTGGGATTTTTGGTTGCGCTATGGCCACGAGCACCGTCTTATCAGTAAAGATGTTGATACTCAGTCTCAATAAGATCGTGGCAGGAGGCCCTGAAGATGCCGTGCAAGGAAAAGCCAAATGAGTGTTGAGACCGCGTTTTAGTAAAGCGGCTTGTCGAAAACCGGCAAGCCGAATTGATGTCGAGGCTGCTTCGCCGCCGTAGCGAGGTCCCCGGTGGGGAATCTCGCCCCCGTTCGCAATGCACCTCACTCCCCTTGTTCCAAGGAGTGCGTTGCCATGCGCCAGCGGCTCTCGCGTTTCGGATTTACGCTCCTCGAATTGCCGCTCGTCAAGCGCTTGACGATCGGCATGCTGCTTTTGCTCGTGGTTGCCGTGCCGGCTCGTGGGCACTTCATTTGGATCGTGCCGGACAAAAACGGAGCCACGGCCCAGGTGGTGTTCAGCGAAATCCCCGAACCGGATGATCCAAAATACCTCGACAAGATTACCCAGACTCAATTGTACCTGCGGGACACTGACGGCAAGGACACTCTTTGGTCGTGGACCAAGGGCAGGGACGCGTACAAGATGACGGTGCCGCGCAAGGGGCCGCGGACGATTGGCGCCGTCTGTTCCTACGGCGTAATGGCCAAGGAGGGCGACGTTCCTTTCCTGCTGATGTACCACGCCAAAGCCTGCCTGCCCGAGCCCGGCCAAGAAGGTCCCAAACCCTTGCCTACCCAGGGGTGGGACCGCTTGCAGTTGGAGATTGTCCAGGCGGAGGGCGGGGATCTTCGTCAGTTCAAGGTAATTTGGCACGCCAAGCCTTTGGCCGGCGCCGAGGTCGTTTTTTTGCCGCCCGGCAAAGACATTCTTGAGAAGCGAAAGACGAGCAAAGACGGGACCTTCGACGCAGGCTCATTTCAGGCAGGCGTGTACGGTTTTCGGGTCAAGCACGTTGAAGCCAAGGAAGGCGAGCATGACGGCCAGAAATACAGGGAAATCCGCCACTACGCGACAGTTGTGGTGGAGTTGCCGGACCCGCCGCGGCTGAAAACCGGGCCCGCTGGATCCAAATTGCTGGATAGGAAGAGCGATTCTTAATGTTGTGAAAACTGAATCCAAGCGATTCTCATTAGGAGGCATTTCGATGAAGACCCCTGGATGGACAGCTATTGCGGTGACGCCCCGCGCGAACAAAGGGTTCACGCTTATTGAACTCCTGGTCGTGATCGCCATCATCGCGATCCTGCTTGGCCTGCTCGTTCCCAGCGTCCAGATGGCCAGGGAGGCTGCAAACCGCATGCAATGCCAAAACAACCTTCACCAAATCGGTGTCGCCTATTACGCGTTCCTCGATCAGTACGGCAGCAAAACCTCCCTTTTTCCAGGCGACACATTGTGGATCGAAAGACTCATGCCGAACGTGGAGGGGGCGACCTCGACGTTCATTTGCCCCAGCGACAATCATCCGAATGCCGGTGGCCAGAGCTCGCCGGCGTTCAATGTGATTGTCAACGTGCAAGGCAGCGGGGCCGGCAACTACCAAATGGCTGACGGCAGCATCTACTGGCAAATGATCAGCGGCACCTTCGGCACCGGCACCTTTACCATGGGGCTGGATTTCGATTACCCCGCACACCTCACCTTCGACGACGATATCACCGTACAGGTCCAGATACAGGAGAACGGCACCATCGTACTGACAGTGACCGGTGAGGAGGATTATGGCCAAACTTATACGTTTGTCGACGCCAATGGCAATGTTCTGGGTAGTGCCAATAAGGGCAGCGTGGTCACCATCCAAGGCACCGGGGGAGTCGCTCCTACAAGCTATGGCATCAACAATGGCGCCGGCAAGTTCTCAATGACCGAGGATTCGGGCAAGATTCTGGCGCTTGAATACTTGTATCTAGTTGCCAACTATGTGCAAATCACCCCGTCGGTGACCCTGGACAATTGGACCACCGCCTATGCGGCGCGTCACGACGGTTCGCTCAACGTGTTGTTCAAGGACGGCCACGTGGAGCAACAGCAGCCGCTGATCGGCGCCGACGGCGGCGTCGATCCGCGTCCCGTGGCGAATCTTGAGCTGTACTGGCTGCCGCAATCCATGTCCCCGACGCCGGCCTATTAGTACCTAGCCGCCTTGGCTGCGCTGCCTTTGCTTGTAAACTGAGATGAACTTTTCGCCCGTTCCAATTACCGATTCGATGGAGAGCATTGCAATGCGATGGCAAGTGAAGCTGCTGTGTGGTCTGGCGTTGTTGGCTGCATTCCTGGTTGTCAACATCTGGCGTGCACCAGCCCAGGAGCAATCCAAGGACGACGCTCAAATCAAGCGTGGAGCCTACCTGGTGAACGAGGTCGCCCATTGCGGCGAATGCCATACGCCCCGCGACGACAAGGGAGTATTGGACAAAACCAAGCTTTTGCAGGGCGCGCCCACGTGGTTTACCTCCAAGATCACGTTCAAGAAATGGCACAACACAGCCCCTGACCTTACTACGACCGGGCTGACCACCAAATGGGGCGAGGACAAATTGGTTAAGTTCCTAACCACCGGCGAAAAAGCCGACATGCCCATGCCGGCCTATCGCCTGACCGTGGAGGACGCCAAGGCCGTCACCGCTTATTTGCGATCATTGCCTGGGAAACCCAAGACGGAAGTGGACCCATGACCGAAAAACGGCAACAGCCGGATCGGAAACCTGAAGCGGAGGTGGGGCCGGATTTACCGAGAATAATCGCGGCCGAGGACCTATTCAAAGGCAGCCGGGAAGTCTTTCTTGAACTCGCGGGAGTTCGCTACCGCCTGCGCATCACCCGGCGCAACAAGCTGATCTTGCAGAAGTGACAGGGAATCGCGCCAGGTCAAAAACTCGCCACTGCTGGTGAAAGAATCTCCTTGACACCATTTCGTCCCGATACGCTACGCCCTGTAAAATCGAATTTCCCACGTTTTTTTACGCTGTCCTGCCCGGCACGGTGTTTCGGCTCAGCATTTGCTTCCACCGGCAGACGGTTCGCCGCTGAAGGTTTTTGAGAACTGCTCACAAACCAACTGTTGCGTTTAAGTTCTGTTTCTCGCGAAGTCCGTTTGCAAAGGAGAACACCGTGATCGTGTCTGCTGCGCACCACCTTCGTCATCGTCCTGGCTTGACGCTCATTGAGCTGCTCGTGGTCCTGTTGATCCTGATGGCCCTGGCAGCCATCGTGATTCCGCTCTTCCCTAGCATGGTCGAACGCTCTCACAGATCCTCTCAAGCAACCAATGAATCGGAAGTGACCAAAGCGGTGCAAATGTATCAGACACTCAACGGCAACTTTCCCGACGGCTACGACCTGTTGACCGACGGCAAGACCATGATCAACTACTTCCCCGCGGTGCCAACCGCCAGTCCCATGCTCTTCGGCGAGACTCCAGGCCAGATGACAGGCGGCAATGTCGTGAACACCGCGTGGACCTTCCCCGCCGGGGGCTACGTTACCTCCGGGAATTTGACGGCCAATGGACTGAATGCCCTGAACGGCGCCGGCATCGTCGCCGAATATGCGCTGTTGAACGGCGCGACGCTATCGGGCAGCACAGCGGTGAATGGCGGCTACACCGGCAGCCTCACCTGGCAGCCCACGTTCAACCCGTATACGGGCGACACACCCACGGCGACCACGCTGAGCACCAGCACCGCCGTCGTTTACGTCTTGCCTTCGGGCGTCCAGGTAGCCGCCCTGGGCAATCCGTCCATCATTAATCCCAAGAGTAAGACGCAATTCATCTTGTTCGGTGTCGGCAAACGCTGCGCCATGGTAGGCACGGTCATGTCCAACGCACCCAGCAACTTTCCCAATGACGCCGTCCACGAAAATCCCAACGTGGTTTATCAACGCTTTGGCGTGGTCTTTCAGGTGGAGGACGCCAACGGCAATGGGCTGCCGGCGGCCGTATTCCTCGGAGCCGTGGCCATCGAGTCCAATATCTTGTTGGGCACAGATAGCACCATGAGCAGCTATTACCAAAACATACCCGCCATCTCATCACCAGCCAGCGGCCCCGGGCAGTAACGGGACGCCGTCTTAGCAACCCCTTCTCGCGAAAGCGGGGAGGCGCTGTAGGACGGCCTTCCCAGGCCGTCCTTTCCGGCTTGGACGGCCTTCCCAGGCCGTCCTTTCCGGCTTGGACGGCCTTCCCAGGCCGTCCTTTCCGGCTTGGACGGCCTGGGAAGGCCGTCCTACAAGGCGTTAGCCGAAAGCAGCCGTCTACTCATCCGGACCGCCAGCGGGCCGGTGGGCGTCTGTGAGATTGTGGACGGCCAGTTTTTTCCGCACCGTGGCCCGATTCAATCCAAGCCATTGGGCTGCCACCCAGCGGTTTCCATGGACGCGGCGCATCACTTCGTCGAGCAAGGCCGGCTCAACACATTGCAAGAGTTCTTGGTATAGGTGGTCAGGTGGATTGCCGCCGTTGCCGCGCAGGCAGTCGGCAAGCCAGCCGCGCACCGCCGCGTCAAGCTGCTGCACGGGATTGAGCGCGCCGAAGCTGGCAGACATCACCGGGAAATGCGCCGGAAGCAGCGGGCCACCACGGGCGACAATGACGGCGTGCTCCAGCGCATTGCGCAGCTCGCGGACGTTGCCAAACCACGGTTGGGCGGCGAGGAATTTGGCCGCGTCGGCTGCAAGCGGCAGCAATCGGGAGTCGAATCGCCGCAGAAAATGCTCGGCCAGCGCCAGGATATCGTCGCGGCGCTGGCGCAGCGGAGGCAAATGGATTTGAAAGACATTGAGGCGGAAAAAGAGGTCGTGACGAAATCCGCCGTCGGCAATGCGGCGCTCGAGGTTTTGGTGCGTGGCCGCCAGGATGCGAATGTTGAGCGGCTGCGCTTGATTGCCCCCGACTGGCAGGACTTCGGCGTGTTCCAGAACACGCAGCAACTTCGCCTGTGCCGCCAGCGGAATGTCGGCCAACTCGTCAAGGAAAATCGTTCCACCGTCGGCCAGCGCCAGCAATCCGGCTCGTGCCTCTGCAGCCCCCGTGAAGGCGCCTCGGACGTGGCCAAACAATTCACTTTCAACAAGGTTTGGATTGAGCGCGGCCACGTGAACCGGCAAAAAGGGGCGGTCGCGGCGCGAGCTGTGGCGGTGCAAAGCGCGGGCGACGAGTTCCTTGCCGGTGCCGCTTTCGCCCGTGATGAGGACGCAAGCATCGCGTGCCGCCACCAGGGCGATGCGCTTGAAAACGGCCTGCATCGCGGGGCTGCGGCCGACCATTTCCTCCGGCAAGGGCAAGGCTGAATCGCCGTTGGCCGCCGCCGGTGTTTGCTGCTGAAGGGCGCGCCGCCGCAAAGCTCGATTGAGCGTTTCCAGGGCGGCGTCCAGGTCAAACGGCTTGACAAGGTAATCGAACGCGCCGCCCTCGACGGCGCGCACTGCCGTGCCGAGGTTGCCAAACGCCGTGACCACAACGACCGGCGCATCGTCCGAAAGCTGGCGAATGCGCGCCAACGCCGTCAGCCCGTCGATGCCGGGCAAGCGCACGTCGAGCACGATGGCGTCGGGGCGATGTTTGCCGATACGGACAAACGCCTCCTCGGCGGAGGCGGCGACGGCGATCTTATGGCCTTCCTTGGTCAAGGCACGCTCGAGCACCAGCAGACCGCTTCTTCATCGTCAACCAACAAGATGTCACTCACAAGCGTGGCTCCAACGGCAGGGCGATACGGAAGCAGGTGCGGTCCAGGGCGCGTTGCCAGCTGATAATGCCGTGGTGAGCCTCGACAACGCGGCTCGCGACGGCAAGGCCCAGGCCCACGCCGTCGGCTTTGCCGGTGACGAATGGCTCGAAAAGGCGGTCGGCAACCTGCGATTGGGGACCAGGGCCTGAATCGAAGACCTCAATGACAGCTTTGCCCTCTTCTAATAAGCCTAAGCGAACCTCCACCTTGCCGCCAGGTCCGGCGGCCTCGATGGCGTTGCTCAGGATGTTAAGGAAAAGCTGGCCGAGTTGGCCCTGGTCACCCTGGATCATCGGCGGAGTTGCAGGAGGCTGCCACGTCAGCTTGATGCCGACGTGGCGACATTGGGGTGTCACCAAGCCGACAGAGTCATCCAGAACCGCGCAGGTCACAAACTTCGATCCGGGTTTCGCTATCACGGCCAAGACTCAGGAATTGCTTCAAGTGCATTTCCACGAGGTCGAGCTGCCGAAGCGCAACCTGGAGCGGCTCGGCGGCGGCGTTGCTTGGCGCGGCGGATTCACGGACATGGAGCTGAATTGCAAGGCGGGCCCCGGTGACGCCGTTGCGCATTTGGTGAGCGAGGCCGCTGCTGACCTGGCCAAGCAGACGCATTTGGTCGGTCTTGCGCATGGCGTCTTGCAAATGTGCCAACCGCTCCCCCATTTCGTTGATGGATGTGCAAAGATCGCGCAGCTCGTCGTTGCGGCGCGGCAGCGGCATGGGACTGAAGTCGCCCGCGGCGATCCGGCGCGTGCGGCGCACCAGCTCAAAGAGGCGCTGGCCAAGACGGTGCCCATGTCCCACGGTCAAGACGACCGACGCCAGGCCGCCAAACGCGCCGAGGATCAGCGAAGGGCGCACAGCCTCCCAGATCGCATCATTGAGCAAGGATTCCGGATAGAAAATGCGCAATTCGCCGCCGGCATTGGGGCCGCTGTTCAGCAGGACGTTGGCGCAAAGATAGCTCTTGTCGCCAGCGCGCACGCTTTGGCCGCGAGTGAGCGTCCCCGCCCCATCCGTGGGGAGGTCCGCAAGGAGGACCGGGTCATTGGCCGCCAACGTGGACCAGCGATAGCGGCCGTTGGTGAAGGAAAAATCGGCGCCCGACAAGCCTTTCATCAGGTGCAGGACTTTTTCGGTGAGCGGAAAACTGGACTGCTGGACCGTGGCGATGATGTCGTCAAGCTGGGCGTCGATCTGGCGGCGGACACGGGCCGCCGAAGCGAGCGCGGTCCAGGTGCTCATGCCGATGACGCCGAGGAAAAGTGCTAGCAGGGGAAGCAGGAGTTGGTAGCGAATGCTGAGACGCATAAATCGCCTCGTCTGGATGGCCCGCGCTCAATGGATGGCCGCGTTTAGACAGTGTAGCGATTTCGCGATTCAATGAGTGCAAACGGGCGTCTTGCCGGCCTTCATTGTCGAAGGAACGAGGTTGTAGACCAACGAGCAAGATCGGCTGCTACGGTTCCTTATCGCGTCGCACAAAACGGATCATGCACCCACGAGCCTGCGTTTCGGCGATGGTGGGACGCCCCCCTTTCAGAATGGCCTGAACGGCATCTTCCAAATAAGTTGCCTTTACGTTGGCTGGATTACTGCTGTCATCCATCGCACCCATGTATACGACCTTGCGCTCCTTATCCAGCAGAAAAAATTCGGGCGTGTAAATCGCACCATAGGCTTTGGCGATTTGCTGGGTTTCGTCGAAGAGATAGGGGAAAGTGAACTGCTTCTCCGTCGCCCGCTCAATCATTTGGGGGAGCAAATCCTCCTTGTTGAGGTTCACGTTGATGGCAATCAGCGCCATCTTGCCTCGCGGGCCGGCAAATTTCTTGGCAAAGGCGATGATGCGGTCCTGGTAACCCTTGGCGATCGCACAGCTATTGCACGTGAATACGACGACCACAAGCTCCTTGTCTTTCAGGTCGGCCAGGGAGTGTTTCTTGCCGTCGACGCCCGGCAAGTCGCTCCACGCCGGCGCGGCGGCTCCGATTTTGAGCACTTCGTTTGTCGTCTGGCCGTAAGCTTTGGCAGACGACAAGCCCAGCACAACCGCCAGCGTGGAGACCATCAAAAATGTTCGCACCTTCGTAAACCTCCGACGCCGAAATGAAAATGTAACGCGGATTCCGCGCCAATCGCTGGCGGTTGCGTCTCGAGGGGTACACCCCCCGGGGTGACATGAGACGCAATGATGTCCGCTTGGGGCTTTGCAACGCAGCGTAATGAAACTCGGTCTACGCCTTATCCATCTCCGCCGCCAGCTCCGCGGTCATCTGCATGCTGGTGTAGACGTTTTGCACGTCGTCGTGATCGTCCAGCATTTCCATCAGCCGCATCACCTTCAAACCTGCCTCGGCGTCCACGTCGGTCGGCGCCTTGGGCAGTTGGGTGATTTCCGCCAGGGTCGTGGGAATGCTGGCCTTCTCCAGGGCGTTTTTGACTTCATTGAAGATCGTCGGGTCGCAGACAATCTCGTAGCTTTCGCCCTGAAGTTTCAGGTCGTCGGCGCCGGCTTCCAGAATGACGCCCATCAGGGTGTCCTCGTCGACGGCCTTGGCATCGACGCTGAACACTCCCTTGCGATCGAACAGATAGGCGACCGCGCCGGCAGAGCCCATCTTGCCGCCGGCGCGCTCGAAGATCTTGCGCACCTCGCCGCTGGTGCGATTGCGGTTGTCGGTCAGCACGTCGACCAGGACGGCCACGCCGCCGGGGCCGTAGCCTTCGTAGGTGAGCTCCTCGAAGATGACGCCCTCGGTCTCGCCGGTGCCGCGCTTGATGGCCCGCTCGATGTTGTCCTTGGGCATGCTGACCTGGCGCGCCTTGTCGATGGCGTAGCGCAGCTTGAGGTTCATGGTGGGGTCGCCGCCGCCGTGCCTGGCGGCGATGATGATCGCCCGGCTCAGCTTGCTCCACAGCTTGCCGCGCTTGGCGTCGGTGGCCCCTTTCTTGTGCTTGATCGTCGCCCAGTGGGAATGGCCGGACATATAGGTGTCTCCTTCACGTTGTAACGGCTCAGCGTCCGCCGAGGGCGAGGGCCGCTTTCAGTTTCTTTTGCAGCGTTTGATAACGCTCATCCATTTTACGGTGTTTGGCCTCTTCGTAAAAGTGCTGTGCCTGCCGCCAGGCCGCAATCGCCCGGTCGCGCTGGCCCAACGCCTGCAGGACGTCGCCCAGATGGTCATGGATCACCGGGTCGTCGCCGTCGGGAAGGGTCGTGGCATATTCCAGCTCCTTGCGTGCGGCCTCCGCCTGGCCGCGGCGGAACAGCACCCAGCCTAGACTGTCAATATAGCAAGCGTTGTCATGAAATTCCGCCTCCTTGCCTGGGCGCTGCCCGGCGAAGCTCTGCCGATTCTTCCGATCGAGCTCGATGGCCTTGCGAATCATCGCCTCCGCCTCGGCGAGGTTTTTATTCTGGTCGGCCCATTGATAGCCGAGGTCGTTGTTGACGGCCACGTTGTCGGGGTCGATTTTAAGGCACGCGGCCAGCTCCGCCTCGGCCTGCGCCAGCCGATTCGAATTCGAGTAGATGCTCGCCAGCAGATAGTGCGTCTCCAAAATCTCGCCGGGCAGTTTGCGCTCCTCGATCAGCGCCTTGCATTCCGCCTCGGCATCGGCAGTTTTATCCGCCTGCGTCAAAAGGCGAATCCGCAATGATCGGATCACGAACATATCGCTGTCGCCGGCCTCACGCACCGCTTGATCCGCCTCGCTCAGCGCCTCTTTCCAGCGTTGGAGCTGGCCGAGCGCCCTGGCCAACTCGGCACGCAGCAAGACACGGTTGCAGGCTTGCGTTTGCTTGAGACCAGTTCGGCACATGTCCACCACCGCTTCGTAATGGTGGGCCTTCCAAAGAACCTGCAGCATGCTGCCATAGATCAACGGCTCCGTGGCCGCCGGCAACGGTTGCTTGATGCACTCGCGGTAAAGCGTTTCCGCTTCAGCAAGCATGCCAAGCCGATCGGCAAAAGTCGCGAGAATCTGCAGCGTATCGACCTGCAGCGGCTGCATGGCGGCGAGGTTGGCCGCGGCCTTGACGACGGGGCGGGTCAGGTCGGGATTGTCGCGCAGGGCGCCGACCATGGCCCGCGCCTGAGCTGGCGCCGAGGCGTTGGCCGCCACGCCGGTTTTGCCCGTGCTGGCCAGGAATGCGTTGTCGATCATCTCGACGATGGCCTGCTCGCCTTTGGGCCGATGGTCCTTGTGGAGCAAAAACAGTTCCTTATAGATCTGCTCCGTCGGCCCGCTGGCGGCGAGGTCCTGATAAATTTTGTCCGCCTTGGCTAGCTGGTCGGCGCGGATGTATTGCCGGGCCAATAGCAGCTGCAGTCCGACGTTAAACGTATCCTTGGCCGCCGCCTGCTCCAGCATCGGCAAGACCTCAGCCGTGCGCCGCTGTTTTTGCAGGACGCCGATCATCAGCTCGTAGCCTTCCGTCCCTTGCGGCATCATCTTCAGGTAGCTTTGCAGGGCGGTTGTCGCCTCGTCGAGCTTGCCCTGGCGAAGATAAACCTGGGCGAGGTTATAATCAAGTCTGCCGGCGCCTGCCGGAAATCGAGTTTGGGCCTCGCGGAATGCCGTGGCGGCCTTGTCAAACTTGCCCGCTTCGAGGAAATTGCGGCCGATGCGCTCGTGCGCCTCGGAGGAGCGGATCACGATTTCCTCCTCGCTCATCCTGGCCTGGAGCAATGCGTCCGGATGATCGAGAATAGCCGCCGCGATGGTGAACGCCGCCGCCGCCTTTTCAAATTTCTCCAGGCGTTCATACCCGGCGCCAAGATCGTAGGCCATTTGCTGGTGCAGATCGGACCGTTCGCGCACGCGGTTGGATTGCAAGCCTTTTTCCAAGACGTCACAAGCTTCCTCCAGCTTGCCGCGGTTGCGCAGCAGCCGGGCATAAAGGTAACTCGTCTCGCAATCATGCGGGTCAAGCTCGAGGATAGCCTTGAGGAGCTTGCCCGCGTCGTCATAACGCTCCATGGCGATGTAGATCACTAGCAGCGATTTCTGAATGGTCACCGCCTCGGGATCGAGCTTGGCCGCGTTTTCATAGAACTGCATCGCCTCCACGAGACGATCTTCGCGCTCACACATGACGCCGCGCGCAAACAAATGCAGGGCGGCCAACTCGTCGACCTCTTTCTTGGTCGGCGGGCGCAGCGGCACGTGCAGCTTGGGGCGTTCTTCCTCGGCGACGCCCTGCGCCCAGGCATTGCCGATGAGACCAAGGCTGACAAGGACGAGAAGAACGCCTCGAGAGATTGCACGCATCGGCTTCATTCCTTCCTTGATTTTGCAATTCGTAGCACAGGCTTCCAGCCTGTGCGAAGCAAATTTTTGGCTGACGTTCGATTATTTGCACAGGCTGGAAGCCTGTGCTACTTAGGCACGCACAGGCTGGAAGCCTGCCAACGGCAGCGGGCCGAATTGTAACGGCGAAGCCCAGGAATGCAAGGCGAGCGTCCACGAAGCCGGCATGGCAGCCTTCCCTACCCGCGCCGCTTGCTCCCTTTACCACGGCACTTTGCTTTGTGAATCAAAAATGGCCTCAATGCGAATCGCCGGCAAAGATTGTTCTCCCCCCATCCACCGGCAAGCAGACGCCGGTGACGAAATCATTGTCGAGGAAAAATAGCACTGTTTGTGCGATGTTCTCCGGCTTGCCTTCCCGTTTCACCAGCGTGGCATCGATCGCCTGGCGGCGCTCCGCCTCCGGCAAATCCGGCGGCAGCAGCACGGGACCGGGCAGAATGCAATTGACGCGCACCGCCGGGTTGCGAGTGCCCAGCTCCACGGCAAGACAGCGGGTCAGCGTCGGAATGGCGCCCTTGGAAGGAAAGTAAGCCGCGTAATTCAAGTAAGGCCGGGCAACTGCCCAATCGCCCAGGTTTACGATGCAGCCGCCTTCGCGCTGGTCTGTCATCGCCAGACCCACATGCTGGCAACAAAGAAAGGTTCCGAGCGTATTGGTCTCGAAGTAATGGCGCACGTCGGCCGCGGTCACGTCTTCCAGCCGTTTACTTTGCCAGGCCGCCGCGCAGTTTACGAGCACATCGAGCCGGCCAAAATGCGTCAGCGCCTGGTCCACCAGACCCCGGACAGAGCGTTCATCCGTCAAATCCGCCTGCAGCGCCACTGCCTCGACGCCGTTCCCCCGAAAAGCCTCTACCGCTTCATTGGCTTCGGCGGCGGAGCTACGGTAATGAACGACCAGGGCATAACCCCGCGCCGCCAGCGTCTGGGCCACATGCCAGCCGATACGGCGCTTGCCGCTGCCCGTGACCAGCGCGACTTTCGATGCGTTCATGTTGATTTTTTGGTGACGCTGTGCGTCAGGACCGGCGGCTTGCGCAGCGTCTGATAAATGACGCAATAGCGTTCGGTCAGCTTTAGGAGGGACTGGAGCTGCTCGGGATTGGCGTCGGTATCCAAATCAAAGCGCAGACGGATCTCCTTGAAGCCCACGTCCACGTCCTTGCTGACACCCAAGGTCCCGCGGAAATCGAGATCGCCCTCCGCGATGACGGTGCCGCCACGGACGGGAATGCTCATGGATGTGGCGACCGCCATGAGTGTCACGCCGGCACAGGCCGCCAGCGATTCCAGGAGCATGTCGCCCGAACAGGCAGCCGTTCCATCGCCACCGGTGGCCGGATGAAGGCCAGCTTGCGCGGTGCCTGTAGCAGTCGGCACCGCACAGAGCAGGCGATCGGGAATCAGAGTCCCGGTGGCTTTCAGCGTGGCAAAGGCTGTTTTGGCATCCTGGCGGTATTTCGCTTTGAGGGGGGCTTGCAGATCCCGTATTTGGTCGGCGTTCATGCCTTGAATTGTACTCAAGGCAAGCGCAGCGGCCACGTTTCCCCCAAAGTAGTAGGCACACTCCGTGTGCCGTTGAGCGTTTCAAACGGCAGACGGAGTGTGCCTACTACTAAAAGAAATCGCCGAAGATATCTGCCCAGGGCAATGAATCACTGTCCTGGCTTCCGCTGGAAGTGGGCGTCGGATTGCAGGAGCTTCCGACAATAAAAGTCGTTGGCGAAGAGCCCCCAGCCTGGCTGCCGCTGCTTGTCGACGACCCGCCGCTGCCGGATGTGCTCGACCCTGTGTGCGTCGCTGAGGTCTTGACGGCAAAATTGTTGACATTGTAACTGGCCGTGACGGTGTCCCAGTATTTGTCGCTACCGGTAGCGCGGAAGCCGAAACCGCCCGAGGTGATGGCCGTCGTCGACGCGCTCACCGTTTGCAACAGCGTGGTGCCGTTGCTGTCGAATAGTTTGCCGACAATTGCTCCGCTGGTTCCCCAATCGACTTCAAGACGATACCAATGGTTGGCCAGGTAAGTCTGATTGACCGCGGCCAGGTTGGTGAAGCCATAGTTGGGGTTAGCCTGAATGATGAGCTGGCCGGTATTCGGCGCCGCCACCAACGAAAGGGTGCCGGTCGCGGTGGCGCCAAAGGCAAAATACGCCCTGCCGTCGGCATTGCCGGCAAACTGGAGCCAGACCGAGATGGTATCGCCGGTCGCGATTTGGGCCGCGGCATCGCTGCGATAGATCCACTCGTTGTTGCCCTGCTGATCGAGGCCATAGGTCCCGTCGTGGGCCGCCGCGGTGGTGCGCGCCGCGGTGATTCGATAGCCGCCGACAATGTTCCACATATCCGAGGTTTCGAAGCCCTCGATGACCGTTCCGGAGCTTGTGCCGGTGCCGCCGCCGGTGCTGGCCGTGACCGTCACGCTGCCGCTTCCGGTGATCGAGCTTTTGCCGGTGTCCGTGGCCGTGATCGTTTGGGCGCCTGCGGTCTTGAGCGTCACGCTGAAAACATGAACGCCCGCATCGGAGCTGGTGAAGGTGTAGTTGATCGACACGGCCGCGGCGCTGTCGGAGCTGGTGATCTCCACCGTTCCCGTGTAGCCGCCAATGGTGTTGCCGGTGCTGCCCAGGGCAGTGACTGTCACGTTTACCGCCGTGCCTGCGGTGGTGCTTGTCGGCGCTACAACCACGCTGAAATGCGTCGCGGAAGGAACGGGCGTGACCACGGCAGTGACCAATACGCTACCGCTGCCCGTGATCGAGCTGTTGGTGGTATCCGTGGCCGTGATCGTTTGGGTGCCCGCCGTCTTGAGCGTCACGCTGAAGACATGTACGCCGGCGTCCGTGGTGGTAAAGGTATAATTGCCCGGCAGCACCGCGGCGCCATCGGAACTGGTGAAGTGAACTGTTCCGCTGTAGCTGGTGAAGGTGGTCCCGGCACTGCCCAGGGCGGTGACCGTGATACTGACGACGCTGCCAGCCGTGATGCTTGCCGGCGATGTCGTGACGCTGAAATGCGTCGCGGTCGGCGCTGGTGTTGACACGGACTGACCAGCCAAGACACCTACTAAAAGGTTGGCGACGGGGGTGCCAAGACCAGTCGCCAGGTCGTACCCTGGACCGGCGGATTCCTCGGGATTGCCCGTGGTTGTGCCGCTGGTAATGTCATGGAAGTCTGCTTCCGAAGCGTAGAGCAACGGCAGCGTCTGACTGCGGCCGTCGAGAGGCGTGAGCCCAGCGGCGATGCGACCCTGGTCGGCAATGGCGATGAGGCCGGCCCACTGCGGCGCCGCGTCGCTGGTCCCACCATATTGCGCCCACGGGGCTGACGTCGAGTCGTCGTAGGTGTCGTAAATGGCGAATCCGGTGTTGGGATCGGCGTCGTAGGCGACATCCGGTGTGGCCCGTTTGGTGGAGGATTGCGTGACCACGCCGCTTTGGTAGCTCGGCTGGGATTCATACGCGCTGAGCCCGCCACCGCTGCCGCTCCAGGCCGTTTCGCTGGCGATGTTGCCGGACGACGTGAAATCGAGGGTGGTTCCACCCACGGAAACGACATTGGGCGACGCCGCCGGATATTGCGCCGGCGCGCCGCTATCCCCGGAAGAAACGAGGAAGGTCACGCCGGTGTGGCCCGCGGGGGTTGTGAAGATGCTGTCCTCGCTGGTCTCGCCGGAAAACTCGCTGCCGCCCCAGCTCATGGAGACCGCCACCACGCCAGGCGCCTTGGCGGCATAAGCGACCGCGTCGTCCAGGTCGGTATTCGAGTCGCTGCTGGCTTCGACCAGGAGAATGTTGGCGCCGGGTGCAATGGCATGGGACCACTCCACGTCGAGCGCGATTTCGACCGCCCAGCCGTGGTTGCCGGCTGGCAATGTGCTCCCGCCGGTTTCGTTCACCTTGGTGAATGACGGCGGATTGGGCAATCCATAGGCTGCGTCGAAGCTTTGCAGGTCGCTGGCAATGTTCGGATCGTCGTAAGCATCAACGATGGCAATCGTCGTGCCTGCGCCGGTGCCGGCAATAGTGCCGTTGTCGAAGCTGATCTGATTGATGCCATAGGCTTGCTTGATTTGGGCCGGGGTGGTGCCTGTGGCGCCGGCGGTCGAGAAGGGTTTCGCGGAACCATTGTGGGACAGAAGCAAATAAGTTGGCGAGTAAACCGTCGACGGCAGGTCTCGCGATTCCAGTATTTCGAGTAGGGGTTGTTGTTGGTGCTGCCAGTCACGGCGAGATTTCCGCGAACGGTTAACCGATTGCCAGCTGTGGCGAGTTATCCAGGACCAAAAAGATCGAGCCATGCGCAAAACTCCCTCGGGTTTGAATTGTCCGCACCGCAAAAATGGGGGAACTCAGTAGCCCTGGGCACACTAACCACAAGGCCGCCAAAGAACTGCACCGGCTAAAGATGGGGGGACGTGCTGTTCCTCCTTGAAGTTCATCGTGGAAGGTCCGCACCCCTGCCACGTCAAACTTTTACTTACTCAATCGTAGGTGATGGCCAAGGCGAAAGTCAAGCGGCAGGCGAAAAAATAAGCAGGCCCGCAAAAAAGGGGACAGGCCCCCGTTGCCGGAACGGCCCGAAGGGTGCTGCGCACAACGGGGCCTGTCCCCTTTTTTGCGGGCCTGCATCACTCCGCTTTCGAGGCCACAATTTCTAGGATCCGTTGCTCGCGGCTGTGCAGAAACCTCCCCTGCCAATTCAAAACGGTCCGATAGAGAAGCACAATCAGCCCGCACTCCAACGCCGAAAGGATGAGGCAGGTCGGCCAGCCCTTGAACGACAGCAGCCGTTCGTGGGCGTATTGAATCCACAGCGGCGCCACGGTCGGCGCCAGAACAAAAGGCAGCAGCATCACGAAAACCATTTGCATCAGCATCGGCACCAGCTTGGGATTCGCCGGCCTCAGCGATCCGGCTGCAATGTGCAACGGCGCCAGGATCGAAAGGCAATTGGCCATCAGGCACACCAGCAGATACATCGAAATCATCTGCGGAACGATGGCCAGCAGATGTTCGACACGCATCGGAAATATGCACTCCAGCACCAGGGCCATGACGGCGGCCAGGCCGAGCGCCAGCGGCGCGAACGCCAGGTTTTTGCCGAGCAGTATGTCGCGCCTGCTTGCGGCGCATAGGACATAAACCCTGAACCCCGAGCGATCGAAACCGAATTGATTGCCCACCAGTTGAACCATGCCCAGCATGGCCATGGCCATGCCGCCGAAGGCCATCATGGGCCGGAGGACTTCCGGCGGCTGCAGCGGATTGGATACCAGCATCGACCCAAAAATCACGACCATGATGATCGGCGTCAGCAGCATCATCTTGGCCTCCGGAGCGCGCAGCAGCGAGCGAAAGTTGGCCAGGGCAATGGCGGCCGTTTCAGGGGACAGCCAGCGCAGCTCCCATTCGAGCATGCCCACGGCGGCCTTGTTAGGCGGTTTCGGGTCCCCGCCGGCAATGGCCACTCGACTTTTTCGTCTCGTGAAGTGGCCCGTATACAGCCGCAACGTCGTTTTGTAAGCCCGGTGCAAACTGGCCGCGCCGATCAACGTTAACCCCAGCGTGCCCAGCAGTCCTTGCCAGACGCTCCCCTCAGCAGCGGCCATCGCGCCAAGCGGCAACCAGCCCATCGGCAAGCAAAGATTGGCCAACCACACCGTTTGCTCGACATCCTGAACCGGCTGCGTATCCTCCGGACCTGGGGAGTCCTTGGGCTCGTGGCCGGCGACGACGGGCGGATTCGCCTTGGGATTGGCGATCAAGGGGCGCTCATGGCGGCCGCCAAGTCTGAGTACGTTGATCAGGTTCGGCAGCTGGCAGAGCACCACAAAGCCCATGGTCACCAGCACCACGATTGTTCGCCGCCGGCGTTTGTTGACCATGAGCGACGCCAGCCAGCCCTGAAACTGATAGGTGAGCGCCGTGACCATCAGCAAAAACGCAGCGACCAGCGGCAGCAACACCAGCATTGCCGGACCCATGCCGAATGCCAGGCCAAGGCTGAGTCCCACCATGGCCGGCAGGAACACGGTCATGTTCAGACTGACCAAAGAGCTGAGGTAATTGATCAGGAACGCGCCCTTGATCGATACCGGCAAGTGCAAGAATTTGCCCAGGGTCAGCACCTCGGAGCGCTGCAGCTCCACCAGCAAGCCGATGGCCCAACAAAAGAGGAATCCCACCACCAGGCCGTCCCAGACATACATGGTTGCCGCCACCGGCGCTCGCGGCAGGCCAAAACAGCCGACCATGAACATTGACATGAACAGGACCACGGGAACGACCACGACGGCCGGCGCGAACAGGATCAGAAGCACTATCATGGCGATGCCGGCTCGCTTGAGCTGATTGATGCGAATGCGCCAGCGCAGCCACAAAAACGCCCGAAAATGTTCCAGGTTCACGTCGTCCTCTCCTCCTCGAGCCAGCTGAGGTTGTGGGCGGCTGCCGCGTCGGCCCCGGCCTTTTCCAGGAAACGATCCTCCAGCGAGCTGCCCTGGCGAATCGCTTCCAGGGACGCTTGCTCGACCAGTTGTCCCTTGACGATGATGCCGACGTCCGTGCACAGCTTTTCGACGATGTCCAGCACGTGGGAGGTCAGAAAAATCGTGGAGCCGCGGGCCACGTAACCCTTGAGCAAATCGCGCACGACCCGCGAGGTGACGGCGTCCACCCCTTCGAACGGCTCGTCGAGAAACAGCAAATCGGGGTTGGGCAACAGCGCGGCAGCCAGGGCCAGCTTCTTTTTCATGCCATGCGAGTATTCCAGGGCCAACTTCTTCTCTTCGTCTTCCAGGCCAAGCAACGGCAGCAGCTCGTCGATGCGGCTGCGAATAGTGTCGCGCGGCAACAGGTGCATGCGGCCGATGAAGGTCAGGTACTCGCGCGCCGTCAGATTGTCGAACAGCGCCAGATCCTCGGGGATCACACCGATGCGGCGCTTGGCCTCGAGCGACTGCTGCTGGTCGAGCATGTTCTTGCCGAGAACGAGGATCTCTCCCTTCGTGGTCGCCAACAGGCCGGTCAGCATTTTGATGGTGGTCGATTTGCCGGCGCCGTTGGGCCCGAGAAACCCGTAAAAAGTGCCCCGCTCCACCCGCAGATTGACGTCGTTGACCGCGCAAAAATCGCCGAAAAATCGGGTAAGATGATGGGTTTCGATCGCCAGGTTCATTGCACGGAGGTCCTTGGGTACGCCGAGCCTCTTAGCATCATACCAACCCCGTGCCCGCCAATCCACTTTTGGGGGGGCGCAAGTCCCGTAGGACGGCCTTCCCAGGCCGTCCAAACCGCATTGGACGGCCTTCCCAGGCCGTCCAAACCGCATTGGACGGCCTGGGAAGGCCGTCCTACAAAGATGGCACCTGGTTGTGAACATGCCACGAAAGCGATGGAGAAACCTCGATGCGTAACTACCTTGGAATTTGTGCGGTCGCCAGCCTGGCGTTTGTGCTCAGCACCGCAACCCGGCCGAGCCTGGCTCAGGACCGCTTGAAATCGATGCCCGGCTATCAGCAGTACCAAAAGATGAGCGGTGCCGCTAAAGGGTCGGTCAAGTCGGGCGCCCTGGATGTGACCTGGAAGGAGAAGGGCAAGGCCTTCGAATATGATCTGAATGGCCAGCGCTACCGCTTTGACATCGCCGTCGGTAAACCCGTGCCCGTCGGCAAGGCCCAGGGCGACGACAAGGTGTTGGAGGACGAAACCGAGGAAATGGGCCCCGCGCTGGCCTCCCCGCAGAAAGACCAGCGCGGCCGGCAAGCCGCCTCCGCGACCTCCCCGGACGGCCGGCGTAAAGCGTTCTATCGCGACTGCAATCTCTGGATGAGCAACACGTCATCCAAGGCCGAGATGCAGATCACCAAGGACGGCAACGAAAAAGACCGCATCAAATTCGGCACCGCTAGCTGGGTGTACGGCGAGGAACTGGCCCAGAAGTCGGCCATGTGGTGGTCGCCCGACAGCAAGAAAATCGCCTTTTATCGCTTCGACGAGAGCAAGGTACGCGACTACTATCTGCCGCTCGACCAATCCACGTTGCGGCCAACGATCGACGCCGAACCTTACCCCAAACCCGGCACGGCCAATCCCATGGCCGATGTGCTCGTCTACGACCTGGATACCTGGAAAACAGTGACAATCGACGTCCGCGACGGCAAGCCATTTGAGAACCACGTGGTGGGGCATTACGTTTACGCCATTACCTGGTCGCCTGACGGCAAATCGTTGCTCCTGCATCGCACCAATCGCCGGCAAAACATCTTGGAATTGGTGGCCGCCGATCCGGTGACGGGCAAGTGCCGGGTCATCGTCCACGAGGAGTGGTTGCCAAGCTGGGTGGCGAACCGGCCCTCCATGACCTATCTCAAGGACAAGAAACGCTTCATTTGGGTGTCGGAAAGCAACGGCTTCAAGAACTTCCACCTTTACAACCTCGACGGCGAGCGGCTGGCCAAGATCACCGACCACCCCTTTGAAGTCGCCAACATTGTGCGCATCGACGAGGAGGCGGGGCTGCTTTATTACATGGCACACAGCGGCGACAATCACATGAAGCTCCAGCTTCATCGTGTCGGCCTTGACGGCAAGGGCGACAAACGGCTCACCGATCCGGCATGGCATCACACGGTCGATCTGGCCCCCGACGGCAAGCATTTCATCGACGTCATTCAAACTCACGATTCCCCACCGGCTTCGCGGCTGGTGGATGCCGAGGGCAAGGTGGTGGCGGAGCTTGCCAAGTCCGACACCAGCCGCTTCGACAAGCTCGGTTTGAAAAAGGTGGAGTTGATTACCTACAAGGCCGGCGACGGCGTGACCGACCTGCACGGCATGCTGCATTTCCCGTCGAACTTCGATCCGGCCAAGCAGTATCCGCTGCTGGTGACAGTCTACGCCGGACCCAACCGAAATCAGGCCAAGGAGACGTTCAGCATGCCCGTGGCGCTGACGGAATACGGCTTTCTGGTGGCCGCGCTCGATTCCCGCAGCGCCTCGGGCCGCGGCAAGAAGTTCATTGACTCCATCTACATGAAGTTAGGCGTGACGGAGATGGACGACCAGGCGGCGGGAGTCAGGTCGCTGTGGAATCGGCCGTACTTGAACAAAAACAAGGTCGGCATTTACGGCGGTTCTTACGGCGGTTACGCCTCGGCCATGTGCCTTTTGCGCCATCCCGATGCGTTCCAGGCCGCATGCGCATCGTCGCCGGTGACCGATTGGCGC
This sequence comes from uncultured Gemmataceae bacterium, assembly GCA_963747575.1. Taxonomy (GTDB): domain Bacteria; phylum Planctomycetota; class Planctomycetia; order Gemmatales; family Gemmataceae; genus DASRAT01. The sequence goes on from CAVVFU010000010.1 coordinate 1,206,958, forward strand.
CATTACGACAGCATTTACACCGAGCGCTACATGTGGATTCCCCAGGAAAACAAGGCCGGCTACGACGCGGGCAGCGCCATGACCTACGCCGCACAATCTCAAGGGCCGTCTGATGCTGTTTTATGGCACGCAGGACAACAACGTGCATCCGTCCAACACGTTGTCACTGGTCATTGCCCTGCAAAAAGCCGGCAAGAGCTTTGAGCTGCAGGTCGGCCCGGATAAGGGGCATTCCGGCATCAACCAGGAGCGCATGATGGAGTTCTTCATTGAGAATTTGGTGATGAGGCCGTGATATACTAAAGAGCACTGCCGCGTTTTGCGGCAAGCTCGTTCGAACGAGGAGGTTTGTCATGCTCAATATTTACGGCGTAATTCAAGGCAATACCATTGTAGTTCAGCACCCGCTTGGCTTTCCCGATGGCCAGGAGATTGTCGGGACCATTGAAGAAATCAACAAACCACCAGAGGAGCCGCTGCCCCCGGACTTTCCCAGGGTCGAATTGTGGGCTGATCGGCTGGTGTTTGACTCCAAAGTGAATCCAGCTGGGGAACGCATTGTCAAAGGCACGACGCTGGAAGCGGAACCCTTGGTGAAAGAAATCGCCGAGGGCAAAACCGATGAGGAGATGCTGGGTGCTCATCCCGAGTTAACCGCTGAAGATGTGGCGGCGTTGCGGGTTTTTTCTCGGGTGCCAGGTGGTTTGAGGCGATCGCTTGGGGCGTGGGCGGAGGATGCCGAAGAACTGGACAAATACCTGGAGTGGATTCGACAAAACAAAAAAATTCGACGTCGGGAGATTGACGATTGAGCTTCTTGCTGGATACCGACACGTGCTCGGCTGCAATGAGAGGCCACCGTGGAATTAACAACCGGTTGATCCAATACGGCGGCCGAGTGCACATGTCGGCAGTGACGCTAGGGGAACTTTATGTCTGGGCCCTGCGAATCAAGGCGCCGCCAAAGCGAATGCATGAACTGCTCGATTTGCTCGCTGTTGTACAGATCCTCCCCGTGGACGAACTGGCTGGTCGCAGGTTTGGGGAGTTGCGGGCTTGGCAGTCGGATCGTGGACTTATCGGGCCGGATTTCGACTCGCTCCACGCATCCGTTGCCTTGGTGCATAACCTTACTCTGGTAACGCACAACACGTCCGATTACAAAAACGTCCCAGGCTTGGCGCTGGCTGATTGGTTGGTGCCTTGACCTCGTCGCAAGCAAAAGAGGCGTTTCACTTGTCGCCTGACCACAAAGCCTTGTTCCTTGCAGTTTCTTGCACCCCTCATAGACACACCTCTCTGCAAGCTTGCACCCCCTCCCATTTTCGATGCGCATCGGTCAAACAACGCCACAACACTCATTTGCGGCAACGCTTTACGACTCCGGCGACCTCCGAAACACCAGCTGCCAACGCCAAGTTTCTTGCAGGGTCTCGATTGCTTCTCAGGGAGGCTTGATGCTCAATTCTTGGGCTTTCAGCGCCGGATTCATTGCACGAAACCAGTCAGTCGAGCCAGAAAACAGGGTGTGTGTGCAATGCAACAATCAATCCTTGGCGCGGAACTCGGCCAACAGCGCCCTTGCTTCTTCCAATTGTGTTCCGGTTTGGGCATAATCCGAGATCTTCATCTTGCCCGCTTCGTACTTTGCGCGGCCAATTGACCACACGATCCACGTCCCCTCCACATGGCCTTCAAGCACCGCCTCGCGCTCGTTCCTTGTATTGGCAGCCGCCATCCTGGCCGACATCAGTTGCGTCTGGGCAGTCAGTACGAAATCGACCGTCGTTTTGTCCGCCATGAACTCCTTCATCACTTCCTTGAAAGTCTTATCGGCGGTTTCGATTTTTTCCCTCGCTTCATTCGTGCGCTTGCCCTGCGAGTTCACAAACGACTGAAGCACATTGGTAAACGCTTGATGGCGGTCTTTCTTGTCGGCGACTTGCTTGAGCATCAATTGCGTTTCGACGTCGGTGGGCAGCCGGCCCAAGGTTGCCAGGCACAGCCCTTCGATGACTTGCTCGTTGGTACGCGGCGATTGAAGCAGTTCACGCAACAGGGTATCGAGCCGGTCCGCTGGCAAGGCAGGAACGCCAGATTTGTCAAAACTCGTCATGCACACTTTGGCCATCGCCACCTTTCCCGGCAGGCCCTTGACGAAAACAGTGTTGGTGCGGTCGTCAAAGGTAATGAAGAACGGCTTGGCGCCTGCACGGGGTTCCTTGTCGGCAAGCCACTCCCTGAGTTTTTCCGCGGCGACTGACGCGCGGCAGAATTTGCACTCCCAAACCATGGTTTGAAGCCCCGTCGGCTCAGGCTCCTTGGTTTGCACGGTCCAAAAGCGAATCGTGCGGTCGGCGGAGCCGGTGATGAGCGTGCAGCCGTCGGGGGCGAAGAGGATGACCACCACGGGGCCTTTGAATCCTTCCAAAACGGCCGTTTCCTTGCCGGTGGCAACATTCCAGAGCCGGACGGTGTTGTCCTGACCGGGCGCCGCCAGTAGTTTGCCGTCTGGCGAAAATGCTAGCTGCTGGGGTGGGGCTGAGTGCTGGGCCAGCACAATCGCCTCCTTGGTGAGGAGATGGACCGGGACTCGAACCTCGTCGGTGTTGGTAGGCATCTGCAGCAAGCGCTTTCCGGTTGCAGCATCCCAGACCATGATGTCCTGCCTCCCTAAAGTAAAGGTAGCAACACTATCGGCCTTATCCACCGCTGCGATCTTGAGCCGCCGACCGGTAGTAGCCAAAAGCTTACTGTCCGCCGAGTAGACAAGGGCATCGAAGAATCCGTCGACGCGTAGGTTGCGTACAACATTGCCAGAATGAGCATCGACTAGGACGACCCCGCCAGTGCTTTGCCCAACTGCTAGTTGCTTGCCGTCAGGCGAAAATGCGACCGCACCAACATCTTGAATTGCTAGCGAACGCGATTCCTTGAGTTCCCCGGTCGGCCCAGCCCAAATCTTTGCCCTGCCCTTGGTGTTGACTGTCTCCAACTGGCGGATTTCGCTGAATTGGGCCCCCAGAATGGGCCCGTCGAGGTCAATAATGTAATCAAACTGCTTCTGTTTTTCGATGTCCCATTGGCTAACCAATCCGAACGGCCCCTTTCGCTTTGCGTTATCGAACGGGTTCCACGTCCAAGTGTCGCTCAGCTCTCCGGCGGCCATTAACACCCTGCTATCGGGCGAAAAGGCCAAGGTTGTTTTGACGAATTGGGGATTTCCCACCACATCCTTTTCAGCTCCACCTGTCGGAATGAGCCTGTTGAACTTCGCCGACTTCGCGGAGGGGCTTCCCGCCGGGGCGGCAAGCTCATTGGCGGTTGCCACTTGGTTCTCCGGCACCAACTTATTATCCGTTTTGGTTCCCACCAGGGCGGCGAGCTCTTTGCCGGTTGCCACATCCCAAAGCCGTACCGTCCTATCCTGTCCTACCCTTCCGGCCGCCGCAACAATTTTGCCGTTCGGCGACACCGCCAACACCGAGAACGCCTCCGGCGCCGTGATCGTTGATTTCAGACGCCAGATTTGCGGAGCCGTGGGCTGCTGGATAGCGGGTGCCTGACCGCCGCTGCCACCCGGTTGTGCTTGTGCCCTTGGACCGTGACCCGGCACCAACGCCACGCCGCCAGCCCCAATCACCGTGAAAGCCAGGGTAATTCCCACCGCGATCTTCAATTTGGTAAGAAACATGGCCTGAATCACTCCTTTGGTAAGTGCGGCGACATTGGCGGAAACGGCACTGCCCGTGGTGCCAACCTTGATGGTTTCGGCGACAAGCACAATGGACGCCGCCGAAACATGCGGCGTGGAAAAATGGACGGCCAACGCTCCCGCGGAGATTGCCAATCCGCGCTGCGTCAAGCGCTCACGCAGCAGCTCACGGGCAGTCGTCAACCTGGTCGACAAGGTCCCCACCGGGCAGCCAAGCTGGGTAGCCGCCTGGTCGTAGGTCTTTCCCTCCAAATAACACAGCACGACAGGATCGCGATACTTTGCCGGCAGCCGCTGCAGCTCGCTGTCGATCAACGGCCAAATCTCGCTGGGCTGGAAGTCGGCCGCGGCGGCGCGGGTGTCCTGCGTATCAGCCAGGTCGGCGCCGCTTTGCTCCCGCTTGGCGTGCCTGGCAATGTCGGCCCTGGCCCGACAGGCGATGCGATAGGCGACCTGGTAGAGCCAACCCGCCAAAGCTTGACGTTTGCTGATCGAGCCGGCCTTGCGCACCAGTGTCAAAAATGTGGCCTGAAATGCGTCCTCGGCGTGCTGCCTGTCGCGCAGCACTCGGCGGCAAACGGCGAACACCATCCGCTGGTGCCGCCACACCAAAAGCTCAAAGGCCGAGGCGTCGCGGTCACGCACGAATCGGCCCAGCAGCTCCGCGTCGGTTGGGGCAGGCCCCGGCAGCGCGCCGGCAATGTGGCGCAAATAGCTAACCAACGTTTCTAACGACGCCCGTGCCATGCCTTTTGCCTCGTGCCACTCTGGTGGTATCTATTGTAATAGAGGCGCGGGCGCGGGCGCATTGCTGATTTCATGAAGTCTCGTCGGCGGCGGAATCCGTAAGACAATTCGCAAGAGCCAAGCTAACCGCAATCCGCACGAGGTCAACGAAAATGGCGATGAACAAGGGCCTGGTCATCGGCTGCTCCGCGGCCGTTTTGCTGGCGCTAAGTTGTGCGTGCGGCGGCGGCGCACTGCTCTACTTTGGCTGGACTTTCACCAGCGCCATACCCAGAGCAGCCGACGACTTCCTGGGTTTGCTCGGTCAGGGCAAGCTCACCGAGGCCTACGACTCCGCCGCCAGCGGCTTGCGGGCCCAGCAAACGCCGGACGACTTTGCCGCCGAGGTCAAACGGCTCGGCTTGACGGAATACGCGTCCTCGTCCTGGAACAACATCAATTTCGTCAACGCGCAGGGGACGGTGCAAGGCACCATCACCACCAAGACCGGCGGCACTATCCCCCTCAAAATCGAGCTTGTCAACGAGGCCGGCGTCTGGCGGGTGCTGTCGCTGTCTGGTCCCCCCGCCAAGGTCGGCGCCGAAGCGGAAAAAAAGATCGTCCCGCCCGACGACGATCTGCGGAAGCTCGTCAAGAAAACCTTGGTGGATGTCAGTAATGCCCTCAAGACCAAGGATTTCACGGCATTTCATGGCACGGTGTCCACGCTGTGGCAGAGCCAAAAGACTCCCGCTGAATTACAGCAAATCTTCCAGGTATTCATCGACAAGCAAATTGATTTGTCGGCGGTGAAAGACCTCGAGCCCGTTTTCGACACCAAGCCGGCAAGAGACGACAAGGGAAAATTGCTGCTTTCGGGCTACTTCGCGACCACGCCGCAGCCGGTGCATTTTGAATTGACCTATGCCTATGAGCATCCCCAATGGAAGCTGGAAGCCATCAAACTCAGAATGGGGCAGTGACGATTAGGTGATTAGGGGCTTTGGGATAGCAATAAGACCTTCACCCCCTCAACCCCCTGCTTGCCAACCGTCACTGGCGTCCGCGCCACCAGGGGCGGCGTGATCTTGCTCGCCACCAGCGTGTAGCTGCCCGGCTGGATGTCTGCGAACTTCGAACTCGCCCTTGGCGTTGGTCTTCGTCTGTCCCTTTTGGGCGTCTTTGTCGTTCTTGGCGTAAAGCTTGGCGTCCATCAGATACACAACCAGATTGGCCTGGACATTCGATCCATGCAAGACCGTGCCCTTGATGAACAGCGGCTGCTTGTCGCCGGCGCCAAGCTGGCCCTTCTCCTTGAAATGCACAAACGCGGATGCATCCGCCGTGCCCCCCGTCAAGGTCACCAGTTGGACCGAAATCGCCACCACGCCAGCCTTGTCGTCGGTCGGCAACTCGACCGACCAGGAACCAGTCCTGTCGTCAAACAGCCCTGGCTTGGCATCGGCAGGCAATTTGCCGTCCGGCGGTTTCTTGCCGAAAAAAAAGTACGCTTTGTCGACCGGCGCCAGCTCCGCGTCGCGCTTGTCGGCAACCGCCTTCACAGCGAGGAGCTCGCCGCGCGCCCATTCCTTGGGCGGATTGATCAGCCGCAATCCCTCCGGAGCCGTCTTGTCGAATATGACGGCGGCATAAAGGCGGTCGTTGTCCGGCTCCAGGCGGGCCCACGCCGGTCCGGCCGAGGCCAGCGGTTTCAAGGCATCGCTGGAGATGGGTTTTTCCACGTTGCCGGTCAGGCCATCCAGCACGCGAACGCGCAGCCAGCTCTTGCCTGTCACCCCGGCCGTGTCAACACTCACCTGCCAATCCTTCACTGCCGTCCTGAAAAGCAAATCGCCTTTCGCTGCTTCGACATAGAACTTGACGTCGCGCAGGCCGGGTTTCACCACCGATTTCGTGAACTGCCTGTCGTCCTTGCGCACCGATCGATCGACATCCAGCTCCAAACGCATCGGCTTGTCGATCGGCCCATCGGCCAACAGTTTGATGTCGAGCTTGGGACCGGGCACCACGTAGCGCGGCACCTGAAAGCGGATCGCCACCTCGTCATTGCGAACCCTGTCGAGCTTGCCGGTCTCGCGGAATGGGCAGAGAAACTCGAAGGCGCGTTCGTAGCCGTCCACCGTCAGAAAGATGCGGGCTTCCTTCAGCCTATCAAGGGAGCTGAACTGCAGTTTGTCGACAAAAAGGTCCACGGCGTTGTCGTTATTGATCGTTTGATTCACCATTTCGGCCGCTGGCCGCTCCAGCCCCGGCGTAAAAAGCGGATCATACGGCACCAACTTCAAGTCGCACGATTCCAACCGCGCCGGCATGTCGGCGGTCCGGCTGACGGTGACAGTCAGCTTTTTCTTTTCGTGATCGTAGCGGGCTTCAGCGTCGATGTATTTTGCCGGATGCAAAATGCGGAGGGAAAGTTTGTCCTTAAATTCCTTGCCGTTGGCCGCGACCGTCAGATAGAGGTCCTGCACGGGGCCGGGCAGCGGCGGGGACTTGGGGCCTTCCTTCACCGCCTCCTTGGCGCCTTCTTTGATTGCTTCCTTGGGGACCTCCTTGCCGCCAGGGAAAATCACTTTCTTTTCCGTCTGGCCCGGCAAGTCGAATGGGTCGGCCTGCGCCAGCACCGCACCATTACCGTCCACAACCTTGACGATGGCGTTTTTCCATAGGATTTGGTCGGGGTTTTTCAGGTAAACCTCGACAACGTGATTGGTGTTGGGACGAAGGTAAAGCAGGCCTGTCCTTTTAATTCCCTCCTTTTCGGGTGCGATCAAAAAGCTGAATCGAGGCGGCTCGCCAGTCGGCACCGCGGCCAATGCAAGGACGACCGTCAAGCACGGCAGCAGCAACAGTGGAAGTCGTAAGCAGTGAAACCGCGTCATGACGGCGGACCTTTGCGTTAACGGCAAGGGGGGGGGAAATTACTCGATTTGCTCTGGCTGGGGAGGGAGGAGACCTTTTGTTCGCATTTCTTCGACCCAAAACTCATAGGAATGAGTGCACTGACCGAAAAGTCTTGCATCGTGCGGTCCCAAATGGATCGCACCAGGAATGTGGTTTTGACCTTTGTCCTTTTTCGATCCACGACTAATCCCAAACGCAGCTATGAGCCTGCCATCGAACCAAACTTGATACAGGTCATGCGGCCGATTTTTTTTGGAATGGACAGTTGCCTTAAGTTTCTTGGCAATTGCTTCGGCTAATTCTTTTGCGATCCCGCTCATATTGCTTTTTTTTCTGGATCAACGCCTTCAAGATGGCAAACTGTCGCATCGGTTCTGGCCCAAGCTTTTCTTCGTTGGATTCAAGGCATTCAAGAGTATCAATAATGAGCGCCTTCAAATTCTGTACGGCCTCTTCCGCGGTATCGCCCATGGTGCCGATATTGGCATCAAAAAACGTGGCCTGGTAATCGCCACCACATGGCCTGACAACTACCTGAAAATGCCGCGTCAAAAGGAATGGTTCGGCGCAAGAGTTTCAACGGGAACAACGACTGATTGGCCATCCCTCAACTCGTTGCATTGCATTTGAAGAATCGCCAAATCGTGCTCCAGTTTATCCAGGCGAACACGTTCACGGCCGACAATCTCATCGGTTAATTGAACCAATTCAGGGATTTCAATTGCCATGAATCTCCTCACTACTGGTGAAAGTCAAGGAAAAATCCGCTTCGGTTCAGCCCTTCGGCAGTTTTAAGGCTAGCGGTATTGCCATGACGTTGTCAAGAATAAAATCTTCCCGATTTCATGTTTACATCAATCTCTTTCAAACAGCACTACTGCACACCACGGCACACGGATTGAGTCTTTTGCTAACGGCCAAGCTCCACGGCCGCGTTCTTGAAAAAATCGCTGACGATCTGGGCTTCCTGGCTGTCTGGCCGGCGCAGGAATTGGTATTCATCCTGCAATCTCATCGCAAGCCAGTCCTTGAAATCTCTCTGCTGCTGTGGTTGGTCCGACCGCGCGATGGACTGAGCGTCAACTGGCGCGACGCGTGACGTCCTGTCCGGCCACGGCAACGACAGCTTGGCGCTGCGAACTTGCTCCGGAAATTGCCACATCCAGGCATTCCTGGTCAAGTCCGCCAACGTATCAAGCCTCTGAGGATCGGCCCCCGACTTCGCCTGTCGGAGCGTCTCCAGCGGTTTGCTTAAATTCTCGACGCCGGCAAGCTCCAGCAACCCCAAGGCCAACCGCGCTCGCTGCCAGGCCTGGCCAGCTTGCAGGGGCCAGTAATCCGCCTTGCGAGGCATTGTCAACGGCGCCGGGTTCATGCGATCCTGCTCGCCACGCTCGGTGCGATCACGCAAGCGGCCCTGCAATTTCCGGAGGGCCTCCCACAACGGCTGACGCCGTTTCGCATCAAGTCGTGGGCTTGCGAGCAACGCCGTCATCTGCTCCAGGTCCTTGGCGTTGCCGGCAGCGCCAAGGGCCGATAGGGCGTGAGCTTGCGTGTCCCAGCGCTTCTGCAATTCCTCCAGTTCCCGCGTCAGCAGGCCGACTTTTCCCGCGTCGATGTCCGCCCGCGGCGACAGTGCCAACGCATCGACAATTTCCTGGGCGTGATCTCGCGCTGCAAGCCAAAGTTTTTCCTCATGCTCGGCATTGGGAGCCGCGGTCAAATAGGGCATATAACCCCATAGCCGTGCCAGCGCATCTTCCAGGACGCGCCTGGCGCTTTGCCAGCTTCTGATGCGCTCCGAAAGGCGGTGATAGCCGTTCACCGCCTGAAGCAACAAAGCCGCGGCTTTGGGCCATTGCTCCTGCCCGCCCCAAAGCAGCAGGTTTTCTCCCTCCCAGCGGGCCTTCTCCGCGAGGTCAAATTCCTTGTCGATGATGCCAACCAACGCCGGTTCTTGACTGGCCAGGACGATCAGTGTTTCGCGGCTCTGCAATGCCTGCAAGCTTTGCCGCACAGCGTCCTCGGGCCATTTGTCGTCGCTGGCCAGGCGATTGCCGGCGAAATCGATGAGACGCTCCACCCAAAGGGTTTCGACATGTCTCTTGCCAAGCTGCAAGTCCTCCAGGCGTTGCTTGACGAAAGCGAGCTGCGGCGGCCGTGGTCGCGGCACGCCGGCCAAGGCCTCGAACCATGCCGCGGCCGTAAGGTGCATGGGCGTTTTCGCCTTCTTGACGTCGGGAAGCCAAATCTCGGCGAGGAATTTATCGACTGCCTTCGCGGTTTCAGCGGCCCGAGCACCTTTGTCGAGATCGCGAACCTGATCCAGGAGGTCCTGCATTTTTTCGGTTGGAATAAGCGGCTGAGACGATAAGGGCAGACGCGCTTTTTCCAGCGCCAGGGAATAGGCCGGCAGCTCGATCGAGACTGGCTGCGCATCCTTGACCTGGCCAAGACGTTCCTTGAGCAGTGCTGCCATTTCCTCCTTGATTCTGGCCGATTCGAAACCGCCTCGCCAGCGCTGCTCCAGGCGCAGCAAACCCGCCTCCAACTGGTGCATCTGCTGTGGCGCGTAGCGGTGAGCTTCTTGCTTTTGCAGCAAGTCATCGCGCTTGGTCCAGCCATCTACCAGCCATTTTGGATATTCCTCTGCCTCGTCAGTTTTGCTTTCCGCACCGTTGCCAATGACGAGCGCGAAATCCTGGCCCTCGCCCAGCAGAAAGGGCGTTTGCCGAGCCAGGCCGTTCTGCTCCGACCACCAAGATGTGCGCGTTTGCACAAAAGCGGCTAATTCCTTGACCGTGACGCGGTTGTCCTTATAGCGCTGGGCGTTCCAGCCATCCGCCTCGCCACGCAACCCTGCGCAGACATAATGGGCAAATACCGAAGTCCGCCACTCCTCGGACGCCTGCGCGACCTGGCCGGCCGCGCAGGAACACAACACAAACATCGACTTCCCACGGGCCAACTCGGCTTCGGCATGCTCCATCACCCGGTCGCTCAGGATGCCCAATCGGGCGTCGACCAGCCCATGGGCGATGTCGAGCAAGACCAGAATCTTGCTGGCGCCGGATTCGGAAATCAACCTGAGCGCCGTTTTCAACGCCAGCCAGCTAGTGACGTCATTGGGCCGAGCATCGCCAGGCAGCAGATATAATTCGCCCTCGTTGACCAGCGCCAGGCAGGTTATGTGCACGACGATCGGCTGATCGGCGTGTTCGGCGAGCTTGCGCAGCTCCTCCACGATGCGTGCCTGGGTCTGGCTGTTGACAGCGCTGGCGGTGGGGCCTGGAAAGCAGCTCGTGATGGCGCGCGAGTCCTGTTCGGCAAACGGATTCACGCAATAGTGGGCATCGGCATACTCACGAACGGGAATGGACAGCACATAGACCGCCGGCTCCATCCGCCTGAGCACTACCACACCGACCAGGATCGCCGCGACGGCCAGCAACGCCGCGGTCAGCATTACCAACCGGCGCCGCCGCCTTTGGCTTGGCGGCCTTTGAGGTTCATTGCCGTGCCAACGTCGATCGGCGCGTGGCAAGGGAGGTTCGTCGCCTTGAGCCATGGTGAATGCACGATCCCTTTATCAACGGTCTTTGTCGAGGTTGTGCCGGAATAGGTCCGGCGGCACGATGTCGTCGCGCTGGGTGAAGGATGCGTGCATTGCCGCGCCCTTTTCCTTGAAGGTCGTAAGGCAAATGATCTCAAACTTCACTTCCCCGCTGGCCTGGCCAATGTAGTCATAGAACTTCGCGGTGTATTTTCCCTTGTCGGCCTTGCCGGGAAGGCTGAAATAGCAATGTTCCTCTCCGGCGGCCGCCAGGCCTGCTTGCGTCCAGCGAATCCAAACGGGGCGATTGAGCTCGTGTTCGACTCGAAACACCAAACACCTGCGTTTTTCCTTTATGCCAGGCTTCACCTCAATCTCTTGATCGGATTCGACACGAAGGCTTTCCACGGTGATCTCGGTTTTGCCCGCTTTGAATCTCCGCTGAGTTTGCCCGTCAAACGCCATGGCGCCTGTCGCCACCGCGGGGCTTGACTCCAGGTTGTCGGTCCACCACGCCTGGACGCGAGCGCCTTCATCGATGGGCCAGTTCTCCGCCTGCAACCGGAAGGCAGGGGCGGCAATGTTCCAATCGTTGTGCCATTTAATGAGACTCGGCTTCGCCTTGCTGGTCGGTTCAACGTCCAACCAAACCAACGGCGGAATTGCCTGCCTGATCACTGGCGGGTTGGATTCGAGCTTTTCGAGCAGCACCACTTGCTCGATAGGCCGACGGGGCAGATTCTGCAGGGATCTCTGCTGAAACATCGTTGCCAGCCAATCCTGGTCTTGCACGGTTTGGTGCCGCGCCATCTCCTTTTGTTTGCCGATAACAGCGCGTCTGAGCTTGATCAGGTTGCCGCCCTGGAAAACCTCGAGCATTAGGTTTTGGCCAGCAAGTAAGTCAACGCGCTCCGTGGCCTGGCCTTGAACTTTCGTGTCGTAAGGCCTGCTGATGGCGGGCACCGTTTTCCATTCTAGCCCTTTGCTGTCCACTCGATTGACGAGCATCGGCTTGACGTCGGGCATGAGCTGCAGCCGCGGCCGCAGCGATTTCTCGATCGTCTCGGCCAACCTCTCCTTGTCAGGCGGGAAGAGCAAATCGCCACCGAGGTCTTTGAGGACCGCGAATTGGTTTTCCGCGGTCCGTTTTTCCTCCTTGTCCTTCTCATCTTCGGGTTCAGGCAGGAAGCAAACGACAATGACCTGGATGCCGGGATTATCCACATGGGCTTTTTGTACTTTCCGGCGGACTGCTTCATCGTCACCAGAGGTGTTGTCGCAACCGTCCGTCAGCACCAATGTGACCTTGGGACCCGTGTAACCGGGGCGGAAGCCTTTTTCCATGCTTTTGACGATGGCGTCGGCAATCGGCGAGTTGTTGCGCATGTCGCTTTCTTGAAGGTCATCCAGCAAGGCGTCACGCCGGCTTTTACGCCATTTTTCGTGAATGGGCTCGTCTTTGTCGTGAACGAAGACGGGTATCGTGTCCTTACCCTGGGGAGCAAACCGCAAAACGCTCATTTCCGTGCCTTCGGGAAGAGTTTGCAGGACCTGTTTCAAGGCGTCGAGCGCGAAGTACAAGCGCCGGTCGCCTTCGACGCCTTTGACCACGTTGCCCTTTTTGCCGGCAACCGGGTCGCCGCCGCCTTTGGGCCGCTCGGTGGGAAATTTGTAATTCATGCTCCCCGATGTGTCCACCACGATGCTGAGCGCGCCATAGGTGAATTTCTCGTCCATGCGCGCCGCCACCGCGCTTGCGCGGGCGGCTGGAACCGTTGGGCGATCCGGTCCGGCTCGATTTTCCGCAAGATCGTTCGTTCGTCCAAAAGTTGGCCGCGGTAAAGACCCTTAAGCCGCACGGCCAACGTCTGCTCCTTTCCCCAGTCAGTTGCTTTGATTTTCTTTCGGGCCTGGGGCTTGTTCTTGAGGGTCGACCAAATCTCCAGCGGATCCGCGGTTCTGGCTTTCCAGGCAGTTCATACCAGACCATCGGGATGCCGGCGGGCACAGTGAGGTTTTCCGGTTGCACGTACCACTGCAAATCCATGTCAAGCTCGGTGGTCCACACCGGATTGCCGACGCCCTGGTCGCCAACCCGGCCGGCTGCCGCACCTTGGCCTCGATTTCCGTGATTTGTTTGAGGCGGTGGAGGTGCAATGGGTCCTCACCGGCGACCTTGCTCAACGGTAGTTTCCTGGCGCTGGCCGCATAAAGCTGCGCCGTGGGGATGTAATAGGTCAGTTCGCGGGCCTGGGGCTTGGCGTACCAATGATCATCAAACGTTCGCTCCGCCTGGGCCGCAAGCAGTTGATAAACACGAAGCAGGCGGAGGCCTTGTGGTGGCGCATAAGGCGAAGTTTTTTCCTCCACCGGCATTTCGACGGCCGCCGCCAGACCGCCGGGAACCAATCGGCAGAGCTGAGCCGCGTCCATCAGGTCCGCGCCGGCCCGGGCAAGATCCTTTTGCTCCAGGCTTTTGCTCAAGTCCTTGCTGATGCGCTCGGGCAGCTGGAGCAGCACCGTGGCCAGATCCGTATCCTTGGAGAGCCGGCCATAAACGGATTTCGCTAATGATTCGTGGAGAGCGAAATCCACCGGAATCGGCGCCGCCACGGCGCCAACCCTAGCATCGCCATCGATCAGTTTTTTGGTGATGGTGCGGCTGTTGGCGATTAGCCCTTCGCGCTTGCTGGCATCGAGCAATGGCACGCTCAAGGCTGCTTCGATTTCGTGATAGTTCTCTTGATGCACCACGTCCTTCAGCTCTTGACAGCGCTCGCGATAAGCATCGAGGAGCTTCAAAAGACCGGCGTTGACACCGAGCACCAAACGGTCTGGAACAGGCTCCCGCGCATCAAGAGGTTTGTCCAGCAACTCGCTAAGTTGCCCCAGATCCGCGGCCAGTTTATGCAGCACCGCGTGGTCTTGTTTGTTGTTGGTTTGGGATGCCAACCATTGGGCGACGGCGGGAAGATTGGCCCAGGTGCGATCGCGGGTGGCCAATGCCTGGCGCAGCTTTTCGGCTTCATTTTGAATGGCGACGTATTTTTCCTGAGCAGCATCAATTCTTCTCGTGCCTTGTTCCAGTGGGCAGTCTCCGAGCCGGCAAGCCAATCTTCGCCCAGGCGGTGCTCGGCGTCGGCGGCTTTGATCTTGTCCTTGAGCCGCGGATAAATGACTTCGCTGTAGGGATAACTCCCGCTTTGACCATCGCCGCATACCGCATATTCGGCGAGCCGGCGCACCTTCAGGGCCAGGCCGAGAAGATCGGCGGGAATATCCGGCTGGGCCTGAAAATCAAGCATCACGAGAAAATGCAGCTCTGCCGAGCGCTGCTGTTTTAGCTTCCCTTCCACGTCCTCCCACCACCTGGCTGCCAGGGCGAGATCCGCACGCGTCAAGGCTGGCCCTTTCTTGATCAATTCATCGAGCAACTGTCTGCCAAGCAATGTCTGCACGCCTGCCGCCGGGCGGATTCGCTGCCGTCATAAGTAGCCAATGTCATGGCGGCGTCTGTGGGATTGTCCCGGAGTTTCTTGAACAACTTCCGGCCCTCGTCCTGCATGGTCGGCAACATACTGTCGCCCAGAGCCTGCGCCAGCGGGAGGCTGGCGCCGAAACTCGACCGGGCGGCTTCGATGGTCCGCAACTGCCGGATGGATTCTTCAAGACCGTTGGCAGTTTTCAGCACCTCGCCTTTGCGGCGGGTGGGATCGCCGATCCGTTCGAGGTGCTCGCAGCGGAGCATGGCTTCCTGGTAGCGCCGCCAAAGGTGCGGCGCGAACGTCCAGGGACTGCTGGTTTTTAGCTTTTCCCACCGATCCCAGTGCTCCGCCAGGTCAGCACTGAACTGCGGCCGGCGCAGCGATTCCTCGGGTTTTGGCTTAAACGGCTCTTCAAGCAGCACCAGCTCGACATCCCTGGCGCGATGCGGATCTCCCAAAAGAAGTGGTTTTTGCTCCGCGTTGCGGTTGCTTTTGACCCATTCGCTGACTTTGGCCTCGACATATTCCTCGAGCTCGGCGAGGGAGATGCGATTACGCTGGCTTTTGTCGGCAGCACCGCGCAAACCTTCGAGGAAGAAATGAGCAAACATGGTCGTCTGGTATTCCTCCGACGCCCAGGAATGCTGGTTTTCCGAGCAGGCGACGAGCATGTGAATGTTGGCCGGCAGCTTGTCGGCGCCGAATTGCTGCTGAAGCTGGGCGACGAAGGTGTTGCGGTATTGCCCAATGGGCCAATGTGTTTCAACGTGGGGAGCATCCAGCACCACCACGATGTTTTTGCCGCTCAGCGGCGGCGCTGAAAAAGTGGCGACCATGCTGGCGAGGTATTGCTTGGACAGGCCTGTTTCGTCGTTGGCCAGCAAGTACGCGCCCTGGGCATCGACGCCGCCGTGCAAGGAAAGGAAGATCACCAGAGTTTTTTCCGGCAAGTCGGAGATCAAGTCCGTCCAGAAGTTGCAGTCGTCCCTGGTTGGCTTCAAATCGTCCACCGCGCGATGGAGCTTCATCCGTGTGGCTCGGTCGAAAAACAGCATCCATTTCTCCGTTTTCGATTTGTCGGCCCACTCACGGATATTGTCCATCCCCTTCCAACCCAGCACGTTGGGAGGCAGCAGAAGATTGGTTTCATAACCCGATCCCACCACGAGAAGGCGTGCCGGCTTGAACGGGCGGTTCATCCAGATCACCACGCCGACTGCCGCAAGTACCGCTGTCAGCAGGGTCGTGGCCAGGGTCAGCTTGGTGCCTCTTGACCAGCGTCGCCTCGAATGACCGCCGG
This sequence comes from uncultured Gemmataceae bacterium, assembly GCA_963747575.1. Taxonomy (GTDB): domain Bacteria; phylum Planctomycetota; class Planctomycetia; order Gemmatales; family Gemmataceae; genus DASRAT01. The sequence goes on from CAVVFU010000010.1 coordinate 1,222,659, forward strand.
CCGGCGCGTGCAGTTGCTGCCAGCCCCGTTTTCCCGGAGCCTCAGCCGGCTGGTCGCCGCTGGCGCCGCCAACCAGGTTGTTGCGGTTTGGGATCGTCTTGGGCCATGTGCGCCGACCTTTCCATGCATGCTTCAAAAAGGGGTCAGGCACCTTTGTGCGAAGCACCCTTCGGGCCGTTCCGGCTAAGGTGCTTGACCCCTTTTTGAACCATGCAAATACTATAGGGGCACCGCGAACAGCATGAATTCCATCGTGGCGGTCTTGTTCTTGGTCTTGATGGTCAGGATTCGCTGGTTCTGAATGGCGCCGGCGATCAATGATTCATTGATGCGCACGGCCAAATGAAGCGATTTCTGCACGTGCTGCCACTCCGCATCCTCCGCCTGGCGTTTGATCTGGAAGTACACCCAACCCGCGCCGGTGGGCAACGCCTGCGGCGGCCGGTTCAGGGGCTCATAGCGCAACCCCTGGTGACCCGCCCGGAAAACGCTGTCGACCCGGTCGGAACTGGCGATTTTCATGTCCAGCTCTCCGGCCCTGGTGAGCAACTGGACGCAGGCGTCCTCGTCCAGCGAGCTGCGCACGCCGAGGAACAACTGCCACGCCGATTCCAACCACTTCGGCTCCAGAGCGACCTGCATCCGCAAGCCCGCGCCAATCAAGGGCCGTTCACGATAATCGGGCTCGATGAATGCGTCGAGCAGCTCATCCAGGCGCTGCTTGATGACCGCGAAGCATTGCTGCAAGTCGTCGTGATCGTAGCGCGGCAAGTCGGGCATCGCCGCATTTTGCCGAAGATGGCCAGTTGCCCTACCACCCGGCTCAGCTCCAGGTAGGCCGAAAGCGGATGAACGCCTTGCGCATGCCAGAGGACTCCCAGCACGCCATAGGCTTCGTTGAGTTTACGGAGCTGATGCACGATCAGGTTATCGCCCTGCGCCTGGCGATCGAAAGTGATGCCCTGGGTTGCCGCCAGTTTGACCAGCCAATCCAGTTTTTTGCCGGTGCGTTCATAAATCGCCTGCAGAATGCCGGCGTGCAGGCTCGGCCAGCCGTCGCAACTCAAGAGCGGCGGAATGAAGCTCTCATCAAGCTGCGGCGTCGCCTCGGCACGCTCCGATTTCTTAATCCGGGCCAGCGGCAGCGTTTCATGACTGCCTTGGTCCCGCTCGCCTAGCAGCAGTTTCATGTTCAAGCGGCGCACCGAAATAGGCTGGGGGTTGCCTCCCGTGTTTTCGTCCGCGCAATCATGCGTTTCGACCAGGAACCGCTCGGCGCCGCCCTGGGACAAACCGGCATTGGGGCGGCCCAAATAAAGGGTCGGCACCGCCAGATGCACGAGCAGCGGATTATGCTGCTGCAAAGGTTTGTAGAGGGAAACCTCCGGCAGGTTGCCGTCTTCGGGAACATTCACAATTGTGCCGTCGCGGAGTCGGGCTTCGAGCCGGCGAATGACCACACGTTGATTGGCGAGGGCGTCCATGTCGATCTGGATGGAACGCAATCCCCAACTGTAATGGACGTCCCATTGGTGGCTGCGCCGCATTTGGTCCAGGGCGTAGCGCTGGGCCGCTTGAAAGTGGTGCGGCCGCATGAACATTCCTTCACGCCAGTGCACGGCCTGGGTGGTCATGGGCTCATATCCTCCAACTCCCTGGAAAAACTGGTTTTACAGGAGCATTCTACGGAGTTTTTGTTATCATTGCAGGACCATCGGGCGCGGTGGGCAATCTCCCCGCATCCCGAGAGTGTACATTAACATGAAAGTGTAAGGAGCAAATCAATGGGCAGTGAGAGTTTGCAGCACAAGCTGGATCGCGTCCGCCGGCCCCGCGTGCAGATCACTTATGACGTCGAGACCGGCGGCGCCATGGAAAAGAAGGAGCTGCCGTTTGTCGTCGGCGTGCTCGCCGACCTGTCGGGAGCCACCAAGAAGCCCCTGCCGGCGCTCAAGGACCGAAAAATGACCGAGATCGACCGGGACAACTTCAACGACGTCCTGGCTGGCGCGTGCGCCACGCGTGGCCATGAAGGTGCAAAACGAGCTGACCAAGGAAGACACGAAATTGGCGGTCGAGCTGAACTTCAAGTGCCTGGATGACTTCGAGCCAGCACGCGTTGCCGAGCAGGTGCCTGCGCTGCGGGAGCTCCTCGAGATGCGCCGTCGTTTGACAAACTTACAATCCAAAATGGAAGGCAACGACAAGCTGGAAGCCCTGCTGTCGGATGTCCTCAGCAACACCGAAAAGGCCATGGCCCTGGCGAAGGAAGCCGGCGTGGACGTGCCCCAAGCTGGTGAGGCCGCCAAACCTGCATGACCGATTTGCCGTACTACCTGCGCGAGCTGCGTTACATTCATCAGCTTTTGCAGGAATTTCGGAGCAGCTATCCCGAGGCCGCGGACCGATTGCGCATCGGGCCTTCCGGCAATTCATCGGACGCCAACGTTGAACGCCTGCTGCAGTCGTTCGGGCTTTTGGCAGGGCGCACCCGTGCCAAGATCGACGATGAACTGCCTGAGTTGACCGACGGTCTGCTGGGTATGCTCTATCTTCATTTTCTGGCGCCGATTCCGTCGATGTTCATTGTGCAGTTCGACGTCGATCCGACGCGGGCGCAATTGCCGCAGGGTTGCCCGATCCAGAGCGGCAGCTATCTGACCACGATGGCCTCAAGCCCCATTCCCTGCAAATTCCGGACAGTTTATCCTGTCACGCTTTGGCCTGTGCGCCTGGTGCAAGCCACATTCCGACCGCCGCCCTTTCCACCTGGGGTCACGCCGCCGCCCGGAGCGGTCGCGGCCTTGCTGCTGAAGCTCGAATGTGTCACGCAACTTAACTGGGCCCAACTTCAGGTGGACAACCTGCGGTTCTATTTGCATGGCGACGTCCAGCTCACCACGGACCTTTACGAAGCTCTGTTCCAGCACGCGATCCATGTCGCGTATCTCCCCACCAAGGCGGCGGCCGCTCGGCACGGAACTCTGGAAGTTGAGCCGGGCGCGGCGTTGACTCAGGTCGGGTTCGCCGAGCATGAAAATTTGCTGCCTTGCAGTCCCTATGCCATGCCGGGCTATCGCTTGCTGACGGAGTTGTTCACTTTTGCCGAGAAATTCCAGTTCTTCGACTTGAATCTGGCAAAATGGCGTCAGGCCGGCCTGGCCCACCAAGGCGACATTTGCGAAGTCGTGGTCTTTTTCGACGCCACCTATCGCCGCCTTGAACAAAGCTTGTCGGCCGACACATTGCGGCTCGGTTGCACGCCGGTCATCAATCTTTTTGAGCACACCGCCGAACCCATCAAGGTGCGGCCCCAGCGGCATGAATATGCTGTCATCCCGGATGCGACCCATGGCGAGGCAATGGAGGTCTATGCCATCGAGCGCGTCGATAGTGTGGACCCCGCCACGCACCGCTCGACCGTCTATGCCCCTTTCCACGCGCTGCGGCACGACCATCACGACAACGCTTTGTTTTGGCATGCCCAGCGCCGTGCCTCGCTGCTGCCGCAGGATCGGGGCACCGATGTGTTCCTGTCTCTTACGAATCTGCAATTCAAGCCCGACTGGCCCACCGACGAGGCGCTTTACGTCCACATCTGGTGCACAAACCGCGATAGGCCCGCTCAACTGCACGCGGAAGGCGGCCTGGGTGCATTGCGTCTGGAGCTGCCCGCGCCCGTTCAGGAAATTCGCGGCTTGCAAGCCCCGACGCAAGCGCTGCGGCCGCCCGGCCGGCGCGGCGGTTATTGGCGCATCGTATCGCATTTGTCGCCGAATTACTTGTCGTTGCAGCAACCTCAGGAAGCATTGCTGGCGTTGCGCGACATGCTCCAGCTTTACGACTTTTCAGATCCGGCAGCCGGCCAGCAGCATTTAGCCGCCCAGACACGCCAGATGATCGACGGCATCGTCGGCGTGTCCAGCCGGCGGGTGCTAGGGCGAGTGCCAGGCGTGAAACTGCAGGGTTTTCGCAGGGGCATCGAGATCACCGTGCAATTTGACCCCGACAAGTATACGCGTACCGGCGTACTGCTGTTCGCATCAGTCCTGGAGCGCTTTTTCACGCTTTACGCGACAACTAATTCGTTCACGCAATTGGTAGGCGCACTCGTGAGGCACCGATTAAGAGATGGCCTCCCCGCATGGGTTCGGTTGCAAGCCTGTAGGTCCCGCCTGCCGGGCGGGACCTGGGCCATAACCTTCGCCTTAAACTGAACCTTAAAGGGAATATGATCAAACTGTCGGATGCCAGCCAGGAGTGACTCGATCACAAAGAAAGGCCCAATGCCTCCGACAACAGATCTCGTCCTTTCTTGCCCCACGCCTTTTCCTTCAAAAGGCCGTCTTCCCAGTATCCCACCACTGGCGTCTGGAAGACCTTGCCAATCCCAGGCACGTATTTTTCAAAGTCCTCCATCGTCCTGCACTCGAGAACATTGAAAACATCCAAACGAGGCCAAATAGCATCCTGGCATGGCGCTTCATTCAGCGCGTCAAGCAACGCGAGGTCCGGGACGGAATAGCTAGCAACACCGACCAAGATTCTCCGGCCCCGGCTGACGACAGCGTCTCCTGGTGCCAGGCCCGCAATCGGCTATTCTCCAACATGGCGGTCAACTGCTTGCTAGCCTCGCGCTGGCTGCTGCGCGACGGATATTTCAACGCAGGGTTCCAACAAGGAAGTAAAGCGTGTCATTTGGTCAGCTTTTTGATCTCCTTCCCAAACCCAATCTCCAATCGTCCCGACGCGTCCGCGCACCCGCGTATCATGCCGCCGGTGTTGAATGGCATGGCAATCTCCGCCGTGGGCGTAACAACGATTACTCCGCCATCGCCCTTGTTCAAAATGGTAAAAACCACCTCATCGGCTGCTTTTTGTGCGGAATATCCCTTGTACTGAATCAACGCCGAGATGGTGTGAGCGACATTATGGCGGATATATTGCTCGCCCGTGCCGGTGCCGGAGACGGCGCAAGTTTTGTTGTTGGCGTAGGTGCCGGCGCCGCAAATCGGCGCGTCGCCGACTCTGCCGGGCATCACGCCGCCCAGGCCGCCCGTGGAGGTGGCCGCCGCCAGGTTGCCGCGTTGGTCGAGACATACGCAACCGACCGTGCCCTGGCCTTCTTCCACGCTCGGTTCCTGGCCCTCTTTCATATCGACAACTTTTTTGCGATTAGGGCTGTCGAAATAGTTGTTGGGCACAATTTCCAGTCCCATTTTCGCCGCGAACTCCTCGGCGCCGTCACGGATGAGCAAGACGTGCTTGGTCTTGTCCATCACCAGGCGGGCCGCGGAAATGGGGCTTTTGATTGTGCGTACGCCTGCCACAGCGCCGACCTTGAGAGTGCTGCCGTCCATGATGCAGGCGTCGAGGGAATGCTTACCCTCGGAGGTAAACACGGCGCCCTTGCCGGCGTTGAAAATACCCTCGGATTCAAAGGCCTGCACGACTTTTTCGCAGGTATCCACGGCGCTGCCGCCGCTGGCCAGCTTGTCGCTGCCGATCTTTAGGAACGCCCGCAGCGCCTCTTCGAGGCGTGGGCGCCTGGCCTCCGCCGGGCGCTCCTCCGGCGCCGCCGTGGATGACAATGGCCCAGTTTCCCTTCTTTTCGGGTTGGACGCTGACGGCGCTGGCCGACGACAGAGACAAGATCCCTGCCTGCAACGCGGAGCAGCCCACTGCCACGACCAACAGCATTCGACGCATGGTGATTCTCATTTTCTTCGCAGGTCAGGATTTCAGCCTGACATTAGCTTCGCGCGTCAGGCCAAAAGCCTGACCTACGTGTTCACTTCAATATCGCGACAATCTCTGTTTGCGGTTCACCGCCCGTGACGTGCACGGCACTTTTGGCGTCCACGAAGACATTGACCTCGCTGCGCACGCCGAATTCCGGCAAATAAATGCCCGGCTCGACCGAAAAACAGGTCCGCGGCAGCACCCGCCGTTCCTCGCGTGTTTCCAGGCCGTCCATGTTGGCGCCGTTGCCGTGCACTTCCTGACCGATGGAATGGCCGGTGCGGTGACAGAAATACTGCCCATAACCCGCCTTGTCGATCACGTCGCGTGTCGCCTGGTCGACCTGCCACCCTTGCAGCGGCTCGCCCGTTTTGAAAGCATCACGGACGCACTGGATGGCGGCATCACGGGCGGCGGCCACGATGTTGAAGATCTGGGTGAATTTCGCCGGCACCTCTTTGCCGATGAAACCTGTCCGGGTCAGGTCGCTGTAAACCGACCGTGGCTTGTCGAGCTTGGCCCATAGATCAATCAGCACGAAATCGCCCGCCCGCATGGCGGTATCGGTGGCTGGCCCGGTCGAGTAATGGGGATCGCCGCTGTGCGGGCCGACGCCGACGATCGGCGCGTGGTCGGTGACCAGGCCGTTGGCCTTGAAATGATCGAGAATTCGCTCCTGGACCTCCGATTCACGCACGCTGCCGTTTTTGGCGACGCGCTCGGCGATGAAGCCGAAGGCCACGTCGTAAGCCGAGCGAGTGTGCTTGGCGGCCTCCAGGTGCATGGCCCACTGCTCGTCGTCCCAGCAAGCCTCGAAAAGCTGGATCAAATCGCCCGAGGGCAATACTTCCACGCCGAACGATTGCACCAGCTCCACGGTGCCGGCATCTACCCGCGAGACGTAAGGATTGGCGTTGCGGGGCACATATTCCATCGCCACGCGTTTAGCGCCTTGCACAAGCGAGCCAACGCCAGCTTCCAGTTCCTGCCAGCGCAAGTAAATCTGGTCCTGTCCGGGCAAATGCTCCAGCACGCGCGGCTCGATGCGGTGGACGAGCTTTTTCGGTTCGCCGTTGGCAGGAATGAAATAAAACCAGCGCCGTGAATAATGAGTGTCCGGGCCAAACCCGGCGATGCGCTGTGCCAGCATGTTCAGGCCACGGAAGTCGTAAAGAAGCCAGCCGTCGAAGCCGAACTGGCGCAGGGCACCTTGCACGGCGGTGAGATTGAACATGCAATGATCCAAAAGTAGTAGGTACACTCCGTGTGCCGTTTCCGGAGCTTCCAGCTATAAGGGTGAGTGACGGGATTCGAACCCGCGACAACCGGAGCCACAGTCCGGAGCTCTAACCAACTGAGCTACACCCACCGTATTTTGGAATCTTAATCGGTTGGCCGATTTAGGCAAGGGCGCCAAGGCAGGTCCGGCTCGGCAAGCCGGACCTATTGAGCTTTCTTGGGCGGTGTCATCCTCAGCTGTCGCCCTGAAAAACGCGGCCCTGGCTGGTCATGTTCGTCCTCGATGTCTCCAATGATTTCCTCCAGAATGTCCTCGAGGGTCACCAATCCCAGCACTTTGCCGTCCTCCGCGCGGATCACCGCCATCGGCCGGTGCGCTTTGCGAAAGAGCCGCAAAGCACTGGCCACGCTGGCATTCGGCTTCAAGAAAAGGGCCGGATACAAGGCATCCTCGAGCACGACCACGCCTTTGAGACTGAACAGGTAAAAAAGATCCTTGGTGTTGACGATGCCGACGATCTTGTCAAGCTGTCCCTCGAAGACGGGCATGCGCGTGTGCAGCGCCAGTGCGAGCCGCCTCCAGGACCTTGGCCTCCGGTAGGCTCACCTCGAGTGCCGCCATTTTGTCGCGGGCCACCATGCAATCACTGACCGTTTTATTGGATAGGCGAAACACGTTTTGCACCATGCCAGCCTGCTCGTGATCAAGAATGCCGGCTTCCTCGGTGTCCTCGATCAGCAGCGCGAACTCCTCCACGGAATGCACCATTTGCGCGCCCGAGGCTGGCAGGTGCCCCAACATGCGCAAAAAGAAATTGCAAGTGCTGTAGATCACGACCACAATGGGCCGCGTGAGCTTGACAAAGACGTTGAACGGCCGCGCCGTCCAGAGGGCGGTTTTGTCCGGCGATTGCAGGGCCAGCGTTTTGGGTATCAACTCTCCAAAAACGACGTGCATGAACGTGATCAGGCAAAACGCCAGACCCCCCGCCACGGTGTGCGTGGCGGCAACTCCCCAGCCGTCCTCCAGTCCCGCGAACAGCGGGGCGATCAGATTGGCGGCCGCCGGCTCGCTTATCCAACCGAGGGCGATGCTGGCCAGTGTGATGCCCAGTTGAGTGGCCGCGATCGACCTGTCCAGCCGCCGGGCCACCTTTTCGACCATCTTCGCGCCGGGCACGCCATGAGCCACCATTTCCTCAATGCGTGTCTTGCGGATGGCCACCAGCGCGAACTCGGCCGCGACAAAGAAGCCGTTGAGCAGAATCAGCACTGGCAAGCTCAAAATACCGACGGCACTGAGCTGCCACGACACCTCAGGTTCCACCGCCAACGCCATCAGCACCATATCCTCACGATCCTTCCGGTTGGGTTATCACCTGGATAACATAGGGTCATGACGCTGGCAGGGCGAGGCGCGGGGATCAACTGCGCTGGCCGTGACGGCGGCTATCAGCCATAATCAGCCCTAATGGACCCCGAACCGATTTTGCTTACCTTTGAAGGCGGCACACTGCTGCTCAGCGGCCCGGCGCCGGAGTTGCTGGCTAGCCTGCCCGGAAGCCAGTTCGACGCACGCTCCCAGACTTATCGTGCAGAAGCTCGCCACTACCGCGCGATCGTCGAACAGCTGCGGCAGACGCAGACACCCTATCGCGACGAAGCCCGTGCCTTCCAGCCTGTTTCCTGGCCCATGCACACAACCCGCGAGCCCTTTCCCCATCAGCTGGAGTCCCTCGAAGTCTGGCGAAAACAAGGCAGCCGGGGTGTCGTCGTGCTGCCCACGGGCACCGGCAAAACCTACATGGCCATCCTCGCCATACATCACACTGGCCGGCCTACGTTGGTGGTGACGCCCACCATCGACCTGCTCAACCAGTGGCATGCCGAGTTGGTGACAGTCTTCGGGGAACCCGTCGGCCTCCTCGGCGGCGGCTATTCCGACCTCCAGCCGCTCACGGTTACGACGTACGATTCGGCTTACATCCACCTGGACCGTTGGGGCAATCGCTTCGGCCTTTTGGTGTTCGACGAATGCCATCACCTGCCCGGCGCGACTTACATGATGGCGGCCGTCGGCAGCGTGGCCCCGTTCCGCCTGGGCCTGACCGCAACGCCTGAGCGGGCAGACGGCCAGGATTGGCTGCTGCCCGAGCTGATCGGCCCCATCGTTTACCGCCGCGAAATCAAGGAACTCTCCGGCGATTATCTGGCAGGCTACCGCGTCGAAAAGCTTATGGTGGCATTGTCGGCCGAGAGCCAACAGCGTTATCGGCAAGTGCGCGAGCAGTATCGGGCTTTCGTCGACAAGCACGGCATTCGCTTTGGCTCGCCGCAAGGTTGGCAGCGCTTCATCCAAATGACGTCGCGCACGCCGGAGGGGAGGCTGGCTTTTCAGGCCTACCTCGAGCAAAAGCGGTTGGCACAGGCGGCGCCAGAGAAGCTCCTTGTGCTCGACCAATTGCTCGAGAAACACCGCCTCGACCGCGTGCTGATCTTCACATACGACAACGCCACGGTCTACCAAATCGCTCGCAAACATCTTGTGCCCGCGATTACGCACCAGACCAAGGCCAAGGAACGCCAACTGATTCTGGAGCGGTTTCACAGCGGCGTCTATCCCGTGGTGGTGACCAGTCAGGTGCTCAATGAAGGCGTCGATGTGCCGGCGGCCAACGTCGGCATCATTCTCTCCGGCACCGGCAGTGTCCGCGAGCATGTCCAGCGTCTGGGCCGACTGCTACGCAAACAACCCGACAAACAGGCCCTTTTGTACGAGGTCGTGGCCGGCGACACGGCGGAGGAATTCACCAGCCAAAGGCGGAGGCAGCACGATGCTTACGGGTAACCTGGTCCGCGTTCGCGTGGTGCGCAACCGCGTCCTACCGCAGTGGCTTGATACCGCCAAAGCGGAATGGATTGCCGCGGCCGAGCAGCTTTTGGACATTTTCCGGACCCACCACGGACTTTCGCGCTCTGAGCTCGACGAGGAGATCGAGGAGGCGTTCGGCGATTTGCAGGATCAGCTTGTTTACCGTGGTCTGGCCAAGCTGCTCGAAGACCGCTGCGAATTCGAGGTCGAGGCTGGATCGCCGCCGGAGCAGATTCGTGACGCTGTGTTCCGCGCCGCCGCGGCCATGCGGCTGGCGGCTGGGGACAACGCAGTGCCAACCAGAGTCGACCGCGCCGCGGTTCTGGCCCATGTGGGCGCCGAGATTGGCTTGACCGCGGACCAGGTCGACCAAGGCCTCTTTGCGGACCTCAAAAGCGAGCAGCGGCTAATGCGGTTTGAAGACACCACCGCCGAGCGGCTACTGGAGCGCTACAACGTCAGCCTGGCCCAAGCCGTGCTGCTGCGATCAAGCGGCGTGGAAATCAGCATTCGCGCCGAAAACCCAGCCAAATTGCGCCAATTGCTGCGGCTCGTGAAGTTTCACCGCCTCGTTTGCGAAGCGGAGCGCGGCCCAGGCGGAGAGCACATTCTCCGGCTCGATGGGCCGTTGAGCCTATTCTCCGCAACTCAAAAATACGGCCTTCAACTAGCTCTGTTCCTCCCGGCCGTGCTGCGCTGTCATGATTTTGACCTGACAGCCCAATTGCGTTGGGGACCGAAGCGTCTCGCCAAGGAATTTACTCTTTCGCAAGCAGACGGCCTGGTTTCCCACGATGCCAATACCGGCGTTTACGTACCACCGGAGTTGGCCATGTTCGCCGAATTGTTTCGCCAAAAGGTCCCCGATTGGGAAATCTCCGAAGAAACCGACCTGCTGCCACTGGGAAAAGGCTTCTGGGTGCCGGATTATCGTTTGCTCCATCGCGCCACCGGCAACATCGTCTACCTCGACGTCCTCGGCTTCTGGCGGCGCAGCCACGTCGAGAAGCACCTGGAAAACCTGCGCCTTCACGCCAAGCACCCTTTCGTGCTGGCCGTATCGGACAGCTTGCGCATCGAGGAAGAAGAATTAGCCGCACTTCCCGCCGGCATTCACCGCTTCCGCCAGATGCCGCTGCCGGATGAAGTTGCGAAACTAGCGTCCACCGCAATGGACATTGGACAATGGACAATGGACAATGGAAAGTGAGCAGAGGCTGGCCGGCAGTGGGTTGGCATTATCCATTATCCATTGTCCATTTGGTCCGTTTCCGCAGAATACAACTAGGTTTCCACCATGTTTGAAGCAAAGGATGATCCTGCCATGCGGAAATTGTCAGTCCTTGCCCTGGTCGTGTTGGCGTGCTGTGCATCGGACGTGCGCGCCGTTGATTTTCAAAACGTCCGCGGCGCTTATGGGCTGGGCGGCGCTAAACGGCCCGACAACAAAATCCTGCCGGGCGATGTCTACCAGCTCTTTTTCGATGTCACTGGTCTTAGCATCGACCCGAAGAACGGCTTCGTCAAATACAGTATGACCCTGGAAGTTCACGATCCCAATGGCAAGCAGCTCATACCGGAAAAAGACCAAAAGACAGATAAAGGCGTGATTGTCGGCCTGGGGGGCAATGTAGTGCCGGAAGTAGCCCTCGCCGTCATCGGGGTTGACCAGGCTATCGGCAAATACCAAATGGTGGTGACCGTAACCGACGTTGCCACCAAGGCATCAAAGAAACTCACCCAATCGTTCGAGGTGCTGCCGAAGGCTTTCGGTTTCATTCTCGTGAGCGCGCCCTCGATCGGCTTTGTCGGTCAGGACAACTACGCCACCGCCTTTGCGCTGGTCGGCATGGCCCGCGACAAAAAAAACTGGCCCAAACTGACGGTCAAAACCCGCGCACTCGATGCCAGCGGCAAGCCGGCGGCCGGCGACCTTGTGAACAAAGTCCCCGAGGATATGCCGCCTAACATCCAATGGGATCGCCTGGAATTGGTGACCCTCAATTCGCCCTATTTGCTCAATCGTCCAGGCAGATTTACGATCGAGATCGAGGCCACTGATGACATCACCAAGAAAACGGTAAAATTCAGCTACGGCCTCACTGTCGTGGAAACAGGCAAATAGGTCAGGCTTCCAGCCTGACAAAATTAGGCCAGGCTTCCAGCCTGACAAAAGTAGGCCGGGCTTCCAGCCTGACAAAAGTAGGCCAGGCTTCCAGCCTGACACCCTCAGGAACAGCGGAGAATAACCCATGGCGCAACTGCAAGAAAAAATCGCCCAATTTCGCAAGATGGCCACCGACGACCCGGAAAACGAGCTCGGCCATTTTCGTCTCGGCCAATTGCTGATGGAAAACCTTCAGTTCGACGAAGCGATCCAGTCCTTTCGCCGGACGCTGGAGCTCGAACCACAGTTCTCGAAGGTGTATCAGCTTCTGGGCACGGCGTTCATGAAGCTGAATCGCCGCGCCGACGCGGTCAAAGTGCTGACCGAAGGTTTCGCGGTGGCCGACGAGCGCGGCGATAACATTCCGCGCGATGAAATGTCGAAACTGCTTGTACAACTTGGCGAACCGGCCCCAGTTTCAAAGCGCGGCAAGTCCGGTGGCGGCGCGGAGCTGGAAGGCGGCTTTCGGTGCAGGCGTCCAGGATGCTCCGCCGGCCCTCACGCTCATCCGTTGCCAAAACCGCCCATTGGCGACGCGCTGGGCCAAAAAATCTTTGAGTCGGTTTGCGCCACTTGCTGGGAATACTGGCTCCGCGACCTGAGCATCAAGGTCATCAATGAAATGCGTCTCGATCTCAGCACGGAACGCGGCCAGGAGGTCTACGACCAGATCATGCGCGAGACGCTTGGGCTGGAATCATAGTAATCGCTAAATGGTTGCAAAAAACTCGGAATACCTGGTCAATCACGGCAAGACGGGCGCCCTTGGCCGCTTTTTGTTTGCCGCGGCGGATCGTTTCGTCCGCGGCGACAGGGTTGTCGTGCAGGGACAACGCGGCTTAACAATTGGCGTGGTGTTGTGCCAGGCCACCGAACGCCACGCAAGACTGCTCGGAAGCGCGACTCTCGGTCAACTTTTGCGCCGGGCAGGTCCCGAAGACGACGACGCCCAAAGTGACGCTCTGAAGCGCGAGCAGCGGATCTTCGAGACCAGCAAATGCCTGGCCGCGGCGCTGCAATTGCCGATGGAAATTCTCGACAGCGAAGTGTCGCTCGACGGCCGCCGGGTGATCCTGCAATACCTGCTCGCTGCCAATTGTGATGCGGAGCCATTGATCCAATCCTTGACAACCCAATTTGGCTTGGAAGTGTGGCTGGAAAACCTGGCCGTGCCGGTGGAAGAGGAGCACGGCGGCTGCGGCGAGCCTAATTGCGGCCGTGCCGAGGGCGGCGGCGGGTGCACCACGTGCGGCGACGGCGGCTGTTCGTCTTGCGGCACCGGTAAAGTGGACATGACGGCGTACTTCAGCCACCTGCGGGAAAAAATGGAAGAGCGAAGGACACCGCTGCTTTGACGATGACATCACCGCTGCTTCCGATTGGCTCTGGCGCGGGTTCGTTGCCCGGGGCAACATCACTCTCCTCACCAGCCGGTGGAAGTCCGGCAAGACCACGCTCGTCTCTTTACTCCTCTCCCGCCGAAAGCAAGGTGGCACACTCGCCGGCTATCCCGTCGCCCCCGGCAAGTCCATCGTCATTTCCGAGGAATCCCTTCAGCTTTGGGCCCAACGCCACCAGCGCCTCGATTTCGGCGGCAACGTTTGTTTTTCGTGTCGGCCCTTCTGTAACCTGCCGTCGCCTAACCAGGTAAATGAACTCGTGGACTCCATTGCCAGACTGCACGAAAGCGATCATGTCGACCTTGCCGTTTTCGACCCCCTGGCTCCGTTTTGCCCCAATGAAAACTCCCCAGCGCTCATGCTGGATTTCATGACTTCCCTCACCTCTTTGACCCGCCGCGGCCTGGCCGTCTTGCTGCTCCACCACCCCGGCAAAGGCGGCCTGCCGCTTGGCCGGGCCGCCCGCGGCTTTGGCTCGCTCCTCGCCCAAATCGATATCTCCATCGAAATGCGCCACCCGGGCGGCGATTTCTTCTCGCGCCGCCGCCGCTTCGTCGCTGCTTCCCGCCACCGCGAAACTCCCCCCGACCTCTTCCTGGAGCTCAATCCTGAGGCCACCGACTACCTTGCCGTCCCGCAGACCCCCGCCAGAGATATCCCATCTTCCTGGCAAGCCCTGCAGCGGATCCTCCAGACAGCCGACCAGCACCTGACCCGCCGCCAAATCGAAACTGCCTGGCCCGCGGACGTCGTCAAGCCTCCCAAATCCACCCTTTGCCGTTGGCTCGCCCACGCCGTCCAGGGCAATCTCCTCGCCGTCGAAGGCACAGGCCGCAAAAACGACGCCCCTCGTTATGGATTGCCAAATAAGAGCCAGGACGCAGTCCAAGCAGGGTGAATTTGCGCCACGTGCCAGGAACAATTACCAGGCGAGTTCCGCTGGTGCCAAGGCGCTCGCAAGCAAAACCAAGGTAACTGAGGAGCGGCGCGATATGGATGATGCCTCCTGGATTGATGTTCCAAGGAGGTAAGTTACAAGGGGAGGAACCGTTCCGCCACTGTTTGAGGCATTGTCGTATGTGAATCTGTCCAGGAAATCCTGGAGCGCATTCCCTATAATCAATAAACACAGGGATTTGCGACTAACCTCATGCCACGTTGTGCCAAAAGTGTCCAAATTTCGAGCTCTTTCATGAGGCTCAGCCATGACGCCGCCGCCGTCCGCCGACCGCAATCTTCTCTTCGGAATTCTCGCCTTGCAGATGGATTTCATCAACCGGGAACAACTTGTGGCCGCCATGAATGCCTGGGTGGTGCAAAAGGCCACTCCCATCGGTGAGCTGCTGTTGCTTCAGCAAGCACTCGATAGGGACAAACATGCCTTGCTCCAAGCGCTCGTGGAAACGCACCTCGATCTTCACGGCGGCAATGCGCATAACAGCCTGTCCGCACTTGGCTCCTTGTCCATGTCCAATTTCGAAAGTGCGCTGTCAGAGGTTGTCGATGAGGCAGTCCATCGAACTTTGGCCGAGTTGGCCGATAATACAAGAAGGGCCGAGGAGCCAGTTTCCCTGGGCCAATCAACCTCCACCGGCACTCGGTTTCGCATTCTCCGGCCCCATCGCAAGGGTGGCCAGGGCGAAGTGCTGGTGGCGGTCGACGGCGAGTTGCAGCGGGAGGTGGCGCTCGAAGAAAATCCAAGATGATTATGCAGACGATGGCGCCGCCCGCGCCAGGTTTATACGCGAGGGCAAAATCACCGGCAAACTGGAGCATCCGGGCATCGTCCCGATCTACGGCCTCGGCCAGGACAGCAAGGGAAGACCGTTTTATGCCATGCGCTTCGTCAAGGGCGACAGCCTCGACGACGCCATCGATCGCTTCAGCCAGGCCGACCAAAAGCTGCGTTCCGAGAGCGAACGAACGCTGGCCCTGCGCAAGCTGTTGGGTCGATTCGTGGATGTATGCAACGCCGTCGCCTACGCGCACAGTCGCGGTGTGCTCCACCGCGATCTGAAGCCGGGCAACATCATGCTCGGCCAATTCGGCGAGACTTTGGTGGTCGATTGGGGCTTGGCCAAGGCGCAGGGCGAAAGCGAACCCGCGCTCGAGTCCGTCGGGACGCCGAGTGAAGCGCCGTGGGCGCAGCGCCGGGGAGCGCTGCGGCGCCCACGGCGATGGGCAGCGTGCTGGGAACGCCGGCCTTTATGAGTCCAGAGCAAGCCCTGGGACAGCTGGAGAATTTGGGCGCGCCCACCGATGTTTACAGCTTGGGGGCCACGCTTTACTGCGTGCTTACCGGGCAGGCTCCCTGTCATGGCGAAAAGGACATCGGCCGGCTCCTGCTAAGGGTAGTCCGCGGAGAGATACCGCCGCCACGTCAAGTGAATGCCAAGGCGCCGGCGGCGCTGGACGCGATTTGCATGAAGGCCATGGCGGTGGATATCAAGGATCGATACGCCTCTGCGCGGGCCCTGGCGGAAGACGTGGAGCGCTGGTTGGCGGATGAGCCGGTCTCGGCCTGGAAGGAGCCATTGACCGTGCGTGCACGGCGGTGGACGCGGCGGCATCGGGTGCTGGTCTCGGGAGCCGCGGCTGCGCTGCTCGTGGGTTTGATCAGCTTGGTCGGCGCCAACGTAATCCTGGCCGATCGCAATCAAATGCTCGCCGAGGCCAACGAAACAATCAGCAAAAGGGAAAAGGAAGCACGCGATGCCAACGCGGATTTGGTAATTGCCAATGACAAAGTCCGAAGCGAAAAGCAAGCCGCCGACGCAGCCCGGTTCAAGGAAACGGCAGCGCGGGAAGACGCCGAGGATCAGCTGGCAACCACCACGATGATGCTGGCCAAAACACGCTTCGAGGAAAGCAGTTTGGCGCTGGCGGATGACATTCTGGAGCAAGTGGAGGCAAAATACCGGCGCTGATCCTGGGGACTTCTTAAGAATCATGTTGCTGGCAGTTTGTTTACACAGTATGGCCATACGGCGACTGTCCGAGGGGTCGCCTTCAGTCCCGACGGCCAGACCTTGGCCTCCGCAAGCGACGATAAGACCATTCGTCTGTGGCACATCCGAACTGGTCAAGCACTCCACATCCTTACTGGGCATGCTGCAGGGGTTCGCAGCGTCTGCTTCAGCCCCGACGGCCAAACTTTGGCGTCGTCAGGTGATGATCGGACTATTCGCCTATGGAACATCCGAACCGGCCAAATGTTGCGCATCCTCAAGGGGCATTTTGAGCAAATCGAATGCGTATGTTACAGCCCCGACGGCCAGACGTTGGCGTCGGCAAGTTTTGATAAGACAATTCGCCTTTGGGACAGCCGTAGCGGGGATGAACACCGAATCCTCAAGGGCCATACTGCCAGGGTCGCTTGTGTGAGCTTCAGCCCCGACGGTCAGACCCTGGCATCGGCAAGCATCGATCAAACGGTTCGGCTCTGGGACATCCGCAACGGACAGGAACTCTGCGTAATGAAGGGACATACGGATGTGGTCAGAAGCGTGTGCTTCAGCCCTGACGGCAAGACCTTGGCGTCGACTGGCGTTGACCAGACGATTCGACTTTGGGACAGCCGCAGTGGTGAGCAGCTCCGAGCTTTCAAGGGGCACACGGGGTCGATCTATTGCGTCAGCTACAGCCCTGACGGCCAGATCTTGGCGTCGGCCAGCGCCGATAAGACAGTTCGACTTTGGGAAATCCCCAGCGGGCAACAGCTCCGCATTCTCAAAGGGCATACCGAACTTGTCGAAAGCGTCTGTTTCAGCCCTGACGGCCAAACCATGGCGTCGGCAGGCGAAGACAAGACGGTTCGTTTTTGGGATGGCCGCGGCCGCGACGTAACCCATGTCCTCAAGGGCCATGCCGAGGGGGTCGGTAGGGTGAGTTATAGCCCCGACAGCCAAGTGTTGGCGTCGGCAGGCGAAGACATGACAGTTCGCCTTTGGAATGTCCGCAGTGGACAAGAAATCCGCATCCTCAAGGGGCATACCTGGCACGTCAAAAGTGTGAGCTACAGCCCCGACGGCCAGACCGTGGCGTCGGCAGGCGACGATAAGACAATTCGATTTTGGGATGTCCGCAGCGGAGAGGCGCTGCGCATTCTCAAAGGGCATACGAAAAGTGTATCGGGCGTGTGCTTCAGCCCCGACGGCCGGACTTTGGCGTCGGCAGGTTATGACAACAC
The DNA here is from genome assembly GCA_963747575.1 of uncultured Gemmataceae bacterium. GTDB lineage: Bacteria > Planctomycetota > Planctomycetia > Gemmatales > Gemmataceae > DASRAT01. Next base: position 1,240,268 of record CAVVFU010000010.1, read on the forward strand.
CATTCGTCTTTGGGACACTCGCAGCGGGCAAGAACTCCGCATCCTTGAAGGGCATACCAGACTTGTCATGAGCGTGACCTTCAGTCCGGACGGCCACACGTTGGCATCGACAAGCGACGATCAAACGATTCGTCTTTGGGACAGCCGAAGTGGGCAGGAACTGCGCACTCTCAGAGGGCACTCGAAGACGGTGGTGAGCGCAAGCTTTAGCCGCGACGGCCAGATCTTGGCGTCGGCAAGTTATGATGGGACGGCTCGCCTTTGGGATGTCCAAAGTGGGGAGGAACTCCGCATCCTCAAGGGGCACACGGCGGGGCTAACCAGTGTGGCTTTTAGCCCCGACGACCAGATCTTGGCATCGGCAGGCGGCGATCAAACGGTTCGCCTTTGGGATGTCCATAGCGGGCAGGAAATACTCATGTTTAGCGACCATAAGGATTGGGTTGGGTGTGTGACCTTTAGCCCCGATGGGCATACCATGGCATTTGCATACAGCGATCAGACTGTTCGTATTTGGGACATTCCCAACGTCCAGGAGCTGCGCCTTTTCAAAGGGCATACTGGTCCGGTAGCGAGCGCCTGCTTCAGTCCCAACGGCCGCCTGCTGGCGTCGGCAAGTCGCCGACAGGACAGTTCGTCTTTGGGACATTCGCAGCGGAAAGGAACTGCGCATTTTCAAAGCGCATACGGATAAGGTAGTGGGCGTAGGCTGCGCTCCCGACGGCCAGGAGATTTGGAGCCGTGGATTGGATAAGACGATTTTGGGTTGGAACCTGGACACGGGCGTGCCTTGCCAAACGATCCCGCCGGGCTTGCAATTGTCCGAAAACGCCGGCGCGTTGAGTCCGGATGGCCAGTTGTTCGCTTTGGTCAATGGCAGCAGCTACATCGCCATGATCCCTAAGACACCATCAGCCCAGGCCCTTTTTTATCGGAGCTGGGTCCTCAGGCCTGATTTGGCCTGGCACCAAGACCAGGTGCGGGAATTGCAAAAAAACAAGAACGCGCCGGCCGCCGCCATGCACCTTGGCTGGTATCTTGGCGGACAAGATCACTTTGCATTGACGCCAGGGCCTGATGCACCCGCCTTTGACCGCGGCGGCGTCTACGCCGGTCTGCTGCAAAAGGTTACAGGGCCGGCGCTGGCGCGTGTCCAGGCCGAAGCCGCCAAGGCCGTTGCCATGGAACCCAACCACTGGCAAAGCCACGCAATCGCTGGCGCCGCTTTCTACCGTGCCGGCAATTACCCGATGGCCCTGGAGGCCCTGAACAAAGCCCTGAAGTTGCGCGGTAAACACAATATCTGGCTTGCAGCCCACCTGGGCATGACCCACGCCAAGCTGGAACAAGCGGACAAAGCCAAAGAATGGCTGTCAAAGCTCAGACCGGCCGCGGACAGTTCCTGGGAGGAAGCAGCCCTGGAATGGTTGCTCCGACCAGAAGTCCAGCAAGCCCTGCCCGTGCCGGTCAAAGCACAGGCGCAAGTCACCCGGTTGGTTTTTCAAAGCGCTTGGCGTTGCTGTCGCGACAACGGACCGTTCGGCGTGCCAGCATGGTGGAAACTGGAACTTCGCGGCATATCGGGCCCGAGGACGTGAAAGACACTCCTATCCTCCGTGCCAGCCTGCACGCGGGAGTTGATTACCTGGCGACGAATGATCACCACCTGCTTGCCCTTGACCCTTACCCTTACGAAGGTCTGCGCATCGTTTCAATGACCGAATTCCATCGCATCCTTGTTTCCGAGGGCCTGATTCGCCCCACAGTGTAAGTCACGCCTCGGCACTACTTTAGTCCAGGCTTCTGGCAGCGCAGCACATAGGCCTGCTTCACGTAGCTCAGCCGATACTCGATCCCGTGGAATCCCGCCTTTTCCAGGCGACTGACGATTTCCTCAACCGGCAAGTAATGAAACCGCCCGGTGCGAGCCTCCCTGCTCAGCCATGATCCATACTTCCACATCCGCAAGGAATTCTTGACATAGCGGCCGATTCGCGGCGCCCGCAGCAATCCCGTCAGCGATGCCAGGGCCACCCGACCCCAACCCGGCTCGGGAACATTCACTGAAAAAACCCACGAGCCGCCCGGCCGCAGCACGCGCAAAATCTCACGCAGCAGATGGTCGTAGGCGTCCTTCGTCCAGGTGCCGTTTTTTTCGTCGTAAGACTCGGCGTATTGGATCGCCAACCCGGAAAGCGCTCCGTCAAAGGAGCCGTCGGCGAAGGCGCCCAATCCGGAGCTGAAGTTGGCGTGGTGAAAAGCGATTTGTTCCGCGCTCGCCGGGGGATTGACCTTCGCACGCAGATTGTCGAAAGCTGTGGCGTTGACCGCCGCGCAATCAGCCCGACAATCTGCCGCAATTGACCGCGCAACTTTTCCCACAGCGCCTCCTGTCAACTGTCCGCATCCGCACCCCAGGTCGAGCCAGCGCTGGGCGGCACGGGGCTCACACCAGCCGATGGTGTCAGCCAGCAATCGCTTGTAGGGCGGCAATTCATGCTGACCCCAAAACGCCTTCGCACACTTCGATTGCGGCCAGTAGTTTACCGCTTCCAGGGGCTTCGTTGCCATGCCGGTTCCTCCCTGAACTGGTTCCAGGCTGTTTCAACACGGGCTCAGAGCTGAAATGTACCCGTTTGCCGTCTGACGGCGAATACCAAAACACGTTCAGCTGGAGGCTGTGGCAGATAGGCAAAATGGATGGGCGCAAAGGAGTAGGCACACTCCGTGTGCCGTTGTTCGCAACAACGGCACACGGAGTGTGCCTACTCCTTTGTTTTTGTTCAGCGTGGCGTCACCAGCACGGGGCTCCTGGTGAAATCAACCACGAGGCTCGTGCCTGGCATGGCGGGGACCGTGCGTTCCACGGAAACCGTCTGCCCCTCCTGGTTTATCCAGGTTACCTTGAAGTTGTAATTGCCGCCGCCCGATTCCAGAGGCGGCGAATCGAAGCGCCGGTTGGGCCCCTGGGAAACGGTCGCCTTGCCGTTGACCAACACCTCGGCATTGGCGGTCGGCAGGACCAACTCGAAGTGTGCGCTCGCGTCCTCGGTGGGTCGCACCATCGGCACCGCGCCGCTGATTCCGCCGGCGTAGGGAGCTACGGGAGGACCAGTCAACACTGCGGGATCATAGCCATAGGACGGATAGGTGTTGTAATACAGATCGTAGTACGGGTAAGCCATCGCCCAGCCAGGATAGCCGAAGAATCCGGGGTAGACGCCGAAAAAGCCCGCGCCATAAAGGCCACCGTAACCGCCATAACCACCATAACCACCATAACCGCCATTACCATAGTAGCCGCGGTTCGCCCAACTCGTCCCGGCCCAGTTGCCATTGGGCACAATGCCGCGACCAGTTCCGGCACCAAGGCGCCCCGCCCCAATGCCACCCACGCCCCCGATACCGCCAATTCGCGTGCCGGCGATACCGCCTACACCGCCAATACCGCCAACGTGAGCGCCGCCGATACCGCCAATCCCCGCACCACTGCGAATTGCCGGGGCACTCCGAATTGCCGGCGCGCTGCGGATCACCGGCCTGCTGGCGGTTGCATGCACGGCCCCTCGTGCGGCGCCGCCACCGTGGTGTTGTGCGTAGATGGCAGGGGCGCACACCAGACCCACCCCGATCGCCGCTGTCCAAATGAGCAAATGATTGCGAAACATGGTGATATCCTCCTGTGCGGCAAGGCCAATGAACTCTTCGCTGAGAAAGGGAAACACGGTCCAAACCGCCACAAAACACGACCTGTTGCTATCCTGCACTCGCCGCCAAATTGCCCATGACCGGGCAGGCCGGCTGCTCGTAATACTATTATACGCAGCCAGACCCTCAACGAAATGGAATTCGGGCATAGTTCGAGGCCAGGTGACCACCATCCCCAAGGAATTGGCAACCATGGAAAACGTTCATACCGTTAGCCCAGTTTCCCCGGAGCTGGCCGCCGCCGCCCAGGGCGAGCCGTGCATCCTCGTCATCTTCGGCGCCTCCGGCGACCTGACCAAGCGCCTGCTGATGCCGGCGCTCTACAACCTGCTCCTGCGACGGCCTGTTGCCTGCCCAGTTCGCCATCGTCGGCATGGCCATGGACGAGCTGACCACCGACAGCTTCCGCGAGCGCATGTCCGCGGACATTCAGTACCTTCAGCACCCGCAAGGACTTCGATGCCGCGGCCTGGGACAGCCTCCGCGATCGCTTGCATTATCTCACCGGCAAGTTCGACGACGAGGCAGCCTTTGCGCAGGCTTGCGCGAGCTGGTCGCCAAGCTCGAAGGCCAGTACCAGACCGCGCGGCAACGTGCTGTTCTACATGGCCACGCCGCCGTCGGTCTTCGGCTTGATCTCCGCCAATCTCGACAAGGCCGGCTTCAAGAGCGGCCACGGCTGGAAGCGGATCATCGTCGAAAAGCCGTTCGGCACCGACCTGCCCTCGGCCAAGGCGCTGAACCGCCAGATCCTCGTCCTACTGGGACGAAAGCCAGATTTTCCGCATCGATCATTACCTCGGCAAGGAGACGGTGCAGAACATCCTGGCCTTTCGCTTCGCCAACGGGATGTTCGAGCCGCTGTGGAACAAGCAGCACGTCGATCATATCCAGTTCACCGTCTCCGAGTCGGTCAGCGTCGAGGGCCGCGGCGGCTACTACGACACGTCCGGCGTGCTGCGGGACATGATCCAGAACCACATGTTCCAGATGCTCGCCTACGTCTGCATGGAGCCGCCCAGCTCCTTCGCGGCCGACGACATCCGCAACGAGAAGGCCAAGCTGCTGAAAGCCGTCCGCGTTTATGACGCCGGAGGAAGTGCAAGGACAACGCCGTCCGCGGCCAGTACGGCGCCGGCAAGAAGGCCGACGGCACGGCGTGCACCCGCCTACCGCAAGGAACCGGACGTCAATCCGCAGTCCAACACCGAGACCTTCGCGGCCCTGCGGCTGTACATCGACAACTGGCGCTGGGAGGGCGTGCCGATTTACCTGCGTTCGGGCAAGGCGCTGTGGAAGCGCGGCACCGAGATCGTGGTGCAGTTCAAGAAGGCCCCCGCGGTGATGTTCCGCGGCACGGCGGTGCCCAAGCTATCGGCCAACCGGCTCATTTTTCACATTCAGCCGGATCAGGCGATCGAATCGTGTTTTCAGGCCAAGACACCCGGTCCGCTGCATGCAGCTGCAGCCGGTCAACATGCGTTTCAGCTACGGCGAGTCGTTCCAGGCGTCGCGCGGCACCGGTTACGAGGTGATGATCTACAGCTGCATGATCGGCGACGCGACGCTGTTCTCGCGGACCGACCTGGTGGAGACGGCCTGGCGGATCGCACAGCCGATGCTCGACGCCTGGTCCGCTCAGCCGGCGACCGATTTCCCCAACTACTCCGCCGGCACGTGGGGACCCAAGGCGGCCTCCGACCTGATCGAGCGCGACGGCCGGCGCTGGTTCGAGGTGGTGACCCGCGAAACGCTGGAGCGGGTGCCATTGTTCAAGGGTGGCGATCCCGTGTTTCTCAACCAGATCAGCATGGCGCTGAAGCCGCGGATCGCGCCGGGCGGCGCCGTGGTGATCCAGAAAGGCGATCCAGGTTCGGAGATGTTCCTGATCTGCCGGGGCGAAGTCGAGGTGACTCGACGGCAGCGGCAAGGTGATTGACCGTCTTGCGCGAGGGCGACAGCTTCGGCGAGGTGGCGCTGATTCTGCTGGAGCCACGCACCGCGACGGTGCGTGCCAGGACGGAGTGCGATCTGTTCGTGCTGGACAAGGCGGATTTTTGCCGGATTCTGCGCGATCAGCAGCAGTTCGCGGAGGCGGTTAGGCGGATCGCACTGGAGCGGTATAATCGGCTGGTGGGGGTGGAGCAGTTGATCGGGACGGTGGGCCGTCCGTGACGAACTTGTGGCCAGGTACAAGGGCCTGCGTCTCCTTGGGAAGCCGGTGCCGTTTTTCCCCTTACCCCCCACCCCGTTTTGCCAGTCGCTGCAAGCTGGCATTGGCCTTTTCCCTTACTGTCGCCGCATACGAGCCTTTTGCCAGTTCCTCCAATGCGGCCACGGCCTCCTTGCTGCCTGAACGTTCCAGCGCTTCCACTCCGCGCTCGATCCGCCATTGAGCATTCGCCGTTGTGACTGTGCCGAGCAGAACCTGTACGCGTGCACGAACTTCCTCAGACGGCATGCCCTCGAGTTCCTTGAGCAATTGAGGAACGGCCAGGTCGCCCAAACCCGCCAACTCGGATTGGGCTTTTTCACGGACGGCGAATTTGAGATCGTCGAGATCCTGAATCAGCTTGGCGATGTGCTGCTGCTGGGCTGCATCGGCGCCTAGCAGGCGCGTCTTGATGAACGGGGCCGATTGTGGGCCCCCGGCCGCCAGGGTGCAGAGTGCCACATAGGCAATTGCGGCGTCGTTGGCGGCGAGGTCTGCGCCACAGTTGACGGAGCCGCTCTGGCTCGAGTTTCACGGGCGCCGGCCGGGCCTTTTCGACCAGGGCCGTCACATCCCAGACAACCACGGAGCCATCCTCACCTCCACTCGCGACCATTTTGCCATTCGGCGCGAAAGCCAGGGAAGCCACATAACCATGGTGACCCTCCAGTCGGCCCAGTTCTTTGCCGGTTGCCGTATCAATGGCAAGTACCGCGCATTCGGAGGTCCCCAGCATTAAAAGACGTCCATCAGGCGAAAACGCACCGGAAATGGCGTAATGAAAAAACTCCCCCGGCATCTTTCCCAAGTGCAACAGCGCGCGTCTGCCGCCGGTGGCAGTTTCCCAGAGTTGGGCCTGGGGCGCCATGGTCACCAGGCTCTCGCCGTCGGGTGCGAACATGACGACATCGGCGCCTGACGAGTTTACGGAACGGCCATTATCCAATCGAATATCATTTTTCAGGTCCACTTGCCTGATCAGTTTGCCTGCGGAGACATCCCACACACTGAGCGGCATCTGCAAGCGGCACGCTGCAAAAAGCGCACCATCTGGCGAAAACGCATAACCCTTGAATGGCTGTTTTACGCCGTCCACCATTCCCTTGGCTTTGCCGGTTTGGGAGTCCCAAAACTTGATGGTGGATTCGTTGCCAGTGGTCGCCAGGATTTTCCCGTTGGCGGCCACCGCCTTGGATTGGATCCTGACCTTGGGCTGGCTGATCAAGGTGCGGGCGGTGCTGGTTGTGGCATCAAAATCAATGCGCGTGATTCCCTGTTGCGAGGGGCTTAGCACTCCCGTTCCATCGGGCAGGGCCGTCATGTTAAAATTGCCGGGGGCGGGGTGGGCCCAGGAAGCGGTCTGGGTGCCGCTTGACGCAGTGAAACGCCGCACGATGCCGTTGAACTCGCAACTCAAAATGGCGCTGCTGTCGGCGGTGAAGGCCAGGTCAGTGACTCGGCTGGTGCAGCCGCTGTAAACGGCGACTTCCTTGTTGGCCCACAAGTCCCAAAGGCGGATCACCGCACCTTGCACGGCGACCAGCAATTTGCCATCGGCTGAAAGCGCCGGATTTTTGATTCCCCAGCTGCCGACGTCCAGCTCGCGCACCCGTTGATGGCTGGCCACGCCCCACACATGGATCACGCCTTTGCCGCCATAGGCGACAAAACGGCGGGAATCGGGAGAATACGCCAGTTGGCTTACCACGCCCGTGAGGCCCTTGTAGCGGCCGATTTCCTTGGTGGTTTCCGTATCCCACTCGATGATTTCCCCGTCAGGGGTCGCCACGGCAAGACGTTTGCCGTCGGCTGAGAAGACCACTGCGTTATTGCGTTGAGCCAGGTTGCTGACCTTGGTGGCAATTATGCGCGGCTCCACGCTTTCCGGACTATCCAGTATTTCCACATCCCCGTTTCTGCCAACTAATGCCACACCATCAGAAGGGAGGCTGAATGCGGTCAGAATGTTAACGCGAAAAATCGTGTTCTTGGTGAGGCCATTGGAAGTGTTCGTCACGTACACTTTGTCGTCGAGAGCAAGCCTTATGAGCTTCTGTCCATCTACCGACAGTGCAGCGGTGGCCAGCCGTTTGCCCGTGGTTATCGAATGCAGTTTTTTTCCCGATGCCACTTCCCAAATGCAATAGTCGCCGTCGGTGGATACCGATGCCAGTTTTTCACCTCCGCCGAGGTATGCGAGGCAAAGGACCTTGAATGTGTGGCCTGCCCAGTGGCGTACTTCCTTGCCCGTGGCCACATCCCAAATGCGGATGGTGGGATCGATGTCGTCTCCGCCGGAAGCAAAGGATTTGCCATTCGGCGCAAACGCAAAACGATTCGCGTAACCCCTCAGCCGGATCGATCCGAAACGGCAGATGGCGCCCTCGGGAAGCGGGTCACCATACTGGTCCAGGCGCTCTGTTGGTTGGTTCTTTTGGCCAGCCGGTGCGTCGGCCGGCCAAGACGTCAGAGCTGCCGTCACCATTAACAGGGCCAAGCATCTGCAGGACATCATGGTCGCATCTCGCAGGACGGTTTTTGGAGGCAGCTCGCTATCATTGGCTACCAAGGATATCCGGCCTTGGCAGCGGCCGCGGGGTCGATCTTGGGCAGGACTTTAGCGGCCATGGTTCGCGCTGGCATGAAACGGTCATTGAGTGCCTCGGTTAATGCAGGCACAGCAGCTTTAGCGGCTGGCCCAACTTGGCCCAGGTTGGTGGCGGCCAATTGCCGAAGATCGCCGCTGCTGGCATCCTTCAGATCGGCAATTAGCAAGTCCACCCCTGCCTGGGCCGAGTTTGTCTTGCACAGCGCCACTGCGGCGTGCTGGCGGACTGCGGGAATCTGGTCCCCAAGGGCCACTTTCAAGGCCGCAGTCGCACCTTTGGCTGCGTCAGCCGATTGGCTCAGAAGCAAGGCTGCGTTGTGGCGGATTTCCCATTGTGAATCGCTCAGGCATACTGCCAGAGCATCCACGTAGCGCCTGCTTCACGCCATCCCACTTGCATAACGCCAATGCAGCCTGTGGACGAAGGCTTGGCGTGGCAACCAGGATATCGAACAAGGCATGGATGCCGACTTCCCGCAGAGTAGGATCGATGGCACATAACGTTTCGGCCGCAAGCAGCCGGCGCTCCACTCGCATGTCGCCAAGCTGGCTGCGCAGAATGTCGGCCACAGGCTTTGCCTGTGACCCAAACTTGCGCACGACCTCATGGGCACGCGCGGCATGCTGATCGTTTGCAGCCTGCAGATCTTGACGTATCGCCTCCACGACAACACGGCCATCGCCGCCGATTTCCGCCACAGCATCCGCGGCGGCAAGGCGGACAGTGATTTCTTGCTCGGCCAGTGCCGTCATCAGCGCCGGCAGGGCCGGTTTGGCCGATTTGCCAAGACGGCCGAGGGCAACTGCTGCATACTGACGGGTTTGGCTCGATTTGTCAGTCAGGCAATCGGCCAGGTCGTCCATGGCACTTTGGTAGATGTTGACCAGGGCTTTGTTGGTCAGGTCCGTGAACTCCGGATGGCGATTCAAACGGCCCAGCACCACCTGTCGGAGCCCTTTGTCATGCAGCATTTTGGCAAAGGTGGCGACCGCCTTGGGGGTGTCGCCATCAACCCTCCAGCGCAATTCCACGGCCTCAATTCCTGTTCCCGAACCGCGCGCATTAATCGCGGCATCCAGCGCCGGTAGCGCCGCTTTGTCGGCCAGGCGCATGAGCGAAAGAGAATCTAACGCATTGAAGCGGACACCAGGAGTTTTGTCATTCAATGTCGCCAGCAACACCGGAATTGCTGAGTTGGCCCTGGGGCCAATGTAGCCCAAGGTATGTAACGCTATGGACCGGACACGCTCCACCTTGTCGTTCTTGGCTATCTCAATGATCGCCGGGACCGCTTCGCTCGCGGATGGCCCTATCATTGTCAGGCCGTTCAATACCGCCTCGCGAACCAAGGGATCTTCGTGGTTAATTTGCCTGATCAACGATGGGACGATGTCCTCTGCCAAAGCTGAGATGAGGGTACCTCGCCAATGCTTTGCCCCTGGGTCAGGATTAGCCAAGAGCTCCAATACCCCAGACATGGCATCTTTGCCCACAGCCCGAATCATGTCGTGAAGCGGCAGCGAGTTCTTGGGAGCTTGCGTGAATTTCACCTCGTTCATGATCAGTGGCAAGGTTTCCTTGGCGCCCGGTCCGAGCCGGGCCAGCAGCGCACCTGCGCAGGCGCTCATCGCCGAGCTTTGGATCCTTGAGAATGCCCACAACCACGGGGAGTACTTCCTTTGGATCGTGGTGAAGGTCCCAGAGCGCTTCCGCGGAAGTTACCCGCAGCCAGGCGTTGGTGTCGCGTAGAAGACCGGTGAAACACGGGGCAGCCTGCTTGGGCCGGGGTTTGAGTGTGCACAATAGATTGGCCGCGGATTTGTGAATGGCATTGTCGCTGTTAGCCACCAAGTTCACCAGTTCGCCGGCGACAGTGTCAGCGTGGTGCTCCAGCCTCCACAGCGCCTGGGTAGCGTTCAGCCGGACCTGGGCGTCTTTGTCTTTGAGTGCGGCCGTCAGCTTGGGTTTGGCCGCCTGCGCAGCCGCGGGCGGCAGCCGACCTAGAATGGTGGCGCTATAGCGGCGCACGGTTGGGTCGCTGTGAGACAGACCTTCAACCACGAAGGCAGCGGCTTCCGCTCCCAGCTGCTCCAGGGTGACCGCGGCCCGTTGCCGGAGCAGCGTATTGCGATCGGCCAGGGCGGCGACCAACATCGGCGCCGCGGCAACAGCGTCAGGGCCGATTGTCGCCACCATTACAATGGCTTGCATACGCGAGTTGTTGGTGGGATCTTGAAGGACCTCCACCAGAACCGGAACCGCTTCCTTGCCGCGCCGGCCGATCTTCCACACCGCCACGGCCGCCTTGACGCGGATGGGCGCGCTTTCGGATTTGAGTGCTTTTGTTATTGCCGGCAAAGCGGCGCTGGCGCTGGGCCCGACATCGCTGAGAACGGCAATTGCCTCCTCGACATCCAGCGGATCTTCGCTCTGCGCCAACTCGATCCAAAAGTTGAGCGGTTTGCCGTTATAGAGCTGTTCTGCCAATTTGCCGGGTGAATCCTTCTTTGCTTGACCCGGCTGTGCAGGCGCAGCACCAAATCCGCACAGGCTGATGGCTATTAGCAGGAAGCACCACATCCGCAGTTTTCGCATGGCCCCTCCGAGGCGTGGAAGGTAGGCGCCGAATAGGGGGAAATTCGGTTTGAAGTTTAACGCCAGCCAGTGACATGATATGGTTTCCAGCACGACTGGGGTGCACTTTTTGATCGCTCCATTACCGGTGCGACGTGCTGCGCGTCGAATGCCAGTTGAAGCTCCCGGCCGCAGCGGACGAACGCAGGGCCGCCGGAATGACTGAGAACCTTTTGAAAGACTTGCGGATCCGAATCGCTTATTACTTGCCCTTGCCACAAAAACCGAGCTTCGCACCCGAATGAACTTGGACGGAAAAACGAATGCCCCCACCTAGTGAAAATCTACAGCAGCCAGGGGACCGACAGCGAAAATCGGTCGCTGCATGCAATCTGGGCCTGGAAGGTGACAACCTCGAAGCTGTCCATACAGTCAACGAATGGGGCGTGGCGTTATGGCACTCAGGCCAGGATATCCGTGATCACGCTGCCACGACTGATCGGCAGCGGGCGGTTCAACGAATCGCGGATCTCCCTTTCCGGGTCGATGCCCAGAAGGTGATACATGGTCGCCGCCAGGTCCTCTGGCCCGCAGGCATTGCCGGTGGGATATGCTCCAATGGCGTCCGACGCGCCGTGAACGAACCCCCGCTTCACGCCGCCGCCGGCCAGAAGAACCGTGTAGCATTGCGGCCAGTGATCGCGGCCAGGAGTGGTTGTGCTGATGCGCGGCGCGCGGCCAAATTCGCCTGCCCACACTACCAATGTCTCGTCCAATAGCCCCCGCGCGTCCAGATCTTCAACCAGCGCGGGCAATGTTTGGTCGGCGAGCGGAAACAGGTAATCGTTCAGGATCGGATACATCGAGTGGTTATTAAAGCCATGCGTGTCCCAGCCGCCCGAAAAGGCCTGGCCGCCGATGTTGGGGGCGAAATAGACCGTGACAAAACGCACACCAGCCTCGACCAGCCTTCTGGCCAGCAGGCATCCCTGGCCGTAGGTCGTTCGCCCGTAGCGATCGCGGACTCGCGCGGCTCCGAGGAGAGGTCGAAGGCGCTGCGGAAGGTGGGCGCCGTCACCATCGTCAAGGCGCGCTGGTAATGCGCATCCATGCCTCGCGCCACGGCCGAATGCTCCAGCAAGTCCGTTTGCCGATCGATAAGGTTCATCAGCTCCCGGCGATTTTCCAGCCGCTCCGGCGTCACCGTGTCAGGCAAGCTCAGCTCCGGCAAGCGGAAATCGGGAGCATTCGGATCCTGACCGATGAAAAACGGGTCGTAGGTCTGGCCCAGGAAGCTGGCATGCTGGCCTGGCGTGATCGAGCCGTCGCGAATCACATGGGGATAGGACACGAAGCTCGGTGTTCCCGCCGCCGTCGTGGGAGCGAGGCGATCGACGATCGAGCCATAAGTGGGGAACAGCTCACGCGAATCGCGCAGCCGAATATCATCCGTGGGCGGGGCGTAGCCGGTCAGGCAGTAATAGGCGGCCGAATTGTGGTTCTTCATGCCGTGATGCATCGACCGGATCAGGGTCACCTTGTCCATGATGCGGGCGATGCCCGGCAGCCGTTCGCAGACCTGGATACCCGGAACGCTGGAGGCGATGGGCCGGTATTCACCGCGAATCTGCAGCGGAGCGCTCGGTTTCATATCAAAGGTGTCGAGATGACCCACGCCGCCGAACTGATGCAGAAAGATGACGGATTTGGCCCGCGGCCGTCGTGCGCCGCCGGCCTGCGCCCTGCGCAGCAGCGGCGGCAAATTCAGGCCCAGCAGACCCAAGCCGCCGATTTGCAGCAACCGCCGCCGCGTCAGCAAATTGCGGGCCTGGCGTCCATCTTGGCAAGAGTATGCGTTCATTGGCGAAGCATAAACTCCTTGGAGTTGAGCAAGGCCCAAAGGACATCTTCCAATGCCTTGCGTCGATCTGGCGACTGTTCAATGCGTGACAGCAGGGCGTTGAGTTCCGTGCCGGTTGGAAATCGGCAAACCGTGGCGAGATAGAGCTCTTCAACGATTTCGCGGTTCGACTTGCCGGCTTTGAGCTGCTCGCCCAGACGATTGCTGCTCTGGCTAACCGCCGTGTCCACGAGCCGGCCCGTCAGCATTTGCAGCGCCTGGCCAAGGTTTGGATCGACGCTGCGCTCGCAGTCGCAGCTCAGCAGCCGCTCGGGTTTGCCGAATTGGCGCAGAAATTTGTCGGCCGGGCCGACATTTTTCCCCCGTAACGCGGCACCGCCTCCCGGCAACTGGCCCGCGCGCATCCCCAGCGGGAAACCATCGTATTTTTGCTGCACGCCCGTGGCCTGGCCAATGGCGTCCAGGAGTTGCTCGGCGTCCAGCGGACGGGGCAGGACGTGTGAAAAATGAGCGACGTCGTCCTTGTTGGTCTCGTTGGGACGGGCCGCCCTCTGGTAGGTCTGTGAGTTTATGATCGTGCGGATCAGGTGCTTCACATCGAATTGGTGCGCCACAAAATCCTTCGTGAGCGCCTCCAGCAATGCCGGATTCTCGGGCGGATTGGACAGGCGAAAATCATCATCGGGGTCCACAATGCCCCGGCCCATCAATTGATACCAAACCCGATTCACCTGGGTGCGGGCAAAGAACGGGTTGCTCGGATCGGCGACCCAGGCCGACAGCAGCAGGAGCCGATCCGCGTCCGGGGCGAGCGCGGCCATTTCCGCACCCAGGAACCGCGGCACCAGCGGCTTTTTCGTCACGGGATCCTTGTGTTCGCTTTCCTTGTCCATCCACACCACCTGCTCGCCGATGAACTCGTGGCTGTCGAGCTTGTCTTTGCGATTGTTCTCGACAACCTTGTACTGGACCCGAGCAAAAACAGCGGTGAAACGATGGTAGTCCTGCTGCGTCCAAAGCTCAAAGGGATGATTATGGCATTTCGCACATTGCAAACGAATGCCGAGGAACACCTGCGCCGCCGCCTCGGCACGAACTTCCGGCTCACGCAGGGCGCGGTAGAAATTGGCGGGCGGCTCGGCATAGGTGCTGCCGCGGGCCGCGATCAACTCGCGTGCAAACTCATTGAGCGGTTTGTTGGCGGCGATGCTGGTCCGAATCCAGTCGTGGAATACCTGCACGCCTTTCTTGTCGAGCAGCTTTTCTTCGTTACGCAGCAAATCGGACCAATGTTGGGCCCACCGGTCGGAGTATTCCGGCCGCTGGAGCAGTTCGTCAATGACCTTGGCCCGTTTGTCCAGCCGTTGGTCCTGAAAGAATCGCCTGACCTCGGCGGCACTGGGCAAAAGGCCGAGCAAATCGAGATACGCTGCGCCGCAAAAAGATCGTGTCCGTGGACAATTCCGAGGGATTCATGCGGAGCTTTTGCAAACGGGCAAGGACGTGATCGTCTACAAAGTTGGCCGACCTGGGAGGCGACCAGACAAAGCCAGGCCGCTGGGGAATAAAAGCCACGCCGACGGCGGTTTGCAAATGGAGATAGCGAACCAGGATGGTGGTCTCTCCCGGCTCCGGCGAACGGACGATGCCGTCTTCTGAAACATCAATGGCGGGGTTGGTGGACTCGAAGCAGGTCAACCGCGTGACGTCGCGCTTTTTGCCGTCGGAAAACACAGCCTCCACCTTGATGGCCGTCTGGACCTCCGGCTGAACGAGGAACCGCTCCAGGTTGGCCACATTCAGCTTCACCAACACCGGACTGCCTGCCGCGTCGGGTCGCAAGCCCTCGGCAATCCAATCGCGGAGCATGCGATAGCCGTCGCTCTGCACGGCAAAACGAAGGCCGCCTTCGTGCGGCACCGCGCCTGTGGCCTTGGCCAGCACCAGGCTGGCTTCCGGCTGCTGGGGATTGAGCCTGTGCGCCAGCATCCCGCGGGTCAGCGTCTGCAAATCGAGATCGGGATCCTGGCCGCGCAATGAAAGCTTGAAGCCGCCTCGGCCATTGAGGTTGCCGTGGCAGGCGCCATGTTGCAGCCGGCGCGGGACAGCACCGCCATGACGTCATTGCGAAAGCTCACGGGTTCGTCGGCCCTCGTCGCGGGGGGCAGGCCGCACAAAAGCCAGGCGGAAGCGAGAACAATGCCCAGTTTTCTCGGAAGCATATGTGGCGTTGCCTCGCAAACGGTTTTTGGCCAAAGATGCGGCCTCAAGTCTGATTTGGATGTAGTTTACACCCGTTGCACCTTCGTGTCACGGAAATTCACTGCCAGTCCCCGGCCTCGCCACAAACCCCGGCGACGCGTTGAACCCTTTCACAACCCGCCCGCTGGCCACGTCCCAAACCCGCACCTCGCCGTTCCACGCGCCGGCGGCCACCAAGGTGTTATCTGAACTCAAGGCCACCGCATAGACAAAATCGGCAAGCCCGGTCAAGGTGCGAATTAACTTGCCGGTGGAGATGTCCCAGAGCTTGACGGTGCCATCGGCACTGCACGTCGCACCGAGTGGCTTTTTCGGGTGGCCCTGGACCACCAGCCGAAATGCGGTTTTGGCGTGACCGTCTTTGCCGACCTTGATCTGCTTGCCGAGTTTTTTGTCCCTGTCCGTCGCATGCCAAAAACGCAGTCGGCCATCCTCACCGACCGACATGGCGTTGACGCCGTCCTGGTTGATGGCCACCCCATAAACAGGGCTCTGATGATCGGAGAAAGTCGCGACCGCCGTCCTGGCGGCCAGATCCCAGACCTTTGCGGTGTTGTCCCGACTGCCGCTGAGCAGGTATTTGCCGTCATACGTGAACGCCAGCCCCAGAACCCAGTCGGCATGGCTGGCAATGGCGTCCACCTGGCGTGCCGCGGTGATGCCACCAGAGATATCCCAGACGCGAATAAGCCGGTCACAGCCGGCGGCTGCCAGTTGCTTCCTGTCCGCACTAAGTGCCAGCGCAAGGATCGAATCGTCGCAGTCCATGAGTTGGGCAAGCAGGACGTTCTTGTCGTTTACTCCGTCGAGGAAGGCCACGCCGTCTTCGATTTTGGCGGCCTTGGCGTCAATATTGTAGATGCGGACATCGCCTTCCTGGCCCGGCCTGCCGCCAGCCACGATCAGTTTGCCGTCACGCAGGAAGGCCAGCGCATAGGCGCGCTCGGCTCGGGTCCGGATGCGCCGAGTCAATTTTGCCGAGGCCACGTCCCACACGGTCAGTTCGTGATAGCCGCCAACGACCAGCGATTTGTCGTCGGGTGTGAAGCTGAGGGCGGTAATGGCAATCGGGAACTTGTAGACCCCAGGTGGCACTGGCGGCTGCCAGCGGACGCGCAACTCGCGAACAAGGTCGGCCTTGGGGTCAAGGCCGACATCGAGCATGGCGCCTTCCTTGATCCATTGCCTGATGACATCGATCCCGGCCATTGGCAAAGCCGCTCCTGCTTCCTTGGGCGGCATACGGCCAAGGTCGGTTTGGGTGAGGCGGTCGATCAGCGCACTTTCTTCGGGTTTGCCTGGCTCGATGGGGTCGTCATGGCTGCCACCCTTGCGGAGGTTCTCGAAGGTGGTGAGGTCGAGTTTGCCTTTCTTCTTCTTGGCGTCATGGCAAGCGAAGCAATTGTCCTTGAGGATCGGTGCGACATCGTTAATGAAGCTGCGCGGCTGCTGGACTGCACCGGCAGGTTGGCTGGCGCTGGCCCTTGACGGCCAGCCTCCAGGTGGAGCTCGACCAATGTCAAAGCGATGAATGGACACAAGATATACCGAAAAACGGGATATTCATACATCGCCGTCACCCAGGATGCCAAATTCATCAGCCCCCCACCTCCCAAATCAGGACCGTGTCGCCGGTCGAAATTGCCAATCTCTCGCCATCCGGCGGGAATACCACCGGAAATGCGAAACTTCGGTGATCTTGAAACGCGCGCTGTTTTCTGCCTGTTTCCTCACCACGATCGCCAGTTACAGGTAATTGTTGGTGGAATACCTGAAATCGACAAGCTCCATCTCCTGATCGCCAATGAGGGCCATCGCGGTTGCCCGGCGCACGATATCCAACGTTTCAAAGCGTTGCCCGCTACGGCGGCTCAGGCGATTTGCCGAACCGATACCACGCGGACGGCGGGCAGGCAGAAACCGGCTCGTCGCGCAAGTAGTGCTGTAAATCGGCGGCAAGGTCGCTCGCCGTCGCGTAACGGCGGCTGCCGATCTCGCCAACCGACTGGCCCGTGCCGTCACTGACCGCGTCACGCCAGTTGTCAGCGAGGGGTCCGACATGCAATTCGATAGAATGAGATCGCGACAAACCAGGGCACAAGCACAGGAGACAGAACATGACGATTCGGCTTCAGAGAATTCTCCTGCCCACCGACTTTAGCGACCATTCAGCCGCCGCGATGAATTACGCCTGCGAACTGGCAACCAAGTTCGATGCCGAATTGCATCTTCTGCACACGTTGGAACGCCATCTCGCTGCGGCGCTCGAATTCGAAATGGGCCTTGCGCTTCCCAAATACATCTACGAGTCCAGGACTGCCGCGGAAAAATCCTTGGCCGGTGTGCTCGATCCGAAGTGGGCCGAAGGTCGTACGGTGATCCAAGCCGTGGTGGAGGGATCGCCGAAAGTCGAGATCATCAAATACGCTCGCGAGTTGAACATCGATTTGATTGTCATCACCACGCATGGTCGGACTGGTTTGCCCCATGTCATTATGGGTAGCGTTGCCGAGAATGTGGTGCGGACCGCTCCTTGTCCCGTGCTGACGGTGCGTTCTGAAGGACATCAGTTCGTGATGCCCTGATAGCGTTGCTCCTAACCTCGGCCTTACGACGTGGAAATCGACAAATTCAAAGCGTGTTCTGGATGGTCGTTGCTTTGCACATCGCCATCGTGGGTGGCGTGGCGTATGTCATCGCCACCTGGCGTCAAGCGTGCGTTCGGCCTTTTGAAACCCATGAGACATGAACGCCAACACCACATGGAGGAGCCGACCTCGGTCACTCGGCCGTTGCACAAGGCGACTTAAACGGAGGCGACGAATGGCACCGGAAGCATCTCGGTGGTAGTAGTCTAGTGAGGCAGGCGTTGTCACTTGTTGTCATCCATGCGCGACCGTTGCCATCCGTCGCCATCCGATGTCAAATACGTGTCATCTGGCCGGAATGCTTGGCCCATTGATGCTTGCAGCCGTGGTCCAAACCCAATCGCAAACTCGCCAACTCATGGACAGCCAGATACAATACCTATTCGTGGAAGGGCAATAATCACTCGTCGCCTCGCGGCCAGCCGGATGACCGTGCAGCCACGCACTCCTGCCGCAGTGGTGACATCGTGAACACCGTTACGCAAGTCTTATCGGCCATCGAGGCGGGCGATCCCCACGCTGCCGAGCAGCTATTGCCGCTGGTTTACGAAGAATTGCGGACCCTCGCCGCCCAGAAAATGGCGCGTGAGACGCCAGGTCAGACGCTCCAGGCCACGGCGCTCGTGCATGAGGCATATTTGCGTCTAGTCGGCAAGGATCAAACTCAAAAATGGAACAGCCGTGGGCATTTCTTCGGAGCCGCGGCCGAGGCCATGAGGCGCATCCTCGTGGAGCGGGCTCGGCACAAAAGCACGATCAAGGCCGGTGGCGATCTTGGTCGGCGGGACTTGATGGACATCGAGGCCGCTGCGGCCGAGCCGGACATCGATTTGCTGGCCTTGAACGAGGCACTCGAAAAACTTGAACGCGAAGACCGCCGCAAGGCAGAGCTGGTCAAACTTCGTTTCTTCGCGGGCCTTACCATTGCGGAAGCCGCCCAGGTTCTGGGCATTTCGGATTCCACCGCGGACAACGATTGGGCCTACGCACGATGCTGGCTCCGCCTGGAGATTGACGGGCGGGCGTCCGCGGAAAAACCACAAGCCTGAGGCATGGCATGTCAGCACCCAAGCCCGACGAAGCAGCCATTTTCAACACGGCACGCCGCTTGACCGCGGCCGCGGCCCGCCGCCAATACCTATGTGAGGCATGCGGAGACGACACCAAGCTGCTGGCACGGGTTGAGCGCTTTTGGGCGTGCACCAAAAACAGCATGGCTTTCTCGAGACGCCCGCCGTGTCCAGGCCCAACGGGCAATCCCTGGTCGGCGAAGGGCCCGGCGACCAAATTGGCCCTTACATCCTTCGGGATTGTATCGGCGAGGGAGGCTTCGGCGTGGTTTTCAAGGCCGACCAGCTGCGGCCGGTCCGCCGCTTTGTCGCCCTTAAGATCCTTAAACCGGGCGTCGATACCAACCGGGTCGTCGCACGCTTCGAGGCCGAACGGCAGGCACTGGCGATCATGGACCACCCCCACATCGCCCGAGTTTTCGACGGCGGCGCCACTGCTTCTGGACGGCCCTATTTCGTCATGGAATTGGTGGACGGCCTGGCGATCACCCGCTTTTGCGACGAGCATCAGCTCCCGCCCCGCGAGCGCGTACGGCTGTTTGCCGTGGTCTGTCAAGCGGTCCAGCATGCCCATCAAAAGGGAATCATCCACCGCGACCTCAAGCCGTCCAATGTGCTGGTCGGCGTCGGCGACGGCAAGCCGGTGCCCAAGTTGATTGATTTCGGCGTGGCCAAGGCCCTGGGGGAGCGGCTAACCGAGCGAACACTGGCCACCGGCCCCGGCGCGGTGGTGGGCACACTGGAGTACATGAGCCCCGAGCAGGCCGATTTCCAGGCTGCCGATATCGACACCCGCGCTGACGTTTACAGTCTGGGTGTTCTCCTCTACGAGTTGCTGACCGGAACGACGCCGTTGACCCACAACCGGCTCAAGCAGACTTCCCTCACCGAGGCTTTGCGGCTGATCCGCGAGGAAGAGCCGCCCCGGCCCAGCAACCGGCTAAACGAATCCAAGGAAACTCTGCCGTCGATTTCGGCCCAGCGCAGGCTCGACCCGGGGCGATTGACCAGGGAAATCCGCGGCGACCTTGACTGGATCGTCATGAAAGCGCTGGAGAAGGACCGCAACCGGAGGTACGCCACGGCCCAGAGCTTTGCCGAAGACCTGGAGCGCTACCTGGGCGGAGAAGCGATTTTAGCCCGGCCGCCTTCCGCCGCTTACAGGCTGCGCAAATCCGTCCGACGCCATTGGCGGGTGGCGCTGACGGCGGCGGCGGTGACGCTCGCCCTCCTGGTCGGCACCGCGGTGGCGACCTGGCAGGCGGTGGTGGCCACACAGGCCCAGCACGATCTTCAGGCCGCGGCCCAGGCGGAGAAGGTCGCCAAGGATAATGCCAGCCTGAAGGAGGCGGAAACGCGGTCCGTGCTCGAGTTCGTGGACAACCACATCTTCGCCGCAGCCCGTCCGCAAGGCCGTCCCGGGGGCCTGGGTCCCAACGTAACTTTGCGGCAGGCCCTCCAGGCAGCCCTGCCCGTGGTGGACAAAAGCTTTGAGCAGCAACCGCTCGTTGAAGCCCGGGTGCGCTCCACGCTGGGTTTGTCGTTTTGGCACCTGGGCGAAGCCGACATCGCGGCCGCTCAGTTCCAACGCGCACTCAACCTTTACACGGATCATTTGGGTCCGGACCACCCCGACACGATTCGCAGCATGAGAGATTTAGCCAACAGTTACGCCGCGCTCGACAGGCACGAGGAAGCACTCGCACTCGACGAGAAGACGCTGGTGCTGTTCAAGGCCAAGCTCGGACCCGATCACCTCGATACGCTCAAGGCGATGAACAATGTGGCTTACAGCTACGCTGGCCTGGGTCGCCACCTGGAAGCGCTCAAGCTGTATGAGGAAGCTTTGGTGCTGTTCAAAGCCAAATGGGGGCCAGACGACCCGCAGACTCTCGGTCTCATGGTCAACCTTGCGAACGCCTGCGCTGCCCTGGGCAGGCACACCGAGGCACTTCAGCTTCGGCAAGAAACTTTGGCCCTGCAAAAAATCAAGCTCATGCCCGGCCACCCGGACATGCTCAGAACCATGCACAATCTCGCCAACAACCACGGCAGCCTCAAGCGACACGACGAAGCGCTCGCGCTGCACCGCGAGACGCTGGCATTGAGGATCGAAAAACTCGGCCGGACTCACCCTGAAACGCTGGGGAGCATGTGGGGTGTGGCTGTCCAGCTCATGGCGCTCGGCCGCGGCAACGAGGCGGTGCCCATCATTGACGAGTGCATCGGCCTCGCGGCGAGCCTGACCGTCCAGCCGAACCTTTCGGGCATGATGAACCATCGCCTCAAGCACTTTCAAAATGCCAAGGATGCGGAAGGCTGCCGGAAGACGGCCGAGTTGTGGGAAACGTTGCTGCTGACGGATGCCGAACGCCAGGTGAGCGCGGCCCGTTATCGAGCTGTCACGGCCGCCGTGCTACGCGATAAAGCCAGGCTTCCTGAAGCTGCCGCCGAAGCGGATAAGGCCATGACCTGGCTGCAAAAAGCCGTCGGCGCCGGACATTCCAAGCTGAACACGATCCTGAAGGAAGCCGACTGGGACGCCTTGCGCGACCGGGCGGATTTCCGCCAGCTGACCGTGCAAATCCAGGCCGCCAATCCCAAGGCGGACTGATGGCCGTTTTCGGGCCATCCCTGACTCCTCGCGCACATTTCCGCCCATTTCCAAGAATCTTTTGGGGAATTCGTGCCCATTTCTCGCACTGCAATGTGGGGGGCCGCTGCCACGGCGGCTCATGACCCGAATTCCCGAGTCATCGCGTATTCATTTTTCCCGAAAGGAGCGATCATGTCCGCCTTTTCCACGGCCAAGCGGAGAGTGATATGGGGGGCCTGCGGCTTATTGTGTTGCGTGTTCGGTGCTGTCGTTGTCAGTGCGGAGCAAGAACCCGGTGCCAAGAAAGCCGGCCAAAAAAAAACTCCGCCGGCGGCGGCACGTCAAGTGAACATCGACGCCGCCAGGTTCAAGATCAACCAGCCACTGGCGCCCATTGCCCATAAGCCGTTCGATCTAGCGGAAATGCGGGTACTTTGGAAGAACGCGGACCTCACTCTTACTTCCATGGTAACGCTGCCCAACAAAAAGAAGATCACGGTCCAGGCCTGCATGGACCAATATAACCAGATTGAGAAAGCGGCAAATCCCGCCGGTTACTCGCTGCGTAACTGGCCAAAGGGCGGGGTGAAAATGAGCCTGACCTCCACGGGCACCGCCGCCAGCATGGCGAAGCAAAAAGCGGCCCTTGTCGCCGCCCGCCACAAAGCAAGCCCGGCCAAGCAAAAGCTGGTCGACGCCTTCGACGCCGCCAAACCGAGCAAAATTACTCTGGCCGCCTCCCAGAAGAACCAGGAGGAACTTACCAAACACCGTCAAACGGATCTGGCCAAGCGCCTGAAGGCCATCGATCCCAAGAAACTCAGCGCCGCCGAGAAGCACATTTACGACCAAATCTCACCTTCGAAGCCAGCGGACAAGACGTTGCTGAGTGACGTGGCCAAAGCCCGGGCCAATCCCACGCTCGCCCTGGGTGCATTGCAAGGTGTTCTGGTGCATATACAAACGACTATCACAAGACCTGGAATTGGTCTCTGGGCAGCGCGGACGTGGCGGAGGTCGACGTCACGGGCGACCTGGAGATTACCAGCAAATACTCCGTTCTAGGCGGCATCGAGCAGCTGGAGGTGCATGGCTCTCTCACGGCGCTCTGCTATGTGTTGGACGACTCGCGCTCCAGCCCCCACAAGTTCGTCGAGATACTGGCCGATTTGACGGGCACGGAATCCGGCGACCAAGTCCAGGCGTCCGCCAAGGCTTTTGGGCAGGACCTATTCACGCCGATCAACCAGACCTACAAGACCGGCTACGTCTTGAACCAGTCCAAGGAGCATTCCTGGAACGTCGCCATCGCCCAAGGCGAGACGGTGATTCTCGGCTTGCCCGTGCATTACAGCCTCGGCTTCAAAGGCGATCTGAAATACTCCATCGTTGGCCAGGTGTCAGGCACCAGCG
This sequence comes from uncultured Gemmataceae bacterium, assembly GCA_963747575.1. GTDB lineage: Bacteria > Planctomycetota > Planctomycetia > Gemmatales > Gemmataceae > DASRAT01. The sequence goes on from CAVVFU010000010.1 coordinate 1,263,221, forward strand.
TGACAGTCAATCCCACGTCCCAGGTGACCGCGTCTTTGTCAGCCCAGGCTGGAATTGACGTGGAAGTCGCGGAAGCCGGTGTGCGCGGAACGCTCAACATCCTGAGCGACTCCTTGATTCTCGGTGGCCGAGCGGGAGTCATCAATCCCTCGACGAACCCGGTTCTGGACGTTTATGGCGCCGCCAAGGACACGGTGACCCTGCTGGGCGGCGACATTGAACTTTTTTTGAGTGTCGGCTACGGGCCATTCCAGGTGGATCTTGCCACCGTAACGCTGGTATCATGGCAGGGATACGAACCCGTTGACGGTTACATATTCGGGCCGGACGAGACCAAAACTCCGTTGCGGCAGGGGTCCGAAGCCGCACCTGGAGCATTGGACAAAAAGAAGTGAGCGGCTGTGGATGACAGACAGTGTCAATTCAAGAAAATGCGCATGAGCGAATCCAGCGGCCCGGACCTATCCGGGCCGCATTTGTTTATGATGCGACTTCCGCAGCAGCGTTTTTTCTCCTCGCCGCTCGTCGTCAAAGCGCCGGCGAACTTTGCCGGTTGGAATTCCACTGCTGTTACCTCTGTTTTTCCAGACGCGGAACCGCATAGAATCAACGGGTGGCGGCCCTAGAAGGCTGGCGATAGAAAAACCATAAACAAATAAAAAGGCCGACCCGATGGAAACGTGGGTGCTCAAGGTCAGTATCGCCATCCCCCTGGTGTGCCTTTCAGGGCTGGTTTTGTGGCATCTGCTCGGCTACGTGGCTGGGAAACGGCCACGGAAGCAAAGGAATGTCAGGCAATCTCCCGAGCCCCCCGCGCCGATCAAAACCGCGCCCCTCCCGCCGCGGGTGCGAGCCCCAGCAGAGGTCGCTCCGGCCAGGGACGATCCAGAATCGCTCCAGCAGGTCTGCACCGAGCTGGAAGACACCCTCGCCAAAACTTACATGGAACTGGCCGAGAGTTGGCTGCGCAAAGGCCAACCTCATCAAGCGGCAGCCATTTTGAAAAGGATCCTCCAAATCCGCCCAGACAAACACCAGGCACAATTAGCCCAGGCCCGTCTGGAGCAGATCGAAGCCGCCAAAGGTTCCTGACACCTTTTTCCTTTTCGCGTTTTTAGTGCTTTTCGTGGTTCACCAATCTCATCAGCACCGTGGCCCCGCCTTGAACCGTATCGCCGACTTTGACGAACACATCAGGCTTGTCACTCGCCGGCACCAGGACATCGGTGCGCGATCCGAATTTGATCATACCTAGACGCTCGCCTTTCTTGACTTCCTCGCCAACCTTTAGCCAGCAGACGATCCTCCTGGCAATCGCCCCCGAAATCTGCTTGACGCGGACCAGCCTTCCCGACGGCTCGCGCAGGTCAATCCAAAGCTGCTCGATTGCGCTGAGCGCACTGAACATTGCGGGCGTCGAGGAACGCACCTGGAAAATAGCGGAGCGCCGTCACCTGGCCGTCGCGCGGCAAGCGATTGACGTGCACATTGAAGATCGACAGGAAGATGCTGATCCGCAAAGCCCGGCCGCCGGGGAAATCGGCGTCGTCGACTTCTTCGACGTGCGTCACCGTGCCGTCGGCGGGACTGACCAGGACCTGGGGATCGGACGGAATGACGCCGCTCCGGATCGCGGAAAAACCAGATTACCTCCAGCCAGGTCAGCAGTGCGGCCGCTGCGCCAACCCATAGGATCCAATGCAGCAGCAAGGCCGACATCGCCAATGCGGCCGTCAATGAGCCGAGCGCCAGCGTGAAGATCAACAGTTCCGCAAGGCCGGGCCGCGCGAATCCCAGGCGGCCGCGCCACTGGAAAAGATCGTCTTCGGGCCGGAACCACCAGCCGCAGACATTGCGGCAGAATTTGAGATCGCGCGGGTCGATGATGTCGTGCGGGCAATTGGGGCACTCGCCCTGGCGCTTGGCCAGCATCGCCGCGACATAGCCGGGCCGAAACCGCCGCAGCACTGTTCGCCGTAGACGTCCCCATGCCAATTCGACGCTCATGCACCAGCCGCCGCCGGGTTGGACGCTTGCGGGCGAGACAGGGGTTGGCAAAGGTGGAGAAACGGTCGATGGCGTCGCCATGCCTGTGAGGATAGCGACATACATTGCGGCCGGCCAACTGGTTTTGGGAGAGGCTCCGAAAAAAAGGGGTCGGGCAACGTTGCCGGAACGGCCCGGAGGGTGCTTCGCACAACGGTGCCTGACCCCTTTTTTCGGAGCCTATCAATGGCCGGGTTGCTTGCTGATGTCGTCAGCCAGCCGCTGCCTTAGCCGGGCCAGCAATATCGACTTGGACGGCGGCGATGACTTGGCACTGGGTCTTGGCGGCGGCTGCTCATTTTGCTCGCGCGGCTGCGGCGTGGGCGCAGACGGATTGACCGCGGCGGCCGGCGCTGCGGCCCCATTGGTGGAGATTTGCGACTCGGATGACGGCGCGGCAACTGGGGTGAGTGGCGCAACGGCGGCGCCCTCACGCCTTGCTTGCCGAGGAAATTCTCGATCTGCTCGTCATTCAGCTTCTTGGTGAACGCCAGGTAGGTGATCTGGCTAAAGGGAATGATCACCACCTTGGCCTCGTCGGTGGAGCCGGAAGGGCGGCCGAGCGCGACCAGGAAATCGGTGTCGATGCGAATCAGCCTTTGCAGGTTGACTTCCGCACCGGTCGTCGTCATGAGAATCAGGCAATTGTGCTGGTCATTCGGAATGCGCCGAAAAAGGCCATTCCAAGCGGCTTCTTGCATAGGGGAACCTCCAGTACCAGTTTAGGCCATAAAAAGGCTGGAGGGTGGGGATTCGGTTATTCCGCGTCTCCGTCTCGATACTCGTTGATCGCCAGCAGAAACCGCTCGCCGAAGTCGCGGAGCTTGAGATCGCCAACGCCCCGGACCTGCCGCATCTCTTCGGAGGTTTTCGGCCGAACGCGAGCCATTTCCCGCAAGGTGTCGTCGTTGAAAACGACATACGGCGGTTTACCCATGGCCGCGGCCAGCTCGCGGCGCAGGCTGCGCAGCGACTTAAACAAGCTGCGGTCGACGCCGTCCCAGGAGGCGGTGTCGGCACTCGATCTCTTGGCCTTTTCGCCGCGCTTGCGGCGAACAAGCTGCAAGAGCCGTACCGGACGCTGGCCGCGCATGACTTCCCAGGAACCCTCGTTGAGGCCAAGAATGCCGACTTTTTTGCCGTCCGGCAGCAGCACATCGTTTTGGACGAGGGCTTTTTGGCTGATAAGCTGGTAAATCCAATCGCGGATGTCGGTTTTGCTGCGATCGCGGAGCAGGCCGAAGGTGCTGAGCTTGTCGTGGCCAAAGCGGGCGGTTTTGTCGTCGGCGTCGCCGTGCAGCACGTCGAGGACGCGACCAATGCCGAAACGCTCCTTGACGCGGGCCACGCACGAGAGGATTTTCTGGGCCACGATCAACGCATCGGGCAAGGGCGCGGTATCGCCCAGACAGAGGTCGCAGGCCATGCAGTTGCCAGCCTGGTAATCCTGGCCGAAATGGCCTACCAACGCCTTGTGCCGGCAAACGACACCGCGGGCGTACCGGTCGATGTCGTCGAGATGCTTGAGGGCGTTTTCGAGAAATTTGGGATCGGCGCCGGCTTCCTGTGCTGACTTTTCCAGGATCGACTTCCAGATCACGACGTCGCGCCCCGAATGCAGCAGCACGCACTCCGCCTCCAGGCCGTCGCGGCCGGCCCGGCCCGTTTCCTGCTGATAATGCTCCACCGATTTGGGCATGGCGGTGTGCAGCACGAAGCGAATGTTGGAGCGATCGATGCCCATGCCGAACGCGACCGTGGCGACGATCACGTCGACCTTCTCGCGGGCGAATGCATCCTGTGTCGTTTGGCGCTGCTCGCTGGTCATGCCGGCGTGGTAGGGCCGAACGTTAAAATCCTTGGCCCGGAGCAGGGCAGCCAATTCGTCAACGTCGCGCCGGCTCAGGCAATAGATGATGCCGGCCTCGCCCTTGTGGCGTTCGAGCACCTGCAGGACCTGGCGATTCAGCTCATGGCGCGGCAAGACGCGATAGGTGAGGTTCGGCCGATCGAAGTTGCCGACCAGCACTTCGGGATCGGCCAGGCCGAGCTGGTCGGCGATGTCCTTGCGAACTTGCTCGGTGGCCGTGGCGGTGTAGGCGTGGACGGAGGCGCCGGGGAACAGTTCCTTGAGACGGCGCAGTTGCCGGTATTCGGGGCGAAAATCATGGCCCCAGTGGCTGATGCAATGGGCCTCGTCGATGGCGAAGGTGCGGACGCCGAGGGTGCGCATCCACTGGCTGAAATCACTGGACACGAGCCGTTCCGGCGAGATGAACATCAGCGGGACCTTGCCCTCGGCAATGCGTGTTTCCTGTTCACGGCGTTCGGCGGGTGTCTGCGAGCTGTCGATGCGGGCGGCGGTGACGCCGCAGATTTGCAGGCTATCGACCTGGTCCTTCATGAGGGCGATGCAGCGGCGAGACGACGACGGTGGTGCCGCCGCGCAGCACCGCCGGTGCCTGGTAGCAGAGCGATTTGCCGCCGCCGGTGGGCATGACGACCACGGAATCGCGGCCGGCGAGGACGGCGGACATGGCTCGCTCTTGCAGGGGGCGAAGGGTATGAAAACCCCAGGTCCGTTCAATCAGCTTGCGCAAGTCTTCCATCATGATACGGTATCACTACAGACTACAATGCCGGGGCACAAGCCCGGCTGGACCGACCGCGCCCTGCGTTGGTAGACTTATACTCCACGCTGCCGACAATGAGGCACGGAGTAGAACGGAATTTATTCCGTTTTTCGTGCGGAACGGAATTTATTCCGTTCCACATGCGGAACGGAATTTATTCCGTTCTACATGCGGAACGGAATGAATTCCGTTCTACGTGGACAAGCATGGCAAGGATTTCAAACATGATCACGCCGCGCCGCCGCCGCAGATGGATACTATGGGGCATCGTCATCGTACTTTCCGTGGGCGTGGGCGTGGCCAGCTTGACGCTGACCGATCCGCCGCCGCCGCGGGAAATCCGCATGGCCACCGGCGCGGCCGGCGGCGGCTACGACACCTTCGGCCACCTTTACAAAAAGCGTTTGCAAAGCTTCGGCCTGACCGTCGACCTGTCGAACACCAACGGCTCCATCGACAATTTCCTGCACCTGCTCCACGGCGAAACCGACGTCGCCTTCGCCCAGGGCGGCACTTACGAGTTGGTGAAAAGCCAGGACCCCGACCACAAACTTCGTGGCCTGGCGGCGATCTACCTGGAGCCGCTTTGGGTTTTCTACCAAGGCGCCAACGTGGTGGACACCATCGCCGATTTCAAGGGCAAGCACATCTCGACGGGCCCCGAGCGCAGCGGCACCAAGGCGGTCAGCGATTTTCTCCTCAAGGCCCACGACATCGACGAAAAAAACACGCACATCGACTCGCAATCCGCGGTCGCCGCCGCCAAGGCCCTGATCGAGGGCAAGCTCGACATGGTCATGATCGTCGGCTCCTACATCGATCCGGCAGTGCAGACATTGCTGCGCGAAAAAGGCGTCAAACTGATGAGCTTCAAGCGCGAGATCGCCTACAACCGCACCTTTCCTTACCTGACGCCGGTGAAGGTCGCGGCGGGCCTGATCGATCTGCGTTACGACATACCGCCGGCCGACGTGGTCCTGTTGGCCCCGGCCGCGATGCTGGTCTGCCGCGAGGATTTGCATCCGCGCGTCGTCGAGCAAATCCTCAAGGCGGCCCAGGCCTTGCACCAGCAAGGCAACTTGATCGACGGCCCAAAGATTTTTCCGACGCTGGACGGCCTCGACCTGCCGCCGCACGAAGCCGCCGAGACGTTCATGAAATCGGGCGAATCGTTCCTATCGCGTGTGCTGCCATACTGGGCGATGCGGCTGGTGGTGCATTTGAAGGTTTTCGTGCTGCCGCTCTTGATCGTGTGGGTGCCGGCGTTCAAGCTGCTGCCGGCGCTGTACCGGGCACGAATCAACATGCTGCTGAAGCGCCATTACGCCGAGCTGCGCGACGCCGAGACCAACCTGCTGCAGGCCTCCACGCCGGCGGAGCTGCGCGAGCGTTTGCATGAGCTGGACACGCTGCGGAAAAGCATGGAGACGATCTCGCGCAAGGTGCCGGGGCATTACCAGGGCGAGGTGTATCACTGGCGGCTGCATGTTTCGTTGGTCCGGAACGAAGCGGTGGAGCGGTTACGGCGGATGGGGGATACGGCGGCGGTATGAGCGGCGCTTTTGTTCCTTGGCTCCCGACCGACGCCAACACAGGCCGGTGTGTTGTACTTTAATCAGTGGCAAAGTTGTCCACCATCCAACTTTCCCGTTTCGGATCACCCCCCAAAATGCGTTGCGTTGCAGATACCCACACATCTCCCTGAACGAATTTCTCGCCCTGGATCCCCCGCCATGCCCGACGCACAACATCCCCAACTGCTTTGGGAGCATGAACTTACCGCTATCCGCCAATTCCAACCGATTGGTTGTAGGAGGGATTCGTTGCACATGGCAACCTCACGTTGCAGACCAGCATGAAGATCCTTTCTTGGCCCAGGGGAGCATGTGCCCATGGGGCTGGAAGACTCAGGAACGGTGACGCCCAGCACCTGCTCATCCAACTCAAGGCGGTTCCTGGAAGAACTTTAGCCCGGATTATTCATCACATTGAAACAAAAAGGCCTTCGGTCGCGTCTTAACTTGTGTTACGAGCAAGCTATAGAGCACGAACGGAGGCCTGCTGTGAGTATACAGACTGCTTGGCAAGCGACCTTTGATTTTTGGGGCGATTTGGACGTCGTTGTCGAGCCTTCCCAGGCGCAACTAACGTCCGACGCGGGCCTGTTGCCGCTACGCCAGTTCGATGAACAGATCGGGCTGACCCGACAGTTCGCCGCAGCTTTGGACGACCCCCGTTCCCCTGAGGATTGCGACCACTCGTTCCTGGAAATGGCACGCTCACGCATCTTCGGAATCCTTGCCGATTATGAAGATCAAAACGATCACGACAGTTTGCGCTACGATCCCGTGTTCAAGCTCATTGCCAACCGCTCGCCCGACGACGGTGCCTTGGCCAGTCAGCCAACCTTGTCACGGTTTGAAAACTCCGTCACCATCGCTTCGCTCAAGCGGCTCCGCGACGTGTTCATCGATCAGTTCATCGCCTCGTTTGCCACGCCGCCAAAGCATCTGACCTTCGATATCGACGCCGTTGATGACCCAGCCCATGGCGAGCAACAACTGGTCCTCTTCCACGGTTATTTCGAACAGTATCAATATTTCCCCTCGTTCATCACCTGCGCCGACAACGATCAAACGGTGCTATTATCGCTACGCCCTGGCTCCGTGCATGCCGCCCTCGGCGCCGACGACGATCTGGAGTACCTGGTTCGTCGTCTCCGCCAAGTTTGGCCCGACGTTCGCATCCATGTGCGTGGTGATGCCGGCTGCGGCATGCCTTGGATGTATGCGGTCTGCGAACGGGTGAATGTCGACTATACCTTTGGCCTCGCCGCCAACAATGTTCTCAAAAAAGGCAGCGAATCTCTGCTTGAACAAGCCGAGGCTAATTTCAAGGTCACCAACCAGTCACAACGCCTGCTCGACGGGTTTTGGTATCAAGCAGGCTCTTGGCCGGCGCAACGTTGGGTGATCGTCAAAGCGGAGGCCAACGCCCAAGGCACCAATCGACGTTTCATCGTCACCAATCGCCCTGGCGCTCCCATCCTGCCGGAGGCCGCCTACGACGACTACGCGGGGCGCGGCGAAAGCGAGAACCGCAACAAGGAACTCAAGTGTGACTTGAAGATCGACCGCACTAGCGATCATCGCTTCGTGGCCAACTTCTTCCGCCTTTATCTGCACGCGGCAGCCAGCAACTTGCTGGTGCGCTTACGCCGGGAATTCGCATCGCCGCCATCTCCGCAGCCAACGCCACTCAATCCAGTCGACAACGAACCGCTACCGACCGAAGCGTTTGCCGATCCCCACCGCCGCCGTTATTTCAATCAGCGCCGTCAAGTCGATCCGCTTGGTGAAGGCCATCCCTGCACGTGGCGTAGCTTGCTGATCAAGGTGGCCGCCGAAGTCACCGTCAGCAGTCGCCGGATTTTAGTCCGCCTCAGCGCTGCCTGGCCCTACCTCGATTGGTACCGCCGGCTCGCCGAGTTCCTCACTTCAACGCCGCGCATCTCCAGTGCTTAGCCAACCGCCAGCTCGAAAAATCGCAACCCCCCGGCGTGGGGGTAAGGGGGCGCTATTCCTTGCGGTGGCGCAAATCCGAAAACTGCCCTTGCTTCATTTCCCTTAAGCATGCCCCTTGCTAATGTGGCTAAGGCGATGAATAATCCGGGTTAGGCGAGGCAGCATCGTCTGAATATCGTTGAAGTGGCGGTCGTAATGCCATAATTCCAGGTCCAGGTCGAGGGCCAACGTGGCGATGGCAGCATCCGCTAGCTGAATGGTTAGGCCGTGAGCTAACAGGCGTGCTTGATTGCGGCCGACAGCTTCCCAAAGGCTGTCGGGAATGGCCAGCCGTTGAAAATCGGCAAGGGCAGCCACGCAGCGAGCCTCATCCTTGGCAGTGCGAACCCCAGCGAACATTTCGGCGACCGTGATGCCGCACACGGCTGCGTTGTTACCCCGAATAATTTGCTGAAGGCGCGCGAAAGGGGCGCGTTCATAAGCAATTACCACCGTGGTGTCGGCCAAGATCATGCAGCGGGCTCCGCATAGACGTCACCAGGTTTAGCTTGCTCCTTGGCTTCCTCGGCCAGATAGCAGTCCAGAGAAGGCCAGAAATGCTCGAAACGCGGATCCTGTCGCCAGGCCAGGAACTTTTCCCGCTGGGCAGCGCAGTCCCTCGGGTGTATCGGGGACATGCACCGCTTCCGCGAAAAACTCCTCGCGGCTTGCCGGCGCCAATTCGATGATCGTGTTCTCCGTGTGCGTGGCGATCTCGTTCATCAATTGAACCTCCCTTGCTTTCCCATCGTCGTGTCATGGCTTTTTGACACATTCTTTTGACAATACCCAAATGATACACGGCATTTCTGTCAAAACACAACCCCTTTTTTTTCTTGAAGTTGCGCTGACGGGGAGTTCTTATTGCCAGTTTTTTTGTCGCTGGGTGGTGGTGATATCAGCCATTTCTGTCAAAAAGTAAGGCACGCTGTGGCCCTGTCCCGCCACGCCCAGATGCCGCGTAACCTGCTGTTGGAGCTTAACGCCGAGGCCACGGATTACTTGCCGGTGGACGACCAGCGTGAAGATCCTCTTTTGGCCCATTGGGAGCATGTGCGCATGGGGCTGGAAGACGCCCCGAAAAAGTTTACCCGACAGGAAATTCTCGGCGACTGGCCGCCCGACCTCGCCAGGCCGAGTTCGACGGCACTGTGGCAATGGCTGGACCGGGCCGTAAAGCTGGGCCTGGTCAGCTGCGATGGCAAGGGGCGCAAGTATAGCCCGTTTCGCTGCTGAATGGCGGAATGCGAGGCGGCATGGAAGGCGAAAAACCCGATGTACGATTTTATGGAAAAGGAACGCCGGATTTTCAATGTGCCGGCGCACAAGCTTGACTAGGATGAGGCGGCGCGGGAGATGCGCGAGCTGAGGGAGGAGTATTCGGAGGAGGAATGAGGGGCCGGTAATCAGTCTGCAAGCGGAGGCTGCTCAACTGTCCGAGGAATTCCTGGGGCGAGTCATCAATCGCGCTTTGATCGCGGGCCGGTCAGCGCGGGTGCGCATTACGTTGGAACAAACGGAATACGCCCGGGCCTGGGCCGGCCATCGGGAGCATCGCCGAATCGCGGTCTTGGGTGTTATTCATAAGTGCCTCTGCGCTGTTCGTCGAAGGTGGATTACTAGTGCTTGGCAGCAACTTCCGCCAGCGTAACAAAAATCCACAGGCTTTTGAGATGCTCACGTTGCCGTCATGCAAGAATTGTTTTTTTGTTGCAGGCCGAAAAAATGTCGCTAAACTGTCTTGCAGACCCCTCCAACCCACCTGCCCATGTTCCAACTGGCCAGGTTCGTTGGAACAGAAGAGGTGGCTCGCTTGAACACGGAACATCCAGAGGTCGCCGGGCGGTCAGCCGCGCTCGTGGGGATAGCTTGTGGCGTTAAAGCGCAAAGGTGTGTGCCTTGCGTGCTGTGGAGCGCTTCTGCCCATGTCAGACCTTTTGACGACTGCCTTTGAAATGCACCAGGCCGGACAGATAGGTCAGGCTGCGCAGCTGTATCAGCAAATCGTCGAGCACGAAGAAGAAAACGCCGACGCTCTGCACCTGCTCGGTGTGCTCCGTCATCAGCAAGGCGACCATTCGGGAGCAGTGGAGTTGATCGGCAAAGCGGCGGCCCTGCGGCCGAGCATTCCCGTCTTCCACGTCAACTTGGCGGAAGTCTATCGGGCCTTGGGTCAATTGGACCGCGCCGCCGGCTGCTGCCGAACGGCCCTGCGTCTGGCGCCCAACCATCCTGAAGCCCACTGCAATCTTGGCCTGGCACTGCAAGGACATGGTCGCCACGCCGATGCTGCCCTGGAATTCCAGCTGGCCGTGAAGCTGCGGCCTGGTTTTTCGCTCGCCCATAACAATCTCGGCATCAGTCTGCGCGAGCTTGGCCGTCAGGGGGAAGCGCTGACGCACTTCCGTCGCGCTGTTGAACTGGCCCCCGGCCAGGCCGAGGCTCGCAACAACCTTGGGCAGATGCTGATCGATACCGGCAACGCGGAGGAAGCTCTGCCGCACTGCCGCGAAGCTGTTCGTTTGCAACCGGATCTGGCGGCGGTCCACCACAACCTGGGCAACGCGCTTTTGGCGCTAGACCAATACCTCGAGGCCAAAACCGCTTATCTGGAAGCGATTCGGCTCGACCCGAACTTGGCTCAATCGCACGCGCGGCTAGGCCTGGCGTTACAGCAGGAAGGGCAACTCGGCGACGCCCTAACCTGGCTGAAACAGGCGATCGGCATGGAGCCGGATAATGTTGCGTTCTGCGAATACCTCGCCGAGCTATACATGGAGCGTGAAGAGTATGCAGAGGCCATTCCTTGCTGGAAATGTGTAGTGGCTCTCAGTCCCAAACGGGCTACAGCACAACACAGGCTGGGTTGCAGCCTGCAGGAAGAAGGGCAATCTGACGAAGCAATGGAGCAGTTTCGCGCGGCGCTGCAGTTGCAGCCAGCCCTGGCCGCGGCGCACTTGAGCGTTGCTGGGCTGTTGGAAGAGAGAGGTGAGCTAACAGCAGCCGAAGCGGCCATACGTGAAGCTTTGCGAGTGCAGCCTGCCTTCGCCTTACCGCACGGGCGCTTGGCCACGCTGCTGCGGGGGCGTTTGCCAGAGGCTGATTGCGCCGCTTTGCAGCAGCGGTTGGCCGATCCCCAATTACGCGCCGGCGCTCGTGCTCGGCTGTTGTTTGGCCTTGCTTACGTCCTGGACGCTAACGGCGACTATCCCGGCGCTGCCGCCTGCCTCAACGAGGCCAATGCCCTCACCCTGGAACATCGGGAAGGACATAACCATCGTTATGACCCCGCCGACCATGAGAGCTTTGTCGATCGCCTGCAGCAAGCCTTTGGACCGGACTTTTTCTCGCGTACAGGCGGAATGGGCCTTCCGACTCGCCGGCCGGTATTCATTGTCGGCTTACCACGCTCGGGCACGACCCTAATTGAACAGGTGTTGGCCAGTCATTCCCAGGTGCATGGGGCAGGCGAGCTGCGGCTTGCGCGGCAAACGCTGGACGTAATCCCAAAGATGCTAGGCCGATCCGAGCGCCCTCTCGAATGCATTGACGGCCTCGATGCCAGCGTGATCGCCCGATTGGCAGAGCAGCATCAACTCCAGTTGACGGCATTGGCCCGCGGCACGGCAGAACGGATTGTGGACAAGATGCCCGACAATTACATGTATCTGGGATTCCTGGCGGCCCTGTTTCCCGGTGCCTCGTTCATTCACTGCCGGCGTGATCTTCGCGATGTGGCTGTCTCCTGCTGGATGACCGATTTCCGCAGCATCCGCTGGGCCAACGACGTGGAGCACATTGCCACTCGGTTCCGGCAATACCGGCGGGTGATGGAGCATTGGAGCAAAGTGCTGCCCGTGCCGATCCTGGAGGTCGATTACGAAGAGACGGTTGCCGACCTGGAGCAAGTGGCCCGGCGGCTTGTGGATTGGTGTGGGCTCCAGTGGGAACCTGCTTGCTTGCTGTTCCACGAGACAGAGCGGCCGATCCGGACAGCAAGTGTGACACAGGTCCGGCAGCCGATTTACAAGCAATCTGTCGCCCGCTGGAAGAATTACGAAACTACTTTGGCCGGCCTGCTTGCAGGCCTGCCAAATGAGTGAAAGGCCGCCACAGGCGATTTTTGCATTTGGCCTTACGCCAAGCGTTGGGCGCACAAAGATGCTGTTCGAGGACTGCCATGTTACCAGCCCGTATTTGGCGAGCGTTTCTGGACAAGCAATTTGGCTTGATGCGTAAGCGAAGCACCTGCAAGCCACGCACAAGGCGATGCTGTCCGGGCCTGGAACTTCTGGAAGACCGCACGGCCCCGGCGACCATCAATGTCCCAGGCAACATGGGCCTTAGCGCCGCCATCCAAACCGCCGATGCCAACGGCGACAGCAGCAACACTATTGAGGTGCAACCCGGCACCTACCAGCTGAATGACCAGGTTATTGACAGTCCATCCAAGTCATTGCTGATCGTCGGCGAGGGTGCAGGCGTCGTCATCACCGGCGACCACATCGGCCGTGTTTTTGAAATCATCGACTCGAATGTCGGCTTTCAAAACCTGAGCATTGTGGACGGGAAAGCGACGGACGGCGGAAACGTCGGAGGAGGCGCCGCTCTGGGAGGCGGCCTGTTGATCGACGGTGGATTGGTGGCCATGACTCATGTCAACATGTCGGGCAACCAGGCGGTGGGTGACGACGGGAATGCCGGCGAGAAGGGTGCGGACGCTGATGGCGGCGGCATCTATCTCGCGCAGGGGACTCTGATCCTCAAGAATTCAACGGTTAACAACAACTCGGCGATCGGTGGCGATGGCGGTGACGGCGGACAAGGCGATGCCGGTGCTGATGGCGGTGATGGTGGCCCTGGAGCCAATGGTTATCAAGGCGATGCCGGCGCGGCTGGCGATGATGCCGAGGATGGGGGCCCAGGGGGGAAAGGTGGCCGCGGTGGCACGGGAGAAAGAGGCGATTCCGGCGATCGCGGAGGCAATGGTCAGGACGGTGGTGACGGTGGTGACGCAGGTGGCGGTGGCATTTACGTGGCTCAAGGTGATGTAATCTTGAAGCTATCGTCGTTGAGTGGCAACAGAGCGGAAGGAGGCGCAGGAGCACCTGGAGGCAAAGGCGGACAGGGAGGCATGGGAGGAATCGGCGGCCCCGGAGGTCGTGGCGGGGAAGGTGGAGAGGGAGGACACGGTGGACCGGGTACCACCTACCGTTATGACACCGAACATCATTACACCACCGAATATCATTATGACACCACGCAACATTACTACACGACCTACTTCGACGGCACAACATATGTGCGGGTTGACCACACCGAGCACATTCCTCACACCGATCATATTCCCCATACAGAGTATATCCCTCACACAGACTATAACCCCGGCGGTGACGGTGGCGACGGAGGTCCAGGTGGCACGGGTGGCCGAGGGGGCGAAGCGGGCCAAGGGGGGGAGGGCGGTGCCGCGGGGAACGGTGGCTCAGGCGGCAACGGGTACGGTGGTGGTATATATCTCAGCAGCGGTTCGGTTTTGCTCGATGACAATAGTTCCCATTCCAACAATACGGTGTCTGGTGGTGACTTTGCGGCAGGGGCGTCGGGGGGCGGTGGTGGGCCCGCGGGAGCGCCGGGAGACGGTGGCGATGCTGGACCAGGCGGCGCGGCCGGAATTGGTGGCCGCGATGCTGGCGACGGTGTTTCCGGGCCCGACGGTGACGGTGGCCAACCCGGCCCCGACGGGTCCGTGGGAATCGATGGCTCACCGGGGAGCGATGGGAGCCTTGGAGATGCAGTCGGAGACTTGGTTTATCCGACTAACACCCCCACAGGGCCAACTGGCTCAGAAACGGTATTACCCTCGGTCAAACTTGACGCCGACGATGTGAACGGAGCCAACGCCGCCACACAGACGCCCTACAAGTTCGATTTGGTCTTTGCGGGCGATAATCTCGTCGATGCCAGCACTTTTCCGAGCAGTACCGTCGAGGTGATACCACCAACCGGGTCGCAGATCACTGCCACACTCCTGCCACAAAGCACGACAACTTCGGGCATTACGGATGCGCTTGGCGATGCCCAAGAAATCACCGTCACGTATCAGATTACCCCGCCTGGCGGCGACTGGAGTAATGCGCCCGAGGGCATTTATACGGTGACTTTAGATGGCTCGCCGGTCACGGACCTGGCCAATAATGCCGTGCCGACCGGGACCATCGGCAATTTTGACGTAATACCCGACAATCTGGTGGTGACCACGCCTCCCCCAGGTATTGTGGTCGCGGGCGCGAAATTCGAGGTGGCGGTTTCGGCCGAGAACATGAACGGTCAGGTCGACACGAGTTTTACCGGCACTGTGACGCTCGCGGTTGACGCGAACAGCAACCCAGGCAACAGCACCCTGGGTGGATCGTTAATTCTCCAAGCGACGAATGGTGTGGCTGACTTTACTGATCTGACGTTGGATAACGCTGGCAGCGGCTACGCCCTGCTAGCATCAGACTCCGCGGCCGATGAAGTGACTACCTCACCTTTTGATGTGACTGACGTGCAACTGAGCGAAGCCACGGAAACAGACCCCACGCATGTCGCGGTCAGCTACACTATTGGGCCGGACCCATTCCCTGAGCCTATCACCTTCAATATCTTTCGGTCCTCCTCGCCCAGTTCCTTTGACTCCAGTGACGAGATTGGGACGGTGCAGGTTTCCAACCCCGCCGACTTGACCGCTGACCCACATTCAAACGTCATACTCCCCCTCAGCGGCGTGACGCTGTCCATCAATCCTTCCGAGAAATATGTCGAGATCCTTGCCCAACCAAATTCCGACGGAGTTACCTCCGGGCCCGGACACATAGCTTATTTTGAGAAGCTCGTCCTGGGAGTTGTCACTCATGGCTTTCAGCCCGCGCTTTCATTCCCAGATTGGGTGACCCAAATCGCCCAGGGGCTAACGGGGACTGTCAATCAAACGCCAAATTCAACTAATTCTTATAGCGACTTCACGACCTCTGGGCTGCCCTCGATTTCGTGGGTCGGAAGTACGCAGACGTCCTACAATATGGTGGTGGCGTTCAATTGGGCTTTGACCAGCGGTTTTCCCACTAGCCCGGATACGGTCCCTCTCGCCGCCTCTAACCTGTTTTACTTGGTTGAAAAAGACGTTCAACGGCTTGAGAACGGCATGCAGCCCGGAAGTGTTATCGACTTGGACTTCATTGCCCACAGTCGCGGGGCGACCGTTGTGAGCGACGCGATGGCGGCACTAGATTCAACAACCAATCCGGCGCTAATAGGGAGCTTTAAGGAGTTGACTTTTCTGGACCCCCACCCGGCGAATATCTTTGACGTCAACACATCTTATGCAACAAGTGGCTGGACAGGCGCATTGGGGTACATTTCCTTTGGCGGAATGTTGGCATTCACTTTATTAGCAAACGATCCGGACCCCATCATTCCCCCAAATGTGGATCAAACCGATATTTATTATCAGCAAACGCCTGTACAAACTCTATTGCAAAATCCGGACCAGAGCTTTCCGCCCAGTTTTTTCGAGAAGTACCTGTTCAACCTTCAAGGTGATGTTAACGACATAACAAATCAGTCGCCCTTCCCCGCGAATCTTTATAATCTCACTGAATTGGGGATTAACGTCGGGCACTCCGAAGTATGGCAATGGTACACCCAAGACATACTGCCTTTCTTGAACGACCCAGACATACTGAACCCAAATCAACCCGCGCCAACGGACAGTATCCTGCCAGGGGCCACGGGACCCTCTGGTTCCGTACCCAATCCTAGAGGTTCACTGCCAGCCCCTCCGACAGCTGCGCAAATCGACCAAGCTCTTAACCCGGCCCTAGTCACTGATCCAAATCTCGCCCAGTCTCTCGCTAATGAAATGGATGCGGCGGACAACGACTTTGAAATGGCAACGTCAGGCCAGAACGAGGCCGATCTTAGCGCTGCCCATGCAGAATTGGAGGCATTCGTAAACTCAGTGCAGAATGCGACCTCCACGGAAATATCCTCTACCATCGAGCAGGATTTGGTTACGCTCGGTGATGATCAGATTGAGGGCGTTAGCACCCCGACAGTGCTGGTCAGTGACGCTGGCAGCACTTATGACGGCAAGCCTTCGGCGGCCACAGCTACCGTTGTTGGAGTGATTCCAGGTTTCGATGACAGTCCGGCGAGCAGCCTCGAGGGAGTGACTCCAACACTTGCCTATTACGTGGGGGCCAGCGCCAGCGGCACGGCATCAGCAACAGCGCCGACCACCGCCGGCACCTACACCGTGGTCGCGTCCTTTGCCGGCAGCGCGGATTATATTAGCGCCACCAGCAGCCCGGTTACCTTCACAATTGCGCAAGCAACGCCGGCTGTGACCGTGACTGGTGCTGGTGGCACATTTGATGGGCAGCCCATACCGGCCACGGCTAAGGTGGCTGGTGTGGTCGCTGGCGTCGATGCCATGCCGGCCACCAGCCTTGAGGGGGTAAGTCCGACTCTAGCCTATTATGTGGGGGCTAACGCCAGCGGCCCGGCATCAGCAACAGCGCCGACCACCGCCGGCACCTACACCGTGGTTGCGTCCTTTGCCGGAAGCACGGATTACCTTAATGCGATCGGTTCCCCAATCACCTTTACTATCGCCAAGTTTACCCCCACGGTTTCCGTGAGCGAGATTGGCGGCAGCTACACTGGTCAACCCTTCCCGGCCACGGCCAAAATGCAGGGCATTTACGGGCAATTTACCCAGACCCTGGAGGGAATAGGTCTAACTATAACCTACTATGCGGGGAACACCGCGAGCGGCCCGGCGCTGGCAGGCGCCCCTGCAATGACTGGAATCTACGCTGTTGTCGCCTCGTTTGCCGGGAGCACGGATTACAGCAGCGCCAGCAGTGGCGTTGTCACTTTCACCATTGTCGCTGCGTCGGTCATCACGAGCTTGAATAACACCACCTTCACAGTCGGCACGGCCGGCTCGTTCTCGGTGACGGCAAGCGGATACCCGAATCCGATCTTCACCGAGTATGGACCGCTTCCGAGCGGCGTGACCTTTACCTCGGCAGGTGTCCTCAGCGGTACACCAGCGACCAGCACTGGTGGCGCTTACCCAATTAACATCACAGCGACCAACGGTGTTTCTCCGAATGCTACACAAACTCTTACCTTGACAGTCAACCAGCCTCTCGCCATCACAAGCGTGACCAACACAACGTTCACGGTTGGCGCGGCCGGATCGTTTTTGGTCTCCGCCAGCGGATACCCTACTCCGACATTCACTGAATCCGGCCCTTTGCCGAGCGGCGTGACCCTCACCTCAGTGGGTGTGTTAAGTGGCACACCAGCGGCCGGTACCGCGGGTAGCTACCCGATTGTCATCACAGCGGCCAATGGTTTTTCTCCTGACGCAACACAGATGTTCACAATGACGGCCTACCAGGCCGCGCCCGTGGTGACCGGAGTTAGCCCGTCGTCGGGGTCGGTGGTCGGCGGGACCACGGTAACGATCACGGGCACCAACCTTGCCGATGGGTTTATCACCCTGGACGACCCGATGGGCGTGAATGGCACATACATTAACGGGATCAGCGGCAGCACTGTCGTCGGGCAGTACGTGGATTCGAACTCTGTTTATCACGGGTTCGTGTACAACGGGTCCTCGTTCACCACTCTGGACGACCAGGCCGGCTCCGACACTGACCCCACCGGCGTCAACGGCAGCACCATCGTCGGTGACTATAGGGATTCGAGCGGTAATTCAAACGGGTTCGTGTACAACGGATCGTCCTTCACCAATTTGGACGATCCAGTGGGCGTGAACGGCACGTACATCACCGGGATCAGCGGCGGTACCATCGTCGGGAGTTACCTGGATTCGGGCGGTATTGCGAACGGTTTCGTTTATAACGGATCGTCCTTCACCACCGTTGACGTGTCAGGGGTTGTGAACGGCACGTACATCAGCGGGATCAGCGGCAGCACCGAGGTTGGTTATTATCGGAACACCCTAACCAGGCCGGCCATAACAGTGGGCTTCCTGTACAACGGGTCGTCGTTCACCTATCCGAGCAACTTGACTGGCGTTGGTCTATTACCCACTGGTGTCAACGGGAGCACCGTTGTCGGCGACTATACATCGGGTTTATTCAACCCCCCCACTTACGGGTTCGTGTCCAACGGATCCTCGTTCACAACCCTTGACGAACCGGCCAGCCTAAAAAGTACATACATCACCGGGATCAGTGGCAGCACCATCGTCGGCTATTATCCGGATGCGAGCGGCCTTGATGACGGGTTCGTATACAACGGGGCAACCACCGTAGCGTTCGGGGCTGCGGCCGGGACCATAGTAAGCGTCTCAACAACTCAGATTGTGACCACCAGTCCGGCGGGGGGACCCCGGGCCGGTGGACGTGACCGTGTCGACGACGGGAGGAACATCGGCGACATCGCCGGCCGACAGTTTCACCTACATACCTGCTCCGATCTTCACCAGCCCAAACAGCACAACCTTCACCGTGGGCGCGGCCGGCTCGTTTTTGGTGACGGCCAGCGGATACCCGACTCCGACATTCACCGAATCCGGCCCTCTGCCGAGCGGCGTGACATTCACCTCAGTAGGTGGGCTTAGCGGCACGCCAGCGGCCGGAACTACTGGTATTTACCCGATAGTCATCACAGCGGCCAATGGCGTTCCACCGAACGCGACGCAGATTTTTACGCTGATGGTCAACCAGCCCTTGGTGACCGGAGTTAGCCCGTCGTCGGGTTCGGTGGTCGGCGGGACCACGGTAACTATCTCGGGGACGAACCTTGCCGATGGGTTCATCACCCTGGACGACCCGATGGGCGTGAATGGCACGTACATCACCGGGATCAGCGGCAGCACCGTCGTCGGGCAGTACCAGGATGCAAACTCTGTTTATCACGGGTTCGTGTACAACGGGTCGTCGTTCACCACTCTGGACGACCCGGCCGGCTCTGACACGGACCCCACCGGCGTCAACGGCAGCACCATCGTCGGTGACTATAGGGATTCGAGCGGTAATTCAAACGGGTTCGTGTACAACGGATCGTCCTTCACCAATTTGGACGATCCAGTGGGCGTGAACGGCACGTACATCACCGGAATCAGCGGCGGTACCATCGTCGGGTATTATCTGGATTCGGGCAGTATTGCGAACGGTTTCGTTTATAACGGATCGTCCTTCACCACCGTTGACGTGCCAGGGGTTGTGAACGGCACGTACATCAGCGGGATCAGCGGCAGCACCGAGGTTGGTTATTATCGGAACACCCTAACCAGGCCGGCCATAACGGTGGGCTTCCTGTACAACGGGTCGTCGTTCACCTACCCGAGCAACTTGACTGGCGTTGGCCTATTCCCCACTGGTATTAACGGCAGCACCGTTGTCGGCGACTATTTATCGGGTTCATTCAACCCCCCCACTTACGGGTTCGTGTCCAACGGATCCTCGTTCACAGCCCTTGAGGAACCGGCCAGCGTGAAAAGCACATATGTAACCGGGATCAGTGGCAGCACCATCGTCGGCTATTATCCGGATGCGAGTGGTCTTTATGACGGGTTCGTGTATGACGGGGCAACCACCGTAGCGTTCGGGGCAACGGCCGGGACGATTGTGAGCGTCTCAACAACCGAGATTGTGGCCAGCAGTCCGGCGGGGACCCCCGGGCCAGTGGACGTGACCGTGATGACGGCGGGAATGACTTCGGCGACATCGCCGGCCGACACTTTCGCCTACACAGCTGCCCCGACTTTCACCAGCGTGGACACCACTACTTTCGCGGTCGGCACGGCCGGATCGTTCTCGGTGACGGCCAGTGGATATCCGATTCCAACATTCACCCAATCCGGCCCTCTGCCAAGCGGTGTGACCCTCACCTCAGCAGGTGTATTAGACGGCACGCCAGCGGACGGGACTGGTGGCGCTTACACCATCGTCGTCACTGCCACCAACGGCATTTCGCCGGACGCACTGCAGACGTTAACTCTAGCGGTCAACCAAGCTCCGGCCATCACCAGTGTGAACACCACTACCTTCACGGTCGGCACGGCTGGATCGTTCCCAGCGACCGCTAGCGGGTATCCGGCTTCGACGTTCACCGAATCCGGCCCTCTGCCGAGCGGCGTGACCCTAACTTCGGCAGGGGTACTAAGCGGCACGCCGGCGGCCGGGACTGGTGGCGCTTACACCATCGTCATTACTGCAAACAACGGTGTTTCGCCAGACTCGACACAGACGTTTGCGCTGACAGTCAATCAGGCCCCGACCATTACAAGTGCAAACAGTACCACTTTCACGGTCGGCACGGCCGGATCGTTCGCCATTATAGCCAGCGGGACCCCGGCATCCACGTGCACCGAATCAGGGGCCCTGCCTGCGGGTGTGATCCTCAGTTCGGCTGGTGTGCTCAGCGGCACGCCAGCGGCCGGCACGGGTGGCGCTTACCCAATCGTCATCACAGCTACCAACGGTGCATTGCCCAATGCGACACAGCCCTTTATCCTGACGGTCAACCAGGCTCCGGCCATCATCAGCGTGAACAGCACCACCTTCACAGTCGGCATGGCCGGATCGTTCTCAGTAATGTCCAGCGGATACCCAGCCCCGACTTTCAACGAATCGGGGCCTCTGCCCAATGGAGTGACGTTTACCGCGGCAGGTGTGTTCAGCGGCACGCCAGCGGCGGGGATGGGTGGCCCTTACCCCATCACCATCGCGACTGCCAACGGTGTTTTGCCTAACAGGACACAGGCTTTTACACTAACGGTCAACCAGGCTCCAGCCTTCACCAGCGTGAACAGCGCCACCTTCACAGTCGGCGCGGCCGGATCGTTCGCTGTGACAGCCAGCGGATACCCGACTCCGACTTATACGGCATCCGGGCCGCTGCCCAGCGGTGTGATCTTCACGTCGGGAGGCACGGTGAGCGGTACGCCAGCGCACAGGGGCGGGCGGCACCTACCCAATCGTCATCACAGCGACCAACGGCACTTTGCCAAACGTCACGCAGTCATTTACGCTGACGGTCATCGAGGCTCCGGCCATCACGGGACTAGGCCCGACATTTGGGCCGCCCTCCGGCGGTACAACGGTGACGATTACCGGCGCTGCGTTGGGTAACGCCACAGCAGTCAACTTCGGCATGGCTTTGGCTACTATCGTGAGCGACACCGCCACGCAGATCGTGGCTATCAGTCCGGCATACGCCGCAGTGCAAGTGGACGTGACGGTCACTACCGCTGGCGGCACGTCCTCCACCTCGACTGTCGACCAATTCACCTATGCGGTGTTCCCTACGGTATTTGTGACCGCCCCGGCCAATAGTTTTATCACGAACAACGCCAAGCCAAAGCTGACGGCAACGGCCTCGGAAGCCTCTGGTGGCAGCGGCTTGGTCAGCGTCCAGGTGCAGTACAGCAGCAACGGCGGCAGTTCCTGGACTGACGTTGGCCCAGCACAAACCAGCGGATCAGTCAGCTACACCTTTGCATCGGCCCTGGTTCCCGGTGGCTATGAGGTTCGGGCCATCGCCACCGACAATGCGGGCAACACCACGCAGTCCCCGGTCGTATCCTTCACGATCGTCAGCCCGGCGGTGGCGGCGCACTTTGTCGTGAGTGCTTCGCCTGGCAGTACCAGCGCAGGCAGTCCGGCGACCCTGACCGTTATCGCCCAGGACCAATCTGGCGAAACCTCCTATGGCTACACGGGCACCTTGCACTTCTCAACGACGGACGCGGGTGCAAGTGTATCGCTGCCCCCGGATTACACATTTGTGCCTGCTGACAACGGCGTGCATGTATTTACAAACGCCATGACATTGGTCACGGCCGGCAGCCAAACCGTGACAGTCACCGACGCAACCACGAGCAACATCACGGGCAGTGCGGTCGTTGCCGTCAACCCCGACCACCTCGCCTTTGTCAAACTCCCTTCTGGCGTCAAGGCGGGCGGGGGCTTCCTGATTGTTGTTGAAGCACAAAACGTGACTGGCAATACCGATGCGAGTTACACTGGGATTGTCCACTTTTCCAGCACCGATCCCTTGGCGCAAATCCCGGCGGACAGCACGCTGACCAGCGGCATCGGCGTCTTTGCTGTCGTGCTTAGAAAGGCCGGCAACCAAACCTTCGCTGCCACTGCCACCAATGCAGCCGGCACTAGCCAGGCCGTCGCCGTGACTCCACTTGCCGCAAACCACCTCGTGGTTACCGTGCCAGCCGGCACCGAGACCGGCATCCCCGCCGCTTTCACCGTCACCGCCCTCGATCCCTACGGCAACATCGCCGCTGCCTACGCCGGCACGATCCACTTCACCAGCAGCGACACTGCCGCCATGCTCCCGTCCAACAGCACGCTTATGGCTGGCGTCGGTGTCTTCAGCGCGACTCTTGAAACATTGGGCAGCACCACCATCACAGCTACCGCTACGGCCGGCGCTATGTCGGCTGTCAGCGCCCCCATCGCAGTCCGCGGGCTCGTGGTTAATGCGTTGTCTGCTACGCCAACGGGCTTCAGCGTCACCTTCGCTAAGCCCTTCGATCCCACCACCCTAGTTCTTTACAACGGCACACCCGACGTGATCCTTGCCAACGGCTCCGGACATGAGGTCCGCGGCAGCGTGGTGCTCAACACGGTGTGGGGAGCACCACCCGACACTTCGTTCACCTTCGTCGCCACCTCCGGCGTGCTGGAGGCCGGCACCTATACCGTCACTCTGGTCAGTGGCCCGAGCGGCATCAAGGATCCTAGCGGCGTCGCCCTCGATGGTCCCGACGTCGGCATCCCCGGCGGCAATTACGTCACCACCTTCACCGTGACCTCAACCCCCTCGGTGGTCCTGAGCATCCCCAACTTTGCACGCGGACCGAACAGCGCCGCCAACATCCTGCTGCCCAACGCCACCGGCGCCGGCATCCCCATCACGCTCACTGGCGCCGCCAATTTGACAGACGTCACCTTCACACTGACCTACAATCCAGCCTTGCTCACCATCAGCAGTGCGCTTAACAGCCCTTCCGGCACCTTCACATTGCTTTCCAACACGGGCGGCGTGGCCAGCTTTGATTTTTACAGCGGCACGCCATTAAGCGGTTCCATCACACTGGGCAACATTATCGCTCAGGTGCCCAACAGCGCCACCAGCAGCTATAAGAGTAAAGCGCTTTTGGACCTGGGCGACATCGTTATCAACAACGGCAGCAGCACGGCGGCAAACAGCGATGGTATCGAGGCCGTGGCTTTTCTGGGCGACGTCGCGGGAACTGGCAGTTTTAGCCCGCTGGATGCCGCCCTCATTAGCCAGGTAGCGGTCAACCTCGTTAGCGGTTTTGCCGCCTATCCACAGCTCGACCCGGCCATTATTGGCGACATTAGCGGCACGGGCGATGTCGATTCGACCGACGTCACCTTGATGAATCGTCTCCTTGCAGGCATTGCCGCGCCGCAAATTCCGCAGCCGCCGTCGGGCCTGGTCATTCCGCCGACAGGGCCTGACCCGACTTTGAGCATGGCGACAGGTTTGAAAGCATTTGCTGGCGGCATAGTCAAAGTGCCCGTCAATATCGACACTGCTCGGCCCGCAGGCAGCGGCGGCATGATGGAAGCGACTTTGGCGCTCCGCTACAATCCGCAAGTCTTCAGCGTGTCAGCAGCGGACATCAAGCAGGGCACGGTTCCAACCGACGGCAGCGGCTGGCAGCTTGGCGCGGCGATCAACCCCGAGACCGGCGAGATTGGCATTACTCTCTTCAGCACCACGCCAATTCAGGACGGGGCCGGCGGCAGCCTGGTGACGATCACGATGCACGTGCGTGAATCGGCACCTCTGGGTAATGCGTTTTTGACGCTGGTGAACCAAGTCAACCCAACGGGGCAACGCCCGTATTCAACGGCAGTGGCCGATGCGCGGGCGCCTATGTCCTGCACCCGACTGTGACCGAAAATGGCATCGAACCGGGAGCGCCAAGCATTATTACCGTGACTAGCGGACAGTCCATTGCGAGCCCAGCACTAATGGAAGCGGGTAGTTTGCAGGCGCCCAAGTCAATTGGCGATGAACCGGTGTTAGATCAGATTTTCGGCCAGATGGCGGCTGCCTTCCTTTCTCCGATTGCGGACTTAGCTTTTGGCGAAATGGGGCTTTCTGCAAGCGCGGCCCAGGAGCCTGCTTTCGGGCAGCCTGCTTCAGTGGTAAATGTGGAGGGTGGCGAAAAGGCGCTGGCCATCACCCTTGGTCTGACCTCGCCGCCGCAAGCCAATCGTGCTGCCCAGACGGATTGGATAGCGGACGATTTCCTGGCCTACCTCCGGCAGTCAGCCAAACTCGCCGTGTGGACGACGGGCCTTGGCGGGTTGGACGGCAACGGCGATGACGGGATTGATTGAATTGAAACCATAAGAGATCCGCTTGCGATCGCGACTACCTCACATTTCTGTTGTTTCACTTGTGCTAGTGACTTCGCTCCTGCTCCTGGCTTGCGCCGACGCATGCAGCCAAGATAAAAAGCAGTTTGACCAGGAATTGTCGTTGCCCGCGGTCGAAAAGGATGTGCCTTATGCCGATGGCGGCGATCAGCAAATGCTGGATTTGTACCTCCCGGACAAAAAGGGCTTCACCACCATTGGCGGGAAAAGGGGACAGCGTACATTTTGAAATCCATACTGTCCCTTTTTCTGCGCCCTTTTCTGCGCCGAAGTAGTCGGGCACGCCGGGGCCGGGCGGTTTCTTGAGCCGGTCACCATTCATGGTGAAGCCCTTCGCCAGGTACTCGGTGAGCCGGGCAGTCGCCCATTGGCGGAATTGCGTGCCACGCTCGCTGCGCACGCGGTAACCCACGGCTAGAATCGCGGGCAGGTTGCAGTGCTCGATCTCGCGGGCGGCTTCGCGCGAGCCCTCGGTGCGAACTATTCGGAATTTCCGAATAGTTCCCTGCTCTGCAATTTCGCCCACGACGTAAATCTCTTTGACGTGCTCGTTTCCGGCTGGCACCGTACTCTGGAACAACTCCGCGATGAGCGCCTGAGTGAGCCAGATCATCTCGTTCTTCGAACCGGCACTGGATCCACGTGCGGCCGTCCTTTGTCTGGTAGAGGCCGATCTCGGTTTGGGGCGTCTCGTCGGGCATCAGTTGTTCCCACCTGCGGTCCACTCAACGAGCTTGCGTTGCAGCTCCTCCTTGCTAGGCAGGTAGAGCTGGTATTCGCGGGCGTGGATATTGGCGTCCTTGGGGAGCGTGATGCGCACCAGGGCGGAGTTCTTCTTCTTGCAGAGAATGATGCCGATGGTGGAGTTTTCCTCCGTGGTTTTCACTTCGCGATCGAGGTAGTTCACATACATCTGCATCTGGTCCAGGTCTTGATGGGTGAGTTTGCCGCGTTTCAAGTCGATGAGCACGTAGCAGCGGAGCAGGCGGTTATAGAATACCAGATCCACGAAGTAATGGTCCTCATCGAAAGTGAAACGGCGCTGGCGGGCTTCGAACAGGAAGCCCTTGCCGAGTTCGAGCAGGAAGCGTTCGATGTGATCGATGATAGCGGTTTCAAGGTCGGATTCGGAATAGCGGTGATGGGCCTCCAGGCCGAGGAATTCGAGGACGAGTGGCTCCTTGAGCAAGTCATCGGGGTGCGTTATCGTCTGGCCATCCTTGGCGAGCCTGCGAATGCCTTCCTTGTCGCGGCTGAGGGCCAAGCGCTCGTAGAGGCTGGTGCCGAACTGGCGTTTGAGTTCGCTGAGCGTCCAACTTTGAGTGGTGGCTTCGATTTCGTAGAAGCTTCGTTCGTCGGGGTTTTTGATGCCCAGCAGGAAAAGGTAGTGGGTCCAGCTCAGTGTAAACGGGCGTGGCGGGCTTTGAGCCGGGGGGGGCTGATTGCCCAATCACGGGTTGGGCAATGGGGAATTGGTCAGTCAGTGGCTGAGCAATCTGATCCGAGGACGATTTTGCAATCGGTGATTGAGGGGACGCGGCGTGTAATACTCGCCGCCGTTGCGCCCGGCGTTGCCCAGGTTTCCCAGCGGTAGGGTTTGTCGAGAATGAAGGTGTATTTCTTCCCGTCCAGGGCGGCTTCGTCTGCCTTGTCCTGCTCCAGCCCATCGAGGTATTTCAGGAAAAGGAGCCACGACGTTTGCTCGGTGTAGTCGAGTTCGGTCGTACAGCCGGCTTCTTTCCAAAGAACATCGTGTCAGCAATTTCGGGAAGTCGGCGGGGATGGTCAACGGCGTCTAGCTCATTTCACCCTCCAGCCCACCGTCAGCAATTCAGTCCGCTGCGTCTTCATCATCATTCCTGGCCTTCCGCGCCGCCTCGATCTCAGCTTTGCCCCTCCTCCTTCGGCTTCTCCTCCGTCTGCCCCGGTTTGCCCGCCAACCCGCTCTCCACCGCCTCCAGCAGCCGCTCCATCGCGAACGGCTTGCGGATGTAGTCGATCACGCCGAGATACTCGGCATACGCCTTGTGCCGGCTGCCTTCGTTGGCGGTGATCATGATGATCGGCGGCGCGTCGGTCTTGCCGCGGAAGTGCTCCAGCACGGGGTAGCCGCCCATGCGCGGCATCATCATGTCGAGGATGACCAGGTCGGGCCTTTGATTGTAGATCAGTTGCTTGCCCTGCTGGCCGTCGCGGGCCTGCATGACGCGGTGGCCCTGGCGTTCCAGCACCACCCGCAAGCCGTCGCTCAGCTCGTAATCGTCGTCCACGATCAGAATGATCTTCTGGTCAGCCATCTCACTTGTCCTCGCAACTGGAAAAAACTGAGCGAGCCGGTCTGGAAATGATTATACTCATGATCTGGCAATCCGACACATAAGAGCCAATCCGAAAAAGGGGTCAGGCACCGTTGTGCGAAGCACCCTCCGGGCCGTTCCGGCAACGGTGCCTGACACCTTTTTCGGATTGGCTCTGAGGGATTAGACGAGGAGTTCAGGATGGGCCTTCGATTCAGCGTTCTGGCCAGCGGCAGCTCGGGCAATGCTTCACTCATCGAGGCCGACGGCTTCGGCGTGCTCATCGACGCAGGGCTCGGGCCCCGGCTGCTCGGCTCGCGCCTCACCGCGATTGACCGTACCTGGCCAAATGTCCATGCCGTGGTGCTCACCCATACCCACGCCGATCACTGGAAAGAACGGACGTTTTCACAACTGCTGCGCCTTGGCATTCCGCTTTACTGCCACCACGATCATCACCAGAGCTTGCGCATGGCCAGCTCCATGTTTGCCGACCTGCACCGGGCTCAACTCGTCCGCGATTACGAGCCAGGCCAACCTTTGCGCTTGTCCCCGGCGCTGACCTGCATCCCCCTGGCAGTCAGCCACGACGATACGACGTGCGGTTTTCGCTTCGAAGCCTCGGCCGATTTGTTCGGGCAGCCGCTGGCTGTCGGTTACGCCGCCGATCTCGGCTGCTGGCACGCCGCACATGTGGAAGCATTGGCCAATACGGATATTTTGGCGCTGGAGTTCAATCACGACGTCGTCATGGAGCGCAGCAGCGGCAGATCGCCGGCGCTCATCCTGCGCGTGCTGGGCGACCGTGGGCATCTGTCTAACGAGCAGGCGGCGGAATTGGTCCGCGAAGTGCTGAAGAACTCTCAGCCGGGCCGGCCGCGGCATGTCGTGCAATTGCACCTGAGCAGGCATTGCAATCGGCCGGCTTTGGCGGTGGATGCTGTTCGTGTGGTGCTGCGGCAAACGAGGGCGGAGGTGGCAGTGCATACTGCACAGCAAGGACGGGTTGGGCCGATTATCGAATTGGAGGGGCCGCGCAGGCAACTATGCGGCAAGCGCGGGCGAGGAAGAAAATGACGGGGCAGGCGAAGGCATTTCAGCCGCTGCTGCCGGGGTGGGACGGAGGAGAGGAAGAGGATTAAGATTAGGATGACGATTAAAATTATGAGGAGGATTAAGAGCACAGAGTAAGAGTACGAGAAGGATAGGTTCGGGCGGGTTTCATCCTACTCTTAATCTTCATCGTAATCCTAATCATCTTCCTAATCCTAATCCTCATCTTAATCTTTCTCTTCTTCTTTGCGCCACTTCTCGCACGCGCACCTAACGCACCACCCGCTGCATCAACCGCTTGAACACATCAAAATCCAGCGCCTGCGGTCCATCGGAAAGTGCCTTGGCTGGTTCGGGGTGTATCTCCACCATCACGCCGTGCGCCCGGCCGCCAGTGCAGCCTCGGTCATGGCCGGCACCCAGCGCCAGGTGCCGCAGGCATGCGACGGGTCGACGATCACCGGCAAATGAGTCAGCTCCTTGGCCACCACCACGGCACTCAGATCCAAAGTGTTGCGCGTCGCCGTTTCGAAGGTGCGGATGCCGCGCTCGCACAGGATCACCTGCTGATTGCCGTGCGCCAGGATGTACTCGGCGGCTTGCAGCCATTCGTCGATGCTCGCCATCATGCCGCGTTTAAGCATCACCGGGCGGTCGATGCGGCCCACTTCCTTGAGCAGCGAAAAGTTCTGCATGTTGCGGGCGCCCAGCTGAATAACGTCGGCTTTACGCGCCACCTGTTCGAGGTCGGCGGGGTGCATCACTTCCGTCACGATCGGCAAGCCGAAGGTCCGGCCAGCCTCCTCGAGCAAATCGAGCCCCTCGTAACCCATCCCCTGGAAGGCGTAGGGCGAAGTGCGCGGCTTGAAACAGCCGCCGCGCAGCAGATGGCCGCCTAGCTCCTTGACGATGCGGGCGCACATCATGATCTGCTCGCGCGACTCGACCGAGCAGGGGCCGGCGATGATGATCGGTTTGGGCCCGCCGATGACCACGTTGCCGATTTTGAACTGAGAATCCTTGGAGCGCGTGGCCCGCGACGCCAGTTTGTAGGCCTTTTTTTCCAGGTCCTTGACGACAGGCGCGGGCTCGGCCTGGACTTGCAAATCGAGTGCGTCCGCCGGCACGGTCGCGGTCTGCCCGAAACGCGGCTCGGCGGCCCGGCTCTCCTTGGTGGTGCGGGCCGGGTAGGAGCCGAAAACTTTCAGATAGCTGGTGTCGGCTGCTAACGCCTGCAGGGCCTGCTGGACACGCGGATCGGCGACGTTGCCCTCCAGATCGACGTAAAACTGGTACTCCCACGGCGTATGGGGCCGCGGCCGGGATTCGAGTTTGGTCAGGTTGATGTGGTGCTTGGCCAGCACGTTCAGGCAGCGCATCAGGGCCCCTTCCTCGTGCCGGGTCGAAAACAGGATGCTGGTTTTGCAAGGAATCCGCGGGTCGATTTGCAGCGGATTGCGGGCCACCACGACGAAACGGGTGAAGTTTTCCTTCTGATTGGCGACGCCGCGTTTCAGGATTTTCAGGCCGTAAATCCGGGCCGCCTCTTCGCTGGCGATGGCGGCCTGCGACAGGTCCTGGTCGTCGCGCACCTTGCGGGCCGCGCTGGCAGTGTCGGCCATCGACTCGATGTGGCAATGCTTGAGCGTGCGCAAAACCTCGGTGCACTGCTCGATCGCCTTGGTGTGGGAATAAATGCGTTTGATGCACGACAGCGGCACATCATCGAGCGCCAGCAGGCAATGCTCGACCTTTTGGATTTCTTCACCGACCAGGGCAAGGTTCATGCGGGCCAGCAGGTCATAGGCCTCGTTGATCGAGCCGGCGGTGGTGTTCTCGATGGGCAGCATGGCGAAGTCGGCGGCGCCGTCGCGCACGGCCAGGAGCAATTCCTCGAAGGCGTTGCCACCGCGGAAGGTGACCGGGCCGCCGCGAGCCTCGAAATGCCGGCAGGCTGCTTGATGGCTGTACGAGCCTTCCTGGCCCAGGTAATAGACGACGGGCACTTGGGCTCCGCGTTCGGCTGGGTTGGCGTGAGCGACGAACGCCTCCTGCTGCTTGCGGACGGAGTGGTCAAGGATTTCGCGATAGAGACGGGCCACATAGTGCGCATCCAGGTTGGCCGCCTGGGCCTCGGCCACCAGCTTGGTGAGAAGGTTTTCCTCGCGCTG
The DNA here is from genome assembly GCA_963747575.1 of uncultured Gemmataceae bacterium. GTDB lineage: Bacteria > Planctomycetota > Planctomycetia > Gemmatales > Gemmataceae > DASRAT01. The sequence continues at coordinate 1,293,447 of CAVVFU010000010.1, forward strand.
GATGTCGCGCAGGCCGCCTTCGCTTTTGAGCTTGAAAATGCCGACCTCGCCGGTCACTTGATCGCGTTCCGCCAGGGCGGCCACGATACGGCGGTCGATGTCGTCGAGTTTGCTGCGCAAGTCTTGAAGGGCCGGGTCCACGGTATTCTCCTTTGCTAATCCGATATGGTCGCGTGCCTGTCGGCCGGGCGTTGTTCGCCGGGCGACTCATTTGCGGTCTTTCCGCCGCAACATGAAGGCGAGTTTCACCACCAGGGGTGAATCGGGATTGGATGCTAACTCGGCGAGAAACGTGCGTATCTCATCCCGGTTAGCGAATGTCTTTTCGGGTTTTCCAAGGCGAAGCGAGACTTCATGTCCCGTCAGAATCGGGTAGCCTTTGGGGTCTATGCGGAATGCAATTGAGAGAATCTGCACTATTTCCGCCCTGGACCGTGAGCAAAAGGTGGTACATAACGCAAAATTCGTCTTCTTCGATTTTGTCCAGAGCAAGTCCAGCTTTGAACCCGGAGACCTTCTCGATTCCCTTTGACGCAACAGCAATTTCCTCCTGCAAATCGCGATCCGCATTGTTGAAATTGGTACTTGACCCTTCCAACGACTTCAACGATTTGGTAAGGAGTTGTTCATAATCAATCATCGACGTGCTCCTGGCAGTCCAGTGGCAAGCAATAAACCTGACACGGTGGTTAGCAAACAAATAATCGATGACTGCCCTCGGCCGCGTTCCCCGTGGGGTGAACGGGACCACTATCGGGTCACCAGCTTCAAACGTCCCAACCCCTTTATTGTACAGGACGGCAACCTGCATTTCCGGAATTAAACCGAGATCCAGGGAAAGTACATCGTGGGTGGGAAACAACCTATCGCGCATCTCTACGGCTGCTTTGTAGGTGATCTCGCCAAAAGCGAGCACCTCCGGCGCACCGTCTGGAAATAATTCGTGAATCGCGGCATCAACGTGTTGACACTTCCCTTCGTACGCGGCCTGAGTTGACGGCCATTGAGCTTGCGCTACAAGTGCTGGCTCAAAGTGGGCGAAGGATTGAAGGTTCCACCACACAAACCGTAATGTCTTCCGAGGGCAAATCATGATTCCCCCCCAATCACGGCACCCAATCCATCTCCGGCGTCACGCTCAGACAAAACTCCGCCAGCAGTCTGGCCGCTCGTTCCAGATCGTCCAGGCTGCACGATCTCCACCGGGCTGTGCATGTAGCGATTGGGAATGCCGACCAAGCCCGCGGCGACGCCCTCGCGGGTGAGCTGGATGGCGTTGGCGTCGGTGCCGGTCGCGCGGGGCGCACGCCGCTGCTGCACCGGGATCTCCTGATTTTTGGCCACGTCCCGCAGCCGATCGAAGACGTGCGGATTGATGTTCGGGCCCGCGGAAGAGCGCCGGGCCGGCGCCCACCTTGGTGTCGCCGAGTTGCTTCTTGTCGTTGCCCGGCGTGTCGGTGGCGTGGCAAACGTCGACGGCGATGCCGACGGTCGGATGAATGCCGTAGGCGCTGGTGGTCGCGCCGCGCAGGCCGACCTCTTCCTGCACCGTCGAGACGCAATAAACGCTTGCCTGCAGCGGCCGGCCGTGCAAAAGCCGCAGCGTTTCCATCACGGTCCAGACGCCGACCTTGTCGTCCAGGCCGGCGAGGTGATGAAGTCGTTGCGCAAATCCCGGCAGCCCAGCGCGAAGGTCACCGGATCGCCCGGCGTCACGAGCAGTTCCTCGGCCTCCTTGTGGTCCTTGGCGCCGATGTCGACCCAGATGTCCGTGAACTGCGGCACCTTGTTGCGTTCCTCCGCGGTCAGCAGGTGCGGCGCCTTGCGCGAGACAACGCCGGCCACCGGGCCGCCCGCTGGTCCAGACGGTCAGGTTTTGGCCGAGCAGAATTTGCATGTCCCAGCCGCCGATCGGCTGGACATAGAGATAGCCGTTTTCGTCGATGTGCTGGACCATCAGGCGCGATCTGATCGCAGTGCCCGGCCAGCATGATCCGCTGGTGGCCGCCCGGGTGCAGGACGGCGATGACGTTGCCGTGGCGGTCGGTGCGGACCTCGTCGGCAAATTGCGTGGCCCAGGCCCGCACGACGTCCTGGATGGCGTGCTCGAAGCCCGAGGGGCTGGGCGTGTTCAGCAGGTCTTTCAGAAAAGCGAGGGAGGATTCTTGCATAACTGTCGTTTCTCCATTGGCGGCGATGAAGTGTGAGTGTAGCCGGGAGCAACGACAGGGGCAAGAAAATGCGGACCCCGCTGACCATTTTCCGCTGGTCAACGGGGTCCAGGTGGTGCGCCAGGAGCAATTTTAACAGCCTATCCGGATGTCCCCTGTAACTCCCGAAATCCGTAGGACCGCGGAAGTTCACCGGATAGGCTGAAAGTCCAATGCAATTTCTAACGGTCGGTTTTCAGGTCGCGGAGGACGACCTCTTCAACGCCCGGAATACGTGTCGTGGCCCGTGCCAGGTCTTGCACGTCGGCCCAGCGATAAGCCGCGCCGCCGATGTAGACCTTGCTCTTTTTGACTTCAAAATGCAGCCGGCGGAAGCGTTCGTCACCCTGCATGAGGCTCTGCACAGCGCTGGTGATGGCCGCGGCGTCGGCGGTGTCGTTGGGCGTTGTTTCCCTGGGACGGGAAACCTGGTCCATGGCGCCAGCGGGGGCGGTAATCCAGGGCAACAGTGCCACGCCATGTGTAGGCTGCTCGACGGGCGCGGCAGGCACGCTCACCCATTCCCCGGTTGGCCGGACATCCCCGACGGCGGTCGGCATGGGCGGGGGCGAGGGCAAGGGTGACGGCGAGTGCGAGGGCGACAACCCACTTGGCGGGGCCTTGGGCATCGCCACGACGGTGGGCATGCGGAAGCCAACATCGTCGGACCCGATTCTCAATTGGCTTCGGACCTCCTTCACCTCACGAACGGTCCTGGCCTTCTCCACGGCTCGGCGGGCCAACTCCAGCGAGGGGACTTCGCCGCTCAAGGTCGCCACGCGATCCTTGACGCGCACGATGATGTTCAGGGGATCGAGGCGTGGATCTGCCGACAGGACGTCCCGCACCATGATTTCGTGGCGAAGATCACGCGGATTAAAATCATCGGCGGCTAAACTGCCGACGCTTGCGGCGGCCAGCAGCAGTGCGCTTAGCCAGATTCGAGCAGCAAAGGGGACAGCACGCAATGCAATGAACATGTTTGATTCTCCGCGATGCCTCGGAAAGGTGCCGTTTGGCTCTTGCTCTATTGTGCGTCTTCGGACTTCACAAATAAATGGCGGCTTCGCAAAGAATTGTAAACTGGCGCGTAAGACAGAGAAGCCCTGACGCGAGTATGGTCTGTTCGGGCCGATGCCGGCACTCGGCAGGGCGCAGGTCCGTACGCCTTGAAAATCATTCAAGATCCTTGCTGACGCGCGTTTGAGAAGCTGTGTTGGTCAGTCAAAATCTGCCGTGGGTGAGGATCAAACCTCGACAACTTCGCCGCTCAACACCGATTGGCATTCCAGATGGCAGAGCGCCAGTGCGTCTGCGCCAGTTGGCCGCTGAGCAGATCCGGCGCCCTTGCGGCAATCACGCCATCGACGGCGGCTTGCAGTTCGGCGCTGAACGCCGCTGTCGCCTCACCCTCGGCAAGTTGTGGTTGCTCGACCTTGCCGTCGTTGGTCAGCACTGTCAGCGGACATGTGCCTGATTCGTAAACCAGGGTGGCATGCTCCAGGTAGATTTCAAAGCCGTGTACAAATGGCCGGCCTTTTTGCGCAAGGGCGCCGCTGCTGCAGGAGACTGCCGGAACGCCGGGACCGTAAAGGTATTGGGTTGTCAGATGCTGAACGATGCCATGCTCGACGACGCCGCTGGAAAAAACGCGTTTGGGCACACCGCAGACGAAGCCGATGAAATGGGTGTCGTGAATGTGCAGATCCACCGCGGGCCCGCCGGTCTTGGCTGCATCAGCCATTTCCGCGGACCAATCGGGCCTGGCAATGACGCGTTTGAAGTGTCCGCCGAGGATGCGGCCCCAACGCCCGCCGCGAATGGCCTCGGCGGCAAAAGCGAATTCGGGGAAGAACGGCAGCACGTGGGCGATCATCAACAGCTTGCCGGCCGTCGCTGCAGCCTGGATTATGGCGTCGCCGTCCTGGGGGGTTAGTGCGATGGCTTTTTCTACCAGGACATGTTTGCCGGCCTGCAACGCGCGGATGGCCGTTTCCCGATGCAGGTGCGTGGGGTTGCAAATGTCGACGAGATCGACGTCGGGGTCGGCGAGCAGGTCGTCGAGGCGCTGGTATTTCTTGATGCCGGAAAGATCCATAACCTCGCCGCGCGGGCCGAAATTGCCGCGGATGCCTCGCCAGTCGCCGGCAAGCTTTTTTGGGTCTCGGCTGCAAATGGCGGCGATGTGGGCGTTGCGCAAGGTGCGGGCGGCGAGGAAGTGAATCATACCCATGAAGCCGACGCCGACGATGCCGATCCCAAACATTGTTAAACCCATTTTTTAAGGTTTCCACGCAGGCAGATTAGAGGTCGGCACCTCGGCGTCAAGGAATGCTTTCCGGGCAGTGGCGGCCCAAGTGTAATATTGTAATGTTTTATATGTACAGTTATGTTGACTAACTTTACACATCTAATTATACTTAGGTAAATCGGCCCTCGCGTGGTCAACAAAGTCGGGAACCGATCATGAAAATCGACGCAAGTAAGCTTCGCGCTCTTGCCAAATCGCGCGGACTCACGAATATGAAGCTGGCCAGCCAAGCCGGGATTACCCGTCAAGCCCTCCAGGTCATGCTCAGAAATGGCCACATTGTCGAAGTCAGGGACAGGACGGCGAAGGGATTGGCTCAGGCCCTTCGGTTGCCGGATGAAAGTCTTCTGTCACCGGACCCGCTCGTGGGATACAAACAGGCCGTCGCAAACGAAAACGCCGACCTGGCCTTTCGTGGCTTGGGATTGCCCACCACCGAGCCTAGATCAATGGATGAGGTCTTTGTTCCTGTTCGCTTAGTCCAGATCCCTGAACGGAAACGGGAACATGACCACGACTGCCAGCCCGCGATGGTTGAAAGTGATGACGGACCTATCAAGGAATCCGACGAACTAACAGTGGCTGATTGCCTCACACTGCACCGCCGCGTCTTGATCCGCGGCGAACCTGGAAGCGGCAAGACGACGTCGTTGCGCCACGCTGCCCGGTCCTACTCGCGAGGGGCTGTGGCAGAATGGCCGTTTTCCGGGATCTCGCGTACCGCTGATGGTGCGCCTGGCCGATTTTGCCAAGGCTCGGGAATGCGACACAGATATGACCCTCGTCCGATTTGTGGTGACGCGCACGCTGCGCGACGCCTCACCAGACTACTGGTCCCAAGTCGAACACCACATTGAACGCGAATTGAAACGCGGGGGTTGTCTGGTGCTGCTCGACGGGCTTGACGAAGTCGGAGCCGACAGACGGCTGTTGAGCGTGTTGCGCAGATTTGTCGATGGCTTTGGTCAAAATCACTTCGTGCTGACCAGTCGCATTGTTGGCCTGGACGCGGGGCCATGGCAGAGGTTGGGCTTCGCCACGTTCCAGGTCGCGCGCTGGCGCGATGACGATATTCGAAACTTCGCGAGGCTCTGGTATGCAGCCCGGCCTCTGGTTGTTAAGAGGCAGAAGAAACAGCAAGATCAACGAGCCGACGAATTGACAGCGGCAATTCTCAACCACCGGCCGCTGCGCACGATTGCGTCGAACCCGCTAATGCTGACGATCCTGGCCGCGTTGCATTACGCCAATGCGACCCTGCCACGGCGCCGCGTGGATTTATACGCCAAAATCGTGGAAGTGATGTTGGAAACATGGGAGGCGAGCAAACGCGAAGCTCGGCCGGGAGATCCTCAACACGGGATCGTCCTTGAAGCACGTGAGTTCGGTTGGTTGCTGGATCGTCTGGCACTGGGAATGCAGCGTGAGGGACACGTTCTTCGACCGCGGTGGTGGGTGAATGACTCCGTCCAGGAATTCCTGCGCGAACAAATGGCACTCAAGGGGGACGTCGTCAAAGAACAGAGCGAGCGAGTGATTCGTTACCTGTGCGAACGTATTGGCTTGCTTGTCGAACGCGGAGACGGTGTTTTTGGATTTACCCATCGAACCTTCCAAGAATACTTCGCGGCAAGAGGCTTATTGCTTGAAGTCGAAGGCGGTGGTGACATTGTAGCGTTGCTGCGCCCGTATCTCTTTCACCCGCAGTGGGAGGAAGTCGTCGTCCATGTGGCCGCTTCACTTTCAGCGCCGCGGGCAACGACGCTTCTGCGAGTCATTCTTGACGACCCAGACCCAGCGGGCAGATTTCTTCGCCGGTCTCAGCTCTTGGCACTGCGTTGTCTCGTGGACGGAGCGACCGTTGCTGATCGCGCTCTGCTTGACCAAATCTTCTCGGCTGGAGAAGCAATTGGGAGATCGAGGTGGCTGGGAATTGCCATCCATTTCATTAGCCTTCTCAAACGACTCCTGGCCACCAGACACGAACCCGAAGCCCAACGAATGCTCTGTAAGATTGAGGACGAGGCGAAGAGGGAACTTCCGGTGGGCGAGTACCTCACTGTTTATTTGTCATCCCACGATCCGCCCGACGGGCCGCGGGATGATGCACCAGGAAAGGTATTCCGGAAGTGCCTCGGCGGCCGCAAGGTCGAAGTTGATTTGGCCTGCCTGGCAGAAACGAATCGAGGACCCGGATTCGTGGTATACCGAGGTATTGAAGTCGATTCGCGATCCCAACACAGACATCAAAAGCCGAATTGCACTCATCTCCTTGGTCGGTGAGGAGTCTGACTCGAATGAACGGGCTCACCGCGCCCTCAAGAAGCTGCTGATGAGTGACCGATTGCCAGCAATTCGTGCCAAATGCGCGGAATCACTTCAGGATGCGGCGGCCGTTGATTCGACCGTCGTAAAACTAATCTTCGATCGTCTTGATAATGACACGTCCGATGTCGTCCGCGCAGAATGCGCGGAGGCCCTTCGTACCGTCGCACCGGAACAGGTTGAAGTGCGAAAGCGCCTGGAAGAGTTATTCGAATCAGGACCGGAAGTCGTCCGCTCCGGTGCTGCCAGAGGGCTTTCGCGGCTGGATTTTTGCTTAGGCGATCATCATGCAATTCTAAAGCGCCTTTTGACCACCATTGCCGCTGCTGCTGAGCCGACACAGGTGCGGCGCGCCGCTATTTGCTCAGTGGCAGCGCTTCTCGGACGAGAGGACATGGCCGTGGTCAATTGCGTAGTCGAGGAGTGCCTTAGTGACCCAGACAAGAACGTAAGGCATGCCGCGCTGCATGTGCTTGCTGATGCCATTGCGGATGGTCGAAGGGAATGGCCGCAGCCGTTGGTCGAAAAAATCGAGAAGCTGTTGATGACCATCACAGAACCTTGCCACCACCTGTTCGGTGATTTGGTGATGATCGTTGCGATGAAGGAAATTCACGGCGGTCGGCGTTTGGAGCGATTGTTAGTCGACGCCTTGACGCCCTTCGGTGACCTTATCAAAATTGCCTTTGTCTTCGGATCGGTAGCCCGCCTTGAGCAGGTGCGGGACAGCGACATTGACCTCATGATCGTTGGCGATGTTCGCCTCAAGGATTTGGCGGCCGCGCTGCACACGTCTGAGCAAACTCTGGGCCGAATAGTCAACCCTGTCCTGTTCGCGTCGGAAAAATTCCGCGAGGAGTACCGTGTGGGAAACCCGTTCCTGCTCGATGTCGTCCGCAAAGATAAGGTCTTTTTGAAGGGCAAACGCGATGAGCTTACAGAATTGGTTGCAGATCGGGCACCTGATTAATCACCAGGCGACCGTCGCTGAGGTGCTCTCATTGCTCGGAGTGGTGGACCGCGAAATTGCCGACGCTGGCGTAGCTGGGCTAAGCGACGACGGCCGGTTCACACATGCCTACGACGGTGCGCTAATTTTGTGCAAGCTCGCTCTCCATGTCAGTGGCTTTGAGCTGCAAAAACGGGCCCCAGGGCATCATGCTCTTTGGATCAACTCGCTGGAATTCACCCTTGGCGACACGCAAAAGGCGACTTTGATTCACCTTTCCAAGAGTTCCAAGCTGCGTCACACCGGTTTCTACGATCGCGCGGGCTTCGTGCAGAAACAGGATGCGGACGATTTGCTGGAGACGGCCAGGCAACTTCGAATAGACGTGCTTCATTGGCTGCGTTCCCACCACGCCGGCCTGCTCACGAGTGGGCATTGAGCCGTGGATCACGGCCAGAGGGCAGGACGGCATAAGAAGCAGGCAACAGCAACGATGGTTTGCCAAGAAACCCCCGCTACCTTCGTCAAACCCGTTGCCACCGGCCATCTCCGCGAAAAGGCCCCAGGTTGCCTGCAACATTCCGTTGACAGGCCCGGCCAGCCATTTACACTGAATGGAGCAGTTCCGGTCAACGCAAGCAGAGCGCCCTGTCCCATCCTTCTGTGAGGTCTTCCATGGCACGCAGGTCCAAGCAGCCAACGACTAGCCCCAACAAGGTGCTGGTCATCTTTCTGGTGATTTTCATTCTGCTGACCCTGGTCTTCAGCGGCTGGGTTTACATGCAGGCCCGCGACAAGGACAACTGGGACACGGCCGCAAAAAACAAGGCCAAGGAACTGCAAACAGCCCGCAAAGAGGGGGAGTTTGCCACCTATCAGCTCAATGAGCTGCAGGCCGCGATCGGCTATGAGGAGTTCTTGAAGAACCCCAATGACCTCAATACCTGGAAGCAAAACCGCGAGAGATACAAGGACGCCGACCCCGAATTCCGCAAGTTCATCAAGGAAGTGCTCGAGAAACAGCTCGATGGATTTGACGGCGACGGCTACAAGACCAAGTACGTCAACCTGCGCGGCCCGCTGGAATCCCAGCTGAAGGACATCTCGACGAAATACGCCACGGAAGTGCAAAAGAACAACGCCGCCCAGCAGCAGCTCAAAACACTGCAAAAAGAAAACGCCGACGCCATCAAGAAGCTCGGCGACGCCATCAAGAAGGGCAATGACGATGCCCTGGCGGCACGCCTCAACAAAACCAAGGAAATGACCGATGTGATCGACCAAAACAAGGAGCTACGCGATCAGATCGCGAAGGACAACGCCAACATTGCCGAGCTCACCAGCTCCAACGCAAAAAACGTCGCCCAGTTGGACCAACTCAAAAAGAAACTCGGCGGCAGCGCCGGCGGTGGTGTTGGCGGTGGCGACGTCAAGACCGCCAGCCGGCCAGCGGTTTCTCAGCACTCGCTGCTGCTGGATATCTCCAAGGGCAAACCGCTGTGGGACGCGCCGCGCGGCAAAATCATCCGCGTCGACGACTCCGCCAAGAAGGTCTTTATCGACAAGGGCTCCCGCGACGGCATTAAGCCCGGCCTGACCTTTACTGTATTTGCCGCCGGCTGGAATGGCCGCGGCGAAGGGGAGCTCAAGGCCACCATCGAGGTCGTTCGCGTCGAAGATGAACGCACCGCCCAGTGCAAGGTCAATACGCTTTACGACATCGAAGGCCGCGAGGTGGCCATTACCGATACCACTCCAGGCCGCGTTCTGCGCGACGGCTCCAGCGCCATCAAGGAAGGCGACCTGATCTTCAATGTGTTCTGGGGCGCGCACGTGGCCATCGCGGGTATCGTCGAGTTTCCAGGCTACGAGAGCAAGAGCGTCGGCGCCCAAATGAACAGCCTGACTGAATTCATGGGTTACCTGCAGCGCCTGGGCGTCACTGTCGACGCCTACACAGACCTGCGCGACGGTAAGACAGTTGGCGAAATCACCGGCAAAACCAACGTGCTGATCCGGGGCACTTTCCCGGCGAAGCTTGCCGGCGAAGCCGACGAAGGCCGCACCAAGGCGATTCGCACCGGTCTTGTCGACTCAACCGAGCAGGCCATCGGCCGCGGCTTGTTTATTATTTCCCCGGAAAACTTCATGGTCGTAACCGGATTCCGGCGCACGGCCGACGACGGCTCGCGCGAAACCTTGACCTTCAGCCCTCAACGGCCAACCGGCAGCCCCGCCGCCGGCCCCGAGCAGCCTCCCGCCGGCGGAAAAAAGGATCAGTGAGCGCACAGCAACTGCAGCACCGCCATGCGAATGGCCAGACCATTGGTCACCTGCTGCAAGATGGCCGAGTGCGGCCCGTCGGCAACGTCTGGCGTGACCTCCACGCCGCGGTTGATGGGGCCAGGCGCCAGCAGCAGGATGTCTGATTTGGCGCGGCGCAGCCGTTCCGTGCCCACACCAAAAAGCCGAGCGTATTCGGAAATCGATGGGAACAGCCCATTGCGCTGCCGTTCGAATTGGATGCGCAGCATATTGATGACATCGCAGCGCGGAATGATGTCGTCGAGCCGGTGCGACACCTCGACGCCAAGTTGCGTGATGGTCTGGGGCACCAGCGTGGGCGGACCGCAAACGATCACCTTGGCGCCAAGCTTGAGCAAGCCGTGGATGTTGCTGCGAGCCACGCGGCTGTGGGCAATGTCGCCCACCAGGCCGACAGTCAACCCCTCGATGTGTTTTTTGTGGCGGCGGATGGTGAAGATGTCGAGGAGACCCTGCGTCGGGTGTTCATGAGCGCCGTCGCCGGCGTTGATGATGCTGCAGTCGAGGTTTTTCGACAGCAGATGAGGGCGCCAGGCGTCGTGTGCCGAACGACCATGACGTCCACACCCATCGCCTCGATATTCTTGGCGGTGTCGATAAACGTTTCGCCCTTGCTCAGGCTGGAGCTGCTGGGCGTAAAATCGAGCGTGTCGGCGCTCAGGCGGCGAGCGGCCAGGCTGAAGCTGGTGCGCGTGCGGGTTGACGGCTCGAAGAAAAGGTTGACGATGACCTTGCCCGCCAGATCGTCGCGTTTCTTGCGGCGATGGTGGCCGGCGGCCAGGATTTCCTCGGCGCCGTCGAGGATCAATTCAATTTCATCGCGGCGCAGCTCTTCCAACCCCAGCAGATGGCGTTGGGTCCAGGCGCGGCGGGGCGCTTCGCGAATCAAGGTGGCGGCATTCATGGTTTTTCCCCCGAGGCATTTTATGGACGTTCCCAAGAAATACACCTACGACTACCCGCGGCCCGCCGTCACCGCCGACGTGGTCATCGTCACCAGGGAGCGGCGGCGCCGCGTGCTGCTGATTCGCCGCAAACACGCGCCGTATCGCGGCAAATGGGCCTTGCCAGGCGGGTTCGTCAACGAAAACGAAGCGCTCGCCGACGCCGCCCGCCGGGAGTTGCACGAGGAAACGGGCATCAGCGCCGGCCGCCTGGAACAGCTGCAGGCCTTTGGCGATCCGGGCCGCGACCCGCGCGGACATGTCGTGACCGTTGCCTTCCTGGCCCAGCTGGACGTCAAGCGGCTGCGACCCATGGCGGCGGACGACGCGGCGGCGGTCGGGTGGTTTCCTCTGCGCGACTTGCCGCCGTTGGCTTTTGATCACGCTGAAATTCTGGCCGTGGCGAAGAAACGATTGCGAAATGCCTGATTGGTAGGACGGGCTTCCCAGCCCGTCCTGGACGGGGCTGGGAAGCCCGTCCTACGAAAATCTTGCAATTGAATCACGTGGGGTGATTTGGCACGTTTACCCCCATATAATGGATTTTGCTCGCCAGAGTTGGTGCGAAGGTGCCGCCAATGGGACTGGAGATTCGGCGAATTCAGGTTTGGAGCGGGGAGATTCCCGACCGCCCCGGCGCCGCGGCCGCCAAGTTGGAACTGCTGGCGCAGGCCGGCACCGACCTGGAATTTGTGTTCACGCGGCCGCATCGCAATAAACCCGAAACGAGTGTGCTATTTATCGCTCCGATTACCAACCCAGACCACGTCAAGGCGGCACGCTCCACGGGGCTGGGTCCAGCGCTGGACGTGGCGATGCTGTGCGTCCAGGGTGACAATCGGCCCGGCATCGGTTACGACATCATGAGCCGTTTGGCGGTCGCGGGCATCAATCTGCGCGGGATTTCGATCGCGGCGCTGGGCGGTCGGTTCAACGCCTACCTGGCGTTCGACAACGCCGATATTGCAACAATGGCGCTGCAGATCTTGGCGACGCTGGCGGGTTAAGAGGCGAAAGATATGGCGAAAACGGCACGAAAGCGAGGTCGATCCAAGCCGGCACTGGCGAAAGTACGAGCCGTTGCCAATGCTTATTGTTTGACGACCTACGGGGACGCATACTGCGGTGCAACGCCGCGCCTGCTGATGCTGCCTAGGGGCCCCCTTTGGGTGATTCCGGTCATTTTCACTAGCGCTGGTTACGGGCAAGTCGGCGAAGTTGGGATCGTAGCCCTGGACTGCACCACCTTGAATTTGTTGGATTCTACCCCCAAACACACAGTGCGCAGGCGGGCGCCCGATTGGCACGAAAGAAACGCGATGTCCTCGATGCCGCCTTTCATCGCGCAAGAGCGACCTGACGCTTGCGCTGTAGCCTGTCTGCGGATGCTGTTGGCGGCTAGGTTTGCCAAAGCACGTGCCATGGTGCAAAACTGGGCGGTCGTGGTCTCCGATTGAACTTGAAGGGATTAACAGGAAGGATTGGAAATCCGTCCTACAGGAAATCGCCTATTATTACAGTATCATGCCTTAGTACGCCTTCGCGAACACCACCCGCCCCTCCGACGGCTGCCCCGTCACCATGCACTTGCCCGTCTCCTTCGGGCGGTCGAACGGAATGCAGCGAATCGTCGCCTTGGTCTCGGCGGCGATGCGGTCTTCCGTCTCGCGGGTGCCGTCCCAGTGGGCCCACAGGAAGCCGCCCGGCTCCTCGATCTTCTTCTTGAACTCGTCGTAGGTATCGACCTCGCAGCGTGTTGGCGTCGCGGAACTTCCTGGCCCTGCTCGAACAGGATCGTCCTGCATTTCGCTGCAGCAGCTCGACGATGCGTCGCGCGGCGCGCCGCCAGCGGCACGCCCATTTCCTTGCCTTCCTTGCCGGGCAGGTCGCGCCGCGCCAGCACGCAGGCGTTCTTGGCCAGGTCCTTGGGCCCCAGCTCGACGCGGACCGGCACCCCCTTCAGTTCCCATTCGTTGAACTTGAAGCCCGGCTGATACTGGTCGCGGTCGTCGACCTTGACGATCATCGGCTCGTAGTTGAACCAGTCGCCGCAGCGGCAGCCTGGCGAATCTGCGTCCGCGAGCTTCTGCGCCGCCGCCAGCACGGCCTGCCTTCTCTTCGGGCTTGCGGAAGATCGGCACGATGACCACATGAATCGGCGCCAGCCGCGGCGGCACCACCAGGCCCTGGTCGTCGCTAGTGCGTCATGATCAGGCCGCCGATCAGCCGCGTCGACACGCCCCAGCTGGTCGCCCAGGCATATTCCAGCTGGCCGGCCTGCGTTCTGGAACTTCACGTCGAACGCCTTGGCGAAGTTCTGGCCCAGGAAATGGCTGGTGCCCGCCTGCAGCGCCTTGCTGTCCTGCATCATCGCCTCGATGCAGAGGGTGTAGACCGCGCCGGGAAATTTCTGGCCGTCGCTCTTGGGCCCGGTCAGCACCGGCATCGCCATCCATTCCTCGGCGAAGTTGCGGTAGACCTCGAGCATGCGTGCGTGCCTCCTCCTCCGCCTCTTTTTGCGTGGCGTGGGCGGTGTGGCCTTCCTGCCAGAGGAACTCGGCCGTGCGCAGGAACAGCCGGGTGCGCATCTCCCAGCGGACGACGTTGCACCACTGGTTGATGAGCAGCGGCAGATCGCGATAGCTCTGAATCCAGTTCTTGTAGGTGTTCCAGATGATCGTTTCCGACGTCGGCCGGATGATCAGCTCTTCTTCGAGCTTGGCCTCGGGATCGACGACCAGCCCTTGCCCGTTGACGGCCTTGAGCCGGTAGTGGGTGACGACGGCGCATTCCTTGGCGAAGCCCTCGGCCATCTCCTCTTCCTTGGCCAGGAACGATTTGGGGATGAACAGCGGGAAATAGGCGTTGACGTGGCCCGGTGTCCTTGAACATGCGGTCGAGGGCCCGCTGCATCTTCTCCCAGATGGCGTAGCCGTGCGGCTTGATGACCATGCAGCCGCGCACGTCGGAGTTCTCGGCCAGGCCGGCGTGCTTGACGATGTCGAGATACCACTGGGAGTAATCCTTGGCACGCGGGGTAATCTGCTCAGCCATATTGTGTTTCCTTGAGGGGACTCGGCAACGCTTTCATACAACAGTCTATGAGGTCGCCATGCACGAAACGTTCGACCATACCGCCGATCTCGGTTTGCGCATCCGCGCCGGCAGCCTCGAAACCCTGTTCGCGGAGGCCGCCGAGGCGCTGTTTGCCGTGATTGTCACCGACCAGGCCAGCGTGCAGGCGGTGGTTCGCCGCGACATCAACCTGGCTGGCACCGACCGCGAATTTCTGCTGTTCGACTGGCTCAAGCAACTCCTTTACTGGTGGGACGCCGAGCACCTGTTGTTCAGCAAATTCGAAGTTCACATTAGCGACAACGGCCTGGTTGGCACTGCCTGGGGTGAACCTCTCGACCGCTCCCGACATCAGTTAGAGCACGAAGTCAAGGCGATCACCTACCACGGCTTGCTGGTGGAACAGGTTGACACGGGCTGGCTGGCCGAGGTGATCGTGGATATTTAGCCAAAGTAGTAGGCACACTCCGTGTGCCGTCGTCAAAACGGCACACGGAGTGTGCCTACTACCATAACGAGGATAACCATGGCCAAAGAAGGATTCCACGGTCCGCTCGAAAAAGTGGACGAGTGCTGCTACCGCATCCCCAAGAGCTATCGCCAGGGGATGCTTGTCGATGGCCTAATCTTCACCAGCGAGAAGATGCTGGCCGCCTTGCGGAAGGACCAGGCGCCCGACCAGGTGGCCAACGTCGCCTTTCTGCCCGGCATTCAGCACGCCAGCCTGGCGATGCCCGACATCCACTGGGGTTATGGGTTTTGCATCGGCGGTGTATGCGCGACCGACCCGGACGAGGGCGGCGTGATTTCGCCGGGCGGGGTTGGCTACGATATTAACTGCCTTACTGCCGACGCTCGCGTGCTGCACAAACTCGGTTATACACGGACCATTGGCGAGATGGCATCCAGCTGGAAAGCTGCCGAGCTTAGTTGTTTCGACCTCGAATCTGGGCAAATCCGTTCCACGAAGGTTTGCCGTTGGTTTGGCCAAACTCCCAGGGCACCGGTGTTGCGGTTGACCACTCAGGGCGGTGACGAGGTTTGTGCCACCTCCGATCACCCGTTCTTAACGCCGCGCGGCATGGTGCCGCTTGGCGAACTGAAGCCCGGGGAAATGATCGCTGTTCGCCCATTTGAAGGGGTCCGCTACGAGGAACCTGCCGATGACATCCTGGTCTCGGAAGCCGACGTTGCCGCCAAATGGACCGAGTGGCAAAAGAGTGATAACAGTTACCGGCAGGCCATTGCTTTCCTGACCAAACGAGGGCTTTTGCCATTGCGACGATCGGCGCCCGCGGTGGCCCTCTTGTGCAAGATTCTCGGATTTGTCTTCGGCGACGGCGCAATCCATTTGCAAGCCGACAGAAAAAAGGGCGTCACGTCCTTTTGGGCCAATGCGATCGATTTGGAGGACATTCGCAGTGACTTGCTGGCCCTGGGAGTAAAACCATCGCGCATTTACGTCCGTTCGCGCAAGCACGCCATTCAGACACAATACAAGGGCTACGAGTTCGAGCGCGAGGAAGAATGGATCAAGGTCATTGGCTCAGGCTTTGCAGCTTTGCTGGCCTGCCTTGGGGCACCGGTGGGCTTGAAAGCCCGCCAATCCTACAGCTTGCCAGCCTGGCTCGACGGCTCACCGCTATGGCATCGGCGGCTGTTTCTGGCAGCGTTTTTTGGTGCCGAGCTGACGACACCCAAAACGATAAGCGGACACGATACCGTTTTCGGGGCGCCAACTCTGAGCATGAGTAAACGCCCCGGCCACGCGGCCAGCGGTCGGACCCTGTTGGAGAAGGTGTCCTCTTGGCTGGAGGAATTCGGCGTCCAGACCCAAAGCATCCTCGAGGACCAGGCGCAGACCAACAAGGACGGCGAGATCTCAACCCGATTGCGGCTAGTGCTGTCGACCAAGAGCGAATCCCTCCGGCGCGATGGTCCCGCGTCGCCTACGAATATAACCGCAGTCGTTCTGGGCTGGCGGCGCTGGCCGTTAGCTATCTGAAGCGGAAGGAAGGCATCATCAGCCAGCGCCATGCCGCGGCCAACCAAGCGCGAAATGGCGGCGCGAGGCGTGCCCCTGCAAAAAATCGTCGCGGAAATTGGAAATGGCGTTGTCAACCGGCGTTTCGTGGAACGCTCAGTTTATGAGGGCCGCCGCACTCCGCCGCGCGTGGGTTTCCGTTTTGAGCGTTTCAGCCGTTTTTGCAAGGAGCACGGGGAAAAATGCAGCGATGGGATGGTGTGGGAGCCAATCGCATCGCTTCAGCCGATGACCGAGGAATGTGGCAAGGTTTACGATTTCACTGTCGACGATGAACACCACAACTTCGTCGCCAACGGCTTCGTTGTCTCCAACTGCGGCGTCCGCATGGTGAGGTCCAACCTTTTTTTTCGCGACGTCAAAAACCAGCTGCGCGAATTGGTGGAAGCCTTGTTCCGCACGGTCCCCACGGGCGTCGGCCGTTCGGGAAAGTACAGCTTCAAGGGCAAGGAGCTGCACCGCCTGCTGGGGGAAGGCTCCCGCTATGTCGTCGAGCGCGGCCTCGGCGAGCAGCGCGACGTCGACTACACCGAAGCCCACGGCCGGCTCGACGGCGCCGACCCCGACCTGGTCAGCGATCACGCCAAGGAGCGCGGGGCCCAGCAATGCGGCACGCTCGGCTCGGGCAATCATTTCCTGGAAGTCCAGGTCGTCGACCAGATTTTTGACGAAGCCGCCGCCAAGGTGATGGGCCTGGAGAAGGACATGGTTTGCGTGATGATCCACAGCGGCTCACGCGGCCTTGGCTACCAGGTCTGCGACGACGCCCTGGCGATGCTGCGCAATGCGCCCAGAAATACGGGATCAATCTCCCGGACCGCCAGCTGGCCTGTGCGCCGATCAACAGCCCGGAGGGTCAAAAGTACATCGCCGCCATGCGCGCCGCCGCCAACTTCGCCTGGTGCAACCGCCAGCTCCTGATGCACCAGGCGCGTGAGGTATTCGCCGACGTTTTCGGCAGCACCTGGCAGGCGCTGCGGATGAACCTGATTTACGATGTCTGCCACAACATCGCCAAATTCGAGGAGCACACTGTCGCCGGCAAGAAAAAAAGGTCTGGGTTCATCGCAAGGGAGCGACGCGCGCTTTTCCGCCGGACCACCCCGAGATTCCGCTCATGTATCGCAAGATCGGCCAACCGGTCATCATTCCCGGCGATATGGGCCGCGCCAGCTGGGTGCTGGTCGGCCAGCCTGGAAGCATGGAAAAGACGTTCGGCACGACCTGCCATGGGGCGGGCCGGGCGATGAGCCGCACCCAGGCCGTGAAGCAGGCGGCGGGCCGGCGCATCGACAGGGAGCTGGAAACGCGCGGCGTTATTGCAAGGGCGCAGAGCCACAAGGGTTTGGCGGAGGAGCAGCCCAGTGCGTACAAGGATGTCGATGAGGTCGTGGATGTCGTTCATCGGGCGGGCTTGTCGAACAAGGTGGCGAGGATGAGGCCGATTGGCGTGATTAAGGGATGACTGTCGTGAGGGCACCATCCCAATTGACGGTACTGATTTACGTTTGCCAAGGAGACTAAGTGTAGGATGACGATTAGGAAGAAGATCAAGAAGGCAAGGAAGCCCACGGTGTATGTTATCGCCGGCCCGAATGGCGCGGGGAAGACCATGTTCGCCAAGGAATTCTTGCCAGATTATGTGAAATGCCGGGTTTTTCTGAATGCGGATTTGATCGCGGCGGGTTTGTCGCCGTTCGCCCCGGAAACAGAAAACATGCGTGCCGGGCGGCTGTTCCTGGCCCGCATCAAGGAAATGACGAAGGCCGGGACCGATTTTTGCTTTGAGACAACCCTTGCGGGGCGCGGGTATGCACGGCAGTTTGCTGAGATGAAGAGAAATGGCTACCGAATCGTGCTATTCTTCCTGTGGCTGCCCAGGGTCGAGTTGGCGGTGACTCGTGTGGCCAACCGGGTCAGCCAAGGTGGTCACAGCGTTCCGGAGCCAGATATTCGAAGGCGGTTCGCCCTGGGCATTCGGAACCTGTTTAGGCTGTACCGGCCGCTACTAGATAGATGGCGGTTGTTCGACGGCTCGGAACTGCCGCCCCGATTGATCGCCGAAGCGGACGGTGCCAAGGTTCAAGTGATAAATGCGGCACTTTACCAGCTAATCGTCCGAGCTACAGAGGAATAGAGCTATGAGCCGCCGCAAAGGCAAGAAATCATCGCTTACCGCCAAGGCGGAGGCGGCGTTTGAGCAGGCAGCCAGGAAAGTGGTCGAGGTGGCCAAACAGACGGGAACGCCGATTATTGTCTGGAGGGACGGCCGCATCGTGAAAATTCCAGCGGGGGAGTTTAAATTGCCGCCGCCAAAGTACAGGAAATGACAAGAAACAATGAGCTGTCCAATTGACAGTTGGTGAGCGGATTTTTATCGACCGGCCCTCAGGCTGCGGATGTTCAAGATCCATATAATCGGAAGTCGTTTGTCAAACATTCCACAAAAAATCCACACTCTGCGAAAACAAATGCGACCCGAACGCCGAGTGTGGGAACCGGACTCGCGGCCGGCTCGACGGCGCCGACCTGGTCAGCGACCACGCCAAGGAGCGCGGGGCCCAGCGATGCGGTACGCTCGGCTCGGGCAATCATCTTATTGGGAACAGGCAACTTCTTGACACAGTCCAGAATTGTACATAGGTTGAGGTCATGCCTGAGGACCCAGCCAAAATCCTTCGTGAACACGGTGTCCAAGTCACGGCCCAGCGCCTGGCCGTGCTGCGCGCGGTGTCGGCTCGGCCCCATTGCATGGCGGACGATGTCGCCGAGCATGTTCGCGCCGAGATCGGTGCCATCTCGCGACAGGCGGTGTATGATGCCCTCGGAATCCTGGCCGAGAAGGGCCTCATCCGGCGCATTCAGCCCGCCCGTTCGCCTGCCCTTTACGAGGATCGAGTCGGTGACAACCACCACCACTTGATTTGTCGCACCTGCGGAAAAACGGTCGATGTAGACTGCGCCGTCGGCGACGCCCCGTGCTTGACCGCCGCCGACGCCGCGGGCTACCAGATCGATGAGGCCGAGGTGATCTACTGGGGCACCTGTCCCGAGTGTCTCGCGGCGGCTCCTTTTTCGGATAGGCTCTAAATTAATAAAGTGATACTTCAAAATCAGCATCAAACAAAAGGAGAATCAACATGGCTGATACCGCAACCAAGGCCCCGGTGATGAACGGAGTGAACGGAACCAGTACGCCTCGGGCCCGGTCGAATCGAGACTGGTGGCCGAATCAGTTGAACCTGGAGATCCTCCATCAGAACTCTCCGCTGTCCAATCCCCTGGGCAAGGAGTTCAACTACGCCGAGGAATTCAAGAAACTCGACCTGGGCGCCCTGAAGAAGGACCTCTTTGCGCTCATGACGACGTCGCAGGACTGGTGGCCGGCGGATTACGGCCACTACGGGCCGCTTTTCATTCGGATGGCGTGGCACAGCGCCGGCACGTACCGCATCTCCGACGGCCGGGGCGGGGCGGCCTCCGGCACTCAGCGTTTCGCGCCCCTGAACAGCTGGCCCGACAATGCGAGCCTCGACAAGGCCCGGCGGTTGCTTTGGCCGGTCAAGCAGAAGTACGGCCGGAAACTCTCGTGGGCCGATCTGATGGTTTTCGCCGGCAACTGCGCCCTGGAGTCGATGGGGTTCAAGACGTTCGGGTTCGCCGGGGGGCGGGAGGACATCTGGGAGCCGGAGGCGGACATTAACTGGGGGTCGGAGAGCGAGTGGCTCGGGGCCAAGCGCTACGACAACGATCTGCGGCTCCAGAAACCGTTCGGCGCCGTGCAGATGGGCCTGATCTATGTGAATCCGGAGGGCCCCGGCGGTCAACCAGACCCGCTCGCCTCGGCCGCGCACATTCGCGAGACGTTCGGCCGCATGGCCATGAATGACGAGGAAACCGTGGCGCTGATCGCGGGAGGTCACACCTTCGGCAAAGCTCATGGCGCTGCCAATGCGGCTCAGTACGTCGGTCCCGAACCCGAGGGCGCCGGCATCGAAGAGCAAGGGCTCGGCTGGAAAAACACCTTCAAAACCGGCAAGGGCGACGACGCGATCACCAGCGGCCTGGAGGGCGCGTGGACCACCAATCCGGTGAAGTGGGACAACAACTATTTTGATAATCTGTTCGGCTACGAGTGGGTGCTGACGAAGAGCCCAGCGGGCGCGTCCCAGTGGACTCCCAAGGATGCCTCGGCCCAGGGCACCGTGCCGGATGCTCACAATCCGTCGAAGAAGCACGCCCCCATGATGTTCACAACGGATCTCGCACTAAAGACGGATCCGATCTACTTGCGAATTTCGAAGCGCTTTCACGAGAACCCAGGCGAGTTCGCCAAGGCCTTTGCCAAGGCGTGGTACAAGCTGACGCACCGCGACATGGGGCCCGTCGCGCGCTGCCTCGGCCCGCTGGTTGCCGAGCCGCAGTTGTGGCAAGACCCTGTCCCCGCCGTCGATCATGCATTGATCGGCGAGCAGGACATCGCAAGCCTCAAAGCCAAGATCCTGGCATCGGGTTTGTCCATTTCGCAACTGGTGACAACCGCCTGGGCTTCGGCGTCCTCGTTCCGTGGGACCGACAAACGTGGTGGAGCGAACGGAGCGCGCATTCGCCTTGCGCCGCAGAAGGATTGGGAAGTCAACCAACCGGCCGAGCTCGCGAAGGTTTTGCAGACTCTCGAGAAAATCCAAAAGGATTTCAGCAGCTCGCAATCCGGCGGCAAGAAGGTCTCCCTGGCTGACGTGATCGTTCTGGGTGGGTGCGCCGCCATCGAGGCAGCGGCGAAGAAAGCCGGGCATAACGTCAAGGTTCCCTTCTCGCCAGGGCGCACCGACGCGTCGCAGGCCATGACCGACGTGGAATCCTTTGCCGTGCTCGAACCGACCGCGGACGGGTTCCGCAACTACCTCCACGAGGGACACGATCGATCGGCTGAGGAGTTGCTGGTGGATCGGGCGCACCTGTTGACGCTGACCGCTCCTGAGATGACGGTGCTGGTCGGCGGGATGCGCGCGCTGAATGCCAACTTCGGAAAGTCCGAGCTGGGCGTCTTCACCAAGCGGCCCGAGTCACTGACCAACGACTTCTTCGTGAACCTGCTCGACATGAACACCCAGTGGCGGAAGTCCTCCAAGAGCGAGCTCTTCTTCGAGGGGTGTGATCGCCGGACGGGCAAAGTCAAGTGGACCGGCACCGCCGTCGACCTCGTCTTCGGTTCGCACTCCCAGCTCCGCGCTATCGCCGAGGTCTATGCAAGTGACGACTCGCAGGAGGCGTTCGTTCGTGACTTCGTGGCTGTGTGGGACAAAGTCATGAGTCTCGATCGGTTCGATCTTACTGTTTGATTTCAGGTAGCGCCGACGCGCACGGCATGCCGACACCACACCTCGATAAACCTGCTTGCAAAAGTCTGCGCCTAACGCAGCTCCTTGGACCCGACCAGATGATCGAATGAACCAAAATTGTTTCATCTGAGCGCCCTATCTGACCGCCACGGCCACCGACGCCAACGGCAACACGTCCGAGTTTTCCGCGTCGCTGGAGCCCGGCCTTGTCGCCACCGGCATGGCCTTGCAATCCGTCGCCAGCGAAAACTTCACCGGCACCGTCGCCACCTTCACCGCGGGTTATGCCGAGCCGATCGGCAATTTCGCCGTGACCATTCAGTGGGGTGACGGCACGACTACCACCGGCACCGTGCAACAGGGTCCAGGCGACACTTACCTGGTGGTCGGCAGCCATACCTATGCCAACGCCGCGCAGAATGTGCCGGTCACGGTTACGATCGAAGACGTCCTCGGCAACATGACGGTCGTGGCAAACAGCATCATGACGGTGGCCGGTCTTATCCAGCCCTATCCATTGTCGTGAGCGGCGTTGGTGAACGAAAAAAGGGGAGGCAGTTCGTTTTCATGAAAACGAACTGCCTCCCCTTTTTTCATTGGACGGAGTTGACCGCCGCCACCTTGAGCATTATTTCTTCGCGTCCTTCTCAAGCTGTTTCGCGACTTCCAGCTCCTTGCGCCAATTTTCGGCGTTGGCGGATTGCCCGGTGGCTTCGTACAGCCGAAGGATTGCGGTGTACGCCATGGCTTGCAGAGTGGAATGCGGTCCTTTAGCTTAGCCAGGTGGTTATTCTCAACGCAACAGTTTTTTTGTGAGGAAGAAAAGGGGACATCGTACATTAGTCATAATCTACGCTGTCCCCTTGTATGATCTTTTCAGCCATCTGTCATAATGATGGCTGCGTCGTGAGGAGTGCTATCCGTCCCCTGAGGCTTTGACCTCTTAGAAAAGATTGCTACCTCCGGCTTGGGCTGAAGGTTTTGGTACATCATGCGGCTCTGACCGCTCATCACAAGGATCACCTTGCCCAAGAGTTTCCGGAGGACGCTCACGCTTTCCTCACGTCCGCTATTCCGCTCCCAGCGGTTCCCTTATTTGTTGAAGGAGGGACGCCATGTCCACTTCCGCGCCGCTCGACCGCATTGGCGTCGGCATCGACACCGCACGCTACGGTCATCGGGTCTCTTTTCTTCGACCGGATCGCCTCCCGGCCGCTAAACCACTCACCGTCCTGGAAAACTGCGGCGGCTATCAAGCTTTGCAAGATCGTCTGCAGCAGCTCCATCAGCAACATCCGCAGGCCCACTTCCACGTCCGCATCGACGCCGCGGGACAGTACGCCGCCAATCTCGAGCACTTCCTCCGCGGCCTTGACTTGCCCATGACCGTGTCCATCGGCGAGCCCAAGCGCAACAAGGATTATCAGAAGGCTCACTTCCCCAAACGCACCACCGACGACACCGAAAGCCAGGCCATGGCCCGTTTTGCCGTCGTCGAGCTGCCCCCCGCCACCGCGCCCACCGCGCCGGCCATGATCTTGCTGCGCGAAGTCGCCGGCCGCTTGCAGGCCAAGGTCAAGCAATCCACGCAGGCCATCAATCGCCTGCACAACCTCCTGGCCCGCGTCTTTCCCGAACTGGCCGTCATGACCGAAGACATCACCGCCGCCTGGGTGTTGGACTTGCTCGACAAGTATCCCACCGCCCAGCGCATCGCCCGGGCCCGGCTCGAGAGCCTGCAAAACATCCCGTATCTAGCGGAGGATTTGGCTCACCAAGTCCAGTTGGCCGCGCAACATTCGATCGCCTCGTTGCACGGCAGCATCGCCGAGACGCTCATCCGCGAGCTCGTTGACCAGGTGCGGCACACCCAGCAAGCCGAGTGCAAAATGCGCCGTCTGCTCAGTGACGCCCTGGCCGACTTGCCCGCCGGCCCGCATGTCCAAGTCATCACCATCCCCGGCATCGGCGAAGCCACCGCGGCCGTCCTCATCGCCAAGATCGTGGACATCAACCGTTTCGCCACGCCCGAAAAGTTCGTCGGTTACTTCGGCGTTTTTCCCGACGAAAACAGCTCCGGCGTTGACAAGCAAGGAAACCCCTTGCCTCTGGGCACCCTGTGCATGTCGCGCAAAGGCAACGATCTGGTCCGCCACTACCTGTGGAACGCGGCCCGCTCGGCGATCGTTCACAACCCGGCCATCCGCGCCCTCTATCGCCGCCTCAAGGCCAACGGCAAGCGTGGCGATGTCGCCCTGGGCCACTGCATGCGCAAGCTGCTCCACCTGGTCTTCGCCGTCTGGAAAACCAATCGCCCCTTTGACGAAAAGCACTTCCCCTGGGAGCCGCCCAGTGACACCCCTGTGTCACGGACAGCGTCATCGGCAACCGTACCGGACGCAGGCGCCGCCGCTGCCAATGACACAGCCGTGGGCCACAAACGGGACGAGCCCGCACAAGAAGTGGTCACCACGGCTCCTTCCACGTTAGCGCCGACGCCGGCCACTGTCAAGACGGCGGCGGCCAAGCCGAACAAGCGTCCCAAGGTGGACTTCGCCTTCCTGCGTCAGCAAGTGACCATGGAGCAGGTGCTTGAGCATCTGGGACTGCTCGGCAAGCTGCGTGGCCGCGGCCGCCAACGCCGCGGACCCTGCCCGATCCACGGCGATACAACCGTTCCGCAGCCCACGTTCTCGGCCAATCTGAGCAAGAACATTTTCCAGTGCTTCCACGCCAGCTGCGGCGCTCACGGCAACGTGCTCGACCTTTGGGCTGCCGTGCATCACCTGGCGCTGTACGACGCCGCCCTGCATCTGGCAGAAACCTTCCGCCTGCCCCGTAACAGAGAAGAGGAACCCGTCCCTGCCAGCCCCTAGCGAGGACCAGACCCTCCCGGGCCGTTGCTGCAAAATCTTGGTGTCCTTCATGACACACTCCCGTTGGGCGCTTACCCGAGGCATTCCTCAACACGGAGTTCACCTACCGCTGCGCCTACGCTAACGGCCAAACTCAAAGCCATCATCCTCGTCACCTCACTGTAATTCCCACCAAAAGCGCTTGACTTTCATCGGTACATCTTTTCTTCTCCGAGATCGGCATCACTTTGTTTAGCACCACGCCGATTCAGAGCACTGCCGGTGGCAGCCTCGTGACGATCACGCTGCACGCACTGGGCATGGCCGCGGTGGGCCAGGCGGCGCTTACCCTCGTGAACGAAGTCAACCCGACGGGTCTGCGCAGCTATCAAACGGGGCTTGCCGATTGTCAGGGGGCACTGGTGATGCATGAGGCGGCGAGCGGTAACCAACCCGCGGTGGCTGCTGTGCAAATTGGCGTGGGTGATGCGGAGCGAGCGGTGGGCGAAAGCTTGACGAGGGCTGCAATGGTTACGGATTTGCAAACCACCGCCTACCAATCGTTGCTGGCTGCCTCTTGGCTTGATTTCGAGGAAATCTTTGCGGATGCGGACGGCATGGCCGCGGAGCAAAGCGCCCTCCTGCCACAGCGGCCGCCGCCACAGCTCTTTGTCGACGATTGGGATCCGTTGCTCAGCGGCGTGGAATTTGACCAATCCACCCCGCAGGCCGGCGACCTGAGCCTGTTCCTGGCGCATGAGGTTGTTGGCCGCCATTTGGACGACGCGGACCTTGTGGGTGGGTGTTTCCAACAATCGCCTTCTATCCAGCGTCAACTCCCATGATCCACATTCACGGGTTGGCCGCTGGAGATTTCCGAGAGGTCGCCGTCAACGACGGCCTCGGTGCCGTCGAACGCTACCCAGGCTTCTTCCGCCGATCCGGTCGTTCGGGCCAGCCTGCCCGTCACCTCAACCCAGGACCCGTCGCTCAGGCCGATCTGCACCGGAGTCCGCACAGCCTTGCCGTCGATCACCAGGTAGCAATAGGTCTCATTGCCGATCTGGGTGACAGCCTTCAATGGCACGGCTCGAACGTTCTTCCGCTCGATGATCACCGACCCGTAAGCGTACATGCCGGGCACGTAATCGGCCTTCGGATTCGCGATGTCGATCTGCGCCATGAGCGTGCGGCTGGTGCTGTTGAGCGCCCAGGAGGTCCGCGTCACATTCGCCTTGAACGTGCGTCCCCCCAGCGAAGGCACGCGCACGCGGGCCTCCGTCCCAGCAACCACGTAGGGGGCATCCGCCTCCGGCACGCCGAGGACGAACAGCACCTTGTCGATGCGGTTGATCACGTACAGCGGGGTTGCCTTGCTGGGCGACACCCCCACGGAAAAAACACCCTGCGTAGGGTCGCCGGTCGAGGGCTGCACGAAGTCGCCTTCGTTCACGTTGCGGGCGAAGACGACGCCGTCGTAGGGGGCGGTAATCGTGAGGTAGTCGACCAGGGCCTTCAGCCGGCGTTCGTCGGCTTCCGCCACCATGACGCGGGCTTGGGCGGCGCCGATATCGGTCGTGGTCTTCTCCGTGGTGGCCTCCGCGGACTGGCGCTGGGCTTCGCGGGTCTTGACCGCGGCCAGCGACGCCTCCAGGGACGCTTTGCCCGACTTCAGTTGCCGTTGCGTCTCCTCGAGAACCTGTTGGTCCACCACCCTCTCCTTGACAAGGCCGGTGAGCCGCTTGACTTCGCTGGCCCAGCGCTCCACGTCGGCCTCGTAACGATTGACGTCGGCCCGGGCCTGGGCGAGCATCTCGTTGGCCGCCGTTACATTGCGCTGGGCGACGAGGTGGAGCTTGTGGGACTGCTCGACCAGCGCCCGGTCCAGCACGACCTGGGCCTGCATCTGCTCGTGCTCCGCGACCACCTCGGGTGCCCACAGCTTGACCAGCGTCGCGCCTTTCTCCACCCGGTCGCCGATGTCCACGTGCCACTCTTTGACGAAGCCGGAAACCTTGGCGTAGAGCCCGGTGCGCTCGTACGCTCCGATCACGCCTGGCTGCTCGACGGTGCGCACCACGGTCCGAGGCAAGGCGTGGACGACCTTGACCGTCGGGTCGAGGCTGATTGGCGACGCGGGAGGCGGCTTGGCATCGGAGCAGCCGCACGCCAGCAAGAGTGACAAGGTGACAAGGTGACAAGGTGACAAGGTGAAAGCCCTGCCCTTGTCTGGTCTATTTGATCCGATCATCGTAATTCTCCCGTTTGTTTGGTGGTATTGTCACCTTGTCACCTTGTCACCTTGTCACCTTGTCACCTTGTCACCTTGTCACCCAGTCACCCAGTCACCTTGTCATCTTCCGCGCGGCCGACCGGATCGTAGTGCGTGCTGGCCGGGTCGTTGGGGTACAGCGACGGCGATTGAGATACCCGCTGGCCCATCAGCAGGGCAAAGATCGATGGGACGATCAAGAGCGTGACGAAGGTGGACGCGAGCAGCCCGCCGATCACCGCCCGGCCGAGGGGAGCCTGCATCTCGCTGCCGTGCTCCAGCGCCAGGGCCATCGGCACCATGCCGGCCGTCATGGCACAGGCGGTCATCAGGATCGGGCGGAGCCGATCCTGGGCGCCGGCGCGGGCGGCCTCGGGGACGTGCTTGCCTCCCTGCCACTCCATGGCGATGAACGTCACGAGCATGACCGAGTTGGACACCGACACCCCGATGCACATGATGGCCCCCATGAACGACTCGATGTTGAGCGTCGTGCCGGTCAGGAGCAGCATGACCACCACGCCGCAGAGCACGCCAGGAACTGAGGATACCGACGCCAGGGCCAGGCGCGGCGACTCGAAGTAGGCGGTCAAAAGCACCAGGATCACGACCACCGCGAGGCCAAGGCCGATCCCGAGCGAGGTGAACATTTCATTCATCGGCGCCACCTGGCCGCGCGTCAGGATGCGGACGCCCCTGGGGGGCTCGCCCGCTTCAGCGATGGCCTGCTCGATCCGCCGGGCGGCGCGGCCGAGGTCTTCCCCTTCGACGTTGGCGGTGATGCTCACGTAGCGCTGACCGGCGACGCGATCGGTCTCACCCGGCATGGTGCCCTGGCCCACTCTCGCCACGTCGCGGATCATCAGGTTCAGGTCAGGGTTCACCTTGGCCAGCGAGATCGTCTCCAGCTGCGCCGGCGCGTTCATCTGCGGCGTGGGGACCTCGACCTGGACCTGGTAGCTGAAGCCGTTCTTGGCGTCGACCCAGAAGTTGCGGGCGACGTAACGGCTGGACGAGGAACTCACCACCACGGCATTGGCCACCTGCTGGGCGCTCACGCCGCTCAGGCCGGCACGCTCGCGGTCGATCTCCACGGGCACCGTGGGGTAGTCCAGCTCCTGCTGGAACTTCACGTCGCGCAGGGTCGGGATCTTCTTCATCGCCGCCAGGATGCGCTGGGCGTGCTTCCGCGAGTCAGCCCGGTTTGGGCCGGCGACGACGACCTCAATGGGGGCCGGCGAGCCGAAGCTCATCACCGTGCTGACCATGTCCCCCGGCTCGAAACCGAAGATCACCTGCTCGGCCCGCGCCTGGGCCGACTCCTTTGTCAGCCCCTGCCTCTGGAGCAGCTCCGCCAGCCAGGGCTTCACCTTCTGGGGCAACGCCTGGCGCAGCCGCTCGCGGAACGGCTGCAGGCGAATGCCCGAGTCCTCGCGCAGGGCGACCCGCATCTGCCCGTCGTCCGGGCCGCGCATGAACAGGATGAGGTTGTTGACCGAGAAGAGCGGGGACACCTGGCCGGCAAAGCCCATCGAAATGGCCACGTTCTCGGCGCCGGCCTCCTCCTGGATCACCTGGAGCGACTTGGCCCAGACCTGCCGGGTAATCTCGAAGTTGGAGCCGGGCGGGGCGCGGAAGCGCACCACGAACTCGCCCGAATCGACCTGCGGGAAAAGTTCCCTCCCAAGCTGTGGGCCCAAGGTCCCCAGCAGCGCGGCGCTGAGAACCAGGTACGCCGGCACCACCAGCCAGCGCCGGCCCACCAGCCAGCCGACCACCTTGCCGAATTTGGCCTGCACCCGCTCAAAGGTGACAAGGTGAAGAGGTGACAAGGTGACAAGGTGACCAAAGAAAGGAAACCTTCCTTTCACCTTGTCACCTTGTCGCCTTGTCACCTTGTCATCTTCCGTTCCGTGGTGCTTCAACAGCCAGACCGACAGGACCGGGACGAACGTGCTGGACAAGAGATACGACGAGATCATGGCGAAGCCGACCGCCAGCGACAGTGGCAGGAACAGCGAGCGAACTGGCTCGTTCATGATGAACGCGGGGATGAACACCGAAAGGATGCACAACAGCGCCAGCAGCCGCGGCACCGCGGTGATGTGGTTGCCGCGCAGCACCGCCCGGCTCAGCGAGGGCGTCAGTCTCATTTGCACGTGGATATTTTCGATCTCCACGGTCGCCTCATCGACCAGGATGCCGATCGCCAGCGCCAGCCCGCCGAGCGTCATGATGTTGATGGTGTTGCCCGTCAACCACAGTCCGCACAGCGAGCCCAGCAGCGCCATCGGGATGTTGAACACCACCACGACGACGCTGCGCGAGGTCGCGCAGGAAGAGCAGGATCATCAACCCGGTCAGCCCCGCGCCGATCAGGCCCTCCGTCGCCACGTTCTTGACGGCCGTGACCACGGTCGGCGATTCGTCGAACGCGAAGCTGATGTCCACGTCCTCCGGCACCGCTTTCTTGAATACCGGCATCGCCTTGCGGATATCGGCCACCACCTGGAGCGTCGAGGCGGTGTTCTTCTTGATGATCGGCACGTAGGTCGACTTGCGGCCGTCCACCATGGCGTAGCCGTAATTGAGGTCGGTGGCGTCGGAGGTCTTGGCCACGTCGCGCAGGTAGACGTCGCGGCCCGGTATCAGCGGGATGGTGCCCCACTCCTTCGGCTCGCGGACCATGGCGTTGTTGGGGGTGAGCGGCATGGCGCCCTGGACGTAGAGGTTGCCCGAGGGGCTGATGGCGTTGCCCGCGTTGAGGGCGTTGACCACGTCCTGGGGCGTGAGGTTGTAATTGCGCAGCTTGTCGGGATCGACGCTGACGGTGATGGCGCGGATGGCCGAGCCGTACGGCGCGGTAGCGACGGTGCCGGGGACGTACGTCTGCAGCAGCGGCCCGACTTGGTTCTTGGCCAGGTCGCCGATCTCGCCGAGCGAGCGGGTCTTGCTCTTGAACACCAGGTAGCCGACGGGCACGTTGCCGGCGATCCATCTGCATGATGAGCGGCGGCAGCGTGCCGTCGGGTTGCCCCGCCTGAGCCCGCGACGCCACGCTGACGACCTGGGCCATCGCCTTGGACATGTCCGTGTCGGGGTAGAACGACAGCTCAAGGACCGCGACCTGCTGGATCGACTTCGACTCCATGTTGCGGACGCCGTCCACGAACTGGAACCAAAACTCGAACTGGCTGACCAGCAGCCCTTCCATCTGGCCAGGGTCGTAGCCGCCGTAGTTGGTGAACACGAAGATCTTCGGCTGGTTGATCGGCGGGAAGATGTCGATGCGCATGCGGTTCAGCGCCAGCGCGCCGCCGCCGACCAGGGCCACGACCAGCATCAGCGTGGTGATGGGGTGTTCGAGCGCGAAGACGATCGGGTTCACGGTGGGCCCCTTTCATTGCGGGCGTTCGTGCCGGTAAACTTTGACGGTGGTGCCGGCACGGGCGAACGGGTGGAGGGGAAGGGTTGTCGGTTTTGGTGCGATTTTCCGGGAGGGCCTGCCGACCAAGGAGAGATAAGCCGTCAGAGACATCCCGCGCGCACCACCGCGCCAACGGCGAATGGAGGTTCCCCATGCCCATAGCGCGTCGCACCGTTCCGGCCGCCGTCCTCGGAGTCGTTCTGGCGTTCTGCGCGGACCGCGCCCCGCTGCCGCGCAATACCAGGCCGGGAAGTCGCAGGAGCAATCGACGCCCGCTCAACTGCCGGCGCGGGTCGTCCGACTCGGACAGCCACAAGCCGCGATGGACCCGGCGCCGCCGCCGCCCGAGGAGGCCGACCGGACCCTGCCGATCAATCTGGCGACCGCGCTGCGGCTGGCCGACGCGCGGCCGCTGGTCATCGAGGCGGCGCGGGCCGCGGTCCAGACGGAGTTCGGGCTTTACCAGCAGGCCAAGGCACTGTGGCTGCCTACTTTGGATATCGGCGTCGATTACCAGCGTCACGACGGGAGCCAGTTGAACATCGCCAATGGCGGGCAGATCACGGGGCCTTTCAACCAGTTCGTCGCCGGCGGCGGGGCTTCGGCGGTTTTCGCGCTGACCGACGCCATCTATGCTCCTCTGGCGGAGCGTCAGCTGCTGCGCAGCCCGCAATCTCGACGTGCAAACCGCCAGAAATGAGGCCCTGCTTGCGGTGGCCGTGGCCTATTTCGACGTGCAGCAAGCCCGCGGCGTCCTGGCCGGCACCCTGGACGCCGTTGCCAAGATCCCGCGAACTTGAACGCCGCGTCAACAGTTTGGGCGCGGGACTGGCGCCGCAAATCGAGGTCGAGCGCGTCCGCGCGACCCGCGAGGACTTTGAGCAGCAAGCCGCGTCCGCCAATCAGGACTGGCGTTTCAACAGCGCCGCCTTGACGCGCGTTTTGCGGCTCGACCCGGCCGCGGTCGCGGTCCCGCTGGAGCCGCCCCATCTCCAGGTCACCTTGATTCCGCCGAAGGCAACTGTCGATGAGCTGATCCCGGTGGCACTCACGAACCGCCCTGAGCTGGAATCGCAGCAGGCAGTTGTGCAAGCCACCCTGGTCCGACTGCGCCAGGAGCGAATGCGCCCGCTTATCCCCAGTTTGGTGCTGCAGTCCAACGCGGTGCCCAACGACAATCTGGGGGCGGGCGTGTACGGCTCCGGCAGCAACAGCCTGAATTCGTGGAGCGGCCGCAGCGACTGGAACGCGCAAGTGGTCTGGGAGCTTAAGAACCTCGGTTTCGGCAATCGCGGGCTGGTCACTCAGCGGCTCGGCCAGCAGCGGCAGGAGCTTGCGGGAGCTGTTCCGTATTCAGGATCTCGTCGCGGCGGAGGTCACGCAAGCGCACGCCCAGGTCAAGGCCGCGGCCATGCGGGTGACCCGAGCCGAGGCAGGGCTGAAGGCGGCCATCTTGTCCTACGAAGGCAACCTGAAAGGACTGAGTCGAGACAGTCCGGGCCGGGGAATTGCTCCAACTGGTGAACCGACCGCAAGAGGTGGTGGCGGCGCTGCAGCAATTGCAACAGGCCTATGTTAACTACTACACCAGCGCCAACGACTACAATCGCGCTCAGTTCCGGCTCTTTCGCGCGCTGGGTTACGCGGCCCAGAGTCTCGCTTGCGGCGACTCGTTCGGACCCGTGTTGCCCGTGGATCCCTCCGCCCGCCCCAAATGGCGCCGGTCCACGCGCCGGAACCGTGCGAGGGTTGCCCGCGCTGACATCCGGATGGCCGCGAAAGTGTCCCCATCAACTTGCGAGCGGCAGACGATCACTGTCAGCACCTCCCAATTGTGGACTACGGAATCTTGGGTGCCCGTTCCAGATGTTCCTGGATTTTCGGCAACCCTACCCGCGAATGGCGCTGACCGCGGGTAGGGGATTGATCTTCCCCCCCAATCAACGTGGCGGCCTTTATGCATACCCCCAAACACGTGCGGGGGGCGGCTGTTGGGCTGCTTGTCCTGGCCAAAAATGTCTCTTTGGCCATCGACCCGGTGCCCCTCTCGCCGTTCCTGTTCATGACTCATGTAAGCAGGCGTATCGGTAAACGTGGACCCCTTGCCAAAACCCTCTTCTTTCAAAGCCAGCCCAAAATCCGCTCCGCGGCGGGTTTTCGTTGGCGTCTATGTCACTACGCCATGAATCACTTCCCCATGCACATCGGTCAACCGCATGTCACGGCCACCAAAGCGGAACGTCAAGCGGGTGTGGTCCATGCCCAGCAGATAAAGCATGGTGGCATGCAGATCGTGCATTTCAACGCGCTTGTCGACGACGTGATATCCGTACTCGTCAGTGGCCCCGTATACCATGCCGCCACGGATGCCGCCGCCCGCAAGCCACATGGTGAAGCCGAACGGGTTGTGATCGCGACCATCACTGCCCTGGGCCATCGGTGTACGGCCAAACTCGCCGCCCCAAAGGACCAGTGTCTGATCGAGCAATCCGCGCGTTTTCAAGTCCTTGAGCAGTCCCGCAATGGGCTTGTCGACGGCCCGCGCGTTGTTCTCATGGCCAACGCGGAGTCCGGAGTGCTGGTCCCAGCGATCGCCGCCTGTCGGTGGACAGCAAACTTCCACAAAACGCACTCCCCGCTCGACCAGCTTTCGCGCCAACAAGCAACCGTTTCCATAAGCCTCGGTGACACGGTCATCGATCCCATAGAGCCGCCTTGTCGCCGGCGAATCGCCGGCTACGTTGACCAATTCCGGCACAGCGCTTTGCATGCGGAAAGCCAGTTCATAATTGGCGATGGCGGCGTCGATGGCATCTCCGGTGCCGGCTGTCGCCTGATCGAGGCGCCGCATCAAATTCGATTTGCGCTCCTGAACGTCGAGCCGCGACCTGTTTTGTAAATCCGCCACCGGCGCTGGACCGGGGCGAAACAGCGAAGCTTGGTACGAGGCCGGCAAAAACCCGCTGCCGAAGCAATCGAGGCCGCCCGGCGGGATTTGGCCTGTCTCGATGGCGACGAAGCCGGGCAAGTTATCGCATTCAGAGCCTAACCCGTAGGTCACCCAGGCGCCCATGCTCGGCCGGCCTTGCTGACCGTGGCCGGAATGGAGGAAATAATTGGCGTTGGTGTGCTCGGAAAAATTAGAGGTCATCGAGCGGACGACCGCCAGGTCGTCAACGCAGGTGGCGACGTGCGGGAAGAGGTCACTGACCTCGATACCGCTTTGGCCGTAGCGCTGGAATCGCCAGGGGGATTGCAGAATGCGGCCGACATTATTGAATTGCGTCGGCTCGACACGTCCGGGCATGGCTTGGCCGTGCTCGCGGGTCAGGCGTGGCTTGGGGTCGAAAGTGTCCATTTGCGAGGGGCCGCCATCCATGTACAGAAAAATGACGCTGCGCGCCTGGCGCGAAAGTGCGGCGGCCGTGGGCTAAGGGGATTGCGCGGCTGCTGGGCAGTCGGTCCACCGCGCAGGTGTTTGCCCATTAGCGCGGTAAGGGCCACCGCCCCGAATCCGTCGGCGCAGTGCAGGAGTGCTTGCCGGCGATTCATGACTCGTGTACCTCAAGGCACAAAGATAAACTCCTTGACATTGAACAGCACATGGCCCAGGTCGGCCCAAACCCGAGCATCCTCCGCATTGCCGCTTTCCTGGACGAATGCCAGCGTATCCGTCAATTCGTCCTTGGTGGGTGGCCGGCCCAATGCCCGTTCAAACATCTTTCCAATCCGATCCGCGTTGGACAGGCCTTTTTCTTCCGACACGTGCTTGCCCCACAACGCCGCCTGGTCCAAAACGAAGGGATTATTGAGCA
Source organism: uncultured Gemmataceae bacterium (assembly GCA_963747575.1). Lineage (GTDB taxonomy): Bacteria > Planctomycetota > Planctomycetia > Gemmatales > Gemmataceae > DASRAT01. Next base: position 1,327,341 of record CAVVFU010000010.1, read on the forward strand.
TGGCGAGCGCCTGGGCAGGCACATTGCTGATATGGCGTTTGCCCATGGTCGAAAACGGCACGGGAAAATCGAAAGCCAGCAGCATCGGCGTCAGGAAGTTCCTGCGGACACCAAGGTAAATGCTCCTGCGGCCGTTGCCGTCGAGCGGCCCGCTGGCATTGGGTCGCCCTCTGCCGCCCATGAATGGCGTCAAGTGCGGCGGCACGCTGGGGCCGTACATGGTGGTATCGAGCCGCCCTGAGACCGCCAGCAGCGCGTCGCGGATCGCCTCGGCTTCGAGCCGGCGGATCGGCATTTTGTGCACCAGCTTGTTGTCGGGATCAGCCTGATCCGCGGCCGGATCACCGCGGCTGGACATCTGGTAGGTATTGGTGAGCAACATCCGACGGTGCATCTTTTTGAGCGACCAGCCGTCGTTGACCAGTTGCACGGCCAACCAGTCTAGCAGCTCGGGATGGCTGGGCGTTTGGCCCTGGACGCCGAAATCGTCCGGCGTGCGCACCAGGCCCTCGCCAAAATGGTGCTTCCACAACCGGTTCACGATGACGCGCGCGGTCAAAGGATTAGACCGATCCACCAGCTTTTTCGCCAATGCCAATCGCGCTGGTTCGTCGCCTTGGGATTGCGACTCAAGCACTTCCAGGAATCGGCGTGGCACCAACTCTCCCAGATTTTTGTGATTGCCGCGGATGAAGATGCGCTCGTCTATTGGCGTGCCTTCCTCCATCGCCAACGCCCGCAGCGGCGGTTTCAGAGCGGCTTCAATGGCCTCGTAGTCCTTTAGCAGCTCCGCCACACGGGTAACATCGGCATCCTGAGCGGCCGGCCCCTGTTTTCCCACAGGCTGCGTGCCTTTGGGCGCCGCACGATCGCTAAACACGATTTGCTCAACTCCGACAAAGCCCGGCCCGTCGTCCACGATTTCGATAACGGCCCGATGGCCTTTCCACATGGCAACGTCCATCGTCCGCCACTGCAGAGCTTCATGATCGACCTTCATCGTCAGGCCGCCGTAGATCGGATCGCGGATGATCTGCAGCCCGTCGATGATCAGGTTGATCTGTCCCTTTTGACCGAGCACACGATAGTGGATCTTGCTCTTGTCGAGGGTGAACGACGGCGAGCGCATGACGCCCGCCAATTTGGCGCTGACCAGTCCACTGTGGATGATGCCGGGTCTCACGATCGATTTGACGGGCCGCTTTGGATCGGCTTGAAGCAGCAGCCCGCCGCTGAGATTGTCACGGAAGGCCGGACCGCTGACAAACCAGCTCTTCAATGTTTCCTTGCGAAAATCGGCAAAAACGACGTGGTCGCCGGCAAGAAATGTGTCATCACTTCGTGGAACAGAGGCGGCATCGATGCCGAGCAGCTGCCCGATTGTGGTTTGGATCGCAGTCAATTGGGCGATTTTTTGCCGGACCGGCTCCGGATCGTCGAGGAACGCCCGCTGCTGTCTTCCGCTTTGCATATAACCTGCCAGCGCGTAGTAATCCCTGGCCCTGACAGCGTCGAATTTGTGATCGTGACAGCGGGCGCAGGCGACGGTCGTCGCCAGGAACGCCTTGGAAAAGACATCGATCTGGTTGTCAATCCTGTCGGCCTGATCGCCACGCACGTCCACCGGCGATTGCTTGGCTTCGCCCAAAAACCAGAAACCCGTGCCGCAAATCGACTCGTTGAAATTGTCCGTGGGATGGCGGCGCGGCCTGGGCAGCAGGTCGCCAGCAATTTGCTCCACGACAAATTGATCGAACGGCACATCGGCGTTGAACGCCCGAATGACGTAATCGCGGTAGCGAAACGCGTCGGGCAGATCAAAATCGAATTCATGGCCTAGTGTCTCGGCATAACGAACGAGGTCGAGCCAGTGCCGGCCGTAGCGCTCGCCATAACGCGGCGAATCAAGCAGCCGGTCCACAAGCCTGGCGAAAGCGTCCGGCGCTTCGTCTTTCAAAAAGAAGTCAATGTCCCGTGGCGTGGGCGGCAGACCGGTCAGGTCGAAGGTCAGACGGCGAATCAACGTCCGTTTGTCAGCCGCGCCGGAGGGTTTGACGCCGGCTGCTTCGAGCCTTGCCAGGATGAATTGGTCGATCGGCGAGCGGCACCAGGCCTGGTTAATGACCCGCGGTGCCGTTGGCGACTCGATAGGCTGCAACGACCAGTGCTTCGCTCGTTCCTTCAGATCGAACGGCTTCGAGAGCACGCTGCTGGCGGCCTTGTCGTCGGGCCAGGGGGTGCCCATTTTCACCCAGGCTTCGAGCTCGGCGATTTGCTGGTCGCCAAGCTTGCCACGCTGGGGCATCTTCAAATCGGGATCTGTATAGCGCACCGCTTTGATGAACCTGCTTTCCTCGGGCTTGCCAGGCACAACCACCGCGCCGCTGTCGCCGCCCTTGAGCAACCCGGCCCGGCTGTCGAGCAAAAGTCCGCCGCGCTGCTTGTGCGTGGTGCTGTGGCACTCGAAGCAATTCGCGGCGAGCAGGGGCCGGATCTTCTGTTCGAAGAACTCGATCTCAGCCTGGGTGGGGTCGCCGCCAAAGGTGCGATGGATCAAGATCGAAGCCAGGCTTGAGCCGAAAAGCAATGCCAGAAGGAGGTGTGGGTATTTTCGCATGAAAATCAACGGCGTCGGTGAGTCAGAACGGAGTGCGCCACGAGGTCGCTGCCCGGCATATCCTGCTGGTTAAATATACCACTTCCTCAATCGAACATGGTCTTTTTCGCGAATTGCTCCTTGAGCTGGATTGCGACGATCAATCATAATTGCCGCCAGTCTTCGTCAACAGCCCCACCCGATCACTGCGTTGAGGTCAAAACGCCAGAGTTTCCGCGCGCGGCCGGCCGTGTCATTTGGGGCCCTTGGTGTTTGGGCTAAATCGCCGCTTGACTCGGCAGTTCGTTCATTTAACAATGCACCCATGAATACTGACCCACGCGTCCCTTTTCGTGCATTTTGCAAGCATCTTGCAATTGCGTTGGCGGCTCTGGGATCGTTACTGCTAGCCTGGCCCGCGCTGGCCAATGTCGGACCCCCGTCGCGGGGAGGGCAAATAGTTGCCGAGCCGACCGGGCTGAAGGACGTCGCCATCACGCGCGAAACGCTGACCATCGACTTGAGTCCTTTGGCGGAGGCAAAGCCCGGCTTCGTCGAGGCCATTTACAATTTGGACAATCGTGGGCCCCGGAGGAGGCTTGACCTCGTTTTTGCGTCCGGCTCGAAGTTCATGAGCGGTTTTCAGGTTTGGCTCGGCGACCAGGCTAGTCCCAGCCAGCCCGCGAAGCAGCTCGAAGTTCCCAAGAGCTGGCAGCCGCCCAGTCATACCCCTGGCATCAATGACGGCAAGGCTCTTGATTATCTTCCTGCGCACGCCAGGTAATTCCGTTGGCATTTGTCATTGATTTGCCGCCTGGGTCCCACGTCCTAAAGGTCCGCTATCAGGCCGAAGCGGCCAAGTACCAGTACGGCACGCCCACGGTGTATTGGCAATTTGCGTATGTCCTCGCACCAGCCTTGGAATGGGGGAGCTTTGGCGGCCTCGATGTCACCATTCAGCTACCCGAGAATTGGCGGGTTGCCTGTGTGCCTGCACTGAACCGCGATGGCGACGTGCTGCGGCAGAGCTTCGCGAACCTCCCTGCGGATGCCATCGCCTTGACTCTGCAGGCGCCTGTCAATGCCGCATACGAGCCGTTGGTCAGCGCGGAGCCTGATTCTGTTGGCTGCGGTTGGCTTGATGGGCGCAGGGCTCTGTTGCCGGTGCGGCTGGTTGTTAGGAAGACAGCAGCGCCCCGCCTTGCCAGTGGCCTTGGCTTTAGGCTGTTTCTGGGGATTCGCGGTCTTTGCCGCCGGCGTTTTTGCCATTGTCGGCCCCAGCCTGGCTATACCCGCATTTCAACAGACGAGGTATGGCTACGGGGTCGCATTCGCCTGGGTCGGGCTCGTGGGCTTGAGCTTGGCGGTAATTCCAGTTGGGTTCGCGATGTGCGTCCTGGCCTGCGCAGCTGGCTCGGCGGCGTGACGGCGGAAAGAGTCCCATATAATAGGAATTTGCCCGGCTTGACCGCGCTGATTAGTGAGCCGAAGTAGTCGCTCATCAATCCGAAGGAGAATTACGAACCATGTACCACTCACCGGCCTTTTTGCTTCTTTTTGCTGCCGGAGCTTTATTGATGGGACCGGTTGGGGATTCCCCATGCGCTGTCCGTCAACTGGAGGTGTCCCGTGAATCCGCGGGCTGGCCGCAGTTCCGGGGGCCGGATGGTCAGGGCCAGGTTTTTGGGCCGATGCCGACCACATGGAGCGAAAGCATCAACAATAAATGGTCGGTGGCGATTCCGGGCAAGGGATGGTCTTCGCCCGTCATTCTCGACGGCAAGGTCTGGCTGACGACGGCGCTGCCGATGACGCCGGCCAAGCCGTTAGGAGATCAGTCTTTGCGAGCCATCGCCGTGGATACCGAGTCCGGCAAGATCCTTCACGACATCGAGTTGTTCACAGTCATCAAGCCCAACCCCAAAAAGATGCGCGTCAACAACACATACGCCACACCGACGCCAGTCCTGGCAAAAGGCAGGCTCTACGCGCACTTCGGTTGTTTTGGGAATGCCTGCGTCGATACCACCACCGGTGCCATCGTTTGGAAAAACGAGACGCTGGTCGCCGACTTCGATACAGGCCCCGGAAGCTCCCCCCTGCTTTACAAGGATCGGTTCATTTGTGTCTATGATGGAATGGATTTTCAGTTCGTGGTCGCGCTCAGCACCGTCACCGGGGAAGTATTGTGGAAAACCGACCGGACGCAATGGAAGGCGAAGGCCAAAAATCCTGATGAGCCCCGGGCCTTTAGTACGCCGCTGCTGATTTCGGTCGCCGGCCTGGACCAGGTGGTCATTCCCGGGGCATTCTGCGCCTATAGCTATGACCCCATGACCGGCAAGGAAATTTGGCGCGTCAAATACGGCGGCTTCTCCAACGTGCCCCGGCCCGTCTTCGCGCAAGGGCTGGTGATTGTCCACGGCGGCTTTCCCACACCGGAGTTTCTGGCCATCCGCCCGGATGGCCAGGGTGACGTGACCAATTCGCACGTTGTCTGGAAGCATAAAAAAAACGCGCCCAATATCCCCTCTCCCGTCGTCGTTGGCGAGCACCTCTTCATGGTGTCCGATGGGGGGTTCGCAACCTGCCTGGAGCTCAAAACCGGCAAGATGATATGGACAGAACGGCTCGGCGGCAGATTCGCGGCCTCGCTCCTGGCTCACGGCGATACCCTTTATGCGTTCGATGACAGCGGCAAGACAACACTGTTTGCCGCCGCCGACACCTACAAGGAATTGGGCCGCAACGTACTCAAGGCCAATAGTGTCCAGGCCACCCCCGCGGTGGACGGCGGGTACCTTTACGTGAGAACGGACCAGCGGCTAATCAAGGTGGGACCCTAGCTGCGGCATCGCTGTTAGGCGGCCGTCAACACCTGCACCTTGACGCTAACGACGATGTCTTTCACGCGCTGCCCATAATCGACCATGTGCTTCGTCGCCATGTGCGCCTGCAAGGCGTCGACGCTTTCCCATTTTTCCACGATGGTGACGACGTTCTGGCGGAGCGGAATCTGGGCTGCGAGGGAGGTCGGCACGTCGATGGTTGGCCCGTATTCAAGGCAACCCGCCTCGGCGAGGACCAAGGGCACAAGCCGGTGAAATTCGGCCAGCAGGGCGTCTCGTTTGCCCTGGGTGACTTCGATGGCGGCGATGACGTGGATCATGCGAGAGACTCCGTGGGTACATGGCCTATTCTGGCGATTTGGCCGGCAACCGCAACGTGCCCACCCGCCAAACCTTAAGGCAAGCTTATCTTGCTTTCGGCATTGATGTTATGTCAAGTGGAGCCGACGAGGATCGAACTCGTAACCTCAGCATTGCGAACGCTGCGCTCTCCCAGTTGAGCTACGGCCCCGGACCCGCGGCAAATCAAAGCACCGCCCGACTTTACCGCTTGGTCCTTGCATTCTACAACACGGCCGCGAGCCGTCAACGCCGACGCGCCCGCGGCAGGCATGACCCCTCGTCATGACCCCTCGTCAGGAATCTCGTCAAAATTTCGATTTCTTGCGCTCGTTTTGAGGTGCTTGCTCCGTTTACCTCTTTGGAGGGAAACAACCATTCCCATTGGAAACGGAAGGAGAGAGTCATGCTGCCATTTTTCGGACGTCTGTTTGGCCGAAGCACCAAGAAGACCACGCACCCGGCGAGGCCGCCGCAGTGGCCGCGCGCTCAGGTTGGCGTCGAGGGAGCTGATGCCGCGGATCATGCCCAATGCCAGCCCCTTGGGGTTCGCCGCGGGCCACATTTCCGGTCCCGCCCATTCCGCCCCGGCGTTTTTGCCGTCGTCAAACCCCGATCCCAACGGCGGCGGCCAATGCCAGGGCGGCGGTCAGACCTCGCCAGGCGCGCCAGGCCAGGATGGCTGGGAGGCCGGCGCCACGCTGTTCGCCGATCTCTCCGACAGCAACGGGGCAACCGGCGTCGCCACGTTTAACGCCGCTACCGACACTCTGATCATCAAGATCAACGGCGCCACGGCCAGCACGGCGCTCACGGTCACCGTCAACGGTACCACGGTAGGCACGCTGACGACCGACGCTTCCGGCGGTGGTTTTGTGATCTTGTCCAACATCACCGCGTCGGCAGGGCAGGCCGTCGCGGTCGGCGATCTGCAGGGCACGTTGACCGTCACCAAACTTGCGGCGTCGCTTTCCGACAGCAACGGCGCAACCGGCGTGGCCTCGTACAACGCCGTCAACGGCACTTTAACCATCAAGGTCATGGGCGGCGCTGCCAGTACGGCGACTTTCGATCACCGTCAACGGCACCACCGTGGGCACCCTGAACACCAATGCTTCCGGCGACGGTTATGTCACATTGAAAAACATCACCGCGTCAGCAGGGCAGGCCGTCACGGTCGGCGATCTGCAGGGCACATTGGCCCAGGCCAAATTCGCGGCCTCGCTTACCAGTCCCACCAGCGCCGCGGGTGTTTCGGGCAATGCCGAGTTCGTTGTGCTCAAGTCGAAGTTGATTCTCTTCGTCCAGGGCGCCGCGGACAACACGACTTACAACGTGACGGTGAACAACGTCGTGGTGGGCCAATTCACCACCAATGCCAAAGGGTTCGGCAAGTTGATCCTGACCTTGACCAATGCCACGATTCAAACGGGATCGACGATTTCGATCGCCGATACCGCGGGGGATCCTGCGATCCTGCAAGGCACGTTCTCATAGTCCCGAAGTAGGTCCCGCCTGCCGGGCGGGACCTGTTGACGTTTTTCGCGAACCAGGTCCCGCCCGGCAGGCGGGACCTACGGGGCACACAAACTTCTTCGGACTTCCGGGTCGGCCTGCGAAGGCAGACTCAGGAAGTCACGAGGGTGCAGCCCCTGGCATAGGACGGCGATTGCTCCGGGGGTTTAGGCAAGCAGACGCTGCACCGGCCAGGGGTTGCATTCCGAATCAGGGTTTGTTGACGGCGCCTTTCGCTGTGCGCGGCAACTTTCCACCCAATCAAGGCGCACCGGCTCACACGAGACCGAAAAGCACATCCTCAGGGACACGGTCGCGCAGCATACGGAACGCGCGTACACCGCAATCGATTTAGGCCAAGACCTCACCATGACGCAAGGTCGGATGCCGATTACGAGCCGCTGCGGCGAGAGACGGCGCGCCGCTTCAGTCGACTTGATGTCGCTCTTGTTGCTCACCGGTGGTGCCGGGCGGTTGGTCGGCAGGGCGTCCTTTGCGTTCGCGTGGCTCAAGGCTCGGATCATTCGGCGCAAGGGCGAGCCCCGAGAAAACCTGAAGGTCGCCGGTAAACTCGGTTTCGGGCTGGTGCGGTGGTCGTGGCGAATCTGTATCCTTTGTATCCATCGTTGCGGTCCTCCTTACAAGAGCTCCAAAGTTGTGTCCGCGACCCACTGACCATTACAACATAATTCTACCAGATAAATCCCCGCCTGGGGAAAAATGCAACCTCCAATCGTATAAGCCAGCTGAACCAGCTTCGCACGGTGTGGAAAAATCAACAGCTTCGCATTCGTCGTATGAACCAGCGTTCCATCGGCCGCGTACCGGATGTCGAAATAAAACGGGATTTGGCCTTGCCCGCCTATCAGCTGCGCGAAGATGACAAACGGCGTTTGCCCATGTGGGTAATGCGCCGCCCGTACGGCGTTGAAGATGCCGAGGAGATCCGTTTTGCGGTTTGGAATGCCGATGTGCCCGTCACAAAGGTAAAGCGACTTCGCCACCGGGGTTATTGCAGGCAAAGACAAGCGTGTTCTCCTCTTGTCGAAAAGGCAATCCTGCTGGAGGACTCCCGCGCTCGGTTGCGTTGGCACTCCATTGCTAAACCAAATCCTTCAACCCCTTCAAACCCACTTCTTCACGCGTCAAAAACGGCTCGCCATGGCCCGTGCCGATGACCCATCCCCAATACCGTGACCGTTCGCGCAGCTCGTCCAGTACCGTCGGCGGCGTCGCGGGACGGCCCTCGATGAACTGGGATCGAAAACAGGCGAGCGCCGCCATTTTGCCGTCAATGTGCGGCGTAATGTCCAGCACGAACGAAGGCTGCAGGTGCAAACGCAGGTGAACGCTGAAGTAATAAATGATCCGTTGCGGATAAAACGGCTCGCCCGGCATGTCGGTTTTGGTGAGCTTGGCGTGGAAACGGGCGGCGTCCACCAGGGCACTGGCGGCGACGTGGTCGGGATGCGCGTCCTCCCAGTAGGGCGCGAACAACACCCGCGGCCGCAGCTCACGGAGCACCACCGCGAGTTTGCGGCGAGATTCCAGATCAGCCGTCAGGGCACGGTTCGTCAAACCCAGGTTGCCGCGCCAATCCAGGCCCAGCACCGCGGTCGAGGCATCGGTTTCTTTTTGGCGGATTTCAACGGAGCCATAAGGCGTCGGCTCGCCGTTGGTCAAATCGAGCACGCCGACGCGGCAGCCTTGAGATTTGAGAAGCAGTATCGCGCCGCCAGTGCCGACCTCGGCATCGTCCGGGTGGGGGGCGATCACTAAGTAGTCGAGGCCAGACATGCGCTTTACGTCTGTTCGCCCTCTTGCTGTGGCACTTCCTGGCCTGCCAGCAGAATGTAGGTCACCTCAACCTGCGTGAACGGTTGGCGGTGCCCCCGGAAGCGCCGATAGTTCTTGCGGCGGCGAAAATGCTGAATGTAATGCTTCTCGGTGGGGTGTCCCCTGACCTCGCCAACGACTCTGGCCCCAGCCACCGTCGGTTGGCCGATCTGCACGTCGCCTTCGTTTTTGTAAAGCAGCACGCGCTCGAACTCGATCGTATCGCCGACCTCGGCTTCACGAAAGTCAACGTTCAGCACGTCGCCTTGCTCGACGATGTGCTGCCGGGAACCGTCTTCAAAAACCGCATACATGGCTTCAAACCCCACGAAAAGCTGTGATGATCGAACTGCTAAGATAAGGAACGGCCGGCAACATGGCCACTGCATCCCTGGAGGCTCCAAAAAAAGGGGTCAGGCATCATTTATGCGAAGCACCCTTCGGGCCGTTCCGGCAACGGTGCCTGACCCCCTTTTTTAGAGCCTCTTTTTCGGATACTCCGCGAGGCGGATGTTGCGGAAACTCAGATCGGTCGTCGGGTCGTGTCCTTGCAGGCTAATGTGTCCCGCCTCCAGCCGGCAGCCGTTGCGAGCGTTGTCGTTGGGCGGCCGATTATCGTCCCAATCGACGACCTGCACGCCGTTGACCCAGGTGGCCATGTGGTTGCCGTGGGCCACGATCGTCATGGTGAACCACTCGCCGTCCTTGGCCACGCTTTTGCGCCGGGATCCGCCGGTAGATGGCGCCCGTGCCATAATCGGCGGCCGCCGATTGCACCTTCTTCTTGTCCGTCAGTTTGTGGTTGACCGGGTCGTGGACCTCCACGACATAGGTCTTGGGCTTGTCCAGGAACTTGTTGTGGATTTGAGCTTCATAGCCGTTCTGGTATTCGTTCGGCCTGCAGCGAAAAAAGACGCCGCTGTTGAGGTCCTTGCCGTTGCAGAAGCACTCAATCTGCATGCAAAAATCGGCGTACTGGCCCACGGTCTGCAAGTCGCCGGGGCCATTTTTGAGGTTAATCTCCAGCTTGTCGTTGACCGAAAACTTGGAAGCGTATTTCTTGCCGGTGAATTCCTTCCAGCCGTCAAGGTTCTTGCCGTTGAAGAGCGGTTTTTGGCCGAGGGGCAGGAGCGTCACATCGCGCAGCTCCAGTTTGACACCGTCGGCGACCTTGAAGGTGAGCGTGCTCGCAGTCGGCTCGATGAGCTTGCCAAGCGGCGGCGCGGCAGGGATGCCGGTAATGGAAAACGTCAGATCTTTGCCGGCAACCATGAGTTTGCCCTGCCGCCACGACGGTGTCTTTTCCTGGGGCAACGCGACTTTTGCTGTTTGGCCCGCGAACACCAGCTTCACATCGTCATGGGCTTTGGCCCCGGTAACGCGGCAATTGAACACGAGGGCGAACTCGCAAAACGCCGTCGTGGTGTCCAGCGTGCCTGGTCCGTCGAAACACAGGGCGCCGTCCTTGATGGTGAGCTTGTCGGCATTGTTGCTGGTCCAACCGAAAGAGCTTTCCCCATCGAAGAGGAGCAGCCAACCCTCCGCGGCTTCCTTGGGCGGCAGGGCATTGTTTTGCGTCTGCTCCCCGCAGAGAACCAGGCCAATCACCATGAAACCAATGATGCCGCGCATGATGACACCCCGCAATTGATGCACATAGTAGTAGGCACACTCCGTGTGCCTTTTTTTGATCGCCAACGGCACACGGAGTGTGCCTACTACTATGTTTGCCTACTACTTTAATAAAGTTTCCAGATGCAGCCGCACCGACTCCGCCAGCGCCTGGAGATTATAGCCCCCTTCGAGGCAACTTACCACGCGGCCGCCGCAATGCACCGCGGCAATGTCAAGCACACGCTGCGTGAGCTCCACGTAATCCTCCGACTCCAAACCCAGCGATCCCACTGGATCGGAGTGATGGGCGTCGAACCCAGCGCTCGAGCAGCACCAGCTGAGGCCGAACCTTATTCGCCACGCTTTCGACGGTCTGCGTGAAGCGGGCCAGAAACTCCTGCCGAGGCGTCCCGAAAGCCACCGGCACATTGAGCGTGCAACCCAACCCCGCCCCGCTTCCCGTTTCATCCGCCGCCCCGGTCCCTGGGTAGAACCCGCCGCCGTAGCGGTGAATGCTGTAAAAATACACGCCGCCGTCCGCATAGAAAATGTCCTGCGTGCCGTTGCCGTGGTGCACGTCCCAATCGACAATGAGGACCCGGTCGAGGTGGTGGACAGCGCGTGCGTGGCTGGCGGCCAGGGCGATGTTGTTGATAATGCAAAACCCCATGCTTTGCGTAGGCGTGGCATGGTGGCCAGGCGGTCTGACCAGGCACAGGGCAGTGCGATCCACCCCGCGCAGCACGGCGTCAACCGCCGCGACGCAAGCGCCCGAGGCGGCCAGCGCGACTTGAAATGAATCCGGGGAAACGACCGTGTCGGGATCCAGTCTGCCGCCGCCTTGAAGTGCCGTGCGTTTGGCGAATTCGATCATCGCCCGGCTGTGAACCGTTGCCGCGAACTCCGCAGTGATTGGGGAGAACGATCCCGCGTTGCACAGTGCCGCCAGGCCCGTTTTGTCGAGCGTGGCATTGATCGATTGCAGCCGCTGACTGCGCTCTGGATGGTTGCCTGTGTCGTGGCGCAGAAAAATGTCGTCGCGGTAGAGCAGCGTCATGACGATTCTCCTTTTGGCAGTATCGACCTTCCGCTGAGATACCCGTCGCAGGCTAACATGACAAGACTCAAGAAATACCCACCACGGATTTCACGGATGACACGGATGTGAGCGAGTCCATTCAAAACTCGCCACTTTCTTGTTGACATCGACTTCACCGCGCGCGACGATTGCTGAACCCTGGATATGTAACCGTAAATTTCGGAGGTGCTGCCATGCACATGATTCGGAGATTGGGAAAATTCCCAGCAATGGTGCTGTTGGTCTCTGCGGCGTGGGTCTTCGTCTGGGTCGAAGCGCAAGGACAAAACGGCGCTTCGAGCAAGGACATCCTGCGGAATGAGTCGTATGTCATGCCGCCCAAGGTGATTGCCGACGCCGTGTTGTCGGCCAGGCCCGAGGAGAGCTTCACGCTGACCAACATCAGCCCGGACGGCAAGAAATTCCTGATCACCAAGAATGACGGCATGCCCACCGTGGACAGGATGGGCCGGCCGTGCGTTCACCTGGCCGAGCTGGCCTTCGATCACACGGCCAATCGTTCGCACAATCTTTATGTGAAAAGTCATCCCGGCTTTGAGCTGTTCAATTATGGCGAGGGCCGCAAAATCCCCGTGCAGGCCCCCGACAAGGCACGCGTCAGCGACCCAGTATGGTCTCCGGACGGCTCGCAACTGGCTTTTTACGTCCATTTCCTGGATAGCACTCACATTTTCATTGCGGACACCACCACGGGCAAGTCGCGCAAACTGACCGAAAAGCCCGTGCTGGCCACAATGGTCACGACCTTCCAATGGTCGCGGGACGGCAAGCGGATTCAAACCGTGCTGGTGCCCGAAAACGCCGCTCACATGCTCAACAACGTCGCCATCAGCGCCGGACCCGAAAGTGCGCGTGGCCGACGACGGCAAGAAGAATCCGTCGCGGACCTATCGCTACTTGCTGGAAACCGCCGAGGACATGCAGCTTCTGGAATCGCTGGTCACCGGCCAGGTGGCCTTCATCGACGTCGCCAGCGGCAAAATCACCAAAGTCGGCCAGCCCGCCTTGCTCCGCACGGTCAGCATGTCGCCGGGCGCGGATAGCTTCCGCGTCGCCACCATGAAAAAGCCGTTCACCTATTACGCCCCGGCCACCAATTTCGGCACCGCGGAAGGGATCTGGAACCTGGAAGGCAAAAACATCTACACCTTCGTGGCACCTAAGGGCAAAGGCGGCAAAGGCAAAAAAGGCGACGACCAGCCCCAGCCCGACCCGACTCAGCCCGACCCCGACAATCCTCAGCCCGAAAAGCAGACGCAGGACCCCGACGGCAAACGCGACCTGGGCTGGCGGCCCGACGGCGTAGGCATGTCTTACCTGCAACTGGAGCCGGCCCCCAAGGAAAAGAAGGCCGCCAAGGACACGAAGGATCAAAAGACCGACAAGGATGCCAAGGATGCGAAGAACGACAAGGACGCCAAGGATCAAAAGGAGCAGAAGGAAACCAAGGTGGTGCGCAAGGACCGGGTCATGCAATGGCTGCCGCCCTGGGGCCAGAAAGACGTCAAAATCGTCTACGAGTCTCCGCACGCCATTGCCAGCGTTCAATACTCCGATGATTGCAGCATGCTGTTTGTGACGCAGACCATCGATGGGCAACGGCAGATTATCGCCGTCGATCTGGCCGATCCGAACAAAGCCACTTTCGTTGTTTACAAAGCCGCGGGTGGCGGCGAACCTGATCCGGTTTTCGACGCACCCGAGCCTGGTCCGGAGGATGCTTACGATGGCTTCATGCAAAGCCATTTCGAGCAGCAAAAGAAGGGCGGCAAGGGTGGCGGCGGCTTCGGCGGCGGTGCTGGGGCCGGCGGCGGCTTGCTGACACGCTCCAATCGCGGCGCGACCAAGGTGGTCCGCATTTCCACCGGCGGCGACGTCTATGTCTCCGGCAGTGAAAAGGGCGGCGGCAGCGCCAGGCCGTTCATCGACCAGGTCAGCATCCGCACCGGCAAGAAGACGCGCATCTTCGTGGGCAAGAGCGACATGGCGGAGTCGATCGACGCGGTGGACGGTGACGACATCAAGGTCGTGTTCACCTCACGCCAGAAGAAGACCGTGCCGCCCAACACCTACATGTATGACCTGGCGTCGGGCAAGGTCCAGAAGATGACGGAGAACGTGGACCACAATGCCTGGTTCCACGAGCTGAAAAACGAGCGCATCCAGATCACGCGCGAAGACGGCTTCAAATTCTGGGCCAAGGTGACGACGTCGCCCACGGCCGAAAAACGATTGCCGGCCATGTTCTGGATTTATCCAAAGGAGTACACCGATCAGGCCTCCTACAACGGTAAAGGCAAGGGCGGCGGAGCCGGGGGCGGCGCCGGCGGCAAGGGCGGCGACACCAAGTATGGCGCACCTGCCCCCAGGGCGATGTCGATGCTGACGCTGGTCGGCTATGTCGTCGTCGAGCCGGATGTGCCGATCGTTGGCCCGGCCGGCAAGATGAATGACAACTACGTCAAGGACCTCAAGAGCAGCCTCAAGGCGGTCATTGACGAACTGGACAAGCGCGAGATTATCGACACCAATCGGCTGGCGGTGGGCGGCCACAGCTACGGCACCTTCAGCACCGCAAACGCATTGGTCCATACGCCGTATTTCAGGGCTGGAATCGCCGGCGACGGCTGTTACAACCGCACCCTGACACCGATGACCTTCCAGACTGAAAAACGGCAGATATGGACGGCCCGCGACACGTATCTTGATATGTCGCCGCTTCTGTGGGCCGACAAAATGACCGGTGCTTTGCTGATGTACCACGGCATGTGGGACGCCAACGTCGGCACCGATCCGATCAACTCGGAACGCATGTACGCCGCCCTGCGCGGGCTTGGCAAGCAGACCTCGTTGTACATGTATCCCTACGAAGGGCACGGGCCCATCGCCAAGGAAACCAACCTCGATCTGTGGGCGCGGTGGACGGCGTGGCTGGACACGTATGTCACTAATGCGCCGCCGAAGAAGAAGTAATTGTCTCGCGCAAAGCCGCCAAGGCGCAAAGAGTCCTTTGATTCTTTGCGCCTTGGCGGCTTTGCGCGATATGAGTCGCAAGGAAAACGGAGACCTATCATGCTTTTCGCGACCTTTGAATGGTTCGACTTCGCAATTCGCACATTTTTCATTATCGTGTTCATTGGAATGGCAGCGGCGGCAAGGGCCAGGGTCCACCGCTTCCGAATGAATGTCCGCGCACGGTTGGAGCGCGTCGAGGGTAAGGTTGACCTAATCATGACAAATCTCGGCCTGGCCTACACTCCGCCGCCAAAGGCCCCTTGGCAGGAGATTGCCGCTAATCCGGCGCGCAGGACTGACGCCATCAAGGCCTATCGGGAGGAGCACGGTGTCGGATTGGCAGAAGCAAAAGTAGCGGTTGAGGAGTACATGCTGTAAGAGGGAGCGAAGCAGGGGACGACATGAATCACCTGGAAATTTACCTGTCCCATTTTCGTCGGCCTTGACCAGGCACGGAAGCGTTTGTATGCTTCAGTGGAGGTTACGCATGATCCGAATCCAATTCGCGTCCGACGAAGAGCGCATCCAGGGCAATTTCTTGTTGGCCACGCACACGGTGGTTCGGCGGCTTGCTGGACAAGTCTTCGAGATCGCCGAAAAGGACCTCAGCATTCTGGATGAACATCAGCTTCATTACACGCTGGTTCCGATCCCGCCCCCGCGCGGTTCGGACGACGAGGTTCGAAATCCTCTTGCCGTTGAACTATAATGACGGGGCCGAAATCGAAGCCTCCAAATTCGACGAGACGGCAGAAGAGTTGACCCAGCGTTTTGGTGCCCTAACCCAAGACACGGTCCGAGTCACTGGAACCTGGAAATACGGCGGCACTCGCTTTCGCGATACGCTCTTCAGGATGAGGATTGACTCCGCCGATCCCGGCGCTGCTGCTTTCCTCAAAGCGATAAAGGAAGGCTGGAAACAGAGGTTTCGCCAACTGGACATTTGGATTACGGCGCATGAAATCGAAATCCTCTAGGCATTCCAGCGACGCTTTTGGCAAAGTCCCCACCAAGATCATGACGCGCGGAGTTTCGCGACCATGAAGAACTTCCCTTGGCGTTATTCCCCAAAACGCATCCTCTGGCTTTCCTTTTTCGTGTTGGCTTTGGTTCTGCTGCCGGCGAGTGCGTCCTCCTTGACCCGCTGGCCTGCCAACGAGCCGGACCCCAATCAGCGGAAAACTGTCCAGTCCAGCGCCGCCGGCCCCTTCCGAATCGGCTCGCACCCCGCCGAGCACGACAACGCCATTGGAGCGTTCGCGGCGACCAAGAAACCGCAAATCGTCCCCGTCGTGCTCGGCAAGGAATTGTTCATTGCCTGGCAGTCCTGGGACAATAGCCGCACGACTGACCAAATTCACGTGGTCAAAATTGCCATCGATCAGCTCGAACAGGGGAAGTTGATTGCCGTCCGCGCCGTGCCCTCGGGCGGCACACTGGTCGGCTTCACCGTGGACAGCGCCGGCACCGACTATGTTCTCACCGCCAAAACCGAGGTCTTTGAGAACCAACCCAAGGGCGATTTCGTCGACGCCATTCACAATCAAGCGCGCCCGGACGTCGTCAACCTGTTCATCAAGGGCGAAAAGAAGGATCTGAACAGCAGGCAGTACACCGATTTGAACTTCTACGGTCTGTGCAACGGCGGGAGCGGCCGGCTGATCGCGGGCGGCGACTATCTGGGAGCCGTCTTTGCACGCCGCCGCTTTACCCCGGGCGACGGCCTGATCCACCAGGAGGCCGACTCGCTTCTCACCACGAAGGACCTGTCGAAAACCCTAGTCAGGGCGAGCAACACGGTCTCACATTCCTTCGATCAGCGTTTGATCTTTGATGGCCAAGATTTCGTGGCCTTGCACCAGGCGGACATGTACCCGTTCGCCGGGCTGCTCATTCAAAAACTCCGCACGGGGCCGGCCAACAAGGCTACCGCCGGCCGGTACGTCGTCTTTGCGAGTCCGACCTTCCAGAACGACGTCTACTTCGAGCTGGGCGGCCTGGCGGCGGAGAAAGACGGCTATCCAATCCTGTTCACCGCCACGCACAACACCAAGGAGATCAGCGACAAAAACGCCGTCGCCAGCCGCGCGGTCACTTGGGATCTGGCGATGGTCTTTGTCACGAGGGACTTTGACACCCGGCCCACGCCCGCCAATCCCTATGACATCGTTGGCTCGGGGATTCTCGCCAAGGGCTATGAGCAGCCGGACAAGTTCACGGTGACCAATTTCAACTGGGAGCCGAAGACTTCGACTTGGACGAATCCCGAGCCGCGCACGATCAACAGACAGGTTTCCTGGCTGACGGCGTATGGCGAGGAAAAAAAGGAAACCCGGAAGGCGGCCTGCGCGAAATTGACGAAACTCGGCGAGGGTTCTTACGTGGCCCTGTGGGAAGAGCACATTCTCGCCGGCCAGCAATGGCAGTACGCCCGGACATGGGCTGCCACGCTGACCATCGGCGGGAAAGACGGCACAAAGCTCATCCAGCGTGGGCCAATGGCTGCGCTGCCGCCGCTACGGCTGCACCGTGGCGATGACCCCGTGACATTAACCGTCAACGGCGCCGCCCATGCGGCCTGGGTGACGGCAGGTGCGACCAATTCGGATCTGGTGCTCCACACCGTGAACGAGGAATTGAAATACAAGGCACAGACCCTGAAGTTGCCGTAGGATAGGCAGGCTATCGAGGAATTTTTGCGTTTTTCCGACTTTACTCGCCCTTCTTCAGGCGGCACTTGCGCATTTCTTGCTTTTCTTCCCGCCGGCTTTCACGGCAACTGGGTGCTACCCATCAGCCAGCGATCACACTCCCGGGCGGCCCCCCTGCCCTCGTTGATGGCCCACACCACCAGGCTCTGGCCGCGCCGCATGTCCCCCGCCGCGAACACGCCCGGCACATTGGTCGAAAACTTGCCGTGCTCCGCCTTGGCGTTCGTTCGCGCGTCCTTGTCGATGGTAAGCTGATCGAGCAACTGGCTTTCGGGACCCAGAAAACCCATCGCCAGCAGCACCAACTGGGCCGGGAAAACCTGCTGCGTGCCCGGCAATTCCCTGACTCCAAACTTGCCGTTGTCGCGAACCCACTCGACTCGCATGGTGTGCAGTTCCTTTACCCTGCCACGTTCGTCGCCGACGAAACGTTTGGTGGTCACGCAAAACTCGCGTGGATCGCGGCCGAAACGAGCCAACGCCTCCTCCTGGCCATAGTCGAGGCGATAAACCTTCGGCCATTGCGGCCAGGGATTGTCCGCGGCCCTGGCCAGCGGCGGTTGCGGCAAGATCTCAAATTGCAGCAGACTCCGGCAGCCGTGACGCATCGACGTGCCCACGCAATCGGTGCCGGTGTCGCCGCCGCCGATCACGATCACGTCCTTGTCCTTGGCGGAGAGGTATTTGCCGTCTTCGTGGTTGGCATCGAGAAGGCTCTTGGTGTTGCCGTGCAGGAATTCCATGGCGAAGTGGATGCCTTGCAGACCCCGGCCCTCGATTGGCAAATCGCGGGCCTGGGTGGCGCCGCCGCACAGGACGACGGCGTGGAAGTCGATGCGCAATTGGTCAGCCGGGAAATCCTTGCCGACCTCGCAACTGGTGACAAACTCGATCCCCTCGGCCTCCAATAGTCGGACACGGCGGTCGACAAGTCGTTTGTCGAGCTTCATGTTGGGAATGCCGTACATCAGCAGCCCGCCGATCCGGTCGGCCCGCTCGAAAACGGTGACGCGATGGCCCGCCTTGTTGAGCTGGGCCGCGGCGGACAGGCCGGCGGGACCGGAGCCGACGACCGCCACCTTGCGGCCGGTGCGGCGTGACGGCGGCTCGGGCACGATCCAGCCCTCCGCGAAACCCTTATCGACGATGGCGCATTCGATGCTCTTGATGGTCACCGGCAGCTCGTTGATGCCCAAAACGCAGGAGCCCTCGCAGGGCGCCGGACAAACGCGGCCCGTGAACTCCGGGAAATTGTTGGTCTTGTGCAGCCGTTCCAGCGCCTCCCGCCACTGGCCGCGATAGACCAGGTCGTTCCACTCCGGGATGAGGTTGTTGATCGGACAGCCGGAGGCCATGCCCTCGAGCAGCGTGCCGGTGTGGCAGAAGGGAACGCCGCAGTCCATGCAGCGCGCACCCTGGTTGCGCAGCATCGCGTCGTCGGCGTGTTCGTGGAACTCGTGCCAATCCGCAATGCGGTCTGCCGGCGTGCGTGCCAGCGGCAGTTCACGCGGGAATTCGAGAAAGCCGGTAGGCTTGCCCATTTCTACCTCGAAAATTCGTCGTCTTCATCTTCAGGTCTGATTACCTGCTTCACTATCTTGTTCCACGCTTTGATTGTCTTTTCATCAGCGTTCCCTGCGTGGAGGCGTTCAAGCACTGACCCCTCCGCGGCCTTGAGATCGGGAAAAGTAAGCAGGAGCAACGCAAGATCTCGCCAATCGGTTCCGGCCTTCGGCGTGCCGCGTCTGTCGACATAGGCTAAAACTTTGCCGGCTATCAACTCTGGAGGCGTCACAACCAGGATTTGTTTTATCCGTTTGGCGGGCGGCAGTTCTGCAACAGGACGGACGTCTACAAGATGGCGGTTTTTTGGCTTTTGCACTTGGTAAATGCGAAATCCAAGCCCGTCTCGAATGTTCCGAACACGCACGGCGATGTGAAATCGCTTATTCAAGAAAAGGCAAAGCTCCTCCGCTAATTCCTCACCTCGCGTGGATGCTATGTCGACATCTTCCGTCATGCGCGTTTGCTCGACGTAGGCATTGACGGCCTGTGCGCCGAATAGCACTGCATCCTTGCGATCGCGCAAGAACTCCAACACGGCGTCGTGGATTGTTGCCCGCGGCAATGGTTCACGCATGACGAATTCCCGAAATGTCAGAGAGCCGTCGCCAAACATTCTGTCACTTTCTCATTGAACGAGCGCGAAGCCGCAAGCGGCTATTTCCCATCCGCCCGCGCCAAATTATGCGCATTCTCCTCGAACGCCGCCATGATCGCCTCCTCCTCCGACAGCCCCGTCGCCTTGAACCGCTTCTGCGTCTCGAGCACGCGCCGATAATCGTTCGGATACACCTTCACGAACTTCGCCGACCACCGATTCCCAGTTCTCCACGAAACGCATCGAGCCGATCGCTGCCCGTGGTGACGCCGTGCCGTCTGACCAACTCGCGAACCTCCGCCATCTCCTCGGCATCGTCGAGCGGATACAGCTTCACCATCTCCAGGTTGCAATTGCGTCTGGAAATTGCCGTCTTCGTCGAAGACATAGGCGATGCCGCCCGACATGCCGGCGGCGAAGTTCTTGCCGGTCGGCCCGAGCACCACCACCCGGCCGCCCGTCATGTATTCGCAGCCGTGATCGCCGACCGCCTGCACCACCGCATTGACGCCGCTGTTGCGCACGCAGAAGCGCTCGCCGGCCATGCCGCGAATGTAGGCTTCGCCGCCGGTCGCGCCATAGAGCGCGACGTTGCCGATGATGACGTTATCCATCGGCGACGAACGTCGACCTCGCGCGGCGGATAGACGATGATCTTGCCGCCCGACAGGCCCTTGCCGACGTAATCGTTGGCGTCGCCTTCGAGGGTCAGCGTCATGCCGCGCGGCATGAAGGCGCCGAAACTCTGGCCGGCCGAGCCCTTGAAATGCAGCCGGATCGTGTCTTCCGGCAAGCCCTTCGGCCCGTAGCGGCGCGTGACCTCGCTGCCGAGGATGGTGCCGACGACGCGGTTGACGTTGCGGATCGGCAAGCGTCGCCTGCACCGGCTCGCCGCGTTCGAGGGCCGGCTCGCACAGCGGAAGCAGCGTCGTGTTGTCCAGCGACTTCTCCAGGCCGTGATCCTGGCGGTCGAGCAATACCGGCCGACGTCTCGGCACACGGCCGGCTGATGGAGGATCGGCGAGAAATCGAGACCCCTGGCCTTGTAATGGTCGATCGCCTTGCTCGTCTCCAGACGTTCGCTGTGGCCGACCATTTCCTCGAGGGTGCGGAAGCCGAGCTGGGCCATCAGCTCGCGCACTTCCTGGGCGATGAAGCGCATGAAGTTGACGACGTGCTCCGGCTCGCCGGTGAACTTCTCGCGCAAGCTGCGGGTCCTGCGTGGCCACGCCGACCGGGCAGGTGTTGAGATGGCAGACGCGCATCATGACGCAGCCCATCGCCACCAGCGGCGCCGTGGCGAAGCCGAACTCCTCGGCGCCCAGCAGCGCGCCGATGACCACGTCGCGGCCCGTCTTCAGCTGGCCGTCCACCTCGACGACGATGCGGCTGCGCAGGTCGTTGAGCAGCAGCGTCTGCTGCGTCTCGGCCAGGCCCAGCTCCCACGGAGCGCCGGCGTGCTTGATGCTGGTCAGCGGCGACGCGCCGGTGCCGCCGTCGTGGCCGCTGATGAGCACCACGTCGGCATGGGCCTTGGACACGCCGGCCGCGATGGTGCCGACGCCGACCTCCGCCACCAGCTTGACGCTGATGCGGGCCTGCGTGGTTGGCGTTCTTCAGGTCGTGGATCAGCTCCGCCAGATCCTCGATGGAGTAGATGTCGTGGTGCGGCGGCGGCGAGATCAGGCCGACGCCCGGCGTCGAGTGCCGGACCTTGGCGATCCACGGATAGACCTTGCTGCCCGGCAACTGGCCGCCCTCGCCCGGCTTGGCGCCCTGGGCCATCTTGATCTGCAGCTCCTTGGCGTTGACCAGGTAATTGCTGGTGACGCCGAAGCGGCCCGAGGCCACCTGCTTGATGGCGCTGTTCTTCGAGTCGCCGTTGGTCGTCCAGGTGATAGCGGGCCGGATCTTCGCCGCCTTCGCCGGTGTTGCTCTTGCCGCCGATGCGGTTCATGGCGATGGCCAGCGTCTCGTGCGCTTCCTTGCTGATCGAGCCGTAGGACATCGCCCCGGTCTTGAACGCTTCATGATCGCATTCGACCGATTCGACTTCCTCGATCGGGAATCGGCTTCTCGGCGAACTTCAACTCGAACAGGCCGCGCAGCGTGCAGAGCCGCTGCGCCTGGTTGTTGACCAGCTCGCTGTATTCCTTGAAGACCTTGTAGTTGCCCGTGCGGCAGGCGTACTGCAGCTTGTGGACCGTCTCCGGGTTGAACAGGTGGTATTCGCCTTCGCGGCGATACTGGTACTGGCCGCCGACGTCGAGCGTGTGGCCGTTGACCGAGCGATCGGGAAAGGCGTGATCGTGCCGGGCCTGCACCTCGGCGGCGATCACGTCGAGGCCGATGCCGGCGATCCGCGAGGCGCGTCCAGGTGAAATAGTGGTCGATCACATCCTGGTTCAGGCCGATCGCCTCGAAGATCTGGGCGCCGCAGTAGCTCTGCGCCGTCGAGATGCCCATCTTGGACATCACCTTCAGACGCCCTTGTCGACCGCCTTGACGTAGTTCTTGACGCCTTCTCGGCGTCGACGCCTGGCAGAGCGCCCTGGCTGGATCATGTCGTCGAGCGTCTCGAAGGCCAGGTAGGGATTGATCGCGCCGGCGCCGTAGCCGATCAGCAGGGCGAAGTGATGCACCTCGCGCGGCTCGCCGCTTTCCAGCACCAGGCCGACCTTGGTGCGCGTGCCCTCGCGGATCAGGTGATGATGCACGCCGGCCACGGCCAGCAGCGCCGGGATCGGGGCATGGTCGCGGTCGACGCCGCGATCGGACAGGATGATGAAGTCGTGGCCCGTCGCGATGGCCGCGCTGGCCTCGCTGGCACAGCGCGTCCAGCGCCCGCTTCGAGGCCGTCGGCGCCGTCCTTGGCGGTTGAAGAGGATCGGCAGCGTGATCGACTTGAACCTGCCGCCCGAGGTGCCTTCGAGCTGGCGAAGCTTGTCCAGCTCGTCGTTGCTGAGGATCGGCGATTGCAGCTTGATCTGCCGGGCCGATTCGCGGCGTCGGCTCGAGCAGGTTGTACTCGCGGCCGATGGTCGTCTCCATCGACATGATGATCTCTTCGCGGATGCAGTCGACCGGCGGATTGGTCACCTGGGCGAAGAGTTGCTTGAAGTAGTTGTAGAGCAGCTGCGGCCGATCCGAGAGCACGGCCAGGGCGGCGTCGTTGCCCATCGAGCCGACCGCCTCGTTGCCGTCCTCGGCCATCGGCGCCATCAGGATCTTCAGATCTTCGCTGGTGTAGCCGAAGGCCTGCTGCCGCGTGCAGCACGGTCTCGTGATCCGGTCTCGTGCGACGGCGGGCCGTCGGGCAGGTCCTCCAGCGACACCATGTTGTCGCGGAGCCAGTCGCGCATAGGGCTGCTCGCGTGGCGATCTGCTGCTTCAGCTCGTCGTCGGCGATGATGCGGCCTTGCTTCGAGATCGACCAGGAACATGCGGCCCGGCTGCAGCCGGCCCTTGTGCAGCATGCGTTCCGGCGGCAATGTCGAGCACGCCGACCTCGGACGCCATGATGACCAGGCCGTCCTTGGTGACGTAGTAGCGCGACGGCCGCAGGCCGTTGCGGTCGAGGACGGCGCCGATGCGGATGCCGTCGGTGAAGGCGATCGACGCCGGGCCGTCCCACGGCTCCATCAGGCAGGAGTGATATTCGTAGAACGCCTTCTTTTCCGGCGCTCATCGTCGGGTCGCCGGTCCACGGCTCGGGGATCATCATCATCATGGCGTGCGGCAGCGAGCGGCCGGCCAGGACCAGCAGTTCCAGGGCGTTGTCGAACATGGCCGAGTCGCTGCCGCGACTCGTCGATGATCGGCAGCAGCTTCTTGATGTCGTCGCCGAACAGGTCGCGAGGCGAACATGCTCTCGCGGGCGTGCATCCAGTTGACGTTGCCGCGCAGCGTGTTGATCTCGCCGTTGTGGCAGATGTAGCGGTAGGGATGGGCCCGCGCCCAGGTCGGGAAACGTGTTGGTGCTGAAGCGCGAATGGACCATCGCCAGGGCCGATTTCCATGGCCGGGTCGCTGCAGATCCGGGAAGAAGACGGCCAGCTGATCGGCGTTGAGCATGCCCTTGTAGATCAGCGTCTTGCACGACAGGCTCGGGACGTAGAACATGCCGCGCTGCGCGAGGTCCGGATTGCGCGACGGCGTTTTCGACCCGGCGGCGAATGACGTAGAGCTTGCGCTCGAAGGCCAGGTCGTGGCGTCCAGGTCGCACGTCGCTGGGCCTGCGCCGATGAAGATCTGCCGCATCACCGGCTGCGTGCGGCTGGCGCGTCGGCGCCGATCATGGCGTCGATCGGTCGGCACCGTGCGCCAGCCGAGGACGTGCTGGCCTTCCTCGCGGACGATCTGCTCGAACAGGCCTTCGCAGTCGGCGCGTCGGCCGGGTCGGTGGGCAGAAACACCATGCCGACGCCATAGTCGCCGGGCGCGGGCAGCGCGAATGCCGGCCTGGTCGCATACCTGCTGCAGGAAGCGGTGCGGCATCTGCACAGGATGCCGGCGCCGTCGCCGGTGTTGTTCTCGCAGCCGCAGGCGCCGCGGTGCTCCAGGTTGACAGGATCTGGATCGCCTTGCGCACGATGTCGTGCGACTTGCGGCCTTGCAAATCGACGACGAAGCCGACGCCGCAGGCATCGTGCTCGAACTGCGGGTCGTACAATCCCTGACGTCGCAGGAAATCCAGCCGATGACATGACAATAATCCTTCAAGAAACGCGCGTTTTGTCCGCGCGACGGCGAGAAGGCGCTGCCGGTTGCCTTGCCATTGCTGGCGGTGAAATGGGTCGATCGCCCGCTCGTGGCGCAGAGCATCTCGATGAACTGCAAGGCGCTATGGCTAGGCTTGTGATGCCGGCCGATGAATGATGCCCAGCGGCCGGACCAAACGGCAGCCCACCAGCGGCCTGGCACGAGCGAGTGTTCCTCGACCTCGCGGCGCAAGCGTCGGCTCGGGCAGCAGCGCGACGCCCGCTCCCAGCTCGACGGCCTTCTTGATGTTCTCGATGTTGTCGAACTCCATCACCACATCGACGTTGACGCCGTGGTCGCGCAGGAAGCGGTCCACCTCGCGGCGGATCATCAGATCCTTGTCGAAGTGGACGTACTTGACGCCGCTGCAGCTGGTTGGGGCGGATGGCCAGGTTGGCGCCAGCGGATGCACCGGCGAGCAGGCCAGCACCATCTCCTCCTCGCGCCAGGGCATGGCGGTCAGCTTGGCGAGCCTTGCGCGGGAACGACACCAGACCGAGATCGGCCGTGCCTTCGCGCACGTGCTCGTAAACGCGGTCGGGATGCAGATACTCCAAATGCACGCGCACATCGGGATGGTGCCGGCCTGAAAGCGCTGGACGTACTGCCCCATGTCGCCCAGGCCGACGGAATAAATGGCCGCCACCCGAATGGTCCTCGCAATCTGCGCCTGGGCGGTCCGGATCGACGCCTCCAGCTCCATGTACTGCTCCCAAAGGGCATGGCAGCCCTCGTAGTAAGTCTGGCCAAGAGAGGTCAACTGCAACGGCCGCGTGGAGCGGTCGATCAGTTGCACCCCCATGCGCCGCTCCAAGTAGCGACACGACCTGGCTCGCTGCCGATTGCGTAACGCCGTTAGCCTGAGCCGCCTGAGAAAAGCTGCGGTAGCGGGCCACGTCGCAAAACACTTTGAGCGCCTCGAATTGCATGGCAGTAGTTTATCATGGATTGAACTAATATCAATATGATGTGGTATGAAATCTTTTAATAGTCCCCCACACGTCCCACACCAGCACCGTGGTGTCCGCGCTTCCCGATGCCAGCCAGCGGCCGTCGGGCGAAAACGCCACGGCATTCACATTGCCCTGGTGACCCACCAGCTCGGTCCGCACGCGCCGGGTCGCCATTTCCCAAAGCTGGATTTTGCCCGCGTCGGCCATCGTGCTGATCGCCAACATGCGGCTGTCCGGCGACCAGGCAAAGGCCACGGCCATGTCGTCCGGGAAAAAGCCGCCTCGGCCGAACTGCTCGGCAAGGCGCGTGTGCAGCATCGTTGGTTTGCCGGTTGGCACGTCCCACACGATAATCGCGTCGGAGAGGAAATTCCATGTGGCCAGGCGCTTGCCGTCCGGCGACAGCGAAACCTTGGGCGGGATCTCGATGAGGAACTCGTTGACGTCGCCATCGAGCTTGGTGCCCATTTTCTTATGCACCTTGCCGGTCGCGGTTTGGATGACGTAATAAAACCCGTCGCTGTCGGCCAGGGCGATCAAGCTCTCGTCGGCGGAATAGGAAAATGGCCGCCGCATGGGGCCTTCATTGAAGACACTGGCCGCGCCAGGCCATTGGCTCACCAGCTTGGAGGATGCGACGGCGTAGAGCCGGTCGACGGCGTCACCATTGGCGCCGCTGGGCAGCAGATAGAATTTGCCGGAGGGTGAGAAAAACCCAGGCATATTGGTATCTCTGCTCTTGGGCACCGTGAATCTGCCGATGAGCTTGCCGCTGGCCGCGTTAAAAACGCCGAATGGATTCTTGGCGTTGCGGCTGACAAACATGCTGTGATCCAGCGAATAATCGCCTGGTGTTGCCGTGTTGGGTATCTGGTCGACGGAAGCTTGCAACGGGTTCCAGGAAGCCGGGTCCCACGCCAACGATTCGGCGCTCATCGGGCTTGGTGGTTGCATTCTAAAACCGAAGCGATTATAGCGGAACGGGTCCTCGCTGCCGCTGCCGGTCACCAAGCGTTGGCCATCCGGGGCGAAACCGACGGTATTGACAGGGCCGCGGTGACCGACGTGGGCATTCACCGCCTTGAGCGTATCAATTTCGTAAAGCCGCAGATCGCCGCCGGTGGCAACCAGGAGGTGCTTGCTGTCTGGAGAAAAAGTGATGCCACGGGGGACGTAAAACTGCTCGCCGGTCGAGCTGGGGGCAAAGTTCCGCAGCGCGGCAGGCTCGGGCGGATTCCACAACACCACCGGCCCCAACTGGCTGGCGATGGCGACCTTGCTGCCATCGGACGACAATGCCAGGACACCAATTGCACCAGCGCCCGATTTGGCTTCCAGTGTAGGCGTGGCAACCAGCTTGCCGGTGGCCACGTCGCGCAGCTCCACGTTGGTGGGGCCCGTCACCAAAGCGACGCGCTTGCCGTCGGCCGAGAAAACCAGCCGATTGAGGGTGATCCCCGTTTTCTGCTTGAAGTCGGCCTTCATGCTGGTCGCTCCGCCTTGCCCCTTGACCCGCCAAATCACCTTTTTTTTGGCCACGTCGAAGACGAGCGTTTCGCCGCTGGCCGCCTGGACGGTTTTGCTTTCGAGAGCGCCCACGGCCTGGATTGCCAAATGAGTCGCACCTGGAGACAGCACCAAGTTAAGATTGGTTGCTTTGGTTTTCTTGCCGTCGACCACCTTCGCCTGGGGCAACTCGCCGATTGGCTGCCACGATTGCAACTCCTTGCCGGTGGCCACGTCCCACCATTTCACGCCGTTTCGGCTTGCTGACACAAGTGTCTTGCCGCCGTCAGCAAACACCAGGGAGCTCGTCGGCAAGGCAGCTCCCTGGCTAGTCAATGTGCGCAACTCCTTGCCGGCGGCCACATCCCACAACACAATGCCGCTCTCGACGCCGTTGTTGCCAAAGCCAAGTCTGGTCGCCGCAATGGTGGTGCCGTCAGGCGAAAACGTCGGACCCGAAATCACCGTGCGGGAAACGATCATCGCATTCAAATCGACCTGCTTGACGGTCCACGGACCGGGCAAGGATTTTCCCGTGGCGATGTCCCAGAGATGGAACCCTGCTCCAGTTCCATTGGTTGCCAACGTTATGAGCTTCGTGCCGTCCGGCGAGAAAACGGCCGTGGTCACCACGGCGCCTGAGCCGGGGTCGTGCTTGAACCGCATGGTGCCGAGCCTGGCGACGGCGCCGTCGGGCAGCGGATCGCCCAGGCTGTCAGTGCGGGGTTTGACGGGATCTTGGGGATAGACGCTGCCGGCTAGCCAACAAATGGCCAGCAGGACAATTGAAAGACGCGGACGCATGATGTTTGTCTCCCATTATCACCTGGCCACATCGGCCCAACCACTTACCACCGGCCCCAGCAGGAATCCCAGCAGGCCGAAGCCCACCGACAACCACAACCACGCCATCACACTGGTGGGGTACCACGGAAAACCAATTACTCCCGCCAGCGACGGCGCGGCCGAGGAGGTCGTCGGCCGGTTACGCTCGAGGTCGCCAAGCCGGGCGATTTCATGTTCGGAAATAGTGGACAGAATGTCGGGAAGCTTGGTGATCGTCTCCGACATTGCAAAAGGCACCAGCGCGTCTTCCTCTTCCGCATCACGAGGTCGCCGGCGCGGCGGCGGCGCTGGCTCCTCCCTGATTTCGATCGGCGCGCTCTCGGCGGTCAGCTCATAAGCCACGAGGTTTTCCGCCTCGTACAGACCGGTTGGGCTGACCGGCGCGATCGACGGTTGCTCAATCGCCTCTGAAGGCGCTTCGTCGGTCAAGGCGACAACCTCAAGCGGCTCGGCTTCGATCGCGGCCGGGATGCGGCGTTTACGTCGTTTGGCGGCGCGGCGTTCCTCGATGGGGCCCATGCGGCACGATTTTCCAGCCCATCAGGCCCACCTGCCGGGCGTAGATGAGCAGCATGGCCGCGCTGAGCGGGCCGGTCACCAGCAGCAGCGGGGTGATCTGGCCGGCCACCGTCAGATACCACGGCACGACCGCCAGGGCCAGCACGACGGCGCTGCTCGCATAAAACACAAGGGTAAACGGCAGGGCTCGCAGCATGCGCGCCACGATGATCGGCCGAAAAAGGACCACGATCGATCCAGCGCTGAGCGAAGACATGGCGCCGATGGGAAAGAGCAACCACAGTGCCGGCCCAATAACCAGGAAGTTGCGCCAGATAGGCTCATCCGGCAGCCAAACATTACCCAGGCCAGCCGCCAGGAAACCGACGGGCACCAGCAGGAGCATGGCCATGCCGACCAGCGTCAGCGACTTGTTCAGCCAGTCCGTCACTGGCTCATCGGGCCACTTGACTCTATCCCACCCGGCCGACGTGCCCTCAATGACCACCAGCATGCAGCGGGCGCCGTAGACGAGCAGATACAGCGCCACGATGCTCGAAGCCACCAGGAAGGTTAGGAAATTCAGGGTGCTGCCGGCGCTGCTCAAGTTGCCCATAACAATGGGTGTCCTTGTGAGCAAGGGTGGACTATGACCTGGACGCTGGGGATTAGTATAGCAAGATGGCTTGATTTCTGGTCAAGGCAAGTTGATGGGATCCTTTTCTCGCTTGCTCGGCCACACCTTCAAAGCGGCAAATTGGGCCTGGATGGCAGCCGCAAGCTCCTCCATGCCAAACCGCTCCGTCGCATAATGCCCCGGCAGCAGAACGCCCATTTCGCGGGCCGCGGCAGCCAGGCAATCGTGGAAACGCATTTCACCGGTGAGAAAAACATCGGCTTTGGCAGCCAGGGCGTCATGCAGCATCTCGCCGCCGGCGCCGCAGACGATGGCCAGTTTCCGCACCGTGGCATCCAACTCGCCCACGGTCTGCACCGCGGCGGCCCCTAGCAGCTTGCGCACCATTACAGCAAGATCGCCAAGCCGAACCGGTTCCGGTAGCTTGCCCACACGTCCTTCCCCAGCGCTGGTCGCGGCTGGCCGAAGGGGGTAGATGTCGAAAGCGGGCTCCTCATAGGAATGAGTCTTGCGCATGGCGGCAAGGACCGCGTCAAGGCGCTGCGGCGGGCAGATCACCTCCAACCGCCATTCACTGACCTCTTCGCGGCGGCCCCTCTGGCCGACGGTGGGGTTGGTCGTTGGCGTGCCAAAAAATGTGCCGGTGCCGGCAAGGCGGAAACTGCATTCGTTGTATTGACCTATTTTGCCCGCGCCGGCGGCGAACATCGCGTCGCTCACCTTGGCGAGATCGCCCTCGGGCGTGAAAACGACGATCTTGTATTGTTGCACTGACCGCTTTCGCAGCGGCAGGGCGCCGGTGAGCTGCAAACGAGCCGCGATCATGTCGTTGATGCCGCCAGGGGCGTTGTCGAACGCGGTGTGGGCGCTATAGACGGCGATGCCCGCACGGGCCAATTCCAGCAGCATGGTACCTTCGGCGGTGGCGGTCGTGAGCCGCTTGGCGCCGCGGAAGAGAACGGGGTGGTGGGTGACGATCAGCTGGGCACCATCCTCGACGGCCTCGGCGACGACTGCGGGCGTGACGGTGAGACAGGTCAGTACGCGATCGACGTTTCCGCCTGCATCGCCGAGAAGCAGGCCAACGTTGTCCCAGTCGGCAGCGAGATCGAGCGGGGCGGTCGTGGCGAGATAAGCCAGGAGATCGTGGAGTTTCATGTTTGCGGCATCAGTCGGATATCTTCGAAGGTGATGCAATTGTACCAAAGGAGGCCCTGGTTGGCGAGCAGGCTCGCCTTGCCCGCTTGGGCCGAAGTCGTTCTAATCCAATACCAACCCCAAGCGTAAGCGAGGATGTCCGTTTTTCCCCGCTTACGCTTCGGGTTGGTATCCGGCTGAATCGCGCTGACAAGGAGGTCCCGCCATGAAAACCGCCATCGTCATTCCCGCCCGCTACGCATCGACCCGATTGCCCGGCAAGCCGCTGCTGCGGGAGACGGGGAAGTATCTCATCCAGCACGTCTACGAACGTGCCTGCCAGGCCAAGGCCGATCAGGTCATCGTGGCCACGGATGACCCGCGCATCTTCGACGCCGTGCGCGGCTTCGGCGGCCGCGTGGTCATGACCCGCGACGATCATCCCAGCGGCACCGATCGCGTCGCCGAGGTCGCCCAGAAGCTGGACGCGGACATCGTCGTCAATCTCCAAGGCGACGAGCCGCTCATCGAGCCGGCGTCGCTCGATTTGCTGGCGCGACTTGCTGAAACGCGACAACGGCCGCCGAGATGGCCACCCTGGCAGTGCCGATCGCGTCGCTGGAGCAGTGGCGCGATCCGAACTGCGTGAAAGTGGTCTGCGACGACCGCGGCCGGGCCCTGTATTTCAGCCGCAGCCCGATTCCGTATGTCCGCGAAGGGCGAGCCGGACTTTCCGGCGGC
Source organism: uncultured Gemmataceae bacterium (assembly GCA_963747575.1). GTDB lineage: Bacteria > Planctomycetota > Planctomycetia > Gemmatales > Gemmataceae > DASRAT01. Next base: position 1,358,155 of record CAVVFU010000010.1, read on the forward strand.
CGGCGTTGTTCTTGCAGCATCTTGGGCTTTATGCCTATCGCCGCGAGTTCTTGCTGAAGCTCGCCCAGCTGCCGCCGGAGCCGCTGGAAGAGATCGAAAGGCTGGAGCAGCTGCGCGTGCTCGGCATCGGCAAAACCATCGGCGTCGGTGTGATCGAGCACGCGGGCCGCGGCGTCGACACCCCGGCCGATTATCGGCGCTTTGTGGAGAAGTGGCGGCAGTTGCAAGCAGGCCGGGCGGCGTGAATATCGATACCAACCCGAAGCGTAAGCGAGGGATGATGGTGCCCGCTCGCTTACGCTTCGGGTCGGTACCGTTTACCAAAATGGCTGGTCCATGACCCGCAAGCACGCATAATGAATAGGCAGGACCGCGCAAGCCCAATGGTGGGAGCGCTTGTGCTGCGTGTCATATTCGCAACGGGAGGATCCTCGGCGTGGCCAAGCACATTTTCGTCACCGGCGGCGTGGTCAGCTCGCTCGGCAAGGGGCTGACCAGCGCCTCGATCGGCATGCTGCTCGAGCACCGCGGCCTGCGACGTCCGCCTGCAAAAGTTCGATCCCTACATCAACGTCGATCCCGGCACCATGAGCCCGTATCAGCACGGCGAGGTCTACGTCCTCGACGACGGCGCCGAAACCGACCTCGACCTGGGCCATTACGAACGCTTCACCAACGCCCCGCTCAGCCGCGACTGCAACTTCACCACCGGCAAGATCTACCGTCGCGTCATCGAGAAGGAACGCCACGGCGACTACCTCGGCCAGACCGTCCAGGTCATTCCGCACGTCACCGACGAGATCAAGGCCGCCGTCCGCAAGCTCGCCACCGACGACGTCGACGTGGTCATCACCGAGATCGGCGGCACCGTCGGCGACATCGAAGGGCTGCCGTTCCTCGAAGCGATTCGCCAGTTCGCCCTCGACATCGGCAAGCAGAACTGCCTCTACATCCACCTGACGCTGGTGCCCTACCTGAAGGCCGCCGGCGAGGCCAAGACCAAGCCGACGCAGCACTCGCGTCGAGCGGCTGCGGCAGATCGGCATCCAGCCCGACATCCTCATTTGCCGCACCGAACGCGACGCTGGCCAAGGACGATGCCGAGAAGATCGCCCTGTTCTGCAACGTCGAGCCGCGGGCCGTCATCGAGGAGCGCGACAAGGAATTCAGCATCTACGAGGTGCCGCTCAGCCTGGTCGAGAACCAGCTCGACGAGCTGATCGTCGAGAAGCTGAACCTGCGGGCCAAGCCGCTGGACATCGACGACTGGCGCAACGATGCTGCAGCGGATCAAGAACCCGGCCCACGAAGTGACCATCGCCGTCGTCGGCAAATACATCAAGCACCACGACGCCTACAAATCGGTCTACGAGGTCGCTCGATCACGCCGGCATCGCGCTGCAACGCCGGGTCGTCGCTGCGCAAGATCGAAGCGGAGGAGATCGAGCGCGAAGGGGCCGAGCGTATGCTGAGCGGCCTGGACGGCATTCTGGTGCCCGGCGGCTTCGACTATCGCGGCATCAGCCGGCAAGATCGACGCCATCCGCTATGCCCGCGAACGGCAAGGTTCCGTTCTTCGGCATCTGCCTCGGGCTGCAATGCGCCGTCATCGAATTCGCCCGCAACGTCGTCGGCCTGGCGGACGCCAACAGCACCGAGTTCGACCGCAACTGCCCGCATCCCGTCGTCTGCATGCTCGACGAGCAGTATCGCCATCACCGACATGGGCGGCACCATGCGGCTCGGGTCGTATCCGTGCCGGCTCGACCGAGGGCAGCCGGGCCCATCGGGCCTACGGATCGCTGCTCGATCCACGAACGGCATCGCCATCGCTACGAGTTCAACAACCAATATCGCGCAGCAATTCGCGGCCCACGGCATGGAAGTGACGGGCACCAGCCCGGACGGCAAGCTGGTCGAGGTGATCGAGCTGCGCGACCATCCCGTGGTTCCTGGCGGTGCAATGCCATCCGGAGTTCAAATCGAAGCCGACGCAGGCGCATCCGCTGTTCCGCGGTTTCGTCCAGGCCAGCCTGGCCCGGCATGAAAAAAAGAAAGCTGAGGCGGCTCGCATGCGGGCGGCGGCAGCCCTGTCTTGACCGGGCAAGTTTTTGCCAGTCCCCATTTTTTGGTCTACCCTTTCCTAAAGGGCCCAAAAAAAAGGGGATTCGCGTGCAAACCACCTTGAAATACGAAATCGTTCACGACCCGGAAGCCGAGTTCAACGAGCGTCTGCGCATGGAGCTTGGCTGGGGCGACGTGGCCAAGGGCCTTATGCAGGTCTTAATGGGTTACGGCGTCCTGATAGCCGGCACGGTGCTCGGCGTGGGCCTGATCGCGCTGGCGATTTACTCCAATGTCGTGGAGGAGCTGGCCAGAAAAAATGCCAAACCCAGCAACGGCAGCTTGTGGCAACTTTACCTTGGTCTGGGCATTCTGTCCATAACCGGGATAATCTCCTACGGCATCATCGTCGGCGGGCAATTCAAGTGTTTGCTGCATGCCCCCGAACGCCACGGGCGCGCTGGTTCATGTTCCTGTGCATCGCCTGCCTGTTCCTTGGCCCGACTTTCCATGTGGCCTCGGGCATAGCCAGTTGGCAAGCATTAACTGAACTCAAGAACCACCCCGGCAAAGTGCAGGATTTTCACATGAATCCGCTGGGCCATTGGCTGCAGCTCATTGGGTTCGCCATTAGCCTGCTTTATCCCTTGAGCTTCACGCTATTCTCTGCGCTCGGTGGCCCTCTGCTTGCGCCTGCCGACCCAATTGATGGCGGTGAACATCTTCCTGGGAATCTCCACGGTCGTGGTCGCTGCGACCGGTTTCTTTCTTTACCAGCATCCTCGCGGCGGCGTGCCGGCACGTCCCGAAGAGGCCCTCTTGGTAGGAGCAGGCTGGCTGGTCGTGGGGCTTGGATATCTTGCGATCATAGCGTCAACCCGCATCGCCATCCTCTTGGTGATGTCCAGGCTGAGACCCAGGCTGGACGTGGGCAATTCGCAAATGGCGGACGCGTATTAGCAGTTCTAAGACAGCCGAAGTGGCCGCCTGAAAAATGCTACTCAGCTAACGCCGCATACCAACCCGAAGCGCAAGCGAGGGGAAACCTAGACCCTCGCTTGCGCTTCGGGTTGCTATCCTTTTCCACACCCTTCGCCGTTACAATGACAGGACTCAAAAAAAGGAGGGACGGTGATGGGAGATGCGCTATCGAGCACTGGCATACTCGAAAGGATGGTTCGAGCCGTGGAAAGGGTCAAGGAACGTCTGGAGCGCGCCACCGCGGCCCTGGAGAAGGTCGGAGTGCCGTATGCGGTGGCCGGGGGCAATGCCGTTGCCGCCTGGGTCGCGCGCGTCGATGAAGCCGCTGTACGCAACACCCAGGACGTTGACTTGCTCCTGCGTCGCGCCGACCTCGACGCCGCGGCCGTCGCGCTGGTGCCGGTGGGGTTCGTCCGTCGCCACGTCAAGTCGATCGACATGTTTCTTGACGGTCAACACGCCAAGGCTCGCGACGCCGTTCACATCGTCTTTGCCGGCGAAAAGATTCGTGAAGAATATTTGGCAGCAGCGCCGGATGTGTCCGAGTCGGAACAAACCGACAAATTCCGCGTGCTGTCGCTGGAGGCGCTGGTCAGAATGAAGCTCACCTCCTTTCGCAGGAAGGACCAGGTCCACATTGACGACCTGATTGACGTCGGCCTTATCAATGACCAATGGAAACAGCGATTTATCCCCGAACTGGCTGCGCGTCTTCAATTATTGCTTAACGACCCGAATGGGTGAGCTTTCCTCATGAACACCACCTGGCGCACACGCTACGACGCCGCCCTTGAAGCCGCCACCAAGGCCGCTCAACTCGCCCTGACCTACTTCGACATCGACGTCGCCGTCGAGTGGAAGGAGGACGCCAGCCCCGTTACTGTCGCGGATCGGGCTGCGGAGCAACTGCTGCGAGACAAACTTCTCGGCGCTTTTCCCGATGACGGTTTCCTGGGTGAGGAATTCGGCGACAAGCCAGGCGGCTCCGGTTTTCGCTGGATCGTCGATCCCATCGACGGCACGCGCAGCTTCGTCCGCGGCGTTCCCGTTTGGGGCACGTTGGTCGGTCTCGAATACCAGGGTGAGCAGATCGCGGGCATCGTCGTCGCTCCCGCGCTGGATCAAACCTGGCGGGCGCTGCGCGGCGACGGTGCATTCCGCGGCGAACGTCGGCTGCGCGTCTCGGCGGTCAGCGAGTTGAGCGAGGCCACGGTGTATTACACCAACCTGAAATGGTTTGACCGTGCCGGCAAGCGAGACAGTTTTTTGCGGCTGTCGGCCCGGACCCAAAACCAGCGCGGCTACGGCGATTTTTGGGGGCACATGCTGGTGGCCCAGGGTTCTGGAGAGATCATGGCGGAGCAGGGAGTGCATATCTGGGATGTGGCCGCGCGTCAAGCCCATTGTCGAGGAAGCCGGCGGACGCTACAGCGATTGGGACGGCCGGCCTGACATCCAGCGTCCGGATGTACTGGTGAGCAACGGCATTTTGCACGAGGCCGCGTTGAGTCTCCTGTAAAGTAGGTCAGGCTTCTAGCCTGACCAGCATTTGTCAGGCTGGAAAGCCTGACCTACACGAGGAAATCATGCCCCTGCCGCGGACGATAGCCTGGATCGGCGACGCAGACGGATTTGTGCGTCTGCTCGATCAAACCCTGCTGCCTACGCAGGTTGTCTACCGCGACTGCCGCACGGTGGAAGAGGTCTGGGAGGCCATCAAGACACTGCGCGTGCGTGGCGCGCCTGCCATCGGCGTGGCGGCTGCCATGGGTATTTGCGTGGGGTTGCAAACCGTGGTGGAGCTCACTCGAGCGACATTTCGAGATCGGCTAAGGAATGTCGCCGATTACCTGCGCACCAGCCGGCCCACAGCCGTCAATCTATTCTGGGCCATCGACCGCATGGATGCGCGCGCCGGCGATCTGATCGAGCGCACAAGCCCGGCGGATTGGCTGAATCTGCTGCTCGACGAAGCGCAGGCCATCGAGGAGGAGGATCGCCAGATGTGCCGGGCGATCGGCCGGGCCGGGGCCGAGTTGATCGGCGAAGGCCAGGGCGTCTTGACCCATTGCAACGCCGGCGGGTTGGCGACCGCGGATTACGGCACAGCCCTGGCCGTGATGTTCACCGCCGCCGAGCAAGGCCGGCGTTTTGCGGTTTTTGCCGACGAAACGCGGCCGCTTTTGCAAGGCGCTCGGCTGACGACGTGGGAATTGCAGCAGCGCGGCCTGGACGTGACCCTGATCTGCGACAACATGGCTGCCCAGGTCATGAAGGAAGGCCGCATCCACCTGGTGATCACCGGCGCCGACCGCATCGCGGCCAACGGCGACACCGCCAACAAGATCGGCACCTACGGCGTCGCTCTGTTGGCCCAGGCTCATGGAATACCGTTTTACGTGGCGGCGCCGTCGAGCACATTCGACCTGAGTTTGCCTGACGGGGACGCCATTCCGATCGAGCAGCGTGATCCGCGTGAGGTGACCCACGGCATGGGCAAGCAAACCGCGCCCGACGGCGTGAAGGTGTATAACCCGGCCTTCGACGTGACACCGGCGCGGTTGATCGCGGCGATTATTACGGAGAAGGGACTAATCCGGCCGGTGACGGCGGCGGAGATTCGGAAAACGCTGACGGCTTAAGCGTCGAGACCTTGGCGGTTGGCAAATCTCGCGAAAAACGCCAAGGCGCGAAGAGAGCGGCTTAGGCGGATTGGTTTTCACCTTGCACACCGCCCCCGCTGCCACGATAATTGTTCCATGGCGAATGTTGTGCGAGGATTGCCGTTGCCCCAGGCGCCTTCAGGACGAGGCTGCAAATGAAGCTCAAGGCTGTAGCGGTGCTTTTGATCTTGTGCCTTACGAGGCCAGCGTCGGCCCAGATTGTCGTGGTCGTTCGACCCGGCGACACCATAGTCTTTGGCAGCGGTTTGCGCTCCGGCTACTCACGCAGCTATGTGGTGGGCACGGTCATCACCGTCAAACGCCCGCCAATTCTTGGCCCAGGCTACAGTCAGGACACCAGAGGCGTCGACCTCGACCTGGTGCCCGCGAAAAAATCGTTCCCCAGCGCCGACGATGCCGATACAGACACCGCCAAGCCACTGCCGGGAGTGGACGTGTCCAACTCTCGTCCGCCGGTGCGGCCAGGCGATGCCAAAGCGGAAGTGCTGCCGCCGGCCAACCCGCCGCCGCCCTTGCCGACGCCGCCGCTGCCAAGGCCGCCGGGTTCCCTGGCCGATCCGCTCATGGAATCCGCTCGGCTCATGCAATTCGGCCTGGAGGCATTTCAGGTCGGTGCATATGGGCTGGCCGCACAGCGTTTTCGCCAGGCGGCCGAGATTGCGCCCAGCAGCCGCGGCCTGACTTCTTGCTGGCCCAGGCCGAGGTCGCCGTCGGCGACTACCGCGCGGCGGTGGCGGCTATTCAAACAGGCATCAAACTCGACAAGCTGTGGCCGCGTACACAGGTTCATCCACGCCTCGATTTGTACAAGGGACGAGATGCCGAATACACCGAGCATGCCCAACGCCTGGCGGATTCGCTTGCGGCCAATCCCAACCATCCCGTGCTGATGTTCCTCATGGCTCACCAGTTGTGGTTCGATGGCCGCCGCGCGGAGGCCATGGCATTGTTTCAGCGGGCCCGGCCGCTGGCGGCCGATCCAATTTTCATCGACGCCTTTCTGGCCGTGAATCCATAAGCAAACTCCATGTTGCTTCTCAGTTGCTCCGACCTGTCGCGTGGCTTCGACGCCGATCCGCTGTTTCAGCAGCTCGGTTTCGAGCTGTTTGCCGGCGAGCGCGTCGGCCTGGTCGGGCCCAACGGCGTCGGCAAGACCACGCTGCTGCGCATCCTCGCCGGGCACGACCGGCCCGACACGGCGAGGTGCGTCTGCATGCCGGCGCCCGCGTCGCCCTCTTGCGCCAGCAACCCGATTTCGCGCCGGACCGCACCCTCTTCGACGAAGCACGCTCGGCATTGCAAGAACTCATCGCCGCCCATGACGACATGGTCCAGACCGCCGAGGCCCTGGCGGCGGCCCAGGACGAGGCCACTCGCAAAACACTGGCCGACGCGCTACGATCGCCTCAACGAAATGCTCCGTCACCATGACGCCTACACCGTCGATCATCACGTCGAGGAAGTGCTCGACGGCCTCGGATTTCGCAAGACAGATTACACCCGGCCAGTCGAGACCTTCAGCGGCGGCCAGCACAGCCGCTTGATGCTGGCCAAGCTGCTGCTGGCCGCCCCCGATGTCATGCTGCTCGACGAGCCGAGCAACCATCTCGACATCGGCACCACGCGCTGGCTCGAGGATTACCTGGCCCACCAGCCCGAGGCCATGCTGATCGTCAGCCACGACCGCTATTTCCTCGACAAGGTGGTGACCAAAATCTTCGAGATGCACTCGAGCCGGGTCACACCTTATCCCGGCAACTACCGGCAATATGTCCGCTTGCGGCAGGAACGCTACGAGCAAGAGCTGAAAGCCTGGGAGGCCCAGCGCGAGTACATCGCCAAGCAGGAGGAGTACATTCGCCGAGTCCACTACGGCCAGCTGCACAAGCAGGCCCACTCGCGGCAGAAGGCACTCGATAAGCTGGAGCGCGTCGAACGGCCGGTGATGATCGAATCGCCGCACATGCACTTCGGCGAGGTCCGCCGCACGGGCGACATCGTTCTGCAGGTCGAGGATCTGGCCAAGGCTTACGATTTGCCGCTGTTCAAGGACCTGAGCTTCACGCTTCAGCGCGGCCAGCGGCTCGGCATCATGGGACCCAACGGCAGCGGCAAAACCACACTGCTGCGCGTGCTGCTGGGCGATGAAAAGCCGGATGCCGGCAGCGTGCAGCGCGGCCATCTGGTCGAATTCGGCTACTACGACCAGCACCTCAAAACTCTGCCCGCGGACAAACCGGTGATCCGGGCGGTCTGGCCGGAAGACGACGCCGGCGCCACCGAACAGGCGATGCGCAATCTGCTGGGCCGCTTTGGCCTGATGGGCGACCAGGTCCATCAAAGCGTTGGCGAATTGAGCGGCGGCGAGCGGAGCCGGGCGGCACTGGCCCGCCTGGTGGCCCTGGGCGTCAACGTCCTGGTTCTCGACGAACCCACCAACCACCTCGATCTCTGGGCCTGCGAAGCACTGGAGCAGGCCTTGCTGGAGTTCGAGGGGACGGCCATCGTGGTCAGCCACGACCGCTATTTTCTCAACCGCGTCGTGGACTTGCTGATCGTCCTCGAAGGCGATGGCACCTGCCAGGTGATTCACGGCAACTACGACACTTATGAACGAATGCGCGCGATGCAGGCGGAGGCCGGGGCCAAGGAGCGGAAGTCGCCGGCATCAGGGCCGCAAGCCGCGACTGCCGATAATGCCGGTCCCAAGGGAGCCGGCAAAGTCAAGCGCAAGCGGCGTTTTCCCTATCGCAAGGTGGAGGATCTCGAAGCCGACATTGCCCTGGAAGAAGCCCACCTGCGCGAGACCGAGCAATTGCTCGCTTCGCCGGACCTCTATCGGGAGGGCGAGCGGGTCATGGTGGTGACGCGCGATTTCGAGGATACGAAGCAGCGTTTGGAGCAGCTTTACGAGCAGTGGGAAGAGGCAGTGGAGCTAAATTGACGGTTAAAGAGGCGCAGGCTAGCTTGACAAGCTGGGCGGAGTTTACTACGACGTTATTGCCTTGCTCGAAAGGGGGAGGAAGATTTCTGTTTCATCCGCTGGCGCAACGCTTTGCGTTGAGTTTGGCGATGTTCACGACTTGCGCGAGGGGCAAGCTGGGTGGATGGCAAACAATCGGGTAATCTGGGTTGACATCGGGGGCGGGCCAAGTAAAGTGCCGGTGACGGCCTCACTTACTTTTTCCCATGACTGAGGATACGCAAAATGCTGGGCGGTACAATCCTGGAGCGGCTGCAAATGGAGGCCGATTTGACTTCTCCCTGGTCGTTGCTGGGCGACCACTGGCTGGACCAGCGCTGGCCGCCCTTGGCCCGCGCGGAGGATGAAGAAGAATTGGAAGACGAAGAGGATGACGACGACGAGGACGACGATGAGGAAGACCTCGACGACGAGGACGAGGACTTTGACGACGAGGAGTTCGAGGACGATCTCGATGACCTTGACGATGAAGACTTCGACGACGAAGACTTCGACGATGAGGACTTCGACGACGAAGACTTCGACGACGAAGATGAAGACTTTGATGAGGACGAAGACGACGATGAGGACGGCGATGGCGACGGCGAGGAACAGGTGCCGGCCGACGACGATTGACGGCGAGCAAAAGCACACCAACCTGAAGCGCCAGCGAGGCATACTGTCGGCCCTCGCTGGCGCTTCGGGTTGGTGTGCTTTTTTTGCCGCTGGACCAAGTGCTGATTCCTGGCGTACAATAGCAGCATGTGGAAACACGTGAAGACTTGGTTGGGTCGCGAGCGCCGGCCGGAGCACAGCACGGGGCGGGTCGCAAGGTGGGTGGGCCGTGGCTGGGCGCGTTTCCACTATGCCACGCGAATTGAACCGACCTGGTTGGAACTAACCCGGCATGAAGTGCCGGTGGCGGAATTGCCGCAATGTTTTGCCGGCATGCGCGTCGTGCAGCTTTCCGATTTCCATTGCGGGCGGCGCGTGACAGCTGCCTATCTTTCCGAGGCCGTGGACCTGGCACAGGCCCAGCAGCCGGATCTGGTGGTTTTGACCGGCGACTTCATTCACAAGGGTTACCAATACGTCGAGCGCGTGGCGCGTGTCCTGGGCCGGCTGCATGCCGCCGAGGGCGTTTACGCGGTGCTCGGCAATCACGATTTTTCGGTGCGTAACGCCCTGGGGATTCGCCGCCATCGGGATCTGCACCAGGCGATGGCCGATGCTCTCGAAGACAACGGCATTCGCGTGCTCCGCAACGAAACCGTGCAACTGACCCGCGGCGAGCACGCCTTGCATCTGACTGGCCTTGAAGATTTGTGGAGCCGGGTTTGCGACGTCGAGCAGGCTTATGCCGGCAGCGCCGCCGGGCCGCGTTTGGTGCTGGCGCACAATCCTTGCACCATTGAGCACCTGGGCGAGCGCCGGTGCGATCTCATGCTGAGCGGCCACACCCATGGCGGCCAAATCAACTTGCCGGGCTTGGGCCGCGTTACCCTCAGCCGCAAAGGCAAACGCTTTGCCGCGGGCATGTACCGCGTGGACGACCGCTACCTGTACGTCAACAAAGGCGTGGGCTTTGGCCTGTGCGTGCGCTACAACGTGCGGCCCGAGGTCGCGCTGCTGACGCTGCAGCCCGGCAAAGGAAAGTAGCAGGCACACTCCGTGTGCCGATTCGTGCCGGCACACGGAGTGTGCCTACTACTTTCCCTCGTTTGCGCTTCGGGTTGGTATCCCGCACCACCACCGACCCATGTTCCCTAACATTCCTGTTCGGCACCCTGCCATTCACATTTTCGCGCTTCCGCGCGACAAGGCGTTGCACGCGCGCCGGCGCCCGTTATAATCACGTTGACTGATGGCATTGCAATTGTTGCTCTTTCAACCAGGATGCAATTGTAAGCCGAGGCGACAGCAACTATACTGGGGGCTGGCAGTCCGGCGCAAAGCGCATGGTAATGCCGAGACTCGCTTTCATCCGCAGCTAGGGGAAAGTCATGGCAAGTCAGGGAAAGCCTTCGTTCGAGGGGTTCGAATCCACATCCACCGGCAAGGCCCTTGTCCGGTCCAACGATCAAAACCAGCTTGATTTCGAGCTCGAGTTTTTCGGCGCATCCTGGAACAGCACGCCGATTACATCGACGTGCTGCGTGTCCAGGGCAACAACCTGACGCTCAAAGGCCGCTACGCCGAGGGCCTGCAAATCGACAAACGCCTCATTCAGCTCCGGCCCAGTGATCCATTGGCCCATTACAACCTCGCCTGCAGCTATGCTCTGCTGAAAAAGCCCGATCACGCGATCAAGACTCTCCGCCGCGCGGTGGAGCTGGGCTACCGTGATTTCGCTTACATGCGGAAGGACCACGACCTCGATACCCTCCGGCTCGATCCGCGTTTTCGTCAGCTGCTGCGCGAGTTTGAAGACCGTTGACTAGGAGAGGCCCTAAAAAAAAGGGGACAGGCCCCGTTGTGCGAAGCACCCTTCGGGCCGCTGGGGCAACGGGGCCTGTCCCCTTTTTTTCAGGGCCTCTATCGCATGACTGCTCTCCCGCAAGGCACCGGCAAGCTCTTTTCCGACCCCTCGGCCAATAGCGCCGGGAGTTCTTCGCCGCCAGGCCGCGCGCCCTGGTCGACAAAACGACGACAGTCCAGGAAGCAGTGGCCCGGCTGGTGCATGACGGCGATTATCTGGCCATGGGCGGATTCGGCGCCGCCCGTTTGCCGACCGCTGTTTGTCATGAAATCGTCCGCCAACGCAGGCAAAACCTGGGCTTCGCCGGCCATACCGCGACCCATGATTTCCAGATCCTTTGCGCCGGCAATTTGACCGGGCGAGGCCGTTTGCTGGCGAAGGTCGATGCGGCCTATATTGTCGGGCTGGAAGCACGTGGTCTATCACCGCATGCCAGGCGGGTAATGGAGTCCGGCGACGTCGAGGTTGCGGAGTGGAGCAATTACGCCCTGGCTGTGCGTTTCAAGGCCGCGGCCATGGGTTTGCCGTTTTTGCCTTGCCGCTCGATGCTCGGCACCGACACCTTTCGCTATAGCGCCGCCCGCGCCATCGCCTGCCCATTCACCGGCGAAATCCTCACCGCCTTGCCGGCCCTGTATCCGGACGTGGCGGCCATTCACGTTCACGAGGCCGACCGCTACGGCAATTGCCGCATTCGGGGTACGTCGGTCGCCGACTTCGACGTTGCCCGCGCCGCCAAACGGCTGATCGTCACCTGTGAGCGTTTGATCCCCAACGACGACATCCGCTCCGACCCGACGCGGACCGTGATCCCGTTTTACTGCGTCGATGCGGTTTGCGAGGTGCCCTTCGGCAGCTTTCCCGGCAACATGCCCTACGAGTATTTTTCCGACGAGGAGCACATCAAGCAGTGGATGGATGCAGAGCGCGACCCGGCTGTGCACGGAGAATTCTTGCAGAAGCATGTGTTTGACGTGAAAGACTTCACGGAGTACCTGCAGCTCTGCGGAGGAATAACGAGGATGCAGCAGCTGCGGCAGCAGGAATTTCTGCTGCACCGCGGCCGGTGATGCCCATGGCCGAAACGGCTTACAACGCGATGGAACTGATGATCTGCTGCGCGGCCCGGCTGCTGGAAGACGGCCGGACCGTCGCGGTCGGCACGGGAGTCGCCGTGCGCCGCGGCGATGCTGGCTCAGCGAACCTCGGCGCCGAATTTGGTGATTTTCTTCGAAGCCGGCGGCGTCGCACCCCAGCTGCCGACCATGCCGATCAGCGTCGGCGACTCGCGCACCTTTTATCGCGGGGCGATGGCCACCAGCATGGCCGACGTCATGGAGACTTGCCAGCGCGGCATGATGGATTACACATTCCTCGGCGGCGCCAGATCGACGCCTACGGCAACCTCAACTCCACCTTGATCGGCGACAATTATGCAACGTCCAAAGGTGCGCCTTCCCGGCAGCGGCGGGGCCAACGACCTTGCTTCGCTGTGCTGGCGCATCCTCGTGGTCACCGTTCACGATCGCCGCCGTTTTGTGGACAAGCTCGATTTCGTGACGACGCCGGGATACCTGACGGGCCCAGGCGCCCGCGAAGCCGCCGGACTGCCGCCCGATACGGGGCCGTATCGCGTCATTACCGATCTTGCGGTGCTCGGCTACCACGACCAGACCAGACGGATGGAAGTGCTCAGTTTGCATCCGGGCGTGGATGCGGATCGTGTGAGAGCCGCCACCGGTTTCCCGTTGGGATTTCGCGAACCACTCACCGTCACCGAGCCGCCGACTCCAGGTGAGCTGCAAATCCTCCGCGACGAGGTGGACCCCTACAGGTATGTCATCGGCCGCTGAAATGTAATGACATCTGCATGATCGACGACCCCTGCCGGCTTGCCCGGCAGGGGCCGCTAGACAGCCGTTTTGTTGTAATTCACGATCAGATGAATCACAAACACCAGCAGCGCCAACGGCGTGGTATAAACCGTCGCCCATAGCGTTCCCCAAAGACATGCCACACCAAAACGCCCGGTGCATTGGTGTTTGTCGTTCGCCACTCCCGCCAGCATGCTCCGGATAAGGCCATAAAGGAGCAACGCCAAAACCGGAATCACAACTTCGATCAACAACCATGCCAGCACGATAACGGCCCCGATGGCAAGAAGAATGCCAATCACCCACGCACATCCCTCGGCTTCCACTCCCGAGGGTCCCATGTTGTACCACCACCACCCACCACCGCTGTCGACCTGGGTTTTAGCGCCTTGCGCGGCGGGCCACCAACTGCGCCCTCGTGCATCTGATGATCGTCGCTTACCCTTTTGCCGTAGAAGAGAAAGTGAGCCAGCGCGGCGCACCAAACCAACCACCAGGCCACCAGGACCAGCTCAAAGCGAATCCAGGGTGACAAATGTGCCGCGGTGCCCAGCAGCAGCATCAAGGCTGCCGACACGCAAAAGCAGGTGAAAAGCATGAACGCGCTGGCCTTGCCCGAAACCAGCGGCAATTTCATCTTCTTTGTCGCCCGCTGAATGATGGTTTGCTCTTCCGGCTGCGGGGGAGGGACGTTGTCCGGCATTCTGCTCACTCCTGATCGATGCGCACCGCGTAAAACCCCGACTCCCGCTCCTGCATCCGCGACACGCCGCAAATGGCCTGGGCATCGGCGGTAAACATCCAACCCTGAAACTCCTGCACCGTCCGCGGCCATTGGACCTTGAACTTGACGGAATAATTCGGCTCGCCGACCTTGCCTGTCACCTCATATTTGGCGCCGTCCTTGTCGGCATAATACGAGCCGCCAATGGCTCCGTCCTTATCCACGGTGAGCACCAGTTTGCCGACCCGTCGGCCATCGTCGTAGAGCTTGAAAGTGCCGTTGAAATACTTTGGCTCAAACACCGCGCCGACGATCACCTTGTCGCTTTTCTTGGGCGCCGCCTCGGCCAGCGGCCTGGTGACCAGGTAAATCTCGGCCTTGCCGATCGGCTCGACAAATGTTTTGTCCTCGCTGACCACCAGCCGAATGTCTCCGCCCACCGAACCCGGCACGATCTGGCCGAGATCGAGATTGAGCTGAAATTCCGCGAATAACCGCAGGTTTTTGCCCTCGGCGACGACGGTGCGTTCCTCGCCCTCCTTGTATGTGACGAAGCGGTCGATCTGCAAGATCGGCAGGGTGCGTCCGCCGCTTTTTTGGCCGCCGGCCTGGACCAGCAGCTTGCACCAACGGCCGCCGTTGGTCTTGACGACGACAAAGGCTCCCTTGATGCCGGTCAGGACACGATTATGCTCGACGAGCAAATCAGGTGTCAGTTCCCGGATTTCCTTGACGCCCTCGGCAGCTGGCATTTTGGCGAGCAGCTCATTGGTGTATTGGTCGAAGGCGTCGGCGAGCGCCGGCGCGGCGCCGCCAAAACCAGGAAACCCGCCAGTAATAACCACACCAACCTTCTTCGAGTATACAATAGCAACCTGCCTTTCTTTTTGGACAAGGGAGAACCGATATGAGCGACCAGGCCAAAGTACCCCAGGGGCTTCAATACGGCAACACCAGGCGCAAGTGGCGTTTGCGCGTCCTGCCCGCGCTGGCGGCCCTCGCACTCATGGGCCTGGCGCTCTATGCGTCACAGCTTTCGACGCAGGCCGCCAAAACGGACACGCTCAGCGCGGTCGAACGCCAGCAAAACGAATTCAAGGCGTTGGCACAGGCGACCAAGGCAGTGGAGGCGGCGAAAAAATTTCTGGATTCGCTCGATGACAAGCAACGTGCCACGGCGCTGCTGGATTTCGACAGCAAAAAGAAGCAAACCGGCTGGTCGAATTTGCCGATCACCAATGTGCCGCGCAGCGGCGTGCGCATGGGCGATTTGACGCCAGCGCAGCGCAAGGCCGCCATGGAGGCCGTGGCCACGGTGCTCAGCAAGGACGGCTATCAAAAAATCATCGACATCATGAACGCCGACCAGGAATTGGCCAACAAAGGCGGTGGCAAGGGAGGTGGCAAGGGCGGCGGCAACAGCAGCTTCGGCAACGACAATTACTTCCTGGCGATTTTTGGCACGCCCTCGCTAACGCAGCCGTGGATGGTGCAATTTGGCGGCCATCATCTCGGGCTTAATGTCACGGTCGTCGAAAAAAGCTACGTGCTGACGCCCACGCATACCGGCGCCCAACCCAGCAGTTTTATGCGCGACGGCAAAACAGTCCGGCCGCTGGGCGCCGAGCATGACACGGCTTTTGATCTCCTTGGAACGCTGGACGAAAAGCAGATGGCGCAGGCCCTGATCTCGGACAAGGCCGGCAATCTCGTATTGGGTCCCGGCCAGGACGGCAAGCAGATCAAGCCGGAGGGCATAAAGGGATCCGCACTCAGACCGGGCCAGCAAGCGATACTGCTCGACCTGATCGGCCGGTGGGTCAATATCGTCAACGACGACTCCGCGGCAGCCAGAATGGCTGACATCAAAGCCAACCTGGCCGACACCTATTTTGCCTGGAGCGGGCCGACGACCAAGGGTAGCGCGGCCTATTTCCGAGTTCAAGGACCAGCGGTGGTCATCGAGTATGCCCCGCAAGGCGGCACCGACCACATTCACACTATTATTCGTGACCCGTCCAACGACTACGGGCAGAAGCTTATGAAACGGTGAGCATTGAGACCCGCGGGATTCTCACCCGGCGCCTGGTTCCCATCGCGTTCGGCCCTGCTGCTTGCGCTTTGGCGTTGGTTGCTGGCGCTTTTGCTGCTTGGTTCGTTGCCGATTCTGCTGCACGGTTGCCACGGCGACGACGACAACGAACTCTTCGTGCGAACCAAGGCCCCATACTAACCCGAAGCGCCAGCGAGGGATGCTGTTAGCCCTCGCTGGCGCTTCGGGTTGCTATGCGACCGTTTCGCTCAGGGCCAGTTAGATTTTCGGCACCAGCATCGGCCGCGGGTTTTCCATCAGCTTGTTCGAGGGATCCAGCTGGGCATTGACCGTGGGCAGCAATTGCTGGTCCTGCTTTAAGCGCGGATCATTTTCACTGTCGTATTCGCCCACGGTGACGAAGCTGTAATGAATGTCGTGCCACACATAGGCGTGCCAATGTGATTTTCCCTGGTTGATCAAGAACGCAAGGTTGTGGGCGCTGACGGCAGCAGGGTCCTTGTCGCTCGCCTTGGCGCTCGAAGGCAAGCTAAACATGCCGCTCACGCCCTTGTTGGTTTGAATCTGGGCTGAGAGCTGATACGCTTTCACCAACAGCGTAAACTGCTTGGGGCACTTTAGCAAACTGAACGTCTCATCCTTGTTCAGGCTTTTGAGCAGAGCAATATCCGCCGGTGTCGGCCCGGTATCAACCTTTGCCGATACAGTGGGGTTGGCCACGACCATGGTGTGTTTGAACGGATTGATCGGCGCATCCTTGACGTCCTTGGTCTTGCCCGTTTTGGGGTCCACCTCGAAAGCGCATTCCGTGTTCAATTTGACCTTCCTGGGATCCGGCAGCGCCAGGTCTTTGATCTTGGTCTGAGCGGCGCGGGCGCTGGGCATGTCCTTGTAGCCGCCCACGAGCACCGCGCATTCCAAATCGCAATTGATGTGCGGCAGGTGATATTTTGTTTCAACCTTGTTTTCGTCCATCAGCTTTTTTTGACGCTGAATTTCTTCCCAAATCCGTTTTTGCTCGGCCTTGCACTGCTCGGCCCCCGCGTGAACACGTAGACGGCGGGAAATTTGTAGGTGTTGCGCAGCTCTGTCGCCATCTCCTTCGCCCACTGCGGTGCATTGGGGCCGGTGTAAGACATGACGCAGATCAAGTATTTTCCGGCAGCCGGCCCGACCGCGATGTCCCTGTTGGGATCCGGCGCATCGAAATTCCGCCTTAGGAATTCCTGCACAACATCGTCGGAACCTGTCCTGGCAGGAGTGACAGCGGTCTGGGGAAAAAGGCTGGTGATGGACGATCCCGTGCCGCCCGACCCACCCTGCGGCGGTTGGCCGCCCGAAACCGGCAGATAGTTGTAGCCGGGGGTCAAAGGCAAATTCGTCGCCGGTTGGTTGATTGGCATGCCAGGCACGGCGGGCTGACCAAGGGGAATGACAATCGGTTCGGGTTTTGCGCCGCCGGTTTGCTGGGCCTGGCCAAATCCGCCCGGCAAAGCGGCGGCCAGGCCAAACGCGGCAGCAAATCCGACTCCAGCAAGGAACAGTTTGTTCATGGCGATCCGTGCCTCCTCGATTGCGCCAAAAGGCTCTATGGCGCGGCGTATACCAGATTGCAAGCGGCCTGTCTAAAGCGCACACTAACCCGAAGCGTACGCGAGGGAAAGTAGTAGGCACACTCCGTGTGCCGTTTAGCGTTTCAAACGGCACACGGAGTGTGCCTACTACTGTTTCGCAGTGAAAAACGAGTCCAAGGATACCCCCGCGGGGCAAACTCCCACGTAAAGGACACCAGAGTTGGTCGGATGAAGCAGCACGGTAACATTGCGGCGGCTGCCTTGAGGCACCGTTTGTTTCCTGGCTTCTTCAAGATTGAATTGCCGAGCTGACAGCACGTACACCTTGGCGATCGCTTCGGGCTTTTTCGGATCGTGGAAAAGCAGATACGGCACCAGCTTGCCCTGGAATTCAGCTCGGCCTTCGTCGAAAAGAAGGGCGTAATTGAACTGCGGCGGCGCCGTCATGGAAACGCCCAGGCGGTAATCAAACCAGTCCTCGACTTGCTCGGGTGAGGATAGAGGAACGTCAACCAGCTGAGCAATTCCACCCAGATCGACTCCGGGCCGATGGTTCCACCACAGTGCCCAGCCTAGCCAAACCGCCACGAGCAATCCCGCCGCAATACCGACGGCACGCACCATCCAGCCGCGATACCAGGCATCGCGCTCGACGCCAAGTCGGCGCATCAGATGCAGCGACAGCATGGGCGGCACCGCGACGGCCCGCATGGCATGGCCGATGTGCTCGTCGATGCGGCGTTCGCTTTCGGCCCAGGTGCCGCAATCGGGGCAATCGGCGAGATGGCTCGCCAGCTGCACGCGATCGCGCGCGTCGAGCTCCCGTGGTCAGGGGATGAGCCACGGTCAGCACCAATCGGGCGTTTTTACAATCCATCTTCCGCCCTCCGCTGCCCATCAGCCGTGACTGCCGCCGTGTGCAGCAGCCGCGCCCGTAAATGGGACTTGCCTCGAGCCAAACGCGACATCACCGTGCCCAGCGGCAGATTCATCTGCTCCGCAATGTCACGGTAACTGAAATCGTCGAAATAGAACAAGATCAACGGCGTCCGAAAATCCTCGGGGAGCTCGTTTAGCACTTCTTGCAGCTGCCCGGCGTCGATCTCGGGCAACGGCTCAGGCAATCGTTCCGCCAGATCGCCCACGCAGTCCAGGGGCACAACATGCTGCCGGCGGGCGTCCCGCACTCGGTGCAGGTAGCTGTTCCGCAAGATGCTGAAGAGCCAGGGCTTGACCCGGCCGGCATCGCGCAGCTGGCTAAACTTGAGCTGCGCCTGGCAAAATGCGTCCTGCGTCAGGTTTCGGCATCCGCGCTGCTGCCGCTCAGGCGAAATGCGTAGCGATACAGCGCTTCGTAATGCTGCTCCACCAGCTGCTGCATCGCACGTCGACTGCCTGGCAATTTCATCAAGGCGTCTCCACCGTTAGACATGAGCCTGACCAGGCAGTTTTATTCCCCATGGCCAAAAAAACCAACATTTTGCGTGACTCTGGGCCAGGCAATTCTTATAAAGCTGCTATGACCACGGTCCACCAGCAAAAATTGTCGGGAATAAATCCCGGCGGTTCGTGTCATACATGAAGGTTTGCCAACCATTGGCACGGGAGTCTACCCAGATTTTCAACTCATTTGGAAAGGACGGTTTCACTGTGAACAAGGTTATTGGGTTAGTAGTTTTGCTGTGCGCTTTTGCGATCGGCTTCGGCTCGCTGCCGGGCTGCCAGAAGACCACCAAGAAGGATGAAAAAGACACCAAGAAGACGACCGAGGAGACCAAGAAGAGTACTACCGAAACACCAAAGGGCGATGTCAAGAAGACTGAAGAGACCAAGAAGACTACCGAAGAGACCAAGAAGGGCACTGACACGCCGCCGCCGGTCACCGACAAGAAGGGTGGTGACACGCCGCCGCCGGTCACCGACAAGAAGGGTGGAGACACGCCGCCGCCGCCCCCGCCCGATAAAAAGGGTGGCGCCTTCCGGGGCCGCTAAATAGACGTGACCCGGATACATTGCCCAGCATAATCAATTGAGGATTTGATCCGCGAAGTGCGCAAGTTCCCGGCCCACTCTGTCGAGTGGGTAGGGTTTATGCCTTGGTGTGTTGTGACACCGGGGTCTTTTGGTTCGAAAACTTACGAAAGGATGGTTGACTGTGAAGAAGTTGTTTACCCTCGTTTTGGCGGCTTTCTTTGCCGTTGGCATGACCTCCGCCATGATTGGCTGCTCCGGCTCCACGCCTGCCAAGAAGGCTGATGAGAAGAAGCCTGAAGACAAGAAGCCTGAAGACAAGAAAGACAAGTAAGCCGACATCGCTGTCGATTTCCAAAGGGCCGGGCATCGCAGGATGGCCGGCTCTTTTCCTTTCCCTCGAAAAGGTTCGGCATGCTCGCCAAACGTTGGTTGCTCTGGGCCGTCGTTTTTTGTCTTTGTCTTCCCGTCGTCGCCGGCTGCGGCAGCCAGGGGACCAAGGGCGAAAACAAGGGCTATGATCGCCCGAAGAAACCCGACAAGACGTAGTGCTCTGTCAAGTTTGCTTTTTCGGGTAGGACGGGCTTCCTAGCCCGTCCCGGTCCCGGACGGGCTTGGAAGCCCGTCCTACCCGAAAAGCAAAGAGCGACAAAGCCTAATGGGATGCTGACGCAGAAGGGAATCCCCCATGCCGCAACCCCAATCTCCTGCAGTCGCAGCCATCCCTCGGCATGCGTTCCGCATCGTGTTGTTCGGCATGCCCGACGCCGGCAAATCATCGCTGCTGGGCGCACTGGCGCAGGCAGCCCAATCCCAGCAGGAACTCTTCCACGGCAAGCTGATCGACAAATCCCACGGGCTGCTGGAGCTGCAAAAACGCCTTTACGAAACCGGCCGCGCGAGACGCTCGAAGAACTAACGGCTTTCCCCGTCGCTGTTGAACCGTTGCCGACCAACGCCGAAGATGCCGCGGAATCGGCTGAAGCCGTGCTGTTTGATTGCGACGGGCGCACCGCCAATGAATTGCTGTCGGGCAGGGACTCGCTCACCGGCGCGTTGGCCCACAAGGCCCTTGGCAAGGCGATCCTGAGGGCCGACACGCTGATCCTGGCCGTGGACGCGGCGGTGGAAGCGGCCAGGCTCAAGCGCGATTTTGGCCAGTTTGCCCGTTTCTTGCGGATGCTCGAGCAGCACCGCGGCCGACGTGTGGAGATCGGCGGTTTGCCGGTCTACCTGGTGCTGACTAAGTGCGATTTGCTGGCCAGGCCAGGTGACACTGCCGCCATGTGGATCGACCAAGTCGGCCAACGCCGGGAGCACGTGCAAAAGGCCTTTGAAGAGTTCCTGGCCGAGGAAGAGTCAGGTCAGCAGATGCCCTTCGGCAAAATCGACCTGCACGTTTGGGCCACGGCGGTCAAACGGCCGGCGTTGGCCGATGCGCCGGCCCGGCCGAAAGATCCCTTTGGCGTGGCCGAGCTGTTTCGCCAATGCCTGGACTCCGCGGCGGAATTCCGCGAGCGCCATCGCGAATCGACGCACCGGCTGGCCTGGGTGTTCGGCGTGCTGGGAGTGCTCGTGGGTTTCATGGTGCTGCTGGGCCTTTTTTTTCTGCAAACGCGCACCGAGACGGAGCTGCCGCGCTTTGAGAAGGAAATCAAGTCGTTTATCTTCGACCAGGGTGACACAGCCGCCGAAAGGTTGCGGCTGCCGCTCGGCAAAACGATCAAGGAGCTGCAAGCCTTTCGCGATGACCCGTTGTTCGCCAAGATGCCTGAGGAATTGCAAAAGCGGATCGTCGATCAGCTTCGCGAGGCGGAGGCTTACGACAAGTTCACCAGGGAGATTCAAGCGTTCACGAAAACTGAGCGTCTGCGCCAATCCCCGCGTTTTGCTCAAAATGATGCGGAGATAAGCGCGTTTCGCAGGCTGTTTGCGGAGCATCCATTGCCGTCGGAATTTGCCAGCGCCTGGGAAGACACCGCCGTTGCTCGCCAGCAACGGCAATGGAAGGACGAGGTCGAGGTGATGGAGACGGAAGTCAAGGCGGCGATCAAGGCTTTGGACGAGCTGCAAGCCCTCGACGCCAAGATCAAGGACCGCAAAAAGTATACCGGGGACCAATTGGACCTCTTCGTCGATGAGCTGAAGCTCAAGGACAAGAGCCTGCCGTACCGCAAGGACAATCACGCCAGTGTCCGCGGGTCGAGGGTGACCTACAGCGACGTCGCGGGTTTTGACACGGTGGCGGTGCCGCTGGCGCAATACGAGAAGATTCGCGCGTATCATGGGCTCGGCGGCGATTAAGAGTGTATCCGAAAAAGGGGTCAGGCACCGTTGCCGGTACGGCCCGGAGGGTGCTTCGCACAACGGTGTCTGACCCCCTTTTCGGATAGGCTTTAAGGGAGTAGGAAAAAAGGGGACAGGTCCTGGTTGACTCCATAGACCAATCCAAAATCAGTATTTGCCCTCGTAGCTCAGGCGGATAGAGCAGCGGTTTTCTAAACCGCCGGTCACAGGTTCGAGTCCTGTCGGGGGCGCTTGCAGTAAGTCCTTAAATCCGCACGGATACCCGGTATCCGTAGCACTGGCCAATCGGTCTCGCCAGGCGGATGTCCATTACGTTTGGAAATCGGCGTTCAAGCGATTTCCTCATCACCATGTGCGTCAAACCACTCAAACTCCGACATCCACGTGTCATTCTTCGCCGATTGCCACAGGTAGGCCAGGTAATTGTCCGATGTCCAATCTGTCTGCGCAGCACCATTTGCTTGAATCGGTGGCGTTAGACCCTTGGTGCCGTTCAGCACTTGATCGCCGAGCTCCGAATTCAACACCGGAGCCGGCTGCCCGAATGCCGTCTCTTGGACCATCATAGCCGCGAGCCCCAGTTCGGTGAAAGCTAGTTCCAAAAAGTGCGTAGTTGGCAGTTGGCAGTGGGCGGTGGATTGCATATTCGCAGCGCTTTCGTCGGCCGGCATGGGCGTGTTGGCCAACGCAAACTGCCCACTGCCACCTGCCCACTGTCCACTATTCATTTGCAAAACAAAGGCGCCCAGGCTGTCCGAAACCGTGGTCGTAAACACTCGCTGACCCGTCGGATTCACCTGGTTCATTAACATCAAATCCGTCGAACCTGCTGGAGCCGTGCTAAGTATGTGCATCGTAATCGTCACCAGGCTGCCGCCAGCCGTTGTTTGAATGGGCGTCGTGCTCCACAGGTCGATGCCAATCTCACCTGCTTGGGCATTCACCACTGTCGTCAACTGCCAGCCGTTGGTCAGTGATCCCGCCCGCACGTCCGCCGCCGACACGCTGACCACCTGCGGATTGTATTTCAGCGCCAAAATAGCTTCGGTCGCACCGGTGCTGCCGCTGGGATGGGCGGTGTCGATGTTCACGGGAACGACGACGATGGCGCCTGGCGTGACCTGAAGCACGGCGGGCAAACTCAAATTCGGATCGGGGCCGGTGGCCGCAATTGGCAGACCCGTCGGAATCGTCGGTATTTGTGCCCGCGGAATGCCGGCCAGCACCGAATTAAGCAAAGTGACGTCGGAAGCATCCACCAGGCCGTCGTTGTTGAGATCGGCAATGATCACCGGATCTGCCAAGGGAAACGCCGAGAGCCCGCCCAGCGTTCCCAGGGCAACGTTAGTGCTGAAGTTGGTCGCCACAGCCAGGATATCCGAGCCGTCGCCAGCGCTCAGGCTGCCGTTAGCCGACCCCGAGGCATCGCCAAAATAGGCCACAATCTCCACGGAGTCGTCACCCTCGGCGGCAATGGCGCCGCTGTTGAGTGTCACGCCGCTCCAGTGCAGGAGTGCTTTGGATTTATACAGCGAGGCCGCCGAGTTCGGCACCGTTGCCACCAGGCCGCCCAGGCGAAGTGCCCCCGTTTGCGTCAACGCTGTCGGGCTGCTGAAATCCAGGATGGCGGTGCCCGGCGTCGAGGCCGCGTCGAGCGACAGCGAAGCGCCCGTCAAGGACGTGTTGACGGCGACTCCGGTGATGCTCAAGAGCGCCGGATTGTATTGCAAAGTGAACTTGCCCGAGGTTATTCCGCTTCCGACGCTGACATTGAGCGGAATGCCAGTCGTCGCGCTGTTGGGCAGGTTGATCGCATCGGCGCTGTCCGGGCCCCGCGCGAAAGCTGGGATGCCGACGATCGCCGGCGGCGCGGTCACCACGAAAGTCGCGACGTAATTGCCGCCCGCCGGGTTGCCGTTGTTGAGGCCATCGAGCGGATCGCCCAGGCTGTCCGCGAAGCCGTTGCACGCGCTGCGGAAAGTGACGGTGTAGGTGCCTGCCGCCAGCACGCCTGTGCCGGGATTGAAGTTGGCGCTAGTGAAGTTGCTGGTTTTGACGAAGGTAATTGTTTCATCGTTGCCGCTGACGATCAGCGAGCCGTGGAAAGAAATCTGCGGCGCATTGGGTCCGGTTAGCAGCACGTCATCGCCCCCGCCGCCGGTGCTGGCGTCGTAGAGGTCGAGCAGGGTCGGATTGAAGGGTTTGTCGAAGGTGGCGACGAACCCTGTGGACGTGGGCGTCAGACTGGTGACCGTGAGACCGCGCGTGGCGATAGTACCGCTGGTGCCGGCGATGGTGGCGGCGCTTGCGTCCGTGACCGTGAGTGTCTGGCTGCCCAGAGATTGCAGGGTGACGCTGAAGACGCCAGCGCCGTTGGTCAGTGTGGTGTTGCCAGGCAGCATGGCGGCGGCGTCACTGCTGCTGAAATGGATCGTGCCGGTGTAGCCGGCGGCGGTGTTATTGAAGGGATCCTTGGCGGTGACCGTGATGGCCACGGCGTCGCCGGTGATGGCGAGGGCAGGGGCCGATACCGTAAAATGACTGGCGGCAGCAGCGCCAACCGTGATCGCCGCGCTGGTGCCGGTGAGGTCGCCGTTTGTTGTGTCAGTGGCGTTCAGAGTCTGATCACCCGCCGTTCGCAACGTGGCGGCGAAAATGCCGACGCCAGCCGTCAACGTGGCGTCGGATGACAAGAGAGCCTGGCCGTCGCTGCTGTTGATGTGCACCGTGCCGGTGTAACTGGTGGCCGTGGTGCCCTGGGCGTCTTCAGCGGTTACGGTGAAAACCAATACATTGCCCGCCAGGCTATTGCTGGGCGCGCTGACAAGGAAATGCGTGGCGGCTGCCGCGTTAATGCTAACCGCTACGGTTTTACTGGTGCCGGCAATCGTATTGGTGTTGATGTCGGTGGCCGTCAGCAATTGACTGCCTGGCGTTATGAAAGTCACGCTGAAGATGCCAAGGCCAAACGTCAAGGCACTGTCAGCCGGAAGAGCGGCGGCACTGTCAGTGCAGGACAAGTGGACTGTGCCGGAGTAAGTGGATGCAGTGTTGCCGTAAGAATCCTGCGCCGTCACGGTGACTGCTGACGGCACACCCGCTGCAGTGGAGGCTGGCGCGGTGACCGCGAGGTGCGTCGCCGTCGCCGCGTGGACGGTGATGGTGGCGGTGGCCGCGAGGAAGCTGGTTGAAAGCGCGTCGGAGACCGTCAAGGTTTGGATGCCGGCAGTCTTCAAAGTAATGCTGAAAACTCCGCTTCCGGAGGTCAAAGTCGCGTTGGCCGGCGGCATTGCCTGGCCGTCCGAGACGGCGAAGCGGACGGTGCCGGAGTAACCCCCGAACAAATTGCCGCTGGCATTTAAGGCCGTGACTGTAAAACTCACTGGCATGCCCGCCGTGGCGTTGGCCGGCGCTGATGAGGAATTGATTAAGGACGTAACCGAACTGGTCATCCAGCGATGTTGGGGAGGTGCCGGCCGCCGTGGTCACGGTCACGTCCACGGGTCCGGCCGTGTCCGGCGGGCTGGTGGCGGTGATCTGATTTTGCGAATTCACGACAAACGAAGCGGCGGCGTTGCCTGTGCCGAAATCAACCGCCGTGGCGCCGATGAAACCCGACCCGCTGATGAAAACCGTGGTGCCGCCCATCGTGGAGCCGCTTGGCGGACTGACCCCTGTCACCATTGGCGCGCCAGCAATGGTCGTAATCGTCAAACCGGTCGGAATCGCCGGAATCTGGGCGCGTGGAATGCCGGCCAGGACCGAATTAAGCAAAGTGACGTCGGAAGCGTCCACCAGACCATCGTTGTTGAGATCGGCGATGATCGCCGGGTCGACCTGCGGAAACGCCGCGAAGCCGCCAAGTGTGCCGAGGGCGGAATTGGTGCCTAACCCGGTCGCCACCGCCGAAATATCCGATACATCGGTGCCGCTCAAACTGCCGATCGCCATCCCCGCCGCATCGCCGAAATAGGCCACAATTTCAACGGAGTCGTCGCCCTGGGCGGCAATGGCCCCGTTGTTGAGCGTTGTGCCGCTCCAGTGCAGCAGTGCTTTGGATTTATACAGCGAGGCCGCCGAGTTTGGCACCGTCGCCACCAGGCCGCCCAGGCGAAGCGGCCCTGTCTGCGTCAACGCTGTCGGACTGCTGAAATCCAGGATGGCGATGCCTGGCGTCGAGGCCGCGTCGAGCGACAGCGAAGCGCCCGTCAAGGACGTGTTGACAGTGACCCCGGTGATGCTCAAGAGCGCCGGATTGTATTGCAAAGTGAACTTGCCCGAGGTTATTCCGCTGCCGACGCTGACGTTGAGCGGAATGCCAGTCGTCGCGCTGTTGGGCAGATTGATAGGATCGGCGCTATCTGGCCCACGGGCGAAGGCCGGGATGCCGACGGAGACGGGCGGCGCGGCCACCACAAAAGTCATGACGTAGTTGCTGCCGGCCGGGTTGCCGGCGTTGACGCCGTCGAGCGGATCGCCCAGGCTGTCCACGAAACCGTTGGTGGCGCCGCGGAAGGTCACGGTGTAGGTGCCCGCCGCCAGTACGCCGGTGCCGGGATTGAAGCCGACACTGGTGAAATTGCTGGTTTTGACAAAGGTGACGGTCTGATCGTTGCCGCTGACGATGAGCGAGCCGTGGAATGACGTCTGCGGCGCGCCGGGGCCGGTTAGCAGCACGTCATCGACCCCGCCGCCGCTTGTGGCGTCGTAGAGGTTGAGCATCGTGGGATTGAATGGTTTGTCGAATGTCGCGACGAAGCCGGTGGAGGTGGGCGCCAGGCTGGTGACGGCAAGGCCCCGGGTTAGGATGGTGCTGCTCGTGCCTGTGATAGCGGCGGCGCTCGCGTCGGTGGCAGTGAGGGTCTGGCTGCCAGGTGATTCCAGAGTGACGCTGAAGACGCCTGCACCATTCACAAGCGTGGCATTGCCAGGCAGCAAGGCGTTGGCGTCGCTGCTGGTGAAATGGACGGTGCCCGTGTAGCTGGCGGCAGTGTTGTTGAACGGGTCTTCAGCAGTGACGGTGAAGCTCATAGCCTTGCCGGTGATCCCGGTAGGGGGGGCCGATACCGCGAAATGATTGGCGGCCAGGCCGGTGACCGAAATCGCCGCGCTGGTGCCGGTAAGGTTACCGATGGTTGTGTCCGTGGCTGTGAGCGTCTGGTTGCCTGCCGTGCGCAACGTCACACCAAAAATGCCGACGCCGCCCGTCAAGGTGCCGTCAGCCGACATAATGGCTTGTCCATCGCTGCTGGTGATGTGCACCGTGCCAGTGTAACTTGCGGCGGTGGCGCCCGAGCGCGTCCTCAGCGGTCACGGTGAAAACCAATGCGCTGCCCGCCAGGGTGCTGCCAGGCGCGGTAATCATAAAATGGGCGGCGCCATAGGTGAACTCATCGCGCTGCGAAGCTTGGGAAGTGCCGCCCACCGTCGTCACCGTCACATCCACTGAGCCAGCCACGCCTGGTGGACTGGTGGCCGTGATCTGGCCATCGGAATTCACGACAAACATGGTCGCCGGATGGCCCGCGCCAAAGTCCACCGCGGTGGCGCCTGTGAATGCCGAACCGCTGATGATCACCGTCGTGCCGCCCGTCGTTGCGCCGTTCGTTGGACTGATACCTGCAACAATCGGTGCGGCGACGTATGTGAACTGGTCGGCAGGCGCGGTTTGGGAGGTGCCGGCCGGCGTGCTCACCGTCACGTCCACTGGTCCGACCACGCCCGGCGGACTGATGGCGGTAATCATGTTGTCGGAATCCACGACGAACGAGGCCGCCGGACGTCCTGTGCCAAAGTCCACCGCCGTGGCGGCAGTAAAGTCCGAGCCGGTGATAACGACCGATGTGAGACCCGAGGCCGGCCCGTCAACCGGCGTGACCAACGAAACGCTGGGCGGCGGCGTGATCGTGAAGTTGTACACATAATCGCCGCCGGGCATGCCGTCCCCGCTGCCGTCGAGCAACAGTCCGTTGAGGCCGTGGAGGCCGGAAATGCCGATGTTGAAAATCGTGAACCGATAGCTGCCTGGAGGCAACTCGCCTGCTTTCAAGCCTTGAATGCCGAACGTGATCACCGTGCTGTTGGCAGTGTACTGCGGCGCCAGCGTGTAAATCACATCGTCCGAACTGCCGAAGCCATGGCTGCCGGCCTTGCGCAATTCGTACAATGCCGGCGCGACGGCGTCGATGGGGTTGACAGGCTTGGTCAACGATACCGTGAGCTGGTTGACGACATAGGGTGAGCCAGTGCTAGTGCTCACGACTCCCGGTGGCGTTTTGTCGAGACTCGAACCCTGGAACGCATACGCGCCGAGGTCCACATAGCCTGGCGCCAATGTCCACAGCACGGAATTGGCATTGCTCAGATTGGCCTGGTTGTCGTAGCCGCTCAGCAGTTTGTAAGCCATGCCGTTGCCGTAGGCAATGCCGACGGTCGCCGTGAGATTGGTGTTGCCGCTGCCGTAATCGAAACGGAAGTCGCCGCTGGAGAACAAGACGACGTCGAAATTCACCTGGCTATTGTCCGCCAGGTTGGTGGCCTGCCAGCTGATCGTCACTTGCCCCGCCACGGATATATCGACGAAGATGTCGTCGCCCGGAGCACTGGTAGTCAGGTCGGCCCAAAGGGGGGCAATGCGCCGGTTGGTGATTAGTGCGTCGTCGCTGTTGTTCGGATCGCCAGCATAGCCGGTGTTGCCCGCGTAATCGAATTGCAGAAAGCCCTCGGTCGACACCTGCACTTGCGTGTAACTGGTGCCGTAGAAGGTGAACGCGAAGGGCAGATTGAGGTTGAAGTCGGTGTTTGTTCCCTGCCAGCCTTGAGCCGTGCCGGTGGCGGCGAACAAGCTGGAACTCTCGACGGCGCTGAAGTAATCGGGTGAGCCGGTATTGGGCGTTCCCGGGTCGTCCACCCGGCTGGCGCCCGTAATGTCGGTGGGCGGCGCGTCCCACGAATCGCCACAGTTGATGGCTGGGGAGCCGGCGCTGAGATAGAAGTTGTCGTCGTCGCCGCCATTCACGTAGACGCCGTTCACCGGGGCATAGCCAAGGATGTTATCGGCGCCGGCGATGTCCACAAATTTGGGGTCGGCGCTAATGGAATGAGCATCGCCGGCGCTCGCCGTCTGCCACGCCGCCAGGCCATCCTGAGTCACTGAGCCCCAAGAACCAACGTGAGCGTTGGGGTCCGTGCCCTTGTAGAGGTCGTTGTAATCGCTGTCGAAACCTTGTTCGCTGTCGGCGGCCACGTCAATGTCGTAGCCAGCCTGAGTCCACAGGATGTTGTTGCGAAGCTGTATGCTCTGGGAGCCACCATTCACCTGCACCGCGTCGCCGACGAGCTGATAGACGGTGTTGTTGACGATCGACGTATTGAAGGCACGTACCAGGCCTACGCCAAGGTTGCTGTTGGCGTAGACCAGGTTGTTGCTGATCGTTACCGCAGTGGAGTACTCGTAGTAGGGCTGGTCCAAAATGCCCGTGGCATTGCTGTAGAGGGTATTACCCGTGACAGTGCAGCCGCCAGTCTGCACAAAGATGCCGGTGCCGCTGTTGGCATAGACCCGGTTGTCGCTGACGGTGCTGGCGCCGTAGCCGACCAGGATGCCCGTGCCGTTAAGATAAACCACGTTGCTGGCCGCGGCGGCGCCGTACTGCAGTTCGATGCCCACCGTGTTGTCATGGATTGTGTTCGCCGTGACCAGCGTGCTGGCGGTGGCATAGTAAGAATAATTATCTGAGGTAAAAATGCCCGTGGACGAGCCGAAGACCGTATTGGCGCTGATCACCAGGCCCGTGGAGAACACATAAATGCCAATGTTCGAAGCAGCATAAACCGTGTTGCCGCTGATCGTGCCGCTGCCACTGGCCTGAATGCCAATAGCACAGTCATGCAGCGTGTTGGCCGTAAAGAGCATGCTCGCGACGTCAACCGCGACGATGCCGGTACTTTGACCACCGCTGCCGGTTCCGTACAGCGTATTGCCTGTCAGCGTGGCCTGGTCGTTGGAGGTTTCCAAATCGATGCCGGCTTGCTGGTTGTCGTAAATCGTGCAGTCGCTGACTGTCAGGCCGGTGCTGCCCGAACCGGCGTCCGCGTAGATGCCAACCTGGCCCCCCGTCACAGCCAGGTCTTCCAGCGTCACCCCCGTGGCCCCGGCCAACTCCGCCGCGTAGCTGCCGGCCGCGCTGTTGCCACGATTTAGCACTGCGCCCTCGGTGCTCGGGCCGACGATGGTCACTCCGCTGTCCTGCGCCGTCAGCACCAAATTGACAGGCAGATCATAAACGCCGGTATCGACATAGATGGTGTCCCCCGCATTCGGGTGATATACCGTCAGCACAGCCTGCAGACTGGCCATGGGCTGGTCGGGACTCTTGCCGCTGTTGGCGTTGTTTCCCGGCGCCGTCGTGAACACATCACCCGTCGTGGAATTGGCGTTGACGTAGTAGCTAGTTCCGCCGTTGGCGATCAGGAACGCCCCGGAGAGCCCTTGCGTCTGCGTGGCATCATTGGCCTGCACGCGAATCAGCGCCGTGGCCCCCGTGGTGGTGGCGGTCGGGGTCCAGGTGAAGCTGCCCCGGCCAAAGCGATCCATGCCCACGCCGCTGGCCAGCGGCGTCCAGGTCGTGCCGTTGTCGGTGGACAGTTGCAGATTTACCGTGGGAATGGCCACCCCCAAGGGGTTGGCGGCTGTCACCTCGATGCCGGATAGCAGCGCCGGGTAGTAGGTGTCGTTGACCAGCGCCAGGGTGATGCCGCTGCCGCCCGTGGCTGCCACCGTGAACGTCAGTTCCGTCGCCGTCTGGTCCGCGCCGGCTGCCGCCACGATGTCGTAATTGGCCTGAACCACCTGCCCTTGGAGCAGCACGTCGAAGACGCGCTCTCCGGCACTGAAATACGTGGTCGGCTCGGCGAAGTCCAGCCGCACCGTGTACGTGCCATCGGGCACCGGCAGATTATAGGCCAGTTGGCTGCCCACGCCGTAGAAAGCATAGGCATACGACTGGTAGACCGCCTGGGGCGCCGGGTCCGTGACGCCGCTGGTGTCCACTGGGTTGGTGAACGAGCTCGAGGAGTAGCCCTCCGTCTGGTAACTGTCTGCCGCCCAGTTGTCTACCGCTGAACCACCGGTGTTGATGAGGGCCACCGGCTGCGTGGCGGTCAATCCGGCACTGCGCCACGAGATGGTCACCGGCTGGCCGACCTGCACCTTGTCGAGCGCGGTAGGGGCCAGCACCTGCACCAGTTGCGCTGCACTGGTGGCCGCCTGGGCGGTGTTGCCGTCGTAACCCAGGTTGGCCCGTCCGCCATTGGGCGTGGGCTCACCCAGGTAGAGCGACTCCGGATCGCCGGCATCCACGGTCGGCGACGTACTCGGCACATGGAAATCGTCATCGCCGCCGCCTTCGCCGACAATCTGCTGCAACCGCACCGCGTCGGCGACCACGTTGCCATAGCCGCCTGGCGTCTGGCTGGGCAGTTGCACCACCAACGTACTGCCGCTGGCCTGCACGTCGGCCACCACATCCCAACTGACACCGGCGTCGATGAAGCCAGTTGGTGAATAATATTGGCTGACCGAGTAACTCGCCACCGTCTGGCCGCCGCTCAGCACGGAATACCGGGTTTCATTGTTGACATAATACGCCGGCCAGGTGGCGGCGATTTGGTAGGTGGCGCCAGGCGTCAGGCCGGTGAACGTCCAACTGGCCACGCCGCCATCGGCATTACCAGCGTTGTGCAGCAACACCGTGCCGCTCAGACCGCCGCTGGCCGTGGACCACGAACCCGTCGTGCTGAAGCCGGGATCGCCGGTCTGGATAATCTGCGCCGCGCCCACCGTGGACAAGCTATAGCCCAGGATGCCGTCAGCCCCGCCGGGTTGATGAACTGCGGATCAGCCGTCAAACTATGACCGTCCAGCCCCAGCTCGTAGTACCAGTCCGCCAGGTTGGTGAAGTCGAAGCTGGCCCACTGACCGAGTTCGCCGTTGGCCGTCGCATATAGATCGTTGTAGTCGCTGTCGAAGCCCTGCTCGCTGTCGGCGGCCACGTCGATGTCGTAGCCAGCCTGAGTCCAGAGGATATTATTGCGCAGCTCTGTACTCTGCGAGCCGCCATTCACCTGCACCGCGTCGCCGACGAGCTGATAGACGGTGTTGTTGACGATCGACGTATTGAAGGCACGTACCAGGCCTACGCCAAGGTTGCTGTTGGCGTAGACCAGGTTGTTGCTGATCGTTACCGCAGTGGAGTACTCGTAGTAGGGCTGGTCCAAAATGCCCGTGGCATTGCTGTAGAGGGTATTACCCGTGACAGTGCAGCCGCCAGTCTGCACAAAGATGCCGGTGCCGCTGTTGGCATAGACCCGGTTGTCGCTGACGGTGCTGGCGCCGTAGCCGACCAGGATGCCCGTGCCGTTAAGATAAACCACGTTGCTGGCCGCGGCGGCGCCGTACTGCAGTTCGATGCCCACCGTGTTGTCATGGATTGTGTTCGCCGTGACCAGCGTGCTGGCGGTGGCATAGTAAGAATAATTATCTGAGGTAAAAATGCCCGTGGACGAGCCGAAGACCGTATTGGCGCTGATCACCAGGCCCGTGGAGAACACATAAATGCCAATGTTCGAAGCAGCATAAACCGTGTTGCCGCTGATCGTGCCGCTGCCACTGGCCTGAATGCCAATAGCACAGTCATGCAGCGTGTTGGCCGTAAAGAGCATGCTCGCGACGTCAACCGCGACGATGCCGGTACTTTGACCACCGCTGCCGGTTCCGTACAGCGTATTGCCTGTCAGCGTGGCCTGGTCGTTGGAGGTTTCCAAATCGATGCCGGCTTGCTGGTTGTCGTAAATCGTGCAGTCGCTGACTGTCAGGCCGGTGCTGCCCGAACCGGCGTCCGCGTAGATGCCAACCTGGCCCCCCGTCACAGCCAGGTCTTCCAGCGTCACCCCCGTGGCCCCGGCCAACTCCGCCGCGTAGCTGCCGGCCGCGCTGTTGCCACGATTTAGCACTGCGCCTCGGTACTCGGGCCGACGATGGTCACTCCGCTGTCCTGCGCCGTCAGCACCAAATTGACAGGCAGATCATAAACGCCGGTATCGACATAGATGGTGTCCCCCGCATTCGGGTGATATACCGTCAGCACAGCCTGCAGACTGGCCATGGGCTGGTCGGGACTCTTGCCGCTGTTGGCGTTGTTTCCCGGCGCCGTCGTGAACACATCACCCGTCGTGGAATTGGCGTTGACGTAGTAGCTAGTTCCGCCGTTGGCGATCAGGAACGCCCCGGAGAGCCCTTGCGTCTGCGTGGCATCATTGGCCTGCACGCGAATCAGCGCCGTGGCCCCCGTTGTCGTAGTGGTCGGTGTCCAGGTAAAGCTGCCCCGGCCAAAGCGATCCATGCCCACGCCGCTGGCCAGCGGCGTCCAGGTCGTGCCGTTGTCGGTGGACAGTTGCAGATTTACCGTGGGAATGGCCACCCCCAAGGGGTTGGCGGCTGTCACCTCGATGCCGGATAGCAGCGCCGGGTAGTAGGTGTCGTTGACCAGCGCCAGGGTGATGCCGCTGCCGCCCGTGGCTGCCACCGTGAACGTCAGTTCCGTCGCCGTCTGGTCCGCGCCGGCTGCCGCCACGATGTCGTAATTGGCCTGAACCACCTGCCCTTGGAGCAGCACGTCGAAGACGCGCTCTCCGGCACTGAAATACGTGGTCGGCTCGGCGAAGTCCAGCCGCACCGTGTACGTGCCATCGGGCACCGGCAGATTATAGGCCAGTTGGCTGCCCACGCCGTAGAAAGCATAGGCATACGACTGGTAGACCGCCTGGGGCGCCGGGTCCGTGACGCCGCTGGTGTCCACTGGGTTGGTGAACGAGCTCGAGGAGTAGCCCTCCGTCTGGTAACTGTCTGCCGCCCAGTTGTCTACCGCTGAACCACCGGTGTTGATGAGGGCCACCGGCTGCGTGGCGGTCAATCCGGCACTGCGCCACGAGATGGTCACCGGCTGGCCGACCTGCACCTTGTCGAGCGCGGTAGGGGCCAGCACCTGCACCAGTTGCGCTGCACTGGTGGCCGCCTGAGCGGTGTTGCCATCGTAGCCCTGGTTGATGCGGCCGCCATTGGGCGTGGGCTCACCCAGGTAGAGCGACTCCGGATCGCCGGCATCCACGGTCGGCGACGTACTCGGCACATGGAAATCGTCATCGCCGCCGCCTTCGCCGACAATCTGCTGCAACCGCACCGCGTCGGCGACCACGTTGCCATAGCCGCCTGGCGTCTGGCTGGGCAGTTGCACCACCAACGTACTGCCGCTGGCCTGCACGTCGGCCACCACATCCCAACTGACACCGGCGTCGATGAAGCCAGTTGGTGAATAATATTGGCTGACCGAGTAACTCGCCACCGTCTGGCCGCCGCTCAGCACGGAATACCGGGTTTCATTGTTGACATAATACGCCGGCCAGGTGGCGGCGATTTGGTAGGTGGCGCCAGGCGTCAGGCCGGTGAACGTCCAACTGGCCACGCCGCCATCGGCATTACCAGCGTTGTGCAGCAACACCGTGCCGCTCAGACCGCCGCTGGCCGTGGACCACGAACCCGTCGTGCTGAAGCCGGGATCGCCGGTCTGGATAATCTCGCCGCGCCCACCGTGGACAAGCTATAGCCCAGGATGCCGTCAGCGCCCGCCGGGTTGATGAACTGCGGATCAGCCGTCAAACTATGACCGTCCAGCCCCAGCTCGTAGTACCAGTCCGCCAGGTTGGTGAAGTCGAAGCTGGCCCACTGACCGAGTTCGCCGTTGGCCGTCGCATATAGATCGTTGTAGTCGCTGTCGAAGCCCTGCTCGCTGTCGGCGGCCACGTCGATGTCGTAGCCAGCCTGAGTCCAGAGGATATTATTGCGCAGCTCTGTACTCTGCGAGCCGCCATTCACCTGCACCGCGTCGCCGACGAGCTGATAGACGGTGTTGTTGACGATCGACGTATTGAAGGCACGTACCAGGCCTACGCCAAGGTTGCTGTTGGCGTAGACCAGGTTGTTGCTGATCGTTACCGCAGTGGAGTACTCGTAGTAGGGCTGGTCCAAAATGCCCGTGGCATTGCTGTAGAGGGTATTACCCGTGACAGTGCAGCCGCCAGTCTGCACAAAGATGCCGGTGCCGCTGTTGGCATAGACCCGGTTGTCGCTGACGGTGCTGGCGCCGTAGCCGACCAGGATGCCCGTGCCGTTAAGATAAACCACGTTGCTGGCCGCGGCGGCGCCGTACTGCAGTTCGATGCCCACCGTGTTGTCATGGATTGTGTTCGCCGTGACCAGCGTGCTGGCGGTGGCATAGTAAGAATAATTATCTGAGGTAAAAATGCCCGTGGACGAGCCGAAGACCGTATTGGCGCTGATCACCAGGCCCGTGGAGAACACATAAATGCCAATGTTCGAAGCAGCATAAACCGTGTTGCCGCTGATCGTGCCGCTGCCACTGGCCTGAATGCCAATAGCACAGTCATGCAGCGTGTTGGCCGTAAAGAGCATGCTCGCGACGTCAACCGCGACGATGCCGGTACTTTGACCACCGCTGCCGGTTCCGTACAGCGTATTGCCTGTCAGCGTGGCCTGGTCGTTGGAGGTTTCCAAATCGATACCGGACTGGACGTTGTCATAGATAAAGCAGCCGCTGACGGTCAAACCGGTGCTGCCCGAGCCAGGATCGGTGTAAACGCCGATCAGGCCTCCGGTGATGGCCAGATTTTGCAGAGTGACATTCGTCGCCCCAGCCAGCTCCACCACGTAGCTGCCACTGGCGCTGTTGCCCCGATCGAGCACGGCTTGCAGGCCGGGATTTGTGGGATCATCGACGCCCTCAATCGTTATGCCGGAATCGGCGGCGGTCAGGACGAGGTTGGTCGTGAGGTTATAATTGCCGGCAGTGACGAGGATGATGTCGCCTGGAAGAAGTTGATAGGCCAGCAGCACAGCCTGGATCGAAGCCTTGGGTGTAGCCGCGGTGAAGCCGTTGTTGCCGTTGTTACCAGTGGCTTCATTGACATAAAACACAGTGATAGGGGCGGTAATTGAGAACGGCGCGGCACTTTGACCCAGAACGCCGGGCAAACCATCGCTGCTAACCTGAATCACATAATCATTGGCTGGCGCGAGCGACTGAGGAATTGCCCAGACATATGTGCCATTATCAGGCACGCCGCTGGCAATGGTTAGTACGGGCGTGGGATTGCCTTGTTGCAATAGCTCGATGGTAACCGTACCCAGGGAATCTTGGCTGCGCCAAACAATGGAAAAGGCCTGTTCCTCCGGCCACGTTTCGCCGCCGTTGGGCTTCAGCACATTGAGATACTGGCTTGGACTAAGCGAGGCCTCGGCCGTGTTGCCGTCGCTGCCGAGATTGATGAACCCGCCATTGGGGGTGGGCTCATTTGCGAAACTATCGGTTGGGGCACCGCGGTCAATTCCCGGCGATTCCGCCGCATCCGGAGTCCACACACCCATCAAAAGCGTCGGAAATCCCGTCGTGGTGTCCACCACCGGTGCCAGTGAATCGCCATGGTCACTGCCCGTTGTGCTTTGCAGGTGAAAGTCATTGTCCCGGCCGTCATCATTGGGACCGGCATAGCCAGGCAGCCCATTTGCTCCGGCGGGCGAGACGAAAAGCGGATCGCTCGACAGGCTGTCCTGATCGTTCAGCGTGGCCGCTTGCCAGGCGTCAAGCGTTGTTTGAGGGCTGCCCTGCCAAAAACCGACTGACCCGGCGCCGGTGTCGTAGACATCGTTGTAGTCGCTTGCAAAGCCTTGCTCGCTATCGGCGGCCACGTCGATGTCGTAGCCAGCCTGAGTCCACAGGATATTATTGCGCAGCCTGTATGCTCTGCGACCCGCCATTCACCTGCACCGCGTCGCCAACGAGTTGATAGACGGTGTTGTTGACGATCAATGTATTTAAGGCACGTACCAAGCCGATGCCAAGGTTGCTGTTGGCGTAGACCAGGTTGTTGCTGATCGTTACCGCGGTGTAGTAGGCGTAGTAGGTCTGGTCAACAATGCCCGTGGCATTGCTGTAGATGGTATTGCCCGTGATAGTGCTGCCGCCAGTTTCGACAATGATGCCGGTGCCGCTGTTGGCATAGACCCGGTTGTCGCTGACGGTGCCGGTGCCGTAGCCGGCCAGGATGCCCGTGCCGTTGAGATAGACCACGTTGCTGGCCGCGGCGGCGCCGTCATTCAGCTCGATGCCCTGCGTGCTACCGTAAACGGCATTGCCCGCCACGGTGACATTTCCATCAGCGTATATTCCTAAGTTCGTGTTGTCATAAATCTTATTGCCTAATGGCAGGGACACATTAGGATTGCCGATCACGGCAAGGCCCGCACTGTTATAGACATCGATGCCGTCGCCGGCGTTGTCAAAAACTGCCGAGCTTTCGATTTGCATGGCGCCTGGGTTGTTCAGGACTATGCCCGTGTTGCCGTTGTCATGCACCGTGCTGCCGGTCAAGTTGGAAATAGCACCATTGACATAGATGCCATAACCTCCATTGTTGTAGACGTCGCTGCCGGTCAAACTGCCGACGCTGCCATTGACATAGATGCCATCGTTGCCGTTTGAATTGGCGATGATGTTCGTCAGGGAAGCGGCTGTGGCGCCTGTCTCAATGCGGATGCCTGCGGTTTGGTTGTCGGCAACGGTGAGGTTGGCGCCGGTGAAATTGATGCTGTTGTTGTGAACCCACAGGCCAATCGTGCCGGCGTCGAGCGCGAAGTTTTCCAAGGTTACATAACTGGCGTTGTTGATTTCCAGAACAGTGGCCACGGTGAGCGGATTGGCGAACCCGATGGCGGCGGTTTGCCCGTTGGTCGGACCGGTCATGATGAACCCCTGGTCGTCGCCAATCCCCACGGTTGCCGTGATGACCAGCGGCGCGAATTGCAGGTAAGTGCCGGGATCGACATAAATCGTCTGCGTCGGCCCGACGCTGTAGGTCCGCAGCACGATGGCCATGTCCGGCAAGGGCGAGGCGGCCGTCTTGCCGGTGTTGCGGTTGCTGCCAATAGCAGTAGCATACTGGGCATTGGTCGTGCTGGGCCCGTTGACGAAGTAGGTATTGGTGTTTTCCGGCACGGCAAACGGCTCGGTGCTGCGGTCCACGACGTTTGACTCGCCCACCAGGGACACCTGTATGAACAAACCGAGTGTGCCGTAGCCGATACTATTGTTGACTGGCGCCCACAGGAATTGGCCGGTGTCCGGCGTGCCGGGCGTGATGTTGGCCAAAAATTGCGGCCCATTCGGCCCTTCTTGGTACAGGTCGATCCGCACCGATGCCTGGGTGGCGTTGTTGTACGTGGTCCACTCAATCAAGTGGGACACGTTTTCCACCCAGTTGAGGTAAAGGTCAGGGGTGTGCAGGGCGATACGGGTCGCCGTGCTTTCGGTGCTCTGGTAAGTCGTGTTGCCGTAGGCGCCCTGGTCGGGAGCGACCGAGCTCGCCTGCACCATCACAAAAGCACCGTCCAGAGCACTGTCATTGGTGGAGCCGGAGACCAGTAAACTTTGGTAGGCATAGCTGATGCTGCGCGTGCCAGCGGGAATGGCCACGCGGTCGCCGACCAGCTCCCAGCGATCGCCGACATTATGGGCCGTCGCCGTGTCGTGGCCGAGAACCGTGCCCGAGGCATCAAAGAAGGTCAGCGTAATCTGTGCCGTTGCGTCGGCCACGGCGTCGGTGGAACGGATGCGCCCGCCGAAGACCACCACCAGGTTTTGCGAGTCGAGCTCGACCGCGCTAAAACCGGCGGCAAGCAGATTGATGGTTTGTGACGCCGTGCCGACGGTCGAAGTGCCGGCCACGAAATACGCGTTGCCCGAAAACGGGCTGGGATTGGCGCCCTGCGTCGTGGCGCCCGGATTGACCGACCAGCCGGTCAAGCCATTCTCGAATCCAGGATCGGTCAGCAGATTCTGGGGGTTTGCCAGGCCTTCGTCGGTGATCGGATTGGCGGTGCCGATGGTCGGACTGGTGAAGCGCAGCCCGGCCGTCACGTCAAACACACGGTAATCATCCTGGCCAAGGCCAACAAAGCGCGGCTGGGCCCAGAGCGGATTGACCACGGTGCTGCCAATCGAATGCAGGTCATAGAGATCGACGTCGTCCTGCCAGTCGAGGATGTCGGTGAAGGCCACATCCCAGAACACGAGCTTGCCGGTGCCGGTGGCATAAAGATCGTTACAATCGCTGAAGAACCCGGATTGGCTATCATCGGCGACATTGATGTCGTAGCCACTTTCGGTCCAAAGGATATTGTCCTGGACCTCGATGTTGCTCGAGCCGCCGCTGACGTCAATGTTGTCGCCGGTCGGCGCATAGAAGGTATTACTCACCAACTGCACGGTGGTGACGGCGTTAATGTCGACGGCAGTCTGGACATTGCGGTAAATGAGATTGTGGGCGATGAACTGACCGCTGCCGGCAACGATGCCAACGGTGTTGCGCCCAATGCGGTTAAACTCGATCGGGCCTGTGAAACCAGTGATGCCGACGCCGTTCAGCTCGATGAGGTTGGCATCGTCCAAATCCGCGGCCACCAGTGAGCCCGAACCGGTGACGCCGGTTTGATTCTCATAGATGTGCTGGTTCTGCATCGCGGCATTGACCAGCTGCACGCCGGTCGTATTGTTCCAGATCTGGTTGGGCAAAGTGCCGGCGATGAAGCCAAGGGCGCTGGCTGGATCGCTGACGGTGCTGACCACGCCGGTGGTGTTGCCGTCGATCTGGTTGCCACTGAGGAAGGCCCCCGCCTGGTAGGCCACGCCCACGTTGGCGCCAGTAAATTCGTTGTTGTCGATCGAGCCGGTGAAGGCAGCGCCGATCAAAAGCCCCGTTGCGGCACCCGCCACATCATTGCCGCTGATCGTGCCCGCGGCGGGGCTGCTTAGGACAATGCCCGCATCGGCGCCGTCCAGCTGATTGAAGCGAACCACCAGGCCGGTGATGCCGGTCCCCTGGACCGCGATCGGGCCAGTGATCTGGTTATTTTCGATGATGGTGCCCGTCGGGCCTGCGTTGCCCTGATCGTTCACCAGACTGACACCGCCAGCGCCGACCGTGTCGTCAATAATCTGGTTATTCGAACCGCCGGCAAGGACTATCCCTGCCGCGAATGTACTGTCCGACAGCGTGACATTGCTGCAATCAGTCAGCGTTACGATGCCTTGAAAGATGATGTTGTTTAGCGTGACATTGGTTGCCTCGGTGATGGTGACCGCTCCCTGAATGGTGGTTGGAGCTTTCGGTGAACCGAGCAAGTAAACGCCGTTGGCGCCTGAGGTCAAGCTGAAGCCGACGTAACTGCCGGTGTCGAGATAGATCGCGTCGCCGGCCTGGACTGGGTGGGAGGCATCGTTGAATACGCCCGCCACCGTGGCTTTTGGGGTCGCCGGCGACAGGCCATCGTTGGTGTCGGCGCCGGTCGCAGTCGTGAAGGCATCCAGAACGGTGCTGACGCCGTTGACATAATGAACGCTATTGACGGTGAATGTGTTGCCGACGAGGTAAACTTGCGGTGAGCCGGAGGAACTGTCCTGCCAGGCCAGGAACGGTTGGCCGGCGCCATCGACGGCGAGGGCCAAAGCAGCCGGGGCGCCGCGGCCCGTGCCGACGCCGTTGTAGCTGGCGTCGCCGACGATCTGTTCCACAAAAGCGGAGCCGTTCCACTGTTTGACGAAGGAAGCGATTGCATTGCCGCCCCCTTCGGAAACGAGATTGTCCAGCCACGTGAGGTAGAGCTGGCCATCGTTGGCGGCAAGCGTTGGTTGGCCGGCCATGCCGG
This sequence comes from uncultured Gemmataceae bacterium, assembly GCA_963747575.1. GTDB lineage: Bacteria > Planctomycetota > Planctomycetia > Gemmatales > Gemmataceae > DASRAT01. The sequence continues at coordinate 1,398,663 of CAVVFU010000010.1, forward strand.
TGCTGGCGGAGACGCCGCCAGCGCTCGTCGCGCCGCTGCCGGCCGCGACCCAGGCGCTGCCGTTGTACGTGGCGGCGTAAACCTGGGTTACCCCGCTGCTGTTGTCTTGCCAGGCCGCAAACAGATTGCCATTGTTGAAAGCGAGCGTCGGCGTCAGCGCCTGGGCCGCGGACTGACTTAGGCCATCGCCCGTGGCCGACCCGGCAAGCTGGTTCCACGCGCCGCCGCTAAACTCACGCAAATACACCTGCGTCGTGCCGCCCACCGTTTGCGACCAGGCGACAGCCACATGGGTGCCGTCCGTGGCGATAGTAAGATCCTGCACGTTCGTGGTGGATTGGGACAAGCCTGCGCCACTGGCGGCACCGCTACCCAGCGCGACCCACTGGCCGCCCACGAACTCCTGGGCGTAGACGTTGGCCACGCCGCTGGACCGATCAATGTAAGCGACAACAGGGCCGCTAGCGGTCTGTACTACCTGGGCATTGTCGGCCTCACCATCGCCGTTGATGCCACCGGAAGTAAGGGAATTGGCCAGCGCGGTCCAGCCGCCGGCGCCGCCGTTAGCTGTCGGATTGTACTGGGCGACGAAGATGGAAGTGAGCAAACCGGCTTGCACCGTCCAGGCGACGATCGGCTGGCCATTGGCGCCGACGGCGATGCTGGGCCGTAGCGAGGCGCCGGTGGTGGCGACGATGGCCCCGCCCAAATTCAAATTGCCTAGCGATTGCCAGCCGTTTGGCGTCAGCAAGGCAACGTCAATCTGAAAATTCCCGCTGCGTGAATCGGCCCAGGCGACGTACTCGCCGTTGGCTCCCGTCGCGATCGCCGGCGTGATGGCCTGGCCAGGACTGTTGCTGAGACCGCCGCCGGACGCCGAGCCGGAGAAGGCAGTCCAGCGGCCCTGGTAATTAGCACCCGTCGGCAACGTGAGGCTGCTGCCGGGAGTCGGTAACGCGGCCAGCGTTGGCTCGGGGGCCGGCGCTGAGGTGGTTAAAGGATCGGTCGCCAGGCTGTTATCGACGCTTGATCCGGCCCCGCCGACAGTAATGGTATCGCCGCTGCCGAAGAGGAAATCATTTCCGTTGCCTCCGATGAGTGTGTCGGTCCCCGCGCCTGCTTCGCCGGAATAGGTCCCGTAAAGGTAACTGACCGCGCCGGTGTTTCCGGTGCCGGAGGGGTTGTCGGCGTAAATCAGATCATGACTGCCGCCAGCCACGATGACGTCCGCGCCACCGTTGCCATAGATGATGTCATTGTTCGCGCCCCCCGTAATGGTATCGGGGCCCGTGCCGCCGGAGATGAAGCTGCCTGCGCCGCCGCCATAGATTACGTCGCTGCCAGTGCCGCCGGTGATGCTGTCGGCACCCTGCGAGCCGTAGATGGTGTCATCGCCTTTTCCCCCGACGATAGTGTCGCCGCTGCCGTTGCTGCCCACGAGGGTATCGTCGCCGGCACCGCCGACCAGCGAATCGTTGCCGCTGCCGCCGTCCAGGTAATCGCCGCCCGAGCCGGCGATCAAGGTGTCATTTCCGGCACCGCCATAAAGCCAGACACTGCCGCTGAACCCGGAAGCGTCCAGGATATTGTTGTCCGGGCCGCCGGTCAGATCGGCCTGGTCGATGCCCGACAGCGTGAACGTGCCGCCGTCGGAGCGGTCGAGGCTGGTGTCGGTCAAGGTCTGATTGCCGAGGGCGTAGGACAGCAGCGTATCATCGCCGCCGCCGCCGGTTAGGGTGGCCAATCCGGTCCAGTTGGTGACGTTGAATGTATTGTCGTCGGTTCCACTCGTAAGGTCGGCTTGCTGGATTGATTGAAGGCTGAAGCTGTCGCCGTTGGACAGGCTCAGGTTCCAGTTACTGAGAGTAAAATCGACGTCTGCGGTGGCCACTACACGATTGGCGCCGCCGCTGCCGCCAATGAGCGTGACAGAGCCGGTGGGAGGCTGGATGGTCCGGGTGGTGTTGCCGACCACGAAGGTATCGCTGCCGGTGCCTCCTTGCACCAACAGGTTGCCTTCAACGTTTTGAATCGTGATTGTATCGTTCCCGGCGCCAGTGTTGATGGCGGTGCTGGTGCTGTCGGTGCTGGCGACTGTAAGGACATCATTGCCGCTGCCCAGGCCGATGTTCAGCGAGCGCATGCCGTGGTAGGTGATGCCGGCTGTGCCGAATCCGGTGATCGCCGTGCCGGTCAAGGTGCCGGTCCGGGCGCTGCTGCTGCCGGTGTCGTCGATGTTGGTCACATCCAGGGCGGAGCCGCTATTCAGCAGCAAGGGGCCGGCCATGTTATCCAGGACGCCGCCGCTTGCTGGTGCCAGGCTGCCAACATTGAAGAAACTGTAACCACTGCCGGCGATCTGCCCGGTATTGATGGCGGTCGTGCTGCCCGCAAGGGTGCTGCGCACGTTAAAATTTGTCGGCAGGGTATTGGAGCCAACCAGCAGCACACCGTCGCCTGGTCCAGTTCCTGGCACACCATCGTTGAAGCCGCCAGTGGCCGTGTAGTTGATGACAGCGCCTGTGCCGGTGAAGTTCTGGAGTTGCTCATAGGGCGTGCCGGCAATACTGCCCGTTGTCTGAATGACGTTCGTCTTGGGCGTGGTTAATTGGCCATAATCGCTTACGATTAGCCGATCGTTAGTGCTGCTGCCCGCGCTGATGGTGAGGTTGCCGGCAATGTTGTTCAGCACTCCCGTGGGGGTGGCGGACGGGGCGCCATTGACGTTGGCGTTGGAAGAGACAATAACTGAGTCGGCGCCGTTGCCGGGAGCGATCTCGGTGGTGCCGCCCAACGGTGTACTCTGCACGTTGAAGGTGTTGCTGCCCGAACTAGAGCCGAGCAGCAAGATGCCGTCGCCTTGATCGACGCCGCCGATCAAATCGTTAAAGGCACCCGCGGCGGTGTAATTGATGTTGGGGGTTGTGCTGCTTCCCGCGAAGTTCTGAATCTGTTGATAGGTCGTGCCGCCAATGGTCGCAGTGGTTAACACGACGTTGGATTTGCCCGCGGACATGTCGCCCGCATCGCCGACGATGAGCCGGTTGCCGGTCCCGCTGCCGCCGACCATGGTGAGGTCGCCCTCGATGGCGTTGAGGTCGCCGGCGGGCGTGCTCTGCGCCGGCGTCGGAGGACACGATAAATGTGTCGTTGGTCGCATCGCCCTGGATTTGTGTGGTGGCATTTGCTGGCGTGCTTTGAATCGCAAACTGATTGCTAGCGGCCTGCGAACCGCGCAGGATGATGCCGAAGTTCGGGTCGTAGCCGGGAATCGAATTGCCGGCGCCCAGCGGATAGAAGCCGCCACCGGTCGCCTTGTAATAGATTGGCACGGGCGCCATCTGCTCGATAGCTGCATACCCATTACTAGCAGCCGTCAGGAGTACGGACTGCGGCTGGGTGCTGCCGAAGTTGCTGATTACCAGGCGATTGGCCGTGCCACTACCGGCGTCAATGGAAAGGGGGCCCAGGACTGCGGACAGCACGCCGCTATCACCAATGCCGGCATCGGACGAAACGGTAAACAGGTTACTGACAGATCCTCCTTCGATGGCGGTCGTGCTGTCCGCGAGGGTGCTGCGCACGTTGAAGGTCGTTGCCAAAGTGCTGGAACTGACCAGCAGGATTCCCTGGCCTGGTCCAACACCTGGCGCACCATCGTTAAAGCCGCCGGCGGCCGTGTAATTGATGACGGCGCCCGTGCCGGCGAAGTTCTGGATCTGCTCATAGGTCGTGCTGCCAACGCTGGCCGTGGTTTGGATGACGTTCGTTTTGACCGTGGCGGTCTGTCCCAGGTCTGAGACGATCAGGCGATTGGCGAGACCGCTGCCCGCGCTGATGGTCAAATTGCCGGCGATGTTGTCCAGTATCCCGGTGGGAATGGAGGTTGGCGTGCCAAAAACGTCGGCGTTGGATGAGACAATAACGGAGTCAGCGCCGTCGCCGGGAGCGATTTCGGTGGTGCTGCCCGACGGTGTGCTTTGAACGTTGAAAGTGTTGGCGCCGATGCTCGAGCCGAGCAGCAAAATGCCGTCGCCCTGGTCCACGCCGCCGACCACGTCATTGAAGCTCCCCGCAGCGGTGTAGTTGATGTTGCTTGATGCGCTGCTTCCCGCAAAGTTCTGAATCTGCTGATACGTCGTGCCCGCGATGGTGGTGGTGGTCAGAACTACGTTGGATTTGTCCAGGAGGGAATTGCCCACATCGCCAACGATGAGCTGGTTGGCACTGCCTCTGCCGCCGACCACAGTGAGGTCGCCCTCGATGCCGTTGAGGTCACCGGCGGGCGTGTTCTGTACGCCGGCATCGGAGGACACTATAAACGTGTCGTTGGTCGCATCTCCCTCGATCTGCGTCGTACTCCCGCCCAGTGTGCCCTGGACGTCGAAGGTGTTGCCGGTCACGCCGCCGCCGTTGGCGCCTTTGATCAGGATGCCGTCATCGGCTTGCGTCGTTGGATCGGTGAATTGGCCGGTGCTAGCGTAGTCGATGGTCCCCGTGGCGATGCCGGTGATGCTGTTGGCCGTCACCGTCACCGTTTGGTTCGCTGTGCCACCGGAATTGTCGACGATCAAGCGATTCGCACTGCCGCCCTGGTCGTTAATAAAGAGCATGCCTGCAATGCCCAACGGGGCTGTACCCGCCGTCATACCCCCGTTGGTCACGTTATATGTGTCGTTGCCCGAGCCCCCGTCGATCTCCGTCGTGCTGCCGGCCAGCGTGCCCTGGACGTTGAAGGTGCTGCCGGTCACGCCGGCGCCGCTGGCGCCTTTGATTAGGATGCCGTCATTGGCTTGCGTCGTTGAATCGGTGAATTGGCCGGTGCTAGCGAAATCGATGATCCCCGCGGCGATGCCGGTGATGCTGTCGGCCGTCACCGTCACCGTTTGGTCCGCCGTGCCACCGGAATTGTCGACGATCAAACGGTTGGCGTTGCCGCCCTGGTCGTCAATGTAGAGCAAGCCGGCGATGCCCAGCGGGGCTGCGCCTCCTGTCATGCCGCCATTGGTCACATTGTAGGTATTATTGCCAGGCCCGCCGTAAATCTCCGTCGTATTGCCAGCCAGCGTCCCCTGGACGTTGAAAGTGCTGCCCATCGCGGGGCCAAGGATCAACACGCCGTCATTGCTGGCACCATTGGTGAAGGAACCGCCGGCTTCCGCACTGTAGTTGATTGCTGCGGTCGCGCCACCGGTGAAGGTGATCGCGTTGCCGGTGACCTGCACGGTATCCGCAGTTGTGGTATTGGCGGAATCGTTGACGACTAGCCGATTGCCACTGCCGCTGCCGCCGACAATGGTTAGCGCGCCAACGAGGCCGGCCAAGTAGCCGTCATTTGCGGCCTGGGTGCTGGACCCGATGTTGAACTCCACGCCTTGGGCGCTAGGATTGACAGAAAAAAAGTCTGATTGATCGGCTTGAGGATCATTATCCTCCACCGTGACCCCGCCCGCAAAAGACAGGCCATACACCGCAATGCCGTTCGCGCCTTGCACAGACACGGCGCCGTCGATGACCGACATCTGATTGCCAGCGCCGGCGATGCCGATACCTGCGTCGGCGGCAGTGAGCGTGAACCCGTCCGCGTAAGTGCCGGCGTCAACTAAAATCATGTAGCCTGGTTCCATGGTATAGGTGTCTAACACCTCCTGTACCGATTCCAGGGGCGTTCCCGGAGTAATCCCATCGTTCGTTGTCGACCCTGGCGCGGTAGTAAAGCGGTCCCCGGCACTCAGACCAGTGTTGACGTAGAACAGCCCGGGATTGACGCTCAAGATCGCGGCATTGCTGGTGAGAGATCCGGATGAGTCGCCGAGTAACGAGTTAGTGAACACGGCCTCGTATCGATAGTTGTTCTGACTATCGGTCAGCCCGCCGATAGTCAGCGTGTCCGAGTTGGTGCCGCTGTACTGCTCCGAGTCGCTCAAGGGAGTAAAAGTCGCGCCGCGGTCGCTGCTGACATACCATTGCACTTGGTCGCTGGGAAAAGCGCTGGCCGCCGTGAAGGTAGCCGTCAGGCCGACCAAGGCCGTCATGTTGCTTGGTTGTGTCTTTATCGAATCGTAGGACGTGCTCGAACCCGCAAGCGAGAGGCCCACCGCGGGAGTGAATTGTGCGATTTTGTTGTCGCTAGTCTCAAGATACCCGAAGCCTGTATTGGGATCGATGACAAACCTGCTGATATACGGGCCGGGGTTGCCGCTAAAGTCTTCCACGCCAGGTCCCACGATAGTTGCCGCGGGACCAACATCTGGATAGATGCCAAGATTGCCATCCTGGTCGACGAAGACCAACGTGTCGTAAGCGGCATCGTAGGCAATCTGAAAGTAGCCAACGTTAGAGACCCCGGGGATGTAGTTAAAACCAAGAAAAGCTACGGCGCCGTTTTGAAATTTCGCCAATTCACCGACGATGATGACTTCTTCAAGATCGGCTGTGGTTATGATGGTGTTGACCAGGAAGTAAACCCCGACACCACCGGGGGCTGTGGCGGGCTGAGTCGGGTGCGTCACGTCTGTGTCTACAGCAATCTGGTTTGGGTTAATGTCCATTGATGACACGTCGACGCTAGTGCTGGTAGGAGGCATATACAACACTGTAATCGCGCCTGAATGCTGGTTGGCCATGTCGAGGTATCCGGTCGTGGTGTCGACGAAGTAGAGCCAACCGCCAGGTGCAAAACAGACTTTATTGGCAGGCGTCCCGAAAACGTTGAATGAGTCGCCAAATTGAGTGAGGAAATTCTCCGTTACGGGGGCAAAGCCGTTGTCCATGGCTGCCAGATCAAGAATGCTGTTCATTAAATTGCTATTGCCGCCGTTGGTGATGACAGTCAGCGCGTTGGGCGGGTTGGCAAAGGTGGCGGTCGCGAAACTGCCGTTGAGACTGGTGACCTCCGAGATGCCGTTGGTGGGGTTACCGTCGTCTTGGAGGCTGGCTATGGCGCCGGCGGGAAGGTTCGTCTCGACATTAAAGGCGGCGATGGTGCTGTTCACCGCGTTGACGTTGGTGTAATCAATCTTTGACATGCCATCGGGATCCGTCACTTGGACATCGCCGCCAGAATTGCTAGTGAGGTCAAAAGCAACCTGGCTGAAAATGCCTGCCCCGGCAACGTTGAGGACATTGGTGCCACCGAGCTGGCCGTAGAACTGGATCGTCTTGCCCTGAGCCGCGAAATAGCCCAGGGAATAGTCGACCGTGAGGGTTTCCGTCGCTGCCAAGGCGTTGACGATAATATTGCCCCCAGTCACTGCGCTGAATGGCACGTAGACTGTATTGTTGTTCGGCGTGTTGCCGGAGACGAGCAAGTTACCGACAAGGCTGAGTTGGTTGCCAGGATCATTGATGACATAGCGGCTATTGGCGGTATCGGCCTGGAGAGTTACATCGCCGTCATCGGCAATGATCAAGTTGCCGGAGCTGTCCAGCATGGCGCCGGGTTCGTCCAACTGGAAGGTATCGCCGGGCTGAGCGTTGTAGTTCTCCTTGGCGGGTGCAAAACTATTGTCCATGGACTCCAGTCTAACGAGGCTATGGCCACCAGCAGTGTTGACGGTCAGTGTGTTGGCCGGATTGGCGAACAAGGTGGTCGGGAAGTTGCTGGAAGGACTCGTGATCCCCGAAATTCCGTTCGTGGGGTCGCCGTCGTCTTCAAGGCTGGCCTGGGCGCCCGTTGGTAGGTTCAGCGTGACATTGGGAACGACGACGACGCTTTGCACTTGGCTGACGTCGACGTAATCGATCTTCAACGTGCTGTTGGCATTCGCGAGCTGAACGTCGCCGCTCGCGGGCCCGGTGAAATCAAACGTTTCTTGGCTGATAGTGCCGGTCCCGACGGCGATGACCTCATTGCAGCCGCTCGTGCCATTGAAATGGATCAAGTTGGTCGGGTAGTCAAACTGGACATAAAAGGAATTGGTCGCCGAACTGAATATCCCCGCCAAATTGCCCGAAACGTAGTCCGCAAAGAAAGCCTCGTCGTTAGTGGGTAAGTTCGCCGTCGCCGTCACATTCGTGGGGTTGATGGTGCTATTCACCAAGGTCACGTTGATGTAATCAATAGTCAAAGTGCTGTTGGCATTCGTGAGCTGGACGTCGCCGCTCTCCGCACTAGCTAAATCAAACGTCTCTTGGCTGATAGCGCCTGTTCCGGCGATTTGGACCTGATTGCACCCGCTGGTCCCGGTGAACTGGATCGAATTGGTCGGGTAGGCAATTTCGACATAATAGGAACTGGTAAGCTGGCTGAATATCCCGGCGAAGTTGCCCGTAAGGTTGTCCGCAAAGACGGCCTCATCGCTAGTGACAAGGTTCGCCGTCACCGTCACATTCGTGGGGTTGATAGTGCTATCCACAAGGATCACGTTGGCGTAATCGATCGTCAAAGTGCTGTTGGAATTGGTGAGCTGGACATCGCCGCCCTCGGCGCTGGTTAAGTCAAAGGTTTCTTGGCTGATAGCGTCGGTCCCGGCGACGAGGACCTCATTGCAGCCGCTGGTGCCGTTGAACTGGATTGAGTTAGTCGGGTAGGCAAACGCGACATAGTAGGACTGGGTCACCGAGCTGTATATGCCGGCGAAGTTGCCCGTGAGGTTGTCCGCAAAGACGGCCTCGTCGCCACTGGGTATATTCGCCGTCACCGTTACATTTGTGGCGGTGATGGTGCTATACACCTGAGTCACGTTGATGTAATCAATTGTCGATGCGGCGTTGGCATTCGTGACCTGCACCGAGCCGCTCCCGCTGCCGGTTAAATTGAACGTTTCTTGGCTCACAGCGCCTGTCCCGGTGACGTCGAGAAAAGTAGTGCCAACGTAGCTGGCGTCAACCTGGATGTTTTTGCCCTGGGCCGCGAAAGAGCCCAGGGAATAATCGACCGTCAGGTTTTCCTGCGCTTCCTGGGAGTTGACGATGATGCTCCCACCCGTCACCGCGCTGAATGGCACGTAGACCGTATTAGTGTTCGGTTTGCTGGCGGCAGCTTGCAACGTGCCGATAATGTCGAACTGGTTGTCGGGATCTTGGATTACGTAGCGGTGGTTGGCGGTATCGGCCTGGATGGTAAGATTGTCTGATGCCGACCCCGACACTCCGTCGGCTATGATCAGGTTGCCTGAGCTATTCAAACTGGCGGTGAACGGATATGCCGCCACAAGGCCGGTCACGAGATCAGGGATCAGCTTGTTGGCGACTGGCGAACCCAGTCCGGTCACCTCGTCGTACCCCGGCCCGGCACTGTAGCCGCCGTTACTGCCGCTGGTGATGTCGTGAAAATCGCCGCTGTGCTGCTGGTAGTCTTTGTACAATGCGCTAAGGACATTTGGACTGCCAAGAGCGGGCACACCATTCGCGGCAAGGCCCTGGTTCGTGATGGCGATCAAGCCTGCCCAGCAAGGCGCCGACAAACTGGTGCCGCCAATCTGCGCCCATGGCGTCGACGGGCCGTTGTTGTAGGAATCGTATATCGCGACACCTGTCGCCGGGTCGGCAACGAAAGCCACGTCGGGCATGGTCCGATAGCCTGTCCTTTGGACGCCATCTTGGTAAGCCGGCTCCGTTTCGTATTGGCTAGTGCCGCCGCCCGTCCCCAATGCCGGGTTCCACGAATCGCTCCCTTTGCTCCACGCTGTTTCGTTGCTGATGGTGTCATTGTTGTTGAGGGAAAGAGTCGTCCCGCCCACAGCCACGACATTGGGAGAATACGCTGGATAACCTCCAGGGGAACTGTCATCTCCAGCAGACGCCAAAAAAGTCACGCTTTGATGGCCGGCAGGCGTCGTGAAGAACGGGTCAAGTTGAGTTTCAATTCCCGGTGGCAAGAGTGTTGACTCAGGGCGCCCCAACTCATCGAGACTACCGAAACATCAGGCAGCCCGGCAGCTGTAAGGACCGCGCTGTACAAATCGCTGTCGCTGTTGGCCTCGATTAAGTCAATCTTGGAGCCTGGCGCGATCGCGTGTGCCCATTCGACATCAAGCGCCTCCTCTTGTTCCCAGTCGTCGGCACTCGGCCCCGGCGGAGTGCTGTCGACAGCCGGAACATTGCCTTCCAGCGTGACGTCATTGACCAGGTACCCGTTGAGGTGCTTGTCGGCGGCTGTGCCGTTAACGCCACGTGTCACGGTCAGAGTGCTTCCGCTTATTCCGGTGACCATCATCTGCTCGGAGTCGATTTGCAGCACGTCATTGACGCTGATGCCGGCGGCCGAGGTGACAGTGATCGTGGTGGGACCGCTGGTGGTAGTGATTGCGGTGGTCAGCGACGTCGTGTAGACCGAAGTGGCAAAGGTGCTGGTGACGTTCTGGCCGGTCTGATTGTAGACCGTCAGGATCGATGACGCCGCACCATACTGTTGGTTAAGGTTTTGGGTGTGGGCGGAAGTGAGATATGTCGCTTGATCGAAGCCGTCCAGTTCGCTCAGGATGTTGGGATCGTTAAAGGCATCGACGATGGCGATGGTCTGTCCGGTGCCGTCAGCCGTCTGCCCTCCGAAGGGCGCAAGCGCATTCACGCCGTAAGCCGTGCGGATCTGGTCAGGCGTGTACCCAACGGGGCCCGCACTTTGATCGGGACTGCCATTGGAAGGTTCGAAGAGGACAAAGGTCGGTTGGGCTATGGCCGGCGCCAGCCGATCCTCCAGCTTTTCCATCTGCAATAGCCGGCGCAAGCGGCGTTTGCGGACCTGTTTCTCCCCACGAAACGCCTTATTGAGTGCCGCAATCCAGCCGCGGACACGGAGCGAGGGCTGCATTACCATTCTCCTGGTGATTCGGGCATGTTGAAAGGTAAATCGTCACGGGATTAATCCGGAGTTTCCATGCGCCACCTGCTGCACTGTATCCGCGCGCTCCGTGGCCGCGCAATCAACACCCCAATGGGCGGTTTGGGGCGTTAATAGTCAAAAATTGGTCCACCAATGGCCGAACGGCTCAGAGCCTGCAAGCAAAAACGTCGGGAAAAGTTCAAAGATTTGTGGCGCATAGCCTAAGACCTCCCGACAAAAGGAATGATGTAGCCATGAGTAAAACTACTGATGGCTCTTACTTTACAGCGTGTGCCACCCGCGTCAAGAATATTCAAATGTGTTTTGCGTTTTTTTTCCGGGCCAGGGCGGAAGCAGGGAAGCAGGCAGGGAGCCAAGGCGAAGGGGGGGCAGGGCCGATTTTTTCCGTGGCGCCGTCTGGGAAGAATTCGGATAGAATCAGCAGACCAGTTCGATTTAACCTACGACATCAAACCACCGGGGTACGTCATGGCCAGACCGAATTTCATCGAGCTACCGACGCGCGATCTCGCCGCGAGCCAAGTCTTTTTCGAAAGCGCTTTTGGCATGAAATTGACCGGCTTCGGGCCGACATACGCGTGCACAATGATGGCGGCGATGACGTGGATCATGTTGAGACTCCATTTTTTGCAATCGTTCGCAAGTGCCGGAAAGTGCTTGCAAATTGGCGAGAGTATGCTAAAGTCCTAGTCAATTGCGGGGTTTTGAGCTATTTTGCCAAGGGGCCAAAGCGGTTTTCAAAACCGCTGGTCACAGGTTCGAGTCCTGTCGGCGGCGAGGGGCGATTTCATCAACATCCCGGCGCACAAACGCCACCGGGTCCAATGGACGGCGCCGGGCGAGCCGACGATCTGGCTGGCGTTGCATGATGGCGAACAGCCGTGACAAGGTAGAACACTAGGCGAGGTAATCGACCGATGAAACGCCATGCTCTCTGGCTGATCGCGGCTTTGGCAGGCTTGTCGCTGGGCCCGACAGATTCTGCCCTCCTGGTGCCGCCGCAAGGTAAAAACCAGATACCTTATGGGCAATCCTCCATGCCGGGGCCGCCGTTGACACCGCAACAAGCGTTGCAAAAGATGGTCATTCCCGAAGGCTTCCAGGTCGAGCTGGTCGCGGCCGAGCCGACGCTGATCAACCCGGTCGCCATGTGTTTTGACGAGAAGGGCCGCATCTGGGTGACGGAAAGCATCGAGTATCCGCGCCGTTCGCCAGGGCCGGGAAAGGACCGGGTCAAGGTCCTGGAGAGTTCGAAGGGAGATGGCAACTATGACAAAATGACCGTGGTCATCGAGGGACTGAACATCCCTTCGGGTATTGCGGTTGGCCACGGCGGGGTGTGGGTGGCCAACTCGCCTGACATGCTCTTTTACCCATTTCAGGATCCCAAGCAGCGCGATCTTCGGCTGGGCAAACCGGAGGTCGTCGTCAGTGGGTTTGGGCGCTCCGATACCCACGAGTTGCCCAACTCGTTGACCTGGGGCCCCGATGGTTGGCTTTACGGGTTCAACGGCGTCTTCAATCCAAGCCACATCAAGCACAGGGGCAAGGAATTCAACTTCACCTGTGCCCTGTTCCGCATTCACCCGCGAACTCGCGATTTCGAAGTGTTTTGCGAGGGCACGAGCAATCCCTGGGGCATCGCCTTTGACGGCGAAGGCAGCGCTTTCGTTTCGGCTTGCGTGATCGACCATCTCTGGCATCTCGTGCAGACCGGCTATTACCATCGCCAGGGCGGTCCCTATCCGCCCTTCACCTGGAAAATCGAATCGATCGTCAAACACAAGCACCAGAAAGCTGCCTATTGCGGCCTGTGCTGGTTCGACAGTGACGCTTATCCGCCGGCCTACCGCGAAAAATTGTACATGGGCAACATCCACGGCAATTGCATCAATGCCGACGAGCTGACCCGGTCAGGTTCAACCTATCTCGCCAAGCCGCGGCCGGATTTCTTGACAGCCAACGACGCCTGGTTCATGCCGGTGGCGCAAAAGGTGGGGCCCGATGGCCTGCTTTACGTTCTCGACTGGTACGACCGCTACCATTGTTACCAGGATGCCCAGCGCGATCCGGCCGGCATTGATCGGCTCAACGGCCGGCTTTATCGGGTTCGCTACAAAACCTCCGCGCCGGCAACTACGTTCGATTTGGGCGCGGAAAGCGACGACCGGCTGATCGACCGCCTCGGCGACGCCAACATTTTTTACCGTGAAACCGCCCAGAGGTTGTTGACTGAGCGGCTATTGCAACCGCCTGCCAAAGATCGCCAGGCGACGGCAGACAAGCTTGCCGACCTGGTAATCCAGGTTGGGGCGTCACGTAAAGCCAGGTTGCACGCTCTGTGGACGCTCGTCAGTGCCGGGCCCTTGCCTGGCCGGCTGCTTCTTCGCTTGGCAGATGATGACGATCCAACCTTTCGGGCCTGGGCCGTTCGCGCCGCGGGCAATTCACGCAAGTTGGAGGATGCCGTATTGAATCGCCTTCTCGGCCTGACCAAGGACAACTCCCCCGACGTCCTCCTCCAGTGGGCAATCGCAGCCACGAAAATAGAGGGCGAGGGCGTCGAACCCATGCCCGTGCTGTTGACCGTGTTGAGTCAAGCGCAGAATGACAAGCTCATACCACACATTGTTTGGCAAAACCTGCATCCGCTCCTGGAAACGCAAAGCACCAAGTTCCTCGACGCCGTTTCCAGTACGCATGACCCGAACCTGGCCAGTCTGCTGCCGCGAGCGGTGGACCGCATGCTGGCAGTGCCGAACAATGACCCTGCCGTATTTGCAGGCCTCGTCAAGACCTTGCTGGACAAGAAGGAAAGTGGAGTGGCCCAGAAAGTAGTGACCGTTTTGGCGGATCGGGTCCGTACAGGTGAGATTCCCGCCGCCAAGATCCCCGCATTCCGCGCAGCCATGCGGCCCGTGCTCGCGGGTATGCTGCAAAGGCCGGAAGACAACGCCATCCACCGCGCCGCAGCCATTTTGGCCGTCTCGCTCAAGGATGGCGCCGGCACTGGGCCGGTACGCAAGCTGTTCCTGGCCAACGATGTCCCCGACGCTGACCGAATCAAAGCCCTCGACGCTCTCATTTTCAGCGGCGACGAAGCAGTGCAAGACCTGGTCGCCAAAGTGCTGACGGATTCGGCGGCCTTCAAGCCGGCGTTTCGCGCAGGTGGTCGCGGTCCTGGGCCGGACCGACGCCGACTGGGTGCCGAAGTTGACGCTCGCGGCCTTGAGCAAACTGGAGCCGGAAGTGCAAACGCGCGTCGTCGACGTGTTGACGCAAAGGCCTGCCTGGAGCAAACAACTGCTGCAAGAGATCGGCGCCAAGAAGATTCCCGCGGCCGCCTTGAATATCAACCAGGTTCGCAAGCTTCAGGCCAGCAAGGATCGCGAACTCGGCGACCTGGTGCTGAAATACTGGGGAACGGTGCGCGACGACCGCAATCCTGAGCGCGAAAAAGTGGTCGCTCAAATGAAAAAAATGCTGTCGGAAAAGCGCGGCGATGCGTTCGCCGGCAAAGCGGTTTTTGCCAAGTATTGCGGCGTCTGCCATAAGATCCATGGTGAAGGCCAGGACGTGGGCCCTGACATCACCTTGAATGGCCGCGGTGATTTCGAGCAATTGCTGTCCAATGTGTTCGACCCCAACCTCGTTGTCGGCAGCGCCTACCTGGCGACGAGTGTCCTGACGACGACCGGCCAGGTTTTGCAGGGGCTTTTGGTCGAAGACAACCCGCAACGGGTGGTGCTCAAGATGCAAGGCGGCGAGCTCAAGACCATCGCGCGGTCGGCCGTCGATTCGTTGAAGCAGAGCAAGGTGTCGTACATGCCTGAACAACTTGAAAACCAGATGACACAGCTGGAGATTCGCGACCTGTTTGCCTTTTTGACCTTGGACCGGCCGCCCGGCGACCCCCTGGCAAAACTGATTCCAGGCACTCCACGATGACTTCCATGACTAGCGGAGATTGCCAAGGCCTACTTCCCGCTTGCCGCCCGCCTCCTCCGCCCGCTGAGCAGGTAGATGTCCGCTCGCACCTCGGTGAGCGGGTCGCCTGATGTGTCGATGCCATCGACCCGCGGCACGGGATCAAAGATGATCTTTCGCCGCTCCGGTTCGAGTTCATCGACACGGGCTGTCAGGGTAATCGTGCCGAAGGGAATCTCCACGCGGCTATCAGGCCAAACCACGCTGGCGTCGGCAACATCGTCGCCACGCTCCGCCATCTGCACGAAGACGCCGAGCCGGACCGGCCCTTGGGCCAGCCTTGGGCCGATCTCCTCGAAAAGGAAATTCGCCGATTTCTTGGCGGCTTCGTCGTCAGGGAAATACGCCGTCCCCGCTTCGGGCCTGATCCGGAACCGGCCGTGGCGGCTCACGCCCTCGGCGTTCGTAAACTTGAAGGCCGTGACCGCGAAGAATGCTTCGCGGGTGAAGCTGATCGGGATCGGCTTGGCCAATTCGACAAATCGCTTCGCGCTGGGGTGCGTGGCCAGGAAGGCTCCCAACGCTTCCGGCTTGCCCGCACCGAAGGCGGCCACGCCGCGCAGGAATGCCAGGAACTCCTCGCCGGTATGGACGGGGAAGCCGTTCGCGGAGTGGGCGACGATGTCCGTGTGGTCATGCTCCGCCAGCTGGAAGCGCACGCCAATCCCGCGCGGGCCGGATTGCTTTGGGTCATTGTCAGGAATCGTCGGCACTCCCGTGGAATCGGAATAACGAACGGTGACGGGAGTGGACGGCTTGCTCGCATGCGGAGCGCGAGTCAGCTTTGCCGCCTCGGACGACGGCGTGAACGTGCCGGAGCACATTAACCCCTTGGCGTGGGCAGGCCTGAAACCTGGGTGCAGGCCGGACAGTGTGTCGAGTACCTCGAGTAACTGCTCGGCGAGGGCAAGATTCGTATAGGTGCCGGCTGGCATGCGTACCTCTCCGGAAGGCTACAGCCTTGCGCGACGAGCACGGCCTTCCTGCGCCTCCTCACGCTCGTTTCAGGTATCCGCGGCGGGCAGGCCGCCTGGGCGAAAGCAAGCAATACACGGTTTCATGATATGACGGGCAAGGCCATGCGGTCAGAAGGGGACGAGGGCGAAATCCGCAAGAAACCAGGCGTCGGGAGCTGCACGATGAGGGGAAGGCCGTGCGAGCGACGTGGCGAGCCGAACCGCGTAAGCGGTCGGGGCGATTGTATCCAGGACGGCGTCTTCGAACAAAACAAATAGATGCGTCCCGTTTTTGCATCTTGGAATGAAATAGCTCATCTTACGCCTTGCCCGTGCCGATAACCTACCTAAGTCCACTGGACCGCCGTGACCCGTGCGCGGTGTGTCCGACAACTATCGAGATGAACTACCATGTGCCGCCGTCAGATTCACGTCACAGCGCTTGCGCTGCTTTCCTTCTTCGCCGTCGCTTCCTCCAGGGCCTGCGCCGCCGATCCCGTCGATTTGTCCGGAAAATGGCACGGCCAATGGGTGAGCTGCACGAGCGGTCATCGCGGGTTGCTGAATGCGACGTTTTGCAAGGTCAACGAAACCTGCTACAGCGTCCGTTTCACCGGCACCTTCGCCGGCGTCATTCCGTTTGGCTTTACCGCGCCCTGCAGGTGACCGGCCAGCAAGATGGCAAAATCGTCCTGTCCGGCTCGCACCGATTGCCGTTGTTTGGAGTGTTTCAATTCACGGCTGTCGCCACGAACTGCGAATTCACGGCTGATTACTGCTCGCAGGATGATCAGGGGCGATTTTTGCTGTGCCGGTGATTCAGGCGAAATCAACACGCATCGCGGAAAATAAAGTCGCCATTTCCTGCCTCCCAGCCGTAGGGTGCGTCGAGCGTCCACACGCTGACGCACCTTTCTTGGGCTGGGCGGTGAGGGTGATTGAAGGATAAGAAGGACAAAAGAGGAGTTCCAGGATTTAGCCCATCAGCAGCCCGCTACGTCCGAAATGGTCCAATTGCTTGTCAATCGCATCGCCGATCATTGCCGAAAGACCCTGGTCGTTGCCCACCGGCTGCCCGTCCTTCTCCAGGACCAGCTCACCTTCGGCCACCATCGCCGTCAGCGCCGCGTGCAATTGTGCCTTATCGTGCTGACCATCCAGCAACGGGAGCAGCTTCCTTTCGAGCGGCCCGATGGTCGCCGTCTCGTGGCGCAAAGTCGTCACCTGGTGGCTGGTCCGCGCCTGGATGCGGGCCAACGGGCTGGCGAGTGGCTTTTCACTGACCTCTATGGTAAACCCCGGCGGCTGCGTCGACAGCTCGACAAACTTTGCCCCCGACGCATAGCCGTCCAGGATGCACCTGCCCAGCATTTGAAAATCCTTTTCCTGCTGCTCTTTTGCCGGCTCGGCGGGCAGCTTCAGCCGCCGGCGGGCCGTGGCCAAAACCTCATCGAAACGCGCCGACCGCGGCCACATTTCGCCCAGGGCCGCCAGCGCCGTTTTCAAAAGCGGGTCGGCCGTCTTGCCCGCCAGGCCGCCGGCGCCGATGAACTCCTCCAGCTCGCTCGACGCCAGGTTGGGCTGGGCCGACGCCGGCCGCAGCGCCGCGGCCACATACAAATTCCGCAACCGGTCCGGGACCAATCTGTAATTCGGCGTCACCTCCTCATGGCAAAGCAGCATTCTGGCGAAAAGTGCGGTTGCGCAGGAAATCCATGCATTGCTCCATGTTGTTCAGCCGGCTGGTTTCTAGCAAAGGAACTGGCTTGTTGCCTCTGACGCCAAGGGTGCCACGGAGGGCTTGACCGCAAAGGCTTACTTTTGATTGTTGCATTGCATCCACACCCCCACTTTCAATTTTCGCGGCAGCGCCGTGCAATGCATTTGCCCTTTTTCGTCTCATCTCAACCCCCCGCAGACCCCCATGACATGAAACCGCTAACTGCTGGCAACGGCTACCCACGGATGACAACAGGTGAAACGGTTTCGTCTCACGCCTGGCTGCCGATCACTCCGAAGGAGTGACATATCAAAAGCCCAGGCTGGCGAAGCGCACCCTGGGAAAAACGTTGTGGTTACCGCTGATCACGCCGAAGGAGCGAAATATCAAAGCCTAGGGTCGCGAAGCGCACCCTGGGAAACCGGCATAGGATCGTGTTTTAGACCCCGAAAGGCTGGGATCACCGCCGTGAGGTCGATTGACCTTTGTTTAGCTTCAGATTTCGTCCCGTCGCACCCCCCCCCCCGGCACAACCCCTCGAGACGCAACTGGCAAAGAATGACATTGGATGCTAACGAATGTGGAAGGATGACACAGGGTGACATCGGTTTCGTCTCACGCATTGGAGCCGTCGCACCTGAACGCGGATATCGCAAAATGCAAAAAGAAAAGAGGACGCAGCTCGTTTTTGCTAAGATGGCGGTGGTTGCTCCAAGGGCGGGACTTTTTTGGGTCGGCCCAAAGGTCGCAGGGTGTGGCTCAGGCCTTGACGGTTGGCCATCTGCTTTTGCCAACTGGTGGAGCCAAAAGGGCAACTGCGGCGAAGCGATCGGCGCAGGGCTTCGAGTTCCCCTTCGGTTTGTGGGGCGTTGACGTGTTCGACCCAGTTTGGCGGCAACGCCAGCGGCCAAGGACCGAGAAACGGGCCAGGGCCGTCATCGCCGTTGAGCCGCCGCCAGAGACTGGACCAGCGCCAGTCTTCGGCTCGTTGCACGAGGTTGGCACGCAGCGGATTACGCTCAATATAGCGGGCAACGGTGTAAAGGTGGTCGTCGGTTTCGACGGCGAAGGATTTGAAACGGCCCTGATAGATGTGGCCAGTGCCGGAGGTGTGGTAATGGGCGTGCCAGCGCATGCTGTGGGTGTGTGTCAACCACCGGCAGAAGTTGCTCAGATCGTGGTCGCCCTCCGGCCAAAGCAGGAAATGCCAGTGGTTGGGCATCAACACGAAGGACAGGATCCGCATCGGCTGTTCCGCAAGCGCTTCGGCGACGCGCGCAAAAACGCGGCATAATCGGCCGGCTTCTCAAACAACGGCAAGCGTGCCACGGCCCGGTTAAGGACATGGTAAACGAAACCCCCAGGAGCGTGTCGAGCGCCTCTAGCCATGGCGCAAACATTACCACCCCGCTTTTCCTCAGTCAAGGAAAAACGAGCTGCGTCCTCTTTTCTTTTCTCTCTTCGATACAATCAGTTTCCAGAGGGCGACGACCAAGTAGCCGTGTGTTGCGTGGCGGCTCGTTCAACAATGTAGCGTCGAACGTGCGTTCTGCCAACCGTAACAACAATGTGCCGACGAACCGGAACAACAATAACGGTTTTCGTCCGGCGAGTACCTTGCCCTGCCGGAATTCGCAGGGTGACTCCTGCGGAGCGTGCCAAGGTGCAAAGTCCAGGTGGTCGTCCTGTGTCGGGCCGTCGCTGGATGGTTCGGCCAAATGAAGTCGTTGCCCGGCAGGTCTGGTAGGCCGAACGGCTCGAACGCCCTGCCGGGTCTATTTTCTTCAGTTCCTCCCCTCACTTTTGCTTCCTGACCCAAGCAATGTGCTTCCCGACCGCCTCATTTGCCAGGAGCAACTCTTTCGTGTGGTAATTGTCGGCAAGTTCTTTTTCGTCTGGGATCAGATCGTGAATGCCGGCATGACACTCCTTGCAAAGCATCAGGCCCCGCTTCTGCATTTCCTTCTTGCCGAAACGGTTGACGTACCGCTTTTTCGAGTGAACCGCCCTGGGGATCAAGTGGTGCTTGGTCAGCTTTTTTTGGCGGTGGCACAACTCGCAGCGGTCTGCCTCCGTGCCGTCTTGTTCGGCCATGACACGGCTCCAGCTGTCCACATCGCTCAGGCTAAGTTCGCCAAGCATCAACCCACCGCCGTCGTGGAATCATCAAGGGGCGGTCGCCATGAACGTCACCCGCCACTGTTTACACCCACGAAAAGCAAATACAATTCCCCCTGTGACAGAACCCGTCAGCAATGGATGACTTTAGCCATGAACAACCCCGAAAAAACAGGTGCGTACCAGCCCGAAAGCTCGGAATCGCTCGCAGCCAATGCCACCCAGCCCCAGCATATTAATCGCTTTCGGCGGAAAATGATGCGGAAGTCGGGACAGCATCATCCGGTGCTGGCCTTCGTCGCACTGGTAGCCCTACTCGGCTTCGCCAGTTACGAAGGCCACAGTCGGGTGCAAGCCCACACTTTGGGACGGAGTTTGCTGGACGCCGCCCAACCGCAAGCGCTGGCCGACCTGCTGATGGACGCCGATGAGAAGCAGTTCGCCGTGCTGTTTGCGAAGTTCAAAGAACAAGGCGAAGGACTTCCAGTGCTGTACGCCGAGATCGACCGGAAACTGCCGCCGGATGCAAAGGACGAGGCCAAGGAGAAATTGGCGAAGCGGCAGGCGAATGCGGCTGTAGCACTGCTCAAGATGAACCAGCCAACGAAGGTCTGGCCGCTGCTCAAGCACAGCCCCGATCCAAGGGTGAGAAGCTATCTGATTCATCGCCTGGGTCCGTTGGGTACGGACGCCAAAGCCATCGTTGAGCGGCTTGCCACAGAACCCGACGTGACGATTCGGCGGGCATTCTATTGAGCATGGGGGAGTTTGGCGAGAAGGTGTTTTCACTGGGGGACCGGACGGCCCTGCTGCCGAAATTGCAGGAGATGTACCGGACGAACACCGATCCTGGGCTTCATGCGGCTTCGGAATGGTTGTTGCGGAGTTGGAAGCAGGAGGCGTGGCTGACACAGGTCAACGTGGAATGGGCGAAGGACAAGGATCAGCGGGAGAAGCGATTCAACAGTATCCAGCAGACGTTGGCGAAGGAGAAAGAAAAAGCCCCGCCGCAGTGGTACGTCAATGGACAAGGTCAAACGATGACGGTGATCCCGAAGCCGGGGGAGTTCTGGATGGGGACGAGGGCAACGCAGAAGAGCACCGAAGGGAAATTGATCGCAGTTTCGCCATTGCCTCGAAGGAAGTGACGGTGGACCAGTTTCTTCAGTTTCGCAAGGAGCATCCTACGTCAAGCAATTCGCCCCCAAAGGCGACTGCCCGGTGAACATGGTGTCGTGGTACGATGCGGTGGCATATTGCAACTGGCTGAGTGAGCAGGAGGGGATAGCGAAGGAGCAGTGGTGCTACCTGCCGAATGAGTCAGGCAAGTACGAGGCGGGGATGAAGATGACGGCAAAATACTTAGAGCGGACGGGCTATCGTCTGCCGACCGAGGCGGAATGGGAATATACCTGTCGAGCCGGAGCCGAGACAGGGTATTCTTTTGGCGAGTCGGACGATTTGCTTGGCAAGTATGCGTGGTATTCTGGAAACTCACCGAACAGAAGTCAGCCGGCAGGGAGTCTGAGGCCGAACGACTTGGGCCTATTCGACATGCACGGGAATGCCTGGGAGTGGTGCCAAGATGCTTCCAAGCCGTATGGGAAAGGGGTAGATGGAAAGGCAATCCAGGACATAGAAGACATAAGAGATATTAATAGTAAAGAAAGCCGTGTGTTGCGTGGCGGCTCGTTCCTCTATTTAGCGTCGGTCGTGCGTTCTGCCAACCGTAACAACCCTGTGCCGACGAACCGGAGCAACGATTTCGGTTTTCGTCCGGCGAGGACTTTACCGCTTGGCTCCTTTACTCCTTTACCAGCTACCCCGAAGGGGGTCGGCGCTGATTTTCGTGTAATACTGTACATAATATCAGTATATTTACTATGTAGATTGCTCATGAAGACCGCTCAAGAACTCATCATCACAAAAGCATATGACCTGATCTTGTGGAGTTGCAATCACACGGCCAAGTTCCCCCGCATGCCCGGCAAGCGAACACTTATCGGCTGTGTTGCCGTCTCTTCGATACAATCAGCTTCCAGAGGGCGACGACCGAGTAGTCGTGTGCTGCGGGGCGGCTCGTTCAACAATCAAGCGTCGAACGTGCGTTCTGCCAACCGTAACAACAATGTGCCGACGAACCGGAACAACAACAACGGTTTTCGTCCGGCGAGTACCTTGCCCTGCCGGAATTCGCAGGCTGACTCTTGCGGAGCGTGCCAAGGTGCAAAGTCCAGGTGGTCGTCCTGTGTCGGGCCGTCGCTGGATGGTTCGGCCAAATGAAGTCGTTGCCCGGCAGGTCTGGTAGGCCGAACGGCTCGAACGCCCTGCCGGGTCTATTTTCTTCAGTTCCTCCCCTCACTTTTGCTTCCTGACCCAAGCAATGTGCTTCCCGACCGCCTCATTTGCCAGGAGCAACTCTTTCGTGTGGTAATTGTCGGCAAGTTCTTTTTCGTCTGGGATCAGATCGTGAATGCCGGCATGACACTCCTGGCAAAGCATCAGGCCCCGCTTCTGCATTTCCTTCTTGCCGAAACGGTTGACGTACCGCTTTTTCGAGTGAACCGCCCTGGGGATCAAGTGGTGCTTGGTCAGCTTTTTCTGGCGGTGGCACAGCTCGCAGCGATGTGCCTCCTTGCCGTCCTGTCGTTCGCCCATGACTCGGCTCCAGCTGACGGTGGGCAGTCCCAGGCTGTCGGGTGGCCTCACCTGGCCTGGACCGCTCATGGCTGACTCAACCTCTGCATCTCAGCCCGCAGCGTGGCTTCCGGTGTCACGCCGACATGCTGGCCAACAACCTGACCGTCCTTGAAAATCAGCAGCGCCGGGATGGAGGCGATGCGGTAATGGGCGGCGAGTTTCTGGTTGTGGTCCACGTTGACCTTGCAGACCTTGAAATCCTTCGCCAGGGACTCGATGACCGGGTTCATGGCTCGGCACGGCGGACACCATTCGGCCCAGAAATCGACCAGGACCGGCTCGCTGGCCTGGATCACTTCTTCCTTCCATTTGAACTCGTGCAGCAACATCGGCGCTCCTCCCTTCGAGAATGCTGGGTTCGGCTCGGCTGCTGTCATTTTACGCACCGGTTGGCTGATGGTGTTAAATGCTGGTTAACCGAACGCACGGCGGATAAGATGGGTTGAAGTGACGAGTCATGCCCCTGAGCGGCCTTGCCCATGAACGATGCCGAAAATACTGGTGCGTACAAGCCCGAAAGCCCGGAGCCACCAACTGTCGATGCCTCCTTGCCACAACATATCGGTCGGTATCGGGTACAGAAAATCTTGGGCAAAGGTGGCTTCGGCCTCGTTTATCTGGCCCATGACGACCAGTTGAGTCGCCCGGTTGCAATCAAAGTGCCGCACCGTGATCGAGTATCCACCGCCGAAGATGCCGAAGCCTATCTGACCGAAGCCCGCATCGTCGCCAACCTCGATCATCCCAACATCGTGCCGGTCCATCGATGTCGGCAGCACCGAGGACTTCCCGTGCTTCATCGTCTCGAAGTTCATCGAAGGCCGCACGCCTTGCACGAGAAGATCAAGAAACGACCGACCCACGTTCGGCGAGGCAGCGGAACTGGTTGCGACGGTGGCCGAGGCGCTGCACTACGCTCACCGCAAGGGATTGGTCCATCGGGACATCAAGCCGGGCAACATCGTGATCGACACTACCGGCAAGCCGTTCGTGGTCGATTTCGGGCTGGCGCTCAAGGAAGGGAACATCGGGCAGGGCCACAAGTACGGTGGCACGCCGCCCTATATGTCGCCGGAGCAAGCTCGTGGCGAGGGTCATCGTGTCGATGGCCGCAGTGACATCTTCAGCTTGGGCGTGGTCTTTTACGAAATGCTGGTGGGCCGGCGACCATTCAAGGCGGACTCGCAAGCAGACCTCATGGAGCAGATCACCAATTTCGAGCCACGCCCGCCTCGCCAGTGCGACGACGCCATTCCGAAAGAACTGGATCGCATTTGCCTCAAGGCATTGTCCAAGCGAGCCTCGGAGCGGTACTCGGCGGCAAAGGACATGGCCGACGATCTGCGGCACTTCCTGAGTTCTCCGCAACGAGAGGCCACGCCCAAGGGTTGGTCGTCCAGCGCTCCCTTGGCCGCCACAGGCAGCTTGTCGCAGCACCTGGGGCAGAGCGACCAGCGGGCGAAAGTAGTTCGCAGCACCTTCTTCTTTGCGGACTTCAAGGGCTTCACGGAACGGGTGCGCATTCTGGAAAAAACCGCTGGGCATCAAGCGGCGGCGGAAATGAAACGCAAGGTGGCCCAATATGTCGAGGAGGCATTCCGGCGGTTGGAAGGCGAAATCAAGCCCGCCGATTATCAACTGATCGACACGGCTGGCGATGGTTTCTTCTTTCATTTCCGACTGGCCAAGGATGCCTTCCGGTTCGCCGAAGCCTTGCAGCAAATCACAGCGGCTCACAACTCCCAAGTGACCGATGAAATCGCCGAACATTGGTTTCGTGTTGGGGCGGCGACCGGCGATGTGGCGTGGGACGAGGGCAAACCTGTCGGCAATGTGGTGAACGTCGGCTCTCGGCTCCAGGCGGCGTCCACGGGTGGCGATTTCGTCATCGACCAAGCGACCTACGATGCCTTGGCCCCGGAAATCCGGCAGCAATTCGGACCAAAGGAAATCATTCGAGACAAGCACGACAAGACCTACGACGTGTACCGCACCGCCTTCGGACGAATGCTGGCACCGTTGCCCGTCTCGAATCCAGCCAACTCGACGATGACGGCTTTCGCCTCGACACCCACCTCTGACAGCCAACCAATCAAGATCGTGCCGAAAGGGATTGCGGTCTTTTGATGCGCACGATGCCGACTTCTTCCTCGAATTGCTGCCTGGCCCACGAGATCGAGAAGGATTGCCCGACAGCATTCGTTTCTGGAAGACCCGCATCGAGGAAACGGACGCCGACAACACGTTCTCGGTGGGCCTGATTTACGGGCCAAGCGGGTTGCGGGAAGTCGTCGTTGGTGAAGGCAGGGTTGTTGCCTCGGCTGACCGCCGACGTGATGGCCGTTTACATCGAGGCCACCGCCGAGGAAACGGAAACTCGCCTGCTGAACGGTCTGCGAAAACGCTGTCCTGGTTTGTCCAACGACCTGGGTCTGAAAGAAACGCTGGCGGCGCTGCGCCGTGGTCAAGGCATTCCCGCGGGCAAGAAGGTGGTGATCGTCCTCGACCAGTTCGAGCAGTGGTTACATGCAAAGAAGGAAGAAACAGAACACCGAACTGGTGCAAGCCCTGCGGCAGTGTGACGGTGGCCGGGTGCAGTGCATCGTGATGGTGCGGGATGACTTCTGGATGGCGGCTAGCCGGTTCATGCGGGAATTGGAAGTTCGACTTGTAGAAGGCTCAGAACTGGCAGCGGTCGATCTCTTCGACCTGGACCATGCCAGAAAAGTGTTGGCAGAGTTCGGGCGGGCATTCGGCAAACTTCCCGAAAACAGCGGCGAACTGGAGCAGTGATCAGAAGGAGTTCTTGACTCAGGCCGTGGCCGGTTTGGCGCAAGAAGGCAAGGTCATCTGCGTCCGGCTGGCCCTGTTTGCGGAGATGATGAAGGGGAAAGCGTGGACGCCCATCTCATTGAAAGCGGTCGGTGGCACCGAGGGCGTTGGCGTCACATTCCTTGAGGAGACTTTCAGTGCGTCCACCGCTCCGCCAGAACACCGCTATCACCAGAAGGCAGCCAGGGCCGACCTGAAAGCCCTGTTGCCGGAATCTGGTAGTGACATCAAAGGCCACATGCGGTCGTATACCGAACTTCTGGAGGCGTCGGGTTACGGAAGTCGCCCCAAGGATTTCGACGACTTGATCCGCATTCTGGACAGCGAAATCCGCCTTATCACGCCTACCGATCCAGACGGCAAGGACGGGGCCGAAGAATCGGTGCCTCACGCTCAACCGGGGCGGAAATACTACCAACTCACCCATGACTATTTGGTTCACTCCTTGCGAGAGTGGCTGACACGCAAACAGAAAGAGACAAGGCGTGGCCGGGCGGAATTGCTGCTGGCGGATCGAGCAGCGGTGTGGAATGTTCGACCAGAGAAACGCCAACTGCCGTCGCTTTGGCATTGGCTGAGTATTCGCTGGCTGACTGCCAAGAAGAACTGGACGCCGCCGCAACGGAAGATGATGCGCAAGGCGGGGCGGTATCATGTGGTGCGGGGGATAGTGGTTGGTGTCTTGTTGGCGGCGGTGACGTTCATGGGCTTGATGATCCGAGATCAAGTCGAAGAGAAGCAGAATGCAACGCATGCCGCAGGGCTGGTGCAAGCAGTTCTTAATGCGGAAACGGCTCAAGTGCCAGGCATTATCGGCGAGATGGCTGAGTATCGTAAGTGGGTCGATCCGCTTTTGCGTGAGGAAAATGTCAAGGCGGCTGAAAAATCCCGGCAGAAACTCCACGCCAGCCTCGCCCTACTGCCCGTAGATGCCACGCAAGTCGAGTACCTCTATGGTCGTTTGCTCGAAGCAGCCCCACACGAAGTTCCGGTGATCGGTGACGCTCTCGCCCCGCATAGGGATGAGTTGCTGAACAACCTGTGGGCGGTCGTGGAGAAGCCAGAGAAGGAATCACACCGCCTGCGAGCGGCGGCGGCGCTTGCGAAGTACGACCAAGAAAGCCAGAGATGGGCCAAGGTGCAGGAGGCAGTTGGCAACGATTTGGTGACGGTGCCTGCCGTGTATCTGGCCCGGTGGATGGATTCGCTTCGTCCAGTGCGGTCGATGCTGATTACTCCCTTGTCGGAGGTTTATCGAAATCCAAGGCGACGGGATGTTGAGCGGTCGTTGGCGACGGACATCCTCGCCGATTACGCCGCCGACCAGCCGCAAGTCTTGGCCGAACTGCTGATGGACGCCGATGACAAACAGTTTGCCGTGATCTATCCGAAATTCAAGGATCAGAGCGAAAAGGGTTTGCCCGTTCTGTCTGCCGAGATCGACAAAAAGGCGGTGGTCGTCAAGGACAAGATTGTCCTGGAGAAGAAAGGGAAGATTGCCGAGAACGATGCCAAGATCAAGCCGACCCAGGGAGCGGCGATGCCCGCCCAGCGATTCGAGGTTCGCTTGCAAGCCGGGAAGCGATATCGGCTGACAATGGACAGCAAAGACCTCGATTCCTTCCTGATCCTGCAAGACAAGACGGGCAAGGAACTGGCCTTTGACGACGATAGTGGCGGCGGTCAGAACTCGTTGCTCGTGTTCACGCCTTCCAGCGACGGTGCTTATGCGGTTTTCGCCGCCGCCCTCCAGGATCAGAAGGGGACCAAGAACACCGGCGATTTTGTGCTGAAAGTCGTTGAGATAATGGCCGTGGACGATGCCAAGGAAAAATTGGCTAAGCGGCAGGCGAATGCGGCGGTGGCGTTACTGAAGATGAAGCAGCCAGAGAAGGTCTGGCCGTTGCTCAAGCACAGCCCTGATCCGAGGGTGCGGAGCTATCTGATTCATCGCCTGAGTCCGTTGGGTGCGAACGCCAACGCCATCGTTGAGCGCCTTGGCGCAGAGCCGGACGTAACGATTCGGCGGGCGTTGATCTTGAGTCTGGGTGAGTTCGATGCCGATTCCATCGCTGAGCGACCGGCCCTGATTGCGAGGCTGTTGAAAAGCTACCAAGAGGAAGACGATCCCGGCTTACATGGAGCGGCGGAATGGCTGCTGCGTCAATGGCAGTACGACAACAAGCTCAAAGAGATCGACGAGGAATTGGAAAAGGAAAGGGAGCAAAGGATCGAGGGCATCGTGAAGTATCTGGCAAGCCGAGATGCCTCGTCCTCTAAAGCGAATCCGGTAAAGGATGCCAGGTGGTACGTCAACGGGGAGGGCCAAACGATGGTGGTGGTTCCAGGTCCTGTGACCTTCCTGATGGGGTCGCCGCCCGCCGAAGAAGGCCGAGTTGGTGGAGCAGCAGACAAGACTGAAATGCAAGTGGAGCGGCGCATTGCCCGCTCCTTTGCCATTGCTACCAAGGCAGTGACCGTGGCGGAATTTCAGAGGTTTCGCCAGGCCCACGCATACAACAAGATTTATTCCAACCAGCCGAATTGCCCCATGAACACCGTGACGTGGTTCGATGCGGCGGCCTATTGCAATTGGCTGAGCGAACGGGAAGGGCTGGAGCCGGTGTACGAGCCAAACAACGCCAAAGTGTATGGAGTGGGCATGAAGGTGAAAGCCAACTACTTGCAACTGAGTGGTTATCGTTTGCCGACTGAGTCGGAATGGGAATTTAGCTGTCGGGCCGGGGCCGTCACCAGCCGGTACTATGGAGAAACGGAGGAATTGTTGGGGAAATATGCTTGGTACACGGCAAACTCGCTCAACCGGTGGATGCTGCCGGTGGGCAGCCTGAAGCCGAATGATCTGGGCTTGTTCGACATGCAGGGCAATGCGCTGCAATGGTGCGAGGATCGAGCGTTGCTTTATGCGGCTGGGGAAGATAAAGAGGACACACAAGATGTCAAAGGTATACCTCAAGACATTAGCCGTGTGTTGCGTGGCGGCTCGTTCCTCAATCGGGCGTCGAACGTGCGTTCTGCCAGCCGTGCCAGCCATGTGCCGACGGACCGGGTCACCAGTTACGGTTTTCGTCCGGCGAGGACTTTACCGCCACACTGACCAAACCGGGTTCACTGAGCGCCAACCCTCGGTCATCGCCGGCTCCAGCCCTTACCCGGCATGCGCCCTTACTTTTGCTTCCTGACCCAACCAATGTGCTTCCTGATGGCCTCGTTTGCCAGGAGCAACTCCTTCGTGTGGTATTTGTCGGCAAGTTCCTTTTCGTCGGGGATCAGATCGTGGATGCCAGCATGACACTCCTTGCAAAGCATCAGGCCCCGCTTCTGCATTTCCTTCTTGCCGAAACGGTTGACGTACCGCTTTTTCGAGTGAACCGCCCTGGGGATCAAGTGGTGCTTGGTCAGCTTCTTCTGCCGGTGGCACAGCTCGCAGCGATGTGCCTCCTTGCCGTCCTGTCGTTCGCCCATGACTCGGCTCCAGCTGACGGTGGGCAGTCCCAGGCTGTCGGGTGGCCTCACCTGGCCTGGACCGCTCATGGCTGACTCAACCTCTGCATCTCAGCCCGCAGCGTGGCTTCTGGTGTCACGCCGACATGCTGGCCAACAACCTGACCGTCCTTGAAAACCAACAGCGCCGGGATGGAGGAGATGCGGTAATGGGCGGCGAGTTTCTGGTTGTTGTCCACATTGACCTTGCAGACCTTGAAATCCCTGGCCAGCGATTCCAGGACCGGGTTCATGGCTCGGCACGGTGGACACCAGGCAGCCCAGAAATCGACGAGCACCGGCTCGGTGGATTGGATCACTTCTTCTTTCCATTTGAACTCGTGCAGCAGCATTGGCGCTCCTCCTTTCGAGAATGTTTAGGCTGCTGTCATTTTACGCACGGATCGGCTGGTGGCGTTAATTGCTGGCGAACCCCAGGCGATGCGGATAGGATAGCCGTTGCGACTATTCGCAAAAAAACATGCCCTGAGCGGCCTAGCCCATGAACGACGACGAAAAAACAGGTGCGTACAGGCCCGAAAGCCCGGACTCGGTCGTCGATCCTGCTGTGCCGCTACACATTGGTCGCTACCGAATTGAACGAGTGCTGGGCAAGGGTGGCTTCGGCCTTGTTTATCTGGCTTATGACGACCAGTTGCAGCGCCTTGTCGCCATCAAAGTGCCGCACGGTGATCGAGTCTCCACCGTCGAAGATGCCAATGCCTATTTGACGGAAGCACGCACTGTCGCCAACCTCGATCATCCCCACATTGTTCCCGTCTTCGATGTCGGCAGCACTGAGGACTGCCCCTGCTTTATCGTGTCGAAGTTCATCGAAGGCACCACTCTGGCGCGAGGATCAAGGACAATCGACTGTCCTGCTACGAAACAACGGAACTGGTCGCCACGATAGCCGAGGCACTGCATTACGCACATCGCAAAGGGCTGGTGCATCGGGACATCAAGCCCGGCAACATTCTCCTGGACACCACCGGCAAGCCATTCGTGGTCGATTTCGGCTTGGCGCTCAAGGAGGAGAACATCGGTCACGGCCCCAAGCGTGCTGGGACGCCTGCTTACATGAGTCCGGAGCAAGCTCGTGCCGAGGGACACCGTGTCGATGGCCGCAGCGACATCTTCAGCCTGGGCGTGGTCTTCTACGAGTTGCTGGTGGGACGCAAACCCTTTCGAGCCGACTCGCATGCCGACCTCATGGAGCAAATCACCAGCTTCGAGCCACGACCGCCCCGCCAGCACGACGACAGCATCCCGAAAGAACTAGACCGTATTTGCCTCAAGGCATTGTCGAAGCGAGCGTCGGAGAGGCACTCGACGGCGAAGGACTTGGCCGAAGACCTGCGACATTTCCTGGCCCAGCAACCCAGCCCCACGACTACGGGCGTCGGTTCGCCTTCGATCACGCCAGTTGTGCAACCGCCCTCGACCCTGGGACGGTCGGCTACATCCTCCACGCCCACTTCGGACCACCAACTCATCAAGATCGTGCCAAAGGGCTTGCGGTCGTTCGATGCGGAGGATTCCGACTTCTTTCTCGAACTGCTGCCGGGGCCACGGGACCGAGACGGCTTGCCTGACAGTATTCGCTTTTGGAAAACTCGGATCGAAGAAATTGACGCCGACAACACCTTCTCGGTGGGCCTGATTTACGGGCCGTCCGGTTGCGGCAAGTCGTCATTGGTCAAAGCAGGTCTGTTGCCGAGGCTGGAGAACGCTGTAACGGCGGTGTATTTGGAGGCGACTGGGGACGAGACGGAAGCCCGCTTGCTCAAGGGCCTGCGGCGGCAGATTCCCGATCTGCCGAACAACCTCGGTTTGATTGAATCGCTGTGGGCGTTGCGGCGGGGACGCTTTTTGGATTCGGGTCAGAAGGTGCTGCTGGTGCTGGACCAGTTCGAGCAATGGCTTCACGCCAAGCGCAACGAGGAGAACACCGAACTGGTCCAGGCCCTTCGACATTGCGACGGTGAGCGGGTCCAGGTTATCGTGATGGTACGGGATGATTTCTGGATGGCAGCGACCCGGTTCATGACCGCTTTGGAGATTGAACTACTACAGGGCAAGAACATGGCCCCAGTTGATCTCTTCGATCAACGCCATGCGAAAAAAGTGCTTGCCGCTTTTGGTCGGGCCTTCGGAGCCTTGCAGGAACGAGCTGATGGTTTGACCAAAGATCAGGAAGCCTTCCTCGATCAAGCCGTCTCTGGTTTAGCCCAAGAAGGTAAGGTCATTTCGGTTCGACTCGCCTTGTTCGCCGAGATGGTGAAGGGCAAGCTGTGGACGCCTGCCACGTTGAAAGACGTTGGCGGTATGGAGGGCGTCGGCGTCACCTTCCTCGAAGAAACTTTCGCCGCCTCCACCGCACCACCACAACATCGGCTGCACCAGAAAGCAGCCCAGGCGGTCCTGAAAGCCTTGCTTCCCGACATCGGCACTGACATCAAGGGCAACATGCGGTCGCAGCAGGATTTGCTGGAAGCGTCTGGCTATGCAGCCCAGCCCAAGAACTTCGACACCTTGTTGCGGATTCTCGACGGCGAACTTCGGCTCATCACACCCACCGATCCCGAAGGAGTTGATTCTGAAAACGCTTCCAGCACCAAGGTCGTAGCGGGGCAGAAATACTACCAACTTACCCACGATTACCTCGTTAACTCCTTGCGAGACTGGCTGACACGCAAGCAAAAAGAGACTCGCCGGGGCCGGGCAGAACTGCTGTTGGCGGATCGGGCAGCAGTGTGGAATGCTCGACCGGAGAATCGGCAACTACCGTCGCTTTGGCAATGGGTCAGTATCAGGTGGTGGTCACAAAAGAAAAACTGGACGCCGCCGCAGCGGAAGGTGATGCGGAAGGCGGGAAAGTATCATGCAGTGCGAGGATTGGTGGTTGGTGTCGTGTTGGCGGTGATGACGTTCACGGGCTTGATGATTCGAGATCGAGTTGAGGAAAAGCAGAAGGCGAATCAGGCTGCCGGATTGGTGCAGGCCGTGCTGAATGCAGACCTCGCCCAGGTTCCGGCCATCGTGGGCCAACTGACGGAATATCGACAATGGGCCGATCCGCTGTTGCGTGATGAGCACGACAGGGTAGAAGCCAAATCCCGCCAGAAACTCAACGCCAGCCTTGCCCTCTTGCCCGTGGACCCCGGCCAGGTCGATTATCTTTACGGTCGGCTGCTCGACGCCGCACCGGGTGAAGTGAAGGTGATCGTTGACGCTTTGGCCCCGCATAAGGAGGCGTTGCGGGACAAGTTGTGGACAGTCGTGGAATCGCCCCAGGACAAGAACCCACAACGCCTGAGAGCGGCGTCGGCGCTGGCGAACTACGACCCAGAAAGCAAGAAGTGGACGACAACTCAAAAGGCTGTGGGTGATGATTTGGTGGCTGTGCCTGCGGTGCATTTATCGTTGTGGATAGATTCGTTCCGTCCGGTGCGGACCAGGCTGATCCCGCAGTTGTCGGCAGTCTTTGGCGCACCAGGTCGCAAGGAAACGGAGCGTTCGTTGGCAACCGACATCTTGGCCGACTACGCTGCCGATCAACCGCAAGCCTTGGCCGAACTGGTGATGATTGCCGATGCGGCGCAGTTCGCCGCCCTGTTTCCAAAGTTGCGAGAGCAAAGCAACAAATGCCTGCCCATGTTGGCCGCTGAGATCGCCAAGGAGGCACCGGTAGTAGTTGCCAAGGACAAGTTGGTATTAGAGAAAAAAGAAGTCATCGGCGCAGACGATCCGACGGTCAAGCCATTGCAGGCAGCGGCGATGCCCGCCAAGTGCTACGAGGTGCGGCTGGAAGGCAGCAAGAAGTATCGGCTGACGATGGACAGCAAGGAACTGGATTCGTTTTTGTTGCTACAAGACAAGACGGGCAAGGAATTGGCATTCAACGACGATGGCGGGGGCGACCTGAACTCGTTACTGGATTTCAGCCCAGAACGTGATGACACTTACATTGTTTTCGCCGCCTCGTTCAAGGGGACAGGCTCGTTTCAACTCAAGATCGTGGAAACGGTCGCTGGCAGTATTGACGACGGCAAGGAGCAACTGGCGAAGCGCCAGGCCAATGCGGCGGTAGCACTCTTGAAGATGAGCCAGCCTGAAAAGGTCTGGCCGTTGCTCAAGCACAGTCCCGATCCGAGGGTACGGAGCTATCTGATCCACCGCTTGGGACCGCTGGGAGCCGACGCCGGGGCGATCATCAAACGTCTGGACGAAGAACCGAACATCACCGCTAAACGGGCCTTGATTCTGAGCCTTGGGGAGTTTGGCGAGAAAGAACTGCCTCCCACTGGCCGGACATCACTGTTGGCGAAGCTGCAAACCATCTATCGCACCGATGCCGATCCTGGGCTACACGCCTCGGCTGAATGGGTATTGCGGCATTGGAAGCAAGAACCCTGGCTAATGCAGATGAACGACGAATGGGCCAAGGACAGGGATCAGCGGGACAAGCGCATCGAGGGTATTCAGGAGTTTGTGAAGAAGGACAAGGAGAAAGCGCCGCCGCAGTGGTATGTCAACGGCCAAGGTCAGACGATGGTGGTGATCCCAGGTCCGGTGGAATTTCTGATGGGGTCGCCGCCTACTGAAAGGGACAGGTATGAAAGTGAGGTTCAACACAAGAAGCGAATCGGGCGCACCTTTGCTCTGGCCGCCAAGCCGGTGACAATGGCCGAATACAGGGTTTTTAACAAGACTTATGGCATAAATGATTCGGTGATTAGCAAAGTCACGCCTAGCATCAATTGCCCGGTGGTCGCAACATCATGGTATCAAGCGGCAGCGTATTGCAATTGGCTGAGTAAGCAAGAAAACATACGGGAAGAAGAGTGGTGCTACGAAATGGACGCCAAGGGGCAGGTGACAAAGTTGAAGGCGAATTATCTGAGTTTGACGGGTTATCGCTTGCCGACAGAAGCGGAGATGGAATATGCGACCCGTGCCGGAGCAACGACGGCTCGATACTATGGTGAGACGGAGGAGTTGCTGCCCAAGTATGCGTGGTACCTCAAGAACTCGCAGGAGAAAACTTGGCCGGTGGGCAGTTTGAACCCGAATGATTTTGGGTTTTTCGATCTTCAAGGAAACGTGTTTAGCTGGTGTCAGGAGAGTTATAAAGCTTACCCGCAAGGAATTTTGACCAGCGAAGATAGGGAGGATGGGCTGGTGATCGTTGCAACGACTAGCCGTGTGTTGCGTGGCGGCTCGTTCATCAGTCTAGCGTCGAACGTGCGTTCTGCCTACCGTAACAGCGATGTGCCGACGAACCGGATCAACAGTTTCGGTTTTCGTCCGGCGAGGACTTTACCGCTTGGCGGCTTTACAGCTTTACCAGCTACCCCCGAAGGGGGTCGGCGCTGATTTTTGGGTAATACTGTACATAATGTCAGTATATGTATAATGTAGATTGCTCATGAAGACTGCTCAAGAACTCATCGTCGTGACGAAGACATACGACTTGATCCTGTGGTCGTGCAATCACACCGGCAAATTTCCCCGCAACCACCGCTTCGTGCTGGGTGAACGGATCGAACGGAACCTTTACGATCTTCTGGAGACATTGATCCAAGCCAAGTACAACAAGCAACGCCAGCCCTTGCTGGAACGAGCAAATCTGAGCCTGGAAATCCTGCGCTTCCAGATGCGGCTCGCCAAAGACCTGCAATGCCTCAAGGTTGACAGTTACGGCTTCGCAGCCAAGGCGATTGACGAGATCGGCAAACTGGTCGGAGGTTGGCTCAAAAGCAGCGGCAAAGCATGAAACGCCACGGGAATCTTTGGGAACAAGTCGTCAGCTTTGAGGCGCTCCTCCACGCCGCCGAGCAAGCCCGCAAAGGCAAACGCTTCCGCCCTGCCGTGGCCGCATTCCACTTCGACCAGGAGCGGGCGTTGTGGAAGCTACATGAGGAACTCATTACCAAGACATACCGACCGGGAGCCTACCGCAGTTTCTTCATCTACGAACCCAAGAAGCGGCAGATCAGTGCGGCCCCCTATCGGGATCGGGTCGTCCACCATGCGTTGACCGGGGTGCTGGAGCCGATTTACGAGCAGTCGTTCATCGCCGATTCCTACGCCTGTCGCAGGGGCAGAGGCACGCACGCCGCCGTGGCCCGCTGCCAGCAGTTTGCCCGCCGCTTCCGGTATGTCCTCAAGGCCGACATCCAGAAATTCTTCCCGTCGCTGGACCATGAAATCGTCAAGGAACTGGTGGCCCGCAAGGTCAAAGACCCAGACGTGCTGTGGCTGGTCGGCCAGATCATCGACCACAGCAACCCGCAAGAAGAGATCGTTAACTATTTCCCCGGCGACGACCTATTCACGCCTTACGCACGGCATCGAGGCATCCCTATCGGCAACCAGACGAGCCAGTTCTTTGCCAATGTCTACCTTGACCCGCTCGATCATTTCGTCAAGGAGCGCCTGGGGATCAAGGGCTATGTCCGCTACGTCGATGACTTTCTGGTATTCTCCGATGACAAGGGCTACTTGGCTGGGGTGCGAGAGCAAATCAGGGATTTTCTGGTTGACCTGCGTTTGCGGCTTCATCCAGCGAAGAGCGTGATCTTCCCAGTCAAAGATGGCATCCGGTTCCTCGGCTACAGAGTGTTTCCCACGCACCGCCTGCTGCCCAAGGATAACGTCAGGCGGTTCCTTCGCCGTGTTCGAGGAATGCAGGAGGATTATGCGGCGGGCCTGGTTTCCTTTGCACAAGTCTACCAGCGCCTTATGAGTTGGAACGGCCATGCCCGACAGGCGAACACTTATCGGCTGCGTTGCCGTCTCTTTGATACAATCAGTTTCCAGAGGGCGACGACCAAGTAGCCGTGTGTTGCGTGGCGGCTCGTTCAACAATGTAGCGTCGAACGTGCGTTCTGCCAACCGTAACAACAATGTGCCGACGAACCGGAACAACAATAACGGTTTTCGTCCGGCGAGTACCTTGCCCTGCCGGAATTCGCAGGGTGACTCCTGCGGAGCGTGCCAAGGTGCAAAGTCCAGGTGGTCGTCCTGTGTCGGGCCGTCGCTGGATGGTTCGGCCAAATGATAACCCGGCCCGGCAGGTCTGGTAGGCCGAAAGGCTCGAACGCCCTGCCGGGTTGTTTCTTGCTTAGCGTGACATCGGCGTTCGGCGCATATAGACGACCCTGTTTTCCAGAGCCTTTCATCGGGAGAAGTTCCCGGACGTGATGCTGATCGCATTGGCACGTCAAGAAGCGAAGTGAACACAAATGACCATCCTTTTCCTCCACGGCTGGCAATCCGTCCCTGGCGGCGTCAAACCGACCTACCTCCAGAACCACGGCCACACCGTCATCAATCCCAAGCTCCCTGACGACGACTTCGCCCAGGCCGTCAAGATCGCCCAGGAGGAGTTTGACAAGTGTAAGCCCACCGTCGTCGTTGGCTCATCAAGGGGCGGTGCTGTGGCGATGAACATCAGGAGTGGCAACGCCCGGCTTGTTCTACTCTGTCCGGCGTGGCGGAAGTACGGCAGCGTCAAGACGGTGAAGACTGGCACGGTGATATTGCATTCACAGTGGGAAGAAAAGGGGACATCGTAGATTATGATTAATGTACGATGTCCCCTTGTATGATCTTTTCAGCCATCTGTCATAATGATGGCTGCGTCGTGAGGAGTGCTATCCGTCCCCTGAGGCTTTGACCTCTTAGAAAAGATTGCTACCTCCGGCTTGGGCTGAAGGTTTTGGTACATCATGCGGCTCTGACCGCTCATCACAAGGATCACCTTGCCCAAGAGTTTCCGGAGGACGCTCACGCTTTCCTCACGTCCGCTATTCCGCTCCCAGCGGTTCC
This sequence comes from uncultured Gemmataceae bacterium, assembly GCA_963747575.1. Classification (GTDB taxonomy): domain Bacteria; phylum Planctomycetota; class Planctomycetia; order Gemmatales; family Gemmataceae; genus DASRAT01. Next base: position 1,435,102 of record CAVVFU010000010.1, read on the forward strand.
CTTATTTGTTGAAGGAGGGACGCCATGTCCACTTCCGCGCCGCTCGACCGCATTGGCGTCGGCATCGACACCGCACGCTACGGTCATCGGGTCTCTTTTCTTCGACCGGATCGCCTCCCGGCCGCTAAACCACTCACCGTCCTGGAAAACTGCGGCGGCTATCAAGCTTTGCAAGATCGTCTGCAGCAGCTCCATCAGCAACATCCGCAGGCCCACTTCCACGTCCGCATCGACGCCGCGGGACAGTACGCCGCCAATCTCGAGCACTTCCTCCGCGGCCTTGACTTGCCCATGACCGTGTCCATCGGCGAGCCCAAGCGCAACAAGGATTATCAGAAGGCTCACTTCCCCAAACGCACCACCGACGACACCGAAAGCCAGGCCATGGCCCGTTTTGCCGTCGTCGAGCTGCCCCCCGCCACCGCGCCCACCGCGCCGGCCATGATCTTGCTGCGCGAAGTCGCCGGCCGCTTGCAGGCCAAGGTCAAGCAATCCACGCAGGCCATCAATCGCCTGCACAACCTCCTGGCCCGCGTCTTTCCCGAACTGGCCGTCATGACCGAAGACATCACCGCCGCCTGGGTGTTGGACTTGCTCGACAAGTATCCCACCGCCCAGCGCATCGCCCGGGCCCGGCTCGAGAGCCTGCAAAACATCCCGTATCTAGCGGAGGATTTGGCTCACCAAGTCCAGTTGGCCGCGCAACATTCGATCGCCTCGTTGCACGGCAGCATCGCCGAGACGCTCATCCGCGAGCTCGTTGACCAGGTGCGGCACACCCAGCAAGCCGAGTGCAAAATGCGCCGTCTGCTCAGTGACGCCCTGGCCGACTTGCCCGCCGGCCCGCATGTCCAAGTCATCACCATCCCCGGCATCGGCGAAGCCACCGCGGCCGTCCTCATCGCCAAGATCGTGGACATCAACCGTTTCGCCACGCCCGAAAAGTTCGTCGGTTACTTCGGCGTTTTTCCCGACGAAAACAGCTCCGGCGTTGACAAGCAAGGCAACCCCTTGCCTCTGGGCACCCTGTGCATGTCGCGCAAAGGCAACGATCTGGTCCGCCACTACCTGTGGAACGCGGCCCGCTCGGCGATCGTTCACAACCCGGCCATCCGCGCCCTCTATCGCCGCCTCAAGGCCAACGGCAAGCGTGGCGATGTCGCCCTGGGCCACTGCATGCGCAAGCTGCTCCACCTGGTCTTCGCCGTCTGGAAAACCAATCGCCCCTTTGACGAAAAGCACTTCCCCTGGGAGCCGCCCAGTGACACCCCTGTGTCACGGACAGCGTCATCGGCAACCGTACCGGACGCAGGCGCCGCCGCTGCCAATGACACAGCCGTGGGCCACAAACGGGACGAGCCCGCACAAGAAGTGGTCACCACGGCTCCTTCCACGTTAGCGCCGACGCCGGCCACTGTCAAGACGGCGGCGGCCAAGCCGAACAAGCGTCCCAAGGTGGACTTCGCCTTTCTGCGTCAGCAAGTGACCATGGAGCAGGTGCTTGAGCATTCTGGGACTGCTCGGCAAGCTGCGTGGCCGCGGCCGCCAACGCCGCGGACCCTGCCCGATCCACGGCGATACAACCGTTCCGCAGCCCACGTTCTCGGCCAATCTGAGCAAGAACATTTTCCAGTGCTTCCACGCCAGCTGCGGCGCTCACGGCAACGTGCTCGACCTTTGGGCTGCCGTGCATCACCTGGCGCTGTACGACGCCGCCCTGCATCTGGCAGAAACCTTCCGCCTGCCCCGTAACAGAGAAGAGGAACCCGTCCCTGCCAGCCCCTAGCGAGGACCAGACCCTCCCGGGCCGTTGCTGCAAAATCTTGGTGTCCTTCATGACACACTCCCGTTGGGCGCTTACCCGAGGCATTCCTCAACACGGAGTTCACCTACCGCTGCGCCTACGCTAACGGCCAAACTCAAAGCCATCATCCTCGTCACCTCACTGTAATTCCCACCAAAAGCGCTTGACTTTCATCGGTACATCTTTTCTTCCCCACGTTCGATTTCCTGGTGATCGCCGAGGATTCATTCAACAACGTGGCCACGGCTTACACCGGCACCGTGCATTTCACGAGCAACGACAGTGGCGCTGAGCTCCCTGGCGACGCCACGTTGACAGCCGGCATTGGCGAGTTTACAGCGCCTGCTCGCCACCACTGGCAATGAAAGCCTCACCGCATCGGGTGCCGGCAGCGTCACCGGCTCGACGACCGTGAGCGTGCAAGCCGCCATTCTTTCCCTGGTCATCAGCGATCCCGGCCAGGTGACGGCGGGGGCGTCGTTCAGTTTTTCGGTGACGGCATTCGACCAATTTGGTCAGGTTGCCTCGGCCTACACCGGCACCGTCGGCATCACCAGCAGCGACAGCGCGGCGAGCCTGCCCTCGGCAGCCACCTTGACCGCCGGCGTGGGGACGTTTACCGTCACGTTGAATACGGTGGGCGAAAGCAGCATCACCGCCACGGACAGCGCGAACACCGCCATCGTCGGCACACTGAATATTGCGGTTTCCGCGGTGAATCAGCTCGGTGTGGCGGTCACGGATGAGAACGGCAATAATGTCAGCAGTGTGGACACGGACACAAAAATTCAGATTTGGGTCACTGTCCTGGACGTCAATGGCAACGTGATCAGCGGTTATAGCGGCGACGCGGTGATCTTTGTTTCGGACGGCATCGGCACCCCCTCCACGATTGCCTGCACCATAACGAACGGCACGGGCCTTGTGGATCAAGTTTCGCTCGGCTTGTGCCCCCTGTGGACTCTCACGGTCTACCTCGGCACGGCGGACGATTACAATGCCTCCGGGGAGACGGGGAGCACGACCATTACTGTTACGGCGCCAAATGAGTGATCCAGGCTCGAGATTAATCCGCTCCCGACCGCTTTTGCGCTTCTTTGGCATTGCCTGGCAAGGCAGCACCGGCAGCCACGTGCAACGAATCCACTCCGGAGGAAATTGGCCTGCTTTTCATCTCTGGTCGCAAAGTCATAATTTCAAAGCACTTATCGAATTTTTGGTTTCGACCTGCTGGAGGCGCATTGCGGCGATATTCGTTCAGGGAGATGTGTGGGGGTCTGCAACGCAACGAAAAAGCCGTTTGCGGGCCCCGGCTATGCCGATGAGCACCACCGCGTCGCTCTGGCCGTGCTGGTCCATGACGATCCAGCTTGGAATACGCTTGCAAATGGGCGAGAGTATGTTAAAGTCCTGGTGAATTGCGGGGGTATTGAGCTTTTTGCATGAAGAGCACCATGACGCCAGGCCGCGCTCGCAGCGCCGACATCCAGGAATTGACCGAGGACCTTTCGGCCTCGCCATTCTACAGCCCCGACATGGCACCGGTCGGTTGGGCCCAGCGCAAATGGGGCCTGCGCGACATTGCCGCCTTGTGGATTTCCATGTCGGCCTGCATTCCGACCTACATGCTGGCCGGCGGCATGATCCAGGGAGGCATGAACTGGTGGCAGGCTGTCCTGACCATTTTTCTGGGCAACGTCATCGTTTTGATCCCCATGGTCCTCAACGCCCACGCGGGGACGAAATACGGCATCCCATTCCCCGTCTACTGCCGAGCGTCGTTCGGCATCCTGGCGCCAACGTGCCGGCTCTGCTCCGCGCCCTGGTCGCCTGCGGCTGGTTCGGCATCCAAACCTGGATCGGTGGCCTGGCGATTTACAAAATCCTGGCCATCTGGCTGCCGCAAATGAAAGAACAACCGCCCCTTTTCGGGGACATCAACGCCGCCCAGCTCGGCTGCTTTCTGTTTTTCTGGGCGATCAACATGGCCGTGATTTACCGCGGCATCGAATCGATCCGCATTCTGCTCAACATCAAGGCCCCGCTGCTCATTCTCCTGGGTCTGGCACTGCTGGCCTGGGCATATACGCAGGCCGGCGGCTGGGGCGACATGCTTTCCAAACCTTCCACCTTCGACGAGTCCGAGGGGCACAAGTTCTGGCCCTTCTTCATCACCGCGCTCACGGGCAACGTGGCTTTCTGGGCCACACTGGCGCTCAACATCCCCGACTTCACGCGCTATGCCTATTCCCAACGGGACCAGGTCGTCGGCCAGGCGCTGGGCCTGCCCACCACGATGGGTCTTTATTCGTTCATCGGCGTGGCCGTGACCTCGGCTGCGTTTGTCATTTACAAAGACTTGCCGCAATCGGAACTGGATAAACTGTGGGACCCCGTCGAGTTGGTCGCGCGGTTTACGAACCCCATCGTGCTGACGGTGGCGCTGTTTGGAATTTGTCTGGCGACGTTGGCGACGAACCTGGCGGCCAACGTCGTCAGCCCGGCGAACGACTTTGCCCATCTTTGGCCGCGGCGCATTGGCTTCCGCTTAGGTGGTCTCATCACGGGCGTCATCGGCATAATGATGCAGCCCTGGGAACTGGTGGCCGACGCCAACGTGTACATCGGCAAGTGGCTGGTCGGCTACTCGCTGCTCCTGGGAGCGATTGGCGGCGTGCTTATCGCCGACTACTTCGTGATCCGCGGCACCAGGCTCGATCAAGCCGGGCTGTACAAGAAAAATGGGCCGTACTGGTACTGCGGCGGCTTCAACTTGGTCGCTGTCGTCAGCCTGTTGGCGGGCATTGGCGTATGCGCGCCGGGGTTTTTGCACGCGGCGCTGGGGATCGAGGTGGGGCCGGTGTGGGAGCAGCTTTATGATTTTGCGTGGTTTGTGAGCTTTGGGGTGGCGTTTGGCGCTTATCTGGTGGGAATGCGGATGACCTCGCTGGGTGGCCATGAACCGCTTTGATGACGGAGCTTATGCATGAACGAAAAGGTAACCAGGATCCGCTGCTCGCGCTGGGCCCAGCGTAGGATCACCGGATCCTCCGTCCCAAGAGGAAGTTCCGGCAAGTCTCCCACCCTCACCGTGTCAATCGGATCAATACCGCGGGCATTGTGTCGCTGGATGACATGCCAAAGCACGCCCCTTTGGTTCTCGTCCAGCAGATAGCGGAGCGGCATGGCCGTCAGGCGCCCCGAGCCAAGCGGTCAGCTTCGCGTCGCTGCCGCAGTTCTTCCAGAGAAGGTCCGACGCGAGCGTCAGCGCGTTGTCGCGCCATCTCCTCGGCTTGCCGTGAACAGTATTCATCGACCGCATCCTGATTTTCCAGGAAAAAGGCGATGATATTATGGCAGAGCGGCAAGCTTATCGTGGGGAAGCGGGCGTGGAGCATCTCCGGCGAATCGCCCTGGCGGTAAAAACACACGATGTCGGCAAGGCCAACGCGATGTCCCGTGGCGTGGATGTGGCCGTATTTGTCCTGTGTGCGAAAGTCGGGCAAAGTCATGGCGATGAACTCCTTCTGATGGCTTTGGTGAATTATACGCTAAGCCGCAAGCGGCTAACTTTTTCCGGATTTCCACACTGGATCGTGATGCGACTCGCGCGCCGATTCAAACCACCTCGTCAACGTCGTTTTCTGCTGCGTGTAAAACTGCACCGATTCCGTGCCCTGAATGTGCAAATCGCCGAAAAAGGATTGATTCCAGCCTGTAAACGGAAACCACGCCATCGGGGCCGGCACGCCGACGTTGATGCCGATCATGCCGGCGTTGAAGTGCTGCTTGAATTGCCGTGCCGCCCAGCCGCTCTGCGTGAAGATCGACGCACCGTTGCCGTAGGGACAGCGCCGCCCTATCGCCAGGGCTTCGTCCAAGTCGGCAACGCGAACTACAGACAGCACCGGGCCGAAAATCTCCTCTTTCGCCACGCGCATCTCGGGCCGCACACGGTCGAGGACGCTCGGCCCCAGCAGAAAGCCGTCGCCTTTGGAGGCGATCTTGCGCCCGTCCAGCGCCACGGTCGCGCCTTCCTGCGCGGCGATGTCGAGGTAGCCCGCCACGCGCTGGCAGTGCTCGCGAGTGATGACCGGACCCATGTCCACATTCGCCTCGGCCTCGGTCTCTCCCTCGGTGGGGCCGACCTTCATGCGCCCGGCATAGGTGCATAGCAATTCGACCAACCGATCGGCCACACCACCCACGGGAACCGCCACGCTGCCGGCCATGCAGCGTTCGCCGGCACAGCCGAACGCGGCTGCCTGGATCGCCTTGGCCGCCTGATCGAGGTCGGCGTCGGGCATGATAATGAGGTGATTTTTGGCCCCGCCGGCCGCCTGCACTCGTTTGCCATTGCGGGTGCCGGTTTCATAAACCTGGCGGGCCACCGCGGTCGACCCGACGAACGACACCGCGCGCACTAGCGGATGGGTCAGCAGCGCCTCGACACATTCGCGGTCGCCGTGGATGATACTGAAAACCCCCGCCGGCAGACCTGCCTCCACCAGCAATTCACCGAGCTTGACGGCCGACAGCGGGACCTTTTCCGAGGGTTTGAGAATAAATGTGTTGCCGCAGACCAGCGCCACGGGGAACATCCAGAGCGGCACCATCGCCGGGAAGTTGAAAGGGGTGATGCCGGCGCAGACGCCGACCGGGTGGCGGACGGTCTCGCAGTCGACCCCGGCGGCGAGGTTCGGCAAGCACTGGCCCATAATCAGGCTGGGGATGCCGCAAGCGAATTCGACCATCTCGACCCCGCGCTGCACCGAGGCCCGTGCCTCGCCGAGGGTCTTGCCGTGCTCGCGCGTCACCAGGCGAGCCAGTTGGTCGGCATCGCGGCAGAGCAATTCTCGAAAGCGAAAGAGAATGCGGGCGCGGTCCACGACTGGCGTTTCGGCCCAGGCCGGGAGGCGCCGTGGCGGCTGACTGCACCGCCCGGTCAACATCCGCGGCGGTGGCCAACGGCACACGGGCGATGACTCGGCCCGTCGAGGGGTTGAAGACGTCGCCGGAGCGTGGGGTGCGGAGTGCTTCCCATTTGCCGCCGATAAGGACCTTGACGGGTTCGGTTGATTGCAGAGTCATGGACATGTTGCGGCTCCTGGAAGGGTGATGAGATGCATCTTATCCATGGGTACAAACCTCGGCCAACATTCGTCGACCCCTGCCGGCTTGTCCGGCAGGTGAAGAAGTTCGGAGGCTAACACCGCAACCTCATGACTCTGGACGACCCCTGCCGGCTTGTCCGGCAGGTGAAGAAGTTCGCGGGCTATCATGCGGTAAGGAGGGCGACGCCGATTCCGAGATGATGCCAGTGAACTCCTTAGCCCTGCGCTGAAGCAGCCGACGAACTGCTTCACCTGCCGGGCAAGCCGGCAGGGGTCGAAAGGAGGGTTGGGCTCAGTCTTAGCTGACGAACTGCTTCACCTGCCGGACAAGCCGGCAGGGGTCGAAAACCGCCGACTGGAAATGGTGGTCCCGATCCTCTTGCGACACAATTGAGTTTGACAATTGCCGCTTGTTCCCGCCCAAATCTTCGCTATCATCACGGCATTGCCCACAATGCAAACTCCCGTCGAGGAACCCCTCATGCCGCGCGTTGTCCGGGGTGGACTGATTCAGGCCACGCTGTGCGAGTCCGCCACGTCGCCCGTCGCCAAGATCAAGAAGGCGATGCTGGACAAGCACGTCGCCCTGATCGCCCGCGCCGCCGAACAGGGTGCACAGGTGGTCTGCTTGCAAGAACTGTTCTACGGCCCCTATTTTTGTGCCGAGCAAGACAGCAAGTGGTACGAGTTGACCGAGCGCATCCCTGACGGCCCCACGACACGTTTGATGTGCGACCTGGCGAAAAAACACGCGATGGTGATGGTCGTGCCGCTCTACGAGGAAGACCTGCCGGGCCTCTACTACAACGCCGCGGCTGTCATCGACGCCGACGGCAAGTACCTCGGCAAATACCGCAAGATGCACCTGCCGCACTGTGCACCCGGCTTTTGGGAGAAGTTCTACTTCCGCCCGGGCAACCTCGGCTACCCCGTGTTCCAAACCCAGGCCGGCAAGGTCGGAGTCTACATCTGCTATGACCGCCATTTCCCCGAGGGAGCCCGCTGCCTGGGACTCAACGGGGCCGAGATCGTTTTCAATCCGTCGGCGACGGTGGCCGGCTTGTCGGAATACCTGTGGAAGCTCGAACAACCCGCGCACGCGGTCGCCAACCAGTATTTCATCGGCGCCATCAACCGGCCCGGTTTCGAGGAACCGTGGCGGATGGGCGAGTTTTATGGGCAAAGCTATTTCTGCGATCCGCGCGGCCAGTTCCTGAAGGTCGGCAAACGCGACAGCGACGACATCGTCATCGCCGACCTCGACCTGGATATGATCCGCGAGGTGCGCAACGTCTGGCAGTTTTTCCGCGACCGTCGGCCGGAGAGTTACGAGGAATTGCGAAAACCTTGAAAGGAACCGCTCATGACCACCGCCGCCGCCAAGCGTACGTCGCTTCCCATGTCACCCCACAAGCCCACTCCGTATGACGGCCCGTCACGTGAGGAAGTCCTGGCCCTGCGCCGCCAATATGTGACGCCAGGCCTCATCACCTATTACAAGGAGCCGCTGCTGGTCGTCGAGGGCAGCATGCAGTACCTCTGGGACGAAACCGGCAAACAATACCTCGACGGCTTTGCCGGCATCGTCACCGTCTCGGTCGGGCACTGCCATCCCAAGGTCGTCGCCAAGGTCCGCGAGCAACTCGGCAAGCTGCAGCACACCACGACGATTTACATGCACCCCACCATCGGCCTTTTCGCCAAAAAACTGGCGGAACACATGCCGAGCGCCTCCGGCTTGTCGGTCAGCTATTTCACCAACTCGGGCAGCGAAGCCAACGAGATCGCGATCCTGGCGTCGCGCGAATACACCGGCAACCAGGAGGTGATCAGTCTGCGCAACAGCTACCATGGCGGCACGCAAGCCGCGATGGGGCTGACCGCACACGGAACCTGGAAATTCAAGAGCAATGCGACGATCAACGTCAAGCACGCGACGCCGGGCTATTGTTATCGTTGCCCCTATGGCCTCGAGTATCCTAGCTGCGACGTGAAGTGTGCCCGCGATGTGGAGGATGTGATCCGCTATGAAACGCCGGGCCAGATCGCCTGCTTCATCGCGGAGTCGATCCAGGGCGTGGGCGGCACGGTCACGCCGCCGCCGGAGTATTTCCGCATCGTCTACGACATCGTCCGCAAATTTGGCGGCCTGTGCATCGCAGACGAGGTGCAAACCGGCTTCGGCCGCACCGGCACGGCATTCTGGGGTTTCGAGAACTGGGGCGTGACGCCGGACCTGGTGACGATGGCCAAGGGCATAGGCAACGGCGCTCCGCTCGGCGCCTGTGTAACGCGGCCTGAGATCGCAGCCATGATGAAGAATCGGTTGCACTTCAACACCTTCGGCGGCAACCCCGTGGTCATGACACAGGGATTGGCGACGCTGGAGGTCATCGACGCCGAGCATATCCAGCAAAACGCCTTAAAAGTCGGGGGCCATTTGAAAACCCGGCTGCTGGAGCTGCAGGATCGGCACGCTGTCATCGGCGAGGTGCGTGGCATGGGGCTCATGCTCGGCGTCGAGCTGGTGCGTGACCGCCACACCAAGGAGCCGGCAAATACCGAGGCGGCGCGAGTGCTGGAAATGTGCAGGGAACGCGGCCTGCTGCTGGGCAAGGGAGGGCTTTTCGGCAATACTCTGCGCATCAAGCCGCCGATGTGCTTGACCAGGGACGATGCGGATTTTCTGGCGGATTGCCTGGATGAGGTGCTGGCGCTGTTGTGAAAGAGCAGGATCAACCGCAGTGGCTGCCGTTTTGGACATGTTTGCCTTGGCCTTGCGACATGAGCAGGCTGGAAACCTGACCCAGGCTGAGCGTCTTTATCGGCAAATCGTCGAAATTCAACCCGATTTCCCAGACGCGCATAACAATCTCGGCAACGTTATTCTTCGCCGGGGAAACCTGGAGGAAGCGGGGCTCTGGTATCGCCGGGCCTTGCAACTCAGTCCTGCGTTCGGCGTAGCCCACTGCAATCTTGGTTACATTCTGGAGCGCCAGGGCAAGTGGGAGGAAGCGGCCAACCATTGCCGGCTAGCTGTGAAAGCACTGCCAAACTCTCCGGAGGCTGAAAACCACCTGGGCAACGCTCTCATGGGGCTTGGTGAGCTCGAGGCGGCCCTGGGCAGTTACCAACGAGCCCTTGCCCTTCGGCCTAATTTCGCTGCTGCGCGGCTCAATTTTGGTCGCGCCCTCCTTCATTTGGGCCGGTCCGACCAGGCCGTGGTTTGCTTTAACGAGGTCTTACGACTCCATCCCGATCTGGCCGAGGCACATAACAACCTTGGCAATGCGCTGACGGCAAGAGGCCGATTTGACGAGGCCATTGCGTGTTTCCAGCAGGCCCTGGCACTGCGGACCGACCATGCCGCGGCGCGAGGCAATTTGGCTCTGCTGCTGGCGGACCGGGGAATGGTGCAAGAGGCAGCAGAGCACCTGCAAGCGGCACTGCGCGTCCAGCCGATCCCAAGCCTAAGAATTCAGCTCGCGACGCTGCTGCCCGCCATTGGTCAGTCCACCGCTGAGTTGCTCTCCTGGCGGCAGCGTCTGACTGACGCGGTCAGCCAGTTGCAGGAAGAAAAATTCACCCTGGATCTGACGGCAGAAATGGCTCATCCCGTCTTTTACCTGGCCTACCAGGGACTCAACGACCGGGATCTGCAGCGAGCAGTCAGCAGGCTGTATGCCGCTCCTCATCACACGCCAGCGCCGGCGCTGCTGGCACCACCGGCCAAGGGAAGATCAAGATCGCTTTTATCTCACGCAACTTCAAGGATCACTCCGTCGGCCATTGGATGCGGGGGCTGGTAGCTGAACTGGCGCGCGACCAGTTTACCGTCACCGTGCTATCCATCGGGCAGCATGACGATGCCGTCGCCAATTTCTTCAAGGAACGTGCGGATTGCTATCTGCAAGTCCCCCTGGATGTTCCCGCGCGCACCGATTGATTGCGGGATTGCAGCTGAACGTGCTGTTCTATGCCGACATCGGCGGCGAGCCGATCAGCATATACGCTGGCCTTCTCTCGCCTCGCGCCACTGCAGTGCGTCACCATGGGCCACCCCGTCACAACAGGCATCGAGACGATTGATTGCTTCATTTCAAGTGAGTCGTTGGAAATCGCGGAAGCGGATCAGCATTATTCGGAGATGCTGATCCGGCTCAAGGCCATGCCGGTGTACTACTACCGTCCGGCGCCGCCTTGTCCGCTCAAAGGCCGCGGACATTTCGGATTGAACGACTCGGACCACATATACGTTTGTCCGCAATCGTTATTCAAATTCCACCCGGAATTTGACGCGATCCTTGGGAATATTCTCCGCGCGGATACCCGTGGGAAGGTGGTTTTGAGCCAACGTTGGACTCCGCACCTGGAACAACTCCTTCGACGACGATTCGCGGCAACCCTGCCGGATGTCGTGGAGCCGCATTTGTTTTTTGCCGCCGCTGGGTTGGAGTGACTTTCTCAATTTGCTGTCCGTTGCCGATGTGCAATTGGATACTCTCCATTTCGGAGGCGGCAGGACAAGTTACGAGGGATTGGCGGTTGGCACACCGATCGTCACGTTGCCATCTCAGTTCCTACGAGGCCGCATCACCTTGTCGCTGTACAAGCAAATGGGAGTAATGAGCTGCGTGGCGCAGGCGCTCAGGATTATGTGCAACGGGCCGTGCGCTTGGGCACCGATCCCGATCACCGCGCCGCGGTGAGCGCCGAGATCCTCGCCGCCAACCATGTGCTCTTTGAGAACAGCGCAGGCGTGCGGGAACTGGAGCAGTTTTTGCAGCGGTCCCGGTCCAACGCATGGTCATGATAAGCGGCAGTGATCGAAAATCCGTTTGCTTTCCAGATGGCGCACTGTATAACAATAAGTAGCGGAGCCTCGCTGAGGTTTCAACAGGATCCGCAAGAGACTTCGGTTGAAGTCGACGGATGACTAGCTGAAGGGCAACCCGACGATTTTGGGGGGCCCGTTAGAAAGTAAGCCGGCGTGGTCGAGCACCTTTGGGTGCTGGGCCGCGCCGGCTTTTTGTTTTTGATAGGAGGAGAACCATGGCTATTGCAACTCGTTCGACTGGGATTGCGGTTTTTGCGTCGCGTGCCGAGGCCGAACAGGCGGTCCGCGGCCTTTTGGAGGCGGCGTTCGAGCCGAACCAGATCGGCATCGTGGTGCCAGGCGCGGTGGCGGCCGCCGCGGGCTCCCAGGACTCAGGGCCGACCGCGCTATGGGCCGGCGCAATGTTTCGCTCGCTGGTCGGTGTGGAAATCCCCGACAGCGAGGTGCGTTATTACGAGGAGGCCCTGGAGGACGGCAGCCCATTGGTGATGGTCCGCACCGCGGATCGCTATCCCGAGGCGCTGGACATCCTCCACCGCTGCGGCGGAGAGTACCTGGAGGCGTTTTAACTTTATCGAGGGTATTACCATGCAGAACCTAAAGACGATTCTTAGCCCAAATGACTTTTCCGACCTCTCAACAAATGCGTTTCATGCCGCCCTCGCCCTCGCGCGCGATCACGGCGCCCGGCTGATCCTGCTGTACGTTGAGCAACCGCAAGAAGCTGTTCAAGGTGAATTCGGCCTGACCCCGCCTGAGCCGGAGATGTCCGATGCCGACATACTCGACAAACTGGGCGAACTGGTCCCCGAAGGCTCGCCGGTTCAGGTGGACCTGCTGGTGGTGCACGGCAGGGCCGCGGCGGTCATCGTCGAGGTCGCGAAGGAAAAGCACTGTGACCTGATAGTGCTCGGCACCCATGGCCGCAAGGGGCTGGCCCGCTTTTTCTATGGAAACGTGGCGGACACTGTCACACGCCTGGCGCCTTGTCCGGTACTGGCCCTCCGGAGTTCACAAACCGAGGCGGAGCCCGCGGAAGAGCAGCGTGAACTGGTTCGCCTTGCCGCGGCCGCGAACCCGGTTCTGGCCCACATCTGGCAGCAAGCGCTCGAACAAGAGGGCATTCGCTGCCAGGTGCTCGGCGACTACCTGGACGCCGGCCTCGGCGACATCCCGGGCTTCTCGGCTGAGGTCTGGGTCGAAAGCGACGACCTGGCCCGAGCAGAGGCGATCCTGCTTCAGCATCAAAACCGTGCCGAAGAAGCGGCTCAGACCATGGAAAACTCTTAATAAGGAGCGAAAGCATGACCAAACACCACAACAAACAGAAAACCCCGGCACATGTTGGACCCGGCAAACCAGTTACGCCAACCACAACAGGCGCCCCAGTTACGCGCCAAAAACCACAATGGAAAGTCGGTTTCGGAGCACGAGATTCGACTTTGTGCCTTCCAGAAATGGGAGGCCGCTGGAACGCCGAGCGGGGATGGTGTGCAGTTTTGGCTGGAAGCGGAGCGTGAGATGGTGGAAGTTAAGACCGAGATGCCGGTCCAGGGAGGCGGCTGGCAAGGGTATCGTGAGCATGAAAGGCGGGATGCCGATAAAGAGCACAAGGAGGACCATGTCAGCGCGGATAGCCACTACAAGGACAACAACAGAATGTTCCAAAACCACGGCGACCGGGGCCATCGACACGGTGCCAAGTCCGAGTGAGGAGCCCGTGAATACCGAGACAGGTCTCACGAGCGAGGAGGCCGGCCGCCGGCTGAAGCAGTTCGGTCCCAACGCGGTGCCTGACACGACTCTGAATCCATTTCGCATGGCACTGGAAAAATTCTGGGCGCCCGTTCCCTGGATGCTCGAAGCCGCGATCGTGCTTCAGACGGTGCTCGGCGAGTATGTCGAGGCCGCGATCATCGCGGGTCTGCTGGTGTTCAACGCCGTGCTCGGATTTTTCCAGGAGGGGCGTGCCCAGGCAACCCTTGCCGCCCTGAAGTCGCGGCTGGCGCTGACGGCGACGGTTCGGCGCAACGGCGTCTGGACGAATCTGCCCGCCGCCGAACTGGTGCCTGGCGACATCGTGAAGCTGTCGCTCGGCGCCGTGGTTGCCGCCGACGTGCGCCTGGCTGAGGGATCGGTTCTGCTCGATCAGTCCATGCTCACCGGCGAATCCATCCCCATCGAAGCCGGCCCGAACTTCCAAACCTATGCCGGGGCGATGGTCCGGCGAGGCGAGGCGGTTGCGGAGGTGACGGCGACCGGAACACGCACGAAGTTCGGTCGTACCGCGGAGCTTGTTCTCAATGCTCATGTCGTAAGTTCCCAGCAGAAGGCCGTGCTGCGTGTGGTGCGCAATCTCGCGATGTTCAACGGCACCCTCATCGTCATCCTGGTGGCGTATGCCTGGGTTCACGCCATGCCGCTTGCCGAAATCATTTCCCTCGTGCTCACGGCGGTTCTGGCCTCGATCCCGGTAGCGCTGCCGGCCACTTTTACCCTTGCGGCGGCGGTCGGTGCACGGTCTCTGGCACACCAAGGCGTTCTGCCGACGCGCCTCTCCGCCGTGGACGAGGCGGCATCCATCGATGTCCTGTGCGCGGATAAGACGGGCACGCTGACGCGCAACGAGCTGACGGTGACCACCGTCCGTCCGCTGTCCGGCTTCGACGAGGCTCACGTTCTGGGCTTGGCTGCGCTGGCAGGCTCGGACGGCGGGCAGGATCCCGTCGATGCCGCCATTCGCTCTGCCGCCGCGCGCAACAGTCCCTCCGATCTGCCGAAACGGACTGACGTTCGTGCCGTTCGATCCGGCGACGAAGATGTCCGAGGCGACAGCGGTGGATCCGAGCGGCGGCAATCTGCGTATCGTGAAGGGGGCCTTTGCCGTAGTCGCCGGTCTCACCCAACCATCGCCAACGGCTTCCACGGCGGCAAACGAACTTGAATCGCAAGGCTTCAGGGTTCTGGCCGTCGCCGTCGGTCCGCCGTCGGCGCTGCAAGCTTGCGGGACTCATCGCACTCAGCGACCCGCCTCGGGCGGACTCGGCAGCGCTCATCACGGAGCTGCGCACGTTGGGCGTGCGCACCGTGATGGTGACCGGCGACGCGCCGGCAACGGCGGCAATCGTGGCTCGCGCGGTGGGGCTTGAGGGAACGGTCTGTCCGCCGGGGCCGATCCCGGGCAATGTCCGCCCGCAGGATTTCGCGGTTTTTGCCGGCGTCCTGCCGGAGGGCAAGTATCACCTCGTCAAGGCGTTTCAGAAGGACGGCCACACCGTCGGCATGTGCGGCGACGGCGCCAACGACGCACCGGCACTCCGTCAGGCGCAGATGGGAATCGCGGTGTCGACGGCGACCGACGTCGCCAAGTCGGCAGCCGGCATCGTGCTGACCGAACCCGGACTCGGCGGCATTGTTGCCTCGGTCAAGGAAGGCCGGGTGACGTTCCAGCGCATCCTGACCTATACGCTCAACTCCGTTAACAAGAAAGTCGTCCAGGTGCTCTTCCTGGCGGTCGGTCTGATCATGACCGGGCACGCGATCCTGACTCCGATGCTGATGGTCATCGTCATGATCACCGGCGACTTCCTGGGAATGTCCTTGACCACGGACAATGTGCGACCGTCTCCGCTGCCCAACGCCTGGCGAATCGGCAGATTGACGATCGCGGGCGTCTTTATGGGAATTGCCGAACTTGTCTTTTGCAGCGCCGTTTTGGCGATCGGCAAATTCGGCATGGAATTCGAAATCGGGGCGCTGAGAACTCTGGCCTTTGTCGTCATCGTGTTCGGCAATCAGGCGACGACCTATGCCATTCGCGAACGCCGGCGCCTGTGGTCCTCTCGCCCCAGCTTCTGGCTCGTTGTGTCATCGGTCGCCGATATCCTGATCGCCTCGACGTTGGCCATCGGGGGAATCTTCATGACGCCTTTGCCGATTTTCGTCGTGGCCGGCACGCTTGCCGCGGCGGTCGTCTTCGCATTTGTCGTGGATGCGGCCAAGGGGCCGGTATTCGGGCGACTCGGGATCGCATCATGAAATATGTCAAACGGTTCCGAGTGGCGCCCGGCAGCAAAATAAAGCTCAAGGACATCGATCCCGACTTCAAGGACCACCACGGCAGCCACAAAGATGCGGTCGAGGAGATCAAGCAGTACCAGAAAAAGCTGCGAGGTCTCCAGGAACTGCTTTATGCCGATGGCAGGTGCGGCCTACTGATCTGCCTGCAAGGGATGGACACGGGCGGCAAAGACGGGACGATCAACCACGTTTTGGGTGCGATGAATCCGCAGGGCTGTCGAGTGGCGGCGTTCAAGCAGCCCACGGTCAAGGAACTAGCCCACGATTTTCTGTGGCGGATTCACCAACAGGTTCCCGCGAAAGGAGAGGTGGTCATCTTCAATCGCTCCCACTATGAGGACGTGCTCGTAGTCCGCGTCCACGATCTTGTCCCGCAAGCGGTTTGGTCCCGCCGTTACGACCAGATTAACGCGTTCGAAAAAGAACTCGTCGAGGACCATACCCACATCCTCAAGTTCTACCTGCACATTTCCAAAAAGGAACAACTGAGTCGTTTCAAGGAGCGGCTTGAAGATCCCGCCAAGCAATGGAAGATCAGCGAGGCTGATTACAAGGAGCGAAAGTTCTGGGACGACTACACGGCAGCTTATGAGGACGTGTTGTCCCGTTGCAGCACCGAAAAAGCTCCTTGGTTCGTCATCCCATCAGATCACAAGTGGTTCCGGAACCTGGCGATCGCACGGATTGTTGTGGAACACCTGGAAGAGTTGGACATGAAATTCCCCGCGCCCTCGGTGAGTCTTGAGCATATTCGCCTGGAATATCATGCCGCGCGAGAAGCCTAGAGAAGGCGAGAATAAAGCACCTTCCCTTCTCTTGTTGCTGGCCATTCGATGGTGCCGACAATGTCCTTTCGCCAGGCGAAGTTCTCCGGGGTAGTTACGATGATGTCCACAGCAACCGGGAAGTCGGGCAGGGCCAGGCTTATTTCCAGCCTCGTCTCGGTAACGAATGTCTCGACCGGCATCACAACTAACAGATCGATGTCACTTTCGGGTCCGGCGTCACCGCGCACCTGTGAGCCGAGAAGGATGATCTGTTCGGGGTGGAACTTCTTTACGATCCGCTTGACCATGCTCTCGATGATCGTTTGGACTGCCGCTGTTTTTTTGATTTTTGGCATGGTTGTTATTCCCAAGGTTACCGGAGCCACTTGAACACGTCGAGTGCGGAGCGTTTCAGACATGCTCAGGCGGCCCAATCTTCTCCACCTTGCCCTCCGCCAATAAGGTCTGGTACTCATTCCAGCTCATCGCCCCCTTGCCGGTGTCAACTTCCTTCATCGTAATGCATTGCTCGGCCGGGCACACCAGGCTGCACAAATTACAGCCGACGCACATATCTTGCTTGATGGTGAAGACGTTGATCGTGTCGGCGCCCGCTCCCGGCAGCACGTCCACGCCGCCGGAGCGAATCACTTCGTGGCCATTGCATTTGACGAAATCGGCCACGCCCACGCGATCCCAGCGGATCGATTGGTGAGCACCGTCTTCGCAAGCGATGTAGCAAAGGCCGCAGTGGACGCACTTGTGCTGGTCGATGTCGGCGACGATCTTGTAGTTGAAATCCAGCTCGCCCCACGTCTTCAGCCGTGGCAGCGATCGGCCGGCGAAATCGCTGATCCTCTCGAAGTTCTTCTCGATCATCCACTGTTCAAGCCCGCTGATCAACTGCTCGACGATGCGGAAACCGTAGTGCATGACGGCCGTGCAGACCTGCACCGAGCTGGCGCCCAGCAGCAGGAACTCGACGGCGTCTTGCCAGGCCTGGATGCCACCGATGCCGCTGATCGGCACCTTGATTTTGGGATCGCCAGCCACGGCGGAGACCATGTAAAGCGCGATCGGCTTGATGGCGGGGCCGCAATAGCCGCCGTGGCTGCTCTGGCCACGCACCGACGGCCTGGGCGCCAAAGTGTCAAGATCGATACCCATGATCGAATTGATCGTGTTGACCAACGAGACCGCGTCGGCGCCGCCGTTGACCGCGGCCCGGCCAATGGCGGCCACGTCGCCCACGTTGGGTGTCAGCTTGACCATCACCGGAATAGTCGCCACCTCCTTGACCCATTCGGTGATCATGCAAGTATATTCCGGCACCTGCCCGACCGCGGCGCCCATGCCGCGCTCGCTCATGCCGTGCGGGCAGCCGAAGTTCAGCTCGATGCCGTCGGCCCCGGCATCCTGCGTCCGTTTCGTGATGTCGTGCCATGCCTCGCGATTCGATTCGACCATGAGCGACACGAACAGCGCGTTCCGGGGGTGGGCCTTCTTGACGCGGGCGATTTCCTTGAGGTTCACCTCCAGCGTGCGGTCGGTGATCAGCTCGATATTGTTGAGACCCATGATCTTGCGGCCGTCGTAATCGACGGAAGCATAGCGCGAGGAGACGTTGACAATCGGCTCATGGCCGAGCGTCTTCCAGACGGCGCCGCCCCAGCCGGCGTCGAAGGCGCGGCGGACCTGGTACTCGGAGTTGGTCGGCGGCGCCGAGGCGAGCCAGAAGGGATTGGGTGCGTGGACGCCGCAAAAGTTGATGCGCAGGTCAGGCACAATGAGTTCCTTAACTATACCGCGAGATTCAGCATACCAACCCGAAGCGCAAGCGAGGGCCAACATTTTCCCTCGCTTGCGCTTCGAGTTGGTATCCCAGGATCGCGCAGGCTGATTTACATTGCAGCATGGATTCCCGCCGCTGCCAGCTTGCCGTCTTGCACCGCGTCCACGATCTCCCCACCGCCGCGAATGCAGTCGCCGCCGGCAAAGAGCTTGGGCACACTGGTCGCTCCAGTCACACGATCGACAACTACCTTGCCACGATCTAGCTTCAATGCCGGCAAGGCTCGCAGCAGTTCCAGAAGTGTTTCCTGGCCGAGCGCCTTGACGACCATGTCCGCACTTAGCACAAATTGCGATCCGGCCACCGCCTGGACCGCGCGCT
The DNA here is from genome assembly GCA_963747575.1 of uncultured Gemmataceae bacterium. Classification (GTDB taxonomy): domain Bacteria; phylum Planctomycetota; class Planctomycetia; order Gemmatales; family Gemmataceae; genus DASRAT01. Next base: position 1,453,877 of record CAVVFU010000010.1, read on the forward strand.
GCCGGGATGATGGCTCGGCTAAGCGAGTTCGCAAAAACTCGACGCCCTCGCAAACCCCCTTGCCTACGATCCGCAGCGGTTGGGCGAACCACTCGAAGGACACGCCGTCGGCCTTGGCCAGGTCATATTCATAGGCGAACGCGGGCATGGCCTCTTCGCCGCGGCGATAAGCGATGGTCACCCTCTCAGCCCCCAGGCGCCGGGCAGCAGTCGCCACGTCCACGGCCGTGTTGCCGGCGCCTATGACCAGCACATTGCGGCCGACAACACATTCGGCAAGCGGCCGCGTGTGCGTCTGAAAAATGAAATCGAGCGCCTCCCAAACTCCGCGCAATTGCTCACCCTCGATGCCGAGCGGTTGCGTTCGACCGAGCCCAATTCCCAGGAAAACGGCGTCGAAATCCGCCAGCAGCTTTTTGAGGGCGTCCGCGGTGATGCGCTGGTTGAGGCGAATATCGACGCCTACTTGCCGCACCAACTCGACTTCCGAAAGGGCGAACGAGGTGGAGATTTTGTAAGCGGCGATCCCCAATGTGTTCAGACCTCCAGGCACATCGCGGGCCTCGAAGACGACCACGTCGTGTCCATGTTTGCGCAGTTCATGGGCACAGGTCAATCCCGCCGGGCCGGAGCCGACGACGGCGACCTTTTTGCCAGTGGGCGGGCCGGGCTGGAAAAAACGGGCCTGCCTGGAGGTGGCCGTGTCGCAAGCGTGGCGCTGCAGTCTGCCGATCTGGACCGGCTCCTTTACCAGCAGCGCATCGACGCAGGCGCCTTCGCAAAGTACCTCGGTAGGGCAGGCCCGCGCACAACTGCCTCCGAAGATATTGGCCTCGAGAATCGTCCTGGCGGCGCCGAGCTGATTTTTGTGCAGGATTTGGCGAATGAATTTGGGGATATCGATGTGCGTGGGACAGGCGCGAATGCACGGCGCGTCGAAGCAAAACAGGCAGCGTGACGCCTCGACCAGCACTTCGTCGGGCGCCAACGGCGGTGGCTCGTCGGCGAAGCGCTGGGCCAATTCTTCGGGACTGTGGTGGTCTCCTGCCCGGGCCATCGTCAATCTCCAACTTTCTTTGCGCCTTGGCGTCTTGCGCGAGACAAAAAACAATCTCGCGCAAAGACGCCAAGGCGCAAAGACCGGTTTTTCAACGGACCCCTTGCAGAGGGACTTTGGTTTTTGAGATCCGAACCTTTCGGCCGTCACGCGGCAGACTCCTAAGCGGCTCCCGCGGCAGCCACTGCCCGTAGCCGTTTTCACCAATGAACTGGTAATTGTCCACGATCTTGCGGCCCCGGCAAAACGTCGTTTCCGCAAAACCGCGCAGCTCCCAACCCTGGTACGGGCTCCAGTCGGCCCCGCCGTCCATCTTGGCGTGATCGACCTTGATGACTTTCTCTGGATCGATGATGACCACGTCGGCATCGCTGCCACGGGCCAACACGCCTTTGCGCGGATACAGCCCCATGATCCTGCGCCGGATTGGTGCAACACTTGGCCACTAACTCGCTCAGCGGCAGCCGTTTGTCTTCATAGCAGCGCGTGAAGACCAACGGCACCAGCGTTTCCAGCCCCGGCAGGCCCATCGGAATCTTCGTCCAGTCGCCGTTCCAGCGTGCTTTCTGCTCGCGGGTAAACGTGCAAGTGTCGGTCGAGATGACGCGAGACCTCGCCGTCACGCAGCCCTTTCCAGAGCCGTTCCTGGTCCGCCGTCTTTTTGATCTGCGGGCAGCATGCGTAAAGATGCCCGTCGCGCTTGGCGAACAACGAATCATCGAGCACCAGGTACTGGACGCAGGTTTCCGCAAGGACATCGACGCCACGTTCCTGTGCCGCCTTGACGATGTCGGCCCCCTCGGCCGGTGGACATGTGGACGATGTAGAGCCGGCCGCCGGTGACCTCGGCCCAGGTGATGGCCCGCTGAATCGCCTCGGCTTCGATGAAATTCGGGCGGGTGATGGCGTGCAGGCGGGCGCCATATTTCTTCATCAGCTCCGGCGTATGGTGCCGGGCGATCAGTTCATCGAGCACTCGGCTGCTCTCGGCATGAATCAGCAGCATGGCCCCAAGTTTCTTGCAGTTTTCCAGGGTGCCGAAGATGGCCCGGTCGTCGGACTGCCAGCCCTCGGCCTGGTAAATCATGAATTCCTTGAAGGTTGGGCAGCCCATTTTGACCATTTTTTCCATCTCGGGGCCGTGGCGGTCCCAGTTGGTGATGGCCATGTGAAAGGCGTAATCGATGCACGCCTTCGGCTTGGCCCTGTTGAGCCAGGTATGGTAGGCGTCCTCCAAGCGTCTGCTCGCCGTAGGGAATGGCAAAGTCGATGACGGTGGTGACGCCGCCGCGTGCCGCCGCGCGGGTGCCGGTGTTCCAGTCGTCGGCGGAGACGGTGCCGCAGAACGGCAGCTCGAGGTGGACGTGCACGTCCAGAGCGCCAGGCATGACATACTTGCCGGTCGCGTCTAGGACGGGAGTGCCGTTGCGAGCGGTCCTTGCCAGGCCTTTGCCAACCTGGGCGATCTTGTCGCCGCGGATGACGACGTCCGCTTTCTCCTGACCCTCGGCGCTGAGCACCGTGCCGTTGGCGACGATAATGTCATGGGGCATTGCAGAATTCCTTCAGCTAGGCAGGGGATTGAGGGCTCCCTTGCTGGATTACAACCTGGTTTTTGTATGGGCCTGCTGGTCTGGCGGCGACCCGTTGACGTTAGTATCACAGTTTGATACTATGGCGAAATGAGCAGTAAGCATGATCGCACGTTTGAGGCGATTTTCGCCGAGCCTATCCGGGCGAATGTCAATTGGGCCGACATTGAGGCCCTGCTTGTTGCCCAGGGCGCCGAGCTTACCGAAGGTAGAGGATCGCGGGTACGCATCGCGCTGAATGGAGTGCGGGCCGTGTTTCATCGGCCGCATCCGCAAAAGGAAACAGACAAGGGCGCTCTGCGTTCCATGCGGCGGTTTTTGACTGAAGCAGGAGTCATGCCATGATGGAGTACAAAGGTTATGTCGGCCGGGTCGAATTCAACGACGAGGATGGTATATTCCACGGCGAGGTGGTCAACACTCGTGACGTGATAACATTTCAGGGGCGAACTGTGGAACAGTTGCGGCTTGCTTTCCGCGAGTCCGTGGAGGATTACCTGGCTTTTTGCAAAAAACGTGGTGAGCCGCCAGAGAAACCCTACTCCGGGCAGTTCGTGACTCGTGTCAGCCCAGCGTTGCACCGCAGGATCAGCACCGCCGCCTCGTTTTCTGGCAAGAGCCTCAACGCGTGGGTGGTAGAGCAGTTGGAAAAGTGTGCCGAGGGGCTGGTTTTAAAAACCAAGGCGGGCAGGGGCAAAATGCAAAGGTGACCGCCATGTCGCAGATGGGCAAATCGAACCACGGTGATATTGGATCAAAAAGCAACCTGCCTTCGATTCCGTCGGCGGTGGAGACATTTCGTTATCCCTTTGGAATGCGCCTTTCGATTTGGTTTGCACCGCCGTTGTTTGCGGGTCTGGCTTTGGTAAGTGTGTATGCGATGCTCTGGCCCGAGCAGGGACCACCAGGCTGGGACCATCCAGCAGCAGCTTGGATATTCTCAGCGGCTGCCGTTTTGTTTGTCCCGTTAATCTGGTATGTTGAGAGCCGCTTAACAACCAGCCCGAGTGCGATAACGTCGATTTGGTTCGGGTGCAATCCCATAAGTATTGAATGGAGCGAAATTCGGCGGTTGTATGAAAAGAGGGATGGCCTGCTAATAATTCACGGCCGGCCGGGCGATCCCGTGGTGAAGGTGTACTCCATCATCGAGGACTATGTGCGCCTGCGAGACATCATCCTTCGCGCCGCCCCACGAGCTGCCATTGGTGGTGCTGATGCCGAGGCTCAGCGGGTCATACTGCCCATGACGTTTCGAAGAGAGCTGTTGGGTTTTAGTGTCGGTCTGAGTATCGGCGTCCTTATGGTGGCGCTTGCTACGTGGGCACTTTTCGAGGAAGGACTACACCTCATCTTGATCGTTGTCATGGGCTTGGGCCTCTTCTTTTCGGCACAATACGGACTGGATTGGTACTTTTTGACAGTTGACGACGACAAGATGATTCTGATGGCCCTGGGGAGATCGCGGGAAATCCGTTATTCCAGCGTTTTGGATTTGGAGGAGGAAACGTCAGTCGTGACTTCTCGCGGACAGCGTGCGGTCCAGACGTATTTGTGTGTGAAAATGCTCGACGGGAAGAATTTGCGCCTGAAGAGTTTCAGGAATCAAACGCTGCGCATCCGTCATGTCATCGAAAATGCACCAGGTTTCGTCGCGAGCCGTCAATCGTGGAAACGCACGGAAAAATTCTTGCTCGACGCTCGAACTCTCTTGTCGGAAGCAGCCAAGGGAGCCTGGGCCGATGAAATCTACCAATTCGATGGTTGCATGCGCGAAAAAGAATTCAAATTCGCGTTGGACGTGCTCGATCAAGCATTCGACGATTTCGGGCTTGGGACCTGGCGGGTTCTTGAATTGATGGCTTTGGCAGCGGCGAGCATGGGGCTATTCGAGCGCCAACGCGCGTACGACGAAGAACTGTCCAAAGCCCGGGGATCGAAATACGAAACGGTTCTTCCTCCTTGACGCGCAACCTTTTCCCTCAAGAAGGTTTTGAGAGGACCAGAAGATGAATGGTCCCCCCGCTTGACAGTCCCACCACCCAGTCTTAGCTTGATAGTGGTTGTCCAGCGCCTCGCCAACATTCCCTGGGCCGCATGCACCGCGAGATTAGACACGCCGATTCTGCGTTTGCTCCGCAGCGCAACCTTGGGCTGTACTTGATGACCGCCCTGTTGGGCCTCATCGTGGCGGGCGATATCGCGCTGCGGTTCATCTACGGCCGTCAAGAATCGCCGGCCATCATCTTCGGCTTCCCTCTCGCCATTGTCGCGGCCGTCCTGGGCGGTGCGCGCATTCTTTACTCGTCGATCGAATCGCTGCTGGAAGGCCGCCTCGGCGCCGACCTGGCCCTGGCCATCGCCTGCATCGCCTCCATCTTTCTCAAGGAATACCTGGTCGCGGCCGAGATCGTCTTCATCGGGCTGGCCGGGGAATGCCTCGAAAGCTTCACATTTGAACGCACCCAGCGGGCAATTCGCAAGCTGGTCGAGGTTTTTCCGCGGCGCTGCTGGGTGCTGCGCGACGGGCAGGAAACGCGCGTTCTCACCACGGAACTGCAGGTCGGCGACCGCGTCGTGGTCAAGCCGGGCGCTCGGGTTCCCGTGGACGGCGTCGTCGCGGACGGTACGTCGGCCGTCGATATCAGCGCTTTGACCGGCGAAAGCGTTCCAGTCGAAAAAGGGCCGGGCGATGAAGTCCTGGCCGGCTCGCTCAATCAATTCGGCGCATTGACCATCGACGCCCAACGTGTCGGCGAACGCACGGTGGTCGGGCGCGTCATGGAGCTCACCGCCCGCGCACTTTTGGACAAGGCTCCCCTGGAGCGAACCGCCGACCGTCTGGCACGGTACTTCTTGCCGGCGGTGCTTGGCCTGGCCATGTTGACTTTCGTGGCGGGTTATCTGCATTTTGGCCTCGGCGTATTCCGCAGCGGCGGGGCGCTGGCCCTCGCCGACGCTTTCGAGAAAAGCTTGATTCCCGCAGTGACGGTGCTGGTCGTCGCCTGCCCTTGCGCTCTGATCCTGGCCACGCCGGCAGCGATCATCGCCGCGCTGGGGAGGCTGGCGGGCACCGGGGTGCTGCTCAAAAGCGGCAGCGCTCTGGAACGGCTGGCCAAGGTGAACGCTTTCGCTTTCGACAAAACCGGCACGCTCACCACGGGCCGTCTCGAGCTTGGCGACGTGGTCGGGTTGAACGGCATTTCCGAGGCCGAGGTCATCAAAGCGGCGGCGGCGGTTGAGCAGCGCAGCGAGCACCTGCTTGCGCGTTTGATCGTCCAGGAAGCTGCTGCACGCCATTTGCCGGTGGAGGTGGTGGAGGAGTTCCAAGCTCATCCTGGGGCGGGCGTGTCGGGTTTGACGCCATTGGGCCGCATCGTTGTCGGCACGCCGCGACTGCTGCTGGAACAAGGGATCGCTCTGCCCGCAGAAGCCGCCGAGGTGCTCAGCCGGCTTGATAGCGTGGGCCAAACCGCATTGCTGGTGGCCAAAAGCGGCATTGTTCTCGGGGTGATCGGCGCCAAGGATCATGTCCGTGAAGAGGCCCTAGGCGTGCTGCAGGAGCTGAGCAGGCTCGGCATCCGCGACGTGGTCATGCTGACAGGTGATCGCAAGGCGGCGGCACAAGCCGTGGCCTCGGCGCTTGGCATAGCGGACGTCCATGCGGAATTGTTGCCGCAGGACAAATACGAGCTGGTCAGCAAATTTCTGTTAGAGGGCGATGCAAGGCACGTTGCCATGGTCGGCGACGGCATCAACGACGCTCCCGCCCTGGCCGCTGCGGACATCGGCATCGCCATTGGCGGCACCGGCACCGACATCGCCGCCGAGGCAGGCGACATCGTCATGATGGGGTCGCCGCTCAAGCCGTTGCCTCTGCTGGTTCGGCTGTCGCGCGAGACGGTGCGCATCATCCGCCAAAACATCGTCGTCTTCGCCTTCGGAGTCAACGCCGCCGGCGTGGTCATCACCGCCTGGCTTTGGCCTCTGCTGGCGACCGACGATTGGTGGTACAGCCTCGGCCCTGTGGCCGGCGTGATTTACCACCAAATTGGCTCATTGGCGGTTTTGCTGAACTCGATGCGGCTGCTCTGGTTCGAGCGCGGCCTGGAAAGCCCCAAGGTGGTGCGCATGCGCGACACCTTCAAGCGGCTCGATAGCTGGGTAGAACATTATCTCGATGTCGACGAAGCAATGCATTGGCTCAGCCACAGACTGGCGGCGCGTGCTCGCGGGTGGCGGACTGCTGCTGGTGGTTGTTTGGGGATGGAGCGGTCTCACCCAAATTGGCCCCGACGAGACCGGCGTATTGCTGCGCTTCGGCAAGCCGGTGGCCGAACTCGAACCCGGTCTAGCCTGGTGCTTGCCCTGGCCGATCGACCGCGTGGTCAGAGTGCAGGCAGAGCAGATTCGCACGGTGCAAATCGGTTTTCGCGACGCCGCAACCGACAAAGCCGTCCTGGTGTGGGACAGCGCCCACCTTGGCAGCGAGCGTGACGACAGTTCCGAGCAGGCCCTGATGATTACGGGCGACAACAACCTGGTCGAGGTCCAGGCCACGGTCCGCTTCCGACTGAGGAAAGGGGCGGTCCAGGTTTTCCTTTTCGAGGTGCGCGACGTCGACAACATTATTCGCTCCGCCAGCGAATCGGTTTTGCGTGGCTTGATCGCCAGCCGGCGTTTCACCGACTTGCTTACGACCCAGCGGAGCGCGCTGCAATTGCGGGCCAGGGCACTTTTGCAGCAGCGCTGTGTCGAATGCAAACTGGGCATCGACATCGAAGGTTTCGCTCTTAATGATCTCCATCCCCCACGCGCCGTGGTTGACGCGTACCACGAAGTCACCAAAGCCATGGAAATTCGCGACACCGCCATCAACGAGGCCAAACGCGACGCGGTTCTGGCTGTCGGGGCCGCAGAGACGGATTTCGTGCGCCGCGTGCTCAAGGCCGAAGTAGCCAAAACCAAGGAAGTCAACGACGCCAAAGTGAAATGGACGGAATATATCGCCTATGCCGACGCACGCCACAGGCTTGGCACCGATGCGGAGATTCTCGACACCCGGCTTTACTGGGACCGCCTCGGCCGCGCCTTGCTGGGCCGCGACGTGCTGCTGATCGACGCTCCCCAACTAGGCGGGCGACGGATGTTCTTTCTGATGGATTTCGACCCGGCACGTTTGGGTGCGCCGGCTCTTGTGCCAACCGACCGCAACTCGCCCATGCCTCCGCGGGCGGGCGGTGACAAAAGCCCATGAACTGAGGTGCCACTATGCGACCGATAATTCTCATTGCAGTCATCCTGGGCCTGGCCTTGCTGGCATGGATGTCGGTCTTTACGGTCGATCCCACCGAGTTCGTCTACGTGACGCAGTTCGGCCGGCATGTCGCCACCTACGACGGCAGCCTTAGCGACGACGACCTGGGCGCGGGCTTGCACTTGCGCTGGCCGTGGCCCGTGCAAACGATTCGCCGCCTGGATCGGCGTCTGCAGCATTTCGACTTGCCCGCCATCGAGCTGCTAACGCACGACACGGCCGCTGGCGCCGACAAGGCCAGCGGGAGCGTCGACAAAACGCTGACCGTGGAAGCTTACGTCTGCTGGCGCATCGCCGAGGTCGATCATTTCATTCGCCGTATCGACACTGCAAGCCGGGCCCGCGATATTCTCGGGCAACGCATCAGCAGCGAGCTCGGCGCTTTCATCGGACAGATGCGCATGGACGACATCATCAGCACCGAGCAGGGCAAGGTGGATGCGACCATGAGAAAGCTGCGGGACACATTGCTCCAGGGCCTGCAGCGCCAGGTCAAAACCGAGGAATACGGCATCGAGCTGGTGGACATTCGCCTTAAGCGCTTCAATCACCCGCTCAAGGTCCGCGACACGATTTTCAGCCGTATCAAGAGCGAACGCGAGCTCAAGGCCGCCCTTTACATCAACGAAGGCAGAATGCTGGCCGAGGAAATCCGCACCAAGGCCGATGTCAAGGTGAAGACGCTGACCAACGAGGCCGAGAAAAAAGAGAAGGAGCTGAAGAGCGCGGCCGAGGTCGAGGCGGCGGTGATTCTCGCGGAGGCTTATAAAAAGGACAAAACCTTTTTCCGCTTCTGGCACGAGCTGGAGCAGATCAAGTCGATCCTGGGCAATCCCCGAACCATGCTGCTGCTGTCCACCCATCGCGGCGTCTTCGATTTCCTGTTCAACGTCCCCGGCCCCGACGGACGCGTGACGCCGCCGCGGCTTGACCCCGGCGTCAATCCCGTCCCGGCGAAAAAGGATTGAACATGCGACGATACTGGCTGTTGCGCGCTGATAGTGGCTGGCCTGGCCGTGACTGGCTGGACGTGCTTTACGCAGGTGGAGTCAGGTGAGCGCGGCGTGGTCATGCGCTTCGGCGCGTCGTCGATACCGTTGGTCCGGGGTTGCACATCGGCCTGCCCTGGGGTATTGATCGCGTCAAACGTGTGCCTGTCGACCGCTTTCGCGAGGTCGCCATCGGCTTCATCCCGGCTGATGTCGATGACCGCGACAAGGAGATCCCCAGCGGCCAGTTGTTGACAGGCGACCACAATCTCATCAACGTCCACGTGGTTGTGCAGTATGCCGTCAATCCGGATCACGTGGAGCAATTCGCCCAATACGGCGATCTGGCCGACGGCCTGGTGGCCCGGGCGGCAGAAACGGTCGTGGCGGAATGGGTGGCTGGCCGGCGCGTCGACGAGGTGCTCCTGCGGCGGCAATGCCTTGCTGCCGGCGGTGCTGGTCAGGGAAACTCAGAAGCCGGATCGATCCCTATGGTCTGGGAGTCCGTATTGGGCAAGCCAGCGTGACGTCCCTAACCGCTCCGCAGCAGGTCAAGGACGCGTTTGAAGCCGTCACGCGGGCGCAAAGCGCCATCCAAACGGAAGTGAACGAAGCCAGACGCGAGGCTGACGGCAGCGGAAGAGCTGCGCAGGCCACGGTGTATGCCATGGAAAAAGAGGCCGCCGTTTATGCTCAAGGTGTGAAGAACCTGGCCAAAGTCGAGGCCGAGGCGTACAGCAAACGCCTGGCCGCGCTGGAGGCGATTCGCAAGGAAAACCCCAATTATTTGGCCGCGGTATGGTGGGATGAAATGACCAGGCTCTATGCCCAAATGCGCGCCGGCGGCCGACTTGATTTGTTGGACAATCGGCTTGGCGCCGATGGCCTGGATATCATGCAAACGCCTTTGGCGCCGAAAAAGAAGTGAGCCCTATTCTGAACAAGTGCTATCCAAGGTGACATTCCTGTAGGACGGCCTTCCCAGGCCGTCCATCCTATGCGGACGGCCTTCCCAGGCCGTCCATCCTATGCGGACGGCCTTCCCAGGCCGTCCATCCTATGCGGACGGCCTTCCCAGGCCGTCCATCCTATGCGGACGGCCTTCCCAGGCCGTCCATCCTATGCGGACGGCCTTCCCAGGCCGTCCATCCTACGCGGACGGCCTGGGAAGGCCGTCCATCCTATGCGGACGGCCTGGGAAGGCCGTCCTACAAGGTGCTGTGCCTTATTATTTCTTGATCGCTTCAACCCGCTCCGCCTCGATCACCGGGCTGCCGTCGGCGCCCGGCGCAAGACGCCGTAGACGCGAATCATGCCCTGGGAATTGGCATGCCCCTCGGCCGCTTTACCGGACACCAAGATTGGTCGATCGCCGTTGAAGATCGCCAATCTCACCTGATTGTCCTTGGCCTTGACCTGCATGGCCGTGCCTTCGACCAGCGTTTTGTCCTTGCCGATAGCCTTGTCCGCTCCTTTGTAAGCATACTCGCGCAGCTTGCCGGCAATCTGCAGCTCGCCGACGACTTGCTCCAGCGTGCCCTCGACGGTAAATAGGCCGAGGTTGTCCAGCAATGCGTCGCTCTCAATATCGAAGGTTTTTTCGGCGGCCTTGATGCCTTCGAAGTCCTTTTTGTCCAGCAAGCGCATGACATTGCTTTTGAAGTCCGCGGTCAATTTGTCGTGAGCATCGAGGACGTGCTTTTGAACCGTCTTTACGTCTAAGAACGTGGCGTTTTTAACCTTCGTTTTGGCAATCCCGTCCAGGATGACGATATCGGCCTTGGCGTCGGAGGACGCCGCGAGCTTCCTGCCGGCGATGGTGACCTTGGCAAGTGCCGGCTTGCTTTGTTGACCATCGACTCGGGCCGTCGGGGCGAGGCACAGTGCGCAGCAAAACGTCAACACGATCGCCCAAAAAAAGGGGACAAGCCCCGTTGTGCGGAGCACCCTCCGGGCCGTTTCGGCAACGGGGCCTGTCCCCTTTTTTTGGGCGTTTCCTAGGGGCTTCGTTTTCATCCTTTTCACCCCGCCACGATTTCTTTTTCCTTGATGAGGCCCTGGATTTCCTGGACCTTGCTGCCCACGAACAGCACGTTGGGCAAATCGATCGGATCCTTGCCACCCGCGGGCCGGATGACCAGGTCGCCGGAGCCGAAGCCCAGGATCCAGTGCCGGAACAGATCGCTGCGCTGCTTTTGAAAGACCATACTGGTGGTGTCGTAGACGATCTCGCCTTCGCCGATGGCCAGGTGCAAGCGGACCTGGCCTGGCGTGACCGACACATAGCGCTGCCTGTCGAAAAGCACGAAGTTGATAATCCAGATCGTGAAAAGCACCAGAGAAAACGACAGATAAGCGCCCATGTTGATGTGCACGGCGAGCTGACCGAGGTGTGCGAAAATAGCTTCCCAAACATGCGCAGGCGCCAAAATGATCGAACCCATGACAACAATGACGATCACCACAACAGACCAAAGCCCTCGCAAATGGACATTGGTGATGATGATCACCAGCAGGAGGGTGGTGCAAAAAAACAGTCCAAGGATTTTGCTGTTGTGCATCAAAGGCCAAATGAAGTTGTCCGAGTTCGGCGACCTTGGCCATGGGAAAAGGATCCTGGTGGTCGCTCTTGGTGATGATGGCCTCGCCGATGTCCTTCTTGTACTCGCCTTTTTCAGGGGGTTCATTGACCACCCTGTAGCTGACGGGGGCGGTGGTTTTGATCAGCTCCGGTTGGCCGTGGATGAAAGCGACGTGCACGCCGTGAAAATAGGTGACGGCAGACATGATGAAACCAACCAACCAGACCGGCCACCAGTAAAAGAGATCCGAATGGCTGACGACGATGACCTCGCCAGGCCGGCGGCGGCCGCGCAACAGGTAGGCAAGAAACCAGGCGACCTTGCTGGCCTCCGAGGCCTTGCGGCCCGAGGGCGTCGGCGTGGGATGCGGCGTGTGCGGTGCGGGAGGAGTCGTGGACATCAGTTTTCTCGCTTGCCCTTGGAGGAGAACGGAATTTATTCCGTTCGGCGTTGCTCTTCGTTGCGTAAAACGGAATTTATTCCGTTCGGCGTTGTTCTACGTTGCGAACGGAATAAATTCCGTTCTACGACAACGCCCCGTCCAAATTATTCGCCGACGAGGCCCCGATCTTTGGCCATGTTTCGCCGCCGGTGGCGCTATTTGAAGGAGTAACTTACTGCGCCGCAACCAGAAAAACAGCGCGGGCCGCGTATATTGACAGCGATGTCGCTATATTTCCTGGTGCTTGAAAGCCAGCTGTTCGAGGAGGAAATCCGGCCGGCACTGGCTGTCAGCTGGAAACGGCGTGATTTCGGGCCATGCCGGGCGCTGTGCGCGCGGCTCTTGCCGATGGCCAGGGATTTCGCCGACCGCTATCACCTGGGCAGCCAGGAGCCATTGATCGCGAGTGTGGCCAAGGGATTGACTTTTGACCGCATTTTCTGGAAGCACCTGGTCGGCGAGATGTTGTGGTTCTGCGCTGCCGAGATTCCTGAAATCGAGACCAGTCCGGACGCGTTAGGCTGCTTGCAGGCTCGTGGGCAACGGTGGGATTTGACCACACGCCGGGCAGACTTGCCCCCAATCATGCAGGCGCACCACGGCAGCCGTGATCTCGTATTCGGCGGCGGATTTTATCGCCCGGAACATGCCGGATACAGCAATGTCGACGACGTGGCCCGTCTTGCCGCATATCTTGGAGCAATCCAGCCGGCGGCGTGGCAAGCACAGGATCTGGCGAATGTGGCTCCGGAGGAGCGCGAGGAAGAGCTGGCGTTTCTGCGTGACTGGTTTCCGCCCCTGCAAGCACTCTACGCAACGGCCGCCCAGCGGGGCCGGATTATTGCCTGTGAATTTGTTTAACATTGGGCGCGAACCGCGCTCAGGTCACCACTTTTGGCATGGGGTGGGCACGCCTGCCAAGAATGAGGAAGGTTTCGTCTCATCTCAACCCCCCCGCACACCCCCATGACATGAAACCGCCATCGTTTGGCTGCCGCTACTATGCTTTGGCAACGGTTGGGGCCGATTGCGTCTCACGCGGACACGCGATCATGAGCGGTATCGAGGTTAAACGATTTTACTCGCCGCCAGCCGAAAACCTGGCGGCACATTCCTTGTACATGCTCTCAAGCGACGGCGCCAAGTTGCTTCCCCCGGTCCAGGCGCGAGTCCCTTCATACCACTGGGTCAGTGCTTTGGCCGTATCGGGAGTCCAGCCGTTGCGGAGCGACTTCATGCAATAGACGTAGTAGATCTGCTGCTTCTTATCGTCTTTTCTGGCGGCCATCACCTTGAGCAAGCGTGTTTGAAACGGTTTCTCGAGCCGACCTTCCTGCTGAAATGTCGTCAGGAGAATGGCCAACTCGCGGTTAACGCGCATATCCTCGTGCGGGAAAAGCTGCTCGCATTGGGTGACCATATACTTCGTCCAGATCGGCCGCCGTTCGGTGTGGGCCAGGGCCAACTCGATTGCTCGCAGCCACTCCATCAGGTTGGGCGGATAATTGACCGAGCCCTCGCTGGGATGGGTCTGGTTGCCGTGCAGCCTGCCAAAGATTTGCTCGATGTAGGCCGGGGCCTGGCCCGCGTGGCACAAGGCAATGATGCCGTTCCAAATGTGAGTCTCGTTGATCTCGCGGTAGCTGCTGGGCTGGGTCCAGACCTTGTCCACCCATTTTTTCGGTTCGATGCGCTCGAGCACCAAGCGGGCTGCCGTCCGAACAAACCGGTCCTTTTCGTTGAGACGCGGCCAAAGCTTGGCGATGGGTGGTTCGGCTCCAATGGGAATGAGCGCCTCGCAGGCGCGGCGACGGACCAAGGCGTCAGAATCGGCCAGGGCCTGGAACAGATCGGGAGCCGCTTTGTCGAAGCCGTTGACTCCGATCAGCCAGATCCCATGAGCCCGCAGCTCCGCGTCTTTGTCTTTCAGCAAAGGCGAGATTTGCGCAAGCTCGGGCCGTTGGCCAAGTTGCTGAAACGCGGCGGTCATGCGGATGCGGTTGGCCGCGGATATTTTCGTATCATTCAAGAACTGTTCCCACACGTACTTGGAAGCCGAGGTCACGCCGGTGGGCAGAGGGGCAGTTGCCAGTTTCTTTTGGCTCCACGCGGCCTGGGGTTGCGGCCACTCGGCCCAGGCCTCGCCGACGCCTTGGCCGGCAGTGGAGGCTTTGCCGGTCGGCCCGTTGTAAACGATGCGATAGACGCCGCCCTGACCCTTGGAGCCGCCCAACACATACGTAAATAGCGCCGTCAGGGCCGACGCAAAGATCTTTCACCGGCATCGGCGCGCCTTTGCAAAAGGACTCGACCTTCGATTTGTAACTGCCGCCGTCACGTTGAAGGCTGATGGCGTAAATCACCCCAGCCGACGAATCAGCCATGAAGTAGGCGCCGCGGTAGTCCTTCGGATAAGCTACATGGTCGTAAAACTCGATGCCGCTCGCCGTTCCCGGGCCGGTTACCGCAATCGGCGGCAGGCTGTCAATGTAGTGGTCGGGTGTGTTGGCACCGACCCGCCAAACAAAATCGGCTCCAGGCGGACAATGACACGCACGCACGGGCCGAAACCAGGGCAAGCCCTCGTCGGCAGGCAAGTCGCCATCGCAAGTAAACATTTCGCCGTTGGGAGCAAAGGCGGCGTCAACCGCGTTTCGGAATCCGCAGGCCACTAACTCCAGGTTTTTGCCGTCCTGGTCCATCCGCCAAATAGTGCCGCCGGTGGGAAAAGCCTCGCCTTGGTTGCCCTTGCCTTTCTTTTTGCCTGCCTCTGGGGGCATGCCTCCCAAAGGCCAACGAGTCAGCGGAGAATTGGCGGCTAGCTTGGTCGGGTTCGCCCCATTCTTGGCGACCTCGCCGCCAATCTGAGCCCAGGCGTGATTGCCGAGCACAAAATAGATCATTCCGTCGGGCCCTTGCCTGACGCCATGCGGGCCGTTTTCGCCCATGCCGCCCTTGAAGGCGTGCACAAGTTTGACCTCGTCGATTTGGTCGGCATTCTTTGTATCTTTGCAGCGATAAAGCCCCACCCCCTGGGGTCCCTCCCCGACCAGCCACAGGGAGTCGCGGATCCAGCTCATACCCTGACAGTTATGAACCTTGTCGCAATAGGTTTTGACAGACGTGAGCACGCCGTCTTTGTCTTGCGAGGTGCAAAGCAAAATGGGACCGTTTTCCTTGGAGACCAGCAACCGGCCTTTGTCGTCGAAACAGCAATTGACCAGCGAAAAGGTCTTGTCGCCGTCCGGCGGGCGCACGGCACGTTCCACCCGAAAGCCTGGCGGCACGGTGAAGCGACCGGCCTCCTGCTGAATTTCGGCGGGATTGACTGACTCGGCACCCGCGCCGCGTCGGACTGCAAAGTGCAATCCAGTCGAAAGCATACCCAAAAGTGCAATGACAGCCCATGCCCGCTTCATGCTTGATCTCCACAAATAGCTGCGAATATCACTCAGATGACGACAGCGACAAATCAGGGCGTTCCGGGGCCTTTGAGGTCTTCAGGGAAAATCCCTTCCATCATCAGGTTGGTCATCACCGGCCCGTCCTCTTTCATGGTCATCCACACGATGTGATCGAATTCCCCCATCGATGTGCCACGCAGTTTGCTGACGCCGCCGGTGGTGGCCAGCGTGTAATACTTCATGCCGTGGCGAATCTGCCGTTCGTAGGTGTGTTCGTGGCCGACATAAACGGTATACTTACGGCCTTGCAGGGCCGCCTCGATAGGCAACCAGCCGATGTTCTCGGCATTGCCGCTGTTCCAGATCGGGCGGTGGAAAAACACAAAGGTCCAGCGAACGTTGGCGTTTTCGGCAAGGATCTTCTTGGCCGCTGCCTGTTGTGTCGGCCCGAACCGCGGCGGCCGGCCGCCCTCGAGATCCTCGGCATCGAGCACCACGAAGAGCACATTTTTGTAGACGAAATGATACCAGCGGCGGCCGAATTGCTCGTTCCAACGTTTTTCCGAGGTCGCGTTGGAGATGTCGTGGTTGCCGGGCACATAGAAGAAAGGCATTTCCAGCTTGTTGACCCACCCGTTCAGCTCGTTCCATTGCCGGTTGAGCGAATCGATGTTGCCGCCTCCACCCTGGATCAAGTCGCCGACGCTCATGACGAACTCGGGCTGGAGGATGTTCAGCTGATCCATCGCGCGCTGCCAGATGCCGTCGCGTGGGCCGCCGGTGCGGTCGCTGACGATGGCGAAGCGGAAGGTCGATTCCGCGTTGTTCATTTTGAGGTGATTCCAGGGATTGGCGGTTTTGTCGACCTGGATGATCAAATCTTTTGGTTGCGTGGCGGCCTGTTGCAGAGCGGTGCCGCGCCGGGGGCCGCCTTGGAGACGAGCAAGGCCCCGATGACGATGTTTACTGCAAGAATGGCGACAAATATGCGTTTCATGACGCTGATCCCTTGAAGGTTCGGGGGTATGTTCAAAAGTCACGCAGGCAACGGTTAGTTCTTGCCACCGAGGCGTCGCGGGCTCTGCACAAGGTCTTCGGGGAAAATCCCCTCCATCATCAAATTGGTCATGGAAGGACCTTCGTCTTTCATGGTCATCCACACGATGTGGTCGAATTCGCCTGCCGTGGTGCCGCGCAGCTTGCTGGAGCCGCCGGTGGTGGCGAGCGTGTAGTATTTCATGCCGTGGCGAATCTCCCGCTGATAATTGTGTTCGTGGCCGGTGAAAACGGTGTACTTGCGGCCCTGAAGGGCGGCCTCGATGGGCAGCCAGCCGATATTGTCGATTTTGTCGCTGTGCCAAACAGGCCGGTGGAAAAACACAAAAGTCCAGCGCACGTTGGCATTTTCGGCAAGTATTTTCTTGGCCGCGGCTATCTGCTCCGGCCCGAACTTTGGCCCCTTGGTCGTGCCCGGCAGATCCTCGGAGTCGAGCATCACGAAGAGCACATTCCTGTAAACGAAGTGGTACCAGCGCCGGCCGAATTGCTCGTTCCAGCGTTTTTCCATGATGGGGTTGGCGATGTCGTGGTTGCCGGGGACGTAGAAGAAGGGCATTTCCAGCTTGCCGATCCAGCCGTTGACCTCGTTCCATTGCCGGTTCATGGTGTCGACGTTTTCGGTAATGCCCTGGATCAGGTCGCCGACGCACATCACGAACTCGGGCTGGAGCAGGTTCAGCTGATCCATGGCCTTTTGCCAAACGCCGTCGCGTGGGCCGCCGGTGCGGTCGCTGACGATGGCGAAGCGAAAGGTCGACGGGGCATTGTTCAACTTCAGGTGGTTCCAGGGATTGGCGGTTTTGTCAACCTGGACGCTGAAAGCCTTGGGCTGAGTGGTTGCCTGCTGCGGTGCGCTGCCGCCCGCCGGGGCCGTTTTGGAGATGAGCAAAGCACCAATGACGATGTTGGTGGCCAGAAAAGCGACAAGTAAACGCTTCATGACGCTGATACCTTGTTAAGGGTCGTGGGGCTGAAAAGGCAGCTTAACCACTCTGGCGGCGATTGCAAGCGGGTAGGGGGCTATTTCACGAAAGTCTCACAGTTTACTCTCCTGGCGATGCGGGTGCCGGGGCGTTTGACCATACCAACCCGAAGCGCAAGCGAGGGCCAACGGCTTCCCTCGCTTGCGCTTCGGGTTGGTATACAGCTGCTTGCGCCCAGTCATTTTGCAGGCTACGTGCTCCAATACAGCTGCGGTGCCTTGGGCTTATTGGCCGGCTCAAAGGCGTTGGCGCCGTGGACGTTGAATTTCCAGGCAAACGAGGGAAAAGGAATTCGGCGCATGACAATACGCTTGGATCATTTCTTCGCCTCGGTATTTTTGACCAACTCGTCAATCACCCAGTCCGTGTGCTGGTATCCCAACATGCCCCTGTCGCGAATGACGCCCTCATGGTCGATCACAAAAAACGTCGGCCAGGCACGCACGTTCCACCTTTTGGAGATCGGCCCGTTGCTGCCGCCGTCCCAGAAAGAACGTCAGGTGATCTTTTCCTCCTCTAGGATTTTCTTGAGCGCCTCCCGGTCTTGATCGCCATTGACGCCAACGAGGGCAAAAGGCTTGCCTTCCATCTTCTTCACGAGCGACCGCTCGTTCGGGTACATCGCCCGGCACGGGCCTCACCAATGCGCCCAGAAATCAAGCAGAACCACTTTGCCTCGATAATCACTGAGGTTGAACTTCTTGCCATGAATGTCTTCGGCGGTGATCTCTGGGGCGGTTTTGCCGACCGACAAAAAGCGGATTTCGAACAACTCCGGCTCGGCGGCTTCGCCTAGCGTCCCTTTCTCGCCCTTGACGTCCGCAAAATCTTTGATGACGCGGTCGAACATCTCTTCCGCCTCCGTGAGCAGCTCGGCGGCGTTCCTTGATGTCGGCTGGCGTGTGGCATACTCCGACTGGACCTGGAGGTTTTGGGCCAGGTAGAAGCAGGCCAATCCCTGGACGTTTTTGTTGGCGTTCTTCTTTAGCAAATCCCGCAGCAATTTTTCACCGCCGGCCGTGCGACTTAGCGCGGGCAAGGCGTCAGCGAACTTGGGGTTGGCGATGTGGTCATTGAGGAGTTGGCCAAGCGCTCGGCTAGCGGGCTGACCAACCTGCGCGTTGCACACCACCCACACAAGGGCATCCAACGCCGCGGCGTCCTTGGGGTTCTTTTCCGCGATTTCCAGCATGCGCGTGGCAAACTGCAGATGGTTCGGCCGTTTTTCAAGGGCCTTTTGTTGTTCCTCGGCATTCTTGGCTTCGCGAAGGTGCTTGTCAAACTCGTCCTGAGCCTTCTGGTACTGCTCCACGAGCGCTGTGTACTGCTCCTTGGCAGACTTGCCGGGCTCAGTCTGTGAATAGCACGCCCACAGTGCCGGTACCAAGCCCACAAGCAGGACACCGGTTCCCAACAGGACTCTGCGCATTGGCTACACCTCCCCAAAATGCTCACTTCTTGGCCTGCTCCACCCGAAAACTGCCCACTGGCCCGTCGCCTTCCGAAAGTGCGCTTAGGAAAGCCACCAGACTCTGAACCTCTTGCTTGTTAAGCCCGAGGGGTTCCAGGATGGGATCACGGTACGGGTTTTCAACGCCGCCTTTATTGTAGAACTGCACGATCTCCTCCAATGTGGCCATGCTGCCGTCGTGCATATGCCGGCCCGCCAAAGCCGCGCCGCGCAGCGAGGGTGTTTTGAATCTGCCGCGATCCGCGTCATCGCCGGTCACCTCCCAGCGGCCGAGGTCGAGCGGCTCCTTGCCCCAGCTGACGCCGGTGTTGTGGAATTGGTCGTCGGTAAAGTTAGGACCGCCGTGACATCGCCAGCAGCGGCCCTTGCTTTCCCACAACCACAGCCCGTGTTTCTCGGCCTCGCTCAGCGCCCCGGTTTCGCCGGCCCGGAAACGGTCAACGCGCGTGTTGCCCAGCAATAGTGTGCGTTGAAAACTGGCCAGCGCCTTGGCCAGGTTATCCGCCGTCACGCCGTCGCCAAATGCCGCCTTGAAACGGCCAGGGTAATCGGCGTGCGCTTGCAGACGCCGCACCACGTCCGCGACGTTACTGCCCAATTCTATTGGATCGGCGATAGGTTTAAGCGCCTGGGCCTCCAACGAATCTGCCCGGCCGTCCCAGAAAAAATGATTGGCATAAACGCGGTTCAGCAGCGATGGCGCATGCCGTCGCCCCTTCTTGCCACCGATGCCGACCGCCACGGGCTCCCGACCCGCAAACCCGTGAGCCGGGTCGTGGCAGCTGGCGCAGGCGACCGTTCCATCGTGCGAAAGGATGGGGTCGAAAAAAAGCTGCCGGCCAAGCTGCACACTAGCCGGCGTCAGCGGGTTGTCCTTGGGAATCGGCCGTTTTGGATCGAGGCCCAGAGGAACCTCGGTGACGGCAATGCGGGCGGGCAAATTGTCGCGGGGAACAGACGGCGGCCCGGCGGCTGCCAGCAAGATGATGCCGACAACCGCCGATCCGCCGATCATCAAACTCGGATGCGACATGGGTTCACTTCTTCGCCTCAGCCTTCTTGACCAACTCTTCGATCAGCCCGTCCAGGACCGCGTCTCCCGGATTGCCGAGGTATTTGCCACGGATGATGCCCTCGTGATCGATCACGTAGAGCGTCGGCCAGCCGCGAACGTTCCACCTCTTGGAGATCGGTCCGTTGGTGCTGCCGCCGTTCCAGAAGGATCGCCAGGTGATCTTTTCCTCTTCCAGGGTTTTCTTGAGCTCTTCACGGTCTTTATCGCTGTTCACGCCCAGGATCGCAAAAGGCTTGTCTTCCAGCTTCTTCACGAGCGACCGCTCGTGGGGGTACATGGCCCGGCACGGGCCTCACCAATGCCCCCAGAAATCAAGCAGGATCACTTTGCCTCGATAGTCGCTGAGGTTGAACTTCTTGCCGTCGAGGTCTTCGGCGGTGATCTCCGGGGCCGTCTTGCCGATGCTCAGAAAACGGATTTCAAACAGTTCCGGCTCGGCGGCATCCGCAAGCGTCCCGCTGGGCCCCTTGATATCGCCAAATTCCTTGACGACGCGTTCGAACATCGACTCCGCATCCCTGGAAAACCTGGCAGCGACGTCGGTGTTCTTTTGCCGCATCGCGTCGTCAGACTGGTTCTTGAGGCTTTGTGCGAGGTAGAAGCAGGCCAATCCCTGCACCTTCTTGTCGGGGTTTTTCTGCAGCGCGGCCCGCAGCAATTTTTCACCGGCGGGCGTGCGGCTCATGGCGGGCAGGACATCGGCAATTTTGGGGTTGGCGATGTAATCGCTCTGGAGTTGGGCAATCGCTTGGTTAGCGGGCTTGCCGTTAGGCACGTTGCGCACCACCCATACCAGGGCGTCCACGGCCACGGCGTCCTTGGGGTTCTTCTGGGCGATTTCCAGCATGCGGGTGGCAAATTGGTCGGTATTCGGCCGGTTTTCGATGGCCTTTTGCTGTTCCTCGTCAGTCTTGGCCTCGCGAAGGAGCTTGAAAAACTCGTCTTGAGCTTTCTGGTACTCCTGCACGACCGCGTTGTACTGCTCCTTGGCAGATTTGTCGGGCTGAGTTTGGCTGTCTACGCCCACAGTGCCGGCACCACGGCCAGCAGCAAGACGCTGGTTCACAACAGGATTCGCCGCATTGTCAAAACCTCCTCATGGCGTAACAGGATGTCCAACACGAGGGCTATTGTCGCGCTCCGCTGGTGGATATGCAAGTGTTTTTGGAATTGTGGCGGCAAGTTTTCAACCTGCCTGATCGGCAAACGGCAAGTTGAAAACTTGCCGCCACACAGATAGCTGCTAAAGTAAAGAGAATTTGCAAACACGTCGATCAAAGGAAGGATACTGCAACGATGGCGCAGCCGCCGGCCAAACTGGCCCTGGAAGATGGTACCGTTTTCATCGGCCGCAGCTTCGGCGCGATCGGCGAGACCTTCGGCGAGGTCGTTTTCAATACCAGCATGACCGGCTATCAGGAGATCCTGACCGATCCCTCGTACAAGGGGCAGATCGTCACGATGACCTATCCGCTGATCGGCAACTACGGCGTCAACGTCGAGGACGAAGAATCCCGCCATCCGCAGGTCGAAGGCTTCATCGTCCGTGAGCTGAACCGCATTCCCAGCAATTTCCGCTCAGGCGGCGACCTCGATTCCTATTTGCGCCGGCACAATATCCTTGGGCTGGAAGGCATCGACACGCGCGGCCTGGTGCGCCGGCTGCGGGTGCAGGGCGCGATGACCGGCGTGCTGTCGTCGACCGATCTGGACGATGCGTCGCTGGTTCACAAGGCACGCAGCCGGCCCAGCATTGTCGGCCGCGACCTGGTTCGCGAAGTGGTGCCGGACAAAGCCTTTGAATGGAAGGAGGGATTCACCAGCGCCTTCTGCAACGAACTGCTTCCGGCTCAGGCCGCCACCCACCACGTCGTCGCCCTTGATTTCGGCATGAAGTGGAACATCCCGCGTTGCCTGGTGCAAATCGGCTGCAAGGTGACGGTGCTGCCCGGCACGGCGACGGCGGATCAGGTCCTGGCCCTGAAGCCGGACGGCATCTTCTTGTCCAACGGCCCCGGCGATCCCGAACCCCTCGATTATGCCGTCAACACCGTTCGGCAGCTCATCGGCAAGAAACCGATGTTCGGCATCTGCCTGGGCCACCAGTTACTTGGCCTCGCCCTTGGAGGCAAGACATTCAAACTCAAGTTCGGCCATCGCGGCGCCAATCAGCCGGTGCTCAATCACCAGACCGGCCGCGTGGAGATCACCACGCAAAACCACGGTTTCGCGGTCGATCCCGCGACCTTGCCGGGCAATGTTGAGCCGACGCACATCAACCTGAACGACGGCACACTGGAAGGGATGCGGCACAAGGTGTATCCGCTGTTCAGCGTGCAATATCATCCCGAGGCGTCCGCGGGGCCGCACGATAGCAGCTACTTGTTCGATGATTTTCGTAAATTGATGGGATGAGCAAATTAATGTGGGGTGTTCTCGCTTGAAAATCGGCGAACTTTTCGGGCTGCCCGGAACCAATCTGTCGTTCGAGTTCTTTCCGCCCAAGGACGCGGCGGCGGAAGAGACTCTCTTCGGCGACGTGGTGCCGGCCTTGAAGCAGCTGCGGCCGCGGTTTTTCTCCGTCACCTACGGGGCCGGTGGTGGCACGCGCGACACGACCCTGCGCGTGGTCGATCGCATTCGCCGGGACTTCGGCGTCGAGGCGATGGCTCACCTCACCTGTGTCGGCTCCACCAGCGAGATGCTGGCGGACGTGCTCGATGAAGTCAAGACCCGCGGCATCGACAATGTCCTTTGCCTGCGCGGCGATCCTCCCCAGGGGCAAAAGACATTCACGGCGACGGCGGGCGGTTTCGCCCATGCCGTCGACCTGATCCGCTTCGTGAAAAGCCGCAGCAATGTCGGCATCGGGGCCGCGTGCTATCCCGAAGGGCACATTGAATGCGGCGACAGGAAGCTAGACTGGGATCGGGCCGCGGCCAAGGTCGAGGCGGGGGCGGATTTTCTGATCTCGCAGCTCTTTTACGACGAACGGCCGTTTTTGGAAATGGTGGACTACCTGCGCAACAAGCGCGGCGTGAAATCGCCGATTATTCCGGGGATACTGCCGATCTTGAACACGGCCCAGGTCAAAAAATTTACAACCTTGTGCGGCGCGTCGATTCCGCCCGCGTTAATGAGCAAGCTGGAAGCTCACGCGGCGGACAACGAGGCGGTGAGAAAAATCGGCGTCGAGAACGCGACGGAAATGTGCCGGCAGCTTCAGAGTGCCGGGGTGAGCGGATTCCATTTTTATTGCCTCAATCGCGTGCCCAGCGCCAATGAGGTGGTGCGCAATTTGAAACTGGCATAAAGGGTTTTGTCATGGCAAAGAAAATCACTATTTGGCTCGTCTGTTGCTTTGTAGCCTGCGTGCTATTGCCGGCGACCGGCGCACAGCCCGCTCCCGGTAAGCCGTTGCCAGCCAAGCACGGGATGGTCGTCACCGTCTCCGGCCCAGCGAGCGACGTCGGTCTCGCCGTCCTCCAAAAGGGCGGCAATGCGGTCGATGCGTCGGTGGCGGTGGCCTTTGCCCTGGCCGTCACGCACCCGACTGCGGGCAACATCGGCGGCGGCGGCTTCATGCTCGTCCATCCGGCATCAGGCGACCCGACGTTTTTTGACTATCGTGAGGTCGCTCCCGGCAAGGCGACCAAGGACATGTTCAAGGATTACAAACGCCATGACACCGCTCTGGTGGTCGGCGTGCCCGGCACCGTGCGCGGGCTGGAACTGGCTCACAAACGATTCGGCAAGTTGCCCTGGAAAGACGTGGTTATGCCGGCCGTGGTGATGGCCGAAAAAGGTTTCAAAATGGAACCCTCGCTGGTTCGCTCGCTCAATGGCGCGGTCAAAAACGCCACCAACCATCCTGAATTGGCGAGAGTTTATGGCAAGGACGGCAAGCCCGGCTGGTCTGAGGGCGATACCTTGGTCCTTCCCGACCTGGGCAAGACGCTGCGGCTGATCGCCGAAGTCGGGCCTGACGCTTTCTACAAGGGCCCCATCGCCGATTTGATCGCCAAGGAGATGGAAGCCGGCGGCGGCCTCATTACCAAAGACGATTTGGCAAAGTACCAGGCCAAGGAACGTAAACCGGTCCGAGGCACGTATCGCGGCCATGGCATCGTCAGCGCGCCCCCTCCCAGCAGCGGCGGCACCTGCCTGGTCGAGATGCTCAACATTCTCGAAAATTACGATCTTAAAAAGCAAGGACGTTGGTCCAAGGAAACCTTGCACGTCATGATCGAGTCGATGCGCCGCGCTTTTTGCGACCGCGCTCAATGGCTGGGCGACCCCGATTTCACCAAAATTCCCGACCATTTGACGACCAAGGAACACGCCGCCAAGCTGGTGAAGGAAATCGACCTGGCGAAAGCGACGCCCAGCACGGCATTGGCCAAAGAAATGCAGCTGAGTGGCGAGAGCGAAGAAACCACCCATTTCTCCATCGTCGACAAGGACGGCATGGCCGTGTCAAACACATATACCCTGGAGGGCGGCTACGGCTCGCGGGTAGTAGTCAAGGGCGCCGGCTTCATTCTCAACAACGAGATGAACGATTTCAACTGGTCGCCGGGGGTCACCGACAAGACCGGCAAAATCGGCACGCCTCCGAATCTGATCGTGCCCGGCAAACGGATGCTCAGCTCGATGACGCCCACGATCGTCACGAAAAACGGCAAGGTTTTGCTCGTCACCGGCAGTCCCGGCGGCCGGACGATCATCAACACGGTGCTATGTGTTGTTGTTAATGTGGTTGACTTCGATATGGATATCCAGGCAGCCGTTGACGCGCCGCGGATGCACCATCAGTGGTTTCCCGATTCGGTCAGCATCGAGAATCGGCCCGTGGTTGCCCCGGCGATTCCCCAACTGAAGGAAATGGGCCATACTGTGAAGACCGTCAATGGGCAGGGCGATGCCCATTCGATCTTGGTGGATCCGAAAACTGGCGCGTATGTCGGAGCAGCGGACAAGCGCATCCAGGGCAAGGCGGCTGGGTATTAACTTGAGCCGCGGGCTTCGCTGCTACACGATTGCGGCCAGCCGAGTATAATCGCTGTGTACCAAGTTTTGTCGCTTTTTGAGTGAGATGCGCATGCGCGAGTGGTGTCGAAACGTCTACGTGGCTGTCCAGACCGTCGCCCAGGGCATGTGGATTACGCTCTGGTATTTCTTTCAGACCTACCAGCGCAAGGCGTTTACGCAGCATTTCGAGTATCCCGAGTTGCCGGTGCCGGTCAAACCGCGCTACCGCGGCTTCCACCGCTTCGACCTGACGACCTGTATCGGTTGCGATAAATGCGCCAAGGCCTGCCCGGTCGATTGCATTTACATCGACAAGATCAAAAATCCCGTCGGCAAGGGGTTCCGCGTCAACAGTTTCAAGATCGACTACACCAAGTGCATGTTTTGCGCCTTGTGCGTCGATCCCTGCCCGGTCGATTGCATTTTCATGGGATCGACGTTCGACCAGAGCTGTTTCAGCCGGGACGGCTGCATTGTCGATTTCGCCAGGCTGCCCGTGGAGACGGCCTGGGGCCAGGCGACCTTGAACCCGACTGCCGTGGCGGCGTCGAAACTGGTTGCCGAGCCGGTCTGGGTCAAACCGCCCGATCCCCCGCCGCCGCCCAAGCCCGCGGCGGCTGTCGCCGAGAAAAAATGAACTGTTATCCCGGAAGGAGAACATAATGGCCGCTGCCAAAGCCGCTAAACCAAAAAAAAAGATGTTCACCCCAGCAGAGGCCAACGCCATGTTGCCCCTGTTGCGGTCGATCCTGCGTGACGTGACCACGCTGGCCAACGAATTGCGTGATATGCAAGAACAGCTCGAAATTGCCAGGGACAGCAAGGAAGCGATAAGCCCCGCACGTCGCCAGGAATTGAAGGAAATCGAGGTCAATTTCGAGCAGGGCCGTGATCGGATGCACGATTTTCTCCAGGAACTGGAAAAATTGGGCATCGAGTTGAAGGATCCCTTCGTCGGCCTGGTGGATTTCCGGGCCATGATCGATGGCCGCGAGGTTTATCTGTGCTGGCGGCTCGACGAACCTGAAGTCGCCCACTGGCATGAACTCGACGGGGGTTTCGCGAAACGGCAAAAGCTGATGGCTCCGGTGAACGGCGAGTGGTAATTACGAGAGCATTGCAATGTCCACGCTGGTTTTTTATTTGGCGATTTTCCTGGTCATCAGCATCGTGTTTTTGTTCATCCACCTTGTGATGGGCAAATTCATTCGCCCCTCGAATCCCGAGGCGGACAAGCTGACGATCTATGAATGCGGCGAGCCCACGGTCGGCACCGCCTGGATTCAGTTCGATTTGCGCTACTACGTCATCGCTTTGCTGTTCGTGATTTTCGACGTGGAAGTGGCCTTCTTCTTCCCGTGGGCGACGACCTTCGGCAAGGCCAACGATCTGGCTCGCGCTGACTTATCCGAAAATGACCGTGCGGCGATCAGCAAACAGCTCCTTCCCGCGACGTTGCCGGACATTCAGAATCCCGACAAGCCCGGCCCGCCGAATCAGCAGCCGATTTTGAGAGGGGAGGCCAAGGAGCTGGCCTTGACCGCGTTGATCGATATCGGCGTGTTTTTCGGTGTGCTGCTTGTCGGCTTCGCCTATTTGTGGAAGCGTGGCGACATCGATTGGGTCAAAACCGTGGCGGCGGAAGAAGCCGCCGAGCCGCCGCAACCTGCGCCCATGTTGCCAAAACCAAGCGCCGCCAGCACTTTCGCCGGTGTCGGCCAGCATTGATTTTATTTGAGGAGATAGACTGATGGGTTGGCTCGAAGGTCGTTTTGAAGAGGGTTTTCTGGTCACCACGCTGGAACAGGGCATCGCCTGGGCTCGCGAGTCGAGCATGTGGCCGATGACGTTCGGCCTGGCCTGCTGCGCCATCGAGATGATGGCCGCCGGCGCTTCGCGCTACGACATGGATCGCTTCGGCGCCGGCGCCTTCCGGGCCACGCCGCGGCAGGCCGACCTGATGATCGTGGCCGGCACGGTCAATTCAAGATGGCCAGCCGCGTGCGCCGCCTGTACAACCAGATGCCCGATCCGAAGTTCGTCATCGCCATGGGCGCCTGCACCTGCGGCGGCGGCCCGTATTACAAATACGGCTACAACGTCGTCAAGGGCGTCGATCTGGTCGTGCCGGTCGATGTCTATGTTCCCGGCTGCCCGCCCCGTCCCGAAGCGCTGCTCGAAGGCCTGATGCGCATTCAGGACAAGGTGCGCGGCATGAAGTACCTGACCAAGGGCCAACGCTGTCGACGTGCCGATCCCCTCGCGGACCGGCTAGGTGCAGTTGCCGCCGGAACTGAGCGATCCCGATCCGGTCAAGGCCATGGAAAAGCAGATCGCCTTCGCCAAGGCCACCAAGGAACAAGCTACCCCGGCCAAGGCCTGATGCCGTAAGTCAGGCTTCTAGCCTGACAAGTTGCACCGTCAGGCTAGAAGCCTGACCTACGTGAGAGACGATATGACCTCCGCCGATATCATCGCTCGCCTGGAGCAAGAGTTCGGCCCGAAAATCAAGGCCAAGAAGCTCGACGCCATCGACCCCTTCGTGGTCGTGGGCGCCGACAGACCTGCTCGAGGTCGGCCGCTTTCTGCGCGACGATCCGCAACTGAAGTTCGACCTGCTCAACTGCATCAGCGGCGTCGATTACCTCGAACCGGACCCCAAGAAGGCCCCCAAGGCCGGCTTTGAGCCGCACCTCGAAGTCGTTTATCACCTGCACAGCTTCACCGCACAAGCACCGCCTGGTCGTCAAGGTGAGCATGCCGCGCTGGAAGGACAACAAAGCCGGCGAATTGCCGGAGGTGCCGTCGGTGACGGGGCTCTGGGCCGCGGCCGACTGGCACGAGCGCGAGGTCTACGACCTGTCCGGCGTGTGGTTCACCGGCCATCCCGATTTGCGGCGTATCTTGCTGGCCGAGGATTGGGTCGGCTATCCGCTTGCGCAAGGACTACGAGTTTCCGCTGGAGTATCACGGCATTCGCGGGCGGTGATCGACACCAACCCGAAGTGCAAGCGAGGTTACAGAGATTTCATGGCGACCGCAACCCTTCATTCCGATCCAACGATCGTCGAGTTCGACGTCCGCACCGACGAAATGCTCGTCAACATGGGGCCGCAGCATCCCAGCACGCACGGCGTGCTGCGGCTGGTGCTGCGGACCGACGGCGAGATCGTCTCCGAAGTGATGCCGCACCTCGGCTATCTGCACCGCTGCGCCGAGAAGATCGGCGAGAACGTGCACGCCGATCCAGTTCATCCCCTACACCGACCGCATGGACTACCTGGCCGGCATGAACATGAACCTCGGCTACTCGCTGGCCGTCGAAAAGCTGTGCGGCATGAAGATTCCCGAGAAGGCCAGCGTCATTCGCGTCATCGTCGCCGAGCTGAACCGCATCGCCAGCCACCTGGTCGCCATGGGCACCTACGGCCTCGACCTGGGCACTTTCAGCCCGTTCCTCTACGCCTTCCGCGAACGCGAGATGATCCTCGACCTGTTCGAGGAAGTGTGCGGCGCCCGTCTGACCTACAGCTACATCACCATCGGCGGCGTCCACGACGATCTGCCCGAAGGCTGGATGCAGCGCTGCCAGAAGTTCCTCGACTATTTCAAGCCGCGCATCGACGAATACCACACGCTGCTGACCAACAACGCCATTTTCATCAAGCGCACGGCCAACATCGGCATCTGCTCGCAAGGAGCTGGCGCTCGAGCTACGGCTGCACCGGCCCGATGCTGCGCGGCTCGCTGGACCGCAGGACCGGGCGACCCCGACTGGGACCTGCGCAAGACTCGAGCCCTATTGCGGCTACGAGACCTACGAGTTCAAGGTGATCATCCCGCCCTTCGACGCAGCTCCGCCGGAAGCGGTGATCGGCGATTGCTGGCACCGCTATCTATGT
The DNA here is from genome assembly GCA_963747575.1 of uncultured Gemmataceae bacterium. Taxonomy (GTDB): domain Bacteria; phylum Planctomycetota; class Planctomycetia; order Gemmatales; family Gemmataceae; genus DASRAT01. The sequence goes on from CAVVFU010000010.1 coordinate 1,482,781, forward strand.
GCGCATGCTGGAAGTGGTCGAAAGCATCAAGCTGATCGAGCAGGGCACTGCAGAAATACAAGACGGCGCAGGGCTCGCACCGGATCGAGCCGCCAAGACATCTTCCCGCCGGGCGAGGCCTATCTCGAAACCGAATGTCCGCGCGGCCAGATGGGTTTCTACGTCGTCGGCCGCAACACCAAGGACCCGGTGCCGTGGCGGGTGCGGGCGCGGTCGTCGAGCTTCTGCAATCTGAGCGTCACCAACGCGATTTGCCGGGGCTGCCTGATCGCCGACGTGCCGGCCATCGTCGGGAGCATCGATATCGTCATGGGGGAGATTGATCGGTGAAGTCTTCCTGAAACGCCTCGCCCAATTCGACGGCTTCGCGCATGGCTTCCGGACAGCTAGCCCAGGCCGCCTGGTAAGTTGCTTCAAGTGGCACCGGAACGTAGCTGCTCATATCCAGGTAGGCAGGCATGTCCGGCATCGCATCGCCGACGGCAGCTGGTTCAACATAAGCTACAATGGGGTTGGCTGCAAGGTATGCGACCAGCGTCAATGGCTTATCCGGTGGCAATTCAAACGTCGAATCTTCGATTTCATCCCAAATGGCCCGGTGAATTCCTTGGGGATCACGGGCCGTAGGCGGGAAGAAATCAACAACCAACAAATGCACGCCCTTGTTCAGGAAATCCACAGTTTTGTCGACAAACGACCGCAATGCCGAGCGGCCTGACTTGTTTCCCGGTGAAACGATCTCGATAACGCAGACTACGCGGCCGAGGGAGTGGCGAATGGTGACGCGGTTGGCGCGATTGGCGGAGTTTCGCTGTTGTGCTTGGATGATGTGCCTCGTTTTGGGCGGGACGGCGGTGATGACATGACCGCCAGTCGGTTCGTTGGGGCGGTTGGGCCTGTTTCGTTTTTCCACGGCGAGAACGTCAGGCACCACCCCAGCGGCATGCTGCTCGACCAAGGCCGAGTAACCTTTTGGCAACAGGCCGCCATTCAGAGCGTTGCGGATGCCAACAGTCCACGTTTGATGGAAATCGTGGAACAGGTTGGCGTCCACCTTTGACCAATCGTGTATTGGCATAATCCGTCCCCCGGCAAGATCACGTTGGTTTTTTCTGAAGGCCGATCAAGATCGTCGTTTCCAGCTTGGAAGGTTCGTCGCAATGATGCCCGTAAATCTCCAGCGAGGGTGAGCCAATGATTTCGCCACGAACTGCGAGTTCAGCCTTCAAGTCTTGCCATTTTTGAGGCAATGCTTGATATGGCCCGACGTGTAAGTGCTTCAGGTGCCGCTTCAACTCGAACTCAAGCGGCTCAAGCTGATCGGGAGTCGGGATTTGTTGGGCATTGCGGAGTTCAACTCCGACGAACATTCTTCCATCAGGTAGGTACACCCAATGGTTGATGCCCGTCGTTGGAATTCGGGCCGATTTGACAACCTGCCACATTTCGTTCATTAAGCGCAGACCAACCTCGCTGAATCGCTCCTGCTCGACAACGCCCTCGATGCCGTGCAGGTGGAATCGAATTGGTTCATCAATAATCTCGATGTTCATCGGGACGCCCTTTGCTTGCTTGAGGCCCGAGATTACATTGTAGGCTTGGCTGCTGCCTTCGCCGAGTCCTGCTGCACCCACAGCTTCACGATCCGCTCGATCAGACCGGCTTTTGGATTGTTGCATTGCACACACCCACCGCCTTTTCGTCGGCCTGGCTAGTGCTGTGCAATCAATCCGGTTCCTGCCGAGGTGACGAGGGCCGATGAGCTGGTGATTTGATAAGATTGCATCGCAGCCATGTTGGCCACTGTGATAGCCCGATTGCTGGGTGAGGCATAGGAGTGGACTGATGGAAGCGATCCCGGCAGAACTTCTTGAGGCATTGTCGACCTCGGATGCCAAGGCCATCGAAAAATGGTGGATGGAATTGGCCGATGGCGAACGGACCGAAATAGTTTGCATGTGGGATGCTCGTCGGGATACCTGCGTCTGGGCCGAAGGCCTGGACGAATCCGGCCCGCAGCAGCTTCATGGCATGCTAATGGTTATCACCGCACGGTTCCACCGTCCTGATGAAAAAACGCCTGACGACGACTGGCGGCCAGACGACATCGAGTACATGATGGGTCGGCCGGAGGTCTATCTTTGGGAGCCGCCACAGCGTGTCTTCGGCATCGGCTGCACCGCACATCAAGCCGCCAGGTCGGCCCTCATGGAAGGAATAATTCCGGCTGATTGCTCGTGTCCATTGCATTCGCCGGACCGCCCGATGCGGAAACGGCTCGACTTGACCCCGTACCACTCGATCCGGCTTGGTTTGCGGCGCGTTACCTCTGAAAAACGGAGTCATTCATGACTATGAAGTTTACCTTATCGCCTGAAATTGAACAGCGGTTGCGAAGCGAGGCCGAGCGTCAAGGGAGGTCTGTCGACGCGGTTGCCTTGCAATTGTTAGACAAATACTTGCCCCCCACTGACCGTCGGGCTCAGACCGTCGCTCTCCTGCAATCCTGGATTGACGGCGACGACGAGGACGATGGCGATTCGGACTACGACCTACTCAAGGCCCTGGACGACGCTCGTACTTCGGAGCGGAAGCTCTTTCCTGAGTCTCTGCGAGGAATCAGCTGGTGAGCAAACTCATTATCCTGGATGCCGGTCCACTTGGTTTGCTGACCAATCCCAAACGAACGGCGAAAACCATTGCATGTCAAAAATGGCTGCAAGCGTTGGTTGCAGCGGGGCATCGCGTACTTGTTCCCGAGATCACTGATTATGAGGTCAGGCGTGAACTCCTCAGAGCGAAAAAGGTCAAAGGCCTGGGAAAACTGGATGCCTTGGCAGCCCAACTGGAGTATTTGCCGTTGACGACCTCGGCAATGCGCCAGGCCGCGGTTTTCTGGGCGATTGCGCGCCAACAAGGCCAACCAACTGCTGGCGACAACACCATCGACGCTGATAGGATACTCGCTGCCCAAGCCGTAACGTTGGGCGGCGTTGGTGGATTGGTGGCCACCACCAACATTGGTCATCTGACCTAACCATGTTGTCAGATCCGGTTTAACACTCTCCGATTTGACACAAAGCTCGTCGATCCGACCAATGTTGAAGGTGGTAGGGCCAAAGGAATGAGTAAAGATCACCCCCACTCCTCGCGCCTCCGCTATCGGGCGTTCCTCCAAGACTACAAACAGCAGCGACTCGAAGACCCGTCAGCAGACGCTGATAAGAAGCCACAGGACGACTCCAACCAGACCAATCAAGACGCCTCGGCCCCCGAACGCCTCCGCCAACCTCGCGGCAAGCGCCGCGAGTATCTCCGCGAATACATCCGCTGGCTTTGGCCGCACCGCTTCGGTATCGCCGCGGTGTTCCTGTTCGCGATGGTGGCCGCCGGCTTGCAGATGATCGAGCCGTTGTTCATGCGCTTCATCGTCGACAGCGTGCTCCTGCCCACCGACCTGGATTCGGCGACGCGCTTCACCCGACTTCACGTGGCCGGCGCCACGTTCCTCACGGTCATCCTCCTTTCCAGCCTGATCGGCGTGGCCAAGGACTACCGCCAACGCGTGCTCAATGTGCCGCGTCATGCTGGCGCTCCGCCGTGCTTTGTTCCAGCGCTTGCTCTTCCTGCCCTTGCATAGGCTTTGGGACATGAAGACCGGCGGCATCCTGTCACGTCTCACCGGCGACGTGGATACGACGACCGGCCTCATGCAGATGGCCCTGGTGTCGCCGTCGATCTCGGTCGTTCGCCTGCTCATCGCCGTGGTCGTGCTCGTGAGCTTGAACTGGCGGCTGGCGCTCATGGCCCTGGCCATCATCCCCGGAGCGATGCTGATTAGCTTTACCGCGGCCCGGCGCATCAGACCGATCTACCGCGCCGTCCGCAAGGAGGTGGAAGAGATCGACGGCCGCGTGGGCGAGACGTTTTCAGGCATTCGCGTCGTCAGGGCGTTCGGCCGCGAAATGCGCGAGCTGCTCGACTACATGCGCGGCCGGCACACCGTGCTGCGCAAGGAATTGTTCGCCCATCGCCGCGAGCTGCTGCTTTGGACATCGTGGGGCGTGCTGCTGGCGGGCGTCAACGTGGTGATTGTCTGGTATGGCGGCTATTTGAACATCATCGGCCGGGCCTCCATCGGCGACATCATGGCCTTCCAGTGGTACACGTTCCTGCTTCTCAACCCAGTTTGGCAGATTGTCAATTCTTTTTCCGAGCTGCAGCGTTCGCTGGCGGCGATGGAGCGCGTCTTCGAAGTGCTGGCAATGGAAGACGACAAGCCCGACAGGCCGGGCGCTAGCGATGCCCCTGGCGTGGTCCACGAGATTCAGTTCGATCAGGTCGATTTCGAGTATCGCGAGGGCCGGCCTGTTGTTCGCGACTTCAACGTCGTCGTCCCCGGCGGATCGGTGGTCGCCCTGGTGGGCCGCAGCGGCGCCGGCAAGACGACGGTCACCGATCTGGTGGCGCCGCTTCACGATCCCACGCGCGGACGCATTCTCCTCAACGGCACTGACATTCGCGACTTTCGCTTGCGCACCTATCGCCAATTGCTGGCGATCGTCCAGCAAGACGTGTTTTTGTTTGACGGCTCGATCAGGGACAACATTGCCTACGGTTGCCATGACGCCCCAGCGGCCGCGATCGAAGACGCCGCCCAACGCGCCAATGCGCACGAATTCATCGTCAAACTTCCAGACCAGTACGAGACGTTCGTCGGCGAGCGCGGCGTCAAGCTCTCGGGCGGCCAGCAGCAGCGGCTGGCCATCGCCAGGGCGATTTTGGCGTCACCCCAGATCCTCATTCTGGACGAGGCCACCAGCAATCTGGACACCGAAAGCGAGCAGCTGATCCAGGCTTCCATGGCCACGCTGCTGGCCGGCCGGACCACGTTTATGATCGCCCATCGGCTTTCGACTATACGGCGCGCCGACCTGATTTTGCTGATGGAAGACGGAAGAGTCATCGAGCGCGGCACCCACGAGCAGTTGATGAACGCCCGGACCGCATATCACGACATGGTGCTGCGGCAGATGGAATCGCACGGGGAGAATGTGGAGGAGGGGTGGCGGTGATCGGGAGGGTGGTCGCGATTGCCCCACGGTCAAGCATTGGGGTTAAAACAATCGAGTATGAGGCCGTCCAAAGTTACGGCCATGTCGCTCACCAAGGCCGCATTCGCATGACTGTCCCTTCGCATAGCAAATTCTGCGCCTTCGGTGACGCATTTGATGACATAGAGTTCCGAGGCCAGTTCTTTGTCAATCCGATGTTTGCCTTCCCAGAATTTGGTAAGCTCGCTTATGGCATGACAAAGTGCATGAAACGCATCACGGTCAACTTCAAAATGCCGAATCTTCGCAACAAATTCGCTGTTAAGTATGGCCTTTTTTAACTCATCTTCACGCATGGTTGATACCCTCAATAGCGACGTTGCTGGCGGACTCGCCACTGGTTTTCAACGATTCGGCCTTACGGACACCACACACCACACGCCCATCACCGAGTGCAAAACGACTGCCGGCCAAAGAGCCAGTCCTAACATGCCAGATCTGATCCAGCCCTCGAGGAGCAATATCGGCACCGCAAAGTTGTAAATCAGCATCCCGCCGACCAACCCTGTTTGTGCAAGGCGCTCGCCATTACGCCCCAGCCAGCACGCAACCCCCAGCGAGATCAGTGCGGTTCCCCCGATTCGCGCCACCACAAGTGCTTGCTGCGATGTCAGTCCCTCGCCAAGCAAGAGCTCAACAGCCAACGACGGCACGGCCAGCAGTGCGCCGCCCGCTCCCGCCTCGATCAGCGCTGTCACGATCAGCAGTGCCCTGGTGCTCACTCGCCTCTCTCCAAAGCTCGCGAATAAACGCAATGTCCCGCGGAAGCAGCAGCCCCCGCGGGACACCGAAACAGCCGTCACATGGTGTGTGACGGCCTCAGTTAACGATTGGCGCTCAATCTCGAAACGCCGGCAAGGGCGTCGGATGCTGATCGTTGCCCAGGTCCACCGTCACATGCCGGATCACTCCTCCCGTGAACGGGAAATTGCTCCCCATGTAGTCGAGGCTCACGGCGGAGAGCGTGTCCCGGCCTATCGACAAGCCGTCGCCCGAGAGCGTGTACTGAATGGGCACGGTGACGGGGATGTCCCCAGAGCCCGCCAGCTTGTCGTTGATGAACAATTTGACGGCGCCCGGAGCCCCCTTGCCGATTTTGAAATCCGGCGGGCCTGTGTTTTTGAATTCCATGCGGAGCGTCAATTTGCCCACAGGAACCTTCTGGTCGGAAATGACCTTGTACTCCTTGATTCCCACATAGTTGTGGGAATACTGGAGCTTCTGGTCCTTGTTGATGAAGAAGGAGTAACCCCCGAACGTGCCGCCGTTGGCCAGCAAGACGCCCTTGGCTCCATCCTTGGGAATTTCGACCTCCGCGGTGATCGTGTGCGAACGGTTGCGGACATCCGCCGCGTTGGCGCCGTCAACTTCGCCCGTGCCAGGATAGTAAACGTATTTGAGCCGAGGAGCGGACAGTTCCGGTCGTGGCGTCAGCAGACGCATGACCGTGCTGGCGTCCAGGGGGAAGACCTTGTACTTGCTGGCCTGCATGAACCAAAGCTGCTTGAGCTGATCCAGCTTTTCCGGATGCTTGTCGGCAATGTCCGTTGACTCGGAAAAGTCGTCGTTGAGATTGAATAGCATCCACTTGGCCTTATCCAGGTACTGGCGCGTAATCTGGACGCCCAACGGCCAGGAGGGCGCGGGAACGTAAGCCCGCCAACCGTCGAGCTGAATGGCCCGCGAGCCGAGCATTTCGAAGTACTGGGCCTCGCGCGGCAATGGAGCATTTGGCATTGTCAAACGTGGACGCAAAGCTGACACCTTCAATGGGCGCCTGGGCGACGCCGTTGATGGACGACGGCATCTTCTGCTTGACCACCTCCAGGGTGGTCGGCACCAGGTCGATCGCATGCACGAACTGATGGCGAATGTCCCCCTTGGACTTGATGCCCTTGGGCCAGTGGACGATGCACAGGTCGGAGGTGCCGCCCCGGGCCACGATTTCTTTCCACTTGCGGAACGGCGTGTTGGTCGCCCAGGCCCAGCCCCACGAGTAGTGAGGATAGGTCTCGGCCCACCCCATTCCTTGAGGTGCTGCGAGGCTCAAATCGACCGTTTCCGGCACGTTGTTCATGAACAGCGTTTCGCTGAAGCGAACCGTTCGGCCCGCCTTCCGGGCTGGCGCCGTTGTCGGACACGGTGATGATCAGGGTGTTGTCGAGCTGGCCGATTTCCTTGAGGAACGTCGACCAGCTCGCCGATGTAGTTGATCGACGTAGGAAAGGTACGCCGCGTAGACCTCCATCTCGTGGGTGTACAGTTCCTTCTCTTGGCTTGGTCAGCTTGGTCCATTCGGGAACGTAGGGATCGCGGGGCGATAGCTTGGTGCCAGCCGGGCAGATGCCCATCTTGATCTGGTTGGCCAGGGCTTTTTCGCGATAGTCGTCCCAACCGGCGTCGAACGCGCCCTTGTACTTGGCGATCCATTCCTTGGGAGCATGGTGCGGAGCGTGGCAAGCGCCGGGGCAGAAGTACATGAAGAATGGCCGATCCGGCGCCACCTGTTTTAAGTCGGCTATGAACTCCTTGGCCTTGTCCGCCAGGTCGGGAACGTTGTGGTAGCCTTCCTCCGGCGTTTTCGGCGGCTTGACGAAGTGATTGTCGTAGGTCAGCCACGGATACCACTGGTCAGTGTCGCCGCCGAGGAAGCCGTAATAGCGATCGAATCCACGGCCCAGCGGCCACCATTTGCGGTTGGCGGCCAGGCTCATGTCTTCGACCGGCGTCAGATGCCATTTGCCGATGGCGAAGGCGGCCCAGCCAAACGGCGTAAGCATCTCGGACAGGAAGCCGTGGGCGAGGGGCACGCGGCCGTTGTAGCCGGGGAAACCCGTGGAGATTTCGGTGATGGCACGCCATCGAATTGGAGTGATGGTTGCGGCCAGTCAGGAAACAGGACCTGCTCGGCGAGCACAGGGCGGTGGTGTGGAAATTACTGTAACGCAGGCCGTCCGCGGCAAGCTTGTCCAGGTGCGGCGTCTTGCAGACGGGTGAGCCGTAGCAGCCAAGGGCTGCGTACCCGACGTCGTCGAGCACGATGTACAGCACATTCGGCGCGCCCTTGGGAGCGGCGGCTTGCGGCGGCCAGTCGGGGGTCGATTCTTCCGATGGTTCGGCCGATCTTGCCGTTGAAAGGCGGCTCGCCCGGCGGCGGCGTCACCGGCCCGGTGTCGGTCGTGCCAGGCGGCGAGAAGATGCCGCCGGGCTGGCCTTTCTTTTCCTGGGCCAGCGCCGTCTCGCCCGGCACCAAGTAGCGGTAGTTCGCCACGGCAAAGCCCAGCAAGCCGCCGAGCAAAAGCACCGCGGCGAACTCCATTTTCCTCGCGTTCATTTGAAGAAACTCCTAGAAGTGTTGAAAGACGATCTCCTTATTGCCCTAACAACGACAGGGCGTGACGCAACGGATCGCTGGAAAGGCGCATGACACCGGCGAAAGGGGTTGCCAGTTCCAGCATCAGAAAAATCGCTCCGGCAACCGAGAGCGAGCAGACAAACAGCACCACCACGACGGTGGAATTGACAGGCGCCAAAAGGCCGTAGCCGGCAAACAGAATGGCCAACCAGAACACCAGCACCGCAAAAAACGGCAACGGCAGCGAGCTATCCTGACGCGAGTACAGCCGCAGCCGGGCCTGGGCGACGTCGGCCATAATGGCCACCGCCCGCGATCTCAGTTCGTGCTGCACCTCGGTCTTGGGCTTTAATTCCCCAACCTTATCGAACAAGGCTTCCCCTGAGATCCTGGCCTCGCCGCCGGGAGTCAAGTTGGCCGGTTTAGCGTTGTCCTGGGGCCAAATTTGTTCCAGTGTGGCCGCCACGTGGGCCTTGAGCAGATCGCGAGCGTCCTTGGTCTCCGGTCCGTAGCGGGTCAAGACGCGGTCGAGCAAAACATAATTGGCTGCGACTTCATTGATGACGGCGCTCTGCGAATCGTACATCCCCTTGGCGGTGGCGATCAGCAGGCCCAGAACGAGGGCGGCGAGCGTCGCGATCAGACCCATGCCCAGCTTTACCACATCCCTGGATTCGGCGTCCAAATGATGCTCGGGCAAGAATCGCCTGGCGATCATGGCGAGCACCGAGCTGCCGAAGACGCAGGCAAACACGATGCCGGCAATGGAAACCGAACTCACGATGGGAAGCCTTTTCTAAGTCCAAGCGTCGATTAACCTGGGGCCAACGGCGACGGCGTTTTGTGCGTCCCGCCGTCGCCGTTGGCTCCGGCTTAATCGACGTTGTTGTCGGACACCTTCTTACAGTCTTAACGACGCCGCCCTGCCACCGCATAGGCACTTCGCCCGGTGTAGGGGTTGTAGGCCTCAACGCCTCGGGCCGAAGAGCCGGTATAGGGGTTGTAGGCCGACGTGGTTTTGACCTGGGTGCCCGTGTAGGGGTTGGAGGTCGAACGGCTCTGGGCCGAAGTGCCGGTGTACGGGTTATAAGCTGCGCTCGCCGACCCGCTCCGGCCCGTGTACGGGTTATAGGCGGCTGCCCCGTAATAGTACTGGGCGTCAGCAGCCGCACCAAATATCAATGCGGCCGCCAAGAAAAACAGGGCCGCAGTGAAGCTGTAGATTCTCATTGCGTTCTCCTTCAAGGAAACTGAATGGATGTCGAGGGCCTCGTTTTTTTGTTGAGACGCTTCCTCCCGCGTTGCCAAACTGGAGTTTGGCAACGCGCGGCAAAATTGTGACGGTTCCTGCCTCATAACATTCCTGCACTTTGGCGACAGAATGCCGAGTCCCTGGCCTATCGCCTCAGCGCCGCCCCGCGACAGCGTAAGCACTCCGTCCGGTCATGGGATTGTACGCCTCCACGCCTGTAGCCGATTTACCCGTGTACGGGTTGGTCACCGTCTCTTTTTTGGCGGAAGCGCCCGTCATGGGGTTGTATTCTGTCCTGCTTGCAGCCGACGTGCCCGTATACGGGTTGTACGCCGCGCTCCCAGTCGCGCTGCGGCCTGTGTAGGGGTTGTAAGCGGCTCCCCGAGCCGCGACCTGGGCATCGCTTGCCGTGCCACATACCAGTGCGGCCGCCAAGATCATCACGGCCGCCATGCAGCTGAAGTATCTCATTGCGATTTCCTTCCCGAAATTCGAACGGGGGTGGGAGGATTATTTCTGGATATTGATTTTCTTGGGCATCAAGCCAGCCTTGCCCACGTTGCTGAGGTCCACGCTGCCGCGCAGCTTGAGCTCGGAACCGATCTCGGCGCCTTTGTCGATCGTGTAGAAGTACAGCTGATTGGCGTGGTTATCCGTGACTATCAGGTTGTGTCCTTCGGTTTCGACCACCGTGTAATGAGGGTGCCCCGGCACCGGCATGCCGCCTTGCTCGGTGCTGCCAAGGGCCGGCGACACGTGATTTAGAGTCAGGCCGATGCCCACACCCAGTGCCACCGCCGCCACCAGCGCCAATCCCGTCTTGCTAATCGAACACATGAATCAACTCCTTGAGGGCGAAAACCAGCATGATCCAACACAAAACCGGCGTTGTTTCACCGGCTCAGGCGTATTGTACGAATTCCGGCTCAGGGAAATGACCTTCGGCACGATTCCGCAACCAGGCGAGCGAATCTTTAACAAAACCACACATTGATTGCCGATGAATAGCAAGACGCTGTCCGGATAACCGTTATCCTCGGCACAAAGCGTGTATTGCAGGGGTGGGTCCGTTGGCGGGATGGTTCCCATGTCGCCACGGTTGCCCGTTTTGCCATTGTTGGGGGGGTCGGCGATGAAGAAGCGCTGGATTTGTGCGGCAGTGCTGGCGTTAGCGGGTTGGTCGCAGTCCGCGAGGCGCAGAGCCTGGGTCTGCCTATCGCGGGCAGCGCGCCGGCTGACAGTCCGCCGGCGACAATCCCCGCTGTGCCGATTGCGCCTGCTTACCCAGGATCATTGCCGCCGGCAAACGGTTATTATCCACAGCAGGCGCCTGTATTCGCCGGGCAGGGGACGACGCCGCGGACCCAGGCCGACATGGCGCCAGCTGGCACCACCCCCGCCGCGCAGCCAACGCCGCCTGCCAATTCATTCGCGGCGAACAACTTCACGCCCTACATGCTCGGCGATTTCACCGGCCCGATCGGCAGTCTGTTTTCCGACCTCAAGGTGGCTGAAGGCAACAGTCCCCGGCCCATGGACCGGGTGTTCCTCGACTTCAACTATTACAACAACCTCGACAAGTACGAGTGGCGTGCCCCGAATGCCACGCTACGGGAAGCGGACCTTTACCGTTACGTGCTGGGATTCGAAAAGACCTTCCTGGACGAGCAGGTGTCGATAACCGTGCGCATCCCCTTCTTCACGATTGATGCTCAGGCCAGCGCGGTCGGAGCCGCCCTGGGTCAGTCGGACATCAATTCAACCGACCTGGGCAATATCAGCGCGATCCTCAAGGGCGTGCTCTGGGAAGACAAATCAACCGGCAGCTTGATTTCAGCCGGCGCCACGATCAGCGCGCCTACGGCATCTTCCCGATTGATCGATCCAGGCCCCGGCACGTTGGCGTATGTTCAGCCATTCGTGGGCTTTATCCTGGAAAGCGGCGACTTCTTCCTCCAGGGCTTCAGCTCGGTGACGCTGCCCGTTGTCCGGCCCGAATCGATCTTGATGTTCAACGACATCGGCGTCGGCTATTTCGTCTATCGCAATTACAGCAACTGCGGCCTGTTGCGATCCATCGCGCCGACTTTTGAAGTGCACGTCACGGACCCTCTGCGTGAGGCCAATCCCACTTACAACCTCGACGGCATTTTCGACACGTTCCACATCGCCAACACGGTCGACCTAACATTGGGAACGACGGTGGAATTCTGGAATCGGTCCACGCTCGGAATTGGCGTTGTGACGCCGGTGACCGGTCCCAAGCCGTTTGATTTCGAGATCATTGCTCAATTCAATTACCGGTTCTAACAGGGCAATCGACCCCTGCCGGCTTGCCGGCAGGTGAAAAAGTTCGACGGCTAACCTCGGCCATAATGCCTGTGCATCGACCCCTGCAGGCTTGCCCGGCAGGTGAAGAAGTTCGGAGGCTAAGTGCGGCCCGACCCCGCCCATTTATCGACCCCTGTCCGCGTGACGGCCGCAGTCGTCACGCTGTTGCTCTGCCACCTCGCATCCGCTCAGGAGCAACAAATCACGACGCCCGCGGTTCCCCCCTTGCCGACCGCGTCCCGGGCGGCGACCTTGGGCCTGCCGCGAGCGCAGGATGAAAAGTGCCCCCCGCTCCCGGCCTCCACCGACCAAAAGCCGCAATCGAGCGCCCCAGCCGTTCCAGCTAGCCAGGAAAACGATCCGCTGCTATCCAGCACCGGCACCGATACTGTCGCGGCTCCCGACGACAGCCAAGCCGCCACGCCCACCATCAAGCTGCGCGGCCGTATTCAGCCCGAAACGGTCATCGTCAGTCAGAGTGAGAAAAACCAAGCAATCATCGGTCCCTTGCAAGACGCGACTGGCTTTCGCCGCGCCCGCCTTGGCGCCGAGGGCACCGTGGGCGACCAGGTCAACTGGGTTGCGGAGTTCGATTTCGCGGGCGGAGTCATTTCCTTCAGGGACGTATACGTCGGCGTGAATGAATTGCCGGTCATCGACCGTGTTCGCGTCGGCCATTTTATCGAGCCGCTAAGCCTGGAAGGCATGACCAGCTCAAACTACTTCAGCTTTGTGGAACGATCCCCCGCTTACGCTCTGGAACCGGCCAGAAATTGGGGGGTGGGCATCTACTCCTACACCGAGAACGAAAGAGCAACGCTCGACGTGGCTGCTTTTCGCTCCGGCACCAGCAATAGCACCGGCGATGCCATCGGCAACGGCAATCAGAATGGCTTACGATTTCCGCTGCACCTGCCTGCCATGGTATGACAGCGAGTCCAACGGCCGCTATCTGATGCAGCTGGGCGCGGCGTTTTCGCAGCGGTTCCCTTATCAAAATCTCGTCACCATCAACCAGGGCCCTCAAAGCAGCTTGCTCTCCGATTCCGACGATCCTGGCTCGCCTTTCTTGCCAACCATCAAAATACCCGCCAGCCAGCAGCAGATCTACAACCTTGAATGGGCAGCAGTGTTCGGCGCCCTTTCCTTCCAGGCCGAATGGGACGCCACTTACATCGAGCAAATCGGCGGCGGCCCCGTGTTTCTCCAGGGCTGCTACGCCTTTGCAAGCTATTTCCTGACTGGTGAAAACCGCCAGTACGTCACCAAGGACGGGGTCTTTGGCATGACGCAGGTCAATTCCCCGTTCCTATGCATGAAGGGCAAGCAGTTTTTCGCCCACGGCCCGGGCGCCTGGGAGCTGACCGCTCGATTCGCCTACGCGGATTTCGCCAGCAGCAACATTCCGATGGCCAATGGATTGAAAGTCGGCGACCGCGATGTGGAATTCACGCTGGGCATCAACTGGTACTTGAATAACTATACGCGGATCATGTTCAACTACGTGCATGCCGTGCCGGTGGACCCGAATTATGGGCCGAGTTACGGCGACGCGTTCTTCATTCAAACAGCCATCTTCTGGTGAACCGATTTCCGGCGGCCGCTTTATGCTTGCTTTCGCCTTTTGCCTTTCCCACAATACCAACCTATCGCCAAAGTAACCCGTCACGCGGCTAGGGGACAAAACTTACCCCAGGCGGAATAAAAGCTGGGGCAGGTGTCGCGTTGTTCAACAACGGTAGGTCCTCCACCAATCACGGAGAGATTGCATCATGACACGCAAGTGGGAGATTTTGCTGTATCTCACCCTGGGCACGGGCCTGGGGCTGGGAATCGCGGCGTACCGCGGTGGCAGCCTGGCCGACACGGTCGCGCTGGCTGACACAACGCAAGCCAAGGAAAAAGGGCAAAAAGACCCTGCCGGCGTCTTCTCGCCGCCGGGAACTTTTTCGGGAGGGACGGTTGTCCCCACGCCAAACCCGCCGCCTTTCAACGGCAAAATCGGCCGCACCATCAGCGAGTCGACGCCTGATTGGCCGCCGTTGGCCACGGCGCCCAAGGGCGCTCCCAACGTCCTGTTCATCGTTCTGGACGACGTGGGTTACGCGGCGCTGGAGTGCTACGGCTCCCCGGTCATCAAGACTCCCAACATGGACAAGATGGCCAAGAACGGCCTGCGTTACAATAACTTTCACACCACGGCGCTGTGTTCGCCGAGCCGGTCGTGCATGCTGACGGGCCGCAATCACCAGTCCAATGCGATGGGCTGCATTACCGAAGGCTCCACCGGTTACCCTGGCTACAACGGCCGGGTTCCGCTCGCCAATGGCATGTTGCCGGAAATGCTGACGCCCTTTGGTTGGACGGCGTTTTGCATCGGTAAATGGCACCTGACGCCCTCCGAAGACATGAACCTGGGCTGCAACCGCAAGTGGTGGCCGTTGGGTCGCGGCTTCGATCGCTTCTACGGGTTCCTGGGCGGCGAGACCGATCAATGGTATCCGTGGCTCACCTATGACAACCACTTCGTCAAGGCGCTCAAGACCCCGGAGGAAGGGTATCACTGCATTCCGGACCTGGTGGACAAGACCAAGGAGTTCATCGCCGACCTAAAACAAGTGGCGCCGGATCGCCCGTTCTTCACTTACTTTTGCCCCGGCAGCTGCCATGCGCCGCACCATGTGCCCAAGGAATGGATTGACAAGTACAAGGGCAAGTTCGACGCCGGCTGGGACGACTATCGCGAGAAATGCCTGGCCAACCAGATCAAGATGGGCATCTGCCCGGCCGGAACCCAGCTGTCTCCGCACGATCCCGATGTGCCTTTCTGGGCCAAGCTGAACGCCGAAGAGAAGAAACTGTATGCCCACCAGATGGAAGTGTATGCGGCGTATCTGGAATACATCGACCACAACATCGGCAACTTGCTTGCTTTCCTGGAAGAGCTGGGCCAGCTGGACAACACCCTGATCATCACGGTGTCGGACAACGGCGCCAGCCCCGAAGGCGGCCTGAGCGGATCGTTCAACGAAAACCTGTTCTTCAATGGCGCGCCCGCAGACGCTCAAGGAAAACATGAAGTTCTACAGCGAGTGGGGCGGCCCGCGTACCTACCCGCACTATGCGTGGGGCTGGGCCTGGGCGACCAACACGCCGTTCCGCCGCTGGAAACGGGAAGTGGCTCGCGGCGGCATCTCGGACCTGTGCATCGTCCACTGGCCCAAAGGAATCAAGTCCAAGGGCGACATCCGCCACCAGTTCATTCACGCCATCGACCTGGTGCCTACGGTGCTGGACAGCTTGCATATGAAAATGCCCACGTCGATCAATGGCGTCACCCAGTCACCGCTGGAGGGCGTTAGCTTTGCATCGACCTTCGATAACCCCAACGTCAAACTTGCCAGGGAAGCGCAATACTTCGAGATGTTTGGCACGCGTTCCATCTACCTCGATGGCTGGCAGGCCTACGCCCCGTGGGAGCAATTTGGCACCCAGATTACGCCCAAGGACCTGGATAACGCCAAGTGGATGTTGTTCCACATCGACACCGATTTCTCCGAGTCGACCGACGTGGCGGCCAAGCACCCCGACAAGCTCGCGGAAATGAAGCAACTGTGGTATGTCCAGGCCAGCAAGTACAAGGTCCTGCCCCTGGACGCCAGCAGTGTCGAGCGTCTTGCCACGCCTCGGCCGCAAATGTCGGCGCCGCGGGACAAGTACGTCTATTATCCAGGGACGGGTGAAATCCAGGCGGCCACCGCGGTGGACGTTCGCAACCGTTCCTACAGCATCACGGCGGACGTCGAGATTCCCAAAAGCGGCGCCCAGGGGGTCATCCTCGCCCACGGCAGCAGCTTTGGGGGCTACAGCCTATTCATCAACAAGGACCAGAAACTGCAGTTTTCGTACAATTACCTGGGAGTTGATGAGTACAAGACCATTTCCAGCGAAAAGGTTCCCGCCGGCAAGGCGACGCTCCGCTGGGAATTCAAGATCACCGGGGCCCCCGATTTCAAGATTGGTCGAGGCGCTCCGGGAGCCGGCAAGTTGTTCATCAACGGCAAGGAAGTGGCGGCCGGAAAGATCCCGCTCACCATTCCTTTCGCCTACGGACTTTCGGGCGACGGCCTGTCGTGCGGCAAAGACACGGGCACGGCTGTCAGCAACGATTATTTTGGTAGCGAATATCCTTTCACGGGGGTGATTCGCAGGGTTACGGTGGATGTGGGGGCCGATCAGCATCCCACGCCCGCGCCAAGCCACGCGACGATTAGCGTGATTTAAGGTCAAGGATGAGCGTTCGGTTGCCGTCGAAGTTAATGCTTCGGCGGCATACCGAGCCTTTTTTTGTGAGCTTGGATGAATAGCCTGATTGACTTCCTGTGTCGAGCGCTGTCATGAAACACATCAACAAAACACTCAAGAATAGAAAGCAAAACCCAGCGAATCAAACGCAACGCCAGTCCGCCCAGGGCAAGGCCGCCAAGCCTTTGCTGCCGCGCTGGGTCGTCCTGGCCTTGTGCCTGCTCCTGGCCGGTGGCGGCACTTATGCATTCTGCACACAGGGCATTTATTTTATTTGGCCCAAGCTGCCCCTGGAGCTGGTAGGCAAGTGGGAGGTCTCGGTAGGCCCGCACCGAGGAGACATTTTTGAGTTTTCGCGCAACGGTCATTTGGAAGCACATATCAACCGGCCAAATTCAGACCTCATGGATGTCATGCTCGCAAGTTGCGCTGTGGATAACAAAAAGCTTTTGGTTACCACGCGCAATCCTCACACAGGGCGGGACGACACAAAGTCGTGCTCGATTCGGGAGTTGACTTCAAGCAGCTTTGTCGTTGAATTTGACAGCGGCGAAGTTTTCCGAGATGGTCCGCACTAAATGAGGCAAATCTTGACCTCCCCGTCGGTCTGGTTTTCTATCCATGGAGAAACCGCTCATGCGCTGGCGCCGCTTATTCTTTTTTGCCGTGGTGGCGGTGTGGTTGGCGGGCATTGGCATCGGGCCCGCGGCTCAGGACAAACAGCAGTCTTCCACGGGCACTCCACTCCCCTCCTGGAACGACGGCCCCGCCAAAAAGGCTATCCTCGACTTTGTTCGGGCGACAACGGACAAGACCAGCCCGCTGTACGTTCCACCCCCCGAACGCATCGCCACGTTCGACAACGACGGCACGCTCTGGGCCGAGCAGCCGCTTTATGCCCAGCTCGCCTTCGCGCTGGAGCAGGTCAAAGCGCTTGCACCGAAGCACCCAGACTGGACCACGAAGGAGCCATTCAAGGCCATTCTCACTGGCGACAAGGAAGCCATGGCCAAGTTCACCACCAAGGATCTTGAGCAGATTGCCGTCGCGACCCACAGCGGCATGACCACCGATCAATTCCAGGCAACCGCCAAGGCTTGGCTCGCGACGGCGAAGCATCCTCGCTTCAAGCGGTTATACACCGAGTGCATTTATCAACCCATGCTGGAGGTGATGGTGTATCTGCGGGCCAACGGTTTCAAGACGTACATCGTGACCGGCGGTGGGCAAGCGTTCGTTCGTGCTTTCAGCGAGCAGGCCTACGGCATTCCGCCGGAGCAGGTGATCGGGTCGGCGTTGAAGCTCAAGTACAATCGCCAGGATGATAAGTCGTCGATGCTCCGACTACCGGTGCCGCTTTTGATCGACGACGAGGAAGGCAAGCCGGAGGACATTGAACTGTTCATCGGCCGCAAGCCGTTGGCGGCGTTCGGCAATTCGGACGGCGACCGCCAGATGCTGGAATGGACACAGTCCGGACCTGGCAAGCGGCTCAGGGTGCTGGTCCACCACGACGACGCCCGAGCGCGAGTATGCTTACGGGCCGGCTTCCAAGATCGGCAGATTCTCTGATTCCCTGATGGATCAGGCGAAGAAGCAGGGGTGGGTCGTCATCAGCATGAAGAATGATTGGAAACAGGTGTTTCCTCTGGAAAAAGTGGGGAACACCCTTCCCGCCGCATTGCTGGGCAAATGGGTGATCGAGGGCGGGCCGCAAGATGGCGCGAGGTTTGACTTTTCCCGCGATGGCACGCTGGAAGCCCATCTCAACATCAATGGCCAGGGACGTCTCCTTAACGGAAAGGTCACTGTCGAGGATAAAAAGCTACTGATCACCACGCGGAACAAGGAAACCGGGCAGGACTTAACCAGATCAGCTTCTATCCGCGAAATGACGGACATTACCTTTGTCCTTGAGTTCGAGGAGGGCGAGGTCTTCAAGTTTGTCCGCCCGAAATGAAGTAGGTCCCGCCTGCCGGGCGGGACCTTGCGCACCTTTTACTTGCACTGGCCCTTTTGGATTCGAGCTTCTCCCGCGTCTCAGGTCCCGCCCGGCAGGCGGGACCTACTTCCGTTTCGCCAAGGCTTCCTGGCAATAGGGCAGCAAGCTCAGGTCGATCAACTCTTGTTCCAGCCTGTCCCGGTCGGTCGTTTCCAGCGATCGTGCCACCTCGTCCAGCAGCAAATCCGCGAATTTTTCCCGAGCGCGGTGGACGGTTTGCCTGACGGCGACGGCCGTCAACGGTTTGCCCAGACGCTCGGCCAGTTGCTGGGCCATCTGTTCCGATTTCACGTCGGGAGACGCGGCCCGGAAGCGAAGCATGGTGAAGTAAAGCTGCCCGGTTTGATTTTCGATCCGCTCCAGGCCCTCCCAGGCACGGCCGAGCAATTCATCACGCCAGTTGTCGAGAAATTTCTGATCGGAAGGCTCTACCGCTGGCGCCGCCTGCGCAGGTTCGTGGACTTCGGAATCGTAAGCCACCCCCTGGCGATTTTGGCGCCGGCGCCAATTGGCCACCAGATGAAACAGGACGGTTTTGACGTAATCGCGAAACCGCCCGCGCTCGGGATCAACGCGCTTGAAATTGCCCTGGACGAACAGCAGCGCAAACTCCTGGCACAATTCCTCGGCCACATGCGGGTCGCGCACCGCGGCGAGGATGTACTTGTACATGGCGCCGCAGTAACGCTGCATCAGCGCTTGCTGGGCGGCCACGACCTCCTGGCTGCTCCCCTGGTGTGCCTGGAACACAACAGACCAACGCGTGTTGATCCGACTTAGCCGTTCCTGGATTTCGGGTTCTGCCATTGCTCGATGCTCCTGGCGGGGGTCAGGCCGGAAAGGCTGACCTCTGTGTACCGTAACCCAACCACGCCACCGCGACAAGCGCCAAAATGACGTATGCTTTATCGCCCGTTGCATCACCGTGAAGCTCAAACGAGGAAATCATCGTGGAGTCTGATAAATCTTCGGCCGCCGTCCCTGGAACAGGCAATCCGCCCGCCGTCGGCGACCCCGACTTCAATCCCGTGGCGGAAACCGCGACCGCCCCCGCGACCTGCCCCAAATGCAAGGCCGTGTTGATCGATCCCAGCGGTTTGGGTTGGTGCCGAGCGTGCGGCTACTGCAAATCACTGGAAGAAGACAAGGCGCGCGTGCCGCTCAATGCCAAGGCGCCGCAGCGCAAAGCGTCGGCACTGGGGATGGTCGAGTTCGTTCAAGTGCTGGCAAAACTGCCAACCTGGACGTTGGTGCTTGGCGGTGGCGTCGCGGTGGTCTTTGCCATCAATGTGGCGCCTGCCAGGTTGTTGGCCCCCAATCCGCTGTCGCTGGCCACCTGGTCGACGGCGGAAATCGTTCTCGGACTGCTGATGATCTTCGCGGCCCAGTTATGGTCGTTGTGCGTGCTGGCTCCTACCGACGAAAAGCTTCATTTCAGGGATGCCGTGCTGTCAGGCCCGCTCTGGGTCAAGACACTGAGCCGGCTGCCTGCCACGCGCGGCCAAACGTGGTTGGCAGGCTGGGGTTTGGCATGTATCCTGTCAGCAATCTTCGTGACCGGTGGTTTGTCGCACTGGATGAATTATTTGCCCAAAAAGGCAAGCCCGCCGCCCGTTGTTGTGGATGAATCTCCATGAGCATTGGCCCTGTATCCCGCGTAGTTGGCCGTTTGGCGCCGTCTCCGACAGGGGCACAGCACCTTGGCAATGCCCGTACCTATCTCATCAGTTGGCTTTCGGCCCGCAGCCAGGGCGGGCGCGTGGTGCTGCGGATCGAGGATATCGATTCGCCGCGGGTCAAAGCCGGGGCCGCACGAGGAGGCTTGCGAGGACCTGCGCTGGCTCGGCCTTGACTGGGACGACGACCCCATTGTCCAAACTCAACGCCTTGCTGCCTACGAACAAGCCCTCGATCAATTCAAACGCCAGGAACTGGTCTATCCGTGCACCTGCACGCGCGGCGACGTGGAGCGCGCCGCCAGCGCCCGCATGCCGAGCACGAGGCCCCGGCTTACCCCGGCACCTGCGCCGGCCGTCGGGTCAGCGACGCGGCCACGCTGGGCAGCCGGCCTTTTGCCTGGCGGTTTCGGGCCGCCGCGGGGCCGTGGCGCTTCTTTGATCGTTTCCGCGGGCCAACCGATGTGGACAGCTCGCTAGGCGGCGATTTCGTCGTGTGGAAATCGGCGGGCACACCGGCGTATCAGCTTGCCGTCGTGGTGGACGACGCGGCCAACGGCGTCACCGAGGTGATCCGCGGCGACGATCTGGTGCCGTCCACGCCTCGCCAGCTGCAACTGTACGCGGCGCCTGGCGCTGACGCCGCCGGCGTTTGCCCACGTTCCATTGGTTGTCGGTCCTGACGGGCGCCGCCTGGCGAAACGTCACGGCGACACCCGGCTGAGCAGCCTGCGTCAGGCCGGCGCGACGGCCGAGGCAGTGCTGGGGCTGCTGGCCTGGTCGTGCGGTTGGTTGGATCGACATCCATCGGCGACGGTAGCGATTTACTGGCACGCTTTGACATGAAAAATATCCGCGCGGACGCCATTTGTGTTGGAACCCGCGGAATTGCGTGCTTGCTGGCGTTTGACAATTCGTAAAAATGACCTACGCTCCATGTGGAGAGACTCTGTGCCGCCCCCGCTGTGCGCTGAGGAGAAAATGTTCGAACGCACCAAGACATTCTGGCGGCGGCTGGTGGGCCGCGACACCGATACCGGGAATGTCGGCCTGGCAGATCGCGCCTGACGATCGGCGCAATTGGGCCCGCATTGCCGCCGACCTCGAAACCACCATCAAACCTGCCGGCCAACCCGACAGCACGCGGATGGTTGCCCGCGTGCGCAACATTTCCCTGGGCGGGATCAATTTGCTCGTCGATCGCTTTTTCAAGGCCGGCGACATGCTGACCATCGAACTACCCGGCAACGCGGACGATAGACACTGCACCGTGCTGGCCTGTGTTGCCACTGCGTCGAGGAAACAGACGGGCAATGGTCGTTGGGTTGTGATTTTTCGCGGGAACTGGATGACGAAGACCTCGCGTGTTTCGGCGCCAAACGGGAACGCCATGCTCAGGAAGACCAGCGTCACTGGAAGCGATTCCCCTGCGACGTCACCGCCACCTTTCAGCTCGTGGCGGCGGATGATCAAACGGCCCATCCGGCCAAGGTGCTCGACATCTCGGCCGCGGGCTGGGTCTGCTGGTGGAACGGATCGTGGAAAACGGCGCCCTGCTGAGCGTTGAATTGCACAACTCCGCCGGCACGACGGAACGTACCATGCTGGCCTGCGTCGTGCATGTGAATCGCCACGAAGACGGCGGTTGGGCGCTTGGCTGCAACTTCATTCGCTCGCTCGGCGAGGAAGATCTCAATGCCCTCGTTTGATTGCGTAAGGAGACGAGCATGACATTTCAATACTTGGCCGCCAATACCGAGGTACCCGCTGCAGCGGACCCTCACCAATCGGCGGGCCAATGTGCGTTACAAATGCGGTCCCGCGACAGCCGGCCGCGTGTTGCTGGATGGCGAGGAATGGCAGCGGGCCTGGGTGCTCGACCTGAGTTCCACCGGCGTGGGCTTGTTGCTGGCACGGGCCCTTGACGCGGGATTGGAAATCGTGATCCACCTCAAGAGCGGCGACGGCAAAACAAGGTTTATCAGTTGCCGGCCGGTGTGCTGCCATGCCACGCGCCAGCCCGACGGCGATTGGGTGGTGGGCTGCGAGTTCACCACGGAATTGACGGCCGATCAGCTTGATGCATTGCTGCAATAAGCGAAGCACTCTCCAGTTACCTCGTTGTACCCTCGTACCTCGTTCCCAAACTCCTGTTTGGGAACGCTCGTCTTACCCACCCTCGTTCCCAAACTCCTGTTTGGGAACGCTCGTCTTGCAAACTCCTGTTTGCTCTCGGCGACAAACCCGGCTTACGCCCAATCCGTCACGACCTCGATCAATCCCCGCTGTCCCGCGTAATTGCGCACTGGAATAGCGCCAATGCACAGGCCGCGTGAAAACCGGCTGCCAGCCGACAATGGTGCAGGTCATGAAATGAGGCTTGGCAGCGTCATTAATGCAGTAACGGGTGCGGGTCACGGCAGGGGGCCTTTTCGGTATTGGTTGGGGGGTAGATCGTGGCTCAATCACAGAGATTAGGCACGAGGCAGTTGGTCGGCTAGTGCGACGGCAAACAGGAGTTTGCAAGGCGGGCGTTCCCAAACAGGAGTTTGGGAACGAGGGTAAAACGAAAACGTGCGTTCCCAAACGGGAGTTTGGGAACGAGGGCTCGCCGCCAAAACGATGACCAGACATTTCTACTTGGGCTTGTTCCAGACCGGCACGGGGAGGTGCCAACCTCGGGAAGGCCAGAGTTGTGCACCCCATATCACCGGGAGTTCATTCCTTATACCAGTTTTGTGATATTGAAAAAGCTTTCCCGAAAACGGATCCACCGGGATCGCCTGCAAATAACCGCGGCCTACGAGTTCCCCCACGTCGTCGGGCAATTTGCCGAACTCTGCTTGGTAAAGAACCAGGCGCGCCACGAGTTGAGCAGCATGCTGATCTCGCACGCTCGTCGTTGCAGCCAGCCTGATAGCCGATAATCGGTCAAAAAGCCCGTAATCCCGTGAGCTAAGGATATAATCGCCCCATTCAGCCGGGCTGAGCTGAGCCGTGGGGCCTGTCAGCAACGGCAAACCTGCCATCATCGCGATCATTTGAGCGTCCAAGGGCAATGGTTCCAGCCGCGACGGGTTGGCCCCAATCGCTGTTTGACTCCCGTTCAACAGTCCCGCCAGCACAGCCCGGTCGATGCGGCTTTGGCGTTCCTTTTCCCAGGGAACATGCTGGGCCAAGTTCAAAAGTGTGTCACGAGCCGAAGCGGCCTCAGGGCCATTGAGATTGCCGGTGATGTGAGCAAGGTAGGTGGCCTTCAGGGTATTGGCGGGATCGGGCATGGCAGCTTCGTGAGCCCGCAAATCGGCCAGGGCGTTGTGCAATAGGTCTCGGCTTGGCCCTGGTGTTTTTAGCCAAGCTTGAAAGGCAGTGAGGGCATGGCGTTCCATTTTCGTGCCGGCCTTATAGTGATTTGGCAACGCATGATTCCTGACGTGGCGGGACAAAGCCAGGACTGTGTTGATCTGATCCAATGCGCCGGCGTAGTCCTCGTGCGCTTGCAGCTGGTAGCCTCGAAGAGTGAACAGATCGGCCATCTCTTGCAACTGGACAAAGAGTTCTGGGAGCGGCGCGTCACTCGTAAAGCGCGGGTCGGCCATGACACCCAACGGCAATTGGACCGCGCTCCGAGCTTTCGTGGCCCACGGGTCGTCGAAAAGCGGATTAAGGAGCGCGGCAATACGCAGCCTGACATTACGTGGGTCACGCTGCGGCAAACCGTTTTTTTCGACGCCGGCAAGTTCGTTCCGGACATAGACGAAAGGAACAGTCCGTGAATCGCTGCCAAAAAGAATCGGGCGTTGAATTTTATCCATCTCCACGCATGCGCCCTGAAGCATGATCGCCACCTTGTTTTTTTCCTGCGCGGGCAATGATCCAACATAGGCTTTAATGTCAAATGGCTCGCCAATGTCTGGCACCTCGAAGGCCCGCAGAGCGATGAAGCCAAATTGGATTGCCACCGCCGCTATCGAGGCGGAGACAAGACCAGGAAGCGGCTGTCCTGCACTCAGTCTTTCGCTGAGCCAGGCCCGGGCGGCCAATCGAGAGGTTAACCCAAGTTACTGACTTTGAAGAAAAAACAAACGATTTTCCGGCCTGTTTGCGTCGCAAGTCCTTATTCGACAACGCGCGATCCGCCAAAACGGCGTGTAGTGAAGACCTACCCCCTTGCAATGACCCCTTGCGATTTGCGAATGTGTGTGTCGTCGCCAACGTACAACGGGGTCGCGCATGTTTCTCCGCCGCTGTCAACGCCACAAGGATGGCAAGGTCCACACCTACTGGGCCTTGGTAGAATCCTACCGAACCAAGAAGGGCTCGCGCCAACGTGTCGTGACCTATTTGGGTGAACTCAAGCCGAGCGAGCGCAATGGCTGGGCCGAACTTGGCCGGCAGCTGGATCGCAAACAACGGCCTCAGCCAACCCTCTTCGATCCGCCTGCCGTCGAGGAAACGGCGGACGACGAGCCGGTGTTGGTGGATCTCAAAGGCGTGCGTCTGGAACGCCTGCGCACTTCGGCGATGCCTGGCTGGCGATTGGGTTGTGGCGCCTCGTGGAGTTGGACGTTCTCCTCGAAAAGCTGCTGCCCCAGGGCGCGAGGATATGCCCTGGCCGCTGGTCGCGGCGATCCTCGTGATTGCCCGCTTCTGCGAACCATCCAGCGAATTGCATATCGAGCATACCTGGTATCGACGCAGCGCCTTGGAAGAATTGCTGGGCGTGCCCGTCGCCAAAGTGTACACCGACCGGCTCTACCAGGGGCTCGATGTGCTCTTGGTCCATAAGGCGGCCATGGAGAAGCACCTCAAGGAACGGCTGGGGAATTTGTTCGACCTCAAATATGAGCTGCTTTTGTACGACGTTACCAGCACCTACTTCGAAGGACAGTGCCAGGGCAATCCCAAGGCCCGGCGCGGTTATTCGCGAGACAGTCGGCCGGATTGCCCGCAGGTGTGCATCGGTCTGGTCGTCACGGAGGAAGGCATTCCGCTGGGTTACGAAGTTTTCGCAGGCAATACCCACGACAGCAAAACGATTCCCGACATCGTCGTCGCCATGGAAGCGAAGTACGGCCAAGCGCAGCGGATCTGGGTGTTGGATCGCGGCATGGTCAGTGAGGGCAATCTGGAATTCTTGCGTGACCGCGGCGGCCAGTACATCGTCGGCACGCCGAAGGCGATGCTCCGCAAATTCGAGAGTGCCTTGACCGAAGGCGACTGGCACATCGTGCAGGATGGCGTGGAGGTCAAGTTGGTGGCGGGGCCAGGCGGCGTGGAGACATTTGTGCTCGCACGCAGTGCCGATCGGCGTGAGAAAGAAAAAGCGATGCACCAGCGTTTTTTGGAGCGACTGCAAGCAGGTCTGCACAAACTTCGCGTCGCAGCCGAGAGTGGTCGCCTCCGAGATCCCGCCGTGGCCAACCGTCGCCTTGGCCGGCTGCTGCAACGCTACCAGCGTGCGGCCGCTGCGTTCGAGGTGAAGATTGCTGCGCTGCCGGTGGTCGAGGCCGAGTCAGGCAAGCGGAAGAAAAAGACACCATGTCTGGCGATCACCTGGACGCGCGAAGAACGTTGGCATGCCTGGGCCGAGCTGTCGGAGGGCTGTTATTTGCTGCGGACCAATCTGGTTGGTGTTGATGCCTGCACACTCTGGAAACGGTACATCCAACTGACCGATGCCGAGTGGGCCTTTCGCATCCACAAAGACGAATTGGCCATTCGCCCCATTTGGCATCACAAGGACGAACGCGTGCAGGCGCATATTTTGGTGTGCTTCTTGGCCTACGTGCTGTGGAAAACGTTGGCTCAATGGATGCAGCGCAGCGGCTTGGGCGATGCACCGCGAACCCTGCTGCAAGAGTTGGCCAAGATCAAAAGCGGCGACGTGGTATTGCCGACGCAGAGCGCGAGCGGTCGCCCAGGTCATACGGTTCGGGTGCGTTGCGTTACGACGCCAGATGCTTCTCAAAAAGTGCTGCTCAATCGCTTAGGCGTCAAGCTGCCGACACGCCTGTGTCGGCTCGACGAACCGGCCCAAATGTAGTGAGGACATTCGCCAAAAATCGACGCAACTCCTTATTTATCAACGACTGCCCAGGCGCAACTCAGTAACTTGGGTTAACAACGCAAGCACCGGCAATACCAGGACCTGCCAGGCCGACACGCCGCCGCTGAGCAGCGACGGGAGCCACAGGGCGGCAAGCAGGGCGGAAGTCCACAACGCAAGAACCGCGGCGACAATCGGCTTGTTGGCGATTTGACCGCAAAGTTGGGCGAAACAAAAACCGTAGATCGGCCAAATCAGCAACAGCAACAATGTATGCGGAATGCCCCGCCATGGCGGCCAACCAAGCCAATAGGCAACCCATGCATCGGGATTGCCCGGAAAATCGACTGGCGGCTGGGTTAATGTGTCCTTGACTGACAACATCGGCACGGTCGCCATGACCCAGGCCAACACCACCATGGGGATCAGCCGGACCACCCAAACCACAGTTTTTGCAGTCCAAATGGTGCCAGGCGCGAACCGCTGGCATCCCAGAAAACTCCGGCCTTCTTTGTTGTCGGGAGCAAAGGCAGCTAGACCGCAGGCGATTCCCATCAGCATCGTGCCAACCGGCCATAGCGGCCATAGCACAAGAGGCTGCTTGCTCAATGCCACGCCCAGCAGAAAAGCGCTTACCATGCCACCCGCAAAAACCACGCGGCCCTGGCGCACCGTCAGCCAGATCAGCACCCGCCAAGCAGCGGGGCTGCCCTTAACAGCACTGGCACGCCGGGACGGCACACGGCGCGACCGGTCCCGCGCCAATAAATCAACGTGGAACCAACGATGGCTGTAACCCCACTCACACAATTGACAATAACCAATTGGGTGAAATTCCCGTAAAACCGCGCCAAAAACCAGGAGCAGACCATGGCCGAAATGGCCGTGAGCACCGCGGCCATGACCGACCGGCACAACGCCCCACCCAACATTCCCCAGGCAAGTGCTTCCAGCGCCACAAGCGGCATGCCGACAGCCGTGGACCAGGCCGTGAAGCCGAGGGTCACGGCAAGCACCGCCATGACCAGGCTTTGCAGCAGCGTGAAAATCAATCCTGCCAGCAGTTTCCTCCTCCACAGCGGCGCCCGCCCACCGCTCAAGGTGTCGAGAAAGACGGCGGTGCCGTCGTCTTTCTCCGCTGCCAGCAGCAGGGCTCCACTAATGACGCCTTGTGCCATGACCAGGGCGAATGCCATGATATTCATGCCCTCGGCAACATGAGCACTGCGAAGCGCCGCCATGCTGTTCCCGCCACTCCTCAACACGGCAACAACAACCATGACGAAGCTGCCCATGAAGGCAAGGTACAACCAGGCCGACCTCTGCTCCCGAAATTCCTTCCACAAAAGCACCGCGGTCATGGCTTGCCCTCCTTCCGGGCCATCAGAGCGCAATAAATCTCTTCCAGGTGCAATGCGGTCACCTCAACGTCATGGATGCCGTCCGCCTCCGGCAATGCATGCAAGGCTTCGTCACGCGGATCTTGGAGGATCAGGTGCAACTGCTTGCCGCTGCCGTTGCGCTGCAGGACCGTGCCCAGCGTCGTAATATCGGGCGGCTGGGCTTCGTGGTTTAGCCTGAGCCGAACGATGCGGCGTTTCAGTTCGTCGAGCGGCGCCGCCAGCAGCAAACGGCCCTGGGCGATGAAGGCCGCGTGACTGGCGATGCGCTCCACCTCGGCAATCTGGTGGCTGGAGATGACGATCGTGCGGCCCTCGGCCGCCAGGCCGACCATGCTCTCCAGGAACTCACGCCGCACCAAGACGTCGAGGCCCGAAGTGGGCTCGTCGAGGATCAGCACTTCCGGATCGATGGCCAGGGCCAAGGCCAGACCCACCTTGGCGTATTGCCCCTTGCTCAACGTGCTGAGCTTGGATTTGCCATCGAGCTGCAGCTTGCGCGCACCACTCGTGGAAGCGGGCCGGGAATCCTTTGGCGTGGAACCCGGAGGCGAACCAGCCGATTTCCGCGACGGTCATCCAGTCGTAATAACGCGGCCGTTCGGGAACATAGGCCACGCGCTCGCGCAGCTTCGAAAACGCCGTCCAGCAGTCCAGGCCGCAGATGCTGGCCGAGCCGCTGTCAGCGGGCAACAGGCCGGTGAGCATGCGGATGGTGGTCGTCTTGCCGGCGCCGTTGTCGCCCAGCAAGGCGAAGATGGCGCCCTTGGGGATGGCCAGCGTCAGATGATCGACAGCCTGTTTGCCGCCGAAGTGTTTGCATAAATCGCGGATTGCAATGACGGTCTCCATTAGCGTTTCTCCCTGGGCCGTTGTTTGCCGTTGACTGCGGCCAGCTCCTGCTCGACCAGATCGCGAATCTCCTCCGGCGACAGCACGCTGGCCGCCGCCTCACGCAGGGCCTGCCGAATGCG
The DNA here is from genome assembly GCA_963747575.1 of uncultured Gemmataceae bacterium. GTDB lineage: Bacteria > Planctomycetota > Planctomycetia > Gemmatales > Gemmataceae > DASRAT01. Next base: position 1,511,239 of record CAVVFU010000010.1, read on the forward strand.
GGCACGCACCAGTTCCTGTCGTTTGGCCCGGCAGGTGGCGGGCGCCCCGGCCGTCACCTCCATGCCGCGCCCGCGCCGGGGCGTCACCACGCCTTCGCGCTCCAGTTCCTGAAATGCCCTGGCGACGGTGTTGGGATGTACGAGCAACTGCTCGGCCAGTTCGCGGACGCTGGGAATGAACGAACCAGCTTCCAGACTGCCGGCCGCGACGCCGTAAATGATCTGGGCCACGATCTGCTCGTAGATCGGCACGGGGCCGTCAGGTTGAATCGAAAAGATCATGGCGCAGCCTCGAAGGCGATGTGTACTAGTGTAGTAGTACACAGTTGAATGCAGATGTCAAGAGGATTCTCAGGATTCGGTCGAATCTTGCTTTCCGAATCACGCGATTGTTAGGCGGGTTTGCGTCTCATGAAGTGCTCGAAGGACTCGGCAGGCATAAGACCTCGTTCATCGAGCGTTTTTCGGACAACTGCCAGATCAATGTCTTGGACAATTTCCCGCGACTGGTAAGGCCGCAAAACTATCATGGACTCCGAGGCGGGATGCTCAAACAAAACGTGGGTGGGTTGGCTTATTCGTTCGAAATCCATGCCTTCCAACAGGCGGCACAGATCCGCAAAAGTGATTTTCCTAGTCATGGCGGTGGAGGACTCCTCGAGTTTGCGCCAAAATCTTGTTCCGAAAACCGGCGAACTGAAGGACAGCCTCTTGATTCAAGAGATTTGCGGCCGGAATCTTTACCGACACCGTGCCCCGATCGTCGCCGATCCGTAAACGAGGTCGTTCCTCGAAATATCGCTGGATGTACTCCCCATAAGCCTCGTCCCGGCTCGCATCATACACGATCAGGATCACTGGCATCGGTTCGTGAAGCCAGTGACCCAGGTGGGCCAACTCGATGCGCCAAGCAATCGTCATTCGCCTTGCTGATCGCTTGAGATGGTCGGTGGCTTTGACCTGTAGCCTAACGTCCCCATTCTCATACTCTCCGTCATTATTGTAAGTGGACAGCAATAAATCAAAGCCATAATCGTGCCAGAATCGCTCAACGGTATGGCCACAGCGCAAGGCAACTCGCTCCACATGATTGACACTCAAATCGGCAACGACATGTTCCCGTGTGCGGCGCTTTCTCGTCCATCTATTCATGCACGCCTCACTTCGCAGTGTGCTCGCGGCGACACCACTGCATTCACCCTAAGCCAGCAATTCCACGACAACCCGTGCCGGCTCCACGCCCGTGAGCCGTTGATCCAGTCCCTGGTAGCGATAAGTGAAACGCTGGTGGTCGAATCCCAACAACTGCAGAACCGTCGCGTGGAAATCGCGGACGTGCACCGGGTCCTTGACGATGTTGTAAGAGAAATCGTCGGTTTCGCCGTAGATCGTGCCGGGTCTGCGTGCCGCCGCCGGCCATCCACATGGTGAAACAGCGCGGATGATGGTCGCGGCCGTAGTTTTGGCGGGTCAGGCCGCCCTGGGAATAAATCGTGCGGCCGAATTCGCCGCCCCAGATGACCAAGGTCTCGTCGAGCATGCCGCGGCGTTTGAGGTCCTGGATCAGGCCCTAGCAGGCCTGATCGACGTCCTTGCACTGGCTCGGGCAGGCGGCCGGCCACGTTGGCGTGCGTGTCCCAGTTGTTGTGGTAGACCTGGACGAAACGCACGCCGCGCTCGACCATGCGCCGGGCCAGCACGACGGTGTTGGCGAACGTGCCGGGATTGCGGGCGTCGTCGCCGTACAGAGCGTAGGTCGACGCCGGCTCGTTGGCCAGGTCGGTAAGCTCCGGCACGCTGGCCTGCATGCGGAAGGCCAACTCGTATTGCTGAATGCGGGTGTGCGTCTCGGGGTCGCCGGTGATGCTGAAAGTTCATCTCGTTGAGCTGGCGCAGACCGTCGAGGCCACGGCGGCGGACCTCGTCGGTGACGCCGGGCGGGTTGTTGATGAACAGGATCGGGTCGCCGGTGTTGCGGAAGGAAACGCCGGCGTGCTCGCCCGGCAGGTAGCCGGCGTGCCATAACCGGGCCGAGATCGCTTGCAACTGTTCGGTATTGCGTCGGCTGCGCGACCAGCACGACGAAGGTCGGCAGGTTCTGGTTCAGCGAGCCGAGGCCGTAAGACGCCCACGAACCCAGGCACGGCCGGCCCGTGATCTGGTTGCCGGTTTGCATGCAGCAAATGGCCGGCTCGTGGTTGATCGCCTCGGTGTTCATGCTGCGAATGAAACACATGTCGTCGACCATGCGAGCGGTATACGGCAGCAGTTCACTGACCCACATGCCGCAGCGGCCATGCCGGGCGAATTGATACTTGGACGGCGCGATGGGAAAACGGGCCTGGCCGCTCGTCATGGTGGTCAGTCGCTGGCCCATGCGGACGCTGTCGGGCAGATCGACATCGTAAAAGTCGTTCATCCGGGGCTTATAATCGTAGAGGTCCATTTGCGCGGGGCCGCCGACCATGTGCAGGTAGATCACTTGCTTGGCCTTGGCGGGAAAATGCGTGCGGAGCGTGGGCTCATCGGTACGCAGCGGCGCCGTTGCCGAGCAGCGTGGCCAGTGCGGCCCAGCCGACAGCATTGACGCCTTGGCCGAGGAACTGACGGCGGGACTCGAAACGGAGGTAGTCTTTTAATTCGTCCATTTGCCGCTCCACGGGGGAAGAGTGAAGAGTGAAGAGTGAAGAGTGAAAAAAATTCATTTCACTCTTCACTCTTCACTCTTCACTCTTCGCTACTTGCATAATGCCTCATCCAGGTTCATCAACTGGTTTGCGACCATCGTCCACGCCGCCAGGGTCGGCACGTCAAGCGCCGGATCGGCACATGACTCGCCCACTTCGATCAGTTTTCGGCCTCGTCGGGTTTGCTCTGATAATGCGCCAACAAGTCTTTGACCAATCCGCTGACGACGCCGATCTCCTCGTTGCGCAACGGACGGGCCAGCAAACGCCTGGCCATGACGTCCATGCGCCCCTCATTGCTGGCCCCGCCTTCTTTCAGCGCGACCTCGGCGAGATGCCTGGCTGCCTCGACGAACTGGGGATCGTTGAGCGTGACCAATGCTTGGAGAGGCGTATTGGTGCGTTCGCGGCGAACTGTGCAGAACTCGCGGCTGGGGGCGTTGAGAATCTCCATCGAGGCCGGCGGGGCGCCCCGCTTCCAAAACGTGTACAGGCTGCGGCGATAAAGCTTGTCGCCGCTGTCCATCTGGTATTTTCGGGTGTTGCTTTCGGGCATGCCGGATACCTCCCACACGCCCTTGGGCTGATACGGCTTCACGCTCGGGCCGCCGATCTTGCGCACCAGCAACCCGCTGGCGGCAAGGGCATAGTCGCGAATCATCTCGGCGTCCATGCGGATAGCGCGGGCCGCGCGACAGCAAAATGTTTTGCGGGTCCTTTTCCAGCTTTTCCTTGGTTGCCACCGCTGCCTGGCGATAGGCGGCCGAGGTCACCAGCAGCTTGAAGAAGCCTTTTCACGTCCCAGCCCGATTCGCGGAACTCGACGGCCATCCAGTCGAGCAATTCCGGATGCGACGGCAATTCGCCGCTGACGCCGAAATCGCCGGCGGTGCGGACCAGGCCAGTGCCGAATACCTCTTGCCAGAAGCGATTGACCGTGACACGCGCCGTCAGCGGATGATCGGGGCTCAAAAGCCATTGGGCAAAGCCCAGGCGGTTGCGCGGCAGATCGGCGGGCATCGGCGGCAGCGCGGCGGGCGATTCGGCCATGACCTTGTCGCGGCGCTTGTCGTAATCGCCGCGAAACAAGACATAGGCCTCCGGACGCTGATCACGTTCTTTCATCACATGGGTGACGGCGCCGCGGCCACGGATCTGCGCCTCCTCCCTGGCCAGCGCCGAGGTTTGCGTCCTCAGATCGCGGTAGGGTGCGTCGAGGGCCACCAGCCACCAGTTGAAAAGCTCCGCCGTCTCGGCAGGCGTGCGTTTGTCCGCGGGTTTGGTGAACAGCATGCCGGCGCGGGTGCCGCGGGCGATGTGTTCAACGTCGGTGCCGTTCAGGGCACGCGCATAGATCCGGACATCTTGCAGGGCCATTCCTGGCGGCAACCGCGAGCTGTTTTTGCGCTGGCCGACCTTGAACGGCGTCGCGGTCCGAATCGTCGCGGTGAGCTTGTCGGCAAAGATGTCCACATCCTGCGGCACCGCGTTGACGTAGACGGTGAGGCCGCTGGCTTTGCCGGTGCCGTCGTAGGTGACCATCAAGTGATACCACTGGTTGGGCTGGAGCAATGTCTTGGCCACCACCTTGATGGCGTTGTCGGGCCAATTGTTGATGATGTGCATGCCGACGCGGTCACCCTCGATCCAGAGGTCCCAGCCGCGGAACTGGGGGCTGTCCATGCGGCTGAAGAAAGCGCCCCGTTTGGCCGCGTTTGGGGAACTTGAACCAGACGCCGCAGGAAAAGGCTTGATCCTTCTCGAAATCGCCCGACGTCGGGCAGCTCGATCGACTGGCCCGCTTTGATGGACACGGCCTTGGGCGCGACATTTCCCGCGGCCCATTCGAAGCCGGATTCCAGATCGAGGCTGCGGACGTTGCCGTTGACCGCGAGATGCACAGTCTTACCGGCGCCTTCATTCAGCGGGGCGTGGAGGGTCAGGCCGTTGGTCGGAATCAAATCGCCCAGCCGCTCGGGTTTGGCGGCGGCTAGCCATTTGTCGAATTCAGGGCGGGCGGTCTTGCTCGCGCTCGGCGATGTGGCCGCGGATCGCACCGAGGTCCTTGGCCAAGGCGTCCCAGCGTTGCCGGTCCTCATGGCGCGGCACGACGACGATCGGCGGGCGTGTTGGGGATGTTGCTCGTCCATCGCCTTGACCGTGGTGTTGTTGAAGAAAGCCGACATCGAGTAAAAGTCGCTGCATCGAGAAGCTGTCGAACTTGTGGTCGTGGCAGACGGCGCAGTTGGCGGTCAGCCCCAGCCAGACCTGGGCCACCGTCTCGGTGCGGTCTCGCGTGTAAAGGACCAGATATCTCCTCGGCGATCGTGCCGCCTTCGTTGGTGGTGATGTTGCAGCGATTGAAGCCGGTGGCGATGAGCTGGTCGAGGGTCGGATTGGGCAGCAGGTCGCCGGCCAGCTGCTCGATGGTGAACCGGTCGAACGGCATGTTGCGGTTGAAGGCGCCGATGACCCAATCGCGATAGGCCCAGATCTCGCGGAAATTGTCGAAGTGGATGCCGTGGGTGTCGGCGTAGCGGGCGGCGTCGAGCCAGTAGCGGGCCGCGATGTTCGCCCCAGTGCGGCGACGTCAGCAGCCGGTCGACATATTTCTCGTAGGCGTCGGCGGAGCTGTCGTTGACAAACGCCTCGACGTCCGCGGGCGGCGGCGGCAGGCCGGTCAGGTCGAGGCTGACGCGGCGGCGCCAGTGTGCGCCGATCGGCCTCGGCGGCCGGCCGCAGGCCGCGCTGCTTCCAGTTCGGCGAGCACGAACGCTGTCGATGGGATTGCGGACCCAGGCCGTGTTCTTGACGGCTGGCAGGCTCGGGCCGAACTGGTGCGATGAACGACCAGTGCGGCTGATATTCGGCCCCTGCTGCGATCCAGCGCCGCAGCAGCTCCTTCTGGGCTGCCGTCAGCTTCTTGTCCGACTTGGGCGGCGGCATCGATTTCGCCCTGATCCGCGGCCAAGATCCGCTGGACCAGTTCGCTTTTGCCGGCGTTGCCCGGCTCGATGGCCTCCGCCTTGATGGCCGCGTCGCGCTGATCGAGCCGCAAGTTCGGCCTTGCGGCTGGCGCTGTCGGGCCCATGGCAGGCGAAGCAGTTCTCGGCCAGGATAGGGCGGATGTCGCGATTGTACTCGACATTGTCCGACGCCAGTGCTTCCGTGGAGGCCTGCGCAAAAAAGGTGGAAACGAGGGCGGCAAGCAAGGCTCGGCGCCAGCGCTGCGGTGATGCGTAAAGCAGTGCATGCTGTACATCGCCTTCTTCATGGGAGAGGATCCTTGTCCGCAAATGGTTACCCTATCTATCATCCTTCGGCGGCGCAAAAAGTAAAGCCAAAAGTCTGACGTTAACCGCTTGAACCGTGGTTTTTCTTGCGGGAATTCAGGCGTGAACCGGAGTTCATCAAATCGCCGCAAATGGTCTGGCCAACCCTCCGGCAATCGGCTAATGTGGCTGAATTGCTCTTCATCCCTGGTGCCCGCTTTTGCAAAAACCTGGGCGGACATCAAGCGTGCGGAGTGTGGCGATTTTTTTCGGTCCTCGCCTGCCCCGCGGCATGTGCGAGATTAGCGGAGTCAGGAAATGGGTAAGAAACTTTATGTCGGTAACCTCAGTTACGACGTGACGGAAAGCACGTTGTCCAAAATGTTCGAGCCGCACGGCACGGTGTCGAGTCGGCCCAGGTGATCATGGACCGAGACACCGGCCGTTCCAAAGGCTTCGGCTTTGTGGAGATGAAAACCGACCAGGAAAGCGCAGGTGGCCATTGCCGCGCTGCACGGCACCGATGCTGGCGGCCGCCGGCTGACCGTGAACGAGGCGAGGCCCCGCACTGAAGGCGGCGGTGGTGGCGGTGGTGGTGGCAGAGGTCGTGGCGGCTTCGGCGGCGGTGGCGGAGGCCGTGGGGGTGGTGGCGGCGGCCACGGGGGCGGCGGCGGTGGCCGGCGCTATTAGAGAATACCACACCAACCCGAAGCGTAAGCGAGGGCCAGCGTTTTGCCTCGCTTACGCTTCGGGTTAGTATTCCAGGGGAAGGACTCATCATGACGATCCGCAACAGCTTTTTCGTTCTCGGCCTGGTGCTTGCAGCTGGCGGTTTCGCCTTGAACCTGCAAGCCAGTCCTCAAGCCGGCGATCCCAGCACCAAAGATGCTCAACCCCTGATCGACAAAGCGCTGGCCTTCCTCAAGACGCAGCAGGCGGAGGACGGCAGTTTCTCCTCCAAACGGGCAGGGCCGGGCATCACCGCGGTGGTGGTGGCTGGTTTGCTGCGCAGCGGGCAAAGTCCCAAGGAACCGGTCATCGCTCGTGCGTTGACCTATCTCGAAAAAAGCGTGCAGAAAGACGGCGGGATCTACGACAAGATGCTTGCCAATTACACCACCAGCATCGCCGTCATGGCACTCAAGGAAGCCAACAAGGACGGCAAATACGATGTCATCCTCAAGAATGCCGGCAACTTCCTCAAGGGTATTCAACAAGAGGCGGGCACAAGCGACCTATCCAAGCTGAATGCGGGCGGATTCGGCTACGATCAAAAAAGCCGGCCCGACGCCTCCAACAGCGGCTTTTCCGTCGAGGCTTTGCTCGCGGCGGGAATCGACAAGAACGACCCCGCCATCAAAAAAGCCCTGGAATTCCTCAGCAAGTGCCAGAACTTGCCCGGCGAGCACAACACCGAGGCTTACGCCAAAAAGGCAACCAAGGACGACCTGGGCGGCTTCACCTATGTTCCAGATCCCAAGGACAGTCAGTACGCCACGGCCAACGGCGGACTGCGGTCGCTGGGCGGCATGACTTACGGCGGCCTGAAAAGCTTCCTTTATGCCGGCGTCAGCAAGGAAGACGAGCGCGTCAAAGCGTGCATCGCCTGGATCCGCAATCATTACACCCTGGAAGATAACCCAGGCCTTGGGCAAACCGGCCTGTACTACTACTACCACGTCTTCGCCAAGGCCATGGACGCATTGGGTCAAAATCCCTTCGCCGATGCGTCTGGCAAGCAGCATCCCTGGAAGCGGGAGTTGTTTGACGCTCTGTCCAAACGCCAACAGGCAGACGGCCGGTGGGTCAACGCGGGCGACAAGGCCTTTGGTGAGGCCGATCCAAATTTGGCGACGGGCTTTGCGGTCATGGCGCTGAGCTACTGCCATTGACAACGCGGAAATTCATGCCTTCTTGGCCTTCTTCTTTTTTCCAAGAGACGCAATGAACTCCCTGGCGTCGACGACCCGGCCGGCATCGGCGTCTGCCTTTGCTTCACGCAGGAATTCCATCATTTCGACTTGCTCTGCCAAGGCCCACATCCGCTGGTAAGCAGCAACGTCCTGCACAACAACTTCGGCCCGGCCATTGACGGTGAGGACAAGCGGGCTCCCAGACTTCTTCATTTTTTTCAAGACCTGGGCCGTATTACGTTTGAAATGAGACAAACTCCGAATGTCGTTTGCGACGTCAAGCATGGCTACGGCCTCCGAGAGCATTTAACTTGCACGTAATTAGGTACTATATCGTAGCCACCTGGCTGACAGCCCACATCACAGCTGCTCGCCCTTTGTATTATGCCTTTGTACAAATAGTATTAGATCGTATTAACGGTGGCCCATTTTTAATGAACATTTGTATCCATAATTGTGGCAAGGGTGAGTTGCTTTTTGGGGAGGAAACGAATCATGCGTCGATTGACCAGTATCGCAGTGCTCGTCTTCATGGCCGCCGCCACGTTGGGTGGGTGCAAGACCGACACATCCACCAAGGGTAAAACCGCCGCGTCGGCCAAGCCGAAGGTGGTCGCGACCTTCAGTATTCTGGGCGATCTCGTCGGCAACGTCGCCGGCGACAAGGTGGAATTGATCACACTTGTCGGGCCCGACGCGGACACGCACAATTTTGAGCCCAAGCCATCCCAGGCCGCCAGCGTTGCTGACGCCGTCATCATCTTCGAAAACGGCGTCGGGCTGGAGCATTGGCTGGACGGCCTTTACAAATCCTCGTCGTCGAAAGCGAAACGCGTGGTCGTCACCAAGGGAATCACCCTGCTTGAAGGATCTGACGACGACGATAAAAAAGGCGACAAGAAAAAATCGAAGGACGAGGACAAAGATCCGCACGTCTGGAGCGACGTCAAGAACGGCATTCACATGGTTGGCTTGATCCGGGATAGCCTCGTCGAAGTTGATCCCGCGAATGCGGAACACTATAAAAGCAACGCCAAGATATACTTGAAAAAATTGGAGGATCTCGACGCCTGGGTGTCCAAAGAAGTGGACAAGCTGCCCAAGGACCAGCGCAAGTTGGTTACCAACCACGACACCTTGAATTACTTCGCCAAGCGCTACGGATTCGAGATCATCGGCGACGCCCTTGGATCGACCTCCACGGCGGAGGTGGAACCATCGGCAAAGGACACCGCCAAGCTGGTCGAAAAAATCAAGGCAGCCAAGGTCCCGGTGATTTTCGCGGAGAATATTGAATCCAACAAGGTGATAAAGCGGCTGGCGCAAGAAGCCGGGGTGCGCATCGGCCCTGAGCTGTATTCCGACGCCCTTGGCAAGGCGGATAGCGCGGGCGGGACTTACGAGAAAATGGTGCACCACAACGTGAGCGCCATCGTTGGCGAGTTAAGCAAGAAATGACCCATCCCCTTTTACCCTACGGCCAACGCGGCCATGTCTCTCCCGTGCCAGGCGCGGATGCCCTGGTTTTCGAGGCTGTCACGGTCGGCTATCCCGGCGCCAAACGGCCAGCCGTCGACTGCGTCTGCCTCAATGTCCGCCAGGGACAACGGGTGGCGCTTGGTGGGCCCCAACGGCGCCGGCAAGAGCTCCTTGCTCAAAGCGGTGGCCGGCCTGGTCCCGGTGTACCGCGGGACAATCTATGTCTTCGGCAATCCGGTGGGGGCCTGCCATCACCGGGTTGCCTACCTTCCCCAGCGCGGCGAAATCGACTGGCATTTTCCGATCTCGGTCGAGCGTTTGGTGCTGACCGGGCGCTACGTCCATCTCGGCTGGTTCCGCTGGCCAGGCGAGAACGATCGCCAAATCGCCAAGAAAATGCTTCAGCGCGTCGGGCTGGAATCGTTGGCCAAACGGCAAATCAACCAGCTTTCCGGCGGGCAGCAGCAGCGGGTCCTGCTGGCTCGATCATTGGCCCAGGAAGCCGATTTGCTGCTGCTCGATGAACCGCTCAACGCGATTGATGTCGAATCGCGAGACATGATGTATAACACGTTGGCCGTGCTGCAACAACAAGGCAAAACCATCGTCGTGGCCACCCACGACGTCGGCCGGCTCGACAGCGACTATGACACGATTGTGACGCTGGTGGATGGCAAGTGCATTGGGGTGAAACAGGGAAAGGAGCCGGCGTGGACTGGTTGACGGATCCGCTCCAGTGGTCCTTTATGCAAACGGCCCTGGCGGCCGGCGTGGTTGTAAGCGCGACCTGCGCCGTGCTCGGCGTCCATGTGGTTCAGCGGCGGATGGCATTCATCGGCGACGCCATGGCTCACACCACGTTGCCCGGCCTGGCTCTTGCGTATTTGCTGGGCTGGAATCTGTCACTGGCGCGCTGGCGCGGGCCTCACCACGGCCCTGGCGATCGGCTGGCTATCGCGGCGGCAGGCCCTGAAAGAGGACACCGCCATTGGCGTCGTCTTCCCCGGCATGTTCGCGCTTGGCCTGCTGGTGATGAGCCGGATGCGAACCTATCGCGACCTGTCGCATATCTTGCTCGGCAATTTGCTGGCCGTGACCAACGACGACCTGGCATGGATGGCCGGCGTGGCGTTGATGGTTTTCGTGACACTTTTCCTGTTTCACAAGGAATTGGAGCTGACGGCCTTTGACCCCACCCACGCCGAGGTCATGGGTCTGAAGCCGGACCGCATGCGCTACCTGCTATCTCGCCCTGCTGGCCCTGGCGATCGTCACGGCGATTCAGGTGGTCGGCGTCATTCTCACCAGTGCCTTGCTGGTGACGCCAGCGGCAACGGCGGTGCTGATCGCGAAACGCTTCGACGGGCGATGTTCCTGGCGGCCGCCATCGCGGCGGTGGCGTCGGTGGTGGGGATTTACATCTCGTATTATCTGGATGATACCGGGCCTGGAGCGGCGATCGTGGTGATTTGCACCGCGGCTTTTATCGTGACCTGGGTGATCAACACGGTTTGCGTGCGTTTTGCGCCAGGGGCTGACGATAGTAGCCGTTAGGTTAGGTTCACCAGGATATGCACCATGCCTCTGCAAGCGAGCATTCGCGGCCAAATGAGTCAGCTACCTGGCGCGCGGCATCGGCCTCATCGTGGTGGATATCGTGACCAACCGACTGGCCAACTTGCACAACGAAGTAATAGGCCTGCTCGGCGGCGGCGGGCCTTTCTTGATGACACCCTCCGCGACGACGTATGCCGTGGCCTATCGGCCGTCGCGAAAACCCACGGGCGATCAGATAGAGATGTGGGCCCTCAAACTGGAATTGGGCCAAGCGTTGCCTACGTTGCCGTTGGCTCTCCGCAATGGCGGGGTTGTTCCCGTCGAGCTCGAGGAAACATACAGCGAAGCCCGAGAGCGTGTATTGTTGAATGCGCATTTTGCCACCAGCAACTGGCGACAGTCCAGGAAAATCTGGAAAAATTCGCAAAAAACTACGCGGGAGAGTTGCCATTCCATTGCACCTGCGACAGCCTTGCGTGCCGCATCGCCAAGCTTCTTCTTGCCAAACTTTTTCGCCGTAGCTGGCTCACCTTGCAACCCTCCACGTCAACGGCAGCGGCGTTTTTCGTCGGTGGATCGACTTTCAGCGCGTCGCCGACTGCTTGGTCCACGATGGCCTTTGCGATCTAATTGACATCACGCACTTGTCTGCTTGAGCGGTTTGGCATGCCGACATTTTGACGCCCGAAGCCTTTGGCGTTTACCGCGAAACATTTTCAAACTGAGACATTGCCAGAAATACAAGCCGGAAGTCGCGGGCGGTTGGTTTCTTCCTTTTACGCTGCAATCTTGGCGTGCGCCAACAGTTTTCAGCAAAAAAATGCACCAATACCGCTTCGAATCCTTGACATACCCCATTGCGCAATGGGATGATCGGCATAGCTGCGCGAAATCCTCCCGAGACCACTGCAATGGCACGATGGCTGGCACCCCTGGCGATTCTCTTGGCCCTGGCCTATGTCGCCTGGTTGTCGATTGGCCTGGCGGCATCCCAACAGCCCGCCACCGGCGAGCTAGGTCCGAGACCCGCGGCGGCCAAACAATGGCTGGGCTCCGGGAGCTGCCTTCCGCCGGGTGCCATAACGGCAACGGCATGCAAGGCGATCTCGGCAGCGAATACACGACCTGGGTCCTGCACGACCAGCATGCCCGCGCTTACGAGGTCCTTTTCAACGCCAAGTCTCGTGCGATCGTCAGCAATCTCCATCGCGAAGACGGCAAGGCCGCCCCTGACCTGGCGCTGTGCCTGAATTGCCACGTTCACAAGGATTACGAAAGCGCCAACCGCCACCCCCAATTCGCCAAGGAAGACGGCGTGAGCTGCGAGAGCTGCCACGGACCTGCCGGCAGCTGGCTCAGCGGCCATTATAAGGCGGGTCTCACGGACGAACAAAAAACGGCCATGGGGATGTGGGACACACGATCCATCGCGGGCCGAGTTCGCAGTTGCACTCCGTGCCACGTGGGTGCGGAAGGCATGGAGGTCGATCACAACCTGATTGCCGCCGGACATCCGCGGCTGGCTTTTGAATTCAGCGCCTACCACGCCCTGATGCCGCACCATTGGCAGGATGCCAAGGACAAGAAACCCGGCGAAACCAAGCGTGCCCGCCCGGATTGGGACGCCGCGGCGTGGTTTGTCGGCCAGGCAGCCACCGCCCAGGCCTCGCTGGAGTTGCTGGCGGCACGCACCCGGAGCGAGCGATGGCCTGAGTTTGCCGAATACGATTGCTACGCTTGCCACCGCCAATTAGATGACAAAGCCTGGCAACAGGAGCCCAGGGATGCTCGCGGAACGCGGCCGATTATGCCGTGGAACGATTGGTATAACGGTTCATTGTCTTTTGAGATTCACCCCGAGAAATTCGACCCCAAGCAGTTGCTCCAGGACTTCGCCAAGCTCAGATCCACGATGGAGGCCAAGATTGCGCCGCACAAGGAAACCGTTCGGCAAGAGGCCGAGCGTACTGCCCAGGCATTGGGGCAATGGGTCAAGCATTACGGAGATGCCCGCGATGGTTCCGAGGACGCGGCAGGTGTATTGAAGAAAATCATAGACCGCGCCGCCAAGCACAAGGCGGCGTCCTGGGACGAGGCAGCCCAAACCTACCTGGCGGTGGCGGCCATGTACCATGCCTCGAAGAATGCCGGCGGCAAGCCCCTTATGCCCCAGGTGCGTGAATCGCTCCTTGAGGTTCGATCACGCCTGCAGTTCCCACCAGACATCGATGGCCCGCAGCCGACTTACACGCCGGAGGTGCTGCGGAAGCTTTTTGGGCAGCTGCAAGAACACCTCGCAAAATGATTGCAGCCAGGCAATTGCCGAAAAATGGGCAGGATAACCAGATTTGCGCGGAGGCCAACTTCCTCTTGTTGTTCGCGGCTGATTCGCTACAGTCCCGCCCGGGGGGCTTACCCGGAGGACCCATGCAGTCAATCTCGCTGCAACGTTTGAGTCGGTGTTCGTGGTTTTTCCTTTTCCTTGCCTCAACCCTGCCAGCCACAGGTTGCATTGCCGCCGCGGTTACCGCCGGTGTGGCGGGCGCCGGCGCCGCGGGTTACATCACCTGGCAGGCAGCGGTGCCGCAGGACTTTCCCGCCGACATCGACGTGACCTGGGCCGTGACCCAGCAAGCGCTCGCCGAACTCGGCATGACCATCGACACGGCCAAGCGCGACAACGACACCGCCTTCATCGACACCCGCACTGGCGACGGCACGCCGGTGCACATTACCCTGGAGCCGCGAACATCCCGAATTCCGATCGATGGCAAATGGACCCACGTGACCGTGAAGGTTGGCGTGGTGGGCGACAGCAAGGTTGCGGAACGGCTGTTCAGCCGTATGGACTCCCATTTGCAACCACCCCAGCCGCCGCGCCTCGTGCCGGTGGCACAGCAACCACCGTTCCCACCCGCGGCCCAATCGGGGCCACCGCCGGCGGGATCGCGGTGAGGTCAAGTGGGCAAGCCTGGGATAGAATGGCCGTAGCGGTCGTGTTGGCCGCTGCCGGCTGTTCGATAGGCGGGAGGACCCGGATGCTGAATACCTTCACTGCCAAATACACCAGGATTTCCTCCGGGTACATGGGCCAATTGATTGATTGGCCGGAGATCATCACCGAGGGGAAATCTTTGGAAGACTGTCGGGAGTCTCTTCAGGACGCTCTCCAGGAAATGATTGCGGCCTACCGGCAACAAAAGAAGGAAATCCCGCTGGGAGGCGCGCTTCAAAAGACACTCCAAATTTGATCGCATTACGGCCAACCAACTTTGCAAGCAGGCAGGACTGGAACCGAAGTTCTGATCCGCGTGGCGACCATCGCCGCTGGTGCGGTGATCGGGTCAACAAGCGCGGCGCCGTGTAGAATGCCCACAGCGTTTCGTGTCGCCGCCTTCGTATTAGATCCCGCCCAACCACAATTGCGTTTTAGCGGCGATTGATTTCCTCCTCGGGAGCGCGAGATTGGGAGCAAAGCATGGCCAAAACCTGGATTTGTCTGTTGATATTGGGCTTTCTAATCCCATTTAATTCACAGCCAGGCGTGCTTTCCACCCCGGACAAAGGGCCCCTTTACGAGGGCAAACCGCTTTCCGATTGGATGGCTGCCTCCAAAGATCGGGATCCGGTCGTGCAAAAGAAGGCCACTCAAGTTGTCGGGAATGTCATCATTCCCGCCCTGATTGAGCAAACGAAGTCAAAAGAGTATGGGATTCGCTATGGTTCCTTGTCTGCCTTGGGCCGAATCGATCCAGGCGCAAACGCTGCCCATGCCGCGGTAACGAGTGCGCTGAAGGATGATGACCCAGTCATTCGTGTGATTGCAGCATCAGCGCTAAAGCAAATCGACCCCCAAACCAAAGCTGCTGTGCCCGTATTGGTGGCGGCGCTGCGAATAAAGGGCAATATATCGGCACAATGCTTTGCCAGCGTTGCATTTCGAGACTTTGGGGAAGAGGCTGTGCAGCCTCTTCTCGAGCTCTTGGCCGATTTGGATCCCGAGGTTCGGATGTGGACTGCGGGTTCCTTGTCAAATATTGGCAAACCAGCTCTTCCTTCCTTGATCAAGGCCCTCGATGACAAAAACGCATTTGTCCGAGCTGGTGCCGCGTGTGCAATTGAATTCATGGAAATCACCGCAGAAGAAGCCCGTCCGGCAGTTTCCGCCTTGCGCCGCTTGCGGGACGACGCCGACCCGGCGGTGCGGGACGCCGCCACCGCGGCATTGCGGCAATGGCAGAAGTGACCATGCGATGGTATTGGTCCGAAAACGGCATAGAATACACTGAAGGTTTCGCCATGAGCACCCCCTTGGTAGGAGGAAAACCATGAGCCCAATTCCTGTGAAGGATGCGGTCGAGCGGCTTGCCAAGGTCGTCGAAAAGGCGTCCTCCGATGACCTGGTTCAGTTTTACAACGAATTGCATCCGGCAAATCGATTGCCCGCCGTGAACGGCATGAAGGCCAAACAACTCGCCAAGGAACTATCTGCCCAAATTCGGGCTGGCATTGAGCCGGAAGAAATCGTGGATCTCTGGCATGTTGTTTTCCCGACTGTCCATGTTCGTTACGAAGAAGAACACGATGTGCTGCGGCACATTGAGCGGCAGAGCAGTTACGCGGAGCAGTAAGGGTTGGATAACCGCTGCGACAAACACATCACATCAGAAATCGAGCAGTTCCTTCACGGCCTCGGTTGCACGCCGGCGACGATTGCCGCCGCTCGCTATTGACCGTTCGTCAGTCATTGAAGGGGCTTTCCCCAATGATCGTCGGCGCGGAGGACTTTATTGTCGACGACCGCCGAACTCCTCCGCATGAAGCGCTACAAATTCCCGGACGCTCATCGCCGGTCACCCGCTCCACGCCGTCCGCCATGCGGTCATACCGGCCAGCCCGGTTCAACGCGGCCATCGTCACCAGATGCCGCGTCACATGCTCCGGCAATCCCAGCTTTTTCAGGTCCCGCTGCCAATCCTCGGGGGAGATGTCAGAGTAAGTGACCTCGCGGTTCAGCGCGTCCGAGTACTCCCGGGCGACCCCCTGCATGTCCTGCGACCGCGGACCGGTGAGTTCGTAGACCTTGCCCAGGTGCGGCTCAGGTTCGGCGAGAACCGCGGCGATGACACGTGCGACATCCGCCGTGGATACCGGAGAGGTCTTGCCCTGCCCGAATGGTAGTTCGATGCGGCCTCGGTCGCGCACGGAGGGACCAGTGAGCGGGAGGAAGAAGCCCTCCAGGAAAACAGTTGGCCTGATGGTGACAACCGGCAGGCCCGACCACGCGAGCGCCTGCTCGCTGAGCCAGTGCTGCCGCTGCTGCGGGCTCGGTGTGGTGTTCTGGATGCTCATCTGGGAGACTGTCATCTGGGACATGTTGACCAGCGCCTTCACCCCGATTTCCCGGGCGACCGCCGCCATGGTCACGGTCGCCTCCAGATACCCAAGCGAAACGGACATGCCGAAGTAGACCCGCTGACAGCCACTGACCACTCGGTAGACGTCTGCCGGTTCGAGCAGGTCTCCGATCACCACCTCGGCGCCAGCGGCCCGCAAAGCCGCCGCGCGGTCGTCCTCGCGGCGGACCATGGCGCGAACCGGCAGCCCGCGGTCCAGGAGCAGGCCAGTCACGGTTCGCCCGACCGCACCGTGTTGACCGGCTGCCCCGGTTACGAGGATCGATCCGTTACCGTCCATGCGACTTCCCTCACTTTTGCCGAACGACAAAGCTTAGCGGCCGCAGGGGTGCGCTGAGCTATAGTCACGAAAAGCGCTTATGCCCCCGCGGTCAGCTGCAGCGTCTGGCTTGCTAACCAGCGACGAAGTACATCGCCCGACCTTCCGGCGGCAGATCAGCCGGCCAACCGAAGGCGGACAACGCTGCCTGGGCGAGTTGCCGGACTTCGGACCACCGCGGATGACGGAGGCAGTCGGCCTCCAGCCACACGGCCTCCAGCCACAGTTCCGATTTGCCGGGGCCACTCATGTCGGAAAGCACCCGGTCCAGCTCCCGCGAGCGCCGACCGTTGGCCCGGCGACCATGACGCACCGACTTGGCCCTCGGCAACCTCCCGCCAGTGATCGAACTCCAGCGCGAGTTCGTCGGCGAAGACAACGAACGACGGGAACAGTGTCGGCTGCACGTCGGCGGGCTGGGCCAGCGCCTGCAGCGCCCACATCAGTTGCTGATCCGACTGCTCCACGCCCATGCGCCCTCTACGGCCGAACTAGTAATTATGTTGACCGATACCGGTCAGTATAACACGCACCGGTCAGCATATTCAGGGCTTCGCCGTATGGTAGGGAAAGTCCAGCGGCGCGGCCTTTACATCCAGCCTGGGTCGTGACTTGTTAATCGTCTCTGTCCTGCTATGCTTTCCCGCAAGGAGAAAAAGAGCCGTGATTACTCTTCGCAATGACCTGGTGAATATGTTGTGCGCCATGGCGAGAAGGGGAGACCAACCATCGGTTATGCTACAGGCGCTGATCGCCGGACTCGAACCTGAGGCGGCGGAGCGTCCGCTGCTTGTCAGGTACTTTTCCACAGCGTTCGCATTTCAAGACGGGCAAGGCTACAAGATCTTCGGCTGGTTTCCAGACAGCAGCGGTGCGCTTTCGGATTCAGGGATCGACGGTTTGCTGTTTGAGCGAATTCAACAGACGCCTGCCGAGTGGGACCGAGGCGGGCCGTGCGCGGCATCCCCGGATCAATCGGCCGGTCCTTTGCACCGTGCAACGGGTGCAGGGTCTTGACTCGACGCTGCAACCTGCTACGCTACAGGGGGATTTCTTCGTCCTTTCCAGAGAGTACGCAGATGTACCGCTACCGGAGGACCTTCGCACTTATCGCCCTGAGCTGGCTTGCCACTACCGATGCCGCTCTAGCATGCACGTGGGACCGCAACACCAACGCCGCGGAGCGAGAGTTCAAGGCGAGTTACCGCGATCAAGTTGCTTCCCGATCAGATACATCGGAAGACTCCTTCATGGAACGGCACTGGCAAACCCTCCTGTTTGGCATGCCGGCCTGGTGTTCTTTGCGGGCTACGCTTCTTACTGTTCACAAACGCCGTTAGCCCCGCAGTTGCATCGAAACGCGGACTTGATCACCACGGTGCGGCATGATATCTCTCATTTTCCGGTTCCTTGGCCGGTGGGCAAACTTGCTCGTGGTGTACGTCGTTGGGCTTACCGCGTTCATCGTGACGGCCAGTTTGATCGAGGAGCCACAGACCGGTTTGCCTTGGTCGCCCCAATTCGAAGCACCGCTTCCCCATCGAATTCCCAAGACGCCCGACGCCGTCTCGCTCCGTTTCGCCATGGTCCACGACGTTATTCACGAGCGCTTCGCAAAGCACGGCAGAGCCTACTATGAGGCCCGCAATCGCCTCGTTCTCCAAGCCCTCGAAAAAGAGCGAACGGCAAACGCCAAACCGGCGCCGGCCTACTTCGCGCTGTTGGATGATCTCGCCGTTGGACTGAATGCCGTGGGCGAACAGGACGAAGCAATTCGCGTCATGCGCGCCAAGTTGAAGGAACAAGAGGCCTGCAATCACCAAGGAATCCAGCTTTACACAACTTACGCCAACCTCGGCACGTTTTTGATGCTTGGCCTCTTTCGTAACGAGCAGACCACCGAGCCTGACACCGTCGAGCACGCGCAGGAGGGTTTGGCTTTGATCCGCAAGGCGATTGCGATCAACCCCGATGCCCATTTTGGGCGTGAGAAATGGCAGGCGATGGCCGTCGAGTTCCTGCTGGCCGCCAATGAAAACCCGAAGTTGCTCACTTATCGAGACTTTTGTGGGAATTCACTGCATGACGACGCTTATATGTACCGCTCAGCGTGGAACGGCGAGGACACACTCGCAAGTCGAGTGGCCGCCGCCAAACGTTTTGCCGCCGCCGTTGCCAACCCCGGAGCGACAGAAGAAAATCAGTTGCTGAGAGACCAGTATATTACGCGCGTCGGTCCGCAGGCCAGCGGGGATGACAACTCCGGGCCAACCTATTCATTCCCCTTCGATGAGCCGGTCCTGGGCGTCATTGGCATGTGGCGCGAGGGAGGGGGCGCCAATCCCCATTTTTGCCTGTTTCTGGGAGAAACCATGCTGCGCGTGCGTCAGCGCCATCTGGCATGGGCCGCCTTCGAGCGCGCTAAACTAATGGCAGATCTGCTTTGGCCCGATCCGGAAATCCAGGAAGAATTCGTCGAGCATTGCAATAGCCGCCAAGGGGTGACGGCAAATCTGATTCCGGAAAAGGAATTCGCAGAATTACCGAAGCGATTCACCTCGGAATTGGAATTCGGTCTGCGTTATCAGCGGGCCTATCAGGATTTTGAAAAGGCGCAGATCGAAGCCGGCGCTGATATTGAGGATCCGCATTTCTACGACGTATTCCATCGGCAGCACGGGGCCATTGCCTCGCCCCTGGGCAACGCCGACACGCTCCTTGTGACCGCGGCCAGCCCCTTGGGGAATTGGCCGGTGGGCCTGGCCGCCGGCGGACTTGCTGCGCTGGTGGCGTCCGTCTTTTTGGTGGTCCCAAATGACCTTAACGGCCGTGCTTGGCGTGGTCTTCATAATCCAGGCGGCCCCGGCACGCCCTTCCTCGCTGACCCCGACTAATCTAGTGGGCGTTACGGAGCGTGCCACCGAAGCTGGCGTGCCAGCCGCCGAGTTCCCATGAGAATCAGCAGGCAACCCGTGCCGACGGACATGGCGACGAACCAATACATGGCCCATGCGATCGGAAACAAGTTACTCTCTGTTCCCACCCACCCTGGAATTAAGACGAACACCGCAACCATCGGCACGATCGGCGCGAGCGCAGCGGCCCGCCAGATGCCACGCCAGCTGTAGCCCATTTGTATCTGCAGCGGTACATATACGACTCCCGAGCAGCCGACGACGCCTAAGACGAAGTTGGCGAAAAGTTCTCCGGCCCAAAGCGGGATCGCATCAATGATGCCGTCGCCAAACGCCAGGGCGATAGCGCAACCAATTATTAAGACGCCAATGCCAAAAAAACAGGCTACTGCGATGCCTTGGCGCCAAGCCGTCCGTATCATTTGTGCGGGCATGGTTACTTTTTTTCGAGTTTTTCGGTGAGCAACTTACGCAAATCCTCGACCGGGGTCGGGCTTTTGTCAACTTTGAGATCAATCACGTAATCCGCGGCCCCGCCCTCGCCCTTGGTGTTGTCATGGACCACGATCATCGCCGACGACTGTATCTTGTTTGTTCGCTTATCGCCGCCGGCTTTGCTGCCTGCTTCCAACGCTGCCATGAACCTGAGCGCCAGGGAGCCTTTGGTCTCTTCAAAGGTCTTTGCCGTGTCGTTGACCACCGCCTCGCCGACGAGGATGTTGCCCTGGCAAGCGTAGTTCTTGCCGAATTTGTGGCCGGCCCAATTGCCGCATTTCTGGCCGGTGAACGAGATGGAGTTGCCCTTGGCATCGACGATGCCGAACTGGCGGACATCAATTTTTGCGTCGGAATCTTGAAAAATCTTGGATATTTCCTGGGGACTTTTCCCCTTGGCGAGCCACATCAAACCGTCCGGGCCGAATTGCTTGTTGGTGGATGCCTGCGTGGCCACGGCGCCGACGCCAGCCTTGGCCCAGGGTACGATATTGCGCAGGCTCGGCACCTTGCTCGTGACGACGACGCCCCATTCTTGAGCATCGGGATCGTAGGCCACCAATGAAAACGTACTGAACAGGGGATCATCGGTTGTGCTGGGTGGTTGGGCGGAGGTTGGCAGCATGCTCAAAAGGGCCGCACCAATGGTGCAACCCACCACTAGCCATCGCGCTTCACGAATCATGGATCGGCTCCTCCCCAAAACGTCGTAAAAGTCTTGTCAGATTGAGAAATGCTATGAGTCTTGGAAGCATATGGAAAGTTGCGAGGCCATCAAGTCGAAGCCCGCAGGTTGACCAGGGAGTTCCGGGTGCGCCATCTCCAGCGACTTCCGAAGCAGCTTTCCAACGGAGCAAAGATCGACTAAAACGATTCAAAGAGGGACGCTGATTCCGCAGCCGCGGAGCCGTCCCAGGGACTTTTGAGCAGTCATTTGAAGGTCAACACCGTGTTAGGAGGCAACGATGAATCCAGTTGGAACCATCAGCTGGATCGACCTGACCGTGGCGGATGCGGCCTCGCTGCGTGACTTCTACGCGGCCGTGGCCGGCTGGACGCCGGCCGATGTGCCGATGGGAGATTATGCCGACTATGGAATGCATCCGCCCGGCGCCGCGACACCGGTCGCGGGCATCTGCCATGCCCGAGGACCAAATGCGGACTTGCCGCCGCAATGGCTGATCTACATCACCGTGGCCGATCTCGACTACAGCCTTCAGCGCTGCCGGGACAAGGGAGGCAAGGTTCTCAGGGAACCCAAGAGCATGGGCTCGTATGGCCGGCTCGCGGTGATTCAAGATCCGGCGGGAGCGGTCGCGGCACTGCTGGAGCCGCCCAAAAATTGACGAGGTACCAATAAATGAATGGACTGAATCCCAAAGTTGATTTCTTCTTCACTAAAGCCAAGGAGTGGAAGGAAGAATTCAAGAAATTGAGAACGATCGTTCTTGACTGCCAGCTCACCGAAGAATTGAAGTGGGGTCAAGCTTGCTACGCGTTTCAGGAAAGGAACATCGTTCTAATGCATGGATTCAAAGAATACTGTGCGCTTTTGTTTTTCAAAGGAGCCTTGCTAAAGGATGCCGATGGTATTCTGGTCCAGCAAACGAAAAATGTGCAGGCGGCCCGTCAGATTCGGTTCACGAATGTTCGAGAAATAGTTCAGATGGAACCGATTTTGAAAGCCTATATTGAAGAAGCCATCGAAGTTGAAAAAGCCGGCTTGAAAGTGAAGCTCAAGAAGACATCGGAATTCGCCGTTCCCGAGGAATTTCAAGTGAGATTAGATGCAAACTCTGCCTTGAAAGCTGCTTTTGATGCATTGACGCCAGGACGACAACGAGCTTACATTCTTCATTTTTCAGCGGCCAAACAATCCAAAACCCGGGAGTCGAGGATTGAAAAATGTATGGAGCAAATCCTCAAAGGAAAGGGATTAAATGACTGAAAGCAGCCGAAGCGCCAGGAGCACCACCAACAAAACCACGAAACCGGGGAGCCTGCCTTTTCCTCGGATTTTTTTGGCAATCGGGAATAATCGCGAACCATTTTCATCGCTCTTTCCTCTCCCTATTGCCGTGCAACTTGACGCTGGAGCCAAATGGCCAGGCAACCGGCTGCAACCCGGTAACAGTGGGTTCGATTCCCACCGGCGTCTCTGACGGCCGGCCGTTGTCCACGCGACCGTAGCTCCGCTCGCTCTCGCCGCGTGGAAAAGCGTTTTCCACGTCCCCAACCAATTTGAAAATGCCTATAATTCCCCTCAGCGAACGGAACCCCGCAACACCGAGCGTTGCTTGATGGCTCCCAAAATCGCCGAAAGGGCCTGCCATGTTGCGCATCGAATGCAAATGCGGAAAACTGCTGAACGTCAAAGAGGAACTGGTTGGTAAGAAAATCAAATGTCCTGCTTGCGCCTCCGTCCAGCTGGTCACAATGCCCAGGCAGGGCCCAACAGCCGTCAAACCGCTTCCAGTGCTGGAGACCGGCGGAAGAGGCTGCGTCTTCAGTCGAGTCCATACGGCGCGGCAGTCGCGAGGATGATGAGGACGAGCGCCTGCCACGTCGCAAGAAAACCGCGGGCGGCATTAACAAAGCGCTTCTGCTAATAGGCGTCGGCACGGCTGCATTGTTGGCTCTTGGCATCGGCGGCGCAGCCGTGTGGTTTTTTGTGCTGGGCAATAACACCAGCGTTGTTGACAATTCGGCGAACAAGTCGAAATCGGGAAGCCAGAAACCAGACAATCCGTCAAAATCGGAAAAGGCTGGCGTCGCCGCTCGGTCGGACGTGAAACCGGAGCCTCCACTGATCTTGGCCGTGCCGGCGCCGATGGCCTCGATGCTCGACGGCAAGGATTTGCAGTCGCTTCCCGCGGATCAATTGCTTGGCATGGCCAACGCGGCCGAAGCCAAGGGCGACTACGCCCGTGCCGCACCGCTTCAGTTCTGGTACGCTAAAAAGTCCAAACAAGGTTATTACAATCTGGCATGCTATTGCGCGCGGCTTGGCCAAAAAGACGCTGCTTTCTACTGGCTGCAAATCGCCGCGCTCGAAGAAGGCGTTGACACGGCGCATGCCACGCGCGACGAAGATTTGGTGATTTTGCACCGTGATTCTCGCTGGGCCGTGGTGCAGACATTTCTCACTGCGGCCAACCATTACTTTGAGACGGCAGGCACTCCGCGCACGGTCCTTGTATTGCCGGCCGGTTATGACGGATCGACACCCCTCACGGTGGTGGCCTGGTTACACGGCCTCGGCTCAAGTACGGACGACTTTGTCGGCCCCGGTTGTCAGGATTTTGCGAGTGAACTGAAAATCGCCTTTGTCGGCGTGAGCGGCACGGTGCCGCGCGGTCCGCGAACATTCGTGTGGTCGGAAGACCCAGCGCGGGACGCCAAGCGCGTGGACGACGCCCTTTCCGAAATCAGTGATCTGGTGAAAATCAAGCCGGGCCATGTGATTACGATGGGCTTTTCGCAAGGCGCCCAAATGGGCCTGGAAATAGCGGTACGCAATCCGGAAAAGTTCGCCGGCGCCATCGTCATGTCCCCTGGGGCCAAGTCGTCGTTGGCCCAAGCGAAGCCCTCGCCCTTGCTGGCCAAGCGCGGCTTTGTGTTGACCTGCGGAGCAAAGGAGCATCCAGGCAACGTGAAGCTTACCGCCGACGCCGCCAAGTGGCTTCAAGGCGCCAACGCCAAGGTGCAGCACAAGCCCTACGCGGGAATGGCCGCGCACGCTTTTCCGCCGGACTTTGATGCGCGATTTGGAGAGTGGGTGAGATTTATTGAGAAAGCGCGAGATTAGCCAGGTCAGCACGGTGGCACGTTTTTTCACTGGCGAGAGCAGTTTTGGATAGAATGCTCGGTGTGGGCAAGAGCCAGGGCTTGATTGCAGCATGATTCCAGTTTTTGGTCGGCGAGTTTGGATGGCACCAACAAACCAACAACTGTTCGATCGTGAGGCGGTTCGCCTTGAATCGCAATTCCCGACCGGACCTCGGGTAGCTGTCCTGGGGAGTACAGACTTCTGGCACAGCGACAGCGAATGTACGTGCACGGAGGTCGGTCGATTGTTGGCAGCGATCCCGGACCTGCTCCTAATTACTGGCGGAGTCGAGGGAATTGGAGAGGCCGTCGGTCGCAGTTTTTTTCAAGAGCGCTCGCGTTGCGCTCTTGAACCCCGCGTATTTCACGTGCTACCCAAAGGTGAGGAAGCCTGGGATTATGGACAGACGTTGTTCGCCGGATCGGATATGTCGGAGCGGCGCGAAATCCTCGCCCGGTTGTCTCAGCTCTTTCTTGTCATTGAAGGCGGCCCGGGAACGCGCCATGAAGTGGAAGTGGCATCTTCAAAGAAAGCCGTCATCATCCCCGCAGGCCGGTCGGGTGGACAAGCCGCTGAATTGTACGCGCGTTCATTCCGTCCTCCGATGATAGACCAATCTGTTTGGTCGCTGCTTGGAGCCAAGAAAGCCACGCCTGAAGAAACTGCGAGTGCAATGGTTCAGGCCGTGCAGAATGTGTCTGTGAATGACAGCGCAACTGCACTTCGGCTACCGTTGTAATCGCCATGCTCCCGCAGTACAGTTTTGGGGATGCAGCCGCCGGTAATCTGCACGCCGCAGGAACTCTTGCGTGGAGAGACCGAACCGTGAAAGAGGCAAACGTATTAGCCGAGTTGCGAGCCTGGCGCGACAACTTCGCCCGGGAATACGACTATGATCTTTCGGCAATGGCGGCGAAACTTCGCGAGTTGGACGCCGCGGCCGGCGCGCGGGTCGTGCGTGGTGAGCCACGGCGACACACGAAGGCGACGCCGAACGGGAAAAACATGCTCGGCCAGCCACCATCGGACATCACTTCAGCATGACGTTCTCCGAATGGGTGAACCTACGTGTCTTACAATGCCTCTTTCATCTCAACGAGGAGGTTACAGTCCATGAAATGCGCACGAATTGGTTGCGTTGGGTCTGCCCCAGGAGTGCGTCGGCATCGCCTACGACTCGCTCAAGGCGAGTGGCTTGATTTCTGAGCCGGCCGAGGGAATGCGCCGAATTGCCGAGATTTTGGCAAATCCGGACGCGTTTGCACAAGACCTGCATTTCGGTTACTTGGCCAAGTCAGTTCTCGCCGTTCGCACTCAGCTTAACGAAGCCATCCAGTCCTCCGGCCGCAATCCGCACGGCGTTCCGTCCTCGTTCCGCAGTGGGGCGAACGAGATGACCCCGGCTCGATCGACCAAATGACCGCCGCCTGCGAACTGCCCGTGGCGGTGCAAGGTGGCGCGTCATGCCGGACAACCACCTGGGTTATGGTCTGCCCATCGGCGGCGTTCTCGGCACGTACAACAGTGTGATTCCCTACGGCGTCGGCGTCGACATCGCCTGCCGGATGATGTGCACGATCACCGATTTGCCGGCGGCAATGCTCAAGGACGTCTTCGCGCCGATGGTGGACCCGCTCATCCGCGCGATCACCGGGGGGACGGTGTTCGGCGTCGGCGGGGCGCAGAAGGAAAGGCTCGACCATGCCGTCATGGACATGGACTGGAACGTCACCAAGGTCACGCGCGACCTCAAGGACAAGGCCTGCGCAGCAGCTTGGCACGTCGGGCAGCGGCAATCACTTCGTCGAGTTCGGCATCGTGACGCTGACGGAGCCGGCGCTCGGCCTGCAGGCGGGCGAGTACGTCGCGCTGCTTTCGCACAGCGGCAGCCGCGGCACGGGCGCGGCGGTTTGCAAGACCTACAGCGACATCGCCATGGCCCGGCTGCCAAGGAGCTACGAGCGTTCAAGCAATCTGGCGTGGCTGGACCTGGACAGCGAGGCCGGCCAGGAGTACTGGGCGGCGATGAACCTGATGGGCGAATACGCCGCGGCCAACCATCACACGATCCACGATCGCGTGCTGAAGCTGGCGGGGGCGGCGTCGCTGGTCGTGATCGAGAACCACCACAATTTCGCCTGGAAGGAAGTCCACGACGGCAAGGAGGTGATCGTCCACCGCAAGGGTGCGACGCCGGCGGGCGAGGGCGTGCTGGGCGTCATTCCGGGCTCGATGGCCGACCCGGCGTTCGTCGTGCGCGGCAAGGGGAAGGCCGAGAGCGCTGCGTTCGGCGTCGCACGGCGCCGGTCGCCGCATGAGCCGATCGCAGGCCATCAAGACCCTCAACTGGGCCGAGTGGAAGAACGAGATCAAGAACCGCGGCGTCCGCGTCCTGTCGTGCGGCCTCGACGAGGTGCCAGGCGTGTACAAGGATATTCGCAAGGTCATGGAGCAGCAGACCGACCTGGTGGACGTCGTCGCGCGCTTCGATCCCAAGCTCGTCAAGATGAGCGACGACGGCAAAAGCGAAGACTAAGAGGCTGTCCGAAAAGCTCTGTGGCGGCACGTTTGTAACGTGCCGATTGATGAAAAACCATGTCCGTGGCCACCCTGGAGCACGGCCGCCAATTTTGAACAGAAAATGCCGCGCATGTCACCCCACCTGCACAACCTCTTCGAACGGATTGCGAGTATAACTAGCAGAGAGGCGATTGATCGCAGCAATCTAACCAAAGGTATTGAAAAATGCACCAACTTGCTATCCAAGATGCTCCTCCTGGGGATGGATTGCCGCCGTGGATCATTGCCATCGCCGTAATCCTGGCCGTTATCGCAACCTTGACCATTCTTTTGCTGTTCGTCGGGTTCGTTCTTTCGCTGATTAGCAGGCAGGTGGCAAAAAGCCGTGAGTTTAGGCATCAGGAACGCATGAAGGCCCTGGAAATGGGACAGGCTATCGGCCCCACCGAGGCCGACAAGTGCCAGAAAACCTATTTGAGTAACGTTTTTGCCATCAGCTTCTTCATCGGGGCCGGCGTACCGATTGCAGTCACCGTGGCCGCGAGCGCCGTCATGATCCACCAGAATCTTGACGGCTTGGGCATTCTGCTTGCGATTTGGATTTGCGTTGTGGCCATTTCGATCTCCAGCGTGGTTTGTGCCACGATTCTCATGATTTCGAGTCGGAACTGGTCATCTAAAGGAGCCAAGAACATGACTGGGAATAGCAAACCAGCGACGGACCAGGCAACAGAGTGAACCATTTTGCCGCGTCACGAAGCCAATACACAACCTATACTTGCACCACGAAAGAAGCGTCAGCGGCACTTTTCCCTACCCGCGGACGCGTGTAAATGCAATGGCCGGCAGGACATTGCGGTGAGGGCGGTGTGGTTCGTGTCACCACGCGATGGTGTTTTTTGGGGAGTCGACCAATGACCGGGGCTTTGTGGGACATTTCAGATCTGAACCGCGCCAACAGCGCGTATCTGGCAATGCAATTACAAAGTGTCAATGGGTTAGCCGCCTTGCGTAGTTTGACGGGCCGACAGGCCGCGGGCGGAGTTAATCAAAGTGCCGCCAGTATCTCCGGCCCCGGCCAACTGCTCAGCGACCTGCAGCAATTGCAGACGCAAAATCCCAACGCATTCCAGCAGGTCGTCTCCCAAATCGCTGGCAAACTGCAAACCGCGGCTCAGCAGGCGTCGGGGCCGTCACGTACGTTCCTGTCAAACCTGGCGGCACAGTTTCAGAGTGTCGCCGACGGCGGCAGCCTATCACTGCTTCAGCCCCAAAATGATCAACAAGGCCGGATGCAGCAAGCTTACAGCCGGGGCACGCAAAGTCTGTCCCAGGGAGTGGCGGGCCTGGCCCAACAAAGCGGTAGCCAGTCGTCTGACAACTCGACACTGCAGCAACTCTTCTCGACAATCTCCGGGGATGTGAGCCAGGCACTTGGGGATTAGCTTTCTTTGTGCGAAATTTACTCATTTCCCCGGCTTCAACCACAAACGGTGCCGCGTCACTTCCTCGACCTTTTGGCGGGAATACGCCAGCGGAAAATAACGCCCCGCCGCCCACAGGGGCGCCAGGTCGGCGTAATGGGGACTGGCGGGCTGGCCCGATTGGCCTGGTGCGCTGGTGGCCAAGCCTTTATCCCAGTCGGCCAGGTCGAAGAGCTGGCGATAGGTCGCGCCATGGATTTGCTGGAAGCTGCCGTCAAAGCTCGTGTTGTTGACCGTGGTGCCGTCGCCGCCGCGCTGAAAGGGGCCGATGTTGAAGGTCTCCTGATAGGCAGGATTCTGCGGCGCCAGAGGATGACGGAAGGTGATGCCGTGCATGCTGCCCCAGCGCAACTGGTCCGGAGTCGGCCAGCGTTTTTTGACTTCCGCGACGGCTGCCGCAAAGCTGCTAGCGACCAGCCGATCGCGGGCCGCTTTCGGATCGGGGCCGAACCAGGTTTCGCTCGGCTGCTCCAGTGCTTTCAGCATGGTCGCCAAACCGCTCTTGGCCGCCAGGTCTTTGCGCAGCTCCTTGGGAGCGTGCGGAGCGTAAACCGCATCCTGCAACGCCGGCAACCAATGCTCATAGATCGGCCCGGCTTGCGAGTCGACCGAAAGCGAGCCGTCCCAGCCGCGGATCATCTTGGCGTAAGGCTCGAGCGCCGGGTCCTTCAGCTCAACCTCCTTGAGCAACCGGGCTAACCGTTGACCGGGCAGCGAGAGGCAATCTTGCTGGAGCTTCTGGAAGTCGGCCAGATCGAACTTTTCCTTCGCTTGCAGGTATTGCTTGATGCGCTGAAAGCGAAAGGGCGCGGCAAATTCGTAGCCAATTTGCTGCTGGTAGCCTTCCGGCAGGATGTTGTGATTGGCGGTGGCGATCCAACCGGTCTTGGGATTGAAAGTCTGCGGCAAATCCTTGACGGCGAGATAGCCGGTCCACTCGAAGCCGCCATTGCCGCGTACGGGCAACAGGCCGTCGTGTTTGGGACGGACAGGCGTGAGGGCCGTGGCCACCCAGCCGATGGTGCCGGTCTTGTCGGCGTAAACGAAATTAAGACTCGGCGTCTTCCAGCGCTCCAGGGCGGCAAGGAATTCCTTTTGGTCGCCGGCCCGATCGACCGCCAGGGCTGCGAGATAGGCCGCCCCGCCAGGTTCGCTGCCGGCCCACTTGAGAGCGAAGGCGCGGTGCGTTGTGTTGTCCTGATAAATCACCGGCCCGTGACGCGTGAAACGCAGCTCGATTTCCTGGGCCGTGGTCTGGCCCTTGACCGCTATCTTCTCCTTGACGATCCGCATCGGCTGCCATTCGTCGCCGACTTTGTACTTGGTGGGATCGTCAGGATGCGTTTGTTCGACGAACAGGTCTGTCTGGTCGGTGCCGACGATGGTGATTCCCCAGGCGATGCGTTCATTGTGGCCGATGGCGACGCCAGGCAGGGCCGGTTCACCGCTGCCGATGACGTTCCAACCTGGAGCGTTGAGATGCACGAGGTAGCGCAAAGAGGGCAGGGCGGTGTCGCGATGGGGATCGTTGGCTAATAGCGGATGGCCCGAGAGCGAACGAGTGCCGGCGACCACCCAGTTATTGCTTTCCCAGGGCGAGGGCTCGGGCTCCGGCTCGGATTCTGGCTCGGCCTTGGACGAGGGCCGGAACTGCCACATTTTGCTGGCCGCGAGGTAATTTTTCAAAATCCGCCGGTCGATGCCCTGCAAGTCCAGGCCGGCCGCGGGCGCGAAATCGCGCTGCGGATCGGTGGGAGCCAGTTGCTTGACCTTTTCCAGGCCGAGCTTGGCAATGAGCATCGACCGCACCACCTCGTCCGACAGATTCCGTGACATGACGATGCCGGACATGCGTCCGAGGATATCTTCAGGCTGCCACGGTTTCGGCTCAAAGCCCAGCAGCTGAAACTCGATCGGCAAGCGTTTGCCGTTGTGCTTGATGACGGCGTTGATCCCCTGCGTGAACGCGGTGGCGATGCGCTGCGTGTCCGGCGAGTAGCTCTGCCACTCGGCTTGCATATCGCCGCGGTAGCGTAACTGCCGGGCAAACGTATCGCCTGCGACGGCCTCAGCGCCGAGGATCTCCGCGGCCTCGCCGGTCGCCAAGCGCCGCCATAAATCGAGTTGGAACAATCGATCCTGGGCGGCGACGAAACCCTGGGCGAAGAATAGATCGGCGTCGTTCTTCGCATAAATGTGCGGCACACCCCATTGATCGCGCAGGATCTCAACAGGTTCCTTCAGCCCTGCGACAGAGATCTCGCCTTCAAGCTGGGCCAGGACGGCTTTCGATTCCTGGCCAAGATCGGTTTTCTTGTTCTTCGCCGGAAACTGGACGCCGTTGGAAATGTCGAACAACTTCATGGCAACCAACATGTCGATGAGCTGGTCGTGGTGCTCGAAGAAGTCGATGCGGGCGTGCAATTCATCTCTGTCGATGGAGCCTTCGCGGCTGTGCCGGTGATCCGCAACGCGCAGTCATGTGGACGGTTGCACCCTTGGCCTGGAGCAATTTCCTGAGTTCCACGGCCACGCGCAGGTTGAGTTCGCTCTCCGTCACCTTGGAGACCACGCCGCGCGTGCCGCCGGTATAGCTCTTGGAATAGCGCTGGCCGCCATGGCCTGGGTCGACGACGATCACGGCGCCGTCGAGCGGCGCCGGATCGCCCGCGATGCGCCCTGGAAGGCGGCGGAACCTAACAAGCACGTTCCGGCCAAATACGCCAAAATAGAAAGCCGTCGCAACATGATGTGTCCTCAGAAAGCCAAAACCAGTGCCGCTGTATTCAGGACCGATACGGCCAGTGTAACAAATGAGGTAAGTAACGGCTCGGCGTCGAATTGCAAGCGCCGCTCTTGCATGTGCCGGAACGCAGTGCGACAATGAGACCGTCGGTTGGAATAGTTTTTTTCAAATTTTGTTTGGTCTCGCAGGACCCACTCATGAACGAGTTGCCGGAAGACTTCGTCCGCCGTGAACTCAGCAACGGGGAGCAACTAGTCTGGTCCGGCCGGCCGCCTCTCGGCTTGATGCTCCGACCGGCCGACGCTTTGTTGATACCCTTTACTGTATTTGGAGGTGCCCCCGCCATCTTTTGGGTGGCCACAGACCTTGCGAATGGGGCACCGCTGCCCATTATATTATTTAGTGTGCCGTTCGTCTTTGTCCTGCTTTACGTGATGGTCGGACGATTTTGGGTCGACGCCTGGCGGCGGGCAGAAATGGTTTACGCCGTGACGAACAAGCGGGTCATTATCGCTTCCGGGTGGCCAAAGCGTTTCGTCAATTCACAGCCCATCGATGCCCTCACCGACGTTTCGCTGTGCGAGCGATCAGACGGCGGTGGGACCATCGCGTTTGGGCCGGTCTTTCCTATGTTCAAACTGCTGTATTGTTGGTGGTTAACAGCAGGTCGGTGGTACTGGCCGGAATTCGATCATGGAGAGTTCGGATGCTTCGAGCTGCCGAAGGGAGCTCGCGCTGTCTATTCGATTATCGGTGAAGCACGGCGTGCGGCCAAACAACGGCCAGCGTAACCAATGCACGACACCCATTGCGAGAATGAACACGATATGCGAGGCATACTATGAGCCCGGCTTTGACAATGGCCAAAATACTCGATTACCCTGATTACATTGAATTGCTGCGCGTCTATGAGCCCAACTTGGCAAGTGAAATCGAAGGTTTTCATGGTGTCGAGCAGGTGCTGCAATGGATGCTGCGTCGCGGCCTCGACAAGCCGCCGCTGGACCTGATCGGTCAGGACGAGTTCAATTACGATTTCGTCGTCCAATTTGAGCAATGTGGCAGATGGCTGGTTTTTGGTGTGACCTGACTCGGCAGCTTGACGGCGGTCGCCGTCTGGCCGGACAAGCCGACGCCGGACGAATTGCTTGCATGGCGCCTGGCTGGCGGATGGCATCCCACGCCGTCGCTTCTCCAAAGCGGTGCCGCAATAACTGGACATGCAGCGTGCTTAATTGGCAAATGTCGGCCATAATCTGCCAGTTGCACAAATGTATACGCATGGTCGGCGGCACACTTTTTTTGCGCAGCATTATTCCATTGGCACCATTGACCGGTTATACTTACTGCACCGTTTCTCGACGTTGCAAAAGGAGGTAGCCTCGCCATGTTCGAACGAATTGCGCTCAACTGGAAACTGGCCATCAGCAGTTTCAAGGTCTTGCTCCAAAACAAAAAGCTCCTGATGTTTCCTGTCATCAGCACAATTTTCACGGTGCTGTTGTTCCTGGGCTTTTGCTCGCCGCTTTTGTTCTTTCCCGAGATTCTCGTCAAGGCGGGCCCAGGCGGCGGCTTCGAGTTTCAGGCGCCGTGGTGGACCTGGATCGTGGCATTCGTCTATTACTTTCTGCGCCTTTTTCATCGTCATTTTTTTCAACAGCGCACTGATGAGCTGCGCCTTTATCCATTTCAACGGCGGTCGGCCGACGCTGGAGGATGGCCTCCGCTGCGCGTGGGCGAGGCTGCCGCAAATCGCGATGTGGTCGGCGGTGTCTGCCACGGTGATGATGCTACTGGGCACGGCCCAGAACGCCGACAAGCGCATTGGCAGATTCATTGGCAACATCCTCGGCGCCGCCTGGTTGGTGATGACTTACTTTGTGCTGCCGGTGTTGGTGGTCGAGCGAGTTGGGCCGGTGGCCGCAGTCAAGCGCTCGGTGGTGATCCTCAAGCAAACGTGGGCCGACGCCCTGGTGGGCCGGTTGGGCATTGGGCTATTCCTCTTCGTCCTTTCGGTGCCGGGTTTTCTGTTGATCCTGCCGACGATCATTGCCTTTGCCGTCGCCTGGCCGGTTGGTCTGCTGATGGTTCTGGTGACGGTCGCCTACTTCATGCTGGTGGCGACGCTGGGGTCGGCGATGAAGGTCATCTACTGTGGAGCCTTGTACCAATATGCGGCCCTCGGCATGGTGCCGGAGGGATTCGAAGAGCGGTGCTTTGAAAAGGCATTCAGCAAGTAGCCCGCTATGGGGAGCATCCGTCATGTCGATCACAGTCGAGCTGCCCCGGTTGCGGCAAGACTTTTGCCCTGGGCGAGCAGTTTGGGGGCAAGAAGATTCGCTGCCCCAAGACCGATTGCGGCACGGTTTTTCGCGTTCCAGCTCCGGACAGCGCGGTGGCCGTGGTGTTTCCGGCTAACGCGGCCAAGGTGCCTTTGCAAAGCCCCGAGCAGCTGACGGCATCAGCCCCTTTGTTAGTGGTTCCGGCAAGGAAGAAACGGGCCGAACTGGACGAGGATTGGCAAGATTCGCCGGCGCCAAAGCGGCGGTCGGTCAACATTTCGCCCGATCTCGACGGCTCGCGGCGGCCCCGGCACGCGCCAGTCATGGTGGCGTGCATCTTCGCTATTATGGCGGGTCTTGGGCTGTTGGTTGTAGGTTTGATGGTCGGCGGCAGTTTCGTGCTGGCCAATAAGATCCACAAACTCGATGTAGCCAAGCCCTGGAGTATTGACGATTGCCTTAAACGAATGGTAGCGCCTCAAATCGAAACCCGCGTCCAGGCCGTCGAGTGGCTGCAGAACCAGCCGGTCCATGAAACAAAACGCAGAATTGTCGTTATATCAGTGACCAACTGCTGCCTAACCGAAACAGACCGGCGCAGCCGCTTGGCGGGGATCAATGTGCTCCGCACCTGGTGGGTTATCGAAAACCGCGAGGACGCGCAGGTCATTAATGTCCTGATTAAGGCAACCGCCGACGCCGACCAGGAAGTCGCCCAATCGGCGCGGGACGTACTTGTCCAGAGCATCCAGAGGCTGAAGGGACCGAAAGCCATCGGCATCGCAGGCATGGATTTGGTCAACGTTCTTGGAGCCGAGGACGCGGTCTTGCGCCAGGCTGCCGCCAACGCCCTCAGCACGGAGGGCGGACCTGAAGCCTATCAGTTGGTCACGATTTACTACCCGCAATTTGACACAGAAGGCCGGCAAACGGCGTTGCAGGTGTTGAAAAACCTCGACCCGCAAATGGTCAAAACGAACAAGTTCATGAAGGATCAGGCCAAGCGAGGGGTAGTGACCCTGCAGAGGGCCGTAAACAATTATGCCCTCAACGAAAAGCGTTGGCCGGCGACGCTGCAAGAAGTGTGCGAGCCCAGCCCGGTTCGCCAATTCAAGTACG
This sequence comes from uncultured Gemmataceae bacterium, assembly GCA_963747575.1. Taxonomy (GTDB): domain Bacteria; phylum Planctomycetota; class Planctomycetia; order Gemmatales; family Gemmataceae; genus DASRAT01. Next base: position 1,545,273 of record CAVVFU010000010.1, read on the forward strand.
CGCTCACGCGGGACCTTCTCGACCCGTGGGGCCGTCCCTTTGAATACGAGCCGGACACTCGGCATCCAAACACTAATATGCCGCTGATTTATTCCCACGGCCCTCCCGGCATGAACAAGCCGATCCGTAACTGGGAGATTTGAAGCGAGGTCGATCATGAAACACGAATACCGCCGCGGCGGCATTTCTCAAACTGGTTTGCTGATCATTGTCCCGGCGATGGCCCTGCTGATCGTCACGATCTCCGCCGGCATGCCCCCGCAGCCGAGCGACGCCGCGGTCAAGTTCAAGCAGGTCCAGGCTGATTACCTCAAAGCCAAGGCCGAATTTGAAAAGGCCGAAAAAGACGCCAAGACCGACGCCGAGCGCAACGCGGCCAAGGCGATGCACCCGAACATGGAGTTTTTTGCCCAGCGCATGCTGGAAGTGGCCAACACCCATCCCAAGGATGCCGCCGCCTATGACGCCCTGGCCTGGATCGTCCGCAACGCTCCCAACTCAAAACCAGCCAATCCGGCGATCAATATCCTGGCCAGGAACCACGTCTCCAATGAAAAAATCGGCGGCATCTGCCTAAAACTTGGCGAAATGAGCGCTCCCGCGGCGGAGAGCTTGCTTCGGGCCATCCTCGACAGAAATCCGAATGACAACGCCAAAGGTCTGGCCTGCTATGGTCTGACGCAAGTTGTCAAACGGCGTTACGAGGATGCCCAACCCGCCAAGAATAAAGTCAACACCAATGCCCTGTTCAAGGAAGTCGTGGCCCTTTACCAGCGTATCGAAACGGATTTCGCCGAGGTCAAGGGGCCAGGCAGGACCCTGGGCGCGGCAGCAAAAGCCGAGTCGTTCGAGTTCCGCTTCCTGCAGGTCGGCAAGACAGTCCCGGAAATTGCGGGGCAGGACGTCGACGGCCAGAAGTTCAAGCTCAGCGACTATCGGGGAAAGGTGGTTGTTCTTGCGTTTTGGGGAAATTGGTGACCGTACTGCCGGGGCTTGTTCCCCTTCGAGCGGTCGCTCGTGGCAAAGCTGAAAAACAAACCATTCGCCATTGTCGGCGTCAACAGCGACGGGGATAAGCCAGCCCTCCAAAAAACGCTGAAGAAGGAAAACATCACCTGGCAGTCCTTTTGGGACAAAAGCACGAATGGCGCTATCCACACGACCTGGAACATCCAGTTCTCGCCGACCGTTTATGTCATCGGCCCCAAGGGCGCGATCCGTCGGCAAGTTTATCGGCGCCTTCGACGAGAAAGACCTGGAAAAGCTGGTTAACGACCTGGTCAAAAACGCGGGGAAGTGACACGCCGAGGACAAAAGCTGACGAGCCTATTTTTTGCCAATCACCTCGGGTGCCACATTCTGGGATTGAGCATCCCACGGCTTCAGTGCGCGAAACTCGCACCGCTTCCCCCGCCACGATGGCGGACAGCGCGTCCCGCAGATCGTGCTGAGTCGGGGCTGGCCGCTTTTTGCCTAGACTGGGGTAACGATCGTCGATCCTCCCTCGGTAGGCCAGTGTGCCATCCTGCATAAACACGGCAACCTCAGGAGTGCGAGTAACCCCAATCAGGCTCACCAACTTGTGCTTCGTGTCCAGAAGGATCGGCAGGGTTAACCCATATTCCTTGGCATGCTTGCGCGCTGCGTCGGCGGTCAGTTCCGGGTCGACGTGCACCGCGAAGAAGCGGACCTGCTTTGGGGTGAAATCCTTCACGATCTCCATGATTTCCGGAGCGTAGCCATTCGCAACAGGGCAATCGGTGGTCACGAAGATGATGACATGAGCCTTGGCCTGCTCCACCAGCAGCGGGGTTTGCAGCTTGCCGTCCAGGTCGCGGAAGCTAATGGGCGGTCCCAGCGGCGCCTTTTTCTTTAGCTCGGCGGGAAGGTCCTTCCACCACGCGGGGGTCTCGAGGCCCAATTTCTCCCACTCGATCTTGTCCCCACGGAGCCGGGACCGGATGGCGGTTTGACGCAGGTGGGCCTGGATCGCCTCGCGAAGCTGCGGCGTGTTCGCCTGCTCGGCGGCCAGCATCATGAGCCCCACCTGTCCCATCTCGTCGGTCGAGCCCTCGCCCCAGCGGACGTGCACCGGCGGATTACTGGGATTGCGGGGATTGCCGGCCGAATTGTCCCAGGTCAGCTCGGCATGGATCACCGTCCCCTTCGGCAACCGGATGTAATCCTTGTAAAGGTACTGCCCCTGCCAGTTGAAATCCCAGTCGCGGATATAGAACAGTTTCTTTTCGGCGCCGCCGGGCAGGGTGGCCGTCGCCTTCATCGTCTTTCCCAGGTAGTGGGCGTGGGCGCCGACTCCGAACAAGTCGACGTCCACCGGCAACGTGAACGAATCGGTCACTTTGAAATCGGTCTGGCCGGCGGCGAGGTCGATATTCGAAAACAATCCGAACGAAGGCGGCAGCGGCAGACCGACGATGCCGCGCTTGGGCGGCTTGTCGGCGAAGTAAATGCCTATGGTGAGCTTTTCCTTCGTCGCCTTACCGGAGAGGTGAAAATGCGTCTGAAGCACGAGGTCGGAACCCTTCTTGAGCGGCAAGGCGAGTCCGTCCGGCAGCCGGATTGGTGTCGCCCCGACGGCCCAGCCTCTCAGACTCCCGGTCCGCCGGAACCCCATGCCGGGGAAGCCGGGCTGGCCGTCCTTTAAGTCGCGGGTCCTGGCCTGGCCGCTGTCGTCGAGGAAGTACAGCACATGATGCACGACTTCCGGCGCCGAGGCCCTGAACTCGACCGCGTTGACCCACTTGTCACTGGACAGGTTGAGCGGGATGACGAAATTCCGATAGATATCCTGGCCGTCGGCCGGTACGTCGAACGCCCGGTCCATTTCAACCACGAGATCGGGCTGGCCGATCCGCCACCCTTCGGGAAATTTCGGCAACGCCGGGATTTTTTTGGGATCGCCCTCAGCCATGCCAGTTTTGAGCCATTGCTCGAACAAGGCAATCTGCGCGTCGGAAAGCCGGCGCTCGCCCCGAAACTCGCCGTGCCCAGGCTCCGGCTGCCAGGGCGGCATAAAGCGGTCCTTCATGACGCGGAGCATCGTCTTGGCGTGTTTGCGGGTATCGGCAAAGTTGAGCAAAGAAAATGGAGCGACCTGCCCAGGGCGATGGCAGGTCGTGCAGTTGTCAAACACCAGCGGCGCAATGTGTTCGGCGAACGTCGGTTCTTCGGGTGGATCACTGGCAGGACGGGCCGGCGATGGGAAGAGGACCAGGGCGAGTAAGACGATGAGCCATTTCCGCATGGGAAGCCTCCAACAGGCCGGGCGACATATCAGGCTAGGGACGGTTCGGGAATCTACCCAGCAAAGAACCTGGGTTTACGAACACAGTCCTTATTTTGGGGATTTGGCCTGGCAAACGCAAGCTGGCGGCGCGTCGATTTTGTTGAGAGCTTAACACGAACGCATTGAACTGCATCGAAAAGCCCTGTGAACGGGGCTGAAAGCAATTTGCTCCTTGCGTTCATGCTAAGCTCTCAATTTGCTCCTTGTCAGCTGCGGAAAAGCGGAACGCGGAGAAAGGGTTGCCGATGCCGACGCTGGGCCGATCAGGCCTGCCAAACTTTAGAGTTGAGACTATAATGCCGATTGGCTGAATTCAAGGAGAAGGATCATGATTCAACTCGATGCACTGCCGGCCCCGGTTCTGCCCCTCCCGCTGAAAGACAAATGGCGCCATGAGCAAGAGGCGTTTCGTCGCCTGCTTCCTGAATTGCTAAAGACCCATCGCAATCAATACGTTGCGATCCACGCAGGGAAAGTGGTGGAAAGCGGTCCCGATAAACTCGCGGTTGCTGAGCGCGCTTATGCTCAATTCGGTTACGTGCCGATTTACGTGAGCCACGTAACTGATCAACCACAGCTTCCCTGCCGGATCCCTTCACCACGGCTGGCTTATCCGGAGAAGCCAGGATGATCAGATACGGTTACAATCGCCAGGAGCATCGATATTAGAGGAGATGAGGATGGGACACAAAGTTCATATTCAAACCAAAGTGCAGCACCTTGCGGCGATTCGAGTGCTTGACCGCATGCGTGGAACTTGGTTAGGGATTGGACGGTCGTCCGCTCCCGTTTTGGTGGTAACCAACGAACAATTCAAGGCGCTGGTCGAAGCGGGGGTCGTTCCGCCAGATGGCAAAGAGGGCAATGCCGGTGGCAATGACTACTAATTACAGCAACAAAACACAACCAACTCGAGGCGGTGGCGAGCCGTGTTGGGTTGACAAAGCGGTTAGCTCGATAGACGTTGTTGTTAAGCGAGGATTGCCGAGATGAAAGGAACGTCGAATGCGAAAACTTGAATGGCCGAGCTTCTTGCTGGTTGCAACATTGCCTTTGGTTTGCGCAATTACTTCAGCGGCAAACCAAGACAAATTGCCGCCGGTTGTCCAGCAAGTATCCGGGACGGAAATCAAGAATCTAATCGCAGAATTGAGTGATGAAGACCCAAAAATCCGGGAGCAAGCAACAAAGCGGCTGGAGCAAATCGGCGCCGCGGCTTTGGAAGGCCTCCAACTCGCTTCGGAAACCGCAAACACGGATAGCAAGAAACAGCTTACACAAATGGTGCAGAAAATCCGGGCCGACAACAAACTTCCGGCCTGGGTGGATGGGATGGAGTTTAGGCTTGTTTTGGCCAAAGAATGGCTGGTTCCGCGACAAGGCGGAACCACCGCGATCGAAATCAAGTTGCGGATTACCAACACGACAAATACGGTTTACCGTGTTTATCTTGTTAGCACATTGAAAATCAACTTGATAAACGCAAATGGCAAGGCCATAACCAGACGCGGGGGAGTGGAGCGAGATATGGCGATCAACCCAATGTCCTCTCCATTAAGAAAAAATGACAGCGCCACTATCTCCCTTGCTGGAAGGGTGGTGCAACACGGTAACGGTGCCGCATTTGGATGTATGGACGCTTTTACCCGTTTTTGGGATTTCCCAGATTTTCCGCTGGGCACATACCGATTCGTTGTTTTGTACGCCAACAAAAGGCAACGACCTCCCGACGGAGGCGACCCTTGCTGGGTCGGTGAAGCGGAAACGGCAACTGAGATTGTGGTCAAGTGAAATGCGGCGTGCATTCCGAGACTTGGGGGGTCTGAGGGCCCTTAGTGTGCGTCAAGTGTACTCGCGCAGACGCACCACTGGGAGGTCGATGCGCGGGCGGTGCGTCTGCGCGAGTACGCTTGACGCACACTACAGGTTAATTGACATTGCCCATGCGCCGCAGCGCCGCCGGGCTTGGCGTGTGACAAGGGCGCTGTCGGCGCCGCTTGCCAGGGTTCGCAGCACCTGCGCCGACTGGGCGGTGGCCAGCAATTCCAGAACCTCAATGGCCCGCAGGCTGCGCAGCTTGTCGGCGTCGGTCAGCGGCTCGCCCAGTCGGGCTAGCAGTTTTTCGGCGCGCATCCTTTGTTCCAGCGTCGGCATGGCCGTCAGGCAGGCCCGCAAAGCTGGCTCGGCAAGCTCGGCCATTTTTTCGAGCTCCGTTGTGGCATTGGCACGCACCTTGGGCTGGGCGGCGTCCAGATCGTCCACGAGCTTGGCGATTTTTTCTTTCGGCACGGCAGCTACCGGCGTGAGTTTGTCGCGCAGCAGCGCGGCGGATTGCTGGGGGAAGGCCGTCAAACGCCGCATGGCCTCGCCCGCGGCGACGGCGTCCGCTGAGGCAAGCTGCTGCCAAAGGGTTATCAATTCGCCGGGCGCCAGGTCTGCCAAGGGCGGCTTGGCGATCAGAGCGGCAACGTCCCAGACGAGCATGGTGCCGTCGTGACCGGCGGAAACCAGCGTGCCGCCGTCGGGCGAAAAGGCGACCTTTGCCACCGCGCCACGGTGGCCGTTGAAGTCGGCCAGAATTGTACCCGTGGCAATATCCCAGATACGCAGGCCTTTGTGGCCGCATGCCGCAAGGAACTCGCCATTTGGGGACAAGCAGAAATCGGTCAACGGCCAGGGGGCGGTGAAAGTTCGCAATTCCTTGCCGGATGCGGTGTCGAAGATAAGCACTTGCATTTCATTGAGGAATAATGCCCATGCCAACAGCCGGCCGTCCGAAGAAACGGCGGTTTTTGCCGCGTGGGTATAGGGAACGGCAATCTCACGCGACTTGAGCGTGGCAAGCTCGAATAGTTTGACTGCTTCGCTGCCCGGCGCTATTAGCAGACGCGCCTGCGAAGCCAGGCCAGGCAATTTGGACCAATAATCCACATTGCCTTGCAGATCGTACGCCAAAAGATCGCCGGACGAGCCACTGGGATAAACCTGCCAGCGAGCGTTTTTCCTTGCCAAATCCGCCACCTGTTGGTCGCGGAGGAGGGCACCGATGCAATGTCCCAGGTAGCCACCTTCCCGTTGATATCCGATGCAACCAGTATCGCACCGCCCGATAAAAACTCGAGGCTGGTGATGGGGCCAGAGTGAAAGTGAAACAAATGAATGCGTTTGGCCGAGGGGACGTCGAAAACCGCTATGTCACCCTCACTGGTCCCCGCGGCGAGGTATCGCCCGTCTCCGGAAAGAGCAACACCGGTCCAGGTTTGGTCCTGCTTGCCGCCATCCGACCAAGGCTCCATGTGCAGGGCTATTTTGTTGGTGGCAAGGCTCCAAACGTTGACGTAGCGCAGCGACCAGGACGCAACCCATTGGCCACCGCTGGCAACGGCGAGCCCCCGCGTGGTATCCCAATGCGGCGTCGGACCAACCTCTTTGCCGGTTGCAACGTCGAATTGCCGGACCGTGCGGCCCGCCGCAACGGCCACAGTTTTGCCGTCGGGTGAAAACGCAAACGGATCAACGATGCCATGCCGTTGGTTTGAAAACCATTCAAAGACATCACTTACATTGCTGTCAAACGGCAAGCACCCCAATTCATGCCCATCACTCGCATCTAGCAACCGGAGTTGCCGTTCAGATGCAATCGCCAGGATTTGACTATCCGGCGAGAACTGGGCAAAAACACCGCCGAGGATTTCCATGGGCTTCAGTTCTCTTCCTGAAGCTACCTCCCAGCGGCGCAAGACGTGGCCTTGCTGCACCACGACGTCCTTGCCATCATTTGTTTTCACGTGAGTTCTTTCCCTGTAGACCATGGCGACAAGCTGCTTGCCATCGGGGGAGATCAAGTGCCTTACGCGCCGGTCAGCCTGTTCGCCAAAATCGCGAACGGTTTTGCCGGATTCGATGTCCACCAGAATCAGGCGCGATTTTTCGTCCTCGGTGCCGCGTGTCAACATGGCGAATTGCTCGGAATCCCGGCTAAAGACCGGCCGGCTAAGCGGGAAAAATTTTTGCGGCAAAACAACCTGGGGGCCGCCACGGTCGAGATCCCACGAGTAAATGGCGCCCTTGTAGTCAAGCATAAGCAGTGTTTTTCCGTTGGGCGAAAACCACGCATCCTGCGGGTGCCAATCCTTGACCGTCTGAGGCAGTTCTCGTTCTTGGCCGGTCGCCAAGTCGATCAAGGTCATATCGCAAAGGCGGATTATCGACTTGGAATCAAGTGAGAAACGCATGGGACCGCTGGTGTCCGAGTTGGCGCCCTGATAAACGACTTTTCCCGTGCTGATTTCCTTGACACACAACGGGGAATAGGCCCCCCGAGCGGCTCTTCCCAAAGGTGTGTTTGACGTTGCCAGGAGTTTTGCATCGCCGGAAAAAGTCCAACAGTCGCTAAGGCGATTGCCGGAGTATACACTTTGGTCTACCCGCGTTACTTCCATTTGGCTTTTCAGTTTGCCCGATGCTGCATCCCAAAGAGCGAGATCGATCCAACTGTCCTCCGGGGAAACCGTTTGAACGAGAACTGAATTGCCGTCGGGAGTGTACGTCATTGCGGTGACTCGTTGACCGTTTTGAAAGCGCAAAAGCCCGAGTCTCGCCATGGCGGCTGCCGGCAATGGCTCACCATCGCTGTCCTGGGCGGCAGCAGGCAATTTGGGCGCCAGCAACGGCCTTTCCTTCGCGGCCGCAAAAGGGCCATGCGGCGTTCGCCACAATAGGATTGTCCCGTCGCCGCAACTGGTGGCGAGGTCCTGGTTATTGGGCGAGAAGGCGAGCGCGAGCGCTCCTCCTGGGTGGCCGGGCAATGTCGCTAGCACGGTCGCTGTATCACGGTCCCAGATGCGAACGACGTTGCGGCCCACAATTCCCGCGACGGTGCGGTTGTCCCTCGAAAAGCGGGCACGGCGGTAAGGGCTGTAAATCATTCCTTCCAAGTCCACAAAAGCAAAGCTCCGCAAGACTTTCCCCGACACATTGTCGACCAACCGATAAGCACCGCGGCCGGAAACCAACAGGAAACGGCCGTCGGAGGAAAAGGTCAGCGGAGGGCCAGCATTGTTGATTTCGCGGCGCACTTTGCCGCTGGCAAGCTCTAATTCCAGCCACCTGTCGCCGCCGCTGTGCAAAGCCGTCGTGCCTCCTGGCATAAGGAGAAATTGACCCCAAGGATAATCTGCATTTTCGGGAGTCGGCGCGAGTTTTCGCTGCCTTTTGCCACTTTGTGCCACCCACCACAATACCTGCCCATCGTTGCCCGTGCTGATCAACATTTGATCGTCCGGCTCGAAAGCCAGTGACACAATCTGGCTCTCATGCTCTTGAGTGCGCCAACGGAGTCTGCCGGTTTTGGTGTCCCACACGGCAACAATGCCGTTGTCCCAACCAGCCGCGGCCTGGAGGCCGTCGCTCGAAAACGTCACCGCGGTCGGTTTTGGCGGTTCATTGCCGGGAAGATGTTCGGAGGCATCTATGGCCGGAATCGAAAACTCCAGGGTCGGCTTTTTGCCGTCGCTGTCGTGAAGAAGCACGCGCCACTGCCCGACTGCCAGCAATTTTTTGCCGTTTGGTGCAAACGCCATTGCGGTAGCCACGTCTGTCGCCAGACCGGGGGCGCGATTTCCTTGCCCATTACGACATTGAAGCGGCGTATTAGGCCAGGTCTGTCGGCAACGACCAGGGTTTTTCCATTTGGCGACAGCGCGAATTGCCATCCCATTCCCTGTCGGGCCTTGTAAAAATGTTGCTCCAGGCCCCGGCTGGATGATTGCGGAATGGTAATGGCGATCTTGCTGTCGATTTGACCTGTAACTACGTCGAAGACGATGAGCCCGTCCTTATGGGCATCGGCGAGGACGAGAGTCTTGCCGTTATCGGAAAAAACATAAGCCTTTATCGTTTGGATTGGCAAATCGATTTCTTGGTCAGTGGACACCAGCCACATTCTTGCCCTGCCGGGGTCGGCTGTTTCGTGACCGGCACATGCGATCAGCAGGTTGCCATCAGGAGAAAAATCCAGCGTCGCGCAACGGTCCGCGAAATTGGCAATGTCCTTTACGGGGTTGCCGGTTGACGAATCCCACAACCTGATTTTGCCGTCGCCGACGGCTGCTAGCATTTTACTGTCAGGCGAAAAAGCGACGGGCCTGGCCGATTTGCGGTCGTCCGATCCGCCGTCCAATTTCCGCGACGGTTTGTTCCCGGCAACGTCCCAAACCCGGACGATTCCCGCTTTGCCTTCTTCGTAGCCAGTTGCCGCCAGGTAGGCGCCGTCTGGAGAAAAAGTCAACCAATGGGCCTGAAAAGTCTCCTTGGGTTGGACAGGAGGTAACAACCTGCGGGTTTCCCTGCCGGTTTTTACCTGCCATAGGCAGATCACCACCGGCGGTCCCTGCTCCTTTTTGCCGGGTTCTTGCTGTTGTAAAGCCACTGTGGCAATCTGTTGGCCGTCCGGCGAGAACTGCACGAAGGTGAAATGCAACTTGTCGGCTTTGAGTTCGGACAAAGGTTTTCCTGTTGCCAGTTCAAGCACCTTCAAGGAACCCCAATGGTCGACGGTGGCAACCATTGCGGCGTCAGGCGAGATAGAGAAATCGGGATATAAAATGGACTCCTGGACCAAAGGGTAGGCGCTGCGCCCGGATTTGACATGTCCGTAAAGATTGCACAATTCGAGCGCAAGCTGGCTATGGTCCAAGCCAGTCACGGCATCAAGGACTCGAAACGCGCCTTTGTCCGAACTCCAAGGGGGCGTGTTTGGGCGCTGCACGCGCACCAGGAGCTTTTTCCCGCCGTCAACGAAACGCGCGCCCAAAACCGGCTCGGTAACCCGAAACCGCGTCGACCCCAACCGGGCAAATGCTCCCGGCGGCAGGGGATCGCCGTTGACGTCCTTCAGCGGGCTGTCCTGGGCATGAGCCGAACCTGCCGTGACAGCGAGAATGCCCAGCAGGACGATGACGCGCATGAACGGCATAGCAGACTCCTTCAACGGCTTGAATGAGCGATTGACCGCGTGCAAGCATTACAACGCGGGCTGGGCGGAAGAGCAAGGGAAGTCTGCAAATCCGCGGGTTGGGCTATTGCTGCAAGAAGGAGTTTTCGACAGGTGACATGTAGAAGCCAGCGTAACAATCCACCCCGCAAGGGGGTGGCATTCACATTAAAATGGGCTTGCCGGCCGCCGGTAGAAACCAGCGTAACAATCCACCCCGCAAGGGGGTGGCATTTACATCGGTAGCCCAAGCCGGTGCATTGGTGGATGGCAGAGCGATGGCGAACGGTTTAGCTGCAGTGGCCGGTGTGGAAGGCGGGGGTGGGTTCTTTCTGGTCGTAGGCGATTTGATAGACGACCCTGGGCCTTTGCAAGTGCCACCCTGGTCACACACCGTTTTTCAAATGCTGGAAGAAGCCGTCCCGCACCAACCCTTCGACTGCCTTTTTGATTGCCTCCGTGGTAACTTCAGGCAGGACAATGAGATTCGGCTCCGCAAAATAGGACCGCCCGGAATCGACATTGGACTTCAACTCTTGCTCAAGCCGGACCGGATCGATGAAAAAAACCCGATATCGTGACCCCTCCAGCTCCACTTCCACCTCGCTGAGATAACCGCGCAGCGGAGTTTCGAACTCGCTTTGAGCGTCGTAGTCCGCTGGAAACAGGATCGTCAGGTTTTTTTCAACAACCGCCATGGTTTCTCCTAAACTCGCACAAGGACGATGCTGTTCAATGCTTGCTCATAATCGTCCATTGTCATCGGTGACACGGGAACGATTTCATGATGGGCGGGATCCCGGCCTTGTTGAATGATTCGCAGGGTTTGGGGCACATTGGTCAGCAGGAAGGCCCCACCGAAGCGGTCAAGGTTGTCCGGCCGATTGAATACGGACACGCCCCTTTGCGTCTGCACCATTCCAGTTTCAGGATCAAGCTTCAACTCACGTAACTTCGGTCTGAGGCTGTTTCCACCTCTATAAAAGCTGCCCGCTGCCATGATTTTACCAAATCTACCCGTCAGCTTGACCCCGAACTTCCCCGAGGCCCATTGTATTCATGGTGCGGAGCATGGCAGCTTGAGCCGTAGGGTGCGTCGGCGCGAGCACGCTTGGCGTGCACTAAAGGCTTGCGAAAAATTCGTTCAGAGAGGTGTGCGGGGGTCTGCAACGCAACGCATTTTTGCGGGCCTGATCCGAAGGCCAGCAGTGACACGCAATCGTTGCCATTTGTAACCATCCGTGCCCATCCGTTGTCATCCGTCGCCAGTTTCGTGTCAGGGGGTTCCACGGGAGGGCTGACATGAGACGCAATGTGCTTGAGACCTGACAACGTGACGGCCGGCCGCCAACCGGAATTCATTGCACAGCAATGGTAGCGCGACAGCAAACAGGGGGTGTGTGTGCAATGCAACAATGAATCGGCGGCAGCGTAGGGTGTGTCAAGCCTACTCGCGCAGACGCACCCTGCCGGCTATTCCCCAAGTCCCAGCCAATTCCAAACCGAGCCGAGGATGGAAAGTCTCCCGCCCTCCGGCTTCTTGTTCGTGGGGCCGCTTTTCAATTTACCCCCTGCGACGCTGGGCTTGTCCGACGAACCGTCGGCAACCAGAGGTTGGACCGGTGCGACGGAGCCAAGCCCATCGTCGGGCGGCGTCAGTGGCGTCAAAGACGATTGAGTTTCGAGGTTCCAGGCTTGTGCGAGTATCGGCAAGCCTTCGATGGCAGGCTTGCGGATGGAGAATGAAGCAAGCAACTGTCCGAAATTATAACCGGTGCCGACGTCGGTGGGGCCGAGCACGATATTGGTGAACTGGTGATTGCCGACGGAGCCGCCGAGAGTGCCAAGTGTTTCCTTGCCGGCATTGAAGCCGGTGGGCTGCGATTCCGTGACCGCATAGACGCCGGGTTGAAGCTCGTCGAAGCGATAAAAGCCCTCGGCATTCGTGAACTGGGATTCTTCGACCGGAACACCCGAGTCGGTCACGCCGGTAAGCGTCATCAGCACGCCGGGGATGCCGGGGTCGTCGGCGTTCTTGACGCCGATGTTGTTGACATCGACGTAGACGTAGCCGGACGGGTCGGCGTTGCCGAGCGGCTTGACATAGGTCAGGCCGGTGCCCGCGGTGCCGGCCGAGATGGAGCCGGTTGCCGTGGTCAAAAGCAAACGCTTGCTGAGCAGCGACGGAATGAGGCTGACCTGGGCGAAGCGGAAAGTCGTGCCGTTCTGGTTTTCGCTCACCACGATTCCCGTGATGACATTGGTGCCGGCTACGCCATCGGAGGTCAGCCCGATGCCCGCGCGGGTGAGGCCGTCGACGAGAATGGTCGGCTGGACCTCGGTTAGCGTGTAAGTGCCGGGACGCATCCGCTGGAAGGAGAAATTGCCGTTGATGTCGGTGACCACCGTGGCGTTGACAGTGTGGCCCAGATCGTCGGTGCCGGTGAGGTTGACGGTGACGCCGGCGACGCCTGGTTCGCCGGGATCGCGGATGCCATTGTTATTCGGATCGACAAAGACGTAGCCGGATATGCTCGACGGCAGCAGTTGGCCGAAGTTGTAATCGCCGCCGAAGAAAGGCTTGGCGGTCAGGTTGATGCCCGAAAAAACTCGGCTGATGGTGTTGGAGGTCGAGCGCGGCGGGCGTGCCGTTCTGAAGCTGGCCGAAAAGGTAAGCGGCCGGCGGAATCTCGGTGATGCTGTACGTGCCCGGCAACAGCGGCAGGGTCCCGGCCTGATTGCGGAAGGTGAACTGGTAGAGTCCGGTCTCGTCGGTGACGGTCGACACGTTGACGGTGTCGCCCAGGATGTCGGTGCCGGTCATCGTGATGGTGACGCCGTAAATCCCCGGTTCGTTGTTCGGGGCGGCCGGCTCGCGGATGCCGTTGTCGTTGATGTCCTCCCAGACGTAGCCTTGCGGATCGGCGGTCGGGATCTCGGCAAAGTTGTAGCCGGTGCCGTTGACTCCCGCTCCCACGCCGACGGAGAACTGGTTGGTGACGTGAGGAGTGACGTTTTCGCCGAGCGTGCCGACGATGTCCTTGCCGGTGACGTAGAGCGCGGGTTGGGTCTCGATGACGGTGTAATTGCCAGCGGCCAGGCCGAGGAAGCTGTAATTGCCGTTCTTGTCCGAGGTCGTTGTCTGCAGCACGTTGCCGGCTGGGCCTTTGAGGGTCACGGTGACGCCGGCGATGCCGAAGTCGGCGCCGTCGAGAATGCCGTCGTTATTGTTGTCGGCGAAGATGTTGCCTGAGAGGGAGCTGAGCGTTTCGCCGAAGTTGTTGCCGGTCAAAAGAGCGCCGGCCGTGACGGTGACTGGAATCGTGGTGGCCGGCGTCGCGGGGCTGTTGCCGTAACCGGTCGGCTGAGTTTCAACGACGGTGTCGCTGCCGGGCACAACGTTGGCGAAGTCGTAGGTGCCGTCCGCGGCCGTGGTCGTGGAGGCGATGGTGGCGCCGACGTTGTTCTCCAGGGCGACCGTGACGCCGCCGATGGGGGGCTGGCCGCTGGGGTTGCCGGTGCCGCTGTTATCCATGAAGACCGTGCCGGTGATGGTGCCGTCGGCGGGGCCGCTGATCTCGCCGAAAAGGTAACCGGTGGCGTTGACGTTGGCGCCGAGAAAAACACCGCTGATGACATCCTGGACGGCGATGCTGCCGCCCGCGGTTCCCGCCAAATCCTTGCCCTCGCCGTACCCGGCCGGCTGCGTCTCAGTGACCGTGTAGCCGGCGGCATTGCTGGGAACCAGGTTTTCGAAGACGAACGTGCCGTCGGCGGCGGTCGTGATCGTGACACTCACTGGATTGTTGAGATTGTTGGTGCCGGTCAGCTTGACGGTGACGCCGCCAATGCCCGGCTCACTGGCCTGGCGAATGCCGTCGTTATTGGAATCGAAGTAGACGCTGCCGGCAAGCCGGCTGCCCGCGGTCAAGCCGAAGTTTTGGTTGCCCAACCCGCCAGGAGGCAGAGTGATATTGATGACCGTCGGCGAGGTCGTCGTGAAACCCGCTGGAGGCGTCTCGGTGACGGTGTAGAGGCCGGTCGTGAGCGGGCCGAACCCGTAGGTGCCGTTGGCTGCGCTGGTGGTCGTGCCGACGACGTTTCCTTGGCTGTTGCGCAGCGTAACCGTCACACCACTGTGGCCCGGTTCACCGGTTTCGAACACGCCGTCGGTATTGGTGTCGTTGAATACGTTGCCGCCCATCATCGGGCCCAGCTCGCCGAAGGTATAGCCGGTGGCATTGACGCCGCTGCCGAGCGTGACCGCGCTGATGACGTCCTGAACACTGGCGTTGCCGCCGCTGGTGCCGGCGCGATCCTGTCCCTCGTTGTAGCCGAGGGGCTGCGTCTCCGTCACGGTGTAGGCGGCCGCGGGAAGGTTGGTGAAGATAAACGACCCGTCGGCGGCGGTGGTCGTGGTGGCGATTACGTTGGCGCCGCTGGTCAAGGTGACGGTCACGCCGGGGATTCCCGGCTCGCCCGCTTGCTGGGTGCCGTTGTTATTGAGATCGACGAAGACCAGGCCGGCCAGGCTGCCGTTGGGCGTGGTCAAGCCAAAGTTTTGGTTGAGCAATCCGCCGGGCGGCACGGCCACATTCAGTGAGGTTGAGGTGTCCGCCGTAAAGCCGCCGGGGGGACTTTCGACGATGCGGTAATTGCCCGCGACAATGCCGCTGAAAAGATAGGAGCCGTCCGGGTTGGAGAGTGTGCTGGCGACGGTGTTGCCGCTGCTGTTCAGGAGCGTGACGGGGACGTCGCCCTCGCCGGGCTCGCCAGGGTCGAGCGTGCCGTTTTTGTTGAGGTCGATGTAGACCGTGCCGGCGACGACGGTCCCGCGCTGGGCGAAGTTGTAGCCGGGAGCATTTTCACCGCCGACAAGATTGATGGCGCTGATCACATCCTGGACCGTGGTGACACCGCCCGCGGCACCGGCTGCGTCCTTGCCCGCGGTAAAGTTTGCCGGCTGCGTCTCGGTGAGCGTGTAACCCGCGGCGCTGGGAGCCAGTAGGCCAGCGAAACCATAGGTACCGTTCACTGCCGTGGAAACAGCCCGGTTGACGGGGTTGCCGTCGATGTCGGTGCCGGTGAGCGTGACGGTGACGTTAGGGATGCCCGGTTCGCCGGTTTCCTGGATGCCGTCGTTGTTGCCGTCGAAATAGACAGTGCCGCTGACGCTGCCGGTGGTTGCGCCGAAGTTTTCATTGACCAGTCCGCCGGCCGGCAGATTGATGGCGAGAAGGTGGGGCGTGCTGCTGCCGTAACCCGCGGGCGCGGTCTCGAGGATGGTGTAAGCGCCAGTGGCCAGGTCGTGGAAGGTGTAGGAGCCGTCGATCGCCGTGGTAGTGGTGGCGATCAGGTTGCCGGTGCTATCCACAAGGCTGATGATGACGCCCCCAATGCCCGGTTCGCCGGCATCCCTGGCTTTGTTGGTGTTGCTGTCGATGTAAACGAACCCCGACACGGTAGTACCGCCGATCGTGGTCTGCACCTGTGACGTATTGTTCGCAAGATTGCTGTCTGGGGTCGTGCTGGCGACGGTGGCTATGTTGGTGACAACTATTCCCGGCGGTGAGGGGTTATCAACGTGGACGACGACCTGGAATGCCGCCGATGCGCCGGCGCTGAGCGTGGCGATGGTGTCGTCGACGTTGCCGGTGGGTGCGCTCAACGCGAAGATCGGCCCGCTGATTTGCATCTGTGAGACGAAGCTCACATCGGCGGGCATTGGGTCGGTGAGGCTGACGGCCTGGGCGTCGCTGGGTCCGTTGTTCTTGACAGTGATCGAATAGGTGACCGTGTCGTTGGCAATGGCGGTAGCGGGGCCGGTCTTGGTCACCGCCAGATCGGCGATCGGGTTGGGAGTGTCGGTGTCAGTGGCGCTGTTGTTGTTGGGGTTGGTGTCGGTAAAGCCAATGGGTGCGGCCACCGTGGCGGTGTTGACCAGGTTTCCCGCGGCCGAGGAGAGGATGGTTCCAGTAAGCGTGAAAGTGACGCTGCCGGCGGCGGCAAGGTTGACGGCGGCGTTAAGGTTGCCGGAACTGCTGGCCGGCCCGGTCGAGCCGGTGCCCACGTAGACCGCGGTCCAGGTGACACCGGTGATGTTGGCGGGAACCAGGTCGGCGACAGTCGCGGCGGTGACGAAGCTGGGCCCGCTGTTCCTGGCCACAATGGTGTAAGTGATGGCCGTGCCCGCGGTGTAGGTGGCGCTGCCGTCGGTCTTGGTGATTGACAGATCGCCTTGCGGCGTCAGCGGGTTGTTGTCAGTGGCGCTATTGTTGTTGGGATTGCTGTCGGTGGTCCCCGTGGGAGGAGCGACCGTGGCAGTGTTGGAGAGCGTGCCGGTCGCGGTGGAAATGACGGTCCCTGTCACCGTGAAAGTCGCAGTGCCGCCGACTGCCACGCTGACGGGCGTATTGATGTTGCCCGTGCCGCTGGCGGGACCGCTCGAACCGATGCCGGCATAGACCACGGTCCAGGCGGCGCCGAGGAAGATTGCCGGCACGTTGTCGACGACCGTCGCGCCGGCAGCGAAACTCGGGCCGTTGTTGGTGACAACAATGGTGTAGGTGATCGCGGTGCCCGGAATCACCGTCGTTTGGCCGTCGGTCTTGGTGATGGCCAAATCAGAAATCGGGAAGGGCGTATCGGTGTCGGTAGCGCTGTTATTGTTGGGGTTGGTGTCGGTGAAGGTGGGTGGGGCGGCCACGGTGGCCGTGTTGACCAGGTTCCCGGTGGCCGTGGACAAACTGGTGGCGCTGAGGGTGAATGTGGCCGTGCCGCCGACGGCGAGATTGATCGCGGTGCCGATGCTGCCTGAGCCGCTCGCCGCTCCGCCCGAGCCCGTGCCAGAATAGACCGCGGTCCAGGTGGCGCCGGTCAGGTTAGCCGGGAGGTTGTCGGTGACAGTCGCACCGGTGACGAAGCTTGGCCCGCTGTTGCTCACCACGATGGTGTAGGTGTCCGCCGTGCCCGCGGTGTAGGTGGCGCTGCCGTCGGTCTTGGTGATCGACAGGTCGCCTTGCGGGGTCAGCGGATTGGTGGCCGTGGTGCTATTGTTGTTGGGATTGCTGTCGGTGGTCCCGGTGGGAGGAGCCACCGTGGCCGTGTTGGAGAGCGTGCCGGTCGCGGTGGACGCGACGGTCCCGGTCACCGTGAAAGTGGCGGTGCCGCCGACGGCCAGGTTGAGCGGCGTATTGATATTGCTGCTGCCGTTGGCCGGCCCGCTTGAACCGATACCGGCGTAGACGACGGTCCAGGCGGCGCCGAGGAAAGCAGCCGGCATGTTGTCGACGACCGTTGCGCCGGCCGCGAAAGTGGGGCCATTGTTGGTGACAACGATGGTGTAGGTGAGCGCGTTGCCCGGAATCACCGTCGTTTGACCATCGGTCTTGGTGATGGCCAAATCGGAGATCGGGTTGGGAGTGTCGGTGTCGGTGGCGCTGTTGTTGTTGGGGTTGGTGTCCGTGAATCCGGTGGGTGCGGTCACCGTGGCCGTGTTGACCAGATTGCCGGTGGTCGTGGACAGAATGTTCCCCGTGAGCATGAAGGTGACGTTTCCGCCCGAGGCGAGATTAACGGCGGCGTTGATGCTGCCGGAACCGCTGGCTGGGCCGGTCGAGCCGACGCCGGTATAGACCGCGGTCCAGGTGACACCGGTGAAGCTTGCGGGGACGTTGTCGGCGACGGTCGCGGCGGTGACGAAACTCGGCCCGCTGTTGCTCGCCACAATAGTGTAGGTGTCCGCTGTGCCCGCGGTGTAGGTGGCGCTGCCGTCAGTCTTGGTGATTGATAAATCGCCTTGCGGTGTCATTGGGTTGCTCTGTGTAGCACTATTGTTGTTGGGATTGCTGTCCGTGGTCCCGGTGGGTGGAGCGACCGTGGCCGTGTTGGTGAGCGTGCCGGTCGCGGTGGAAACGACGGTTCCGGTCACCGTGAACGTGGCTGTCCCGCCGACGGCCACGCTGACTGGCGTGTTGATGTTGCCGCTGCCGCTGGCGGGACCGCTCGAACCGGCGCCGGCATAGACTACTGTCCAGGCGGCGCCGAGGAAAGCAGCCGGCATGTTGTCGACGACCGTTGCGCCGGCCGCGAAAGTGGGGCCATTGTTGGTGACAACGATGGTGTAGGTGAGCGCGTTGCCCGGAATCACCGTCGTTTGGCCATCGGTCTTGGTGATGGCCAAATCGGAGATCGGGAAGGGCGTATCGGTGTCGGTAGCGCTGTTGTTGTTGGGGTTGGTGTCGGTGAAGGTGGGTGGGGCGGCCACGGTGGCCGTGTTGACCAGGTTCCCGGTGGCCGTGGACAAACTGGTGGCGCTGAGGGTGAACGTGGCCGTGCCGCCGGCGGCGAGATTGATCGCGGTGCCAATGCTGCCTGAGCCGCTCGCCGCTCCGCTCGAGCCCGTGCCAGTGTAGACCGCGGTCCAGGTGGCGCCGGTCAGGTTAGCCGGGAGGTTGTCGGTGACAGTCGCACCGGTGACGAAGCTTGGCCCGCTATTGCTCACCACAATGGTGTAGATGTCCGCCGTGCCCGCGGTGTAGGTGGCGCTGCCGTCGGTCTTGGTGATCGACAAATCGCCTTGCGGTGTCAGTGGGTTGTTGACAGTGGCGCTATTGTTGTTTGGATTGCTGTCGGTGGTCCCGGTAGGAGGAGCCACCGTGGCCGTGTTGGAGAGCGTGCCGGTCGCCGTGGACGCGACGGTGCCGGTCACCGTGAAAGTGGCGGTGCCGCCGACGGCAAGGTTGAGCGGCGTATTGATATTGCCAGTGCCGTTGGCGGGGCCGCTTGAACCGGTACCGGCGTAGACGACGGTCCAGGCGGCGCCGAGGAAGGTTGCGGGCATGGTGTCCACGACCATCGCGCCGGCCGCGAAAGTTGGCCCGTTGTTGGTGGCGACAATCGTGTAGGTGATCGCATCGCCCGGAATCACCGTCGTTTGACCATCGGTCTTGGTGATGGCCAAATCGGAGATCGGGTTGGGAGTGTCGGTGTCGGTGGCGCTGTTGTTGTTGGGGTTGGTGTCCGTGAATCCGCTGGGTGCCGCCACCGTGGCGGTGTTGACCAGGTTGCCGGTGGTCGTGGACAGAATCGATCCTGTAAGCGTGAATGTCACATTTCCGCCCGAGGCGAGATTAACGGCGGCGTTGATGCTGCCGGAACCGCTGGCGGGCCCGGTCGAGCCGACGCCGGTATAGACAGCGGTCCAGGTTGCGCCGGTGAAACTGGCCGGGATGTTGTCGGCGACGGTCGCGGCGGTGACAAAACTCGGCCCGCTGTTGCTTGCTACGATGGTGTAGGTGTCCGCCGTGCCCGCGGTGTAGGTGGCGGTGCCGTCGGTCTTGGTGATTGACAAATCGCCTTGCGGAGTCAGTGGGTTGCTTTGTGTAGCGCTATTGTTGTTGGGATTGCTGTCGGTGGTCCCGGTGGGCGGAGCGACCGTGGCCGTGTTGGAGAGCGTGCCGGTCGCCGTGGAAACCACTGTCCCGGTGACGGTGAAGGTGGCAGTGCCGCCGACGGCCACGCTGATTGGTGTGTTGATGTTGCCCGTGCCGCTGGCGGGACCGCTCGACCCGGCGCCGGCATAGACTACTGTCCAGGCGGCGCCGAGGAAAGCAGCCGGCATGTTGTCGACGACCGTCGCGCCGGCCGCGAAAGTGGGGCCATTGTTGGTGACAACGATGGTGTAGGTGAGCGCGTTGCCCGGAATCACCGTCGTTAAACCATCGGTCTTGGTGATGGCCAAATCGGAAATCGGGTTGGGCGTATCGGTGTCGGTGGCAGAACTTAAGATGTCGTTGATCGGGTTGGTGACGGTGGCGGTGTTGACCAGGTTGCCGGTCGCGGTGGAAGCGATGTTGCTGACGACGGTGAACGTCGCCGTGCCGGCGGTCGCAAGGTTGACGTCGGTGCTGATGTTTCCGGTGCCATTGGCGGGCCCGTTTGAACTGGCAGCGTAGGCGGCGGTCCAGGTATCGCTTGTGATGGCGCTGGGGAGAGTGTCTGTAACCGCGGCGCCGGTGACGTCACTGGGGCCGGTGTTGGTCACGACAATCGTGTAGGTTGTGGATGTCCCCGCCGTATAGGTCGCCGTGCCGTCGGTTTTGGAAATGGTCAGGGTCGCTTGGGGCGTCAGCGTGTCGATGTCCGTGGAGGAGTTGTTGGCGGAGATCGGATCGAGGATCGGATTGCCACTGCCGTCCTGGGCGTTGCTGACCGTCGCGGTGTTGCTCAGAGTTCCCGTGGCGGCGGGATCGACAGTCCCAGTCATTTGAATGGTGATATTCTGGCCCGACGTCAGGGTAAGGCCGGTCCAGAGGCCGGTCGCGGAGCTGAACGTACCCGAGCTGGCGCCGCTGAAGACAGGATTCAAAATCGCAGCCGGGACCACGTCGGTCATGGTCAAGGTGTTGACCGTGCTGGGCCCGTTGTTGGTGATCGTGATCGTGTAGGCGATCGGCGTTCCTGGAATCGCGGTTGTCTGGTAGTCGGTTTTGTTGATCGCCAAATCGGCGGTGAGGCGTTCGCCGAAGTTGTTGTTAGTCCCATTTACGCTTTCATTCAGCACGATGTTCGAGAAAACATCCTGAACGGCGGCGTTGCCCCCTGGTGTGCCGATGGTGTCTTTTCCCTCTTCATAGCTCGTCGGTTGGGACTCGGCGATGATGTAGGTTCCCGGACGAAGGTTCGTGAAGCTGTAAGCCCCGCTGCTTAGCGTGGCGACCGCCTGATTGATCGAATCGCCGAGGTCATCGGTGCCGGTCAGAGTGACGGTCACATTGGCGATGCCCGCTTCGCCGGCTTGCTTGACGCCGTCGTTGTTGGCATCGACGTAGACGAAGCCAGCCAGGCTCGCGGGTTGCAGCTCGCCGAACATGTTGTTGGCGCTGGTCGCGCCGACGCCAAGGGTGATGGTGCCGGAACCGGGGATTTGGCGCGGCCCGGTCGCACTTCCCGCGATCACGCCAGCCGCATTGTTGCCCTGATTGTCGAGGCCGTTGAGATAGCCCGCGGGCGGCGTCGGTTCGCTGACGGAATAGCTCCCGGGACGCAGACCAGCGAAGCTAAAGTTGCCGGTGCCATTGGTGCTGGTGAATTGCGTGATCGTATCGCCGAGATCGTCGGTCCCTTGCAGCTCGACCTGAACGCCGCTGATCCCGGTTTCACTGCCTTGACGGACGCCGTCGTCGTTGGCGTCGATGTAGACGGACCCAGACACCGTTGCCGGCGGCAGCTCGCCGAAGTTGTAATTCGAGCCGGTCAAGTCCGACTCGTGGCCCACGACGATCCCGGAGTAGAGGTTGTTGGTGCTATCCGAGCCGAAGTTGGAGCCAGCGCCAACCGTTCCGCTAAAGTTGCTGTTCGATGGCGGCGTCTCCTTGCCTTGAAGGTACGCGGCCGGCTGAGTCACGGTGACAGTGTAACCATTGACGTCGCTAGGCAGCAGGTTCGTAAAGGAGTATTGGCCGCTGGCATTGGTGATCGCGGTGCTGCTAACCGCAGTGCCGAGGAAGTTGGTGCCGGTCAGTGTGACGGTGGCGCCGCTGATTCCCGGCTCGCCGGCGTCCTTGACGCCGTTGTTGTTGAGATCCTGGTAGACGAAGCCGGTGAGCGTGCTGCTGTTGATGGTTATAATCTGGCTTGAACCGTCAAAATAACTGTTGACGCCGCCCGTGCCGTTGCGTTCGCCAGTGCCAGAGCCTGCGGAACCAGGCGTGCTGGAGCCGGTCGCGTTGACCGTGGTGCCGAAGGGACCGGGCAAGCTGGCGTAAGTGACGTTGGCGGTGTTGGTAATCGATTCGCCGGCAGTGTCGGTCGTGAGTATGTTCGCGGTGTAGTTGATCTGGACGGTGCCGCCGACGGGAACATCGCCGATGGTGATGTCCAGCGTGTTGCCTGAGGAATTGTCGGTTACACCCGTTGCGCCGCCGCCGAGTGTGACGCTTTCACTGCCAACGTTGAAGCTCAAGCTGGCGGGGAGGCTGTCGATCGTCCGCGCCTGGAAGGCATCGTTGCCGCCGGTGTTCGAATAAGTGACGCGATAGTCGACCGTATCGCCGGGGTCGCGACCGGTGGATTGCACTGTCTTGGCGACATTCGTGATCGACGGCTGGACGATGGTGACATCAATCGCGTTCGAGGCCGGGCCGACCTGGGCGCCGCTGACCTTGTCGATGAACGTGTTGACGTCCACGTGACCCGTGGTATTGCCGGCGACGTTGTCCACCAGGACGTTGAAATCGAGGACGATGTAGTCGGGGTCGGAGTTGTTCGTATCGGAATTGGTCACGTTGCTGAAGCTGAACACCGGCTGATTACCGTCGACAAACGCCCCGCCGCTGCCGGTTCCGCCACTGATGTCGGACGAGGGGAAGGTAGCCGTCGGCGTGACGTTGGAGCTGGAACCGGCGAAGTTGAGCCCGGGCAGGCTGTTGATCGTCGAATCGCTGGATGTCAGCGTGGTGCCGCTGGCCGACACGAAGGCGACTTTGATCGTGCCGTCATTGAGGAAGCTCAAGCCGGTGGGGAGTTGGTCGATGATCTGGTAACTGGGCGAGGTGGCGTGCGGAATCTGCACGACTAGTTGATAGCGGACGATTTCGCCGATGGCGACGTTATTGCCGGTGGTCGAGGCCTCGGAGGTGGTGACGAGCGACTTGACCGGCGCCGGATTGATGATGTCGAGGGTCGCGGAGCCGTTGCTGGCGTAAGTGTTGGTGGAGAGCGGGGCGGTGGTGCCGTTGCGTTCGCCGTTGACCGCGCCGCTGGCGCCGGGCGTCGTAGAGCCGGTATCGTTGCCGGGGCTGCCGTTGGGAGTGCCGTCGTTGGGCAGGCTGGTCCAGACCGCGTAGGCCGTGTTGGGAATCGGCTGGCCGACGGTAGCCGCGTTGACGGTGGCGTCCACCGTGACCGTGACGTTGTCGTTGACGGGAATGTCACCGACGAAGACGTCAACGCTGTTGGTGGCGGCAGCGGAATTATCCGTGACGTTCAATGACGCTGCTCGACTCTGCCACGGATATGCTGGTGACAGTCAACGCACTGTTAAGTGTGTCGGTCAGCACCGAATCGAAGGCGTCGTTGTTGCCGGTATTCGTGTAGGTGATCGTGTAGACCACCGCGTCGCCGATTTGGGCGGGGTTGGGACTGACCGACTTCATCGTCGTGATGGCCGGCTGCACCACGGTGACGGTGATGCTGTTGGAGGTGGGGCCGACCTTGGTGCCGTTGATGTGATCAACGAAATTATTGACATCGCCATGCCCGGTGGTGTTGACGGCCACGTTGTCCACGAGAGCGTTGAAGTCGAAGCACAATGAATTCGGGGTTGGCGTCGTTGGTGTCGTTATCGATGACCGTGCTGAAGCTGAAGACGGGATGATTGCCGTCCTGGAAGGCGCCGCCGCTGCCGGTGCCGCCGCTGATGTCGGCCGAGGGAAACTCGGCCGTCGGCGTGATGTTGGAGCTGGTCCCGGTGAAATTAAGCCCAGTCAAGCTGTTGATCGTCGGATCGGAGGACGTCAAGGCGGAGCCGCTCGCCGACACGAAACCGACCGTGGTCGTGCCGTCGTCGAGGTAGCTCAGGCCGGCGGGAAGCTGATCCACGATCTGGAAGTCCGTTGACGACGACTGCGGAATCTGCACCACCAGTTGATAGCGGACGATTTCGCCGATGGCCACGTTGTTGCCCGTGGTGGACGCCTCGGATGTGGTGACCAACGACTTGGTGTTCAAGGGCACGGCGATGGTCACCGTGGCGGTGGCAGTCAACGGCGTGGACAGATAATCGACGCCGCCTGGCTTGGCGGCATAGTTATTGAGCGAGCCGGTGTTCGTCAGCGCTTGCCCCGGATGGACGGCGTCGGACTGGGTGCTGTCGGGCTCCAGTTGCAGGTCGTAGGTGATGACGGCGATGTTGTTGCCGCTGCTCGCGTTGTATGCCGTCAGGCTCCCCTGGGTCGCGCTCGGGTCGGTCAGTTGAATGCCGCCCGACGGGTCGAAGAGGCCGGTCCCAAGGTCGGTGTAAGCCGAGCGGCGTACCCGTGCCGTCGCGCACCTGCAGATCCAGTCCGCCGAAGGGAATCACAAAGCCGGCCGGGAGGGTGTCGTTGAGCTCCACGTCAAAGGCACCGTGGTAGCCCAGGCCGGTGTTCTGCACGATGATGGCGAACTCGACGAAATCGCCGGCTTGCGGGCCGCTCAGGTTCGCGCTGATCGGGTTGCTGCTCAGACCGCTCGAAGTGATGGTCCCGGTCCAGGCGCTGGTTGGCCGTGCCGATTTGGGCGCTGCTGAAGGTGACCGCGCCGAAGGTCTTGCTGCCGAGGCTGCTGGCGACGACGCTCTTGGCGATGGTGAGGTTCGGCTGCGTCAGCTCGATCTGAGCGATGGTGTTGGCCGTGGAGACGTCGGCGGCGGTGTTGCCTTCCTCGCGAATTCGCCTGGTTGGTCAGGAACAGCCCGTCAGCGAACGGCTTATCGAGCACCGGCACCGTGAACAGAATGTCGATGGTGCTGGTGTCCTGCTGCTGGATTTTGCAGGTCCTGCGGGAAAATGAAGATGGCCCGGTTGGTGCCGTCGGTCGGCGTGGAAATCGTCGGCGGAGCGTAGCCCAGGCCCGTTTCGAAGGTCGTCAGGTATTGATCCGCCGGGCCGAACTGGGCGGTGATACGCCGCCGGCGCCGTTGCCGATGAAATGTTGTCGAAGGTGAACGCCGTGGTGCTGCCGCCGTCGGTGGCGTCAAAGACCGGCAGCGGCAAGATAGTCGGTCAAACGCAGGTTCTCCAGCGTTCCGGTCGGCACCGTGTAGGTCAGCTCGTAGGTCACGTCGTCGCCGGCCTGCACTTCAAACGGGCTGGTGACAGCTGTCGAACCGTTGATGGCGTAGATGCTCTTGGCTGAGCGACCGATGGCGATGGTCACGGTGGCGGAGCTGGTGTCGGCCTGGAATGTGCCGGTGCCGGTCAGGTCCGCGTAACTGAGCACCTGGCCGCCGGTGTTGGGCGTGAGCGAATTGCTGCGGTCGGGAACGATGTTGGTCAGCGAGTCGCCTTGCTTGATGTCCTTGTTGCCCGTGGGCGACGTCCTGACGCTGTACTGCCTGCTGGATGATGGCCTGAAAGACGATTTGGCCCGTCGTGCCTGGCGCGAACAGACTCGGATTGGTGTTGCCGGGCGCCGAGCCACCGGTTCCGCCGAGAGGGATGTCGCCGCCGATCAGGTCGCCGCCGGCTGGGTCGGCGCGGGTGATCAGTTCGTCGGAAACGTCGAAATTCACGGTCTGCGAGCCGTCGGCATTGACGCCGCCGACGGCGACATTGCCTGCCTGAAACCCGGCCGCCGCACTGTCGCCGGTGTGCTGCGTGACGGAAAGCGTTGGGGTGAAGCCGCTGTCGAAGCGCACGCCGTCGGGAAGCAGGTCGGCGATGTTGAGGTCATTGAAGGCGAAGTAATCGGAGATCTGGAAGTTGATCGTGTATTGCAAGGTCGCCCCTTGAACGACCGGGCCGCCGCCCGACCACGGCGACCGATTTTTGCACGGCAATCGACTTGGCCGTGATGGTGACCGAGTTGGACGTCTGCGTGACGGGGCCGGCGGCATCGCGCGGATCGATGGGGGTCCAGCTGCCGCTGCCGGTGGCGGTATTGGTGATGTTCTCGAAGTCGCCGGTACCCAGGGGGAGAATTTGCGCATTCGACGCATCGAGTTCGGGGACGAAGAAGCCGAAGACCACTTTGGCGTCGGTCGCTCCGCCGGTGCCGACGATCTGGGAAAAATTGACGACGAGATTGCCGCCGGGCGTCGTGGTCGTCGCCGTGGTGCCGGTCAATCCAGTGAAGGTGCCGCCGTTGGCCGACGCGGTGACGCTGCCGGCGCCGAGCCACTGTTCGCTGCTGGGGAGCGGCGTCGGTGATCTGGAAGTTGGTCAATGTCTGGCCCGGCGCCACGCTGACGTCGATCTCGTATTGCTCCGGGAAAGTTCGGCCCGGTGGCGGTTTCGTTTTCGGGGCCAAGGTAGGTCTTGGTCACGGTGAAAAGCGTCGGCGTAACGGTCGAGGTGGTTGTGCTGCTGACGAGCGGCGGATCGGTGGAAGGATCGCTCAGGGCGTCATTGCCCAGCGAGAAGCCGCCGCCGGCGGTGATCGTCAACGGTTGGTTCACTGTCGCCAGATTGCTGACGGTGCCGCCGAAGTCGATGGTGCCGCCGGGCTGATCGACGGCGTAGCTGCCGAAGGGGAGCTGGAAGAAGACGACCTGGTTGCCCGGCGTCAGGCCGGTGAGCACGATCGGGGCCCCGCTGGAGCCCTGGGCGGCGAAGGCCGGTCCGGTGACCTGCCCGCTGGCCGGCACGTCGATTTCCTGGTACGTCACCGCCGCGCCGAGGTAGGTCGGGGTCACGCCGGCGTTGAAACTGATTCCGTCGTAGGCGTTGGCGGGCGTGGTGCCGGGGAATGAGCCCTGAAACCCCGTTTGCGGCAAAACGGCATAGTCCCACGGCGCAAAACCGGCGTTGGTCGCGCCGCTGCCACTCGGATTGCTGAAGTTGATCGCCAGTGCAATATTGGTGCCGATAAATGGTGCCGACGGCGCCGTCAGACCGACAATCGGTACGGCTGCCGGCGCCAAGCGATCCTCCAGCCGGTCCAACCTGGGACGGTAAGTCGGTCGTCGCTTGTGTTTTTTGATTTTTTGGGGTAGTTCAAAAAGGCTGGACAAGCGAAACCAATCCCGAAGCCGGGCTGGGAATTTACGCATGATGGCAGGTCCTTGGGGGTTTATTCCTGATGCGGCCATTTGGCAGGCAATGCAAGAAGAGTTCACGGCCGGAAATGAAACAATGAAGGATAGGTCAGATTTGAGCAAGTGGGGGAGGATCGTCGTCGCATTGTGGCGACGGTAGTGATTGCATTGAAAAGCATGAGTGCGCGGAATGGCCGGATAAATCTGCTCGATCCTGCGATACCAACCCGAAGAGTAAGCGCGGGAAAAATGCAGGACCTCGTTTACGCTTCGGGTTAATATGCGGCGGAATCGGTGAATTGGCTCAGAAGCGCAGTTCCATGCCAACCCGAATGCCTTGGACCCAGAAGTCGGTATCCCGAAGCGTGAAGGTCGGTCCAATTGGCGTGGACGGCAGCGCCGGCGGCAGCGAGTTAGGATTGACCGTTCGATCGACCTGATCGCCCGGACGGACCATGTCGGTCAGCCAGAGCAGGGAGTAACCGACCGTGGCGCGAAGGTGTGATGTAATCTGCCAACCGGCCGTCACGTCGAGCTCGGGCATGCAGACAAAGTGATCGGAAACGAAATTGCCGCCGTTGCTCGGAACGCCAGCAACCCGCCCGGATAAGCCAGGGGCGCCGCACCGGGAGCGGTGATGACGGTGCTGCCGATGATGTCCACTTCGCGGCGCAGATCGCCAAACGCCAGTTTTCCGGCGACATCGAGGGACAAGCAACCCAGCTTCCACTGGGTTTCCAGCCCCACCAGGGCGCCATTGAAGTCGTTGCGCGTGGCGAAGCGGTCGCTTAACTGAAAATTGGTCCCCTGCGTCAAGGGATCGAGCGTCGTCAAGTTTTCCTCGATTTGCAAACTCTCCGCGAAATGCAAGTAGCGGTAGCCGACCAGGAAATCCACCTGCCGGCAGCAATCTCCGCAAAGTGCGTTGCGCAGCACGACGTCGGCCACGATCAAAGGGTCGGAGTTTGATTGCACCGCCACGGCGCCTTTGGTGATGCCGGGAAAGGAAACGAGCTCGGCAATTTCAGCGGAGGTGGTGGCGTCAACGAAGGGGCGGGCGAGGATCTGACTGCCATCGGAGCTGGCCAGGAAGCGCGACGCATTTCCGCCGATCAACTGCACGTCGGTCTCCAGGCCGAAGGTATGCGAATCATCGAGCCAGCCGCCCAGTGCAAACCGTCCCCCCGACCTCATGTCGCTGTTGACCGCCTGGTCGCCGAGCAGAACGGTTGTGCCTGGAGCGCCAAGCACACCGGCGTTGGCCAATGACGTGCCCGCGGGGCTGGCTGTTACCAACGGCGGCAGCTTGCTCCCCTGCACGAACCAGAAGACGTACTCCGCGCCGGCCCAGAACCTCGAGGAATTGTCCGGCCTCACGAAAGCGGACGAGTCGGCCGGCGCCAGTGAGGCGGCCGGCTGAACCGAGGTCGCGACGGGTGGATAAACAAAGGGCTGGTTTTGTGGCGGCGAATACGCTGGTGTATTGACTGGCGGAACTCGCGGGGAATTGGGGGGTTGCAGGGGAGGCGTGGATTCCACCTGTCCAAGGGTGCCCTGGTCATTCGCGGTACTGGCCGCTGGAACCCCCAATCGGGCAATCGGAGCAGGGGCGACGGGAGTCTGAGCGAACAGCCCGCCCTGAATAAAAAACAAGCTGAATAGCGACACCCATGTTGTTCTCATATCTAATCCTGGCCCAAATAAGGCGGCTCAAGGAAAATGATGCGTACAGTCATGGCGTAACGATGTATACGGAATGTATCGACGTTTCCGAACATAACGATTAGAGGATCTGCGCAAATCAAACGGGGGAACCAGGATTCGAGGCTAGTTTTCCCTTATTCAGCCGGCAGCACTGGCATCCTGATTTTATCCGGGTTCGCGGCTCCACGACACCGCCTTATCACCAGCAGTTGGTGAATGCCAAAGAGCAAATCGCCACGATCGGCCAGCCGACCCATGGCCACATGGCTAGCCATGGCGGCAAGGGTTCGGCGGCTTCCAGCTCGAAGCGAACCTGAGCCCTTCGCTCAGGCCCCGTCGATGGACACCTCCACCGCGTACCAGCCCGGCTCGGGCAAGGTCGAAAATGGCCGCATGATAGAGCTTGTTGGTGGCCGCCTCGGTGGTGGCGCGGCTGACGAAGTGCCACGTCGGTGGAACCGCGCCGCACTGCCTTGATGGTGACATGCATATCCCGGCCGCCGGCTCCCCCGTGGCGGCCTCCTGCACAAGCACACTGATGTCCACGGGGCCGGCCCGCAAGGCGGTCCGGCGCGGTAAAAACGGTAATGCGATAGCTGCCCTTCTGCTCCGACAGACGGACGGTGCCCCCGTCCGCACTCGAAGAAAGGAAGAAGGAGAAGGATGAAGGATGAAACCAGAAGCAAGCAGATCATTGTCAGCGTCGTTCGTTTCATCTTTGCTCCGTCATCCTTCAAAAGTGCCCCGCATCTGCATGGGCTGAAACACGAGCCAGATGCCCGCCGCGAACAGCAGCGTCATCAGCAGTGCCCACGGCGCCAGCGCCCACAAGGCTTGCGACAGTCGGCGGCGACTGGGCCAGGGCAATGCGATAACCGGTGTACAGCGACAGCAGCAGTCCCAGGTCGAGGAAGAGGACCTCCAGGCGCGGCAGCCAATCCGCCACGGGGCGGCAGCAAGCGGCCACCCACTGCGGCTGTCCAAGAGCGGACCAGCCGAGGTCGAGCAGCGAAACGCTGCGCCGCGGGAACCACCGTGTCATAGCTCGTCAACAAGTGAAAACTGTAATGCGCCAGCCACATGCTGAAGCCCAGAGGGACCAGGGCGTACGAATAGCGCGTCGCCACCTCGAACCAACTGGCGGCGAGCCGGCCCCACCGACGGCTCAGAACGGCCGCGCCGCCGACTGCCAGCAAGGGCAGCACCAGAAGGCCGAAGAAGTAAAACAGGCTGGTTACCAAGAGCGGCGACGGCTGTCCCAGGAAGGAACTCAGCCGGTCGCGCCACGCCAGGACCGGGCCGACCATCCCCGCCGCGTTGGCGAAGGCGCCAAACACCAGGACCACGACCAGGACCGCCAGGTCGGGGCGTTTGCCGAGCGGCCCGACGCCGGAGCCGGGGGCCGTCGTGCCAGAGGTCGCTGCCGGGCGGCCTGGCCGACATGCCGATGTTGTCATGGGGGCAGGCGTGGACGCAGTCGAGGCAAAAAGTGCAGTCCATGTTGCCGGCCTTGCGGGGCTGGAACAGGTGCAATTCGCAGCCGGGAATCCCGTCCCTGCCGCGGATGCAATCCTTGGTCCGGCACGTCGCGCAGACCTCCGGGTCGCGGACCTTCACTTCCAGCGGCGAAACCAGCGATTGCACGAAGTTGAACTGGCCGATGGGGCAGAGGTATTTGCAAAAAGCGGCGCCGCGGAAGAAGCCGTCGATGACAAAGGCCAGGGCGAAGTAACCCAGCGCCAGCCACGCCGTCCACCACGGGCTGTCCCACAGAGCTGAACGCCTCGTAAGCCCACAGGAACAGCACGAGCAGGACCACCGCCAGCCACTTGCTCCGCAGCCAGCGCGGCCAGCTGCGGCCCGTCGGGAGCCAGCGGCGGGCCAGGGTCCGGGGCACGAGGAACGGACACGCCATGCAAAAGAAGTTGCCCGCCGCCAGCAAGCTCAGGATCAGCAGGCCGCGCCAGTGAATCCAGGGCAGGACGCCGGCGAGGTTCATGGGGCCGACCTGCGGCCCACGCAACCCGTCCAGGATCAGGACGCCTGCCAGCGCCACCAGCGGCAGCTGCATGGCGAGCCGGGCATGCCGCCATTTCAGGAACCGACCCAGCAGCGGGACGCGCAGCAGATCGAAACCAGGGGTCCGACGCGGAGGCAGGAGTCGGAGAAGGCGAGATCAACGAGAGGAAGGGGAATGCGCCCGACACTCAATTCGACTTCGACCTGTAACTCCGCCTCCTGCCCACGTCTCGTGCCCTCTGTCTCTCCTGCTCCTGCCCACTGCTCCTGCCCACTCCCCTGCTCTGACTCCTGGCCGATACAGAAGCCGGAAGCCGATCGCGAACAGGGGCACGAGAAAGGCCAGGGAACCGGGCACCCACATGAGGACGCCGGCCGCTGATTGATCTTCCAGGGCGGAGAGCCGTCCGAGCCGCGGGACTTGAAGATAATGCGGATACAGGACGTGGTCGGAGAACGTCAGCAGGGCCGACAGGACGGTGTTTTGCACGTCCGCCAGGATCAAGTAAGGCAACAGAAGCCAGAGCGACCAGCGCGGGCGGCTGGGATACGGCCGGACGACGGGATACCAAAACAGCAGGCCCGTGGCCAGGAAACAGGCGTGCTGGAGATAATGCCAGCCGCTGGAGCGCAGGGCGAGTTCGTAAGCTGCCGGCGCGTGCCACAGCCAGGTGGTCGCGACAAACAGAGGCAGGGCCGCCGCCGGGTGGGTCAGCCGCGCGAAGAAGCCTGCGGAGCGCCGGCGAGCGCAAGAGCGGCGCGACCCAGTACGTGCGCACCGGCTGCGGAAGCCCGCGGAGCAGCGGCAACAGCGGCGCTCCCAGCCAGAGCAGCGGCGGCGCGGCCATCATCAGCAGCAGGTGCTGGAGCATGTGGACTTGCAGCAACAGTGCGGCGAACGGCTCGATCGGCGACGCCAGGGCCAGGTAGATAGCCGCCAGTCCTCCGCAAAAAGGCGCAGAGCTGGCCGGCGTGCCAGCGCAGCGGGTTCCGCCGGCGCAGCGCCAGCCAGCCGCGCAGGTAAATGCCGGCGGTCAGGCCGAGGGCGGCCAGGAGCCATGGGTCGAACGGCCACGAGCGCAGAAAGGCGTCGAGCGTGGGACTCATGGCTGTTGCTTTTCCGAGCTAGGGTCTGCCGCGACCGGCCTTCGGCTGGCCCGGCGGCCGCAAGCTCGCCAGGAAATCGACCAGGGCCGTCATCTCGTCCGGGCTGATCTGCTTGCCATACGCCGGCATGTTGCCGCCCCCGGGCGTTCCGTTGCTGACCTGCTCGATGAGCTGGCCGGACGTCAGGCGGGCCCCGACCGCTGTCAGGTCCGGGCCGCGTTTGCCGCCGCTGCCTTCCAGGGCGTGACAGTTGCGGCAGTCCTTGTTCTGGAAGACCACGGCCCCCTGGAGCTGCCGCGGAGTGCTCTGCGCACGATGTCTTCCGGGATCGGCTCCCCACTCCAGGCGGACATTTGCGGCGACCACGGTGCCGTCGCCCCCTGGTAGGTCAAGGCGGCGAAGACCGTGCAGATCACGATGACCGCCAGGACGGCCACCGGTCGGCGGCTCGGAGCGCGTTCGCCGCGATTGGACACGAACGGAACGAGGAACAGGGCAAGGATCAAGATCACTGGGAACACCAGGATGATGAACGTCTCGGCCCCGGCGGGACTGAGCGACAGCAGGCCGAAGAGCCAGAGGAACGGCCATTCGGGCCGAGGGTTCGCACCTCCCAGACGTGGGATTGGGCGGGGCGGTGGGTCCCTTGGGTCCGAGCAGCGCGGCCAGGACCACGACCACGATGACTGCCAGGGCGGAGAAGAATATATCCTTCCGCATGGCCTCGCCCAGGAAGGGCACGCCGCTTTTCAGCTCCTGTTCATACTCGGCGTCGTAGGTCTTCGGATTGACGGCGCGCCGGGGACCGGGGGCGCACTGATCCCCTTCCTGATCACCAGCCAAAGGTGAACGGCCAGGAAGAGCAGCAGCAGACGCGGGAATGACGAAAACATGCAAGGTGAAGAAGCGGCTCAAGCCGCTGCCGCCGATCACCGGTCCGCCCAGGAGCAACTCCACCACCCACGGCCCCAGCACCGGCACTCTTCCCGCCATCGAGCCGGCGACGGCCAGGCCCCAGTAGGCGTCCGGGTCCCAGCGAAGGATCTGGCCGGAGAAGAACATGCCCAGCGTGCACAGGAGCAGGAAGACGCCCACGATCCAGGTCAGCTCGCGGGGATACTTGTAGGCCCCGTGCAGGAATACCTGGGTCATGTGTGCCAGCACCAGGACCACCATGCCGGACCCGGCGTAGTAGTGCAGGGCGCGCAGGAACCAGCCGAGCGGTTGCTCGTAATTCAGGAACAGCAGACTTTCATAGGCCTGATCGGCGGCCGGCACGTACACCAGTGCCAGGCCGATCCCGGTGACGATCTGGATCATGAGGAGGGTGAGGGAGGCACTGCCGAAGACGTACCACCAACCCTTCGGCCCCGCGACCGCCTTGGGGATGGGATGGCTCATCAGCGGCCCCAGACTCGCGCGCAGGCCCAGGCGGGAGTCGAACCAATTTCCAAGTGCCCGCAGCCGCTCAATCATTTCACACTCCTTCCGTCGTTACGGAAGTCTGGCGACTTCCGCTTTAGCCCGCGCCAAACTCACTAAGCGTCTCCCTCCACCAGGGTGTCCTGCAAGGTCGGGTAATGGGGTGCCTGGATCTCCAGCCGGCCCTCGCGCACCCGCCAGGCACAGCGGAAGAGGCCGCGCGGCGGCGGGCCCGAAGCCCGGTCGCCGTTGGCATAGTAGACGCCGCCATGACAGGGGCACATGAACAAGCCGGACTGTGGGAACCAGGAAACCGGACAGCCTAGGTGGGCGCAATTGACGGCCAACACCAGGAACTGTGGATTTCCTTGCTCGTCCAGGCCCAGGTTGCGGACGTAGACCCCTGTCAGCGCGGTCATGCCGTCCCACGGCTGGCGGAGCGGGTTATCGAAGGTCTTCAGCCGGTTTCGTTGACTGGAAACCGGCTCACCTCGTCCAGGGGAACCCAGCGGATCGCTCGGGTGCGCACGCCCGAGAAAGTAGCCGACCACAGGCAGACCCAGGACGATGGCGGCCACGGCCGACAGCCCGTAGGTCAGCCACTGCAAGAACGTGCGCCGGCTGGGAGGGTTTCCACAGGCGTTGGTGTCTGGTTTATTTGGCGTCATTTTCTCGCCTCCAGGAAGCCAGCAGCGCGACCAGGTCGGTAACCTCCTGATCGGTCAGCGGCACGAAATGCGGCGTTGTCGGGACGTGCTTCGGCATAGCCTGGCATGCCGAGATCGGGCCGTCCGGTGATCGCGTAGCGGCGCAGGGCCTGATTGCTGAGCAGTGCCAGGAACACAGGGTCGTTGATGGTGTGGACCGTCTCACTGCCCTTGGCGATGCCCTTGCCTTCGTTGCCATGACAAGCCGCACAAGCCCGGGCGAAGACCATGGCCCCCTTGTCCTTGTTGCCGGCCATGCTGCCGTTGGTGTTGGCCGCCGGCTCGCGGTAGGGCGGCACTCCGTTGGTCGGCTTGCCTGGGTTCCCCCATTTCGGTGTGATCCCGCGGGTATCCACCACGACCTCGACGACAACCGCCCCGGCTTCATGTTTTTCAATGACCTTGTAGGGGACGCCCTTGATCTCCTTGACCAGCACCTGGATTTGGGCCGTCGTCAACGTGCCGCCATTGTCCTTGGCGAACGCGGGCATCAGCGTGTTTTTCCGCCCCTTGGTCACAATGTCCTCCACCTGGTCCTCCGGCACGATGGCTCGAAAGAGAGGGTCATTGAGCGGAGGCGCAGGACCGAGTTTGCCATCGCTGCCATGGCAGCCGGCGCAGTTCTGCCCGTACAGGACGCCGAAATCCATGACCTGGTCGGCCGGCACCGGTCGATCGGCGGGGTTGGGCCGGCCGGGAAGGTCGCAGCCCATGAGGAAGAGTGACAAGGTGACAAGGTGACAAGGTGACAGTGACAAGGTGACAAGGTGACAAGGTGACAAGGTGACCTTCGCGGTCCTGCCGGCAAATGATCTAGATGTTATCTTCATGGTTCATTCCCTCCCTTGTCCCAATGTCACCTAATCACCTTGTCACCCTGTCACCTTGTCACCTTGTCACCGGCCGGTGGCACGGGCACTTTTTCCGAACGGTCCACAACGACGGCAGTGACTGCCCCGAATACGAATTGGGAAATGATGAACCACGGCCAATCCACACGGTCTTGCAGGATGGGGTTGACGATTCCCATCAAGCCATAGCTGATGCCGGTCCAAAGCAATGGCAAAACCATACCGCCCCAGGCGAAGGCGCCAGGCACCGCCGGCAACCTTGGCAGGACGACCCCGTAAACAGCGCCAAAGCCGAGGCACAGCACGGCGTGGATGACCAGTCCGACGGCCAGCCAGGCCACGCGAAACTCACCAAGCTCCTCAGGCGACAGGCGATCCATGCCAGGCCAGATCATGGCGGCCAGGAGGTTGACCGGATACCACGGGCCGTGGCCTGTCAGGACGCCCCAGGCCACGGCAGGCACCGGCATGAGCAGGCCGCCAACAGCACCCCCGAGCAGTCCGGCCTTGATTGGGCCATCCGCCCTGGCTCGGCCAAACACGCTGGCCGCGACCATCCCGAAAATGAACTGCGAAATGATGAACCAGGGCCAGCTCACGCCGTCACGCAGCACCGGGTTGAAGACGCCAATCAGGCTAAAGGTAATGCCGGTCCAGAGCAAGGGCATGAGCAGGCCACCGTAGGCCACGGACCCTTGCATGGCCGGCAGTGTCGGCAGCAACACGCCGTAAACCAGGCCCACGACCACGGACATGACCACGTGGATCACGCCGCTCGTGAGCAGCAAGGGCAAGCTGAATTGTTCCAATTCAGCTTCGCTCATGGCGCCTGTGGCGGGCAAGACCATCCCGGTGAGCAGGTTGACCGGATACCAGATGCCGTGCCCGCTGAACAGTCCGTAGAGCAAGGCTGGCAGCGGCATCACCAGACCGCCGATCAGGCCGCCCGTGATTCCAGCGGAAGTGGGATGCACAGTTATTGGCAGCCGCATGCGAAATCCAGGCATGCCGGAACTCAACTGCTCGACCAGGGGCCTTTCGGTCGTCACCGGTTTGCGGCGTCGCGCCGGCTCAACCAGTGGTTCATGGAAATGGCCCCTACCAGGCAACAACGCTGTTATCCAAATGCCCAGGCCAGCCACAAAAAGCAGGACGCCCATGGCCAGGAAGGCCAGCCCCAGCGCCGTGCCCGCCGCCAGCAGAACCAGGCCCAGCGACAGCACCAGGGGAGCAACCGTTGGCCGGGGCATCGGGACGGCGTCCTGCCCGGCCGGGGCTTCTAATCCTGGCGTCGTCTTCGGATCATCGGTCATTTGTGCTCACTCCTGCGGGTGGCGGGTGGTGGGTGGCGGGTGAAGATGCCGATGCGGGTGCTAGAGGCGCTTTTCCAGAGCTTTACGCAGACCGCTGAGCATCCGGCTGATTCGATCGGCAAGCGCCAGAGCTCCTCCAATTGCACTTGGTTGAGGAAACCGACCCTCCGGCTCAGCAGCAGATGCGTTTCCAGTTCCATCAGGGATCCTCGGGCAATGCTCAGGTGATTGAGGAACTCCTTGGTGTGTTCCCTCCCCTGTCCCTCGGCGATGTTCGCCGGCATCGACACGGCCGCCCGTCGGATCTGGCTCACGAAACCGAACAGCTCCTGCTTTGGGAATTCCCTTGTCGCCAGGTAGCACTTCTCCGCCAGGTCCATGGCGAATTGCCAAACTTCCAGCTGCCGATAATGCTGAAGCGTCATCTTTATCTCCAGTGCCAGTCGAGTTTCCACCCGCCACCCGCCACCCGCCACCTTCCCCACAGCTACCTTCCGACTAGGTACACCACGGTGAAGACCACCACCCAAACGCCGTCTACAAAGTGCCAGTACCAGGAGACCAACTGGGTGACGGGTGTTAGGTGGCGGGTGGCGGGACCGTTTGGTTTTTTTCCGCCACCCGCAACCCACCACCCGCCACCCGTTCTGAGGACCAACCCGAGCACCGTGAGCATGACGATGACGCCCACCGTGACGTGGACCGCATGGAAGCCGACCAGGGTGTAATACGTGGTCCCGAACAGGTTGCGACTGATGGTCAAGCTGTGCTCGTAGATAAGAGTCTGCCATTCGTAGGCCGTGCCCGCGAGAAACACGATTGCGAGCACAATGGTGGCAGACCACCACCCTACGAATGCCGCGACGGATCCGGACCGCATGGACCGCTCCGCCAGATGGACGGTAACGCTGCTGGACAACAAGCAGAGGGTCGTGCCGATGACCAGGCCCAGCGACAATACCGTCCGGCGTCGGGCCGAATTGGTCCGCCCTCAGAAAGGCCAGGTAGACCACAATCAGGGTGCTGAAAAACGCCGCCTCCGAGACCAGGAAGCTGATCATTCCCCATTGGGCAGGGACTGAGTCCGTGTTCCGGTACGATCGGTGGAGGCAGCAGCCGGCGAGGGCCGACCACACCGCTCGGCGGGAAGACTGATTTCGCTCATGGTGTCCCTTGCCTCATTCGTATTTCCAGTCCGGGTCGTCCGGATGCTTCACATCCCAGAGCGGCCGGCGGCTGTGAACCGTCGGGATCTCCTCGAAGTTGTAAGCCGGCGGCGGCGAGGTCGTCGCCCACTCCAGCGTCCAGGCGTCCCAAGGATCGTCGCCGGCCGGCTTGCCCTTCCATAGCGACGCAGATCAGGTTGAAGACGAAGATCGCAAAACTCGGAACCTGGATAATGGCGCCGATCGTCGTCAGCTGGTTCCAGAAGGTCCAGCCCGGTGCTGCCATCGTAGGTGTAGATCCGCCGCGGCATGCCCAGGATGCCGGCGATGTGCATCGGCCCGAAGGTCAGGATGAAGCCGACGTACAGGAGCCAGAACTGCCAGCGGGCCAGCCGCTCGGAGAGCATCCGGCCGGTCACCTTGGGATACCAGTAGTGGATGCCGGCGAAGGTGCCGAACAGCGTGCCGCCGATCAGCACCCAGTGAAAGTGGCCGACCACGAAGTAGCTGTCGGTCAGCTGAAAATCGAACGGCACCACCGCCAGCATGATGCCCGTCAGGCCGCCGATCAGGAACATCGACAGAAAGCCGAAGGCGAACAGCATCGGCGAGGCGAACGAGATCCGGCCGCCGTACATCGTCGCCAGCCAGTTGAAGAACTTGATGCCGGTGGGGATCGAGACCAGCAGGCTGCTCACGGCAAAGAACATATCCAGCGTCCGGCTCATGCCCACGGCGAACATGTGGTGCGCCCAGACGCCCAGGCTGATGAAGGCGATCGCCGCCGTGGCCGCGGCCATGAACTCGTAGCCGAACAGCACCTTGCGCGAGAAGACCGGGATGATCTCCGAGATCATGCCGAACACCGGCAGGATCAGGATGTAGACCTCCGGATGCCCGAAGAACCAGAACAGGTGCTGCCACAAGATGGCCGAGCCGCCGTTCTGCACGTCGAAGAAATGCGCTCCCAGGTTCCGGTCGAACAGGATCATGACCAGGGTCGCCGTCAACGGCGGAATGGCGACGATGATCTGCACGGACGTCCAGAGCATCGTCCAGACGAAGAACGGGACCTTGCGAAGAGTCATGCCGGGGGCGCGCATGCCCAGGATCGTGGCGATGAAGTTGACGCCGCCGGTCACCGTGCCGACGCCGCTGACGATCAGGCCCAGGGCCCAGAAATCGGTGGCCGAGCTGCGGGCGAAGGTGCGTTCGGTCAGCGGCGCGTAGGCGAACCAGCCGATCGCCGGAGCGCCGCCGGTGGCGAAACTGAAATAGACCAGCAGGCCGCCGAACAGCGTCGCCCAGAAGCCCAGGGCGTTCAGCCGCGGGAAGGCCATGTCGCGGGCCCCGATCATCAGCGGCACCAGGTAGTTGCCGATGCCGATCAGGATCGGCATGCCCACGAAAAAGACCATCGTGGTGCCGTGCATCGTGAACAGTCCGTTGAACGTGTCCGGCCCGATGCACCTCGCTGCGCGGCCAGAACAGTTGCCAGCGCATCAACAGGGCCTCGCAGCCGCCGATGACCAGGAAGACCACGGCCATCAGCACGTACATGATGCCGATCTTCTTGTGATCGACGGTGGTGACCCAGTCGTGCAGCACGGCCGTCCAGGGCGAGGTCAGTCGTCTCTAAATCCACTGCACAAGGATTAACTTGTGACATACTTGGGCCCCTTGACAAGGTGACAAGGTGAAGATACAGTCTGTGAGCGGCATATTCCCTCACCTTGTCACCTTGTCAGTACAGCGTCATCAGGTAATCCACAATGCAGCTCGCGGTCCTGCTCGCTCAGGCCGAAGGCCGGCATCAGGCAGCCCGGCTTGATCTTCTGCGGGTCGGCAATCCACTGGCGGAGGTTCTCGGCCGTGTTCGGCACCATCCCCGCAGCAAGCGTCTGGCGGCTCATCAGGTGCGTCAGGTCCGGGGCATACGTGCCCTGGCGGGCGTGCCGGCCACGCGGTGGCAGTTGACGCACGACTGCCCAAGGAAAACCTTCCGGCCCGCTCTTGACCGCCTCCGGATCGCTGGCCTTGGCGGCCTGGTCCTTTTTCTGGTCGGCCAGCCAGCGCTCGAAGTCTTCGGCAGGGTCGACCGATCACGCGGAGGAGCATGTTGGCGTGTTGCGTGCCGCAGAACTCGGCGCACTGGCCGAGGTACAAACCCGGCTGGTCCGTCTGGAACCACATGTGGTTGGTGCGGCCCGGAATCAGGTCGGTCTTGCCCGCCAGCCGGGGCACCCAGAAGCTGTGGCACACGTCCGCCGATTTCAGCGTCAGGTAAACGGGCCGGGCTGCGCCTGTGCCGCACCCACCGGAATGTGCAACTCGTTGGCCGTGACAAAGCCGAGTGCCTTGGCCGTCGTAATGGTCGTAGCGATATTCCCACCACCACTGGTGGCCGATGACCGTGACGAACAGGGCATGATCGTCCGGCTGCGGCTCGGGGGGGGTCGGGGTCGACTTCCCACAGGGTCCGGGTCGTGACCAGGACGAGGACGAACACGATCAGGGCCGGTGCGGCCGTCCAGGCGATTTCGATCGGCTTGCTGCCGTAGACCTGCGGCGGTTCCGTTCCCGGTCGGCGTGCCGCGGCGGAAGCGCACGATCGCATAGAACAGGATTCCTTCCACCAGGATGAAAATGAACCCGGTAATCGCCAGGACCAGGATGGAGAGGTTGCGAATCGATTCGGCCCCGGGCGAGGCCGGGTCGAACATCGATTGGTCTGCGCCAGAAGCATCCAGCATTTCATTGCTCGAAGTCCTCGACGGAGGTTGCCGTTCGTGCTGGCAGCGGCAGACAGTATATTCGCAAAGCGATCAAGCTGCCAGCTTGTCACCTTGTCACCTTGTCACTTTGTCACCTTGTCACCTTTTCTTTTTCCGATTCATGGAGCGGCGTCCTTGGAGGGTGTTTTCACAGTGCGCCGTGCCAAAACGGGCCGCGTCGACTTTTCCTTCTCACGGCGGCTGAGCCGGTGCTTGCCGACCTTCAGTGCTCTCCAGCAGAGCACGGGCCTCCGCCAGTCGCGCCTGGATCGCCGCTTTTGACCATGGCCACGTCGGCGGTTCGGCGGGCGGCGGTCCCACGCCGGCGGCCCATTGTTCGGCCAGATCAGGGATGGCAGCGGCGATGATCACGGCAAGGTTTGCGGAGATCGCCTGATGCTCGCGCTGGAGTTGCTTCGCCGGCCCACTCCCCTCCCGGTAGTGCATCTCATCGTACATCCAGTGGCGGAGGAAGTGCATTTCCTCAGGGGACAATTTCATTAGGGGGTGCTTGTTCCGCATAGGTGTAGTTCCCAAAAGGCGGATGGCTGCCGGGCGAAAGAAAACGACAACGCAAAGCCCAATCCGGCAGCGTGGTCGTCGATGGCTCGCCGTCTTCGTCCCGTTTTGACTCCAACTCGGCGCGACCATAGCGAAAGACCGGCCAACCCGATTGAGGGGGTTGAGGCTGCCCCTTGTCGTCGAAGCCGATCAAGCCATTGCAGTAGGGACAGCCCAGTGCCGCGCCCGGACTGCGCAAGCACCAGGAGCAGATATCCCGGATGGGCGCGGCTCTGGACCGGAATGCACTCCAGAAGTGCATCCGCGATGTAACCGTTACACCAGAGGCAGTAGATGCTCCAGTACGGCACGTCCACTCCCTCACTCGATGCGAGCCACGACAACACTCGTTACTTTAGCAAACTTGCCCCCCACGCTCAAGGTTTGGGACCAACCGCCGGCTGGAGTAGTGCGGCCGCATAATCGCCTACCCATTTTCCGCTGCCGCTTGGTTTCTGATCGTCAAATGCAGAAACGAGTTGCGTCCTATTTTTGCCTTCTCCGCTGTCCCCTTTTATTCGCCAATCTGTATTTCCCTGGTTGACGATTCGGGCTTTCGTTGCGCATCCCGCGCGGGTTACTCGTCGTTGTCGAGGTCGTCCTCCTTCACGCGCAGCTCCTCCAGGTCAATGTCATGCTCAATGTCGCGCAGAACGTCGTCGTTGATGACCTCCCGATCGCGCAGATCGATGACTCGCTCGCCGCTCCTCGTTCAATAGTTCCAGCTGGAGCCGACGCATGGACGCCGCGTTTTCTTCATAATGCTGGTTGCCGTCATGATGCAGCCGCGCCTGAAATCGCTGGATGCGAACGGTATACATCGCCCGAATTCGTTCGACGCAAACAGGCAGCGCCCAGGGTTCGCTGGCCAACTCGTCCAGCCGGCGCAAGCCCGCTTCGGCAACCGCCCAGCGGCCTTTCATCTCTTCGTTTTCATTCAGACCATCGTCGCGCAGTTCAGCCAGCGGATCAGTAACGGCAGGCTCAGGCCTTGTAATATCAGGGTTGAGAGAATGACCCCGAACGAGAGAAAGATCACCAAATTGCGGAAGGGGAACGGTGTGCCGGCGCTGACCACGAGCGGCACGGCCAGGGCGGTAGCGAGCGAATCGACCCCACGAATACCGGCCCAACCGATCAGGGCTACCTGTTGCCAGGGAGGATATGAATTGCGTCGGCGCAGCCACGGAATGAAATAGAGTGGCAGGTAGGCGGACGGGAAGACCCACAGCAGACGGATGACGACTGATGGTCACGACGATAGCGCCCATATCCTTGAGCAACTCGCTGGTCGGGTAGTCGCCGAGCTGGAAATATACCTTTCGCAGCTGAAGTCCAATGAGGATGAACGCCAGCCCGTTGAGCAGAAACTCGACCACGCGCCAGAACGACATGCCCAAGGTCCGCACTTCGGCGCTGAAAAAGCGCGAACTGTACCGCGCGATGTACACACCTGCCGTCACCACCGCCAGAACGCCGGACGCCTCAACGGCCTCCGCGGAGAGATAGGCCGCGAAGGGCGTCAGCAGCGAGAGCGTCACCTGCACGGGAGGATCGCTCATCTGTCGCCGCATCCAGAGTGTCAGTGCGCCAACAAGCCAACCGACGAGGAGCCCTCCGATGCTGGCCCATGCCAATTGCCGGCCGGCGGTTGCAAGGGAGAAGGTGCCGCTGACGGCTGCGGCGATGGCCATCTTGTAAGCGACCAGGGCCACGGTGTCGTTGGCAAGGCTTTCCCCTTCGAGCACGTTCACGATGCGGCGAGGAACTTTCAAACGCCGCGTGACCGCCAGCACCGCCACCGCGTCGGGCGGGGCAACAATGGTGGCGAGCACAAACGCCACCGACCACGGCATCGGCTCGTTGACCACTGCCATCGTCACGACAGCCACAGCAAAAATCGTGGCGATGACCAGGCCGATGGCCAGCAGCAAGATGGGCCGCAGGTTGCTTTTGAAGTCCCGCCACGGAGTCAGGTACGCTCCCACGAAGACCAGCGGGGGAATAAACAGCAGGAAGACAACCTCGGGTGGGAATTCCACGTCGGCCACTGCCGGGATGTAATCCGAGCATCAGGCCGCCGAGGACTAACGGGATGGGTTCGGCAATGTGCAGCCGCCGGGCAAGTGTCGCCAGGGCTGCCACAGCCACAAGGAGGCACAAGATCGTTTCGACAGGTCCCATCCCGCATCGCCTCATCCAGGGCCGAAATCTTCTCCTTTTTCCTATTGTTTGGACTTCGCGCGAAAAAAGAAGACTCTCTCGATGATCAAACGGGAATTCCGTGCGGGTCATTTGCAATGGCAGTAGATTGCCAGATGGCCGCAGAGCGGTGCCGGCAACAGCAGTCAACTAGCTGGACCAAGAAGAGGCAGGAACGCTTGGTCGGCTCCAGACGTCCTGCCCCTCGAAAGAGCAAATGACCGAAAGGCGAGCTACGGTCGATGAGGTCGATCTTCTGGCCTATCATGTGACAAGCTGGGGAACTAGGATTCGAACCTAGTTATCCCGTAGGGCAGGCACAGGGCAAACAGGTGGCAATGACATCGCAACACCATTATACACCTAATTTTATGGAAAATCGCCCTGCCGTTGCCACGTCGGCCAAATGGCACTGAAATATGCCCTTTCCTTCCCAAAACCTTCCCACTTTTTTGGGCGTCTTTTCGATGGAAACCTGGCTTCCAGCTTACATTAGCTTACGATTTTTGACGAGGATTAGTATACAGCGCCAGGCCGCATCGTGCTCTCCGCGTCGAACATCCCGCCGACACTGTTGAACTCATCCGGTGTCATGTTGCCTTAATTCCTGAACGGAACCGGCCTAAGACTCTTCTTCAGGTACAGCGGGTGACCAGGATGGCCATCCTTCGTCTTGCTAAGGCACATCATGTTCTGGCCAAGTAGGCGGATCACCGCCCGGTCCCGTTGCAGGTGCCCCCCGTCGGTACCCCAGGCGGCAACTACAACTGCCGCATCCCTGGCAACACCCCGACCAGCCACCGATCATTATCCGCGCCGACCGGCGATGGGTGCTTTTGCATCAGCTCGCGGTCCGTTTCTCGGTAGGCGAACAAGTTGGTCATACACAATGCACCGTAGCCCCACCGCGTCGCATAATCAACACAGCGCCGGATTGTTGGGTCGTCTTCAATCTCATCGGCCGTTGAAGGATTCAGCCCAATGAACATGGCGTATTCGGTATTCACCATGTCCCATTCACGCCAGAGGACGTAGCGGTACGTTCTGCATTTTGAAAGGATGGTTTGGCGTTTCATGGTGTTTCCGCGAGGAACGGGGAATGACTGGCATGGCGCAATTTCCCATACTTCCTCAAAGGCGTCAATTCCTGGGAACCCGTAGCCGCGCTTGATTGGAGTCAGGCGCTGCTGTTGGCGGTCGTTGGCTGTATTGGCAGTTCGGTCAGGGGCAACTAAAAATTGGCAACGGGAAATACGCTTCCGAATTGAAGGGAAGCTTCGGACTAACGGGAGAAGCAATCATGTCTGACCGCGATGACTTGACCCCTGAAGAGTGCAGCCGA
The DNA here is from genome assembly GCA_963747575.1 of uncultured Gemmataceae bacterium. GTDB lineage: Bacteria > Planctomycetota > Planctomycetia > Gemmatales > Gemmataceae > DASRAT01. The sequence continues at coordinate 1,589,480 of CAVVFU010000010.1, forward strand.
GGCGGCGGTGCTGGAGCAGAAGTTGCAAGAATCCGAAGCTTTTGTGCAAGGTCTGTTGGGGAAGGGGTGGGTGCGGAGCAAGGATGACCAGAATATGGTGGTTCATCCGGGGGACAACGACATAAACGTCTGGCGCCACCCCTATTCTGGGGAAATGCTGCTTTCACCAACTCGTCGAGCATCTAAGGATGAAGCGGCGACCATGCGGAAAACTGGAGCCGCAAGTGGTGGTGAATGATAAACAGCAGGGGGATGTCTCGAAGATCGGTTGATTCCTACCGCTCCACGTCCGGCCGCTTGATGCCCGCCTCGGCGAAGAGGGGATTTTCCTCCGCAAACTTTTGATCCTCACGCGCCTCACGGCCCTGCTGGCGGCTAACGCGGAGGGCGGCAAGGGCGCGGCTGAACGGGGGGTGTAGCGTTCGAGCAGCGCTCCAGCAGAGCGTCCATCTGGGATGCGGCTCTTGCCGCCCCTTGAAGTCAAAAACGCGGGAGGGGTGTTTTTCCGTCAGCAGTATCCCCGAAAAGCGGCCTCGTAATTGTCGGCCGTCAGCACCTGGCCGTCCGGCATCCGCCGAAGGAACACCGAGTTCTCGGTCAGCCGTTGCTCGCCGCGATAGACCTTGTAGACGGTGGCCACCGGCTCGATGTTGCCGGTCTGGCGGTGGTCGCTGTCGATCAGCGTCAGCTTCATCCACGGCGTCCAGCCAGGACCCAGCGTGCCCTGGGCGAATTTCAGGGCCTCGGCGTACTCGGCATTCTGGCGTCAGCAATGATTTGCCTGACTCCGGCGTTGCGCCGGTCGCGGTCAGAAGGTCGGGAGTGGTGGGCTGGTCGGGCATGCGACGATGATACGCAGGCCGACAGGATCGTGCAACCGTGTTGATCGCCGCAAGAAACCAGGCCCATACGCTAATGATGCACAATTCTTAGTTTCGATGCATTTCGTCCCTTGTGCCCCAATCCTCCGCGAGGCGAGCGGCCAGCGAGTCACAAACCTGCTTGGCGGCGGGGCCACGAGTTTGCATAAGCCGCGGGTGCCAGATCAGCGCAAGTTCTCGATCCAGTTCTTCCAGCTTCGGGTCTTCACAAATTACATGCGGCATTGATATTCCCGCGTCCCAAGACCAAAGCGGCAAGATTGACGCGAAAAGACCGGTTTGGACGGCTGCAACGCATTGCGATACTGAATCACATTGCAATTCCGGCTCAAAACTCCCCCCTAGGCTGCGTGCGATTTGCTTCACAGATTGTCGAAAAGGACTTTCGCCAATCAGGCTGGCATGGGGGCTATCGAAAAGAGCTTGCCTTAGTGTGAGCATTCCGCTGTATGAATTCGGTCAGGAACAACAATGATATGGCGTACTCGGCAAATAGCCTTTGTCCTCAGTCCCTTAAGCGAGGCGTCTCTCGCGGTCACTCCAAAATCGAGCCGCTGATCTTCAAGCCGCGAGAGAATCTCCTCCGGCCCGAGGTTTTGAAGTACAAAGTGGACGTTGCCT
>CAVVFU010000011.1:0-1033786 GCA_963747575.1 uncultured Gemmataceae bacterium
GATGATGGCCCGCAAGGCGGACGACCGCTACCAGAATCCATCCGAGCTGATCAACGATCTGGACAACCTGGGCTCGGGATACAAGCGGCTGGAAGAGGTCCTGGGGGCCGACGCCGACGAGAATTTTCCAAGCACAGGACGCGGCATTCGCCGCGCCCACGCGGGCCGCGCCGCTGCCGTTGCCTCCGCGGCAGCCACGCCGCATGCCGCGTGAAACCGAGCCGGAGGGGCACGATCGCGAGGAGACGGAGCGGTCGGTCCCCGAACGCCGCATGCCGGCCCGACAACTGCCGCCGTCAGCGCAGCTCACTCGCTGCCTCCGCGGCAGCCCCCACCTCCGCGAGACCCGGGCAGCCGCCGGGTCGGCAAACACAGACTCCGCCCCGACAAATGCCCGTGCCCGGCCGGCAAACACCGACGCCCGCTCGCCAATTGCCCACCCCCACCAACATCAGTGCAGCGGATCGGCAATTTCTCCGCGACGACTCGGGCATTTCCAAGGTCGGTGCCACCAACCGGCGAGCTCCCACGCGGCGCGGTGGGGGCGGCATTGTTTCGGACGAGCCGGTCGGAACGGCCGGAGGTGCCAAACTGCCGCTGGGTGAGGTGTCCTCGCTCAGCGAATGGCAGCCGCTCGCCAAAAAGGTTGGGGCGGTCTTGGCGGCCGTGGCCGCGATCGGATTTTTGGGTTGGCTCACCTCTCCCTATTGGCTCCCCAGGAGGCTCGAACGGGACCGAGATTGCCCGCAACCCGTTCGATCCCTGGCCCCGACCCCGCAGGCCACGCCCGGGGCCGACGACGACCAGCCTTCCAAGAAGACCGGCAAATCGGAGAAGGGCAAAGGCACCTCCGACGCGAACAAAAAGTCTGGCGGTGCCGGCAAGGCGGACCGGTCGATCATCCTGGCAGAGGCAAAGAAGCCGAACGGGGACAAGCTTGGTGCCGGCTCCATTCCGGGGCGGCCCGGCGAACGAGCGGAGTTTCCAGCTGGGTCAACGAGCTGTGGGACCCGCGGGGAACGAACGCAGCGGCCCCCGTGGGCCTCAAATCGATCACCGTCGGCCGTATCGCCAAAGAACCGCCCGCCCAGGCGGCGACTTTGTCCGACGCCATCGCCCGTCTTCCGGTCGAAGGGGGAGTGATCCAGCTGCGCGGTCCGGGGCCCTTCCTGCTTCCGTCGCAGCGGATTCAGCATCGCGGCCACGTGATCTTCGCCGGCACCGCAACTCAGAACGGCACAACTCCACGGGCGCAACACCCATCAAGATCGCCCGCTCATCGTGATTATGCCTCCCTCGACGGCGGGATCGGCGGCCAAGAATGTGAGCGGCCTCTCGGCGAGCGAGACTTCGCTGACGTTCTACGGCGTCGACTTGATCGCGTTTGCCGACGAGTTTCGCAGCCAGGGTGCGTTGCGGCTGGTCGAGGTCACCTACGGGGATTTGATCGTTCAGAAGTGCTCGCTGACCCTGGTGGGCACACGCACCGCTCCGACGACTGCGTTCACGGTCTCGAGCCGCCGCAATGCCGCTGCGCAGGCGGCGGAGCGAGCACCCCACGTACTGCTGGATCGGACGGTGGTCCGCGGCAACGAATTCCACGAGCATCAAAACCGAACTACCTGCCGTCGACTTTCTGGCGATCAACTCGCTGTTTGTCTCCGGGCAGGCGCCGATTTCACGCTGACCGAAGGTGCCAAAGCGAACCACGCCTCCGAGGCGCCTGCGGGCAACGGGCATCCGGCGCAACCATGCGGTCTTCTCGTGCAACGCGTCCCAGCGACGATTCGGCCGTTTCGCTCCGCGTCAATTCCCGAAGCGGCCGATCCGCCGGCAACGCAGTTCCAAGTGCTCAATTCGGTGTTTGGCGTCGTCACGCCGACGCAGCATCCGATGGTTTCCCTGGCCAACTGGCCCGCACCAGCCGACGTAACCGCCAATTCCCCGCGGTTCAAGGACTTCTCTTGGAAGAACCGAGGCGTTCGTGGCACGGGGCTGGCAGGACAACCTGGTCGGCAGTGCTTCGGGCATCCATCTGGAAGTACGCAACTTCGCAGGATTGGGGGCGCTTTTGGGGCGATATCCGGGCCAGCCATCGATTATCAGGGGACGCCGTTTCCCACGATCGGCGACTTTGCGAACGTGGCCCCGGCCCAGTTCAAGGGTGAGGCTTCTCTCTTGCACGACACCGGCGGCGACACGTCTCCGCCCGGTTGCGAGGCGGCCCTGCTGGCGGTCACCAGCGCCGACATGGTTGCCCGCGCAGGCGCACTTTTTCACATCGCATAGCGTCGGCTGCCGAGCCCTCCGAGGGGCGAGCCGCTGGGGCTTCGGTGCGCGAGATCAATCTCGATGTTCCGAATCACGTGACCAAGGACGACTTGGCCAAATCGATCAACCGAACCGACTGGCCGAGCGGCACGCTTTCCTCGTGTCACGGCACGAAGACGAAAACTTACAAGTTCCCGATCGTCTAACCGCTCGTTCACGATCGAATTCCTCGACAAGGAGCTGGTGTTGGCGTTCGATGACCGCCGGGTCGAGGCGTCCAGCGATCGCGAAGCGTTCATCACCGTTACGGGCGGCTCGATCGAAATCGTCAACGCGACGATTCGCATCGAGTCGTCAACCCGGCCCTCCACGCATCGCCTGTTGGACGTCCGGGGAGAGAACTTTACGATTCGCGGCAGCAATCTTTCCGGGCCCCGGCACCAGAATCCCGGCTACGAAGAACTGATTCGTTTTTCCTCGAGCGTGGACGAGTCGATCGCACCGACGGAAGGCGACCAGTTCGTCGGCCTCGTCCGTAACAGTTTTCTGTCGAGCATTCGCAACCTGATCAGCGGCGACTTGTCCTCGCGTCACCTGGTGTTCGAGAATTCGCTGCTCGTCGCGGAAAACCGCGTTTCGACCTGCGTTGCCCGCCAGCCCGGGCCCCTCGGGTCTCGACTTGCGATCGTGCACGCTGTCGGCCGGGACAGAGTACTTTCACTTTAATACGCCCACGGCCGGCAGGCTCAACCGAGCCCACATGTTCGTCGAAAACTCCGTCTCCGCCGCCAGTTCCGGAGCAAGGGCGGCTCGATGCGGGCGACCCTCTTCGGCTCGGCCTCCGGTGATCTGCTGGCGAAGGAACGAGTCGATTGGTGGGAGTACGGCAACGCGTATAGCGACCTGATCGAATTGCCGGGCGGCGGCTCGTCGCCGGTGCGACCAACGTCACCGGGGCTGATACCACTGGGCGGCTGGCGAGACCTGGCCGGCCCCGCGCCCATATCATCCGATCGGTCGGGCAACCCGGAGCCGTCTTACTTCCGGGCGACATGTCGACGGCCAACGGGGGAGTCCGGCCGACTTCCGGCTCAAGGAGGAATCGGTGGGGGCCAGCTGGTCCGACACGGGCAAGCCGGTCGGAGTGGACCTCGACGCGAGGCCGATTGCCCATCATACGAAGCGGCCTCGAGCCCCAAGCCCGCGACGCCCAAGCCGAGGGCCAAACCGGGGGCGCCTAAGAAATCGAGCACTCCGCAGAACCCGGGCGGCGGCTTGTAGGCATTGCGGCCCTGCGAGCCCGAACGCGAGTGGCCCCTGATTCGCCGGTTCTTACCGGACGCGGTCCACTTATGCGTGGAAACCAGGATTTTCGGACGGGATGATTGACCTTCTTGATGGCCAGGATAGGCGTTCAAGAACAAGTTGACCAGCACCTGAGTGTAATCTCAATAACTTCTGATATCCGCGCTTGACACGGTTGGCCCCTTGACGCTTGGACCGCGACGCTTGACTAACCTCCCGCACGATATCCTTGATGTTTTTCAGCAAATGCTCATGCTGACGCCAGCCCGGCTGATCGTGTGCCACGGCCAGCTCCGCCGCCAACGTCACCACCTTGCCAAGCCATCGCCAATCAGACTCGACTCCGTGGGATAATGAATGTTCGTCTCGACCACGAACGAATCACCACGCACCGCCTCGGCCGCCTGGGGTTTCAACTTATGCCCCGTGCCAACAATCAACTGGTTGAGCTTTACCAACGTCTTCGGCTGCAGCAGGCAAAGGTTGGCGCGAATTCGCCGCCAATCAAAATCCTCGACCTTGTCCCAATCCCCAATCCCCATGAGCAACCGCAGATTCCGATGTTGTTCGGCCAAATCTTGCAGCTTGTCATAATCCAAATTGCAACCCAGACGTACACCCGCCAGCACAATAATCGGCCAATAGTCGAGCCCGGGCCGACCCAGATCGTCACTGGTCGTTGCGTTCACATCTTCTGCCACCAAGGCCACAATCTCCCGGCGCAGCTTCGCGTCTTTGTAGACATGCTGCAACGCTCGCAGAATGGGGATGATTTCATCCCGGCAATTCACGTTCAGTTCCACTTCATCGATCGGGAAGTAACCCAACCGCAATTCCGAATTGAAAGCCTGACGCATAACGATTCTTCCGTGAAGATCGGAGGCCGGATTCTTGTAAATCCCGGATTTCTACTCCTATTGTAGGATTCCCAACTACAATCTTCGAGGGAGGATTCGGTCGAAAACCCAAGAAAACACCAGGTTTTCACATTCCAGGACGGACACTAGCTAAGAGGCGTCGCGAGGCAGGACGACCCCTGCTGGGCTGCGCGGGAGTCCTCAAAGATCGTTGAAAGTGATCGGCCACGCCGTTAGCCGCTGAACTCCTTCACCTGCCGGGCAAGCCGGCAGGGGTCGAAGAGTGAGTGTGGTTGAGCGTTGTTAGCCGCCGAACTTCTTCACCTGCCGGGCAAGCCGGCAGGGGTCGAATTGCGAACGTGGGGGCACCAGCACGCAGCCGACTTTAATTGATTACTGCGAAAGGAAACGGCTATGCGAACATTATTTCTCGCCCTCGGCGTGATACTCGTCCTCGGCCTTTCGGGCGCATCTGCCCAACAGCCACCAGCAAAGCAACCCATTCCCGCCAAAAAGGCCCTTGACAAGGCCGAGGACCTGGTCAACGACATCTTCAAGGATGAGATTTCCAAGGCCAATGACGCCGAACTCCGCGCCAAGCTGGCGGCTTACCTCCTCCAGCAAGGCGACGAATGCGGCGACGATCCCGCGGCGCGGTATGTGCTCTATCGCCAGGCAGCCGACCTCGCCGTGCTGGCCGGCAATGCCAAGCTAACCCTGACCGCAATCGACAAATTGGCGCATTTACTTCGACGTTCCCGGAATGGACTTGAAAGCCCAGGCTGCCGGCAAGCTCGTCGATCATGTCCCCACCAAGGAGCCGAGTAAGGCATTGACCGAGCTGGCGCTGACCCTGATCACCGAGGCGCTCGACGCCGACAACTACGACGCGGCCACGACATTGGGCAAAGCCGCCACGCTGGCTGCCCGCAAAGCGCAGGATGTCCCCCTGGTCACTACCGTGGACAAACGCAACGCCGAAATTCAGGCGGCCAAGGCCAAGTTCAGCGTGCTGCAGCCGTTTGTCGATCGGCTCAAAAAAGACCCGGCCGACGCCCTGGCCAACGAGAAGTTGGGTGAGTATTTCGGCCTGTTCAAGGGCAAATGGGATCGAGCCATCCCCCACCTCGCCAAAAGCAACACCGAGCCGCTCGCCAGCCTTGCCAAAAAAGATCTTTCTGGGCCGCAGGACACCAAGGACCAGGCTGGCCCTGGCCGACGCCTGGTGGGACTTTGCCATCAAGCAGCCCGAGCCGCAGCAAATCCGAATCCAGGAGCGAGCGGCGTTCTGGTACGACAAGGCCCTGCCCACGCTATCCGGCCTTAGCCGCACCAAGGCCCAAAAGCGTTTCGACCAGGTGGCCGCTCGCTCCCAGGGGACGCACCAGGTTGCCGACGGCCCAGTGGGGTTCATCAAGGGTCTGGACGGACACGCCGGTGAGATCCGCGCCCTGGCCATTTCCAGCGACGGTCGGTTCGCACTTTCCGGCTCCGCCGACAACTCGATGCGGCTTTGGGACCTCCAGATTTACAAGGAAATCCAGGCATTCAGAGGGCACAGCAAGCAAGTTTACGGCGTGGCATTTGTGCCGGGAGGCAAATCCGTCCTGTCGGCAAGCTGGGACGGCGCGGTCAAGCTGTGGGACATCACCTCCGGCAACAGCGTGCATACCTTCAGCCACCCGCAGGACGTCAATGCCGTCACGGTCTCCGGCGACGGCAGGTGGATGCTGACCGGTTGCGACGACAAGCACATGCGGCTGTGGGACCTGGTCAAGCAGGAAGAAGTCAGGAAGTTTCCACCGCACAGCAATTTCTGCTATGCCTGCGCTTTTGCCCCGAACGGCCTTCAAGCGGCGTCTGGCGGCAACGACCGGCGAGCCATGGTATGCGAGATCGCGTCCGGCAAGGTGATCCGCGAGGTGGAGCAAAGCAATCCCGTGACGGCGGTGGCTTTTTCCTCGGACAGCCGGTATCTGTTCACCTGTGGCGACAGCGCGATCCACATTTGGGATATTGCCACCGGTAGTCAGGAGAAGAAGTTCGAGACAGCCTCGCCCTCCGGCCTCATTACTGCAATGGCGTTAACCGCGGACGGCAAGCGCATGGTGATAGGCGGCGAGGACAAGACATTGCGCGTCTGGGATGTGGCGACCGGCAAGGAAGTGGCACACTTCCAGGGCCACACCGGCCCGATCACTGCCGTGGCCGTGAGTGCCGACGGACGACGAGCGCTGAGCGGCCAGAACGACGGCGCCATCCGCTATTGGGGCCTGCCTCCCAGGTAAACCGCACTTGTCGCCTGGCGATTGGGGTGGTATATGCAAATTGACGATTGCAAATTGAAGAATGCGGATCGGACGAGGGAATTTGGGCAATCCAATCATGACTAACACAGCGAACCGATCTTATCGCTGGCTTTTCTGGACGCTGGCCCTCTTGGGACTGTGCCTGGATCAAACCACCAAATACGGCATTTTCGCGTGGCTGGATAATGTGCCCGACCATTGCGCGGAGATCGTGCCGGGTGTTTTTTATCTTAATGCGGATTACACGTCCGAGGTCGATCCCGGCGATAGCTGGCGCAGCCCGCTGCGAACCATCTCCAGCGAAAAATTGCCGCGCGTCAACCACGGCGCCCTCTGGGGCATTGGCGCCGATTTCAACCTGGTCTTCGCCGTCATCAGTTTGCTGGCGGCGGTGGGCATCATTTGCTATTGCTACCGGCCATCGACGGCAGGCGACTGGCAACTGTGCATGGCCCTGGGCTTGATCCTCGCCGGCACGGTTGGCAATTTCTACGACCGCGTGGTGTTCCTGGGGGTGCGCGATTTCCTGCACTGGGTCTATAAATACGATTTCCCGGTTTTCAACATTGCCGACAGCTGCCTGGTGTGCGGCGCGGCTCTCTTGTTGATCCAGGCGTTTTTCACCGCGCCGCGCGATGAGAAATCGCTCGCGGCTGTCACGCAAATGCCCATCGAATCCGCCGCCGTTGAGCACGCGGCCCAACCGGAAGCGGCGGCAGCAAAGTAACGAAAACAACATGGAGCCGAATCGCACGAATTTACCGGATGGGCACCTTCGAGACCGTATCCGCGATTACTTCGGCTTTCGCAAGTTTCGCCCCGGCCAGGCCGAGGCCGTGGACTCGGCCCTGCAAGGGCGCGACACCCTCGTCGTCATGCCGACCGGCTCCGGCAAGAGCCTCTGCTTCCAGCTCGACCGCTATCGCCCTGGAAGGCATCACCGTCGTCGTCAGCCCGCTCATCTCGCTGATGAAAGACCAGGTCGATAACCTCCTCGACAACGGCGTCTGGGCGGTGGGCATGAACAGCACGCTCACTCCCCCAGAGCAAATCGCCGCCGAGAAGGACATCGCCCAGGGCCGGGCCTCCATCGTCTACACCACGCCCGAGCGGCTTGCCGATCCCCGGTTCCGCGAGCTGCTCCAGGCCAGAAAAGTCGAGTTGTTCGTCGTCGACGAGGCTCACTGCGTCAGCCAGTGGGGCCACGACTTTCGCCCCGACTATCTGGCATTGAGCGAGGCCATCGACGACCTGGGCAGACCGCCGGTCATGGCCCTGACGGCGACGGCCACTCCCGACGTCATCGAGGACATCCTCGCCCAGTTGCGCATGCCCGATGCCGAGGTCGTCCACACCGGCTTCTACCGCTCCAACCTTGAACTGAACGTCGTCCATGCCAGGGGCGATGCGGAAAAGCGCGAGCTGCTGCTGGAGCACCTCAAGAAAACCGACGGGACCGGCATTATCTACTCCGCCACGATCAAGGCCGTCGAGGAGTTGACCGCATTCCTGAAGTCCGCGGGGCTGGCAGGTGGACTGGCTACCACGGCCGGCTCTCGGCCCGTCGCCGCGCGGAGGCTCAGGACCGCTTCATGGCCGACGAATTCAAGGCCCTGGTCGCGACCAATGCCTTCGGCCTGGGGATCGACAAGCCGGACATTCGTTTCGTCCTTCATTACCACCTGCCGGGCACGACCGAGGCGTTTTATCAGGAATTCGGTCGAGCCGGCCGGGACGGCGACCGGGCCTGCAGCGCGCTGCTGTACGACCCCGAGGACCGCAAGCTGCTGCGGTTTTTCCAGGCCAAGAGTTACCCCAACGGCGACGATCTGAGCAACGCCCATCACACACTGAAGCTCCTGCACAATCGCCCGCGAGCCGCCGACGTTGCCGGAGATCCTGGCCATTGCTCCGTTGTCGGTGGGGCGGATGAAGGTGTGCCTGTCGCTGTTCACCGCGCGCGGCATCGTCCGCTACGAGACGGGCGGCCGCTACCGCCTGCTGTGCCCGGACATGACCCGCGACGAGCTGGCGCGGACGGGGCAGTCCTACCGCGACCGCCAGGAGCGCGACCTGCGCAAACATCAGCAGATGGTCGGCTACGCGGAGGGCCGCGGCTGCCGCTGGCAGAGATTGCTGGGCTACTTCGGCGGCGAAGGGTTGCCGGACGAACGCTGTGGGCATTGCGATTATTGCAAGATGTGGGCCCGGCAAGGCGACAGGCAGAGTAAAACATCGGCTGGGCTGTGAAACCGGAGGAAAATGTGCATGCCACAACTGCCGTCGGCGATTACCTTGATGCTTTGTGACCAGGTCGTATTTGAGCAAGGAACCCAAAAGCCGTACCTTTTGGGAGTATTTACAGGAGTGGCGGCAGAGCAATTCCCGACCCTCCCTCAGCGTTTCGACGTCTTTGTGGCACTGACAGATGGCCTCGGAGATGTTACAATCGACTTGAGCGTTACGCACCTTGAATCGAACCAAGAGGTTTTTGCTCAAAAGATGGAAGTGAAATTCCCGGACCCACTTCGCATCATCAATTTGCGGTTTCGCTTCCGACAGTTGGTATATGAACAGGCTGGCACCTACCTGTTTGCACTTTTGGTCGGCGACCAAGAAATTGCGGCTCGCCGGGTGGCGCGTGTACGACTTGGAGGATCAGCCATGAGCATTTCGAAACGCGAATCAAAACCGATTACCAAGAAAACGGCAGATGCGTTGGCAGGAACACCGGTCAGCAACGAAATGTCCGTGCTTGGCACCGAGAACACTGCCCAGCCGGCGATGCCACGAAACCGTCCCACCGCTGACGACCTTGCTGGAATTCCCATTTCTGTTGAGGAAACGGAACAGAAGGAGCCGTTGCAATCGCGGAAAAAGGGGCAAAGACGTTGACTTGATGCGTAGAAAGGGCATGGCACGTGGTGGGAGATTATCAGGTCGAGATTCAGCGCATCGACGAGGAGCAGGAATCCTGGCCGATGCAAGCGCTATGGCTGCAGGCTCCTCCTTCAAGCAAGACCGTTAGCATGTTGGCGGCGCGCGGCGTGCCCCAATTGCCGACGCCCTTCCGTGTTCAAGACTCCGATCTCGCCCCCCGAATAATCTATTGCACCCCGACTTGAACTTTCTTCCTGTTCCGCGTGTCGTTACACTGACGGAAAAGGAGCTAGCCGTGAATATCACCAAAACTCTTACCGACGCCGACCTCGAAAAGGCAGACGCCCAGGCCGTCATGGAGCACTTCCTTGACGGCAAGCCCATCGAACCCGACGTCTCTGCCCGCGTACAAGCCAGTGCTGAAAAAATCACCGAGCGTCTCCGCCGAACACGTGGAGAAATTGACGTTGACCAGCTGATTCATGATGCCCGTGATGACTCATGAAATACGTCCACGCTTAACGGAGTCTCGATGATGGCACGCGCGTTAGTCGTCACCGGCTTGCTGGCCGCCGGTTTGGTGTTGGGTTTGGCCATTGGTCGGCTGAGACTTAGCGAGCCGGGACCTGCCAGCCCGCTTCCGGATACCCTGCCGAAACAAGCATTGCGGAGCATTCCGGCCCCGGCCGTCGTTGATGCGTCTGGGCTACCTGCCGATGAACAAGCAGTCGCCGACAAGCTCCATTTGCGGGCCGCGTTTGTATGCGGAACCGAGTTGCAGAGTTTGGACCGTTTTCTCGGCGGCACGCGGCCGAATCCAGACCGTTTGGAGCGCCAGATTTACTTGGTTGCCTGCCTCGAGCCGCAGGAGAACACAGGGCCTCGGCTGCTTAGCGTGACCCTAGAAATCGTCCGGCCGAAGTATCTTGCCGGGAAAACGCTACGCTTGCTGGGAGGACTGCTGGTCGACGATTGCGTTTACCACGTTGAACAGATGATCGATACAGATACTTTAATGCCAGGGGATCCCACTTTGCAGTCGCTTGATGGCAAATACGTGTACGCGGGAGATGAAGGGCCTAGCTTACGGGAGGAGATCGTGCGGTCACGCCCCGAATTTCGAATTGTGACTATGCACATTCACTAGTAATATCCCGGCTAGCCGCCGACGCTGCCGGACTGCAAGCCAATAGTCGGAGGATACTCAACATGAATGAGTCAGCCAGCCGCGGTCACCATCGCGCTTCGCATTCCCGGCAAGTGGTCGCATCCGAGAGAGCTTATCCAGCGCCTTCCGGCCGGCTGCCGGTTGACGGGCGAGGCGCTCATCTTGCCGGATGCAACGCAGGTCGACTTTGGCGCCATGGCGGCCGATGATCAGTTTGCCGCGATCTTTCGATCCTCCTTCCGGCAGCCGGCGACGGAGGAAGAACTGGCGACGGTCGACGGCTACAGTGTAAACGTGTTCCTGAGCGGCCCCGGCGGTTCGATGGAGGCGGCCCGGACGATGATGCGGGCCGCCGCGGCCATGGTGCGGGCCGGCGGCGCGGGCGTGTTCATCGACAACAGCACGGTCGCTCATGGCGGCAGTCATTGGCTCGAGATGACCGAAGACGGCGGCCCGGACGCCATGAGTTTCGCCTTCGTCGCCATCGTCCGCGGCCAGGCGGAAGTGTGGACGATGGGCATGCACGTGCTGGGTTTGCGCGACATCGTGATGAAACGCGCCGACATCGAAGCGGGCGGCTTTGACATCGTTGAGGTGATCCGTTACCTGGCGCGGTGCGACAAGCCGATCGACGACGGTCATGTGATCGCCGACCTGAGCGGACCGCGTTTTCAGGCCTTCACCCAGACCAGTCCCGAGGATCTGGCGGGAAGTCCCATGCACAATCCCTTCGGGCGATTGAAGTTGGTGGCCATTCGGGATATCGCCGAGGCCAATTAAGAGGGCGTAACGTTATGCGATCTCCATTTCCAGGTATGGACCCCTTCATTGAGGCGCAAGGCCTCTGGGAAGACTTTCACAACAAACTCATGGGCGACATGGAGCGTTTGCTTTCCCAAATGCTTCCGCCGCGATATGCGGTTCGTCTGGGTGAGAGGTCGTATGTGGAATTCGTCGACCCCGAAACCGCGCGCAGGGCGAGCACCTCTTCAAGCCGGACGTGGGCATCAAGGCCGTCCAACCTATCCATGGCGGGGCCGTCAGTGCAACATCCGTGCTGGAACAATCGGCGGTTGACATGCAAGGACTGGTCGAGGAAGAGTTTCGCGAAGTGTTCCTGGATATCCATGAAGTCGATCAGCGCCTTCGCCTCGTGACCGGGATCGAGATTCTTTCGCCGACTAACAAACGGCATGGAACGGTGGGCTGGTATCAATACGAACGCAAGCGCAAGGTTTTTTTGGAAGGCCACGCGAACCTGGTCGAGATCGATATATTGCGTGGCGGCCGTCGCATGGGCATGACGGGTGACTGGCCGAATAGCCCCTACTACCTCATGGTCCTGCGCAAGGATCAGGCCCCCAGATGCAAGGTGTGGCCCGCCCACTACCGCGAACCGTTGCCGCCGCTGCCGATTCCTCTTGCTGCTCCCGATCCCGACCTTACGCTTGCCTTGCAACCGCTGCTCGACGCGGTCTATGAACGTTCCCATTATGACCGAACGATCGACTATCAGAAACCGATGCGGCCGAACTGGGCAGATCAGGAAGCGACCTGGGTTGAGGATCGTTTGCGCGGTTATGGTGCATGACGGACAAGTTTTGTCGGGGGATGGCCATGAAAGAAACTGCTCAACTTGCCGGATTCCTAGCGGCTGACGCCATTTTGGGCGTCGCCGCGGGAAGGACACTGCGCCCCGTATCATATTCGAGAACTCCGACGGAACTTCCCGCATCATGATTGTCGAGGAATCCAGTCCGGAAAAAGCCGCTTCCAAAGGTGAGGCCATCCTCAAGGCAAACGCCGGCGGCGCGGTGCGGGCCGTCATGGCATTTGACGCCTACCTGAACCTTCCCTCCGGCCGCACCGATGCGATTTTTCTCCATGCACGCCAGTATGTGCCTGAGCTGCGGCCGATTTTGCTTGCCGTGCCCTACCGCCACGCCAGCAAACCGGGCGGGTTCGCGGTGCGACGCCCCAAGGTCATCGTGTTTGACGAGAGCCAAATTCCCGAGGCGGAAGTTCAAGCTGCTTTTTTTTGCGGGGTGGAAAAACACGAAAAGGGCGGCCCGTTGTGGCAGAAGCACTTCGATGCCGGGAGTGCGTAATATGATAAACTGGGCAGCAAGCACCCGGTCACCGCAAAAGGACAAGCAGCCATGGCAACCGCCGCTGTAAAACGAGGCAACCGCCAATTTGGTCCCAGAGCCGCGGGCATTCCAATGACGCCCCAGGAGTTCGACCGCGCGGAGTTTTTGGAAGGTTACCGCTATGAGCTCATTAACGGAGTGCTGGTCGTGTCGCCAATTCCATCACCGCAAGAACGGGACGGCAACGAAGAATTAGGGTACTGGTTGCGGCTCTATCGCGACGCGCACCCGCAAGGCGGGAGTTTGAATCTTACTTTGCCGGAACACACGATCCGCACCCCGAGGAATCGCCGCCGTGCCGACCGCGTCACCTGGGCCGGCCTCGACCATCCGCCGAAGTGGAAGACCGAAACGCCGACCGTCATCGCCGAGTTCGTGTCGTCCGGCAAACGCCATCAAAAACGCGACTATGAAGAAAAGCGTGACGAGTACTTGGCGATGAACGTCCAGGAATACTGGGTCGTTGACCGCTTTCAGCGCATGATGACGGTTTTCACGATGGCGGGCGGCAAAATCAAGTCGCGGATTGTCCGGGAAAAGCAGACTTACACCACGCCGCTCCTACCTGGTTTTGAGCTGCCCTTGGCGAAATTGCTGGCCGTGGCGGATGCATATGCCGGCGAGGGCGAGGACGATGACGAGGAATGACCACTGGTATCGTTACCCACCGAATTTCGCAGCAAGTTTGGGGTAAAGGCTGTCCACTTCTTCCTCTTTCCACGGCTTGCCAGTGAGCTTTTTGCCAGTGGTTACCGCCTTGTCATGGAAGTCGGTTTTGCCAGTTTTGTCTTCATATGCCTGAACAGCGATCTACCAAATATCCTCGCACTCGACGACATCACCTGGTTCTGCCCCATCCCCTGCCCGCTCAGGATTGACAAGGGCGGCCTCAAAATACTTTCGGCCTTTTGCGATGAGCCAGCCAAGGAAGTAATCGAAACCGTCATCCGAGCAGCCGCCATTGATGATGTAGGCCACAGCCTACAAATCCTGACGGTAGGCGTCCCGCACGCATTCGTGAAAACAGCGGTCAAATTCAAGGATTTCATGCGGATCAAGTTTTTTCACGAGACCGAGGAGTTTAGCAATTTGGTCGTCAATGTCCTCGGCCCCTTTGCTGCTCTGATCTACCAAATTCCAAAAGCTGTCGTTGTTCATTGGTGGTTTCCTTGTGGCAAGCGCTCACCGTCCCTTGGTCCCGACGGTGGCAAAAAGGCTGTCGTCGCGGGTGATCCACGTGTCCTTGTCCTTGATGATTGCCTGCGGCGGCAGGGTTGGCGTGACCGTGGCGATGCCAGGCACGCGCTTCACGGCGGTGCCGATGGCCATGAACTCGATCAGGCTGCCCAACTCGTGGATGTGCGTCTTGATGCCCACCACGTCGTCGGCGCCGATCGCCTCCGCCTCCTTCTTGATCAGACCGATGGCGTGCTCGCGGGCGTCGTACACCAGCGAAGTCAGGTCGGCTGATCTCGCCGCGGGTGAACGACTTGAACATCGCCTTGAGGCCGCCGAGCAAAGCCCAGCGAATAGACGGCCGTGCCCAACACCAGTTTCAGGGGCATGTAGCCCATGTTCGTCAGGTTCCACATCTCCTCGCAGGTCAGGTCGCTGGTGACCGGTTCCTTGGCATGCCGCGCTCCAGGGCCGGATTATGGGCGGCCGTGCCCATCATGAACATCTCGTGGGCGCCCCGAAAGGGCATGATCACGGTTTCGATGCCCACCACGGCATTGGCACCAACGGCACTGGCCTCGGCGGCGATGCGAGCCAGCGCCAGGTGGCGAGTCTTGTTGAAGATATCGCTGAACTCCTTGATCTCGCCACGGCCAAGGCTCTTCAGGCCGCCCAGCAACCCACCGGCGATGCCCACGGAATAGGCCACATTGCCGAAGACGAATTTCCGGGGCGAATAGCCGGCGTCCAACAGGCAGTAAAGTTCCTGTCCATCGCCGCTGGTGGAGAAGAGGAGCTTTTCCGCCTTTTGGCCCTCGGCATGCACGCAAGAGGCCACCGAGAGGAACTCGATGTTGCCGCGGAAGCCTCGGAGTTCACTGGTCACGCCGGTGATACCCGTGCCGCCCCGCTCCTGGGCCTCGTCCAGCATGCGGGTATAGGATTGTTGGCGGCCTTCATGGATGATTTTGGTAATCTGCGTGACTTCGCCGCCGAATGCGCTGTTCAGCCCGGCGCCGATGCCGCCAACGAAACCCAGCGAATAAACGCTGTTGCCGATGACAAGTTCACCGGGGCTGAATCCCTTCAGGTGGAGGCAATACATTTCATTACCAGACAGTCCGGTCATCGCGGCCATGGTTCTCCTTTGGTGAAATGAGAGGGTGCCGAGTTCGCCGACAGCGCAGTTTCTTGTTATGGAATTTATTGGCGGTTGGCGCTACGGGACGTGGACGCGAGAGATGATGCCGCTACAACCCTGCCTTTGTTTTGCTTTACTTATCGTTCGAAGACGCTCCCGACCCCATTGAATCTCATTGAAAAAATGCCTTGCAACTGAAAGAATGTCTTTGAAGCAGGCCGTCGATTTGTCGTTCAATGTGCGGCCCGGATCGGGGAAGACGACCCCATTGTCCACGAATTGCCGTCAAACGTGCTACTGCCGCCTCATGATGACACGATGCACCCTCAACTCGTAGTGCCGCGATGCAATGCCGATTTGATCGGAAAAATGCGTCGCGACGGGCGCGGCGGGCTGCAACGAAGCGATCCGCGAAAGCACAAAAGCGGCTTCCCGGCAACTGAACGCTGCCAACTCCTCGAAGCCAGAACTGGCCACTTTCCGGGCGAAATCGAGCGCGGAGATTTGAGCGCATTCGCGAACGACTCCGACCTCGGTTGGCAAACCCGACTCGCAACCGATGAAGAAATTAACCGATTTGCGAACACGGCGGCGCGGCTTGCGCCCTTGGGAGCGGGCACCAACAATTCGCCTTCCCTCGCATACGTATTGCGGCCCAGCCCCGCTTGACACACTATTACCTTGGTGAAAAACGCGGATTGCTCGCAGTCGACATCAGGTGGAAGTAACCATGGGTTTCCCCGCTCGGGCGATTCTGGCGCTGTCGGGCTTTGAAGGGTGGTTCCATCCGGTAGATTAAGGACGACTTCGCAGTCGCAATGCCCGCCGTTCGCCTCGAGGATGTCCAGAAGGTCATGCCAATCGACGGATTCCTTGCGCCCACTCCTGCGTGAATCGGTGCGTGTGATCGCAGCCATCCTGACGGACATGCCGATCGACGAAAGAAATCAGATTCTTAACTCGCAGGGCGTCCAGGGTGAGAGGCATTGTGTGCGTCCAACTGTGTCTCGAAGACAATCTGATCTGTCCAATACCTGGACTCGCGCCAGGTCGAGGACCAGTTTTTTTCGGCTTCAGCCCGGTTTCCGCGTACTCTTGGATTTTTTTCGTCGTGGCTTGCCCTGCCCGGCGGCGGCCCCTAGTCCGAAGGACCGGCGAATTTCGTCGCTCGTAAATGTCGCCGCCTTTTTCTTTCTTCGCTCGTCAATCATTTTCCAGAACTCGAGGTTGCTGCCCAGGATAATCTGCTCGAGATCCTGCCCTTCCACGCCGATCACCAGGGCCGCGGGCTGTCCGCGCCGGGTGATCAAGACTCGGTCCCGTTGAGCCGCATCCACAAATTCGCTCAGGTGCGCCTTGGCTTCTTTCAATCCAATTAATTTCACAGGATCTCCTTGGTGGTTTTGTGAGGCGGTTTGTGACGGACGGCGCGTATGCGGACGACGCCTTCAAACTTGTCGGCCTCTTCCGGTTCCGGCGGGGACACATCGTAATAGATTCTGAATTCGCCAACGCGCAGTTGCCAAACTGCTTCCAGGTGCTCGAAAGGCAAGTACTCTTCTGGCCGAATGATCTTCTTGCGTCTGCTCGGACTTTCTGCCTGGTGTGTCAGTTGGTCGACCACACTGTCGACGATGTCAGCGGCGTCGTGGGCCCGCAGTTTCAGCGCGTCCATGTCCTTCTTGGCGTCCTGGTCCCAGCGGATATCATACATGATATTCGGTGGTCACTCTAGTGGTCACTTTAGTATGCTAGCATGCCGCCGATGATGGGGCAATGGAAAAGATCCTTTGTTGGAGTGAGGAAGCAGGGGCACATCCGCAGGCCCGCCCAAACAACCATTGAATTTGTCAAGACCCTGCAAGAAACTTTGTCAAAAAAGTTGGGTTTTCGGCGTTGACGGAGGCACAACTTATTGTTGGCGTTACGATTGCGCTTTTGCTCCAACTCACAGGTCACGGTGGAGGAGAAGGTGCAAGCTTGCAGCTAGTTGTGTGTGGGGGGTGCAAGAAACTGCATAAAAGCACGTACAGTGGCAGCAAGGCGTGAGACGAAATCGATGTCACCTGTCGTCATCCGTGGGCATCCGTTGCCAGCCATTGGCAGGCGTTGTCAATTACGTGTCAGAGGGGTCTGCAGGGGGGTGACATGAGACGAAACCTGTCGCCCGCTTAGCAAAATCAGCGATAAAAAAGTGATCGCAATTTGCCTTGGCCGGTTATGGGCAACGGGGAAATCGTGGACTATTCCTGCTTGCTTTTCTGAAACGCCTGCACCGCCTCCTCCCTGGTGCCGACAATCTCGCAGATTCGGTCCATGCGAATGAGGTCGAAAACCATGCGAACAGGCTCGGTCACTCGGCACAGTTTCAAATCGCCACCTGCCGTGGAAACGTGCTTTAGGCACGACAGGATCACCCCGCAGCCGCGGCTGTCCACGAACTGGAGCTGCTGCAGGTCGAGAACCAGCTTGCGGCAGTCCCGCAGGACTGGCGCCATTTCGCGGCGAAAAGCATCCGCATTGCCGGCATCGAGCTCTTCCACATTCACCAGGGCGATCGTCACGTCGCCAATCTTCTCAACCATGATCTCCATGGTCCTCTCCCTTGGAGGCTGAAAAAGGGGTCAGGAACATTTTGTGCGAAGCACCCTCCGGGCCGTTCCGGCAAAATGTTCCTGACCCCTTTTTCAGCCTCCCTGTTGATGTTGTTTCCGCTTCTGCACCAGGCGCATTACGCTCCGCCCCTGGTCGTCCTGGCAATACTGAACCTCATCGACGCACTTGCCAATGAGATACACGCCGAATCCGCTTTCCCGGCTGCCGTCAAAGACCGGCGGCGGCGCGAATTGGGGATCGAACGGCTTGCCGGCGTGCTGCAGCGTCACGCACACCTGCTCGTCATCCACCTGGACTGTCAGGGTGATCGACTTGTGCGGCTGGCCCTGAAAGCTGTGCAGGATGATGTTCGAGGCCGCCTCGGTCAGCGCTAGCGCGAGCCGGAGGATCAGGTTGTCATCGGCAGGCGCGTCCTGGCAGCCCTCATGGCAAACCTCGCGAAGGAAGGCACGCATCGACGCGAGCTGGCGCAGGTCGCCGTCATACTCCTTTTGTCGCCGCACCATGCCCCGGCCTCCGCTTGACTGCATAACCTAGTGAGTATACCGCCTGCTTGGCCCCAATACCATGAAGAATGCAAAGGGATGTGCTTGATTTTGAAGGGTTACATAAACCCCACCCCTTTGCATTCTCGCTAGACGCGGCAAGATCCAACGGGCTAAACTGCAATGGAAAGGAGAGATGCGATGCCACAAATTGTCCTCACCGATGAACAAGCGCGAATTCTTCAGGAAGCGAAAGAAGCTGTTGAGGTGCGCGACCCTCTGGGCCGAATTCTTTCTTTCCTTCAACCCATGGATTCCCTCGACGCTGAAGCCGTGTCCCGCTTTAGGCGGACGCGCGATCAACCGCGGGAAACCATTCCTGCCGCGAAGGTGCAGGCGCAGTTGCGCCGGCTCGAAGAAATCCGCCAAGGCGAGGGAATGGACGAAGCCAAGATGCTCGACCTGTTGGCATGCAGGCGGGGGAAGAGGTATGATTCCGTTCGCCGTCGATTGGGACAGGTCAGCCGAAATGGAACTCGCTCCGCAAAACAATTCGCCGGAATTGCCAATTATCTTCTTGGCTTTTCCCCCGCGCGCCATCATCATAGTCTGTAATCAGCCCTTGTAACCGATCAACTGCCAAGAGGAGACACCTTAATGTCGAAACGAATCCACCAGGCGCTGTGGCGCATACTGCCGATTATCGGCCTCACCGTCCTCGCCGCGGCGACGAGCTTTGCCCAGGACGATGTCATCCAGCAGCGCATGAAGAAGGACATCTTCTACCTCGCCTCGCCGGAGTGCGAAGGCCGCGACGTCGGCACCAAGGGGATCGACAAGGCCGCCGAGTACATCGTCGGCCAAATCACGCAAGCCGGACTCAAGCCGGCCGGCAAGAACGGGACCTGGTTCCAGCCCTTCACCATTCAGGCCAAGGGCGGGTTCGGCGGAGCCAAAGCCGAAAGCACAGGCACAGGCACCATTACCCTCAAAGGACCGATCGGTCAAACGGTCGAGCTCAAGATGGACTCCGACTTTAAGGTCCTCGGCACTTCGGCCAGCGGCAAGGCGGCTTCCGAGGTGGTGTTCGCGGGCTACGGAGTGATTGCCGACGCCGCCAATTACGACGATTTCAAGGGCGTCGATGTCAAAGGAAAAATCGTCATCGTGCTGCGGCGCGTGCCGCGCTGGGACAACGACGCCACGCCGTTTGCAGGCGACAAGGAGAAATATGCCGGCCTGGAAAAGAAGATCGAAAACAGCGAACTTAAAAATGCAGCGGCGGTGATCGTGGTCAACGACCGCAGCGAAATTGCCGGCGATGACAAGTTCATTGCCGTGGCAGGCACCAAGAAGGCTACCGTTCCCGTCGTGCAATTGCGGCGCAGCGTGGTCGACATGATGATGGTGGCCGCCTCGGGCACGAAGCTGACTGACATTGAAGCCGACATCGACCGCGATCTCAAACCCCGCACGGCCGTGATCCCCGGCTGGTCGGCCAGCATGACCACCGCGGTCAAAGCACCGCCGCCGGCATTGCCGCCAAGAATATCATCGGCACGCTGGAAGGCGCGGGCCCCCTGGCCAAGGAAACAATCGTGGTCGGCGCCCATTACGATCACCTGGGAACGAAGGGCAAGAACATGTATCCGGGCGCCGACGACAACGGCTCCGGCAGCACGACCATCATGGAGCTGGCGCGACGTTTCGGCGCCATCAAGGATCGCCAGGGCCGGCGTTTGGTCTTTATTTGGTTCAGCGGGGAAGAACGTGGGCTGCTCGGCTCCAAGCACTATGTGTCGGATCCGATTTTCCCGCTGGCTAGCACCGCGGCCATGGTCAATCTCGACATGGTCGGCCGGCTCAAGGAAGGCAAGGAGCCCGAACTGTACGCCGAAGGATTCGACACCGGCAAGGGCCTCAGTGAGCTGTTGGCCAAGCTGAACGCTGAATTCGGCTTCAAGATTGTGGGGCCGCACAAGCAGCAAATCTACGGACGCAGCGACCAGGCGTCGTTTTACACCAAAGGCGTCCCCGGCGTGTTCTTCTTCACCGATTTCCATGCCGACTATCACAAACCGGGCGACACGCCTGACAAGATCAATGTCGCCGGCATGGCGAAGGTTGCGGGCCTTGCGGAAAAACTGGTCGCGACCCTGCTGACGGCTCCAGAGCGGCCGGAATATGTCGCCGGCGTCATCAAGCAGAAGGCTGGAAAGGGCGCCAAGCAGCCCGTCGGGAAGTTGAACATCACACTCGACTCCGCGGACAAGAACGACGCGGGCGTGCTGGTCGGCGAGGTGACTGCCAATGGGGCGGCAGCCAAGGGCGGCATCATGGTGGGTGATCGGATCAAGTCGATCAACGGCACGCCGACACCCACCCAAACCGCCTACCTTAGCATCGTTCAGCAGTTGCGGCCGGGCACCGCCATCGAGGTGGTCGTTCTCCGCAAGGACATGGAGCTGAAGCTGAAAGTCACGCCCGAGTGAGCGGGGCGGGGCCGTGACAAGGTGACAAGGTGAAGAAGGATTGGCCCTGGTTCTTTCACCTTGTCACCTTGTCACCTTGGCGGGCCGAAAACTTATCCACCAGTGCAAGCAGGTGCGCTTCGATCTGAGTATCCTCGAGCGCAAACAGACATCGTCCCTGATCGTCCAGAGCATGGCGCGTTTGCCAATCTTCATAGCCGCTGTGCCCGGCGACTCCGATAAAATGGACCAATACCGACAAGATCACCAAACCGTTCGCCGTCCAACGCCGCCAACCGAATGGCCACCTTTCATAGGCAATGGCGAACAACAGACACAGCACCGGCATCGTCTCGCAGAGGAAGCGCGGTCCGTAACACCAGCCGCCGCGCCAGTCGTACCAACGGGCATAGAAAAGCAGCGTCACCACGGCGGAGATCAGCCAGGCCAACAATAAAACTCTGATGTCTTTAGTAGATCCGGCTTGCCGAGCCGGACCTTTTCGATCATCAGGTCCGGGTCGGCAACCCGGACCTACTAAGAGCCACGCACCTGGCAACGCCAGCAGCAACGCGGGTGAATAGACGAAAACTCCCCGCGACGGTGCCACCAGCAACCCGCTCAATCCGATCCAAAGCGGCGGTGATGCTGTCCAGTTGTCGCTTTCATAGCCGCCCAGCAAGACGTGCCCGAAATGGGACCAATTGTACCAGCACAAAGCCGCCACTGGCAATAATCCTCCCACAGCAAGCCAAGCGGCGCCGCGCCATTGCCGGCGTGTCAGAAGGGCCACGCCCGTGGCCACCGTGAAGAATGCCGTCGTCGGCCTGGTGTATACGGCCAGGCCGAGTGTCAATCCAGCCGCCAGCCAATGCAAAACACCGGCGGCTTGGCCATCGCTGCGGGCACGCGTCAAGAGGTACAGTGCGCAGCACAACCAAAACACGGCTGGACCGTGTGTCCACAGGGCCTGGCTGGCGACGCTGTACAAACAGGTGCCGAATGCGAAGAGCATGGTAGCAGGCCAGGCGGCGCCGGGCGCCACAGTTCGGCACACGGCAAAGAACAAGGCCGCCGCCGCCGCGATGGAAATGGCCGCGGCCAGTTTCCCCAGCTGCTGCATGTCGGTTTCGCCCAGGGGTTGGTCGTGCAGCAGTGCGACAGGCGCCATCAATGGGACTGCCGCCAGAGCACTGCCTGGCGTCCGCATCGGCACGCAGGCCCCATCCGGTTGCTTTTGAATGTGAATGGTGCCGACGTATTTCTTCAATTCGGGATAATAGCGCACGTCACAGGAGCCGTGCCGCAGCAGCGACCAGGCCACATAGGGCGCCGCCATGCAATCGACTTCGGGATGAGGCCTGCCGTTGGCCAGGTAAACCGGGAGGCAGACCAGAAAAACGCCCAGCAGCATTCGCATGTTGCGATTCCTTTCGCGCCGTTCACCGCTCGCCAGCGTGACGATTATAGTCATGGCATCGCTATTAGCGAAAGGTGACATGTGCGCACAGGCCCGTTATACTTGAAAGTAGTAGGCACACTCCGTGTGCCGTTTGAGACGCAAAACGGCACACGGAGTGTGCCTACTACTATGTGCGGTCAATCAAGAGGACCGTTGATGCTTGACGTGCTGCTCGAACTCTTGCGACAGGGACATCGCACATGCGAGTTTCCCCGCGAATTGCCCGTGCCCACGATGGCGCCGCCAGCGTGGTGCCGGTCGGATCTGTTCGTGCCGGGGTGTCCGCCGCATCCGTATACGATATTGGATGGGCTGCTGAGGTAGTTGGGTAGAATAGCTCCTTGAGGGTTTTACCATGCCAGTTCACGATTGGACACGAGTGGATGCCGGATTGTTTCACCATTTTCACCAGGAGTGGACGGTCGATCTTCGTCGTGCGTTGAACGCCAGTCGGCTGCCGGCAGATTACTTTGCGCTCGTCGATCAAAACGTGTCAGGCCCTATTCCTGAAGTATTGACTTTAGAATTGATCGGGGGAGAATCCGGAGCGAGCCAGACTTCAAACGGCGTGGCCGTCGTGACGTCTCCACCACGGGCGCGCCTTGTCCAACGGACAGAGGCCGAGATGTATGCGCAAAGCCAACCGCATCACTATTCGCCATCGCCACGGTGACGTTGTCGCCATTATCGAGATTGTGTCGCCGGGCAACAAAGGCAGCAAAGCCGCGTTTCGCGCTTTCATCCAGAAAGCCGCTGATTTCATACGCCAGCGCGTTCATATGATGTTGATCGACCTATTGCCACCTGGCAAACGTGATCCGGGTGGAATTCACCGGGCTCTTTGGGATGAGTTTGACGAGGACGACGTTCCGCCACCTTCCGAAAAACCGCTCACCGTAGCCTCTTACGAAGCCGGACCTGAATTAGTGGCATATGTGGAATGCGTCGCGATTGGCGATGCCCTGCCGGATATGCCGCTCTTCCTGAAGCCTGGGGTCCATGTGCTTGCACCGTTGGAGGCGACTTATCAATCGACCTGGAACGCCTTTCCCGAGCAGCTCAAGGGGCTTTTGGAATCGCCTCCTACGGCGTAACGGGATCGACCATGCCAGACCTCTCCCTATGGCGCTGCACCCGCGCAGCCATGGCCACGGGCTTTGAAATCGCCCTCCCACTCGGCACGCCCAACGCCGTCGAAGCCGCCGAGGATGCGCTTGATTTGCTGGCCGGCCTCGAAGCACAGATGACGGTCTACCGCGACGACAGCGACGTCAGCCGCTTCAATCGCCACGCCGCGATCAGTCCGATGCCGGTCGAAAAGCGGCTCTTTGCCCTGTTCGAATTGGCGGCACGCATCCACCGCGACACCGGCGGCGCCTACGACATTGCCGTGGGGGCGCTGGTCAAGGCGTGGGGCTTTTATCGCCGCCAGGGCCGCGTGCCGACCGATCAGGAGCGGGCCGACGCGCTCCTGAAATGTGGAATGAACCATGTCGCGCTCGACGCGGAAAAGCGGTCGATCCACTTCCGCAAGCCCGGCATCGAGCTCAACCTCGGCAGCATCGGCAAGGGCTACGCGCTCGACTGTGTCGCCGACCAGCTGCGAACTCAGTGGAGCGTCCACAGGGCGTTATTGCACGGCGGGACCAGCAGCGTCCTGGGCATTGGCACGCCGCCAGGCCAGGTCCACGGTTGGCCGGTCGGACTGGGCCATCCCTCGGACATGCAGCGCCGGCTCGGTGTGGTGCGGCTGCGCGATCGGGCCCTGGGCACGTCGTCGATTACCTTTCAGAATTTGATTCACGAAGGCCGCCAATTGGGCCATATTCTCGACCCCAGAACGGGCTGGCCGGCCCAGGAAATGGCCAGCGCATCGGCCATCGCTGGCTCGGCGGCAGAGGCCGATGCACTGGCGACGGCATTTTTTGTTCTGCCAATTGAAGAAACCCGTGTATACTGCGAAAAGCATCCCGAAGTGGGCGCGGTGCTTTTGCCGCGCGACCGGGCCGCGCCAGTGGCGATGGGCAACGTGGAATTCTCGTCATGAACAACTGGACTCGATTCGGTCTCGTACTGCTGCGCGTCGTCATCGGCTGGCACTTCCTGTTCGAGGGGGTGGAGAAGCTCGAGTCTTGGTACGCCGGCCCGCACGAAGGCCATGCCGCATGGTCGGCGGCCGGCTACCTCAGCGAAGCCCAGGGGCCGCTGGCGCCGTGGTTTCGCAAGCAGGCAGGCGACCCGGACGGCGAAGCGCTGACAAGGCTTCCCTTGCCGGAGGAAGCCGGCAAATTGCCCGCCGCAGTGGAAAATGACTGGAAGGCGCAGTTCGAGCGGTTCGACGACCATTATAAACTTGGCAAGAAAGACGTGGTCCAGCCGGAGAACATCGGCACGGTTGCCGTGTCTGTTGGCGTGCCGTTTCCCGCGGCAGTCCCGTGGCCGGCACTGGCGCGGAGCTTGCCCAGAAGCAAACACGCATCCCAGCTTGCGCTTGCCCGTGAGGACCAGCACCTGGCCCTCGCCAGGGCGCTAATCTGGCTCAACAGCGGTTCCCGCGAGGTGCCGTCGAAGCTGCCCGGTGTCGCCGAGAAAGTCAAGGAAACGACGCCGGAGCGGATCGTGCGCTACCGTAAGACGCTCGAAAAAATCAGAGAGATCGAAATCGACGGCATGCCTGCCTTCGATCGCGATGTCTGGAAAGACAACTACAGGGCGCTCAAGAAAGACGCAGTGGTCCAACGCACCGAATTGCTGCGCGATCTCAACAAGCCGTTTACCGAAGCGATGGCTATTGCCAAGTTTCGACTGGACAAATCGCAGCGCGACAAGGGGCCTGTGCCCGAACCCGAGGTGGCGACCACCAATCTCGATCGCATCAACTTCGTCACCCGCTGGGGCCTGGCCATCGTTGGTGCGTGCCTGATCCTGGGCCTGTTCACCCGCTTGTCCTGCATCGCGGGCGCTGGATTTTTGCTGATGTTCTACCTGGCGGCACCCGCGCTGCCGTGGCTGCCGGAAAGTCCCAGGTCGGAAGGCCACTATCTCTTTATCAATAAAAATATCATCGAAATGATCGCCCTTTTGGCCCTGGCGACGACGCAAAGCGGCAAATGGGTTGGGTTGGATGGTTTACTGCAGTTTTTGAATCCGTTGACGTGGCGCCGCTCCACGCCTTGAACTTTGTAGGTCCGGCTTGCCGAGCCGGACCTGTTTGTAGACTAAAACGAAGGTCCTGCTAGGCAAGCCGGACCTACCAAGGAGTTTCTCATGGCTCTCGATATGACCCCCGAACAACGCGAGATCGGCAAAGGCAACTTCGAACGGTCCGTTCAGGAACTGGCCAAGGCGCCCGTGACACGGCGATCGTTCATGAAGGGCATGATGGCCGCCGGCGCCGCCGTGCCGCTGTCGGCCGCGGCCTACTTCGGCTACACACGGCTGCACGGCAGGCCCGTGCGTGCCGCGCTGATCGGCGCCGGCGACGAAGGCGGCATCCTCGTCGGCGAACATAACCCCGAATTCCTCGAGTTCATTGCCTGCTGCGACATCCGCCCGTGGAACAAGCGGCGTATTTACGAGGGTGAGCCGGGAACACCTGGCACGCTCTGGCGCAAAGGCTTCAATCGCATTTACGGCAACCATGCCGAACAGCAGATTCGTTGGTACGACAATTACAAGGATTTGCTCGAAAACCCCGAGATCGAGATGGTGGTCATCGCTTTGCCGCTGCACCTGCACGCCCCCGTGGCCATTGATTGTTTGAAAGCCGGCAAGCATGTGCTTTGCGAAAAGCTGATGGCCCGCACCGTAAGTCAATGTCGAGAGATGATCAAAGCCGCCGACGAGAGCGGCAAGCTGCTGGCCATCGGCCATCAGCGCCACTACAGCTTGCTTTATGCTCAGGCGGTGGAATTGATCAACTCGGGCGTGCTGGGTGAGGTCCGCCACATCCGCGCCTGTGGCACCGCAACTTGCCGCCCGAGCGCGATAGCTGGAAGCCGGCTATCCGCAAGGAAGATCGCGACGCCCTGTCTGACGCCCGCCTCGCCGAGCTGGGTTATCGCAGCATTGAGGAGCTGGTCCGCTGGCGGCTCTACCGGCGCACGGGAGGCGGCCTGATGGCGGAACTCGGCAGCCATCAGCTCGACGCCTGCAGCATTTTCCTCGGCAAGGTCCATCCTCTGGCGGTGACCGGCGTCGGCCTCAAATCCTTTTACGGCAATAGCGACGACCGCGAGATCGAGGACCACGTTTTTTGCACGTTCGAGTTTCCCACCAAGAATTACGACCGCCTGCAGCCAATGCGCGATCCGGTCACTCACATCCCGAAATACAACCCCGTGGTTGCCGTCACCTATTCCTCGATCACCACCAACAGCTTCGAGAGCTATGGCGAGTGCGTCATGGGCAACAAGGGCACGATGGTGGTGCAAACCGAAAGCGACGTGATGCTTTATTCGAATGCGGGAAGGTCGACGTCGGTGACCGTGACGACGCAAGCCGGCGGCCAACCCGCGCTCGACAGCTGGGGCAGCGGTCCGGCGCCAGGCGGTGCCGCCGCCGCGCCACGACCCGCGGCCGCGTCCACCTACAGTCGCGGTTATCGTGAGGAGATGGAGCACATGGCCTACTGCATCCGCATGCGCGATCAGGGCATGCAGCGCGACCGCGAGGACTTGCAGCCGCGCTGCCACGGCCGCGTCGCCATGGCCGACGCCATCATTGCCCTGACCGCCAACCGGGCCTTTGAGTCCCAGCGCCGCGAGGTGTTTGAACAGGCTTGGTTTGACGATGGAAGGATCGTGCCGGATTGGGACCGTAGCATTGTGGGCGGGAATAGCTGAACAAGTCGAGGAGATAGAGGCGCGGCTTTGTGCGCGGCAGGAGCACAGGCTGGAAGCCTGTGCTACAGGTAGCACAGGCTTCCAGCCTGTGCAGCTTGGGGTTTTAACTTCGCAGCTTCTGCTGCTGCAGCAAATCATGGAGCCAGCGACGGTCGATATCGGTAAGCTTGGTGGCCGGATCGCGCTTATAGTCGAGCTGGGCCAAGAAACCGCCCTGATCGAAGCAGCGCGTGAATGCCGCCTGGAGGTCGACCACGGTGTCGCGGTCGTCGCCAGCCAGCGGCAGACGAAACTTGGGCAGCTTTTTTTGCAGGGTCGCGGTAAAAATCTCATGGCGGTCGGGCTGGGCCGCTCGGGTCACCGTCACGGCATGGTCCCACTCGGGCAGTCCTTCACGCGAGTAATCGAGCAGGGGCAGGCCTTGCATGATCAGGTCGATTTCGACAAGGTTGGCGCGGGCGTTCTTGGCTTCCTTGCGCTTTTCGAGGTAGGCCTGTCTGCCGGCGGCGGTGGTCTTGTTGGCGGGGCTGACGATGTCCAGCAAGGTAATCAGCCGGCTGTCGCTGCGCTGGCGTATTTCGATGAATTCTTCTTCGTGGTCTTCACGAATGACCGAAGTGAACAAGGCTTCCTCGGTCGTGTACCGGCGCTGGCCGACGCGAGCGCGGTAGCGGTCGACCAGACCAGGCAGCAGCGCCTGGTAAAGGCATGCGACCAGTTGGTGCTGGAACGCGGGCCAGATTTTCTCAGCCTCGAGATAAGGGTCCATTCCAGGAAAAGGACTTGGCATTGCTGGCAACTCCCCGTTGGCGGGCGGACTTTTATCCTTACGGTTATACCCTGTCGCAGGGGGGTATTTCAAGAGGCAGCATCAGAAACCTGCCGACGAATACGCTTGACGGCAAGGGCGATCGACGATACTCATGATAACTGGTCTTTTTTCGAGGGCCGATCACTTGTCAGCAACTATTATACGAGGCACTGCCCTGATGGAATTGATGGAGAAGTGGAAAATTGGCGATGCCATGGAGACCTACGGCGTGCGCCACTGGGGCAAAGGCTACTTTTCAATCAACAAGGCCGGCCACGTCACCGTCCACCCGAACAAGCAACCCGACCAGGCCATCGATCTGAAGGAGCTGGTCGACAATCTGCAAGCGCGCGGCATTCAGCTGCCGATCTTGCTGCGCTTCACCGACATCCTCCGCCATCGCGTCGGCGAGATCGCACGACGCCTTCAAGACCGCCATCAGCGAATACGACTACCAGGGCAAGTACTGCTGCGTCTATCCGATCAAGGTCAATCAGCAGCGGCACGTCGTCGAGGAGATTCTCGACTTCGGCAAGCCGTTTCACTTCGGCCTGGAGGCCGGCTCCAAGCCGGAATTGCTGGCCGTGCTGGCCCTGACCAACGGCGCTCGACACGCCGATCATCTGCAACGGCTTCAAGGACGACGAGTTCATCAAGATGACGGTGCTGGCCCGCAAGATCGGCAAGCACGATCATTCCCGTCGTCGAGAAATTCACCGAGCTGGAAGCGATTGGTCCGCTATGCCGAGGAGCTGAACGTCCGGCCGGTGCTCGGCGTGCGCGTCAAGCTGGCGGCGCGCGGCGCCGGCCGCTGGAAGTACAGCGCCGGCTTTCGCTCCAAGTTCGGCCTGACCCTGACCGAGGTGCTGGAGGCGGTCGAGTACCTCAAGCAGCGCGAGCATGGCCGACTGCCTGCAACTGGTCCACTTCCACCTGGGCAGCCAGATCACCAACATCCGCAACATCAAGAACGCCCTGACCGAGGCGGCCCGCGTCTACGTCGAGCTGCACCGCGTCGGCGCCGGCGTTCGCTACCTCGACGTCGGCGGCGGCCTCGGCATCGACTACGACGGCTCGCAGACCGATTTCGAGTCGTCGGTCAACTACACCCTGCAGGAATACGCCAACGACGTCGTCTTCCGCATCAAGAGCGTCTGCGACGAGGCCGAGCGTGCCGCACCCGACCATCATCTCGCGAATCGGGCCGGGCGGTGGTCGCCTATCACAGCCTGCTGGTCTTCGACGTGCTCGGCGTGTCGAACTTCGACCGCTACCAGGCGCCGCCCGACAGTGCCGGCGGACGCGCCGCAGCAGATCGCCGACCTGCTTCGGCATCTACCGCGACCTGAACAAGAAGAACATCCTCGAGAGCTACCACGACGCCGTGCAGGCCGTGGACGAGGTGCTGAACATGTTCAACCTCGGCTCGCTGACCATCGAGACTGCGCGCCCTGGCCGAGCGGCTCTTCTGGGCGGTGTGCAGCAAGATGCTGCAGCATCGTCCGCGAGCTGGATTACGTGCCGGAGGAATTGCAGGGCCTGGAGTCGCTGCTGTCGGACACCTATTTCTGCAACTTCTCGATCTTCCAGTCGATGCCGGACAGCTGGGCGATCAAGCAGCTCTTCCCGATCATGCCGATCCATCGCCTCAACGAAGCGCCGACGCGGCGGGCCGTGCTGGGCGACATCACCTGCGACTCGGACGGCAAGATCGACCAGTTCATCGACCTGCGCGACGTGCGCAACACCCTGGAACTGCATCCGCTACGACGGCCAGCCTTACTACCTCGGCGCGTTCCTGCTGGGCGCCTACCAGGAGATCCTCGGCGACCTGCACAACCTGTTCGGCGACACCAACGCCGTGCACGTCAGCCTGGACGACGACGGCGAGGTCAACCTCGACGACGGTCATCAAGGGCGACACGGTGCGCGAGGTGCTGGCGTACGTGCAGTATTCGGCCGACGAGCTGCTCGCGCAGATGCGCAAGGACGTGGAGAAGGCGGTGCGAGCGGGGCAAGATTTCGCTGAACGAATCGCGGCAGTTGTTGCGGTTTTACGAGTCGGGGCTGGAAGGGTATACTTATCTGGAGGAGCCGTGATCATGTCAATCAACATCGCGCGGCCACGTCGCGGAGTCACAGCGCTTCAGGTGCTGGTGGCTATCGCCGTCATTGGCACGCTCATTGGGATTTCGATTCCCGCAGTCACACGCAACCAGGAAGCCGCGGCCCGCACGGCAACCATGAATAACCTGGGCGTGGTTGCGAAAGCCGTTCACCTCGGCTACGACCAGTTCAAGCACGTTCCAACTTATTACGGACCTTACGGCCCGAAGACAACGCCCTTTACGTTCCATGTGCACTTGCTGCCATTTGTCGGCCAGCAAGCGCTTTATGTCAACCCAACAACCACTGGTATTGTGCCAGCCTACCTGTCGCCAATGGATCCGACGACAACCGCAAACGGCGCCAACGCTTGCAATTATCCAGTTAACCTTAGGTTGTTTTACACTAATGGAGGCACGGGCCAAATTGCCGGGCCATCGACTCCAATCTATCCCAAGTTTCCCG
This sequence comes from uncultured Gemmataceae bacterium, assembly GCA_963747575.1. Classification (GTDB taxonomy): domain Bacteria; phylum Planctomycetota; class Planctomycetia; order Gemmatales; family Gemmataceae; genus DASRAT01. The sequence continues at coordinate 30,518 of CAVVFU010000011.1, forward strand.
GCACGTTTCCTGACGGTGTCTCGGTAACACTGCTGTTTGCCACCAAGTACATGAATTGCGGCAGTGACGGCGGATCGTGGTGGCTAGATCCAGGTAATAACGCCCCGACCTCTCCCACGGGCGCGACCTTTGGGGCCGTCATGAGTAATCTGTGGGAAGAGGCCCCTTCGGCGACAACGTGTAATCCGCTCTCAGGCACGGCGCAGAGTTTCACCGTGCAGTCCATCCAGGTAGCCATGTGCGATGCTAGTGTACGGTCGGTTGCCACCGGGCTTTCCGCGAGCACCTGGCAAGCAGTTCATACGCCGGGTGCCGGCGACGTGCCGGGGCCGGATTGGGACGGGAATTGACGGCACGAGCACTGAGCACCGACTCACCAGGCGATTTGCGCTTTTCGCGCCAGGTCCGCGCGGTATACTGAAGTGGAGGAAATACGCAATGGCAACTCTGACTAAGAAGCGCAGTGTTCACGCCGACGGACTGGCGACATCCACGACCATCACCAGTTGGTACGTAAAGAACATGATTCCACCGCTGGAAGTAATCCGCGTTCTCAATGAGGCCAAGGTGCGCTTCATGCTGGTCGGCGCTCACGGCATCGCCGGTTGGCTCGATCAAGCGCGTGCCACCAACGATGTGGACATCCTCGTGGGCTACCGCCAGCATCAAAAAGCAACACGGGCATTGCTAGCCGCTTTTCCCCATTTGTTGGCCGATGACCAGGAAGTGGTAATCAGGCTTTCCGACCCCGAATCGGGCAAGGTCGTGATCGACATCATGAAATGTGTGCAGCCGCTCCACCGCGAGGGTTTGCAGCACACACAACCAGTTCAGGCGGAAGGCTTGAGCTACAAAGTGCCATCGCTAGAAATGGCATTGGCACTGAAATTTGGCCCGATGGTTAGCCCTAACAGAGTAGACGGTAAAAAGCGTCAAGATGCAGCAGATTTCACCTTGATTGTGGCGGCCCATCCGGAAATTGACCTGGAACAACTCGCCGACTTGGGCGAACTGGTATATCCAGGCGGGGGAAAGGAAATCGTTGAGCTTGTGCGCAAGATCCGCGCTAACGAAAAATTGTGGATTTAGTTGGCCGAAATTGGTCGCCAACGGCCAACAAGCCGTCCGTGATTAAATCAGGCAGGTGATCATCGGCAGGACTTTATGACTGGCAACCCTCTCGAAAACCTTGTCGTTGAACGGTAGCAGTGGCTAGAGTTCCTTGTGTGGTGCGATGGCGGGTGCGATCAATCCAAATGAGCTTTGCGCTTTTAGTTTTTGTTGATGTCGAACAGAACGGTTATGGTGCATGTGCGAAGTGCGATTTCGTGGCGAGGGAGCGGACTACCTGTCAATCAGCGTGATAGGCCGCTTGTACCCTGACTGCACCGATTACTGGAGTAATTGGGTAAGTGCCACAGCTAAAGTCGCGATCGGTGGGTTCCAAGGCGTCATTGCTTGCGTTTCCTTGCCCAGGAGTTCGTAGCCTTTCATGAGCGGCTGGCGAGCCTCTATAAATCACTGTGCGGTGATGCTGAGTTCGATACCCTAGAGCGCTGGTTATCTATTCGGGTACACGGCGATGGCCGGGGCCACATGGAGTTCAAAGGCATCATCCGCGATGCAATCGTAAGCCCTAATACCTTAACTTTCGGCTTCATTACCGATCAGACCTTTGTAGCCGCCGCTGTCGCAGAGTTGGCGCAGATTGTCAGGACTTATCCGGTTGTTGGCGACAGTAATGGCTGACCACGTGCGGTAGACCAAAAAGAATTGCCGAATTGCCCCCGTCATCAAGCAAACGCATGCACGACCTCACCACCACCCTCGGCCGCCTCACCCTCCGCAACCCGATCCTCGTCGCCTCGGGCACTTTCGGCTACGCACGTGAAATGGCCGGCCTTGTCGACTTCGCCCAGCTCGGCGGCATCATCCCCAAGACCGTCACCAAATCGCCCCGCGCCGGCAATCCGCCGCCGCGCACCGTCGAGACACCCAGCGGCATGCTCAACGCCATCGGCCTCGACAACGACGGCATCGACCATTTCATCCACCATCATTTGCCCTATTTGCGGACTCTGCCGACCGCCATCATCGCCAATATCGCCGGCAAGACGGAAGCGGAGTTCTTCGACATGGCCGAGCAGATCGGCCGCGAACCGGGCCTGGCCGCGCTCGAATTGAACCTGTCGTGCCCCAACGTCTCCGGCGGCGTCGATTTCGCCATCGACCCGGAGGTGACGCGCCGCGTCGTCAAGGGCGTCCGCGAGGTTTGCCCGCTGCCGATCATTGCCAAGCTGACGCCGAATGTCACCAACATCGTCCCCATCGCCCAGGCCGCCGCCGATGCGCGGCGCCGACGCGGTGTCGCTGGTAAACACCTTCGTCGGCATGGCCATCGACTGGCGCCGCCGCCGACCGATCCTCGGCAACGTCACCGGCGGCCTGAGCGGGCCGGCCATCAAACCGCTGGCACTGCGGGTGGTCTGGCAAGTGGCTCGCCACGTCCACGTGCCCATTATCGGCATCGGCGGCATTGCGACCATTGACGATGTCATGGAGTTCCTGGTTGCGGGCGCCAGCGCGGTGCAGATCGGCACTGCCAATTTCTATGATCCGACGGTGTCGACACGTCTAGTTGCGCAGCTTCCAACAGCTTTGGAAACGCTTGGAGCTAAGAGCGTCAGTGAATTGGTTGGAAGCTTGCGCGTGTGAACGGTACCACCATTTCAGCTGCTCGCGCTCCTGTACCGCCGCAGCGCCATCTTGAAAAATCGTCGGCTCGCCCACAGTGTGATGGCCGTCATCGCCAGCATCAATCCGATGATCGGCCACTCGAGCGCCTTGTCGAGCCCTCTGACCATCACATTGGCCGGCACATTGATCATCAGCATGATCGGAATGACGTAGGTCAAAACCCGGCCGATACCCTCCGCCCAACTTCCCGCGAAGATCTCGCGCGGATAACGGATCAGCGTCGTGAACAACCACCACACCTCGTAAAGACTCTGATTCCGCACCAGCCACACTGACGACGACATCAGCACCAGCATAAAGCTGTAAGCCAACGCCACGCTGCAGGCAAACAACACCAGGAACAGACCTGCACGCAGGGCGTTAAACTGCCAATCCATCGCCACCAGCGAGTTGATCATGACCGCGGCGCCAAGGACCACGTTGGGCACCGTGGTCCAATCCACAGTCCGGCAAGAAACCAGGAATTGCTCGTCGATCGGCTTGAGCAGCGCGAAGTCGAGGTCGCCGCTACGAATCAGATCCGCAAATTCGCCGCAGTTGCTCAGAAAAAAGGTCTCGAGCATCCCTTCCAGAGCGAAGTAGCAGCCGACGAAGAACATGTACTGCCATTTGTTCCACTCGGCGACCACCCTGGTTTGGGCGAAAACGGTCTCCCAGAAGATCAGCAACACAGCGAACCAAAGCACTTCGACGGTGATCTTGACCAGGAAGTTGCCACGAAAGGCGAGCTCCCGCGCCAGGCCGAAACGGCCCAGAGCGAACCACAACCGAAAGTATCGAGAAATCGCCTGCATTGCATTTCCGCCGCTTGCGGCTTAGCCGCCGTACGCGCTATAGTACCGCAACCCTCGCCGATAAAGCCAGTTCGCCAAAACAATGAACGCCAGCGCCAAGCAGCCTCTGCCACCAGGCCCCATAGCAATTCGTCACCCTGGACCTTGCCGACAAACACCGCTGCCGGGAAGTAGGCCAGGTAGCTGAACGGAAGCGCTTTGAGCAGGCTTCCCCACGGCGGCGGCAGCAAATCCAGCGGAAACATCTGGCCGCTGACGAAGAAACTCAAGGTGTTGATGACGTACAAAACCGACGTCACCTCAAGGAACCAAAAGCCGATCATGCCGATCGCCGCCTCGAAGAAAAAACCGATCAAGAATGCCATGACCAGCGACGCCGCGAAGGCCGCCAGCGTCGGTCCGTCCGGCCAAGGCGGCAGATAGTCCCGGCACAGGTAAAAGAGCAGAGCATACGGCAGCGCCGACATCACGATGTACGCCATCTTGTGGGCCATGCGGTACGCCAGCAAATAAGGCACCATCTCGATCGGCTGCAGCAGATACTTCTTCAAATTGCCGTCACGCACGTCACGGGCGATGCCGTGGGCCAGGCCAGGCATGCTGGAAAACATGCGGCCGATGTGCACCAGCAGCAGATACGAAATCATTTGATCCAGCGTGAATTTATCGGTCAGCGCCGAGTTTTCACCGGCGCCGGCATAAATCGCTTGCCAAAGCAAAATCGTCGTTAGCATCGGCAAGAAACGCAGCACGGTGCTCAGGAAAAAGTCGGCGCGGTAGGCCAGGCGTTCCACCAGCGATGCACGCAGGATCTTGCCGTATTTCCGCAAGGCGACCATCACTGCCGCGCCCTGCGGCGCCGCCAACTCAAACGCGGGCTTCATGCTTGACGCGCTCCTCTTCGAACACCTGGGCGATGACCTGGTCTAGCGGCGGCTCCTGCACGCTCATGTCGACGACCGTGTACTGATCGAGGATCGTCGCCAGCGCTTCTGGGATGCGCAGGCGGTCCACTTTCAAATCCACCACAGGCCCGTCGCTGCGGGTAACTTCGCCAAAGCGGCCGAGATCCTGCGGAGCGTTGCCCTCAAATTGCAGTTTGACGAGTTTCGTTCTCCCAAATTGCTCGATGATGGCAGCCAGAGGGCCGTCATGAACGAGCTTGCCGTGCGTGATGACCAGAACCCGCGAGCAAAGTGCCTCGACGTCGCGCATGTAATGACTGGTAAGGAGCATGGTGACGCCGCGGCTGGAGTTGTATTCGCGCAGGCATTTTTGGATTTTGACCTGGGCCACCACGTCCAGGCCGATGGTCGGCTCGTCGAGCAACAGCAATTTCGGCTGGTGCAGGAGTGCCGCGATCAGCTCCATTTTCATGCGCTCGCCCAGGGACAACTCGCGCACCGGTTGGCGGGTCAATTCCTTGACCTCGAACATCTCGGTCAGTTCGCCGAGCGTGCGGCTGAACTGCTCGGGGGTCAACGAATAGATTTCGCGGTGCAGCGCGAAGCTGTCGGCCGCCGGCAGGTCCCACCAGAGCTGATTCTTTTGGCCCATCACCAGCGAGAACTGGCGGCGAAAGGCGTCCTGGCGCTCCCAGGGAACGAAGCCGAGGACACGAGCCGTGCCGCTGGAAGGGAAGATGAGGCCGGAGAGCATTTTGAGGGTGGTGGTTTTGCCGGCCCCGTTGGGACCGAGAAAGGCCACCATCTCCCCCGGCTCGATTTGAAAATTGACCCCGTCGACGGCAGTTACCGATTTGTACTCACGGCGAAAAAGCCCGCGCAAAGCGCCGAAAAACCCGTCCTTCTTCTGGAAGACGCGATAGGTTTTCGAAAGACCGCGGGCCTCGATAATCGGCATGACAGGAACGCTCCGGCTGCTAGACGCCATGAGGGCATTCTACGGAGCGCCTGTCGTTTGCGGCTTGGTAATTCCGGTTTGGGCCTATTCCGAGGCGGCGCATTTTTGTAGGACGGGCTTCCTAGCCCGTCCTGGCCGGTTTGGACGGCCTGGGAAGGCCGTCCTACTTGTTCAGGTCATGCTAACGGCCTGGGAAGGCGTCCTACATCTTACCTCCGCCGGGCAAACCGGGCGGCGGCGGCGGGAATTGGATCGGCGGAACCTGCACATCCTGCGGCAGCGGCACTTGCTGTCCCTCCCAAACCTGGGGCGGTGACGGAGGAGGGGGCGGCGGCGACGACCCATAATTAGTATTCGTCTGGAAGCCTGGCGGGACAGGTGGTTGGGACTGCGTTGGCGCTAGCCCGCCTTTTTGTTGTCCCACGGTTTCAATGGCCTTTTCCAGCTTACCGCCGTCTTGCTTGATTTTGTTGGCGTCGACGTTGACCTTGAGTTGGATGTGCCCCTGGCTGTCGGTTTGCTCCGAGAACTTGTACCAGCCGAAATACCAGCCGGCACCAACGAACCCGACCACTACCAGACCGACAAGCGCCAATAAATTCTTCATGGTCAGCTCTCCTTTTTGCGTCTCGCCCGAGTCACGGCGAAGCGATGCGATGATCTCCGGGGCGATGCTTTAACACGAACCCGTGCGCCGGTCCAGGCCAAACGACCTCCCTGACCGGCCCGCTCTGCCCAAACTCGGCTTGACAACCCCCTGCCACCCTTGCGTATGCTGCTGCTGGTAAAGTGCAAAAAACAGGTTTTGGGCGACTGGCGTAATTTGACTGATTTGTTGGGCTCCGGTATGATTAAGAAAAGGAGCAGCAGGGCAAGAAGGGGCGGGTTGGCTGCAGTGCGCCTGCGATAGTCGGCTTGGTGAATGGCCGTGATTTTGCCCCAGCGCCCGCCTTACCACGCATTTTCATGCCTTTTCTCACGGCCCGGCAAGCATTCACCATTCACCATCCGCGGTTGGAAAGCCACGCGGCGAAATCGCCCCAGCGCCGCTTAAAGGGAGACGACAGCGATGTCCACCGGAAAAGCGATCCTCAACGCCATGCGGCAGCAGCTCAATCTCAGCGATTATCGCAAGAAGCACTGGGAGGGGACGCTTCGAGGAGTACCTCGACATCGTGCGCGAGCACCCCGAGGTCACGCGCACCGCCTACCAGCGGCTGTACGACATGATCCTGTCGCACGGCACCGAGGAGGTGTACGAGAACAAGGAGAAGGTCACCCGCTACAGGTTCTTCACCGAATTCGCCGCCCAGCACGGCGACGCCATCTACGGCCTCGACCGGCCGCTCATGCACCTGGTCAACGCCTTCAAGTCGGCCGCCAAGGGCTACGGCACCGAGCGGCGCGTGCTGCTGCTGCACGGCCCGGTCGGCAGCTCCAAGAGCACCATCGCCCGGCTGCTCAAGACGCGGCCTGGAGGAATACTCCGCGACCGACGAGGGCATGCTGTTCTCGCTTCTCCTGGAAGGGCGACGAACGGCACCTGGCCAGAAATGCCCGATGCACGAGGACCCGCTGCACCTGGTGCCGCACGAACTGCGGCCGACGCTGCTGGCCCGCCTCAACGAAGGCCGCAAGCACGACGACGTACCAGGTCCCGATCACGCGGCGACCTGTGCCCGTTCTGCCGGCACGATGTACAACGAGCGCCTGGCCAAGTACGACGGCGACTGGCACCGCATGCTCGAGGAGGTCAAGGTCTACCGCCTGATCCTGTCCGAGCAGGACCGCATCGGCATCGGCACCTTCCAGCCCAAGGACGAGAAGAACCAGGACTCGACCGAGCTGACCGGCGACATCAACTATCGCAAGATCGCCGAGTACGGCACCGACAGCGATCCGCGGGCCTTCAATTTCGACGGCGAGCTGAACATCGCCAACCGCGGCCTGGTCGAGTTCATCGAAGTGCTCAAGCTCGACGTGGCGTTCCTCTACGACCTGCTCGGCGCCTCGCAGGAGCACAAGATCAAGCCGAAGAAGTTCGCCCAGACCGACATCGACGAGGTCATCCTCGGCCACACCAACGAGCCGGAATATCGCCGCCTGCAGAACAACGAGTTCATGGAAGCGCTTGCGCGACCGCACGGTGAAGATCGACGTGCCCTACGTCACCCGGCTGCAAGGACGAGATCAAGATCTACGAGAAGGACTTCAACACCGAGCGCGTCAAGGGCAAGCACATCGCCCCGCACACCATCGAGATCGCGGCCATGTGGGCGGTGCTGACTCGGCTGGAGCAGCCCAAGCACGCCAACCTGACGCTGCTGCAGAAGCTCAAGCTCTACAACGGCAAGACGCTGCCCGGCTTCACCGAGGACAACGTCATCGAGCTGAAGCGCGAGGCGGTCAACGAGGGCATGCACGGCATCAGCCCGCGCTACATCCAGGACAAGATCAGCAACGCCCTGGTCGCCCACCCCGACGAGGACAGCGTCAACCCGTTCATGGTGCTGCACGAGCTGGAAGCCGGGTCTGCGGCACCACTCGCTGATCACCAGCCAGGAGCAGCTGCAGCATTACCGCGAGCTGCTGGCGGTGGTCAAGGAAGAGTACGAGGACATCGTCAAGAACGAAGTGCAGCGGGCCATCGCCGCCGACGAGGACGCCCTGACGCGGCTGTGCGCCAACTACATCGACAACGTCAAGGCCTACACGCAGCGCGAGAAGGTCCGCAACCGCTACACCGGCAACTACGAGGAGCCGGACGAACGGCTGATGCGCTCGGTCGAGGAGAAGATCGACATCCCCGAGGGCCGCAAGGACGACTTCCGCCGCGAGATCATGAACTACATCGGCGCCCTGGCCATCGACGGCAAGAAGTTCGACTACAAGACCAACGAACGGCTGCAGAAGGCCCTGGAGCTGAAGCTGTTCGAGGACCAGAAGGACACGATCAAGCTGACGAGCCTGGTGTCGAACGTGGTGGACAAGGCGACGCAGGAGAAGATCGACGTGGTCAAGAGCCGGCTGATCCGCAACTACGGCTACAATGAGATCAGCTGCGACGGACGTGCTGAACTTCGTGGCGAGCATCTTTGCGCGGGGGCATACGAAGAAGTAGCCTCCTGCGGCTTAGCGACAGGACAGGGCACAAGGACAATAGCGCATGAGCTACAGCGATTTCACGCTTGAGACCCTGAGGAGAGGTTTCGGACTAACAGCCCTCGATAAGCTCCTTTTTCCCAGAATCGGGAGTCTGCAACCGTCCGAATGGCTGGAGCGTGCCTTGGCATATGGGCGCGTTGGGCATTCGCAAGTGAAAAAGCGCGAAGTGAATTTATCGTAGCGCCGGTATTGACGACCCTGTGCCGTGAAATCCTTGACAGTGAATTTCAGGTTTTTTCAGGGGTTCGTCTCGATGCGGATGCGGCGGCCGGCTTAAAAGGCGAATGCGATTTCATTATTGGACGGACGCTAGTGTGCTGGCCTTACAAGCGCCGTTGATGGTGATCGTGGAAGCCAAGAAAAACGACATCGAAGAAGGCATTGGCCAATGCGGCGCTCAATTGCTTGGTGCCAGAGCTTACAATGAACAAGACGGCTACTCCGTCCCAGTTCTCTATGGCTGTGTCACCACGGGCGAAGCCTGGCAGTTCTTAAAGTTGGAAGGATCGACTTTGCTTCTTCACCCGGAACGGTTTTCCCTGAAAGAAATCGGTAAAGTGCTTTGGTTTTTTGAGGAATGTCTCAAGGAAATCGATCGGCAAGCCGCGCCGGCAGCAGCTAGCAGCTCGTTTTTCCGCATTTCGGGAGCCCACTGTGGATCAGAAGGAGGATAAGACGAATGAGGATGGATCGTGCATGAAAAAACGTTTGAACTCTTCACCCCAGAAGGCAAGGGCATCCTTGGAGAAATAGACGAGCGCGGCCTTGTAACTTTTGCGATTCAAGCAGGCGAGGGATCGTCTATTAGGGGCACGGAAATGTTCAATCGAATGATAGACTTCTTTGGTGATGCCGTAACGGGAATCGCTGGCCATTGGGTGAAAGGCAAACTGGAGTGCCCAAGCGCCAACATTGACAAGGTTAATGAGCTGGTGTCGGCCGGATGGTGCGTGGAAGACGCGATCTTGCAAACCTGGACAGTGACGCGAGCGCGAAAAAAAGGGTTTGGTAGTGTTATGATAGTGACCACGGCGAAAGCACTCTCTGGCTATTACTGCAAAATCGAAGTCTTGATGACAAAGTGAATTGACAATGCAAGATTTTAAACCCAATACGTTTGATGTGGCTCTGGTCAATGAGCTTCGGCAACAGGCCCTTCGCGGAGTCACCGTATCCGACTTCAGTGGCGCTGATAAAGCGCCGACTTGGTCTGGAGGATGGAATCGTCCCGATTCTTGGCTATATCTGCCGAGCGTTTTCAGTGCCCTTAGCGGTTGCTCTTCCACTTCGAGAAGATGGAGGCAACGGCCCCTTTGCCCGGGCCTTGCAGATTTGTGTTTGGTTTTCAACTTTGGTCACTACTCGCTTCGAAATCCTTCCCGTGAATTGGGACGTGTTTTGGAAGTCATTTGGAGACAATTTCTCCGCCGATCAATTCGCGCCGTGGGCCATCAAGGACGGAGAGTTGAGTTACTACCAATCGCCAGGTGGATCGGAAGAGCTGTTCGCGCGTGGACTATTGGAGATTCACATGGATAAGAATGCCGCATTTGGTCTGTCCGACCAAGAGGCTTACGAAAAAGTTAAGAATTGGGTGTTGACATTCCAAAGGTGGTTTGGCGCGGAAGACCTGTCCAATGGGCAAACGGCAAAGATCCCCGCGCAAATGAAATTGGAATTTCAAATTGAGGATCAAGGACCAAAGTATCGGGTGGTCTGCATGTTGCGGGCGATAAAAGGCCTGGTTGCTTCGGAAGGATTGGAGATGTCCCCGGCCGGCGCTTGAAATGGAACTACCATGAGCCAAAAAATCGAACGCGATCACCAGCGCTTCCGCAAACTCGTCCGCGGCAAGGTGAAGAGCAACCTTGGCAAGTACATCAGCCGCGGCGAGATGATCGGCAAGAAGGGCAAGGACCTCGTCAGCATCCCGCTGCCGCAGATCGAGATGCCGCAGTTCCGCTACGGCAACAAGGGCTCGCGGCGGCGTCGGCCAGGGCGAGGGCGAGCCGGGCCAGCCGCTCGACCGCGCCGCAGGGCGAGGGCGAAGGCCAGGCCGGCGATCAGCCCGGCGGCCACATCCTCGAAGTCGAACTGACCATGGAAGAGCTGGCCGAGATCCTCGGCGAGGAGCTGGCCCTGCCGCGCATCGAGCCGCGCGGCAAGAAGAACATCGTCACCACCAAGCGACAAATACACCGGCATCCGCCAGACCGGGCCGGAGTCGCTGCGCCACTTCAAGCGCACCTTCAAGCGCGCCCTGAAGCGGCAGATCGCCTCGCAACACCTACGACCCGGACAAGCCGATCGTCATCCCGATCCGCGCAGGACAAGCAGTACCGCAGCTGGAAGGAAGTCCACAAGCCGCGAGAGCGGTCGCCGTGCATCATCTACATGATGGACGTGTCCGGCTCCATGACCGACGAGCAGAAGGAGATCGTCCGCATCGAGGCGTTCTGGATCGACACCTGGATCAAGGCCCATTACCAGGGCATCGAGACCGCCTACATCATCCACGACGCCGCCGCCCAGGAAGTGGACGAGCACACCTTCTACCACACCCGCGAATCGGGCGGCACCAAGATCAGCTCCGCCTACGAGCTGGCCGACAAGATCATCGACCAGCCCGCTATCCGCCGGACCAGTGGAACATCTACGCCTTCCACTTCTCCGACGGCGACAACTGGGGCGACGACATCCCGCACTGCATCGAGATCCTGACCGAGAAGCTGCTGCCCAAGCTGAACCTGTTCGGCTACGGCCAGGTGGAAAGCCCCTACGGCAGCGGCGAGTTCTTCGACTACATCCACGAGATGCTGGGCGAGCACAAGAACGTCGTGTGCCAGCCGCATCCCCGACCGGGAAGCGATTCTGGGGTCGATCAAGGAATTTTTGGGACCGGACGCTAGCCGCACGGCTTGAGACATCGGGCCATGGTCAACCTTCTACAACACCAACCTGCCGCCCGACCTTCACGCCCTTCAAGGAGGAGATCGAAGGCTACGCGCGCGGCTACGGCCTCGATTTCTACGAGACGATCTTCGAGGTGATCGACGCCGACGACCTGAACGAGATCGCCGCCTACGGCGGCTTTCCCGACGCGCTATCCGCACTGGTCGTTCGGCATGGCCTACGAGGAGCTGCGCAAGGGCTACGACTACGGCCTGTCGAAGATCTACGAGATGGTCATCAACAACAATCCGTGCTACGCCTACCTGATGCGCTGCAACCACGACGTCGATCAGAAGCTGGTGATGGCCCACGTCTACGGCCATTGCGATTTCTTCAAGAACAACGCCTACTTCGCCCACACCAACCGCAAGATGATGGACGAGATGGCCAACCACGGCATCCGCATCCGCCGCTATGTCGAGAAGTACGGCGAGGACGAGGTCGAGGCGTTCATCGACCGCTGCATGTCGATCGACGACCTGATCGACATCCACTCGACCGCCATCCGCCGCCGCGACGAGGTGTCGCGCTACGATTTCAAGCCGAAGGAGCGAGGAAGAGCCGCAAGCCGACGCGCTTCAAGAGCAAGGACTACATGGACGACTACATCAATCCGCCCGACGGCGCTCGAAGGCCGAGGAAGAGGAGCAGCGCAAGCAGCGCAAGGACAGACGGCCGCAGCTTCCCCGAGCAGCCGGAGAAGGACGTGCTGCTGTTCCTGATCGAGCATGCGCCGCTCAAGCCCTGGCAGCGCGACGTGCTGTCGATCATCCGCGACGAGGCCTATTACTTCGCCCCGCAGGGCCAGACCAAGATCATGAACGAAGGCTGGGCCAGCTACTGGCATTCGACGATCATGACCCAGAAGGCCCTGCAGCCCTCCGGAGGTGATCGACTACGCCGACCACCACTCCGGCACCATGGCCACCCAGCGCGGCCGGCTCAATCCCTACAAGCTGGGCATCGAGCTGCTCCGCGACATCGAGCAGCGCTGGAACACGGGCAAGTTCGGCAAGGAATACGACGAATGCGACGACCTGGAAAAGAGCGAGGCTGGGACAAGCAGCTGGCCTGGGCAGGCAAAAAATCTTCGAGGTCCGCCGGGTCCACAACGACATTACCTTCATCGACACGTTCCTGACGCCGGAGTTCTGTGTCCAGCACAAGATGTTCACCTATGCCTGTCAGGAGCAGCAGGGCAATACGTCATCGAATCGCGCGAGTTCGAGAAGATCAAGAAGCGGCTGTTGTTCAGCTTGACGAACTTCGGCAAACCGTGGATTTACGTAGTGGACGGCAATTATCGCAACCGCGGCGAATTGCTGCTCAGGCACGAGTACAATGGCATCGACCTGAGACTGGACCGGGCCGCCGACACGCTGGCCAACGTCCAGTACATCTGGAGCCGGCCGGTGCACCTGCAGACCGTCGTGGAAGACAAGCCTACGCTGCTGTCCTACGACGGCACTGAACATTCGATCAAAACCCTGGGAGATGCTGATGACCCTCGAAAACACAGTCCTGCAAAAACTAAGTGAATGGCAGCCGCCGCCGGGCCGGCAAGAGTTCTTCGCCGCCGCGGATGGCTGGACCGTGTCCGTGACGGCCGATCGCTCCGACGCGCTGGGGTGTCTGGTGTGGGAATTCAGCCTGCGCCGCGACGGCAGCGCGGAGGTGGACGTCCAACAGTGGGCGACGGCGTCAGCCGAGCGCGTTGGCGGGTTGATGGAGCCATTGAAAGTGGTCGAGGTGGACGTGCTTCGCAAGGTTGCGCAATTGCGCAGCGAGTCTCTGTCACCACGAGGCGATAAGCGGCTCTATCATGAATTGCTCCTGGGCGGCATTGCCAACGCAGAGTTGCGTCGCTTCCAGACCGCAAGCGGAGGCACGGCGCGCGAGCAGGTGCCTTTTGCCGTGACCCATGAAACGCTGGCGCGGTTGGCCGGCGACCTGGCAGCGGCCGTGTAAATCAACGTTGGCGATATTGCACTATGATTTGTAGGACGGGCTTGCTAGCCCGTCTTGGACGGGCTAGCAAGCCCGTCCTACAAAGCTATTGGTGCCGAATACCATTTTCTCTCGATCGGAGTTGGGGCTATGGATGGCCCAGTGCGGTTGTCAGCTGCCGCTCTCAGCGAGCGTCACTGCCGGTTCCTTGCGGCCACGCTTATTGTCGGCTCGGCGCTGTTGCGCCTGGCATATCTGGCCTGCAATTGTCCTCTCGATCTCGCTCCCGACGAAGCACATTACTGGGATTGGTCTCGCCATCTCGACTGGAGCTATTACAGCAAAGGGCCCGGCGTCGCCTGGTTGATTCGGCTCAGTTGGGAGCTCTTCGGCGGTCTGTCGTTAAAGCTCACCGGCAGCGAAATGCTGGCCGTGCGGCTGCCCGCCGTTGTGTGCGGCAGTTTGCTGCTGACGAGCATGTATCTGCTCACGATCCAGGTAAGCGGTCGGCACGGCGTCGCCCTGCTCGTGGTGGCCGTGGGGCTGACCACGCCGACAATCTCGGCCGGCTCGTCGCTCATGACCATCGACGCCCCTTATTGCTGTTGCTGGGGGTGGGCGTTGGTGCTGGCGCACCGTGCCGTCTTTCAGCGCTGCACCTGGGCCTGGTGGCTGACGGGAGTAATTGTCGGTCTGGGCATCCTCTTCAAATACACGATGGTGGTGTGGCTGCCGTCGTTGGCATTTTTCCTGCTGGCCTCGCGCGAGTACCGTACGCTGTTGTGGTCACGCGGCTTCTGGATCCTGTGCGCTATCGCGAGCCTTAGCGCGGCGCCGATCCTACTTTGGAACGCTCAACATGAGTGGGTCAGTTTTCACCACGTCAGCAACCAGGCGGGTTTGCGCGAAGCCGAGTCGACCATCCACTGGTTCGGCCCGCTCCAGTTTGTGGTTGTTCAATGCGGTCTTTGGCTGGTTTTCTGGTTCGTCGTCTGGGCGCGAGCCATGCTCGCCCACGCCCCATGGAAACGAACGCCCGCGGGTTTTGCGTACTTGTGGTGGATGTCGGCGCCGATGTTTGGCGTGTTTTTGCTGTTCGCCTTCAAGACGGGCGGCGGTGAGCCGAATTGGCCCGTGACCGCTTACGTTGCCGGGCTCGTCCTCGGTCTTCTCTGGATGGTAGACGAATTCGCTAAGGCCACGGGGTGGTATCGACGGTTATCGCTAGCCGGCCTGGCGACGGCGTGCATTGCGGGCATTTTGCTGGTGTTCAGTGTCCACTTCTCGGTCTGGTTGCACCCGCTCCTGGAACCACTAGCAGGGCCTGTCACCGCGCGGCAACCGTTCCCGTTGCGGCGGCTCGACCCCACGTTGCGCCTGCGCGGGTGGCAGGAACTGGCGGGCCAGCTCGATCGCATTCGGGGGCAGCTGCGGGGCCAAAACGAGGAACCCGTGCTGGCCGGCGTGGGTTGGAGTATGCCCGGGCTGCTTGGCTTTTATTGCGCGGATCACCCCGTGGTATATTCGCTTGGTTTGGCCTTCGGGGATCGCCGCAGTCAGTATGACCTCTGGAGGCCCAATCCGGTTTGGGATGTCGAGCAGTTTGCCGGTCGCACTTTCATTGTCGTGGCCGGCGCTCCGCTTGACTTACATGACGTTTTCGACGCGGTCGAAACACACCATGTGGTCACCCACCTGGAAAATGGCAGACCACTGAGCGACTGGGTGATTCTGGTGTGCCGCGGCTACCGCGGTTTCAAACGATGTGCCGATCCGGCGAAGAGCCAATTCTTTTGAGCAAGCTCTGCACAATAATCACCCCGTGCGGCTAGTTTTCGAGCATGGTGGTTGCAACGAAGCCTTTGGTAAATAAATCGCCGCGTCAATTCGTCCATTTGCTGTCGTGGCGCCGAAACCATGCCGGGACGCCGGTGTTTGAAGGTTGACGTAGCATTGCCGCGCAAAACCATTAGGGTGCCGAACGCTTTTGCAAATCCAACAACTTGGCGACCATGTCTTGGGCCACCGGCACTTTTTTTGCTGGTTAATGTCGGAACATCATGTTTTTGTTAACGCGAATTCCCAAGCACTTGTTAGTTGTCATCAGCGTCGTCACTGTGCTTCTTGTGGGGTACGTCGATTGGCTGACAGATCCAAGAATACTTTTTTTGCCCTTCTATCTGGTGCCTGTCGGCGTTGTGACCTGGAACGCCGGACGGTTGGCAGGGATGTTTCTCGTGTTCGTTTGCTGTGCCGTTCGATTGGTGACTGATATGACGGGGGGGGTCGAGAAATTCGATCAATCGATCGAGATTTGGAATTTTTTGGTCGGATTTCTGGCCTTTTGCGTCGTGGTGGGGCTGGTCGACAAGGCACGGCAATTGAGCAAAGGCCTGGAGCGCATGGTGCGGGAGCGGACCGCCGCCTTGCTGGGGGAAATCGCGGAGCGCAAGCGGGCCGAGGAATCGCAACGGAACCTGGCTTTGCAGCTTTCCGAGGCCGAGGACACGGAGCGTGCTCGGCTGGCGGCCGATATTCACGATTCCATCGGCCAATCGCTCTCCGTCCTCAAAATGAATTTAGGCGCATTGAGCGGGCCGATCGGTTATGATGAGGGAAGGCCGCCGGGAGACTTGATGGAGTCGTTGAACTTGATCGACGAAATCATCAAGCAAGTTCGGGCGTTCATCTTCCGGATCTACCCGGCTATCTTGAAGGATCTTGGCCTGGTCCCTACGTTGCAGTGGTATGCCGAGCAATTCGAGGCTCAGGCCGGGACCAGGGTCACGGTGTCGGAAAGCGGCGAGCGACTGGCATTGGCAGCGCCGGTTGCCAGCTATTTGTTCAGGGCCGTCAAGGAATTGCTCAACAATGCCGCCAAGCATGGTCAGGCCAAGGAAGTTATCGTTGCCGTCCATTGGCGGCAAGAAGGCATCCGGGTGGTGATCGACGACGATGGTCGCGGCTTCGATCCGGCCCTTGTGCAGGCGCCCGAGCAACGCCGCGGTTTGGGTCTGGCAGGTATCCGCGAACGCCTCCTGGCCCTCAACGGGCATCTAACGGTCGAATCAGCGCCTGGGCAGGGGCGCGGATCATCCTGGAAATCGTCCGTTGAACGAGAGAATGGCAACCTGGAGGTGCAACATGACGGCGAAAGTGCTCCTGGCGGAAGATCTTGCTCTGTTGCGGACCGGCGTCCGAGCCTTGCTGGAGCACTCCGGCAAGGTCCAGATCGTGGGTGAGGCGGGCAATGGCCGGGAGGCCCTCAAGCTTGCCCAGAAGCTGAGCCCCGACCTTGTCCTGATGGACGTGGCGATGCCGGAACTCAACGGCATTGAAGCCACTCGCCAGATCCGCAAGGCCATGCCTCACGTCCGGGTCATGATGCTGTCCATGCATGCGGATCGCCAGTACATCTTCGAATCGTTGCGGGCCGGCGCCTCCGGCTATTTGCTCAAGAACGCCGCCCTGGCCGAAGTCCTGTCAGGCATCCAAACGGTCCTCGCCGGCGGCACCTTCCTGAGTTCTTCCCTGGCCGACGTCGTGCTGGACGATTACCTCCGTCGCGCCCGCGGCTTCGAACCTGAAACCGAACTGGAAAAACTCTCCGCTCGAGAACGCGAGGTGCTTCAGCTCATTGCCGAAGGCGACTCGAGTTCTGAAATCGCCCATCGGCTCCACATTAGTGCCCGCACCGTCGATTCTCATCGCCAGCACATCATGGAGAAGCTGGACATTCATTCCATCGCTGGCCTGACCAAGTTCGCTATCCGGCATGGCCTGTGTCCCTTATGAATACCAACCCGAAGCGCAAGCCAGGGAAAAAAATCCCTCGCTTGCGCTTCGGGTTGGTATCGTTTTTGGTCGTTGGCCAATCAGTAAAAATACTGATAAAATATCGCGCTAATCTCCCTATACCGTCCATCGCGTTAATTCAGTCCAATTGATATTACGTTCGCCTTGAAGGGAACAGAGGCATCCTACCTTGCCCGACTCTGGGTGGTGGCAACGCTCAGTAGAGCGGATCAGCGTCTTGCAGTTAGGTGCGCCCACACCTGGTGGCCCGGCGCAATCAATAGCAAACCAACCGTGGGTCTGGCGCGGATTGACGCAGCTATGAACTCTCCAGCTTTGCCGTTCCAACTCTTGCCCGAGGCCTGGCAACAATACCAAAGCGGCGACCTGGCACGGGCCGAGGCACTTGGCCACCAGGCGCTGGCCGCCGGCCAAAGCCAGGCCGAGGTTTTCCACCTCCTTGGCACCGTGGCCTACCATGCGGACCAGCTAGACACAGCCATCGCTCACATGGGTCAGGCAGTCCAGGCCGATCCCAACAACCCCAATTACCAAAACAATCTTGGCGTGTTTTTCACGTCCGCGGGCCAACTTGTCGAGGCGATTGCGTGCTTCCAGCAACTCAAGCGGCGCTGGCCGCATTACGCCCAGGCCTACAACAACCTAAGCTTCGCCTTCTACAAGCAAGGGCGTTTTGAGGATGCGCGGACAAACGCCGAGCAGGCCCTGAGGCTATGGCCTGGATACGCGGAGGCCCACAACCACCTCGGCCTTGCCTTGCTGGAACTGGATCAGCCTCAAGATGCCGCCGTGGAATTCCAAAAGGCACTGGAGTTGAAACCTGGGCTCGCCGCTGTCCACCGCAACCTGGGCAGCGCCCTGGAACAGCAAGGCCGGCTCGCCGAGGCCACGGCATCTATCCAGCAAGCCCTGCGGCTAGCGCCCGACTTTGCCGAGGCTTACAGCGACCTTGGCGATATCTGCAAGAGCCAGGGCCAGTTTACAGAAGCGGTGGCCCACCTGCGCCAGGCCCTGCGGATCAATCCCGCGTGTGCATTTGCCTGGTGGAACCTGAGCCAGTTCGAGGCCCAGGGCCTTTGCCGCTTGACGGATGATGAATTGAGCCACGTCCAGGCTCTGCTCGAAACCGGCAAAGCGACGCTTTTGGACAGCAGCTTGCTGCACCTGACGATTGCCACCGTAAATGACCGCCGTGGCGCCTACGATGCCGCCTTTGACCACTACCGCCAGGGCAACGCCCACCGCCAGCAGTGGCTGCGGCAGAGCGGCCGCGCCTTCGATCCCAGGGCCCATCGCCTGCTCGTCGACCGGCTCATGACCACCTTCGACGAGGCTTTTTTCCGCCAACCGCATCCCGGCGGCAGCGGCAGCGCGGTGCCGGTCTTCGTCGTCGGCATGCCGCGCTCGGGCACCACCTTGGTGGAGCAGATTCTCTCGAGTCATTCCCAGGTGGGCGGCGTTGGCGAGATGAAGGAAATGGCGCGGCTGGTCATGTCGCTGGCGCGGCAGGCGGAAGGAGCGGGCGGCTACCCGACGTGCCTGGGCCATCTGCAGGAGGCCGATCTGCGCAGCCTGGCGGATCGATACCTGGCACGGCTTACGCGCGGCGGCGGCAGGACGGTCGGCGCATCGTTGACAAGATGACGGACAACTTCTTCCACCTTGGCGTCATCGCCCTCGCTTTTCCGCAGGCTCGTGTCATTTATTGCCGCCGCGATCCCCTCGACCTTTGCCTGTCGTGTTACTTCCAAAACTTCAAGGAAGTGGACTTCGCCTGGTCATTGGAAGATCTGGGCCATTACTATCGAGAGCATCAACGATTGCTTGCCCACTGGAAGAGCGTGCTGCCGTTGGACATCCTTGAGGTCCGTTACGAGGATCTGGTGGCCTGCCAAAACACGGTCAGCCGAAACATGATTGCGTTTTGCGGTCTGGAGTGGGAAGACCGCTGCCTGACGTTCCACAAGAACCCGCGGCCGGTGCAAACACCCAGTGCCTTGCAGGTCCGTCAGCCCATTTACACCAGAGCCGTGGGCCGCTGGAAAAAATACGCCAAACACCTCGAGGCGCTCAGGCGTGCACTTGGGATGGCTGGTCCACAAGGTTGACTTGCGACCGCTGCCAGCAAGCTGGCAGGGGTCGGGTGTCAGCACGACGGCGAAGCGTTAGCTGCCGAACTGCTTCACCTGCCAGCAAGCTGGCAGGGGTCGGGTGGCTGGCGAGCTTGCCGGCAAGCATACCATTTGCGGGCGGATAAGCGGATCGGGGCCATAAGCTGCGATCGCCATATTCACAGGCGTCGTAAAGCACGTCTCGGATCACGATCCCGCCGGCACCGATTGCTGCGCGAACGACGAATTGGCATTCGCCGCCTGCAGGACCTGAGCCAAGGCTTGCTCGTAGCCTTGCCAGAAACTGCTGCTGCCTGCCACGCCGGTGGTGGCCAGCGCCGCATTCGCCGCGGCGAGCAGGTTGCCGACCGTGATGAAACCGCCGCTGTCCAGGCCGATGATCGGATTCATCAACGTGTCGTACTGCACCAATTGGCCTGCATAGACAACAGCATTATTGCTGACATATCCCACCAGCACGTTGAGCTCCATGGTCGCCAGCTGGGCCGACAGCCAGTAGCTAATGTTGCTGGAATTGGCGCTCTGGAGCCACGCTTGCAAGTTGGCCTCCGAAGTTGGGTCGAAGGCGCTGCCGCTGGCACCCACCAGGTTGAGATTGACCAGATCTGTCAGATCTTTGGCCGTGACCTTGACGTTGTTGCCGGCGTTGTCCCAGAAGGTGATGGCCTGGCCGCCCGTGCCGGTCGTGTCGGCGCCGACGGTGACCACGTAGAGCGAGCCATTGGTGACTTGCAAGCTGTAGTTGCCGGCGGCAGTGCCGGACAGCGTCGCGGTGATAGTGTAAATCCCGACCGGACTGGCGCTCGTCGCCGAGGTGGAATAATTGGCGATAACGTTGTCACCGCTGACCAGGCCGGTGACGTTGCCGGTGAAAACGGGCGGGTTGTTGCCGACGAGCATCAGGTTGCTGGCCACCACGACCTTAAGCTTGGCCGGGTTGATGGTGAGAGTATCGCTACCCGTGGCGTTGACATAGTCAGGGTCACTGCTGGTAAAGGTGGCCACGACGGCATAGCTGCCGGCATTGGTCGGAAGGGTGGTCGAGCCGCTGTAAGTGATGATGAGACTGCCATTGACGCTGTTGCCGCCGACACCGGTTACCGCGACGGTTGCTGACTCCGCCGTGCCGTTGTAGGTATAGGTGCCGCCGGTCACCTTCACCTTCGGCGTCGTTGGGTTGATGGTGATGGTGTTGCTGGCCGAGCCGCTTTGATAGTCGGGGTCGTCGCTGGTGAAAGCGGCCAGGACGGTGTAGGTGCCGGCGTCGGTCGGCGCGGTGGTCGAAGCCGTTGTAGGTGACTATGAAGCTGCCGTCGAAGCTGACATCGCCGACACCGGTGGCCGTCGCCGTAGCCTCGCGTGCGGTGCCGTCGTAGGTGAAGGTGCCTCCTGTCACCTTCACCTTTGGCGACGCTTGATTGATGGTGATGCTGCCGCTGACAGGCACGGTGACGCTGGCATAGTTGTTGTCGCTGCTGGTGAATATGGCTGCGACGCCGTAGGTGCCGGCGACGGTCGGCGCGAGCGTCGGTGTGCCGTTGGAGGTGTAAGTGACGCTGGAGGTGCCCTTGACGTTGCCGCCGCTGACGCCTTGCGCGGTGACGACTGCATAATGTGCATTGCCGTCATAAGTGAACGGCCCGCCGCTGATGGTGATGGTTGGCGTCGCCTGGTCGATGGTGATGGTGCCGCTGCCGGTGGCGTTGGTGTAATCGGAGTCGCTGCTAGTGAATTTGACCACCACGGTGTAGCTGCCGGCGTTGGTCGGCACGGTGTGGGAGCCGTTGTAGGTAACGTCGAATCTCCCGCTAACGCTCACGCCACCCACGCCGGTGGCCGCGACGATAGCAGCCTGGGATGCGTCGTGGTAGGTGAACGGACCCCCGCTGATGGAGATGATCGGCGTCGCCGGGTTGATGGCGACGCTGACGGTCGCGGGATAACTGGTTAGGCCAAGTGAGTCTGCAATTGTGAATGTGAAGGAATCCGTCGTTTTGGCGTAACCCGAATCGGGTACGTACGTCAGTGCCGGCGGGCCCGTGAAGGTCTCTCCGGCCTGCACCGCGGTGGTGCCGCTGTAAAACGTGCCCTCGGCCGGCAGAGAGGCGACGGTGAATACCAAACTTGCGGCAGTGGTTGAGGCGTCGGTGCCGGCGAGAGTGACCTGCGTCTGGCCGCCCTCGGTCACGCTGTTGGATAGGGATACGGCAAGGGGCGGAAGGTCAATGCTCACCGTCGCCGGCTGGCTGACGAGTTGCAGACTGTCCGTCACGGTGAAGGTGAAGGAATCTATGTTGCCGTAACTGCCGGGGTCGGCCAGGTATTTCAACTTCGGTGGGCCGCTGAACGTTTCTCCGACAAACACCTGGTTTTTGCCGTGATACAAGGTTCCATCCGCCGGCAACGATGTAATCGTGAAAACGAGTTTCTTTTCCGGTGTTTGGCTGTCGGATCCCTGGAGAGTGAGCCGAACCTTGTTTTTAATGGATACAGTGTCCGACTGGGCAATGGCTGCGGGGTCGACCGTCAACGATGTGGCGGCTGTCACCAAGTGGCCCAGGCCGTCATTTACCTGAACGCTTACCTCGAAATTCTTACCGACTGCGATTCCCAGAGCCTGAAGTTGAGCGCCGCTGAGCGCAGGTTGGACACCGCTGGCAGCATTTGCTTGGCCGTTTATCGTCCAGGAGTAGGTGAGTGGGTTGCCGTCGGGGTCGGAAGAGCCGGAAGCGTTGAGCATAAGGCCGTTGCCATAGGTGATGTTGTATGGCCCCCCGGCGCTGGCGCTCGGAGCTTGGGGCACGTCGGTTTCGGTGACAGGCGGCACACCGCTGGATTGAGAAACCGTGTAGTCGCTTGGCTCACCATTGAGCGTGACGCTTTGAACCGGCAAGGTTAGAGCGTCCACGACCACTGGGCTGCCGACGACGCCAACTGAACTGCCGTCGTTGACGGTCAGGTTCGCCAAAGGCGCGTTGATCGCCACGGCCTGCGCATCCTGGGTGACCTGGTTGCCGCTCACGGCGACCTCGTCGCCGCCGGCTGGGGCGTTGACCACCAGGGTGTCGTCGGCACCGGTGTTGCTGTTGTCGATCGTCACCGGCCCGGGGAGATTACCAAGGGCAATAACGTAAGTGTTGGCGTTAGGGCCGCCATTGAGGGCCAGGCTGGCAAGCGGAGCAGCCTCGGCCAAGCTGATGGTTTCAGCGCCGCCGCCAGCGACGACCGCATCGCCGGCAACCGCAATCACGTTGTTGCCGGCGGCGCCGTTGACTACCACGTTGTCCTGGGCAGTGGAGTTGCTGTTGTTGATTGACACCGGTCCGGCCAGACTGCCCAGGTCGACGACATAGCTATTGGTGTTGGGGCCGCCGTTGATGACGACGCCGCTGCCTGTTGTGGCGGAGATAGTGACGGTGTTGGCGCCCGTGCCGCCGTTGATGACGGTGCTGCCGCCAGGGTCGTTGATGTAATTCTGCGACGTGCCGTTGGCGTTGATGACGATATTCGGTATGCCGCTAAAGGAGACCGTGTCCGTCACCGGGTCGCCCCAGGTGATCTGCCCTGGCGTTTTGGTGATGACATTGGTGGCGGTGTTGTCGCCATTGATAACTAGCGTATCGCCGCTGCTGGTGCCGCCGCCGGCGATCGTCACTGGTACAGTAAGCGTGCTGCCGAAGTTGACCGAGTAGGTATCGCCACCGCCTTGGCCCAACACGAAAACCAGGTCTGTGGCGTTGGCGTCGCCGTAGCCTCCAATATTAGTCTGCGCGTTAACCGATCCGCTGTTGGTGCCACCCGAAACGTCAATCGTGTCTTGCTGCGAAGTGCTGACGACAACCAGGGCCGTCGCGGCTCCAGCATTGTCATTGCTATCCAGAGCTGTGACGATTACCAGGTAACTGCCATCCGCCGCATAATCATGGCTCACGGCAAGACCGCCACCGTTGTTGGCGGTTTGGGGAATGACCTCATCCGTGCCGTCGCCCCAATCGACGTTGAAGACGAATCCTGCTTGCTGATCGGCCGCCGACAAATCGGCGGCTGTCAGCGAGAGAGCAACCTCGTTCGTCGTCCCTCCGGGTGCCGCGCCACTGATGTGAGCGGCGACAGTTGTCGGCACCACCGTCGATGTGCCGAGGTCATAAATGTCGTCACCGCCGCTGTCAGAAAAGTTGCCTAATACCGCGCTGCCACTGATGGTCATCGTCCCGGAGTTGAAGAGCCCGCCACCTCCGACGTCGGTATCGGCAGTGTTGTCGGATATGGCCGAGCCGCTCATGGTCATTGTCCCGGCGTTGAATAGGCCCCCGCCAGCGCTGTCAGCAAAGTTGCGCAATACCGCGCTGTCACTGATGGTCATCGTGCCGGAGTTGAAGAGGCCGCCACCCCCGACATAGCCGAGGAAGCCCCCGTTAGCGGCATCGGCAGAGTTGCTAGTTACGGTGCTGCCACTGATGGTCATCGTCCCGGCGTTGAATAGGCCCCCGCCAGCGCACAAAGCAAAGTTGCCGCCTAATGTGCTGTCACTTATGCTCATCACGCCCGCGTTGAAAATGCCCCCACCAAAACCCTCAAAATCCTCAGCCCCGGTTCCCTGCAGAGCTTGGTTAGATCCCACACCGCAGCCGCTCATTGTCAACGTCCCAAAATTGGCAATGCCACCGCCGACACCCTCATAATCTAATAACAGGGTCGTCACACCGATCGAGTCGCGGCCCTGAAAGTTAGGCTCATAGTAGACAGAATTACCATCCACCTCGCAGCTGCTAAGGGTCACCGTTCCCATGTTGAGTATGCCGCCACCTTGGTAATCGACGCCCCCACAAATGTCCAACCCGATGAGGTTGACATTGGCCCCCGCCGCGACCAAGAAAACGCGCGAATTACCATTAGCCGAAATCGACGCCATGCCGCCTCCCACAGCTTCTATGGTAACGTCCTCATTCACTTGCAGTTCACCGTTCGTGAGCCCAATGGGGCTTGTGAGCGCGTCGGAGTCGATTTGAATGGTGTCGCCGTTATTAGCCTGGGCAAGCGCGTAGCGCAGTGTTCCCTCCTGGGTCACGTCGTCACCGCTCAGATCTACAAGCAGAGTCGATGGAGTGGAATGTTTGATGATGAGCAGGCCGTTAGCGATACCCGTACTGTAGTTCGGATTACTGCTGTTGAAAGTTGCCACGACAGAATAGTGGGCTGCGTTGACAGGCGGTGAGGACGAGCCGTCGTAAGTGAAAGCAAAGGTGCCGCTTACCAAGGCGCCGCCTATCCCTGTTGCTGTGGCGCTGTCGCGGCGTGCGCGTCACCATCATAGACAAATTCGTCAGCAGCCAGTGTTATCATTGGCATTGCCGGAGCGATGGTAAAAGAGCCGATGTATTGAGCGAAGAGGTTGTTCGGGTAGCTGCTCGTATACGTCGCAGCCACGGCGTAAGTCCCCGCGTCGGTGGGGACAGTGGTTGAGCCGTTGTATGTGACTACGAAACTTCCGGAGCCGAACACGGTGCCGCCATAGACCGACGAGAGGGCCGGCGATTGGGGGCTGCCGTCGTAGTTTACATTTCCACCATTGAAAAGAATCTCAGATTTGTTTGGCTGTGGCGAGCCGTCCACGCCGAGCCCGATCGAGTTGCCCGTAATAGTCGCGTTTGCTCCATAGTTGACCACGCCCGTGCTGTTGTTACCTGCAATGATATTATTGGCTATGGTGTCGTTTGCGCCATAGTTGACCACGCCGGAGCCGCTGTTGTCTGAAATGATGTTATTGGCAATGGTGCCGGATCCTTCGACGCCGTTGCCGTTGTTGTCTGAAATGATGTTATTGGCAATGGTGGCACCCGCATTACTGAACACACCACCATTGCCGCTATTGTAGGATATGGCGTTACCCTCAATGGTAGTCGACGCACCGGAGTCTTGCACACCGACGAAGCTGTTGCCCGAAATGACGTTTTGAGCGGCAGGTGTCGAGCCACCAATAATCGTGCCGACCGCAAAGACGACTTGCACGCCAGTTTCTTCGTTGCCGAGGTTCAGGGTTCCGGTGAGGTCTGTGCCAATGAAATTGCCGTCAATGAGGTCACCCGAGCCCCCCTGCACCAAGATGCCACAATCCTGCGCCTGGTTAATGACGAGCCCTCGCACCTCAATGTTGTTGGCATAAAGCTGCAGGCCTTCATTTTCAACCTGTAGGGGTATTTGGGCGAAGTCTAATTCGACCTTCAGAACGGCGTTTTCGCCTTGAGTAAGGGTGTTGACGCTGGCGCCAGGTTGGGTGTACCCGTCGATGACAAGGCCATTGTCCGTAATATAAGGGAGCGGCGTAAGTGGCTGAATGGTGCATGACCCATCAGCATTTTGGTACGCCACGCCGATGTCGAAATCAATGGTATCCGCCCCACCGTCGTTAGCGTTGGCGTCCAGGATCGCCTGGCGTAGCGACCCAGCACCGCTATCGAGCGTGTTGGCGACGGTGAAAGTGTGCGGCACGATCGGATTTACCGTGAGGCTGGTGCTTGGTGCCGTAACAACATCACCGACGCCGTCGTTCACCGTCAGGCCAATGGTAAAGGGTCCACCAAGTGTGATGCCCAGCGCTTGCAGCTGTTGCCAACTCAGGATTGGTTGAGCTACGCCATAACCGCCGGCGGCGTCTGCGTGGCCATTGATCGTCCAGCTATATGTCAAGGTGCCTCCGAGCGTACTGGCGGACTTGGAACCGTCAAGCGCCAGGTTGTTACCATATGTGATGAAATACGGCCCACCGGCGTTGGCAGGCAACGGGTTTACCATGACGCTACTGTTTGGCGCCATCGCAACATCACCGTGGCCATCGTTAACCGTGAGACCGACGGTGAAAGGTCCATCACTGACGCTAGTTCCGTTGGAAACAAAGGTGACGCCCAAAGTCTGAAGCTGTGACCAACTCAGGGTCGGTTGAACACCGCTGGCGGCGCCCGCGTGGCCATTGATGGTCCAACTGTACGTCAAGGGGTTACCCAAGGCGCTGTGGGACCCGGAACCGTCAAGTGTCAGGTTGTTGCCATAGGTGACGAAATACGGACCGCCGGCATTGGCGCTAAGGTCAGCCGCGATGTCGGTGGAAAATTGCGAAGTATCTGTGGGAACGAGTGTCCCGCCCGTATCTTCCAATTGTGTCGCAGTCGAGCTAATGTGGAGCCGCGTCGGGTCGAAATCCGGAAAACTCACGCTGAACGACGCATCGCCGTTGTCGTCGGTAGTGACATTGGTAAAGCCGAGGTACACCTCGCCCTCACCGTAGCCGCTCGGGCCTGTGGCACCGTTGGCGAACAATTCGACGCGATATGTCGTGTCCGGCAGGCTGTTGAGGGTGCCGGCGATGGTAGTGCCTGTAGTCAAAACGGTGGCGGAAGTCAGCACAGGATAGCTTTGCGAGTTGTTGCTGCCGTCGTCGAGAGCGATTCCGCCTGCCGGGTTGGCAAAAATGGAGTTGCCCAGGACAGCGTTGCCTTCTGGAACGGGCGAACCTCCAAACTCAACTCCGAGATTGTTGAAGGCAATCAAATTGCTGTTGCCAGCCTGTGTGCCGCCTATGAGGTTGTTGGACGCGCCGTCTTCGAGTTCAATCGCCGTGCCATTGCCGATCGGTTGGGTTCCTGTGACGTCGGTGCCAAAGTAGTTCCCCTGAATGACATTGTCCTGTGCCCCGGTTCCTGGTGCATAAACACCGGCAAGAATGCCGACGTTGTTTCCCGAAATTATGTTGCGGGCGCCGGGCGCGGTGCCGCCGATGACGTTGTTAGGACTGGAAAGGAGAATGCCTTCATCGTTTCCGATCTGGGATGTTCCGGTCGGATCTGTGCCGATGAAGTTGCCTTCGACCAGCACGGGTGTGGTGAAATTGTAACCGGAAAGCCAAATGCCGCAACTATTGTCCGAGATTACGTTACCGGCCCCTGGCGAGGTTCCGCCAATGATATCGCAATCCAAGACGCCCGTGAAGTTTCCAATCGGCGAGCCGTCCGCGCCGAGGCCGATCCAGTTGCCGGATACTACGCCGCAGTTATTCACGCCGTAGCTTGCGCCTACGATGACGTTGCGCTCAGCCGCTGTAGTGCCTCCCACCTGAGAAGCACCGGCCACACCCCAAACAGTGGCGACACCTCCGACAATTGCTTGCGTCCCGGTATAATCGGTACCGATGTAATTGCCAACAACCAATGAATTCGGACCACCAAAGATTCCCTCTTCGTTGCCGGAGATTACGTTGCAAGCGCCTTGCACATCTCCGCCGATGACGCAATTAGGCCCGGTAATGTTAACGCCGGCCCCAGCATGACTGTTGTAATTTCCGGTGCCGTTGCCGATTCCCACTGTCCCCGTTGGGTCGAGTCCGACGTAATTCCCCTGGACAACACCGTCGCTCCCCTGCACGTCGATGCCCTGGTTTGTATTGCCCGAAATGACGTTGCCCGCGCCGGATGCGGTGCCGCCGACCAGTAAACCGCTGGATGAAGGCCCATTATTGATGCCAATGCCGTTTGGCAGGCTCAAAGCGTTGGCGCCAAGGCCGATCCAGTTGCCCGTAACCGTGGTGTTTTGGCCGTTGTCGAGCACACCCGTGACGTTGCCTGCAATCATGTTTCGGGCATCTGGGGTTGGGCCGCCAATAATCGTGCCGACCGCCGCATCGATATGCACGCCGTCGCCATTGCCGAGGTTCACCTTGCCGGTGTCGTCCGTGCCGATAAAGTTGCCGTCAATGAGGTCGCCTGATCCGCTGCTGACGTCGATGCCGTAGGCCGCCGCCTGATTAACGACCAGACCGCGGACTTCCATGTTGTCTCCCGCAAGTTGCAGGCCGGTGCTGGCATCCGAATAGACTTGAGGTAGTTGGCTGAGGTCCAATACGACATCCAAAACCGCGTTTTCGCCCTGGACCAAGGTGTTTACGCTCGCGCCCGGTTGCGTGTACCCGTCGATGACGAGGCCGTTATCAGTCACCACAGGGAGCAGTGTAAGTGGCTCAATTGTGCATGACCCATCAGGATTCTGGTACGCCGGACCGATGTTGAACTCAATCCGATCCGCCCCGCCGTTGGTGGCGTCAGCGTCGAGGATCGCCTGCCGTAGCGAGCCGGCACCGCTATCGAGGGTGTTGGTCACCGTGAAAGTGGTCGGCACCGTCCGATCCTCTAGCCTTTCCATGGTCAAATGGACGCTTTTGCGCCGGGCGGCGCGGGTGATTCGCCTCCGGCTGTTGGTTGATTTGGCCAAACGAGACCGCAGCGAGCGAAGCCAGGAAGACTGCCACATAGTTGTGTTTCCATTGACGACGGCGGTCTGCGCTGGAAGAATAAGAGAACAACCGTCCCGGCGCGCAAACCGTACGCCTGGGCATGTTCAGGCCGGTGAGGGATGTGCTTGACGGCTAAACCTCACCGGCCGCTTTATGCCTGCTTTGGACCAAACGTGTTGCTGCATAATGGGCGTTCAACGCAACAACAGTTAGTGTTTTCCGCTCATTTTCTTGGACAGCTCCATCAGTTCCTCCGCGAATGCCGCCTCGAGCGCATCCCACCGTATTGGCTCCCGCTGCCTGTCCAGGGCAGCCAGTTCCTCCCGTAGCCTGGACCACTCCTCGGCAAAAATCGACCGCACCTGTCCGCTGGCATCTCGGCGGACCCCCAGGGCGACATAGGTTCGCAGGCGATACTCCCGCAAATCCGCTGGCGCCGGCGGCAGCCGGAACAAGACCGCATCGTCTTGGCCTGTTCGCACGCACAGCAATCGCCCGTCATGGCTGAATATCACGGCCGCAGGGATTTCATAGTTGCCTCCGGGCAATTTGGCGGGCAGGACGAGCGGCAGGTGGTTCGGGCCCAGGCAGGTACTCCAGAGCCGAACCACGCTTGCGGTGTCGTCTCCGCCGACAGTGGCGATCATGCTCTCGTCGGGACTGTAGGAGACGGCCCGGACCCAATCCCCATGCCGGTAAGGCGGGCCGATGGCTTGGCCGGTGCCGGTGTTGAACTCCGTTACCAGGCCGGTCAAGGGTGTGGCGGCCATTATCCTGGTTCCGTCCTTGCTCCACGCCAACCCGTACGCCCGGTCGGGTGACGATCTAACAAGAATCTTTTTGGCCTGTTTTTCATCAATATCCCAGATCTGGAATTCCCAATCCCACGTCCCAAAAGCGAGCCGGGTGCTATCTTGGCTAAACGCGAGGCAGGTCACCACGCCTGGCGTTTTAAGAAGGGCAAGTTGAACACCAGTAGCCACGTCCTCTAGCAAAACGTCTCGTCCCTTCAGCATGGATCGGGCGCGCGTTTTGCCGTCGGGACTCAGCGCAACTCTGCCTGGAAAGCGCACCGGGATCGTCCGTAGGGGTCGGTCCTCGACCCGCCAAAGTTCGACGCGACCGCTCGCGGCCAGCAAGCCCCCGTCTGGGCTCCAAGCTAACATTTTTCCGTCAGTCCCGACAAGAACCGCGGACATTGGTGCGGGACCGTCGATGTCATCGATTATGGTCGTGCTATGATTGGACAGCACAGCAAGCCTTTTGCCGTCCGGGCTAAACTTGATCGAGTTGATCCGCCCGCCTTGGTGCAACGTTTGGCCAACCGCCTGTCCGGTCTCAATGTCTCGAAAGTGGACATGCCAATCCACCATGCCGATCGCCAGGGTTTTGCCGTCCGGCGAAAGAGCGCTACCGGCGCTCCATCCGCTTATCAATTGCTTCAAGAGGCTGCCGGTTTCACTCTCCCACACTTTGACATTACTTACCGATAAGGTGATCACCCGCTGGCTGTCTGGTGTGAACAGGATGTGATGCAAGGACCCGCCCGCCTTGAGCTCGGGACCGTGCACCTGCCCCGTGGCCACATCCCATAATCGCCCAATTCCTGAAATGCCGGCACTGGCCAGCCAACTCCCATTGGGGCTGAACGCGACCTCATTCACCTCGCCCCCGTGAGCGAGCGGGCCTGCGTGCGCTCGGCCATTGGCTGTGTTCCACAGCCACACCGTCCCGTCAGCACCAGCGGTAGCAAGCAATTTGCTGTCCGGGCTGAAGGCTACGCTTCGGCATCCGATCATGGTGGCGTTGTTTTGCCGGTTGTGCTGCAATGTTTGGCCCAACGGTTTACCCGTGGCCGTCCGCCATAACTGGCATCCGTTCATAACAGAATGCGTCGCAAAAAGCTGGCTGTCTGGGCTGAAGACGATCACCATTGTCTGCTCTGGAACCGGCAGGCGCCCGAATCGGCTTTGGCCTGTCTCGATGTCAATCAGATGAACGGCATTACCGCCAAGGATGGCCAAAGTGCGGCCATCGGGGCTGAAGGCCACTTCGAGCCCAGTGGGCAAGACATGGGCTAGCCGGCCCTCCCACCTAGAGTGGCCAATTGCCCAAAGTTGACCTATCGCCTCCCGCAGCTTGGGCAGATCGTCCGCGGTTTCCCGCGCGTCGAGCAGATCGAGCAACCCCTCCGAGTTGCCCTCGTTCAGGCGTTTCAAGCCCTCATCGAGCTGGTGGCCGGCAAGCAACGTTGCCGTTTGCTGTTGTTTTTGCCGCGTCTGGTCCGCCATTTGCCGCTCGCGCTCGGCGGCGGCCTGAGCACCTGCCAGAGCAGTTTTTTCGCTCTCCAACCGGTCGTCGGCAAGCTGGCGAGCGTTCATGGCCTCGATCGCTTGCCAAACGCTGATGGCCGTGCCGATTAGCAGAGCGGCCGCCACCAGGCCGGAGGTGGCCAGCGCCACTTTGTTGCGGCGGGCATATTTCCGCAGGCGATATCCCCGCGACGGCGGCCGGGCATCGACAGCTTCGCTATTGAGGTAATGCCCGAGGTCGGCCGCCAGGGCGCTCGCCGATTCATAGCGCCTGCGCCGGTCCTTTTCCAGCGTCTTCATGACGATCCAATCGAGATCGCCGCGGAGCGTGATCGAGATTCGGCGCGGATCGACGCCGCGCCGCACAGACATGGTGGTCAAGGCGGCGCCAAGCGTGCTAACCCGCATGCTCGGCCGGGGCGGCTCCACTTCCTGGATGATGCGGCGCACCTCGTCCAGGCCGGCCTGCTTGAGCTGGTCCTCGTCGAAGGGCGTCGTCCCCGTCAGCAATTCGTAGAGCAGCACGCCCAGGGAATAGACATCGCTGCGCGTATCCACGTCGAGATGGTTGAGGGCCGCTTGCTCGGGACTCATATAGCGCGGCGTGCCGACCAGTTGCGTTAGCGCCGTGAACAGCGTGCGGCTCCGTAAGCTGCTGGCTGGTGGCCTTGGCGATTCCAAAATCGATGATCTTGGGCAGCGGCGCCGTGTCGTCATGGGCGACCAGCACGTTGGATGGCTTGAGGTCGCGGTGAATGATCCCTTTCTGGTGAGCGTGCTGAACAGCCTGGCAGACCTGAACGAACAGGTCCAGGCGTTTGCGGATGGTCAGCTTGTGCTGGTCGCAATAGTCGGTGATCGGGATGCCGCGAACCAGCTCCATCACGAAATAGGGACGCCCCGAAGTGGTGGTGCCGGCGTCGAAGACACGGGCAATATGCGGATGGTCCATGAGGGCCAGGGCCTGGCGCTCGGCCTCGAAGCGGGCAATCACCTGTTTGCTATCCATGCCGGGCTTGATGATCTTCAGCGCCAGCCGCCTGCGGATGGGTTGAGCTTGCTCGGCCAGGAACACCAGCCCCATGCCGCCCTCGCCGATTTGCTCGAGCAGCTTATAGGGACCAATCTCCGTGCCCGGCCCCTCAACGAGGGCGACGGAAAGAGGCTCAAGCGATCCGGCCAGACCAGGAGCACCTGCTTCGAGGAACTGACCAGCCGCGTAGGCGGATAGGAGCGCCTCGACGCTTTGCCGCAGGCCGGGGCTGTCCGCACAAGCGCGATCGAGAAACGCCGCCCTTTCCTGGGGCGTTGGTTTCTCCAGTGCTTCGGCGAACAGTGATTCCTCGGTCACATTCATGACGTTTCGCTCGTTTGTGACGACATCCCGGGCCAGCAATGCAAGCGTCGTTTGGCAGCTCCCGGGAAAAACAATGGGTTCGCCCCAGCGTCTTGGCCACCTCGGGCGGCGGCAGGCCCTGCAGGTGACGCAGTTCGATGGCTTCACGCTGGTCCTCTGGCCGATGCTCGATAGCCCGCATGAGCAGCAGCAGTTTTTCCTCACGCAGGGCCTGATGGCTGGGCGTCGCCTCACCCGCGACCAGCCAGGTCTCCAGGCGCTCTGACGATTCATCGAGCACCGCCTGGAGCGATTCGTGCAGGCCTTCGCAGCGGCCCAGGTGCT
This sequence comes from uncultured Gemmataceae bacterium, assembly GCA_963747575.1. GTDB lineage: Bacteria > Planctomycetota > Planctomycetia > Gemmatales > Gemmataceae > DASRAT01. The sequence goes on from CAVVFU010000011.1 coordinate 63,217, forward strand.
TGCGTGCCGCGCGGGTCATTTCGTTGACCAGGATGGTCCGCAGCCAGGCCCGCAATTCGCCCGCCGAGTTGCCGCGGACCTGGTCGAACGTGGCGTGGGCCCTCAGCAGCGTTTCTTGCACCACATCCGAGGGATCGAGCATCGCTCGCAACCGCGGGTCCAGGCCCGTGCGCCAGCAGGCGCAAAAACCCCCTGTACTGGCTAAGCTCCAGCGGCTGACCACCCGTCGTTTGGGCCACAACTGGTCTCCCTATTCAACAAGATGTCGCGCCGGGCCATTTGCGACCGCGCGACAGCAAGTTTTTTCTTTCTTTCAATCCGTCCGCAGGCTGGATGCTATCCCAAAAGCGGCATGAAATCCAAACAAATTTCAAAAGCGGCAGCAAAGCGTGAGACGCAATCTTCGTTCCTCGTCGTCATCCGTGGGCAGTCATTGTCATTCGTTAGCCGTTTCATGTCATGGGGGTGTCCCGGGGGGTCGAGATGAGACGCAATGTCCTGCTCGTAAATCTGTCCCCTCAGTGCAACGAATCCGTGGCAGAGCCGAGTGCCCGCCGCAAGGTGATTGCCGGAATTTCAAGCTCCCAAAGCAGTTAGGGAATGAAGGCATGCCTGACGAACAAACCCGCGTCGGACCAAATTCGTTCAGGCAAATGTGTGGGTATCTGCAACGCAACGAATCGGCCGCCGACGGCTATTATGACCGTCAAAACAAAGGGGACAGTCCCTTGCCAGGACTGTCCCCTTATTTCCAACAGGCTCTTAGAGTTCAGTCGCCTCGCGAGCGAAGAACGCATCCACACCATTTTCTTCGGCTTCTGAATCCAGGCTGCCAAGGCCCTTCCTGGCTGTTTGGCCAAGAGAATTCAGCAATTCCGCAGGCACCCACTCGTGCTGGCCATCCGCCAAGGGTTGAATCAACGCTTTGTCCAGGCCGCTGACACTGGTTTGATCGTTGGCCTCGGTGCTCAGAATCGCTCCGGGCTGAGCGATCGTGCTGTCCTGCACGAGCATCGGTTCGATTTCACCGAACACCTGCTCTAAATAGTAGGTGGTGGGCAGTTGGCTGTGGGAACTCATCTGCACGTTTGATGCGGTCTTGTCGGCCGTCACGAACGGGCCGTCCACCGCCGCCTGACCATTGGTCACTGCCGACTGGCCACTGATGACCGTCACCAACCCTGGCTCGCCCGGCTCGCTGCCTGTCGCAGTCATCGTCGTGTGCAGCACCAACGGTCCGTTGCCGTCCGACACCCCCGTCGTGAACAACCGCTGACCCGTCGGATTGACCTGGTTCACCAGCGTCAAGGCCGCCTGGCCCGCTGGTGCCGTGTCACGCACGTGCAGCGAGATGGTCACCAGGCTGCCGCCCAGCGTCGTCTGAATCGGCGAGCTGCTGAAGATGTCGATGCCGATCTCACCCGTCTGGGCATTGACCACCGTCGTCACCTGCCAGCCAGAAGTCAGCGATCCCGCCTGCACATCCGCCGGCGACACGGTGAACACCTGCGGATTAAACTTCAGCGCCAAAATCGCTTCGGTCGCCCCGTTGCTACCCACCGGCTTGGCCGTGTCGATGTTCACAGGCACCACCACGGTGCTGCCAGCCAAGCCAACCACCGTGGTCGGCAGGCTCAGCGCCGGGTCGGGACCGTAAGCCGTGATGGCGACATTCGTCGGAATCGTCGGGATCTGTGTACGCGGCGTACCCGACAACACCGAGTTGAGCAGCGTCACGTCGGAAGCGTCCACCAGGCCGTCGTTGTTGAGGTCGGCCACGATGACCGGGTCGCCCAAGGGGAATGCCGCGAACCCGCCCAAGGTGCCCAGCGTGCCATTGGTGCTGATGCCGGTCGCCACCGCGGAAATATCCGACGCGTCGCCACCGCTCAGGTTACCGTTGGCGGTACCGGAGGCATCGCCGAAGTAGGCCACGATTTCCACGGCATCGCCGCCCTCGGCGTTGATGGCGCCGCCGTTGAGGGTCACGCCGCTCCAGTGCAAGAGCGCCTTGGACCGGTACAACGAGTTCGCCGTGGCCGGCACCGTTGCCGTCAAACCGCCCAGGCGGAGGAACGACGTCTGCGTCAGTGCCGTCGGGCTGCTGAAGTCGAGGATGGCCGTGCCCGCCGTGGAGGCCGCATCCAGTGACAGCGAAGCACCCGAGAGCGAAGTGTTGGCAAAGGCCGCGGTGATGCTCAACAGCGCCGAGTTGTACTGCAAGGTAAACTTGCCGGAGGTAATGCCGTTGGCGACGCTAACGTTGAGCGGAATACCTGTCGTCGCGCTGTTGGGCAGGTTGACCGTATCGACGCTGTCCGGCCCACGGGCAAAGGCCGGGATGGCGACGACCACCGGCGGCGTGGTCACCACGAAGGTGGTCACGTAGTTGCTGCCGGCCGGGTTGCCGTTGTTGAGGCCGTCGAGGGGCCCGTTGAGGCTGTCCACGAAGCCGCTGGCGGCGCTGCGGAAGGTGACCGTGTAGGTGCCAGCCGACAGCACGCCGGTGCCGGGATTGAAACCGGCGCCGGTAAAGTTGCTGGTTTTGACGAAGGTGATCGTCTGATCGTTGGCACTGATGATCAGCGAGCCGTGGAAAGAGATCTGCGGCGCGTTGGGCCCTGTCAAAACAACATCGTCAACGCCGCCGCCGCTGCTGGAGTCGTAGAGGTTGATATCCGTGGGCACGAAAGGCTTGTCGAAGGTGGCAATAAAGCCGCTGGGCGTGGGGGTCAGGCTGGTAACAGTCAGACCCCGAGTAACGATGTTGCTGCTACTGCCGGTAACGGCGGCCGCGTCGGTGGCGGTGATCGTCTGAGGCCCGGGCGTATTGAGGACGACGCCGGTGAAGACATGCACGCCCTGATCGTTGGTGGTGAAAGTGTAACTGTTGGGCAAACCCGCGGCGCTGTCGGTGCTGGTGAAATGGACAGTGCCGGTGTAGGGGAGGGTGCCGGCGACGAGGCCGGTAACGGTGTTGCCGAACGAATCCTGAGCGGTCACGGTAACGGTGAAAGGACTGCCGGTGATTGCCGTAAGCGGGGTAGACACGGCAAAGTGACTGGCCACGCCGTTTTGGACGGTGACCGCCGAGCTGGTTCCCTTGATCGCACTATTGGAGTTGTCGGTGACGGTGACTGTTTGCAGGCCGGCCGTCCTGAGGATGACCGCGAAGTAAGCGACGCCCGCGTTGCTGGGGGTAAAAATGTAACTGTCCGGAATGCCCGCAATCGTCGTGCCCGGCAAGCCCGCTTGACCGTCCGTGCTGGTGAAATGCACCGTTCCCGTGTAGGACGAGGCTTTGTTGCCGAAGGAGTCAGTGGCTGTCACCTCGATCACAACGGCGCTACCTGCAGGAGTGGTCGCCGACGTGACGAGGGTAACTAGGAATTGGCTCGGGGTCGACACGTTTACGTTCACCGTGGTGTTGCCCGTAACGTTGGCCACGGAATCGGTTGCGGTAATCTGGTCGCTGGGCGCTGTCACCAAAATCGCGCCCGCGGTAAAGACATGCACGCCGTCGTCCTGGGCCGTGAACGTGTAGGCCGCAGGCACGGAGGAATTGGGATTCTGATCCGACTTCCCGAAATTGACCGTGCCGGTATAGCCGGTGACGGTATTGTTGTACGCATCCTGCGCCGTCACGGTGAAACTGAACGGGACGCCAGGGGTTTGAGCAGTCGCGGGGCCCGTCACCAGGAAGTGGTTGATGGCGTTGGGAATAACCTGGGTGGTCGGATTGCTAATGCCGGAAATACCGCTGTAGGGTTGGCCGGTGGTTATGTCGGTGACACTGATCGTCTGCGCACCGGCGGTCTCAAGGATCGCGGCAAAGGAGCCAACGCCATTGGTCAGTGTTTCGTTGCCCTCGAGCAACGCCTTGGGATCGCCTGGGGCGGCGAACGAAATCACACCGCCGTAGCCGATGGCGGTGTTGCCATATTGGTCCTGAGCCGTCACGCCAATGACCAGGAACTGGCCGGCCACGACGCTGGAAGGCGCGGTGACCGCGAACTTGGTCGCGACGTTGGGCAGGACGGTCACGGCGTCGGTGCCGACGATGCCGCTGGTTGTCAGGCCAGTGGTCGTATCGGTGACGGTGATGCTTTGAACCAGGGGCGTGATAGTCCCATTGGGCGTGGCGGTGATTAGCGTGACGCCGCCAGTAAAGACGTGAACGCCATTGTCAAACGAAGAGCCCTGGCCTGTCGTGAATGTGTAGTTCGCCGGCAGCACCACGGCGCCGTTGGTGTCGGTCGTCGAGAAGTGCACTGTGCCGGAGTAGGACTTCGCCACGTTGCCAAATGTGTCCAGGGCCTCTACCGTCACGGTGTAGGCCTGACCCGCAATGGTGCTGGCGCTGCCGATGACTTTGAATTTCACCGCCGGCCCGGAGAAGGTGATGTCAATTTCATTGCCCAGGTACGTCAGCACCGGCAGCAAACCGTCCGGGTTATTGATGGTGGTAATGTTGGCCGGAGTGAAGGCTCCTTCCAGGCCGTAGAACGTAACCACGGCCGCGGCCTTGCCGTCGGGGTTCGGAAGAACGCTGCTCAAACCATTGAGATCGAGCGTCAAAGTCGAGGTTGCACCAATTCTGACAATACCCAAATCGGTCGCATTGACATAATCGGTATCATTGAGCTGATCGTAACTGCTGCCAGCTGTGGTGTATGCGCTGATCTGCAGCGTCAAATTGCCGCCGTTGGAGAGGTCTGTCGTCGCCCCGCCACCGTTGGAAAGGGCCACCGAATTCACTGTTGTCGTTATGGGGGCATAGATGCCGATCTGATTGTTGCCAGCAAGAGCGCCAACGGCCGGGCTGCCGTTCGGGCCAGGATTGACGGACCCGCCGTTAGTAGCCCAAACAGGACCCGTGGTTCCCTTGCCACCCAGGACGGCTCCGACTCCCGAAACGTAAACACTGCTGGTGAAACCTGTCGTGGTCGAAGCCATCGACAGGCTGGCGCTGGTACCCGTAAGGGAATTGGTGGTACCCAGGGTGGTCACAGCCTCGCCGCCCAGCAGGCCGACGAAAGCAAGGGTGACGCTGGTGGCGCTGTTGGCAGTCACCACGACGTTGCCGGTGGCAATCGTGCTCAAGGCGTTGAGCGCGTTTTGAATGTTGGCTTGCAAGGTGGACGCAACCGAGGAGTAAGCGATCGGCGTCGTGGTTTGGCTGTTGTAGGACAAGGCGAACGTGCTGTTCGTCGCGGTATTGATGGTCCCCGAGAAAGTCAGGGTCTGCAAGGCATTGACCGAACCGCCGCTGGTGAAACCAGCCGTGGTCGTGGCCACGGCAAGGCTCGCGGAGGTGGGCACCAGTGAGGTCACGGTGCCAAGGTTGCCCAGAGGCTGCCCGCCGTCCTGACCGCTAAAGGTGACGGTCAGGCTGGTCGCGCTGGCGGCGCTGACCGATACAACGCCGGAGGCGGCCCCGCCCGCGACGGCGACGGCCGGCGTGATGGTCGTTGTCGGGCTGAGGCTATCGCTTTGGATTGACAGGGCAAGAGCGCTGGCGTTAAGTCCACCCAGGGCATTTTGGAAGGTTATGGAAACGCTAGTGGCATTGGCCGCGCTGACCACCACGTTATTGGTCGTGGTGGCGATGCCGTTGACCGTGGTGATGTTCGAAGAGGGCGTTGAGCGCGGCTTGAATGTTGGCCTGCAAAGCAGACGCCGTGGAACTGTAGTTGATGGAGGCTGTGGACGTGCCGTTGAACAGCAATGCGAAGTTGCCGCTCGTCGCGGTCGTGCTGCTGAAAGTCAGGGTTTGAACGTCGTTGACGGCGCCGAGGCTCGAAAGACTGTTGAGAGCATTGGCGATATTGGTGGCCAACGTGCCGCTGGCCGTGGAGTAAGCGATCGGAGCCGTCGTGGCGCCGTTGTAAGAAACCACAAACGACCCAGCCGACGGTGCGTTGGCGAACGTCATGGTCTGCACGGCGTTGACCGAAACGCTGCCGGTGAAGCCCAAGGTCGTGGTGGCGACGGCAAGGTTCGGATTGGTGCCGCCGCTAAGAGAGTTGGAGATGATCGGCAACGGCTCGTTCTGCCCGGCCAGCGTCCCGATGAAGGTCAGAGAAACGCTGGTGGCGCTGCTGGCGCTGACGAAAACGTTGCCTGTCCCCAACAGGTTGTTGAGTGCAGCCTGAATGTTGGACTGCAACGTGGCGGCAGTGCCTGAATAGGGGATCGCCGCCGTCGGCACACCGTTGTACGACAGGATGAACGAGCCCGCCCGAGGGAGACCCGGTGAAGGTGATGGACTGAACGGCGTTGGCCGACTGCCCAATCGAGCCGTCGACAAGCAGCGTGCCCGCAGTCACCGTCGTGAGGCCGGTGTAGGTGTTGACACCGAGAAGGTCGAGCACGCCGGCGTTGTTGTTCTTCGTCAAGCCGATCGCACCGCCGGTAGCGCCAGTGATGTTGGCGTTGATAATCATGTCTGGGATCCCGCCGGGCAAGTTCCCGGCCTGGACGTCGAAGCCTCGCGTGGCGGTGCCCAGCGACAAGAAGCCGAGGGTAGTCACGCCCGTGGAGGAAACGGTGCCGGCGATCGTCGCCGCGGTTTGGTCGGCGATAGTTGACTGGCCCACAACGTTGCCGCCGAGGGTTAGCGTGCCGGCGCCCGTGGTGACCGTGCCCCCGATCATGGTCAAACCGCCAACGGTTTGATTAAAGCCGTTTAGATTGAATTGGCCTGTATTATTGATGGTAACGGTCGCGGTGCTCAGGATTTGGTTGCTGGCGCCGAGGGTAAGGAACTGTGCTTTGCTGAAACCCGAACCGCCGGTGCCGGCGCCGACGATCACGTTGCCGGGAATCGGCGTAGCCGTGGACGCGAGCAGCAAGGTGCCCTCGTCAATGGTCGTGGACCCGGTATACGTGTTGTTGCTGCTGCCATTGAGCTCCACCGTGCCGGTGCCGTACTTGGCGATGCCGCCCGCCCCTGAAATGACGGCGCTGATAACCAGTCCAGGGGTCCCGTTCACATCGGCGGCAAACACACTTTGCGTGGTGCTGAACACCAGGTTGCCGGTGACCGTTCCTGACTGCTCGCCTACCGCACCGTTGATGGACGTGGCGGCGGGCAAGCCGGTGAGGGTCGAAAGCAGGGTGAGCGAATTGCTGCCGGTCGTGACAGAGCCGCCGCGAATGTCCAACGTCGTGATCGTTTGCGACTGAGCCGTGGCGGGACTGATATCCAGAGTGGCATTGGCGCCGTTGACGAAGATGCCAACGCTGGGGTTTAGCTGGTTGGTGAAGGGAGAGGCAACTTGCAGCAGCGACGGCGCACTGTAGCCATTGACCACCACCGAGCCGGCGTAGGCATTGACCTTGCCCGTCATGGCAAGCACCAGAGAGCCGGCGTCAACGACCAACGGACTGGTAATGGTGTTGGCCACGCTGCCGGTGAACGACAACGAACCCGTGCCGGCTTTGACCACCGGTCCGCTGCCGGTGCCCTGGATCAGCGAAGAGATGATCAAATCGCCGCCAAAGCCCTGACTTACAGTGCCCAGCGTCAGCGGAGTGAGGCCGCCGCCGCTGAGGCCGCTCGCGGTAGTCGTGTTGTTCGTAGTTGTGCCGGCGGAGGCCCCAGTGGTGTTGCCGCCAACCAAGCCGCCCGCCCCACCGGCAATGATGGTGGCAGAGCTGATGCTGGTGCCGGCACCTGCGACGCCATTGGTGACGTTGAGACCGAAGCCCAGTGTGGGCAGCCCAGGCGACGTGAGGCCTGCCGCCAAAGCTGTCACCGGATTGGTGTAGGCCACCATAAGCTGGCTGCCGCCCGTAAGGCCGCCCTGGGCACCAATGGCGTTCAGCGTGACTGTCGTGGAGGGCGTGGCACCGGTCAGTCCAGTGCCGAAAGTGGGGTTAACGCTCACCACAGTGTTTCCGCCGCCCGTCAACGACGTGGTAATGCCTGAGCTCGACAAGCCGTCCTTGATAATGCTGAGGGTAATGGCCTGGGTGCTAAGCGGCAGCAACCCCTGCCCAGTGACCAGGTTGCTGAGCGTCACGGTCGGATTGCTGGCTAGCGGGCTGCTGGGGCTGACGGTAAGCACCGGCACGGCCGCACCAATGAAGTTGACCGACCCGTCGCCGTTCACACCGTTCAAATAAGTGATGGCCGCCAGGTTGGCCGCGGGGTTGACTACCACCGCGCTATTGCCATAGCCGATATTCGCGAAGGAATTCAGCGCGCTTTGCAAATTGGCCTCGAGCGTGGATGGATTGGTGCTGTAGGTGACAGTCACCGGCGCGGAGGTGCCCGCCTGCACCGTGAAGGTGCCGCCCGACGTCAGATTGCCGCTGAAGCTGATGTTCTGGATTGCCGTGGCACTGGCGCCGCTGCCGGAGTTGGCGTTCATCAGCGCGACGGTTTCGGTCCCACCCGCCAAACCCCCGACAAAGGCGGCCGTGCCTGGCGTGAGCGTTGTGGCGGGTAAAGTGTTGCTTGCCACAGCCAGGGACAGACCAAGCAAACTTGGAGCGCCATAGAAGGTCACCGTAACGGAGGTGGCACTCGCCGCGCTCACCGCGAAATTTGCCACGCCGTTGGCCTGGGTGCCGATGTTCCCAAAGGTGGCCAACGCGGCGGCAATGTTGGCTTGCAACGTGGCTGGAACGCTGCTGTAACTGATGCCATTGGTCGTCGAAGCGCCAAACGCAAGTTGGAATGTGCCATTGGTGGCGGTGCTTCCGCCAAAAGTCAAGGTCTGCACCAGGGGGCTAATGTAGTTGATGTTGAGGGACGTTGAGGTCAGCACCTGAACCTGCGTGTTGCCAATTCCCAGGGCGGCGTTAAGGGCAGTCTGGGCGTTTGCGGTCAAAGTCGCGAGGTTCGAGCTCCAACCAATGGGCTGAGTAGTCACGCCGTTGATCGTCAAAGTGAACGATCCGCCCGACACGCCGGGGGTCAAAGCGACGTTTTGCTGGGCGTTGATCTGGGTAATACCGGCGCCGACCCCGGACATCGCGGTTTGGACAACGCCGCCTCCCAGCGCTCCCTGGAAGGTGACGTTGACGCTCTCCGACGAGACGGGACTGACCGACACATTGGCGGTGGAGCTAATGTCGTTCAGGTTGGCCAACGCGGTTTGAATCGACGCGGCCAGGGTTGCGCTGTTCGTGCTGAAGTTGATCGCGGGCGTGGTGGAGGTTACGCCGTTATAGACGAATGTCAGATTGAACTGCCCACTGGTGGTGTTGGCGGGGAAGGTGATGAGCTGCGTCCCGTTGACCGCGGTCGTGCCGGAAATGCCGATCGCCGGTTGCGCGGTGCCGGCAAGAGCGCCGGTAAATGTGACCGTGGCCACCAAAGATGAACCTGCCAAGCCGCTGACGGACACGGTGCCGAGGCCGCCGCCCGGAGTGCTGGGGGAACTCAACAGGCTATTGAGCGCGGCCTGGATGCTGGAGGCCAGAGTGCCGGCCACCGTGCTGAAGGGGATGATATTGGTGGATGTGCCGCCAAATGTCAGGAAAAAGTTGCCGCCCGTGGCGTTGGTGAAGACAAGCTGCTGCTGGGAATTAGAGGCCGTGCCTGGGCCGGTGTTCGAGGCGAATCCGCTGGTCGGCACCAACAGGTTGGTAATGTTGGTGTTGGCGTCCACCCCCTGGAAAGCCACGTTGAGGCTTGTCGGACTGGTAGCAGTGACCGAGGTGTTGCCGCTAAAGGCCGCACCCGTGGTCGTGTGGGTCAGCGTCAATGTGCCGCTGGTAATGGTGGAAGCGACGGAGAACAGCGTCCCTTGATTGGCCCCGCCGAGTGCGTTTTGGAAGGTGATGGCGATACTCGAGGCGCTGCCGCTGACCGACACGTCTGGCGAGTTCGTCCCGATGCCGTTGTTAGCATAGATCGTGGGCAACGAGTCGAGCGCGAGCAAAATGTTGTTTTGCAGGGTGGTGGTATTCGTGCTGTAGGTGATCGCGGCCGTCGTCGAACCATTGTATGCAAGTTTGAAAGTCCCGGAGGGAGACGAAGTAAATGCCAGCGTTTCCACGTCATTGGTGGCGCCAAGCGTGACCAACGCATTAAGGGCATTTTGGACATTGGCTGCCAACGTGACCGTATTGCTGGAGTAAGCGATGGGCGCCGTCGTGGCCGAGCCGTAGGCCAGCACGAAGTCGCCGCCGTTGACGGTGCTGGGCAAGGTGACGGTTTGCACGGCATTGCCGCTGGAGACTGCCGAGATCGTCGGCTGGTGCTCTGCGAGGAGCCAAGGGCACCCGTGAAGGTCACCGTGGCGACAAGCGGCGAGCCGCTGGCCGTCACCGAGACGGTGCCGAGGCCGGCGCCGGGAGCGAGCGTGGTGCTCGCCAATAGCGTGTTGAGAGCGCTTTGGATATTGGACGCCAGGCTCGTTGCCGTGCTGCTGTATGTGACTGGGGCCGAAGTCAGTCCGGCAAAGACCAGGCTGAATGTGCCGGTCGTGGCGGCATTCGGAATCGTGAGCTGCTGCACGGCATTGGTGGCCAGCCCGCTTTGCCCCGTCGTGAGCAGACCCGACACCGCGCCGCCATCGGCGCCCTGGAAGGTGATGTCGAGGGTGGACGAGGTGGGGGCAACGACCGACGTCAAGCCAGCGATCGAGGGGCCGCCAACAGGTGTGAGAACGGTGGGCGTGATGGTCGTGGTGGGCGACAAGCTGTTGTTGACGATCGACAACGCACTGGTGTTAGTACCACCCAGGGCGTTTTGGAAAGTGATGGTGACGAGGCTGCCGCTGCCGGCACTGACCGAAGCGTTGGTCGTGTTGGTCGGTGTGCCATTTACGGTGACAATGGTCGCCAACGCGTTGAGTGCGTTTTGGATATTCGATGCCAGCGTGGAGGAAACGCTGCTGTAGCTGATGGGGCCCGTCGAAGAGCCGTTGAACGACAACTCGAATGACCCGCTCGTGGCGGTCGTTACGTTGAAGGCCAACGTCTGCACGTCATTGATGGCGCCCAAAGTAGAGAGGTTATTGAGCCGCATTGTTGACATTGGTCGCCAGCGTGCCGGTTAGCGACGAGTAGGTGATGGGCGCGGTTGTTGCGCCGTCGTAGCTTAAGATGAACGTGCCACTTGTCAGGTTGCCCGGCAAACTTACCACCTGCACAGCGTTGGCGGGCACGCCGTTGAGGACCATGTTGGGCTCAATGACGCCAGGGGTGGCATTCGGGAACGTGACCGTGGCGACAGGCGCGGTGCCTGGAATGGTAGTGAGGTCGGCGATGGTGGGCGTTCCGGTGGCTTGCAGCGTGGTAATGACGCCACTGCCGTTGACCGGCCCCGGGACCAAACCCGATACGCTCTGCACACCCAGAGTTTCCAGGAAAGTAATCGTGGCCACGCTGCCGCTGACACTCACAGAAACGTTTGGCTGGTCTATCGTCGAGCCAAACGTCGCCAGGCCGATGCTGGACAAAGCGTTAAGGGCAGCTTGAATGTTGGACGCGAGGGCAGTGCTCGAGGTGCTGTAGTTGATTGCTGGACTGGTAGAGACCCCGTTAAACGCCAGCGTGAATGTTCCACCGGTCGGACCACCCGCAAAAGTCAACGTCTGCACCGCATTGGTGTCACCGGTCACGGCCACGGAGACACTGCCGGCGGCGTCGATGCTGGCTAACCCATTCAGGGCGCTTTGTATGTTACTTGCCAGGGTGCCGCTGGCGGTGCTAAAGCTGATGGGCGTGGCCACGGCGTCGCCGGCAAAGCTGAGCGTGAAGTTGCCAGCCGTGGTGCCGTTGTTGAATTTGAGCTGCTGGAACGGCTTGGTTACGCCGCTGGTGCTGGAGGCGGCGACCGTAATGGTGCGCCCGACATTGGCCGGGGCGTTGCCGCCGGTAACGCCGCTGCTGGAAAGCACCAGGTTGCCGCCGGTGATGGTCGCCGAAGTGGGAATGCCGTTGGTCGATTCGGTCTGGATATTGTTGACCAAGGTCAACGTGCCGCCAGCCACGGCGTTCATGGTCACGCTGCCGCCATTCAAGAAGGTCAAGCTGCCCAGTAGAATACTGGTCGCGCCCAAAACCAACGAGCCGCTGCCGGAAATGGTGACGTTAGCGCTAAAGGTAAGCGTGTTTGGATTGGTTTGAACATAGGTCAACTCGTTGGGGTCGCCGATCTGATCGACGATGCCCGGGCCGCCGGCTTGCAATACGGTTGGCGTGATGGTCGTGGCGGGGGCCAAGGTGTTGGACAGCACAATGAGACTCTCGCCGACCAACGTCGGCGAGCCTGCCAATGCGTTGATGAATGTCACGGTGACGGAGGTGGCGCTGTTCGCGCTTACCGAGACGTTTGCCGAGCCGACGCTCCCCAGGTTGCCCAGCGCCGTCGCAATGGCGGATTGCAGCGTCGCCGGCACGGAGCTATAGGTGATCGGAGCCGTCGTGGCAGAGCCCAATTGCAATTCAAACGTTCCGCTGGCGGAGCTTGAGGAAAATGTCAAGCTTTCCGCCAGATTCTCGCTGTTGATAGCCCAGTTGCCGGCAGAGGACGCATCCGCGCCGATGGTCGTGCTGGTAACAATGGAGTTCAGCGCAACCGTGCCAAGGTTCACGGTGGTGTTGCCCTGGTAGGTGTTGGCCGCGCTGTCATTGAAGGTGAGCGTGGACGTGGTGTCCACGGTGATGCCGCCGGGGCCGGACACCACTCCCGTGAACGTCAGCGGGTCGGACCCACTGACCGTGAAGCTTTCCTGACCCAAGGGAAGCCAGGCAAGGTTGGAGGAATCGGGATAGGTGTCCGTGGTGGTCCCGGAGTTATTATTGAGGACCAAGGCGGTGCCCATGTTAAGCGTGGTCGCCTGGGCGATGGTCACACCGGCCGGGGAGGCGGATTGCAATGTGCCGCCGGTGATGTTGAAGAGGTTCGTGGTGCCGCCAAAGGCGCCGAAGGTGCCGGTAGTGGCGTTATTGCTCAAGGCCAAGGTGCCCGAAGTCAATGTCGCGGCGCCGGCCAAGGAATTGGCGCCACCCAGCCCGACAGTACCCGTGCCGGCCACGGTCAAACCACTGGTGGTGGTGGAGAGAGCGCTGAGATGATCTCGCCGGGGATCTGCATGCCGACGCTGGTATTGCTGATCAATAAGGCTTCCTCAGGGAAATCGAGCACCGCATTGGGAGAAAAGGCGTCGCCAAGGACCGCGGGGCCGCCTTCGGACGAAGCGATGATCGCACCCACGCTCCCCGGCGCGGCGCCCTCGCTGGCCGGTTGCCCAATGGTAAGCACCTGGCCAGCGCTCCCAATGCCCAACGGCGCGGCCGCGTCACTCGCTGTGCCTAGGCCGTCGCCGGCCAACAGGACGCCAGCCACGTTTTGACCGCCAGGGGTGGACATGGTGTCGGAGCCGGCCGGATCGGTCGCCGTCAGCTTGACCACGTCGGTCGCCAACGTGGACGCCGTCAGCCCGCCGGTGACGTAATCAGAGTAGTGCTCAATGATGTACGGCGTCGCTGGACTTGGAGTCACCGGGACGCCCAGCGTGGTGGGTACGCCCGCGAAATCGAAGCCGCTGGAATCGTTCACCGTGGCGAAGGGAATAAAGGCGCTGTTATCCAGCGGATTGGCCTCGGGCGTGCCGGCGTTGGGATCGGAGGCGGTAATAACGCTGTTGGTGGTGGGAACGACAAAATTGGTTGGTGTGACCACGGTGGACGTGGTTGTGCCCAGGATCGGCCCGTTGATATTGATTTGGTTGTAAATGTAGGGCGCGGCAGCGGTGTTGAGGACGCCGATGGGCGTGCCGTTGCCGACGAAGGTCAGGATCGCGCCTGGGTTTCGAGTGATGTTGCCGATGCTCAACGTCGAGGTGGTGCTTGAGCCCGCGGGGCCGCTGGAAATCGAGATGGTCGAGTCGCCGGCTCCCAGGGTGATGCCGCCAATGGTTTGGGACGAAATCGCGAACGGCGAGGTGTTGCCGATGAAATTGAAAGTGCCGCCGTTGAGGGTGATGGGAATGGCGCTGCCGATGCGGCTACCGCTGTTGGTGCCGGTGTTGTCGAGCGTCAAGGTGGCGTTGGGGTTGACAACAATCGAGTTGCCGGCGGCGATGGAGCCGCCGCCGCTGAGGGTCAAGGTGCCGTCGCTAATGGTGTCCCTGCCGGTCTGAACGACGGCGTTGGTGAGGACCAGGTTGCCGCCGCCGACCTTTTGGAAGGGCCCGGCGTCGATGATAGTGCCGTTAAAGGTGAGGGTGCTGCCCGCGGACACGCCGAAGTTGTTGGTCTTGCCGCCGTTGTCCAGCTCCAGAGGGTTGTTGATGGTGTAATTGGTGGGGCCTTGGGGGCCGCTGGGGCCGCCGGTGCCGTCGCCGTCATCTTCCAGCAAACCGCCCGGCCAGTCGTAGAGGCCGCTGCCCAACGCGCTGTTGTTGCCGATGATCAGCGTATTGAAAGCCCAGTTGGTGACGCCACCCGACCAGGCGGCGTTATCGCCGGACATATTCAGGGCCCCCGTGTAATTCTGATCGCCAAACAGCATGATGGAGCCGTCGCCGGAAACCTGGCCGGACACCGTGAAGAGCTGATTATTGGTGATGTAGAAGTCGTTGTTGCCTTGCAAAGTCAAAGGCCCGGCAAGGACGACGTTGCCGCCGCCGTTGTAAAGAGGGCCAATGCCAGCGGAACCACCCAACTGGAAGTTGGAGTCTTGCATAATAACCTGCGAGTGCAGCGTAACACTCGGAACGACCTGGGCGGCCGTGGTAGGGGAGTTGCTGTTGCCTACCGATAGCGAGCCGCCGTTTTGCGAGCCATTGAGGCCGCCGGGGAAGCCTTCGCCGCCGTTGCCGAACATGTAGAAAATGCCGATGCCCAGCGGTCCGCTGACCACGCCGCCGACCTGAGTGCCGGAAAGGCCCGTGGTGCCGGCGAGGCTAGGCAGACCTGTGGTGGCGTTGATCGCGGGAGCGGTAACCACATTAACAGCAGCAGTGCCCGGCACCAGCGAGGAAGTTGCCACAAACGCAGGCTCCACTGCTCCGCCCAAAGTGTTTTGGAAGGTGATGGTGACGAGCGAAGCGCTGCTCACGCTAACCACGGTGCCACCGATGCCGATGTTCGTCAAAGCATTCAAGGCGGCTTTGAATGTTGGATTGCAGAGTTGCGGTCGCGGTGCTGTATTGAATGGCCGCGGTGGTGAACGTGAACGGAACCGCCGCGCCGACGGAGGCCGGCTGGCCAAACGACAGGGTGAACGTCGAACCCGTGTTGGCGACCGTGTTGTAGGAGGTTGGGCTGCCAGTGAACGTCAGGGCCTCGATGGCGTTGTCGGCGACGTCGCTGGTCTCCACCTGCAAATCGGCATCGGTGCCCTGATTGCCGCCCAGGATAGTGCCGCCCGAATAGCTGTTGAGTTTGTTATTGAGGATCAGCGCGTTGCCCGCGGCCAGAGTCAACCCGCCCGTGACGGTCGGGTAATTGGCATCCTTGACGACGCCGGCAAAGACCACGCCAGCTGAGCCGGCCGTGATGTAATTCATGTTGGTCAGCGAAATGGGGCCGACAAACGTCACCGAAGCCCCGGCTGTACCGGTACCGAGGGTCACCACGCTGGCGGTTTCCGTCGACTGGCCGCCGACCGTGATGGTGCTGCCGAGCTCGAGCTGGTTGCCGATGGCGAAATTAGTGCCGAGGACGCCGGTCCCAAACGTGCCGGCGTAGATCAGGATGGGGCCGCTGCCCAGGGAGCTGACAGTGTCCACCAGCAAGGTGCCGCCGTTCTGGACCGTGGCTGGCGCTCCGGCCGTCGTCGGGCCGGTATAGGTGTTTCCGGTGGCGGTGTTGACGGGCGCGCGGCGCTGCTGACGGAGCCAAACGTCACCGTGCCGGTGTTGGAGTCGGTAAGCCCGTTGGTGCCGGCGATGACGCTCGTGATGGTGTCGCTGGAGCCGCCGATCAGGATGCCTTCAGCGCTGCCAAAGTTGATCGTGCCGCCGGTGAACGTCGTGGTGCCGGCGCCGGTGGTCAGGAGGCCGCCGCTGCCAATGCCCAGCGTATAGTTGGCGGTGACGTTAGCGGGATTGCCCAGGGTCAAACTAAGAGAGGTTGCGGTGTTGGTGTTAAGAACAAGCAGCGAATTCACAGCAATGTTGGAGGAAAGCTGCGTGGTGTTCGTCAATTCCACGTTGGAGGTCGAAGTCGCCAGGGACAGACTGGTGACATAGTTCGAGTACGCTTCGATGCCGGGAGCGAGACCGGGGGTCGTGGTGCTCACCACATAGGTACCCCACTCCGTAAGGGTGCCGCCATTCACCGTCATCCACGGGAAAATTCCATTCACCAGCAGATTCGTGGGGGGCGTGGTGAACAAAAACTCATTCCCGGCGTTATTGATCGTGGTGCCGGTGCTGGCCTGGTTGAACGTGGCGGTGGCGCCTTGAATGCGCACCAAGCTGGCGGCCGTGATGGTGGTGACATCGTTGGAACCGGAGCCCAGGGCATTGGAAAACGTGTTGATGCCAGCCGCGACGGTGATGGTTCCCAAGGCTTCGGTCGAGACAGCGCCGGGAGTGTTGTTGGGAAGGAAGCTGAAGGTGCCGCCTTCCATCGTGAGATTGCCCGTGAACCTGTTGGCCAGCACCGTATAAGTATCATCCAGTATAAATGTGGACGTGTTGTCCACGGTGATGCTCGAAGATGCCACCGTGCCGCTGCCGCCAATGATGAAGGCTCCGGATTCAACGGTGATGGGGGCGGTATAGGAAGAGTCGGAGGAATATAACTCTGTCGCGCTAAGGCCGACCTTGGTCAAGGCGCCTGGGCCGCTGAGGGTGCCGAACAATGCCAGGGGATAAAGGTTACTGGTTGCGGTGCTGCTGCCGTCCGACTGATTGTTGGAGTCGATGGTGGTGTTGGAGGCAAGATAGATGTCGCCCGAAAAGAGCTCGCCCTGATCGGTGCGCGGCAGCTCGAGGGCGCCGGCGGGCACCACCTCCGCGGCCAATTGCACCAAACCAAAGCCATTGCCGTTGAGGGTCAAGGGCTTGCCCGAGATTTCATTGCCGGGTCCAAGCTGAAGGGTAGCCCCGTTCAGCACCGTCACGCCGGTGACATTGGCGCCCAGCGCGTTCGCGAAGGTGTCGGATTGCAGGTAGCCCTGAGCCACGGTGAGCCCGCCAGTCCAAGTGCTGTCGCCGCCCAACGACAACAGGCCGGTGCCAAGCTTGGTCAGATCGCCGCCGCCCTGGAGAACGCCGGTCTGGACAATGGGGAAAGTGCCGGCAATGGTCGAGGCGGACAGCACGTCGATGGGGCCGCTAACCGTGTTGTTGCCGTCGTAACCGTTGATGACGCCGATCGGGGCCGTGGCGCCGGCAGGTGTCACGCCGCTGCCGGCAATGGTCAACCGGTAGGGCAAGTTCATGCCGCTGCTGCCGCTCTGCAACTGCAAAGTCGCGGGCGATCCTGCCGTGCCTATAACCACCGCAGGCGCGCTGTTGCCGGGGACAGTGGTCGTAACGGTGACGATCGAGCCGGGCAGATTGGCAGTATTGACCGTGATCTGCGGCAGCGGTTCGGCGGCCAATTGGTTTTGGAACCCGATGGTGATGAGCATCGTGCTCGCACCGTTGGTGCTGTACGTGCCGCCGACAGAATCAGCCGTATTGCCAAAGCCGATGTTGGGAAGCGTATCCAAAGCCCCCTGGACATAGGTCGAAAGGTCCGCGGTGCTGAGGTTGGTTTGCGAGCCTGGGGCGTCGGCGATGTCGCCGGTGGGGTTGATTACTGTCCACGGAATGGGGCCGGTCGTCTCGCCGTTGAAGGTCAACGTGAAGCTGCCCCCCGTGATGGTGCCGGTGAATAGAATCGTCTGAACTTCATTGCCCGCCAGGCCAAAGGAATCGTCGACAGTAAGACCGCCGGAGGAACTGGTGGTGTGCGCGCCGTTGACGTTGACAATACCCGCCTGGATCCAGGTCGTGCCCTGATAACTGTTGGCGGCGGTCAGTTGCAGCGTTCCCGCGCCTTGTTTAATCAATGAAGTCGTGAAGAGCGTGCCGTTAGGATTGGTGGCGGCGTTGGACAGCAGCGGGTTGGAGCCGATGGTCCCGGAAATCAGCGTCGCGGCGGTATTGGTGATGCCGAGAGTGGCCGCCAGGCCGTTAAGGACCGCGCCGCCGGCGAGCGTGATGGGATTGGAGCCGCCGAACGTGACGTTGCCGCTGCTGGGCAAAATGTTGGGATTGCTGGTGCCGACACCGAAAGAGACCGTGCCTGCAATGGCTATCGACGCCGAGGACTTGATCGTGCCGCTGGACACCGCAAGGCCTTGCTGAATGGCCGTGCTGGTGCCGATGGTCAACGTGCCGCCATTGAAAGCCGTCGCGGAAGTGCCGATTTGGGTCACAATGTTGGTGATGATCTGACCCGCGGGCTGGAGGTTGTTGTTGATCGTCATCAAGGGGACAACCTGTCCGCCCAGGCCGTTGACAAATTGAATGAGGAACTGGCCCGCGACGCCGTTGTACGGGCCTGTGACCAGAACATTGTTGGCGCCGACGGTGTTCATGGCTTGCAGGATGAACTGGATGCTGGAAATGCCGCTGTTGGCATTGGCATTGAAGCCGATGTTGGCTGAGGTGGTGCCATTGAATACCACCTGGAATGTGCCGGCGGTCGCCGTGGTGGGCAAGGTGAGCTCTTGCTCTTCGTCATAGCTGGTCGGCGAGGTATAAGCATTGGCGGAGGGCAAGGTTAAACTTCCCGGCCCGCTCATGGTCAGGCCCTGCGAGCCGGTGATGCGGCTGGCAATCGTGTCGGAGCCGGCATTGGTGAAGATAATGCCCTCCGCCGGCGCCGCGGTCGTTCCCATGGTCAAGGTACTGACGGTCAGCGTGTTGCCGACAGGAGTGTTGGTCACCGGGTCGGTGCTGGCGACGGTGCCGCCCACGAGGGTGAGAGCAGTGGTCGGCGTGGCGCCGCTGATGTTGATGCCATCGCCGAGCATGAACAGGGAGTTGATCGCTTCGGCCGCGACGCCCGTGGCGGGCGTCGCCGTCACCAGCACGTTGTCGGTGGAACTGTTGCCGCCCGTGGTGGACAAGGTTTGGTACGTGGTGAGGGCGGTGATGCCGTTAGCGCCCAGAGTGGCCAGGTTGTAGCCGGCAGTGTTGCTGACCGTGCCGCCGCCCGTCAAATGGTCCGTCGTGTTGGCATCGGTGACCGTGGCGAAGGGCAGGATGCCGCCGATCTCAAAGGAGGTGGGCGCCGTGGAAAAATTGACCTGATCGGCGGCCGAACCCATGAGCTGCCCGGTGGCCGCCTGGAAGTTGGCAGTCGCTCCTGAGTTGCGGGTGAGACTGCCGGCGGAGATGATCGCATTGCCGCCGGTGCTGTTGGTGAAGATGGTGGAATTGCCGCTATAGATATTGAGTGAGGTAAAGCTCTCCGTCGAGCCGCCCGAGCCGCCCAGCAAATTGAGTGTGCCGCCGGCAAGAGTCAGGCCGCTCACGGCGGCGGGGTTAATGCGGCCGTTCTGGTTGCCGCCGTCGGCGGTGGTGTCGTCCACCGTCACGGTGCCACCGGAATCGATGGTAAGTCCGGACGTCTCAGTAAGCTGACCGCCGGTCGCGCCACCGCCCTTGAGCAGCAAGGTCCCGCTATTCACAAGGGTGCCGCCGCTGAAGGAGTCGGCCGCGGTAAGGGTCAACGTGCTGGTGCCGGAGAACAGCGCCAGGGTGCCGGAGCTCGTGCCGTCGGTCAAAATCTCGTTGAAGGTGGTGGGGACATTGACAATCAAATTGGCAATACCCGTAATCGAGTTGGGTACCAGCGAGGCCGCCGTGTTGGCGTTGGTGAAGGTAAGCGCGTTGGTGCCGGCGAAATCGGCGTAACTCCCCGAGGTAAATACAATGGGGTTGGCTATCGGGCTGGCGAACGCCGAGAGGGCTGACAATTGGCCGGCGTCGAAGGTCAACGGACCCGTGCCCAGGGCGGCATTGTTGCCAAGGGCCAATGTGCCAAAGGCGCCGAAGACGCCGGCATTGAGCACCACGCCGCCGCTGAATCCGCTGGCCGAACCTGACAGTGTAAGGGTGCCTTGACCGGTCACGGTTAGCTGTCCAGTTCCCGTGATACTGCTGGTGCTGCTGAATGTGGCATTGCCCGTGATGTTCACCGTGCTGTTGCTCTCGACGGTGACGGCGCCGCTGAAGGTCAAACTGCTGTTGGCGGCGGTGTTCGTGTTGTTGGTGAGGCCAAAGCCGCTGGTGGAAATCGACACGCTGCCATCGAGCACGATGGGATTGGCGAGCGTGCGCGCCTGCGAATCCACGAACAGCGTGCCGCCCACCAAGGTCAAGGGCCCCGTGCCCAGAGGGCTGATCGTGTTGCTGGTGGTGGGCGAAGTCACAAGCAGGCTGCCGTCCAGAAGTGTCGTGCCGCCTGAATAGGTATTGGCGCCAGCGAGCACCAGGCCGCTTTCCCCTTGCAGCGTATTGATGGCCACGTTGCCTGTTTGCGAGATGACCAGGCTGCCCGTGGTTCCCGCCGCGTCGCTCAGAACGCCGGAAAGGACGACGCGCGAGGTGCTGTGCTCGATCAATGAATTGGAGCCGGCCAGAGTCCCATTGCCGCTGAGCGTCAAGTTATCGATGCTCACGAAGTCGATCGAGCTGTTGTTCAGGATAAATGGATTGGCCAGGGTGACCTCGGCACTCGACTGCAGATAGCCCGACGCCAAATTGAGGGTGCCCGTGCCGAGGGATTGGTTGTTGCCCACGTCGATATTGGCGCCGTTCACATAGGTCGCGCCGGTGTAGCTGTTCGTAGTGGGAAGGTTGACCTGGCCGCCCGCCATGGTAAGGCTGTCGGCGCCGCCGATCGTGGACAGGATGTTGACCTGGCCCGTGGCCACGAAGCCAGGGCTGGTCAGGTTGGCCGCCGGCGGAATCACTTCCAGGCCCGTAAGGACTGCCGGATTGCCCGAAAAATTACCCGTATCGGGACCCGAGTATTCGATCACTTCGCCGCCAGTGCCGCCGGCATTGTCATACTGCTCGAGGAAGGAATGCAGCCCAGGCGTCAGGTAGACGGAGGCCGCGTAGACGTTGCCGTAGGTGCCGGCGCCGCCGTAACCGTTGTTGCCCTCCCAGTCGCCAAAGATCACCAACTGCCCGTCGATGTAGGTTAGGGAGTCATCGTCGGTGACGTTGTTGATAATCGAATAGAGCCCACCGTTGACGATGTTGAGATAACCGGTCCATTGCACGGCAACGGAAGGATTGGTGAGGCCGGCAGGCAGGTTGGTGATCGGCTGCCCGTTGCCGCCGGCGCTGAGGATGCCGCCGTTGGTGCCGCCGGAGCCGAGCACGCCAGTGCCGGTGTCGGGGTAATTGATTTCCGGATCAAGCCGCTGGTTCGTGGGCACGCTGTTGAAATTGAATTCGCCGAAGTTGCCGAGAATATTGCCGCCATAAGCGTTGTTGTTGGCGTCCTCGATTTCAGGAACGTTGTAGAAATTGGCCGCCAATTCACCGGGCACGAGGCCGTTCAAAATGATGCCTTCGCCGGTGCCCGCGAAGGAGAGGGTGCCGCCGCTGATGGTGCCGCCCAGCACGTTGAAATTCAAAATGCCGCCGCCGTAGCCGCCGCTGCCGTTGGCAAGCGGGCCGCCGCCGCCGGCCTGGGCAGGATTGGGCGTCCCGTCGGTGAAGGTGTTGGACCCGATGGTCAACGAAAAGCCCGCCTGGGAAACCGAGGCCGCATTGGTGAGAACCAGGCCCGCGATCGTGACATTGCTGGTGAGCGTCTCGCTTTGGGTTTCCTTGACGACGTCGCCCGGATTGGCGCTGGCAATGGACCCGGCGTAGTCGTTGAACGTCGAAAGACCGACCAAGGTCGGATCGTTGGTGTTGCCTGGGACTAGATAGGTGGCAAAATCGGTGCCGTTGATGGAAGCATAGGGCAGGATGCCGATGTGATCGAAAGTGCTGTTGCCTTCCGTCTTGGGCACGCTGTTGAACAGCAGCTCATTGGTGGCCGTGTCGGTAAGGGCATTGGTGACAGCGCCCAATCCGGCGCCGTTGAAGGTGACGGTGGAGCCAGGCACGCGGGTCAATACCGCGGCTTCAAGGGCCACGCTGCCGCCGCCGGTGGGCGTGATGTCGATGATGGAATTGCCGCCGATCAGCGAAATCGATCCCAGGTAATCGGTGGAAGCCGCTCCCGAAGCGCCGACGTAGGAGAATGTGCCGCCGTTGAGGCTGATATTGGTGTCGGTGTTGGGGTAGGAAGAATTTCCGCCGAAGCGTTGAATCGGCGAGATCGCGCTGTTCACAATGTTGTTGTCGGTGATCAGGGCGGTGCCGCCCGCATTGACGGTCACGGTCGGCGTGCTTGCCAGAGTGCCGGCCTGGCTGACCGACAACTCGCCGCCAGTGTTTACCGTGATCGGCGCGGTGCCGGTGTTGGCGCCTGCCAGCACCGACAAGGTGCCGCCCGAGTTGACCGTAAACGAGCTGTTGGCCGCGAAGGTATTGGGAATGGCGGTGCCAGCGTTGTCGATGCGCCAATGTGCCGCCGCTGACCGTGGCGGCCAAGGGAGTCGTGCTGATGAGCTGAGCGGAAATACTGTCCGCGCCGGTATTGCTCGTCAAGGCCACCAGCTTCGACGTGCCCCCGAATCCTGTGTTGTTCAAGGTCAACGAATTATTGCCGACTGGGGATGATATGTTAATGTTGGACGCGGTGCCGAAGTCGATCTCGCCTACCGTGACGCTCTCGCTAAGCGTCACACTGCCGTTGTACGGCCCGGTGAACTGAGCAATATCGCCCGGATTGCCGCTGGAGCCGGGGTATGTATCCGTGGCACCCGGGCCAGGAATCCAGTTGGCGGCCGTGTTCCAGTCTGTCGAGGTCGTGCCTATCCATTGAAACACGTTCAATGTGGACATCAGCGTCCGGTCTTCCAAAAGCTCCAGTTGTAACTGGGCCGCCTTCTTGTGGGTGTCGAGCCCCTTGCGTGTGCCCCTAGGGGCTGCTTTGCCATTGCGACGAGCTTGCCGAACCAACTTGCGCCATGAGGAGAGGAACATGGTCAATTCTCACTTTTTGTCAGGAACTAAGACATCGAACCCCCAAGACACCCACTCGAAATCTCAACTTACGCGCCGCCACGTGAACGCACTCTAAAGTGCGCCATCCAGGCGACGCCATGAAGCCAAACATCGAGGTCAAAATCTGCGCCCACCAGTCAATTTGAGCGATCGTGCGAGTTTGTGGAGCGAAACCGGATTTTTCCCGCCTAACGTGCCTGCAACCTCGCTTCAACCGCGTTCAGCAGCTGCGCGACAGACGAGAGCCACCCATTTACCGTTGTTATGCATCTTCGCGCCAAAATCAAGAGAAATCTTTCACAACTTCACGAATCAGCAAACTTTTTCCGCCGGAGCCCGCCGGGACAGCCCGCTTCATTCTGGAAAAACCCCAAAAAATCCAGAGAATCCACGCTCTTGACAATGCGGTCTGAGCTTTTGACGCCCCTGACCCGGCGGGCGTTCCTTTTGCCGAAAAAAAATTTGGGCACCGGGCACACTTCGTCGCCATGGGACCCGTGGGACGCAGGGCACCCTTGCGGGTGCCGTTGACATCATGGTCAAAAGCCGTCAGGATTGCAAATGAAATTTCTTGGCCCCGGAATTCGACGATGAATATGATCGCCGTCGCCCACTTCAATTCTGCCAACGCCCTGAAAAAAGAGGGCAGGCTCCAGGAAGCCGCCGCCGGCTACCAGGAGGCTCTGCGCCTGCAGCCGGACTATGTCGAAGCTCATAATAACCTGGGAAACGTCTGGCTGGCGCAAAACAAGCCCGACGCGGCGCTAACGCATTATCAGCTGGCTTTGAAACTCAATCCGCGCCATGCCTCGGCGCATAACAACCTCGGCGCCGCGTGAAAGCGCTGGGCAGATTCGACGAAGCGGCAGCCAGTTTGCAGTGCGCAGTTGAACTCAAACCGGACTACGCCCAGGCGCACTGCAACCTGGGCGCCGTGCACCAGCAGCAAGGCGAGACCGAGCAAGCCATGGCATGCTTTCGCCAGGCCCTCCGTCTGCGGCCCGACCATACGGAGGCCGCCAACCGGCTGGGCGATCTGCTGATGCTTCTGGGCCGGTTGGACGAGGCCGAGGCCTGCTTTCGGCAAGTCCTGAGCCATTGTTCCAATGGCAGCGAAGCACTCAATAATCTCGGCAACGTCCTGGGCCTTGCGGGGAAATGGCCACAGGCCATGGATTGCTACCAGCGAGCCTTGAGCCTGGAGCCCGATTGCGCCGCGGCACATTACAACCTGGGACGCGCTTGCGCCGCTCACGGAAACAGGGACCAGGCTGCCGCCTGCTACCGCCGCGCTTTGAACCTCAAACCCGATTTGGCCGAAGCCCACGAGGCCCTGGGGACCATGCTCGGCGAGCTCGAAGGCAGGGCCGACGAGGCCGTCGCCTGCCTGCAGCAAGCCCTGCGTCTGCAACCGACCGATCGGCTGCGGATCGCGCTGGCGACGTGTTTGCCGGCCATCTATCCATCGACTGCCGAGGTGGCCCGGTGGCGGAGCCGTCTCGTGGAGGAAGTGAGCCGCCTCCGCCAGCGCGGCGTGGTGCTCGACCTGACCACCAAGCCGGCGCTGAGCACATTCCTCCTGGCTTACCAGGGGTTCAATGACCGCGACATTCTGCGCGAGGTGGGCCGGCTCTATCGCGTGCCGGAGGAAGTCGGCGCCGGCCGGCCGGCACCAATCCGCGGCAGCCGGAAAATCAGGGTCGGTTTCGTGTCGTCTTTCTTCAAGGAACACATCATCAGCCATTGGATGCGGGGGCTGATCGCGCATCTGGCGCGAGCGGAATTTGAGGTGACGGTGCTGTCGGTGGGCTGCACCGGGGACGCCATGACCGAGGTCATCAAGCAGCACGCCGACCGTTTTGTGGACATTCCGCCGCATTTGCCCGTGGCCCGCCGGCTGATCGCCGAGCAGCAGTTGGACGTGCTCGTTTACACCGACATCGGCATGGATCCGCTAACCTACACGTTGGCCCTTTCGCGGCTGGCGCCGATTCAGTGCACCACCCTGGGCCATCCCGTCACCACCGGTCTGGACAGCATCGATTACTACATTTCCACCGAGGATCTGGAAACCGAGGAAGCCCAGGAACACTACACGGAGAAATTGGTCCGGCTCAAGGCCCTGCCGATTTACTATTACAAACCCGCGCCTGCCGCGGTGCTCAAGGCCAGGGAAGCATTCGGTTTGGCCAAAGAGGACCATGTCTACGCCTGCCTGCAATCGCCCTTCAAATTGCACCCCGATTTCGACGCAATCCTGGGCGGCGTGCTGCGCGGCGATCCGCGGGGCAAGCTGCTGCTGACTCAAAGCGTGAATCCGCATTGGGAGCGACTGCTGAGGCAGCGCTTCGCGGCCACGCTGCCCGACGTCCTCGATCGCATCCGCTTTTTCCCCATGCTGAGTCGGGAAGAATACATGAATTTGCTGGCGCACGCGGACGTGCTGCTGGACCCGCACCCCTTTGGCGGCGGCACCACCTCTTACGACGGCTTCGCGCTGGGAACGCCGGTCGTCACCATGCCTTCGCGGCTGCTGCGCGGCGCATCACTTCCGCCCTGTACAAGCAAATGCACGTGCTGGACTGCGTGGTTGAAAATCCCCAAGATTACATCAAGCTGGCCCTGCGGCTGGGAGGCGACGCCGCTTTTCGACAATCGATCCGCGGGAAGATTCTCGCCGCCAACGGCGCGTTGTTCGAGAACAGCACGGGAGTTCGCGAGCTGGAGCGGTTTTTCCACCAGGTAACGGCATGAGCGATGCGGAGATTTTTGGAAACCTGGGCAGCGCTCAAGCCAAACAAGGAAAGCTGGACGAAGCCGTCGCCAGCTACCGGCGGTCCCTGCCTCGACCCTGCGCCAGGCCGTGACGCATTTCAACCTGGGCAACGTCTTTCGCAGAAAGGGCGACCTCCAGGCGGCTGCCGCCAGCTACCGGCAAGCTGTTTCGCTTCGGCCGAACGATGTGCAAGCCCACACGAACCTGGGCGCCACCTTGCACGAGTTGAACAGGTTTGACGAGGCCGTCCACCACTATCAGCAGGCCATTCGCATCAATCCCCGCCTTGTTCAAGCGCACAATAACCTGGGTTCAACGCTGCGCAAGCTGGGCAGGCTGGACGAAGCGGCAGTATGCTACCAGGCGGCGTTGCGGTTGCTGCCTGATAGCGCCGCGATCCACAAGAACCTGGGGGGCGTTTTCGCCGACCAGCAGGAGCTGGAGAAGGCCGTCGCCTGTTTCCAGGAGGCTGTGCGTCTCGATCCGAACCTGGCCGAGGCACACGCCGGCCTCGGTATCGCCCTCCACGACCTGGGCAGCCATGAAGAAGGGCTGGCCCACCTCGCCCAGGCCCTGACCATTCAGCCGACCGACCGGCTGCGGATCGCCTGGGCTACCCGCCTGCCCGGCATCTACCAGTCGATGAGCGATTTGATGTCCTCACGAAATCGGCTGATTCAGGAAGTCCGGCTGCTCAGGGAGCACCAGATCGTGCTGGACCTCACCGAAGAAACGGCGGTCAACGTCTTTTATCTCGCCTACCACGGCATGAACGACCGGGACATCCAGCGCGACATCGCGGGCTTGTACCGGGCTCCGCCGCAGGACCTTGCCAGGCCGCAAGCCTCGGGGAAGATACGGGTGGGCTTTCTGTCTTCCTTTTTCCGCAAACACACCATAGGCCATCTGATGAAGGGCCTGGTCGCGCGGCTTTCCCGCGCCGATTTCGAGGTGATCGTGCTGTCCGTAGGCAACCACGCGGGCGAGATCGCCGACTCCTTCAGACGCCATGCCGATCGGTTTGTGGTGGTGCCCAAGCATTTGCCGTCGGCCCGCAAGGCAATTGCCCAGCAACAGCTCGACGTCCTTTTCTACACGGACATCGGCATGGATCCCTTCACCGGCACATTGGCCTACTCGCGGCTGGCGCCGGTGCAGTGCGTGACCTGGGGCCATCCGTCGACGACGGGCATCAGCACCATCGATTATTTTATCTCGTCGGAAGACCTGGAAACCGACGGCGCCGACCAGCATTACACGGAGACGCTGGTCCGCCTTAAAGCGCTGCCGATTTGCTATGAAAAACCGCGCTTGCCCGATCCGCCCCAAGGACGGGAGCATTTTGGCCTGGCGCTGGACGACCACGTTTATGCCTGCCCGCAAACGCTTTTCAAATTTCACCCGGAGTTCGACGAGTTTCTGGGAGGCATCCTGCGCGGCGATCCCCGCGGCATCGTCGTACTCATCAAGTCGAAGCATCCGCAAGGGGAACAAATGCTGCGGCGGCGCTTCACGGCCACTCTGCCGGACGTCGCCGACCGCATTCGCTTTCTGCCCGCGATGGATAGGCCCGATTTCTTGAATTTGCTGGCGGTGTCCGACGTGCTCCTGGACCCCCTCCATTTCGGCGGCGGCAACACCACCTATGAAGCCCTGGCCGTGAATACGCCCGTGGTGACCCTGCCGTCGCAGTTTTTGCGGGGCAGAATAACGTATGCCCTTTACAAGCAAATGAAGATGCTGGACTGTGTGGTGGAGAACCGTCAGGATTATGTGAAACTCGCTCTGCGGCTGGGCACCGATGCCGAGTTTCGCCAGGCGATGCGAGCGAAAATTGCCGCGCTTAATGACCTGCTTTATGAAAACTCCGGGGGGGTCAAAGATCTGGAAGGATTCTTCAAGGGCATATGCTATTCGTCATGACAGCGCCGGGTGCTGCGCGCACCAGCGCCGCCACATCTCGCGATAGGCGGCCTCGACTTGTCGGGCAAAGCGCGGAGCATCCATGAGCGGCGATTGCCGCATGCGCTCTCGCAATGTGCCGCGCAGTGTTTGCAACCGGGGCAAGTCGCTGGCTAACTTCAAGGCGATCTGGACAAACTGATCGGGGGTCTGGGCGATCAGCTCCGGCAGGCCAAGGTTCTGAAGCCAGCATAAACCCGCGCGGCCGACAACCGTTTTGCCAACGAGGGTTATGACTGGCACACCCATCCAAAACGAGTCAAGGCTCTGTGGTATGACCGTTGTAAGGAAACGGATCAAGTCCGATGTCAATGTCGTGGTAGAACTTCAAATAGCGCTGGTGCGGCTGATGCCCATCGAAGCTCACGCGGTCGGCGGCGATGCCTTGCTGGTGGAGAAGCGTCAAAAGGCGTTGCCGCGCCGTGCCTTCGGCGGCCAGCATGATTAATCGGGATCGATCCGTTGCCCTGAGCACCTTGGACCAAAGTTCGATGACGGGAAAGTTGATCTTGCAAGGGTTATTCAAACTCCCGAACGTCACGAACCCATTCTCCAGGGCCGGCGAGCTGTTGACTGCGGGCTCAATTGTTGTTGGGTCATAGCACCAGAAGGAATCGGCGAGCCGGAACGATTCCTCGGAATAGCAGTTGTCGTCGAGTCCGGGGGGATCGACGTGATAGTCGGTAATGCGATAGTCCATCGCCGAAAGGCCGGTAGTGCCGGGATAGCCAAAGGCGACCTGGACGGGGGCGGGCTTGCGAGCAAACGCCAGCAGACGATTGTTGCTCATGTGCATCGCCATATCCACCAGGATGTCGACGCCGTCATCGCGAACGAGTTGGGCGAGCTTCTCATTGCTCATGCCCACGGTATTTCGCCAGGCATGAGCGCTTTCCTGGAATTGTCTGGTGAGCCTGTCGGGGCGAAGCACGTTGGCGTAAGCGAATAACTCCAATTGGTGACGGTTGTGTTCGCGAAAAAGTAGCCCAAGCATCCATCCCATGACATGCTCGCGGAAATCAGGCGAGACATACCCAACCCGCAAGCGACGATCAGGGCACCGGTCGTTGAGATGAGGCTTGATAAATTGGGCCAACGGCGCGGCGTGTAGCTGGTTCCAGCGGCGGTGTTCCTCGTAAAGCGCTTGAGCGTCGTAGCCGGGGGAAAAAACTTGGGTGTAAACCAGATTGCTATGTGCTTCGGCATACTCCGGCTTCAATTCCAATGCCCGGCGGAAGCGGGTGATCGCTTCGTCCACCTTCCCCTGGTCCTTTAGGGCATTACCGATGTTGTTGTGCGGCAGAGCGGAGTCCGGCTTCAGCTCCAGCGCCCGCTGGTAACAGGCGACAGCGTCGTCCAGCTTCCTCTGGTCCTTCCAAAAATTGCCCAGGTTGTTGTATGCTTCTGCAAAGTCCGGCTTCAGTTCCAGCGCCCGACGGTAGCAGACGAGCGCTTCGTCCAGCTTTCCCACGTCATTGAGGGTATTGCCCAGGTTGCTGTGGGCTTCAGCAAAACTCGGCTTCAGCAGCACTGCCCGCTGGTGGCAGGCGAGCGCTTCGTCCAGTTTTCCCTAGTCCTGCAACACATTGCCCAAGTTAGTATACGCTTCAGCATATTCAGGGTTGAGCTGGAGGGCACGACGATAATGGAATTCCGCCTCGTCGAGCTTAGCTTGGTCCTGCAGAGCGATACCGAGGTTGGCGTGGGCCTCGGCAAGATCGGGCTGGAGTTCCAATGCCCGGCGAAAATGCCGCGTCGCTTCTTGTGGTTTGCCCTGTTTGAGCAATGCGTATCCCAGGTTGACATGGACGCCGGGCAGACTGGCGTTCAAGTGCAATGCTTGAAGGTGATGCGCTACCGCCTCGTCGAGTTTATTTTGCTCCGCCAGCGCAACACCCAAGTTCGAGTGAGCGCCCGCGTAGTCGGGCTGTAGTCGCAAAACGTGGCGGTAGCACTCAATCGCCTCGTTCAGGTTTCCAATGCTTTTCAGGGCATTGGCGAGATTGTTCCAGGCCACGCACAGGCCAGGTTCGATTTTGACGGCCTGGCGGTAGCTGGTAATGGCCTCCTTGCCTCGACCCTCGTGCTGCAAGGCCAGGCCGAGGTTGTAGCAGGCTGCCGCATCGTCGGGTTTCAAACGCAACACTTGTTGAAAGCAGCTGATGGCGGCGTCGAAGCGCCGCTGCGAAAAAAACACTTTGGCAAGGGTGCCATAGGCCTCGCTGTGGTTCGGGTCCGCCTGTAGGACCTGCCGATAAATCCGCTCTGCGTAGGCGAGGTTGCCAGCTTGATGATGCTGGACGCCCAGGGCGAAAAGCTCCGCGATGCTCGTCATGTTCAACCTCGTTTTGACCGCACCAGCAGCGCTACCAGAATGTGGCGATAAGAGGCCGATTCCATGGTGCCCGCCGCCGTCCTTTGGAAGGCGTGTTGCCAATCGCCTGGGCGGGTTTGGAGAAATACACTAATTGCAGGATATGAAGAATCGCGTCGCAAAAGCAAGGTTCGCAGCATAGCTGGCCAGCGTGAGACGCAATCCTGCGCAATCCTTGCTACGGCTTGCAAAGGTGTGTTAGGGGCTGCCAAACGATGGCAGTTTCGTGTCATGGGGTTGTGTGGGGGGGTTGAGATGAGACGAAACCGTCCTAATCCTTGGCAGGTGTCGTCACGCAATGCCAGGGATTATCGCTAAATTACCAGAAGGCTGTGACTTGCTCAAAGTCGAACGGTATTGGCGTTAAACGAGACACTTGGAACTGCTTGTTGGACGCGCCATTAGAAATCATGAACCAACCGGATGATGCCCGCGCTGCCGTGATGCACAACGACATGGGCAACGCCTTGAAAAATGCCGGCCAGCTCGATCGGGCCGTGGCCTGCTATGCGTTAGCCGCACGCTGCAACCCCCGCGTAACCGCCATACACCTTAACCTGGCCAACACCACGCGCCTCCTTGGCCGACCGCAAGAAGCGCTCGCCCACGCCCGACAGGCCGTCCACCTGGGGCCACAAGTTGCGGAGGCGCATTACGAACTCGGCGCGGCGCTGCACGATCTGGCCTCTTTAGAGGAAGCCGTGGCGGCTTTTCAGGAGGCAATTCACCTCCGGCCAGGTTTTCCTGAAGCGTTCAATCGGCTGGGGCTGATTTACCTTCGCCAGGGCCGGCTCGAAGAGGCTGTCAACAGCCACAGGCAAGCCGTGACACTTCGTCCGGGCTATGTGGAGGGTCATTACAACCTCGGCAACGCCTTGCGAACCGCGGGCCGGCGTGAAGAAGCCAGCGTCTGCTATCGGCAAGCCGCGAGCTTGGAGCCGCATTGCGCCGAGGCCTGGTACAGCCTGGGAGGCTTGTGCGCCGAGCAGGAAGACCTGGAAATGGCCGCCGCCCATTTTGAGAAGGCGGTGCACCTCAAACCGGACCTGGCCGCGGCCCATGGAGCACTGGGTGTCGCGCTCGCCGAGCAAGGGAGAATCGAAGAAGCCGGCGCCAGGCTGGAACATGCTCTGCGCCTGCGAGCGGACACTCGCCTTAGCATTGTCCTGGCGACGCGGCTGCCTGTCATCTACCAATCGGTTGCCGAATTGGAGGAGTGGCGGCAGCGTTTGACGGAAAATGTTCGCCTGCTCCAGCAGCGCCAGGTTTTACTCGACATCACCGAGGAGCCGGCGGTCAACCTGTTTTATTTGGCGTATCAAGGGCGCAACGATCGAGACCTTCAGGCCGCGGTTGCTGGATTGCACCGTGCGCCAGTCGAATCGAACGCGAAGCCGCGAGCGGCAAATTCTGGGAAGATTCGCGTGGGATTTATCTCATGCTACTTCAGGGCGCACACCATCGGCCACTGGATGCGCGGCTTGATCGCACTGCTTTCGCGCGACGACTTCGAGGTCACGGTGCTGTCGATCGGCAACCACCATGATGAAGTGGCCGACTTCATCAAGCAGCACGCCGATCGCGCCCTGGAGGTGCCCAAACATTTGCCGTCGGCACGTCGGCTGATCGCCAGCCTGCGGCTCGACGTGCTTGTCTACGCCGACATCGGCATGGAGCCGTTCGCTGAAACCCTGGCCTTTTCGCGGCTGGCGCCGGTTCAATGCGTCACGCTGGGCCACCCCGTCACCACCGGAATCGACACCATCGACTATTTCATCTCCACGGAAGACCTGGAAACCGAAGAAGCCGACGAGCATTACACGGAGAAGCTGGTCCGGCTCAAGAAACTGCCGTTTTATTACTATCGCCCGGCGCTTCCGCCGCTGCGACACGACCGCGAACATTTTGGTTTGGCGCGCGCGAGCCACGTCTACGCCTGCACTCAGAGCCTGTTCAAGCTACATCCCGAATTCGATGAGACGCTGGGCGCGATCCTCCGCGCCGATCCGGAGGGATTGCTCGTGCTATTCCAGGGGCTGCGCCCCCACTGGGAGGAATTGCTCAAGCGGCGTTTCGCGGCGACGTTGCCGGACGTGATAAGCCGCATACGTTTCCTCCCCCGGCTGAAGTTTCCCGAATACGTCAATTTGCTGGCGGTTGCCGATGTGCTGCTCGACACGCCCCATTTCGGGGGCGGCAGCACCAGTTTTGAGGGCCTGGCCATCGGCACGCCGATCATTACCATGCCGTCGCGGCTGCTGCGGGGGAGAATCACCTATGCCTTGTACAAACAGATGGACGTCCCCGACTGCGTGGCTCAATCGCCGGGGGAATACGTCGACATCGCCACGCGGCTTGCCCAGGACGCGGACTATCGCCAAGCAATCCGCGAAAAAATCCTTGCTGCCAATAGCGTCTTGTACGAGAACAAGGAAGGGATCAGAGAGCTGGAACAGTTTTTCCATCAGGCCGTGTCCCTGGCAATAAAAGGGGCGCCATGAGCACCATTGCCGAGGCATTTCAAATCGCGCTGCGACATCACCAGTCGGGGGATCTGCAGCGTGCCGAGTCGATCTACCGCCAGATCCTGCAAGCGGACCCGGCGCATGCCAACGCCATGCACTACCTGGGGGTGATCGCATACCAGGTGGGCAAGCCCGAAATCGCCGTCGATTGCATCAAACGGTCCCTGGCCCTGGCGCCGTTTAATGACGACTACCATTGCCACCTGGCACTGGCCTATCAGGCCATGGGCCATTCCGACGACGCCCTGGCCTGCTATCGCGAAGCCCTGCGCTTGCAGCCGGCCAGCATCGCCGCCCACAACGGCATGGGCAATATCCTCAACCACCAGCGCAAGTTCGTCGAAGCGGTGGCCAGCTACCAACGCGCCCTGGCTCTCGACCCCAAACGCGCTGAAGCGCACGGTAACGTAGGCGTGGCCCTGCAAAACCAGGGCAACCTCGAGGAAGCGGAAACCCACTGCCGTGAGGCGATTCGTCTCAACCCGAAATATACCGACGCTTACAACAACCTGGGCAACGTTCAAAGCGCCCGGGGCAAGCTCGACGAGGCGATTATGAGCTACCGCGAAGCAATTCGCCTGAATGCCAACTTCGCCCTGGCCCACAACAATCTAGGGGCCGCGCTCCAGTTGCAAGGACAGCTCGACGAAGCCGCGGCGAGCTGCCTTCAAGCGCTGCGTTGCCGGCCTGACTATCCCGAGGCCCACAACAACCTGGCCACCGTCCTTCAGGCCCAGGGCGGGCTGGACGAAGCCGAGCAACACCTGCGCGAAGCATTGCGGCGGCGGCCGACCTACACGCAGGCGCTAAACAACCTGGGCGGCGTGCTCCAACTGCAAGGCAAGCTGACCGACGCGGCGAATTGCTTCCGCGAAGTGATGCGCCTCAATCCCAACGACGCCTCGGCCTTCAGCAACCTATTACTTTGCTGGAATTACGATCCCAACATCGATCCCGAAACGCTGTTTGCCGAGCACCGCGATTGGGGCAATCGCCACGGCCAGTTCACCTGCGCAGGCCCCGCGCCAGGCCATGACCGCGACCCTGCGCGCCGCCTGCGCGTCGGCTACATGTCCCCCGATTTGTGGTTAACTCCCATTGCCAATTTCCTGGAGCCCATCCTTGCCAATCACGATCCCCTCCAGGTGGAAGCGATCTGCTACGCCCAGGTGTCGGCCCCCGACGCCATGACCGCGCGCTTGCAAGCGCTGGCCCACGGCTGGCGATCCATCAGCGGTCTGGACGACGCCCAGGTGAGAAATCTGATTCTTGCTGACGGCATCGACATCCTGGTCGATCTGGCGGGGCACAGTTCCAAGAATCGCTTACGGGTCTTGGCGCACAAGCCGGCCCCGATCCAGGTGACTTACCTCGGCTATCCGAACACCACCGGCCTGACCGCCGTGGACTACTGCTTGACCGATGCGATCGTCGATCCGCCTGGCGAGCCGGCGCACTTCACCGAGGAATTGATTCGTCTGCCGCAGGGATTCTGCAGCTACACCGCGTTTGCCGCACCGGAAGTCAACGCTTCGCCGGCCCTGCGCAACGGCTTTGTCACGTTCGCGTCATTGCACAGTTTGCCCAAGCTCAACGCCGGCGTGTTTGACCTATGGTCCTTGATTTTACGCGCCGTGCCGACGGCCCATTTGCTGATCTTCCGGCATAGCTTGCAGGGAAAGGTGAAGGACGCGATTTTCGACAGACTCACTGAACGCGGCATCGAGCCAGCCCGCATTGAGCTGCGTCACAAGTTGGAAAGCAACGGCAACTTTCTCACGGTCTACCACGGAGTCGACATTTCCCTGGACACCTTTCCCTGGAGCGGCCACACCACGGTGTGTGATGCCCTTTGGATGGGAGTTCCCACGGTTACATTGCGAGCGGAAAGCCACGCCGGCCGCATGGGCGCCAGTGTGCTCACCAGCGCGGGATTGGCGGACTTCATCGCCGACACGCCGGAGCAGTACGTGGAGATCGCGAGCCGGCTGGCCCAAGACCTCAATCGGTTAGCCGGGCTGCGCAGTCAACTTCGCCAGCAAGTGAGGAATTCGCCGCTGTGCGACGGGAAGGGATTTACGCGCAGCCTGGAAGCGGCCTATCGGACGATGTGGCTACGGTGGTGCAAGATATAGAAGGCACCTGTACAAACAAATGAGCGTATTCGATACCCTTAACAATGGCAGCTAGCCGTCAACTAGAGGGGCACCATGAGCACCGTCGCCGAAGCATTTCAAATCGCGCTAACCCATCACCAATCAGGGGATTTGCAGCGCGCCGAGGCGATCTACCGCCAGATTTTGCAAGCGGACCCAACGCATGCGAACGCCATGCATTTCCTCGGCGTGATCGCCCACCAGGTGGGTAAACCCGATGTTGCCGTCGATTATATCAAGCGCTCCCTCACCCTGGCGCCCTTCAATGACGGCTACCATTGCAACCTGGCCGCTGCCTACCAGGCGATGCGCCGCTTCGACGACGCCGCCGGCTGTTATCGCGAAGCGCTCCGCCTGCAGCCGGCCAGCATCATGGCCCACAACGGCCTGGGAAACATCCTGAACGACCAGGGCAAATTTGAAGAAGCCGTGGTTAGCTACAAACGAGCCCTGGCCCTCGACCCGAATTGTGCCGAGGCCCACAGCAATATGGGCGTGGCCCTGCACAACCAGGGCAAGGTCGAGGAAGCCGAAACCCATTGCCGCAAGGCCGTGCGTCTGAAGCCCAATTATCCCGAGGCGCGCAACAACCTGGGCAACTCCCAGGGCGCGCTGGGTAAGCTCGACGAGGCGATATTGAACTACCGCGAAGCGATCCGCCTCAAACCCGATTTCGCACTGGCCCACAACAACCTGGGCGGCACGCTGCACCTGAAAGGCAAGCTCGACGAAGCGGTGGCAAGCTATTTGCAAGCGCTGCGTTGCCGGCCCGACTATCCCGAGGCTCATAGCAACCTGGCCACCGCCCTGCAGGCGCAGGGCAAGCTGGACGAAGCCGAGGACCACCTGCGTGAGGCACTGCGGTTGCGGCCGACTTCCACCGAGGCTCTGAACAACCTGGGCGGCGTTTTGCAGTTGGAAAGCAAGCTGAGCGAGGCGGCGGTTTGCTTCCGCGAGGTGCTGCGCTTGACGCCCAACGATGCCGCGGCGTTCAGCAACCTGTTGCTGTGCTGGAATTACGACCCCAATGTCGATCCCGACACACTGTTTGCCGAGCACCGCGAATGGGGCAAGCGCTATGGCCAGGCCGCCGGAGCCGGCCCGGCGCCCGGGCATGACCGCAACCCCACCCGCCGCCTGCGCGTCGGCTATGTGTCGCCCGATTTGAGCTGGCACCCCATCGCTCATTTCCTGCAGCCAATTCTCGCCAACCACGATCCCAACCAGGTGGAGGCGATCTGTTACGCCGAGGTGACGGCCCACGACACCATGACCACGCGGCTCCGCTCGCTGGCGCGCGGCTGGCGTTCCGTCAACGGCCTCAACGACGCCCAGGCGGCCAACCTGATCCGGACCGATCGCATCGACATCCTTGTCGATCTTGCAGGCCACACCTCCAAGAGCCGATTGCGGGTTTTCGGTTATAAACCCGCCCCTGTCCAGGTGACCTACCTCGGCTATCCAAACACAACTGGCCTGAGCGCCGTGGATTATTGCCTGACCGATGCCGTCGTCGATCCGCCGGACGAGCCGGTGCGTTTCACCGAGGAACTGATCCGATTGCCGCAAGGCTTCTGCAGCTACACCCCGCCCGGCACGCCAGAGATCAGCCCTTCACCGGCCCTGCGGAATGGCTATGTCACGTTCGCCTCGCTTCACAATCTGCCCAAGCTTAACTCCGGTGTGTTCGACGTTTGGTCGTTGATCTTGCGGGCCGTGCCGACAGCCCATTTGCTGGTCTTTCGCCACACCTTGCAGGGCAAGGTCAAGGAAACGATTTACCGGCAGCTCACCGAACGAGGCATCGAACCGGGCCGCATTGAGCTGCGCTACAAGTTGGACAAGCCCGGCAGCTTTCTCGACGTTTATCAGGCGGTGGACATTTCCCTGGACACGTTTCCCTGGAGCGGCCACACCACGGCGTGTGAATCGCTGTGGATGGGCGTGCCCGTGGTCACGTTGCGAGCGCGATGCCACGCCGGCCGCATGGTCGCCAGCGTGCTGACCCACACTGGCTTGACGGAATTCATCGCCAACACGCCGGAACAATACGTGGAGATAGCGGCACGGCTGGCCCAGGATGTCAACCGATTGGCCGCACTGCGCGGACAACTGCGCGAGCAGGTGAAGAATTCGCCGCTGTGCGACGGCAAAGGATTTACGCGTGAGTTGGAAGCCGCTTATAGGGCGATGTGGCAGCGCTGGTGCGGTGCAGCACCAAAGTAGTAGGCACACTCCGTGTGCCGTTTGAGAGTCAAAACGGCACACGGAGTGTGCCTACTACTTTAGACCTCGCAACTTTCCCCGTTTACCAACCGCCATGGCAAACTTTGCCGCCTGTGCAAGCCGCGCATGCCGGTGAATCTCGCCGTGCCTCGCAAGCCGATTCTGCGACTGGTGGCGGTCATGGCGATTGGCCGAAGATGGAGAGCAAGGCGCAAAGGATTGCTCCTTGCGTCGGCCAAAGGAGAATTCTGAGGCGGAGGCCTTGTGATGAAACGCCTATGGAAGGGCTGTCTGGGGCTGGCATTGGGCTTTCCCATTTTGGCCCAGCAAGCCAATGGCCAGGAAATGCAGTGGCGCCCGGTGGCTACGCCGGCAACCGCTCCCTCCAGCTTTGGCATCACCCTGCGAGCGCCCCAGCCCGAGCCCGGCACGGACGCCAGCGCGCTCTCCGTCATTCAGCGTGCTTCCACAACGCAAGCCAACGACGACATGAATCCGATCGTCCGCGCTCAGGTGCTCGAGCCCTCGCCGGCACCCTTCGCGCCGGGGCCGGCCTCAGTGCCGCCACCGCCGCCGTTCCCCGCGGGCGGACCGCTGGCCGGCACCCCCGATACCGAGAAATACAGCTGCGCCGTCACGGCCAAGCGCGAAGGCAACTTTTGGGACCAATGCCGCGACGGCTTCACCGGCATCTTCTCGGGCGGCGGCAGCGATAGCCGCAGCCTGTTCCAGAGCGATCACCGCTTCGACAACTTCATCTCACCGGTCAGCAACCCGTTCTTCTTCGAGGACCCGCGGGCGTTGACCGAGGTGAAGCCGCTGGTGGTTTTCCAGCAAGTGCCCGGCTCCAACTATGCCTTGCTGGGCGGCAATCTTTGGTTCTACGGCGTCCAGGGCCGATTGGCGGTCACCGACTGGTTCTCGGTGGTCGTCAACAAGCTCGGCGGCGTGACGCTGGAACCCAGCGGCAACAGCAAAGTGGGCAACGACAGCGGCTTCGCCGAGGTGTCGCTGGGACCCAAGTTCACGTTCCTCACCCTCGACTCGACGAAGACCGTGGTGGCTGCCGGCATCAATTTCGACCTCGCCATCGGCAGCAGCGGCGTCTTCCAGAATACCGGCGACCTCTCGCTGATCCCCTATATCAGCGTCGCTCAGAGCCTCGGCAAGTACAGCTTCGGCAGCTTCAATTTCATGAACACCACCGGCTATTCCTTCTCGACCGACAACGACCGCACCGACTTTGTCTATTCGAGCTTCCACTTCGATTACGACGTCCTCAACCTCAACAAGATCTTCCCGCTCATCGAGTTGAACTATTTCCACTACACGCGCAACGGCGGCGACGGCCAGTTCTTCGGGTTCGAAGGGCGCAACTTGATCAACTTCGGCTCCGGCGGCGTGGCCGGGCACAACGACTTGTCGCTGGCCTTCGGCCTTCGCTACAAGTTCGCCGAGTGGTGCCAGGCCGGCTTTGCCGTCGAGTATCCGCTGATCAAACCTAGCGACATCATGGATTACCGGCTGACGTTTGACCTGATTTTCAGGTACTAACTTTCCGCGGCCGATAGGTCTCAAAAGACCTAAGAGACCAATTTTTTCTGGTTATTGCTCCTGCAGCGGCGCGGCATCCGGCGTTTTCTCAGGCGAGGGCAGCCAGCTCCACAGTTTCTGAAAAGCCGGCCGCAGCCACGGTTGCACGCATTTCAACACGCCAGCTCGCTTGGTGGCGCCGACATGGACCTGATCGAACGGCTCCAGTCGAACATTGGTGCGTTCGTCGTGTTCCAACGTGATCGCCCGCAAATCGACGTGGAAAATCTCCGGCCGTTTGATGTCGGTGACATGGGTGC
The DNA here is from genome assembly GCA_963747575.1 of uncultured Gemmataceae bacterium. Lineage (GTDB taxonomy): Bacteria > Planctomycetota > Planctomycetia > Gemmatales > Gemmataceae > DASRAT01. The sequence goes on from CAVVFU010000011.1 coordinate 102,143, forward strand.
GAACGACATATACCTCGCTCGGTGCCGCTTCCGGTGTGATGCCGCCTGTGCGTTTCAAAAGATCGACCACCGTTTCATGACCCTGGTAGGGCACGGCCCGCTGCAATCCCATCACTTCGCCGTAAAGATAGATGCACTGCACGCGATGGGCCGCGACCTCGACGTGAACTTGGGAAGGCGTCAGAATGCGTGCACTGGGCAAGCTGCTCGCGGACCTGCCCGACGGATTGTCCCTCGACCTGGGGACGGCCAACCGGCTCCAGATCGAGCCGGCCATCGATGCCGACCGGGTGCAAGCCGGACAATTCGGGATGGTTGTCGAAGGACAGATCGAGCACGTCGGGACAGGCGACTACGTAAGCTGCGGCGACGGCGGCGTCGCCGCTTGGGATGCCCCCAAAACCCGCCAGGTTCTGGTCGACCTTTTCCGCGCTGGACCGGCAGCCGGACGCCAGGACGGTGCCGAGCACCGCGCAGCGCAAGGCCGCGCGAAGTTGACGCATCGCGCCTCGCCGCTTCCAGGTTGACCCGGCTTTGCGAGGCTTCATAGTTTCGCTAAGTAAACACAACAGCGCGTCGCGAAGGGCAATGACGAGGCTTTAGAAAAGGGGACAGGCCCCGTTGCCGGAACGGCCCGAAGGGTGCTTCGCACAACGGGGCCTGTCCCCTTTTTTTGGAGCCTCCATTATGTATCGGACGCCACGTTGATAAAACTTCACCGAGGAATGGATATGAGTGAGTTGATCGTCAGCGTGTCGGGAATCCGGGGCATCGTTGGCGGCGGGCTAACACCAGAGTCGGCCCTGGCGTTCGCCGCCGCCCTGGCCACGCACACGCGCGGAGGCGGCATCGTCCTGAGCAACGACGGCCGACCCAGCGCTGCCATGCTGAAGCATGCGGTCCTGAGCGGCCTCCTAGCCGCCGGTTGTGAGGTCCATGATTTGGGCGTCGCGCCCACGCCGACGTTTGGTCTGGCAGTGTGCAAGCTTGGCGCCGCCGGGGGCGTGCAGATCACGGCCAGTCACAATCCGGCCCAATGGAACGGCCTGAAGCTATTTGGTCCCACCGGTGCCGTCCTGTCGCCCGCCGATGGCCAGAGGATTCGCGACCTCTTCGAGCGCGGCGAATTTCTGCGCGTGGGCTGGGACAAACTTGGCAGCGTCAAGGAGTGTCCGGACGCCCTTGACTGGCACCGCGAGCGCGTTCTTGAGTTGGTCGACGTCGTGAAAATCCGCAGCCGGCAGCTCAAGGCGTTTGTCGACGCCAACGGCGGCGCCGGCGGCCCGCTAGCCCGTCAACTGCTCGCATCGCTCCAGGTGCGGGCGACCATGCTCGGCGGCGACGCCGACGGCCATTTCCTCCACGAGCCCGAACCGATTGCCGTCAACCTGGTCGATGTCTGCCCGAAGGTGCGTCAGGCCGGCGCTGACGTCGGCTTCGTCCTCGACCCCGACGCCGACCGCCTGGCGCTGATCGACGAAACCGGCCGTTACATCGGCGAAGAATTGACGTTGGCCCTTGCCGTGGCCTATCGCTTGCGCCAGCAAAAGGGACCGGTGGTCATCAACATGTCGACGTCGCGTGTCGTCGAGGACATTGCCGGGCAGTTTGGCGTGCCGTGTCACCGCAGCGCCGTGGGCGAGGCCAATGTGGTCGCGATGATGAACGAGGTCGGGGCCGTCATCGGCGGCGAGGGCAACGGCGGCGTGATTGATCCGCGTGTCGGCTGGGTCCGCGATCCCTTTATCGGTATCGGCCTGGTGCTCAGTTTGCTCGCGGACACCGGCAAGAAGCTGAGTGCGTTGGTCGCGGAACTGCCGGCTTACACGATCGTCAAGGACAAGTACACGGTGGCGCGCGAACGGTTGCTGAAGCTGTTCGAGGCGTTGACAACGCGTTGGCCTGAGGCAAGAGCCAACCGCGTCGATGGGCTGCGGCTGGATTGGCCTGACCGCTGGGTGCACGTCCGCTCCAGCAACACTGAGCCGATCGTGCGCGTGATTGCCGAGGCGCCGGATAGCGCGGACGCTGAGGCGCTGTGTAAGGAAGTTGGTAAGATGGTGTTGTGACCGATTTCGACAGTCCGTACCGGGTAGACAGCCCACAGTATTCACGGCCGGCGAAATCTGCCCGCATAGGAGCCCCGCCATGCAGCCCCCCGTAAGCGACGACAATGGAGCGTACCCGCCTCCTCGCGAGCGCCAGCCGACGACTGCTATTCCCAAAACCGTTGGCATCCTCAACATCGTGTTTGGCTCGCTCCTCCTTTTATGCGGGATCGGCTACGGTTTTCAGCTGGCAATGTACTCGGCGATGGGCCCGATGTTCGCCGGGCAGCAAGAGCAGTTTCAACAATTGCAGCAGGCCGGCCGCAAGCAAAAGCTCCAGGAACTCGAGAAGTGGGAACAAGCCGCCCAGAACGAAAAGGAGAAGGCGGCAATCCAGGCCAGGCAGAAAGCGCTCAAGGCCCAGCCCCTGCCAAAGATGCCGGACATGGCCAAGTTCACCCAGGACGTTGGCTTTCTGGCCTACGGCATTGCGGACGTGGTCACCGGCCTGATCGTCAACATTCTGCTGGTGGTTTCCGGCATCGGCCTGTTGTGCCTCAAGCAATGGGGGCGGCAGTTGGGTCTCTGGCTCGCGGTCGTCAAGATTATTCGACTCGTCGCCCTCTACGGGACCTTCATCCTGGTCGTCGTGCCGAGAATTACCCAGGCCTTTACTTCCATGTTCCAAGAGATCGTCGAGGAGGCGGCCAAGACCGCGCCACCCGGACAGCGGGTTCCAGGAACTGCTGAGATGGAGCAGATGGGCACTATTTTTGGAATCATCTACACGGCGTTGGGAATTGGCATGATGATTTTCGGCATGATCTACCCGGTTATCGTGCTGGTCCTGCTTTCGCGGCCGAGCGTAAAGGCCGCTTGCGCCCTGCTACGCTACCACAAGACAGTCAAGGATTATGAGATTCGGGAACGGGGAATCGAGCAAGCGGTGTCAGGGCCTGCTATCCCAAAGCCGAAAGGCAGGCAGCTCCCACTCCAATGCGAACGGCTTGGGTTCCCCACCCGCATTGGCCGGCGCGCCAGTTATGAATTTGCGGATGTGATCAGTCAATTGCCGTCGCGACGGTTGGTGAGAATACATTGCATGGCCAGCCTCATAATACTTCATGCTCACCCGGTCCATCAAGGCCTTTGGCCCCAGATGGGCGAAGGTGAATTCCGTGGCGGCGTAAGGCGTCGCCAGGTCATAATAGCCGCTGGCCACGAGCACGCGCAGGTGCTTGTCACTCTCCAGCGCCGCGCGCAGCCGGGGCGCGACGTTGGCATACTTGTTGGTCCCCGCCTTGCCGTAGCTCCACGGCTGCACCTGCCCCGTCGTAACGTACTTGAGATCGGTTTTGTATTTGAGGTCGTTGGCGAAGTAGGTATTGAGCGCTTCGGTGTAATGCGCGGCAAGCAAGGTGCTGCTGGGATCGGCGCCGCCGCCTTTGCCGCCGCCGCCTTTGACCTTGGCCTTGACCCGGCTGTCATAGCGGCCAATGAGTTCCTGGCTTTCGCGCAATAGCTCGCTGCGGAACTTGCCGGGATTGACCCGCAAGTCCGACTTCAGCAAAAAATCCTCAGACAGGCCCGTGAGCTTCGCCAGCGATTTCGCGGTCGAGCGGCGGTCGTCGTCGCTCAGCAGGTTCCCCATGTTGAGTGCCCGCGTATATGGCCCGTTGGCGAATTGCGACGATTCCTTCAAAGCCGCGGCCAAATCGCCTGCCCAGGATTTGTCCAGCTTGTTGTGGTGAAACGCGGCGGCGGTGTAGGTCGGCAGATAGAGGCTATAAGGCATGTCGTTGGCGGGCCCGAACTCGATCGTCTGAAAGTCCAAAACGACGGCGAGGAGCACCACGCCGGCAAGCTTCACGTCGCCTTTGGTCTGCAAATACCTGGCAAGCGACGCGGCTCGCGTGGTGCCGTAGCTCAGCCCGACGATGTACGTCGGCGACGCCTTGCGGTCGTACTTGCTCATGTAAGCCCGGATGAAGGCACCAACGGCGTGCGTGTCTTCCTCGAGGCCGTGGAACAGCTTGGCGTCCTTGGGGTCGTCGGCCCGGCTGAAGCCAACACTCACCGGCTCGATGATCACCACGTCCGACACGTCAAGGACCGAGGTATCGTTCTCGACAAGCTTGGCCGGCAACGGCAGGCTTTTGCCATCTTCGTCGATCAAGAGCCGGCGGGGGCCGAACAGACCGATATGCAACGATTGCGACGACGAGCCGGGCCCGCCGCCGAAGGCGAAGGTGATGGGACGGCTGCCGGGCGAACCTTCCATCGTTCTCACGTAGGCCGTGAAGTTGATTTTCGCCGTCGCCTTGCCGGTCAGGTCCTTCACGGGCAACCGACCCGTGGTGGCTTTATATTCGATCTTCTTGCCGCCAATCGTAACGGAGCCGTCCACTTCCGAGAACGGTTCCTGCTGTTCTTGCTTATCCTTCTGATCGGGAAGCTGGGCGCGGCTCGAAGCCGAGTCAGCGAGGAAAAGGAGCGTAACGACGAGGAAAAAGAAGTAACGAAGTGGCATGGTGGCACCTTCAAAGTCCAAGGTGATTGACGAGTGCGCATCATTATTACGATTGCGCCGGCCGGCGGCAAGAGGTTGCCGGGGAGCACCCGCGCTTTTTCGCCACTCGCCCGATGTTGTGCCTTGAATTGCATCTCATCTCAACCCCCCTGCACACCCCCTTGAGACGAAACGGCTAACGGATGCTATTGGCCGGAAGCGAATGCCCCACGCTGACCACGGTTGACAACGGTTGCGTCTCACGCCTTGCTACTGCTGCACAGGCTTTGTTGCGGTTTCTTGCAGCCCCCCCACACACAGCTAGCTGCAAGTTAGCAGCATCTGGTAAAATCGATGTGCCTGGGCGGAGGAAAGGCGCAAACGACATGTAAACAATGGCTTGCGCCGGGGCCAAATCCGAAAACGCGGCGGTTTCCGTCGGGTTTCTTGCAGGGTCTCCTGCAAGCAAAGGAAGCGGGCTGGTGAAGGACGGTGGTATCGCGATGGCTCACGCCCGAAGACGCGGCGGTGTGTCGCGACCGAAGAGGGTTTCGCGAGGGTCCGGACCAGTCCGTCCCAAAGTGTTGCCGAGCCTAGCTTCGTCTCCGCCATGCGAGTCTGTCCATTTCAAAATCTGCAAGTCACAGGTGATTAGCAGGACGAAGAGCCATGAATGGGAGAGCAATAGAATCTGAATCTGGGAGAGCCGGTTGACATTGCTGCAAGGCTTTGTTTCAATGGGAGCGAAGCAGAAACAAATCGACCGGTCGGGCAAAGGCGGACCTGTCCACCGGGGTAATGCTACGGGCCCACGATTTGCTAACCGGGAAATAAGCTGACCCGACTGTGATAAACTGCCCGATTAGCCAGCTCAAAATGCTTTCAGTCCGCTTTTGGTTACCATGTTAACGGAAGTTCAACGCAAGCTCTGGGAAGCCTACGAAGCAGCGGAGGGTCGCGCTCCCCGTGAGGAGAAGTTGCGAGCCCTTGACGGGTTTCTTGATTCCCTCGGGACTTCGCCCCAAACGGATTGGTTTCCGTGGGCGAGATCGATTGCCGAGCAGGTTGTAGACCACGGCGTCAAATTGGTCATGCGTCGACCACTATTCGAGCGCGCTGTGTTCCCTGCTCTGCTCGCCGGCCACCGTGATCGCCTACCCGGAAGTGCACGCTGGTTGGCCGGCCTTTCCGATCGCCTTCAGCGCTGTACCGCATGCCGCGAGCAACTTCAACCAGAAGAGGCGACCGAACTTGGGCTGCTGCGGGTAGCAATTAGGCACGAGCCGGGTGACCATCGCTCCCGGCTTCGCTTGATTGACAAAATCGCGAGTCGCTTGCGCTATTCCATACACGAAGTTCCATCCGGCGTGCTTGACGGTATAGACGGAGCCACACCGGAGCAATGTCTGGAGCTTGAAGAGGAGTTGACGGAATTCTGTCGGCTCATTGCGCAAGAGGACATGCGTGAGCGCTTTGCCGAGCTAATACAGGCCTGTCGCCTTCACTTTCGAGGGTATCGGGATTATCTCTTGCATAGAGAGAAATACAGAAGTTACGCGGAGTACCTTTCCCAACTCGCAGCGACAGTCAGGGGCTAACAGACGGCAGAAACTTACCGGGTCCCGCAAATCTGGTTTTTCGGATTTCACTGTCCTTGCAGGCGGCCCTTGTAGCTTCGCCTCGGCATTCGGCAAGGATTTTGGAGGCCAACGGATGGTTTTAGTCTCAACAAGTGTGTTTCTCCGGGGTCACGGAGGAGAATGTCCCACTGGCACGTCGTTCTTTGAGCTAATGGACGTTCGGGCCGGTGACGGATTCAAGCTACTGCCGAGCGACTCGCCGTGGCAAGCGGCTTTGATTACGTTGGTAGAGGTCGCGATCGAAGATTGCCTGAAGGCGGCAGAGCCATGGGAGGAGTTTGCCGTTCGTATTAACTCCGGCCTGAAAAACGCGGCAAAATGGCTACTGAGCGGCCGCGACCAACGTTTGGCAGCGTGGCGGCAATCTGGCCGAATGGCCGACGTCGTCATTGGTGGCTGGTTGGAAGATAACCAGTTTGACTTTGTATTTCCGCCCGAGTTCTTGCTGGCGTGCGGCAGTCTTGGCTTGCAAATAACGATCAGCACAAATGACTGATTGACCCCACCTCATAAATCGCTGCAGCAGACGCCACGCTCCGTAATCCCCACTCGATTGCTCGGCCTTAGCGACCAGGGACGTGCCGGGCCCGACAGGATTCCGAAGCCCACCCCTGGCCCGGGCGCCGCCCTTAACTAATGGGGTCGCTGTGGCGTTAGGTGTCCTCTCGATACCACACGGAGACGACGATCTTGGTGTGATCGAGGCTGCCCCCGTTGGACGACTGATGGATCTGCTCGATCTGCATCCTTGGATTGTCGGTATTTTGTTTTCCGTCCCGGCAGGGACGGCCGATAATAGCCCAGCGATTTATCGCTGGGTATATCGTTAGGCGAGGCCGGGTTAGCCCCGGCAGGGGCGGCAGAAATCGGGCACCGCGCCCGCCGAGCCGCGCCGGCGGCAGATCATCGACCTGAAAGGAAGACCATGTCAACCGACAATATCGCGAGGGCATGCCCAAGGGATGGGGACATTGGATAGACAAGATTGGTCAGCGCGCTGCGCGGAAGGCAAAGAAAAGGGTTTCAAAAACTGAGCCTTCCAAGGTAGAATGAACGGGTTCACGAAGCGGTCGACGCGGATCACAGCAGTTATTTGAAAAACCCGCGTGGCCGGTAGAATAGCGATATTGCCGACCCCGACCTACAGAGGATCAACCATGTCACTGACCGGCCATGTTCAGAACGGCGTTGTCATCTTCGACACGCCCACCGCCTTCCCTGACGGCTCGGCCGTCAAGATCGAGGCGATCGAAGCCCCGCCGAAACCGGCCAAACGCAGCCTGCTCGACCGTCTCGGCAACGTGGTCGGCAAGGCGGAGGGCCTGCCCGCCGACGCCTCACAGAACGTCGACCACTACCTGTACGGCCATCCGAAGAAATGAACGTCCCCCTCCACTTTTCATAACCATCACTGCCGTTAGTGTTTCGGCAACTGCTCGGCAAACTTGCAAATAACCGCCTTATACTCTTCGTGCCTGGCGAAGTACGCGTCGCAATGACCGTCGACGTCGAGAATTGCCAGTTGTTTCGGTTGCACCGCCCGCTCGTAGAGGCGAAGGGAATGGTCCGCGGGAGTGATGCTGTCGTGAAGCGAGTGAAACACGACCACCGGTGCCCGGATTCGGCCGATGGACTCCACGGGATGGAAATCGGTAATCGAACAGCCGGCGTCCCAGTTTGCGATAGGCAAGCCAACGGTCAGCAACCAGCCACGAAAAAACAGCGGTATGCTGTGGGCCATTTCTGCCGTGGACGTGAAGCCGCTATCGAGGATGAGCCCGTCCAACGGGGGCTCCACATCCGCGGCGACGTCGGCAAGCAGGGCCGCGCCCAGGCTCAGCCCCATGCCGATCACCTGGCGGGCCTCGTTTGGACGATGTTGCCGAACGTAGGCAATGGCCGACGCCACATCGTCTCTTTCCCGGCAGCCGAGCGACCCAGCTCGGCCGTCTGAGTCGCCGTGGCCGCGCATGTCGAACAGGAAGAGGTTGGCATCGAGCCAATCGCCGATTTCGTGATACCTCAGCGTTTGCGTGCGATTGGCACCCAGGCCATGGCAAAGGATGATGGTCCGCGAACTGGGCGACCGCGCCGGCACCCACCAACCAGACAGCACGGTCCCGTCGGCGCAGGCAAATTCGACGTCTTCGTACGCCCTGCCCAGGTCGGTCTGCGGATCGACGACGTTGGGCAGCTTGACGCGATACACAAAGGTAAAGGCGATGGCGAACGGCACGGCGACCAGGACAAACAGTGAAAGGGCCGCCGCAGGGGCCAGCACCGTGCCGACGAATGGCCTTTTGGGCCAGCGCTTAGCGAGCAGCGCGGCCAGCTTGAGCAGTAGCCACAGGAAACCGAGTATCACAATGAGCAAGGCGGCGGTCAGGTAGAATACGGTGACGAATTCAACCCAGTATTTCCATGAATAAAGCACACGCGGGCCATAAACCCAACTCATGGAGCAAACACCCGTAATGAGCACTGCCACGAACATCGCCAGCGTGCTGCGCAGGTGCTGCGATTGCGCGGAGTGGGTTGTGGACGTCTTCTGGCTGCGTCCTGTCAGGTAACAAGCCAGCGCCGTGAGCGGAACCGAGAAGTAAAAGCACTCCGAAGCGTTAATGTAGAACCACGAGGCCAGCCACCATGATGAAGCGGCGACCGCCAGAATGACAAACAATCGTTTGCTCTGCGACATTTTTTTCTCTATTGATATGCCTGCTCGCGGATTCCAGCCTGCTTAAGTATAGGTCACGATGGAAATGAGTGACCCGCGTGGACCAAATTGGCCGCATCCGACGACGAGCCGTCCGACAACGACGCAGATGCCTTGGCCGCCGCCATCCAGGATTCTTCGTCCTGGGCCTTGACCTAATCGGCGATTATGTTATATTTGTGTTATGAATGCACAATTGCTTCACGACGAGTTGCTGCGCGACAACCCACAGACTGTCGCGCGGTTGGATTCCATTGCTTGCCTGTTCGAGTGGATCCAAGCGCTGCCCACACCCGCGCGGAAACGTTTCTTGGCCCGGCTTGTGGAATGTAGTGACGCGGTGCAGAAGGTGGTCATCAGATTGCTTGGCGTTATCAAGAATCCTGATACTGCACCAGCCGAGCGGAAACGTGCGTTATCGAAGATCGCCGACGCGCTTTTTGTTAACCCGGATGAAACCGATGGCGAATATGGACAGGACCTTGCTGGGTCCGAACCGTGTGCGGTTGCTAAAGGTCCCAGGTTAGCTGGCGAGGTTGAGAAGATCCACACGCAAGAGGCGACTTTTGCCCAACGCCTCCGTGAGCTAATGGAGGCAAAACGGATTTCTCAGCAAGAACTCGCCGACCGCGCTGATTGCTCGCAACCGGCGATTTCCCAGAATGCTCAATCGCGCGTGCCGGCCTCAGAAGAAAACGATTCTGAAGTTGGCGGAGGCTCTAAACGTGCAAGCTCGTGATTTGTGGCCCGACATCGATGTGGCGGAAGCTCTCGACGCTGTCGCTAGTTTCCAGCAATCCGACTATGCTATGACACCCGCGGAGGCTGAGGCATTCGCTGACACGTCCACGCGGAATGGCCCAAAGGTCCGGGCAAAGTCGCTGCCAACGCGTCCTCGAAAAAAGCTGGAGTAGCGGTTGGTGGACCATCCTCACCAGCTATACGCGATTGAATTCACCGAAGCCGATCAAGCTCGTTTGGTCGGCTTTTCGTGTGGGGAGGAGTTGTGGTCCAAGCATGTAACCGAGTGGATTCTCGGCCCCGACGTGCTCGACTCAATGAAGGAGCACGGCACGCGTGTCTGGTTATTCGAGACGGTGCAGGGCGACATCGTCGGCTTCGGGTCGGTTGGAACATCTGTGTGGAGATGGCCTCCTCCTGACGGAACATGAACGAATATCATACTTATCCCGATGCTCGGCATTGATGCGCGCTTTCAGGGACAACCCTCCGATTCAAATTGGAAATACTCCCGCCAGATAATGGGGCATTTGATTGCTGAAGGGCAGCAGATTGCTCGCGATTGGTCAAAAGACGACAACCAAAGTCCGCAATGGATGGTGCTGATGGTTCGTGGCGAAAACGCCCGAGCTATTCGATTCTATGAGCAGTGCGGCTTTGAGCTAATCCCCGGCGTTACACGCCGCAACAATCACGTCGTGATGAAATTGTGGATTTGCGAGCTCGAATATCAATAGGAGACAGGGTGCGCGCGCGGAACGGGCGTGCTAGCTGCGAGGGTTCTGCCGCAGGTCACGCCCGTTCCGGCAGTGCCACTCTGCCGGTTCCGATCGTCCGGGCAAAACCACTTTCCAGAATAACCTGTCCCCACCACGCCCCATATGGCACTATAGGTAGATGCGCCCCACGCTCCCTAAAGGGCCGAGCCGATGTCCGCTCACCATTTGAGTGTTTTGGTTCAAAAACTCCGCCGTTTGGTGGCCAGGCCGAGCGATGGCGAGGCCGATGGCGTTCTCCTGGCCCGCTTTGTCAAGCAGCGAGACGAGCAGGCTTTTGCCTTGCTGATGCGCCGCTACGGGCCGATGGTTATGAGCGTCTGCCGGCGGGTGGCAGGACACCATCAAGATGCGGAAGACGTTTATCAAGCCACCTTTTTGCTGCTGGCCCACAAGGCAGCCACCATCCGCAATTCGGCTGCCGTCGGCAGCTGGTTATTTGGCGTTGCCTACAGGTTGTCTTTGCGGGTGAAGGCTCGAGCCGCGCGGCGGCGGCAACACGAAGCACGAGCCGCGGGACCGGAGGCGCGGGAACAAGCCGATGCTCTGAGCTGGGGCGAGCTGCGCTCGATCATTGATGAGGAATTGATGCGGCTGCCAGACAAGTACCGTGCCCCCTTGCTGCTTTGCTGCTTCGAGGGCCTGACCCAGGAAGAGGCGGCCAACCAACTTGGGTGGAGCAAGCGGTCGGTCAAGGACCGGCTGGAGCGCGGCCGCCATCGGCTCCGTGCCCGGTTGACGGCACGCGGCTTGACTCTGTCGGCGGCGTTGGCGGGACCAATGCTGGTGCCTGGGGCGTCCTCGGCTGCGGTCCCCTTCGCGCTGGCCCAAGCCACGTTGCGAGCGGCGGGATTGATCGCGCTGGGGGAATCGATCACGGCGGCGGTGTCGGTCAACGCGGCGGCTTTGGCAAAGGGAGGTCTCAAAGCGATGTTGATTTCCAAGCTTGTGGCAGTAACGGCTGGCGTCCTGGTGATGGCCGGCGTCAGCGGCGCGGGGTTGGCCTTGAGTTGGAACATGTATTCGGTTGGGCCGGATGGGGCGACACCGGGGCCGAAACGGACATCGCCGAAAGCAGCATTGCTGGCCCCTCAGCCCAAGAAAACGAACCCGGTGGATTTTTTAGGCGATCCCTTGCCGACTGGGGCCGTCGCCCGCCTGGGCTCACTGCGCTGGCGGCACGACAACGCAGTTGACTTTGCCGCCTTCCTGCCGGACGGAAAGGCGGTGGTTACGACCAGCGCGGATTGTATCATCCGATTTTGGGAGCACCCCTCCGGCAAGGAGATCCGCCGGATTGATCAATCCTCCAAGACATCCGCCACGTACACTGGATTGGCCGCTCTGAGCAAGGACGGCAAGACCATCGCCACGTGCTTTGATGGTGGGGAAATCCGCCTTCGCGACGTTGCCACCGCCAAGGAATTACCTCCGTTGGGTACAGGCAGGCCAGACACCACTGCCCTATCGGGTGCTGTGACCAACATCGTCTTCTCACCTGACAATCAGAATTTGGCAGTCGCTGGACAAGGCGGGCACCATGCGGATCTGGAACTTGGCTAACGGCAAGCTTTTGCGCCAATTCGGCGGCCCCGGCGACGTTCCGCCTGGCAAAAAAATTGGTGCTGACGGCACATTGGTTTACGCTCCCAACGGTAGCGCGATCGCCACGACATACGCTACTATCAGCATACCCTCAGATCCCGGTTGGGTCAGGCTTTGGGATCCAGCCACGGGCAAAGAAATCCGCAAGATTCCTAGCCAAGGCGCGGTCAATCCGAGATCTGTCACTTTTTCTCCGGACAGCAAAACTATTGCTTTTTGCAGCATCGGCGCCGCCAACGCCGTCGGCGGTTCCGCACGAGTGGTAACACTGATCGAGGTTGCCACAGGGAAGGAAATCCGCAAAATCACCGAAAACTATCCCTCCTCGACGAATTTGCTTTTTAGTAATGACGGCACCAAGCTCCTGGTGAGTGGCTCATCAGACTCGGTGCAGGAGTTAGAAATCGCGACGGGCAAGTTGCTTCGCACCTTGGGCGTGATGCAGGAATACAGTGTGAGAGTTTTCTACGCCAGTATGGCCTTATCGCCCGACGGCAACACTGTCGTCCTGGCGAGCGAGTGCGCAGTGCGCCGCTGTTTATCGACCTGCCCTCGGGCAAGCCTGTTGGCAGCACACACGGCCACACCATGCCGGTGCTGGCGATTCGGTTTGGCGGCGAAGGCAAGAGTCTATTGACGGAGGCCAGTGATCGTTCCATCAAAAAGTGGGACGCAGCCACCGGCAACCCAATGAGTCTGGTCGTGATGAAGGAACCATATTCCTACGCCGTACTCAGCCCCGACGGTAAGGTGAAAGCGTCTATGGTCGGTCGGCGGCCTCCGTCTCATCGATGCCGAGACAAGAAAGCTACTAGTCCAGGTTCAGCCGAAAACGATAGGTCCACCTAGCATTGGCGGGCAGACGGCTCTGTGTTTTTCGCAGAATGGCAAAATCTTGGCAGTTCGTGAACGCGACTCCGACAAGATCTACGTATTCGAAATCCCCAGCGCCAAACTCCTCCAAGCCATCAGTGTAGCAGCTCTCGCCAAACCAAAACAGACTGGGCGTTAATCCAAAGCGGCCCCCATCCAGCCTTGTGGAGTCCCCCGATGTCGCGCAGCTCCTTCTCTTTTCGCCGGATAGCAACGTTTTGGCGTCCAATCTTGATCCGAACAACTTTGGCGTTTGGGATGCCGCAAGCGGCCGCCTGATCGCGTCGGTGGCCCTGCCCGAAAGGTCGGCGATTTCCGGCGCGTTCACTCCCGACAGCCGTGCCTTGGCCCTGGACATGAATGATGGCACTGTAAAGATGATCGAGGTCGCCAGCGGCAAATTGCGGCGTACTTATGGCAAGAATGGGGAGCCTACCAGGACTTCCGAGCCTGGTTCGACAAGGGTTGTCACGGGACACGCCTTTGGAGCGGCTCTCGTCGCCTTTACGCCTGACGGCAAGTCATTGATCCACGCTGGCCCTCATGGAGTCATGCGCATGTGGCAGATTGCCACAGGCCAGCAATTGGCGAGTTTCCAGGGCCACGCCGCCGCCGTCAACGCCATCGCGATTTCGCCCAACGGCAAAACCCTGGTCTCCGCCAGCGCGGACACCACCTCCCTGATGTGGGACCTTGCCAAAATCGACGCCCCGCCCGTGGCCGTCAAACGCCTGGACCTCGCCGGGATTGAGGCCTGCTGGGAAGCATTGATCTCGGACGACGCCGCCAAGGCGTTCACGGCGATTTGTGATTTGAGCGGCGCCGGCAAGGCCGCGGTGGATTTGCTGAAAGAGCGGGTCAAGCCGGCGGCCGATTTGGACCGCAAGCAGATTCAGCATTTTATCGGCCAGCTGGACGATCCCCAGTACAAAGTGCGCGAAACCGCGAGTGCCGACCTGCTGAAGATCGGCGAGCGGCTGATGCCTATCATTGATGTCGCGCTGTCCAAGGAACTGCCGCGGGAAACGCGCAGCCGCCTGGAGGGCCTGCGCAGCAAACTCCGGAGCATGCCTTTGACCGGCGACGGGTTAAGAGATCACAGAGCCGTGGAAGTGCTTGAGAACATCGGCACGCCGACATCCCGGCAATTGCTGCAAATCCTCGCGGACGGCGCGCCAGGCGCGCAGCTCACCACGAGCGCGCAGGCCGCGCTTAAGCGGTAGCGGGACCCTTTGGGGCCTGATTCCGACCCCTTTCCGCTCTGCCTATTGCCCACCCGTGGTTGTCATCCCTTCAGCCAACCGAGCTTTCGCCCGTCAGTGATGCTGAATCGCTCATCGAGGTAATAAGCGAGCGCGCCCGCCAAAATACGCTCCGCGTCCGATTTGTCATAACCGAGTTCCTCACCGAGTTCGAGCCAGCGATCTTGCAGTACTCTTTGGATCATCACGCTGCAATCTTCGGCGGAATGGCCTCCCTGATAGGGCCCATTCGTTGATATGTAAGGCCTCAGTTCCCGCACCGGGTCCATCTTCGCAAACGGACTCTGGTCGACAACAAGCATTAACACAGCGCTAAAAAACCCGTCGCCGTAGCGGTTTTCAGGACGTTGGAGGGCGGCACCGAACGCCAATCCGAATCGTCGGATCTCGTTGGGCTTATCAATCGCACGAATCTTGCGACGCAGGAGAGCGTCATTCAATTCGGCGTCCCAAGACTCGGTCTTGTAGTCATACATTTTGTCTTGCCTATTGAAGAACTGCAGGGACAATCGTGCAGGCTCGAAGCCCAGCGCTGCACGCGGCCGAATGATCTCGACTTTCGCTGTGCCGAACTCCGGCCTTCCTTGGTGTGTGTCAAGGAGGCGGATGAGCGGATGGCTGTCACGCTCCGCTTTGTCGGTTTTGAAATAGGTTTCCAGGTCTGACACGTTCCAACTCCTCTCAATCGGCAAATACAATTTCTGCCCTATGAATCGCCGCAAGGACGAATCGAACAGCGTTTAGGCAGGCTTCCGCCCGGGTGGCCTCAATCTCGTCGTGTCTTTGGTCATCTGCAAAATCCGAGATCCCTTTTACAACGACCCACACCGGTTCAGCCTTCCTGCTTGCTGCCAGTAAACCAACGCCCTCCATCTCGCCACCTATGTAGCCGCCAGGGCCCCTACCGCCCGTGACTGCAAGTAACAACTCTCGCAAATATAGCTGACTAAAGATGCGAGATCCGCCGGACAGGATGCCGCCGAAGTGAATCGTGAACTGGTGCTTACCTTCGGTGTGCTCCTGTTCAAACAGGTTGAGAAGCGACCGCTTCGCGAGAAACCGCTTAGTTTCTCTATAATCAATGTTGTACCCATCAGGCTGGCCTCCCTGACCAGCGACATGCTCGATAATGCGCTAATCGTACGGAAACAACCACTGGGAAATCAGCACATCCCCGTGCTTCTGGACATTGCGATCGATCCCGAACGCCATGCCCACCTGGATAATCGAGGTCGCCGACGTGGCGGCCCGTAAAACGATAGCCTGCGACGCGGATCCCTCATGGAAGAAAGATCCCATACGTGTCTTGACCGCTCGCACACGGTTCGGGCCAATCGTTCCGAGGCTGTAATATGTACCTACGCGGGCGTCGTTCCTCTCCTCGAACAGAAGCTTGAGTTCGGCGGCGCCCTTTTCAAGTTGCTCGCGCTCCGTTTGCGTCGCAAAGAAGAGCAGAATATCGCATTTCAGATCATCGAAGGCGCTGTCTGTCATTTCCTTCCTCAGCTTCTGAACTAGCCGGCAGGTCGATCACCATGTTGAACCGATTGTTCCGACGCGTGGTGTCATTGTACCACGACTAGCCCCAAGCGAACATGCGGCACTGTGAGGTGGCGCGGGCCAACGGCGCTGGATGCGCTTGATGACGTGATGCCGCCATTTTGACCTCGGTTTCGAGTCGGCGCCAAGTATTTCGCCTGCAAGTTGACCCTCACGGGCTGGCCCCACAATTCAGCCGCTCGCCAATCCGCAGATTACCATTTCAACGGTTGGTACGCGTCGCCGGCACTTGATCTTCCCCAGCTGTTCCAGCAGCCGCTCAGCCGCCTTCCTATCGATCCGCTCAAAGGCCCGCGTTTGCCGCTCGTAGGCGAGCATCTCCCCCGTGGCAATGTCGAACCACCAACCGCTAAGGTGCAGCTCGCCGGCTTGCACACGCTGATGAACGATCGGGTACGACATCAAGTGCTCAAGCTGAACCAGGACGTTGAGCTGCGACAATTGGTCATGAACACTGAGCTTTGGATCGAGCGGCCCCTCCTGGTCGAGCCGAAAGACGGCGGCGGTGCAGTGGTGCAGCCACTTGTTTAGATTGGGCGTTTCCGCCATTGGCGCCCGCGACAAGGCCGCCTTCATCGCGCCGCACTCCGAGTGGCCGCACACCACGATGTCCCGCACCTGCAGCACCAGCACGGCGAACTCGATGGCGCTGGCTTCCGACAGATCGCCGGTCGAGCTGCCCTCGACCGTGGCGGGCGGCACCAGGTTGCCGACGTTGCGCATCACGAAAAGATCGCCGGGATCGGTCGATATCAGCAAATCGGGCACGACACGGCTGTCGGAGCAGGTGATAAACAGCGCGTCGGGCGCCTGCCCCTGCGACAACTGGCGGAACTTGTCGGCATATTGCGGCAGCAACTTCTCGCGAAACTCGACGATGCCCGTTATAAGCTTCCGCATTGCTTGACTCCTATGCTTGTTTGGGTTCCAGCTGCGCCAGCAGATTCCTCTCGATCGTGGCGCAGATCTCATCGAGCGGCAAATGATTCAGGCTGGCGGTCGAGAAGGGCTGCTGCAGCTCGGCGCCGATTTCATCCAGGGCGAGCATCGGGTAGGCCACCAGCATGACCACGAGCGGCGTCAGCCAGCCCACGCGCGCGATCAACGCAAAGGGCAGGGCCACCAGAAATACGAAGATAAACTGCCGAATCTTGACGGCATACGCCAGCGGCAGGGGCGTCTTCAAAATCCGCTCGCAGCCGCCCAGGTGATCCAGCAGCAAAGCCCGGTCGCGGTCGGCCCGCTGGAAGGCAAAACCCGAAATTTGCTGAAGCTTCAAAGCGCTGGCGAGCCGGGCGGCGATCCTGGCCGAGACGTAGCTGGGCATGTGCTCGGCCGCCGTGACATGGGCCGCCTCTTCTGGGCCCAGCAGGGCCGTCAGTTCCACGGCGTCCCGTTCGCCACGCAAGCTGCGGCGTGCGGCATGGGCGAAGGCGGCTGTCCAGTGCACGATTTCCGCGCGCCAGGCCCGGTCTTCGGGGCCGTACGCCAGGGCGGCAACAACCAGATCGCGGCACTGGTTGACGATGCCGCCCCAAAGCTTGCGCCCTTCCCACCAACGATCATAGCCCGCGTTGGTCCGCAACACCAGGAGCACACTGAGAGCCGCCCCGGCCACTTCGTAGGGAGTGACCTCAATGGCGATCGACTCGACCGTGGCGACTTCGATCCACCACACCAGAGCCGCCAAAACGCCAAATACGAGCACGCGACCCAGCACCAATCGGCTGGCCGTGCCGTGCAGCGTCAGCAGATCGCGCCAAAAATCCAGACCGGCATTCGGTTGCTTCATGCGACCCATGATTCCTACTTCAAAATCCGGTAACTTCCCAACACGAAAAACAAAATCGACAGCACCCCAATAACCCCAACAATGCCCATCGCCACCCAGGTGGCAAAGTGGGAATTGGCGGCGCATAGCTCGCACAGGCCGCCCTCGCCCTTGCCGGCGTGTTCGCGGCAATAAAGATTGTGGCAATTCTGGCAGACTTTCCGGGCCAATGCCTGGCATTTATAGCATTCCGGCGGGCCGTCGTCGTCGAGGTAAATCGTCGGCATCTGCGGTTTGGTGGGACACTGCAAATAGCCCTTTTCCTCGCGCTGGCCGGTGACGGCCTCGCGCGAGAAGACGGCGTTGGAGCAGACCTGACAATAGCGATCGCCATGGTCGGGACAGATGGCCAGGCCGCAACTGACGCACTTGACGGCCGTGTCGCGACTGCAGAAGTGGCAAATCATACCGGCCTCAGTAGTGCATGCCGCTCTTGCGGACGTGAATCATGGGATGGCCCTCGCTGAGCATCTCGCCGCGGACCACGCGGCCGATGATCAGGTCGTGATCGCCGGCCGGGCAACGCGCCACAACCCGGCACTCCAAAAACGCCAACGCATCGCGCAGCACCGGCCCGGATTGCTCAAGCACGTCGATGTCGATGCCGTTGAAGGCCTGGCCGCCGGCCGCTATCGGGAAGCCCTTTCCGAAATGGACAATCATGTCGGTCTGGGTGTCGTCGAGAATGTTCAGCGTGAAGCCGGCGCCGATCGTCAGCCAGGCGGCAATATCGCGGCCAGGCCGCAGCGCCAGGCTAATTTGCGGCGGATCGAACGAGCATTGCTGCACCCAGCTGGCGAGCATGCCCGTCGTGGCGTCGCCGCTCTTGGCGGTCAAGATGTAAAGGCCGCTAGGAATACGGCCCAGAGCCGGGCCCGGCGTCGTCGGCTTGTGGGGATCGCTGGCGTTCAAATGGCTACCGTGGTTTAGGTTTTCTTGGCTGGCCGATCCAGCAGGTATTTCACGTATTGCTCGACTTGCGGATGGCTGTTTTTCTCGTCGGCTTTGAGGCCCTCGCCGATGAACTGCGTCCACTGGCCCTCGCGATTGAAGACATAAAGGCAAGGTATGGTGGGCATGCGAAGCTTTTCCTGCACCACCGCATCGGGCGCATCGAGGATGACATTGGTGAAGTTTGCGTTTTGCGATTTGAGGTATTTAAGCACCGCGGCCTTGATCTGGTCCGGCTCGCCACGGCTCAGTTCGTAGGTCGAGACCGAAATCACTACCAAACCCTTGTCGCGGTAGGCCTTGTCCATGTCCACGGTGTGAAAAAACGATTTCTTGCACGGCAGGCACCAGGTCGCCCAGAAGTCGATCAAGATCACCTTACCCTTATTGGCGCTGATGAGATCGCAAAGACCGTCGTATTTTACGATTTTGACATCCACCGCGGGCGCGGGCTGTTGGCCCCGCATGAATCCGGCGTCGCCGCTCATCAGCAGGCCAAGCAGGGTGAAAAGGGCAATCGGTCGCGCTTTACGCATGAAAGACTCCATTGTAGGTCAGGCTTTCAGCCTGACATTTTTTGCACTCAGCGTCAGGGTGGAAGCCTGACCTACGGCACCGCCACCGTCTCGGTCTCGCCGCTGATCACATCCAGCACCAGAAACGTCTTCTGGCGAACGCGGTGCAGAGCGCCGGGATTGATGACCCTGGTCCGATCCACGAGGCGTTCGTCCGCGACGTGCGTATGCCCATAGAAAAGATAATCGAAATCGCCGCTTTGCTCAACAGTAGTCATCAGCTTGCGGTCGTCGCCGTGCATCCAGGCAATGCGGACGCCGTCAAGCTCCAGGCGGCCGCATGGTTCATAAAGCGTTGCGCCGATGCCTTCCACGGCCTGCCGGATGGCGGTCCGATCCAGGTCGCAGTTGCCGAAGACGAAGTGCGTGTTGGGCGGAAAGAGCCAGACGGCGTCGGCGTCCTCGATGTCGCCGCAGTGCAGGATGAGGTCCACGCGGTAGGCGGCGAGCAGCTCCAGGGCGGATTCGATGGTGCCGTAACGGCTGTGGGTGTCGCTGAGGATGGCGATACGCATGATGAGCAAGGCTCCGTTTGATGATGCGCTAAGCCGCAAGCGGCTTGGCGCTCTTGACCAGCGCCTCCACGAAAAAGTGCTCGCCCCACGCCACCGATTCATCGACGGCTAGACCCTTGGGTAAATGATAGACGCCGTGCATCAAAATGCCCTCCCACTCCGGCCGATTTACCGCAAGGAAGTCATCGGAACAAAGCGCCGCCACCGCGTGCAGGGCGGCCAGGCGGTAACGCTCGCGCTCTGCCGGATCGGTCATTTCGTCGGCCAGGTCCCACAATCCGCTGGCCGCGATGGCCGCCGCGGAGCTGTCGAAGGGCTGCCGGCCGTCGTCGGGCACGTCGAAATCCCAGAGCGGCACCTTGCCTTCGGGAGCGTGGCGCAGGTAAAAGTCGGCGCAGCGGCGGGCGGTGTCGAGAAACTCCCGGCCGCCGCCCAGACGGTGCATCGCCGTGAAACCGTAGAGCGCCCAGGCCTGGCCGCGCGACCAGGCGCTGTCGTCCTTCCAACCCTGGTGCGTCGATTGACGCAGGAACTGCCCGGTCGTCGTGTCAAACAGCCCCTCGTGAGCCGTGCCGCCGTCAGGCCGGACAAGGCAGCGCTGGGTAGTTCGGCAATGCTCGACGGCGATATCGCGCAAACCTTGGTCATTGGTTTGGTTGGCCGTCCAGAGGATGATGCCGACATTCATCATGATGTCAATGAACAAGGACTGCGGGCCGATGAACGACGCCAGGTAGCCGCCCTTTTGCCGCCGCAGGGCTAGCGTCCTACCCGCGTCGAGGATAATGTTCTTGATCGCTGGATCGCGCGTCAGGTGATACCAGCGCAGGTAAGTGGAAAAAAACAGGAAGCCGAGGTCGTGAACGTCGCGGTCAAAGCGGCGCGGCTCTAGTGGTTTGCTGTACTGCTCTGCAAACCGTCGCCAGGTCGCATCGCCCGTATGCTCGTGCAACAGCCAGAGGATGCCGGGAAAGAAGCCTTCGCACCAGTGCGTCCAGCGCTGGCCTTCGCGGTTCCATTTGCCGCCGACCGTGTACATCGGCGAATAACCTGGGTAAGCGTCGATAATGCACCGCGCCTGGCGGCCGGCAAAATCGAGGGCCACTTGCAACTGGGACAGGACCGATTGCTGTAATTCAACGCTCGTCATGGTAGTTTCCACGGAGTAGAACGGAATTTATTCCGTTCAAAACAAGCAATGAACGGAATAAATTCCGTTCTACATGGGCGATGAACGGAATAAATTCCGTTCATCGCCGACTTTGACCTCGCTGCGCACGGTATACTATCTCTTCTTACTGGAAATCGCGACAAGATGAGTGTACCGGATGCGCTGGTCGATAGTCCGCCTGATATGGATGCGGGAACTGCGGGATCAGCTGCGGGATCGGCGCACGCTTTTCATGGTCGCGGGCTTGCCCGTGCTGATTTATCCCATCCTGGGCGTGGTGGTCCTCACCTTCGCCGCCAGCTTTGCCGACAGCAAAACGGTCATCGGGATTGTCGATGGCCCCAGCAAACCGCGAGAGTTTCCTCCCCGTCCAAATGCGAGTGCCGGCCGGCATGCGGCTCCCGCTGTAAGCTGGCTAGCGTTGACGCCGGCATTTCCCGGCGAGATGGTGCGGGTCGATCATCTTGCCGGCGCCACGGCCCTGGCGGCGTACAGTCACATTTGCCTCGACTTTCCGCTTCTGGCCCACGACGGCAAGATCGATCCGCTCTATCTGCCGAGGCCCACCGATAAATCCCTGATGCCGGTGCGCGGAAGCCATTTTCAAATTGAGTGGCTCGAGGAACGCCGCCGCGACCTTTTGGAAGCCAAGAAAATCGACCTGCTGCTGTCATCCGAGGCGAATTTCTGGGACGAGATTGAAAGCGGCCGGCCGACGCTCAAGGTCGAGTCGCGGGACAACGACGAGCAATCGCGGCTGGCGATGCAGCGCTTGAATGTCGTGCTGGCGCGGTGGAAGAAGCACATCAAGGAAGTGCGCTTCACCCGCTACAACCTCCGTAGCGATTACGACGAGCCCTTCCGCATTGAGGAGCCCGATGCATCGGCTTCGCCCAATACGCGCAACATTCTGAATACGTTGGTGCGCATTTTCCCTTTCATGCTGGTGATGTGGTCGCTTGCAGGGGCACTTTATCCCGCGATCGATCTTTGCGCCGGCGAGAAGGAGCGCGGCACCATGGAAACGCTGCTCATCAGCCCGGCCGGGCGCGAAGAAATCGTCATGGGGAAATTTCTGACGATCTGGATCTTCAGTGCCGGCACGGCGTTCCTGAACATCGCGAGCATGGGGCTGACCACCTGGGCGTTCGCCGGGCAGCTGCCGCAGCTTGACGTGCGCGCCGAGGGCTTGTTTTGGTGCCTGGTGCTGCTGTTGCCGTTGTCGGCGTTTTTCAGCGCTGTCTGTTTGGCCATCGGCGCTTACGCCGCAGCTCCAAGGAAGGCCAGTATTACTTGATGCCGTTGTTCATGGTGACGATGCCGCTGATCTTTCTGACACTGGCGCCGGGCGTGGAGCTGAATTCGTTTTACAGCATGGTGCCGGTCACCGGCGTGGCGTTGCTGATGCAGCGGCTGTTGACCTCGACCGGGCTCGATCAGTCATGGTTCTACATTGTGTCGGTGATGGCGCCGATCGGTCTTTACAGCTGGCTGGCGCTGCGCTGGGCCATCGACCAATTTCAGCGCGAGGAAGTGCTGTTTCGGGAAGCGGAGCGAATCGACATCGGTTTGTGGCTACGGCGGCTGCTCCGTCAAAAGGAGACCCGGCCGACCACCGCTCAGGCGATGTTCTGCTTTGGAATGCTGCTGGCGCTGCGCTGGTTGTCGGCGAGCCTGGGTCAGGAGATGCCGCTCTTGATTCGCAGTTTCGTGCTGGTGGCCGCGTTCATGGTTGGCCCGCCGGTGTTCATGGCGCTGCTGCTGACGACCCGGCCGCGTCAGGTGCTGGCGCTGCACTGGGCGGCCTGGCCTTATCTGACGGCGGCGGTGCTGCTGGTGCCGCTCTTGGAGCGGATGGTCTCGCTGGTCCATGGATTTCCAAACCTGGTGGAGCTGCTGCGCCAGCGTCAGCTCGTGGTGGAGCAGGCATTTGAGCATTCGACGTGGTCATGGGCGCTTTTTGTGCTGGCGCTGTCGCTCTTGACGGCGGCAGGCCAGGAGATCGCATTCCGGGGCTTTATCTTCTCGGGCCTGCTGATGCGGATGAGGCCATGGCCGGCGATCCTGGTCAGCAGCTTCCTGTTCGCGGCGTTTCACACCAATGTTTTCCTGATGCCGCCGTTGTTCCTGATGGGGGTGGTGCTGGGCGTGCTGGCCCTGCGTAGCGGCAGCCTTTGGCCCGGACTCATCCTGCACGCCAGCTGCTATGCGTTGTTATTCAGCACGGTGAAATTCGGCGGCGACGTGCCGGAGGACGACGGTTGGTTGGGAGGCAACTGGCATCTTGCGGCGACGGCGGTTTGCACCTTGATCGCGGCTGGCCTGTTGTGGTGGCAAAATCGCCGCAGCGGCCGCGGATTGGTGGAAGCGCTCCTTGCGGTGCCGCAGCCGGTCATTCCGCCGGCGACTGACTGACACTTAATGACAATGCGCGGTTTAGCCTCATACCAACCCGAAGCGTAAGCGAGGATTATTGCAATAATCCTCGCTTACGCTTCGGGTTGGTATTCCATGATCCGGCGTCGCAAATCAGTTTACCTTCAGCGAATTGAACACCAACCCGCTCAGCAGTTTTGGATAGAAATACGTCGATTTCGGCGGCATTTTTTCCAAGTTGCCGGCGATGTCCTCGACATGCTTCATCGTCGCCGGCGGCACCAGCACCGCAAGCTGACATTGCCGGGCCGCCACGGCATCGGTCACCTCTTGCAGCAAATGCACATAACGGCAAGCCGGTTGCGCAGGATGGGCTGCCGGCAGCAGCTTGCCCAACAACGCGACGTGCAGAATGCTGACGCCCAGCCCCTGCCAGGCGACGCTGTGCTTGGCGGCCAACTCGGCCATCAGCGCTGGTGAGCGAAAGCGGGCCATATGCCACATGCCGTCGGCCACGGTGCCGAAACCCAGGACGTTTTGGCCGCCGTCCATCTCGATCATCTCCCAGGTGTCACGAGCCGCCGCGTCGCCGTGGCCGACCTTCAGCAGCTCGAAATGCGGCTCCAGCACGCGCCGCAACTGCTCCGAGGTCAGATCGGGCAGGCCGGAAACCAGGCGATGCGTCGGCAAGATGATCAGGCCGGGGTCGCTCATGCTGACGAGCATCATCAGCACGAAGTTCGGCGCCGCGTCGGCGTCCGCGACCTCGCCGGCCTGGCGCCGATCTTCGAGGTAGCGCAGGCGCCGTCTCGTAGCGGTGATGGCCGTCGGCGATGAAGATCGGCTTGGGGCCCAGCAGGCCGACGATACCGCTGACGACGTGCTGATCGGTGACGGGCCATAGCCGGCTGACGACGCCGAGATGGTCGGTCGCTTCGAGCGGCAACGCCCGGCCGACCGCGGCGTCGAGCTGCGGCTGAACGATGCCCTCGTCGTCGGGAAACAGGCCGAAGATCTGGCTCAGGTTCATGCCCGTGGCGTGGAACAGCTTGAGGCGGTCGGCTTTCGGCCCGGACAGCGTCTCTTCGTGGGGATAGATGCGGCCCTTGCCGAACGGCTCCAGGCGGACGCGAGCCATGAAGCCCTTGCGAGTATAGCGGTTGCCCTCGACCTCGAAATCCTGGTGGTAGACATAGAGCGAACGGGCCGAGTCCTGGGCCAGGATGCCGTCGTGTTGCCAGTCGCGCAGAAAGCCGGCGGCCCGCGTGTAGCGGTTGTCGTGGTCGTTGTCGGTGGGCTGTTCCTTGTTGAGGATCAGCCGGATGACGTTGTATGGGCTGCGGTTGTAAAGGGCCTGCTGGAGGTTGCGTCGATGACGTCGTAGGGCGGCGCGATCACGTCGCTGAGGGCGCCGACGCGGCCCAGATCGTAGCGGAAAGCACGGAATGCACGAATGTCGGCCATGTCAGTATCCTTTCTTTGAAGGGTATTATGTAGAGACTCGAAAAAAGGGGACAATGGAATCACTCAAGCAACGCCTGCAAACCGTGGAGGCTCGGATCGCGGCAGCCTGTGCGCGTGCGGGCCGCCAGCGCCGGGATGTGACGCTGGTGGCCGTGACCAAGAAGGTCGACATCGCGATGGCCCGGCAGCTCGTCGAGGCCGGGGTGCGCGATCTGGGCGAGAATCGTCCGCAGGAGCTGTGGCACAAGGCAGCCAATGTGGCAGGCGAGCCGCGCTGGCATCTCATCGGTCATCTGCAGCGCAACAAAATCGAAAAGACACTGCCGCTGGTGACGATGATTCATTCCGTGGACAGCATGCGGCTTTTGCACGCCTTGGAGGAGCAGGCGGCCAGGCAGTCACTCACGATCGAGGTGCTCCTGGAGTGCAACGCCAGCGGCGAGTCGAGCAAACAAGGCTTCGCGCTTGCCGAGCTGCCGCCGCTCGCACCGGAATTGGCGGCATTGAGGCAGGTCCATGTCGTGGGCTTGATGACCATGGCGGCCCTGGATGCCGAGCCCGAAAACTGCCGGCGGACCTTCGCGGCACTGCGCCGGCTGCGGGACGAGCTGCGGCTAATGTTGGCGGATCCGCATCGCATGACGGAATTGTCGATGGGTATGAGCAACGATTTCGAGGTGGCGATCGAGGAAGGGGCGACGCTGATCAGGCTGGGGACGGTGTTATTTCCAAGCGAATGACAGAATTAAGGCGAGTCTGGTGTGGGGGAGCCGTGGATATCGTAGCCTGGATTTGCGCGGTGGGAGCCTGCCTTTGGGTGCTTTGGTGGATGCTGAACTCAGAGGGCCGGAAGTTCAGGAAGTTTGAGGCCGAAGTGCGTGCACGCAGTCCCATATCGGAACAAGACTTTGAGCGCCATTACTTGAGATGCGAAGACGTTCCGACTGATGTGGTCCTTCGGGTACGCCAGGTTTTTGCGAGATTCACGGGCATTCCAGCCGAGAAGATTCTGCCGGACGATGATTTCCACTTGTTCGTTGATGACAATGAATGGGAGTTGATGGACGCCCTTGAACAAGAGTTCGCAATCAAAATCCCCGATTCGCAGGACGTAGCCAAGTTGCGTCCAACGGTGCGTTCGGTGTCAATGGTCCTTGCTAAAGTCGTATTACTTGGCATGCCGGGAGACGTCGGCAAGGCTACAAAGTAAACTGGTCCGTTGGTTCTTTATGTTGACACTAGCCGATCATCCTGAAGGCGTGATTCTACCGGTGCGGGCCCAACCCGGCGCCCGCAAGAACGCCATTGTCGGCGAGCAAGCCGGCGCGCTGAGGATCGCCGTCACCGCGCCGCCGGAAGACGGGCGCACGAACAAGGCGCTGGTGGAGCTTCTTCGCGAGTCGCTGAAGGTGAAGCGGTCGCAGGTGGAGCTGGTCAGCGGCGAGAAGAGTCGGGACAAGCGGTTTTTGATTAGGGGCTTGACAGTTGCGGAATTGCAGGGCTGTGTCGCGGAACTGATCGGCTGAGACATTGAAGAACACCCATTGAATTACAACCAAGCCTTGACTGTCCCATAATCTGGGATAGAATGCTGCTTTGGCATGGAATGCCGGTGAACGGAATGGCTTCCTCACGCCCGTCTTTGAGGAAAGGATAAACCGAATAAGCCTTGAAAATCGAGAACGCCTTTTCGACCGAGCTCCGTGGGTAAATTTCATTGAAATGCGGGGCTTTGCGGATGACTGGAAAAAACTGGGATTGACGGATGAGGACCTTTGGGCTGTGCAAGGCGTGATCGGTCCGGACCCCAAGTGCCATCCAGTCATCAGCGGAACGGGTGGCCTGCGCAAAATGCGATTTGCACCGCCAAAGAAAAGTGGCAGAAGGAAATGGTATCGCTTGTGCTATGTTTACTTTCAAGAGGCCGCGGTTGTCTTGTTCGTTGTGGCCTATTCAAAAAACGAGGCAGATGATATTCCCGCTGCTGACAAAAAATACTTTCGCCAACTTATCGCGCGAGCATGCCGTTTTTTCCAGACGAGCGGTGCGCTAATTCAAGCCAAGAAGCCTTACATCAAAGGTAGCAATTCATGAACCCTTCAGTGGCAGAACGAATCAAAAAACGGCTGGAAGAGTTCACCCAAGACCTTGAGAGTGGACAGATCATTCAAGCCAAATACACATGCCGAAGGGTCGAATTTCGACTGAGGCCCAAGCCGTACAATTCTGCAATGGTTAAGAAAACACGCAAGTTGCTTGGTGCCAGCCAGGGAGTTTTTGCGATGTTCCTTGGAACATCGGTCAAGACAATCCAGGCCTGGGAACAGGGAACCAGCAGCCCGACTAAGATGGCCTGCCGATTCATGGACGAAATACGCCGAGACCTGGAGCATTGGCGTCGACGCTTGAAGGATTCGTTGGTTGCGAAATGACTATTGCTGCTGGTTTGCCATCCAGATTTGTAGCCCGTGCAAGAACTGCAAGCTGCGAGTGATTATGGAGAACATTATCCGGCGACCTGCCCGATGGAACTTTATCTCGGTGTGCATCCCGTTCGTCGGGTTCATCGGCGGCGTTCTGGTAGGAATCGAAGGCCACGATGTTCTGTGGCGGGGCCAACCAATAGATGGGATGATGTGGGGCTTTCGCTCCTGGTTCTGGATCTGCGCTCTTGGACTTCTCGCCGCATGCATTTCCTTGGCCCGCGTTGAGCGGCTGTGGGGAATTACGGCCCTCGGAATGGGTCTCAACGCTGCCATACTCGTTGTCGCTGGGTGCCTCGTGCAAGGGCGATTATTTCCTTGACAATCCCATATTTTCGTGTTAAATCCTATGACGCGGCCAGTCTTGTGCGACGCCGCGTTCCAACCGCCCGAAAGGAGGCCGACTATGATTGCTCAATCCAACCTCATGCCGTCGAGCCTCCGTCCCGTTCTCGGTTAGCCGTTTGCCCTTCTTGCTGGCCCCGGCGGGCCAGGCTCTCACGTTGTCCAATCGTGTTTTTGTCATCCCTGGCACCAGTGCGCTTCCGTTTCGCGCACCGCGCCTTTTCACGTGAGAGAAACCATGACCTCAAAGAAGCCTTCGCGCAGGCAGCTTCTATCGTCCTGCAGCGAAATCAGACCCGATGACGGGGTTGAGCCCCGAACGTTCTTTCGTAAAGCCGGCCGCAAGGCTAATAACCGCAAAGCCTTGCAAATGTGCGGCGAAATTGCCAGGACCCTCAGCGCCGTCCTCGCCTGGGAAAGCGGCGACAACGTGCTGCGCTGCCTGGCGGTGGATGCCGTCGAGCCGGCGCCAGACAGCACGCGCGTGCTCGTCACCGTGTATATTCAGACGCCTTTGGAAAATGCGGATGTCGGTCAGGTGCTCGAGCGTCTGCACCGCTCTCGCGGCAAACTCCGCACGGCGGTGGCGGCGGCCATCCATCGCAAACGCGTCCCGGAATTGGTATTCCGCGTCCGAGCCCTTGGGGAGGTGTCCCCATGAGCGAGGCAATAGCGGCGGTCCGGCGCTGGTTGGCCGGGCCGCTGCCCAGTGACGTGGCCATCGCCATCGATCGCCTGGCCCGCACGGACGACGTGCGCCATGTCGCGGTGATGCCTGACGTGCACCTTTCGCATGAGGTGTGCACGGGCACCGTGGTGGCCACGAAGCGGTTGCTTTATCCCCATGCGGTCGGCAACGACATCGGCTGCGGGATGGCCGCAGTGCGCTTCCAGGCAGACGCAGCACTCCTTGCCAACGAGCAAGCCGCGGCGGAAGTGCTGGCCGGACTTTACCGGACGGTTCCGTCGATCCGCCATTCGCGAGCCACGGTGCGCAATCAACTGCCGGAGATGTTGTCCGTCGCGCCCCTAAGCGATCCGCGGCTTGAAAAGCTCAAGTCACGGGACGGCCGGGTGGAGTTTGCCACCCTGGGCCGCGGCAATCACTTCATCGAGCTGCAAGCCGACGACGAGGGCCAACTGTGGCTGATGATTCACAGCGGTTCGCGGGCGATGGGGCAAGCGATAAACCAACACCATCTCGCCACGGCAAAGTCAGCGAATACAGGCCTGCAATGCATTGATGCCGAAAGCGCTGCGGGCAAAACCTACCTGGCCGATCTTGATTGGGCATGTCGGTACGCCGCCCAGAGCAGGCGGGAGATGATGGAGGCAGGGATAGGATTGATGGCCGAGTTGTTCGGGATTGCGGCTGATCGTGAATCGGCGATCTATTGTAATCACAATCACGTTTGCAAGGAGGTGCACTTTGGCGAGGAGTTTTGGGTGCATCGCAAAGGCGCGATTTCGGCGCGAGACGGCGAATTGGGAATCATCCCCGGCTCGATGGGGACAGCCAGTTTCCATGTGGCGGGGCGAGGTCACGAAGACGCTCTGTGCTCGAGCTCGCACGGCGCGGGCCGATGCATGAGCCGGGCGGAGGCATTCAAATTGATCCCCGGCAAGGAATTTTGCCGGCAAATGAAGAAAGTGTGGTTCGATCATCGCCTGGCGGGCAAACTTCGCGATGAAGCGCCGGCGGCGTACAAGGACATTCACGCCGTCATGAATGCTCAGCGCGAACTGACGCGAATTGTGCGGAGACTGCGGCCGGTGTTGAGTTACAAGGGGGTGTGACTTGTCATTTGGGCTTCTCATCCCAAGATTGACGAGGAAGCACTGCCTATTCCGGCTGGGATCCAATGAACTGAAATGAAGGGTGCCAATCATGGCTTCACCTTGGCCTGACCAACCTTGTCCGCACCCAGGTTGTCTGCATCACATACGAGACCTGTTAGCTGAAATGGTGCCCAACGAGGATCAGGCCAAACCGGAATTCAAGGCGGTTGTTGGTCAAAAACCGGGAGGGGCAATCACCTGTCCCTACTGCCAGGGCGCGGTAGAATACGATGTAGACGGTAAGACCTTGGTGATTTCGGTGCGCACGCCTCTTCGGTATTCGAGGACAAAAATGGAATTGCGGGCCAAAGACTACGGCAGTCAAAAAACCCCGACTGATGACTGCATGACGCCCGAACTATGGATCGCCGAAGAAAAACTGATGCCTGGAGCCCTGCAAGGCTATAGGTACGTGGAGGACAATGCACCATGAAACTGACCAAACCCGAAATTGAATACCTGTCTGCTTGGGCAAAGGAAGAGTGGGAGCCGGAATGTTACCAGCGGCCCGCACACCGGCTTCAGCTTGCCCATGGTATTTCAGGTGCATCCCTGATCGTTTTCATCAAAGCCTGGACAGCGAACGAAGGCAAAAAGGACGCCGAGATTGTTGCGGCGGCCGCGAACCCGGAGCCGTGCTGGCCTTGGTCCACTGCGGAGGAGTATAGCGCTCGACTTGAGGAGGCAGGGAGAAAAGGCGGCGAAAAGCGGTCGGGTTTTTCATCGTTTAACCAGCTTGCCAGCGAGCATGATGCACGCGCTAGTGAACTGCTGAAAAATGAAACCTGACGAGGTACTCCGAATCGTGACAACCCTGGAACGCCGAGAGGCCAAATTGGAACCCGGAAATGGCATAATGGTCGATTTCATATCGCCGTGTGGCGAGTTCAGATTGACCTTTGATGACGATGGCAAAGTGGCTTATGCCTACTTGAAAAAGGGAACCACTATTGTCGCCGATGTCTGGGTCTATAAGCGGTGCCCAACTCCCGAAAAACCCGATTGGACTGACCGGCATAACCTTCCTTTTTCAAACTGCAAGGAGTTTGTGACGAACGAAGGACATTTCGACAAGGCGGTTGCTCTCGATGACATCCGTGTGGAATGGCAATACCTGGGTGGACAACCGCGGGCACTCGTATACCTGTTTAATGGTCTTGTGGCAATCGTAGGTGTCAATGACAAGCCCGGTTATTGCCGGTTTGCCTCCAAGGACGGTCCGCTTGCCAAAGTCCTGGTTAGCGAGCAAAGGTGACGGCGAAAATCCGTGTGCTTCTGAAAAACGCGCCAATGTCCTTGCAACATCTTTGGTCATTGGCCCCGAATGACGCGCTGCACTTTGCCCGTCTTTTCCTCAACGACAACGGTAAAATCTCCTCCCCGGCGGTTGACAATGTCGCGCGGGCCATAGTGAATTCGCCAAATACCACGCGGCGAACCGGCTTCCTCGGTAATCGTGACCAA
The DNA here is from genome assembly GCA_963747575.1 of uncultured Gemmataceae bacterium. Classification (GTDB taxonomy): domain Bacteria; phylum Planctomycetota; class Planctomycetia; order Gemmatales; family Gemmataceae; genus DASRAT01. Next base: position 132,887 of record CAVVFU010000011.1, read on the forward strand.
TGATCGCTCCAACGCCACCCCCTGAGCGGTCGCGGCATCGTTGGCGATCATCAAAGCATGGGCCACGGATAGCGCTAATTCGTCACGTTGGATCCTTTCGATTTCGTGGTGTGCCATTTCAACTTTCCTTTCTTTCGAAATCTCGCAATTCATGACGAATCAAAACGTCGGGTTGGCCGTCAGCGGTGACGTTTGCCACGATTAGCCAGTTGCCCGCTTCGTCCAAATTGATTTGCCGCTCCCGCAACAATGCCGCCGCTTGGGGCCAGGCGCAAATGCTCGGACACTCGCCGGCAAGGTCCGCAGGATCACGAAGTCGCCCGCTGCCTTGGCAGCATCGGCCAGCGATACGACGCGCGGCGGCTCCGTGGGCAACGTATGGGCCGGTATGCCCCCCGTTGGCCATGGCTGGGCCAGCAACCCACGGCACACCGCGGCATCGTTAGCCGACAACGCAAACAGCGGCTCGCGCTGCAGTTCCCCGAGCGCACGCTCGGCCAGGGATCGACTATATCCCTCGTGAGCCAACAGCGGCGAAAAATCCGGCTCGCCGGGAGCCTTACCCGCGCCCAACGGCCGTTCGATGAAAATCGCCATGCCCAGCTCGCGCAACTCGTGCACATCCTGCAAATCGCGTCCGCATTGCTCCTGCACGCGCTGACCATGCGGCCCAACGTGGTTCGGCAACGGATCGCCGTAGTACAGGCGTTTTTGGCGTTTGCCAGGGTTGAAGATTTGCTCCTCCGGCACGCGCTCAAAGGGCGGCGGCAAAATCCGCATGTTTTCGCCGGGCGATGTCGGCGCGTCCGGCACGGCATGGCCCTCGTAACGGCGGCGGTGCAGCCACGCCAACCTCAGCGCTCGGCGCCTCAACCGCGCCGGACGGTCGTCACCTTCGAACAACGCTGGGTAAAGCTCCAGGAGTCGCAAGAATTCCTTTAGCGCGCTGTCGAGCAGCAATGCATCGGGGTAGTTGGCGCCGCGATGATGAAAGGTAATAAGGTCGTAAGCCGTCAAATGACGAGCAAGCTGGCGCAGCAACCAGCCGAGAAAATCGACGTGCTGCTGGGCGGTGAGGAATGCCTTTTCGACCAGCTGCCGCAAGAACGCCAAGGTTTTGTCGACAAAATCGGTGTAGGGCGACAGGGCAACCTCGTTGAAAACCGCACGCAGCAATGCAACGGCGTCGGCAGTGCTGCGGCCTTTATCAAGCCAACGTTTGGCGAATGCCGTGGCAGCATCGCCAACCGCGCTCGCGGGTGCGCAGCGCAGCAGGAACTCCAGCCATTTGGTCCGCACTTCTGACGGCCATTGATCGTGGTAGTGAGCCAGCAGCTCCGGCCACGAGGTGAGTGGGTCGGTCGCTAAACGGCTGGGATGGTAGAAATAAGCCAACTCACCGAGCGAGAACCCAGGAAGCGGCGCCTCGACAGAAGTTAAAGGCAGCCGGCTCAGCCCGACCACCGCCCTGAATACCCACCACGCCAGGTTCGCTTGCAGCGACTCGCCGCTGTCTGGCCCGATATCTACCGTGCCCACCAATTCGCGGACCCAGCGCGGCACCTCGCGGCTGAGGAAGACGTTGTCCTCGGCCTGGTAACCTTCCCACGTCCAGCACCAGATCCCCCGGACGACGTGCAGCTGGCCGTGTTCGCTGTCCAGCTTCAAGGATAGCAGCGGCTCGCCGGAACGCTCGCTGTCTTGCAATAACCAGACATTCCACGTCTCAAAAATGGCCGTGGCCCGACTGAGGTGGCGGGCGAAGAGACAGCCGCGAGATACTTCCCAGGGCGTATCGTCGGCAGATAGGTGTTCCCACTCCAGCCGTAGCGGCAGCGACGCGTAGAAACAGCCCGGCGACAGCACCGCGGCAATGCTCTGGCGGACGGCACTTAAATCAATCATTATCCGTCCATTTCCACGACGCTGCGGAGGATTTCGCGCTTCCAGTCGGCTTGATGCACCGGCCAACCATGCACCGTCCAGCCGCCCTCGCGCCGCACGGCTGGACGGCTGTAGTGGTTGACATAACGCTGGCATTCGCGCTCGATCGGCTCAAGGACTTTACGTACTCGCCAGGCATTGCTGCGCCGGCGATAAATGTGGTCGTTGTCCACAATCGTGATAATCGCCGGCTCCGGCAAGTCGAGCAAACGCAACGCGATCACCTCGTGACTCGATGTGCTGTAACGCCGTTTGAGCTCCAAGACATCATATCCAAGAGACGCCGCGTCGGAGCCGAACCAGCAAGCCGGCACCAGCAGACGATGCGCGAAGAGATTCGCCAGCGACTCGCCGGCCATGGCCCGGGTCTGGTCCGGGTCGATGCCCAGGCGCTCGAGCAGCTGGGTTTTAAGATGCTCGCCAATTTCGTGGGCGACGGTCCACTGATGGCGCTCCGCGGTCGGCTCGGGTTTGAGGAAAATCTGCGATTTGCCATCGGTGCGCTGGGCCCGGCCGCGCGACGGTTGCCGGCGGTCCAGACAGATGGTCATGCCCAGGTGCCGCTGGGCCAACGCAATGGCGTCGACGGGCGGCGCTTCCACGCCGGCGGCGCGCAGCAATTCCGCCACGAAGCTGTCGACTTTGGCAAGCACTTCCTCACGCGGCAGGTCCTCAGACATCGTAGCCTCAAAACGCTGGGACAGCGGTGGTGCATCCACTCTCTCATAGCGCCTGCGGCTCAAGAATGCAAGGTCAGCAGGGGCGAGGGATGAGGGATGAGTGCAGGACCCCCTTTGCGCGGCAAGGTGGAGTTTGTAGGATGGCAGCTGGAAATTCGCCTTGCCTAAGCGTTCTAACTTCAAGGATGGGCTTGTCATGGGTTCAAGGAAGCTGACCGCCGAGGATTTGGAACAGATCACCAAACTCGCAAAGAACTGGGGAAAAATTGTCGTCCGGCAGGCCTTCGGTGACGACGGGCCTGGGCTGGATGTCGATTTGAGTCAGATGGAAGACGTGGCCGTGGCCGCCGCCCGCGGGCTGACGGCAGGAGCTCTCGAAGAGGCGACCTCTCAGCAAGGCCGGCTGCTGGGCGCCGAGCAGGCCTGTCCTCAATGTGGTCATCTCTGTGGCGTCACTTTGCAGGAGCGGTCTGTGGTGGTGCGCGGCGGCACCTTTGAGCAGCAAGAACCCATGTGCTATTGCCCGACTTGTCGTCGGGCTTTTTTTCCCTCAACGTCTGCTGCTGAAGATCGGTGTTAACGGTTATAGTCCGGCGATTCTGCACAAGATCGTAGCAGCGGCCGCCCAAGTAAAATCGCACGAATTAGCGGCAGCGGTTCTCAAGCTGGTGGGTGAATTCTCGATCAGCGGCCGGCACATCAATCGTTTGACCGAGGAAATCGGCACGGAGATGGCGGCGCAGCGCGATCAGGCCACGCAAGACTACGTGCATCATCGGCGGCAGCCGTCGACCGAGCCAGCGCCGCAACTGGTCTCGATCTCGCTGGATGGTGGGCGTCTCAATACGCGGGCCACGGGCCAAGGCGTGGGCGTGCATCAGCAGCAATGGAAAGAAGACAAGGTCGCGTGCTTGCTGACGCTCAAGGGAGAAACGTTCGCCGAAGATCCACACCCCCAGCCGCCTAAGTGTTTTTTGGATGCGCCGACGGTGGATAAGCTGGTGCGGGACATGCAAGCGCACCACGGCCCGCGTCAGGAAAATGAGTTGCCGCAGTTGGCGGAACTGAGTCTGGGAAGGGAAACGATCCAGCCTACCACGCCATCTGCGGCTGAAGAGGACGCCGAGCCGGAGCAACCGGCGTGGCCTCCCAAACGCACCAAGGCGGCACGCACCTGTGTGGCAACGATGCAGGAGAGCGCCGAGTTCGGCAAGATGGTGGCGGCAGAAGCGTACCGGCGCAATTTCCAAGAGGCGCCGCGCGGCGCGTTATTGGGCGATGGCGGAGCGTGGATCTGGACGCTGCACCGCAAGTGGTTCTCCTGGATGACGCCTGTCGCCGACTTCGTGCATCCGTTGACTTACTTGTACGTGACGGCGACGGTGCTGGCGGCAAGTGTGTCTGAGCGTTGGCAGTTGTATGTCGCGTGGCTAACCCAGTGCTGGCAAGGGCGGGTGCAAGAGGTGATGGCTGAACTCGAAACCCGTTTCGAGGCCTTGGGACCCTATTCGGGCACGGGTCCGCCGCCGGCTACGGATCCTCGCGAAGCGTTGCGGCGAACCATCACGTATTTGCGAAACAACCACGAACGCATGAACTATGCGGAATACCGCCGGCAGGGTCTGCCGGTGACGTCGAGCGCCGTCGAGTCGCTCATCAAGGAATTCAACTATCGGGTAAAGGGGACAGAGAAATTCTGGGACAATCCGGAGGGTGCCGAGGCGATCCTCCAAGTGCGCGCGGCCGTGCTCAGTGACGACAACCGCCTGGCCACGCACATCCACGCCCGGCCAGGCAGCGCTTTCCGCCGCCATAGGAAGCCGGCGACTGGGCAAGCTGCGTAAAATGCTAGATTCGCAAAGGGCGTCTTACACTCCCTAATGAGTGCAGGACCCCCTTTGCGCGGCAAAGTGGAGTTTGTAGGATGGCAGCTGGAAATTCGCCTTGCCTAATCGTGCTAACTTCAAGGATGGGCTTGTCATGGGTTCAAGGAAGCTAACCGCCGAGGATTTGGAACAGATCACGAAACTCGCGAAGAACTGGGGAAAAATTGTCGTGCGACAGGCCTTCGGTGACGACGGGCCTGGGCTGGATGTCGATTTGAGTCAGATGGAAGACGTGGCCGTGGCCGCCGCCCGCGGGCTGACGGCAGGAGCTCTCGAAGAGGCGACCTCTCAGCAAGGCCGGCTGCTGGGCGCCGAGCAGGCCTGTCCTCAATGTGGTCATCTCTGTGGCGTCACTTTGCAGGAGCGGTCTGTGGTGGTGCGCGGCGGCACCTTTGAGCAGCAAGAACCCATGTGCTATTGCCCGACTTGTCGTCGGGCTTTTTTTCCCTCAACGTCTGCTGCTGAAGATCGGTGTTAACGGTTATAGTCCGGCGATTCTGCACAAGATCGTAGCAGCGGCCGCCCAAGTAAAATCGCACGAATTAGCGGCAGCGGTTCTCAAGCTGGTGGGTGAATTCTCGATCAGCGGCCGGCACATCAATCGTTTGACCGAGGAAATCGGCACGGAGATGGCGGCGCAGCGCGATCAGGCCACGCAAGACTACGTGCATCATCGGCGGCAGCCGTCGACCGAGCCAGCGCCGCAACTGGTCTCGATCTCGCTGGATGGTGGGCGTCTCAATACGCGGGCCACGGGCCAAGGCGTGGGCGTGCATCAGCAGCAATGGAAAGAAGACAAGGTCGCGTGCTTGCTGACGCTCAAGGGAGAAACGTTCGCCGAAGATCCACACCCCCAGCCGCCTAAGTGTTTTTTGGATGCGCCGACGGTGGATAAGCTGGTGCGGGACATGCAAGCGCACCACGGCCCGCGTCAGGAAAATGAGTTGCCGCAGTTGGCGGAACTGAGTCTGGGAAGGGAAACGATCCAGCCTACCACGCCATCTGCGGCTGAAGAGGACGCCGAGCCGGAGCAACCGGCGTGGCCTCCCAAACGCACCAAGGCGGCACGCACCTGTGTGGCAACGATGCAGGAGAGCGCCGAGTTCGGCAAGATGGTGGCGGCAGAAGCGTACCGGCGCAATTTCCAAGAGGCGCCGCGCGGCGCGTTATTGGGCGATGGCGGAGCGTGGATCTGGACGCTGCACCGCAAGTGGTTCTCCTGGATGACGCCTGTCGCCGACTTCGTGCATCCGTTGACTTACTTGTACGTGACGGCGACGGTGCTGGCGGCAAGTGTGTCTGAGCGTTGGCAGTTGTATGTCGCGTGGCTAACCCAGTGCTGGCAAGGGCGGGTGCAAGAGGTGATGGCTGAACTCGAAACCCGTTTCGAGGCCTTGGGACCCTATTCGGGCACGGGTCCGCCGCCGGCTACGGATCCTCGCGAAGCGTTGCGGCGAACCATCACGTATTTGCGAAACAACCACGAACGCATGAACTATGCGGAATACCGCCGGCAGGGTCTGCCGGTGACGTCGAGCGCCGTCGAGTCGCTCATCAAGGAATTCAACTATCGGGTAAAGGGGACAGAGAAATTCTGGGACAATCCGGAGGGTGCCGAGGCGATCCTCCAAGTGTGCGCGGCCGTGCTCAGTGACGACAACCGCCTGGCCACGCACATCCACGCCCGGCCAGGCAGCGCTTTCCGCCGCCATAGGAAGCCGGCGACTGGGCAAGCTGCGTAAAATGCTAGATTCGCAAAGGGCGTCTTACACTCATGAGGGATGGTGGATCGACAACCGTCGAGTTTGTATCGTAATGCAGAGTGACATTAAATGGCATTTTTCACTCTTCACTCTTCACTCTTCACTCTTCATCATGCTTACCAAACGCATCATCCCCTGTCTCGACGTTGACCGGGGCCGCGTGGTCAAGGGTGTCAACTTTTTGCAGCTGCGCGAGGCGGGCGACCCCGTCGAGGTGGCCCGGCGTTACGAGGAGGATGGCGCCGACGAACTGGTTTTTCTCGACATCAGTGCCAGCCACGAGGGGCGTGACATCATGCTCGAAGTGGTGCGGCGGGTTGCGGAAGAGATTTTCATGCCTTTCACCGTCGGCGGCGGCATTCGCACTCTGGAGGATGCCACCCGTTTGATTCAGGCAGGGGCGGAAAAAATTAGCATCAATTCGGCCGCGGTGCGGACGCCCCAGCTAATAACCGAGGTGGCCCGCAAGTTCGGCAATTGCGCGACCGTGGTCAACATCGACCCTCGCCGCGTCCAGCGGGAAGGCCGCGTCATTTGGGAAGTCCACGTCAATGGGGGGCGGGTGCCGACAGGTTTGGAGGCGGTGGCCTGGGCCAGGCGAGTCGAGGAGCTAGGGGCTGGCGAGATTGTCCTGACCTCGATGGACGCCGACGGCACCAAGGCCGGCTACGATCTGGAAATGACGCGGGCCGTCGCCGACGCCGTCAAGATATCCGTTGTCGCCAGCGGCGGCGCGGGCCATCCGGAGCATCTTTTGCAGGCCCTGACCACCGGCCACGCCGACGCCGCGCTGGCGGCAAGCATTTTCCACTACAACGAATATCCCATACCGGTCACGAAAAAGTACCTGGCGGAGCGGGGGGTGCCCGTGCGGCTAGTGGGCACATAGTAGTAGGCACACTCCGTGTGCCGTTTGAAACGCAAAACGGCACACGGAGTGTGCCTACTACTTTGCCGGCGCAGCGCAAATAACAGAGGCCCCGCCGCGCTGGGCGCGGACGGGGGCCTCTGTCTCGGTGGAGGATGCCGGCCTGGGCACGCTGGCCCGAGCCAATTCCGCCGCGCTACCGAGTGGCGCGACGGCATCGAGAGAAACGGGGAAATTGATTTCGGGGAGGATCTGGCAAAGGGGTTTGTCGGTTGAGCGTTGGCATCCTGCACGCTCGAAACATAGGTTACAGCATGGGGGCAGTCAACTTGCCGCGGGAGAAGCGCGGCCAGGCGCCCGGCATTGGGTTAGCAGCCCTGGTTGGCCACGACCCACAGTAAATAAGCGACGCGCTCGCGGAGCTGCTGGTGCCTGCAATAATGGGTGCGCCAGGCGTAAAAGAGAGCAGCCACGCCGATCGCGGCAACGTTGCAAACAATGGATGGCATGAAGGTTTGACTCGCAGATGGGGAGGGCCTCGTTTCCGTACCTTGCCCAAATGTAGCTCAACTTTGCACTGCAAGCAAACCCGTTAAACTCGGAATTTCGCCGGCATATCCGGCACGACCGCAATCATGCTGGAACAATCGTCGTTGCTCCTGGGTCCCTGGCAAGGCTGCCCCTCCGGCGAACCGGGCGCGCGGTGCGTGCCGTTGCGGATGCCGCGGGCAAAACGCTCGGTCACGTCCGCCAGGCGCCACAGCGCGGCCCACGCTGGCTGCGCTGGTTGGACCGGCGAACACTGGAGGTCTGCGAAGCGCCGGACGGTTCCCTGGTGTTCAGCCTGCGTCGCGGTTGGGGGTGGCCCGGGGCTTGGCAACTCATCGACGCCGACGGCCGCCTCGTCGGCGCGCTGCGCGGCCGAGCCATCGTCGATGGTTTTGGTCAGTGGTTGGCACTGGTCGAGCAGCCCGACGCCAGCAATCGGGGCCGATTCCTGGCGATCGAGGGACATGAGCTGGGCAATTATTCGCTGGACGGCGGCGGGCCACGGATCAGCTTTGCGCCGGAGATGGAGGGCAACCCGTTCGCCAAGATGATGCTGCTGGGGGCGATTTTGGTGCGGGCGTAACCGCCAGGTCGCTACGAGGTTTTCGGATTGGCGCGGCTGGTGTATAGTAGTAGGTACACTCCGTGTGCCGTGACACGCACAACGGCACACGGAGTGTGCCTACTACAATGTGCCTTTCAGGATCAACGCCGATGGCCATTTCTGTCGATGCGGTCTTTCAAAACGGCCAACTTCAATTGAAGCAGGCCCTAACGCTTGCCGAGGGCACGGTAGTCCATTCGACTATCACGCCGGTGGACGCGGACTTCGATCCGCTGGCCGCGGTCATCGGTATCGGTGAAGGGGTTCCCGACGGTGCGGATAATCATGACAAATACATCTACGGAAAGCCGGAAAGATGATTTTTGTGGATACCTGGGCTTGGGTCGCGTTGGCTTGCAAACGCGACCAGCATCATGTCCTGCACGTGGGTTTGGGCTTTCGTCTCGTACCCTAATGCCGAACTGGTCGAAATATCGACAAAGCATAAAGCCCCAGGCCCACCGCCCTTGCCGCAAATACAATGCTGGAAAGATACGTTCGCCTTACGGGTCGGTGGAGTCGAACCGCACTAATATCCCATGCCGCATCAACTCACCGTCACGCCGACTGGCCACCTGGTCTTGCTGGAGCAAGGATCCGGGCTCGAATCCGCCGCGATCGCCAAGCCGATTGCTGCCGCCTTCGAGCAGAGCGCCGCGGCCGGTCTGCTATACCTGGCGACGAGCGCCTTGCAGGCCAGTCTGCCCCCAGACCTGGAATTTTGCCGCGCGTTTGCGCGAACCTACCTGACGCGGCTTTGCCAGTGCGAAACTCACGAAAATGCCCTGCCGCCCACACCGCCGCCGGCAAGCTTGGAACTATCTTTTTTGGTTGTGCAAGCTCCGCCGATGGCCGGTCTGGAATACCTGAGCGAAGAGGCGCTGGCCGGCTGGTGGACTGATCTCGACGCCCACGTGCGCGACGAAATCAAACATCATCCGGCGGGGCGCAAGCCTACCTCAGTGAGAAAAACCCGCAATGGCGGTTTGTCGGACGCGTCACGCTGCACCTGGCGGAAAACAAGCGCGACCGGCAGCATCCGTTCGCGTTCCTGGCGACTTATGCCAGCCGTCTGTCGTCGCAGGGTCGCGTTCAGCACGAACCGCTGGGGCGGTCGCTGCAGCAATACGCAGGCGACAACAACAGGCAAGCTCTTCTGGGTCTTTTGGTTCCCCTGCAGAGAGCGTCCGAGCGCAGCGATCTGGTGAAGGAGTTGGTCGCCTCCGGCAAAGTTTACCACCCGCTGGCCTGGTCGCCGCGCGAGGCCTACAGATTTTTGCAAGACGTGCCGATTTTCGAGGAAAGCGGCTTGATCGTCCGCCTGCCCGATTGGTGGAAGCCAGGCCATCCGCCGCGTCCGGCGGTGCGAGTGCAGATCGACGGCCGGCGCGGCGAGCCCTTGACAGCCGGTTCGCTGCTCGAATTCTCCGTGAACATGGCGCTGGACGGCGAGACGCTGACCCCGGCCGAGATCAAAGAGCTGCTCGCGAGCGTTGAAGGCTTGGTCCAGCTCAAGGGCAAATGGGTGGAAGTCGACCGCGAGCAGTTGACGGCGGCACTGGCCCATTGGCAGAAGGTGGCCAAGGAAGTGCGCAAGGACGGGCTGACGTTTTTTCAAGGCATGCGCATGCTGTCGGGTGTCCCGCAGTTTCAGATCGGGGGCGAAGGCGCGGCACTTACCGATCACTCACGCGCATGGACCGGTTTGACGGCCGGCCCCATGCTCGAAGCGATGCTCAGCCGGCTGCGGGCGCCGGACGCAGGGGCGATGACAGTTCCCCCGAACTGCGGGCCGAGCTGCGGCCTTATCAACGCACCGGCCTGGGTTGGTTGCATTTCGTGACCCAGCTTGGCCTCGGCGCCTGCCTGGCCGACGACATGGGCCTGGGCAAGACCGTCCAGGTCATCGCCCTCTTGCTGGCCCTCAAACGAGAGGCCGGCCCAAAACCGGCCCCCGCGGCAAGGCCCAGTCTGCTGGTGGTGCCGGCGTCGCTGATCGCCAACTGGAAGGCGGAGCTGGCCCGGTTCGCGCCGTCGCTGACCTTCGCGGTCGCTCACCCTTCGGAAACACCGGCCGACAAGAAGGAATTCGGCGCCGCCGACGCGGACAATCGCGACCTGGTCATCACCACCTATGGCATGCTGGTCCGCCTGGAGTCGCTGCGCCGGCGAACCTGGAACATGGTCATTCTCGACGAAGCCCAGGCCATCAAGAATGCCGGCACCCGCCAGGCCCGCGCCGCCAAGGAGCTGAAAGCCGCAGGCAAGATCGCCATGACGGGCACGCCGGTGGAAAACCGCCTGTCCGATCTGTGGTCGTTGTTCGATTTCCTGAATCCCGGTTTGCTCGGCGGTCCGAAGGCGTTCGCGAATTTCATCAAGATGGACGCTGACCGAGCCTCTATCAACCGTTGCGGACTCTGGTCCAGCCGTATATTCTGCGCCGGCTGAAAACCGACAAACGGGTCATCGCCGATCTGCCCGACAAGACCGAAATGAACGCCTACTGCGGCCTGACCAAGCAGCAGGCCGCCTTGTACGAGCAATCGATCCGCGAGCTGAAGAAAAACCTGGAGAATTCCGACGGGCATTCAGCGCCGCGGCCTGGTGCTGGCCCAATTGCATGCGCCTGAAGCAAATCTGCAATCATCCGGCCCAGTTGCTCGGCAACGGCGACTACGATCCCGAGCACAGCGGCAAGTTTCAGCGCCTGGCCGAGCTGTGCGAGGAGCTGGCCCAGCGGCAGGAAAAGGCGCTGGTCTTCACGCAGTTCCGCGAGATGGCCGAGCCGTTGGCCCGTTTTCTCGAAGGGGTGTTTGGCCGGCCGGGTCTGGTGCTGCACGGCGGCACGGCGGTCGGCAAGCGGCGCGACCTGGTGGAGAGTTTCCAGCAGCGAAAGCGGACCGCCGTTCTTTGTCCTTTCGCTCAAGGCCGGGGGCACCGGGCTGAACCTGACCGCGGCGTCGCAGGTGATTCATTTCGATCGCTGGTGGAACCCGGCCGTCGAAGAACCAGGCCACCGACCGCGCTTTTCGCATCGGCCAGAAACGCAATGTGCTGGTCCACAAATTCGTCTGCCGGGGCACCGTCGAGGAGCGGATCGACGCCATGATCGCCGAAAAGATCGGAGTTGGCCCGCGACGTGGTCGAAGGCGGCGAGCGGCTGCTGACGGAGATGGAAAACGACGAATTGCTGGAATTCGTGGCCCTGGACGTGCACAAAGCCCTGGAAACGTAATAAAATGCTAAGAGGCTCCCAAAAAAGAGGACAGGCCCCGTTGTGCGAAGCACCCTCCGGGCCGTTCCGGCAAGGGGGCCGTCTCCTTTTTGGGAGCCTCTTAACCCAACAAGGTCAACCAGGGAAAGGAGTATCCGATGTGGTATCGATTTCGGCCCTATGTCAGCGTGGCTCGCCGACGGGCCCAAGCAGCCAGGGAAATGGAGACACGCCGCAAAAAAGGCCAGAACATCCAGCCAATTGTTCTCGAGGGCCGCAACATTGCCAACACGTTTTGGGGCAAGTCGTGGTGCGAGAATCTCGAATCATATAGCGATTACGAAAATCGCTTGCCGCGCGGCCGTACTTATGTCCGCAATGGATCGGTGGTGGACCTGCAGATTCACCCAGGCAAGATCACGGCCCTGGTAAGCGGATCGAGCCTTTATACAGTGGCCATCACCATCGCCCCGGTGCCGGACGACCACTGGCATCTCATCAAGCGCCGCTGCGCCGGCGAAATCGGCTCGCTGGTGGAATTGCTTCAGGGCCGGCTGTCCAGTGGCGTGATGGACATCGTCACGGATCAGGACAGCGGCCTTTTTCCCAAGCCCAGCGAAATCAAGCTGTCGTGTTCCTGCCCCGATTGGGCCGGCATGTGCAAGCACGTGGCGGCGGTGATGTACGGCGTCGGAGCCCGGCTCGATCACCAGCCCGATTTGCTCTTCCAACTGCGCAAGGTCGATCATCTCGAATTGATCCAGGAAGCGGTGCCGAGCGCCACCACGCAGAACGTGACTGGTACTAAGACACTTGATCAAAACGAGCTTGCCGACGTGTTTGGAATCGAGTTGGCCGAGCCGGAAGGGGTGGATGCGCCGCCGGCTCAACCACGGAAATCCGCCAAGAAATCGAAGGCTCCCGCTGCCAAGGTCAAGAATATCGTCATGGTGTCATCGCCTCAATCCGCCGACCTTGCGCGGCCCAGGCTGAAGAGGGCTGCCAAATTGAAGTACGGGCTCGATCCGGCCGCCGAGAAACTGGCGATCGAGCACCGCAGGGCTCAGTTGGCGGCGAAGCGGAAATCAAAGTAGTAGGCACACTCCGTGTGCCGTTTCGCGTCTAAACGGCACATGGAGTGTGCCTACTACTATGTGTCGGATGTCCGAACTTCTCCATCTATGCGAAACTTCACTCGCTCCCGGTTGTCGCGGTCGCGGCCGGCGTTGATGGCGTTTTCCAACCCCTGCAGCTGAAGCGTCACATCCTTGATGACCTCGATCGGCAGTTTCTGGTCGGCGCGAATGTTGATCCGCACTTCCTTGCCAACGTCCTTTAGCTCCTTTTGCAGCCGTGCCAGCACCGGCGCAATGGCCGGACCCATCTCCTCGAGCTCCTTGTCGTCCCGGCCCAGCCCATAGCGGACTCCCCCCTTGGCATCTCTGTCGACGGCCACAAAATAGCTGCCTTCCGTGATGGCCGCCAAACTGATCTTCGCGGGCGGCGTGTCGATGGGCGTGAACATCCCCGACTCGACGGCGGCAGTCATCATGAAGAAAATCAGCAGCACCAACGACACGTCGATCAAGGGAATCATGTCCGGGTCGTCTTCCTCGTCGTCGCCGGGATGACGCCAGGAAAGCTCGGCTTCGACCGGTTCCAGGGCCTCCGCCTGGTCTTCGACGCCTTGCGGCTGGGCTTGCGGCAAATAGGGAGTGAGCGCCTTAATACTGTCGATGCGATACCAGTCCTGCGTGCCACCGGGCCGAACGCGATCCTCAGGCAGGAGCCGGCCCTGCTGCAGCCAGTTGGCGACGGTCTCGAACGGCACGGCCTTGTACGCGGTGTTCGTCTCAACGATCCAAATATCCAGGAGCCGCCGGTTTTCAGCCATGATCTAACATTTGTTTTTTTCGTGTTTTTCGTCTGTTTCGTGGTTGTCAAATCCAAGCATCACCGGCGTGCGGCGGCCGGCGTCGGCACGGCGGCTGGGGTGCTGGCCGGGGCCGGGGCGGCCTTCGCCGACTGCACCATCAGGAGCAGTTTCTGGGCCACGCTTTTCATTTTCAACTCAAAATTGTGGTTCCAGGCCTTGAAAAGCACATGGGCAAAAACCAGCGGGATGGCCGTCACCAACCCCAGCGCGGTGGCGAACAGCGCCAGGCCGATGTCACGGCCTTGGTTGCCAATCTCAGTGCCTTTCTTCATGGCTGTCAACTCAGAGAAGGTGCCGATCATGCTGATAACAGTGCCCAGCAAGCCGACCATGGTGGCGATCTTGGCGATGGCCAACGTCATCGGCAGCAGAAAATTGAGCTGGGGCAGGATTTCCAATTCGACCACGTTGACCATCGCCCGGCGCATGGCCGCCAATCCCTGGCGTGAAGTCTCCAACCCTGCCACGCAAAGCTTGCGAGGGATCAGTCCGGGTTGCGTGTTGCAAAAGCGAATGGCGCCTTCGACACCCTCCTTGGCCAGCTTGTCTTGCAGCTGCGGCAAAAAAGCGTCAATGTTGGTGGCGCGGATCTGTTGAGCAACAGCCGCCACAACACCAGCGCCAGGGCGAACAGCGACATGGCGAACATCGGAAAGGCAAAATACCAGTGATGGACGACGAATTCCTTGAATACACCCATGTGGCCGGCACCTTTGGCGAAGGGCGAGGGGCGATGGTTCATCGGGGACGCACCTTCTTTGTACATCAGGGAAGCACGCGATGCCAGGGGTTTCGGGGGCAATGGACTTGACACGCCGTGGTTGGTGCACTATCTAAATAGCTGATACTTCCGAAATCGTCTTTGCCGCCCTGGCCGGTCATAGCCAGGGAAAAGACGGTTGCGGGGGTTGTGTCGTCTTTAACAGCTGGCAATTGAGCGATTTGGGAGACAATATGCCCTTACGGATGCGCGTGCACGACAGAGAACCCATCGGAGCAGCTCTTCGTCGATTCAAGAAACTCCTCGAGCGCAGCGGTTTGCAAAAGGAGCTTCGCAAGCGCAAGCACTACGAAAAACCATGCGAGATCCGCCGCCGGGCCGAACTGCGCAAGCAGAGTGCTATCCGCAAGGCCAAGAATATGCCCATGCCCAATCAGTAGGTGAGTGGGTGAGTGGTGAGTGGTGGCAACAAAAAAAGCCTCTGGTATACGCCAGAGGCTTTGTCTTTTTTACACCATTCCCCACTCACCACTCACCACTCACCACTCACCACTCACCACCCACCACTCACCACCCACCACCCGCCACTAATTCCCCCGCAGCGGCGTCGGCGGAACCGGCACGGCGGTGACACCGATCACGCTGGCACGAGGCTCGGTCATGTCCAGGACCACCGCGGTCGGCGATTCGCTGCGGGTCACGTTGCCGGCCAGGTCAGTCGCTTCGACGCGAATGAAGAACTGGGCGCCCATGTCACGCGGAATCGGCCAGCGGTAAAGCCCGTCGTTTTTCAGGTTTCGCGCGACGGGCTGCCACGGCCCTTCACGGCGCGTCGCGAAGGAGAGATTGATCGGCTCGGCGCCGAGATTCTTGTCCGTGGCGGTCCAGCGGATGTCGATGGTGCCGGTGTTGGCATTCGGCTCCAGCTCTCTCAGCTGCACGACCGGGGCGGTGGTGTCGACCTCCATCCACAGCTGCGGCTGTTCGCCGGCGATGGGCGGCTTGCCGCCAAACCCGTTGCCGTTGGTGACCACGACGCGAATGCCGTAAAGACCGTCGCCAGGCAGATTGAATTCCGTCGGGCTGCGGCGATTGGTGTCTTCACAAAGGAATTTCCAGCTAGCGCCTTGATCGCTGGTCACCCAAATCTCGACCTTGCCGACGCCGCTGGGTCCGATCTGGTCGATGCGATATTCCAGCGAGGCCCGCGTGGTGCCGATCAGCTGACGTTGCATCGTCGTTTGCTGGACGGGACTCGTGCTTGGCTGGACGGGGCTCGTGGTTTGGTGGATCGGGCTTGCAGTTTGCTGAATCGGGCCCGTCGTTTGCTGGATCGGGTTTGCAGTTTGCTGGATCGGGCCCGTCGTTTGCTGAACAGCGCTCGGAGCTGCCGGCATGGTTTGCGGCAGTCGATTATCTGGGGACGGAACGACCACCGGCGTCGACGGCGGCGTGAAACTCTGGGCAACCGTCGAAATGCCAGTGTTGCCGGCCATGTTGCTCGCCGGCGGCAGGCTGGGCGGCGACGACGGAATCGGCGGAATGATGGGCAGGACAGGCACCTTCTGGCTGCCTGGCCACAGCGTGGCCACGGCTTCCTTGAGGTTGACCTCCTTGGTCGTCGTGTTGAGCGCCAGGTCGGTCACCGTTACACGCAAGAGATCGTTGAGGATTTCCGGGCCGGTTACGCGGAAGGCGCCTTGCTGTCCGGGGACCTGTTCGAGATTGTGCATGGCCAGATCGGCGCCGCGGTAGGCGACCCTGATTGCCTTGTAATCGGGATTGGCATCCATGACCACGCAGCGCAGCAGCACCTCGCCATTGGGCGTCTTGACGGGTTGAAGCTCAAACGTCGGCGCCTGAGTGTCCACGACAACCATGACGATGTCGTCGGCTGTCAGGCGGTTGAGGTTTTGGGGCGTGCGCTCGCCGCGGAAGTCAAAGGTGACGAGCGTAAACCAGAATTCGCCGTCGGCCGGCGCCTTGAAAGTGAAGGCTTTTTGCGTCGGCGGCGCTTCATCGCGCATCTGCCAATCGCCGCCAGCGGTTTTTATGTAAAGCTGGACCTTCAGGATATTGTTGCGCGATTTTTCATCGAACTTGATGGGCAGGTGGAACAGGGGTTCCTTGGTGTAATGCTTGAGCGCAGCCGGGCTTGGCGGATTGGTTTGGGCCGCGGCCAGGCCGGCATTGGCCAGCGCGGCCAGCAGCCCGAGCAGGCCGAAGGTCCAACGTGCCGATCCAGGCAGTGAAAGACTTACGCGCATGATCCCCTCCCAATCCACAGCCGGCTCGCTCCCGCCCCCCGGCGGCGACGGACCTTGCCCGCTCAGCGGAGCCTGGCCAGAGAATGTGTTTCGATTCGAGGCGGGGACCATAACGTCGGCCCAGCAGGGAGTCAAGTCCAAATAGTGGGTGTAAGTAGGTCCCGCCTGCCGGGCGGGACCTTGGGTGGATTGATCAAGTTGGCCATTCAGGTCCCGCCCGGCAGGCGGGACCTACTAACGGGACCTACTAACGGGACCTACTAACGGGACCTACTAACGGGACCTACTTGCGTGCCGGACCATAACCGCTTACCATGTCATAAACATGGTAGGTCCCGTCCTCTATCAGGAAATGCTGCTCGGCGCTCGCCGCAACCGGGCATATTTTTTCCGCTGGTTCTATGCGGGCTGGATCGTGCTCCAGTTGTTGGGCAAGTTGTTCCTTCATTGGGCGATGATACAGGCCGAGCGGCATTCATTCGACTCGGCCGCCCTCGCCGATTTTTGCCGGGACTACCTGGGCATGATCGTCACCCAGAATTACCTGGTGCTGCTGCTGGCCACGCCCGTGCTGGCGGCCGGGGCCATCACCGATGAAAAATCGCGCGGCACCCTGCAGTACCTGCTGGTCACCGAGCTGCAGCCCTGGGAGATTTTGGTCGGCAAGTTGATCGGCCGGCTTTACCAAGTGTTCCTGATCGCTTTGACGCCGCTGCCCCTCATCTGCTTCCTCGGCGTCTTCGGCGGACTCGATTTGCTGATGCTGCTTTCCCTGGGCATTTCCTCGCTGGCGATGGCCTTCGCCATCGGCTCGATGAGTCTCCTGGCCTCGGTGATTTGCCGGCACACGCGCGATGCCGTGCTGGGCTTGTATACGGTGGGAGCGCTCTTTTACATCGGCGGAGCGGTCCTGCACGATGCCCTGGCCGCTTCCACCCTTGGCGGCTCGTCGATCTGGCTCAATTGGCTGGAGTTGCTGCTGAATTGCCTGGATCCCCTTCACCCCATGGGCAGCGGCTGGTCGCTCGACGACCCGGCCGAGCGCAGCCTGCACCTGGCAGCGTCAGTAACGGCCTGGGGACTGCTGGGCCTGGCATCCCTCGGGCTGGCCGTGCTCAAGCTGCGGGCTTCCTATTTGAAGTACCTGGAGCATGTCGGCCATAATCGCTGGTGGCCGGTGGTGCTGGCGTTCACCTGCGCGTGGAGCGCCTTTGGGCTGGTAATGGTGGTAATGTACGTGGTGGCAACTGGCCAGGCCAATCCCTATCTGGACAGCACCAGCAGACAACCGTGGTATGTCGCATTGCCGCTGTTCATGCTGGTGTGGATCGCGGCGGGTTTGGTGCCATTGCTCGCGGCCATCATTGTTCTTTCGATCAAGGGCCGGTCACGGGCTGTTCTCGCCGGGCTGCATGGGCTTCTGGCCCGCAGCTGGCTGACGCGGCGGGCGGAGATCAGCGGCGACCCGTTGCGCTGGAAGGAACGGCACGTCGAAGGCGTGGCGCCACTGGCTTTTCTTCGCACCATGCCCCGCTGGCTCGGCGTGGGCATCATTTTCCTGATAACCTCGGCATCGTCGCTGTTCATCCTGGCTCAGAAGTTGAATTATTCGGATAACCCAGGCAAAGTGATCAAGACCATGCTGGCCGGCGACATCGACGGCTTGGTCGGCATCCACCAAAGAATGGCCCTGGGCGGCAGCGGCTTTTATACCCAGGGCTTCGTGGTGATGCTGCTCGCGGGCCTGGTGATCGCCATTCGCTGCTCGGGCGCGGTGACCGGCGAACGCGAGAAGAGCACGTGGGAAGCGCTGCTGCTCACGCCGCTGGAGACCCATCAACTGATCCGCGGCAAACTCTGGGGCATCATCGGGGCCAGCATCCCCTACCTGACCGCCTACGCCCTGCCGGCGCTAGCCTTTGCCTTGATCGGCGGCATGGCGGCATTTTTCTGGGTGGTGCTGTGGACCGCCGTGACGCTTCTGGCAATGTTCTTCGTCGGCGCGGCCGGCCTATGGTGTTCCGTGCGGGCCAAGACCTCCTGGCGCAGCTTGCTGAGCACCCTGGGCATTACCTACGTCGGAGGGTTCGTCCTGTTTTGCGTTACATCGCCCATCATGTTTATCGTGGCCCTGTTGCTGTTCATTGCGGCGTCGGTTGTGCAGAATTACCTCGGCATCAACGCCGCCGGTTCGTTCGTCGATTTCTTCAACTTGTTCTGCGTGGCGATGTGCGTGACGCTGGCGGCGGCTTTCGCCCTGATGGCCTGGCGATTTGTGGTGGGTGCGGAATACCGTGTCGGCGTGCTGGAACGGACCAAGCACTGGCGTAATGAACCCAAACATCCACGCTGGTCGCGGCATGCACGCGACCGACGTCGGGAAGGAAGAGTGAAGAGTGAAGAGTGAAAGGGGATTGTCTTCCTTTCACTCTTCACTCTTCACTCTTCACTCTTCCTAAAGGCCTCACTTTTCAGTCAGGGCAATGACGGCGAACGCACTGGACGCTTCGCGCAGGAACTGGCCGACGTCGCTCTGCGGGTCGCGCGCTCGATTGGGATAATTGGCCGGCCAGGCTCCGTCCTGCTGCTGGCGGGACAGCCAGGCGACGGCTTTGCGCAGTGCCGGGTTGTCGGCGACGAGCCCCGAACGCTTCAGCGCCAGGACTACCAATCCCGTGGCGTAGCCGTCGCTGAGCGTGGATTCGGGGTAAGCGCCGTGTGCTTTCCAGTCGCTTTTGGCGCCGCTCTTGCCGAGCTTGGCCAGGCTCCAGCCGCCGTCGGCTTCCTGCCGTTGGATCAGTTCCTCGATGAGCTTGGCTTTTTCGTCATCCAGTGAACCGGGCAACCAACTATCAGCCCACAAGCCCATGACGCGATGGTGCAGCGGCTGGCTGGCGAAGCGTGTCCGCAGGTATTTTTTGAGCGCGGCGACCTTGGGCTCAACGGCCGGTTGGCCCTGGTAATCCTTGCCGACCATGCCCACCGCGACGGCCGCCAGCGATGCGCCGAAATAGCCGCTGTCGCTTTCCCAGGGCCGCAGCCCAAACTCCAACCAGAGCCAGGCCCCATCGTCCTGCTGCTGCTCCCATAGATGAGTCAGGGCCGTCAGGGTGTCCTCGCTCCATATGCTTTTATTGCGGCGGACATCGAAATTCACAAGCACGAGGCTGTTGAGCACCGCCTCGGTCCCCAGCGCCGGCCGCCGTCTTTGCCCCTGGTAAAAGGGAACGAGCGGGTCCTTGACATCGCTGGCAACGGTGACGATTCGCTCCCAATGTGCGACGCGCTGTTTGACATTCTCGATCAGCTTTTTCTCGGCGGGTCCGGCCGCCGTTTCGCCGAGCAAGCCGCCCAGGGCCGGCCGGGCCAGCGCATAAGGCAATGTGGTGTGGCAGCTGATGCAAGCCGTTGCCTGGCCCCTTGCCGCGCCTGACCAACCAAGCCAGCGGTTGGCTCGTTCATCCAGGTATTTGGCGGCTGCCGTGGGCTGCCATTCCTGGGCGTGAAGCGGGGTTGCCAACAGGAACAGAGCAACCGCCATGCCGGGTTTTCCAAGTCCCATTGCCGTGGTCCCCTTCTGAATTTATCTGTGTAAATCGGTGTTCATCTGTGCCCATTCTGCGGGCATTTGACGTTGCCGTCAAGGCAGACCCTAAACAGCGGGCGGCACTGTTGCTGGTGGCAGTGGAAGACGCTGTTCAAGTTCCTTCACCAACTTGCGAAAAGACCGCGACGAGTCTCTGCACTCGGTCAAGCTGATGTGGCCGACGAAACGCGGCTGATCGATGGTTTCCTTGTATTTCCGAGGCAAGTGTTTCTTGACCCAAGCTTTGCCCAGCTCCTCTTTTTCAGGATCTTCAGGCTTGGACAGGTCGGCCGGCATATCATTTTTGCCTCGCAAGGAGGCAGCGGCAGCGCGAACCACGTCTCGAACATGGGATTGGGCATCACGCAAACAATCTCGGTCGCTGGATCGGAGCGGATTTCCCTGGCCCATCCTATCCGCTCGGGGGCAATCGTCTTCGGGCACTCTTCGCTTTCCGTGTCAATCAAGACCAAGAGCAGGCGGTGAAGGTCCGTCCGCTCCGTGGCGTGCAACTTGATCGCCGCAGCTTCAACGACGGGGCCCAGTCCCTCTTTCTGGCGAAGGCGCCCCTGGGTTGACCTCCAGGGGATGACCTCGATGAAGTCGCCACTTAACAATTCGTACCAAATTCGCTCAAGCAATCTGCGGATCGACGCATCTTCCCCGTGTCCTTCCACGATGACTACCACGCGCAGCGGCATCCTCAACTCCCTCCATTTCGACTTAGTTGGATTTGGCGCTCCAGGTCGGCCTCATCGACGTCGAGCTTGTCCATGCGCTGAAGCTCGGCCAACGTGTAGAGTTCTTTTTGGATGATTTCCCGACTGGCTGGATCCACCGGAGTTATCTGGGTATTACCACCACGGTTACGCACAACCAACACCTGGCCCGGACTGACATCCCGGGCCGAAAGAAGGTCCGCACTGTGGGTTGTCAAAAGAACTTGGGTCCGCTGCGTAGCATCATCGAGGGCGTCCACCAATGCGCGCATCGCCGCGGGGTGCAACGCCACTTCCGGTTCCTCGATGCCGACCACGCTAGGGTATCGTTGGGGCAAAACACTCTGGAAGGCAGCCATCAGGGCTCCAAGCGCCGCAAGGTTCCGTCCGACATGCTGAAAGCGTCGAAATGCATTGTTTTATCATCGGAGCCCATTTGGAAACGCACTGTCTCGTAATCACCGTAGCGGCCGACGTTGACTGCCGTGATTTCCGGAACAACGACGGACAGATAACTGCTTACTCGCTCAAACGCCTGCTCGTCACTCTGGCGAGTGCCGGCGATAACACTGGCTAGGTTCCAGCCGTTTTGGTCAAGCCATTGACCTGGACTTGGCGGCTGCAGCCGTCGCATTCCTTCCGGGATGAAGTTGTAAAAGAACATGTGCTGCATTCCGGACGAAAGATCCATGAAGGGTTGGATACCAATCGCGCTGAGTTGCGAGAGTTCCGGCCGGAATGGTTGTTTAGTCATCGGTATCCAGAGGGGTCCCGTTTTGTTTGCCCGTTGCGTCACACCGTCCTTTGTTTCAAACCGCAATATCGGTTGATTTGAGGTATCAGTGATTTCAAGCCCTTCTTTGGCGATTTGTGGAACCGACGAGGCATTCGTAGAAAGGGTGAGGTGATATCGCGCACAGATCGTTTGCCCCACCAGATAGGGCTGGTCTTCGACAGACGGACCATTGTGGCTGGCTTGGGGGGAATGATGACCGCAAATGAAACTAGCCTCTATCTCCATCTCAATTTGATCTTCACCCGTGGTCTGGCAAGCGATTTTAGACCAACCACCCCGAGGTGTAACCGACTCAGGTACTCCCAGCGCCATCACATCCCGCAAAAACGCCAGTGCATCCAGGAAATTGCTTTTCCCCGCCGCATTTCGGCCAACCAGGATCGTAAGGGGCTGAAGGCAAACATCGCAGAACGCGATGCTCTTGTACCCCCGAATGCGCACGCGGCGAAGGAACGGCGGCTTCGTCCGCTCGTCAATTTCGGTGGCTGCCTCATTGGTCGTCACGGTTGCCATGTTGTCATCCTTTCCTGTGTGCGCTATCATACACCGTTCCCCGCCGTTGACATACTGGCCCGCGCTGTTAAGATCATCCCACATTGGCGTCTGCCATGAACCACCCCAGTTTTTAGGAGCCAGCGCATGAAAAACCTGCTTATAATCCTCGCCCTCGCCGGCGCATTTCTGGCGTCATCTTCCGCGGCCCATGCCCAGCAAGGCGACGCCAAGAAGGATGCCGACGCATCGAAGAAACCGCAGGAGAAGAAGGCCGCGGATTGGACAGTCGACCTCGAGCAGTTCAAAAAGCTGCTGGAGCAGTTCACCGACAAGGACGGCAACGTGGACCCGGAAAAGATCAAGAAGTTCGGCGAAAAATTCGGCGTCGGCGACGGCAAATTCGATCCGGAGCCGCTCAAGAAGATGATCGAGCAATTCACCGGCAAGGGCGGCGCGCTCGATCCCGATCAGCTCAAGAAGATGATGGACCAGTTCACCGCCAAGGGCGGGCCGCTCGACCTTGACCAGTTCAAGAAGATGATGGACCAGTATACCGGCAAGGGCGGGCCGCTCGATCTCGATATGCTCAAGAAAATGGTCGATGACATTCGCAGCAAGGCCGGCAAGGGCGACGATGGCAAGAAGGCCAAGGATAAAGGCGACGACAAGGACAAAAAGATGTCGAAGTCGGTCCCAGCCTACCCGGTACCGATGTACGTGAAGGAGGAAGATGTCGTAAAGGAAGTCATGATCGGCGCGCATGTTGTCAAGCTTGGAATAGGCTACGACGTAGTCCTGGCGGCGCTCGGTCTGCCGGAGCACACCGAACCGTGCATGAGTGGTGGTGATCCCGCTATTCGCTGTGTCTACGACCGCGGCCCAGCGCCCGGAGTGATAAACCATTACACTTTAATTTTCACGAAAAACGGGGAGGGCAAAGTGGTTTTGGCTAAAATCGCCGTCAAGGCTGCTCGTTAGGGGTAAGCGGATCCCGGTTCTAGGCCGGGCGATAGAATGAGGAATTTTGCTACGCGCGCACAGGCTGAAAGCATGTGCTACGGGTCAGTCGGGCCAGGCTTCGCAAGAAGCCTGGCCCTTTTCATTTCACACCCTTGAAACCTAATTATGCCTGCCTATAGTGGTGCTCTGTGGGCGAATGTGGGAAGAAGTGGGATAAAATCCCGCACCCAGGGAACACCTGACCACTATGCTTCTCACCGGCACTCATCCTCGCACGCTCGACGACAAAAATCGCCTGGCGCTTCCCAGGCGAGTGCGTGAGCAGCTGGGTGATCCGACGACGCTGTTCGTCACGCCGGGGCCCGATCAGTGTTTGTGGCTCTATACCCAGGCGGGACTGGAAGCGTTGGCGGCACGGCTCGACCAGGCGCCCGCGACCGACGCCGAGGCCCGTGTTTTTCGGCGGCTTTATTTCGCCCAGACCGAGGCGGTCGATGTGGACCGCTCCGGGCGCATATTAATTCCCGACCGGCTGGTGCAATTTGCCGGCCTGCAACATGAGGCGGTCCTGATAGGTGTCCGGGACCATCTCGAATTATGGGACGCCCAGCGCTGGCAAGATTATTTGACGGCCAACGCACCCCGCTTCGACGCCGTGGCCGAAGGGGCGTTCAAGTTGACCTAGAAGTTGCGCGACGCAACGATGTCTGAGCCGCGACCGTCAGGGAGCGGTTGGCAAATCAAACCGCTCCCTGACGGTCGCGGCTCTGACAGTCGCGCGATAATGCGATCGCTGACACCGACGAGGGGTTCGTCAATCGTTGTCGACCGGCGTGAGCAGACGCCGGTGGACTGGGTAACCTGGACTGTTTTCCCAAATCAGGCCATGGTTGGCTGGCGGGCCCTTTGAACCTATCCGTGCTCGAACCTGTCTTGGCAGGGGCGAGCATGGTTGCTATACAGGTCCGGGCTGTGAACGGCTGTTCGCGGCCCGGACCTGGTTTTTTTCCGGCGTGCTTGCATGGATAAGTCACTTCCTCGCCATGTGCCGGTTTTGCCTGACAAGGTCCTGGAAATGCTGGCCGTCCGCCCAGGCCAGACCATCGTGGACTGCACGGTCGGCGGCGGCGGCCACAGCCGTTTGATCGCCGAGCGCCTTGGATCGACGGGCCTGCTGATCGGCCTGGACCAGGACGAAAAAATGCTGGAGCAAGCCCGCGCCGGTCTGCAAGGTTTGCCGGTGCGACTGTTCCATGCCAATTTCGATCAGCTGCGGCAGCTGCTTCTTCAGCTGGAAATTAAGGCGGTGGACGGCATCCTGGCGGACCTGGGTGTTTGCTCCCTGCAGCTCGACGATCTCGAGCGAGGCCTGAGTTTTCAGCAGGACGGGCCGCTTGACATGCGGCTGGATCGGTCGGCAGGCCAACCAGCCAGCGCGCTTTTGGCACAACTGGGCGAACGCGAGCTGGCCGATTTATTCTGGAAATTTGGCGAGGAGCGTTTCAGCCGGCGCATCGCCAGGCGGATCGTCATGCAACGCCAGCAAGCGCCGTTGCGGACGACGCAGGAATTGGCCGATCTGGTGCGGCGCTGTGTGCCGCGCAGCAAGGGCCATGGCATTGACCCCGCCACACGCTGTTTTCAGGGACTGCGGATCGCGGTCAACGATGAGTTGGGCGCCCTGGAACGGTTGCTGGCGTCGCTACCCTGGTGTTTGCGCCGGGAGGCCGGGCGGTGGTCATCAGTTTTCACTCGCTGGAAGATCGGCAGGTGAAGCGGACCTTTCGTGATCGGGAGATATGGCAGGAATTGACGCGGAAACCGGTGCAAGCCAGCGAGGATGAGATTCGGACAAACCCACGTGCCCGCAGCGCCAAGCTGCGAGCCGCGATCCGCAAAGGAACAGAGCAAGAGGAGGCCGGACATGACACGTGAAACGAAGCTGGGATTGATTGTGGGCACATCGTTTTTGAGCCTGGCGGCGGCGGTGGCCATCAATCACTGGAAAAAAGGCGACGATCCCTTGCCGGAGCCGACGGCAACGCAGTTTGTCGGCGCGACACCCCCTAAACAAGAACTAAAGCCCGTGCCAGGCGTTGTGCCTGCGGGCTACAACCCGAAAGAGACCTCCGGGGCGCCCAAGAAGGATCCGGCCAAGGACGGCCAGGTGGACGACAGGCGGCACGGAGGCCCTGGCAGGATTGAACCCCAGGATGTCCCGCAGGCGCTTCCGGGCGGTGCCCAGCAACCAAGCCCGCCATCGCCTCTGGGCTCTGGCCTTCCACAAGGCCAGGCTCCTATGCCACCCCCGCCACAGGGCCTTCCGAACTCCGGACCTGGCTCAAGCCTCATTCCGGTGGTTCCTCCAACGCCCGTGCAGCCGAGCCAGCCTCCGAGTCTCGCGCCGGCGCCTGGCAGCAATCTGGCGCCGTTGCCGCTGCCCGGCGGCCGAGTCGAATCGGAGGTCAACAATAATGTGCCGCCGGCGCCAGGTGGCTTTAACCCGCCCACGCCATTGGCGCCAATCCCGCCTATTGCCAACGCGCCGCAAGGCGGGCCAGCCCCCTTTCCCGGACAACCAGCACCAATACCTATCGATCCTTACGCAGCTCCGAAGGGGCCGAGCGCGGTCG
This sequence comes from uncultured Gemmataceae bacterium, assembly GCA_963747575.1. GTDB lineage: Bacteria > Planctomycetota > Planctomycetia > Gemmatales > Gemmataceae > DASRAT01. The sequence goes on from CAVVFU010000011.1 coordinate 158,511, forward strand.
CCGGGCAGCCGGACAAGGGGTTCTCCCCCTTAGACATGTCTGGCCCGGTATCGCCGCCCAAGGCCGATCCGCTGGCGGGACTCGGCTCCATGCCGCCCGCGCCTATCCCGCCTGCCGCCGTCGATCTGAGCCCGAAGGCACCGCAGGCAAACCCTGTTCCTGGCGGCGACTTCAGGATAAAGGGTAACAACGGCCAAGCTCCCAATGTGCCGACGGATACCGGTATAAGCGTTTCGGGGATCGCCGTTCCCAAGCCTCAGTTGCCCGGTGGACACGCGCCAGTATCGGTCGAATCCTACGACGCCCACCGTTTCGTTTGCCAGGCGGGCGACACGGACTATGCCGCGGTCAGCGGCAAGGTGTATGGCGACCCGAAATATGCTCAGGCTCTGCAGGCCTTCAATGGCTCGGATGGTTTGAGGCTTCAGCCCAATGCCGAGATCATTTACCCGCCCAAGGAAGTGCTCGAAAAGCGATACCCCAATTTCTTCGCCAGCAATCCCGCCCCCACGGTGCCGCCTGCCGCTAGCCTAAACCCGGTGCCAAGCTCGGTTTATCAAAATCAGGGCTCGGGTTCGCCCGTGCCGCCGGCGACCGCTTCCATGGGCGGTTGGGCGGCGCCCCCGCCAGTGACAGCGGCACCGCGGCCCACGCCGCCAATCCAACCGCTGGCACCCGTCCCGGCGCCGTCCAACCCCATGCCTGTCGCGCCAGCGACAGTTCCTCAAGGCGTGAGCAGCGCAGCCTATAAGGTGTATGTGGTCCCACCGGGCGGCAAGCAGTTTTACGAAATCGCCCGCGACACGTTGGGCAATAGTTCCCTGTGGTCGCAAATCTACAACTTGAACACGCAATATGACCCGACAAATGTTGTGCCGGCCGGGACGCAGCTCAGACTCCCGCCCGAGGCGAGAATCGGGCAATGAAGTCGGTGCGTGTCCGCGTAAAGTAGGTCCCGCTTGCCGAGCGGGACCTGACTTTTCCGGCACTCAGGTCCCGCTCGGCAAGCGAGACCTCCTGCCGAATTGCGGGCAGTCATCCAGCCTCAAAACGAATCCAGCCAGAAGTGGAATCCGTGGTAATACTTCGCCGGTTGCAGCAACTCAAAGCGCAGGCAGGGTTGCGAGCACTGCGGGTACGCCATCCACGGCGGCGGCAGCATCACAGGCTCGCCGCGGGCTTCGGGCCAGCGCGGGCCGGTCGCGGGCCAGTAGTTGTGGGGGTAGTAATAGTAGGGATAGTAATAGTAGTTGTTGAGCTGGTAGGCCTGGTTTGGATTATTGTACAGGTTCGGTTGATAGTAAGCGTTTGGATAATACTGCTGAGCATTCGCTCCGTCGGCAAGAAAAAGGGTCAGGCTGGCGGCCGCCAACAGCGGCAACGTGGTTTTCATCAGCTGTCCTCCTGACAAAAGATTCTGTAGGGTGTCTCTTCCCGCCAAGTTTACCCCACTTTCGCCAGCTGAAAGCGACTCCACCCTTCCCACGAACAGGTTTCATTTGTTCAAAAAGGCAGTTTTTTGCGTCTGCAAAAAATGATTTAACTGGGGTTTTTGGGTAATTTGGGCGCAAGATGGCGATTGTATCAACGGCGCAAATTTTGATGATTGTGCACCTCAAGCCTTGCCGGTTGGAACGACCCCACCTATAAAACCACCCCTCGTTAGTCAGGCAATAATTGCCTGTCTTTTTGTTTAGTTGTGTACAAAAAACTTGTTATCAGGAGGACTTTCGGATGTACACCTCGATGGTTTGTATCGCCCTTGCCACTTCACTGGCTGCCTCGGCACCTTGTGAATCAGTAACCTGGCACAACGATTACTCCAAGGCCAGGACGACGGGACAGAGCGACAAGAAGCCTTTGGCCGTCTTCATTGGCAACGGAGCCGATGGCCAGGCCAAGGTCTGCCGTGAAGGCAGTCTCAATGCCGAGGTCGAGAAGATGCTGGCGGACAGCTACGTGTGCGTCTACGTGGACGTCAGCACGCCTGCCGGCCAGAAACTGGCCGCGGACTTTGGCGTCACCGGCGGCATGGGCTTGGTGCTCAGCGACAAGACCGGAGACTTGCAAGCGTTTTCCCATGCCGGCGATTTGAGTGCCGTGGACATGACGCGTTGGGTGAAGCACTTCGCCGACCCCAGCGTGACCGTGAGCACTACCATGTCCAATACCACTGCACGCATGAGCATGTATCCGCCCAGCGGCACCAGCATGATGACCAACTCTGGTTACATCATGTATGGGTCGTATCCCGGCAGCTATTCCAACGGCGTGATTTACGGCGGCTGCCCGAACGGCAACTGCGGTATTCGCCGTTAAGGTTGCTTGCTCCGTTGATTGAACAAAGCCGGGATCGTCAACACTCGTTGGCGATCCCGGCTTTTTTGCCGCTTGCGGCTTCGCGGGTGAGCGCGAAGCCGCAAGCGGCTAATGGTTGCGGCTAAAAACCCCACCTTCGAGGCGCCACCGTTTGGCAACTGACCTGTTGTGACCCATATTTCACCTAGAGCAAAGGCTCCCACGGTCCGTTGAGGGATGAAAATGTCGGCGCTGCACAAAGTTCGTCTGACTGGGCAAGGGCAACCGCCATTATTGCTGATACTGCGGTTGGCCATATTGTTATTGCCGACGATGCTGCTGCTGGGCGTATCGCTGCGGAGCCCCGGCGACAACAATTTGCTGCTGTGGGTGGGCACGGGTCTGCAAGCAGGCGTTTGCGGGTTGGCGTTCCTTGGCCGCCGCAGCTGGCGGCAACCGCTCGGATCGGCGGCGATTGCCTGCTACCTTATAGCCCTGGGCTGGTTGTGGTGCGGCAACGCCGCGGATGATTGGTACGGCAACCTGGTCAAGGCGATGCTGCTCGTGATTCCTCTTGGCGTCTTTGCCATTCAGACACTCCAGAACTCCGGCGCCCCGCGATTCGCCGGGCTAGGCTCCTGGCCGATCAGCTCGCCCGCCGCAAGGAATGGCCCGCTGAGCTGTCGGCGTGCCGTGCGCTGCCGGAGGTCAAGGCCTTTCGCGCCGCCCTTGGCTTTGACGCCACGCCGGCGCTGGCGCTGCTGCAGCACCCGCGCGTGGAAGTGCGCGTGGCCGCCTTGTCGGCGCTGGAATTTCGCAAGGATTGGCGGTCCGGCCAGGCGGAACTGGTTTTGCAAACCGCTCAGCGCCGAGCAACCCGCCATTCGCGCCGCCGCTATCTTTGCCCTGGCGAATGTGGACGACCAGGCATTGGTTGAAGCCCTGGCCCATTTTCTGCACGATCCAAGCCCGGATGTTCGCCGCGCCGCCACCGAAGCGTTGCTCTGGGACACGGAGCATCGTTGGAACTGGATTCGTTTCATCGTTCGCCGGGTACTGGCCGATCCGCTGTATGTCGAGGATGGCGCTTTGACGCACGACGGCCAGTTGCTGACGGTTGACGCGGTCAACGACCTCACCGCCTGGTGCGCGGAAAAGGGCATTCTGGCGGCGCGGGCGGCACTGACGCTTGGCCACCATTTCCAGCGTGCACTGGCCGAGCAGCCGGACGAGAAAGTGACCCAAGCGCTGCGTCGGCAATTGGCCGACAGCCATACGCCGGCCATGCTGCGGATCGAGCTGGGCCGACTGCTGCGTAACTACGAGGAGCTGGATATGCCGATGCTGGAACTGCTGATGCAATCGAGCAATCCCGCTCCCCTGCGGTTGATTGCCGTGGATGCACTGCTAACCGACCACGCCGACAAGCCGCAAGCGAGCGTCGCCCTGACGGCCCTGCGCGAGCTGGCGCGCCTGCCCAACCGCGAGATCGCCCTGACGACGGCGGACCTGGTCCAACGCCGCCTGGGCGTGGACCTTGGCCTGGCCCTGGGACAGCCGTTGCCGCCGGTTCATTCGCGGCAGGCCGCGGAGATTTCGCGCCGCGTCATGACCTGGGCGAACCAAAACGATGAGGGGGAAAACATCGAGGACTCCAGGCCGCTTGAAGATAGCCGGGTGTGATACGCCCGGCACAATCTCTCGCCGGCAACGCGGTTTTGCGGTATACTCCAGGCGCCGCCCCCTACGGTGCCAGGAGCCACGCATGTCAGCTTCCGTCCGCTTTCGCTTGAGCGCCGCCGTTTTTGCCTTTGCCGTCGCCTGGCGGCTGTTGACCCCATCCCTCGATGGTGCCGCCCAACCGCCGTCGCGGCCCGCCGACTTGCCGCGTGTCGCCGCCGGCTTGCCTGCCGTTGCCGCCGATTTGTTTCGAGCATTGGCCCACCCGTCGGACCGCGTCCAGCTCAGCGGCGGCGAAGTCATCGACATCGAGCCACTGGGCTCCGACGCCCTGCTCGATCCGGATTTCGCGGGCAATATCAATGCCAGGGGCGTCGGCAAACCCGACCAGCCCGCCGACCAAATCCTCTTGACGCGCGGCGGCGTCGCTCAGTACACGCCCTATGAACGGCAGGCATTGGACCGCATCGGCGAATTCGAGAAAGCGGCTCAAAGCCTGCCGGCGCTGGATCGTCTCACCACCATGGAGACCGGGCTGGCCGTGGTGCTGCGTTACAGCATGCAAACGCGCGACCGGCCGTTGAAAGGGGCGGGGCTTTGGCAGGCCCTTCAAGGCGACCTCGACCGCAAGCTTCTGGAAACCCGGCGTTTTTTGCTGCGCCAGCGCACCGCGAGCGCGATCACCGAGCACGATTGGCAGCAAGCTCTGCGCCTTGGCGACCATCTCGAGACGGCCTACCCAGGGAACAACACGGTCTTGATCGATATCGCCCGCCAGCGCATGTGCGCCGCCGGGGCGATTTTGCTGCGCCAGTCCCAACCCACCGTCAAAGACTATGCCGAGATTCACCGGTATCTTGGCTGGGTTGACGGCCATTTCGAGGAGCCGCCGCGACCGGACCCGCTGTACCTGTTGGCCGATGCCCTGGGGCAATCCGGCTCGCCAATGGTTATGGCATACCACTGTGACGTGGAGGCCGTGCGGCAGGTGCTGATCCGCAAGGCCGCCGCCCTGGTGAATGACGCCGGCCGCACATCAGACAACAACATCGCAGTCCGACGACTGCAAGAAGCCCGTGCGATCTGGCCTCGTTTGCCAGGTCTGGAAGACGCCCTGCTGCGCCGCCAGGGCAAAGATGGCATTCTCAGAGTTGGGGTGCGTGCCTTGCCAAAATACCACTCTCCGCAGCGCGCCGTCCTTGATTCCGAGTTGCAAGCTTTGGAGCTGCTCTTCGAGGGCGTCGTTCAGATGCGCCCGGCCAAGGATGGCAGCCTGGTGGGCGCTCCCCAGCTGGCCGCTGCGTTGCCGCAAACGACGGGCAGCGAGCGCCGGGTCTTCCTCAAGAAAACGGCATATTGGTCCAACGGCAGCCGTGTCAGCAGTGGCGACGTTCAAAAAACGTTCGAGCTGCTCACCAGCCCCAATTTGCCTGGGCACAATACCGAGCTGGCCGACCAGCTCGAGCCGATCCGCGCCGGCAACGATCCGTTCCACTGGACCGTCAAGTTTCAAAAAGGCTTGCTCGATCCGCTGGCGCCGTTCACTTTCAAGGTCTTGCCGCGCGAGTATCGGGGCGCCCCTGGCCGCCGCGGACAACGAAGCCTTTGCCCTGGCGCCGGTCGGCAGCGGCCGCTACATGCTTGCAGAGGTCCGCGGCGAGCAAGGCCGGGCTGTTATCAAGTTCGTGGCTAACCCGTATTACGCCGGACCAGGGGAAATGAGTGGGTCCCCATTTCGGGAAGTGCATTTCTGTGTGTCAAGCGATCCCGTCGCGGACTTCGCCAGCAAAACCGCGCCGCTGCGCTTGCTGCTGGATGTGCCGACGGCGGCTCTCGGGAAGCTGAAATCCGCTGGGGTCGAATTGCGCACCCTGCCGACGCGCCGCGTCTGGTTTCTGGCAGTGAACCATCGGGTGCCGATGCTGGCCGACGAGGATTTGCGACGCGCATTGGCACATGGCCTCAACCGCGAGCAATTGCTGGCCGACAGCTTCGGCGGCGGCCGGCCCAGCTTTCGCACCGCGGCCATTGCCGCCCTGGGATCGACGCTGCCGGTGATGGCGGCCGCGCGGCGCCGCGGGCCGCCGCCATCCATCATCCTCTCAACGGCCCTTTTCCAGCCGGCTCGTGGGCGTGCAGTCCCGCTGTGCCAGTCAACCTCTTCGATCGCGACCAGGCCGTGGCGTATTTGAAAAAGGCCAAGAGCAACCAGTTCGACCTGGAACTGAAGTATCCTGACGATGACCCGGTCGTGGCCGATGCCTGCCAGGCGATTGCCGTTCAGCTGGGCGATCTAGGTCAGCGCGCCGGCTGCCCGATCAAGGTGCGGTTGGTTGCCCGCACACCCCACGTCTTGCAGCGAGACCTGCAAACGCATGACTACCAGCTCGCCTACTGGCGCCACGATTTTGCGACCGACGAGTACGCTCTGTGGCCTCTTTTCGACCCGCGGCCGGAGGCGCTAGCCACGGGTTCCAACTACCTGGGCTTCAAGGACAACGACGGCACCCTGGCGGCGCGGCTTCAGCAGGCCGATTCCCACCGCGATTTCAGCGAAGTCAAACGGCTGACGCAGGAGATTCATGTGTTGCTTTACGAACGGATGCCGCTCATTCCGCTGTGGCAGCTCGATTATCATATTGCGATTCATCCGAGTCTGAAGCTGCCGACCGTGGACCCATTGCGGGTTTTTTCCAACATCGACGAGTGGCGTTCTGATTGAGAAAGAGAATGTCCAGGATTTGACGATCGCGCAAACGCTCTTCCTTCGCCTTTGCCCTGTGTCTGACCGCTATACAATGAACGTAATTTTCCTTCGAATTGCTAGAATACAAGGAATCCAACGTGAACCACATTTCCCTGGAGTCGCAAAGCGACGCCGTCAAGCAGTTTTTCTTGGCGCTGCCGGCCGACCCAGCTGGCTCCATGGTGGAACTCAACGGCACGCCAGTCGCCTGCGTCATTCCTCCGCCCAAGCCTTCCCAAGGTAGTGCGGCGTCCCCGCCATGGACACTTGCGAAAAACCATCGCCGCTGTGACCTGATCGACCGGGAAATGGACGGTGTAATCACTCCGCAAGAGGCAATCGAGCTGCGTCAGCTTCAAGCCGAGATGCTGCGTTATCAGCAAATAGTCGCGCCCTGGCCGATTGAGGCTGCGCGGCAGCTGCATCAGCAACTGCTCAAAAAGGCGGCCAAGGCGCAGCACGATGCCGATGCATGACGCCTTTTGCGCCGTATATTCAACGAACCCGATTGCCCCAAGCCGCCCCTTTTCCCATTATTCATCAAGCTTGCACAGCACCCTTGCCGAAAACCGTTGATAGCAGTGGGCTCCAGGCTAGCCGCAAATTACCGGTCTGGTTCAAAGCAGGGATGCTGGCGTGGTCCCTACACTCCAATTGCGCAAGGAAGTTTTGATGAAATACCTCTTCATAATGTGCGTTTTATGCGTGTCACTGTTGGGTACGGTCGGCTGCCGCTCCAGCGATCCGGCACCGAGCAGCGGCGTCTCGGTCACAGCTCCCGGCACACGCGTTAATGTAAACGACGATCAATCCGTGAATGTCGTTGCTCCCGGTGTTAACATACGCGTGCAGTGAAACACACCACTCTGGCACGTTTGACAGCCCTCATCACTGGCGGCAAGCCGCCAGTGGCACGCGGCGTCATCGCCCGCCCCGCGGTGTTGTCGTGGAGGCAAGGCTTGCTCCAGCGGGGACGAAAGGTACAATGCAATCACGGTGGCATTGTAATCCCAGCTGTCTAGCCAGAAGGAATCGCAAGTGCCGCTACCGGGCATACCTGCTTGGCTGGATCAGGACATCGTGCTTTACCACGGCACTACTGATGTTCATGTTCAGGCTGTTCTTCACGCTGTGGATGAAACGAAGGGCAACGGGCAAAAGGACTTTGGGCAAGGCTTCTACACCACCACCAGGGCAGACAAGGCGCTGGATTGGGCAATAAGGAAGGCCCACGTAGCTGGAGGGGATGCTGCAGTTGTCCGCTTTACAGTCGAGCGTAACGACCTTGCCGATTTGGCAACGTTGTTTTTTGTTAGAGGAGAGCCAAACTCTGTAGATTTCTGGAGTTTCGTCCAATACTGTCGGACTGTTGGCGTCGGTGGCGGGCACAATCGCCTTTACGTTGCCGGCTGGTACGATTTGGTGGCGGGCCCCGTTACCGGTACCTGGAAACGGCAGACAGTTATCGCGGATGCAGATCAGATTTCATTTCATACCTCGCAAGCGGTTGGAGTGCTGAATAACAGCGTAAAGGTGCAAACCGTATGAGTGGTTCACTGGTAATACCTGACGATGCGAAGGCTGAGTTTTGGGAGGTTGTTACGGACTGCCTGCGTACGTTCCATAAGATGACAACTCAAGGCGCTCATCGTAAAGTTGCAAGCGTACGCAAGGGCGTAGAGAATCTCACAACAAGTCAGATCGAGCTGTTCTATCATTCGGAACCATTTGATGTTGCCTGTGAAATAGCTTGCAACCCATTGGACGTCGAGCCCTATCTTAATCGCTATCTCCAGATTCGCGACGTGAAGCATGGAAATGGCATTTCAAAACAAGTTATTCGCAAGCGTACCAGGAAAATCCATTGAAGGTATGCGCTTGGCCAATTCATTTGCGGCTTTATTTGGCATTTTCACGGCTGCGGCGCTTTGCCGTCAACAACTCGTTTCGCCTGACTCGTGTCCGTGAGTGTAAAAGCCACCCTGCAAATCACGTCTCCCGATTTGTCTTTGTTGACCTCGATCACGCCTGTGTCACCCGACTTGACCATTGATATGCACCTGGCGCTGTGGCGATGCACTTCCTCTTCCAACACGTCATCGAAAAGGATCTTGGAGGTCTTGTGGACATCAGAAAATGCCAAGGTGCAGTCGACCTGGAATCGGCCGTCCTTTTGCTCCACGACCGTCACTGTAAACTCAATTCCAATATCAACATCGGTGGTGGTTTTGGAGCCATCAGCCGCGATGCTCACGATCGGGTACAAAGTTCCAACCAAAGCTCGCACAGATATGCCATCGACGGTAACCATAGTCGGTTTTGCTTCTGCGAACGATTCTTTGCTTTTGGCGTCCACCGTCGTAAACAAACACTCGATCACGAACTGCTTTTGCAGATCCACCTGGCCGCCGCCAGCAGGTTGTGGTTGTTGGCCTTTTGCGGCGGCGTTTTGTTCCGGTGCTGGGGTTGCCGGATTCGTGCCAATCCCGCGTTTGTCCGCGACCTTGGCAGGCTCGGATTTACCGAGCAGCACGAGCCCCGCTCCGCCCACGCCGATGGTCGTTGCCACCAGCACCAATAACAACACCGCCACCTTCGTTTTGGTCATCCACATGGTCTTCATGACTCCTTTCGCCAAAGCGGTTGCCCGCTGTGAAGCCTCCCTGGCAAACCCTACCTGGGTTGCGCACTCCCACGACGCACCCGCCGCGAACGCCGCTGGAATCGTCGTTCCCATTAGCAGCCCCGCTCCCAGGACGGCGCCGCGCCGTGTCAATCGCTTGCGCAGCAACTGCCGCGCTTGCGCTAGCCGGGTGGCCACCGTTCCCAATGACCAGCCCAACTGCCGCGCCGCCTGGGAATTGGTGGAGCCTTGCAAATAACAAAGCACGAACGGCAAACGGCACTCTTCCGGCAAGCGGGCTATCTCTTCATCGAGGATCGGCCGCAATTCCCGCCAAACGATCTCGGGCGTCTCGTCCACGGCCGCCATGACGCGCGCATTGCGCTCCCGCGCTCGCCGGCGCAGCGCTGCCCCTTTGGCTTTCATTGCGGTGCGGTAGGCCACGCCATGCAGCCAGCTGCCGACCGACTCGCGCTCGACGATTTTCTTGGCTTTGCGCAGCAAGATGAGAAATACCGCCTGAAACGCGTCGTCGGCGTCGTGCGAGTTGCCGAGCACCCGCCAGCAGACGCCGCGGACCATCGGCCCGTGGCGTTTGACGAGCGCCGAGAACGCCGTCTCGTTGCCCATGACGACGTACTCGTCCAGCAGCTGGCCGTCCGTCAAGCCGGCGGCCGTGCCGGAACACGCTAGGCGGCGCAAGGCCTTCGTCAAAGGCGTTTGTGGTCTGATTGCCATCTCCCTGGCTCTCCTTGGCCATCGTGGCCTTTGTATGATAGTGCCTGGTCAGGCCAACACTCTTTTCTATTTTTTGCTCCAAAAACGGAATCCTACCTTGCGTGATGGTGCGGCCTGGGTGTAAACTGGAATTAGTGTACGTATGTTCCGTATGCGCGCTGCCGACGAACAAGTTTGCGGTCCTACTTTTGGCTGCGCGGTGTTTTCCTGAAATGGTTCGCCGCAGAGTCACGGGCCACCGTCAACAAACGGTGAAAACGGATTGCCAGGGTAGTGGCTTCGCTGAAGCCAGGCTTAGCTCTTTGAAAACTCGGCCTGCAATACCATACCAACCCGAAGCGTCAGCGAGGGTCCCGGGCGTCCCACTGGCATCCCTCGCTGGCGCCTCGGGTTGGTATCCTTGGTTGGCGCCGCACGTTCCCTATGCAGTTTTCCATGCAACTGGTAAACTGACCTGGCATGAGTTGATCCACCGCCAATGCCTGCAAGTTGACCACGGAGACCGCACTGATGCCGCCGAGCGCGACGTCGCGAACTAGCCATATTCGCAACTTTTCCATCATCGCCCACATCGACCACGGCAAGAGCACGCTGGCGGACCAGTTCCTGCTCAAGACCGGGGCCATCTCGCCGCGCGATTTCCGCGCCCAGGTGCTCGACGCCATGGACCTGGAACGCGAACGCGGCATCACCATCCGGATGCACCCGGTCACGTTCTATTACACGTCCCACCACCGCTAGGCTTGCCAGCTAATGAGTCAAAGATCGAGTACGAGCTCAACCTGATCGACACGCCCGGCCACGTCGATTTCAGCTACGAGGTGTCGCGCAGCCTGGCCGCTTGCGAAGGCGTCATCCTGCTGGTCGATGCCTTTCAGGGCGTGCAGGCCCAGACGGTCGCCAACGCCTTCCTGGCCATGGAACACAACCTGACCATCGTGCCGGTGCTCAACAAGATCGACCTGCCGATCGCCCGGCCCGACGCGGTCATCGCCGAGATGGAGCAGGCCCTCGGCATCGATCCCGACGACGTGCTGCGCGTCAGCGGCAAGACCGGCCTCGGCGTCGATGAGCTGATCCAGGCCATCATCGAGCGCATCCCGCCGCCGGCCGGCGACCCCGACGCGCCGCTGCAAGCCCTGGTCTACAACAGCCATTTCGACACCTACAAGGGCGTCGTCGTCTACGTCCGCGTCATGGAGGGCACGCTCCACAAGGGCCAGCGCATCAAGCTGATGCGCAAGGGCACCGAGCACGAGATCATCGAGATCGGCCAGATTTCGCCCCGCCATGACCAGCTGCGACCGAACTTCGGGCCGGCCAGGTCGGCTACTTCATGGCCCAGATCAAGAACGCTCGACGACGTCCACATCGGCGACACCGTCACCGACGCCTTGCAATCCGACCGACCGAAGCCCTGGCCGGCTACAAGGAGCCCAAGCCGATGGTCTTCAGCGGCCTTTATCCCGTCAACAACAACGAATTCGAGACCTTGCGCGAAGCGCTGGGCAAGCTCCGGCTCAACGATTCCAGCTTCACCTATCAGCCCGGAAAGCAGCGAAGGCCTCGGCTTCGGCTTCCGCTGCGGCTTCCTGGGCATGCTCCACCGCGAGATCATCCAGCAGCGCCTCGAACGCGAGTGCGACCTCGACCTGGTGCCAGACCGCCCCCAACGTCACCTACGAGATCCTGACCCGCAAGGGCGAAACGCTCATCATCGACAACCCGCAGAAGGTGCCCGATGCCGGGCCAGATCGAGGAGTTCCGCGAGCCGTTCGTGCGGATCAGCTTCCTGCTGCCGACCGAGAACATCGGCGACCTGATGCAGCATGTGCACCGAGCGCCGCGGCATCTACGTGCGCACCGAATACCTCAGCCCGACGCGGGCCATCCTGGTCTACGAGATGCCGCTGGCGGAAGTGATTTACGACCTGTACGACAAGCTCAAGTCGGTGACGCACGGCTACGGCACGATGGATTACGACCTCCTCGGCTTCCGCGCCGCCGACCTGGTGCGGCTCGACGTCCTGGTGCACGGCAACCGCGTCGACGCCCTGTCGACGATCGTGCACCGCGTCTTCGCCGACCGCCGCGGCCGCAAGCTGGTCAAGAAGCTGCGCGGCGAAATCGACCGGCACATGTTCGAGATCGCCATTCAAGCCGCCATCGGCAGCCGGATCATCGCCCGCGAAACCATCGCGCCGATGAAGAAGAACGTGACGGCCAAGTGCTACGGCGGCGACATCACCCGCAAACGCAAGCTGTGGGCCAAGCAGGCGGCGGGCAAGAAACGCATGAAACAGGTGGGCCAGGTGGAGATTCCGCAGGAGGCGTTTCTGGCGGTGCTGGAGTCGGATCAGTGAGGGGCGAGGGGTGAGGGATGAGGGATGAGGGATGAGGGATGAGGGATGAGGGGCGAGCAGAAGCGTCGTGTGACACGCTGCCCGCGGGAGAAGGATTAAGATGAAGATTAGGATTAGGAAGAGGATTAAGAGCAAGAGTACGAGAATGAGGAGGACGGGCCTGGCCGTCGTGCCTTTTCCAGAGGCACGTTCAAAGCCCTCCTGCTCCTAATCCTAATCCTAATCGTGCTCTTAATCCTCTTCCTAATCCTAATCTTCATCTTAATCTTGCTCTTTTGGCAACAAGCACCCTGAAGGACAGCGCCATGGCTGGCGATACGATAGTTTGCCACCAGAAATTGGATGCGCCTTCTCGCCGACGAATTGCAAGGCGATGCGAGCCGCTGCGCAAGCTCTTCGGCATGGTAATCATGCTGATTTGCCTGGCGCTTCTCGTCCGCACATTCCTGCTCGACACCTACCACGTTCCCACGGGCAGCATGGCTCCCGCACTGCTCGGCGATCACCGCGCTTGCACCTGCCCCCGCTGTGGCTTTCCAGTCGAAGTCGGCCTCCATCAGCGCGACAATGGAGCAGCCGCAGCGCAAGCAAGCTGGTACAGGCAGGCCTGGTGCCCGAACTGCGGCGCTACTGGTCTGCCCCTTCACCTCGCACCGACAGAGGGCGGACAGCGCCTCTTGGTCGACAAAACGGCCTTCGCCATCCGCACGCCCCGGCGCTGGGAAATCGCCGTCTTCCATCTTTTTGGGCTCGACTTCATCAAACGCATCCTTGGATTGCCTGATGAATCCATTGAGATCAAAGGCGGCGACCTCTACGTCGACGGCGAGTTGTGCCGCAAAACCCTCGCTGAGTTCAAGGCGATGCGCATCCTTGTCTTCGACAACAACTATCAGCCTCAGCCCATGACCTGGGCCGCCCGCTGGGAAAACGCGTCTGGCAGCCAGCCAAGCCAGCTGGCCGCCGGCACCTCATTACTCCTCGATGGAACACATTCCTGGCACCTGGCCGCCTATCGCCATTTTTGCCTCGAAACCGGTAAATGCCTGCCGATCGCCGACGAATATGGTTATAACGGTGCCGAGCCTTGCCGCAGCGTGCCCGTTCACGACGTGATGCTGGATTGCGAGGTGGAAATCAAGGAGGGCCAGGGAAGTTTGGCGCTGGGCATTACCGACAGCAAAGACCACGTGATCGTCAAGCTTCCCGTCGGCGGCCAGGCGCCATCCGCCACCCTGCACGCCGCCCCGGGCTTCTCCCTGCCAGTCCTGCAAAACCTTGGCCCGGCGCTAACCGAGGCAGCCGGGGTTTTACTGCAACCGGGAAAGCGTTACCATGTGGAATGGGCATTTGTGGATCGGCGCGTGATGCTGGCCATCGATGGTCAAATGGTTTTCGCCCCGTTTGATTTGCCGGCTTGCGAAACGCGGCTGCCGCTGCTCCGGCCGGTGATGCTGGCTGTTAGCGGTGTGAAAGCCACGGCGACCAACATTCGGCTGTACAGAGATGTCCACTACACGCAGGACGGCAAGAACGGCGTGGGCGGCGCGCTTGTCCGACTGGGGCCTGACCAATACTTTGTCATGGGAGACAATAGCCCTCGCAGCGAGGACAGTCGATTCTGGCCCAATGACGGCGCGGTGCCGGGCTCCGCGATGGTGGGTAGCCCGCTATTGGTGCTGCGCCCAGGCTGGCGGTAATGTGAGGCTCCGAAAAGTGGTGGTTGATGAACGAAAACAGCGGCAATAATCCTTTCGATCCGCGCATGCTGCCAAGTCAGCCGAGCCGCGAGCCCCTGGCCGGGGTCAATGGGCCTGCCAACGACCGCATCATGCCCCCGGTGCCGCCGTTGCCGCGCCAGCTTGCCGACGCCCCGCCCGCCCTCCGGGACAAGCCGCCGGAGCAGAAAGACGCATTCCGCGAAATCGTCGAGACGGTTGTTTTCGTGGTGGTGCTGGTGCTCCTGCTCAAGGCGTTTCTGGCCGAGGCCTTCGTGATTCCCACGGGATCGATGGCCACCACGCTTTTAGGTTATCACCGCAATATCGAATGTCCGGAATGCCACTTTCGCTTTCCGCTCAACATGAGTCAGCAAATGGATTTCAGCGAAGGCGAAACGCGGGTGTGGGTCGAGAGCTGCAAATGCCCCAATTGCCTTTTGCCCATTAACTCCAAAAACGCGCCGCAGTTTTTCGATGAGCGAGGAAAAGGTCCATGAAACGCCGTTTGCTCATTTTGGCCTTGATAGTCTCGATGCTCTCGGGCTGCGACGGCAGCGGCGATCGCGTCCTGGTCGGCAAGTACCTTTACGACACCGAGATCCTGCCGCCCGCCCGTTACGACGTGGTCGTGTTCAAATTCCCCGAAAAACCGATCGAAAAAGGCACGCCCAAGAATTACATCAAGCGGCTGCTCGGCTTGCCCGGCGAAATCATCGCGATTTTTCTGGGCCGGCTTTACGCCTTCAGCCACACTGGCGCCGGCGCGCCCGAGGGCATCTCCAACGAGGAGTGGGAGTCCCTTACCAAGCCCCACAAGGACCCGCTTGACCTGTGGAGCGATCCGCCGAAAAACCATGCCACGGCCAAAAAACTGTGGGACATGAAAGCGCGCTTCAAAATCCTCCAAAAACCGCCCGAGGTGATGAAGGCCCTCAGCCGGCCCGTGTTTGACAACGACCACCAGGCGAAGGATCTCGCCGGCGTGCTGCCCGACCGTTGGGCGCCGCAGGGCGGCGGCAGCACCGGTTGGCTTGCCGACAATCCGCAAGGTTTCAAAAACACCGGGGCTGGCACGACGGAAGAATGGCTGCGTTACCGTCACATTCTTCGGCCTAGCAATTGGCCGGCCGCCGACGCTCCCAAGGATGTCCGCGACGAAAAGATCGCGGAAATCAAAGCCGGCGAGCACCGCCCGCAGCTGATTACCGACATCATGGGGTACAACACCTACATGCCCCGCAAAAACGCCAACATGCCCCCGGCGGAGAATTGGGTGGGCGACCTGATGCTCGTTTGCAAACTCACCGTCGATCAACCCCAGGGCGAATTCTGGATGGAACTGTCCAAGGGCGTGGACCGCTTTCAGGCCCGCTTCGATTTGACCACCGGCGATTGTTCGCTCTATCGGCTCAGCGAGCACAAGACCAAGCAAATCGTGGAAAACGGCCAAAATAAAATGGTCTCCGATTGGCAGTTCCTGGATAAGGCCAAGACCCGCGTCAAGGCCGCGGGCGACTTTGTGATCAGCTTCGCCAACTACGACGAACGGCTTACCCTGTGGGTCGACCGCGACCTGCCGTTCGACCACGGCCATGCCTATGCCGCCCCGGCCAAAGTCGGACCCGACAGCCTCAACGAACCCGGCAACAATGATCTCCAGCCCGCCAGCCTCTGCGGCGTCGGCGCCAAAATCAAAGTCCACGCCATCAAACTTTGGCGTGACACTTACTACACCAACAACGATCTCAGGGCCCTCGTGCAAGGCGACGATTGGCAGCATCCCAATAAATGGGACGATCTGCGGAACACGAACCCGGCGACCTATTACGTCTATCCCGGCCATTATCTTTGCCTTGGCGACAACAGCCCCGAAAGCTCGGACAGCCGTTACTGGGGCCTGGTTCCAGACCGCCTGATGCTAGGCCGGGCCCTTTTGGTCTACTTCCCCTTCGAGCGCGCGGGGACCATCAAGTGAGCCTTGCGCCGGCACCTCCCGTGGCCTGCGATATCGCCATCCGCGTGCGGTACTCCGAAACCGACAGGATGGGGTTGCTGCACCATGCCAATTACCTGATCTATTTCGAGATGGGACGCACCGAGCTGCTGCGTGCCCACGGCGTGTCTTACAAGGACCTGGAGGACCAGGGCTACCTGTTGGTTCTGACGCGCCTGCAAGTGCGCTATCGGAATGCCGCCCGCTACGACGACGTGCTGACGCTGCGCACCTCCTTGAAACGGACCACGTTGGTCAAGATCGAGCATCGATACGAGGTGTTTCGTGACGGCCTGCTGCTGACCGAAGGCGAG
This sequence comes from uncultured Gemmataceae bacterium, assembly GCA_963747575.1. Taxonomy (GTDB): domain Bacteria; phylum Planctomycetota; class Planctomycetia; order Gemmatales; family Gemmataceae; genus DASRAT01. The sequence goes on from CAVVFU010000011.1 coordinate 174,987, forward strand.
ACGACCTTGGGCTGCATCAACCGCGAGGGGAAAGTCCAACCGCTGCCGGAGTTCTTGAGACGGCGGGAGGGCTGATGTGCGCCGCTTTCTGATCCAACATGTCTTGCCGCTTTTCCTCTGTATCGTTCCGCTGCTGGCGGCGGCGCTGGTGGGGGCGGCCACGCCGTCCGCGGCACTTGACTTTTATATCGAGCGAATCCGCGAATCGCGCATGGATTGGCTGATCCTTGGGCTTGGCACCATCATGTTTGCCGTCCAAATCGTGCTGAGCTGGCGGGCTTTGCACTGGCGCGGCGCCGCCTTCGACGAACGGCCGGACCGCTTGCTGTCGCATCTGGCCCAGGCCGCCGAGTGGTTCCCGCTGCTAGGGCTGATCGGCACCGTCGCCGGCATCCTCGAGACCTTCAGCGAGCTGGGCAACAAGCCGCGCGTCGAGACTCGCGAGATCATACGTCTCTACGCGCCGGCCATCACGGCGACCGGCAGCGGCTTGTTCATGGCCCTCATCAACATGTTTCCCACCTGGGTTGTCCTCCTGGGCCGCGACGTGATCGCCTCGTTGGCCGGCGGCGGAGGGCGAGGGCAAGAGGGCGAGGGCGGGGGCGACACCGGGAAGAACGCGCCATGATCCAGATGCCACGCCGCAGTGTCACTCGGTTTTTCATTCCCATGATCGATGTGCTGACGCTGCTTTTTTGCATGTTTCTGTTGATGCCGATTATTCGCGAAAATGCGGTGCTCGACACGGGCGAGCGCGACGCGGCGGCTGGCGAAATGGACAGGGAAATCGAGGCCCGCAAGAAAGAGCTGCAGGAGCTTCGCGACGACCAGCAACGCGCACGATTCGCACTGGCAAAATTGGCCGCGGAAAAGCGCGACCTGATCCGGCAAAATGTGGTCATTCAACTGCTGCACGTGAGCCCCAAGGATGGAACTCTTTGGTTTTACGACCCTGTCGATTCCTCCAGGCCGCCTTTGAAGATCGACGGCGAGCCTGCCGCCATGGCGCTGATCCAAATGCACAAGAAGCAGGCCGGTCAGCGAGAGCTGCTCTACATCTTTCAGCAGCCATTCAACTCCGCGAGCGAGGTGGCGCCTTATCCGACCCGCGCTCAGGAAGCCGCTTACAGGGAATGGTTCAGCGCCGTCAACTTCGACGGCTGCGTCAAGCCGCCCGCGGCCAAGGGGGCCAGATGATGCCTGACATCTTCAGCGCCGACATTCGGAGCCTATTTTTCCTGGCGCTGCGCGTGCTGGCGGCGGCTGGCGGATTTTTGGCAGGTTGGTATCTCACGGGGCCGGTGGTGTGGCTGCTGGCGCGACTAGCCTTTCATCGCAACGTGCCCAGGTGGGCCAATTACTTGTGCAAGTTGGTGGGCGGTGTGGTCGTCGCGGTAATTGTCTTTTGGTTTTTGCCATTGGGCTCAGGCGGCGGTGGTGGGGGCAGCGGCGGCGGCACCGGCAAGGGCGTGGGTCCCGGCACCGATGGCACAGGCGGCAAAACGGTCCAATCGGGAAAAGGCGAGGCCAAGGGCGAGGGCGGCCCCAAAGCGCTCGCCAACAAGGGCACCGAAATCGTCGTCGTTCAGTTGCTGGGAGGAAAGAAGGTCAAGGATCGCAAGTATTATCTCGTCGGCAACCAAAGCGAGCCTTTGGATGACGCGGCGCTCCACAAGTATTTGAAAGACAACCTGCAAAAAATCGCCGTGGTCGAAATGGTGCTGACGGATGACAGCGTCGGCGAAGCGCATCCGGCCTACCGCTATGTCCAGCAGCTGGTCTTGAACGATCTCGGCCTGCAGCTCAAAGTCGTGATCCGCGAGTCAAAGTAGTAGGCACACTCCGTGTGCCGTTGAACGCGCAAACGGCACACGGAGTGTGCCTACTACTTTGCGTTAGCCAAGCGCAGACCACGTCACGCGCCTATCCCTTCGATCTTGAACAGCTGCTTCAACACCTTATCCACTTGGCCCCATTGGGGGTCATCGGCTTCGACGTCCTTGATCAGGTCGCCATTCCATTGATCGCCGTCCACGCCGTTGAGGAAACGAGTCTTGGCCGTATTGTAATTCGCGAACGCCTTGTCCGCGACTTTGAGCTTGGCTTTGATGCGTACTAGGATGGCCGCTATTTCGTCGAATTTGCGGCGCTGTTCCCGGCGGCGTTCGGTGGCGACGGGCGTTTGGCGCTCACGGCGCTCATCGCCGCTGCGTTTGTCGTTTTGGACCAACCCGAATAGCTGCTTGACAAGGACCAGTATTTTCTTGACCTGGTCCGCGTAATTTCCCTCCTGGCGCAAGGCATCGGAGGCCAGGCTTTGAGCCGTGTTGTCGTCGAGTTCAATGGCCTCACGGATGAGGTCTTCCCATTCCTGGCGACGTGCCGTGAGGTCTTTGTTTTCCTGAAGCACGATCTTCCTGGCCTTGAGGACCAGAGCCTGTGCTTTCAAACGATTTTGATCCGGCATTTGACATTTCCCTTCGCGTTACTCGTCATCGTGCTTCCGCCGATTACCGTATTCCTGGTGCAATTGCCGCATCAATTCCTCAAGCCGATTCATCAGTCGCCGCGGCGAGCGTGGCTTGTGCACTGCCAGGGCATACACGGTCAACAGCGGCAATGCCACGGTGGTGTCGAGATAGCAGGTCACCGTATCCGGCAGTTGCTCCGGATCGACCTTGCCCCAGGTCATCGCCTCCTGGGGCGTGGCGCCGGACAGGCCGCCGGTGTCGGGGCGGGCATCGGTGAACTGCAGGAAGTAGTCGTGGCCGCTTTCATCGAGGCCGAGGACTTCCTGGATCTGCGGCTCCGTCTGCAAAATGAAATTCTTGGGCGAGCCGCCGCCGAGGATCAGCACGCCGCTGCGGCCGGCCTTCTTGGCGTCCCAGACGATGGCCGCGCTTTGGTTGACGTCGCGCAGCGGATCGATGCTCAGCTTGCCGCCTTCGAGCTGCAGAGCGGCAAGGTTCATGCCGATCGAGCTATCGCCTGGCGACGACGTGAAGATCGGCACGCCACAGCGATAGGCGGCCGCGACCATGCTGCGGTGCTTGCCGCCGCCGTGCTGGTCCTCGTGGGCCGCCAGGTATTTGCCGACCAGGTAATGAAACTCGGCGGTGCCCATCGTTTTCTGAAACGCCTCGCCGCGGCAGAGCGTGCGATAAAACCGATCGGTGCCGAGCAGGTTTTCGTAGTCGAAGATGATATCGTAGATGCGAATGACCTGGTTTTCGCGCAGCTTGAGGTCGTCGAGGCCCGGCCGCGATTGGTGCATGGCCATGCCGAGGGCGAAATGGGTGTCGTGATAAAGATTGGCGCCGGTGCTGACGATCCAGTCGATGAACCCCGCCTCGATGAGCGGCACCAGGGCCGACATGCCCAACCCCGCGGGCGTCAGCGCGCCGGACAGCGACAGCCCCACCGTGGCATCGTCGGCAAGCATCTTGCGGGCATAAATCTGGCATGCCTCACGGAGTCGGCCAGCGTTGTAGGAGAGGAAGGCCTCGTCAATCAGCTCCGTGATGGTCGCGGCATTTGTCAAGAGCGGCGGGTCGATGCGCTTGTGGCTGACCTTGTGCAGGTATTCGCAGGGTTTGTCGGCATGAGGTTTCATGAAGACAGGGTAGCGGCGCGGCGGCGGAATTCAACGGGAGGGGGGCTTTGGAGGTCGCTCTTGAAGAATGCCGCAATACTCCAATAAAATCGCTTGAACGCGCGACACTCTAATCCACGGCGGTTTGGGACGATGACAGTTCAATTCTTTCGCGAACTTCTGGGCCATCGGCCTTTTCGTCCTTTCCGGCTGGTGATGTCGAGCGGCCAAAAGTACGACGTTCGTCATCGTGAAATGGCCTTTTTGACACAATCTGACATCGTTGTCGGCATCGGTGAAACAAAAGAGGGCGTGCCGGCGGAGTTTCGCATTTGCTCGCTGGTGCAAGTTACGGCGGTCGAACCGCTCAATGCTGGCACGGGCGAAGCACGATAGCCAGGTTGGCCGCAACGGAAATTATCAGGGAGCTTTACCTTAGCCGTTGCCCGCACCGCTGACCGACTCCAAATCAGTCAAATACCTGTGCACAATGACACTAACCAGCTGACCGACGGACGGCTTGGCGCCGGCTGACGTACTCATCTGCGCGGCCATCGCCTCCAACATCTTTAAGTCTTCCACGCTTAGCGGCACCCGGCAATTTACTGTTACTTCCGTTAAGGCCGGCTTGCCGCCGCCGGACCGAAGCCGATTTAGGAGTTGCGAACCGAGTTCAGCAAGCCCAATGAGGTCCAGATTTGCGGGACTTCGGTGACCACGCGGATTTGCTCCTAGCGCTGCAGCTAGTTCTGCCGGTTCAATACGCCGCTTCGGCTGATCAACGACGGTGATCAACCTGGGTTTGGCGCCGACAATATGTACTTGCTCGGCCATGGTCATACTTCCGCGGGCTGGTCGAACTTGTCGATGGTCCAAAACCACCCATCGAACTCAAAAACCACTTCCCCTTGATTGGTCACTCTTCCGAATCGATGCAAAAATGCCCGTAATCGCTGCAAATTCGCCGCGAATTTATCGGGATGGATGTAAGTGTAAATAATCTTGGTCTGTTCCCACAAGTCACTACCGTCGGGCTTGCGCCAAGTTCCCTCAACTGGCGGAAACGCAGTTGCACCGTCACCAATCTCCGTTAGCAGTCCCTGCGCTTCGCTGGTCCATTTCGCATGGTCATCAATCTGCCGGCCGACGCAGTCTTTGTCCGGAATGTATAAAGTCAACCTCTGGGCAATTGGCTCTCCGGTCGCGCCTAGCTCCTTGCCAAGATTGAATTCCGTGATCCCTCCTTGACGATTCCTAGGAAATGGTATCAATAAACTGTCAAAAAGTCAGCGCGAATACCCGGCAAAATGTCAAGTGGCAAGAACTTGCAGAAGGACGAAGATCCCTATGCCAAGCACGCGAATAAAACCGGCGATAGACCGATTTGAGGAAGTGAAAAGCGCGTTCGAGGACCTGGGGGCACGGGTGACAATTTGCTGGATTTGCCAGGTTCCAGGATCGCCCTGGGAAGAATGTCGGTTGTTTCAGTTCGAAGATGCCACGGATGCCGATCTTCGTGGGCTGCCAACTGTGTCTTTTGCCTTCGATCTGGACTTGAGCGGAGCGAAGATTACGGATGCAGGCATGACGGAACTTGCCAAGTTCCGCAACCTGTCATCACTCCATGTCGGCCACACCAAGATTACTGACTTGGGATTGAAGGAAATTTGCAAATGCAGGCACCTCAAGAAAGTAGCCGCAAATAGCACGTCCGTTTCAGATCGAGGCCTGCGTGAGCTAAGTAAACTCCAATCGCTCTCGGAGTTGTCGCTGGATTCCACGAATTTGACGAATGCCGGGCTCAAGGCCCTCAGCCGAATCAGTACGCTTACACGCCTTTACCTGGGAAACACAAACATCTGCGAACAAGGAATGAAATCCCTGGCCAAGCTGACCAACTTGGCCACACTGGATATTTGGCAAACTCGGGCTACCGATGCGTGCCTGAGAGAGATCAGCGCTCTGAAAAAGCTAACGCAACTAAACGTGAGCTGGAACCCAATAACGGACGCCGGGCTGCTGGAAATTGCCAGGCTCAAAAACCTATCCATTCTGGACCTTGAGGGCACACAAGCGACCGACGCGGGTGTGGAAACCATTGCACCGCTTGACAAACTGGTGTTTCTCCACTTGGGTAGCACATGCATCACCGATGAGGCCGCGGATTCAATCGCGAAGCGAACCAAGCTGTTACGCCTTAAACTCGGCGGCACGCGAGTCACCGACACAGGTTTGGAGAGCATTGGCAAGCTAATTCAGCTCGAAGAGCTCGATGTCACTGCGCACAACGTTCGCGGCGGTGGCGGAACGCAGGTGAGCGATGCAGGAATGAAGCACATCGCCAAACTGACGAATTTGCGGCATCTTTGCCTCGGCGCAACAAACGTGGCGGACGCGGGATTGAGGCATCTCGGTTAGGCTGAAAAAGCTCGCATGGCTCGATCTCAGTTCTACCCAGGTGACGGACGCGGGCGTCCTGTCCATCGGCAAAATGAAAAGCCTGCAAAACCTGTCCTTGTGGAACTCACAAGTCACAGAATCGGGTGTCGAGGCATTGCGAAAGGCGTTGCCGCGCTGTCAAATTAGCCACAGTGAGCTTAGGCGTCAAGCCGAGTGAGACCGTCGTCATCCGGGTCGTTCCAGCCGCGGCCGTAATTTGGTCACCTTGTCTGGAGCGTAGTTCCCTTGGTAGGATGTTTGCAACGGTGAGATTCCGTGATCGAAATCACCACGGATCCGGCTTGATCTATCCAGCATGGGTGCCGCGGCCACGGGAGGGAACGGGTGTTTGGACATGAACGATCATCCAAACAAGCATATTCGAGAAGCTGTGAACTATGCGTTGGCACAAGGGTGGCGTCTTCTGAAATCCGGCCCGCGCGCCACGCTTGGGGCCGTTTGTTCTGTGCAGTTCAGGCACGCGGAGGCTGTATTGTTGGGGTCTACAGCACGCCGCGAATGCCCGAAAACCACGCCAACTATATTCGGCGTCGTGTGGATGCCTGCCCCCACCAAGTTAGCGATGATACCGAGGAATGAATGATGAAGACTTACGAATTTGACGTGGTTTTGACCGATGTGGCCGAATTGACTGACGATCAGGCCGATGCCTTGTATGCGGCAGGTTGTGATGACGGAACGCCTGCTTCCTGCAACGGCCTAACCTGGATTCATTTTGACCGAGAGGCATCTTCGCTGGAAGACGCAATTCGCTCAGCCGTAACCCACGTTCGTGCCGCGGGCCTTGCGGTGTCCAAAATTGAATTGGACGCGGGATCGGTTATGGTTCAATCTGCGTGAATGTGGAACACAACGCTAACACGCCCGCCAAACAGGAGTTTGGAAGACCAGCCGTGCCCAAACAGGAGTTTGGGCACGAGGGTAAGGGTTAGAATTCGCGGCAGGTATTCATGTGCTTCTTTTCGTGCTTTCGTCTTTCGTGTTTTCGTGATTCTCTTTTCAGCTCTTTTCGCTCGCTAGCACCTCCGCCAAATGCAGCGTCCGCAGCTTGCAAGTCCTGCGTCGCAAACACCCGCCGATGTTCATCAAGCAGCCCGCATCGGTGGCCACCACGGCGTCGGCCCCGCTCCTTTCGATCGCGGCCACCTTGTCCTGGATCATCGAGCCGCTGATGCCCGGAAAGCGCACCGCAAACGATCCGCCGAAGCCGCAGCATTCGTCAAAACGCTCCAGCGGCACCAGCTCCAGACCGCGCACCTTTCGCAACAGCCGCTCCGGTTCACTTACCAAACCAAGACCGCGCAGATGGCAGGCCATGTGATACGTCACCCGGCCCTCGAAACGTGCGCCGACGTCCTCCACCTTCAGCACATTGACAAGGAAATCGGATAGCTCAAAGGTGCGGTGCGCCAGATCCTCCGCACGCGCGTGCCACACCAGGTCGCCGTGCAGCAGCTCGGGGTATTCAAGCTTGATCATCGCGGCACATGAGCCGGAAGGTGTCACCACGTTCTGCGTGCCGGCAAAAGCGCTAATCGTGTGGCGGGCAATGTCGCGGGCCAGGTCGTGGTAGCCGCTGTTGAAGTGCGGCTGACCGCAGCAGGTCTGGGCCCTGGGGAAATCGACTTCGACACCCAACCGCCGCAGCAGACGCACCGTCGCCATGCCCACGTCGGGGAATAGGGCGTCGCCCAGGCAGGTGACCATCAGGGAAACTTTCACAATAGTCGTCGACTTTCCTGTTCCAGTCCGGCGTGAATAAACCGCAGCGCTCGCTCGGCCATTGCATTATAGTAGTCCCACGTATGGCCGCCCGCTCTGGTGCTCAGGTCGCAGGTGTGCCCAATACCCAGGGCGCTCAGCTTTTCGTGCAACCGATCATTGCCGCGCTGCCAGTCGGCGTCGTCGGGATCGACGCAGAAAAATATGTGCGGCGGATAACCATAAGGAGGCACGTGCATCAAGGCGGTGTCCTGCCGGCAATGCTCCTTGCTGTCGTACATGTCGTCCAAAGGCGTGCCGCGGTCGAACCACTCGTGATAGTCAATTGCCGACGCCAAACCAGCCACGACGGGAAACTGCTCCGGATGCTTGAACGCCAAACGCAGCGCCCCCTGCCCGCCCATACTGATGCCCAGCAAACCGACGTGGCGCGGGCCATGCTGCCAGCGCTGCTGCATGAACGGCAGGACGTTTTTGAGGATATGTTGCTCGGTGGTCAGCTTCGGATCGAACTCTGCGCAAACCCTGTCGGTCCACCACGAGCGCTGCCCGTGCGGACAGGCACATCCGATATGCATTTCATCGAACAGGCGCGTGAAGGCGGTTTTGTCCACTAAGGTGCCGAGACCGACGCCGTGGAGGAACAGGACGGCGAACCGTGGGCGCGTAGGTCCAGGCGGGTCGTAGAGATCGACCTTCTTGCCCGCCACTTCTACTTGTGTCCAGGCGCCACGCATGGCAGCCCCTCATTCTTCATGGCGTCAAGGCGGATGCGAACCTGGCGATCGCCACGCCGGAACCAGCAAACCAGACTGATCATCAGCAGCACCGCGCCGGCCACCAGGCCGGCAAGCCACGTCCACCCGGAAGCTGTCATTGATGACGGTTGCCGCGCGGCGCGACGGCTGCTGTCAGTTTAGCAGTGGGAGCGATCAGCAGCACCGTGCTAAGCGAAACATTCTTGCCCTCCTGATCGAGCCGGCCGGAGATGTAGCGATAGCGCTTGAAGAAATATCCGTCCACGGCGACGCGAAAATCAAGACCGTCGCCGGGCTCGATACCGTCAGGTTGGTGCGGCATGATGACGCACACCGGATGCGCGCCGGGTTGATTGACATAGATCCAGGCTTCGTAAAGATCGTAAATGTCCTTGAGTTGAACCCAGTGAGGCGGGTCAAGTTTCTTCAGCCTGGCGAGGCGTCCTTCGATGTGAACGACCAGACCGCGGTATTTGGCCGGCTCGGCGTAAAGGTGGCCGAAGGTCAGGTGACGCTGCTTGCCCGCGGCTTGTGCAAAAGCCTCGGCGGGCACCTTGCTCGCCGCCAGGACAGCCTGCCAAAAAACGTTTTCCTGGTCGCGCTCTTCTGTGGGAATCTCCACCGGCGCGGCCAGCCGCCAATTGCCAAACGGCGTGTCGTCGTGCACATGGCCGAGCCATTCGCTGTCAAGGGCTGGAACCTGGTCGGCTACGGGCGGCGGTTGATCCTGGGCATGAACAAAGGCCGCCAGGAAGAAAAAGGACACCAACCCGAAGCGCAAGCGAGCCAAAGTAGTAGGCACACTCCGTGTGCCGTTTGGCCAGCTTAACGGCACACGGAGTGTGCCTACTACTTTGTCTCATCGCCGGTCCTCCTTGAAACTGACGGCCCCCAGCTCGATTTTGGTGAACTTTGCCGCGCTCGCGATGTCCCGCACTTCGATGATGCAGCCGTAGCGCAGTGTCCGGTCCGCTTCCACAACCAGCGGCAAATCGCGCGCGCTCCGCTGGCGGCTAGCGCCTCGGCCAGCGTTTTCATCGTCTGGTCATAATCTGCCGCGTCCAATTTCTGTGGTTCATGCTGCGGCTGCTCAAGATGGATAACAGTCGGTCGGCCGTTTGGCCCGGCATGAACGACGATGCGGATGCCGGCAGCATTTGCACCCCCTCCCTTGGCGTCGATAGCGGCAGCCGGCAGCAGCGAGCCGTCGAGGGCCGCTTCGCTGGGCGACGGCTGGAAAGTCATGATGAAAAACGCCAACAGCTGAAACGCCATGTCAAGCATCGGCGTGATCATGATTCCCAGGTCGACGCCGCCGTCGGGATGCCATTTTTTCTTGCGCTTCATCATGACGCGGCCTGTTTGATCACCCGCAACTGCCATCTTGGCCAACCCGCGCGAGCGCACTCATCGAGCGTGTCCACCACGGCTCCCCACGGAGCGTCCTTATGCGCCCGGACCACCACGACCATGTCGGCCGGCCCGCTTAATTGATGTTGGCGTGCTGTCTGGTCGATTTCCTGCTTGCGTGCCTGAAGGTGCCCGAGCAATTGCGCGGGGGTGTCCAGTTTGGCGCTGCCCGCTAGCCGCTCACCATGCTGATCGATCGTGACGTACACCACGTTGTCGGCGCTGGTGCTCAGAGGCATCGCCGACTGCGCCACAGGCAAGTCGACGCCGTCCTGGTTTCGATCCAGGCGCACGAAACTGACCGTGAGCATGAAGAACATGATGAGCTGCAAGACCAGGTCGAGCAGCGGCGTCAGGTTAATATCAAGGCGTTGGTCCATATCATCCCGCACTTTTGGTAGTAGAACGGAATTTATTCCGTTCGTCCCCAAGAACGGAATGAATTCCGTTCTACGCGATGAACGGAATGAATTCCGTTCTACTTACCTAATTATGGGCGAGCTGCTCCTCCTGAATCTCTTGCTGATGGGCGTGGTGATGGATCTGCGTCAGCAAATCGTCGGCCAGGTTGCCGGCATCCATGGTGATCCGCACCAGACGGTTGCGGAAAAACGTGTAGCAAAAGATCGCCGGCACCGAGATGGCAACGCCCAACAGCGTCACCACCAGCGGCATGCGAAATCCCGCTGGCCAATTCCTCCGAACGCGGCGTTCCGCCCTTGGACAGTTCCATGAAACTTTGAATCATGCCAAACACGGTACCGACCAGTCCGATCATCGGGCCGAGGGTGCCGATGGTGCCCAGGTAGTTGATGAGCTGCTCCTTGCCCGCGCGGACACTATCGAGCATGTTGCCGGCGGCCTGGCGGGCGTCATCGAGGCCGTACTGCAATCGCCCCATGCCGGCCGCGAGCACACGGGCCAGGCAAGAGCCATCGGCCCGGCACAGCTCGTAAGCTAGCTTGAACTGTTGTCTGCCAACAGCGCTGATGAATTTTTCGACGAAAGCCGGGGGCAATGCCGTCGCCAGGCGCAGATCAAGCGTCAGCAGCACGATCAAGCTGACCAGGCCGATCGACACCAGCAGCAGAATCGGCCCAAAGACGACGCCGGCGGACGACACGATGTGCGTCAGCATGTCCATGCTTACATCCTGTTCGGCAAAAGCGGGGCGAGGGCGAGGGGCGAGATCCATCTCGTCACTATCATGGGAAAATTGACCCGAATGTGTCAAGACGAGCCTTTGCGTCTTTGCGCGAGACGAAAAGCAGCCTGCGCAAAGACGCAAAGGCGCAAAGATACGAGTTTTCAATCCAAAAGCTTGAGTGCCCGCAAATCCTCGCGCGGCTCGTCAAAGCTGCAGCTGCCGAAACTGATGGCGAATTTCTGGCGCATGGCGGCAATGTCGGCGGTGCTGGCCCAAATGTCGTTCCAGCGCAGCCCGTTGTTGTCGAGGGCGAAATGGACGCCGTCCATGTCTTCCACAATGCGGCGCACCTGGTCTTCGTTGAGCGGATGGACCGCCGCCAGGACCATCGCCACGAAAAGGTTGAGGAAGCCGTGCATGTGCGTCCGCAACTTGTCGTCGAAGCGGCGCAGGGGATGATGCAGACCGGCCGTCGCCTTGATCGGGAAGGCACGATCGCGGCAACCGGCGATGACGTGCCCCATCTGCTGCGGCGTCGGAAACGCCGACGCTTGCAAGCCGCCGCAGCGCAGCTTCACGCCGGCCGTCTTGCAGCGTTTGTAGGGTCCTTGAAAGCGGGTTTTGCCGTAGCCCTGCAGGTGCTCCAGCACGGCCAATGTTTGTTTCACCGACGTGCGCCAATCCCCGGCCAGTCCCACTTCGAAGAACAGGGTCAAGGAGGGCGGCCCCTGCGCTTCGATGGTGTCGGCCATGCGGACGATGGTGTAACACGCCGCGTGATGGTTTTGCGGCTGCATCAGGTCGTCGGGCAGCTTTACCTCGAACATGTCAACGTCAACGTGGGCACCATGGCGTTCGCGGAATTCGCGGATGCATTGCAGGTCGTCGCCGAAGCCGCGCAGGAATTCATCGCTGGTGGTCCCGCCCCGGCCGAGCGCGGAGAATGCCATCGGGGAAGTCTTCCTGAAACAGTTTCTCGAACGGCGCCAGCTCGCCGAGCCGGGCGGCGGGGATAATGAATCGACCCAGCATCCAGCGCTCGTTGCCCTTGCGATGCCTGGCGTAGTTGCGGATGGCCCTGTCCAACTGCAGTTTGGCCGGGGGGAAAAGACCGGCGTAGTCGATGATATTGGCAAGCAAGGCCCGCAAGCTTGCGTACATGTTCGCTCAATCCCCTCGCAGCGTCAGCCCAAACTGACGCAGCTTTTCGCGCACCTCGGTCAGCGAAGTCATGCCGAAGTTCTTCGATTCCAGCAGTTCGTCGGCGGTGCGGCTGATCAGATCGCCCATGCTGTTGATGCCCAGGCGATTCATGCACTTGCGGGCCCGCACCGACAGGTTCAGGTCGCTGACCGGCTTGTTCAGCACCGCCTGCTCCTGCTCGCTGAGCTGGGCTGTCGGCCGGTGAAGCGCACGCTCGAAGCGTCGAGCCTTCCTCGAGCGATTGGCCCAGGCGCAGGCCCTTGGCTGCCAGGATTTCCTTGATCTCGCTGCAGCGAGGTTTCGCCGAAGTTCTTGCTGCTCAGCAGCTGCTGCTCGCTGACGCGCGTCAGATCGCCCAGCGTGCGGATATTCATCTTCTTGAGGCAATTGCGGCTGCGCACCGACAGCTCGAAATCGGTGACCGGGATCTCCAGCACCTGGCTGAACCGGCTGCTCGGCCATGTCGTCGTCCGGGATTGTAGTACATCGTCTGCGAGGCCTGGGCGTCCTTGCAGGAACAGCCGGGCCTGCTCGTTGCATCGGATCGGCGCTGAGGATCTTGCGATAGCAGTCGGCCGCCTTGTCGTACTTGTCGTGGTCCTCGTAGAGGATGCCGAGGTTCATCAGCACGCCGACGTGGACCGGCGGATGATTGAGGCAGCGCTCGTAGAAGCTGATGGCCTCGTCGTCGTTGCCGGCCAGGTCGTTGGCGTGGCCGAGCTGGAAAAGGGCGCCGGTGTGGCCGGGGTCGAGCTCGACCGACTTTTCCAGGTGCTCGCACGGCCAGGGCCGCGTTCGCCCTCGGCCAGGTAGCAGCTGGCGAGCTGGAAATGGTATTCGGCGTTGTGGCTGGCCTGGTCCTCCAGCTTGGCCGAGGATGGCCCGGGCCTGGGCGATGTCGCCCTTGTGGCGGAGGATGCCGGCCCGCTGGAGCTGCACCTGGGCTGGCGGTGTAGCCGGCTTTCTCGGCCTTCTCGAAGGCCTTGAGGGCTTCGTCGTAATCGGGGCGTTCGACCAGGGCCCGGCCGAGATAGAAGTTGGCCAGGGCGCCTTCCGCCTGTTTGAGGTGCTCGACGGCATCGCCGAGGTGGCCGAGGAAGAACGAGGCGATGCCGAGCTTGAGGTGCCATTTCTTGGCCACCGGCGCCGCTGCGGTCTCCGTTTTCTTCTTGAGCACGTCGGCGACGTCGCGCAGCGTGCGATATTGCGTTCTGCCCTGGGCCAGGGCTTCGCGGATTTTTTGCACGGTGCCGGCGTCGCAGTCTTCACGTTCGACCAGAAGGGCCTTCAAATCGATCAGCAGCGGCTCCACCATCGGACACAACCTCTTGGAAAACACGGATAGGGTAACGCATCCACAACCACCGGAAACGGAATGTGTTAGTATAACGACGCTATGATTGGACGCAAGGGGAGTGGCGCATTGCGCCTGCCAAGTTGTTACGCAACCGTGCAGCCTGGCCTGGAAGACATTGCCGCCGAGGAGATCGCCGAATCTCTGGGCGCCGACGTGAAACGCGCCGGCCAGGGCCTGGTCGTCTTTCGCGCCCTGACGAGATTGATGCGTCGATTCTGCAGCTCAGGACCACCGAGGATGTGTTCCTGCTGGGCTGGGGCACCGACAAGCTGACCTATCGCGCCGAGGACCTCGACCACATTCGCCGCTGGACCGCTCAGGACGCCGACTGGGCCGACATGCTGCGCATCCATCACGCCTTGCGGCCCAAGCCGACAGGCAAGCCGACTTTTCGCCTGGTGACGCAGATGACCGGCCACCACGGCTATCGGCGGACCGACGCCGGCAAGGCGGTGAGCAAGGGCCTGGCGGGCAAGCTGCCGGCCAGCTGGCGACTTCGCCGACGAGAACGCCGCCGTGGAAATCTGGCTGACGATCAACGGGGCGACGGCTGTGTGCGGCCTGCGGCTGTCCGATCGGAACATGCGGCATCGCAAATATAAAAGCGAGCATTTGCCGGCTTCGCTGCGGCCGACGGTGGCGGCGGCGATGGTTCGGCTGGCCGATGTCAAGCCGCGCCAGGTGCTGCTCGACCCGATGTGCGGTGCCGGCACCATCCTGGCCGAGCAACTGGCGATGGGGCGACACGACCAGGGGGCCAAGGTGCGCGTCCTGGGCGGCGACATCGATCATACGGCTTTGCGCCTTGCGGAGGTGAACTTGCGGCCGGTTGGGCGAGCGTATCTGGTGCGCTGGGATGCGACGCGGCTGCCGCTGGCCGATGCCTCGGTCGAAGCTATTGCGTCGAATCCGCCGTTTGGCGTGCAGCTGGGCGAGCCGGAGGAGATTGGGCCGCTGTATCGCAAGGCGCTGCAAGAGTATCATCGCGTGCTGATGCCGGGGGGCAGGGCCGTGCTGCTGGCGGCGGATCATGCGGCCATGAGGGAAGCCGCGGGCAAGGTGGGGTGGAAGTCGTTGCGGACGGTGCGGGTTCGCGTGCTGGGGCAGCAGGCGACGTTGAGTGTGTGGCGGAGGCCGTAGCGGGCACTTCTGGAGCCACTAACGCGTTATGATTGCCTCCGGTTTGGACCAGGCCCGCTTATGAAGGCTGACGCGGGACACCGGATAGATTTACAAACTGTTGTGATGGGGGTACAATTTCGACAGCGGTGCAAGGCGGAGGAACTCTTTGTGACAGCACCAGAGTTTCTCAGCACGAGTGATTTGAAAGTGAGGTTGGACCATGTCATTGGAAACACAAGGCCCGAACCGGGAGCAACGGACGCGGGCAAGAAAAACGGCGTTTGGCAAGAGGTCGGCCATTTTGACTCTTGTTTCAGGGCAGAGGTGACGAAGGCGATTGAAGCACTCTCAACCCTCAAGCAGAACTGGGACAGCTACGGCGCGCCGCCGATCGACCCGAACATCGTTTCCGCTGCCTTGAAATTCGTTCGCTTGCTGCCGGAAAACATTGCGTCTCGTCCGCGAGTTGTGCCGATGTCTCCGGGCAACCTGCAACTCGAGTGGCACCACGGGCGGAAGATCCTTGAGCTGGAATTCGAGACTCCTGCCACCATCCACTTCCTAAAGTGGGATGCGGATAAGGACTTCTCGGAAGAAGACACGTTCCGCGTCAACGAAATCGATCGTGCAGTTGACCTCATTCAATGGTTTATGAGCGGCGCTTCCTTATGAACCCGTCGCCGACACCCGGCCCAGAGGTAGATGTCATAGAAGACCTCTACCGCTGCATTACGACGCCTGCGTGGTGGGTGGCAGAGGAGAATCGACCGTCCTCCGCTGCCTTCAAACAGCCCGATTTCTCGACGGACATCGTCTCAATCGCTCGCACGCCTGAACACACCCTTTCCCGTTTCCCCGCTGGCTGCGGCCTTGTCTTCTTCAATTACGGCGACGCCAAAGCAATCGGCTTCCTTGCACGCAAGGAGGTGGACCCGCAGCATCCCGATAACCTGGCACACGGCAACGTGTACAACGGGATTCAGTCGGGTAGTAAGCGGAAAACGATGGCTCAAAAGCTCGTGGACAAAATCGTCCGGAAAAACACCATCGTCAAAGTGCCCAATTTCCCCGTATCTTGACGATCAGGTCGCAGCGGCGACGGTTTTTCGCAACGATCTATTGCTGGGCGGCTGCACTGCCCTTGGAAGGCTTGGGCGGAGGAATGACTCAGCCACGAAGGGCAAAAAAACCAAGAAAATCTTTAGCCCAAAAAGCTCTTCGCTGGGAGTATAAGGGTAGTTATTCTCACGGAGGCGCTATCCATGCCACAATCGCCGTTGGGCAAAGTTCTCGACCACCTTCGCAAAACGTGGGCGGCTGACGCAATTCGTGATCTCAACGACCAGGAATTGCTTCAGAGGTTTATCGGCAATCGCGACCAGGCCGCTTTCACGGTATTGGTGCAGCGGCATGGGCCCATGGTTCTCAGCATTTGCCGGCGCGTGGTCGGCGACCTTCATGCGGCCGAGGATGCCTTTCAAGCTACGTTTATGGTGCTGGTCCGCAGGGCACGCTCGATTCGCAGAAAGTCATTACTTGGCGGCTGGCTTTATGGCGTGGCTTTGCACGTCGCCCTAAAGGCAAAGGCCCAATCCGCGGCTCGTTGCCGCAGGGAAAGGCAGTTCACGGCAATGACCCCCGCGCAGCCGCTCGATAACCTTTTATCACAGGAATTGAGGGAGGTGCTCGACGACGAGGTTGACCGCTTGCCCGAAAAGTATCGCACCGCCATCATCCTTTGCTACTTCCAGGGAAAAAGTCACGAGCAAGCTGCCCAAGAACTGGGTTTGCCAAAAAGAACCGTGACCAGCCGACTTGGACGTGGCAGGGAGTTATTGCGTCAACAATTGACCAAACGCGGTCTTGCCCTGTCCGCCGGCATGATGGCGACCGCGCTGGGCGAAAACGTTTCGGCAAGCCCAATCGGAGCGTTATTGATCATCAACACCGTCAAGTCCGCCGTGAGCATGGCTGGTTCCAAGGCGGTCAGTGCAGGGTGCATTTCCGTAGCCGCGGCGGCGTTGGCGGAAGAAGCCATCAAGGAAATGATCGGCGTGAAAACCACGCTACTGGTTGTGGCACTCATTCTCGGTCTCGCCGTCGGAGGAGCAGCTTTGGCAGGGATTGGGGCGATGCGGCAGCCTTCGCGCGCTGTGACTTCCGACAAACCGCAAGCCTTCGCGCCCAAGGCGGAGCAGGCCGGAAAAAACGAAAAAAGCCTGCTTTCGGCCGCCGATCTGTATGGCGATCCGCTGCCAAAGGGTGCGATGGCGCGGTTGGGAACAGAGCGCCTGCGGCATGGCTACCGCACCTACAATTTGGCCTTCACGCCCGACAGCAAGGTTTTGGCTTCCGCAGGATGGGGGAGGCCTGATCCTGTCCGGCTTTGGGATGTGGCTTCAGGCCGCGCATTGCGGAGTCCATCACTTCCGCTGGATGCCGGCAACTTCGCTTTTTCTCCCGACGGGAAGTGGCTTGTCAAGGGCGGCCACCGGGGCGTGATCTTGCTCGATGTTGCCACCAATAAAGAGGTGCGCAGGCTGACGCCGGCGGCGGGTGTATCCCTCACCGGTGTGGCGTTCTCGCCTGACGGACGAACAGTCGCATGCAGAGAATCCGGAGCAGCGAGGCATGCGTTGATTCTTTGGGATGCGAGCACGGGTCAAGTGATCCGTCGCATCGAAGGTGGCATTGCCGATTACATCCAATCATTTGCCTTTTCGCCAGACGGCAAGGCCTTGGCTTCCGCGTGCCAGGGCCTGTGGGTTCGTCTTTGGAATGTAGCAACCGGAGAGGAAATACGAAAAATTGATGACGACCGTTTAGTCTATACGGTCCTGTTTTCACCAAATGGCAAGATATTGCTGACAGCATCCCCTAATGACGGAGCGGTTAGGCTTTGGGACGTGGCAACGGGGAAACTGCTGCATGTTTTGAATGGAAACGACGACTTTACTCCAGTTGCCTTTGCGCCGAATTGCAAGGTATTGGCCTCGGCAAAGGGCAACGGCACAATCTGCTTCTGGGATCCTGAAACTGGCAAGGAAATCCGCAAATGGGTCGCAGCCACCAAAGGCCTCCGAGCTTTGGCCTTCTCCCCCGATGGCAAGGTGCTTGCCTCGTCGGCCATGTATGACGGCGCCATTCGCCTTTGGGACCCCGCCACGGGCAAGGAAATAAATCCGCCAGTCGGGCACACTGGCGGGATTGACACCCTTTTGTATGCTGCGGACGGCAAAACCCTGTTGTCCTGTGGTCAGGACTGGAAGACGTTGGAGTGGGATCTGGCGACAGGTCGGCTGCACCGACAGCTGTTGGCGGGCCCGCCAAGCCCTGCCGAACAGGAACACGCGCGTACCACGTTTGTCCTGTCCTCTGATGGCAAATACCTGGCCTGGGCCGGATTGACGGACGATCCCGAGAAACGAGAACCATTCATCCATCGGATGGATCTCGCGATGGGGAAGCAACTGTTACCCCTTATCGGGCACAAGGACGAAGTGAAATTGCTCCGGATCTCGCCTAACGGCAGATTATTGGCTGCTGTTGACAAAGGCACGACGCGCCTTTGGGACCTCGAGGCTGGAAAGGAAATTCTCCAAATCCCCGGAACCATAGGCTGTTTGGCCTTTTCCCCCGACAACACGTTGCTGGCTCTCGCGGCGAATGAGGACAAAGCAGTTCTTGTCTTGGATGTCGCAACAACGAAGCAGCTTCATCGTTGGGATATGCAAACAAATAACCCCAACCTGATGTTGTTTTCGCCGGACGGCAAGCTGCTTGTGGCAGGGGGTGACGAAAGCGTCCAGGTGTGGACTGTGGATACCGGCAACGAGCGGTGGCGGTTTCCCGGTTCGGAGGTTTCGGCATTTTCCCCGAGTGGGCGGACTCTGGCGAGCAATGAGCGTTCTTGGCGAACGCTCCCCAATGGAGACACTTACTCGCAGTGGTCGATTCACATTAGGGATATGCTGACCGGTCAGGAGATTTGCCAGATCGAAAATCCGCAGGGCGTGGTTTGGTCTCTAGCCTTTGCGCCGGATGGCCAAACCTTGGCGTCCGGCGGTGCCGAGTCCTCGATCCTGATTTGGGACGTGACCGGCATAAAGGCGAGCGGCAAATGGAAAGCGGCGCCCTTGACTGCCCAGCAATTGGACAACCTTTGGTCCGACCTGGCCGGCGAGGCGCCTGCGGCCGAACGGGCGCTTTGGCAATTGGCGCTGACGCCAGCGCAGGGCATGCCATACCTAAGCCAGCGCTTGAAACTGCTCCCTAATGCCCCGGCGGCCGAAGTTGCCAGGTTGATCGGTGAACTCGACAACG
Organism: uncultured Gemmataceae bacterium; assembly: GCA_963747575.1. Lineage (GTDB taxonomy): Bacteria > Planctomycetota > Planctomycetia > Gemmatales > Gemmataceae > DASRAT01. The sequence goes on from CAVVFU010000011.1 coordinate 194,081, forward strand.
AGCGTTTCACTGTGCGCCAGAAGGCATCCCAGACCTTGGAGGCAATGGGTGAGTCAGTGGAGGCGGCGCTCCGCAAAGCACTGAAGGACAACCTGACTTTGGAGCTCCGGCAACGGGTCGAGAAACTCCTGGACAAACGTGACCAAGCCGTAATCCGAGACCTTCGGGCCATCGAGGCAGTTGAGCACATAGGAAATTCCAATGGCGGGTGCTCCTGAATGCGATTGCCCAAGAATCGCCGAATCCACGAAAAGCGGAAGCAGCCAAGGCGGCACTGAGCCGGCTTTCCAGACCGCCGCGGTGATATCAGGCCATCAGCAACGCCGTCGGAGAAATGCCGGGGGCCACTGGCGGTTTGGAGCCAGTGTTAGCGGCTGTGAGACTTGCCAGAGCCACTTGCCACTGGCAGCGGGCCGGCGGTGCGCTTTGGTGATGGCGTGATTCCAAGCGGGTCAATCGCGCGGTGAGGTCCCTATGGCTAGCACGGGCGGACATGCCGCCCGTGGCGCCCGCCGTGAATTACGCCGAAAAGTGCGCGTGCCTTGGTCACCCGCCAGCCCCCTCATCCGCCTTCACGATCCCGGCGCGAACGTGGGCCAGAAACGCCGGAGGATTCAAGATTCTTACATCCGGAAACTGGTTTCGGAAGTTTTCGTCGTCCATCAGTTCCAGGAGATACTTATCCCATGTCACCAGAAACGAGGGGTGCTTGGCAATTGCCAAATTGAGATAGGGTTCATCATCCGGGTCGCGGGAAAGGCGGAATATTAACGGGGCACCATCCGCTATTTCTGCCAAGTCCTGCATTTCAACCAGGAAAGTCCGGACATGCTCATCTGTGAGCTGCGGAAACGACGCCCTGATTGTTGGCCGATTGAAAATGTCGGTGACTTCTTCCAGGATGGCCGGCGACCGGAAGACCTTCACTTGACCTTCCTCGGCAAGAGTCAGGCACGCCCCGGCGGCCCCCTTACGGTTGTTGGCCGCCTGGAAATAAATCATGCAATCGAAGACGGCCAGGATCATGAGTGGGCCTTGGCAGAACGCCGTTCGGCCCGGTGCGCTTTCAACTCCCTCTCAAATAGGGCGTTGACTGCCTGCTCGCTCAGGCCGCTTGCCTGCATCGCATCGTTGATCGGCTTGAGCACTTCGGCGAGGGGGCGTTTCCGGTGGGTCAAGCCGATCTCAAGGGCTTCACGGACAATGGTGTCCACGTCCTTGCCGGTAGCTTGCGCCTCTGACTGGACCTTTTCGAGGGTTGCCGGCGACAGATTGATTGTGATGGTCATGGTTCGCTCCTTGGTATTGGCACCTCAGTATAGCGGAAATGCTCGGTGGGAGTGTTGCGGAAAATGTGTCACCCTGAATTACCCTTATTTCGGTGCGTATTTGAGCAGGCCGAGCACGCAGCTCTCTGCCCTGACATCAGATGCGCCGTCCGGTGAACGAGGCGTTTGGCACCATTATCACCTCTTGGTCGCCGCCACGAAAAGCGGCATCGAAAAACTGCAAGAACCCGGCAAAACCCAGAAGACTGCGCAGCACAGGGAATGGGGCAAAGCCCACCATGGTATTCCACTCGTAGGTCTCAGCAATCCCATCCGTGATGCGCAGCTGAACTGCGGCGTACCGACAAAAAATGCGACCACGACCGATGAGGTTTACTTCCCGTTGGAGCGCCTTGCTCAATTCCACGCCAATCTGCCCAGCCACGCTGGGGTCCAGAATCGTCTCATCGGCACCTGTGTCGAGCAAGCCGTCGCGCAAACGAGACCCGGCGGGGCCGGTGACGAGGATAGGCAAAATTGGCCGTGGAACCCTCGCGGACCCGCCCAGATCAGGCACAGGTGTGCGCACCGGACAAGAAGTGTACCGCAGGATCATGATGGGGCGCCATCCTCGGGAAGGCACCAACCGCTCCACGATACTTCTTCCGGAACGGCTACCAAGTTGACCAAGATGCTGGCAGGATCATAACCGGCAGCGATCAACGCCGCATCAACCGCAAGCGGATCACGGTCAGCCGCCAATATGTGGGTGCCGTCCGGACTCCACGCCACGTATTGCCCGTTGTATTTTTTCAATTCGTCAGGAGGAAAACTGCTTTGATTGCGTCGAAATTCATTGATGGCGATCATAACCAACCCTCTAGCGAACGAACGGCTGAGACAATTGCAGTATAGCTGACTAGCCTTCATCTTAGAAGCATTCCTGGTTAAGGCTCGGCCCGTTGACCGTCAAAAATGAACAGGCGAATATGCTCGGCGGGAGTGAGGCCATTTCGCCGTGGCTTATTCGCGACAAAGCCTTGACACTTCTCGATCGCCAATGTATTATACCAATCAGTTAATTAACCAACCGGTGCAATACCAATGCTATCCGATCAGCTCAGCGCCACGTTCTCCGCCCTCGCCGATCCCACGCGGCGGGCGATCCTGTCGCGGTTGGCCGAGGGCGAAACCTCGGTGACCGAGCTGGCCGAGCCGTTCGCGATGACTCTTCCCGGCATCTCCAAGCATCTGAAGGTGCTCGAGCGCGCCGGTTTGATCGCGCGCGGCCGCAAGGCGCAGTCGCGGCCCTGCAAACTCGAGGCCGCGCCGCTCAAGGAGGCCGCCCTGTGGATGGAACACTATCGCCGCTTCTGGGAGGAAAGCCTCGATCGTTTGGACGAATATCTGCGCGAAACTTCAAAAAAAGGAGAAAAAACATGCCAAAAGGAAACAGTGATCTCAGGGATCAACGGGATGACACGATGACCGACATCGCGGCTGCCAAAAGCTCATCTGATCGGGAGATCGTATTCTCGCGTGTTTTCGATGCGCCTCGTGAACTGGTGTGGCAGGCGATGACCGATCCCCGGCACGTGGTGCACTGGTGGGGACCACTTGGCTTCACCACCACGATCGAGGAAATGGACGTGAGGCCCGGCGGCGTTTGGAACCACGTCATGCACGGCCCTGACGGTGTCGACTATCCTAACCGAAGCGTTTTCAAGGAGATCGTGGAGGCCCAGCGGATCGTTTACTCGCACGGCGGCGCCAAAAAAGGTGGTCCGGAAGCGGAATTCGAGGCGACCTGGACTTTCGAGGCGATGAACGGCGGGAGCAAAACCAAATTGACCGTGCGCATGGTCTTTCCCTCGGCGGCAGCTCGCGACTTGGTGGTCAAGGAATACGGGGCCATCGAAGGCGGCAAACAGACCTTGCAGCGTCTTGCGGAGCATTTGCCGAGGATGGATCCCGCGGCGGGCGATTTCGTCATCAACCGCATCCTGGATGCGCCGCGCGCTCGTTTTCCAGGCATGGACCGAGCCCAAGCACATGGCACAGTGGTGGGGTCCGCACCAGTTCACCAACCCTGTTTGCGAAATGGATGTCCGGCCAGGCGGCGCCTTTCGCATCGTCATGCGCGGCCCTGACGGTGCGATGCATCCGGCCAAGGGCACTTATCGCGAGATTGTCGCTCCCGAGCGTCTGGTCATGACCATCGACCACTCCGAGCTTTCGGATGAATGGCACGACCGCGTGAACCCCAAACGCGACAGGGCAGCGGGCAAACCCAAGGTGGAAGCGGTAGTGACGGTGACCTTCGAGGAACAGGGCGGCAAGACGAAGCTCACGATCAGCCTCCGCTTCGAATCGGCCGCGGTGCGTGACGCGATGGTGAACCTCGGGATGGCGCAGGGTGGGCGCAGAGCCTGGAGCGCCTTGAAAAACTGCTTGGGGTTGCTAAATGAATGAATCACTGAGCCCTGGCGTGGAACCTGTCGATGCAGGATTCATTGCACAAAACCAGCCACAATTTAGGAATTGACCGTGTGTGTGCAATGCAAGCAATGAAAAAGCATCGACCAACCGCCAGGGAAAGGATGGAAATGACAGGCGTGGGCTCAAATCATGGACTTAGACGCACTCCGCAGCGAGTTCCCCATCACGCGCCGCTGGGCGTTCTTCGACCACGCCGCGGTCGCTCCGCTCAGCGCTCGCGCTCAGCAAGCGATGCACGAATGGGCCGTCGATCTCACCGATAACGGCGACGTTTATCACGGCCGCTGGCTGAAACGCATCGAAGAGGTGCGTGGCTTGTTCGGCCGGCTGCTGAATTGCGATCCGCTCGATGTGGCCTTCGTCAAGAACACCAGCGAAGGCGTCGGCATCATTGCCGAGGGCTTCCCCTGGCAGGCCGGGGATAACGTCGTCACGGCCGAGGAGGAATATCCCGCCAATGTCTATCCGTGGATGAATCTCGCCAGCCGCGGCGTCGAATTGCGCCGCGTGCCGGTCCGCGAGGGCCGAATTTTGATCGACGATTTGCGCGGCGCCATCGACGCTCGCACGCGCGTGCTCACCATCAGCTGGGTCGAATATGCCACCGGCTTTCGCAACGACATCGACGCCATCGGCGCTCTGTGCCGGGAGCGCGGCGTTTTCTTTTTCCTCGATGCAATCCAGGCCTTGGGCGTCTTCCCGCTGGATTTGCAGCGGGCGCCCGTCGATGCGTTGGCGGCGGACGGTCACAAATGGCTGCTCGGGCCGGAGGGCGCCGGCATCCTTTATGTGCGCCGCGACCTGGTCGAGCGGGCTGCGCCCATCGGCGTCGGTTGGAATAGCGTCGTCGGTGCCAGGGACTTTTCCCGAATCCGTTTCGACCTTAAACCCCACGCCGGCCGCTGGGAGAGCGGCAGCCTCAACGTCGCGGGCGTCACGGCAATGGGAGCGAGCCTGCAGTTGCTGCTTGAAATCGGTATCGACAAGATCGCCGCCCGAGTGCTGGAACTGACGGATTACCTATGCCAGCAGTTGGCGGCACCGCGCAGCCCAAGGTTTTCAGCAAGCGGTCGCCCGGCGAAGCGTCCGGCATTGTTTCGCTCGCGGTTCCGGATGTGCAGGAATTGCCAGCGCTCATGGCTTTGTGCCGGAGTCAGGGGATGGTCGTCAACCATCGCGGCGGCCGATTGCGGGTGAGTCCGCACTTTTACAATACATTTGAGGAGCTGGACAGACTGGTGCATTGCCTGGGCCAACACTATGTTTAAGGCGTGTCCAACAAGCGGTGCCAAGTTTAGCCGCAACGAGGATTCACCATGTCCAAAATCGCAAGCCCCATTGTCGCCGTCTACACCGGCGTCTTCGACCCAGTCCACCTCGGCCATCTCGACGTCATCCGGCGCGGCAGCAAAATCTTCGACCGCCTGGTGGTCGGCGTCGGCATCAATCCCGAAAAGGCGCCATTTTTCAGCTCTGAGGAGCGTGTCGACCTGTTACGGCGGGTGACGTCGTCGCTGGCCAACGTCGAGGTATTGCCCTTCAGCGGCCTGGCAGTTCGTTTCGTCCGCGAGCTCGGCGCCCGCATCATGCTCCGCGGGCTGCGCACCACCAGCGACATGGAGTACGAGTTCACCATGTCGCTCACGAACCTGGCCCTGGCTTCGGAAATCGAAACTGTCTTTTTGATGGCGAAGGAAACTTACTCGCACATCAACAGCACATTGCTGCGGCAGATCGCCATACTCGGAGGCGAACTTGATAAATTTGTGCCGCCGGAAATCAAAGGTCCGCTGGAGGCGCAGGCGCGGGAACGCCGCGCATCCGAAGGCGAGCTGTAACTCATGAATTACCTGGGTTATCTGAATCTGGCCGTGGCATCCGTTACCAGGGCAAACTCGCCGAGTCGATCGCCAGCGCACGCCAGGCCATCGAGCTGAGGCCGGACGTGGCGGAAGGCCATTACGAGTTGGGCGCCGGACTGCAGCAGCAAGGTAGCGTCGAGGAGGCCATTGCCGCCTATCGTCAGGCGCTCGAGCTGAAGCCGGGCTTCATCAACGCCTGCCGGCAGCTGGGGATTTTGCTGGCAACACTGGGACGGCTCCACGAAGCCGTCGGCCATTACCGCCGAATCCTGCAACTCAATCCCACCTGGGTGACGGGGCTCATCGATTGCGGCAACGCGCTTCGCCTGCTTAGGAATTGGGATCAGGCCGAGGTTTGCCTGTGCGAAGCCTTGCGACTCGAGCCGCAAAATGCCTTGGCCCACTATTACATGGGCGCCTTGTTGGCGGACCAAAAACGACTTGAGCAGGCCGCCGAATGCTATCAAGAGGCCATCCGCTGCCAGCCTGACATGGCCGACGCCCACGCTTCTCTCGGAGTGGTTCTGGATCCTTTGGGAAGAGAAAGCGAAGCCCTGGCCAGTTTCGAGCAAGCATTGCGGCTGCGGCCAAACGATGGGTTGCGAGCCAGGGTGGCCACGCGTTTGCCCGCCATTTACCAGTCCACGGCCGACTTGCAGCGTTGCCGTGACCGCTTGATTCGGCAAGTGCGCGAGCTGCGGGATCATCATCCCGCGGTGGATCTGACGGAGGAACTGGCCTGGCCCGTGTTCGGCCTTGCCTACCATGGCCTCAACGACCGCGATATTCAACGGGAAGTGGCCCAGCTCTATCGAGCGCCGGCTGCCGACGCCGCTGAGCAAGATCCCTGGACTGGCAACAGGAAAATCAAAGTGGGTTTCCTGTCCGCTTTTTTCCGGCAACACACCATCGGCCACTGGATGCGCGGCCTGGTGGCGCAATTGTCGCGAGCCGACTTTGCCGTCACGGTGCTGTCCATAGGCCGCCACGAGGGCGAGATCGCCGCGTTCCTGAAAGAGCATGCGGACCGTTACGTCGAAGTCCCCACGCATTTGCCGTCGGCGCGCCGGTTGATCGCAGAGCAAAAGCTGGATGTGCTTTTTTTTACCGATATTGGCATGGAGCCCTTCAGCTACACGCTGGCCTTTTCGCGGCTGGCGCCGGTGCAATGCGTCACCGTGGGTCATCCCGTGACCACCGGTATCGGCACCATCGATTACTTCATTTCTGGCGAGGCGCTGGAAACCGAGCAGGCTGACCAGCATTACACGGAGCAGTTGATCCGGCTCAAGGTCCTGCCCACCTATTATTACCGGCCGCAACCGCGCCTGCCCCTGAAGCCAAAAAGACATTTCGGATTTGGCGAGCGGGAGCACATCTACGTTTGCCCGCAGACGTTGTTCAAAATTCACCCCGAATTCGATGCGCTGCTGGGCGGCATTCTGCGCGGCGATCCTGACGGAATCGTGGTGCTGATTCAGACGGTGGTGCCGCGCTGGGAACATCTGTTGCGGCAACGGTTCGCGGTCACGTTGCCCGACGTCGTCGACCGCATTCGCTTTCTCCCCATGCTGGAGCACCACGACTATGTAAATCTGCTTGCCGTCGCCGACGTCCAGCTCGACACCCTGCACTTCGGCGGCGGCAGGTCGAGCTATGACGGCTTTGCGGTTGGCACGCCGATCGTGACCTGGCCGTCGGCGTTTCTGCGGGGCCGCATCACCTATTCGCTGTGCAAACAGATGGATGTGCTGGTTACGGTGGCCTCGTCGGCCCAGCAATACATTGACACCGCGTTGCGTCTTGGCATGGACGCCGATTATGCCGCGATGGTCCGCGCCAAAATCATGGCCGACAACTCCGTGCTGTATGAGAACAGCACGGGCATTCGGGAGCTGGAGCAATTCTTCCGCGAGGCCTGCACTACTCCGCGAACTTCCAATTAGGCGTCCAATCGCGCGTGAGCGGCGTGTTGGCCACCAACGCACGCACCATTTCGATTGGCAGGTTGCCGCTTTGCCAGATTTTGTCGTGAAATTCGCGTTCCTTCATTTTGCCTGACAGGACCATGTCCTTGCGCAGCGCATAGAGCTGCTTGCCGCCGATCATGTACGCGAGCTGATAGAGAGGCCCGTAAGTGGTGGCAAAGGAGCGGCGCACCTCGCCGGCCGCGTTGTCGCGCTCGTGGCCGACTTTCTCGACCAGGTAGTCGATGCACTGCTGCGGCGTCCATTTACCCATGTGGAAGTTGAGCGAGAAATGGATGCGGGCGCAGCGGTGCATTCGCCAGAACAGGAAACCGACGCGGTCTTCGGCGCTCTTGGGGAAGCCCATGTCGTAGAGCACGAATTCCCAGTAAAGTGCCCCGCCTTCGGTCCAAAACGCCGTGTTGGAGCTGCGGCGGTTGCCAAAGCGGGCGTTCATGAAGGCCTGCAAATGATGGCCAGGGATCAGCTCGTGATGAACCGTGGCGTCGGAGAAATGAGGATTGTTACCGCGCATGCTTTGCATGCGGGCGTCGAAGGTCATCGTGTTGGTCGGGTAGGAAACGCTGATGGTCTCGCCGCCGGTGAAAAACGGGTTCACCAGCTGCTGCTGGGGCGTCATCATCTTCATCCGCCAGGTTTCCTGAGCGATCGACGGCACCGTGATCAGGTCGTGCTTTTTGAGATAGGCGATCGCTTCCCAGGCCAGGTCGCGGATCAGCGCCGGCTGCCCGCCCGCCGGCACGGCCGTCTGCTTGACCTTTTCCACCGCCTTGAGCCAATCATCACCGAAGCCCATTTCCTGCGACGCCTTTTTCATTTCCTTCTCGCACCAGGCGTACTCCTTGTCGGCGATGCCGAGCAGCTCCTCTGGAGTCTGGCCGATCATTTCCGAGAACAATTCCACCATGAGGGCGTCACGGCCAATGGGTTGGCCGGTGATTTTGCTGCCGTCGTCCTTGACCACGCCCGTGGCGTGCAGGAAATCAGCATACTTCTGCAGGGCGGTGTCGGCGGTTTTGGCGGGCCCGGCAGCTTCTTTGGCGAATTCCGAATCCGCGCTGCCGAGACCGACCCATTGCTTGAGGGACGCGCGGAATTCCTTGAGCGCGTCAATGGCCAGAGCCACGTTGACGGGGCTCGCCAGCACGGGGTGGGTGCCGTCCTTGGATTTCCACGCCGCCTCTGTGGCTTTGTGGGCCATGTCGATGGCAGTGTTCAAAGTGGCCAGCGTCGGGGCGGCTTTGGCGGAATCCAGCTTGTCCTTTTTGCGGACGGCCTCCTCCATGCTGTCCACCAGCGGCTCGAAGGGAAGCAGCTTCGCCATCGCTTCGGTCGATTTCTTTTGCAAATCGGCTCGGCGGAGGTCGCGGTCGAGACTGTGCTTGATCATGACATAATCGACTTTGCCTTCCTGAGTCAGTTTGTCGAAGTCGATCGTGGCAAGCGCGGCGGACCACGTGTCATTGAGTGCCTTGGCCTTGGCTCCATTGGGCGCTTTGCCGCCTTTGCCACCGCCGCCTCCCTTGCCGCCGCCGCGTTCGGCCAGGAATTTCGCGAACACGTCACGCATTTCGCTGGGCTTGCGGGCGATCAAGTCAGCCAGGTCAGGGGCGTCGGAGTTGGTCACGGGAAAAGCCTTGGGCCGTGGATTGGCGGTGTCTCCCGGCCTGGCCCAGTCCGGCAGCTGAACGGTGCATTTGGCAACGAGGACGTCGGGAATTGCGGCACGCAGCGCGGTCGCGTAATCCCCGATGGCCTTGTCCACCTCCTTGTAAAGATCGGGAGTCCACCAGGTGAAAGCGGGATCGTAGCCGTAGTAAAACTCATACCAGTCCTTGAGGGCTTTGCGCATGCCTGTAGTCGTGTCGGCGGCGCGGATGGCGAGCGTTTTGGTCAGCTTCAGTGTCTCGCCCTTGCCTGGGGCGTTGGCGGCGACGATGTTTTTGCGCATCTGCCGGATTTGCAGTTTCACGGTATCTAGCGCGGCCGCGGCCTTCATGCCGTCTACCCTGTCCATCTGCTGGCGCGACTCCGCCAGTGCGACGACGATTGGCGCAAAGGGGACCAGCATGCCGATCTCCACCTGCGCATTGGCCTCTTTCTCGATTTGAATCAGCTCGCCGGCCACGACTTTGCGCAATTTCTCCAGTTCGGCCAGCGCGGGCTTGGTCAGTTTCTCCCCGTCGACCTCTTCAAGGGCCACCACCCAGTCGCTGTAGAACCGCTTGAACCGTGCATGCCGCGTTGCCGAGGTGGGGATGTTGTAGAAGCGCGTCAAGTTGCCAACGTCGGCATAGTACCGCGTCACAACGATATCCATTTCGTTGTACGGTTGGCCGATCAGGGCATTCAGGTTGGCGGCGCCCTGGTCCTTTTGCTTCGGCTCCTGGCCATCGGCGCCCAATCGGCCCGGCAACAAACTGATGGCGGTGAGCAGGAGAAAACCTGCAAAGGCGAACCAACGGCGGCATTTCGTGGTCACGGTGACGAACTCCTGGTGGTGTAGGACCGATGGCACAGCGTAGAACGGAATTTATTCCGTTCATGGCGTAGAACGGAATTTATTCCGTTCTACGACGACTATAGTTTAGCCCTAGCGCAGAGGGGTTCAACGCTGAATCCGCGCTGATCCGCCTTTTGCAAAGGCCCGCACCTGGTCCAAGGTGGCCATCGTCGTATCGCCTGGAAAAGTGGTGAGCAACGCGCCGTGGGCCCAACCCAAACGGAGCGATTCCTCCGGCGACTCCCCCATGAGCAGGCCGTAAAAGAACCCTGACGCGAAACCATCGCCGCCGCCGACGCGGTCAAAAACATCCAGGTCGCAGGTCATCGCCACATGGGTTTGGCCCGCGACCCACGCCACCGCGCTCCAGCTGTGTCTGGTGGTGGAATGCACGTCCCGCAGCGTCGTCGCCACGATCTTGACCTGGGGATGCTGCTGGACGACGCGGTCGATCATGCCAAAAAAGGCGCTCGGATCGAGCTTGGAAGCCGAGGCGACCTCCGGGCCAGGTATGCCGAGGCCATTCTGCAAGATCCTCTTCATTGCCGACCAGGACGTCCACATGACTCATGATGCGCCGCAGGACTTCCTGAGCGCGGGCCAGGCCGCCGAAAACCCGCCACAGTTTTTCGCGGAAATTGAGATCGAATGAGACCACGGCCCCGGCAGCCTTGGCGGCCTGCATGCCGTCGAGGATGACTTCGGGCGTTGTCGGTGACAGGGCGGCGAAGATACCGCCGCTGTGGAACCAGCGCACGCCGCCGGCGAAGATCGCCTTCCAGTCGAAGTCGCCCGGCTTGAGCCTGGCCGCTGCCTCGTTGGAGCGGTTGTAAAAGACCACCGGCGCCCGCACGCCATGGCCGCGGTCGCTGTAGACGGTGGCCATGTTGGGGCCGGTGACGCCGTCGTGAGCGAAGTGCTTGTAAAAAGGCTTGACGCCCATCGCCCTGACCCGCTCGGCAATCAAGTCGCCGATCGGATAATCGACCATGGCCGTGGCGATGCCGGTCTGCAAGCGGAAGCAGTCGGCCAGGTTGGCGGCAACATTGAACTCGCCGCCGCTGACGTGGATCTGGCACTCCGTCGCCTTGCGAAACGGGATGATGCCCGGATCGAGGCGATGAATGAGTGCGCCAAGCGAGAGGAAATCGAGATCGCCGCCGGAAGGAATATGCATGGATAATCACCCCAAGTTTAGCCGCGGCCCAAAGGGCCGCGCGTAAGCGATCGCCCCTAAACTTGAATGTTATTGATGACCCGCTTCTTGGCCGCTAACACCAAGCCGATAAAGCATCTCCCCGGCCTTGGGCACGCACAGAACGCCTTCCTCTTCGCGGTTCTGGTAATCGGCAATCTTGATCGACTGCGGGTCACGATAGCCCAAGTTGATCGCCCGGCAAACCTCTTCCGGAATTTGCGTGGCCAGGGTCACTTTGATGCGCGGCCGTTCGACGCCGTTCTCAAACGTGCCGATGCCGCGCACATGCGTGGAATGGGCCAGAATGCCCCACGGCTCGTCCTTGAAGCGCGGCCATTGTTTCAGGAAATAATCGCGGGTGTGGTAGCCGATTCGCTCGATGCATTCGCCGTGCGTGAGCGAAATCTCGCGAATGTGCGGGGCGTAAATGATCAGCTCGCCGCCGTCGGCCACCACCGGCTCGAGTTTGTACATGCACTTGCCGCCGACCCAGATTTCGTCATACATCGGCGGCGCACACGACAGCACTGTGTGGAAGGGCCGATCTTTGTAGACGATGTGCAGCTTGGCGCTGAGGTCGGCGGCTTGCGACCAGCTGGCTTCGGGGGTGCCGGCGAAGAGGCCCGCGAGCTTGCCCTCGTGCACCACCATGCAAAAAGCGAGCTTTGGCACAGGCACCATGGCGGCGGCGCGGTCCACAACACGGCGGACGGGAGTATGTTTGGTGCCGATGATTTGCGGGTTGGTGATGACCGCGCCGAGCCAGTGGAAGAAGTTGAGAACTTCGGGGCCGCTGATGCCGGGGAAGAGATACTTGTTGCCGCCGGAAAAGCCGACCACCTCGTGCGGGAAAACGGGGCCGACGATGATGAGCTGATCGTAGTCGAACACGGCGCGGTTGATTTTGACCGCGACGTCCATCTCGAAAAGGCCGCCCGACAGCTCGCCGATTTCCTTGGCCGGTATCGTGCCGAGGTCGGCCAGGGCGGCGGGGTCGTTCCAGGCGTGGTTGAGCAGGCGCACACGCTGGTATTTGCCGGCCCGCTCGGCGGCGGTGATCTCCAGGCGGCGGTGGATCGCTTCCTCGGTCATCGCAGGGTGCGTGCCCAAGGCGATCATGACGTCGAGGCTTTTGGTTTCGGCGGCGATGAGGTCGTGAATCACGCGGAAAAGCAGGCCGACCGGGGCGGTGCGCGTGGAATCGGGGACGATCAGCAGCACACGCTTGCCGGCGAGGCGGAGGGGGGTGAGGGCGTCGGCGGCGATGGTGCGGATTTGGTGCTCGGTCATTGGCTGTTTTTCGCCAATTAGCTTTGTTTGCATCAGAATTCTCGCCAAAGATCCGCTAAGTCCTCGCAGCCACGCAAACCCGTGGCGTGCACGATCTCATAAAACACATCGCACAAGTCTTCACACTCAATGGTAGTGATAAAGTGATTGTGCTTCTCGTCCAGTACATTTAGGCTCTCGATGCATTTCTGAAGGATTTTCATGGCGGTTTTCCTTTTCGGCTTCGGGCCGGCGTCGATGAGTTCGTCAATGGCCAGTCGGAAAACGGCGGTGCATGCGGCGACAATGCTGTCAGGCACCAAACCATGCCAATTGAAAAAGGTCGGCCTATTCTTCAAACTCTCCAACGTCAAACCGGCCAGGTAAGCCTTCCTGATTTTGGAAGCTTCCGCCTGGGCAAGTAGCTGCTCCTTTTTTTTCTGCTCGTCGTCTCGAAGTAAAGCCTCCCGGTCATTATCCCAGCGCCATTGCAAATGGACCTGCCCAGGCAGAGATTCCCAGCCACCGTAAGAATTACATTCCTTCAGATCATCTGCAGCCCGTGGCTCGACGGTCCCGATGCGCAGAAAGGATGCTGGAACAGCGTCAGACACCCAGATTGCGTTTGGCGCGTTCTTCCATGAATGATGCGTCAGAAGCTGGATTTCCGAGATACGAGGGTCGTTCAAATCAGGCGCTCGGTCCCCGATCCATGATGACGCAGCAACAAGCGCATTACGCACGCCCTGGAATTTCAATTCTTCCGTATTAGAAAGGCGGACCACACGGCAAACGCCGAAGCGGCCGTCGGCCAGTGGCATGAGAAAGACGTCGCCAGCGTTTGGTAAGAATGCATCAGGCTCCTTGGCTTTGGTTTTTTTCATGTGAATCGATCGACGAAAACGCCAGCAACTGAAACCCTAAACCTGGTTTTGTCCCAACGCCGGCCGCTTCAGGACCAAAGCAACCGCTCCGTAAGCTGAAACGCGGAGCAAAAGGCATCAAGCGTGATTTCGGTTGTGGCTCCAGCAGGCCAATGGCAACGGCGCGTGTCGTCCACCGGCCACCACCAATTGGTCGCCGAACCGCCGGTCCAGGCAATGCAATTGTAAACCGGATCGGCGGGGCTGGCGACCTAGAAAGGTGTCATGCGCAGTCCTGGAAAAATGGCGTGAAGGCGCTCGCTCATAGCAGGCCCTTCTCGCGTGATCGGCGACAGCCTTGCGTCCACTTTTCAGGGGCTCTCAAGACCTGGCTTTCACGGCCGCGCCTGCACGACTGGTGTTGTTGGGTAACACCGTGCACGGCTACAATCGCGTAACTTCGACCAAGCATCCGAAAACGGCAAGCCGTTGCAATCTCGCCTTTTCTCTGGAGGGAACGATCAATGCACGCCATTGCCAGGAGCCGGGTATCCAAGACGCCGGGAGTTTGCGGCGGCGATGCGCGCATCACCGGCACGCGCATTCCAGTTTGGGTCCTAGTGAATTATTGCCGCTTGCGCGGGTCCAGCGCGGGCTTGCTTGACGCCTACCCGTCGCTGACTGCAGCCGACCTGGCGGCAGCTTGGGCGTATGCTGCCGCACACCTCCACGAAATAGATCGCGCAATTAGGGAAAATGAGGAAGGTGAAGAGGGATTTGTGGAGTGACACGGATCGAGCTGTACGCCGAGGAGGATTTCTGACAACGTGAGGTCCGCCGTACAAGAGCCCGCGCAAGAAAATCGGTGGAGTTTTTTGGGTAATTAGAGTTGGCAGACGTGTAAGTGATTACTGGTATTGTGGTTGCGATTTTGCCTGCGAGATGCGCATCGGCTTTGGGAGAGGGCGCAAGAAAGCGCTGGGGTCTGTGTGTGTGGCTGCGCAGGAATTCGCAAACAAGCACGCATCTTGGGCCGGGCGTGACATGAAACCTTTGTCACCCAAGCGCATCCGTTGTCGTCCGATAGCATCCGTTGTCAATTGCGTGTCATAGGGGTCTACCCCAGGGGTGACATGAGACGAAACTCCGCCGCTAAGGCCTAAATCGTCACCGCCGAAAACCCCCCATCCACGACGATGTTCTGCCCCGTCACAAACGACGACGCCCCGGCCGCCGCCAGCCAGACCGCCGCGCCCGCGAGTTCACTTGCCTCGCCGAAGCGAGCCATCGGCGTGTGGCCGATGATCTGCTGGCCTCGCTCGGTAAAGCCGCCGCCCTCCTTGAACAACAGCCCCCTGTTTTGTTCCGCCGGGAAAAAGCCCGGGCTGATGGCGTTGACGCGCAGGCCGCGCGGCGCCCATTCGCGGGCCAGGAACTTGGTCAGATTGATGACTGCCGCCTTGGCCGCCGAGTAGGCCACCACGCGCGACAGCGGCGTCATGCCGGCCATCGACGCGATGTTGATGATGCTGCCCCGGCCGGCCGCGAGCATCGTCTCGCCAAAAACTTGACACGGCAGCAGCACGCCGCCCACCAGGTTAAGCTCGAAAACCCCTTGCCAGGCGGCCAGCGGCAGCTGACAAAAATCGGCGCCGGGCGGCAAAGTCGCGTCCGGCCGATTGCCGCCCGCGGCGTTGACCAGCACGCTTGGCGCTCCCCATTGCCGGGTAATGGCATCGCGAGCGCCGGCAAGCGAAGAACGGTCGAGCGCGTCGGCGGCTTGAAACATTGCTTTGCCGCCGGCGGACTGGATCGCACGGACCCGTTCGCTGCCGCGCTGTTCGCTGCGGCCAATGATCGCGATGCTTGCCCCGGCTCCAGCCAACGCCTCGGCGATGGCCCCGCCCAGCACGCCCGTGCCGCCGATCACGACGGCAATGTCGTCCTGCAGACTGAAGATGTTTTTGCTCATTTCAATATCCCTCTTGCTTTTCACAATGCTCAAGGCTCGTTCACAGACCGTCTCATTTTATGGGTGATCCAGGATGACTGCGTAAGAAAATTGGCCTCCCCGCGTTGGCGGGTTTTATGCAGAGTTAGGGTAACACAAACCACTCTGCGACTCGCCAGGCAAGGAGGCCGGAGCAATGGTAGGAGGAACCACCCGTGCGGGCAAGCTGGAGCGCTTCGCTGCACCACCATGGACGAGGGGATCGGAAGAATGGCAAATAATCGATGGGCATCTACCCGCCAATCATTTGGCACGGCTCGTGGACCGCGCCGTCGATAGGTTGGACCTGGACCCATTGTGGGATTCGTACCTGGGCGTCGGCAAGAATGCCCTGCGCCCGGATTTGTGGCTCAAGGTGGTATTGTACGAGATGCAAAGCAAACGCCCTTCGCCGGCGCAATGGACCAAGGATGTTCGTGAAAACGAGCCGGTGCGTTGGTTGCTGTTTGGCATGGAGCCGTCCCGGGCACGCTTGTACGATTTCCGTGATCGCCTGGCGCCTTTTTTGGAAACATGGAATGCCCAAGTCCTGCAATGGGCGGTGGAGGAAAACATGACCGCGGCAGAACGTGTCGCCTTGGATAGCACGAGCGTGGCCGCCCATGCTTCGCGGCGGCAATTCCTCAACGACGAGCGTTTGCAGAAACGGCGCGAGATCGTCGACGAGAGTTTGGCTGGCGTGGAACGGGGCGAAGCCATCCCCGCTGAGCCGGGTTGGCTGGCAGCGACGCCAACGGGACTGCGCCGGCAAAAACGGCACTATGAACACGCTGCACAGGTGCTGTGCCACCGGCAAGAGGCCAACGCCCAACGCCGTTCGTCGAAACGCAAGCCGGCCGACAAAGTCCTGGTCAGCGCGGCCGATCCGGAGGCCGCGTTGGCGCGAGACAAGGAAAACGTGTTTCGGCCGTTGTACACCGTGCAGTTGCTGCGCGATCTCGATTCGCCGCTAATCTTCGGCTACGACGTGCTGGCCCAGAACAACGACAACAGCGTTCTCGAGCCGATGATCGAACGGATGGTGGACAACGTGGGCAACAAACCGCAAGAAGTACTGGTCGATTCGGGTCATGTGTCCATGCGGCACCTGGAATTCTGCAACCTGGCTGGCATTACCTTGTACGGCCCGTGTCAGGAAAACGACTACAGCGTGCAAAACGACAAGAAGGCGCAAAGTAACCAGCACACCGAACTTCCCAAGAGTGCGTTCACCTGGTTGGAGCAGGAGCAAACATTTCAGTGTCCCGAGGGCCACCGCTTACACTTTAGCAAGGAACAAACACAGCAGCGTGCGGATCACACGGTCAGACTGTCTCTGTACGTCTGTCCCCCGGAACATTGCCAGGCGTGTCCGCGCCAGGCTGCCTGCACCCGCACTCCGGAAAAAGGGCGGACGGTGAGTCGTATGGAGAACGAAGAGTTGCTCGACGCGCTGCGTGAGCGGATGCGAACGGACGAAGCCAAGGAACTATACAAATTGCGTAGCCGAACCGTGGAATTGAATTTCGCCGACATGAAGGAACACCGTGGCATGCGCCGTTACCACCGCCGCGGCTTGCGGCGTGTCAGCGCGGAAATCGGCACCGTGATTCTCGCCCACAATCTGCTGCATGTCGCCGCCGACCGCTGCCGACGGCCGCGTGACCGACCTGCAACGGAGGAAATGCCCCAGACGCTCTGCGTTGCCTAAAAAATGAGACGGTCTGTGTAATCATCAGCTCCTTTACTACCCCGTCGGTTCATTTGACCACGCGAACACGGTGATTCTCGCTATCTGCGATGTACAGCGCCCCATCGGGGCCGACAACACAGCCGTGGGGCCGGTCGAGGCCTGCCTTGGTGGCATCGCTGCCATCGCCCGCGCCGCTCCGCCGACCGCCGGCGACCGTCGTCACCACGTTGGTCCTAATGTCAATTTTGCGAACGGCATGGTTTTCGGTATCGACTATGTAAAGGTTACCCAATGCGTCGCAGCGGATTGCCTTCGGGCCTTTGAATAATGCCTTGACCGCATCCGCACCATCCCCGGCATACCCTGACGCGCCGGTGCCGGCCACTGTGGTGATGATGCCCTTGCCGTCCACCTTGCGAATGGCGTTGCCTTCGCGCTCGCAGATATAAATGTTGCCCTTGCCGTCCACGCATACGGCGCGAGCACCGACGATGATGGCTTCGCTTGCCTTGCCGCCGTCACCCAACTTCGCATGATCGAGCTTGGGGGGAAGCTTGGCAAATTCCTTGGGCCGGCCGATGCCCGCGAAGGTGGTGATGATGCCCGTTTTGAGATCGACACGCCGAATGCGCCAATCTTGCACGTCGGCGATCAGCAGGCCGCCCTTGCCGTCGAGGCAGCAGTCGTTCGGCTCGCGAAGCTTCGCCTTGGGGCCGGGGCCGCCGTCGCCGCTGAAGCCTTTGACGCCGGTGCCGGCCAGGGTGGTGATGATGCCGGTTTTGCCGTCCACCTTGCGGACGACGGGGGTACGCTGCTCAACGATGTACATATCGCCATTGGTGTCGACCGTCACGGCGTAGGGGGAAGCGATGATCGCCTTGAGCGCCGGGCCGCCGTCGCCATTGCCGGTCCCGACTTTCTGGCCGCTGCCCGCGACGGTGGTGATGATTCCCGTCTTAAGGTCCAGCTTGCGGATACGGTCGTTGCCCATGTCGCAAATGTAGAGGTTGCCTGCACTGTCGAAGTCGCAGTGGAACGGATTGTCCAGCAGCGCCGCGGAGGCGTGGCCGCCGTCGCCGCTGAAACCCTTTTTTCCAGTGCCGGCCACGCTGGTGATAATGCCGGGGCCGCTTTTGTCCTGGTCCCCGTTCAGCGTGGCCACCAAAGCCAACGCCACAATCGGCCACAATCGCACCATCGATGATCTCCCCAGAAATACCGCCATCGTATCCGTTTGATTTTACGACCTGGCTGCGGTATTCTTAACAGCAGTTCCAAATTCGCTCGGCTTCACACCAACCCGAAGCGCAAGCGAGGCAAAGATCACAGCCCTCGCTTGCGCTTCGGGTTAGTATCCCAGGAAACACGGCTATGCTGAAAATGCGGACTGCGGTGGCAGTGCTGCTCCTGAGTTGTCTAGCCGTTTCATCGGCTCAACCCGCCGCCCAGCCGGAAAAGCTGTCACAGGAGGTCGTCGAGTTTTTCGAAAAATCGATCCGGCCGATTCTCGTCGACCGCTGCGTGCGCTGCCACGGCCCCGAGAAGCAAAAGGCCGGTCTGCGTTTGGACAGCCGCGAGGCGATGCTCAAAGGCTCGGAGACTGGCCCCGTCATCGTGCCAGGCCAGCCGGAAAAAAGCTTGCTTGTCGAGGCCATCCACCAAAAGGGCGAGCTGAAGATGCCGCCCGACGAAAAGCTGCCCGCTGAGGCCATTGCGAACCTCACCGCCTGGATCAAGAATGGCGCCCCGTGGCCCGGCGGCGCCATGGCCAAGGCGAAGGCCGCCGAAGCATGGAGACTGCATTGGGCGTTTCAACCCGTCAAGAAACCGGCGCCGCCGATTGTCCAGCACAGCGATCGCGTCCAGAATCCCATCGACGCCTTCATCCTCGCCGAGCTGGATAGCCGGCGGCTGACGCTTGCTCCCGTGGCCGACAGGCGCACGCTGCTGCGCCGGGCCACCTTCGACTTGATCGGCCTGCCGCCGACGCCACAGGAGATTGACGCCTTCGAATCCGACACCGACGCGGACGCCCCAGCTTTCGCCAAGGTGATCGACCGATTGCTGGCCTCGCCGCATTACGGCGAACGCTGGGGCCGCTACTGGTTGGACGTTGCTCGTTATGCCGACACCAAAGGGTATGTCTTCCAGGAAGAGCGCCGTTACGCCTATGCCTACACTTATCGCGATTACGTCATCCAAGCCTTCAACGATGATCTGCCCTACAACCAATTCATCCTCGAGCAACTTGCGGCGGATCGGCTGTTTGCGTCCGCCAAGGCCACTAGTGCCGACGCGGATGTCAAACCGCTGGCGGCGATGGGTTTTCTGACCCTGGGCCGGCGCTTCCTCAACAACCAGCACGACATCATCGACGACCGCATCGACGTGACCACGCGCGGCCTGCTCGGCTTGACGGTCGGTTGCGCCCGCTGTCACGATCACAAATATGACCCGATCCCGACCAAGGATTATTACTCACTCTATGGCGTCTTCAACAGCTCGGTGGAGCCGAAGGAGTTGCCGCTCATAGCCTTGCCTGATGAAACGCCGGCCTACCTGGCATTTGCCAAGGAGCTGAAGACCCGCGAGCAAGCGGTGGCCGATTTCAAGGTGAAGAACAAGACGGAGCTGGCCGCCAACAATCGCAAGTTCCAGGACGACTTGCGTGCCCTGCAGCAAAAGGTGGACGCCTGGAAAACTTCGCCGGCCGCCCCGCCGCGGGCGATGGTGCTGGAGGATCTGCCGAAACCACGTGAGCCGCGGGTTTTCCTGCGCGGCAATCCCGGCAACAATGGCCCTGCGGTGCCCCGCCAATTTCTGGCTGCCCTGTCAGGCGACAAACGCCAACCCTTCAAAAACGGCAGCGGCCGGCTGGAGTTGGCCCAGGCGATTGCCGCCCCCGATAATCCGCTGACGGCCCGCGTCATGGTGAACCGCGTCTGGCTGCACCACTTCGGCCAGGGCCTGGTGCGAACGCCGAGCGATTTCGGCCTGCGCAGCGAGCCGCCTTCACACCCTGCACTGCTCGATTATCTGGCCGCTCGTTTCGTCGAGGACGGTTGGTCGGTCAAGAAACTGCACAGGCTCATCATGTTGTCGAGCGTCTATCAGCAAGGCAGCCAACCTGGCGAGGATGCCGCCCGGCTCGATCCCGAGAATCGACTGCTTTCGCACATGAATCGCCGCCGGCTCGACTTCGAGGCCATGCGCGATGCTTTGCTGTTCGTCTCCGGTCAGCTCGACACGAAGATCGGCGGCCCGGCAGTGGAGATGTTCGAGGCCAAGACGTCGAGGCGGCGAACGGTGTATGGCTTCATCGACCGCCAGAACTTGCCGGGCATGCTGCGGACATTTGATTTTGCCAGTCCGGATGCCAGCAATCCGCAGCGCTATGAAACGACCGTGCCTCAACAGGCGTTGTTTCTCATGAACAACCCGTTTGTGCTGGAACTGGCCCGCGCGATGCTCAAACGCCCCGAACTGGCGGAGGTCGCCGACGTTCGCTCGCGGGTCAACATGCTCTATCACTTGATTTATGGCCGCGGCGCAACGGGCGGGGAAATCGACCTTGCGGAGCGATTCCTGGACACGCCGGCCGACGACGGCACACAGCCACGACCGCCTGCTTTGACTGCCTGGGAGCGTTATGTGCAGGTGCTGCTTCTGGCCAATGAGTTTGGATTTGTGGATTGATGGGATGGGAAACAGAATCACGAAAGCACGAAAAACGAAAACACGAAAAAGGCAAACGAATTTGGCTCCTACCTTGGGAATCCAACGCGTCACCTGTGACCCATGCATCTTTTTCGTGCTTTCGTCTTTCGTGTTTTCGTGATTCGCATTTTTTAAGGAACGTCCATGACCTGCTGCAAAGTCGCCGCCTGTCTCACCGCGCTGAGCCTGCTCGCCGGCTTCGTCTTCACCCAGGAAGCCGCCCAGAAAAAGGGCGGGCCTGACAAACCGGCCGTCGAAAGCAAGTCCGACAAACCCGCTGCCGAGCCCAAACCGCCCTCGTACAAGGCTGAGAAGACGCCGTTCAAAATCGAGCTGACGGTCAAGGGGATTCTCGAACCCGAAGAGACCGCGCCAATCAGTTTCAAGCCCCAGCGCATGCTCAATTCGCCCGTCGCCCACGAGTCCTTGCTGATCCGCAAAATGGCCGAGCACGGCGCCGCGGTCAAGAAAGGCGATGTCCTGGCGGTCTTCGACACCACCAAAATCGACGAGATCATCGGTGAGCTGGAAAAGGAAAAGACGGTCCTGGAAGCTAGCACCAAAGTGGCCGAGGAGGAGCTGCCGCTCTATGAAAAATCAGCCCCGGTCGACCTCGCCATGGCCGAGACCGCCAAGAAACGGGCCGATCAGGACCTCAAGTATTTTCTCGACGTCGGCCGTGGTCAGACCGAGAAACAGACCGACATGATGGTGAAAATGGATAAATACTCCCTCGAATACTCGCAAGAGCAGCTCCGTCAACTCGAGAAAATGTACAAGGCCAACGATTTGACCGAGGAAACGGAGAAGATCATCCTGCGCCGTCAGCAGCAGGCCGTCGAGATGGCAGCCTTCTGGTACCAGGTGGCGTTGGTCAGTCGCGACTACATCATGACGTTCGCCCTACCCAACAGGGAAAAATCGCTCAAAGAGGAGCAGGTGCGGGCTGAGCTGCACCTGGAGAAATCGCGCAAAACACTGGAGCCTATGCTGACTCAGAAAAAAGTGTCGCTGGCCCAGTTGGTCCATAGTCGCGATAAGAATGCCGTGCGCCTGGAAAAGCTGCGCAAGGACCGCGCCGCCATGACCATTGAATCACCCATGGACGGCATCGTGTACCACGGCAAATTCCAAAAGGGCCAGTGGACGGGCGCCGGCAATCGGCTCCTGCCTGACAGCACCGTCTCGCCCGAAGAGATTTTCCTTACCGTGGTCAAGCCACGGCCTGTTGTTCTTTGCCTGACCATTGACGAAAAGGACGTGCATTTGCTCAAGGTGGGCTTGCAGGGCAAGGCCAAGCTGCCGTTCAATCCCGACCGCAAGCTGCCTGCCAAGGTGACCAAGCTTTCGTTGGTGCCGGCCACGCCAGGCAAGTTCGACGCCGTGGTGGCCGTTGAACCCGAGGCGGCCGATGCCAACCTGATGCCCGGCATGGCCTGCTCGGTCAAGTTCGTGCCCTATTCCAAACCCGACGCGATTGCGGTGCCGGTCAAGTGCATCCATGAAGAGGACGACCGGTTTATCGTCTACATGGCTGGCAGCGCCGGCAAAGAAGACAAACGCGAGGTCACGCTGGGCCGGACCGATGGCGAACACACGGAAATCCTCGCCGGTTTGCAGGAGGGTGAGGAAATCCTTTTGGACCGCCCCGCCAAGAAGTCGGAAGCCCCGGTCAAGAAAGCGAAAGGAGGGCAACCATGAACGCCAGACGCTTATTGGCGGTGCTTCTCCTGCTTGGCGGGCCCACCTGTTTCACGTTGGCGCCGGCCGCCGGTTTGGAGCGGCAAGTCCAGGAAAAACAACCGTCGCTGGCCGAGACGGGCCCGCGCCCGCAGCCGGTGCCGCGTCCTGACCCCGCGGACATCGACAAGGGCATCAGGAAGGGCGTGGATTTTCTGCTGGCGACTCAGAACAAAAACGGCTCCTGGGGCAGTCCCGCACTGCGAGGGGGCGTGGAGATCACGACGCCCGTGCCTGGCGGTTTCGAGGCCTACCAATGCGCCGTCACCGCCATGTGCGTTTCCGCATTGATCGAGACAGGAGGCGAGGGCAAACCAGTGCGCGAATCGCTCCAGCGCGGCGAGGTGTGGCTGATGGACAACCTGCCCAAGCTGCGTCGCGGCAGCCCCGACGTTCTTTACAACATCTGGTCGCACATCTACGGCATCCAAGCTTTTGTGCGCATGCACCAGCGATTGCCCGACCCAGAGCGGCGAGCTCGCCTGATCGAGCTGATCCGCCAGCAGATCGGCTTCCTCATCCGCTACGAATCGGTGGACAAAGGCTGGGGTTACTACGACTTCCGCGCCGAAGCCCAACGGCCCGGGACCGACTCGACCAGTTTCATGACCGCTGCCGCGCTGGTTGCTTTGCGCGAGGCCAAGGACATTGGCGTGGAGGTTCCGGACAAGCTCGTCAAGGGCGCGGTCGATTCGATCCATCGCCAGTTGCTGCCGGATTTTAGCTACCTTTATGGCGAATACCTCAAATGGGAGCCGCGTCACCCGATCA
The DNA here is from genome assembly GCA_963747575.1 of uncultured Gemmataceae bacterium. Taxonomy (GTDB): domain Bacteria; phylum Planctomycetota; class Planctomycetia; order Gemmatales; family Gemmataceae; genus DASRAT01. Next base: position 217,442 of record CAVVFU010000011.1, read on the forward strand.
ACCGGCCTGGAGGCAGCCTGGGCCGCAGCCAGGCCTGCAACCTGGCGCTGAGGCTTTGGAACGACGACAAGGTAACCGACCGGATCATCGAGACCTGGCTCGACCGCTTGTTTGCCCGCAACGGCTGGCTGGACATGGGCCGCAAGAAACCGATCCCGCACGAGTCCTATTTCGCCGTGGCCGGTTACTTCTTCTACTTCGGCCATTACTATGCAAGCATCTGCATCGGCCAGGTGCCGGCCAAGGATCGGCCGTTTTACCAAGATCATCTGGCGACGCTGCTGCTTCGGCTGCAATCGAAGGACGGGTCATGGTGGGATTATCCGCTGTATAACTTCCACCAGCAGTATGGGACGGCGTTTGCGCTGATGAGTTTGAAAAACACCCAGCACCGCTGAATTCGATGGGGGGTATTGTCGTGAAACGAATTCAACCGCTTCCGCACGATGATCGTCAGGATCTTTACGAACTAGTTAAAGGACTTGCAACAGCGGAAACTCGTGAGGATCTCGAAAACATCAGCGTTGCAATGCTGGAGATTTTGGATCAAACTCCATCCCAAATCCGAAAGATGGAGCTTGCTGAAGAGGAGCTGCAGCCAGGATTGCAAAAGTGGCTGGAGTTCGTGAGCGGCCGGATTCACGAAGTGCGGTCAGCCGCTGGTTTGACGCAAGAACAGTTGGCCGAAAAGAGTGGATTACCCCGGAGCCACATAAGCCGGCTTGAAAACGGCAAACACAGCCCGTCGCGATCAACACTTGAGAAAATCGCAGCTGCTCTAGGAGTCAAGTTGGAAAAACTCGACCCCTCGGCTTGAGCCAAGCAGCATGGTAATGCTCCGCCGGTTAACTTTGCTCCTCCCACACGGAATGGTAAGCCCCGATGGATTGGAAGTAGGCCGCCAAGCTCTCGTAAAACGGGTGGCACGCCAGCGTCGCGCTGTCGCCGATCACCAGCAATTTGCGGCGCGCCGCGTCAAGGCAACGTTCATGCGGCGGACGTCGGCCAGGAAGCCGACTTCGCCTTCGGCGTTGGAACGCACCAGCGACAAGACCACGGCCTCTTTCTCGCGGCCCTGGAAGCCGTCAACGCTGTCGATCTCCAGGCCGGCAATCGGCAGCTTTTCACGCAGCAACCGAACCTGGGCCGAGTAGGGCGCGATCACCGCTATGGCCTCCGCCGCCACCCCGGCATCCATTAGGTCCTTCACCTTGGCGGCCACCAGTTCCGCTTCCTGGGGGTTAAGCCGGCTGCTGCCATCCGGCTCCGGCTGCTCGTCGTAGCCCGCTCCGGCGGTGTCGATGAACTGGACCGGAGTTTGCGTCAGCAGATTCGCCGTCACGCCGGGCAGCTCACAGAGCAAATGGCCGCGCACCGACTCGTGGGCCTGTAATTCGCCGTCATAAAACTGCAGCGAGGAAAAGTCCATGATGGCCTCGTGCATGCGGTACTGGACCGTCAAGCGCCGTGTCACGTGCGCGCCATAAATGCCGACAAGCCGCTGCATCATACTGACGGCGAAACCATCACGGACGGCCTCCTGGGAAAGGATCGTGGGCGGCAACTGACAGTGATCGCCCGCCAGGATCAAGCAATCGCTGCGCAATAGCGGCAGCCAGCAGACCGGCTCGGTACTCTGGGCGGCTTCGTCGATCACGGCCATATCGAATCGGCGCTGGCCCAGGACTTCGCCGTTGATGCCGGTCAAGGTCGCGCAGATAACGGTGGCCCCGCTGAGAATGCGCTCGACGGCCTGCGACTCCAGTTGGCGGGCATCGTTGAGCAGCGCCCGGCCTTCCTGGCGAAGCTGCTGACGAGCGCCGGGTTCGGGTTTGGCTCGTGTCCATTTGCCGGCCTGGCGAAAAAGGCCGAATGCTTTTTTGGCCAGCTTGCGGGCTTGACGCGTGTCGTCGTGGTCTTCGACCATTAGGTCCAGGGTGTGGGCACGTAACGCGGGCAAAACTCTGGCGGGATGGCCAAGCCGCACCGCACGCTCGCCGCCGGCCAGGAGCCGTTCCAGCATGTTGTCGACGGCAAGGTTGCTGGGCGCACAAGCAAGCACCTTTTGCCCGCGCCGCACAGCCTGGCGAATCAGTTCCACGACGGCCGTGGTCTTGCCCGTTCCAGGCGGGCCGTGCAGGATGGCCAGATCGGTTGCAGACAGCGCGAAACGAATCGCGTCTTGCTGCGAGGCATTGAGCGAGCCATCGATGGGCACTAGTGGAGTCTCGGGCCTGAAAACCGGCGCCGTTTCGCCGAGCAAGACGCGGCGCAATGCTGCCAAGCGATCGCGCGTCGCCCTGCGTGAGCGTTCGAGGGCCGACAATTGTTTTTGCAGGGCCGCTTCATCCGTGGACAGGTCGAGCCGATAGCTCGCCGCACGCTCCTCTTCATTGGGCGGCTCATTCAGAGCTACCCGCAAATCGGTGCGATTCCGCTCGCAGACGACCCCGCGCCATCCCTCGCCGGCCTTTGCGCCCGCAGGCGAGAGAAGGACAGGCGCGCCCGGCTCCAGCCGATTCCAGGGCAACGGCACGGTGCGATTGCGCTTGGCCAGCGTCAAGATAAACCGTCCGCCCAGGCCCGGCGTTTCATCGACCACGACCAGGCCAAGGAGGCTATGCCCTGTTTGTTCGGCGCTCTGCTGTCCAGCCTCGGCGCGGACTTGCCGGGCCTCGGCTTGCGCTTCGAGGTTCAAGAGCCGAGTCAGACGCTGGAAGTGCTCGTCAGCATCGGTGGTAGTGCCCGACGTAATCACGGATTGTTCCTGTCTCCCTTTTTACCGGTTTTTGGCATTTTCTCCCTTTTTCGCGTATTCTTCTTTGTTGCTTTGGTAATGCTATCTTGTACAGCACTCACCACGCCGGCCAGGTATCAACAGTTTTCGGAGTCGATTTCTCACACTTGCCACACCGTCAGCACCGACAGGCTTCTTGACATGAACTAAGCTGCGTGTTACAAGTGAAGTCGTGACCGTCCCTTACGACCGCCGGGAAGCGAAAAGGTGTTCGACCCGTTAGCCGGAGTCAGATGGCTGTACCGCGGCGTGCCTCGTGAGTCGCCGGAAGTGGCGGATGTGCGAGAGAACGGCGAAATACGGCCGCCCCGACCTGACCGAGTTGGTGACTATTGGCGCCAGGTTCACATACCCGGCGATACCGAAACCGGCTACACGAGTTGGACAACCGATCGAAGCATCGCAGAAGCGGCTGCTCAGGATTGCTGCGACGACCGTGAATTGCCCGGGCAAATAATCATTTTTCGGGTCCGTGTGGAATACATCGAGGAAGAGCGGATTTTCCCAGGGCGGGATGATGAGGAAGAATTCCTCATTGAAGGAACCGTCGAAGAGGTGAGCATTTCTGAGTCGGCAGCCGACGAGGAAGAGGAAGACCATGGCTAGCACACAGCAAAAACCGTCCTGGCTCAAGGCTATTAAGGATGCCGCCAATTTGCAGCATATCCCACTCCCTTTGTTCAAGGACGCCGGCATGGGCAGCGCGCTGTGCCGTGCCGCGAGTGGCGGGAGGTTTGTTTCCTTCAAACGCAGATTGGTTTCGGCTAAGGACGCAAACAATGACGGTGTCGAGTGGACTCTATGGCTCGAAGAGGATGACCTGCCAAGGATGATTGCCGGCTTTCGTGAACCGCTGACTCCGGCTGCAGACCGTGTCGCGGCAGTTTTGTCGATTCTGAAAGGTTGGCTGCTCGACCAATGGACCATTGAGACGGCCGAGCAAGTTGGCGCGAATCATGTTTCGACGCATTAGGATTCGCCTTTTCCCTCATATCATGTAATACCACGTTTCCTTGCCCCCGTGCCCTTCGTCCCGCCGCGGGCACGTGGGGCAAACATCGCCGGTCAGCAGGTTATAAGCCTGGCGCACCGCATCCATGGTGCTGGACTCGGCCCCGCCGCTTTCGCGGAATAGCCGTGAAGCCAGCCGCGCTGCCAGGCCGGCTCGCGCGAAATTGTGAGCAATATCCGGGCGCACGCCGCACAATAGCAGCGTTACCCCGCGCTGCTCCAGGCGGGTGAGAAAACCGTCGAATAAGGCCAGGCTGACCGCGTCGGGGTTGCGCGCATGCTTCATGCTCAACACGACGATGCGGACACCGTCAATCACCTGGTTTTCAATGTCGTCGAAATGCCTCTCCAGCTCGGGGCCAGACCCGAAAAACAGCTCGCCCTCAAGGTTCCAGATACGCATCCGGCCGCACGAGGGGTCGCCGGGGATGCTGTCGCGCAGGACGCCTTCGGGTGTCAGGGTCAACGGCGTCAGCCGCAGCTTGGCGGCGCGGGGAACGTAAAGAACGAATGACAGCAAGACGCCGATCATGATGCAGAACTCGACGGAGACAAAAACCGCCGCCAGAGCCGTGGCCAGGACGATGCCGCGGTCGAAGCGAGTGGTGCGGAGGTGGAAGAGCAACTTCTTGCGGTCGATCATGCGGAAAGCGGTAACGATCAATATGCCGGCCAGGGCGGCGCGGGGAATGAAGCGGGCGTAGTCGGCGGCCACCAGCACCGTGCCGGCCACAGCCGCGGCCGAGATCATGCCGGACCATTGTGTCAGGCCGCCCGCCTGCTGGTTGATGGACGAACGCGTGAGCGAGCCGGAGCCGGGGAAGCAGCGGAAGAAACTGCCCGCGAAATTGGCCAGGCCTTCGCTGAGGCATTGCTGGTTGATGTCGAGCTTTTGCCCGGTCTGCCCTGCTATCGACTTGGCCATGGCGATGGCTTCCAGCAAGCCAAGCAGGGCAATCGCCAGGGCGCTGGTGGTGAGTTCCGCGGCGAGGTCGAAATCGACATTGGGAACAGCCAGCGACGGCAAATCGCGCGGGATGTCGCCGATGACGCGGACGCCGTGCTGGTCCAAATCAAAAAATGCCACGGCGGCGCCCGTGACGACGATGACAAGCAGAAACTCCGGCAGCACTTGCCTGCCCAGGCGATAATTGACAAACCGCAGCGCCAGAATCATGGCGATACTAACTGCGCCCACGGTCAGAGTAAGGCCGTGGATGCCGCCGCCCTCGGTCAGCGCTTGCCAGAAGCGTTTCAGGAAATACCGGCTTGCTCCCGGGGGTGTTTCCAGACCGCACAGGTTCTTGCTTTGATCCAGCAGCAGCAGCACCGCGGCGCCGAGCGTGAAACCGACGATGACCGCGTTGGAGACATAACGGCTGAGGTCGCCCAGGCGCAGCAGCGTGATGGCTATTTGAATGCAGCCGACCAGCATGGCCAGGACAATGGCCGCTTCGATGCGGGCCTCGCCGATGTACGGGGCCAGCACGCTGAGCCCCGCGATTGAAATAGCGTTGGTCGGCCCATTGATGAGTTGCCTGGACGAATCGAACAACGCACCGACGGCGGTCATCACGATGGCAGTGTACAGCCCATATTGCGGCGGCAGGCCCATGATGAGGGCGTAGGCCATGGCCTGCGGCACGGCAATGGCGGCGACGGTCAGGCCGGCGACAAGGTCGGCACGGGCAGTGCGCCAGCTATATTCGCGCAAGGAATCCAGGGCGGGCACGATGCGGAAAAGCCAACGCCTGGCGCCTCTTAACATGGAGGTTCCCGCAACGGCACGCCCAACGCCTTCTCGCACCAGGCGGCCGCCGCGAACAAGGTGCGTTCGTCAAACGGCCGGCCGACCAGCTGGATCGCCAGCGGCAGTCCGTCCGCGCTGGCGGCGCAGGGTATCGACACCGTCGGCAGACCCGTGTAGCTCCAGGGCGAATTGAATGCCGGATCGCCGGTGGTCGCCCTGTCGGGCGCGGGGCCTGTAGTGGCCGGCGTCAGCAGCACGTCGACCGGGCCGAACCACCGGTCAACGTCGCGACGCAGCCTGTTCTGGTGTTCTTTGCAGCGGGCGTACTCCGGCGCGGGGCAGACCAGGCCTTCCTTCAGCAGCTTGGTGATGTTTGGCTGGAAATCCTCCGGATGGCGCTGCAAACGCGATCCGAGGAACGCCGCGGCCTCGACAGCCATGATGGTGCGATGGCGGGCCAGCACTTCGGAGAATTCCGCCGGCAAGGCGACCTCTTCAACCGTCGCGCCGTGGGAGCGAAAACTCCTATCCGCCTCGGTCATCATAGCGCGGATGGGCTGCTCCGCCAGGTCCTCGAACAAGCCGCGCACGCGTCCAAGGCGTGGCGGCAGCATCTCCTGGAAACCGGACAACAGATCGAGAAAGCCGCTGCCCGCGCCAAGGGTTGCCGGGTCGGCGGGATCTTCGCCGGCGATGGTTTGCAGGATGAGCGCGAGATCCCACACGCAACGAGCAATCGGCCCCGGATGGTCCATGGTAGCCGCCAGGGGAACAATGCCCCTGGCGCTGACGCGGCCAAAAGTCGGTTTGCACGATGCGACGCCGCAGTAAGACGCCGGGCGGGTGATCGAGCCGCCGGTCTGCGAGCCAATGGCGGCCAGGCACATGCCGCACGCCACCGCGGCCGCCGGCCCGCTGCTGCTGCCGCCGGGCGTGCGATCGAGGTTCCACGGATTGCGGGTCGGCGACGGATCAAAACTCGCGTATTGCGTCGTGACCGCCTTGCCTAGAATGACGGCCCCGGCCTGGCGAAGCTTGGTGACCAGCGTCGCATCGTCGCGGGCAATGCTGTTGGCCCAAAGCTTGGAGCCGGCCGCCGTCGGCAAGTCGAAGACGTCAATGTTGTCCTTGATGGCGATCGGGATGCCATGCAGGGCGCCGCGGAAGGGACCAGATTTCAGCTCGGCGGTCAAACGCTGGGCTTGTTCACGGGCACCATCCACATCGACGACGACGAAGGCCCTGATCTTGGCCTCGTGTTTGTCTATTTGCCGCAGGCACTGCTCGAGCAAATCGACGGGGGTGGCCTGGCCTTGACGAATGGCTGCAGCCGCGGCGTGGATGGTGCGGTACATGCACTGCGTTCCTTTTAGATCAACTTTTTTTGCATGGTGCACTCCGCGCCGATACGCATGAACACACGTATTGTCGTGGCCTGTGCCGCAAAAGGGAAGTGCATCGCTGATTTTGTCCAGAATACCAACCCGAAGCGTAAGCGAGGACTTTCGTCTTGCCTCGCTTACGCTTCGGGTTGGTATCCAGCAGAATCGCGAGCTTCAATTACCCATGCTGCATTTGCGATTCCAGCGTGGCGACGCGGCTGCGCAGCTCGCCGATCTCGGTTTGCAATTCTTGCAAGGTGTCCGCCTGCTCCACCAGGCGGTCGTATTCCTGGGCCGCCTCGCGGACGGCCGCCTCGAGCTCCTCCGGCTGCCAGGGCTTTTTCAGGAACTGGAAGATGTGCCCCTGGTTGATGGCGGCGATGATCGCCTCGAGGTCGGCAAACCCGGTGAACAGCATCCGCACCGCCTGAGGATGGCCGGCGCGGATCCTCTTGAGCAGCTCGACGCCGGTCACCTGCGGCATGCGCTGGTCGGTCATGATGATGTGGACCTCCTCGGTCTCCATCACCTTGTAGCCCTCGGCGGCGCTTTTGGCCTTGAGCACCTTGAACTCCCTGCGCAGCAGGTCGTGGACCGAGTCGCAAACGTCCGGTTCATCGTCGACGACCAGCAAGGTATGCTTGGATGGCGGTTTCATATGGCTCCTTTGAAGGTGAGACTTTTCCGACTCCAGCGCCGCCACTCTTTCCCAAAGCTGCTTGATTTCTTCATGAAAACGCTGCATGCTCACCGAGTGCTCCACCAGGCGGTCGTATTCCTGGGCCGCCTCGCGGACGGCTGCTTCCAGCTCCTCGGGCTGCCAGGGCTTTTTCAAGAACTGGAAAATGTGGCCCTGGTTGATGGCCGTGATAATCGAGTCGAGGTCGGCGTAGCCGGTGAACAGCAAGCGCACTGCCTTGGGATGGCCGGCGCGGATCCTCTTGAGCAGCTCCACGCCGGTCACCTGCGGCATGCGCTGGTCGGTCATGATGATGTGGACCTCTTCGGCCTCCATCAGCTTGTAGCCCTCGGCGGCGCTGGGGGCCTTCAGCACCTTGTACTGCTTGCGGAGCAGGTCGTGGACCGAATCGCACACGTCGGGTTCGTCGTCGACTACCAGGAGCGTATGTTGGACCGGGGGAGTCATGACACGTCTCGGGGAGTTTGGAGAGGGAGAAAAACGCGGAAGGTGGTGCCGGCGCTGGGCTGGCTGTCGACCTCGATCCGGCCGCCGTGAGCCCGGATAATGTTATGGGCGATCGACAGGCCCAGGCCGGTTCCTTCGCCCACTTCCTTGGTCGTGAAGAACGGATCGAACAGCTTGGGCAAATGAGCCGGGTCAATGCCGGTGCCGTTGTCCGCGACCTCGATCAGCATGTCTTCGGCCTGGCGGCGGGTGGTGATCGTGATCTGGCCACCTTCGGTGCGGCCGGCGGCTTCCACGGCTTGCTGAGCGTTGACGAGCAGGTTGAGCAAGACCTGGCTAAGCTGGGTTTGCACACCCATCACCGTCGAATCGGGATCGTAATGGGTGACGGCTTCGATGCAGTGCCTCTTGAGTCGGCCGCGGAGGATGTCCAGGCTGGATTCGATGATCGCCGGCAAGTCGGTCTCCTGGCGCTTGGGCGCGTCGGTCCGGGCCAGGCCGCGGAGGCTGCGGACGATGCGGGTGACGCGGTCGACGCCTTCGCGGGTCCGGGACAGGAGCCGACCGACGTTGTCGCGGATGTAAGTCAAATCGATATCCTCGGCGATCTTCGCGATTTGGGCAGCTTCCTGGGGAGCACACTCGGTCAGCTTTGGCAGCAGTCCCTGGTGCAGGTCGAGCACTTCCAGGAGTCCCTTGCTGTCGCGTTCCAGGACGACGAGATTGTTGGCGACGAAAGCCAGCGGGTTGTTGATTTCGTGGGCCACCCCCGCCGACAACAGGCCGATCGACGCCAGCTTCTCATTTTGCACCAGGGCGGCGCGGATGCGATTGCGTTCGGTCAGATCGCGCACGGAGGCCAGGAGCTGAAATTGGCTGCCGCCGATGTCGATCACGCTCAGGGCAATCTCCATGGGGAAAGAGCTGCCATCCTTGCGCCGGCCTTCCAGCTCGACGGGCCGGCCAACCATGTCCCATTCACGCGTTGCCGTGAAACGCTCCAGCGCCTTGCGATGCCCATCCTGCCGGTCGTCGGGAAGGAGCATGGCCAGTTCCTGGCCGACAATGTCGGCAGCCTGGTAGCCGAACAGCACCTGGGCGGCGGGGTTGAAAAGGGAAATGCGGCCATGCTGGTCGGTGACCACAATGCCGTCTTGCGTGGCCTCGGTGAGCTGGCGATAACGGCGCTCCGACTTGGCGATGGCTTCCTCGGCGCGTTTGCGTTCGGTCACGTCCCAGAAGACGCCTTGGGTGCCGATGGCCAGGCCCTGGCTGTCCCAGACGGGGCACTTCACGACCTGCACGTAGAGCGTCTCGCCGCCGGGGGTTTGATGCTCCTCGACGGCCTCGAGAATCTTGCCGGCCTGCATGACCTTCCTGTCGTCTTCCACGTATTTCTGGGCCAGGTGGGCCGGGAAGAGATCGAAATCGGTTTTGCCGACCAGCTCGGCCGCCGTTTTTTTGAGGGTGTTGCAATAATGGCGATTGGCGAAGGTGATGCGGCCGTCGCCGTCCTTGCGGTAGATGTTTTGGGGCAGACTTTCGATGAGGGCGTGATAAAACGCTTCCGAATCGCGGAGGGCCTTTTCGACGCGGTGCCGTTCAATGGCCTGGCCGATCTGGCTGCCGATGGTGGCCATCACGGCCAGCAGTGCGGTGTCAGGCTTTTCCGAGCGGCGCTGGAACAGCTCGATGACGCCAATGGTGGCGTTGGTTCCGCGGATGGGGAAAGCGCAAGCCGACGTCAAGGCCGCGTGAACGGCGGCGTCACGGCGCTGGAAACTGGTATCCGCCCCAAGATCGGGCAAATACGCTGAAAGCTGCGTATTCCAGGCCCGGCCCGGCAACCCCTGGCCCAGGCCGAATTTTTTTTGCCGCGTTGCCTCCACGAAATCCAGCATCGGTTGGCTGGGCCGATGCCAGGCCTGAACGCAGTGCAGCATATTGTCGCTGCCGTCCACCAGCCACAGGATGCCCACATCCCAGCCGAGACCTTCGCAGAGGTGCCGCAGGAAGGCCGGCCCTGCCCGTTCGATATCGCTCCATTCGTCCAGGTCGCGCGTGACCGCGAGCTGCGTGGTTTGGCGGGCCTCGGCGCGTTTGCGGTTGGTGATGTCCCGCATGATGGCGAGCACGGCCGGCTTGCCTTCAAATTGGATGACCGAGGTGTTGATGTCGACGGCGATAAACCGGCCGTCCTTGGTGCGGTGCCGGCCCTCGCAACGCAGTTGACCGCTCAGAGACTGCTGGTCGAGCCGGCCGGCGAAGCCCGTGGCGAAGTTGGGGTCATCGATGTCGCTGGTGGTCAGCCGCAGCATCTCCTCGCGGCTGTAACCCAGGCGCCGGCAGCAGGCGGTGTTGGCTTCGACGATGTTGCCGGCATGATCGTGAATGAACACGGCGTCATCGAGGGCATCGAAAAGGGTTCGCGCCCAGCCTTCCAGGCTGCACTCCGGCGGTAACTTGGGAAGCGGCTTGGCAGTCATCATTAATCGAATCTCCACGGCTACACTATGCGACACTCAACTAATGCGTCGCAAAAGCAGCATCGTCAAATCGTCTTGAAGATCCGTCGATGCGGTGAAGCGATCGATCGCCGTCTTGACCCGCGCCGCGCAGGCCGGCAGCGCCATTTGCGCGTCGAAACCGGCGGCCACATCGCATAATCGCTCCAATCCGAACATTTGGCGCTTGGTCGGCTCGCGGGCCTCGGTGAAGCCATCTGTATAAAACATCAGCATGTCGCCGGCGTCCAGTCTCAAGCGCGTGTCGGTCGTTTTCAAATCTCCGCCGTCGAAGCCCAGGAGCCGGCCGGTTTTGTGGTTGAGCGGCTCCACCTGGCCGTTGGCCCGGCGCACCAGGGGTAAAGGATGCCCGCCGGAGGCCAGGACGACCTCGCCCGTCGAGCGCCGACAGATTCCATGAAGCAGCGTCACGAACATGCCGCTGGAGTGATCGGCGGCCAGCGCGGTGTTGATGCGGTTCAAGGTCACCGACGGCGAATCTCCTCCGGCGGCGAGATGCCGGCCCAGCACGTGGACGGCCACCATGTACAGCGCCGCGGGCATCCCCTTGCCCGAGACGTCGCCCAGGAAAAACGACAGTCGGCCGTCGGGAAGCTCCAGCAAATCGTAAAGGTCTCCGGAAACCTGACGGGCCGGATGCACGCAAGCGAAGACCTCGAAGCCGGCTTTGCCGAAGTCGCTGAAGTCGGCCGGCAAATAACCCTGCTGAATTTCGCGGGCCAATGCCAGCTCCTGATGCAAACGCTGCTCGCGGAGCATTTCCTGGTGCAGAGCCGCATTGTCGATCACGATGGCGGCGTGCAGGGCGATGGTGGTCAACAGATGCAAATCGTCGGTCTTGAAAGGCCGGCCGACGCGGGTCCGATCGAGCTGGATGACGCCCAGCCGTTTCTGGTCGGGACCAATCAGCGGCACGCACAGGAGCGAGCGAATCTCCAGCGAGGTAATCGTGGAGCTGGCCTTGAAGCGTTGGTCGCCGCGGATGTCGTCGCTGAGGATGCCGATGCCTTCCTCGAGGGCCATTTTGACGATGCTGCGGCTGTAGGGGTGGGTATTGGCGTCTTCCTGATGCCGGCTGCGTTGGCCGCGAACGACCAGCCTGTCCGGCTCGCCCAGGAGCACCATGCCCCGGTCGGCCTGCGGAAAGAGCCGCATCAGTTGCTCGAGCAGCTTGTCGACCAGCGGCTCGATGTCGAGGGTGCGCGACAGGTTTTGGGAGATCTCCAGCACGGTCTGAAGTTTTTGGGCCGGGTCTTGCCCATAGACGCTCATCTGCAGGGAGAGGGCGTTGACCTTCTCGCGAACGATGAGACTTTCCTCGGTGGCGGCGGGCGTGGGCAGAGCGCGGACACTGAAGCGGTAGGGGCCGACCTCGATGATGTCGCGTTCGGTCACGGTCATGGGGCTTTGGACGGGGAGCTTGGCGCCGTTGACAAAGGTGCCGTTGCTGCTGCCGAGGTCTTCGACATGAAAGCCGGCGGCCGTTTTCACGATGCGGGCGTGCTGCCGGCTGACGGCCTTGGCGGGCAGGCAAATGGTGCAATCGGGCTGGCGTCCCAGCACGGTGACGTTTTCTTCAAGGCTATACTTGCGGCCCGCGTCGGGGCCTTGGGTGATGAGCAGGATGGCCATGATAATAGGCTACCCGCAATTGAAGCCGACTGCAACTGTTTGCAGGGCATCTTTGTTTGTTGCATTGCACACACAGGGTGCATTTCAGGCTGGGTGGTCGGTTACGTGCAATGAATCTTGCTTTGGCAGGTCCACCAAGCGGGCATGTCGTCCAGGAGCCAAATAATTACGTCTCATGTCAACCCCCCCGTGCAACCCCTTGACATGAAACGGACAACGGATGGTAATGGATGCGTACAAATGGCGAGGATTGGCGACGCTCGTAAACGGACTACCGCATGGATGCCATTGGTGGCAAGCCGCCAGTGGCATTCGGCGCTATGTCAAATCCAATTTTGCTCGCGCAAGCGTTGCCATGCACTGCGAATGTGGTCCGCGTGCATCGTTTTCTTCTTCCGCTCACTCCAGGCATGCACGCCTGCGATAGCAACGTTCACGTCCGTTTTCGCTTCGGCGTTCTCGTGCATGGCAATCCAATGCACGCTCGCAAGCAGTTCCATCCCAAACGGCGTCTCGAATCCTTCGATCAGCTTCGCCACCTGTGCGATGAACTCCCTCGAATCGGCATGTTCCCGCAACACCTCGTCCGCTTCGTGTGCTGCGCCTTCGAGCAGCTTGATCGCCGTGTTGGGTTTGTTTTTTCCGTCCCCAAACCCCTAGATGAAATGCCCTTCGATCTTGTTGAGAACATGCCGTAGCTCGTCGGCATAGGGCCCAAACGGTCCTGCCTCGAATTTGTATTTGAGCGCATCCCCGGCGCATTGCTGGAAGTACGCCAACTTCTGGATTTCTAGGACCGTTACGGAATCGTAACCGGGTTGGCTGTAAGTTTGTATCATACCCAGGATCGTGGAAGTGGCAATCCTCGACGTCAACCACGCCGAGGTCCCGCGCCTTGCTGCTGAGCATCGACCCGCTGGCCACCCTGGCCCCTTTTCCGCCACACAATCCATGCACCACCCAAAGGAACGGACTCTGCCGATTGTGCGGGTTGTACAAGGTGGCCAGCCGCTGGCGCATTCGTTCCTTTTGGCGCATTTGTCAAAAACGGTCCGTTCGCCACCCGATTAATGAAGCAAAGCGGAGTGGGCGGATACGCCAATCATTAACGATTTTGGACAAATGTATATTAGCGTCGACATACGGCGAGGCCTGATGACAGCATTGCTGTGTGGATTGCTGGGAGCAATGCCCTTGGCTGCCCAGCAACCCACGCTCCTGAATGGCCCCACAGGTTCCTCGGAAAGCCAACTTGGGCCATTCCCGGAAACCGGTTCGGCCTCGCTGGCCCCGGCCCCGACTGTCGCTGACGTTGGCCATGTCGAAACGTTACCGGGCCGAACCTCTGCGTGGCAATCAGTCTGGGGGCTGGTCGGGCTCACCGTCATTCCCGAAGGCCCGAAGGTTGCACCTAACGGTGAGGAATACCACCCGAATTTCAGCATGGACCTGGACTTCGATTTCTGGATTTGGCGTAGCCAGGGTCTCTACCTATTCGCCGACATGAGCCTCTGGGGTGAAAAGGGCGAAAACGGCGTAACGAACGAACGCGATGGTTTTGTGGCGACCAGCAAACGCGAGTTCGACCTGTCGGGAGGGGCCGCATGGAACTACGCCGGGCCGTGGGAGGCGCGCGCCTTCGGTTACACCGACAACAACCTCAATCGCGGCACCAATCTGGTGACGCCCGTTGGTTTCACCGATGGTTTTGGCCTGGAAAACCGCTACTACCTATCGCCGGAGTATGCCAAGCTGGGCCAGGCCGGATTCGATGTGGCCAGGGCGACCTTTGTGAGCATAGGCTACTTCCCGAGCAAGGACATGGTGGGCAACAATGGCCAGACGTTCCAGCCCGGGATGATGCTCCGTGCCTACTTGACCTACGATCTGTGGGATTGGCCTTGTTATGTTTTCGGCGATGCCACGTATATCAGCGAACGCTCTTTCCAACCCAGACTGCTGCTCTTCGATCTCGGTCTTGCCGCCCGGCCTTTTAGTTTCTGCCAGCAATTTGAGATTCGGCTTGGGGTGGATAGCACCGGCGACTTCGAGGCGCATAACGTCCAGAATTTATGGTATGCCTCGTTTCGCTTCATCTTCTGATCCCCGCGCTCCAGCAGAACATGTTTCATCCGTCGCCTGCGGGGATACCCCAACAGTCTTTCTTCACCGTGGTGTTTCTGGATGATCAGGCGACGGTCCGAGGCTGTCAATCCACCTTGACGCCCCGCGCCGTGCATGGTCCAATTTGGACCACGGGAAAAGTTGCGCCGCTAATGAAAGGATTCGAAAATGTTCGAGTATCGAGGTAGAACCGCCCTGGTGACGGGTGCATCTTCGGGAGTCGGGACGGCGTTTGTCCACGCGCTGGCGGCGAAGGGGATGAATGTCATCCTCGTCGCTCGCTCGGCCGACCGGCTTGGCCGGATCGCCAGCGAGACAGCGGCCACCTATGGGGTGCGCACGGAAGTCGTCGTGGCCGACTTGAGCGAGGCCACGGCGGCCGAAACCGTGCGGCAGGAAATCGTCCAGCGCGGCCTCACCGTGGATCTCCTGGTCAACAATGCCGGCTTCGCGACCCATGGACACTTTGAGAACATCCCCGCCGAGCGCGAGCGCGCCGAGGTCATGGTGAACGTGGCCGCGGTCGTCGGTCTCACGCACGCCCTGGTTCCGGGAATGCTCGCGCGCGGCGGCGCGGTCATCAACGTGGCCTCGACCGCTGCTTTTCAGCCGCTGCCTTTCATGGCGGTCTACAGCGCTTCCAAGGCGTTTCTCGTCTCGTTCTCCCGCGCCCTGGCGGAAGAGTATCGCGGCCGGAACATCCGCGTCCTCGCGCTCTGTCCCGGGCCCACGGACACGAACTTCTTCGAAGCGAGCGGAGCGAAGGAAGCCGCCGTTGGCCGACTGCGCACCGCCGAACAGGTCGTGGCCACGGGGCTCCGGGCCCTGGAAAAGGGCCGCACCTTCGTGGTCGACGGCGCGGTGAACGCCTGGGCCGGGCTTTTTGCGCGGATGCTGCCGGGCTCGTTCACCGCGCGCATGGCCGGCCGCGTGACTCGACCGCGAACAACATCAGTTAGCGCCGCTGCAGGGCTGCCCTGAAGCTCAAGGGAAGTCAGAAACGCCTCGGCGACGCGATCGGCCAAAAACGACAGCTGGGCCTGGGCCGGGCACCGGAATCCAGTGGGGCTCGCCACGCCCCTCATCGCTAACCCCAAGTTATCGAATGGAGGTTACGGAGCTTGCCACCCGACTTGCCGTGCCAGCCCGCCGCCGGTTTGGCCTCCTGCCCCCTCGCCGCAGAGGTCGCAGCGAAACCGGTGACGGCGCTGGCGGACAGGCCGCCCAACCACTGTCGGCGTGAGGGATTAGCATTCACGGTGTTGGCCCTTACATGGACCGAATCGGTAAGACAGCAGAAACACTGAGGCAATGGAGTCCCAAAGAAGTTTATACGATCTGTCACAAGGAATCGACTGGTAATCGGCGAAGTGGGACCTCCGAGTTCTTGTGATGTTGTGAAGCTTGGGGAGTTGCCCGCTTCGGTCACCGATACCGACGTGACCTATCGTGTGGTCGATGCTCCGTTGTGTCGCCACAAAAGTGCAGCGCTTTCTTCGGCTTGGCTCAGCCGGAAAAGGGGACAGCATACTTTTTCAAATCGTCGCTGTCCGTTGTAATCACCCCTCGCCCTCGGGCCAGGCACCCGGGGGGGCTGCACTCCGCTAATCAACGCCTAACCGCGGCTATTCCACCTTCTCCTGGGCCTGCTTGATCCACTCCGCCAGGTCGATCAGTTCGCTTTCTTTCAGATCCAACATAATTCGCGTGGTTGGCAACGTGGCCGCGTCGTTGGTGAACGACAAACGGAAGCGGCCCAGCAAGGTCTTGTCGCCGGGATACCTGTGGTTGAGCCGGACCGTCAGTCGAGTGGCCTGGCCGTCGCCAACTTCTTCAGCTAACTCGAAGACCGCCGTGTGATCTCTGTTGATTCCCGGCCAGATAGACCAACCCATGCTGAAATTGCTATCGATTGCTCCGCGGACGTCCCAACCAATCTGGCTGAAATCCGCCGACGCGTTTGCCAGGGCGATCGATTTCGGCTGGCCGAGGCTCTTGGCGGGGGCTGCCTGCAGCGTCAGGTCGGTGAGCCAGAAGTTGCCGTTGGCCGCCCACCCCGGTCCGCCTTTGGGCAGGCGGGAATCGGCCAGGGCCTCCAGACGTAAACCCTTGATGCCCTTCAATGCCGTCTGGAACACCAGGGTAAAAGTGTCGTCGTTGCCGGGCTGGTGGACGAAGACGGAACCGTCTTTCTGCAATTCCAGCTTGGCGCCGCTTTCGGTCTTCATCTCGACCGGTGTCAGGACAGTCCACTGCGGCTCGGCGCGCAGCCGCGTGAAAATCTCCTGGGCTTTCTGAAACTCGGCTAGTGCCTGGGCAGGCTGCTTCTCGGCCAGAAGCTGCTTGCCACGCTCCGCGAGTTTCCGAGCCCAGGCCAACTGCAGTTGCGAATCGTCGGGCTGCCCCTGGACGAGCGCCCCGAGGACATCGTCAAACCGCCCAGCGAGCTTCAAAATCGGCCTTCTTGCCTCGTAGCCATCAGCCCGCCGCAGTGCTCTGCGGAAGTATTGCAAAGCCTCATCGTTGCGACCATTCACGGCGTATGCGGTGGCGAGTTTTGACCAGGGTTCGGTAACCTTCAGGACGGAAGAGACCGTCGTCCAGCTACCGGAGTTGCTGTTTTCGCGCTTATTCAAGAGCAGCTGGGCGAGATCCGTCGCCAGCAGATCATTTTCAGGGTCCGCGTTGAGCGACCGTTCAAAAAGTGCTTGAGCTTTTTCAAACTGACCGCTGGCCAACGCAACCTGGCCGACGGCAGCGAGTCGTCGCGCGAACTCGGCGAGCAGTTTTGCCCCTTGGGGATTTCCAGTCGCGGCCCGCGACCAGTCGGCCGCGGCGGCTACCCAATTCTCCAAACTCTCCTGGGCGCGAGCCCGATTCGAAAGCACAGCGGTGTCGGTCGTCGCGTCGGTAACGCCTCGAGCGTAATCGTCGACCGCCGGCTGCCACTGTCCCAAAGCAAAGTGGGCGTTGCCTCGGCGTGCGTAAAGCCGCTTGAGAACGGCGGCCGTGGCTTTGGTTGTCTCCTCGGAAAGGGCTTCGATGGCGGCAGTATAGTCGGCCAACTGGGCCTTCGTTTCGGACCACTGGCCCGCCAATTCGGCGCGCAACTCAAGCAATCCCGAGTTACGTGGGTCTTGAGCGAGCCGTTCATTGATAGCAGCGCGAAGAGGGTGCAGGAGTTCGCCGGTCACCACATCAAGGACGACCTGCTCCCGGGTCAGCTCGAGCACTTCCGGTTCGTCAATCCCGGAGTGTCGGACGGTGAACCGAAGCTTGGTTCCGGCTTTCCCTTGCACCATTTGGGTGAATTTGTCATAGGATTCAGTGGTTAGTTCGATTTTCAACTCAGTGTCGTCCACTTTCAAGATCACGTCACCTGCGACAAGGCCAGACCGTGCCGCCGGGGATCCCGGCAGCACCTCGGTAACTCGGGCTGAGCCGGCGACAGGCGTCCAGTTAAAGCCCATTACCACTCGGATAACGAGGTCGGGAAGCCCATCCAGGGCACGGCGCCTGGCGCCGCCCGTCAACAGAGCCGCGGCATCACGAGGGCGATCCTGATGCAACAAGGCCGTCGCCAGGCGCAATAACCCTGGCGTGCGCAGCCAGGCCTCGGGTGAGGCTGGATCGGCGGCCAACAACTGGTCAAACGCGAGGGCAGCCTCGGGCCACGCCTGGCGTGAGGCATGCCAGTTGGCCTGGGCGGCGGCCAACGCGGCTCGCACTCGCCCATCTTTCGAGTCGAGCTTGGCGAGCGCGGCTGTGTAGCCTGAGGTTCTCGGACAGCATGCGGATACGGCTTTGGAAGTCGGCGTTGGAATGCAGCAGCAGGCGCAGTTTTTCCGCGGCTCGATCGGGGTTGTTCCAAAGCTCGGGCGCGGTGGACCAGAACGCGTTAACTCCTCCCGCGGCCAACAAATGCTGGCCGTCAGGCGAGAAGGCCAAGCTCTGCACCTGGCCCACCTCGACGTTGCCGGAATCCATCTGCATCAGTTCGCGCCGCGTCTGGACATTCCAGAGGCGGACCATCTGGTCGACGCCGCCCGATGCCAGAGTGCGGCCATCCGGAGAAAACGTCATGGCCTGCACTGCGCTGGAATGCCCCTTTAGCGACTGAAGAACTTTTGCCGTGGCAACGTCCCATAGGTGCACCGTTCCCTCGCGACTGGCCATGGCCAGCGTTTTGCCGTCCGGCGCGAAAGCCACCACTTCAACCATGCCCTGTCGTCCCGCGTACCACCTATCCAGATCGGGGTTCTGGAGCCTCTGCGTCGCTTTCCAGGACGCCGTCGACCAGAGGATCGCCGTCCCATCGCGACTGCCGCTGGCCAGCAGAGCACCATCCCTGGAGAAGTCGAGGGAAACACAATAGCCGGTGTGTCCATAAAGGCGGTGGATCAGTCGTCCCGTGGCGACCTCCCAGACCTTTAGGGGAGTGGGAAAATGGGTGTTTGGAAAGGTGGTCGGCAAGCCGAAGCCGGCTACCAGGTATTTCCCGTCGGGCGAGAAGGCCAGGGCGCCGACGGCGCTGGCATCCGCCTCCAAATTGTAGCCGGGCAGATCGGTCACTCCCGGCAAGCGGGCGCGTTCCGTTGCGGCGTCGATGTCCCACAGCACGACTTGAGAATCATTGAATTTTCCCCCGTAGCCCACAGCCAGCAGGCGGCTATCGGTGGGTGAGAACGCCAGGCTAAACACTTGACCCTTGTCGCCGGCCGACAATTCCCGCACGAGTTTCCCCGTGGCGGCGTCCCACAGCCGCACGCCAGAGCCGGCGGCGGCGGCGATCATGAGCCCATCCGGAGAGAATCTCGCCCCAAAGCGGCAATTGACGGACCGTTCCAGTTCCCGGATTGCCACTCCGGTGCGATCCATGTCCCAGACTCTGGCCGTCTTGTCGACGCTGGTGCTGACGAGTTGCTTGCCAGTGGACGACAAACCAACATGAGTGATCGCCCCTTCATGTCCTTTGAGCGTCATGGCGGCGGCGCTCTTCGAGGTAAGCTTCCGAGCATCCTCCCAAATCTTGATCGTCCCCCCGAGGTCCGCCGTCACCAGCTTGAGACCATCCCCAGCAAAGGTCAACGCCGACACGGGAGACGTGTGCGCGGAAGCATGCGCCGCGATTGGGCGGCCGGTGACGGCGTCGTGCACCCAGACGGCTCCGGAGCGCCTAAAGCCAACAGCAAGGAGCCGGCCATCCGGGCTTAACGCGGAGGCCGTCACCGTCGCGGTGAACACCGCATCTTTGGCCTGTGCAGTCACAGTCTTTCCGGCCGCGTCCAGTCGAAAGGTCGAAAAATAGGCGCTAACTTGCCCGTGGCCGACTACCGCCAAGGTCAGCCCATCGGCAGATAGCGCCAAACTGGTCATCCAGTCGAATTTCTGATCGACAGAGGCAATGACCTGGCCGCTGGCAGTGTCGCACCACCGAATCTTGTTGTCGACGATGACCAACCGTTCGCCGTCCCTGGAAAAAATCAGCATGCGATATTGAACATGGGCGGAATCGATGTGAAACGTCTCCTGGCCCGTGGAGCTGTCAAATACGCGAACTTTGTCGCCTTCGGCCAGCGCGGCCAGCCCACCATTGGGCGCCAAGGCGCCAGCCAGGGCGCCGGGCAGGTCGAGGCGGCGTGCCTTGTCTTCATCCTGAGTATCCAGGTTCCAGCGACGCACCTGGCCTCCTTGATCCAGCGTCACGATTTGGCCATTCGAAGTAAAACCGCCGTCGGCGAGCGCGACGGCATGCCCCGAGAAAACAGCGGCACCGTTTTTCAGCAGGTGCTCGAAGTAGTGCCACTCAAAGCCGCGCAAATCGGGCTTTTCGATGGCGGCCTGGCGGTCGGGAATATGTTTGGCCAGCAACACGCGGAGTTGCTCGGCCGTGACGCGCTCGTCGCGCCAGACAAACGGTGCGAGCCGCATATCGGTCGTGTACAGCAGCTTGCGGCCCGTCTCCTCGGCGGCCCGAGCCAGTTTCTCGGCCGCCTCGGCCTTGGACAGGCTGCCCTCAACTTCCGCCTTCTGGGATTCCACAATACCGAGGGCTTTGACCGTCTCCTCGGCGTTTTTTCGAGCCTTTTCCGCTTGTGCATCAGCGATTATCGCCAACGTGCCGGCCTCGTTGCGAGCAACCAGCGCGGCGACGCAGGCGATGGCAGCAATCACTGCCACCACGGCGACGCCGGCGATCAGCAGTCGCAACTTGCGAGCCGTCTGCAGTTGCTGCTCGAGGCGCAGTTGCTGGGCCTCGGTCAACTGCCGGGCGCGTTCGAGCTCGCGCTGCCGGGCCGCCTCGCGTTCCTTCTCCTCGCGCTCGGCGGCGTCGCGGCTCTTGGCGAGGAACGCCATCGCCTCGTCGAATCCGCCACCATATTGGTCTGCCCAGGCCGAATTCAGCCGCGCTGGCCTCCCGCCAGGAAAGCGCAATCTGCAGATCGGGATTGTGGTAAAGATCCGCGTGCTTCTGGGCGTGCAGACCGGCCGTTTCGTGCAGGCGGCGGTAAATGCGCACCGATTGGGCCTCTTCCTCCACCCAGTCGCCAAGCCGGCCCACACCCGCATCAGGCTTTCGTGGGAGATGTCGATCACCGCGGTGTTGTCCAGGGCGGAGGACACCGGAGGCATGAGGAAGGTGACCCCCGGCGCCGATAAGCCTCGATGACCTGATGGATGATGGGCTCTTCCACGGCGGCAATCGCCGCCAACTGATCGAGGCGGGTGGGCCGCCGGATGCCACGTCCGTCGGAGCCGCGCTCGGTGAGGGCCTTGAAAACGCGCGCCGCGGCAGTGCGGTGCGGGTCGGAAGGGAAGGCATCGAAGATTTCGTCGGCATGCCGCGATAGGGCCTGGTGCATGCCGCCGGTCGCCTCGTAGTGCTCGAGGTCGATGGCCGCCGCACTGCACCGCGGGCTCCGCTGCCACAGAATCCCACGTGCGCATCAGCGCGTGCTGCAGCACCGGCAACTGGTCCTGGTTGTCCTGGACATCGTTGAGCAACCGGAAGAGCAGGCGTGGGGCGATTTCGGCGCCGTGCACGCGGATCGGGCCTTCGATGGCTTGCTGGATCTGGTCCCGGGTCATCCGGGGGATAAGGAATTCCCCGTCATTGACCGCCTCGGCCAATCCGAGGAACTGGGAGCATTCACCCAGATAATCCGAGCGCATCGTCAGCACGACGAAAACGTTTTGATCCGCTTGCTGCGTGGCGTGCAGGAGCAGGTTCACGAACCCGATGGCTTCCTCCTGGCTGGTGGCGCTGGCCCGGTTGAAGCGGAACAGTTCCTCGAATTGATCCACCACGACCAGCACCTTGGAGCCGGCCGCCCCCTTGGATTGGCGGACGGCTTCGAGCAGACCGTTGCGGCTGCGGCTCAGAGTGGCCTGAATGTGGAACAGGGCGTCCTCGGCATCGGCGTCGTAGAGGCCGGCGTCGCACAGGGCGCGGGCCAGGTGAGCCATGGGACTGCCGCCGGGCCGCATCACGGCGATTTCCCAGGCGCTGCCAGCCTGCGCCATGCCGCCGCCCAGCACGGCCGGGAGCAGACCCGCACGCACCAACGACGACTTGCCGCTCCCCGACGTGCCCACGACGGCCACCAGGCGATTCGTGCGCAAGCGGCGGAGCAGGTCTTCGATCTGCTCGTGCCGGCCGAAGAACAGGTAGTCTTCCTCGCAGAGAAAGCAGCGTAAGCCGGGAAACGGGTTGCTGAGATCGAGCATGGTAATCCCTATGCCGTGGCGACACGGGCGGCCTTGATGCGGTCCACCAAGGGCCCCAGCGCGCTGGTGTCGAACCGGGTTTGCGCGGCGATGACGTCGGCCAAATGCGTCTTGAAGCGTTGCTTCTGGAAATCCCCGCCCGGCGTTGCATAGACGGCCTTGACGCTGAACGGCGCGGTCCGGCCGAAGCCAGGGGCCTTGAGCAAATCGCGCAGTTTGGTTTCCACCCAGGAACGGCGCACCTCACCAAAGTAAACGACCACGGCGTCGCAGGCGCACAAGGTCTCACGATGAAAACGCCCCGCTTCCTCCTCCTCGGCGCCGTGATCCGGGATCGACACCTCCATCCCTTGCTCGAACAACCAATCCTGGAGCTCGGCGGCGACCGGCTCGTCGACTCGATCATAGAGCAAATAGACATGCGGCGGATGGTCCGCGGCCGACGACGGCGCCGCCAGACGACGCGGGCCGCCCTGTTCGGCGGGTTTCAGTCGCTCCAGAACAAGCTGTTTCAGGGAACTCAGCGGGCCTTCGATGACCTCGGCGCCGACCTGAAATTCGGGATCGACGCGCAAGCTGTGAATGAACCGGTCCTGGCGCTCCTCGCGTGGCGTCTGGCTGGGGGGAATCCAGATCAAACGGCGTAAATCGTGAGCGCGAGCGTGCGCCCCGGCCCAGCGATTTTGCAGTTCGCCCATCGATTCCTGCGCGCCCTCCGGGATCAGTCCGTAGCGGCTGCCGATCAGGTGCACGGCAATTTGGCACTGATCGAGGTATTGCCGGACCGCGGCCTCGAGCTCGTCCCGGTCCAGCGGCAGCACGCCTTCGGGGAGCACGCGATGGCCCATTTCCACCAGCTCGCGGCGCAGACTGTCGCGGTCGGCCCGCAAATCCGCCGTCGTTTCGGCCAGGAAAATAGTCCTGCCGACAAAGGGCGCGGCGCCGGCAGTCTGCTGCCCTGACCGGCACGCCTTGAACACCAGGCAGAGTTCCTGCGCCAGATCGTAGATCCGCTCGAAGAACCGCTGCTTGGCGAGAGGGCCAAAACTCTCGTCAAACTCGCGCACCCGGCCCGAGGCGGCATCCATTTCGAAGAAATTGAAGTCCGCCAAACGCGCGAAGATCTCGGACAAAGGCGCGGGCATGTCGCGCATTTCCACCGGCGTCTTGACGACCTTGAGCAAGCGCGCTTTTTCGCCAAACCACAACCCGCCTTGTTTGGTCGTGTGCCGGAAAAACGCCACGACTTCGCGGCGACAGCCCTCGGCCTTGAGGAACGGCGGCGAGACGACCGAGATCATCGTTTTGACCCGTGCTAATTCGTTGAAGAAATCCTCGCTCACCGGCGACACGCCGGCCGGCATGGGGTAGCGGCCGATCTTGACGGGCTCGCCCCAGAGCTGTTCGAGACGGACCTCGAGGTGCCGCTGGAGCTGGGAGACCCAACCCCGTTGATCGGTCGAGAGCGGCTGATCATCGATGAGCGCGCAGTTGATGAAGATGTCGTTGTCCTTGAGCACCGCGACCGACGCGGCCCTGCCTGGCTCCGCGTCCTGGGCGGAAAAAGGGGTCAGGCACCATTTATGCGAAGCACCCTCCGGGCCGTTCCGGTAAATGGTGCCTGACCCCTTTTTCCGCCCCGGCTCTGCCTCGTCGCCCGGTGCCTTATCGAGGTTGCTCTCCAGCACGGCCCGGAGATCGGCCAGCAATTCATGCGGGAGTTGGTAACGGCGCGCCGGGTCTTTCTCGAGGCAGCGGGCGACCACGCGCTCGAAAGCAACGGGCACCTGGGGGTTGAGCCGGGTTATCGGCTCCTGCGCGGCATGGACAATGCCATGCAGCAAATCCACCCTTGTCTCCCCGCGGAACGGCAGCTGGCGGGTCGCCATTTCGTAGAGGACCACACCCAGGCTGAAGGTGTCGGTGCGGTGATCCACCGGACGCCCCATCGCCTGTTCGGGGCTCATGTATTTTGGGGTTCCCATGACCTGCCCGGCCGCGGTCTGGTCCAACGGCGTGCCCTGGTCTTCGTTGGGCTCGCTCACGCCAAACCGCTTGGCCAGGCCGAAATCCAGCACTTTGACCTGGCCGCGCTGGGTGACAAAAATGTTGGCGGGCTTGAGGTCCCGGTGCACGATGCCCCGGGCATAGGCCGCATCGAGCGCGTCCGCGATCTGGATCGCCATCTCCACGACCGCATTCATCTCGAGCGGGGCCTGACGCAGCAAGGCCTGGAGCGTCAATCCCTCCAGGTATTCCATGGCCAGATAAGGCTGCTGCTCGCCGGTCTCACCCACGTCGTAGATCACGCACACGTTCGGGTGATTCAGCGCCGACGCCGACCTGGCCTCGCTCAGAAACCGCTGACGCAACTTGCGATCTTCCGCCAGGCCCGCCCGCAGAAGCTTGAGCGCCACGTGCCGCTGCAACTGGTCGTCGTGGGCGAGATAAACCAGGCCGAAGCCGCCTTGACCGAGGATTTTTTCGATGCGGTAGCGGCCGATGCGCTGGGGCATGGCTTCGGCAGCGGCATCAAAGACTAGTTCTTCTTTACCGCCCGGCTCGTAAGCACCTGTTCGTTCGGGGTCGTTCATGGCTTTTGTCGTCCATCACCGCTGCGGTGCCCATCGTGAACGTTGCTCCGCGTGCAGACCTTTATTGCGATCCTTTTCGATTCCAGGGGAATGGGTTGATAGGTGTTTTATGGACAACTTTGCGAGGATGCCAGTCAACCTGCTGAAAGCAGACGGCGGCATCCGGCAAGCGGCCTTGCTGAACGAAGGCGAAAGCACGCTGTTTGGCGGCGTCAGTGGGTTCCATGTTTTCTTGAGCAGGATGATCAATCTTCCAATTGATCGATGAGTTCGCCGTAAATATCAGGTTGCTGTTGATTCCAATTCTTGCCTTGTTGCTCCCAAAGAACGACCAGCCCCAGCAACTCGGGCCCCGTGTAGGCCAGAAAGCTTTGCGGCCCCTTTTTGGCGAACCACAGCATGCCGTTGTCGCCTTTTTCTAGCCAAATGTCGTAGCCTTTTTGCCGCAAGACAATCAGGCTTGGGTTATTGGTATTGCCCGAAGCCACCAGGCACGAGTCAACTTGTGTTTCCATATTTGCTCCTCTTCGAATCAGTTAACTTTTGCCAGGACATCCGCCGGAATTAGGCCTTCTATCAAGATTTCGCTGTTCCGTTTCATGGCGGTTTGAGTATCAAATGCGCGCCGAGCCAGTTTTTTCGGTCCTGCTCTCAATGCGGCAAACACCTGATCGGGATTCCAGATCCGAATTTGACCCGCCGTCTCCAATTCCCGCAACCGAGCCATCGTCACCTTGACGAGGTGTTGGTTGTCGGCCGCGGAGGTAAATCTCCGGGCGATTTTTATTTCCTCAGTGAAGGACACATATCGGCTGTTTCGGCTGGTTTCCTTGCGAAGCACATGCTCGGCGAAGTCCTGAATGTCAGCCTCGTCTGCTTCCGGGCCGAAAGCCCTCCCAATTGTACCGCCTTTGAAACTGTCATCACCCCGAAAAATGTACTTTCTGTCTTCGGAAAACCTCCCGGCTGGCTCAGAATCGATCTGCACATTCTGGTATATCCATGTGTCCATTTTGCTTAGATACGCCCATCGTACTATCGCGCCAAGTAAAAGAGGCAATGACATCTTGGTGCGAACAAACACTTGCCACTTCCCTGTTTGCAAATTACGGCCGGGACCTCTTATTTCCTGGCGAGTCGGGTTAGGTCCGCGCGTTGCAGGATGACGTGCTCGACTTCCGCGATCTGCTCGTCGTTTAGCCCGTCATAGACATTGCACCACTCGGGTAGGGCATTTGCCCCTTCAATGTTTGTGTGTACGTCGCCTCGGTCGGCGCATGGTGTCACGACCTGGATGACGAGTTGTTGGTTCTCCAGGAGTCTGCCGACCAATAAGGTGCTCGATCACATGGCGCTCGGCAGTCTCGATGTCGCTGACATTGCAGGTGATCGCTTCCATTTCGCCATTATACACATGAGCGTTGCCTGCGGGCATCCTCCATCACGATCACATTGCTTTTCTGAAGGTGGATCATGGAACTTGAAGGAACAGTGGAAAATGGCGTCATCGTGCTTGACGATTCAAGCAGACTTCCCGAAGGGACCTGGGTTCGCATCTCGGTCAATGAAACGGCGGCGGCCAAGACTTTCGCCGAGCGATTCGCGCAATTCAAAGGTGCAATTCCAGACCTGCCGGACGATCTCGCCTCCCAGCACGAGCATTATCGTTTGGGGACGCCAAAACGATGACCGTTTTGCGCACACTTTCCCTCCGTTAGCGCTTAAGAGCGGCTTGAGCGCTAATGGTAAGATGCGCCCCTGGCGCACCGTCCGCGAGAATTTGCAACAATTGCCGGGATTGTGGCGTGCCGATGTTTTCAAGGATTTCCACGGCTCTGTGACCTCGCAGCCTATCGCCGGTCAAAGCCATGCTCCTGAGCTTGTTGCGCAGGCCCTCCAGGCGACGGCGCGTTTCCAGTGACAGTTCCTTGGACAGCACGTCATCAATGATAGGCACCACCTGCTCGCCGATCATCAGCAGGTCGGCACTCGCCGTTTCTCTCACCTTAAACTCGAGATCGTCCAGCTGGCCAATGAGACCTTGGATGCGTTTTTGATCTAAACTTGCCGCCGGCTTGACGCGTTCTTTCAGCAAATCCACTGCGGCCTTGGGAGCGCCACTCAAATCACAAATGGCGTTGAACGCTTTGGCAGCGTCGACCGAGGTCAACGCCTCCCAGCAGGCCTCGACCTCAGCAGGCTGCAACTGTTTGGCGCCGCGGCGGAATGGCTTCCTTGGCAAGATTCCAGACGATGGCGGTGGTATCCGAACTTACGGAGACAAGCGTCCTGCCGTCAGGCGAAATGGCAATCGCGTTAACAACGTCGGCATGGCCGTCGAAGGCAGCCAACTCCTCCCCCGTGGAGATTTGCCAAACGCGGATGATTTTGTCGATCCCAGCATAAGCCAAGGACCTGCCGTCGGGCGTAATGGCAACTCGCGAACCCGCCTCAGCTTGCGTAACGGGGATCCTCGGTAGAACAAAGGTTCTCATGCCAGTGGATTTGCCGAAAACGCGCCGCAGTCTCCCCGTGCCAACCTCGAAAAGCATGACTGTTCCATCGTTCATTTCGAGGGCTACACCATAATCATCGGGTGTGAATGCTCCGCAAAGAACCGTTGTGTCAATGGGGAAAGCCAGGGATGCGATCGGGCGGCCTGTCGCGGTGTCCCACAGCCCGAGCGTTTTTGGACCAGAGTGCGACGCCAGCATCTTGCTGTCAGGCGAGAAGAAAAGCACTGCGCATTGTTTCCCGACATCTTAAAATCCCTTGGGCCTGGCGCCTCGTTGTTAGCGATACTTATGCTGTGGAGGAGTTTGAGGTTCGCGACCTCGACGAGGTTGATGATTTCGTCCCGTGTGCGGCGCAACGCCACCATTTTGCTGTCAGGGGAAAAACACAAATTGTTTTGGCCGCTGGGCTGCTTTGGCAATTCGGACTTCTTGGGCCAGCGGCCAATTTGCGCGCCAGTCGCTTCATCATAAAAAATGAGATTACCGCTCAAAGCCTGCCACATGGCGTGCACCTTTTCATCGGGACTGATTGAGGAAAAGCTTCGTGACATCTTCAAATTGTCAGCATTCAGCAGATCGTAGGTGGCCGTGTCCCATTTTTTTATCGCACTATCGATTGCCTGGGTCAAGCAGCTCTTGCCATCAAGCGTAAACCGAACGGCCACCGCTTGTTTGATATGCCCCGAACCAATGCCGATCCGGTTGCCTGAGAGCATGTCGATGAACAACGGCTTGAGCGAATTGTTTGCCATGACAATGGCACTGGCTTCGGGCGAGTAAGACAAATGGGACGCGGTCGGGCCTGTTCGGGTGTCCTCCACGACGCCCATGGTCCGAAGCGATTTGCCTGTGGCGACGTCGACTTCGACTATAATGTTCGAGGAACTACATGCGTAAAGTTTGGTGCCATCATCGGAAAAAAACATTTCAGCGCTCACATGACCGCCGAGTTTGCGAATCTCTTTGCCGCTGGCGACTTCGAAAAGAGTAATGGCGCCGTCCTTCGGGGAAAGGTCGGTTGGGGAATAGGCGATCACCTTGCCATCGGGCGAAAAAACGACGGACCGGTATGCAACCGGGGTTTGGCACTGAATGGTCAAGGTCTCTTTCCCAGTGGTTGCATCCCACAGCTTTATCAGCCCGGGCAGCTGAAGCCCGCGCAGCTGAGCACCTTTACCTTTGTCGGAACTCGAGTAACTTGTAGCAAGCGTCTTGCCGTCGGGAGCATAAACGAGCGTGGCATTGAGGAGGTGTTTGACGCTACCCTTTCCGTCGAATTGGCCGCCAAACTCGCGCACGATTTTGCCGCTCGCCAGGTCCCAAAGCCTGATAATGCCAGCATTGTCAGACGCCGCCAGCGTTGAATTATCCGGCGAAAAGGCGATGGCCATTATGTAAACAGAATTTGCAGGCGGGTTGGCGGATTTTTTCCCTAACGAGGGCAATGGCTTCCCAGTTCCGACATCGTGAAGGCGGATTTTCCCTCCGCTGAAGACAGTGGCGATTGTCTTGCCGTCTTTGCTCAAAGCGGCCAATCCCGCAAAACTCTCAGCGTTGGCGTTGGCGGGTGCAGGCGGCGTCGAAGCGGATTGTTCAACGCGGCGAATCTCCTTGCCGGAGGGATACTCCCGCACGTGGACAGCCCCGTCCTGGCAGACCGTGACCACGGATTTTCCACCGGGCAGGAAGGCAGCGAAACGGACAAACGCGTCGTGCCGCCAGCGCAGCGTGCCCAGGCGGGCGATGGCCCCGGTCGGCAGCGCGTCGGCGTCCTGGTCCTTGGCAACCGGCTCTGTGACACCTTTTTGGGCCAGTTTGGTGGACATCTTGCCCGGCGGCAGCGCCGGCCCGACCGTGAACCTTGGAACGGCGGCTGCCCCGAAACCCAACAACCCGAAGGCCAGCACGCCAAATGCCATCAACTTAATTTTGCCCATTGCAGTGGTCTTCAATGCCTTTAAGGCGAGCGCAGCCGCCTGGCTTGAAACAGTTCCTGTTCCCGCTGTGGCAAAGCTGACGGCTGCTTCCACTGTCGTGCGAACCAACCCACCCGTCACCCCCGCCTTGCTCTGCTCAACGAGCAGCACCACCAACCCAACTGCCGACAGCCCAACGCCCCGGCGCTCCAACCGTTTTCGCAACAGCTCCCGCCCGCGCTGCAGCCGGCTTTTCAGCGTGCTGACGGGCACACCAAGCAAGCGCGCCGCCTCGGCCGTGCTGTCGCCTTCCAGGTGGCAGGCCACGATGGCGGCCCGGCAAACCGCCGGCAGACGCTGCAGCTCCTCATCGAGAATAGCACCAGTTCCCGCAAGCTCGCCTGGTGGACAGGATCGGTGGTCATCGGCATGCTCGGTTCGGCGGCCGGCAAGGCAGTCGCCTGACGATGGACAATCGCCCGTTTTTTCCGCAATTGCTTGGCCATGTTAAATGCGACCCCGTGCAGCCAACTGCCCACGCCGTCACTCCGGCGAATCGAGTGGGCCTTGCGAGCCAGGACGAGAAAGGTGGCCTGAAAAGCGTCATCGACGTCTGGCCCAGCGCCCAGCACACGCCGGCACACGCCCAGCACCAGCGAAGCATGCCGTCGAACCAGCGCTTCAAACGCGGCCGGCTCATGCTGGGCGGCATAAAGGGCGACCAACTCGGCATCCGTGGGCTCGAAGCCGCCGGAACCCGAAATCCTGTGTAAATAGCGGACGACGCCGGCAAGTGGTTTGGACGCCATGTAGCGCATTCTCCCATGGGCGGATAATCTGTACATGGTAGTCGCCGGCGGAGGGGATTTGGACGAAAAAATCTTTCGTTTATTACGTGGGTCAATCTATCCCATCATCATCAAAACCCTCATCTTCGTCGAAGTTTCCTCCTTCCAGTTCAGCGCCGATCTCGCCGGTGCGGGGGTCAAAGGGGACAGTGAAATCATAGCCGCCCTTGCCGCGGCTCCGTTCCAGGGTTCGCAAGATTTGGTGGCAGCGCCGGCTGTCATCGAATGGACCAGCAAAGAAAAAGGGCTTGCCGTCCTTGCCGAATTCGAACTCCTCCGTGCACTCGGCGGGGTCGATCGAGCCGAACATCAGCTTGGCCCGTTGGTAGTCGGCATGGGGAGCAATGCCCAGGCCGCGAGCGTAGGCGGCAGCCCCCTCGACCAGTTTGCGGGCGGCGGCGGGCGACATCTCAATCACCTTGCTCCTTGAGCGGATTTTGCCCACGATGCGATCGTCATAGTCCGATCGGCTGGTGATGCCCACCCAGGCGTCTTTGACGCCCAGGCAATAGCGATCCACTAGAAAAATCGCGAAGGCCACGCTGCCAAGGGCAAGCTGCCGGCTAACACACACAGAGCCCATGCCCTTGCCCTGCAAGTCCCCGCTGACCCAGCAGTGGAGGATCGGCGCCGCTGCCGCCTTGAGCAGCCGCTCCGGCAGCCCGGCGGCATTCTCGCGAGCCATGTGGTGATGCTTGGCCTTGCGTTTGGCGGCGCGGCGCTCGACTTGTTTTTGACGCTTGTGGGAATTGGCGGACATGGCAGACTCCTTTCATTGTCGGCATTGTAGAAAAATTCTTAGCGCTAAAGTAGTAGGCACACTCCGTGTGCCGTTGAAACGCAAAACGGCACACGGAGTGTGCCTACTACTTTTCGGGGGGGACATAAACCGTCGGCACATCCAACGACAACGCCAGCCGATTGAGCACAACCACGTCCTCCGCCGCGATCTGCCGCCACTCGATCTGCAAGCGGTCGAGCTCCTTGCGATGCTCGGCGTAGACCTCCTTCATCCCCTGACCAATAGGACCGTCGCCCTGTCCCAGGAAATCATAAAGCGCGCCAATTTGCGAATAAAGCTTGGCCCCGCCCTTCTGGGCCAGGATGTCGTAGGTCACCTCGGCCTTGGGATTGTGCAGCTTGCCTTCCAGGATATCCAGCTTGGCGATTAGCTTGGTGCCGTCGTCGATCAAGCCCTTGGCCTTGGCCACTTCCTTGAGCAGCTCGTTGCGAGCCAACAACTGTTTTTTGAGCGACCGCAGCTTGTCGACGGTGGTGCTCAACTTGGTGAGATCGTCGCGCAGAGCGAGATGGAATTTAAGCTGCTCGCCGTAATCTTGCACCGTCATCTTGACGCGCGGATCAGGCTGAACCTCGACGGAGCCACCCGCCAGTTCCTTGCCGTCCACCGTGAGCCGCAATTTGTAACGGCCGGGGGCGACGAGAGGCCCCGACTTGGGATTGCCTGCGTCAAGCTTGGCGCCGGCAATGACCGTCGCCCCCTTGTGGCGCAGGTCCCAAATCACGCGCTGCACACCGGGCTCCAGCGGCAGGACGACGGGCTTGTCACCTTCCGGTGCGTCGGGATCGTCCTCGTCTTCCTCCTCTTTTTCGTCCTTCTTGCTGGTGAGGGTGCGGATGACCTCGCCTTTGGCGTCGAGGACGTCGAGCGTGATGAGCTTGGCTTTTTCCTTGAGGAAATAGTGGATCACGGCGCCGCGGGGCGGATTGTCGCCCGGGTTTTTGTCCTCGGTCGAATAAATCGGCTGGTGAAAACGCCAGCCGACGGCGGTTTGGGTCTGCTCGCCGAGCCAGTGACGCACCGGCCATTCCTTTTCGGGCTTGGTCAGCCAGTCACGCAGCTCGCGCAGCGGCGTCATGTCGTCGAAAATCCAGATCGACCGGCCGTTGGTGCCGACGACCAGGTCGTTGTTCTTGATCACCAGGTCGGAGACCTGAGCGGTCGGCAAGTTGAGCTTGAGCGGCAGCCAGGTGACGCCGTCGTCGGGCGACATCAGCACGCCGCGTTCGCTGCCGGCATAAAGGAAGCCGCGAGCCTTGGGGTCTTCGCGGACGACGTTCAGGTAGACGTCCTGGGCCAGACTAGACGACAGCTTCTTCCAGGATTTGCCGAAATCTGCTGTCTTGTAGAGGTAGGGTCTGGCGTCATCCTGGCGATGGTTATCCACGACGAGATAGGCGACGGCGGCGTCAAACGGACTTGTCTCGATGCATTTGATGGTGGCCCACTCGGGAAGGTTGGGGATGTTCTTGGTGACGTTCTCCCATTTGCCGCCGCCGTCACGGGAGACGTGCACGAGGCCGTCGTCGCTGCCGGCCCAGAGCAGGCCCTTGGCCTTGGATGATTCGGCGATGGCGAAAATGGTGCAATACACCTCGACGCCGGTGTTGTCGCCGGTGATCGGGCCGCCGGACCATTTCTGTTTCGATTTGTCGTTGCGGGTCAGGTCGGGGCTGATCTGTTTCCAGGTTTTGCCCTGGTCCGCCGTTTTGAAGAGAACATTGGCGGCGTGGTAAACGGTCAGGTGGTCGTGCGGCGACACCAGGATGGGGGCGGTCCATTGGAAACGCACGCGCAGATTTTCGGCGCCATGGCCGGAGGGATTGAACGGATAGATGCTGATGTTGCGGGCCTGGCGGGTGCGGTGGTCGTACACGGAGATAATGCCGCCGTATTCGCCGGCGTAGACGATGTTTGCGTCTTCGGGATCGGGCGCGGTGAAGCCGGTTTCGCCGCCGCCGACGCCGTACCAATCACCGATCTGGATGCCGCCCGCGGACAGGCTGTTGCTGGGGCCCGAGGCGGTGCCCACGTCCTGCATCGTGCCGGAGACGTGGTAGGGAACCTTGGCGTCGCAGGCGACGTGGTAAAACTGAGCGATCGGCAGCGGCGGCGTGATCCAGGTGTCGCCGCCGTTGACGGTGATGTCGACGCCGCCGTCGTTGCTGTCGATCATGCGGCGGGGGTTCGTCGGGTCGATCCAGATGTCGTGGTGGTCGCCGTGGTGTGGGCCTTTGACTTGCTTGAAGGTCTTGCCGCCGTCGATGCTCTTGAGCAGGCGAACCGAGGGAAACCAGACCACGTCGGCATTTTTGGGATCGACGGTGAGCGTCGAGAAGTACCAGGGCCGTTGCCGGATGACATGGTTGCCGTTCACGAGGCTCCATTTCTCGCCGCCGTCATCGCTGCGGTAAAGGCCGCCCTTTTCGGCTTCGATCAGGGCATAGATGCGGTTGCTGTCGCTGGGCGCGACGGCGACAGCAATGCGGCCCCAGGGGCCATCTTCCTCGGCTCCGGGCAGACCGTCTTCCTTGAGCTGCTTCCAGGTGTCGCCGCCGTCAATGGATTGATAGAGGCCGCTGCCGGGACCGCCGCTGGTGAGTTCGTGCGGTTTGCGGCGGGTTTGCCAGAGCCCGGCGAAAAGGATGTGGGGGTTGTTGGGATCGAAGCAGACGTCGATCGCGCCGGTGTCCGCGTCCTTTTTGAGGACCTGCTGCCAGCTCTTGCCGCCGTCGATGGTGCGGTAGACGCCGCGCTCGGGATTGGGCCCGAAAGCCCGGCCCAGGACCGCGGCGAAAGCGATGTTGGGATTTTTGGGGTGGACGATCATTTGGCCGATTTGGCCCTCCTGCTTCCAGACGTGCTTCCAGGTTTTGCCGCCGTCGGTCGATTTGTAAATGCCATGGCCGGCGGCGACATTGCCGCGGATGTTGGCCTCGCCGGCGCCGACGTAGACGACGTTCGGATCGGACGCGGCGACGGCGATGGCACCGATCGAGGAATCGGGTTGGTCGTCGAAAATTGGCTTCCAGGTGGCGCCGGCGTCGGTGGTCTTCCAGACGCCGCCGGCGCTGGCGGCGACATAGTAGGTGAGCGGATCGCCGGCGACGCCGCAAGAGCGACTGGCGCGGCCCCCGGCCCAGGGACCGATGAGACGATACTTGAGGGCTTTGAAAGCCGATTTGTCCTTGGTATCGCCGGCGTCGAGCGAAGTGGCGAGCAAGGCGGCCGAAGCGATAATGAATGCGGCTAGCAAAGTAGTAGGCACACTCCGTGTGCCGTTGAGCCGAAAAACGGCACACGGAGTGTGCCTACTACTATGTGCGAAATGTGTTGACTTCATGACTTGTTCCTTGCAATTCCCACTGGGAGTTCCATTAGCGACCTTGGCAAATGGTAAACGATGACGGCACGAAATGCACGCATTTCCCGCCGATTTTGAAAATGCCGCGGCCTGGTCTCTACTTGGAAGCGCGTGGACTTCCAAGGCACAACTCCGTGGTATCCAGCAATCGCCCTCGGCAGCCGCTCCAGGAGATCAGTCGCGATCATCCCAACTTCCCCCAACTCCGCCTTGGCCAGGTCCCCCGCCAGGCCATGAAGGTAAGCCCCCAGCTGGGCCGCGGCGAAAGCGTCCAAACCCTGAGCTAACAGGGCGGCCACCAAACCCGTCAGCACATCGCCGCTTCCCGCCGTCGCCATGCCGGGGTTGCCGGTCGTGTTTTCATAGAGCCGCTTGCCGTCCGTCACAATGGTCCGATGCCCCTTGAGCAGCAGCACCAACCCGTGTTCAGCTGCGAAGGTCGTGGCCAATTCGCGGCGGTTAGCCTGGACAGCGCCGGTGTCGACATTAAGCAGCCGGCCGAATTCTCCCGGATGCGGCGTCAAAATGAGCGGGGCCGATCGCCGAAGCGCAGCGGTATTTTGAACGACAGCATTCAGGCCGTCGGCGTCCAGGACCAGCGGCCCTTGCAGGTGCTCCAGCAATCTTGTCACCAGCGCCGTCAACGGAGCACCGCGCCCCAGGCCAGGACCAATGGCGACCACGTCGCTGGATCGAGCCAACGTCAGTATGTCACGTGCCGCCGACAGATCAAGCTTGCCCTCGGCATCCTCCGGCAACGGCACCGTCATGCAGCAGGGATTGCCCACGGCGACAATTGGCTGCACCTCGCGCGGCACGGCCACGCGCACCAAGCCCGCTCCGCCGCGTAGGGCCGCGCTGCCGCAGAGCACCGCCGCTCCCGACATGCCACGGCTGCCGGCGACCACCAGAACACGGCCGAAGGTACCCTTGTTGGCGTCCGCGGAGCGCGGCGCCAGGTAAGGCAGGTCAGTGACCACTTGGATGTCGGCAGGCGGCGGCGTCATCATGGCATGCCCTTGTCGCTGGCTGTTTCGGAACACCCGTTTGGATTATCATACACGGCATGCTTGCCCTTTTTGTCCAATCGCGCAAAGCTGGTTGTCTTTCGTGGCTTTCCCAGCGGTACTCCCCCGGCAGCTTGCCGTGTGGTAGTTTTTACAAATACATTTGCCGCCCACACTGACGGCACCATTTTTCCTCCCAGCCCGCAACTCGTGCTCACGCCGCATATTAGGCCAAAAACCCGCGCGAATCGGCGTAACGTTGCTGGCTTGGCTCATGTTTTGCTGTAGAGTTGAGCAGACATATCACCTTGGCTTTCGCATCGGCCCCTGCTCTCGTCATTCGAGCACTTTCTGGAGGCGTTGAAAATGGCTCCGCGCCGTTTGCTGATTGTGGTGTTGGCGGCTAGCATCTTCGCGTCGATGGGCGCGGAGTTTCGGACGCAAAACTTCGTGGTGAAAGCTCCCAACAGTGAAATCGCCCAGCAAGTCGGCCAGTGGGCCGAGTATTACCGGCGCGCCAAGGCCATGGAGTGGTTGGGACACGAGATGCCGGCCTGGCCCAAGCCTTGCCCGCTCACCGTCACCGTCAGCGGCGAAGGCCCCAGCGGCGAGACTTCTTTCAACTTCCACCCCCAGGGCGGCGTCCTGGACATGGACATGAAAATCCGAGGTCCGCTCGACCGGCTGCTGGCCAGCGTGCTGCCGCACGAGATCACCCATACCGTCTTTGCCTACTACTTTCGGCGTGCCGTGCCGCGCTGGGCGGATGAAGGCGGCTCCGTATTGTCCGAAGACGACCTGGAACGCGACAAGCACGACAAGATCGTGCGCAACATCCTCAACCATACCCAGCAATTCAGACTGCGGCAGATGTTCACCCTGCCCGACTATCCCGGCAGCGGCGACAAGGTGATGTGCCTTTATGCCCAGGGCTTTTCCGTGTCGCATTACCTTGTCTACATCAGTGATCGGCAGACGTTCCTGCGTTTCGTGGGCCTCGGCTTGCGCGGCAACTGGGACCAGGCCGCCCAGGCCTGCTACGGCAAACAGACGGTGGAAGAACTTGAAGACTCATGGCTCAAACACCTGCGCGACACCAAGGGCATGACGATCACTCAACTTAACAAGAAGAAGGAACTGGAAAGGGGCCAGGCCGTCGCCAGCATCGCCGGCGGACCCGGCGGCAACGCCACCCAGGGCGGCACCTTGGTCCGGCTCACCGCCCCGCCCGTGGAGCCGCTCCAACCCGTGCCCGTTTACCGTGGCGCCATGCCGGGACCGGCTCAACCAGCTCAAAATTTCGGCGGCCAAATCGCTCAGACAAAACCCGGCTATCTGCCGGACGTTCTGCCGTCGACCGGCTCGCCGCAGCGCTCGTGGCAAGCCAATCCGCAGCAAGCCGCCGTGGCACAGAGCCAACAGCAGCAAGGCGCTCCCATCCCCGTCCAGCTAGGCGTGCCCCAGTATCCGCAACCCACGCAGCTAATGCCCCAATGGGTTTCCCCAGTCGGTTACCCACGCTAAGTTAGAAGTATTGAAGGCACACGCAATTCGACAAACGCCGCCTGGTAACTCCGCTCATGATCGAGCGGCGCGGCAAGGTCTGCCTCCAGCCACATGTTCATGGTTTTCGTCACCCGTGAAACCGCCGCCTTGCGACGCGGGAAAGCCGGCGGCGAGGACCCCGCGCTGACCGCAATTCTTATGGGCACTCCCGTATTGACGAGCGTTGTGCTCTTTTTGCTGTTCCTCGTTCTGGTCATTCAAACCCGCAATGTCGTGGCCAGGGGCATTGCGGAACGAAACGGCGTTGGGTATTTGCTAAAGTGACAGCATGCCTCCCGCGCTCAAACAGCCTGATCCCTCGTCCGCATTGCCGGTTTTCCTCGTTGAGAAGTGGCACAAAGTCCACATCGGCCTGCATTTGATCATTCTCAGCTCGCTTTGCTCGTTGCTCGCAATGTTACCGTTGACGGCAATCTACGTAGTATTGGCATTCGGCATTAACAATAACCTGCGGTATCACTATCACGCTCCTGAAAATGCCTTCCCGGCCGCCCATGACCTCGATCAGTTATTGACACGTGTGGGCTTCGCCGCGTCTGCGGCGATGATGGGAGTTTGCGTCCTCTTTGGAGTCCTGGGCCACGTCATGTGCTGCGAGGCGCCGCTTTCCTCCGGCGCCAAATTCTGGTTTATTTTTTCGCTGGTGCTGAGTTTGAGCGTGGTTCTGCCCGGAGCGGCTAGTTGGTTTGCCGGCATAACTCGCTTTGAACCGGCAAATGCATGGAAATTCTTGCAGACGGACACTCCACTCCGCTACGGCTTTGATTTCGAGGTTCGCGTCTGGTTTCTGGCCTGGAACCTCTTTGCCACGCTGGCAAACGTCTTTTTTGTAATCGGGCTGCTCAACATCCATCGCATTTTTGCGAAACGCAAGGCACGGATGTTTCCCGCGGCTTGCAGCGCGCTGTTGGTGTGGTTTCGTTGGGGCTCAACACCTTGTTGCTGTTGGTTTTCGGTATCTGGGAAACGATGCGGGGGCAACATTGGCACACCACAGCTGAGGACCGTGTGATGGCGGCATTGGTCGTGGGACTTCCCATGTTGATCGGTATTGTGCTCCTTCTGTTGTTGCTCACACTGCTCCACCAAACGCGCAAGGTTGTAGGCAGCGGCATCGCGGCGCGAACCGGCGTCGGGTATCTGCTAAAGTGACAGCATGCCTCTCCGAGCGACGTGGCAACCGCCAGTCGCCCTGAATACAACAAGTCCTGAATCGTTGACGCACCCAACCCTGGAAGCGTATGGCCAAACAGCCTGATCCCGCCCCGAAACTGCCGGTTTTTCTCCCCGAAAGCTGGCACAAGGTCCATGGCGGCCTGCATTTGACCTTTCTCAGCCTGGTCTGCTCGTTCCTCGCCCTGTTGCCGATTGTGGCGGTCAGCATGGCCATCGGCCTCGGCATGGACATGGCCCGGCCGTACCGCGATGATTTCGCCGCCGCGGCTATTACTCATTCTCGTTGATCTGGCTGGCATTTGCCGCGTCGGTGGCAATCGTGTTGGTTTGCGTGGTTTTTGGCTGCCTCGGTCAGGTGCAGTGCTGCGCGGCGCCCCTTTCCTCGGGCGCCAAACGCTGGATTATTTATTCGCTCGTCCTTTTTCTGCTCCTGGTGCTGCCCGGCATGCTCATTTGCATTGCCGGCTTCAGCCGCATTGAGCCCGGAACGCATGGCGTGTTCGCCCTGACGGCCAGCGAACTGCACTACAGCCTCAGCTATCCGTTTTTGGGCTTGACCATCGTCGCCACCCTGGCCCACATCCTTTTTGTGATCGGCCTGCTGCAGATCAATCGCGCGTTGGCCAATGGCGCCGCCGCCACGCTGGCCGCGGTCTGCCTGGCCGCCGATTTGGTGTCGCTGGGCTTCAACGCCGTGCTGTTCGTGGCTTTCGTGGTCGGCCAAACGACGGTGTGGCGGCGAAGTAGAGAGTCCACCACCGAGGACAGCATCATGGCCGCGTTTGTCATGGGCATGCCTTTATTGCTCAGCCTGGTGCTGTTTGTGCTGTTCCTCATTTTGCTGCACAAAACCCGCGAAGGGGTGGCCCAGGCCATTGCCGAACGCACCGGTCTGCGATATTTGTTGAAGTGAGACCAGGACTGCCCTGGCAAAAATACGGTTTTTCAGATATAATGACTGTCTATGACACAGACGCAAGACACACCAGCCAGCCAGCATGCCAATATCGTTCACCAAGCCGAGGAAAACGCTCGTAGGCTGAAATTCGGGAAGAACAACAGCTTTTACATCGAGCTGCGCCGCCGGGTCGATGAATTCTTTCAAACCACCGGCCGCCGCCAGCGCGATTGTCCGCAGATGTATGTGAAGACGGCCATCCTGGTCAGCTGCTTCGCGGCGGCGTATGTGCTGCTTGTATGTTTTGCAACGGCGTGGTGGCAAGCCGTGCCGTTGGCGGTTTTCCTCGGCCTGGTCACCGCCGGCATCGGCTGCAACATGCAGCACGACGGCGGGCATCAAGCCTATTCCAACCACGCCTGGATCAACAAGCTGATGGCCATGTCGCTGGATTTTATCGGCGGCAGCTCCTATGCCTGGCACTGGAAGCACGCCGTCTTCCATCACACCGACGTCAACATCACTGGCCACGACACCGACATCGACCTGGGTATCTTCGGCCGCATGACTCCGCATCAGAAACGGCGGCCCTTTCACCGCTGGCAGCATTATTACCTTTGGCCGCTCTACGGATTGTTGGCGATTAAATGGCACTTCATGGATGATTTCAAGGACGTCATGAGGGGGCGGATCGGTCAGCACCGCATCCCGCGGCCCAAGGGCTGGGACCTGGCGGTTTTCCTGGGTGGCAAGGCGGTGTTCTTCACGCTGGCCCTGGGTTTTCCGCTGTTGTTCCACTCGATTTGGGTGGTGCTGCTGTTCTACGCGGTGACCGCGATTGTGCTTGGCCTGGCATTGAGCGTGATTTTCCAGCTGGCACATTGCGTGGAAGACGCCGATTTTCCGATGCCCGAGTTAGACACCGGCCGCATTGAAAACGCCTGGGCCATTCACCAAGTTCAGACCACGGTGGACTTCGCACGCCGCAGCCGGGTGTGGTCGTGGCTGCTAGGCGGCCTCAATTACCAGATCGAGCACCATCTTTTCCCGCGCGTTTGCCATGTCAACTACCCTGCTCTCTCCAAGGTTGTGGAAGCGACCTGCCGTGAGTTCCAGGTGAGATACAAGGCGCATGACACCTTCCGGGCCGGGCTTGCGTCCCACTTCCGCTGGCTGCGGGAGATGGGCAAGTCGCCGGAGATCAGGCTATGACCGCCCTGGCGGGCAAGGTCGCCATCATCACCGGAGCCAGCCGTGGCATCGGTCGAGCAATGGCCCTGGGCCTGGCGCGGGCTGGCTGCCACATCACTATCGCGGCCAAAAGCACGACTTCGACGGCCAAACTTCCCGGTTCGATCCACACGGTTGCCGCCGAGGTGGAGGCCCTGGGCGTGCAGGCGCTGCCGGTGCAGACGGATGTCCGCGAGGAGACGCAGATCGAGGCGATGGTCCAGCGCACTCTCGAGCGCTTCGGCCGCGTCGATGTGCTGCTCAACAACGCTGGCGCCTTGCACTGGGCTAACCTTGCCGACACACCTGCCCAACGTTTCGACCTGGTGATGGGAGTCAACGCCCGTGCAGCGTTCCTGTGCAGCCGGGCGGTATTGCCGGCGATGATTCAGCAGCGCTGGGGGCACATTATCAACATGAGCCCGCCGCTGGACTTAAGCATGGTGCCGGGCCGCATTGCTTACAGCATCTCCAAACTCGGCATGACCCTACTGACGCACGGTTTGGCCGAGGAGGTGCGGGCGCACAACATTGCCGTAAATTCGCTGTGGCCGGTCACCGTCATCGAAAGCCAGGCGTCGATCAACTGGAAATTGGGAACGCCCGCGATGTGGCGCAAGCCGGACATTCTGGTGGATTGCGTGGTGCGCATGGTCCAAAAGGAGCCGGCGCAGCTGACCGGACAAGCCCTGCTAGATGAAGATTTCCTGCGGGCGGAGGGGGTGAGTGAATTTGGGGTGTATGCGTGCGTGGCGGGGACGCAGCCACCGCGGATGACGTGGCAGAAGCTTGGTGGGGTTAGATAATTGCCGGCCAACTCATTTCTCGCGCAAAGCCGCAAAGTCGCAAAGAAAAGGCTTTCTTTGTGCCTTTGCGGCTTTGCGCGAGACTATTCCTACTCAGTTCGCCGCCGCTTCAATTACCCGCATCGTCTTCCATTTCCCCGACCTGAACCGCAAAAAGAAGCACACCGCCATGGCCATGATGTGCACGGTCGCAAACACCCATGCCCAGTATACGCTGGCACCCACCCAGACCACCAGCGCCGTCGGCAGCACCATGAGCGGCCAGGCCAGGCAAAACGTCAACATCGTGACGAAACGCGTGTCACCGGCGCGCGCAGCGCGAAGGCGAAGGTCAAGTTGATCGAATCCGCCAGGGAAAAAACGGCAACACAAGTGAGCAGAGTCGGCACTATGGCCGCCACCGCCGCGAATTTGTCGGGGTCTTTATCGCTCTCGAACATCGACACCAAAAGCCCAGGAATCGTTAGGTATGCCGTCGCAATCACGGCCATGTAACCAAATGCCCACCGCAGGCCGGTGAAGGCGCTGGCCTCGGCAAGGTCTGCACGGTTGCCGCCGAGCCGTTGGCCGACCAGGATCGAGACCGCCTGGCCGATGCCCATCGTGGGCAGAAACGCGATCATGTTGAGGCGAACCGTGAGGGTCGTCGCACCCATGGCCGCTTCGCCGAGCCGGCCCACCATCTGGGTGAACAAATGAAATACCAGAACGTCGAGAAACACCTGCATGCCGGCCGGCCCCCCAAAGCGCATCAATCGGCCAAACAAATCGCGCTCGGGCCGCCAACCCGAGACGGTGGCAAATTCCGTGCGAAAGCGACGCCGCAGCAGCAAACATAGCGCCAACAGGGCCGATGCCCACGAGCCGATTACCGTCGCCCACCCGGCCCCTTCGATGCCCATCTCGGCGAACCCCGCCCGCCCAAAGATCAGCACCAGGGCAAGGGCCACATTCACCAATGTCCCGAAGGCTTCGATGCCAAGCACCGTCCAGGTATGGCCTCGCCCCGAAAAGAATCCATTGATCGCTGACATGACGAGCATGGGCAAGGCCGCGAACGCCAGGCAGCGGAGGTAAGCCGCCTCCAGGATTTGCAGGTCATCAGAGTGCCCGCCCAGGCCAATCAAGAATGAGGCCGCCGGGGCAACCAGCAGAAAAAGCAGGCCAGCCAGGATGCTGAAGTGGATGCCCTGCCAGACCGCCGGACCAACGCGCTGCGGGCGGCCGGCGCCGGTGTACTGGGCGACGAAGGTGGACGTGTAACCAGCCGTGACCTGCAGCACGCCGAACAGCAACCAGTACCACATCACGGCCGGGAACGACGCCGTCATTTCCAGCGAGGAATGCCGGGCCAGAAGGAGCGTGTCGACGAAAACTTGCACGGTCATGAAGCTTTGGCTGATGACCAGCGGGGCGGCTAGCGCCAGCAGCTCGCGGCTGCCGCCGGCGTTGGGCGGGGGAGCGATGACCGATGGCGTTTCAGCGGTGGGGGGATTAGCTTCGGCAGGGACGAGTTCAGCCGCTGTTGTCATGTTGTGCCTTTGCGTGCTGGACTGGCATCACTACATTGCGGACCAAACGTGGGACTGGTCTCGCTTTAGTCGGTTCCCTTGCAGCATATTGTTGACAATGGCATTGGTCCACAGGTTCGGGAGACCGCACCTCGGACACCTTGAGCCTTGCCGTACCGTTTTTTTGGGTGGGGTGTTTCAGCCAGAGCCAATAAAAGCCAAAGAGGTAATTGCCACGATGGCGAGTGTTTTGGTAGACTAGGTATGTAGACCAGTTCCAAGGAGTCGCTTATGACATCGGTTGGTTCCTATCAGGCCAAGACCCACCTCCCTGAACTTCTTGAGCGCGTAGACCAGGGGGAAAGCATACTCATCACTCGACGCGGCGTGCCCGTCGCCTTGCTTACGCAGCCCCCGCAGACAGCAGTTCGGAATGTGCGTCAAGTGGTCGAGGAAATGCTCGCCTATCGGGATAGTCAAAAACGAACGCTTGGTTCGCTCACCGTCCGGGCAATGATTGAAGAAGGTCGAAGGTAATCATCTGTTTCTCCCGTCAAGAACGGAATTGCCGTGGCCAGGAAGAAGAAGACACCGAAGAAAAAATCCACAACATTGGTTCTCGACGGATCGGTTGCCTTGGCCTGGTGTTTCTCCGATGAAGCCGATCCTTACGCTGACGCCGTTGCCAGAAAACTGCCTAGCAATGGGGCAATCGTGCCGGCGCACTGGCACCTGGAAGTGGCCAATGCACTGCTGGTGGGAGAGCGGCGAGGGCGGTGTGACCAGGCGGACACAGCCCATTGGTTGGCATTTCTTGGTTCGCTGCCCATCACGGTTGATGACTACAACGGTAACCGTGTTTTCAACGACGTGGTTGCCCTTGCCCGG
The DNA here is from genome assembly GCA_963747575.1 of uncultured Gemmataceae bacterium. Lineage (GTDB taxonomy): Bacteria > Planctomycetota > Planctomycetia > Gemmatales > Gemmataceae > DASRAT01. The sequence goes on from CAVVFU010000011.1 coordinate 260,660, forward strand.
GCACAAAGCCTTTCCGCATACGATGCGGCTTATTTAGAGTTGGCGTTGCGTCGTGGGCTTCGCTTGGCCACCCTTGATAAGGCGCTGAAAAGTGCCAGCGCGGCTGTCGGGGTGGAACTGTTCGATCCCCAGGCTTAGCGCACGATTGCGCCGGCGCCACGCCGGCAGTGCCCTTGTAGCCTTGGAATGACCACACCGGCGTTGAATGGAGGCCCAGAGCAATGATCACAGTCGGCTCAGTTTCCCGGGAAGCCGCCGCCAAGCGCTTCGCTTTTTTGGCTTCAACCGTGTCGGGCCGCCGGAAGGCGATCAAGGAGTTTACCCACCGCGATCCCGATTTTGTTTTCTGGATCTACCCCGATGGCCGGCTGCATGATGCCCGGCAATCGCATCGTGACAATGTGCCGCGGGGCTATGAGTCCATAGTGAATGACGAACCTGATTATTGCGGATTTCTGCGCGGACGACTAGCATCTTTCGATTGCGATCAGTTGGTTGTTGTATATTGCCGGGAGGAGACCTTGGCCGTCGCTGGCCAAAAACTGGATCAATTCCTTGCCGGGATAGCGAAACTGCCGGTCCCTATGCGAGATGATGCGTTGGTGATCAGCGACAACGGCGACATTTACGGAACTTTGACGGACCTGCGTCAGCGGGCGGTGAGTTGATTTGCCAGGCCATCAACCAGTCAAGCAAGCCAAGGAGCGTATGCAAGCACCGACAGTTGCGGATCTCCTGAATGAACTTGTGGTGCAACAGGCTCTCGAACAGGCTTGGACCGATTCGCTTCCCGAGGACCCGGCTCAGCGCCACGAAGAGGGCGGTTGGATCTATATGGACACCACGACCGGCGCCGTGGTGGTGCGCCGTGCCCCTGCTGGGTTGCAAGCATCCTTGGATTTGAGCAAGCCGCCAGTCGTGCCTGGCGCCGTTGTGGTCTGCACTTTCCACACGCACCCGAACCCAAGCGCCGACGGGTGGGAACCGGGGCCAAGCGCCGAGGACGCACAATCGGCCTTGCACTTTGGTGTACCATGCCTAATACGTGCCGATGACGGTGTTCATAACACGGGACCCGTTTCGCGCCGCGGTGGCTTAACCGGAAGCCCGGGTTACCCGCCCTGACAAGTGGGCCTTTTTAATGAGGGAGACCTGACGATGAGCAATCATGTCGTAACACCTTCGAGCGGTCCTACCATTGCCGGCGACAACGCGCTGGCCGTTGCCCAGGCTGACGCGTCGCGCGTATACCGGGATCTGGCCGCCTACCGAATTCATCTGGTGCTGGAGGACGATGGCTGGCACGTTGACTACGAACTGAAAGACCCCACGCTCAAAGGTGGAGGGCCGCACTATATCATTGATGCCCGCACAGGGGTCATCGTCGCCAAACGATATGAGCAATGATTCCGCCTGTAACTTTACCCCCTTCCCACAAACGGCATCTTCGTCGCCATCACGGTCATGAACAGCACATTGGCATCCAGCGGCAAACTCGCCATGTACACCACGGCCCTGGCCACATTCTCCACCTCCATCGTCGGCTCCACCGCCAACTCCCCGCTGGCTTGCGGCACGCCGTCTTTCATCCGGGCCGTCATGGCGGTGCCGGCGTTGCCGATGTCGATCTGGCCGCAGGCAATGTCGTATTTCCTGCCGTCCAGTGCGGTCGATTTGGTCAGGCCGGTGATCGCGTGCTTGGTGGCAGTGTAAGGCGCTGAGTTCGGCCGCGGTACGTGCGCCGAAATCGAGCCGTTGTTGATGATGCGGCCGCCGCGTGGCGTTTGCGCCTTCATGAGCCGAATGGCGGCTTGCGTGCAAAGGAAAACGCCGGTCAGGTTAATATCCACGACGCGACGCCACTGCTCGAGCGTCAAATCTTCCAGCGGGATTGGAGGAGCACCGGTGCCGGCGTTGTTGAACAGCACATCAAGGCGGCCAAAGGTTTGCCTGGTCTTCTCGAAAAGCCCCCGCACTGCCGCCTCGTCACTCACGTCGACAGCGACGGCCAGCGCTCGTTTGCCGTCGGGGCCGGCCGCGGCGACGGTGTCCTCGAGCGCTGCAGAGCGGCGGCCAGCCAGCACCACGGACCAGCCCTCCTTGAGAAGGGCTAACGCACTCGCTCGGCCAATGCCTGAACCCGCGCCGGTTACCAGGGCAATTTTGTTTCCGCTCATTTTTTCCCCGAGCCTTGGAGGTCATGAGGACCGGTCGGCGGCGGCATGAAACGCTGCTTAAAGGGCGAGGCGTGCGGATGCCGGAGGAGCACCTGCACTGTCCAGTGGTCCTGTGTCTGAGGCCCTTTGCCGTCGGCGCCCCAATACCACCAGAACACACCCTGTGTGCCACCCAACTTCTCAGGCTTGTCCCCCGGCCTAACCACCACGACCCTTTCCACGTCGAAATCCAGCACCACGAAGTCACCCGTTTCCGTTCCGAAGCAGACAAACGGATTGCCTTCGACGCCGACGCCGCCCGACATGTCCGCCCCGACCCAGCCCAGGTTGTCGATGAAAACCTCGGGCTTGCAATGAAACTGGCCGTTGGGGGGCTTGCCGCCCTTGGCAGGCTCTTCGGATGTCGCCCAACGGCCCAAAATCAGGCGGGCAGGAATGCCGCTGCTGCGCATGGTCCGGACGAATACCCACGATAGGCCGCCGCAATCGCCCCTGCCGGATTGGGCGACGTCGATCCCTTCGAGGTTAGGGTACAGGTAGCTGAAGTGTTTGGCGATGTGCAAAAACGTTCGCCGGGCGAAGGTCATTTCGCTTTCCTTGGGCTTGCGGCGCAGCCCGGTCTTGTCGAGAAAGTTCTGAAAAACCCGAGTTTTCATATCGTCCGTCACATGGGTATATGCCGCATGCTCGACCGGCGAGAGGTGATCCCTGGGCGCGGCTTGCCCCGCCAGACGCGGAATCAGCACGTTGGTGTACAGGGTCATTTCATAAGTGGCCCTGGCCAGGAAGCCTTTCGGCTTGTCATGCACCCGGCTCAGCAAGACTTTCTCTTTGAGCAGGCCGTCGTCAAGCACCCTGATAGGGTCGGGTTCGAGGGTGAACTTGATGTCGCGTTGCCGGGGCAGTTCTGGAGCTTGCGCGGGCATCACCACCCATTGATTGACCCCACCCGAGGGCCGGCTGAAGTTCGTGGTCATGACGGCCCTGATGCGCTGCACGGGTTGGTTCAGCAGTACATAGCCGTGCGTATATTCACCGGGGGCGAAGGCGATCCACTGAAGAACCTGGCCCTTTTCCTTCAGGTCGGTCAGTTTCTTATAAGCGGGATGGTTGGGGTTGCTGGAAAAGAAATTGTTGCGATCGTCCAGGAGGAACCAATCGCCTTCCGAGGTGAACGCAACGCATCTAATAGCGATACCTTGTTTGGCATGCTCGGCGAGTTTTTCGCTGAGGCTCCTGGGCAGACCTTCTTCCCGGAAGCCTTTTTCCAAGAGCAAAACCCACCCGCCGTCGGGCGTAAACGCGATCGATCGGAAGGTGCCGCCGGCATTATGCAATTGCTGAAGTTCAGCGCGGGTGCTGGCGGCGATACCGTCCTCAGCGAAGCCGTTTTTGTCGTGGAGCAGCACCCAGCCGCCCTGGGGCCTGAAAGCCAGGCATTTGAAATCGCTGGTGACCTTCCACAGTTCGGGGATTTTGTTGCCGAGCGACGACGGAATGCCGCCGCCGTGGAGGATCCCATTGCCGCCGATCAGGAAAGACCAATCGCCGTGGCCCGTGAACGCCAGGCATTTCAATTCCTTCTGGGCGGCCATTGCCTTGGCGACATCGCCGGTGGGGTCGCTGGTCACCACGGTGTTTCGGCCAGTGATAATGAACCAATCGCCGTTGAGATAGTCGGCGGCTTGGGCCCGTGCGCCACCTAGCAGCAAGAGAGAACAGACCAGGAAAAGTCGCTCCATGCGTCAACCCCCCAACTGACAAAGCCGAATCACGAAATCACGAAAGACGAAAGCACGAAAAAGGCTGGCAACGCTTCAAATTGGTGTACCGCACGCCAATGGTTTTGTCGTGCTTTCGTTTTGGCCGGCAGCCCCGCCAGGACGAGTACGCCCATTACCAGCAAAAAAGTGTCGTGATCGAAGCCGCGTTCTTCCAGAATCGATTCATTGAACAGTGTGATCGCCGACCACGTGAAGTTGAAAAGCGACGTCGCCACGGTGAACGCCCAGAACGCCGGCGAACGAATTGCCGCACCCAGCGAAAAATCGAGGGCGGTACCAGACGCTTCCGGCGTCGGTTCCTCACTGACCGGACCGATCTCCTTGGGAGCGCTGCGAACCAACAGGGCGCCGATTGGCGCAAGCACCACGAGCATAAAAACGCCAAGCCCGGCCCAGGCGGCACGCCAACCATATATCTTGACCGGCTTGCCCACGGCGAAGTTCGCGACGATGAAACCGATCGTCAAGAGTACGCAGAAGACGCCCATCGCCACCGGCAAGCGGCGCGTGAACCACTTGCCGATCATGGCCATGCTGACCACCGACAGCGCCCCCTGGCCCAGGCCGCGCACCAGGGTCAGCATTACGAACAACACGAGAACGCCGGTTGCCGCGCTCATGCCGAGCACCGCAAGCCCCAATCCGACCGCGACGCCAACCAGGACGGCCCTGACGCCAAACCGGTCGATCAACCTTCCGGCGGGCAAACATAACGCCGCGCCGATCACCACGGCCCAACCGTTGAGGACGCTGAACAGCCCATCGCTCACATCCAACGTCGCATCGCTAGTAAGTTCTTTGGTGATAAGCCCAAGGCCGTGAGTCCGGCCGGGCAAGGTCGCTGTCATGGCCAGGGCCGCCATGATCACGTTGATCCAACCATGCCAGAGGTTGGAGCGGCCGACCGTGGCGCTGGCGACGGTTGGGCTTCCAGAATGGTGGAGGTCATCGCCGATAACTCCAGGACGTTGGCTGCGTCGCCCTCTGGGGTCGGGGTACCGCCGAAGCAAGCGTTTCGTCTGCGAGTTCTACCAGCGGATCAGCGCGGTGCCCCACGCCAAACCGGCGCCGAAGCCGCTCAAAACCACCAAATCGTCGTTTTTGATGCGTCCTTCGGCCAGCGCCTCGTCCAGCGCCAGCGGCACCGAACCCGCCGAGGTGTTGCCGTAGTTGTCGAGGTTGTTGAAGACCTTGTCGCGCGGGATGTGAAGCACATCGCAGGCGGCGTTGATGATGCGAATGTTGGCCTGATGAGGAATGTACAGGTCGACATCCTCGGGCGTGAAATTCTTCGCCGCGAGCACGTCCTGGATGGTGTCGCACAGGATCGCGACGGCCCAGCGAAAGACGGCCCGGCCGTCCATGTACATGTAATGAAGTCCCTTTTCCAGGAGCTCGGGCGTGGGCGGCATGCGGCTGCCGCACGCGGGCCGGGTCAGCAGGTCGGCCCCGCTGCCGTCGGCGCCCAGGCTGTAGGCCAGAATGCCCTGATCGGGCCGGCCGCGCGTCAGCAGCACAGCGCCGGCGCCGTCGCCGAACAGCGGATAGGTCTTGATGTCGTTGGGATTGACGACGCGTGAATTGGCGTCGCCGCCGATGATCAGGGCCAGATCGCTGGCACCGGACACCACGTAGGCGGCCCCGGTGATCAGGGCATACATGAAGCCGGCGCAAGCGGCTTCCACTTCAATGGCGGGGCAGTTCAGTTTTAGCCGATCCTGCACCAGGCACGCTGTCGACGGGAACGACATGTCCGGCGTGAAGGTGCCCAGAATTACCAGGTCGATGTCTTTTTTGTCGACGCCGGCGGCGGTGATGCAGCGCTGCGCGGCCTCATGGCAAAGATCGCTGGTGGCCTGGTGCGGCAAGGCGTGGCGGCGCTCGCGAATGCCGGTCCGCTTGACGATCCAGTCGGAATCGAAGCCGAGCCGCTGGTGGAGGTGTTCGTTGGTGACCACCGAATCCGGAACGTAACTGCCGCTCGCCAAAATGCGAACACCGGTCAAGCTACGGCAGCGCGGTCGAGGCAACGGGGGACGTTCTTCGCTCATGGCATTCTCAATAAGGACGAGCGCCATCCATGCAAAAAGGCAGTATACGATAAAGGGCCAATTTCGGCCAATATCAGTTCAAAAAGGGGGCAACTTGGTCGAGCGGCGAGAATTTCCTTCATCCCCCGAGTACGGGGAACTTGAGCAATTGCTGCTGCGCACTATCAAACGGAAAGGGCTTTACCCGCGGTCAGGCAACGGGCGCAATGGGGCGAGCAGCAGTTGAGTGCCGCACTTCCGGCCACAGCCTCATGGGAGTCGCCGCGGCAATGAACCTTCATGGCGGTTTGGCGACATACCGCAGATACGCGATCATCGCACAAACCGGCTGCTGGGTTGTTTCCAGGCGAATGTTGCCGTCGCTTTGGGATGCGTGAAACCCTCCCAGGATGATCGGGCGATACCAATCCGTGAAGTGCTGCGAATTGGCTTCCGAGTATTGCAGCGTCATCAAGAAACGCGAGCAGCGCTGCACGGCGGCCTGGTAGCGCTCCCAGCGTGCGACGTCTCCGGCCTGGCGCGCCGCCCGTGCCGCCTCCGCAAGGCTTTCCGCGTAGGCGGCTGACACGACGGTCGGCTGGGTAGGCATGGGTTTGCCGTCCACGCATGCCATGAAACCGCCGTCCCAGTGCGTGTGGCGTTGATCGGGCTGCTGCACCTGAAAGCCGCAAAGCCAGTCGTTCATCTCGAAGACGAAATCGGCGAAGGCCTTGTCGGTGGTCGCGAGATAAGCTTCGGTGTACGCCGCGGTGTGCGCCGGCACCATGACCAGGTTTTTTTTGGCTCGCCAGCTCGCCTGATAATAAGGCAATGCTTTGCGGACAACTTCGAGCTTCCAGGGCGCCGGCCGTTGTTGCTGGCTTTGCATCAAGGCGTTGAGGGCCTCGCCGGCACGAGCGTGTGCCGCATCGTCGTGATCGGAGGCTTCCGACGCCTGGACGAGGGTCGTGAGCCGCTTCAACGACCCGTCGGCCTGCTGGCGGCGTTGAATGGTATTGCACATCTGATCTGCCTTGTCGAGCACGTCGGCGGCGGGAGTGGGCAGGGCGCGTAACGGCTTGCACCATGACGCCGGCGGCTTCGAGTTGGTCCAAAACGCCGGCAGGCGACATGCAAACACGGGTGCCGGGTTGTGTCGCATCCACCACGGTGTCCTCCAGCAAGGTCAGCACGGCCTGGCGGGCAATCGCGGCGGCCTGGTCGTCATTGAAATACCTGGCGGCCTTGGCGAGCGCCAGCGCGGCAGCGGCCTGGCGCACAAAATTGTCGCCTTCGAGCGGCAGGCGCAGCGCCGGGACGAAGCCGGGCACAAAACGGCCATCGCCGCCGTTGGCTCGTTGCAGCCATTCGCTACCCCGCTGAGCGGCAAGGAAGACCTGTCTGTCGAAAACCGGCATCTTGGAAAGATCGCGGCCGGGCCGTTGGGGTGGGATAGGTGATGCCGCTTTTTGTGCTGTAGGAAGCGGAGGAGACGGTGGCGCGGGACGATCCTGGCCTTGCGAGAACGACAGAGTGGTCAAGCAGCACACCCATGAAACCGCGGCGATGCAGCATATTAATCTGCAGTGTCGCATAGCTCGGCTACTAAGGCCGACGGCACACGGAGTGTGCCTACTACTTTGAAAGCAGGGCACGGGTCGGTCTCCTTGGATCAATGTTGCCCGCCAGGGGACGGCGGCACCATGTAGACGACAATAGACGCATCGGCAGCCGCGCCGTGAACGGGCCAATGATAGACGATGTGGCCGCCGCGAGCTTGCAAGGCTTGTTCGCTCGGTGTGGGTTGAATGTTCCAGAGAATGGTGTTGATCTCATGCTCGCGCCGGCCTATCACGAAAAACTGCACCGGCTTATACCCAGACGGCGGCGGCTGCGGATGGCGTTCCTGCATCACCCGGCCGGCGAAATAGGCCGCCCAGCAATGTGCGTCTTGAATGTCATCCCATGGCTCCGCGTGGTGGGCCAACCAAATGCCAGCCGCGTGATGCCCCGCCCGGTTGGCGTGCAAGCGTTCCAGTGATTTCGGCAAACCGGCAGCGATCAGGCAGGCCAGCAGTGCAACCGAAAGCCCCCAGATGCCCCGACCTTGAGCGTTTGGATTTTCATGCTGATTGGCTGTGTCGTTGGTTCCCTGTCTCTTTACCCGCCACGCGGACCATCGCCCAGGCAACTCCCAGACGGCGGCGGCAGCGGCATAGCAGCCGCACATCACCAGCAGCATCAGGTGCCGATCGGACATGTAGCCGACGTCCACGGCCAGGCGAAGCAGCCCCAGCGTGGACAAGCCGCACAGGACCAACAGCACCCACATACCCGGCACCAGCAAAGCCCTGCGGCGGAACCACCACATGCCAAGCAGCACAGGCACCCACGCGACATAATAGAAACACTTGGCCAGCTTCGCCCCCCAGGCCCCACAATGCTTGACAGACGCGGCTGCCAAACGCGTCTTCGAGGTTTAACGTGAAGGCGAAGGTGCTGGCCAGCAGCGGCCTCGTGGAACCGTCGCCCAGCAGCGCCTGCGGATGCGGGACGGCCGGCGCTTCATCCAATTGCGGCATCGGCCTGCCGAAAATATGGCTGATGCTGGGCTTATTGGTGATCCGATGCGTGGCAATAACATAAGGCGAGCCAACCAGGGCAGCCACGGCAGCCAGGCTGAGGCCGCACGCTCCGAGTTGCCGCGCGGAGCGTATCTGGATTTTGCCCAGTCGCAAACCCACCAGGACAATAAGCACAGCAACGGGCAGCAAGGCGCCTTCCGGCCTGGTCAGGTAAGCCAGGCCGCAAAACGCGCCGCAGGCGGCGAAAAGCCAGGGTTTGCTGCCGCGCAGCGCCAGCACCGCCAGGGCCAACGCGGAAGACGCCAGCAGCAAAAACAGAGCTTCCGACAAACCATCGGACAGAATGTGCGCGGGGACCGGCAAGCATTGGAACAGAGCCGCGGCGCCAAAGCCGGCGGCGCGGTGGAAGACGAGTTTCCCTAGGAAATACATCGGTATCACCAGCAGTATGCCGGCGATGCTGCTGGCGAGTTCGAGCGCTGAGCATCATGGCGTCGGTGTCGGGGCTGGAGGTTAATGCGCGAACCGGCACCGAGACGGCAAGAATGCTGAGCGGGTATCCAGGATGTTGGTGGTTATTGCGGAGGACCGTAGTCCAGCTATCGGTTTCGAATTCCAGCGCGTAGCGGATGAAGCCGATGCTGTCGCGGGCTAGAACTTCGGTGTGACAGAGAAGCCAACCGCGATGACTGACGGCAAGGAGCATCAGCAATGCGATCAAACCAAGGTCACGCCAAGGTTGCGCCGGCCTCTTATTTGCCGCTGTTTCGGGAACCTGCGTTTCCACCGCCTGCCCTTCCATGAGCGTGCCCGCTGTCCGTGGTGCCAAGTATTCCTTCAGGGCTGTGCGGCCCCTGGGAGTGGGAGAATGGTAGATGCTTTCCAGCGGCACGTCAAGGCGGGGTCTGGGTAGCGTACTTTCGCGGCGCCGCCGTGCCGAGGTTAGGTAAACTGCGCTGGCGGGGGCGTGAGGGCACAGTGCCAGCAGGCCATCCATTTTGGCAGCTTTGGCAATATGACAAATGTGGGTTGGCAAAGCGTGCGATCAAAGTAGTAGGCACACTCCGTGTGCCGTGTCGGCTCATAGTAGTAGGCACACTCCGTGTGCCGTGGCACCAATCTTCGTCGAAAGCGAGGCTTCTATTGCTCGAAGTGAATGACAACTTGCGCGTGCCCGACAGCGAGTTTGAGTGGACCTACGTGCGTTCATCGGGCCCCGGTGGACAAAACGTAAACAAGGTCGCCAGCAAGGCTGTGCTGCGCTGGAACGCGAAGGGCAGCCCCAGTGTGCCGCAGGCCGTCAAGCAACGCTTGTTTGCCCACCATCGCGGCCGATTTACGGTGGACGGCGTACTGGTGCTGACCTCCCAGCGTTTTCGCGATCAGGAGCGAAATCGCCAGGACTGCCTGGAAAAGCTGCAAGCATGGCTGCTGGATGCCGCCACGCCGCCCACGCCGCGGAAAGCAACCAGGCCGACGCGCGGTGCGAAGGAAAGACGATTGCAGGGCAAGAAGCAGCGGGCGTCGACGAAGGCGCAGCGCAAACGACCAGCGGATGACTAAAATGTGTCCTACCCCTGTCAATAACGAATGAACTGCTGCCGCCGCACATCAAACAGGCCTTGATCGGTAATGCGCAGCTCGGGAATGACCGGCAATGCAAGGAATGAGAGCGTGCCAAAGGGCTCGGCCAGGCCGCAACCCAGGGCGCGGGCGGCATCGCGAGTTTCCTGGAGTTGCCGGCATACCGCCGCTGCGCTGGAGGCTGACAAAAGCCCGGCGATCGGCAACGGGAGTTTGGCTTTCACCTCACCGCCGGCGGCGACCACAAAACCGCCCCCGGTTTCTTGCAACGACCGCACGCAACATAACATGTCGCGGGCATTGGTGCCGACGACCACAAGATTGTGAGAATCGTGAGCCACCGACGAGCCCAGGGCCCCGTCCAGCCGCAGCCCGAAACCGCCGACCAGGCCCAAGCCCATCGTGCCCGTTCCGCGGTGCCGTTCGATAGAGGCAATCAGCGCGACGTCCCGCTCCGGATCGAAGCTCCACCATCCGGCTGTCCGGCCTACCGTCTTCGTTTCGTGGCGGGTGAGGATCTGGTCGGGAATAATGCCAATGACAGGGCAAACGTCCGATGTCAAAGGGAGTTGGAAGTCCGCAACATCTAGCGGAGCGAGGTGGATTGTATTGGTGAAGTTGAGCACCGGCGCGGGGACGTCGGCGAGGTATGTCCCCCCACGGGCCACGATATTTCCGTTCTTGACGACCAGTGAAGGATGAAAGCTTTGCAAATCGTCCACGACCACCAGGTCGGCGCGGTAACCTGGCGCCACGGCACCGCGGTCGAAAAGCCCATAATGGCGGGCGGGGATCAGCGTGACGTGCCGAACCGCCGACGCCGCCGGCACGCCGCCCGCGACCACCCGGCGCAGCAGCCCGTCGAGGTGGCCATGGTCGCGAAGATGGTCGGGGAAGACGTCGTCGGTAACCAGGCACCAAAAGTCCCCAAGTTCGCCGGCAGCGAGCAGCGGCAGAATGGCATCGAGGTTTTTGGCCACGGAACCTTCGCGGACCTGAACGAGCATGCCCAGGTCAGCCTTGGCGCGAGCCTCCGCCGCCGTCGCCGACTCGTGATCGGTACGGATGCCGGCGGCGACGTAGGCCTGGAGATCCTGTCCGCTCAGGCCGGGAGCATGGCCGTCGAGGAGCCGTCCCATCGCCAGGGCCGCGCGCATCTTGGCCATCATGCCCGGCTCGGCGGCCAACACGGCTGGGATATCCATCACCTCGGCCAACCCCAAAATCCTGGGCCGCCCGAGCAATTCAGCCACCTCGGCCGGCCCGAGCACAGCCCCAGCATGTTCCCACTGCGTGGCCGGCACGCATGACGAAGCCATGAAAAACAGGTCCAGCGGCAAGCCCGCGCTGGCCGACAGCAGCATGTCGATGCCAGGCACGCCGAGGACATTGGCAATCTCATGGGAATCGGAGATCAGTGCCGTGGTCCCGTGCGGAACAATCAATCGCGCCAGCTCCGCCGGGGTCAGCAAAGTGCTTTCAAGATGGGCATGGCTGTCAATGAAACCCGGCAGCAAGGGTTTGTCCGCCAAGGAGATGGTTTGGGTCGCGTGCCAGTTGAAAGTGCCGACGCCGGCAATCCAGCCGTCGGCAATGATGACGTCGGCAGGCTCGATACGCTGCGTGAAGACATTGACAACCCGTGCGCCTCGCAGGAGTAAGTCGCCGGATTCTCGGCCCTGGGCCACGCGCAGGCGGCGCTCCAGAGTTTCGTGGCAGGTCTTGGAGGATAGGGGCATGGCCGGTTGATCCTGGTCGTGTTCGTTGCACGTTGCGAATTTTATATGGATGCTCGGATCCCTGGCAGGATGGTTAGGTATTCTCTGGACTTTGCCCATCTCCACTGGCAAAATGGTGCGAAGAAAGGACAACCATCATGATGCTCTCCAAACCTCAAACGCATTCATGGGCGCTGCTGGTGATAGGTGCTGCGTCGTTTCCGCCCTGCCCGCCGCGGCACCCGAGACGGCCCCAAGCCAGTGGGTCTATCCCGGCCCGGACGGCAAACTGGCCTACAAGAAAACCGCGACCGGCGACACGATCATGGACTTTTCCCACGCCGGCTACATGGGCGGCGGCGTCAGTCCCCCCTCGGTCCAGGTCGCCAAGACGGTCATACCGTCGCCCTCGGGAGGCGAGGACACGGCGAATATCCAGGCAGCCATCGACGCCGTCGCTGTCATGCCCGTCAAAGATGCTTTTCGCGGTGCCGTCCTGCTGGCCCCAGGCATATTCTCCTGCTCCGGGACGATCAAGATATCGGCCAGCGGTATCGTCCTGCGCGGCAGCGGCAACGGGGCCGACAAGGATAAGACGTCGACGATCAAGCTGGTCGGCAAGCCGCGCACCGGCATCACCATCGGAGCGAGCGGCAAAGGGGACGCGGCCGACAAGCAGCCATTCAAGGCATTTCAAACAAGCATCACTGACAAATATGTCCCGTCGGGAGCGATGACTTTCACCGTGGCCGATGCCAAAGGATTCGCGGTGGGCGACATGCTCTCCATCAGAAAGCCCGTCACCGAGGCCTGGGTGAAGTTCATGCACATGGACGACCTCGTGCGCGACGGCAAGGCCCAGACTTGGATCGCTGTCGGCCGGCCGCTCATCACCGAGCGCCAGATCGCGGCAATCACCGCCAACACGATTACCCTGGATGTTCCGCTTTCCGATTCGTGCGATGCACGCTATCTCGACCCGCCGGGGACCGCGGTCGTGAAAATCAAACCGCCAGTGCGTCTAACGCAGGTCGGCATTGAGAACCTGCACATCGAATCTCCCTTGCAGGCGATCAAACATAGCGATCCTCACTTTTCCGCGTTACGGCTCACCGGTCAGGACTGCTGGGTGCGCGACGTTGTGATCGACGAAACGATGAACAGCGTCGGCGTCAACGGCCGGCGCATCACCCTGCAGCGCGTGACCGTCAATCGCAAGGCTCTGCACGTCGGCTCGTCCCGGCCCGCGGAATTCGCCCCCAACGGCAGCCAGGTCCTCCTGGATCGCTGCAAGGTGAACGCCGACAATGTCTGGTTTTCAGCAACCGGGTCCACCCAGGCCGGTCCGATTGTGCTGCTCAACTGCACTTTTCGCGGCGATGGCCGGCTCGAATCGCATCAGCGTTGGTCGACCGGCGCGCTTTATGACAATGTCAACGTTGCGGGCGGTGGGATCGACTTCCGCAATCGCGGCGAAATGGGCTCGGGCCACGGCTGGTCGATGGGCTGGGGAGTGGCGTGGAATTGCGTGGCCAAGGATTACGTGATCCAGAACCCGCCGGGATCGGCCAACTGGATGATCGGCTGCGTCGGCCAGAGCAAGCAAGCGCCGCGGCCATTCGACAAGGGACCGCCGAATTTGCCCGAGGGGATTGTGGATTCGCACGGAACGGCCGTGGCGCCGCAGAGTCTCTACCTGGCTCAGCTGGCTGAGCGGCTGGGGCAGCAAGCCCTCAAGAACATCGGCTATTGAAGAAGAGTGAAGAGTGAAGAGTGAAGAGTGAAAAAAGAAAGGTTTCACTCTTCACTCTTCACTCTTCACTCTTCACTCTTCCAACGCCTGCCTTGTTCAAGGCGTCTTCAAGCCGCTTTTCGATGTCGCGCTTCTTGTGTTTGAGCAGCAAATTGGCTCCTTCCTGAATGATCCCCTGAAATGCCCGGCCGGCCTCGCCGTGCAGGCGCAGGTCGTGAATCTCCAGGTTGCCGATGCTGACGTTTGAGCTGGCCAACTGCTCGCCGACTTGCGCCGACGCCTTCAGCACCAGGTAAACGCGCGCCTCGCCGCCAAAGGTCTTGCTGCCGATCGGCAGTTTGAGCTTGCGATCGAAACCAATGAGCGCGGCCGCTCGTCCCTCCACTGCCAACCGCCCATCCTGGAGCGTGAAGTTGGTAATATCCACGGCCAGGTTTGCGGCCGGGTTGTCCAGCCAAATCCAGGTGCTGCCGTCGTGCCAGCCTTTGTCTTTGCTGTCGCGCGCCGACAGTTCCTTCTTGATCGCCTCGCGCACCAACGCGCGGACAGCGGGATTGTCGTTGGCGGCATTTTGGACGGTTGCCTGCTGAACCAGGGCAGAAACGGCCAAAATCAGCGCGCATCGGAGCATGGCGACATCCTTTCCATTGGGCCGGTTCAAAACTTGATCGGATATTTCTTCAGGGAGCGGTTGATCTGGCTGAGGACAGAGCTTTTGTTTCGTTGAAAGGCCGTGTTGGCGAGTTCGATAAGGAGAGTGTCGCTGTCCGCCAGCTCCGCGGGTTCCTTGATGCTGATCTTCAAGATTTTGAAATCGCAATCAGTGAGCGAGGGCGCAAGGAAGAAATCGCTCTTTTGCATTTCCACCAGCACGGAGCCGGTCACGCTCAGCTTGACGGAGACATCGGCTTTGATGTTGATCGATTGCCCTTCTCTTGTCCAGGTTCCCGAAATCCGGCCATCGCCCTGAACGTCCACGCTTGCCTTGATGGTGTCGTTTTTGAGCTGAAATGCAGAGATGTCGACCTGGATTTTGTCCGAGTTGGGCAGCTCCAGTTGGCCGACGAAACCGCCCTGGTTGATGGCCAACTTTGCCTTTTTTGCCTGTTCTCGCGCCTCTTTCTGGGCCATGCCGGAAAGGAAACGCCGAAATGCTTGATCCTTGTCGCCGGACTGGGGAGCAACAAAGAGAGTGGCGGCGAAAAGGAAGACTGGGGTGAGTTTGAGGAACATGCTGCCTCCTGGGTTCGAGGGTCAACGGACCTGCAACGTCATCCGCATTCTACGTGAGAAGACAAGAGCAGAATTCAGAACCACGAAACACACGAAAGACACGAAAATAAGAGAGAAAGCAAGTCTTCGGGTGAACCTCAAAGCAGGCTTCGCTTTTCATTTCTTTCTTTTCTTTCTTTTCTTTCGTGTTTTTCGTGTGTTTCGTGGTTAACGGGCATTTTCCTCTGAGCTATACGGCCGCAGCCATTGGATGATCTCGATGCGGTTGCCATCCGGATCGCTGATGAAAAAGCGATCCGCTCCGGGAATTGGCGTCGTCTCGCTGACTGCCACGCCGTGCTCCTGGCAATGGCGGTGCGCGGCGGCGGCATCCGGCACGCGCAGCGCGAAATGCCGCGGGCTGATCGTATCGGACCGATCCTTGAGCAACAAATGCAGCATATCATTGCCAAGGTCGAACCAGAGCACGATGAAATCAAACGTCCGCGGCCTGTTGATCTCCTTCAGTCCCAGCACATCACGGTAAAATCGCCGGCTTCGCTCCACGTCGGTGATGATGACAGAGCAATGGTCGAGTTGTTGCACTTGCAGCATGGGTCATTTTCCCTCGGCTTTGAGCACTTGCCCGATCTCCGCCAGGCGCAGCACCGACACCGTGCCGTCGGGATTGGCGGCGATGAGGTGCCGGCCCTCGGGGGTGAAAATCACGTCGTGAGTCCACTCGTCGTCTTTGGTGCTGGCCGGAAACAGGCGGATCGTGCGCGGTTCCGCCTTGGGGGCCCGCATGTCCCAAAGGAAAAGGGTGCTGACGGTGTGGTCGTTGGACGCCAAAAACTGCCCGCTGGGATGCCAGGCCACCGCTTGAACTTTCTTGGCGGCGCTGCGCAGCACACGGGTCGATTTCATGGTTTGCAGGTCCCATAGAAAAATGGTGCCGTCCAGCGACGCGGAGGCCAGGGTTTTCCCGTCGGGATGCCAGGCCAGGCCGCGAATTTCCGACGCCTGTCCAGTGAGCTTGTCCATCACTCGACCCGTGGCGGTTTCCGAGATGATCACTTCTCCCTTGATATTTAAGGTGCCTGACGCGGAGGCCAGCAGTTTTCCGTCCGGGCTGAATGCCACGCGGTTGACGTTGGTGCTGTGCAAGATGGGGGCCATGACCTGGGCGCCGCTTGCCACGTCCCAAAATCTAGCAGTGCGGTCGAAGCTCGCGGAAGCCAGCAGCTTGCCGTCTGGGCTGAAGTCCAGGCCCCAAACCTGGCCAGTGTGGCCCACGAGCGCCTTGCGCAACGTGCTGGTTTCGGTGTCCCAGAGGCTGAGCTGCTGGGATTTGTCCATGATCGCCGTCGCCAACAACTTGCCGTCCGGGCTGATCGCCACGGCACGCAGGGTTTTGGCAAATCCGGGAAAGATCTTGATCAGCTTGCCGGTCTTGAGGTCGAAAATCTGCGCCTTGGATTCGTCCTGGCCGCCGGTCGCAAGGTAACGGCCGTCCTTGGACAGAGACAAGCTGATCACCAGGTGTTTCCCTTCAGGCTTGCCGAGCACGGCCACGAGTTCCTTGGGCGCGTCGTCCCTTCCACTGCCCATCTTGGCCAGCACCTCGGCCCGGATATTCGAGCGCTTGAAGGCATCGGCGAAACTGGGCTTTTTGGCGAGGTCGAGCGCATCGGCCACCACCAGCGCCGGAACGCCCATCCCACGCAGAATCTGCTCGGCCCGCTGGCGCACCTCGGCGTCAGGACTATCCATGGCCGCTTTGCTGACCAGCGCCCGGGCTGGATCGCCGATGGCCGTCAAGCGCTTGGTGGCTTCCTCGCGAACCTCGAAGGAATCGTCCTCGAGTTGCTTGATGAGATCGCGAATGGTCTTTTCATCGACGGCTCCCTTTTGGGTGTCGGCTGATTTTGCTAGGTCGGTCGTCTGTTTGGCTTGCAGCGCGGATTGCAGCAGTAGCCCGACACCGCATAACATGGCTACAACAAGGAGTAAGGTGGCTACGGTTTGAAATTGGTTGGCCATTGCCGTTACCGGCAACCGGCGGACCAAGGCTTGTGCAGGGGGATGGGGAGATACTTGGTCGTGCATGGTAGTTGTCTCCTGTAAGCCATGATGAGCATAAGCCGCGGCGCTCTCGTCAGCAAGTGCAAGCACACGATGACGACATGGCCATTGAGGACGCTAATGCGGCAGCCCAAACACATAATACACCAGGCACGCCAGCCCCAGCACCACGGCCCCGGCATTAAGTTCCCTACCGCGTCCCGCCGCAACTTTGAGCAGCGGATAAAGAATGAGTCCCGCCGTCAAGCCGTTGCCGATGTTGTAGGTGAAAACGATCATCGCCATGGTGATGAACGCCGGCACCGATTCGGTCAAGTCGTTGAAATCGATCTTGGCGACCGACCCCAGCATCAGCACGCCGACGGCAATAAGTGCGGGACCGTAGGCGTAACTGAGATGCTGGAGCGGCTGCACGAGCGGGATGAAGAACAAAGCCACGCCGAATAACAGCCCCGTCGTCACCGCCGCCAGTCCGGTCCGCGCTCCGTCCCGCACGCCTGCAGCGGACTCGATGTAGGCGCCGCTCGTGGATGACCCTACCAGCGCGGCAAACACACAGGAGCAGGCATCGACGAGCATCGGCCTTTCCATGCGCGGAAAGTTCCCGCGTTCATCGAGCATCTCGCCCGCCGCTCCCACGGCCACCAGCGTGCCCAGCGTGTCGAGGAAGCTCATCAGGAACAGGGTCAGCAGGATTGGCAGAAAGCTGAGCTGGAGAGTCCCCGGAATGTCGAGCTTGAAGGCGATCGGGCTGAGATCGTAGTCGCCAGTAAAGGGCAGGGCAACTATTCCCTCTGGAGCCTCGCCGACTCCAGCCAAATAACCCGCGGCCGCCGTCGCCACGATGCCCAGCAGGATCGCTCCCTTGACCCGCCAGCACAACAGCACCGCGGTCAAAAAGAAGCCCAGCATCGCCAGCTGCACTTTGGTGTCTCGGAAGTTGCCAAGCTTGACCGGAACCTCCGGTTTGGCGAGAAACTCCGTTGCCGGCACCGCCATCCCATCCACGAAACTGGTGACGATGCCGGTTTGGTAAAGGCCCAGGAACGCCAGGAACAGGCCGATGCCCACGGCGAAGCTATGTTTCATGCTCGGCGAAATGGAGTCGGCCAGCCACGAGCGGACGCGCAGCACCGTGATGAGCAGAAAGAGGATGCCGCTGACGAACACCGCTCCCAGCCGCAGCTGCCAGCCAATTCCCAGGGCGGCCAGGCCAAAGGCGATAAAAGCGTTTTCTCCCATGTAGGGAGCGACAGCCAGCGGCCTGTTCGCATACAAACCCATCAAGATCGAACCGACCATCGCCACCAGAATGGTCGCCACGGTGGTCGGCCCGACGGGCAGATCGGCGAACTTGAGAATCGCCGGGTTGACGACGATGATGTAGGCCATGGTGGCGAACGTCGTCATCCCACCCAAAACTTCGGTCCGGAAGGTGGTGCCGTGCTCGCGGAAGCGGAAAAAACGCTCCAAAGCTCCGCCGCTCTCCGGTCGCTGGCCCTGGGTCATGGCACCAATTCCACGCAAATCAGTTCCTTGTCATCGCGAATGTACAGCTTGCCATTCGCCACCGCCGGATGAGCCCAGGTTTTGCCGCAGATTTTCGTCCGGGCAAGCTCTCGATACATACTCGGATCGGGATCGATCATCACCAGGCTGCCGGCTTCCTCGACCATCAGCAATTTGCCGTCGCCGGTCAAAACCAGCGAGGCGTGATACTGGCCGACGCCGGCTTTCTTCCAGAGCGACGTGCCCTTTTTGGCGTCGACGCAATGCAGCACGGCCTGGCCTCCGAATGCCGATCCCGTGACCAGGTAGATGTAGTCCTTGCCGACCATAACAGGTGTCGAGAAGTAACAGGGGAGCTCCGCGTTCAACCACACCTTGTTGGCCACGGCCTTGTCATCCTTGGAACTGATAGACACCAGGGCGCTGCCAAGCGAGACGGAGCTTACCAGCAAATCATCGCCGACGCGGACCGGCGTGGTCGAGCTTTCGGACAACTTATCCTGGAATGGGAAATTCCATTGCAATGCGCCGTCCGCGACGTGCACGCCAACCAGGCCTTTTTGGGTGAGGAAGACAGCCTGTCGGATCCGATTTAGGCCCGGCCAGGGTGGGTGAAGAATAACTGGCGGGATCATCCAGGCTCTTCCACAAGACTTTGCCGCTGTCTTTGTCGAATGCGACAATCGACGCGCCCTTGGCGCCAACTTCCACAAGCACTTTGTTGTCCACGACCAAGGGCGAAGAGGAAACACCGAACCGCAGCGCGGGAGGGCTGAAATCCTTGCGGGTATTGACTTGCCAAAGCATTTTGCCCGTCGTCGCATCGATGCAGGTCAAAAAGCCCGTGGCGCCATAGGCGTAAACTTTGCCGCCGACGACGGCCGGGGTCCCGCGCGGACCGTTGCCGAAAAGGCCCTTGAAGGGTCCCCGCGGATAATCGAAATGCCAAACCTCCTTGCCCGTGGCAGCGTCGAGACAGGTCACAATTTCTTCATCTTTACCAATCACCCTGGCGTTCAAATAGACGCGGCCCTCGGCAACGACCGGGGAGCCGTGGCCCTCGCCGACTGGTTTTCGCCAGGCGATTTTCAAGTCGCCTTTCCAGGGCTTCACGATTTCCGCGGTCGTTCCATTGCGGTTGGGGCCGAGCCACTGCGGCCAATCCCCGGCCACGGCGACAGCTGTCAGCATCAGCAAAGCCACAAACGAGCGCAAGCAGGGCATATCAATCTCCTCGAAAAACTGCGTTCTTATACGTCTTATAGGTCCCATAGGTCCTATGCGCCACTCAGAAATTGGTGTAGCGGCGCATACTGCCAGTCCAATCCGAACTCCTCCGCCAGCAATTTCAGCTTGTGCAGCTGCATCTCGGTAATCTGCCCGCCCTTTTCCTGGTAGGCCGGATCGCAATAATACACCCGGCAGCTCAGCGGTCGCGGCTCGCGGGCGGTGCACAGGTTTTCCTTCTGAAACGGACAAAAATCGCTGGACACCGGTTTGTCATACGCCGGCGCCGCCTGCAGCAGCACATCGGCTTCCAACCGGCTCAGATACAAAACGTGCCCATATTCCTTGAACCGGCAGCAGCGCCCGCTGGCGATGCACACCGGCCCCGCGGCGGCGACGGCGGCGTCGGCTTCGTGGTAGATCTCCAGGACTCGGCGCCGCAATTCGTCGTCCATGCTATATCCGAATGAGGTTGATCCGCCGCGTGATTTCTTCCACGGGAATGAGCTCGCCCTGTCCGGCGCCGGGGCAGCGGGCGCGTGTTTCCTCCCAATCCCGCGGCGTGGCCACCGTGCTGTGCCAAAACGGCCAGCTCTGGCATTGCCGCGGCCTTACCGGATAAACCGTGCAGCCGGCGGCACGGTCCCAAAAGACGCAGTCGCCGTTGGCGCGCTCTGCGCAGGCTCCGCCGCTGGCCGACCATGCGAGTGTACATATTTTCAAAAGCCGCCAATTCCTCGCCCTTGAACTCGGCAAGCGCTGCCAGTTCCTCATCCGACACCCAAACCACGCCGGCGCGCCGGTGCAGCAATTGCCGCAACGCGTGCAGCGAAAGGCTAGACCGTCAGCGTACCATTCTTCTGCCATGTCACTATCCCCCTAGTCGTAGACCATCTTAGTGATTCAAGAATTCAGAAGAACTGGTGTCGGTTTCTTTACCCTTGCTTGGAACGGCCTTGCGCTATACACCAACCCCTCTATCGTCGGATGGAATGCGAACTTGCCGGTGACGGCATTCGTAATAACTTGAGGGTATAAACCCTGCTGGGACACGTGGCATGATTAGCGTCCAGAATCTCACCAAATACTTCGGCCCCGTCATGGCCATCGACCGCGTCAATTTTGAGGTTGACCGCGGCGAAATCGTCGGTTTTCTCGGCCCCAACGGCGCCGGCAAGACCACCACCATGCGCATCTTGACCAGCTACCTTCCCGCCACCAATGGCACGGCCAAGGTCGCCGGTTTTGACGTCATGACCGAATCGATGGACGTCCGCCGCAATATCGGCTACTTGCCCGAAAGCGTGCCCATCTACAGTGAAATGCGCGTCGAGGAATATCTCGATTTCGCGCCAAGCTCAAGGGCGTGGACCGCAAAATCAGGACCAAACGGATCGAATACTGCCTCGACCGCTGCCGAATTCGCGAAGTTCGCCGCAGGCTTACAGGGACGCTATCGAAGGGCTACCGCCAACGCGTAGGCCTGGCGGACGCCATGATCGCCGATCCGCCCATCCTCATCATGGATGAGCCGACCGCTGGGCTTGACCCGATTCAGATTCGCGAGACCCTGGCGCTGATCGCCGAGTTGGGCGACAGCCACACGATCCTGCTATCGACCCACATCCTCTCCGAGGTCGAGGCGGTGTGCGAAAAGGTTATCATCATCAATGCGGGCCGAATCGGCATGATCAAGTCGCTGGCCGAGGTGGATGCCAAGAATGTGCTCACCCTCGAGGTCCGAGGACCGACGGACCAGGTGCTGACGGCGCTTAAGGCCGTGGACGGCGTCACCAAGGCGGCCGTCGATTCCAAGGGCGGCGGCGCGGCGGCTTTTGTGCTGGAAACGCGGGACAACAGCGATATTCGCGACAAAATTGCCAATTTGGTCATCGAAAAAAGTTGGGGGCTTTTGCAGCTCGGCTACCGCCGCAGGACGCTCGAAGATGCGTTCTTCGATGTGATGCGCGAGCACAATCCGCTCAAGGAGGCCATCGTGGCCCGAGCCCCCACCGGCGATATTCAAAACAAAACGGCCTCATCGGCAGTAAACCCGTAGGTCAGCCTTTCCAGGCGGACCTGGGCTGAGCGATGTCGGTCAGGCTGGAAAGAAAGCCTGACCTACGAAACTTTGGAGATAGATGCGTATGTCAAGCCGGGCCATCAAACCCAAACGCGAAGGCGGCATCCAGGCGGCGGCCTGGAAGTCGATCGAGGAACGCTGCGCCGTCCGTGCTGCGGGAGCAACAACCGCTTGTCGCCAGAGTCTTCGGCGTTATCGGTCTGATGTGCCTCGTCCTGGGCGTTGCACCTTTTGTGTTCAAAGCGCTTGAAAGGCCCTACCTGATACCGACGGGTTGGGGCGTTTTTTTGGTGTCGTTGGGCCTGATGGGTTTGCTGTTTCACGCTTACAGCGAAAGGGATTTCCAGCTCCGCAGGCTTTACGGGGCTTTGGCATTTTTACTGCTGGTGGCAGCGGCGTTCCTGCGTGTCATCCCATATTCCAACGAAACGGGCGGCGGCTTTTTGCCTTATGGGGCGCTTAGCCTGTTCGTGTCGTTGGGTTTCTGGTTGGCTTTCGTCAAAAACGAGACCGAAATACAATTGCGCTCGCTCGCTCTGACTGTGCTGGGCGGGGCTGGCCTGGTCAGCAGTCTGATCGGGCTCATCGGCACCATCGTCAAACCGGAGTTCTTGCTGACTTCCGGCGTCATTCACCTGGTCCTTGGGTTGCTGTTCGCGGCGGCCTACGTCGGCATGGAGGGAATCGCCACGCCACGAGGTTTTTGGGCTGGCCGCGGCATCGGCATCCTTGGCCTGGCCATGGTGCTGGTCGCGCTGGGCCTCTCGCTTTGGCCGACTTTGTTCGACTTTTTCAAGTTGACTGGCCAGGCGCCCAAACCCTACTTCTTGCCGTTCGGGCTGATCCTGATGTACGTCGGCGCCGAGTATCTGGCCCTTTATCTTGGCATTTGCTCCGACAACAAGCTGGTGGTGCTGACGCGGCGCGAGTCTCGGTTCGTTCTTCTATTCACCCATTGCCTACATTTTGCTCATCGGCATGGCGGCCGTGGGTTGGCTCAATTTCTGGGTATTTTATGCCTCCATGGCCCAACGTGGCGGGGTCACTCCGGAGCCGATCATTGCCGGTTTTCTGATCAGCTTTCTGGCAATCATTCCGTTGATTTTCGTGGTCCCCGTCATCACCATGCGCATGTTAAGCGATGAAAAACGAACGGGAACACTGGAAGTGATGCTAACCGCACCCGTCAACGAATGGCACATTGTTGTCGCCAAATTTCTGGCCGGCTTGCGTATCTTCATGTTTTGCTTTTACGTCTGGGGGGTGTTCTTTGTCGCCCTCCGCGTCGAAGGCGACAATCCTTTTGACTATCGGCCGCTCATCACCTTCCTGCTAGCCCTGCTTTGCATGGGCGGCGGGCTTCGTGGCCATGGGCGTGTTCTTTTCCAGCGTGACCAGGCACCAGGTGATGGCCGCGATCCTGACCTTCGCCATGATGATGCTGTTGACGCTGCTGTACATCCTCGGACAGTTTATCCCCGAAGCCGGCGGTTGGATGAACACGTTGATTGGCAGCGTGTCGTATATAGACCTTTGGATTGCATCTTCGCGTGGCAGTGTGGTGCCGCGGCTTTTGGTGCTGCACCTGACGGTAGCGGTATTTTGGCTTTATTTGGCCACCAAGGTGCTGGAAGCACGCAAGTGGAGTTGAGTGATATTTCGTAGGACGGGCTTCCCAGCCCGTCCTGGACCATTCTGGACGGGCTTGGAAGCCCGTCCTACGAATGCTGTGGACCCGGAGTGATTTGCATGTCGACCCCCTCGGATACCCCGTTGCCGGATAGCCCGCCGCCCGTTAGCACCTCACCCGCGCCTGGGTTTGCGCCTGCGCCCGTCGTTCCGGTCCGGGAGTTCATTCCCTGCCTGCTTTGGGCCGCTTTGTCGTTGGGTATCATCGCCTGGTGGCTGTGGGCGCGTGGCCTGGAGATGGGGGCGCCGTTTTACCTTGGCACGGCTGCGTTGGCAGTTGCCAGCCTGCTGCTATTTATTTGGGCCACGACCAAGAGAAAGGTCTCGGATGCCGATGCCGAGGTCCAAATGCGGCCCATTCTGACCATCGTGTCATTCGCTGCGAGCGGCGTGCTTCTGTTGCTTGCGGTGTGGCTTTGTCTTGTAAGCACCGAAAAGCTGCAGATGCTCGCGGAGGTGTCGACACTCGCTGTTATGGGCCTGATTTGCCTGCTTGGCGCTCTGGCCCTTCGTTTGACGCCGGCGAGCTTGTTTTCTCGTGAGGTCGTGCTGCAAGGCCTGGTGACGATCCGCCCTCAGCTCGGCATCATCATGGCCGGTTTGGGCCTGGCATTGGCCGGCCTGGGAGTTTACTTCCTGATCGGCATCATGCGGGTGGGCGACCACCGCTGGACGGAATTCGTGGGCCGTTTCCCCAACGGCGGCCCGGAAGCTTTGGGATTGATCTTCATCGGTTTGGTGTTCCTTGGCGGCGGGTTGTACACCATACTCACCCAGGACCGGCCGGCCACACTTGAATCGATGCGTCTTTTGCTGCTGTTCACCGGCAGCCTCACGGGTCTGTCCATTGCCGTGGCAACGGCCTTGCGCGTGGCGGTGTGGTGGACCAGCTATTTCGCCGGCGGCATCCGCATGTGGCAGGACGTGGAGGGATGGCGCTTTTGGCTATGCGCCTATGTCGAGCTTTTTGGCCTGTTCTTGCTGTTTGGCAGCTTGCTGCTTGCCCGCGTGGACATCCGCGTCCACGTCGGCATGCGCCGGCTGCTTTACGGCTACAACGCCGGCTTCGCAGGCATCCTGCTGCTGGCCATTCTGGTCGTGGTCAACATCATCGCCTACGTCAAGCTGCCGCCTAACATGCAATGGACGGAATCGCTGGGTTTGCACAGTCTCAGCGGCGCGTCCAAGCTCGAATTGGAAACCCTCAAGAGCAAGGTCAGCGTTTATGTGATCATGCCGCGCGGCGGCAGATTCTACCAGGAAGTGCGCAACCTGCTCGACAATTGCCAGGCTGTTGCCGACACCAATAAGCTCGTCGTCGAGTATTTGTCTCCCGATCTCGACCCGGTGCGTTATCGGAACCTGAAACGGACCTATCCCGAGATCGAAAAGCCCATCGCGTCTCCCATGTCCATGCCCGACGAGTCCAGCGGCAGCGGATTGCTGGTGGTCTATGGAGAAGGCGCCGAGGAAAAGACGCTGCCGCACACATTCCTCACCGACAAGGACCTCGGCGAGGCGGACATGGACATGATGACCGGCCGCCAAAGCCCGCCGTCGTTCAAGGGTGAAGAAGCCCTGATGGAAACCATCCAGATGCTTTCGGAAAACAAGGTCAAGCCCAAGGTCTATTTCACCCAGGGCAGCGGTGAAATCCGCGTGGACGATATGGACACGCGCATGGAAACCCGGTGGATCCAGTCTTTCGGCGCGTCGGACCTTGTCACACGGCTGCGTAAGGACAATTACGAGGTGTCAGGCCTTTTCTGGGGCGCCAAGCCCCCTGGCAAAAAGGTGCCCGAAATCTTCACGTTTTCTCAAAAGGACGCCGGGGAAAAGCACGAGGTGCCGGACGACTGCCGCGTGCTGGTCATCGCCAACCCCGAGAAGGCGTTTGCCAAAGACGTGTTGGAAGCTATCGATCGCTACATGGACAAGCCCGCCACCAAGGACAAACCAGCGGGCAAGCTGATGATTCTCAGCAGGGCCGGCATCAGCCTGGCCACCCAAAAATTCGTGGAAGATGGCATGGAGGCATTGTGCAAAAAATACAACGTGCAGGTCGTCAATGACATGGTGCTGGGCTTCTCACGCAACAACATCGAAGACGTCATTTTCGTAAAGGCCACCGTGCCGCGTGGCTCGCAAAACAAGGTCGCCCGGGAATTCACCAACAAGTTCATCAAGTTCTCCATGCCCCGCACGGTGCGGCCTCTGAAGGACGCTGGCACCTACAAGGCGGAAACCGTCCTTCAGGTGGACGACGACCTGCAGGCCATTTGGTTGGAAACCCAGGTCAGTCTGCCTCTTTTGCAGAACCCGCTGCTTTACGCCAACGACCTCCTGCGCAAAGACAAAATGCAGCCCAAGGTGCTTTCCGAGCCGGCGCCGGTCGGCGCCGCGTTTACCGACCTCGAAGGCAAGCCGCGCGGCGTGGTGCTCGGCGATTACATGTTCATCACCACGGAGTTCTTCAGAGAGCCCACGGAATCTGCGCCGGTGGTTGATACCGGATACAATTTTTTCCGGAGCAACCTGGAATGGTTGGCGGATCGGCCCGTGGTGAAGATCGGCATCCCGCCGCTGAAACGAAGCGTATACACGATGGGCGAAAACCCCAACTCGTCGAGATTGATTTTGCTGCCGATCAGCCTGCTCGTGCTCGGCCTCACGGGCATGGGCGTCGGCATCTGGATCGTGCCGCCGTAAATAACACATAGACGACGGACCTTTAGCCATGAATTTTCGGAACACAACGCTGCTTTTCGGCCTGCTGCTCGGCATCCTTTGGATCTTCGGACTGATGCTGGCGCTGGGGCGGTCCACGGTGGACGAGGGCAAGGTTTTTCCCAAGTTCGACAAGGGACTCACCGGCTCCATCGACAGCGTGGAGATCGACAAGGAAGGCAAGAAATACCTCTTCCTCAAGACCAGCGACGGCTGGCGCCTCAAAATGCCGCCGAGCGACCAGCAGGCCCGCGCCCAGGACAGCGAGGTCGACCGGCTGATCGACGAACTGCGCGACGCTCGCCACAGTAATGAAGCGACCGACATCAATCATAATGTGAACGACCCGCGCTGGGGCTTGACGTCGCCCAAGATGACCATCACGCTTAAAAACAGCAAGGCCGAGCGCGAATGGAAGTTTTTCGTGGGCAACGAGCGTGAGGGCGGCTCTTTCGTGTACGTCGACTCCAGCGAGCGCCCCAACGACGTGCTGGCCGTCAGGCGGCTTTCGCTGCCCAAGGTGTTTTTCGACAGCATTGACAGCTTCCGCGTCAAAAAACTGCTCGACAGCAAGGATTTCGCCGTCCGCCGCATCGAACTCAAGGAGACGCAGGCCGGCAAGTCGACCGAGCTGATCCTGGAAAAGACCAAGGACAAGCCCTGGTGGTTCAAGAAGCCGCCGCTGGGCCAGGCGGATTTCACTTCCACCACGCCCGACAAAAGCGTGCAATCGTTGCTCTCTTCGGTCATCACTCTCACCGCCGAGGATTTCGAGCCTTTCGGCAGCGCGGTCGAGGTGAATGAAAAAACCGCCTTGCTGCGTATCCAGGCTGGATTCGGAAGCGTCGGACGACAAAACCAAGACCAAAACCGAAGTGCTGCTGATCGGCGACAAGGTGCGCGACAAGGATCAATACTTCGCCCGGCTGGCCGACGACACCAATGTGGTTCGCGTCAGCTCCAAACAACTGGATCCGGTCTTCGCGCTCATCAAGGATCCGCGCGACTGCGCAGCCGCGACGTCACGCTGATCACGCCGGAAAGTGTCGACGCCGTCGAGATTTTCGAGGGCAAGGAATTTGCCAAGCTGTTCAAAGGGCCGCTGACCTGGCAGGTTTTCCCCTCCGACGCCCCCGCCAAAAAAGCGAACACGACGGCGATCACCGGCCCGGACGGCCTGCTCGCCGCCATCCAGGGCAAGGGCGAAATCAAGGAAAAGGACTTCATCGAAAACGACGACCCCAAGAAATTCAAGGAAATCGAAGACAAATTCGCGCCCGGCAAGGCGGACGCCAAGGTGACCGTGTGGGGGCCCGACAGCCATGCGCCCGAGCCGGAGAAAAAGGCGGAAGTCAAGAAGGACGAAACACCTGACGCCAAGAAAGACGACAAGGACAAGAAAGCCGAGGAGCGAAAGGCCCCAGACAAGAAGGCTGACGCCAAGGACGCCAAAGCCGAGGATAAAAAAGCCGACAAGGACCAGAAGGCCGACGATAAGAAGAGCGATGTCAAGGACGCCAAGACCGACGACAAGAAGGCCGACGACAAGAAGGCCGACGCCAAAGCCACCGACAAGCAAGCAGCCGAGCAGAAGAAAGAGGAAAAGAAGGAGGAAATTCTTCCTCCCAAGTTCAAGGAAGGCGTTAAGCCAGTCGTCACGTTGTCGTTTGTGAAAGTCGACAAAGACAAGGTGCTGGTCAAACGCGACATGCCCGACGCGGAGCCGATCTACTTCCATCTGGCCATGACCGCGTATGAAAAGATCGTGCCGCGCAACATGGCGGTGGCGTTCTTTGACACCGCTGTCCCGACCTTCAAGTTCATGAACACGACCAAACTGGAGCTCGAGCGGGCCACGCCGGGCAAGGACCACGACAAGAACAAAGAGGTTTTGGTTGTCGCGCGTGAATTCAAGGAAAAAGAGAAGGAAAAGGACAAAGCGGAAGACAAGGACAAGCAGAAAGCCAAGGATGCTGACAAGGCCGAGGATAAGGACAAGGACGCCGCCAAGAAAAAGGCCGACGAGGCCGACGGTAAATGGAAGCTCCTGCAGCCCAAGGAGTTCGTGGGCAAGGGCGAAGTGGAAACGGACAAAATCGAAAAACTGCTCAGCGAGCTTTCGAGGTTGAATGCCGTTCGTTGGGTGCAAAAAGTCAGCAAGGAAACGCTGTCGCATTACGGCCTGGACGACATGAATTGGACCATTCGCGTTGCCGTCACGACCAAGAAGCAGGAAGGCGACAAGGAGGATCCCAGCCGTTCATTCTGCGCCTGGGCCAAAGCTCCAACAAGGAAAGCGACAAGGGCGCGGTCTTTGCCTTCGTGGAGGGGACCGATTACGTCTTCCTCGTGGACAGCAACCTGGACAAGTCCCTCAAAGAAGCGGAATTCCGCGATCGTACCGTGCAGTCGTTCGACGCCG
Source organism: uncultured Gemmataceae bacterium (assembly GCA_963747575.1). Taxonomy (GTDB): domain Bacteria; phylum Planctomycetota; class Planctomycetia; order Gemmatales; family Gemmataceae; genus DASRAT01. The sequence goes on from CAVVFU010000011.1 coordinate 289,245, forward strand.
CCAAGGTCAAGGAGCTGCGTGTGTTGATCACCACGGCCGACAAGGAAGTCCGCAAGCCGATCTTCGAGCGCGATGCCGACAAGACCTGGAAAGACAGCAAAGGCACGTTGGGCTTCAAGATCGATAGCCGCAAGGTGGATGCCCTGGTCGACACCTTGGCCAAACTGCAGGTAACGCGGTACCTCAACGTCAAGGAAGCGCCACCCAAGGAATATGAGCTGGGCGATGCCGCTCCGCTCAAGTTCGAGATCGTCATGGACGACGGCAAGACCGTCTACACTGTGTCGGTCGGAGCCCAGTCGGAGAAAAACGGGCCGTATTACGCCCAATCCAGCGCTTTGCCAGGCGGGGTGTTCCTGTTGAGCAGGGATCCGTTCGCCGAATTGATGGGGAAGGTGACCTATTTCCGCAAGGATTAGTTGAGGCGGCGTATAAGGACTAAAAAGACGAGAAAGATTAAGAGGAGGATTAAGATTAGGAAGAGGATTAGGATTACGATTAGGATTAAGAGCAGGATTTGGTGGGTGAACCGGTCCTTCTCGTACTCTTAATCGTGCTCTTAATCCTCTTCCTAATCATAATCTTCATCCTAATCCTACTCTTCTTCGGATTCATGGGCCCCCCAGCACAGGCATTCCAGGCTGTGGCTGAGTTGTGGTATAATCACTGACGTGGGAAATTGAACCCCGCCCCGCAAGAGATGGCCATGAAAATCGTGCATTATCCGCACCCGGCATTACGGCACCCCGGTAAGGCGGTGACGACCATCGACAAGGAATTGCGCCTGCAAATCGGCCACATGATGGATTGCATGTACGACGCCAAGGGCCTTGGCCTGGCGGCGCCGCAGGTAGCTCTACCCTTTCAATTGCTGGTCATGAACATCACCGGCGACCCGAATCAAAAAGACCGCGAAGAGGTTTACGTCAACCCCGTCATCGTCGACCGCAAGGGCTCGGTCGACGACGAGGAAGGCTGCCTGAGCTTTCCGGGCCTGTTCCAGAAGGTGCGCAGGGCCAAGACCATCAAAATCCAGGCCTACGACCTCAAGGGCCAGCCTGTGGAGAAAACAGTCAGCGACCTTGAAGCACGGGCCTGGCAGCACGAGATCGACCACCTCAATGGGGTGCTGTTCATCGACAAGATGGGCCTGCTCGGCAAGATCGCCAGCCGGGGGTCGCTCAAGAGCTTTGAGCATGACTTCCGCAGCGCCGGCAGCGCGGCGAGATTCCCGCGGAGGCCGACATCGAACAACTGCTGCTGGCGCTGGAAGGGCGCTAATTGCCGGATACTAACCCGAAGCGTAAGCGAGGTTGAGCGCAGCCCTCACTTACGCTTCGGGTTGGTATGCAGGCGCCAGGCCCCCACTGATATGCGACTCCTCATGATGGGAACGGGCACTTTCGCGGCGCCCACGCTCGAAAAACTGCTGGGCAGCGGCCACCAGGTGGTAGCCCTGGTGACGCAACCCGACCGCGCCGTCGGCCAGCAGCGCGGCTCCACCAGACTTGCCTCTCCCGCCATGAAGAACATGGCGCTTGCTCACAACATTCCTGTCCTGCAGCCCGAGAGCGTCAATACTCCCGAAGGCGTTGCCGCCGTCGCTTCCTTGGCGCCCGATTTGCTGGTCGTCGCCGCCTATGGGCAGATTCTTTCGCGAGACGTGCTGGCCGCCGCGGCGCAGGGCGGCATTAATATCCATGCGTCGCTGCTGCCCAAGTATCGCGGCGCCGCCCCGATTGCCTGGGCGATTTACCACGGCGAAACCCGCACCGGTGTTTCGATCATCCGCATGTCGATTCATCTCGACGCCGGCGACGTCCTATGTCAAGGCGCGATCGACATTCTTCCCGACGAAACGGCCGGTGAACTGGAGACGCGGCTTGGCCCGCTGGGAGCGAGTCTGGCGCTGGAGACTGTCGAGCGCATTGCCGCCGGCCCTGTCACGGGCCTGCCGCAGGACAAGGCGCTGGTGAGCCGGGCGCCGAAGCTGACCAAGGAACATGGCTTGATCGACTGGACTCGCCCTGGCCGCGACGTGTGCAACCAAATTCGGGCGATGTCGCCCTGGCCGATGGCGTACACATTTATGCACAGCACAGGCCAACAACCGCTGCGCGTTATCATTCACAAGGCGGCCTGGCGCGATCATCCGTCGAGCCACAGCAGGCCCGGCGATATAGTGTCGGCGAGCGGGCAACTGCTGGTGACGGCGGGCGGGGCCACGGTTGTCGAAATTTTGGAGGTGCAGCCGGCCGGCAAACGACGGATGAATGCCGGGGAGTTTTTGCGCGGCCGGCACCTGACGCCGGGCGACCGAGTTGGGGAGTAGGTCCCGCCTCCCGGGCGGGACCTGAAGAGTTCCGAGGGAGAGGTTCCCAGGGCTAGCGCGTGCTTTGAGTAATCTGGGCAATGAAAGTGGACAAGCCCATCGTTGCATCATTGCATCGTTGCATTGCATTGCACCGCGTTGCACTGCAATGCAAGCCGGTTAGGGTGGGTGCAATGATGCAATGATGCAATGACCGCCACGGTGGATGGTTGGAGCACTGCGGGACCTCATTCGAAAAACCAGTAGAATACCTGTCAGCTGGAAATTAGGAAACCCATGACCAAAAAACTCTACCTCGAAACCGTCGGCTGCCAGATGAACGTGCTCGACAGCGAACTGGTGGTGGGCAGTCTGCGCCGCCAGGGCTATGAGCTGACGCACGACGCAACCGACGCCGACGTCATTCTTTTCAACACCTGCAGCGTCCGCCAGCATGCCGAGGACAAGATCTACTCGCGCACTGGGCCGGCTGCGCGGTCACAAGAAACGTCATCCCGGCAAAATCGTCGGCGTCCTGGGCTGCATGGCACAAAAGGACCAGGAGCTGATCCGCAAACGCGCCCCGCACGTGGACATCATCTGCGGCACCGGCCAGCTCGCTCAATTGCCGGCGCTGATCGACGAGGCCCAGAAAACCGGCAAGCTGCAACTGGCGCTCAGTCTCGACCGCAGCGAAACGCCGCGCACGAGGTCGAGCGCAGTTTCGAAAGCTACGATCCGATGCGCGATCCGTCGATGCGGCCCAACCGCTTTCAGGCCTATGTCCGCATCATGATCGGCTGCGACAAATTCTGCACCTACTGCATCGTGCCCAGCGTCCGCGGCCCCGAGCAGAGCCGGCGGCCGGAGCATATCGCCGCCGAGGTTCGCCAGCTCGCGGCCGAGGGGTGCAAGGAAATCACCTTGCTGGGCCAGACGGTCAATAGCTACAAATGCGACCACGGCGACGGCCGGCATTTTCGCCTGGCGGATTTACTGGCCCTGATCCACGACACGCCGGGACTGGAGCGGATCAAGTTTGTCACCAATTTTCCCAGGGACATGAGCGACGGCCTGCTCGACGCCGTCCGCGACCTGCCCAAGGTTTGCCCGTATTTGCACGTGCCCGTCCAGTCCGGCTGCAACGAAGTGCTAAAGCGGATGAAACGGCTCTACACGGTCGAGCATTACCGCGACATGCTGGCCCGCTGCCGGGAAAGGGTGCCGGGCGTCGCCGTCAGCAGCGATTTCATCGTGGGCTTTTGCGGCGAGACTGAGCAATCGTTCGAGAAGACCTGTGAGCTGGTGCGCGAGGCGGGCTTCAAGAACAGCTTTATCTTCAAATACAGTCCCCGGCCGGGAACAAAGGGGCATGAGCTTTACGCCGACGATGTGCCGGAAGAGGTAAAAAAACGCCGTAACAATGATTTGCTGGCCATCCAAAACGCGGTCAGCCTGGCGGACCACTGCGGCCAGGTCGGCAAAACGGTTGAGGTACTGGTCGAGGGGCCCAGCAAGAATGCTTTCAAGGAAGAAAGCAAGGGCGGCCCGGTGCAGTTGACGGGACGGGCACCGACGGACCATATTGTGGTGTTTGACGGCAATGAACGATTGGCGGGGCAGATCGTTAAAGTGCTCGTTGAGGAAGCGACTTCGTTTACGTTGTTCGGAACGGTGGTGACGGGCGAAATCGGCAGCATGGACTTGACAATGACCGACTCAATCGCCGGCCGGGTCGAAACTCCTAACGCCGGGCGGTTGACGTTGCCGTTGGTTTAAGCTTCGGAACACTAACCCCAAGCGTACGCGGGCTACGGAGGTTATACTATGCCATCGCCATTTCCCGGCATGAATCCGTTTTTGGAGCAAAGCGACGTGTGGCGAGACTTTCACGACACGTTTGTTCCGGCGTTTAGGGATGCCATCATGCCCCAGGTGAGCCCACAATTCGTGGTCATAATACAAGAACACCTCTATATCCACGAGCTATCCGCCGAGCAGCGTATCCGCGTCGGGGACGCCGATGTCGGTCTTTCCCACCAGGCGAAGGTTACTGCCGTCACGACACCGGCTCAAACCGTGCTCAGCCCGTCAGTCCGCGTCGTGCTGCCGGGCGTCGAAATCGAAAGGCAGCTCTTTCTTGAAATCCGCGATCGCCAAAATCGCGAATTGGTGACGGTCCTCGAATTGTTAAGTCCGTCAAACAAACAACCGGGAGCTGATCGGGAGCAGTATCTGGCCAAACGCGTCAAGCTCCTCCGTGGCACGGCGCACCTCGTGGAAATAGACCTGCTGCGCGGCGGGCCGCGGTTGCCCCTAGAGCAACTGCCGTCGTGCGATTATTACGTGATGGTCAGCAGGGCCGAGGACCGACCGGCGGCGGAGTTTTGGCCACGGCGGCTTCGAGAGCCGTTGCCCGTAGTGCCGATTCCGTTGCGACCCCCGTGGCCTGACGCGCGGATCAACCTGCAAGAGATACTGCACACTGTTTACGACCGGGCCTATTACAAGGACTACATCTACGATGGCAAACCACAGCCCCCCCTAGGCGCGGATGACGCCGCCTGGGCCGCCGCGGTTTTCGCCGCGCCGGGTCCATCCACCGCAGGGGGTGCCGCGTGAGCCAAAAAACCTGGGGCGGCCGCTTCACCGGCGGCACCGACAACCGTGTCGAGGCTTTCACCGAATCGATCAGCTTCGACCGCCGGCTCTACCGGCACGACATCCTCGCCAGCCAGGCCCATGCCCGCATGCTCGCCGAGGTCGGCCTGCTCACCGCCGACGAAGCCGCCCAAATCGTCGCCGCCCTCGACGAAATCCGCGCCGAAATCGAACGCGGCGAGTTTGCCTTCTCGATCAAGCTCGAAGACATCCACACCCACATCGAGCGGGCCTTGATCGCACGTCTCGGCGACGTGGGCCGCAAACTGCACACCGGCCGCAGCCGCAACGATCAGGTCGTCACCGACGTCAAGCTCTTGGTCCGCGATGCGCATCGACGCCATCGACCGGCGTTTGCGTCGACATTGCAAAAGGCCCTGCTCGTCAATGCCGCCGACCGCGAGCGCGACGTGGTCCTGCCCGGCTACACGCATTTGCAACGCGCTCAGCCCGTGCTGGCGGCCCATTACTTCCTCGCCTATGTCGAGAAATACCAGCGCGACCGCGAGCGACTCGCGGATTGCCGCAAGCGCGTCAACGTGCTGCCGCTTGGCGCCGCGGCCCTCGCCGGCACGTCGCTGCCCATCGACCGCGACAGCGTCCGCCAGCAACTCGGCTTCGACCGCCGTCGCCGCCAACAGCCTCGATGTTTCCAGCGACCGCGATTTCCTTTTGGAATTCGTCTTCTGACCTATCGCTCATCGCCCTGCACCTGGCGGGCTGGGCAGAGGAGTGGGTGCTATGGTCAACCACGGAGTTCGAGCTTCCTCGTGCTGCCCGACGCCTTCTGCACCGGCTCCAGCATCATGCCGCACAAGAAGAACCCTGACGTGCTCGAGCTGATCCGCGGCAAGTCGGCCCGCGTGGCCGCGGCCCTTCAGCAACTGATCCTGCTCGTCAAGGGTCTGCCGTTGGCCTACAACCGCGATTTGCAGGAAGACAAGGAGCCGCTGTTCGACGCTCACGACACGGTCGACGTCTCGCTGGAACTGGCCGCCGCACTCATCGACGAAACCCGGCTCAACCGCGAGCGCATCGCGGCCCGCCTCGAAGATGGTTATCTCGATGCGACCACGCTGATGGAATTGTTCATCGCCAAGGGGGTGCCGATGCGGGCGGCCCACGAGGCGGTCGGCAAGCTCGTTCGCCAATGTGAGCAACAGCATTGCCGACTGGCCGATCTGTCGACGGCCAGCTTTGACGAAGTGCAAGCGGGCCTTGGCAACGAGGTGGGCAAGGTGCTGGGCGTCGCCAATGCCTTGAAGGCCTTCCGCGGCGTCGGTTCGACGGCACCAGCGGAAGTCCAGCGGCAATTGGCCCAGTGGCAATCACGTTTGCGGCAGTGATGGTGATGACACATTGCTAACCGGTTGCTGTTGGGTCATGCAGTGCAGCGTGCCCAGGCCCCAAACCAGATCGACGGCGTGAATGCCAATCACCTTCCGGTCGGGGAAGGCCGCCGCGAGAATGTTGAGTGCATGGCGATCGTTGGCATCGTGAAATGTCGGCACGAGCACGCGGTCGTTGGCAATGTAGAAATTGGCGTAACTCGCGGGCAAACGCTGACCCTGAAAATAAAGCGGCGCGGGCATCGGCAATTCGATAATCTCAAGCGGCTCACCTTCCAGGTCGTTCATGCCGCGCAAAAGGTCAAGGTTTTCCTGGAGCGGCTCGAAGTTGTCGTCGCCGCGATCGCGCTCCGCGACGACAACCACTGTGCGGGGGCCAACAAATCTCGCCAGGTCGTCGACGTGGCCGTGCGTGTCGTCGCCGGCAATGCCGCGATTCAGCCACAGCACCTTGCGGACGCCAAGATAGCGCCGGAACGCCTCTTCCAGCTGCTCTCGGCTTAGCCCCGGATTGCGCTGCTGCACTTCGCTTAGCAAGCACTCCTCGGTGGTCAGCAGCAAACCCGCGCCGTTGACGTCGATACTGCCGCCTTCCAGTACGATGGGTCGGCCGTTGGCTATCGGCATCCATGCCGGCAGTTGCAAGGCGGCGGCGATTTGAGCCGGGACGGCTGCATCGGCGTGCCAGTTGTCGTATTTGGCCCAGCCGTTAAAACGCCAGTTGGTTTGGGCAAGACCGCCCTGGTCGTTTACCAGAAATATCGGTCCGAAATCGCGCGTCCAGACGCGGTCGGTGCGGATTTGGAAAAAGCGAACTCTCGTCAGGTCAACGCCTGCCTTCTCGAAACAATCGCGCGACTCGGTCATGGCCGCAGCGTCATTGACCAAGAGATGCACATTTTCCGACGCGTGCAAGTGCCTTACGATCTCGCAATAAAGCCAAGGGATCGGCTCGAATTTGCCCGGCCAGTCCTCGCGCTGATGCGGCCAGGCGATCCAGGTGGCCTCGTGAGGCTCCCATTCGGCGGGCATGCGCCAGTGGCCGTCGGCGGGGAAGGGGGTCATCGATGCTCAATCAGCCGGGTGCCGGCCGCTCGCCAAGCAATACAGATTTCAGATCGTCGGTGTCGGCGGTGATGATCTTCACTCCCTCGCGGGTCAGAGCAAGCGTATGCTCGACGTGGGCACTGGGCATGCTGTCCTTGGTAACTACCGTCCATTGATCGGGCAGCACGCGGGTGTCGTTGCGGCCCATGTTGACCATCGGCTCGACGGCCAGGACCAGGCCTTCTTCGAGGCGGAAATCCTGCTTTTGGCGGGTCTCCCGGCTGACGAAGTTGGGCACCTGGGGGTTTTCGTGCATGATGCGGCCGATGCCGTGGCCGACGTATTGCTCAACCACCGTGAAGCCGGCGTTCTCAGCGTGCCGTTGCATGATGCCCGCGACTTCGGACCACCAGCGTCTGCGCGGCATCTCGTTGATGGCGATCTGCAGGACCTGCCACGCAGTTTCCACTAGCCGGCGCCGCTCCGCCCGCACCTCGCCGATCATGAGCGTGACGGCGGCGTCGGCGCACCAGCCGTTGAGCTTGCAGGCGGTGTCGATCTTCACCAGATCGCCTTCCTTGATCTGGCGATGGCCCGGAATGCCGTGGACGACTTGCTCGTTGATGGAGATGCAGGTTGAAGCGGGAAACGGCACGGTTTGGCCAGGGTAGCCCTTGAAAAGCGGGGTGGCCCCGTGACCGTTGAAAAAAGCTTCCACGGCCTGGTCGATCTCGATCGTGCGGACGCCCGGCTTGCACATGTCCCGGCAAATGCGCAGGGCCGTGGCCACGAGCTTGCCGGCCTCGCGCATCATGCCGATTTCGCGGGCCGATTTCAGCTCCGGCCCGCCCTGAAAATACTGCCTTAACACTTCAGCCCTTTCACGATGTTGCTGTAAATGGTCTCCATGTCCCCCACTCCCGGCACCACCACCAGCAGGCCAGCCTTGCGGTAATACTCAAGCAAGTCGCCCTGGCCGGCATGGAAGACCTGCAGACGTCTGCGCACCGTCTGTTCCTTGTCGTCTTCGCGCTGGATAAGCTTGGAATGGCACAGGTCGCAAACCCCGGGGACACGCGGCGGTTTGAAGGTGAGATGGTAAGGCGTGCCGCAGGTAGGGTTGGGGCACACCCAACGGCCGCTCATGCGTTTTACGATCTCATCGTCGTCCACCTTGAGCTCGACGACGGCGTCCAGGCCCATGAACTGCTGGCGAAGCACCTGCTCGAAGGACATTGCCTGCGGGAGAGTGCGCGGATAGCCGTCGACCACGAATTTCTCGGGCCGATCGTCGGCGGCGAAGAAGTCGGCAATGATCTGATTGACGAGATCGTCGGGCACGAGTTGGCCGGTGCCGACAAAGGGCTGGGCTCTCTTGCCCCCGGGCGTCTGGTGGCGAATGGCGTCGCGCAGCATGTCGCCGGTGCCGATGTGACTCAGCCCGAGGCGCTGGCTGAGCAGGGTAGCCTGGGTGCCTTTGCCGCTTCCGGGTGGGCCGATAAGGATCAATCGCATGACCGGGTCACTGTGGCAATGGAGAGGTCGCCAGGACCAACCACGGCCCCGGCCTTCACGGGTTCATTCTCGGAAACTTGGCGCGGGTTGCAAGAGAAGTATTAGGAATGGCAAAGTAGCAGGCCTAAAGTAGTAGGCACACTCGTGTGCCGTTACCAAGACGGCACACGGAGTGTGCCTGCTACTTTAGTCCTCGGTCAAGCCCGGATAGTTCCGCATCACCAGGTGGCTGTTGATCTTCTGCACCAGGTCGAGGGCCACGCTGACGGCGATCAGCAGGCCGGTGCCGCCGTAGAAGCTGGCGACGCGTGTAGTCGACTTCCATGGCCGTGCGAGATCAGGCTGGGGATGATGGCCACCACGGCCAGGAACGCCGCCCCGACGTAGGTGATGCGCACCATCACCTTTTCCAGGTAGTCGGCCGTGCGCTTGCCGGGCCGATAGCCGGGGATGAAGCTGCCGTAGTCCTTCAGGTTGTTGGCCATGTCCTTGGGATTGAAGGTGATGGCCGTCCAGAAGTAGCAGAAGAAGTAGATCAGCACGATGTAGAAGACGTTGTAGACGTAGCCCTGGCGTTCGAACGATCGCTGGCAGCGCCGTAGGCCCAGCCGCCGTCGCGGTCTGCTGAGCCAGCCATCTGAAGACGAACATCGGCAGGATCAGCAGCAGGCTGCTGGCGAAGATGATGGGCATGACGCCGGCCTGGTTGACCCGCAGCGGCAGGAACTGCCGGGTGCCGCCGTAGACGCGCCGGCCGCGGACGTGCTTGGCCGACTGCGTCGGAATGCGCCGCTGGCCCTTGGTGATGGCGATCACCGCCACGACCACGGCGACGAACAGCAGGATCAGCACGATCGAGCTTTTCGAAGCCGATGTCGCCGCCGCTGCCGCCGCCGCCCAGCGTGAAGATCGACGACCGCAAATGGCCGCTTTCGAAAAGCAGGCTGTAGCGTGGCGTCGGGCATGCGGGCGACGATGCCGGCCATGATGATCAGGCTGATGCCGTTGCCGATGCCGTACTCGTCGATCTGCTCGCCGAGCCACATCAGGAAGATGGTGCCGGCGGTCATGGTCACCACGGTGCGTGAGCACGTACAGAAGCCGGTGTCATAGCCCGCAATGGCCAGTCCCAGGCCCGTCCTTGCGGCTCGGGCCGCGTCGATGTAGCTGACCCAGAATGCCAGCCTGGACCGAGGCAGATGCACGACCGTGGCGTAGCGGGTGTATTCGTTGATCTTCTTGCGGCCGCTCTCGCCTTCCTTTTGCAGCTTTTCCAGCGGCGGATAGACGCTGGCCAGGAGCTGGAAGATAATCGAGGCCGAGATGTAGGGCATGATGCCCAGGCCGAAGATCGTGCTCTGGCTGAGGTTGCCGCCGGAGAACATCGAGATCAAGCCGAGCACTGGCCCATCGCTCGGAGCCGCGCATGGTGCTGGGTCATCTTGTCCTGGTCGATGATCGGCAGCGGGAACGTGGAAGCCGACCCGATAGATGGCCAGGAACAGCAGCGTGATGAGGATCTTCTGCCGCAGTTCCGGGATCTTGAAGATGGTGACAGCAGCCGGGATTGCCCGAACGGACTAAGTCATTGCCGTCTGAGCAATGGCCGATGCCATGATTGTCCTCCGCTGGGATCGTGAGCAACTGCCGTTGCATTCGTCTAGCGGCTCTATCGCAAACGGCGGCAAGCGGTCATGCTTCAGCTGGCGCCTGAGGTTTCTCGGCTCTTGCGGCGCGGCTTCATCTTGTTGCGTACCGGCTTCTTGGGCGGCGGAATGACCTCGGCGGTGCCGCCCTTGGCCTTGATCTTCTCGGCGGCCGACTTGGAGAAGTGATGCGCCTTGACCGTCAGCTTCTTGGTCAATTCGCCCGTTGCCCAGGATGCGCACGCCGTCGGCGGGCCCTTGGCCAGCCGGCCTTTTTCAGAGCGTCCGGCATCGACCGTGTCGCCGTCGTCAAAGCCGCGTCGAGATCGCCGACGTTGACGACGTGGAAATGTCTTGTCCCAGGTGGCGTGGCTGAAGCCGCGCTTGGGGATGCGGCGGAACAGCGGCATCTGGCCGCCTTCGAAAGTCCAGCTCGGCTTCTCGGCGCCGGCGCTGGCCCACTGGCCCTTGGCGCCGCGGCGGAGCCGTCTTGCCGTGCCCGCTGCCGACGCCGCGGCCGACGCGCTTCTTGTGCTTGCGGCGCTTGATGCCTTGATGAACGGTGCGTCAGATCCATTACAAGCGTCACTCCTCGCAGCCGGGCCACTTCTTCGCGCGTCCGCAGCTGCAGCAGTCCCTGGATGGTGGCCTTGACCAGGTTGATCGGATTGGTGCTGCCGTGGATCTTGGTCAGGATGTTGTGGATGCCGCAGCACTCCAAGCACGTCGCGAACGCCAGGGCCAGCCTTGACGCCGGTGCCGGGCCGGCCGGCACCAGGATGACCCGGCTGCGCGCCGAACCGGCCGACGACCCGGTGCGGGATCGTCTCGCCCTTCATCTGGACCTTGCTTCTGCCGTTTCAGCGTTTCCTGGGCGTCCTTGGCGGCCTTTTCGACGGCGGGCGGCACTTCGTTGGCCTTGCCGTAGCCCCAGGCCACCCGGCCGTGCTTATCGCCGACGACGACCAGGGCGTTGAAGCTGAAGCGGCGGCCTCCCTTGACCACGGCGGCGCAGCGGCGAATCTTGACGACCCGCTCTTCCAGGCCGTCGTGCCGGCCGCCTCGTCCGATCACGATCTCTTGCCATTGCATCTTCCTCTCAGGTCGAGCTCTCAGCTGTAGCTGAATTCGTCGGACATTCAGCCCGCTCGATCCGAAGCCGAACGCTGGCGAATTCCGCTACGAAGATACTAAAACTGCAGGCCGCCTTCGCGGGCGGCGTCGGCCAGGGCCTTGACCCGGCCGTGATAGCGGTAATGCCCGCGGTCGAAGGCCGCCTTGTTGATGCCCTTGGCCTTGGCGAGTCTCCGCCAGCTTCTTGCCCACCGCCTCGGCCGCCTTGACGTTGCCGCCGTAGGCAGCGCCGTGCGGACCTCGGCCATGGTGCTGCTGGCCGCCGCCAGGGTGACGCCGGTGAGGTCGTCGATCAGCTGGGCGTAAATGTGCTTGGAGCTGCGAAACACGGTCAGGCGCGGCCGTTCGGCCGTGCCAATGATAGCTTGCGGCGCACATGATGCCGCCGGCGCAGCTGCCGGCGATGTTTGAGTCTTTGTTGGTCCATGACTCGTCTTCATTGCCGATTGCAGATTACGATTGCAGATACCGCGGGAACATTCCGGCTAATCCGCAATCTGAATCTGCAATCAAAATCCAACTTAAGCCGCCGCTGGCGAAGGACTTGCCTTCCTTGCGGCGCACCTGTTCGTTTTCGTAGCGGATGCCCTTGCCCTTGTACGGCTCCGGCTTGCGGGACGCCGCGCACCTCGGCGGCGAACTGGCCGACTTTCTGCTTGTCCGCCCCCTTGATGACGATGGTGGTCGGATCGGGCAGTTCCACCGTCACGCCGTCGGGCGGCGCCATCTCGATCGCGTTGGCATAGCCGACCGTCAGCACCACGGCCTTCTTGTCCATGCGCGCCTGGTAGCCGATGCCTTCGATCTTGAGCGTTTCTCGTAGCCCTTGGTGACGCCCTCGACCATGTTGGCGATCAAGCTGCGCGTCAGGCCGTGCAGCGAGCGGCTGTCCGCTCGTCGTTGGGCCGGGTGACGACTTCGATCTTGCGGCCTTGTCGTCGATGCTTGACCTTCATGGCCGGGTGGGGCGTAAGCTCGAGCTTGCCCTTGGGCCCCTCGACGCGGACCTTGCCGTCGGCGAGCTGCACCTTGACGCCGGCCGGGAACGACAACGGGTTGTTTGCCGATTCGCGACATGCGAACAATCCTCTCTCTACCACACGGTGCAAAGCAATTCGCCGCCCAGCCGTTCGGCGCCGGGCCTGGCGGTCGCTCATGACGCCCTTGCTGGTGCTGAGGATCGCGATGCCCAGGCCGTCGAGCACCGGCTTCAGTTGCTTGTGGCCCGCGATACAAGCCGGCGGCCCGGCTTGCTGGCCCGGTCGATGTTGCGAATGACGCGTTCGCCTTCGGGGCCATACTTGAGGAAAACGCGCAGCACCACTTGCGGTCGCCGGTCGGCCCGGTCATCGGGTTGGAAATCCTCTGGCGCCGGTATCGGTCTTGACGTACTTGCCGACCTGGAAATCGAGTGATGAAGCCCTCGTCCTTGAGCACCTGGGCAATCGGCTACTTCAGCTTGGTTGCCGGCATGTCCACAGCGGGCCGCTCGATCCGGCTGGCGTTGCGGAGCCGGGTCAGCATATCGGCGATCGGATCGGTCATCATGGTCGGGTTCCTCTCACCAGCTGGCTTTCTTGACGCCCGGAATCAGTCCGCTCGCTGGCCATGTCGCGGAAGCAAATCCGGCAGATGCCGAACTTGCGGTAGACGGCCCGCGGCCGGCCGCACAGCCGGCAACGCATGCGGATGCGGATCCTGTCGCGTGGCCGCAGTTTCTTTTGCCCCTTGGGCGAGCTTGCGGTCGTCATCGAGCGCCTTGAGCTGGCGCAAGAACTCGGCTCGTTTCGCGGTCGTGGACATTGGCTATTCCACAGTCCTCCTGGACTCAAGCTTCCCGGAACGGCATGCCGAAGTGGCGCAGCAATTCGCGGGCTTCGTCGTCGTTGCGGGTGCTGGTCACCAAGGTGACGTCCATGCCCTGCGTGAAGGTCACCTTGTCGGGATCGATTTCCGGGAAAACCATTTGCTCCGACAGGCCCAGGCTGTAGTTGCCGTTGCCGTCGAAGCTCTTGGGATTGACGCCGCGGAAGTCGCGAATACGAGGCAGGGCCACGCTGATGAGCCGGTCGAGAAACTCGTACATCCGCCGGCCGCGCAAGGTCACCCGGCAGCCGATCTCGTTGCCCTCGCGCAAGCGGAAACCGCTGATGGCCACCTTGGCCTTGGTGATCTGGGCACGTTGGCCGGTGATCTGCGTCAAGCTGCTCGGCCGCTTGCTCCATGCGGTTCTTGTCTTGCAGTGCCTTGCCGACGCCCATGTTGACGACGATCTTCTGCAAGCGCGGCAAGCTGTGCATGTTCTTGCGGCCCAGCTTTTCGCCCAGCTGGACCACGATTTCTTTTTGATAACGTTCCATCAACCGAGCCATGACCAACCTCGAACTAAATGCTAAAAGACGGCCAGCACGGCCATTCTCGTCGTAGAACGGAATTTATTCCGTTCTACTTGCCAAACAAAATAAATTCCGTTCTACTCACTGCACCTTTGTGGCATACGCCTTGCGCGGCCCACTGACACGGCCCATCGCCGCCCCCGCGCGTTTCGCAAAAGCGTTCCTTGGACCGTCGGGCAAATAACGCACGCCGACGCGGGTCGGCTTACCTGTCTGCGGACAAATCAACAGCCAGGTTGGATGCCGCGATCGGCATCTCCTTCGACAACCGGCCCCCCTGCGATTGCGCCGGCTGGGCTTGAGGTGCTTGTAAACCCGGTTGACGTCCTCCGACCAGCACCTTGTTCGGTCGGCGTGGTCGACGCTGAGCACCCGGCCCGCGCTTGCCCTTGTCGTCGCCGGTCATCACTTCGACGATGTCGTCTTTCGATTTCATGATCGCATGGCAACCTCAAACCACTTCGGCCGCGAGGCTGACGATCTTCAAGAAGCCGCGTTCGCGCAGCTCGCGGGCCACGGCGCCGAAGATGCGCGTGCCACGCGGGTTTCGTCTTCCTTGTTGATCAGCACCAGGGCGTTGCGGTCGAAGCGGACATAGCTGCCGTCGTCGCGCCGCGTCGGCTTCTTGATGCGAACGATCACGCCCTTGACCACGTCGCCCGGCTTGACGTCGCCGCCGGGGATCGCCTTCTTGACGCTGGCGATGATGACGTCGCCCAGGCCGGCATAGCGCCGCCGCGTGCCGCCCAGCACCTTGATGCACATGCATTCCTTGGCGCCGGTGTTGTCGGCCACGTCCAGGTAGGTATACATCTGAATCATCGCATCACCTTGTTTCCCAATGGGGCATCGGGCTTGCCAGCCCTGATCCGCGTCAAACCTGCGGCGGCCGTCGCCGCCGCGGGCAATTCCGCCGTGGTCACGCGGCGCTGCGGCGCCTTGGTCACCACCCGGACCAGCCGCCAGTGTCTTGGTCTTCGACAACGGCCGGGTTTCCATGATCTCGACCGTGTCGCCGATGCTGCGATTCGTTGGCTTCGTCGTGGACATGGCAAATGGTCCGCCGCTTGATGTATTTGCCGTAGCGCGGATGCTTGACCAGCCGCGGAATCTCCACGCGGCGGGTCTTGTTCATCTTGTCGCTGGTCACGACGCCGATTTCGACCCGGCGTTTGCCGCGATCCATGTTGCTCCATCGCTTAAACTCCCTTGACGCCGCCGGTTGCGGCCTTTGGCCAGCTCCCGCTCGCGCATGCAGGGTCTTGATCCGTGCCACCTCGCGCTTGGCCTTGTGCAATCTCGCTCGGCGTTTCCAGGCGGTCCGTCGCCGACTGGAAACGCAGGTGGAACAGGTTCTTGACGATTTCCTTGAGCGTCAGATCGACAGCTGCTCATCGCTCATCTGGCGGTAATTCCGCGGCTTTCACTTTGACTCAACGTCCTCGCAAAGCCGCAAGCGTCGCCTCAACGGCTCTAGATATTCGGCCGCCGCGTCGACGAACCGGCAGCGGAACGGCATCTTGTAGGCCACCTTGGCCAGGCACTCGCGGGCCGCCGCTTCGGGCAAGCCGGCGATCTCGAACAGGATCATGCCCGGCTTGACCACCGCGGCCCAGTATTCCGGCTCGCCTTTGCCCTTGCCCATGCGCGTCTCGGCCGGGATCGCCGTCACCGACTTGTGCGGGAAGACGCGGATGTACAACCGGCCTTCGCCGCGAACCGCATGCGCGGCGGTGATGCGGCCGGCCTCGATCGCCTCGGCACTGAGCCAGCCGCCTTCCAGCGACTGCAGGCCGAACTCGCCGTAGCGACACCGTGTTGCCGCGGGTGGCGTTACCTTTTACCTTTCCCGCGCTGGCTTTTTCGAAACTTTACCCGCTTGGGCATTAGCGGCATCGTTGTTCTCCTCGGGGTCCAGATAATCCCCGTTGTTGATCCACACCTTGATGCCAATATTGCCCTGGGCGGTCTTGGCCTCGGTGAACCCGTAGTCGATCTTGGCCCGCAGCGTGGACAGCGGAATGCTGCCCGCCATCGCGCTTTCCGATCGGGCCATTTCCGACCCGCCCAGCCGGCCCGCCAGCTGAATGCGAATACCCTTGGCGCCGGCTTCCATCGTCTGATCCATCGCCGTTTCATGGTCCGGCGGAAACTTGCCCGCTTCTCCAGCTGCTCGGCGATGTCCTCCGCCACCAGCTGGGGATCCACCTCGGGCTGGTTGACTTCCATCGTCTTGACTTCGATGTGGCGGTGGGCCAAGGTCTTCCAGTTCCTTGGTCAGCTTTTCGACTTCCTGGCCCTTCTTGCCGATGATCATGCCGACCCGGGCGGCATGAATGTAAACCACGACCTTTTCGCGGGTCCGCTCGATCCTGATCTTGGCAGATGCCCGACCTCGCTGTAATGCTTCTTGATATAACTCGCGGATCTTCTCGTCCTCGACCAGCAGTTCGGCGAAGTCCTGCTTGTTGGCGTACCAGTGGCTCTGCCAGTCGACCATGATGCCGGTGCGGAAGCCGGTCGGCCGAACTTTTGCCCCATGAATCCCTCGTCTGAACAAAGCCACTGCCTTGAAACCACGAGCCAGGCCAAGTCCTCTCCGCGAAGACTTGGCCTGGCTCGGTGCGTGTCCGTTACTCTTCCGCTCCCGCTTCCGCCGCGGCAAGCTGCTCTTCGACAGATCAAAGTCGGTAAGCGTGATGTGAATATGCGAGTAGCGGCGTTTGATCGGGTACGCCGTGCCGCGGGCGCGCGGCATGATCGCTTCATGATCGGGCCGCCGTCGACGCGCGACTCGGTCACCACCAGGTCGTCGATGTTGCGCGCGCCGCGGTCCTCGGCGTTGCCCAGGGCGCTCTTGAGCACCTGCTTCGAGCAGCCGGGCGCTCTTGTTGGGCAGAAAGCGCAAGCAGCTCCAGGGCCTCGTCCGCCATGCCGGCCGCGGATCAAGGTCGCGAACGGCCGAATCTTGCGCGGCGACATGTCCGCGTAGCGTGTACATGTGCCGTGAATTCCCAGTCCTTTTTGTCTTTGTTTGCCATAACTGCACATCATCGCCTTCAGCCGCCAACCGTTCGCAATTTCCGGGGGCAGGATTTGAACCTGCGACCTCCAGGTTATGAGCCTGGCGAGCTACCACTGCTCCACCCCGGGATCCATTGATCCACTTGGACGACCTGCCGACGGCTTATTTGGCCGGCGCTGCGGCCGCCGCCTTGGCCTTGCCGCCGCTGTGCCCTCGGAACATTCGCGTCGGCGCAAACTCGCCGAGCTTGTGCCCGACCATGTCTTCCGTCACGAACAACTTCGATGAACTTGCCGGCCGTTGTGGACTCAGGAACGTGTGGCCGATGAAATCCGGCACGATCGTGCAATCGCGCGACCAGGTCTTGAGCGGCTCGCGGCTGGCCGCCGCTGCTGCTTCTCGACCTTGGCCAGCAGCCGCTCATCGACGTACGGCCCTTTTTTCAGCGACGACCCATGCCATCATCACTCTCGACATTCGACCAGCTGAAACTTCCCATATATCGATTCCGCTGAGACTGCATCCAGCCAGTCGGTACGCATGGCCGCTATCACGGCCAGCCATCGTCGCTTATTTCTCAGCGTAGTGCGGGCCGGGACGACGGCGGCGAATGATCGCCGAGTTCGACGGTTTCCGCTTCTTGCGCGTCTTGCCGCCCTTGGCCAGCACGCCGGTCGGGCTGCACGGATGCCGGCCGCCCGCGGTGCGGCCTTCGCCGCCGCCCATCGGATGGCTGACCGGGTTCATCGACGTGCCGCGGTTGTGCGGCTTGCGGCCCATCCAGCGTTTGCGGCCCGCCTTGCCCAGGCTGATGTTCATGTGGTCGGCGTTGCCGATCGACGCCGATCGTCGCCCGGCACTCGGAGCTGATGCGGCGCACTTCGCCCGACGGCAGCGTGATCTGGGCCCAGTCGCCTTCGCGGGCGGTCAAGGTCGCGCTGGTGCCGGCGCTGCGGCAGATCTGGCCGCCGCGGCCCGGCTGCATTTCGACGTTGTGAACGGTCATGCCGAGCGGAATCTTCCGCAGCGGCAGGCAGTTGCCGACGCGCGGCTCGGCGTCGTCGCCGCTGAGCACCTTGTCGCCCGCCTTCAGCCCTTCCGGCGCCAGGATGTACGCCTTGACGCCGTCCTCGTACTGCAGCAGGGCGATGCGCGCCGAGCGGTTCGGATCGTATTCGATCGACACCACCGTGGCCCAGACGTTGTCCTTGCGGCGCTTGAAGTCGATGATGCGGTACATCTGCTTGTGGCCGCCGCCACGGAAGCGCGTGCGTGACGATGCCCTGGTTGTTGCGGCCGCCCTTTCTTGGGCTTGGGCGCAGCAGCGACTTTTCCGGCTTCTTCTTGCGGTCGGTGATCTCCGCGAAATCGCTGCACCGAGCCCTGCGCCGGCCCGGCGTCGTCGGCTTGTAGTGGCGAATGCCCATGGATTACCTTCATTGCCGTTAGTCGAGCTTCGCCTGCACGACTCGCGAGCTGCAAGCGACGTCTCAGAAGAACTCGATCTTGTCTTCCGGGTGCAGCTTGACGATGGCCTTCTTCCAGTTCGACAGCCGGCCCATGCTTGAAGCGATAGCGGCGTTTCTTGCCGAGCCGCAGTCTGCGTGCGCACCTTCTCGACGCGGACGTTGAACAATTCCTGCACCGCCGTCTTGATCTGCGTCTTGTTCGCCCACAGGTTGACCTCGAACGAATAGGCGTTGTGGTGCTCATGCGTCGATTGGTGCGTGCCCTTTTCGGTGATCCAGCGGCCGCAGGATCATCTGGTGCGGCTCCAGCTTCGGGCCCGCGTTGTTCGGTTCGTCGTGGTGGCCGTGGCCATCGCATTGGTCCTTGACTAGCCTCGATGCATTGCGCCGGCGGCCGACTCAGTGATTCGCATTCCGGCGTTCTTGCACAGTTCTTCGAGGGCCGCCTTGGTCAGCACCAGCCGCTTCGGCCGCAGCACCGTGTAGGCGTTGAACTGCGACGCCGGCAGCACCTCCACGCCGCCAATGTTGCGGGCCGACATGTAGATCGTCTTGTTCTCGTCGATATCCTGGCGGCCAGGCCCGATCAGGCAGCGTCGTGTCCGTCAAGCTTCAAGCGCCTTGAGGATCTCGGCCATCTGCTTGGTCTTGATTTCCGGCAGCTTCAGTTCGTCGACGATGACGGCTTCCTTGTCCTGCAACTTGCTCAGGATGGCCATGCGCGTGGCGGCCCGGACGGCCTTCTTCGGCAGATGATATTCGTAATCGCGCGGCTTGGGGCCCTTGGCGGTGCCGCCGCCGCGGCGTTTGTTGGTGCGGCGGGTGCCGACGCGGGCGTTGCCGGTGCCCTTCTGGCGGAACAGCTTCTTGGTGCTGCCGGCCACTTCGCCGCGGCGCAGCGTCGAATGCGTGCCGGCCCGCTGGTTGGCCAGGTACATCAGCACGACGTCGTGCAGCAGCTGCTTGTTGATCTTGCCGCCGAACTCCGCCGGATCGACTTCCACGGTGCCGACCGGCTCTGCCCTGCGCGTTGTACACGTTCAGGGTAAGCGGACCGGCTGCGGTGTTTCGATTCAGTTGACCACGAATGGACCCTTTTCTCGAATGCCTGCGATTATAGAGCAACATGGTCGCGTGAATGTCCTTGTGACATTCACGCGACCATGCGTGATTCAAGCTGAGGCAGCCGGAATCGGCGTAAGCGCTTATGCGCCGCCGACAGCACGCGGATCTTGATATCCACGCCGGGCGGCAGGCTCAAGCCCTTGTTGAGCGCCTCGATCGTCTTGCCGGTCGGCTGCAGAATGTCGATCAGCCGCTTGTGCGTGCGGATCTCGAACTGCTCGCGCGACTTCCGATCGATGTGCGGACTCCGCAGAACGGTGTAGCGCTCGATGCGCGTCGGCAGCGGAATCGGCCCGTTGACGATGGCGCCGGTGCGCTGGGCCGTGTCCACGATTTCGTGGGCGGTGCGGTCCAGCACTTCATGATCGTAGGCTTCCATGCGGATGCGGATGCGTTCGTTCGCGAAACCGGCCAAGGGCAATTCTCCGTGCCTGGGATTGTCAACGAAAATCCTACATTAGAGAGACCGGCATGGGCTGTCAAGGGGGCCTGCCGGCGCTTTTTGGGAAAAATGCGTGAATTGCTTGACGGCGGTGTGGTTCAAGTGCTGAATGTAGGACGGCCTTCCCAGGCTGTCCATTTCGGCATGGACGGCCTGGAAAGGCCGTCTTATAGAAAACATCACCTCGGATTGAACCATGTTAGGCGGCAATGCTACAATGACTAAGTTCGCAGGCCAGCTGGGCGGCCGCTGCTCGCGCAAGCGAGGAGAGGAAAGTCCGGGCTCCGCAGGACGCGGTGGTGGGTAACGCCCACCGTCCGAGGCGCTGCCTTCGGAACGCTGAAGGACAGGGAAAGTGCAACAGAAAGTATACCGCCTGGAGCGGCGGACACTGCCCATTGCTCCAGGTAAGGGTGAAAAGGTGGGGGGACTTCGGTCCCTTAATGTAAGAGCCCACCAGCAGCCTGGTGACAGGCTGGCTCGGCAAACCCCACCGGGAGCAAGGCCAAATAAGGGAGCAGGGCCGGTCCGGTCCGTTATCGACTCTCGGGTAGGCTGCTCGATCGGCCGGGCAACCGGCCGGCTAGAGAAATGACCGTCGCTCGCCTCACGGCGCGGCACAGAACCCGGCTTACAGGCCGGCCTGCGAACGTTTTTTTGAACAAAGCCGGCAAAATCCGCAAGGCCGGCAAAACCGGTTCCCATGGACGGCCGCGGCCAGCCTTCCGCCGCCCTACCCCTTCCAATGGTGGGGGCTTTCCCCTTATACTCAAGGTAGGTTCTGGTTGCAGGTCCCTTTTTCCAAGGGGCACACCAATGAGCAATTCTCCTCCCGATTCGCCGCGTTTCCCCTCTGATTCCGCCGATTCATTCGGCCGCGGCAAGCGCGGTCCTGGACCGTTGCCCCGCTGGCAATTGATCCTGGTCAACAATGAACAGGCCGACCTGATGGTGGTCGTGCACGCCATTATGGATCTGACGCGCTTTTCCGCGCCGAGGCCACGCACAAAATGTGGCAGGCACACCATTGGGGCAAATCCATCCTGCTGTTCACGCATCGCGAGCGGGCCGAGCTGTACGTCGAGCAATTTGCCCACAAGGGATTGGTCGTGAAGGTGGAGCCGGCGGAGTTTGCCTGATTGCCGCCCTTCGCCAAACCCCGGCGGTGACGCATCTTGGCAATCACTTGGCCGCTCGGCTTGACCTGCCGCGCCGGCAGGTGTTATAAAGCCCGTCGTGCCATACCAACCCGAAGCGTCAGCGAGAGGGGTTTGCGGTATTCCTCGCTGACGCTTCGGGTTGGTATGCGGCTTGCGGCAGGTGTGCACCCTGAAAAACGCGAGATTTCCCCAATGACGCTTCACGGCAAAAAAATCGTGGTAACTGGCGGCGGCGGCTTCCTGGGCAAGCATGTGGTAGGCGCCTGCGTAGCCAGGGCTACCGCAACGTCTTTGTCCCCCGCAGCACCAGTACGATCTCACCCAGGAAACGGCGATTCGGCGGTTGCTCGCGGAACAGCGACCGGAAATTGTCATTCACCTGGCGGCGGTGGTCGGCGGCATCGGCGCCAACCGTCTCAATCCAGGCACGTTTTTCTACAAGAATTTGATGATGGGCACCCAGTTGATGGAGCAATGCCGCCTTTTCGGCGTGGAAAAATTCCTGGCGGCGGGCACGATCTGCAGCTACCCCAAGTTCACGCCGGTGCCGTTCAAGGAAGCGGACTTGTGGCAAGGCTTTCCAGAAGAAACCAACGCGCCATACGGCCTGGCCAAAAAAATGATGCTGGTGCAGTCGCAAGCCTATCGCGAGCAATTTGCCTTCAACGGCGTCAACTTGATGATCGTCAACCTCTATGGCCCCGAAGATAATTTCGATCTGGAAAGCTCGCACGTTATCCCAGCGCTGATTCGCAAGTGCATCGAGGCTCAGCAGCGTGGTGACAAAATCCTCACCGTGTGGGGCACGGGCAAGCCGACCCGGGAATTCCTGTTCGTGGAAGACGCCGCGCGGGCTGTGCAACTGGCTTTGGAAAAGCTCGAAACGTCCGAGCCTGTGAACATCGGCTCGGGCCACGAGATTGCCGTTGCCGATCTCGTGCATCTGGTTGCCCAAAAAACGGGCTTCCGCGGCCAAATCCGCTTTGACCCGACCCGTCCCGACGGCCAGCCCCGGCGCTGCCTCGACGTTTCGCGGGCGCGGGAATTGCTCGGTTTCGAGGCCGCCACCACCCTGGCGGACGGCCTGAACAAAACCGTCGCCTGGTACGTGGCCGCGCAGCGCAGCGCCCTGGCGACAGCCTGCTGATTGCGGAAAATTGGCGGATTCGGCCTGGCCGCAAGGAGGCGACCATGCAAGACACGCAGCGACCATGCTGGTGCGGAAGCAACGAGTTGTCGGCCTTTGCCCCGGCTTACGGCCTGTGCAAGACCTGCGGCACGCTTGTGTCCCAGGCCGGTCTGGCCAACGACAACTATCTCGTCCAGAACGACGAAACCGATTTCTACGGCAAAAAATACTGGTTGGATCACATGGCCGACGATCTCGGCCTGCCCCGCATTCAAGATCGTGCACGTCTCGACCTGCCGGAACGTTGCGTCTACTGGCTGCGGCATCTGCTCAGTTACCGGCTGCCGCCCGCCAAGGTGCTGGAGCTGGGCGCCGCCCACGGCGCCTTCACGGCGCTGATGCGCTGGGCCGGCTTCGATGCCACGGGTCTGGAACTGAGTCCCTGGGTCGCCGAGCTGGCACGCAGCACCTTTCTCGTCCCCATGCTGTTGGGGCCCATAGAGCGGCAAAACCTGGTGGCTGGCTCCTGCGACGTGATCGTGGCCAATGACGTGATGGAGCATCTGCCCGACCCGTTAGCGACGCTTGGCGCCGTGGTCAAGCTGCTCAAGCCGGACGGCGTGCTGATCATCCAGATGCCTGAGTTTGTGGAAGGGAAGAATCACGCCGAGCGCGTGGCCGCTGGAGAGCGGTTCCTGGAACACACCAAGATTCCCACGGAACACCTTTATCTTTACAGCCGCAGGTCGGCCGGTCTGCTGCTGGGCCGGCTAGGCCTCGATCATCTCGAATTTAGCCAAGCGATTTTCGACTACGACATGTATTTCATGGCCAGCCGGCAGCCGCTGCGGCGCCATGACCAGGAGGCAATTGCCGCCAGCCTGCAAACGACGCCGACGGGCCGAATGGCAATGGCATTGCTCGACAAAGACGCCCAGACGCGGCGACTAACGCAGTTGTGGCAGGAGGCCGAGGCCGATCGCCACGCGCGGCTGGAGATCATCAGCAAGCTCAGCCGCAACCTGGACATTGTCAGCAAGGATCTGGAAGCCCAGTTGCACAACACACAGCAGCAGGGCAAAATCATTCGCACGCACCAGGCCCATACGCAAAACATGCAAGACGCGGTGGAGTTTCTGCAAGCCACCTGTTTAGACAGCAATTTTGGCGGCTGGCCGGGCGTGCCCAGACTGCTGGTCAAACTGCTCCTGCCCGAGTGGATCAAAAGGCGCGTCCGTAAACGCGTGGGTGCTGGAAAGACGCCGGCCAGCCAAACAACTTCAATCTCAGGGATGCGCAAATGACCCGGTCCTCGCGATTGCTGCTGCCCATGATTCGCAAGGCCATTGCGCGGCTGCCTGGCGCCGGCGAGCCTCCGCGGATTATCGCGGTCGATCTCACGCCGTGGCCGCCGCCGGTTTCGCTCGGCCTCGATGCCGTCACGGTGCGTCACTGGCTGCGGGCCATGTGCAAGGCGCAGCTCCATTGGCGTTGGATTCTGCTGACGGCGCCGTCGAATCACGATTTTTTTGTTTCCCTGGAAGGATTCCAGGTGCGGCGCCATTGCGTGCAAGCCCCGGATCAGGACAGTCGGCTTTTCCTGTGTCCGCGGCCGCGGAGCACGGGATTTCTGGGCCGTGTATCGAAAGCTTGGCGTCGGCTGCTGGCGTTGCCCCGGCCGCCGCGGATGATGCCGGTGGACACGCTTTTGCGCCAGCTTCAGGCCGGTCTGCTGTTCTGCCCGTTTGGCAGCACCAACTTCCCGGACATCACCGTGCCCATGGTGGCGCTCTGGAACGATCTGACGCACTTGCATTATCCGCAGTTTCTTTTGCCGGAGGATCTGGCCGCCGCGGGACTCGCGTTCAAGGAAGTAGTTTGCCAGGCCGACAAGGTGGTTTGTTTCTCGCCCCACCATGGCAACGAGATCGTCCGCCTGGCCAAGGTGGATGCACGACGCATAAGTGTCATCGATTTGAACCCGTTGGAGCGGTTGCCCCACCACAACTCCGCGACGGTTGCCGCCCTGCTCGAGCAGTTCAATTTGGCCCCGGGAGAGTATTTTTTGACCGTGGGGGATTGCAGAGAAACAAATAACCACAAGTTGCTGCTGGTGGCTTTTGGCATGTTTCGGGAAAGGCATCCGCCCTCCGAGCTAAAACTCGTTTTCGCCGGCACGTCTGGCGCCGCCCAGGCGACCCTGCGGCGGGCGGCGCGCAGCATGGGGTTGGAAAATTCCGTCGTCTTCGCGGCGGCCGAAAGAGCGCCGACGCAGGCGGCGTTGCTGCAAGGCTGCCTCGCCGTGATAATGCCTGCTCTGGAACCCGGACCGGCATGGCTGCTTTTTCATGCGTTGGAGTTCAGCAAGCCGATCCTGTGCAGCGACGTGGCCGGTTGGCCCGAGACCATTCGCAACGCCGCTTTGCTGTTCAATCCCAGGAACCCGCTGGAGATGGTGACGGCGCTCCAGCGGATGGCCAGCGACACCGCGCTGGGCGGGGAGCTGATCCGCCGCAGCCACCGCCAGGCCCAGGTGCTTGGCGGCCCGCGCGACACCGCCGGCCATCTTCTCGACGTTTTCCAGGAAGTGCTGAGCTCCACCAAGCGCTTGGTCAACATGCTCAAGGGAGTTTATCCGGACGGTTGGACGCACGCACGCCTGCAGCTGACCTGCGCCGCCGCCGCCGAGCCGCGCACCTTGCGCCTGACGCTGCAATCGCCACGCTGGCTGCCCTGGGGCTTCCAGTGGATTCGCCTGGTGAAGAACAGACACCATGACGGCAAAATCTGGAAGCTGAAACGGGGCCGGACGCTGGTCATCGAGCAGCCGTTGCCGCGTGAAGGCGGCACCCTGGAAGTGCTGATCGATCCGGCGGTCATTCCCAAATCCCTTGGCCTGAACGACGACGCCCGGCTGCTCGGCTGTCTTTGCCGGGAGTGCACGATTTCCGGGCCGACTTCAAAAATGGAGATCCAACGCGATGCCCAACACGATTGCAGTGGTCACGCCCTCGTTTAACCAGGGCCAGTTTATCGAACGCACCATCGACAGCGTCCTCAACCAGGACGTGCCGGAGGTCGATTACATGGTGATCGACGGCGACAGCACCGATGCCACGGTGGACATTCTCCGCGGCAAGGGCCGTCGGCTCCGCTGGGTATCCGAAAAAGACCGCGGCCAGGCCGACGCCGTCAACAAGGGCATTCGCGCGACGCAGGGGGAGATCATCGGTTGGCTGAACTCCGACGACATTTATTATCCGGGAGCGTTGCGCGCTGTTGTCGATTATTTCACGGCCCACCCGCAATGCGATCTGGTGTTCGGCAACGCCAATCACATTGACGAGCATGACCAGGTCATCGAGCCGTATCCGGTCGAGGATTGGAACGTCGACCGCTTGCGGGAAGTGTGTTACCTTTGCCAGCCCAGCGTTTTCTTTCGGCGCCGTTTGGTCATGGCCCACGGCGCGCTGGATGAGCGCTTGCAGTATTGCATGGATTACGAATACTGGCTGCGGCTCGGCAATAAGGGCGTGCAGGCCGGTCGGCTGCAGCAATGCCTGGCGGGCTCACGGTTGCACCGGGCGACCAAGACGCTTGGCGCTCGCGTCAAGGTCCACCGCGAGATCAACAGCATGATGCGTCAGCACCTGGGCCGCGTGCCCGAGCGCTGGCTGTACAACTACGCCCATACGGTTCTCGACGATCAGGGCGTGCCGCGCACCAAACGGCTGCGTTTCGCGGTCGGGCTGTCGGTGCTGTCGTGTTACGCTTCGCTGCGCTGGAATCGCCGGCTTTCGCGGGACGTGCTGCGGACGACGTCGGGCTGGATCTGGCAAAACTCGGTCGCCGCGTGGAAGGGGGCCCTGTCATGAAAATCGGCTTTGATGTCAGCCAAACCGGCGCCCTCCGCGCCGGTTGCGGCTATTTCGCCAGCAGCTTGATCCGCGCCCTGGCCGCCAACGGCACGCACGATCAATTCGTGCTTTATCCCACCTTCGGCAACTTTTTTTTCGATAACGACTGGGAGCGCGACACTTACGCGCTGAAAAATCGACTTTCGCGCGCGGCCTGGCGCACACCGACTGGAGGCTATTGCGAGAGTTTTGGACCGCGCCGCCGGAGGATTTCGAGGAGCAGCTCGGCATGCCCGACGTTCTCCACGCCAACAATTTCTTTTGCCCCACGCAACTGCGGCGCGTGCGGCTCGTGTACACGCTTTACGATCTGTCGTTCATGGAAAACCCGGATTGGACCTTTGAGGCCAACCGCACCGGCTGCTTTGAAGGCGTCTTCCAGGCCAGCTTGCACGCCGACCACCTGATCGCCATCTCGCATTTCTCGAAACGCCATTTCCTGGAGGTGTTTCCCCACTATCCGGAGGACCGCATCACCGTCGTCCACCTGGCAAGCCGTTTCACGGACTCGGCTTGCTTGCCCCAACCGGATAATTTGGCCCATCTGAGCAAGGATCGATTCTGGTTATGCGTGGGCACATTGGAGCCGCGCAAGAACCACGCACGCTTGCTGCGGGCTTATGCCAGACTCAAGGCCCAAACCGGAAGCGTTATGCCGCTGGTTTTGGCCGGCGGCAAAGGCTGGTTGACCGACGAGCTCAGCCGCACCGTGCAGGACCTGGGCCTCGAAGGCGACGTGTGCATGACCGGTTACGTCGATGATGCCACGGTGCAATGGCTCTATCAGAACTGTTACGCCGTGCTCTACCCGTCTCTGTTCGAGGGATTCGGCCTGCCCGTGATCGAGGCCTTCAGCCTGGGCGCGGCCGTGATTACCTCGGGGACCACCAGCATTCCCGAAATTGCCGGCGATGCCGCGTTATTGGTCGACCCTTACCGCGAGGATGATATCGCCCAGGCAATGCACAAACTGGCGTCAAGCAGTGGGCTGCGGGAGCAGTTGCGCCAAAGGGCCACACTGCGGGCTCGGAGCTTCCGCTGGGATAACGCCGCGCGGACTGCTTTGCAGTGCTACGAGCAAGCGATATTGTCACCGCGCTTGCAGGAGGTGTTGACGCCAGCGCCGACTTTGGAAACGTATCTCAGTGACAGCATGCTATCTCCATACCAACCCGAAGCGTAAGCGAGGTTGAAATGCGTTCCTCGCTCACGCTTCGGGTTAGTATTTAGCTGCAGACTTGAGGACAAGGACATCATGAGAATAGGCATTGAAATGCGTCTGGTCACGCTCGGAGGCGCCGGCGGCATCGCCATGCTGCTGCGCGGCGTTCTGCGCCATGTTCGAGCGCTACCCCCAGCACCAATTCATCTGTTTCAATACCGTATTCAACCACGATCTGCTCGGCCCGGCGGCCGTGAACGTCGAGCTCAATACTCTCTCGCTGGGCAGTTATTTCCAGGACGTCGGCAAGCTTTGCGCCGAGAAAAAAATCGATGTCCTCTTTCGAGGCTATCCGCTCGAGCAGGAAGTCGATTTTCCGCTGCGGCGTCAGGTCGTCGAAATTCCCGATATTCAGCATGAGTATTTCCCCGAGTTTTTCGACGCCGAGTGCTTGCGCTCCCGCCGGGCCGCCTTCAACCGTGTGCTGGGCGGCGCGGCGCGGTTGGCACCATCTCGGAATTCGCCAGGCAAACCCTGTTGGCTCAACCCGTCACGCGCTGCCGGGACATTTTTTTGATGTGCCCCGCGCTGCAAAAGGAACATCACCAGCACGACGCGCTTACGCCCGCGGAGCAAGCGCTGATCCCCACGGGTGATTACTTTCTTTTTCCCGCCAACCTCTGGAAACACAAGAACCATCAGCGAGTTTTGCGGGCCTTCGAGCGTTGCCTGACAACGGCCGGCGGACCCATGCAATTCCTTTTCACCGGCCATGCCGGCGGCTGGGATGCCTTCCAAAAAGACTTCGGCCACTTGCCGATCCGGCATCTCGGTTTTGTGCGGCCGGTGCTGCTTCGCAAGCTGCTCGAAGGCGCGCGGGCCCTGGTTTTCTTTTCGCTTTACGAAGGCTTCGGCATGCCCTTGCTGGAAGCCTTCGACGCCGGCACGCCGGTGCTGTGCAGCAACACTACAAGTTTGCCCGAGGTGGGCGGCAATGCCGTGCTGAGCTGCGATCCGACCGACGAAGACGCCATGAGCACTCTGATGGGGCGCATCCTGCGCGAGCCGGAATTGCGTGGGGTACTAACCAGGGAAGGTAAGAATCGCCTTGCCGCTTACACCTGGGAAAGGTCGGCGGACAATTTGATAGCGGCCTGTCAACGTGTCGCGGACGGCGCCGAGGCAGCCTCTCGGCAGCAGGTGGAAACCATCACCACAATCGACTGGCCGCGCATTGCCCTGGTCACGCCGTCCTTTAATCAGGGGCAATTCATCGGCCGGACCATCGACAGCGTGCTGGCTCAGGATTATCCCAACCTCGATTACCTGGTCGTCGACGGCGCCTCCACGGATGACACCCTGGCCGTGCTGCAATCCTACGGGACCCGCATCAAATGGCTCTCCGAGGCCGACCGGGGTCAAACTCACGCCATCAACAAAGGCTTCGCTCTCGTCAAGGGGCAAATCCATGGCTACTTGAACTCCGATGATATCCTGTTGCCGGGGCGCTCAAGAAAGCGGCCAACTACTTTCTCAGCCATCCCGACTGCGATGTGGTCTACGGCAAGGCCCACTTCATCGACCAAGATGACCGCTTGATCGGCGATTACAACACCGCTGAATACTCCTTCGAGCGCCTGATGGCGGATTGCTGCATTTCGCAGCCGGCCGCTTTTTGGCGGCAGCGCGTCAACGACCTGGTGGGACCCTTCGACGAAAAATTGCACCTGACCATGGATTACGACTACTGGCAGCGCATCGACCGTGCCGGTGGCCGGATCGAGCATCTGCACGAATTCCTCGCCTGCACGCGCATGCACGCCGACACAAAAACGCTGTCGCAGCGCACCGCCGTCTTTGCGGAAGCCATCCGCGTGTGCATGAAAAACGCCGGCTTCGCGTCGCTGCCCTACTTCCTGGGGCTGTGGCATCACCTGCTTTACCATGAAAGCAAGTTGTGCTGGGTCTGGAGGCGCACTCCTTACATCATCCCGGTGATGGGTCGTTTGCACCACCGTTGGGTCAACCGGGCCACCTACAAGAACCGCGAATTCGTGGATGACATTGCCAGGTCGATCAAGAATCGGCTCGGCAAGAAACTGCGGCCATTGCTTGCTCGAACCAGGCATGCTGCGAAGCTTCGACCGGTCGAGGGTTTTTGGGGCGACAACTGGATGGCTGAAACGTGTGTGGTCCGTCTCAAGGAAAGTCCCGCCGGCGAGCATGTGCAATTGACCGGTGTCGCCACGAGTTCGATGACGTTGACGGTGGCCGTCAATAATGAAGCCATTGGCAGCTTTTCGCTGCAGGGCCAAAAGCCCGAGGCCATTCAGTTCCACCTCGAGCCCGGCCCGCGGCGGGAGGTGGTTCTGAAGTTCTCGAACCACATGGTCGATCCGGCGGGTCGTAAACTGGCATTCTTGCTCAGCGGAACAAACCTATTTTCCGAGCAAGACATGGCCGCGTAAAGTAGTAGGCACACTCCGTGTGCCGTTTAGCGTTTCAAACGGCACACGGAGTGTGCCTGCTACTTTGGTCAAATCCCAATAAGGACCTCCAATGACCCCCGTGCTTGTGCTGGGCACTCGCAACCGCAAGAAATGCCAGGAAATCGCTGAAATCTTGGCCGATCTGGGAGTCGAGCTTCGCGACCTGACCGCATATCCGCAAGCGCCGGAGATCACCGAGGACGGTCAAACCTTCGAGGCCAACGCTCGCAAAAAGGCCTCGGAATTGGCCGTGGCGCTTGATCAATGGGTCCTTGGCGAAGACAGCGGTCTCGTGGTGCCCGCGCTGCAAGGCCGGCCCGGCGTTTATTCCGCTCGCTATGCAGGCCACCACGGCGATGACGAGGCCAACAACAACCTTTTGCTTGCCGAGCTGGCCGCCTTCGACGACGACAAGCGGTCCGCTTATTACGTCTGCACCGCGGCCCTTGCCGATCCCAAGGGGACCATCCATGCCGTCACCGAAGGCCGCTGCCACGGCGCCATTATCCGCCAGCGGCGAGGAACAAGCGGTTTTGGTTATGATCCGCTTTTTCTCATCCCCGAATACCATCGCACGTTTGGCGAGCTGTCATCGCGCGTGAAGCATGCGCTCAGCCACCGGGCGAAAGCACTGGCCCAATTGCGGCCGCTGCTGCGCCAAAAATTCTTGGCATCACCTTAACCCCTCGCCCTGCGAGCACACCCCGCCATGAGCAAGGAAGCCGTCAACCACTACAGCGCCCTGACCAGCGACATCACCGCTTTTCGCCACTACATGCAAAGCGAACGCGGCCTCTCCGCCAACACCCTGCTTGCTTATGGGCGCGACCTGGACCGCTTTGCCGGCTGGGTGGCGGGCGGCGGCCTCAAGGACTATCTGCAGCCGAGCGTCCGGGAACTCAGCGATTTCCTTGTTTTTTGCAAACTGGAAGAGCTGGCGCCGCCCAGCGTGGCCCGGCATCTGGTAGCGCTGAAAATGTTCTATCGCTTCCTCCGCATGGAGGAGCGCGTGGCCAGCAGCGCGGTGGATTTGCTCAGCTCGCCGACGCTGTGGGAACGCATACCGCAAGTGCTGAGTCCGGAAAGCGTCGAAAAGCTGCTGGCCTCGCCCCAGCCGCAGGAACGCTTTTTCCTGCGTGACAAGGCCCTGCTGGAAACACTTTACGCCACGGGCAGCCGGGCCTCGGAGGTGGTGGGCCTCAAGCTGCAAGACGTGTATTTGGACTCGCGATTCTGCAAGTGCGTGGGCAAGGGCAGCAAGCAGCGCGTGGTGCCGTTGGGCCGGCCCGCCGTTGCCGCCTTGCGGGCCTACCTGGCCAAGTTGCGGCCCCAGCTGGTCCGGACCGCGCCTGACGCCCCTTGGCTTTTCGTCAGCCGCGGCGGCAAGGTGCTGACCCGTGAGATGCTGTGGATGCTGGTCAAGAAATACGTGCAACGTGCCGGTCTGAATGCGCGGGTAAGCCCGCATACTCTCCGGCACAGTTTTGCCACGCACCTGCTCGCCGGGGGAGCCGACCTGCGCACCGTGCAAGAATTGCTGGGACATGCCAACATTCAGACCACGCAGCATTACACGCATGTCGATCGGGATCGCCTAAAGGCGATTCACAAGCAATTTCATCCTCGGGCTTCGGGGGGCAAGGCGGGTGGTGCGCCGTGAAACCACTGGACTCGGCGCTTGTTTTCTTGCTAGTGCGGGTTTATGATGCCTGGAAGGGAGACCAATTATGGACCTCGAGACCTTCACCAGAGAATCCGCCCTCAATCGCCAAGCGTACGAGAAGCTTCGGCAACAGATTCGCTCCAATTATGCGGGTCAACACGTCGCTTTCGCTCACGGCAAAGTGATTGGCGCAGCGAGCACGTTCGATGCAGCCCGTAGTCTGGTGGATGGCCTGGATATTATGCCGGAGTATTATCTGGTTTTTCCGGCAAATGTGGAGCCGGATTTCGATCTAGTTTACGACATGGAGTATCCGTGACACATTGCTGCGGGGTCCTGACCTTTTTCGGTTGCCGCTGGATCAATCGAAGCGGCGGGTGGCGTCAGAATTGGCGATCATCTTCTTGATGCTGTTGAGCACTCCCAAGACGGCATCCGGTGATACGTTGCTCCCGTTAAGACTGAAGAATTGGTCGCCGCCAACAGATACACAGAACAGCCATGTCTTTTTGAATTGCCGGTTGGGAAACTCCTGATAGGCCACTCTGCCTGGATTCGGCGCGCACGCGAGGTTCAAGTTGTGATAGTAAAGGGCGTCTTCCGTGAAGACAACGCAGTCCTTTGCGCTGCCAAACATGGTGCAGTCCACAAGCCCCAAAATGCGTTTGTCGCCGGGGATGCGACAACTTGTGCGAGCGTTTTCCAGTTTTCGCTCCGGGATGTCCGGGGCATGGTAGTATTTCATCCATTTCTCGGATTTCATATCACCAAGAATAGCCAGTACCCGTTCAGGCATGCTTTGAGCAAAGTCGACCTTCAGGCCCTCTGTTGGGCCGGCCTTGTCCGCAGGGAGGGGTGATGGCGCTTGCTTTGGAAGAAGCAAGACGCTACCGCAATACATGCAGGAGAAGTGTTCGGCGGTGCTGAACGGCAAAGCAGCCCCGCAGCTTTCACAGCGAATCGTCCCCACATGGCCTGTCGGCAGAACATGAATTGACATTGCTCACACCATCGTTGCTTTTTCCCACCTGGCATCTGGCAACCCTTTGAGTCTCCGCAGCCGATCGGCGGAATGGAGACGCATTGGCGGTGCACCAGCGAAGGCACGTCCAAGTGTACTACGGGCAAAGAACGCTGTCCAATTTCACCCCATGTCGGCTCACCAAGCCTCGCCTTCGCAAAGGGTCATGCCCATTTGGGATGTGGAATTGGATGGAATTTCGAGCGTGGACGGGGCCGTAACTGTATTGCTATAATCCTGGAATGAAGCATTCAGAAGCTCTTTCGTCGCCGCCATCGTATGTCGGACACGTAAAAGATGGTGTCGTTGTTCTTGATTCTCAGGTGGACCTAGCCGAAGGCCAAGCCGTGCGCGGCGAACTGCTCAGTCAAGGGACACCACCGCAGCTCGATGCAGAGCGCCTTGAGCGCGTCGCCAACCGCAGCGACTCTTCGCCGAGTGGACCGAGGAAGACGCCAAGCTTTCCGATGAGGAAGCCGACCGCCTCGGCACCGCTCTTGAACTCGGAGGTGGCTCATGACGATGGACG
Organism: uncultured Gemmataceae bacterium; assembly: GCA_963747575.1. Classification (GTDB taxonomy): domain Bacteria; phylum Planctomycetota; class Planctomycetia; order Gemmatales; family Gemmataceae; genus DASRAT01. The sequence continues at coordinate 322,435 of CAVVFU010000011.1, forward strand.
AATTACGCCGACAGTTGGCGACGACGCAATGGCCGGCTTTTTTTCGAGTGGACGGCAAAGACATCCAGGTCGCCTCGCCAGACGAACTAATGGTCCCGCCCGCGGGAAATCTTATCTGCGTCTATCAAGACGGTGCCTTCGAGGTGATCGATTGTCGCCACATCGCGACCTTCCGTCGAGTGAAATCAGCCCGGCGGCAGGCGCAATAGCTCGGCGGTGTTGTTTCGCAGCGTGGAAGTTTCTTGTACTTTCCCAACACGCCGCTTGCGGAACCCGCAGAGCGTTGCGCCAAGAACGAGGCCGACAATGAATCCGATTGGGATCGCAATGGTCGCAGCTGGAACGAGGTAAAGGGCCAGCGACATGAATCTTGACATAATTGCACTGGAAGTGATGTGTTTCAGGTGAAGCCGGTAATCGAAATGCACCTAAAATGCCGGCCACGCTCGAATTGGGCTGTCCGTTCCCGCAAGGTGCGTCTAATCACGGGTCCGGGCGACTAAGCAAGTATACGCCAGCTTTTGCGATAAATAAAAACGAAATTGCCTCGCAGCGTCCTTTTTGCAGCGGAATGTGTGAGCACCCGTTGCCTGCCGACTGCACTGAAATAGCGCCAATAGATGCTATCGCGATTTGGGTCGATTTGGTAGCCGTTCTCAAGCCCTCAGCGAACTTGGAGATGCATCGCCAGTTTGGCCACAACAAGGTGATTGAGGCTCACACCCTCGGCTTCCGCTTCGCTGGCAAGCGCGGCGTGGAGCGACTTGGGCACGCGCACATTGAATTTGCCGCTGTACTCCCGCCGTTGTGGATGGTGGGCGGGTCGGGCAGGCTGTCAATCAAGCGGTCGATCTGCTGGCTTTCTGTCGTCTTGGCGAAAGCCGCTCGGTCCTTGGCGCTTGGGAACAGGCGTGCGAACGGCCCGCCGGACCTGAAAATGGCATTGTTAACGTCAAGCCACGTCAAACCCGAGGTTTGCACCAAGTGTTGTGCTTGCTCCAGCAATTCTTGAGCGCGGCTTTCAATGCTTCTTTTCGCCATTGTCATGCTTACCTCAGAAAGCTGTGGTATCCCTGAAACACGACCCGATCCGCTCCCTTCTTCCTCGCCTCAATCGGAACCATGCGTGCCGTGGCACTATCGTAAATCTCCCAGTAATAAACCTCTTCGCTGGCCTTGCGGGGTTTGGCGGCCGCTTTCGACTCCGGCACTTCTTCCAGGAATTTGATGATTCGGTCCGTTGTCGGGAGGGATTCGAGCAGCAGCTTTTTGCCCGTGAGCTGCTCGGCACCCGCGACCTTAAAGGCCATCGTGTTCGGGTAATTCTTCTTGTCCTTGCCCACCAGCGCCTTCTCGCAGTATTCGGCGATTTGCTTGCCCTTGGCGTCGCCCTCACCGTACACAAAGAGCATCGGCACCTTGAAGGTCTTTGCGGGCCGATCCAGCATCTGGGCGACGTTGAGCACCGTCTTGGACGCGCCCAGCTTGGAACCGATGGTCAACCATATCGCCGAGGTGACCGCCTGGCCTTCGGGGTTAAGGCGGTCCAAAGATCCCTGCGGCAAACCCGGCTCGGGCGGCAGCCAGCGGTAGCGGAAACACTCCGAGTTGAGCCACAGCGCGCCCAGGGTCGCCCCGTCGTTGGCGCCGATCAGAATCAAATTGGACGAATTGCAATCCGGCTGGACATCGAGAAAAGCCTTGGCCGCGGCAATGTCGTTGGCCAGCACGGGATAATACTCGGCCAGGAACTGCTCCTGTTTGATCTCGGTCGGCCGCGGCTTAAAGGCGTTGAAACCCTTGACGCCGCGCTGGTTGAGCGGCTCGTCCCAGAATCCGCGCTCGGTCTTGGTGGGATCCTTGGGATTGACCACGCCTGGCCGCACCGTCGTGCTGTCGCCGTGGCCGCGGAAGTCGAACATCAGCACCGCAAAGCCCTTTTCATTGAGCTTGACGGCGAGGTTGGTCCAATCCTTGCTGCTGGAGCTTTCGCCGATGGCATGCAGCAGCAGCACGCAGGGGGCCTTTTCTTTGTTGCTCGCAAAGTATTTGCCCTTGAGCTCCACCTTGTCCACGGTGAGGATGTCGACTTGCTTGGCGGGCCCCGCCTCGGCGCCGCCCGCAGTTTTTGGCGTTTGGCCGCGGGCATCGGAGTCGATGGCCAGGAGCAAAAGGCCGCCCGAAACAACAAGGGCCGTCAAAGCCCAACTATAGCGCTGCATCAATTAAACCTCCCGAAAAGAGATGGCACCAACAGAATGGATGATAAACCGCCTGCCGAGCAGTTTCAAGACGGCTGCACACCAACCCGAAGCGCAAACGAGGGAAAACGCGGACCCTCGCTTGCGCTTCGGGTTGGCGTCCAAGATCGCGGACGGTGATTTAGCAATAGCGGCAGGGTCAAGAAAAGCGCGGCGTCGCCCCAGCAGCGGGGCCGACACAGGGCGGCGCGGCGCTCAAAGCGGAAAGGGTTTCCCAAACCTTATCCTCACCGGCGGGCGCAGGTCGAGTTCTCCGAGTCATCTCTCTGGCTCCTTTAGTGGAACACAAACGATGACGCCCGCGAAAGCCGGCATATCTACCGGGAGTCTCCTTGATAGCAGAAGGATGGCCCATCCCCAAACGAACTGCCCCACGGGCCAGGGCCGCGACTCCCGCTGACACCGATTCAATCCATTGTCACCACCTTTCCTTGGAACTCCATGTTGTCCTCGGCGTCGCCGCTTCGTGCACGCGTTGCGCGTCTGAAGGCCAGCGGATCGCCCCCACTGCAGATTATGGGGGGCGGGGCTAAAGCAGCCAGTCCCCCTTCCTGCTGCGCTCGCGCCAACAAGCCCATTGTCCCGCGCCGCCGGGCTTTCCGGCAACTGGGATTTTTTGAAATTGGCTAGCCGCGGCACCAGCTGCTAAGCGGCACAGGCTGGAAGCCTGTGGTACAGGTAGCACAGGCTTCCAGCCTGTGCCGCTTAGCACACCTATTTTTTTTTCTTGTTCGCCGACGGCCAGTAGTGCAAATTGACGATCACGGCCCGCTTCTGATCGTGCTTTTCGAGCACCAGGGTGTTATCCGACGTTTTGGCGTTGTCCTTCAGCCAGCCCACATTATTGCGGGCATTCTTACTGTAAACCAGCGCCCCGTCGCGAACGATGGCACAGGGATAGGGGCTGTCGTCGATGAATTCATCCACCGGTAGCAGATCGTCGTAGCGGGCGTTGCCGATGTGCATCGGCAAGATAAACTGCTTGGGCTTGAGGTGATCGATGACGGTGCGGGCCTCGTTGCCATTCAGCCCATAAATGCCGCCGCAGGGCACCATGACCAAGTCGACCGGCCCGAGCGCCTTGAGCTGCTTGGACGACAGGTCATGGCCGAGATCGCCCAGATGGCAAATTCGCCAGCCATCGACCTCCACCACGAACATCGCGGTCAAGCCGTGCTTCATGCCCTTGACATCGTCGTGGTAGGCCCCGACGGACATGATGTGCAAATCCCGGAAATCTTCGTCGACGATGTTCCACGTCTCCCGGCCGTCGGGGCCTTGCGTCAAACCCTGGATAACCTTGGGTGCCTTGTCGCCCTTTTCCTTGCTGTTCTCGAAAATCTCGACGCGGTTATGGTCGTTGTGATTGTGGCTGGTCATGATCAAATTGGGAACCACGTGCTCCAACCGGCCGTATTCGGGCAGGGCGTGCGGGTCGAAGACAAACACCGTCCCCTTGGTCGACACGAACGAAAAAAACGATTGCCCGTGCCAGGACACGGTGAGTTTGCCGGGCGGCTGCTCCTTGGCGGGCTGCTTCTCAACCTGGGGCCAAGCCACGGGAGTTACCAGCAAACAGGCGGCGACAACGGAAAACACGCGCAACATGACGTCAACTCCAGCCGGGAGGAAAGGTCTATTTCGATGATACCAAAAGGAAGAGTGAAGAGTGAAGGGTGAAGAGTGAAATGGACGGATTTCACTCTTCACCCTTCACTCTTCACTCTTCCGCACGCCGCTGAATCCTTTTCCCCACTCGGACCTTCTAACCTACCACTGGCGAGTTCCCGTCTTATAATGCTTCCTGGCGGCAAGTTTCGCGACTTGCCGGAGGTTTTGCGGGCAACCGCCACCCCAATGAAAGGACGATGTGTGATGGCTAGTCAAAATGTGATCGAGTTCACCAAAGATAACTGGACGAGCGAAGTCGAGCAAAGCGCCATTCCGGTGGTGGTTGATTTCTGGGCGCCGTGGTGCGGACCTTGCCGCGCTTTAGCGCCGACCATCGACAAGGTGGCCGCCCAGTTCGCGGGTAAGGTCAAAGTCGGCAAGCTCAACGTCGATGACGCCCAGGACATCGCGGTGAAGTACAACATCAACTCCATCCCGCGGGTTTTCATTTTCAAGGGCGGGGACCAGCCCGTGAAAACCTTCGCTTTTGGCCCGCAGGAACGCGACCTGGTCAACAGCATTAACTCCGTGCTTGGTGTGTGATGGCGAGGGCAAGGGCGAGGGCGACCACAAAGCTGTTGGCCTTCGATCTGGGCGCCGAAAGCGGCCGCGGCGTGATGGGGCTTTTCGACGGACAGCTGCTCCGTCTGGAGGTCATTCACCGCTTCGCCAACGGTCCGGTGCGGATGCTGGACACGCTGTGCTGGGACGTCCCTCGGCTTTACGGCGAAATTGTCGCAGGGCTGCGCAAGGCCGCGGCCGAGCATGGCGGCGCCGACAGTGTCGGCATCGATACCTGGGGCGTCGATTTCGCCCTGCTCGGCCGCGACGGCATGCTGCTGGGCAATCCCCGCCATTACCGGGATCCCCACACCGAAACCATCCTCGAAGAAGCGTTTGCCCGCGTCAGCCGCTGGGAGATTTTTCGCCAGACCGGCATTCAGTTCATGCGCTTCAACACGCTTTTCCAGCTGCTGGCCCTGCAGCGCGACCGCTCGCCGCTGCTGGAAGTGGCTGAGACCTTGCTATTTATTCCCGATTTGTTTCACTATTTGCTCACCGGCATCAAGGCCAACGAGTATACCAACGCCAGCACCAGCCAGATGCTTGACCCGCTGTCGCGCACCTGGGCATTCGGCCTTCTGGAGGCTTTCGGCTTGCCCCGCTGCTTATGCGGCAAGCTCGTGTCCGCCGGCACTGTCCTGGGGCCCTTGCTGCCGGGCGTGGCAAACGACACGGCCCTGGCACCGATTCCGGTGATCGCCCCGGCGACGCACGACACCGGCTCGGCCTTTGCCGCGGTCCCGCGCGCGGCGGCAGCTGGGCGTGCATCAGTTCCGGCACCTGGTCGCTGATGGGCGCCGAGATTGCGTCGCCGCTGGTTAGCGAGCAAGTTCTGCTCCACAATTTCACCAACGAAGGCGGCGCCAGCGGCACGATTCGCTTCCTGAAAAACATCATGGGTTTGTGGCTGGTGCAGGAGTGCCGCCGCACCTATGAGCGGGCCGGCAAGGTTTACAGCTATGAAGAGCTGGTCCGGCTTGCCGAAGCCGCCCCGCCGCTGGTGAGCCTGGTCGATCCCGATCATGCGTCGTTCATGCTGCCGCCGAGCATGCCGGAAGCAATAGCCGATTTCTGCACGCGCACCGGCCAGACAGCGCCCGTCGAGCCGGGTGCCGTGGTGCGTTGCGCACTGGAGAGCCTGGCGCTGAAATACCGCTGGGTGCTTGGGCGCCTGGAGGAACTGCTGGGCCGGCGGCTTGACGTGATACACATCGTCGGCGGGGGCAGTCAGAACACCTTGCTATGCCAGTTGACCGCCGACGCCTGTAATCGTTCGGTGATCGCGGGTCCGGTGGAGGCGACGGCCATCGGCAACGTGGTGGTCCAAGCCATGGGCCTGGGCCTGCTCGGATCGCTGGCGGAGGCGCGGGAGGTGGTGCGGCAATCATTTGACGTGAGGGAATTCGAACCACGGCAGCCACAGCGATGGGATGAGCCGTATGGGCGGTTTGTCGAGTTTCTCAGCTGAGCGGGGGCCACCTTGGAGACCTTGCATCAACTCGATGCCGAATGTCGAGTTTGAATTCCTGCCACCAGCCGGTCAAACTCCTCGGCATCCATCAGCCCCTTTGCGTCCAGCATGATTCGCACCTGCGCCAGATGGTGAGGAGCAAGCAAGGCATTGCTCCTGTAAGGCGGCAGGATGATGGAGGCGTCGCATGCGTCTTGCTCGAATCCGATATAGGGTTTCTTAACGGCAACCTCTTTGAATCCAAGGTCCGACAGCAAAATGCGCAGGCTGGAAAACTTGAATTGCGTTTTAGACATCATGGCGATCCCTCTCTTGAATGCTGGCATGGATTGCGTTCTTTCGCTGCACAATTTGCTGCATTGAGCGGTGGTTGAGGCGGTTGCTCACCGGCAGATGGACGTTGATGGTCTGTCCTGCCAGAAACAAACCGGAAGTCGGCTGGTCGATGAAGTAGGCTTGCACATGCAGCCAAAATGCCCTTTCTCGTCGCCCGTCGTAAACGACCAGGATGATCGGGTAGGCCTCGTTCAACCACAGGCGCAGATCACGTCGGCTAACGACCCACGAGATAGTTCTTTCGCCTGCAAGTAGCGGGAGCGAATCGGTCGCCTTGACCTGGAAGAACACGATTCCTCCCTCGATTTCACCGTTCGGTTTGTAAGTGGACATCATCAGGTCATAACCATAATCGTTGTAAATCCGTTGTACCGAGTACCCGCAGAGCAGCACACGCCGTTCGACATAATTAATGCTCAGGTCGGCAAGTACATGGCCGCGGGTCCGCAACTTTCCAAGAGGCGATGACACTTATCGGGCTCCGAGGAGGAGATTGCGGCGGCGGCACGGTGCCAATCGGATTTTCCGATCCTCTATCGTACCACGAGAGAGGCTTGAGCTCCAATTCTAAAACCGCAGCCGCAGCTCGCTCCGAAACAGCGTGGCCGCCCAGTGCTCCTGTGTCAGCGCGAAGCTCACGCCGCAGCCGAAGTCCAGCTTGTCGCAGACAAATAGCCGCAGGCCGGGGCCGGCGCTGAAATAACTGGAGTCGCCCGCTTTCTGGTAGGCGGCGCCGTCGGGCAGAGTGTACGAGCCGGTCTGGAACGACCAGCCGTTGAATTCCATCGTGCTGATCAGCGGCACCTGCGGATGGAATTGGTACAGGAGATTGTTCCAGCTTAGATGGTAATGGAGAATGGCGCCTTCATAGTTCGGGTCGCCGCCGATGGGAATCCATTCGGACAACTGACCCTGCAAGGCGCTGCACTCGGAAATGCGCAGGCCGGCCAAAAGCGACGGCTCCAGCGACACGTGGCCCGTGCCCAGGCCCTTGCTGGCGTCGCCGACCGGCAGGTAGGTCTTGAATTCGATGCCGACTTGCAGAAGCTCGCAATCCAGCAGCAGCGTCTTGGTGCCCACCATCATGTCGCCAAAGCCGGCGGCGTGCGGATTGTTTTCGGGGTCCAGCGACATGTAGGACATCTCGAAAAACGCCCCGACTCTGCCCGTGGCGGCTTCGGTGTACAGCATGGTGTCGGTGTAATTGACGTTGCCTTCGCTTTTGGACGGGCCCTTGCCGCCGTTGCCGGTCTGCGCCAGAAGTATTCCGCGCGGTCGGGCAGGACCACGTCGAAGCCAGGATCGATGCGGATGCGCGTCTGCGTCTGCGGCCGCACGGCGTCGACGTAAAACGCGGCGTCGGCAATCGGCGTCCAGCGTGGATCGTAACAGGGATCGGGGCAGCAGATGCAATCGTAAACGCAGCAGAAGAAACGGTCGATGCAGTTGTTTTGCTCGCAGGGCGGACATTGCTCGCGTCCAGGCACGCACTGGCCGGCGCGACCGCCGCACGTGCTGCAGCCGCCAAAGGGCCCGTCCCCCTGGCCGAAAATCGAGCCGCCAGGGCTGATGAGCCCGCCGCTGTTGCCGCAACTGGCGCATTGCGCTTGCTGAATGCCTGGGTCGGCCGGCGACGCGGCTTCCACCGGAACAGGTTCGGCAAAAGACAAACGCGCCGGCGGCGTCTGCGCCTGGGCCGCCGCCGGCGCCAGCACGCAAATGACCACGCAAACACAAATTGCAGATTTCAGATTGGACATTGCAGACGCAATGCGCAATCTGCAATCGCCAATCTGAAATCTGAAATGCACCATCATTTGAGTGTACCCCCCCGGACATACTCCTTTTCTTCATCGGCTGTCATACTGCGTGGACTTGAGAAACTCTGCCGAGTTTTCTTGGAACGCTAACTGCGCGGTTTGTCGTCTTACAATAGGGGCAAAATCCATGAGAGGTGTTTCTGGCCCTTGCCGACTTGGCGTTTGTCGTTTACCATTCAGTTTTCAGGCATTGCTGGCTGTTGCCGACCCGTCAGACTAAATTCGCGAGGTTTCACTGTGAGTACCACCCCCGAGCAGAACGAAGTCAACCTCATTGAGCAAGCCCGCCGCCAAATCAACCGGCTGGCGGAGGAAATTGCCCATCTTTCCGAAACCGACATGTCGCCCCCAGATTATTATGGGGAATTCCTCAAGCGGGTCTTGCAAGCCCTGGCCGCCCCGGCCGGCGCGGTTTGGCTGTTGACCCAGCAGGGAAATCTGCAGCTGCAATACCAGATCAACATGCGGGAAGTCGGCCTCGACCGCAGCGAGGAAGGCCGCGAAAGCCATGACGAATTGCTGCGGCAGGCATTGGCCAAGGCTCAGCCGCGTATCCTGCCGCCGCGCAGCGGTTTCGGGCGCCGCCGAGGGCAATCGGCCCGCACCTGGCAACCCGACCGACTACCTTGTCCTGCTGGCGCCGGTGGTGGTGGACAAACAGGTCCAGGGCCTGATCGAGATCTGGCAAGATCCCAACCGCGGTCCTGACGCCCAGCGCGGCTTCCTGCAGTTCCTGGTGCGCATGGCCGGCCTGGCTGCCGGGTATGCCCGCAACCATCAGCTACGGCAGATGGTCGGCCAGCAGCAGGTCTGGACACAACTCGAAACCTTCGCTCGGCAGATCCACAACAGCCTCAACCCCACCGAAGTCGCCTATCTCGTCGCCAATGAAGCCCGCCGGCTCATCGAATGCGACCGCATCAGTGTCGGCGTCCGCAGGGGCGGCAAGAAATGCAAGGTCGAGGCGATCAGCGGCGCCGACGTTGTCGAGAAACGCTCCAACCTTGTCCAGCTCATGCGCAAGCTGTTCGATGCCGTGCTGGCCTGGGGCGAAAAACTGGTCTTCACCGGCGCCAAGGACGATTCGCTGCCGCCCGCGGTGCTGAAGGCCCTCGACGGCTACCTGGCCGAAAGCACCAGCAAGCTGCTGGTGATCATGCCGCTCAAGGACGAACGCGAGATCGACGCCAAGAAGCCGGCCCGGTCGGCCCTCATGATGGAGTCGTTTGACCCGCCCACCACGACCGATCAGCTCACGGCCCGGCTCGAGGTCATCGGCAAGCACGCCACTTCGGCGCTTTACAACGCCACCGAGCACAAACGTATTCCATTTCGCTTCATCTGGATGCCGATCGCCAAGCTGCAGGACGGCCTCGGCGGCAAGGCCAAGGCGATCACCCTGGCGGTGATGTTGGGAGTGATGGTGCTGGTGGTGGCGCTGATCGCGGTGCCGTATCCGCTCAAAATGGAAGCCAAGGGCCAGGTGTGGCCGATCGAACGGCCCTTCATCTTCGGTCCCATGAACTCCCAGGTGAGGGGGTTCCAGCAAAACCTCAAGTCCGGCCAGCAAGTGGGCAAGGGTGAAGAGCTTGTTCGGCTCTACGCTCCTGAGATCCAGGAGATGCTGTCCACGTTGGTTCCCGAGATCGACGCCCTGAAACAACAAATTGACGCGGTGGGCGGCCAGATTCAGAATGATCCCGCGGCCGCCACCAAACAGCAATTGCAGCTCAAGCGCATTGAGTTGGCGGGCACGCTCAAGGGCAAACAGCAACTGCTCAAAAAAATGCGTGAATTGTACAACGTCGATCCGCTCAACCCGGGAGAAGTCTGGGTGCTCAGCCCCATCAATGGCGTGGTGCTGACCCCCGACTTCCGCCAAAAGCTCACGGGAGCGACCATCAAGGAATCGACGCCGCTTTTGCGCCTGGGCGAATACAACCCTGTTCCGAAATTGAACAAGCTGGGGCAATGGGAAATCGAGCTCAAGATTCCCCAGAAACACATCGGCCAGGTCCTGTCTGCATTTGATCGGGCCAGGGCGAACAAGCAGGAAGAAGTGCTGGACGTCGATATCCTGCTGGCCAGCGAGCCGACCAGCAAGTACAAGGGCAAGCTGTCCCGCGACAAGGTGGCGGCCGAGGCGACTCCCGACAAGAATGAAAACAACGAGTCGGAACCAGTGACGCTGGCCTGGGTGCGCCTCTCCGGCGCGGATATTCCCACCGATTACCAGATGCCGGTGGAGCATCTCGTTGCCGGCCTCGAGGTGCGCACACGCATCCGCTGCGGCAATCGAGCCATGGGATATTCGCTGCTCTACGGCGTATGGGAATTCATTTTCGAGAAGGTCGTGTTCTTCTTTTAAGACATTATTAACCCGAAGCGCAAGCGAGGGGCAACAGTAATCCTCGCTTGCGCTTCGGGTTGGTGTGGTTTTTCTTGCAGCCCGCATTTGAACGAGGAGATTCAATCATGTTTCGAGTAATCGTTGTCATCCTGCTGGCCGTTTGCCTTGCCGGCGGCGTGGCTTATGGCATGGGCTGGCTTGACGAGTTTGTCCCGATCAGTCCCCCTCCAGCAGGGCCGGTTACAGAACCGACGAATCCCAAGGTGGACATCGGCGAGCCGCTTTACGAGCCCAAGGAGCTTCCCAAGCTAGCGGAGAGCCCGCCCTCACCTTACAAAGTGCTGCCCTTCGACCTTTGCAGTGTGGTCGCCCACACGCAAGATATCTCCAGCCCCAAGCTGGTGGAGGGACATTTGCTGTTTGTCGGCACGCCGGTCGACGAAAAAGACCTTGCGAATCAGCCCCCTGGGGGCAGGCCCATCCTCAAGAAGAAAATCTATTACGGCCAGAAGTTTGACGAGGCTACCAAGACTTGGGTCCAGGACTGCGCGAAATCTATTACCGCCCGCTGGAGGAAATCGACACCGTCGAATTCGGGCAAGTGGTGGCCGTCGTCAATCCTGTATTGGCCTCGCTGGATCTGGACATCAAAGCACTCAAAGTCACAATTGCCAACGTCAAGCTTGGGGCAACCAAGTCCATCTTGCGGGAAACAAAAAAACGGCTGCAAACGCTTCAGCGCTTAATAGGGACAGGAATCAAAGGAGTTGTCTCCGACGCGGACATCGGCGATGCGGAGGTATCGGTTGCCAAGTACGACGGCGAAAGAATGGAAGAGGAACAAAACATCCTGACTGCCCAAAAGGAATGGGACCAGGCCGTCTGGATTAGGGACAATCACTTTTTGACCAGCGACGTTCGAGGCCAGAGCCGGATCAAGAAGATTTACAAAAAGGAAGGCGAGTCGATCAAGCGCAAGACTCCAGTGCCATCCTGCAACTGTGGAGCGTCAGCCGTTTGAAGATCGAAGGCTCCGTCGATTCGCAGTACGCCAACACGCTTTCCAGGACCAAAAATGCCCAGTGTTACCTGGAGCCGTCGGTGAAAATGGAGCCCAAGCTTGAGTTCATGCAGGCCCACACGCAAGAAGTGACGTGCGTAGCGGTCCTGGCCGACAATAAGCGCTTCGTCTCCGGCAGCGAAGACCACATGGTTATCGTGTGGCAGGACGGCCAAACGAGGCCGCTACGGTATCTGCAGTGCAAAGCCGCCGTGCGCACCGTGGCCGCCAGTCCCAAGGGGGCGTGGATCGTGGTGGGCTTGGACAATGGCAGCTTGGTGCGTTGGGACCTCGACCAGGAAAACCCGGAACCTGTGGAGTTCAAGAACCCTCATCGCGGCAAAGTCACCGCCCTGGCCTTCAGCCCCGACGGCGAATACCTGGCCACCGGCGGCGAGGACTACAGCATCGTGCTGCGCAGAGTGGCGGATGGCGAAGTAGTGTATGTCTTCGACGAAGAGCACGGCGTGTACAGCCCGCACCAGGGCACCATCACGTCGCTGCACTTCACGCCGCAGGCCACCCTGGTGTCGGCGGCGCGCGACAAAACGCTCCGCATTTGGCGGCTCGGCAAGAAGGCCGTTGAGCTCATCCGCACGAAGGCCAACCGCGACGGCACCGTGGACCAACTCGACGTGACCAGCGACGGCCGCTTCATGCTGTTTGACAAGGGCAAGACGTTGCACCTAATGAATGCCGCCGATCAATCGACGGTGTGCGTGCTCGAAAACCTGGCCGGGTCCAATAACTTCGACACGCTGGCCCTGTTCTCGCCGGACGCCTCGCTGATGCTGACCGGCGGCGCTGGGGAAGGGCGGCTGCACCTGTGGAAAACTCCCACCGCCGACGAGCGGGCCTACCAGGTGCGCGAGCTGGTCACCAACGACCACGCCACCATCACCTGCGCGGCCTTCGCGCCGGCGGAAGGCCAAAACTTCGCGGTGACCGGCAGCAAGCTCGGCTACGTCCATCTGTGGCGGCTGCCCGACAAAGCCGCCGTCGATAACCACCGTATCATGCTGGACGCCAACAACCAGCCATTCCGTCTCGTGGTCGAGCCGTCGGTGGACGGCGGCAAGGCCCGGGCCATGATTAATGTTTCCACCCCCCTCGACGCCCAGGGTGATCCAAGGCTCAAGCCGGGCCAACGGGTGACCATGGTGGTGAAGCTGCCGGAAGGTAAGTGATAATAACGTCAGGCTGGAAGCCTGACCTACAACCACGTAGGTCAGGCTTCCAGCCTGACACAAGATATGAAACCTGAGAGTTGCACCCATGCCCGCATTGCAAGATATTCCCGCCAGTGACGTCGAACGCCGCAAAAGGGTGCGCCTGCGGGTGCGGCCCGACCTCGACATCAGCCCGCACCGCTACGAGGGCCGTACCTACTTCGTCGTCAAGGACCCGGTCAGCCTGCGCTATTATCGCTTCAAGGAACAGGAGCACTTCCTCATCCAGATGATGGACGGCGGCCACACGCTCGACCAGGCCCAGAAGGCGTTCGAAAAGCGTTTCCGTCCCGAACGGCTGACGCTGGAGGACCTCGAGCAGTTCGGCCAGCAACTGCTCAAGGCGGGGCCTGGCGCAGAACGAATCGCCGCAGGCCGGCAAGCAGCTTTACGACGCGCCGCAAGAAGCGCCGCCGCAGCGAGATGCATGCAGACGCTCACCAACATCCTCTACATCAAGATTCCGGTCTTCGATCCGGAAAAGCTGCTCGTGGCGATGCTGCCCTGGCTGCGTTTCATGTTCACCATGGCGTTTCTGGCCGCCAGCGCGGCGGTGATGCTGGCCGCCGTCCTCCTGGTGCTGACGCATTTCGAGACCTTCCAGGATCGGCTGCCGGCTTATCACGAGTTTTTCAATTTCAAGACGGTCGTTTACCTGTGGGCGGCCCTGGGCATCGTCAAGGTGATCCACGAATTCGGCCACGGCCTGAGCTGCAAGGCCTTCGGCGGCGAAGTCCACGAGATGGGACTGTTGTTCCTGTGCCTGTCGCCGTGCATGTATTGCAACGTCTCCGACGCCTGGACGCTGCCCAGCAAATGGCAACGCATCATCATCAGCTTCGCCGGCATCTACGTCGAGCTGATGATCGCGGCCATCGCCACGTTTGTCTGGTGGAACTCGCCCAGCCATCCGTTCATCAACAACTCAGTCCTCAGCCTGATGGTCGTGTGCAGCGTCAGCACCGTGGTCTTCAACGGCAATCCGCTGATGCGTTACGACGGCTACTACGTCCTGGCCGACTGGCTGGAAATCCCCAACCTGCGCGACCGGTCCAATCGCTATCTGCAGCGCCTGGTCATGGAGCACTGCCTGGGCATCGAGATGCAGCCGGAGCCGTACATGGAACTGACCGCCGGGTGCTGTTTGTCACTCTACGCCGTCGTCAGCTACGTTTATCGCTGGGTGGTGACTTTTGTCATTCTCAAGTTCATGGCAACATTTCTCAAGCCGTACAAGCTGGAGGTCATCAGCACCATGCTGGCCGTGGCGGCGCTCGGCTCGATGATCGGCTGGCCGCTGTGGCGGCTGGGCAAAAACATTCACAAGCGAGGGAGGCTTCCCGACATGAAACCGATGCGGGTTACCATATCGACGATCGTGGTGGCGTCCGTCATTCTGGCGTTCTTCTTCCTGCCGCTGCCGGTCAGCCGGGTTCGGCAAGTGGGCCTGCTGCAGCTGCAGCCGGAAGCGGTGGAGAAAGTGCCCGTGGTGCTTCCGGGCCAACCGATCAAAATCTTTGTGTCGGAGGGCCAGTTCGTCAAGAAGGGCGCGGAGCTGGCCATCTTCAAGAGCTTCGTCTTGACCAAGAAGGAAGTCACGCTCGACGCGACGGAGCAGGAGCAGCGCGAGCTGCGGGAAAGATACGGCGTGGAAAAAAGCCAGGCCCAGGCCAAGGAAGACAGCGAAGAGCTGCAGCGGCGGATCACCGACGTGGGCATCCAGCTCATCAAAACCCAGGGAGAACTGGCCAGCTTGCAGCAGCAAAAAAAACTCCTGGTGCTCACCGCGCCGCGCGACGGCTACGTGATGGGTTCGCCCTCCGCGGAAGATAAATTCAAGCCCTGGGAAAAGGCGGATATGGACAAGCCGTTCTGCCACATCGGCGACACCACCAAGCTGCGCATGCTGGTGCCGGTCTCGCCTGACGATTACTCGCTGATCAGAACCGACCTGGCCAGGAAAAAGAAAAACGGGCAGGACCTGCTGGTGACGGTGCGCATTCACGGCTTCGGCAGCCAGACCTGGCCGGGGCGAGTTGTCCACGTGCCGACGCTGGCCGACAAGACCGTGCCCTTGCAGCTGACGACCAAGGGCGGCGGGCCGCTCGCGATGAAGCCGGGCTCGGACCCCAACGACCCGGAGGTGCAGGGTCAGGTTTACCTGATCGGCATCGATTTTGAAACCAAGACTGAGAGGGCCGTCAGCCCGGGGACGCTAGGGCAAGCCAAAATCCACTGCGAGTACCGCAGCGCGGCCTGGTGGGCTTGGCGGACCATTTCTGGGACATTTGACCTTGGATTATGGTAAAACCTGGTAAGATAGGGTATTGTCCGGATAACCGCGCAAACATCCGAACTTTAATAAACCTCGGATGTTCTACCGGATTGACACTAAAGGGGAGAAAGTCATGAAATCATTCGTCAGAATTGCTTTGGCGGCGGTGCTGCTGCTGGCGGCAGTGGACCGAAGCGAAGCCCAGCGGGCGCGGTTCACCGGAGGCCGCGGGGTGTTTTTTCCAGGGCGGACTGGTTTTGGGGGAACGCCGTTTTTCCCGTATTTCCCGTATGTGCCGTATCTGAACAATCCGATTGCCTCGCCCGGCAATTGGTCGGGGTTATACCCCAGATATAGCAGCTACCCCAATTATGGCTCGGTATCGAGCTACTATCCGTCGGGTTCCGGCGGCGGGACGCACATCGTCTACGTTGTGCCGATGGCAACTTCCACCACCCCGGTGCAGCCTGGCAAGCCGGCGAAAATTGAGGTCAAGGTGCCGAACAAGGCAGAGCTTTGGTTTGACGGCAAGGTGACAGCGCAAACCGGCGCCAGCCGCCGTTTCGTGACGCCGCCGCTTTATCCAGTCATGCGAAATACTTACGAAGTGCGGGCCAGCTGGGTTGACGAGTCAGGCGCTGAAATCATCCGGAAACACCGAGTCGAGGTGCAGCCCGGCGAGAGCGTGGTAGTGGATCTGACCGCGCTCGGTGGTTAAACAACATTGCCGCTTGCGGCTTCGCGGAAACTGCCGCTTGCGGCTTCGCGCTCGATGAAACTTCCGACGAGCGCGAAGCCGCAAGCGGCAAATTGCTACTATTTCTGGCGCAGCACCTCCACCGCCTTTTCGATCTGGGCATCCCGCCTGCGGAAGAAATCTTCAGGCGTGTTATCCACATACACATCCGGCACGATCCCGTTGTTTTCCAGGTTGGTGCCGTTGACATTCCACAATCCCGAACCCGGTGTGCGTATGGTCGAGCCGTCCAGAAGCTGATGGGCGCCCGTGCCGATGACCGCGCCATAGGTGGTCACGCCGACCACCTTGCCGAGCTTGAGCGTGCGGAAGCCGTCGGGGAACACTTCCGCGTCTGAGGTCGAGCGTTCGTTGGCCATGACCACCATCGGCCCGAAGAAGCCGCGCAACGGCCTGGTGATCTCCATGGCGCCACGCTGCATCGTCTTTTGATACTGTTTCTGCTGCAAGATCTGCAAAAGCTCCTGGTCAATGCTGCCGCCTGGATTGAAACGCTGATCGATGACCAGGCCCTTCTTGCCGCTCAGCATGGCGAGGTCGCGCTCGAACTGGCGCAGCGACGGTTCGTTCATTTGCCGGATGTGCAAATAGCCGATTTCGCCGCCGCTGAGGCGATCGACCATGGCCCGACGCTCGGCCACCCATTTTTCGTATTGCAGGTTGCCAAGCTGCGTGATGTTGATCGGCGTGACTTTGACCGTCCAGGCGCCGTCCGCAACCGGTTTGCTGTTGACCATGAACTCGAAACGACCGGGCGGGGCCAGGGTGAACGCCTTCCAGTAATTGTCGCCTGACTTGAGCGGTTGCTCATTGAGGGCCAGGATGAAGTCGCCAGCCTTGAGCTTGACGTAATCCTTGTCGCAAGGCCCGTTTTGGTAGACGTGTGTCACTTTGTAATAGCCGCTTTTATCCGGCGCCATGTCGAAGCCCGGATGCCGGGTGTTGTTGACGGCGGCATTGGGCCGGCCTCCGCCCGAAATGCCGGTATGCGAGGCGTTCAGCTCGCCCAGCATCATGCTGATGACGTTGTGCAGCTCTTCGGTGTCGGCCACATGCTGCAAGAGCGGCTGGTACATCGCCTTGGCTTTGTCCCAGTCGGCGCCGTGCATCTTTGCGTCGTAGAAGCGGTGTTGCATGACGCGCCACGATTCCAGGAAGACCTGCTGCCGCTCGGCGCGGTGATCGACTTCAACCTTGGCGACGAAATTGATTTTCTTGCCGCCCGCAGCCGTGGTGTCACTCTTGGCCGCCGCGCCGCTCTTGGTCCCGGCAGGCGAATCGGCCATCGGACCACCCATGTTGACGACATAGATCGACTTACCTTGCTTGTAGTAAAGGGCCTTGCCGTCCTTGGCGAATTGCAGTGCCGTGAGCCCGCCGCCGCCGAAGCCGCCGCCTTTGGCAGGTGGCATGGCATCCGGATCGGCCATGCTGCTCTGCACGACACGAGTCGGTTGACCGCCGGCCATGTTCATCGACCAGATCGACTGCACGGTGCGGCCGCCTTCGGTGCCGCTGGTCACGAACACGACCGACTTGCTGTCCGGGCTGACGGTGAAGCTGCTGATGTTGTCGCCGACCTTGGTCAATTGGCGCGCCCGCCGGCCCATGTTGGTGAAGTCGATTTTGACCTCCGCCGCGGCTGTCGTTTGTCCTTTGCCGCCGGCTTTTTCGCTGCCGGCCATGCGCCTGGCGGCTTCCTCGCTGTCGATGCCCTTTTCGCTGCTGTCGCCGTCCTCCGGCATGAGCGGCAACAGGTAAAGCTGAGCCGACATCTTGTTATTGGGCGAAATGGGACCGTTGCCCACGTCAAGGCTGCTCATGTAAACGAGATGTTTGCCGTCGGGCGTCCACACCGCCGCCGTATCGCTGAACGTCTCGGGACTGGTGACGCGCTTGGCCTCGCCGCCGGCTGCCGGCATGACGTAGACGTGAGACAGCATATTCTTGCCGGCCTTGTTAAAGCTGATCCATTTGCCGTCGGGCGACCAGCGGGCGTTGTTGATACCCGATTCGCTGGCGGCCAGCACGGCGGTTTTGCCGTCGCTGAAGGCATACCTGTATAGCTTGTTGTCGCTGGCCGTGTACAGCAGGGCCGAGGAATCCGGCGCCCAGCGGATCTGGCTTTTCATCGAGTCGCCGGTTGAAATATATTTCATCTGGCCGCCCTTTTCATCGCAGACGCAGATGTGCTCCTGGCCGTCCTTCTCGCCCTCGCCGATAAAGGCGATCCAGTTGCCGTCGGGCGACCAGGCCGGCTGCATTTCGCGGATGTGAGGCGTCTTGGTGAGCGGGCGGGTTTCGCCCTTGTCGGTGGCGATGGTGAACAACTCGCCGTGCACACTGATGACGGCCCGTTTGCCGGTGGGCGAGACCGTGAAGCTGTCGCATTCGCCGTTGAATGTGAGCGTTTCGAGGTTGTTTTCCTGGTCGTCGGAGGTGATGTCGATCTTGATCTCGGTCGACTTGCCGCTGGCGACGTCGAGCTTCCAAAGGCCGAAGTTCTCCTCATAGACGATCACCTTGCCGTCGGACGACATCGACGGCCAGAACAGGGCGCCGCTGGTGTGATGCGTGACCTGGACCGGCTCGCCGGCGGAATCGCTGACCTTCCAGATGTTGTTGACCGACTTGAGCACTTCGGGCGTGCCGCTTTTGGCCCTGGTGGCCCGGTCGCTGACGAAATAGATAAAACCGCCGTTGCCGTACATGGGCCAGAAGTTGTTGGCCTTTTCCTCATCGGGCGTCTTGTCGTCGACGAGTCGGCGAAATTTTTGGGTGGCATTGTCCATGACCCAAAGGTCGGCGGCGTAGCTGCCGCGGTAGTGCTTGCGCCACCAGACCATGGGATGTCGGTTGAAGGCGAACTTGCCGCCGTCGGGCGAATAGCTGCCCCAGAAGCCCCAATCGGTGTTGATCGGCTGCTCGGCGCCCTCGGACAGGGGCACCTCATAAAGGTTGGGAATGCCGGGAAACATCATGCCGCGCGACGATTGGAAGATCACCTTTCTGGAATCGCGCGACCAGCCGACGACGAGATCGCCCGCGCTGTGATAGGTGAGCTGCCTGGCCTTGCCGCCCTCAGCCGGCATGACGAAAACGTCGTAATTGCCGAAGCGGTCGCTGGAGAACGCGATCCATTTGCCGTCGGGCGAGAAGCGGGGATGGATGTCGCGGGCCGGGTGGACGGTGAGCCGGCGCGGGTGCGACCCGTCGTCGTTGGCGGTCCACAGATCGCCGAGGTAGCTGAAGACGACCTTCCCGTTGTGGTAATCGGGATGCCTGACGAGCTTGATTTCGACGGCGTGAGCGGCAGGGGCGCAAAAACTGGCCATGACGACCAGCGGCCCCGCCCAGCGACAGCAGAGATTGCGAATCATTGCAGTGTCTCGCGGTAAATTGGTGGTGGCAGACCTTGGACGCTGATGGCGAATATAGGCCGGCGAGGGCGAAGATACAATCAAAAACTGAGATGTCGTTGACTGGCCACGGCGGGAGCAGGACAATGGCACTGGGTTAGTCCCTCCTGGCTTGGGCAGTTTTCGTTTGAACGTGTGCTTGAATGGAAAAAATCCATGGCAACGTCGCCAAAAGATGATTTCGGCGAAGAGCAACGGCCGCAACGTAACAAGTGGACATGGCACATTCCACTTGATGCTATTCTCGGTGTGGCTACGATTTGTTTCCTGGGCTTGACCTTGATTGGTTTGCTTGTGCCGTCGGTCGGCAGGGTTCGCGAATCGGCTGCACGCACAACTACCATGAACAAGCTCAGCCACTGTGCCAAGGCAGTCCACCTCGGGCACGACCAGTTAAAGAAATACCCACCGTACTACGGCCCCTACGGGAATAAGGAGGGATCTTTCAGCTTTCACACGCATTTGCTGCCGTATGTGGACGAGGGGCCGCTGTATAGCCAACAGACGCCTGACCCGCAGGCGATAGTTCAGCCCTATTTTTCGTTCGAAGATCCCACGGTCGCCAAAAACGGCGCCGGCGCCGCGAATTATCCTGTCAATCTTCGACTTTTCTACACGCAGGGCGGCCTCGGCGAACTGGGAACCGGAGCGGCGCTGATTTTTCCCAAAATGCGTGAGTCGTTTCCTGACGGCGTGAGTATGACATTGCTGTTTGCCACCAAATACCACCACTGCGGCCCAAATGGGGGCTCGCTGTGGTCGGACACGAATGCGTTGTCATCGCTTAACGCGGCCGCGTTTGGCGTGAGTATGGCGCTTTGGCAGGTCGCCCCAACGCAAGCAGCTTGCGACCCCAGCGCGGGCACCGCGGTGAGTTTTGATGCGAAGGCCATTCAGGTGGCGATATGCGATGCCAGCGTAAGAAGTGTGGCCATTGGAGTAAGTCAAGCGACGTGGCAAGCTGTTCACACGCCGGGTGCCGGTGACGCCATTGGCGCGGATTGGGAAGGCAATTGACATTCGAAAAACCGTATAACTTCCGAAGTCGCAAAGATGCCGTAGATTTTCCCCTCGAAAGGAAACAGACCCATGGCAATCGTCTTCGAGTGTCCGTCGTGCGAGGAGCGTCTGGAAATGTCAGGCGCTGCCGCGGCGCGAAAACGCAATGTCCCAAGTGCGGCGCACCGCTTGTCGTGCCGGACCATTCGCGGCGCATGCCCGCCTCCTCGGACGATGATTATGCCGAAGAGCGGCGACCGCCAAGGAAGCAGAGGGCATGGTTCATTCCAACGGTTCTTTGTCTTGGTTTGGCGGCGATGTGTTGCGTGCCCGCGACTTTGATCGGCTTATTGGTGCCGGCGGTGCAAAGGGTTCGCGAAGCGGCAGCGCGCACAGCCACCATGAACAACATGAGCCAATGTGCCAAGGCTGTCCACCTCTGCCATGACCAAAACACAAAATTTCCGCCTTACTTCGGCCCTTACGGGGAAAAGGACGCGCCATACAGCTTCCACACGCATTTGTTGCCTTTTTTGGACCAGGCGCAGCTTTATCGCCAACAGCCGCCGAACCCGATGGCCGTTGTTCCACCGTTTCTTTCGACCATGGATCCCACGCTCTCCAACAGCGGCGCCGGTGCCACGAATTATCCTGTCAACATTCGACTTTTCTACACGGGTGGCGGGCTCGGGACGCTGTCACCCCAAACCGCGCTCGATTTATCCCAAGATGCCCGATTCGTTTCCTGACGGCCTGAGCGTGACATTGCTGTTTGCCACCAAATACCACCATTGCGGGCCAAATGGAGGCTCGTTGTGGGCCGATACCAACGCGCTGTCATCGCCTAACGCCGCCACATTTGGGGCGAGCATGGCGCTTTGGCAGCCCGCCCCCACCCAGGCCGCTTGCAACCCTACTTCGGGCACCGCTGTAAGTTTTAACGTGCAGAGCATTCAGGTAGCGATGTGCGATGCCAGCGTGAGAAGCGTAGGCAGTGGAATAAGTTCGGCGACGTGGCAAGCGGTTCACACGCCTGGGGGTGCCGATGTTGCAGGCCCTGATTGGGAAGGCAATTGACCTGCATCGCCCTTCGCGCTTCCATACCAACCCCCCAGGGCGTGCTTCGCCGATAACCCAATTAACAGAAAGCGTGCGAATTCAGTCTCAACGAGCGGCGCCAACTCGCCGGCAGCTAAACACGGTGAGACGCAATCGAGCCCACTTGATGGCATCTGGTTGCATTCATTGTAATTCAATGTCATCCGTTGCCTGTTTCGTCTCGAGGGGTTGTGTGGGGGGGGTGAGATGAGACGAAATGAGTGGCCAATAACGAGGTTTTTTTGCCAATGCCACGAACCATGACGCAATGGCTTTCCGAGTTGCGCCACCAAGAGCAGATCATCCAAACCGGCGGCGGCGAGGCTGCCATCAAACGCCAGCACGCCAAGAACCGCCTCACCGCCCGCGAACGCATCGCCCGGCTGATCGATCGACGGCACTGTCCTTTTTCGAGCTGGGCCTGTGGGCCGCCTGGGACATGTACCAGGACTGGGGCGGCGCGCCGTCGGCCGGCGTGGTCACCGGCATCGGCACCGTCGCCGGCCGGCAGGTCGATGATCATCGCCAACGACGCCACCGTCAAGGCCGGCGCCTTCTTTCCCGATGACCGGCCAAGAAGGTGCTGCGCGCCCAGCGCATCGCCATGGACAACCGGCTGCCGCTGGTCTATCTCGTCGACAGCGCCGGCGTCTTTCTGCCGCTGCAGGACGAGGTCTTTCCCGACGAGGACGATTTCGGCCGGATCTTTCGCAACAACGCCGTCATCTCCGCGGCCGGCATTCCGCAGTTCGCCGCCATCATGGGCAACTGCGTGGCCGGCGGCGGCTATCTGCCGGTGCTGTGCGACAAGCTGCTGATGACCGAAGGCAGCGGCCTGTACCTGGCCGGGCCGGCGCTGGTGAAGGCGGCCATCGGCCAGACGGTCAGCCCGAGGACCTGGGCGGCGCCGACGATGCACGCCGCGGTCAGCGGCACCATCGACTTCCGCGAGCCCGACGAGCCGAGCTGCCTCGAACGGCTGCGCCGGCTGGTCGCGGCTGCTGCCGGCCGACGCGCCGCGCGTCGCCTTCGATGCCCAGCCGCGCCGGCCGCGCCGCCGACGTGATCGCAGACTCTTCCAAGCCGAGCCGCGCAGGAATACGACATCCGCGACGTGCTGCCGTGCATTCTCGACGCGGGCCCGTTCGACGAATACAAGGCGGAATACGGCCAGACGCTGGTGTGCGGCTACGGCCGGCTGGGCGGCGTGGCGGTCGGCGTCGTGGCCAATCAGCAGAAACGCTGCAAGCCGGCCGACGGGCCGCTGCAGTTCGGCGGCGTCATCTACGTCGACAGCGCCGACAAGGCGGCCCGCTTCATCATGGACTGCAACCAGACGCGATTGCCGCTGCTCTTCCTGCAGGACGTCAACGGCTTCATGGTCGGCCGCGATTCCGAGCAGGCCGGCATCATCCGGGCCGGCGCCAAGCTGGTCAACGTCATCGCCAACAGCGTGGTGCCGAAGATGACGCGTGATCCTCGGCGGCTCGTTCGGCGCCGGCAACTACGCCCTGTGCGGCAAGGCGTTCGATCCGCGTTTCATCTTCGCCTGGCCGACGGCCCGCTACGCCGTCATGGGCGGCGAGCAGGCGGCCAGCACGCTGCTGGACATCACCGTCAGCGCCCTGAAACGCGGCGGCCACGAGCCGGACGCCGCGGAGTTGGCGGAGCTGCGCCAGCAAGGTCGAGGCGAGCTACGAGGAGCAGACCGACGTCCGCTACGCCGCGGCCCGGCTGTGGGTGGACGCGATCATCGAGCCCGCCCAGACTCGCGCAGGCAATGCTGACGGCTCTGAGCGTGGCAGTGCGGCATGATGACGGGCGGGCGTTCAAGACGGGCGTGTTGCAGGTGTAATGGTAAAGAAAACAGAATCACGAAAACACGAAAGACGAAAGCACGAAAAAGGAGAGAGACTTGCGAAAAGACCTGGAGGCGTATTCGGCGAGAATTCAGGAAGTTGCCCCGTGATGCTTTACGCTTTTTCGTGTTTTCGTCTTTCGTGCTTTCGTGATTCCTTTTTGCCCATTTACATGCCCCGCCTAACCGTTACAATGGATAAAGATGGCATGCCAGCGGAACACGCCGTCTTGGAGCATGAGGCTAGAGGTTGCGGAAGAGAACCTATTTTCTTTCTCTGGAGGGCATGACCATGTTGAAGAAGTGTTGGATGGCAGCCGCGGCAGGCCTTGTGGCGCTGCTGTCAGGCGGCCAGCAAGCAAAAGCCCAAAGCAGCGACACCATGCGGCTGGGCGGCAACATCGAGGCCAAGACAACGACTATGTCGTACGACGGCCTGAGCGAAACCATTTTGACCCGCGGCGTGCGTGGCGGCGTCGGCGGCGGCCGTGGCGGCTTTGGCGGTGCACGTGGCGGCGTAGGCTTTGCCGGTGCACGTGGCGGCATCGGGGTAGCCGGTTTCCGCGGCGGCGTCGGGGTGGGTTACCGCGGGGGTTATGGGATTGGCTACGGGCGTGGCGGCTATGGCTATGGCGGTTACGGCTATGGCGGTTACGGCTATGGCGGTTGGGGCTTCGGCCTCGGCTTAGGCTTGGGCTACGGCCTGGGCTATGGTTGGGGCGGCTATTACCCGCCATATTATTACTACCCGTCGTACTATCCCTCGTACGTCTACTCCAGCCCTTCGTACTATTATGCACCCGCAGTGGCGCCTGTTTCCTACGCGCCGGCCTCCGGCTACTACCCGATAAGCGCCACGACAACCACCGGCGGCGCCGCGACTTACAGGCCGGCACTGTCCGGGGAACGACTGCCGCAACCGCTGCCGGCGAAGGCGGTTCCCATGCTGCCGGCTGACGGCGGGACTTATCTGTATGACGGCGGACCGGCCAGCCCGGTGCCCATGCCGGCCACCCCGCCCGCCACCAAGATTCAGCCGGTCGACAGCCGATTTGTGAGCATCACGACAACCAAGGGGCCTGCCGGCTTTTCCTATGCGGCCTACGGCGACAAATCGCCAGCCAAGAAGTAACAAAGGTTCAAGCGGGTGGGAAACCCTGGGTCTCCGACGAGCACGCCAAGTTCTCGTCGGAGACTTTTTTTTCAATTTGGAGAAGTCATGGCGAAATTCAAATTGACAACTCGCGTCAAGGCGCCCGCCGAGAAGGTGTTTGCCCTGTTCAGCGATTTCTCCAACGTCGCGGGCCGCATTGCGGGCATTACCAAGGTCGAGGTGTTGACAGCAGGCCCCATCGGCGTCGGCACGCGCTTTCGCGAAACACGCATGATGTTCATGAAGAAAGTCGCGGAAGAAGGCGACAAGGCGGCCGCGCCGAATGCTTCGGGGATTCCGGCCGGTGCGCCGGGCCGGTGATAAAAATCAGCCTGTTTCAATCGTCAATTGGATAGACTCCAAATCGACCATACCTTTCGCGCGGTTCTGGGAAGCGTTCGCGGAACTCGCGAAAGGCGTCGCCGCGCAGCATCGGCCCGAGATCCTCGTCATGGTAGCAGTCCCATAGCAGATAGCGCGGAGGACCCAGTTTAGCCGTGGCCGCGATGGTTTGCTTGGCGTCGCCGGTGGCCGCGTGGGCCAGCACCACAAGGACACGGTTGCTCAGCTTGCGCCGGCCAATCAGGTCGGCCTGCCGCACTGCCTCATCGATGCGGTCGAGTTTCAGGAGCGAGCGGACCAAGAGGTTGTCATACGTGGTTTTGTTCCGAGGCAGCGCGAAGGCTTCTTCCCGATTGGCTTCGAGCAGCGTCAGCACGCCTTCATAATCCTTCTTGAGCCAGCGCAGTTCCGCGTTCCACACGGGCAAATCTCCACCATCCGCATAAGCCACTCGATGGGCAGCTATCAGGGACTCCAGCTCCGCGGGGTTCTTTTCCTGGATGCACATGGCCGCCAGATCCTCAAACGAGCGCACTCCCGGTCCCAGCTCCTGATAGGCCAATGCAGTCTTGCCAAGCTGGATGCGCGCGCATCAGGCCATTGCGCGCTTGCCAATGCCAGGGATCGCGCTGCACGCTTTGGTTCTGGGCCTTGACGAAGGACGTTTCTGCCAGTTGGGGCTCGCCGCGGAGCAGGTGCAAATCGCCCGTATAAATCCAGTACCAAGGTCCCGTGAGGCCGGCCCTGGCGCGCTCACCGAGCAGTTTTTCGAGTTCTTTGTCGTTTTTCTTGTCCAACAGATCTTTGGCCAACGCCTCAAAGGCCGCCTGCTTGTCGGGCGCGGCCAGGTAGCCCTCCAGAGCACGGCCGGCCGCCGCCATGTCCAGGACAAACTTGACATTGTATTGCTTGCGCGTCGGTCCTTCCAATTGTTGCTGACAAACGATTCGCAGCACGTCGCTTGCTTCTTTGAACTGCCTCTGCAGTATCATGGCTCTGGCCATCATGAAATCGGCGTCTGTCTCGGTCATGACGCCGATTTCTCGTTGACCCCTCACAAGTTGTTCCAGCTCTTTGCTCTTTTTGTCGGCAACCACCAGGTCGACCAGTTGTCCGTAAAGCATGCCATGGCTGTAAAAAAAGCCTTCTTCACGGGCAATTTCGCCAGCTCTTACAACCTGGCCATTGTTGTAAAGGGCAAGCACATAAGGCCACCGAAAGCGGGCCTTCGCGTCTTGCGGAGTGTTTCTCCAAGCGTTAGTAAAACCCTCGGCTGCCTTTTCCCACGCTTTGTCCTGGGCGTGCAGCTCCGCTTGGAGGCAATAGAGCCAACTGTCACCTAGTTGCCTGCGTTTGTGTTCCTTGATCAACTCCTGCAAGGCATCACTTCGCCCCTGGTCGAGGAGAAGATTGGCAATCACTTGAAACGCTTCATCGCGATCCTGGATGGCCGTGTAGGCATCCATGAACTTGCCGGCGTCCACCATGTCGGAGATGAATTCGAAGTTGAAGTCATTTGGGTGCGCGTCGGGGCGGATCCCGTTGGGGCGGAACGGTGGTATGGCCTCCTTGGCCTTCTTGAAAAGCTCCAAGGCTTGCGCCGTTTGCCCCAACCTGACTTTGACTCGGCAATCCCAGCGCAGCGTTTCAAATTCGTTGGGGAAGCTCTTGGCGTGGGCCGCGACCAGCGCCTGCAACATTTCAATGTTGTCCGCCGCCATGCAAAGCTGGGCCAGCTGCCGGAAGGCCTCCAGCTGACGACCCGACTCGGCGTAGGCAGTCAGCGTTTGGCCCGTGTAGTGGAGAGCCTCCAATCGTCTGGACCAAAACTCCTCGTGGATGTCCTTGTCAAAGCGGTTTTTGGCCATGCCAAGGGCGAAGGCTTCGTTGGCGAGCTTAAACCTGCCCTCCTGTGCATAGACTTCGCCCCGGTAAAACGGCAGCAGTCCGTCGTCGGGGTGCTTATCAGCATGGACCGCCACGAGTTGACGAAGGTCGTCTCCGCGCCCGGTGCGTTTTGAGCTGCGAGGCGAGCACGCGAAAGGCCGCTCGGGCGTCGGGTGCCATGTCGTAGGCTTTCGCCGCGTTGCCGGATGCGGCCATGG
This sequence comes from uncultured Gemmataceae bacterium, assembly GCA_963747575.1. Lineage (GTDB taxonomy): Bacteria > Planctomycetota > Planctomycetia > Gemmatales > Gemmataceae > DASRAT01. The sequence continues at coordinate 349,203 of CAVVFU010000011.1, forward strand.
CTTGCATAAAACCGGTCAGGAACTCGTGGCGAAGTCTGGGGTCGTCTTCCTGTTTGAGCGCGGCGTTGAACAACGCGACCGCTTCATCGGGCTGGCCTGCCAGCGCCTTGGTCAGGGCTTCGTAGTAATCCACTGTCGGCGAGGCGTGGCCAAGGTCCCGCATCATCTTGCATAGCAGTTCCAGGGTTGCGGTGTCTTGTCTGTCCTTGCAATCCCTGGCGAAGGTGTCGAAATGGCCAAGGTGATCGCCCAGCAGCGTAAACCGGTGGGCCAAATCGCCGCGTTGGTCATTGGGTCTCAGCACGCGGATCAAACCGAGAAAGGCCTCGCTGTGCCCGGGATTGAAATCGAGGGCTCTGCGATAGGCGGCGGCGGCTTCCGCCATATTGCCGGCATTGCGGAACTGCTCGCCTTGCGTGAAAGCCATCCGCGGGTCCATGGGCGGCGGCGCAAACCGACTTCGCACCATGCCAGTGCCCGCTTGCCAGCTGGCGAGGCGGTCCGCAAGGATGAGCAAGCCGACCAGGAAGCACAACAGCAGACCGACCACGCCAACAGCAATCAGGGCCACGATCCTGGACTTGCGCTTGGGCCTGGGGCGCGGCCGGCGCGGGCTGGCGCGGTCCAAACCAGCATCATCATCGCGGTGGCGTTCGACGGTGGGCGCGGCAGGCTGCACGGTCGGGATGGCAATTGCAGCCGGATCGGCCGCGAAGACCTCGCTACAGCAAGGGCAGCGCACCTCACGGCCGACCAATTCCGCGAGAAGCTGCAGGTTCCGGCTGCATTTGGGGCAGGTCACGATGTCGGCCATGGGTCACCGTTGATTCTTAGGGGGTAGAGGTCTTCGCGGCGGGGGTCTCAAAGAATTCACTGATCGGGCAATGGAAACCAGGAATGACTTCCTCACCGGTGATTTCGTCGTTTCTTTTCAAAATGGTTCCGCCGCCCGTGGCTCGGTGGATTTCTACGAGCCGTTCAAGTGGATTCACCACCCACACGAGCTGCACACCCGCGTCGAGCCACTCCTGCACTTTGGCATGGACCTCGTACATTTGATCGTTTGGCGACACGACCTCCACAGCAAGGTCTGGTGCGTATCGGCAATGACCTTCGAGTTGAAGATCCTCAAAGTTGTGCCGATCACCGCGAAATAACGAAATGTCTGCCCGCCGAACTCGGCCAGGTGCATGCGGGAAGCACTGGTAGCTCGCGCCTTCGGAAAACACCCATCCTGCCCGGTAGTCCTCGCAATGGTTTCCCAACAGCCTCGAAATCCTCGCTGTCACGAATGTCGCCAGCATACTCATGTTGCGCTCCACCAAGTGGCCGTCAATAAGCTCAAACCGGTTTGCATCGGGCATTTTCAGCAAATCTTCCGGCGTGTATTCAGCGACAGGTGCGGCAATGCTCATGATCGAGTCTCCCTAGGACGATTCATCCATCTCTGTGATCCAGGTCCCGCCCGGCAGGCGGGACCTACTAGCGTCCCTGATCCACATTAACCCATTTCTGGTCCCTTGCCGAGTCCAGCACCGCGTCGAGCACCAGTTGCGTCTGGTAGGCGTCGCGGAAATCGGGCTGGGCCGGCTTGCCCTTGGCGAGCCCGTCGAGGAAGTCGGCCACCTGGTGCACGAAGGTGTGTTCGTAGCCGATCTGCAGGCCCGGCACCCACCAGTTGCCCATGTAGGGATGGTCGCCGTCGGTGACGTGGATCGAGCGCCAGCCGCGCAGCGGTGCCTTCGTCGCGGTGGTCGAAGTATTGCAGGCGGTGCAGGTCGTGCAGGTCCCAGGCGATCGACGCGTTTTCGCCGTTGATCTCGAAGGTGTAGAGCGCCTTGTGGCCGCGGGCGTAGCGGGTCGATTCGAAGGTGGCCAGCGAGCCGTTGCTGAAGCGGGCCAGGAAGGCGCAGGCGTCGTCGATGCCGACCTTCTCCACCTTGCCGGTGAGGTTGTGCTTGCGCTCCTTGACGAAGGTCTCGGTCATGGCGTTGACGGTGGCGATGCGGCCGTTGAGCCAGAGGGCGGTGTCGATGCAATGGGCGAGCAGATCGCCGGTGACGCCGCTGCCGGCCGCCGCCACGTCGAGCCGCCACAGGCCCGGCCCGCCCTGCGGCAGGTCGGCGTTGATGGTCCAGTCCTGCAGGAACTTGGCGCGGTAGTGGAAGATCCGGCCGAGCTTGCCCTCGTCGATGAGCTGCTTGGCGAGCGTCACGGCCGGCACGCGGCGGTAGTTGTACCAGACCATGTTCGGCACCTTCGCCTTCTCGACGGCCTGCGACCATCTTCAGCGCCTTCGGGCCCGTTCATGGCCAGCGGCTTTTCGCACAGGATCATCTTGCCCGCCGCGGCCGCCGCGATGGCGATCTCGGCGTGCGTGTTGTTCGGCGTGCAGATGTCGATGCAGTCGATGTCCTTGCGGTCGACCAGCTTGCGCCAGTCGGTCTCGATCGATTCGTAGCCCCAGTTGTCGGCGAACGCCTTGACCTTGGCGTCGTCGCGGGCGCAGGCGGCCTTGAGGACGGGCCGATAGTTGCAGGTCGAAGAAGTTGTTGACCTTGCGGTAGGCGTTGGAATGGGCCCGGCCCATGAAGCCGTAGCCGATCATGCCGATGTTGAGAGGTTTGATCATGAGTTCCTCGGACGACGTTTAGTCCGGGCGAAGAGTTGCTTCAGCGGCAGGGTAAAACCAGGCAATATGTCATGCCCGTCGAGTGCCTGGGACTTGCCGACGTGCCTGCAATCAGTCACCGACGTGTATTCCTTTGCCGTTTGCGTTTTTGGGTCGATGATCCACACGAGGAGGACGCCGGCTTTGAAATAGTCGTCGAGTTTCAAAGCGATTTCTTGCGGGGTATTGCTCTGGCTCAGAACTTCCGCCGCGATTTCAGGAACCCGACGGGCGATGGCCTCCGGAGGCAACTCGCCCTCGGGCAAGCGTTTCCAGGAGATGAATGCAACGTCGGGAATGCGCACCAGTCCAATTTTCAAACGTAACATGCCGTCGGAGCCCAAAGCTATGCCTAGATCCTTGTCGTTTAGGTACATTAGGATGTAGTGGCCCAAGAGCAAAGCCACAGCCGATTCCTTCGTCCCCATCGTTTTCTCCACTAGCGTGCCGAAAACCAATTCACACAAGCGACGATCCAATCCTGACCAGGCCGCCAAAACATCCTTTTCCGTGGCCGTGCCGGGTGGTGGATCGAGCCGAACCCGCTCCGGCGGAATGTTGCCGAGACGGTCCAGCAAATCAGCTATATTCCTGAACGGTGCCGGCTTCTTTTTGAGTGTTGCAGTAGCCATGTTTCATTTCCTTTGGGGGAAGTGATCAAACACCTCGCGTGCCACCTGGCGGCACAACACATTGCCCGCGTTGTCAGGGTGGTATCTTTTGTCCTCATTATCCATCGTCAGCACGCACACCGCCACGGGTCCGCCCTTGGTGTAAATGATGCCCGCATCGGTTCGGACGCCTTCCACCGAGCCGGTTTTGTGGGCGACCACCGTGCCGGCCGGCAGCAGCCTCGGAAAACAATCCTTGTCTTCGCATTTCTTCAAGTGGTCGAGCATTTCCTTGCAGGCTTCTTTCGAAACGACCTTGTTCCAATGCACCAGTTCGAGCAGCTTGATCATTTCGTTGGCGGTTGTCGATCCGAGGCCAAACTTTTTGGTCCGCTCTGGGGCAATGGTGGTCTTGGCGCCGAGGAACACCTTGGCGTTGATGCGGGTAAGGGGGCAGCCTAGCTCGTCCATCCGTTTGTTGGTCGAGGGTATGCCGATGCGGTCGAGGACCAAATTGGTCGCCGTGTTGTCGCTGAAGGCGATCATCAGCCGGCAGCAATCCTTGAGCGAGATGGTGGCCCCTTCGCTGAAGTGGTAGGTGAGAATGCCGGAGCCGGGCACCTTGTCGGAGTCCTTGAGCGTCACCATGTCGGTCAGCTTGATTTTGCCCTCGGCAACCTGCGAGTAGACCTCGATGAGCACCGGAAACTTGATGAGGCTGGCCGTCGGCATCTCTTCGTCGCCGCCTAACGTGTAGGCCATGCCGGAGTCCAGGTGTTTGACGGCGATGGCGACTTTGCCCTTGTGCGCTTTGGCCAGAGGAGCGAGACGTTCCTCAAGGGTCAGGTCGTCCGCCATTGTCCGTGGACAAAGCGAGAAAAGCCAAAGCAGAGCCACGGTGGCTGTAACACGCATTTGGTCGCTCCTGTTGCAATCAAATTCACACAGCGGACCCTTCGCCAACCGCGAATACTGCCGACACGTCAACCGCGAACGCGGGGAACATTGCCGACGTCGCTGTCGTGCCTGGCCCGAATTCGCCGTGAACGCGATAGTCGCCGTCAATAAGGCTCAGGACGGTAATTAACCTCAATTCGGGATCGACGATCCAGTATTCAGTAACGCCCGCGCTGCGGTAGGCCTCGCGTTTTTCTTGATAATCTCGGTCACGGTTTTCTTTCCCTTCGCTCACCACCTCGATTGCTAGGTCGGCACCCCGCGGGGGGGTCCGGACGTCAATAATGCGTTCGGGCCGCAAATAGACAATGTCCGGCTCCCGGATATGGCCTGCGAAGAGCCGCACCCTTAGCGGCGCGAAAAACACTTCACCTACGGCATTCGCTGACACAAAAGCATTCAGAAGCAGGAAAATGTACTTCCCAATCCGCTGGTGCAACATCGTGGGCATCGGCAATACCTCCAGGCAACCGTCAACGAGTTCCACCAGATTGTTTGTGTCCAAGGCAAAATACGCCTCCTCGGTCCACTCTCCTTGCCGGGGGAACAGCAACGCCAAAGCCCAGGCGGGATCACCCGGTCGCGACGGCGGTGCCGCGATTTCCATATCCTCAATGACCGGCGAGCTCATATTTCCCCTCCTGCCAAGATGACTTTCATGCCAATTCCTCAAACGGTGGCGCTTCTTCACCGGCGGCGAACACTGCCGACACGTCAACCGCGAAAGCAGGGAACATTGCTGACGTTGCCTTGGTGCCCGCCTCGAATTCACCGTGGACGCGATAGGCGTCGCCATCGAGCGTCAGCACGGTTATCCGCCTGATTTCGGGATCAACGATCCAGTATTCGCCAATGGCAGCCCGAGCGTAGGCCTCACGTTTTTTCTTATAGTCTCGGTCGCGATTCTCAGAGCCAGGACTGACGACTTCCATGACCAAATCAGCGCCCTGAGGCTGTCCACGCCGGTTCTTCACGCGCTCCGGCCGCATATATACAATATCCGGCTCTCGGAAGGTGCCCTGCCACAAGTGCACGGGCAAAGGCGCGAAAAGCACAAATCCATTGGCGTGGCCGGCAATGAACGCCTTGAGCAAGGTTTGGAGATAATCAACAATGTACTGGTGCAGAAAGCTTGGCAAGGGCAATACCTCCACGTAACCGTCAATCAATTCGATAAAGTGATTTGTTTCCAAAGCGAGGTAAGCCTCCTCGCTCAACGCACTCCCAGGAAGGAACGGCTCCCCCTTGCCCCACGCGGTATCGTCGGGTTTTCCAACTGGATTCGTCAGGCTTCTCGGGTCAATTTTTGAAACGCTCATGGCATGCTCCTGAAGGTAACGTTGCCTGTTATCATACACCACGCGCTCCATTTCCTCACGGCAGGTTGACCGAAAGTTGCCGCTCACGCCGCATACTTCACGCGCAGCTTATCGAGAAACTTCTTGCTATCCGCCGTCACATCCCACGCCTTCGGCCAAAAGCATAAATCGACGCACCACCAATCATTCGGCACGCCGCAATTCATCAGCTCGGGAATGAGCTTGTCGAAATTCAGCTTGCCCGTGCCGAACGGATTGTGCGTCGACGTGTTGTGCTCGTTGAGCGAGCCGTCGGAATCGATCAAATGGATATGAGTGATCTTGCCCTTGAGTTTCTGCAGCAGCTCCAGCTCGCCGCCCGGCAAGATTTCCTTGGCGCCGGCATGGTTGGCGCCGACCACGGCGCACATGTATGCATGGCAAGTGTCAAACAGGACGCCGAAGTTGGGGTTGCCCTTGCGCGCACGCCGTCGACGATCTTGAGCACCTCCGAAGGCTTGTTGAACGCGAAGCCAGGCTCGAATTCCCAGCAGACGTTCATGCCGAAATCGGCCGCCATCTTGCTGCATTTGTCCCACACGCTAATAAGGCGATCCATGCCCAGTTTGGGGTCCATTTGCGACTTTTGGAAGAAATCCGGCGGCTCGACGGCATCGACGCGGATGGTCTTGATGCCCAAATCGCCTGCAAACGCGGCAAAGCCCAGAAAGGCCGCCAGGTACGGCGTGGGGTTTTCGTCCAGGATCGATGGCCCCGGTTTCTTGAAACTCCACAGGTCAATGGCGATCCCGGAAAACTCCATGCCGTGGTCGGCGACCAGCTTTTTCAAACGCTGGCGGTCGGCCCGGGCCGGGTGCGACACCGGCGTGGGATGGGCGCCGAAGCTGCCCAGCTCGACGCCCTCATAGCCAAGATCGTGGAGCATATGCACGACCTGGTGGAAGTCGTTGGTCGGCTTGTCCTGGTTGAAAATGTAGGCCCAACTGCCGATGGAGAGTTTACGCTTGTTGGCCATGGTGTACTCCTGAAGAGAATTGTGGCATGGTTCAAAAAGGGGTCAGGCACCATTTACCGGATTCGCCCCGCCATTTTGAATGCGGAGGGTGCTTCGCATTAATGGTGCCTGACCCCTTTTTGAACCATGCCCGTCAACGTTTATGGTCCCCGACGTTCGGCGCCTGCGGATTGGTGTCCGGTCCGAAATACCTCAGCGTCACCAACGGCTCGCTGCCGGTGTTGTCGAACACCACGCCGTCCCGGGCCGCCTGGTAGGTCACAAACAACTCGTCGTCAGTTAATTCGCCGAAACGGATCATGGCGGGAGTTTGCAAACGCTCCTTGCCCAACCAACCGCTGCCCTGGACAGCGATCAAGCCGTAGGCGCCCTGGTCCTTGATCTTGATTTTGCAACCCGGGTTGACGGTGAGTTCCTTGGCCGAGAACAACTCCTGCCCACCAATTTTACCGTAAACGACCCAGCGGTCCACAAAGCCTTGGGCCGCGGTGTCGGCGACGGCGATGGGTTCGAGGTAATGATGATCCTTGAAACTTGGATCAACGTTGCCCTCCCAGTCGAGCTGATCCACCAGGTAATCGATATCCAGGTGCTTGTCCGGCGGCACGTCCTTGACCAGCAATTCCCAGGGCACGGGCCGGCCTTCCACCAGCGATTGGTACATGCCGAATACATCCGACCCCCATTGCGGTTCATAGGTCACCAGCGATCCGGGGGCGTGCAAGATGCAAGGCGGCACCAGCCAACCCGTTCCTGGTTTGAGGCGGTAGGCCTTGGACAAATCCAGAATGCCGTTGTCGCCCGTGTGCCAGCGCTCCAGGCAGCGGCGAATGTCGTTTTTGGAAGTGCCCGGCTCCAGGCCAAAGAAGGTGTAGGGGAAATTGTTGCCCAGGGCGTTCAATTGGGGTGGAAAATAGTACGATTCCGGTTTACCTTGCTGGCCAACCAAGGCGGCCTGAGCGTTGCTTTGATGCATGTGGTGAGGAATGGGCCCGAGATTGTCGAAGAATTTGCTGTACACGGGCCAGCGTTGAAAGCGGTCCCAAATCGACGGACCGAGCAGCTCGGCACCTGCCAGGGCAATGGCCTCCCTCAGGGTAAAGGCCTTTTTGCCGTCGTGAACGACGTAGCTCAGTCCTTCGTCCCACGGCGCCCCTTCGTTGGCGGCAGCCGTGGTCGAGCCAAACCAGCGTTCATCAATGCCGCCGCGGTCCGTGCCGAGGGCGTAGAGGTCGGCCGGATGCAGCTTGAGCCGTCGGCCCGGCATCAGGAACGACCGCGGCACCCACGTGGGCGCCATGCGGAGGATACCGTGACAAGTTGTCAGCACCTGCTTGATCAGTTGCTGATTGCCCGAATCGGGCGTCGCGGAGGGCTTCGACCTTTTTACGCCATCGGTGGAGGATGACGGTTTCGCCTTCTTCACGGCAACGAGAAGTTTCTTGGCCATTCGTGTCCCCTTTGTTATTTTAGCGCTTCTTCTTCTTAAATGCTGATGGCCAAGCAAGCAAGCAGAAATTGGCCGGAAAGTAAAAAGTTCTTCGCAAAACCCTCAAGTGGATTTCGCCAAAATCGAACCATCGGCCCCCGCTTATGGGGTAGAATTCACAAATGCCTGCAGGAAAGCCAAGGCATGAACAAATATATACTTCGGCACGATGCCGTAAAGGATGGCCCAATGATTGCTCCCGTTTCACAACCCTTTCATTTTCGGCCGCGCATGGTGGTAGCTTACGCAGATTCCGCCCACGCCGCACTTTGCGCTCGCCATTTTCGCCGGCTGGGCTGGGAAGTGCACCTGGCCAGCTCGGGCCCTGACGCCCGCCGGATGGCTTATGGACTGACACCAGAGGTCGTCATCCTTGACACACAGCTTCCCGGCGAAAGCGGTTGGCTGACCTGCGCCAAGTTGGCCCTGGCCACCGGCGCCCAAAAAGTGGTTCTTGTCAGCCCCGAAGTCACCGCGGAAGAGTTGCGCCTGGCCGAAGCGGCGGGCGCAGCTGCCCTGGTGTGCAGGGACAACGATGTGCCACGGCTGGTTGAGGAAGTCATGGGCAAAGCCGGGTGATGCCGGAGCCTGTGCGAAAAGGGGTCAGTTCACTTCAAACAAGCACTCCACCTCAACCGGGATGTTGCCGGGCAGCGATCCCATACCCACGGCGCTGCGCGTGCCGACGCCGAGGTCTTCGCCAAACACTTCCGCCATCAGTTCCGAGAAGCCGTTGATCACCTGGGGGTGATCCTTGAAATCGGCTGTCGAATTCACCATGCCTAGCGTCTTGACGAGGCGCTTGACGCGGTCGAGCGACCCCAGCGTGTTGCGAACCGTGCTGAGGACGGCCAGGCCGACGCTGCGGGCGGATTCCTTGCCTTGCTCCGCAGTCAGGTCCGCCCCCACCCTTCCCAGGAGCATGTTTTTGCCGTCGATTTTTGCTGGACCATGGCCCGAGACATACAGCAAATTGCCAATTTGCAGCGCCGTCTTGTACTTGGCCACCGGTTTGGGCACTGTGGGAAGGATAAGTTTCAATTCCTGAATGCGGGTCTCCGGCGTCGCCATCGCAGCCTCCAACAAAAAAGTGGACATTGATAGATCCAGGCCTCCAAGCCTTTTATATAGACCCCCTGGTTTAACATGCGCTGGTCTTTCATTTTTCTGGCGTGTCGCTATCCTCCCTGGCCGGAGGATGGCCCAAAATGGATTGGCGCACAAACCGCAACCTGGTCTGGACCGCACGCGCGCGACCGCCCCTTGACTCATGGTGGTGGCCGATGGTCGTTTGCGCATCGGTGTTGTTGACCTGCGGCTGCGCCACCGAAAAGCAGGAGCGCTGCCGCCAGTACCACGACGACGGCGTTCACCTTTACCAGCACGGCGACTATGTTGGCGCCCGCGACAGTTTTGAACTGGCGCTTTCTCTGCAGCCCAAGGACGCCAACCTGCAATACAATGTTGGCCAGTGTTGTGACCGACTCGGCCAAACCGCCCAGGCCGAAGATTACTACAAGCAATGTCTGCAAGTTAACGCCAATCATGCCGATTGCCGGCATGCGCTGGCAGTGCTCCTGTATCGCACCGGCCGAAACACCGAGGCGGACAACATGATTGCGGCCTGGCTGACTAACCAACCAGCGTTGGGGGCGGCATACGCGGAGGATGGCTGGCGCCTGCGGATGAGCGGCGAATTCCAATTGGCGATAGGACGATTCCAGCAAGCGCTGCATTACGATCCGCGCAATTTGCATGCCTTGACGGAATTGGGACAGCTCTATGAGGAGCACGGCCAGCCTGAGCGGGCACTGGCGATGTACAGCCGCGCTTTGGAATTGAGCCCCCAGCTTCCAGGAGTGAAAGAGCACATTGCCGAACTCAAGGCCAAGGGCGTGGGCAAACCTTTGCCGGATTAGAGCGTGTGCGAAAAGGGGTCCGGTGCCGTTGTGCGAAGCACCCTTCGAGCCGCTGACGATAACGGCGCCTGACCCCTTTTCGCACACGCGATATATAAAAGATTATTTTGATTTCTAATTGCCCTCTCTTTTATTACCAATACAATCACTGGCAATAGAATCGCCGCAACGCATTGCAACAAGGGAGTGCATGACTCATGCCGAGACCAAAAGGTAAATCCGCCAGTTCGATGAAAAACGCCGGCCCCAAGGCGGAGGGCGTGTCGCCCTATTTCCGCGATGTTTTCGCGAGGCGTCCCAAACTTCTTTGGACACGCAGCAACAAGCAATTGCTCAAAATGTGGCTGAAAGATCATCCCGAACATGAGCAAGTCCCCGGCAACGTCAAGGCCGGATTGGCAAACATCAAGAGCGTGCTGCGCTCCAAGGCGCACGCCCATGACGCCATGGCCGGCCCCGCCGCCCCTGCGATGGCGGCTGTTGCCGAAGCTCCGCTTCCCACCGACGCCGTCGACAACGTCAATGCCGTCGATAGCGGGCTGGAGAAATTGGAAATCATGATCGACGAATGCATGAACATGGCCAGGGAGCTTGGCATCAAGAAGGTGGATGATATTCTGCGAGCCCTGCGCATCGCGCGCCGCCAGGTCGTGTGGAAATTGGGCGAAGATTGATATCGTGGGTTGGCATTGCTCCGGGATACCAACCCGAAGCGCAAGCGAGGATCGGGTTAGTGCCTCGCTTACGCTTCGGGTTGATGTCGTGAGGGCCAGTAACGCCACGCCAATGCACCGACAATGAACGCTCCGCCCACTAAGGTCGCTACCGTGGGTGTTTCTGTTTTCGACCACACCAGGTAAGCCCAAAGTGGATTGAGCAACGGCTCAAGCAGAGTGATGGCGCCTGCCTCCTGTGGATTGACCACGCGCAGGCCGCGCGCCACCAACCAGTACGCCAATCCCATCTGCACGCTGCCAAACAGAAACAGCACGATATATTGCTGCCACGTCGGCAATGGCTCACCCCAAATCCAGGGCACCAGCAGCAATGCTCCCAGTAAGTGATTCCAAACCGTCAGCCAGCGCGGCGACACCTGCCGCAGCAAGCGCAGGAAAACCAATACGCCCGCATAGGTCACGCCGCTGCCAAGAGCGATCATAATGGTCGTCGGTTGCCCGCCTTCCCAGCCGCCGACGACGATGGTCGCGATGCCGACCAGGCCGATCGCCAGGGCGATGGTGCTGCGGCGGCTGGCCGGTTCGCCCAGCAAGAAAACGCTCGCCAGGTACATCCACATCGGCGCCGTGTACTGGAGGAGGATTGCATTTGCTGCGGTCCCCTCGGTGAGGGCGGTCACGAACAAGGCGTTCATGGCCGCGAAACAGCCGGCCATCGCCAGCATCAATGGCCGAAAAGTGATATCCGCAAATCGCAGAGTCGGGGTTAGCACCAGGGCGGCGAACAGAACGCGATAAAAGGCGATCTGCAGCGGCGGCACCTTGGGAAAGCCGAAGTCCTCGACCATCAATTCGGTGAGGAACTTGGTAAACGCTCCGCTCAGACTCCACAACACCGCGGCCGCGGCGATGCAAAGCCGGCCTTGATTGAGTGTTGACATGTGCATGCTAGGGCAGCACGATATCCTTCAGCGTAAACGGTACGTCAAATACAAATTCGCGTTGCCCAGGCATGATCAGTTTGGCGGGCGCGGCTTGGCCCGGGCTGGGGCGAAACAATATGGTCTCCCTTTGCGAAAGCTGACCGCCGTTTATGACCAGGCCTTCCGTCGAAACTTCCACTTGCGTGTAGCTCTTGCCCGCGGTGTCCAGTAAACGCAGGGTGTTTATTGGCATGCCAATGGTGCCCGCGGGGCCAAATACCACGACATTGCCATTGGCCTGGGCCTTGCCAATGACTTGGACGCGAACAAAGCCGCCGAAGGGATTCTGGGCTGGCATCTCCATCTCCATGGCAATTTGAACGCGGACGTCGCCGTTGGCGAGTTGCTCCGCCTTGGACACCGTCAAGGCGCGGCCGTCCTTACCCTTAGTAGTTTGACCGGTGGCATTGAGGATTTTGTCCACGACCAACATTGGTTCGGTGTCCACGACGGTTTTGATAGCCAACGTGCCCGACAGTTCCCGCAGCTTGGCGGCGGCCTTGTCCCCGCGCTGCAAATGCACCATGACCAGAAATGGCTTAAATAAACCCGAGGCGGCGCCCTGGCTGCCCAACCCACTGACAAAGCCATTGTTGCCAAAGACCATTAATCCCTGGTTGGCACCGGGCAGGCCTTGGCCTGGCGGAGCGTGGACAGTGCTGACGACTGGCTGGCCTTTGTCGTCAATGGCTTTGTCAATGCGTGCCACGCCGCCGCTAAAGTCTTCCAGCCGTGGTTCGCCGATGACCTCCAGCAACAGTTCGGTCACCCCGGCAGGCATCGCGGTGGCTTTGAGCACCCGGATGCGCACCGAGCCAACACTGAAGGTCGGCAAATCAGCCGGCTTGCCAGGCGCCAACTGCAAGGTTTGACCCGATGTGAAGTCGGTTTGTGCGAATTGGAACGCCTGTCCCCGCCCCGCCACCACTTTGTTGAGCCCTGGCATAGGAGGAGGAATCCGTTGGAGGCCAACGCCAGGCATCGCGCCGAACCCGATGGGCGCGGATGAGTTTTCCACCAAATTCGCCTTGGCCGAAAGCGAATGCAACGCTTCCCAAAACGTGGTTTCACCGGTGTCCAGTGTGATCTTGGCCTGGTCCGCGCCGTGTTGGCCGGCGGCGAATTCCACAGGGTAGCCGCTTTGCTTGGCCAACTCGGCCACGGCCTCGCGGGGCGTGGCATTCTCCACCTTGAGCCGCAGCTTCTTACCGGCGAGCAGCGTGGATTTCAGCTGCTGATCGTCAAACTTCCGCACGAGCATTTCGACCCGTTTGCGAACTTCCGCATCGGATGACTGCAGCACCGGCCGGAGCGCCGGCAGCGCATCGGGGCCAAGCGTTGCAGCTCCTTCATCGCCCGCTCGCGGTCGGCGAATTTGGCGCTGGCAAGTTTTTCAATCAGAGCGTTGACGTGCTCAGATGTGACCTTTTTTTCAGGCGTCTGAGGCGCCGCCAGCGCCCAACCGCAAAGCAGGACCCCGCAAACGCTCAAGCAAAGTGCCAAATTGCGCATGGTTGCAACTCCTTGAAGCAGGCAATGTCCCTGGAAAGATATTAGCACACCGCGCCGGCCAAGTCCGCAATAATCCGGATTTCAAGAAATTCCTCTTGACACTCCCCATGGGCAGGGGTACCCTCCCAGATTAGATTTGGCCTCTTCTCTGTTCCGGCCCCGCCGCTTCGCGCCTGCGAACGGCGGGGTTTTTTGACCTTGCCTGGCTGTGGTTGTTGTGCCCGTGCCCTTTTGGCTCTAAAAAAAGGGGACAGGCCCCGTTGCCGGAACGGCCCGAAGGGTGCTTCGCACAACGGGGCCTGTCCCCTTTTTTTAGAGCCTCTACGGGTTAAGGAGTCCGCGTCATGTTGTCAAACGAATCCCTCCACGAATTCCGCTCGGCGTGGTTGCCGAATATCACTGACGATGGACTGAGTCATCTCATTGATTTGCTGGAAAAAGCCAGCCCACTGCTGATTCACGGCAGTTTCACGCGTGCCGTGCCCCAGGGTTGCCTGGCGACGCAAATCGCCTGGAACCATCCGCGCACCACCCATTTGACCCAGGAGGCGGGCATCGCCTGGCTGCGCGACGTCGCCAGTCTCAACGTCGCAACCTCGCATGTCGTCCGCCAATGGGACCAGTGCAGCTGCAATCATTACGAAGTGCGCGCCCAGCTGCTCGACTTGCTTTGCGAAGAGCGGCAGCGCCGTCGCTTGCCGCCAAAACCATCCCTCCCACTGCGCGAAGCGGTTCTGGTTTGAGTATTCAACATGTTGCAGCGCAGTCCTTGAACCTGAAGTGATGGACTCCGCCGAGGAAGCCCACGACTATGACGCCATGGACCACGTGCAGGTCAATCGCGTCTTCGTCGCCGACCTGCTCGCCTTTCGGCGTCCGCACGGCCACGCGCTCGACGTCGGCACCGGCACAGCTCAAATTCCCATCGAATTCTGCCGCCAGACGCCTGCCGTCATGGTCACGGCGATCGACGCCGCCCACCACATGCTGACGGTAGCCCAGGCCAACATCGACCGGGCCGGTCTGGGTGCGCGCCTCAAGGTTCAGGTTTGCGACGCCAAAAACATGCCATTTGCCGATGACGCCTTTGACGTGGTGATGTCTAACAGCATTGTCCACCACATCCCTGAGCCCTTTGCCGTCTTGAAGGAGATCGCGCGGGTCGCCAGGCCAGGCGGCACGATCTTTTTGCGCGACCTGATGCGGCCTGGTGATGACGCCGTCGTCGACCACCTCGTCAAGACCTACGCCGGCGATGCCAATGCCAATCAACAAAAGATGTTCGAGGAATCATTGCGGGCGGCGTTGACGCTGGAAGAAGTCCAGGTGATGGTGGGTCGGCTTGGTTTCGATCCCAAGCAAGTGCGGCAAAGCAGCGATCGGCACTGGACGTGGGCCGGGGTAAAGCCTACTTAACAGGGTCTGGGACCAAGACGCTTTCTCCTTGCTACTTATCATTTGTCCACTATGGGGACTTGGCGACTCTGCCGACTTGCGTACAATTATCGGTTCGGAAGAATGACAACACTAGGAGCCTGGGGTATCGCACAAAAGAGAAACGGCTTTTAACTCCTGCAAGGGCGCCTGTAAAGTCGTGCTGGCCCTTTTTTCGCCAAAAACGGCCAAGTCCAGCGCGGCCATCGGGTACGATATTGAGGCTGGAGGAACCACGCTTTCAGGGTTCAAAAAGGGGTCAGGCACCATTTATGCGAAGCACCCTCCGGGCCGTTCCGGTAAATGGTGCCTGACCCCTTTTTGAACCCTCATTCTGGGATGCTCGGCATGAGCCGCGAACTGACAGGCTGTCGAGTGCTGCTGACCGGAGCGTCCTCTGGAATCGGCAAGGAGTTGGCCGAGCAATTGGCGGTGGCCGGCGCTCGTGTGGTGTTGGCGGCGCGCTCGCAGGCCAAGTTGGAGACACTGGAGCGGTCGCTGACGGCGCGGGGCTTGGACGTGGCGGCCGTGGTCACCGATGTGACTTTGGCCTCTGACCGCCGCCGGGCGGTTGATTTTGTCCTGCAGCGCTGGGGCGGCCTTGACGTGCTGCTCAACAATGCAGGCGTGGGCAGCTTCGGCCATTTTGTGGATTGCACCGAGGAGATTCTGCGGCGGGTCATGGAGGTGAACTTTTTCGCCCCGGCCGAATTGATGCGAATGTCGATCCCCCACCTTGCAAAGGGTCGACAGCCGGCCATCGTCAACGTCGCCTCGATGTGCGGGCGGCGCGGCATCCCGGCCTGGCCGGAGTATTCCGCCAGCAAGTTCGCCCTCACTGGACTTAGCGAAGCACTGCGGGCCGAATTGGTAAGATTCGGTATCGATGTGCTGCTCATTCAGCCGGGCCTGACCCGGAGCGACCTCGGCAGCAACTTGCTGCGCAACACCGGCCGCATGCCCATGCGGTTCGACAAGGGCATGCCGCCGGCCAGCGTGGCCAGGGCCATTGTGAAAGCCCTGGTCAACGGCGAAACCGAGACGATTCTGGGCGGCGAGGCCAGGTGGATGCTGCGGCTTAACCGCTGGACACCGTGGCTGCTGGATCGGCTCATTGCCAGGAAAGTGCGACGGCTTTATGCGGATGAGCTAGCGACGCGAGTCAACAACCAAAGGCTTGAGGACCACGGAATGTGCGGCATTGCCGGCCTGCTGAACTTGACGGGGACTAGCCCAGTCCCGCCGGGCGTGCTGCGCAAAATGGCCCAGGCCATCGCCCACCGCGGGCCCGATGAAGACGGCTTTTTCGAGGGCGAGGGCGAGGGCCAAGGTCTCGGTTTCGCCTCGCGCCGGCTGAGCATCGTCGGCCTGTTTGACGGCCGGCAGCCTATCTGCAACGAAGACGGCCAGGTTACCGTCGTCTTTAACGGCGAGCTTTTCGACTACGCCGAGGTCCGGGCCAATCTGCAAGCCAAAGGCCACAAATTCCGGACCCAATGCGACACCGAGCTGCTGCCGCATTTGTGGGAGGATCACGGCACCGACATGCTCGCCAAACTACGCGGGCAATTTGCCGTCGCCCTGTTCGACCAACGCCGCCGCCAGGTGATCCTGGCCCGTGACCGCTTTGGCATTTGCCCCCTGTTCTGGACGCGGCGGGGCGACTGGCTGCTGTTCGCGTCCGAAATCAAGGCGCTGATTGCCTCGGGCATGGTGCCGGTGCGGCCCGACCCGCGCGGCATACATCATGTGTTCACTTTCTTCGCCGTGCCTGGACCTGTGACCTGTTTCGAGGGCATCCATTGCCTGCTGCCAGGCCATTACCTGTCGATCCGGCCAGGGCACGGCAACGAGGCCGGACGTATTGAAGATCGCATTTACTGGCTGGTCGATTTCCCCGATGCCGGGCAGGAAGTCGAGCCGAAATCGCGCCAGCAGCTGGCTGAGGACTTCGAGGCCGTGCTGAGCAAGGCGGTCGAGCGCCGCTTGCGCGCCGATGTGCCGGTGGTGTCGTATCTTTCCGGCGGTGTCGATTCGAGCACGGTGGTGGCGCTGGGGACGCATCTTCGCAAGCAAAGCGGCGGCAGCCCGATTCCGACCTTTACCATCCAGGTTGACGAACCGGGTCTCGATGAAGTGAACGAAGCGAGGCAGGTGGCCAATCACCTTGGCGCCCGGCCGGTAGTGGTCAAGTTCGGCCACGCGGAGGCGTTGGCGAGCTATCCACAGCTGATCCGCGCCGCCGAAGCACCGGTGATAGATACCTCTTGTGCCGCGCTGTTGCTGCTAGCACGGGAGGTCCACCGCCAGGGCTACAAGGTCGCGCTAACCGGCGAAGGCGCCGACGAATGGCTGGCGGGATACCCGTGGTTCAAAATTCACAAGGCGGTGCAGTGTCTGGACATGGTGCCGGGGCTGCCCGTCAGTTCGTGGATTCGCCAGGCCTATTTGAAATGCGCCGGCATCGATTTTGGCGCTTGCAGATGGGCCGAACGCTGGCCGCCGTCGGTGGGGCGAACGCCTGGCTCGAGGTTTACGGCCTGTTTAGCACGGCAAAACTCCGCCTGTTCAGCCCGAAAATGTGGGAGATGCTTGGCGATCATTTGCCTTATGAGGACTTGCAGCTGGACCTGGAGCGAGCCAAGCGCTGGTCGCCGCTAAACAAGGCGCTGATGGTCGGCGGCCGGATCATGCTGGCGGGACATTTGCTGTCTTCCAAGGGCGACCGGGTGGCGATGAACTCGTCGGTCGAGACGCGTTACCCGTTTCTGGACGAGGAAGTGTTCGCCTTCATGGCCCAGTTGCCGCCGCACTGGAAGCTGCGGCGTTTTCGCGAGAAATACGCCCTGCGTTTGCTCGCGGAGCGCTGGCTGCCAAAGTCGATCGCCTGGCGGCCCAAGGCGATGTTTCGGGCGCCGTTCGACAGTTTTCACATGGAAGGCAGCTCGATGTCGCCCTTCATCGAGCAGCTGCTTAGCGAGGAATCGCTTCGGCGAACCGAGTTTTTCGATCCGCACGCGGTGGCGCATTGGCGCAAGGCGTTCCGCGAATTGCCCAGGCGCGGCGGCAGACGCCTGGCCATCGAAATGGGCCTGGTAGGCGTCGTGGCCACGCAAATGTGGTACCACAACTTCATCGACGCGAGCCTGGCGGATTTGCCGTCAATGGTGGGACAGGCGATCAGGATTCCGGACGCGGGCGTCTGGAGCCGGGCGGCCGGTTGAGGCATTTAGTAGAACGGAATTTATTCCGTTCGAGCGACCAGAACGGAATAAATTCCGTTCTACGATTTGGCAGAACGGAATAAATTCCGTTCTACGATTTGGGTAATGAGGTGATGATGTCCTATGCTCTGGCTACACTTTGGTACGATAGGCAGCGCTACTTGCCCGGCGTCCTGGCCGTGGCTTTTAGCTGTTTGCTGATCGCGCTGCAGTGCGGCCTGCTGCTGGGTTTGTTCTCGATCACCTCCATCCCGATCGACAACACCAACGCCGACATCTGGGTCGGCCATCCGGCTGTCCCCAGCGTCGACCTGGGCCGGCCGATTCCGGCGGCGTGGCAAGCCTATCTGCTGGCCATGCCGGAGGTCGAGCGCTGCGAGACCTATATCCAGGGCTTTGCCTACTGGGACAAACCGACCGGCGGCGTCGAGTTGTGCATGGTCTGCGGCTCACGGCTGGCGCCCGATGCTCTCGGCACTGTCAGCGTTTTGACGCCAGCCATGCGTTTGCAATTGACTGAGCCAGGCGCCATCATCATTGACCGCTCGGAGTTCCGCCGGCTGGGCGTCAACGGCGTGGGCGACACCGCTGAAATCAACAAAAAACGCGTGCGCATCGTCAACACCGTCACCGGAAACAAAAGCCTGGCGGGGCCTTATGTGTTTTGCAACGTCGAAACGGCGCGGTCGCTGATGCGCATGAGCGAGGACGAAACGATGTTCATCCTGGCCCGCTGCCACGACCCGGCGGACGCCCCCAAGGTGGTGGCCAGGATCGAGGAATACAAGGCCACGCAGCCGACCAGCATCAACTACACCGACGGCCGGGCGATCGTCAGTTATCCGCTGCCGCCCAAGATGTCGGCCTTCACCAGCAGGGGCTTCTCGGTGCGCTCGCGGATGACTTGGTTGACAAAAACCGGCGCCGGTATAGCCCTGGGCTGCGCGGCAGCCCTGGGGTTGTTGGTCGGCGCGGTGGTGACCAGCCAAACGCTTTACGCCGCCACGGCCGCGTCATTCAAGGAATATGCCGTCTTGCGCGCGATGGGCATCCCGCGCTGGCGCATGGCGCAGACGGTGCTGGCCCAGTCATTCTGGGTCGGCGTGGCTGGAGTGGGCGTTGCTTTGCCGTCGACCTACGGTCTGGCCGCCCTTTGCAACGAACTTGGCGCCAAGGCGATTTTGCCCTGGGAGCTTCTAGCTTTGGCCGTGGGTGTGACCATGCTGATGGCCATGCTGTCGGGTCTGTTGGCGCTGCGGTCGTTGCGGTTGATTGAGCCAGTGGCGCTGTTGAGATAAGTGGCACAACCAAGGGAGAGCCGGTACAATGCCTGAGATTGTCCAGCGCGTCGGGAGCCGGATACCATGGGGACAAACGCGCATGATGCAAGATGATCCAAGCGCAGGAGCTTCGCTGCGAGGAATAGGTTTGACCCGGACTTTCGGCGCGGGCGACGCTCAGACCACGGCCCTGGCCGATGTCTCGGTGGAGTTCAATCCAGGCCAGATCGTCCTTTTGATGGGCCCCTCCGGCAGCGGCAAATCGACGCTGCTGGCCGTGCTGTCCGGCCTGCTGTCTCCTCACGGCGGCAGCGTGCATGCGCTGGGCAAGGATCTTTGGACCATGTCCGAGAAACAGCGCGAGGCGTTCCGGCTGGAGCACTTTGGGTTTATCTTCCAGGGCTACAACCTCTTCCCCGCCCTGACGGCCCGGCAGCAGCTGGAGATGATGCTGCGCTGGGGCAAAAACGTGCCGGAGCGCGAGGCCCGCATCAAGGCCGACAAGATGCTCGACCTGCTTGGCCTGGCCAAGAAATCGAAGCAGCGGCCGATGGAATTGTCCGGTGGTGAAAAGCAGCGTGTCGCCATTGGCCGGGCTCTCATCAAGGAGCCGACTTTTTGCTTCGCCGACGAGCCGACCAGCGCCCTGGACTGGAAGCACGGCGAGCAGATCATCGAGCTGCTGCGGGCCGCCGCCCACGACCACGGCTCGACGATACTGGTCGTCGGCCATGACGCCCGCATTATCCCGCACGTCGACCGCGTGCTGCACATGGAAGACGGCGTGCTAACCGAGCAGATGCCCAGCGCGGAAGCGGGTTACATCCATCGCGAAGAGACGCCTCGCCTGCTCGGATTTTCGCCCGACGAATGACCATGGTTCAAAAAGGGGTCAGGCACCTTTGTGCGAAGCACCCTTCGGGCCGTTCCGACAAAGGTGCCTGACCCCTTTTTGAACCATGCCAAAACTTGGAGATGCAAACATGAAGATATTCACGCACGGCATTCGTCTGGTCTGGCTTCTTGGCTTTGTGCTGCTGCTGGGAACCATCCTTGGCGCTGGCTGGGTATTCAACCAACGGGCATCGGGCACCGGCGCCGCCGCGGCCAAGGACCCGGCGGAAGGCGGCGTTATTGGCATAGGCTATGTCGATATTCCGGGCGGCACCACGTTTTTGCATCCCGTCCTGGCCGGCGAGGTCACTCATGTCTTTGTTGCCGACGGCTCCGAGGTCAGAGAAGGCGACCTGCTGCTAAGTCTCGACAACACCAGCCAAAGAATCAAGCTGCACGAAGCCGAGATCGCTCTGCTCGCTGCCCAGCAAGAGCTTGTCGACGCCAGGCTGCTGGTGAAGGATCTGGATCATCAGATCAAAGGTAAGGATTTTGAGCTCGAAGCCGCCAGGGCCAGTTTGGAAGCCGCCAGGGCCGAAGGCAGAGTCATGGAAAGCGGCAAAAAGAACGACCTTGGGATTACCACCGACCAACTGGCGGTTTCTGGTCGAAAGATCGACGCCGCCGCGAATAATGTCAAAGCATCGGAAGAGGCGCTTGCCAGGCTGAAAAATGTGGATGTGCAGGGCAAGATCAACCTTGCTGAATTGCAGGTCAAGGCCAAGAAAGAAGCTCGCGACCTTGCTCAGTACGCGGTGTTCAAATGCGACCTTTACGCCCCGGCCGACGGCGTATTGCTGCGTGTTTACGCGACGCCTGGAGACGTGCTGAGCAGCCAGTCGAAACAACCTGCGGTGCATTTCTGCGCCGACTTGCCACGCATCGTTCGCGTCGAGATTTTGCAGGAGTGGGCCAGCAAAGTCAAGGAAGGCCAACTCGCCGAGATCGAAGACGACACGCGTTACGGAGCGAAGTGGAAAGGCAAGGTCCTGCAGGTCAGTGGTCAGATGGATCGGCGCCGGTCGATGATTCCCGATCCGTTCCAGTACAACGACGTGCGAACCTTGGAGTGCATCGTGTCGATCGAGCCGGGCAGCACGCCGATCCTCATCGGCCAGCGCATGCGGGTGACGATTAAGCAAGGCGGCCTGTAGGTCAGCCTTTCAGGCTGATTTGTGGAGCGCCGTATGTATCCAACGAGCAATCGTATGCCGCACCAATTCTTCACCCGCCTGGCCCTGCTCCTGGCCGTGACGGCGGCGTTGATCACCCCCGGCACCGGCGCGGCGAGCGAGAGCGGGGATGGCAAAAAGAAACGCAATGTCCTTTTCATCCTTGCCGACGACATGCGCCGGGACACCATCGCGGCCCTGGGCAACACGCACATTTCGACGCCCAACATCGACAAGCTGGTGAAGAGAGGCACCACCTTCACGCGGGCCTATATCCAGGGTTCCATGTCCGGCGCGGTGTGCATGCCGAGCCGAGCCATGATCCATACGGGCCGCAGTCTGTTCAAGATCCCCACGGACCTGAAGGACCAGCTCGTACTGGGAGAGCTGCTGCGCCAAGCCGGCTACCTCACCTTCGGCACCGGCAAATGGCACAATCAACCCGCGTCGTGGCTGCGCTCCTTCGAGGTCGGCGACGCGGTCCTGTTCGGCGGCATGGCCGACCATTTCGACGTGCCGTTTCAGACGCCGACGGGCGGCGGCAAGTTCAAAAGGGTCGATGCCAAGGGCAGGCACTCCAGCGAAGTGATCGCCGACGCCGCCATCGATTTCCTGAATAACAAGGCGGGCAAATACGCAGTCAAGCCGTTTTTCATGTACGTGGGATTCACGGCCCCGCATGACCCTCGCGATGCGCCGGACAAATATCGGCAAATGTATTACAAGAACAAGCCGCCGCTGCCCAAGAATTTCTTGCCGCAGCACCCCTTCGACAACGGTGAGCTAGTCAACCGCGACGAAAACCTGGCCCCCTGGCCGCGCACCAAGGAAGTCATCCAGGACCAGCTTGCTGAGTACTACGCACTCATTACCCACCTGGACGAACAAATAGGCCGGCTCCTGCAGGCCCTCCAGGACAGCGGCGAACTGGAGGACACGATCATCATCTTCGCCGGCGACAATGGCCTGGCTCTAGGCTCGCATGGCTTGGTGGGCAAGCAAAACCTTTACGAGCATTCCGTGGGAGTGCCGTTATTGTTCGTCGGGCCGGGCGTGCCCAGGGACCAGCGACGTGACGACCCGGTGTACTTGCTCGACATTTTTCCCACGGTTTGCGAGCTGAACGGCCTGGCGGTGCCGATGAATCTCGACGGCATTAGTTTGGCCAAGGTCATTGCCGGCGAGAAAGCGAAAACCCGCGAATCGCTGTATTTCAATTACAAGCACCTCCAGCGCGCCGTGGCCAAGGACAACTGGAAAATCATCTGCTACCCGCAGATTAACCATGTCCAGCTTTTCGACGTGAAAACCGACCCGGACGAAATGACCGACTTGTCTGGCCGGCCGGAAAACGCCAAACGCGTCGAGGAGATGAAGACGCTGATTTTGGCCTGGGAAAAAGACCTGGGCCTGCCCGCCATGCCGCTGACGAGTGCCAACCCCAGGCCCAAGGAGGTCAACCTGAGCGGCCAGCCGCGCGTGCCGGACCAATGGCAGCCGGAGTGGATCCGGAAGAAGTACTTTGGGAAGTGAAGCTCGTGCCCCGCCGCACGTGGGATCGTAAAAGCACCAGCCGTGCCGCAATGGCCACCAGCAGCAGCATCGCTGGCAGCACGTCAAAACCCCACGCCATCCACAGAATCACCGCCACCACTCCGATTTGCTCCGGCCAAAGCCGCTGCAACCAAACCAAAGCCCGCGGCCAAAGCGACAGCCCCAGCAAGCCAAGCCCAGCAAATCCCAGCCAACAGGTGGCGATCAGAGTCTGACGCTGCCAGTCACGCTCGACGGCTATCAACCTTGGCTGCGGCGCAATGGCCTGGCTGTCTGACTGCCAGCGCACCTGCTGACCGCGATCCATCGGCAGATTTTCGTCGTCGGCTAAACGATAGCCGGCAGGCACGGTCAAAACCCAGTTGACCAGGGCGTGCGGCACGCCTTCCAACCGCGGCGCTGCCAATTGTGGGTAAGCCAACGGTTCCATTTCAGAGCCGAGGATCCAGCGTAACTGCAATTGGTGCTGGCCGCTCGCCGACGGAAGACTCACGGCGAGGCGATCCGGGGCGGCAAAGCGGGGATTGATTTGTTCGTCGTTTACCGTGGCTCCCAGCACCACGGCGCCGGCCGGCATGTCGACGGCCAGCTCATTGCCGTCCTGGGCCTGGACATTGAATTTGCTTTGATGTATCCAGCCGAACCCCTCTCCGAACGCCAGCTTCCTGCTCGGCGCGAACATTCGCAAGCCCGGCGCGGCCGACGCTGACTGCGTCACCAGCACAAGCGACCATTCCTTACCGGCAGCCTTCCAAATGCTGGCCCGTTGGCCGAGACGCTGGGCAGCGCCTGGAGGCAAGCCCGGCTCCGCGCTGATGTCCTTGACTGCGGCCAGGCCGGCGGAGGCCTGGACTTCCAGACCGGGCGTTCGGACCGCAATCCAGTGTCCGGCCCAAACCGCGTTGTTCAGCACAAAAACGGGCATGGTCACTTTCGTTTTCGGTTGACAGGGCAGGACGCCGGTCAGCTTGAACTGCATGCGCCGCAGCGCGCCTTGCAGGACGATGATTTGCCAGCCTTGCTCGCCCTGGGACGTGGGCAACGGCTTAATCGTGAGATCGTCGGATGTCTCCAGCTTAAGCGGTGGTCCCTGCCAATTGGCGACACGCAACTGGAATTCCGCCCGGCCCTGGTGGGGCACGCTGATCTGCCACTGGCCCGAAAGATGCAGTTTGCCGTCCGTCGTTTCCACGGCGGTGACGGCCGCCACCCGTGCCTGCGGCGCCATGCCGCGCACCAGGAATTCGGCGCCGTAGGCCGCTTTTGGTCCCTCACAAACCCAGGCCGACGTCGCCGGCGGCGGCAACGCGGTCAGATTCACAAACTTCCTCGGATCGGGATCGACACGGACGTTCCCCCCCGCGGCAACGCGGACAACGGTCCGTGACTTGGCCGGGCCAACACCGTTCAGCATCGGCATCACCCAGCGCATGGGCATGCCCTGCCCCAATTCCGGATGCGGCATCCAGCCGCGCAGGTTGACGGTGACATTGCGCAGGTTGCTTGAGCCAAACCTGGACGCGCGCCGGGCCTGTGGATCGTGTCCACGCCCGGACATTGTCGCCGCTGACTTCCGCCACCACGATTTGCGCCGGCACGGCCCATTGGATCAGCGTTAACTCGTCGCCCAAGGTGGTCACCTGGAGTTTGGCGGCGAGGTCCGATCTGCTGGGAAACAACGTCCAGCGCAGATCCTGGTCGAAGGCTGTCGGGCGCGGCGACAACACCACCAGCAACGCGGATTCGCCGTTGCGCTCGCCAAAGCCAACCGCCCGCGTCGGCAGCACGGCGCTCGCGGCCCCGTTTTCCTGCCACTGCTCGGCGAATTGTTCTGGCGATAAGGGAACCGTATTCAGGTTCTCGGCCGACTCGGCACTGTCGAAGCCCTCGATCCGATATCCCAGCACGCCTCCAGTGGATTTGACTCCCATCGGCACGGGCAAAGGCAAGCGCGTGGCAACCGGCCGCAGCTTGCCGCGCGGAATTAAATGCAGCGTCACATTCACATTGCCCGCGGCAGGGGCCTGGAGCTGGACGTGCAAACGCCATTGGCCGTCCTCGGCGCCAAACCGCCAATCCCTAAGCCGCGGCTGCAGAGCATCGTCGCCCTCGCCCTCAATCCCTTCGCCAGTCACTTCGACGTCGCGTGGCTCGAGCGCGTCCGGCAGGGCGATGCTGAATTTGGCCACGCCGGGGGCCGGCACACTGTAATTGAGGACGGCAGTGCAAGTGGCGGCGGGGTTGCCGAGGTCAAAGAAATAGGCTTCGTGCACCGTAGCCTTGGACAAAGTCGATGGGGGATTGGCGCTGGGCCAGCGCAGGTGTACCGCGGCCTCCCGGCCAAGTTCGACTGTCACCTCCTGGAACTGCTCATCCAGAGCCGCGGATTGAACGCCGCCCATTCCGGTAAGTGCTAGCGGGGCCGACCAGGCCGCCGACATGCGCAAATGCAGCTTACTTTGAAACAGCCGCGGCACGGTGAACTGCAAATCGCGGTGCTCCGGTGTTGTCTTGGGACGCACGGCAAACGGCAGCGTCAGCTTGTGGCCGCCCTTGCCATTGACCGCGAGAACGTAACCCGCCGGCGTGGCCGTGGGAAACACGCTGGCACCGTCAAGCAACGCGCCTTCGCGCAACTCGACGCCCGCAAGAGGAATGGTCAACGTCGCCTTGTCGCCGAAGCAGTGGATTTGGAATTCGCCCTTGAGCTGGGCCACGTCGCCGGTCATCTGGCCGTCGTAGTTTGCAGCCGTAAGGACCGCGCCACGCAGGCCGCTAGGACCGCGATCGGCCATTTTGGCCAATCTTTTGAGCAGATCCGGCGTCACCAAAACATCCTGACGATCCGGCGCCTCGGCGGGACCCGGCAGCACCAGCACGATATTGTTGTCGCCGCCCTGGGACCAGGCGATCGGCAGTGTCCATGTGGCAAGGCCCATTGCGATCAGTGCGGAAACTGCTGCAACCGCGGAGCGGATGCTGTCCGGCGTGCTTGTTGCCGACCGCGGCGAAACCTTCAGGATGTTGGCGAAATACCAAACCACGGCGATGGCCATTGCCGTCGCCGCCGGCCACATCGCCAACGTGCTCAGCGACGGAGGAAGCCATAACCCCACCGCCAGAGCGGCAGCGGTCCACACCACCAGGAGCCTCATTCGCCATGCGCCAGATAGCCCTCGCAAAGTGGGCATGGCCCACAACAGGGCAAACAGAGGCGCTGGCCATGATGCCGCAACCGCGCGGTACGGCAGTGCGCACAATGGCGACCGTCGAGGGCGCTGCCACGGCGGGCGTCGAACACCACTGCGTCCAATCGGGGCCAAAGCTCTCGAGCAGCAAAGCGGCCAACACCTGCGGTGGTGCGGATGATGATTCTGGATCGGGATGGTCACCTGCTGCTGCCGCGCCGCTAAGATCATTGCCGGTCATGCGTTGCCAGGCCTGATCGACAGGTGCCAGTCCTGGCGGCAAAACAAAGCTCTGGCGCGAGTCCAGGGGTCGCACAGGAAGCTGCGGCGGCGCGGCGCTAATCGTGCCCCAGATCCACCCTGGCGCGGTTGACGAGGAGGTCCTGTAATAGAGGTCGAAGTTTTGCAAGGCCAACGCCGCGCTGGCGGGGAGATTGACCTGGATGGAGTCTGGGTGAACTTGTTGCGGCACGGACGGCAACCATCGTCCGGCAATTCGCGCCGCCAGGACCTGAGCCTCGGCGGGCAAGCGGAGGGGAACCTCGCTTTTGCGCCAGTTGACCAGGCGGAAGCGGAAATGATGAAG
The DNA here is from genome assembly GCA_963747575.1 of uncultured Gemmataceae bacterium. Lineage (GTDB taxonomy): Bacteria > Planctomycetota > Planctomycetia > Gemmatales > Gemmataceae > DASRAT01. The sequence continues at coordinate 375,688 of CAVVFU010000011.1, forward strand.
CAAACCGCCGCCCGGCTCGACGAAGGTGGTGAGGGACGCCGCTTCACAGGTCTCGCGGCGCCGCCAATTCGACCGCCACGGGCCAAGCCTTCACCCGCAAGCTCGGCAGCCTGGCGGACGTCGCGGCGCCCTCATATCGGTACACCCGCCAGACCTGTTGCACGCCGCGCTGCAGGGCGGTCTTGGCGGGCAGCCGGGCTATCTCCTGGAGCTGATCGGCCTCCGCCGTGGTGATTTCCGCACCCACCGATTGCACCGCCAGCTCACCCTCGAACTGGCCCGCGCCCACGGCAGCCACGACGGGTATCGCCCAGGTGCGCTCGCCACCGAGATGGTTTGGTCGGCCTAGTGCAAGTGGGCCGAACGGCCCTTCAAGCACCAACGTGACCCGGCCGCGGACTGGCTCGGCAAAACGCACTCTCCAAAGCTGCATGCCGGGCTCCGCCGCCAAAATCGGTGCCGCTTGCAAGTTAGAGGGGGCGCCGAGGGCCAGCAGCCCCGACGTCACATCCAGTCCCGCCAGGCGCCGAATGGAGGCGACACGGGGCCCGGTCGATTCGCCGCGCACTTTCCAGGGCTCGAGCAATGCGGCTGAAACCAACAAATCGACGTGGTCCATGCTGCCTCTTGTTGGTTCGATCGTTAGACGGGTCACCAGCGTGCCGCGGTTGCCTCCGATCAAAGCGTCGCTTTGGCAATTGGCCAGATATTGCGAAGGACGCGCGACCAGGCGAAGTTGTCCCGTCAGTGCGACGCCCCGATATGCGAAGTGGTAATCGACCGGCGCCTGGCCCCAAAGTCCCGTGTCTTCCGTCGGGGCCGTCGCCGGCACCGACGACTTCAGCATCTGGGCGCGAAAGCTGGAATGCACGCTGACGGCCAGTTTTCCTTCACGCAAACAGGGCAACTGCGGCTCAATGTCGGGCAAAGGCAGCGCGGTGCCTTTGGGCGACAGGGCTCGCGGCGGCAGACGCAGTTGCACCTTGATCTTGAATGGCCGCTCTGGCGTGGCTGGCTGGGCCAGGTCGATCAGCAGCAGCGGGTTTTTTTGGGAACCGGCGGCAGCCCAGCCGCGCAGCATTTCCTTGGGTTCCACTTGCAGTTGGTTGACCTGGCTTTCCGCCGGCAATTTCAACGGCAGATGGTAGAGCTGGCCGCGGCTTAGCTTGCAAGCAAGCTCGCTGGTCAGCGTCGAGCCTTGCGTGTCGACTTGCCACCACGATTGCTGCGTTACCAGGACGTCATTGCCGCGCGATTTCACCACCGCGCCAGGCCGCAGGGGCACAGAAAGCTCAGCACCAGCCGCGACGCCAAAGGCAATGCCCCAGCGTTTTTCATCCAGATCGGCCGGGGCGCGAGGCGGCGCCCATCCGCCATCCACCAGGTCTAGCACCTGACCGCCGTCGGGCCCGTAGGTCGTTTTGGCCAAGCGGAAATTTCCCGGTCGCCAGCCTTCCAGTTGCACTTCAGCGGGGACGTGCAAATGCAATGTTTCGCCGCGTGACAGCGCGCCGCGTAAACGCAGGCCTGGACTGCGCCAGACGCGGTCTTTTTTGTCCTGAAGGATCGGCGCCAGGCAGCGGATAGACACCGGCGGCAGCACCCCGTACAGCGGTGCGCGCAGAGGCAAAACCAGGATACCACCGCCGGCCGATCCCATGTCTTGATCCGCGATTCGCCACTGCCAATTTTTGACCTCCACGCCTCCGAGAGACACGTCATACGGCTGCAGCGACCTGTCCCCGTCGAAAACCAGTTCCAACACTGTGCCGTGCAGGGCTTCGATGTGAAAGTCGTAGTCGGCCAGGACACGTTCTGGACTGAGTTCCTGGCGAGTCTTGCCGTCAACCAACAGTAGCGGAGCGGCTATCTGGAGGCGTCTGAGCGTAAGCTCGACGCGCGACCGTCCGGAAAAACTAATCTGCCAAATGTTGTTGTCTCCCTCGGCGTCGGCCTGGGGACCGTCCACGAGCACCGTGGGATTGCTTGCGGTTAGCCGATACTCTTTGGGAAGCTTCAATTCGAGCGACGCGTCGGCACAGGCGGGCACCTGAAGGTCGAAATGCAGTTCGTCGCCGATCGGGGTTCCCCGCCGGCTCCAGCCGAAGTGAATCGACGATTGGCCCGGCTTGTCGATGAGCAGGGCCGGGGTTTTACCGTCCAATTCACCCAACTGGCCTTCCAGGTCATCGACCCTTGGCGGGCTGTTCAGGGCGAGGTTGAAGTCTCCCAGGGGCAACAGACCTGGGCCACGAGCCGTTTGGACCGCGGACCAGGTCGCGTCTCCCACCAGCGCGTTATTGCTGAGCTGAGCCGTGTAGCGGGTTTTGAGGAGGCGCGGCGGAGAAGCGGCCAAATCGACGGCCAGGGCCGCTTGCTGAACCTTGGCCTCGAAGTCAGCACGCGGCAACAATACAAGGATGCCTTTCTGGACGCGCTCCAACTCCGCCGCTACTCGATCCGGGCCAATCTCGATGCGCCGCAGCGGTAGCGGGTCGGGCAACACTTCATTTGCAGCGGGAGCGAGGGCCACGGCCGCGGGAAGCAGGCAGCAGATTAAAAGCCAGCGCAGAGCACGCATCGCGTCCCCTAAGCAGGTCGGGCGGGGAAGCCCGACCTACGAGTATTGTAGGTCGGGCTTGACAGCCCGACCTAGCACATCTAACTCAAATCCTTCGACGGCGGCGCGTCGATGGTCGACGGTTCGCGGCCGCGCTGGATCGTGCTCACCCGAAGCAACGAAGAAGCGCTTTTGACTCTCGTGAAACCGGGCATGAATACGAGTTGCCGTCGATAGCGCTCGTGAAGCAGCCAATGGCAAACCAGCATGACCATCAGCACCACCCCACCGGGGGCGGCCCCATATAGCAATGCCGGCACCAACGCCGGCCACAGCCACCCTAGCGCCAACAAGCTTCCCAGGACGGCCACCACCACGGCTAACCAACCCGCCACCGAGGTCGGGAAAAACCATAAGGCCAGGCCCAGCAGCAACACAACGCCGGAGCACAGCAAAAACCACAAGGAACGCGGCACCCTGAAAACGCGTAAAGGCTCCAATGAGCTGGTGTTGCTCACCACGCTTGCCTCCCTGGCCTGCGCCGCCAAATCGGCGCCCACCGGCCATTGCTCCAGGTCGCCGGCTGAAATCGCCGGTTCCAAGGACGGCAACCAGCCACGCCAGCGCACAGAATGCTCCGTGGTAGCGTCGCCGCGCGGCCACCGCCAGCATCGAACCGGGCAGCGTCACTTGCCAACGAACTTTTCCCAGGAGCACGTTGCCTTCGAGCACTGGCGGATCGAGCGTGGTTTGCCAAATTCCTTCTGGCCGAGGTTGGTCGGTGGCCATTCGATAGTCCACCGCCAGCACCGCCGGTTTGTCGTAAAGGCTTGGGTCAATGCTGAGCCTGGCGATCAGTCCGGAGCTGTCTTTCGCCGTCCAGGGGATCAATTTGCCGTCGAGCAAGAACTTGGGGTCCAGGTTAGGCAACGGCATGCGCACGTCCAGGCTGGTGGTGTGGAGCTTGGTAAGCAGGAACCGGGCATGGTAGTGTTCCGTGCCGTCTTCCTCCACGTCCGCGACCATCAACAGCCGATCGATGACCACGCTGACCAGGGGCGCGGGCGATTTTTGCAAACGCAGCACCAAGGGGAGGTACTGTCCTTCCGCCAGGAGAACGCTGCTGGGCAGGCTGCCCTGGCCGGGAACGACCTCGGTTCCGACGTCTTTCCACATCAGGTCCAGGGCGGAGGCTTCTGCCAGTACGGGCTTGATTTCCGGCTGGCTCCACAGCCTCGCCTTGGTTTCGACTCGGGTAGCCTGCTCGGGCCAGATCAATGGGACTTGAATAGGAGTCACGGCGTCAGCCAGTGTCGGCAGAGCAAAGTCGTATTCGAGCACCACTGCGTTCTTGCCGGGCCGTTCCGGCGCGTCGATGGCGGCCTGCTGCCTTTCCAAAGCCGTCAGCTTGCCGCCGCTCACCACCCTCAAGTTTTTTGCCTCCGGCGGCAGGCGTAACCGCAGAGGCGCCGGTTGGCCAGCCTGGCGAGGTCTGTCTGCCTGGTCAAAAGTCCATTGCAGCTTGACGTGCGCGTGGCCAGGCCAAAATGTCACATCGGCGGTCGCCATGACCGGAAACTCCGGCTGAAAGGCGCGCCAGGCCAGGTCCCACGATATCGGCGCCCGCTCCCATGTTCGCGTGAGCACGTGCTTTTGCTTTTCGGGCACCGCCAGGTCCGGCCCGGGGTCCTGAGTCAGCAGCTCCAGAGCCGGCCCGACCTCCATCAGCGCTTTTGCGCCGAAGTCCTGAATACCGACGGGGCGAGGCAGCTCCAGTCGGACCTTTTGCAGGCCTGCCGGCAGTGCATATCTTCCTTTGAGGGTGATCGTGAATTCCTTCGCCTGGGCCTGGGCCCATTTGATCCTGACCTTGCGCTGGGCCCTGGCCGCCGTGTCGGGGTATTGCAATTCCACGGCAGCCGAGGGATTGGCCAGGATCCACTCGCCGTCGACTGCTACCTGGCTCGCCACCGCCCAGGCCGCCCACGGCACGCCGCCAGGGAAACCCGCGGCGCGCGGCTCCAACAACAGCGGCAGGGCCTCACCAGGTAGGCGCGGCAATTGCACGTCCAAATAATCCACCGGCACGTCTTGCGGGCGGGCCGTGATCTTGCAAGTCGCCGCGATGTGCAGACCTTGTGGACCTTGGCGCAGCCGCAGATCGTGCTCGACCTGGGTCTCGACCTTGCCCTGGATGGTGCGCGGCTCGATCTCCAAGGGCGGCACCAGTAGCTTGGCGGCCGGCGTGGCGCTTAGCATCGGCGTCGGCATGCTGCTGTACTGGAAAACAGCGACCACATCGTTGGCCGCGCTGTCACGCGGTGGATCGCGCTCCACCACGTAGCTGGTGAGGTTGAATGTCAAGCGCAACCGCCGCCGCGCCTCTGCCGGCAGCTTCACCTCGATGGTGCCATCTTGGCGCACGGCATCGTACACGGCAAACGGACCAACAGGAATCTTGGCGTTGCCCAAACGGGTTGACGTAACCGTGACCGCCACCTTGATCGGCTCGCTCGTCGAGGACGCCAGCGTCAAAATGTGCTGATAAGGCGCTAATAAGCTTATTTCGGCGGCTAGACCTTGAGGCGAAACTAGGCTCAGTTTGGCCTGGGCCGGCAACCACATGCGCCACTCCTTGGCCTTGCCACGCAAGTCAGTCAAGGTCAACTCCGCCGTGGTGATCACTTGCGTTTCGTCGACGCGAACGCTTATCTTGCCACGAGCGGTGCGCAGCGGCGTTGTGCCGCCCGGAGCGAGCGGCTCTTTCCAGGCCACCTGTAGCTGATTCACGGCGCCAGCGCCACCTCCCAGTGTTTCTCCTCTGTCTGGGGCGCAGGCGGATTCTCGACGTTGGTTTTGTTCCAGCGCAGTTCCTTGACAGGCTCCGGCAAATCCAGCTTCATGGTGGTGACCGCGGCGCCCGGCAGCGCCAACTCAAAGGATCGCTCCGCGGCCGGCGCTCGGGCGCCGGCATTGCTTCGCGCCAGGGGCACGCGCAGTTGCACCTGAAGATCATATTCGCCGGGGCTTTCCGCCAGCACCGCGTAGCCGTCGGCGCCGGCGTCGATCAGGGCGGGCTGCCAGGTTTTGCCCTCGCCGCTCGGCCGGATTGTCGCTTCACTCAGTTGAGCGCCGCGGAAACCGATGAGCACATTGGTGCGTGCGTGCTCGACCTGAAAATGCAGGTTGGCCCTCATGCGGACGGCATCGCCCTCGACCGAGGCTTGCAGGATGCAGGTGTGCGGCGGTTTACGGTCGCCGTTGAGCTGTTTCTCCAGTTGAGCGATGCGATTCATCAATTCCTGATGTTTCTCAGGAGTCAAGATGACCATGCGTGGAAAGAAGCTGCGTGGATCTTTGGTTTCATCCACAAGGATCACGACCCCGCCGGCCGGCATGGTGAATTTGTCGAGCGGGATTTTATTGGGAGTGCCGCCTTTGGGATCGGGTTGGCCCTTGGTATCCCCGGTTTGAGGCGCCGAGTTCCGGGCCCGCCTTGGAGACGATCAATAGGCATACCGCGAGAAGCGCGAGAATGACAAGGCGAGGCAAGTTGTGCATCCTGGTGATCATGCAGTCATTATAACCGCTTTGAGCGGTGTGTCAGGCAAAGATTCCGCCGACTGCCCATCTTGGACTACCGGCCGCAACACCTGTAGGAATTGGAGCGCGGCGCCGTTCGTTCAAGAAGCGAGCCCCTGCTGGAACATTTCAAGCAGCGCCCTGTGCAGCGGCCCGTTGCTTGCCAGCGCATCGGGCGTGAAGGGATCGTAGGGGCTGCCATCGACATTGGTGATGATCCCGCCGGCCTCCCGAAGGAGCACCGTGCCGCCGGCCACGTCCCAGGCGTGATTGTCGAAGGCAAAATAGCCGTCGAAGCGACCGGCCGCGATGTAAGCAAGATTGAGGGCCGTCGAACCGGTGCGGCGCAGCGAGCGGGTGCGCAGCGAAAACTGCCTCCACCAGGCCAGCGCTTTCTCCTGGCCGCGCACGTCCGGCGGAAACCCCGTCGCCAGCAATGCCTCCTCCAGAGTGCTCGATTTGCTGGTTTGCAACCGCCGATCGTTGAGCCAGGCGCCATGCCCGGCGGCCGCCGCGAACATCTCGGGACGCGACGGGTCGTAGACGACGCCGACCACCATGTCGCCGCCGGCGAAAAGTCCGATCGAGACGCAATACATGGGGCAATCGTGGACGTAATTGGTGGTGCCGTCGAGCGGGTCGACAATCCAGGTCGGCGGGGCATCCGCGCCAGGCCGAGCACGCGGACCGGCGTCCTCCTCGCCGAGAAAGGCGTGGTGCGGGAAGCGATCGTGCAAATGCTCGTAGATCACCTTTTGCGAGCCGACGTCGGCTTCCGTGACCAAATCGAACCTGCCCTTTTCGCGCACGTGAAACCGCGCCCGCCATTGCTCCAGCACAGCAGCGCTCTCGCGCACGGCTTCCTTGGCGGCGTCCAAACAAACAAGCAGTTCTGGGCCTTGCAGCATGGTTATTCGTCCTTTGTCCATGCCAGCCACAGTGCTGCGGCGGCATCGCTCGGCATCCGCCAATCGCCGCGCGGCGACAGGCTGATCGAACCGACCTTCGGTCCATCCGGCAAGCAGGAGCGCTTAAATTGGTTGTCGAAAAACCGCTTCACAAACACGCCCAGCCAATGACGCATTTCCTGGGAAGTGTAGGCACGCTCGAACTTGGCCTGGGCCGCCAGGTAAAGGATCTTGTCCGGCGGCGCGCCATAGCGCAGAAAATGAAACAGGAAGAAGTCGTGCAGCTCATAGGGCCCGATGACGCTTTCCGTGGATTGGGCCTGGTTGCCGTCACCGCCCGCCGGCAGCAGCTCGGGGGAGATCGTGGTGGCAACGATGTCGAGCAAAATTTGTCGGGTCTCGCTTTCGAATTCGTTTTCGGCGGCCCAGCGGACCAGGAACTTCACCAGCGTCTTGGGAATGCTGACGTTAGGGTTGTACATACTCATGTGGTCACCGTTGTAGGTGCACCACCCCAGGGCCAATTCGCTGACATCCGAGGTGCCGATGACAAACCCCGAGTTCATGAGGATATTGGTGCGCATGCGGGCCTGCACGTTCTCGAAAACCAGGTCATGGCACTTGTCGGCAGTTACCTGCTGGAGTTTGGCGGTCAGCGTCTCGACGGTGAGGCCGGGCAAGGCAATGCCAAATGGGGCGTGGCCAAGGGCGCGCATTTCTTCAAGACAAAGGGCGCGGATGTCGATTTCGCGCACGGTGACGCCGAGCTGCTTCATCAAGGCCCCGGCGTTGGTCCTGGTGCGCGGCGTGGTGCCGAAACCGGGCATGGTGAACCCCATAATCTTGGATCGCCCAACGCCAAGTTGGTCAAAGGTCTTGCACGCCACCAGCAGCGCGAGCGTCGAGTCGAGCCCGCCAGAGACGCCGATGCTGACCGGGGGCGTGCTGATGTGTGCAAGGCGCCTGGCCAGGCCTGCGATCTGGGTGTGGAAGATTTCCTGGCAGCGCTCGCTCAGCCGATCCAGCCCGCTGGGCACGAAGGGGTGTGCTCCGAGCTCGCGGAGCAGCTTGGCCGGCGCGGCGGGGGCCGGCTCCAGCTCGAAATCGACGACCGTCCAGGCGGAGGCCTCGCGTTGCTGGCGGGCATTTTCGCCAAAGCTGATGTTTTGCAACCGTTCCACGCCGAGGCGGTCGAGGTCAAGATCGGCGGCGAGCAGCGTCTCGTCGCGCTGGAACCGGGCTGTTTCGGCAAGTAAGGTGCCATTTTCCGCGATCAGGCTATGGCCGCCGAAGACGAGATCGGTGGTCGATTCCCAAACGCCCGACGAAGCATAGACATATCCCGCGATGCAGCGGCCCGATTGACCAACCACCAGTTGGCGTCTGTAGGCCGCCTTGCCAATGACCTCGTTGCTAGCCGACAGATTGACCAGGACATTGGCACCTGCCAAAGCCAACCGGCTGCTGGGCGGGATCGGCACCCAGAGATCCTCGCAGACCTCGACGCCGATGGTCAGGCCTTCGGCGCGCCAGAGCAGATCGGTGCCGAACCGCACCCAATCGTCGTCCCACGGCACTTCGAGGCTGATAGTTGTGGCGGGGGCGAACCAGCGTGCTTCGTAAAACTCCTTGTAATTGGGCGGATACGACTTCGGCACCAGTCCCAGCAGTTCGCCGCCCTGGATGACGGCGGCGCAGTTGAAGAGCTGATCTTCGACAACGAATGGCAGTCCGACAATGGCAACGCCGCCGAAGATGGTCTCGCTCGCTTCGATAACCTTGACGAGGGCGTCGCGGGCGGCGCAGCAGCACGGGTTGATGGAAAAGATCGCCGCAGGTGTAGCCGGTGAGGCAAAGCTCGGGGAAAACCACCAAGTGCGTTCCCCGGCCCGCGGCCTGTTTCAGAAGCCCAACGATGCGCCGGCGTTGAAGGCGCAATCGCCTACACGCACCTGGGGGCCAGCCGCGGCAACTCGGATGAAACCGTGATGGGACATGAGGATTTTTTATGGAGTATTGCCGCAAAGTAGTAGGCACGCTCCGCGTGCCGTTCGCAAGCTTCAGTTCCAAAATCAATTCTTAGATCCGACAGCGACCTAATCAAGCACGCTATTCCGTCAGCGGCGGCTTGTCATTTTCCTACCTCCTGCCAGTCCGCAGGGGGCCAGACATCGAGCGCTAACCCGGTAGCCATCACAAGTTGACCGAACGCCATAACCAACCGTCGAAATGATCGGCAGCGCTGGAATGCCATCGCCATGTCAAAAACCGCCGTCAATGCGGGTTGGTCAGTCTTTGGGGAATAGGTCCGTCCTTGGATGTTCATGCCGCCACGTCCTTGAACAACTCTGCCGTTTGGCCGCTAGCCTCGCCAGGGCTAGCCTCGCGCAAAGCATTGGACCGCAACAGCTCGCCAGCGCCTGCCAGATGTTCGGCGATGGCTTCCTCCGTGCCACGTGCGACCGGGATGATGCGCATCGCGCCATCCTGCCACGATACGACCCGCAGGTGGCGTCCTTCGATCCACTCGGCTTCCAATACGTCGGGGCTATGGGTGGTCACCACAACCTGCATGAATCGTCCGGCGTGCCGGATCAAGTCCAGCACGACCGGCAAAGCACCAGGGTGAATGGTCGCTTCCGGCTCTTCGATGGCAATCAGTGACGGAACCGGTCGTTGGTAAACCGCCATCAGCAAGCCGAGGGCCCGCAGTGTGCCGTCGGACATGCTGGAACCCTCGAAGCGCAGGCCCTTGCTGGCGTTCCACTGCTGAACAAACTCCAGCCCCAGTTTGTTGCCGTGCTTGATCGCTCTGACCTCATTGGTGTGCGGGACGATTGCCTCCAAAAGCTCGCCGATTCGTTCCTTGTCTTCCGGAAAGCGGCGGCTGATTTCCTGCAATACGCTCGATGCATTGCTGCCGTCAGGCTTGAGGCCCAAGCCGCTATCGGGATCTTGCATTTCGCGCAGCTTGGCCGGCTCGATGGTGTAAGTTCGCATGCCCGCCAAGGTTCGCAGCACCGGAGCAAAGCGCGTCTCGCCGCCGACCACGGGCAAGCCGAGTGCAGCCGGCTCAAGTGCAGGGGCCAAACCGCCGAGGTTGGAGCGAAACTTACTCTTGGTGCGATTGAACCAGCAGGCTTCCCCCTGCGTCGGGTAAACGATGCATTGCTCGCGAACGACTTCGAAACCATGGTTTTTCCCAGCTCGAACCTCGAAGGCATAATGGGCGCCTTTCACCTCGCCGTTGAGCGCTCCAAGCTCCACGCCTAGCCCTAAGTTGGCGGGATAACTCGTCTGCGGCGTTCGATCGTTGCTCTTGCCCGAGCCGTTGCGGCCGACCAGGAACGTGGGATTGTCAAAGGTTACCGTTTCGGCGGGGATGCTCCGAAAGCGACTCAGAATCAGTTTTTGGATCACTGGGGCCATTGGTATCTCCTCGTGACCTTTCGCCACTTAGAAGACAGCTTACACCAACCCGGTGGCGAAGCCCACAGAGGAGCTGGACCATAACAACAAGGAGAAAGTCCGGCAGCCGTCAATCATTCCACCATTTCTTCATTACAGAATCGCCCGTCCCGAAATAGTTGCCGCCGAAACCGCCTCCCCCGTCCGCAGGGTAGAAACTGACATGCGGCCAACCCTTGCTTGACATCGGAAGGAAGAGCGTGAAGGTGCCGTCGCCTTTGTTGACGACGGCCGACTGGACTTTAAGGGAGGGGCCGATCCCATCGGCGGCGTCCATCGCGGTGATGTACGCAGCCAACACGGCTTTGTCGTGTGAGGCCAACGTATAGGTTCCCCTAATCCAATAGATATTGCCAGGCGTAAACGTGTCGACGGTGCGACGGACATCGAGAATGGTAATTTTGTCGCCATTCAAGAAGCGGGTAGCGCCCTGCTCAAACTTGACTGCGTAGGGAAATTCGGAAGTTGATTTCGTATCCGCCTTCTTGACTCGCGTCGGCTGTGTTTCTTGACCACCAGGCTGCGTCGCGCCGGACATCAAAGCCGGCGATTGCGAAAACAGTCCGCCCGCTCCCACGCCAACCACGGCCGCGGCAAGGACAACCAGTGTCAGGATTTTGAGTTTGGAGACCATCATGGCTTTAAGCACTCCGGTGACAAGGGCGGTGACGTTGGCCGAGAGCATGGCCGTGTCGCCGCTCACGACCAGGCCGGCCGCATTTACTGTGGAACCAACGAGGGCGGTTGGCACTGACGCCGTAGCCGTCTGTTGGGCCAAAGCCATCGTCAGGACCGAAACCGAAAGCGTGACTCCATGCCGAGCCAGGCGCCTGGCCAGTATCTCCCGTGCCCGCACCAGGCGGGAGGACACCGTGCCGACCGGACAGCCAAGAAGAGCGGCCGCGGCGCCGTGAGTCTCGCCTTCCAGGTCGCAAAGCACCAGGACGGCCCGATGTTTCTCGGGCAGTTTTTGCAGTTCTTGATCGAGCAGCGGCCGCACCTCGCGCCACGGATCATCCTGCATCATCGCGGTGCTCGATGAACAGGCGCAGCAGTTGCGCATCGGTCGTGAGCTTCGTATCATTCAGCAAACACGCCGCGCGAAACCGCCGCAGGAAGTGCCGCACTTGTTCCATTGGTGTTGAAGCTTCTCAAAAGGCTTGGGCTTCAGCTATCTATTATTGCCCGGACGGTAGGCGATACATCCAATTATTCTTAGCTTTTCCTGAAATAAACAGAATTGAAGCGGTATCACACCCCCGCCAGCCTGTCGATTAGCTCCACTTCCGCCGAGTCGAGCTGGAAATCGAACACCTCAAGATCGGTCCGCATATGTTCGGCGTCGGTAGTTCCAGTCAGAGGGAGCATGCCGACATCGAGGGCGAACCGGAAAACAACCTGGCTGACGGATCGCCCATGCCGCTTGGCGATCCGAGCCAATTCCGGATGGGCCGTCATTGCACGGTTGGCTGTCAGCAACGAGAATCCCTGGTAGACGATGCCGTTAGCGGCGCAGAACACCCGGACGCGCCGGTCCCAACCCCGCACCGCGTAGCAGCGGTTTTGCACGAATTGCGGCCTGACGCGGGCCTCCTTACATAGGCTCTGAAGCTGTTCCAACGTGACATTGCTCACGCCAAGCATGCGGGCTCGGCCGCCCGCGTGGATGGCTTCCATCGCTCGCCATGCCGCCCAGTCGTCGGCAGCTAGCCCGTGTCGCTCAGAGGGACCATGCAGCACGTAGGAATCGATGATTTCCGTGCCAAGATGCTCCAGTGAGCTCGAGAAGGATTGCTCGACCTGAATCCGCACAGGTGCCGTTGGATCGTAGGGAAGGCGCTGGTCCTGGCCCGCGCGGAAGGTGAACTTCGTCTGCAGGAACAGGTCCTCGCGGACCACCAGACCGCTCTTGATTGCCGCCGCCATGGCCTGTCCCACCGCGGCCTCGTGGTAATGACGCCGCTGGTTGGCCGTGTCGATGCCGCGGAAACCGGACTGCATGGCGAGTGCCGTCAAGCGCTGGGTGGCGTCTTCCTTCCACGCTGTTCCATAAAGGAAGCGCGGCACTTGGCGACCGTCGATCAGTACGGTGCTGGTAGACATCGGTAGCGCCGTAGGGAGGTTGGATGGCTCCGTCACAAGGAACCGTTGGCGTTCTTTCTACTAATATGAAGTTCCGCACCAACATAAAGATCAATGCGGAAGTTGGGCCCAAAGCCAGCGGCGGCGAAGGGTGCATGACTGATACCTGGTCAAATTTGCACCTACCAAAAACGTGCTGGCACTGGCACTGTTGGCTCGGTATAATTAGAATTCTAGTTTGACGGCAAGGACATTGAGCGCGGGTCAACCGATGGCCATGCATTTGGAGTTCGTGGTTCTGGGGCCGCCGATCTCGAACCAGCAAAGCACGCCGAATGGAAAAGCGAAGCTGGAAGCATGGCGAGCCATCATTGCGGGAGCGGCTGGACCTCTTTGGGCGAATCCGCTTCTCACGGGACATTTGAAGGCGATCATCATCAACTTCTATGCGGGGAACAAGCCGTCGGTTGACGTGGACAACATGTCTAAACCCATTCTTGATGAAATGCAACAGATCGTCTACGACGATGATCGCCAAATCATCCAGGCCGAGATCATCCATTTGAAAATCGGCGCGGCGTTCTCGATTGCGGGAGTATCCAAAGTCCTCGTGACGGCATTGCAAGGAGGTTTGCAATTCGTGTATGTGCGGATCGAAGACCCAATAGACCCATACCCACTTCCGAAATGATGCCATGAAAATCGAACAGCGTCTAAACCTAGTGGCTGACAGGTATCGAGCTCAAGGATACCAGGTCGTGGTACGACCCAGCCCGGATGATCTGCCGAGCTTTGCTAAGGACTTCAAAGTCGAGTTCCTCGCCAAGCGCGGTGACGGCAGCGTCCTCGTGTCGGCCAAGAAAAGCCAATCGGATCTGGAAGCGGACCGCGAACTCCCGAGGTATGCGGAGACCACTGCGAAAGAGCCTGGTTGGAGGTTCGACCTCATCGTCCTGGAGTCTGATAGCCAGCTGATGCCGGACAAGAAAGAAGCCAAAGAGCCCTCCGAAGAAGACATACGCCAAGCTCTTGGAGATGTTGAAAGAATGCTTCAGGCTGGGTTTGTCCAACAGGCTCTCATCGCAGGCTGGGCTGTTCTGGAAACGGCAATGCGTCGGCGGCTTCAGGCGAACGGAGAAGAGGCTGGTTGGGGATCTTCTCCAAGGACGATGCTCAACGAGCTCTACTCAAGCGGTGTGCTTCAGACCAATGTGTTCCGAGATCTCGAGAACTTTTTCCAAGCGAGGACCGCTATTGTTCACGGGTTCACGACTCCGGTAATCGAGAACAGTGCCGTGCAATTCCTTGTCGAAGTTGCTAGGATGCTGTTGGACGAGTCGCGAGCGCTTAAGAAGATCGCCTGATGATTTTGGTTGGTGGGACGAGCTCTCGGGCAGAGACCGGCGCACTGCCACCAGGTGGGACCGTAATCTTCGCTTTCTTTTCCCAATAGCTATGATACCCGCATGCGCAGTCATCATCCGGAGGCCCACGCCATGCCCATCCACGACTGGACCCGTGTCGACGCCGGCATTTTTCACCACTTCCACCACGAATGGATCTCGACGACCATACACGCCGTCAATCGCCATCTAAAGGGTACGGACTATTACGCGCTGGCCGAGCAAATCGCCGGCGGCGTGGTGCCGGATGTGCTGACGTTGCAGCATCCGCTGGGCGGCAGGAAGCGGAAAAAACCGTCTGGCCAGTCTACGCAGAGTGGCGTGGCCCTGGCCGATTCGCCGCCGCAGGCCCGCTTTCGGATCACCAACGCCTCCAAATGGTACGCCGCCAAGAAAAAAGCGGTGACGATTCGCCATGTGAGCGAGCACCGCATCGTGGCCGTCTTGGAGATCGTCTCGCCCGGCAACAAATCTAGCCGCAGCGCTATGACCGACTTTGTGCGCAAGGCCCAAGATTTGCTCGCGGCCGGCGTTCACCTGACAGTGGTGGACTTGTTCCCGCCGACTCCGCGGGATCCGGAAGGAATTCACCCGCTCGTCTGGGGCGAGGACGAGGGCGAGGGCGACGACAACACCTTTCATTTCGACGAGGCCAAACCGCTAACTTGCGCGTCCTACATTGGGGGACCATCGGCGGAGGCGTTTGTCGAGCCGGTCGCGGTGGGGGATTCCCTGCCTACCGTGGCGTTGTTTCTGACGCCGGAGGAATATGTGCCCGTGCCGCTGGAAACCACCTACCTGGCCGCTTTCGATGCGGTGCCGGATTTCTGGCGTGAGGCGTTGGAAGGGGAAAAGGAAATGAATTGACAAATGGATCGGCCCAAATCTGTCACGGCGCGCAACTCGAACAGCTTCACGCTTCGGTTCGGATTACCGAACGCAAAGGAAACGATAAAACGCTCGTCGCAGGCGAATCCTACCAGCGACACCTCGGGCACCCTGAAGATGCGGGTAAGTGGCAAGGTTTTTCAATCCGAGAGTTTCGAGAAGGTGGACATTGCCATCGGAGTCGCCGATGAGCAGGCGCTTGCCGTCCCGGGAGAACGCGCAGCTCTGGACGCCGTCTTTTAAGTAGAAATCAGTGAGGTAGTTGCTTTCCCGGTTCCAGAGCACAAGTGACGGCCTGCCGAGGAGGGGGTGGATCGTCACGGCGAGGTGTTTGGCGTCTGGACCGTAAACCGCGTTTATGACGGATGCGTTGAACCGTCGGCCGTTGGTTTCTTTTCCCGTGGCGGGGTCGTGGAACTTCAAGAACTCATCGGTGCCCGCTGTGGCCAGTGTTGCGCCGTCGGGACTAAAGGCCAGCGGCGTTCCCGGAAACGTCGCGGCCTCCATCCAGGTGTTCATGTTCAGGATCCGCACGGAGTACCCCTTGCCGTGCCACCAGCACGCAGCCAGCCATTGCCCGGCGGGGCTCATGGCCAGAGTGTGGACTTCGGACGGGACATCGATTGCCTTCACTTCCTGCCCACTTTCAAGGTTCCAGATTTTCACAGTCTTACCAGCAGCCGTCGCCAGTTCCTTGCCGTCGTGTCGGTAAGCGAGGCAAGGGATCATGGCGGAATGGGCCTGAATCGATTTGCCGAGCACGGTCCCGGTGGGGAGGCTGCGAAATTCGACATGACCATTTTCGAAGCCGAGAGCGAACGAGTTGCCGTCCGGATGCAAGGCACAGGAGCGGACTTCGTCCGGCAGCACGATCTCACGGCTCATCGGCAAATCGCTCGATTTAATAAGCTTCTTGTTGGCCAATTGGTCCGAAGGGAGCCGATCCTCGGGCAGGGCAATGCGGGCGCTTGGCTCGACCGGTGGCGGCGGATCGGGCCAGGGAGTGTAGCCCAGCGTCAGAACTCCAAACAGTGCCCCGAACAGCGGCAGCACTCCTGCCAGCCCCAGCGTCAACCGTAGCGCCCAACTTGTGCGGCGCTGTCGCAGGTCCAAGGCCCCGCTCACCACCTGAACGAGACCGAATCCCGCCGTGATCGTCGCGGCGCCGGCTAGAATGGCCATGTCAACAAGGTGATTGCTGAATTCTTCGCGCAGTTGAGCGACGACGACCAGGATGGCGCCGATCCAGAGACCGCCGGCGGCCAGTTTAACGCCAGCGGCGATCGGCGAGGCGCCTTCCTCCACGCTGGTTGCCGCTGCCGCTCCGAAAGGGATTCCTTTCCGCAGGCCGCGCCGCACCCGCACGCTGACCATCAGAGTAAAGAACTCGCCGAACACGACCGCCCACATGACCACGGACTCGAATCGATATTCCAGTCGTCTTGCTTCTTGGGCAAAGGCAAACATCGCCGCGAGGCCCAGCGCCCCGGCCAGCGCGTAATAACGCATCCGCCAGCGTTCAAGCGCAGTGCCGACCCACGAGACGAGGGCAAGATCTTCCATCACTTGCCGGAAGTAGGCCGCGAAACCTGCCAGGCCGAGCAGGTACCAAGGCACGGACGAAAGGGCTGCCAACGGCAAGCCGTAGCTGGAGCCGAGCACGCCCAGAAGGAATCGGAGACAACCGGCGGCACAGGCGATTGCGAACAGGACTGCAACGGCGGTCAACCAACGTCGCTGTGGTTTTGCCGAAACCGTGCGCAGCAGCAACAGCACGGCTCCTGCCCCGAAGAGCGAGGCCACGGCCAAGCAGCCTTCGATGAGCGGCACCACGAGAGTCACGCCACCGCGCAGCAAGGGAACCGCGACGAGCGCCGGCAAAAAGAACCCGAAGGGGGCGCCGCGAAGAAACAGTCCCAAAGCTTGCCAGACGAGAGTGGGTGATAACATTTTGTTCATGCGGTTCTCCTCGCCTGGCAAGCGCCGCAAGCCGGGCTTTGACTCAGCGCGGACGCATCAAGAGTTGGCCAAGTTCCAGGACCAACATAGAGTACGCGTGGCCTTGAAGATTGCCCAGAGAAAACTCGGGCTGCCGGCCGACACCCTTCAGAGCTACCGGTCGGCGCGGGCCGGGTCCGGCTCGGCAAACAATTCCAGCAAGTGATTCAGGAAGAACTTCTTCTCGGTCGGCAGCAACCGTTCGGAGCTTCCCACGATCGGTCGCAGCGTGGTCATCATTTGCATGCTGACCAGCGTCATGATGATGAGCCAGACCAGCACATAACCCCGGTCGGCCACTCCCAAAAACCTCGCCCCAATTAGCACCAGGCGCAGACCAAAATAGAATCCGATGCCCCACAGCACCAGATGCAGACAACTTATAAAGGCAACCGAGTCCGTTGACTGCGAAAAGACCCAAGCTATCGGCGCGAAGCTGACCAGAAGGGTCGCATTGAGGCGCGACCGCGGCCAGCAAAAGCCCTGCCAGGGCGCCCAACTTCAGCTTGTCGTGCGCGCCCCCCAGACAGACGAGCACGTAAAGGCTTGGCAGGCAGATCGCCGCCGCCAACAGCGCACCGCAGGCGATCTTAAGTGGAGCCGCCCAGAGTTGGGTGCCGCCGGAAAAGGCGCCGACCACGACACCGTACGCTAGCAGGCAAAGCAGTGCGATCCCGCCCAGCACCGCTGCAACCTTCCAGCCGCCGGCCGACTCGTGAAGCTGATAGATGATCTGTCCAGGTTGGCGCAGCAATGCCGACAGCACACCGTTCCAGCCGTGGCCGGCCGGCAGCCCCGTAAACGCATAGCGACTTGCCTGTTCGTGGGCCCGAATGGACGTGGGCAGTTGACGCAGCGGCGGCGTCTGCTCAGTGTCAGACGCACGGTCAAGTTCGCTCATATAAGCTCCTTTGTTTTGCGAAAAGAAAGGTGGTCACACGTTCAAAAGTCGTAGCACGGCAGTGGCGAGACCCTCGAAAAAGTTGCCACGCCACGGCTCGGCGCAAGAATTCGACGGGCAAGTCGGCGGGGCCGATGTAGGGACGCAAGACCCAGGCAATTTGGCTGCCCAGCAGCAGGTTTCCGGCCAACCAGGCAAAGAGTGTCTGAAGTGCGGCAATGCGGCCGCGACTGGCATGTTCAATGAGTCCGAGCAGGCGCACGTTGGCCACGATACCGGCAAACGCAATGGTGGCCACGAGCGCGACGAGCATCACTTCGCCTCCATGCCCGTCCCTGGATAACGGTGGCGTGTTGACGAGCAGAAACAAGATCAACGGGCTGAGCGATGCCAGAATGATGGCCGCGACCGCAAAGCTCATGACGATGGCCAGCGACGTCTGCCGAAATGAGAGTCCGGTCCCCAACAACTGGGCCAACATGCCATTGAGGACCGCATTGCCGGCGGCCGTCAGCAGGATTACCAGCGGCATTTTCACCGCCACAAAGACCGCCTGAAGCGGCGAGCGCCACAGACCCACGGAGGCGCCGTACAGACCGCAGCCCACGACGATCACCCCGACGCAGCTGAGCAGCCCACGTACGCCTCGATCATCGATCCAATCGACGACCGTTTGGGGGTCGCCGCCGAGCAGGGCCCGAAAGCGGTGCTGCAAGGGTGTCGCTGCGGTCATGATTGCCTCAAGTGAATAAGCCAGGGCAAACTTGGTACTGCAAAGTATGTGCGGTGGTTGAAGGATTGCATTTTGTCCGTGTATTTTCTGAATGCCAGTGCAAATATGGAACCTGGCAGGCTGAACCTTGGCTGCGGGTTCAGATTTTAACTTTGCAATGCAAAGCATACACAGCAAGGCGCTCGGCGTCAAGAGAAACGCGTTTTTGATGGTGGCTCACCGGGCGCAAGCGGGCCGGGGCGATTCAGTTCCAAGTGGGCTTGCTTGAGACAGGCTTTCTATTGTGATGGTCAGCGGCTGTGCTGCTCGCGGCGTTAGCGCTAAGATCGGTTAATGCGGGTCAATCTTGCCCGCATTCGCTCCGCCAAAGCCTCGTCGGCAATTTCGTTGGCGAGGGCCACGGCCTGCTGGAGGTGGCGGACTCCGTTCTCGGCCTGGCCCATGGCGGCGTAGACGACACCCAGGTTGCCCAGAGCGTCGGCCTCTCCGCGGCGGTCGCCGAGCTCGCGGGCGATCGCCAGGCCCTGCGCCAAGGCCAGCTCGGCGTCCGTCCAACGGCCCTGAGGCTGGTAGAGGGAACCGAGGTCGAAGAAAGTCTGCCCCACGCCGGCGAGGTCGCCGTGATGCTGGCGGAGTTGCAAGCTTTCGCGAAAGGCGGTTTCGGCCTCGGCCCAGCGCCGTTGCTCGCGCCAGGAGTAACCCAGGTTGCTCAGCGAGGCGGCCACCTCTGGGGGTCCCGGGGCGTCTCCGAGCCCAGCGGCTTGGCGATACCAATAAACGGCCTCGCTCAGGCTGCCGGGTTCAACCGGCCATGCCAACCCCTGTGGCCTCGCCTGATCCCGGGTCGAATCCTGGCCGCGCAATAACTCCGCCTCGCGCCGGGATTCGGCTACAGCAGCACGCACGTCTCTCCCCAAACTGGCGAGTTGCCCCATGGCATCATCGACCATTTCGGGAAGCAGGTCGCAGGCGGTGCTCACGGATGGCGGCTTCATGGCTTCACTCCGACAGGCGAAGAGGTTCTTCGGCCCACAAAACGTCATTATACCACAACTGCGCCGGATACCACCCGGCCCGCGGGAAAGTAAGGTCCCTAATGCGGAAGGGGAGACCGGGTAACTCGCAGAGGATCGTTTGGGAGAGCCGCAGGCCAGACAGGGCTCTTGTAAATGGGTACGCCAGACTCCTCCTCGATGATGCGAAGTTGAACGCGGGCTGGGCCCCGGCACGCGGTGCAGATGGCGATAAAGCAGATTTCGCGGTAATGAAGCGGGAACGGGACGGGATCAAGGGAGCGAATGCCGGTGATCACCTGCACCAGTGTAAACCGCTCGGGGCTGCTTCCGCGCTGAATATCCTCGCAGGCAAGCAGATGGCGCACGATGGGCAGCAGGGTAGGCGCGTTCGATTGCATGGCGAGGACTCACCGAGGTCCGGGCACAAAACGCAGGTAAACTATTCAGGGCGGCGGGGTGAGGCAAGCAGAGTTTGCCTTGATGGCAGCATCACCAGCCATTTCGCGGCCTCGGTAGCCGACCCACATTCCAGGAGCGGTTGGCTGCGGGTTTGGCGGGCGAGGCTTACCAGCATGTGGACGCGGCGACCAAGGAATGGCTGCCCGCCGATGGGACGGGGATTGTCTTTCCAACGACAGGGCGGGACCTGTAAAACTCGCGACAAATGCCGTCACTGCGATCTTGGTACCTGCGCGTTCTGAGCGGACCTCGCCAAAATGAAGGGAGCGATTCAATTCCAAGAGCCGTTCGATGCGTCGGTTGGGGTGACGAATGGCACTAGTACCCCTTCAAGTCTGGAAATTGGGGTTGCTGATGTTGTCTGACTCATGACTTTGATCCTCCGTCTACTCGGACGATGAGCTTGCCGAAATTGCGACCCTCCAGCATGCCGATGAATGCCTCCGGCGCCTTCTCCAGTCCATCGACAAAGTCCTCGCGATACCAGATGCGGCCATCAGCGATGTAGGCACCCACCTCGCGCAGGAACGCGGCATAATGGTCCGCCGCAAAATCGTAGTTGATGAAGCCGCGCACCGTCAGGCTCTTGGACAGGATCGCACGCATGGTGGAGGGCAGCTGGTCGATTCCGTCGCCTGGGCTGGGGGCGTTGTATTCGGCGACCAGGCCGGATACCGGGACACGCGCGAACTTGTTGAGACGATTTGCCCAGCACGCGGCGTCGGAATCGCGGTCTGCTCAAGGCGGAAGTCGGTCAGCTTCGGCCTACCTTGCGGTCGGGCAGCAAGGACAATTTGTCGGCTTGTGGACTCGCTCATGGGAGTTACCTCGTTGGCCTAGCTCCATACCGGTTCAGAAGCTGGATCTTCACTGAATTGCCTTAGCCACCAACTGCTCCAACTTTAGGTCGAGCATGGTGGCGACATCAGTCACCTTCGCGTTGCCGAATTGTCCGAAGAGCGAGGACGGCTTGTCGTACTCCACACAAGTTATTCCCTCGTTGTTCTCATAGATCAGCACCCGCAGCGGCGCGTAAAGGCTCGCCCGAATGTCATGCTGCGTCATCTGAATCGCGAACAGCGGATTGCCGACCAGATACTGGAGCGCTTTTTTCTTTTGGTCGGCCAGGCGCAGAGCGCGCCATGGTCGCTGGTTCTGAAGAGCATGAAGCCGCTCGGACCCACCATCGCCTCGATCTTCTTCCTGACTTTTTCCGTATCTTCCCCCGCGGCGAGCGACTTGTATGTCTCGTGGTCGAAGTGCCCAAGTTGCTGTTCGAAGGCTTTGGTTACCTTGTCAAATGGTTTGTCAACCGAGACGCGCACGTGATCAATCGTAATTTGGGTGACGTTCATTGGCTTACCTCGTTGGGACGCGAAGCCCGATCGGTCGTAAGAAAAGATGCTGCCAAGGACGAGACCCCACAGTGCGAAGGCGATAATCGTCCATTTGCGTCGATGGTGGATTCCCATGATCTCTCCTTTACAAAATGACTATGAGCGAGCTTGTTGGAGCTTCATGCAGGTGCTTGCAGCTTTCGAGACTGGTTTGCCGTTTTGATCCTTGACATCGCATTCGACGTAGCCCAGCCTGCTTCCCTCCTTGATGACCTTGGCCTCGGCTCACTCGCTCAGGAATATCTTTGTGTGCTTCAGGAATAACTCAGCGTGTTGATACTGAGCTCCGTGACTGGAATCGGGATAGACAATCAACTGAGCATCAAGCAGATGTTCTGCGAGTATGAGCCCATTGATCGGCGAAACCACGATGTCCTTGTTGCCATGCACAATGAGAATGCGGTGTTTGAGATTCTTTAGCATCGCGTATCGGTCACTTGAAGGAATCGTCCCCCATTCCCTGATTGCCGATAGCTGCGCAACTGCGGAATCCCTGGAGACAGCCGCGTCCCGATCTTGCTTTCGGGACTTGAGTCTCTCTAGGTAAGCCTTGCCGGCCGCGATACTGGCGTCGCTGGTAGTAAAGAACGCAGCCAACAATAATTTGATGGGATCAGCTTGCTCCTCCGGCGACAGTTCGGCAAACGTCATACCCTCGCCGCCGCGCGGGCCAGTCCCGAGCAATATGATGCGTTTGACAAAGTGCGGATGGTCAAGAGCCAGTTGTTGCGCAATCATCCCTCCGAGCGAAAATCCCACGATGTTAATCGCCTCCAACCCGAGAGCGCGGCAAAATGCAATGCAATGCTCGGCCATCTTTGGAACAGTCGCCGGCGTTGCGCCACCGGAACTCGCGACGCCTGCGTTGTTAAACAGAATTACCTCATGATCAGCGGCAAAGCCGTTGGTCACCATGGGGTCCCAACCGTCCAGGTTGGAATTGAAGTACTCCAGGAAAAGAAGTGGAACCCTTCCACTTTTGCCGAAGCGTCGATAGGCGTACCGAACTCCCTCGCCGCTGACGAAAAGGGTAGGTGCTGTCTCATGCGAGTTATTCATCATTTGCTTGCCCTCCGGTAATAGCCTCATTTGTTGACGGCGCTTTGCGATAGCATTGGATAGTCTGTGTAGCCGGTAGCCGAGGAGCCGTAGAAATACTCTGGCCGCGGCACATTGAGCGGCGCATCCCGCCAAATGCGTTCGGCAAGGTCAGGATTGGCAATGTAGTCACGACCGAATGCGATGAGGTCACCGGCTCCTTCGCCAATAAGGCGAGCGCCATGCTGAGCATTGATTCCGACGTTCAAGATGAGTGTTCCAGGATAAAGGCGACGGAAGTGATGGACGATGGCGTCTCCGCTCATGTGCTCGATCGGAGTGCCAGTAAGGTCGGCCATTTGCCTCATCAGCAGCATGTGCGATAATTTGTAGTCAGCCATTTTTCGATAGACATGCTCACTTGTCCTGAGAGTCTTGTCGGTCGCGCGGAAAGCGCCGTGTTCACTCATCATCGGCCCCGCCTTCACGCCGACCCGACTGCTTGGCCAGACCTCCAGGACCGCCTCTAACACTTCAAACAGAAGGCGGGTGCGATTCTCCACTGCACCGCCGTATTGATCGGTTCGTCGGTTGGTGACCTCATGCAGAAACTGCTGGAATAGGTACACGAATCCACCTTGAATCTGGACGCCATCGAAGCCAGCGTCTCGTGCCACCTGGGCGGCATGTCTGAAGTCCTGCACCGCCTGCCTGATGTCATCAAGGCTCATTTCGCGCGGCGTTTCGCTCGGGACCTTTGCACCTTCAACGTGAATCAATTGTTCGGGGTTGACCGCGGACGGCCCAAGAGGCAACCGCCCATCAGCGAAGAACGTGCGGTGAGAAACGGAGCCTTGATGCCAGAGTTGGACGAATATCAGCCCGCCTGCCTTGTGAACGGCATCGGTAACGATCTGCCAGCCGGCAGCTTGCTCTGCGGTGTAGACCCCTGGTGCCCCGTACCATCCCTGGGCCTGCTCGCTCACGAAGGTGCCCTCCGCGATGATCAGGCCGGCCCCGGCCCGCTGTGCGTAATACTCGGCCATCAACTCGGTCGGCACATTCCCCGGGTTGGCAGCACGGGTGCGCGTAAGGGGTGCCATGACGATGCGATTCTTGAGTTGCAAATCGCCGAGCGTGAAGGGTGCCAGAAGGACTTCCGCGGGACAGGTTGACATGATTCAACTCGCTCCGAACCAAACGATGCGTGTGGGAAGCTGCCTCTACTTGCTGATTTGCTGCAGCGCCGCCACCCAGTTTTCGACGTGATACGCGGATGCCAGCTTGCCGTTCTTCACCGTGGTTCAGCG
Organism: uncultured Gemmataceae bacterium; assembly: GCA_963747575.1. Lineage (GTDB taxonomy): Bacteria > Planctomycetota > Planctomycetia > Gemmatales > Gemmataceae > DASRAT01. Next base: position 399,431 of record CAVVFU010000011.1, read on the forward strand.
AATGAGTCGCCGAACATCGGCGCCCTGCTCTTGGATTGCTCTTCGGTCACCTCGTCCTGGATCACATCCCAGTGCTCGGCCAAAATACCGTCCTCGATCCGGAGGATGTCCGCGACCACCCAATTAACCGGCAACCCGAACCCGGAGAACCGCCCGTGGAGGATGACAAAGTCCCCGTCAGCCACAACCAGCCCCGGCTCGTACTTCAGGGTCGGCGGGGCCGCCTTCACCAACTCGAACAGCCCCTCACGGCCCGGTGGGATGTGGGCGCTGTGCTGAATGTAGTCGGGCGACCAGTAGCGTTTAGCCGCCCCATAGTCTCGTCTGTTGAAGAGGGTAACGAAGGCCTCAAGGACGATCGCTTTGTTCCGCTCTTGTTTCGTCTGACTCATTTAGTTTGCTCCTCGTGCAATCCCGTAGGTTATTTCCTTCCAATGGGCCCGGCGACACAACGATCAATACTCAAACCATTGCTTGAGCGCCTGGTTCTTTTCCTCGGTGTAGGGCGGGAAGAGATGGTCGATTGCGACGTCGGGCGGCGAAATGAGCATCGATTTGGCATGCGTGAGCATGTCGAAGCCGTACTTGCCGTAATAGTGACCCATGCCTGATGGCCCAGTGCCTCCGAACGGCATTGTCACGACGAATACGTTGATATTGACTTGATTCACCGCGCCGCCGCCAAAAGAAAGGTCATTTATGAATCGAGCAATCGTGCTTTGATCGCGGCTGAACACAAAGCCGGCGAGCGGGTGCGGCTTTGCTGCGATCCGATTCAGGGCCTCGTCTAACGACTTGTATGTGATGATGGGCAGGATTGGGCCGAAGATTTCATCCTCCATGATCTTGTCGTCCCAGGTGATGGGATAGAGAATCGTCGGGTCCAGGTAACGCGCTTCCGGATCGGACTTGCCGCCGATAACAACCTTGGCAGGATCAATGAGGCCCGCTAACCGCGATACCTCATGGGCGCTGATGATGCGTGAATAGTCGGGGTTATTCTTGGGATCGTCGCCGAACAGCTCGACGGCCGCCCGTTTGGCCTGTGCCACGAATTCGTCCACGATCGATTCTTGGACATAGGCATACCCTGGGGAGGTGCACCACTGCCCGCCCCATGCCATGGCGCCCCACACAATTTTTTTCGCCGCGTCGGGAATATTCGCGGTCTGATCCACCAAAGCAGGATTTTGGCCACCAAGTTCAAGCAAAACCGGCGTCAAGTTCTCAGCCGCTGCCCGCGCCACAATCTTGCCAACCTTGGTGCTTCCTGTGAAGAAAATGAAGTTGAATGGCAGCTTCAACAGTTCGCTGACTTGTTCCCGACGTCCCGGAACCGCTGTCACGGCTCGTGGATCAAAGTATTTGGGGACAAGTTCAAGTAAAAGTGCAGAGGTGGCCGGCAGCGCTTCAATCAGTTTGAGTATGCAGGTATTCCCCGCCGCCAAGGTGGAAATCGCCGGGCGGATGAGGAGCATCAGCGGGCCATTGAATGGGCCGATGATGAGCGCGACGCCATAGGGCTCGCGATAGACCATCGCCTTATGACCCGTCTTGGCCATAAAACGCGGAACCGGCTCTTCCACTGGTTCCATCCAGGTTTTCAATTGGCTCCTGTGAAACTCGGCCTCACCGATGGCGGACGCGGTCTCGAAGGTATATTCCCAAGAGGCCGTCTTGAAATCCGCGGCGACCGCCTTCTGCAAACGGGATTCGTTCTCACCGATCATCCGGATCATGCGATCAAGCTGTTCGACACGCCACTCATAGGTCCTGGTGACACCGGTCCCAAAGTATGCTTTTTGTTTGTCGAACACGTCTTGAAAAACATTCATGGTTGCCCTTTCGCTGACGTTTGACCGTTTCGAAACTCAGAGAGAACAGAAGTGCTTCACTTGACCGCCGAACTTCAAGCGCCTCCGGCCTTGGTAACCAGGACCATGCGGAACCGGGCTTTGCCTTGCATCATGCGAGCGTACGCATCGGCGGCCTGTTCAAGCGGAAGGGTCTCAATCATTGGGCGGATGTTTTCAAGAACGCTGAACGCAAGTGTATCTTCGTTGTCAATCGCCGTGCCTGTAAGCGATCCCTGAATCGTGCGGCCTCCAAAAATGAGCGGAACCGCGCTCAATTGGATCTGATCCTCCGGCACCCCCACGATGATCAGCTTGCCGCGAGCTGCCAGCCCTGACAGGAGGGGCCCCATTGCGCTGCCGCTGGGAGCGGTCGCAAGAATCGCCCTGGCTCCTCCCATACGCTGAAGCACCGCGGTCGCATCCTCGACAGCAGAATCAATGTAAACGTGTGCCCCCAGGTCCTTCGCAAGCTTTTCCTTGTCGCCGCCGCGCCCGATGGCAACGGTGCGAAATCCCATATGCCTCGCGAACTGGATACCGAGATGCCCGAGGCCGCCAACGCCCTGCACGGCCACCAAATCTCCGGCGCGGAGACCGGCATTGCGAAGGGCGTTGTAAGTCGTGATACCCGCGCAAAGGAGCGGGGCGGCTTCCGCCGAACTAAGCTCGTCGGGAATGGCGGCGAGGCCACGCGCCTCGGCGATCATTACTTCGGCATATCCTCCATCGACGGTAATCCCCGACACGATTGGGTTTTGGCAATTCACGGTATCTCCGCGCCTGCATGGTTCGCAGACTCCGTCTTCACCACCGAGGAAGCCCACGCCGACTCGCTGACCGATTTTCCATCGAGTCACGCCGGCGCCCAGCGCATCAATACGGCCGACCACTTCGTGCCCAGGAACGCGCGGCAGCGTCAGCCCCGGCCATGCGCCCATGACCGTGGCGGCATCACTGTGGCAAACACCGCAAGCTTCCACACGAATCCGCACTTGGCCAGCGCCAGGTTCCTTGACTGGCCGTTCCACCAAGCGAAGCGTGCCCGGTGCGGATACTTCCACGGCCTTGTAGTTGTCTTGCATGCGTATCTCCTTGCCTTGCTATTGCACTCATCCGTCGCTTTGCCGCTCCCTCAAGATCCATTCGCAAATATAGCGAGAGCAATGGAGGATTTTCATACCTTTCGACTCGCAGGCTCCCAAGAAACGAACCACATCCACGTCGACGATCGTTAGCTCCTTCAAATCCAAAACAAACGGGGTCCGGCTTTCGAGGAGCTGCTTTTGCAGTTCCCCGACGTGTTCTGACTGAAAATGACCGATCAGACGAACCGTGGCCATTCCGCCTCGCGGGACTTTTTCGATTTTCATATTCCACTCGCCTCCATGGAAGCGTGGGGATCGAAGGGGTGAAGGCAATTGTTGTGCCAACGTAATCCGATTGATCGGCGGGGCTTGCGGTGCGAGAAAATGGCATCCATGTACGGATTTCACGGCGTGAGAAACTGCTGACATTTCAGGAATTCTGATTTATCAGGAAAATGCACGAAATGATCGCTCTCCTCCGCGTTAAAGAATAAAAGCAGCGGGAGGTCTGCGAGATGCCGATCCGGGCACTATCGGTGGCGTGAAAGGTGATCGGTACGTCGCCCGACGCCTAACCCGGCTTCGAGGGCCGCACCTTGAACAGTCGCTTGTCTATGCCGAGGCTTGCGATTTTTGACTCAAGGGTCTGGTGGGGAATTCCGAGCTTTGCCGCCGCGCCACGAGGGCCTGAAACTCGGCCTTGGCATTCCGCCAATGCGGCCTCGATTGCTTTTCTTTCACGGTCGGCAAATTCTCTCTTCTCCTCCGAGAGGCCATTAGCGCCAGAAACTTGCCGCCCAGACAGCTTGATCGATTTTCGCGGCAGCCAGGTCTCATCAACGTAGAGTGCGTCTCCATCACACAGGATCACGGCACGCTCAATGACGTTTTGCAGTTCGCGGATGTTTCCAGGCCAATCGTACGCCTGGAATAGCTCCAACGCCTTGTTCTCGATATGGCTGATCCTCTTGCCGGCTCTCCTGGCATATCGTTCAACCAAGTATTCTGCCAGCAGGGGAATGTCATCTTTCCTCTCGCGCAACGATGGTATGCGTATGGGGAAAACGTTGATCCGATAGAAAAGATCCTGTCGGAATTTACCCGCGCTCACAGCGGCTTCCAGGTCACGGTTCGTTGCGGCGAGCACGCGCACGTCGATGGAAATCGGTTGATTGCTCCCGACCCGCTCCAATTCTCGTTCTTGAAGCACACGTAGTAGAGCGACCTGCGTTTCAGGTGAAAGTTCACCGATCTCGTCCAGGAAAATCGTTCCACCATCAGCAGATTCGAAGCGACCCGCACGTTGCTGAAGCGCCCCCGTAAAGGCCCCTTTCTCGTGGCCAAACAGCTCAGAAGCGATCAACGAAGGTGCGATCGCGGCACAATTAACGCGGATGAACGCCCCCGCCGAGCGCTTGGACCGTTTGTGGATGGCACTGGCGATCAATTCCTTTCCCGTTCCGGTCTCGCCTGAAATCAGCACCGTAGAGTCCGTCGGTGCGACCTTAGCTAGTGTCCGTCCTGGAATGTGAAAACCTGGTGTTTTCTTGGGTTTTCGACCGAATCCTCCCTCGAAGATTGTAGTTGGGAATCCTACAATAGGAGTAGAAATCCGGGATTTACAAGAAACCGGCCTCCGATCTTCACGGAAGAATCGTTATGCGTCAGGCTTTCAATTCGGAATTGCGGTTGGGTTACTTCCCGATCGATGAAGTGGAACTGAACGTGAATTGCCGGGATGAAATCATCCCCATTCTGCGAGCGTTGCAGCATGTCTACAAAGACGCGAAGCTGCGCCGGGAGATTGTGGCCTTGGTGGCAGAAGATGTGAACGCAACGACCAGTGACGATCTGGGTCGGCCCGGGCTCGACTATTGGCCGATTATTGTGCTGGCGGGTGTACGTCTGGGTTGCAATTTGGATTATGACAAGCTGCAAGATTTGGCCGAACAACATCGGAATCTGCGGTTGCTCATGGGGATTGGGGATTGGGACAAGGTCGAGGATTTTGATTGGCGGCGAATTCGCGCCAACCTTTGCCTGCTGCAGCCGAAGACGTTGGTAAAGCTCAACCAGTTGATTGTTGGCACGGGGCATAAGTTGAAACCCCAGGCGGCCGAGGCGGTGCGTGGTGATTCGTTCGTGGTCGAGACGAACATTCATTATCCCACGGAGTCGAGTCTGATTGGCGATGGCTTGCGCAAGGTGGTGACGTTGGCGGCGGAGCTGGCCGTGGCCCACGATCAGCCGGGCTGGCGTCAGCATGAGCATTTGCTGAAAAACATCAAGGATATCGTGCGGGAGGTTAGTCAAGCGTCGCGGTCCAAGCGTCAAGGGGCCAACCGTGTCAAGCGCGGATATCAGAAGTTATTGAGATTGGCGGAGGACCTGATGGGCCGAGCCCGCCAACTGCTCGCGACCTTGATTTTCCAGGTCGAACCCCGTGAGGTGGACCGGCTGGCGGCGGGAGCGGAACTGAAATTGCGCCATTACCTGGAGTTGACGGAGAAAGTGTGCGGGACAGCCAAGCGGCGTGTGCTGCTGGGGGAAACCGTACCCAACGAAGAAAAGATTTTCAGCATCTTTGAGCCGCACACGGAACTAATCATGCGGGGCAAGGTGCCCAACCCGATCCAATATGGTCATAGGGTGCTGGTCATCGAGGATGCCGCCGGTTTCATCTGTCATTATGAGGTGGTGGCCAATGGAGTATTGGATCAGGACTTGGTGGTGCCGACCATGAAAAAGTTGCAAAAACGTTTAGGAGGCAAGATCGAGCGGGCGTCATTTGACCGGGCCTTTCACACGCCAGAAAACCAGGAAGAGCTGGCCCAGATCGTGGCGCATCCATGTATTCCCAAAAAAGGCCAAAACCTTGGCCGCCAACAACAGAAGGAAGCAACCGTGGAATTCCGTGAAGCACGACAGAGCCATCCGGGCATAGAGTCAGCGATTGGTGCCCTGCAAGCAGGCAACGGCTTGGAGCGTTCTCGTGACAAGAGCGAGCTGGGCTACGAGCGCTACGTGGGCTTGGGCATCCTAGGCCGCAACCTGCAAGCATTGGGCAAGCTCCTTTTAGCCCAAGACAACGCGAAGTGCGAGGCGGCCAAGTCCAAACGCAAGAAGAAAACCGGTTAGCAGGGCCTTTCGGTCGCGGAAATTGCGGGAATCCACGAGCCGAGGGAAGCGGAGGGGAGAAAATCCATCGCCAAAGGCACCCTCGCGGCGCATTCGCCGCCAAACCAATCGAAAAAGATAAAATAATGAATTGTCAACGAGACGCCACTGCTATCAGGCCGGCCACAAAACTGAAAAAGTGCCGTTTCCGGACGGACACTAGCTACTTGCGAAAGCACGCCGCGCAGCGCCTCCGACGATCCCACGATTGCCTCGTACATCGAAGAACGATCAAGTTCTTCGCGGAGCGCCAGGTTCTCATTTCGTGTCCTCTGCTCGGCCTGCCTGCGATCTTCAATGTCGGTTCCAGTGGCATACCAGCGAAGAATGCTTCCGTGCTCGTCGCGCAAGGGCTTGAAACGGATGAGGAACCAGCGATATTTTCCTTCTTTGCTTAATGCTCGCTGCTCATATTCAAAAGGCAGTCCGCGAGCTAACGCGTTCCGTCGCTGGTCTTCCAAGCGCGTCAAATCCTCGGGATGAAAGACTTTCGTGCGAAAGTCTGGCTTCATTGCGTCTTCGATGCTGTAGCCCGTGTATTCCAGCACCACTTTATTGACATATAGAACACTCCCTTCCGGGCTCAAGACGATTATCTTCTGTGAAATGGCGTCGACAATTTGTCTGAATTCAGCTTCGGCTTTTTTGATTTTCTCAAATGCCGTCGCAAGTGCTGTCCGCGATCGGTCACGCTCGATGGCGATGCCAGCAATGCGGCCGGCATGTTCGATCAACTGAATTTCGCTTGGCCCCGGCTCTCGAACTTCGCGATAATGCATGCCAAAGGTGCCCAGCAACTTGCCGTCATGCGAAATGATCGGGCTCGACCAGGAAGCGCGTACTCCACTCTCCAGAGCAATGCTCACGAACTTGGCCCACTTCGCGTCAGAAGTGATGTCGCAGACGAAGACAGGCGTTCGAAGGTAAGCGGCTGTACCGCACGATCCGACATCAGGACCGATGAGCAGGCCATCGGTCGCTGCCCGAAATGCCTCCGACAGGTTAGGGGCGGCGGCATAGCGCAGATGGAGACTGTCCTCCTCGAGAATGAAGATCGAGCACAACATTCCCTCGCTGTGGCTTTCAATCAGGCGGACGACACTCGTCAGAATCTCGCCTAGGGAAGTGCCGAGGAGGATCATCTTGAGCGCATCGAGCACCGCCTCGCTAGACAGGGTTTGCGCGGTAGTCGGCGCTTTGCCAGACGCCTGGCCATGAAGGCGTGACGGTGCTCTGTCGTTCACCATAGAATGACCACCTTTCAGTGGGTTGCCAGGAGTAGCAGTCGGCCGAACTCTGGGGATTTGCAATCGACCCACGGTCTTTTCTAGGAGAGCCAAGGTAATTCGGCTCTCGGCATTGCGCGCTCCGGTTTCATCGACCGGAGTAACCAAGTCAATGTCGGTAACGCGCAGCGGTCGCGACACGCCGGAGCATCGAGCACACAACAGGTCACGCCGGTCGAGGCGATTGTTCCTTGCTGCGTCCCCCGCGGTGGCACACTCCATGCCGAGACGACCGGCTCATGGTGCCCGATGGCTGCCAGTGACGTTGGCCTGACCGCCAGGCAGCCTTTGCCGCCGGCTCCCCAGCAGAATTGGCGACCGGCTCCACTGGCTCAAGCGGGCCAACAACCATGACAGACTGCGGCTGGCGGCGCCTGGCACCCAGCAATTGCCAACTGGATGAGCATCCTTCGAGACAACCTCCCGGAGCCAGATAGGTTAGTGGGGCTTTATTGCCCTATTGCAACAAACAGGCAATCAGCCGTCGTGGTTGCAGTCCGCGGTGGAACCAGCGGCGGCGATCAATGGCGGGGAAAAGAACGGGGGGGGAAATGAACGGGGACGCATTTATTTAAGTCTGATGAAGTTAACCCAAACAAATAGATGCGTCCCCTTTTTTTTCTTCATTAAAGGCCCAAATTTAGGATTACTTGTTTACGAAACCCGCTGCTACAATCGCTGCACGCAAGAGCTTCACGCGGCAGTTGGCATACCCATCAACGGGCCGACTCTTCGCAAGCAGCGGGGGATCCTGGAAATGGCCAAGAGCGACAGCAAAGCGGGTGGAGATTCGGGAAAGCAACGGCCGCAAGTACAATCCGCACCTGACGGGCCGAAGCCGCCTGCGGATTCGGATGCCAATCGCGGCGACACCGTGCCCAGGAACAGCACAGGTCCAACGGAACTGCCTGCGCAGTTTGGGCGTTATCGCGTCAAGAAAAAGCTGGGCTTCGGCGGCATGGGGACTGTCTACCTGGTGGAGAATATCGACCTCAAGCGCGAGGAGGCGCTGAAGGTCCCGCATTTCACCGAGGGCGAGGCCGCCGATCCGAAGTTGCGCGAGCGCTTTCTCCGCGAGGCACAATCCGCCGCCAACCTGGAACATCCCAACTTGTGCCCGGTCTACCACGCGGGCGTGCATGATGGCATTTATTTCATCACCATGCGCTTGCTCAAGGGCAAGCCATTGACGGATTACACTGGCGAGGCGCTGCCGCCGCGCAAGGCGGTGGAGATCGTGGCCAAGTTGGCGAAGGCGCTGCAGGCCGCGCACGAAAAAGGAGTGATCCACCGCGACCTGAAGCCGAGCAATGTCATGATGGTCAGCGGTGTCGGCCCGGTGGTCATGGATTTCGGCTTGGCCAAGCTGGTCAAGCAGGCCGACGAGAAGCTAACCAGGACTGGGGCGACGCTGGGCACGCCGGCCTATATGCCGCCCGAGCAGGTCAAGGGCGACGTGGAAAACATGGGGCCGGCCAGCGATGTGTACAGCCTGGGGGTGATGCTGTATGAGCTGCTGACGGGGCGGCGGCCGTTTGAGGGCCCCGTGGGTGTGGTCTATGGGCAAATCCTCCATACTGAGCCGAAGTTGCCGTCGGCAATCGTGCCTGGGCTGGATCGAGTGCTGGAGGGGATCTGCATGAAAGCGATGGCCAAGGCGCCGGAGCAACGGTATCCCTCGATGAAAGCCTTTGCGGCCGTGCTGTTGGAGTTTCTTCGTAAGGCGCCCGCGACGGGGGACTCCGCAAAACTGTTATTGGGCGATGCTCACAAGCCCGCCATTTTGCAGGCGCAGCCTGCAGCGCCGGAACCGCGGGCCGCTGCACCGGACCCACTGCGGGTTTATCCGGTCGGCGCCAAGACAAACGATACTAACCCGAAGCGCCAGCGAGGGCCAGCAGTATCCCTCGCTGGCGCTGCGGGTTGGTATCCTTCGCTGCTGCTCTGGGTGCTCGGTGGCGTTGCCGTGCTCGGCGCTGGTTTGGTCGGTGTCTACTTCTTGGTTTTCCGCGTCGAAACCAAACCCGGCACCGTGCTCCTGGAGATCGACCAAAAAGACGCCCAGGTTTTTGTCGACGGCGAAAGAATCAGCGTGGGGCGGCCCGGCGACAACAACTCCGTCACCGTCGAGGCCAAGGAAGGCAAGCATCTGCTGCGCGTCACCAAGGTCGGTTTCGAGCCATGGACCGATGACATAACCTTTCCCGCCAGCGAACCCTACCGCGTCAAAGTGAGCTTGAAACCCGTGGCCGTCGCCAAGAATGACAAAAACGCCAACAAGGATCCCCCCATGAAGGATCCAGTGGCCACTAAGAAATCGGCCCCGATACCCCAACCAGCGGATACGCCGCGCAAGAATGAAAAGGAATCCGGTCCCAAAATTGCGGTGAGCCCAACCGAGCCGCTTGGCATGAAGTTCGTCAAGCTGCCCAAGGGCACGTTCTGGATGGGCTGGGACAGCGACAATAAGCAGAGCAAGCAAGTCACGATAGACGCGGATTTCGAGCTGGCGACGTACACGGTCACCCAGGCGCAGTGGCAAGAGGTGATGGGCAATAACCCGAGCTATTTCTCCCGGGAAGGCACCGGCAAGCAGGCTGTGCAGGCCATCTCCGACGAGGATTTGAAGAATTTTCCAGTGGAAAACGTTGCGTGGCAGGACCCCAAAGGTAACGATATCCAGGAATTCCTCATCAAGCTGAACGAGCGCGAAAAGGGGCGCGGATGGTATTACCGTTTGCCGAGTGAGAAGGAATGGGAGTATGCGTGTCGGGGCGGGGCCGCTTCCAAAGAGGAATGCTCGTTCGACTTCTACCTGGACAAACCGACCAATGATCTTTCCTCGAAACAAGCTAACTTCAACGGCGAATACCCCGCGGGAAATGGAGCGAAGGGTTCTTATCTTGGCCGCCCGACGAAGGTGGGTTCATATACCGCGAACAAGCTGGGGCTGTACGACATGCACGGCAATGTGTGGCAATGGTGTTCGGATTTATGGGATGCGGCGGGCTCGGACCGGGTGTTCCGGGGCGGCGGCTGGATCTACGATGGCCAGTACTGCCGGGCGGCCTACCGCTACGGGTACGCGCCGACCATCCGGTTCATCAACCTGGGCTTCCGGCTTGCCCGAGTTCCGTCCGGCAGCTAAGCAGTAGGGAATAAGACTGACAGGCTGCTCCGGTCTGGCAGGTCGCGGGCGCAGTGGAGCGGAGCGGAACGGAGCTGCGACTTGCCAGACCGGAGCGGCAGGTTGTGTCCGAGGCGCGGTACATTGCCGGCTCCAACGGAAAGGGCCTGGATTCGCGATTTTTTTGTAATTATACATATGTACAGTATCATGCCATTCAAGTTTTTCATCGTGCCGATTCAGGACAGCGGCAACGCCGAGGCGGAGTTGAATGCCTTTTTGCGCAGCAAGAGGGTTTTGTCTGTGGATCGTCGCTGGGTGGAGCAAGGCGCTCGTCGTTCTGGTCGTTTTGCGTTGATTTCTTGGAGCCGGCCGGCAGCCCGCAAGGGGGCCGGTTTGGTGCAGGCCGGGAGAGGGTGGATTATCGCGAGGTGCTTTCGGCGGAAGATTTCGCCGTGTTCGCCAAACTTCGCGATTTGCGCAAGGAGATTGCCCAGGGCGAAGCGGTGCCCGTTTACACCATTTTCACCAACGAGCAGCTGGCCAAAATGGTGCAAGCCAAGGCAACCACCAAAGCCGCGCTAGAGAAGGTCGCCGGCGTCGGCGACGCTCGCATCGAGAAATACGGCGCGCGGGTGCTGGAGGTATTGACTCAAAGTGGGAAGAAGGACGATGAAGCGAGCCCGAGACCTCTTTGAGCGCATTGTGGAACGCGACAATCTGCGCTTGGCATACTCCAAGGCCCTGCGGGGCAAGCGCTGCCAGCAAGAAGTGCGCCGCTTCGGCGACGACCTGGAAAGCAACCTGACGTCGATGGCGGACCAAGTTCGTGCGGGCACTTATCCATTAGGCCGTTTTCGCCAATTCACCATTTTGGACCCCAAGGAGCGGCTCATCACGGCGCCGTGCTTCGCGGAGCGCGTGCTGCACCATGGCATCATGAACGTGTGCGAGCCGGTCCTGGATGGCTGGCTGATTGATGATACTTACGCTTGCCGCGCTGGGCGCGGCCGCGTGGCGGCGCTGGCGAGGGCTCAGCAGTTCGCCCGGCGTTATCCGTTTTTCCTGAAACTTGACATCCGCAAATACTTTGACAGCATCCCGCACGAGGAACTGCTCCGCCGGCTGGCGCGGCGATTCAAGGACGCGCGACTGCTAGACCTTGTGGCCCGGATTGTCGGCTCCTTTCGCGGCCAGGTAGGCCGCGGCATCCCCATCGGCAGCTTGACGTCCCAGCACTTCGCCAATTTTTACCTGGGTTGGTTCGACCGTTTCGCCAAGGAAGTGCTGCGCATTCGCGGATATGTGCGCTACATGGACGACATGGCCTTTTGGAGCGATGACCGAGCAGCCTTGCAAAAAGTCCTGGTTGCCGCGCGTGCCTTGCTGAGGGACGAATTGAGTTTGGAGCTAAAGGATCACCCATACGCCAATCGCACCGAGCACGGCATGGATTTTCTCGGTTGCCGGGTTTTTCGCCACCACATGATCCTGAACCGTCGCAGCCGGCGGCGCTTGCGGCGCAAGCTGAGCTTGCTGGAAAAGTGGTATGCGGCGGGCGTCATGGGCGCTGGCGAGCTGCAAGAACGAGCCACGGCGGTGATGGCCTTCGCGCGGACGGCGGGGGTATCCAGTTGGCGGCTGCGCCACGGCGTGATACAACAATTGGCGGTGAGCGGCCAACGGGCTCGGACCGGGTGATCCGGGGCGGCAGCTGGAACAACAATGGCCAGAACTGCCGGGCGGCCAACCGCAACAGGAACGCGCCGACCAACCGGAACAACAACCTGGGCTTCCGGCTTGCCCGAACTCCGCCGTGGCGGAGCAGAATGTTTGCCCGACGGAACAGGCCGCTTTCCAGTTCCGCCTCTGTCACGAGGTGGACAAAATCCCTTTGAGACCGCCCGGTGCTGGTAGCAAATGCGAACGCTCCGGGCGGTCGATTTTTGAGTGGCGGAAATAGCGACACCCTGAATTATCGAGCCCGCATGAACTGGCATCGTCTTTTCGGCCTGCTGCTGACCGACATTTTCGAGGGGTCACCGTTTGTCGTCGAGCTGGAAAAAGATTTGTCGCTCAAACAGCAGTTTCTCGACGTGGTCATTCTCCGCAAGGGCCGAGGCCAATGCACGGGCCGCCTGCCCGACGGCTTCGACAACCTGGCCGACCACAACTTGATCACCTTCAAATCCCTTCAGGAAGCCCTCGATGATTGGGCCCTCATGGAACTGACCGGGCATTACGTCAATTACCGAAAACAGGTAGGCCCGGCCATGAACGCGCTGTTGCCGGAGAGTGACTTTCGGCTGTATGCTGACACGGGGGTTCAAACAGGAGGGCATACCTATGCCGTACACGATGGCGGATTTTCACCGGGATTTTGAGAAAGAGCACTTCAGCCTCGAAAAACGCCTGGAGGGTCTGACGCCCGAGCAGCGGCTGCAAGGATTGTCGGCGGAGCAGGTGCTCGAGGCCTTGTCGCCAGAGGACATTGAACGTTACCTCCACCTTCGCAAACAAAAGGAAACCTCGCGGAAGCGGAAAAAGAAAAAGTGAGCAGGGGCGAAATTTGCCAGCACCGGAGGATTGTGGAAATGGCCAAGAGCGACAGCAAAGGCGCTGAAGATTCGGGCAAGCAACGGCCGCAAGTCCAATCCCCACCTGCCGCCCAGGAGCCGCTTGCGGAATCGAATGCCAATCGCGGTGATACCGTGCCCAAGAATAGCCGCGGTCCCATTGAGCTGCCGGCCCAGTTTGGGCGCTATCGCGTCAAGAAAAAGCTGGGCGGCGGCGGCATGGGGACCGTCTACCTGGTGGAGAACACCGACCTGGAGCGTGAGGAGGCGCTCAAGGTTCCGCATTTCGGCGACGGCGACGACCCGCAGTCTGCGCGAGCGCTTTCTCCGCGAGGCGAAGTCGGCGGCCAAGCTGGACCACGCCAACTTGTGCCCGGTCTACGACGCGGGCGTGCAGGACGGCATCTACTACCTGACCATGCGCTTCCTCAAGGGCAAGCTGCTGACGGACTACACCGGCAAGGCGCAGCCGGCTCGCAAGGCGGTCGAGATCGTGACCAAGCTGGCCCAGGCGCTGGAGGCCGCCCACGCCAAGGGAGTGATCCACCGCGACCTGAAGCCGAGCAACATCATGATGGTTGGCGGTGTCGGCCCGGTGGTCATGGACTTCGGGCTCGCCAAGCAGGTTCGGCAGGCGGACCAGAAGCTGACCCAGGCGGGGTCGACGTTGGGCACGCCGGCTTACATGCCGCCCGAGCAGGTCAACGGCGACCTGGAGCGGATGGGCCCGGCCAGCGACGTTTACAGCCTGGGGGTGATCCTTTACGAGCTGCTGACGGGGCGGTTGCCGTTCGAGGGCACGACGGCGGTGATCTTCGGGCAAATCCTCTATACCGAGCCGCCGTTGCCGTCAGCGCTCGTGCCGGGGCTGAACCCGGCCCTGGACGGGATCTGCCGCAAGGCGATGGCCAAGGTCCCCGCGGAACGTTATCCCTCGATGAAAGCCTTCGCGGCGGCCCTGATGGATCTACTTGCGTTCGACGCCCGTGACCGATGGCGATCGCAACCTGGTGCCGGCCGCCGTGGACAAAGGCGCCCTCGCGCTGCCCGTTGCCAATGCTGAAATTCTCCAAGCCCAACCGGTGACGCCGGGGAGGCCGCGAGTTCTCAAGGCGCTGGCCGCGCCACCAGCGCGGCCAGTGGAGTCTCGACGGTCGATGGTGCCCTGGGTGGTCGGCGCCGTCGCCCTGCTGGCCGCCGGGTTGGTCGGCGTCTATTTCCTGGCACAGACTATTTTCCGCGTCGAAACCAAAGCCGGCACCGTGCTGCTGGAGATCGACCAAAAAGACGCCGAGGTGTACGTCGACGGCGGCAAGATCAACGTTGGGCGGCCCGGCGACAGGAACACCATTACCGTCGAGGCGAAGGAAGGCAAGCATCTGCTGCGCATCACCAAGGTGGGTTTCGAGGCCTGGACTGACGACATCACCTTTCACGCCAACGAAGCCTACCGCGTCAAAGTCAGCTTGAAACCGGTGGTCGTCGCCAAGAATGACAACAAGGCCGACAAGAATCCCGCAAAGAAAGATCCGGCGACCGTCAAAAAATCGGACCCGATACCACAACCAGCAGACCCGCCGCGCAAAAATGAAAAGGAATCTGCTCCCAAAATCGCGGTGACCCCAGCCGAGCCGCTTGGCATGAAGTTCGTCAAGCTGCCCAAGGGCACGTTCTGGATGGGCGAGAAAAATCAGAGCAAGCAGGTCGCGATTGAACAAGATTTTGAATTGGCGGCGTACACTGTCACCCAGGCACAGTGGCAAGAGGTGATGGGCAACAATCCCAGTTGGTTCTCGCGGCAGGGTGGGGGCGAGCAGGCGGTGCAGGACATCTCCGACGAGGATTTGAAACTTTTTCCGGTGGAGAATGTTCGGTGGAAGGACGACAAGGGCAACGACGTTCAGGAATTCCTGAAGAAGCTGAACGACCGCGAGGCGGGCCGCGGCTGGTTATACCGCTTACCGACTGAGGCGGAATGGGAATATGCCTGTCGGGGCGGGGCAACTTCCAAGGAGGAATGCTCATTCGACTTCTACCTGGACAAGCCGACCAATGATCTTTCCTCGACGCAAGCAAATTTCAACGGCGGCTTTCCCTCTGGAAATGCAGGCAAGGGACCATATCTTGCGACGCGACGAAGGTGGGTTCTTACGCCGAACAAGCTTGGGCTTTATGACATGCACGGCAATGTTTGGCAATGGTGTTCGGATTTATACGATGGGACGGAGTGCAGGACCCCCTTTGCGCGGCAAAGTGGAGTTTGTAGGATGGCAGCTGGAAATTCGCCTTGCCTAATCGTGCTAACTTCAAGGATGGGCTTGTCATGGGTTCAAGGAAGCTGACCGCCGAGGATTTGGAACAGATCACCAAACTCGCAAAGAACTGGGGAAAAATTGTCGTCCGGCAGGCCTTCGGTGACGACGGGCCTGGGCTGGATGTCGATTTGAGTCAGATGGAAGACGTGGCCGTGGCCGCCGCCCGCGGGTTGACGGCGGGAGCTCTCGAAGAGGCGACCTCTCAGCAAGGCCGGCTGCTGGGCGCCGAGCAGGCCTGTCCTCAATGTGGTCATCTCTGTGGCGTCACTTTGCAGGAGCGGCCTGTGGTGGTGCGCGGCGGCACCTTTGAGCAGCAAGAACCCATGTGCTATTGCCCGACTTGTCGTCGGGCTTTTTTTCCCTCAACGTCTGCTGCTGAAGATCGGTGTTAACGGTTATAGTCCGGCGATTCTGCACAAGATCGTAGCAGCGGCCGCCCAAGTAAAATCGCACGAATTAGCGGCAGCGGTTCTCAAGCTGGTGGGTGAATTCTCGATCAGCGGCCGGCACATCAATCGTTTGACCGAGGAAATCGGCACGGAGATGGCGGCGCAGCGCGATCAGGCCACGCAAGACTACGTGCATCATCGGCGGCAGCCGTCGACCGAGCCAGCGCCGCAACTGGTCTCGATCTCGCTGGATGGTGGGCGTCTCAATACGCGGGCCACGGGCCAAGGCGTGGGCGTGCATCAGCAGCAATGGAAAGAAGACAAGGTCGCGTGCTTGCTGACGCTCAAGGGAGAAACGTTCGCCGAAGATCCACACCCCCAGCCGCCTAAGTGTTTTTTGGATGCGCCGACGGTGGATAAGCTGGTGCGGGACATGCAAGCGCACCACGGCCCGCGTCAGGAAAATGAGTTGCCGCAGTTGGCGGAACTGAGTCTGGGAAGGGAAACGATCCAGCCTACCACGCCATCTGCGGCTGAAGAGGACGCCGAGCCGGAGCAACCGGCGTGGCCTCCCAAACGCACCAAGGCGGCACGCACCTGTGTGGCAACGATGCAGGAGAGCGCCGAGTTCGGCAAGATGGTGGCGGCAGAAGCGTACCGGCGGAATTTCCAAGAGGCGCCGCGCGGCGCGTTATTGGGCGATGGCGGAGCGTGGATCTGGACGCTGCACCGCAAGTGGTTCTCCTGGATGACGCCTGTCGCCGACTTCGTGCATCCGTTGACTTACTTGTACGTGACGGCGACGGTGCTGGCGGCAAGTGTGTCTGAGCGTTGGCAGTTGTATGTCGCGTGGCTAACCCAGTGCTAGCAAGGGCGGGTGCAAGAGGTGATGGCTGAACTCGAAACCCGTTTCGAGGCCTTGGGACCCTATTCGGGCACGGGTCCGCCGCCGGCTACGGATCCTCGCGAAGCGTTGCGGCGAACCATCACGTATTTGCGAAACAACCACGAACGCATGAACTATGCGGAATACCGCCGGCAGGGTCTGCCGGTGACGTCGAGCGCCGTCGAGTCGCTCATCAAGGAATTCAACTATCGGGTAAAGGGGACAGAGAAATTCTGGGACAATCCGGAGGGTGCCGAGGCGATCCTCCAAGTGCGCGCGGCCGTGCTCAGTGACGACAACCGCCTGGCACGCACATCCACGCCCGGCCAGGCAGCGCTTTCCGCCGCCATCGGAAGCCGGCGACTGCGCAAGCTGCGTAAAATACTAGAATCGCAAAGAGCGTCCTACACTCAGGCACTGATGGCGCGGGTAGCAGCTGGCGAAGTGTCGGTTTGGCTGTTGGGCTGGATTCCCTTGATGCGGGGCGGCGACGAATCGGCTATAATTGCTCAGTGGCGCGAGCAAGTGGAAGCTCGTCTGACGGATGCGCGTCACCTGGCAGACATTGGTTACCTGGCTTTGACGTTTGCGACGCTGGCCGATTGCCGGGCGGCTTGGGACCGTGGATTAAAGGGATGGAATATGCAAACTTCACCGTTATGGGATGAGATTCGTGCTGAAGCGCGTGAGGAGGCAAAGGCCGAACAAACCCGTGTCCTGGTCGTGCAACTCGGCCGGGATAAGTTTGGTAAAGCCCCGACACGGAAACAACAGGCAGAATTGGAAGCCATTGCCGACCTGGAGCAGCTGGAACAGCTTGCTCGGCGTGTCCTCCTCGTCGATTCTTGGTCCAACTTGCTGAACGGTCACGCCACTCCCTGAGCCGTGCGTCACCTTTTGACATTCGCCATGCTGATCGGCTGCCGGTCAGCATGGGAACGTGAACCAAAGGGGTGAAAAATGGAAACATCACCGTTTTGGGATGAGATTCGTGCTGAACAAGTCCACGCAATGGCCTTACAGCTAGGGCGGCAGAAGTTCGGTAAGGCCCCAACGCGGAAGCAACAAGCACAATTGGCAGCCCTTACCGAACTTGACCAGCTGGAAAAGCTGGCCCTGCGGATTCTCCGCGTCGATTCTTGGGCCAATTTGCTGAACGGACACGCCGCTTTTTGAGCCAGCTCCAGGGGGGTGGGCCATGGAAACATCGCCATCTTGGGACGAAAATCGTGCTGAACAAATCCGTGCCATGCTCTTGCGGCTCGGGCGACAAAGGTTCGGTAAGCCCCCGACGCGGAAACAACAAGCGCAATTGGAAGCCATTGCCAGGCTTGACCAGCTCGAACACCTGGCCCACCGGCTGCTCCTCGTCGATTCTTGGTCCAAATTGCTGAACGGGCAATGTGATTGAACCAGGCAGGTAACTACTTGGTTTGGACTCCACTTCCAGCTACTCAAACAACCCCCCCTGCTCCTCGATCGGCCCCCGGCGCTTGCGCACCTGCCGCCCCGTCGTCTCCACATGCCGGCCCTCCAGCTCGGCCAGCACCTCCTTGGCCCTGCTCAGTACCTCCGCAGGCACCCCCGCCAGCTGTGCCACATGGATGCCGTAACTCTTGTCCGCGCTGCCCGCCGCGATCTTGTGCAGAAAGACTACCGTGTCCCGATCCTCCTGAACCAGCACGTTGTAATTCCTCAGTCCCGGCAATGTCTCCGCGAGCTGGGCCAATTCGTGGTAGTGCGTCGCGAACAGCGCCCGGCAGCCGCTGACGTTGTGCAGGTATTCAGTGATCGCCCAGGCCAGCGAGACGCCGTCGTAGGTGCTGGTGCCGCGGCCGATTTCGTCGAGGATCACCAGGCTCCGCGGCGTCGCGTTGTTGAGGATGTTGGCCGCCTCGGTCATCTCGACCATGAACGTGCTCTGGCCCCGGCTCAGCTCGTCGCTGGCGCCGACGCGCGTGAAGATGCGGTCGGTAACGCCGATCTTGGCCCGTGCCGCCGGCACGAAACTGCCCATCTGCGCCATCAAGCGTGAGCAGCGCCACCTGCCGGATGAACGTGCTTTTGCCGCTCATATTCGGGCCGGTGATCAGCCAAAGCAAGCCGTTGTCCGGTCCAAAACTGACGTCGTTGGGCACAAAAGTCCCCGGCGGCAGGGTCTGATCGAGCACTGGATGCCGGCCGTCGTCGATTTCCAGGATCGGTCCCTCGCAAAGCTCCGGCCGGCAATACTGGCGCGACACCGCCAGATCCGCAAGGCCCGCCAGCACGTCGAGCGTCGCCAGCACCTCCGCGGTTTGCAAGAGGCGTGCCGTCTGGGCGGCCACCCGGTCGCGGAGCGCCAGGAATAGATCGTATTCTCGCTGGTGGATCTTCTCCTCGGCCGAGAGCACCTTTTCCTCGTACTCCTTCAGTTCCGGCGTGACGTAACGCTCGGCGTTCTTGAGCGTCTGCTTGCGCTGGTAATCCGCCGGAATCTTGGCGACGTGGGCGTGCGTGATCTCGATGTAATAGCCGAACACCTGGTTGAAACCGACCTTTAGGCTGCCGATGCCGGTGCGCGTGATCTCGTCGGCCTGGAAGCGCGCGATCCACTCCTTGCCGCCGCGGGCGATGGCGCGGAGTTCGTCAAGCTCGGCATCGTGGCCATCGCGAATCAGGCCGCCTTCGCGCGGGCTGTGCGGCGGATCGTCCACCAGGGCGGCATCGAGGGCTTGCCGCAGGTCGGGGCATAGCTCGAGCTTCCCTTCCAGCTCGCACAACAGAGCGGCGCGGCGGGCGGTCAGCTTGGCCTTGAGCCGGGGTAAGAGCCGCAGCGTACTCGCGACGGCGGCCAGGTCGCGCGGCGAGGCCCGGCCCGTGCTGACGCGCGCCGTCAAACGGTGCAAGTCGAGCTGCCTTGTGCAGCTCGGTCTGGATGTCCTTGCGCAGGGCCGGTTCGTCCTTGAGCTCCGCGACGCCGCTCAGACGGGCGTCGATCGCTTCACGGTCGGCCAGGGGAGAAATCACCCATTCGGGCAACAGGCGGGCGCCCATGGCCGTGCCGGTGCGGTCGATGGCGGCCAGCAGCGAGCCGAAGCTGTCGCCCTTCGCGCAGCGTTTTGCGTCAGCTCCAGGCTCCGCCGCGTGACTTCGTCGAGCAGCATGAAGTGATCGGAATGATAAGGCCGCAGGCGAATCAAATGCGCCAGCTTGGCCTTTAGGGTTTCTTGCAGATATTGCACGATTGCCCCGGCGGCGATCAGGCAAGGCTGACCGTCGTCGAAGCCGAAGCCCGACATGGTCAAGACGCCGAATTGCTCGTGCAGGGTTTTGCGGGCCGTCAACGGGTCGAAAGTCCAATCGGGCCGGAGCGTGGCGGGCCAGCCAGCATCCGGCTGGGCCTGGCCATCCCTGGCCGGCAAATGAAAGCCGGCTTTCGACAACCGGTCTTGAAATGCAGCTTCCGAGCAGATGCATTCCGCCGGCGCCAGCCGCAGCAGTTCGTCACTCAGCCGTCGGCCATGGCACGTCGGCGGCGTGAAATTGGCCGGTCGACAGATCGACCCAGGCCAGCCCGGCAAGCTGGCCCTCGCGGATAGATCGCGACCAGGTGGTTCGACGCGCGCGGGTCGAGCAGGTCGTCTTCGGTGATGGTGCCCGGCGTGACGACGCGGGTGACATCGCGCTTAACCAGGCCCTTGGCCGCCGCCGCGTCCTCGACCTGATCGCAGACGGCGACGCGATGGCCCAGACTGGAGCAGTTTTTGCAGGTATTGCTCCAGCTGATGGTGCGGGAAACCCAGCCATCGGCACGGTCTTGTCGCGGCTGGTCAGCGTCAGGCCCAGCACGCGGGCCGCCGTGTCGGCGTCGTCGTCAAACAGCTCGTAGAAATCGCCCATGCGGAACAGCAGCAGCATGCCAGGATGGCGGTCCTTGGCCTCCCGGTACTGTTGCATCATGGGGGTCATGATTTTGCGCAGCGAACCTTGGTCATGGACAACCGATTGCCCGGCGGATGATAGGTGACCTCGGTCATGTAATGGCGCATGAGCAGCAAACCACGGCCGCAGGGGCGTTCCAGGTTTTCGGGCGCCATGGGATCGGGAACCTCGGTGGGATCGAAGCCGCCGCCCTCGTCGGCAATGCGAATTTCGAAGCAATCGCCCGAGACGCTGTAGGAGATGTGGATCTTTTTATTGCGGTCCATCTGGTTGCCATGCTTGATGGCATTGACAAGAGCTTCTTCCAGGGCCAGCTTGATGCCGAAGATCTCGCGATCCTCGAAATGATTGGCTCGCAGCGCACGTTCGATGTCATCTTGCACCAGGTGCGCTTCAGCGGAATCGCTTTGGATGACGACTTCCCGGCACCCCTGGCGGCCTCGTTTACCCATACCACCATTCTCACACGAAAGGGCTTGGTCCTTCAAGGTCTCTTGTGGCAGTCGGGCGATGTTGGAGGTTCGTAAAAAGGGGAAAAACACCCTTGCCGCAACTGCACAGGCTGGAAGCCTGTGCTGCACGTAGCACAGGCTTCCAGCCTGTGCCGCCTTTTTTTGAGCCGGTTCAGAAGGCCTGCAAAGCGGCCTGCTCCTCTTTTTGGATGTTGAAGAGCTTGTTCAACTTGGTGATTTCGAATACTTCGTAGATCTGCGGATCGATGTTGCAGAGCACCAGCCGGCCGCCGACAGCATTGACCTTCTTGTTAAGCGTGATGAATTTGCCCAGGGCGGCACTCGACAGATACTCAACGTTGCTGAAATTCAGCACCAGCTTGCGCCGGCCCAACTCGTCGACGAGGCTGAAAAGCTGCTCGCCAATGATCTGAATGTTCTGTTCGTCGAGGATTTTCTTGTCGGTGAAGTTCACCACGGTGACATCGCCGATGTCTTCCACTTCCAAACGACGCCGACGCGGTTGCGAAGACATACAAACCACTCCTTCCGAGTCCCGGATTTCCTCGGTCAAATCCTAGATTGCCGCTGCGCCAGCACGGCCTTTGACCAAAAAAAGGGACAAAGGATTAACGTCATGTTAGAGGGAAATTAATGGATGTCAAGAGATTTCCCTCCCAGCGTTGGCGCGAACCGTCCCGCACCTGGGCCATACCAACCCGAAGCGCAAGCGAGGGCTGGTGTTTGCCCTCGCTGACGCTTCGGGTTGGTATCTCGCTTTGCGCGATCACGGGGTCGTTCACGTCCGCCCTGCCAAACCGCCCCCGAGTGGCGCCGAAGGCGCCGAACAGCCCCAACAAACCGAACAAACCCAAAATCAGCAGCACAATCGCCAAGATCAGCATCACGATCTTCATGGTGCTGTAAGGCCGCCGCCCAAAAACCTTGCCCGTGCGGGCGTTGACCAGCACGCGGTAGGGCGTGTCACGGTAGCGGTAAGCCCCCAGCCAAACCGGCAGCAGGATGTGCTTGAACGTCACCCCCACGTGCTGCGTGCGCACGCTGCTGAGCTGCTGGTGATCGCCGCCGATGTCCTGCATGCACAGCCCACGAATCTCCCCGTCCATGATGGCCTGCGCCTTGGTGAAACCGTCCTTCAAACCCACGGCATAGCGCTCCGTCTTGAAACCACTGAGAAAATCCGGGTTGAATTCCTCCAGCTGTGCGAGATCCCACGGCGTCAGCTTCACTGCCTCGTCTCGGCTCAGGCTCTCGGAGGCTTCGACCAGCACGTCGTCGAAGAAATGCTGCACCTGGCCCGATACGGGATACCACCTCGTCTTGGTGACCATGCGTGTCTTGGTCACCGGGCGGGTGTTAGTCACCGTTTGCGTCGAGCCGTCGGCGTTGGTTTGGGTCTCGGTGTAAGACTCGGTGTCGGTGTAGGTTTCCATTTCCTGGTAGTCGTCGCCGCGCTGACCGGTGTAGTGCGTATAGGTCATCGAGTCGTAGGTCCAAAACGGCAGGTAAACCCCGCTGAGTTGGCCGAGGTTGGCGAACTGCAGCAGCTCACTGGGAGCGAACCAACGGCTGGCGATCCACTGGCTAAAAGCGGCCTGGGCGTCGTGATTGGTGACCGCGAACGGCAGCACGGCCTGCGGGGCGATCATGTCCTCGGCCGCCTCGGGACGATTTTCCAAATGGGTGGCGCAAAAAGGGCACTTTTCCGTGGCCACCTTGTCTTCGAGCAGCACCACAGCCCCGCAGGCGGTGCAGCGGACCTGCGAAGACCTGCCTGGCAAGACGCCGCGATCCTTCGCCAGTTTTTCGAGCTGGGCCTTATAATCGCGTTCCTCGATGGCATGCTGAGACGGCGCGATGTTCTCGACATGGTTGCAATACGGGCACTTCAAGGCCTGGCTCGACGGATCGAAATCCAGCTTGGCGCCGCAAGCGGAGCAGGGAAACTTCCGACCCACGCCGGTGGAGCTCTGGATACGACCGCCGGCTTCACCACCGGAATATCAAGCTCCGGCGTCGATGGAGTTGTGGGTTGGGGCATTGGTGTTACCTACGTTTTGTCAGCAATGTTTTGTAGGACGGGCTTCCTAGCCCGTCCGGGACGGGCTAGGAAGCCCGTCCTACAAAACATTGCAGCCTGACCTACTTTGGCGGCAGTGGCGGCGGCACCGCGGCCAGAACGGCTGCCAACTCCGGCACCGAGCCGGCGGCGATCCAGTTGGCCATCCCTTGTCTCCATACCAATGTATCGCGGGTCAACGCTCCCTCGCGGGCCTTGGCGGCCAGGCGATCCGCATCATAGGGCCCTTCGCGTTGGCCGCCGATGCCCAGGTAAAACCCCACGGCGGCAGGCAGCGGTGGCGGTCCACCCGCTGCGGCACCAGCGAGCTGGCCGGCCATTTGATTGCCCATCGCCATTCCCGCGGCCAGTCCCATGCCGGCGCCGGCCATGCCGCCGGGGTTGGCCGCCGCCACGGGGATCGCCTCGGCCGTTTGATATTCCGTGTAGCGATGCAGGTCGCCAATCACCCCCATCTTGGTCCGCTTGTCCAGGGCTTCTTCCACCTCCGGCGGCAGCGAAATGTTCTCGATGTAGAACAGCGTCAGCTTTAGCCCCATCGATTCGAGGTCGGGCCCAATCTTGTCCAGAGCGACCTTGCTCATCTTGTCGTAGTTCCCAGCCAGATCGAGCACCGGAAGCTTCGCCTGCCCCAGAGCATCGGCAAAGCGCGCGGCAATGGTGTGCCGCAGCTGGTTGGCGATCTCGATAAGTCTCGAAAGACGGGTCCGTGGCCACCAGCTGCCGCAGGAACGTCGCCGGATCGCTGACTGCGCATGGCGTAACTGCCGAACGCCCGCACCCGCACCGGGCCGAGTTCCGGATCGCGGAGCATGACCGGGTTCTGCGTGCCCCATTTTTGGTCGGTCCATTGCCGCCTGGAGATGAAATAGACCTCGGCCTTGAACGGCGAGTTGAAGCCGTATTTCCAGCCTTTCAACGTCGAAAGGATCGGCATGTTCTCCGTGTGCAACGTGTGCATGCCCGGCTCGAAAACGTCGGCGATTTGGCCTTCGTTGACGAAGACGCCCGTCTGTCCTTCGCGGACAGTCAGCTTGGCGCCCATTTTGATCTCGTTGTTGTAGCGCGGAAACCGATAGGCGAGGATATCGTTGTTGGACGGCTCGGTCCACTCGATAATGTCGATGAACTCGCCTTTAAGCTTATCCCACAGGCCCATGGTGATCTCCGCAAAAGGGAGTGATGTTTCACCCTATCTTGAGGCGTGGGGGGACGATTGGCAAGGGGCAGGTGAAGAGTGAAGAGTGAAGAGTGAAGAGTGAAACGTGGGGTAGCATTGATCGCTGCCCAATTTTCACTCTTCACTCTTCACTCTTCCATTAAGCGGCTAGCTCCAACGGCTGCGCCTGCCGCAGACAGGCCTGGATGAAGCACTCGAACAGCTGCATGTCGAGCGCCGAGGCGGTGTCCGATTCGGGGTGCCATTGCACGCCGATGCAGAACCAATTGGGGTCGGCGGCTTCCACCGCCTCGATGATGCCGTCCGGGGCCAGGGCGCTGACGCGCAGCTTGGCGCCGACCACGCGGACTGCCTGGTGATGAGAGCTGTTGACGCGGATCTCGCCGCCGCCGTAGATTTCGTCGATGCGCGTGTTGGGCTCCAGCAGCACGGCATGGCGATGCGGCCCGTTGCAGGACGAATCGCGGTGCGGCAACGAACGCGGTTGCTCCTCGGGCAAGTGCAGATACAGCGAGCCGCCGCAGGCCGCGTTGAGCTGCTGCATGCCCAAGTCGATCCCCAGCACCGGCATTTGCCGCTGCACGATCATCCTGACCAGCATGCGGTCGTTGTCCTCGCGCAGCTCGGGCATCGGCTCGACGGCCGGATGACTCGGCTGCCCCTGGCGGCGCGGGTCCATGTCCAGGCCGCCGCTGAGAATGACGCCGTCGAGCTGGTCGAGGAAGGCGCTGAGCTCCTGTTCCTTGCCAAGCGGCGGGATGATGACCGGCAAGCCGCCGGCGGTCACGACCGACTCGAAGTAGCCGGCGTGGAGCCGAACAAACGCACAATTGGTTTTGGTGGCGGGCACGAAATCGGCATTGATGCCGATGAGCGGGCGGGTCTGCTGGGCCTTCATGTTCCCTCCGTGGCATGACTATTTCTGACGTGGCGAGCAATCCGTTGTCGCCGTGGCGCCTTGTTCTCTGGTTCGTCGAGGCGGGAGTATACCGCTGACGGTTGCCAGACTGCAAGGCCTAGATTTTCTAGTGCAATCGGATTATTCGGACAGCCCGGCCGCTTGCGGCTTCGCGCTCGCTCCCTCATTTTCTCTTGATCGGCTTGCGGGCCTCCTTCGGCGCGGCTAGGATGCTACTGGTTGCGTTGAGTTGCGAGTGAATACCATGCCCCCGCAATTGCTGGCATTGAGCGAAGGCCCCGACATCTTGATCGACAGGCCGATCCTGCTTTTTGGTCGCCATCAGGAGTGCGACATTCAGCTCGGCTCGCGCAAGGTGTCGCGGCGGCACTGTTGCCTGGCCCAGGTCAACGACTATGTCGTCGTCCGCGACCTCGGCAGCACCAATGGCATTCGCATCAATGGCGTGCGCGTCCATGAAGGCAGCCTCAAGCCCGGCGACGAACTGACCATCGGCAACCAACGCTTCCAGCTGCAATGGGCGTCCCAGGCCCCAAGTCCGCGGCAGGCGCCGCAATCCGACGAATCGGGCCCCACCATCTCGCCCTCACGCGCGCCAGCCGATGAGGACGCTCGCCTGGAAGCGGCCGACAGCCCCGTGCCGCTTCCCGAACCCGCCAACGGCCGCCCTGCTGCGCCGCTGGTCATTCCCGACAGCCTCAAGCTGCAGCCGCTGAGCGGTGAACAGCAAAGGCCGGCCAATTAACGAATTACTATCTCGTGGCTGAGCTCTTCCTGCGGGACGCTTTCCGTGTGGGGTTCGCCGCCCTCGACCTGCCAGGCAAATGTTCGGCCGACCGGCAGCGTCACGTTGCGGTTGCGGCTGACGGTGTAGGCCTTGCCGTTGACCGTGAGCTTTACGTCCCGATCGGTGATGTTCCAAAAGCCAACCCGGCAAACGGCATTGTCATCGGCGCCTTCCACCCCGGCCGTGGCCTTGTCACTAAAGGACATCGATTTCGACTCGATGACGGTCGGCGGACCGACAGACTTCTTGCTTACAGGCGGCTCCTTGGTTTGCGACGGCGGCGCCGACTTGGGCTGCGCTAGCGGACTGCTTGCCGGGCCTGGCCTCACGCCGGTAATGGGAGATGCAGCCATTGCCGGCTGCACGACGCAGCAGCTGGAAGGCGCTACAAAGTAATAGTAAGTGGGATACGCATAGCTGGACGAGTATCCCGAATAGCACCACCAATCCGCGCGAGTTGAACTGGGGCCGGCAGCGGCGATGATCAGTGCCAGAACCGCGCCTCGAAGTGTCCGCGACATGGCTTTGTGTCTCCTGACTAAAGGTATCCATTGGCAAGCGATGCCGTAGTTATACAAACCTGGACCACCGGGCGGCGCGGCTTCCAGTACATAAATGTTGACAGAAAAGTACACATTCATACAATGGCATTAGAATTGTGTCCGCCAACCGCGGGGCTGCCATGAAAATCACAGTGCAAGAGGAATATGGTCTGCGCTGCCTCCTGAAGGTGGCGCAGACGCCCGAGGGCGACTCCTGGACGCTGCAAGAAATCGCGGCGGCCGAGGGGCTTTCGGTGCCGTACGCCGCCAAGCTGTTGTCACTGCTGCGCCAGGGCGGTTTTCTCGCTAGCGTTCGTGGGCGTGCAGGCGGCTGCAGGCTGACGATGCCTCCGGAGAAAATCGGCCTGGGGACGCTGCTTTTGGCGCTCGGCGAGCCGCTTTTTGACGAGCCGAGCTATTGCGAGAAGCACGCCGGCACGGCCGAGGGCGTCAGCAGCTGCGTGCATCACGGCGGTTGTTCGCTGCGTGCATTGTGGCTGACGCTGGAGCAATGGATACGGCACAGTCTCGACCAGATCACGCTGGCGACCTGATGACCACGGAAGCGAGCCTTGCCGAGCTGCTCCGCGCCAAGCTTGGCAGTGTCCATGAACCTAACGCGGGGCCAGCCCTGTTAACTATGACCCTAATCCCAGCCCTGGTGCGGGCCTGAATTGGCCTTACCGCATGGAAATTGGGTCGTGCGGATACTTCCTTGCTGGGGGAGTGGCCCGCGGCGACAAAGTTAATCAAATGGAAGATCAAGCACTTCACCCCCGTTAATCGAAGCCAAAGCAGGCAAAATCGGGGCTGCACCATAACTCAAGAAATGCACTGCGCCGTCGCAAAAAAGAAAATTAGCACCGCCGAAATGTAGGCTCCACAAATGATATCGATCACATGGATTATCCAACCGGCCTGGTCCAAACACGCATAGACCGCTGCAATTGGGGTCTACCCACATTGGCGCCCCACCAACAGATATTAAGTTACTTGGACCGCGATATCCGCTGGTCCCCGCAAACTGGGGATACCACCATCCACCTTGTAAGGAATAGGGAGGCGGCCTTTCGCCAACCAATACCGTTTGGCTCAATCCATCAGTTATTTCGCTAAAACGGAATCCCGGAACCCTACCCAATGCTCCATAAAAACCTTGAGTCTCATAAGGGCGAACTGCGGCATAGATTCCAACATAAGACGTGTAAGCCGCCTCCAACCCAGTGTCGTCAATCAACGGCGTCAACAACCGACCATCAACCGGACAAACGTATTCAGCAACCACGGTGGCAAAACCGCTGTGCGGCGGGTTTTGGTAAACGTCAGGCTGTATGCTACATGCGTCAACACTCTTTTTGTACAAAGCATCTTCGCCAATTTCAGGCAAAATCAAAGCCATCCAACTTAGGCACCGGTTTGGATCGCCAATAATATCTGGATTAGCGGAACACGGCGGCAGCCTTTGGTTCAATTCATGGTAATGGTGCAAAGCCGTGCCAATCTGCATTAAATTGTTGGTGCAACTAACTCGTAGCGCCGAATCCCGCGCATTCTGAATAGCCACGGCTGACAACCCAACCAGCACACCAAGAACACTAATTGTAACCAGGACTTCCAAAATGCTCAATGCAGGACGGCGACGAGTGTTCACAGCTCCGCCCCTCACTTCAAAAAAGATAGTACGAGTTCAATTGTTTCCTCAGCATCACCGGCTTGGGCCCGCAGCTGAATCGGGACCGATGTCCCACGGAAGCGCGCGAGATCTAAGTCTTTGTCGCATTTTACGCGAACGACAACTTTGCCGCTCCCAGCGCTCCCAGAATTGATTTCGACAGTGATGCCAGGCGGCGCCGCTGCCACCGTTACCGAAAGCGGTTTGCCGTTTTGGCTAGTGCAAACGCAATCCGCCTGGTAAAGCGGGCCAGTACTGCTGTTGCGCGGGAAGGCAAGATGTGAAGGACTTACCGTGATATTGGGAAGGACCCGACCCATCACCACGAACTCATCTTGTTTTCGACTTTCACCTGTCAACGTAATCAGGACGGAGGCTTTGAATTGACACGGTGAACCCGTATTCACGACGACCTCAATTCTTCCAATGCGCCTCAAAGACGGTTCAATTGGTGTTGGCACGTTCGCGATTTCATCGACCAGAAGACGCACTGATACATGGTCGGGATCGTTACTTTTAATGCGTTCAATCGATCTTGGGGCCGCAGCGGTGTCCATTACATCTACCACATCTCTACCAGGCTCACCGACTAGCAGATTCCCAAATACAACAGTGCTAGGCGTGGTGTATACGCCCCCTGTGACAACCGGCACCCTTACCTTAATCCGGCATTCCTCAAGGCCCGGAACATTGGTTGAAAAGTCGACAGCGTCGGTCATTGGCAATCCAACCGGAACGCCGCGAACTTTCAATCGTAATCTAAGATCGACAACTTCGCCTGGCTCTAAGGTCAACGAGTCCAACCGATAATACTCTCCACCCTGTTCTCGCTCAATTCCACTGCAAGAGCAACTGGTCCGAATTCTACTAATGACCAATTGACTAGCTCCCGGATTGGAGATCTGAAACGCGGCGAGACCCGTTTCACCCAACTCGCGTTTGCCCAAATCGATTGTCGAAGGGTAATCTATGCGTGGCTCCTCATCGACAACGGGCACGCCAACTCGGGCTAGCCACCCGCTGCGCCAAGAACATACCACTGCGGCCGCTATTATCGGCAGAATAAGCCACCACGGATTGCGAAATCGCATTTTGATCACCCCTTGGCCTACATCAACGAAGACCTTTTGTGTTTGTCATAGGCACCCGCGCCTCTGCCTAATGCGCCATTGCTTCAATGCAAGGCACGAGGCGGATATTATGAGGACTGCCAGGGAACACCAAAAAACCCACTTCCAAGGTGACTTTGGCTCTTCCTCGGTCGGATGTCCTGGATGCTTGTTGCTAAGACTCGGCGGTAAAAACTTACCGAGCGGCTGCGCTTTGGCGATTTGAGCACCAGAAGAATCAACTTTGTATATAACACCGTTAGCTGTATCCGCCAATTCAACCCCGTCGGGATACGTGAAATCAAAAACACCTTGAGGCAAAGGTTCGTTAATCGAGATGTTGGTGAATTCGGCAGTTCGTTTTGCTGTTTGTTTCCCGTCAGCAAAATTGACGCCCTCCATGTGTTCTGGAAAAAACAACCCGGGCGCGCATTCCTTGAATCGAGAAACTTCGTAAGTGGATTCCCAAACCCCTTTACCCCCGGTCGTCTTGTGTACGATCTTCCTGACCAAATGATTGACGGCGGGGTCGAAATAGACCTCAAGTCGCCAGGGATTGGGCCTTGTTGGCGATTGGTTGAAAAAAAGTGTGACCAAGATCAAATCGCTCCCGTTGACGTTTTCGTGGCGTGCTTCGGCAGTGGCCGAGCCCTTTATTAGTTGCTCTAGCAACACATAATTCAATTCGTCAGGTGGGGCTAAAGCCAAAAGCGCACAGCCCCAAGGATCGGAGATTTCAACAAACCGGTCAGCAAAAGGCGTCTTCATGGCTGAAATGCGCTTTGCCGTGGGCGACGCCTTGTGGAGGGACTGCCGCACGCCTTCCTTCCACATTAAATCCACAATCTCACCCCTTGCGGTGGTGTACTTGTATCTGGTTTCGGCTGAAGTGCACCAATACTCGCCATTACGGGTATAGGTGGATTGAGGAGTTAGCGGCAATGCGCTCAAACTGAAATTCACATTACATGAAAAGGTTTGGATGCTTTCGCGGGCCGCAACGTGCGCAGCGCAAACGGAGCTTAGCAATTTGTCGTCGCTCGATTGCCAGTTCCCGTCAAAAATAGTCAATGCAAAAAATGCCAGCCCGAGCAATGGCGGTCGAAGGAGTTTGTGTGGCATAAAACACCCCATTTGCTTTTTTGCGCATCCCTGCGCCTTTTGGTCTCCCAAAACTCGCAAGAGCCTCACCCTCCAGGTGCGTTGCACCCGGCAAAATCAAATTGGCATTTTGTTTGACCTTGAACGGTAGTACACATGCACGGCGGCCGCGTCAAATTCCACCGAAATTATAGGGATGGCCTTGATTTGGTCAAGTGTACAGGTCTACGATTCTCCCGACACTCGCCCGGAACAAGGAGAACCGTATGGCCGCTACCAGCGTGGGATCGATCAAGAAGCACTTTCGCAAGCTGTGGGATCCGCGGGTCACTGGGCGAACGAAGCATGGTCTGGGAGACATCCTCGTCATGGCCATCTGCGGCGTGATCGCCAATTGCAATGGGTGGCGCGAAATCGCCTTGTTCGCGCAAAAGCGGCAGACGTGGTTCAGACGCTTTTTGACGTTGCCCAATGGCATTCCGTCTCATGATACCTTTGAACGCATCTTCAACTTGCTCGACCCCAAGGCCTTCCAAGCGAGCTTCATTGGCTGGATCAAAGAAATATCGGATCTGGTTGGACTGAAGCACATTGCCATTGATGGCAAAGCCTTGCGTCATTCCGCGAATCCGGGCAAAGGTTTGGGAATGCTGCATTGTGTGAACGCCTGGGCGACCGAGCAGCATGTGATTCTCGGCCAAGTGATGACGGACGCAAAATCCAATGAAATCACGGCAATTCCGAAGCTCTTGGAACTCCTGGATCTGCACGGTGCATTGGTGACCATTGACGCCATGGGTTGCCAAAAGGCGATTGCCAAGAAAATCGTTGAACGCGGCGGCGACTACGTCTTGAACGTGAAGGCCAACCAAAAACATTTGTTGGAGGACATTCAAGCCACGGTGGAAAAAGCAGTCGACGGTTTACTGCCATCGGAGGTCGTGGAGGAATACACCAAAGTAGCATCTGGGCATGGCCGACAGGAGGAACGCCACTATACGGTGATCCATAACGCGGAAGGTATTCGCGACCGCGACCAATGGGAGAAGCTCACCACGGTTGGCATGTGCCGCACGGACAAGACGATCGACGGGGAGACCACGACAACGGTGAAGTATTTTATCGGCAGCAAAAAAATGAGCGCCCGCAAATATGGCAAGGTGATACGCGGCCATTGGGGCATTGAAAACAACTTACATTGGCAGTTGGACGTCAATTTTGGAGAAGACGCGAGCACCATCAACCACCGCAAAGCCGGGGAGAATTTTGCGGCGCTACGGCGCATCGCCTTGAGTTTGGTGAAGCAACATCCGAGCAAAGAAAGTATAGGCAGAAAAAGGATGGCAGCCGCGTTAGACCCTGCTTTTCTCGCGGAAATCATCACGGGAACTAGCAAGCATGGTAAACTTTAATGCGGCCGCCGTGAGTACACATGGACCCGTTTTTCGTACACATGCACTGGCAATATAGTTGGTTATCACTTCCACCGATCGGGGTGCAGTTATAATCCTGGTTAGGATAACAAGCGTATTGGACTTGCATGTCCCCGCTGCAATCACAATTACCGACGCCGCCGCTACAGCACCCGCTCCCTGGCACGTTAGCACATGTCACATTTTGGCAGTTATATTAGGAAATGGTGATTGGATCGCCAGCTTCGGCGTTATAGCTGACGCCTACACCCATAACTGCAATTGCCATGATGCAAAGCAGGGCCAAATTGCCTTTGTTACCAACGCGGTTATTGCGCATCTCCACTCTCCTTCAGAAATGGTAAGAAATGTCGGGAAAACTGCGACCACTTTGAACCCAAAGTTCCCGAGCATGAAGCATCGGTAGACGCATCCTAGGGGTGGGGGGGGGGGAGGCCGGCAAGTGGACAAATGAACAAGGCGATTTTTTTCCCCATTTCCATGTAGCAGGTCACATCAAATAAATTCGCAAAGGCAATGCACGGGGGCCACGATCATAACCACTGTTCCATCAATGTATTATGTCGTGACATCTGACCGCCAGCCCCAGGCCTCTCTCCCTGCCGCGCCCTAAAAATGTTGACAGAAAAGTACACATTAATAGAATTTGAGTAGGAGCACCAACGCCAAACGCGAGGCTGCCATGAAAATCACAGCGCAAGAGGAATATGGCCTGCGCTGCCTGCTGAAGGTGGCGCAACCACAAGAGGGCGACTCGTGGACGCTGCAGGAAATCGCGGCGGCCGAGGGCTTGTCGGTGGCGTATGCCGCCAAGCTGTTGTCGGTGCTGCGCCAGGGCGGTTTCCTCGATAGCGTCCGCGGACGAGCTGGCGGCTACAGCTTGGCGATGCCCCCGGAGCGGATTGGCCTGGGGACGCTGCTTTTGGCGCTCGGCGAGCCGCTTTTTGACGAGCCGAGCTATTGCGAGAAACACGCCGGCACAGCCGAGGGCGTGAGCAGCTGCGTGCATCACGGCGGTTGCTCGTTGCGGGCCTTGTGGCTGACGCTGGAGCAATGGATGCGGCACAGCCTCGACCAAATCACGCTGGCCGACCTGATGCACACGGAACTGAGCATCGCCGAGCTTTTGCGGGCCAAGCTCGGCAGTGCCCACGATTTGGAGCCCATGCCCGAACTGTTGACGTTGAACCCGATGTCGGCACTTGTGCCGGTGGAGTGAAAACGATGAGCACTGCCACGACCGAAATTCAGGAACTGGCCAATCGCGAATACAAATATGGCTTCGTCACCGACGTCGAGTCCGACACGGTGCCGCGCGGCCTCAATGAGGACGATCGTCCGCCTGATCTCGGCCAAGAAGCACGAGCCGCCGGCCATGCTGGAATGGCGGCTGAAGGCGTACCGCCACTGGCTGACCATGACGGAGCCGCGCTGGTGGCCCAATGTCAAATTCCCGCCCATCGACTACCAGGACGTCATCTACTATTCCGCTCCGAAGCCGAAGAAGCCGAAGCTGACCAGCCTCGACGAGGTCGATCCGGAGCTGCGCCGCACCTTCGAGAAGCTCGGCATCTCGCTCGACGAGCAGAATGCGCTCTGAGCGGCGTGGCGGTCGATGCGGTGTTCGACAGCGTCTCGGTGGCGACGACGTTCAAGGAAAAGCTTGGCGAACTGGGCATCATCTTCTGCTCGTTTTCCGAGGCGGTGCAACATCATCCCGAGCTGGTGACGAAAGTATCTCGGCTCGGTGGTGCCGTACAACGACAACTACTTCGCCGCCCTGAACTCCGCCGTCTTCAGCGACGGCTCGTTCTGCTACATCCCCAAGGGCGTGCGCTGCCCGATGGAGCTGTCGACCTATTTCCGCATCAACGCGGCCGGACACCGGCCAGTTCGAGCGGACGCTGATCGTCGCCGAGGAGGGGGCCTACGTCAGCTATCTCGAAGGCTGCACGGCGCCGATGCGCGACGAAAACCAGCTGCACGCCGCGGTGGTGGAGCTGGTGGCGGTCGGCGACAGGTTCGCAGATCAAGTATTCGACGGTGCAGAACTGGTATCCCGGCGACAAGGAAGGCAAGGGCGGCATCTACAACTTCGTGACCAAGCGCGGCGCCTGCCGGGGCCGCGACTCCAAGATTTCCTGGACGCAGGTCGAGACCGGCTCGGCGATCACCTGGAAGTATCCGAGCTGCATCCTGCAGGGCGACGACTCCGTCGGCGAGTTCTACTCCGTGGCGCTGACCAATCACCAGCAGCAGGCCGACACCGGCACCAAGATGATCCACATCGGCAAGAACACGCAGCAGCACCATCGTCTCGAAGGGCATCTCCGCCGGCAACGGGCAGAACACCTATCGCGGCCTGGTGAAGGTGCTCAAGGGCGCGGACAACGCCCGCAATTATTCGCAGTGCGATTCGCTGCTGCTGGGCGACCGCTGCGGGGCGCACACGTTCCCGTACATCGAAGTGCGCAACCCGACGGCGCAGGTGGAGCACGAGGCGTCCACGTCGAAGATCGGCGAGGACCAGATTTTCTACTGCAAGCAGCGCGGCCTGTCGGCGGAGGACGCGGTCGGCATGATCGTCAACGGGTTCTGCAAGGAAGTGTTCCGCGAGCTGCCGATGGAGTTCGCGGTGGAGGCGCAGAAGTTGCTGGGGGTGAGTTTGGAGGGGAGCGTGGGCTGACATGCCGCTAACATCGGACGAACGGAAATCCGTGGAGGCTTACGTTTACGAGGCCACTAATGTGTTTGCCATTCGGAGCGAAAAATGAAAGCCCGCTGGCCCACTACACAAAGTGTCGTCGGGCGCTCTAAATAACAATCGCCCGGACAGTCCTTGGAAAGACCTTGATGAGGTCAAACACAGAAGCACGGGTATGAGAGGTGCACTATGTCATCCGTCATTGCAAACGCCGACTTTGAGAATTGGCTCGGACAATTGAAGGCCACAACCGAAATCCGCGACGCCACTGGCAAGGTGCTCGGGATTTATACGCCTTCCAGCTTGACCGAGGAAGAACAAGCTTATGAAAAAGCACGGCAACTTTTCGATCGTGTAGACATGGAGCGGATTTTTGCCGAGCAGCACGGCAAAGGGCGTCCGTTGGCGGAGATTTGGAAGGACCTGGAAGCAAGGGAGAATCGGCCTTGACGTGGGTAGTTCACTGGTTGGCCTTTGCCGAGAATCAATTAGCTGCACTGTGGCTCTACGCGCCGGACCGGAAAGCGATTACGGAATCTGCAAACCGTATAGATCAATTGTTAGCGGCGGATCCAGAAGTTTGTGGCGTACCTTACCGCAAACAACGCATGCTGTTTCAGGGCCCGTTGGCGGTGACTTATACCGTGAGCGCCGACCACATGGTGGTTGAAGTTTTGGATGTTGAAAGAATCTCTTAGTAATAGAAGATTCGGAAGGTGACGGTTTATGCTGACAGTATTTAATCTCCACGCCCGCGTCGACGACAAAGAGATCCTTCGCGGCATCGATCTCAAGATCAAAGCCGGCGAAGTCCACGCCATCATGGGCCCCAACGGCTCCGGCAAAAGCACCCTTGCCGGTGTGCTGGCGGGCCGCGAGTCCTATGACGTGACCGAAGGCGACGTCCTGTTCGAGGGCAAAGACCTCCTCGAAATGGACCCCGAGGAACGTGCCCGCGAGGGCCTTTTCCTCGCCTTCCAGTATCCCGTCGAAATTCCGGGCGTCAGCAATACCTATTTCCTGCGGGCGGCCCTCAACGCCATCCGCAAGCATCGCCGGCTTCCGGAACTCGACGCGGCGGCATTCCTCAAGCTGGTCAAGGAGAAGATGAAGATCCTGCACCTCGATCCCGAGCTGCTCAAGCGCCCGGTCAACGAGGGTTTCTCCGGCGGCGAGAAGAAGCGCAACGAGATCTTCCAGATGGCCGTGCTCGAGCCGAAGCTGTGCATTCTCGACGAAACCGACTCCGGCCTCGACATCGACGCCCTGCGCATCGTTGCCGACGGCGTCAATGCACTGCGCAGCAAGGATCGCGGCATCCTGGTCATCACGCATTATCAGCGGCTGCTCAATTACATCGTGCCCGACAAGGTGCACGTGCTGTCCCATGGACGCATCGTCAAATCGGGCGGCAAGGAAATGGCGCTGGAGCTGGAGAGCCGCGGCTACGAATGGATCAAGGACGACAGCGAGCTTCAACCCGCGTGAGGTGTTTAGCCGCTGCCCGCAGGGTAGCGCGTGATAGAGACCTGCTTATGATCGACGTGATGGACGCCAAAGACCTGTATCTTTCCCACTATGACGCCGCCTTGAAAAAGGCCGGATCCGCCGCGGACAACGGCCTGCGCCGCGCTGCGTGCCAACGCCATCGACCGCTTCGCCGAAATTGGCATGCCCACGCTGCACGATGAAGAATGGCGATTCACACCGCTGACGCGACTCGCCGAGGTGCCTTTCAAGCTTGTGACTGGGGCGCCGCCGCTCGATCACCTACGCACGCCTGTTGCCGCAGACCGGTCCTTGCAAGCAAATCGTCCTGGTCAATGGCCGGCTGGCGCCGGCTTTCACAACGCTGGGCGAGTTGCCGCCGGGCGTGCAAATCTGCGGTCTCAGTGAGGCCTGGCAAAAAAGCCGCAAACTGGTCGAGCCCCACCTGGCTCAATATGCCCGTCTCGACAACGCAGCCCTTTGCCGCCCTCAATACCGCTTTCCTCGATGACGGCATCTTCGTCTATTTGCCGCGCGGACGTTGTTTTGCGCGAGCCGATCCACCTGGTCCACGTCGCCCTGGCCGGCGTCGAACCTGTTGCGATCCACCCGCGTGTGCTCATCGTCTGCGAAAGCAATACCAAGGCGACCATCGTCCAAAGTTACCTTGGCGAGCGGCGAGGGCATTACCTTCACCAATGCCGTCACCGAAATTGGTGCTAGGCCCCAATGCCCACATCGATCATTGCAAAGTCCAGCGCGAATCCAAGCAGGCCTTTCACTTCGAAACGCTGCACATCCAGCACGACCGCGGCAGCAATTTCGCCTCGCAGGCGATCAACCTCGGCGGCAGCCTGGTCCGCAACGAGATCAACGCCGTGCTCGCCGGTGAAGGCTGCGAATGCACGCTCAACGGGCTTTATGCCGCATCCGGCACGCAGCTTGTCGACAACCGCACCAGCATCGACCACGCCAAGCCGCACTGCGCCAGCCACGAGCTTTACAAGGGCATTCTCGACGGCAAGGCCAGGGGCGTGTTCAACGGCAAAATCTTCGTCCGCCAGGACGCCCAGAAGACCGACGCCAAGCAGACCAACAAGACTCTGCTGCTTTCCGACGACGCCGCCATCAACACCAAGCCGCAGCTCGAGATCTTCGCCGACGACGTCAAATGCACGCACGGAGCGACCATCGGCCAGCTTGCGGGCGAGGCGATCTTCTACCTGCGATCGCGCGGCATCGGCCTGGAAGAGGCCCGGGCGATTCTGACCTTCGCCTTCGCCAACGACATTTTGCGGCGAATCAATGTCGAGCCGCTCCGCCGCGAGCTGGAAAACTACTTCCTCGGCTGCCCAGTGCTTGTCAATGGACTTGCAGGAGGAGGCCTGATGAGCCTGCAGCTCGACACAACCCATCCGCCGTCCTCATCGTGCAGGCCCCGCGGCCGAGCTGGACGTGAAGCGCATGCGTGAGCAGTTCCCGATCCTGCAAGCAGACGTGCACGGCAAGCCGCTGATCTATTTCGACAACGCCGCCTCGACCCAGAAGCCGCGGGCGGTCCTCGATGCGCTCAATCACTATTACGAGCACGACCACGCCAACGTGCATCGCGGCGTCCACCTGCTAAGCGAACGGGCCACCGACGCTTATGAGGGCGCTCGCCTCAAGGTGCAGAAATTTCTCAACGCCCCATGCCTGCGCGAGATCATCTTCACCAAGGGCTGCACCGAGGCGATCAATCTCGTCGCCCACAGCTTTGGCCGCAAGCACTTGAAGCCGGCGACGAGATCCTCATCACCGCGATGGAGCATCACTCCAACATCGTCCCCTGGCAGATGATCTGCGAGGAGCGCGGCGCCACCCTTCGCGTGGTGCCGATCAACGACGCCGGCGAGCTCCGCCTGGACGAGTTCGAAGGCTGCTGTCGCCACGGACGAAGATCGTCGCCGTGGCCCACGTTTCCAACGCGCTGGGCACGATCAATCCGATCAAGATCGTGATCGAACACGCCCACGCGCTGGGCATTCCGGTGCTGATCGACGGCGCCCAGGCCGTAGCCGCACATGCCCGTCGACGTGCAGGAGCTGGATTGCGATTTCTACGCCTTTTCGGGCCACAAGATCTATGGGCCGACGGGCATCGGCGTCCTTTACGGCAAGGCCGAGCACCTGGAGCTGATGCCGCCTTATCAGGGCGGCGGCGACATGATCAGCTCCGTCAGCTTCGAGAAGACGACGTACAACGAGCTGCCGTACAAATTCGAGGCCGGCACACCGCACGATTGCCCAGGCTATTGGACTCGGAGCGGCCGTGGATTTTGTTGAGGAAATCGGCCGCGACCGCATCGCCGCTCACGAGCAGCACCTGCTGGAATACGCCACCAAGCGTGTCCTGGAAATCCCCGGCGTGCGCATCATCGGCACGGCCGCGGCACAAGGCAGCGGTCATTTCGTTTGTGGTCGATGATCCGCCAATGTCGGCACTCGACGTCGGCACTCGGCTCGATCTGGAGGGCATCGCCGTCCGCACCGGGCACCATTGCTGCATGCCGCTCATGGAGCGTCTGGGCATCGCGGGCACGGCGCGAGCCTCGTTCGCCCTGTACAACACCACCGAGGAGATTGACGTGTTCGCAGCCGTCCTGCGCGACGTGGTGGAATCAACGCGGAAGCGTGAGGTTGTCCCAAACCCCGCCGCCGGCAACGAATCGCTGCCACCGGTGTATCCTGCCGCGGCCGCGCTCAACCCGCGGGCTGCTGCCGAGGAGATCATCGAGGTCTTCGATTTCCTGGACGATTGGGCCGACCGTTATCAGCATATTATCGAGATTGGCGCCAAGCTGCCGCCCATGCCCGCCGCGCTGCAGACCGAGGCAACCAGGGTGCACGGCTGTCAGAGCACGGTTTATTTGCACGCCCGCAAAAAACCGGGCACGGCCGACGTCCTGGAATTTCTGGCTAGCAGCGACGCGGAGATCGTCCGCGGAGAATTGGCATTGCTGCAAAAGGTTTATTGCGGCCAGCACGCCGGCGACGTGCTGGCCTTCGACGTGCATGAATTCTTCGGCCGGCTCGGCCTGGACCAGCACCTGACGATGGGCCGCCGCAATGGGTTGGCGGAGATGGTCAAACGGATCCGCGGCTTCGCGGCGGACGTGGCAGGGCGGCAGGCCAGTGTAGCAGGCACACTCCGTGTGCCGTAGCGAAACAAAAGAACGGCACACGGAGTGTGCCTGCTACTTTGTAGTAGGCACACTCCGTGTGCCGTCACGAAGGATAAACCGATGGACATCGATACCTCCCGTCTGCACACCCCTCGCCAAAAGGAGGCTCCGTTAATGCCCGCGGCTCCAGAACCGCCCCAGGTGCTTGCAGCCCCGCTAACTCCTGACAACATCGAGCTGCTGCGCCAGGCGATCATCGTCGAACTGCAAAATTGCTTCGACCCCGAAATCCCCGTTAACATCTATGAACTGGGCTTGATCTACAAACTTGACGTCGAGCCGAGCGGCGCCGTGCACATCGACATGACGCTGACGTCGCCCGCGTGCCCCGTGGCCGGCTCGCTGCCCGGCGACGTGAAGGCCAAGATCCGCAAGGTCCCGAATGTCACGGCCGTGAGCGTGGACGTCGTCTGGGAACCGCCCTGGGAAAAAGACCGCATGTCGGAGGCGGCCAAACTGCAGCTTGGAATAGACGACTGACATGGACGGCTTCGATGTGGTATCATGAGTGGGTGAATTTATGGCATGGTTCAAAAAGGGGTCAGGCACCATTTACCGGAACGGCCCGAAGGGTGCTTCGCATAAATGGTGCCTGACCCCTTTTTGAACCATGCATGATTACAAAAGAGAGCACAATCCATGACTGATGAGGAATATCGCCAACAAGTTCAGCAGCGTTGGAAGGAATCGATGGCCCTTTTGGGCTTGGACGACGCCGGCCCGGCGCCCGAACCGCCGAAAGCCGAGCCCGTGAAAACCCAGCCTACGCCCGCCGCTCCACTGCCAGTGCAGGAAGACGCGGCCGATGTGCATGCCGAGGCTGATTGGCCTGCTGCCCGCCATGAAGCGGAGCCCGTCGAGCCGGAAGCGTTCCAGGCGGAGCCGGCGCCTACGGAGCCCGTGGACGAGTTTGAACTGACCAACGAACCCGGGGAAGCGCCGCGCCCGGAGCCGGAAAGCAGCGAAGATCAGCAAGGCCGCCGCCGCCGTGGCCGACGCGGCCGACGCGGCGGCAGGGATGAATCGACGCCGGGGCCGACCGATGGTCCCGATACCTCCGAAGGCAGAGGCCCAGCCCGCGATTCCTCCGAGGAGGACAGCCGCCAACGTGGACGGGGCCGGGGACGTGGCCGCCCGCGCCCGGTCAAGCCTGCCGAGGTGGAAGACACCGAATTGGATGAGCCCGTGACAGACGAACCAGCCGCCGACCGGGATTTCGGAGACGACGAGCCGACCGATTTCTCCGAGTGGAACGTGCCGTCGTGGCAAGAATTAATCGCGTCTCTATATCGGCCGGAGCGCTAAATTACCTTTGCATTTTCCCTGCAAACCAACCCGAAGCGTAAGCGAGGTAAAAAGCAAATCCTCGCTTACGCTTCGGGTTGGTTTGCGGCTGAATCACGCACCTGAGAGTCCTACCCCCATGGCAGACGCAATTATCGACCTGGCGGGACCCGATGATTTGCCGGTCATCACCGAACTTTACAATCACATCTTCCGCCCCGCCAGGGACGCGGAGTCATTTCAGCGCCGTTTCCAGGGGCGTTACAACGTCCTGCAGCTGATTGCCCGCATCGAGGATCGGCCGGTCGGCTTTTTTCTGGGCTTCGAGCTCAAGCCGACGGTTTACTTCGCCTGGTTTTACGGCGTGCTTCCCGATTGCCGCCGTCAAGGCATCGCCTCGCAGCTCATGGACGCCGTCCATAGCTGGGCCCGGCAAAACGATTACGAATCCCTGCGCTTCGAGTGCCACAACCAGCACCGCCCGATGCTCCACCTGGCGATCGCCCAGCAGTATGACATCGTGGGCATCAGATGGGATCCGGACAGAGGCGATAACCTGGTGATCTTCGAGAAGGTCCTGGCGAATTAAGACCTTGTGCCGCTGTGCGGCGGAATCGTCCTTCCCATGCGGGCCATCAGGAATTTCATGTCCTCCCAAACGTCGCGTTTTTTGGCCGGGTTGCGGTGTGGCAGCAGGTAGGAAGGGTGGTAGGTGCACAGCACAGGTATGCCGTTGTAGTCGTGCAGGCGCCCTCGCAAGGCGCCCAGGGACGACGTCGTATTGAGCAGGCTCTGGGCCGCGCTTCCGCCCATCGCGCAAATGAATTTGGGCTGCACCAATTCGAGCTGGCGCATCAGGTACTCACGGCAATTGGCCGACTCTTCGGGTTTGGGCGTGCGATTGCTGGGCGGCCGGCATTTGAGGGTGTTGCAGATGTAGACCTCCTCGCGTTTCAATCCGCAGGCGGCGAGGATGTTGTTGAGCAGTTGCCCGGCCTTGCCCACAAACGGCTTGCCCTGCGCATCTTCGTCGGCTCCCGGCGCTTCGCCAATCACACATAAATCAACAGGGATTTGCCCGTCGGCAAATACGGTCTGCGTGCGCGTGGACGACAATTCGGGGCAACGCGTGCAAGCGGCCACGCGCTGGGCCACCAGTGTTAGCCCTGTCCGACGCTGCTCCAGCGTCAAATCCGCCGCGGGAAGCGTCAACAAAGCGGCGTCGTCGGTCTGTACGACAGGGGCTGCTGTTGCGGCTGGAGCAGCTTCGGCAGCCGCCACCCGCATCTGCAACGGGGACGCCGCCGGCAGCCATTCGACGCCGGCCAGGCGCAGGCTCTCCAGGTGCTGACGGGCCTGCCGTTTCAAATCGGCAAGCGTCCAGGGCGTGTCGCTCATGGCGTTTTCCTTTCCGCGCCGCTCGCATCGGCCAGCAAGAAGTCGGAAATGTCGGCGGTGTCCATAGGCAATCCATGACCTGCGCAGGCGGTTGAAGGGGTTTGGCGATGAGGTTGAGTATAGCGCGAAACAGGACAATGGTCACGGGGAATTTGGCGTGTCCTTGACGCCGCCGGGCTGAAAGCTACAAAACTCAACAATGAATGTAGGGCAGCACGGCCGGGCTGGAAAGCCTGGCCTACCGTTTGATCGGGCTGGGAAGCCCGATCTACTTTAGAAGCGGCTTGGGAGGGGTTCCAGTGAGCGCGGGCCTTCGCAGTCCATCACATACGCCTTTGGCCTTGCTGATTATTTTGCCGGTTCTGGTGGCTTTACCGGGGTGTGGGGAGGACTTCTACGCGGAGTCGATGCTCTACCCGGTGCGCACCGACCCCGTCATTATCATGTCCAAGCTGCCGCCGGTGGTCACCGGCCTGGAAATGGCCGAGCCGGATCGCCCTGGCCAGTTGCCGCTGCATGCGCTCAGCGACATGCTGGACGACCGCAATCCGTTTTTCCCCATTTATCAGAAAGATTATGCTGGTTGGTACGTCGATCCCAACGCCCTGGCCGACGACGACAGGCAAGAGCTTCACGATGTACAGGAAGAGGTATTTGGCACGCCGGCCCATCCCAAGGTCGAAAACATGACCCGCGAAACGCGCCGGCTGCTGGAACTCGACGAGGGGACGCTGAAAGAAGGCAGCCGGCTTTACCGGCAGTATTGCCTGCAATGCCACGGCCTGACGGGCGATGGCCGCGGGCCGACCGCCAAATGGGTTAATCCCCACCCGCGCGATTACCGGCCGGGAATCTTCAAGTTTCAGTCGGTGAATCAGGCCGACACCAAGCGGGCGCCGCGCCGCGAGGATCTCTACCGCACCATTTACGAAGGGGTCGAGGGGACGGCGATGCAATCGTACAACATGCTGCCGCCGAATGAGATCAACGCCATCGTGAGCTACATCATCCACCTCAGCATTCGCGGCGAAGTGGAGGAATCGGCCCTGAAGGCCTGTGAGCTCGACGAAACAACGAAAAAACTGAAGGCCCCCAAGGGCGGCATCACCGCCATGGTCAAAGGCAAACGCGGCGCGGGCGGCAAGGTGGCCTTTGTGATCGAAAAATGGCGCGAGGCTCAGGAACCGGAAAAGAAAATCGTGCCCGGCCCCTATAAAGTCAAGGAGGATGACCCGACGGCGTTCAAGAAGTCGATCCAAAACGGTTACGACATTTTCGCCGGCCGCGGCCTGGTCAAGGGCGGTTGCACCGATTGCCACATCGACTTCGGCCGCAAGGGCATGTTCAAATTCGACGACTGGGGCACATTGGTGCGGCCGCGCGACTTGACCAAACCCGTTTACCGCGGCGGCCGGCGGCCGATCGACATATACTATCGCATCCATTCCGGCATCAGCGGCGGCAACATGCCGGCCCAGGGAACCAACTTGAAGTCTGACGAGGTTTGGGACGTGGTCAATTTCGTCCGCGCGCTACCGTATCCGGGGATG
Source organism: uncultured Gemmataceae bacterium (assembly GCA_963747575.1). GTDB lineage: Bacteria > Planctomycetota > Planctomycetia > Gemmatales > Gemmataceae > DASRAT01. The sequence goes on from CAVVFU010000011.1 coordinate 442,995, forward strand.
CGTAAGGGCCTGGTGCCGCCGATCGATTGACTTTCGCATGAAGTAGAACGGAATTTATTCCGTTCTTGAAAGTAGAACGGAATAAATTCCGTTCTTGAAAGTAGAACGGAATTTATTCCGTTCTTGAGGTAGAACGGAATAAATTCCGTTCTACGACGACCCAGGGAGCTTTGTTGTGAATGACAAGTGGTGGAGCGTATTGTTCGGCATCGTCATGATCGGCTGCGGCGCCATGTTCGTGGTGGCGCCGTTTGCCGGGTGGTGGATGCCTGAGGGCATGTCTTCGCATGCCAAGGACATCGATTTTCTATTCAACCTGATCCTGGCCATCACCGGCTTCTTTTTCATCCTCACCGAGGCACTGCTGATAGGTTTCATGTATCGCTACACACCCTGCGAACCAGGCGAAACGCGGATGCCGTCGCTGTGCTGGAAGCTGGTCAAGCCGTTGACAGGCATGTTCAACACGGCCACCAAAATCGAAGTGGCCTGGACCATCGTGCCGGCGGTTATCCTGGTCTACCTGGCTTTTGCCCAGGTTAGCACCTGGGCCGACGTGAAATACAAATCGCGGCTCAACACCGCGCTGGGGCTGGAAAAGGACAAAAATGGCAAGGTCCTTCAACCCGTGCAGCTCGATATCAGTGCCCGGCAGTTCGAGTGGCGCACGCGTTATCCGGGCCCGGCCACCTGGGAAAAGTGGAAGACCGATCCCGAAAAGGCCAAGACCTGGGCAACGAACCCTGAGTTCGACGACATTTTCGTGGTCAATGAACTGCACTGCATCCTGGAGCGCCATGTTGTCATCAATCTTAGCACGAAGGATGTGATCCACAGTTTTAATATGCCCCACATGCGTGTCAAGCAGGACGCGTTGCCGGGGAAAACGATTCCCGTCTGGTTCAAGCCAATTAAATCCAACGCCAAGTACAATGAAACCGCCGGGCGTTGGGAAGACGGTTTTGGCTGGGACGAAAAAAACAAAGAATACCTGCCAAGAGACGATTCATTCATCTGGCAAATCGCCTGCGCCGAGCTGTGCGGCTGGGGCCATTACCGCATGATCGGCAGGTCGTATATCCACAAAGACGAAGCCGACTTCGAGGCCTGGCTGAAATGGGCCGCGGCACATCAACACGACTTTGGCAAGACTGCCGCCCCAAAGAACTGAGGAAGGATTTTTCATGAAGCGCCGGGCATCTGCATGCGACAACCTCGCTGGCTCACCACCCCGAGCTGAGCTTTGTTCGCAAATACATCTTCTCCGAAGATCACAAGATCATCGGCATCCAGTTCCTGTTCTCGACGCTCATCTTCCTGGTCATCGGCGGCATCGCTGGCGCTGCTGGTGCGCATCCAGCTCGGCTGGCCGCATGCCGAGATTCCGATCCTCGGCGACATGGTTTCCCGACCAGCGGCGGACGCATGCCGCCGGAGTTCTACAACATGCTCTTCAGCATGCACGCCTCGGTGATGATCTTCTTCGTCATCATCCCGTTGCTGACCGGGGCGTTCGGCAACTTCCTGATTCCGCTCATGATCGGCGCCAGGGACATGGCGTTTCCCAAGCTGAACATGATGTCGTACTGGTTCATGTGGCCCGCGTTCGTCATCATCCTGGCTCAGCTTCTTCGCCGAGGCGGGGCGCGCCGGCCGCGGGCTGGACCTCCTATCCGACGCTGGCCAGCGCCGCCATGCCGGCCGGCCAGGGCTTGCAATCGCCGGCGGCGGCCGACTCCGGGCATGGGCAGATCTTCTGGCTGCTCGGCCCTGCTCTTCGTCGGCATCTCGTCGATGATGGGCTCGGTCAATTACATCACCACCATCATCAACATGCGGGCTCCCGGCATGACGCTCTACCGCATGCCGATGACCATCTGGGCCATGTTCATCACCGCCATCCTGCAGGCCTTCGCCCTGCCGGTGCTGACGGTGGCCCTGATCCTGCAAGCTGCTGGACAAGACCATCGGCACCGACGTTCTTCCTGCCGCCCGACGGCCTGGACTTCGGCAACTGGCACGACCGGGCCGGGCGGCGGCCAGCCGCTGCTGTGGCAGCACCTGTTCTGGTTCTACTCGCACCCGGCCGTCTACATCATGATTCTGCCGGCCATGGGCATGGTGTCGGACATCATCAGCACCTTCGCCCGCCGGCCGCTGTTCGGCTACCGGGCCATGATCTATTCGATCGCGGGCATCGCCGGGCTGGGCTTCATCGTCTGGGGCCATCACATGTTCCAGAGCGGCATGGACCCGCGCCTGGGCACCGGCTTCATGCTGGCCACCATCATGATCGCCCTGCCGTCCGCGGTGAAGGTGTTCAACTGGCTGGGCACCGTCTTCATGGGCAACATCCAGTACACCACCGCCGATGCTGTTCGCCCTGGCGTTCGTGTCGCTGTTCATCATCGGCGGCCTGTAGCGGCATCTTCATGGCCGCCACGCCGGTGGACATCTACATCCACGACACCTATTTCATCGTCGCCCACATTCACTACGTGCTGTTCACCAGCAGCCTGTTCGGCATCTTCGCGGGCATTTATTTCTGGTTCCCGAAGATGTTCGGCCGGCATGATGAACGAGACGCTGGGCAAGGTCCATTTCGCCATCACGTTCATCGCCGCCAACTGCGTCTTCTTCCCGATGCACATTCTCGGCGTCGGCCGGGCATGCGGCGGCGCATCCCCGACATCACCGCGTCGGTGCTCGAAGGCGCAGCTGCTGGATATCAACCGTTTCATGAGCATCTCGGCGTTCGTGCTGGGAGCGGCGCAGATTATCTTCGTGGTGAATTTCTTCTGGAGCCTGTTCCGCGGCAAGGTCGCGGGACGCAACCCCTGGCACAGCAATTCGCTGGAGTGGACGGCACCCTCGCCGCCGCCGCACGGCAACTTCGATATCGCCCCAGTGGTGTATCGCTGGGCTTACGACTATGGCGACTACGGCGAGCACGGCGATCACCTGGGGCAAACGCTGAAGTTGACCGACGAGGACGCTCATAAATATAAGTCACATGACCATTAACAGCCGCTTGCGGCTTAGCATGAAACGCAACTATTAACAGCCGCTTGCGGCTTAGCGACGACCTTGGCAACAAACGAACTAACCCCTGACGCCCTCGACACCCCACGCTGGCTGCATTGGTGGGCCGTGCTCACGGTGGTGTGCGCGCTGCCGCTCTTGGTGTTGGGGGCGGAAGTGACCAGCAAAAAGGTCGGCATGGTCGATCCGGTGCCGTTGCGGTCGCCGGCGCATCTCTTTGAGGTTCTCCGCGAACAGGGCGGATTTGTCAATGCCGTGAATGCATTGGGACTGGGCTTTATCATCGAGCATGGCCATCGGACGGTGGGTTGGCTGCTGGGCATGCTGGCCATTGGGTTGGCTGTGCTGTTGCCGATAACGGATCGCCGCCGGTGGATGCGTTGGATGGGTTTGGCGGCGCTGTTGGCAGTGGCATCTCAGGGAATCTTGGGAATTCTGCGCGTCTATTTCGATCGCCAACTCAATCCGGACGCCGGTCTGACAATGGCGTTGCTCCACGGCTGCACTGCCCAGCTGGTTTTTGCTTTGCTGGTCGGTGTGGCCTTGTGGTCTTCGACGGCCTGGCAGCGGTTGGGCTGCGAAAATCCGGCGGATTTCTTGCCGACTCGCCGGGCATCGCTGATGCTGGTGGGAGTGATGTATTTGCAGATTGTGTTCGGCGCCATCATGCGGCACAAGGAATTGGCCCTGGGCACTCGTTTTCATATTTGGCTGGCGTTTGCCGTCGTAGCGGCCGCGGTGTGGTTGGGCGTGCGTGTGCTGCAAACTCAACCCGCGGGGTCCGTCGGCAGACGCGGCGTGTGGATATTGTGGGGAATGTTGACGCTGCAATTGCTTTTGGGCCTCGAATCAATGTTCAGCAAATTCAATGTCCAGTGGCGCAACCCGCCAATGCCGTTTGAGCAAATGGCGGTCGATCCAGATTTGATCCGCTCGCTGCATTTTTTGGTGGGCACGATGACGTTCGCCACCGCCGTCGCTCTGACCCTGGTAGCTCATCGGCATGCTGCGTGGGCAGTGCGTCCAGTGACCGTTCCGATTCGTCAACTGGAGGCGGCACGATGAAAGCTGTACCTGCCGCTGCTGTTCTGCCGTCAGGCGAACCATACCAACCCGAAGCGTCAGCGAGGGCCAACAGTATTCCTCGCTTGCGCTTCGGGTTGGTGTGGGGGGCTGTAGCGCGCTCGCGAGCCGCCGATTATCTTGAGTTGGCGAAGCCGCGGGTGGCGGTGCTGGTGCTGTTCACGGTGGCCGCCGGCGGCTGGCTGGCGGGCCTGGCGGACGGCCAGGGCTTGGTGCTGCTGCACACCGTGTTCGCGACCGCTCTGATTGCGACCGGCGCAAGTGCCTTGAACCAAGCTCCTGGAACGCCACACCGACGCCCTCATGGTCCGCACTGAAAATCGGCCATTGCCCGCGGGACGGCTGCATCCGCTGGAGGTCATGGCGTTTGGCTTGATTTGCGGCATCGGCGGCCTGGCTTACATGGCGGTTGTGGTGAGGCAACCGCTGACGGTAGCCATCGCGGCCTTTACCTTCGTCACTTATGTGTGGCTTTATACCCCGCTGAAACGGGTGACCACGCTCAACACGTTGATCGGCGCCGTGCCGGGCGCCCTGCCGCCGGTGATCGGTTGGACGGCCATCCGCGGAACGCTCGACGTGGAGGCGGTATTGGTATTCCTGATCCTGTTCCTTTGGCAGGTGCCGCATTTTTTGGCGATTGCCTGGATTTATCGCGAGGATTATTCGCGGGCGGGCTTGCGGATGCTGCCCGTCGTCGATCCGACCGGCAGTTCGACTGGTTGGAAGATGGTGGGGTTCTGCATCGCCTTGGTGCTGGTGAGCCTGGCGCCGGCCGTATTGGTTCACGCGGGGTGGGTCTACGCCGTGGGAGCCTTGCTGCTGGGCGGCCATTTCCTGGCAAGCACCTTGGCGTTTTTACGCGAGGCATCGACCCGGCAGGCCCGGCGGGTGTTGCGGGCGTCGCTCTTTTATTTGCCGTTGTTATTGGCACTGTTGCTTTTGCAAGGTGTGACCGGTCTGTCGCTCTGACCATATTAACCCAGGCCGTTTTCAACAAAACGGCCGCTGACCACGCTGGAACATGGCACACGCAGTTCTCGACGAGCCGAAAGTTCACATGGGCCTGCCGATGCCCCACGGCAAGGTGGCCATCTGGCTGTTCCTGGTCACCGAGATCATGTTCTTCACGGGACTGATCGGGACCTACGTCATCTATCGCAACGGCACGCCCACGGACAACTATCCGTGGCCGCGGCCGCACGACGTCCACCTTGAAGAGTGGGCGGGCGCGGTCAACACCTTCGTGCTGATTTGCAGCAGTTTGACGGTGGTGCTGGCTCACTATCAGCTTGGCAAGGGCGACATCAAGCAGGCCGCGCAGCTGATCGCCGTGACCTTGGCACTGGGCTGCCTGTTCCTGGCGATCAAGGGGTATGAATACTACGGCAAGTTCTCACACGTCATCTTGCCGGGCGCATTTATGAGCGGCTTGAAGGGCCGACAGGGCAGCAGCTACATGGTGCACGTCAAGGAGCAGCTAGAAAAGGTGCTCGAAGAGCCGGCACATCACGGCATCGGCGCCGCCGACATCAAGGCCTGGGAAGAATTCAAGGTCAGGGAAGCCGCCATCAACAAGGAAGCCGAAGTAGGCATGGCCGTCCTTGCCAAGGCCGGCCAGGGCAAAAAAGCCGACGAAGAGATCGCGAAGATCAAGGCCGACACCGAGACGGCGATTGCCGCGGACCTGGATAAGTTGACCGCCGGCAAGGAGCCGAACCCCATTGCAGACTGCGCCGTACTCCTGAAAAAGCTGCCCACCTTGAGCGCCAAGCAGCTCAACCTGCAAATCATGGGATCGTGGGACGAGCATCAGCACGGCAGTGAAAGAGAGAAAAACCAGCATGTCAAGCCATGCGACGAGGTGGAAGGTTACACGGTCGAAAAGGGGCTGCTGCAAAAGCACGAGCACTTGCACGTGTCCCACACGATCTGCTTCGGCAACCTGTGGGCGTCGTGCTATTTCATGATGACCGGCTTCCACGCCATCCACGTGGTGGGCGGCCTGGTGGTTTTTGTGATTATCCTGCTGATGGCCTGGCGCGGCAATTTGCATCCACACCATGAGAGCTTACTGGAATACACTGGCCTTTACTGGCACTTTGTCGACGTGGTGTGGATATTTCTGTTTCCGCTGCTGTATTTGGTGTAGTTCGTACCACACCAACCCGAAGCGCAAGCGAGGACCTATGTTTTCCCTCGCTTGCGCTTCGGGTTGGTATCCTGGAGTTGATTTATGACCGAGCATTCAGCCGCCGTCGAGCATCACGGGCCGAAGCTGCAAGTTTACTACGTCGTCTTCGGCGCGCTGTGCATCTTCACGGCCGTGTCGTTTTTCGTCAATCTCCACTACGGCGTTGGCTCTTATACCGGCATGGCCATCATCATGGGCGTGGCGGTGTGCAAGGCCACGCTGGTGTGCATGTTCTTCATGCACCTCAAGTATGAGTGGAATAAGCTCTACTTCCTCATTATCCCCGTGGGCATCCTGGCCGTGATGATGGTCATCGTGTTCATGCCCGACGGCGTGGTGGGTTGGCACCACGATGCCGCCGACGCTGCTGCAGCTGCCGCCATCAAGAACAAGTGACCATGTCGCGCACGGGCCTCATCGCTGTTTTGGTTTTGCTCGCCCTCGCCCCGACGGCCCGCGCTGACGAATTTGACTCGCTCCACACCGCTCTGGGTCCGGTGCCCCCCTTCAAGCTCCTCGATCAAGAGGGCAAAACCGTCGAGCTCGACCGGCTGCAAGGCAAGGTTTGCGTGGTCTCGGTTTTCTTCTCGTGCTGCACCACCATGTGCCCCATGACCCAGAAAACCATGGAAAGCCTGCAATCCAAATTTGCAGGCTATCCCGATGTGCTGCTGATCAGCATCAATATCTATCCCGGCCACGACACGCAGTCGATCATCGCTCAGTATGCCCGCGATCACCACGCCGACCCGGCTCGCTGGCTCTTCCTGCACGGCGGCAAGGAGGATATTTATGCGTTGGTGCAATCCGGGTTCAAGCAGGGCTTGGGGCAAGATCCGTCCGCGCCGCCTGGCCAGGAGGTCAATCACACGCCTACCTTCCTGGTCGTCGATCACCGCGGCACGATTCGCGGCTATGTCGATGGCCGCGATTCTGCCGAAGTTGGGCGTCTGGAAGGCTTCGTCAAACAGCTGGTGCAGGCGAAGTATTTTCCATCAATCAACGCCGGGCTAAACGCCGCGTGCGGTGTCTTGCTGATTCTGGGTTACGCCTTCATTCGCGGCCGCTGGATCGTCGCACACAAGATTAGCATGCTGGCCGCGGTGGTGGTATCGGCGGTATTCCTGGGCTGTTACCTCTATTACCACATCGTCGTCCAGGACGGCAAACCGACGTCGTTCAGCGGCGAGGGGCCGGTGCGTTATCTCTATCTGGGGATTTTGCTGTCGCACACGGTGCTGGCCATCGCCGTCGCGCCGGCGGCGCTGCGGCTGACGTATCTGGGCCTGCGCAATCGCCTGGCCAGCCACGTCCGGCTGGCGCGCTGGACGCTGCCGATTTGGCTGTATGTGTCTGTCACCGGCGTCGTGGTTTACTGGATGCTCTATCACCTCTATCCACCCGCGTGAGGATTGTGTAGAATACCGGGCAGAAAGGAAACGATCATGCGTAAGCTGCATTTGTTGTTTGCACTCCTGACCATTGTGACCGCGCTGGCCCTGCCGACCGTGGCATGGGCCTGCCCTAGCTGCCAGGAGGCGCCTGCCGCCACGAGCGGTGGGGCCGACGAGCAAGGCATTGGCAATGCCGCGGCCTACAACCACAGTATCTACATGTTGATTGGTGTTCCCTGGCTCAGCTTCGGCGTGGTCGGTTTCATGATCTATCGGGGAGTGAAAAAGAACGAAGCGTATCTCCAGGAACACGGCATGCGGCCATAAGCCCGACGCGCAAGCGAGGTTTTCTGCTCCTCGCCTGTACTTCGGGTTGTTTCGATACCCGATTCGCAAGCGAAGGAGCCATCATGTCCTCTCCACTCGACCGTCGTCAGTTCATTTCCACCACCGCCGAGCTCGGGGCCCTGACGGGTCTCGGCGATTTTGCCTTCATGCGGAAACTGCCAACGCTATCGGCCGATCAGGCTCAGGTCCGGCCGCCGATGGTGCAGCTCAGCGCCGACATCGAGCCGGTTGTCCGCATGATCGAAGACACCGCCCGCGATCGCCTGCTCGAGGCGGCCGCCGAGCGCATCCGCGCCGGGGCCAGCTACCGCGATTTGCTGGCCGCCTTGATGCTGGCCGGCGTCCGCGGCATCAAGCCGCGCCCAGTCGGTTTTCAGTTTCATGCGGTGATGGTGGTCAACGCGGCCCACATGGCGGCCCAGGCCGGCGAAGACCGCGACCGCTGGCTGCCGCTGTTTTGGGCGCTCGACAATTTCAAAACGTCGCAGGATCGCAATCGCACCCAGAACAACGGCTGGGTGATGCCGCCGGCCAACGAAACGCAGGTGCCGACTGCCGCCCAGGCCCGGCAGCGCTTTACCGACGCGATGGACAACTGGGACGAAGAGGGCGCCGACAACGCCATATGCGGCCTGGTCCGCGGCGCGGGGGCCAGCGAGGTGATCGAGCTGTTTTGGCGCTATGGCGCCCGCGATTTCCGCGACATCGGCCACAAGGCGATCTTCACCGCCAACGCCTGGCGCACTCTCAATACCATCGGCTGGCGGCATGCCGAGCCGGTGATGCGCTCGCTGGCCTTCGCGCTGCTTCAGCACGAGGGCGACAACCCCGCCCGCCGCGATGCGGATGCCGATCGGCCCTGGCGGCAAAACATCGAGCGGGCCAGGCGCATCAGAAACGGCTGGCAGCGCGGCACGGTGACGGCCTCGGTTACCACCGACGTGCTGGCGGCGCTGCGCACTGCGACGCCGGCCGAAATGAGCGAACAGGTGGTGGGCATACTCAACAGGAACGTCGATCCGGCGTCGGTTTGGGACGGCCTGTTCCTGGGCGCCGCCGAGTTGCTGATGCGTCAACCCGGCATCCAGGGCATCCACTGCGTCACCAGCACCAACGCCTTGCATTACGGTTATCAGACATCCGCCAACGACGAAACGCGGCGGATGCTGATGCTGCAAACCGCCTCATTTTTGCCGATGTTCCGCGCGGCGATGGCAATGAACCTGGCCAATCGCCGCATCGACACGCTGGAGCCGCTGGACACGCAAGCCAACGGGCCGGCGGCGATCGAGGAAATCTTCGCCACCGTGTCCCGCGATCGAGTTCAGGCCGCCCGCAAGACGCTGGGCCTCTTGGGAAAAGACCCTGCGGCTGTGCAAACCGTGATGGCGGCGGGGCGGCGCTTGATCTTCACCAAGGGGCGCGATTCGCACGACTACAAGCACAGCTCGGCGGCGCTCGAGGATTTCTACAACACGACGCCGGCCTGGCGCAATCGGTTGTTGGCCGCGAGCATGTTCAATCTGCACGGCAGCGGCGATCAAGATTCGCCGGTGCTGGCGAGGACGCGGGCGGCGCTTGGTGCTTGACGCGTATAATTGCGTTCCGTTTAGCCGCTGTCCGAAGGACTGCGCGTTAGGTGCGGATGTGTCGGACGCGCAATCCTTCGGACCGCGGCTAAACGGCGTGCTGAAAGCCAAGGTCTAACCAAGCGGTGTTTATTAATGGGCGTGAAATCCTACAATCGTTGTCTATTGTGCATCCTGCTTTGCGCTGGTGCCGTAATCCTTAATGCCTGCGCTTCGGCGAACCAAGACAAAGCCTCAAAGAAGCTCGTCGAAGAACCCGCGAAGATAACGACTGCAAACGGAGACAAACAATCGCCTAAAGTGAAAAAGCTTGTTGAGGAATCCGCGAAGAAAAGGGCAGTTTACATGTCCAGGTTGCTCTATGAAAACCCCTTGATGCCCGGAGACGTTCAGGAAGCGTTGAGCCACATCAAAAAACACGGCGATTACACGTCCTATCATTTGCTTCTTGCGATCAGGAAATATTACCCAGAATCTTACAAAGAAGTCTCTGCGGGCGAAATGCTGCGATTTTGTGCTCTGCCCTCATAAACTCTTCTTCGCTCAACGACTGGGGATATCTTGACCCTGACCAGTCCTTCGACGGAGAAAGTGCGAAAGCATTGTTGGAAACAGGGAAGGTGGCGCTCAAGGGCTTGGCGCTGATTCTGGACAATAACGAAAGGGCACCGCTCAATGGTTCGGAGGCGGCCACGATGAGCAGTGTGTACAATTACCGCCGCAAAGATTGGGCGTAACCGCCCGCCCGCTCACCGCTACGCAGCCATTGCAAAGTACGCTTCCCCGGCCACAAGTTCGCGATTTGGATAGAGGCGGGCTATTTCTCGATCTATGCGGTATTGTTGAAATTGGCTCCATTGGTTGCAGGTCCAAACGCTGCGAACATCCAGCATTGCTTGGGCACCCGCCATTGTCCAGTGCATACCTGCCCGCTCCATCCTGTCTTTAATCAGGTGACGGCAAGCCCCCTCAATGATCCCACGGGCTATCGGGTAGCCCTGACGCAAATACGCGTCGTAACGCATACGCTGCCGGTTGGTGTGCAAATAATTGGTGATCCGCGCCAACGCTTTCTTTTTGGCCCCCTTTAGTCCCTTGACTTTGCCGTAGCGACGCAGGGTTCTGATCACCTTGTCGACCTTGCCTTCCAGCACTTCCGTGATCCAGTGCCGCACCGACGGCAGCACCTCCTTACCTTTGACGCCGTAGAGCAGTTTCGCAGCGGCCCACAGCCGTGGCGTGACATGCAATAAATCTAAAATTTGCACCAAGTTCTCCTCGGGCAGATACTTCACGCAGGCTTCCCAGAGTGCTTTCTGGCCATCGCATAGGCTAACCGACGGCCGCTTCAGTTTTGCATTGCGTTGCGGGAATTCCCACCACAACCACCCGAATACGACATCAATGCTGCTTTTGGGCTGCGCCCCTTCCAGAGGCAAACTGGCCCAGATCCGCTTGTGACACGGCTCGGGGCGCGGCGGAGCTTCGTAATCAGGATCACGGAACAGCGCGGCCACCACGTCCGCGGCAGTGCGCACGTAGGGGTCGATCGTGTACACCGCACCGACCGTAGCCATCTTTTTTTGATTGGCACGCTGGCCTTCCGGACGCTCGCCGCCGCACATAGTCGGCGTTCCTTGGCCCCGCATGACAATTCCTTTCTGGTCCGCCGACACCACCACAATCGCGCCCTCCTCCGCTGCGGGCGGAGTTCCGAGCAAATCGCGAAATTCGCCAACGTCCCGCGCCATTTGCCGGTTCATGCCTTCCAAGCTGTCCTCCGGCTGGCGGAGCTTGAGCATCCGCTCGATGGTCTCGCTCACTTTGCCGAAGGCTTGCTCCACGGCCAACGATTGATCCCAGTCCTGCAGCAAATAGGAATAGACACCGTCCGGCAATTGCAGGCGATTGTCCAAAGGTACGAATTCCAACGCTTGCCCTTCGCGGCTGCCGTAGACCGTTCTGGGCAGCACGAATTCACCGAAAATCGATACATAGCGGCGGCAATGCAACTTCTCCAAGCGGTGGATGTCCTGACCGTCGGGCAGGGTGATTTGCTCGCCGAGATCGCCCGTACCATGTCTGTCGAAAAACGCCCGCAGGGCTTGGTGACCGGCTTTTAGCAATAATTCCCAGAGCCCCCCTTCCACTTGATGAACGGGCGTCTCATCGGCCAGCGCTTGGGCCAGCAAGTCAACGATCTGTGGAACGACATTTTGCGTCAATTCCAGCTTGAGAACCGTCAGTGAATCTGCCATGCTCATGAGTCAGGCCTCCTTGCGGTGGGTTCGTACAGCTGCAAACCTATCCGCGGGAGGCCGTTTTGGCTAGACTGCCAAGACCGCAATGCCTTTGGGCATAACACGTTACGCATACGCGGATGGGTGGTTACGCCCTATTTCTTGTGTGGCAATGGCGTGCACCCACCGGACAAAGTCGTCGTGGGTGGCCCCCTTGAAGTCCGGAATTTGCCTGGCGACTCTGAGAAATACCTCCGACGCGATGTCTTCGGCGACGCTTCTAAGGAACAGCCTCCGCAGGCAATGCCGAAAGATCCGTGGATAATAGATGTCGTAGAGCTTTCCGAAGGATTCGCGATCCGTTCGAGCGCACACCACCATGTCGCAGTCATTCGTCTCCGCCGGTGTGTCGGTGTCGGTTTGCATAACACCAGTATTAATGCGCGAGACGCTAAAGTGTTACAGACGTGCAACGAGATTCCCGGATTTCGGACGCGGAAATAGACCCAGCGTGGATTTTGAGCAACACGCTGTTCCCTTAACATCTCCAGAAGCACGAAAGACGAAAACACGATTGCTTTTTCGTGTTTTCGTCTTTCGTGCTGTCGTGATTTTGTCTTCTGCTAACCGCCAGCTTACTCATCCGGAGCAAACCCTTGCAGCCGCTGGCTCCGCGCCGGATGACGCAGCTTCACCAGCCCGCGTGCCTCGATCTGGCGAATCCGCTCACGAGTGATGCCGTAAGTCCGCGCCACTTCGTCGAGCGTCTTGGGATGTCCATCGCGCAGGCCGAAGCGCAGCTCGATGACCTCGCGCTCCCGCGTCGTCAGCGACCTTAGCACCTCGTCAATCCGCTCGCGCAGCAGATGCCGATCGACCGTATCGCCCGGATTGATCACGCAAGGATCGTCGAGGAAGTCGCCAAGGGCGCGTTCGCCTTCTCCGCTGAGCGGCTCGTGCAAACTCACCGGGTGGCGAGCCACAATCCGCAGCGATCGTGTCTCCTCGGCCGTCACGCCCAGGGTCATGGCGATTTCTTCCACGGTCGGCTCGCGGCCAATGCCGGCCGTCAGCTCGCCGCGGACGCGCTCGATAGCGGCCAACGTGCCCACTTGATGGCAAGGCACGCGCACGGTGCGGGCGTGGTCGGCAAGCGCCCGCGTGATGCCCTGGCGAATCCACCAGGTGGCGTAGGTGCCGAATTTGAAACCCATGCGGTGCTCGTATTTGTCGACCGCACGCATCAGGCCGCGGTTGCCTTCCTGGATCAGGTCGGCAAACGCCAGTCCCCTGCCTCGGTAGCGCTTGGCAATGGATACCACCAGGCGGAGGTTGCCCTCGGCCATGGCCCGGCGGGCATGCTGGTAGCACTTATGGCGGCGCTGAAGAACGGCCAGCAATCCGGTCACTTCTTCGCAGCTGCAGCGCAAGGTCAAGGTCACGTCGCGCAGCTCCTTGACCAGCTTGGTTTGCTCCTGCCGGCCGGCAGCTGACCGCCCGCAGGCGGCAATGCTGGTGTCGAGATCCTTCATGCGCTGCTGCCACGAGCACAGATCCTCGGAGAACTGCTCGAGCAACTCGGTGCGCGGCGACAGCTGCTCCACCAGGTTCACCGCCTTGCGCAGCCGGCGCCACAAAACGCGGCGCAAACGCACTCGGCCGCCGGGCGTGGTGGTCCGCTGCAGCGCCCTAAAGTCGGCCGTCGCGGCGGTTTGAAGATGCTGAAGCGTGCGCAGATTGTGCGGCAGCCGAGCAACGATTTGCTCTCGGCTCAGGCCCACGCTGGTCACCACGTCAATGGTCGGATCGATCGCCAGCTGGCCAGCCTGCACACGTTGCATCGTTTCGATCACGCGCTCGATGGTCAACCAGTTCGTCAATGCGGCCCGGCGATAGCGCGTACGCGCCTTTTCCAGCTCCTTGGCCAGCTTCAATTCCTGTTCCCGATTCAAAAGCGGTATCGCACCCATTTGACGGAGGTAAAGACCCAGGGCGTCGTCCGGTCCGGTATTTTCGTTGGCATCGTGCTCGTCCGCAACCGGTGCCAGCTCTTTGTCATCCACAATCTCTTCTTCTTCGTCAAAATCGGCCGGCTCCGGCTGCACCGGGGGCTTGCCCTTGCGATTGGCGCTCGGCATCGGCGCGGAAAGCACGGGCTCGCGTTCGGGCACGGCGGCCGCTGGCTTTCGGCGGCGGATTTCAGACCGTTTCACGTTCCGTTTCATTATTGTCACCTGTACCCATGGACAGTAGCGATATGCAAGACGGCTGGACTGCTGACTGCTGAAACATTATACGCAAGCGATCCGCGAAAGCGAAGCGTCCCTGGCAGGATGCCCTCCGTGGGGTTGGGAGAGATCGGTGCGTTTCGTGGCCTGCCGACCACGCCAGACTTGCTACCGTGCCATATGATAGCTTATAAAGCCCAGTTAGCCCTGGCAAGCAAAAAGACGCGGGAAATGTCGGATTGGGGTTATGACGGCCCGTCTAGCCCCACCTGGCCATCATTAAAGTAGCAGGCACACTCCGTGTGCCGTTTCGACGACGGCACACGGAGTGTGCCTGCTACTATATAAGTGGATTTGTGGGTTGGAGTTAAGCAATTTCTTCGGAGGACACTTAGGATGGCTGCCCAGCTGTGCCCTTGCCCGACTCTGACCGTGCCCAGCGATCCCCGCATGCTCTCCATCGTTCGCTCGTTCGTGGAGGCCGTTTGCCACGCTCGCCAGGTGGATTGGTCCACGATCCATGCCGTGGTGCTGGCAACCGGCGAAGCGGTAACCAACATTGTCAGGCATGCCCATCGCGACCGACCGGATCGCCCCTTCCAGGTCCAATGTCAAGTGGACTGCCAGACCGTCACGGTCACCCTGCTCGACGAGGGGGAGCCGTTCGATCTCAGCCAGGTGCCGCGTCTGGACCCCGGCGAGCTGCGGATTGGCGGGCGAGGCGTTTTTTTGATGCGCACGCTGATGGATGAGGTGACTAGTGAAACGCTTGGCCAGGTCGGCAATCGCCTTCGGCTCGTGAAGCGCTGGCCGTCGGCCGTGCGCAGATTGCGGATAGCCAATGTGGCGGCAGTTACTCCGCGACATCTCCCGGCACATTCGGCGCCGAGGCCAGAAACACCCGGCAATGGGCATGGCGCAGCACGTAATCGGCCCATGCCGGCAGTTTTATGGGCTGCTCCAAAGCCGCCTCCGGGGGTAAACCCAGCACAATCAGGTCGTATTTATCCTCATTCGCCAACTTCACCACTGCCGGCCCGGAATCACCGGGGACGCTCAAGGTGATGATGGTGCGTTTGAGCTGCTCCGACTGCTCCTGGATTTGCTGGGTCAACTCCAGGTCTCCCTTGAGGGACAAAACGCCCAGAGTCACCTGCGGATCGAGCATCGTCAGGACGGCCTGGAACAGGTCTTTGTCCGCCAAGGTGCCTTCGTGGACCAGCAGGACGCGGTCGACGCCCACGCCGCCCGCGCGCAGCTCCTCCACGGATCTGGCCCGGCGTTCCGTGATTTTGGGGATGCGATTGCCGCCGCCGAGGTCGTAATAGACGTCGCGGTCGCGGCTCAGAATCCTCACCGTCAGCGGCTTGGTTTCACCGCTGTTGAGGGTGATCCAGAAAAAGCCGATTTGCTCCATCTGCTCGTCGGCCAAAAACTTGTTGGAGCCGCCGACCACCACTTCCTGGGCCTTGAGGTCGCGCACCGTCTGCAAAATGGTGTGCAGCGGGTTGTTGGTCATCATGATGAGCGGATGGACCTGCTTGCCGGCCTTCTCGGCGCGCGTGACCACCGCCGTCATCAGCTGCTGATCGTATTGATCGAGCTCGGCCAGGCCGGCGCCGGTCTCGCCGCCGCGTTCGACCATCTTCGCGGTCATGACAACCACATCAGTGGTCACGGGATCGGTCTCGGCGAGGGCGGTCTCCAGCATGAAAAGGTTTTGGGTGGAGCGAATAGCCACCACCTTGCGGTATTCCTTGACCAGGCCGAGGCTCTCAATGGTGACGAGCTGAGCTTGTTCCTGGTTGAACTGCTCGAGGTGGTGGTGTGTCAGCCCCTTGCGCTTTTTCTCGTAGTAACGCTCGGACACCATGAACACCGTCAGGAATACGCCGGTGAAGATCAAGCCGCCGATCGTCGCCACCTCCTTGGTGAAGAAGTTGAGGATTGCCGCGGCCAGCAGTGACAGAAAGATCAAGCTAAGGCCGATCGGCACCTCGACGCCGCGAATGCGGATATTAAACGGCACCTTGTAGGCTCGCGGCGATTGATCCTTGAAACGCAGCACGACCATGGCCAGCGCCTTGAAGACGAAGCTCCAGACAACGCCAAAGGCGTAGGCCTCGCCGAGCAGGAGCATATCGCCGCCACTGATGACGATGGTTGCCAGCTGCAGAATCAAAATGAGGAAAAGGAGGCGGTAGGTGGTGCCGTAGCGAGCGTGGGGTTTGAGGAACCAATCGGGCAGAACGCCGTCCTCGGCGACGCGGTTGAGGACGCCGTTGGAGCCGATCATGGCAGTGTTAACCGCGCCGGACAGGATCAAAAAACCGACGATGACCACGAAGCCTTCCAGAAACAGCTTGACCATCGGCGGACCGAGAACGTAGCGCGCCAGGCCGCCGATGAGGTTTTCGGAATAGGCCTTCATGCGGATTTCGTCGGGGATCAGCAAAACCGCCATGAAGCTGATGCCGGCCGTCAGCACCAGGCTGTAGACGAAAACGATGAACGCCGCCTTCTTGAAATTCAGCAGCTTGGGCGACTCGATTTCGCGATAAACCTGGGCCAATGTCTCTTCGCCGCTCATCGCCAAAATGGAATGGCCAAAGCCGATAACCAGGCCGACGATCCCCAGGATGCTGAGCAACGACGTCGGATTGCGGATAGCATCCTGGAGGCTGTCCGGCAGGTGGCGGCCGAGAAACCCCAGCGGGTCTTCCCGGGTATCCCAGCCCAGACGCTTGAAGCCGATCTGGTTCAGGGCTTCGCTCTCCTTGGGAATGGGTTCGCCGGTTTTCTCATCGATCTTGACTGCCAGCTTGCCGGTTTTGGGATCTTTGACCCATTCGTCGCGTTCCTGGTCGGTGTCGGGATCCTTGACCGTAACCTCGGCCAACTCAAACTTCCTCTGCAGATCGGGCGTCAGCGGCACGGAATTTTGGGCCCCGTTGACCATCAGCGTGATGCCACACCAGGCCAGCATGATCACGGCCATAATGGTGGTGGCCGCCATGATCTTGAGGGCCTTGTCGCTGGATTCGTGGATGCCCAGCAAGTTTTGGCGGAAGAAATACATGGTCACGAGACTGGCAATGAGCACCGATCCCCAGTTGGCGAGGCTTTTGCGAAACTCGTCATTGTCCAGTCCGAGGTCGGCGTACAAAGTGGGACTGATAAAGGGGCTGATGAGCTTGAGGCATTGAAAGCCCAGGCCCATGATGTACTGCCCCGCCGCCACGCCGCTGGTGGGGCCGGTGAGGATGTAGTCGAACATCAGCGCAGACACCGAAAGTTTACCCAGAAAGCCGCCCAGCGCTTCCTTGACGACGCGGTAGACGCCGCCGCGGACGAACAGGGAGCAACTCTCGATGTAAACGGAGCGGACCGCGTAGCTGAAAATCATGACCGCGAGGATGAACCATGGCGCCGCGGGACCGATGGCCGACTCGACGATGCCGCCGATGTAGTAGGCGGTGCTGGCGAGGTCGCAAAGGACGACGGCCGCCGTTCGCCAGTAGGAGATGAAGGTGAACATGACGCTGGACACGATGATAACCTTCACCGGGCCCCAGCGGGCGGCTGCGCCGACGTCTGTTTTCGTGGACATTTTTATTTCTTTTCCGCCTGCCGCAGCAGTTCGTTCCACAAGTCCTTGACCTTTTGAAAGGCGCCTTCCGGCTTTTTTTCCTTCTTGTCGGGCTTACTCTTGCCGCGACCAGGCTTGCCGCCGCCGATGACGCCGTTGCCAACGCTCGCCGCGGCGGGTGCCAGTGCCGTCACCGGCTTCCTCTTGGGCAGCAGCTTGCGTTCGCACAGGCCCCACAGGCTGCTGACGATGAAATAGATGCACAGGCCCGCCGCCACCTTGTAGAACATGATGCCCATGAAGACGAACATGTATTTCATCATCTTTTGCTGCATTTCCTGCTGCTCGTCGGCGGGAGGCGGCGTCATCATCTTTTGCTGAAACAGCATCAGTGTCACGGCGATCACCGGCAGCACATTGAAATACGGCCCCAGGTAAAGGAACGAGAAGAAGCTGCCGGAGTAGTAGTCCGGGTCGCTGATGATCGGGATGGACGATCCCCAGCCCCAGAGCATGTCCGGGGCGGCAAGGTTGTCCATCCACAAAAAGCCCGCGAGGCGGAAATGGATGCTCTCCTGCAGGCAATAGTAGAGTCCCAGGAAAAAGGGCATTTGCAGCAGCATCGGCAAGCAGCTGCCGAACGGGCTCACCCCATGCTTTTTGTAAAGCTGCCACATTTCGGCGCTCTTGGCCTTGGGATCGTCCTTGTATTTTTCCTGGATCTTCTTCATCTCCGGCGCCAGCGCTTGCATTCTTTGGCTGAGCAGCGCCGACTTGCGGCTGACCGGAAACATCGAGCCGCGCACCAACAACGTCAGCAGCATGATGGTCAACCCATAATTCGGCACCAGCATGTGCAGCTTGTCGAGCAGCCAGTGCATGAAGCGCGTGGTCAGGATCAGCAGGTCGGTCCAGCCGAGCCGGGACGACATCTCGCCGAACCAGCCCGGCGAGTGGTAGTCGGTCAACGTCCGCAGGTGCAGATTGTCGGCGTACCAGTCCACCAATGCCTCATCCACCGCCTTGTCGCCGCGAAACGTCGCCAGCTGCCGCACCTTGGAAGGGCCCTGGTAGAGCACGTATTGATGCACCACCGTCTTGCCCGGCTGCAGCTCCAGGGCGTGGCTGACGACGCGAACGGTAATGTCATCGAGCTGGGGTCGGCGGACGGTGCCGGGACGGACGAAGGTGGCCACGCGCTCCGGCGGACCGATTTCCGGCTCGTACCAGCTCACCATGATTTGATCGCCTTCCTTCAAACCACGCTGCTTGAATTGCACGGCCGTTCGCGGCAGCAGCACAAAGCTGACGGTTGCGTGCAGAGCTTCTTTCGCCCTGATAATCAGCAGGGGGCGCTTCGGATCGGTCCAATCGAGGCGTTCGACGATGCCTGCCATCTCCTGGGATTCCCAGGTAGGCCGGCAATACTCGAGGACATCGTTGGGCTTGATGCCGTTGGCTTGCTGGTCGTGCACCACGATCAACGACGAGAAATACTGCGTCGCCCCGCCGGCGTATTGCATCCAATTAGGACGCGGATCGACCTTTTCGCCGCCCTCCTTGAAACTGATGCGGGCTTGCGTGTCGCTCAGGTCGCGCCAGAGCCGGCCACGCTCGTCGACGTAGCCGATCATCGGTGAACGGTAGACGGTGGCGTACCAATCGCCCTCAATGGGCGTGCCGTGGGCGCCGGTCAATTGATAGCGAAACAGCCGCTTGCCCTTGGCATCGGGCAGGCATTGAATCTCGACGGACAGGCCGATGTGGTATTCCCTGGGTTTGAGAGTATAGGTCTTCACGATCCGCAGGCCGGGAATCTGGTCGCAGGAGAAACGCACCAGGCTCAGTTTGTCGGTGACGGAGGCCTCTTCTTTCTTCCAGACGCTTTGGCCGAGCAGCGGGCTTACGTCCCACTTTTCGTTGGTGCTTGTCGGGTCGAGGTAATCCATCATCAGGAAGGATGGCAAGTACGGGTCGTTCTGGATGAGCTCCAGGGGCATCGGTTTGCCGTCGGGGAAGTACACGGGTTGGCCGTTCTCGTCGGCCTTCTCGAACTTCGGCAGCGTCAAGCTCTGGACCCCGCCGCCCAGCGTGGTGAGTTTCGCGCTGATGTAATACTCGGAGTCGGCAGTGCCAAGCTGTATGTCTTCCTCGACGGTGGGCCGGGCAGCGGGGGCTTTGTTCTTGGGTTCATCCTTGGGTTGGACGGCGTCTTTACTCTTGACTGGGTCCGGCGCCTTGGCCTGCTCTTCCGCTTTCGCCGGGGCTGACTGGGCTTTCTTCGGCTCGTCTTTCCGTTCGTCTTTGGGCTTGTCGCCGTCTTTCTTTTCGTTCTTCTGTGCGATCTCGGCCTTTTGCGCGGCCATCCATTCCGTCCTTGCCCACCACCAGATGGCGATAAACAGGACGGTAAGCACGATGAAAGCAAATATGTTCTTTTTCGGCATGGTGCATCGAACTGGTTAAGAAGGCCCAAAAAAAGGGGTCAGGCACCGTTGCCGGACTTTCGCCCCACCGTCTCAGGTTCGAAGGGTGCTTCGCACCACGGTGCTCGACCCCCTTTTTTGGACCAGGATTACACGTCCTCTTTTTTAAGATAGCGATTGCCTGGAAAAAAAAGAGGCCGAGCGGCGTCGGCAGCGCTGACTGCCCGTTATTTCTAGTTCGCGGCTCGGGCCGGATTATTCCGCATTCCTTCATCGAAACTACACAATCGGCCCATACAATACCGGGGCTTTATTCAAAGTAGCAGGCACACTCTGTGTGCCGTTAGCAATCTCGCACGGCGCACAGAGTGTGCCTGCTACTTTGAGCTATGTGAGGTGCGACCGTGTCGACACTATCGTACTCGGCAATCATCTCCGAACGGAGCATGAACGGTCGTACAGCGCCTGACCTCGCTACAGCCCGTTCCAAGTTCAGCATTACCGGATTGTCATTTTGGTATGGCTCCAAGCAAGCACTATTTGACATCGGCCTGGAAATACCGGAACGATCGGTCACCGCGCTCATTGGCCCCTCGGGCTGCGGCAAGTCGACGTTCATTCGGTCGCTAAACCGGATGAACGATTTGATCGACGGGACCAGGCACGTTGGCGGCATTCTCCTGGACGGGCAGGACATCTACACTCGCAATTTGAACCTCGTCCATCTGCGGCGGCGCGTCGGCATGGTCTTCCAGAAATCGAACCCATTTCCGAAGTCGGTTTTTGAAAACGCTGTCTACGGCCCCCGTGTGGCCGGGCAGAACAACCGGTCCAAGCTCGCCGAGATCACCGAGCGCTGCCTGCGACAAGCGGCGCTTTGGGATGAAGTCAAGGACCGCCTGCACGACTCGGCCATGAACCTCTCCGGCGGTCAGCAGCAGCGGCTGTGCATCGCCCGGGCGTTGGCCACCGATCCCGAAGTGCTGCTGATGGACGAGCCCGCCTCGGCACTCGACCCGGCGTCGACGGCCCGGATCGAGGATCTGATTTTCGAGCTCAAGCGCGATTACACTATCGTGATCGTCACCCACAACATGCAGCAAGCCGCCCGCGTTTCGGACAAGACCGCCTTTTTCTTCCAGGGCAAGGTGATCGAAAGCGGCACCACCGACGCCCTGTTCACCAAGCCACGCGTGAAGCAGACCGAGGATTACATTACAGGGAGGTTTGGCTAGTGTCGAAACACCTGGAACGCGATCTCGACGACCTGCAGCGCGACCTGCTGGCCCTGGCCAGTTCGGTGGAGGAAGCCATCCACAAAGCCACCCTGGCTTTGCAGGACCGGCAGCCGTCGTTGGCCCAGGAGGTTATCGAAGGCGACAACGCCATTGATGAAGAAGAAAACCACGTGGAGGAAGAATGCCTCAAGATGCTGGCATTGCACCAACCGGTCGCGGTGGACCTGCGCCGTATTGTCTCGGCCCTCAAGATCAACACCGAGCTGGAACGCATGGCCGACCTCGCCGAAGACATCGCCGAGCGAGCCACCCACCTCGCCCGTTTGCCCGAGGTGGCGGTTTCGAGCAAGCTGCAGCGGATGACTGACGTGACCACCGCCATGGTTCGCCAGAGCCTCGATGCGTTTGTCAACCTCGACGCCCGCCTGGCCCGCGTGGTTTGCCGGCTCGACGACGAGGTCGACACATTCAACGACGACATCATCGAAGAAATCATCGATATGATGCAAAAGAATCCCGACCTGGTAGAGCCGGGGTTATCGATGTTCTCCGCCGTGCGCCACCTCGAACGCATCGCCGACCACGCCACCAATATCGCGGAGGACGTGGTTTACCTGGTCGAGGGAGAGATCATCCGCCACCGACCGGCCGCTGTGGAGGTCTGAAATTAAAGCCAACGCGATTTTGAGCTCAGAAAAAAAGGGGTCAGGCACCGTTGTGCGAAGCACCGTCCGGGCCGTTCCGGCAACGGTGCCTGACCTCTTTTTTTCTGAGCGTGATAACCCAAAGGAAAAACGAAGTGATCACCGCTCTTGAACCCGCACCAGTGCGAACCGCCGCCATGGCTAAACCACGGATTCTCATCATCGAGGACGAACGCGGCCTGACCGACGTGCTCGTTTACAACCTGCAGCGCGAGGGCTACGACACCATCGTGGCCCACGACGGCCAGGAAGGTTTGCGCAAGGCGCAGATGCACCTGCCCGACATCGTGTTGCTCGACCTGATGCTGCCCGGCCTCAATGGGCTTGATCTGTGCCGAGAGCTGCGGGCCGGCGAGCGGACGCGCAACGTGCCGATCATCATGGTCACCGCCAAGGCGGAGGAAACCGACCATGTCATCGGCTTCTCGATGGGCGCCGACGATTACGTCACCAAGCCGTTCAGCGTCAAGGTGCTGCTGCAGCGCATCAAGGCTTTGCACCGCCGCATGGAATCCGGAACCGAAACCACCGACGTGATCGACCATCTGGGCGTGCGGATCGACCGCGTGCGGCATCGGGCCACGGTCGACGGCGACGAGCTTGATTTGACGCCGACCGAGTTCCGCTTGCTGGAATGCCTGGTGCGTCAGCCCGGCCGCGCTTTTTCCCGGCCGCAACTGATGGACGTGGCCATCGGCGAAGGCGCCATCGTTCTGGAACGGACGATCGATGTCCACGTCAAGACGTTGCGCAAGAAGCTCAGGGCCAAACAGGATTTCATTGAGACGGTGCGTGGGGTGGGGTATCGGTTTCGGGAGACGGAATAGAATGCTCGGTCTGGAAATCCATCCCATGGTCCAATGCTCTCTTGACGCATTTCGTCGTGCGCTCCCGGAATTTCTCAAAAACAAGAAACTTCGTCGTTGGTGGGTCGCTTTTCACGGCGATGAGAGAGTCGGCCTCGCCGCAACCGAGGATGAACTCTACGATGAATGCGACCGACGCGGCCTAATAGATCATGAATATGTCGTCTGCTGTATCGTTCCGGAATTTCCACGGGACATTGACGCCACGCCGTTTTTTGAGGTTTGAGGCACCATTCTTGTCTTTGCGGACCACATGGCGGTGCCCACGATCATCCCATAAACCACCTCACCCAACCGCCGGGTGAATCACGAATCGTCAGCCGTCTGCGGAGGCCTTCAAACAGCACGGAATCCCAGCGACTGAGCAGATCTCGGCCGATCACGCCGTGAAGTGACGCGAGAGACGGAGGCAAGGCCAGGCGAGCAACCGCAAGTTCTGGAATGGCTTTAAGGGAAGTCCCAGGAAATTCCAGGCGAACCCAATACAGAATGGTTTCAGCAACAGCCAAGCTCGTCTCAACGCGAGCACTACCTGATGCCCTGGGATTCAAATGGGCAATAACCGACGGCAGCAGCGTGCTTCGTTTGGACCCTGTATCAATTAAGAGACGCACAGGAATCAAAGCCGGCACGGGCCTCTGGAGCAACCGGACCACTTGTTCCTGGCCGCGAGTAAGCAGCACGTGAGCCGGGAGAATGAAGTGATCTCGAACGGCAGTTGTGAATTTCCCCATTTGGTTTCACACGGCAGTTATGTCACTGGCTTGAACGACGGGTGCTGGAAGTCCACCAATGAGACGAAATCAGGTAGATCGGGATCGCGGATCTCTTTGAGCATCATCCGCACATCGCCAAAACGGCGGTAGCCCTCAAGGATGGCTTCGTCGGCGGAGGCAAAAGCCCCCACCACTTCGTCTTGATGAATCAAGGCGATTTTGCCGAGATGCTCCCGCACCAATCGATCCTTTTCCCGGCCATAGGCTGCCATTTCCCGACCATAATCGGTTGGCGGGTCATCCGGGCCAAGGGCTGGCGGCGTGCTTGAGGTGTCGATACTGCTCATTCGCTGCTCCCGCTTGACACAGAGGAATGCTGGCAATTCCAGCATAACCGGCGGATGGGATGGAGGAAAGTCCAGCGCAATGCAGGCGGAATGAACCTTCCCGCCAAGCGCGACGTTTCGGCTGGAAGCCCACTGATTTATCAATAAGAAGTGTAACCGTATGCACACTCTCGTGCACTATTAGGGGTAGACCAGTCTCCGCTCCGAAAGTTGACCCAATGGCCGAAGAACGCGTCCACCCCATTTTGCGTTTCATTCGTAGAATTGCCGCCGCGGGCGAGTTGCGCCAACTGCCGGACTGCCAGTTGCTGCAGCGTTATGCGAAACAAAAAGACGAAACGGCGTTTGAAGTCCTGGTGAAGCGGCACGGAGCCATGGTGTGGCGAGTTTGCCGCGGCGTGGTCGGGGACGCCAACGCCGCCGAGGACGCTTTCCAGGCAACGTTTCTCGTCCTGGTCCGCAAGGCAAGCTCCATCGGTCGGCCCGAGCTGTTGGGCAATTGGCTGTATGGCGTGGCCTTTCGCGTCGCTCTGCGGGCAAGGAAGACGCTAGCCCGGCAGCAAGCTCGCCAACGGCAAGGGGTCGAAACGTTGGCCGCCGCAGGCGTGGACGAATCTGGCCGACAAGACCTGCAATCCGTGCTTCAGGAAGAGTTGCAGCGGCTGCCGACCAAATATCGCAGCCCGATGGTGCTTTGTTACCTCCAGGGGCGGAGCAACGAAGAAGCGGCCCTGCAGCTCCATTGGCCCGTGGGCACGCTCAAAGTCCGGTTGATGCGCGGCCAGAAATGCTGCGGACGCGGCTCGCTCGGCGCGGCCTGCTTCTTTCGGCAGCCGTGCTGGCCGGCGCATTATCTGACGGCGTGGCGGCGGCCGCGCCCGTGGAAGTGATTGATGCTGCAATCACAGCCGCCCTGCTGTTCGCAGCCGGCCAAACTGGCGTGCTTTCCGCGCAGGCAGTGGCCCTTACCCGAGGAGTGCTCAAAACTATGTACTGGACACCTTTGAAAATCGCGATTGTTTTGCTGCTGACCGTGGGCCTGTTCGGCGGCGGTTTAGCTGCCTACCGCATGGTGGCGGCCAACGATCAACCGGCGACGCCCAGGCCGGCTGCTGCCATCACGCCGCGTGTGGCTCGCCTCGCCAAGGAGCAGATTCCCATGAAGACTGACGTCGAGAGACTGCAAGGCACCTGGAATATCATCACCCTCGAAATGGAGGGAATGAAGATGCCGGACAACGCCGTGACGGGCGCTAAAATCGTTTTGCAGGGCAACAACTTCACGTCGATTTCGATGGGGGCGACTTACAAAGGCACCTTCAAGGTTGACACAACCGCCAAACCCAGGACGATCGACATGACGTTTACCGAAGGCCCGGAGAAGGGGAACACGTCGCTGGGCATTTATGAGTTCGACGGCGACAGACTGGAAGCTCTGTCTGACCCTCACCGGCAAGGAGCGCCCCAAGGAATTCGCCACCAAGCCCGGCAGCGGCATTGCATTGGAAACGCTCAAGCGACAGAGCGACGACAAAGGCCAGGACGCACTTGCCAAAGAAATGGCCAAGCTGGCTGGTGAATGGACAATGGTCTCCGGCGAAATGGGCGGGCAAAAGATGCCCGAGGAGTTTGTCAAGACCGGCAAGCGCGTGACCAAGGGGAATGAAACGACTTCGACCATCAACGGCCAGATTTTCCTCAAGGCGACGTTCACCATTGACCCCTCCAAGAAGCCCAAAACCATCGATTACTTGATGACCGATGGCCCAACCAAAGGGAAGACACAGACTGGGCATTTACGAGGTGGACGGCGATACGGTTCGCTTTTGTTTTTCGTCACCCGGCCAGGATCGGGCGACGGAATTTGCCACCAAGGCAGGCGATGGCCGAACCTTGAGCGCGTGGAAAAAGGCACCAAAGTAGTAGGCACACTCCGTGTGCCGTCTTGAAAAAGAAAGAACGGACTGGAAGCGGTGTGGGTGCTGCGTTGCGAGATACGCGCTTCCAGCCCGGTTCGGGAATGGCTCTTTTAGGCAGGGTCAGATTACAGTCGAAATGTGGCGGTTTGATGTGGGGGATATGGAAAAACGGGGAAAAAGGTGGTGCGTGGCGGGATTGCTTCCTTGGAGATTGTGCCACAACCCGAAGTGGTTTACATGGCGCGGTCATTGCATCGTTGCATCGTTGCATCGTTGCAGCCACCCAAACCCGCCTGCATTGCAATGCGATGACGTGCAATGCATGCAACGACGTGCAATGATGCAACGACGTTCACACGAATGTTGCGCGGTGCAAGATCGGCGGCGATAGAGCGCGCCATGGAGACAACGCCGCCCTTCGTGCTTGCCGAAATCCCTGGGCAGAACACTCAGGATAAGGACGATTCGGACATCACGACGGATTTACGACAGAAAGAGTATCTCCCTGGTCGTGTCTCATACTACCGCATCTTACACGGCCGAGGAAGGTGAACCCATCGGAGAAATCGTGGCCCTCGCCGTGCAAGCCGACGGCATTCCGCCCGACTGGCTTGCTGACCGTGAAGAATTAGTCCGCTGAGACCGCTTGCGATGGCGCCGAGATGCGATCCGCCCCCCCTTGCTATCTGCCTCCCGGCGATGCCAAATTGATGCTTGAGTTTCCATGCCATTTGGCTAAAAAAATGATGAAACGCGAGGTGGTCAGGAAAAAGGGCGAAGCTCACCCGATGATTGGAGACGCAATGGACTTAAGTAAACTTGAAGATTTGAAACGCATGCTCCTCCACGACGAGCAGCTGAGTCCGATATGGTATTTCTTTCTGGACAATTTCGGCGACCATTCGGAATTCCACAACCTCGGCACACGAATCAATCATCCGCAGCTGGAGGATGCGCTAACGCAGATCGGCCAGCGAATGCTGGGCAAGCCGACGGTCATTTCGAACTTGATCTTTGCCCGTATCCCCGGACGCCAATTCATTCATGGCGGCCTGTTCATGAACGATTGCCCCGGCGGCGTGATTTATTTTGAGGACGCCAAAATCGGTCTGGCCTCGGTGGCCGATTTGCATTCGGAGCAGAATGCCAAGTTCGCCCGGTTTTCACCGCAGACCACTCCGGTTCAACGCGAGCCATCCAAGAATTAACAAATGATGTGAGCCTTCCTGCCTGAGGGCCGAAAAAGGTGTCAGGAATTTTTTTTGGCACTCGAAAACGGTTCCTGACACATTTATTGTGTCTTGGCCGGCGGGCTCCGAGGTTATTCGTGAAAACTTGGGGTTCCCCACGGTGCCCCCGTCGCGCCTCCATCGACCATCAGCTCGATGGCGTTGATGTAGGAAGAGTCATCTGAGGCAAGGAAAAGGACGGCTTTGGCAAGATCTTCGGGCTCACCCCAGCGGCCCAGTGGAATCCTGGACGAGATCGCTTTGGTCAGCTTGGCGGATTCCTCTGCAGTGCGTGACCCGCGATTCCAAATGGGAGTCTTCGTCGCGCCTGGCGCCACGACGTTCACACGAATCTTGCGCGGCGCAAGATCGGCGGCGATAGAACGCGCCATGGAGACAACGCCGCCCTTCGTGGCCGCATATGCGGCCACACCGGCTTGGCCCAGATAGTTGTGTACCGATCCGTTAAAGATAATGCTGCCGTTGTCGTTCAGCAAAGGGGCAGCTGAATTCACCGTAAAAAAAGCGGCACTGAGGTTGGTGCGAATGACATTCTCAAAAACCGTCTCGTCGGTCGAGCCGGTAGGGGTCCGGCCGGAGATGCCGGCATTGACGAAGACGATGTCCAGCTTGCCGAAATCCTTGGCAAGATCCGCGAAGAGCCGCTTCCGGTCGTCCGCCACGGTAACGTCGGCGCGATAGCCGTGCGCTTCGGTCCCAGTTCGGCGACTGCTTGATCCAGCGTTTTCTGGTCCCGGCCGGTAATCGCGACTTCAGCACCTTCTGCAACGAAAAGGCGGGCAGTGGCCAG
This sequence comes from uncultured Gemmataceae bacterium, assembly GCA_963747575.1. Lineage (GTDB taxonomy): Bacteria > Planctomycetota > Planctomycetia > Gemmatales > Gemmataceae > DASRAT01. Next base: position 470,958 of record CAVVFU010000011.1, read on the forward strand.
GCCAATGCCGCTATTTCCGCCGGTGATGAGAGCCTTCTTGCCTGTGAGTTTCACGATTTCTCCCTAATGACTGGCCTTTGCATTGAAGTACACAATGGGCGGGGCCGACTGCAATCACCGTATGCCACGAAAAGCGGTCACGCCGGCCTCGTCTGCTGCAGCGGCTGGTTCGGCAATGCGTCCGAGGTTGAGAAGCCTCGACTGGCCAGGAATGCGCTCAACTCTTCCCAGATGCCATTGAGTTGGGCGTCGAGACCAAAGGTTTGGAGCTGATTGGCCCAGGTGTGCAGGCCCTCAGCAAGTGCTTCTGATCGGCCGACCTCAAAAGCTTCACCGGCTTTGCCGCGATTCCCAGCCGCTGAGTCCTTTGCTTGCTTGGCTTCCTCCAGCAACAAGCGAAGCGTGTCCTCGATGCAGAATATTGCAGGATTCATGGTCCACCTGCTGCCTTTCTTTGGGCGAGTTCCTCGCAAATCTCCGCCTGCTGAGTGAAGTTTTCGATTTCCTTCTGCAGGTGCCGTGTACGGCCCACATCCGCTCGAGCTTGAATTACTGGGTCATCGCTGACCTTACCGTAACCGACTCGGTTCGTGATCTTGTCCCGATGCTCAGAGGCACGCCGTCGTAATGTTTTGGCTTCGCTCAGCAACTCGCCGGAAGTCTTGCCGAGTCGTTGCGTTAAGAAGCCAGAATGACGACCGCCTGCCTCGGCCAATCGCAGTGGGGTCTGCGCTTTGCCATTCAATTATGCTTCCTCCATGTCGGCCGAACTTGGCCCGAGAACGCACTATCCCAACTATATTCTAACAAGTGATTCGGCCATTGTGAATCTCATGGTGTTCAAACCATTTTTTGGGCAGCCGGGCAAGCATCCTGCCGAAGCACGCGAAAACGGTTCCTGATACCCCGGTGAGCAATCGGTCGCCAAGCCGCCCTGCCGGTTAGCCAGAATCAGCTCTTGGCAGACCGGCGAGTTTTTGCCTTTCGCGGTTTCTTGCGAGGCTTGTCGAAAACAGGCAGAAGCGCTTCCAGGGTTTTTACGTCGCGTGCTGGGTCTCCCTGGGCAGACTCGATTTCTTGAGTCAGCCAAGCCTGCGGAGATTTGCCCGGCAACCGGGCCAAGAATTCCTTCAACTCTGCCTTGATTTCAGAGAGTTTCTTCGTGCCCATCATAAGCAGCTCCTCAGCAGTTTCTGTAGCCTGTCAATGAAGCGAGTCACGCTTTGGGGGCTCACGCCCAAATTGCCCAACTCCATGGTAGCCTTCCAGACCAGCGTTTCTGCTGATTCGGACTCACCAAGCAGCAATGCCCCGACCAGCGAAGCCAGAATCTCCTCGACTGGGTGGCACGCTTAAGGGATCCTTTGAGCGTGCCACGCCGCCGGTCAATGAACCGTAGGAAATCCAGTACCTCATGGCAGGCTCGCATGCTACCGCGAGCCGTTGACCAAACTGTAGGCAAACGGCCAACATCTGGCTCAACGTTTCGCGCGTTTCCGCACCCGCTCCAGCACTGCCGCGGCCTCTTGCGTTAGCCACGCTGTTGGCTCGCCTCCCGCGAGCAGCTCCAGCAACTGGCTCGCCTCGGCGCTGCCCAGCATTTCTAGGAGTTCCAGGCCGCGCACAGTTTGCACTCGATTCACGCCCACAGCCTGTCCCTCAATCTTGCTTAACAGCATCGTCACCCGCAGTCGAGTTTCCAGCGTCGGCTGGCTTGCAAGGACTCCCTCGAGCGCCGGCACGGCCGCTTCCCCGGATTTTTCGAGCTTCACCATCGCTTGTTGCCTGTCTTTGAAGCGATCGCTGTCCAGCACCGCGAGCCATTTGGGCATGTCTTTGAATTCACCCCGCGGCACCGGCTGCAGATTCGTTCTGAGAACATCCATGGCCGACTTGGGAGCGCGCTGAAGCCAGAAAAGGGCGTCATACGCCGTTGCTGCATCGCTGTTAGCCAACCTCTTCCACAGTTTGGGTGCTGCGGCCGCCTCAAGCTGCGTCTCCTTCGGCACGTCGTGCCTGGTCCACCTCGCAACATCCCAAACAACAATGGTGCCGTCCTTGCTTGCCGACGCCAATAGCTTGCCGTCACGCGAAAACCTAACCGTACAGATACTGCCGTCCCGACCTGGAAGGTCGGCGACGCTTAGCTTGAAAAATAGATCCCAAAGAGCGATTTTGCCATCGTCCGATCCCATCGCAACCATCCGGCCGTCTGGGGAAAAAGCCTGGCAGTGTGCGTTGGCGGTACCGAGGTTTTCAATCAATTTGCCGGTGACGACCTCCCTGACAACGATGCTTAGTCTGCTTTGATCAAGCAACGCCATACACCGGCCGCTCGGCGAAAACGACCCCCGCGAATCCGCTGCCACCAGCGGTCCACGGCTCGCGGTTTTGCGGCCTGTGCGCAGATCGAAAAAAGCCAAGTATTTCGAGGGGCCCGGCAAATCGAAGCTTCGACGATCTAGCTTATTGCCTTCGGGTGGTGCGCTCCCAAAGACAGCCAGGAACGGACTTTCACCAAAGAATTTGCAAGATGCGGGGGTTGCAAAACGGCCAGCCGCCGAAAACGCGGTGGCGCCAGTCGCCACGCACCACACGGTGATGGCACATTGCTCGCCGTACATATTGCCTGCAGTTAGCTCCCTGGCCTCCGCCGCGAGATATTGGCCGTCGTCGCTAAACTGCAAGGCAGTGACGGGCCTCCCGCCGGTCGTCAATAGGCGGAACTCCTTACCCGAGTCGAGACGGTGCAGGCGAATCTTTTTGTCTTCGCCAGCAATGGCCAAAACTCTGCCGTCAGGTGAAACCGCATACCCAAGGACGCCTGGGTGCGAGGTGTCCCACGCTCGCACTTCTTTTCCGGTTGCAACTCCCCAAACGCTGACGTCGCCTCGTCCCGTAACAATGGCAAGCCGCTCGGAATTGGGGGTGAAGGCCATTGCCGTCACCGCGATGCCCCATTTTGGCACTTCTGTTTTGAAGCGACAAAGAGCGTGCTCGGCAAGGGGACTGGCCACCTGGCGCGGCCGCGGCTCGGCGTCATTAGATGCGCCGACTTGCCCGCCTGGAAAAAGCAGGACCATGGGCAGCAGCACAAAAACCAAATCCCCACGTGTTCGCATACTTGACCTCGGCACATGCGTAGGCGGCGTGCGAGCGTGCTCAATCAACGTGCAACTGATTACCAGCCACGGCGGCTGCCGCACCTTAGCGCGATGCGAATGACCAAAGCGCCAGCGAAAACCTCGGGTGCCCCCGCGCCCCAACCCCTCAGCGATTGCAACTCCTCAGATTCCAAGGGGCGTGCGAACCTGGCAGCGACTCCAACCTTCAGGCCTACGCAGCGGTCTCCGACGACTCTTTCCGCCGTGGCATGACGTCTCAATTGCCATCCCGGGCCAACTCAGTAAGTATCATCCCGTCTATCTCCATTTTCAAGGGGCTTAGGCCGGCAAACCAGCGAGCACTGGACCAATGCCAATTCTCGGGCTAAAAAACGCGCTAGTGAAGCCGGATGCCAGCGGCAGGCAGCACAACGCTTCCGCCGCCCTTGCTCAGCTTGAAATCGATCTGCTGTTGAAGCGACCCAGCTCAGGGGGGTGCAGCCGCTGACCGCTCCGCACGCCCCTTGGAATATGCGGCTTTCAAATCTCCGCGAGGTTACGGGGCGTGCCAGTGCGCCGGGAGACCGGCGAGGAGTAGCGAATGAAAGAGTCGTACAGGGAAGGCCCAGCCAGCCGCCCTGACCCCGAGTCATGCGTGTGCGACCGCAAGGCCGCAGGCGAAGCGTTGACAGGGGCACACACAGGCCAGCCATCGAGCTGCGAAATCACCTCCTTCGGGGTGCCGACGCTGTTGGCACATGCGGAAGGCCACACCGTCTGCGGCGACAATGGCGAGCCGGTGACGGACCCTGCGCAGTCGAAGACCCTGAGCATGTGTGGAAACTCCTTGCACGGGAACCGGGAGATCCCTTCAGCACCCGCCGCTTGTATGGCGGGTCGGCCAGCGAAGGTTTGAAGCCGTACGGCTGGCGTGCACGTTGAGGGGAAGTCGGATGATTGCATAGTACCGGAGAAATCGTCGAACAAAGACATGAGGTCGGCGGAGACGATGGAGGGAAGGCGATCAACGAGGGGGAATACGTTGGAGCCGGCCGCGTCCTGGACACAGTGCCAGACCGACGTGTCGTCCGGTCTGCAACGGGTGCCTGCAAAGCACATGCTTTAAGGCGCAGTACCCGACGTAAGAGCCGTATGCCTTAATTGGGCACGTACGGATCTGTGCGGGGGGCGGTCCGTAAGGACCGTCCCTACCGCGACCCCAATCACGGAAGCACACCTGCGTAATTTGCAAGCGCTCGGCCCAACCTTTCAGGATGTGCCACCCCGCAGCAAGAACGCCAACATCCACGCCCGCGAATACCAACTCTACCTGTGCGAGGCATCTCACGGCACAACTTCATGTAAAAAACCGCGGCCAGCGCGACTCATTTGACGTGGAACGGTGCTAAGAGCGAAGAGGAAACAAAACAGAGCCTCTCGGGGCATCCCCGCGAGACCTGCCCGTTCACCGCGGCAGCGGCTGCTGAGAAGGTGCCCGCGCGGAACAAACTCGGCCTGTGCGCTAGCACGACGCCATCATCATAATCTCCCATTGAAAAGGATCACAACCATGCGATTCACGTCCTGGCTGCGCGCCGTCACACGACCTCAAGATCAGACCAAGACCAGGCCTTTGGGGCGAGCACGTCGCAAGAATCTCCGCATGAACCTTTCCCTGGAAGTGCTGGAGGACCGAAACCTCCTTTCGCCCTACATCGTGACGACGACAGCGGATGCCGGAGTCGGCTCTCTGCGCGACGCCATCACCCAGATAAACGCGGACACTACGCACACTCTATACGCCAGCCCCACCGATCCGACCAAAGATGAGATTGACTTCAACATTCCGACCAGCGACCCAGGATACAATAGCGGCACAGCAAGCTTTTCGATTCAACCGACTGCGGGAGTTCCGGACCCCACCCACGGCTTCACCGGATTGCCGATCATCACGAATTCCGTGATAATCAATGGCTACACTCAGCCTGGCGCGAACCCGAATTCCCTGGCCGGCGGCGACAACGCGGCCCTCAAGATCGAGCTGAATGGCGCCAATGCCGGAGCTTCTTCGGGCGTCGGTCTGGTGCTGGATGCCCCCAACTGCACGGTTGAGGGGCTGGTCATCAATGGTTTTGGGGCTTACGGGATCTGGACGCTCGCGGACGGAGAAACCATCTCCGGCAACTTCATCGGCACGGACGTGACAGGTACCGCCGCCGTGCCCAATTCCACCTCCACCACAGGCCAGCTGTACCACCCGGGCCCGACGTTCAACCCCGACGCCCAAAATGGGGCCGTCCAAGTGTACGGAAACAACAACGTGATCGGAGGAACCGCCGCCGCCGGCGCAATGTTATCTCCGGCAACGACGCCGACGGGATCGTTATCTCCGGCTTCGGCGCCGACGGAGTCTTTCTCGATCCTGTGACGGGCACCGACGTGATGGGCAATTTCATCGGCACGGATGCCAGCGGGACCCAGCCGTTGGGCAACGCCAGCGATGGCATCGGCGTTTTTGGGCAGAACACGACCATCGGCGGCACCACGGCGGAGCGCGGAACATCATCTCGGCTAACACGGGCGTGCAGTACCTCGCCGAAAATGGGTTTGCGGGCAGCGGCGTTTACACGGGTGGAGATGTCGGGACCGTCATCGAAGGAAACTACATCGGCACCGACGTTTCGGGCACCAAAGCATTGGGCAATGCAGAGGACGGCGTAACACTCAGCTTCTCGACCATGCCCACGGTCGGGGGCCTTACCAGTACGCCTGGCACGGGGGCCGGCAACCTCATCTCCGGAAATACTGTCTACGGTGTAGGATTTGGGGTGACAAACGATTGCCAAATCGAAGGCAATCTAATCGGCACCGACTGCACGGGAACAGTTCCACTTGGCAACGAAGAAGGTATATTCGACGCAGGCAATACGGGGGCAGTCATCGGCGGGACGGACTCGGATGCCCGCAATGTGATTTCCGGGAACAACTTTGCTGGAGTCGACCTGCGCGGTACAGGGACTCAAGTCCAAGGCAACTTTATCGGCACCGACATTACCGGCACTTTCGCCGTCGCCAACGGCCGGGGTGTCTACATTGCCGACCTGGCGCAGGACAACACCATCGGCGGCCTTACCACTATCCCCGGTACTGGCCCTGGCAATCTCATCTCCGGCAACGGCTATGGCGTAGTTATTGTATCTGGGTTTATGGTCGGCGGCACATTGGACAACACCGTCGAGGGCAACCTGATCGGCACCGACCGGACTGGCCTGGCTGCTCTGCCCAACGTCAATGGTATCAGTATCGAGGACTATGCAAGCAGCAATACCATCGGCGGCACGACGCCCGGCAGTGCCAACGTCATCTCCGACAACACGGGAGACGGCGTCGATATCGAGGGCAACTTCGAAATCTCGGGAACCACCACGGCGGACCCGACGGACAACCTGGTCCAGGGCAACTTTATCGGCACGGACATGACCGGGACGGTTGATTTGGCTAACGGCACTGGAGTAGTAATTGAGAGCGGTGCCTCGTCGAACACAATTGGTGGGACCACGGCCGCGAGCCGCAATATCATCTCCGGCAACGTGCAGAACGGGATCACCATTTCGGATAGCGGCACGACTGGCAACCTGGTTCAGGGCAACTTCATCGGCACGGACATCACCGGGAAGGTTGATTTGGCTAACGGCGGTGACGGCATTCTTATCGAAAGCGGCGCGTCCAGTAACAGCATTGGCGGCATCACCAGCGGTGCGGCCAACACCATTGCCGACAACACCGGCATCGGTGTGGCGGTTACCGGCAATACGTCCACCGGCAACGCTATCCGCGGCAACTCCATTCACAACAACGGCGCCCTGGGCATCGACCTGGGCGCCGATGGGGTCACGCTCAACACCCCCGGCGGGCCGCACACGGGGCCCAACGACTTGCAGAACTACCCGGTTCTGAGTGAGACATCGACTGGACCTACGCCCAACATCCTTGGCACCCTGAACAGCACTCCGAACACGAAGTTTTTCATCGACGTCTATGCCAACCCCGTTGCCGATCCCTCCGGTCATGGCCAGGGCGAGTACTACCTCGGTTATACCATCGTCACCACAGACGGTTCGGGAAACGCCAGCATCAACGCCAATTTCTCGGCGGCCAGCATCCCCGGCGGCGTGCTGCCTTCGGGCTGGGCGATCAGTGCGACGGCCACCGACCCGGCCGGCAATACCTCGGAATTCTCAGGCAATGGCAAGAGCGCGACCCCAGCGATCCTGATATTGAATCCGACCGCGTGCGGGGCGCTCAGTCTGTCGGGCTGCGCCACCATCAACGTGACAGGGACGGTCGTTGTGGATTCCAACTCCAAAACTGCCCTGACGGCCAGCGGCAACGCCTCGGTCAAGGCTGGTGTGATTGACGTGGTGGGCAACTACAAGAAGTCCGGCAACGCCACCTTCAACCCGGCGCCGGTCACCGGTGCGGCCGTGGTGGCCGATCCCTACGCCAATCTCCCCGAGCCGAGCACGAGCGGAGTGACGGATCACGGAGCCGTCAATGTAAGCGGCCACAGCTCCGCGACGCTGAGCCCGGGCATCTACACGCAGATCACTGTCTCCGGTAATGCCATGGTCACGTTGGACGCGGGGGTCTATATCCTCGAGGGCGGCGGTCTCACCGTCTCCGGCAATGCCACGGTCAATGGGAACAGCGTAACGATCTTCATCGCCGGCGGCAAATGCCAGAGCTGCTGCGGCTCCTACGGAAGCATTGACATCAGCGGCAACGCCGGCGTCACGCTGACTCCGCCGAGCACTGGCACGTATACGGGCGTCGTCGTCTTCCAGGCGCGCGACAATGCCCAGCCTCTGTCCGTCAGCGGCAACGCCATCGTCGCGTCCCCGGGCACGGTCTACCTCCCGGACGCTGCAGCGAACCTGAGCGGCAATGCCATGCTGGAGACTCTCCTGGTAGTCAACGAGCTTTCGCTCTCCGGCAATTCCGATCCCAGTTCGATTCCGTATGCGACGCTGTTCGCCGAGGTAGCCGGTCGAAAGACCGCAGTCGCCGCCGCGACGAGCGCGATTCCAGCGATGCTGGAGGCGGCCTGCGCATTCGGAAGCCTTGTTGAACTTCCGGGCCAGGCGCCGGAGACGAGCGCGGGGAGTTCGGTGTGGGAACTGCCGGCTCAGGCAATTGCGGACGGGTGGGCAATGGTCAGCCCCTTGGCCGCACCCGCACTGGATTTAGCGCATCTCAGTGCCCTAGCCCCGGCGCCAAGCGTGGATGGCCATGGCGTTTTTTCGGAGCTCGATGACTGGTTGAATATCCTTTAGAGGCGGCGTCCGTGGATCGCAAAAGGAGCGCGACCAATGCCTGAAGCCACCCTCGAACAACGAATGACCGTTCTGGAACAGACCGTTCGCGAACTGCGGCAGGCGCTCGAAGCTCGCCAGCCGGGCCCGGATTGGCTGGACCGCGTGATCGGTTCAATGAAGGACGAACCTGCCTTTGACGAAGTGCTGGCTTACGGGCGAGCGATCGGGCAAGCAGAAGGCGTGCTGTGACAGGCCCAACTGCCACTGAACCGCGAAACCGACAAGGAAGTCCGTCAAGAAGTTGTCGATCCAACCATCCACCCTGGCGGTCATTGCATCGTTTCGGGGCCGCGTCCAAGGCAAGCAACTATAAATGACCGCAGAGGCTGCGTCGGTCATGTGGAGCGACTAGTTCGCCGGTGCGCCGCCGCCACAACTGACCTAACACTACAGTCATTCTTCATCGAGTGCGCCGAGGCACTATTTTTTCTGAGCAGAGCCAGGCTTCGTGGCTTTTACCTTGATTTTAACTGCGCCATCGAATTTCCAATTGTCTGTCAACAAGACGTTGAATTCTTCCGATTCAATTTTATCGAAACACCGCCACAATACTGCAGTACCCATACTGCCAAAACCGCTTCCCGTCCCTTCGAGCACAAAAAACGGTGGTGTGGCTGTGATGTCCCACAATACACCCCAACCTGCCGACAAAGTGACGCACAGATTGTAATGGCTTGCTTTCTTGCTGCCAATTAGCAGTCGTTCATGTGCTTGTTCAAACCAAGCGTCTTTAATCTTGATCTCCTTGCCTTTCCAAGCAATCACATTTGGCTCAAACGTGACGGCGCATAGATAACAACCGCGCAACTTTGATTCAAGACTTGTGTAACATGGAGGATACTTGAAGGACTGGGCAGGACAGGGGGTTGGGAAAGAAACAATCGCAATCAGAATTAAGCCAATTGGGATAAGAAGTTTCCCATTCACGACTTACGCTCCATTCTTGGTGGCTTGAAGGCGTGCCCAAAACCGCTTTATACCGCCTATCGGCAATTGAGTCTGCGCGAAAGGAACAACTCTCTGAATGCTAACCCGCTCTGGTCGCGACACCGCGCCGTGCGTTGGACGGATCCAAAACCTGAAAATCAGCCCCCTGCTTTGCTGGGGCCCAGTTTTGCGCTTTGAGGGGGCAGTAATGGCTGTGTAACCCCAACGTCTCCCAAATGTCCTTGAAATACCGGTGAACAAGCTCAAGGAGCGAGTCCTGGCAACCCGGGTGGAGGTTCAAGTCCTCTGCTGGGCAATGCGGAAAGGGCAAGGACTTTCGGCAAACCGCCGGTGTAGCCTCTGCCTCAATTGTTGATTTCCGCGTTGCTCTGGCAGTTGCCCGCAATTCGCAGTAACATCCCCGTGACAGCGTACGAAGTTCCAGGCTAATACGAAACATGGCTAACACAAAAACCATTCCCGTCGAGTTGATGGACCAGCTCCGCCGCGACCGCGATAAGATTGCCCAGGAGTTGCCTGAGCTGGTGCAACGTGGCCAGCGCATGGACGAAGCCGCCGCGGAAAATTCGCTCAGCGGTCATTTGCGGCGTGCGCTTCATCGCAGCGGGCGGCCACTCAAGACGATCGCCGCGCAGGTTGGACTCGATGTATTCGTCCTCTGCGACTTTCTGGAAGGCACCGGCACATTGCGGTCAGACGTTCTTGACCGGTTGGCACAAGCCGTGGGAGCCACCATCCACTTGGAGCCGACGCTGCCACAGCAACCGCTCCGGTCCGAAGCCCAATCTGGCTAACGGGCATGGTGTGATCCCAAGGTCGACCGCGAGGGCGAGTACGTGTTCCGCGTCCTCGGCTTTCCCAAGAAAGCCGGCGTCGAGTCCATGAATCATAGCCGGTCTTCCAGCATTTCACCGAGCAAGTCGTCGTCGGCAATCAGCGGGCGCAACACGCCACCAAGACTTACGGTTGGGATGTCCATGAAACTATGCGGCGACGAGCCTTTGGTCGGTGGTGTGGCCGGCGATGTGCACTGCGCGACTACGGTCACTTCCTGCCCTTCAAGCAGGCGAACGCCCTCATCCAGCACTATAAGGCCATTTTGCACACGACCGCGGACAACCACGGGACACCTCATCAACAAGCCGACATTCGCCATAGGACAGATTGTAGGATGGCAAAGTTGGAGAACACATGCCATACGGCCCTACAACCCGTCATCAGCCGCGACGGCACACGGAGTGTGCCTACTACTATGTGCCCGTCACCCGCCACCGCAAGGCCGTGCACCGCCTCGCCGTGTCCTGGTTTTGCACGGCGATCCGCAGCGCTTTGCTCGTGCCAATCAGCACCACCAACTTCTTGCCGCGGGTGAGCGCCGTGTACAGCAAATTGCGGTGCAGCATCACGAAGTGCTGCGTGTGCAACGGAATAACGACCGCCGGATATTCGCTGCCCTGGGCTTTGTGAATCGTCGTCGCATAGGCTAGCACCAATTCGTCCAATTCACTGAAGTCATAACGGCTCTCGCGATTGTCGAACTCCACGACCATTTCTTGCTCCTCGGCGTCGATCTTGACGACCCGGCCGATGTCGCCGTTGAAGACGTCCTTGTCGTAGTTGTTCACCGTCTGCATCACCTTGTCGCCAGGCGCGGAATTTCCACCCGAAACGCTCCACCTCCGGCTCGCCGGCGGCCGGGTTCAGGATCTCTTGCAGACGGGCGTTGAGATTGCGAGCGCCGAGCTCGGAGCGGTTCATCGGCGTGAGCACCTGGATGTCGCGGAGCGGATCGAGGCCGAAGCGGGCCGGGATGCGGTCGCGGACCACGGTCACCATGGCCTTGATGACGGCTTCGGGCGTTTCGGCCTCGATGAAGTAGAAATCGCCGGGCTGGTCCGCCGACGCCGACTCGGGCAGCTCGCCGTGGTTGACTGCATGAGCCGCCCGCACGATGCCGCTATGGCCGGCCTGGCGGAAAATCTCCGTCAGGCGGGCCACCGGCACCACGCCCGAGGCGATCAAGTCGGCCAGCACCGCGCCCGGCCCCACCGACGGCAACTGGTCGACGTCGCCGACCAGCACCACACACGCCGCCAGCGGCACCGCGCGCAGCAACTGGTTCATCAGCACCACGTCAACCATCGATGCCTCGTCGACGATCAGCAGATCGACCTCCAGAGGATTGTCGCGCTGGCGTTTGAAGCCGCCCTGGCCGGGGTCGAATTCCAGGAGGCGATGAATCGTCCGCGCCTCGCGGCCGGTCGTCTCGCTGAGGCGTTTGGCCGCCCGGCCGGTCGGAGCGCACAGCTCACAGCGCAGACCCTTGGCCGCGAAGATTTCGAGGATGCCGCGGACGATGGTGGTTTTGCCGACGCCAGGGCCGCCGGTGATGACGAGCACTTTGTGCGTCGCGGCCTGGCGGATCGCTTCGCGCTGCGTGGGCGCCAGTTGCAGGCCCATTTTGTCCTCGACCCATTTCAGGGCCTGGTCAATGTCGAAGGCCGGCAACGGATGGGGTCCTTTCGCCAGGGCGTGCACGGCCTTGGCGATGCCTTGCTCGGCCAGGTAAAGGGGCTTTAGAAACAGCCAGGGTGCGGGCGTGTCGTCCGGCAGAGGCCAGGTTTCGCGGACCACCTCGCCTTGCTCGCACTGGTGCTCCACGGCATTTGCGATGATCGGGCCATCGATACCCGTCAGGGCAATGGTTTGCTCGACGACCGCCTGCTGGGGATAGCCGCAGTGGCCCTCCTTGCTGAGGGATTGCAGCACGAAATTGAGGGCCGCCCGTGCCCTGAGCGGCGAGGCCCGGTCGATGCCCAGCCTCTCGGCGAGCTCGATCGGCGGTCTGGAAGCCGACGCCCCAGATGTCGGTCGCCAGGCGATACGGATCCTGGCGGACCAGCTCGACGGCCTGGTCGCCGTAGGTCTTGTAGATGCGCGTCGCCCGCGCGGTGCCGACGCCGTGGGATTGCAGAAATACCATGATGCCGCGCGACGACTTTCTGCTCGCGCCAGCTGTCGCGGATGCGGGCGACACGCTGGGGGCCGATGCCCTTGATTTCCCGGAGAAACGCGGGGCTTTCGTCGATCACGGTCAGTGTGCGCTCGCCAAAAGCCTCGACGATCTTGCGGGCGTAATGCTTGCCGATGCCCTTGACCAGGCCGGACGCCAGGTATTTCTCGATTCCTTCGGCGGTCTGTGGCGGAGTGGTGCGAATCTGATCGGCCTTGAACTGCAGGCCGTGGTCGCGGTCCTGCACCCAGACGCCGTTTGCCTCGACGTATTCGCCGGCGACGGCGGTGGGGAGGCTGGCGACGACGGTGACCAGATCGCGACGGCGGTCGGCCTTGACGCGCAGCACCGTGAAGCCGGTGTCGGCGTTGTGAAAAACGACACGCTCGATCAGACCGCTGAGGGTGTCCATGGGAGGATGTAACGGACGGCTTTGATGCGTATTTGCCCTGAAACGCTGAATAACGTATCAGGCAGGAGTATTTCGTTTCATAAACTTGGTGTAATCTTCCGGCGAAACAATCCTCGCCTGCTTGGCCAATTGGCTAGCAAATCTCTCCGCCTCGGTTTGGTTGTCTGTGCTCCGTGGTACTCCGACTATAACTCCGTGAGGAGAATCGTCAACCACCACGGTTAGGTTAAGATTGCGAATCCTTCCAACATGCAAACTGACCACTCCGTGGCATTTTGTCAGAATTGATGCACAGGAATCTGGCGACAAGGCGTCAATCGAAATGCCGTCATTGTCCTTTGGTGCCGGTCGCCTGAAAAACGCGGACGGTAAAACTCTTCCACTTACAGGATCAATCCAGTCTTTTCTTGATATAGCCCGGAAAACAATTGCGCTGCAACTCAGTTGCTGGTCCATTGAACGAACACCGGGGGAATTCGATTAGCTAATCAGGCTCAGCCAATGGGCAAGCCTTTCTGGTGACGCCTCTTCGGTCGCATACACATCTTGAACTTCGTGGTAAATATAAGGTTTGCGGGCATCCGTTGCAGGGATTGTTAAGTGCACGCTGCAGGATGCATAAACCCACTCGACGCGAACACCGCCCTCGGAATCTATGGATACACACCCGTGCGGCATTTGTGCTTACTTGACGCCGCGAAGATAGCCGCATCAACAAGCAAATGCCGTGCCCGGTGATATGCGGAGTCAGTCGGGCACAATCGTCCATATTCATCGCATTCGTCTCCGCCTCTTGTGGCCTCAAGATCGCGAATGAGAGACGACAAATACTTGATGTCCGCAGAGGCTATGCTGACAATCTCTGGAGAAATTGAAATTCCGGTCTTGCGGTCATCGTTTTTGGGATACCAGCTTTGCGGCACGTCTATCGAACGCCACAGCCATTCTCTCCATTGCAAATAAGGCAGCTCGGAATTAGCTTCCTCATTTTGTCGTGTTAATATCATGTTGGCACCCCCTCCGGAAAATACTTTTGCAGGATTCCATCGGCTTCTTGTGGCATTGTGTCAAAAAACGCCCTCATTTGTCCCACATTGAAGCGAAGCTTTTCTGGCTCTTGCGCGAAAATGTTTAGGTCTTGTTCGACCAGTATAGCTGGCTGGCTTCTATCTGAGAGTATCACGGATTTGCAACGAACCCAGCTATTTATTCGATGTTCAAGCCCAACAGGTATATACACCTTGTGATTGTGAATCTCAAAGCTTTCAGACCGATTGAATGGCTCACGTTGGCTTCTGTCATTGCAGAATTGAGCAATGAGTTCTTGCGCTGCCTTTTCTGTCCGATAGGCGCGTTGGATTACCAAAGCAAGCCGGTTAACACGGAGACTTTCCACTTCGGCATAGTGTTCTACGACATCGGCACATTTCCTAGTTAGTTCCACAAGGCTGGGAAGTGGGTCGCCTGCTAGTCTAGTCCAAACGCTGTCAACCCGCGCTGGTCCCATTTGTAACCGCCAGAATTTGTCAGCGCTTTGCATAACAATCCTGGGAATCTCAGGCGGCATTCCTGGGGGAATGGGCAAAATCTGCATTTCGCCAGAAAACCGGTCGGAGAATTTTGCCAAAACAGCCGCGACGGCTTTCCCAGTGACAAATTCGGGAAAGCCCGCTATAAATGCCACGGCCTGAACTAGCTCAGGTGTAAACTGTTGCCAGGTAATCATTTGAACAGATTAACACGCTGATGTAATAAACCCGACATACGGCCATACCTCCTTTCAAATATACACCATCGGGAGCAAATCCGGCAAGTGGGCAAAAATGCACGGGCTATCTATGTGCGCAACTGTTGTGCAGCAAATATGTTGTGGCGTGTCGCACGTTGAGTCTCCGCAGCGTTTCGTCAAGCCGATGGTGTCGTCAGCTGCAATTGCATGTTGTTCGGCTGGTGCTCTTCCTTCTGCCAAAAGATCGGCTGATTTTCGTCTTTTGGCATTTCCGCCAAAACACTGCGCTTGACGGTCTTGATACCGTGCTTCGCGTTGTGGCCCGAATGGCATACAATCACCACTGTATCGCCCAGGGCGGATGCCAGCCGGCCAACCGGCCGCGCCGTGCGGTTAAATCGACGCTGGAAACCCCATGAACAACCCCTATCGCATCGTCATCGGCCTGGAAGTCCACGTCCAGCTGCTGACCCGCACCAAGCTGTTCTGCGGCTGCAGCACCAAGTTCGGCCTGCCGCCCAACTCGGCGACGTGTCCGGTGTGCATCGGCATGCCCGGCGTGCTGCCGGTGATGAATCGGCGGGCGTTCGACCTGTCGCTCAAGGCCGCCCTGGCCCTCAACTGCCGGATCGCCGCCGTTCACCAAGTGGGACCGCAAGAACTACTACTATCCCGACCTGCCCAAGAACTACCAGATCAGCCAGTACGACCTTCCCTTCAGCCACGACGGCTGGCTGGAGATCGAGACTGCCGAACGGACAGCAAACGCATCGGCATCATCCGGGCCCACCTCGAGGAAGACGCCGGCAAGATGCTGCACGACGAGGCGGCACGGCCAGGGCGACAGCCTGCGTCGATCTCAACCGCGCCGGCACGCCGCTGCTGGAGATCGTCAGCCAGCCCGACATGTCCGCCCCGGAGGAGGCCCGGGCCTATCTGGAAGAGATGCGGCTGCTGCTGCGCGAAATCGGGGTCATCCGACTGCGAAATGCAGGAAGGCAGCCTGCGCTGCGACGCCAACGTCAACATCCACATTCCGCAGCCGGACGGCGGATTCGTCGCCACGCCGATCGTCGAGGTCAAGAACCTCAACAGCTTCCGCGCCGTGGAACGCGGCGATGAAATATGAGGCGACGCGGCAGTTCGAGGAATTCCAGGCCACGCGGCAAAACAGCTCGGCGAAGTCTCCAAGGCGACGGCAGGCTGGGACGACGACGGCGGCGTGACCGCGATCCAGCGCCGCAAGGAGGAGGCCTCCGATTATCGCTATTTTCCCGAGCCCGACCTGGTGCCGGTCACCGTGGACGCCACGGCACTGGACGCAGGTCCGGGCCAGCCTTGGCGAACTGCCGGCCGCCCAGCGGGCGCGTCTGCAAGCGCAGTACGGCCTGTCGCCCTACGACGCCGAGGTGCTTTCCAGCCAGGGCCGGGCGTTCGTCGCCTATTTCGAGGAACGACGGCGGCCTCCGGCGACGCCAAGGAAGCGAGCAACTGGGCGACCAACCAGGTGCTGTCGACGCTCAACGAACGGAAGTGGACCATCAAGGAATTTCCGGTGTCGGCACAGGCATCTGGCGGAATTGCTCAAGCAACGCAAAGAGACGGGCTTAAATGCCCAGCGTGCCCGCGAAGTTTATGCCCGGATGGTGGAAACCGGCGCCTCCGCCGAGCAAGCGATCCGCGAGCTGGGCTTCCAGGTGATGAGCGACGAAAGTCAACTGCTGGAAATCGTTCGTCGAGCCATCGCGGCCAATCCCAAGGCGGTGGCCGATTTCAAGAAGGGCAAGACCAAGGCCGCCGACGCCATCAAAGGGGCCGTCATGCGCGAGACCAAAGGCATGGCGAAAACGGAAGCGGTGCAGCGTTTATTGCTTGAAGAACTGGGTAAGCTGGATTAATCACGACGTCCACCAAACCAGGAACCGCCCCAGCGCCACGAGCCCAACCAGCACCGCCAGCCCGATTTGAATCTGACAAAAAACGGTCATGTTCTTGGCCAGGTTGCGCAGGTGGTTGCCGCTAAATTGCGGGAACTGGCCGAGGAACTTGAAATCGCTGGCCACCGCCAGAAGAACAAGGCCAAATACCTTCATGAGCACGCCGAGCACCAGGAACACCAGTGCCGAAACGAGTGGTAGGTCGCCAAACAACCAGCCGGCCACCGCGCCGATGATTTCCAGGACTGCCAGCAGCAGTAAAGCGACCGCCACCATCTGAGTAGCCCAGGCGATGGCGCCCACGAAGTGTTTCTGCTCGGCAGTGAAGGGCAGCGTTTCCTTGGGTGCGGCAGCGGTTGACATGATTTGACCCTTTCCATGCTTACTTGCGGCAAGCTTCCAGTCTACTTCGTTTGTTGAACAATGGGCAAACTGGAAGCCTGCCCAACTAAATCGCTAATTTGGGAGGATGAGAAGCAGCCAAAACACCATGCCGATAACCAACTCAACGAAGGCCACCACGTAGTCCTTGCAAACCCCAAAGAATTTGAGGGCCAGGCCGAGATCGCGTGGATTGGCGCCGAGCAGCTTTCGCAAGGCTGCCGACGTTCCCCTCAAAGTCCCCCCGAGTATCGCCAAATTCCCACCGCCAAGAATACTCCAGCAGCCGGCCGCCGGCGTCTTGGCGACCGTCAAAATGCCGGTCAGCAGCAGGAAAACACCCGCGGCCAGCAAGGCACTGCTCGCCATACTCATCGCCGCACCCAGTCCTTCCAGCGCCTTGATTTGGTCGGCCGCCAACTCGATCGGCGTGGGCGCGGCTAAAGGCGCCACCGCGCGAACCGCCGGGGCAGCCGGCGTCTCACCGCGCTTGATGCTGAGGTAATCCAGCGTGATGCCGGGCACAAACAGCAATCCCGCGAGCAAGAGGTAGGCCGCCAGCTTCAGATATCCTTCCCACAACGCATTGACGCCCACGTGCCGGCCAAATGACGAATCCTCGGCCCCCGGTGACAGCGAAATCGCCACCGCGCAGACGATCACCGCCAATTGCAATACCACCCAAAGCCGGGTCAATGACAGGGCGACCTTGTCGCCAACGTACAGACGATTGGCGAGAAAGAGCGTGACCAGGCAGCTGACGATGCCGAGCAGACAGCTGGTCCACGCAAACCAATGGCCGATGTTCACCACCGTGGTGACCGCATCGACCACCATAACGACGAACACGCCCAGGAGAAAAAACCGTTGCCCCAAATCGCTGGGGGCGGATGAATGTTCTGTGGTTTCGGCCATGGACATTGGTGCTCTCCGACCATCACATTATTACTGGCGGATAATATAGGGGTCAGTCGCAAAACGGCGAGCGTGCATACAATGATCGTCGTGAAACTCTACGTCCTCGGCAACGCCCAACGTCCTGGTGTCCTGGAAGAAGCGGATCGGCTGCTGCCGTTTCTGCGCGGCCAATGCGACGTTGTGGTCTGCGATCAGCGTCAGCAGTGCGATCTAACCGCCCTGCCCCCGGCTGACCTCGCCCTGGTCCTGGGCGGCGACGGGGCCATTCTGCGCAGCCCGGCAAATGGGCTATCGTCAGGTGCCGGTCCTTGGCGTCAACCTCGGCCGCCTCGGTTTCCTGGCCGACCTCCGGCCCGACGAGCTCCGCACTTGTTTCCCCCAGATTCTTGCCGGGGAATACCGGCTGACGCGGCATTTGATGTATGAATGCGTCGTCGACGACGGCCAGACGAGCCGGACTTTCCTCGGCTTGAACGAAGTGGCGTTTCACGTGGATCGTCATGCCGTAGCACAGGCTTCCAGCCTGTGCACAACGGTCCCTGCACAGACTGGAAGGCCATCCAACGCGGCACAGGCTGGAAGCCTGTGCTACACGGCATTTGGTGGCATTCTCGACCTCGAGCTGTCGCTCGACGGCGACGTGGTGGCTCAATTCAGCGGCGACGGACTGCTCATCAGCACACCCATCGGATCCACGGCCCATAACCTGTCGGCAGGCGGACCGATTCTTGGCCAGGAGCTGCAATCGTTCGTCATCACGCCGCTCTGCCCGCACGGTTTGACCTATCGCCCCGTCGTCGAATCGGCGGATCGACAGTTCAGCGTGACGCTCGGGCCGCGGCGGCGAGCAGGCCTTGCTGGTCATCGACGGCCAGGAAGCGGTGCCGCTTTCCAGTCAGCACCGCGTCACCGTGAGGCGAGCCCCGGTGACGTTTAGCCTGGTCAAAGTGCCGGGCCACAGTTTTTACAAGACGTTGCGCGACAAGCTCCGTTGGGGAACGCTGCCGGTTTACGGCGGCGAACATTGAGCCGGGCAGTTTCGTAACATGAATCGGGTGAATGCCATGTCGATTTGCAAACGGGTCATTTACACCGGACGTGTCCAGGGCGTGGGGTTTCGATTTACAGCCGTGGAGATTTCCCGCCGTCACGCCGTGGCGGGAACGGTCCGCAATTGCTCCGACGGCAGCGTCGAGGTGGTCGTGCAAGGGGAAGCCGAGGATTTAGAGGCGTTTCTCGCGGCGATTGCCCGACGGATGGAAGGACTGATCAAGGAGCAAGCCATCCACGAAGCCGAAGCCGCGGGTTTTCAAGGGTTCAATATCATTAGGTAAGATGACCGAGCAATTTCCCAAGCTGTTTGCGTGCTGGTTGGTGCTGTGCCTGGTGCAAACCGCGGCCGCGCTGCCGTGGCTTGCCAGCGTGGATCGCCGCGCTTTCCTTGCCTTGCGGCGGCTCAAACCGCTGGCCATTGTGCTGGGCTGCAATGTGGGGCTGGCCGTGTTTGCCGCCACGGTCATTTCCACCCATCCGGACACCTTGATGCTTTGGGGCCGAGGTTACATGGCGGCATTGCATTTGCAGTTGGGGGCCGATTTCTTCGTGGCCGTGTTCGCGCTGCTATTGCAGCTTCTGGCCCAAGGGCGGCGCGGTGGCCCTGGCCGCCTTTCGCGAAGCGGTGCGTCAGCCCATGTTTCTGCTGCTGCTGTTGCCCACGATCATCTTCGCGATGCCGCTCATCCCGCTGCTTCCCTATTTCACGCTGGGCGAAGACCTCAAAATGGTCAAGGAACTGGGCTACGACCTGCTCGCGCTCTTGGGCGGCATCTTCGTCGTCATTTGCGCCAGCACATCGATCAGCGAGGAAATCGAAGGCCGGACCGCGGTCACGCTGATGAGCAAGCCGGTCTCGCGCCGCCAATTCCTGCTGGGCAAATTCGCCGGGATTTTGCTGGCCGGGGTCATGCTGGTGGCGATCCTCGGTTGGTTCATGGTTTGGATGTTCATTTTCAAGGAAAGTTACGACCCGCGGATCGGGCAACCGCCCAAGACGCGCGACACCGATCCGCTGTGGGCGATGCAGACGTACCATTCGCGCTGGGTGCCTGACGGCCCGTCAGAGGACGTAATTCGCGGAGTTTGCCTGTGGATCGACGAGGCTGGGGCCGTGTTTCCCGGCTTGGTGCTGGTCTCGTGTCAGACCATGGTGCTGCTGTCCATCGCGGTGGCGTTGGCGACACGGCTGCATTTCACGATCAATTTCATCGTTTGTGCCGGGTTTTACTTCCTGGGCCACCTGGCGCCGGTGCTGACGGCCGTGGCGCATAACAAGCTGCCGTTGGTGAAGTTCATGGCGGGCGTCTTCAACGTGTTCCTGCCCGGGCTGGAGCATTTCGACATGAGCGGGGCGGTGGTGCGCGACGCGCCGCTGCCGGCGGGGGATTTCGCGCTTTATACGGCCAATGTGGCGCTGTATGCGGTGACCTATTCGGTCATTGCACTGCTGTTTGGGCTTATTTTGTTTGAGGATAAGGACCTGGCATAGTTAACTCATGCCGAAGCGGTAAAATTCAGCTGGAAATGAACGATTATGACAAAGCCAGCAGATACTTGGCCAAGCGTGACGCGGCCGGGTTCAAGCACTGGCTTTTGGACAAACCTGAATTTGTATTTCGGGCCTGGATCGACGCCCGGCGCGCCGCGCTGCCTAACCAGGGAGACCTCACTAACGATCTTGTCGCTGCGCTGCAAAACGGGAAGAGATTTGAAGGTGTGTGCATCGAGTTTGAGGTCAAGGCAAGAGCGCCACGCCGTGGATCGGCTGCTGATGTATCTCGCCCGCCTTTGGACCGAGCCAGGCGACGGGAATAGTTTACCTTTGTCATGCGTTTGCGGCGTCATTGTCGACCTGACAGGCAGTAGTCCCGCTTGCGATTTGACGTTGCATTCAGCCGCGGCTCCTGGATGCCGGCTGGAGTTGACGGTGTTGCGGCGTAACCTAGCTGGCGAGGACGGCAAGGCACTGATCGCGCGTGTAGCCTCAGGCGAAGTGTCGGCGTGGCAATTGGGTTGGGTTCCTTTGATGCGGGGCGGGAACGAATCGGCTATAATTATTCAATGGCGCAAGCAGGCGGAAGCGCACCTGACCGATGAAGTTCACCGGGCAGATATGGGTTCGCTGGTGTTGACGTTTGCAACGCTAGCTGGCTGTCGGCCAGCTTGGGACCGTGGATTAAAGGGGTGGAATATGGAAACTTCGCCGTTTTTGGACGAGATTCGCGCCCAAGGGCGTGAGATAGGGCGTCAGGAAGGCAGGGCGGAGGAAGCCCGTGCGATGGTCATGCGATTTGGGCGGCGGAAATTCGGCAAAGGCCCGACACGGAAACAACAAGCGGCCTTGGGAGCTATTACCGACCTTGACCAACTGGAACAGCTCGCTGATCGGGTGCTCCTTGTCGATTCTTGGTCCAATTTGCTAAACGGACACACCATTTCCTGAAGCACACTTCAAAGGAGTGGAACATGCACGCCAAATGAATCCTTGAAAAGCAAAAACGTGGGGTCGTCACACCATCCGCTAGCCCGCGCTCCATGCGCGTCGCGATTAAACTTGAACTGCCTTCGCGCCCTCAGCCGCTTCCACCAGCTGGCCCTTGTGCAAATGCAGCACGCGCTGGGCTCGCTCGGCTGCCCGTGGATCGTGCGTCACCAGCAAGATCGTTTTGTGCAAGCTTTTTTGCAGTTCCCCCAGCAGATCCAAAATCTCCGTGGCCGAGCGCGAGTCGAGGTCGCCCGTCGGTTCGTCGGCCACGATCAAGGTCGGATCGGTGACGATGGCGCGGGCGATGCCCACGCGCTGCTGCTGGCCGCCGGAAAGCTGCCCGGGCCGGTGGCGGATGCGATCGGACAGGCCGACGAGATCCAGCGCGGTCAGCACCTGCTGGCGGCGTTCCTGTCCCGACAGGGGCAGCAGCAGCAGCGGCAGCTCGACGTTCTCGTAGGCCGTCAGCACCGGCAGCAGGTGGTAGAACTGGAAGATGAAGCCGATGTTGCGTGTCCGCCACTTGGCCAAGGCGGCCTCGGACATGGCGCGAGATGCAATCGCCGCCGATCCAGACCTCGCCCTCGCTTGGCCGATCGAGGCCGGCGATCAGGTTGAGCAGCGTCGTCTTGCCCGAACCCGACGGTCCCATCAGGCCGAGGAACTCGCCTTCGGGCACCTGCAGGTTCAGGTCGTTGAGCACGTCGATCTGCTCGCTGCCGCGCGTGAAGTACTTGTGCACACCACTGATGCGGACAATCGGTTCGGCGGACATTGAAGAATCTCCAGTGGTCGGGCATGGTTCAAAAAGGGGTCAGGCACCATTTACCGGACTCGCCCCACCATTTCGAATGCGGAGGGTGCTTCGCATAAAGGGTGCCTGACCCCTTTTTGAACCATGCCTTATTTCGCTTGCTGCGCGCCGGTGTCAAGCTTTGGCACCCTGACATCGGCGGTGGTTTCCGTGTTCAGGAAGGTGGCGGCCGCGTTCATCTGCGGGCGGAGAAAAACGCCGGCTTCCCCTTCCAGTCTAAGGATTTTGACCCGCACCGGAACCGCGGCCTTGGACTGATCGGCGGTGGGCATGATCCGCGACACGTAGCCCTCATAAACCCTGTTGGGGAAGGCGTCGGCCCTGACCTGGCACATCTGCGGCTTGCCATGGGTCCGCCGGAAATCGATCAACCGGCCCACGTCGCGCTCGGGAATCGCCAGGTCGACCTCGAGTTCGGAAAGGTCGGCCATGTCGCACAAGCTGGCCGAGAGACCGTTGGAAAATGCCGAGGGGTTGACCAGGCTGCCTTCCTCGGCACGCTTGACGAGGATAATGCCCGTCACCGGGGCCCTGACCACGCAATTGCTGAGCCGCCACTCGGCCTTGACCAGCGCGGCTTGCAACTGCTCGAAATCGCCCTTGACCGCATCCACCTTGCGAGCCAGCGAACCCTTGCGAATCATGGCGACCTGGTTTTTTTGCCACTCCAAACGAGCCAGCTTGCCCGCCACGGTCGCTTTGCGCTTGAGGACATCCACCTGAGCGGTGCCCTCCCTGGCGTTGATTTCGCTTTGAAGTTGGACAAATTCGTTGTCATATTGGGCTTTGGCGTCTTCGAGATCATGGTCGGCCTGCTTGATCTGGTGTTCGAGGCTCAGGGCCAGGTCTTGCCAACGGTTGCGGGCCGCTTCCATCTGGGCCTTGGCCGTGTCGCGATCCGACTCGTAATCGATTTTTTCAAGGACGGCAATGACATCGTCTTTCTTGACGAGCATCCCCTCCTCGATGAACAGCGACATGAGCATGCCGTTGACCTTGGGGCTGACCTGGATCTGATGAATGGCGACGATATAGCCCTTGGACTCGAGCATGACCTCACCCTTCCTTAAGGTGGAGGGCGCGTCGCCGGCGGACGACTTCACGCGTGCCACTTTGGCGATTTCCTCCTCATCGCTCAGAGCGGCCTGCCGCGGGCCGCGCATGGCGCCCACGATGGTCGTACCCAGCAAGATGGCGCACAGAATCCACGGGACGACGGCCAACGGCGAGCGTTTGGGCGCCGGCCGGTCGGGCAGCCGCAGCGACTTGACGCGATCGCGCAGCGACAACGGCCCGTTGCGATCGGTGGGCGTGGGCGAGGGCGAGGACTGATTGGGATTGGCGTTAGGTTCGTTCACAGGTTCACCTCTTGGACGCCATCGCGGCGCCATTCGTGGGTTTGCCTCGGGCGTGCGAAGCGGGTTTCGTTTTGGCAGACGCCCTCGCCCTGGCCCTGCGTGGAGCCGGGGCGTGGTTTTCCTTTGCCGCGCCAAGGTAATTGCCCAGCACGTCCACGCAGAGTTGCAACATCTCCGGGCCGTCAAAGGCCTTGGGGTCGGCCGCCGCCTGCATGGTCAGCCCGTGCAGCAGCGCCTGGATCAAGCTGGCAAGCGCCCGCGGCGGGGTCTTACCGCGGCCGTTGAGCTTGGCGAGATCCGCCGCCAGGCCCTCGGCCATGCCCGAGCGCCATTCCTCGTAAAGCGTCGCCAGGCGCTCGCGGAAGTCTTCGCGGTAGCCGATCTGGCTGAGGAACGTGTACTGCAGGCAATGGAATTCCGGGCACAAGGGCGGCTTGGTCAGGAGCGCCTCGAGCAGGTACTGAGCCATCGCCCAGCCGCTTTGCGGCCGATCGTTGCAATCGACACCGGCCGGCCGGCCCAGGCGTTCGTAGGTCAGCCTGCAGCACGCGATCGAACACGGCCAGCAGGATGTCTTCCTTGTGCTTGAAGTAATAGGTGAGCTGGCCGCGGCGCATGCCCACCTTTTGTTCGATCTCCGAAAGAGACAGATTCGGCAAGCCCTGCTCGGCGATCACGGCCATGGCCGCCTCGACGATCTGGTCCTTGCGAATGCTGGCGATGCTGATGCGCGAGGTTGTCATAAATGCTCACGGGGGGAGAGGTGGTCCGGTTTAGACCGATCAATCTAGTATTAGACTGAATGGACTATGGTTGTCAAGGGCGATGCTGGCAAGATGAAGAAGATTTAACGCCGGCGGGGAGCGGATGCCAAGGCTTTGCCGTGAGTGGTAGGGACCGGCCATCGTATAATGGGGAAATGATCTTTCAGTCCAGTTGAACGCAAGCAACCTAGACGCGGAGTGGGCGATGATTGAATCGATAGAGTTCACCAACTTCAAGGCGTTGCGCCAGACGAAATTGCAGCTGGCGCCATTCACTTTGCTGCTGGGGCCAAATGGCTCAGGTAAGTCGACGGTTCTCCAGGCTCTGCGCTGCATTGCCACCATGGCTGATTGCAATAGCCAAGGGGTCAACCCCGGAAGCGTTGCGTTGCAAATGGGCATGACTCGGTCATCCATCCTGAGCATCACGGCTGAGGATCGAAACGCACCGGTTGATGTCAAGTTGCAGATCCGACTTAACACCCAATCCATCGTTGGCGCTTTCCAGTGGCGCCCCCAAGGCGATGTCGTTGCTCAGTTCACCAATGAGCGCGGCCAAGCCCTGTCGCAGCCTGAGTGGAAGGCCTGCCAGGAATGGCTGAAGCGCATCCAGACTTTCACTCTTGACTCCGATGCAATAGCCAACCCGGTGCCGGTCGGCTCCGGTACTTTAAAAATGAACGGGGAAGGCCTTGCAGCAGTTCTTGACGACTTCAAGGATAATTATCCTGAGCGATGGGTTTCCCTATTGGCGGAAATGTGCGAGTGGCTTCCGGAATACGACTACATTCTGTTCGATAAGCCAGCAGCGGGTAACAAAGGCATCGTGTTGCGCACCAAAAAAGGAGGCCACCGGATTCCGGCCAAGGATTTATCGCAAGGCACGTTGATCGCTCTTGCGCTGTTGACCTTAGCTTATTTGCCAAACCCGCCTTCGATATTGGCCATGGAGGAGATTGACCGCGGACTTCATCCCCGGTTGCTGCGGCATTTGCAAGACGCACTTTATCGCCTTTGTTATCCGGAAAGTTGTGGGGAGAGCCGGCCGGCAGTTCAGGTCATCGCCACGACTCACTCGCCTTACTTGCTGGATCTTTATCGGGAGCATCCGGAAGAGGTGGTATTGGCGCAGAAGAAAGGCCTTGAAGTGGAGATGCATCGTCTGAATGACATCGAACACTTCGAGGAAATACTGGGTGACTCGCCGCTCAGCGAAGTGTGGTACAGCGGCGTGCTGGGAGGGGTGGCAGTGCAGCCATGAAGATCGGATTCTACTGCGAATCGCCCGCCGATCAGGCGGCCATGGCGGTTTTCGCCGAAGGCATCCTGGGTAAACCGCCGGAGTCCATCAACATGGGCCTGGATGCTCATGGTGTCCCCGGTTTTTTTAGCGCACTGGACGGAGTCTATCGTGGCCTGCACTACAACTCCGATGCCGAGGGTTTGATTGTAGTCGTGGATTGCGACACCACGGAATTGCACGACGCCTCCCATGACGCACTCGCAGGCGGTGGAGGAAAGTGCCGGCTTTGTAAAGCCCGTAACATCATTGCAAAGGCAAGGCAGCAGCTAAAACCCAGGCAAGGCAGGCCGGAATTGAAGGTCGCATTTGGCCTTACGGTGCCGACTATTGAAGCTTGGTATCTTACCGGAAAGAACCACGAGGTTGGCGAAGCGGCCTGGAAGGTTGGGCTGAATGCCGGCCGACCGGTGTTCGCATCGCCCCAGTTGAAAAAGCTGGTTTACGGCACGGATCGTCCGTCGCTGGACCTTGAGACCGAACACGCATTGGCCGAAGCCCGGCGTATTATTGCCGACCTAACCGCCATTGAAAAGGCTTTTCCCGTTAGGTTTGGCCTGATGGCTCAGGAAATCCGATCCTGGATCCCGCAAAAGTAACCAATTCCAACCTAATCATCCCCTATTCGACCCATAAAACCCCATGTTGTCCTGAAAATGCCAGGGAACAAAGACGCGCGCGCCTTCCTGGATTGGTCCCTTTCCAGTTCGGTGAGATTGACCCGCTTCTCTTGCGTGCGGATTTCCGAGGCGAAGACCCGGCCCCAGTTGGCGTTGTTGCGACGGTCCTGCCAATCGCCGGGGTGCTTTTCCGCCTCCCGTTCGCAGTGAATGCAGAGCGTGGTGTGCGGGCGCTTTCAGCCGCGCCACCGGGATCTTTTTCTGGCAGTTCTCGCAGAATGCCGTATAGACCCTGGGCCACGCGCCGCGGCCTGCTCGATTTGGCTGAGCTCACGGGCGTCGCGCTCCGCCAGCTGCGACGACAGCTCGTCGCAGCTCAGCTCGAACGCCACGTCGGCGCTGTCACCCGTGCGATCCGCCGTTTTGAAATCGCGCATGCTCGCCAGATCGTCCGCCAGTTTCTGGCGCCGGTTCGCGCTGCGGGCCAAAAGAGCCTTGTCCAACGCTGATGATGTCTTTCGTCTTGCCATGGTCTGATACCTTCTGGTTCATGGGTGTCCGCTCCAGGTGATCCGCTCCGACTTTTGGGGGTCGGGGCCCCGCCGCGTCGCCGTTGCGCAAAAAAAGCCGACGTAGTCGAATGCCTCTTGGAGGTATTCAACCACGTCGGCTTACTCGTCAACTAGCCTCCCGGCCCGGCCGGGTTGCTCTTCGCCTAGTCTTCCGATCAATGTCTCCTGCTTAGCAGGAACGTGCCTGTTTTCCAGGCTCAAGCAATAAGCGTATCAGTCGCAAGCCGAAAGGCAAGGGAAGCGGCCGAAAATTAGGCAAAGTGCGTAGCTTGACGTGACATGGTCGGTAAGGGTATGATTTAGGTTATGCGATGCCGTATAGTCAGATTACTGGTGCTTGCTTGCAGCCTCCCGCTGGTGCTGCCGCCGGGTTGGTGTTGTTTTGTGGTCCAGGCGGACTGCTGTGTGCAACCGCAAAAACCAACCCAGCAGCCGCTGCCAACCTCGGCCACGAAGGCTTGCTGCCATTCCTCCGAAAATACCGGTGACGACACCGCGAAATCTAACCAAAAACCAGCGCCCTCTCCGGTGCCGGATCCCTGCCATTGCGACATGCAGCCAACGGTCCTGTTTGCCGATGACGGCTTTTTGGGTGAATTACAGTCCGTTGCCTTGCCGCCGGTTGCGCTGGAAACTGCGCAGATCTGCTTGCCGTCCCGGCGATCGCTGCTTGTGAAACTGCCGGCCCTTCTGCCGCGATCCACATTCTCCACTGCATTTGGTTGTGTTAACTGCCGTGCGCCCAGTCTACACATTCTTGAACCAGATTTTTCCCTTTTTGGAGATTACTATGCTTAGCAAGTATGTCATCAGTTTCTGCGCGGCGGCGTTGCTAGCGATTGCAGGCGGCGTCTGGGCTCATGGCAGCATCGCGTCCAACGCCGATTGCTGCACGGTGGGCGCGGCCTGCTGCCCCAGCGGCCCGTGCTGCGTGGTTGCCAAACCAAGCGATTGCTGCGGTGCCGGGCAGGACTGCTGCTTTCCAGGCTCCGAGTGCTGCACCAGGTAAACCTGGCCGCGTTTAATTGACGAAGACCCCTTTGGACCCGCTTGGGTCCAGAGGGGCATTTAATGCCGCGGCAAATGCACCTGGGCTGGTAACCGAACCAGGTTGCCGCAATGCCCTCAAGCTCTCAGGAAAACGCTGTCGCAAAACCGCAAAAAGCCAACCCAACATCTCCTGCAAAGCCAGGATATCGACCTCCGGCAAAACGTCCGGTCTGCCTGGCGGCGTATCCACTCCCGTCAAATATCCCGCCGACCCAAAGCCGATCAGCTTCGCCGACACCCGCACTGGAAAACCACGGTGCGGCTGTCGATCCGGTCTATCACTTAAAAACGCGACGGTCAATATCCGGGACAGCAGGAATTTCGTGCCAGCCGTCCTCGGTCGTGGGCGGCAACCAGCATTCAGGCGCCCCCTTTTTCGATTCTGCCAGAGCGGGTTTTGGATCATCTCGTTTGGGGTTGATCAATTCTGGAGCCCGCTCCGAGCCGGCACGCCCGCCATAGCCGCCGCTCAGACCGACGCGTCGTTCCACTTCAACTTTTCCAGGCACAAGCACAAGCAGTTTCATGGAGCAGGATCCCTCCAGGAAGCTGAATTCCCCGAAAGTCCCAATCAATAGCGACCCCTTTTCCAGCTTGATTGCGCAGCCCATGGTCTTGCGATGATCTGCAATGCTCACGGAGTGATCCACGTGATATTTGAAGCCCATGCGTTTTTGCATATAGATCAGCAGTACATCGGCTTGGTCGTGTTTGCCGACTTCCGTCGCCTTGTCCGGCAGTAGGACCTTTGTTTTGGGTTCCACGTAAACGGCGACCTTGTCATACGCTTGGCCGTTGTACACCTTGAACCCCGAATTCATCTGATACGGCCTGTCGTAAACAATGCTGGCATCCTTTGGGTCAACACCTTGCTTTATCTCCCTTTGCATAACCGTAAGGACATTACCAGAGCCAGCCGTCGTTTTGAACTCGGTTGGTCGTTTCTTGCCCTGGGGGTCGGAGCAAACTGTGAGGGTATCCCCTTTGAG
This sequence comes from uncultured Gemmataceae bacterium, assembly GCA_963747575.1. Taxonomy (GTDB): domain Bacteria; phylum Planctomycetota; class Planctomycetia; order Gemmatales; family Gemmataceae; genus DASRAT01. The sequence goes on from CAVVFU010000011.1 coordinate 499,783, forward strand.
CTCATAAATCCCAAGCTGCACTGTGCCCTTGCCCTCGCCCTCCGTAACGCTGGCGTCGACGGTTTTCGGATTCTTGCTGGGATCGAGCCCCTGGGTTCCCACCTGGATCACCACGCCGTCCCGTTTGAGTTCGAACTTGTCTCCCTGAAACGTGACGGTCCGGATTTCAGCGCCTTTTTTCCTTGGCAACTTGCTGCCGTCCTGCTCGAACGAGACGAAATTCCAGGCGCCCTGCAGCATTTCCTCATCGTTTTTGGCTGGGTCAACCTTGTCTTGGGCGAATGCGGGCAGCAACGCAGTGCAGGCGCATAGCAAGGTCATTGCGAGGGCGAACGGAAATCTGGTTGGCATGGTGAGATCTCCTTTGAAACGGCGATCGCCCTCGTTCCCAAACTCCTGTTTGGGAACGCACGTCCTGCAAACTCCTGTTTGCTGGCACAAAGTCATCGGGGGGTTGCGGCCGCGACCAAACAGGAGTTTGGAAAGCAGGCGTTCCCAAACGGGAGTTTGGGAACGAGGGGTCCTGCCCACTGCCCACTGGTCAAGGCTCACTGCCCACTCTTGTACTCCACCTGGTATTTTACCACCGCCTCCTTGTCTGAAGGTACGCGCACTGGGAAAATCACCGTCCGGCTGTCAATCTGCTCCATCGGCTGCGTGTTGTTGAAAATCCGCCATTCGCTGCCGCGGTAGAGCTTCTCCAGCACCTTCACCGTCACTTCCTCCTTCTTGTGATTGCGGATCTTGATTTCGAACTCCTCCTTGACGGTGTTCTTGTCGATGCGCGTGAACGACGTCTGCTTGCGTTCGCCGACGATGTCGAAGGCGTCGCCGATGTAGAGGACGACCTTTTCGTCGCGTGAGGTGTGGCTGATCCAGTCCTCGCCGATGAACTCCATGGCGCCGTCGATGTCTTGCTTGTAGGCTCGCATCTTGCCGCGCGGCAGGCTGATGCCAAGGTTGTCGGCAACGCGGTTTTGCACCTCCAGCAGCACGTTGACCTTCTTGTTGGCCTCGGTGCCGAAACCGGCGTCCCAGTAATACTGGTTGCGGAACCATTGCATCTTTGCTCCATCGTACAGATACGTCCTGGTGACAGGCACCTTGCTGGCCCGGATCAGCTCGACCTGCTTGATCTGGTTGTTGGCGATGGTGGTCGCCTCCGGCAGCGAATAAATGCGGTAATCGCCGATCATCTGGCTGGGATCGGGCCCGGCCTTGTCGGTGGGCGGCAGCGTGGTGACAGTCTTGTAGTAATCCGGCCCGCTGCCCCACTGCATGCGGCTATAATCCGGCGTGGTGTCGCCTGCCATGAGCTTGACCTTGGCATTGGCGAATTGGGTGCCGCTGTTGTTTTCGACGGTCACCCAGCCGGACAGGTTGATCGTCTTGTCATCGCCGCTGACGACGAGGTTGTAGTCAGCCCGCCAGCGGATCTGCTTGGCGATGTACGAGACTTCCACCAGGTGCTTGCCGGGCTTGCGGGCCTCGACCTCCCAGACCAGAGTCGGCCGGGTTAAGAGGCCCTCAGGGAGCTTGGAAAACTGGATGCGTTTGATGTTGTCGCCGCGCTCGACGACGAAGATGGGGCCTTTTTCCTTGTCGCCGGCCAGGACCAGACGCTGGGCGTCGAAGCTGAGCAAGAAGCCTTCGTAGGACTTGCCGTCGCGCAGATGGGCGGTGATTTTCTGATCGATGTACTTCTGCAGCAGCTTGTCGGCATTGACCAGGTCGAACTCGTAGTTCTGCTCCTGGACGACCGCTTCGGGATCGGTCAACGAGCGGAAACTGACGCTGGTCGGATCGAGCGTGGCGGCGACGTCGCGGAAGTGGATGATGTTGATGCCCTTTTTGAATTCATCGGGCAGCTCGCGTCGGTCTTTGACCAGGGCGAAGCTGTCGTAGACGGTGAGGTGGATGCCAGGTTTGGCTTGATCGGCTTGCTTGGGTTGGGCGAGAACGCGAGCAGGTGGAAGAAATGCGGCCGCGAGGGCGGTCGCGAGAATGGCAAACGTAATAAGCCGTTTCATGATTGCTCCTTTGTTGGGCGAGTCAGGTCAGTAAATATCCAGGCCAATAAACCACCCCAGCCGCCGTGGGCGATAGGGGTAGGGAGAGCCGATTGAATTCGGCTCCCCCTCCCTCCGAACCGGACGGGCGGCTTTCCCGCATCCGGCTCTCCGGTTGATAGTCTTACCCGCTAGGGGATTGACGAGCCGCAGCGTAGGCTACTTCAAGGGAGAAGTACCCTTGCCCGGCAAAGAAGGCATTGGGCCAGCGCTGATGATCCCGTCCCCGACCGCGGCCACGACGGCCCGCACGCTTACGGAGTATACTCCGCAACCGCATGCGCACCCACTTGTCCACGGAGAGGAACGTAGGCCGACAACTGTGCTGGAAGTACCCAAACCAGCCGTGGAGCGTCCGGTTCACATCCTGAATGATAACCATCAGGCTGCGGCCATTCGCTCGGGTCGTTTTCGCTCGAATCGTGTCCTTGAGCTTTTGCATGCTTTTCTTCCGGGGCCAACGGGTCAGGCGACCCTGCCGCGTGGTCTGAAAGTGAAAGCCCAAAAAGTCAAAGCCATCGACCCGCACGTCCACGATTTTGGTCTTGGTTGGGTGCAGCGTCAGACCCGCGACCTCGCACCATTGACGCACTACCGTCAACGCCTGCTCGGCCTCGGCCTGGCTGCGGCATAAAATCACGAAATCATCCGCATACCGCACCATCTCGTATCCCAGGCCCGCCAAGTGGTGGTCCAGAGGATTCAGATAAATGTTGCTCAGCAGCGGACTTAGCACCGCTCCTTGAGGCGCCCGGCCTCGGGTTCCCATTCCTGCATGCCGTCAAGTATGCCGGCCTTCAGAAAGGACTCGATCAGTCCGAGCACCCGTCGGTCCGCGATGCGTTCCCGCAACCGGTTCATTAACCGCTCATGCGGGATCGTGTCGAAGTAACTTTTCAGGTCGGCATCGACCACGTACACGTGACCTTGTTTCAAGAGTTCGTCCACCCGCCGCAAGGCGTCTTTGCAGCCCCGTCCGGGCCGAAAGCCGTAGCTGTGCGCTGCAAACTCCTTCTCGAAAATCGGCTCGAGTACGTGCCGGACCGCCCCTTGTACAACGCGGTCACGCACCGTGGGTATGCCCAGCGGGCGTTGCTCGTTGCTCCCCGGCTTCGGAATAAACACCCGCCGGATTGCTTGTGGTTCGTAGGAACCATCCTGCAACGCCGCCGATAGCTTCGCCACGTTCGCGTCCACATCGTCGATAAAGGCTTCGGCCGTCACGTGATCCACGCCCGGAGCGCCTTCGTTAGCAGCCACTTTCCCAGCTGCCGCCCGCAGGTTCCGCTCCGCATACACCTTGTCGTTCAGGCTAAACCATACTCCTCCTTTGACGCCCTCTTCGAGCGCTGTCAACATGCGTTCCGTCCATACCGCAGGTTCCGTCCATAGCCAGCGGCTAAGAACGTCTCCGCCTTGCGTAGCCTTTGCAGGCACTAACGACGGTGTTGTTTCCCGTGGTGCAGTCATCACGCATCCATCTTCCTGCGTCCCTTGGCTCCACCGGCATTACCCGGCTTCGTCGCTACTACGGACGCTCTGACTCCTGTGCAGCCGGCGAAGGCCGTCCTTAACCGCACAGGCCTCACGGATTCATGTACCAAGCCGTCCCAACGTCCTGTCTCCAACCACCCGGTGCGCCCGACCGTCGCTGTTCACGATGCCGTCCTCTGTTAGCGCGGTCGGCTTCCACGATCTGCCCTCGATCAGGCGTTTGGCCCCGGGCTTCGTCGTCGTGGTCTGGGTTTTGCCTTTAGGGTGCAGGCTCGCCGCAATCACCAGGCCGAATCGAGTTCGCTTTTCTACAGGCCGCTGGTTCACCTCCGGTTGCTCTCCACCTCCCCTCGCGGGGACGCAGTTACCTTCAGTTACAAACTTGAGGACCAGGTCTGAAGGAGACTCTCACTCCTCAGACTCGGTACACTTTCCGTCGCACACCCCTGCCAGCTTGCTGGCAGGTGAAGCGGTTCAGTGGCTAAAAAACCACCGCAGCCTGTGTGATCGACCCCTGCCAGCTTGCTGGCAGGTGAAGCAGGTCGGTGGCTCAGACCACGCCTCGCCTCGGCCAGCCGTAAATTGCGCCCTCAAAACGCGCTTAGCTGGCGACCTGCTTCACCTGCCAGCAAGCTGGCAGGGGTCGTGCTTTAGTAAGCCGGGCCGTGTTAGCTGTCGACCTGCTTCACCTGCCAGCAAGCTGGCAGGGGTCGTGCTTTAGTAAGCCGAGCTGCCTTAGCCAGCGACCTGCTTCACCTGCCAGCAAGCTGGCAGGGGTCGTGGTTAGCGCGTGTACCGCACCGTATAACTCACCACCGTCTCCCCATTCGCCGGCACGTTGACGGTGAACACCAGCGTGTTCATATCCCGCCGCACAAACGGCTGACTGTTCTCGGAAATGACCGCCTCCCGCCGGCCGTTGACAAATTCGATCACCTCCACCATGACCGCCTCCGCCTTGTGGTTGCGGAGCTTGACTTGCTGGTCGAGATACTCCTTCTCTTTTGTCATGCGCGTGGCCAATGTCGTGCGCTGCACCTTGAGATCGAACGCATACCCCAGGCGGACGCGAACCTGTTCGTCCTTGGGGGTGTGGTCAATGGCATCCTGGCCGACGAATTCCGCGTTGCCGTCAGCGCCAGCCTGTAAGACGCGGATCGACCCCTTGGGCAACGGAATGCCGAGGCCCTTGACGGTCTGATCGCTGTTCTTGAACTCCAGCAGCACGGCAACGCGGGTTTCATTGGCGTGCGCTGCGTATTTGCGGACGACGGGAATGCCTTCGATGTTGAGCAGCTCGATTTGCTTGGTTGCGTGGTCGGTGATGGTGGTTTTGCGGCCGAGTTCGTAGAGGTGGAAATCGGCAAAGGACTTTTCCAAAATGCCCAATGCGCCGCGGCCTTCGACGAGTACGCCAAGTTCCGGAAGTGGTTGTACAAATGCATCTTGACGCTTGGGAACAAGGTGCAGATCCCCCGCCATCAATTTCACTTGCGTGTCCTTAAACGTCGTCCCCGTCTCGTTCGTCACAGTCACCCAACCGGCAATGTCCATTTTGTCGGCGGCCTGATTCACCCGTGCCCGATAATCGACATGCCAATTCATCCTGCCCGCGGCATAAGCCACCCTCACAAGTTGCTTGCCCGTCTTTTTCCCATCCACCAGCCAAACCAGCGTCGGCCGCGTCAGCAGCCCGGACGGCAGCGCCGAAAATTGGATGTCCTTGATGTGCCCCACGCGCGGCACCAGGTCGATGCCGGCAGCAGTTTGCAGGCTCAAATAGCTTCCGTCGAAGCTGAGCAGCTTGCCCTTGAGGGTGTCGCCCTCGCGGGTGACCACGGCGATGTCGCGGTCGATATACTTGTCGAGCAGCTTGTCGGCGCTGACCAGGTCGAACTCATAGTTCTGCTCGACCACCCGTGCGGCGTCGGCCTGGCCGAGGGTGGAGAACTGCACAGTCTCCGGCACAATGGTAGCCGCCACGTCGCGGAAGCGGACATTGCCGCGGCCCTTGGGCAGATCGATCAGCCGGCGTTCGCGGACCACGACGAAGTCCTGGTTGTAGATGGTCAGGCTGACGCCTTCGCCTTGTTCGGCCTCTGGGATGGGCTGCTGGCCAAGCGCACCGAAAAACCCACCGCAAAGAACGCAAAGAGCGCAAAGGAAAGAGAAAGGCCAAATTCGTTTGCCTCTTTGCGTTCTTTGCGTTCTTCGCGGTGAAAATATTTTCATGACTGCCCCCTGTAGACGATCGTGTAGCGAATGACCTGCTCCGCGTTGGCGGGCAGCGTGAATTCGAAGTAAAACGTCTGACTGTCCTCAACCTTGTGCGGCAGCGACGCCTCGCGCAGCTCGCCGGTGGTCCCCAGACGCTCGCCGAAACACTTCACCGGCACTGGACTGGGCTTGTGGTTGCGAATGCGCGTCTCGTAGGTGATGCGCTGATTCTTGCCGATTTTCTCGAGCTGGACTTCGCGATGCTCGCCGATCACGTCGAATGCATGGCCAAAGCGCAGCGTCAGCTCCTCCTTGACGGCGGTGTGGTCGATTTCGCTCTGGCCAATGATCGCCAACTCGCCGTCGGAGCCGCGCTGCTGCAGTGTTACGGAACCCTTGGGTAAGGGCATGCCGAGGTTGTTTTCTTTTTCGTTCTTGATGAGCAGCTCGATGGCCAGGTTGCGCCGGCTATCCCGCGGATCGAAGACGTAGCGGCGCGTCCCTTTGACGCCCTGTTTTTTTAGGAGGTTCAATTGCTTGATTTGGTGATCGGCAACTGTGCAAGGCGTGTTGAGGGCGTAGAGGTGATACTCGAACAACGTATGCTCTATGAATGCTTTCCAATCCGCCGGCCGTGCGGGCGCTTCGGCGCCAAGAAAAGTGACCATGTCATCCGCAAACCTAGCCTTAAAAAGCTCACGCTGCACCGGCGACAAAGCCCAAGGATCCTGCACTCGCCGCACATCGCCCGCAATCAACCGCAACCCCGCCTGCGGATAGGTCGACCCGCTGGTGTTCTCCACCGTCACCCACCCGTTGATTTCCAAAACGTCCGGCTCGCCCGGCGCCACCTCGATCACATAATCCGCCTGCCATTTCACAAACCCGCAAATGTAACTCAGCATCGTCTCATGCTTGCCCGGCGTCTGCGTGCGCAGCTTCCACACCAACGTCGGCTTGACGATCAAATCGGCCGGCATTTCACTGAGCCGCACAGCTTGCAGCGACCGTCGGCTGACATTCTGCGCGGTCCCGTCCTTGTCCTTGAGCACAATCGTTTGGTCATCGTAGGACGCCAAAACCCCGGTCAGCTCCTGGCCTGATTTGTCCACGCAAACGATGTCGCGGTCGATGTACCGCTTCAATAACGCGTCGGCCGTGGCCAGGTCGTACTCGAAGCTCTGCTCGACAACGGTCGTCCTCAAAGGATCGGTCAAGCTCTCGAAGCGGACGCTGGTCGGGTCGATGGTGGCGGCGATGTCGGTGAACTTGACGATGTTGTCGCCGGCCTTCAGATGCAGCACCAGGCGGCGATCTTTGACCAATGCCTGGCCGCGCAACTGCTTGCCGCCTTGCCGCTCGCCCCGCAATTCGAGGATCGGCATATACAGCGTCTCCCTTTCGGACTCGGCGACGCTGAGGATGGTCAGGTCGACACTCTTCCGCTGGACTTCGATGGGCAGATCCTGAGCGTGCAGCGGCTGGTGGGCGAGGAATAAATAGCCGACCAGCATGGCGATGACCGCGGCAGCCGCGACGCCGATCGGCAGTGTTCCCCAGCGGCCTAGCGACAGGGGCTTGTTTTGCGGCGTCTGGGCGAGGCGGGCGGGCAGCGATTGCCAGCCGGGGACGCTGGGCTGCACGTCGCGGCCGGCGGCGCTGAGCAGGTCTTCCAGGGATTGATGGTCGGCCGGCATCACAGCGTTCCTTTGAAACAATTCCAGACCCCTGCCGGGCAAGCCGGCAGGGGTCGAGGCTTGGGTCGCCCGCCTTTCTAGCCACCGAACTTCTTCACCTGCCGGGCAAGCCGGCAGGGGTCGGGGCTTGGGGCGGTCATCGTCATTCTTCCAACCATGCCGCCAGCATCGGCCTCAGCCGCTCATAAGCCCGCGACAATCGGCTGCGCACCGTTCCCGCCGGGATCGACAGCGCTTCCGCTATCTCCTCATGTGACAATCCCGAAAAATGCCGCAGTGACACCACCACCCGCTGCGGCTCCGGCAATTCGGCCACGGCCTGGTGCACTGCCAACGTCCGCTCCGGCGGTTTCACCGGCGGACTGGCGGGATCGTGAGCCAAGCAGCGCCAACCGCGGCCGCCTGCCAGCCGACACCGCCAGGTTGTGAGCGATCCTGTATAGCCAGCCGGGCAGGCTATCGCGCTGCCTGAGCGTCGGCAACTTCTCCCAAACACGGCAAAAAGCGTCCTGGGCCAGCTCTTCCGCCTCCTCGCGGCGGCCGGTAAGACCAAAAACGTAACCGATCAGCGGTGCGCGATAGCGCTCGACCAACTGCACAAAGGCGGCCACGTCCCCAGCGCCGGCGCGTGCGGCAATTTGCTGATCCGTCAGGGTCACTGTTTTCCCCCGCCCCTCGTTGCCGCTGTATAGACGCACAAACCCGCGTTTCGCTCCCGGAAATTTTCCTTACCAACCCGAAGCGCCAGCGAGGGCCAACCGTATCCCTCGCTGGCGCTTCGGGTTGGTATCGTCGGCAACCTGGCTTGCTCAACCGCCGGGGCACCGTTACATTGATGATGTACACAGGAACAAGGAGATTGAGCCGTGGTGCGTAAAAATGCCAACAAAACCGAGGTGGTGGCTTTCAAGATCGAAGCCGAGCTGGCGGAGTTTCTCAACAAGCTGCCCAACAAAAGCGCCTTCATCCGCAAGGCGATTGCCGCCCAGATGAAGATGGCCTGCCCGCTGTGCAATGGGACCGGCGTCGTCAACCGCGGCATGCACGACCATTTCGCGCCGCTGCTTCAGCAATTCAACTCGCGCAACTGCGACAGTTGCGGCACCACCATGCCGTTGCCCAACGATCCGGGCGATCTGAGCGCCGAACACCAGTCAAGGCTGGAGCAGTTCTTCCGAGGCGGGCCGCTTTACTGCGATGGTTGCTACGACAAGGCGCCGACTTGCAATAGCTGCGGCTGGCATATCGCCGCCGATCGAGTGGCGGAGCATGTTCGGCAGGCTCATGAGGATTGAAAGCAGAGAAAGATTAAGATGAGGATTAAGAGCAGGCAGAGGATGACGATTGCGATGAAGATTAAGAGCGGGATTCGTGCTGCTGGCAATTGCTCCTAATCGTTCTCTTTCTCGTGCTCTTAATCCTCTTTATACTCGTAATCTTAATCTGCTTCGGATTCGAAAGATCGCACATCACATCGAGAAGAACGGTTGCAGCGAGGATCGTCGCCGCTTCGAGACCGACCCGCGTGGGAACTTCGTTCGCGGCGTTGCCAGCTTGGGAGGTTTTCTGGGACGCAAAGGAGATGGCGACCCCGGCGTCAAGACGCTCTGGCGGGGCTACCAGCGTCTCCAAGATCTTCTCCTCGGCTACCAAATCCGGGGGCGAGCCGGCAGCAAAGAGGTTGGTAATAGATAGCTCGGCAAGCGGGACCTACTTTACAGCGGACTCAAGAACGCTAAATTAGAGACCACACGACACAAGGCCATGCCAAATCCGGATGACGCGGACTACCCATGCAACCTATGCCTCAACCAGATCCCGAGCGTTGCCAACGTCTTCTGGCTGCCTGCCGCAAGGGCCTTAATCACGACCTTGTCAATCAGCTCATCGCCTTGCAAGGGCTGCTGCAGCTCTTGCAGTTGGATGAGACGCCACGGCTTAGCGACGTCGGTCAGGACATTGTTCGCCGTCTTTTGGGTGTCGGCCGGCGCACGCAAACACTGGTGGAAACATTGGGCCAGCTGGCGAGACTGGGCGATAACGTCATGCCCGCGGAAGTGCTGGTCCTCGCCGGCCTGGCCGAGGAGGCCATGGCGGCGTTTCAGCCGCCGCCGGCATTCGAGTGTCACTGGGAAGCCGCCAAGATTCTGGCTCCGCGTGCCCTGGTGCTGCGGGCCTTGACCGCGGCCCTAAGATTGCTTGCGGAGACCGCGGGCGGAACGCCGATCCTGTACAGATTTTCCTCCCGTTCCATGGAAAGCATCGTAGAATTGACTGCTCATGCTGTCAGCCTTGGGCAGGGGCCGTCAGGGGCTCCGCCGGGCGGCGTTACCCGTCAGCTTCCCCGCAACTGGCACGAACGGCCGGAGTGCGTGCTCCTGCGGGAATCGGCCGGCCTCTGGGGTGGAGCGGTCCAGTGGCAATGGCTTGAAGGCGGCGTGACCGTATTGATGACCTTCGACGCGCCGCGATGAGATCGATGCATGACCAATGCCTTGCGATTGTTTGTGGTGGAAGACAATGAGGAAGTCGCGTTCCTCATGCGCTTGCATCTGGAACGTGCCGGCCACGAGGTCGCTACGTGCCGCAACGGCACCGATGCGCTCATCGTATTGCGTCAAAACCCCTACCACCTCGTTTTGCTCGACAATCTCCTGCCCGACATGTACGGCGTGGAGCTGCTGCAGACCCTGGTCCGCGAGGGCATCCGCACGCCGGTGCTCATCATCACCGCCCACGAAAACGCCAAGATCGCCACGCAGGCGCTGCTGGCCGGGGCGATCGACTACGTCGTCAAGGACAACGCTCTGACGTTTCTCGCCGAGCTTCCCAAGCGCGTGAGCGAAGCGGTCATCCGTTTCGGCCTGCAGGAATCGAATCAGCTCCTCATCGCCGCCCTGGAGTCGGCCCGTGACGGCATCTGCATCACCGACCTGCAGGGCACGATTCTCCACGTCAATGCCGCCCTCGAGGCGATGACCGGGTTCAATCGCCAGGAGCTGATCGGCCAGAACACGCGCCTGTTCAGGAGCGACGCTCACGAGCCGGCGCTCTACGACGCTCTTTGGCGGACCATCCGCGCCGGCCGCAGCTGGCAAGGCGAGGTGCTTAATCGCCGCAAGGATGGCAGCCTGGTCGACACGTCGTTGGCCGTTTCTCCCATCGTGGACAGCCGCGGCCGCCTGACACATTTCGTCGGCATCAATCGCGACATTTCAGAGCGCAAAAAGCTCGAGCGCCAGCTGTTGCACGCCCAGAAAATGCAAAGCGTCGGCACGTTGGCGGGCGGCGTGGCCCACGAATTCAATAACCTGCTTGCCGGCATTCAGGGCTATGCCGCGCTGGGTTTGCGCGAGCCCGGCGCCGGGGCCGAGTTGAGAAACTTCCTGAAATCGATCGTCGAGCTTTCCGACCGCGCGGCCAATTTGACCCGGCAATTGCTGGCCTTCGCCCGCCAACCGGCCCTAAGCCGGCAAGCAACCAACATGGCCAAGCTGCTGACCGCCACGGCCGAGCTAGCACGGCGCTCGATGTGCATCGACGTTCACGTCGAGATCCTGGGCGCCGACAGGGACGGCGAGCCTCTCACCGCGTTGGCCGACGGCAATCAGCTCCAGCAGGTCCTGATCAACCTGGCTTTGAATGCTCGCGACGCCGTGACGGGACCCGAGCCGATTGCATTTTCCTTGCAGCACCTGATTCTCACCGAGCAACTGCCGGCCTATCCCGAGATCGTGCCGGCCGGCGACTACGTTGTGCTGGAAGTGCGCGACCGCGGCAAGGGCATGACGCCGGACGTGCTGGAGCACGCTTTCGATCCGTTTTTCACCACCAAGGATGTGGGCAAGGGCACGGGGCTGGGTTTGCCGGTCGCGCTGGGGATCATCCAGGGCCACCAGGGTTGCCTCACGATTCATTCCCGGCCCGGCGAAGGCACATCGGTCAAGCTCTATTTGCCGCGCCTCACCGGCCAGGCGCCGGTGACCCAGCGCCTGGCGGGCGATGAGGGCAACGCAGAGCCCGATAAGATGCCCAGCGGCCGTATTTTGGTGGTGGACGACGAACAGACCTTGCTCGACATCGTCCGCCGCTCGCTGGAGATCGCCGGCCACCGCGTCACCTGCTCGACCAGGGGCACGGCAGCGCTGGAGATGCTGGGCAACGGCGAGGTTTTCGATTTGGTGATTCTCGACCTGATGATACCCCGCGAGGACAGTTCGGTGACCTTCAAGCGAATTCGCCAGCAATGGCCGGAGTTGCCCATCCTGCTTTGCACCGGATTGCTGCAGACCAACCCCGGGGAGCCGACGTATCAGGGCGAGCAAGTGCGTCTATTGCGGAAGCCGTTTCGCATGAATGAGTTGTGGTTTGCGGTCAACGAGGCACTGAGGAAGTGAGAAGCGACGACCCCTCGCCCCTCGCCCCTCGCCCGTCGCCCGTCGCCCGTCGCCCCTCGCCCCTCGGCGTGGTCGTTGGCCATCACGCCGACGCGGGCTACAATGTTACCGAACGGCTGTGCGCCCGTAGCTCAACTGGATAGAGCAACGGTCTTCGGAACCGTAGGTTGGGGGTTCGAATCCCTCCGGGCGTAATATCTTGTGGTGCAAGGACTTGCTTTCAGCAGTCGCCGCACCATGTTGACGCCCATGCGGCCGAGTCCGATCATCGAACAAAACGCGTTTGAATTTCGAAGGCGCCGGGCGACTTCTAGGCGGAAAGCCCTGGCGGGAAGAACTTGCATTTCGGCATCACCGGTCCAGGATTCCTCCGATTGCCGGTCACCATGACTGCGTAAACGGAGTTTTCTACAATTCTATGTGCGGTCTGCAGGCAAACGGCATTCAGGAAGGTGGAAAGCAATATCAAAGAGGTGCAACAATGGCAGAGAATGACAACCTTCGCTACACCAAGATGGCCCTCAACAATGGATCCGGTGCTATCCCCGCACTCGGCTTCGGCACGCTGATTCCCGACCCTGTGGCGACCATAACCGCGACCAAGGCGGCCCTGGAGGCGGGATTTCGCCAGCTCGACGCTTCGGAACGCTACCGAAATGAAAAGGAGGTTGGCGAAGCGATGCAGGAGGTGTTCAAGGCGGGAAAGATCAAGCGGGAGGAAGTGTTTATCGCCACGAAGCTCTGGAACAACAATCATCGTCCTGAACGCGTCAAACCCGCGTTCGACGCCAGTCTTAAGAGACTTCAACTCGACTATGTCGATCTTTATCTCATCCACACCCCCTTTGCCTTCCAACCTGGAGACGACCAGGACCCGAGGGATGCCAGTGGCAATGTGATTTATGACAAAGGCGTGACGTTGCTGGATACATGGAGGGCGCTGGAGCGCCTGGTGGATGAGGGCAAGTGCAAAGCCATCGGATTATCCGACGTTGGCCTGGGCCAGGTGAAAGAGATCTTTGAAGCGGCGAGGATCAAGCCTGCGGTTGTTCACGTCGAATCCCATCCCTATCTGCCGCAATGGGAACTTTTGGACTATTGCAGAAAGAACGGCATCGTGTTGCAAGCGTTCGCAGCGCTGGGGCATAGCAGCGAGCCTAATGTGCTGGAAGACCCTGTCGTTACCGCAATCGCCAAGCGAGTCAACAAGACCCCGGCACAGGTCTTGCTTGCGTGGGCCATCCAACGAGGGACGGCCCTGCTGACCACCTCGAAGACCCCCAGACGGATCAAGGAGAACTTTGAAGTCTCCACGCTTCCTGAAGAGGCCGTGCGGAAAATCAGCGAAGGAATCAAGTTGCGGGTCAGGTTCAATCCCGTCGTGGAGACCGGTGTTCCCGGGTTCATTCCGAGAGGAAAGGGAGGTTGAGACAGCAATCACGTGTGGGGGGGTGCAACGCAACCAAAGCAGGCCAGAGAGAAGAACACTTGCGGATACTAACGCATTTTCCTCAGCCCCTCAATCGCCTCAGCGGCCCGCACAGCCTGTTGAGTTGAAACATCCAAATGAGTGCAAACGCGAAACGTGTGCTGTCCCGCGCAGTGCACCAGAATGCCGCGCTCTTTCAGCGCCAAAGTGATGTCCGGTGCCGTGCCGAAAGCTGGATCGACTTCAATCCACACCAGATTTGTCTCGACCTCCGGCGGATCGAGCCGCAACCCCGGCGTGGCGGCGACGGCCTTGGCGAGGAGGCGGGCGTTGCGGTGATCCTCGGCCAAACGATCGATGTGGTGATCCAGCGCGTAAAGCGCCCCCGCGGCAAGGATGCCTACCTGACGCATGCCGCCGCCGAAGAGCTTGCGCAGCCGGCGGCCGCGGGCGATAAATTCGCGGCTGCCGGCCAGCGCCGAACCGATCGGCGCACCCAGGCCCTTGCTGAAACAAACCGAAACGCTGTCAAAGGGCGCAGCCCAATCGGCAGCGCTGATGCCGCTAGCGACCATCGCGTTCCATAGCCTGGCCCCATCGAGATGCATGGCCAGGCCATGATGATGCGCCCAATCGCCGATGGCCCGTATCTTTTCCAGCGGATAAACCCGGCCCCCGCCGCGGTTGTGGGTGTTCTCCAGGCAAACCAGCCGCGTGCGGACGTGGTGCTCGTTGTCGGGTTGGATCTGCCCTTCGAGTTGGCTGACATCGAGAATGCCGTGATCGCCATGGAGCACGCGGATCGTGACACCGCTGTGGACCGCGGCGCCGCCGGCTTCGTAAAGGTGGATATGGCAGTCCACATCGCAAAGCAGTTCGTCGCCTGGCTGAGTGTGGGCCTTGACGCAAATCTGATTGGACATCGTTCCTGACGGTACAAACAGCGCGGCCTCTTTCCCCAGCATGTCGGCCAGGCGGTCCTGCAGCAAATGCACGGTGGGATCGTCGTCGAAAACGTCGTCGCCGACTGGGGCCGCGTGCATGGCGGCGCGCATGGCGGGGGTGGGCCTGGTGACAGTGTCGCTGCGAAGGTCAATCACGGAGTCGGTGGACATGCAGAATGCCTTGAAGTCGAGGAGGAAGAATCGTGTTACTTTTCGCGGTTGAGCAGCACCCACTGCTCCGGGGCGATCTGCTTCATGAACACATGGCGAGGCAGTCCCGTCAAATTGGCGACGGCATCGGTGCCCTGCTCGGACCATTCGCCGTTTTTGAGGAACTGCTGCAATTCCGTCAGCTTGTCGGGATCGTCGAGGAAGTGCCCGGTGACGGTCTCGACAAGGCGACCGAAGGCCAGGGATTGTTTTTGCCCGGCGGTGAGGTTGCCGCCAAGCTCGGCCGCGTACATGGCCACGCGTTGGTCGACGAAGGCGGGGTCCGTGAGATGGGCCAGGACGTAGTCGACCTGCTTGTCGCCAAGGGCCTTGAGGATCGAGCCGAGCGTGTCCTTGGGAGTATTTTGGGGGAATTTCTTGGCGTCAAGCTCGATGCCGAAGCGCATTGTCGCCCTGGTCTTTTCACCGGTCTTTTCCCCGGTCTGCCCGTTTACGCCGGCAACGAGCGCCAGCGACAATACCGCCGCGGCCACGAGGCGCATGCTTGAATCTCCCATAAGACGACGCGGCCAGGGTGGCACGCTCTGAGGTACTCCGAAGGGCGTGCCTGGACTGCACGGTTTCACGCCCTTCGGAGTACCTCAGGGCGTGCCACCCAAAAGTGCGCGCTAGCGATGTAGTTTCTTGTAACACCTCGGTCGGCCCAAGGCAATGGCTTGCGGGGCCGGCATTGATAAGAGTATTACATAGGAGCGTCATTCATGGCAAAATCGGAAGCCGAGGCACAATTCGAACTGGCCAACGCCTTGAGGCAGCAAGGCCGCTTCCACGAGGCGGCAGCCGGCTATCGGCGGGTGCTGCTGTTGCGCCCGGACATAGCCCAGGCCCACAACAACCTTGGCATCACGCTGAAGATGCTGGGCCGGGTGGATGACGCCGTCGCCAGCTATCGCCAGGCCCTGCTCGTCAAACCGGATTTCGCCTTGGCCCACAACAACCTGGGCAACGTCTACCAAGAACTGGGCCAGCTCGATGAAGCCGTGGCCAGCTATCGGCAAGCTCTCCGGTTCGACCCGAATCTTGCCGCGGTCCATCTAAACCTGGGGACCACTTTGCGCGCCCTGGGGTACGTGCTGGCGGCCATTGACAGTTTTCGCCAGGTAGTCAGGTTGCAGCCGCGTTACGCGGAGGGCCATGTCCACCTGGGGAGCTGCCTTCAAGAGGTGGGCCAATCAGACCAGGCGGAGGTGGCCTTTCGCACGGCCATCCATTGCGATCCCACCCTGGCCCCGGCACACGCTTGCCTTGGATCGCTCCTGGCCGATCAGGGTAAGGCCGACGAGGCACTGGCCTCCTTGCGCCAGGCGTACCTGCTCAAACCCACGGATCGGGCCCGCATATCCATCGCGACCTGCCTACCGGTCATTTTTCAGTCGGCGGCGGATTTGCAAGCCTGGCGGCAGCGTTTGGTCGACGAGATCCGCCGGCTGCGGGTAGAGGGTATTGTCGTCGACCTAACCGATGAACCGGCCGATCCGCTGTTTTTTTTGGCGTATCAGGGGCTCAACGATCGGGAAATCATGCGCGACTATGCCGGGTTGTTTCGGGCGCCGGATGATGGCGGTATCGCTAAGCCGCAAGCGGCAGTGAGGATGCCGCAAGCGGCAGTGAGGATGGCGCAAGCGGCAGTGAGGATGCCGGACAGGATCAGGGTGGGATTCGTTTCGACGTTTTTCAGGACGCACACCCTTGGCCATTGGATGCGCGGTCTGGTTACCATGCTGTCACGCAAGGAATTCGACGTGACGGTCCTGTCCATCGGTCATTATGAAGATGATGTGGCCAACTTCATCAGGGAGCATGCGGAGCACTACGTGGAGGTGCCGCGCATGGTTGCCGCAGCCCGGCGGTTGATTGCCGAACAGCAGTTGGATGTGCTTTTTTATACTGACATTGGCCTGGAGCCGATCACTTATTCGCTGGCATTCTCCCGGCTGGCGCCGCTGCAATGCGTGACGCTGGGCCACCCGGTCACCACGGGGATCGACACGATTGACTATTACATCTCGGTTGAGGACCTCGAAACAAGCGAGTGCTCCAGCCATTACACCGAAAAGCTGGCCCTACTGAAGACGCTGCCGATCCATTACTACCGGCCGCAACCGCGTGCTCCATTCAGGGACCGAGGCCATTTCGGCCTGGCGCAAGAGGATCATGTCTATGCCTGCCTTCAGTCGCCGTTCAAGTTTCATCCGGATTTCGATGAGCTTCTCGGCGGGATTCTGGGCGGCGATCCGCTGGGCAAGCTGGTGCTGACCAGGTCGCTGATTCCGCACTGGGAAAACCTCCTCCGGCAACGCTTCGCGACCACGCTGCCGGATGTGGTGGACCGCATCCGTTTCCTGCCGATGATGGACTACAATGACTATCTTCAGCTATTGTCGCTGGCCGATGTTCAGCTCGACCCGCTCCAGCTTTGGCGGCGGCAGCACCAGCTACGACGGCTTCGCGGTGGGCACGCCGATCGTCACCGCTCCCTCCAAGCTGCTGCGGGGACGGATTACCTATGCTCTTTGCAAGCAGATGGGCGTTCTGGACTGCGTGGCCCAATCGCGCCAGGAATACGTGCAGATCGCGCTGCGGTTGGGCACCGACGCTGATTACCGCGAGACGGTGCGGAAGAAGATCCTCGCCGCGGGCAGTTTGCTGTTCGAGTGCGGCACGGGGATTCGTGAGCTGGAGGAGTTTCTGAAGCGCGCGGTCCGCAATCCGCACTAACCCGAGGCTTAAGCGAGGCAGAACAAAGCCCCTCGCTTAAGCTTCGGGTTGGTATAATGTCCAGCATGCCAGGCAACTCCTTCGGCGAGCTGTTCCGAGTCACCACAGCCGGCGTCAGCCACGGGCCGGGTTATTTGTGCATTGTCGACGGGTGTCCTCCCGGATTGCCGTTGGGCGTCGATGATCTCATGCCCGATTTGCGGCGGCGCAGGCCGGGGCAATCGAAAATCGTCAGCCAGCGTCAGGAAGAAGACGTGCCCGAAATCTGGTCCGGCGTCTTCGAGGGCAAGACCGACGGCACTTCCATAGGCATCCTGTTTCGCAACACCGACCAGCGCAGCGCGGACTACGGCGATATCAAGGACAAATATCGCCCTGGCCATGCCGATTTCACCTTCGACGCTAAGTATGGTTTTCGCGATTACCGCGGCGGAGGCCGCTCCAGCGCCCGCGAAACGGTGTGCCGGGTGGCGGCGGCGGCCATCGCCAAGAAACTCCTGGCCCAGGTGGGCGTGCGCGTTCTGGGCTACGTCAAGCAAGTCGGCGCCGTCATTGCGGAGATTGCCGATCCCGCGGCGGTCACGCTCGAGCAGGTCGAAGCCAATGTGGTGCGCTGCCCTGACCCGGCCGCCGCAGCCCGGATGATCGCCCTGATCGAAGAGGTGCGCAAACAGCAAGATTCCATCGGCGGCGTTTGCGAACTGGTGGCCGCCGGGGTGCCGCCGGGCTGGGGCGAGCCGGTGTTCGACAAGCTCAAGGCCGACCTCGCCAAGGGGCTGATGTCGCTGCCGGCGGTGACGGCCTTCGAATATGGGGCCGGTTTCGCCGTGGCGACAGCGCGCGGCAGCGAAAACAACGATCCTTTCGTCAAACTTACGAGCGGTCAGATCGGCACCGAATCGAATCGGCACGGCGGCATGTTGGGCGGCATCAGCAGCGGCATGCCAATTGTTTGTCGTGTGGCGCTCAAGCCGACCAGCAGCTTGCCACAACCGCAACGCACCGTCACGCAGGCCGGCCAGCCAACAGAAATCGCGACGCGCGGGCGGCACGATCCCTGTCTGCTGCCCCGTTTCGTGCCGATGGGCGAGGCGATGATGGCATTGGTGCTGGTCGATCACTGGCTGCGCTGGCGGGCACAGTGCGGCGTGGTGTCCCCCCTACGGCCCGACAAGCAAGGATGAACCATGAGCACTGTTTCTGAATTGACACCTCGCCACGCATTGGGTTGGCCGCAGGGCAGCATTCGCGCGATGCTGGCGCTCATGGTCGTGGGCCTGACGTGCGCATTGATGCTGATTCCACATCACGACAAGCCGATACCCATTCCGGCCTATCTGATTTATTTGCTGTTCCTGATCCTTGGCCACTACTTCGCGGCGCGGGGCCATAGCCGCGTGCAAACGGACAGCGGCATTCGCCATCCGCTGTTTTTGCCGCGCGGCTGCATACGGTTGCTGCTGCTCGCGTCGCTGACGGGGACGTGCATTTATCGCTACAGCACCGATCCGGTCAGCTTCGACGAGCAATGGAAGGCGTCCGTGCAATCGCTGCAAGATGTGCCGCTGTTGCCGGTGGCGGTGCTGGGCGGCTTCTTTGCCGGGGCACTGCTGCGCATGATCGTCGGCCACCATTCGTGGGCCTGGCTGCAAGACATGGAGGCGTGGCTGTCGCTCATTGCCGTCCTGCTGATGGGCATCGCGACGCTCATCCACCTGGTCATCAATCCAAGCCTGAGCGAGCGGTTGGAACTGCCGATTTGGGAGGGAATTCTGTCGGCGGTGGTGGCGTTTTATTTTGGAGAACGATCGTGAAGAAGAGTGAAGAGTGAAGAGTGAAGAGTGAAAAAAGCGGTGGGAGGGGCGAATATGACAGTCGAAGCCGACCCGCCAAAACGTGACCTGGCCCAACGAACATTTGAATTCGCGACCCGTGTCGTGAAACTCTGCGCAGTATTGAACGAGAAACCGGGAGTGGGCCGGACGCTAGCAACTCAACTGCTCCGGGCTGCGACATCCGTCGGTGCCAATATCGAGGAAGGACAGGGTAGCCAAAGCCGGGCCGATTTCATCGCGAAATACTCGATTTCGTGCAAAGAAGCTCGGGAATCTCACTACTGGCTGCGACTTCTTGCAGCAGCGCAGGTCTTGCCGGAGACCAAGTTGCTCCCACTTATTGATGAAGCGAACCAGCTCGTGGCGATCCTCACAACCATCGTGAAGAAATGTCGGCAGAACAAGACTGCGGAAGTGCGAAAAATGAATGGCGAAGAGTGAACCAGATCGTTTCACTCTTCACTCTTCCCTCTTCCCTCTTCCCTCTTCCCTCTTCCCTCTTCCCTCTTCCCTCTTCCCTCTTCCCTCTTCACCCTTCGCGGCTGCAGGAGCTTCGCGATCAACCCCGTCCAGCCGGTTTGGTGCGACGCTCCCAGGCCCCAACCTGTGTCGCCGTGGAAATACTCATGAAATGGCAAATAATCGCGGAAATGAGGATCGTTTTGCAGCTTGTCGCTTTTACCGAACAGCGGCCGGCGGCCCTTGTCGTCGCGGAGGAAAATCTTCGCCAGGCGGCGCGTCAGCTCCTGGCTCACTTCCAGAATGGTCACCATCCGCCCCGATCCCGTGGGGCACTCGACCTTGAAATCGTCACCGTAATAGTGGTGGTATTTCTGCAGCGATTCAATGATGAGGTAATTGACCGGAAACCAAATCGGGCCGCGCCAGTTGGAGTTGCCGCCGAATATGTTGGAACGCGATTCACCCGCTTCGTAGGCCACACTCAGCACGTGGCCGTCGAGCCGAAATTCGTAGGGTTTCTGGCCATGCTGGCGCGACAGCGAGCGTATGCCGTAATCCGAAAGGAACTCGGTTTCGTCGAGCATGCGTTTCAGAAGCTGCTTTACCCGGTGCCCGCGCAGCAGCGACAACAGCCGGCGGTCGCCGCGGCCAGGCTCGTGCCAGCGTGACACCAGACCGCTTAAATCGGGGCGGTACTTCAGGAACCAATTCATTCGCTTGCCGAACTCCGGCAGCACTTTGGCGATTTCCGGCTCCAGCGTCTCGACCGCGAAGAGCGGCACCAGGCCGACCATCGAGCGCAGCTTGAGCGGCACAATCCGGCCGTCGGGCAGGATCAATTCGTCATAGTAGAATTGATCCTGCTCGTCCCAAAGGCCGATGCCGCTGTCGTGGCCTCCCATGTTGGTCATCGCCTGGGCGATTTCCAGGAAATGCTCGAAGAACTTGGTGGCGATGTCCTCGTAAACGGGATTGTGCAGGGCGAGCTGAATGGCGATGCGCAGCATGTTGAGGCAATACATGGCCATCCAGCTCGTGCCGTCGGCCTGATTGAGGAAGCCGCCGGTTGGCAGCGGCCTGGAGCGATCGAAGACGCCGACGTTGTCCATGCCCAGGAAGCCGCCCTGGAAGATATTGAGGCCCTGGGCGTCCTTGCGATTGACCCACCAGGTGAAATTGAGCAGCAGCTTGTGGAAGACACGCTCGAGAAACGCCAGGTCGCCCTTGTCGCCGCGCTGTTTGCGGTCGATCTGGAAGACGCGCCAGGCGGCCCAGGCATGGACCGGAGGGTTGACGTCGCCGAATTCCCACTCATAAGCGGGAAGCTGACCGTTGGGGTGCATGTACCATTCGCGAGTCAGCAGCACCAGTTGATGCTTGGCAAACTCCGCGTCGATCAGGGCCAGCGGGATGCAGTGAAAGGCGAGATCCCAGGCGGCGAACCAGGGATATTCCCACTTGTCGGGCAGCGACAGCACTTCAGCATTGTTCACGTGCCGCCAACCGCTGTTACGGCCGCGCAGCCGGTCGACGGGCGGCGCCGGCATGGCGGGATCGCCCTTGAGCCAAAGCGGGACGTCATAATTGAAAAATGTCTTGTTCCAGATCATGCCCGCTAGGGCCTGGCGCTGCACAAGACGGGCGTCGGGGTCGGCCAGCTCGCGTTGCAGCTCGCCGTAAAATTCGTCGGCCTCGCGGTGGCGGTCTTTCAGGATCTCGTCGAAATCGTCGAAGGGCTTGACGACCGGCAAGTTGCTAAGCCGCAAGCGGCAACGCGCCGAGCCGCCTGGTGGAATGTCGAAGACGTGGTAGGCTGCGGCCTTGGTCCCGGTTTCGCGGGGATTGACCGCGGCGTGATCGCCTCGAATCACGTTGTCGTGAAAAGCATCCTTGAAGTATCCGTGAGGGGCTTCCTTGGGGTTCCACAGTTTGGGATTGGTCTCATTGTCGCAGAACAGCAAGCGGGCCGGCTTCTCCACGTAGGCGTAGTAGACGCCCAGCCTGGCATGGCGGACGGCGATGACGTTTTCCTCGGCGACCGACAGCGCCGGTTTATCGGGCTTGGCGGTCCAGCTGGTGGTGTTGCGAAACCAGAGTTGCGGCAGCACATGCAGCGTCGCCTGGTCGGGGCCGCGGTTGTGGGCCGTGACCTCCATCAGCAGGTCGTCGGCGCCGGCCTTGGCATATTCGATGAAGACGTCGAAATAGCGATTATCGTCGAAAATGCCGGTGTCGAGCAGCTCGAATTCGGGTTGCGTCCGATCGCGGCGAGCATTTTCCTCCACCAGGCGAGCGTAGGGAAACTCGCGCTGAGGATATTTGTAAAGCATCTTCATGCAGGCATGGCTGGGCACGGCGTCGAGGTGGTAGTACAGCTCCTTGACGTCTTCGCCGTGATTGCCTTGCTGGTTGGTGAGGCCGAAAAGGCGTTCCTTGAGAATCGGATCGTGGCCGTTCCAAAGTGCCACCGCGAGGCAGAGTCGCTGCTGATCGTCGCTGAAACCGCCGAGGCCGTCCTCGCCCCAGCGATAGGCACGGCTGCCGGCCATGGCATGGGTGAAGTAATTCCAGGCGTCGCCGCCGGCGCTGTAGTCTTCGCGCACGGTGCCCCATTGGCGATCGCTGAGGTAGGGGCCCCATTTCGCCAGGGCTCAAGGCCGAGATGGTTTTGATGGAGACGCGCACGTTCTGCGTTCATAAATAGCCTTGTTGGCGGTCAGGTTGATGTCTGCTTGGTCACTTCCAGCGGTTTTTCAAGTTGGGTGCAAACCAATGCATCCGTATATCCGTTCTTATCGACGTGTTGTAGCATCGCCGATTGCTTTGCTGGACAGACGAAGTCCGCCTCGTAGGTTTCATCGGCTGGAATGCCCAATGCCGCGAAGGTTTGTTGAACGAGGTCTCGCATTTTCTCCCAATGGTGATACTGCTCTCCAAGGATTGCCATCACCTGCGCCTTGATGTGGCCCTCGCACGGGTGGTGGACCTCCAACCGGCCAACACAAGTGAACACCCCACCACGGCGAAGCGGCTCCATTACGCCGTCCGCGGGAGCGTGGCGACTCCACCGCGCCCGAGCATGAATCCAATGCTGCACGGCGTTTTGAAATCGAAGACGGCGACCAAATCCAGCACGCCGAACTCCGGGCCTAGTGGGCGGAATCGGGCTATGTCCATCGGAAACCTCCACGTTGCTTGACGATAATTCACACCTGCCGACCGCTGCGCGACGCACTTTGCTAAGACAACCACCACGAAAGTTTCGTTCGCCAATCCGGTGCCTGTAGATTGACGGCGCAGCGCTCCGAGTTTAATGCAAAATGAAGCTTATTCCGAACAAGTGCCCGTAAGCCCAGGAGCGGCAAGCGCGGGTGAGCGGACCCTGGGCTTAATGTTATTCCTTCCAGAAAATCGAAACGGTAGGGCGGCTGATCCGCAAATTCGTCCC
This sequence comes from uncultured Gemmataceae bacterium, assembly GCA_963747575.1. Taxonomy (GTDB): domain Bacteria; phylum Planctomycetota; class Planctomycetia; order Gemmatales; family Gemmataceae; genus DASRAT01. Next base: position 522,724 of record CAVVFU010000011.1, read on the forward strand.
TCTTCCCTGGCTCATTTGGGTGGATCCACACTGTGGCGTCGTGGAGTGGAACTCTTTCATGTTGAATTGTGGTGTGCCCGCGTTTGGAAAGTTGGTGAGCCGACACGCTGGCCCACTCCGCCAGGTGGCGTTCATGAATTGAGAAGTTGTGGCTGTGGCCTGTGTCGAGAATCGCTGGAAATCGCGGTGCATGCGGCGGCAGTTGCACGACGCTGGCCTTGGTGACACTCACCCAGAGGATGATCTGATACGGCTTGGCGGCGATTCGTTCCAATCCAAAGGACACCTCGTCTGCTTGTTGCTGGAATGGCAATTGGCGCAAGATGGATGTCATTTGGTCGTGCCCGAGCCAGGTTGATCATTAGGTTCCTCGTCGTCCACTTCGTTCCCTCCGGCTTCGATGTCCTCCACTTCCCATGGAGCTAATGCGTGGGGTTCGATGACATCAAAGTCATACTCGTCGTCTTTTAGCCCGCGCCGGAGGCATTCGCGGACTAGATCTACTTTTGTTTTTGCAATCCCGACCCGCTCATCTCCACGGTAGCACACCCACTTGCCGTGGTTATTCTTGTTCTTGAGCAATTCCGGCAGGTCACGCCAGAATGCTTGCTGGGAACGCAAAATGCCCGCCGGCACCCCGTCCGAAGCATCTGGAAGGTTGTCGGGAGCGTGACCGGTGATGGTGACCTCCAACCCGTCCGGCAGGTTGATGGGTTCAGCGACTTCCACCCGTCCGTTGCGGATGACGCCCTTCATCAGAATCGAACTCATGGGATTGATCCTCTCGCTTGGGTCATCCTAATTATATATGAATGTTCCTTTTCATGCTGTTTTGGAAGCGAACATGGGCCTCCACCGCACCAGGCTTTCCAAGTCCCCCATCTTGACCCTTCCCCCACTCTCATTTCGCCTTGAAAACTCGCATCAATTGAGTATACAGGCTCGCTTGTTTCTCCAAGGATAGCCTGCGCCGAGACCGTGGCGTTCAGGGAGAGAGGCCGTTGATGGGCCCGAAGGGTTGGCGAGTCTGCCTGGCGCTGTTGCTGGCCGCGTGCATTGCCACGCTGCCCGGCTGCTTCGGCGGTACGTCCAATCCCAGCTACTTCCCTTATCTTCTGCCGACCGGCGATATCATCCAGACTCATGCCAAACCTATCGGCCCTGGCTATCTTGCCAACTTCGACCCTTACGCCATTGACCTCGTCGTTCGCCCCATCGACCAGACCAATCCGGTGCGCACCCAGTTTGCCATTGTGGCCACGGTCCGCGACGACAAAGGCAGACCCCTCCGCGGCCGGCGCATCGAGTGGATGCTCGAAGGCGTCGGCCACATTGTCGAGGTCGATGAGCACGGCTGCAGCGACGGCCGCGGCTATAAGGTCAGCGACCGCTACGGCGTCAGCTATACCGACTATTTCGAGCACACCATCACCCGCGGCAACAAAAATCCCAACGACGATTTCACCATCCGCCCCGGACAAACCTGGTGCGTCGTCACCTCGCCCATCGAGGGCGACACACACGTCACCGTTTACGCTCCAGGCGTTTACGACTGGGACAAAGGCCGGGTTTTCGTCACCTGTAAATGGGTCGATGCCAACTGGATCTTCCCGCCGGGGGCCATCGTCGCCGCGGGAACGCCGCAAGTGCTGACCACGCGCGTCCTGCGCCATACCGATAAACAGCCCCTGGCCAATTATCGCGTGCGCTACTCTATCCTCGACGACAACCCACCCACGGTGTTCTCGCACACGCGCACCAAGGAAGCCACCGCCGTCAGCGATCTCAATGGCAATGCTTCGGTCACCGTGTTGGAGACCATTCCGCAGCCGGGTTTGACACATGTCGCCGTCGAGATTATTCGGCCGCCCGATCCCACCTCGCCCAGCGGCTCTGGCGTCACCGTCGCGCGCGGCGATACGACCATCGAGTGGCTGGCGCCGTCGGTCGCGCTTAACGTCGTCGGGCCGCCAACGGGTGCGGTGGGCAATGAGCTGACCTACACCACTACTGTCACCAACGGCGGCAAGATCGAAAGCCGATCGATGACTGTCACCCAACCGATTCCCGACGGCGTGCAATACCTCCGCTCGCAACCCAACGCGATTGTCGACAACAAACAACTGATCTGGACGCTCGGCAGGCTGCCGCCGGGCCAGACGCATACAGTCCAGGCGGTGTACAGCGCGATTGGTCCTGGATCGGTGAACTGCTGCTCGTCGCTGGCCACCGAGGAAGGCGTGCGTGACACCAAGTGCGCCAAGACCGACATCGGCCAGGCGCAGCTACGCGTGATCATGACGGGCCCGGCGGTTGGCCAGATCAACGTGCCGTTCAGCTACCAAATCAATGTCATCAATGAGGGCGCGTCGCCGGCGACCAACGTGAGACTCGAAGCCATATTCGATCAGCCTCTCAAGCACAAAGACGGCACGCGAATTGAATTGAAGATTGGCACGCTGAAACCGCAAGAAAACCGGCCGGTGCCGTTGCTGACGCTGACGCCGACGGATTATGGCCGGTTCAGCACCGTGGTCACCGTCACGGCGGATGGCGGCCTGACCGACAAGGCGCAGCAGATCGATCACCGTCGCGCAGGGTCAACTGGGAGTCAAGCTGATCGGCCAGTCGCGCAAATACCTGGGTTGGGACGCCGATTGGGAAATCCGGGTCAGCAACGAAAGTGACACGGCCGTGGCCGGGGTCCAGGTCAAGAACTTGCTGCCGCCGGAATTGATCGCCCAGAGCTGGTCCGACAACGGCAAAGCAGGCGCAGGCGAAGTTGCCTGGGATGTGGGCGACCTGAAGCCGCACGAGGCGCGCACGGTCACTGTCAAGACACGCGCGGACAAGCTCGCCAAAGGCGCAGTCAACCAGGTCGTGGCCACGGCCGCGGCGGGACTGGTTGCCAGGGATCAGGTCAACGTCGACGTCTTCGCATTGCCGGGCCTTCATTTCGAGGTCTCCGACAAGAACGATCCTGTGCAGGTCGGCAAAACCGTGACTTATTTCATCACTGTCACCAACACCGGCGCGGCACCGGCCACGAAAATCGACATCACGGCCATGCTGCCCAATGAACTCCAGGTCGTTGAGAACGGCGCCAGGGGGCCGACCGCGACGAGTGTCAAGGATCAGGTGGTGACGTTTGCGACGATCGATTCGCTGGCGCCGCGGCAGAAGTTGGAGTATCAAATCGAGGCGCGGGCATTGCGGCCAGGCGACGTGCGTTTCCGTGCCGAGATGCGCAGCCCTGCCCTGACTAGTGGCCAGCCGGTCGTCGAGGAACAGGCGACGCGAATCGTTGAGGCCGGGCCGGGAGGTTAAGACGACATTGAAAACACGCACCCTTGCCACGGGGCCATGTCCAGGAATAATCCGCGGGCTTGCAAATCGTTGCCGTCCCATTCATAACAGCCATCGCCCATCTGGTCCCTCAATCGCCATTTCTTGCCGGCAAGGCCCGCGAATGGAACCCGGACATGACACTGGCCCTGATTGGCGGCAAAATTGACAGCCACCAGCAGTCGATTTGAACTCGTGTCATCCCATCCAAAAACCAGAAAACCATCGAATGTCGCATTGCCTTCCCAGCCCGGCGTGCACTCGAGCAATTGCCACTTTCCGGCGCAGGATGGGCTGACGCAACACCTCAAGCAATCGCGCGTAGAACTTTGCTACTTTCTGGTCGACTTCTTCGTCGGGCCCGCGGACGAGATGGGGCGAGATTCGTTTCATCCGTCCTTCGAGTTGCCCCTGGTGAAAGAAGCGCAGCCCCGGCGACAGGTAGGTGATGATGGCCGCGGCTTCGTGGATGGCCGCTGGAAAAGTGGCGGCGGCACGCGGCTCGTCGTGATTTTCCAGAAAGCGAGCAAGTTTGTTCTGGAAATCGAGTCCCGCCTGGCAATGCTCGCGCACGGGCCGGGCATGACGGCCGCCCAGGCGGTCATACAAGCGCTTGTCATAGGTATAATCAAATCCCTGCTGCTGAAGCGTCCATTCCATGTCCCAGTAAACCTCGGCCAGGAAGCAAAAGTCAGCTGCCCGCTCGCGAACGCGCGGAATCGCTCGGGGCCAGAAGGGTTGACAGCGTATGCCCCAGGTTCGTTCAAACACCTCCGGCAAAATCAGCATCGCCATGTCACAGCGCACGCCGTCGCATTGCCCGGCGATCTTGACCAGTTCGCCGATCATCGCGCTTTGCGTTGCCGGATTGCCGTAATTGAGCTGAAGGGTGTCCGGCCATCCTGGAAAGTACGGATCGCGTCCGTGGGCCAGGAGCAAATCGCCTCGCTTGCCTTTGACCCATGTCACGTTGTCGGGCGTCCGCGCCAGCTCCTGCTCGGTCCCGGGGACGTAAAAGTCTGGATGATCTGCTGCCCAGGGGTGATCGAGGCCGGTGTGATTGGGGACAAAATCCAGCATCAAACGCAGGCCGCGTTTACGGAGCCGCTCACGCAGCCGAGCCAGCGCTGCATCTCCGCCCAGGTCCTGATGGACCGTATAGCCGGTGATCGCGAAGCCCGAGCCGGCGATATCCTCCTCGTGCAGGTGCGCCAGGGTTTCCTGAAACTCCATGCGCCATTCCGCGTTGCCGCGCGAGATTTGCCGTCCCGCCAGCCCAGTCTGCCAGACACTCAGCAGCCAGATCCAATCGAAACCCATTGTCGTCAGCCGGTCCAGCTCGACGTCGGGAATGTCATCCAGCGTCGCGTGACGGCCGAGTGTCTGGGACAGAGCCGTCAGCCATACTCTGGTGTTGATTTGGTAAAGCGCGGGATACATGTTCAAGACTCCCTGCTGCTGGCGAGCTTGCGACTGGCAGCCTTCCATCTATAATGTATCGAGCGGCACCGAGATAAGTTCCAGTACTCGCTCCCTGTCAAGTTGTGGCAGGCAAGGCACGTTCGTGATTGATTACCGCAGATTCCGCAATACCGATCCTCCAGGCCTGGCCGAGATCTGGAACGAAGCGCTGACCGGGCGAGGCGCGGTTCGCATGCGCACCAGCTCGCCGCTGGAACGCTTCGCCTTCAGCAAAGTTTTTTTCGACCCCGAAGGCTTGATCGTGGCCACCGACGAGGGGCGGCTGGTCGGTTTCGTGCACGCGGGTTTCGGCGCCAACGCCGCCGGCAGCGCGCTCGACATGCAAACCGGCGTGATTTGCATGATCGCGGTTCGCCCCAAATATCAGCGTAAGGGCATCGGCACGGAGCTGCTGCGGCGCGCCGAGGCCTATTTGCGGGGCCGCGGCGCAACCCAGCATTCCGCCGGCCAGATGGGGTCGCTGAGCCCGTTTTACTTTGGCCTTTACGGCGGCAGTGAATTGGCCGGGTTTCTGGCCACCGATTTGGCCGCCGAGCCGTTTTTCACGCACCGCGGTTACCAGGTCTGCCGCACCACGACCATCCTGCAGCGCAGGTTGAGCGTGCCGGTCAAGGTCTTCGACGCTCGGTTTTTCGGTTTTCGGCAGCGTTTCGAGCTGCTCGAGGACGCCGCGTCGCAGCTGGGATCGTGGTGGCAATACAACCTCTTTAGCGGCGCCGAGCCGCGGGTGTTTGCCATGCAAGACAAGGCCACCAACGAATGTGCCGCCCAGGCGACCATGTGGGAGATGGAGGGTTTCACTTATCGCTGGAACCTACCCGCGGTCGGAGTCGTCGATTGGTGGGTGCGGCCGGAGCTGCGCCGCCAGGGGATTGGCAAGTACCTGCTGGTGCAGCTGATGCGCAGGGCCCAGGAAGATCTGCTGGAAGTGATGGAGATGGACATCCCCAGCGACAATGCCGCGGCGCTGCTATTGTGCAAAAGCTTGGGATTCGAACAGGTCGATCTGGGTAGGATGTTTCAAAGACAGGATTAATTATGCCGGGAAAATTCGACGCGATCGTCATCGGTGGCGGCCACAATGGGCTGGTGACGGCTTGTTATCTTGCCAAAGCCAACTGGAAGGTTTTGGTGCTGGAACGGCGCTACGTCGTCGGCGGCGCTTGCGTCACCGAGGAAACCTTTCCCGGCTTCAAGGTTTCGACGGCCGCCTATGTCAATAGCCTGTTCCGGCCTGAGATCATCAAGGACCTGAAGCTGCGCGAATACGGCTTTGAATCGCTGGAACGCAACCCGTCGTCGTTCTCTCCCTTCCCTGACGGCCGCCACCTGCTGATGGGGCCGGATGCCCAGCTCAATCACCGCGAGATTGCCAAGTTCAGCGCCAAGGATGCGGACAATTATCCAAAATACGAGGAGATGCTCCTCCGCGTCGCGACGGTGATCGAGCCGACGTTGATTGAAGTGCCCGTGAACTTGCTGAAGCCGGGCTTGGCCGGCTACTGGAAACTGGCGATGCTGGGGCGCAAGCTGCAGGGGCTTGGTCCAGCGATGCTCGAGGCCGTGGAGATTTTGACTGGCGCCGCCCGGCCGATTCTCGACCGCTGGTTCGAGGCCGAGCAGCTCAAGGTGACGCTGGCCACTGATGCCATCATCGGCGCCTTTGCCTCGCCGTCGATGCCGGGCACCGCTTATGTGCTGTTTCACCATGTCATGGGCGAAACCAACGGCAACCGGGGCGTCTGGAGCTACACCCGCGGCGGCATGGGCGGTTTGACACAAGCACTGGCCAAGGCGGCCGTCGATCTGGGCGTCGTCATCAAGACCGAGGCCGAGGTCGCCCGCATTGACGTTCGCGACGGAACCGCCGTGGGTGTGACGCTGCAAAACGGCGACAGCTTCGAGGCGGCCCGCGGCGTGGCCAGCAATCTCGACCCCAACTGGACGTTTCGCAAGCTGCTCGATCCCAAGGATCTCCCCGCCGAATTCAACCAGGCGGTGGCCAACATCAATTACGACAGTGCGTCGCTCAAGCTCAATGTGGCGCTCAGTGAATTGCCGGATTTCAAGGCCTGCCCCGGCAAGGAGCCCGGTCCGCAGCATCGCGGCACCATCCACATTTGCCCCGACATGGATTACATCGAGCGCGGTTATGACGACGCCAAATATGGCCGGCCTTCGCGGGACCCGATTCTCGAATGCACCATTCCATCGGTGGTGGACCCGACCGTGGCGCCGCCGGGCAAGCACTTGATGTCGATGTTCATCCAGTATGCGCCGTACAAACTGAAGGAAGGCAACTGGGACACCGAGAAAGACAAATTCGCCGATCGCTGTTTCGACCTGCTCAACGAATATGCCCCGAATTTCAAGCAATCGGTCATTGCCCGGCAGGTGGTGACGCCGCTGGATCTGGAGCGGACGTTTGGGCTGACGGGCGGCAACATTTTCCAAGGGTCGATGCTGCTGCATCAGCTATTCATGTTCAGACCGGTGCCGGGTTTTGCCGACTACCGGACGCCGATCAACAAGCTATTCCTGTGCGGCTCGGCGGCGCATCCGGGCGGAGGCGTCATGGGTGCGGCGGGGTGGAATTCGGCGCGGGTGATGTTAGGCAAGTAGGTCCGGCTTGCCGAGCCGGACCTGTGGCGATGAGGTCCGTCCCGGCAGGCCGGACCTACTTCTTGCGAAACATGTCCGTAACAAGGACTTGCTGCACAATAAACGGCTCGTTGTCGTAAACGCCGTCTCGTTCGCGGACATCCCAGATAGTCTTGTAGATTTCCCATTCCGCTCGGCCCTGATGGCTCAATTCGCGGCGGGCCATGTCGGCTTCGAGATCCAACGGCAAGTAGATGACGCTGCGCACGGGGACCTCGGGCAGGCGCAGCACCGTGGCCAGCGCGACCAATTCCTTCGGTGTTTTGTTTTGCCAGCGGACTTTATTGGGATCGTCCACGAATTTGATTTTTTCCGGTTGCAAGCCAGGTTTGGAGAGGTCATAGCGCAAAGCGTAACCTCGCATGCTGGGCAGCTCGACGAGCAGTGTGACCTTGAGAGCCTGGAGTTTCCTGATGTGCACCTCGCCGTCTTCGGAGGCGAGGATTTGCCATTTCAGCTCATGACGGCGTTGCTCGTTAAGTGTGCCGCCAGTTCCGCCTCCGGTGCCCTTGCCCAGGCCAGGACCGGGCGGCCCGCCGGCTCCGCCTGGAGGACCACCTTTGCTGCCGCCTTTGAAGCCATCGCCCACACCTGATTTGGCATTGCGGTCAACGTATTGGCTATTCAGAATCTTCTCGGCAGCGATCCTTTGCCGTTCGATGGCTTCAAAAGGATCGCCATCGTCCTTGGTGATGTTGGGGTCGTCGGGATCCACCAGCGTCGCGTCCGGTTTAACGTCATTGAACTTGAAATCCTGAATCTTCGCAAGCTCGCCAGTCGGCGCTCTACTCCCGTCGGGAATGCCTTCGGTCCGGCCAGAAACGCCGGTTTTGTTCTTGCCGATGCCGATCGAGCCAATGTCGCCAAGTCCGCCGCCGCCTGATTCTATTTGAACGATATCCATCTGCGACGGTTTGTTGCCGTCGCCCTCGTTTTCCGAGTTCAACCTGACCAACACGTAGAGGACCGTAAAAACCACGGCAATGTGCAGCACCACCGAAATGGTGAACGACAGCGGGAATTCACCGCGCGGCGAATAGCGTTTCCAGAAATCGGGTTGCCGGCCGGCAGAAGGAACGCGGCGCTTAACCGTTGGGGTGGCGGACATGATTTACCTCCGCGGAGGGTTGCACGGTTTCTCTATCAATAGGGTAATGGCTTGGACGGTGCGATGCAAGTGAGGCATGGTTCAAAAAGGGTTCAGGCACCATTTATGCGAAGCACCCTCCGGGCCGCTGCCGGTAAATGGTGCCTGACCCCTTTTTGACCCGTGCCTCAAGTGAGGATTGACCCATGTCTGAACCTTATCTGGCAATACAGGTCTTGATGATGCCGGCCGACGTCAATCCGCAGGGGACCATCTTCGGCGGCGTCATCCTGAGTTACATCGACAAGGCAGGGGCCATCGGCGCCCGCCGCGAGGTTGTGCTGGCGGGCGGCAAACAGCCATTTCTGGTGACGGCGGCGATCAACCGCGTCGAATTCAGGCAGCCTGTGCTGGTGGGCGATGTGGTGCGGTTCCTCACGCATCTGGTGCGGATCGGCAAAACGTCGATCACGGTGCACGTCCATGTCGAGGCCGACCGCGACAGCCAGGTGTTGCCGGTCACGGATGCCGAGCTGGTTTACGTGGGGATCGATCCAGCCGCGGGATGGCGGCCGGTGCCGTTGTTGCCGTCCCAATAAGCCGCTTGCGGCTTAGCGCTAAGCCGCAAGCGGCCGAGCGCTAAGCCGCAAGCGGCGGGGCGCACTTGCGGGTTGCCGGCGTTTTTCTGTAAACTGCACACAGGACCAGACCATCGGCTGACAACGGGGACGGGACTGATGTCGTTCACACCGATTCATCTGTATTTCGACGACGTCGAGATCGGCCAGGAGTGGGAATCACTCGGACGGACCGTGACCGAGGCCGACATCGTCAACTTTGCCGGCCTGAGCGGCGACTTCAACCCGATTCACATCGACCACGAGTTCGCCAAAACCACGCTGTTCCGCAAGCCGGTGGCGCATGGGCTACTGATCTGGTCAATGGGCAGCGGCCTGGGCCTGTTCGCGCCGCCGATGCGCACGCAGGCCTTCATGAGCATCCGCGCATGGCATTTCGACGAGCCGGTATTCATCGGCGACACCATTCGGGCACGCAGCAAGGTGCTCGACAAGGAAGTACGAGCTCGAGGCCGCCGTGGCGTCATCACCTGGGCACGCGAGATACGCAACCAGGACGACAAGGTCGTGCAGCATGGGGTCACGTTGACGCTGGTGGAGGGGCGGGGAGCGGCAGCGAGCGGCAATGAGACGGCGGGCGAAACTGGCAATACAATGGCGACTTAGCGGGAGAATTATCATGGCGATCGAAAAAGAAGCAGAAACGGGTGTCCAATCAGCAGAGGTCAACGGTAGCGCTGCAGCGGCGCCGGTTTCGCCAGAGCCAGAGCGCTTACTCGCCCTCGTCAGACAACAAATGGACCAATTGGCGCAGACTGTGGATCAGCTGACAAAGGAACTGGCTGCCCAACGCGCCGCTGTCGTCAAGCTCACGGAGGAACGCGACAAATGCCGGTTCTTGGCACATGCATTCGGGGGAATCGTCTTTCCCGAGGAGGAGATGATTCGAGAGTTAGAGAACATGCCACCATTTGAGGAGCTCCCCCCAGTGGAGGAGTTGCTTGCCATAGTTGATTCCAGCTGATGGGAGAAGCTGGACCTTTTGCGGTCTGATTATTCCGCGTTTGCCGCCCCCGCAATCCTGGGAGTTCCTTGCCACTCATGACATTTCGAACCCGTTTCGCCCCGAGTCCCACCGGCTACCTGCACATTGGCGGCGTTCGCACCGCTCTGTTCAATTGGTTACTCACCAAACGCCACGGCGGCCAGTTCATCCTGCGCATCGACGACACCGACGCCGAACGCAACCGACCCGAGGCGCTGCAGCCGATCCTCGACGGCTTCCGCTGGCTGGGTATCACCTGGGACGAAGGGCCCGAGGTGGGCGGCCCGTATGGTCCCTACTTCCAGTCCCAGCGGAACCACCTCTACATCGATGCCGCGCTGCAATTGCTCCAGGCCGGCCATGCGTATCCTGACTACCTCACCAAGGAGCAGCTTGACGCCGAACGCAAACAGGCGGAAAAGGCGAAAAAGCCGTATGTCCATCGCGGACCGCATCGCGACACGCCGGCGGCTGAAGCCGTCCGTCTCTATCGCAACCAGCCGACGACGCTGCGGCTCAAAGTGCCGGCGGGCCGGGCCATCGTCGTCGACGACTTGATTCGCGGCCGCGTCGAGTCGCCGGCGGACACAGTCGGCGACCCGGTGATCTTGCGGGCTGACGGTCGTGCCCTTTATAACTTCGCCACCGTGGTCGATGACGTGGCCATGCGCATCACCCACGTTGTCCGCGCCGCCGAGCACCTGTCCAACACGGCCACGCAGGTGGTGGCTTATCAAGCGATGGGAGTGCCCACGCCGCGGTTTGCCCACATCCCAGTGGTCAACGAACCGGCATCCAAGCCGGGCATGTCATACCCGCCTGGCGTCAAGCCGCCGAACCCAAACAAGAAGCTGAGCAAGCGCGAAATGGCCAAGTTTCTGACGCCGGACGTGCGTGCCAAGCTGCACGCCGTCGGCTGGACCGATGAACAGATCAACAGCCGCGACGATCTCAACCCGGCAACCGTGGCGTTCTACCGCGAGCTAGGCTACCTGCCGGCGGGGCTGGTCAACTACCTGGGCCGGCTTGGCTGGTCGCTCGACGACAAGACCGAGATCATCGGCCTGGAGGAGATGATCGCCAAGTTTAGTCTCGATCGCGTCAACCAGTCACCGGCGAGTTTCGACCCCGAAAAGCTGGCCTGGGTCGTCGGCGAGTACATGCGCCAATTGCCGTTGGAGCAAAAGATCGACGGCGTGATACCATTTCTGCGGAAGATGGGCTGCCTCTCTGAGGCGGTGGACGCGGCGACCCGTGCGAAGATAGGCCGTGTCATCGAAATCTGCGGCGATCGGCTCAAGATTTTTTCCGACATCCTGATGTACGGCGCGTTCTTTTTCCGTGCGCCCGATTACGACCTGGAGGCAGTCAAGAAACGCGTATTCAAGGAAGGCATGCCCGCGTTGCTGGCCGAGTTTGAGCTGGTGCTGAAGCAGGTGGAGCCGTTTGATTCACCGGCGCTGGAGGCGGCCGCCAAGGCGTTTTGCGAGGCCAGGGGCATCAAGATCGGCGACCTCAATCATGCGTTGCGCGTGGCCACCACGGGCGTGATGGTGGGGCCGGGGATGTTTGATATTCTGTCCGTGCTGGGCCGCGATGAGGTGTCGCGCCGGATCGAAACCACCTTGCATATAGCTTAGCCCCGACTCCAACGGAGCGCGGGCCCGAGTCCAACGCGATGGCGGCCAGTCTGACGCGCCGCGCGTCAGACTGGCCACAGCAATTCCTATTGCCGGTAAGCCCACCCCGACATTTCCGGCCGAGGCGGCAGGGCCGCATCGTGCACCGGCGGCAAACCGGGGTTCGCGGCACGCCTCTGGATCTCGCCTCGCATATACTCCACGGCCCTGTCCAGGACCCGGTCCGTGAAGTCCGCAGGCACACTGTCTTTTTCGTCCACCTTCGGCGCCGGTTGCCCCGGTTGGCGCACGACGTCTCTTCTTTGCCGCCATCTCATGTAATTAACCCCTTCTTCGACCGTCATCTTGACTTCGAAGCCCTCGGTGGGTTTGACGCCCCACTCATCCGTTTCCTTGCTATCGGGGAAGCGGTGGATGTTTTTCTTTTTGTCATCCTTGCCGACGAAGTAAGTCGCTGTGGTCAGCTTGAGAGCACTGGTGCCGCCTTCCATCGGCAGGACCGTTTGCACGCTGCCTTTGCCGTAGCTGCGTTCGCCGACGATCACCGCCCTGCCGGCCTCTTGCAAGGCGCCGGCCACGATTTCGCTGGCGCTGGCACTGAAACGATTGACCAGAATGGCGATGGGGTAGCTCGTGTAGGGCCCGTTCTTGGAGAGGGCCGGTTTGCGGGCGTCGTAGGTCACTTCTTTTTCGCTGCGGCCGACCGTGCTGACGACGCGGGTGCCCTGCGGCAAGAAAAGCTCGCTGACCTCGATAGCGGCTTTGAGGAGTCCGCCGGGGTTCAGACGCAAATCGAGAATCAATCCCTTGACGCCGTCGGCCTGGAGCTGGTCGACGACCTTGGTCAAATCGCGCACGGTGTTCTCGGCGAACTGCGTGATGCGGATGTAGGCGATCATGCTTTTCTTATCGAGCATGAAATCCCATTGCTTCAAATTGTCTTGCATGCGCAAATCGCCCAGAACGCTTTCAATGAAGATTTCGGCCCGGCTGATGCTGATGTCGACGGGCTTGCGGTCGCCTTCGTGGAGCACGGTCAGTTTCACCTTCTGGCCGGGATCGCCAGTGATTTTTTCGACGGCTTTGTTGATGGTCATGTTTTCCGCCGATTGGTCGTCGATCTTGAGGATCAGGTCGCCCGCCAGAATGCCGGCGTCGTAGGCAGGCGTGCCCGGCATGGGGCTTTCGACGAAGAGCTGGCCGCCGCGGTCGACGCCGATGCGAACGCCGATGCCGCCGAACTTGCCCGTGTTGGCCTTGGTGAATTTCTTGTACTCCTCGGCATTGATGTACATGGAGTGCGGATCGAGCCGCTCCAGGCCGCCATTGACCATGTTCTCGATCAGCTCGCGGCGCTTTTCGGGGTCGAGGTCCTTGACGTATTTCTTTTCGACCTCGTCGAGTACGTCGATCAGCAGGCGGACGTTTTCGTGCTTGGTTTGCTGGTCGCCGTCGCGCTGGGGCGCGCTGATGGACACGGAAAAGCCGACGACAAAGGTGCCGAGGACACCGAGAAGCCAAATAAGGTTCCAGCGCGACATGGACAGCGATCCTCCGTTGAAAGGGCTCGGGGCGAGGGGCTCGGGGCGAGGGGTGAGCACGATGGGATTATAAGGCACAACCCCGAAATTGTAAAAGGCGAGAATTGTAGGTCAGCCTTTCCAGGCTGACACTGACAGTTAAGTCAGGCTAGAAGGCCTGACCTACGAGGGGGCCAAAAAAGCAACGACGGCGGCCGCGGAATGCCCGCCTGCCGCCGTCGTGCCTGCCGTGTCGGATCCTGTTGTCTGTAGAGGATTTACTACCGCGGGCTCCAATTGGCCCCGTGAACGTCCGCATCGAAGTGGAGGGTTGCCGGCGGCGCATGCGCGGCGGCGGTGCCGTCCAGGTCGGCCTGGAGTTTCAGTGCGCCTGCGTGGGTTGGGCGCTCCGCCAGGGCGGCTAGCAGGTACTGCCGGCACAGCTCGGGCTTATTGATTTGCTCCATCATGCGGGCCACGTAGAAATTCGCCTCGGCCGTGTTCATGACGCTCGCTAGCACCTTCACGGCTTCCTTGGGTTGCTCACGCAACGCCAGGCACAGGCCGTATTGCGTCGCGTAGATGCGAGTTTGCGGCTCCAAATCGTGCGCCTTGCCCAGGCATTGCAGGGCCGGCCCAAATTCCTTCCGCTGGGCGTGGATGGTGCCCTTCTCAAACCACAGTTGGGCCGCCTGCGGGTTGTGCTGCACCGCTTGCTGATAGGTCGCCATGGCCCTTACGGGGTCGTCGAACCCCACCTGGTAAAGGTTGGCAAGATGGACAAAAGCGGCAATGCACTTGGGATCGATTTTGATGGCTTGCTGGTAGGCGTTGCGGGCTTCCTCGCGCAGACTGTTCTTCTCTTGCGACGACAGCTTGGCATTGTCCGCCATGGCCTCGCGCAGCTCGCCGACCGCTACCCAGGTCGTCGGCTTGGCATCGCGCTTGGGGCCATCGGATTCTTTGCTGTCCTTGATTTTGCTGAGGTTTTCCGGCGAGGCTGGCAAAACCTTTGTCTCGGTGACGCAGCCCGCGCAGCTTGCCGCGACGCTGATCACCATGGCCAGATTGCGAAGATTCATGACTTTACCCGCTTTCGTCCGTGAAAGGTTCAAAAAGGGGTCAGGCACCATTTACCGGAACGGCCCGGAGGGTGCTTCGCATAAATGGTGCCTGACCCCTTTTTGAACCATGCCGCCTTGGTCACTTGAATTCGCTGATGAATGTCGTCGCCGCTTCGACCATGAGTTCGCGCGTCAATTGGACAGGCTCTCTACGGAATCGGCAAATCGACTGCACAATCTCCAGCAGATCTCGACAATCGCTGGCCCGCGGCGCAGCGGCCCTTGCGTGTAGTAGCGCTCGTACAGGAAATCGACGGCCTCGGGGCAAGGGTTCATGCCCAGCCGCTTGACCATCGCTGTTGAAGATCTTCTCGTAGACGTCGCGCGGCGGGGCGTTGATCTCGACCTTGTGGCGGATGCGGCGCAGGAAGGCGTCGTCCACCAGGTCCTTGGGATCGAGGTTGGTCGAGAAGATGATGAGCTGCTCGAAGGGCACCTCGAATTTCTTGCCGGAGGCGACGGTGAGGAAATCGTGGCGGTCTTCCAGCGGCAAGATCCAGCGATTGAGCAATTCCTTGGGGCTGCACAGTTGCCGGCCGAAGTCGTCGATCAGGAAGACGCCGCCGTTGGCCTTGACGTGCAGCGGGGCCTGGTAAAAGTTGGCCGTCGGGGTTGTAATCGCAGATCGAGCATTTCCAGGTTCAGTTCGCCGCCGGTCACGACCACGGGCCGGCGAATCGCGCACCCAGCGCGGGTCGACGGTGCCGGTGTTGAGCAGCCGGCGAATGGTGGCTTCGTTGTCTTCCACGCGGTCGTTGGCGTCGGTCGTCGACGAGCTGGTGGACGGCCTGGTCGTAGACGGTGACGATGCTGTTTTCGGCCAGGAAGGCGTAGGGGACGTAGATTTCGCCGCCGGCGTTGTTCATGAAGTCGCCGATGGCGCGGGCGATGGAGGTCTTGCCGTTGCCGGGCGGGCCGTAGATGAACACCGATTTGCCGCTGACGATGGCCGGGCCGATGGCGTTGAACAGCTCATCGTTGATGACCAGGTGGGCGAAGGCGGCCCGCAGCGGCTCGGGGCTGCAGTCGATGCCGGTGACCGCCTGGCGATAGGTTTGCTCGACGTAGTCTTCCAGCGGCACCGGGGCCGGGCCGACGTAGGCGCACAGCTTCATCGCGTCCTGGGCGCGCTTGCGGCCCAGCTCGGTGAGGTTGAAGCGATAGCTGACCCGGCCGATCAGATCGCCGCCGGGCACCTCGATGCACTTTTCGTCCTTGAGAAACTTCAGCGATTCCTCGATGACCTTGAACGGCAGGCACATGCAGCGGGCCAGGTCGAGGCCGAGCATGCCGCCGCGCGTGTAGAGGGTGCGCAGGAGCAGGTCGTTGAGAAAGCCAGGCGTCAGCCCGGCTTCTTGCAGGTTGTCCGGCGCCGCCGGGGCCTCGGGCAGGCCCGTGCCTTCCCATTCCAGCCACGCCATTGCTGTGCTGCACCATTACCATTCGATCACCGATAGTTTTTGGTCAAGAGGAAGAAGCCGACCACCACAATAACTGCCGCCACCTGAATCATCCGCGATCGGTTGGCAAGGAATTCGTGGAAGAGATCCGCAAACACGACGTTGGCCGTCGTGCCGTTTGGCGAAGCCGCGGCAACAGGATTGGTCAGGAAGGCAAACAGCAGCACAACCAGCAGGGCGATCAGCGGCGCTGCGCCTGGCGGTAAGGAGGGGAAAGTGCGCAGGGAATCATGGGTGCTTCCATCAAGTTGCAGCAAGGCGATGCCTGGAATCCATCGCAACTTCGATGTTTAGCCGCGGCCCTAAGGGCCGCGCGAGCCCGCAGCTCCGCGGCCAAACACCGACGTTGCCAATGAACAAGCATAGCTCGTGTTAGCCAGACGTGCTGGCTGCGGCACCCCAAACGGCACACGGAGTGTGCCTGCTGCGTTAGCGAGGCGTGGCAGCTCCGCCGCCGCCGCCCGCCGCCGTGCCCGTGGCCAGCGAGCCTGTGAAGCTGTCGTAGTGACGTTGGACGGCATTGCCGATGGGTTGAGTCGCCAGCCCCGGCGTCGGTGCGTCGTGGACGATGACCTCGAAGGCCATCGGCCGGCCGGCGGTGTCGGCGTTGAGGAACGCTGAATCGCCGCCACGCGCTTGGAGTCCAGTTCGTTGCGAGCGCTGTTGAATTGCTCCGGCGCGACCGAGTCGTAAGGCAGGTCCTGGGCCGTCTGCAAATAGATCTTCGGGTCGGGCTGAGGACGGCGCCGCGCCAGGTAGGCCAGGTGCTCCTGGCCGCCCTTGGTCAGCTTGTCCGTGCCTGGCATCGAAATGATAGGCGAACACGGTCTGATCGAGCACGTGTCCGTTATTGACCTGGGCGTCGAAGGTTTGCATTTCGGACTGCTTGGCCTGGTAGCTGTAGCGCTCCAGCCAGCAATTGTCGTAACAGCCCAGCGTGGCATCCTTGCAGCATCCCGGCAGCGCGGCTGCGCTGCCCAGCACCACCACGGCCGCTGTCCTTTTGATGAATCCATTCATCGCGGGTCTCCTGTTAAGAGCCTGCTGTAAGAAAGGGGACTGTCCCTCTCGCAGGCTGCAAATTCTCGGATCAAATTGGCCTGCCAAAGGGACTGTCCCTTTTTTCGCGGCAGGCTCTTACTTACTTGAGCATCGTCTCCATGATGTTGATCGCCGCCGGTCCCACCAGCACCACGAAGATGCCGGGGAAGATGAACAGGATCAGCGGGAAGAGCAGCTGCACGGCCGTCTTGGCCGCCTTTTCCTCGGCCAATCTGCTTGCGGCGCGTCCGCATCGAATCGGACTGCACGCGCAGCGCCTGGGCGATGCTGGAACCGAACCGATCCGCCTGGATCAGGATCGCCGCCAGGGCTGCGACGTCGTCCACGCCCGTGCGCACGCCCAGGTCGTGCAGCACTTCGCGGCGCGGCCGGCCCATCTGCAGCTGGAAGTTCGCCAGCGACAACTCCTCGGCAATGACCTTGGCATGGTCGCTTCATCTCGTCGCACACTTTCCGCATGGCCGCGTCCAGGCCCAGGCCGCTTTCCACGCACACGACCAGCAGGTCGAGGGCGTCGGGCAGCGTCAGGAAGATCGCCTCCTGCCGCTTGCTGCGCAGATACCACAGGATGATGCTCGGCAGGTAGAAGCCGATCCCGGTCAGAACAGCAACGGCCACTGCAAGGTCCTGAAGTCCATCGGCCGGCCTGGCACGAAGATCGCGAACGACACGCAGGAAAAACGCCAGCAAGCAGGCAAAGCGGATGCCGGAGTAGACCATCGGGGCCGCGTCGCTGCGGAAGCCGGCGTTGGCCAGCTTGATCTTCAGGGCGATCTGCTCCAGCTCGCGTTTGCGGCATCAGCGGCGACGGACATCGCCTTGGCCGTGTCCATCATGCCCTGGTAATTGTCTCCTTCTTGCCTAGCCGCTCGGATCTTCGCATCTCCGCCAGCGACTGCGGCCGGCTGACAGCCGCTCCAGCCGCTCCAGGGCGCGGCTGTTGCGCGTTGCGAAATCATCGACAAGCAACGACCAGCGACGCACAGCATGGCGACCACGAAGCCGAATGGCATCCGCTGACAATATCGACGAACATCGCATGGTGCATTACAGTTCCGGCGATCGCGCCGATTCCTGCAGCAAGCGATTGCTTCGCGTACTCGCATCGTTACACTTTGATGTTCACGATCTTCTTGATGACCAAGCGCTCCGAGAATCTGGCGATGATGAGCGCCGATGCTCATCTTGATGCCCAGTCGGTGCGTCCACAGCTTCTCGACGTAGTCGGGCTTGATGTGCAGCATCATGCACGAACAGGCCGAACGGCAGGGCGATCAGGACGATGCCCGAAAGCCGGCCTTCGCGCGGTCAGGGCCTTGACCTGGCCCAGAATGCGGAAGCGTTCGCGGATGACGTAGCCGATCTTGTCGAGGATTTCCGCCAGATCGCCGCCGGTCTGCCGCTGGATGCAGCACGCAGGTGACGAAGAAGCGCAGGTCGAGGTTGGGCACGCGGTCGCACATCGCCTTGCAGGGCGTCCTCGATGGGGATGCCCAGGTTCTGCTCCTCGTAGACGCGGCCGAACTCGTCGGCGATCGGCGCCGGCATTTCCTCGGCGACCACGTGCATGCCGGCCGCCAGGCTGTGGCCGGCCCGCAAGGCCCGGGCCACCAGTTCCAGGGCGTCGGGCAAGCTGGGCGGCGAACTTCTTGAGCCGGCGCGCGGCGCTTGTTCAACAGCCACGCCAACGGCAACGGCGAACATCACCAGGCCAGCATCGGCGGCAAGTAATACCACTTGCAACCGGCCATGAACAGCTGACCGTCATGCCCAGCACGGCCAGCAGCAAGCCGATGCCGACCAGCGTGCTCGGCTTGATGTGGCAGTCGGCCTGCATCGAACAACTTCTGCAAGCTCGGCAAGTTCGGCGTCAGCATCTCCAGCAGCGACTTCTTGTCCTGCTCGAACGCGGTCTTGCGCAAGATGCTCGGCGTTCTCGTCTTCCTTCTTGCCGCTTGCCGGTCAGCGTGTCGAGCCGCTCGGTCGTCTTGGCGGCGTCGTCGCCGAGAAGACGAACAGCCAGCACGCCGACGACGGCCGTCACGCCGATGAAAGCCAGCAGCGGTGATAATCAGGGGTGTCATGAGTACACCTTGATCAGTCCATCGGTTTCGCAGTCGCACGGCGATCGAGCTTCCGGAACTGCGGTTGACTCAATCGCGCAACAGCACGCGTTCCTGGAACAGATTCGACGGCAGCTTGATGCCGGCCGATTCCAGCCGGTTGACGAACGACGGCCGCACGCCCGTGGCCTCGAACTGGCCGTAGGCCCGGCCGTTCTCGTCGATGCCGAGCTGCTTGAAGCGGAAGATGTCCTGCATGACGATCATGTCCTGCTCCATGTTCATCACTTCGGTGATGTGCGTGACCTTGCGCGGGCCGCCTTGCAGGCGGTTGGCCTGGATGATCAGGTCGACGGCGCGAGCGATCTGCTGCCGCATGGCCTTGAGCGGCAGTTCGAAGCCGGCCATCATGATCATGGTTTCGAGGCGGGCCAGGGCGTCGCGCGGCGTGTTGGCGTGCAGCGTGGTCAGCGAGCCGTCGTGGCCGGTGTTCATGGCCTGGAGCATGTCCAGCGATTCGGCGCCGCGGCACTCGCCGATGATGATCCGTTCGGGCCGCATACGCAGGGCGTTGCGCGACCAGGTCGCGTGGCGGTGATCGCGCCCTTGCCTTCGATGTTGGGCGGCCGCGTTTCCAGCCGCACCACGTGGTCCTGCTGCAGCTGCAATTCGGCCGCGTCCTCGATGGTCACGATGCGGTCGTCGTGCGGAATGAAGCTCGACAGCGTGTTGAGCAGCGTCGTCTTGCCGGAACCGGTGCCGCCGGAGATGACGATGTTCAGCCGGGCCTTGATGGCCGCCTTCCAGCAGCATCACCATCTCCGGCGTGAAGGCCTTGTAGTTCAGCAGGTCTTCCAGCTTCAGCGGATTGGCGCCGAAGCGGCGAATGGACACGCCGGCGCCGTCCAGGGCCAGCGGCGGAATGATGGCGTTGACGCGGGAGCCGTCCGGCAGGCGGGCGTCGACCATCGGGCGACGTTTCGTCCACGCGGCGGCCGACCTTCGACACGATGCGGTCGATGATCTGCATCAGGTGATCGTTGTCGCGGAACGTGACGTCGGTCTTTTCCATCTTGCCGCGGCGTTCGACGTAGATCTTCTTCGGCCCGTTGATCAGGATATCGCTGATCGTCGGGTCCTTGAGCAGCATTTCCAGCGGGCCGAAGCCGAAGGTCTCGTCGAGCACTTCGTCGATCAGCCGCTCGCGCTCGATGCGGTTGAGCAGCGTGTTTTCGGTGTCGCAGAGGTGCTCGACGACCAGGCGGATTTCGCGGCGCAGCATGTCGCCGGCCAGGTCGCTGACGCGCGACAGGTCGAGCTTGTCGACGAGCTTGCCGTGGATGAGCCGCTTGAGTTCCTCGAAGCTCTTGTTGCCGTTGCGGTCGCCGGCCTGCGTATTGGCGGCCTGCCGGTGCGGCCGATGCCGCCGGTGGCGCTGTAGCACCAGTCAGACCTCGTTGCAGTCGCGACATAGTTGCAAACTCCTCAGTTGTCAATTCGTAGGTCAGCGGTTAGCCTGACAGCTTTGGCTGCGTCAGACTAACCGCCTGGCCTCCATAGCCTGGTCAGGCTGGAAGCCTGACCTACATAACTCAGCGAAACGAGAAGAACCCTTCGTCGTTCCTTCTTGGCCGGCTGGTCCGCGGCCGTCTTGCCGGACAGGGCGTTGGCCAGGCCTGACCAGGCTCAGCTGCACCTTGCTCTTGGGAGCGTGCTGCAGCAGCGGCACGCCGGCGTTGCGCGCGCCGAGCATCGACCTTGGAATCGTTGGGCACCTGCCAGAAGATCGGCTTGCCGATGGTTTCCTCGGCTTTCTTCAGGGTGATGTCGCCGTCTTCCGAGCCGACGCGGTTGACGACGACGTTGATCTTGTCGCCCAGGCCTTCTTCCTGCTCCAGCGTGAGCAGCATGCGGACCACATTGCGCAGGCTGGTCAGCTCCAGCTGGGCGACCAGCAAGATCACGTCGGCCATGCGCAAGGCCGTCATGTCGGTCGGCGTGAAGCGCTTGCTCAGATCGAAGACCAGGTGCGAATAGCTGGCCCGCAGCAAGCCGATCACGCCGCTGCAGATGATCCTCGTGAATCAGGCGATGTCTTCCATCTGCACCGGGTGCGGCAGCAGCGACAGGCCCGCTGGCGTGCTTGCACAGCGACCGGCGCAGGAACGTCATGTCGAGGCGGTCGATGTTCAGGGCCACGTCGGCCAGGGTGTAGTCGGGAATCAGGTCGAGGGCGACGTCGGCATCGCCCAGGGCGAGGTCGAGATCGACCAGGGCGACGTTGTAGTTGGGGTCCTGGGCGAGATTGCAGCCGAGGTTGACGGCGAGGCTGGTGCAGCCGACGCCGCCGCGGGAGCCGACCACGGCGATCACCGTGGAGTCGACCTTGAGGCTGCCGTTGCTGTTCGGTGTTGCCGTCGGCCCCGGTGCGGCTTTGCTCGCAGGCGCTGCAGAGCGCCGCAGCAGCTCTTCGAGCACCACCGGCTGCGTGAGGAATTCCTTGGCCCCGGCCGCGGAGGGCCTGCGAGAATCGACTGGCCGTCGCCGCGGGCGCTGACGGCCAGGATCGGCATGCCGGGAAATTCGGCGGTCAGCTGCTGAATCAGCTGCAATGGCCTTGTTGCTGGTCGGCGTCGAGGGCGATGACCACCAGATCGGGCGCCGATTGCCGGGCGACGTCGAAGAAGAACTCGTAGCGCGAGCACTCCGCCTCGAGCCAGACCGATTCGACGCCGAGCAGCAGGTTGCGCAGGGGTTCGCGCGTCGAATCCGACGGATCCACAATCGCGACGCGTTGCACGTCCTTCATGATCCACCACCGATTACGGAAAAACGAACTCGGGCAGCCGCTTGCATCAAAACGGCTGCCTCTTCCTTGACAAGGTGACAAGGTGACAGTGACATACTGTTCGCCTTAATCACCGTGAGCGACTTTGCCTTACCAACCCGAAGCGTAAGCGAGGATTCCCGCTGTGGATCTCCTTGCTTACGCTTCGGGTTGGCATCCAGCTGAATCGCGCGGGGCCATTTACTCACAGGCTCCCATCCTTATGCACTTGGCTACCGCCCATCCAGGGGTAACGGCGGCGCCATGATCGCACCCGAATAACCCGTTGGCCGCATGGCCGGCGGGGGCGGGGGCAGCGTCTGCGTCTGCGTCGCCGGGGGCAGAGGCAGTGTGTCAATGGACACCGGCGGCAGCTGGTTGGCGCCTACCGTCCTGGGCAGCGTGCTAACCGGGCTGGTGGCAGCCGGCGCCGGCTGATACTGCAGCGTTGCCGGGGGCTGCTGGGCTGGAGCCATGGGTATCGCCAGCGGGGCGCCGCTCTTGCCGGCCACCGGCGTCACCGGGGCCTGGTTGCAGCCGGCAGGGCAACCCAATTCCGGCAAGCAAGCCGGGCTAGCTCCGCCGCCGCTAAAGTCGCAATCGCCTCGGCTGTTGCAGGTCGGTGCGGGGTACATGCCAGCCGTCGGAGCGTTCTTGTATGCCGGCACGTAAGTGTTCCCATGCCACACGTCCCGCGGGCCGCGCGGGGCCTCCAGGATTCTCTCCAAGAATAGCTCATAATCGTCGGGTTTGCGCGTTTCTTCGCTCGGAAGGATTCTTGGCAATTGATTGCAGGCCATCGGATCGACCAGGTGCGGCGTGATCAGGATCACCAGCTCTTCTTCCGCGTCGGTATAGTTGACGGAGCCGAAGAGCGTGCCCAAATACGGGATGTCGCCGAGGACGGGGATCTTGGAACTCGTGCCGGTGACCTGATGGAAAATCATGCCGCCGATGGCCATCGTCTGGCCGTCTTCCATGTACGCCGAGGTTTTGATGCGATAGGTGTCGCGCCCAAAGACGGGTGAGGACGCACCGGGCAGCGTGGTCGAGAACAGGCTCGATGCATCGGGAAACGTGAACTCGGGCTCGACCTCGAGGTAGATTCTGCCGTCGCCAAGGACCAGAGGCAGGAATTTGATTTTGGTGCCGAAAGGCACAAAAGTCACGCCGGACACCGCACCGCCGCCGGCGGCGCCGGAAGCGATTTGCGGGACGGCCGTCTCGCCGCCGGACAGGAAATCGGCGGGCTTGCCGCTGAGCGTGGTGACCTTAGGTTGGGCCACCAATTTCGCGACATTCTCGTTCCTGAGCGCGTTGAGGAAGCCGAAGAACGCATGGTTGTTGCTAGCGGAGCCAAAAACCAAATTGGTGCCTTGGCCCCCAAGGGGTGTTACAATGGCACCAATGCTGGAATTGAGTGCGCTGGCGACCAGGCCGCCGCCCCCGAACGAGCTTCCCAGGAATTGCTGTGTACCATTTTCCAGAAAGCTGAAGCCAAAGCTGCGCATTTCACTCCGGGCAACGTGGGCGATGACCACATCCATCTGCACCTGCTGGACGCCGCCGAGACGAAGCGCGTTGATGACGCGGTTGGGATCGCCCACGACCGCCACGACGGTGCGCATGATGATGTCAATATCCGTGGCCTGGGTTACGGTGCCGGAGACAATCAGCGTGCTGCCGGTGCCCTGAATGAGCTGGATGTTGGACGTCGGCGCCGCCAGGGACAGCACGCGTTTCAAATACTCGATATTGAGCTCGACCACGATGTCGAACGCCTCGCGGTTGCCGTCGTTGTCGGCGAGCACCAGCCGTGTCATGCCGGCGCCCCCGCCGCCAATGACCATGACCTTGCGGAAATCCGCGCCCGCGACGAATTCGACGCGGGCCACGTTTTGGTCCTTGTTGTCCACGTCCTTGATGCGTTGCTTCGTGCTCATTTCAAGGATTTGGCTGCCGTTGATAGGCACGACCACGACGGTGGTCTTGTCCTGGGCCGCGGCGCCGGAGGCCCCGAGGCCGAGGAAGCCGAAAAGCCCAAGCACGGTGGTTAGCAGCACGGAGTGGGGCACGCGCGTGAGTCGGTGCATCCTATCACCTCATCGGTAAATGTGCGGGGCAGGCGCCTGACACGCCCGCCGCTTGGTCGTTCAACTCATATGGGTGGTGGGTCCATCCACCACCCTCTTTGTTTTCAGTTTCCCGTCGGGTTCGCAGGTCAGGCTTTCCAGCCTGACCCCAGCCCCGAGCCATGTCAGCCTGGATAGGCTGGCATGCAAAGCAACCTCTATCAAGTTAATAAATGTGTACCTTCTTTTTGTCGTCCTTCTTGGCAGCGGGCGCCGGAGGCGGGCTTACCGGCTCCTCTGGGTTGCCGACGATCTCGTCGTTGTCGTTGACCCAATAATAGCGAACCACCACTTCCGAGCCGTTCCTGATGGTCGTGGTCATTTTGGTCAGCTTGACCTCCGGCAGGGGTTCGGGAACAACGGGTTTCTCCGGTTCCTTGACTTCGGGCGGCGGCTCAACAGGTCTCGTCGCCTCCGCCAGGGCCACGCTTTCCGCCTTTTTCGAGGCGTAGCTCTTCA
This sequence comes from uncultured Gemmataceae bacterium, assembly GCA_963747575.1. GTDB lineage: Bacteria > Planctomycetota > Planctomycetia > Gemmatales > Gemmataceae > DASRAT01. Next base: position 547,209 of record CAVVFU010000011.1, read on the forward strand.
TGAGCTCATCCATCGTGACCTGGCTTCTTTCGCTGCTGCTCTTGTCGTCCAGGTTTCGCAGGACCAGCCGCAACGTCCCGGTGTCCATGGCCAGACTGAGCTTCATCGCGTTGTCCACGTGCAGTGCCACGGTCACGACGTTGGCCAACATCGCGCCTGTGCCGTTGCCTTTGTCGTTGGTATCAGCCGCCAGAACAATCACATCCTCGAGCAAAAGCTTGGCGAAGGTGTCCTTTTCGCTGCCGCCGCGCTGTCTCGTCCAAAAGATGTCCACGTGCGAGCCCGGCAAGTTGGCCCAACCGCTTGCGCTGATGGCGGCATTCACCGGAATGCCGATGGCCCGCATGCCGACGGGCAGGTCTTTCAAGGCAAGGGGGTTGTCCACCACGTCGTCCGGCAAAATGTGGTCATCCTTGCGGAGACCGCGCTTCAGGTACTTGTCCTTAAGCTTGGCAATGTCTTCCGGTTTCAACGCATCCTTCGGGGCGTCTTCCAGGGTGAATTGCTTTTCCTTGAAGAAATCCTCGGGTTTCTTCTTGAAGGGCGTGTGGATCTCCAGGTTTTTCTTGGCGACCAACAGTGTCACCTTCTCAACTACGGCTGCCTCCGCGGGCTTGTCGTCCCGCTCGGCGAGCAGGCGGCTCGTCATGTAGCTGGCGCCGAGCCCGCACACGACGGCCACGACCATTAAGATCATCGTCTTGGGTTTCATGGTGCATTTCTCATGACTGGAGCCTTGATCGCCCCACACCGTTCCAATCGACCGGGTGAAGCGCGTAACTTCAAACTTTTACGGATGCAATAACAGCGACGCATTTGCGGCCTTTGCGGTAAACCAGGCAGACCTGTAAAGAGAGGCAAGCTCATAGCGAATACAGGTAGAGCAGGTAACCGACGAAGCCGATGCACAACGGCACCCCATAAGGAAGCCTGTGCCAGCGCGGCCTGCGCTTGTTGGCCTTGTCGTGGATCTGGGCCACGCTCGACGAACCGGCAAAATCGCCCAGGATCTCCCGGACGTTTTGCAGGTTTTGTGAGTATTTGCCCCGAACGGCGATCATGCCGAGGGCGATGATGCCGCCGGCGATGGTGCCGATGCAGAAAGCCCAGAAGATGATCTCCAGACCCAGGGGCACGCCATAAAAAGCTCCGATCCAGGAGCCGAAGCCCATCGTCATCTTGACGTCGCCGGCTCCCATGCCGCCGATGGCGTAGATGGGAATCAGCAGGGCGCAGCCAACCAGGGTGCCCAGCAGGGCCGCCCCAAGTCCACCCTCCCCGCCGCCGGGAACCAGCGCGAAGTTATTGAGAAGACCGAGCACCCAACCGCTGATGATGAGGGGAAACGTCAGCCGATTGGGCACTTTGAACTTCCACCAGTCGATGACCGCGGCGGCAAGCATGCCGACGCAGACGACCACGACAGGCCAGTTTTCCCAGCTAAGCAGGTTCATGGGGGAGAATCCTTTGTTTTGGAAATTGAGGATTGCAGATTGAGGATTGCGGACGGACAACTCCGATCAGCACTCCTCAATCTGCATGTTGCATTCTGCAATCTGCAATCCTCAATCAACTTCAACTGCCGGTGCCGGCGATGGCGGTGCCGACGCTGGTGAAGGTCTTGTTGGCGTTGGTGCCCAGCGCCGTGATCGCCGTGATGCACACGACGATAATCAGGGCCAGCATGACCGCGTACTCGACAGCCGTCGGGCCGTCTTCACGCTTCAGGAAATTGACAACCGATTGAGCCAGATAACGCATGGTCCTCGATCCTTTACTGAAAAAAACCTCACTGTGAGTGGGAGAGCCCGTGTCCCAAAAGAGCCTTCCCGTCGTTCAACTTCGGAATGGTCGGGCTGGGAAGCCCGACCTACCGTGTTTCGCGGGTCGGGCTGGGAAGCCCGACCTACCGTGTTTCGCGGGTCGGGCTTCCCAGCCCGACCTACCGTGTTTCGCGGGTCGGGCTGGGAAGCCCGACCTACCGTGTTTCGCGGGTCGGGCTGGGAAGCCCGACCTACCGTGTTTCGTGGGTCGGGCTGGGAAGCCCGACCTACCGTGTTTCGTGGGTCGGGCTTCCCAGCCCGACCATTTTTCGCTTGGTCAGACTTGAGCCTGACCTACCGTTTAGCTGCCGACAGTGGTGCCGACCTTGGTAAACGTTTTGTTGGCGTTGGTGCCCAGCGACGTAATCGCGGTAATACACACGACCACGATCAGCGCCAGCATGACGGCGTACTCGACAGCCGTTGGGCCGTCTTCACGCCTCAAGAAGTTAATTAGTGCCGTTCGCATGATTGCAGGTCTCTAGGCATAAGCTCGACTGTCAGATTACGATTCGAACATTGGCATGATCCAGTCACGCCCAGCATCTTTGTTCCAGCCCCGCGTGCCCCGTGCGGCTCGGCAACCAAGGTTGCCAGGCCGCATCGAGGCAAACAGTTAGCTGCCGGTGCCCGCGATGGCGGTGCCGACGCTGGTGAAAGTCTTGTTGGCGTTGGTGCCCAGGGCCGTGATGGCCGTAATGCACACCACGATAATCAGGGCCAGCATGACCGCGTACTCGACAGCCGTCGGGCCATCTTCACGCTTTAGGAAATTCACGACCGATTGAGTGAGAAACTTCATCTTCATCTGTCCTTTCAAGTTGGAAATACCAGAACTAAATCCATCATCCCGCGAATGCCCCCGAGTTACGAACCCGACTGCACCGCGGTATTAAGGGCCACGTTGTTGAAGGTCTTGTTGGCATTGGAGCCAAGTGTAGTAATGGCGGTGATGCACACCACCACGATCAGGGCCAGCATAACGGCGTATTCGACGGCTGTCGGGCCCTCTTCGTTTTGCAAAAAACTCACGACTGCGCGGGTCAAAGTGCGCATAATCCTACCCCTTTGTTGTGTGCGGTTTTGCCTTGGTGGAGGAATGAGAGGTCAGACGAAGACCAATGTTCGATGCGGCCTTGGATTGACCTTCCGTGCCAACCGCCGCGCTCGTCCCTCGGAACAAACGTAGAACGAGAGGAATGGCTAGTCAAATAATATGCCGGAAAAATCGGCAAAATTGACTGGGAAGGATGAAAAATGAAGCCGGGAGGGATGAAGGATGAGGGATGAGGGATGAAGAACGAAGAATGAGCGCGGAGGCCTGTTGGTAAAGCAGTCATCCTTCATCCTTCATCCCTCATCCCTCAACCCTCAAAAGCGGAACTCCAGCCCCAGATTCAACCCCTGCACCCACAAATCACTGCTGTGCACCGTAAAATCAGCGGCTTTGGGAGTGCCATAAAGGGCGTCGATTTGCTCGCCGGGGCGCACGGCGTTGCTGAGGTAGAAAAAGGTGTAGCCTGCGGTCACCCGAAGGTGTTGCGTGAGGTGGTAGCCGACGTCGGCGCCGAACTCAGGAACCACGGCAAACTGATCGCGGTGGTAACGGCCGGCCATGAGCGGCGACACCAGCAGGCCGCCCGGCAAAAGTTGGCCGTTGTTGAATGTCGTGCCATTGACGTCGAGCGCCTCGTCGTTGACGCCCAGGGCGGCCTTGCCCCAAAGGTCCACAAAACCTTTTTGATAGTGCATCTCCATTTCGGCGCCCAGGTCCCCGCCGTAGAAGCGGTTGTGCGTCCCGAATCGATCGGAAGTCACGGCTTCCGTGGTGAAGTCGCGCTGGGCGATATTCAGGTCTTCGTCGTAATCGAGATAACGGACACCGGTCAGCAAATCGAGATGGGCCCAGGTGCCGCGGTAGATTTCGGTGCGCAGCGCCGCGTCGACGCCCGACATCTGGCTGTGCAGCTGCGGGTGCACGCCGACATCGCCTTCCTGATACTTTTCGCCCGGCGATCTGTCTCCCACCCAGAATCCGCCGATCTCGAGGCCAACAGTCTGCTGCTGATCGAGCCAGGTGCCAAGGGTGGCGCGTTCGCCGTTGCGGACGAGGGCGCCGAAGTCGACGGTGCCCGGCAAAAGGACATTGCCGGTGCCGCCGGTGAGTGTTGGCACGGGCCTGTCCTTTTCGGTCCACCAAAGGATGTAATCGACGGCGCCGTAAAAGCGGTAGCCGCTGGGGCCGATGTTGGGGCGGTCGTCAAGATCGGTGCGTGGCGGTTGCCAGGGAATGTCGGGCGGCTCGACGATAGCGACGGGCGGCCCAAGGGTCGCGGGTGATTGGCCATGCGCCTGCACGGCGGCGAGGATCAGCCAAACGAGCGAGCCGAGAAATCCATTTCTCATAGCTGCAATGCCTCAAATGCCATGGCAGCGCGCATCCTGCGCAGCCGCTTCTCTCATCGGCCCGCGCCGCTGTGCGAGTCCGTTCGCGGCGGCTGGAATGACGAATAACGGCGGCTTGGGCCTTCCGGCTGTAACGGTTGTTCGGATTGTGTGTGATTTCCGGCGGAGCAAAAATGCCTTGACGACAGGGCCTGTCTGCTCGATCATCAAGTCAAAGGCATCCATTGGGGTTGGGTGATGGACAACGCTGCATTTCTCGGTGCCGTGGTTCTCATCGCATGGGGTTGCGTCATGAACGACAATGCATTTCTGGCGGCTTTGGGTTTAACGCTCTTTGGGGCGGGCGGTGTGGTAGCCGTGCTGCACTGGCCTTTGCGGCGCATCCTGGCCCACTGCTGCCACAACGATGACCTGACTGCCGTCTGGGTCCGGATGGGTGAATTGCTGCTGGTGCTGATTCCGCTGACCTTGCTGGTCTTTGGCGGGGCCGTGGAACACCAACCCCACCACCCCTTTCTTTATCAGGCGGTTGAGTACAGCAAATGGTCGCTCGTCGGTTTGGTTGGAGCGATTTTCGTGGTGGCCGCCATGATTGGCGGTTTGGTGCGGCCGCTGATGTCATCCATTTGGGTGGCACCGCACCAGGTCAACGACCTGGAGCGTTTGATTGCCAAGGTGGAACAAATTCGGGCAAGGGAGCTAATAAGGCGGGTAGCGGATCCGAGCCGGTCGTGAGCGTGAGCGCGGCGGTTGTCGTTTCTAGTTGAGGTTTCGACCCCTGCCTGCCTGGAGATCGGCCGGCTTTCAAGTCCTCTACTGCTGGGTTTGCGGCGGCCCCCAAGTGACGTAACCCATCGCCAGCAAACTCTTTCAAAGCCCGACGACCTCAAAGCCGGCTGGGGTCGGACGGGGGCTCACGCCGCGTCGTGAGATCGCCGCCGCATTGGATTGATGCCGCGATGGGATTGGCGCAGAAAGGCGATCATCTCGGCCACGGCATCCACGTGGCCCAGGTCGCGTTCCAAAAGGGCCAGCGCCGCCGGCAGCACCATGTTATCGCGGAACAGCACTCGGAAGGCGTGGCGAACCGCGTCGATCTGGGCATGGCTCAGCCCGGCCCGGCGCATGCCGATGACGTTGACGCCCACCACCGTGTCGATGTTTTGCTGAATGACGAACGGCGGAATATCCTTGGTGGTCGCCGAGCAGCCGCTCAGCAGGGCCAGGCGGCCGATGCGCACAAACTGATGGACGGCGCTGTTGCCTGACAAGTAGACGTTGTCCGCCAGCTCGCAATGGCCGCCGACCAGGGCCCCGTTGGCGAAGATGCAGCGGTTGCCGATTTTGCAATCGTGGGCGACGTGCGAGTTGACCATGAAAAAATTGTTGCTGCCGATTTTGGTCGTCCATGAATGCGTGGTGGCGCGATGGACGGTGACATGTTCGCGGAAGATATTGCCGTCGCCGATTTCGACAGAGGTTTTTTCATCGTTGTATTTGAGATGCTGGGGCCGGTCGCCGAGGACCGCGCCGGAATAGACGGTGTTGCCGCGGCCCATGGTGAGGGGGCCATAAAGGGTGGCCCGCGCCCTAAGCACGCACTCGGGGCCGATGTTGACGGGCCCTTCGATGACGACATGCGGCCCGATGACAACGCCTTCGCCCAGCACTGCCTCATCGGAAACCACCGCGGTTGGGTGGATCCGCGCAGCCCTACTTCCTGCAGGGTCGCTTGACATAACCGCCCCCCGTTCCCGTGGAGACTCTGCGAAATTCGGCGAAGCCAGGCTGGCGCGGAAACTCAGACAAAATGCGCAAGTCGATCCCGCCTTCTCCGTCCAAGGATTTTTCGAGCACCAAGCGATGTATACGTCATGTCGCGTTGCGATTCCAGAGCAATTTTGACGGGTTCAAAAAGGGGTCAGGCACCTTTGCCGGAACGGTTCGGAGGGTGCTTCGCACAAAGGTGCATGACCCCTTTTTGAACCCGCCGTGCAGTGAACAAAATGCAGCCGTGGGAGCAAGTCTCCGACTCGCCCCCACGGACCGCTTTCGTCAGGTCCTGGACCTGACTTACAGGGCTTAGCGCTGTACGCTAAAGTTCCACTCGGTGCCGGCGTTGTCGCCCGCGGTGAAGCGCGCCGTGCCGGACATGAGGCTATTGGCGTCGACCCTGCCTTCGTAAACGCAGTTGGTGAACTCGATGCGGACGCTGGTGCCGTTGACGGTGAACGTCCCATGGACGGTGGCGTGCTTATCCATCATCACCACTTTGCCGTCCTCGCTGAACTGGAAGGTCAACGCGCCGTCGTCCCAAAGGTCTTCAGAGCCATCCCAGGTGGTGCCGACCAGCTTCACGTCCGGGACGGGAATCTTGGGCGGGCATTTATCCTGAGCCGAGGCCGAAGAAACGCTGGCCACGCACAACGCCACGGCAGCCAAACAACCGAGAATGATGGTACGCAACATGATAGCTCCTTATGGGGCAAGCGAGCGAAAATCGCTGAACTTGCAAAAAATGCCAGGTGCAGCGCCGTTCGACATTCGCCCAGCCGCTTTACCCTTCGCATCCCCATACGCAGGGCCGGCAAGGTATGACAAGGTTTTTTCGGAATTTGCGAAATAGTGCGCCCGCGTGCTAGACTTGTTAGGCTGCATACCAACCCGAAGCGCGAGCGAGGGCCGGAATTTGGTCCCTCGCTTGCGCTTCGGGTTAGTATGGCCTAATCGCGCAAGGATGACTTGGCTCAAATGATAAACCGCTTTGATCGTCAAAAACTGGGTGAAATTCTGATCGAGCTGGGCGTGCTCTCGCCGGACCAGGTCGATGATGTGTTGTCCGCACTGCGCCGCCGCCGCGATCACACGAAGTTCGGCAGGGTGGCGCGGGAAATGGGTTTGATTCAGGAGGAACACATCCTGGCCGCGCTCGCGGTGCAAATGCAGATGTTTCCCGGGATTCAGCACCTGACGCTGTCCAAATTGATGCATCGGCTGCGAACGCCAGTGTTGGAATAACATTTCCACAAGCCGGTTAGCCGCGACCCGGAGCGTCAGCGCAGGGGAGCGAGGGCCCTCGACTTGTTGACGTCACCACTCCTTTCATTGGATCAATCTGCTGGGCTCTCGGTCATCAATCCAGAAGTGCCGTAATTGGTGCTAGCCGCCCGAACTCACCTTCAGGCCGCTGGCCGGCTCAAGAAGAAAAAGAAGCGATGAATGGTGGTTGGTGCCATCGTCCACGGGGCTGCGTTCGCACTCCTGGGTTGGTATGGCAGTGGGCGAATTGCGTCCCGCCGTATTTCAGCCGGAATTCTTTACCCAGATTTCCCAAATTCAACCAAGAAACTGCTTGAGTGCCAGCAGAAAGTGCTGATAATAGCAAATTCCAGCGCGGCGTTGCCAAAGTGCAGCGATTTCCGATCCGCTTTTCTTAGCCACTAGAGTTAGCGCATCGGCGTGTTTTTTCATCTCGGAGATTGCCATGGTCTTCGCTGATTGGCGCAAATGGTTGAATAAAGCATTCGGGGCAAGAAAGAACACCAATCGCCGGCATCGGCGCCGCGAAGGCTTCAAGCCGGCATGCTTGCTGCTGGAAGAACGATTGGCGCCGGCGGCCAGCATGCTGGAGTTCACAACCACAGCGCAGACGCTGACGGCGGGCATCGTGTCCGATGTGATTACCGTCCAGGAGGAAGACCCGTTCGGCAACGTGACCAACGCCGCCGAGATGGTGAACCTGTCTACCTCGAACACGGCCACGGGGCTGTTCAAGGACAACGCCATGGGCCTGACGACGATCACCGTCGGTGGCCATCGCGGCGGGCAGCAGCACGGCCAGTTTCAAGTACGTGGATACCCTGGCGAGCACCCCCACCCTCACCGCCGCCGCCATCGGTTTGACATCGGCCACCCAGGTCGAGACGGTCAACGCCTTGACGGGCGCGGTGACCGTCAACGGTAGCGGCAGCTTGGTCGTCACCGCCACCGGCCCTGCCAGCGGCACCTATAGCTTGAACGGCGGCCCCCGGTCTCCATCAGCGCCATCACTTCGCTGACTTTTAACGGCGCGGCCGGCAACGACACCCTCACCGTCGACAATCCCTCCGGCGGCCTGTTCGCCCCGCCTGACGGCGTCACCTTTGGCGGGGGCAGCGGCACCAATACTTTGCAGATACTGGGCGGCGCCACCACCACGCAAACCTTCACCATGTCCCCAGACAATCCCGCAGGACATCCCAACGGCACCATCACCCTCGTTGACGGCGCCACCACGGCTAGCTTTACCTTCAGCAACCTCAGCCCGGTCCTGGTCAATGCCGGCACCCCGGCCAATATCGTTTTCAACCTGCCCTCGGATGACCAGGACCACCAGACCGTCATCGAGGCGGCAGCCACCGCCGGCGAGTCGGAAATCACCAGCCAGGACGACGCCTTCGAGACCACCACCTTCGCCGATCCTTCCGGGTCGCTGACCGTCAACGTCACCGGGCCGGCCTCTGACACCGTCACGCTCGATGCCCTGGGCAGTGGATTTGCGGCCTCCGCCATCGATCTCAATGGCGGCAGCGCGGCTGACACCTTCAATATCCAGGCCGTGCCCGGGGCGGTGGTCAACGTCAACGGCGGCGCCTCCGCGGCGAGCGTGGTCAACTTCAACGCCCAGGATCAATCCATCGGCACACTCAACTCCGCGCCGCGCGCTGACTGTGGGCGGCAGCACGGCGGTGCTTTATCAGGGCGTGGCGACGCTCAACCTCGACAACGCCGCCGCCGTCGATGCCATTGCCGGCCCCGACACGGCCGACCGGGCCACCGCATTTACCGGCCTCACCGCGAACGAGCGTTTTGTGCAGACGCTTTACCTCGACGACCTGGGCCGAGGCGGCTCGAAAGCCGAGCTGGACGGCTGGCTTTTGTCGGTGAACGGCCGGACGCTGTCGCGTTTGGAAATTGCCACTGATATTCTGCATAGCCAGGAGGCCGAGGATCATCTGGTGAAAAGCTGGTATCTCACCTACCTGGGCCGGCCGGCCGTCGGCGGCGAGGAGCAGGGATGGGTAAACATGCTGCTGCAAGGGGCGCCGGAAGAGGCGGTGCTCACGCAAATCCTGAGTTCGGCCGAGTTTTATAACCGAGCCCAGTCGCTGGCGCCCGGCGGCACGGCCCAGCAGAACTATGTGCAAGCGCTGTATATGGTGCTGCTGCACCGTCAAGGCAGCGCGGCCGAGATACAGGGCTGGGTGAACATGCTCGCCACCGTGGGTGAGCAAGGCGTGGCCCTGGCGATTTTGCAATCGCAAGAATGCCGGGCTTACTGCTTCGAGGGCTATTACAACGCGCTGCTGCACCGGCCCGGCGACCCGGCGGGGCTGGCGTCGTGGGTCACATCCAATTTAGACGCGGCGACGGTGCTTGCCGACTTCGAGGGATCGGCGGAGTTCTACAGCAATGGATAGGACGGTTGGGTGGTACTCGTGTCCTCGGCTCTCACCCTCGGCAAGGGGTACATCTGGTCCCAGGCGGCGGCGCTGACAGGCATGTCCCCGGCGGCAGCCTTCGGGGGCTGGCCACGTGGCCGCGTGGCAATTATTACGAGCCACATTGCAGCACGTCTGTCGTCATCAATCATTCCGCCTTCAAGCAGCGCCCAATCTGCCGCACCGCCTGCCTTAACCGTTGCTCATTCTCGACCAGCGCCAGCCGCAGATACCCCTCGCCCGCGTCGCCGAATCCGCGACCCGGGCTGACCGCCACCTCCGCCTCTTCCAGCAGCTTCATGGCGAAATCGATCGAGCCCATCTTCTGCCGCCATGCTTCCGGATATCGCGCCCAGACGAACATGCTCGCCCTGGGGGAAATCACTTCCCAGCCGATGCGCTGCAAGCCCTCGACCAGAACATCGCGCCGCTTTTGATATTCCAGTGCCTGACGCTCCACCAGGCCGTCGCCGTGGCGCAATGCCAGGATGCCGGCGATCTGGATCGCCTGGAAGATGCCGTAGTCGTAGTAGCCCTTGATCGTCGCCAAGGCCCGGACCATTTCGGCGTTGCCGGCGCAGAAGCCGAGCCGCCAGCCGGCCATGTTGTAGCCCTTGCTCATCGTCGTGGTCTCGACGCCCACCTCCTTGGCGCCCGGCACGCTCAGAAAGCTGGGCGCCTTGTAGCCGTCGAAGCAGACGTCGCCGTAGGCGAAATCGTGGATCACCATGAAGCCGAACGTTCGCGCCAGGGCCACCACGTCGACGAAGAAATCGCGCTCGACCACCGTCGTCGACGGGTTGTGGGGAAAGTTGAGGATCACCACCTTGGGCCGCGGGTAAAGATGCTCGGCAACGTCGGCGACCTTGGACAGAAAACGGTCCGGCTGCGTGCAGTCGATGCTGATGCACGTTGGCCGACGCCAGGGCCACGGAGTAGACGTGGATGGGAAACGACGGCGCCGGCACGACGGCCGTGTCGCCGGGGCCCAGCAGCGCCAGGCACATGTGGCTGAAGACTTCCTTGGAGCCAAGGCCGGCCAGCACTTCCGTGTTCGGGATCGAGCTTCACGCCATGGCGGCGCTCGTAACGCAAGGCCGCCTCCCTGCGCAAGTTGAACAGCCCGTTGCTGACGGAGTAGCGGTGGTTGCGCTCGTCGCGGACGGCCTCGCACCATTTTGTCGATGACGACCTGGTCCGGCACGTCGGTCGGATTGCCCATGCCGAGGTCGATGACGTCGACGCCCGGCGCGGCGTTTGCGGTATTTCAGATCGTTGATCTTGCCGAACAGGTAGGGCGGCAGCCGTTTGACGCGGTCGGCCACGTCGATGTGAAAGGGATCCTGGGGAGTATTGGGTTCGCTTTGCATGGGTAACGTCCGCCTGTACAATACATCCACGCCCGCCGGAGGGGTGGCAGAGCGGCCGATCGCATCGGTCTTGAAAACCGACAACCCGAAAGGGTTCGCGGGTTCGAATCCCGCCCCCTCCGCTTGTGTCTTTGCCTCGAATCTGTCCCATCTCATTCCTGAATGCGCCAAAACAAAACCGACATGGCACAACACCTGAGGCATTGTACCATGTCGGCATAATCGTCAAACAGGCTTCTAGATCCAAAAAGATGTTCGGCAAGGGCGAAATAGCGGATGCATTCGAGCAAGCGGCGGGCAAGATTTTTCACGCCCTGGACCGCGCATTTCCATACCAGTCCTCCCGCGACAACGGATATCCGCTTGTGCAGCGGTCGGGTTTGACGAACAACATCTGGTGCAGGCCATAAACGTTGATCTGCATACCCAGGCACGCCCCCGCGAAATAGAGGCGGAAAACGCGATAGGTGGCCTCGTCGGTGGCGCGGACCAGGGCGTCGTGGCGGGTTTCCACATGGTGCAGCCAACGCTGAAGCGTCAGGGCATAGTGCTCGCGGCGGGCTTCCACATCGCGGACCTCGAAGCCCGCTTTTTCAGCCTGCCGTTGCGTGAAAGTGACCGAAACCAGCTCGCCGTCAGGAAAGACATACATGTCGCTGAACTCCTTGCGCACGGCAGGCCCAAGGGGTCAGCCTGGGTGATTTGCTGGATCAGCAACGACCCGTGCGGACGCAAAAGCCGCCAGCACTTCTGGAAATAAGTCGGAAACTGGCTGGAACCCAAATGCTCGGTCATTTCAACAGTCGCGATCTTGTCGAAGGATGTGCCTTCATCGACGTCACGGTAATCCATCAGGTCGACCCGGCAACGGTTTTCCAGGCCCGCCGCGCGGATCTGTTTCTGGGCCCATTCCACCTGCCGGGCGCTGAGGGTAACGCCCACCGCTTCCACCCCGTAGTTTTTGGCCGCGAACATTACCAGGCCGCCCCAGCCGCAACCGATGTCCAGCAGCCGTTGGCCGGGCTTGAGCCGGAGTTTACGGCAAATGAGATCGAGTTTGCTCTGCTGGGCCGTTTCCAGATCGTCATGGGCATCAGCAAAATTGGCACAAGTGTATTGCATGCGCGAATCAAGGATCAGCTCGAAGAACTGATTGGACAGGTCGTAATGGTAGCTAATGGCCTCCCGATCGCGCTGGCGGGAGTGGAGCTGGCCCCGCAGCTGAGCCGTTTGCAGGCCGGTGCGCGGACGTTTATCCCTCGGCAAATTCCACAAACGCCAGCCCAGGTTCAGTCGTTGGAACAGGGATAACGTGGGCTTGAGGTTGGCAAGGTAATCGCAAAAAACCGCAAAGGCCAACATGTCGCCTTCGACGTTGAAGTCATCGTACAGGAAGGCCTGGCCCCAGGAACGCGTGGTCGGCGGCCAGAACATCGAGCGCAACGCCCCGGGATGATTCAGGACCAGCGTGAAATGAGCCTCTTGATGCGGCTCGGCGTCCCAGGTTGTGCCGTCCCAGAAGCGGACAGCGAAGTCACGCGGCGCATAACCACGCACCAGTTCCTGCAGGAGCGCCAAGCTGGTTTGCACCTGCACGTCGGCAGTTTCAATGACTGTTGCCATGGGTAAATCATCCCGTCCATTTCAATTCTTACCGCCTGAAACGTCGTCGGCTTTTTCGCCGGAGCTTTGGCCGGTTGTGGGATTGACGAGTGCCATAAAAAAACGCTAGTTACGCGCGGCGGATTCGGCAAGGGGGGGAGGATCGGTGTTGGTGTTCACTCGCCTGGACAGCCTGCGGCCCCTGCGCGGATTTGCACCAATCCTGGAGGATGCAGACACGGACTGTTCGGCACGCCCCTTTGAATCTAAGAAAATTCTGTCTCGGGAGATTTGCAGGGGCGTGCAACCCCGTCGCCGCCGCGCGGCCGGTTGATTTACGCGCAATGTGGCTTGCCCGTGCCGGTGGGTCACGGCTATAATCGAGACATGATCCGCATTCGTTTTCCAGATTCTGTGTCCGAGCGTCGCGCTTTGGGCTTCTTGGCTGGCCGTTTTTCCTTCAAGAGCTGGGCCGACGGAATAACATTGGTGCCAGACCACGCCTTGCCTTCGCTGGCGCGTGAAGGCATTCCCTTCCTTGTGGATGGACCTGCCACTTATGAGCAAGTCGTACCGGCGTTACGAAATCCTCCTTCCCCAGCGGTTTAACATTTGGATGACGACCTACCCGATTGAGGTGGTGTAGCAAATTCAAAGGACAAATGGTGGGACGTTCGCCGCGATTTTTGGCTTTGCTGGACCGCTCCAGGAAAAGCATCAAGGAAGGGAAAGGCCTGTCCGAGGACGCTTTCTGGGAAGCAGTCCGGAAACGGGCGCGAGAACGAAAGACTACCAAGGAAAGCAAACAATGAGCACCACCTTGATGGAATGTCGTTTTCGCGAAGAGATGGCTGGGGCTGTGCTCAAAGAGGTGGCCGCCCTGGAACCGGCTGAGCGCATTCAGGAGGCTGAGTCGCTTTCCCAGATTATGCTTCAAGCGGTGCAGGGCCTGGAAGAACTTTGGGCAGACCTGCGTGCGCCGCTGGAGCGTGGCGTTTCGCCGTCCCAAGCGGCCGACTTTGGTCGAATCCTGACCCGGTCTACCAACTTCATTGCGAGCGCCCTGGAACTGCTGGCCCGCGAGAAGCGCTCCCTGGATGAGCTCAAACTAACCACCATGGCAACCCTGCAGCGCATCAAGACGTATGCGGCCTCCCTGCGCCAGCTTGCGGAGATGCCGGCGCCGCGCCCGACCCGGAAAGGCTGCGCAGAAGCCTGGAACATATGGAAAAAGGTGACGGGATCGACAGCGAGGTTATGTTGGCTGAACTCCGAGCGTGAACTGGGTGGGTAAACCCTGTGGCGGCTGGATTGCATTGTCAGCGAGAGGGCCATGTAAAATGATCCATAATATCACGCTTCGTCGATGGACCCTTCTTTGGAGTTTCCTCGCCGCGTTAATCCTGACGCAAGCCGCCCAGGCGGCCACTTGGTTCGATCCGTCCTGGCCGGAGATGCTCAAGAATTCCGACCTCATTGTTCTGGCGGAAGTGGTCGAGGGCGGCAAATTCGTCGCCAAGGTGAAAGTCGTCAAGACATTCAAAGGCAAGGCGCCCAAGGGCGCTTTTTGGGTGGACAACTTTAACGATCCGCAAACCGACGAAAAGTCAATCGATCAGGGTAAATTTCAAAACGGAGAAATGTACTATTTGTTTCTCTGCAAAGCGGCAAGGGCTCAGCCCGGCATTGAGATTGTGCCGGCGACGGACAAGAAAAACAACAGAACCGTACCGGAGGATTACGCAAGGGCCCTGACGGCCAAACAAGTGTTCTCGACCTGGACTCCCACCGCTGGCAACTTCCCGCTCGTTGACAAGAAAGTTCGTTTCGCGCTCCACTGGACGACCTTTTCAAGGTATCGCGGCCAGGAACGGACGGTAACCGAGTTCGAGACGATCGTGGAAAAAGGCGTGGCGTTTCAGACAACCAATCAGAAGGACAATGCATTTCTCGATAACGTCATGAAACAATTGACTGCCGAGTACAACAGTAAGGAAAAAATCGATCTGGGTCATCGCTTATTGACGCTTTGCTACACTGGGGAGACACGCTACTCCGATCTGTTCGGGGAGCTCACCAAGCACGACTCGGCCAACGCACGGGTGCCGCTGGCCAGGCTTCTGGGCCAGATCGAGGGGCCGAAGGCCGAGAAACTCCTGCTCGCTTTGCTCAAGGACAAACACAGCATCGTGCAGGGGGAAGCGGCTCGCCAGCTGGCCAAGGGTGATCCCAAGGTCGTGGGCCCGGCCATGGTAGCCGAGTTGCCCACCGCCGGCCGGGCCGGGATTGGGCCCAAAGGACTCATGGACCCGGTCCGCAATGAGATTCGCGGCGGGCTTCTGGAGATCATCCACGTGCTCGGCGAAATCAAGTACGAACCCGCCGCCAAGGAACTGCTGCCCCTTCTGGACCGCGAAGATCCGCAATTGCTGGCGGCCACCATCGACACGCTCATCAAGCTGAATAGCGACGAATACGTTGCCTATTTGGAGAAACAACTCAAAAATGGCAGCAAGGCGGCCCGATTTATTTGCGACCTCGCCAAGGCGCACAAGCTGACCGCTTTAAAATCGGCCTTCGAAGGGTATCTGGAAAACGCCAAGGATGCCAATCGCTACGACCGCCGCCAAGTGATCGCCACCCTTGGCGAACTCGGTGACGAAGGCTCGGCCAAGGTCTTGCACAAGCTTCTCAAAGGCATGCTGGCCGAAGAGCGCCAGTATTCTCGCGACGACGCCGACACGATGACGGACCTTGTCCATGCCTTGGCGGACCTCAAATACACGCCCGCCAAAGCAACGGTGTATGAAACCATCTTCTTGTGGTTTGGCGTCGACGATGTGATGGCGGCTCGTCCGGAGTTAATTGCCCTAAAAGAAAAAACCGAAAAGGACACGGCCGCTAGCGCCCTTGCCGCGACCAACGAACTCAAGGACTGCAAAGCCAGTTGCGTCGCCTTTTTGACCAACCGCAAGGAAATCGCCAAAGCGCCGAAAACCAAACCCCATTTTGCCGTTTTGATTCACGTCGAAACTTCAGCAGCCCTCAATTCCGACCTGGCTCGCCAGCGCATTGCCAAAGCGCTCGACATCCCATTTGACAACGTCGCACTGAGCTATTCGATCACCAAAAACGGCCGGAGCGTTTCCGGTCCTCATGATCGGCAGGACAAGTACAGGGCCCAATTCTTGATGTTTAGCGTATGTCAGTTCCTGCGCAACGGCCATGACGCGGCCGACGACAACTTTCTGCGCTGGGCCGTCGCCAACAAACTGCTTGATGAGGGCCTTGTGAACGAGCTTTTTCCAGGAATGCTCGAGAAAGGCAAATAGGAAAAATCGTTGACTCCCAGGTCTCTCTATCCCTTCCGCTTTCATGGTACCAACTGGGATTGCACTTCACCTCGGCGCGGGGAAAGCACGCTCCTGGCCGCTGAGCATTTGGTATCGAGTTGACGTTGCCTTTGCGTGCCACCCGCCGCAGAGCTTACCGCATCAGGAAGTTCGGCAGCTGGGAGTGCTCGATGGAACTCGATGCGAAAGTGGTTACGGTCATCCCTTTGTCTTGGCATTTAGTATTCTCAGCCTCACCGACTTGCTGAGTTTCCAGTCATTCGTAACTAACACTGTTATTTCCCTGAAATTCGGGTCAGGAACCTCATCGGAAAGGAGAACTCTAGTCTGTCCGTGAAGTTCTCGGAAGCCGGCTCCCTTGCCCTCCTGCACAAAGAACAGGCCATTTACACTTCCTGGTGGGAGAAGGAAACATACATCGTAGCCTTCAACAATTGTGTATTTGGGCCATTCCAATAAGAGAGGAACGACAACTAACGTACCGGTCCTTGTTGCCTTCCTTTCCAGCCAGATTTCTCTTATTGAAAATCGCTCGCCATTCCATTCAAAAGACCGAGGTTCGACAGTGAGTTCAGCCAGAAAAGTCCCTCTCGCCTTGGATTCTGCCATTGTGTCTGACGGGTGTGGGCCACCAGGTTTATTCTGGAAGCCCGCAAACCCGGTTTGAATAAAGCTCCAACAGACATCGACGATTATTAGGATTGTTCCCGCTAGACATATACCAATAAACACCTTTTTTTTCTTGGACATGTGTCACTCCCCGCAGACAAACCACGGCGATTTTCGACGTCTGGCGGTGCTACTTAGAGAGCCTGCCGACGGCGGCGGATATGAGGTCCCGCACGACTTTTTTGATCAATCTCCAGCTCTCCAAATGGTAGCCATCCTCGATTTCCACGTGATCTCCCACAACGTAGCGGGCCATCTTCCCGGCCTTCCTGCGGTAAATCTCGTTCACTACCCCTGCATTATGTTCGAGTATATCCCTCGCGGCTTTTATCTCCGCCAGGGCCTGGATCTCGTCCTCGGTCGGGCAGTCCAACTTGACCGCCTTGTTGATAACCGCGAACCACTCGCGGAGCTGGTCATACTTCAACTCGTTCAGATGCTTCAAGATCACTCCTGAGACGATCTCGTCACGGTTGGCGGCATTGAGCACGGTGCTAAATTCGAGCTGTTTTTCTGATAGCTGCCAGGGATTGTGGAGGAAAAGCCGATGGAGGAAGTTGAAGAGAAAGGCTTCAAAAGCAGATACGAACTGGCGGAAGGTAAAGGTGGCCAGGTACTCGCGCGTGTACCGCGGAGCCAAACGGATCAGGCCATCCTGGTCGATGCGTGTCCCGGTGGCCCGGTTTTCATCCGAGACTTTATGTCCTTCATCGACGAGAATCTGGAATGAGCGCCAAACGATCTTCGAGTGCTCAAAGAAGTCGTGAACCGCGTCGAGCTCGCGGTCCGCGCGCTCGCCAATCGCTCGCAGTTCATCCGTCACCGGCATCGGATGGGCTCCCTCATGCCGCAGCGTCGAGTAGCTTTTGGACTAGGCATGAATCCACCCTCCGGCCCAGGTTAATCACGGTCACCGCTGGTCGCCCATCCACAGAAATTGCGTGGTGATCGACCCAGTGCGGGACGTCATTCTGGACCAGGACCTGCCGGACTTTCTCCAGCAATTCGACGGAGACCATGATATACGATCCGGACGAGCCGTCTATCGAGACCCGGATCGGTCGTTGGGTCGCTGTATCGGTCATTCGTGTCGCCCTCCCGCTCGTGCTGTCTTCCACATCCATCCTACCACGCCCGCGCCGCACGACACAGGCCAAAATGATCACGTCCTCCGGCAAGGGCCTGGCGTCAACTGCCAGTTGTTGGCTCCGCAGTACAAGGTTCAACAAACATATCGACCACCAGACACATTACTTCCCCATCGGCGTCGTGTCCAAAGAACACCGGAAACACGCCGTCTCCGCCCCAGGTGTGAAACAAGACGATGTTGGCTTCGGGCATGAAATCGAGGCCGACATTGGCCCACTGCGCTGTTTCCGCCAGGGCATCTTCAAAAAGCCGGCTGTAACGGTCGTAATTGCAGGTGTTTGCTTTACGGCGCAGAAACCGAGCAACAGAGTAATCCATCAAACAAGCTGTCGCACTGTCTACCGAGAACGCTTTTGGCTTTGCCCTTTTCCAAACGGTCGGCTGGCCTTCCTTGAATAACACCATCAGCAGTGCCACGTCGTCATCGCCCAAGGCAAGATGGACGGAGTAGGTTCCGGGCGGCTTTGCAATGCAACCGATGATTTTTGAATCCTTGCATTGCAGGGCGGCTGGATTCCTTGCAGGCGGTAGAGTTTTATTGCGGCCGCGGCGACGGTCATTTCGGCAGGTGCAGCCATCGCCGAAACTTGTCGGCAATGGTTTCGGCGGACGGGTTCCATGTTTTATTTCTGACCGCATGCTGACTGAAGTGGATCACGACCTCAGAGCCGTCATCGTTGGACCACCAGCATGTATGGATTAATACATCTCCTGGCGGTCCGCCAAGCAGCTGGCTAACTTCCGCTGGCGTCATCCCCTTTTGAATGCGGTCGAAATTCGCCTTCGTCACGCCAGGATGGTCGCGCAACTCCCAGGCGACGGGTGCCGCAATGACGGCAAGCGTCAAGGCGGCGAGCAGGAGCAGGCGTCTTTTCGGCATGAGGGTAGCGTAGCAAAACCATACCGATGCGCCTAGCTGGGCTGGCCGCCTGGGATTCGTGGGCCACGCTCCCAATGATTGCACTTCACCTCGGCGCGGCGAAAGCACGCCCCTGGCCGCTGACCATTTGATATCGAGTTGACGTTGCCGGAGCGTGCCACCCAACGCCGAACGACGACGCGCTGAAGATGCTGCCCTTATAAGCTGGGGGAATTCGTCGGTGGAAATCATGCCTCATGAGGAAAGCAAACGATGAGCACCACCTTCATGGAATGTCGTGTTCGCGAAGAGATGGCCGGGGCCGTGCTCAAAGAGGTGGCCGCCCCGAAACCGGCTGAGCGCCTGCGGCGGCCGAGTCGCTTTCCCAGATTATGCTTCAAGCGGTGCAGGGCCTGGAAGAACTGGCAGACCTCCGTGTGCCGCTGGCGCGTGGCGTTTCGCCGTCCCAAGCGGCCGTTCCTGGTCAAATCGCGACCCGGTCTGCCAACCTCATTCTTCTTTTCGACAGTAGGTCGCCTGTTTTTCCATGTTCTGGTTAAGAAACCCCGTGTTTTTTGAGGTTATTTGATTTTTCCGGCTTCCTCTTGGGCCACCCCGCCGTGGCAAATCGGCACAAGGAATTCCTCAAACTGTCCAAGCCTCACATAGGAAAAAAAGAATAAAATACTTAACGTGGCGGCCACTAATTTTCCTTGGCATCCCGTTGGAGAATAAGAATGCACCGAAGGCTTCCCATTGTGTCGGTCGGAACGCTGCTGTTGTTAGCCGCCTTGCTGGCGTCCGTGAAAAGCGCGGACGCCGGTGGTCAGGATCGCAATGCCTGGCTCTACAAAGCAAAAGGCCAGGACGGTTGGTTCAAGAAAGAGGCCGGCAAGCAGTGGATCGAAATGACCGCGGACGGTGGCATGCTGCAATTCGAGGAGGTGGCGCGCACGCCCAAGTACGTCGAGGTCTTCGACAAAAGCCGCATGATGCGGGTTCGCTTGCACGCCGATTTCGCGGAATTTCAGGAGGGCGAGCAACGCGAGTGGACCCGGCTGACCACCGGCCGCTGGGTCGCGGTCGCCGATCTGCCCAAGCGTGCCCAAAGGGACTACCTCATCCGCCTGGCCTACTTTGTGCCCAGCGACCGCGAGCCGACGAAGGACTATGCCAAGAAGATCCGCGTCGTTATGCACTTTGTCGCCGAGATTTACCGCCAGGATATTGAGGCCAGAGGCATCGAGAGCAAGGGTCTTCGCTTCGAGAGCAAGGGGGGTGAGCCGGTCGTGCATTTGATCCACGGCAAGCGCCCTGCGGCTTTCTACAACAACGCGCCCAACTTCGACGGCGGGAACCAATGGAAAACGATTCCGGCTGAGTTGCCGGCGGGCACCAATCCTGCCCGGAATGTGGTCATCGTGTTTGCCGAGACGTACGACCCGGGGCCGGCGAAAGTGGAGTGGTCCGGCGGGGTGGCCCTGGGAGGCAACCACACGACTGAAGGCGGTTTCGGCCTCTTCTCGGCGTGGATATTGCGGCCGGAGTTTTGCGCCACCACCATCGCGAAGCAGCAGGAAATGCTGTTCGATGCCACCCCGATCAAGGGCCGCACCGCGGTGTCGGGCGGCATTGTCGATTCGCCGCGTTTCAAGTTCATCCAGGACGGCTTCGGGGCCGTGGCGCACGAGTTGGGCCACGCCCTGGGATTGCCGCACGACAACCGCCAGCCCCTCAACATCATGGGTCAAGGCTTTCGCAAAATGCGCGAGAACTTCGCGGAAAAGCCAGATCCCAAGCGGCGAGTGGGATTTTCCGACGATAATGCCCGCATCCTGTATTCGTCGCGTTACCTCGCGTCCAATCTAGTGCTGTCCGACCTCGTGCCGCCGACCCTGCAATTGCGCTGGGTTGGCCCGCTGAAAGCGGGGGACACCACCATCAAGGTATCGGTCACTGCATCGGATAACCAAGGACTGCGGGCGATTCTGTTTGTCTCCGAGGCTCAGGACAGCGTTGTGGGGGGCCGAACCTTGACCGGCAAGACGCAAACATTTGAGCAGACATTGTCAGTGCGGCCGCTTCAGCCAGGGGAGTATCATTTTTTTGCGTTGGTCGCGGACATTGGCGGCAACTTGACACGGACGGATTTGAAGGGGACGGTAGGAAAGTAAGGCTCTTCCGACTGATGCGCGTTTGGTTTTGGTTTCCAGTCGGAAAAGTCATGATAACGACGGCACTCAGGGCGCGCCCCGTAGCGCTCGTATCGACGTGCCCCCTTTAGCGCCGAGAAGTCAAGGACGGTTTCTGCTGGGATGCCGGCGTCCATCTGGTGGCCAGCGCGAACACCACGGTAACAGGCAACGTGCGAGTGAACATGGTTCCTCCTCAGTGTTTGCCGGCTTATCGACGTAATTCAGCAAGGCCGGAATGTCATTCTCTGGGGAGGCGTATGGTTGGGGGGAGAAAGCGGCGTCGAGCGGGACAAGACCAAACGAGGGTGAAATAAACTCGTGCAAGAATTTCCTTGCCCGCGGGCACTGTAAGATAGAGTCTGACACTGCCCGGGAGATTTGATCATGAAGATGCAAAAACTGCACGCCCTGGTGCAAGATTTCCGTGCCATCACCGAAAGCAAGGCCCCCGAGGGCCGGCCCGATGGACAACTCTTGCACGATTTTGCTAGCCGCCAAGATGAAACTGCCTTCGCGGTGCTGGTGCGCCGACATGGGCCGATGGTCTTGGGAGTTTGCCGGCGGATTCTTCGCCAGGTCGAGGATGCCGAGGACGCCTTCCAAGCTACTTTTCTCGTGCTCATCAAGAAAGCCCAGGCACTAGGTCGCCGCGAAATTCTGGGCAACTGGCTGCACGGCGTGGCCTGTCACACCGCCCTCAAAGCCCGCGCGGCCGCCACGGCACGCCAGGCCAGGGAAAAAGCCGTGGCCAAATGCGAATCCACCTGGGAGGACGCCGACCGCGAAGCCCTGGCCATTCTCGACAAGGAATTAAGCTTGCTCCCTGCCCGATACCGGGCAGTGATCGTCCTCTGCGATCTCGAAGGAAAAACCCAAAAACAAGCCGCCTTGCAACTCGGCTGCCCGGAGGGAACCTTGGCCAGCCAGCTGGTGCGCGGCCGCACGATGCTGGCAAAACGGGTGGCGCGGCGCGGCGTGACCCTGGCAGGGACCGGGCTTCCCGCACCGCTGCCGCAGTTCGCTCCCGCACCGCTTCCGAGCGCGTTGGTGGCAGCCACAATGAAAACTGCCACCACCGCCGTTCCAACCGTGGTGTTGACTCTAGCCAACACCGTCGTGCGCGGGTTGCTCCTTACCAAGCTCAAAACCGTTGGCTTTTGTGCCCTTGGCCTGTGTCTGGCTGGCGTGGCCGTTGGCTTCGCCTACCTCACTTTCGCGGGAAGTTCCGCCATTGGCGATCCAATGGTGCCGCCAGCCAAACAGCTGCGAGAGGCTTCGTTGGACAGCGTGCCGCCCAAGAATTTGCCAGTGGAGCAGGCCAAAAACACGCTTGGTGAGAGCAAGCTCTTTAGCGATCCGCTTCCCAGGGGAGCCGTGGCACGGCTGGGAACACTGGCCTTCCGCCATGGGCCGACTTCACCGGGGGAAAATCTGGCCTTCACCGGCGACGGCAAAGGTCTTGTCTCTGTCGGCGGCGGCTTCCTTCGCCGATGGGATTTGAACACAGGCCAGGCGATCTTCAGCCTGGGCGAGGGTTATCGAAGCGGGTTTCACGATGCCGATTTGGCGATCACCGACGACGCCAGGCTTGGTTTCGTTTTCCGCATCGACCGCGTCACGAATCCCAAGCCCATTTGGCAAGGCACGGTCTATGACCTCAAAACCGGTAAACCACAAGGGACTATTCCAGTGTCAGCGGCGCTTGCCAATAGCCAAAAGGTCTACGTCTCGCCGGACGGCAAGCTGTGCATCTTATCGTCTTTCAAGGGTGGCAATGGGCAAGGACCGGGTGGCAAGGGAACTACGTTCTTCATCGTCTGGCACACGACAGCCGATGCGATTTCCTATCAAATCAAACCGGAGGACGGCTATTTCACGGCGTGGGTTGTCACTCGTGACGGCCAAACCCTCCTGGTGGGCGACGACGTCCACACCATCCATGTCTTCGACCTGGCCACCGGCAAAGAGCAGCGCTCCTTCGGGATCGCCAACGTCCGCGGCATCGGCGCCATGGCCGTTTCAGCCGACGGCAAATACTTCGCCACCGCCAGCCCCGGCGACGACATCGTGCGCCTTTGGAACCTTGAAAAGGGCACCGAACTGCGAACGCTGCCACTCCCCACTCTCGGTATGGTGTCGTCCCTTCAGTTCGCTCCGGACGGCCGAGCCGTGTTTGCGAGCGTCGTGGATGCATATCATCCTGGGGCCTGCGGCGTGCGCTGCTTTGATTTCGATTCCGGTAACTTGCGCTGGGAATGGAGCGACGGTTTCGCGAAGGCCCTGACGCTGGCCGTCGATCCTCAAAGCAAAACCCTGGCGACCATGAATGACGACGGCGTCATCCGGTTGTGGGATGCGGCGACGGGCAAGGAAGTGCGGGCGCTGGAAGGCAGCCCCACTGGCCTGAGCGATGTCTGCTTCCAGTCAGACGGCAAACAAATCCTCACATGGGGCACTGACAATGTTCTGCGCTCCTGGGATGCAGCCAGCGGCAAATTGGTTGGTCCCGTTTTTGCCGACCTTGGCCTTTGGCAGCCGCAGTTCACCCACAGAGGCAACTTGCTGGTGGCCCAAAAGGGCAAGAATACGATTCGCCTTTATGACTCCTCGACCAGCAAAGTATTGCTGGAGGCAATGGGCAACAAAGGAACCGTCTCCGCCGACGGCAAGCGCCTGGCGACCTCCGCCGAGGACAGATATATCCGTGTTTATGATGTTGACCAGCAAAAGCAGATCAGTTCATGGCTCCGCAATGAACCAGATCCCTCGGTGTTGGGCTTCACTTCTGATGGTCAATCGCTGATTTTGAAGGGCGACATTGTTTCCGTCTGGAACGTGGCGACGGGAAAGGAAAAAACGTCGTGGAGCTGGGCGAGGAACAAGGCCCTCCAGGTCATCGTGGAGCAAAAGCAGTCAAAAGGTGGATTGGACTTCGGCGGCCTCGGCGGCAAGGGCAATGCCCAGGGCGCCAAAGCCAAGGACGTGGTCAAAAAAACCACGAAGCCGTTGACACCCACTGCGGTTGCGTTATCTCCCGACGGCACGCAAATCGCTTTCGCGGTCTTCAAACCGCTCCCAGACCAACCGCAAAAAAGCTCGACCTGGGTGCTCACTCTGGAAACCGCGACCGGCAAGCTGTTGCATCAAATTGATCTCAATGACGATTCCACCAGGTATCAACCGCATCTGCTCTTCAGCCCGGACGGAAAGCTGATGGCCTATGCGCGGCAAAACGCCATCCACGTCTGGGAGACCGGGGCCGAAAAAGTGACGCGGAAATTCGAAGGCCACCGCGCCAACATCGCCGCGTTGGCCTTCAGCCCCGACAGCAAACGCCTGGCCTCAGCGAGCAGCGACACCACGGTGCTGGTGTGGGAGGTCGCGAAGTAGCAAGTTGGGTGCCACGCTCCGTTTCGTGGTCGAGTTGTTGAGCCTTCAAACGGGGCCATAGAATGGGAATCACCTGGATTGCCATTTGGGGCACCGCACCAATTGCCTGTTCAAATAGCGTCAGTTTGGGGATCTCATCGTGGTTCTTGCGCAGGCGAGCTGCAAGACCCGCCACGGGCCAGCCGTTCGCGGTCATGGCTTCCAAGGTCATTACGCGATGGGCGACATCGGCCAGGACATCTGTTGAAGTAAATCCAACCAGCAATTTTTGGGCGACCTTGTTGATTAAGGCAGTGCAGGCAGCGCCGTAGATGGGAGCGTTGGTGAAATGGTAAACGAGCGTATTGGCGTCCAGGAAAATTGCCGCGCCAGGAGGAATCTGGTCAAACGTCATCGCGGTGCGACTCCCGAATGCCAAACTCATCGTCCTCGGCGAGCCGCCGCAGGTCCTCAGAATCGCCGGTCCATTTGATCATCCCGGCGGTGCGGTCGACCCAGCTGGCCTGGGGCTCAATGGTCACCCGAACTTTTTCATGCTCCTTGAGCGGCAGCGGCTCCGCCAGCTTAAGAGTCCCATTTTCGTAGGTTGCATCGACGGTCAGTGGCATGGCACAATCTCCAAGGCGGCAATGAACAGACACCGAGATTAGCTTACACCACCAACGGCCAGGAGCAAAGGTCGCTTGTAATTGATAACTTACTGCTTGCCCAGCAACCAGGGCAGGGGGGAAGCTGCTCAGAAAATAACGGCGTGGCAACCAGGCGGTCGGGTCGCGCGGCATGAAAGGGCGTGATGAGCGTGACAACAGTCACGATCAGCTCGGCATTGCCGAGGGTGCGTCACCAGCACTACTTTTTTAGCATCATTTTCACATAAAAGATGAACGTAACTGTAAAGCCTGGGACACAACCCCAATCCAATAAAAGAGGGACCCAGCACCATTTTTTCAATTCGGGAAAAGGCTCGAACATTAATGCTAATGCCAAAAAGCCAAAAACACCTCCGACCAGTGGAATCCAGGAGCCAGTTTTTTTGCCGGCAATAGTCCATGCTAGGACTGTCCACCAGTTAAGGCAAATTACCCACACACTTAACGCTACCAAGAGCAAGGACACTATAAACCGAAACACCTGTCGTCCCTCTATACGCAATCCCAGTCAACTCAACGCATCTGCAGCAATGATTCCTGCACGCGTTGGGTGGCACGCCCTGAAAGGGCGTGATGAGCGTCTCAATAGCGGCGATCAGCACGCCGCATCGCGATGCAACCAGGATCAATAGCGGATCAGCAACAAATCTTTGGTTTCTTCTGTCAAAGAAATCATCCCAAGGCTCAAGGCGACAATGACAACGTAGACCAAGAGCGTGTTTACCGGAACGGCGCCATCTTTCAACCACAACTTCATTAGCTTCACAGCAATCTCGCACGTCAACCATACAAAGCAAGCCAACGAAATTCCTGGAAGCAGCCTGTATATCTCTTCCGACCGTCCAATAGGATGGCTACCCGTTTCTAGGTATTTGTGTAAGCCAATGTAGCACCAAATCTGAGCAGCAATCTGCCCATACAACGCCAACCTTGCTCTTATCATGCCATGCCCTTTCGCGCAGCCAAGGCATTTTAGCCAACTACGATCGCTTTGCCCAGCGTTTACTGAACGCTTGCGCCTCATTTGAATGGCAGACACCCGCCTCCGACACACTGCCCTCCCACAACCCCCGCGTGCCCGCTCATTCTCGCCCTCATGACACCGCAACAGCTTCTCGCTGCCATGATCGACCCCACCCGCATCCTCGCCGCGCAGGGCCTCACTCCCGACCCCTGGCAGCGTGAACTCCTCTACAGCAGCAACCGCAACATCCTCCTCAACTGCTCCCGTGGCGCCGGCAAGTCCCGCACCACCAGCGCCCTGGCCCTGCATACCGCACTCTTCACGCCCAAGGCTCTCGTCCTGCTCATCAGCCGCAGCCAGCGCCAGGCCGGCGAACTCTTCCGCTACGTCAAGCAAGGCTACAGCCCCGTCGGCCGTCCCATCCACGCCATCAAGGAAACGCCAACCCAGCTCGAATTTGCCAACGGCACGCACGTCGTCTGCCTACCCGGCAAGGAAGAAACCATCCGCTCATAAGCGTCATCCGGCACGGTCTTGTGAAACGCGCCCCCGCCCTGATATAATCTTCAGAAAGGAGGTGTTTATCATGGCCACGGATACAACCACGAAGAAAAGCTGGGTTCAAAAGACCCCCAACGTTTGCGGCGGGCGGGCCTGCATACGCAAAACACGGATCACGGTTTGGGGCCTGGTAAACTCTCGCCGTCTTGGCACGGCCGATGATCAGATCCTGCGGAACATCACGGGCTTGACGCCCGAGGACATGCAGGCCGCGTGGGATTATTACCGGGAACACCCGGCAGAGATCGATGAGGATATCCGCGAAAACGAGGAAGACTAGCCCACATGGCCAGACTCTACGCGGATGAGGATTTCCCGCTGCCGGTCGTCGAGGAGTTGCGCCGTCTCGGCCACGATGTGCGGACAGTTCAGGAGGCGGGCCGAGCCAACCAGGGCATTGACGACGCGGAGGTTCTCGCGGATGGCGTTGCCGATTTACCGGCGCTGTGCTTACCCATAACCACGCCGATTTCAGAAGGCTTCATCAGCAAGGTCAGCTGCACGCAGGCATTGTATCCTGCACACACGACCCACGGGATCACATCGGCCTCGCTCAGCGCGTGGACACTGCCATCGGCCAACTCAGCGACCTGACGAACCAGTTCGTCCGAATCATCCGCCCTAACCCCTCGGGCAAACCCTGACCGGCGGCCCATCGCCAAGGCCCGGCGACGGCCCGCGCCATCAAGGAAACGCCAACCCAGCTCGAATTCGCCAACGGTTCGCGCATCGTCTGCCTGCTCGGCAAGCCCCAGCCCGCGGAGGCCGGCAAACGGAAGCTGGCACCGTGAGACGCAATCGACAACAATCGTTACCATCCGTTGGCATTCATTGTCAATCGTTGGCGGTTTCGTCTCGAGGGGTTGTCCAGGGGGGTTGAGATGAGATGCAATTTTCAGGCACCCGCTGAGAAGTCAAGACCCTGCAAGAAACTTTGCCAAGAAAGTCGGCGTTTCGTCGTTTCCCAAGGCTTAAACCATTGTCGGCTTTGCCATTGTGATTTTTGGTCATCTGAAGAGCAGCGAGAGGGGAGATGGTGCAAGTTTGCAGGTACCTGTGTGTGGGGGGCTGCAAGAAAAGGCAAGCAACCGGATGCGCTGTCCTTCAATTGCGCGGATCGCGGCGGGTGGCCGCCAGTGTTTTTTCCCGCTTTGGCACGGCCCTTGCGTTGATGGATCAACAGCAACCCGACACGAAGGGTTCGGGCAATAAATCGACTAAGGAGAAAAGAGGTCACCATGACGCAGCGAGAGCTGAAACCCACAGAGACCATCCGCGGAGAGATGCGCTACCGCCCACTCGGGCGCACCGGTGAAGAGGTAAGTGTCATCGGCCTGGGAGGCCACCACATTGGCCGGCAAAAGGACGAGAAGGAGAGCATCCAGATCATCCGCGCCGCCATCGACGGCGGCATCAATTTCATGGACAACTGCTGGGATTACAACGACGGCAACAGCGAGATCCGCATGGGGAAAGCCCTGAAAGACGGCTACCGCCAAAGAGTCTTTCTCATGACCAAGATCGACGGCCGCACCAAGGAAGAGGCCGGCAGGCAGATCGACCAGTCGCTCAAGCGGCTGCAGACCGATGTGATCGACCTCTTGCAGTACCACGAGGTCATCCGATTGGAGGATCCCGACCGCATCTTTGCCGAAGGCGGGGCTCACCAAGCCGTGCTCCAGGCAAAGAAGGCGGGCAAGATCCGCTTCATCGGCTTCACCGGCCACAAGGATCCGCTTGTTCACTTGCGGATGCTGGAGGTGGCGGCGCAGCAAGGGTTCCGTTTCGACACCGTGCAGATGCCGCTCAACGTCATGGACGCCCACTTCCGCAGCTTCGAGAAGCACGTTCTTCCCGTGCTGGTCAAGGAGGGTATCGGCGTACTGGGCATGAAGCCGATGGGCGACGGTCTCATCCTCAAGTGCAAGACGGTGACTGCCGTCGAGTGCCTCCATTATGCAATGAACTTGCCGACCTCGACCGTCATCACCGGCATCGACAGCCTCGAAATCCTGGAGCAGGATCTGGAGGCGGTCAGGACATTTCGACCGTTCTCGGAGGACCAGATGGCTGCCCTGCTCTCCCGGATAGCGCGGCCTGCTTCCCAGGGCCGGTTTGAGGGATATAAGACGACTAATGGCTTCGACGGCACCGCGCATAACCCGGCGTGGCTGGGGATGCGGGACGCGGGCCCCGGCTAATTGAAAGGAAAGTTATCCAATGAAAGAAACCATCGGCTTCATCGGCCTGGGAGGCATGGGCCTCGCCATGGCCACCAACCTTGTCAAAGCAGGCTTCTGCCTGAGCGTCTATAACCGCACCGCCGAGAAAGCCCGGCCGCTGTTGGATCTCGGAGCGCGGCTCGTGCGCAGCCCGGCGGAAGCGGTCTCACCCGGCGGCGTTGTGGTGACCATGGTGTCCAACGATCAGGTTTTTCACGCAAACCCTCTTCGACTGTTTCGTCTACCGGGGCTACGGCGAACTGATCGCGTCAGAGCATTACCAACCGGTTGGGGCGAAGCCGTCGCTCATCCGCAAAGATTACGGTTTGATCCTCGACGCGGCGGCGGAGGAATTGGTCCCCATGCCGCTGGCCAACTTGATCCACGAGCGGCTGACGGCGACGGTGGCCAAGGGCCGCGAGGACGCCGATTGGGCTGGCTTTGCCCGCGAGGTGTCGGAAAGCGCGGGACTGGGGGAGGGTGACAAGGTGAGCTAGAGAGAAATAACCTCCGCATTATGTCACGGCGTGGCCAGCAATTCCTGCCAGGACGCGACGTCAATGACCGCATCGCCCAACCGCTCCAGGCGATCCAGGTCCTTGATGCCGTGGAGTGCGGAAACAATTGCGTCACCGGGCTGGCCGAGGCGTTTGCGGCCCAGCCGAAGCAGAAGCCGCTGCTCGCCGTCGATGCGCCCTTGGTCGAGGATCAATTCGTAGGCCGATGAATCGTGGATCTTCGAAGCTTCTTTCAATGGAAGAGCGAGTTTTGTCACCGCCAATTGGTTGAGACTTACGCCTTCCATTTTCGCTTCCGTCTCAAGTTTTTCGTGGATCGTCTTGGCCACGCGCACCACGAACTTGCCGCTTTTTTCCTTGCGGCCGGCCCCGTTGACGACGCCATGCTTCTTCATCAGGCCGATCAGCATCTTGTTGATTTCTTCGTGCTGTTTTGACTCGAAAAACGCTTGCCGCTCTGTTTCGTCGGGAAAAGTCCGCGTGACGAGTCCACTGGAGTAATCGAAGAGCGCCGCCGAAAAATCAGCCCAACCGCCGGCCTTTTCAGCTACCTGCTTGGCTTGCTCAAGAACTTGGTTTGCTTTTCGTTCGATTGACATGGCTAATTTTCTCCCTTCGCAGGCGCGTCATCAACTGCCTCCACCTTGATGATTTTCACGCTTGGCGGTCCGGCTTTGAAGTACATGGCTTTCTGTTTATAAGCCGCAGGCCGACATCATGCACAAAACGTTCAACCTCCGGCACACGTTCAGGAAGGACGGCCACCTCAATCCGAATTGAAGGTTCTGCCAGCCCTTCCCACTCACCTGCGGGCACGTCTTCTGTGCCAGTGCGCCCAAGTGGCGTGAAGTTTCCAAATCTTTTGCGCAAATCGAGAAAAATCTCGGCTAACACCTCGGGCTCGACCTCGCGAGCAACTGACTCGCCTGGTTCCTGGTTGTACACCAGGACAAGCTGGAACTCGCAGGGGCATAGTAATTGACCTTCCATGTCATTGTAGTATCGCCAGTGATACTATAGTCAAGGGCATCGAAATAATCAACAGGCTTCTTTGTCGCAAGCCTAAATGTAATCGTGTGCCACGCTCCGTAATCATGGTAACGACGTGCCCACTTTGGCATCGAGGCGCGTGCCGGCCTGGGATTGCACTTTACCTCAGCGCGGGGAAAGCACGCCCCTGGCCGCTGACCATTTGATATCGAGTTGACGTTGCCGGGGCGTGCCACCCGACACCTGGCGTGACTGGATTCATTGCACACCCATCGCCCTGAATGCCGGATCTGGGTGTGTGTGTGCAATGAATGCAATCAAACCAGCCGTGGCCTGAGCGAGACCAGCGGGCGAGTCGTCGAGAAGGGGGGGCTGAAATGTATAACAGGGGGTGACAGGGGAGGGGCGGAATGAAATGAATCCATGACCTTGGAAAATGGAATCGCAAGAAAAAGAAGGAATATGCAAATGGGCATGGGTAAACTGAGGATCACGCTGTGTGCGGCGAAATCAGTATGAAACGTCATCCCACGAGGGCACTCTGATGAGGATTACAGCATCGCAAATGCTTTTCGCCTTGGTCCTGGCGTGCGTCGCTGGAGGCGGCACTTCCAGGGTCGGGCTGGGAAGCCCGACCTACGTAAAGGCTCAGGCTGGCTCGCCAGCGGTCAAACTGAATTGGTTGGATGCGCCGCCCGCGGCAACACAAGGCGTGTCGTGGGGCACGCCCTGGCCCAAGGGAGCGATGCAGCGCGATGCCAGCTTCAAGCTCACCGATGCCAAGGGCAATGGCGTCGCAGTGCAATCATGGCCGCTCGCTTATTGGCCGGATGGCTCGCTGAAGTGGACCGGGCACGCGATTTCAGCAGCCGCCAACCTTGCTGGGCCGCTGACGCTGGAGCAGGGCAAGCCCCAATCGCCCCAGACGCCGCTGCAGGTCCGCCAAACCGGCGAGGGCGACACCATCGAAATCGCCAACGGCAACACGACCTGGCGAATCGGCAAGAAAGGGACGTTCCTGGTCGATGCCGTCCTCATGGGCAAACAAACCGTGGCCCAGCAAGGCAAGCTCGTTTGCATTCTGGAGGATCGCTCTGACTACAAGAACAAACGCACCACCCGCGAGGAAAGCTTCGCCAGCAGCATCACCTCGGCCACTGTCGAACAAGCAGGCGACGTCAGGGCAGTGGTGAAAATCGAGGGCAAACACAAGTCTGAATCGTCGGACCGGGCCTGGCTGCCGTTCACCGTCCGCCTTTACTTCTTCGCCGGCAATGACTCAGTCAAGATGGTCCACACTTTCATTTTCGACGGCAACGAACAGAAAGACTTCATCCGCGGCCTCGGCTTGCGTTTCAGCGTGCCCATGCGGCAAGAAGCCCACAATCGGCATATTCGCCTGGGCGGCGAGACGGGGATGTTTGCCGAGCCCGTGCGGCTGATCGCGGGCCGCAGAGCGCCTCCGGCGGACCTGCAAAACAAGCAAATCGCCGGCAAACCATTGCCGAACCTCGACAAAATGCCCGGCAAGCAAAATATCGCTCAGATGGCCGTGTGGGATGATTTCAAGCTCTCGCAACTTTCGTCCGAGGCGTTCACCATCCACAAACGCACCGGCGAGCATAGCAGCAATGTCCATGCCGCGGCCGGTAAACGGTCGCAGGGGCTGGTCTTCGCCGGCGACACCACGGGTGGTTTTGCCGTCGGCATGCGAAATTTCTGGCAACTGCATCCCACGGCCCTGGAAGTTCATGGGGCGTCAACCAAGGACGCCGAGCTGACGGTCTGGCTTTGGTCTCCCGACGCGCCGGCCATGGACATGCGTCATTACGACATCAAAGGCCACGACCTGGAGGCGTCTTACGAGGATTATCAGCCTGGTTTCAGCACGGCGATGGGCGTGGCCCGGACAACAGAGCTGACCCTGCGACCCTTCGCTCAGACTCCCGCTAACGCTGAGCTGTGGGAAATGACCACGGCCAACTCGCAGCCGGCTCGACTGGTTTCGACGCCGGAATACTACCATTCGATCCCTGTGTTCGGCATCTGGAGCTTGCCTGACCGGTCCACGCCAGGCAAGAAATGGCTCGAGGAGCAGCTCGACCGCGGCGTCGCCTATTATCAGGGCCAGGTCGAGCAGCGGCGCTGGTTTGGTTTCTGGGATTTCGGCGACGTCATGCATTCATACGACGCCGTGCGCCACAACTGGAAGTATGACGTCGGCGGCTTCGCCTGGGCCAATTCAGAATTGGTGCCCGACCTCTGGCTGTGGTACAGCTTCCTGCGCACTGGCCGGGCCGACATCTTCCGCATGGCCGAGGCGATGACCCGGCATAACCAGGAGGTCGATTGCGCCCATCTCGGCAAGTTCGCCAGCCTCGGTTCGCGCCACAATGTCAGCCACTGGGGCGATGGCGCCAAGGAGGTGCGCGTCAGCCAGGCCTTGCTGCGGCGGATTCTCTATTACCTCACGGCCGACGAGCGCATGGGCGATTTGTGTCGCCGAGGTGGTGGATGCCGATTTCCGCCTGGTCGAGATCGACCCGCTGCGGATGATCGAGCCGAAGACGAAGTATCCGACGCATATTCGCGTGGGGCCTGATTGGTTTGCCGTGGCCAGCAACTGGATGACGGCCTGGGAACGCACCGGCGACGTCAAGTACCGCGACAAGATCCTCACCGGCATGAAGTGCATGGCCGCCATGCCCAGGAAGCTCTTTTCGGGGCCGTCGTATGGCTACGATCCCCAAACCAGCATGCTTTATCAAATACACAACCAGGCGGCGGTGCCCACGTTGGCCGCGCTCATGGGCGGGCCGGAGTTCTGCTTTGAGGTTCGCACCGTCATCGACCTGCCCGAATGGAACGCTGCCTGGTTGCATTACTGCGAATTCCTCACGGCGTCCGGGGCTGAGCAAAAGACGGCACTGGGAGCGACCGTCAATGGCGGGCGGGGCAGCCATTATGCGCGAATGCCGGGCTTTGCCGCGATGGTCAAAAACGACCCGAAACTGGCCCAGCACGCCTGGCAGGAATTCCTCGGCGGCGGCAAGGGGGGCGGCGGTCAGAAGGCGATGTTTCAGTCCAAGAAAATCGTCGGGCCGGACTTTCCCGTACCCATCGACGAAGCGGCGGGCGTGTCCACCAACAACGCGGCCCAGTG
The DNA here is from genome assembly GCA_963747575.1 of uncultured Gemmataceae bacterium. GTDB lineage: Bacteria > Planctomycetota > Planctomycetia > Gemmatales > Gemmataceae > DASRAT01. The sequence continues at coordinate 580,573 of CAVVFU010000011.1, forward strand.
GAGTTTGAATGCCATCGAGCTGTTGGACATGATCGGCAAGGACTTGCCTGCCAACGATCCGCGATGGGCTTCTGGCGGCAAGTGAAGCAGGTCAGGTGAATCATCGGAAGGTTACGGGGTGGCCAGTAAATCCTGCCAGGAAGCAACCTCCATGACCGCATCGCCCAACCGTTCCAGGCGATTAGATCTTTGATGTCGTGCAGTGCTGCAATGATTGCATCATCGGGCTGGCCAAGGCGCTTGCGTCCTTGTCTCAGGAGTAGCCGCTGTTCACCTTCGATACGCCCTTTAGCGATGCCTTCGATGCGCCCTTCGTCGAGGATCAATTCGTAAGCGGATGAGTCGTGCATGGTTCGAACTCCGTCAAAGATCCAGCCCAAGGCATCGCCAAGGACTCTCATACCTGCTAGAATGTAAGCCGAAGTCATCAGGCGAGCCGCATTGGCTGGCTCGCATTCCGCGCCAAGCCGGCGGTCAATGTCTCGCACCACTGCCCGTAGAGCTCCCTCCAGGGGTTGGCCCGCAGGCATTTGGCAAAGGGTGGCCAACGGCAGCAAGCTGACGCCTCCAGTCAAGAACGGCTCCAGCGGCTGCTGCCACATGCGGACCACTTCATAGCTGAATTCTACTCGGGAGGCCCCGCTCGCGTAAGTCAATTTTCCGGTGATTTCCTTGGCGTTGGCCTTGGGACTAAGCAGCACGATGATCGTCCGCACCGGCACGCCAAAGCGGAAATTCAGGACTGCGCTGTAAAGGTGGCAGCGTTCCGCCAATTTCGGATCTGGCCCAGATTGAAAATTGAGATCAACAATCTCTTGCAGCGGATTGCCAAACCCGATGGCCACATCGGTCGCGGCGGAGACGGTAGAAAGGTCTACGTTGAGCAACGCCACCGGTTTCGTGCTAGGCATTCCGAACGCCGGCACGTAGTCTTCCGGCTGAGGCTGAAGCAGGTCCTTCAAAGTGGCGTCGAATGGTTTTGACATGGTGAGATCGCCAGGAATGCCCGAATAGTGTCCATGGTATCCACGGAACCAGTGTTTGGAAAGTCTTGCAGGCCTTCGGGGGACCTGTAGCATGAGGAAAGGCAGATGCCGCATAATCCAGCGGGTTTTGGCCAATTGGAATTGCCGTTGTCGTCTTGGTGGAGAATCATGGCGGCTCGCTTCCCTCTCCTAAAGGGTCAGGACCGGCCTTTCTTTCCCGGCAAGGGCCAAGGCTGTCTTGTTTGCGGTAAGCCATACCAAGGACGCGGTTTTGCCTACCTCGGCGCTGGTGCGAGCTGCGATTTTGATGAATGCGGCATTGACGAGCGCCTTAGGTGCATTCTTCCATGTAGGATTCCACGGCAAAAACGCAGACATGTCCGATAGTGGCGGAGTCGAAGTTGTAAAGGATCTCGATGGGGGTCAGTTTGATTTGCAGTTTTGCTCGACTGCATGCCTTCGCCAGTTTTTCTCGACAATTGTTGACGAAGTCGAAAAAAGTATCAGCCGCCAAAAGCCACTGGACGGTGTTGAGGATGCCGAATAGCCATGCCTTATTGCTATAATAGGTTTTGCGCCATGACCCTCGCCCTCCCCCAGCCAAGGAGTTTCGCATGAGTCCTCTGCAATCGCTGATCGCGTCCGGCACCAAACTCTGGCTTGATTCCATCGACCCGGACCTGGTCAAAAAGAACTTCGCCCTCGGCGCCACCGGTGCCACGTCCAACCCCATCATCATTTCCGATCTGATCAAAACCGGCCGTTTCGACCGGGACATGCAGGCCTTTTTCAAGGAAGGCCTCGACGACATCGCCGTCGCCTGGAAACTGACCGACAAACTCGTACAGCAGGCCCAGGACGTTTTCCTGCCCGTCTGGGAGCGGACCAAGGGCGACGACGGCTACGTCAGCTTCGAGCTCGACCCGTTGCTGGAGGATCCGAAACTCAACGTGCCCGTGGCCGAGCGAACGCGGAAATACATCGAGCTTGGCAAGCACTGGGGAATTGGACGCAAGAATCGGATGATCAAAATCCCCGCGACGCCAGGCGGATTGGGCGCTATTGAAGAATTGTGCGCCGCCGGCGTGACTTTGAACGTCACCCTGATCTTCTCACCCCGGCAATGCACTGTCGCGCGCGAATCCATGTGGCGTGGCGCCCAACGGCGTGCCAGCCGCGAGCAGTTCAAATCGGTGTACAGTATATTTGTCAGTCGTGTAGATGTGTATACTGAACATCATGTTGCACAATTGTCGGCCAAGGCCCAAGGCGAAGTTGGCATCGTCAACGCCAAGCGCATCTGGCAAATGAACCAGCGATTTTGGGCGGACAAGAAGCTTCCGCTCAAGCAGGAGATGATTTTTGCTTCGACTGGCGTCAAAAAGAAGGAAGATCCGGCGTGGAAGTACGTGGAAGCCTTTGCGGGGTCGGACATCGAGACCAATCCGCCGAAGACCAACGATGATGTCGAGGCGAGCGGCCGACAAATCAGCAAGCACGTCGATCAGCTTCCGCCGCAACCCGTGCTGGACGAAATCGAGCGTTTGGTGAACATACAGCACCTGGAAGACGTGCTGATGCAGGAAGGAATCGACAAATTCGCCGATCCGCAGCATGCCTTGCTTAAACTTATAGCGGAAAAGCGGAAAACGCTGGCTTCGCGTCCTGGGTAAGCTAGGTGTTCCGCGCGGAACACCCTGACCTGGTTAGGTGTGCCGGCGATTCCTATTGCTCCGATTCATCGTAGTAGGCACACTCCGCGTGCCGTAAGTCAAAACGGCACACGGAGTGTGCCTACTACAATGGAGCATTGGCATGTCTAACCATAAGTCGTTTGTGATATTAGTTTTACTGCTAGCAGGCTGCAATCGGCAGGACACCGAGTCGCTGACCAGCATCGTCAAAAAGGTCCAAACCCGCACCGAGGCCGTTACGGGTGACCTCAAGACCGGGGCGGCCTCAAGCTGGCACGTCACGGCCGAGCTTGGCGTGGAAGGGCGCGTTGCCGCCAGATTGCGCTGGGACAAAGAACTGGCGGATGTCACCATCGAAGTGCTAGCTTGCGGTGCCGGTGTGGAGTTACGCGGCAATGTAAACAATCTGGACCAACGGCGCCGCGCGGTGATGCTCGCCGATACAACCGCGGGTGTCGAAGGCGTCAAGGATTCGTTGATAGATATACCGTGATGGCGACCGCTTCTTTCGGTCATTGCCCCATCCTCACCATTTTTTCGCTTGACCCCAGGCCATACGGTCTCGACATTGATAGCTCCTGTGTGATTCCTCCATACAATGGTGATCGGGGAAATGAACCCCCGTTCATGAAGGAGCTGCCAATGCGCAACCGTGTGATGCTTGGGTTGGTATTAGTTGTGGGTGTCTTTGCCGGCCTGCCTGGCAGGTCTTCGGCGTGGAGCCAAAACGGCCATTACGCCGTCGCCCGCTTCGCCTGGCAGCAGCTGGACGACAAGCAGAAAATCGCCATCACCAAGATTCTCAAGGCCCATCCCCATTACGACATCTATTTGAAGGTCGGTTGCCCCAAGGACATGAACGAAGGCGAGTGGGCTTTCATCAAGGCTTCCACGTGGTCGGATTGGCTGCGGTCGCCGTATGCCGAAGGGCTTAAACAGGCCGAATCCGACGCCATTCGCAATGAATACAGCAAAGGTGTGTGGCACTACGTGGATTTGCCATTGATTCACCCCAATGATATTGGCAAATTCGACGAAGCCGCCATCCGCAAGGAAATCCTCTTTCCCGAACTGGACAAAAAAGGCGAACCCCGCCATGCCCTGGCGGCGATCAAACTGAGCATGCAAAAGCTGACGTCGCCGGACACCTCGGATAAGGAAAAGGCGGTCTATCTGACCTGGTTGTCGCACGTCACCGGCGACCTGCATCAGCCCCTGCACTGCGTATCATTGATCGCCTCCAAGGACACGTACAATCCGCAGAAACTCGATCCGCCGGGCGGCGACCAGGGCGGCAATCTCGTCGGGTTCAAACGAACGCCTGACGGCAATGTCACGGTGATGCACTCTTTCTGGGACGGCCTGGTGTTCCGCGGCCAGCAGGGTTTTGCCGCGGTCGACGCCACGGTTGCCGAGTGGACGCGCAATCCCAAGTTTCAACGGGACAAGCTGCCCGAGTTAGCCGCGACCGATCCCCTTGCCTGGGCCGAGGAAGGGTTGGAGCTTTGCAGGACGGTGGCCTACAAAGGCGACGACGGCTTCCTGAAATTGGCGGTGCTGGCCAAGGGCAACGGCGGACGGCCCAATGCCAAGGATGTTCCCGTGCTGCCCAAGAATTACGAAAAAATCGCCGACGAAACGGCGACCCGGCGGATGGTTATCGCAGGCTATCGGTTTGCAGATGAGCTTAAAATAGTGCTGGGGAGCGATGCCAAGTAGCGCCGGCTGAGGGCAAAGACGGAGATAAAGATTAAGAGCAGGATTAAGAGTAGGAAGATGATTAGGATTACGATGAAGATTACGAGCAGGAATCGCCTGGGCGGGAATTGATCCTACTCTTCCTCCTACTCGTGCTCCTAATCCTCTTCCTAATCTTAATCCTCATCTTAATCTTACTCTTCTTCGGATTAGCGGAATTACAGACGGTCATTTGCCTGTACCACCTTTAACAACTGAAGATGGCCACCATGAGGAAATCCCTGCGTTTCTTGCCGCTCGTCTTTGCCGTGCTGATCGCCGCCGTGCCTTCCATTGCCGGCGATCAGGGGGACGGCCAGCTTTGGTGGCCACAGTTCCTTGGGCCGCAGCGCAACGGCATGTCCACCGAAAAGGGCCTCAACACCGACTGGAAAAAGACGCCGCCCAAGGTCCTTTGGAAGGTGCCGCTCGGCGACGGCTTCTCCTCGTTTGCAGTCGTTGGTGATCGGGCATTTACCATGTGTGAGCGGAGCAAACGGAGCCTGGTCGTTTGCCTGGACTGCCGCAATGGCAAGGAATTGTGGTCCCAGGATGTGGCGCAGGGTTACATTGACAAGCAAAGGCAAGGCGCTGGCCCGCGGTCGACGCCAACCTATCACGATGGCAGACTCTATTGCCTTTTGCCCATGGGCGAGCTGGTTTGTGTGTCGGCGGCGGACGGCAAGATCATTTGGAATGCGGATCAATTCAAGGACACAGGCGCCATCAATCCCGCCGGCGGGCCCTCGTCCTTGTACTGGGGCGTCGCCATTTCGCCCTTTGTTGAAGGCGACCTGGTCATCGTGCAGCCGGGCGGCAAGAAAAACAACTCGGTGGCAGCCTATCACAAAGACACCGGCAAGCTGGTATGGACCGCCGGCGACGACCCGGCTGCTTATGGGTCGCCGCTCGCCGTCACTATCGGCGGGACTCGGCAGTTGATCGTGCCGACCGGCCAATCGGTGCTGGGCATCGAGCCGACCAAGGGGACGGTGCTCTGGCGCTACGCCATGGGCAGAGAGAACAACACGACGTGTGCCACGCCCGTCTGGATCGACGGCCTGCTCTTTGTTTCGGCGGCTTACGGAGTGGGCTCCGGCGTGCTGGAAATCAGCGGCCAAGACGGCACCTGGACTGTCAAGGAGAAATGGCGGGACAAGAAAAACCTGCAAACGCTTTATTCCAACGCCATGTTCGTGGACGGCTACGTTTACGCCTGTCATGGCGACATCGGGGCGGTGCAGATGAAATGTCTCGACTTCAAAACAGGGGACGTCAAATGGGATCGACGCCTGGACAACCGCCATTGGCTGCTGGCTTTTGACGGCCATATTTTGAGTTGGAACGAATCCGGTTCGCTACAGCTCTTTGAGGCAAAGCCCGAAGCCTATGAAGTCAAGGCGGAAATGCAGAACTTGTTAGTTCGCAAGTCGTGGGCGGCACCGGCGCTGGCCAATGGGCGGCTGTATTTGCGGGATCAGCGCAATGCTTTGTGCCTGGATTTGCGGCGAGGATCGTGAGGCGGTTGCCAATTTCTTGACGCTTTAGGCGGATTGTGCCAATATGAGGGTAGCCGTGAAGGAAGCGGGTCAATGAAGCAGCCGTTGGACAAAACGCCCTATCCGCGAGATTCAAGGAGTCGCCCGTTGTCTGCTGGCTTTGAGGATGGCCTTAACGTTTACGTGCAGGATTCACAGGGAATTGTCCACGGTCTGGCGGACGGCCCACACATGCATCCCAAGGTGCTCGGTGGAGCCCAAGCTGCTATTTATGCCGGCGATTTGAGCATCGCCAATGGGCGGGTAACAGATTTGACTAACCTTTCGGGTACATTCCAGTTCGACGACGAGGTTGGATTGCGGGCAGTTGCTGAGCATTTGCGGCGTCAGGGATTGGTCATCGAAACAGGGGCTGTCCGAATGTTCCCAGCCGATGGATCAGGGCCGATTATTTTGGAATGATTTTTTGCGTCCTGGGCGGAGCGCCGAGGAGTTCCCAAATATGCCAAAAAAAATCTTGATTCTGGAAGACAATCCTGAACGCAAGGCCGCCATGCAGAAGTGTTTGCAGGATCGCTTCTATCAATTCGAGGTAGTGTTTTTCGATACCGCTAAAGCCATGCTTGGCTATTGTGAAAAACACCTTTCCGAGGCCATTCTGCTCGTTCTTGACCACGACCTGGAATTGCTGCCACCTGTAAACGGTAAGTGCATCGATCCTGGAACTGGTAGGCAGGTGGCCGACTACTTGGCCGGCAAAAAGCCGGTTTGTCCCGTGGTTATCCACACCAGCAATGGCCCTGCCGGCGATGGAATGGAAATGGTCCTTCGGGATGCCCGCTGGATTACTCATCGTGTCGTTCCCGCGGATGATTTGGAGTGGGTCCCAACGACATGGTTTCGCACGGTGCGCCGTGCCATAGTGGGGGCGCCTGCGACCGGGGTTATAGCCGCCCGATAACTTTTCACCCAACTTGCCCCAAGCGCCTTCCCCGGTTACCATGAAACCATGAACACACTCAACACGTTCCTGCGTTGCAGTCTGTTAATGGCCCTGGCCGTTTTTATCCTCACCCTGGCCGTGTCTGCCGGTGGGACGCAAACGCCGCCCGCCAAACCCATCAAGGTCACGATCGAGGAAGACCAAACCGAGGCGACCGAGCGGACGCTGCCCCTCGATCCAGCCATCCGGGTCGCGTACCAGTACGCCGGCAACATGATTTTCGGCGTCGTTTGCGAGGGCAAAACTCTGACCTGCGGTCCGGGGGCCAACTCCATGTTTCGGATCGACGGCCAACTCGTCATGCCGATCGGCCAGGTTATGACCCAACCCCTGCCGAAGGATGGCAAAAAGAACCGGGAAGGCATGCAAACCGTCTGGAGTCAGGGCGACATCAAGATCACGCTGATGCTCGAAGTGGTCCCCAGCAAGCCCGTGGCCAAGTCCGCTCCTGGCCAGAAGCGGCGCATGGATACGCTGCTGGTTAAGTACGTCATCGAGAACACCGGCGCGAAAGCCCACCAGGTCGGCGCCCGCACCTTCATCGACACCATGTGCGGCAACAACGATGGCGCCATCTTCGCCTCGCCGACGACCCATCCTGGCCAGCTGCTCGACGGCATGGTGCTCAAGGACAAAGGGGTGCCAGAATTTATTGAGATGCTCGAAGTCCCCAACCTGCAAAACCCCGGCTTCAAGGGTGTTTTCACCTTCAAAATGGCCAACAAACTGGAGGGGCCGAACAAGGTGGTGCTAACGGGGATGCGCGGCGGCGTTGCGGGCGACGGTTGGGACGTGTTGCCGGTCCAGGCCAACGGCGACTCGGCGGCGGTGTTTTACTGGGACCCGCAGCAAATCCCGGCCAACGGCAAGCGCGAAATCGCCTTCGCCATGGGCATGGGCATTGCCGGCAGCCCGGAAAACGACGGCAAAGTTTTGGTAAACTTCGGCGGCAATTTCGAGCCTAACAAGGAATTCACGGTCACGGCCTATGTGATCGATCCCATCGAGGGCCAGAGCCTGACGCTGGACTTGCCAAAGGGCATGGAACGCACCGGCGGCCGACCAACGCAGGCCGTGCCGCTGCCGGGCGAGGGCGCAAGCGGCCAGAGCGTCGTGTTGTGGAAGGGCCGGGTCAAGGAGCTTGGCAATTTTACAGTGCGGATTCGCTCGAGTAATGGGGTGATCTACACACGCAATATCGCGATTAGCCGGGGGGATGAAAAATGACCTCGCCGCCAAGGCTACAATTGCCAGGCGATGGCCCAGCTGCTTACCCGACGCATTGCCTTCTGAAATTTGGCGACGGAAATCCTTCGTTCACCGCGCAGTGGATCCAAGACTGTCACGTAGAAGCGGCTTACACGAACGGGGATGACGGCGTGAACCGTGAATTCGCCATCGAGGAACCACCGATCCACAAGAACGATTGGGAATTGCTCCGAAGTTAAGAGGCCGGCGATGTCCACAAAGTCGAGTCGACAAGCTTCCGCCCGCAACCCGTGACGATTTGCCAACTGTGCCAACGCCTCTGGGTCAAGCCCGCCCTCGTCCAAAGATACCTGCTCGGCAAGGGCGGTTTCCGACACATTCGTACCCGCGAAGGCCAAGATCATCCGAAGGCAGGCGAGCATGCAAGTGTCAGGCCGTTCTTGCGCGAAGAAAGGCGGCTTCGAGTTCATTGCGTTTGCTCGCTTTTAGCGTTTTGACCGCGTGCGCCACATCTTGTCGCTCCGTGCTGCCGATGACTGTCTTCGTGGATTCGTGCACTGCCACGGCCCCAACCTCGCCAACCGGGCCTATCCCAGGGCTGGTAAAGAAAACCGGGACAATCCACATCACTATGCCCTTGATGACCAGGCGTCGTGGCGTGCCTCCAAGGCAGCCAAACGGGTAGTGACCTACGATGAAGGCATTGGCGGCGTCTTGAACAGTGTCGGCCATGTTGGCTTTGGGTCGACCGTGCTGCGATGGCGGAGATTGTTTCAATTGAGATGGCATGTGAATTCCCTGCCTTTCCAGTCCCATTATAGCCTCCGGAAATTGGGTTGCATTATTCTGCCATGCCGGAGGGCTGTTTGTCTCTGAAAATACTGCGAGAATTGGGTCGTTGGATCGTCAAGACCTTGCCGGGTTTCACGCCGCACCTTCGATCTCTTCCTGCAGCCGGCACCAGCGTTCTTCCGCCTCGGCGAGCTGCGCGCTCAGGGCCGAGATTTCGTTATGCAGCCGCAGCGCCTCGGCCGCATCGGTCGATTTCCGCAACTGTTCATTGAGGGGGCGTTTCTGCTCGTCGAGCTGGGCGACCGTCCGCTCCAGAGCTCTTGATTTCCTTGCGCACATCTCGTTCGTTCGTTTCGCGGGGCGCGGGGCCACCTTGGCGGGCTTGGCCACCGCCGGCGGAAGCTTCGTGCGTGCATTGGCCAGTTCGCGCTCGCCGGCCTCGATCTCCTTGTTGACCTTGTACACATACGCTTCATACTGGCCGCTGTAATGGGTCACCCGGCCATCGCGCACTTCCACGATGCAGGTGGCGACTCTTTTCGTGAAGTGCCGGTCGTGGCTGGTGAAGATGACGGTCCCCTGGTATTCCAGCAACGCCTCGGCAAGAGCCTCCACGGTATCGACGTCGAGATGGTTGCCCGGCTCGTCGAGAATCAGCACGTTGTGGTGGCTCAGCAACAGCCCCGCCAGACAGAGCCTGGCACGCTCGCCGCCGGACAGGACGGAGATCGGCTTCTTGACATGCGGCTCCGCGGAACAGCAAGGCGCCGGCCACTTCGAGAATCTCCTGATCCTTCTTGCCCAGGGCGGCCTGCTGGTCGAAGATAATCCAGAACGGTCTGGTTCTCCGGCAGGCTGGTGTAGACGTGCTGGGCGTAGACGCCGACCTGGCAGCCATATCCCCAGCGAACTTCCCCGCCAGCGGCTTGAGCGAATCCACCACCGTGCGCAGGAACGTCGTTTTTCCCTGGCCGTTGTCGCCGACGACGGCCGCGCGCGATGCCGTGATCGATTTCCAACTGGACATCGGAGGCGATCTGCCGTTCGGGGTAGCCGATCGCCAGATCGCGGCAGCGCAGCGCGGGGCCTTTGCGCAGGCTCGACACGCGGCGCGCGGATCCGGGCCGTCGGCTCGTCGCTGGCGATCTCCGTCAATTCCAGGCGTTCGAGCTGCTTGCTCTTGGATTTCGCCAGCGTCGCGGTGGCGGCGCGGGCCTTGTTCTTGGCGATGAAGTCCTCCAGGTGCCGCCGCTTGGCCATGAATGGATTCGTTCGAGCGTTCCTCGTGAACGCGTTTCTCCTGCTGGAATTCCAGATAGGCATCGACCTTGCCGGGAAAGGCCGTCAGTTTGCCCCGGGACAGATCGAGCGTGTGGTCGCAGGTGGCGGCAAGAAACGCCCGATCGTGGGAGACGATCAGACAGGCGGAGCGATGGCTTTGCAGGAAGTGTTCCAGGAGAATCTGCGTGCGCAGGTCGAGGAAGTTCGTCGGCTCGTCGAGCAGCAGGAGATTCGGCTCGTGCAAGCAGCAGTGCCGCCAGCTTCACGCGCGTCTGCCAGCCGCCGGAGAGCTTGGCGATGGGGCCGTTCAGGTAGGCCCCCTTCAGCTCGAATTGCCCGGCGACTTCGCCGCATTTCCAGTCGGGCTCGCCGCTGTCGCGCATCAGGAATTCGAGAGCGGTCTCCTCGGGAAGAAAGGGATCGTGCTGGCGCAGATAGCCCAGGCGCAGGGCTGGATGGCGGATGACTTCGCCGCTGTCGAGTTCTTCCTCGCCGAGCAGGACCCGCAGCAGCGTGCTTTTGCCGGCGCCGTTGCGGCCGATGAAGCCCACCTTGACGTTGTCGCTCAAGGTGGCCTCGGCGTCGTCGAGCAAGACCTGATCGCCGTAGCTTTTGCAGGCTTTGGTGATTTGCAGCAGGCTGGCCATCTGGGACGAGATCCTTTGAGCAAATAGTGATTGTATGAATTGGCGGCGGCAACAAGCAAATCATGCTTTCGTCAGCATTGGGACGGGATACTTCTTAATCTCATTATCCACCGTGACCAACTTCATGCCGCCCCGTAATGTTTGAGCAATCAGCATGCGGTCAAAAGGATCGCGATGCAACAGGGGCAAGTTGGCAAGCTCGACAAGCGCGGCCTCTTCAATAGGCAAAGAAGCAATTTGATGGGCCTCGCGCTGCCTCGGAAGATAGGTCGCGGGAGCCTCTGGAAGGGGAAGCTTGCCCAAAACGTGTTTAATGACTGCTTCCCACACCGAGGCGACGCTCAGATAGACCTCATTGGCGGGATCTCGTATCGCTTCGCGAACCCATGCGGGTAACTGCGGGTCCGCGCTGATATACCACAGAAAAATATGGGTGTCAACCAAAAGCCTCATTGCCCCTCGAACTGAGTGCAGGACCCCCTTTGCGCGGCAAGGTGGAGTTTGTAGGATGGCAGCTGGAAATTCGCCTTGCCTAAGCGTTCTAACTTCAAGGATGGGCTTGTCATGGGTTCAAGGAAGCTAACCCCCGAGGATTTGGAACAGATCACCAAACTCGCGAAGAACTGGGGAAAAATTGTCGTGCGACAGGCCTTCGGTGACGACGGGCCTGGGCTGGATGTCGATTTGAGCCAAATGGAAGACGTGGCCGTGGCCGCCGCCCGCGGGCTGACGGCAGGAGCTCTCGAAGAGGCGACCTCTCAGCAAGGCCGGCTGCTGGGCGCCGAGCAGGCCTGTCCTCAATGTGGTCATCTCTGTGGCGTCACTTTGCAGGAGCGGTCTGTGGTGGTGCGCGGCGGCACCTTTGAGCAGCAAGAACCCATGTGCTATTGCCCGACTTGTCGTCGGGCTTTTTTTCCCTCAACGTCTGCTGCTGAAGATCGGTGTTAACGGTTATAGTCCGGCGATTCTGCACAAGATCGTAGCAGCGGCCGCCCAAGTAAAATCGCACGAATTAGCGGCAGCGGTTCTCAAGCTGGTGGGTGAATTCTCGATCAGCGGCCGGCACATCAATCGTTTGACCGAGGAAATCGGCACGGAGATGGCGGCGCAGCGCGATCAGGCCACGCAAGACTACGTGCATCATCGGCGGCAGCCGTCGACCGAGCCAGCGCCGCAACTGGTCTCGATCTCGCTGGATGGTGGGCGTCTCAATACGCGGGCCACGGGCCAAGGCGTGGGCGTGCATCAGCAGCAATGGAAAGAAGACAAGGTCGCGTGCTTGCTGACGCTCAAGGGAGAAACGTTCGCCGAAGATCCACACCCCCAGCCGCCTAAGTGTTTTTTGGATGCGCCGACGGTGGATAAGCTGGTGCGGGACATGCAAGCGCACCACGGCCCGCGTCAGGAAAATGAGTTGCCGCAGTTGGCGGAACTGAGTCTGGGAAGGGAAACGATCCAGCCTACCACGCCATCTGCGGCTGAAGAGGACGCCGAGCCGGAGCAACCGGCGTGGCCTCCCAAACGCACCAAGGCGGCACGCACCTGTGTGGCAACGATGCAGGAGAGCGCCGAGTTCGGCAAGATGGTGGCGGCAGAAGCGTACCGGCGCAATTTCCAAGAGGCGCCGCGCGGCGCGTTATTGGGCGATGGCGGAGCGTGGATCTGGACGCTGCACCGCAAGTGGTTCTCCTGGATGACGCCTGTCGCCGACTTCGTGCATCCGTTGACTTACTTGTACGTGACGGCGACGGTGCTGGCGGCAAGTGTGTCTGAGCGTTGGCAGTTGTATGTCGCGTGGCTAACCCAGTGCTGGCAAGGGCGGGTGCAAGAGGTGATGGCTGAACTCGAAACCCGTTTCGAGGCCTTGGGACCCTATTCGGGCACGGGTCCGCCGCCGGCTACGGATCCTCGCGAAGCGTTGCGGCGAACCATCACGTATTTGCGAAACAACCACGAACGCATGAACTATGCGGAATACCGCCGGCAGGGTCTGCCGGTGACGTAGAGCGCCGTCGAGTCGCTCATCAAGGAATTCAACTATCGGGTAAAGGGGACAGAGAAATTCTGGGACAATCCGGAGGGTGCCGAGGCGATCCTCCAAGTGCGCGCGGCCGTGCTCAGTGACGACAACCGCCTGGCCACGCACATCCACGCCCGGCCAGGCAGCGCTTTCCGTCGCCATCGGAAGCCGGCGACTGCGCAAGCTGCGTAAAATACTAGAATCGCAAAGAGCGTCCTACACTCCCTCGAACTCCCTGAGGATATCGTCGGGCAGGGGCTGATCGAATTCCCCGGGCACCCTGAACTGGCCGGCGCATAGTCCAAAAGGCCGGGGCTGGGTGTTGGGCGCGATCACCGGTCGGACCTCCGCAAGTGCGTTCGCGCCGCGGACGACGAGAAAAGACTCGCCCGCCTCGACGCGCCGGAGGAAGCTCAGGAGGTCGTGCTGGATGTCTTGAACGCTGATTGTGCTCATATTCACATCTTAGCCAAACTTGGCCAGTCGCACAAGATTTCAGTTCAAGAGGATGAATCGAGCCAAGTTCGCCACCGGTTGGTTGGTCAATGTTTTTCACTCCGTCACTGACCGGTGAAAATGCACATGCTTCCACTCTCCATCCCGACGCTGCCAAACGCGGGTTTCGGCAAAGTTGGCCACGGCTGGCTGCCCATCTGGACCGATGCGTTGGTTGAGTCGCACATAGCTGACTACCGCAACTTCACCCACGACCCGCACGCGCGGCCCGCACATGGTCGTCAAATGCGGCCCGCGGGCGCCGCCAAGGCGGAAGTAAAAACGATGAAACTCCAGGCCTTCGACGAGCTGCCCCTTGGCCTCCGGCTCAAATGCCGTCAAACCAGGGTCGCACAGTTTTTCGTAAGTTGCCCAATCGCCCTGGGCGATGCAGTCCAGGAGGCGCTGGTTGAGCTGAATCAGTTCCTGGGAAACGCTGTCCGTGGTCATCGTGGTGGCCCTCCAAGGGCGGCAATCCCTAAAATGGCATTAGACAATCGCAATAGCCACCGTAGGGGTAAAAAAATGAGTCCGTCAAAGCCTGTGCACGTTGTAAACGTCGGGGAAGCCGATTTCGAGCGCGAGGTCTTGCAGGCGTCCCATGACCGCCCCGTGGTGGTCGATTTTTGGGCGCCGTGGTGCGGGCCGTGCCGGGCGCTGGCGCCGATCTTAGAAAAAGTCATCGGCGAATACCAGGGCAAAGTGCTTCTGGCCAAGGTCAACACCGACGAGGCCCAGAATCTCGCCGCCACGTTTCGGATCGAAGGCATTCCGCTGGTGATCGCTTTCCGCCAGGGCAAGCCGGCGGCCGAGTTTGTGGGCGTCCAACCCGAATCGTATGTACGCCAATTTGTTCAGCAATTGCTGCCCACCGCGGCCGACAAATTGGTGGCCGAAGCCCTGGGCCTCGAGGCCTCCGATCCCGCACGGGCGGAAGCTCAATACCGCCTGGCCCTGAAGGATGATGCCCGCAATGAAAAGGCGACGCTTGGCTTGGCACGCGTCCTCATAGCACTCGGCCAGGAGAAGGAAGCGCTGGAAGTCCTGGAAAACATCGGACCCACCGACGAGGCCGAAAAACTTCGGGCCATTGCTGCCATCAAGCAACTCGCCCGGCCTTTCACGGATGTGGCGGCGTTGCGAAAGACGGTGGAAAGCGAGCCAAAAAACGGCCAGGCCCGCTACGAATTGGGGTGCTCCCTGGCGGGTCAGGCCCAATATGCGGAAGCGCTGAAGCTGCTGCTGGCGGCGGCTGAGATCGATCCCAAGCTGGCTGCGGCAAAGGTCCGCGAAGCCATGGTCAAGGTGTTTCAAATCGTTGGGTTGCACAGTGATCTGGCCAACGATTATCGCGACAAGTTGAGTACGCTGCTGTATTGAATTTTTCTCGCCGCTTCAGGACCGGACCTACTGCCAGCCCTCCGTGAGGTTTTCCAGTTCCTCGCGGAAGGCATCGCGCTCACCGCGTGTGCAGTCGAGGTCGAACATCAGATACTTGACCTCAAGCTGCATGCGATCCGCCGATTCCTGGGCCATGTCGAAAAGCCGGCCTTGCAAACCGATGAAATGGCAGAGCTTGTCGCACAGCGGCAGCAGCCGTTCACGAATGCTAAGCGGCAAGCGCTCAATTTCCCCGCGCATCAACCCAATTTCCTTGGGGAGGTAATCCTTCATGGTGTGGACGGAGATAGGCTTGGCCATGATCGGCCTCCTTTAACGACTAGTGAAGTGCTGGCTCCTCCCCTGGCCAATGCAACTGTTGGGCCGTGGCTCATGCCAATCGCAATTATGTTCGTAACTCGCTTTGTATCAACTGGTTACGCAACTGACGCTTTCGTAGGCGCCGCGATGTGATGTTAACCTGCGGAAACGCAATTGGTCTTGGCCGTTAACATTGGATGTGGTATACCCCCCACCCCCTGCGTCTCGGCAAAGGGCCAGGGGCGAAAGGGCGAAGGCGCGGCCGCGCCTCCAGCGCCACGCTCGCTCCGCCAATCGAGGAACCGACCCATGCGTCGATCGCCAGCGCCGATTAGGATCATGCGGTGGGGCCTGGTTTTGGGCCTTGGACCGGCCTTGGCGGCGGCTCTGATGCTGCCCTGCTTCGGCCAGCAAATCCACCGCAACAATTTTGAAACCAACCGGACTTCGTGGCTCAAGGGATCCGCCGACGTTGCCTTCAATGAGACCGCTCATGACATGACCGAAGAGGTCGCCCACGAAGGTAAACGCTCAGAGCACATCCAAACCGACGCTCCGCAGGGCAGTCAGATCTTCTATTACTATCCCACGGCCAACGCGCCGATCACCGATGAGCTGACCATCAGCGTCTGGGTGAAGTCGAATCATCCCGGCATCCAGTTAATGGCCCGTGTGGTGCTGCCCAAGGAAGCCGACCCAGCCAGCTTGCAAGACCGTCTGACGACGACCGTGCGCGGTGATGCTTATAAGAAGGTCGGCCAATGGCAGCGGCTGGAGATTTCCCGGCCGCTCAAACTGGCCCAGGAACAGCAGCGGCTTATGCAGGCCCAGCTGCAGCGAGCCGTCAGTTTCCAGGACGCCTATGTCGACAGACTGGTTCTGAATGTTTACGGCGGCATCGGCGTCACCGATGTTTGGATCGATGAGCTGGAAATCGGCCCGGTTATCGAATTGCCTGGGGCCAAAGCCGTCGCCCCGGCGGCGCCGAAGGATGGCCAGCCCGGCGCGGGGCCAGCGGCCGCGGCTGCCAAGCTCGTCGAATTCAATGGGAGGAACTTGCAAGTTGACGGCAAGCCGTTCTTCATGCGAGCCATTCAGCACACCGACACGCCGCTTGACAAACTGCGCGACGCGGGGTTCAACACGGTCGTCGTCCCCTACCCGTGGGATCCCTACGAACTCAAGAAAATGGCGGATCTCGGCTTCTTGCTGGTGCCGAATTTGCCCGTAATCTCGGACGACGCTCGATTGGTTTCGACCGATGCTCTGACGTCGAATGTGCGTGGCTTTTCGGAGCCGGAAAGCTTGCTGTTTATCAACCTCGGCACCGCGGTTTACAGCGAGCAGGCGCAATTGGTGGGCCGCGCCGCCTCGGCCATCAGAGCGGTCGATCGGTTTCACGCCCAGGGCCTTGACGCGTGGGACGGCCTCAACCGGTATTCATCGAT
This sequence comes from uncultured Gemmataceae bacterium, assembly GCA_963747575.1. Lineage (GTDB taxonomy): Bacteria > Planctomycetota > Planctomycetia > Gemmatales > Gemmataceae > DASRAT01. The sequence continues at coordinate 597,085 of CAVVFU010000011.1, forward strand.
GCCCGAAATTGGCCTGGTCAGCGTTCACCGCTGGCCGCTCATGACGACCCTGGAACTGACCCAGTACAAGGATTGGCTGCAAGGCCGGACACGGCTGGCCAAGCCGGGAACGTATATGTGGACATGGATCCAGACGCATACGCCCGATTTCTTCACGCAGATGCTCTATCAGAAGCCGTCGTCGGCGACCTTCACCGAGCCGATCGGGCCGCAGCCTGAGCAAGTGCGCTTGCTTACCTACCTCGCGGTCGGCAGCGGGTTCCGTGGCCTTGGTTACTGGTCCGACCGCTTTCTGGCCAACAGCCATCAAGGCCGCGATCGTCTACTGACGGTGGCCCTGCTCAACCAGGAATTGGAGTTCATGGAACCCCTGCTCAACTCCGCTCGCACCATGCCCGCCCAGTGGATCGACACCAGCGACGCCAACGTCAAGGCAGCCGTCTTGCGAACGGAAAGAGGGATCCTGGTGCTGCCGATGTGGCTCGGCGGCAGCGCGTCAGTTCGTGCCTGGTCAGGAGGCAGTGGCCAAGTTGACGATGACGGTGCCGTCGGTGGGACCCGGTTTTCAATGCTGGGAAATCACGCCCGGCGAGGTTCGCAGCCTGAAAGAAGTGCCCGGCGGCGGCGGCGGCATGGAGATCACCGTGCCCGAATTCGGCATGACGACCGCCATCGCTTTCACCTCCGACATTCAACTCATCAGGCAATTCCAGGAGCTGTCGACGGCCCGGCGCGAACAGGCGGCTCGGTTCACTTATGACCTTGCCGATGAAGAGGTGAAGAAGGTGGCCGTGGTCGAGCAGCAGCTTGAAAAAATTGGGCACACCTTGCCCGACAGTCCGCAGCTGATGAACAAGGCCAATGTGCTGCTGAAGTCGGCCAAGTATTATTTTGAGCACCGTCAGTTCACCGAGGCCTACCGCGAGGCTCAGCGGGCGTTGCGGCCGGTGCGCATCCTGATGCGCGCTCAATGGGACGCCGCCGTCACCAAGCTCGAGACGCCGGTGGCCAGCCCCTGGGCGGTCAGCTTTTATACTCTGCCCCGCCACTGGGAGTTCATGGACCAGGTCAAGGGGACCAAGTTTGGCGAGAACCTCATCAAGGACGGCGATTTCGAGATCGTGCCGGGACGGAAGCAGGAGGAATGGTATCCCCAGGAAGCCACGCTGGACGACGTCGTCATGAGCGCTGAGCGTGTGAGCCAAGTTTCAATGGCGACCATCGATGCCAAGACCAAGAAACTGGATGGCAAGCGCGGCACGCTCACGCCCAAGCAAGGCCAGCAGTTCCTGCTGCTGACGATCAAACCGAAATTCAAGGATCAGCCCGTTCCGAAGGCGCTTGAGCGGACTTTTCTTTCGATCAACAGCCCCTGGGTGACGCTGCCGCCGGGCACATTGGTGCGCGTCAGCGGCTGGATGGCCGTTCCCGATGAGATCCAGGCCTCACCGGACGGAGCGCTGTTCTTCGACAGCGCGGGCAGCGAGCCGTTGGCGGTGCGCTTGACGAGTCGGACGGACGGTTGGAAGCATTTCACCCTGTACCGCACGGTGCCTGAGACGGGCGTCATCAAAGTGACGTTGGCGATGACGGGCCTGGGCCGCGTGGCGTTTGACGATGTGAAGATCGAAGCCGCTGTGCCAAAGTAGCTGAGGCCTTGCCAGGCAAATATGTTGACAAGCCGCTCGTGCCTGCAGGATTGCGTCCGAATTTTAGGGGATTTCCTCCGGAAGCGGAGGTCTAACCCTCGGCAAGTCCTCTCTCAATGCGGCCCCAAACTCCCTGAAATTCTCCTTGGCTTCATTCAAGGATTGAATGTTGGCGCCTCCCCAAAAAGAGGGATCATGAAATTGCACTTCGTCATCTTCCCAATGACAAACTGGGCAACATCTCGAAGGTGCCGGGTGGTTTTTCGCCCAAGGTTAGGTAACCGCAGCATGGACAGGGGTAGTGGTTCATGCCCCTTGACTCCATCGCAAACGGCACACGGAGTGTGCCTACTACTATGTGCTCGCCAGGATGTGCATGATGTCCCCATCCTTGATGACGTAAGTCTTGCTTTCCAGCCGATACACGCCGTGCGTCTTCGCCTCCTTCATGGAGCCGACGCGGCGGAAATCGTCGTAGCCGACCACCTCGCCGCGCACAAAGCCGCGGGCCAGGTCGGTGTGAATCTCGCCCGCTCCTTCGACCGCCGTCGCGTTGCGGCGCACGCCCCAGGCTCGGCATTCGTCCTCGCCGACCGTGAAAAAGACGTGCCGGCCCATGGCGTAGAAGATCGTGTTCAGCACCTTGTCGCGGCCCGAGACCGTCAAGCCGAGATCGGTCATGAACGCTTGCCGATCTTCGGGCGTCAGCTCTTCCAGCTCCAGTTCGAGCTTGGCCGGCGCGGTGCAAGCATTCGGCGCCAATGCCAACAGTTCGGCCGGGAGCGGCTTGCCGATGGCGTCGTCGCCAACGTTGACCATGACGAATTCCGGCTTGAGCGTCAGCAGCTGAAAACTGCGGATCGCCTTTTCCTCATCCTCTTTCAGACCCAGCGCCGAGGCCGGTTTGCCCGCTTCCAATGCGTCGCGCACGCGCTGCAGTAGCGTCAGCTCCGTCTGGTCGATTTCCTTCTGCTTGGCGGGCCGGGGCTTTTTCAGGTTGTCCTCGAGTTTGTCGATGCGATTGATGACGATTTCGAGGTCGGCAAACAAGAATCTCCTCGCGGAAATCGCGCAATTCCTTGGCGAGGTCGCCGTTGTTGTGGCCGGCCAGCACGATCAGCAGTCCGTAAGCGTCGCGCATGATGGCCAGCCGGCGCGGGTTGTCCCGGCGTTCCGAGGGCATCAGGCCGGGCGTGTCGAGCAGCCACAGCTTGGCCGGCGTGGTTTTCTTGGGATTAAACTGTGCGGACAGCCAGGCCAGCCGTTCGTCGGGAACGTCCGCGTCGGCGAGCTGGCCCTGCTGGCTTTTGGACAGGTCGGGTGTTTTGCCCGTCAGCCACTGCCACACGGTTGTTTTGCCGGAACCGGAATAACCTGCGATGCCTATTTTCATATTGGTATGTCATAGGTATTAACTGGCCCTAAAAAAAGGGGACAGGCCCCGTTGTGCGAAGCACCCTTCGGGCCGTTCCGGCAACGGGGCCTGACCCCTTTTTTTAGGACACCGCCGCCCAGAGACTCCGGACATGTGCGACGAATGGATGACACCGGTCACGTTTCCCATCTCCAGGGAGAAGTTCCATCAGCTTCCCCGTCACGCCGCGTTCGATTACGAATATGTGGACGAGCTTGCCTGCTTGACGCCCAGGGCCAGGTGCTACCATGCCGTGCTCGACTTAACCCGTTATCAGGCGGTAGAGCCATTGCCAGAACAGACTTCGATCCGCTTAGTCGGGGAGGGCGAGCCCAACCTTGCCGATTTGGAGGGATTGTTCGCCGCGGCTTTTGACAGGCAGCAACCCTTTGGCGGTCTCGACATGGCCCGCCGCAAGGAAGCGGCTCGCGTGGTCCTGCGCAAGACCATGATGGGCGGCGACGGCCCGTGGATCAGGGCCGCGAGTTTTGTCGCCCTTACCCCGCAGCTGCCGCCTGTCGGCGCGATTTTCATCACGTTGCTTCCGGACCTGGACGCGGCCGATTGGGACAGCTTTCACTGGCGTGAGCCTCCGCCGGAGGACTGCATCGCCCGCTGCCTGGGAAGGCCGCACCTCACCTGGATTTTCGTGGGCCCAACGCAAGCGGGCGGCGGCACCGGCACGGCGTTGCTGGCCGCGTCCGTCGCGGCGCTCAAGGGCATGGGCTACCAGCAACTGGCCACCACGTTCATGGCCGGCAACGATTCGAGCATGCTCTGGCATTGGCGCAACGGCTTCCAGCTCCAGGCACATCCGGGCTCACGGCGGCGCTTCCTGCGGCTGCAAACGGAGATCATGGAGCAAGCCCAACCATGATTTGCGATTTTTCAGTTCCCTCTTTGGGCTAAGATGGTTAACATGAGTATTGTCGGTAGACGGGACCTCGCCGCTACGGGCAGAAAGTGATTCGCCCCTCGCCCCTCACCGCCGGGACTTAGTTCACATTTGTATTGAGGAGACTGCTCCATGGTGAAACACAGGTTGCGTGCCTTATGGTTTGTCTGCGCACCTCTTTCGCGCTGACCATGGCCTTGCTGCCAGGCGCTGCGGCCGGCAACGGCGTTCATGCGGACCCGATGCTGGTTCCGCTGCAACGGCAAACGGAGTGTGTCTGCTACCTTGCGGATTCTCTGGATCCTGTGCCGGACCCGCCGGCCGCTTTGAACAAACCGATGCCGGAAAGCAAAGAAGAGCTGCAAGCGATCCAAGCCCACGTCAAATTGGTTGTGGCCAAGGTGATGCCGGCAGTGGTCAACGTCAAAAACAGCGCCCAGGGCAGCGGCGTGGTCATCAATGAGAAAGGGCTGGTCCTGACCGCCGGCCACGTTTCCGCCAAGCCAGGCCAGGCCTGCACAATCACTTTCCCCGATGGCAAGAAGGTCAAAGCCAAATCACTTGGCCAAAACACCACCGCCGACAGCGGCCTCATTCAGATTACCGACGAAGGCACTTATCCCTTCTGCGACATGGGCAAGTCGGCGGAGCTGAAGAAGAGCCAATGGTGCATCGCCATCGGCCATCCGGGCGGCTGGAAAGAGGGACGCACTCCGCCGGTCCGTTTGGGGCGCATCAGTTCCGTGCCCGGCATGTGGGTCACCACCGAATGCACACTGGTCGGCGGCGATTCCGGTGGCCCGCTGTTCGACATGCATGGCCGCGTCATCGGCATCCATAGCCGCATCGGCAACCCGATCACCGCTAACATGCACGTTCCCTCCGACGCCTTCGTGGCTGACTGGGATAAGCTGCTGAAAGGCGATTCCTGGGCCGCCGCCGCCGGCGCCGTCAAATTGCCGACCGCTCATCTTGGCGTCAGGGCCTACCCTGCCGCGGACTTCGACGGCAAGGGCGTCAAAATCTTGGAAGTCGTTGCTGGCTCGCCCGCCGACAAAGCCGGCCTCAAGGTTGACGACATCATCGCTTCCCTCAACACCAAGGCGCTCGGCAAGTTCGAGGACCTCAAGGCCGAGATCGACAAACGCAAGCCCGGCGATGAGATCACCCTCGAAATCCGGCGCGGAACGGAAACGCTCACGATCAAAGCCGTCCTGGAAAAAATCCCCACAACGAACCGGTAGGATTAAGTCGCACAGGCTGGAAGCCTGTGCGACGAACCATGTAGGTCAGGCTTCCAGCCTGACAGTACCCTGTGCACATTCCCATTGACTGAGGTTCTTTCGCAATGAAAATCGGCATACGAACGCTTTGCGTCGGTTTCCTGGTGTCGGGTGCGTTGTTGTTGATGGGCGATGCCGGTGTTGCGGGCGTTGCTCTAGCTCAACAAAAACAAGGAGGCAAAGGCGGTGGGGCCGGCGGCGGTCCGTCGTCCAAGGAGGATAAGAAATACCTCGCCGTCTTCCGCGATTCCGTCGCCAGGGCCGCCAAGAGCACGGTGCGAGTCCAGTGCGACGGCAAGGATACGGCGCTCGGCGTGGTTATCACCGCCGACGGTTTCATCCTTACCAAGGCCAACGATCTGACCGGCAAGATCACCGTCAAGCTGGCCACGGGCGAGGATTTGGAGGCCAAGTGGGTGGGCGTGCAAAGCGCCCACGATTTGGCGATGCTCAAGATCGACGCCCATAATCTGCTGCCCATCGAATGGTCCGACAGCAATGTCGCGCCGGTGGGCAACTTCGTGGCCTCCGTGGGCACTGGTCCCGACCCAGTGGCCGTCGGTGTGGTCAGCGTGGCGGCACGCAAAATGCCGGCCCCCAAGGCGCCGCCCAAGGCGCCCAATGCCGCGACCGGTCTGCTGGGCGTCGATAAAACAGCGGACGATCCCAAGGGCGCCAAGGTCACCGAATTGGCCAAGGGCAATTTTGGCAAGGGCGGCGGCCCCGGCGGCGGCAAAGGCGGCGGCGGCAAGGGCGGCGGCGGTGTTCCACCCGGCATTGGCAAAATCAAGGCCGGCGACATCATCATCGCCATCGGCGACAAGGAAATCAAAGGCACCGAAACGCTGATTTCCGAGCTGTCAAAACACAAGGCTGGCGATGAGATCACACTTAGGCTGCCTGCGCGGCGAGGAGGAGCTGGAGTATCGCATTACTCTCAGCAAGGCGCCGCCCAACCGCGCTGACCAGCAAAACAACATGGGCAGCGAGCTCAGCAAACGCCGCGACGGCTTCCCGGTGATTTTGCAGCACGATTCCGTCGTCAAGCCCGCCGACTGCGGCGGCCCGCTCGTCGACCTGGAGGGCCACGTCATCGGCCTCAACATCGCCCGCGCCGGCCGCGTGGAAAGCCACGCGGTGCCGTCGGAGACGATCCGGCCGCTGCTGGAGGATTTGATGACGGGGAAGATGCCACCGAAGAAGTGAGCAGTGGGCAGTTAATCAAAAAGGGGACGCATCTATTATTGCTTCTTTGTCCCTTTCACAAAATAGATGCGTCCCCTTTTTATTGACAGGGGAGTGTCGCCGATGAGCCGAGTTTTATCCCGTGCTAAGCGGGACACAGAGAAAAGAAAAATTCTTGCTCTCTTGCCCGATCAAGGGGCATGGCGGGAAGAGGATTACCTCTGGCTGACCGACCACACCAACCAGTTAATGGAATTTAGCAGCGGTTTTTTGGAGTTGCTGCCCGTGCCCACTGATAAACACCAGAGCGTATTGGCGGTGTTGTTTCTCCTGTTCAACGATTTCGTAACTCCCTTGGGGGGCAAAGTCCAATTTGCCCCGTTGCGGCTGCGCTTGGGGCCTGAGAAGTTCCGCGAACCTGACCTGCTGCTGGTGCTCGACGCTAAAGATCCTAGGCGCCAAAACCGTTTTTGGACGGGAGCCGACCTGGTGCTTGAAGTGGTCAGCAACGACAACCCGCAAAGGGATTTGGTGCAGAAAAGACACGAATATGCGCGGGCGAAGATCCCCGAGTACTGGATCGTCAATCCGCTGAACGAGACGATTCTGGTTTATCGCCTGGGTGCCCAGCGTTATCAGCGGGTCGGGAAATATGGCCGCGGCGACAAAGCCTGCTCTCAGTTGCTGGCGGAGTTTTCGATGAACGTCAATGACGTGTTTGATGCCGAGTGAAATGGAGACCTACAGTCGGCAGCTGGGGCCCGGTCACGTGACCCCTGCCCCGACGGGGCTTTTTCATTGTCCCATTCACAAAACCGTTGCGTGCCCTTTTTGTCATCATACGGTTACAGCCGCCGAATCGACCATCGCTAGCAACTCATGCCTGGCAATTTCAACAAGGCGCTCCAATTCCCCGAGGTCGATCAGGCGCACTGTCCTTCCTGGTGGCGAGGGAAGCACTTCAACTTTCAAGCTCTTATCGCTGTCTTCCAAAAAGATGACGCACCACAAGTCGTTTTCGCCGATCCATAATTCGGCGACCGCCTTGCTACACCCTGGTTTGTTTGCCCAGATCAGTTGGGGATGTGAAATCTCCATGACAACAACTCCTAGCGTGTAATAAACCCTACGAATTGGCCCTGAGCGTCGAAGCGAATGCCCAAGCCGTCAGTTCGCCAAACATCAGTTACAGTACCACCCCACTCAGGTCGAGGGTGAGGGCGATTTATGAATGTGCTTTTGGGATCAGCCAATACTTCCTCTACGAGGGCTTGGGCCAGCGCATTTACGGCTGCCGCATCTCCGCTCGGTTGGGGGCCAGGCCAGCCAGGTCGTCCAGCATGGCTGAATAGACTCGATGCTGCCGCGCTATAAGCGCTCCCCGCACTGCTGGGTCTGGTGGCCGATTGTGGGTCGATTTTTGGAGGCATATTCCCAGAAGGTAATCCTCATTATTTAAGCCGTTGACGGAGTTCATTAACCACGGCTGTCAGGGGCAGCCGAATTTGTTGCGCGGAGTCGCGTTCACGCCAGGTGACTGTGTGGTCCTGCAGCGTCTGGCCGTCGACGGTGATGCCGAACGGCGTGCCGATTTCGTCCTGACGGCGATAGCGCCGGCCGATGGCGCCGCCGTCGTCGTAGAAGACGTTCCACTCGGTTTTCAATTCGCGATAAAGCTTGTGGGCAATTTCGGGCATTCCTTCCTTGTTGACCAGCGGCAACACCGCGCACTTGATCGGCGCCAGCCGCGGATGAAAACGCATGACCGTGCGTGCCTCGCCGCCCATTTCGTCCTCGGCATAGGCCTCGCACAGGACCGCCAGCGTGAACCGGTCCGCCCCCGCCGAGGGTTCGATGACGTGCGGTAAAAAACGGAAGGTTTCTTTGGCCGCCTGCTCTTTTTTCTTGTCCCCGGCAAACGCCGATTTGTCGGCCTTGGCCCAGGCTTCTTCGTCGAAATAGCGCAGGTCCTTGCCGCTGTGCTTGGAGTGCTGGGTCAGGTCGTAATCGGCGCGATGAGCGACGCCCTCCAGTTCCTGCGGCTCCTCGGAGAACGGAAACAGGTATTCGATGTCGGTGGTGCCAACGGAGTAATGAGCAAGCTCCTCCTTGCCTTGCTCGCGCGGCCGCAAACGGTCGGATTGGATGCCGAGCTGGGTGTACCAGTTCTTGCGCAGGTCGCGCCAGTACTGATACCATTTCATCGATTCGCTGGGATGGCAAAAGAACTCGATCTCCATCTGCTCGAACTCGCGGCTGCGGAAGGTGTAATTGCGCGGATTGATCTCGTTGCGAAAAGCCTTGCCGATTTGGGCGATGCCGAACGGCAGCTTGACACGGGTGCTGTCGAGCACATTTTTGAAATTGGCGAACATGCCCTGGGCCGTCTCGGGCCTCAGATAGGCGATCGCCGAGGCGTCCTTGAGGGCCCCCACGGTTGTCTCGAACATCAGATTGAAGCTGCGTGCCTCCGTGAGCTGGCATTTCTCAAAGGCGCCGGGGGCCTTGCTCGGCTTGAGCGGGCAAGTCATGCCGGCGATCTGATCGGCACGGAAACGGCCCTTGCAGCCCTCGGCCTTGCAATCGATCATCGGATCGGAAAAGCCGCCGACGTGGCCGCTGGCCACCCATACCTTGGGATTCATGATGATCGAGCAATCGACGCCGACCATGGTGATTTCCTGGCCATCCGGTCCCGGCGGCGGGTTGCGAACCATGTCCTGCCACCAGGCATCCTTGATGTTTTTCTTGAGCTCGACGCCGAGCGGTCCGTAGTCCCAGAAGCCATTGATGCCGCCGTAGATTTCGCTCGACTGAAAGATGAAACCGCGTCGCCGACACAGCGCCACCAGTTTTTCCATGTCCATGTCACAACCTCAATGCCAATGATTTTGCACGATCCCCACGGCGCCGATCTCGACCCGGAGCGGATCGCGTTTCAGCTCGGGCACCAGATGAAAGCGGTCGACCTGGCAGGCCGCCCTGATGTCGTCATCATACCCCAGCTGGCGGAGGATGGCCCCTCCCCGGCCGACCTCCATGGCGCCTTGCAGGACTCGGCCGTGGTTTTCGAAACTATCCCAGGCCAGCCGGGCGGCGTCATTGAGCCGCACATCAAAGGCCTGCGACAGGAAATCGACCAGGGCGCCAGCCAGCAACGTATCCTCCAGAGATACCTCGCCGTCGGTGCCCGAACAAATGATATGGATAGGACGGCTATCCTGGCGCAATTGTTCGCAGACGGCGCTGAAATTCACGAAGGCGGCGACCAGGGTCCGCTGGGCTTCAGCCGCCCGTAGCAGGGCGCGTGTGCCGTTAGTGGTCGTCAACACAAGCGTGCATCCGCTGCAGGTGCGTGGCGTGAAGGCTCCGGGAGAGTTGCCCAGATCGAAGCCAGGCAGCTGCTGGCCGCCGCGTTCGCCGGCCAGGAGCACGCGGCCGGCGCGCATCGAGCCGGCCAGGGCCGTTGCTTCCTCGATTTCGGCGCATGGCCGTATGACAGTGCAGCCGGCGGCTAATGCGTGCACGATGGTGGTGGTTGCGCGGAGGACGTCCACCACGACGGCGATGCCGTTGGCCAGACAGCCTTCCGGTGCTAGCAAGGGCAGCAAATGAACGTGGACCGGCCTGATGTCCGCCATGCTGCGCCTCCGGATGACGGTGGTGGGAAATGACCTATCTTACGGCACAGCAATGGCGGCGCATAGAACAAAGTGGGTCCCGCCTGCCGGGCGGGACCTTGCGCGATTCAGGGTTTAAGTCCAGTTCGGCAGGCAAGATATGTTTGCGTAGGGGCTCAGGTCCCGCCCGGCAGGCGGGACCTACTGCGGCGGAACTGGCACAAAACCAGGCGGGCCCCCTGGCGGCGGCACTCCCGCGCCAGGCGTCGGCACGCAAACCACAGGCCGTGGATTGATCATTTGGCCCTGAGGCGCATTTCGTTCGCTCGGTCGAGAGTGACTTTCGCCGGAATTTCCTGTTGCGGCACCAACGGCTTGTGGATGTAGCGCACATCGTGGATCGTCCAGGGCCACAAGCTCTCGACCACAAACTCCAGAGGGAAATAAGACCACCATGGCGTGCGGATTTGCTCGTCCACGGTCAACGTCTCGAATCCGTCGCGAACGAACACAAACCGATACTTGCCGTAATATGTGAACTGTACGTCTGTTGGCGCCGGCCCGACCCATTGGTCATTTACATAGCAAATGGTGCCGGGCGGACAGACTGGTGATCCCCTGCGGATCGGCTTCTATGACGAAACGGCGTTCAACGCAGCCCGACATGGTAGCCAAAGCGACGGCGAGCGCGACGGCCAAGGCCAACGCTCCTGGAGAGAACGGCAAATGTCGGATCATGCTTCATGCCCTCACGGGGAATGGCGCGAAGCTATATCCTGAAGATTGGTGGCGGTCAAGGGCAAGTGGAGGGGGGCGCAGCAGCACCACTATGCAAGCGGCCCATCAGGCGGTAGCATAGAGATCGAGCGCATAAGGGGGCGAATGGGGTGTCCGCCTATTTGACAATCGAATACGCAAGCCTTACCGACGTGGGAGTGCGCCGCAGCCACAATCAAGACAGTCACGCGGCCCTCCCCGCCAGCGATGCTGCGCAATCGGCGCAGCGCGGCCACCTGTTCGTCGTCGCCGACGGCATGGGGGCTCACGCCGTCGGCGAGCTGGCCAGCAAAATTGCCGTCGACAGCATTCCGCACATCTATTTCAAGCACGCTCAGGACGGCCCGGCCGCGGCCCTGCGGACGGCCATCGTCGACACCAACACCGCCATTCACACGCGCGGCCAGCAAAACCGCGAGTTCGAGGGCATGGGCACCACCGGCACTGTGCTGCTGCTGCGGCCCGAAGGCGCCTGGGTGGGCCACGTCGGCGACAGCCGGGCTTACCGCGTCCGCGGCGGTAAAATCGAGCAGCTCAGCTTCGACCACAGTCTGCGTCTGGGAGCTGGCCCGCCGCCAGGGAGTCAAACCCGAAGAGCTTCAGGGAATCCCCAGCAACGTCATCGTGCGCTCGCTGGGTCCCGAGCCGTTGGTGCAGGTGGACATCGAAGGGCCGCATCCGATCGAGCCGGGCGACATCTATCGTGCTCTGCAGCGACGGGTTGAGCGGCCCGGTCAGCGACCGCGAAATCGGTGCCGTGGTCAGCGCCCTCTCACCCAAGGAGGCTTGCCGTTTTTTGATCGATTTGGCGAACCTCCAGGGAGGCCCCGACAACATCACCGTCGTGGTGGCCCGCGTCCAGGGCGACGGCAGTCGGAAGAACACAAATCACGATTTGGTTCCGAAAGCAGTGCAGCAAGTTTGGCAACTGCCCGCCCATTGGCCGCTGGCATCCTTGCTAGGGGGCATTGTGCTGGCCCTGGCGGCGATCGGCATGACCTATGCCCAGGTCGGCGGCGGCGTTGTCCTTTTCTTGCTGGGCGTGGCGGCGCTGGGCGCGGGCATTGTCGGATTGCTGCTGCAAAATCGCCGGGAAAACAAGAGCATTGCCGACGACAATGACTTGCCGAGTCTGCACGTTCACCGCCGCTTTTCGTGCGCCATCGAGCTGCCCTTGCTCAAAAAACTGGAGCGCGCCGAGGAGTTGCTGGCGGAGCGCATTTCGGGAGCGCCAGTGGTCGGCGGACTGGGATGAATGCAAGAAGCACCACGACCTGGCTCAGGGCCATCTCGCAGCCGGCCAGCTCACTGACGCCTTTCGGGAGTTCTGCCTGGCGATGCGGCCGCTATCTGAAGCGCTGCACCGCGAACGGCGCAAAGAGGAAGTTTTTCAGCCTGTGTGGGACAAGGCCGATTAAAGTCTGCGAAGCGGCACATAGTAGTAGGCACACTCCGTGTGCCGTCGACGGCGCAAACGGCACACGGAGTGTGCCTACGACTTTGGGTCAAGACTGCGGCACCGGCCCGAAGCTCCGCCAGAAATACCAGGTCGCGATGGAGCGGTAGGGCCGCCACGCCTCGGCCAGCTCGATCAAGCGTTCCTTGGCCGGCGCCTCCTCCAATCCCAGCTGCCGCTGCACGCCGACGCGCAGGCCCAGATCCGCCAACGGCAGCACGTCGAGCCGGCCCAGCGCGAAAATCAGGAACATCTCCGCCGTCCAGCGGCCGATGCCATGCACCGGCAGCAGATGGTCAATCACCGCTTCATCCTCGAGCTCGTGAATGTCTTTGAGTTGGACTTCGCGGCGCAGCACCTTGGCGGTCAGGTCGCGCACGGCTCGAATCTTGCCCGAAGAAAGGCCGGCCGCGCAAGCAGTCGTCATCCGCCTTGTCAATCGCGCGTGGATGAATGCCGCGTTTGCCCAGTGACGCGCTGAGCCGCGCACTGATCGATTTGGCGGCCTTGGACGATATCTGCTGCGAAATGATCGCCCGCACGAGCACGCCAAAACGGTCCGGACTGGTGGACAGGGTGCACGGCCCGATCCTTTTGATCAGTTGTTTCAAGACCGGATCACGTCGCGAAAGGTGGCGGTGGGCCGTTGCATAATCGAGTTTGTCGTTCATGATCTCCTCGCTTTGAGGTATAATACCAACGATTCAGCCGGTCACCCAGGCTCTTTCTGAAAGCCATTCAAGGGTTAAAGCCATGAAACGCTGCTTCATCCTGCTCGCCACTTTTGTCTTTGCAGGCAATTTCGCTACGACGCTGGCCTTCTCCGGCGGCGACCCCGCTGCCGCCAAGGAGGCGCTGCAGGAACTGCAGGAATTCGTGGGCGGCTGGAACGGCAACGGCACCTCCGAAAGTGACAAGACCGCCATCTGGAAAGAAGCCATGAACTGGAGCTGGCGGATCAAGAGCAAAGACAGCTGGTTCGCCCTGGAGGTCGCCGACAGCAAGTTCTTCAAAAGCGGCGAGTTGCGCTACCTGACCGACAAAAAGCTGTACCACTTGACCGTGGTCGACAAAAACGACAAGACGCAAGTCTATCAAGGCACGCTGAAGAAGAATTATCTGACCCTGGAGCGCGTCGATCCAGCCTCCAAGGAAACCCAGCAATTGAAGTTCAACACGGCCAGCGGCGGCGATCGGTTGGTGGTCGCCTACTCGGTGATGCCGGAGAACCGCACGGTGTTCAGCAAACAATGGCAAATCGGCATGACGCGCGAGGGTGTGACGTTGGGTGCGGCCAAGAAAGCTCAGGAGTGCATCATCACCGGCGGCCTGGGCACCATTGCGGTCAGCTTCAAGGGCGCCACATATTACGTGTGTTGCGGCGGCTGCAGGGATGCGTTCAACGAGGACCCGCAGAAGTACATCAGCGAGTATCAGGCGAAGAAGAAAAAGGGATGAAATCATGACCATGCAGTTTTTTGATCCGGCCGCTCCTTACCGAAATGGCCAACAGCCAACCACGTTCGACCAATTTCCGCATGGCCTGGTCAAACCGCCAACGGAGATTCTGGAGCATGTTGATAAGGAAAAGGCACGGCTTCCTGGGTGCTACACCCTGGATTTCGAGAAACTCACGCTGGATGACTTGACGCTTGCCTATTACTACGAGGGCACGCCCGTGGTGTACCGATCTGTGCCGGAGGGGGTTGAAGTCCTGGCCGTAGGCGTCACGGAAATTGGTGAGTTTGTTCGTAACACTTCCCCGGACCAACACCCGGGAGTCATTATAAAGCAGCCGTAAATGGCACCTATCGGGCGCTTTCGCCGATATCTGTATAATTGTCGGATGAACCTTGACGGCACGAAGTTCTTGAAAGTCACACCTCTTCTTATATCGGTGGAAGGGCAATGGTCGCACGGTCGGGTTCGAGATTGGTGTGGCTGGGCGAACGCTACGGAGCCGTTCGTTGCGATGACTTTTCTTTCTACACCAACTGCATGCAATTGGAGCAAATCGGAACGCGGCGGAACACCAAGAAAAATCCGGATTTTGCTCGGTCATTACGATGAACAAGGGAGGGACGTGCAGGTCAATTTTTCGGTTGCGGGAGGATACCAACTCGGTCGTTCCCGCGTGCATTCCCCTTCTTACAGACCTGACGTCCTGTCCAATCGCGAGTTCCCTTGCGGAGTCATCCAAAAATTCGCTCAAGTCGAGGGTGAACCATGCATCGAGTTGCTGGTTCTGTTCCTCGCTCGACGGGATGTTCGCTCAGCCCGTTGCGGTTTGTGGAGACTTCGGCAGGAGCTGGCCGAATCTATCGCCGACGACCCTTTGCGCCAGATGATGACCTGCGGACGAACAGGTCAGTTGCTTGTTGGGAGTTCCAAAAGCAGACTCGCTCTTCAGGGTCGATGATTTCTTGTTGGCCATTTTGGTACCCACATGCCACCAAATTGCCCGTTTCAACGCGAATTGTGTCAGGATCGATTTGGCGGCAGGCTGCAATTACATCGCCTTCGCCAGTTTATCCATATAGGCCTTCACGTCCAAGCGGTGGGCCTTGGCGAGTGCGACAAGCGCGCGAGTAGTGGCGCGGCAAATTCCCTGTTCGATGCGCCGCACTTGACGATCGGTCAGTCCTTCAACTTTTGCCTGGGGGATGCTCGCCGCCTCGCGGACTTTGCGGATGGCGGCGCCGTAGCGGCGGTTGAAGTTCGCGTCACGCTGCCGTGCCTTGTGCAGCGCGGCAGGGTCCACCGCTTGCAGAAATTGGTTCCAGCCAAGGTGAACATCGAGATCCGGCCAGTAGATGAATGAACCGTCGGGGTCGAGCGTGAAATTGTGGAGCACGCTACGGCTTTGGCCTTTCAATGCGGGGATTGAGCTGAAGGGAACGTCCAACATGCGCTGCTTCGGACCCCGCACGAGAAGCGCATCCCCAGCTGGGTAGGCATCTACGATGCTGCAAAGTCCGTCGCCTGCTCCGTTTTTGGCCGTCATCTTCAATTTTTGCTCTCCCACACCAGCGAATCCTGCCGAATATGAACGCGCCGCATCCCAGCCGGCGTCGTCACGGCCATGCTCGCCTCGTACAAGCTATCCGTCACCTGCAGACGCACAGCACCAAGTTCGCCGAGACCGACTCCGCCAGCGTCTTGGCCCAGTTTCCCTGTTTCTTCATGAATGCACGCTGCTGGTAGTAAACCTGATGCAGGATATGCCGCGCTTCGCCGGTCGCATCGGGCACGTAAGCCACAGCGCCCGGTTTGCCGGAGCTGAATTGCACATAGCCCCACATTTCCGGCCGGTGCATGTCGATGGCCCCCTGCTGAGACCAAACCCAGTTGTCTTCCTTGCGCCCGGCCACTTTGCGATATTTGCCGTCCACAACCTCGTGCAGCCATTCGACGCGTGAAAAGTTGACCCGCCACTGGTCGCCCTCCTCGGGCGGCGCCGGGCGATGAGCCGCCTCCTTGAGCACCTTCCACGGCACGGCCAGCTCAACGCTCCAGCCCTTGTCGACGTCGCGCGGATCATTGAGGGTGCCGGCGATGTGCACCGCGCTTTTCAGGCCTGGAATCTCCCAGGTATTGAGTGCCGAGCCGCCGTCGCGATAAGGTTTGGTCAGAAACAAATCCCACACGGTGTTCAGCGCGTTGATTTCCAGCTCGTAGTATTCGTGGTTGTCGCTGTTGGGGTCGATGAAGACCTCGAAGTCGTTGTCCTGGAAAATGACCGAGTCGTGCTCGGTCAACGTCGCCCAGACATGCGGCTCTTCCAAGTCGGCGGCGATGTAAAAGAATTCGTTGTCCCAGAGCATCTTCACACGGGTGCGGAAACGCGGTTTCGGCCTGGTGTCGCCCTCGATGTCGACGAAATCCGTCGTCCACGGGGCATTTTTCCAGGCTTCGTCGTCGAGTTTGCCGTCTATCTTGATCGGCGTGGCGGCGCGGTAGCAGACGTACCCCCTGGGCGGCAGGAATGCTGGAATCGCAGCTGGCTTCTTGCCGACGCCTTGCCCAACTGTGTCGGGGTGATGCAATCCTGCCCCGGCCACGACCGCACCCAGCGCGGCCAGAACGACGAATGCTGCTTTGCACATCGCGAGCTTCCTCAGTCAATCAGGGAAATGAATGTCGTTGTTATAATCAAAATGCGGCGGGAAGTAATGGACACGGCGGCAGCGGCGGGTATTCTTGTCATCAGGGTAGAGCCAATGCCGTCGCGTGTGCGCCGGCATTGTTCACCCGTGCTGAGTCAAAAATGGGGAGGAAAGTCAATGATACGGTATGCAACTGTCGTGCTGGCACTGGTCGTCGGCCTGTGGCTGGTGGCCGCGCGGCCTGGCGTGAGCAGCGACCAGGGGCCCGCCATGGCGGCCGCGCCGACCAAAGCGATTTGTGTCGTCAAGCCCCTGGCCGATCCCAAGGTTAGCGGTTGGGTCGCCTTCACGCAAACGGGTGACGAGGTGACGATCACCGGCGAGATCACCGGCCTGACGCCGGGCAAACACGGTTTCCATGTTCACCAGTTCGGCGACATCACCAAGTCCGACGGCATGTCCACGGGCGGACACTTCAACCCCGACGGCAAAAAACACGGCAGCCCAAGCGCCATGGATCGGCACGTCGGCGATCTCGGTAACATCACGGCCGACGCCAAGGGTGTCGCGACTCTCAACTTCAAGGACAAATTAATCGCCCTGAGCGGGCCGCATTCCATCATCGGCCGCGGGCTGATTGTGCACGCCAAGGAAGATGATGAAAAGACGCAGCCGACAGGCGATGCCGGCGGCCGGGTCGCGGGAGGCGTGATCGGCATTGCCGATGATGCGCCGCCGAAGAAGTGAAAATGTTTCTCCACGGAGCCGCATAGGACCTATGGGACCTATAAGACCTATGCGGCTGCGTGGTGAAGGCGAAGGAAGAGTACAGCAATGTCATCGTCAGCCTTCGACAAAATCCGTGCTTTCGACGGCAGCCTGCCGCTGGCGCGTGCCAAAACGATCCCCAGCTGCTGGTACTTCGACCCCGAAATCCACGCCGCCGAATGCCGGGACGTTTTCGGCGGCTCGTGGCTGATGGCGGGCCGCGTTGATCAGGTTCGCGAAGCCGGCTCTTTCTTCACCATCGAGATCGCCGGCGAGCCCATCGTGGTGGTTCGCGACGAGACCGGTGTTTTACGTGCCTTTTCCAACGTCTGCCGCCACCGGGCCGCCCAGGTCATCAACCAGGCCGAAGGCAAGTGCACCAAGCTGCGCTGCCGCTATCACGGCTGGACGTATGACCTTGCCGGGCGTCTGCGCGGCACGCCGGAGTTCGACGGCGTCGCCGATTTCCGCCGCGAGGACAACGGTTTGCCCGCCCTCGCGGTCGATACCTGGGGACCGTTGGTCTTCGTCCAGCTGCCGCAGTCGCCGCCGGCCGGTTCGCTGGCCGATTACCTCGCGCCATTGCCGGCACGCGCGGCCGATCTGGGCGTCGAGAAACTGAAATTCGCCAGGCGGGTCGAGTATGAGCTCGGCTGCAACTGGAAGGTGTTCGTCGACAACTACCAGGACGGCGGCTACCACGTCAACACCGTCCATCCCGGCCTGGCCGGCGCGCTAGACTACGCCCACTATCGCACCGAAAACGCTGGCAACACCAGCGTGCAAATCAGCCCGATCAAACCGTCCGACGATCCCGCCATTGCCGCGGTCCGCAGCGGCGCCAACGCTTATTACTGGTGGATTTTTCCCAATTTGATGGTGAATATCTACGAGGGCGTGATGGACACCAACCTGGTGCTACCGCTGGGCCCCGATCGCTGCAAGGTGCTCTTCGATTATTACTTCGCCGACACGGCCGGCGCGGGGGCGGAGCAATTCATCGCCAGCAGCATCGCGGTGGCCCACCAGGTGCAGCTGGAGGACATGGAGGTTTGCGCCGAAGTCCAGCGCGGGCTCAAGAGCAGGACTTATGACACCGGCAGGTTCAGCGTCAAACGCGAATCGGGAGGGTATCATTTTCATCAGCTGTTGGCGAGGCGGCTGCAAGCAGGATTGTCCTCGTCGGGTGCCGCTTGCAGCTTGCCGGCAGTGAAATGACGCCAGCGTGGATGGTTCAGAGGGTTTTGAGCGCCAACGAAAACCCCAGGTCGGTTTGCTGATCGACCGTGATTTTCCGGGAGTGATTTCATGGAAACTTTGCCATTTACGCCACTGCGGCCCGGTGAGCTTGTTCGAGCCAGAGTATGCGATGTCGCTGTCTATGGTATTTATTGCGAATATGGACAACATCAAATTCTCGTGCTAATCCCTGAAATCTCATGGATACCTTGCTTTGCAAGCTGTAAGCAAGTCGCTGAAATCGGGGATGAACTGGAAATCATGATCATTCATCACGATGTGGAACGCAACAAAATCGCTGGAACCATTCGAGAAATTCATCCTGAAAATAACCCTTGGGAAGGGCGATGGAATTTGCGCGTGGGAGACGTTTTGGAAGCGACTGTCGTCAGATGGGTCGTAAATGCTGACCGCTGTGGGCATAGCGGAGGATACTTTTTGGCTTTAAGGCCAGCCGCCTTCGTCATGCTTTGTGGCCATCGACAAGGAATTTGGTCGTGTGGAGACAAATGCAAAGTGGTCGTCACCTCAATCGACTATAAGCGACGGCATGTTGCTGTTGAGGCAAGGTAGGCGTTCGTGACTGAATCCGAATGGCTGAAGTTTGGGTTGAAAGTCTGTCGTTGCCTGTGGCTTAGATCAGTTTTTTGACACGCTTGGCACGGAGAGATTCCGCGATGCTAGTTGTTCGCAATGCCTCGCAACTTGTCTGTGTCTCGCAAACAGGCGAACGCCGCAAATCCGGCCCCGCCATGCGCTCGCCCACCATCCTAAACGACGCCTCCCTCATCGCCGACGGCGCGAACATCACCTGGATCGGCCCCACCGCGCAACTGCCCCTGCTCCCGCCCAACGCCGAAATCATCGACGCCACCGGCAAGACCGTGCTGCCCGGCCTGGTCGACAGCCACACGCACCTGATCTTCGCCGGCACCCGCGAGGACGAATTCGAGCAGCGTCTGCAAGGCGCCTCCTACCAGCAAATCTCAGCCCAGGGCGGCGGCATCAATGCCACCGTCCGCCGCGTCCGCCAATCATCGGTGGAGCAGCTAAAAGACCTGGCCCGGCCGCGCCTGCGCCGGCAGCTGGCCTTTGGCGTCACCACCGTCGAGGCCAAGAGCGGGTACGGCCTGTCACTTGCCGACGAGCTGAAATCGCTTCAGGCCATCGCCGACTTGAGCGCCGAGGGCCCGCTTGAACTTGTGCCGACGTTTCTCGGCGCTCATGCCGTGCCGCCGGAATTCACGACGGACCGGGCCGGCTATGTCCGCCTGGTGGCCGAGGAGATGCTGCCCGAGATCGCGCGCTGCCGGTTGGCGGAGTTTTGCGATGTGTTCTGCGAAACTGGGGTATTCAGCCTCGACGAGTCGGAGGGCATCCTCAAGAAGGCATTATCTCTCAATTTCCAGCTAAAGCTGCATGCCGACGAGCTGACGCCGCTGGGAGGCGCCGAATTGGCAGCCAAGCTGCGAGCCACGTCTGCAGACCATCTGCTGTGCATCACCGAAGCCGGCATCGACGCCCTGGCAACGAGCGGCACCGTGGCGACATTGCTGCCGGGTACCGCTTTCTTCCTTGGCCTGCCCTATGCCCCGGCCCGGAAGCTGCTCCAGCGCGGCGTCGCCGTCGCCCTGGCCAGCGATTGCAACCCTGGCACCTGCATGACCGAAAACTTGCCGCTTATCGGCGCGATGGCCTGCACGCAGATGAAGATGCTGCCCGGCGAGGCGATCACCGCGCTCACGCTCAACGCCGCCGCCGCCCTGAGCCGGTCCGATCGGATAGGCTCGCTGGAGGTGGGAAAGCAGGCGGACCTGGTAATTTGCGGCATTGGGGATTACCGCCATCTTTTTTATCACTTTGGGGTCAATCATGTCTGGCGCGTGGTCAAGCGTGGCCGAGTGGTTTGGGAAAACGAGTCAAAATAGGCTAATTCACGCCTGAGTCCAACCCGAAGCGTAAGCGAGGCCGACCGTTAACCTCGCTCGCGCTTCGGGTTGGTATGCGGGTAACTGCACGCGGCATGCCTTACAATTTGTCCACTGCTTTGCAAAAACTGAGTGTCCGTCCAGTTGCTGAAATGCACACGACAGGTCGAAAACTGCTCAAGTATTGGGACGGCCTTGCCGACATGGTCCATTTCGGTCATCTGGCGATTCAACCCAACCGCAGCTGCTCCATCGGTTTGCAGCCAGGCCTTTTAATCCCCTCTTAACAAAGATGCATTTGGTACCGGAGTTGCTCTGATAAGAACAGGAGTAATGACAGGAATCCTGGAAGACATTGCCGGTTACTCCTGGATTCGTGAGGTACAATGATTTTGGTCATACACCTCGGCACGCTCGAAGGAGGGAAGCGCGATGCTGGTTCTGAGCCGCAAACTAGGCGAAAAGATTTTCATCAACGACAACATCTGCATCACGGTGGTCGACATCGACCGGGGCAAGATCCGCTTGGGGATCGAAGCGCCTCGCGACGTGCCGATCTTCCGGCAGGAGTTGCTCCCCGGTCACGACAAGGCCGTGACGCCGACCGCGGTGGTCGCGGCCAAGTAAAACTGACTTTGCTGATCAAAGCCCACGGCCTCATCGCCGTGGGCTTTTTTGTTTTGCAGATTCCAGAAAAACAAAGGCCTCACCGCGGCGCTGTTCCGCCTCGCCTACCAACCTCTCTACCGTCTGCTCCATCCTCGGATCTTGCGGGCTGCCGCGAAAACGCACCACACCCTCGGCGTCCAGCACCAACGTTGTCGGGAATCGGTCAATGCCGTACTTCGCCGTCAGCGCGCCCTGATGCCGCCGTTCCACCAGTTGGGCCAGGTAATGCTGCTGCGCGCGCTGGCCTGCTGCACCGTTGGCAGCTCCTCGTCGCAGTTGACGCCCAGAAACGCAAAGGGCCGGCCTTCCATTTTGGTCACGAGCGACCGCTCGTTGGGAATCGCATCCCGGCAGGGTTTTCACCAGTTCGCCCAGAAGTTCAAGACCACCACCTTGCCCCTGTAATCCGCAAGGTGCAGCCGCTGGCCGGTGACATCCTCGCCGTCGAGGTCGGGCGCAATCTGATTCTCGGAGACCATGGCGACAACCGGCGGCGTTTGCGCAGGCTCGCCGGTGCCTTTGCGAGTTTGCGACCAGTGACATCCGTACAGCATGAATCCGGTCATGAACATCACCGGCGCGGCCAATGAAGCGCGACGCATCTTACCCTCGCGGTCAGGATAAAGTATTTGTCAAGGGGCGGCACCATAGCGAGGGGTTGTCGATTTGTCACGAGGAAATTGGCGGTTTGGCATTGCCCAGCGCCAACAACTTGGCCAGCGCCTGGGCCAACCCTTCCAGGGCGCCCGTATTCGGCAGCGTCACCGTCAGGCGCGGCTTGCCGTCGGCGTCCTGATCGACGCAGGAGCTCAGGCCGGCACGCAGGCTTTCGACCAACTCGGCGGGCGGCGGGGTGGCGGCTTGCTGATCCACCAATTCGCCCAGGAAATGGAAGGCCGCGCCGAGCAGCTCGCCGCCGGCGGCGGATACGCGCTGGCGGTGAGCTTCGGACAGTTGCTTGGTGGCCGTCTCGCTGTCCTGCTTGAGAGTCTCGTCCACGGGCGCCTCCGGCTTGGCGCCGAGCAAGACCTCCAGGCGGCGTTTGAGTTCCTCAACGCCGGTCGACAGATCGACCTGATCGACTTCCGATTCCGCGTCCAAAGCCGCCAGCGCCAGTTCGCGCTTGGCCGCCAGTGTCGCCAGCAGATTCTCCTCGATCGTCCCTTCGGTCACCAGCACATAGACCTGCACCGGCTGCTTCTGGCCCATGCGGTGAGCACGGGCGATGCGCTGCTCCAGCACGGCCGGGTTCCAGGGCAGATCGACATTGATCACCGTGTTGGCCGCCTGCAGGTTCAGACCCAGTCGAGCCGGCGTTGGTGGTGATGAACAGGCGGCAGTTCGGGATCGGTTCTGGAACTTGTGCACCAGCTCCTGGCGCTGCTTTTGCGGCACCTGGCCGTCGAGGCGGACGAAGTCCAGCTTGCGCTCGTGCAGCAGCGGCTCGATCAGGTCGAGCATCGTGGTCCATTCGGAGAACAGCACCACCTTGCGGCCCTCCTCGGCGAACAGATCGTCGAACAGATCGTCCAGATGGTCGAGCTTGGTGGAATAGCCGGGCTCTTCCTTGTCGACCAGGAAGGTGCTGTCGGCGGCCATGCGGCACATCAAGAGGGCCTTTTGCAGCCGCAGCAGGTCCATTTCGGTGATGTATTTCTTGCGCGTGATCGCTGGCGACGATCTGCATGTGGCCGGCGTGCAGCGCGAGCTGCTCGTCGGTGGGCGGAATGCGGACGATCTCGGTGGTCCGCGGCGGCAGCTCGAGCTTGACGCTGTCGCGCGTGCGGCGGAGCAAGATCGGCGCCAGGGCCGCTCGCGGAGATCGTCGAGGTTCTTGTAGCCCAGCACCTTGCCCTTTTCGTCGACCACGCGATGCTTGTTGAAGAAGCGAAAGCCGGGCCCGAGCCGGCGATCGTCGACGAACTGCACCACCGAATACAGCTCGTCGAGGCGGTTCTCCAGCGGCGTGCCGGTCAGCACCAGGGCGAAGCGCGACTTGCAGCCCCTTGATGACCGGCGCTGGTCTTCGACTCCCAATTCTTGATCCGCTGGCCTTCGTCGAGGATGATCAGGTCCCAGCTTGACGCGCTTCGATGGCCAGGATGTCGCGCAGCACCTGTTCGTAGTTGCAGACGGTGAAGAAGCAGTCGTTGTCGTATTGCCCGCCGCGCTCGGCGGCCGGCCCGCTGACGAGCTGCACGCCGCGATCGCAAAAGCGGCTGGATTTCGTTCCGCCACTGCGACTTGAGCGAGGCGGGGCAGACGACCAGCACCTTGCTGATGCCGGCCTCGCGGGCCAGCAACTCCGCGACGCCCACGCCCTGGATCGTCTTGCCCAGGCCCATGTCGTCGGCCAGCACCGCCCGGCCCGCGCCGGCGGCGAAGGCGATGCCGTCGAGCTGATAGGGCAGAAGCGGGATCTTCAGCAGCGTGGTGCGCAACGGATGCTGGGCGGGATCGGCGCGGATCTCGGCCGTCTTTTCGCGCATCCGCTCCTGAAAGCAGCCGCTGCTGAATGAATTCCTCGGCGTCGGGATAGACGGTCACGTCCTGATCGAGCTTTTGCAGTTGCGTGAGTCGTTTGACCAGATCGTGCAAGTCTTCGATGGGCCGATCCTGAAGCGGCGCGACGATCTTGGCGACCGCGTCATCCATACGGTCGGGCGTCAAAAGACGCAGGGTGACTTCGTCCTGGTAACGCAGGACGACGGCCAGGTGCTTGCGGCGATAGGCTTGCTTGAGCTCGCGCGGACTGAAGCGGCGTTTGACTTTTTTGAGGACGTGCAGGATGTGCTTGCAGGTGCCCAGGGTATTGGTGCGAAAGTCGGGGCAGGAGCAATAGGATACGCCCGGCTCCAGGCCGCGCAGGGCCACGCGATAGCTCTTGCCGCTGGTGCGATTGGTGACGGTGTAGTCGGTCCAGGGCCGTTCGGCGTCGGCGGTGCGCACCGCCATTTTTTCGATTTTGGCCCGCTCGGCCCGCTCGGCAAGGGCTTTGGCCACCAGCTCTTCCTCGTCCAAACTTTCGAGAGCCACGCGCGGCTTGGGTGCGGCCGCCAAACCGAGGACGGTTTTTTCCTCGAGAATCAGGGAAAACGCGGCACCGACATGCTCGCAGGCCTGAAAGCAATGAGTGCAATTGAAGTTGAGCCGTTGCTTGGCCTCGGCCATGAGCGTGATGGTGACAATCAAGGGTTGGCCGTCTTCCATGACTTCCGGCAGCCGCAATCGGAACAGATCTTCGCCCAGGAAGACGTGCTCATCGGGCTTGATGTCCCATAGATTAGCGCCCTTTTGGATGAGCTTGGCGCCATTGGGACCGAGCAGTTTGCAGGCGTCGACGAAGGTCAGCCTCGAAAGCCGGTCTTTGAGAGACAGTTGCCCGGTGGGACGCGTGGTGGCTGACGGTGTCGTCATGACGGTAGACTCCAGGGGAATCGAGATGCGGTTCTATTTGGGCAATAATCTTTTATTCCAAAGGACACGGGGCGGAAAGGACGGGCAATGATTTTTGCGCAAAGCGACCAAAGTAGTAGGCACACTCCGTGTGCCGTGGCGACTACAAGCAAGGAGTTTCGCGCTGACCCAACACGCATTATTTCGGTATGCTGGAGGTCATGACCGCCGACAGCCGCCAGTTTTTCAATAAGAAAACAGGCAGATTCATCTGAGGCCTTTGCCATGACCGAAATCGAAATCAATCAACAAGTTGCCGAACAAATCGGCAACGCAGGTCGGTTGAACGGCAAACAGTTCCGTTCAGGACAATGCGTGGCACTTCTCGAGGGAAAAGTGGTGGCGGTGGCCGACGATCTTCAGGCCGCACCGCGAACTTCGCGGGTATTGGACGCGGACCCCCGTCATGGGATGGTGTTCGAAGTCGGGCCTCCGGTTACGGACGTGATTCGGTAACAAAAACATGGCATTGCATCATGGCGACCAAATCGGCGATTTGAGTTTTGTGCGGCCCGACGGCTCAACGCTGCACCTCGCGGAACTGCGAGGCCAGCCCGTGCTGCTCGTCTTCCTTCGCCATTTGGCCTGAATTGTCTGCCGCGCCCACCTCGTGGAGGTGGCCCAGCATTTCGACAAGTTCCAGGCAATGCGGGCGCACGTCGTCGCGGTCAGCTTCATGCCGCCCCATCGCGTGACGGCATTTCTGACAGCTCTGCCGCTGCCGTTTCCCGTGGTGTCCGATCCGGAGCGGACGGCCTATCAGGCATTGTCGCTGCCCAGATCGACATGGTGGCAATTTCTGCGGCTCGGCGCGGGATGGCGTTTTGTCAAACTGCTGCTGCGCGGGTGGATTCCGACGAAACCCGCGCCCGGCGATGACTTGCTCCAGCTAGGCGGCGACTTCGTGCTGGACGCCGAAGGGCGGATCGTGTTCGCCTACTCTAGTGCGGAGGCGACAGATCGGCCGACAATCAGCGTATTGCTGGAGGCGGTGAAAAAAGCAACATGAAAGGCTCCAAGAAAAAAGGGGACAGGCCCCGTTGTGCGAAGCGGCACAGGCTGGAAGCCTGTGCTACATGTAGCACAGGCTTCCAGCCTGTGCCGCTTCAGCCGCTGGGTCAACGGGGCCTTTCCCCTTTTTTCTTGGAGCCTCAATATAATGCCTCTTTGACCCTCCCCGCCACGAAAGGCACCCTATGCCGCTTGATTGGGCTCCGTTTGCCGGCTTTGTCCGCGAACATCAGCGTTTCCTGCTCACCACCCACATCCGTCCCGATTCCGATGGTCTCGGCTCGCTGCTGGCCCTCGGCGAAGCGCTGCAGTTGCGCGGCAAATCGGTGCGCCGCATTATCGCCAGCGCTTGGCCTCCGCGTTACGACTTTCTCGATCCCGGCAAAACCATCGAGCGGTTTTCGTTGCCGGGCGACACCTGGCGCGACGTCGACGCTGTCATCGTGCTGGACACCGGAGCCAAAAACCAGCTCGGCGACTTTGCGGCATTTTTCGCCCAATTGCCCGCGGACAAGGTCGTGATCGACCACCACCTCACCCAGGATCTGACCGCGACGCGTTTCGTTGACGCCACTGCGGAAGCCACGGGGCGGCTGGTTTACGAGGCGCTTGAGGCGCTGGCAATTCCGCTGACGCCAACCATGGCCCACAACCTCTTCGCGGCCGTGGCCACCGACACCGGTTGGTTTCGCCACAGCAATACGACGGCACCGACCTTCGATCTCGCGGAAAAGCTGGTCGCCGCTGGCGCCAGGCCCACCGCATTGTACGAGGACCTTTACGAGCAAAATACGCTGGCAAGGTTGCGCCTGGTGGGGTTGGTGCTCAGCCGGCTGCAGCTGGTCGACGACAACCGCGTGGCATTCGCGTTTGTGCTCCGCGAGGATTACCTGGCCACCGGGGCCCAGCCGCAGGACACCGAGGAATTGATCAATTACACGCGCAGCGTCATTGGCGTGGAGGTCGGCTTGTTTTTCATGGAGCAGCCGCGCGGCGGCATCAAGGTGAGCTTCCGGTCTCGGTCGCGGATCGACGTTGCCAAGGTCGCCGAAGGCTTCCATGGCGGTGGACATCGGTTGGCGTCAGGCGCCGTTGTGGAGGGGACCATGAACGAGGTGAGAGATCGCGTCCTGGCAGCGGTGCATGCGGCACTCGAACAAAGCACATGAGCCCCTCGTTTGGCCCTCGTTCCCAAACAGGAGTTTGGGAACGAGGAATGGGGACGAGGAATTTCAAACTCATTCATCCTTTTGCTCCCGTGCTCGCTCCAAAAGCTGATCAAACCGCTCAACGTAACTGGCGTGCACGGTCGCAAGATGCGCCCGGATTGCCGGCGCCTGATCGGTGTTGACCCGGAGCAGCTCGGTCACGTCGCCTTCGTCGCGGGGGCGTGCGGCGGCAAGTTTAAGCTCGACCAAAGCCGGGAGCGAGATGTACTCAAGCTTGGCACCGCCCGCCCCTAGCACGCTCGGGTGGGGATGGTCGTGGGCGCCGGCCGGCCGACGGTCCCGGGCCGGCCACCCTCCGGCAGGATGTCGACCTTGACGTCTGTCTCCTTGTGCCGGGCTTTCGGCCATCGACCTGGTAACTGCGGCAGAATTTCAAATCCCGCGACGGCGGCGGCTTGCAAAAAATCGTCGATTCGTTGCTTCGGCAGCACGATATCGATGTCCTGCGTCATCCGGCCGAAGTAGCCGTGCCGCCATACCGCCCACCCACCCGCGACGATCGAAGGGCAATCGATCACCTGCAGCAGATGGTCGATTGCGGCTACCACCCGCCCGTAACGGCCTGGAAGATCCTGCGGAGTGATCATCTTTTCCCGCCCTTGGAGGAGCTGCTCGCCCAGCATTAGTTGCTGCTTCAGAAAGTCGAGCGTTAAGGCCGCCACGGTGTTGTCCTCCTGGCGCGTATTATATCGCGATCCTCCAGGTCCGTCCCATTCACGGCGCCGCCATCCCCCTCTGGCCGCCCTGGACCATGAACTCGGCCTCACAGCGCTGCGCGGAAAGCGGTTGATTCAGCACCGGATTGCGAAACTCGGTTTGCATCAGCAATTGATTGGCGTTGCTGGACTTTTCGCCGCCCCACCATTCGATGCGATGCGGCCACGAAGTTTGCGCGTCCAAATACACAAAGCATTGCCGCATCTGCAAACGCTGCGGGATCACGTCACCGGCCAGAGCCGCCGGCGCCGCATTAACCGGCCAAATGCCGCTGACGATGTCAACCTCGATGCCGTGCCAGCGGCCCTGGAAGACCTGGGCACTTTGCACGCGCTGCCGCAAATCTCGCAGCATGGGTGATACACCGCGGAAACCGTGTTCGTCCAGCAGCTTCGCTCGCGCCGCCGCGTCGGCGGGTGCCGGCAATTGCCACTTTTGCAAAACGGCCGGCTCGCTGCCCATGCGTATGGATTGCCAAATCGCCTTACCGTCATTTACCATGCGCAGCTCACCCAGTGTATTGCCCACCTTGACGTTCAAATCGAAACGCAGCCGATCTCCCGGCGCCGTGATCAATCGACCGGCGGCCTGGTAGGCGAAGTCATCGCAAAGCACCTGCTGCCATACTTTGGTTTCGATCCAGGGCGTGTTTTGCGGCGTCAAGGCTGCAATGGCCCGGTCGAGCCTTTGCAGTGCTGCCGGATCGGTTATCACCGCGCCGTCAATAGAAACAGGCGGTTTGGGAGCGGGAGGACTTTGGTTGAGCGCGCCGCCGACCACCAAAATGACGGCGGCCAGAGTCGGCAACAAAAGCAGTTGATAGCGGGTCATGGCAAACTCTACCGGTTTTGACGAAAGTTCTGTCGCGGCCGCGGCCGACATATAGCGACAGTGGGTCGAGAAATAAAGGCGAACAAGCTGCGCCGTGCCATGCCGCGCCTTGGGCTGACGCAGGGGGGATCATCCATGAAACGTACGCTGGGTGCTTTCGTATTGGCTGCCGCCGTCGGTGGCGGCTGCATGACGCCGAATCCGGCTCCCGATCTGAGCACTGCACAAAAGGTGCGTGCCTCCGGTGAATACATTCCCCGGTCGGTGCCCGGCGTCACCGGTCCCTGGGGCGAGCCAATCCCGATAGCCGCGCCTTACACGGCCACACCGCCCGTCAATGAATGGCAAGCCAGGCAAATGTTGTCCCAGAGCGTCCCGCTCAGCTGGATGCAGATGGACCCGGCCGTCGTCCAGGCCAGCGCTCAAATGGCCGCGTTGGGCATGCCTCAAGGCGGCATGCCGACAATGATGCCGCCCGGTGGGATGTTGTCGCCTCCCGGAGTGCCGTTCCGTCCACCCATGATGGCCCCTGGCGGCGGCGGCATGCCGATGATGCCCGGCGCTCAGCAAATGGGAGTGATGCCCGCCAGCGCCATGTCCATGCCTGGCCCGATGCCGGCCGGCAAGGATTTCCCCGTTGGCCGCACTCAGGTCCGCTTCACCGGTCCCGATGGGATGCGCGTTGCCTGGTTGTCGCAGCAGCAGGACGGCAGACTGGCCTATTCAGCGACGATGGTGGAAACGCCGGGACGTTACAATTATCAGCAAGCTTCGATCTACCGCCTCAAGCTGAGCAACATCAAGGGCCGGCCGGGCCTGGAAATCTACCCGACTCTTGAAGTGGTGCCGTGCAATCCCAAGACGGCCGCCTTCCTTGCTCATAGCGCCGTGCCGCTGGAGTTTACGTCCGAGGACTTCAGGGAAGTCAGCGAGGGCAAGTTCCTGGTCAAGGTCATTTACCTGCCCGACCCCCAATTCCAGGAGCTGGCCGCCACCGGCACCGACGAGATCATCTCGACGCGTCTGGAGCCGGGCGCCGACCCGATCCTGGAAGCCCAGCGCCGCGGGAGCATTCTGCTCGTGATCCGCATGGGCAACGTCGATCAGGAAGCGCCGAACACGCCGCCGCTGGACGGCCCCGGCCCGGGCGCGGCCGCCGCGGGTGCGCTGCCGCCCGGCCTGATGCCGGCGAGCCCGGCCATGTCCACCCCGGCTGGACCGACCATCCCAATGTCGGGTCCTCGCTAATGCAGCGGGTTATGCTTCAAATTGAGTAGAACGGAATTCATTCCGTTCTTCGAGGGTAGAACGGAATTCATTCCGTTCTTCGGGGGGCGGAACGGAATAAATTCCGTTCTACGACGAGGTGTATGATGCGTTTTTTCGCGGCGGCTGTTATTGCTGTTCTGGCGGCGCCGGCTTTGCTGCCGGCCCAGTATCCGCCAGCCCCTCCAAATCTGCCGCCGCCGCTTTACGTTCGTCTCGCCGGTCCGGCAGGCATGAAGGTCAGCTTGTATCGCGGCACAGCCCCCGCCCAATCGTTCGACACGCCATGCCTGGTCGCTTTCCGCCCAGGCTATCGTTACCGCATTGAGCTTGGCAATCTTCCCGACCGCCTGCGCCGGCAGCGCTGGTTGGGTCGCCATCGGCCGGCACGATTTGTCCGACGCTGGACGTGGTGGGATCGTTGCAGCTTGCAGGCGGCATGCGTGCATCGGACCACCCGGCCACGATCAACTTCACCGAGGATGATTTCGCCACTATTCGCACGGGCGCTGTCGTTACCAAGATCGTGCTGCTGGAAAGGCCGGAAACAGCCGAGCCGGTGGCCACCACCTCCGACAATCCGCTCGAGATCACCTTGCCGCCTAGTCACAATCCGCTCATTGAAGCCCAGCAACGAGGCCGGCCTCTGCTGATCCTGCACGTGGGCGAGCGTCAAGCCAACCCGCTCGAATTGGCGGCCCAATACGTGCCCGGCACATTGATGGCGCCGGGTGAAAAGGTCCTGGCCTTGCCGCGCGATCCGCCGTGCCTGCCGTGGCTGTGCTATCCGCTGGTCGATCCGCGCACAGGCTTGCCCTCGCCGGCCAACGAAATGTGTTTCCACGACGGCGGCGACGAGGGCCTTAAGGCCGGCATCGGCCCCAACGGCAAGCTGGTCGGCCTCGATCCCGCGGACACCGTCGCCCAGTATTTCGACAGCCGCGGCACCCAGAAGATCGCCATCTCCAACAAGGTCTGCCTGTGCGTGCCGCGCTATTTATTGATTCGCACTGCCGTCGCGACCGCGTCCAACACCCTGGGCACGGGTACTGGCGACACCCGCGTCGTCCACGCGCCCGCTAATGCGCAGTTGGAGAGTTTCTCGGTAACCTACCAGCAAGACATCAATCTGCGGACGATGCTGGCCGGGCAAAGGGCCAGCGGCGTCAGCAATTTCCAGCAAACCCAGGCATTTGGCCAGATGGAGGGCGTCGTCGTTTACGCCAAGGCCGAGGGCACGGGCAGCGTCACCAGCAAATGTCCGGAACCGCTGCTGGCGGAAATCGAAAAGCCGCTCGTCATCATCAAGTGGCCCGACAAATGCGATCCGGGATTGGGCGACGTGGTGACCTTCTTCATCCGCTACAAAAACGACGGGCAAAAACCGATCACCGGCATCGTCATCAACGACAGCCTGACCGCCAGGCTGGAATATGTGCGCAACACCGCCCGCTCGGACCGCGATGCGTTGTTCACGACAACACCCAATGAAGTGGACTCGTCGGTGCTGCGCTGGGAAGTTTCCGCGCCACTGCTGCCGGGCCAAACGGGCATCGTCACCTTCCAGGTGAAAGTTCGCTAACAAAGTAGTAGGCACATAGTAGTAGGCACACTCCGTGTGCCGTGGAGCGTCAAACGGCACACGGAGTGTGCCTACTACTTTGTCACGCATTCCGAATCGCGTCCTTCATCTCGCGGACAGCCCGTTCCATGCCGACGAGCACCGCCCGTGCCACGATGCTGTGGCCGATGTTCAGCTCCTCGACACCGCTGATGCGGGCAACGTCGCGGACATTGCAATAATCCAGGCCGTGACCAAAATGGACATGCATGTTGTGGGAGCGCAGGTATTCCGCCGTGCCGCGCAGCGCCTCGAGCTCACGGCCGCGATCGGCGGACGTCTTCGCTTCCGAGTAGCGTGCTGTTTGGATTTCGACGGCCGTGGCGCCGAGGCGTCTGGCGATCTCGAGCTGACGATCGTCGGGATCGAGAAACAGGGCCACGGCGATACCCGACTTTTCCAACCGCTGCATGGCCGAGGCGACCGCGGCCTGGTGCGCCACCACGTCGAGACCGCCCTCCGTCGTCAGCTCCTCGCGCCGTTCGGGCACCAGCGTCACCTGGTCGGGCTTGACCGCGCAGGCGACGTCAATGATCGAGCCGACCGCGGCCATCTCCAGGTTGAGGCCCCTGGTCACGACCTCGCGCAGGATGCGCAAGTCGCGGTCTTGTATGTGGCGGCGATCTTCACGCAGGTGGATGGTGATACCGTCGGCGCCTCCCAAAAGGGCCAGCACGGCGGCGGCGACGGGGTCCGGGTCGGCGGCGCGCCGTGCTTGCCGCACCGTGGCCACGTGGTCGATGTTGACGCCCAGACGAACGGCATTGTGATCCATGCTTGGCACCTTCAGGTTGGTTTACGGGTAGCCATATAGCGGACGGCCTCGCGGTGCAGTGCCTTGAACATGACAAACATCAGCACCAGGTCGACCACGTTTACCACGATGCCGCGAACAACGGGAATGTCGGGAAAGAGCACCCACGAATTGGACAGGAGGATCGCCGGCAAAAGCACAAACGTCAAAAGGCGCGTTGACCATGCCACCCTGTAATGCAGATCGAAGAACATCCGAAAAACTGCCAAAAACTCTCTGCCGATATCGATCATCAGCCAGGGCATGCCTTCAAGCCGTGAGCCAACCGGCGTGGCGAGGGCGGCGATTTGCAGCGCGGTCTCGACGGCGTGCGGCACAGGTTGGGCAGCGGGTGGCGAAACGGGTTGAGCCGCTGGCGCTGCCACCGGCTCTTCGG
The DNA here is from genome assembly GCA_963747575.1 of uncultured Gemmataceae bacterium. Taxonomy (GTDB): domain Bacteria; phylum Planctomycetota; class Planctomycetia; order Gemmatales; family Gemmataceae; genus DASRAT01. The sequence continues at coordinate 629,395 of CAVVFU010000011.1, forward strand.
CCCGCTCTGGCTGCCGCTCGGCCTGGACGCTTTCGCCCACGCTGTTCTGCTGGAGGACCTTCTCCTGCAGGGCCACCTGGGTGTCTCGCAAAGACGCCACGGCCGATTCCAGGCGTTGAATCCGTTGCTCCAGCCATTCCTTGGTGGGCATTTCCGTTGCGGTCTGGGACATAGCCGTCCTCGATCATGACAAGGCGACACGCTTTATCATATCTTACCGCGGCGTGCTGTCATCTTGGGAGGGGGTGACAAGGTGATAATGTGACAAGGTGACACAGACAAGGTGAAAGGGACAAGGTGACAGAGTGACAGAAGACATTCACCTTGTCACCTTGTCACCTTGTCACCTTGTCACCACACCGCCCCAAAAAGGACTGGTGCTACTTGACCATCTCCTTGAGGGCCTTCAGAGGCAGGGCCCGCACCACGGTCCGTTTGGGCTTGGCCTTGATCATGATCGGCTCGCCGGTCAGCGGATTGCGGCCCTGGCGCGCCTTGGTCGGCGCCTTCTCGACGCGCTTGATTTTGAGCAGGCCCGGCAGATTGAAAATGCCGGGACCTTTCTTGCCCACCTCAGCCTTGATGAGGTTGGACAGCTCGTCGAAGAAGCTGGCGACCTGCTTGCGCGTGAGGCTGGTGGCCTCCGCGAGGCGCTGGTAGGTCGCGGTTTTGGTTGCCGCTTTTGGTTTTTCGGCCATTCGTCGTTCCCCCGATTTCCTTGGGTAAATGTGGCGTAAACATTGCCGTCTGCACGCAAATTAGAAAAGCGCGGGGCAGTTGTCAACCAAAAAATCCCGAAAAAATCGGCTTTTCGCATGAACGATTACTGAATTGCCAGGATTTTCCCGGCCGAAAGCCGTAAAGTAGCCCGCGTTGCCGCGTTTTTTTTGGGAGGAATGTCATGAAGGCGCTGGTGTTTGACCGGTTCGGTGAACCCTCGGAAGTGTTACAGCTGCAGAATGTGCCGCTGGCCGAGCCAGGGCCGGGCCAGGTTCGCGTCCGCATGCTGGCCAGTCCGATCAACCCGTCCGATCTGCTGATGGTGCGCGGCCAGTATGGTCGATTGCCAGCGCTGCCCGCCACGCCGGGCTTCGAGGGCGTGGGCGTCATCGAGGCGGCGGGGCCAGGTTTTGTGCGGCTCTTGCGCGGCCTCGAACCTGGCCGGCGTGTCGCGGTCCTCAGCGGCGGCGGCAGTTGGCAGGAGCAGCTCATCATCTCCGCTCGCCAGGCGGTGCCGGTCGCCGCCGATCTGCCCGACGATCAGGTGGCGATGTTTTTCGTCAACCCGGCCACGGCATTCATCATGACCCGCGCCGTGCTCAAGGTGCCGCCAGGCGCCTGGCTGCTGCAGACCGCCGCCGGCAGCGCCCTTGGGCGGATGGTCATTCGCCTGGGCAAGCATTTCGGGTTTCGCACCATCAACGTCGTTCGCCGCGCCGACCAGGTCGACGAGCTGCGCCGCGCCGGAGCGGATCACGTCCTGGTGTCGGCCGGCGAACCAATAGCCGCCAAGGTGCGCGAGCTGACCGGCGGCGGCGGCGTCAAGTATGCTCTCGACGCCGTCGGCGGAGCGACCGGTCTGGCCGTCGTCGATGCCCTGGGAGCTGGCGGCCGCATGCTGGTATACGGCACGCTGTCGGGTGAACCGATCGCGCTCGATCCACGGACGCTGATGGTCGGCCAGAAGTCGATCGCGGGGTTTTGGCTGTCGGAGTGGGTGAAAGAACAAAGCGTATTGCAGATGCTCAGGCTTTTTCGCCAGGTGCAGGGGTTGTTGCGGCTGAAGGTGCTGACGTCCGAGGTGGCGGCCACGTTTGAAATGGAGGATTTTCAGAGGGCGCTGACCCAGGCGCAGGCATTGGGGAGGACGGGGAAGGTGTTGTTGCGGATTGGGCACTGAGAGTCAATCCGAAAAGGGGTCAGGCACCGTTGCCGGAACGGCCCGAAGGGTGCTTCGCACAACGGTGCCTGACCCCTTTTCGGACAGACTCTCAGCCTGGGGCAGGTGGGAATGCTGGATCCGATCGCCTGAGCACATTTGCCAGTTACCTTGAAACCAGATTTGGTTTGTTGCATTGCACACAGGCACCCTCTTTTCGCCATCTCGGCATGTTGCGTGCAATGAAAAGCACAAAAATGCGTTTCATTTCGCCCCTCCCTGGTCACCCCCACGAAACGCATTTGACAACGGCTGAAACCAAATGACAACGACTGCGCTTGGATGGTAACGAATGCAGCCGAATGCGTTTCACCTCCCGGAACGTGACGACCTGGCTGGGCGCGGTCGGTAATTGCGATAAGATCATGAGCAGGTGTATCAGGGGTCAATGGCGAGGGTGTTGCCGTGTGAAAAGGGCCGAATGGCGGCAACTGGCCATGGACCGCCTAACGGAATGTTCGCATGGATCCGGAACCGATGGAAGATGATCTGCTCGACAGTGGCAAGGAGCTTACCGAAAAACTGCTGCGCAGCGGTTTTGAAATTGTGGTGACTTTCTGGCTTAGACGGACCACGAATGGCAAATGGTACTTCTACATCGTGTCGCCGGCAGTTGACAAGGAAGGCAAGTCCGACGCGTATATGCGGCTCCATCCCCTGTTGCTGGCGGCGCCAAAGCGATTCTTGATCAGTATATTCCGAACGAATCTGATTGGAACACAGGATCCGATTGCCAAAGACATCTTGGCGTATCACAGCCATGCCGAAGACAACCTCGTGGTCGCCCTTATCGCTGGCGTGGCAGGAGAGTTGGCAGAATCAGCATCGATGGCGCTTTCATCTATGACTTTCCATCACCTTGCCTGACCAAGTAGGTTGAAAACCCGATGCAGCACAGGTTCTTTGCCGACCGCTGGTGAAGCGCACGGTGCCGGTGGAGCTCGCGGCGACGTTGCCGTAGGGATTCTGGACAGTCACGCCGACGACAAAGGGACTGCTGGCTGTCGTCCTGCTGGCGCGGTTGGCCGGCACGCCCCGTATACCGCCAAAGCTAGCAAAGGCGCGGATTCCAAAGGGCGTAGAGACCGGTCAGCGCTTGCATGCTCCAGGCTTGCGTGGCGATGAAGGAGGACTCCGCCCGCCCCGGGCAGCAGCCAAATTGCCATCCCTGTAAGTGTGTGCAACCCCGCCGAATTTCGCTGACCGTTTTCTCTCGCCCGTTGTTCATTCCGGGCTATACTGAACACCAGTTTACGTGTATGCGGCTCTGGGGCTATCGGGTTTCCAAACCGTCTCCACGCATTCCACGGGTGCCGGGACCAGAATGTTGCCATGATAAATATGGACAAACCGACGCTTTGGAAGTCGGATATCGCTACCTCCGTGGATTTTTACAACCAATGGTTCATGAAGTTTGCGCCGGTGACATACCGCGAACAACGGGCCCTGGTGACCAAGCACGTCGAGGATGCCTTGCAGAAAAGCAAGGACCTTTCGCAGATCACGACGGACATCCTCCGGCGCACCCGGCAATTCTACCTACCTTTCGAATGTGCTGCTGCCCGCCGTTGGCACGCGAGCGGCTGGCCGGCTTGGCCGCGGTCAACAAAACCGTGGTCCAGAAGATGGAAGAGGGGGCAATCCCGCCCAGGATGCAAGAGTCGGCTCTCGATGCCAGCTTGTCGCAAATGGTCGCTATCCTTGTCAGGTTACTTGATGTCGACCTTTTCCCCTGGCTAGCAGCTGGAAAAACAGCCACGGAAACAGAACGCCACCGCGCTTCGACCATCGTGGCGGATCGTCTTTGTGGGTCGAGGTCTCACCGCATCATCCGCAATGCCCGTGAAAAGCGCCAACTTGAAGTCGTGGGCAACTTTCTTTCGCAATTGGGCTACAAGCATAAGGCGCATCCACCATCTAGGCCGCTCACCGCGATGGAACAAGGCACGTATTCCTTCCGCATGAATGTGGCGGTTGGCGAGGTCGACAAAGTCAAGATACCCATTGATGTCGCAATCCAGCCCAAGAAACTCAGGCCGTCAAAGCTTCCCATCCTGATCGAGGCAAAATCCGTCGGCAATTTCATGAACGTGAATAAGCAGCCCAAAGGGGATGTCAAAAAAATGAGCCAGCTGCGAACGCAGTTCGGCAAAAACGTGGAGTTCGTTCTGTTCCTCTGCGGTTACTTCAACGCCGGTTATCTCGGCTACGAAGCCGCCGAAGGCATGGACTGGATTTGGGAGCATCGTATCGAAGACACGAGGCAGCTTGGATTATGACCATGCAGACCATCCAACAAACCGAGGGCAAACGCCAGCTGGAGCAGGCCAGGCTTGATTTGGCCATGGGCACGGCGCTGCGCAACCAGACCGGCCAATTCTCGACGCCTAATGCCCAGGCCGACGAGATCATGCGCTACTGTGTCGATCGCTGGGTGCCAACACGCCGACCGGGGCGGTTCCTGGAGCCATGCGTCGGAACAGGCTCCTTTTATTCGAGCTTGCAGCATGTTTTCCCGGCAAAGCTGATCGAATCCGCTTTCGCTTGTGAATTGAACGACGGACATGCCGAGGTTGCCCGCATGCATGTCAATTATGGCTCGGCCGTCAAGGAATACCTGATCCGCCGGGTGCGGCTACTGCACATCCACCGCTTTTGCCCGACCGACGTGCAATTCGACGATGCCTTGGTTTCGTCGGCCATTGCCGTCTTCCAGAAATCCCCACGCGATGATCAGGAAGTGACTTTCTCGCTCGGCGGATCGCTGCGGGCGCCGGCAAAATCCGTTGCAAGGCGCCAGGGCGAATTGGTGCCAATGGAGAAATGGACCAAATATATGGACGCTTCTCCTGGACACTCCCACGAGCGGCGTCACTCCTTGACCTTTGGGGATTTGTTCACCATCAAACGCGGCCTGGCCACCGGCAACAACAGCTTTTTCATTCTAACGAGGGAGAAGGCGGCTGCTCTTGGAATTCCAGCCCAATTCCTTCGCCCCATCTTGCCATCGCCCAGATGCATCGCCGATCCCGTGATCGAGGCCGACGAGGCCGGATTCGCCAGGCTATCGCCTCAGCTGGTGCTGATTGACTGCCGCCTGAGCGAGGAAACCGTTGCCAGGCAGTTTGCCCGTTTCTGGGATTACTTACAATTGGGCAAGGGCAAAGGTGTCCATAACACCTATCTGACCAGCAGGCGCACTCCGTGGTATTCCCAGGAGGATGCCCGGTGCCGCCGCTGCTTTGCACCTACATGGGGCGGTCCAGCCAAGGCCGCAAACCCTTTCGCTTCATTTGGAACAAATCCAGGGCGACGGCACCCAACGTCTACCTCCTGCTCTATCCCAAAGGCCCCCTGCAACATGCGCTTGAAGCGGATTCGGGCTTGTTTCAGGAGCTGTTTGACGCCCTTCAAACGCTCGATACCGATGACATCAAAGGCGATGGCCGCGTCTACGGCGGCGGGTTGTTCAAAATGGAACCGAAGGAACTCAGAGCAATACCTGCGACGTTTCTTGCAAATGTTCTGCGTGACCTGCGCCAGGACACTACTATTGGGTGCCAGGGCGATCTCTTCGACAACGGCGTTGACTTGGACCAACAGGGTTCCGACGCAAAGCCTGAGTACGCCTTGGCGCATCGTCAAAGAAAGGGGGCGGTATGAAAGACCGCACGATTCCGCGGCACAATGCAAGGCCGTGTCAAACCATGCTGGGTTCGCTTACTGTCCCGCAGATCAAATCGACGTGCGAGCAGGCCAATCACAGGGAGGGTGGCAGACCCGGCACGGGAATGGTGTCAGCAGCGTTTTGGAATGGGACCACTTTTGCGCTCCTGGCCCGGGCCAGCCGCAACGCGCCAGGCAGTATTTTCGCCGCAAACTCCCTCAGCTAAAGGTGAAGGGAGTTTGCGGCGAAAAAATGCTAAGGTCAGAATGGGCCGGGTCAGGAGCGCAAAAGTGGTACTGTTTCAAAGCGCAATCAACAGGGAATGGAGGTAGCCGCGATTCAGTCGCTCGTCACGCCCGTTCCGGGCGTGCAACGGGCCCGGCTTCACAGGCTTGAGCAACAGCATCGCCACATCGCATCAACTTGGTGCAGTAGCCCACCGAGGAGAACAGCGAAACGCAGATCCCTACGCCGTCATCCGCCGCTTTGGCTGCGCTGGTTATTGGCCACTTGCTCCCAGGCAGTCCAATGCACGTCACGGAGGTTGGGGAGCGCGCCGATTATTGGCTGCCGGAATAGGCGTGCGCGGTAGAAATCAACGGAACCGAGCACAGCTGCGAGGTGCCTGGCCGCCATCGACTACAATCAGCTCAGATGCTTGGCAACCCCCGGCGCTGGGGAGGCTACGTTTTCGTTTGTTGCTTCGACGAGGCCCACAGACTCATTCGCTGGTCTTTCCATTCCCAGGAGGAACTCCAAGATGCGACGTCCTAAAGTCAAACCGTCGGCCAATCTCATAGAACGCATGCAAAACGAGGCGTCTTGGCTATTGTCGCATGCCCGGGCCCTCACGGACTACGGCCGGGAAGACGATGCCGCCGCCGAGCGGACGCGCGCTGCCAGCTGCGCGGAGCAACTGGCGTGCTTGCTCGAAGCGGACGGACAGGACCTCGAGGCGGCGATTCAGCGGGTCAGTGCCGCTTCGTGTTACGAAACATTGGGCTAACATGTTCGGGCCGTCGGACTGCTGCGGGCAGCCCTGGCAGTGGAACTGCCGACGGACTACCGTGCGCTGGTCCAGCAGCAATGGAGACGGTGCCTCGCTGCCGGCGGGATGACATGAGTTCGAGGCTTGCACGCCGGACCAAAAAGCGGGCGCCAGCTTTGCAATAAAAGCAACTGGGCGAGCGAATTGGGAGCGGCCGGGAGCCTTTTTTGCTGCAAGAGACGGCACCCACTTCGCGAAATGGCTCCTGACCCATTTGGTTTTTTCAGTTTCAAAACCGTACCATACACCTTTTTTCCCCACGACCATTCACGCCTTTTCGTACTCAACCAAGACGGTTTTTGGGAAACCAGCATGCACGCCGTTTCCGCCCGGTAGAGGTTGCAATTCCTCAGTTATCGCGACCACCAACTTATCGGGCAATCCCGGTTCAGCCTGTTGAAAGCGGGGTGCCCCGCCTGGTCCTTGCATCAAAAACACCTTATTGGGGTGGAAGAAATCAATCGCCGCGTCCTCAATCGTACCAACAGCTGCGGGCCCCATCCGGCGGTATGTCGTTTCACCTCCATCGTTGTCTTTGGCTTTCAGCCGAAGACAGTCGGAATTCTCCTTCTCAATCTTTTCTGCCACTGACATTGTTCACCCCTTCCAGTTATTGTACGTGCGGCAATTCCATGCCTCAATTGTACGCCGTGACACTCAGAAAAAAAAGAACAGGCACAGATGTCCGGCGTGGTTCACGATGACGCGCCCCTGCCTCTCTGCGGCTGCGCGGCACGCCCCGAAAAAGCGGGCTAGCGAGGCTCGCCCAATCTCAAATGATGAGCCGATAGTGGAGGCAAGGCAGTGGCGTTTCGCAAACTCGGTCGATATCGCACCTCAAGACAAAATGAGCGTTTTAGAATCGGATTCCAATAATCGAAAACAAAAGCCGTGGCACAGTTCTTACAACGGATTTGTCGTCCAAGGTGTGTTATCGTCCCACGGTGAGCTGCCTCACAATGCGGGCAGTTGCATCTCCATCGCAGGGTTTCCAGCGCGAACACACTGGCGCTAACCCCAACCAACGGGCCCACCATCAAGTCATTTGGGTCAAGTTGCATAAGTTGCGTTTTGCCTATTCCACCGCCCACCGACACCAATCGTTCGGAGTTTCTGATTATTACCTCCTCAAATACATTGCGAACAAATCTTGCATTGCCGAAATCGCCCCCACGTCGCTTATGTGCCAGTCCGAAAAGGAATGACAGCACAACAAGGCATGTCGAATTCACAACGTATTCCGATTGCTCACATAGTCTCATGAAAATACGGCCCAAAGCGGCAATTGAATAATCATCAAAACGAATGTGACGAGTGAATCTGCTACTTAGTCCAGGGTTGGTCAGCAGGAATTGTTCCATTAGATCAGGATAGCCGGCAACAATTACACTGAGTCTATCTCGGAAATCCTCCATTCGTTTCAGCAAGGTACTAATCGCTTCTTTCCCGTAGGCGTCTTGGTCATTGCCGGATGACAAAGTGTATGCTTCATCAATGAACAAAACGCCATCAAGTGCAGACCTTATGACCTCATCAGTTTTGATTGCAGTTTGGCCCAAATAGCCACCAACCAGGCTGGAGCGGTCGGTTTCAACTAACTTAGAGGTCTTTAGCAGCCCAAAACCGAAAAGTATCTTACCCACAATTCTAGCAACCGTTGTTTTTCCGGTGCCGGGGTTGCCGGTGAACACAAAATGCAAAGTTTGGCTGGATTCCCGGAGCCCGTGTTTCCGGCGTTCCCTTTGAATCGTAAGAAATGCTGTCAGCTTCTGTATTTCATCCTTGACCGATGGAAGCCCAACAAGGCCATTCAATTCAGCCAAAGCCTCTTGTAGGACAAGGCTAAGGTCTTCTGATTGGTTCGCGGCAGGAGCACGCTTGGTGAATCCGTCCTGAGTTGGGGATGGAGTGAAAGAGCTAGGCCGTAACGGTAAAGCGACGTCCGCGTGACCCATCGCGCCACGAAGATTTCTGGAGTATTCCTCCCTGCAAGAATCGAATGCGTGCTGGAAAGTTGCCCATGTAGATGCACAATCAAGCTCGGTCCCAGTTTGTGATGCTGCGCGTTGATACAATGTCCCGAGAACGCCATCGAAATATCTATCCAACAAACCTTGGTCACGGTGAAGCAATGAGGCATACAACACAAGTTTCATGCCTAGGTTCTGAGTCACCGGGCAAAGAAACCCAAACAACGTGTTGTCAGCAACAAAAGTGCTAATAAATCGCGGTATCATTGCCTTGGTAAGCGTTGTCAAGCCCTGGTAAACCTCATTTTTGCTTTGCAGGTAGTAATTTGCAGCCGGTTTGAGGAACGGTAGCAGAGGTGAAATGTCCAACTGGTTCCAATCACGTGTAAGGGAAACATACGAAGCCGCCGGGATTGAGATTGCGGTAAAGCAATTGCAACACAATGCTAGAGTTGCCCAGGTGTCAAAAGAAGCTTTAGATATGGCCGGGGTGTTGGAAATGAGGGCTCTGGCTTTCAAGGCATCGCCGTGAAAATCGACAATCAGCTTGGCTGTTTGTGGCTCAAGTACCTGTGCATCGATCAAGGCGGAAACGAACCGGTCGGCGTGGGCATCCCAGATCGGCGCGGTCGTGTTGCGGCTGATACTTTGAACGGTTGCCCACATATTTGAAATTGAAGGTCTCATTAGTGTCGGCCTTTCACCCCCCGTTAATTCCTTAGCGGTTGGGTGGCACGCCCTGGAATGTCGTTCGAGCAATACCCGCAATTATTTTGGGGGCCCCAAATCAAAGGATTGATTCCAAAAACACGCGGTTCCACTGCGTGCCAACCAGCAGACTTCGTGTGTGGGGTCGGTTGCAGCAGCACCACAGGTTGGAAAGCAGAGCCGCCGGCTTCAAGTGCCAAGCGGACGCTAGGCCTTCCCTCTCTGCTTCAGACCTTTTACGAACTCGGCCCCGCTTGGATTTGTGCCCGACAAATCGCCAATTCTTACCTGTAGATCATTGAATCCCTTATGCCATTCCCTTTGCGCGGCGTCAGCATCGGGGCCTTTCACCAACAGCAGACTAATGCCGGTTCCAATGGTTTCGAGTAACCTCAACGACAGTTTTTCATATTCGGTCTTAGACGCATTCTCCAATTTGATTTCTTTGGCCATTCACAGGTTAACAAGCATAGTCCCCCATGTCAAGACGCCGGCTGGGTGCGGAGGAGAAGCGGTCATGATGCGCTTCGACGGCAGCACTGGCTGCACGGCGCCGGCGGCATCCTGGCGGTTGTCAATATTCAAGTTGCTGCGATGCGGCGCCCAACCCGAGGATTTGAGGAAATCCAACCCCTCCGCCTGAAACCGCTCGATAAGCTCCCGCTGATGCTTGTCGCCGCAACAAGTGATCCTGATCAGGTACTGCTGCACGCCAAGCTGCAAGTCGCGGGCAGTCGAGGGCGAGTTATCCGGCAACACCCCCACGGCGGCGGCTTCCCAGGCCAGACGCAGGTCGGGAGTCGCCGTCGGCGTCAAGGATAGCAGCGCGATTCGCAGCTGGCCCTTAGCGACCCCCGACCACATTGGCGGCAATTCGTGTATAATACGGCAGTTGACACCGAGCATGGGATCAGCCGAGAAAGGAGAAAATCAATGGCCATCGCCGGGCGCCGCTACAGCAAAGAGGAATTCGCCCGCCGCGGGGACGCGCTGGTCGAGAGTAACGTGCGCCCCAATCTGACGGCGGCTGACGAAGACAAGTTCGTGGCCATCGACATCGAGACGGGCGAATACGAGCTCGACAAGAACGAGATGAAGGCGGCCGACCGGTTGCGGCAGCGCATTCCCGATCCGCAAATCTGGTTGGTGCATGTCACCTTGGGCTATCTCCATCGCTTCGGCGGGCAGGGCGTGCGGGGCCAGCCATGATGGTTGGCATCGTCCGGGGGCGCGAACCTGTGATCCGGTTGACGATCCGCGGCCTTCGGGGGCGTCGGCAAGAGATCGAGGCGGTAGTCGATTCGGGTTACACCGGTTGGCTCGCCCTGCCCCCTGCCGTAATTGCGGCGCTCAACCTGCGGTGGTGCACATTCGGCCGCGGCATCTTGGCGGATGGAAGCGTGAGTTCTTTCGACGTCTATCAAGCGAAAGTCGTGTGGGACGGCCGTGTCCGAGCAGTTTTCGTCGATGAATTTGACTCGACCCCTTTGGTGGGAATGGCACTGCTGAGAGGCTATGAGTATAAAATGCAAGTGCGAGCGCGGGGCAACGTCACGATCAAACGATTGCCCCGTCGGGGGCACTAATCGCCGGCGGCAAAGGGGCCAGTGTGAGTTGTGAAATCCACCCTGGCCCATGTTCCGCGCGCATATTTGCAATTCAGTAACCTGATTCATCCCGACGTCGCGCGAAAATCCAACCCCTCCTCCTGAAACGGCTCGATCAGCTCCCGCTGATGCTTATCGCCGCGGCAGCTAATCACGATCAGGTACTGCTGCACGCCAAGTCGCAAGTCGCGGGCATTCGAAGGCGAGCTATCCGGCAACACCCCCCCACGGCCGCGGCTTCCCAGGCCATTCGCAGCTCGAGACTCACCGTCGGCGTCAAGGATTGCAGTCGCTCTTGCAGCTGGGCCTGGTTTTCGGCCAGGCTGGCCAGCGGGTCGATGTTCAGCAGCAAGGCGCGAGCCTCGGCGTCGCTTACGTCGAGGATTTCCACTTCCACTTCCAAGTCGGGGTCAAGGTCGCGGCGCAAGTGGCCGTCGATCAGCTTCAAACGGCGGTCGGGCAGCTTCTAGGCCCACAGGCTGCTGGCCAAGCCGACTTCTTCCTAGAATGGCAATGGGTGCATGCCCCTGCGCATGATCGCAATCGCGGGCCTGCTGGGAAGGAGAAGGAATGTCAACCGTCGCAGAAATCATAAAGGCAGCCGAGCGCCTGGGTGCTGAAGAGTTTGTCACTTTGCGAAGCTGCGCTCGATCGCGTTGAGGAGAGACTTTGGGACCAGGAGCTTCGCCGGGTCACGGCCAAGCACCGCAAAGAGAACCTGACGGACGCCAAGATCGACGAACTGGTTTTGAAGCGGCGCTCCAGAAGCCGGCAACCATGAAAGCCGTGCTAGACACCATGGTTTGGGTTTCCTACTGCACGCGCCGCCACGGGTCCAGGCATCGGCTGGTCGACCGAGCATTCAAGGCCAAGGTCCGGCTGGTCGTGTCGAATTACATCCTCGACGAATTGTCGGATGTCCTCCGTGAGGAATTGAACGAAAGCGCCCGCTATGTGCATTTGGTGCGCCGTGCAGTTCTGCGCAAGGCGAAGTGTGTCGCCTTGCCCAAGCACATTCGCCGGTTAGTGCCCGACGACCCGAAGGACGACGCCGTAGTGCAGACGGCCGTTTCATCCAAATCAGATTATCTGGTCACGGCCGACAACGTCCTTCTGGAGCTGGGTAAGGTGCGGAACGTGCAAATCATAACCGTGAAGACGTTTGCCCAACTGCTGCCACCGCCCCGATGATCAAGGGCACCAGTAATCGAAAGACACTAAAGGAGTCTAGGGCAAGCTCAATCCTCCAGGGTGGGCACAAGCAGGAGACGGTCGGTTCCTTGCTTGCGCATTTCCCGCTCGATTTGGGACATGACGCGCGCATGATCCGAGCCTTCGAACCCCGGGCTGAGTAGGGGTGACGACGATGTAGAGCCAACCGTCCTCCAGTTTTTCGCTGACAACTTGAAGATGAACGCCTTGCTTCGCGACTTCGTCGAGGCGTTGGCGAACCTCGGCAACGATTTCCGGCACTTGGGCCTGTGTTGGCATCGAAATCCTCCACTAAAACGCTTCAAAAATGGTTTTCATGATCGAAATCGCTTCGCGGCCTTCCGTCCCTTCGACTTCGACGGATGGCCGGTAGTCCGCATCGATTCGGAGCGCGTAGAGCCGCCCCAACATCTCTGATAGTTTATCACGTTTTGGCTGGGCCATGTTGGGCATGCTGGTTTCGATAACCGGACGGATGCGGGCGTGACTGGGCCCTTCGCGGCCGGCCGGCATCGGCAACCCGGCGATGGACTCTAGCTCATGCGTGATTTTCGAATAGGCCGCGTAGTACACGCCGCGCGACGGCTGACCGATAATGATCTTCCGTCAGCAGCCGATTGGCCGCCTCTCGTGCATCCCGTGCCATGTCCAGCCAGTTAGACGCGCCACTGTCAACAAGGCCAACGCCAGACAGCGAGCGGGATTGATGGCGAAGGACGATTGGAAGGTCTGGCATCAAGTCAAGGCCGCCCGAAGCCGGATTCCTGTCGAGGTATGGAAACCGCTCGACAAGGCTCATGAGCGCGTCCCTTCCTCCTTGAGGAGTTGAGCCAGTTGAGCGGCGGCATTGGGGGAGTACTCTGGTGTGCAAATCGGAAAAACCTGGCCTGGCTTGAACATCGCCGGCGGTTCCTCCTTGGCCAAGTCTTCAAGCAACAACTGCGCGAGCTGGAATTTCTCGCATCGAGAAAGCGCCTTGGCCGCGGGGATGATTTCGGTGATCGACATGCATGCCTCCTTCCGCCTGTCATTGGGATTATAGTCCCCATGCCGCAAGTGCAAGTGATTGTAGCATACGCTCCAGTGGCGGCCCACCCGGTGGCGAGGAATTCAACCCGACGCCGTGCGAAAACCCAACCCCTGCGCCTGAAACCGCTCGATCAGCTCGCGCTGATGCTTGTCGCCGCGGCAACTGATCACGATCAAATATTGCTGCACGCCAAGCTGCAAGTCGCGGGCAGTCGAAGGCGAGCTATCCGGCAAGACCTCCACGGCGGCGGCTTCCCAGGCCAAGCGCAACTCAGGACTTTCCGTCGGCGTCAAGGATAGCAGACGCTCTTGCAGCTAGGCCTGGTTTTCGGCCAGGCAGGCCAGCGGGTCGATGTTCAGCAGCAAGGGGCGAGCCTCGGCGTCAATGACGTCAAGGATTTCCAGCTCCGCCTTTTTCGTCCTGACTTCACAACACTGTCGGGCTAGGGTTTTCGAACTCCGTGTTCTGCATGAACTCTCTGAACGTCGTCGCCGTCCGCAAAAGTTCTGACGGGGCAAACGTAAACAGGGTCACAATATCCCGTTGGGTCTCTGGAGGGAGCTTGTCGAGCTGTTCCTCGACCATCGCGTCTCGCTTCTCCCGGGACATCCCCTCAAACCGGCTATCAATCACACGGAGTCGAATCGACGCAGAGTTGTAGCGATAGGCATCCACCTGCTCGAAGTGCGGCCTAAGTTGGGCTTCCACCATTTGCGTTTCCTCGGTGCGTTTCGCCTCCCATTGCGGCGCGGTAGCTGTCGTCATGGTATCTGCCCTTCAACCCAGTGATAAATTGCTCTCGCGGTGCGAAGCAGTCCGTTAGTCTCGCCGGTGTCTTTCCGCCCTATCTCGTAGCGGAGGTCTGTCGTCCAGTCGAACAGACGCATCCTTTTGGCCAGCTCAGGAATGAGGGCTACACCTCTTTCCCTCAACCTGTCAAGCAGAGCTTCCGTTTTGTGGTAGGTAGCTCCGTGCGTCAAGCGATCCAACATCGCTGGCCGCTCGGCTGCGGGTGTTTTCTCCAGGATGAGCGCCTTGAATGAGCACTCGACCGAGTAACCGCCGATGTACTGTGCTTCCAGGGTGAGGCGCAGCTTGTCCATGATCTCTTCGGCTGCCACGAGCCGCTGAAGAGCCACTTTCAGAAAATCCCGCGGAGTCGTCGGCTGCATCCTCCTGCTCCCAAACGACACATGCACTTACGGCGATGGATATTATCTCGGACCTGATCGGGGAGAGCAAGGGCGCTTGGCTTCCCGCGTCGCCGGCACCACTGGCGGCAAGCCTCCAGTGGCCCACACGCGGTTGTCAAGTTTCAGGTTGGCTGGTCAGTGGGTCGGTGACATGAGACGAAACCAACTGTCGGGCCCCAACCGCGGCAGGCCGGACACATCCGTCCACCCCCCCCGTTGCCCTTGACATCCCCCCCAATTCTGACGTATTTTTCCTCCGCTGTGATGGAGAACTGTTCCCGCGCGATCGCCAGAGGAGATGTCATGGATGTCAATGCAACGCCCAGGTCCGGCCGTTCGCTGTCCACTGCTTTCCGTTTGCTGACACTCCTGCTCACCACGAGCGGTGTCGCCATGTTGCTGTCGATTCCGCTGCCCGCGCAGCCGCCGGCGCCCTCGCCCATCCAGCAGCCGGGGGTTATGCCGCAGATTGATGATCCGGTCGTGCAAAGGGGCATCGACGTGCAGGCACGCGGGGCGGTGCATGAGGCGTTTGCCGCGCCTACCGCCGAGCCCACCACTTCGCCTTTGCTCGCGAAAAAACCGCCGGAGAATATCGAGGAAATGCCGCCCGCCGAGAAGCCCGAGGGCGACGTCGCCTGGATCGGCGGCTATTGGCACTGGGATGAAGAACGCAACGACTATCTGTGGATCAGCGGCTGCTGGAGGACGCTGCCGCCCGGCCGACGATGGATGGCGGGCTACTGGCGCGATCAGGGCGGCCAATGGCAATGGGTGTCCGGCTTTTGGGCGGCCGCGGAGCAGCCCACCGCCAAGACCCACGACCTTACCTATTATCCCGCACCTCCCGCGCCGCCGCAGGTACGCGCCGCCGCCGCGCCGCCCACCGCCGACAGCTTCTTCATGCCCGGCCAATATGTTTGGCGTGACGGCCGTTACGTTTATGTCGCGGGTTACTGGGCTCGCGTCCAACCAGGTTACGTCTGGGTCGCCTCTCACTATCGCTGGACGCCCTACGGCTATGTCTATGTCGCCGGCTACTGGGACTACTCCCTGGCTCGCCGCGGCCTGCTTTACGCTCCCGTCACCGTCGACGTGGCGGTGGTTGGGCCAGGTTTCGTCTACATGCCGGCTTATGCGATCTCCGACACGGTGATGATCGATGCCTTTTGGGTTGGGCCGGGTTATCGTCACTACTATTTCGGCCACTATTACGGACCGGTGTATCGCGGCTATGGCTATGAATGCTGCATCGTTTACAGCCAACGGCACTACGACGGGATTGTCGTCTACGCCGCCTGGGACTCGCATGATCCGCGTTGGCGTGAAAACCGCGTTGAGATTTTCATCGGCCGCGACAACGGACGGTTGGGCTGCCCGCCACGGACGTTGGTCGAGCAACGCATCGCCATGCGCAACGGCGGCGTGGGCGTTGCCGTGATGGTGGCGCCAGGGCGGAGAATCGCTGCCGATCGAGGAATCAGAGTGGTCTCGCTCAACCGCGAGGCGCAGCTCCGGGAGAAGGCCCGTGCCGAAGAAATCCACCGCAGTGTCGTCCGCGAGAGGATGGCCACGGAGTCCCGCAATGTCGGAAATCCCGGTGCGCCTTGCACGGCGCAGATGTCGGTTTCCCCGAACCATACGGCTGGACCCGCCGCGGGACCGGCTCATGGCCCCGCCACGCCGGCGCATCCCGCGGCCAAAGCCGGCCCGACGCTCCCAGGCGGACGCTCCGCGAGCCCGCCGCCGGGTCAGCATCCACCTGATAAAGATAAAGACAAAGATAAAGGCGGGCCGCCGAAATCGGGTGGGTAGAAGCGAATACCACGGCCGCGCTATGCAGCCTGCGTAATTCGCCGAATCCGAAAACGATTAAGAGTAGGATGAAGACTAAGAGCAGGAAGAGGATTAAGAGCAAGAGAAAGAGTGAGAGAAGGACCGCCTTCAACTCAACGAATCTTACTCTTAATCTTCGTCCTAATCCTCTTCCTACCCTTCATCCTGCTCATGATCTTTCTCTTCTTCTTAGCCTGCATTCATTTTGTTACTGCGACCCGTCCGCCAGCGCTTGCCGCAACGGCTCCAGGTGCTTGGCGTATTTTCGCCAACGCCCAATCGAGCTGGCATAAATCGGCCGGCGCACCTGCACGGCACTGACGGTCTGCACCGGCCGTGGATTGCTGTGGAACGCCAGGCAGCGGTCTTCCCACGGCAGGCCGCAAAACGCTATCAGCTTTCGACTGGCGTCTTCCTGGTGCAAGACTAGATCTTCATAGCGGATTTCCGTCATGCGCAATGGCAATACTCGTTGCCAGTGGGCCATCAACCGCTCGTAATCCCTTTCATAACTGGCCAGATCGTCCAGCGACCAGGAGTAATTGACGCCTTTGAAGTTTTGGCAAAAGCACGACAGGCAGACATCCAGCGGATCGCGGCGGCAGTGAATCACCCGCGCCTGGGGAAACGCTAAAGCAATGACGGCCAGATGCAGGAAGTTCTCGGGCGTTTTGTCAACAATGCGCACCGCCCGCGTGCCCCCGACAGAAGTCAGCTGGGTCAGGTAACGATCCGCCAGGCAGCGCAGGCTTGCCGGATCCATCGAGCGGAGGCAGGCGGGGAATTCTCCGTGCGACGGCACTTCCATTTTTAACGGCCTGACCAACCTGGGCAAGTCCGGCAATTCACCGGCGCCGGCCACTTGCGAATGACTCGAAAGAATCCGCTCCACCAAGGTGGTGCCCGAGCGCGGCATGCCCACCACGAATACAGGCAATTCGCTCGCGCTGCCGCCGGCGTGCGGCGCCGCGAAAAAGGCCTCGTCGCAAACGGCGATGAGCCGGTCGATGTCGCGGTGGTGGGCCTCGGCATCGAAGGCCTGGCCGCCCTCGCGTAACCATTCCTTCCGCAATGTGTTCCCTTGAGTGTACTGGAGAAAAGCGGCGTCGTAATCGCCCTGCTGATGGTGGACATTGGCAAGGGTGAGGTGAAGCAAGCCGCGGTCGAGGAGCGCCGGGTTGCCGGTTGCCAACCATTCGCGGACCTGGCCCAGGTCGCCAGGCGATAGCTGGCAAAGTCCCTGGGCCGCGAATTCGCTCAGGTTGCACCAGGCCAGGGCCAGGCTCGGAGCGATTCGCACGGCTTGCCGGAGGTGCGTGATCGCTTCCTCAAACCGGCCTAGCATTTTGAGAACGTCGGCCATGACGACATGGGCTTCGGCGAAATCCGGCCGAAGCCGCAGTGTCTGGTGGAAACAGGCCAGGCCTTCATCCAGTCTGCCCTGGCCAACCAGCGCGCTGCCAAGGTTGCAGCGCGCTTCAGCGAAATCCGGCTGCAGCTGGAGGGCCATGAGGCATTGCTGGGCCGCTGCGGCGTGTTGGCCCGATCCAAGAAGAGCCAGACCCATGTGGTTGTAGGCTTGCGCATACTTCGGCGACAATCGCGCTGCTTGCGCGGCAGCCGCCAATGCTTCCTCAAATCGTCCCAACCGTGTGAGGGCAAGGCTGAGATTGTTGCTGGCGCCGGCATAATTAGGTTGCAAGCGCAGGGCCTGCTGGTAGCAAGTCACGGCCTCGGTGTAGTCGCCGCGGTGGTGTAAAACACGGCCAGGATGTTGTGGCCATCGGCATTGCCGGGGTCGGCCTCGATGGCCTGCCGCGCATACGGAATCGCCGTGTCCAGTCGCCCCGCCTGGAATGCCGCGGTTGCCAGCCGATGCAGCGTCGCGGCGCCTGCTGGGTCACGCGGCGTTTCGGCAACCCTTTCGCCTGGCGGATGGTGTTGGTCGGGGCGATAGTATGCCCTCGCCTCGTGCATGAGGTCGGAAGGCGGCTGGAATTTGCTCATGGCAGCGGTGCGCCCTTCTTCGGTTCCCGGATTTACGTCGGTCGGCGCCAAGACTCGCTAGCGTCAAGAGGGGGGATTCTTGACGCTAGCGCTGCTCACCACTTCTTGAGCGCCGCCGTCGGTGCGAATCGAGCCCGGGTGGGACTTTTGAGCCCGACACCTTCATTGTTGGCAATTTGCGCGAGACGTGCTAGAAGAAGAAATGCGCATTTCTGGGGTGCTTTTGCGTCACTCTGACCGTAGGTAATTATGCGGATGCCGCATCTTGATTTGCGATAGCGCTGATCGACCAAAACGGCTAATGGCGATTTAACGGCATATCAACCCGAAGCGTAAGCGAGGGATGCTGTCGGCCCTCGCTTACGCTTCGGGTTGGTATTGGACGATCCGCAAGGCAATTTAGATCTTGATCGTCGGCGGCAACACGATGGGTGCGGGCAATTGCTCGCGCTCGTCCGCCGCGAAATTCAAAATGGATTGTCCGCCGGCTTGCACGGTGAGCTTCCGCGTTTGATCGTACTCTTTGCCGTTGGCCATCCAGCGTGCCCGTACTTCATAGGTGTAACTTTGCCCGGGCGTCAATTGCGGCGTGACGAACTCGCGTTTCATCCCTGTCGTTTGCGTTTTGGCGCCGTTGAACCAGAGTTCCGCCGAGGCGACTGGGACAATAACGTGCACCGTCGCCGTTGCCGCTCGTGGTGCTGGTGCCGCTTCGCCACCTGCCAAGGGGCTGCCAAAAATGTCATCGGGAGGATATATGATACCGCCGCCGGCACCCGACGCGTAGCCGCCGCCGTAACCCGGGCCGTAACCGCCGGAGGATTGAGCGGGATATGAACCGCCAATGCCGGCGCCGCCGGGCACGTAACTGGGATAGCCGCCGAAAAGGCCATAATCGCCGCTGTACAAGCCGCCTAGGCCAAAGCCATAGCCGCCATAGATGCCAAGGCCGCCATAGCCGCCGATTCCACCATAGCCGCCACCTCTGCCGCCAAGGCCACCTACACCGCCATAGCCGCCACCTCTGCCGCCAAGGCCGCCGCCTATTCCACCAATACCACCGCCGATACCGCCGCCGCCAATGTGGCCACCAATTGCGGCACTTCGCGCACCTCCTCCGCCACCTCCACGGGCTCGCCGCCGCGCCTGGGCCGCGGCTTCAGCAGCGGGCCAGCAAAACAAGAAAGTGATTGCGACAACCAGCATCGCCGGCAGGGAGAAAAGCTTCATGGTACCCACCTTGACAAAGGCATTGGGCGAGTAGGTCTATTGTTATTATCACAAGGTTGAGCCCGAATTCCAAAGAATTTCTTAATTTATTCTTAATAATTGCCTTACGCACCATTTTCAGCATTGCCGTGAAGCGGCTACAATGGAGCATGTGCGGTATGCCCTGGTAAGGAGAAACCCAGATGCTCTCATGGAAAATCCTTTTGTTTGGCTGCATGTTGCTGGCCGCCGAAGCCGACCCGGGCGAGGGCAACGTCCAGGCCGAAAAGCTGCCTGCCAAGGACGCGCTCCGCCGCATCGGCACGGTCCGCTTTCGCCACGGCGACGGCGTGCTCAGCCTGGCCTACTCGCCCGACGGCAAAATCCTCGCCTCGGGCGGCCGCAACGAGCCGATCCACATTTGGGATGCCGCCACCGGCCAATTGCTGCGCCTGCTCAACGAACACTGGACCTATGCTCTGGCCTTTTCGCCGGACGGGAAATACTTGGCTGCCGCCGGCGCCAACAAGATCGTCCGCCTCTGGATTGCCGAGACGGGCCAGGAAATCGCTCAAATGAAAGGCCACAAGGCGACGATCAAGGCCCTGGCCTTCTCCAGCGACGGCGCGGTCCTGGTTTCCGGCAGCGACGACACTACCGTGAAGTTGTGGAAAGTGCCGGAAGGCAGCGAGGCGGCAACTTATGACGGCCACACCTTCGGCGTCAACGCGGTGGCCATTTCCTCCGATTCCAAGCACCTCGCCTCCGGCAGCATCGACCACACGCTGCGCGTTTGGGAGTGGAGCCAGCGCAACGTGGTCATTCAGGCGCCGGCCGCAGTCACCGGCCTTGCCTACCTGCCCAACCGCAAGACGCTGATCGCGGCCGGCGACGACGGCTTCCTCCGCATCTGGGACATCGCCTCGGCCACGCAAGTGCGCCAGTGGAGAGGCCACGACGGCGATATCACCCACATGGCGCTTAGCCAGGACGGCGCCATTGCGGCCACGTTGGCACTGGACAACACCCTCCAAGTTTGGGATGTGGCCAAAGGCGCGCTGCTCACCAAGATCGCCCGCCACAGCGGCGACGGCGACGCCCTGACCCTGACTCGGGACGGAAAAACGGTCGCGGCGGCCGGCAGCAACTGCGTCATTCGCCGCTGGGACACGGCGACCGGCAAAGCGCTGGCCGACAACGAGTTCCCCGACGGCCCCGTGACCGCCGTGCTTTGCTCGCCCGCGCCCGATGGCCATCTCGCCGCCGCCGCCCTGGCGACTAACCAGGTTTTGCTTTTTGACCCGATGTCAGGCGCGGAAAAGGGCCGGCTGACCTGCGGCTCTGGCGACGCCGAGGTCCAGCTGGCGTTTTCCAGCGATGGCAAGCTCCTGGCGACCGCGAGCTCTTTGGATTCCATCATCCTTTGGGATGCCGCCACTGCCAGGGAGAGCAAGCGTTTCAACTTGCCGCTGCGCCATGAAATCCGCTGCCTGGCCTATAGTCCCGACGGCGGCAAACTCGCGGCAGCCTGCGGCGGCGAGGGCGACGGCCTGTGTGTCCTGGACATCGCCACCGCAAAGATTTACAAACAAATCCCCACTCAGCGAGGCGTCAGGGCCCTCGCCTATGATTCCACCGGCAAGCTGCTGGCGGTGGCAGGGGAAGACAACATCGTTGTCTATGAAACGGACGATTATCAGCCGATGCGAAAATTCACCAAGCTCAACGACACGGCCGCGTGCCTGGCCTTCGCCCCCGATGGACGCACTCTGGCCGCCGGCATGTTCGGCAACGCGGTTCGGTTGTTCGACCTGGCGGCGCCCAGGGAAGACCCCCAGCGCGGGGCACGGACCTTGGACGGCCATCGCGGCCTGGTCAATTCGTTGGCCTGGTCGGTCAACGGCCGTTGCCTGGTCTCCGCGGGCTTCGACAAGACTGTTCGCGTTTGGGAGTTCGCCAACGGCCAGCCGATCTCAACCTGGACGGGCCACGGCGGCGAGGTGACGGCGGTGGCGTTCCACCCGTCCGGCCGCCTGATCGTCTCCGGCAGCCGCGACACGACGTTGCTCCTTTGGGACGCCGTCGGGCTGGGTTTGGCCGGCAAGCTAAATGAACCGTCGTCAATGGAGATTGCCGCTTTGCATTCGCTTTGGAGCGATCTGGCCTCCAACAACAATCCCAGGGCCAACCGTGCTTTGTGGACCATGGTGAGCGTCAAGGACAACGTCGCGTACCTGACCAAGAAGGTGTTCCTGGCCGATCCCAAGAAAATCAAGAAGTATTTCGAAGACCTGGACGCCAACGACTTCAAGACGCGTGAAGCCGCCTTCTCCGCGTTGGCGGGCTACGGCCGCTGGATTGAAAAGCAGATTCGCCTGGAGCTGGCCAAGCCGTGTTCGGAGGAAGTGCGCCAGCGGTTGGGACTGCTCATGAGACGCTTCGCGGTGCAGGATGCCGTCAGCGTCGAGCAGGAATCGCTGCGCATGCGCCGCGTCATTGAGATTCTCGAACAAACCAAAACGCCGGCGGCGCTTGAGCTGCTGCGGGGGCTGGCTGCCGGGCGCAGGAGGAAGAATTGCGCGAAATGGCGCTGTTGGCGGTTGAACGGTTGAGCAAGCGCTGAAACCAGCCTCCATGATTCGGCAGCGGCCAAGGAGTCGGACGGAGAGAAAGACTAAGAGCAAGATTAGGATTAGGAAGATGATTAGGATTACGATGAAGATTACGAGCAGGAATCGCTGGACGGGCTGCTGTCCTTCTCTTTCTCGTACTCGTACTCTTGCTCTTAATCATCTTCCTAATCTTAATCCTCATCTTAATCTTACTCTTCTTCGGATTCGCAGAATCACGCGCGGTCCGTTGGCATTCTAATCCGACAGCATCGCGATATTCAGCAGCAGCACCAGCCCATTGCTGAAGCCGTGGGCCAGGATCGAGGGCAGGAGCGTGATACGCCATTCGCGCATCAGCACGAAACTGCAGGCCAGGGACATCAGCACCGGTACGACCAGCAAACCCTGGGGATGAATGACCGCGAAGATGAAACTCGAGATCAGTCCGCTGCCGATGACGCTGACCATCGCGCCCCATCTGTGCGTGAGCTCGCGAAGATGGCGGTAGAGGACGCCGCGAAACAGGATCTCCTCCACCACCGGAGCCACGAAACTCGCCAGGAAAAAGAACTGCAGGCGAATGTTCCAATCGCCCCGGGCCAAAGGCACAATGAGCGGATGCGAAGGAGTGGGCGGATTGACAAACATCTGCTCGGGAGGCGGACTGTCGGTCAGCAAGTGCTGGACCAATGTCAGCAGCAGCGTGACCAGCAGGCCGGTGAACACCAGCGGTGAGCCGAGCACGTAACAGCCCAGCCCAATGACCGGCTCCGCGACATGGCGGCGGCCCAAAGTCAGGCCAAGATCTTCACGCACCTGCCGCCACGGCAGACCCCGCAATACCGGCCAGGCGAGCACGCTCAAGGTCAGCAGTTCGACGCCTCCCCCGATGAGCAAACGGAAGCTGCCCAGCGGCACCTCCCTGAAAACCAGGCCGATCACCTCGAACATCAGCATCCACAACGCGAAGGTCTCGGCATAGACGCCGGCCGGCGAGACGCCGCAGCGCAGCCCGCCGCGCAGCTTTCCCATGAAGAAAAGCACCCCCACGATGATCAGGCCGAAGAACCCCGCCAACAAAATAAATATGCCCATGCCGAAAGCGCCGAAGATCGTCACCACCGCGCGCTGGGCTGGCCTCAACACATTCCGACGTGCCTGGGAATCCGGGTTGTCGACATGCATGCCGGCGGCGGCTGGCCCACCAGCCACCGCGGCCACTTCGTCGGCGATGCCCGGCTGGCCGGCGGGCGCGAGGGCCAGGTCGCCGAACCAGTCCAGGCCGTCCTGGAGGTCCTGGCGTTCTTGATCATCGACCGACGGCGCGCTGTAACGCAGGCGGGAATAATCGTTATAAAGCTTTCGCAGGATATCGCGCTGTGCCGTTTGCTCTGGAGAAAAACTCTGACCTTGTGCGCGAGCCATTGTCTCGAGCTTGTCCAGTTGCTTGAGGGCGGCCGGCGGTCCGTTCATTTCGCCCACCAAAACAACCTGGCGGAGCCGCTGCGAGATCGGCCCGGTGTCCAGTGCCTGGACCTGCATGCCGATCTGACTGTCATTGGCCAGGGCGGGCCCAAGCAAAGCGCGAATTCCCACAAGATACCTGGCCTGCAGCCGCATCGTCAGGAGGTGAAGGGCATCGTTGGCCGCCGCGTCTTGCGCCGATTCCTCCACCTGGCGTGGCACAACAATGGCCAGCACGCAGACGACAATCACGCACCACGCCACAATTCCCAGGATCAAAGCCACCGAAAACAAGCGACCACGAGGCGGCGCTGGTAAAAGTGTGCCGTCCGGCGCTGCCGAAGGTGGTGCGCTGGCATCCGGCGAGCCCGCCGGAATGATCGGATCGTCCGCAAAAGGTTCATTCATGCGGGTAAACTGTCCTTACCATTGAAGCTCCTCAATCCATTATCAGCAAATTTCCCGCCAAAGGACACCGGCAAACGAGGTCCGCATCTCCCGCGGTAATGGCTTGCAGCCTTTGCTTGAAAGATTTGCGGATTCGACACAGGCGGAATCCTGTGCTACGCTTTACTCGTGGCATAGGCTTCCAGCCTGTGCCCAAGAGATTTACGCATTGGGCACAGGCTGGGAGCCTTTGCCACGC
This sequence comes from uncultured Gemmataceae bacterium, assembly GCA_963747575.1. Classification (GTDB taxonomy): domain Bacteria; phylum Planctomycetota; class Planctomycetia; order Gemmatales; family Gemmataceae; genus DASRAT01. Next base: position 653,543 of record CAVVFU010000011.1, read on the forward strand.
CTCAATGCAAAAACCGTAGTTTCGTCAAAGACGGCCTCCCATTTCGTCCATTTTATCTGCTTTCACAGCCATGCGTCTTTAACGACATGGACGATTGGGTTATAGTGCCCCTTGAGGTTTTTTGGCCGCCCCTGACGAATCCTCTGTAGAGCCCAGAAGGCCGAGTTGAACCATGAGCGCCGACGAATCGACTTCTGCATCGCAAGAATCATGCGTGACCGACCGCCGCGGCAACGATCGCCGTCTGAAAGATCGTCGCAGCCGCAGCGTCCCCGTCGCGTTGGAACGGCGCAGCGGCTCGGAACGGAGGAGCGGCGAACGGCGCCGGCAGATCGATCCGACCACCTGTGAACGGGATTATAACGAAGAGGAAATCCTGTTCATGAAGGCGATGGACCAGTACAAGCGCGACAACCGCCGGCCGTTCCCCACGTGGAGCGAGGTGCTGGAAGTGCTGCGGTCGATGGGTTATCGCAAGACCGCGGAAGCCGGTGCCATGCCGGGATTGCAGCCGCAACGACACGACGGTTAAATATTTCCTGTAGGATGGCCTTCCCGGGCCGTCCTTGGCGGCGCGGACGGCCTGGGAAGGCCGTCCTACAAAAGGTGACTCCGTCGAGACTTTTTAGGACAAGGACGTCATGAAAATCTTTCTTAGCGCCGGCGAACCGAGCGGCGACTTGCACGCGGCCAACCTCATGCGGGCGCTGCGAAGCCAAAGGCCCGACATCGAGTTTGTCGGCTTCGGCGGCGACAAGATGCACGCCGCGGGCTGCAGCCTTCTTTACCCGCTGTGCGGACTTGCCGTCATGTGGTTTCTGCGTGTGCTGGCCCATGCGCCGACCTTTCTCGACCTCGTCTCGCGTGCCGACCGCTACTTCCGCCACCATCGTCCCGACGCCGTCATCTTGATCGACTACCCCGGTTTCAACTGGTGGATGGCCCGGCGTGCTCACTTTCATGGCATTCCGGTGTTTTACTTCGTCCCGCCGCAGCTGTGGGCCTGGGCCGGGTGGCGTGTCGGCAAGATGCGCCGTTTCGTCGATCACGTCCTTTGTTCGCTGCCTTTCGAGGAGGCGTGGTACAGGGAACGGGGCGTTAGGGCGCATTACGTGGGCCATCCTTATTTCGACGAATTGCCGCTTCAGCACCTCGACGGGGAATTCATCGCCCAGCAGCAAGCGGAAGGGCCGGTGGTGGCTTTGCTGCCTGGTTCGAGGAACCAGGAGCTGACGCGTAATCTGCCGACCTTGAAGGCCGCTGCCGAGCGCATTCAGGCAGCGCGGCCCAACGTGCGTTTCCTGGTCGCCAATTTTAAGGAATCCCAACGGCAAACGACCGAGGCGTTTCTCGCCGGCAGCGGCTTGCCGGCGACGACCTTCGTCGGCCGGACTCCCGAGATCATTCACCTGGCGCGCGCTTGCATCGCCGTGTCGGGCTCGGTTGGCCTGGAACTGCTCTACCATGGCACACCGTCGGTGGTGATTTACAAGATCGGCCCGGTCGATTTATGGGTGGCGCGGAAGTTCAAGACCTCACCCTACATCAGTCTCGTGAATCTGCTCGCCGAAAAAGAGTTGTTTCCGGAGTTCCTGACCGATCGCTGCGAGGCAGAAGGAATCGCGAGCCGGGTGTTGGGCTGGCTCAATGAGGAGAGCAAATATCAACAGGTCACCGGCGAGTTGGCCGGCGCTCAAGCGGCGCGTGGCCAGCCCCGGCGCTTGTGTGCGAACGGCGGCCTATGTGCTCGATCGCTTGGGCGAGACCGCGGTGAGAGCAGCGTGAAATAAGAGCCTGTGGCAAAAAAGGGGACAGTCCCTTTCGCGGACTTCAACCACTTGAAATAATGAGGGCTGTCAAAGGGACTGTCCCCTTTTTTACCACAGGCTCCAAGATTATGGCCCCACACGTTCGTACTGGTTCTTGAAATGCTCGATCGCCTCGTTGGGGTTCATGTTGAACACCGCCTTGCCGACCGTGCTCCAGTGCCCCTTGTGATAGAAGAACACCGCCGAGGCGTTGCGCGCATTGCCGACGTTGGGGTTGTCCTCCATATCGCTGCCCGGCAGGGCCTCGAAAGCGATGGTGACGGCAACCAGCGCGGCGACTTCGCTGGTCTGCTTGTCGCGGACAAACTCCACGGGCGCTTCGAACTGGCAGTCCTTCCAGCGCAGGCCGCGCGGTTTGCCGGTAGCCTGGGCCATTTGCAGGAACGTCGCCTGGAGCTTTTCGCGCTGCAGGCGAAATGACTCGCGCGCCCTTTCGAGGCTGATTTGCCGGCCAAAGCGGCGCAACGGCCGCCAGGCCAGGAGCGCCCGACTGCCGCCGCTGCCAGTATTGCCAAAATTGCCAGCCAAACCTTGTCACTGCCCGCCATGGGTCCCTCTCCTGCCGCCGGCTAAGAGCCTATCCGAAAAAGGGGTCAGGCACCGTTGCCGGAACGGCCCGGAGGGTGCTTCGCACAACGGTGCCTGACCCCTTTTTCGGATAGGCTCTAATCTTCCAATTGTATGGACTGGGCTTGACGCTTACCGCCATCGAGGTTAAAAGCCCGCCCGCATTGAAGATTTGCCCGGCCGGCAGGACGACCGAATGCCGGCCCGGCCAAAGCAATCAGCCGAGCTTCGCTGCGTGCTGGAGAAAAGCGGGAAACCAGCACTATCCACCCTCCTGGGTAGAGGCGATCAACCTTTCTGGGCCAAGTGGTTATTGGGTCGGCCACTCCGGAAAGTGCTTCGCAGTGAGGCTTCTGTCGGACCGGGAGCCGGGCCTCGTGCTCGGCTCCCGGGGATTCACGCGGGGGCGCCTGGTCCACGCCGCTGATCGGTCGGAAACAAGCGTCAGCCAAGGCTGGCACTTCTTTCCCCGGTCGGCGCTGCGGGCCACGGCGCCCCTGTTGCGTTCCCTCCCCGAAGGAGCCTGGACATGGACGTCATTCCAATCGCCCTGGCCGTCGCTTGCCTGAGCTCGCCGCCCGATACTCCACTCATCGCCAACCAGCAGGCGATGCACGGGGCACTCGCGGCCAGCGCTCACGGCGCTGGCCCAGCGCTGGGAAATCCTGGACCGCGCGAAGGCGATTACCTCAAAAACGCCGACGACTTCGCGGCCGACCTGAAAGTGCTGCAAGGCCGCTTCGCCGAGTTGCGCTATGCCCCGCACGTCAGCGAGCTCGAGCGCTTTCCAGGCGCCGATCTTCTCCACGAAATGCTCCGCTTCAATCACAGCTTCCACGATCACGTCAAGGACCGAATGGCTTTCGACACGATCCACGAGGACGAATTGCGGGCCACGCTCCTTGAAACCGAGGAACTCCGGCGCATTTACAATGCCGTGCTCGATGCCCGCTGTGATCACTACCATGTCACCTACCGCCGTCAGCTATTGGCCAAGCTGCGCGATATGGTTGGCTATCAGGCGTTCTACACGGGTTGTTTGCCGCCGCATGTGCCGGTTTGGCGGATACCGGAAGGGCGATAAATAGCCAACAAAATGCCCCTCATTTGTAGTGCGTATCAAGCCATTGCGTAATCGCGCCAACCGTTGCACGCCCCTTCAGAATGTTAACCAGGTCCTTAAATGCCTGGAATTCCCCCTGTCCAAGCGTGCCAAGGTGCTCATTCAAAAACGTCATAACCGACAGCAACCCAACTTGGAAATTGTTGAACGTCCCGTCCGTAACACAGCAACGGAAAAGGGCTTGGCCAGCAATTTGCTTGGGCGGCCAAGCCCCGGATTCGGCTTCCTGAAGCAACTCTTCTAACGCGTGACTTTCCATGAATCGCGAAAAGGGGAAATTCCGTGCCCGGCATACTTGAATCGCCGCATCGCGAAAGGCTTGGACTGCTGGCCTCATCCACCACACCCCTCAAGGATTTGTGCCAACTCCTGGTCGAGGCGCGCAATTTCGACTTGCCCTTGGTGGTACTCGTCGTCGGGGATGAGGTCAATGTAGATATCTAAAATGTCACCGTCTTTGGCATGCTTCCAGCACCGGGATTTATCGTGCGTTAGTTGGGATAACTCGGCGCCTGTTTTTGGATAACAAAAATCGGTCGCCTGGCGGATTGCAAGTTGAGCGTCTGGAGACGGTAACGGGACGTTGCGACTCTTTTCCGTTAACTGATAATGATACTCAGGATATGGTCCTTCACGAACTAGATCGATGGTGAGCAATCCTTCCTTTACCAAATCAGCAAACAGCTTTTGACTCTGATCAATGCCCGGACCTTCCGGCAGCCGGGCGATTGGCCAGGTAGTTAGAAGTCCTGGATTGTCAGTCGCGTAAAACAAGTGAGCGAAATAGAACGTCTTAAAGAGCTTCGTCTTTCCAGACCACTGTCCATCCTTCTCGCGGAGGATTTGCAGGATGACGTCCTTGGCCGTTGTCCTTGCCATTGAGTTCCTCCTTTCGTTTATCACGAAACCATTGTAGATGAACATCGAAGCAGTAGACAAGTGTTGTATCCGAAACTGCCACGCCAGCGCGGCAAGGCGAAGATCAATGCCAACGCGGACAAACCACATGCCGCTGCCAATGCGCGTCATCGCGCTGCGGAAAATCGCTGCGAAAATGGACGCCGCGCGACTCCTCCCGTGCCAGCGCTGAATGGATCATCAGCCTCGCGATGGTCAGCAAGTTTTGCAGCTCCCAGCCCGCCCGGTCGCTGAACTCCCGCGCCAGCACATAGCGGCACCAGAAGGCGACGTCCTGCTGGGCCTGGTCCAAGCCAGCCCGGTCGCGGATCACGCCCATGTGACGCACCATCAGGCTGCGCAGCGAGTTGGTGATGTCGGCCACGTCGAGCGTCCCCGTCGGTCTCCGGCTCGAAAGTCGCTGCGCAGCGGCAGTGCCGTGAACGTGTCGGGCATGACCGGCGGCCACGGCGGCGGCGCCCCGGCCGCAGCAGTCGCCGAAGACCAGCCCCTCCAGCAGGCTGTTCGACGCCAGCCGATTGGCCCCGTGCAGGCCGCTCGAAGTCACCTCGCCGGCGGCCCACAGGCCCGGCAGCGTCGTGTGGCCCTCGGCGTCGACCGTCACGCCGCCGATCATGTAATGGGCGCCCGGCCGGACCGGAATCAGGTCCGCGCGTGATGTCCAGGCCGAAGCTTCGGCAGACCTTGTCGATGCCCGGAAAGCGCCGCCGGACCAGGGCGCTGTCGAGGTGGGCCAGGTCGAGATAGACGTTGGGGTGCTGGGTCCGTTCCATGCGGCGGACGATGGCCTGGGCGACCACGTCGCGCGGGGCCAGCTCGGCACGCGGGTCGATCGTCCAGCATGAAGCGCACGCCGTTCTTGTCGCGCAGATAGGCGCCTTCGCCGCGCACCGCCTCGCTGATGAGGAAGCGGCTCGAGCCGGCGACGTAGAGGACGGTGGGATGAAACTGCATGAACTCCATGTCGCGCAGCTCGGCCCCGGCCCGATAGGCCGCCGCCATGCCGTCGCCGGTGGCCACCGGGCGGATTGGTCGTCTCGCGGTAGACCATGCCCGCGCCGCCCGAGGCCAGGATGGTCTGCTTGGCCCAGACCAGCAGCTGGCCCTGACCGGGCCGCCAAACCAGGGCGCCGACGCAACGGCCCTCGTGGGTCAGCAGATCGAGCGTGAAGGTGTCGTCCCAGATGGTGACGTTGCGGCGTTTGGCGGGCGCGTTCGATGATGGCCCGCATGACCTCGAAGCCGGTGGCGTCGCCCAGGGCGTGGACGATGCGGCGATGGCTGTGGCCGCCTTCGCGCGTCAGGGCGAGGTGGCCGTCTTCCTCGTCGAAATGGGTGCCCCAGCGGATCAGGTCGTTGATCTGGTGCGGCGCCTCGCGGACCACCATTTCGACGATGTCGCGATGGCACAGGCCGCCGCCCGCCTGTGATGCGTGTCCTCGATGTGGTTCTCGAAGCGATCCTCCGGCGACAGCACGCCGGCGATGCCGCCCTGGGCGTAGGCGCTGTTGCTCTGCTGGATGTTGTCCTTGGTGACGACCAGGACGTCGAGATTCGCGGGCACCTCCAGGGCGGCCCGCAGTCCCGCGATGCCGGCCCCGATGACGAGGATGTCGGTGAACAGATGGGCGGTCTGCTTGGGATTGAACTGGACTAGATAGCGGTGCGACATGCCGGGGTTCTTATCCCTTTTTCTGGTATAACTTCTGCGCCTCCCGCACTTCGGGCGGAGCGAGCGGCCGGTCGGCGGTCACGGAGCCGCTGTCCGGCGTCCGGTCTGCCTGCAAATTGCGTGGCCCGGTGCCGGGCAAAAGTGGCGACAATGAGCCGGGCACGGGCGGCGCGTCGACGGCGGCCTTTTGCCGCTGCTGACGCTTGAGAGCGTCGGCCATCATGTTGCGCAGGAATGCTTCGCGATCTTGCTCCGTCCAATTCAACTTCTCCATGACTTTAGGAGTGAACTTGTCACGCAGTTTATCGACTTGCTTCTTGAGGTTTTCCAACTGCAACTCATCGGCAAGGCGGTTGAAGCGTTCGTCGGCGGGCTGGCGGTTGGCGGGATCATCGGCGCCGGAAGAGCCTCCCCTGGCCAGGTCGGGATTGGCGGCAACTGATTTGCCGTCGTCATTCTTGCCGGTGGGGCCGACTTGACCTTTGCCACCGTCCGCCTTGGGCTGACCGGGATCGCTAGTGGCGTCACCAGCTTTGCCGAGATTCGGGTCGTTGCCCTTGAGTTCGGTGGGATCGCCTGGGCCTTTTCCCGCAGAGTTAGCGCTGGTTTTATCTGGCAGCTTACCCTGGTCCGCCGGCTGGCCTTGCTGGGCCTTGGCGTCGTCGAGCGCTTTTTCAGCCGCGGTTTGGACCCTGGCGTCGCCGGCCTGATCGCCGATGTTTTCCAATGCCTTGGCAGCTTTGTCACGCTGGGCCGGGTCTTTGAGCATCTCTTGCAACTTGGCAACATCGTCGAGTGTGGCCTCTCGTCGATCCGGCGCTTTCACCTGGCCGGCCCCATCCGCTATTTCGGGAGGACCAAGCTTGGCTCCGGGAGGCGGCGGTTGGTTGGAGCGATCGCCTCCCTTGTCCCCGGCAATTTGCTCATTGGTCGTCGGAGCGTCCTTGACGTTGCCTTTGTCGGTAGGCGTGCCCCCCTTCGGGTCGCCGCCGGGGCCTTTGCCGTCTGCCGCCGGGCTTTTGTCTGGCCCTTGCGGTCCCTTATTGGCGGCGGCGTTGTCCGGCTTGCCAGACTTGGCTTCGCTTTTCGTGGAGTCGGCACCGGCTTTACCCTTGCCATTGTCGTCGCCTGTCTTGGCAGTGCCGGATTCTCCTCCTTTACCGTCAGGGCCACCATCCTTCTTGGCGGCATCTTGGGGTCGCTCGATCCTTTATCCTTGCCGTCGCCTTTCGGGTCGCCAGCATTATCCTTGCCCGTGTTGTCCTTGCCGCCAGCAGCATCTTTTTGCGTTGCGTCAGGCGGGCCATCTTTAGCCTGTCCTGGGTCGGGGCTTTTGTTGCCGCCGGCTTTGGAATCGCCCGGATTTGGCTCGCCGTTTTTGGGATCCGGAGCATCCTTGCCACTCCCCGAATCGGCGGGCGAGGGTTCGTTGGCGTTGGGTTTGTTCTGTCCATCACCCTTTGCTGAACCAGGGCTGTTAGACTCGTTGATGGCATCCGCCGCCTCCTGTCCCCTTTTTTGCAGCGAATTGTCACTCTGATCGCCGCCGGCATTTGGATTGTTGCCGTCCTTGGCCGCATCGGCCTGGGCCTGCGCCTGCATATTGTTGGCGGCCATGTCGCCGTCCTGTTTCTTCTGATCATTCTGGGTTTGCTGCTGCCCATCCTTGCGGCCCTGTTCCGCCTTGTTTTTGGCCACGGGCGGTTCAATGGTCAGCTTGTACCGTTTGCTCTCGCCGACGTTGCCGTCCTTGTTGGGATAATCGCAGTTGTCGCGCGCTTCGAGCCAATACTCCAGTTCCATGCCGGCCGACAGCGGAAACGGCTGTCCCGCGGTCGTCTTCAAACCGTCGAGCGCAACGAAGTCGCTGTAATCCAGCTTTAGCGGGTATTTGCCGTTTACCAGTTGGAACTTGATATTCGGACGGTACGGCTTCGGCTGCAGCTCAGCCATCTCCGGCGCCTTCAGTAGTTTCAGCCTCAAAAGCATCGACTTGACGCCGAAATCATCAGTCGCATTCCCCTTGACGACGAGCGTGCCGTTGGCCGGCAGCGCGACATCCTTGGCGGGCTTGGTCAAATGAACCACGGGTGCGCGATCGGGTATGACCTCGATCTTGCTCGGGTGGCGATCGACGTTGACCTCGTCGTCCTTCGACTTAAAAAGGATGCGAAAATCGCCGCTTTGATCGAGAACGAATTTAAATCGCCACGCTTCGGGATCGTTTGGCACCGCCTCGCCCGGCAGCTCTTTCTTGCCGGCGATGGTCTTCAACTCCAATGCACACTGCTTGAGAATGCGGTTGGTGCGGACCGTCAGCGTCAACTCCGTGCCGCGCAGCTCCTTGATGGTGGGTTGCACATTCTTGTCATAAATCACCTCCCTGTCCTTGAGGCGGAGATAGGGCCGATATTTGAAATTAGCCTCATAGCGCAGCACCTGCGGCACGGCCCGAACATCCACCCGATACTCGCGATCCTCCGGCAACCTGGCATCGCCCCCGGTAATCTTGTACCACAGGCCGTTGCGCACCTGGTCGGCAAGGACCATGGTCGTCCAGGTCCCGTCGCTGTCGCGAGACAGGCCACGCACTTCAAAGGGTTCATCGTGGTGATACCGAAAATGGAGCCTGAGCGCATCCCTGGTATTGATCGCCGGCACATAACCCTGGACTTCGACGCGAACCTGCAGCGGCTGATTGGCGGCCAGAGAGACGTCGCCGCCTGCGGGCTGCAGAAGCGTCAACCGCGTTTGGTTGGCGATCCGGGCCTGGTCGAACGGCATGAAGGCGCGTTGCAGCAGCGACCAGACTTGCCCCGGCGCGGCCGCCAACCAACCCAGTTGCAGCACCAGCAGCAGCCCCGCGATGCTTCCGAGCCACCAAACCGGGCGAGTGCTGATGGCCTTCTCGGCGTCGGCATGGGCCAGGTCCCTGGCAGCCCGCCGGCCCAGCGAGCCACGGATCACCGGCGCCAACGGCTCCTTGCGCAGATCGATCCAGTTGATGACGCTGTTCTTGGCATCCGGGACAGTCTGCTCGAGCTGCCGAGCAATGAAATGGGGATTGACGCTGCGAAACGCCAACCGCCTGAACGCCGCTACCAAGTAAATGGCGACGCCCGCCATGAAGCAGCACCAGGCGGTCAGCCTGATGCCAGTGGAAAGGTCCCGCAACCGATCAAGCAGTGCCACGGTCAAGCCGTAGGCCAAGACGATGCCGGCCAGCGCCAGCGACCAGGCGGCGATGTCGAGGCCGCGCAGCCGGCGGGCGGCGTATGCGAATTGTTGCTCGACCGCGGTTTCATATTGCGGCTTGGCATTTGTGGTCGGACGCTGCACGGTGGCCATCGATGGTGTCCCTCGGCGGTCTCTTCCCCCCACGTATTATAAGCGACGCAAGGGCGGTAATGTAGGCCAACTAGGTGACGTCGATGACAAGGTGACGTCGATGACAAGGTGACAAGGTGACATGGTGACAAGGTGACAAGGTGACATGGTGACAAGGTGAAAGAACTTGGGCAAATCCTTGTCACCTTATCACCTTGGTATCGGTTTTGCGGTCTTTGCCGGCTTTTCCCGACGTTGTCACCTTGTCACCTTGTCACCTTGTCACCTTGTCACCGACCGGCGCAAGTTTACCGATGGCTGACGTTGCATCAACGAAGAGGTTGAAAGCGGGTTTTCCACACAAAACAAAGAAAGGTGTCACCCATGTATCGTTCAACATTTTTGGCCCTGGCGGCCACGGCAGGTTTGATCGGCAGCACCGAGCTCGGCGGCAGCACCGCCAAGGCGGCCACCATCCTTGGCGTCCAAGTCGGCCCCGTGAGCGTGGCCATCGGCGGTCCACGGCCGATTTACCGGCGGGTTTATTATCCCCCGGTTGTTGTCGCCCCGGCCCCGGTTGTCGTTGCCGCTCCGCCGGTTGTCGTCAGCGCTCCGCCAGTCGTGGTTGTGCCGCGCACATACGACGTCTTCTATCGCGGCTCCCCGTCGCAGCCCTGGCTGCTCTACGGCAGCTTCGCCAGCGGCAATCGATCCCGCAATGTCGTCATCGGCTTGCAGGCCCAGGGCTACCAGGTTTACGAAACCGCTCGCTAATTTCTCGGTAGTAGGTCCCGCCTGCCGGGCTATCTATTACCAACATCTTTGCTGCCGGCTCGCCCCCGGATTTGGTAGCCGAGGAGAAGATCTTGGAGACACTGGTAACCCCGCCAGAGGGTCTTGACGCCGGGGTCGCCATCGCCTTTGCGTCCCAGAAAACCGCCCAACTCGATCATCCAGCGGCAGGCATACCAATCCCGACGCTCACGCAACTCCTCGAGCGTTTGCGTTTGGAGGTATGCTCCTTCTTCGGCGCCTCCTGGCGAACCTGCAATTGCTGATACGACAAGCTCAGCACCTGCTTAGGTTGGGGCACCACCGCCAAACTGTTGTGTTGCAAAAGGCCGCGGCCTTCTCTCTTGCCGATGGGACTGCCGCCCGATAAATAGCTCGGCGAGCGGGACCTACTGAATCCACGCCGACGGGCCGGTGAGCATAAGGGGCCGCGTTTGTTCCGTGGGTGGCGGCGCGATGGCAGGAGTCGCCGTTCGTGAGGGAGCGGGCGGGGGCGAGGGCGCGGGCCTGGCCGCGGGCGTTGGCAGGGGCGCGGCTGGAGTGGGTTGGCTCGCTGGTGCCGGGGCTCGCAGTTCCGGCAACATAAGCACGGCTTCATCGAAGGCGTTGTTGTCGTCGGCGGCACTAGACCTCGGCGTGCCAGCGAGGTTGGAAAAGATTCCCATCAATGTGCGCTGGCCCGTCGGCAGCCCACGGGACGCGGCCGGTGTGCTGACCGTCTGGGCCAACAGCCGGCTGGCCTGGTCCACGAGGGGCGTCGTCGTTTGGGAGGGCGATTGCGGCGCCAGCAATACCGCTTGCTGTACGCCGTTGTCAGATTTGCCGGCGACTGGCGGCCGTTCGGGCGGCTCGATCGGGCGTTCGGGAGGCTGTTTTTGGACGTCGCGGCTGTCGCCCACGCGTGCCGTGCACATTCGCAAAGGCGCATGGCCTGGCTGCGCACGCGTTCCGACGTTTCCGAGATATGGCCGTCCGTCGCGGTGCCGTTGGCGCAGACGAGGAGGGCGGCCATGGTCTTCGGCGTGCAGCAGCAGCCCTTGCTCAGCGCCAGGGCGGCTTCGTAGCGCACGCATTCGTTGCGGTCGCCGCGCAACCCAGAAATCAGGGCGTCCTGGGCCTCGGGATAATAATGGCAATCGACGGTGCCGAGATAGCGAATGGCGGCACGCCTTTTGGCCGCCCCGGCTTCGTCGGCCTTGATCGCGGCCGCGGTTTTCTCGGCGTCCGAGGCCGTCGAGTCTGGGCCTAGCAGCTTTTGGAGATCGGAGTCGCTCAGCAGCGGCGGGCAGATCGGCCCGATCAAGCCGCCGCTCGCCAGGGTCAATGGTTTGGTCATATTGTTGAGCAACTGCCCCAACGGCGAGGCGCAGCACTTCGCCTGGCAATCGGCGCAACATTGTTGGAGACTGGCGCAAAAGCCGGTGGGCGCCGCCGTGGGGGCTGCCGGGGTTGCTGCCGGCGCCGCGGGAGCCGCAGGCGCCGCGGGTGCGCCCGGAATTTGGGCGTCAACCTCGCGGCTCAGCCACAATGCGACAAAAATGACAAGGAAAAACCGTGCCTTCATGGAGCCTGTCCGTGAAAGGTTCGGACTTGGTTGAGAGCCGATCCGAAAAAGGGGTCAAGCACCGTTGCCGGAACGGCCCGGAGGGTGCTTCGCACAACGGTGCCTGACCCCTTTTTCGGATCGGCTCTAAAAGACCTTCGCCGGTATCGACAGGAAAGCGCGGCGGAGTTTAACGATTGTTCCGATCATAGCGATTCCGTGGCGGCCGGAGCAAGGCAGTTTGGGCAACTCCGGTCGGCCGGGAGAGAGACGGCGACGGCGTTGCGACGGCCCTATCACGACCGCGGTCGCAACCGGGCAGATCGTCTTGACCAGGTTTCGCGCAATCTGCTATACCCTGGCCAGGAACTTTCAAGGCAAGAAGCCAAAAGGACTCATACGATGCCGACCGCACTTATCACAGGGATCACCGGCCAGGATGGCTCGCATCTCGCGGAATTGCTGCTGGACAAGGGCTACCGCGTCTGCGGCATGGTTCGCCGTTCGAGCACCGAGAATTTTCTGCGCATCGAGCACCTCCGCGATCAGATCGAGCTGTTGCAAGGCGACCTGCTCGATGCCGCGTCGATCACCAATATCGTCGAGCAAATTCAGCCCGATGAGGTCTACAACCTCGCCGCCATGTCGTTCGTGCCGACCAGCTGGCAGCAGCCCGTGCTGACGGCCGAGTTCACCGCCGTGGGCGTCACGCGCATGCTGGAAGGCGATCCGCACCGTTTGCCCGAAGGCCCGTTTCTACCAGGCCAGCAGCAGCGAAATGTTCGGCAAGGTGCTGCGAAACGCCGCAAAGCGAAACCACGCCGTTCTATCCGCGCAGCCCCTACGGCGTCGCCAAGGTCTATGGCCACTTCATCACCGTCAATTACCGCGAAAGCTACAATCTTTTCGCCTGCTCCGGCATCCTGTTCAACCACGAAGGCCCGCGCCGCGGCCTGGAGTTCGTGACGCGCAAGATCAGCAACTCCGTCGCCCGGATCAAGCTGGGGATGGCCAACGAACTGCGCCTGGGCAATCTGCAAGCCAAGCGCGATTGGGGATTTGCCGGCGATTACGTGCGGGCCATGTGGCTCATGCTTCAGCAGGATCAGGCCGACGATTTCGTCATCGGCACCGGCGAGACGCACACCGTCGAGGAGTTCGTCAGCATCGCCTTCGACCGCGTCGGTCTCGATTGGCGGCAATATGTCGTCGTGGACCCCAAGTTTTACCGGCCGGCGGAGGTCGATCTGCTGCTGGCCAATCCGCGCAAGGCCAATCGCGTCCTGGGTTGGGAGCCGGAGGTCAGCTTTGCCGATTTGGTGAACATGATGGTCGACGCCGACCTTTCCCTGCTCACCGGCCAGCAAAACAAGTTCTGGCCCAAAGTGGCGGCGTAATTGCAGCGGCAGTAGGTCCCGCTTGCCGAGCGGGACCTGAGTCGCGGTATGTTCAGGTCCCGGTCGCCGATTGGGACCTGAGTCGCGGTATGTTCAGGTCCCGCTCGGCAAGCGGGACCTACTTTGCACCAAATTAAGGATTCAGCCCCATGTTGGCTTACCTGCACGGCATTTGGCGCTGTCGGTATTTCTGGTTGATGCTGGTCAAGAACGACCTGCGTCAGCGCTACCGGCGTTCGCTGCTTGGTCTGGGCTGGTCCTTGCTGCAGCCCGTGGCCATGACGTGCATCATTTGCTTCGTCTTTCAGACCATCCTCAATCCGGGCGACAACGTGGCTGGCTATGCCGGGCACGTGCTGGCCGGATTGGCTTGCTGGAGCTTCATCCTCGTCTCGACGATTCAAGGCTGCCAGTGCCTTTACCTCGGCGAAAGCTATATCCGCCAGTACCCGGCGCCCATGGCGATTTATCCGCTACGCACAGCCCTGGCAGGGATGTTTCATTTCAGTATTGCCACCATTCTGGTCATCGCGCTGTCGTGGTGCGTCAACGGCTTCGGCAACCTGTGGGTGCTGCCGACACTGCTTGTCAGCATGCTGATTTTGTTCATCGTGAGCTGGTCGCTGGCCGTTCTCGCCGGGTTCGCCAACGTCTATTTTCAGGATACGCAGCACCTGTGCGAAGTCGGCTTTCAAATCCTGTTTTACATGACGCCGATCATCTACCCTGAGTCGCTGCTCAGGCAGAAGAATGTGGGTTGGCTCGCGGATTTCAACCCCGTGCGGGCTCTGATCGACCTGGTGCGCCAGCCGATCCTGCAAGGCGAAATGCCTTCCGCGCCGACCTGGATGATGGCCCTGCTGACGGCGTCCGTGCTGGCCAGCGCCGCGAGCTTGACGCTGGCCCGGTTCCAGAAACGCCTTATTTTCTCGCTGTAGGATGAACCATGGCCCGAATTTCGATGGACCGCGTTTGTTTGACCTTTCGGGTGCGGCACCGCCAGCGCATGACCTTCAAGGAATATGTGGTGAAGCGCATGTTCCGGCGCACCGTCAATCCTTTTGTGAAGGTCAACGCCCTGCAAGACTTCACCCTCGAGATTTCCAGCGGCGAACGGCTCGGCGTCATCGGCCATAATGGAGCCGGCAAAAGCACGTTGCTGAAGGTGCTGGCAGGCATCTATCCGCCGACCTCCGGGCGCCTGGAAGTCGAGGGCGCGATCAGCTCCTTGTTTGACATCGCCCTGGGTTTCGAGCAGGAGGCCACCGGCTGGGAGAACATTTGCTTTCGCGGCTACCTGCAAGGCGAGACGCCGCGGACCATCAAGTCAAAGATGCAGCCGATCGCCGAGTTCAGCGAGCTTGGCGATTTCCTCAACATGCAGGTGCGCTACTATTCCGCCGGCATGCGTTTGCGCCTGGCTTTCTCCATCGCCACCGCCATCGAGCCGGAGATCCTGCTGGTCGATGAGGTGCTGAGCGTGGGCGACATGGCATTCATGGAAAAGGCGGGCCAGCGCATGCGCGACATGATGGATAAAGCCCAGCTCATCGTCATGGTCAGCCACGACCTGGAGGCGATCAAGCGTCTATGCCAGCGCGTGGTTTGGATGGATCACGGCCAAATCCGCATGATCGGCCGGCCCGGCGAAGTGATCGATGCTTATACGGATTGGGTCAGCAGCGTGGCCCACAGTCAGGCGGCTTAGTTGCTTGTAGCACAGGCTTCCAGCCTGTGCATATGATGCCTAAAGCACAGGCTTCCAGCCTGTGCATATGATGCCTAAAGCACAGGCTGGAAGCCTGTGCTACTAAAGGCTGCACTGAAATGCAAAGCAGGATTGTTGATGGGGCCATTGTTATTCGCTCCCTTTCTGAGACCGATGGTATGGGGCGGGCGCCGGCTCGGCGAGCGCCTGGGCAGGACCCTGCCGTTGGACCAACCTTACGGTGAATCGTGGGACGTGAGCGATCATGCTTCCCACCATAGCATCGTGTCCGCTGGCCCGCTCGCCGGACAATCTCTTCGCGATTTGATGGTCCACCACCACCGCGAGCTGCTAGGCTCCGCCGCGGATCGCCACCCGGTTTTCCCCTGGCTCGTCAAGCACCTCGATGCGCATGATTGGCTATCGGTCCAGGTGCATCCTGACGATAAATTGGTGAAAAAATGGTGGCCCGGCGAAGGCGGCAAAACGGAAGTTTGGTTTGTCCTTGACGCGCTGCCGGGCAGCCGTATCTTCGCTGGTTTGCTCCCGGGCGTTGATGAAAAAGCATTGCGTGCGGCCTTGGCCACGGGGAAAGTCGCCGATTGCCTGCATCGTTTTACACCCCGTCCAGGCGACTGCGTTTTTCTGCCGGCTGGCACGGTTCACGCCGTGGGCGGAGGCGTATTGATGGCGGAGGTTCAGCAGACCAGCGATGCCACTTTCAGGCTTTACGATTGGGACCGCGTCGACGCCCGTGGCCAGGCGCGGACGCTGCATATCGAAGAGGCATTGGCGTGCATCGATTGGCGGCAAGGGCCGGTGACGCCGGTCTGGGCCGACTGGCAAGCAAAAGCCCAGCCGCTAGCGAGCTGTCGCTATTTCCAGCTCGAGGCACACTGCGACACACGGCCGGTTTTGGTCGGCGGCGAAGGCAAGCTCCAGTTGCTAATGCCTGTTGACGGCCAAGGCGTCATGCTGACATCTCTTGGTCGGCGGCAATTATTGCCAGGCCAGGTTTGGGTGCTGCCTGCCGATATGCCGCCGCAACAGTGTCTGCCCGGGACAACGCTGAATTGGCTTAAGTGCACCTTGCCGGATTGATGCCGTGCCCACTCGCGGAACAGGGTTTTGTCCATGCGAATCGTCCTCAATCGTCAACCGACGCTCGGTGCACGCACCGGTATCGGCCACTACACGGCAGAGCTGCTGCGCGCCCTTGCGATCCAGCCAGGGACCGAGGAGATGCACGTCTATCCCACGGGTTGGCTGTGGCGCGTGCATGCCCGGCTGGCGGGATTGCAACCGGCCAGTGTCAACGCAACAGCGGGGAGTTCGGCGCCAAGCCGCAGAATTCCCGGCCTTGGCCTGGTTCGCCGTCTGGTTTCCATACCGACCGTGCGCGGCGCTGCGCACCTTGCAGCCGCTCAAGCACCTGCACTTCCGGGCCGTTTGCCGGCGCGAAAAATACGATCTTTACCACGAGCCGAATATCCTGCCGATGCCGTGCGACAGCCCCACGGTGGCGACGCTCCACGATCTTTCGGCCATCGCCCATCCGGAGTGGCACCCCGCTGACCGCGTCAAGCAATACGAGCGGCACCTGCAACGAGCGCTGGCCCAATGCGTCCATTTCCTGACCGGCTCCGACTTCACGCGCGGCGAGATCATTCGCGAGTTAGGCGTGGCCCCCGAGCGGGTGACGCGCGTGTATCACGGCATCCGCGAAGGCCTGGCGCCGCTGCCGGCTGACCAGGTTGCCGCCGGCCTGAAAGCACTCGGCTTGCCGGCCTCGTATCTGCTGCACGTCGGCACGCTGGAGCCGCGCAAGAATTTGGAGATGCTGCTGCGCGCCTATTGTAGCCTGCCCGACACGGTTCGCGGTCGTTGCCCGCTGCTTTTGGTTGGTAAATGGGGCTGGAACACTGGTGCCCTCGCGGATTACCTGGACAGCGAAGCTCGCCATCGCGGCGTGATTCATGTGGGCTATCTGCCCGAGGAGCACTTGGGCTTGCTTTACAATGGGGCCCGCGGGTTGGTGTTTCCGTCCTTCTACGAGGGATTTGGCCTGCCGCCGCTGGAGATGATGGCATGCGGCGGGGCGGTGCTGGCATCGACCGCGGGCGCTGTGGCGGAAGTGGTGGGCAGCCGCGGACAGTTGATCGAACCGCAAGACGCCGATGGCTGGCGTGACGCGATGCTTAGAGCGATTATGGAAAACGATTGGATTCAGTCATTGCGCACGGGCGTAAGGCAATGGGCCGCGCCGTTCACCTGGCGGCGTTGCGCGGCCGACACGCTGCAGACCTATCGGCATATCGTGAGCAGGCCGCTGTCGGCTGCGGCATAACCCAAGTCATTGCCCTGCGATCTCCTCGTCTTGTTGAGGCAGGCCGAAGGCCTGCGATAACAAAGCCCGCGGCGCAGCCGCGGGAAAGCAAACCAAACCGATAAGAAGCCCCGAAGGGGCGAGATAACGCTCTTTCTTGCCGTTTCTTGCACACCCCTCAGACACAGGTACCTGCAAGCTTGCACCCCTCCCACAGCGCGGCACATTCGGCCAAGCAAAATCGCAATCGCAACGCCAACAATGGTTTATGCCTCCACGAACGCCAATTCCCCAGCTTTTTCCACAAAGTTTCTTGCAGGGTCTTGACAGTTTGCCATCGGTATGAATGGCAACAAATGCAATCGAATGCGTCTCACAGAGGGCAAGCAAACCCCAGCCAAGGTGCTGGTGCGCAAGCCGGTTTTTCGCGGCTGGGTGGCCGCAAATTCAACAGAAAATGCTTGCCGGCGACGGGACGGTGCCGGTAAAGTGCATCAGAGCAAGGTCGCGCGTCCTCGAATCCCAATGCGTAGCGGAGACATTCGATGCAAGTTGAGCGAATTACCCACAATCCTGCCGTCATGGGCTGGAAGCCTTGCGTCCGTGGCCACGAATAACGGTCGGCACCATTCTGGGGTTGCTCGCATGTGGTAAATCGCGCGAACGGATTCTGCAAGCGTACCCTAATTTGGAGCCGGAAGACTTTGATGCGGTGTTGTCCTACGCCGCTTGGCGTCTCGAGGAGCGGGAAGAACCTTTGGTTGTCGCATGAGCGTGCTGCAAGTCCGCGGCCGAAACGTGTTGCCCGAAGACATCGGGCCAGTGGTAATCGCCGCGCTGCGTCGACACGACGCCAACTTGGCGGCGGGAGCTTGGGTCGTCGTTGTGGTGAAGAAATCCAAGGTTCGGGTGTTGCCGCTGTAGGAAGGACCGTTCAGTCGCAAAACTGGTGGATAGAATGGCAAAACTGACTTGGGACGATCTGCTGGTGCAGGACATCACGCCGGAACAGTTCCGCGACTGGCTTGCCCCTTGGGCTGCCGTGGTAACGGGCCGCGTGGCCCCGGCATTCGTCAGCAAGTTCGGGTCCATGTTTCTTCGTCGGCCAGAGGGCCACGTTGAAGTGCTGGACGTATTCACCGGCCAGCTTGAGCGCATCGCTGAGACCTACGACGACTTCATTCGTGAAGTCAACGAGCAATGGTGGCAGGAGATGTTTCTGCTCTCCAAGTTGGTATTTCACCTCCACGAGGCGGGCAAGGTGCCAGAGCCCGGCCAATGCTACGCAATTGTTCCCCACCCAGCCTTGGGTGGTCCCAATCCGGCCAACGGCGATGCCGTCGATTTGCGATTCGTTACGGTCATGGACATGGGTACCTGGCAGTTTATTTGTGCCCAGTTTCTGAGCTGAAATTTGGCCGAACCGGCGAGCTGGCACGCACAGAACGGGCATGCTCGCCGGCGCAGTTGAGTCGCTTTCATGCCCAGTCTGCGCCTGCCACCAAGCCGCAGCCGGAGGCTTTGCGTGTTAGGCGGCGCTGTTCGCCGGAGCGAGGCGTGTCGGCGGCAAACGAAAGGACTGTCCGGCGCAAAGAAGCCCTGGTATAGTACCCATGGCTGGGAGCGGGCGGACCGTCCCGAAGACGGAAACGGGAAGTCACAAGAGAAACCGCGTGGACATCATTATCGAGAACATCCGTTGCTTCCACGGTGCGAACACGGTTCCGCTGAAACCGATCACGTTGTTGGTGGGCGAGAATAGCACAGGGAAATCCACGTTCCTCGCTGTCCTGGCGGCGATGACCGAAGCAAATGGATTTCCTTTTTCATTGGGCTTCAACACGCCGCCCTATGCCCTCGGCAATTACGAGAACATCGCCACGCGGAAGTCGAGCAACGCGAAGCCTGCCGCCTCGTTCAAATTCGGTTTCAGGACGGGAGTGAATGAGAAGGGGGGCGAACGGACAGTGGTTGCGACTTGTAAGGGGCATCTCGGTCAGGTGGTGCTCGCAGAGTTTACCATCACAGCCCCGAAATGCAAAATCACTGTGGAGATTCAAAGGAAGGACGCTCGGTTCTGCGTCAAGTATCTGGACGACAAGACGAACGAGCCGAAAGAATTGGCCTTTGCCTCGAAGCTCCCAGATCACGATTCTAGGAGTGGCAGCGAGCTGATGTCAATGTTTATCATGGCGATTATGGCTGGGTTTGCCGACAAGTCGAACGAACGAAGCGAGCTTTTGATGTCAAAAGTCGGGCCGCTCGTCCACACGGGAGGGAGTTTCCCATTCAACAACGTCATCTCAGTCGCCCCGATTAGAACCAAGCCCCGCCGCACCTACGATCAGTTCAATGAGGAATTCAAGCCGGAAGGGGATCATGTGCCCCTGATGTTGGCCCGCCTGCTTGAGTCCGAGGAGGCCGACGACCAGGCCTACCGCGCGGCTGTTAAGAGAGCATTGGAGCGTTTCGGGCAGGACTCGGGTTTGTTCGATACTGTCGAGATCGAACGGCTCGGCAGCGAGCCAAGTTCACCATTCCGCGTCGCGGTCCATCTCGGCGGGTTGGCCCTAAACCTCATCGACGTTGGGTACGGCGTGAGCCAGAGTCTGCCCATTATTGTCCAGAGCCTGATCTCGAAAAAGGGAGGTATGCTCCTCATGCAGCAGCCGGAGGTGCACCTGCACCCGAAAGCCCAAGCGGCACTCGGGACATTCTTCGTGTCTCTCGCGAAAACCCAGCGACTGCAGTTCGTCATCGAGACACACAGCGACTACCTGGTTGATCGCGTCCGGCAGGAAGTCGCCAAAGGCTCGATACGCGACGAGGACGTAACTATTCTCTTTTTTGAAAAAAAGAACGGCAAGTCGACGATTCACCCGATCTCACTCGACAAGGAAGGCAATGTCACGAATGCCCCGGAAGGGTACAGGAGCTTCTTTCTGGAGGAAGAGATGAACTTGCTTTCACGAGGGCAGGAGTAGTGTGCGCCATCATCGACGCCTGCGTGGCCACTCGGGTCCTCGTGGAGAAGAACGACCCTGATTACCGAATCATCCACGACATATTGCTCAAGAAAAAATTGCAGATGGTCTACGGCGGCGGGCTGCGCCGAGAGTATTTGAAGGTGTCGAAAGTCACCCGAATAGTGCGCATGCTCGACCAGGCCGGCATAGCGAAGTTGATTCCCGACAAGGATGTGGACGCCCAGGACAAAGAGGTAAAGAAGCAAGCCCAATGCAAGTCGAACGACACGCATATCATTGCCTTGGCGCTCGTCTCCAAAGCCCGCCTCCTGTGCTCTGCCGATCATGAACTCCATGCGGATTTCAAGAACCCGCTGATTATTTCCAAGCCGCGCGGCCGTATCTACCAAAGCCCGGAGCACGTGGACCTTCTCAAACGGAAGTGTGCCGTTTGCAAGAAAATCGGCTAGCGGTGCGAGTTGGCGTGATAATCACCCTAGCATCTTTCCCAGCCGTCGGCCTGCGATAAAAAAAGCCTGCGGGAAAGCCTTATCCTGTACACGCAGCGTGCCGGCTCATACCTTGACAATCCGTTCGAGCGTTCGCCATTCGCCCACAGTTTAAGGAACCACCCATGGCCAAATCACCCGAAGAAATGAAAGCCGCCATGATTGCCGGCCTGCCCGAGAAAACCGGCAAATCACTGGAAGAATGGCTCAAAATCTTGCGTGCAACCAAACTCTCCCGGCACAAGGAATTCGTGGAATTGCTCAAGAAAGACCATGGATTGACCCACGGCTTCGCCAACATGATCGCGCTGCAGGCGCTCCAAACCGACAGCCGCACGGCCACTGATTCAGACGCCTTGGTCGATGCCCAATACGCCGGTGCCAAGGCGGCGCTGAGGCCGATTTATGATGCCTTGCTCGCCGTCGTGCGGAAGTTCGGCAAAGATGTGGAGGTGTCGCCCAAGAAGGCCTATGTCAGCCTGCGCCGCAACAAGCAGTTCGCTATCATTCAGCCGTCCACGGCGACGCGGGTGGACGTCGGCATCAATCTCAAGGGGATCAAACCCGCGGGGCGACTGGAGGCGAGCGGCTCTTTCAATGCGATGGTCAGCCACCGGGTGCGCGTGGCAGATCTCAAAGGAGGTGGATGCGGAACTGTTGGAGTGGCTGAAGAAGGCTTATGAGGCGGCGTGAGCTCCGCTAAACCCTCCACGAACTCGCAATAGCGCGTAAATCCCAGCCGCTCGTAGACACCAATGGCCGCCGAGTTTAGCTGATGGACGTTCAGGGCCAGCGTACGGATGTCGCGGCGCAGCAATTCCGCGGCGACCTGGGTGGTGACGCAACCGGCGAGGCCGCGACCGCGCGAGTCGCGCCGAGTATAGATATTGCCAATGGCAGCCGCGCTTTCCTCTTGGGCCACGAAATGCGTGCCGGCGGCCGCGACCAACTCATCCCCGCGCGGACGCCAAAATAAACGCCTTCGGTCAGCATCTCGGGGGCAAAGAACTCGGGTGCTTCGCCGTCGGCGTCGCCGTCTTGGTAGAGCCTTCGGAGCGCCGGCAAGTCGGCGGCGCCGAGCCGGACCGAATTTGCCGCCGGCGCCGGGCGAAAGTTGCGGCGGTCAAGTATCATCCGCCACATCGCCTTTTTGTCACGTACGCGGTAACTGGCCTCGAACAGGGGCAGGATGTCCGGCCGGATGTGCAGGAAAATCCGCGGCACTTCACTTAATTCGCCCAGGATGCCCTGCACGCCGGCCGGCTTACCCAGAGCGAATAACACAGGCGTGCCAAAGCCGCGGTAGAGCAGGACCAGGGCGGGCTCACCGGGGCTACCGCAAAACCATGAAGACTTGGCGAACGGCGCCGGAGCAAGGTCGCCCAGGGCATATACCGACCAGCGCGGTCTAGTTCGAGAAGAGCGCGGATTGCGGTGCGATCCGCAATTTGAGGCATAACCCAGCCTTTCTCACCGTTTGCTCTTGCGGTTCCGTTTCCTGGCAGCCTTGGCCATTTTGCGTTTCGCCTTGGCCATTTCCTTTGCCTTGGCGGGAACGTCGTGCCCCCACGGCTTCCACCCCGAGAAAATGCCCTCCGGACTTTCCAACTCCACCAGCTCCGGACCATGAAACGGCGGCGACTCGATCAATCCCATTTCGTATAGTACGTCCTCTAACATGCCGACGACAGACTCATCGACACGATCGGCGACATACGCCGCCTCGATCACGGCGGCGGATTCGGTGGCGTTGAGCTCCATCAGGCAGGCGATGAGCCCGGCGTTGAGCTCCACGTCGTTGCGCTTGGCCTGGCGACAACAGCGCCAGTCAGCGCTTCCACCGCGTCGCCGCGCCACCTGGGAATGCATCAGGGCCATCTGCGTGATCGACTTGGCCATGGTCCAGCGCGCAAAAAGCGATTGGTCTTGGTCATTCAAGCAAGCGAGCAGCGTGGGCAATGCGGCGGGTCCGATGGTGGCGAAAAACTCCGGCGCGTCTTCGGTGATCCGCTCGGCCTCGCCTGCCTCTCTGAGCCTTGGCAGCAACGTCAGAAACGGGTCGATGGCCTCGGTCACATGCAACCCCGCGAGCGCTCGCCAGGCATGGACGGGAGCCCATTTTTCCTTGCTATCGCCGCCAAAATGCAGGTCCAGGTCGGTCATCATGGCCAAAAGCTCCGGAAATGTGCTCCGGACCGATTCCGAGCTCGCGATAAGTCCTCCACTCACGTTTTGCCAAGGGTCGCCCAACGGTCAGTAATCGGCTGACCGGTTCGGTGTATGACGGCATGGAAGGCCTCCTTTCCTGATGCTGAAATGACGTCGCCCTCATGGTACCAAGCGGCTTTCCGGCTGTCGAGCCGTTATGGGGCGTAAGTTGTCGCGGTTGCACCCTGGGGCGGATGGACTGCTCTGGCGGCAAAGGCCATTTTCGCTAACAATGATTAAGAGTCCGTTGAAAAAGAGATTAAGAAATGATGACGTCCACCGCATCCGATCATGGGCTAGCTTCGATCCGCGACAAGGTCGAGGCCGGCCAGCGGCTCTCCTTCGAGGACGGCGTGTTTCTGGACGAACAGGCCGACCTGTTCACGCTCGGCGAACTGGCCAACCTGGTCCGCGAGCGCAAGAACGGCAACGTCGCCTATTACAACGTCAACACGCACCTCAACCCGACCAACGTCTGCGTCTATCGCTGCACCTTCTGCGCCTTCCGGGCCGACCTGAAGAGCCCGAAGGGCTACGTGATGAGCGACGAGCAGATCCTGCGAGCGGGCCGCCGAGGCCGAGCGACGCGGGGCGACCGAGCTGCACATCGTCGGCGGGCTGCACCATCAGATGCCGTACGAGTGGTATCTGCAACGTCGTCCGCATCATCCACCAGGCCTATCCGCGGCTGCACCTGAAGGCGTGCACGGCCGTCGAATGGGACTGGTTCAGCCGCGCTGACCGGCCGGCCGACGCGCGACATGCTGGCCGAGTTCAAGGAAGCCGGCCTGGGCAGCTTGCCCGGCGGCGGGGCGGAGATCTTTCATCCCGAGGTCCGCGACAAGATCTGCGAGCACAAGGCCGACGCCGACGCCTGGCTGCGCATCCACCGCGAGGCCCACGAACTCGGCCTGCGCTCCAACGCCACGATGCTCTACGGCCACATCGAGAAGCCCGGCATCGCATCGATCACCTGTATCCGCCTGCGGCGAGCTGCAGGACGAGACCGGCGGCTTCCAGACCTTCATCCCGCTGGCGTTTCATCCCGACAACACCGAGCTCGGCGCTGACACATCCCCAAGGCCGAGCGGCCTGATGGACCTGCAAGACGATGGCCGTCAGCCGGCTGATGCTCGACAACTTCCCGCACATCAAGGCGTACTGGATCATGCTCGGCATCAAGACGGCCCAGGTCGCGCTGAGCTATCGGGGCCGACGACATCGACGGCACGGTGGTCCACGAGAAGATCTACCACGACGCCGGCTCGCGATGCGCCGCAGGAGCTGACGGTGGCCGAGATGCGGCGGCTGATCGAGGAGGCCGGCCGCGTGCCGGTCGAGCGCGATACGCTGTATCGCAGGGTCGAACGGCAGCAGGGCCAGTGGCAGATCGGCAGGCCGATAGCGTTGGCGACGGTTGGCTAGGCCACGGAAGGGCATTACCCCTCCAATTTGTTTTGAGATTTGGGCCGGTATTTGTCCCACACATTGCCCTTGTTGGGGAACTCCGGCAAGGACTGCCAGGGCGGCCGAAAACCGTTTTGACCGGCAAGCTCCTGCACCCGCAGAGGATACTCCGGCCACAGCCCTTTGAGCGTCGACAGATCAGAACGCTCGTTGGCCGTCAGGCTTTTCATGAAAGGGCCCTGTTCGTCCAGAAAAACCTGCATGGCCTGCGACATGTCCTGGGGTTTGGCGGCCCATAGTTCGTGCGGCATTTTGACAACGGCTTTTTTGGCGGGGTTGTGAATGTAAGTGGCCGCGGCGCAGGCGAATTTGATGGCATCGGTGGGATTGCGCAGCGGGATCTTTTCCAGCCGCGCTTCCACCTTCGGCACATTCTTGGCGAAAATCTGGTCCCAGTTCTTTTTTCCCTTGTCTTCGACCTTCTCGCCTTTTTTTCCTGCCTTACCCGTGAATTTGAGTTTCACATCGGCTGGCAAAGCGTCGAAGGTGGTCGGCCCATTGCGTTGCGGCAGCGCCATGGGGTGCTTGTCAGCCAGTTCCACCAGCGTCAACGGGTAGAGCGGCCAACGACCCTCGGCCTTTAGGAGCCGGTCTTTTTCCGCGCCGGACAGCGCCGGCAGCAAGTACTCTTTAATGAAAGTCTCGGTGCTCTCTCCGAAATCAGCCGGCCGCGACGGCATCTCGGGACGGTTGGGGGCCGTTAACTGCTCCCAATGACGGGCGGCGATCATCCAGTCGCGGGCCTTGCGAGACTCGGTTTTTTTGAGGCTTTTGATCGCGTCTTCACGAAGGTCGTTGTTTCCGGCGATCGCGACGGCCGCCGCCATCAGCGATCGCGGGCCGCTGTCTGATCCAAAGAGCACGCGAAGCGTGCTGAACGCGGCCACAGCGGGCGGCGCTTTGCCGCTGGGCAGTTTGCTCAATTGCTTTTGGGTGGCCCTGGGCAAATGAGCGATCCACTCCTTTTCACGCAACTGGTTGATGACTTTCAGGCGAGTCGCGGCGTCGGGAGCGTCAAGCATTGCTTGGCGGCTCGTTTCCGGAAGTCTTTCCAACCAATCGACATACCGGCTCAATACATCTTTCAGCCAATCGCGTTCGGCGGGGGCGAGTTTTTCCAGGTCGGCGTGCAGTTTTCGCATCGCCCGCTGTTTCTCTTCGGGCAAGGCGAGAAACGCTTTGCCGTCGTGATAAAGCCTGGGGTAAAGAGGATCCTTGCGCAGAGCGCGCCGCGAGCTGCCCTTGGCGGGGTCCTGCGAAAAGGCCGACTCCGCTGCCAACAGCAGTGTTGCAAGCAAAAAACCGGCGGCCAATACTGACCATGATCTGCGCCGGCGATAAGGGGCGGATTGCCTCATAATTAATCTTCCTCACCGCCAAACTCCTGCGATCGTCCCAGCTCACGCAGGAAGTCGATGTCGAAGCCGTTTTCGTAAAGGCGTTTGTTGAGAATCAGCTCCTTGTCGCGGTTGATCAGAGCTTCCACGTCCACCTGCGGTCCGGGCTGCGTCGGCGTCGTTGCCGGCCACAAATGTCGTGCGGCTAACAGCCCGCCGGTCATGGCGAGCAGCATGGCCGCCGCCCAACCGACCGGCATCAACCAGGCCGGCCGCCGCGGATTGGGGGCCGCAACCTTACCGGTGCTGGGCACGGATAGCCGCTCCATGGTGCGGTTGGTGAAGTTGGTCGACGGCTCGGCCCGCGGCAAAAAGTCGAGCAGCTCCCAGGTTTTCTTGAGGGCCTCGGCTTCCGCGCAAAGGAGGGTCGCGGGTCAGCCTGGCCTCGAAGGCCTGCGAGGACTGCTCGTCGAGCTCGCCATCGAGGTAGGCCACCAGTTCGGCACGGTCTTCTTCGCTGATATGGGCCATCACTGCACGTCGGTTCCTTCGTCCATAAGGATGTACTGTTTCAAGGTTTGCCGCAAGTTCTCGCGGGCTCTGCTGAGCAGCGACTTGACCGCCTTGGTCGTGAGGTCCATGATTTCGGCGATCTCCGCATAATTCATGTCTTCGAACTTGTTGAGCACCACGGCCGCCCGCTGGCGTTCGTTGAGTTCGGCTAGGGCTTGCTGGACGATGTCCGCGAGCTCCTGCTGCTGCATCCGTTCGCTGGGCTGATGCTGGCGGTCGCGGACCAGCTGCTCGGCGGGCCGCGGCCCAGCGGTCCCGAGTCTCGGACATCGAGCGGAACCACCGGTTTGCGCTGGCGGCTCCTGAGGGCGTTGAGGGCCAGGTTGTTGGCGATCGTGAAAAGCCAGGTCGAGAACTTGGCCCGCGGCCGATAGCGCTTGCGCGTGCGATAGACGCGCAGAAACACCTCCTGGGCCAGATCCTCGGCTTCTTCCTTGTTGCCCACGAGGTGGTGCATGATGGTGACGAGCCGCTGCTGATACAGCTCCACCAGCTCCGCGAAGGCAACGGAATCGTCGTCGCGCACCCGCAGCATCAGGCGGATGTCCGGATCGCGGAGGGCCAACTGGCCGCTAGTCTCGCCGGTCACTGCCACGGGCTGCGTTCCCCTGGGGAAATCGACCCTCCTGGATAATTGAACCATCGTCGCCGGGGAGGGTTCCGGTGACTGGCAACAGTTCCGCCTGACCAACCCGTCTGCGCAACTGGCCGCAGGCCGCGTCGATCATCGAGCCCTTGCGTTTGCGCACCTTCACACTGACGCCGTACTTTGCCAATCCGCGCGTGAACGCCGCCACCGCCGCCGGCGTGGGCATGGCAAATTGCAAGCCCTTCACTTCATTGAACGGAATCAGGTTGACATGGGCCTGCTGACCGCGGAGCAACCGGCCCAGTTCGTGGGCGTGGCTGCGGTCGTCGTTGACGCCCTCCAGCAGAACATACTCAAATGTCACCTGCCGTTTGGTTTGCCGCTGAAAATACTGGGCCGCGTCCAGGATCGCCGTCAAGCCGGTCTGGGGATTGGTCGTCACGATTTGCGACCGGACCGCATCGTTGGGAGCATGCAGCGACACGGCCAGATGGTACTGCTTGCCCAGATCGGCCAGTCGGCGGATTTTGCTCGGCAGGCCGACCGTCGAGATAGTGATGTGACGTTCACCGATGCCAAGCCCTCCCTTGGCGGTGGCCGTTTGCAGGGCCTCGAGCAAGGCGTCGAGGTTGGCCAGCGGCTCGCCCATGCCCATGACGACGATATGCGACAGTCGGGCAGTTGGTCCATCCACGGGCAACAGCAGGTTGCGCATCCGCAGCAACTGCTCCAGGATTTCCGAGGCCGTCAGGTTGCGTTCGACGCCGTCCAGTCCGCTGGCGCAGAAGACACAGCCCATGCCGCAACCGACCTGGGTGCTGACACAAGCCGTTCGCCGCGGGCTTTCCTGGATGAGCACGCATTCGATCCGCTGGCCGTCGGCGAGCTCCAGCAGCAGCTTGTGAGTATCGTCGGCCGACCGCTGGTGGTGGACGACACGCGTGGCCAACGGCACAAACGCGGTGGCTGAGATCCTGGCGCAGCTTCAAAGGCAGATCGGTCATTTGCTCGAACGACTCGGCGCCGGCCTGGACAATCCAGCGGCGAATCTGGGCGGGCGCAGCGGCGGCTCGCGGCGTTTTTCGAGCCAGATGCGCAATTCCTCGGCCGGCACGGCGAGAATGCCTGGCAGCTTGGCAGGGAACACGACGTTAGCTTGATCTAGCGGGACCATGGCAGCGACCACCTCCGCGACGGTTTAGCACGCAGGATCATTCTAAAGGCTAATGCGCACGGAGGGAATGGGGCTGGAGCGGGGAAAGTCGGCTGGGTTGCTGGCGGCGTGATGGGGGATAGACTAAAGCAAGTCCTTAATCGCTGGCGGTGGAAGACCGGAGAAAACGCTGACATGCCCATTTCTTGGAATG
Source organism: uncultured Gemmataceae bacterium (assembly GCA_963747575.1). Classification (GTDB taxonomy): domain Bacteria; phylum Planctomycetota; class Planctomycetia; order Gemmatales; family Gemmataceae; genus DASRAT01. The sequence continues at coordinate 681,761 of CAVVFU010000011.1, forward strand.
AGATTCGCCACAACGCCGTCGCCTTCGCCAAGGACTGGGCCGGCGTCTCGCGCGAACAGGCCGAGGCCAAGACTTTCTGGGATGAATTTTTCGCGGTTTTCGGCATCAAACGTCGCCTGGTCGCCAGTTTCGAGGAACCTGTCAAAAAGTTGTCGGGCACTTGGAGCTATATCGACCTTTTCTGGAAAGCAACCCTTCTTGTTGAGCACAAAAGCCGCGGCAAATCGCTCGCCAAAGCCGAATCCGAGGCGATGGAGTACATCCAGTCGCTGAAGAATGAAGGCCGCGACGATGAGGTTCCGCGCTACGTCATCCTCAGCGATTTCGCCCGAATCGCGCTGCATGACCTGGACGAGGATGTTACCGTTCAGTTTCCGCTTGATGAATTCCATCGGAATGTCGATAAATTCGCCTTTATTCCTGGCTACAAGCAGCACAAGCTCGACGAAGAAGATCCCGTAAACATCATAGCCGTCGAATTGCTCGGCGAATTGCATGATGCCTTGAAAGCGGGGGGCTACGGCGGCCATGATTTGGAGCGGTTCCTGGTCCGCGTGCTGTTTTGCTTGTTTGCCGAGGATACCGGCCTATTCGACCGCAACGCTTTCACGCATTTCGTCGAAAACCACACCAGTCCAGATGGTTCGAATCTCGGCGCTCAGCTTGCCAAGTTATTCCTTGTCCTTAATACGCCAGAGGATCGGCGGCAGAAAAATCTCCTTGAAGAACTGGCTGAATTGGCATTCGTGAACGGGGATTTGTTCGCGGAAACTCTGGGATTTGCCGACTTCAATCGTGATATGAGGAACCGCTTGTTAGCGTGCTGCCGATTCGATTGGAGCCGGATTTCGCCGGCGGTATTCGGCTCGCTGTTCCAGAGCGTGATGGACAGCGTCGAGCGACGCCAGGCCGGAGCCCATTATACGTCCGAACGGGACATCCTCAAGGTGGTCAAATCTCAGTTCCTGGACGATCTGCAAATGGAATTTCAAGCCGTCAAGGGGAACAAGAGACGCCTGGAAGAATTCCACCGTAACCTGGGCCAGCTGACGTTTTTGGATCCCGCCTGCGGGTGCGGCAATTTCCTTGTCGTTACCTACCGCGAACTTCGGTTGCTCGAAATCGAAGTGCTGCGAATCCTTCACGGTGCTCAGCAAGTGCTCGATATTCACGGCCTTTCCCTAGTTGACGTCGACGCCATGTACGGCATCGAGATCAAGGAGTTCCCAGTCCGTATCGCGGAAGTGGCGTTGTGGCTGATGGACCACCAAATGAACCAGCGGCTTTCCGAGGCGTTCGGCCAATACTTCGTCCGCCTGCCGCTCAAGAAAAGTGCCACCTTCCGAAACGCTAACGCTCACCAGATCGACTGGCGCGACGTACTGCCGCCCCGACGATGCGCATTTGTCCTGGGCAATCCGCCATTTGTCGGCAAACAATTCATGAATTCCGAGCAAGCAGAAGACATGGCCGTGGTGTGCGGTAACATCAAAGGTGCAGGTCTGCTCGACTATGTTGCGGCGTGGTACATTAAGGCGGCCGATTACCTTCAGAATACTAAAATCACGGTCGCATTCGTTTCGACCAACTCGATCACCCAGGGCGAGCAAGCCGGGATTCTTTGGGGGGAGTTGTTTCGCAAGTACGGAACAAAGATTCGCTTCGCGCATCGAACATTTTCTTGGGAAAGTGAAGCGAGAGGAAAGGCGCATGTTCATGTCGTAATCATTGGATTTGGCGTTGGAGACGCTGCCGGGAAGCGGATCTACGATTACGAATTGAACCCTGAAAGCCCTGTCGTCACATCTTGCCACCAACATTAGTCCGTATCTGGTTGAAGGCGGAGACGTTGTTGCCGTTTCCCGAACCTCTCCAGTCTGCCAGGTGCCGGAGATTGTGTTTGGCAACATGCCGAATGATGGCGGGCATCTAATCCTGAGCGACGAGGAACGGGTTGAGTTTGTACAGGCCGAACCGGCAGCGGAGAAATACATCCGGCGTTTCGTGGGCGCCCAGGAATTCATCAACAGCATTGATCGGTGGTGTTTGTGGCTGGTGGACGCCTCGCCGACGGACTTGCGAACCATGCCGAGGGTTCTTCGTCGGATCCAGGCCGTCCGTGACATTCGACAGCAAAGTAAGCGACCTACTACCAAAAAACTCGCAAGAACTCCCGCGCTATTCGGGGAAATACGGCAACCCGCGTGCGATTATTTACTCATCCCTTCCGTGTCATCCGAAAAACGCCGCTACATTCCAATGGGGTTCATGCCTCCTTCGGTTATTGCCAGTAATCTTTGCTTGATTGTGCCGGGCGCACAATCCTGCATTTCGGCATTCTTTCTTCGGCAATGCATATGGCTTGGGTGCGGCTGGTTTGCGGGCGGTTGAAGTCCGATTACCGCTACTCGAACAAACTCGTTTACAACAACTATCCCTGGCCGGAATCGCCAACGGACAAACAAAAGACGACCGTAGAGACCAAGGCGCGCGCCGTGCTGGACGCCCGAGCCGTACACAAAAATTCCAGCCTGGCGGACCTTTATGACTCCCTGAGGATGCCTGCCAATTTGTCGAAAGCCCACGCGGAACTGGACCGCGCCGTGGAAGCATGCTACCGCGTAAAGCCTTTCACCTCCGACCGCGAACGTGTCGAGTTCTTGTTCGGCCTTTACGAAAAACTGACTGCCCCGTTGACAGCCGGGCTGAAACCGCCCCGGTCGAGAAAGAAATCGAGCTAAGTCTGCCGGCCGCCGCCTTCCCACCTACCCCACCTCCCCCATCTTCCCCGCCCCGCCTGCACGCCAAATCCGGCCCGGCCCACGCCCAATTTTGCGCTCCCCACCCTATCCATCCATGCCTGCTGTTGGAGCGTGACGATATAATAGATGGTCTTCCGCTCCCTCTCGAAAAGGGTTACAAGCTGTGAGAAGTGACCGACCCCTGGTACAGAGAAAAAGGAGGTGGCTGCCATGACCTTGAAACGCGTTTTGATTGTGGCGCTCTTTGGGCTGTTGGCCATGCCATGGAGCACGGCCGAGGCCGGTGTGCGCATCGGCATCGGCATTGGCGTGCCGATCTACGTTGGGCCGTACCCGTATCGCGGGTATTATGGCGGCCCCGTGGTAGTTGCCGCGCCGGCCTATTACCCGGCGCCGGTTTATTACGCGCCGCCGCCGGGCGCCGTATACGTCCAGCCGGCCCCAGTTTACGTTCAACCCGCGCCGGGCGGCTACTACGCTCCGCCGCCGCCGGCCTATCCGCCGCAGTACAATCCTGGCCTCCCGCCCCAACCGGTGCCAATCCGCCAGTAACCCAAGGCAATAGGCACACATCGTAGTAGGCACACTCCGTGTGCCGTCTTCGTCAAGACGGCACACGGAGTGTGCCTACTACTTTGCGCGGGCTATCGTCCAGCACGATTCGTGCTTCTTCATGCCAATGTGCGGGTAATAAGTCTCTGCTTTCGGCGCCGACAGCAAGATCAGCGTCGTGTCCAATCCCGCGGCTTCGTGCGTGCGGCGGATCAGCTCACGGCCTATGCCCCGCCCCTGGTGGCTCACGTCCACGGCCAGATCGGCCAGGTAGGTGCAAAAGGCATAATCGGTAATCGCCCTGGAAACGCCGACGAGCAGTCCATCGACACGAGCGGTCAGAATCAGATCAGCGTGCCGCAGCATTGACTGAATTCGGCTGAGCTCATCAACGGGCCGTCGTTCGGCAAGCGTCGAGCGGACCAACACGTCGATAAATTCCGCGGGCGAAAGGTCAGGTTCCTGGTGATATGATAAACTCATGGATGCACGCGCAAAAAGAAAAAGGCCCAGGCGGCACCCCACCGCCTCGGACTGTTTTCGCGGCAACCGACCTGAACGTCAATCATCTGGAGGTACGATTATGGAGTCTCTTCTGCCCTCGCTAGTGCTCCTGGGCGTTGTCGCGGCGTGGATCGCTCTTCAAATTTGGGTGCTGCCTCGGTTCGGCATCAAAACCTGACTGGGCGGAGCGTGCGGGCCGAGTTCGGCCCCTGGAACGACGGGCAACGAGGACACAAGCAAAACCGAGCCGGCTTTCGACGACAAGAGGAAACTGCCATGAATCACATTTCCGCAATCGTTACAAGTCGGATCTGACCTCTGCGAAAGACCCAACGACGAATTGGAAGTTCGTTTGTTTCACCCGCAACAGGGGTATTGTAGGATCGAAGAAGAAAGTGCTTCCCCGCGATGGAGACCAGCATGCGGCCCCGACCTTCTTTGATTGTGCTCGCTCTCATGTTGACGCCGCCGCTTTTCGTCGCCGGCCAGCAGAAGGACAAGCCCAGTTGGCCCCCCAGCGAGCACATCGCGGCGACCGAGGCGCGTCCGCCCGAGCACCAACTCAAGAAGTTTCGCTTGCCGGCGGGTTTTGAGATTCAGCTCGTGGCCAGCGATCCCGATATCCGCAAGCCGATCAACATCGCCTTCGACGGCGCCGGACGGCTTTGGGTCACCGAAACGGTGGAGTATCCCTTCGTCGCCGCGGCCGGCAAGGGCCGCGATGCCGTCAAGGTGCTCGAGGATTTCGGTCCCGACGGCAAAGCACGCAAGATCACTACCTTTGCCGACGGCCTGAATATCCCCATCGGCGTCTTGCCGCTCTCCGCCAGGCAAGCATTAGTCTACAGCATTCCGTCCATTTCCTTGATGACCGCCGCCAACGGCGACACCAAGGCCGGTAAGCGCCAGGTCCTCTTCAGCGGCTACGGCTTCAAGGACACCCACGGCATGACCGGGGAGTTTGTCTGGGGTTTCGACGGCTGGATCTATGCCTGCCACGGCTATTCCAACACTAGCCAGGTCAAAAACGCCGAGGGCAAGCCAACGATCGTCATGCAGTCGGGCAACACCTATCGCTTTCAGCGCGACGGCTCCAGAATCGAGTATTTCACGCACGGTCAGGTCAATCCGTTTGGCCTCTGCTTCGATGCCCTCGGCAACCTCTACTCGGCGGACTGCCACACGCAGCCGATCTATCAGCTCCTGCGCGGCGCGTATTATCCAAGTTTCGGAAAGCCGGACGACGGCCTCGGCTTCGGCCCCCAGACCATCACCGAGTATGCCGAATCGACGGCCATCGCCGGCATCGTTTATTACGCCGCCGACCAGTATCCCGCCGCCTTTCGCGATTGCGCCTTCATCGGCGACGTGGTCACCAACCGCGTCAACCAATTCCGCCTCAGCTGGCACGGTTCGACGCCCTCGGCCAAGCTCGAACGCTTTCTGCAATGCGACGACCCCTGGTTCCGCCCGGTTGACGTCAAGCTCGGCCCCGACGGCTGTCTGTATATAGCTGACTTCTACAACCGGATTATCGGCCATTATGAAGTGCCGCTGGATCACCCCGGCGCGACCGCGATAAAGGCAGGATCTGGCGGATCGTCTATCGCGGCCCAGATGGCAAAGCGCAACCGCAGCCATACCGCGACATATATCGGGCCGATGATGGGGAGCTTTTGAAAGTGCTGGATAATCCCAACCTGGCCGTGCGGCTCTCGGCCACGCACGAGCTAGTGAAGCGTGGCGGCCAGACCCTTAACGCGATGTTGCGCACCCTTGTAATGACCGGCTCGCCATTGCAAAAGGCACATGGCTTGTGGATTCTTCAGAGATTCAAGGGCGAAATCGATATCCAGCTACTGGCGGCGGCGTGCAAGGACAATGACGTCATTGTGCGCGTGCACGCCCAGCGCATCCTTGTCGAGCGAGCCAACTATGGTCCGGCGGAACATGATCTGGTGCTGGCCGGGCTTATGGATTCCAACCCGCTGGTGCAGCGCTGCGCCGCGGAGGCACTGGCGACGCACCCGCGGACGGACAACGTCCTGCCCCTTCTGGACTTGCTTGGTCGCGTGGATAGCCAGGACACGCACCTGCGCCACGCCGTCCGCATGGCGCTGCGCGATCAACTTAGGGTAGCGGTAGTCTGGAACAAACTAGAAATGACCAAACTCCCAGCCAAATATCAGCAGGCCATCGCCGATGTTTGTCCCGGCGTCCACGCGGAACAGGCGGGAAAGTTTCTCATCAGTTACCTGGAGCGCTTCGAGGCGCCGCGGGACGATGTCCAGCGCTACATCCACACCATTGTCCGGTACGCCGAACCGAACGCAGCATCACAAGTGACCAAATTCATCGTGGGAAGATTCCCAGGCGATCTCGCCACCCAGGCTGCGATGCTCAAAACAGTGCAGCAGGCTAGCCAGGAACGCGGCCAACCTCCGGGCGAATCCGTAACCAGGCTGGCCGGCGCATTGGTAAGTGTTCTGCTCAAAGCGCCCGCCGCCAAGGATATCCAAAGCGGCATTGATCTCGCAGGGGCGTTCAAGCTTCAGGAGGCTCAGCCTCAACTGCTGGCCGTGGCTCGGAGCACGACGGCCCCGGAACAACTGCGCAAGAATGCGGTTGCAGTTGCTGTCGCCATCGACCCTGTGAAGGGCGTCAAAGCGTTGGGCGAGGTTCTTCTTAACGACAAGGAAAATATCACGGTGCGCGAGCAAGTGGCCATGGCCTTGGCCGGCACCAACCGCCCGGAGGCACACGCCTTGTTACTCAGGACGATGGAAACCGCCCCGGCCCGGCTGCAGACAATTATCGCCCTGGGGTTGGCCGATTCGGCGCAGGGAGGTGAGAAGCTGCTGGATGCGGTCGGCAAGGGCAAGGCGTCGCCCAGGCTATTGCAAGACCGGGCCGTTGAGTTGAAGCTGCGCCAGGCCAAGGTCGGCAATCTCGACCAACGGCTCGCCAATCTCACCAAGGGCTTGCCGGCTGCCGACCAGCGCATCGCGACACTGATCGCCAAACACCGCGACGGCTTCCTCAAAAGCAAGGCCGATGCGGCGGCCGGCGCCAAGGTTTTCGAGAAGTACTGCGCCGTCTGCCATCAAATCGCCAACAAGGGTGCGAAGGTCGGCCCACAACTTGACGGCATCGGCATTCGGGGCCTTGAGCGCATTCTCGAAGACGTGCTCGACCCCAATCGCAATGTGGACCAGGCATTTCGCTCCACGACCTTGGTGCTGAAAAACGGCCAAATCGTGTCCGGGCTTGTGCTCCGTGAGGAAGGCGAGGTCATTGTGCTGGCCGACGCCCAGGGCAAGGAGCAGCAGGTGGCCAAGGCGTCGGTTGAAGACCGGGTGGTCAGTCAGCTATCGCCGATGCCGGGCAATTTTGCCGAGCAGATCGGCGAGGCTGATTTGTACGATTTACTGGCACATTTGCTGGCGCAGCGGGCCAAGGAATGACTTGCCCCTCGTTCCCAAACTCCTGTTTGGGAACGCGTCCCTGCAAACTCCTGTTTGCCGAGACCTATGCTCCAAACGGTAGTTCGCATGCCGCTTGCTGTGTCGCCAAACAGGAGTTTGGAAGACGGGCGTTCCCAAACAGGAGTTTGGGAACGAGGATGAACCGCCAGGATATTTATCGCGCGGCGCTGTCACAACTCAGGCATGGCCCGTTATGGGAAGTGCGGTCGAACTGACGACCGTGATTCAAACCCATAACCAGGAGAATTGAGCCATGCGTACTTATCTTAAGATTTGCTGCACCGCAGTCGCTGTCCTGGCCCTGTCAGGTCTTGCTTCGACGGCCTTCGCCGACCCGACCGGCGGCCCCGTTGGCGGCGTCGCCCGTGTCCAGGCTGCCACCATGAACGTGCACATGATTGTTTACAACGGCGGCGAGCAGGCCGACTTCAAGATCGTTGGCGACGGCGCGACCACGCTGAACATTGTCGTCAAGGACGCCAACGGTTTCGAGATTTGCCGCACCCGCGGCCCCGGCGACAACTGCCGCTGCACTTGGCGGCCCGCCGTGACGGGCACGTTTTACATCTTCGTGGTGAACGAAGGGTCCGACTACAACCAATATGCGTGGCGCGCTTATTAACGCGAGGTGCAAGAATAACCACACTAACCCGAAGCGTAAGCGAGGCTAATTAATAAGCCTCGCTTTCGCTTCGGGTGGGTATCGTTTTGAGAGGCCAGCTGGGGTCCAGGATGCCCAGGACGCAAGTTGCCAAGGGGTATTGGCGGCGGCCCAAATGCGGTCCCGCGGCACCGAAGGGCTCCTCGGCAAACACTAGTCCGTGGGTTTGCGGCCGCTACATTTCACGTCGATGGAGGGACAATAAATGTTGCCTGCTTGGCAAGGTGCTTCGCCTTTTCTTTCGTGGGAGAGGGGCAAAGTAACGCATAAGAAGGATCGTCGGGTGTCGGGTCGCGCACGATGGCAAGGCCCAGTGAACGCGGATGGCTGGCTGCGATACCCACCAGGCTGTCATTCGGCCGCCCTCTCAAAGCTACCGGTGGATCGCGCATTATTGAGGCGATGTGAACCGACACTTCGTTTGTATGGCGGTCGATGAATGCGATGCCACAAGATTTCATCATCGCCAATACTGGTATCGTCAATGCGCTGGGGCATGGCTCATCCAAAGAGGCAACCGGAGGGTGTCAAATGGCGATCAACCGCTCCCCTTTAGAAGTGCCGATCAACCAACCCTCACTCAAGTTTTGCTCGCCATCTGGCCAGCCGAGCGATCTATTCCCGATAAGCCACTCCGCTAGGAATGGCCCGGATTCCCGTGTTTCAAGCGGTCCTTCCTCCACTGTCTCTTGGCCCGTGATCAAGTCCGCCTCACATGTGCGATGACGCGGGCCGGCCACGAGCCGTGAGCGTTAGTTGCAGAGGTTCGCCGGCGTCCGCGTGTCGAATCACGGGTTGCACGTGAACGTGCAAGCGTCCCTGCTCGGCAGGTAGGGGATAGCTCACCGTCAACTCGATGCCATCAGGTGGCGGTAGGAAGTCGTCGGTTCCTGCGCCAATGATTTCCCCATAGCGACCAATAGCTGGTGAGAATTCAAGCCCAAGAAGGGGCCATGCCAACCCAAAAGGCACACAGATTAGTGTACACAATTCTGTTGCCCGGTAGACTGTGTGTCAAGACGCCTTCACCAATTTCTTGAAAAGTGCAACATGGGTAGGTCACGGGTTCAATCCTACCGCGGCGGCAGCAACTGCACGCCAGGTGTTTTCCCGTCGCGCACAGCCGGATTCTGCAAGTTGAACGAATTCTCCGACGGCGATCCCGTGCTGGGGTACTGTTGCGGCGAACCGACCGGCGGCTGGGCGAAGGGGTATTGGCGGCGGTGCAGAAGTGGTCCCAAGGCGCCAAAACGCTCCTCGGCAAACACCAGACCATGCGTCTCCAGAATCGTCCCGGTTTCCTGTTCGAGCGTGGCCAGGGTGGTGTTGTAGATCAAAAGCTGCTGGGCCTCCGACGATACCGCGGTGCCCCAGTCGTTGAGGGCCTGCAGCACGTTGAGGTAAATCGTTTGCCCGGTCCGGAACTTCTCGTTTTGCACTTTCAAGTTGATGTCGGCGGCGATGCGCGTTTCCTTGAATGCCAGGTATTGCTCGTAGGCGCTGTCCAGGTCGCGCACGGTCTGGGCCAGCTGGTGGATGACGAGGTGCAACTGCTGCTCGATGTTGGCCCGGTCGCGGACCAGCATGAGATTTTGCTGACGGACCTGTGCCCGGCCTGTCCGCAGACCCAGCGGCACGGAGAAGTTGAGGCCGAGCTGCCAATCGTTGTACTGCCCTGGCCGGGTCGAGAGGTCCGCTCCGCTCGGCAATTCGCCGCTGAGGCCGCTGAAGCGGTAAAGGGCCGAGGCGTTGAGCTGCGGCAAGCCGACGTTTTCGGCCTGGATCAGTTTTACCTGGTCGGTTTCGACAATGATCTTAAGTTCGACGATGTCGGGCCGGCGCTCCTCGGCCACGCGCAGCAAGCCGTCCCAGTCGACGGGCAGCCGCCGGCTCGCGGGCGCCGACGTCGGAATGATCGCCTTGTCGTCGTCGGGAGGCAAGCCAAGGAGGTTGCGCAAGGTCCCTTCCTTGGTCAACGCATCGGCCTCGGCGGCGATGCGGTTGGCGCGGAATTGGTGGTAAGTGACGCTCGTTTGCGACACCGTGCCCACGTCGCTGAAGCCGGTTTTGAGGCGGGCGCTTTCGCGCTCGAAGGCCTCCTTGGATTGCTGCTCCTGAATCTTGCGTGCCCAAACATTGACGCGGGCCTGCACCAGGTTCCAGTAGGCGGTGATGGTGCCCAGAACCAATTGCTGGACGCTGTCCTTGTACTGGAAATAGGATTGCTCGGTATTCAGCCTGGCAATCACGATCGGCGCCGTGTTGACCGCGAAGCCCGCGCCTTGCAGCAAAGGCTGCGTGTAGCTCAAGGCCACGGCGCTGGGGTTCTCCGGGTTGAGCGGGAAGGGGCCGGGCTGGGCGATGCGCGTCGGGTTCTCCGTCCAGTCGACCTCCCACTTGCCGCCGATCACGTTAGTCCTCGTCAGCGACAGGTCGCTGGTGTAGGTATTGGTGGGAAGGCTGCCGATGACGGGAAAGATCGCGGACGTCGGACTGACGGAGGTGAAGCCGCCCGCCGTGCTTGAGCCGCCGCTGGTGATGGTGCCTTCCGGCGTGTTGAATTCACCCAGCGGCGTGTTGGTCCGGTTCCAGGTGTTGTTCCAACCTAGCACCGGGTCGAAGGTCGATTGCGCCTGGTCGATGGAGGTGTTCGTAATGGCCGCGTCGTAGATGGTTTGGCCGCTGGCGACCACCGACGCCCCGGCGAGCACGCGGATGACGCGAGCGTTCTCCAGGGCAATGCGGATCGCTTCGTCGAGGGAGAGCTGCCAGGGCAGTGTGGGCGATTTGCTTGACGACACGGTTCGCGGCGGCACGTTAGTCGGGATCGGTACTGGGGGGAACTGGGACGGATCGCGTGTCTGGATGGTGCGCTGCTCGGGCAAAATGACGTTGCGGCAGAACTCCTCCGGCGTGAGCGCGCAGCCGCACATCGTCAAAAGTGCCAGCCCAAGGAGCAGACTTCGCGGCATGCCACCACTCCAGAATGAAGAGTGAAGAGTGAAGAGTGAAGAGTGAAGAGTGAAGAGTGAAAAAAAGCAATCACTCTTCACTCTTCACTCTTCACTCTTCACTCTTCACTCTTCACTCTTCACTCTTCACTCTTCACTCTTTACTCTTCACTCTTCCGTCAACGCTCGGCGGTGCAGCGCCGCTTCGGCGACCACAAAGTCGGTGGTATCGACGACCACCTCGCCATCAATCAGGACCAGCGCCCTCTTTGCTCGCCTGGCCACTTCCAGGTCGTGAGTCACCAGGATCACCGTGAGACCCGCCGTCTTGTTGAGCTTGGCAAACAGGTCCATGATCTCACGGCTGGTGCGCGTGTCGAGGTTGCCCGTCGGCTCGTCGCACAGCAGAATCGGCGGCTGATTCACCAGCGCCCTGGCTATGGCCACGCGCTGCTGCTGGCCGCCGGAAAGCTGATTCGGCCTATGATCGAGGCGGTCGGCCAGACCCACCCGGCCGAGCATTTCCTTGGCTCGTCGCTTCCGCTCACGCCGCGGTGCAAGCCGGGTTGTACAAAAGCGGCACCTCGACGTTTTCCAGCGCCGTCGTCCGCGCCAGCAGGTTGAAGTTTTGGAAGACGAAGCCGATCCTCCGGTTGCGAATCTGTGCCAGTTGATCGGGGTTCAAACCCGCCACCTCTTCGCCGGCAAGACGGTAGCTGCCGCTGGTGGGACGGTCCAGGCAACCCACGGTGTTCATCAGCGTCGATTTGCCGGAACCGCTCGGCCCAATCAGGGCGACGAATTCGCCTTCCTGGATGTCCAGGGCCACCCCTTTTAACGCCATGACCTTCACCTCGCCCAGGTCATAATCTTGCTCAAATTGCGCAGCTCAATCAGTGCCATGGGTCATGTCTGCGGACGGAGTTTAGTGGTTGTATCGGTTATTTCGATCAGGAAAACCGCATCAATCCGGGGGGATTGCAGATTGAGGACTGCAGATTTGAGATTGAGGATTGCAGATTGTTATTTCTGCAATCTGCAATCAACCTTCAGTCATAACGCAAAGCCTCTATCGGATCGAGCCGGCTGGCACGGCGTGCCGGGTAATAGCCGAAGAAGATGCCCACCGCCCCAGCAAACAGCATTGCGATGATCGCAGCCGGGATCGAAACCTGAAACGACCATTTCGTGGTGGGGAGCAGAACGTTGATCAGGGCGATGATGCCGGCCGAGCCCAGCACGCCGCAAAGGATGCCGATGGCTCCGCCGACACTGGACAGCACCACCGCTTCCACCAAGAATTGACGCAGAATGTCGCGGGGCCTGGCGCCGAGCGCCATGCGAATGCCGATCTCCCGCGTCCGCTCGGTCACCGAGACGAGCATGATGTTCATGATGCCCACGCCGCCGACCACCAGCGAAATGGCCGCGATGCCGGCAAGCATTGCCGTCAATGTTCCCATGATGGCGGCAAAGACGTTAGCGATGTCGGCCGTGTTGCGGATTTCAAAATCCACTTTCTCGCCGGGCGGGATGCGGTGGCGTTCCGTCAGCAACGTGCGAATCTCACTCTCGGCACGTGCCGACAGGCCTTCGCTCCGGGCGGACACGAAGACCAGATCGATGTTGGCAAACGCGGAGTTTTGCAGACGCTTGCGCACCGTCGTGTAGGGCATGAGCAGGATATTGTCCTGGTCCTGGCCCACCATGTTCGCGCCCCTGCGCACCAGCACGCCGATGACGGTGAAGGGGATGTTCTTGACGCGCACCTGCTGCCCCACCGAATCGGTGTCGGGGAAAAGCTGCCGAGCCACGGTATGGCCTAGCACGCACACCTTGCTCGCCCCGGCAAGCTCTTTCTGGCCGAAAAACTCCCCGCTGGCCATATCCCAGTTGCGAACCACGGGATAGTCGATGCCGACGCCGAACATCTGGTCGGGCTGCCAATTGATATTGCCGGCGATGACCTGGCCGGAAGTGCCGATGAAGGGCGAGACGGCCAGCACGGCGGGGCATTCCATCGCGATAGCATCGGCATCCGCCGCGGTGAGCGTGTTCACCGTTCCCGAGCGAACGCCGCCGTTCTGGCCGTTGCCGGGGAGCACAAGGATGACATTGGAGCCCAGGGCCTGGAATTGGTCCTGCACCAGTTGGCCGGCGCTTTGCCCAAGCGACACCATGGTGGTGACCGCGGCAATGCCAATGACCACCCCAAGGACCGTCAACCCGGAGCGCAGCTTGTTCTTGGTGAGCGTCCTTAACGAGATCAGAATCAAATCAATTAAACGCATTTATTAGCCCGGAATTGAAGAGTGAAGAGTGAAGAGTGAAGAGTGAAGAGTGAAGAGTGAAGAGTGAAGAGTGAAGAGTGAAGAGTGAAGAGTGAAAAAAGGACTGCATTTTTTCACTCTTCACTCTTCACTCTTCACTCTTCATCCCGTGCCCGTGACCACCTCTGAGCCTTCCGCCAACTCGCCTTCCAGAATCTCCGCGAATTGGTTTTCGATCATGCCGAGCTTGATCGGCACGGCTCGCAGCAGCTCGGAGTCCTTGACCCAGACGATGCGTTGCTGTCGTTGGCGGCTGCGGTCGGCTTTCTCGGCTGCGGTGCTCTTCTTGCCAGCTTCAGGCGCCGTCGCCTGGAACGCATCAAGGTAATGCTGGTCCTCCGGCCGCACTTGAGCAATCGTCGGCACAAAGCGCAGGGCCCCGGCGGGTATGCGCAGCACCTTGTCTTTCTCTTGTACCTGAAAGGTGAGGTTGGCAGTCATGCCCGGCATCAATTTCAATTCCGGATTGGCGGACTCAACAATCACGGGGTAAGTTACGACGTTTTGCGTGGTCGTCGAATTCTGGCGAATCTGGTTGATATTGCCTTCGAAAAGCTCGCCAGGGTAGGCGTCCACCGTGAACCTGACGAGTTTCTTGTTCTCTTTCTCTTCGCGTAGCTGAGCCTTGCGAATCTGGCCGATGTCGGCTTCATCCACCGACGCGAAAACGAACATGTGCTTATCCATGTCGGGGCCGATGATAAACAACTCCGGCGTCTGAAAGGAGGCGGCCACGGTTTGGCCAGGGTCAACCTTGCGCTCGATGACGGTGCCGTCGACGGGCGAAAGGATCCTGCAGTATTCAAGCTGGGCAATGGAATTCTTCAGGTTAGCCTCGGCCTGCTTGATGGCGGCCGCCCCCAGTCTAAGCTGGGCCTCGTAACTCAGCCGCGTGAAGTAATACTGGTCCAGATCGGTTTCGGCGAGGTAGTCCTTGCTGATCGCCAGAAGGTCCCGGGCCCGTTGCTCGTTATTCTTGGCCTGCTGATAAAGGGCCTCGATGCGGTTGAGGTCCGCTTTCGAACTGTCGACGGCGGCACGGTCGCGCTCCACGGCGGCTTCCTGCAATTTGGGGTCGATGAGGGCGAGCAACTGGTCCTTCTTGACGACGCTGTTGAACTGGACATTGACCGTGGCAATCGGCCCAGACGTGAAGGCGCCGACGGATACCGACAGGACCGGCTTGACCGTTCCGGTCGAGTTGACGACGGTTTCCACGCGGCCGCGCGAAACCTTGGCAGTAATGTATTTCGGCGCCAGCGCTGCTGCAGCCACGACGCGGCCTGCAGGCCGGCCAAGGCCAACAATCCGGTCACCACACCCAAAATCGCCAGCCAGGTCAGTAACCTTCGCACGAGTCCACCTTTCTTCATGTTTACGGGGGAGTGCTATTCTTGCAGGAAATCGTCCAATTAGCAAGGGACGGTGCCCCTTTTGCGGCAGGTTCTTGGAGTCTGTCCGAAAAGGGGTCAGGCACCGTTGTGCGAAGCACCCTCCGGGCCGTTCCGGCAACGGTGCCTGACCCCTTTTCGGACAGACTCTTAGCGATCGAGGGGGATCGGCCGCAGCATGTGGACCGGCCCCGCCGATCGTTGCACTGTGCATTGCCAGCCACCGCCGAGGGCCCGGTAGACGGCGATGAGATTCAGCGCGATGTTGCCGCGAGCCACCGCCAACTGGTCCTGCTGGGCGAGAAGCTGAGTCTGAATCGTGAAGACGCGATTGAAATCCACAAGGCCTGCCTTGTATTGCTCCAGCACCAGCTCCTCCGACCGGTTCGATGCGTCAGCGCTTTCGGCGAGGCTGCGGGCTTGCATTTGCGACTGCAAGAAACCAACAAGAGCGTCCTCCACTTCCTGGCCCGCGGTCAGAGCTTTTTGCTCATACTGCAGGACCTTTTCGGTCAAGCGGGCGTCCTGCAAGCGAACATTGTTGACAATCCGTCCATAGTTCAAGATCTTCCATTGAAAGTTCGGCAGAATATAGCCGGTAAAGCTGCTCGACTCGAAAAGCTGACGGAGATCGTCGGCGGTATAGCCGATGAAGCCGGAGACGGCGAAGCGCGGATAGAAATCGGCCTCGGCAACGCCGATCTGGCGCACTGCGCCGCCGCCTCGCGCAATGCCTGGCGTACATCCGGCCGGCGCAGCAGCAATTCGGCGGGAATGCCCACGGCCACTTGCGGCGGCGCCGTCGGAATCGGCGCTTCCCGCAAGTCAGCCAACATATTGTGTGCCGGCTGCCCGAGCAGTACGCACAGCCGATCGCTCCCTTGCCGCAGACCGATAACCAGCGGCGGAATCGACGCCTCTGTCTGCGCCAGGTTGGAGCGGGCCTGCTCGGCATCTAGCGATGATGTCTTGCCCTGGTCGAGCCTGGCCTGGGCGAGCCGCAGTGTGCCTTGCTGGATCTCGACATTGCGGCGCGCGAAGGCGATCCGCTGCTGGAAGGTCCGAATCTGCACGTAACTGGTGGCCACGTCGGCCAATAGCGTGACCATCGCCTCGTGATAGCCGTCGACGGAAGCGTCCAAGTCGGCATTCGACGATTCGACCTGCCGCCGCAGCCGGCCCCAAAAATCAAGTTCCCAGCTCGCATTGAAACCGGTGGCCCACGCATTGAGCTCCATCGGCGCGCCGATCAGGCTTTGCGGGATCTGTGCATGGAGATAATCGGCGATCGCGTTTTGCGTCTGGGGAAATAGGTTGCCGGCCGTGATGTTTCGCTGGGCCTTGGCCTGGAGGACTCGCGCGGCCGCGCTCTTCAGATCGAGGTTTTGCAAGCGGGCGGTTTCGATCAAGGAATCAAGCGTCGGATCGTCGAAGGTAGTCCACCAAGCATCGGTCTTGACGGGACCGCGCATGATGCGGCGATCTTCAATATCGATCCAATCGTCGGCAACGCGGGCCCCTGGATCCTCGAAGCTCGGCCCCACCTTGAAGCCGTTGTGCACCCAGTCCTCGAACGAAGTGCAGCCGCACGCCCCGAAAAGGCAAGCAGCTAGCAGCACCGCCATTCCGGTAGTCCGGGTATGTGTACGCCTGGTCATTGGCATCACTTCATTCTGTTCGAGTGCGAGAAGCAGCCTGATAGCGAGTTGCGGCGATTCAGTCAAGCGGGAAGTGCTGGACAAAAATGGGCAAGGGACATTACTGCCATTTTGTACAAACTTTCATCTTGACGGCAACTAGCCATGTGTTAGTCTCTTCAAAACTGGACTTGACATCTGGCAAAGTTTTTCATCACTAATCCTTGTTTCTCATGTTTTTTCTGTAACTTCAAGCGCATAATGATGTTATCTTAAACGAGCATTCCCGACGAGGACTTAGGGGGGGGAGTCTTTGTGATGCCTGCTGCGGTTAGAGCAAAATGGTGTTTCGGACAAGAACCCGGTTCTTCAGGCTTTGCTCTTGGCTGACAAGGTGTACGAAGACAAAGCGTCTGGGAAAAAAATCATTGCCGGAACATTCGACACGTGCGCTCATTGAAGAATACCTTGCGATGGGTGTGGCCATTCCGTGGACGGATCCCCCCTTGACGATATTCCCTTTGGTGCCCAGCGAAAGGTTGTCATCTTGGATGCCTAAAGTTCCTCGTATTACTGCCGAAATAGCGATCCGCGCGATTGACATAGCTGGATTTCGCCTAATCAGGACAAAGGGCAGCCATTACATTCTCAAAAAAGATGGCCACCGATTTTTGCTGTCCATCCAAGTCCATAAAGGGAAAAGCTTGGTCAAGGATTGTTAAATACGCTTGGGCTTGGCATCCAAGTTACGCTCCCGCACAAACCCACCGTTGCCCTCTTCGCCCGCGGTCGAACCTGGTTCCACCAATGACATCGCAGGCTCCGGTGCCAATCATCGTTGTTCCGAGTAAAACATCTTGATGCTGGAGGAGCCGCCTCGTCCTCTTTTTTGAACACCATCCCGGAGTCACACCATGCCAGGAATTCAAAGCCCCGGAAAGCTCGTCAATCAATGGAAAAAGGACAAAACCGAGTTCCTCAAGCAAGTTTCCGAAGTCAGCAAGGTGCAAACTCAACGTGAGCCGAAGGTGCTCGAGAATCTCAAGGTCCTCGTGGCCATCGCCCAGAAGGACGAAAGGGCCCGGCAGGGGGAGCGGGAGCACTTCGACCTCGCCAAGCTCAATGTCAAAAAAGATATCAACAAGATTCGGCTCAGCTACGTCAAGCAGAAAGCGGATCGCAAGGTCAAGCCGTATTTCTCCAGGCTTGGCAAGATGGTCATCGTCGTCGACAGCCTGAACCTCGCTGAACTCGACGCCAACGAGTTTGTCACGGCCAAGGACCTCGAAGCCCTCAGCCAGATCGACGAAAGCCACCTCAGCGACGTCGAGGAGGACGAAGAGAAAGCCACCCGTCGCAGCAAGAGCAGCACGAGGAAGTCAAGCAAGAAACTCGCGAAACCAAGCCGGTGCCGCCGCCCCGGCCGAATCGGCCACCGTCCCCCAAGGAACCGATTTCCAGCCAGCCGAAAAAGGATGTCGAGAAGCCAACCGGCTGGACTGCCGTCAAGAAGCAGGAGGGAGAAGGCCAGCGCGGCAATTTTCGGCTCGGCAAGAACCAGCCGCTCATCGACTATCAAAACCACCTCAAAAAGCTGATGCCCGACGTGCTTATCGTGCAGAAATCCGACGTGACCGGCGGCAACGCCTTCCTGGAAAAGAAAAAGGCATTGGATTCGGTCGCCACCGCCACCGGCCACGGCCAGCGCCACGAGTTCGACCAGGCCGAGGACGTGCTCGATGAACTCGAGCAGTTCCTGCCGACGGTCAAAAAAACCATCGCCATCCAAATCAAGCACAACGAGATCACAGGCCCGATCACCAAGGCGACGGAGACCCTGGGCAAGCTCGGCGGCGAGGGCGAGATCCTTACCAAGCTCCGCCAGACGCCTCAATTCTCGAAATCGGACGGCCTCAAAAAGCTGGCCAAGCAGGTCGAGGAAATCGACGCGGAGGTCAAGAGAATCGAGGAAGAGCGCGGCCGCCGCAAAAAAGCCAAGCAAGAGCCCATGACCTTCCGCGAGGCCTTCGACGGCATCCTTCTCAAAATCAACGGCACTATCAAGGAGTGCGACACCTATATCAAGGAGCACGGCGCCAAGTTCGGCGAAGACGATCGCGTCAAGGCGGCAAAGACCCTGCGCGCCACTCTCAACGAAATTCCCAATTCGCTCCTCGATTTCACCAACTCGATCTCGGACCTGAATCGAAAGGTGAATTCGCCCACCAAGACTCCCTCCTACGACGATCTGATCCTGCTCAGCGCCTACGCCAACAACGGCAACATTCCCCCCGAGATGAGCCAGGAGGCGGGGAAAGTGCTCCAGGAAGGGAAGGCCCGGCTCACCAAACCCATTGTGGATGCTCCCACGACGGACAAGCTCAATGAATTCGAAAACGCCATGGGTGGCAGGGAATCCGAGGACCTGGCCAAGGAACTGGTCGCCAAGCATTCCAAGTCGCCGGACCTGCTGATTCCGCTTTGCAAATCGCTGATTTCCGATGACGTCAAAAAGAACCTTTCTGTTGGCTCCCACCCCATGCGCGCCAACAACTTTTGCTCCAAGCTGCTCACTGCCTACGGCAACGAACGCATGGGTGTGCCCGTGCAGCGCACCCAGAATTTGTGCAAGGACCTGGTCAAGGACGTCAAGGTCGTTCCCGCCGTCAAGCCGTCGATTCTCGCCACCCAGGTTGAGCTCGACAAGGACCCGCTCTATAAGTCCATGGGAGAGGAATTAAAGAAGCTCAACCAAGGATTCGACTTCGAGATCTTCGAGGACGCCACCCCAACCACCCGCTGGTGAAGCAAGTGCGCCAGTTGCAGGCGAACAACAAGGTGGTCGTTCGCAAAATGGCCAAAACGCTGCTCGATTCCACGCTTTCCGACGAGAGCATGAACGCCATTCCGGACGACATGGCCCAGGTGAGCGCGGAGATCTTCAAGGAAGCCCAGCAGCGCTATCCGCTCGATAAGGGAACAGAAGAGGAGAAGGCCAAAAATAAGGTGGAGTGCCTGCGTCTGGTAGGCGGCTTCCTCATGCTGCGCATGATCAACCCCGCCATCACTACCACCATCAAGCCGACCAACAAGGAAGAAACCGTCCAGCAGCACACGCTGGTGATGGTGAGCAAGTTCCTGCAGAACGCCTCCAATGCCGTCCCCTTCAAGGAAGAAGATTTCCAGGACTTCAATGACATGATCGAGGAGTACAGCGAAAAAATGACCGACGCCCTGGAGAAGGTGGTCTTGCGCGGCCAGCAGCCCAGACGGCAGGAACAGCCCAAAGGTCAGGGGCTCGATGAAGAGAAACTGGAGCTTCTCGATCAGGCCCTCATCAACGGCGAGTTGGATCATGCCAAGGGCTACTTGGAGCAAATGGGCATCGGCAAGGGGGCTGAGTTAATAGACGTGATCAAAAAGCTCTCGCTCATCCAGAATGATCCGCAAAGAGAACAGGCCTACCGCGAGTTCCTGCTCCGGCTCAAGAAATCGATCAGCGGCGTCGATCCGGCATTGCAAAAAGTGCTCAATCAGAATCTGCAGACGATGCTGCAGGGGTGGTAGGCATTCCGTGTGCACGATGCTCCGGAGTATCGCGACCGCTGTGGTTTGCCTCGTCTCAAGAACTGGGCAGGGTCAATGGGATTGCTGCCACTTTCCCTCTCTGGCGAATCCCAGGCCAGAGCAGTGTCCATCCGGCTCGCGACTACCTTGACCTGTCCCCCAGCAACCCTACAATACCCGCAAATTCCCAGCAATTTACGGCGAAATCCTCCTCCTTGCAACAAATACCCGTGGAGCCGCCATGCCGACAATTAACAGTCCCGCCACGATCATCGCCCTGCTGAAAAGGGCCAAAACCGCCTATCAGAAGGTCAAGCCGGACCCGAAGACCAAGCCGGAGTTGCGCCTCAATGACATCGTCAAGGATCTGCAGCGTCTGCAGGATATCGTCCGCAAGAAAGCCAATAAAGGCAGCGACAAGCTGGTCAAGCCCTTCAACGCCCGCAAAAGGATTGTTCTCAAGAAACTCACCGAACATCGCAAAAGCATCAACACCACCGCGGAGAAAAAGGTCGACGGCAACACGGCCCAGTTGCCCGCCTTCATCAAAGCACTGCTGAAAATCACTACCGCCGTGCTCCGCCTCAATTTCGCCACGGCCACCCCCGATGAGGAGAAAATTAGCCTCGAGGGCCTTGAGGAAGGCAACCTGGTCGAACTTGACAAGCTCGATCAACTCAGCAACGAGGAACTGAACAACCTGGAGCGCGAAGACAGCGACGACCTGCCCGAGCAAGTACCGATCACCACCGAAAGCCTTACCAATTCGCTCAAGAGCATTCAGCAGACCAATGCCCAGGAGTTCTTGCGGCTCAGCCAGAAGCTCAATAATGCGGCGAAACTCAAGCAGCAGGGGATCCAGCCCGGTATGCTCGACAAGGTGCTGCGCTCCATCCGCGAGGAAATCGACAATGCCGCCAAATCCACGCCACGAGTGGAAGTAAACCAGAAGCAAGACGAAAATGGCAAGCAGGACAAGGAGGAGATCCTCAGGCCGCGGTCAACCCGGCTGCCGCCGCCAAAGGTCCAACCCACGACATCCAGCACGCCGCCGCTGCAGCCGATCACCACGGAATTCCTTGCCAATGCGCTGAAGAACATCGAGAAGACGAACGCTTCGGAGTTCTCGCGGCTCAGCCAAAAGCTCAAAAACGCCGAGAAGCTCCCTGAGCAGGGAGTCCAACCCGGCATGCTCGACAAGGTTCTCCGGGCCATCAAGGGCGAAATCGACAACGCGCTAAAGGTCGCCTCCCAAAAGCCCCGGGCGAATCCGTTGATCGCCCAAGTCAGCAAGCTCGTGGAGAAAAACCAGGATTTTATCGAGAGGAAGTTCGACCGCGTCCCCCAGACGGCGAAGCTTCAAGGGGATATTCAGCAGGTCGATGCGCGGATAAACTTCCTGGAACAGCTCGTTAACCAGGTGCCCCAGCAAGTGCAGGAAAACGGCAGCGATGAGGAGCAGCAAGTGCTTGAATCGGCGGCCCTGACGCTCACCAAACTGCAAGCCCGCAAAAGATACCTGGAGGGCTTCGCCAAAAACAACCCGTTCACCAAGCGGCAGGCCTACGTTTCCAAAAAGCTCGACGTGCAAGCCGCCATCGGCGTGCTCGACGGCTATCTCAATGATCCCAAATTGCCCTTCGAGAAGCAGCAAATGCTCCAGTCGGCCAGGACCCAATTGCTGAACAGGCAGCAGCAGCTCAACCAGAAGATGGACGATCCCTCGATCGACGACCATGTCGAAGATCCGGATTCGCTGATGGGCCCGCCGGGGCTTCTTTTCGACGCCAAGGGCCTGTTCGGCAAGGTGAAAAAACTCGCCGCCCAGGCCAAGCAGAAACGAGGCAACATTCTTACCAAGGAAGGACGCGCCTTCCGCAAGCGCCGCAAAGCGCTCGAAGGCAAAAGGAATGAGATCATCGGCGCGCTTGGCAAGACCGGCCGCCTCGACAACTGCCCCCTGGAATCGGCGGC
Organism: uncultured Gemmataceae bacterium; assembly: GCA_963747575.1. GTDB lineage: Bacteria > Planctomycetota > Planctomycetia > Gemmatales > Gemmataceae > DASRAT01. The sequence continues at coordinate 703,575 of CAVVFU010000011.1, forward strand.
GATCAACGAAAACGACGTCATGCGCGAGTTCCTGCTGGCCACGCTTAAAAAGGCTGGCTTGCCGGCCGATCCCAAGAAAGTCAACGCCAAGCAAGGCGATCAGCACGTCAAGGCCCGCAACAACCAGGACTGGGAAGTCGTCGACCGCAAGTACCTTTTCCGCTCCAAAAACGGCGAGCAGGTCGAGTGCAACAGCAAGGTTACGCCCGCTTCGCGGCTCGGCCCCACCTTCGACGACATGCAGGGCAAGGGCGTTTGCGCCCACGACATCAAAAGCTATAAGCATGCCGTCGGCGTCTGCACCAGCCAGACCAAGGTCAACGGCAAAACGGTCTTTAGCGGCCTGCGCCACGGCATCAACTCCGCCCGCGGCATCCGGGGGCAGACCCTGCTGGAAATGCCCGATGATGAGCTCAAGGAAATGGTTAAGGAACTGCTTCTGCCAACATCCGAGTTCCTCGGCTCCAAAAAGTTCGCGAAATATCACCCCCAAGGCGAGGGTGATGAGCGATACGTGAAAAACGTCATCGCCAATCTCAAAAAGGACGAGGATTTTCGCGCCGGGCGGCAAAGTTGATGAGGTCGAAGGCCGACGTCAACCGCTCCAAGGACCTGGTCAAGGCCGCCGCCGTCATGGACACTCAGAAGCTCGAGGAAGCGATCCGCACCGGCAAGCCGATGAAAATCAGCATGACCTCGCTTGGCCTGCAGACCTCGGGCATCGGCATGGAAGGCGACATGATTCGCGACCAGCGCAAGGCCTGGAAGAAAATCAACGGCAAGACGATTCCCCTCAAGGTCAAGCACAAGGTGATGCGTGATGGCAACGAGGTCATCGAGGAGGTGACGGTGCAGGTCGAGGTCGAGGTGAACTCGTTCAATTTTGGCGTCAACAACGCCGCCTACGATTTCGGCAAGCTCGGCTGGATCAGCGACAAAAAGAACGCCAAGCCGATGGCCAACTTGATCGGCAAGGACTCCGACAAAGGCTCGGGCGGCCAGGTGGGCGCCTGGCTGCTGGATGCCCAGCGCCGCCTCAAGCAAGCCGGCAGCTCGCCGCAAGCCGAAGAGATTCAAAAGGAGATCCAGATCGTCACGGCCCTGGCGAAGGATGTTTACGAGATGTGGTCGAAGAAAGAGCATCAAAAGCCGGGTTCGGCGCCCTACAAGATGCCGGCGCAGGTGGCGCTGCTGGCCCAAAAAATCGGCCAAACGCCCTGTTTCAACTGCAAAAGCGGCAAGGATCGCACCAGCATGATGGACGTGGAGTGCAAACTGCTCGCCACCGAGATCGCCGTCAACGGCGAGGTGCCGCCGCGCAATCCCGTGAACACCGAAACCGACAAGAGCAACCGTTTCGACCTGGCCATGAACTCCGGCAGCTTCGAGATTCAGCAGCTCAACTCCGGCCATATGGGCTACAAACTCGACGGCGTCAAGTCGCTGGACAAATCGCTCGGCTCGGACGAGGAGAATCTGCGCTTCCGGGGGACTTCCAAGCAGACGGACAAATATAGTGCGGGCTGAGCAGGAGAAACCGATGGCCGACGAGACGCCGCAATCCGAGATCGTCCTGTACCAGACAGAGGACGGCAGCACGCGCATCCAGTGCCGTTTCGAGAACGAGACGATCTGGCTCACTCAGGCGCTGATCGCGGAGTTGTTCCAGAAGGATGTTCGGACCGTTAACGAGCATTTGGTAAACATTTACGACGAAGGCGAACTCGCCCGAGAGGCAACGATCCGGAAATTCCGGATAGTTCGCCAGGAGGGGACACGCGAGGTGGCGCGCGAGATCGAGCACTTTAGCCTGCCCGCGATTCTTGCCGTGGGTTACCGAGTGCGCAGCGAGCGTGGCACGCAATTCCGCCAAAGGGCGACCGCCCGGCTCACCGAGTACCTGGTGAAGGGTTTCACCATGGACGACGAGCGGCTCAAGAACCCGCCTGGTCCCGGCGTGCCCGATTATTTCGACGAGCTGCTCGAGCGCATCCGGGACATCCGCGCCAGCGAGAAGCGAATGTATCTGCGCGTGCGGGAAATCCTGGCGCTAGCCATCCACGCCGCAAGGGCGCGGCATTTATTCCTGGAGCATCGCCTAAACTTCCTGCATTACCATCTCCCGCAGCTGCTTCGGCTCCAGGGCCGTGCAATCCCGCCCCCACGACAGCACCCAGCGCAATACCTCGCGCAAGTCCGACAGCTCGAAGCGCAGCAGCAAACTTCCGTCGGCACACATCGTTTTCTGCTGGCTGTGGTGCCAGATTCTCTCGGCGACACGCGTGGCCGTCGCTGGGCTGAAACGCAGCACCACCGTGTGCCAGGCATCGCCCTCGCCGCGCATGGCCCGGTTCCGTGAAGGTTAGATGCTACACCACGGGGTGCGACAAAGATAGTCGCAGGGGCAAAAAAATGGCATTGGTCTTCACGTGAAGGGGGGGTCGTGAATGAATTAGAGGGGGTGATAGGGGGGGCCGAACCGAATGAATCCAAGGTCCCCGGCCGCGCACCTTGGCGTGCCACACCGCCGGGGAGGGTGTGAATGCATCCACGAGGGTTGTCTGGGGGGGTATAAATGAATGAATCCCACGGCCAGCGGCCGGATCGCGTGAGACGCAACCGACGCCACTCGTTGTCATCCGTGACCATCCGTTGCAATCCGTTACCGGTTTCATGTCATAGGGGTGTCCCGGGGGGTTGAGATGAGACGCAATTTGCCGCCCGCGGCCCATCCCTACGTGGGACCCATTCACGGCCGCCGCCAACCGCCAAATCGATCCTCGATCAGGCGATCGGCCTGGGCCGGTCCCCACGTGCCGGCGGCATAATTTGGGAACTGCGGCGGCGATGCCGTGTGCCATGCTTCCAGGATCGGCGTCACGAATTCCCAGGCGGCTTCCAGTTCGTCGGAACGCATGAACAAGGTCGCGTCGCCGCGCAGGGCATCCAAAAGGAGGCGCTCGTAAGCTTCCGGCAACTGGGCATGGAACGAATTGCCGTAGCCAAACTCGAACTCCACCGGATGCAAATCCAGTTGCATGCCGGGACGCTTGGCCGAGAACGACAGGCTGATCCCCTCATCCGGCTGGATGCGAAACACCAAGACGCTGGGCTTGGCCTCGGTGAGATCGCAAAAGTCGCCGGCACATTCGACGTTGCGAAACAACTGCAGCGGCGGCAGCTTGAATTGCACCGCGATTTCCGTGAGGCGGCGCGGCAGCCGTTTGCCCGTGCGCAGAAAGAAGGGCACGCCGGCCCAGCGCCAACTCTCGACGGTGGCACGCAAGGCGACGAAGGTCTCGGTGCTCGACGCGCGGTCCACGGCGTCCTCCTCGCGATAGCCGCGGGCCGGTTGGTCTCCGATCGTGCCAGCGCCGTATTGACCGCGCACCACGAACTTGGCCACGTCGGCGCCATGCAGCGGCGCCAGGTTGCGCAGTACTTTCAATTTGGCGTCGCTGAGGTCTCCCGACTTGAGCGTCGCCGGCGGGTCCATCGCCACCAGGGTCAGCAGCTGCAGCATGTGGTTTTGCACCACGTCGCGCAGCGCGCCGGCGTGATCGTAGAAGGCGCCGCGCCGGCCCTCCATGCCGACGGTTTCCGCGACGGTGATTTGCACGTGATCGACATGCTCGCGGTTGAAAAGCGGCTCGAAGATGGCGTTGCCGAAGCGGAACGCCAGCAGGTTTTGCACGGTTTCCTTGCCGAGGTAATGGTCGATGCGGTAGATCTGGTCGGGCCGAAGAAAACGCAAGAGGTCGCGGTCAAGGGCCACGGCGCTGGCGAGGTCGTGGCCGAACGGCTTCTCGATGACGATGCGCGCCCAGGGGCGATCTTCCTCGCGGCGGATCAAGCCCGCGCCGGCGAGGCCTTCCACAATGGGGCGGAAGAATTCCGGATCGGTCGCCAGGTAATACAGGCGATTGCCGGGGAGATTCCGCTCTCCTTCAAGATCGCGCAGCCGCTTGGCGATTCCGCGCATGCCCTCGGCCGTGGTGAAGTCCGAGCGCTGGTAAAACACGTGGGTCAGGAAGTCCGCGGCGGCATCGGCCGGCTCGCCTTTGCGGAACTCGGCGAGATCCTTTTTGGCATCTTCCCGAAACGCCTGATCGGTCTTGTCGCGCCGGCCGACGCCGACGATGGCAAATTCCTCCGGCAAGTATTTGTTTTGCAGAAGGCCGCTCAGGGCAGGGAGCAATTTTCGCCCGGCAAGATCTCCGGTCGCGCCGAACAGCACCAACGTGAACGGCTCCGGCGGATTGACGCGTGAGACGAACGGTGATGTTTGGGAATGAGGCCCGGCTTCGGGATGAACCAAGGTTGCCGTCGTCATGGTATTTCACCTCAAAGAAGTTAGGGCTGCGCGGGCCCGACAGGTCATTCCTTTGCAGCGGCACGCCGCCGCCGGCCACTCAAGAGGCCGTTGGCTGGTGACAGTTTAGAGATGAAGGGACCCCATTGGCAAGCCATGGCCAAGTTCAATGGACCTGCTATTGCGGCCGGTCACAATTCGATTTTCGTCCCCAGGACTTGCAAAAACTTCGCCAGCCACTGCGGATGCGCCGGCCAGGCGGGAGCCGTGACCAGGTTGCCGTCCACGACAGCGCCGTCAATGGGAATGTGGACGAATTTGCCGCGGGCCGCCTTGACCTCCGGCTCGATGGCCGGATAAGCGGTGCAGCTTCTGCCTTCGAGCACGCCGGCGGCCGTCAAAATCTGGATGCCATGGCAGATGGCCGCGATCGGTTTGGCCTTGTCGGCGAAATGTCGGACCACTTTCAAGACCTGCTCGCTCAGCCGCAGATATTCCGGCGCGCGGCCGCCAGGAATGACCAGGGCGTCGTACTCTTCGGGCTTCACCAGGTCGAAAGTGGCATTCAGCGTGAAGTTATGGCCGCGCTTCTCGGTGTAGGTTTGATCGCCCTCGAAGTCGTGGACGGCGGTGCGCACCGCCTGCCCGGCCTTTTTTCCCGGACAGACGGCATCGACGCGGTGCCCGACCATGAGCAGGGCCTGGAAGGGGACCATGATCTCATAGTCCTCGACGAAATCGCCAGCGAGAAGCAGGATTTTCTTGGCGGGCATGAGGATCTCCGTGGTTGGTAATGAAAGCGGCATGGGCTGGCGGCGCGGTTGTTTTATGTACAAGATAGCTAACCGTCACTCGCCACCTATAATTAGGGGGGCAATCCGCGTATGATTCGCCAAATTGTGCTTCAGGATTCGATTGGCATAAGCCAATGTCATTCAAGTTGGACGCAGGCCAGCACGCCCGTCTTCATAAACCGGTCAAGTCCTTGCGGGGTTACCGGGTGTGTCACGTCTCGCAAAAATCAGTTTTAGGGCACTTCGGGATTGTTGACGGTCAGCCCTTCCAAAGGTGCGACGGCCAAGAGCACATGGTCAGCGGTCACTAATTCGGCGGGCACACCCTTACGGGGCAGTTCCAGGGCAACCGCAAGCTGAATAGCATCCAAAGTGTGAAGGCCGTACACAAAACCATGCTGCAGAAGCAACCGGACGGCGTCTTGATGGTGGCGGACGAGCACCCGAACGATGGCCGGATGCCGCCGGCGGAGGTCGGCAAAGAAGCGCCGGCGGAGCAAGTGAAAATCAGCAACCGTAATTGTGCCAGTACGCACCTTCTTGGCAAAGGTTGACACTGTCTCCACGATTCCTAACCGGGAGACGAACAACCTGGCCCCTGGCGTGTTCCAGAGTAAGTCTACTTTGGGCGTACCGATTTCGGAGTGATAGTGTTTGACAAGGGCGCCGGTGTCGAGGAAGTGATCGGACATTAACCTTGGTCTCGTTCATCTCGAACGTCGTTGGCGATGCAGCCGGGAATCTTGGCCAACGCCTGCCGCACTTCTTCCAGCGAAACGGAATCGTCGCCTTGCGTTTCGCAGTACCTGAGAAATTCGGCGTCCAGCAGATTCTCCTCGGCGGTGCCAGCGTTCTCGACCGTGATGACAACGTGCTCTTGGTCCTGGCAGTTGACTGGTTCGAGGGGTTGAAACGCCCCATTGGCGTAGATGGCTCGTACGATTCGGCTCATTTTAAGTTCTCCCTGGTTAAGTCGGAGCCCTAGTGCTCCCTACAGGCCCCATCATACCGCAAAGCGGGGGTCGCGGTGGAGGAGGAATTCATTCTAGGAGCTGAATGGAATAAGGGCAAAAACCCATCGTACGAGGCGTCGGTTGGGTTGACCGCGGCAAGCAACATGAAGAAGCAAACGCGCGTCGGTGTGGCGGACCGAGCAGGTTGCACACATCAACCTCATCGCTCCGGTTGAGCAGACCCAGGCACCCATTGCGGCAAACCAAAGGAGGACGTACGATCATCAGTAGTTGAAGTTGAGGGAGAGTTCAAACGCGGAAGGATTTTATGACCAGAATTGCTGTGCGTTCCGTCATGGCCGTATTGGCATGCCTGGCATTTACGCCGGCAACGCTCGCCCAACCCCGGAGTGACGCCCTCGGCGATCCGCTGCCTGACGGAGCGATTGCCCGCGTGGGCACGACGCGGATGCGGCACTTCCATACGCCCGACCGCCATTGTTCTGGCCTCAGCTCCATCGCCTGGTCGCCCGAGGGAAAGACAATTGCGACCACATCCTGCGAGGTGGGGTATAATGAGCGGATCGGCGTTGAGGCCCGAATCTGGGACGCGGCGACCGGAAAACCGCTGAGCCAGCTCGAAAGCAATCTGAAGTATGGCCCGAGCCTGGTCCGATTCACACCTGACAGCAAAACCCTGGCTGCAGCCGCAGGCAACAAGATCGTCCTGTGGGACGTGGCCACCGGCAAGGAGTTAGGGCAGCTCGTGGGCCATACGTAATGTGCGACCACCAGTGCGACCTCACCGAGACGGATACGCTGTTCGCGATCCCATCCGGCAAACGGCTGTTTCAATTGACCTTCAACAAGTTCTCGGCCACGCGCAGCTGGTCCTTCTCTGCCGACGAAGCGCGGGTCGCTTTCTTCGACGGAAGCACCGACACAGTTCCTGTTTATGAGATTGCAACCGGCAAACTGCTTTGGAAGTTCGGCGTGGTAAAGTCCACGTGGCCAGCAGTCGCCCTGTCCCCCAGCGGCACCAAGCTGGCCGTCTGGCGCACGACCGAGGCGATGTCTGGGATTTGCGGACAGGCAACCGCCAGTCGTTGTTAACGCAGTTGACTGCAAAGCGTGGCCGTGATGTCTGCGTGGCGTGGTCTCCGGACAATCGCATGCTCGCCGTCGGTGGCCTGGACAATTCGGTCCGGCTGTGGGAAGTCTCCTCGGCCCAGGTCCGGCGCGAATTCGTCGGCCACGTTGCACAGGTCCGGGCCCTGGCGTTTTCACCCGACAGCCAGTTCCTCGCCTCCGGCAGCGACGATACCACTTTGCTGATTTGGAAGACTCTCGACGAAAAGAAGCGTCGCGATTAGATGACCGAACTCTTCTCGGTCGGCGCAGCGGTCGCGACACACCGACGCTTCGAGCACGCATGGCGCAAAACAGGGCAACGGTCTTGCAAACGCACCGCCGTGATCCAGGTCTCCAAGCCAGGGAGGATTATCTGCACGTCCAGCTGGTCATCCAAGACGAGTTGGCTCATGGCTTCTTGTCGCGATGACGTCGGATCAAGCGATCGGACGCCAGGTTAACCGCTTCCTGGATCGCCGCGGCCGATACCTCCGGCCAACTTTTACGCAGGTAAGCCAAAGTATGTCCTTTGGCCAGGTAGCCGAGGATTGTTTCCACGGGGACGCGGGTGCCTCGAAAGGTCAGCTCGCCGTGACAAACGCGCGGATCGACGACGAGGTGTTCCCCCACGATTATAGGCTCGCCGTGTCCGGCTTTGCTTTTCCGCTTGGAATTCGTTTTCGTCCGCATGCCCCATGTCTCCTTTTGCGGCATTTTACCAAGACGGCAAGATTCCGGACAGCGTTTCATTGATGCGTTGACACGGATCAATCACGCCAGGACAATACTTCCATCCAATACACGCGGTCGATCAAGAAAGAGTGTCTGCATACTCGGAGGCTTCACCATGTCAACAAACATCAGTCGCCGGCATTTCCTGGCCGCCAGTGCCGCCACGGGGTTGGCCCTATCAGCGTCGGCCAGCCAGGAAAATCAAGCCGGCAATCAAAAACTTATTGTCGGCGTCATGGGCACAGGCAGCCGAGGCACTGCCCTGGCGACGGCCTTCCAGCAGCAGCCGGGGGTCGAGGTGGCCTACGTCTGCGATGCCGACCAGGGCCGGGCGGAGCGGGCGGCGGCGGCGGTCCAGAAAATCAGCGGCCGCGCGGCCCGCGTCGTCGGGGATTTTCGGCGGATTCTCGACGACAAGACAGTGGACATCCTCGTGGTCGCCACTTGCAATCACTGGCATGCGCCGGCCGCCATTCTGGCCTGCGCCGCTGGCAAGCACGTCTATGTCGAGAAGCCGTGCAGCCATAACCCGCGGGAAGGAGAATTGCTGGTGCAGGCGGCCCGCAAAAACAGACGGCAGGTTCAGATGGGCAACCAGCGCCGCAGTTGGCCCAAGGTCATCGAGGCCGTGGAGCAGGTCCGCAAGGGGGCTATCGGCCGGGCCTACTTCGCCCAGTCGTGGTACTTCAATAACCGGCCCAGCATCGGCCAGGCCAAGGGAGGAACCCTGCCCAAGGGCCTGGATTACGATCTCTGGCAAGGCCCGGCACCGCGGCGTCCATTCCACTCCAACTACCTGCACTACAACTGGCACTGGTTCTGGCACTGGGGCAACGGCGAGCTCGGCAACAACGGCATTCACATGATCGACCTGTGCCGCTGGGGCCTGGGCGTCGATCTGCCCGTGCGCGTCACCTCGGCAGGCGGCCGTTATCGCTTCCAGGACGATCAGGAAACCCCCGACACGCACCTGGTCAGCTATGAATTCGAGGGCCGCAAGGCGATTTCCTGGGAAGGGCTAAGCTGCAGCCGCCTGCCTGCCGGCGGTGTTCCCGACGTGTTATTCCACGGCGAAACCGGAACGCTGGCCATCAACAGCGGCGGCTACGTGGTCTACGACATTGCCGGCAAGGAGCTGCGCCGGGCGACGGGAACGGCCGGCGATGCCGTCCATTTGGCCAACTTCCTCGGCGCTATCCGCACCGGGGCTCGGCTCAACAGCGAAATCGAGGAAGCCGCCAAGAGCACGCTGCTCTGCCACCTCGGCAACATCGCCCATCGCACGGGCAGGTCGGTGCATTGCGATCCCAAGACAGGGCAGATTCGGGACGACAAAGGCGCGATGGCCTTTTGGAGCCGGGAATACGAAAAGGGGTGGGAGCCGCGGGTGTAAAGGCGTGGGGGGCGCCGGCCAAAGTGCAAAAACGTCGATCAGCAGCTCGGCTATCAAGTACAGGGGAATAACGATAAAATAAAAGAGCCCATTGTTGTGCGTCATCCGACCATTTAGGGAAGCACTGATGATTTCCAGCCATACGGTTCATGTCGCGGAACGTGCGAAAGAGATCTACGGCCGACGACTTCAGGCCGAATTGGAAGCGGCCCATCCCAACTGTTATGTGGCAATTGAGCCGGAATCGGGCGAGCACTTTGTCGCCGATTCGTTCGGACGAGCGGTTGCGGCGGCGCGAAAGGCTCATTCCGACCGCATCTCCTTCGTGATCCGCATCGGCCACCCAGCCGCCATCCATTTGGGAGGGTTGACCACGTGACCGGTCGCGTGGATGAGTCCTTGCGAGCACTCGTGGATGTCGCCGTCCGCCGTACGGAATCCGAGGGGGCAAAGGTTATCACTGTCTGGGTTGACACCGCATTCAACGGCTTGCTTGTCTTCCCCCAGGAAATGATCGAAGAACTCGGGCTGCAACAGGAGGCTGCCACCGAAGCTATTCTGGCCGACGGCAGCCGCGTGGTATTGGAATCGTTCGTCTGCTACGTCGAGTGGTTTGGAGATGTCTTACCGGGACAAGTGATCGCTAACAACGGAAAACTGCCGCTTCTCGGGACGGAACTGCTGGCGAAAAGGAAACTGCTGATCGATTACATTGCAGGCGTCGTGTCAATTATCTAAAGCACGGGGGAGTTGCGCGTGTAAACCCTTGTTGCCAGTAGCGATTCCTTACAATGTCCAAGAAATAAACTGCGGGGTGATGCAATCATGAACTTCATCAAGCTTACGGATGGCTGGTAAAATCGTGCGGGAGGCGGAGTGTATGGCGGAGGTCATTTGCCCAAAGCACGGCCGGCAAGGCATCGGCCTCGTATGCACTCACATCGTACACGCCATCGACAGCGGCGCGAACGTCGGCTTCTTCTGGGGTGACGAAACGGACACTGCACGCCCCGATGCCTGGTGCCGGGCCTGCGAGCAGGCGTTGCTGGCCGTGCCTGCAGGAGAAATGACCGAGGCATGGTTCCTGGCGTGCCAATATAAAGTGCTTTGCGTGGGGTGCTGGGATCTCGCCAAACACCGGCTTTACGGTCCCCCACGAGCCGGGGGTAGCGCCTGACTTCACGCTGCAGCGGACTGCAGGGCCGCCGCGTCCTCAATCTGGCCTTGCGAACCTCCATTGCAGCGATAAAGTCCTGCGCCGGCCCGCGAAGGTGCAGAATAATGACCTTGTTATCACGAAGGGTGAACAGGATTCGATAAATCAAACCGCGGCGTGTCTTAAAGATGGTCTCTTCATTCATCAATAACCCGACCAAGTCGTGCGCATGATTCCCGCAACGCCAGCCGTGCGGGCCGGCCACTTTCCCCGGCTTCCATGTCAGCGTAAGCGGCACGCACTGCGGCCACGCTCTCGGAGAGTTCTCCGGGCGTCGGGTGCTTCACCCTCCATAAACAGTAAAGCACATCCATCGAAAATTCTGCTCCGCCATCATCGATTTGGGATGAGGCGAATTCATAAAAGCTGTCTATCTGTTGTTTAGTTGCCATGCAGCAACTCCCCCTCGACGCCCTTCTGTGATGGTGCCTCGGCAGCCCCGTCCTTTTGCTAACAAACAACCCAATTATAGCGGTTTTTGACAGCCGAAAATGAGCGCGCGTGCTTTTGGCATGCGGCAAATGGCCTGGATGCAGGCATCAACGCTGCTTAGGAATTCTTCCCCGAGGCCCACCCGTCGACCCTCATACCATGCGTACGCTTCAGCGAGGTCCTTTTCGGCTTCCTCAGCGAGCACCAACTTAGCGGCCATGCCGGCTCCGAATGCGCTGTTTAACCTCTTCCCAGGAAAGGCCCGGCGCCGTATTTTTTAGCAGATTCGCCTTGCGCCTGGCAAGCTCTTCCTTCTGCCAGTCATGAACAGGCACGGCCTCGGGGGTTGCCGCGAGGTCGTCCCACAGGTCTTCCACGAGTCGCAACTTTTCTGGTGGGCTGAGATCGAATACGGACATAATGTTGGTATTCCTTGCGTTTTTCCTGAAGGCGAGTAATCTCGCACGTGGATAATACCACATTGGCAGTCATCGTCAAGCGGACGGGAAACGGTCATGCTCGGCTCGCATGACGTGCCAGGAACTGGCCGCCGCCAACTCTGCGGCTACAACTCCCCTTGGAATAGAACTGGGGGAGCAATCATGATCGGACGAATAACCGTTGTTGGCTGGATGTTGTGGGCGATGCCGGCGCTGGGAGCGGAGCTGCGCGTGCCCGCGGCGACGGCTTATTTGTCGCCGAATGCCGAAGCAGCACAAGTCTCGGCCAAACGCGGCATCACGGGTTGGCGCGATCCCAAGGTGAAAGTCTTGTGGTTTGGCGATTTCAAAAAGGCGGGCAAGCTGGTCGCGTCGGTGACGCTGCGCTTGCCCAAGGATGCGGCTTTCAATGTGAGGCTGACAGTGGACGGCCAGGCCCATGAAGTGATGGCCACCGGCTTGGGGCCGGAGCAGCTGGTTACGGTGAAATTCGGTGATTTCGCCATTGCCAAGCCCGGCTATCAGACGTTTACTCTGGAATCACTGAATGCCGCCGGTAGCCCGACCGCGGAAATCGACTCACTTATACTGGATGGTCCGGCAGTCGAAGGCGCACATTTCAACCTCGATGCGCGCCGCAATGCCGCCTCCGTGCACCTGAACTATCTGACGCCGCCCGACGCCAAGATTGTCTGGTTTTACAGTGAAGTCACGGCGCTCAAGGATCCTGTCACCACGTTTTACATGGCCTGCGGCTTTAGTCGCGGTTATTTCGGCATGCAGGTGAACAGCGTAAAGGAACGGCGGATCATTTTCAGTGTCTGGGACGCGGGAACAGGAGCCTCGGCCAAGGACCGGTCCAAAGTGGACAAGGATAATCAGGTCAGCCTGGTGGCCAAGGGGGAAGGGGTTGTCACCTCGATTTTCGGCAATGAGGGGACGGGCGGGCACAGTCACTTGAAATATATGTGGAAAACAGGCGTGCCTCAGCGTTTTCTGCTCACCGCCCAGCCCTTCCCGGACCAATCTACCGTATACGCGGGCTATTATTTTCATCACGACCAAAAGGCCTGGGTGCTGATTTCCAGCATGCGGGCTCCGAAGGACGGCGGCTATATCAAACGGCTCCACGGCTTCAGCGAGAACTTTGGCGGAAGCACCGGGCATCTCGAGCGGAAAGCCCTCTACGGCAACCAATGGATTCGCACCGCCGACGAGCAATGGACGGAGTTGACCGCCGCCACCTTCAGCCATGATGCCACCGGCAAAAAAAACCGCCTCGACCGCTTTATGGGCGTCGAGGACAATCAGTTCTTTCTATCTCACGGCGGCTTCATCCCGGGAACCGGCACTTCGGGAGAGCGTTTCAACCGTGCTGGCGGCGGAAAACCGCCTGTGATCGAGTTGCCGAAGATGAAAGGCACCAATTAACTGACTCTAACGGAGGACACCCATGACACTACTCACATCGGAAACCGCCAGCGCCACCGCAGGCCGCGAAGGCAAAGCCACCAGCCCGGACGGCAAGATCAACCTCGCACTTTCTCCTCCCGGGTCCCACGGCCCTGGCACTAACCCAGAGCAGCTTTTCGGAGCCGGCTACTCGGCCTGCTTCGGCAGCGCGATCGCGGCCGCGGCAGGCCTCGCAAAAATCGCCGTGAAGCCCAGCGACATCAAGGTGACCGCGACAGTGAACCTCAACAAGGACGATAGCGGGTATTTCCTGGACGTGACGCTGAACGCCGAGTTGAAGGGCATCGACCAGTCGCAGGCCGAAGCGCTCGTCGCCAAGGCGCACACTATCTGCCCCTACTCCAAGGCGACGCACGGCAATATAGCGGTGCGGCTGCAGGCGAACGGCAAAGCGCTAGGCCAGGCGTAAAGTCTCAACGGTTGGCGAGAACTGAGTAACGACTGCCAAAGGAATCTCGTATGCCCGGTCCCATCGACGATGTGCTCAAGCACCTCACCGAAATCTCGCCGCAGGATTGGGTGGTCCGCGACTTACATCCTGATGGGTCTTCGTTATGATAGAGCGATGATCCAATTGTTGCTCCGGGGAGTGGTGAACATGAAAGAATCCGTGATGTACCAGGCCATTCTCGAAGAGGGCGAAGCGATTGGCAAAGCTGAGGAAGCCCGGAGGGTGCTTCTGCTTCTCGGCCGCGAGCAATTCGGCGAGCCGTCCGCGAATATCGTGGCCCTGCTCGACGCTGTGACTGATCTAGGTCGGCTTGAAGCGTTGGCGCTTCGCTTGCTGCATGTGAAGACGTGGGAGGAGTTACTCAGTGTGAACGGTACGACACGCCGCCCGCGCCGGCGGAGCAAGGCGTGAACTATAAGGACGTTTTGTCCTGGAGAACGCCTACCAAATGGCGAGAGAACAAAGCTGACGCGGACAGTTAAATCGTGCCATTGCGGTTACCAATATCGAACTAACATTCCCGCCATCCGAAATTGTCCGCGTCCCCTTTGAATTTCCCCCTTTGAATTTCCGAACACCCCCATCGACAGAGCCTTCATTTGCGTTCCGGCTTTGGCAGCAGGTGTTTCTGGATTTTTCCAAGTGCCGTGCGAGGCAATTTATCGACCACGACGAAAGCCCGCGGCACCTTGAACGTGGCCAACGAGGCGCGACAACATTCCTCCAGCACCTTGACATCCACCGGGCTTGTCGCGACGACGTAGGCGATAGGGACTTCGCCTTTCAGCTCATCCGGCATGCCGACGACCGCGGCCTCGGCGACGCCGGCCTGTTCGACGAGAAACTCCTCGATTTCGCGCGGATAGATGTTGAACCCGCTCGAGATGATCAGATCGCTTTTGCGCCCCTGGAGGGTGAAGTAACCGTCCGCGGAGCGAACGGCGAGGTCGCCCGTGCGGAAGTAGCCGTCGACGAAGGCCGCCCGCGTGGCTTCTTCGCGCCGCCAATACCCCGCGAAGACGTTAGGGCCACCGACGAAAAGCTCCCCCGTTTCGCCGTCCGCAACCGGTTTTCCAGTGTCGCCCTGCAGCCGCACCGAGATGCCTGGAAGCGGCAATCCCACGGCACCAGGCCGGCGTTCACCAATGTATGGGTTGCTGATGTTCATGAGCGTTTCCGTCATGCCGTAACGCTCCAGGATCACGTGGCCGAACAGCCGCTGAAAATCTTCGAGTACCTGAGCGGGCAACGGCGCCGAACCGGAAACAAATAGCCGCATGGACTTGCCGATCGTTTGCGCGGCCTCGGGCTGCATTTCGAGCAGGCGGACGTAAATGGTTGGCACGCCAAAGAACAGCGTTGGCCGAAAGTCGAGAAACTGCGGGGCCGCCGAGCCGTGCTGAAATCGTTCCAATAGCCGCATACGGCATCCACTGATCAGCCAGGTGTGCAAGCCGTTAGCCAGGCCGTGCACGTGAAACAGCGGCAGCGCCAACAGGAAGCGGTCCGCCTGGGAAATCTGCCAGCAGGTGATGAGATTCAGCGCGTTGGCGGCTAGATTGTTATGGGTGAGGATGGCCCCTTTCGAGGCGCCGGTTGTTCCCGAGGTGTAGACCAACGTCGCCGGTGCATCGCCATCCAGCGCGACCGCGGGCCAGTGCGGATTCTGCTCGGCGGCGCCGGCAGTCAATTCTTCGGGGCGCCATATCGGCACTCGTGCGGGAAACGCCTCCGCCGACGTGACCACGGCACACGGGTCGGCGTCGGCAAGAATGTGGCCGATTTCTCGTTCCTTGTAAAGGATGTTTATGGGGACGAAGATTGCTCCGATCTTCACGCACGCCAGGAAGACGTTGATCATCTCCGCACTATTAGCCAGATAGACGCAAAGCCGGTCGCCGGCCCTCAGCCCCCGGCCGGACAGCAGGTGCGCCAGCCGATTGCTGCGGGAGTCGATGTCGCCAAACGTGAAAGTTGCGCCCTCGAACTCCAGGGCGATCCGGTCGCGTCGTCCTTGGAAGGAAAGGGCAAACAGATCGTTGAGATTCATGAAAAAGTGTTATGTCAAAAGCGGGCGATGGGATTCGAACCCACGACGTCCAGCTTGGGAAGCTGGCATTCTACCACTGAATTACGCCCGCAAGTTATTGCTATTAAAGGACTTATGCAAAACAGCCTAGTTGCCTCTTTTCTTGGTTGTTACGTTGGTTGCCACGATTTTTCTCTCTGATTCATAAGTCCTTGCTGTTTCAAATGTTGCGTCTTGCTTTATTATGTGATCCGGCCGGTATTCGACCTCATTTGAAATTGTAGCTGCCGCCATGCCGCTGGCAAGGCGCTCAAATCATCCAGCAAAAGGCCCCGGCATTCCTCTCGATTCCCGGAAATTCCGAACTCTTGCACTCCACTGCGGCAATATGCTCTTGAAAAGCGGACCGGTGATGAAATCAGGCACTACTGGCCCAAGTTCGAACTCGGGGTAGTTTGCACCCCGGACACCACGGTCCAAAAGGCCATCTGCAATCACCCCTTTTTCACGCAGCACCATTAAAGGCAGACCAAGTTGGAAGCCCATGGCGGCTTCGATATGGCACCACGGACTCGTCATCCAGCTAGCCGCGATGCTTTTGCAATTGACACCCGTGATATCGCAACCGTGATTCTCGTGTCCTCGGTCCACCCAGTAACGGCGAAATGCCACAACCAGCACTCCATTACACTCCAACATCAGCCGCCTTATTGCCGTCATGGGGGCATCCATGTCATAACTCTCACGGCCAAGCGCGTGAGAAACCAGACCGTACGGATCTTCGAGTTGTCGTGCCAGGGCGTCAATAAACTCGGCCTGGACCTTCATCATGGGTTTCGGATGGCTGAGAAAAATATTGATCTTCATTCGTGTCTCCTACGAACCGCCAAGTTCACTAACCGGTTGGTGGATCGCAGATCTCCCGCTGGCTAGGCGTGCGGATCGCCGAAGGCATTGCCGCCAAGTCACAGGTGGTGAAGGCCCCTTCCCGCACAGGCACACGGCATTGTATGCCGACAGTCAGGATTTTGGACTGTCTATGCAGGAAGGGTTGCAAGGTGCAGGAATTCCGAAACTACGGCGCTACAGCATGGCCGACAACACCGGCGATGGGGGCACGCCTCGGCGACCTGTGGATTCCTACCGCTCGACGTCTGGCCGCTTGATGCCTGCTTGGGCGAAGAGGGGATTTTCCTCCGCAAACTTCCCATGCTCGCGCACCTCACGGCCCTGCTGCCGGCTAATGCGGAGGGCGGCCAGGGCATCGGCCGAGCGGGGCGTGTAGCGTTCGAGAGCGCTCCAGCACAACGTCCATCTGGGATACGGCGCTTGCCGACCCTTGAAGTCAAGAACTCGCGAGGGGTGATTTTCCGTCAGCAGTTCCCCGAAAAGCTCCTCGTAATTGTCGGCCTTCAGCACCTGGCCGTCCGGCAGCCGCCGAAGGAACACCGCGTTCTCCGTCAGCCGTTGCTCGCCGCGATAGACCTTGTAGGCGGTGGCCACTGGCTCGACGTTGCCCGTCTGGCGATGGTCGCTTTCGACCAGGGTCAGCTTCATCCACGGCGTCCACCCCGGGCCCAGGGCGCCGAGGGCGAGTTTCAGCACCTCGGCGTACTCGGCGTTCTGGCGTTCAGCAATGATTTGCCTGATTGCGGCGTTGCGCCGGTCGCGGTCAGAAGGTTCGGGAGTGGTGGGCTGGTCTGCCATGCGCGGATAATAGGCAAGCAGACAAGATCGCGCAACCGCCTTTTGAAAGGGCTTCCTAACCGGATGTGGCGTGTCCGGCGGCACAAGGCTAACTGCCAACTGCAGGCAAACCGGATGCCTGCTGGTGTACTACCGCATACCTTGGACGATATAGTGACTTGAAAAGCAAACGGAGGGAACGATCATGGACCGGAATGAGGAACTGGTGCTGGAGAAAGCCGTTCGAAGTGCAAAACTGGGAGGACGAGGAAAAGGCGTCCTACGACATGGAAACGCTCCGGGAAGAATTCCGGCAGCGACTGTACGCCAAGGAGCAATCGCCACCTCACGGAGGGCCTATTGCGGGTTAGAAGCATAGGCACCCTGATTGACGATCTGTAGAATGAACAAATGATGACGGATTGGCTTTGGGACATGGCAGCCCGTCTTTTCCCTTAATCCCGTCCGGGGATAGCTGGCCATGTCCCATTCTGCGGTTCCTGGCATCGTGCGCGATACGCCCACCTGCCTGGCAAGAGAGCCAAAATGGGGAGTCATGGCAAGGTCTGACCTGCTAATTAATCTGGTGAAAGCGGGCGCTTCAGGAGACCAGACGCTCTTCCGTAAAACCGTTGATGCGCTCATTGCCGAGGAGCGAGGGAAAAGCCACGAAATCCTTGCAGACCGCCTCACGCAGGCGGCCACCCCAGCGAAATGCAATGGACATGTTTCGCGGTCGGTGCAACCGCTCAGCTCACTTGCAAGCGACCTTTTTTTTGAGTTGACGCCGAGGCGGCCGATCGAGAGTCTGATACTCTCCGACGATATCCTCTTCCCCGTCAGGGAGCTTATCGAGGAGCACTGCCGGCGTGACCTGCTGCGCACGTACTGCCTTGAGCCCCGGCACACAATCCTTCTCGCGGGCGAACCTGGGAATGGGAAAACCTCTCTTGCAGAGGGGATCGCACACGCCCTAGCCGTACCGCTCGTCGTTGCACGGTACGATGGCCTCATCGCAAGCTATCTAGGGGAGACTGCATCCCGATTGAGCAAACTATTTGACCACGTACGCACACGCGCCTGTGTGCTGTTCTTCGACGAATTCGACACCGTGGGCAAGGAACGCGGAGATGAGCACGAAACAGGAGAAATCAAGCGAGTCGTCAGTTCGATCTTGTTGCAGATCGACGGCCTACCGAGCCACGTCGTTGTAGTAACGGCGACAAATCACCCGGAGCTCCTCGACCGCGCAGTGTGGCGGCGTTTTCAGTTGAGGCTGGAGCTCCCTCGCCCTTCGACCCAAGATATCGAATCGTATTTAACAGCCGCGGAGGGTCGCCTTCGTATCTCATTCGGGCTTCCGACGAAAGCCTTGGCCGAGAAGCTGGAGGGCGCCACCTTCTCGGAGTTAGAGGATTTCACTACGGACGTTTACCGAAGGCATGTGCTGGCCCTTCCCGAGTCCAACGTCAAGAGAATTGTCCAGCAACGTCTGATCCAATGGCAGCGTCGATTTCAGCCAAGGAAGCACGACTGAGCGGCGCTCGCAGAGGCCTGCGCGATGGCCAATTTGCCCTTACTTTTCTTTCCGGCAGCTGCAGTCGAAGCGCCCGCGAGGCGCGGTGGCGGCGGCACCCCGCTTCTAAAACCCTCAGCTGCTGAGCAACAGGCTCGCCACGACCAGAAGTTCCAGGACATTGCTGACAGCTTTGAAGATCTCGCCTCGTCCATTGAGGGCATGGATCCCGAACAAGTGATCGTTTTTGAGACGATTGGCGAGGCGGTGGACGACCTGGCCAAAGCCGCAGCTAAAGTGTCGGGGCTTGAGTGGCTCACGGAGATCGACCTCGAAGACTCAGACCCCGGCGATGGGTTCCAATTCGAGGACGCGAAGAAAGCAGACAAGCCGCTTACGCGCCGACTTTACGCCCTGATGAGCAACCAGAAGGCGATAGGCCAGCTCATTTCACTCTGGAAGAACTGGTGCGCTAACCCGACCGTGGCGGCCCGCAGCAACTTCGGGGCCTTCAAGAATATCTTCATCCACCTCAAGGACGTCCGGCGATGGGGTGTTAAAGACCGGCTCGCCGACACAATGGCCGTCGAATACTGGCAGGATGAACTTAAGTATCGAAAGGGGATGATCCGCTTCGAGGTGGAGCTTTGGTGCCGGGACGACGAAACTCGCCGCGCGGCGGCCTACGGGAAGCTCAGCAACCTCATCGTAACCGCAGGCGGCAACTGCATTTCGCAGACCGTCGTTCCCGAAATCCTATACTTCGGGGTTCTTGCCGAACTGCCGGCGGCGAAGATTAAGGAGACCGTGAAAGCCATCATGGATGAGGCCTACTCGCAGATCCTGCACTGTGAGGAGGTGATGTTCTTCCGCCCACACGCACAGTCCGCATTCCGCGCCACAGAGCCTTCAGAAACGCAGGAAAGCCCACCACGTGGCCCCAGGAAGAAGTTGGAACTTGCGCAGGAGCCCGTCATCGCGCTGCTCGACGGCCTTCCGCTTGAACACCACCAAACCCTGGACGGAAGACTCACGATCGACGACGAGGACGACCACGCCTCAAGGTACACGTCGCAGGCGCAACAGCACGGTTCGGGGATGGCGTCGCTCATCGCGCACGGCGACCTCAGCGTTGTTGGCGAGCCGCTCCCCCGCAGAATCTACGTCCGACCGATCTTGATCCCGTACACAGAGGACGGCCCAGACAAGACAGTGTGGGAGCGAACGCCAAATGACAAGCTCCTGGTAGATCTCATCCACCGATCGGTCCTGCGCATCAAGGGCATCGACGGCGAAGCCGGGACCGCGCCGACAGTCAAAATCATCAATCTCTCGTTCGGCAATCCCTGGCAGCCTTTTTGCAGGCAGATAAGCCCCCTGGCCCGACTGCTGGACTGGCTAGCCTGGAAGTACAAAATCCTTTTCATTGTTAGTGCGGGGAACCAGTCGCAGATCATCAGACCGGCATTCGACACGACCCATATTAGCGGGGCCGACGACGATGAGTTGATCATGAAGACGCTGGAAGCCCTGATCGCGGACCAGGTCCGTCGCCGACCGTTCTCGCCCGCAGAGGCGATCAACGTCGTAACTGTAGGCGCGATCCACGCCGACGAATCGACTTACCCGGTAGGCGACCAGCGGGTGGACCTTCTCCGCGGCGCGAGACTCCCGAGTCCGCTCAGCACAGTCTCAAATGGATTCAATCGGTCCGTGAAGCCGGATGTGTTGTTCCCTGGCGGTCGGCAGCTCTACCTCCAGAAAATCAGCAGCAATCCACCTCCGCAGTTCTCCATCGCGTGGTCGCCGAAGGCGCCAGGACTTTGCGTCGCGGCGCCCGGGCTGCGGCCTGGCGAGTTGAACATGACGGTTTACACTCGGGGGACGAGCAACGCCACGGCACTCGCGACGAGAACGGCGGGACGCGTCTACGAGCGACTTCTCGAACTCATCGACGAACCTGGCGGCGACCGTTTGACCGACGAATACATACCGGTTATTCTGAAGGCGCTCCTGGTCCACGGGGCGTCTTGGGGGGAGGCAGGCGAGACCTTGGAGCGGCTCTTTGGATCGACTTACACCGATTGGAGGGACATGTTGCGGCTCAAATGTAAACTCCTCGGTCATGGAGAGGTGGACGCCGAGAGGGCATTTTTCTCGACCGACCAGCGGGTCGTCATGACGGGGTGGGATTCCCTGGGCCACAACCAGGCGCACAACTACCATATTCCCCTTCCACCGTCCCTCCGGGCCAAGAAGATTAAGCGCCGCCTAACCGTGTCGCTCGCGTGGTTCTCCCCGCTGAATCCCTGGCACAAGAATTATCGGAGAGCCCTTCTGTGGTTCTCGCCGGATAAGCGTCCACTAGCCCTGGAAAACGCTGCTCTCGACGCCGAAACGGCTCGCCGGGGCACGCTTCAGCATCAGGTATTCGAGGGCCACAAGGCACGGGCGTTCGATGACGGCGACGTGATCACCGTCAAGGTGAACTGTGCCGAAGACGCCGGCAAGCTCAAAGCGACCGTTGTCCCCTACGCGCTCGCCGTCACACTGGAAATAGCCGAACCAACGACTCTGAAGATCTTTCATGAGATTAAGAGCCGAATCCGGCTCAAGGTGAAAATCAAACCGAAGAGTTGATTCCTGGCGACTTGCTCGGGCTGAACAACTATTCCACTTCCCAGCTGATGACGGCGATTCAGTACGCATTGCTATGCCAATGTCAGTTCGGCGCTCAACACCAGTAGAGGATCACGCGGGTGTCTGGCGGAAGGGCCAACAGGAAGGAAACAGCTGCCCGGTTCCAGGGACTGGAATCAGCCGGCAACCGAAGATTTCGGAGGTTGGCTGGCGACGTGAATGTCAACGGGTTCCCGGAACGGTCCGTTTCGTCGTACCTCAGACCCTCATCTTCGTAGTGGCCGATTTTCAGTCCAGTCGGAAGAGGCTTGACGAGGCACGGCACCGCATCTGAGACCAGCTGCGCAAGCAGCGTGGAATCTCGTTCCAGGCGAATTGTTGCGGTCGCCAGGAATTCGCCCCGTCGCTCGCGGAAGTTGCTCGCAAGAATCTTCAGATCAATGCCCATTGTGATCTCCCTTCGTATTCCAGGCCAAGTCGGCGGGTTGGCTGTTCCGCTGCTCCATTTTTGCCTGCCTTTCCACATTGTAATTGGAAAAAGCCTGCGGAGGAAGGTTAGCAGGCCCCCATGCCTAATGAGGAGTGCAGGACCCCTTTGCGCGGCAAAGTGGAGTTTGTAGGATGGCAGCTGGAAATTCGCCTTGCCTAATCGTGCTAACTTCAAGGATGGGCTTGTCATGGGTTCAAGGAAGCTAACCGCCGAGGATTTGGAACAGATCACGAAACTCGCAAAGAACTGGGGAAAAATTGTCGTCCGGCAGGCCTTCGGTGACGACGGGCCTGGGCTGGATGTCGATTTGAGTCAAATGGAAGACGTGGCCGTGGCCGCCGCCCGCGGGCTGACGGCAGGAGCTCTCGAAGAGGCGACCTCTCAGCAAGGCCGGCTGCTGGGCGCCGAGCAGGCCTGTCCTCAATGTGGTCATCTCTGTGGCGTCACTTTGCAGGAGCGGTCTGTGGTGGTGCGCGGCGGCACCTTTGAGCAGCAAGAACCCATGTGCTATTGCCCGACTTGTCGTCGGGCTTTTTTTCCCTCAACGTCTGCTGCTGAAGATCGGTGTTAACGGTTATAGTCCGGCGATTCTGCACAAGATCGTAGCAGCGGCCGCCCAAGTAAAATCGCACGAATTAGCGGCAGCGGTTCTCAAGCTGGTGGGTGAATTCTCGATCAGCGGCCGGCACATCAATCGTTTGACCGAGGAAATCGGCACGGAGATGGCGGCGCAGCGCGATCAGGCCACGCAAGACTACGTGCATCATCGGCGGCAGCCGTCGACCGAGCCAGCGCCGCAACTGGTCTCGATCTCGCTGGATGGTGGGCGTCTCAATACGCGGGCCACGGGCCAAGGCGTGGGCGTGCATCAGCAGCAATGGAAAGAAGACAAGGTCGCGTGCTTGCTGACGCTCAAGGGAGAAACGTTCGCCGAAGATCCACACCCCCAGCCGCCTAAGTGTTTTTTGGATGCGCCGACGGTGGATAAGCTGGTGCGGGACATGCAAGCGCACCACGGCCCGCGTCAGGAAAATGAGTTGCCGCAGTTGGCGGAACTGAGTCTGGGAAGGGAAACGATCCAGCCTACCACGCCATCTGCGGCTGAAGAGGACGCCGAGCCGGAGCAACCGGCGTGGCCTCCCAAACGCACCAAGGCGGCACGCACCTGTGTGGCAACGATGCAGGAGAGCGCCGAGTTCGGCAAGATGGTGGCGGCAGAAGCGTACCGGCGGAATTTCCAAGAGGCGCCGCGCGGCGCGTTATTGGGCGATGGCGGAGCGTGGATCTGGACGCTGCACCGCAAGTGGTTCTCCTGGATGACGCCTGTCGCCGACTTCGTGCATCCGTTGACTTACTTGTACGTGACGGCGACGGTGCTGGCGGCAAGTGTGTCTGAGCGTTGGCAGTTGTATGTCGCGTGGCTAACCCAGTGCTGGCAAGGGCGGGTGCAAGAGGTGATGGCTGAACTCGAAACCCGTTTCGAGGCCTTGGGACCCTATTCGGGCACGGGTCCGCCGCCGGCTACGGATCCTCGCGAAGCGTTGCGGCGAACCATCACGTATTTGCGAAACAACCACGAACGCATGAACTATGCGGAATACCGCCGGCAGGGTCTGCCGGTGACGTCAAGCGCCGTCGAGTCGCTCATCAAGGAATTCAACTATCGGGTAAAGGGGACAGAGAAATTCTGGGACAATCCGGAGGGTGCCGAGGCGATCCTCCAAGTGCGCGCGGCCGTGCTCAGTGACGACCACCGCCTGGCCACGCACATCCACGCCCGGCCAGGCAGCGCTTTCCGCCGCCATAGGAAGCCGGCGACTGGGCAAGCTGCGTAAAATGCTAGATTCGCAAAGGGCGTCTTACACTCAGGGTGGCTGGGTCGAGACGCCATTACGACAACCACCGGCCGACCGTCTCTTCCCCAAGAGCCAATGCTAGACTATACTGGCCGATGCCGTTGCTTTGGCAGGCAGGGCCGTGTTAGCTCACCGGCACCACGCACGGCTGCTTACGAGTGCCACGGTCACGGGCCACTGCCTGACCTTTCGGCCTTTGCCCCGATAGACTTCTTCATCATGCCTGATGATTTGGGTTGGATGATGCTTCACACCCACGAAGATTTCGGCTACGGCGGGCCTTATTTCATCCGCGAGGAATGGTTGGGAACACCAAGGAGGAAGCGACGGGGTGGCTAACGCTGAAAGGGCGTCATACTCACTTACCATCCGTTGCCTTTCATTGTCAACCGTTGGCGGTTTCATCTCGAGGGGTTGTCCAGTGGGGTTGAGATGAGACGCAATTTTCAGGCTCCCCCTGAGAAGTCAAGACCCTGCAAGAAACTTTGCCAAAAAAAGTCGGCGTTTCGTGATTTCCCAAGGCCTAAACCATGGTTGGCTTTGCCATTGTGATTGTTGGTCATCTGAATGGCAGCGAGAGGGAAGATGGTGCAAGTTTGCAGGTACCTGTGTGTGGGGCTGCAAGAAACGGGAAGCAAATCGTGGCAGATTTCTAGCCCGACGGGCCACTTCTCTTTCACCTTTCAACGGTCCGCAGCCGCCAATCGGCTCGTTTCCTCACGATTTCGACGCCACCGGGCCGGTTACGCGGCCGCCAGCGGTTTTTTCCCGCTTTGGCACGGCCCTTGCGTTGGTGTGTCACCAGCCACTCGAAGCAAAGGCTTCGGGAAACAAATCGACAAACGGAGCTACCCGGCCGGTTCCCGTCATTGGCGATTGGGCGACGCCAAGGGCGTGGGGCCGGTCCGGGTTAAATTACCCTGAAGGAGTTTACCGTGAATGCGAATCATCTCGGAAACAACGAGGTTCGGCTCGTCAAGCCCCTTCAGTTCGACGATCAAACGCCGCAGACAACCGGGATGCGGCGGCTGGCGGCGATCTCGCAAAGTCTCGTCGGGTCGGAATCACTTTGGGCGGGCATAAGGAGTTTCATCATGTTCAAGTCACCTAACCTCGGTGTGAGCGTTCTCGCTTTCCTGGCCGTGGCCTTTGTGGCGTTACTCCTTCCGCTGCCCATTTGAAGTGGGTAGGAATCCGCCATGAACACAACGAGAACCCAACCAATTAAAAGGAAAGTATTCCAATGAAAGAAACCATCGGCTTCATCGGCGTGGGAGGCATGGGCCTCGCGATGGCGACCAATCTGATCAATGCCGGCTTCGGCCTGCGGGTTTTTAACCGCACCGCAGAAAAGGCCCGACCTCTGTTGGACCTTGGAGCGCGTCTGGCACGCAGCCCGGCGGAAACGGCCTCACCAGGCGGCATAGTGGTGACCATGGTGTCCAACGATCAGGCTGTCGAGGAAGTGACCCTGGGCACCAACGGTTTTCTGGGCCGTCTGAGCGACGGGGTTCACCTCTCGATGAGCACGATTGCACCGCGGACTGCGCGCCGCCTCGCGGAACTCCACCGGGAGCGCGGCGGCCATTACGTCGCCTCGCCGGTATTCGGCAAGCCCGACGTGGCGGCGCACGCGAAGCTGTGGATCGCGACTTCCGGAGGCGACGCCGCGGCACGTTCGCGAGTGCGGCCGCTCCAGGAGGCGATGGGCCAGCGGGTTATTGATTTCGGCGATGAGCCCGGCGCCGCCAATGTGATCAAGCTCGCGGGCAACTTCCTGCTCGGCGCCGCGATCGAGGCAATGGCCGAGGCCTTCACCCTGGCCCAGAAACACGGCGTGCCGCGCCAACAAACCTATGAATTCTTCACGCAAACCCTCTTCGACTGTTTTGTCTACCGAGGTTACGGCGAACTGGTCGCGTCAGAGCATTACCAACCGATTGGGGCGAAGCCGTCGCTCATCCGCAAGGATTACGGGTTGATCCTCGACGCGGCGGCGGAGGAATTGGTCCCGATGCCGCTGGCCAATTTGATCCACGAGCGGCTGACGGCGACGGTGGCCAAGGGCCGCGAGGACGCCGATTGGGCCGGATTCGCGCGGGAGGTGTCGGAAAGCGCGGGACTGGGGGAGAGTGACAAGGTGACAAGGTGACAAGGTGACAACGACAGGAGTCATTGTTTGTCACCTTGTCATCTTCGGGGTCGGCTTCAACGGAGTGCGCAACGGACAGCCCCAGATCGCGGAGTTTGACGCGTAAGGTTTGCCGGGCGATTCCCAGCATGCGCGCGGCCTGGTTTTGATTCCCACTCGTGAACTCCAGGACGCGCAGCAGCAAAAGCCGATCCACCTGGCGGTGCGTTTCCGCGTACAAGTCGTTGGCTTCCGGTACGAGCCGTTCGCCGATGAATGCTTCCAGGCTGGTGAGCGGAGAGTGGTAAGTGGTGAGTGGTGCAGAGCCAGCGGACCACTCACCACTCACCACTCCACCACTCACCAGGCTCTCGGGAAGAAAGGCGGGGAGCAGGATAGTGCCGCTGGCTTGCAGCAATGCCTGCTTAAGAGCGCTCTGCAACTCTCGGATGTTACCTGGCCAGGGTTGACTTCGCAACCGCTCAAGCGCGTCCGGGGCGATTTCGCGAACCTCCCGCCCCAGCTCGCGGCTGATACGCTTAAGATAGTGCCGCACCAGCATCGCCAGGTCGTCGCCGCGCTCGCGCAGTGGAGGCAGGTGAATGGTGAATACGCCCAGCCGATAATACAAATCCGGCCTAAATCTCCCCTCAGCTGACCATACCGTCAGGTCGCGGTGAGTAGCCGCGATCAGCCTAACGTCGGTCTTGACCGTTTCGTTGCCACCGATGCGCTCGAACGCCTGCTCCTGCAGCAGGCGCAGCATCTTGGCTTGCAAGGCCAGCGGCATGTCGCCGATCTCGTCGAGGAACAAGGTGCCGCCGTGGCATTGCTCGAACTTACCAATGCGGCGCCGGTCGGCGCCGGTGAAGGCACCTTTCTCGTGGCCGAACAGCTCGCTTTCCAGCAGTTGCTCCGGAATGGCCGCGCAATTGAGGGCAAGAAACGGCGCCTTGGCTCGGACTGCTGGCGACGGGTCTCAGCGCATTCGCTGCGGATTATTTCCTGCTCCGGGAGTTTCCTCCTTCCATTTCACCAGCGCGAAGGACGTCATCGCCCTGACGCTCTTCGTCGTGGTTGGGATCATCATGATTGGTCTAGGCGAACTCCTGCGCCGGGAGCGACGCCGCGTCGTCGACATTGGCGAGCACATGCGGTCCGTGCAAGCGCTGCAAGAGAGCGAGCAACGGTGGCGCAGCCTCACCGAGGCCCTTCCGCAGCTGGTTTGGTCCGCCAAGCCCGACGGCGCGTGTGATTACTTCAGCACCGACCTCCGCCAGACTCTGTGGGCGGCAATTGACCGGGTCGTAAAGAAAAAGGATGAGGGAGGAGGGAGGAGGGATGAAAAGGGGAACCGATTACTTTCATCCCTCCTCCCTCAACCCTCATCCGATCTGTCGCTTGAAAGTCTTCAACAACATCAAGGGTCTGCCGACTGCCGCAAGCAAATTACTTGACGGTGTAATAATACAGGGTGTGCGACCGCTCCGGACCCTGGAACTCGACAGTCTGGTCCGGCTCCCAGGTGGGAAACTTGAAGTCGTGGGTCACAATCCTGGCCCCCTTGGGCAGACGCTTCTTCGCGATCGGCTCCAGCTTCTCCATGAATTCGTCGAGCATGTACAGGATCAGCACCGTGGCCTTTTCCAGGTCTTTCACCTTGAGCGCGTCGCCCTGGCGAATCTCCACGAGCTTTTCCACATCCAGTTTTTTCACGGTCTCATTGGAGTCCTTGATGCGCTCCGGCTCGATGTCGACGCCGACGCCCGCGGCGCCATATTTCTTGGCGGCCGTGGCCACCACCCGGCCATCGCCGCAGCCGAGGTCGTAGACAATGTCCTTCTTCGTAACTTTGGCCATGTCCAGCATCTTGTCTACCACCGGTTGGGGCGTCGGTACGTAGATAATCTGGCAAGTGACCTTGTCGTCCTTGCTTTGGCCCGTCGACACTCCCTGGTTCCCAAGCACCAGGACAATCAACGAAATCGCCAATGCGGTCCAACGGATGCGATTCATGGATGAGTCTCCCCAAAAACTGACAGTCTTATGTCATTGTTCAAGTTATTCTTGCGCGACTCCTACGCCATCGCATGCACGCCGACTTCCTTGGCCAGGGCGGCGGCCTTGTCGGTCTTCTCCCAGGTGAAGCTCGGCAGCTCGCGGCCGAAATGGCCGTGGCGGGCCGTTTCCGGTAGATCGGCCGACGCAGGTTGAGCGTCTCGATGATGCCCTTGGGCGTCAGCTTGAAGTGCTTGCGGATCAAGTCGACGAGCTGCTCCTCGGTCAAGCCGTTGCTGAGCGTGCCGTTGGTGTTGACCCAGATGTTGAGCGGGTCGGGGTAGCCGATGGCGTAGGAAAGCTGCACCTCGCACTGGCGTCGGCCAGGCCGGCCTCGACGATGTTCTTGGCGATGTAGCGGGCCATGTAGGCGGCGGAGCGGTCGACCTTGGTCGGGTCCTTGCCGCTGAAGGCGCCGCCGCCGTGCCGGCCCCGGCCGCCGTAGGTGTCGACGATGATCTTGCGCCCGGTCAGGCCGCAGTCGCCGTGCGGGCCGCCGACCAGGAAGCAGCCGGTCGGGTTGATGTGGCACGCGGATCGCGTCGTCGTCGAGTTCGGCGGCCATTGGCGCCGGGGGCACGATCACGCAGCTTGCCCTTGAGCAGGTCGGGCCGCTCGGCCTTCAGCGTCGGCAGGATCAGCTTGTCGAGGATCACCTTGCCGGGCGTCGTCGGAGAAGTAATCCTTGCCGTCCTTCTTGGTCACCACGCTTTCGTCGTGCTGCGTCGACAGCACGACGGTGTGAATGCGGTGCGGCGTGCCGTCGGCGTTGTACTCGACGGTGACCTGGCTCTTGGCGTCGGGCCGGACGAACTTGAGCTCGCCGCTTCTCGCGCAGCTCGGCGTGGTTCTCGACCAGGCGATGGGCCAGGTAGATCGGCAGCGGCATCAGCGTGCTGGTTTCGTTGCAGGCGAAGCCGAACATCATGCCCTGGTCGCCGGCGCCGCCGAGTGTCGACGCCCATGGCGATGTCGCCGCGACTGCGGGTGCAGATGGGCAATCGACCTGGCAGGTGTCGGCCGCGAAGCCGATGTTGCGGATCGATGTAGCCGATGTCGCGGATGGTCTCGCGGACCAGGCCGTCGACGCGTTTCGCGGGACAGGTCGGCCTTGGTGGTGATTTCGCCGGCGACGACGGCCAGGTCGGTGGTCACCAGCGTCTCGCAGGCCACGCGGCTGGTGGGGTCGGCGGTCAGGCAGTGGTCGAGGACGGCGTCGCTGATCTGGTCGGCCACCTTGTCGGGATGGCCCATGGACACGGATTCGCTGGTGAAAAGATAACGGTCCGTACTCACGGGTAATGTCCTCAAAAAAGGGTATCAACCTCATCGGCACCCACAGGCGGGATGATGAAGATTATAGGGAACAGGGGCGAGTCGGCCAAGACAAGCCGTGGCGCATGCCTGAATGGGTGCGCACACGTAAATTTTGTGGGAAAACGAAAGAAACCACGGATTTCACGGATAACACGGATTGAAAAAGGAGGAGAAAGCGTTTCCCGTCTGTATTATCAGTGGTATCCGTGAAATCCGTGGTTTTTCTCTTGCAAAAAAGGAGCAAGGCAGCCATGCCGTTTACGATCCGTCAAGCCGGTCCTGCCGATGCGCCGGTGATTACTGAGTTCAACCGTTTGCTGGCCCTGGAAAGCGAAGGCAAGACGCTGCATGCCGGGGTGCTGACAGCCGGCGTCGCGGCGGTGCTGGCCGACCCGGTCAAGGGCCTTTACTGGCTCGCCGAGGAAGATGGCCGTGCCGTCGGTCAGATTGGGCTGACTTTCGAGTACAGCGATTGGCGCAACGGCTGGTTTTGGTGGATTCAGAGCGTCTATGTGCGGCAGCAGGCGCGCCGCAAGGGGGTTTTTCGATCGCTTTACAGACACATCGAAGAGATGGCTCAGCGCGATCCCACCGTGATTGGCCTGCGGCTGTACGTGGACGAGGCGAACACGGCCGCGCAGCAGACATATCTCCAGTTGGGGATGGCGCGGACGGGGTATTTCGTGCTGGAGAAGTATCCGCTCGACAAACCGGGCGCCTAACCCGGAGCCAACAGTGATGGCGTTCACGGCTGCCCTCAGAGGCGAACCAACCGGCGGGCGCTCAGCAGAACATGTGTACACTATGCGTGAACAATTCGTCAATGGAAATGCAAAGGAATCCTGGACGGCCGGTTGACATTGGCACACAGCAATGTTGCAATAGCTTCGAAGCAGAATTAGGCCGACCGCCCCACAATAGGCTGACTGACGGGGCAGCTCATTAATGATTTTCGGCGGCGGAAAACACACTCTCCCTCACCACCAACCGACCTCGGAGGTTCTATGAAGCGAGTCACTGGCATTGGCGGCATCTTCTTCAAAGCCAAAGACGCTCCGGCACTGCAGGCCTGGTACAAGCGGCACCTCGGAATCGATGTCCAACAATGGGGTGGCACGGCTTTCACCTGGACCGACGGTGAAGGTAAGCCGGTTGCCGGAACAACCGTCTGGTCCATTGGTTCGGCGCAAGGTGACCAATTTGCGCCCAGCACTGCGACTTTCATGGTCAATTACCGGGTGGAGGATCTCCACGCCCTGGTGAAAGTCTTACGCGAAGAAGGCTGCAACGTTCTCGAGAAGATCGATGATTCCGAGTACGGGAAATTTGCCTGGGTCATCGATCCAGAAGGAAACAAGGTAGAACTTTGGCAACCGCCTGCCGGCCAATGACCAGGGCAGTCGGAGCTGAAGTAATGTTCCGCTGGACATGGCCTTTCAGATGTGTGAGTTTGGCACAAAGGACCCAAACGGTTACGCGCTGATTCTTGGTGAAGACATTTCAAAGAAATAAATAGGAGTAATCTGTGGTACGGATCGTTTTGGGCGTTATTGCCGGATTTTTTGCTTGGGTGATAATGTGGGTCGGAAGCGAGAAGATTCTTTCGGCCATATGGCCGGAGGGGTTCGGCGCTCATCAACGCGCTTTCGAAGCGGCGATTAAGAATGGTGGTCAATTCACAGCGGACACGACGCTTCTTCTCATACATATTGTCCTCGGTTCAATAGTCTCGGTGATGTCCGGTTTTCTGGCCGCGCTGATCGCCGGCGAAAACATACGCGCGCCGCTGGTCCTCAGCTTTCTGCTGCTGGCCCTTGGTTTACTGAAGGTGGTTATGTCCTGGCCGTATGTTCCCATTTGGTATCACGTTATCTTTACGGCGCTGCTAATTCCAATGACGATTATGGGCGGTAAACTGATATGGGCGGTAAACTGAAAACCACTTCTTGGAGGCAAACATGAAAACGATCCTCGCGGTGGCGCTGGTAATCGGGTTCTGCGGGCTTGCGGACTCGCAGGGCGAAAAGGCAAACCCGGTCGGGACGTGGAAGTGCGAGTACGAGATCGGCGGACAGAAGAGGATGTCCACCTTGATGATCAAGAAGGATGGGGACAAACTCGCCGGGACGATGAGTTGGCCGGACCAGAAGGAGACGAACCTCAAGGACGTAAAGCTGAAGGACGGTAATCTGACGTTCTCCGCGGTGCGAGAGTTCATGGATAACAAGATCCCGATCGACTACACGCTGACGATCGACAGGGACACGCTTAAGGGGAAAGGCGCTTCAGATTTCGGAGGCCAGAAGCAGGAGTTCGACATCGAGGGGAAGCGGGAGAAGAAGGACAAGTAGCGGTTGGGCGGTCTTGAAGTCGGTCGTTCGGCGACAGGAGGCGACTC
This sequence comes from uncultured Gemmataceae bacterium, assembly GCA_963747575.1. Taxonomy (GTDB): domain Bacteria; phylum Planctomycetota; class Planctomycetia; order Gemmatales; family Gemmataceae; genus DASRAT01. Next base: position 735,023 of record CAVVFU010000011.1, read on the forward strand.
GGCACCTTGAGCACCGTTAGGGACCGCTCCTTGGGAAAACCAAGGGGTCGGGAGTCGATTCGGGGGAGACATCGCCGAAAGAACGGATGCAGTTGACCGGGCCGGTTTCACGGCGTTCCGAGGTTCGATGTCAACACAGCCGGCCCGGCAATTGATGCTTGGCGTTCAGTCGGCACAATTCCACATCGCGGCGTAAGCCTGCCGTGAACACGCCATCAACTGTTGGCGAACGCCTCGCGCTCAAACGGATTGTCAAGGTATGGGTCGCGACCCCGCACGTAAAGGATGAAGCTGGCGCCGAGGTAGAGCGGCAGGAACAAAATCCCCCAGCGCTCGCACTGGCGGACATGGACGTGCTCGTGATCCCTGCTGTGTTCCAGACATGCTTCGTCGCGGCCAAGAATCACATGACCCAGCGTCATGGCGGCCGCGGATCCCACGAAAGGCAACCCGCGGCGCAGAATTGCGGATACGAGGCCGCCATGGATTTCGACCGCGCCGCGAACTACCCGTGCCTTACCGCCGTTCAGCCACGCCAAGGGCAGGAAGAGCAGCCCAAGCATGGTCACGGGCGAGGCCCAGAGGTAGCACCATACGCGATGAAGCATTGATGATTCTTACGGCAAAGGGCCATAGCGACGCCCTGGAAACGATGGTTTTGGGGTCAACGTAACCTCGCGCGTTTCGCCGTCAAAGTCGGCGCTAAAGTATTGCAGAAAGCCGGCATGTCCCAACAAGCTGAAATGGTAGGCAACCTTCACTGCTGAACCTGCTGGCTGCCAAGGATGACTTCATCGGAAGGAGGCACGAACGACACCAGTATTTCCGCTGGATCCAGGCCTTTGGCAATGATTGCCGCGTGAAGCTGCACTTCATCTTCATGCGCAGCGACGATGCAAGTGCCTGAAGGATCCCAGGCCACATACTTGCCGGTGTACTTTTCAAGCTCCTCAAGCCCAACCTGTGCGCGGTTCTTGTTAAACTGCTGGAGGTCCACGATTTCACTCCTTTGCGTAACACACTGTGTTAACAGACTTTACAGTAGCCAACGTGAGCCGTATTGTCAATTGCCGCGAGGCTCTCTTGCACCAGGACGGTCAGCTAATCGGAAAATGGAATTCTCCTCTTGTTCGGCGCGGTTTGGCAGTACAATGCATGGCGATCAGTCCGGTGGAAGAACCGACTTCGCCGGACACCATTGTCTGGGGGATTGCATGGCACCTGCTCGCACACGGCTGATCCTGGCCCTAATTTGCCTTTTTGTCGCGTGCCTGACACTGCCAAGGGGCTGGTCCGGCGACGCCCCGCAGCCTCCCTCGCCAGTCCAATCGGCCTATGACGACCTGGCAAGCTCCGACGCCGCCAAGGCCTACCGGGCGATTTGGGTGCTTGTCGGTTCTCCGAAGGAATCGATTGGCCTGCTCCAGACGCACCTCAAACCGGCGGCCACGCCCGACCCCAAAACGCTAGCTCGGCTGATCGGTGACCTGGACAGCGACACCTTCACCGTCCGCGATAAGGCAACACACAAATTGGAACGCCTCGCCGAATTGGCCGGCCCCGCTTTGGCCAAGGCCTACATCGCCGGCGTCACATTGGAGATGAAACAACGCCTCGAAAAACTCTTGACCCGTTTGGAGCAACCGGTGGCCACACAGGAGCAGTTGCGCCAATTTCGAGCCGTGGAAGCCCTGGAACTGCTCGGCACGAAAGACGCCCTTCAGCTACTGCGGCAACTTGCTAGTGGAGCTGAGGAGGCCAAGTTGACCGTGCGGGCGCACGGATCAGCGGAACGGGTGGCCAACCGCTTGCAGGTGGTGGTGGATGAAGTCCGCGGCAAGCCTGGTCCTTTGGTTGATTTCCTTGGAGACAAGTTGCCGGCCGGTGCCGTTTCCCGCCTTGGCACTATCCGATTCGGTAATTGCCGGTTGGCGGCGTTTACACCGGACGGCAAAGCTCTGGCTGGGATCAGTGATGGCGAACTCCACTTATGGGAGGCAACCACAGGCAAGGAGCTACCCGGGTTTCCCAAGCCTATATCAGACGCTTTTTCTAGCTGTGCTTTTGCGGTTTCCCCGGACGGAAAAATGATGGCAGCAAGTCGGGAAGACGGCATTCCGTTTACCGTGTGGGAGTTGACAACGGGCCGAGTCGTGTTGGAGCATTCCACCAAGGATCGGGACACCCGTGCATTGTTCAGGGGCCGGCGTGATGCGGCCTTCTCGCCGGACAGCAAATTGCTTTTTGTCGGCGCCGATGACGGCCTTCACATTTGGGATATTGCGGCGAAAAAGGAAATCCGCCACCTGTCTGGCATGGCCAATGCCGACGACCACAACTCCTCAAGCGAACTGGCCGTCTGTCCTCACGGACAATTCATGGCAACATCAGGCGGCCTCGTCGCTGACGTGCGTCTTTGGAACGTAACCACAGGACAGCTGACAAATCGATTCACCTTGGAAGAAAAGGCCAGCCGACAGCGGGAACTTAATGCGCTACGCGAGCTGGCAGGCAACAATAACCACATTGCCTTTTCGTTGGATGGCCAGCTCTTGGCGGCTGCTAATTGGAGCGGCGAGGTTCGCCTTTGGGATACCTCGACAGGGCATATCATGCGGAACCTGTCGGGACCTGAAGGCTGGGTTTCCCTATTGGAATTGTCGCCCGACGGTAAAACGCTCGCTGCCGCTATCCTCGTCAAGACCGCTGCCAACTTGGACAGCACCTGGCAATTGCACGTTTGGGATTTGAACGCTGTCGGTGGCAAACCGCGTGTCTTGGACCTCCCAGAATGTCACTTGGATGAAGTTCTCACCGGATGGCAAGACGTTGGCTTGCGGGCTTTATGGTGGGGTTTGTCTCGTCGATTCCACCACGGGCCAAAAGCGTAATGGATGGGATGTATACCAAGGTGAAGTGCTGACATTGGCGTTTGGTCCAGACGGCAACCATCTAAACACCGCAGGCACTGATGGCACGATTCGCGTTTGGAAAGCGGACAGCGGCAAGCTGGTGCGATCGATTCCAATGGTCCAGGAGATTCGTCGCTTTGGGATATTGCGGTTTTCCCCTGATGGCAAATGGATGGCATTCGAGGGCCAGTTTAACACCGTGAAGATGCTGGACGTCTCAACTACGAAGGTTCCATTCGAATGGAAGTTGTGGGCAATCGCGCAAGAAATCGTGTTCTCGCCTGACGGCACATGTTGTGCAATCATCGCGGATGAGATCCCCAAGCACCCTGGCGGGTTGGTCCACCGTGATCTGAAGATTTGGGACACGGCAGCCGGCAAACAATCAAAGGTCATCGGTGAAAGGGGCATCTACCATCACGGAATGGCCTTCACGCCAGACAATCGCAACGTTGTCTTCAACCTTGTTAATGAGATCGCCGTTTTCAGCCTGACAATGGCAAAAATCGTTCAGCGGTGGCCGGTTACCAACCGCCCTGGGTCGGTGGCCCTATCCGCCGACGGCCACACTCTGGCGACAGCGACGGACAGCGAAATTATCCTTTGGGAACTCGCGACAAATGCCCAGCGCACCAAATATCCAGCAGCGCATAAATACGGTTGGCCACCAATCACTTTCTCCCCTGACGGTCGCTTACTCGCTACCGCAGTCAACGAACCCCCAAACCCCGTTACTAAACTCGCCAAGGTCTGGGATCTCGCCACCGGCAAAGCCCTCGCCCCATTCCGTGGCCACACCGCTTCAATCAACGCTCTCGCCTTCTCGCCGGACAGCCGCCGTCTGGCCACGGCCAGTGCCGACACCACAGTGCTGGTGTGGGACATTCCTCGCTGACGCCGATTTTCACTACCAGTAGCGTGGTTCATCAACTGCGGATTGTCCTCTTTCGTCCGAGAGGATACCATGACTCGAGACGGGGAATCTCCAATCCGCGAAAGGGAAAAAATGGCCGTAGACATCACTGCAACCCTGAACCAAATTACGGCATTGCCGGTGCAAGATCAAATCGAACTGCTCCATCAAGCCTGGGAACGCCTGATTGAGTCTGAGTGGAAACCGGATTTGACCGAGGGGCAAAAAGCGGACTTCGACAGGCGTCTCGACGATCTTGACGCGAGGCCGGAAAGTGCCGTCCCTTTGGAAAAACTCACCGACTACGTGCGGGGGCAGGCGCGTGATGGCCGGTTGGGCGGCAGGTTTTTCAGGACCTGCCACCAAGCCTGGCCTGGAAGGCCCAAACAAACGAGCCCTGGGCCTTCCAAATTTGACGTCAAAGCAGGTGCTTTGTCATGGTGTCAACCGAGCTTGACGATCTCGTTGTTCGTGTCGACTTTACCCTCACGTTCGACGAATTTCAATTCTGGTACAGCCACCTCGGCGCCAAGCACCTGCAACGCCGGAAATTCGCATGGTATGGGATTGCTTTGCCAGGCTTGGTGATCATCGAAGCCATGATGATCGGCGCCCTGATTCATGACTGGCTTGCTGGTGACTTGTCCAAAATCTCCTGGATTGGTTGGTGTGGAATCGGCGTGGGGGTGCTGTCGCCAGTTTGGGCGTTGGATAGGTTCCGTTCACACGCCAGCAAGTATCGTTCATACGCCAGCAAGACGTGGCAAGCGGAAAGCGAATGGCGGGAGCGGCAGTCCTGCATATTCTCGGCAAGTCGCGTCCAGTTCAACTGCACCGGGTCCTCCATCACCGTGATTTGGAAACACGTTGTGGCCGTCGAAAGGGCTGGTCCGATATACGTGTTCTTCAATCAAAACGGCGGGTCCATCATGGTGCCCGCCCGAGCGTTTGAAAGCGATCAGGACAGGAGGGCGTTTCATCAGCTCGCGGAAGCAATGGTGCCGAATTGCAAGCTGCACGACTGAGGTCACTCCGGAAACACCAACCGAAACAACCTCGTCAGCGGATCATAAAACTGATCCACCACCCGTTCCTTCAGCGGAATGATCGCGTTGTCGGTAATGGTGATATGCTCGGGACACACCTTCGTGCAGCACTTGGTGATGTTGCAATAGCCGATCCCCTGCGTCTCTTTCAGCTCGCCCACGCGGTCGGCGGTGTCGAGCGGATGCATCTCAAGTGCGGCGACGTGCACCAAAAAACGCGGGCCGATGAACTGCTCGTGCAAATGATGATCGCGCAGCACATGGCAGACATCCTGGCACAAAAAGCACTCGATGCACTTGCGGAATTCCTGCACACGGTCGACGTCGCCTTGCCCCATCCGCCATGTCCCGTCGGGGGCGTCGGCCGGCCGCGGCTGGAACGGCTTGATCCGCTTCTTGACGCGGTAATTCCACGATACGTCGGTAACCAGGTCCTTGATCGACGGAAAGGCCCGCATCGGCTCGAGCACGATCGGCTGATCCAGGGGCACATGCGCCATTTGCGTCATGCACATGAGCCTCGGCTTGCCGTTGATCTCGGCGGAGCATGAGCCGCATTTGCCCGCCTTGCAATTCCAGCGCACCGCCAGGTCGTTGACCTGCGTCGCCTGCACTTGATGGACGGCGTCGAGCACCACCATGCCTTCGGTGACCGGCGTGATAAAATCCTCGAACTTGCCGCCCTGGGCGTCGCCGCGCCAGATGCGCAGCGTCACCATTTTCGACGGGCCAGTTCTTGCGCCAGGGGCTGCCAGGGGCAGTGTCGTGGTCATGTTACTTCATCTCCTCGATGATCTGCTTCAGCTCCGCCGGCATTTCGGGAATGGCGATCTCTTCCAACTCCATTCTACCGTCCGCCGCCTTGCGCGACCAGATTGACCTTGGCGAATTTCGGTATTTTGTCCGGATAGTCGTCGCGGAAGTGCCCGCCGCGGCTTTCCTTGCGGGCGATGGCCGCAGCGGGCGATGGCTTCGGAAATCGTGAGCAGGTTGTGCAGGTCCAGCGCGGTGTGCCAGCCGGGATTGTATTCGCGATTGCCCGGCACCTTGACGCGGCCCGCGCAGTTGGTTCAGCACCGCCAATCCATCCAGGGCTTTCTGCATTTCCTCTTCGCGGCGGACAATGCCCACCAGGTCCTGCATCATCGCCTGCAGATCCTGCTGAATTTGGTAGGGTCCTTCGGTGCCGTCCTGGGCGTCGAACGGGGCGAGGGCCAACTTCGCGGCCTCGTCCAGCTGATCGGCATGGACCTGGCCCGCGGGATGCTCCTTGGCATACATGGCCGCATGCTCGCCGGCTCGTTTGCCGAAGACCAGCAGATCGGACAGCGAATTGCCGCCCAGCCGGTTGGCGCCGTTGATGCCGACGGCGCATTCGCCGCAGGCGAACAACCCCGGCACGCGGGCCATTTGCGTGTCGCCGTCGACGCGGACGCCGCCCATGATGTAGTGGGTCGTGGGGCCGACTTCCATCGGCTGGATGGTGATGTCGATGTCGCCCAGTTCCTTGAACTGGTGATACATGCTGGGCAGCTTGCGTTTGATATGCTCGGCGGCCCCGGACATTTTGGCCTTGATCCAGGAAATATCGAGGTAGACGCCGCCGTGAGGACTGCCGCGACCGGCGCGGACTTCGCGGAGAATGCAGCGGGCCACGTGGTCGCGCGTTAGCAACTCCGGCGGCCGATTCGCGTTCTTGTCGCCCTGGCAATAACGCCAACCTTCCTCCGCGTCCTTGGCGGTTTGATTCTTGTAAGCGTCGGGGATGTCGTTGAACATGAAGCGTTCGCCCTTGTTGTTGACAAGGACGCCGCCTTCACCGCGAACGCCTTCGGTGACCAGGATGCCCATGACGCTGGGCGGCCAGATCATGCCGGTGGGATGGAACTGGACAAACTCCATGTCCTGCAGCTCGGCACCGGCGTCATAGGCCAGGGTGTGGCCGTCGCCGGTGTATTCCCAGCTGTTGCTGGTGATTTTGTAAGCCTTGCCGACGCCGCCCGTGGCCAGCACCACGGCCTTGGCCTTGAAGACGACAAATCGGCCCCGGTCGCGATAATAGGCGAAAGCGCCGCAGACGCGGTCGCCGTCCTTGAGCAGGCGGACGACGGTGCATTCCATGTAAACGTCGATGCCGCGATGAATCCCGTGGTCTTGCAGGGTACGAATCATCTCCAGCCCGGTGCGGTCGCCGACGTGGGCGAGGCGAGGGTAGCGATGGCCGCCGAAGTTGCGCTGCAGGATTCGGCCGTCGGGCGTGCGATCGAATACCGCGCCCCAGGCCTCGAGCTCGCGCACGCGGGCCGGGGCTTCCTGAGCGTGCAGCTGGGCCATTCGCCAGTTGTTGACGTACTGGCCGCCACGCATGGTGTCGGAGAAATGGACTTTCCAGTTGTCGCGTTCATCGACATTGGCCAGGGCGGCCGCGATTCCGCCCTCGGCCATCACGGTGTGTGCCTTGCCGAGCAGCGATTTGCAGACCAGGCCCACGGAAACGCCGCCCGCCGAAGCTTCGATGGCGGCCCGCAGCCCCGCGCCGCCTGCCCCAATCACGAGCACATCGTGCTCATGCGTCTCGTACTCTGTGCTCAAAACAGCCTCCAGTCCGTCCAGATTCCCTTCGAGCACAGCCGCACGTAAACGTCGCTGAAGCCCACCCAGCACAAACTGCACCAGGCCCAGACCATATGCTTGCGGTTGAGGCAGCTGACGCAATCGTAAGCCGCGTGACGTGTAGGTGACTTCGTCAACTGATCCAGCACGCCGCCGACCAGGTGCCGGAATGAATGGCAACCGAATGTGTAGCCGCCCAGCAGGATGACATTCATCATCAGCACCAGGCTGCCGACGCCGATGCCGAATTGGACTTTCCCCGTAGCGAGATCCGTGAAGCGGCATGCTTGAATGAAGTCCCACGTCAGCAGCAGGATGAACATCAGCGCCAGGTAGAGGAAGTAGCGATGGATATTTTGCATGACCAGAGGCAAGGTGCGTTCGCCCCAGTAGCTTTTTCGCGGCTCGCCGACCGCGCAACTTGGCGGATCGGCCCAGAAAGCCTTGTAATAAGCGCCCCGGTAGTAGTAACAGGTGAAGCGGAAGCCGCCCGGCGCCCACAGAATCAGGAAGGCGGGCGAGAACAGCAGCCAGGTCGGCCACCACGCCGGCTGGGGTCCAAACCAGCTATGCGGCGAGTCACCGAATAGTTCGGGCGAGTAAAAAGGCGACAGGTAATGCTGGCCTTCCTTGTCCAGCCAGTAATCCTTGCCCTGGAACGCCGCCCACGTCGAATAGACGATGAACGCGGATAAACCCAGGAATACAACCGCCGATTGAAGCCACCACAGGTCGCGACGCGATGTTTCGCCAAAGTGCCGCGCCACCGGCAAGCTCATGCGAGCCTCGGCCATGCCTATCCTCCCCCCAAAAAATGAACTTGATGATACAGATAGGCGCGGGGAGGGCGGTTTGCAAGGGGGTGCATTCGCGGCTGCACCCTTGCGCAAAAAAACCTACGTGGGAGATGATGAACCATTGCCTTTGAGCCTTCGCCTAAATGCTTCGAGCGTCTCTGGTGGCAGCGCCTTTTCCAACTCTTCCACGGACAGCCCCTTGAGGCGTACCTCCGCGGACAGCCCCTTGAGGCGTTCCTCCGGCGGCAGGCTTGCCAGCAATTCGGCCATGGTCTCCCGCACGAATTCCTTCAATTTGTCCGGCATGTCCAACTCCTTACTATAGGCCTGGAAGAGGCGTAAAAGCAGCGTACTGGTTTCCCGCGAATGCGGCTGATAATGTTCCTGCCCGTAACGCAGCAACTCTTCCCGCGCGCTGAACAAATGCAGCATCGCGTTGTGGTCCGCCTTGGGCAACTGCGACACCACAATTACCTTGATGCGCAGGCCGAGCGCCTGCACTTCGTATACCCCCTCCTGCAACTGCGTCAACGCCACCTGCTCGGCCAGTTTTTGCGGATAGCGGGCACACACCGCGAACAACTGATAGTCGCTCTCGGGCAGCAGTTCTTGCAGCGACGGGCTCGATTGTTTGCGGTAGTTGACAAAGTGGCCCACCAGTTCGCAAAGCGCCCAGCCGTCGAGTGCCTCGTGGTGCGACTTGAACGTCAGCAGGTTATAGACCGCCAATTCAAAACCATCGGGCAACCGTCGTGGCAGCGGCTCAAGCCCCTTGCGAATAATCACGAGGTCGATGAACTGCTGCTTGAGCGAGAGGTCAAGCTCTGTTTCGACGCTGACGGCGGTTCCCTGGAAAAAGTCGATCCAAGACAAACCAAACAGGCGATGCAATGGTTGAACGTCGTTCATCGGCACCTGGGGCCAACTCAACTTCGGGCCATTCAATTATACCAGGCCCGCCGCCGTTTGGCCGTCCCGAAATCTGCTTTGGTACGCCAGATCCCAACCACCCCTCCCGATTGGATTCACTCCTGCTACAATGCGAGTTCCCGTGCGCTAAGCCGCAAGCGGCTTTCAAAAACCTGGAAAGGATTCATGACCACCGCAACCTCCCCCCGCTACACCGCCGCCGACATCACCGTCCTCGAAGGGCTCGAGCCCGTCCGCAAACGGCCGTCGATGTACATCGGCGGCGTCGACAGCAAGGGGCTGCACCATCTCGTCTGGGAAATCGTCGACAACGCCGTCGACGAATACCTCAACGGCTACGCCGACACCATCACGCGTCACGCTGCACAAGAACGGCGACGCCGTCACCGTCACCGACAACGGCCGCGGCATCCCCGTCGACATGCACCCCAAGTACAAGAAGCCGGCCCTCGAGCTGATCCTGACGCACGCTGCACTCCGGCGGCAAGTTCGGCGACGGCGACAGCTACATCCACTCCGGCGGCCTGCACGGCGTCGGCTCGTCGGTCGTCAACGCCCTGTCGCAGCAAGCTGGTCGCCACCATCCGCCGCGACGGCTTCGAGTGGGAGCAGACCTTCAAGCGCGGCAAGCCGGCCGGCGAGCTGCGAAAAGCTCGGCCCCTTCCGCGGCCACGGCACCACCATCTACTTCGAGCCCGACCCGGAGATCTTCAAGACCACCCACTTCGATGCCGATGCTGATCAAGGCGCACCTCGAGGACATGTCGTACATCCACAGCGGCCTCAAGATCACCTTCAAGAACGAGGTCACCGGCGAGACCCTCGACCTGACCCATCCCGGCGGCATTCCCGGAGTTCCTGCAGCGGCTCGTCACCGACGGCCAAAAGCCGGCGGTCACCGAGACTGCCGTTCACGCTGGCCCGCAAGGCAACGGCGAGAAGATGGAGGTCGCCCTGCAGTGGACCGAATCGACCGACGAGACGATCCGCTCCTACGTCAACGGCATCCGCACCGCGTCGGGCGGCACCCACGAGAGCGGCTTCAAGAGCGGCATCGTCAAGGCGATCCGCAATTTCATGGACGACGCACGAGATCAAGATCAAGGGCCTCGACATCACGCGCCGAGGACATCCGCGAAGGGATCGTCGGCATCCTGTCGGTGTTCGTCCGCGAGCCGAGTTCCAGGGGCAGACCAAGGAGCGGCTCAACAATCCCGAAATGGACAGCCGACGGTCGACAACTTCGTCCGGCCCGGCCTGGAAGCCTGGCTCAACAGCCAACAAGACCGCCGCCGACCAGATCGTCGGCCGGATCGTGCTGGCCGCCAAGGCCCGGCTGGCGTCGCGCGAGGCGGCCAGCGAGGTCAAGCGCAAGTCGGTCGACGTCGCGCCGGCTCAACCTGCCCGGCAAGCTGGCCGACTGCAAATCGACCGACCTCGACGAATCGGAGCTGTTCATCGTCGAGGGCGACTCGCGCCGGCGGCTCGGCCAAGCAGGGCCGCAACAACCGCACCCAGGCCGTGCTGCCGCTGCGCGGCAAGATCCTCAACTCCGAGGGCCTGGCCACCGACCAAGGTGCTGACCAACGCGGAGCTGACCGACCTGGTCACCGCCATCGGCACCGGCGCCGGCGACAAGTTCAACCTCGCCGGCCTGCGCTACGGCAAGATCATCCTGCTGATGGACGCCGACGCCGACGGCCACCACATCACGACGCTGCTGCTGGCGTTCTTCTTCCGCCACATGACCGAGCTGATCCGCAAGGGCCACGTCTATCATCGCCCAGCCGCCGCTGTATCGCATCGACGTCGGCAAGGAGACGCACTGGGCCCGCGACGACGCCCACAAGGAAGAGATCCTGGCGGCGCTGCGGGCCAACGCCAAGCCGGAGATCACCCGCTTCAAGGGCCTGGGCGAGATGACGCCGCAGGACGCTGGCCGAGACGACGCTCGACGCCCGGAACCGCACGCTGCTGCAAGGTGCAGATCGACTCCAACCTCGAGGCCGACAAGACCTTCGTCGAGCTGCTCGGCAAGGACCCGGCGCTGCGCTACAAGTTCATCATGGAAGCCGCCCCGCAACTCGCTGCGGAAGAACTGGATGTCTAACCAAAGTAGTAGGCACACTCCGTGTGCCGTTTTGTGCGCAAACGGCACACGGAGTGTGCCTACTACTTTGAATACCGGTTGAACTATTTCTTCATCCCATCGAGATCGCCCATCCATTCCCGCAGCCGCACTGGCCAACCCGCCAGGCGCATGGGGTTGGTGTCGCGCAAACCGAACCCGTGGCCGACAGACGCATAAATGTGCAGTTCCACGTTGATCCCGGCTTGTTTCATGTTGAGGTACAAGGTGGCCAAGCCCTCGGAGATGTTTTGCCGATCCTGGTTGCCGCAAATCAGCATCGCCGGAGGTTGGTCCTTGGCGAAGTTCAGGCCTTTGGGGATGGCGGGGTACAGCAGGATCTGGAAATTGGGACGCGATGACTCGCGCTCGATGGGGTCGGCGGCGTCGGGCTTGCCTGGGTCGGACTTGGTGGAGGCGTAAAGGACCAGGTCGCCGCCCGCGGAAAAGCCCATAATGCCGATCTTGGCAGGGTTGATGTTGTATTCCTTCGCGTTGTGGCGAACCAGCCGAAGGGCGCGTTGGGCGTCCAGGAATGCGTGCTCCTCAATCTTGTACGGCGATCCCTTTTCGCGTGCCAGGCGGTATTTCAGGACGAAGCCAGCAATGCCGTTGTCCGCCAGCCATTTGCCTACGTTGTGGCCTTCGTGTTCGATGGCGAGGTTTGAATGGCCGCCGCCGGGGCAGATGACGATCGAGGCGCCTGTGGCTTTTTCCTTGGCGGGCAAGTAAACGGTCAGGCTGGGATTGTGAACGTTGGTCACGTTCTGTTCGAGGTCGCCCTTTTTCTTGACGTTCTCTTTTTCACCCTTTTTCGCCTCAAAGCCCGGCGCGCCGTTGGGCCAAAGGGGCACAACGGGATGCGCGGCGGGCCCTTGGGCCAGTGCGCCGACTGACGCGGTAATCAAGAGGGTGACCGCCAAGAGCGGCAGCCTTTGCGCAGTCATGAAAACACTCCTTCAGGTTTGCGGTTTACGATCCGTTGCGTCGAGGCCGTCGAGTCTGTTCCAGCAGGGCTTTGAGCCTCGCAATTTCTTCGTCCGCGGCTTGGCGTGCTTGCCGTTCTTGATCGAGCAGCTTGACCGTTTCGGCGAGTTTCTGGCGGGCCTGGTCCAGGTCTCGCTGCAAGTCGGCCGGCAAAGGCAGCAGCTCGCCCTGGTACCAATAGCGCACCCACCCGGCCAGCAAACAAATCTCCAGGTCAATTTCGGTCATCGCCAATCGGCCCTGTTCGTTGGGCTTAACCGCGACAAACTTTCGCTTGTTGTGGCGGAACAGAGTCACCTGCTGCCGGCGGGGGTCAAAAAGAAGATAGTATGGCACTTTCAGTTCGCGCTCATACTTGACCATGTTGACGACATGATCTTTGCGCTCCGTGTTGGGCGAGACGTATTCCATGACGCAAAAGGGGACTGCAGCCTCAAAGGGCAAATCGAAGCTGCCGTCGGCACGAATCGGTTCCGTGCTCACCACGATCATGTTGTCGGGCACGACCTGGCCGATTTTGCCGGAGCCCGGTTGCTTGTACTGCACGAGCAGTTCGTTGAAGACATGCACATCAGGCCGGCGGGCTTTGACGAGCGCAAGGCTTTCCAGGGTGATTTCGCGCTGCGCCGCCTGGGGCGTGGCTTCCATGATGTCCTCCAGGGTCAGACGGCTTGCGTACTCCTCGGCCGCCTCCGCAAAATCTTGACGCGTTAATGGTCGGGATTTTGTTACTGCCATCATCGTTCTCCTGGCCATGACCGGCCGCTCCATCTGGGCAATAAAAGGCTTTGGCCATTGTAACCGCCGTGGCTGGTTGAAACAACGGCGGCGTATCGTGACGAATCCGACCGCCCCTGGCCGATTTGCCGTTGCCTCCGCCCGCTCCGCACTGCAAAATGAATGCATCGAAGCGTGACTTCCACGCTGTGGGCGAAGAGCATGCCTGACATTGCGGGAGGGCCTGGACAATGAAACGGTGCTTACTGGCAGCGGCAATTCTGGTCGTCGTTAACATCGGCCTGGCTTCGGCCGATTACGTCGTCGTCAAGGTGGATTTGAATCAATTGGCGTATTTTCTGGAAGCGAAAGCCGCGCCTGCCGCCGGTACCCCAGGCACGGGCAACCAACCGCCCTACATGCCGCCTCCCGTGGCCAAGGGGGGCAAAAAAGGCGGGTTCCAACCCCCTCCTGTCAAGGCAAAGCAGCCCGCCTTTCCCGGCCAAGTCCAACCGGCCGCGCCGCCTCCGGATATTCTCCCGCAATATATCTACGCCTACATCGAAACAACGCTCGACCCTTCGCCCAACAAGTCCTTTGTGAAATGGCAAGGGCAGGGCAACAAGCAAATGCCTCTGGATATTTGGCAGATCGACTGCAAACTCGGCAGCCAAAAAACTCAGCTTCTTGTGCAGGGTTTGCCAAGCGAATTGAACTACTGGTTGGTCAAAAGCCCCGCTAATTGGTTTACCAAAAAATTCCAGGATGAGCTGAAGGACGCAAATGACGACGGCAAAAAGGTCAAGTTGCTCGTGCTCGCCGAGTGGGCGCTGCAGCGCGGCCTCTTGACCGAATTCAACAAATGCATCGACGAGCTGAAAAAGATCGACGCCCAGAATGCCGTCGTGGCCGCGGTCGAGAAAACCCGCGCGACTTGAAAAAACGCCCCACGGCCGACGACCCAGCCGCCAAGGCGCTGACCGAGGACCTGCAAAAGGAAGATTACCATGCGGTGATCAGCGAGCCAGGCCATTACAGCTTGCTCACCAATACCAAGACCGTCGGCAACCAGGACACGGAGCTGAAGAAGAAGCTGGTCAAGCTGGAGGAGGTGTACACCACCTTTTTCTTGTGGCACGCCTTGAAGGGCCAGCAGCTGTCGCCGCCCGACTATCGCCTGACAGTCGTGCTGGTCGATGCGCCCAACAACGACATCAAGGATTTCAAGAGCAAGCATGCGTTGTTCAATTTCGCGACCCTGATCGGCAGCGGTTTCACGGCCCAGCGCGACAACGTGGTCATTTACACCCCCCGCCGGCTGCGGGACCTTGCCTATGATCACCTGGAGGAGGTCAACCAAAAGCTGTGGAATAACTTTAACACCAAAGGCGAGGAAGTGCTTACTTACGGGGCTTTGGAAAAAAAGGGCGTTAACCCGCAAAACAAAGCGGTGCTCCAGACGCTGGCCCTTTGCCAAAAAGCGATGAGCGACGAAAGCGAGACGCTCACGTTGAGCCACCTTGGCGTCCGCCAGCTGATTGCCGCCACCGGCTTGCTGCCGCGCAATTTGCAAACGGCCGAATGGGCCGCGCCGGCCTGGCCAGTTTCTTCGAGATTCCGGAGTGCTCGTTTTACCCGTGTTACGGCGGCCCCAACTGGGTACACCTGCTCGAGTTCAAGCACTGGCGCAAGGCCAAGAAAATCGAGGCCAGAGACGCCAAGGAAGTGATGCTCAAGGTGATCTCCGACGATTACTTTCGTCAGGCCCTGGGCACGATCAAGCAAGCGGTGCTGAACAAGGATGAGCGTCAAAGCCTGGAGCAGCAGGCCGAGGAGGAACTGAAGTTGGCCCGGGCCACTTCCTGGTCGCTGATGCATTATCTGGTTCACAACAAGAACGCCCAGCTGCAGCGCTACTTCGATGAAATCCGCGGTTTGCCGCGCGACACGGATTACGACGGCAAGGTATTGCGGGAATGTTTTTACCGGGCCTTCGGTTTGTTGACGCCAGATTCGGCCAATCCAGGCCGGCAAACCGTCAATCCCAACAAACTGGAAACGTTGGCGGCGGGTTGGTTCGCCAACATGGACCTCAAACAGCTGGACTCGGTGGAATTTGAGGCGCAAGCATAAAGTGGCTGGATGCCTCGAACTTCCTGCCGCGTCAGCCGATAATTGGAATCCAACCCGGCAATCCGGTGCCCGGTGCCAATCCAGGCGCTTTCCCACCTGGGTTTGGCAAAGGCGGCTAATATTATTTGGCACCCTCCGTGTGCCGTTGAGGACGCAATCGGCGCACGGAGGGTGCCTAATACTTTCAACGGTTCGCCAAAGGGCTAGAATATGGGGTTGTCGCTTTGTAAACTCTACCATGCTCGCCCACCAGATGGATCTGGTCATTGCATGGAGGTTGGCACGATGCCTTACAGTTGGCCCCAAGATACGGATTTTGCTCAGTGGGAACTGGACGTCATCGACCGCAATTGTCGTGTTTGCGGGCGCATGATGCACGTCTGTGACCACCGCTACCGCCGCTTTCATACGCTGGAGGGGCCGGTGGAACTCGTCTGTAAACTCAACCACTGCCCTGATCGCGGCTGTCAAGGTCATACCCACACGAAAAGCCCTGAACTCGAAATCACGATCGCGCCCCCCCAAGTGGGCAATCGGGTGGGATGTCTTCTGTTGGATCGGTCATCGCAGGTGCTCGCGGCACTGGTCGATTTCCCAGATCCAGGCCGATCTTCGGGACGATTACCACATCCGGCTTTCCCACGACGCCCTCGGCAAGTATGTCCAACGCTACCAAGTCATGCTCGCCGCGCGGCAGCAAGACCCGGAGGCTCTGCGGCGGCAATACCAAACCGTCGATGAGATGATTCTGTCGATCGATGGCCTGCAACCCGAGAAGGGACACGAGACTCTTTACGTGGTCAGGGAACTGACCCAGAAACGCGTTTGGTTCGCCGAAGCCTTGATCTCGGCAACGGCGGACGAGGTGCGCCGCCTGATCGCCAAGGCCAAGGCGTGGGCCGCCTCGTTGGGCAAGCCGGTGGCGCTTTGGTTGTCGGACCGACAGGACGCTTTCGTGACGGGGATTGCCGCGGAATTTCCGGAGGTGCCCCATCGCTACTGCGACAACCATTTCCTCCGCGATGTGGCCAAGCCGGTGTTGGAGGCCGATAGTCACGCCAAGGTTCAAATGCGGCGCAAGGTACGTGGCCTGCGGAAGATCGAGCAGGCCGTGTTCCAAGAGCAAAAGGCCGCGGCATCGGCGAGCGTCGTACCGGACGATCTCGAAATAACCGAGACGGAGACTACTGCACCGGCGCCACCGGCCAACGCCGAGGCCGAAACAGATTCGGCTGGCGCCGTGGTGCTCGATTATTGCTCGGCGGTGCGTGGCATTCTCAATGACGATCAGGGAGGGCCTATTCAACCTCCCGGCTTGCGGATGGCCGAGGCCTTGGTAGAGGTCCGCGAATCGATCCAACGAAACTTGGACGAGAAAAAAGGGGGTCCGCAGAAAAGCAACTCGGCCGCTTGGCCGACTGCATCGACCGAGGATTGGACGAAGTCCGGGCCGAGCACGAGACGATCCGAGAATACGTCAAGGACATCGCGGAAGTAGCCGCGACCCTCGAACCTGGCCAGGTGGATTGCGTGAAACGCAAGGAGAAGTTCGAGGAACTAACTGGGCGTTTCGAGAGGACGGAAGATCCCGTTCGCCAGCACATGGCTAAGGTCATGCTCAGCTTCGTCGCGGGCCTTTTCGTCGGCGCCGGCAAGTTCGAGGAAATCAAGGACAACCTCGATCTGGAGCGTTGGTTTCGTTTGCCTAAGAGTCATGAGCGGCGGATCCACGGCCATCGCCACGCGGGGGTTCGAATCGTATTAGAGGGGCCAACCTTGGTGCACGCTCTCGACGCCCATGCCGCGCATCCCCAGCCATTCACCGTGGAAGACCTGCTGCCGTACCGGACAGCCGAGCAGCCGCCGTGCCAACGTCAGGCGTTGAACCGCCGCAAGATCATGAGGAAAGCACGCTCCAAGAAGAAACGCCCGATACTGTTGGCCGACCTGGAACGGCGCTATCGAAAAACGCCGTAGCTTTAGCTCTTTAGCGAACCGTTGAATACTTTAAATGAAGCGATTAACCCACGGACGCATTGGCGCCCGTGGCCTTTTTCCGTGCCCTCTGGTTGACGTTGGCGCATGCCGGTATGTATGATGAAGAGACCTCGCAAGCCGAAGTGGCGGAACTGGCAGACGCGCTAGCTTCAGGAGCTAGTCCGGGTAACCGGGTGGAGGTTCAAGTCCTCTCTTCGGCACTATATGGGACAAGGGGTTACGGCAAATCGCTGTAACCCCTTTTTGTTTGGCCCCGTGATTTGGGGGGCATTTGGGGGGCAGAATTGGGGTTGCGTTGGAATCGTATCGCTGGACGCCGGCGGTACGATTTTACCGGAGGGCAACCCCATTATGGCATGGCTCGAAGAACACCCCACGTCCGGGCATTTCAAGATTTGTTTCCGCTGGGGCGGGCGGAAGCTCAAGAAGACCATCAAGACGGAATCCCAGAAGGACGCCCAAAGCGCCCTGGCCCGCTTTGAGGAAAACCTCGGCTTGCTGGAGCGCGGCCGGATCGAATTGCCGGCCGGCGCCGATGTCGGCACCTTCCTGCTTTCGGACGGCAAGCTGACCGAGAAGCCTGGCTCAACACCCTATCGGCCGCTAACCCTGGCCGGCCTGCGGGATGCTTACGTCGAGGTCCACGGCAACGGGGCACTGGAGACCAATTCCCTCTACACCATCGGCATTCACCTTCGCCACGTCGCTGCGACGCTCGGCGAGTCCTTCCCGCTCGAAACGCTGGAAGGCTCTCACCTACAGCGGCACATCGACAGGCGAGCGGTCAAGAAATACCGAGGCCGGCCCCTCAGCGCGGCCACGCTGCGAAAGGAAATCTCCAGTTTCCGGGCGTGCTGGAACTGGGCGACACAGGCCGGCAGGCTCAAAGGGTTGTTTCCCAATCGAGGCCTTCGTTATCCAAAGACGGACGAAAAGCCCCCATTTCAAACCCGGGCCGACATCGACCGTCAGATTGCTCGCGGCGGACTCACCGACGTTGAAATCCGCGAGCTATGGGACTGCCTGGTCCTCACCAGGGCGGATGTCGATCAGCTGCTGGAACATGTCCGTGATTGTTCGGCCCAGCCGTTTCTGTACCCGATGGTTTGCCTGGCTGCTCACACCGGCGCCAGGAGGAGCGAGCTGCTGCGGCTGAAAGTAGACGACGTGGATTTCGCTTCGGGCACGTTGCTGTTGCACGAGAAAAAACGCGCCCGCGGTCGCCGCACCAGCCGGCGGGTGCCGCTGTCGGCGTTTGCACAAACGATGTTGCGGGATTGGCTGGCTACCCATCCTGGCGGGCAGTTCCTGTTTTGGCAGGCAGATGTGGTCCGCAGCAAAACCCACCGCCAGGAGGCGATCCCGGTGACGCACGACGAAGCTCACGACCATTTCAAGCGTGCAATGGCTGACAGCAAGTGGTCGGTTCTGCGCGGCTGGCATGCCTTGCGGCATAGCTTCGCGTCGAACTGTGCCGCGGCTGGCGTCGAGCAGCACGTGGTTTCGGAATGGATGGGGCATCAAACCGAGGAAATGGTGCGGCGCTATCGGCACTTGTTTCCCGATCAGCAGCGCAAGGCGATTGATGTGGTTTTCGGGTGAGAAAGCAAGCCGCACACCGGTCGTTGATGGCGTCTTCCCGCAAAGGCACGCGGCATTGCATGCCTACAGTCAGATTGCTGACCTGTTTGTGCAGGAAGAAAAGTGCGACCTAGAAACATTGCGAGGGTGTAACCTTTGGATTTCCGCGTGTCGCGCGTGGTTCCTACCAGTACAATAGGACATTATGCTACTCTGGTTCTTGCACTTCAGGGCGTGGAAGAAATACCGGACAACGATTGCTCAACGCCATGTTGCCGGCAATGAGCGACTTGAACTCTGGCGTTCCCTCTCGATCGAAACTTCAACGACGTTCAATCCTTTCACGCAGATTGCGCCACCAAAGTCGTACCCGCCGAACCTCGAATCCGAATACTTCCCAGACCAAACCGTTCAAGTCCACCTAGATGGCAATCCCGTAGATCTCGATGTAATTCCGAATGGCGGAGAGGATTTTGAGGGGCGGGCATGGGTCGAGATAGGACTTCTACAATCGAACCAAGGAATAAACAGCACCTTGGGGTGGGCGTGCAGCTACTTTGTCCAAGCAGGGTGGGCGGCTTTTCACGCGCAACAACCCGAGCGTGCGCTTCGCTTTTTCCTCAACGCGGAACGACTGCGGACAACTTCAGGTCTCGATGGGATCATGCAGAGGAACTTCGGCCTCTGTCACCGGGCGCCTCAAACTAGGCCACCTCTGGACGCCTTCAAATTAGGCACGGGTGTGAATGTTCATTGTTACCATTTGAACAGCATTTTTCTGCGTTTCCAGTGCTAAATCGCTTTTTTCCCGGCCTTGGTCCCGATGGGCGCCTCCTCCGGGGTGGCCTGTTTTGAGCCGATGGGCGCCTCCTCTGGGGTGGCCTGTTTTGAACTATGGGCGCCCCCTTGCTGGGTGGCCTGTTTTGACGGCTCCGTCCCATTATCTTCCCTCCCCGGCTTGCCACCGGATTCACCGTCCTGCCCTGGCCGGCCCTGGCTGCGCAAGCGATAGCTCTTGCCCGTGATCTGAATGATCTCCGCGTGGTGCAGGAAGCGGTCCAGGATCGCGGTCGCCGCCGGCACGTCGCCGATCAGTTTGCCCCAATCCTCCAACGGCCGATTGGAGGTCATCATTGTCGAACGCGTTTCGTAGCGGCGCATGATAATCTCGAACAGGTACTCCCCCGAACGCTTCGGCAGTTGCTTCATGCCCATGTCGTCTATGATGAGCAGATCCGGCTTGAGGTACTTGGCCAGGATCTTGTCATCCTGGCCCAACGCCTCGTCATGCAGAAAGTCACGGACCACGTCGAAGATCGAGCGGTACAGCACCACAAACCCCGCTTTCAGCGCGTGATAACCGATGGCCTGGACGAGATGACTTTTGCCCAACCCGGGCGGCCCCAGCCACAAAACGTCACGGGCCTCGCGAATGAAACGGCCCGTGGCCAGGTCGAAGACTTGCTTCTTTTTGATCGAAGGATTGAACGACCACTCAAAGCTGTCCAAGGTTTTCAGGTCCCGGAAACAGGCGGCCTTGACGCGCCGCTGGAGACTGCCGATCCGAGCGCACCACCAGTTCGTCTTGCACAATCAATTCCAAAAACTCGGCGTGGCTCAGGCTGTGGCCGGCGGCCTCTTGCAGACGCACCTCCAGACTCTCCAGCAGCCCGGACAGACGCAGTTTTTTGAGGGCGTTGCGTAACGAGTCAATCATGAACAGATCTCCTTGCGTGACAAAAAATAGGCTGGCTCCCACGTTGAGAGCCAGCGTTGCTGCCCAAGGTCAAAATTGCTCGCCAGGCCAACGTAGCCTAAACTGCATGCGCCTGGTGAAGCGGAGTCCGGCTCTGCAGGCGTGCAACCGGATGAGGAATAGCCAGGCCGACGGCGCGCCAAAGGCGCCGGCTTCGGAGACCTCAAGTCTCCGAAGCTTTTTCCCTTTGGCCGCCAGAGTCCATGCCTCAAAAACGCACTCATCACTCGGCCTCCTTACGCATGGCTTGATGCACCAATTCGCCATAGTCCGCCAGGCTGCGAATGAGCGGATGCTCTTCGAGGAAAGGCAATTCCTGCTGCTTGGCAGCCTCGTGCTTGAGCAGCGTGCGGATGGTGCGCAGCCGGTACGACTGGTAAGAAACCGCGATTTCACAGGCTTTTTCGAGCGCTTCGCCGCGGTGGCGTTTGGCCATGGCGAGCAGGCCTTGCACCACGCGCACCCCTTCAATGCCGCGCTGCTGGATCACTTCCTCGGCCCAGCGGCTGGACTGCGGGCCCAGGCGACGCACCTGCGTCAGCAACCAGACGGCGCCACGCTCGACGCCGCTGATCTTCTCGGCGGCAATGTGCGAATCCAACGTGCTGAAACGCCCTGGATCGTGCTTGACGTGCAAGGCGATTTGCTCCCAGCGCTGGTTGAAGACACGCACCACCCGCGCGTCCCAGCGCACCCAGACCGACCAGCCCAGGTACTCCGGCGGCACCGAGTAATACGACTTGTCGACCTCGACATGACCGTCACGATGCACGATGCGCTCACACTCGTGAAAGAACGGAAAGCGTTCGGCCGGCAGCGGCCGCAGCGTGGGACGTTCCACCTCGGTGAACACCTTGCCCACTTGCTGGCGGATGGTGCCATGAATGCGCAGATCCGCCACCGTTGTCTCCCAGTCGAGTAAATGACGGTTCTGCTCGTGCAGGCTGGTGAACTCATGGCCCTTGAGCGCGTTGCCTTTGACGTATTTGACGCCCGACTCAATCTTCCCTTTGTGCCGGGGTGTCCGAGGTTTGGTGGGCAGGATGCCCAGCCCGTCACGGCGGCCGCGTCAAATTCCACCGAAATTATAGGGATGGCCTTGATTTGGTCAAGTGTACAGGTCTACGATTCTCCCGACACTCGCCCGGAACAAGGAGAACCGTATGGCCGCTACCAGCGTGGGATCGATCAAGAAGCACTTTCGCAAGCTGTGGGATCCGCGGGTCACTGGGCGAACGAAGCATGGTCTGGGAGACATCCTCGTCATGGCCATCTGCGGCGTGATCGCCAATTGCAATGGGTGGCGCGAAATCGCCTTGTTCGCGCAAAAGCGGCAGACGTGGTTCAGACGCTTTTTGACGTTGCCCAATGGCATTCCGTCTCATGATACCTTTGAACGCATCTTCAACTTGCTCGACCCCAAGGCCTTCCAAGCGAGCTTCATTGGCTGGATCAAAGAAATATCTGATCTGGTTGGACTGAAGCACATTGCCATTGATGGCAAAGCCTTGCGTCATTCCGCGAATCCGGGCAAAGGTTTGGGAATGCTGCATTGTGTGAACGCCTGGGCGACCGAGCAGCATGTGATTCTCGGCCAAGTGATGACGGACGCAAAATCCAATGAAATCACGGCAATTCCGAAGCTCTTGGAACTCCTGGATCTGCACGGTGCATTGGTGACCATTGACGCCATGGGTTGCCAAAAGGCGATTGCCAAGAAAATCGTTGAACGCGGCGGCGACTACGTCTTGAACGTGAAGGCCAACCAAAAACATTTGTTGGAGGACATTCAAGCCACGGTGGAAAAAGCAGTCGACGGTTTACTGCCATCGGAGGTCGTGGAGGAATACACCAAAGTAGCATCTGGGCATGGCCGACAGGAGGAACGCCACTATACGGTGATCCATAACGCGGAAGGTATTCGCGACCGCGACCAATGGGAGAAGCTCACCACGGTTGGCATGTGCCGCACGGACAAGACGATCGACGGGGAGACCACGACAACGGTGAAGTATTTTATCGGCAGCAAAAAAATGAGCGCCCGCAAATATGGCAAGGTGATACGCGGCCATTGGGGCATTGAAAACAACTTACATTGGCAGTTGGACGTCAATTTTGGAGAAGACGCGAGCACCATCAACCACCGCAAAGCCGGGGAGAATTTTGCGGCGCTACGGCGCATCGCCTTGAGTTTGGTGAAGCAACATCCGAGCAAAGAAAGTATAGGCAGAAAAAGGATGGCAGCCGCGTTAGACCCTGCTTTTCTCGCGGAAATCATCACGGGAACTAGCAAGCATGGTAAACTTTAATGCGGCCGCCGTGCCCAGCCCGTAATACTCGGCGAAGGCCCGCAGCTTGGGGTTCAGCTCCGGATCGTACCAATCGGGTTGCTCGACGCCGGCCTTCAAGTTATCCAGAACCACGACCTTGGGCACGCCGCCAAAATGCCAGAAGGCATCTTCCAGACAGCGAATGAATTCCTCGGTGGTCTGCCGATACACCACCTCGCTGAAGCCCTTGCGTGAGTGGCTGAGCACCATGCGAAAGACGTGAGTTCGCCGACGCTTGCCGTCGGGCTGAACTATGGCAATGCCCGTGCCGAAATCGACCTGGACTTCCTCGCCGGGTTCGCATTCCATGCGCCGAAAGGGCAGCGGTTGGTTGTGGCCCAAGTGCCTGACAAAGCGGCGCACGCTGGAATACTTGGCGGTGAAACCGTGCTCAGTTACCAGGTCCTGGAAGATGCGTTGCGCCGTCAGCCCGAGTTGGAGCTTGTCGAGAATGATTTGCCGCCACGCTTCGCAGCGACTGGCTTGCCGACTGGGCCCAAATTTTGGCGCAGCCGAGCCGATGGGCGCCTCCTGGGGGGTGGCCTGTTTTGAGCCGATGGGCGCCCCCTCTGGGGTGGCCTGTTTTGAACTCTGGGCGCCTGCCTCCGGGGTGGCCTGTTTTGCTTCGTCGCAGTGGCCAAGGACGCCCAGGGGCGCCCCGGCCTGATTTGGCTGCCTTGCACTGGCTCGGATATGCCGCGCGACAGTATCACGACTAACACCTAACTCCATGGCAATACGGCGGATAGACCATTTGCGCTGCCGTAACGCTAGGATTGCATCGATCTTGGCCATCTTCAGTTGGTTCGACATGCTTATCTCCTTCCGCTGGGCTATCGGAAAAGGATAAGTGACGAACCGTCCTTCCCTCAAAGTGGCCTACTTTGAGGGCGCCTCTGGGTGGCCTAGTTTGGGCGCCCGCTGACAGGCCTCTGCCTCACCGAACTTGGCGACACGCTGGGCGCTGCACAGTCCTATCTTTCGGCAGCTACTGAATTGGCACGAGAGAGACACATGACTGAGGCAGCGGATTGCTTTGAACGGGCCGGACTGGCGTGGGAAGCCCTCCCGACCGGAGCGCACCGGCCCGCGTTAGGTATCGACGGAGATACGTTGAACTCATCGTTGAGTTTCCAGCGAGCCAAGTGTCTCTTCGCTTCTGCCGGTGATTACGACGGCTCATCAAGGTGCTCCATCCTGGAAAGGAATGCCGATCTTCGCTGGAGCCCCTCTCCGTTTCGTCGCGCCGTGCTGCGCGGCTCGCGATTCATGTGGCTCCACGGCGAATCCCCGTTGTTCGTCCTGCGGGCACTCCTAATCGCCGTCCTCACCTTCGCACTCGGGTTCTACATGTTCGGCTTCAAACACGGCTCGAACGAAACTGCCAACCCTTCGTCATTTTGGAACGCACTCTACCTGTCGTGCATGACGCTGACGACCGTTGGGTATGGGGACTTCTGCCCCGATGCTGGCGTGTCACGGTTTTTGGCCGCGGGTGAGGGGTTCACCGGCATCTTTCTAATGGCGATGTTCCTCATTGCCCTCCAGCGGCGCGACGTGGGGCGGTAGAAACCAAGTGTCCAGTTATCCATTCCACCCCTGTCATTGGGCCCCAGTCAAAATCAGGCTCGCTCAACATCATCGGAGAGCTCGTCTATGGCACGGCTCAGGCACTCGTCGAAATGCTTAACAAACTCCTCCGCAGTGGGAAGCTCCGCAGGATTGAACAGCATGAGTTCCTGCCACGGTGGAGAGAAATCCGGGGCGGTGGTACTGCGGGTGATTAATCCCAGCAAGACACCTTCATCGCCCCGTATTGCGGTGCGTGCGACGAAGAGCCATGTTGTGGGGTGTCCGTAATATCCAACGGTTACCGCGAAAAGGACCGATTGCGTGTTTCCTTCAAACCACATCGTCTCCATCCCGTCGGGAAGGGGTTTGTTGATGTCGTGGTTAGACATCTGGCCGCCAATGAATGACTTGCCCAGGTGTGGCGGCGCATTGCCTAACCATTCCTTGATGACTGGGCCAAGCGTCCTTTCAAAGAGCTGACCATACTCGAAAAGTTGGGTCCTTCGGTGTCGAAGTCGAAGTTCGGCGGCTCGCCCAATCGCCACGTCGATGGGATTGCGGAACGTGATCGGTGGACGCTCCGCGAGGGTGGTCAACCGAAAGAGCAATTCATCGGGTGCCTGGAATCGATTGTTGATATCGAGCGCGAAGGCCCGGTCGAAGAACAACTCGACTTGGCGCCGCCGATTGTCACCGACATCGCCAAGCAACTCTCGCACGGAGCAAGCGGGTCGATGATGAGCGCGCGGCCGCGCTCGTCGAAGAGTAATCCGATGTTCTTCCGCGTCAGGCAGTAAAACAAGATTCCCGCGACGGCAGTAAGGTCTGATCGAGGGTCCCGCCGATTCCCACCAGGTGTGTTCCCCTCGCTCAAAGATAGGAACTTGTTGCGGATCGGGTCCTGGCCGGTGATGTCTTTCGTCGTTTCATCCTCGTGGAAAGACAGCCCGCAATCCAGCAGCACGATATCTGCCTCCGCACCCAATCGCCGTACCATGAGATTGCTCGGTTTCAGGTCGCGGTGGAGAATACCGGCTCGATGCACCTGTGCGACCGTGCCCGCGAGGTCGGCGGCGACAGCGACAGCCTGGTTCAAGCCGAGGGCGCCTTGATCCTGTAATGCAGAATCGAGCGTCTTGCCTGGGATGAAGTCCATGACGAACCACGGGGGTTCGTCATGGCCAAGTGCCCGCGTGTTGCCAAAGTCCAGCACACCGGGCACCTTCACGCCGATTCCATGAAGGCGTTTGAGATTGGCCACCTCACACAGCATTCGATCTTTCGCTTTGCTCGAAGGCCGATTCGCCTGCTTCAGGACTCCTTCGGGCTCCCGCTCAGTCTCCAAGGTGACAAGGTAGGTGTCGGCCTGCCCGCCACTCGGCAGCTGACGAACTTTTTTCCACTTTCCGCCAAAAATCGTCGCGTCCATTGGGTCGATCCTTTGCTGGCCACGGTGCCGATAGGTCATTTTCTTGCCGACACCGTGGGCAAACAAGGCCAGATGTACCAGATTGCTTTGAATTCATAGCGACATGCAATCCCGCGACTTTCTCTTTTTTCCACGGAAGCGGGTCTGCTATGTGAAGGATGCACCGGCCTCCTACGGCCGCCGCCTAACTATCGCCCCGTGTTTCCGGTCAGGCGCCAAAGCTGCGGTCAAAGATGCAGCAGCTTGGGGGCCGAAAATGTGTGAAGGCGGCCTTCAGCATAACGGAATTGCAATTCTTGCGATTCCGAATGGCGGGAAGCAATTTGGGCATACCCTCCTTTGCCTTTTTCATCATCCGTCCACAACACGTGCGTGGTGGTTGTAAGGTCGGCTCGCGTCGAGGTGGGTTAAGGATCGTTTTTGGCACCCACCAAGGACCCTATCACGGAGTCAAACTCTGGTAGGCGGTCAGCTTTGATAACGAGGCCAAGGTTGTTCGGAATCTGTGAAACTGCAATAGGGCGAGGCGTCGTTGGCACGCTCATCATCACTATCTCGCCCGTTGCAGTGTGCTGGGGACCAGCGAACAAAACGCCGAGCAGCTTGACGCGAGTGCCAATCACCGTGTTGCCTTTGCGGTCCGTATAGGTGCCGAAGTTATAGAGCATTACTGGTGATCCGCTTGAACCAGGAAAACAGGCCGCATCTATCAAGAACTGGCGTTTTCCGTCGTAATCCAGATTTGGATGAGTAGCCGTGATGCCGCGACGAAAAATGGGCATGTTGTTCACGCCGTCCCAAATTCCGTCAGGGTATCCGATCATGACAACCTCCTCGATTGCCATAAAGTCGGCCCATTCGGCTTGAGACGGAAGCAGTTCTTTCCCAAGGGTTTTGAGGAATAGTTCGCTCCCTTGTTGGCGAGATTCTTGAATCAACGGGCCAATTAGGGCAGCGCATAGATCGACCGCAGGATCGGGATGTCCGATCCAAGCCGCAGCAAAATCGGCGACCTCAAAACGTTTGTGGGCAAGGGGAAACGTTGACCCGCCGGTGCCAGCCAAATGGATGTGGAATCGCCCTGTTGTAGCGCCAGCAACTACGTGACGATTGGTAACAATGGCGGGGACGAAGGAATCGCCTTTTTGGCAAAACCTGTAGTAGAATCCCGTTCCTGTTGAACCTCCCAACGCCGTATCGCATTCAATTCGGATCGTTGAATAAGCGAGCTGCTCTGAAAGTGACAATTCGTGCTGCATTCGTGTGCCCTTTGCGGGAATAAAAAGTTGGCAACCACTGCTTCCCTCGGCCGAATCATATCGCAACATCGGCCGTGCGCCAATTATCGTTTGGTTAGTGGCGGTGGACATTCCTGCATAGGAGCGATGACCTCCAGGATTTTTGCAACCGGAACGACAACTGCGATGCCGGAGTTTAGAGGCTGCTTGAGGTAGTCTGCGTCAATTTCAAACATGACTGGTGCCAATTGCTTCATGTCCCACTGCCCGTGCATTAGTCCGAGCAAGAAGATTTCGGTTCCAATACGCATTTGCTCCCTTATGTTCAAGCCCCAAGTTGCGTGAGGAGTTGGCCTAACGAACACCGGGGAACCGCTGATGCCGCCGATAGACCGGATTTCCGCTAAGTAACCGTGCATTGCACCACCTTTGGTGTTAAGTGGCTCCTCCGGCATTGCCGCAATGTTACCGACACGAACGATGGGGACATTCCGCCCCTTACCAGCGTGCTTTGTGTAAAGCCCAACGATGAACAGGTCTTCGCCCAGGGTAATCCCTTCCCGTGCAATGATCTCTTGGTCGGCTCTCGCGTCAGCTGGAAATGCCTCAAAATCGTGATCCTCGCCACCTCGCCACAACATCGCCGCGACATCGACGGTGGAGTCAGTCGGGTGAAAAGCCCAATCAGAAAAATCAGTTTCAACGCGAGCAGTGCCAGTCGATTTGGTGTTCACCCGGACAATCACCTTATTGGCGCCCTTTTGTTTGATTCCATTGATGACATGGGCCGCTGTTATCAGGTAGGTGCGCGGCTTGTCGGCTATGGAGTCAGATGGGCTGAAAGCAAGCAAAAACGCTGTTCCTGCCAAAACCTCGCCATCGGCATGCGATTCATAGGCCAAGAAAACGACGCATTTGCGAATCGAGTCAGGCACGTTCATGAAACACTTTCCATTCTGGACAAGATTAGTTGCCACTTGCCTCCAACTTGGCCATTACCCGATCTGTTGGCCATCTATGAGCGCGGTAAATGGGCCGTCATCGCTGATATTGATAACAAAGCACCAGGCTGGAAACGATCCGGCAATTTGTTCATTGTACTTGCTTTCCAGGCGCGGCTTCAATGTCGGTAGGTCATGTTGCTTTCGGGTTACCGCCTATCGCGCGTTTCTGCTGCAAAATGGCCTCGGAGTGGCCGGCATGGACACAGGCCAACTTGGTGTAGGATGCCCCCGCCGTTTAGCCGCCGCCTGATTTTCGTTTCCATTCTCGGGGCAACGGCATTGGCATGGCGTCTGCATGTCAAAGGAGAGTTTTTGCCGCTAGGTGGCTTTTCGACTGCCAATCCGGCAGGAGTTCGTCCAAAATCACCACCAGAATGGCAGCCACAGGCAGCCCCAGTTGGTCCAGCTGGAGAAAATGCTACGGATGGCGATAGTCGGAACAGGCTGGGCAATGGCCCAATTGCCCTGGTGAATTGAAGCCATGAACAAAAAGGGCGGATATGGATGCCATGGACTGTTTATGCGATGTTGATTTCATTAGCAAGACCCGCGAGCATTTTGTCGGTCTGTCAGGGAAATACATCTATCTCGACGGATCGGAAATGCAGAAGGGCGAAGACAAAAACTTTTGTTATTCGGCTTTCGTGATCGAGATCCGAGGTGTTTGGTGCCTTGTGACGGCTGGCCATGTGATTGAGAAAATCGACGCGCTGGCCAACCGACAGGACATGAAACTGTTACGTTGTGGCCTCGCCGACTATTTCAACCTTGATGCCAAGATCAAAGAGCCAACTCCGTTCCCGTTTTGTGAGACTCACAAAATCCATGTCGACAAGGACGGCCTCGATATTGGCCTGATACCTCTACGAGAGTTTTATCGGGAATCGCTCAAAGCCAACGGCATTCGGCCCCTGCCAGTCGCTCAGTGGGGGGGCTACACACCACCTGAATGTGATGCCTACGGATTGTTGGGATTGCCAGAAGACGGAATTGAGGAATTGCAGGCAACAAGCGTTCGGGGGTCCGGCCAAATCGTTTCCTTAGTCCTGATTCCATTGGAGCCATGCCAGGTTCCCGCAGACCACCTAATTTCTCCCATACCACGATTCGCGGCCATCCTCCGGGAGGGAGGGCAGCTGAAAAGCGCATGCGGCCTCAGCGGCGGCCCCATTCTGGGCATCAGAAAGTGGAAGGACAACCAGTCCGAGTATGCCGGCATTGCCGTTCAGGGGTCTTGGAGCCGTGAACGCCGGATGGTGTTTGGTACGCCAATGGCCATTGTAGTCGGCATCATCGAGGACCTGTTAGACAAATCAGTGGCGGCTAAAGGAGCAGATGTTCCGCGTCAATGATTGGTGGATGGTTGGACGGTAGTTGCTCCTAGCTTGTGTTCGGGGAATAAAATGCGGTTTGCTTACCAAATCCCAAAAAATGACGAAGATTTTGAGGTTTTCTGCTGCCATCTGCTAAAGCGGCACTGGAGCCGCCCGCAGCTTCAGCGGCACGCTCATCGCGGCGAGGGTCAGGATGGCGTGGATATTCATGACCCTTCACAAACCAAGCCCATTCGTGCCGCCCAATGCAAATTGCACGACTATGGCAAAACAATCCCGCCGAAGGACATTCAGGCAGAAGTTGATAAGGCCAAGAATCACGTCCCGGCAATTGAGCAGTACACAATTCTCACCACCGCCAAGAAGTCTAAACAAGCCGACCGGAAGATCGCAGAAATCAATCAACTGCACCAACAACAGGGATTGTTCACAGTAGAGGTGTTAACATGGGACCAAATCGAACTACTACTCGACCAGTATTCTGACGTGCGAGATGCGACGTACAATACGCTTTCTGGCCAGACTGCTGCCGCGCTGCAACACAGTATTACCGCGATTCAGGCGGCGGTCGAAGCAGGCCAGCAACCATTCCAAGACTCTATCGACAACGAACTCGACAGCATCAAAAATGAGTTGGAGCGTCACGAAATCCACGTTGCCGACCGGTTGGCGAAGCGCCTTGACGAACGAATCGCCGATAAGCTGTCGCCGCGGCAGCGATGGCGTTTGCTGTCAATCCAAGCCAATCTCTTGCTGCGTAGGGGTCAGGAAGCGCAGGCCGGTGCCCTTCTTCTCCAGGCCAAACAGCACCAACCCAATGAAGAAAAAGCTCAAGTAAATGAGGCAATTGGTTACGAATTAACCGGCGAGGCGCAGAAAGCACACGCGTTGTCAAGCACCCTTCGTCACGCATTTCCGCATTCCGCCAGCGCAGCGGCTTGCTGGGTACGCACAGCACCAGCCAGCGTTGCTAGCGAGGAAATTGAAGCGTCCGTCTCGGAATTCAGAGAAAAGGAGGTAGATGTCGCACTAGCCCTTGCCAGTTGCATGTTGCGTCGAGGTGACATGGCAAGGACGGAAAAGTATGCCCTGCGCAACTGAATTGGCACCAGACGTGGCTGAGGTTTGGCTCATGTTGGGTCAGGCCGTTCATGTGCGTGGGTCCAACGAGGTGCAAGTCGCTAAGCGGCTGGGCCTCCTCCATCAAGCAAAGAGCCATTATTGCACGGCAATTGACCTGGCGCACAAATGCGGCAGCGCTCATGTCGAGGCCGCAGCATACCTAAACCGCGGAATCGCGCGAAGTTTCTTGTCCGAAAGCAACGCGGATGAGGACTTCGGCGCTGCACGCCGATTGGCTCCGCAAGATTCAAATGTGATGCAAAAACATGCCATGCACTTGGCGGAAGTTGGCGAGCTGTCGCGTGCCATCGATGAAGCAAGGGCAGCTCTGTTCGCAAAGCCGGGCAATGAATCTTCGGTTTTTCTTGCTGCATTGTTGTGGGACCGCAATCAAGGAAATGACAGAAACGAGACGCTCGCCTTGTGTTTGGCGGTGATTCGTGGCGGCGGCACGGAGCGATTTGACCAAGCGCTCGAAATAACTGTGGTCGGGTTGGCGACGTTGATGCGGTGGGACGAGGCATTGGCGATTTTGGAATTATTGAGCGCTGAAAAGATTTCGCTGGTGGCTCTACAGGCTTTCCGAGGATACGTTTATCACACCCAAGGCGACCAAGCCGCGGCGGAGGCCGCAGCGCGAGCCTCTCTTGCGGCCGTCGATGATCGAACCCTCCATGCCGATCTTCGTCGATTGAGTCGGTTGTTGGACCGGTTGAATTTACATTCATTGGCCCTTCCACTGTTAGAACGAATTGCAAAGCCGGGCCAATTTGATAATGACAGTCGTAGTCTTCTCGACTGTGCCAATCGGCTCCGTAATCACCGGGTCATCTTGAAGGTGTGCCGTGAACTTCGAGAAGCAGGCGTAGAGGATCGGCGCCTTCTCGACAATGAGGTAAACATTCTTCAATTGTACAATCGACCAGCTGCCATAGAGATTCTTCAAAGCCATCTGGCACGGAACAGTGACGACCGCATGGGTCGGTTGCGGCTGGCAATCTTGGGATTACAGGGTAACCGTCCTGAGTTAATCACTGCCGATCTCAATCAATTGCCTTCGGTCGATGAAGTCCAACCGGCGTTAGCAGGGCGTGCAGTAATTGGTGTGCTTGAAAAATCCGAGCGGTGGGGTGATGCGATTTCTTATGCGTATAACCTCTTGCGGCGGAACATGTCTGATCCGGATGCTCACCTGTTGTATTGCAATTTGATCGTCAACAGCGAACGAGAAGGATGGCCTATCCGACGGGAAGAAACTGTTCAAGAGGGCGTGGCAATTGCCTACCGAGAATCCGGCGATTCTCATATTCAATGGGTAGTTGTCGAGGAAGACGACCCTGATCCATTGCTCGACGAGTATTCCGTCACGCACGCACGGGTTCAGCACATGATTGGCAAAAAGGTCGGGGATGTTTTCACGCTTTCTTCGGGCGGCATCCAGGACAGAACAGCTGAGATTCTGTCCATCGACAGCAAGTATGTGCATCGATTTCAAGAGTGCCTCAATCAGTTCCAGGTTCGCTTTCCCGACCGAGGAGATTTGCAACAGGTAAGGCTGGCACGCCAACACAACTCGGATAATCAACAGCTGGACATTAGCCCAATTCTGAGATCTCTGGACCAGCACCACCACCATGTTATGCAAACGATGGGCATCTATCGTTCCCAACCAACACCACTTAACCTTCTGGTTAACGCCGTAGGCAAGAACCTATTCCAGACGATGCTCTCGCTGACTAACCATTTGCATGGTGGCATACGTTGGTGTTGTTTTGGGACAGCAGAGGAGAAAAGTGACGGGCTTTCGGCGTGCCGGGAAAACAAAGATATTGTTCTCGATCTCACTGCACTGTTCACCATTTGGCAATTGAGCCTATTTGATGTGTTGAGGGGCTGGGACACGCGACGGTTTCTAGTTTCGCAATCAACATTTGATAAACTCCGGGACATCGTTGAATCCGAAAGCATGCCTGGGCCGAGACGCCATATGGGTACGGATGCGCAAGGGAGATATGTGTTTAGCGAGACTCCTGCAGATTCTCTAACGCAATACATCGATTCATTGCGACGTCTCGTTGCCTTCGTGGAGGAACACTGTTCAGTGGGGGCCTTGCCAGAGCTTGCTGACGCGGAACCAGATCAACGCGAGCGAATAGCCGAAATCGTTGATCGAGACGGGCTGGAAAGCATTGTGCTTGGTGCCAGAGCGGGACACGTGTTATGGACGGATGATGGGACACTAGGCATCCTCGCGAGGCAAGAATTTGCATCGACGCGCCGGTGTTGGACACAGCTGTTCCTGCAAGCGGCTGTTGACGAGGGAAAGCTTCAGAAAGCTGCGTTTGACGATTACAGCGCCCGCCTCATTGGTCTGGGCTATTCATTCACGTGGTGCAGCCCCACAATTGTGCTTCGTGCCGGTGTAATTGCATCCTGGCAATGCGGGGCATTTCCGTTGCGTCAGGCCATTGGCCAATTTGGGCTAGATTCAATCCAGCCCAGTGACCGACTCGGTCTTGCGGCGCAGGTGATCGTGGCCATGTATAAAGAGACTGTGTCGCCTTTCACCCGGTGTTCATTTGTGCTCGCTATTCTGAACCAGCTAGCAAGCCGGCGTTTGGCGGTGGCGTTGGCGAATGGGTTGTCGGTACTGTTCGGTCTGGATGTCCATGCCGCCGCTGAGGCTATTGGTACCATCAGGCAATGGCTGCGTGGGCCGATTGTATTGTCGTGAGGGAAACGAACGGGAGAGATTGGATGTTGCTGCCGCAGATGCAAACAAACCATGGCTCAGGTGGGCCATGGGAAAGTGTCTGCCTTGACGGCTTCGTAGTTCGCGTGCAATGCAGGCTGCAACAACAGAAGAGCTGCGATTCGCCGTGCCATGCTGGTCACGCCGGTCACTTCATCGAGTTTCAGGCCGCGGCCAAGGAGGGATTTTTCCCGGTAGGATAGCCATTTCTTCATGACCTGGTAACCGCCCAGGCGGTATTCCCACACCTTGGCCGGTACATTTCGCCAAAAGGCCACCTCGTTGAGATAAATGTCAATGGTCTTTTCACCCAAGCAGGCAAACCCGGACTCGGCGGTTAAGCCCAATTCGTCGGCGCCTTTGACAATTGCCATGTGCTCCTGCTCATCATACCCGCGTTCGACGGTCTTACCCGTACTGGGCATGCAAATTCCGCCCTTACCAATGATGGCCCAATGAGCAGTGACGTCCAATTCCCCGGCCGAGATGTTGAGATTACCGCCGCCAATCCTGGCTGCGGAGCCGATAACCTTCAATTCCTGGCGCGTTTTGCCAGTGGTGATTCCTTGGACGGCTGTGTCGGTGTCGAGCAATGCCGCGACTTGCTGGCCCAGCAATGCTGACTTGAGAAGGGCATCACGAGTCGAAGGGAGGGGAATTCTCGGCCAATCCTGGCGCAAAGGCCCGGCGTTCTCTTCCGCGTAAGCCCCAGCGTGCAGAATTGCAACAGTGTGATGGAAAAGGTGCACGGCGTCATCGACAGTTCCTTTGGCGGTGAGGTACCTCAATGCTGCGTCAGTCAGATTGGCGAAATGGCCGCTACTGCGGCGGGCGTTTTTTCTTTCATCGTCAAACAAGCTGCCACCCTCGGGCCATTCGTGAAAAAGCAGCGGAAAGAGGTTGGTGCCACGTTCAATAATGTGCAAACTGCACAGCCGCGAACCAACAAATGGCGGATCAAAGTCCTTGCGGTTTTGAGCGGATGCGCCAAGCCGAGATGTTGCCCTCGAAAACATGCTTGACATAATCCGCTCTGTTGCGATCCAGGAGCTTGGTTTCGGGTTCCCAATACAGCCACCGCTGGTCGAACGGGCGGTATGCGAAACGCACAAAGCCGGAATTGAGAATCCCCCGTTTTTGCAGGTATTCACGAGTATCAGATGCCTTAAACGTCGTGGTGTCAGCCATAGCTTGGCCGCAAATGGTCGCCATGTCTTGATGGCTGACCGTTGGGTCAAAATAGCTGCCCATTCTGCTTTCCAGCTGCTTGCGATCAATATCAACAACTAGCTGGTCACGGCTGGTCTTGACCCCCGGAAAGGAAGCAGGAAACAATTCAGTGAGCAACGGCCAGGCCAGATAATTCGTGTTCGCTGTTAGCAGGCGAAACGGCACCCCCAGCGCGTCGGCCGGCGTCACTTTTTCGTACAGCTTTGGACCCATTCTTGGCAAGCTCGCGAGCAAGTCTTCCCGTTTGCTCTGGCCCCACAGGTTGCGGAAACGAACAACAGCTGGCCCCTTATGCGCTGGTTTGCGAACCATCAACGCAATCGCCGTCCCCACCTGGATACCCTCGCGGTTGCGATCCGTGGAGAACACGCTCGGATCAGGGTTCCCGTCCGGTGTTAGCTTGCCGGTCTTGTACTTGTCGCCGTTCAAGCAATCGACCCAGATTGAGTCGAACTCATCCATGTAGTGCTGCCGCATTAGCGGGAACGACATGCCATCGAGCCAGGAATAATTCGAGATGAAGCAAACAACGCCGTGATGCGGCCCTCCC
Source organism: uncultured Gemmataceae bacterium (assembly GCA_963747575.1). Lineage (GTDB taxonomy): Bacteria > Planctomycetota > Planctomycetia > Gemmatales > Gemmataceae > DASRAT01. The sequence continues at coordinate 770,095 of CAVVFU010000011.1, forward strand.
TCCACAATGCAGCGTTCCGCCATGCGGTAAAACCGGACGTATAGATCGTTTAGCCCCTGTCCTTGGGGTTTGAGATGGTCGGCGTCGCCGGCGCTCCACCGGTAGGCATCGGAAAGGGTGCGTTCCTCCTCAACAGCGACTCCGGCGAAGCCGTTGTATGGCGGATTGCCCAGCACGACGATTATCGGCTTGCGAAGTTTTACGGCCTCAGCGCGGTCGCGCTCTTCCTCCATTTCCAGGAAGAGCAAATGCTGCTTGGGCGTTTTTGGCGGTTCCCACCCTGTCAAAGCATTCGTCAGGAAAATGCTGGCCCGCTCCTTGTGGTGCTCGTCCAATGGCGCCCCCTCGCCCTGGAGGAACAGGCCAAGTTGCAAATGGGCGACGACAAACGGCGCCGGCAGCAACTCAAAGCCGAACACGCGCTCTATGGCTGCCGCTTTGAGTTTGCTGCCGAGGAGGGCGTCCTCACCCTTGTCTTTGAGCGTTGTGGCGATGGTCCGCAGCACTTCGACCAAATACGCCCCGGTGCCACAACAGGGATCGAGGATGTACACGTCCTGATCGGCCAGGCCATCGGGTCGGCCCAGGTCCTCGCGCAAGACCGTATCGACGCGGGCCACCATGTACTTGACGATCTCTGGCGGTGTGTACCAGACGCCCAGCTGCTTGCGCAATCCCGGGTCAAATGCCTCCAAAAACGGCTCGTAAAAATACTGCACGGCCTCGTTTTCCTGAAACCTTACAAAGAAATCGGCGCGGTCAACCCGATTCAAAACGCCGGCGGTCCAATTCAAAACCTCGTCGAGGTTCCAATCCTTGAGTTGGTCTGGATCGGTGAGGTCGCGAAACAGCTTGCGAAGGATCGGCACGTGAAGGTAGCGGGACGCTTTGTCCCAATCGAAGCGGTCGCCCGGTTTAGGATGACCGCGGTGCCAAAGGACCCAGGCGGAAAAGATACCGTAGAATAGGGTTTGCACCAAAGTGGAGCGAAAGAAATGCTCGCCGCGGTCGCCCTCGAAGGTGATGCCGAGGGCTTCTTGCAGGCCTTTCCGGATTGTGGCAAGGGAGGGCAGCTTGACTGCATCCATGCGAGCCTTGGCGTCGCGGGCGTAGCTGGCAAGGAACCAGGCGACCTGTTCGGGATCGGCCAATGGCGCGGCGTGAAGCATGACGCGGCGCAAGTAATCGAGGAAACGATCCCCGTGGGTTTGGACAAACTGTGCCGGATTCGCTGCGACAGTCCAAAAAGCCTTTTCGGAGTTTGCCAAGCGGAAAGTTTCAAGAACGATTGCCCGCCCGGTTTCGACATCCTTGCCTACCAGCACGAAGTCGCGGTAGTTGGTAACCAGAACCTGCTGGTACTTATCCCAGTATTTGCTGACCTGTGGTGTCTTGGTCGTGCCCCAGGCGTCATCCTTTGTTGACTTGCATTCAAGCGCTCCGCAGCCTGGTGGCTGGCCTTCCCGGGGTTCATCGACACCCTTGGTAAACTGATCCGGGGTGAACAGGCCACCATCGGGCATGCCGGCGCCCTGATTTTTGAGGTTGATGACGCAGCGGACCCGTGGTTTGAGCGAGTGGCCTACGGCGTTGAGGAGGTTGGCCAGCGGCGTGTAGTATGACGTTTCCTTGGAAGCGGCACCGGTGGAGCGAATGTCGCGTAGCTCGCGGAGATAGGTTTCCAGCAAATGCATGGCCTTTACCAGACCTCCAATAACGGGGAAATCCAGGCGATGTGAGTATACGGCAACCACGAAGGCGCCGCCAATTTGGACATGGCAATTCGGCGAAACCGGGCAGCCTCACCTGTGTCATTTACACGGGGCTCTGGTTACCATTGGCCAAGGGACGAGGATTTGGGTCAGGTTTTCGCTGAATTGCGTTTTCGCAATGCAATTCCTGACATCACGAATGGTGTCACAACTTGTTGATTTGATGGGACTTAGACGTGATTATGGAAAGCCTGTTCCCTCTGCAATTGCGTTCGAGATTACTCGGAATTGCGTTTTAGATGTCGCTCACGCAATCACCTGGGTGCCCCGCCCGGATACCATCGCCCCCCCTTGGTGCGGCCAATACTGTGGATCTGGCCTTCCGCCTTGAGTTCTTTCAGCAAGGTCTGAATTTGATCTCGGGAAAGGAAGTGAAAAGCCTGCTGTAACTCGGCAAGAGGGATACCCTGCTCCGGGTTTCCTTCGATGTGTTTGAGCAACAGTGCCCTATTGGCGTCCCGGTCCATGACGAGCTTGCGAGTGTCGCCTTTCGGCTGGGTAGAGGTGTCATACAGGCTTTCGCTTAAAAAATAGCGTGTCCCCCGGCCACGCCCTTCGGAGAAAACCAGGTCCAGCGTGCGAAGGTAGGCAAGTTCCTCGCGATAAATGCTTGGAACATGCTTGCCCCGGCGCACCAGATCAAGAACCAGATAGTGATGCGACGTGAATGCGGTGGTTTGCCCCGGCGGCAGGTGAGCCAAGAATTTCACGAATCGCTCGTCCTGCAATTCACCTCGCAAGCGCAGGAACACCTCGTATTCGTCGGATTTGGAGTAGTCGGGCAGCGGCTTGCTGTCTACGACGGATTCGACCAGCATCCGATTAGCACCCTGCCCCGACCGCTCGACCAGGCCACAGCGCCAAAGTGATTCAGCAATGCGGCGATTGCGGGGCGCCTGTTTGTCCAGGATGTTTTCGGGGCTAATTCCGCTGGGGAACCCTCCTGGACTGACGATTTCGATGCGCCGGGGATACTGCCGGATGAAAATGGAACCGGCATGGCGATAATCGCGATGACTGACCGCGTTGAGGATGGCTTCGCGGACCGAGACTTCCCTGAAAGTCGGGATTTCGTGATTGATGAAGCGATCCAGATAATGCTGCTTGTCGTTGCGGAGATCAACCGTTTCCCAGATTTTGTCGTAGAACAGTAAAAAGCCTTGGCGATACTCTACCCGCTGATTAGCTGGCCCAGCCGCTTCAGTCGAGCGGTACTCGAAGATCACCTCGGCTTGTGCCAGGAAGTGGCCAAGGGCTTGTTTCGTACCCAACATAATCAGAGCAGCGTAGGTTACGCCGGCAGATTTAACGAGTTCGGCATCGTGCAGCAGCTGGGGTGCGGTTCGTTTGGCCAGCTCTTTATTGCCGGAGTGTCCAAGCCAGCGTGCGCGAAACGCTTTTATGGCGGCAGGGTCGAGGTCGGCCAGTGTCGCTTTTGGGCAGATTTCGGCCGAGAAATCGGAGACAGCTTCGTCGAAGATTCGCCGCAACATGTCCGGCGTCATCGCGACCAGGTCTTCCCCGGCCCGCATAAAGTACGCGCCATCAACCGCAACCGGAACGCCGATGGGCCGGGACGGGGCGGTAAACACCAGCACGCGGCCATTGGGATGGGTGATTTCTTCGGCTTCGATCCGCAACCGCAGCTTTTCGACAAGACCGGCCTTGGTCCGTTCCAGGTCAAGGAACGCCTGGCTGCCGACGACACGCCGCGGCCGTTTGTCGGTCACGCCGAGGACGATGGAACCGCCGCCCTCGTTCGCCAGCGCGGCACAATACTTGACCAGCCTCTCGAAGTGGAAATTGGCTTTTGCCTCCTTGAATTCCAGGTGCTCCCCTTCCTTGGCTGCCAGCCATTGCTGAAGCTGCTGGGCGTTTACGGTCATGCAGCCTCCTGTGTGTGGGCCAGCAAAGTTGCCAGGTCATAATTGACGCTGGCGGTGCCGCCGCGTGTGATTTCGTCAGGTGCAGGCATGTCGGCAACAAACCCCCGTGACACTGATTTCTGCCTTCTTATTGTAGGCAATGCGGTCTATCGGCGTGCGGTAGAATTGTCAAGGAAAGTAGCTGGGAAACAGCTGGAAAGAGGGAGCCTTGCCGAGCTCGATTGCGCTCGGCGCGAGCAGCCTTCCCGAATAGGCACCACGTCGCTTCACTCCGACGAATTCCCGGTTCCAGCCCCTCCAGGCAGGAACCCTGGAAACACGTCTATTCAGGAAGGGGGAGGAAATGCCTGGCCAGCGATTTAGCTGCCCATTCTTTGCCCGGCTGCTGCCGCCTTCCCCCTGCCTTTCTCATGCGGCCAGGTGGCTTCCACCTCATCCCCAGGCCGCCGCCTGACTATCGCCCCGCGTTTCCGCCCAGGGACCCAACCTGCGGTCACGGATGCCGCAGGTTGGGGGGGCGGAAATGCGTGAAGGCGGCCTACAGCAACACAGAATGCAAGCCGTGCCAATGCCGGCCGTTTCAAGTTGCTTTTGCCGGGTTTGCCTGTGTTTTAGCGCGGAGCATCAGGTTTGGTTGAGAGAATCACGCCGATGGCATTGACTACACGCATCCAGCTGGCCGCACCTTCGACATCGCCGTGGGCATATAGACGTTCAGCCTGGCTAAACGCATAATGCAGGGGATCGTATTTCTTGCCGCATTTGTGGATGGTGGCTTGATGGTACTGAGCAACAAAACAGCGTCAGTTTTGAGCGTGAAGGCGGCGCCACTTAAGCCGGCGGCCGAAGTTTGGAGCGTGCGGCGCGCACCCATAGCGCAATTCAACGCGCGGTCTTTTTGCGCGTAGTGGTGGGAATGTCAGGATGTGGCGCGAAGCTGTCAACGCTGGGCCGCTGCGGGTCCGCAGACGAGTTTGACGGCGACGGCGATCATCGGGTGGGCCACCGCCGAATGGGTTGGCACAGACTCGGGTGCTGTCCACAACAGGATGTCCGTTGGCGCAAATCGAAGCTCTTAAGCGAGCCGCTGGCCAAACAGGATCAGGGCCTGGGGCAGTGGTGAGCCGGCGACCAACCAACCGGGCTCTTGAGTCGTCGAGCGAGCCGCGCTCGCGTGCTCAATGGTGGGCTGGAGTTCTCAACCGAACGATCGTTGGAATCGGGTCGTACTCGTTTGCGTCGCTGCATGGCCGGATGCCAGTGGGCAACTTCACGCGCTGGGGCCAAGGGCTGATGGAACGGTAAAAATGGCTGCCTCCACGAGAAGAGTTGGCGCCCGGTGAACCATCGTGTAATCGAGCAGGCACCTGGCAGCGGACACGTATTACGCAATGGCGGCTCCACGCCACGGCAGAATCGTGCTGAGCACGATCGCCGCGAATAAACGGGAACCTGTGGCCAAAAGCACATGTCGGCCTCGCCTGGCTCGATGGGTTGATGGACCAGCTTCCCCGAGCACACGACAACGGCCGCGCGGCTAACGCTCCGGCCCAAACCTGGGACAGCACGGAGCACCGGGCGGCACAGACTGATTAAGCGCAGAATAGGACCCATGCAGCCGGTGAACAAGGGCCAGGGCAACATAGGGACTCGTGGAATTCGCGCAAACCCTCGGCAACCACAGCAACCGGGACCGGGCGTGCTGCTACTTATACTTAAGGAGACAAAGAAGGAGACTGTTTTAGAATTCATCGACGAAGGAGACGAAAAAGGAGACAGCTGCGTGGCGCTCTACAAACGCTCGCAAATGGCGCTTTTTTTGCTCGGTCCCACTTGAGCGGTACTGAAAATCTCCTTGTCTGAAGCCATATCGTCAAACGGGCTGTAGGTTTTCAGTGAGAATTTCGCGGATGTTGCGATTACGTTTTGTGTTTCTTGGCCCGCGATTCGCGGTAAACTTGGGACAGTAATTCGCGGTGTGCTCCCATTTTTCGGTAAAACGTGGTGCGGCTTATCCCTAAACCGTCCGCAGCAGCGGATTTGTTGCCAGCGCAGAATTCTACGGCATGTGAGAACACCTCCTGAAGCACGTCATCCAATGGCCGAAGTGTATTCCCTTCAGTCATTTGGATAAAGTGCGCCGAGGCCAAGTGCTCACGTTTTACTTTGCGGATCACGGTAAATCACCTTTCAGCGTTGCCATAGGTGCTACCAGACTTTGATTACTTCAGCAATAAGATCTGTATCGGTGGCCGCGGCCAGTCGATGTCACGCCCAATTTAAGGAAATACTCGCATCGTGACGCACAATGTCAGGGAAAGCAGCGATCTTCCCGCACAGCGACCCGGCATTGCATGCCGACAGTCTTCATTAGACGACTGTCTATGCAGGAAGCCAAAAGGGTTTTGTGGGGCTACAGCGGTGAAAAGCCCGTCTTGGGGTCTCAGGTAGCACCGGATGCCGAAAAGGCCCTTGATTGCCTTCCTATGGCTGAACAAACGCCTTTGGTCCGCGCCAGGGTGGTTCCCACTTCCTTGCCTGAAGGCCTTTTTTGACTTATCCACAGTTTTGCCGCGATAAGCTAAAGGTAAGTAAGTTATAGGTATTTATTACTGTAGGTTTGAGCGACCAACTTACCGTAGGATGTACTCTCACGTGTGCTTGAGTACAAAACAGCGATGAAGAAGCCGTGCAAAAAGTCGGTGAAGATTACACAGGGGTGTTTCAGTCTTGCGTGTTGGCCTTACGCCTAATAGGCCGTGTGCGGAATGATTAGCGATTCTGCGTCACTTCAGATGTCTTGGATAAAATCATTTGGTGTACATTGCTGGAAAGGCGTGACCAACTTACCGTGCTGGAATTCAGGTATTTCAAATGGTTATCCCCCTCCCCTATTCTTAGCAGAATTCTGAGTGCTATCTTTCTTTGGTTCTGGCAGCTATTTTTTCCACAGGCCTTTCCGTTAAGGAAGTTAAGTATATGTATCTTTAGATACATAGTTAAACAGTTAAGCATCGCCCAACTAATTGACATTACGCCTGATTTCGGCATTCCGTGCGCCTAATAGGCCGAGCACTTGCGCCTAATAGGCCGTGGTCTAATGCGCCTAATAGGCCGTGTCTGGTGCGCCTAATAGGCCGTGTCTCCGGATTAGTGCTGTGGATAAGTGACGAGTGGCCGTGAGGGTTTATGGTTGGCGAGCTTTATCAATGGGTTGATGGGAAATGCAGCTTGGCTGGCGCCGCAGACATGATGGCGAGTTATCGGCCTGGAGTGACGCATTCGTTGGCGAATAGGGACATAAATCGGCATTGGATGCGCCTAATAGGCCGTGTCGGTAACAGGAGGAGGTTGGGACGTCATGCCAAATCCGACTCGCCGCCGGGGGTTGCGGCTGGGTTCAAAGCGCGGATCGGTGGCAGCCAGGGACTTGCGACCGATAAAGCTGACAACCTCATCCTTGGCCGTGCGGTGAATCGACACCGTATATTCCGGTAACGCGTCGGCTTCGACGGCCTTGCGGACGTCAATGGCGAAATCGGAAAACCGGGCCGCTGAACCAGATTTCTCATAAAGCTGGCGCATGGTGAACTGCCAGCCCAGCTCCTGGGATCCGGCATGCTTGCGAGCCACCCGGTAAAGCCAGCGTTCGATGCCGCCGGTTATCAGGAAATAGTCCTCGTGGATGGTGAGCACGCCTCCCTTCGTCACAATGCCGCTGTAAAGCCAGTCGGGCAGCGTGATCGTCATGCCGTTGGGCTCGCCGGTCTTTTCGTCCACCACTTCGGTCCAGCTCTCCAGCCAGTGGAAGGAAGCCGATTTCTTCTTCCCCTGCCCTCGGATATTGGTGCGGACGGCGGTATGCGTCAGGCGGTCGAGTGCTTCCCGCAACCGCTTGTAATGGTCTCCGCCCACCTGCCGGCGAACGCCCTTGAGCAGGTTATGCGGATGGAAGCGGATGGTCCGGTCCGGCGACAAGCCGCGGTCCATGGCCTCGGTCACCTGGGTCGATGCCCAAATCAAAATGTCTGCGTCCCAAATGGTGGCCATGCCGAACGCCGGGTTGGGTGTCACCTCAACCCAGATGTCGCCGACATTGTACTCGATGGGCGTCGTGCGCGGTTTCTTGGCCAGGCTGAAAAACGGCCGCTCCATCGTGTCGCGCTGGTCGCGAATGGGGATGTCCGCGAAATTGGCGGCGAACAGATCGGGCTGAATATCGGCCTTGGCCGGCAAGCGCTTGGTCATGCCGCATCCTAGCGCGGCGCCGGGAACCTGCAAGCATTTCCTGCAATCGGTCATACGAATTCCGCGGTTGAAAGGATGTTGCGGGTAAGCTGTTTCAATGCCCCCTCACCTTCCCTCGCCGCGACGCGATCCTGGGGATTCATCGCCAACAGTCTGATATACCTACTGAAAAAGACGCCAACGCCACCGTCAGCTTTGTGCCGGCGGCGCTACTTCATCGCTTGCCAGCGCCTGGGCGTGCTGCAATTCGCGCTCGATCAGTTGGCGTACTTTGTCCTGGATGGTGACTCCCTCGATGACACAGCGGGTCTTGAAGGTGGTGTGCATGTCCGAAGGCAAGTTGAGAGTCAGCCGCTTCTGCGGCCCTTGATCTGCCCCCTTCCCTTCCCTCACCCATTGCTCAGGGTTCATGGGCAAAGCCGGCTGGGCGGCGCGCGGCCGCACACTGAAATCCACGCTTTTTTTCTTGGGCGTCATAGCGTCAGTTTGAGTACCTCCTTGGCAAGGCATTGGATTTCTTTGCTGGCTGCACTATCGGAGTCCAGTTCGAACACCGTCCGGCCGCGCGCACTTTCGGCGAACGCCACACGTTGACAAATGACGGTGTTCAGGACCGGCAGGGGATATTGTTTGAGCGCTTTGGCGACGTCACGTCCGATAGCGGTGTTGGCTATCTTGCGATTGATGACGAACGCCGCTTTCAGGTGCGGCTTGTAAGCGGCGCATTCCTGGAGCAGCTTGACCGACTCCTCGGCTGCCCAAACATCAAATTGCGAGGGCAACACCGGGATGAGCACGGCATCGCTGGCCATCACCGCACTGCGGGCCACTTCGTAAATGCGCGGCGGACCGTCGATGACGACGGCGTCGTAATCCTTGACCACCTTGGGCAATTCAATGTGGAGGATGGCCTTGGGAATGCCGACTGCGGCGAACGGCGTATCCTTGCCGCGAACGGCCACCCAATCGAGGGCGCTGCCCTGGGGGTCGGCGTCAACCAGCAGAACACGCTGTTTACGGCTCGCCAACGCGGCCGCCAGGCTGATCGCCAGCGTCGTCTTGCCGACGCCACCCTTCTGATTGATAACCGCAATTATCATGCCTTGCTTTTTCCTCCCTGATCGCGGTTTGCCTTGCGATCGTTGCCGTTAAGGCGGCAAACCGCTTTACCGCCGCCGCGCCTTTCTACATAAACGCTTTAGCGGAACAGTCAACACAATAATGCACTCAGAGACGGAAGCTGAAAAGCGGCAAGCCGCAAAAGCGGAAAAGCGCGGAAGTTGGAAACAACCGAGGCGGCAAAGTGGCTATACGTCAAGGCGGCCTTACCGCTAACCGCGAAAGCGCAAACGATGGAAAGTTAATAGGCGGAAAAATGATAAAGCGGAAAGGCGCGTAAGCTGGGAGCAATCAAAGCGGTAAAGCGGTGAAATGTATAAGTGGTCATTGGGCAAGCCGCTAAAGCGCAAATAATGCAAAGCGGAAAGGCGGCAACGTGCCAAAGCGGCAAACCACTGAAATGTTAAAGCGGTGATAATGCAAAGCGCTTTGACGCCGGGGCGGCGATGCGGCAAGCCGCTAAAGCGTGTCTCCGCCGACACAGTTATGCGGCTGACTGAAAAAGCCCGCTTTCACCGTGAAAGCAGCCTGTCCAAAAAGCCTTGCCCAGCTCCTAAGCTCCGTTAGGGAAGATGTCTGCCCAGCTTTTTGCCATTTCTGCATGCGCATTGCCTGTGCCCTTGCACCTGCCTTTTCATGCCTTTTTCCGGCCATTTCGGTTGGCATTTTACCTGCTGTTTTAGGTGTGCGACTAACTGTCCAATTTGCCGCGTCAGCCGGGCTTGGTCGGTGGCCACGCCGGCTGCCCGAAGCGGCATTGCCGGCAAGAGTCTGCATTGTCGGGCAGGGTGGTGGCATGGTGTTTGCTTAATCGCCACTCCACATTGTTTGCAATGCGACGGAGAAGCACTGTGCGTTATGGCCCTGCGATCATTCAACCAGCCGCGAAAACTTCGCCGGTATAATGGCATATGTTTGACCTCATCCCACACCACCATTGCAACGACGCCAGGCGGCTTCGCGCTGTCGTGGCCGGCGTGCCGCTTATGTAGAATTGGCGGCCGGGTTTACCATGCTTCGCTTTCACCAATCTGAATCCGCCAGCGACGCCAAGCGCTACTACACGCAGCAGGCCGACTATTACCTCGACAGCGGCCAGGAGACAGTGGGCCTTTGGGGCGGCAAGGCGGCGGCGCTGCTCGGACTGAGCGGCACGGTGGACAAACCGTCCTTTGACCGGCTGTGCGACAATGTGCATCCGCTGACCGGCGAACGCCTGACCGCGAGGACACGCAAAGACCGCACCGTGGGCAACGACATGACCTTCGACTGCCCCAAGAGCGTATCGGTGCTGTACGAGCTGACCAACGACGACCGCATCCGCGATGCCTTCCGGCTGTCGGTGCAGGAGACGATGCGCGAACTGGAAGCCGAGGCCAAAACTCGGGTCAGGAAGAACGGAGCCGACAGCGACCGCACCACCGGCAACCTGGTGTGGGCGAGCTTCTACCATTCCTGCTCGCGGCCGGAAGACGGCGTGCCAGATATGAACATGCACGCCCATTGCTTTACCTTCAATTCGACCTGGGACAGCGAAGAAAAGCGTTGGAAAGCAGTGCAATTCCAGGATCTTCGCCGCGATGCTCCCTATTGGGAAGCGGCGTTCCAGCAGCGGCTGGCGACGCGGCTGGCTGGTCTTGGCTTTGACGTGCAACGCAAGGGGCGGTATTTCGAGCTGGAGGGAGTGCCCGCCAGCGTCGTCAAGAAATTCAGCCGCAGGACCGAACGCATTGAGCAGGAGGCGCGGGAGAAGGGCATTACCGACCCCAAGGAGAAAAGCGAACTGGGCGCCAAGACGCGGCAGAAGAAGGCGAAGGATCTGTCCCTGGAACAGCTTCGCGATGAGTGGGAGGCACGCCTGACGCCCGGCGAATTCGACAGCCTGGCCGCACTATGGAAGGCGGCCAACCAGGAGGAGGGGACGAAGCCGCCTGCGATGTCAGCGCGCCAGGCGCTGGCCTTCGCCGCCGACCATTGCTTCGAGCGGCGCTCATCGGTGCCGGTCAAGGTGCTGTTGTCGGAGGCGCTGCGTCATGGCGTCGGCGCGTTTGACGTGGCCGACGCCTGGCGCGACCTGGAACTGGATGGCCGCTTTACCGCCGAGGTGGACGGGCAATTGATGGTGGCCAGCCAAGACGTGCTGGCCGAGGAGCAGCGGCTGATTAAGCTGGCAGCCGATGGGCGGGCGTTATTGCCGGCGCTCAACCCGCTGCGTGTCATTGCCGACAAGCGTCTCAACGACGGCCAGCGCGGCGCCGTGCAGCATTTGCTGAATTCACGCGACCGCATCAGCATGGTGATTGGCGACGCTGGCGTCGGCAAAACGACGGCGCTCACCGAAGCCGTGCAGGGAGCCGGTGCTGCCGGCGTAGGGGTTATACGCGCTGGCGCCGTCAGCGGCGGCCAGCCGCATCAACCTGCGTGCCGAGGGCTTCCCCGAAGCCGAGACGGTGGCCAAGTTCCTGGCCGACGACGAACTGCAACGCTCGGCGCGCGGCCAAATCATCCTGGTCGATGAGGCGGCCTTGCTCGGCACCCAGGACCTGACCAGGCTGGCAACGCTGGCCAGGGAACTCGACGCACGCTTGTGGCTGGTGGGCGATGACAAACAGCACAAGAGCGTGGCTCGCGGCTCATCGTTCGGGCTGCTTCAGGAGAAAGCGGGCATCAAGCCGGCACGGATCGCCAAGATTCAGCGGCAGAAAGGCACCTACCGCGAGGTTGTCGAGTTGGCTCGCGATCAGCCGCGTGCCGGCCTTGAAAAGCTATCCGAATTGGGCTGGGTGCATGAAATCCCCACGGCCGAGCGTTACCTGCTCCTGGCCAATGCTTATATCGAGGCGACGCAAGCGGGAAGGGGAGGGGGCAAAGAACCCACAGCCCTGGTGATTGCCCCGACGCACGCCGAAGGCCATCGCGTCACGGCCGAGATCAGAATCCGCCTGCGGGCCGACGGACGCTTGGGCGAGGAAAGGGAGCTGCTGCAATTGCAGCCGCGACACTTGACCGAGGCCGAGCGGGGCGACGCGCTCAGCTATGAGCCGGGTGACGTGTTGCAGTACCTGCAAAATGCGCCAGGGCACCGCCGCGGCGAGCGGATCGAGGTCGCGAAAGCGAAGAACCTGCCGCTGGCGCAGGCGGCGCGGTTTCAGGCCTACCGGGCGGGCACGCTGGCCGTGGCAGTGGGCGACCGGCTGCGCGTCACACAAAACGGCATGACGCGGGATGGCCACAGTCTGAATAACGGCGAAACGCTTACCGTGAAGGGTTTTGCAGCGTCGGGCGACATCATCGACCAGCGTGGCTGGATTGTGGGGAAGGAATTTGGCCATCTGGCGCACGGTTACGTGACCACCAGCGTATCGGCGCAAAGCCGGACGGTGGACCGCGTGCTGGTGGCGATGGGCACGCAATCGCTGCCGGCGGTTAGCCGCGAGCAGCTTTATGTGAGCCTCAGCCGCGGCCGCGAATGGGCACGCATTTACACCGACGACCGCGAGGCCTTGGCCAAGGCCGTGCAGCGCAGCGACCAGCGCGTGTCGGCGACCGAAGTCGCGGCACGGCGTAAAGGCAAGTCGCAGCGTTGGGCACGGCTGCGCCGGCATGTGGCGTTCCTGCACCGGTTGGAACGCACGGAAAGGAATCGTCGAGTGCCGGCGACGAACAGGCCGCAGGCGCGCCTGCAAGACCATCAAGCGATCAGGGGGTTTGCTCATGAGCATTGAGAGAAAAAGCTGGCTGAACAGTTCTGCACGCTCGGCAGCAATGGTGCGAGCAATGCCGGAGGCTGCCATCGAGCCGGTTGCGGAGCAGGAGCCGGATGACCAACAGGAGGGGGAGCATCCGTCCAAGGCCTTCGGCGGCCTGTGGAACAGGACCGATCGCGCCCATACGCTGGAGTTGCGCTTCCTCGACTCCGAGCGGCCGGATGAGACGCTCGATTATAATTTCCTGCCGCGGGTGCAGTGGCGTAAAGCCGCCGGTGAAATTGTGCTGCTTTACGAGGCGCTGGGCGTCAAGGTCATCATCCGCGGCCTGAACCTGTGGGAACTGAAAGAGCGCATCCGCCAGCACCGGGTGACCTGGGTGCAGGAGCAGGGCGACGACCCGCTGATGCTGCGGCGGGCGAGGGAGGAGGCAAAAGCGGAGGGCAGGGACTTCGTGCTTGTCCAGGAGATTCGCTTTGAGGAGAAGGAGCGGCGTGAGGACGGCGGAGGTTAGCGACAAGCTGTGCGGTTTTGCGTTGCGCGTCAACCGTCCGCAGCGTAAAGTCGGCACCCATGACAGAGCATGTACACGAAAACCAGCAACCGGCTGATGAGCCGGATGACGATGACGAAGAACTCGATGAGGACGACATCGAGGCCGGCACGGAAACCCACAGCGATTGCCGCTGTGCTGAATGCTGCCGGCAGCTCATCATCGAAGTCGATCTCGAGGACGCAAAGCGCGAGCCGAAGATCAGGGAGCAGTGCTCGCCGATTTACACGCCGGGCGAACTGACCAAATCCGGCAACCGCGAATTGGCGGGCTACCTGCTCAACAAAATCACAGGCAACGGCCATGCCTGCACCTTCCTGAACGAGACCACCAACTTGTGCTCGATCTACGACACCAGGCCCTGGGTGTGCCGCGTCTTTGACTGCGACGGAAACGAACGCGAAGAGTTAATCCAGCTCGGCATCCTGCCGCCGCGCGAAGGCCGATCGCGCTGATCGTTGATTGGTTTGGCCTGACGAAATACAGCCGTGCCTTTGTCGCAAATTCGCACCCAGCCGTTGCCGCGTGGATGCCTGGATTCATATTCGGACAACATTTCACCATGGGAAGTATGGGAGTTCCTCCACGACTTTCACCCGGGCGGACGACAAGGGCGGGTCGGCCTGACGTAGCGGCTCGGCCGCTTGTTTTCTCGCCAGGCGCAGGGCAGCGAGGAGGCGGGGAATGTCCCGGTAGGCATGGCTGTAAAAGGTGAGTTTGTCGCGCGGAAAGCCATTGATCGCGTTGTTGTAGCGTTCCTCGATGTCGGCCAGTTCTTTGTCGGTTACGGGGTTGGTCATGGGTGATTCCTTTCACGGTTTTGGCATGACGAAGATGCGCAGGCCGTGGGCTTTCGCCACCTCGATCATATGCCTGGTTCCTGGGCTGCGGCCGTCTCAAATCGCGATCAGCGCATCGGCGTTCTGCGCCATCTGCACGTTGCGCTTTTAGCCGGCGCTGCGGCCCCATTTATTCCATTGGGCAGGGAACGGGTCAAGCGGCAAGCGATTTTCAATCGCGTAGCGGATGGCCAGCGTGTCGATGCCCCGCGCCATTCCGGAGAGGACCCGGCTAATAGCGAAGCCTGACTGCCGCACGGCATCGCACAGCGCCTGGAAGTCGGTGATGTCGCGTGAACCGGCGATGATTACCCTCATGCCATTACAATTCTGATTCGATGGCACGCTGTTTGAGCGGAGCGGCCGCACCGGCTGGTCGTTAGCTTGCGTATCGCACATAAGATTTTCCTTCGTTGTTGGCGGCCCCGCCTGTCGAGGCCTTTGCGGTGTGCGACCGAAGCCGCCAGAGACGGCAGCGCAGCATCCATGCCAAGCGAAAGGCCGAAGGCTTCCGATTGCGGAAAGCGGCCTTGGCAGCTTGCACGGGCCGGCTGCGGCTTCAGCATCACCGCGTTAAAGGTCCGGCGGAGGTGCAGTGGAAAGGAAAGCAGAGTGGCATGGAAAGCGTTGCCGCTCAGGCGTCGGCTGATGCCGGGGGCGGGTGAGGTTGCCATAGGCGGCAATTGGGGATTATGCCAAACGGCGGTGTAAAGCTGTCGGGTCCATTTTGTCGGGGAAGAACGCCTCGATTTTGACTGCGCGTGTCGCAGACCCGGTAAATGACGCCATAGGGGAACCGGCGGACTACCGCTCGCCGGGTATTCAGAAAAAATGGCGCATAGGCGAGAGGATTGTGCATGATACGGTCAACGGCTTCGTCAACGCATAACACGAAATCGGGAGCCAGTCCCGACCGTATCTGGCCATACCACCGGACGGCGTGAGCAAAATCGGCTTCGGCCAATTCCGAGACTTCGAGGATGTAGGTCATGCGTTGGGCAAGACACGGCCTTTGACGTCTTCCCAGGACGAGTAGGTGATTTCACCGCGATCTGCCGCAGTCAGGCGGCGTTCAATTTCTTGCTGTTGGGCCAGAGTCAAGGGCTGGGATTCCTGGGCGGGCGCGAAACTGTCCCAGAGTTGCTGAACAAGCAAGATGCGCTCGGCAGGTGTAAGGTGAGTGATGTCGAGTCCGATTGTCATAGGGAGATAGTAGCGCAGTTCAGGGCAATTGTCAAAACATGAGAACATTATGATTCCTCTTACAGCTTGTCTTATTCGTCGAGATTTATGAAATCGGGAGCGTCCTCGCGCTCCAGCACGGCCAGCTTCAGGTCCGTGATTTTCTCGAGTGTGCTGACGACGGCGGCGATGGCAAAATGCCAGTCTGCCTCTTCGGCGATTTCTTCGTGGTTGTTGAGCGTAGCGATGATATGGAAATCGCCATCCTCTCGCTCGTACCCGATGGATACGGTTTGGTTGTGCATAGTCAGGCCTCCTTTACTGATAGGATTTCGGGATCCAAAGTACTGTCATTGGTTTGGATGAGAATACCTTCGCCCCACAAGTCCGCGGCGGATGCCTTATCCTCCGCCTCGACCTTGTAGGTTTCGAGGATTCGCACGGCGACTTTGACGTAGTAGGTTTTCATGGCATTCTCCTTTCATCGGTTTGTTCATCGTTGAGTTCGGCGAGATAGTGTTTTCCTGCCACGCACAGGGCGTAATGGAAATCATTCGCAGTGGCATCGGCCCAATGCATGGCGTCGGCCAGCAGATCGACCAGGCCGGTGAACGCGCCGTCGTCTTGGCCATAGTCGCGCAAAACAGCGTCGCATCGCTCAACGCGCTGCGGGAAGTCGGTGGAGTCGATCATGGTGTTTCTCCTTTTCGTTAGTTGTGGTAATCGACGACAACGAGCCATTTGCGGCCGATGAAGGATTCGTCCACTTCGTCGCAATCGAGATCCACGAATTCACCAAAGGAATCGCCGTCGAAATTGTCGGCGGTGCCGGCAACGGGTTTGAGGAAGCGGTCGTAAAGAGCACGGTTGACCAGCATGGCGTCATCCTCAGCGCCGTAATGGTCATAGGAACTTCGCGTCAGAGGGTTGGCGCCGGTGCCGCCCATCTTGTGCCAGAGCTTATCCAGGCCGTCCTTGTGGAGTTGTGGAAGCTCGGCAGAATAAAGGTCCTTCGCGAATTCGGGGAACTCCTGCTCGAGCGCGTCCCGGTAGGGGTCGCCAAGCAGGGTTTCGCTGAGCAGCCCGCTCCAGCGGCCTCCGATAACGTACCAGTCGCAATGAGGCGAGCCGAAGTGTCCGCCCTCGCCGCAGAAACTGTTGTCGTCCATGAGCTGGTCGTAGGCCGAATCGCGAGCCTCGGCCGATGCGCCGACTTCCAGAGACAAGGTAACCAACATGAGGTGATGCATGGCCGCCTCCCTTAATTCAAGTCGCGAGAGCGGCTGATGCGGAGCTCGGCAAATTGCCGTTCCAGCTCTTCCAGGTCGCTGTCGAAGGCGGGGTCGCAGGCGCCGTCGAATTCCTCGATGGCGGAGATAACGCTGAGGATGGCGGGGTTGGCTTCAATGCGGGCAGTGTTTGACATGGTCTGTCTCCATCTTGCTGTTTTCAGCCCCGCTCACCGGGGCCTTACGAGAGCGACCAGACAGCCGCCACAGCCGGGCTTTATGCCCACGGGCCGCATCGCGCGGCCCAGTGTCCGCTGCAACCTGAGAAACGGAAGGTTCACGCCTTTGAAAAAAACCTTTTGTGAAAGCCGTTTCTCTGGTTGCGGCGGACGGCTGCGGCTGTAGGTTCGCGTTAGTCAAGGCCACGTGCGGGGCCGAAGAGAAGGAGAGACACGACATTCAAGTACGACTGCTTGAAACAATCCCCCGGTATCGTCACTCCAATGCGAATCGTGGGGACGGCGGCCAGGCCGTGCAAAACGACAAGGGGGAGGGAGCATCGGATAGGCGAGAGGCCAGGCCGAAGGGCATCGCGGCGGGCGGGCAGAATAATGGCGGGCAGCATCGCGAGGAAGTGGTATTGCCTGCGGGTCAGCCGTCTTCCGCCATGAGCACGGTGGTCACCGAGCGGTCGGATTCGGTGATGATCCAGAAGCGGTCGCGGCCCAGGCCGTAGGCCGACAACAAACGGCCACCCTGCTCCAGGGCGAGGTCATTGGCAATGGCGTCCTCGGGCAAAAGGTCGCCCCAATCGCCTTGGCGGTGACGGCGAAGTGCGGTCAACACCTCCTCGGTCCTGAGCCGCAACGTGACATTGCCTTGGAACAGTATTCGGCCCGTTTGAAAACGCACCGAACCGGGCGGCGCTTCGCCGGAGGCATCGCACCTGGTGCGGGTTTGGCCGGCGTCCTCGATAGGACTGACGGGGAAATCGGGATGGCCGTTTCGCGGCTGGGCGAGCGGGTTGGTCATGCGGCGGCCTCCACCGCCTTCGGTTGCAGGCCGTGCAGATAGTCGGCCGCGCGCTGGGCATGGCTTGCCGCCGTGAACACGGCCCGCTTGTCGTTCCTCATTGCCTTCAGCCACGAGGCGATGTAGGCGGCGTGGTCGTCGCGGATTTCCAGGGTAAGGCCAAGGTCGGCGCAGAGGAACGCTGCACCCATTTCGGCGACCAGTTCCTCCATCGCATAGCCTTCGTCGCCCCAGCGCTGCGTGGCGAAGACGCGGGCAAGGCGTGAATCGTGCCTGGTCCAGTGGGTCAGCTCGTGGGCCAGGATCGCATAATACCCTTCGGCCTGGCGGAAGCTCTCAAAGCTCGGCATCTGCACGAAATCCTGAGCGGGAACATAATAGGCCGATTCGCCGCCGTGGCGGATGTCGGCGCCAGTATTGGAGAAGAAGCGGTCGGCCTGTTCAATTCGCTGGGTGACGTTGGGCGGCTGGGCGGGGCTTGCGTAAAGCGCGGGGCAGGCCGTCGATCTGGTCGGAGTTGAAGACGGTGTAGCTTTTGAGGAAGGGCACGGCGATTTCCTGCTCCTCGCCATCATCGCCGGCTTCGCGCCGCGTGAAGGTGTCGGCGTAGACCACCAGCGACCCTTTTTCCCCGCCGCGGACCTGACCGCCAAGCTCGGCGGCCTGCCGGTAGGTCATCCACAGCGGAGACGCGAAATGCCGCCGCAGGGCGGACATCCACAGCAGCACGACGTTGATGCCGCGGTAGGGCACGGCGTTAAACCGCAGCGGCCGCGAAACGTAACCGGCGGCGTGAACGGCGTTCCAGGGCTGCACCCAAGGACGCACCCCGGCTTCCAGCTCGGCGATGATCTGATCGGTGACGCGGCGGTAGACATCAATGCGGCCGGATTTCATGCTGACCTCCGTTCCGATAGTTGGGAAGTCGCTTTGGCGATAACCGTGCGGGTCTTTTGCCGCCACTGGATGGCCTGGTTGACGGAGTCGTCATGATCGCCGAAGAAAGCAATCAGGGCGTGTGTGCCGGCGCTGTCAGCAGCCGCTTTGTTGAAGACGGCCAGAATGTCTTGCAGGCATTCCAGCATTTCGGGAGAGGCGGCGGCGAGGTTGCCGTTGGCGTCCCTTTCGCGTTCCCACGCGCCGTCATCGTCCTCGTCGGGCGTGTAGGCGTCCATATAGGCGATGGCGAAATTGCCGATATTGTATATCGGCTTTCCGTCTTCATTGGAGTAATAGTGCCACGGGCCGGGCGTGTGGCTTGCGGACAGCTGAGGTGTTGTGGTGTAGGTCATGGGATTCTCCTTTCATCGGTTTGTTGATCGTCGTTGATTTCAGCCAGGTAGTGGCCATAAGCGATGCGGTCGAACTCGTAGTAATCTTTGCCGTGGGAATCGCACCAGTGTCTGGCATCGGCAAGCAGGTCTACGACCGTGGCTTCGAGGTCATCGCCATTACGGCCTTGCAAGGATTTCAAAGCGTCGGCAAACAGGTTGCAGCGCAAAGGATTGTCGATGTCGGCTTCCTGGGGAGTTGGCATTGACGGCGTACCCAATGCAGCGCAAGGCCGGCTCGTAATCGTCGCCTCGCCAGGAGTTAGACCCGAAGGCGATGTCTCCGGCGGCCAACAGGTCTACGTCGAGAACGGCGAACTGGTCTGCTGCGTCGAAGAGGATGGCGACTTTGCGTCCTGGCTCGCGAGCGACTTTGAATAACACCACCTCGAAGGGCGCACCGCCGACACCGTTGCGGTGGCGGTCGGTGGCGATAATTTTGAGCTTCATGACCGCCTCCGAACCGATGAGCGGTTAGGGAACATGTCATCCGCAACGGTTTCGAGCGTCATCCAGGTGATGCCATATTCGGCGTCGTGGATGTCTCCGACTTGCTGGAGGACTTCCCAGGCTTGCTCGTCGGTTAAATGCGGGCGGACGCCTTTCACGTCCTCGATGGACCAAATTGCCGCTACCTGGCGGTTTTTGGCCAGCAGCTTCTGGATTTGCCCGTCAAGGTCAACCGGCTCCTGTTCGGTGGTTGGATTGTCGTTGGTATCAGTCATGGTCGCCTCCCTCAATTCAGTTCACGGTTGCTGCTGATGCGGAGTTCGGCAAATTGCCGCTCCAGCTCGTCCAGGTCGTTGTCGAAGGCGGAGTCAATACCGGCGTCGTGGCAGGCTTGAAGCGCTGCGACCAGGTCGGACTGGTTGTTGAAGCTGTAGTGGAATGTAGGCATGGTTGAATCCTTTCAGGTTTGGGGGCGGAGCCGAAGCCCCGCCCGTTTGAAGTGATGGTTCAGGCGGCCGCGGCAGCGGTGCCCTTCTTGGCCTTCTGGTCGGCTTGTTGCTGGTGCATGATCCAGGTGTGAGCCAGGTCGAGCAGCTTGGCCATCGTCAGCAGGTCGTCGAAGTTCAGGCTGTCGGTTTCCTTCCAGGTGTCTTCGCCCTGCTTGTAGCTGCGCGTGGGCACGACGCTGTACCAGTTGCCCTTGTCGCCGCTGTTGCGCCAGATCGTGACTTGCAAAGCGCCGCTGCGGATTTTATGTGCTGGTTGTGACATGATGATGGTCTCCTTCTTTTAGGTTTCCGGCCCCACCCTGGGGCCTTACGGCACTCCCAAAGAAGCCGGCTAGTCCGGGAGCTGCTGGCGTCCGGTCAAGCTGAAAATCGGGGGAGACCTTTAGGGGGAACCGATTTTCTGCTTTACTGGCCCGGCGACGGCTTCATAAAGTGCCGTGAGTATGGCCACAGAAGGGGGCGGACCGAAAAGCAGGATACGGCATGTCTGGACGGCCAGCACGGCAAGATGCGTGGCGGCGTTAAGTTCTCGGTGGATCCTGGCGGCACAGCGGCGGCAAGGCATCAGCGGCAGGTGACGGCACACCAGGCGCAGATTGTGGGCGAAATGACATCAGGAGTGGGCCAGACGGTCTGGGTACGACGAGAAAGCTGGCATGAATGTGGCTAAGACGCGGTTGCGCCAGGCTATCAGCCCGGCAGGGGCCTGGCCAGGCACGCGCTGCCACGGCAGTAGAAACTGGGATTGAGGTGGCTCAGTTCGAGTAGCCGCAGGAAATGCGGAAGCGGCTGACCAAAACCGAGCCATTGTTTGTGAGGAAAGAGCCGGCGTTGAGCAAGCCGGCAGAGTTTACGTGGCCCGACCAAGTGGGGTGTGAGGCTCAAATCCCTTTTCCCCGCGAATGATGTTGGCCACTTCAAAAGCCAGGTCCTGGGCTTCGCGCCTCGATTGGGCAGGCGTTACCTGGCTGATGCGTTTGTACCAGACTTTGCTATCGGGATCGTAGCGGAAGGCGTAGGGCTCGCCTTTCAGCAGGGTTCTGACAGCGTCGGAAGGCTTGTTGACAAAGCTGATACTCATCAAATGGTTTTCCCTGTCCTCATTCAGACTGACGCCGGCCAGGTTGTCGGTGAAGCTGCCGAAGTTTTTGACCCAAGTAGTTTTGCGTTTTTCACCAGCCGCATGGGAATCGGCGGCCGTGTCGGGCGGAGTGGATTGGGTCTCGCTTTGTTGGGCTGCTGCCGCGGCGGGTTGACCGGCATCGGCAACCGGCGGAGTTGGATTCTCGGAAGACGGGATGGATTGATCGCTGGCTGTTTCAGTGGCATCGGCGGTTCTGCGTTTGGACATAGGCGACTCCTGGTTGGTTGTGAAACAAAAAAACGAAAACGGGTGAGTTTATAGCCCAGGAAAAAGCAGTTGTCAAAAAGCCGGCAATGCCGAACATCATGCTGAGTTTGCTCACCAATTCGAGCTGGCAGGTGCGTTGTCACAAAAGTTTCACAAATCTTTTTTTTTGGACGGCACCCCCGGGACTGACTCCTTTTCCGCAGCATTCCCGAGGCATTTCGATGTAAGCCGACGGTTTCAGTGCCAGGGTGTGGTCACGGCGACGCTTTTCGGAGGCTGAGGCAATCGCCTGCAGCTGCGGGGTTGCCGTAGTGTTGGTGGCGGAAGTTGGGCTGGGGCCGACGCGTCGGTGACAATGACTCGAGAAAATGTCCTCCGTTGCTGGGCATGAAGGAACGCAACTGTTTGCTGGAAACGGGACCAGTTTCATAGGCTACCTACTGGTGTTGGTTGGCGGGACCACATCCCGAAGATACTCCTCCCGCCAGTGATCGTAGACGCCGAGATTGAAAAGCACGATCGTGCGGAGACGATCCCAGTTCCACAAGTCGCCCGCGACAATAAGACGGAGCGGCGCAAAATACTGGGCAAGTGCTGGATGCATGAGGTCAAGTGATCCCGTTTCCAACGCATGAACATAGCCCTCGGGGATGACGCGGGCCAAATGGCCGGTACGCGTCAGGAAGGGCGAGGCCGCCGGCAGCCTGGCGAGCAAAGGGTCGCCTAGGCCTAGCAGGTCGATAATGTGGAGGCACGGGCCTCCGTAATACCCTAGTTGGCCGATGCCTTCTGAAACGCGGATGCGCCGCTTGCTGCTGGGATCGCATGGCGTCGGCGGTTTTGCAAATCCATTGAATGCCAAGGTGCCTGCGTTGCCGTGGTCCAATAAGGTGACACCAGCGCCGGTCAAGGCAATATGCTCAGTACGCTCTATCCGCTCGCGCATACGCCGCCATTCCGGAATCGCCGTAGAAGGTGGGAGCAGGAGAAGGAGGATCAAACTTGCCCCGAACAGTCCATTAAAGGATTGGTGGCTGGGCCGGATACCAGCGAGTAAAATCCAGACTGCCATGAACGCTGGTAAAGACATGAACCGACAAGAAACGTGGTCCCCGCCCACAAATGCGACATAGGCACAGTAAGCGATCATACCAAGGGTGAGCATGAGCAGGGCCGCGTTTGTGAAGTCGCCGGGATCGTGTGCCAAGCGGCGGGATCGTAAGACACCGAAAGCGATCACCGTTATTATTGCCGTGGCGATGATGGGGTCGGCGAGGGCGAACTCGGCCAAATAGCTGATACCATGCGCTAGATACTGGCCTTCCTCGATTCCAGCGTCCAGCTTGGCATATTTTGTATTCGGCAGGAAGAACCCGTAATAGATCAGGCTGAAGTTGAGCCAGCCCAGAGCGGGTAGCATCCCCGCGATGAACCGGAGCCACGGCAAACGGCAACGTGCCGAGCAGATCAGCCAGAGAAGGACTGGCGCATAGACCAGACATGTGTCTAATCGGTTTACGATGGAGAGTGCTGCGATTGACGTCAATTCATAGAATGGCGGGTGATGTCCATTCGACCGAAGCATTGCTCCAAAGCAGGCGAACAGAAGCAAGGTTAGCGGATTCTCAAGGCCGGAGGAGGAATAGTCCGTAAGTGTCTTCGATAGTAGGAAGGGAAGCAGCAAGAAGGCTACCGCGTGAAGAGGCGCAGGGCGGAACGTGCGAAGCGCGAGAGCCAAGCAAGTGATTGTGCAGGCAATAGAAAGGCCAATGCTAACGAGTGCGATGTTGGGGCAGAACGCATAGAAGGGAATATGAAGCACCATCCACAATGGATTGGTATATGTTTGGACGCGATCATCGACGTTCCAACGCAAGCCGTAGCCATGGACGACATTATCCACGACGCGGAAAGTGATGAAGGCATCTTCTGCAACCCAGGCATGCACGAACATGACTATGAAACATGCGGCGGCAGCAATATACATGATGGCATAATGCCAAGGTGGGTAGAGTGAGCCAGGCGGATGCGGGACCGGCGTTGTGTAAGCCAGCTTTCCGTCTTGATGTGTGAAGCCACTTTGGCTTGACGTGCCCTCTGGTTTTTCTCCGGACATGGCAGCACCATCCGGCGTGTGGAACACGATGTTTTGCGTCATTTATCCCCTGTTGCATCCGCAGTCTTTGCGCAGCAGCTCCGTTTTATCCACGGCCTTCGCGGCCCGAGCCTGACGCGGGAAGATGCCGAGCTTGCGCATTAGACGTGAGACCATGGCGTCAAAATGACGAGTTGGTCGGAGCGAGAACGGTAACATGCCTTGCTGCATTTGTCGAGTGGCAAACGCAAATACATCCCCTTATTGGATTTCGACAATTCCGGGAGTCCTCGCGACTTCACTTTGGATCCTGAGGTCGTGATCACTTTCGCGTTTTAGGGTTCACACTTAAATCAAATGTGCTCCTTCCTCATGAATTATCGCATCTGGTCGTAATATACGCAGTAATTGGGACAGACCTAGTATTTGGCCGTGCCGACTGCGGAGTCAGAAGCATCTTGGATATCAAGTGGGCGCCCCACGTATCAATGTACAAGGCTGGTTGCTGTTCGGATTGCATCACCTTTAGGGGACTTAGCCGCGTGAAGCTTCCCTTCCAATCAACAATCGTCTTGCCGTTGCAGATAAAGCGAATGCTTTCTTTCCCGATTGTATAAAAAAGCCTGTTTGTCCTAGCTTCCACAAATACAGGCCCAAAATATGTGGTTTCATTGTCCTCCACTGCCTTTCCATCAATGACTGCCAGCCCACTAATTGTGTTATTGTAAGTGGCTGCGGCTATGAGGAAGCTCCGATTACCATTCATGAAATGTACTGTAAATGCCTTTACTTGCCCAGCAATGACAGGCTGGAGCTCGACCTCCAACTCATAATCTTCTGGCAGGGAACATGGTATTCTGAGGCGTGCTCGATCCGAGGAGGAAACAAGGAAATCGCCAGTGCGCTTAAAGTTGCCAAAAACGGTGTGGTCTTCGATGTTGGCAAGCCTCAGCAGATCTTTGGTCTTCGGCATTGTCTTCGGCGGATTCTGACCGACGGCCTTGGGCTTCAAGCTGATTTTGATGCGGTTAGGTTCGTTAGCCCGAAAGGTGATTTCATCGGTCCAAGCCTCGAAACCCTCCTTAGTGATGAGCAACAGATGCTTGCCTTCCTTGGCCTCCACGTTGATCGTGTTCTTGGCGCCGATTCGCCCAACGGTAATCTTGTCGCCGTCGACGTAAACCTCGGCGTCTTTTTGATCGATTTCCACCAGCACTGTGCCGGCTTTGGTTTCGACGCGGAGAATAATCGGGGCCAAGAAATAGGTGCCGAACAATGCGACGAGAAGCACGGCGATGGCCCCAAGGACCCACGGTAGTCGCGGCAGGTTAATTCGTCGTGAGCGTGCGGAGCGTGCAGTTGCCACGGAACTCGCCTTTAACACCTTGGCAGCCGCCTCCAATGTTGGGGCTTGAAAAACCTCGACCTTGGCTACAGGACGCGGGCTGGGAGCTGGGGTGGGGGCGCCCTTGTTGGCAGGTGTATCTTGGTTAGCTTCGCCGGCTCTGTGCGATAAGGAATCAAGTGGCATGGTCACAGTGGGAGGAAGTCTTGCAGGCGGCTTGCTGAATGGAAGCAGAGCCTGAGCGACTTCGCCGGGTTGTTGAAACCGCTCAGCTGCGTCCTTTGCCAGCATCTTTCCAACGACAGCCGCCAACTCTGCCGATACATCCGCCCGCACGAGGTTTAGCGGTTGGACCTCGGCCGATTGATAGGCCTGCACCAATTCGAAATAACTGCTTACCTTGAAAGGCGGTGAGCCAGTCAACAGGTAGTACAACGTGCATCCCAGACTGAAAATATCGGCTCGGATGTCGGCTTTGGCTGCGTCACGCATCTGCTCGGGGGCCATGTAGGAGGGCGTGCCCAGCATTTTGCCATCGCCCGTCAAGTCACCGTCAAGTCGTTTTTCGCTGGTCGCTTTGGCCAGGCCGAAATCGAGGATTTTGACGGTGTGCTTCTTCCCGTGGCGCACCAGGATAAGGTTGCTCGGCTTGATGTCGCGGTGGACCATCTCCCGCTCATGAGCGTGTTGCAAGCCCAAGGCAACTTGCCGCGCGTAATAACTAGCATTGGCGACCGGCAGTGGGCCTTCCGCTTGCACCAGTTTATGCAAATCCTGCCCTTCAACGTATTCCATTACGAGCACCAATAGGTCGCCAAGCTGCAATGCGCTGTAGGCGCGAACGACGTTTTCGTGGCTCAGCCTGGCTGCCATTTGGATTTCGCGCAGAAATCGCTCGATAGCGCTGGGTTTGTCGAGCAGCGATTTGTTGATGACTTTAAGCACCTCGGGCCGACCCATCAACTTGTTGTCGGCCAGGAAGACCACACCCATGCCGCCCCGGCCAAGCTCACGGCGAACATCGAATTGGGGGTGGTTCTGGAGCTCTAGGGGCAGCGCGGAGTTAGGAGGCTGCTTGCCTTGAAAAGTGTTTAGAAATCGCGGAAGCGATTTGTCTGGGGGAATAGTTGTGTCCGCGCTTCTGGCACTACGAAAGTGGCCGAGAAAGCTGTCGCCCGTCAAATCCGTAACACACCGGCGGCATTCAGGGCAGGTTTCGAGATGGCGCAGCACTGGCTCGGTCGAAAAATCGTCGAGCTTGCCAAGCCCAAACGCTTGCAAGGTCTCAGGTGACGGATGGACGGCGTTGGCGGTATGCATCGCGATCTCCGTTGAGGGAAGTCGGTGTACAGCTTTGGGCTATTTAATAAAGTGCCAAAGGCGGGTTCAACCTGTCGCCAAAATGGGCGATCATTCCAGCATCTGAGCTGCTTCCTCGCGCAACCTCTTGAGAACGCGGGACTTGGCGAGCAAGACCGCATTGATCGTCAGCCCCAATTCTTCGGCGACGATTGCAGCCGGCTCCCCGTCGATGCCAAAGCGAGAAAAGGCTTCCCAAGTAGCAGGCGCAAAGTCGTTTTTGACTAATTCCAGTATTTTTTGCGCGACATGGCGGTCATGATCCCGGTCCCATTGCCGCGAAAGTTCGCTGGCAGCGTCTTCCAGCTGCACGAAAATGCTTTCCACATCGCCGGGCCGACCTACCTCGCGTCGCTTTTCACGGGATTTGAAAAAGGCTCGCGTTCGATTAACAGTGATTTGCCGCAACCAGGCTCGAAAGGAACCAGTGCGTTGGCGTTGGAAACTGGGCAATTCACGGACAAGGACAATTAAGATTTCCTGGGTCAAATCATCCCATTCCTGGCGTGTGACGCCAAACATTAAGAGCCAGGATTGAACAAACGGTACATAAATGTCCCGCAATTCGCGCCACTCCGGGGAATCGGGTTGAGCTCGCTTCAGACGATCTAGCAAACTTACTGGCGTTGAGGTCATTTAACACTTGCAGTAATGTAACCGCCTCACGTTTTGTCGCACGCCACATATTATAAACGAGCAGACCCCGCCTATGAAAACAAAATCACCAGGAAATCATCGGGCTAGGGCATTCGCTCAGCATGCCCCATAAATCGAACCGGGCGCTTTTTTTTGGTCGCCGGGGTGCTTTGCAGCCTTCACATAATGGTGGCAAAATGGTGGCTGGTCCCTGCGTTCCGACTCTTCATTGCAACGCGATCTTGAAATGTGACCTGCGGTTTACCGGATGGATTCCGGGCCAATTTCGGCGAGAAAGTGTCTCCAGATTCTGAAACAGCGTCCGACTCGATGTGTGGATCACTTGGTGGAATTGCCCCAGTTTTGCGGCGAATTCGTGCCGTGACCGGCTCCTCGGCGGCGGCCAAGCGGCGCTTGCCGACACGCAGAGGTGCAGCCTCGATGGTTTGGGCGGCCCGGAGCGCCTTGATCTGTTCGGCCAGTTCGGGCGCTTCCGGCGCTCCTGCTTTGGCCGCCTCGCCGGACGGAGCAGAAAGTGCGACCTTGAGCTGGTCGCGCAGGGCGGTGAGACTGGTGAGGTACGATTCATGGGCGAAGGGTTTGCCCAGGCGTGCCTGGTAATCGCGGCGCTGGCCTTCCGCGACGGCAAGGTCCTGGCGGACGGAATCGCAGGAAGCAGCGAAGCCGTTTGCCAGCCGTTCCACGGCGTTGAGCACGGCTCGCGGGCCGTGGTGTTCGCGTGACAGCGTGTCGCCGCGCTTGGTAACGCCTTCGAGATAGACTGTCGGCGCGAATTGCGGATCAAGCACCAGGCCGAAACGCAGGCCGCGATAGATGCCGAGTGGGACACGCTTCGCTTCGCGGACTTTCTCCGGCACGGCGTTAAGCTGCCGCGTCAGAACGGCCATCGCCTCCTCGCGCGGGCACACCCGGTTGCCGATGGTGATACGGTCGTTGGCATGTGCGGTGGCCGTGGCCAGGTCGGTTTTCAGGTCGGCGAGGCGTTGCGATAGCCGCTCGATGGTAGCGGGCAATTCTTTTAGGCTCCGGCGGGCCACGTATTGCTCATCGGCGTGATTTTTCTTGAGGACGGACAGGCGTTGCAATTCCGCGTCGGATTCGGCCAGGGTCAGCACCGCCGGGTTGCCGCTCGCAATTGCTTTCACCTCAGCGTAGCTCAGTTCCTGGCCGCCGATGTCCTCGGCGGTGCGGACGCCGCTTTCGCCGGTCATGACTTGGGAAATAAACCGCGCCTTAGTCTCCAATGCTTGCCAGGTGTAGGCGTCGAAGCTCCCCTTGGTCACGTAGCGATAAATCGCCACTTCCTCGTTCTCATTCTTCTGACGCAGAATTCTTCCGTCACGCTGTTCAACTTCCGCCGGTTTCCACGGAGCGTCCAGGTGATGCAGGGCAATCAAGCGTTTTTGCACATTGGTGCCGGTGCCTAATTTCTGCGTGCTGCCGATCAGCACACGAATGGAACCGCTGCGGACCTTATCGAACAGGGCCTGTTTCTTGGCGTCGGAATCGGCGTCGCCGATGGCGGCGATCTGTTCGCGGGGGATGCCGCTTGCGATGAGCTTCTCGGTGATGTCTGCGTAAGCCGAATATCCCCAGCTGGTCGGATGGACGCCCATGTCGCAGAAAATCATTCTGCGTGCCGCGCGTCGGCGTCGAACGCAGCCAGACGGAAACGACGTTGCTCACCAGGGCGTTGACTTTCGAGTTGGCGAAATCCGGCGCTGTCGGCGAAAGCATTGTGGCGTCGAGGGCCAATTTGCGGCCATCGGTGGTGATGGCCAGGGCGTTGTCCTCCCTCGGATCGACCCTTTGCGACCGCAGCCGTTCGTAGCGTTCCACCAGCTTCTGCTGGAGGGCGTGTTGTTCCTCCGACATAGGGCAGGCGACGATAATCGGCTTGCCGGTTTCCAGCCGGGGCGTGGGCAGGTCGACCATCTCGGCCGTCTGCACGTCGGCAAAGGCACGGAACATTTGCTGGAGTTCCGGGAGATTGGTGAATTTGGCGAACCGGCTGCGTGGTCTGAGTGTCGCGCCGTCCGGGGCGATTTCCATGGTGTCGATAACTTCGCCGAAGGTGGCGGCCCACCCGTCAAAATGGTCGATGCCACGCTCAACCAGGCCTTGCGGGTCGAGGAAGCGCTGCATGGTGTACATTTCTACCATCGTGTTGCTGATGGGCGTGCCGGTGGCAAACGTCACGCCGTGGCCGGGATGCTGCTGGTGCAGATAGCGCGCCTTCATGTAGAGGTCGAAAGCCTTTTCGCTGCCGCCGGTCTGGATGCCGGCGACGCGCTCCATTTTCGTTGCCGTCTCCAAATTCTTCTAAGCATGCAGACACTGCACAAGAAGTGACCAGCTGTCCGGCGTCAGCTGGGCCGGGTATCATTTCCTTTGCGGCCTTCATGGAGTTGGCCGGCTGGATGGAAACCCAAAAACTTGCGAAAGGAAGCCCATGCGAACCGCAACTTCAGTCCCCCCGCGCTGTCCGCGGCGCCAACACGCGGCGTTGACCATTCCTCTGGCGGTGTGGCACGAACTCACTCCAAGACAACGTCAACAACTCGCCGCCGCCGTCAGTCAACTGCTGCACAGAAAGCTCATGGCCAGTCCCAAAAAGGAGGAGCGTCATGAGCATTACTAACTTGGCCCTACTAAGTCGCTTCCCCAAGGTTCAATCCTGGCATCTTGACCGTTGGGCGATTGTCTACGTTCGACAGTCCTCCGTTCAACAGGTGCTGGAGAACCGCGAATCCACTGAGCGGCAATATGCCCTGGTGGACCGCGCCGTTGATTGCGGCTGGCCCCGAGATCGCGTATTGGTAATCGATGAAGACCAGGGCAAAAGCGGCAGCACTTCCGAAGGTCGCCTCGGGTTTCAGCGGCTGTTGGCGGAAGTTGGGCTCGACCACGTCGGGCTGATCCTTGGAATCGAGATGAGTCGTCTCGCTCGATCCTGCAAGGACTGGCATCAGTTGCTCGAGCTGTGCGCCATCTTTCGGACACTGTTGGGCGACCAGGATGGACTGTACGATCCGACGGACCCGAACGATCGACTCTTGTTAGGCTTGAAGGGCACTATGAGCGAAGCCGAACTCCATGTCCTACGCGGCCGGTTGCGCCAAGGCGTACTTAACAAAGCGCGGCGAGGAGAGTTATTCCTGCTGCCCCCGATTGGCTACGTCCGCTCGCCCCAAGGTGGGATCGAGCTGGACCCTGACGAGCAAGTGCGCGGAACGGTGAGCCGTGTCTTCGAGTTGTTTGACCGGCTGGGCAGCGCCCGTGCCGTTACCAAGGCGCTCCTCGATCAGCGCGTGTCGCTGGGAGTTCGGCTTCCCTCTGGCCCGCAGCGAGGGCAGATTGAGTGGCGTCCGGCCGCCATGAGCACCGTGTCGAAGATGCTCAAGCATCCCATCTACGCCGGCATTTACGTTTTCGGCCGCACGCAGGCCGATCCCCGGCAACGCGGCAAGGATCACGCCAGACCAGCGAAGGCGGCTGTTGAGCCGGAGCGCTATCATGCCTATTTGCCCGGTCGATGCCCTGCCTACATCACGGCGGAGCAGTACGAAGCCAACCAACAAAAACTGAAAGATAACCGGGCACGTACGGAGTCGCGTGGGGCGGCTCGCGGGGGCCCGTCGCTCTTGGCGGGACTGGTCCGCTGTGGGCGGTGTCATCACCGGATGCAGGTAGCGTATTCCGGCTCGTCCAAACAACTCCGGTACACCTGCCTCAATCGGCCCAGCGCGCACGTCAAATGCCGCCACCAGTTTCTTGGCCAGGAACTGGACCAGGCGGTCGCCGCGGAGGTATTGCGTGCCTTGGCTCCGGGGGCCGTCGAATTGAGCCTCGCCGCCACCGAGGAAGTGCTGCGTGATCGTACCGGAATCGAGCGCCACTGGCAGCAGCGTTTGGAACGCGCGCGGTTGTCGGCCCAGCGGATCGAACGGCAATATCAGGCGGTCGAGCCGGAAAATCGATTGGTGGCTCGGACACTTGAGCAGCGGTGGAATGAGGCACTGCTCGCGTTGCGCCAGCTCGAAGAAGAGCACCGCCGATTTCACCAAACGCAACCGAAGGTACCGACGGCGGCCGAGCTTCAACAACTCCGCAAGCTGGCGGAAGACCTTCCCGCGCTGTGGCATGCTCCGACAACTCAAGCGATTGACCAACAACAGATCATTCGAATCGTCGTGCAGGAGGTGCTGGTGACAACGGACAAAGAGAGTGATCGGCTGACGATTCGCATTAGCTGGATCGGAGGCCACGTCACCGAACATCAAGCCCGAAGGCGGGTCAAGCGGTTTGAGTACCTGCACGATTTTCCAAAACTGATTGCTCGCCTGCGAGAATTGCGTGCTGCGAAGTTTTCCAGCGAGCAGATCGCGGAGCATCTGAACGCGGAGGGATTTCGTTGTCCGTACGACCCACGTGGGTTCCACAGGAAAAATGTCCACCGCTTGGTCAGTCGCTATTTGGGTGGAGGCTCATTGTCGCCACGTCAGGCGCTGAAGCGGCTTCTGCGACCGAATGAATGGTTGGCCTCGGAGCTGGTTGAGGAATTGAAGGTCAGCCGCACGACTCTCCACGATTGGATGAAAGCCGGTTGGCTCGAGTATCGCCGCATTCCTCGCCAGGCACGTCGAGTGTACGCTTGCTGGGCCGATGAGGCAGAGCTGAAACGCCTACACGAACTGGCTCGGCGACCGCGGCATTGGTACGATCCACCGTTGCCCGCATGGCTCACGACGCCACGCGCAAAGCCGCCCAAGCGAACCAGGTCCTGATTTGCTCATTGCACCGTTCACAGCGCCAAGAGCAAAGCCGGGGCAAGGGCGGAACTTTGCCAGAGAAATGACAATCGGTCAAACATCGAGGATCAAGATCATGTCCAAGCACAAGTCAAAGAAAGCCGCCTCCCCCAGGAAGGCGGCGGATACCACAGCAGGACTACGGAAGGCGCTGAACGCGCGAAGCAAGGCAGACCTGGTGAACGTCTTGCTGGAATTGGCGCAGGACGACCGCGGAGTTCTCCGCCAGCTTACCGCGCAGTTTGACGTGGCTGCCGCGCCAAAGGAATTGGTAGCCGCGACGCGTCAAGCCATCGCCGACGCAACCAATTTCGACGAACGGGAAATCAACCACAACTTCGACTACGACTACGACGCTTACGAAGTGGTGAAACGAAACTTGGCCCGGTTGGTCGCGACGGGGAACTTGCGGCCGGCAATGCAGCTCTCGCTGGACCTGATGAAAGAAGGAAGCTACCAGGTCGAGATGAGCGATGAAGGACTAATGACCGATGACATCGAAGACTGCCTGAGCGTGGTCCTCAAGGCTCTGAAAAAGTGCGACGTGCCTCCAGGCGAAATCATCGCCTGGTGCTCGACGATGCTCGAAACCGACCGTGTCGGATTCATCGCTGAGGAGCCACTTCAATCGCTGCGAAACCATATCCAGGCCGCGACTAAAGGCAACGGCGGGACATTACCAGAGAATGAGCCGAAGTCAAGGGGCCTTTCGTCAGGTCTTGTTGCCAAGCCGCGTCGCGTCCCCAAAAAAACCAGATGAATGGAGGTATCAATGCATCCCACTGCTTCAAACTTACGTGTCGCTTTGTATGTGCGGGTCTCTTCCGGGCAGCCCGCTGAAGCCAAGGCCATTGCCCAGCAACTCGCCGAATTGCGGCACCGCATCGCCAAGGATGGCGGCTCATTCGACGACGGCCACTGCTACATCGATAGAGGGGTTCCCGGTGCCAGCTTGCAGAGGCCAGCCCTCCAGCGCCTTCGCGATCAGGCAGCGCGCGGCAGTTTGGATCGCCTTTATGTCCTTGCTCCGGATCGCCTCGGCCGCACCTCAACTGCTCTGGCTCAAGTCATGAACGAGTTTGCCCAAGCCGGTGTTGAGTTGACCTTCCTCGATCCAACGGGGAGCGCGTGATCGGTGATGCTCGGAGCGTCTCGTCGGAGAAAAACTGGTGGCCCCCTGCTTGGTGCGGGGGCCTATGCGCGAGCAATCCGGCGTCACACACAGAGACCAACGCGACCACGGTAACTCTCATGAAACCACTACCAGCAGCGCTTGAACAATTCGTGAAGCAACAGAACACTGTCCCGATCGCTCAGCTCAGGAAGGACGACGTTTCCACCAAGCCTTCGCCCTACCGCAGCCATTGGTATCGCGCCGTAGCAGCGATGCTCCGCTCCGGCCGCGTTGCCGCCAAAGACAGCGGGTTCCCGAATCGCACCGACATCAACCGCATTTGCAAGGAAGCCAACTTCAACCAACACTTCTTCGAGCGCATCGCCAAACTGCTCGTGGCAGCCAAGGTCGTCCAGGCCGATCGAGGCCACGGGTACGTCGAGGGCGTCCATCACGGCGCCTTCTGGAAACACCGTCGCAAAGAACTAACGGAGATCACGCGTGCCGCCGTCGCGCACCTGATCAAGGACAGCGCCAGTTCCTCTTACTGGTACCCGACAACGGCCGTCCACCATTCGTTGATCGACTTCCTGATTCTGTTCTTCGCCGGCTTCCATGGTAAAGCGATTCGTGAAGATCAGCTCGGCAAGGTTATGCACGATTACTGTCAGCTTCCCGATTCAGACATGAAAAGCGTCGCCTTGAGCGTCGGCCTCAAGAAGGACGACGTTTCGCAGAATGAATGGGCACACTGGTTGAATGAAGCCGGACAACGCGCTTTGCTGTCCGCCTTGTACACAGCCGAGTGGGCTTACTATGGCGAGCGACAAAAAGTCGGCTGGGTCTTCCCCAGTCCGATTGGATTAGGACTCCTGGGCTTGGGACCTTTGCCCGAGGCGCCCCGCCTGGCAACGGAGTTCAAGGCCGATACGAACTTGGCGATCTACGCGGGTGCCGGCGTTGAGCTCGGCACTCTGGCCACGTTGTGTCGCTTCTGCAAGATCAAACGCATTGATCAGCTCATCGAGTTCCACGTGGATCCCAAGCGCCTGAAGGAACTGCCCACAGCGAACGCAGAGTTGCGTGCCGCACTTGTAAATCTCGATCCAATGCCTCCCTCGTTGAGTGTCGCCTTGCAGACGGAATCGTCGCTCGGCGGCAAGATCGGCGTCCGCTACTGCAGCGCCCTCGTCAAACCGGCAACTGCCGAAGCCGCAGCCGCGATTCGTCAGCACCCACAGTTGAAAGGCTACCTCGAACCTGGCGCCCCACCCGGATTCCTGCTAGTCAAGCCAGGCTCCAAACCGGACAATTTCCTGCGACGATGCCAGGCCTTGGGTTTCGAGATCGAGTCATTGTGATTCACCAAACTCCTCGATCAACTGGTGCCCGTGATTCGCCGATAATGCGTAGAAGTGTCACAGCCTGAATTTTCCGGATTTACCGTGCTTATGCCACGAAGACCATTGCCAATAGGATAATCTCGATCCCGAAGACTCTGTCCCACATAGGAGCAATTTGAACATGACTCGTTGAAGCCGTGAGCCTCGTCAATGTAGATGTGATCGACGCCCAGCTCGTCGAAGACCAGGCCGTCGTCTTTCTTGTCCTCGGCGAGCAGTTCGTTCAAGCGTTCCTGGCGTTTGGCTTTCTGCTTCTCGATGTTCTTGATGATGTTGCGGCGGGCACCTGCGGCTTTGGTGCCGGCGCCGTCGATCATCAGTTGGTTATACTCCTCGATCTGCTCGCGCAGGAACTTTTCCTGGTACTCGCGGGACATCCCGATGCGCTCAAAACTGCTGTGGGTCACAATGATGCCGTCCCACTCGCCGCTGGCAATTTTTGCCGTGAGCATCTTGCGGCGCTCACGGGTGAAGTCTTCCTTGGCGGCGACCAGCAGCTTAGCGTTTGGATACAACTGCATGAATTCGCGGGCGAACTGCTCCAGCAAGTGGTTGGGCACGACATACATCGGCTTTGTGCGGATGCCGGCCTGCTTCATCTTCATGCCGGCGGCGGCCATCGTGAAGGTCTTGCCGGCGCCGACGGCGTGGGCAAGCAGCGTGTTGCCCGAACTCATGCAGCGCCAGACCGCGTCTTTCTGGTGCGGGTTGAGTGTGATCGTCTGGTTCATGCCGGGAAAATCGAGATGCGAGCCGTCGAACAAACGCGGCCGCAAATTGTTGTAAGTGTCGTTGTAAACGCGGACCAATCGCTCGGTGCGTTCGGGATCGGTAAACAGCCACGAGCGGAATTTCTCCTTGATGATTTTTTGCTTCTCGCGTGCGGCGAGCGTTGCCTCGGGATTGACCACGCGCACCTCGCCGTCGCCGCTGCTGATGGTATCGTAGATCACCGGCGTCCGCATGTTGAGCGCCAGGTCGAGCAGCCAAGTGCCGTTTGCTCGTGAGGTGCCATACTCGGAGGTGGCGGCGACGGATTGGTGGGCGGAGGAATCGGCGTCGATGCTCCACACCGCGTCCTTCTTCAGGTGGGCGATTTGGATCGAGGACGGCTCGACGTTGAAGAGATGGCAGGCGAAAGCCTGGATGTCGGTTTCAGGAATCCACGGCGCCCCAAGGTTACCTTCAATGTCGCCGGGTAATACGTCATCCGGCTGCACGTTGCGCAGCGCCTGGACGTTCCGGGCAAAGGGCGGGCCGGCCTGCTCGGCGGCGACGAGCTTGGCACGCACGTTGCCCGACAGATAGCAGTCGGCGGTCTCCCATGCTTTGGCCTCGGGGTTGGGGAAGATGAGGTTGCCGAGTTCGGCAATGATCTCGCCCCGCGGCTTGCCGTATAGCTCGCCGATGAACGGCAGATCGACTTTGCCGCGCTGGTTCAAGGACACCAGCAATCCTTCCTCGGCGCTGGTGACTTTAGTAATCGGCGGATTCTTGCCGACGACATCCTTCAGCATGATGGCGGCTTTAGCGGCCTTGCCCGTCGCCTCGTCGTAATCCTCAAGGCTCATTACCAACATTCCGTCAGGGTCCTCGCGGAACTTGGCCAAATTGGGCATGCGGCGGATGACGCCGCCGGCTTCGGTCTCGCTGAAGGTGGTCTTGTTGATCGGGCCGTAGTTGTGAACAAACCGGTCATAAGCCCAGTTGAGTTCGCGGCGGGCTTCATTGCGGTCGTTGTCGGGCCAGCCTTCGTTTTGCGATTGCAACACGCGCCTCGCCACGTCACGCAGGCCGATAAGCGCCGCCAATCGCTTGGCCGTCATGGTGCCGTTTATAGTTAGTGTCCGTCCGGAAACGGCACTTTTTCAGTTTTGTGGCCGGCCTGATAGCAGTGGCGTCTCGTTGACAATTCATTATTTTATCTTTTTCGATTGGTTTGGCGGCGAATGCGCCGCGAGGGTGCCTTTGGCGATGGATTTTCTCCCCTCCGCTTCCCTCGGCTCGTGGATTCCCGCAATTTCCGCGACCGAAAGGCCCTGCTAACCGGTTTTCTTCTTGCGTTTGGACTTGGCCGCCTCGCACTTCGCGTTGTCTTGGGCTAAAAGGAGCTTGCCCAATGCTTGCAGGTTGCGGCCTAGGATGCCCAAGCCCACGTAGCGCTCGTAGCCCAGCTCGCTCTTGTCACGAGAACGCTCCAAGCCGTTGCCTGCTTGCAGGGCACCAATCGCTGACTCTATGCCCGGATGGCTCTGTCGTGCTTCACGGAATTCCACGGTTGCTTCCTTCTGTTGTTGGCGGCCAAGGTTTTGGCCTTTTTTGGGAATACATGGATGCGCCACGATCTGGGCCAGCTCTTCCTGGTTTTCTGGCGTGTGAAAGGCCCGGTCAAATGACGCCCGCTCGATCTTGCCTCCTAAACGTTTTTGCAACTTTTTCATGGTCGGCACCACCAAGTCCTGATCCAATACTCCATTGGCCACCACCTCATAATGACAGATGAAACCGGCGGCATCCTCGATGACCAGCACCCTATGACCATATTGGATCGGGTTGGGCACCTTGCCCCGCATGATTAGTTCCGTGTGCGGCTCAAAGATGCTGAAAATCTTTTCTTCGTTGGGTACGGTTTCCCCCAGCAGCACACGCCGCTTGGCTGTCCCGCACACTTTCTCCGTCAACTCCAGGTAATGGCGCAATTTCAGTTCCGCTCCCGCCGCCAG
The DNA here is from genome assembly GCA_963747575.1 of uncultured Gemmataceae bacterium. Classification (GTDB taxonomy): domain Bacteria; phylum Planctomycetota; class Planctomycetia; order Gemmatales; family Gemmataceae; genus DASRAT01. The sequence continues at coordinate 806,810 of CAVVFU010000011.1, forward strand.
CCGGTCCACCTCACGGGGTTCGACCTGGAAAATCAAGGTCGCGAGCAGTTGGCGGGCTCGGCCCATCAGGTCCTCCGCCAATCTCAATAACTTCTGATATCCGCGCTTGACACGGTTGGCCCCTTGACGCTTGGACCGCGACGCTTGACTAACCTCCCGCACGATATCCTTGATGTTTTTCAGCAAATGCTCATGCTGACGCCAGCCCGGCTGATCGTGGGCCACGGCCAGCTCCGCCGCCAACGTCACCACCTTGCGCAAGCCATCGCCAATCAGACTCGACTCCGTGGGATAATGAATGTTCGTCTCGACCACGAACGAATCACCACGCACCGCCTCGGCCGCCTGGGGTTTCAACTTATGCCCCGTGCCAACAATCAACTGGTTGAGCTTTACCAACGTCTTCGGCTGCAGCAGGCAAAGGTTGGCGCGAATTCGCCGCCAATCAAAATCCTCGACCTTGTCCCAATCCCCAATCCCCATGAGCAACCGCAGATTCCGATGTTGTTCGGCCAAATCTTGCAGCTTGTCATAATCCAAATTGCAACCCAGACGTACACCCGCCAGCACAATAATCGGCCAATAGTCGAGCCCGGGCCGACCCAGATCGTCACTGGTCGTTGCGTTCACATCTTCTGCCACCAAGGCCACAATCTCCCGGCGCAGCTTCGCGTCTTTGTAGACATGCTGCAACGCTCGCAGAATGGGGATGATTTCATCCCGGCAATTCACGTTCAGTTCCACTTCATCGATCGGGAAGTAACCCAACCGCAATTCCGAATTGAAAGCCTGACGCATAACGATTCTTCCGTGAAGATCGGAGGCCGGTTTCTTGTAAATCCCGGATTTCTACTCCTATTGTAGGATTCCCAACTACAATCTTCGAGGGAGGATTCGGTCGAAAACCCAAGAAAACACCAGGTTTTCACATTCCAGGACGGACACTAGTTAGTGTTTTGCCGCCGTAAACGACAGGCACGGCCTGGCCGTCTGTCATCTGACAAATGGCGCCGTCGCCGGATACGAAAAAGCTGCCTTCCCCGATATGGCGTTCCAGCGGCGGCGGCACGAATCCGCGTTGGCTCTCGACTTCGCGATGCTCCGGCGCAGCGAGCCGGCGTGACGGCTGGCCGGGTTGTTCCAGGGCAAGCTGCGGTTGTACGGGAGAGAATTCCGGCAAGCGGCTAATGGCCTGGTGGAGCTGCTCACCCAAATCGCCGTTGCTGGTGACGCTGTAGCCTTCCCCGCCATAGAGCGTGTCCTTGCGGCTCCAGTTGCCCAGGACCATTTCGGGATGATTGAGGAAATAGCGATTGACCGCGACGGGTTGTCCCTCGATAGGAAGCGGCCACACATTCAGCCATTCGGGATCGGCATGATGAGCCGGCTCGCCGGGCGCCCGCTTGCGCAGGATGACAATGTCCGTGACTACCGACGTCCCCTGGCGCTTAAAGGCGTCGGACGGTAACCGGATCGCGCCACAAAATCCGCCTGGGCCGCCAGCTGTTCGCGTATGGCCGCATTCTGCTTATCGAGGGTGTAATGCGAGGTAACCACGGCCACGATGCCGCCGGGCTTCAAGGCGCCCAGAGATTTGGCAATAAAGTAATCATGCAGCGGCAGCCGCGCGCCGTGGTAATCGAGCTTAACGTCGGCAAAGGGCGGATTGCCGATGACGGCGTCGAGCTTTCCGTCAGGCAGGCGGGTGTTGCGGAAATTCTCAATCCGGATGTCAGCTTCGGGGTGCAATGCCCTGGCGATGCGCCCGGAAATGCTGTCCATCTCCACGCCGATAAAGCGCGTGCCGGGCTGGCCGTAGCTCATGAAGTTGCCGATGCCGCAACCTGGTTCGAGGATGGTTGCGTTGGCGGGGATGCCCAATCGAGTGATGGCCTGGTGCATGGCCTTGATGACGGTGGGGCTGGTATAGAAAGCATTGAACACCGTCGCCTTGGCGCTTGCATATTCCTCGGGCGTAAGGAGGGATTTGAGGTCTTCGCCGATAGCCTGCCACGAGGCGTCCTTGTATGTGCCGCTGACCGGATCGGGGAAAATCGAAAGTGCGACTGGACCGAAACCGGCGAAGCGGGCAAGTATCTGCTTTTCTTCCGCCGTGGCCTGGCGATGCGCGGCCTCGATGCGCTTGACAGTGCGGATAGCGGCAAGAATGTCGCGTGCTTTGGCTTTTTCGCCACTGGCGATGGCAACAGGTAATGCGGTAGATGGATTTTCCATAGGCTGGTCCCCTTGTTCTGGCGTTACCGGCCCCGCATCGGGGGCTTGGCAGGACGCCGAGGAATCAGCACCCAGCCGGGGCGTAGCGAGCGGAGCCTGCGCAGCGACCTGGCAAGCGGAGAATTGGGGGAAACCATTTTTTGGGGGAACCGATTGTACGCTTGCCAGGCCCGGCGTGCTGATTAGCGTCCTGTCGTCCAAGCCCCCAGGCGGGGCGGCAACGGCAGGATCGGGATCAGGGGAGGGTGCGGCATCGAAATCGAGCCGTGGCTGGCCGCGTGAAACCCTTACGCGGTCGGTGTGTGATGCTTGACGTAGGCCATCGCCTCGTCCAGCGAAAGCGGTTCGTTCTCGTTGGCCGGAAACTCGCTGGGTAAATGGCTCACCAGCTGCTCCAGCGCCAGCTCCAGTGCTTCGCTCGCGATCTGGCTCGCGTCGCTGCCCGGCTTGGCCTGGCTCAGGCGTTCCTGCCACGCCTCGTGGCTCGCCTTCAACTCGGTGGCCAGACGCTCCATCGTCGAAAACAGTATCCGCCGCCGACGAAGCTGGTCGTGAATCTCCGCGTGATCCTCCAGGATTTGCAAAGCGATGGTCTTGTACAGCATGGTGGTGTCCTTCCGTAGTTGAGGGAATGTTATTGCCGGCATCTGCCGTATAATCCGGGACGACTGAAAAGTCGAGCAAGGGTTGAAAAGTGGGGCGTGGTTTGAGCGGCATAGACAGGAGCGAGGTGGTTAGCTTTCGTGCCTGCGGCAGGACAGCCGCGGCGGGTGGCTAACAAGCAAGAGGTGTGCCAAAGCTGAGCGGCTCTCATTCTTGTGTGGGAAGACTCATCTAAGACACGAGTGCTCGATGGCTGCCCTTGCATTTCCGTGAAATCATAATTCCGGTTGATTATTGTTCGATCAGTAAACAGCTTGTTACTAACACCTGTTCCTTAACTCCGCCTGCAATGCCAAGTAGCTCTTAAACTTGAGATACAGGTCATTGACGGCAGGTCCATCCATCGCAGGGATTTTCATGTCCGGGAGGATATTAATAAGGTGCTGTTCATCATTCGAATCGGCAGCGGAAAAATGTTTGATGTCACGGTCGGTTGCCAAAAAGCGTTCGACAGCAATATCTAAAGTCCGCTTTCCCAAGTCCCTGGGGTGAGTAATCATTTTCAACGCATTCGCCACAAGGCCGGGACGATTAATCAATAGATCGGCCGTGCCAGATGCCAATTGAGCAGCGCGTTTCTCCAAAGCTGCCATGATTTCTCCTGGCTTCAGGGCTTTCTCAGTAACCAGCCATTGTTCAAATGACATTGGTTCATTGTGGTTATAGATTGAAAAACTAGGTTCGTTCCAATTCGTTATCAAATCATACCCGCATCGTCGTAGTGCCCCCCAGCCGACCAGTGGCCATGGCACAGATACCTTCGGTTGGTTTTCCTTCTTTGGACACAAAAAGAAACCGTCAGGCAAACCTACTTTTGTGGCTCTGCTCGGATTGGAAGAGTCACATTCAAGCCACAAGACTCCTCTCTTGATTTGACAGCGCACCATTGATCCATCCGCAAGTTTGGTTTCGTCATCTTGCGCACACTTATCGAAGTCTTGGGGTACTAAACCGAACCAATCGAGGAGACACTGCTCATTAATGAACAAGTCCTTGGAGCTTCCAAGATCAATTAATGCGGGGTATAGCTTGTCCGGCTGGGCGCATCATGTGCAATTTCGCCAGTGAAACGAGATCGAGACAGGGAAATGTGTATCACAAACGAATTCGGAGGAGCGTACACAGCATCCTTGCCTGGAATTTTTTGTTCGGACATACTTCGTGATATGGGCCTGTCTTTTACCACGAACACCTGCAAACTCCATGATGCGTAAAAGGCAGGAAGTGGGTCGTTTAGCGGCGGCTTCGACTTGTGGGCTTCATTCCTTGTTAACAGAATCTACGTTGATCACCGCCAAATCAAAAACAATAAGCACCACTGCGAGCACACAAACACGCTGGCCGGAGGAAGCGGAAAAGAGGCAATGACTTAATACCGCCTTCCACTTCCATTTGTGGCCTGCAAACTTAAGATTCTCGCCAGGTATAACCCTTTGGAGTCTCCTTGGTCCTGGATTGCTTTCCTAATTAGGTCATCTTGCAATTCAGCAATTCCATACCTTTGTTGACCAAGATACCCAACCCATTTGCCTTCATGTTCCTGCAAATCTGAGCTATGAAGGTTTTCCATATCTCGCTCAAATGCTTCTTGGCCTTCCGCAAGCAATTTTTCTTCTTGACGTTCAGAAAGCCTAGGTACTTGATTCACATACAAAAATGTTTTGCCTTCGTACTTTTTCTCAAGTTCAACTTTGGTTTCTCCCAATCCAAGCCTCTTGCCATCACTGTAGGCAACCCATTTGTTGCGGTGATGTCTCATGAGCTGTTTCAATTCCCTTTGAAACGCCTCAGCGGAACGCGTCCTTGCGTCAATGAAATCCTTTTCCAAGTTTATGCCTCCTACAGGTCCGCATCCTAGACTATCGCTCCCATCCTGAAGCGACTCCGAGCAATTCTGCGGTTTGTACTCCGAAACGCTATCGGCGGTCAAGCCCAGATTGCTAGGTCGACTAACAAAGGAAAGTTTGGGGACACTTCCGGTCCCGTCGAAATCCTCGATTCTGTGACTCCCCCACTGGAGCAACACGCTGGTTTGCAAAGGGCAAGGCACCTTTTCCGGTTTTGCGTGTAGCAGAGCAATATGCTTACGTTCCTTGACAAAGAACGGGATAACAAAAACAGGACAATCTGCGCCTCCGATATCCGCACCGAGACATCTGCGGACAAAATCGCTCCAATGGCTGCTTGATCCCTTTGCTTGTTTCGTTTGAAAAATCACCGCGGGTTGTGTTTCACGGAAGTCGTTGCTGGAAAATAAACATCGGCAATTTGGCGCATTGGGGTTGATAATGACGATGGGGCCATTTGGGGTGTTTGGCCTGTTACGGTAATCGGCGAAACCGACACGTATCTCTTCGGCTAACGTGGCCGCTTGCAGGACATTGGTCGAAAGACTTTGCTGATGGTGGCTTGTAAGCAAGTTAAACACGCCGTTTTTGTTCGGGGATTCTCCAAAAAGCCAAAACCGATCCCAATCCATGGCCCTCGGGGAGATCATCAAATGAGCAAGGCAATAAGCAGGCAAGATTTGACCTCGGGGAGTCGCGAGGTCATTCCAGGCGAGCGCAATGCTACTTAGATGTTCATTGGATTTGCTTAGGAAGAGAGCTTCGCTGATTTGTTGTTGAATTGAAAACCACACTTCAACCAGGGTTCGCCGAGAATATTCAGCGGCGGACGAATAGTCCAGGACAAAAAAAACATACGCCCCTGGCTCCAAAGCTATCGGGAACCATGCAAGCAGCCTGCCTTTGGAAGTAGCCTCCTTCCCCCATGTCGGAAGGTCGATTGAATTGCGCAAACCTCGGGGCATGCCCCCCCTTTCGGGCGAAACCCCTAAATTGCTCGAAGGCCCTCGGGGCCACGTCATCGCCGGGGAACCAGCGACGCACAGCCTAACTCCATGACTGTTTGTTTGGCTTTGAACTTGAGGCAACCGTTCCTCTAAGACATCCCGCTGTTTGTCCGAGAGTGACGCAAGGGGTCCAAGCTTGAATGGAGGGTGGGCCATGGTAATCATACGGTAAACCTCCAAAATGCTGCATGTGCCCTTGTCGGCAAAAACGCAACCATCGCCTGGTATAATCCAGGCTCGACAACGACGCACAATTAATTACCGCAACGCCCACGCGTGCGTGGACATTTGAGCATATCTGCGAATCTCCCGTCCGTAGACGGTTTTGTTGAAGCTACCTATGTGGCCGGTGGGCAGGCCGACCAGAAAAATCGCCTTGGTGAAGGCGAAAAGACAGGCCGAACAGGTTGTCCAAAGCCCAGAACTCTTGAGCTATTCCAGCTAGGTGGATCGGTCATTTGCGGATGCCTCGCCTTCCTAAAACTGAACTTGGCCAGAAAGCACAACAGGCAAGATTTTTGTGCCATTCTGACTTGATCCCGGGAGTGGGATGTACCATACCTGTCTACGCTGTGTAGTCTAGCGGTCAACAGTTCCTATGCAAGGTCGCCAGGCGGCGGGCGGCCTGGTCCCGGTCGTTCAAAAAAGGGTTTCCGTCATTTAATTCAAACGATTATCGGGGAAGGTGACCAGGCGAAGGGGGGTGGGAACCGAGTGTGAAATGATGCAATCCACTTGCAGCGACTAGCCAATAAGGACGTGTTTGCGAAGAGACCGACACATTTTTCCGCATTTTTCATTGGCAACGGCAGTTTTTTGGCCTTGACGCCCGATTTAATTCTGACAGTTGGTTTGCAAAAAGCGAGACTAAGACGCCGGCGCGCTTCAGCACCAGGCAGGGCATTTACCATACAAAAAAAGTGTGCGTTGTCAAGCTTTTTTTCAAAATTCTTTTATTTTTCTCTTCTTCTTAACAGTGTTTTATTCTCATAATTTTCAATGCTTGATGTGTTTTTCCCAGCTGACACCAAAAAACCGACCTTGGCCTCGTCAGTACCATCGTTGCCGATTGGCCAGTTGGCGACCGAATTCCAGGCCATTTGCACGCACGGATTTGTGCCAGATAAGGACACACTTTTCGGGTCGACGAAACCGGAGTCCAGGAGCAAAAACTGCCGCTTTTTCTGGTCGGCGGCAAGGCCAGCAGGGGCCGCAACTCCCATGCCGCCTGGAGCGGCGTGGGAGTTGCGATTCTGGTGCATTTTCCGCGCCATATCACTGCGGCGGGAGGCAAGAAGGCCCCAATTGTGCCAGGTGTCAAGATCTTTATTTTGCGAGTTTTGACTTGCGCAGGCTGACAGTGTCGGCTAGCTTTGCCTTCCGAATTTGGTGGTGCGACCCGTTTGGGTTAGCTACCGGGGGGGGTCGGGACGATTCGCACTGCCAGCGTCGAGCGATGCAGGGAACTCAACTATTAGGTATTAGGCAATTCTGGCCTTTTCGTGCCTCGTGTGTCGGGCAATGACAATGGCGAGTGTAAAGGGGTGGGAGATGGCATGACGGCCGAAGAATTCGAGGTGATGGCCGAGCACCGGCTGGATCGGATAGGTCTGGTTGTCAAGCTCGACAAGGGTTTCAAAAACGGCACGTACTGTATTTACGTCGAGTACGACGAACTGGCGCAGCGCGTGGGATTCGGCGCCGCCCGCCGTGCGGCGCGGGAATACTGCGACCAGGTCAAGGAGCATTTGACCCGGCTCACAAGCAGTGGCATCGGGGAAACCGATGACGCATCGCTTGCCGCAGGGCCAGGTCGGAAGCGCGACCTGGAGGCTACTTTCCTGTCTTTCCCGGTTACGCCAGATGACAGGCACTCGAATGACCCAGCCATGACGAAGCAGTTTCGGGTGGCTTTGCTGCGGGCCGATCAGGAATGTGACCTGTGCCCATCACCTAATGTTTGCCACTTTTTGACCGTAAAACGTTTGAGGAATTCGCCTCCTCGTGATGGTAAGTAAACCGCTCTCCAGGAGTACCTGCTGCAGGACTCCACGATGGATTTCGGCTTGCTCGTAATGGTCCAAGTTCGCGTCAAGGGTGATCCCCTTGTATCCACGAACCTGTGCTTCACTGCGGCGGCGCTTCGGCGCCAAAGGCTTCGTGCTCGGACAACGTCACCGGCCGGCGCTCCGCCCAGGCTTGTTCGGGCGTCGGGCCGTGGCGGCCGCGCGGGCGAGCAACGCGGTTGGCTTCCTCGAGAGCACGCTCGCAGTCGGCCATCGTCCAGTCGCCGGCATGGCCGGCCAGGTAAGCCATGTAGTCTGTCCAATTTTTCAAAAATCCGATGCTCGATTCGATAGAGCCATTGTAGCGGGGCATACCCGGAGGTGAATAGAGCGCCCACACCTGCCAACGGGCTAAAAGCGCCTTGGTCGGTGCGGCAAAGAACGGAGAACCGTTATCACTTTTCAGCACCAAGGGCGCACCGTGGATCGTGAACAGCATCTGCAACTCCGCCACCACTGCCGCGGCAGCCGGCGAGCGCAGCGGCCGCCACGCCAGCTGCAAGCCGCTGGCCAGGTCACGCACCGCCAACAGGTAGCCATGGCTGCCGTCAATCGCATGACGAGCCTTGGTGAAGTCCATCGCCCAGACGGTGCCCGGCCGATGCCAGTGCAGCTCCCGACGCTCACGCGGATGGCGCGCCGCCCAGAGATGGCGAAAGACGCCGAGCACATCACGCAGGTCCGCCAAGGGCGGCGCCGGGGAACTGGCCGCTCAGCGTGGGCATGCCGATCTGTGGACCGTGCGTGTGCAAAAAATGGATCACCTGCCGGCTTTGCTCGGCGCCACAATGAAGATGCGGCCGGCCCAGCGGCTTGACTGGCAAGCGAGCACCAAGCCAATCGTGCTGCCATTGGCGCAACGTGCGTGTCGGGCAATCGAGCAGCTCGGCGATGGTGCCAGCCGGCACGCCTTGAGCACGCCAGTCGTTGACCAGGGTTGCCGCTTCGGCGCGGATGCGTTGCTCGCACTGGCGCCGCTCTTGCTGCCAGGCAGGGTCGCGCGGCTGGCGCTGGCAGCGCTCGGCGCGTCCGCCCAATGCTTGCCTTAGACGTTCAAGATGGACCTGATCATCGGGACGCCCGGGTGCAGGCGCCGGCTGGGGCAATTCCGACATGGCGGGTTTGGCTACTGGTTCGGCAAGTGGCAAGGTCGGTTGTGGTGTTGCCGTTGTAGATGGCTCGGCGGGAGTCGGCGCCGCCGGGGCGGTCACCACGGTTTCGACAGCCAGCGCGGGTTGCATCGCCTCGGCGAGGCGCGTCACGCTTGGTTGCTCAGCAATGTTCGTTTCGAGTTGGGCGGCAGCGCCGGCCGCCGTGACGTGACCCGTGGCGCCGATCTCAGCCGGCGTCACCGGTGGGGATTTTTTTTTTGCCCTGACCCTGCTGGCTGCGGCCGGGCAGGACCAGGGCAATCTCCTCGCGGAGTTTGCTGGCCTGCAGTTCCAGCCGCAAGCGTTCGTTTTCCTGCTGCAAGGCATCGAGTTGCTCCTGATGGGCCAGCGTCTGCTTGCTCGGCCGACCCCCTGGCCGCAGGGCCAAATTCTCCAGCGCCGCCTGCATGCATTCCTCACGCAACTGGTGAAAACGCTGCGGCGTAATCGCCAGAGTGGCGCAGGCCTCGGCGATGCTGAGCTTGCCGGCCAAGGTCAGCAGAATCAGCTCCAGCCGCTGTCTCTGCGGCGCGTCGCCTTCCAGTCCCTTCACCAATTGCCCCGGTCCTTTCGGCCTGCGTCCACGCATGACGTCCTCCTTGCGCTGGGTCCTAACCAGCCGGGCGAAGGGCGAACTTGCCGGAGATTGCAGATTGCGGAATGCTCCTCAATCTGCAATCTGCAATCTCCAATCTCCAATTCCTCAGTTGGACAGTCTAACTTTCCGCCGCAGCTGCTGTCGAGACCACTGCAGCTGCCGGCTCCTGGCGCAGACGGTTGGCGGCCGCCAAGGCCCGGACCGTGGGCCGGCGCCGCCGCTTTTTCCCCTTGTCCTTGAGCGCCGACGGCGGCGGCGGAGCGCTTAGGCCGATGCTCCGCTGCGCGGCCCGGACCAACGCTTGCTGGCGAGCGCATTCTCGTTGCCAACGCTCGCATTCCCGCTCCAGGCTGGCCACGCGGCGCGCGCCGTCATGGCGCGGTCCACGCGGTTGGAGTTCGCAAGCGCTCACCAGCGCCGCCAGGGCCCTGTCCTCCAACAGGTAGTAGCGGCTCAGTGCGATGCCCAAAGCCTGGGCGGCTTGCGTCGGTGTGCGGGCGCCGGCCAACACCTCCAAAATCGCCGCCGCCCGCTGCTTGGCCTCGCGGCTGCGCTGGGCGCCGATCTGCAGCTTGCTGGGACTGATGCCCGAGCGTTTGCCGCCGCGTGGCAGCGCCGTGGTTGCCGGCTCGGTTGCCGTGGCCGGTGCATCCCTCAATGAGTAAGCTGCTCATGCGTCACCTCCCGGCCCATCGTCAAAAGCCTCGTCGAGTTCGCCCGCTTCGCCCAGCGCTTGCAGGCCGTCGTCCAGCGGCGAGGTGCCCGGCGCCGGTTCGGGCTGGTCGAGCCAACCCTCCGGCGCTTGCACCACTCCCGCCGGGCAGACCGGTTCGGGCCAGGGCGTGTCGGTCTCCGGCGGCGCCGGCGGCACCAGGTCGACTTCCTGCCGGCCGCGCAGCGCCGGTGAGGATGACGCGCTCGCCCTCGGCATGGACGCTGAAGGGTTGACCGCCCATCTGTCCGGTCAGGTAGAACGGATTGCTGGGCCGGCCGTGACGGGCCAGTTCCAGGGCGTTGGCCGCCACCCGCTCCTTGAGCGTGCGCAGCACCTCGGAGGCAGTCGCCGAAGAAGCGATCGGCCGGCACCAGGCCGTCGATCCCTTGATGCGGACGCTGGAAATTGTGATGGTCGATGAACAGCCCGATGCGGCGCTGGGCGTCGCCGAGGTCGAGGAAGATGGCGCTGGCCAGACACTCGCGCCACAGGGTGCCCCAAAAGCGTTCGATCTTGCCGAGGGTTTGCGGATGACGAGGCCTGGCCACGATCTGGCGGATGCCGCGTTTGTCCAGCTCCTTGCTGAAGGCGCTCTTGCCGCGCCAGGTGACGTACTGGCTGCCGTTGTCGGTGAGGATCTCCTCGAGGCGCGCCGTAGGAGGTCGAGTGCGGCGCGCAGCACCTCCATCACCAGCGCCGTCGACTGGCTGGCATGCAGGCCGTAGCCGACGATGAAGCGGCTGTGATCGTCCATGAAGGCGACCAGATGGACGCGGCGGTTCTGCCGTCTTGAGGACGAAGGTGAAGAGATCGGTCTGCCAGAGCTGGTTGGGCTTGGCGCGTTCGAAGCGGCGAACCTTGTCGGGATGAGGCTGGGTGGGGACCTCCCTGAGTTCATAGCCGGCCTCGTGCAAGACGCGTGCGACGGCGTTGGCACTGGCGGGCAGAGCGGGGCCGCGGGTGAGCATGTCGCTGATCTTCTGGCAGCCCCAATCGGGGTTCGCCTTCTTGAGCATCAGGATGGTGCGCTTGGTGAGCTCGTGCAGTCGGCTGCCCTTGGGCCCGCCCTTGGGTCGATCGAGCAAGCCGGCGGGACCGTGGGTGTCGAAGCGTTTCTTCCAGGCGTACAGGGTGTGCTTGGAGACGCCGACCATGGCCGCGAAGTCGCCGGCGGGTAGGCCGCTTTTTTGCCAGGTGTCGAGCAGGATGATCCGTTGCTCAGGGCTGATTGGGGACGGCTTGTCGGCGGGCAGGACGAGGCTCTTGCCTCTTGGTCGGCGGCGCGTGCGTCCGAGCAACCCGGCCCTGGCGAGCGCGGGCAGGCCGTCCGTGTCCCACAAGGGCGGGACTTCATCCGCAGGAGACTCGGATGTTGGCAAGCCATCTTCGGTAGGTGGTCGGCCAGTCGGATTCGACCCGCCGTCGGGGACAGGGAGTCCGGAGCTTTCGCGCGGAAAGTCGGACTCTTGGGATGGGGGAATGAACTCGCTTGGGGACATACGTCCTCCCTTCTTGCGGGCTGCGCCCGCGGTTGGGGAGGAGGGATTTCTTCAAACGGTTTCCTGTCAATTGGCGGCAGACATTTCGGGGAGGGGGACAGCCGAAATAGACGAAGTAAGAACCGCCATTTTCTCTGCCGATGAGGATATCGGGAATGCCGTCGCCATTGACATCGCCGGCGGCCAAGCTGGCGCCGGCTTCGCAACAATTGTTATGAATCGCTCCATCAAGCTCACTGCCTGTGGCGCCGTTGAGAAGCGTGGAAGTAATCGAGTAAGGGGTGGCCGATCCCCAACTCTTGCTGCCGAATATTACGAAGACCGAACCCTCGTTCGAGCCACCGCTTAGCTGCATGTTGGGTACCCCGATGATGAGATCGGATATTCCGTCGCCATTGACATCGCTCATAGCCAAAGAGGTGGCAACATTATCGCCGATGGCGCTGTCGAACTCAATGCCGTTGGTGCCGTTAAGGAAGCTGCCGTTATTAATCCCCTGGGCAGTGCTCCAGCCAGGCGCCGGTCTTGCCCCATACGATATACACGCTACCTGGACCGTTACCGCCCGGCCCACCACTTCCCCCGATAACAAGGTCGGCGATGCCGTCGCCGTTAAAGTCACCGGCGGCGACAGACGAGCCGATGTAGTTGTGCCTTGAAGTCGCATTATCGAACTCGGCGCCGTTGGTGCCGTTGAGCAGGGTGCTGTTGAGCAAGGCAGGGGTGAGTGATGCCCAGCTCGCGCCGCCTTTGGTGCTTGGTGCGCCGCTGACATTCGGACCGCCGAACACCACATAAGCTGCGCCGCCATAAGCTTGACCAAATGATGCGCCGACAGCTCCGATCAGGATATCGGCATAGCCGTCGCCATTGACATCGCCGGTGGCGATACCACTGGCGGTATAGTTATTGGCGGCGACGCCATCCAACTCGAAGCCGTTGGTGCCGTTGAGGAAGGTGGAATTTAGCGTTTGGTAGCTGGTCGGCCAACTGCCATCAGCCACGCCATAGATGACGCTGGAGAAATACCTGCGCGCCGCCGTGGCCAGGCCGGAACTGTTCACCAAGAGTCCCGCCGCGGCCATCCGCCATATTGAAACGGTTGCTGCCCGATTCGCCCAATACGGCGTGACGGTGGAGTCCTACCTGGGCGCCGTCCTTAAACGAGCGGGGCTGCTCACTTTCGCCGGGCACCATCATCGACCATGTCGAGATGCTGCTCAAACGGTTTCGAGACGACGGCCTTGAAGCGCAGGCCTTATTGCGTGCCGCATTGCGTGATCCGGCGCTTTTCTACCTGTCGCCTGCAAGCCTGGCCGCTAACATCGAGGACATGGCCGGGCGATTCGCGGCGGCGGGGCTCACGGTCGAAGATTACCTCCGAGCCGCTACCAGGGAGCCGCAACTGTTTTACCAGACACCGGCGACGTTGGCGGCCAACATCGAAGGCGTGGCCGGGCATTTCGCACCGGCCGGCGTCACGCTTACGGATTATGTGCGTGCCGCGGTAAGGCAACCGGCGCTTTTCTACCAATCGCCGGCGACACTGGTGTCCAATATCGAAGGCGTGGTGGAGCATTTCGCGGCGGCCGGCCTTACCGTGGAGGATTATCTGCGTACCGCGCTGCGGCAGCCGCAGCTGTTCTACCAGTCACCCGTCACCGTGCAATCGCATATCGAAAAGGTCGTGGAGCATTTCCGAAGCGACGGGCTTACCCTGGAGGCGTATCTCGGCGCCGCGCTCAAGCAACCGCAGCTTTTCTGCCGGACGCCGGCCACCATCATCGGCCACATCGACTGCATCATCGACATGCAGCGCCAGGGGCTGATCACCTTCCCCGGCCAGGCGGAATTGCCGGCCCATCAGAAGGTGCGGGCGCTGTTCGCTTTCCTGGTCAAGAACCCCATATATATCACACTCAGCGATGACAATTACGCCCTGCGCCAGACCTACGTCCGCATCACCGGCGACCAGCCCGGCGGCACGGTCCTGCTGCGGCGGCAACGGCACCTCATCGAAACCGACCTGGCGGCATTCCTCGGCATTGCTGTCGAGGAAGCTGGCGGGGCGGCTGGGGCAATTGCAGGCGGCCAGTCGGGAGGGGGGCGGACGCGGTGAAGGAGGGTTGCTGGTGCGTTGATGATCGAACGCCAGGTGACCCGGAATCGGGCGCGGCACTCTATATATAGAGACACTCAGCAACACGATTGCCTGGCGGCCTTTATTGTGCAAATAGTGGCGCGGCCTAATAGATGAGCGGAGAGTTTCGGAAATCGCTGTCGGCGAAAGCATCATGAAAGGAAGGCCACCATGAAGATTCAAAACATAAGTGAACTTGAAGCTGAGATGCGTGCAGTCGCGTGCGGCGCGGCGAAAGCACTGTTGGATGCCGCGCTGCCGAGCGTCGAGTCGGCTGAAGAGCTGGTAAGGGTTTTGACACAGGAGAATCGACTTTCCGCCCGCGACATTCGCGATTAGAAACCACCATAGGTCGCCGAACTGGCAATAATGACTCGGTTAGGGATGAAGGGGTTGTGGCTCCGGTGGGATGCCCTGGCCACTGACGGGAAAACTCAGCACGCCCGCCGCACTGCCTGCGGCTCACGGTCGATCACCATCAGCAAGGCTCGCGAAGGCCCTGACGGCACGGCGCGTCCCTGCTCCCATTCCTGGACGGTGCGGGCGCTCACGCCGAAATAATCTGCAAACCGGCGTTGGCTCATGTTAACCTTGGCGCGGATGCGTGCCACGTCGATCTCCTCGGGGATATGCACGACGCAACCGGCATCCTTGCCTTCGGCGAAAGCCAGGGCTTGCTTGGCACTGGCAATCATGCGTTGCCCGGGGGTCTGTTTTTTACTCATTGTCATGTCCTCCTTCGAAAGGTGTCGGCGAGCGCCGCCAAGGCGACGTGGTAAGCCAGGGGTTGGAGGCTTCACGCAGCTGGTCCGGCAACGCCAGCCGTGGGCTGGGTGGCGTTTGAGGTAACAGGGACGGCGACGACTGATTTGCTCATGAATGATCGCGTTGCTCCTGTCGCTCAGTTGATTTCGCAGCCGGGAAGAATGGAGATTTTCTTGTACAGCGTTTTTGCCCGATCATGGAAGGGGTGGTCGGCGGTGATCAATGGGATTTTGAGCTGCTGCGCCATCGCCAGGTAGAGGCAATCGGCCAACGTGTGCTTGAGTTTGGTGGACAGGCCGATGGCTTGTGGCAACAGATCGTGGTCAGGCGTCAGGGCAATGAGGCCCTTGTCCAGCTGAGCGAGCCAATGCCGGCACCGTGCCTCGGCGTCGGCTGGCTTCAACTCGCCTTGCCGCACGCGGCGGCAAAGCGCGCCGCACACTTCCTGGCGGATAAGTTCGGCGCCAGCAAGCGAGACGGCCCCGACAACAACTCGGTGGCCGCGTCGGATCCGGCCTCGACCATATACGTCTTGACGACTACATTGGCGTCAAGGACGATCATGGACGAGAATCCCGCTCGGCGCGGATCACGGCGGTGCTGTCGGAAAACGTGCCGTATTTCTGGCGCAGTTCGTCCTGCATTTGGCGAAGTTCCTGGGCCAGCTGGTGTTTGGAGCGCATGGCCTCCTGGTGGAGCAGTTCACGCAGGGCGGCTTCGAGGCTCTTGCCGTGTGAACGAGCCTGGCGACGGAGGGAATCGACGATCCAGTCCTCGACCTGGCGAATGCGGATGTCACTCATGGGGCGACCTTTCAAGATGTGCAATCATTTTCAGGGTGCCACGTTTTGTGGGGATTGTCAAGCGGGTCGTGATGCACACGGTTGAAGGGTTGCCAGGCTGATGGCGTTGGCTGCCTTGTGGATGTGTGCAACGCGGTGAAATTATGCCACGGAGGTCGAGTTGCATACGTTTTAACAGCAACGGGTCATCGCAGAATCTGTTCAAAACCCCACGCAAAGGACGTGGTGGGCACTCCTGGTTTTGCGAAACGCCGTCGCAGCAAAGTAAAACCGGCGGCAAAGCCAGGTTTAGGCGTGGAAGCCGTGCCGACGTGGAGCAACATGCTTGCGGCAGGTTTCCACGCTGTGCTGTATCCGCAATCTTTCTGCCTCGAACTCGTCGCCGAACAGTTCCGATGCCGCAGCCTGCCGCCAGCAGGCGTCGAAAAGCCGCAGATCGTCTTCATCCCATGTTTCCTTGGTCAGAACGCGCAGGATAATGGCGGTGGCCTTGACCTCGGCCAGCGGGTGCGGACATTCCTTGAGGCGGAAGGCGGGATCATTCAGCATTTGCCCTGCAAGTTTGTCGGCCAGCATGTCGTTGACCTGGCCGCGGAAGACCGCCAGGCGTTGCACCAGTTCCGGCTCACGCTGCAACAGCGGGTTGGGTGTGGCGGGCTGTCGGTGCATGGGAATCTTACCGGATCAGGATGACTTCAACGTCGAGGTTGAGCTTCCGCCAGTCCTTGTCGGCGGTTAAGACCGGCAGTCGTGCCAAGGCGGCCGTGCCGAGGCAAGCCCGGTCGGCAAAAGAAATGTCGTGCTTTGGGGTTGCCGGTCGGAACGACGCGGCCGCGAATGCGTG
Source organism: uncultured Gemmataceae bacterium (assembly GCA_963747575.1). Lineage (GTDB taxonomy): Bacteria > Planctomycetota > Planctomycetia > Gemmatales > Gemmataceae > DASRAT01. The sequence continues at coordinate 823,143 of CAVVFU010000011.1, forward strand.
CTCCTCGTCAAATGGAATGATCGTCAGCTTCAGGCCGGCCAGGGCATTCCTGACGGTGTCGATGGGGACACCGTAATCCAAGGATTTCGCGATGGCTTCCGAGTAATTGACCGCCGACATGATGCCGTCCTGGCCGCGTGTAATCGTAGCCTTCGCTCCCTTTTCCGCGAAGCAAAGGGCGAGAACGGCACTGGTATCGAGGACAGCCCTACTCACCTTTTTCCCGGCGGGCTTCTTCGTGGCGTTCGCGGATCAACTCGTCCACCACACTGACTCCCGGCACGCGGTAAGGTGCAAAAGCGTCCTGGGCGGCTTTCGCGGCTTGCGAAAAGGTTTGCAGGTGGATGCCCCGGGCGTCTTCCGACAAGATCAGTTCTTCCCCCGGCTTGATACCAAAGTGACGCCGCAGCTCGGCCGGTATAACGACGCGGCCTGCCGTATCAACCGGCACACGGAACGAATGGAATTCGCGGGGTTCAGACATGATGTGCCAAAGAAATGAAAACACGGGGCATCATTTGACAATGGGGCAAAACAAGCTGCTTGTCAAGCAGACAATTCAATGGGGCAAATGCAAAACGTCCCATTCGGGTTCTCAGCCTCGATGGCAAATAATCAAATCACAAGGTGGTTTACAAGACGTAGATAATGTGACAGGATAAGTGACATTATGGAGCGGCCGGGATGCATTTTTGGCGATTGTCACGTAACCGAACGTTTGCGTGACAAGGGGGTGATCCCGGTTTATACCTTTGGTGCCAAATAGCTCGCGACCAAGTTACCGTGGTCGGAGCTGGACTGCCAAGCGGCGTGGTCACAGAGTGCAAGATAGCGTTGAAGAAAGCGTGCAATTTATCGGTGAAGATGCCAAATAGCTCGGAAACAACCGTGCCATTTAGCGATGAAGACTATAGGAGGATGGAGAGTTTGAATGCTGGTCGGTTACGTTCGGGTAAGCAAAGCGGATGGCAGTCAGGTGACCGACTTGCAACGTGATGCCTTGCTTGCGGCCGGCGTTGATGCCAGCCACATTTATGAGGACGCCGCCTCGGGCAAGCGCGATGACCGGCCCGGCCTTGCTGCTTGCCTGAAAGCACTGCGGGAAGGCGACACGCTTATCGTCTGGAAGCTCGACCGGCTGGGCAGGGATTTGCGCCACCTGGTCAACACGGTGCATGATCTGACTGCACGCAACGTCGGCTTCAAAGTGTTGACGGGGCACGGGGCAACGATTGATACCACCACGGCCAGTGGAAAATTGGTTTTCAGCTTTTTTGCCGGCCTGGCCGAGTTTGAGCGGGCACTGATTGTCGAACGGACCAAAGCCGGCCTGGCTGCTGCCCGCGCCCGCGGCCGCTGCGGCGGCCGGCCATACAAGATGACAACCCACAAGCTGCGGATGGCGATGGCGGCGATGGGCCAGCCGGAGACGAGGGTCGGTCAACTTTGCGCGGAAATCGGCGTCACTCGCCAAACACTGTACCGGCATGTCGCGCCGGACGGTGCAATTCGGCCGGAAGGCCAGAAGCTGCTCAATGCCCAAACGCCGGCCACATCGAAACAACCAGCATGAGGATGCCACTATGGACAACTTGCTCACCGTCGCCTTTGAAGCTCACAATGCGGAGAAGAACCACCACCGCCGCTACCAGGTGACGGTCGGCCGCGATCTGCTCGACGCCTGGACGGTTGCCATTCGCTACGGGCGAACAGGCCAGGCCGGGCGGGAACTGCGGTATGCCGCGACGGCAGCTGACGAAATGCAATCGGTCATTCGCGAGCGGCTGCGACGCCGCTTGACTGCGCCGAAGCGGATCGGATGCCCGTACCGGCTTTCAGCACTGAGCACTGCCCCAGGCTTCGATGCCGCCGCGTGGCTGCCCGGTGAGGTGATGGCCAGGTTTTTTCAGGCAATGTGAGCATGCGCTGCCTGCGGTCAAACAGGCTTATGAGCAGCAGCAAGCCTATCAGGGTAGGAAAGGTGCATTTGTTCTCGTAGCTCAGGCGCACCTGTCGCATGCCGCAAATTATTCAGATCGTGGGTTCTATGAAGTGGCTCGGCCAGCTGATTCCAAGCGTTGCACTTTGGGAGCCCTGGCGGAGTTTCTTGGTGCTCTTGAACAGCAAGAGTTGGATGTCGTTACACTCGTCTACGTGCATCTTCCCCAATACGGAATGATCTTTAGACCTCGCCCCGACATTGAAAGGTTGGAGGCACCCGATGTCCTCGCTGGCGTGGCCATGTTCTGCACAGCCGTGGAGCAAAGTGGAGGCGACAGCGGCCACACGGAGCGTCAATGTGAATGGGTAGCTATCTCTTGTGACCGCATTCCATAATGTGCAGGCCCTATGAATGAAATGTGCGCGTGCAAATCCACCCGGCCATTGAGTGCGATTACTTGCGGATTTCCGGTGTGCCCGAATAGTGCGGAGAGAGCGTAAGTCCCGTCCGTCCCCATCGCCCAAGGGACTTCGCTCGCAGGCTCCGCGCGATTCGGCCTCGCTGGGATGTTGGTGCGATTAGTGCTTGCGCCCGCAGTTGCTCCGGCGGGGCGGATCGTCTGCCACGGAGATGCCAACACATGGAGGAAAGTTGTGACCCATAATCCAGTGTTTATCGGACTCGATAGTCATAACCCAGGCTGCTGCTCACTCTCAGCCGCGCGTTGCATCTGGTGGCGTTGCTGCGCTTCGCGTACCTGATTGGGAAATTCCTCAATCGTCCACAGGTAGGCGGAGGCGGTGCGGTCAGGATTGTGGCGGCGCTGCTCCCAGTGCTGCAAGGTCTTGATAGGGATGCCGTAGGCGCGAGAAAATGCGGACTGGCTCATGCCAAGCCCTTCCCGGATCGCCTTGGCATCGGCGAATTCCACAACAGTTTCGCGGCATTTGTTCGGCGCTCCGTGGATGTGCGCGACGACTTCCTCCATGCCTGCGATAAGCTGCTTGTCGAAATCCGTCAGTGTGTCGGTCTTCTTGCTCATAGTTACTTCTCCTTCTGCTTTGTCTTGATGCCTGCCTTAACTACCTCTGCCAGCTTGACGAGCGTCGCCACGGCAGCGGGCGACGGGTTTTCCTGCGCCGCCTTGGCGTAGGCCATGAGCAGGTAGAGGGGCGCGGATTCGTTGTAGTAGTAATAAATCACCCTCGCACCGCCTCGCTTGCCCATGCCGGCGCGGCTCCAACGCAGCTTTCGCAAGCCGCCCGTGCCGGGCATCTCATCGCCTGCAAGCGGGTTCCGGGCAAGGTAATCCTTTAACTCGTCCAGCTCGGCGTCTGACCACAGCGCCGCCGCCTGCTTCACGAAGGATTCGGTCTCGATTACGCTGTTGGCAATATTCGATTCCACTAGCCAACTATACTCGGATTGAGGATAGATTGCAAGCGGCTTTTCGCGCCAGCTGGCAGGAGGTGTGAGGGGTCAAAAAAATGGAATAGTCCCGGCGTGGATTTGGTTGGCATAGCCCAGATACCAGCCAAACCTCGCGTCAGGACCGGTGTTGATGATACCAGGCCAGGCACGGGCGGCAACCAGGAAACCGGATTTTTCGTCCGGCGCCGTCAGCTGGCGAAACTGCCGGCCGACGCCCCCCGGTATTCCGTGGATCGAGAAGGCATCGTTCTTTCCATGGTAAGTTCAGCGTGGGCGGGACGTGAACCTCGATGCGACCGGGGGATCATTTGCCCGCTAATAATCCGGTGACGCGCTGCACCAGCGCCCTGGCCCATTGCTCATTCGCTTGCCTTTCTCCGTATTCTGCCATAACTTGCGGCTATGCCGCGTGAACAAGAACAATACCGCCGGTCGGCCCTGCTGAGCTTCCGTTTCATCGGGACCGCCGTGGTCGGCTCGGTGCTGATGGCGCTGGTGGCGGCGTTCGGCCCCATGCCGGCGCAGCTCGCTGTCCTGGGCGCCTTTATCAGCATCCTCGGCGGCTTGTTCCTCAGCTACCTCGGCCAGGAAGATGAGCGGGAACAAAAAAGGGCCGAAGTGATCGAAAGCCTGTCGGTGCCGCTTTCCTTGGCGGCCGACCAGGAACTGTTCGCGCAATACCAGGAGATTTCGCGGGCTATGACCGCCTTGGCCAAGCGGGCCGATCCGATCCTGCGCCGGATCGCCCTGGCCAAGTTTGCCTCGGTCGGCGACCAGCTGGAAGGCATAGCGTCCGGCAAGATTGTTTTCGCCCTGACAGAAAGCTGGCGCACCGTTTACGAGGAACTGCTAGCCAATCCCGATATCCGGCAGTACCGGTCGATAGCCTGGGTGCATTCGCCCGAATACTGGCAGGACGAACCTGGGCGGCAAAGCATGAGAGCCAACTTTGCCGCTGTTCACCGCGGCGTGCTCATCGAGCGGATTGTCATCTTGCACGACGATTTGTGGCCGCGCGATCAACTTCTTCCGACGCAGGCCATTCGCACCTGGGTCGAGGAACAGCACAACAATGGCCTTTGGATCGCGCTCCTGCGCGAATCCGACTTGACCCGCGAGCCGGACCTGCTCACCGACATGGGCATTTACGGGGACCGCGCCGTCGGCGTCCAGGAGATTGACGAGCATTGCCGGACCTTGCGCTTTACCCTCAACCTGGACGCGCAGGCCGTGCGGCTCGCCGATGAGCTGTGGAAGCGCATCCAGCTTTACAGCCGATCTTTTTCAAGCCTTCTGGACCAGCTGCCGCCTGGGAGGTAATATGGGCTTACCTTAAAGGAGTTTGCCCATGCAATCGACACTGCTCTACCTTGACACCGCCCGGCTGGGACGCATGTCCCGCACTGCCCAGAAGGCCCATTTGGATTTCACGCGGCTGGCCGGCGAAGAGGGCGGATCACTGTTCTTCGAGCGCTTCCTGCGGGACGGGAGCCAAGCCTGGTCCCCGCCCTTGCGCAGCCAATATCCCGGCCTGACCTGCTGGCAGGGCATCGGCCATTTGAAGGAAAACCTGCGGACGCTCGCCCAAAGCCGTGCGACGCTGCCGGTACTGATGGTCAACCGCTCTGCCCAGCTCATGAAGTTCGCAGCACGCCTGCTGTTTTACCGGTGCCGCAATGTGCTGGTTACCGACCTTGGTTGGCCACCCTACCGCGCTATTCTGGAACATGAAGCCCAGCGGGCCGGTCGCACGGTGACTTCGCTGGGTCTGCGGACAATGATCTGTGACGGCAGCACCACCGAGGAGGCAATGGTCGATGCCTTCCGCCAGCGTTTCCGGCAGGCCGGGTGCGACGGGCTTTTCCTGACCGCGGTCAGTCATCTTGGCTTCCGGCTTCCCGTGGAACGCATCGTTCGGGCGCTCGAAGCTGTTCGCGAAATTCGCTTTGTGGTCATTGACGGCGCCCAGGATTTTTGCCATTCGTCTTGCGATTTGGCCAACGAGTATTGCGACCTCTACCTCGCCAGCAGTCACAAATGGCTCCAAGGGTTCCATCCGATGGGGTTGGGCTTCTACGGGCGGCACCGAACACGCGCTATGATCGAGACGGTCCTGGGTCAGCTCCTGGCCAACGGCGAACTGGACGATCCCTTGCTGCGGTTTACGACACAACTTGAAACTGCCGCGCTGGACGGGGAAACTGAAACTATCAACCTGGTGCCGCTCTTTACTTGTCAAGGCGCAGCAGCCGACGCCTTGGCAGCTAATAATGCAGCGGCAGCCATGGGCCAACGCCAAAAGAACCTCTGCACCGCAGCAGCGCTGGCCGAATCGTGCGGCTGGCAATCCATCCAGCCGGCGGAGCCATTCCGGACCGGCATCCTGCTGCTGCAAAGGGAAGCACACCAAAGCCTGCCCGCCAGCCAGATGCGGGAGGCCTTTGCCGACAGGGGCATAGCCTTGACAAGCTATGCGGGCGGCATGGTGCGGCTTTCGATGCCGGGCGAGGAGTGGCAAGCAGACGATATGCACCGGCTGGGGACCGCATTGCGGTTTGTGGCGTAGGTTTCAGGGTGCGGCCAGCGTGGTGATTGCTTTGCACCTAAAGTGGGATAGGCGAAGCATAAAATCCGATCCAGGGGGTCACGCCTGTCTTGGCGTTTCATTCCTCAAACGGCATCATTGCCAGCATGGACAAGCTCAATATGTAAACGTCTCTTTTCAGAAAAACTGGGGTTTGACGAACTCAGCCAGGCCTGCGTAATAGCCAAATATGGCTCCACGACTTGTGTGCCGGCCGAAATAACAGGTAAATCTTCCCCTGACGCTTGTTTTTTTGGAGATTATGCCCATGCAACGCGAATCGCATTGGCTCGAACAATGGATTGGTGAATGCATTGATCAAGCTAAGCAACGCGGTGATCACGTTTTTGACTGCGGCTTTCGACCGCCACCGCGCCATCCCGACCCGCCCAGGGCAAGGAGAGTTATCAAGCTCATCTTGAAGTCCTTTGCCGATTGTGTTGGGATCCGCGCGCCAAGGTCAAACTGGATTGATGACGACTGGTTCATCTATTTAACTGCGGCAGTCCAGCGGGGGAGTCTCCCCAATCTCCGATCCCTGGAACTTGCCTATACGCGAGTCAGCGATGAGGGTTTGCGTTTCCTCGAAAAACTAGCCAAATTGCAATTACATGATCCTGACGACATACCCGGAGTGGGCGTTGGGCTGAAGTCCTTGGATAACTTGGCCAAGCTGCAATCGCTGGATCTTGCCGGCACCCTGGTGGGCAACAAAGGGTTAAAGCCCCTCGCAAGACTGAGTAACCTGACGGTGCTTAATTTCGCGTCCACGAAAGTCAGCGATGTGGGGCTAGAGTCCCTGGAAAGACTTACCAAACTGCAGTCGTTAAACCTCCGATCCACGGAGGTCAGCGATGTGGGGCTAAAGTCCTTGGAAAACCTTACCAAACTGCAGTCGCTAAACCTCCAATCCACGAAAATCAGCGATGTGGGGCTAAAGTCCTTGGAAAACCTTACCAAACTGCAGTCGCTAGACCTACAATCCACGAAAGTCAGCGATGTGGGACTGAATTCCCTGGCACAACTGGCAAACCTGCGATCACTAGATCTCCGTTACACAAGAGTTAGCGACAAAGGTTTGCTGGCCCTAGCTACTGCGCGTCCACCAATGGTTGAGCTCAGATTCTTATACTTGGATCACAGTTTAGAGTCGGTACCTAAGGAAATTATCCGCTCTCACGACGCACAGGCCATTTTCCGCGCATTACTTGAGAAAAAAGAGCGGCCTTTGGGCGAAATCAAGCTATTGGTGGTTGGCCAGGGCCGGACTGGAAAGACGACGCTGACCAAGCGCCTTTTCGGGCAAGACCCCTATTATTTCAATGATTCGGAACAATCCACTCACGATGCCTATCGGTGGGAATGCCAGATTCAACTGCCCAATAAAATGAATGCCTATCCGAACCAAGTCAAGTTGCACGTCTGGGATTTCGGTGGCCAGCCAGAATTGCATTCGGCTCATCGCTTTTTTTTGGGCGCGCATAACAGCTTCTACCTGTTGGTGGTCGGGGCTGACGCCGATGCCGATGGTGAAAAGGAAACTAGCAATCGTCTGAGTTACTGGCTTCGGACTATAGCCCATTATGGCACGCAGCAAACAGAGATCGGGGAGGAGTGCGCGCCAGTCCTCATCGCTGTTACGAAATGTGACAAATCCCTCAATGACCAGCGGACTCTTGACTCGCTAAATGCGTCGCTACAATCGGCCAAGGCCAAGGCTTGGTATGGAGCAAACGTCTTAGGTGTCCACTACGTTGGGTGTGCAAACTCTGTAGAGGAGCAGCGTCGCTTGAGTCTCACCAAAGAGTATGAGGTCAAGCGCAGGGAATTGTTAGCAGACATTATCCAGTATTTGCCGAAGGTCTTGGACCTCCGAAGACCTTATAGTAAGCGGCTTTTCGAAATCAAGGAACACATTGAAGTGCGCTTCTCCCCGAGCACAATGGACGGCGACGGCAAAGGGGGTAAGCATTTTCTTTTCCACCGCGACGTGGTGTTCAAGAAATTGCTCGCCAAGTTGAAAGTAGACAACCAAAAGGACATTGAAAATGATCTGCGGGTTCTTAACAGCCTTGGAGTAATTCACTGGCTAGGTGACTTGGCATCGATTCGCGCTGCTGGTGCGCTGCGATTTCGCGTGTTTAATCCCGAGTGGATTCGGCACCCTGTTTACAGCCTCATCAGAAATGCCCAAATCGAAAGGAAGCAAGTGCTCAGTGAGGAAGACATCAACCGTCTGCTGCAAGCAAGGAACAAAGCCGACGAGGTCGGAATCACCCTGTATCACAAAACGCCGTTCGATCACGAGGACCAGAGCCTGGTCTGCGGATTGATGAAGGCTTGCCGACTTGCATTCGATACTCGCGACTACGGACATTTGCTTATCCCAGATTTGTTAGCTTCCACAGCGACGGGCTGTCGGAATGATCCTCCGTGGAAGGACTTCGTGACGCATTGGCGCCTGGAGATGAGCCTATTGCCGGAGAAGGTGTTCCTCCGCTTCCTGGCGAAGCATTGGGACGACCTTAAGGACAAGGATCGAAAGTGCTTCCGCAATGAAGGGATACTGCGGGTCGGTGACCATCAAACTGAAGTACTCGTGCACGCCGTCTATAGCCCGCCAAATGGGCTTATGCCCCGCTTGGAAATCATTGTGAACCCGATGGACGCCAATAAGGAAAGCAGAGCTGTGATGACCGCGGAGTGGGTCAGGCAGGAGATTCGTGAAATCTGCAAAGACGAGGACTTGGGATACCAGGATGTAACGCTGCATCAAGGGCGAGAAGCTCGCGTTGATACTGTCTCTCACGGCAAAAATGTTTTCCGCCGTGTTGCCCAGAGCAAGAGGTGGGCAGTTTACGATTTGTTTTTTGAGGGGCAGGGCAAACGTGGAGCGAGAATGGGAAGTAGTTTAGGGATGTATTATCTAATGTGCCTGCTAAGACAAGGCAAACAGGCCGATGGTACTGGCAAGGCAATTGCGGCCAGCGATCTCCAATTATTGGGAGCGGATATTCACATTGTGACGCCAAAGAGGTCGGAGGAAGATTGGCTGCGGTCTGGGAATACCCGAACCGAGAGAGAGCGAGCAGTCGATTCAAGAGGTCGGGAGGCCTTTGTAACCCGCCTCGTCCAGGCGGCGAGTGAATTAGGCGATGAAGTACAATTGGAAGCTACTCAAATCCTGCAACGGGTCTGGAAAAACAAAGCGAGCAATCCGGAGTATCATCGATTGAAGGTATTGCTCGGCTTGACTGAAAGCGAGCTTTCGAAAGAAAGAGCTGAGCACCTAGCCATTATTAAACAGCTGATGGATAACCGGCTCCTAGCTGATGAGGCGGAGAAGACTGTAAAAAAAATCAAAAAGGCTATTTCAGACGCACTCGCCGAACTTAACCGCAATCAACTGGGGGCCATGGCCGACCATCTAAAGGGCTGTGCGTTGCAGGCACACCATCATTTCCGTTATCCGAGTAACTTGGAGTGGGAAATTGCGGATTAAGGAACAAGTGGGGCTCGACGCAAATCCCTCCCGGCAGACCAACTAACTTGACATATCAACTAATTCTTATTCGGCCAAGTGCAGGCAAACTGCGGCGGTGCTCACAGCTTCACATCGACCTTCCATTTTCTGGGCATAGAGGCATGGGCGGATCAGTCTTGCGTGTTGATGCGTTTGGCCAACATGCCGAGCGAGTGACTGCTTGGGTCATCCCCTACTGCGTTGCCGAGGAATCGCCCGTTGATGCCTTATTCGCTCCAATTCCGTCGGTAGTGGCTTGTCTGTTTTCCACCCGGCGCTACTGGTATTTCATCCTTTCCTAACCCCATGCGATTCGGCGGAGGACGCTCCGGTTGGAGAATCCGATTATTGGGTAACGTTCGCGAATTACACGTGTAATGGCATTGTTGGCGTGCGGCCCGCTAAGAGTCGCGCGTGCGGTAATTTTTAACCCCTTGTTGGGGCGCATCTTATGGCCTCTTACGGAGCTCGCGTGTAAGTCGCAGCAAGTCCACGTGTGCGGATGCTGGCAAGGACGCGCTAATTGGTTTTGCAACTTAGGCAAATGGCGGCGGCCTGGAAGGGTCAGTTTTCAAAATAGGAGCAAAGCCATGACCGGTACCGAAAACGCTAAGACGAATCAGTGGATGCAGTCTGACTTGAGAGGCGACACTGCGGGGCTTGACAGTCTTCTTAAGGAGCACGGCCAGTATCTCGCGGCTACATGCTCGGGCCTGTGCAGAGACTATAGGCAATGGGAGGGTACTGGGGAAGACCTCTTCCAAAGCACTATATGCAAAGTGACTTTGTTACAGCAAAGTAAATGGCCGCCATTGGATTGTGCAATCGCGTGGAAGCGGTGGCTTCGGGCCATCGCTCGTCACCTGTTGTTGGATGAATTACGGGCGAATAATCGCCGTACGCGGCTGGAACGGGAATACGGCAGGATGGCAGCGATGGAAAGGGTTGAGGAGCCACCCGGCGAAGAGGTCGTGGAGGAAACGCACGAGGCAATCCGCGACGCTTTGGAAAGGCACTGTGATGACCGGATGCGTGGAGTTGTGCAGATGCGTTTGAATAAAAGGACCTGGAAGGAAATCGCCGAGAGCATGCGAATCAACGTGACGGCCGCTAGGCGGGCATGGGACGCCGCAAAGCAAATCCTCTCCCAGGCATTGGTAAACGAAGATAGTTAACGCCGCGAAGAGCCAGAACGTCCGCGCCGAAAACGGCATCGACGAGGGCGCGGACGTTTTGCTTTTGGGCTTCGTCGGCGGCCCGCTTGTCCTCGTCGGTTTCGAGTCGAAAGGGCTGGAGGAGGACCAGTGAATTGTCCCGATCGGCAAGGGCGGACAGCAAGACGTCTGTTACGCCTTGGCTGAGGTTGCCGCCGGGAGCAAGAAAGTGATCATTCGTCAGCGTTTTCATCTGCTCCGGGCTAATCTCGTCGGCCCGGCCATTGGCAATGGCTACCAGAGCGCAGAACTTCTCGGGGTGGACGCGCTGGATTGCCCGCAGTGTCTCCAAAATGTTAAGAGCGTGTCGGGCATCGGCTAACGCTCCGTTTTTTAGTGCCAGCTTTTGGCGATGTTGTTGCTTGCTCAAAACTCAATCCTCAAACAGTATGTGCACATTTTCGGCCTGCTCCTCTTGCAATAGACCTTTGTCCTCTAATGGCGGATTCGCGCCGTAATTTCAGTATGGCGCGTAGCTGTATCCTTCGCTGGAGACCAAACTTACGGCTGGCAAATTGCGTCATGCCAAGGAATACTCCAGCGGCCAGAACAGTCAAGCAGTTTTTTCTTTGCCAAACGCTGAGCAGTTTTCTGCGGGGTGGCGTTCTGATTATAAATCTCCGCCTGGGCGCATCGTGATGCAGCGATCATGGGGTTGCTGCTCAAAGAGAGCAAATGAGCAAACATGACGGGCCCAACCAAGGAGGAAACGATTTCCGGAATCACAATTCACGGACAACGTGGTTTCCTAATGACCGGTTGAAGCGCGCCGGTGGACCGGCGCCAACAGCTATCAGCGGATCGAAGTGTTCACAACCTCGTTCGCCTTTTTTTACCTTAAGGAGTGCACCATGAAATACACCACCAAAACCTTGACCAGCAAATGTGGCCACACTGCGGTGTGGGTCACCACGACGGTTGGCACCCTGGCGGTGCTGACGGTCATCGGCGTTGTTTGCGGCTTCTCGACGGGAACCCGCGACCCGGAAATCCCAGAAATCCCCAAACCGGCTCCGTCGGCCCAAGCCTGGGAAAAAATCCGTCCCCACATGGACCGGCTGGACCAGCAGGGCAACCAGATCGCCGAGAATCAAATCGCTTTGGTCAGGGCGTTCTTCCGCGACCGCCAAGGTCGAATCAAGGGCTTCTCACAGGCCCCGTTCTCACTTAAGGGGGCATTTTACGTCATGAAAGGACAGGTCCTCGGCGACGATGGCGCCGGGTTTAGGGCCTTCCTCCAGGAGGAATTCAACAAGGTGTTTACGGCCGAGGAACTCAAGGCCGTGCTGGACTCGGCAATGGCCGGCTACTTGACCACCATGCAGGGCCTGGAAAACGACGCCTTGTTGCAAATCCGCGCCGATCTGGCCGACGACGAGCTTTTCCGCGGGACTCTGCCGCAGTTGCAATCCGAGCAGCAATTCCGCGACGAATATGAGCGACTTGCCTTGGCCGTGCTGCCCAAGGTCATTGACGAGCTCAAAATCAACGCTGCAAACTTTGTCGGCTCGTGGGTTGGCTCTGAAATCGCGACAACTTTGATCGGCCGCAGTCTGGTAGCGCGCCTCGGCCTGTCGGGAGGATTCCTGGGCGTTGCCGCCCGTTCCGGCCTGGTAACGCTCGGCATCGGCCTCGTGGCCTGGTTCGTCATGGATTATGTGATCGACTGGATTCTCCAGTTCTTTGGCCGCGAAGATCCGGCGGTTCAACTTGCCGGCAAAGTGCAGGACGCGCTGGGCCGTATCGAATTCCAGCTGATCGAGGGCGACCAGACGGCCCTGGCCACCCTGACGCAACTTCGGCAGCAGGAACAGAACGACCCATCGCCTGAAAGCCGACTCCAGTGCCGCCAGGCAGCGGACCAGTTGGAGGAAAGCGGCGCGCTCGGCCTGCGCTACCAGAATGCAACGCCTTATGGAGCTGCAATCGCGGATGCGCCGGGAATCGCTTCAGAAGATGGTGAAGGCACAAGGACAGTAACGGCAGAGTCGGAGGCGGCCGGGCCATGATTGGCGGCAAGGCCACCTCCTCGCGGCGGGGCCGTTGACCGTCACTGGCGACGGCCGGCCGCTCGCATGAAAGCCAATGAGGTGTTTTTTCAGAAGGTGTATGACCCGCAGGCTACGGTGGCGTCCTCCGAGGTCTGCGGGCCCAGTGGAGAAAACGATGAGAGCAATTTCTTGGTTGATCCTGGTCTTTGGCGTGCTTGGTGTCCTTTGCGACGCCACGCCGGTGCAGGCGCAAGGCGGCCGGCTGGCCGCCGCTCGCGGGGTTGCGGAATTTTTGGTCGAGCGATTCGGCCCCGCGGCCGCCCGTGAGGGTGTCGAGGTGCTGGCGCAGCGCATCGAGTCGATGGCGGTCCGCCACGGCGATGAGGTATTCGTGGCGCTGCGCAAGGTGGGGCCCTCCTTCTTCCGAGTGGTTGAGGAGGCCGGAGTAAACGGCGGTAAAGCTGTGCGCATCATGGCCGCACATGGTGAAGGCGGAATCACCTGGGTTCTGAAAAGGCCCAAGGCCATGCAGTTGCTAATGCGGGAGGGCGAGGAGGCAGCGGCTGTATTAGTTAGGCATCCCGGCGGCATTCTGCGAGCCGCTGATCGAGCAATGCGGAGCACCGGCAGTCCGAGCGTTGCAAGCGGTTGGAGGGCAAGGCGGCCGGCGGCTCTCGACGATGCTGGCAGACGGAGAGCTGGCGCGCATTGGCCGCACGCCGGAGGTGCTTGAGGTGGTGGCACGCTACGGTGATCGCGCCTGCAAATTTGTATGGGAAAACAAAGGTTCGCTCATGGTAGGCACTGCGCTGGTTGCATGGTTGCACGATCCCGAAGCGTTTATATCAGGTGCTCGGGACATTACGAAAATCGTGGCGGAAAACGCCGTCAGACCCATTGCCGACATTCCGGGCGAGGTGGCCAAGGAAGCCGCCCGAAGCATCAACTGGACATTGGTCTTTCTGATCTGCCTGCTCCTGGGCGTCGCAGCATTCGTGGGCATCATCGCCTTCCTGCCGTGGCTGCAAAAACTCGTCGCCTTTTGGCTGAGCGGCGGCGGATTCGGCAGCGCCTTCACGCTGCTGCGGACTCCTGCCGCTAAACCTCGTCCTGCCGTCGAACCGCCTGCATCCAATGACAAGCCGTGCAACCGGCCGCAAGCGTTGCGGACTCGGAACGCGGCCAACAAAAAGGAGGGATGAATTATGCCGTCCGACATCGCTGCAGGGGCATTGCCGCCGGTGGTGGAAATACCCACGCGCAAGTGCCACCCTGACCCCAATAACCAACGCAAAATCTACGAGCTGCAGGCGCTCAGGAGTTCGATTGCCCGGCACGGCATTCTTCAGCCTGTGGGTTTGCGCCTCGACGCGGCCAAGGACTGTTATTTCGCAATTTTTGGTAACAGCCGCCTGCTCTGCGCGCTCGACCTCGGACTCGAAACGATACCGGCGCGAGTCTGGGACCGCCAGCTTACGCGACTCGAATCGGCGAATTTTCAGGCTGCGGAAAACCTGGCCAGAATTGGACTACGCCCCTCGGAAAGGGCGGGCACTTACCGTGAGCTGCTTTCGCTGGAAAACCTCACGGTCCAGGATTTCGCGGCGAAATGGTCTCTTTCTGCTGCTACGGTGTCGCGCTACCTGACGCTGCTGGAGCAGCCGCCGGACATCGTCGCGCTGGTCGATCAGGATTTGCTGCCGCTGTCCACGGTGGTGGCGTTGGCCAGGCTTCCCGACGAAGAAAGCAAGCGGACGATGATTGCCCAGATCCGCGAGGGCGGTCTGCCGCGGCACAAGGTCGAGGAAGCGGTGCAGGAAATGGTGGGCAAGCGTAATGCCAAACCGAAAAACGGACGGCTGGCGTGCAAGCACGGCACCATCAGCATTTCCGTAACGGGCGATGGCCTTACCGTGCAGGACACGATGGAGGCGACGCAATGGCTGCTCAAGAACCTCCGCAAGGCGGTGGAGCAAGGGCAAAACCTTGAAACGCTTTCCAAGGAATTGAAGAAAGGAGCGTAACGTGATTACGATATTCGCCAGAATTCTGTTGATAGTCGGGCTGCTGGCCTTCGCCTGGGCAGTGGGGGCGTGCCTGATCGCATTCTCCCCGGTGTCCGTGTGGATCGCCATCTTCATTGGCTTCTTCGTATTGGCCAAGCGCCGCCGCGGCGGCTGGTGGTCATTCGGCACGGCGCGGTGGGCCGGCTGGTCTGACGTAGCCAGGCTGGTCGGCGCGTCGCAAGGCGTACTGGTGGGCCGGCTGGCTTACGGCCTGCCCACCAAGGCGCAGGCGGCATCGGCCTTGATGTCCTGGCCTCCCTGGAAATCCGGTGACGCTTGCCGTCTGTTCCTGGATAGCCTCAAAAAGCGGAAAAAAGGTCCGCTGATCCGGCTACCCAAGGCCATTCACTCGGTGCTGTTCGCGCCGGTGGGGGCTTTCAAAAGTTCGGGCGTGATAATCCCGCATCAATTAACGAACTCAGACAGTTCTGTAAACCTCGATTTCAAGGCCGAGTTGGCAAGGGCCACTGGCCAATACAGGCAGCGTGTCTTCGGGCACCGCATCGTAATGCTCGACCCTTGGCACCAGGCCACCAATCGGCCTGACGCGTGTAACCCGTTTGATTTCATCGACCGTGATAGCCCGGATTTAATAGATGCAACCCGGGATCTGGCAGCGGCATTGGTGGTGCGCGACAAAAATGCTGATCGCGATGGTCACTGGCTGGACAGCAGCGAGTTTGTAATTCATGCCGTCAGCGCGTTCATTGCACGCTTTGCACCGGCCGATGACAGGTCACTTCAAACTGTCCGCGACATCATCGGCAATCCCGACTTGTTCAAAAAAGCGATTAATGGGCTGCGTTCTTGCGACGATGAATTGCTGGAGCGTCTTGGAAACCAGCTGACGCATTACCAGGACAAAGAGCTGGCATCGGTTCTGACCACATGCAACCGGTTCCTGCGGTTTTTGGATTCGGCAGCTTTGCAACACAGCACCGGCTCGAGTACGTTCGATCCGGCCGAATTGAAACGCGGCCGAATGACGGTTTATCTGATTGTGCCTCCTGAACACATGCGCGCGCAGGCACCGCTGCTGCGAATGTGGATTACTTCATTGCTCAGGGCCGTCGTGCAGCAGGGCCTCGATGAGAATCGCAAGGTGAATTTTATCCTTGATGAGGCCGCCTCACTTTTTCATTTGGAGTGCATCGACGATGCGGTGGACAAATACCGCGGTTACGGTGTACGGCTATTGATGGCCTATCAGTCTATGGGACAGCTTAACTTGTGCTTTCCAAATGGCAGCTCTCAAACATTGTTAAGTAACGCGACGCAGATTTTCGCGGGGGTCAACGATCAGCAGACGGCAGACTACGTCAGTGCTCGCCTGGGCGAGGAGACCATCGTCGTAAAAAGCGGCGGCTATTCGCGTTCGCGCAGCTACAGCGAAAACGGCATGTCGCATCAAGGGGCGCAGGTTTCTCAGAACTATACCGACAATTGGAGTCAACAAGGCAGGAAATTGTTAAAGCCGGAGGAGGTGATTGCGTTGCCTCCCAGGCAGTGCATCACTTTCACTCCAGGATTTCCGCCGCTGCTGACGACACTCGTACCTCATTTTGAGGAACCGTGGCTGTACCGCCGCAGCTGGTTTCGCCGGCTGGCCGGATCGTTCGACCTGGTTCTGAGAGCAGCATGTTTTGCGTTGTTAGGACTCGGCGCGGCGGCAGCGATGACAATCGTCGCCGTCGAACGCGCCAATTCACGGCCGGTGCAGCAAATGCAACCGGCAAACTTTTACCAATGGAGGTGATCGATGGCAAAGAAAGATCGCGAGTGGATGGATCAGGTTGCCCAGCCCAAGATCGGGGCCGGCCATGCCCATGCCTGGCTCAGGCAAGGAGCCAAGGAACTTGCCCAATTTTTGCCCGCTTTTAACAACGGGCAGCATGTTGTGGAGGAAAACGGCCTCTTTGGAAATATTACGCCCGGGGAGGTCGTACGAGGCAAAGAGGATGACTTGCAGCTCGACCGCAATCAGGAGCCGGCCAAGCAGATGGAGCGTGAAGGCCGGGAAATGTAACCAGGATGGTTTGGTTTGGCCCTCGCCCCGCGCGCGGCAGCATTGGCTGCATGGGCGGGGCGGGGCAAGGCGATGTCGTGATGCGGACCGGAAAAGGCAAGGCAGTGTGTGTTTCAGGAGGGGAGAGGTTTCAGTGGCCCGGCAGCGCTCCGTCCCGCCGGCGAACGTTTCGCCGCAGCGGGTTTCAGCGGCAGCGCTCCTGGGCAAAGGAGAGACGACGATGGGCATATTCATCGTGATCGCGTGCGTGCTTTATGGAGTTGGCCTGCTGGGTGCGGCAGGCGTGGTGTTCATGGCGGTCCGCCGCCCGGACATGCTGGAGCAATGCCAGCACTACCAGGAAGCGGCCGCCCAGAAGTGCGGGGACGTCTTTGTGAAGGCTAAGGCCAAGGCGAAAACGTGGTTTGGCCGCCATTAACAACACCGTGGCATGGATGCCCTTTTCTCTTTTTTCCGGGGGAGGGTTTTATGTTGGAATTTGTATTTGGTTTTCTGCTTGGCGTTTTGGCGATGATCGGCCTGACAGGAACGCTGGCCTGGTGGCTGGTGTCCGGAGCCAACCGCCAAGCCGCGGCGAAGCTCCTGGAGGGTTTCGCCCTGATCCTGGCGGCAAAACCGAAGCCGCCCCCGGCCGCCGCGCCTCAACCGCTGGCGAGGCCGGTGGCGGCGGGCACTGCCGCCAAAGCGCCGGCCAAGGCTCCAGCCGCTGCCGCAGCCAGTGGCGCCAAAGCCCGCCGAGGTCAATGGCGCCAGAAACCGGCTGGCGGACGCGCCCAGGTCCAGCAACGGCAACAAGCCCCCGTTGCCGGACGATGCGCGGAAGCAGGAAAAACCCAACGACGGCAAAACCGGGGAGCGTGGCCATGAACCTTGAACAATTGACCCATGACGTGAGCGTGGCAGCCGCGCACCGCATTACGGAACTGGTTGCGTCTTTGCTGCGCCAGGAGGAACAGGCGGATATGTTCCAGGAATCGTACCAGATCGTTCGGGCGTCGATCGAGGCCTACTGCATTCAGCTGCACCGCCAACAGCGGCGGGCGCAGCCGAGCAGGAATTGACGGGAGGAGTGCCATGTCCAGTCGAACGAAGCCCTGGCTCAATGACCTGAAGAATCTCGATTACTACCTCGACCAGCCGGCGCGGGCCGCGCTGGTCCGCGAGGCGTTTGATGCCGTCGCCGCAGTGGGGTTTCACCAGCTGAAAGACCAATGCCGCAGGGATGCGAACAACTGCACGCGGCCGGTGGAGGAGCTGCGGGAGGCGTTTTTCAAGGAGATGGATGTCTATTGGCCTGAGTTTCAGGCGATGGCCGCAAACAGCACTGACGGCCAGCTGTACGGGGTTCTGGAACATTATGTGGAAATGGCTGATGCCATGGGGCTGATGGAATGGCGAGCGGAGGCTTTCGAGCGCGTGGCGGCGAACCCGGGAAGGCATTGGCGTGAGCACGGGTGCGGTGTCGTCAGTGCGTGGGAAAACGTCTCGGCGGACAACAAGGCCTCGTACCTGTCGCTACAGGCCGCCAATTACGACGTGTCCTATGAGCGCTTTGCCCGGGCGGTGCAGGATGCCATGGGCGGGAGGGAGTTGACCGCAGAATGACCACAAGAGCTTCCGCGGCCATTACGAGGCAGCACGGAAACTGCTCGCGCCATGGAACCGGAGCCTGAGATGAGTCACGGCCGCGAAAGGTGAGGCACGCCCCAGAACAGGAATTGCATCATGAAAAACCGCGACTGGCTGAACAAACCGGAAGATCATGCCAACCGTGACGACGGCGACACGAAGGCCAGGAAGCAACGATGGGAAGCCTTCGAGCGCGTGGCGGCCGATCCAGGCAAATATTGGCGTGAGGACGGTTTCGACGAGATCGTCTCGTGGGAGGCGCCTGTCGGCGCGAGGCAAGGTCGCCTACCTCTCATGGTGTGCTGCCAACGATGGCGTGCCGTATGATCGCTTCGTCAAGGCGGTGCAGCATGCCGTCGGCGAGAAAGGATTGGCTGGAGGCGAAGGATGGAGTCTGCAAGGATTGTTTGAAGGTAAGGTGAATGAATGGGCTCGGCGAGACCAATCGTTGGGTGCAAACTCCGGGCAAGAGCAGGTTCCCGCGCCGACCGGGCCGGAGCCGTCGCTCGAGCCTGAGATGAATCAAGGGCGGGAAATGTAAAGCTGGTACGCGCCGCGAGGGCAGGCCACAAAGAGGTGAAACCATGAACGACGAAGAGATCATCGAGAAACTGGACCGCCTGGAAGCCATGCTGCTGGTGCTGGTCGGCCGGCAAACGGTCAAGGACTGGTACACCACCACCGAGCTGGCGCAGCAACTTGGCAAGGCGGAGTTTACCGTCAGGGAGTGGTGCCGTCTTGGCCGCGTCCGGGCCGAGAAGCGGCAGTGCGGCCGCGGCGCCTCACAGGAATGGATTGTGTCGCACCAGGAGCTAACCCGCATCCGCAACGAAGGCCTGCTGCCGGTGGAATCGACAGTGAGCGGGTTTCGTGGCTTGACCGGCCGAGGGCAGGCCTGCTAGCGTGGCGTTTTCGCAAGCAACGGAAAGATACCTGACATGACGCGCTACCCGCTGCCGGTCGGCCTGGCCGATCTGCTCGACGGCCGCAAGGTCGAATCCGACCGCCTGGAATTCAAGGAAGGCTGGAATCCGCCGGCCGTCATGCCAATGGCGTGCGCCTTCGCCAACGACTTTCACAATTACGGCGGCGGGTACATTGTCCTGGGCGTCGCCCAGGTGGACGGCGAGCCGCAGCCTGCCGCCACGCGGCGTGCCGGTCAAGCAGCTCGACCGCATTCAGAAAGAACTGCTGCAATGCTGCAACCTGATCCAGCCGACATACTTCCCCCTGTTCGGCACCGAGGTGGTGGACGGCCAGACGGTCGTCATCCTGTGGTGCCCTGGCGGCCAGACCCGGCCGTACAAGGTGCCCAAAGACGTGACCGCAAAGGTGAAGGATTACGCGTACTACATCCGGCGTTACGCCAACACGGTCCTCGCCAGGAATGGGGAGCTCAAGGAGCTGATCGGGTTGACGGCCACGGTGCCGTTCGACGACCGGATCAATCACCAGGCTGACCTTGAGGATTTGCAGTTGCAGCTGATCCGGGCGTATTTACGCGAGGTCAAGAGTGGTTTGTATGCGGCCTCCGCGAAGCTGCCGTTCGCCGACTTATGCCGGCAAATGGCGATTGTCGAGGGTGGCGACGAATTCCTGAAGCCGCGCAATGTCGGCTTGATATTCTTTTCGGAATCTCCGGAGCGGTTCTTTCCGTATGCTCGCATCGAGGTTGTGCATTTTCCGCAAGGGCCAGCGGGGGATCGGATCGAGGAGCAAACCTTCGCCGGGCCGCTGCATGAGCAGCTGCGTGGCGCCCTTCGCCACCTGCGAAACGTGGTGGTCCGCGAGCGGATTGACAAGGTGGCACACAAAGCCGAAGCGGCCCACACGTTCAATTTCCCCTATCGTGGCGCTGGAGGAGGCGCTGGTGAACGCGGTGTACCACCGCGGCTATGACGTGCGCGAGCCGATCGAGGTGCGGGTGAATCCGGATTCCATTCAGGTTCTCAGCTATCCTGGCCCGGACCCCTCGGTGAAGATGGCGGCATTGAAGGGCGAACAGATCGTATCGCGGCGTTACCGCAACCGGCGGATCGGCGAATTCCTCAAGGAACTGGAACTTGCCGAAGGCCGCTTCACGGGAATTCCCAAAATCCGCCAGGCCATGCGCCAGAACGGCTCACCGCCGCCGCGTTTCGAGACGGACGAGGAGCGGACGTTTTTCGCAGTCGAGCTGTTGATTCATCCGGCGTTTGTTGGGGAATCGGTCGAAGCCCCAGTGGAGGCCCCAGTGGAGGCCTCAGTTGATTTCAACGAGACTGAGAAGAAAATCCTCAAGGTTTTGCAGGATCGGCCTAGGAACCGTGCCGAAATAATAGCGGCTTTGGGGCACGCGAAGCTCAGCGGAAGTCTGAAAAAAGCGTTGGAGCGGCTGGACGAATTGGGCCTGATCGCCCTGACGATCCCCAGCCTGCCTCATAGCAGTAAGCAGAAGAGGAAGCTTACTCCACAGGGACAGCAAGTCTTGGGCCGATTGGAGGACTAGCGGGGCTAACACAAGGGCGATCCAAGGAGGTCACGTTTTTTCGATTCGGCTTTGGAAGCGGTGAGGCACTTTCGTTTTAGGGGCCACTTCGATGCGTTGGTTGAGGTGACGAATGGCACTAGCACCAAACGGTTTCTTGGGCAGTTTCCGTGTCGGTTGCGTTGCGACGGTTTGCGAGCGGCGGGGCTTGTCCCCGCCGTAAGACCGCCGGGACAAGCCCGGCCGCTCGCAGAAAGCGTAGCGTCCCAACTCGACACCCGAGGGTCGAAAAACCGTTTGGTGCTAGCTTAAGCCAAACCGCGAATTGCGACCGTACTCGGGGTCGCCGAAAAGCTGGGTGTTCAGATTAGCGACCTGGTCAAGGAACGCTTAAGCTAGTGCCATTCGTTGAGGTGACCGGAACATGCAACATGACAAGGAAAGCCTGCTCCGGTGTTGCGGACGTGTTGCGGACCGGAGCGCGCAACGGACATCAGCTTGTGCGCGGCTAGCCCATGTTTAGTGTATGCGGCCGTCTGCCCGGCGGGGGCCGTCGCGTGCGCCGCGGTTTTTGCTGGGTTTGACGCCTGCCGGCCCAGTTTCGAGCCCAAAAGTGTAGTGACACAATGTTAAATTGTGTTGCTTTTTTTGTCTATTTTGGTCTTGCAATCGTAGTTTGTGGTCGTGATACTTACTCCCATCGGTTCGCCCTCCGGCACGCCGGCCTCACCGCGGGCCGGCTTCATCGACAGGAGCCACCGCCATGTACGTTCGCACCATCCGCGTTCCCTCCTCCAACGGCTCGACCAACGAATATCTCCGCGTCGTCGAAGCGTTTCGTGAAGACGGCAAAGTCAAGCAACGCACCATTGCCGATCTCGGACGCAAAGACCTGCTCCTCGCAGTGCTTCCTCAACTCGAACGCATTCTCAAAGGCATTCCCAAAATCGACGGCGAACCCGATGGCGATATTGCCGTCCTGGATGCCGCTACCTGGGGACCCGTGCTTGCGGTGCGAACCTTGTTCAAGGAACTCGGGCTCTGGGAAATCCTGGACTCATTCAATGACGATGACCGCGACAAAGTGCCTTTCGCGGATCGTGCCTTTGTGCTCATCGCCAACCGCCTGGTGCGCCCTTCGAGCGAGCACGGTCTAGCACGCTGGCTGGAGACCGACTTTGTCTGCGATCGCTTGGGCCGGCGCTTCATGCCGCAGTGGAAAGCCTTCAAGCGAGTCCGCGTCGATTTTCAGCAATTGCACGCCTGGTACCGCACCTTGGATCGGCTGGAGAAGGCCAAGAACGCCATCGAGGTGAGCCTGTATCAGCGCCTGCGCGACCTGTTCAGCATCAAGCCGGATTTGATTTTCTACGACATCACCAGCACCTACTTCGAAGGCGCCGGCCCCGACGATTTTGCTCGCCACGGCCACAGCCGCGATCAAAAGCGGCGGAACGTGCAAGTGGTCGTCGGCGTGGTCATGGTGGCCGGCTGGCCGATCACCCATCATGTCTGGGAAGGCAATCGCCGCGATTGCACGACGGTTCTTGATGTGCTGCGCGATTTGAAAGAACGCTTTGACTTTCAGCGCGTGGTGTTCGTGGGAGATCGCGGCATGGTCAGCGAGGATAACTTGAAGGAAATGATCGACGCAGGTCAGGGTTACTTGCTGGGCGTACGTCGCCGTCAAAACCCCGAGTTGAGCGGCTGGCTGGAGAAATTGAAGCCGCACAAGTGGATCGAGTGCCCGGTGGGTATCACCGCCGCGGAGCAGGAAACACCGCCGCGGACGCGCGTGCAAGAGGTTGCTTCGGGGGAAAAGGGCAAGCGCGTCTTCGTGATTGACTCGGAGGAACGGCAAGCCTACGAGCAGCGCATGCGTATGCGCTCGATGGAAAAAGTGCGTGTGCTTTTGGAAAAGCTGCAGCAGCGCGTAGCCACAGGCCGGCTCAAAAAGCCGGAGGCGATTGGAGCAGCGGCAGCTCGGGCGCTGAGCAAGCATCATGGCGACCGCTACTATCGCTGGCAGTTGACGAAGGGAGTGTTCACTTTTGAAGAGCACCCGCTGCGGCTGAGCCGGGAGAAACAACTCGAAGGCAAGTATGTTTTGATGACCAGCGAGAAAGCCTTCACCGCCCAGGACGCGGTGCAGCAGTACAAGGAGTTGATGGAGCTGGAGCGGGGCTTTCGCTCACTCAAGGACATCCTGGCGCTGCGGCCGATTTACCACCGGTTGGAGTCACGCGTGAAGGCCCACATTTTCGTGGCGGCGTTGGCGTTGCTGGTGCAACGATTGCTGGAGCGTCGACTCAGTGAGGCCAACGTCAACATGTCGGCGGCCGAAGCGATGCAGGCATTGGAAACGATCCGCGTGGTGAAGTTTCATCTGCAGGGCCAACCGCCGCGCCAGGGGGTCAGCACCGGCTCGCCGCGAGCCCGGCAAGTTCTCAAGGCGCTCGACCTCTCGCAACTCCGACCGCCGACGCCGCCTGGCCCGGAAACCGAAGTGTCGTGACTAACGCAAAAATTGGCCCCGGCGGGCCAAGGACTTACGTTGCGCCACACTAAACATGGGCTAGAGGATTGCGCACAAATAAGGCCCTCCGCGCTCCAATGAGCGGGAGGGCCAAAAACACTTGATTTTTTTGCCATCGACAAGGATCATGCGGAGCGCGTTGGACTCCCGCGCTCCGCCGCCCATCGCGGTCACATTACTCCGGTTCGACCTTGAACATCCTGTACTGCTTGCGATCGCCGCTCTCGAGCACGGCCAGGTATTCGCCGGGCTGCACCATCGCGCCGCCGGCCTTGAGGTCCCAGACCACGGTGTGCAATCCCTGTGTGCCTTTGGTGGTGTAATACCTCAACTCCTTTCCCGTCGAGGGGTCGAGAATGGCCAACGATGCATCCGCCGGCTTTGGCAGGTTAAACCGGATGATCGAACCATAGGGCGGATTCTGGCCTACGAACTCGTTGCTTTTGGGTTTCGTGGTGATGGGCTTGGGCTTGAAGGCCACCGTCGGCCGAATTGGGAAGAGATGCGATGGCTTGGCCGACACCTCGGGCGTCATCTCCTCCAGCGGCGAAATATCATCCATGACGTAGATGCTGCGGCCGTGCGTGCCGATCACCAGATCGCGGTCGCGCGGATGGATCACCAGGTCGTGAACCGCGACCGTGGGCAAGCCGCCTTTCATCTGGTGCCACGATTTGCCGCCGTCCAGCGACCCGAACAGGCCGAACTCGGTGCCGCAGAACAAGAGATTCTTGTTCTTCGAGGACTCGATCACCACGTGAACGCTGCCGTTGTCCGGCAGATTGGAGCTGATATTGGTCCAGGTTTTGCCGAAGTCGGTCGTCTTGAAGATATAGGGCTTGCGGTCGTCGTTACGGTAGCGGGTGATGCTCACGTAACACGTGCCGGCCTCGTGATAGGAGGGTTCGACGCGCGAAACACAACCTTCCTTGGGTATGCCGGGCATGACGGCTTCGGTCCAATTTTGGCCGCCGTCGACGGTCACCATCACCCGGCCATCGTCGGCGCCGGTCCAGATGACGCCCTTCTTCTTGGGCGACTCGGCGATCGTGAAGAGGGTGTGTCTCCAGTTTTTAACCTTGGCGTCCTTGGGGGCGAACGTCAGGTCGGGGCTGATCCTTTTCCAGTTGCCGCCGCGCTCGATGGACACATTCAAATACTGACTGCCGTAGTAGACCGTCTTGGGATCATGCGGCGACAGAACCAACGGCGTGGACCAGTTCCAGCGATTGTCCTTGCCCTGGACTTTAAGGCCCTTGCCACCACCACCACCACCGCCCTTTTTCGGTTCATCCTTTTTCGCGTCGTCCTTTTTCTGATCATCTTTCTTCTGATCGTCCTTCTTTTGGTCATCCTTGGTCTGACCTTCGAGGAACGCAATCAAACCGTCATCCAACTGGCCTTTACCGCCCTTGCCGCCTTTGCCCGCAACGTTGACACGGCTGAAGGCGCCGTATTGCGATTCGGCATAGACGGTATTGGGGTCGGTGGGATCGCAGGCCGTGTGGAAGCCGTCGCCGCCGCCAATGGTGAACCACAAAGCCTGGCGTATGCCGACGGCCTCGTAGGTGGCACTGGGCCCTCCGTGACTGCCGTTGTCCTGAAGGCCTCCGTAGACATAGTAGGGCCGGCTCATATCGACCGAAATGCCGTAGAACTGGCCGATCGCCGCCATGCGAATCACCTGATGGGTCTGGGCCTTGTTTTTGGAAATGCCAAAGCCGCCGTCGGTGCCGGTCCAAACTTCGTTGGAGTCCTTGGGATTGATCCACACGTCATGGTGGTCGCCGTGAAGGCCGCCGCCCTTTCCGCCACCACCGCCGCCGCCGCCACCCTTCTTGCCTCCCTTCGGATCGTCTTTCTTTTGGTCATCCTTCTTTACATCGTCTTTCTTTTGTTCGTCCTTTTTCTGGTCCTGGTCGCTTGGCTCGTCGACTCCGCCATCGCCAGGTTCGCTACCCTTGCCGCCTTTGCCGCCAAAGGTCTTGCCGCCGTCGTCGGATTTGAACGTGCTCGTGCCGAGGACGTAGATCCGTTTGTCGTCGTTGGGGTCGACGCGAATCTGACCATAGTAGAACGGCCGCGGGCAAATGGTGTTGAGGTGTTTCCAGGTCTTGCCCTTGTCGTCGGAGCGGAAGACGCCGCCCATTTTCGGACCGCCATCGCCATTGGGCACACCACCCTGGTTGACTTCGCCCACCGGTGTGTTCTCGGTTTGGATAACGGCATAGACGACGTTGGGGTCCTTGCGATAGATGTCAATGCCGCAGCGGCCATACTTGGTTGCGGGCAGCGCGACCGTCAAATGGTCCCAATTCTTGCCGCCGTCGCTGGTTTTGTACAACCCGGCTTTTTCGCCCAGGAAAAAGACGGACGGGTTATCGCTGCCGGAAAAGCCGTCGCGACGGGCCTTGTAAGCGGCGGCGTAAAGAGTGTCGGGATCGGAGGGATCCATTTGCATATCGACGAAGCCAGTGTCCTCATCGATGAACTTGGAGCTTACCCAGTTCTTGCCGCCGTCGATGGTCTTGAAGATGCCGCGTTCCTTGTTGGGACCCCAGGTGTGTCCCAGCACGGCGATGTAGACGATGTCGGGGTTGGTGGGGTGAATGGCGATGCGGCCGACGGTGTGCGAATCTTTCAGGCCCATATGCTGCCAGGTTTTGCCGCCGTCGGTCGATTTGTAAACACCGTCGCCCCAGGCGACGCTGTTGCGGATGTTGTGCTCGCCGGTGCCGACCCAAACGACATTGGGGTTCGACTTGGAAATGGCCACGTCGCCAATGCTGATGCTGGTTTGGTGGTCGAAAATAGCGCCCAGGTGGCGCCGCTGTCGGTGGTTTTCCAAAGGCCGCCGGAAGCGGTCGCGACGTAAACCGTTTTGGGGTCGCTGTCCACCCCCTGGATTCTAACGATGCGGCCGCTCATGGTGGCCGGCCCGATGTTGCGGGCCACATAGGTGTCGAGGACGCTGGGGTCCGCCACCGTTGGTTGGCTGGCCTGGCCGGCCCAGATTAAGTTCACCAGCGACAGCGACACCAGACAAAAAAGCATGCGGGTTGTGCGGAACGTGTTGCGATTCATAGTACCTCTCGGCAAACAAAGACAATGGGGAAAGACCTTCTTGCCATCAACGCGGACCAAGCCGGAGCGCGTTGGGCTCGCGCGCTCCGCTCCACGGGGCTAAACTACTCCGGTTCGACCTTGAACATCCTGTATTGCTTGCGATCACCCGTCTCCAGCACGGCCAAGTATTCGCCGGGCTGCACCAGCGCCCCGCCGGCCTTGAGGTCCCAGACAACGGTGTGCAAGCCCTGCGTGGCTTTAGTGGTGTAATACCTCAACTCTTTTCCCGTCGCAGGGTCGAGAATGGCCAACGATGCATCAGCCTGCGTTCGCAGATTGAACCTGATGATCGACCCATAGGGCGGATTCTGGCCGACGAACTCGCTGCTCTTGGGCGGCGTGACGGTGGCTTTGGGCTTGAAGGCCACCGTCGGGCGGACCGTGAAAAGATGATATTGCTTGGCCGCCACGTCCGGCGTCGTCTCCTCCAGCGGCGAAATATCGTCCATGACGTAGATGCTGCGGCCGTGCGTGCCGATCACCAGATCGCGGTCACGCGGATGGATCACCAGGTCGTGAACCGCGACCGTGGGCAAGCCGGCTTTCATTTGCCGCCACGATTTGCCGCCGTCAAGCGAGCCGAAGAGACCGAACTCGGTGCCGCAGAAGAGCAGCCTCGGGTTCTTCGACGATTCAATAACCACGTGGACACTGCCGTCCACGGGCAAGTTGGCGGAGATGTTTGTCCAGGTCTCGCCGTAATCGGTGGTTTTGAAGATATAAGGCTTGCGGTCGTCGTTGCGGTAACGGGTAATGCTCACGTAGCAGGTGCCCGCATCGTGATGGGAAGGTTCGACGCGCGAAACACAGCCCTCCTTGGGAATTCCAGGCATTTTGGCTTCCGTCCAGTTCTGGCCGCCGTCCTTGGTCACCATGACGCGGCCGTCGTCGGCGCCTGTCCAGATCACGCCCTTCTTCTTCGGCGATTCGCCGATAGTGAACAGAGTGTGCTTCCAGTTCTTGACGTTGCCTTCTTTGGGTGCGAAGGTCAAGTCGGGGCTGATTTTTTTCCAGTTGCCGCCACGCTCGGTGGAGACGTTGAGATATTGGCTGCCGTAGTAGACCGTCTTGAGATCGTGGGGCGAAAGCACAAGCGGGGTGGACCAGTTCCAGCGGTTGCCCTTGCCAGTCACCTTGAGACCTTTGCCACCACCACCACCGCCGCCGCCCTTGCCGCCCTTGGCGCCTTTGCTTGCGACGCTGACGCGGTTGAAATTGCCGTACTGGGACTCGCAATAGACAGTGTTGAGATCGGTGGGATCGCATTGGGTGTGGAACCCGTCGCCACCGCCAAACGAGAACCAGGACGACTGCCGGATGCCGGCGGCATCGTAAGTGGCGCTCGGGCCGCCGGCGTTGTCGTTGTCCTGCAGGCCACCATAGATGTAGTAGGGGCGGCTCATGTCGACGGAGATGCCGTAGAACTGGCCGAGGGCTTGACAGCGAATGGCCTGATAATTCTGGCCCTTGTTTTTGGAGATGCCAAAGCCGCCGTCGGTGCCCTGCCACACCTCGTTGGAATCCTTGGGATTGATCCACGTGGCGTGGTGATCGTCGTGGATACTGGCGCCGCCGCCCTTCTTACCGCCACCCATGCCGCCGAAGGGTTGGTCTTTTTTCGGCTCATCCTTCTTTTGCTCATCCTTTTTCAGGTCGTCCTTCTTTTGGTCGTCCTTTTTCAGCTCATCCTTCTTTTGGTCATCCTTTTTCTGCTCGTCTTTTGTCTGGTCGCCCTGGTAAGGCTGGTCGTCCCGGAAACCGCCACCATCATCTTTTTTGGGAGCATCGCCGTCGTCGCCCTTGCCGCCTTTGCCGGCGGGGAATGTTTTGCCGCCGTCGGTGGAAATGAGGGTGCTGACGCCGAGGACATAAATGCGTTTGTCGTCGTTGGGATCGACCCGAACCTCACCGAAATAGAAGGGCCGTGGGCAAAGCGTGTTCATATGCTTCCAGGTCTTGCCCTTGTCCTCGGAGCGGTAGATGCCACCCATTGCGGGGCCGCCCTGGCCATTGGTCTTGCCGCCTTGATTGACCTCGCCCACGGGCGTTTTGTCGGTTTGAACGACGGCGTAGACGATATTGGGATCCTTGCGATAGATGTCGATGCCGCAACGGCCGTATTTGCTTTCGGGCAGAGCGACGACCAGTTGTTCCCAGTTTTTGCCGCCATCCGTGGTCTTGTACAGGCCGGCCTTCTCGCCGAGGAAAAACACGCTGGGATTGTCGCTGCCGGAAAAGGCGTCGCGGCGGGCCCGGTAGGCCGCGGCGTAGAGGGTGTTCGGATCGGAGGGGTCCATTTTGAAATCGATGAAGCCCGTGTCCTCATCGATGAATTTGGACGTATCCCAGGTCTTGCCGCCGTCCGTGGTTTTGAAAACGCCGCGTTCCTTGTTGGGGCCCCAGACATGGCCAAGTGCCGCAACGTAGACGATGTCGGGATTGGTGGGGTGGATGGCAATGCGGCCGACGGTGTGCGAATCACGGAGGCCCATGTTTTGCCAGGTCTTGCCGCCGTCGGTCGATTTGTAAACGCCGTCGCCCCAGGCGACGCTGTTGCGAATGTTGTGCTCGCCGGTGCCTACCCAGACGACATTGGGATTGGAAGCGGAGACGGCCACGTCGCCGATGCAGATGCTGCTTTGATTGTCGAAGATGGAAGCCCAGGTGCCGCCGCCGTCGGTGGTTTTCAGCAATCCGCCGGATGCCGCCGCGACATACATGGTTTTGGCGTCGCCTTCGACGGCTGTGATTTGGACGATACGGCCGCTCATGTGAGCAGGTCCAACATTCCGAGCCACAAAGTTGTCAAGGACCGTGGCGTCAATGGTGACCGGCGGCTGGCTCGTTTCAACAGCCCAGAGCAAATGCGCCAGCCCCAGGCTTGTAAGACAACTCAGCATGAGATAGGTACGAACAGCATTGCGACTCATAGCACCTCTCGGCAAACAAGAGACAGGGGAAATTCAAGTACCTGGCGATTTTCCGTATGGGAACGAATATCCCACCTCGAAACGCGCATTGCAAGAGGGTAATTTGCGGGATTTTGAAAAAAATGAAGAAGAGAAGAAAAGGCGAAATAGGCAGACGCACAGGCTGGAAGCCTGTGCTACGGGACGTGTAGCACAGGCTTCCAGCCTGTGCCTGGCGCTTTCAGAAGTCCCGCCCGCTGACCAGCGCCCTCGGCTGGGGCAGTGTTTCGATGGCCGCGCCGAAAAGCGACAGCTCGGATCTTTGGGTAAAATCGTTGGGAAGCCAAAGTTGGAATGGCCGCTCTGTGGTGCCGGTGGGCTGCAGGGCAGTGCGCTCAAAACGAGTGCCGGAGCCGGCTTCGGTGAAGCGTTTCCAGTCGTCGGCCTGGTAGGCCAGGGCCGTGCCGCCGTCGAGAGCGGTTTGCTCCAGCAGCTTGTCAAAGCCGGCGTAAGCGTTGCTCGAACCCGTCCAGCCGAGAAGTTTTTTGAGCTGATTCTCGATTTCCAGTCCCTCCACGCGCACCAGCGGCTTGACGCCGGACACGCCGAAGAGACAATCCGTCGCCTTGACCTGCGTGGAGATGAGGCCGCGGCTCTGTTTGCCGGCGATCAGGTGCAGTGCCGGGTCACCAAGGTAGCTCGTCATCTTGTGCAAGCGCACATTTGACCGGAGGTCCGCCGGCAACGTGTCGCCGGTCCCGGCGTGGACGGTCAGCAGGGAGCCAGCCAGGCAAACCAGGCTAGCGTTAATATCGAGGTCGAGCGGACGGCTGGCCCGAACATTAACCAGATCGCCGCGGCCGCGCACGAAACATCCCCTAAATCTCACGTCGGCGCGGAGCTTGGACTCCGATCCAACTTTGGTCGTTTCGCGTGGGTTAAGCAACGCGACGACATCCAGATCATGGTTGGGACTGTCCGCGTTGTCGAGGGTGATGACACATTCGTCGAATTTACAGGTGCTGTCCCCTCCCACATTGACAATCGACTGGCTTGTATGCTTGGCGTCGGCCCGCAGGAGGAATTCAAGCTGCTCAAACTCGATCTGGCTGTGATGCAGCGCAAAGAGCGCCGGGGTTTTTTCGACGGTTTTGCCCAGGACCAGAATCGGCTGAAAGCCGGCAAAAGCCTTCAGCTTGATATGGCGCAGGTCCGTCAAGCTCGTGGGCTCGATCCTCAGCTCGCCGTTGTGCTTGATGAGGATGACGTCGTCGGCATCGGCCTCGCTGACGGCGGCCTCGATTTTTTTGTGAATGCGAGCGCCAGATTCAGCGCCGGAGGGATCGACCAGCCGCTCCTTGGGGCCCAGCTTGAAAGCGACATCGACAGGGTGAGCCGATTCCAGGGCCGGCAAACCTCCGGTTGGATAAAGGGCGCCCCACACCGCTGCCTCCACACCGATCGGCCGGTTCTTCTTGTCATTTTCCTGCCGCAACTCGGGCATTTTCAGATCGATGGCGAAAGCGCGGGCATCGCCTTCACTGGCCTTGGGCCAGGGGTTGGTCTTGAGCAACGATGACCCGGCATCGCCGCCGGCCGCCGGAGCGAGGGCAATGCGAGCCTTGAAAGTCGCCCAGTCGGCGCCATCGACCTCGTCCTTGCCCTGGCCGGGAGCAGCCCAGAAGGACATCAGCTGATGGTAACCATTGCGCTTGCCTTCATACTTGACGTCCCGCAAAGCGCCGGTTTGGCGAATCAGATCGGGCCGGTCGCGCAAGCTGCCGTTGGTCGGGCAGGAGAAAATGCTGTATTGCACGCCCAGTGTGCAGCTGGAGTTGTCATCGAGACGAAAGACCGGGCCATTGACGACCTGGGCGGAAACGTGGGTCAGGAAAAGGTCGGCCCTGTCGTCCTTGTCCTCGCCCCAAACGTGGAACAGGCACGAATGCGGCCCAAAGGCGCAGTCGTCCACCTCCACTTTGGCGCCGCCCTTGACCGACACCGCCGTCTGGCCGTTGGCAAACCAGCAATGGCGAAAAACCACCGGCGGCCGCTCCAGCGTGGTGTTCCATGCGGCCACCGACGCGACCGGCCAAAAACCGCGTTTGGCGATCAGCTCTTCATCGGGCGTTTGCTGGAAAAACGTGCAATGGTCGAAAACGACCTGACCGCCCTTGACTGCCACTCCGGCGGCCAGCTGCGGCGGCGTATAGCCGGCCTCCAGCACAAACTGAACATGGTGGAAAGTCACCGACCCGCCCTCGATCGTCAGCCCAGCCCAAAACGGCGTGGGGTTTTCCGGGTCCAGCACGTAGGAGAACTGCAAAGCGGCCGGCTTCTTGCGATCCTCCGACTCGATTACCAGTGAGCGCTTGCCGCTCAATCCGCCGCGATAGACCCACGCCGTCTCGCCGGGAAGGATGTCCTGGTGGAGGATGATCTTCTGAATGCGGTCCTCATTGAGCGCGTCGGAGAATTCCTTTTCATTGGCTACTTTGCGCGGTTCGAGTGCCGGCGAATCCTTGGACACGCCCGCGGCGGCCATTTTGGCGGCATCGTCCTTGGCGGCGGCCACGGGCATCTTGACGCGGCTCGGCGGCACGGTCGCGGCGGGCGGCGGCAGCGCGGCGACAGCCAGAACGAAGACGATCAGCACCGCCACCGCCATGCCGGCCAGCACCACCGACCGTTTACGTGGCGGCGCCGGCAGGGCGGCATCGACGAAAAACACGCCGTCCGGCATCTCCGCGCCGCCGATTTTCTGGGTCAATTGCAGCAGGTGCTGCACCAAATGCTCGGCGCGTTGGTAACGCTCCTTGGGGTCCTTGGCCATCATGCGGTGCAAGATAACCGCCAGTTCATCGGGAATCTCCGCATTGAGCTGGCGAGGGTCAAACGGGGCCACGTGCTGATGGTGGTGCAGTTTCTTGGCGGCCGTGCCTTCGGGGACCGGCGGCTGACCGGTCAGCGCGTGATAGAAAGTGCAGCCGAGCGAATAGATGTCGCTGCGCACGTCGGCATCGCGCGGTTCGAGGGCCTGCTCGGGCGAAATGTAATCGAAGGTGCCGAGCGTGACGCCCGACTGCGTCAGCTGGCGGTTGTCGTGCGGCGCCAGGCTGCGTGCCAGGCCCATGTCGACCAGCTTGGCCCGGCCGTTGGGCGTGATGATGATGTTGGACGGCTTGATGTCGCGATGCACCACGCCGCGCGACGCCGCGTGGGCCAGGCCGGTGGCAATCTGCAGCAGGTAGCTGACGGCGTCCTTGACCGGCAGCCTGCCGCGTTCCTCCATCACCATGCGCAGGTTCTGGCCTTCGACGAACTCAAAGGCGATGAAGTGCAGCTTCTGGTCGTCGCCGCAAAAGTAGACGCGAGCAATGTTCTCGTGATCGAGCTTGGCGGCGGCCCGTGCTTCCTGGTGAAAGCGCTGGACGTTCTCGGGATCGACGGCCATTTCGGGCGGCAGGATCTTGAGAGCGACGAAACGGTCGAGTTGTTTGTCGCGGGCGCGAATCACCGCCGCCATGCCGCCCACGCCGATCGGCTCGAGCAGCTCGAAATGCGCCAGGGTGCGGCCGCGCAGGCTATTGCTAAGCGAAGAATCCGCGCCGTTCAGCGCGAGGACGCCTTGCGTCGGCGGCGATTTGGAGATCATCGTGGGCACGTCGTCGGTGTTGGGAGCGGCGCCTGCCAGGATTTTGTCCAGATCGGCCATGGGCGCGCCCGCCCCGTCGGAGGCACCGTTCGCAGAGCCTGGCGGCGGTTGTTGAGACATAGCGGATCTGAACGAGCCGTGACGGCCGTTCCTTGCGTTGACGTTGTTCAGCGATCAACAAGCTAGCGCTTGGATGTCGCGATTATTTTGGGCGTCCAGGGTATTTAACCCCAACCCCTGCCTTTCGCTCCGCCGGGCAGAAATGAAATCGGCGTGAGAAAACGCGTGGTTCTTTGCAATGGCCAGTATAGCGGGAATGCGGCGGCGGTGTCAATGAACAGTCGCCGGGAAACGGTTGGTTTTTGCCGTCACAAACGGCATTTCCGCGCCAGGGCCTCCGCGAATTGCTGAAAAACTCTTCGGTCCGTCTCATTGTCGAAATCCCGTTCAGGCAAAATCAGGCCTTTCGCCAGACCAATGGGCAGATTCACGCATATCCCCTGGGCGGTCTTCGTCCATGGTCTCATGACGAGAATAACCATTTGACCCACGGTTTCCGCATTGATGATCTGTTTCCATTCCAAAGCCTGTTCAAAAGACTTTCCTGAAACGTGAATGCCGGAAGGCGCAAAGGTGACAATGGTCGACTCCTGGACACCGGCGGCCTGCCATAATGCGCGGATATTGTGGTCGTTGCGACTCCACCGATTGGCAAGCGGTGGAAGCACCAACCAGAGCACAAAGAAGCTCAGACAGCAAAATGACCCCCATGCCCTGTCAGGAAACTCGACGGCAAAATTGACGGTCATGAAGACCATCAAGGCGAGTGTAAACAGACAGAAAACCGACCACACCCAAGGGTGGCGGTAGGGCCATTGAAGACGCCAATTCCGGCACACGAAGCGGTAATCATCAAATGTTAGCGTCGATTTGACGCGAACGACAGGGCCAATGGAATCATCCTTAGACATGACCATAGTGGGGTAGAAAGACCGTATATCTGGAACGTGCCATCTTGGTCAGCCGCGATCACAACCTGCATTTCCGCGCCAGAGCCTCCGCGAACTGCTGAAAGACTCTTCGGTCGGTTTCATTGTCGAAGTCCCGTTCAGGCAGAATCAGGCCTTTCGCCAGACCAATGGGCAGATTCAAGCATGTCCCCTGGGCTGTTTTCGTCCATGGTCTCATGACAAGAACAATCATCTGACCGACCTTTTCCGCATTAATGATCCGTTTCCAATCCAATGCATCCGTAAAAGTCTTTCCTGACACCTGAATGCCGGAAGGCGAAAAGGTGACAATGGTCGACTCCTGCACATTGCAGGTCTGCCAAGATTCGCGGATTTTGACGTCGCTACGAAGCCGCCAATTGCCCAGCGGGGGAAGCACGACCACGAATACAAAAAAGCCCAGACCACAAAATAACCGCAAAGCCATGTCAGGAAACACGGTGGCCCTGTAGGGCATTAAGACCATCCCAGTCAGCCCAAGCAGAGACCAAACCAACCACAACCGCGGGTGGCGGGAAGGCCATGGAAGACGCCAATGCCGGCACACGAAGCGGTAATCTTCAAATGTCAGCGACAATTTGACGCGAACAACAGGGCCAGTGGAATCATCCTTGCTCATTAGCAATCCGGCTTAGAAAGACCGCGACCCCGTTACAAAACTACGCTGGCCGCCGTACAATGGTTCCGAAAGGAGTTTTACGGAACCCTGTGACACTCGATAACTCTCGCGACGAACTGACTGTACATCTGGAACGGGCCATTCTGGTCAGCGTGGCGCTGCCGCAACGTCCGTGGCTCGGCGACGATCCGCTGGACGAGCTGCGCGGCCTGGCCACGACCGCCGGCGCCATCGTCGTCGGCAGTCTCCTGCAAAAACGGCAATCCGTCATTCCCGGCACCTATATCGGCAAGGGCAAGGTCGAGGAGCTGCAAGCAGCTCGTGCAAGCCACCGACGCCGACGTGGTCATCTTCGACAACGACCTGTCGCCCGGCCAGGTCCGCAACCTGGAAAAGGCCACCAACGTCAAGGTGCTCGACCGCAGCGAGCTGATCCTCGACATCTTCGCCACGCGGGCCCGCACGGTGGAGGCCCGCTTGCAGGTCGAGCTGGCCCAGCTGGAATACTCGCTGCCGCGGCTGCGGAAGATGTGGACGCCACCTTGTCGCGCTACACCGGCGGCATCGGCATGCGCGGCCCCGGCGAAACGCAGCTCGAAGAAGACCGCCGCCTGGTCGATCTAGCGCATCCGCGATCTGAAGCACCGGCTCGTCGAGGTGCAGGCCCGCAAAGAACGCGAGGTGCGCAGCCGCCACGAGGAGCACACCGTCTCGCTGGTCGGCTACACCAACGCCGGCAAGAGCACGCTGATGAACGCCCTGACCGGCGCCGGCGTCTACGTCGAGGACAAGCTGTTCTCGACGCTCGACACGCGCACCCGGCAATGGCGGCTGTCCAGGACTGGGGCCGGGTGCTGCTGAGCGACACGGTCGGCTTCATCCGCGATCTGCCGCACCATCTGGTCGCATCGTTCAAGGCGACGCTGGAGGAAGCCCGGCAGGCCCGGCTGCTGCTGCACGTCGTCGACGCCAGCAATCCCGCACGCCGAGGAGCAGATCAAGGCCGTCAACAAGGTGCTCAAGGAGACTCGGCTGCGCACGACAAGCCGACGCTGCTGGTGCTGAACAAGGTCGACCGCGTTCAGGATCCGTTCTCACTCGCATGTGCTGATGAGCCAGCATCAACCGCGTCGGTGGCCGTCAGCGCCGCCACGGGCCAGGGGCTGGACGAGCTGCGCGACGCGGTCATCGAGCTGCTCAGCGCCGACTTCGCCGACGTCGAGATCGAGATGGACGCCGGCCAACGGCCAGGTGCATGCCTACCTGGCGGCCCACGCGGAAATCTATCGCCAGGAGTTCCACGACAACCGGGTGCTGCTGCACTGCTATTTGCCGAAACACCTGGTGCATCACATTCAAGAGCCGGGCGTGGAGATTCGCCTGCTGGCCAATGGGGAAGAGACCCCTTGCCAACCTGACAAGGAGCCGGCAAAGTAATGGGAGAGGTCAACAAGTCTTAGAGGCTCCAAAAAAAGGAGACAGGCCCCGTTGTGCGAAGCACCCTCCGGGCCGTTCCGGCAACGGGGCCTGTCCCCTTTTTTTGGAGCCTCTCAACGTGGAAACAAACTCGAGAGAATACGAGGAGTAGAGGATGGCAAGTGCAGACGATCCCAAGGTTCCCGCCAAGGTCAAACGCGAGCCGGAAGCCAATGAGCTGTTCCGCATGGTGATGAAGCTGGAAGGCTCCGACCTGCACCTCAAGGTCGGCCTGCCGCCGATGATGCGGCTCAAGGGCGACATCCGCCGCGTCGAGATGCCGGTGCTCACTCAGGAGGACATGGAACGGCTGCTCTATCCGCCGCTCAATGACGCCACGCAGCGCAAAATCCTCGACGAGGAAGGCGGCAGTCGACTTTTCCTACGTCATCGGCAACGACGAATGCCGCTTCCGCGTCAGTCTGTTCAGGCAGCGCAGCCGGCTGTCGCTGGTTGCCCGCCGCGTCAACAGCAACATCCCCAATTTCGCCAACCTGGGCCTGCCGCCGAGTCATCGAAAGACTGTGCAACTTCCCCGAAGGACTGGTGATCCTGGCCGGCGTCACCGGCTCCGGCAAAAGCACGACGATCGCCTCCATGCTCGATTACATCGCCGAGCGCGGAGCCGCTGCACATCCTGACCGTCGAGGACCCGATCGAGTTCACGTTCACCGACAAGAAGGCCTACATCAATCAGCGCGAGATCGGCCTGGACGTCGATGGACTGGCACAAGGCCCTCAAGGACGCGGTGCGGCAAGACCCCGACGTGATCCTGGTGGGCGAGCTGCGCGACGTGGAAACCTTCGAGGCCGCCGTGCACGCCGCCGAGACGGGCCACCTGGTGTTCGGCACCATCCACGCCTCCAGTGCCGCCGACCACGATCAACCGTATCCTCGACCTGTTCCCGCCGGACAAGCACGGGGCCATTCGCCAGGCCCTGGCCAACAACCTGCAAGGCCGTCGTCGCCCAGAAGCTGATCAAGGGCCTGAAAAAAGGCCGCGGTGCCGACCAACGAAATCATGATCGTCAATCCGATCGTCAAGAAGCTGATCGCCGACGGAGAAGACGGCAAGCTCGGCGACGCCATCCGCATGTGCCATCAGGAAGGGATGCAGGACTTCACCGAAAGCCTGCGGCGGCTGGTGCAACGCGAGCGACATCGACAAGGCAACCGCCCTGGAAGTCTGCGCCGAACCCCGACCAGCTGAAGATGGCGCTCAAGGGCATCAAGGTGGCGGCGCCGGGTATTTTGTAGGTTAGGCTTTCAGCGTGACTTTTTTGGGGAACGCTAAAGAAAGAATGTGATGATGACCCGCAAAGGCATTTCCGCATGGCTGGCAACGTTGGTCGTGATTGGATTGGCCAGCGCCGCCTACCTCGCGGCACAGCCAGGGACCGAACCACCAACAGTCATGCTTTTGTATCCAAAGCAACCAGGGGATGGACTTCTCTGGCCGACGGACCGGAGCTGGATTTGGTCCGTCAATCGGTTAGGTCTCGGCGGGAAAGGCACACAATTTGCGCTTGTGGCTCGTGTCGTGCATCTGCCCGCGCCGGCAAAGGAACAATCACCGGCCATTCCCTTAGCCGTGCGGTCCATCACCAAAGCCGATTGCGAGGCGGAAATCTCGGTTGGCAAAATAGTGCTCGCCGGGGCTGCGATTGATTCCGCGGTCGTAAGCGTTCAACTCGTTGATTCAAGACCGATGGAGGTGCCTGCGGCGACCGAGAAGCCTACGCTGCGCTTGCTGTTGCGCTTGCAAACGGGCGGCTCCATGCTCGTTAACGATGGGGTGGCCAACCCCCTGCATGGCATCGTCGTGGGGCATGCCGTCAATCCGCAAGCCGAGTGGTCTGACGGTGAATTGCATTTGCAGAACATTTATTTGAGAACGGGCGATCGGATTGCCATTTATGATGTGGTGGTTGTCCGTAAGGAGTGACAATTGGCCATGAAGAAAAAGTTGGGGCATTATTTGATTGTGGACTCCAGGATATGCCATGGCCAGCCGACTTTTCGCGGTACGCGCATCTTAGTCAAGGACGTGCTGGAGCAGGTTGCGCAGGGCATGGCGTGGAAGTCCATTGAGAAACACTGGCGGGGAGCGGTAGGGCCAGCAGCCATTAGCGAGGCGGTCCGACTGGCGAACGAGGCTTTTTTCGAACAATGGCCGATCTCGAATTGTGGTGACCACCAGGCTCCATTGCATGAAAAGAGGAAAAACAAACCCGGAATAAGAGCGCCCGAAACGGCGCGGACGTTTCACGCATTCCGAGATACGGAAAGCGATCAGGAAAGTCACCGCTGCGAGGCGAGCTGGTCAACCAGTTTCCGTGGCTGATGACTCGAGATAATTGGCAGGCCGGGACCGTGGTTTTCATGTCTTTAAGATTCAGCAACTGCGAGGACTAGGAGGCTCCAATGACCAAGAAGCCAAAAACCAAACGCATAATACGAGGACCGAAATACCGCGGATTTATCCCCCATTCCGAGATATTGAAAGCGATCAGGAAAGTCGCCGCAGCTAGGCGTGCCCGTGAGCAGGTTTCGGTGGGGCGAAATCACGTTTGACGATTCGGCCTCTATCATCACCGACTGGCTGCGGGATCACACTTGAACAAGCAAGTGAGAAATCCAGCCAGACCTACAATTTGCCCAGCGCCACTGCCACCTCTGCCGCCAACCGCGCATTCGCCACCACCAGCTCCTGGTTGGCCCGCAGCGTCTTCCCCTGCGTGATCTCGTGCAGCCTGCTCAGCAAAAACGGCGTCACCTCCTTGCCGCGCACGCCAAACTCGGCCGCCAAACGTTCCGCCTCGATGATCGCGGCATCCAGCTCCGCTTTGTCGAGTGCGACCTGCTCAGCCACCGGTTGGGCCACCACCACGCCCGCGCCGCCCAATTGCCAGTGGCGCGCAGCACCTGGGCGATTTCCATCGGGGTGTCCAATCGCGCGCTCACCGGCTCGCCGCTGCCACGCAGGTAAAACGCGGGAAACTCATCGGTCTGATAACCCAGCACCGGCACGCTGAGCGTCTCCAGCAGCTCCAGCGTTCGCGGCACATCGAGGATGCTTTTGGCCCCTGCGCACACGACGGCGACCGGAATGCGTGCCAGTTCGGTCAAATCGGCCGATATGTCCCAGTCTTGACGGTGGGCGCCGCCGATGCCGCCAGTCGCGAAAATGCGCATGCCCACCCGGTGAGCAAGCAGCATCGTCGCGGCCACCGTAGTGGCGGCAGTGAGCTTTTGGGCGACGGCGACGGCCAGATCGCGGCGGCTGGCCTTGATGGCGCCGCCGCCCTTGGCCAGATTCTCGATTTCGGCATTGGGTAGGCCGATGATTGGTTGGCCGCCCAGCACGGCAATGGTTGCGGGGATGGCGCCGGCCTCGCGGATTGCCGCTTCAGCCGCTCGTGCCGTATCGACGTTGGCGGGCCAGGGCAGGCCGTGAGCGATCAGTGTCGATTCCAGGGCGACAACGGGGCCGCCGCTGTTGAGGGCCGATTCAATTTCGGGACGGACCATTAGCATGGGGGTATGATATGCGGCTAGGAGGGCAGCATCGTTGGGCTTCTCCCTGGGAACCGGCACGACTAGAATAGGGCCATTGAAGCAAGCACGGGTCCGCCAGGCACGAGCACTCGAATTGCTTTCCCACCTTGGCACGACGGCGGCGACGGATTTCCTCACTGAACTGACCAAGGGCGCCCCCGGAGTTTGGCTGACGGAAGAGGCCGTGGCAACGCTGAAGCGGCAAGCTAGATAACAAATGGGTGGTGGCCTCGAACGTAAAGAAGTCGGGTTAATTCAATCTGCATCGGGATAATCACCATGAAATGGGAAGACCGCGAAGAAAGTGAAAACGTCGAGGACCGC
This sequence comes from uncultured Gemmataceae bacterium, assembly GCA_963747575.1. Lineage (GTDB taxonomy): Bacteria > Planctomycetota > Planctomycetia > Gemmatales > Gemmataceae > DASRAT01. Next base: position 863,230 of record CAVVFU010000011.1, read on the forward strand.
CGTGGGCTTGGCAAAAAAGCCGGCCTGGCCATCGGCGGCGGCGGCGGGTTGGTGATCCTCATCCTGGCCCTGGTTTTCGGAGTCGATCCGCAGCAGCTGGAAAACATTTTCGGCGGCCAGGGATTGCAGCCAGGCAACGGCGAGCAACAGGCCGCACCGCGCACTGTCGATCCCCAAGAAGAAAAGCTGGTGTCCTTCTCGAAGGTGGTGTTTCACGACACCGAGGAGGTCTGGGGCGAGCTCTTCAGCCGCATGGGCAAGACCTATGAAAAACCGACGATGGTGCTGTTCAGCGGCCAGGTCGACTCGGCCTGCGGACACGCGGAATCGGCCATGGGGCCGTTTTACTGCGGCGCCGACAAAAAAGTGTACATCGACCTGTCCTTCTACAAGGACATGCAAAAACACCTGGCGCTCCAGGTGAATTCGCCCGCGCTTACGTGATCGCGCACGAAGTCGGGCACCACGTCCAGCATTTGCTCGGCTATTCCCGCGCGCGGAAGAAGGCCGCAAAGCCGCGAGCAAGGCCGAGGCCCACAAATTCTCCGTGCGGCTGGAGCTTCAGGCCGATTACCTGGCTGGCGTTTGGGCCTTTCATGCTCAAAAGAAATACCACTTCCTCGAACCGGGCGACGTCGAATCGGCGCTCAACGCCGCCTTCCAGATCGGCGATGACCGGCTGCAAAAGCAGGCCCGGGGGTTCGTGGTCCCGGATTCCTTCACGCACGGCACCTCCAAGCAACGGCAGCGCTGGTTCAACGAGGGCTTCAAGACGGGAGACGTCGGCAAGGCTCGGCTCTTGTTCGATTTGGATTACAATGAGCTCTAGGGCCCAATCACACTTGCTGGTCCGCGCCGCCCGAGGCGAACACGTCGAGCGTCCGCCGGTCTGGGCGATGCGTCAGGCGGGCCGTTGGGACCCGGAGTTCGCGCGCTCCGCGGCGATCTGTCGTTTTACGAGTTCTCTGAAAACGTCGACCTGGCTGTCAAGGCGTCGCTGTGTCCGCGTCGTTTTGGGGTCGATGCCATCATTCTCTTCTACGACATCACGACACTGACGGTGTCGATGGGCTTGCCGTTCACGCTGCAGCCGTCGCGCGGCCCAGTGCCGGATCGGCCGGTGCGGACGCTTGCCGACGTGGAGCGGCTGCAAGAGAAACCTGATCCGGCGACTTTTGGGCACATTCGCCAGTTGTTGCAGCAGGTAAAGAGCGAATTGAAAGGCGAGTTGCCGGTGATCGTCTTTGCGGGGGCACCGTTCACACTGGCGACTTATTGCATCGGCACCGGCAAGGATCAAAGCGCCACACTGCGTTTCGCCAGGGAGTTGCCGCAAGTCTGGGACGCATTGCTTGAGCGGCTGTGCGCGGCGACGATCCACTTTCTTGGCACTCTGGTGGAGGATGGCGCCGATGTGTATCAGCTCTTCGATTCCTGGGCGGGGATGCTGAGCCAGGAAGATTACCAGCGCTGGGCGCAGCCGTATCATCAACGGATTTTCGCCGGTGTGACGGCGGTGCCACGTATCCTCTTCGTCAAGGAGGGGCCATATCTCGATTTGATGGCGGCGAGCGGCGCGGATGTGGTCAGCCTTGGCGTGCGGCATGACCTGGCCGAGGCGCGCCGGCAGTTTCCACGGTTGGTGTTTCAGGGCAACGTCGACGAAAAGCTGCTGCGAAGCGGGACGCCGGAGCAAGTGGCGGAGGCGACCCGCGAGTGTGTGGCGGCAGGGGGCGGGCAGAGGCATATTGTCAATCTTAGCCATGGGTGCGATCGCGGGATGCCGGTCGTCAATTTTGAAGCGTTTGTACGAGCCTCTTTGTAAAATAACCCCATGACCGATTACACCCGCCACGAGCACCACGACTTCCTCGCCGCGTCTGATCAGGCCCTCGGCGATCACACGCTGCAAAGCGCCCTCACGCGGCTGGCAACCACCTTGATGGCGGGCAATCGCCGCGGTTACGCCGCCCTTGCCGGATAGCGACCGCCTGCGCGACCACGCCAAGCGGATCAAGGAGCACACGCCTCGCCCATCTCGATCGCTATCTCGAGCAGCTCGAAGCGTCGGTCCAGCGGCTCGGCGGCCACGTCCATTGGGCGGCCGATGCCGCCGAGGATGCCCGCAAGATCATCGTCGAAATCGCCAACCAGGCCGGCTGCAAGCGAGCCGTCAAATCGAAGTCGATGACCAGCGAGGAAATCCACCTCAATCCCGCCCTGGAGGCCGCGGGCATCGAAGTGACCGAAACCGATTTCGGCGAATACATCATCCAGGTCGCCGGCGAACGTCCGTCGCACCTCGTGGCGCCGGCGGTCCATCATACGCGGGAAAGCATCGCCCGCGTGCTGTCCAAAAGGCTTGGGCGAAAAGCTGTCCGACGACCCGACAGCCCTGGCTCAGACCGGCCGGCGCGTTCTGCGCGAGAAGTTTCGGGCCTGCGACCTCGGCATCACCGGCGCCAATTTCGCCGTTGCCGAGACCGGGACGGTCGTGCTCGTCACCAACGAAGGCAACGGCCGACTGACGACGACCTGCCCGCGCATCCACGTCGCCCTGATGGGCATCGAGAAAGTCATTCCGCGGCTGTCCGATTTGCCGGTCTTCCTCAAACTGCTGGCACGAGCCGCCACGGGGCAGACGCTGTCGGTTTACACCACGCTGATCACCGGACCGCGCCGGCGGGGCGAGCTCGACGGCCCGGAGGAGTTTCATCTGGTCTTGCTCGACAATGGCCGCTCGAAAGTGCTGGCGACGCCGTTCCGCGAAAGCCTGCAGTGCATCCGCTGCGGGGCCTGCCTGAACGCCTGCCCGGTCTATCGGCGCATCGGCGGCCATGCCTACGGCGGCGTCTATTCCGGGCCGATCGGCAGCATCTTGACGCCGCTTTACGACAGCGTCAGCGCGAACCCGCATCTGCCGCATGCTTCCTCGCTTTGCGGCGCCTGCGTGGCGGCGTGCCCGGTGCGGATCAACATCCCCCACATGCTGATCGGCCTGCGCGAGCTGCAGCACCACGAGAAGCCAAGCCGCTGGGAAAAGCTGGCCTATGCGATGTGGGCACAGGTGCTACGGCGACCGTGGCTCTATCGCCTGGCGACGAGGATGGCGCGGATGGTGCTGCGGCCGCTGGCGACAAAGGGTTGGTTGGCGCATTTGCCCGGTCCGGGGGGCGGTTGGACGAGCGTGCGGGATTTTCCTGCGCGGCTCGGCGCACGTTTCGGGAGAGATGGCAAACGTAGTTGTTACAATAGCCGGTTTATCGCACCACGAAGAAGCTTCGTAAACGTTCGGCCGGCGGGCTCAATCAAAAACCTCGAAGGCAGAAATGTCCAATCCAACGGCACATGCAGTTTGCCATTGGCGTCCTCCCAGGGGTATTCGCAATTGTCTGGTCGTTTGCCACCCCGTTTGACCGCGGGTGCCAATAATTCGATTTCCTGTGCAAGGAGCTTGGTGTGATGGAGGATACGTGGAGCACTCTTGGACTTTACGCCGGACCGGGCAAGTTGTTGGCGGATGATGACGGGTAGGTTCTTGGCGGTGTAGCCATGGCTCGCCTGAAGTAAAACGGGATCTATGCCAACGCTGCAAAGGTGGGCTTTGGTGATCTTCTCGCAAGTCATTTGCAACATCAGAAGCTTGTGGCACTCCGGAAAGGACGCGCTTTCTTGCAGGTGCTGCCAGGTTTCAAAATCAGCTTTAGCCTGGCGGGCATAAGCCCTTGCCCACTCGTCGGAGTTATTCATGATTTAGGCGGGAACAGCCAATGCGGGTTTGGGCAGTAAATCACCAATGGCCCAGCCATTCGGAAGCTGAAGTTCCTGTGTTTGAAGTTTTTTGAATTCTTCGGGCGTGATTTCGATGATCACGACTCGGGAGTGGATTCCTTGTTCCGGGAGTGGTCCGAACCACAGCGGCATGATACCGGTTGGAATAGTGGAATCGCTCACTTCCAGCAGCTTAATCGGTTCCTCTGGCAGTATTTCCGTGCCAGGGCTGCTGGTAAGGCGAAATATCTGCTGCATTTCCGGTTCGATCTGGTAATGGATTTCCGCGAGCTTGCGGGCTTCTTCGTCCTTGTTGAACATTGTCGCCTCCATTTGTTCGCCACCCGTGGAGTTTGAGGGTTGTTGCACGTATTATACCTATTTCCGCCCTGGCTGAGGATCAAGGAACTCAAATTTGACCACCTCCCGCGACGCCCTTCTTCAACGTGTGCGCCAGTCCGTCGCCGAAGGCAATCGGGCCGGGACATCGCCCCCATTGCCCCGCGCGGCACCATCGGCTACCAGGGCGCGGGCAAAGATCCCGTCAAACGATTCTGCGACGAACTGACCGCCGCCGGAGGGCGCGCCCACCTTGCCGCCAACGTCGCCGCCGCATCGGTCCTTGTGCTGGAGTTCGTGCAGGCCAAGGCGGCTCGGCGACTGCTGATTGGTCGGGGTCCGATCATCGACTTGCTCGATCTTCCCTCGGCCGCGCGCCAACTCGGATTGGAAGTCCAAGTCGTCGACACCCTCCCGGCCGGAACCGAAATGGCCGTCTTTTTTCAGGCCGACGTCGGCATCAGCGGCGTCGCCCACGCCATTGCCGAGACCGGAACGCTGGTCATGGCGACCCGGCCCGAGGATCCGCGCTCGCTGAGCCTGCTGCCGCCGGTTCACATCGCGGTCGTCGGCAAGTCTCAGCTGCTGCCGGACCTGTTCGACCTGTTCGCCGCCCTTGAACTTGGAAAGGCGGATTTGCCAAGCTGTTTGTCGCTGATTACGGGCCCCAGCAAGACGGGTGACATCGAATTAAAGCTAGTGACAGGTGTACACGGGCCTGGGGAGCTGTATGTCGTGGTAATTGCTGACCATTAGCATTTGCCGTTCGCCTGCTTTCCTAAGATAATGACGCCAACGCACACGGCGGCGGCACCGGGGCCTGTCACCGTGCTGCCCCGCCAACACAGAGCACTACAGGGAGCACCATGGATCAGCTGACATTACGGCCCGGTCTCGCCGACGTGCCGGTCGCGGAGTCGGCGATCAGTTTCATCGACGGCAAACGCGCCCGCCTGGAGTACCGCGGCATCGCCGTCGAAACCTTGGCCCGCGAGAGCTGCTTCGAGGAAACCGCCTGGCTGCTGCTCAAGGGCGAGCTGCCCACGCAAGCGCGAGCTGGCCGATTTCGACGACCAGCTCCGCCACCATCGCCGCATCAAGTACAAGCTCAAGGATCTGATCAAGTGCCTGCCCGAAACCGGCCATCCGATGGACGCCCTGCAGGCCGGCGTGGCCGCCATGGGCATGTTTTATCCGGCCCGCGACGTCACCAATGCCCAGAGCAACTGGGACTCGGTCGTTCGCCTGATCGCCAAGATGCCGACCGTCGTGGCCGCGTTTCATCGCCTGCGCCACGGCGACGAGGCCGATCGACGCCGCGCGACGATCTCGATCACGCCGCCAACTTCTACTACATGCTGTTCGAGCGCGAGCCGTCGCCGGCGGTGCGCAAGGTCATCGACGCCTGCCTGATCCTGCACGCCGAGCACACCATGAACGCCTCGACCTTCAGCGGCCGCGTCACCGGCTCGACGCTGGCCAATCCCTACACGGTGATCAGCTCGGCCATCGGCACGCTGACCGGCCCGCTGCACGGCGGCGCCAACGAGGAAGTGCTGGACATGCTCGACGAGATCGGCAGCGTCGACCAACGTCCAGGCCCTGGGCCGAGGACGCCGTCGACCAACAAGAAGAAGATCATGGGCTTCGGCCATCGCGTCTACAAGGTGAAGGACCCGCGGGCCACCGTGCTGCAGGAGCTGGCCGAGCACGTCTTCGCCGAGACCGGCCGGCCCAAGCAATACGACTTGGCCGTGGAGCTGGAGCGGGTCATGGCCGGCCTGCTTGGGCCCCAAGGGCATCTATCCCAACGTCGATTTCTATTCGGGCATCGTCTACGAGTCGCTCGGCATCCCCGCGCGACCTGTTCACGCCGATCTTCGCCATCTCGCGCGTGGCCGGCTGGCTGTCGCACTGGCTGGAGCAGCTCAAGAACAACCGCATCTATCCGGCCGGAGCAGATTTACGTCGGCAAGCATGATGTGCCGTATGTGCCGCTGGAGAAGAGGCCGTGAGATCAGCTATCTTCGGGGCGTGAAAGGATAGTCACCCATGATCTCCGTGTTCCACTATTCCGAGGCTGGCGGCCACGCAGAAAATGAAGACGCCTTTCAAGTTGCCTGTTTGCCGAGCGAACCGAGGTGCTACCTTTGCGTGGTTGCAGATGGTCAAGGTGGGCGTGCGGGGGGAGCGGTCGCGGCGAGAACGGCGTGCAAGGCGACCTTCGACGCGGCGCTAGCGTGTTCTGTGAATTCTCTTCGATCGCCGGGAACATGGATGGATCTTTTGCAGGCGACTGACCAAGCCGTCGCTAGTACCTCGAAAGCGGGCTTCACCACAATTGTCGCATTTTGCGTTTCGGATGGTTGGATTTGCGGAGTGTCCAACGGAGATAGCGCAGCCGTGCTTTTTCAAGCTGGCAATGCTGGGGTGGTGTTAACCGCGCATCAGCACAAAAATCCTCCCGTGGGCAATGGAGATGCTGTTTTCATGCCGTTCGCCGCTGAACTTTTGTTGCCGTGGAGTGTCCTGGCAATGACGGACGGCGTTTGGAAATATGCGGGGTGGGACAAGATTCTGCGTTGTTCCGTTGACGACACCGGCCCGGAGATTTGTGATGCTCTTCGCGACAGCGCGAAGATGCAGCGCACTGGCACATTGCAAGATGATTTCACTGTGGTTGTTCTCAAAGGTCAACACGGTTAGGATTGCGCTACCCTGTAGCCTTGGCAGGAATAAATAGGACCCTTGTTATGCTCGACCCCGCCTACATCCGTGACAACCTCGCCGCCGTCAAAGCCAACTGCGTCAATCGCAACGTCAAGGCCGACGTCGATCGCGTCGTCGAGCTCGACGACCAGCGTCGCCGCCTTATCAGCGAAACGCAAGTGCTTCAGCAGCGCCAAAACGAGCTCGCCAAGCTGATCCCCAAGGAAAAGGACAAGGACAAGAAGCAAACCCTGATCACGGAGGGCCGCGAGCTCCGCGACAAGGTGGCGGCGCTCGAAACACAGTCGAAAGAAAACGACGCCGCCATGCGCGCAGCCCTGGCCGGCATTCCCAATCTCAGCCACCCCGACGCGCCGGTCGGCACCGATGCGGCCGCCAACAAGGTGCTGCGTAAAGTCGGCACGCCGCGGCTATTCGACTTCCCCGCCAAGGATCACGTCGCCCTTGCCGAGGCATTGGATCTCGTCGATTTCGAGGCCGGTGCCGCGGTCGCCGGGCAGAAGTTCTATTTCCTCAAGAACGCGGCGGTGCTGCTGGAGCTGGCGCTGTGCCAGTTCTCCATCGGCGTGCTGCGCGGCAAAGGCTATACGCCGATCATCACGCCTGACCTCGCTCGCGTCGACATCCTCGAAGGGCATCGGCTTCATCCCGCGCGGGCCGGAAACGCAGATCTACAGCATCGCCAACAGCGACCTGTGCCTCATCGCCACTGCTGAAATCACCCTCGGCGGCATGCAGCGCGACAAAACCCTCGACGAGGCAAAGCTGCCGCTCAAGTATGTCGGGCCTCTCGCACTGTTTCCGCACCGAGGCCGGGGCCCCCGGACGCGACACGCGCGGCCTGTACCGCGTCCACCAGTTCACCAAGGTCGAGATGTTCGCTTTTTGCACACCGGAGCAAAGTGAAGCCATTCACCTGGAGCTCCTGGCGGCGGAGGAAGAGATCTTCCAGAAACTGGAGCTGCCCTACCAGGTCATCGACACCTGCACCGGCGACCTGGGCGGGCCCGCCTATCGCAAATACGACCTGGAAGCCTGGATGCCCGGCCGCGGCGAGGGAGGCAAGGGCGATTACGGCGAAGTCACCAGCACCTCCAACTGCACCGACTACCAGGCGCGGCGGCTCAACATCCGTTATAAAGGCGCGGGTTTCAAGGGAACGCGTTTCGTCCACACGCTCAATGGCACCGCCGTGGCGGCAAGCCGAGCGATTCTCGCTATCCTGGAAAACGGCCAGCAGGCTGACGGCTCGATCGTTGTGCCTGAGGTGCTGCGGCCGTGGATGGGCATGGACCGCATTGCTTAAATGCGATCCGGATCGCTGAGGCGATGGTGCCTTCAGTGCGCCGGCTCAAGTTGGCAAACAGGTTTGCTCAACGCGCGACTCCGCGAAGCGTGGTGCTGCTTCATTCATTTCTGGTGTTTTTGACTCAATCCATGATGGTTTAATGGCGCTGAAGGATGCCAGTTGTCCATTCTTGTCGGGTGATTTCGGCATGTTTTGAATGTCGGCTACAAACACTTCGTCCGCGCCAACGGCCAGAAGCCATCTGTGGTTGACCAAATTGGCATCGACTGCGCCAATTGGGAGCCAGAACAGAGCCATGCTGAACTGCCCCAACGGGGAATCTCGAAGGAATCTCGCAGCGAGCCCAAAGAGGCAAAACAAGCCCTTGCTAGTTAGCAAATAAATGTCGCCATTCGCGCTCAGTACACGGTAAACGACGCCATTCACCGAGCTGAATTTGAATGGAAGGGGGGTTTTGTCGTTCTTGACGTCACGAAATAGCACCAATGAGCCATTTCTGGCCGCCGCCACGACTGCATGGGGGTTTTCAGGAGTTCCCATGGAACAAATATCAACGATGTCCAGTCCAGGAAACTCAATAGTGTGAAGCAAACTGCCAGCGATATGTTCTTGAAAGCTGGCAAAGCCGATTCCACGCCGTCTTAACGCACAAGCAATCAGATTGCCTCCGTTGGCGTCGCTCAATGCGATGAGGCGGCAAACGCCGAATCCATGTTTTTCCGTGTCGAAGACTATGACAGGCTGGTCCTTGTCCTTGATCGGCTTCACGAACATGATGCCGGCCCGCCCTCGCGGAATAACGAAATGCCCGGTTGGGGTAGCCACCACGTCAAGTGCGCCGCCTGGCAAAACAGCTAAATTAGGTGCAGCCGGATCGTCGCAAAAAGGCCAGATCAGGTTGATTTCTTTCCTCGTCGTAACCGCGAGGCAGTCGGTCAAGAGTGCAACGCCATTTATGGCCTCCCGCGAATCGCTCGAAAGCTGTGGCTCACCGGTCGGCCTGCCATCCAGATCCGTATACAAGAGCTGACCTGTTTCAGACCCAAAACAAAAGCCATTGTCGAAGGGGCTAGGCCCAGCCCAAGTTATTCCAAATCCACGCATATCCAGAACACGAACAACCGCGTCGGGATCAGTTGAGAAGTTCATTGCCGTCATGCCGGCCTCCCCTTCAAGAACTGCTTGCGTTGAAGCTTGTTAATGATCGCCGCCATTACCATAAGATCGAATACTGCCCGATCCGGACAGCAGTTCTGTTTTCTGCGGTTGGGGGGACCAGCCTCATCTATAGGCCACTGCGGGTATCCATGCCAAGGATCCTGCGGCGAACGCGCCGGCTGAAACTCAGCCACCTGTTCATCCCACATACCGATGCTTTCCAGCTCTCCATCGCCGTCGAGCAGCACGCCGTAAAGCCATCCTCGATTATCGGCGATTTCTCTTGAATCCGCCATATCGAAGATGGAAAACTCAATCTCCTGGCTGATTTCGGGGAGCCACATGCCGGCGTTCCTGTCCCCTCCGTGATGCTTGGCGACAAACAGATAGCGATGCCGGCTTCGCTGCGTGCGTGCAGGATGCTCGATGTCTTGCGTCGCGGCGGACATTCCGGCCCCCTCAGTGCAGGTCGCGATTATTCGGCAGGCTGGGCTGTTAGCGCCATGGCCAACGTCACGAACACAATGGTGACGAAATTCACCATCAAGCTCCAAACATGCCATCTGCCAAACTCAACCCGCGCGGCCTGGGCTTCCTTGATGGCCGTCTCGACGACGTTGGTGAAATGGCCTTCCTGCTTCCATTTTGCCAGCAATTCATCGCTAGTTTTGTTGCGTGTCTGGCGCAGCTCGCTTACCTGCCGCTCGATCGGCCAGCCGACGACCACCGTGGCCAGGCCGGCCAGCAATAGCGCCGTGCGCAGGCCGTGGATTCGCCTGCCCGGCTCGGCCTTGGACCAGCCCAGCGCGGTGACGGTGGCGAGAAGTCCGCACACGCCCTGCCACAGGAAATAGTGATCGAACAGCGGACTGATGGCGAAACCGGCCGCACGCGTGCCCTGATCTTTTTGCAGGCCCGCCAGCTTGAACTCATTCGGCAGCGGAAACCAGCTTGGCCGATCGGGCGATTCGGCCATCGTCTCAAACGAGCCAAACAGCGACAGCGCCACCGGGAAGCTAAAAAAGACGGCCATGCCGAACCACAGGCCGACGGCCAGCACATGTATCGTTTTGGAGGCCAGGCGCATTATCGGTCGATCTCCGAGGCGGTTTTCATTTCCGTGCAACAGCCTGCCGAGATTGCCGGCGTGCTTGACCACGACAAGCCCAACGGCGACCAGGCAGAACAGGCTCAGTATAAGACTGGCCCGGCCCAGCGGCTCATCCGTCAAGGCAAAGTAAGTGCCGCACAGCACCAATGCCGCGGCCACCGAGGCCAACGACACGTAACGCGATGCGACCAGCACGACGATCCATGCGGCCAGGGCGGCAAGCATCGGAATCGGCAGCAGCACCGTGACGACGCCGGCCCCCGTGGCAACACCCTTGCCGCCGCGAAAGCCAAGGTAAATAGGAAAGAGATGCCCCACAAATGCCGCCAGGCCAGCCGCCACGCCAGGCAACACCGCCGGTTCGATCGCTTGCGCGGCCCCCAATGCCGAAGCCGCGGCGGCCGGCAGCGCGCCCTTGGCGAAATCGAGCACAAACACGAGGATGCCGCAGCGCCAGCCCAAAACGCGGCCGACGTTAGTTGCCCCGATATTGCCGCTGCCGTGTTGGAAAATGTCGATGCCGCGCCAACGCCCCACCAGATAGCCGACGGGAATTGCGCCGACAAAATACGCCGCCAGCGCCGCCGCAACCGTAATTGTCATGTTGAGATTTTAAGGACATCGAAGGCATCATCCATCTCAAAGTCATCCGTCAAACTCGGGATTGTCCCCGGCTGCTGTCCGGCGGGCTGCCGGAGGTAAGCTAGGTTATCGTCCACTGACCATTCGGCGGGACCAATCAAATCCTCGGCCCAGGGCGGCGCGAGCGCATCAAGTTGGGTATCGTTCAGCGATAAACTCTCAAACACGACGTCCACGATAACAGTGGGCAGCGGGCCGTGGGCAGTGGGCAGTGCAGCAGTGGGCAGTGGGCCGTGGGCCGTGGGCAGTGCAGAAGTGGGCAGTGGGCAGTGGGCCGTGGGCAGTGAGTCCTGGGCGCCGATGTCCGCGATTGGCGCCGGGACTTGATCCATTGTCAATTGGCTGCCACTGGCCACCGTCCATTGTCCACTGTTTAAGTGCAGAACGAACGTGCCCTGGGTGTCGGTCACCGTGGTCGTGAACAGCCGCTGCCCTGTCGGATCGACTTGGCTAACCAAGGATATCGGTGTCAGAGAAGCCGCTGATCCCGCATTACTGCCCACTGCCCACTGCCCACTGCCCAGTTCTGCACTGCCCACTGCCCACTGCCCACTGCCCACTACCTGCATGGCAATCGTCACCAAACTCCCACCCGCCGTCGTCAGGATCGGCGTGTCGCTGAAGAGGTCGATGCCGATTTCACCGGTCTGGGCGTTGACCACCGTTGTCAGCTGCCAGCCGCTGCCGGCGCTGGGAATTGTGCCGAGCTGGACGTCCGCCGCCGACACGTCGAAGACACCTGGGTCGTAGCTCAAAGCGAGGATCGCTTCCGTCATGCCGATGCTGCCGGCTGGGCGGGCCGTGTCGATGTCCACCGGAACGACGACCGTGGCCCCCGGCGTCAGCTCGCAAGTCAGTGGGAAGGCTCAAAATCGGATCGGGCCCGGTGGGCGTGATCACCAGACCGTTGGGCTGCAATGGAATCTGCGCCGCCGCAATGCCGGCGACCAGGCGATTGATGATGGTGACATCCGTCGAGGTCACGAAGCCGACGCCGCTCACGTCGCCTACGATGGCCGGGTCGAGCATTGGGAATGCCGCGAAACCAGGATCCAGGTTGACTGCCACCCGTGCGATCAGTGCGGCATCAATCGGACTGTAGACGCCGTCGCCATTGACATCGCCAAGGTACGCCACGACCTGCACGCCGTCGTTGCCAATCACGTCAACGCCAGCGGCCCCGTCGCTGGCGGTGATGTTGCTCACGTGCAGCAATGCTTTGGACTTGTAGAGCGCCGCCGCGCTGTTGGGCACCTGCGCCACGAGCTGACCCAAGGTCAGCGTGGCTGATGCATTGAGCGTCAGTGCCGAACCGGCCTGGAATACGAACGTAGCCAGACCGCCGGTGTTGGACGACAGCGTCAGCGTGCTTCCCGCGGGGCCGTTCAGGGTGCCGCTGATGGTCAGCAGAGACGGGAGGTAGCTGAGGGTGAAGGTCAGATCGGTGAGGCTTATCGGGTTGGCCGTGGGGTTGGTGATCGTCAGTGGAATGCCGGGGCTGGTGTTGTTGGGGACCTTGATGTCGTCGGCGCCGTCGGGCCCGCGGGCGAAATCTGGAATGCTCAGGATCAGGCCGGTTGGCGGGGAGATACTTATCGAGGTGACGAAGTTGGTGCCGGCGGTGGTGCCGTTGCCGTAAAGCAGGCCCCCTGTGGTGTCCGTGATGCCGGTGGCGCCGCTTGCCAACGTCAGGGTGTAGGTGCCCGGCGTCAGCAGGCCGGCCGTGCCGGTGCCGGTCTTGACGAACGTGAACGAGGTGTCGGACGGGTCGATGATAATCGAGCCGTGCACGCTGGCAGTGGACGGCAACGGGCCGGTGAGCGTGACATCGGGGGCGGTCGTGTACAGGCCGAGACTGGTCGGAGCGAACGCCGAGCTGAACTGCGCGACGAACCCGGTGGGCTCCGGAAGCACGCTGGCGACCGAGAAACCCCGCACGGTAATGCCGTTGCTGGTGCCGGTCGTTGTGCTGACGGCCGTGTCGGTGGCGGTGATCGTCTGCGTGCCGGGCGTTTGCAGCGTGGCGGTGAATACGCCGACGCCGTTGGTGAGCGTCGCATCCGCCGGCAAGAGCGCATTCGCGTCGCTGCTGGTGAAATGGATGGTGCCGGTGTAGCCGGTGTCTGTCGCATTGAACTGGTCCTGGGCCGTCACGGTGAAGGCAACAGGGCCGCCGATCGAAGCACTGCTCGGGGCACTGACGACAAAATGCGTGGCGCCGACGACCGTGACGATGCCGTCCACCGGACTGGAGCTGGTATAGCTGTAAGGATTCAGGGTGGCGTCGTCCTGCGGCGCGGGGTCGAGGGTGAACAGGTTAAACTGGTCGTCGAGGACATAGGTAAGCGGTTGGGTGCCGGCGGTGTCGGCGGCCAGGTTGAGCATGCTCGGTCCGAAGGCCGCGCTGGTGTTGACGTGGAAATTGATCGTCGCCAGGCTGCCGCCCTGCGTGCCGGTAAACGCCGCAGTGGTGGCGGCCAGGTAAATGTCGATCAGGCCCGGCGTGCTGGTATCGGCTTGGACGGTCCAGCCGTTGGGGGAACTGGGCGAGTAGCGCCGGGAATGGTGCCGAGATTGATGTCCGAGTCAGTCACCGTGAAAACACTGGGATCGTAATACACCACGAGGTTGGCCGCGCTCAAGCCGTCATTGCCGTTGACGGCATCGCCAAGAGAGCTGATGTCGACGGGGACCGTGACGGTGTCGCCGCGGTGGACGTGGAAATAGGTCGGGATATTGATGGTCACGCCGCCGTTGATCACGGCCACGCCGATGATTGCGTTGCCGGTGAGCACGCTGTTGATGGTGTCGGCGGCCGTCAAGGTTTGGCTGCCGCCTGATTGCAAGATCGCGGTGAAGGTGCCGGTGCCGTTGGTGAGGGTCGTGTCGGCCGGCAGGGTGGCCATGGGGTCGGTGCTAGAGAAGTGGACGGTGCCGGTATAAGCGGGCGTGGCATTGCCGAACTGGTCGACGGCCGACACCGTGAAGCTAAAAGCATTGCCCGGCAGCACACTGCCAGGCCCGCTGACCGTAAAACCCGCGGGCGGGCCGGCCTGCACGGTGATCGGGTTGCTGGTTCCGATGGGAGTGCCGTTGAAAAGGTCGGACGCCGTCAGCGTTTGGCGCCTGCGGTGGCAAGGGTGGCGCTGAAGGTGCCGGCGCCGTTGGTCATGGGAGTGTTGGTAGGCAGCACCGCCTGGAAATCGGTGCTGCTGAACGCGACATAACCGTTGTAGCTTGGGGTCACGTTGCCGAATTGGTCCTCGGCAATCACGGTGAAATTGAACATGCTGCCCGCCGCGACGGTGCCCGGCGTGCCGGTGATCGCAAACTGGGCGGGGGCGCCCGGGCTGACGGTGACGGCGGGGCTGACGCCGCGGATGCCGGCGGTGACCGTGTCGTCGGCCGTGAGCGTCTGCGTGCCGACGGTCGCGAGCGTGGCGCTGAACGTGCCGACGCCGCTGGTCAGCGTCGTGTCGGCCGGCAACGTGGCCTGGGTGTCGGTGCTGCTGAAATGGACGGTGCCGGTGTAAGCCGTGACCGTGTTGCCGTACGTGTCCAGAGCGGTGACGGTGAAATTGAACGTCGTGCCGGCAACCGTGGCGGCTGGCGTGCCGCTGATGACAAAAATCGAAGGCGTGGACAGGGGCGTGACGTCGATCGGCCCGCTGGTGCCGGTGATGCCGGTGGCGACGGTGTCCGACGCCGTGACCGTTTGGATGCCCGCCGTCTTCATTGTGAAGGTGATGGCCCTGAAGCCATTGACCAGCGTTCGGTTGGAGGGCAGCACGGCCTGGCTATCGGTGCTGGAGAAGTGGACGGTGCCGCTGTAGGTCGTGGCCTTGTTGCCAAACTGATCCTCGGCCGTGATCGACAGGGCAAATCCCAGGCCGGCGGAGATGCTGTTGGGCATGCCAGTAATCACAAAATGCGTCGCCGCCGCGGGAGTGACGGTGACCGCGCTGGAGGTGCCATTGATGCTGGTTGTGGCGGTGTCGGCGGCCGTTATCGTGGTGGTTTGCGCTTTTTCCAGCGTGGCGCTGATGATGCCCACGCCATTTGTCAGGGTGCTGTTGGGCAGCGTCGGCACCAGTGGATCGGTGGTGGTGAAAGCCACGGTGCCGGCATACCCCTTCGCGGTGTTGCCGAAGGAATCCAGGGCCGTGACCGTGAAGCTGAACGCTTGGCCCGCCACCGCGGTGGGCGGCGCTGAAACTGTGAAGTGGGTGGCCGCGGCCGCATTGACCGTGATCGGTCCGCTGCTGCCGGTGATACTGGCCGTGCTCGTGTCGGTGGCGGTGACTGTCTGGGTGCCCGCGGTCTTCAAGATAAAGGTGAAGGTTCCCACGCCGTTCGTGAGGGTGCTGTCGACCGGAGGAACGGCCTGAGCGTCGCTGGTGGTGAATGCAGCGGTGCCGTTGTAGGTGGAGGCGATGTTGTTGGACTGGTCCAGGGCCGTCACGGTGAAGACCAGGGGGTTGCCCGCCGTGATGGAAGTGGGGGCGGTGACTGAAAAGTGCGTCGCAACTGTGCTCACCAGGGGGTTCACGGTGATCACACCGTTGCCGGTCATGCTGAGCGTGGTTGTGTCCGTGGCAGTGAGGGTCTGCGTGCCGGCTGTCTTGAACGTAGCGGCGAAGGTATTGACGCCGCCGGGCAACGCACTGTTGGCCGGCAGCGCGGCGGCGGGGTCGCTGCTGGTGAACGTCACGGTGCCGGCGTAGCTTGTGGCGATGTTGCCAAAGGGGTCTTCCGCCGTAACCCGGACACTGACGGCGCTGCCCGCGGTGACCGCATTGGGCACGGCGACCACAAACTGCGATGCCCCTGCGGGGATAACCGTGATGGTGCTGCTTGTGCCGGTGATGCTGCTGGTGGAGACGTCCGTGGCCGTGAGCGTTTGGTCGCCGGCCGTTTTCAAGGTGATGGTGAACGTGCCTACGCCGCCGGTCAGCGTCGAATTGGCCGGCGCGGTTGCCAGTGTGTCGGTGGTAGTGAAGCCAACCGTGCCGGTATAACCCGTGGCCGTGTTGCCGAACGTATCCTGCGCTGTG
Organism: uncultured Gemmataceae bacterium; assembly: GCA_963747575.1. Classification (GTDB taxonomy): domain Bacteria; phylum Planctomycetota; class Planctomycetia; order Gemmatales; family Gemmataceae; genus DASRAT01. The sequence continues at coordinate 879,344 of CAVVFU010000011.1, forward strand.
ACCGTGAAATTAACGTTTGTGCCCGCGGTCAGGCTGCTCGGGGTGCCGGTCACGGTAAAGTGTGTTGCCCCTGCCGGGGTCACGGTGATGGCGTTGCTGGTGCCGTTGATGCTGCTGGTGGACGTGTCGGTCGCCGTCAACGTCTGGTTGCCGGACTTCTTGAGCGTCACACCGAAGACGCCCACACCGCTGGTCAGCGTCGCATTGCTAGGCGCGGTTGCCAATGGGTCGGTGGTCGAGAAGCCGACGGTGCCGGAGTAGCCAGTTGCCGTGTTGTCGAACGTATCCAAGGCAGTGACGGTGAAATTGACGTTGGTGCCCGCGGTCACGCTGCCCGGTGTGCCGGTCACTGTAAAGTGTGTTGCCCCTGCCGCGGAGACGGTGACTGTGTTGCTCGTGCCGTTGACGCTGTTGTTGGACGCGTCTGTCGCCGTCAGCGTCTGGGTGCCTGACTTCTTGAGCGTCAAGCCAAAGACGCTCAGTCCGCTGGTCAGCGTCGAATTGCCGGGCGCGGTTGCCAATATGTCGGTGGTGGTGAAACCGACCGTGCCGGTGTAACCCGTGGCCGTGTTGCCGAACGTATCCAGCGCCGTGACCGTGAAATTGACGTTCGTGCCCGCGGTGACGCTGTTTGGCGTGCCTGTCACGCTGAAGTGTGTGGCTGCGGCCGCGGTAACGGTGATGGTATTGCTAGTGCCGTTGATGCTGCCGGTGGATGCGTCGGTGGCCGTCAACGACTGATTGCCTGACTTCTTGAGCGTTACACCAAAAACGCCCACTCCGCTGGTCAGCGTCGAATTGGCCGGCGCGGTTGCCAGGGTGTCAGTGGTGGTGAAGCCGACCGTGCCGGTGTAACCCGTGGCCGTGTTGCCGAACGTATCCAGCGCCGTGACCGTGAAATTGACGTTCGTACCCGCGGTAACAGCGCTCGGCGTGCCGGTCACAACGAAAATCGCGGCCTGGCCGGGGCTGACCTGGATTGGGCTGGTGGTCCCGTTGATGCTCGTGGTCACGGTATCCGTGGCCGACACCATTTGACTGCCGGCTGTCTTGAAGACGACAGAAAAGCCGCCCATGCCGCCTATCAAGCTGCTGTCGGTTGGGAGTGTCGCCTTGTTATCCGTGGAGGTGAAGTGGACCGTGCCGGTGTAGCCAGTCGCCGTGTTGCCGTAGGAGTCAAGGGCCGTGACCGTGAGGTTGAACGCCGTGCCGGCCGTGACGGTGCTGAGCGGTCCGGTATAGCTGAAGTGGCTGGCCAAACCAGGGTTCACGGTGACGGCGGCACTCGTCCCGTTGATGGCGGTCGCCGTGTCGGCAGCCGTGATCGTCTGATTGCTCGCCGTTTTGAGGGTGACATTGAACGTGCCCAAACCGTTGGCCAATGTGGTGTTGATAGGCGGCGCGGCCTGGCCATCGGTGGTGGTGAAGTGGACGGTGCCGCTGTATCCCGTGGCCGTGTTGCCGAAGGTGTCCAGCGCCGTGACCGTGAAGGTGACGCTCGTGCCCGCCGTCACGCTGCTTGGCGTGCCGGTCACGGTCAATCGCGTGGCCGCGGCAGGGTTGACGGTGATGATGTTGCTTGTGCCGGTAATGCTGTTGGTGGTCGTGTCGGTCGCCGTCAGCGTTTGCGGACCCGCCTTTTCCAGCACTGCGCTGAAGGTGCCAAATCCGTGCGTCAGCGTCGCGTTGCCTGGCGGCGGCGCCAACGGGTCGGTGGTCGTGAAGCCGACCGTGCCCGTGTAAGCGGTCGCCGTGTTGCCGAATGTGTCCTGGGCCGTGACCGTGAGGTTGAAGATGCCGCCCGCCGTGACGGTGGCAGGCGTGTTGACCACAAACTGGGTTGCCGCGGCAGGGTTGACGGTGATGGCATTGCTCGTGGCCTTGAGAGCAGTGTTCACGCTGTCGGCCGCAGTCACCGTTTGGATCCCGGCTGTTGTCAACGTGACGCTGAAGGTGCCCACGCCCCCGCTCAGCGTGCTGCTGTTCGGCAACACCGCATGGCCGTCGCTGGACGAGATGTCGACGGTGCCATTGTAACTCATGGCCGTGTTGTTGAAGGAGTCCTCTGCCGTGACGGTGACGGTGATAGCGATGCCGGCGGTGGCGCTGCTTGGCGCTGACGATAAATTGCGTTGCTGCTCCAGCACGCACGGTGATGGTGTTGCTAGTCCCTTCGATTCCGCTGGCGGTGATGTCGGAAACGGTGATCGTCTGGTTGCCGTCCGTATAGAGCGTGGCATTGAATTCACCCACACCGCCAGTGAGTGTGGTGTTGCCCGGCAATGCAGCCAGACTGTCAGTGCTGCTGAATTGCAAGGTGCCGGTATAACCTGTGGCCGTGTTGCCGAAGGAGTCCTTAGCGGTGACGGTGAAATCGGATGGAAAGAACTGAGCGCCGGCCGTGATGCTGTTGGGCGTGTGACTGACGATAAAAAGGGCCGCCGCGCCGGCGATGACCGTGATCGGGCTGGTGGTGCCGTTGATGCTCGCAGTCGTGGTGTCCGTGGCCGTCAGCTTTTGGTTGCCTGCTGTCTTGAGCACCACGCTATAAATGCCGACGCCGCCGGTTAAGGTGCTGTCCGCCGGCGGTGTCGCCAGCAGGTCGGTGGTGGTGAAGTGAACGGTGCCTGCGTAGCTGGCCACCGTGTTGCCAAAACTGTCCTCGGCCAAGACCGTGAGGGGGAATAGGACGCCGGCTGTGACATTGCTCAGCGGTCCATTGAAGCCAAATTGGGTCACGGCCCCGGCGTTCACGGTGATGTTACTGCTGGTCCCTTTAATCGTGCTGGAAACCGTGTCGGCGGCAGTGAGCGTTTGGATGCCCGCTGTCTTAAAGGTCACACCGAAGACACCCATCCCGCTGACCAGCGTGCTGTTGCTGGGAGGCGTGATCTTGCCGTCGGTGGTGGTGAAGTGAACGGTGCCCGTGTAACCTGTGATCGTGTTGCCGTAGGTGTCCTGTGCCGTGACCGTGATGACGGCCGCGGTTCCCGCCGTGACCGCGGTTGGGCCGACGACGGCGAAACGAGCGAGCGCGGCCGCGCTGACGGTGATGCCGTTGCTGGTGCCATTGACGCTGCCGACGGCGCTGTCGGTGGCAGTGATCGTCTGGACGCCCGCCGTTTTCAGGGTCACGGCGAATAGATTGATGCCGTTGGTAAGGGTGCTATCGGCCGGGAACCCGGCCTGAATGTCACTACTGGTAAGGTGGATTATGCCGTTGTAAGCGGTAACGGTGTTGTTGTACTGATCCAGCGCTGTCACGGTGACTAGGACAAGGTTGCCTGCCGGGTCGGCGCCAGCGCGGTGACAGTGAAATGCGTCGCCGCCGCCGGCGTGACATTGATCGTGCTGGTCGCGGAAGGGATAGCGTTGTTCGTGTCCTCGGCGGTCACCGTGCGGTTGCCGGCAGTCCTCAGCGTGACGCTGAAGATCCCGACGCCGTTGGTTAGTGTGCTGTTTGGCGGCAGCACCGCCTGACCGTCGCTGCTTGAAAAGTGGACGGTGCCGGTGAAGCCCGTGGCGGTGTTGCCAGTGGGACCCTCGGCGGTGACTGTTACGTTGAAGGGCATGCCGGCCGTGATGCTGCTTGGCATGCCAGTCAGGACAAAGTTCGTCACCGCGGCTGAAATGACGGTCAAATTGGTGGACCCGCTGACGCTGCCCCCGTTTGCGGTGATGGTGGACTGTCCCTGAGTGAGGGCCGTGGCCACACCGGTCGCACTGATGCTGGCCACTGCCGGGGCGCCGCTGCTCCAGAACACGGAGTCAGGGCCGTCCTGGATCACGAAAAGTGATGTTGTCCCGCCGGGAACGGAGGCCGCCACGTAAATGAGATTGTTCGTCGAATCGACGGCCATGGGCCCAGGAGCCACGCCGGGGCCGAGATAAATGCTGCCGATGTCGGTGTCGGTCACGCCGTCGATCACGTCGATGCTGTTGTTGGTCGGATCGCCGACGTAGAAACGGTCGAGGGTGGTGTTGACACCGAAGGAGCCGCTATAGCTGACATTGATGGTTCCCAAAACGTTGGACTCGTTGGTCCCGCTTAAGACCTCGATGCCCGACCCCGTGCTGACCGCAAAAAGTTGATTCGTGACGGGGTTGGCGCAATGATGCTTTCCGACTGAACGTCGTTCGAGGCGGAGGATGAGAAAGTCGGTGCCGAATAAAACGGCGTGTTGATGCTGGCGGGTGAAACGTCGTCCGGAACATAGACCTTATCCGTAGTCGAAGTCCAATTTGCGACCGGATAGCCGTTGACGCCGCCAGAAGCCAACGGCCCAGTCAGGATGGTATTGTTCGACCCGTTGATCACATATAATTCGACGGTTTGCTGGCCAGATTGGCATTCGACGTAAATGTAATTGAGGGTGGTATCGACGGCGAATCCCCCCGGAATATAGCCGAGTTGGCCAGCGGGGTCGAGGGAAATGGTCGTGACAAGAGCATTATTCGCACTGTTATAGACATAAACATTGCCGCCATGTCCTTCCCCCGTGTAATAGTCGTTATTGTCTGGATCGTACACGGCGCCCCAACCCTGCGGGACGGTCGCGCTGGTCACAATGGTGGGACTCCCTGGATTGGAGGCATTTACCACCTGCAGCGCACCAGAGACATATCCGCTCCCCACATAAACTTGACTGGTGGTTGGATTGACAGCCACCTGCCCCACGCTTGCCGAACCGAGCGAGACGGAACCCATCACGACGGGAGCCGACAGCGCTAGCGTGGACGTGGGGTTGCTAAAAGTCCCCGTGGCAATAAACGTCTGATTCTGGCCGGCAACGGCGGTCGCGTTGGCCGGGGTGACGGCAATAGCGGTGAGTGTGCTGGGACAGGTCCGGTCCTCCAGCGGCTCGAGCTGCAATCTGACCGACGCTTTGGGACCGCCGCCGCGCCGCCCAGCCGGCTTGACCTTGCCGCGGTTGCCTCGCACCAGATTCCGCCACCAAGACGGCAGCATGCAGAAACTCGTTGTTGGTTCCGTTGACAGGGCAAGGGATGCGCACTGCTGGATCTGAGGGGCGGCAGTGGAGCATCCTGCTCGGCAGCCCGAGGGCACTCGCGGCCACAGCTCAATTTCACCAGCTTGCGCAATGCGCGTCAAGGGGGTCATCTTGCAACTTTTCCGCATGACCGGTACTCTAGGCCAACTAATCGGTTTACTTTCCCTGCCTTCGCGAAAGGAGTCTTGAAGTGGAAAACCTTGTCGACCGCGTGCAGCAACTGGAAATGCGAACACGTAAAATGGAAGCCCAGCTCTGGCGCTGGCGAATCGCCGTCCTATCCATCGGCCTTGCAGCTGTCGGTTTGGGCTTTGGATTGCGCTCGGAAGCCCAGCAGCAACCACCCTCTTATCAGCAGCAGCCACCGTATCAGCAGCAACCGTATCAGCAAGCCCCCGCTGCGCCGGCAGGCACCGTGGTCAATGCCCCGTTCACCGTCAAGGGCAGCGACGGCAGCACGCTGCTGACCATCACCGAGTACCAGGACACCATGCGCAAGGGCAATGACAGCTTGCTCACTTTCTACCGCAACGGCCTTCCCGCCGCCCTGTTTCGGACGACCGGCATGACCTACAGGCAAGCTACCGATAGCAAGGACAATTTCCTGAACGTGATCGAAACCTGGCTGTACAGGTACCCTGATAAAGCCTCGCCGGTGCCCTACCTGGCGGCTTCCACCGCGCTGACGCGGTCGGGAGGAAGCCTTGTGGTCTTCAATGAACAGGGCGCCGCCTCCACCACTCCTCCCTTCGCCGCCCGGCTCACCGCCCAGCAAGGAATCGGCGGCCGGCTCGTGCTGTTCAATCCGGACGGCAAGGAAGCCAAGGTGATTGATCCGAAGTAGGTCTCGCCTGCCGGGCGGGACCTGAAGCGTGGAGTGAAAAAAGGTCCCGTCCGGCAGACGGGACCTACAAAAAGGGTTCCCGCCGCATAGACTGCGCTAAACCGCCCAGAGCCGCAACCACTACGAGGAACCAGCATGAGCGTCACCCCGTTAACCCAGCGCCCCGCATGGAGGGCGCTGGAGGACCACTATGGAAAAATCAAGGAACTGCACCTCCGCAAGCTTTTCGCCGACGACCCCCAGCGCGGCGAGCGCCTGAAGGCCGAGGCTGTCGGCATCTACCTCGACTACTCCAAGAACCGCGTCACTGACGACACTCTCAAACTGCTTTTCCAGCTGGCCGAGGAATCCGGTCTGCGGGCGCGCATCGACGCCATGTTTCGGGGCGACAAGATCAACGTCACCGAGAAGCGCGCCGTCCTGCACACTGCCCTGCGCGCCACGAAGACGCAAACCATCATGGTGGACGGCGTGAATGTGGTGCCGCAGGTGCATGCCGTGCTCGACAAGATGGCCAACTTCTGCGACCGCGTCCGCAGCGGCGACTGGAAGGGGCACACCGGCAAGCCGATCCGCAATGTCGTCAACATCGGCATCGGCGGCTCCGATCTGGGGCCGGTGATGGCCTACGAAGCATTGCGGCATTATAGCCGCCGCGACATGACTTTTCGGTTCGTCTCCAACGTCGATGGCACCGACTTCGTCGAGGCCACGCGCGACCTGGATGCCGACCAGACGCTGTTCATCGTCTCGTCGAAGACCTTCACGACTCTGGAGACCATGACCAACGCCCAGTCAGCACGGGCCTGGGCGCTCAAGACGCTGACAGAATCCGGCGGCGGTCGCCAAGCATTTTGTCGCCGTTTCCACCAACGCCGCCGAGGTGGCCAAGTTCGGGATCGACACGGCCAACATGTTCGAGTTCTGGGACTGGGTCGGCGGCCGCTACTCCATGGACGCGGCCATCGGGCTATCGACGATGCTCGCGGTCGGCCCCGAGCATTTCCGCGCCATGCTCGACGGCTTCCATCAAATGGACGAGCATTTTCGCACCGCCCCGCCGGAGAGCAATTTGCCCGTGATCATGGGCCTTTTGGGCGTGTGGTACAACAACTTCTTCGGATCGCAAACGGTCGGGGTGATGCCCTACGAGCAGTACCTGAAGCGTTTCCCGGCCTATTTGCAGCAGCTGACGATGGAGAGCAACGGCAAACACGTCACGCTCGACGGCGCCGAGGTTGCCTACCAGACCGGTCCCATCTACTGGGGCGAGCCGGGCACCAACGGCCAGCACTCCTTTTATCAGCTGATTCATCAAGGGACCAAGCTGATCCCTTGCGATTTTATCGCCTTCAACGAGGCGCTTGACCCCATGGGCCGGCATCACGACCTGCTCATGGCGAATGTCTTCGCCCAGGCGGAGGCGCTGGCCTTCGGCAAGACCGCCCAGCAGGTCAAGGCCGAGGGCACCGCCGATTGGCTGGTGCCGCACCGCACCTTCGAGGGCAATCGGCCGTCCAACACGCTAATGCTAGAGCGGCTGACGCCGGCGGCGCTCGGCAAGCTGATCGCTCTCTACGAGCACATCGTTTTCACGCAGGGAGTGATCTGGAACGTGGATTCCTTCGACCAATGGGGAGTCGAGCTAGGCAAGGTGCTGGCGCAGCGAATTGTGCCCGAGCTGGAGGGCAAGGAGGAGCCCCGTTTGGGGCACGATAGTTCGACCAATGCGTTGATTCGGCGCTATCGGAAAAGCCGAAGGGGATTGTGAGACTTTTCAATTGATGGAGAGATTCGCATGATCGGCGGCATTGACGTACGGCTTTAATCTGCCGCAGGATTGGAGTCTATCGAAGTTGCGGTTCGTGCGATACGCCAACTGTGGCCACGAGCCGTTTTTGAGAACGCAAACACTGGTGAGCGCTTTGGCTCTTTCTGCCAAATTCCCTTTGACGCCGTCGTGGAACTATTTGTTTATCGTGACCCCACTGCTGCGGACGTTTGGGACAGCAAAGGGGCGATCCCGGAAGTCCTTAATACGATGATTCACGTCCTTTATGATGAAGGATTGATCACTGTGGTGGTCGACGAGCGGAACGAAGAGATGGAGGCGGCTATTAATGCAATCCGATCTGGATTGAACGATACCATTCTTTCCCTTCACGCCGAGTTGGAGGCCGCGAAGGAGGCAGAAATCACCCTGTGATCTTTGCAACTGACAATTCCGAATTGTCGCAAAAATCGATTTTAAGCCGACGATTAAGTGCGCTGGCGATGCGCTTCAGCATCAGCAAAGAATGGCCGTCATAATCCGCGTCTTCGATCCTTGAGATGACGGACTGTTGAGTACCGACAAGTGCAGCAAGTTCCTTTTGCGTCAGCTTGGCTGACGTTCGCAGATCGTAGACCTGTTGGGCGATGTTGGCGTTGAACGATTCCTCTTCGACCGCCTTGGCCAATTCTGGATTGGCAGCGAGTTTTGCCCGAATGACATCCCCGAAGTTTCGCGTGCGTTTCTTCGCCATTTCACAACTCCAATTCTGCTGTGTAACGGTCGCGATCACTGTCCACCAGCTCTTTTGCCCAGATCGCGAACTCGATCTCAGCATCAGGGACTGCCCCCGCCTTCGTAAAACCGTGGGTCAGGCAAGCGACGTTTCTCTCGCGTCCTTCGAAAAAATGCAAAACGCGATAATGAACCTTGCCGAGTTTTGCACGCAGTTCGTGAATCTTGTCGCGCAGAATGTCTGACACCGGTCTTCGAAGTTCATGCCCTGATCGTTCAAGTTGCTGGATTCTTTCGAGACAGCGTGCAAAGGCTTTCGGTTCCTTCTGCTCAAGCTCGTCAAGCCATTCCAGCAGCGGGACGCTGCCAGCTTCCTTACGAAATACCAACAACGTTGTTGGGGCATACCTTCAACTCAACACCAGAACCTTGCGGGGCGCGAAGATTGCAATCGCAAGTTTGCGATATTTTGCAAGAATAAATACTAACCCGAAGTGTAAGCCAGGGCCTCAGGCCTGCCTCGCTTACACTTCGGGTTGGTGTCTATTTTTCTTACCGCTCGACCAAGCAATAACTTAGCCAAGCGTCACGATTTCGCGACTATCCGCTCGCCTTGCCCGCGCCGGCGGGTGGTCGGCTGCTGTTCAGCAATCACCCAGCCGCCCAGGGCCAAAGCCAATATCACGTTCGCGGACTGGTTGGTCGTTGCTAGTTGACCCGCCGGGCTGGCCAACTCCGGCGCGATGTCCTCCGACATCGGCGTTTCCCAGCGTCCCGATTCGAAGCAGGCATCGCTCGCCTGGCGCCACTCAAGGGTGGCTGGCGACAGTCCAGGCGACATCGACAGGACTGACCGTCTAGCCATGTTGGCCCCCAAGCCCGCCTGACCGGCAGTCGGGCTGCCTGGAACGTTTGCCGTCAAAGACGTGGAAAGCAGATTGAATTGCAGCGCCCCACCGTCCAGCTTATCAAAATCTGTCGTACCGTCGTTCTGGACGTCCCCGGGATGAATCCAATTAAGCTGCAAGCCCTCACCAGCAACCAGCACCGGCGGCACGGCTTGAACCGTCGCCTGCACAGTGGTCGAGGTGACGGAGTTCAGCTGATTGGTGGTGGGCACGGAAGCAGCCGTGCCGAGAGCCACCATGCTGATGGGCGGCACTACCATGTTGGGTGCGAAACCGAAACCGAAACCGAACCCGAATCCGCCGCCGTAACCATATCCGCCGCCGTAGCCATACCCGCCGCCGCCGTGATGATGCCCCGTAGGAGGTGTGGGGGTCGTGGGGGGAGGAGTAGGAGTAGTCGGAGGGGTAGGAGTAGTGGGAGGCGTGGGAGTCGTGGTTGTGCCGGCCGAGTAGGTAACTGTGAAACCCGCGCCCGAAGTCGTCAAATTCGAGGTCGTGGCCTCCACCGCGTTGTTATTGGAGACCATGTTGATGGAGTCGATCTCGCTCGACGGGAATGAACCGATCGCCCCCGAGGTGCCGCCGACGGTCGCCGTGGCGCCCGAGAAAGTGACCGTGCCGAAGTTCGCCAAAGGCAGCACGGAATTGGAGGACGGCGCTTCCACGATCCATTCCGCGGAGGACTCCGCCACGCCAGGCGCGCTCTTGGTAACGGTGTCGGTCTTGCCCGTGGTGGTGTCGGTAATGGTCAAGGCGAAGGAGTTGCCGCTGGCGGTCACCGAAGCAGTAATTGCGTCGCCGGCCTTGATCGGCACTTGCGTGATGGTGTAGTAATTGGCCGGGTACATTTCGTACCAGGCGTAGTACGAGGGGGCGCCGTTGGAGTAGTCGGCTTCCGTGCCGATTTGCTCAACCGTGCTGGAAGTGTAGCCGTCGATGCCCACCCATTCCGCGGAATACGTTGTGCCCTTGCTTGAGCCGGTTACGGTGGGCACGTCCCACGACCCGCTCACCGCAGTGACCTTCGAGGCGGAAATCGCATAACCCGCCCAATTTGTGCTGGTGGTCGCCGTGCCTGACGGCACTACGCGCCCTTCCAGCTCCTCAAGCAACAAACGCCGGCCCAGAGGTTTCCGATTCTTCATTTGCAGGTCTCCATCTTCATTGCTGTGTACGCACGGGAATTGCTCGAAACCACCGAGGAATGACACGCCTCGGTTCCGGGGGGAACGTGGCAATGCCATTATAACAGCGTGGTGGACGGCTGGCAAATAAAAAAATGCGTAGTGTTCTGGGGTCCTGGGATCGGGTAGCTGCTAGCTACAAATCGCGCTGATCCCGGTGGAAATGGCAAGTGACATCGGGATCGCTCAGCCTCTGCAAGCACATTGCCAAATACCAATTACCTGCGCAGCAGCTCAACCCCATAACCGCGCGCTATCCCCCAGGTCTTCCTCGATGCGCAGCAGCTGGTTGTACTTGGCGATGCGGTCGGTGCGGCTGGCGGAGCCGGTCTTGATCTGGCCGGCGTTGGTGGCCACGGCGATGTCGGCGATGGTCGTGTCCTCGGTTTCGCCGCTGCGGTGGCTGATGATCGACGTGAAGCCGTTGCGCCGGGCCAGCTCGATCGCGTCGAGCGTTTCGGTCAGCGTGCCGATCTGGTTCACCTTGACGAGGATGCTGTTGGCGGCCTTCTTGTCGATGCCTTCCTGCAGGCGCTTGGTGTTGGTGACGAACAGATCGTCGCCGACGAGCTGGACCTTGCCGCCCAGCTCGCGGGTCAGCTTCTGCCAGCCGGCCCAGTCGTCCTCGGCCAGGCCGTCCTCGAGCGAGCGGATCGGCCATTTTTGGCACAAGCCTCTTCCACAGATCGATCATCTCGTCGGTGCTGGCGATGCTTGTCGGGGTTGCTCTTGAAGAAGCAGTAGCCGGTCTTGCCCTTCTTCTTGGCCTCGTCGAACAGCTCCGTCGTGGCCGGGTCGAGGGCGAAGGCGACCTGTTCGCCGAGCTTGTAGCCGGCCGTCTCGACGGCCTTGGCCAGGACCTCGAGGGCCTCGTCGCTGCTCTTGAGATTGGGAGCGAAGCCGCCTTCGTCGCCGACGGCGGTGCTCAGGTGGCGGTCGTGCAGCACCTTCTTGAGATGGTGGAAGACCTCGGCGCCCATGCGCAGCGCCTCGCGGAACGTCGGCGGCGCCGACCGGCATGATCATGAATTCCTGGAAATCGACGTTGTTGTCGGCGTGCTTGCCGCCGTTGAGGACGTTCATCATCGGCACCGGCAGATACTTGGCGTTGGTGCCGCCGAGGTAGCGGTACAGCGGCAAGCCGACCGAGTTCGGCCGCGGCGTGGGCGACCGCCAGCGAGACGCCGAGGATGGCGTTGGCGCCGAGCTTGGCCTTGTTGGGCGTGCCGTCGAGATCGAGCAGCAGCCGGTCGATGGCGGTCTGCTCGAGAGCGTCTTCGCCGAGGAGCTGCCGGGGCGATGGCGTCGTTGACGTTGTCGACGGCCTTGAGCGACGCCCTTGCCGAGGTAGCGTTTCTTGTCGCCGTCGCGCAGCTCGACGGCTTCGTGGGCGCCGGTGCTGGCGCCGGACGGGACGGCGGCACGGCCGCTGGCGCCGTCGTCGAGAACGACCTCGACTTCCACCGTCGGATTGCCCCGGCTGTCGAGAATCTCACGCCCATGCAGTTCGGTGATTTCCATAATCAAGCTAACAAGAAAAAGTATTTGGCATGGTTCAAAAAGCGGTCATGCCAAGGAATCCATCAAGGCGGCTCATCCGCCTTGTCCTTGTTCTTTCTTACTTTTTCCTGGCTTGAAAAAAAGGGGACCCCGGCGGTGTCGTGGCGATGATCCGCTGCCGCGGCAAGGCCTGTCAGGTGTCGTGGCAAGGTGGACAGCGAATCGTGAGGCGGGCATCTAGGTGCCGGGGTCCCCAAGGAGGGAGGAGTTGGCGGCGGTAACTTTCGTAATTGCCGTCGCCAGGGTCATTTATCGGCGCTGCGGCAAGCCAACTTGAGCTGAGAAAATGGGAGGATCGGCCCACCCAGGAATGCCGGGGGCGTTGCATAAATGACTTGTCCGCAACCCTGCGCTAACTTTTGGCAACTTGAAAAGCCGATCTTCGAGAGAGCGAAGACGCGACCGCCAATCGCGGATGTCACGGCAGCAAACAGAGTTACAACGCCGCTCCACCCTTTCCGCGGCACCAACGGCACGGCTGTTGCATTCGTCAAGGTGCACGGCAAAAAGGGGATGGGCCATGGGATTTCGCTGGATAGCCATTGTCTCGCTTTGGACCCTGCTAGCAGGTCCTATCTTCCAGGGGGGCGTACCCCATCGAGCCTCGCACATGCCCGCCGCGGGATCGCAACCCAACATCGCTGCCGAGCCCCTTGCCAAGGTGAAAAGTCGAGGTTGATGGCATCGCCCCTCGCCCCTCGCCCCTCGCCCCTCGCCCAGTCAAGGAGGACTCGCTCATGTCGGAATCGAAAGAGGCACCCAGCAAATGCGGCTGGATCACGACCGCCGTCGCCGCCCTGGCCAGCGCCCTGTCGGGGGCCTTGCTGATGTATGCCTCGCCATTCCTGGATATGGTCATTAAACCAGCCAAGCCGCTCGCCAATTTCGAATGTCAGGTTAACGGTCTCAAGGCGACGTTCCAGAATAAATCCACTGGCGCCCACGAAGGTCTGTGGGATTTCGGCGACGGCACCGCCCTGGAGCCGTTTGTTCCCGAGCAGACGACCATCACCCACACCTACGTCAAAAGCGGCGATTACATGGTCAAATTGGCGTTGAAAAACATCATTGACGAAGAGAACGAACGCACTGTTACCCTGTACAAGGTGGGTGAAGACAGCTCGTCGGAGCCGAGCATCGATTTGAACGTCGTCGCCGTCCACGGCAATTACGCGCCGGCGCTGTTTCGCGTTGAGACCAAGGTGAAAAACGCCAGCCAGTGCGTGTGGGTCGTGGGCAATCGCAATATCGAATTCGACCCGGACACCGCCAAGGACGACTGGGTGCGGCTGGTCACCATCAATGAGCCGGGCACGCACGTGATCAGGGTGGCAGCCTTCAACGGCAAGAAGACCGTCGAGAAGACGGCCACCGTGGTCGTACAGGCTCCGCCCGCCGGCTCGATCACGGCCACACTCAACGTGACCTATCAGGCCGTGTTCGTCGAGCAAAAACCGGCTTCTCCGGTCGTGCAGATGACCTTTCCCATGAACCAAATGGGCGACGTCATCACCCTGACCAAATCGGTCTTGCCGGAAATCGGTTTTGCGATCGTCAAGGCCGACGTGCTCCCGCAAACCAAAAACCCCTACCTCAAGTCGAGCAAGGTGCAGCTCGATCCCGCCAAGCACGGCCAGGCGCTAGTGACCTGTGAGCTGGTGCGGCCTTCCGCCAGGTCGGCGCCGCCCGTGTGCACCGTGCAACTTGCCGTGGTCCAGCAACGGCAATCGGCGCCGACCCTGCGCTCAATGGATCCCGTCGCGGTCAACCTCGCCGTGCCCGGTTCGACGCTGGTGCCCTTGCCCGAGCTGCCGGCGGGATGGGTGGCCAAGACCCGCTCCATGACGCTGACCTTACAGCAGGCCGGCAAGCAATATGCATACAAGGATGTCATGCCGCACAACGTCGCCGTGCAAATGTCCCCGACCTCGCAGTTCATCGTCAACACCGTCGAGCAAGCCGGCCAGCTGCGCATCGACATGCAGGCACTCAAGAACCCGTTGAACATGTTTGGTAATTAGGCGGTGAAGAGTGACAAGGTGACAAGGTGACAAGGTGACAGGATAAAGGGTAGGTCTTCGGATACGTGTCACCTTGTCACCTTGTCACTTCTTCACGCACCACCTGCTATAATCACTTCATGAACAACACCCGGCCTTTGAGCCTCGGCAAGGACGGCGACGATCGCCTGATCATCCAGTGGAGCGACGGACACCGCGGCGTTCATTATTGGCAGCACCTGCGCCAGCGCTGCCCATGCGCTGCGTGCAATGAAGAGCGTCAAAAGCCGCCCGATCCGCTGCGCATTCTGAAACCCGGCGAACTATTGCCTCTGAAAGCCGTCGCGATCGCGCCGGTGGGCTTGTACGCCTATAAGATCACCTGGAGCGACGGACACGACACTGGCATCTTTACGCTGGAAAGCTTGCGGGCCATGTGCGAATGCGAGCAATGCGCGGCCAAGTAGAAGGTCCAAAAAAAGGGGTCAGGCACCGTTGTGCGAAGCACCCTCCGGGCCGTTCCGGCAACGGTGCCTGACCCCTTTTTTTGGACCCTCATAACAACAAGGAAAAACTCATGCACCCACACGGCGGAGCGGCGCCCTCGCCCCAGATTGAACTGCCGAACGTCAAATATCTCGTCGCCGTGGCCAGCGGCAAGGGCGGTGTCGGCAAATCGACGGTTTCCACCAACCTGGCGCTGGCCTTGCAAAAACTCGGCAAACGCGTCGGTTTGATGGACGCAGATATTTACGGGCCAAGCATTCCAACGATGCTCGGCCTGAACGTCGACGTCGCCACGGCGGAGCCGCCGGAGCGCTATGGGCTGAAGGTGATGTCGATGGGCTTTGTCCTGGCAAAGGGCCAGGCCGCCGTGCTGCGCGGGCCGATGGTGCACAAGTATCTGACGGCATTTTTGACGCAGGTAAACTGGGGCGATCTGGATTACCTGCTCGTCGATTTGCCGCCAGGCACCGGCGACGCCCAGCTTTCGCTGTCGCAATCCGCGCCGCTGGCCGGCGCCCTCACCGTGGTGACGCCCCAGGATTTGACCCTGGCCGTGGCCCGGCGCGGCATGGAGATGTTCCGCCAGGTCCGCGTGCCGCTGCTGGGCGTGGTGGAAAACATGAGTTATTTCACCGGCGAAGACGGCAAGCGTTACGACCTCTTCGGCCGAGGTGGCGGTCAGAAATTGGCCACGGAGATGGGCGTGCCGTTTCTCGGCGAAATTCCGATCGATCCGCGCGTGGCGGCCTGCGGCGATGCCGGCGATCCGATCGTTCACAAATTTCCAGATTCGCCGGTGGCCAAGGCCTACATGACGTTGGCGAACAACGTAAGTCAGGCACTGGCTGGTGCGCCAAAACAACAGGAGCTGCCAGGTCTGGAATTGTAAAGTAGTAGGCACACTCCGTGTGCCGTTTTGCTGTCCAACGGCACACGGAGTGTGCCTACTACTATGTGGCGAGAGCAAACATGGCCAAGAAACCCACCAAATCGCTCTACAGCGTTCATCCCGGCGTGGCGATGGTTCAAAATTGGATCGCCACGATGAAGGAAAAGACTGGCCGCACGCTTGAGGAATGGATCAAGCACATCAAAAAAGAAGGCCCCGACGACGAAAAAGCCTGCCGCCTCTGGCTCAAGGAAAAACACGGTGTAGGCACCAACGTCGCCGCGTGGTTGGCACAAAAGGCCTGTGGCAACAAGCTCGGCCTTGCCGACGACGATCCCGAATCGTACCTCAAAGCGGCCCCGCGGTACGTCGATGCCATGTTCGCAGGACCCAAGGCGGCATTGCGGCCCATTTATGACGAACTGCTCCAGATCGGTTTGGGGCTTGCCAAGGATGTCAAAGCCTGCCCGTGTCAGACTATTGTGCCGCTTTACCGCAATCATGTTTTCGCGCAGCTCAAGCCCACCACGCGCACAAGGCTCGACCTGGGACTTGCGCTCAAGGACATGGCAACGCCGCCGCGACTCATCGACACAGGCGGCTTCGCCAAGAAGGACCGGATCACCAGGCGGATTCCCATCTCTTCAGTGGACGAAATCGACGATGAGATGATGCATTGGCTGAAAGTGGCCTACGATGCGGATGTGTAGGCGGCTCCTATAAGACCTATAGGACCTATAAGACCTATAGTATTTGCTGCTAATACGGAAAATTCTCATCCATCTTCGCCCCCGCCAGTTCCACCAGGAACCCCGCCATGCGCTCCACCAGCAACTCCATTAGCTGGCGGCCTTTCTCCGCCGTCGCAGCCGCGGGGTTGCCAATGCCGGTATTCTTGCTGACCAAATGCCACGGCCTGGTGATACTTACCCAACCGCGGTTAATGGCCTCCAGCCGCGACGGTTTGGCGGCGCCGTCGTCCGCTAGCTCCATGTGCATCAGCTCGGGAAAAAAGGCCAGGCCCAGGCTCGTCTCGACCTCGTCGGCATGCTCACCGGGTTGCTGGAAAATCCTGGGATAGAAATCGGCCGCCATGCGAAACCAGTCGCAGACGCACAGAAACACCTGGGTGCGATGGTGCAGCTCGCGCGCCAGCGGCTTGAGCTCATTGCCGCCGTGGCCGTTGAGCAGCACCATTTTCCGCACGCCCTGGCGCTGCATCGAATCGACAAGATCGGTCAGCAGGGCAAGCAAGGTTGTCGGCGTAACGCTGCAAGCCAGGCCGCCGGGGATCTTTAGGTGGTTGGTGTTGACCCCGAAAGGAACGGTGGGCAGCAGCACCACTTTGGCCCCGGCAAGATAGGCCTTTTCACAGGCGCGCTGGCCGATGGCGTCGACCTGGATGTTGTCGGTGCCGTAGGGCATGTGCAGGTTATGCGGCTCGGTGGCGCCAAAGGGCAACACCGCAACTTCCCATTTCTGCTGCCGAATGAAGGCGTGCGTCTGCTCCGCCAGTACCCATTTGCGCATCTTCGATGCTCCCCTTGACAGTTCGCGTAAAGTCTTTATAGTCCGCTGCTCGAAACTTTAGCCTTTTTTGGCATGTTTCAAAAAGGGGTCAGGCACCTTTGTGCGAAGCACCCTTCGGGCCGTTCCGGCAAAGGTGCCTGACCCCTTTTTGAAACATGCATGGGAATTACCCGTTCCGTGCGGGAGGGCGCCGTGGTCAAACGATGCGGCATGCGATGGGTGTGGACAACTGCGGCGGTGCTCGGCATGCTGGCCACGGCGGCGGTGTTTGCCCAGCCACCGGCCCAACCACCGGCTCAGAAACCAGCCCAGCCACCAGCCCAACCGCAGGCACAGCAACCGTTGTTGTGGGCGCCCAAGGTCAAAGGCGATTCCCGGCCCATCCAGGTGAGCGCCGACGAGGCCGCCGCCTGGGTCGATGCCCAAGGCAAACGCGTTATCCTGCTCAAGGGCAAAGTCTGGATCGAGCAGGGCGACGCCCATATTCGGGCCTCACAAGCAGTCCTTTGGGTCGATGAGCCGGGCCAGAAAAGGACGGGCATCTATCATGTCGATCTTTACAGCGACGGCGGCGTATCCCTCGAAATCGGCCCGCAGACTTACGAAGCGCCGCTCAGCATGATCGAGCTGGAAACCCGCGGCGTCATCAACCTCAAGACCTTCAAGGCCAAGGTTGTCCAGAAAGCCCAACCCGAAGATCCGCTTTACCAACGCGGCACGGGCGCGCTGAAGCAGCCGATGGCCAAACCGGCCCAGCCGTCCGGGACGCCGACCAACAAAACCCAACAGTCCTTCAAGATGGATTTTGGACCAGCCCTGAAAACGGAAGTGGTCCGCGCCCAGGCCCCGGACCTTACGCAGCCTCCGCCCGTACCCATGGATATGCGGCAATTGGATGCCCTGGCGCCGGTACCGACGCGGCAAGCAGCCGAACAAAATCCACCGCAACCCCCGCAACAACAAATTGTCTTGACGCCAGAACTGCCCGCCGGGCCGCCGGGAACGCCCACGGTCACTCTTGCCGCCCAACCGAAGCCCGGCGATCCCGTGGTACCCGTCGAGAAGCCGGCCACGCAGTTCAGCCTCACCCCGCGCACCTCGCAACCGCTGCAAGTTAAGCCGTTCCCCATGGACAAGGAGCAGGCCATTGTCATCACCGGCGGGGCCATTATCCGCATTGTGGCGCCGTACGTGCCCAAGGTGACGGTCCAGGGCGCTCCTCCCCCCGCGAATGGGGTTCCGCCGCCGATCCCCGAGGTGCAGATCAGGATCATCGAAATCGCCGCCGACCGCGTGGTGGCCTGGACACGCGGCGGCCTGCAAGACCTGATGGATGACGCGCCGCCGCCCGAGCCCGTGCCCGGCCAGCCTGCCAAGGCCCAGCCAGCTCATGACTACGAATTCTACTTCAGCGGCAATGTCGAGATCCGCCAGACCTTGCCCAAAAAATACCAGGGCAAAGACGTCGTTCAGCCGGTGGATCTGCGCTGCAAGGAAGCCTACTACGATTACAGTCCCGCCGCGCTCGCCACCGGCGACCCCGGCCGCAACGTCGCCATCATCCTGGACACCGACCTGCAAGTGCGCCAGCCGGGGCTGCCCGACCCGGTGCGCATCGTTGCTCCGGTAGCCCGCCAGCTCAACGAATCGATTTTCGAGTTCGACAGGACGGAAACCAGCGCCAGCAAACTGACTTATGGCCCCGGCCTGTACACCACCACCGGCGAGGCCAGCCTGGAGTCCAAACATGTCCTCAAGCAAACGATCTTCGGCAGCCAGTACCTGTCCCGGCAGACCGGCGAGCCGGAGTATGAGGACCAGCTGATCTTCCGCGGCTGGAACGTCGTCGTGTGGCTCGAGGGCATCCCGGTTTTCTGGCTGCCCTATTTGCAAGGCGACGCCCGCGACCCGCTCGGGCCGCTGCGCAGCCTGAGCATCGGCTACAGCAACAATATCTTTGGCTTCGAATTCATGACCAGCTGGAATGTGTTCGACCTGATCGGCATCGACCCGATCCTGGATACGGGTTGGACGGTCGATTTCGACTATATGTCATTGCGCGGTCCTGCAATGGCGTCGGAATTCAACTCCCACGGCAAGGGTCTATTCGGCATCTCCGGCAACTACAGCGTCGACATCAAGGGCATGATCATCCACGACGACGGCGTGGACGTGCTGGGCGGCAATCGCGGCCAGGAAGTGATCTTCGGCAATCCGCCGGGGACTGTGCTGCCGATCACGCACCCGGACTGGCGCGGCCGGCTCTACGCCGAATTCAACTGGCAAGAGCTGCCCTACAATTTGACCCTGCAAACCAAGCTAGGCATTATCTCCGACAACCATTTCCTCGACCAGTACTACAACCCGGAGTGGCTCAATGGCCCGAACCAGGAGACGTTTTTCTATGTGAAGCAGCAAGACAGCGACTGGGCCTGGACGTTCAACTTCGAGCCGCGCATCCGCAACTGGATCACCGAGACCGAAGTCTTGCCGGCCGTGCAGGGGTTCTGGATAGGCCAGGACTTCCTGGACGCCTTCAACTATACCGCACGGGCCAGCGCCGGCTACTACCGCCTCGAAACGACGCATCAGCAGCCCATGGCTTTCGAGCCGACGGACATCTCCGAAGGCACCGGGCGTGTGGACTTCTGGCAAGAGCTGGCATTGCCGTTTCAGCTCGGCGCCTTCAAGGTCGTGCCCTACGGCATCTTCGATATGACCTACTACTCCGAGGACATCAACGGCAACGAGGACTTCCGCACCCTGGGTGGTGGCGGCGTGCGCGGCAGCATCCCCTTTTCACGGCTTTATCCCGACGTCTGCAGCGAGCTGTTCAACCTCGACGGCATCTATCACAAAATCGTCCTGAGCGGCGATTATTCCTGGGTCCACAGCGACCGCAGTCATTACCTGTTCCCGCAGTTGGACCGCCTCAACGATGACGCCTCGGACCAGGCGCTGCGCGACATTCGCCCGCAGCAGTTCGCCATCAATCCGGCCAATGCCATCATGCTCAACTCCGGCTTCTTCGATCCGCAATTGTTCGCCCTCCGCAAGTTGGTCGATGCCTCGATCGACACGCTCGACTCGATGGAAGTCCTCACGCTCGACGTGCGCCAGCGCTGGCAGACCAAACGCGGCTATCCCGGCCAGGAGCATGTCATCGACTGGATGACGCTCGAAGTGTCAGCCTCGATCTTTCCCCAGGCCGACCGCGACGACTTCGGCAAGACTCTGAACTTCTATACGTACGATTGGACGTGGAACATCGGCGACCGCACCACGCTGTTCAGCGGCGGTTGGTTCGACCCGCACGACGGCGGCGCCCGCGTCTGGAGTTTCGGGACCCAGTTCAACCGACCGGACGGCTCGGCCCTGTCCGTGGGCTATCGCCAGATCGACCCGCTGGACAGCAAACAGGTCATCGCCTCGCTGTCGGTGCCGTTTAGCTCAAAGTACACCATCGGAGCGGCGACCTCCTACGACTTCGGCACCAACACGCAGATCAACACCTTGACGGTGACGCGCACCGGCACCGATTTGGTGGTGAGCCTTGGTTTGACATACAATTCAGTATTGAGCAATTTCGGATTCATGTTCGAGATCTATCCGAACCTGTTCCCGGCCACCAAGAACGTGCCGGGCTTCGGCAATGGAACGATGGGGCATTAGACGGGCAAGTTTCGTCTCATCTCAACCCCCCTGCACACCCGCATGACATGAAACCGCTAACGCCTGGCAACGGATGATAACGTATCACAACAGGTGAAACGGTTTCGTCTCACGCTTTGCCCCAGACCACTCCGAAGGAGTGAAATATCAAAGCCCAGGGTCGCGAACGCGAAAAAGGGGACAGCGTGAATTATCGGGCAATGTACGCTGTCCCCTTTTCCGCGCCGGTCGTCGGACACTGGACGAGGGGGACAGGTTTTTCTGCGAGTTGGGCCGGCGATCACGATAACCGACCATTTCAAGGATATGGACCTGTTCAAGTCGTTTCATCTCGCTGGCCATGCTGTCAACGAATTCCAGCGACCCAGCCAAATTGCATTCCTCACCGTTGAATGCCACATACATCACGTCACGACGAGGGCCGATGGACCGGGCCACTGCCAGCATGACTGCAACGGCGCTGGCGTTGTCATCGGCTCCAGGCGTCTCGGTCACCGAGTCGTAATGCGCCCCAATCAAGATGCGTGCTTGGGCAACATCTCCAGCGCAGACGTTTCGAGCTTTCCCAAGTACGAGGCACTTCCCGAAGACGCCGCGGAATTCTTCGGCCACAACCTTTTCGGCTTCGGCGTTGGCAGGTGTGCCGTAAACCATGGGAAACGACAGCTTGCTGACGACTTCCCGAAGGTATTCTTGGTCAACGCCTGGGCTAGGTGGGAGCGTGCCAGGTTTGCTGTAAAGTAGTTCCATTTGCATGGTGGTTGCCCAACTGCTGCTGAAAATGCTCAGCCGGTGCCTCGTCATGTACATTGCCAGCAGAACCCGCTCACTTTGCACTGATCGCACCAGAATCCATAAGCGATTCCGCCACTGCCCCACAGCCATTCACGCTTTTCATCCATCGGTAAATCCGAATCAAGCTGCATCAAGTAGGGCATGAGCTTCCGGCAAAATGGACAGCAGGGATACTCGGCATCCTGAATCCAGCAGGGTTCACCCCCAATTCGATTGAGGTTCTCTCGGCTGTTGCTCAATGCTTGATCCTGCCAGTACCAGCGTGGGGGCGTTTTAGACAGGTGAATCTCGGCTTCCTTCAACGGGCCAACTGGAAACTGTGGTTTCACTGGAGGCCCATCGTAGCTGACGTTCGATGGGCAACCCTTCTGGTCGTGGCGGTAGAACAACGGCTGTCGCTCCCAGCCGAGGCAAGAAAGGCAAGTGGCAAATTCGAGGCGTCTCAGTCCTGTGATGCGCAGCCCCGCTGGAACCGGATCGAGGACAAGCAATCGGTGCAGTTTCTCACCGCAGTGTGAGCAGCGGTTCGTGCTGCAGCCGCCGAAGGGGACAGCTTGCGTTGACGCCGCCAGCTTCCAACTCGGATGGATCCTTGCCAGCCAAGGAGGTCGGGACTGAGCCTCGAAGTACGAATCGGAAAACTGAAGATGGTACAGGGCGTTAGGACAGGTCCGTTGCAGGGAATGCCCGTCGCTGTCGAAGCCGACGAGATGAAGGGTAGCCGAAACCCATTGTCCTTGCCGCCAACCAGAAGGTGCAAGGCCCGGAAGGTCGGCACAAGAAAGAGCGAACTCCATAACCTTGGCGTGACGAGTCTCGCACATGTCAGTCCAGGCTCTTCTTCGAGCATCCTCGGTGGACGCTGTGCTTTCGATGACGCCCCGCAAGTAGTCAAAATGCAGATCGCCCGACTCCCGCCACGGAAACCTCTCGTAGTAACAGCGTTCATTCGGTCGAACAACGAAGATACGGTCCAAATGTGGATGCAACGCCGAGGGGGATTGCAAGCTGGCGTAAGCAATTACGGACTCTGCCGCAGTATAGCTCTTTTCGGCGGATTCATCGAGAGTGTTCAAAGCGTGTTGGACAAGAGTAGGCCAATCTCTTTGCGGCAGGTAACTCAATGCTCCATCAAGAAAAGTGCCGCCTTTGGGGAACCGTCGCATGACGGAGATTGCCAGATCGCTTATGGCTTCTGGGTGGGAGGTAGCGAGGGCAGTTGCCTCCACGACGGGAGCAGCCGGAATTCCTTTTTGCTCAAGGCTGCGAACGATGGCCTCGATCTGTTGTTGCGGTGACTGCACCATTGTCATTTACCTGAACAAATTACCGATTCGGCTCTTGTGAGAATTCTCCCGCACTCGCCCAACATCGCCTCCAACGGCTCCTTATCCGCTAGCCGGTGATCGTCGCCGACCTCGATCAGCACCGACGCCGGCAACCCGCTGTTCCTGACCAGTTCTTCGCTGAGTGCGAACGGCACCACGTCGTCGGCCCGTGAATGCAGGATCACCGTGCCAGGCTTCACGGTCCTCACCGTCCCCCACTTCTTCCACGCTGGGCAGAGCAGGACCAACCGGGCGTCGCCGCTGTTGATGTTCATCGCCACAGCACCGCCCCTGGACGAGCCAACGACCACTTGAAGCTGGTGCTTATCGAACTCCTCCTTGGCGATCCTGACGGCCGCCTCGAAGTCGTCATCAGGGAGCTTCGGGTTGATGACGG
This sequence comes from uncultured Gemmataceae bacterium, assembly GCA_963747575.1. Lineage (GTDB taxonomy): Bacteria > Planctomycetota > Planctomycetia > Gemmatales > Gemmataceae > DASRAT01. The sequence continues at coordinate 902,476 of CAVVFU010000011.1, forward strand.
TGTGGCCGTGGTCCTTGAGGTAGGTCGGTTTGACGCCGCCAGGAACCGATTGCCAGCCGTGGAGGAAGAGGATGGTCATGGCGCTAACCTGTCCCTTGCTTTGAGGCAGTTTGGGCAGTACCACGGTGCCGGCGTCTTGACTGGCTTCGGGCTTCTCTTGCGGCATTTGGCGCAGTGGTAGCGTTTGCCCTTGATTGCGGTCTTCGGGCGCACTTTCTTGCCGGACCTGAGAATGTTCTTCGCCATTGGAACCTCGCAGGGCATTTTATCAGGTTAGCAGCCGGCTGGGCTAACCCGTCCCATCACCCAACTGGTGCCTAAAATCACACCAGCGGAGCCGAACCCGGCATTCTCGAAGGGAGGACCGCCGATGTTGCTGCACAGTCTCGCCGCGTTGACGAATCGAGTGGCGAAGGCGCAGAGTTTCGGCCCAGCCATTCAGAATTTAGGCCAGCCTCGCACGGATACACCAAGTTCGGTGCCGGTTCCTGCTGTGGCGGCTGCGGCAACAACGCTGTCGGCCGCGCCGGGTGAGCCGCTGAATGGACACCAGATGGCGTTAATCGCCTTTAGCCAGTTCTTGGAGGGTGAAATCGCAGAACCAGCCGGGAGGCCCGCACGGATGGCGGCAATGACGGCTGGGCCAACGTCGCATGTGGAAACTGCGAAAAAGCGGATTCAGCTGTTCCTGGCCCAGCAAAAGGCGAAAACGAGCGGGGGGTTGAACGTGGGCACTTTTGCTTGGTGAAGCGGCTTTCCTAAGACCACACAGGCTTTGCATGGCCGAACAAAACGCCAAGGAGGCAGATCGTTGCGAGTTGTGCCGCCGGCAGAGGAAGCTGACGAAGCACCACTTGATCCCCAGGACGGTTCACTCGAAAAAGCGCTATGTAAACCGGTTCGGCAAGAAGGAAATGCAGAAGCGTGGCCTGATGCTTTGCAAGGAGTGTCATACCGGCATTCAGTAGCTGATGTTGATCTGGTGGTCATTCTCAACAATCGCACCGTCCTTAATCGCCACACGGATTGTTCCTCGGCAGCTTCCCGAAAAGTAACCACCAGCATTCAATCTTTTTGTGTCGCCGCCAACATCAATGAACCCGATCTCCAGGTGCGATTTCGGGCCAGAACTGACAGTCGCATGAGCCGAAGCGCCTGGAGCAATGTCGCCCAAAGAATACTCCCCTACCGTGACGTACAGCACCACGGAGCGCAAAGGTGTCGAGCCGGTGTTTTGAATCGTGACCCGAATGCCTGGCCCGACCTCCCGAATGCCTGGCCCGACCTCTTGGTAAAGCAGCCAGATACCAAGAACCAGGATGGCGCAGAAAGGCATTGCCAGCAGCCACAATCGCCGTCGTTTGTTGGTCGGTGTTGTCGGTGTTGTCATCGTGGTCGCCTCTCGTCAAAACATGGCCGAAATTCGTGTCACCGACTCGTTTGGCCGCAGAGCAGGTCTTCGGGTCGGTGGAAACTATGGCTTACCAGCAACCAGATTTAGATGTAGAGACCAGGATACGAACTTCACTCGCTGGAACCTGATCGAGCCACTGGTAGCCGCCAGCGTCAATGCGGCGGAATGGCTCAATCAGGCCGGCGACGTTGTCCCAAGTGGCAGGGGTCACCACCCAGGCAAAGTCACTTCCCCCGGTCCGGACGACTCCCTTGTCATGCCTTCCCGCCTGTGCAATCAGGCAACATCCACGAAGAGGTTTAACTCCTGGCAGGTCTGTAAGCAAGACCTCATCGACATCCCCGTCTGCCAGCTGCTGAAATGCTTCCCTCAATTGCTGGCACACCGCTGGCTCGCCGCCGTAGATGCGGATCAAGGGGCAATCGTCAGAGCCGCTTTGCAAGAAATCAATGTTCATGGGCTTCCCTTTCGGTTTAAATGACCGGCAAAGGCTTGCTAGGCTGTAGCCCAGGTGATGGCCCTTCTATTTTTGGCAGTGGTTCATCTTCACGCCAAATGTAGAGATACCAGTAAATCGGCATAGCAATCATGTTGCCGAAAAACAGCACGACAGCCCACAATGCCTTTTTATCCGTGGCAACCCTATCGTTTTTGAAAACGTTGCAAATGTATATTGCCAATAGCCCCCAGGTCCAAATCATCGTAATGAAGTGCAGGATAAAAACTCCAATGAACACAACTGGTATTTCCTTGGTGCTCTCTTGATGAGACACACCCCACAGGACCATATAAAGCCAAAACCCCATGAATACGAGCAAGTAAACGAATGGCCACAAGGTCGCAATGCCCAGAATAACCTTAACTGGTTTGCTCATGGTTTTCTCCTGGTATTTGGCTAGCTGCTATCTCGATCGCCCAGACTCGATGGCAACGTCGAACTGAGCCGCAATCGCCAAAAACGCATCGCCCCACCCACCGCCGATGGCGATTTCCTGAAGATGGTCGCCGCAAACTCAATATATCCAAAGCAGTTACGGAATGAAAGCGTGCCGGAGGAAGGCGCCCGCAGCTGACAAAATTCGTTCATAGGGATGTGTGGGGGTCTGCACCGAAACGAATCGGCCGCCGGGGGCAAGGCGGCTCAGCCTGGACTGGATTTGCAGGTTGGCGGCTTTGTTCCTGACGCCTTTTCCTCCCTTGCTACACTAAAGGCATGAAAGCCGCATTTGATCTATATGCGCTGGCCATGCAGCATCACGCCGCCGGCAACCTCCAACAAGCCGAGCAGCTTTTGCGGCAATTCTTGCAGACTTATCCCCAGCACGCCGACAGCCATCACATGCTGGGCATCATCGCCTACCAGACCGGACAGCACGCCCAAGCTGTCCAGTCGATCGGCGAAGCGCTCCGCCTGGCCCCCTGGGCTGCCAACTTTCAATGCAACCTTGGCCTGGTCCACGAAGCATTGGGTCAGGACGACGAGGCCGTGTGCTGTTTTCAGCAGGCCTTGCTGCTGCAACCCGACCTGGCCGAAGCACACGCCAACCTTGGCAATGTCCGGCTCCGCCAGGAAAATAAGCAGTCCGCCGCGGCCCACTACCGCGAGGCATTGCGTCTTCGGCCGAACTTCGCGGAAGCCTATTTCGGCCTGGGCTCGGCACTCACCGGCCTGGCTCCGCCTGACGAGGCCGCGGCTTGCTTCCACGCGGCGTTGCGGCATCGGCCCCACTTTCCCGAGGCGTGCAACAATTTGGGCAACGTCCTTTTGGGCCAGGGCAAACGCCAGGAGGCCGCGGCGTGTTATCAGCACGCTTTGCAGCTTCGCCAAGATTTTCCCGAAGCCCACAACAACCTCGGCAATGTCTTGATCAAGGAGAATCTGGTCCAGCAGGCCATCGTCCACTTTCAGCAAGCCCTGCGTCTTCGTCCCACATACGTCGAGGCCCGCGACAACCTGGCCGACGCCTTCAACAACCTGGGCAATGCATTGACGCTGCAAGACAGACTCGAGGAGGCCAAGCTGTCCTTTCAGCAAGCCATCGACGTCAAGCCGCGTTTCACCGAGGCCTGGTATAACCTCGGCAACACCTTCGAGCGTTTGGCGGATTTCGACGAGGCTGTCCGCTGTTATCGGCAAGCCCAGCAGATGGACCCGTCCTTTGCCCTGGCCCAATGGAACTGCGCGATGGTGCGGCTGTTGTGCGGCGACTTCGAGGGAGGATGGTCGGCCTATGAATGGCGGTGGGCATTGCCCGGGGTTGTCCGCCGTGAATTCTCGCAACCGCGTTGGGATGGCTCCGATTTGCAAGGGCGAACGATTCTCCTCTTTGCCGAGCAGGGCCTGGGCGACACGCTGCACTTTGTCCGTTACGCGCCGCTGGTCAAGCAGCGTGGCGGCCAGGTCATCGTCGAATGCCAACCGGCGCTGATGGGCTTGCTCGCCAGCGTTCCGGGAATCGATCGCCTGGTGGCCCACGGCACGGCTTTGCCGCCCTTTGACGTGCAAGCGCCGCTGCTGAGCTTGCCGGCAATTTTCCGCACCGACCTGCGGAATATGCCGGCTCCGGTCCCTTACCTCCAGGCCGACCCCATGTTGGTCGAGAAATGGCGGGACAAAATTGGGGCAGGCTCATTCAAGGTGGGCATCGCCTGGCAGGGCACTCCGACCTTTCCCCGCGACCGGCAGCGGTCTATTGCCCTGGCTCACTTTGGCAGGCTGGCAAAGGTGGAGGGGGTGCGGCTCATCAGTTTGCAAAAGGGACCGGGCGCCGATCAGTTACAGGCCCTCAAAGGGCAGTTTCCCATCCTCGATCTGGGCGAGGGCCTGGACGAGGCGGCGGGCCCGTTCATGGATACCGCGGCCGTCATGATGAACCTGGATTTGGTGATTTCCTCCGACACGGTGATTCCGCATCTCGCCGGGGCCCTGGGCATTCCCGTTTGGGTAGCGCTGCCGTTGGTTCCGGATTGGCGCTGGCTGCTGAAGCGCGAGGATAGTCCGTGGTATCCGACGTTGCGGCTTTTCCGCCAGACGCGGGCCAATCAATGGCAGGATGTGTTTGATCGGATGGCGACGGAGTTGGGTTGCTGGGTGGCACGCTCTGAGGTACTCCGAAGAGCGTGAAAGCTTTGCAATCCAACCACGCCCTTCGGAGTACCTCAGGGCGTGCCACCCAACTTGTGGGCATTAACCGGCGCCATCTGCGGCGGACGGGTTAGGTCCACCGGCACAATCGCTCCGTGCGACGGGTCGTCAGCCAGCGCCTCGGAAGCATATCCCAGGGCGCGGTAAAGGCGAAATTCGGCGCGGTTGAAGTCGTGGACACTGGTGAAATAATTGTCGTATGCGTGCGCTAGCTGCTGCAGGGCGGCGACCGCTTCCTGGGGCCTTGTGATCAGCACGAGCATTTCGCCTTGCCGGGTCGGCTCGGAAACCCCCTTGAGACTGCCGCCGAAGGTGACCTGGGCTTCCTTGACGCCCGTCTCCGCCTGGTTCACCCGGAGCGCTGCCGACTGAACCTGGGCATGAGCGCGGACAATTTCGGCCGCCACCATGTCCTGAACCTTGAACAACTCGATGAGTTGCTGCTGCTGCTGGGCCTCGCGCTCGCGCACCAGCGCCTGGTTGCCAAAGCCGAGGTTCTTCAGCTCCCACAGGACCTGTGCACTCCAGTCGTTGCGAACCCCGGTCGGATTGCCCGCCCCATGAGAACCGGAGAAAAAATGCGCCGTCGGAAAGATAGCCGCCCGGCGCGGCCGGCGCGGCATCGCCGGTCAGCACCAGGCTCGGAATCAAGGGACGCAGGCGTTCCTGCTTGATTCGGAACAGCGCTGCCTGAACCAACGCTTGCTGCGTGGCCAACTCGGGGCGGTTGGTGAGGCCGATGGGAATCAAGCTGTCCACGGATTCCTTCGGCGAGATCAGCGTGATTTGCAGGTGCGGCGGTTCCAGGGGCGTGACCAGCGCGCTCAGGGTCAAGACGCAGGACGCGGGTTAGGTCGGCGCTGGTCGCCCGCCAATCCTCGCGGGCCGAGACTGCCGCTTGCTGCAAATCGGCGGTCGCCGCCCGGACACGGTCCACTTCCATGGTCGGCACCAGGCCCTTGGCCAGCCCGGTGATTTTTTTTTGCAGCTCGACCGCCTTGTCCAGCGCATCCTGAGCCCCGGCCAACCGGCCCCGTGCTTGCTGGATGTTGAAATAGGTCTCGCCTACCTCGGCAAGGGCGTCGTTGCGGGCGCGCTGCACGTCGAATTCCCGCGCTTTCACAACCTGACGCTGGGCCAGAGGCAGGAAAATGGCGTCGGTGGCGGCGAACACCATGGTCGCGCCGCCGCCGAGCATGAGTTCCTCTCTGGTGTTGATAAAAAAAGAACCGGATTGGCCCTGGGTGGCGCCGTCGAACCGGGCGTAGGCCGCGCCGAGATAGACAGTAGGCAGCCAGAGCACCTGTGCTTGCTGCAGCCGCGCCGCGTCGGCTTGCACGGCCGCCTGGGCTCCGGCGATCACCAACGGCCGAGCGCCGGCCAGTCGCAATGCCGTGGCCAGGTTGATCGGCATCGCTTTGTCGGTCGGTTCCGGCTGCACAAGGCTCAGCTGGGGCGTTCCGGTGGAATCCGAATATGTCGGGCGGCCTAGCAGAACTCGTGGCGGCCCAGGCACGTGGGCTGGCTGCGGGCCTAGCTCCCCGCTGGACGCGGGCTGCTGAGCGGCGAGCACGCCTTGGACTCCGCTGACGCTTGCGGCGAGAAGGCAAACCGCACCCAGTCCCAACATCTGCCATTTGAGATTGTGCATTGGGACAGTCCTCTGTTCTGGGTGTCAACCTTTATGCACCCAGCCGGCTTCCACGGGAAAATCCGCTATCACGGAATATCGGACATTTTAGCGCAACCCTGCAATCTGTTCAGCTTAAAAGGTCCACCGCCGCGGGCGTTATGTTGCCCAACCTTCGACAATTGCGCAGGTTGCCGGCTTTTTCGGCCCCGGATTTGTACAACGATTAGGGTTTGATCTGAAACGGGGGAAGCATGAACAAACAAGCACCTGTCAGCCAAACTTTACACAATCTTCTGCCCATGGATGTCGAGGGTGTCGACAGCCTTGCGGAGTTGGCCCTGAACATTCGCTGGTCGTGGAATCATGCGACCGACGAGGTGTGGCGGCAGCTTGATCCCGAACTATGGGAAAGCACGCATAACCCCTGGGTTGTCCTGCAGACTGCCTCGCGCGACCGGATCGAGCATGTTTTGGCCAATCCTGTTTTTCGCAAGAACGCCGAGGCCCTGGTCGAGCACCGGCGGCAAGCGCTGGAGGCGCCCGCGTGGTTTCAGCAGAATCATGCCCAGGCTTCCCTGGCCTCCGTCGCGTATTTCAGCATGGAATTCATGTTGAGCGAAGCTTTGCCCATCTACTCGGGCGGTCTTGGCAACGTGGCCGGCGATCAGCTCAAAGCCACCAGCGATCTGGGTGTGCCAGTGGTCGGCGTCGGACTGCTGTACCAGCAAGGCTATTTTCGCCAGGCGATCGACAAGGACGGCCAGCAACAGGCCCTCTACCCCTACAACGACCCAGGACAGTTGCCGATTACGCCCTTACGCCAGGCAAGCGGCGAGTGGCTGCGTTTGGAAATCGCCTTGCCTGGTTACTCGGTCTGGCTGCGTGCCTGGCAGGTCCACGTCGGCAGAGTGAAGCTTTATCTGCTGGATAGCAATGACCCGGTGAACTTGCCCGTGCATCGCGGTATCACCAGTCAGCTGTATGGCGGCGGACCGGAGCTGCGTCTCAAGCAAGAACTGCTGCTCGGCATTGGCGGCTGGCGGCTTTTGCGGCGCTTGGCATCCAGCCGGATGTCTGTCACCTGAATGAAGGGCATGCGGCATTCGCCATTTTGGAACGAGCCCGCGCTTTCATGGATGAGACCGGACAGCCCTTCGACGTTGCCTTGGCCGTCACCCGGGCAGGTAACCTCTTCACCACGCATACCGCGGTGCCCGCGGGCTTCGACCGTTTCCCGTCGGCGCTCATCGAGCAATACCTTGGCGGTTACGCCCAGGAAAAGCTGGGGCTGAAAATCCAGGATTTATTGGCCCTGGGCCGCCAAAACCCAAACGATTCGTCGGAAACGTTCAACATGGCCTATTTGGCCATCCGCGGGAGCGGAGCGGTCAACGGCGTGAGTCGCTTGCACGGCCAGGTGAGCCGGCACATCTTCGAACCGCTCTTCCCGCACTGGCCGGAGGACGAAGTGCCCGTCGGTTATGTTACCAACGGCGTTCATATGCCGACCTGGGACTCGCCGCCAGCCGACGATCTTTGGACGGAAGCCTGCGGCAAGGATCGCTGGCGGGGAACGACGAAACCTCTGGAGCAGGGCATTCGCCAGGTCCCCGACGCCAAGCTCTGGCAATTTCGCACCGCCGCCAGCCGGACTCTTGTTGATTACGTCCGCGAACGATTGTCCCGGCTGCTGGCATCCTCCGGTACATCGCCCGAGGCGGTTGACCGGGCGAAACATCTATTTGATCCCGACGCACTCACATTGGGCTTTGCGCGGCGTTTCGCGACCTACAAAAGGCCGAACCTGCTGCTGCACAATCCGGATCGTCTGCTGCGTCTTTTGGCCAATCCTCAGCGCCCGGTGCAGCTTTTCATCGCCGGCAAAGCCCATCCGGAGGACAAGGCGGGGCAGGCCTTGATCCATGAATGGATCAAGTTCATCCGCCAGCCGGCGACCCGGCCCCACATCGTCTTCCTGAGCGATTACGACATGCGGCTGACGGAGCAGCTGGTGCGGGGCGTGGACGTTTGGATCAACACGCCGCGGCGACCCTGGGAAGCCAGCGGAACAAGCGGCATGAAGGTGCTCGTCAACGGCGGCATCAATCTTTCGGAACTCGATGGCTGGTGGGCGGAAGCCTACACGCCTGAAGTGGGTTGGGCGTTGGGCGACGGCAAGGAGCACGGCGACGATCCCGCCTGGGACGCTGCCGAGGCCGACGCCCTCTACGATCTGCTCGAGCGGGAGGTGATCCCGGAGTTTTACACGCGAGACGAGCAAGGCATTCCCACCGCGTGGATCAAACGGATGCGCGAAAGCATGGCGCGGTTGACTCCGCGCTTTTCCGCCGACCGCACGGTGCGCGAGTATACCGAGAAATACTACCTCCCCGCTGCCGCCGCCTACCATGCGCGCGGCCGATAAAGGCGCGTTCGGACGGCGCATCGTCGATTGGCGGCATCATTTGGATCAGGAATGGGCCAAGCTGCGTTTCGGCGACATCAAGGTCAAAACCGAGGGCGATCAGCACGCCTTTGAGGTTCAGATGTATCTTGATGACATCAACCTGGACGCGGTCCGGGTGGAGCTCTTCGCCGACGGCGTCGCTGACGGCGCTCCCGTGCTCCAAGAGATGAAGCGCGTTCGCCAAATGGTCGGCGCGGCGGGCGGCTACATTTACACGGCCGTGGTTTCCGCGGCACGCCCGGCGACGGATTTTACGCCGCGAATCGTGCCTCACTATGACGGCGTTGCGATCCCGCTGGAGAATGCACGAGTTCTTTGGCAGCGATGAGCGGCCTAGCTGCGTGCTCCGAAGAGGTGTGCCATGAATCCCGTCCATTTCGCATTACGGCATCCGATCACCATGATGATGGTGGTGGTGGCCCTGATCGGCGGCGGCGCCCTGGCCATCGACCGCATGCGGGTCGACATTTTCCCGCCGTTCGATCTGCCGCAGATCTACGTCATCCAGAACTTCAACGGCATGAGCCCCGCCCAGATGGAGGGGTTGATCGTCAATCAGTTCGAGCTGAATTTCCAGTACGTCGACGGCGTCAAGAACGTCGAGTCGAAGCAGCATCCAGCAGATCGCGCTGATCAAGCTGTCGTTTTATCCCGGCACCGACATGGCCCAGGCGATGGCCGAGGTGGTCGGCCAGGCCAACCGCGCCCAGGCCTCCATGCCGCCGGGCGTGCTGCCGCCGCAGATCATGCGCATGGATGCCGGCAGCGTGCCGATCGGCTACCTGGTGCTGACCAGCAAGAACCGAGTCGCTGGGCACGCTGGCCGACCTGGCCCAGCAGCGCATCCGCCCGCTGGTTCAGGCCAACGTGCCCGGCACGGTCGGCACCGCGCCGTTCGGCATCGAACGTCCGCTCCATCGTCGTCAACGTCGACCCCGATCGGCTGCGGACCTACAACCTGACGCCCGACGACGTCGTCACGGCCCTGACGGCCGGCAACGTCATCACGCCGGCCGGCAATCTGTACATCAAGGACCAGATGCCGCTGGTGCCGATCGAACGCGATGGTCGCCGAGCATCCAGGAGATCGGCAAGATTCCCGTTGCAGCCGGGCCGCAACGTCTACATCCGCGACGTGGCCACCATCGCCGACGGCACCGACGTCAATTTCGGCTACGCCCTGGTCAACGGCCGGCGCTCGGTTTACATCCCCATCGTCAAGAAAAACACCGCCTCGACGCTGCCGGTGGTGAGCGACATCCACCGCGCCATGCCGATGTTCAAGAGCGTGCTGCCCGAAGGCGTGGACATCAGCTACGAATTCGACGAATCGCCGACCGTGGTCGAGGCGATCCGCAGCGTGGCCACCGAAGGGCTGATCGGCGCCACGCTGACCGGCCTGATGATCCTGCTGTTCCTGCACGATTGGCGGAGCGTGATCGTGGTGGTGTTCAACATTCCCATGGCCCTGCTCGGCTCGCTGTTGGCGCTGTGGCTCACCGGCAACACGATCAACATCATGACGCTGGGCGGCCTGGCCCTGTCGATCGGCATGCTGGTGGACGAGGCGACCGTGTCGATCGAGAACATTCACGTGCAGATGGACGCGGATCGCCTCGCTGGCGCGCGCCGTCGAACGCGGCAGCATCGAAACCGCCGTCGCCGCGCCTGCTGGCCATGCTGTGCATTCTGTCGGTGTTCATCCCCGCCTTCATCATGGCCGAGCCGGTGCGTTCGCTGTTCGTGCCGCTGGCGCTGGCGGTCGGCTTCGCCATGATCACGTCCTACTTCCTGTCCAGCACGCTGGTGCCGGTGCTTTCGGTCTGGCTGCTCAAACACCATGGGGTCAAACCGGGCACGAGGGTCAGGAGAACGAAGGCAGGAACCTGAGCCGACGGGTCTGGCCTATTCGCATCGGTTCGGCATGCGATCTCATCGCTTTCCTTCGAGCGTGTCCAGGACCGTTTCGAGCGCGTGGTGCGCTAGGTCGTGCGTTGGCGCTGGGTGGTGGTGCCGGTCTACCTGGCATTGTCTGCGCCCTGGTGCTGGCGGTTGTCGGCAGCAGCTGGGCACGCGAGCTGTTTCCGCAGGTCGATTCGGGCGCAATTCGTGCTGCGCTTTCGCACGCCGCCGGGGACCAACTACGAATTGACCCGGCAAATGTGGGTGCGCTGCCTGCAAGTGATCGAAGAGGAGGCCGGCACCGGAACGTCGAGATCTCGATGGGCTTCGCCGGGCAGCAGGCGCCGAATTACGGCATGAACAACATGATGCTGTTCATGCGCGGCCCGGACGACGGCCAGATGCGGGTGGCACTGCGCGAGGGCAGCGGCATCCGCATCGCCGAATTGCGCGAGCGGCTGCGGACGGTGCTGCCCGAGCGGCTCATCGCCCTGGTTCACCGCGCTGCTCGTGCAAGGAGGGCATTGCCCGCCGACCAGGCCGCGGCACGGGCCGAGCAAATGAGCTTCGGCTTCGAGCCGGGCGACATCGTCAGCGAGGTCATGAGCTTCGGCTCGCCGACGCCCGATCGAGATCGATCATGGCCAGCCCGCAGCTTGGGCGACGCCCGACAGCATGCCGAGCGCGATGCGCGACGAGTTGCGCAAGATTCCGGCTCTGCGCGACGTGCAGATCCAGCAGACGCTGGATTATCCGACCGTGCCGGTCATCATCGACCGCGCAGAAGGCCGGCCTGAGCGGCGTCACCACCAACCAGGTCGGCCAGTCGGTGCTGGTGGCGACTTCGTCCAGCCGCATGGTGGCCCGCAATTACTGGCAAGACCCCAGATCGGGCGTCAGCTATCAGGTGCAGGTGCAGGTGCCGACCCAGCGGATGGATTCGCCGCACCAGGCCGAGACGATTCCGCTGGAAGCCGCCAAATCCGGGACCTGAACCTGATGGTGCGCGACGTGGCACAGGTGGGCAGGGCACCATGCCCGGCGAATACGACCGCACCGCCATGCAGCGCTATCTGAGCGTCACCGCCAACGTCGAGGGCGAGGACCTGGGCCGGGCCGCGCGGCAGATCGCCGACGCCCTGGAGCGGGCCGGCACAGCCGCCGCGCGGCGTCCGCGTCGAAACCCGCGGCCAGATCGCGCCCATGCACGAGATGTTCAGCTCGCTGGCCATCGGCCTGGCCGTCGCGGTGGTCGGTCATCCTGGTGCTGCTGACCGCCTATTTCCAGTCGCCGCGCCTGGCCCTCGTTTCCATCGGCGCCGTGCCCGGCGTCCTCAGCGGCGTGGTGCTGATGCTGTACGTGACCGGCACGACGCTCAACATCGAGTCGTTCATGGGCACGATCATGAGCATCGGCGTGTCGGTGTCCAATTCGGTCATGCTGGTCACCTTCACCGCCCGCGACTGGCGAGCAGGGCATGTCGGCCGGCTGACGCGGCGATTCGCGGGGCACGCGAGCGGCTGCGGCCGATCCTGATGACGGCCTGCGCCATGATCGTCGGCATGGTGCCGATGGCGCTGGCCCTGGAGGCGGGCAGCCAGATGGAGGCGCCGCTGGGCCGGGCGGTCATCGGCGGACTGCTGGTGTCCACGTTGGCGACCTTGCTGATCTTGCCCGCCCTTTTTGCCGTCGTCATGGGCCAGAGCAAGCATGTCTCGGTATCGATGGACCCCAACGATCCCGCCAGCCCGCATCACGATAACCCGGAGGCACACGATGGATGACATGGGAATGTCAATTGTTGGGTGGCACGCCCCGAGGTACTCCGAAGGGCGTGGCCGGATGGCAAGGTTTTCACGCCCTTCGGAGTACCTCAGGGCGTGCCACCTAGTATCCTGTCCTCTGCGCTTCCTCGTCGTGGCCGTCATCATGGCTGCTGGATGCACGAATCGCACGCCGCCGGCGCCCCCGGCCCGCACGGCCCCGCGAGTGCAGATCGTCAAGGTGGAGCAACGCAACATCGAAACGACCGTGGGTCAGCCCGGTTTTCTCTTTGCCTACGAGCAAACCGCCCTGTATCCCAAGGTTTCAGGCTATCTCGAAAAGTGGAACGTGGACATCGGCGACGAGGTGCGCAAGGATCAGGTCCTGGCCACGATTTACGTGCCCGAGCTGCAAGCTCAATATCAGCGTGCCAAGGCCCAGGTTGAGCTGGACGAAGTGCTGGTTGGGGTTGCGCAGCAGTTCGTGGAGGTTTCGGAAAACTACGCGGAGGTGTCGGCCGCCCTTGTGCAGCAGGCTCAGGCCGATGTGGGCAAGTATGCCGCCACCGTCGAGCGCTGGGAGTCGGAGTTCAAACGGCTCACCGCGGTGAACGAAAAAGACAAGATCATCGATAAGCAAGTCCTGGACGAGACGACGAAGCAGCTCAAGTCGAGCCAGGCGTCGCAAAAGGCCGCCGAGGCGAGCGTCACGGCTGCCAAGGCGACGAGTCTGGCCCGCAAAGCCGAGGTTGCCAAGGCCCAGGTCGACGTGAAGGCGGCGTCCGCCAAGGTCAAGGTTTCGCAGGCGGAGGAGCAGCGCCTGGCCGCGCTGGTCGGTTACACGAAGATCGTCGCGCCCTACGACGGTCGGGTGGTGGTGCGCAATGCCAACACCGGCGACTTCGTGGTTCCCGGCAGCGGCGGCGACCTGTCGGCGGCGGCGGACCAGCCAGCGCCACGTGGCACGTCAATCTATGTTGTCGCTCGGATAGATAAGGTGCGCGTCTTCGTTGATGTGCCGGAGATCGCTGCCGAGCATGTGAGCAAGGGGTCCAAGGCGCGGGTGCGGATTCAGGCCTACAGCGGGGCGGAGATAGACGCCACGGTTGCCCGCACATCGTGGTCGCTGGGCGCCAAGACGCGGACTTTGCGGGCCGAGATCGATCTGCCCAATCCCGGCGCGCGGCTGCTGCCGGGCATGTACGCTTACGGAATGGTGGTGATCAAGCGGCCCCATGTGCTTGCCGTGCCGGTCGGGGCGGTGACGGTGCTCGGCAATCAAAACTGCTGTTACCTGCTGGAAAACGGCAAGGCGGTCAAGACGCCGGTGCAGGTCGGCGTCAGCGACGGCACCTGGATCGAAGCGGCCGGCAAACGCGTCAATGGTGTCTGGTCGTCGCTGACGGGCGCCGAGCAGGTGATTTTGGGCGAGTTGAGCGAAATCGTCGACGGCGAACCGGTGCAGGTTACGCAATCCGTGCGTCCCCTATGATCCCTGCAAACGGAATGTCCCTCCTCGGTGCCAACTCGGCGCACCGGCGTTTTTTTTGCAAACCGCCGGATTGGAGCTAGCCTGGAAGTAGGAATTGTTCGGAGATTACCGGTTACCAAGGCAAACCCGTTTAGTCCTACGGCGCCGGCTCAACCTACAACGCAGCGCATCTATTTTGAGGGGCAAAAGTCATGGCGAGTGAACAGGTTTCGAGTTCCGTTCTGGAAGCGCCGGCGCGGCCGCAACATCAGCCGCTGCAAGCGTGGCTGGGGCGTCTTGGGCTGAGCGGCAAGCTTTTGGCCATCGGGGGCCTGGTCGGTGTGGTCGCGGTGTTTCTTCCGCTGATTTCGATGTCGTTCCAGATGCAGGCGCCGGTGGTGGCCGTGGGCAAGGCCGCGGTCAGCGTACCCGCGATCAGCACCAGCCAAAGCGTCATGGTCCTGCGGGACTTTCGTGGGATGCTTTGCCTGCTGGGCTACGTTGCCGCGGCGGCCCTGGCCTATGTGCTCTACCCCCCAAATGGCCTGGGCAATAAAAACCTGGGCTGGGCCGGCCTGGGCGTCGGCGCCTTCATCACGTTGTTAGCCTTTTGGCTGCTTTTCGGTGCGTACAACGGCACTGGCGGCCTGATGGGCTTCCAGGTCAGCGTCGGCAGCGGCGCGGTCATCAACCTGCTGGCGGGCGCGACGGTGGCCGTGGGCGGTTTTCTCAAGGCCCGCGAAGAGAAATTGATCTGATACGCGCGGAACGGGGACAGGGCACGTTGCGAAATGTGCCCTGTCCCGTCGCCGCAAGCATTGGTACTTGATTCATTTCATTTCGGCCCCCCTGGTCACAGCCCGTAATCCATTTCAGCCCCCCCTCAAGAGCGATGCCGCCGACCTGCAAATCCAGTCCAGGCTCAACCGCATCGCCGCCGACGGCCGATTCGTTGCCTTGCAGACCCGCACACATCCGCCTGATCGAATTCCCTCTGTTGCCGCCTGCAGCATCTTGCCCGCCTTGATTCCCCAAGACTTGCACAGGGTTGCCGCCACCCGCGGTTTCGTCTCATCTCAACCCCCCTGCACACCCCCATGACATGAAACTGCTCACGGATGGGAAAGGATGAGCATGGTTGACAGCAAATGCAACGGTTTCGTCTCACGGCGTTGTCATTCTTTGCCAACCTTACGCGAAAGAAAGTGATCACGGAACGCTGGTTCGGTGCCGAGGCGCCGAAGGATGGCTGGGTTTGTTCCAGAGCAGGCCGGCACACTGAGTAAGTATCGGCAGTGGCTGACCGTGACCCATGTTCGCAAATGGCACTCGCATCATCATACCGCGGGCACTGGCCCCATTTACCAGGGAAGCGGCGTCCCCTACGGCGAGGAATCCTGGCAAGTGCGCAGGGCCGACGCCCTGGGGCTGCAGTCTGCCGCAGGCCACGCGGCCGATTGCGATTAAGTTAACCAGACCCCTTTGATGATCGATAATTTCCTGTTGGCTTTGCCGGCTTTCCGTGGATAATGGAGAGGTTTATGCATTAACAACCGATTTTACGGTCTGAGTTGTAAGTTTGTTACTGATTGCCTTGAGGATTGCCGCCTTCACGGCCAATTGCCGTTCCGATAGGCTTGCAACCCAGGTTCGCCCGGGAAGTGTCATGAACAAGAAAGCCCTTACCGAGCGCGACATTTGCAGCAAATTCATCACCCCTGCAATCAAGGACGCTGGTTGGGACGATGCGTCACAGATTCGAGAACAAGTCCACTTTACCAAGGGCCGCATCATCGTTCGGGGCAAACTTGTCACGCGCGGCAAAGCCAAGTTCGCCGCTTACATTCTCTATTTCAAGCCTAATATCCCCTTTGCCCTGATCGAGGCCAAGGACAACAACCATAGTGTCAGCGACGGCATGCAGCAAGGGCTCGAGTATGCCGCCATGCTAAACATTCCTTTTGTGTTTTCCTCCAACGGCGACGGCTTTGTGTTCCACGACCGCACTGGCACCAGCGCCGAAAAGGAATCACAGCTCACTCTTGGTCAGTTCCCGTCCCCGCAAGAGCTTTGGGCCAGGTATCGCGACTGGAAGGAACTGAGCCCCGATGCCGAACAGCTCGTCTTGCAGAATTACTTCGACGACGGCAGCGGCAAACGCCCTCATTACTACCAGGCCAACGCCGTCAACGCCGCCATCGAAGCTATCGCCAAGGGTCAGGACCGCATCCTCCTGGTCATGGCGACCGGCACCGGCAAAACTTACACTGCCTTCCAGATTATCTGGCGGCTTTGGAAGGCCGGCCGAAAAAAACGCATCCTCTTCCTTGCCGACCGCAACGTGCTCATCGATCAGACCATGGTCAACGACTTCCGGCCTTTCGGGGCAGCCATGGCAAAACTGAGCACCAGCTCGAAAACCATCGAGCGCGACAGACGGTACCGAGGTCGAACTCACAACGGCCGTCGACAAAAAACGACGCATAGACACGGCCTACGAGATTTACCTCGGGCTGTACCAGGCCATCACCGGGCCGGATGATCGCCAAAAGCTTTATCGGGAATTTTCGCCCGGTTTCTTCGATCTCATCGTGATCGACGAATGTCATCGCGGCAGCGCCGCGGAGGACTCGGCCTGGCGGGAGATTCTAACCTACTTCGCCGGCGCCACGCAGATCGGCATGACCGCCACGCCCAAGGAAACCGAATACGTCTCCAACATCCACTATTTCGGCACACCGGTTTATTCCTACTCGCTCAAGCAGGGCATCCAGGACGGCTTCCTCGCGCCTTACAAGGTCGTCAAGGTCCACATCGACCGCGACATTGAAGGCTACCGCCCCGTGGTGGGACAGCTCGACCGGGAAGGCATCGAGGTCGAAGACCGCCTGTACAACCAAAAGGACTTCGACCGCACGCTGGTCCTTGATGCCCGCACGAAACTCGTCGCGAAGAAAGTGTCCGATTTCCTCAAGGAAAGCGGCGACCGCTTCCAAAAGACCATCGTTTTCTGCGTGGATGAAGAGCACGCGGCCCGCATGCGCCAAGCCCTCATCAACGAAAACAAGGATCTTTGCGACGAAAATCACCGTTATGTGATGCGCATCACCGGCAGCGACAATGAGGGCCAGGCCCAGCTGGGCAACTTCATCGACCCGGAATCGAAGTATCCCGTCATCGTCACGACGTCCCGCCTTCTTTCCACAGGCGTCGACGCCCAGACGTGCCGGCTCATTGTGCTTGACCGGGCGGTCGGTTCGATGACCGAGTTCAAGCAGATCGTCGGCCGCGGCACCCGTGTGCACGAGGACACGAAGAAGTATTATTTCACGCTCATCGACTTCCGCGGCGCCACCGCGCACTTCGCCGATCCCAAATTCGACGGCGAACCGGTGCAAATCTACGTGCCTGGCGACGACGATCCGATCACCCCACCCGACGATACGCCGCCGCCAAGCGATCCGGACGACCCCATCCCGCCTGAACCGGCTGACGACGAAACTGTCGTTGTCGATCCCCAGCCGCCCGACATCAGCATTCCGCCCGCTGATGGCAAGCGCAAGAAAATCTACATCGACGGCGTCTCCGTCAATATCGTCGCCGAGCGTGTCGAGTACCTCGACGAAAATGGCAAGCTCGTCACCGAGAGCTTGCGTGACTTCACCAGAAAGGCATTGCTGAAGCGTTTCGCCAGCCTCGACGACTTCCTCAATCAATGGAACGCCGCCGACCGCAAGCAGGCGATCATCGAAGCGCTCGCCGCCGAAGGGCTTCCTCTTGGCCCGTTGGCCGAGGACGTGGGCAAGGATCTCGACCCCTTCGACCTGATCTGCCACGTCGCCTTCGACCGTCCGCCGTTGACTCGCCGCGAGCGTGCCGAGAATGTCCGCAAACGCGACGTGTTCACAAGGTACGGCCCCAGGCCCGCGCCGTCCTTGAAGCCCTTTTGCAAAAATACCAGGACCAGGGCGTCATCAACCTCAACGATCCGCACATCCTCCAGATTCCGCCCTTCGACGCGATGGGCACGCCGTTTGAACTCATAAAACAATTCGGTGCCCGCGTCGATTTCGAGCGGGCCGTGCACGAACTGCAAGCCGCACTCTACGAAACAGCAGCGTGACCTATGTCTGTCCGCAACACCGTCAAATCGATTCAGGACATCATGCGCCAGTCGGCGACCTCTACGAGCAAATCCTCAGCGACCTGCAAAGCGCCGGCAATGCGGGCGAATACTACACGCCTCGCGCAGTCACTGCCTTCATGGTCGATCGCATCGACCCGCGTCCTGGCGAAATCCTTCTGGACCCAGCCTGCGGGACCGGTGGCTTCCTCACCTGCGCCCTTCGCCACATGCGCCAGCGTTACGTCAAAAAGGTCGAGGACGAGCAGAAGATGCAGGCCGCGCTTCGCGCCGCCGAGAAGAAGCAGCTTCCGCACATGCTCTGCGTCACCAACATGCTCCTGCACAGCATCGAAGACCCCAGCTTCGTCCGCCACGACAACACCCTGGCCAGGCCCTACATCAGCTTCGGCCAATCCGACCGCGTCGATATCGTCCTCACCAATCCCCCCTTCGGCGGCCGCGAGGAAGACGGCATCGAGAGCAACTTCCCCAAGCACTTTCAGACGCGCGAAACCGCCGACCTGTTTCTCGCCCTCATCATCCGACTTTTGAAGCCCTCTGGCCGCGCTGCCGTCGTCCTGCCCGACGGCTCGCTCTTCGGCGAGGGCGTCAAGACGCGCCTCAAGGAGCAGATGATGGAGGAATGCAACCTGCATACCATCGTTCGCCTGCCCAACAGCGTCTTCAAGCCCTACGCCTCGATCGGCACCAACCTGCTTTTCTTCGAAAAGGGTGAGCCGACCAAGGAAACCTGGTTTTTTGAGCATCGCGTGCCCGAGGGCCAGAAGGCCTACTCGATGACCAAGCCGATCCGCGTCGAGCACCTCAAGGCCTGCATCGATTGGTGGGGCGGCGCCAAACGCAAGGGCCGCAAGGAAACCGAGGTCGCCTGGAAGGTCACTCTTGAGCAGGTCAAGGGCGCAAGCTTTAACCTCGACTTCAAGAACCCGCACATCGTGGCCGACGACCACGGCGACCCCGAAGAATTACTGGCCAAGCTCGACGAAGCGGAAAAGCAAGCGGCAGCCTTGCGCGACCAGCTCAAGGCGATTTTGGCGGAGGCGCTGTTGCGATGAGTAAGAAACAAAAGTCCAGCGGTGACGCTGTAGCCGACAACATCGCCCCGCTCATCGAGCAGGTGCGCGCACTGGTGCGGTCCGCTCGCCGGGCTGCTGCCGGTGCGGTTAACACGTTGCAGGTCCTCACCAACTTCCAGGCCGGCCGGCTGATCGTGGAGCACCAGCAGCAGGGCGAGCATCGGGCCGGATATGGCAGGGAATTGCTTGTTCAAATGTCCGCCAGCCTGACGGCGGATTTTGGCCGCGGCTTTTCGGAGACAAACTTGAAGCTCATGCGCCAGTTTTATCTGCTTTGGCGACATCGAGTTCCGGACATTTCCCAGGCGGCGCTCCAGGAATTGCCCGCTCCGCCAATTCGTCAGAAGCCTTCTGACGAATTGGCCGCGGCGAACATTGGTCAGAAGCCTTCTGACGAATTGCTCCCAATTTCCGCGACACCCTTGCGGAAATCCTCCGTCCCCTTTGCCCTCAGTTGGTCGCATTACGTCGTCCTCATGACCATCAAGGACCCCAGCGAACGCAGCTTCTACGAGATCGAATCCGCCAACTCGGGCTGGTCGCAACCCGAATTAAAGCGCCAGGTCGCCTCCTGCCTCTACGAACGCCTCGCCCTCAGCCGCGACAAAAAGCGTATTCGCAAGCTTGCGGAGGAAAGCCACATCGTCGAGCGGCCAGCCGACCTGCTCAAGGAGCCGCTCGTCCTCGAATTCCTCGGCCTGCAGCAGCAGCCCGGCTACTCGGAAACCGACCTGGAAACGGCCCTCATCGACAGGCTCCAGCACTTCCTGCTCGAGCTGGGCAAAGGCTTCCTTTTTGAAGCCCGCCAGAAACGCTTCACCTTCGACGAGGACCACTACTTCGTGGACCTGGTTTTCTACAACCGCCTGCTCCGCTGCTATGTCCTCATCGACCTCAAGCTCGATAAGCTCACCCATCAGGACCTCGGCCAGATGCAGATGTACGTCAACCACTACGATCGCCACGTCAAGACGCCCGGCGAGAACCCGACGGTCGGCATGCTGATCTGCAAGCGCAAAAAAGACGCCCTGATCGAGCTGACGCTGCCGAAGAATGCCAATATCTTCGCGTCGCAGTACGAACTGTACCTGCCGTCCAAGGATGAGCTGCGCGAGCGGTTGATGCAGTGGACGGCGGAAGAGGAGGGACGCGGGTGAACGCGGCAGGGCTCCTTGCTCATTTTGATAGGTTGGCCGAGGCGCCCGACGCCATACCGCGCTTGCGGCGGTTCATTCTCGACCTAGCCGTGCGGGGGGAAGCTTGATTGGGGCGACGCGATCCACTCCCGGTGACTCAAGGAAGCTTGGGGACTTCGTCAGTTTCCTTAACGGTTATGCCTTCAAGAGTTCCTGGTTTCGTGACGAGGGGGTGCGCCTTTGTCGGAACATCAACATCGGCCACGGAAGTCTGCATTGGCAACCGGACAACACTATGCGAGTGTCAGAGGACCACGCAAAAGAATTCGAGCGATATAGCCTCTGTGACGGTGATATTGTCCTTTCCTTGGATCGTCCTTTAATCTCGACGGGATTGAAAGTTGCGAGGATAAACAGCATTGATCTGCCTTGCCTGTTGCTCCACCGGGTCGCCAAAGCGGAGATCCTGTCGAACAGCTTGGATCGACGTTTTTTCCTTTTGTGGCTCCGTTCGCCCCAATTCACGGAGGCAATCGATCCTGGTCGCAGCAAGGGTGTGCCCCACATCTCTACTCGCCAACTAGAGTCGCTTTCATTCAATCCGCCATCTCTCGACGAGCAACGCCGCATCGTCGCCAAGGTGGACGAGTTGATGGCGTTGTGCGACCGGTTGGAAGCGCGGCTCACCACCACGGCGGCCGAAAGCCACCACCTACTTGAAGCGGTGCTGCGTGCGGCAATCGCTAGCGTGATGGCGAATGTCCATGTGCAAGACAAAAACGAAATCGCGAAAGGGCAGCGAAGTGGGTGACAATCTTCTTTGTGACCGGTGGGCGGCTCTCGACTCGGCTGAGCTGAGGCTCCTTTTGAATGCGCGCATTGGAGGACCGGGGCAGTACCAAGATCGGTCCAATAATCCCAAAACCTTTTACCTCCCCCTCGCCGGCTCCAAGTGCCAAATAAAACTCACCTTTGATGGAAAGCGAATAATAGCCGTTGAACGCGGTCCCGCGTTCGATTCTGCCACTTGGACCCAAATCAGTGCAGAAATCGAGAACTGTATCCTTGCAGGATCGTTGAAGGTCGGCCGCGCCTTCAGCTTCAGTAGCTTTCCTGTGGCCGGTTTTTGGCAGGGGAAAACCTCACAAGTTCAGATACTGCCGCCGCCAGAGGGCGCACTGCGGGCCGATCTTGAAATGGCCGAAAACACCTTCATTCTTGAATTCCCGACAAGGGCCAGTGGTTTTTGGGCGGTTACCGAACACCGGCGGATGCGGGAGCATCGAACGCTGACTCTTCTTCTAAACGTTTTACTCGCAGGTCGAACATCGCTTCAGCCTCGACGCCCGCAGTTTTTTTGGGCTAAGGTCATTTGCGAGGGTGGACGCAGTGAAACGCGGTGGGTTGAGCAGGCCTTTTCCGCCACGTTAGGGGAAACCGTGACCAACGAGCCCCCACAACCCTCGCAGGAAAAGCTCCGTGAGGTTGATGCCGAAAGTTACTTCGAAAGCGCGGTACATGACGGCCGGGCGTTGCAAGTTCCTTCTGATCTCGACGAGTCGATTTCCTGTTACTTTCGGCTCCCAGCAGAAAAACGGATGAAATTCGACCGCGCTGCATTTTGGATCGACGTCGCGTCGCGTCAGTGGAGCATGTCCGTATCCGCGTCATTTGGGGCACTCGTCTCAGCAATTGAATCGCTAACCGAACGCGGTAACGTTCATCAGTTTCCTTGCCCAAAGTGTGGAGGCTCTTGTCAACACGAAGTGCCGGGGGCCACGGAGAGATTCAGATCCTTCCTTGAACGTCATGCACCAGGCGAGATTCAACGGGCTCGCCGCAATAACATGTATGCGCTCCGCTCGGGCATCCTTCATGGCAGTGATCTGATGCAGCTCGACCAGGATATCGCTTTCGGATGGGATCCACCTTGGTGGAACGATTACGAATTGCACACGGAGCTATGGCGGGTTGCACGGGTAGCGTTGCGGAATTGGCTGACAAATTCGGGCTAGCGTCGAGTAACCTATCGCCGAAAATGTCCTCAAACCTGGTCGGGTAGGCTTCGCGACGGCATGCTGGAATTGCTGCTAGAATGGAACACGTGGCAGAAGGACCAGCCGTAAACGTCCGCCACGCACGAAGTACATTTTGCAAGCCACCGCCGTTGGAACAGGGCCGGCGTAGATGTTTCGAGACCCGCCAATGTAGACGGCACCATTTTGCGCGGGGAGGAATGTAAAGCATGTCGCAACCCGACAAATGGTCGCCGACGTCGTTTGTCAGATTTGAGCAAGGACTCGATACGAGCATGGGCACCGCTGCGCATTGTCACAGACGCCGGACCGGCGTACATCAAAGCGCTCGGGAATCGCCAAGGGCCGCATCCGCTTGCCTGCGAACTGGTGGCAACGCAGCTGGCCAGATGGTTCGGCCTGCCTACGTTTGAATTTGCGCTGATCGAGCTTGATGCCGCAGTCGACGAGGTTTCGTTTCTTCGAGGTGGTCAAGCCGCGTCAGGAACGGCTTTTGTAACACGCGCGATGGCGGGCCACGCCTGGGGTGGTGCGGCCATGGAGTTAAGCCAACTCACCAACTCGGAGGCCGTTTCGCAGTTGGTTGTGTTTGACACGTGGACCTTGAACTGCGACCGGCATCCGCCCGACTTGACGGTAAGGAAGCCCAACTACGACAACGTTTTTTTGGCGGATGTGACTGCGGAGGCATTAGGCAATGCTCGGCTAATTGCGATGGACCACACACATTGCTTCACCTGCGGCCGCGACCTCAATCAAAGCTGTGCTGACATTGACCGAATTAAGGACGACAGGCTATATGGGTTATTCCCTGCGTTTCGCGACAGCATTCGCCAAGTGCGTCTTGAACCAGCGATTGCTCGACTGCGAGAGGTAAACGAGAATTCGGTTAAGGAGTGCGTGGCCCAGATCCCAACCGATTGGCAGGTCACGGCCGATGCCCGTCGAGCCCTGGTGGAGCTTATTTATCGCCGCGCTGCTTTTGTCGCAGATACCATTTTGACGCCGCTGGCCGAACAATGCTGGCCCGGCAGGCTTTTCGATAGCCCCTGAGTGTGAAAGGCAAACCCATGAAAGCACAAAAAGGCTACTACAGTCTGATCCAGTTTTGCCCAGACCGTTCACGCCTGGAAGCAGTGAATGTCGGCGTTTTGCTCTTTTGCCCGGACCCGCACTTTATTGCTGCCCGCACGGCCAAAGGCAACCAAAGGCCGACAAAACTGGTTGGCAGGTCGGCGTATGATGCCGCCGGCTTGAACGCGGCCAAGCGCGCCATCGAGCGAAGGTTGGAGAATGACGCCAAAGCGTTTCAGACCCTCGATGACTTGCAGCACTTCGTGGACAGCCGCGGCAACGACTTGAAGCTTACGACGCCGCGCCCGATCAAGGTGTTTGACCCAACGGCCGACCTCCACAAGCTGTTTAAGGAGTTGGTGGGGGGCCAGCACCGAATTGTCAAAAGCGAACCCGTGTGCCCTGAGCTGGATGTCCTGTTCAAGCGCCTGCAAAAGGAGGGCCGGGCTCGTTTGAATTTGGATCTTGACGTGCCCTTATTGGGACGCCGCTTCCATGTCCCTTACGCATTTGACAACGCTATGCTCAACCTGGTCAAACCGCACCGCTTCGCATCCGAGCCAAAGCCCGCATTGGATGCCGCCATGCGCTTGGCCATCGAGGGCGATCAGCTCTTCAAACTTGGCAAAAACCAGGACGAGCCCACCAAGCTGGTTGTCGTTGCGGTGTTTGAACAAAATGCCGGCGCCGACGATCAACTGGGAAAGAGAGTGGACGAGGTGCTCCGCGCGTACAACGCCGAGGCCGTGCTGAACGACCAATTCGCCGCCTTCGTCGCACACATTGAGCAAACTGCGCATTTAACCCAATGAATTAAGCGGCTGGGTGGCACACCGTGAAAGGCTTTGCTGAGCGACTTCAAATTGCACAGATAAGCATCAGTGTTTGGGTGGCACGCCCCGCCAGCTTCCAGAGATAACAAATTCCTAGAATCAAAGGGGCGTGGGGACTTGTCACCGTCTGCATCCTCCAGGGCTTGTCATCGCCCGCTTCGATGATCGCGGTAGCGGCCCGGGCCCAGGCACTTGAGCAACTTCGTTGTGGCGGTATCGAAAGAAACATGACCGATCCACTCCTTAGTTGAGTGTGACGACAACCATGACACGCGGGGCCGCATAGCGCTCGGCGAGCCATGCGTACCCTGACATTCCCCACGTGTCGCCCCAGCTGTTCCGCACAAGCAAGTATTTTTCGCCCTTCATCTCACCCGCGGCCACCGCGATCACGGCGTGGCGCCGCTGCACGTCGATTGCCTCGACCGCGTCGATGACGCCGTCGCTATCCGGCTGATAGAAAGCGTTTGAGATCGACATTCCAACCAATGTGGAAGCGCCGGCGACAACCGCGGCCCAAGCATTCTTGAACGCCTTGCCGATTGCTTTCGCCGGACACCGCAAAATGGCCCCCAGTTTCGCCGGCGGTTTCCATAGCTTGATGTTCAGCGGCAACGCATTTAGGTACGGCCAGGCGCTTTCGAGCGGCTGACCAACGTGCTCGACCGCATGCATCACTGAGCTCATTTTCGCCCCCTTGTCTGGAGCCGTCTTCTCGTGCTGCTTGGCATGGTAAAACAGGCAACTTTGCCGCGTGGCCGCGTGCGCGTCGCTCATCGCAAATGCCAGGCAGGTCGGGCGCGCTCCCTGGTCGCGCGCCTGTCCAAACCGCCCGCGCAAATCTTTGAGGACGGTGATCGAACTCATGCGACACCTAAAAGGGTCCTTCGCTGCGCCCGATGAAGACCGGCATCCATCGGTCCGTAGAAGTCAAGGTCCAGGTTGAGCGACTGGAGAGGCTCCCCGTTTGCTTGCCAAGGGCGTGCTTCCCGCAGACAAACATGCCCTTCCACCATGTTTGTTGATTCGGCGACAACGGTCCGGAACACGACCCCGCCAACCAGTTCCTTGTCGGAGTCGGCCGCCCGGCTGTCTTGAACGACGGCAAGGCCTGTTGACGCAAAATCGTCGAACTGCCACAGGTAGCCGGAGCCACTGTGTTCCACAACCTTGACGACGACCAGATCCGACCTGCTACCCTCCAGGAGAAGCCCGTCGTCGCGCAAGGTAACGACCCACACGTCACGGTGCCAATCCTCCGGTTTGTACGGGGCTGCAAGACGCGCCTTGATCGTCCGTGGTTGGACGTTTAGCAGTCGGGCGCTGAGTTCATTGTCGATCACCTTGTTGCGGAGCAGTGCGTGGCAGGTGGCCAAGTAGCTGACGCCAAGGCGGAGCGCAAGCTGGTAGACCGTGTCCGGGTCTGTCAGATTTTCCGCGGTCCATCCCTGGCGCCTCATCTGCTTGACCAGAAGCCACCGAGGGATGAGCAGCTGCGACGCGAAGACGTTGGCCTGAATCTCCTTCAGGTCGTATCCCTGTTGTTCCCGCTCCACTAGCGGGGACCGGGCAAGAATATCCTCTGAATCGAGGCTCGGCTCGTGACCGAGCATCGCGTGCCCGAGCTCGTGGGCGGCAGTGAACCGCTGCACCGGCAAGGGACGCTGAGTGGTGACCATAACCCCACGTGATCCGTTTTCCTTCAGAAAGGCGCCAAGAAGCCCCTTGATCGGCTGAAACATGACCGGGATTTCATTCCGCACCAGCATATCAAAAACGTCGATCCGGCCTTCGCCAGCATCGGCCCGGTCCTTTGCGTCGAACTGCTTATGCAGCCTGTCTGCCTCCAGAGAGGCGTTCAATATGGCAGCGCGAATGTCCACCATGACTCAGCCCCCCTTATCCTGGTTCTTCGCACGCAGGAAATCAGCGAAACGGCCAAGCTCGGCGCGGTCCTCCTCCGACAACTCTGACGCCTTTCGCGCGAGGTGCGCCACGTCGGCGCCGAACGAAGGTTCATCCCCCTCCTCCCCGGTGAAATGCGTAATTGGCCGTTTGAAAAGGCTGGCGAGCTTTTTCAATTCCAGCGCTTCCACCTTCCGCGAGCCTGTTTCGATGTTCGAAAGCGCGGATCGTGAGACTCCCAGGTAGTTGGCCACTTCTTCCTGAGAAAATCCCAGATACTCCCTCGCCTCACGGAGCCGATCGCCCATTGCCTTCCGGCCGTCCTCCTGGACTTCGGGCCTTTTTCCCCAGTTCTTGCCCACGTCCTACCCTCCTGTTTTGTGATAGTCGTCCCACAGGCGACGCAGATTCTCGATGATATTATCCCTCGCCTCATCCTTGCTCTTGTATCCCCCCTTTTTTACCACCTTTTCAGGCGGAAGTGGAAAGTCGAATATGTCCTCAAGGTCCGAGATAATGGTCACCACCCGCAGCCAATCGAGAACCGGCTCCCATCCGTCGTGAAGTACCACATTCTCGTCCGCCGCTTCATCAAGTTCCTTGCGGAGCACGTCCTGTAACTGTTCAATCGGAAAAACCGATTGGGAAGGTACTTTCCTTGTTGAAGCTTCTAGGAGCATGGATGCGGCCCTCCCTCGGTGTCTGGTCGAAACGGCTACTACATTCCATGATATGCGCCTATTGTCCGAAAATCAAGCACACGTGGTCTCGTTTGTGCGATTTTCGGACAAAAAGATCGCTGAGTTTTTCCAACAGCCTGGCCTGATTGATGTTACCATAGCCTGTCGCCGCGGCGTGGAGAATTGGCGTCAGTTCGGTTTTTCGGGCTGCAAAAACTAAACTGACACCATTATCGCATTCCCAAGGACGAACGGAATAAATTCCGTTCTACGGTAGCATCCACTTCAAACAGGCCTTGCCGCCGACCCGTAGAAACCAGCGGAACCATCCACCCCGCAAGGGGGTGGCATTTTCCCACTTGCTTTGTCTTGCGGATTTCTACCACTCTGCCCTCCCGGCATTTCTTTGCGTCTTGGCGTCTTTGCGCGAGCGTGTTGTCGCAGCGAAAGCTCGCGCAAAGACGCCAAGACGCAAAGGCCAGACGCGATGAGCCGCCCAAACCGGCCTTTCCATCGCAGCCTTCGCCAGTATTGTTACCACCGTTGCCGCTTCGATTGACACCGGCTTGTGCCAGCAATTGATTGCCCAAGGACCCTCCCATGACAACGCCCTGGCCATCGCGCTTGCTTTTGCATCTGCACCCCAGCGATCGCGCCGTGGCAACCCTGCTGGCAATTTCAGTTGTGCTCGCCGCCGTGCGCCTGCCGTCCAACCCTGGCCCGCTTCGTGATCTGCTGCTGCTCCAAACGGCCATGCTGGCGGGCTTCATCATCGTCGTCGCGGCCATGATGCGCTGGGAGCGCAATCGTTGGGTGCAGCTCGTCCGGCCGGCGGTCACGGTGACGATCATCTTTACTTGCTACACCAGCCTGGGCAAGCTGGGGATGGCGGCCATGCCGTTCACGTTTGATGCCGCCCTGGCTGGCGCCGACACCTGGCTGTGCGGCGTCGACCCGAGCCTGGCGATCGAGCCATACCTGACTTCCGGGCGGATTGAGTTTTTCAGCTTTTTTTACGGCGCCTTTATTCCCTACATCTATGTGACCATCGTGCTCAATTGCCTGGGCCGGCCGCCGCTGGAGCGCGACCAGTTCCTGACTGGCTGGGTCTCTACCTATTGCATCAGCTACCTGGGTTACATGTTCTTGCCGGCCACGGGACCGCTGATTTATGACGCGGCCGAGTATCAACTCGCCCTGTCAGGCGGCTATTTCTACCATCTGGTGCTCAGCGGCGTCGAGGCGTCGGGCGGCATGCAGGGGGCGTTTCCCAGCTTGCACGTGGGCGGCTCGCTTTACCTCTGTCTGTTCGAGCTGCGAACCAATCGGCTCCGGGGCCTGGTTTTTTTGCCGTTGGTGCTGCTGATTTATGTTGCAACGGTGGTGCTGCGCTATCACTATGTAGTGGACCTCGTGGCGGGAACGGTCATCTCGGCCAGTTGTTTGCCGGTGGGCCGAGCGGTCTTCGAGGCCTGGGCGCACGCCGCCAGGCCTATGCGCTGCCGGCCTTGCCGGGAGGGGAAGGTGATGCTCTACCGACTGTGCCGGCTGCTGGCCTGGGTGATGCTGAGGTTGTTTTTTCGGCGGATTGAAGTGGATGGACTGAGCCACGTGCCGGCCCAGGGTCCGCTCCTGTTCGCCCCTAACCACACCAATTCACTTGTTGATCCCCTGGTGATGGTTATCACGCTGCGCCGCCGCTTGACGCTGACGGCCAAGAACGTGCTGGGCAAGAACCGACTGCTGGGCGCAGCGATGGCGCGGTTGGGGGTCATTACCTTTCACCGCCGCGAAGACGTGGGCAAGGGTGCAGATCGCAAGCAAAACGTCCATAGCCTGGAAAGCTGCCGGCAGGTTCTTCGCCAGGGTGGGGCCATTTGCCTTTTCCCCGAAGGCGTCAGCCATTCCGATCCCCACTTGCGGACCTTCCGAACCGGGATCGGGCGGTTGGCTCTGGACTATGTCCGCGATGACGGCAACAACGGCACCTTGCGGGTCGTGCCGACCGGGCTGATTTACACCGACAAGGACAAGTTCCGGTCCGGCGTGCTGCTCAGCTATGGAGAGGCCCTGGATGTCGGCTGTTGGCTGGCGGAGCATCCGGATGCCGATGCCCGGGCGCTGACGGAGGAAATCCGCCGGCTGGTGGAGGATCTGACGCTGCAGTTCGAGACGCGCCGCGAAGCGTTGATCCTGAGCTGGGCGGCCGACATCCTGGCCAGCGGCGGGGCGGCCCCGGCCCCGCTGGGATGGTCGGAACGGCCGTTGGCCGACGACGTGCAATTGCTGAAGCGCTTGCAGGCCGGCTATCGCTCCCTTGCCACGGCCTGGCCCCAGGAGGTGGAGGAATTGACCAAGCGGGTGCGCCATTACCGGAGTGAACTCAAACGTCTGGCCATCGACCCGCGCGAGGTCTACCTGCCGTTGCACGTTGGCAAGGCCGCCTTTTTTCTGGTGCGCGAGCTGGAGCTGCTGGCGATTGGGGCGCCGCTGGCGCTGTTTGGCGCGGTCGACCATCTGGTCCCGTACCTCGTCGTCAAGCAGATCGCCAAGGCACTGTCCACCGACAAGGACCACTGGGCGACCAATGTGGTTTACCCGAGCTTCGTCGTTTTTCCGCTGTGTTATACGCTGCAAATCGCGGCGGCCTGGTGGCTGCTGCCGGGCTTCTGGGCGGTGTTGTATGTGATCGCTTTGCCGTACACTGGCTGGGTGGCCCTGCTCTATGGCGACCGGGCGACGGCAACGTGGCGGCGGCTGCGGACGTTTTTGTATTTCCTGGGCAACCGCGGACGGCAAGACGAACTGGCCCGCGAAGGCCGGGCTATCATCGCCGGCATTCGCGAGCTGAGCGACAAGGAATTACCATGAACACCGTCATCTATTTCGACCAGGCCGATGCCGGCTTGGTGGGACACGTGGGCGGCAAGGGCAGCAATCTGGTGACGCTCACCGGCGCGGGCTTCCCGGTGCCGCCTGGATTCATCGTGACGGCCGGGGCCTACGAGCAATACCTGGCCACCGTTGCCGGCCTCGACGACGCCGTGGCCGCGTTCGCCTTCGACGATCTCGACAAGCTGCGCGACCAGTGCGAACGGCTGCGAGCCAGGCTTCACGACATCCCTTTGCCGCGGGACCTTCAAGATGCGATTGGGGCCGCCCTGAGCCGGTTCGAAGCCGGCGCCGCCTTCGCCGTGCGCTCGTCGTCGACCTTTGAAGACCTGGCCCAGGCGGCGTTTGCCGGGCAGCACGACACCTTTCTCAACGTTCGCGGCGTGGCGGCCATTGTCGAACGCGTGCGTGACTGCTTCGCCTCGCTGTGGCAAGACCGGGCCGTCGCGTATCGGCATCGCCAGGGGTTTTCCCAGAAGGAAGCGCGGATGGCGGTGGTCGTGCAACGGCAAATCGCCTGCGAGCGAGCCGGCGTCGGCTTTTCCATTCAGCCGATTTCGGGTCGGCTCGATCGGCTGGTCATCGACGCCAATTATGGCCTGGGCGAATCGGTGGTGGCGGGCGAATGCGAGATCGACCATTTCGAGCTGAACAAGGAATCGCTGGCCATCGAGGAACGGATGATCGGGCACAAGGACAAGATGATCGCTGCGACCGCGGACGGCGTCGAGGAGCGGCACGTTGCGGCGGACCAGGCCGACGTCGCTTGCCTGAGCGACGAGCAGGTGCGGACGGTGGCAATGTTGCTGAAGCAGGTGGAAGGCCATTACGGCTGGCCGCAGGACATTGAATGGGGCTGGCAAGGCGGCAAGCTGTACCTTTTCCAGGCCCGGCCGGTGACGACCTTCCTGCCGCGCTGGACGCGCGATGAGTCGGCGGAGCGGTTTCCCCGGCCGATGACGCCGCTGTCATGGGATTTTCTCAGCGTCGCCTTTCGCAAGTCGCTGGCCCATTCGCTGGCCCTGATGGGCTTGCCCCCATTTCAGGGCGACTGGTTTCAGTGGTTCGATCATTACATCTACGGCAATCAGAATGCCGTGGAGTTGATCGCCTCGTACAGGCCGCTGCGAGCGCGGAGCCGGCAAGAGCTGATCGCCGAGATTCCGGCCCTGCGGCGGCGCTATGGCTGGGTGCTGGAACTGCCGGTGCGCTGGGCGCGCGACCTCGATCGCTACCTGATCCGGCTGGGCCAGCTATCGTCGGTTCCCCTGGACCAGTTGACGATTCCGCAAACCATCGAGCACATCAACCGCATCCTGGAGGTGGCCACCGACTACTTCCAGCCCAACATCGCCATTTCCATGACGCAGGCCTTTTTGCACCGTCTGCTGCACGCCTTGGTCGGGATGGTCGTGGGGCCGGAGAAGGCGCTGGCCGTGGTCGATGCCCTGTTGGCCGGCTGTGAAACCAAGACGGCTGTGGTCAATCGCGAGCTTCATGAAATGGCGCAACTGGCGACCCGGCATTTCCCGGCGGTGGACAGGGCGCTGCGCGGCCTGGGCGGCGAGGAGTTTCTGCGTCAGGGCAAGCTCGCCGAGAGCGCCGAGTTCGCCGCGCGGTTTCAGCGGTTCCTGGAAGACCATGGCCATCGCGAAATGGACATGGATTATTACCACGCCACCTGGTCGGACCAACCGGTCATCGTGCTGGATGCTTTGACGTTGATACTGGCCGGCAATGCGGAGGATCCCGGCGAGAACGCGCGGAAGCAGCGGTTGCGTTACGCGGACATGGAGCAGCAGTTTCTCGGGGCGTTGCCCGATGAGTTGCGTTTCTTTTTCCGCGAGATGATCCGCATGGCCCGGACCTACACGGCGCTGGACGATCTGGAGCATTACCAGACGACGCGAATCAACCCGCTGGCCCGCCGGGCTGCCCTGGCGCTGGGACGCAAGCTCCAGGCGGCGGCTTGGTGGAGGCGCCGGAGGACGTTTTCTTTGTTCGCAAGAGCGACCTGGACGAGTTGGCCGCCAGCTTTCCCAACGAAGACCGCGGCCAACTCCGCCAAAAAGCCGACCAGGGGAAGAAGGCCTACCAGGCTAGCGCTGAGCGAACACCCGCCTGGGTGCTCGAGGACTCGGCGCCGTCGCCGGTTGCGGGCGATGCCAAGGTGCTACGTGGCTTGCCGGGCAGCCCGGGGCGTGTGACCGGCGCGTGTTTCCGCGTGACCGTGCCGGCCGATTTCGCCCGCTTTCCCAAGGGGTCGATCCTGGTGGCGCGCACGACCAACCCGGCGTGGACGCCGCTGTTTTACAGTGCCGCGGGCCTGATCACCGAAAGCGGCGGGCCCTTATCGCACGGTGCCGTCACGGCCCGCGAGATGGCGTTGCCGGCCGTGATGTCGGTCAGGGATGTGATGACCCGGCTTCAGGACGGGCAGATCGTGACCGTGGATGGGACGCATGGCGTTGTGCAGGTGGAGGGGTAGCATTGCTACCAGAATTTCCACCACGGATTTTTATGGTCAATCTTTTCCTGATTACCCGTCTGAGCGTTGGGGCTTGATTTGACACTGTGTTCGCCTGCAACCAGGACCTTATAATAATGCCACACGTTGTCTTCTGCGCCATTCGTCAATCTCTGGTGGACCTTGCTCCATGGCCAGATCAATCCACCATTTGATTGTTGCAAGCCAGGAAAACTCTGGCCGTCCATGATGATCGTGCCCCAAACACATCCTTGTTGACGGCGCACCACCTCACCAACGTAGCTCCCGAACGTTTTGGCATACGTCCACACTGCGTCTTCCGGCGGCTTCGCGCGCGACATCCCGTCATGCAGCTGGCCGAGCATCTTTTCGACCTGTCGGATACTTGCCTCTGACCAGTCGAGTTTGACGCCGAAATTGCGGGCAGCGATGTCCACTGCGTCGAGCGAGTATGCCTTGGCGACTTGAAGGACTTTTGCGTCGGACTGAAATGATGCCTCCGCCATACTTCACTCCAAAATGCCGACCACTTTGCTAATCTGCCAGGGAGAGTCGCAAAGGCATTATGTTGGGGGTAACCGGTAAGGCGGCCGAAGTGAAGCGCAAAACCTGAGGCTCAGCCAGTTTTTGAAAAACGACCTCCGCCTTAATTATGCGGCTTAACTTAATTCGGCCTGGAAAAATACCCCAGCGCCCAGCCGGCAATTGCACCAACGAGCGGCCCGGCCATTGCCCACAGGCGCTTGCCCCATTCGTCCTTCTTCGCCTTTACCTCGTCTCGCCATTTCTTCAGATCCTCAAGCTCTTTTCTCAGAAGGGCATTCTCGATCTTCACCTGGTCGATGCTGCCGAAGGATTCCTTCCATATTCGCAAATCCTTCAATTGCTGCTCGAGAACCACCAGCGTCTTGCCGACTGCGGAAATCTCCTTGCCAATCTCCGCTTTATCGCCGACAAAGCCTTTCAGCTGGCCGTCCAGCGCCTGTATTTGCTGGTTGACCGAGGCGGCGAATTTTGTCAGTTCCTCGATCTTGTCTTCGTTGGTCCTGCTCGGCACGTCAGGCCCCCAATCTCTTGCCGACGAGTATTTCCAGCTGTTTCATAGTGCGGATTTTAAGCAAGTCGCCCCATAGCCGGTAAAGCCGCGTGCGCAACTGCGCCGGCTTTTCCAGTTCATCGGGTGCGAACGTGGCGGTGACTGTTCCCATGAAGTCGGAGATTTTGAGCACCATAACTGGCCTTCCCTGCCCATCCTCAGCTTGGCCCCATTCGACCGACACGCTGCGTTGTGAGTCGCCTAGCACCTCGTTCAGGATCCCATTGGCTCGCTCAACCAACTTGATGCGTGCCTGGTTTTGGGCGATGGTATTGTTAATTATCGTTACGGAGATGCCGTCTCTGATATTGATGGTGTCCGAAACCTGCCCGCGCTTGATTTTGCGAACGATGCCGAGCAAAAAAGTCACAAGGTCGGAAGGCAAATCGTCTGGCCTCAGCCCGTGCACCACGAGGTTACGCAGGTACATGGCTTCCCGTAATCGTTCGAATTCTGAGACATCGATCAGCTTGCGGTCTAACAATGCTCGAAGCAGCGTCTGCAATGTTGGCTTGCTCGTGTCCTTCTGAGGGTCCTCAAGAACTTCGCGAGCGGCGGCTTCAAAGGCCGCCCAGGATATAAGCAGCGCAGCGCGGACTGTTTCCGGCGTTTGCAGACGCTCAGCCTCGGCGGCCAGCGAGAGGCTGTAGTTGGTGTCCGCACGGCTGGAGATCGCGATGAACGGCTGGTCCCGGCTGGGGTCGGACTTCTTGAGCTGCACCGCCAGCACTTGGTCCCCCTTGGTGGCCAGGAGATCGGCTGCAGGCAGGTCCAGAAACGCGGGCGTATCCGGGCCGGATGGTCGAAGCACCACCGTATACCCGTCTTTCGCGTATTGATCTGCAAGTAATCGCAGCACTTCTTCTTCGGTCATGGCGTTTCCCCGTAATTCGGGCGGCGCATCCTCTCTCTCTTATTTTACTTGCCCGCGACCATGCCGTCATCCCACTTCACTTTTTTCACACCCGTTCGAAACCGCCAATTCATTTCCCCTCCCGTTGCAATTTTCTGTAGCTATAAAGGTACTCATGCCCCGACGGCCTGAGAGCAACGTCGGTTCCAAATCCGACGCGCCTCCGCCGGTGCCCAGTAGGAAGCTAACCGGCCATGTGTCCTCTGGGACTGAGACCGCCATGAAAATATTGGTCACGGGCAGCAGCGGCCACCTCGGCGAGGCTCTGGTTCGCGTCCTCCAAAACACGCCCCACCAGGTCGTCGGCCTCGATAGGTTGGTTTCCCCATACACCAGCCGCGTAGGGTCGATCACCGACCGCGATTTCGTGAAGGGTTGCATGCGCGGCGCGGACGCCGTGATTCACGCGGCGACCCTGCACAAACCCCACGTCGCCACTCACGCCCGGCAGGATTTCATCGACACCAACGTCACGGGCACGCTCAACCTCCTGGAGGAAGCCGTGGCGGCAGGCGCCAGGACCTTTGTATACACGAGCACGACCAGCGCCTTCGGCCGGGCACTGACGCCGCCGCCGGGCGCCCCGCGGCCTGGGTGACCGAGGACGTGCGGCCCATGCCGAAGAACATCTACGGTGTCACCAAGACGGCGGCCGAGGACCTGTGCGAGCTGTTTCACCGCCTCCACGGGCTGGCGTGTCTCGTCCTGCGGACGTCGCGGTTCTTCCCTGAGCTCGACGACGACCCGACAATTCAAAGGGAATACGACGACGCCAACGTCAAAGCGAATGAGTTCCTCCACCGGCGCGTGGACTTGCAAGATGTCGTGGACGCTCACTTACTCGCCATCGAGAAGGCGCCGCGGATCGGCTTCGGGCGGTACATCGTCAGCGCGACCACGCCGTTAGACCCTGACGACCTGGCCGAACTGCGTCTGGACGCCCCACGGGTAGTGCGGCGGCGGGCGCCGGATTATGCGGTGGAGTACGCGCGCCGGGGTTGGACGATGTTTCCAAGCATTGAGCGCGTTTATGTGAATGAGCGGGCGCGGCTTGAGCTGGGGTGGCGGCCGAAATACGACTTTCACCGGGTCATCGAGTGCCTCAAGGCCGGGGAGGATCGGCGGAGCCCGCTGGCGCGTGCGGTTGGGTCGAAAATGTATCACGATCACTCATTCACGGACTCTCCATAACCCGCGTCGTAACTCAGAAAGTTATGTTACAATGACGATGCGTAAATCCCGTCCGGAGCGCCTGCCGTGACCACACCCTCCAACTTTTTCCCGCTTGCCCTGCAGCACCATCAAGCCGGCAATCTAGCCCAGGCCGAGCAGTATTATCGGCTCATCCTCCAGGCCGACCCCGCCAATCCTGACGCTCATCACCTGCTGGGCGTCTGCGCGGCGCAACAGGGCCGCCACGAACAGGCTATCACATCGATTCGCCAGGCCATTGCCTTGAACAATGCCATCCCGGCGTACCATGGCAACCTTGCCCTGGCTCACAACAACCTTGGCGTTGAACTCCAGCGCCAACAAAAGCTGGACGACGCCGTTGGCCATTTCAAAGAAGCCCTGCAGCTCAAGCCTGATTTCGCGGAAGCATACTGCAACCTGGGGCTGGCCTTGACGGGCCAGGGCCGGTTGGACGAAGCCAGCGCCGCCTGCAACACCGCGCTCAGGCTCAATCCCCAGCTTGCCGACGCCCACAACAACCTGGGCAATGCGTTGCGAGAATTGGGCAAGCTGAATGACGCCGCGGCCAGCTACCACGAGGCCCTGCGGATCAATCCCCGCTTTGCCGAGGCTCATGGCAACCTGGGGATTGTTCTGATGGAACAAAATCGCTTGGTTGAGGCGGCGGCCTGCTATCGCCAGGCCCTGGCGATCAATCCCGATTACGCGTTGGCCCTCACCCACCTTGGCCATGTGCTGCGGGACCAGGACCAAACTGACGAAGCGGTGGCGTGCTACAGGCGAGCCCTGGATCTGCAGCCGGACAACCTGGCGGTGCTCGCTGTCCTGGTGCAGGAAATGCAAAGGGTTTGTCAATGGCACGACCTCGAAAGCCTTTCGCAACGCCTCATCGAAAAACTGGACAGATGCCCGACGCGGGGCGTCACGGCTCTGGTGTCGCCCCTGGATTTCATGGCGCTGCCGACACCGACCACCGCCATGCAGCAGCTTGAGTGCGCGCGTCACTGGGTCAATCATCGCCTGAGATCCTTCATTGCCGCCGGCGAGCGCGCGGCCTGGCCCCATCCGCCGCGCAAAAGCGGTGTGATCAACGTTGGCTACCTTTCCACCGACTTTCGCGAGCATCCCGTCGCCTACCTGACCGTGGAGATTTTCGAGCAACATGATCGCGACCGTTTCAAAGTGATGGGTTATTCGTATGGCCAGGATGACCACAGCCCCATTCGCCGGCGGATCGAGGAGGCTTTCGACCGCTTCGTCGACGTGAGCAACGAAACGTACATGGAAACAGCGCGGCGGATCGCGGCGGACGGCATCGACATCCTCGTCGATCTCACCGGGCATACCCGCAACAGCCGGGCCCAAATCCTGGCGCTGCGGCCCGCGCCGATCCAGGTCAACTACATCGGTTATCCGGGCACCATGGGCGCGACCTTCATGGATTACATTTTGGTGGACGATTTCATTGTTCCGCCGGATCAGCAGCCTTTTTTCACGGAGAAGCTTGTCCACTTGCCAGGTTGTTATCAGGTCAATGACAGCCAGCGTAGCCTCAGCGAGAAAACGCCGTCGCGGGCAGAGTGCGGCTTGCCGGCTGATGGCTTTGTCTTTTGCTGTTTCAACAAAAACCAGAAGATCACGCCTGCTGTTTTTGAGGTTTGGATGCAATTGCTGAAGGCCGTCGGCGACAGTGTGCTGTGGCTTTTGCAAGACAATCGCCATGTGGCGGCCAACCTGCGCCGGGAAGCGACGGCACGAGGAGTGGCCGCGGAGCGGTTGGTATTCGCGCCGCGCACGCCATTGCCTGAGCATTTGGCCCGCCACCGCCTGGCTGACCTTTTCCTCGACACGCTTCCGTACAACGCGCACACCACGGCTAGCGATGCTTTGTGGGCGGGTTGCCCGGTGCTGACCATCACCGGCCCGACGTTTGTTTCCCGCGTGGCCGGGAGTGTGCTGCGCACGATCGGCTTGCCCGAGTTGGTGACCGGCTCACTCGAGGAGCACCACGGCCTGGCCCTGCGCCTGGCTCGGGACAGGAAGTTGCTCGCGGAATGGAAGGCGCGGTTGCAAACCAATCTCAAGACATCGCGCCTGTTTGACGGCGGGCTTTTTGCCAGGGGACTGGAGCGGGCCTACACGAAGATGTGGGAAATCCACGCCGCCGGCGCCAAACCCCGCTCATTCAAGGTGTGATTGCCACATAGTAGTAGGCACACTCCGTGTGCCGTCGCTTTATTATGGTAGTAGGCACACTCCGTGTGCCGTCCTTTTATTTCGTGAGTTCGTCCACAATGGCGTTCACATTGAACCGCATCATTTTCTCGAAGGTCTCCCCTGGGCTGCCCGCTTTGCCGAGGGCATCGGTGTAAAGCTCCGGGCCGACCCGCACCCCAGCCTCCTTGGCTAGCCGCGTGATCAACTTGTTGCTTTCGATGTTCTCGGCGAAGATAACCGGCACCCTGGCAGCCTTGATTTTTTGGACAAGCTTGGCCATGGCCTTGGGCGAGGGTTCCGCCCCCTCCGTGGAGGTCGATCCCAGGGCGTCGCCGATGATCTCGAAACCGTAGCGCTGGGCGAAGTAGTTGAAGGTGTCGTGGTTGGTCACCAATTTACGGCGCACCTTCGGTACCCCTGCGACTTGTTCGAACACCCATACGTCCAATTTCTCCAATGTCAGCAAGTAACCGATGGAGTTGGTCTGGTAGTGGGCGGCGTTTTTGGGATCGACCGCGGCCAGGTGATCGCGAATCTTGCGCACCAGGTGCATGGTGTTCTTGACATCGTGCCAAACGTGGGGATCTTTGTCGTCTTCCTTGGCCTTTTTGTCGTCTTTTTTGTCGTGGTCGTCGTCGGTGTCCTCGATCAATGTGAGGCCCTTGCTGACAACGCACCGTTGGGCCTTCGACGAGCTCGATTTGTAAAGCTTGTCCAGCCAATGCTCCAGTCCGATGCCGACTTCGAAGATGGCGGCGGCTTTCGCGATGGCGGCGGCGTCGCGCGGTTTCGGCTCATAGACATGGGTGTCGCTGTCGGGTCCCACCAGCGTGGTCAATTCGACCTTGTCGCCGGCAATATTGCTGACCAGATCGCCCAATACGCTGAAGGTGGCGACCACCTTCAGCTTGTCCGCCCCCTGGGTCTCTTTTGCGGACATGGCTGGTTTGGATATGCTTCCGTCCAACAGCGCGAAGGGTGCGATCAGGACTAATGTGAGCAACGCCAATAAACGCACGGTAGATCCCTCAAAAAGTGCCTAAAGGTCGGCGACATTTATCGAAAATAGCGTGGTGTAATAATGGCGCCGCACCTTATTGGTATTCTTAAGTTATACAGGAATCCCCTGCTTGCAAGAGATAAGCAGGATACTCGTTGTTAGGCCAAGCCTACCTCCGACGTGAAATGCCGGCATCTCATTTCTCGGATTGATCACTTTCTGGCCAAATCGTCCGTTCCATCCTGATACCCAGCGAGTGGATTTTGCCGCGCAAACTGGTCCGGCTGATGCCGAGGGCGGCTGCGGCACGCGATTGATTGCCCCCCGTCTTGCGGAGCACGAATGCAATCAGGTGTTTTTCCATCAGCGTAGTAGCTTGGGCATAGAGATCCTGCGAACCGGCCGCGAAACGCTCCTCCAAGAAACGGCTCCATTCGGGAATCTCCTCCGTGGCATTGGTCTCCGGGCAGCGATTGGCCACGGCGCCGAAGCTCGGTAGAAAATCAGCCACCAGCACGGGCCCCCTGGCCTGCACGAGCGCTTGCTTGAGGACCCCTTGCAATTCACGCACGTTGCCAGGCCAGCCGTGGCGGCGCAGCAAAGCGAGAGTCTCGGGCGTCGCGGTGCGAACATCCTTACCAAGCTCGCGGCTCAGCCGCTTCAAAAAAAATGTCACCAGCAGCCGCAAATCTTCGCCCCGATCGCGCAGAGGAGGAAGCGAGATGGTGAAGCCCTTCAACCGGTAGTAAAGATCTTTGCGGAACTTGCCGGCGGCGACCAGCTGCTCCAAATCGCAGTTGGTCGCCGCGATCACGCGCACGTTGGTGCGGACCGTCTCGTTGCCGCCGACCCGTTCAAAGGCCTGCTCGTTCAGCACGCGCAGAACCTTGGCCTGCGTCAAGGGCGTCATGTCGCCGATTTCGTCCAGGAACAAGGTGCCGCCGGAACATTGCTCGAATTTGCCAACGCGTTTGCGATCCGCGCCCGTGAAGGCGCCCTTCTCGTGGCCGAACAACTCGCTCTCCAGCAGAGTGTCGGGGATGGCGGCACAATTGATCGCCAGGAATGACCTGCCCGCCCGCCGGCTGTGCTGGTAGATGGCCCGGGCCACGAGTTCTTTGCCTGTGCCGCTTTCACCGAGAATGAGCACGGTCAGGTCTTGGGGCGCCACCCTTCCCACGGCCTTGTAAACGTCCTGCATGGCCGGGCACTGGCCGACAATGACATCCGCTGAGCCTTCGTCTGGGTCTTGATGCCGCACCAAGGTCGGCACGCGCATTAGACGGCTGATTTCGAGGGCGTTGGCGACAATGGCGAAGAGCGGTTCAGGGTCCAGCGGCTTAATGAGATAGTCGAACGCACCCAGCTTCATGGCCTCGATGGCGGTGTCCGTGGTTCCGTGTCCCGTGATGAAGATCACGGGAATCCGGCCGTCAATCTGCTGAATGCTCCGAAAGGTATCCAGACCGGATTGGTCTGGAAGATGGACGTCCAGAAGCACCACATCGGGCCGGCGCTCGGAGACCATCTTCAGTCCTTCCTCGGCCGTGGCCGCGGTGAGCAGCGTGAGACTTGGGTCCAGGAAAACCCGCCGAAAGGCATGAAGAATCGCGGTATCGTCGTCGATGGCCAACAGTAAAGGCATAATCGGTCTCACGTCGCAGCGAAGGTTTGAGCGGTCGTCAGGGGCTTTGCCGCCAACGCGGGCAGGCGAAGCTCGAAACAGGCGCCGCCCTGGGGTCGGTTTTCCGCCAGCAGACTTCCGCCGTGACTTTCGGCGATGCGCCGCGAGATGGCTAGTCCCAGGCCCAGGCCCGTCTCTTTCCCGCTGGCGAACGGCTCGAACAAGCGCGGCGCGATTTGCGGCGATATTCCCGGACCGGTGTCCAGCACGCGCACTATGGCCTGTCCCTCCTTCGACGCGAACACGTCGACCTGCAACTGGCCGCCTCGCGGCATGACGTCAAGGGCGTTCAGAGCCAGATTGACCAGCACCTGGACAACCTGTTCAGCGTCAGCCTCCGCGAAACAGGGGGCCTGATCGTGCGTAAAATGCACAGTTACGTTTTGCTTCTGGGCCCGGCCGCCAATGAGCGCCATGGCCCGCTCCACGACCTCCACCAGGTCGAGCGGCCGCCGCACCGTTTGCGGCGGTCGGGCAAAATCGAGGAATGTCTGCAGACATCGGTCCATGCGGCGTATCTCTTGCTCGACCACGGCGTAATCGTCAACCTGCAGGCCGTGGATCTCCGCCTCCCGGCGATTGGCATGGACGAGCAAGCGAATCGACGTCAGCGGGTTTCGCAATTCGTGGGCAACACCGGCGGCAACCTGGCCCACCGCCGCCATTTGCTTGGCACGCAACGCTTCTCGCTCACGCTGGTTCAACCGTTCCACCACTTTTTCGATTTCACCTGTCAGCCCCTGCATCTGTTCCTGAACCTGATCGAGATCACCGTGCTCATTAATGGTGACGATGGGCAACGTCTGGCCAAGTTTTTCGGTGGCAATCCGGACGCTGACACTAAGCTGTTGAAGCGAGCGCCTGAAAACGCGCACGGCGTTGAACCCTAACAGCAACGCCGCGAAGGAGCCGACGACGCCCACCGCACCGAGTCCCCAGGCCATCAACTGCATGGATCGGGAATGGGCGTCCGCGGCCTGCTCCATCATCGCGAAGTCCAGGTCTCGCCAGGCGCGGCAGCGGGGGATGATGTCGGTTTCCAAATCCATGACCAGGTCCGCTGCCAGGATCTGGCCAAGGGATTTGGCGGTTGCACGACGTCTTTCCCATTCCAGCCGATAGCGGTCAAAGCTGCTCTGCAGCTCGTTGGCCACTTCTCTTTCCTCTGGAGTGCTGGGCAGCTCCTGGGCCTGGGCCAACAAGGCTTTGATGCGTTCGTGTTTGTCCAGCACCTCGCTGTTTTTGCCGGATGCCAACGAGTTAGAAACGCCCTTCAGCGCATTTTGCAGATTCACCAGCACCGCGCGGTTGGCGCTGGTCACCTTCACCGAGTGCCGCTCGACTGCTTGCTCCCAGTAAATGTAAACCGCGCTGGCGATGCACAACGCCAGGACCAGCAGGCTGGCGAACACAGCGAGCCGCGGGACATGCCCCACTCTCCCATATGCCATGACTTATTCTCCCACCCCCTCTTGATCCGCTGACGTTCATATTACCAACTCGCCGAGTTGGCTGCGCGTGGTTTGGCCGTCCATTGGCTTCAAATTAACCAAGTTGGTAACTGCCGTTCCACTTCCGGAAAGTAGCAGGCACACTCCGTGTGCCGTCGCCGACACGGCACACGGAGTGTGCCTGCTACTTTGCCTCGCTTACGCTGCGGGTTGGTGTGATTTTCTCGGCGACTTTATGAGGCTTGTCGATTTGCGGCACGGGACTTGCAAAACTCACCTCCGGCAAAGAGATAAGCAAATTGTGCCGCCCCTGATCCTCGGGAGTTCGAATGCACGCACAAGGGATCGTACGGTATGTCGATTGCCTGGCACGTGAGGTAGGCGTCCTGGTTGGGGATAAGGTCTTGCCCTTCGAAGCACTCTTGACTGTGCCGTCTTGTTGAACGCGGAACGAGTCAGGTTGCGCCTGTTGCTACCGGGAGATCGTGTCATTGTCGATTATTCCGCGGATGCCTGTAGGCCAGTGGCTAGCTTCATCCGTGTCATCGGATCACCGCAAGCAGCAGTTGCAGGGATAGTTGGAACCCAAACAAGGAGGGATTTTTAGGAGGGAACCTACAGCGGCCACCGGCAAGAAAACTGAACACAACAGTTCATTCACTCCTGGAGGTTCCCGCCATGTCTAGCACCCGCTCAAACCGCCGTGGTCCCGTACTCAATGTCGAGCAGTTGGAAGATCGGCTGACGCCTGCCTCATCAGCCTGGATCACCTCGCTGTACACGAACTTGCTGCACCGCACGCCGACGCCTTCCGAGGTAAACGGATGGGTGACGATCATGAATGAAGGATCAACGCCGCTGCAGATCGTCTACGATTTTGTCACCGGTCCCGAGTACCAGAACAACTTCATCAGGGCTAATTACGATCTCCTGCTGAACCGTCAGGCCTCAGTACCCGAGGTGCAGGGTTGGGCCGGCCAAATCAGCAACGGCTTGACCGACCAGCAGCTGGAAGCGCAATTCCTGGCGTCCACCGAATTCCTCAACGCCTATACCGGCGGCTCAGGCGCCTGGGTCAACGCGGTGTATCAGAAGGTATTAGGCCGGCCCGCCGAGCCAGCCGGTCTGGCAAATTGGACACAGGACCTTGCAGGCGGCGAAACTTACCTTGCCGTGGCGACGGACATTGTGAACAGCACCGAGGCGCACGGCCGCGAGGTAAACGGCGCCTACGCGTTGTTGTTGGGACGCCCCGCGGATCCCGCCGGCCAGGCGGGCTGGGTGAGCCTGATGGATCAAGGCCTGGCGCCGGACCTCATGCTGGTGGAAATCGCAAATTCCGTGGAATGCATGAATCGTTACGCGACCACCATTGACGCGGGCGCGACCGGCAGCGACGGAGATGCCGGGCCCGGGCTCTCTTACCAGGAGCCTTTCTGCGCCGATCCTTACCAGTTTTTGCTCCTGGCCAGCAGCGGCGATGTCAGCATTCCCGGCTCTGTTGTCAGCACCGGGGGCGAAGTCAGCACCGGCGGCACTCTAAGCGCCGGCGCCGGCGGCAGCGGCGGCAGCGTTGTCAGCACTGGCGGCGTGAGCACCGCAGGGAGCACTGGCGGCGACAGTGGGGGAGGAAGTGGTGGCGGCAGTGGGGGAGGAAGCGGCGGTGGCAGCGGCGGCAGCGGCGGCAGCAGCGGGGGCAGCCAGCGGCTAACATTGCCTCCAGCAACACCTTCGTTTAACCCGGAGCCAACGGCGACGGCGAAACAAGACAAGCAAGGCCGTGGCCGTTGGCTTCGGGCTCTACGAAATGCACAGCAGGCCGGAACGCCGCGCTTTCGGAGGCTTCGGCACTCTTGCACGTGCGGATCAACTATATTAAACTTTGATTAAAATCGGCTCGCAACTGTCGTCTGAAAGCTATCCCATGAATCCCATCGTGTTTGCCATGCGCCACCCCATCACCCAGATGATGCTGGTGTTGGCGCTGGTTTGCGGTGGCGCGCTCGCCCTGGCGAAGATGCGGGTCGATATCTTTCCAACCATCAATCAACCTGAAATCTACGTGTTTTGCAACTTTGGCGGCATGGACCCCGGCCAGATGGAAGGGCTGATGGTCAACCAGTTTGAGATCGCTTTCCAGTACGTGGACGGCGTGAAAAACGTCGAGTCGCGGTGCATCCAGCAGGTCGCCGTCATCAAAATCTCGTTTTACCCCGAAACCGACATGGCCAAGGCCATGTCCGAGGTGGTCAGCGAAGCGACCAGCGCCCTGGCCTTCATGCCGCCCAATGTGCTGCCCCCGCTCATCATGCAGCTCGATGCCGGCAGCGTGCCCGTCGGTTATCTCGTGCTCCAAAGCAAGACCAGCACGCTGGGGCGAATGGGCGACCTTGCCCAAATGCGCATTCGGGCGCTGGTGCAGGCTCATGTGCCCGGCACCGTCGCGACATCGCCGTTTGGCACCAACGCCCGCTCCATCGTCTTCAGCGTCGATCTCGACCGGCTGCGTTCGTATAACCTCACGCCCGACGATGTCGTTCAGGCGATCGGCGGCGGCAACGCCATCAGCCCCTCGGGCAACCTGTACATCCGCGACGAAATGCCGCTCGTGCTCAACAATGCGATGATCACCAACCCAAAGGATTTCAACAACATCCCCGTCAAAAAGGGCCTGAACATCTACCTGCGCGACGTCGGCACGGTCGCCGATGCGACGGACATCAACTACGGTTATGCCCTGGTCAACGGGCTCAAATCCGTCTACCTGCCGATCGTCAAGAAGGGCACCGCTTCCACTCTGCAGGTCGTTGCGGACATCCACCGGACCATGCCCGAGTTCAAGTCGATTC
Organism: uncultured Gemmataceae bacterium; assembly: GCA_963747575.1. Classification (GTDB taxonomy): domain Bacteria; phylum Planctomycetota; class Planctomycetia; order Gemmatales; family Gemmataceae; genus DASRAT01. The sequence continues at coordinate 946,943 of CAVVFU010000011.1, forward strand.
TTCCCGAGGACGTCGATATTACCTTTGAGTTCGACGAGTCGCCCACCGTGGTGGCGTCCATCCTCAACGTGTGCACCGAGGGCCTGATCGGCGCCACCTTGACCGCCCTGATGATCCTGGTGTTCCTGCGTGACTGGCGCAGCGTGATTGTCGTGGTCAGCAACATCCCCCTGGCCCTGCTAGGATCCCTCCTGGGTCTGTGGCTGACGGGCAACACGATCAACGTGATGACGCTGGGTGGTTTGGCCCTGGCCATTGGCATTCTCGTCGATGAATCGACCGTCGAGCTGGAAAATGTTCACGCGCAAATGGCCAACACCCGCTCGGTGGCGCGGGCCGCGATGGTCGGCAACAACATTACCGCCGTGCCCCGCCTGCTTGCGCTGTTGTGCATTCTCTCGGTCTTCGTGCCGGCGTTTATCATGGCCGAGCCGGTGCGTGCTCTGTTTCTGCCGCTGGCCCTGGCGGTCGGCTTTGCCATGATCTCGTCGTACTTGCTGTCGAGCACCTACGTTCCGGTTATTGCCGTTTGGCTGCTGAAACATCACGGCCACCAATCGGGCGAAGCCGCCCTGGGGTGGTTTGTCCAGGTGCAAATCTTCTTCGGCCGCATCGTGGGCCGACTTCTCGATCACCGGTGGTTGGTGGTGCCGGCTTACTTTGTCGTATGTGCCGCGGTTCTGGTGGGCCTGGGTTCTCAGCTGGGCACCGAGCTGTTCCCGCAGGTCGATGCGGGGCAGTTCGTGCTGCGCATGCGCGCACCGCCCGGAACCAACTTCGAAATCACGCGGCTGATCGCCAACAAAGCGCTGCATGTCGTCGAGGAGGAAGTGGGAGAGGGCAATGTCGTGATTTCCATGGGATTTGCCGGTCAGCAGGCGCCTGTGTATTCCATGAACAACCTGATCCTGTTCATGCGCGGCCCCGACGATGCCCAGCTGCGCATTGCCCTCCGCGAAGGCGCCGCGCGGATGCCGGTGTTGCGCCAAACCCTCCGCAAAGTCCTGCCGGAGCGAGTCAAGCCCTGGCTCAGCGCACTCCTGGTAAAGACCGGGTTGTCGCCCGAGGACGCACTGGCACGTGCGGATCAGGTCATCTTCGGGTTTGAACCCGGCGACGTGGTGAGCAAGGTGATGAGTTTCGGCTCGCCGACGCCGATCGAGGTCATGGTGGTCAGCCCTAACCTTGGGGATGCCAAGGAGTATGCTCTGCGCGTCAAGGCCCAATTGGAAATGATTCCCAGCCTGCGGGACGTGCAATTCCAGCAGACCCTGGAATATCCCACGGTCCCCGTCGTTATTGATCGCCAACGCGCCGGCCTGAGCGGAATGACGGCCAAGGACGTCGCCAGCTCCATTTTGGTTGCCACTTCGTCAAGCCGTTATGTGTCGCGGAATTACTGGCGGGACCCGAAGACCGGCATCGATTACCAGGTGGAAGTGACGGTGCCGACGCCGAGAATGAATTCGGCGCAGCAAATCCTGACCATTCCGATTCGCCGAACGACTGGCAACCAAAACCTCATGACGCGCGACGTGGCCACGGTGGGCAAGGGAACCACGCAAGGCGAGTACGATCGCAGCACCATGCAGCGTTACCTCAGTTTGACGGCCAACGTCGAGGGTGAGGACCTGGGCCGAGCGGCTCGCAAGATCGAAAAGGCGATCGAGGCCGCCGGCGCCAAGCCCCGGGGCGTGGAGGTCAGGCTCGCCGGCCAAATCGCTCCCATGCTGGAAATGTTCAAATCCCTGGCGGTTGGCCTGGCGATCGCCGTCGTGGTCATCCTGATCCTGTTGACCGCGTACTTCGAATCGCCACGGCTGGCGCTGACGGCGGTAAGCGCCGTGCCGGGGGTGCTGTGCGGCGTCGTCCTGATGCTTTATGTGACGGGGACGGCTCTCAACATCGAGTCGTTCATGGGTTCGATCATGTGCATCGGCGTTTCGATTTCCAACTCGGTCATGCTGGTCACGTTCATGGCGATCGAGTGGCAGCAGGGCAAGCCGCCGTTGAAAGCTGCCCGCGCCGGCGCTCAGGAGCGTTTGCGGCCCATCCTCATGACGGCTTGCGCGATGACCATCGGCATGGTGCCCATGGCTCTGGCCCTGGAGCACGGCAGCGAATTGCAAGCGCCGCTGGGCCGGGCGGTCATTGGCGGCCTGGCGATGTCGACGTTCGTCACCTTGTTCATCGTGCCGGCAACCTTTGCACTGATCATGGGCCAGCGCAAAGCGACTTCGCCGTCCGTCTATCCCAACGACCCGAATAGCGCACATTACGATCTCAGCGATCAGGCCAGAGGCTCGTTATGAATCCCATCGTGTTCGCCATGCGCCACCCCATTACCCAGATGATGCTGGTGGCCTCGCTGGTCTGCGGCGGAGGGCTGGCCCTGTCGCGCATGCGGGTTGACATCTTTCCGTCCATCAACCAACCGGAAATCTACGTCTTTTGCAATTTCGGCGGCATGGACCCCGGCCAGATGGAAGGCCTGATGGTCAACCAGTTCGAGATTTCCTTCCAGTACGTCGACGGCGTCAAGAACATCGAATCAAAGTGCATCCAGCAGGTCGCGATCATCAAAATCTCTTTTCACCCCGACACCGACATGGCCAAGGCGATGGCCATGGTCGTCAGCGAGGCGACCAGAGCGCAGGCAACCATGCCGCCCAATGTGCTGCCGCCTCTCATCATGCAATTCGACGCCGGCAGCGTGCCGGTGGGCTACCTGGTTCTGCAAAGCAAGACCACGTCCCTCGGCAAGATCGGCGACCTCGCTCAAATGCGCATCCGCGCGCTGGTCCAGGCCAACGTGCCAGGAACGGTGGCCACTTCGCCCTTCGGCACCAACGCGCGGAGCATCGTCTTCAGCGTCGATCTGGACCGCCTCCGCTCCTACAACGTGACGCCGGAGGACGTGGTCGTCGCGATTCAGGAAGGCAACGCCATCAGTCCTTCGGGCAATCTCTACATCCTCGATCAAATGCCCCTGGTGCCCAACAATGCGATGATCGAGAATCCCGCCGATTTTGGGACCATTCCCGTCAAAAGGGGAATGAACGTTTACTTGCGGGACGTGGGCACGGTCGCCGACGCCACGGACATCAATTACGGCTACGCGCTGGTCAACGGGCGCAAATCGGTTTACCTGCCGATCGTGAAGAAAGGCACCGCGTCCACGCTGCAGGTCGTTGCCGACATCCACAAGGCGATGCCGCTGTTCAAAGCGGTCTTGCCCGAGGACGTCGACATCAGTTTCGAGTTCGACGAGTCGCCCACGGTGGTGGCGGCCATCACCAACGTCGGCACGGAAGGCTTGATCGGCGCGGCCCTGACCGGTTTGATGATTCTGATTTTTTTGCGCGATTGGCGCAGCGTGGTCGTGGTGGTGAGCAATATCCCCCTTGCCCTTTTGGGATCGCTGCTGGGGTTGTGGATCACCGGCAACACCATTAACGTGATGACGCTGGGCGGATTGGCACTGGCCATCGGCATCCTCGTCGATGAATCGACGGTGGAACTGGAAAACGTCCACGCCCAAATGGCCCACACGCATTCGGTGTCGAGAGCGGCATTGCTGGGCAACAGCATCACGGCGGTGCCGCGGCTATTGGCACTGATGTGCATTCTTTCGGTCTTCGTGCCCGCCTTCATCATGGCGGAGCCGGTGCGTTCGCTGTTTTTGCCTCTGGCCCTGGCGGTTGGCTTCGCCATGATTTCCTCTTATTTTCTTTCAAGCACCTACGTGCCGGTCATCTGCGTTTGGTTGCTGAAGCACCACGGAGGCCATTCGGGCGAAGGGTCTTTGGGCTGGTTTAGCAAGGTTCAGGAAGCCTTCGGCCGCATCGTACGCAATCTGGTGGGGCGCCGCTTGATCGTGGTGCCGGCCTACTTCGGCGTCAGTGCGTTGATCCTCGTGGGCTTTGGCTCGCAACTGGGCACGGAACTGTTTCCGCAAGTCGACTCGGGTCAGTTCGTGCTGCGCATGCGTGCGCCGCCGGGCACCAATTACGAAATTACCCGCCAGATTGCCAACAAGTCGCTGCAAGTGGTGGAAGAAGAGGTCGGCGAAGGCAACGTCGAGATTTCGATGGGGTTCGCCGGTCAGCAGGCGCCGGTCTACTCCATGAACAACTTGATTCTGTTCATGCGCGGCCCGGACGATGCACAGCTGCGGATCGCCCTCAAAGAGGGTGCCGCCCGCCTGCCGGAGCTTCGCGAGCGCCTGCGCCGCTCCTTGCCGGAAAAGGTGAAGCCCTGGCTGGCGGAGCTGCTGCTCAAGCTGGGTTTGTCTCCCAGCGCTGCCCAGGCGCGGGTGGATCAATTGCGGTTCGGCTTCGAGCCCGGCGACGTGGTCAGCAAGGTCATGAGTTTCGGGTCGCCGACGCCGATCGAGGTCATGGTGATGAGCCCCAACCTGCCCGACGCGGAGAAGCATGCCATGCGCATCAAGGCGGAGATGGAGAAAATCCCCAGCCTGCGCGACGTGCAATTTCAGCAGACTCTCGCCTACCCGACGGTCCCCGTCCAAATCGACCGCGAAAAGGCCGGCCTGAGCGGCATGACGGCCAAGGAGGTCGCGGATTCCATCCAGGTGGCCACTTCCTCGAGCCGTTACGTGGCCCGCAATTACTGGCGCGATCCGAAGTCGGGCATCGATTACCAGGTCGAGGTGATGGTGCCGACGGCGCGGATGAACTCGCCGGAACAGGTCGAAACCATCCCGATTCGCCACGGCATCGGCAATCTCAATGTGATGGTGCGCGACGTGGCCAAGGTTGGCGAGGGCACGACACAGGGGGAATACGACCGCAGCACCATGCAGCGTTATCTGAGCTTGACAGCCAATGTTGAAGGCGAGGACCTGGGCCGGGCGGTGCGGCAAATCGAAAACGCGATTGAGGCGGCCGGCGAAAAACCGGGCGGCGTCCAGGTCCAGCTGCGCGGCCAGATCGCCCCGATGCGGGAAATGTTCGCGTCGCTGAGCATCGGTCTGGCCATCGCCGTGGCGGCCATTCTCATTCTATTGACGGCCTATTTCGAGTCCCCCGGCTGGCGTTGAGCGCTGTCAGCGCCGTGCCGGGCGTGCTGAGCGGCGTGGTGCTGATGCTGTTCTTCACGCGCACGTCACTGAACATCGAGTCGTTCATGGGCTCGATCATGTGCATCGGCGTGTCGATTTCCAATTCGGTCATGCTGGTCACGTTCATCGCCATGGAATGGCGTAAAGGCGCGCTGCCGGCCGAGGCGGCGCGGGCCGGCGCCCAGGAAAGGCTCCGGCCCATCCTGATGACGGCGTTGCGCCATGACCGTGGGCATGGTGCCGATGGCCCTGGCGCTGGAGCGCGGCAGCGAACTGCAAGCGCCGCTGGGCCGGGCCGTCATCGGCGGCCTGGTGGTGTCGACGTTCGTCACCTTGTTCATCGTGCCTTCGCTTTTCGCCCTGATCATGGGCAATAGCAAGTCCGTTTCGGCGTCGATTTATCCGGATGATCCCAACAGCACGCATTACGACCCGTTCAAGCCTCCGCTGGATCCGGCGTGGCAGAGCGGGCTGGTGGCGCCGGATCACGGCTTATGAGAGGCTCCCAAAAAAGGGGACAGGCCCCGTGGTGCGAAGCACCCTACGGGCCGTTCCGGCAACGGGGCCTGTCCCCTTTTTTGGGAGCCTCTAAAATGCAATCCAAAGCTAGGAGTGGTGTGATGAAAAAGTGTTGTGCGTTGTCGGTGGCGATGGGCTGCTTGCTCCTGGGCGGCTGTCATTCGTCCAGCAACGGCGATGGCCCCAAGGTCAATCTGTCGCCCCAGGTCAAGGTCGCCAATCCAGAGGTGCGAAAGATCGTGCGCACGGTGGAACAGCCGGGCCTGATCTTGTCGTATGAAAAAACGGCCGTATACCCCAAAATCTCTGGGTATGTGAAGAAGTGGTACGTCGACATCGGCGATCGCGTCAAAAAAGGGGACCCGCTTCTGGATCTTGATGTGCCGGATTTGCAGGAAGAACTCGAGCAAAAGAAAACCATGGTCAAGCTTGATGAGGCCGCCGTCGAGCAAGCTGAAAAGTGGGTGCTCGTCACCAAGAGCAACGTGGTCACAGCTGAAAGCGCTATCAAGGAGGCCGAGTCCAACGTCAAGCGGTACCAGGCGGATGTGGAGCGCTGGAGAAGCGAATACAATCGCACTGTGGAAATGGTGAAGCTGACCGTCCTCACCCCCCAACATCAAGACGAGGCATTCAAGCAGCTCACGAGCAGCACGGCCATTTACGAGGCGGCCGAGAATGCGGTGAAAACCCGCCAGGGGCAGCGCGATTCCGCCGCGGCCGCGATCGAGAAGGCCAAGGCCGACCTGGCGGCCGCCAAGGCCAAAGTTGCCGTCTCCAAAAGCGACCAGAAACGCGTAAGAGCTCTGTTGTCATACACCAATGTCACCGCGCCGTATGATGCGATCGTGTCCGACCGCAATGTCAATATGGGCGACTTCGTAACGCCCGCGGCGGGCGACCCCACCAGGGGATCGCAGGCGAGCGGTCAATCGTCCACGCATTCCACGCCGCTTTACGTGCTCATCCGCTCCGACATCCTGATGTTCGTCGTCGGCGTGCCGGAGACCGACGCCCCTTATGTCCGCGCCGGGTCCAAGGCGGTCTTGCGCGTCCAGGCTCTGGCGGGGCAGGAGTTCGACGCCAAGGTCACGCGCGTGGCCTGGTCGCTCAATAACGAAAACCGCACCCTGCGGGCCGAGATCCACCTTGTCAACCCCGATCCCAGTCTGCGTCCCGGCATGTACGCTTACGGATCCATCCTGATCGAGCGCAACGACGTCATGGCCGTTCCGCTCAATGCGGTCATCGCCATCGGCAATCAATCCTGCATCTATTGCGTGGTGCCCGGCGGCAAGGCCGTCAAAACTCCCGTGATGCTTGGCGTCAGCGACGGTACCTGGATTGAAGTCCGCAAAAAGAAAATAGCGTCGATTGGCACCATCGGACCTCAGTGGCTCGCTTTCAATGGCCGGGAGGATGTGGTCGTCAGCGCCAACCTGTCGGCGTTGATCGATGGTCAAGCGGTCACCGTCAAGCAGTAATCTGCTCTGGACAAAACCCTTCCTTGCGTTTATACGCCCGCTTTCGACTATTGCCGCATGGCGTGAAGCTTCCTGGCGCTGCCAAACCAGGAAAACCGGAGAAATCGGGGGATTTCGACGGTTGCCGGCCGCAATTCCCGCGGGTTGTGCCGAGAACGCTTGGCCTGACAGTTCCGCCGGTTTTGCTGCAGGTGATGAAGTCATGCGGCCGATAACAACGGGGTGAGCGGCCTTCGACTGAAGGTCGCGGCCGTCGCGGGGGAAACGCCAGGTTTGTGCCTGGCAACGCATGCGACGGCATTCAAGGATGGAGTGAGGCAAGCGGGATCGGTTGTCCAAGCAGTGATTAGCGCCGGCAAGGATCACGGCAGGCGTCGTTCGGGGGAACGGCGTGCGGCCAGTGTTGCCGGGATTTCTGGTCGAATTCTCCGCGGCTGTAGTGGCAACGGGGCGGCTCGAGGGCCGCGCGCACTCACAGCGGAGATACCGCACCAGCAAGGACGACCGCCGCGCTCGCCGCACATCAGGGAGGAATCCATGGTGACGCATGTGGACGTGGATGTCCAGCAGCTTTGGCGCGACTACCAGGCCGAACCGACCGTGGAGTTGCGCAACCAGCTGGTCGAGCTGTATCTGCCGCTGGTCAAATACAACGCCGAACGCATCTGGGCGCGGCTGCCCGAAGGCGTCGAACTCGACGACCTGATCAGCGCCGGCGTCTTCGGCCTGATGGACGCCATCGACGCCTTCGATCTGGAGCGCGGCGTCAAGTTCGAGACCTACTGCGTGCCGCGCATCCGCGGCGCCATGCTCGACGAGCTGCGGACGATGGACTGGGTGCCGCGGCTGGTGCGCAGCAAGCCCAGCAAGCTGGAAGAGGCCCGCAAGACGCTGGAAGCCGACCTGGGCCGGCCGCCCACGCCCGACGAGATGGCCGGCAAACTGGGCGTCATCGCTCGAGGACTTCGAGAAGATGTCCGGCGACGCCACCGCCGTCAGCCTGGTCAGCCTCAACAAGAAGTGGTACGAGACCGACAGCTACAAGGACGTCCGCGAGATCGACATCCTCGAAGACAAGAAGGCCGAGGACCCGACGCATCGCCTGCAAAACCGCGATCTGATGCGGCTGGTCACCCGCGGCCTCAATCGCAACGAACGGCTCATCATCATCCTCTACTACTACGAGGACATGACGATGAAGGAGATCGGCGCCACGCTCGACCTGCAGCGAGTCGCGGGTCAGCCAGATGCATTCGAGCATCGTGGCGCGGCTGCAAGCGCAGCTGGCCAAGCGCCGCCCCGAATTCAGCGTTTAACTGCCGTATAGTAGTAGGCACACTCCGTGAGCCGTCGCCAAAACGGCACACGGAGTGTGCCTACTACTTTGGTGTCACTGCCTGGTCACCTCCAGAAAGATGATATTCTGGTTTTCTTCCGCGAAGATCCGCAGGTCGCGGATCGCCGATTGGGGTATTTCGGCGGCCACATCCACCATCTCCTGGCGGGTGCGGTAAATCAGATTCCAATCCATGTAGCTTTCCATGTAACCAAGATCGCTGATGCCCGGCAAGAAATTCGCCACCAACAGGCGGCCGCCCGGACGCAGCATTTGAAACATCACCCAGGTGAGCCGTTGGGCGGTCGGTTGCTGAAGGTAGTCGTAAAGACCCGTCGAGTAGACCAGATCGAATTGCCCCAGTTGGACCTTTTGCGTTAACAGTTGCCGAATGGTCCCCATGTAGGTTTCGACGCCAAAGCGGCCATAGCAAGACTGGACCTCCTTGAGGCTTTCCTGGTCGGAATCAAGGGCGACCAACCGGCCTACTTTTCGCCGTTTGACGGCGGCGCACAGGCTCGCTTCCCGCAGGTGCCCAGCCGCGATCGACAGCACGTGCGGATGCGGATGGCTGTCGATGAGGCGGTCGAGCAGGTCGGCGATGAAGCCGCGGCGAGCGCGGACCCCTTCGCAGGCGGCGCTGCGCGTGGTGTATTCAAACACCGTCCGCCCCATGGGTTGCGTCCCCTCCGGGGGCAGCCAGCCTTCCTCCTGTCCGTAAATGAAATCCAGCAGCACCGCGTCGCCTGCATAACCGCGCGGCTTGGAAAACGCCCGGTGGGTAAACGGATCCTGATGGAGCAGCTCCCGCAACGGGTGCTGCAAACACGTTGCAACCAAATGAGCCCACTCCTCGGGCCCCGACGTCAGCCGCCGCGACTTGAGGCCGGGCAGCAAGGTATTCATCCCTTCCTCCACCTGGCCGCGGATGAACATTTCATAGACGTCGTCCAGCAAACACCTCTCCAGCGCAATGCGCGGAGTCCCATTGAGCTTTTTCGCGAGTTCCAACACCATTTTCACACCCCCCCTTTGCTCAAAGCCGAGCCGAAAACGCGGCTGCCAGTGAACCTGCAAGATTCACTTGGTAGCAGCAGGCTGTGGCGAAAGCGCCAATCGGGCTTGGTGAGCCGATTGTTTGTAACTGATTGGAAATGACGTTTGAAGCGGATTGAGCGCAAAACCCGAAAACCCGGCCTCGAGCTTGGCAAGGTGTTCCGGCCAGCGAAGCTTTGCGGCGGATGCGCGGTATTGGGGGCTGACCCCCGCGGGCGCGGTCGGCATAACGCCCCTCCAATTCACTGACAAATCGCAGCTGTCCTACGATCGCTTTTTCCCGAACAACCCCTAACACTTCGCACGACAAGGTCGGCAATCTGGAGAATTGAGTTAAGATATTCGGCCGACTTGAAGTACAGTTTATACGAGACATTACGAAGCACTCCCGGTGTTTGCAGCCCGTGGGGCAAGGGGACAATCCCGCCAGCGCGCCGCGAACTCCCAGGTGGGAGCATGGCGAGGGGCAGGGATAGTCCCTTTTTTTTCGGGCCGAGACAGCGATGAAGGACGACAGCGCCAACATGCTGGAACCTCGCATCTCCTGGGCCGCGCCCTCCAAGGGCAAGGTCTTCGGCGGGCGCTATCAGGTGCTGCGCGTCCTCAAGCAGGGCAACGGCATCGAAACGCTGCTCGGCAAGGATGTCGTCGCCAACGAAGACGTCATCATCAAGACCGCCTCCGATGATTCCCTTTCCGTCGGCGCTCAAATGCGCCTCGAGCACGAAGCCAATGTCCTGCGCGAGATGCGCGGCCAGGAATTCGCGCCTCTTCTATACCTTGGCCGCGCCGACGGCCTCTTGGTGCTGGTTGAGCCGCTCGTCCCCGGCATCACCCTGGAAGCCCGCATCCGCAAAGGAGCGCTTTCCGTCCGCGACACGCTGACCGTGGGGCGCTGCCTGATGAGGGCCTTGCAGGTGGTCCACGACCACGGCGTCTTGCACCGCGACCTCAAACCCGCCAATTTGATCGTCGATGAGCGATCGCCCTTGGAGCGGGCGACGATCATCGACTTCGGCCTGGCGCGCAGCGCGCGTCTCGATCCCTCGCTCCGCGACCAGGCCGTCGGCACGGCGCTTTACATGTCGCCCGAGCAAGCCGGTTTGCTCGATCAGGAAAAGGACGAGCGCAGCGATCTTTACTCCGCCGGCATTGTGCTGTTCGAGTGCCTGGCGGCGACGCACTCCGTTTCAGGGATCCAACGTCGGCGAGGTGCTGCGTCAGCACCTGACCGCTCGTCCGCCCGAGCTGCGCAGCCTCGGTCTGGCCATTCCGCGCGGCGCTGGATGAAATCATCCAACGCCTCTTGCGCAAAGACCCGCGCGATCGCTATCAATCCGCCCAGGCCGCGCTGGCCGACCTCGATGTGATTGCCACCTTGCTCGACCAGGGCAATTCCGATCCCGCCATCGTCGTTGGGTTGCACGACCGTCGCCGGACCTTGACCGAGCCGGCGTTTGTCGGCCGAGTGGAAGAGCTCGCCAAGCTCGACCTGCAATTGCAGCGCATACGTCAGGGCGACGGCGGCCTGGTGCTGCTGGGAGCGGAGTCCGGCGGCGGCAAAACCCGCTTGCTGGCGGAGCTGGCACAGAGGAGCGGCCGACAGGGCGCTAGCGTCTTCCGCGGCCAGGGCATGGAACAAGCCGCCCAACGGCCTTTCCAGGTCCTCGTCGGCGTGGCCGCCGACCTGCTGGCAGCGGCCCGCCTGGATCCGCGCCTGGCCCAATCGATCAGGCAGCGCCTGGGCGACCAGGGTGTCGCGGCCTGTGCCGCGCTGCCGGAATTGACGGAATTATTTGGCGAGCAGCCCGCCGAACAGCAGGGGCCTGAGACGTTTGGCCAGGTTCGCACACTGCAAGCTCTGGCCGCTCTGCTCGATGCGGTCGGCGGCCCCGAATGTCCCGCCCTGGTGGTGCTGGATGATTGCCAGTGGGCTGATGAACTGACGTTGAAGCTGCTCGGCCATTGGCAACGCCGTCTGCTCTCGGAACGCGGCTTTGGACGGCATGTGCTCCTGGTGGTCGGCTTCCGCTCGGAGGAAGTTGAGGCGGGCCATTTCCTGCGCACGCTGAAGCCCACCTTGCAATTGGAGCTGCGGCCCTTCGCCGCCAAGGACGTGCGCAAGCTGGCGGAGTCGATGGCCGGGCCGTTGCCGCCTGAGGCGATCGAGGTGGTGGAACGGCTTTCGGAGGGCAGCCCGTTCATGACCCGGGCGGTTCTTCAGGGACTCGTGGAATCGGGGGCGTTGGTCTGTGGACCGCGGGGTTGGCAGGTCGAACAGCTGGCACTGGCCGACGTGCAATCGTCCCGCCACGCGGCCGCCTTTCTGGTTCGCCGCATTGAATTGCTGCCGCCGAACGTGATGACCTTGCTGTCCGCCGCGGCTGTTCTCGGCAAGGAGTTTGACCTGGGGTTCGCGGCGACGCTGGCCGGACAGGCGCCGTCCGAGGCCATCGCCGCGCTGGACGAAGCCCGCCGCCGGCACATCGTGTGGGCCGGCAGCCAGGACACCCACTGTGCCTTCACCCACGACAAGCTTCGGGAGACCCTTCTCGGCCGGCTCTCCGCCAGCCAGCGCCAGGAGCTGCATCGCCAGGCCGCGCTCTACCTCGAGCAGAAAAACACCAAGCGCGTCTTCGAGCTCGCCTACCACTTCGACGCCGCGGGCGAGAGCCAGCTCGCCTTGCCCTACGCGCTGGCCGCGGCCGCCCAGGCTCGAGGCCAGCACTCCCTGGAAGTGGCTGAGCAGCAGTACAGGATCGCGCGCCGAGGTGCGGCGGCGGCGGACGAAGCCGCGCAGTTTGGCGTTGCCGAAGGACTCGGTGACGTTTTGATGCTGCGCGGCCGCTATGAGCAAGCCGCCCAGGAGCTGGAAACCGCACTGCCGCTGGCCAGGAATGAGGTTGCCCGTGCCGTGGTCGAGGGCAAGCTGGGCGAGCTGGCCTTCAAGCGCGGCGACGTCAAGACGGCGGGCGAGCGCATCGAGCACGCCCTTGGGCTGCTTGGTCGAGCCATTCCGCGCCGCGCGGTGACGGTTTTTGTCCTTGTGCTTTGGGAAGTGTTGATCCAGGCGCTGCATTCCTTGATCCCGAAGCTGTTCCTGGCGCGGCGGAAGCTCGAAGGCGCCGAGAAGGAATTGGTCGCCTGCCGGCTGTATTCGCGGCTGGCGCACCTGTACTGGTTCCACCGCGGGACCTTTCCGTCGCTCTGGGCCCACTTGCGTGAGATGAACCTCGCTGAGTGTTATCCGCCCACCCTGGAGCTGGCTCAGGCCTGGTCCGAACACGCCCCGGCCATGAGCCTGGTGCCCTACTTCAGCCGGGGCATCGCCTTCGTCCAGAAATCACTGGCGATCCGCAAGTCGCAGGGCGACCTGTGGGGCCAGGGGCAGTCGCTGCATTTCTACGGGATCATTCTCTACGCCAGCTCGCGTTTCAAGGAATGCATCGAAAAATGCCGGGAGGCCATCAGGCTCCTGGAACGGACCGGCGATTACTGGGAAGTCAACATCGCGCGCTACCAGGTGGCGGCCAGCCTCTATCGGCTGGGCGACCTGCCCGGCGCCATCGCCGAGGCGCGGCGCATGTATCAATCGGGTGTGGAGCTGGGCGACGCCCAGGCCACGGGCATTAGCCTCGACATTTGGCGCGGGCCTCGCTGGGGCAGATCCCGGCCGAGGTGATTCAGAACGAGCTGGCGCGTCCCAAGGAAGACGTTCAGCGCACAGCACAGGTCCTTGCCGCCGAGGCCGCCCGGCTTTGTCATGCCGGCCAGCCCGACGACGCCGCCAAGCTTCTGCAGCGCGGTTACCAGTTGGTGAAAAAGGCGGGAGTCAGAAATGCCTGGGTTTCGCCGCTTTTGCCGTGGTTGGCCAGCGCTCTTCGCCAGGCCGCGGAAACGGGAGCTGACTTGACACCCGCTCCCCGTCAGCGTTTGCTGCGGCGGGCAGCGCAAGCCGCGCGGCGGGCGCGGCGGCTGGCCCGTCATTTCCGCAATGAGCTGCCGCAAGCGCTGCGCGAGAGCGCCTTGATCGCGGCCATGCAAGGGCAAACACGCCGGGCTCGCCGGTGGTTCGACGACAGTCTGGCCGTGGCCGACCGACAGGGCGCGGTTTACGAGCATGCGTTGGCGATGCAGGCGCGCGGCCGAGTGGGCCAGGAACTTGGCTGGCCAGGCGCCGATCAGGATTTGAGCAGGGCCGAGGAGGAGCTTCGCAATCTCACGGCTCGGCTTGCCGACAAGGACGGCGCCGCCGCTGCCGACGCCAAACCCGTGACCCTGTCGCTGGTCGACCGTTTCGATTCCGTCCTCGACGCCGGCCGCCGCATCGCCTCCGCGCTATCTCGCGAAGCCATTTTCGCCGCCGTCCGCGAGGCGACCTCGCGTTTGCTGCGCGGCGATCGCTGCCTGGTGCTCAACGTGGAGACCACGCCGACGGGTCAAAACGCCACCGCGGCCTCCGGCGAGATCGATGCCGGCCACAGCAGCACCATGGTTCGCCAGGCGCTGGCCGCCGGGCGGGCCGTCGCATTTCTCGAAGGCGAGGCCGGCAATGTCAGCGAAAGCGTGCTGCTGTCGGCGGTGCGCTCCGCTTTGTGCGCTCCGATCTCGGTGCGCGGCCGGCCCGTGGCCTGTTTGTACGTCACTCACCGTCAGATCGCCGGCCTGTTTGGCGAAGACGAAAAGCGCATGGCCGATTTCATCACCACCCTCGCCGGTGCCGCCCTGGAAAACGCCGAGGGCTTTGCCGAGCTGAAGCGCCTCAACGAAACGCTCGAGCTGCGCGTCGAGCAGTACAAAAGGGCCAAGCGCAAGATCGAGGAGCAGGCCGCGCTGCTTGACAAATCGCGCGACGCCATCACGGTGCAGGACCTGGAAGACACCATTTTGTTTTGGAACCAAAGCGCCGAGAGACTTTATGGCTGGGCCGGCGCCGAAGCCCTGGGCAAGGAAGCCAGCAAGCTGCTCTTCAAGGGGCCGTCTCAGCAGTACCGCGATGCCAATAAAGACTGCATGGAGCGCGGCGACTGGGTGGGCGAGCTGCAGCAGGTCACCAAGGCCGGCAAGGAGATGCTGGTCGAGAGCCGCTGGACCTTGGTGCGCGACGACGACGGCAAGGCCAAGTGCATCCTGATCGTCAACACCGACATCACCGAGAAAAAGAAACTCGAGTCGCAGTTCCTCCGCGCCCAACGCATGGAAAGCATCGGCACCTTGGCTGGCGGTGTCGCTCACGACATCAACAATGTGCTAACCCCGATCATGATGTCGGTGGACCTGCTCAAGATGGATTTGCCGCCCGGCCAGCGCAAGACCATCCTCAACGAGCTGGAGGCCGGCGCCAGCGCGGCGCCGACATGGTCAAGCAGATCCTGTCGTTCGCCCGCGGAGTCGAGGGCAATCGTATTCAGTTGCAACTGCGGCACATCGTCGGCGAGATCGACAAAATGCTCCGCCGCACTTTGCCGAAAACCATCGAGATCTCAACTTACATCCCGAAGGACCTGTGGCCGATCCAGGGCGATCCGACGCAGCTTTATCAGATGGTGATGAACCTGTGCGTGAACGCCCGCGATGCCATGCCGCATGGCGGCAAGCTGACCGTGGGCGCCGCCAACGCGCTGCTCACGGAGGCGGATTGCCTGGGGTTGGCGGAGGTCAAGCCCGGCCCCTATGTGCGTTTCACCGTGGCCGACACCGGGACCGGCATTCCGGCGGACATCCAGGAAAGAATCTTCGACCCGTTTTTCACCACCAAGGAATACGGCAAGGGAACGGGCCTGGGCCTTTCCACCGTGCTGGGCATTGTCAAGGGCCACGGCGGTGTCATCACGCTAACCAGCGAGGTTGGCAAAGGCACTCAATTCCAGATTCTTCTTCCCGCCGAGGAGAACTCGCCGATCCAGGTGGCTGAGGAGGAAACCAGCAAACCTTCGGTGGGCCACGGCGAGCTGATCCTGCTGGTGGACGACGAGGCGCCGGTGCGCAACATCACCAAGCAAAACCTGGAAGCCAACGGCTACCGCGTCTTGACCGCTCAGGACGGCTCGGAGGGCGTATCGATTTATGCCCAGCACCGCGACGAAATCCGCCTGGTGCTGACGGACATCATGATGCCGCGCATCGACGGCATGGCCCTGGCCAAGGCGGTGCGCGCGATGAACCCTGGCGCCCGCATCATCGGCGGCAGCGGCATGGCCGCCATGGCTGAGGCCGCCGAAAAGGCCGGCGTCTCTTTCCAAGCTCTGCTGGCCAAGCCGTATACCGCCGCGAATTTGGTCAAGACGGTGACCGAAGTCTTGCAGCAGGCTTGATGCAAAGCTTACACTTCATCGTCCTCCTAATCTTAATCGTAATCGTGCTCCTAATCCTCTTCCTAATCGTAATCATCATCTTAATCCTGCTCAACCGGGGGGTGCCCAGCACAGGGGAGCATGAGTAAGATCAAGATTACGATTAGGAAGAGGATTAAGAGCACGATTACGATTAAGAGCAGGACTTATTTAGCCCCATTTTCTTCGAGAGAGTCAATATGCCAGTCAAACCCATCCCCGACGGCTATCACACCGTGACCCCGTACATGATTGTCAAGGACGCGGCCCGCGCTATCGAGTTTTACAAAAAGGCGTTTGGAGCCACCGAGTTGGTGCGCATGGCCGGCCCCGACGGCAAGGTCTTTCACGCCGAGATCAAAATTGGCAATTCACCGATCATGCTGGCCGACGAACACCCGGAGTTTCTGGCCCGCAGCCCACAGACGATTGGCGGCTCGCCGATCAGTATTTGCCTTTATGTGCCCGACGTGGACGCACTTGCCAGCCAGGCCGTCGCCGCTGGGGCCAAGGTGTTGCGGCCCGTGAAGGATCAGTTCTATGGCGATCGGTCGGGCACATTCGAGGACCCATTTGGCCACACCTGGACGATCGCCACGCACAAGGAGGATTTGTCGGCACAGGAAATTGGCCGGCGGATGGAGGCGATGATGCAGCAGCAAGGAAGCGGCTGAGCACCTATGGAGTTGAAATAATGTGGTGGGTTTTTTGGCGGCGTAGCTCCAAAGTCCAACGCGGCAAGGGCTACTTCAATTGTCCACGATCGCTTGCCGGCAGCCGTGCGCTCTGCTGCAAATCGAATCTAAAGTTTACCTAAATTATTTCATCCCGGCCTCCGCTGCCGAGCCCTTGGGGCCAGAGTCTTACCGCTGCTTGGAGTGCAAAGAGGAATTCCCAAGTGACAGCGGCCATGGATTCGACTTCGGGGAGCACCCCGCCGAACGCACTTGGCGTTGCTTCAAGTGTAAAGGCGAGGTGCCCTACGAGCGATTCGATTGTCCACACTGTGGTTTTCAGCTAAATCTCGACGAGCGACGCTAAACCACAAGCTACCTGAGTGGTGGTCCGGAAAAGGGACGCGGTACATTTTGGAATGTGTCTTGTCCTCTTTTCGGCTTGGCCAAGACGGACTGTTGGTGTTTGTCCACGTGTTTGATCGACGGAATCAGAGCGGTTCCCGGAGAATGAAATTCGGATCGTAACTCAAGTCAGTGGCATCGGGTTGCTCGATGCAGATGGCAGGCCAGATCGCCAAACGGCCTCGGATCATTTGCCGGTTGTTTTTCAATGGAACCTCTGAATTTGAGGGCACTGTGATGTCGAACAGCCTTTGGCCGAATTTTTCAACCGTTTCAACTTCGCGCGGGCTGCGGGAAATGCTTTACGACGCCGCAGGCGACATTGATACCCAAACCAACGGCGCGATTCATTTCTATTTAGATACTCTCGGGGTGTCAGGTACTGTTAAAAACGTCCGCCATAACTGTTATTTGCGCGTTCCGAAAACGGGGTATACGCACCTCCTTTTTCAGGTCACCACTACTGTGCCAGGTCCGTGGCCTGCCACTTTGTCAACGCCCGAGGGCGAGAGGTTTCCGGACGTTCAGGACGAAACGCAGCTGCGGGATGCGATCAAGCAGATTCTACAGCGGGACCGCACGAAAGAAATTGTCCTATTCCTTTTGACCACGGTAAGGTAATCAGCCTGACTCCGACTGTGGCACGAGCAGTCGGTCATGCGCAAATCTCCTTATCAAATCTGCTCAGGATGCCCTCGATGGACAATGCGTGAGCTTGCCACGACTCCGGCCCATATCCGCCCGATAACAGCATGGCGACCGGAATGCCTCGCGCTCTGACTTCCGTTACCACAAACAAGTCCCTCTCCGCCATTTCGTTCCCGTTCAGCCATAGTCTGGCGAGCGAATCCGATCGCAACACATCGGACCCGGCATTGTAAAGCACAAAATCAGGTCGAAACGTGTCCAAAGCAACAGGTAGCTGCTTCCGCATTGCGTCCATGTATTCCGCGCCACAGATGCCAGCGGCGAGGGGCACTGGCATGTCTTCTTGCACTTTGGGCCACGGGAAGACGTCATCCTCGTAAAAATCCAGGATATGTGCCCATGGCCAATGACGAATGGCGTCGGCGGTGCCGTTGCCTTGGTGGGCGTCGGTGTCCACGACCAGGACCGATTGCACAAGCTCTCGTTGCCTAAGCAGCTGAATTGCAAGCGGCGCATCGGCGTAGACGCAAAAACCGCCGCCGTGCTTGCCGCTGGCGTGGTGATAGCCTCCGCCCAGATTGATCGCTAGGCCGTGCTCCACAGCCAACTGGGAGG
Organism: uncultured Gemmataceae bacterium; assembly: GCA_963747575.1. Lineage (GTDB taxonomy): Bacteria > Planctomycetota > Planctomycetia > Gemmatales > Gemmataceae > DASRAT01. The sequence goes on from CAVVFU010000011.1 coordinate 965,095, forward strand.
CTAGAACCGTGCCACCTGTCGCCCAGCGCATTGGGCGGAGCACCTTCCACCTGACAAAATGCCCTGGCAAGCAACGCACAATCTGCACTTCGAGAATGCGGGCCACGACACGTGGGTGTCGCAACGAGTCAAGATACTCAGGACTGTGAACCCTAAGCAACTCGACACGACTCACGGGGCGAGGCTTTGCAAAATCCGCTGCCGCACGCAGTCCTTGGCCGATCAGCCAATCGTAAATGCGCTTGTATTTGATGCTGTCAAAGGGGTGGAGCCGCTCGAGACCACATGCGGTGATATTATAGTTCGGGGCGTAAACGAGAGGAACCATACCGCACGCTGGTCAGGGCCGATGAACCTGGCTAACAGGGTGACCGTGGTAACAAGGTGACAGGATTGTTTGTATTAACGCCCTGTCACCTTGTCACCCAATCACGGTCGCAGATGCCGCAAGACGTCAAACGTGCTAATAACGCCGACCAGCACTCCGTTGTCGTCGACCACGAACAGCCTGTGCACCTTCAGCGACAGCAGATCGTGGACAACCTTGGCGGCGGGGGCGTCGGGAGCGACGCTGAACACCGCGGGCGTCATCAGGTCGCCGACGCAGGTGCGGTCGACCTTCTCGACCTGGAAGCCACGGCCGAGAGGTTCGCCGGCGGGCGTGTGCAGCTCTTCCTTGTGGTAGAATTCAGGCTCCTGGTGGAGGTAGGTGGCCGATTCGCGGTCGTGGATCAGCAGGTCGCTACGGCTGAGCACACCAACCGGCCTGCCGGCTGCGTCGATCACCGGCGAGGCGCTGAACCCCTTGTCGATGAATAATGTCAGCGCTTCTCGCAAGGAGGCATTCTCGCGCACGGACACGGGATTGGGGGTCATCAGATGAGCAGCCGTTTCCGCACGCAGCAACAACCGAGGAGCAGTATCAAGCAAAGTCCCGAGTGTCATGGCAAGACTCCTTTAACTTGGACCGAGGCCGATTGTTGGACAACCCACCACAGAGGCCCATTTTGAAAGGGAATGATGATCACGGCACGTATTTACATGCAAAACCCGTGCCTGACGTCTCGCCGGCCCGTCAAAACCAGAAAACACTCAATTCACGGCCCTTTTCAGGGTGATTTGAGTCATTGAACACACGGACATGGGCAGAAACCGGCGCAAGGTGAGCGGAATCGGCACAGGAACTCCTTGGCCTTTATGCTGGTCAGGCCGCCGCGAACGCCGTAAGATCAACTTCCGTCCAAGCTCGGCAGCCAATCCCGCTTTGCCTAAACCTTCATCTTGCCTGGCAAAGGATGACCGCCGCAAACCCTGCTCTTTCAAACGTCCGTGGCACTCAAGCTAAGGGCCTGTCAGGAAATAACCTGGACAACTTTCATAGTGTCCTTGGGCTAATTGTATAATTCCATTCCCCGTGGAACTTGTGGCGTTTTAGGTGAATGTTGTTAAACTCCTCATTTGTGACTTTGACCTTGAGTGGGTATTCAGATGTATCCAACTTTGCTTTGACCTTTAGGCCGCTGCGCGTGGATGTCGCACTGATGAGGTTTACCACGACTTCATGGCTTACCAAAGGGCGGCCACGCCAATTCATTGTGATGTGCGCAAACAAACGATGTTCAATTTTGTTCCATTTACTGGTTCCTGAAGGAAAATGGCAAACAGTGATCTTCAACCCCGTCTCATCGGCCAGCTGTTGCAACTCCCATTTCCACAACCGGAGTCGGTAGCCGTTGCTCCCACCGGCGTCCGCACACACCAGGATGCAGTCGGCCTCGGGGTAGGCTTTGCGACCCATGCAACGCCACCAGCGCCGAATGCTTTCCACTGCGAAGCTGGCTGTGTCGTGGTCGTTGCCCACATTGACCCACCCCTCGTTTCGAGCCATGTCGTAAACTCCGTAGGGCAGTGCTTTCCCTACCTTGGGGTCTGGGAAGTCATGCGTCCCGACGGGTTCAGGCTTACCTTTCGGCTGCCATTCTTGACCGCCGTTCTTGTATTGCCCCACGAGCTCTTTCTTCTTGGCATCCACGGAAATTGCTGGGTTTTTTCGTCTCAATTGCCGCTTGGTCTGGCGATTAATGTATTGGAATTGAGCATCACGGTCGGGATGCTGTTTACCCTCCATGGTCTTGGCGTTGCCCTGCAAGCTATAGCCCAATTCCTGGAGCAATTCGGACACAACCGTGTGGCTGATGGCATGCCCTTGCTCGGTCAAAGTCAGCGCCAATTGTCGGGTGCTCTTGCAGGTCCAGCGCAATGGCGACATGGGATCACCGCGCGTGGCAGGGTCGATGAGTTGTTCCAGCGCGACCAGGAGTGCGGGATCTTTATCCTTCACACGTTTTCGGCCAGCTCCTGGCTGACGAACTCGCCCATCCGCCAACGGCTCGGCTTCCAATTCTTCCAAAGCTCTGTGGACGGTTGTTCGCGAGAGGCCGGAAGCAGCGGCCACCAGCGCGATGCCGCCGTAGCCCAAGACTCGCGCCTCGGCAGCTGCCATCAATCGCCGTTGCCTTTCGTCCAAGTGAGGCATAAGAAAGTTCCATTTGGTTTGAAGTTCGCCGAGGGCCTCCATGCTGGCGCATCCGTTCAATACAATGACAACTCAAAGAAACCAGCGAAGGCCCGGTCCTTCGAGCGAAAAACTAGACAGTCAATAAAGTGCAGCTGCAAATACCGTATCGCGCAGCTGCAAACTTGTCCAGGTTATTTCCTGACGGGCCCTTAAGACGCTTGAATCCTCGACTCCTCGATGGTGCAATGCGACGAGCGCCTCGTATATCTTGTTTTCCGTGGACTCCATCACGACATCCCTAAACGAACGTTCGGGCCTAGCAAAACGCTCAGCAGCCGGCTCACGCAATCTTGAGCCTATCAGGCCCATTTCTATTATTAGAGGTCTGAGTCCATTCTAGCGGGGCCGCAAAGTCCATCGTATTTTTTGTCTTCTGCCGCTCGCCGTGCGGCCTCGAGATGCCGTAATCGCCTTGACGGTCATCGTGATCGCATCTCTCGATGCCCGAGCGCCTTTAATATCTTGGGCAAGGTGTTGGAGTTCAAGCTTGCTCATTTTTTTCAAGCTGGCTTTCCGTTCTTCGGACAATTGACCTCCCAGTGTTTCGATCCTCATTTCAACCTCTAATAGGATGATGCTTTCCTTTTCGCTGTCTTCAATCCTTTTTTCGTGGGATGGCGAGCTTGATTCGCCCTCCACGGCCTCTAACGACTCCTCCGGCAGTTCGCTCGTGTGTTCGTTCCACGGATCTACGCGTACCTTAACGACGTAAAGGCGGCGGCCGTGGGCGCCGATCAAGCCGCGATCCTCGATGACTTCGCCAATCATGCCCCGAAATCCGTATTTGATGCGCACCGCTTGGCCAACCCGGTACTTGCCAGGGATCTGGCCAGGAACTTGAAGAAGAGGGTTCATACGATTTGCCTTTCAATTACCAAGGGACTGTGCTGGTAAGGGCCCGCAAGTGATCTCGCAACACATCGTCGAACGCACGTGCCAAGTTATTGCAAGCTTGACGCCACACCCGAACCTGTGCCAGCGCCAGAGCCGGCCGCCCCGCCCGCACCATGGAAGCGCTGAAATCCTGGTGGGCAATCGCATTCCTCCATTCGCTCAATTCTTCCAGCGCCATCCGGCACGCCGGGTTCTCTGGTCGGTGCGCGTCCACCAACGGCCAAAACGCCAATCCGAGGCGGTTGAAATCCGAACCGATGTTGCCTGGGTTCGGGTTGCCACGGTCGATTCTACGACCGAAGAGCAGGTTGTCGTGAAGCGCTTGCTGAAGGTTCGGATCAGCCACCGACCCCACCAGGTAGTCGGCACACTCACAGTGAAGGTCACGGCAAAAACCCTGAAACTGGGCAGACAGCAAAACAGCATAGGCCTGATTGATCTGCTGTGCCGCCGCCCGTGCGCCCGAACCAGAACCGCGCACCGAGCGGTGAGCATTCTCGACGTCAGCGAGGGTGCCAGTCCTTTGGGTGAACCATCTCTGCAAGGAGGATGAGGGCATCCATGCGTCTCCTTCGTGGTAACCGCCACTCAGGCTACAATGATTATTGCCGTTCGCAAGGTGCCGTCAAGCACAGTTCGACAATTGGAGATTTCAAGTCATCCTCAATCGGAATTGCCAGGCTAACCTATCGCGCTCCCCTGTCTCCCCATCGGCCTGACCATCGCTCATTTTCCCGCTTTCCCCCGCTCAACCGCCGCGGCCATCTCCGCCAACATTTGTTGATTGGTTAAGCCGCGCCAACCATGACCCCCGGGCCCATAAGTGATTTTGCCCTCAAAGGGCGGCTGGGCCTTGGACAGGAAACCGTCCAGCAAGTGGACCGCGTTGTTGAGGAAATAATCGTCGGCCTCGCCGACCCAGATGCGGAGCTTGCCGCGCAGTTTCGGGGCCAGTGTGGTCCAGTTTTGCTCCAGGGTAATCCGCAGGTCGTATTTTTTCCAATGCTCCACAACGGATCGATCTATTTTTCCGGTCTTGCCGTCCCAGAGCGGTTTGGGATAGCCGTCGTCGCCGCGCGGGCCGAACGTCGCGTTCCATGAGCCCCAGTCGCGGCCGCCCAGTCTCCCAGCGGTCGCCGCGGCCGAGAACACGCTCGATCAGGACCTCGTGGCGCATGGTCAATTTGGTCTTGCCGCTGGCGTCGCGTGAGCTGGCCCGTTCCTTGCCGTCGGCGGTGACGTAGGCGTTGTCGTCCTTGTAGATGTTGACCAACTGCAAAGCCCGGAAATCGACAGGATCGGGTGCATGCGACCAGGCGCCGTTGAAGAAGTCGGGGTAAAAAACCTGCAGGGCCTGCGAGACCCATCCGCCCGTGGATGCGCCGTCCAGCACGCGAGCGAAGGGCTGGCCGATGCCGCGATAGGTCTTTTCGACGTAAGGGATCAGCTCCTGCGTGACGGCATCGCCATAAGGGCCGCTGTTGGCCGAATTGACCTGGTAAGGGTCGCCGAAGGGGCCGGCACCGTCGAGCTGAAGCATAAGAAACTGCGGCCCATCGCCGGCCTGTCCGCCTTTGCCGCCTTTGCCGCCTGCCGAGGTGAACCGTGTCCCAAAACCACCAATGTGCACGCGCAGGGGATAGCGTTTGTTCGCGTCTTTCTCAAAGTCGCGCGGCAGCACGACGGCGGCGCGAAGGTACATGGGCCGGCCGTGGAATTTGCTCAGCAATTCCGATTGGAGCTTGACGTACTTGACGTCCTTGGTATCCGCCGGCATGGCCTCGGGCGGCACCTGGCGCGAAAGGACCATCTTGACGGTGCCTCCGGCCGCGGGGTTGATGCTGACGTTCACCGGATCGCTATAGAAATTGCCGGGGGAATTGGGCAGGCTAAGGTCGCGGGTGACATTAAGAACCGCCTGGGCCACATAATCGCCGGGCGGCAGCTTGGCCAGGTTTTCGAGGGGAAAAACCACCGCCTTGTCGTCCACGATGCACGTGCCGCGCGCCGCCAGGCCTTTGACGTCGGCGCCCACCAGCACCGGCGCACCCTTGCCGGTGCCTATGCTTTTGCGCGGCTCCTGTTTGGCGGAGCGGCCGAGGACGATGAGCAATCGACCGTCTTGCGGTTTTTCCAGCAAGTTGTCGGCGACCGTCACCTCGAAACGCAGAGATGTTGTGGCTAATTGGCTGGCGTCGAAAGATGCGACGGCCAAGGCAGAGGCAATGATCGCAAGGCACGCTGGCGGCAAGAATCTTCGCATAAGGATGTTCCTTGAAGGCCAAACCCGCATGGGTAGGTGGTGGCGAAGGAGCATTCCGCTGTTCAACAATGGGGAATGCTCAAAGCTGCATTGTATTCCTGGTGCATTGAAGCAACGATTGGATTTGTAGAGAATCTTGGTCGATTTCCAAGCAAGTCAGCCCAAATCAGAACGGCCAGGCTGCCCGTTCTCGCAACGCCGTCCCTCGGTCGGCATGATTGCGGTCTGCGGATACACCTCAGTTGTCCTGAAGCACCTCAAGCTGGTCTTCTCGCACCTCGATGCAGACGGGTCGAGGCTTCCTTTGAACTAGAATGCGGTAAATGTGAGCCCCCTTCGGGCCGAGCGGTCCACGATACTCCGCCACCCATGCACGGTAGTAGCCCGATCTGAGAATCTTAACGACCGTGCCGGGCGCCAGTGGCACGAACACGTTTTGAGTCGTCATGGTCACTTCCTCTCTCGGGTTTACCACGGCATGCGGTCAGGCTGCCAGTGAGCTAAGGCGACGGATGGCACGAGGTGGCCTCTAATAGCGAACGCGGATAAGTGGACGTCGTGAAGCTCAAGGTGAGACTCACGACGTTTGCCGTCCGCCTGCGATCGGCTGCTCCGGCGGCAGCTTCATGTGCGGGCTGCACCAACCGACGAGGAAATCCATAACGTCCATAACGGTGTCTTCATCAGCCTCGCGATCGACCTTTCGCAATTGCTGTCGAGCACTCTCCAACAGCCCGAGAATCGCTTCTCGTGTCTGGCCATCGGCAAGGAGATGCAGGACCAGATTTCGAAGCTCATTGACGGGTTGGCTCGACCTCAAGGCCTGTTCAATACTTTGGTCAACCATCGGCTGCACTCCCTTCGTGTCACCGCGATCAGATTTTCTGCCAAGAGCGCTGCGTCTTGGCCAAGGCCTGCAAGCCGTTTACATCCTCCTTCATGCCCCTAAACAAATCGGTCATTTTGCGGCTTCCCAAAATCACTCGCCTGCGCCAATGGACCACGCCGAAATTTCGACCGCAAAAACTCCTGGAACTCCTTTAGATTACCACATTCGGTCCTGGGATGGAACGCCTCGATCCATGATCGATGTTTGCATCCGTGTGCTGTTGATGCCCAAACGGCACACGGAGTGTGCCTACTACTTTGGTCAAAGGGCAATGGTGTGATTGCTCAACCTTTCATACCCCGTCTCCGTTATCAAATAATTGTGCTCAATCCTGACCCCGCCGCCCTGGAAATACAGTCCCGGTTCCAGCGTCACCACGTCGCCGGTCAGCAGTGTCTCGTCGGCGTGGCGGACGATGAACGGCGCTTCGGGATGCGTCAATCCCAGCCCGTGCCCAGCATGATGCGGAAAGCTGTCGGCCATGGCCGCCTGCTCGAAGACGCCGCGTACCGCCCCATACACGTCAATGCACGTTGCCCCTGACCGCAGCTTCTTTTCGCCGGCCGCCATGGCCGCGTGGCAAAGGTCGGAGAGCTGCTTTTGCTGGGCTGTCGGCTGCTTGCCCACGACCAGCGTGTTGGTGAAGTCGCTGCGGTAGCCGCCCATGACCACCGAATAATCGAGGATCAGCATGTCGCCTGGCTCGATCACGCGAGCGGTGGGGCCGCCGCCTCTGTGGTCCGGTCCAGTGCAGACCGCGAAATCGCCGTAGACCACCACCGGTTGACCGGCGGCAAGCATGCATGCCGTGCTGACGCCGCAGTAGACCTCCATCTCGGTCATGCCCGGCTTGACGTTGACCCTGGCCCAGGCATGGCCCGCCTCGGTCGCGCGCATGCACTCGCGGAGAACGGCGACCTCGTCAGGGTCTTTCTGACGCCGCATCTTGGCGATCGTGCCGACAACGCTCGCCGCCAGCGGATCGCCCGGCTGGTCATGGATGCGCAGGCCGCCGCGGGCCGGATTGACTTCGCTGAGCACCGCGAGCTGCCGCGGCACATGCACAGGCGATTGTCCATCGTACCACTTCACGACACGGATCTCGTCCACAAAGGCCTTGTCGGCCGATTTGGGCAGCCGGCTGTCGCGCAGCAGCTTGGCGTGGCCGTCCTTGCGTAAAAGCAGATAGCCACGGAACCACGAGCCCGAGGCGATCGGGTCGACCCAGCAATTGGCGAGGTAAACCAGGTGGATCGGATCGGCAAGCAAAAGATAGTCGGCGTCCGGCTTGGCATCGAGCTGCTGCCAGAAACGCAACCGGCGCTGTCGGCATCCTTCGGCGGTGAGCATGTTAACGGCTCCTCTGGGCTGCGGTTGTTGTATCGTATGCGACAAACCCCTAGAAAACCTACCAGGTCGACGCGGCTTCAGACAGAGGCGCCGCCCGGAATCAGGAGAAGACGTGGCCGAGGCACTGCTCGATAAACGACAGACGCGTATTCGCACGATGTTCGGCAACATCGCGCCGAGCTATGATCTGCTCAATCACCTGCTCAGCCTCAATGTCGATCATTATTGGCGCTGGCGGACCACACGCATCGTGCCGCCGCGTGGCGATGCGCCAATCCTCGATCTTTGCACCGGCACCGGCGACCTGGCTCTCGCCTATGACCGCGCCGCCGGCGGCAGAGTGCCGATCATCGGCGCCGATTTCTGCCATCCGATGCTGGTGCGGGCCGTCGCCAAGACGCAGCGGCGCGGCGCCTCGGAGCGCATCCGCTGCCTGGAGGCCGACGCCCAGCAGACTGCCGTTTCCCGACAACCATTTTCAAATCACCACGGTGGCGTTCGGCCTGCGCAACGTGACCGACACCGACCGCGGCATCGCGGAAATGGTCAGGGTAACCCGGCCGGGCGGCAGGGTGGCCATTCTCGAGTTTTCGCGGCCGCGCGGCTGGCTGTTTGCCAGGGTTTACCGATTTTATTTCCGCCACGTGCTGCCGCTGGTCGGGCAGATGATTTCCAGGAGCAAGGACAACGCCTACCGCTATCTTCCCGCCAGCGTCCAGGAGTTCCCCGACGGCGAGGCCCTGGCGCAGCGTCTGCGCCAGCACGGATTGACGGAGGTCGAGTGGCATCCCTTGACGTTCGGAATCGCGACGTTGTACGTGGGGACCAAGCCGTCTACTTGACACACCAGCGCTGCCACATCTCACGATAGGCAGCCTCGACGTCGCGGGCAAACCGCGGCGCATCCATCAAGGGCGAAGCCGTCATCCGGTCACGCAGGGTAGCCCGCAGCTCGCTCAAGCGCGGCAGATCTTGAGCCAACGCGGCGGCAATGCCCACGTATTGCTCGGCATCACTCGCCACCAATTCCGGCAAACCAATGTTGGAAAGGATGCTGAGACCTCCCCGGCCCACCGCTGTTTGTCCAGCCAGGCTCACCACCGGCACGCCCATCCACAGCGCATCGCAGGTCGTCGTGCCGCCGCCATAGGGAAACGGGTCCAACGCCAAATCAATGCGCTCGTAAGTGCGGAGGTATTCCGTCATTGGCGATTTCTTTACAAAAACCACTCGGTCGGCCGAGACGTTCTGCTGAGCAAAGAAGCTAGCAACTCGATCACGGTGTTTGCCGAGTTGGGCGTGGAGAAGCAATCGGGACTGTGGCACCGCCCGCAGCAATGACCTCCAGGCCGCGAGCGTTGGTGCGGTCACTTTGCAAAAGTTGTTCAAGGATCCAAAGGTGACATGGCCTGCTTTCAAGGCCGGCAATTCATTGACGGGTGGAGCCTGCAGCACCGGCTGATAGCACCAATACGTCTGGGGCAAAGGGATCGATTGCTCGGCATAGAATTGGCCGCCCTGGCCCGGCGGATCCAAATAGGGATCGGTCAACCGATAATCGATCGCGTCGAGCCCCGTCGTGCCGCAGTAGGCCAGGTAGGTCACCTGCACGGGAGCCGGCTTGCGGGCAAAGACCAACAGGCGATTGTCCGCCATGTGCATGGTCAGGTCCACGAGAATGTCGATCTGATCCTGGCGGACCAAATTTGCGATTTGCTCGTCAGATAGGCCGCGCACATCTCGCCACACATCGGCACAGGCGCGGCTGCGCTCGGTAATCATGTCCGCGACGTGCACCCCGGAGTAGCAGTAAATCTGAAAGTGCTCGTGGTCGTGCGCTTCCAGCAACGGCAGCAAAAATCGCCCCACTGGATGCCACCAAAAATCCGGCGAGACATAGCCGATCCGCAAATGGCGGTCGACGGAGCGGTCGTTGAGATGAGGCTGGATGACTTTGGCCAATGGCGCGGCATGCTGCTGGTTCCAGCGGCGGTGTTCTTCGAAAAGTGTTTGCGCATCGCAGCTGGGGGTGAAAATCTGCGTGCAGACCAGGTTGCTGTGCAATTGGGCAAAGTCGGGTTTCAGTGCCAACGCCCGCCGATAGCTGGCCAGCGCTTCGTCCAGTTCCCCCTGATCCTTCAGCACATTGCCGAGGTTGCCGTGCGCCTCGGCAAAGTCGGGCTTCAGCTCCAACGCTCGCTGGTAGCAGGCGAGTGCTTCGTCCAGCTTCCCCTGGTCCTCCAGCACACTGCCCAGGTTGAGGTGCGCGACGGCAAAGTCGGGCTTGTGTTCCAACGACCGGCGGTAACAAGCCAGCGCTTCGTCAAACTTCCGCTGGCCATAAAGGACCACGCCCAGGTTGTTATGCGTTTCGGCATCGGCGGGGTTGAGCTGGAGGGCGCGACGAAAATGCAAAACCGCTTCGTCGATTTTACCTTGCATCTGCAGCGCGAAGCCGACGGTGGCGTGGGCGTCGGCCAGGTCGGGCTGAGATTGCAAGGCCTGGCGAAAGTGGGCCGCAGATTCCTCGATCTTGCCCTGGCTGGCAAGTAGGCGAGCCAGGTTGATATGCGCCGGGGTATGGGTTTGGTCGGACTGCAAGGCCAGTCGATATTGAGTCATGGCTTCAGACAGCTTGCCCTGGTCGGCGAGCGCCAAGCCAAGGTTGTTGTGGGCGCTGGCCGAGCCGGGCTGCAAGCGCACGGCCTCCGTAAGGTGCGGCATGGCCTCGTCCAGTTTTCCCAACCCTCGCAGTGCGGTACCGAGGTTTTGGTGAGCGCCGCCAAAGCCGGGCCGCAGCGCAAAGCGCACCGCGCACTGGCGATGGCTTCCGTGAGCCGGCCTTGCTCGATTTGCGCAAGCGCCAGATTGTTGAGGGCGTCGGCATCCGTCGGCTGGTGGACGAGGTGCTGCTGAAAACAGGCGACGGCTTCAGCGAACTTGCCTTGCTGGGCCAGCAGGACCCCCAGCGCGTGCGAAGCGACAGCATGCCGCGGCCCTAGCTGGATGGCACGGCGGTAACTGGCCTCCGCTGCCGCGCTGTTGCCCAATTCCTGGCTGACGATGCCTAACAAAAACCAGCCGTCGACGTGATGGGGATCGGCCTGCACGATTTGCCGGCAGATGTGCTCGGCGGCTTGCAGGCGACCGCCTTGATGGTGCTGGATCGCAATCGCGAATGCTTCGGAAATCGTCGCCATAACGCCTATTATGCGTGCCGACCGCAATGTGATTCAAGACTTGACACACCAGCGTTTCCACATCTCACGGTAGGCAGCCTCGATGTTGCGGGCAAAACTCGGCGCATCCATCAGAGGCGAAGCCTGCATCCGGTCACGCAAAGTTGCCCGCAGCTCGCTCAAGCGGGGAAGATCTTGTGCCAACGCGGCGGCAATGGCCACGTATTGCTCGCTATCACCCGCCACCAATTCCGGCAGACCGACGTTCGACAGGATGCTGACGCCTGCACGCCCCATCGCCGTTTGGCCCGCCAGGCTCACCACCGGCACGCCCATCCACAACGCATCGCAGGTCGTTGTGCCGCCGCCATAGGGAAACGGGTCGAGCGCCATATCGATCCGCTGGTAAGTGCTCATGTATTCCGCTGTCGACACTTTCCGCACGAAGATCAGTCGATCTGGCGAGATGTTCCGCTGAGCAAAGAAACTCGCAGCTAGATCGCGGTGCCCGCCGACTTGGGCATGGAGGAGCAAGCGTGATTGTGGCACCGCCTGTAGCAATGACCTCCAAGCCGCGAGAGTCGGTGCGGTCACCTTGCAGAAGTTGTTCAAGCATCCGAATGTGACATGCCCGGCTTTCAAGGGCGGCAGCTCATTGAGACTTGGAGCCTCGACCACCGGCTGATAACACCAGTAGGTCTGCGGCAGGTGGATCGATTGCTCCGAATATAATTGCCCGGTCTGCCTCGGCGGATCCAAAAAGGGATCGGTCAACCGATAGTCCATGGTGTCGAGCCCCGTCGTGCCGCAGTAGGCCAGGTATGTCAGCTGCACGGGTGCCGGCTTGCGAGCAAATACCAGCAGGCGGTTGTCCGCCATGTGCATCGTCAGATCCACAAGGATGTCGATCTGGTCCTGGCGGATGGCATTGGCGATTTCCTCATCGGAGAGGCCGCGGATATTCCGCCACACATCGGTGTGGGCCCGGCAGCGCTGGGTAATCGTGTCCGGGGCGTGCACCCCAGAATAACAGTAAATCTGAAAGCGCTCTTGGTCGTGCGCTTCCAGCAAAGGCAACAGGAATCGCCCCACCGGATGCGCGAAAATCCGGCGAGACATAGCCAACCCGCAAGCGACGATCGGCGGAGCGGTCGTTGAGATGCGGCTGGATGAACCTGACCAACGGCGCGGCATGCTGCTGGTTCCAGCGGCGGTGCTCTTCGTGGAGTGTTTGGGCATCGCACGCCGAAGAGAAAAGCCGGCTGTAAACCATATTGCTATGTGCCGCGGCAAAGTCGGGCTTGAGTTCCAGTGCCCGGCGATAGCAGGCCAGCGCTTCGTCCAACTCCCCCTGCTCCTTCAGCACATTGCCCAGGTTGTTATGTACCCAGGCAAAGTCGGGCTTCAGCTCCAATGCCCGGCGGTAGCAGGCCAGCGCTTCGTCCAGCTCCCCCTGATCTTTCAGGGCATTGCCCAGGTTATTATGCGCCGCGGCCAATCCGGGCCTGATCTGAAGTGCCCGGCGGGAGCAAGCGAGCGCTTCGTCCACGTTCCCCTGGTCTCTCAGCGCAATGCCCAGGTTATTGTGCGCCTCGGCAAAGTCGGGTTGGAGTTGGACCGCCCGGCGATAGCAGGTGAGCGCCTCGTCCAACTTTCCCCGGTCCTTGAGCGCATTGCCGAGGTTGTTGTGCGCCAGGGCGGAGTCGGGCCTGAGCTGGAGTGCCCGGCGATAGCAAACAATCGCTTCGTCCAACTTCCCCTGTTCCTTGAGCGCAATGCCAAGGTTGTTGTGTGCCTCGGCAAAGTCGGGTTTGAGCTGGAGGGCCTTGCGGTAGCAGGCGAGCGCTTCGTCGAGTTTGCCACGGTCCTTGAGCGTAATGCCCAGGTTGTTGTGCGCCTCGGCAAAGTCGGGATTGATTTCCACTGCCCGGCGATAGCAGGCAGCGGCTTCATCGACCTTGCCTTGCTGTGCCAGCAGAATCCCCAACGCATGGAGCGCCACAGCATGGCGCGGCCACAGCTGGATGGCACGCCGGTAGCTTGCCTCCGCGTCCGCGGTGTTGCCCAATGCCTGGCAGACGATGCCGAGCAAGCCATAGGCATTGACGTGCTGGGGGTCGGCCTGCACGACTTGCCGGCAGAGCTGCTCGGCAGCCTGCAGCCGGCCACCTTGATAATGTTGGCACGCAAGCGCAAAGGTTTCGGAAATCGTTGCCATGACGCATTAAGCCTGCAACCAGAGCCGCACCAAATGCCGGCGGCGCTCCGGCTCGGGATAATCCTCGAATGCGGTGCGGTTGTGAAATATCCAGCGATTGTTGAGAAAGAACATCTGCCCCGGTTTCAGGTCGAACTCGACCCGCAGTTCCCGGCGGCGCAGGCACTGGTCGAGAGTGTCGAGGGCGGCCACCTGCGCCGGCGACAGCGGTTTGCCGATTTTCGTGTGCCCGGCTTCGATCCAGTAACGGAGGTAGCGGGCGACCAGCTCATTGCCGCTGCCTTGCAGGATAGGGACTGCAATGGTGGGCGACTCCCCCTCGCGAACGCCGCCGCGGCGATCGACGTGAAAGGGCTGGTAAAGAATCGCCAGCTCATCAGGATGGCGGGCGAGCAGCTCTTGGTGGACGGCATGGCAGCTCACCAGCTGGCTGCGGCCTCCGGACTTGGCGTCGTGCAGGCAAAGCAAACCGACATAGTCGCAGACTGCCGTGCCGAAGGAATTGTCCGTGTGGAAGCTGCTCTCGTATTTGGTCACGGAAAAACGCGCGCCTTGGGAAAGGTCCTGGCCGGTGTCGCGCACATCGTAAAGCAGCACGCCCTGGATATTTTGGGCAAACGGCCTGCCCAGGCCCTGGCCGACGATCCAGTACAGCAGCTTCGCGTCTTCGGCGGGAAGAATTGGCCCCTCGATGATGGCGAAGCCGCGGCCGTCTTCCAGCGCGGCGAGCACCGGCGCTAGGGCATGGGCGCAGGCCGTGCGAGTTGGTTCGGAAAGCAGGCTTTGGACGACTTGCTCCGGTCGGGCATCACGCCGGGCCTGGTCGAACGCGGCTAGACATGGCGCGGGGAGGGGGTAATACCAGGATGCCGGGGCGTCGATGGAGTCGGCCGTCCAGGCGCGGGGGTCGGCGATTGTTTGCGTCAACATGGTTTCTTCCCAGTTTTGTCGTCGTTATGGCGCACGCTTCGCGAGTTTTGTAAGGAATTGCGCCACGGCGGCTCTCCATTGCTCGGGGGCAGCCGCGTAAAGCGACGTGTGTCCGGCGCCCTGGAATACCACCATTTTCTTGCTGCCGGTCAGATTGTCGTAAATGGCTTCGCCCTCTGCAAGTTGCGCATGGTGGTCTTCCGCTCCGTGCAGCACCAAGGCCGCGCAGTGACAGGCCCGTGCGTATTCCTCCGGATTGTGACTGAAGCCGGAGAATCCCACCTGCACACCTCCCCAAAAAACCAATAATTCGGCCAGGGGGAAGGACGGCACACCCATCAAGCCGAACCGATTGCGGACGGCACCGAGCATTCGGCCGAAGACGGATTCCAGAATGACGCCATCCGGCTCTACCTCCAAGGCCGCAATGCTCCGCAGCACCGCCGCGCCGCCCATCGACTGCCCATAGAGGATCAGCGGTCCCGGCAACCCAAGCGAGCGAACATGCTGAACTGCAGTTGCCACGTCTTCGGCTTCATGGAAACCCAAGCTTGTAGTGGTGCCGTCGGAGCCGCCGCTGCCGCGGAAGTCGATCAGCACCGCCGCAAAGCCCATGTCATAGAACGCCCGCCCTTCCTCCAAGAGTGCGGACCGGGACGCGGCATAGCCGTGGAACAGAAGGACAGTTCCTTTTGGGTTAGTGGGAGTGAGCAGCCAACCCTCTAGGTTTGCGCCGTCAGCATTGGCGAAGCGGATTATTTCGGAAGGCAGGCCGAGGTCCTTCGGTGAACGGGTATTTTCTGGACGGGGAACGGTGACGCCAAAGGTTAACACCTTGAGTTTGTGCCAGGCGGTGAGAGTCTGCGGAGTTGGAGTGCGGGCCGCTCCGGCTTTGAAAGTCAACATCGCATGGGCGTGCTGGAAGGCGAGAAAGTTGAGCAACAGGAAGCACACGCAAAGAACGAGGCCTGTGACGCGCCACGGGTGTCGCCGCATCCAAGTAACAATTCGTCTCAAGCGGGACTCCTTTGATTCCACTATCCCCCCTGATTCCACTATCCCCCCTTATGCGGACCGCCCGAACGCTTCCAAAATAATCTGCTCAGCCTCCGGCACCGATGTAGCGCGGGCATCGCGCGTAACTAGGCCCTTGGCAGGCTTGATTTGCATGCGATAATGCGCTTCGGGAAGGCCGTATTGCAATGGGGAAAAATCGTACCAATCCACCCATATTTTGACCAACACGCGATCTGTCACATTATACGGTGCAACCCATAACTCGCCGAGTCGGAGGTTGCCAGACGCGGTGGGCGCTGGCCCCTGGGCTTGAAGGTGTCGAACAAGCTCCAGCAATTTTCGGCCCCTGAAGGCTTCGAGCCTGTCGCCGCTGTTGGTCATCTGCAATAGCGGCACCTCGATGTCCTGCGAATCACGGTCAAGCAACTTGATTATGCGCATCGGGTTTCCTTCGAACGAATTACCGTCCGTCACCTTTGAGACGGGCCACGACTTGCGTGCCCTTTTTTCCATCCAGGTACACGTGCTCGTGTCGCGGACAACCAGTAATGCGGCTAAGTTCAGTCTCGGCGCTGGTCTCGCCGATCCACCTTGTCAGCTATCGTCCGAAGAACTTCGTCGGCTTTTCCCCAATCGCTTCTTGCCAGCTCTTTTCGCACACGCCACAACTGACAAACTTCCAACCTTTCTCCAGTTCAAAACTCCAGTTGACTTCCTCGAACGACAGGGCGGCATACAACGCTTTGTTGCCTGGACGATCATCGAATCGCTTCGAGTGGAGGAGCCACAATCCGGCGACCCCGTATTTGGTGCCCTCCTCACCCAACACGTGCGTCCTTGACAATTGCCACTTCGGTTCTTTCTCCGCTGGATGTCGAAACAAATGAGCCAGGCAATAGCCTCCATTTTTGTCCAGCGCCTTAAGCACGAGACAGCTTTCGACCCGAAGCGGCCGGTCGTCTTCCGTGATTGTCCACGCAAGTACGTAAACACGCCCATCCGCACCATGTGGTGGCATTTCTTTGGCAATCTCTTCCAAGGTCCAATTGCGGGGCAGTTCGTTTGGGACCGGCTTTTCTTGTGCATGCGCACTTGGCCAGGATGCGCAAATAAAAAGCGCAGCTGCAACCGCACCGCAGAATAACATTCTCGTCCTTTGCATGCCTACCTCCAAGTCGTCGAGGGATTCAACGCAAGTCGTGGCGCACCGCTATTCTGAAGGGGGCCAACCGCGGCCGATTACGTCTTGGCTTGTTTGCCATGAACGGAAAAAACACCATCCCGACCAACGCACCCATTCTCGCCCTTAACCTCGGCAAATGCAAGAGCGGCAACTGCCTTGGCCACGGCGGCTAGGATTGATTGCCACTGCCAGGCGAGCTAAAGTGGATCAAACACAAGGAGAATGAACGATGCCCACCATTGCCAGCTGGATTTCCAAGAAACCGGGTCGGTGCGGCGGTGATACATGCATCCGCGATACGCGCATCACGGTTTGGGGACTGGTCGCTTACCGGCGTTTGGGGATGGACTCCAGCCAGATTTTGCATGCTGTTCACGGATTAACACCGGCAGATTTGGAAGCGGCCTGGGATTATGCCGCAGCTAACGCCGAGGAAATCGACCAAGCGATCCGCGAGAACGAACAAGGCGAAGAGGGTTTGGTGGAGTAAGGACGCATGCTGCTGTACGCCGACCTCTGCGTTGGCCAGGCCGAAGCCTTGGATAGCGTCTAACACCAGCTTCGTTTAGCCGCGGTCCGAAGGACCGCGCGTCCGGCGTACCACCGCCCAACGCGCGGTCCTTCGGACCGCGGCTAAACGTGGGATTACTTGTTGCGCATGGCCTTCGCGGCGGCCCCGGCCTTGACGCCCACTCCTTCCGCCGCTATTATTTAGACGAATGGCTAAATATCTAACACTCTTGGGCGAATATATCTGAGGCACGGCCATGAACAACGCCTTCAAAGCACTGGCCGACCCGACCCGGCGGGAAATCCTCGCCCTGCTGCGCCGTGGCGAGATGACAGCCGGGGAGCTGGCCGCGAGGTTCGAGAGCCGGATGAGCAAACCGTCGGTTTCGCACCATTTCGCGGTTCTCAAGGCCGCCGATCTCATCTCGGCGCGCCGCGATGGCCAGCAGATTTATTACTCGCTCAACACGACGGTCGTGCAAGACCTGCTCGCCATCATCTGGGACCTGTTCCCCGAGGCTGGCACGACCAAGGAGAAACAGTCATGAATCGCTGGACATTCGTTAGGCTGGCCATCGCCGGGCTCTCCCTGGGCATTTCGCTTTGGGTGTGGTTCTACGGTTATGACCGGCTGCCCGAGCAAGTGCCGACGCACTGGGATATCAAAATGGAAGTGGACCAATTCACCCCACGCGAGCAGATGCTGCCCCAGTTGCTGCTTTTCCCCGGCATGCTCCTGGGCTGGGTATTCC
Organism: uncultured Gemmataceae bacterium; assembly: GCA_963747575.1. Classification (GTDB taxonomy): domain Bacteria; phylum Planctomycetota; class Planctomycetia; order Gemmatales; family Gemmataceae; genus DASRAT01. The sequence continues at coordinate 982,858 of CAVVFU010000011.1, forward strand.
TGGCGGCGGCGCTGCCGTGGCTGTCGCCGCGGCCTTTCGGCATGACCCAGTGGCGGCCGACTTATGAATACGTAACGGCCATCGCCGCCGGCCTGCTCGTTTACATGCAGTGCATCCTGCTGGCGATGTGGATGGACTTGGGCCTGGATTTCATGAAGTGGTTCCCCGGCGGCATGTTCTTGTTCTTCGCGGCGCTCGGCAACACGCTGGGCAAGGTCCGCCGCAATTTCTACGTCGGCGTTCGCACCCCGTGGACTATCGCCAGCGTCGTCGTCTGGGATCGAACCCACCGCCTCGCCGCCTGGCTCTTCACGGCAGGCGGCCTGGCCGGCTCGCGCTCCTTTTGGTCGGCGTGACCTGGTGGGTCTGCCTTTTTGTGCTGGTGATCCCCGTGCTGGTGCCGATTTTTTATTCGCTGGTGCTTTACAAACGCCTGGAACGGCAGGGGAAGCTCGATGTGCCGGCTCCTGATTAGCGACGCCAATGCGGCAGGTCGGCGGCATTCTCTTTGTTTGAAGCCATCTTAGCCTTGCGAAGGGACGTCAATGGGCTAAGATGGTTACAGAAAATACTGAGGAGGGTTTGCTCATGACGCCCTTGGAGGTGGAAGAAAAAGTAATCGAACTAATCCATGAAGAACCATTTGTGCCGTTCGCGGTTGAAATGGCTGATGGTCAATCCTTGGTAGTTCCCCACCCGCGCCTGGCGATCAACGGCGGAGGTGCTGTTTTCTTTGGAACGGACGGCGGTTTGGTGGATTTCGAGTTCAAATCGGTCCGCTCCATTCGCCTCCTGAAGGCCGAGGCCGTCGGATGAGCAACGACCAATTTGATGTTGCCTACCGCGCTTTCTGCCGACGTCGTCCCTTCCGCACATTCGTGATTGAATTCACCAGTGGACATCAACTTCTGATCGGCCACTCCGAAGCTGTTCGCAACGAGGGCCACCTTTACGCCATGCGCTGCCCTGATGGCGGCCACGTGGTGTTCGCGACCGACAGTGTATCCCGGTTCCTCGATTTGCCAGTGCCAGCGCCGAAATGACCATTATCAGGTGAACCATCAAAAAACTAGTCTGGCTCATCCTACTCGCTGCCGTCCTTGCCTCCGCCGCGGGTCTGACATGGTGGTTCACGCGCCCCGCCGGGGAGAGCACCGAACTCGTCCTCTTCGGCAACGTCGACCTCCGTCAAGTTCAGCTCGCCTTCAACAATAGCGAACGTATCGCGGGCGTGAAATCCCAGGAAGGCGACCGCGTCCACAAGGGAGATTTGCTGGCCTGGCTCGACACCAGCAGGCTTGAACCGATGGTCGCCCAGGCGGAAGCTCAACTGGCGGCTCAGGACGAAGTGTTCAAAAAATTGCGCACCGGCAGCAGGCCTGAGGAGATTGCCCAGGCTCGCGCCAATGTGGCGTCGGCCGAGGCGGATCTCGCCAACGTGCGCCTGCAGTTCGAGCGGCTCAAAAGGCTGGCGACGGTGAAGCTGAGCGATCAATCCGAAGTGCGCGGCGTCAGCCAGGAAGATGTCGACAACTCCAAGGCCGCCCTGGCCGTCGCCGAGGCCAAGCTTGTCGTCCAGCAAAAGGCTCTCGACCTGGCCTTGCTCGGTCCGCGCCGGGAAGATGTGGATGAAGCCGGTGCCCGCTTTAGGGCGAACAAGGCGCAGCTGGCAATGCTCAAGCAACAACTCGATGACGCCAAGCTTTATTCGCCGGTCGATGCCGTGGTGCGCACGCGGCTCATGGAGCCTGGAGAAATGGCCACGCCGCAGAGGCCCGTCTTCGCGCTAGCGATCATCGACCCGAAATGGGTGCGGGCCTATGTCTCGGAGCCCGACCTGGGAAAGGTGCGTGAGGGCATGAAAGCGTATGTTATGATCGACAGCTTCCGCGATCGGCATTTCGAGGGATGGGTCGGTTTCATATCCCCGGTTGCCGAGTTCACGCCGAAAGCCGTGCAAACGGAGGAGCTGCGAACCAGCCTCGTTTACGAAGTGCGGATATTTGTCAAGGATGCGGAGAATGAACTGCGGCTCGGCATGCCGGCCACGGTCCATGTGCCGCTCGGCCAGCAATTCACGAAACCCCCGGAAAAACAGTGATGAGCGCGGAGCACAAGGCGCCGATCCTGGTGGGGCGGAATGTGCACAAGACCTTCCGCCGCAAGACCGGTGAAGAGGTCGTGGCCCTTGCCGACGTCTCGCTCACCGTGAATCACGGCACCTTGACGGCCCTGGTCGGTCCCGACGGCGCGGGCAAGACCACGCTGCTCCGCCTTGCGGCCGGGCTGATGAGGGCCGACTCGGGCGAGTTGCGTGTCCTCGACATCGACGTGCGGGCAGATCCCCAGCAAATCCAGTCCCGCATCAGCTACATGCCGCAGCGGTTCGGTCTGTATGAAGACCTGACCGTGCAGGAAAATCTCGATCTCTACGCCGATCTGCACGGCGTCACGGCCGAGCAGCGACGGGCGCGTTATCCCCAGCTCATGGCGATGACTTCGCTTGGCCCGTTCACCAGCCGATTGGCCGGCCGCCTGTCCGGAGGCATGAAACAGAAGCTGGGGCTTGCCTGCACTCTGGTCCGTTCGCCAGAATTGCTGCTGCTCGATGAGCCGACGGTTGGCGTCGATCCGATGTCGCGGCTGGAATTGTGGCAGATCATCCTGCAACTGGTTCACGAGCAAGGGCAGTCGGTTCTGCTCAGCACATCTTACCTTGACGAGGCGGAGCGTTGCGACCAGGTGGTGGTCCTGCACCAGGGGAAAGTGCTATCCCAGGCGCGCCGGCCGCGGTCAGCGCCGTCGCGGCAGGGCGGACATTTTTGATCACGCCGCCAGCCGGCCAAACTGCCCGTGGACTGCAAGCTCGGCTGCTCAATCAACCGGGCGTAGTGGATGCCGTGCCCGAAGGCGGCCAGGTGCGGCTGGTGCAATCAACCGATGGGCCGGCCGTGGATGGCCCCCTGAAAGGCGCGGACGTCAAGCCGGTGCAGTCTCGTTTCGAAGATGGGTTCATGGTGTTGCTGCGTCGCGCCGTTGGCCATGAAGCCGCGGTCGTCCAGACTTCAGAGGCCCCAGCCCTACCAGAAGCTCCAAATGGCGCTGCCGAGGCCGTGATTCAGGTTAAAGATTTGGTCCGGCGTTTCGGGGCGTTCACGGCCGTCGATCACGTGAGCTTCGAAGTCCAGCGGGGCGAGATTTTCGGACTGCTCGGTCCCAACGGGGCCGGCAAGACGACAACCTTTCGGATGCTCTGCGGCCTGCTCACGGCCAGCGGCGGCAGTTTGCGCGTGGCCGGAATGGACCTGCGCCATGCCCGCGCCTCGGCCCGCCAACGGATCGGCTACGTCGCCCAGAAGTTCTCGCTGTACGGGCAGCTCACGGTGTCCGAAAACCTCGAGTTTTTCGCCAGCGCCTACAGTCTGCGCGGCGACCGCAGACGTCAACGGATCGACTGGGCGATGCAGCACTTCGAGCTGGCTTCGTTGGCCGCCCTGCCGAGCGAACAGTTGCCCGGCGGCTATAAGCAGCGTTTGGCGATGGCGGCTGCACTGCTGCATGACCCGGAAATCCTCTTTCTGGACGAACCCACCAGCGGCGCCGACCCGCTCGCCCGCCGGGAATTTTGGCAGCGCATCACTGACCTGGCCGAGCATGGCGTGACGGTGATCGTCACCACCCACTTCATGGAAGAGGCCGAGTATTGCGATCGTGTCGTCATTCTTGACGCGGGACACGTGCTGGCCCAGGGAACGCCCGCCGACATCCGCAGCCGCGCGAAGCCGGAGCCGGGCAGGACGGCGAATATGGAGGATGCATTTATCGCGATTGTTCAGGAGTCGCGGGGGGCGGAGGCGGATAAGGAAGGTGGGGTGAGCGCCGCGACAGAGGTAACAGGTCCCGCCCGGCAGGCGGGACCTACTGGAGCGGGACCTGCCAGGAGCAGGGTGGGTGCCAAGCTGCTGCGGATCTTGACGTTGGTGCGCAAGGAATATCGCCAGATTTCGCGTGATCCCAGCAGCATCGCCGTCGGCGTGGTGATGCCTGTGCTGCTGATTGTGCTTTTCGGTTATGGGCTATCGCTCGATGTGAAGGACGTGCCCGTGGCGATCGTCCTGGAAAGACCGTCGCCCGACGCCCTCGAGCTGGCGGCCCGGTTTCAGCTTTCGCCCTATTTCGATGCCCGGCTGTTCACATCCATGAAGGAAGCCGAGGATGAAATGCTGGCTCGCCGGGTGGACGGCATTGTCCGCATCCGCTCGGATTATGCAAGAAATGTTGGCTGGAGCGACGCCCAGGTGCAAATCCTCGTTCACGGCACCGATGCCAACCGAGCCCGCATTATCCAGGGCTATGCTCAGGGCGCGATAGGCCAGTGGACTGCATTGCGGCAGGCGGAGGGGCAAACGGTCGTCGCCGGACCGCTTGGCCTGCGCGACCGGGTTTGGTTCAACGAGGCCAACGACAGTCATTATTTTCTCGTGCCCGGCCTGGTCGTTATGGTCATGACCCTCATCGGCGCCATGCTGACATCGCTGGTCATCGCCCGCGAATGGGAGCGCGGCACACTGGAGGCGCTGTTTGTGACGCCGGTGCGCGCCGACGAAATCCTGCTCGGCAAGACCATACCCTATTTCGTGCTCGGCATGTTCGGGTTGGTTCTGTGCCTTTTGGCCGGCAAGTTTCTTTTCGAGGTTCCGTTTCGCGGGTCCGTAGCGGTGCTGGCTGGCGTGTCGATGCTCTATCTACTGGTGGCGCTGGGCATCGGGCTGTCGATTTCGGCCACCACCAAGAGCCAGTTCGTCTCCATCCAGTTGACGATGCTGGTCACCTTCCTGCCCGCCATGATGCTGTCGGGCTTTTTGTTCGATTTGCGGAACATGCCGGCCGCCGTCCGCCTGCTCACCTATGTCTTGCCGGCCCGCTATTATGTCGGCTTGCTGCAGACGATCTTCCTGGCGGGAAACGTCTGGAGCGTGATCTTGACCAATGCGTCCGTGCTGGCGGGCATGGCGGGCCTGCTGATGGTCCTGTGTTACCGAGCAACGAAAAAGACCCTGGATTGAGGTGCCGGATGTGGGATGCCCTCTTGCGGATCGCCGCCTTGACGCACAAGGAGCTGCTGGCCGTGCTCAAGGATCCGCGCAGCCGGTTCAGCATCATCATTCCGCCCATTTTGCAGTGCTTGATCTATGGCTACGTGGCCACCTACGATTTGAACGACGTGGCCTATGCCGTGCTCGACCAGGATCACAGCTCGGCATCGCGCGACCTGCTCGCCCGGCTCGATGGCACGGGTGTGTTTCGCCGTGGCGGCAATCTCCAGCGCGAAGCGGACATCAAAACCTGGATCGATAACCAGCGCGTCTTGCTGGTTATCCAGTTCGAGCAGGACTTTGAACGGCGTCTCATGCAAGGGCAAACGGTGGACGTGCAGGTGATTGCCGACGGCCGCAACTCGAACACGGCCAACATCGCCCTGGGCTACGTCGCCATCGTGATCGATTCGTTCAACGCCGACTGGCGCACGGCGCACGGTCAAAAAGCGACGCCGGTGCAGGCCGAGATCAGGGCCTGGTACAACCCCAATCTGGAAACGCGCTGGAACATGATCCCCAGCCTTATCGCCACGCTGACGCTGATCCAGACGCTCATTCTCATGGCGATGTCGGTCGCGCGCGAGCGTGAAGAGGGAACATTCGACCAACTGCTGGTGACGCCATTTCGGCCCGTCGAGATCATGGCGGGCAAGGCGCTGCCGGCCATGTTCATCGGCCTCAGCCAGGCGACGATCATCCTGCTGGTCGCCCAATTTTGGTTTCGCATTCCATTCATCGGATCGTTCGTAACGCTGTATGCAGGCCTGTGTCTATTCCTGCTCGCCGCGGTCGGCATTGGCCTTTTGGTGTCGTCGGTCGCGGCAACGATGCAGCAAGCCATGCTTTATTCATTCCTGGTGATCATGCCCTTCGTGCTGCTGTCGGGCCTGACGACGCCGATCAGCAGCATGCCGCGGGCGATGCAATACTTCACGTTGCTCAATCCGCTGCGCTATGCCATTGAGATTGTGCATCGAGTTTATCTGGAAGGAGCGGGGCTAGAGTTGCTTGTGCCGCAACTGTGGCCGTTGGCGGTGATCGCGCTGGTGACGTTGTCCTTGTCATCTTGGTTGTTTCGGCATGGGTTGGAGTAAGTCAAAAAACTGCAAGGCCTCCCTACCGTCGCCGGACGAATGCCCTTCAGGCGTTGGCCGTAACATATTGATCGGTCAAGATCCATCCGCCTGGAACAAGATCGACAGAGTAGTCAGCGCATCGAAGCACACCGGTCATATTGGCCGGCAAAACCTCAACCTTTTTCCCACATACCTCAACTTCTTGGACCTTGATGCGGATGGTTTTGCAATTCTCAATCTCCCGTGGCAATTCAAGGCCATCGGGGTACAGACGCGGTTTTTCTTTAAGCATTGCCCGGAATTCCATCCCAGGCCGGATCGGCTCCTTACCGCAACGGCCAATAATGGAAAGAAACCCCGCTTGGCCATGCACGCTTCCCGAAATGTAGAATTCCATTTTCTCACTCACCTTTTGGCAATTGTTGGCATCGTTCAACGTAGCGAATGGTGGGCTCCAATCCGATCAGTCGCGGGGTCCTTGCATGTCCTTGGCAATGTTTTTGAGCAAGAAAACAAAACCAGCCACGAACAATGCTCCTGCTACGCGCCGATCTCCGCCGAACCATTTAGCTCCGATGAAATACCAGAGAACCGCGGCAACCATCATGATAGAGCCGCCGGCAAGAGCCATATCGGTCAGGTTGAACCGTCGCTTTATAGATGGCGGCCTGCTGGCGGAAGCTGAGTCAAGGGTCGTAGATTCCGAGCAAACCTTGTCGCCGGAATCTGTGCCGCTGTCCGTCTTCTTGACAATCCCGCGATCTCCCCTTGTCACCGAATTCGCAGACATTTTCATAATGCCAGTGGTGATTGGCGCCTCGGACAATACTAGCAAACCCGCTTGGCACAATCCCGTAAGGCCGTCGAGGACATCCAAAACCGCTTCCTCATCAGCTTCGCGATGGTCCGGCCGGCCGCGCAGGTCCAGCAACAAATCTTCCAACAACCCACAAATCTCCCGCGTCGGGGAACCTTCGGCGGCCAACTGCAAGACCACGGCCTTAAGCGCTTTCGGCCCGTCGGGTGTGTCGAGAGCCGCTTGCAATTGTTCAGCAGGTGTCATGTCTTTCTCCTCGCCTCGCGCCAGCGGCAGTGCAGCCGGCTATGAGGATAGGTGCGTGCCAGCGCATTCTCGAGTTTCTGTAGCGTCATCGGCCGCACCGGCTCGATGATGCCATTTAATTCCCACTGCAGCTAAACCTCCCGCATAATCTGTACTATCTGCCGAGCGACACCCATCGCCTGCGTGGCGTCGTCCTCGGTGGCATTTTCCCCGCGATGGATTATGGCGTTGCGTTTGCTGTAACTCGCAGAAAGGCGCTGCCAAAGTTCGCCGGGTTCACGGAACAGCGACCGATTCGCCAGGAGATGCATCCCCGCGCTCAACTTGTTCCGCAATTTGAAATCCAGGCCCTTGAAAAACTCGCGGGCATCGCCCCATTCGCCGGCTAAGGCGACATCGACGAGTGCTTCATACCGCCGGTTGAACACGCTGTCGATGGTGCTCCAACAAAACAGGACGGCCTCCCGGAACCTGCCTTGATGCAGCGCTCTTTCCGCGTCCAGCAAGAACAGCTCGGCCACGTCGGGGTCGTTGCCGCTCGCGAGTCCGTCGCGGACAGCCTGAGTCGCCTGTTCCAAGCCAAGTGGGGCGGGTTGCGGCCCGGCCATCTCATATTCCAGAGTCGCAGTCCATTCCACCGCCGAGGCCACCCCAAACGTCTCAAAAAGAAAAGGGCTTACCTGCGCGGGTCACCTCGGTGATGTCTGCCCGCCTGCTGACAGATCGATACCACCGCAACAAGCGGTTGATCCTCAGCACAAGCTGGTGGCAGTAGCGAGTGCGCTGATTGTCGATCTCCAAAGGATGTGCATTATCGTCGGGGCGGAAGCGGGCGCGAGCAAGGGTGCGCGGTGCTGTCCCGTCCAAAGAGGGAGGATCGACAATTTGAACCACGTCTCCCACTTGGTCCGTCGGATAATCCCCCTCGGCCAGCCCAAGGTAATAAGGAAGCATGACAGTGACTTGCAGGTCGGGCATGGTGCCTGCGCCCTTCTAATTATCCAAAAGGATGATCCGGAATTGATCTGCAACTCCTTCTTTGCTGGCGTAATCCCGGAGAGCGCTTACATACGGCTCCGTCAAATTGGTCCCATCCAAGCCCGTCGGGAACCAGACGTGAGCCTCGACGCGCTTCCCCCTGCGGAAAACATCGGCGCGTACCTCTCCGCGGGGTTCGCTGACGAATGTCACCAGATACTCGCCAAAGACTTTGTCGACCTTGGTCGCGAAATCTTCGTCTCTCTGGAATGGCATGACTCCACCTCATCGGCTATCGATACCTTGGGTTGTTGTTGGTGGCGCTATTATCGCGAATTATCTCGCCACTTGTCCAGCACTTCCCGACCGTCTTCGCTTTCCGAACCACGGCACTGCGGTTCTGCAATGGGTTTTTGGCTGCGTAGTTGTCAATTGCCTCCAGAACCTTATTTCCTCCCCAGCGACACCAAATTCGCAAACACCCGATACGCCCCCGGCACCCCCGCTGGCAACTGCCGGAAGAACGACAGCCCCGTATACACGAAATACCCGTCCCCGTAGTGGGCGACCAGCAGGCTGCCCTTCATCTGAGGCGCGTTGGGGTCGGCGCAGGCCAAGAGCGGCGTGAAGCCCTTGTCCCATTTGCTGGGGAAATAGATGCCGCGCTCTTGCACCCAACCCTCGAAATCGGCGGCGGTGATCTTGTTCGGGCCGGTCATCGCCGGATGATCGGGCGCTAAAAACGTCATCACCGAGTCCTTGTCGGTCACGCGATCCGCGGAAATCGTCAGACCTAGGGAGGTGGGAGCGTCGAGCTGGAACTGCCGATTGTACTGGGCGACGACGGTGCCCCCTTGCTTGACGTAGGCGAACAGCGCCGGCGTCTTGCCCGCGATGTCCTTGCGAACGTTGAAGGCCCGCACGCCGATCACCACGGCGTCAAAGCCGCGGAGTTTGTCCACCGTCAGGTCGGCGCCGGTAATCAGCGTCACCTCGTAACCCATCTGCTTGAGGCACTCGGCCACGCTGTCGCCGGCGCCGGGCAGGTAGCCGATTTTTTTGCCGCGTGTGGCCAATTGCATGCTAACGGCCTTGAGCCGGGCCGTCGGCTGCAACAGTTGCGGCGGAATGTGGTCATAGCGAATCTCGATGCGCTGGCTGCTGAAGCGGGCGCCATCGATCAGCACGCTGGCGGTGAGGCCAACTTTCGCCGGTTGGTCAGGAGCGCTGACGGCGAACGTGAAGCCCGCGCTATCGCCTTCGTTCTTGAGGCTGAATGACTGCGTCGCGGGCGTCACCTTCCAGCCGGAGGGCGCATCCAGTTGCAGGGTGCCGGCCGCGCCAGGTCGGTAGGCGGTGACCTTGACGGGAACTTGCCGGGTCGCGCCGGGAGCGAAAAGCTGCACATCCGAGACAAAACTCAGTGCCACCGGCGCGATGACGTCTAAGCGGCGACGTTGTGCCTCCTTGACCTTGGTGGCCACGATTTGAACCGGCTCGCCGGGGATGACCAGCGTTTGGCCGCCGACCTCGAAGATCAGCTCGACGGGAAACGCAGGCGGGTTCTCGGGGCGTCCGATCAAAGTGGGATCCTTGACGCGGAACATGCCCTCGCTGTGCTCTTCGCGGAGCCAGTAGGGTTGGCTGAGCGGCGTGGAAGCCGGCACGGTTTGTGTCGATTCCCAGGTCGTCGCCTCGTTCGCCTTTAGCATTTTCACGTCCTTGAGGCCGCGCTCAATGCTTGGATAACGCACTCCCATCCAGCTGACCGGCACGCCAGAGCTGACCTTGACGGTGTGTTTGAGCCTGAGCGTTTCGCCCGGCACGACCTCGGCCTTTGGCACCACGGTGTCCACTTCGAGTCCGAGGCAAGCCTGGAGAATGCGATCCAATTGCCGGCTCTTGTCTTGCACCAAGGGGTCCTTCGCCAACGCGGCTACCTTGGTGCGGATGGCCAGGAGTGCCGGCACGCTGGCGGCGGGATCCTTGGCATTGAAATCGGCAATGGCCTTGTCCGCCATCTGGCCGATTTCGGCGCCGCCGGGCACGCGGGCCCAAGTCGTATCGATGCCTTCGAAAATATCCTTGTTAGCGGGCTTGCCGTCAAGCAGCTGGAACGACTCCGACTTCGCCCCACCACCTCCGCCTCCGCCGAAGCCGCCACCACCGAAGCCCTGCGATTTGTGCATGGCTCGGCTGCGGCCGGAGATGGAGCCGAAGGAATCGCCAAGCACCGGGTCGTTGCCGCCGACCTCGAGGCGCAACGTGCCGCCCCCGCCGCCGCCTTTACCGCCGCCGTTCATCAGAATGCGTTTGGGCTGCCAGGGCGTGACAGCGCCCCGGCCTCGGTCAGCTGATCGGGAAAGGCCTTGGGATCGCCGGCGATTTTGAAGGCCTCCAGCGCCACGATGGCGGAAGCGGTGTGGTGGCCGTGGGTGCCGCCCGGCACGGGGGAGAATCTCGTGACGATGACGTCCGGCCGGAAAGTGCGGATGATGCGCACGACGTCGGCCACCACGTCTTGCCGGTCCCAGATCGTCAGCGTCTTGTAGGCGTCCTTGGAAAAGCCGAAGTCGATGGCCCTGGTGAAGAACTGCAGGCCGCCGTCGAGCCGCCTGGCCGCCAGCAGCTCCTGGGTGCGGATGACACCGAGCTGCTCGCTGAACTCGGAGCCGATGACGTTTTGGCCGCCGTCGCCGCGGGTGATCGACAGGTAGGCCATGCGTGACCCCCGGCCGCGCGCCAGGTAGGTGATCAGCTGCGTGTTTTCATCGTCGGGATGGGCCGCGACGTGCAGCACGGTGCTCATTTCGCGGAAGCTGCGCAGATCTTGCAAAATGGCCGCAGCGGTGGGCGGCTCGACTGCTGGAGCCGCGGCAGAAATGCTGATAAGCAAGCAGGCACCGACCGCAAGGGAGATTGTCGTTTTCATGGCAACCTGAAAAAAAGGGGACGCAGCTCTTTTCGGTAGTGGTTCAGCCCGAAAAGAGCCGCGTCCCCTTTTTCAACAGGCTGAAAGCGCGCGTTACTTCTTGAGAGCGACCGGCACTGAGAACTTCGACATCTCCCACATCATTTGGATCTCGTTGGGTTCGCCCTTCTTGGCGGTGATGGCGATCGTGAACTGGTCGACCTTCGTGTCCAGCTTGTCCTTCTTCATGTCGACCTGCGCCAGGTCCTTGGTCGTGTCCACGGGAATTCCCCAAAACCCGATCTTTTTGCTGATCGCCAGCTTGGTGGTGCCGGTTTCCACGGGCATCATGTAAAGAGTATAGGCGCCGGCTGGGACCATCGTGTCGCCAATCATGAGGTCGGCGCTCGAAATCAGCGTGGTGGCCTCATCGGCGCCCGCCCGCCAGGCTTTGCCGTAGGGCACCAACCCGCCCCAGATTACGCGGTCCTTGCCGGTCTTGGGATCCTTGGTATACGGACGCCCGTAATAAATCGTGACCTGCTTGCCCCCGATTTTCGCGCCGACCTTGTCGTGCGGACTAACGGGGCCTTTTTGCTGGGCGTCCACGGGCATCGCGAGGGCGGCGCCCAGGGCGGTGACGACGAATGCACTGAAAAGCTTGAACATGGCTACTCCTGGTGGTGTGTGATTCACAGCGGTCTGGTATTTGTAGCGGTTTGGCTGCATTCGTCAACAAATTCCAAAGCGCTTCACCAGCTCTTCAATCTCGCGGCGCAGAAACGCAAATGACGGTATCACGAACAGCAAGTCTTGCATCCGCGACGGATCGTAATCGGTGGCAATCACCTCGTCGGTCACGAACGGCCGGCGCTTCACCGCCGCGGACAGCGAATAGGGAATCTCGCCCGTGGACGACAGGATGCCCGCCCCGAAGACCTTCGTTTGGCCTTCTTCCTCGATCAAACCAAATTCGATGCTGAACCAGCTGAAGCGCTTCAGGGCCAGCACTTGCCGCGGATCGAGCGTCGTCGACGCGGCTTTGCCGATCAGCGTCAACAGCTCGGCGTAGTCGGAGTTCAGCAGCGACGGCACATGGCCCAGGCAATCGTGGATCATGTCCGGTTCCGGCGTGAACTCCGGATGTGAGCCGTGGCGAATGAACTGCGTCACCGGGAAGCCGCGCTCGGCGATGTAGGAGTAGAAAACGCGGTAAGGGATCGGACCCTCCGCGGGCACCAGGTGCATGCGCGTGACGCGCTGGAGCTGTTCGCTCAGATGCCGCAATTGCGGGATCGTCGTCTGGCTGATACCCAATGTGCGTTTGGCGTTCAGGTAAATCGAACTGGCAAATTTTTGGTGCAGCTCATCGAGTTTGGGACTCACGGTCTGCCAAATGCGTGTTTCCTCGGCGGTGTAATCAATGAGCGGTGGACCGAGCCGATTTTGCCGATGATGTCGGCAAAGGGCGAAAAGCTCTTTGCGCCGCCGGAGATAAGCTTCATCGCCCAGGCCGGGATGGCCGGGCTCAAGCTCGAGTTCCGCCACGTCCGGTGGTTCGATCATCGTCTTGGCGTCGATCGGCACGCCGTATTCCACGATCTGCGTCATCTCCTTCATGCCACCACCTCCATTGGGAATTACCTCGCCCCTCGCCCCTCGCCCCTCGCCCCTCGCCCCTCGCCCCTCGCCCCTCTATTGCCAAGCTACTAGCTTGGCGGGAAAGCTGCAACAGTAAGCTTAACCCGAGTTTTTAACGGCAGAGGGCGCGGAGAACGCAGAGGAAGAAAAGGAATGACATTGAATTTCATGGGGATTGACAGTCTGTCGGCTGGCCCCTCTTCGCATCCTAATTGTCATTTTTTCTCCGCGTTCTCCGCGTTCTCTGCGGTTAAAAAATCAGGTTCAACCGATTGGCAGTATGCTCGTGCCAACTTTGCCGCCTTTACCGCCTGGCTAAACTGTTCCCTTGGGGAAAATTGCTTAACATCCGCAGACAATTCCATTTCGGGGAGCGACAATCGGTGCAGCGCGAGAACCGTGTCCTTTGGGCAGCCCGAAACGCCATGAAAAACCATCCCCGTCCAATCCTTTATGTTGTGTTCGGCGTCCTTGCCTTGGCAGTTCTGCCTTGGGCTAGTGCCGACCCGTTTCGCACCGCACAACAGACCAGAGAACCGCCGCTCATCGGCGGCGACAAGGTGCCGCCACCTCCGCCGTTTCCGAAAGACTACTTCACAGATCCTTCGCGGGTAGCGCCCGGGCCGGTGATGCCGCCCGGATCGGTGATGCCCGGGCCCGTGATGCCTCCTGGATCAATAGTGCCTGGGCCGATGATGCCCGGGCCAATGATGCCTGGGCCTACAATGCCAGGACCGGTTATGCCTGGGCCGATGATGCCCGGACCAGTGGTGGGCCCGCCGTCGGGGTCGGTCGAAGTGCCGTGTCCGCCCGTCGATCCGCCCTCGCCGCTGGTGAAAATCCGCGTTCGCGTGGCGGAGTGCAGCCCGGCTGGGCAAGAGATCGCCTACCACATCACCGTCGAGAATTGCTCGCCGGCACCGGCCCACCATGTCATCGTCCGCAATCCGGTGCCGGCCAACTGCCGCTTTGTGCGTTCCTCTCCCGAACCGACCAACAAGGATGGCGAGCTGGCCTGGGACTATGGCACGATGTTCCCCGGCGATTGCCGAACCATCCGCCTTGTGCTGGCCCCGACCGACACGGCGGACGTCAAGAATTGCGCCCGCGTCCAGTTCGAGCACGGCCAATGCGTGGTGACCCGCATCGCTCGGGGCTCGCCCATGGTCGTCGAGCCGCCCAAGGACAAGGAGCCGGCCAAGGAGTCGCCCAAGATCGTTATGCCTGAAGCCTCTCTGCTGAGCGTAAAGATCACCGGGCCTGTGCAGCAATACGCTAATTTGGCGGGCAAGTACCAGATCACGGTCGTCAACACCAGCGACAAGTACGCCGAGAATTTTCTGGTGACCGCTTTTCTTCCGGACGGCAGCATCTTCGTCGACGCCAGCGACAATGGCAAGTTCCACAACAAGGAGGTCGCCTGGGCGCTGCCCAAATTGCCGCCCGGCGCCACCAAGACCTTGCAGGTGAGCTTCCGCGTGACATCGCCTGGCGATTATTGCTTCAAAGCGGTTGCCGACGCCGACGGCCGAATGCGGGGCGAAGCCGACGCCTGCACGAAGTTCCAGGGTGTTTCGACGGTGTCAGTTCAGACGAAAGACACCAAGGACCCGGTGGAAGTCGGCGGCCAGACGAGCTATCGCATCACGGTTTCGAACCAGGGAACGGGCACGCTGACCAACGTCAAGGTCAGCGTGCTGATCCCGCACGAGCTGACGCTGGTCAAGGCCATGCCGCAACCGGTCAACCAGGGCACGGCCGCGAATGAAGGCCAAACGATCGTTTTCGCCGTGATCGGCGAGCTGGCGGCGGGCGCAAGGAGGAATTTGAGGTCTTCGCCAAGGCGATGCGCGCCGGCGACGCCCGCTGGCGGACGGTGCTGACGGCCGATCAGCTCACGGGCGGCCCGGTGACGGAAGAGGAGAGCACGACCATTTTCCGTGAGGATGATGGGGCGGACGGCAAGCCGCTGAGCTAACCACCCCGATAGCGGTGCAATCTCCCTCGTTCCCAAACTCCCGTTTGGGAACGCCATGTCTTCCAAACTCCTGTTTGGCGCGAGTGTCCGGCGCACGATCAGTTTCCGAATCGCGAGCATAGCACCCAAACGGAAATTGGAAATCAGGCGTTACCAAACAGGAGTTTGGTAACGAGGGGAAGTGCACAGTGGAGCGTTAATCTGGCTTAAGTTCAAACGACGCGAACCAGCCCCGAGCAGGCATTACTGGCGTCCAGGTCGTCAAACCAGGCCACGTTCTCCTGCACGAGCGTGAGCCGAAGCAGATACTCGCCTTGCTCATTGGGAGTCTTGACCGCCACCTTGGCCTGCAACGACTGCCGAGGAAGCAAGGCTCGAGCCAGCCGGCTGCGCATGGGCACCTCCGCGTCCAATGGCCCGGTTGTCAAGGGATTCAGCCACTTGTAGGAGATGTGCACCGGATTGGGCGGCGCTGAGACCAGGAATTCCGTGCCGAGGTTTTCAACGGTGCAACCCAACTCCACCACCGTGCCGAGGGGAAGCATGGTCGGCAGCTCGGAGCTGATCTTGACCCGGCAAGCTTCCGGCGCCAGCGCTTCGCCCGTGGCCCAGAGGCGGCGCGGTTCCACGCCCAGCTGGCGAAACAAAGCATACTGCTCCTGTTCCGCGGCGCGCAAGGCATTCGTGGAAAAACCCCGCTTTAGACCCGTCAACAGATCCACGGGCGCCAGGGCCAGGTCGTAAATCTCGCGGCAAGGAACAACAATCCGCTCCAGTATTTTCCAATCAGCTCGCCCAATGACGGCGATGCTCGCCTGAGGGTTCTTTTGAGGATCGCGGCGATTGGCGCTTTCGCCGACAAACAAGTAATCGTCGCAAACCGCCAGGCCGCGCGTCCAGCCGTTGAGTTGGACCCGCCTGGTGCAGTCTCCCGTGGCGGCGTCCAATTGCACCAGCTCATTCTTCGCGGAGTTGCCGACAATCCAGCTGCCATCGACATACCTGGGATGATGCGGGCAACAAAGACCCGTCAGCAGGTTTTTGCCGGTTTCCACGTCGAATACAATGCCCAGGCCCTGGTCCTTGCTTTTCGTCCAGTCCCGATGGTTGGCGTGGCGGCCAAAAGCGGCGGCACAAAGACGGCCGTCATGCCAAAGCAGACTGTTGAGATGCCAGGCATCGCCCTCGCCGGCCGCCTTCCAGCTGCGGCTGATGTCTCCGGCGGACGACAGCCAAACAATGCTGTTGTTCCCCGTGGACACAGCGACGATGCCGGCGTCACACCAAAGAATGTCATGGGCGTCGTTCAGACCGTCGACGCGCCAGTAACGGCTGACACCCTGAGCGTCGTAAAGCAGCACTTCTCCGCTCGAAGGGCCGTCGACGGTGGTGCGCAGCAGCCGGGCCAGGCGGTTGCCGTAAACCGACAGTCCGGTGGAGCTGAGCCGATCGATCATTTGCAGGGCTTGACCGTCAAAGGCGAAAAGGCCGCCGCCGGTATCCTCGTCGCCAAGGCATGAAGCCAGCAAGACGTGGTCTGGTTTGCCGTCAATCGCGAGGGGAAACACCGGAGCAGTGGGCATGTAAGCCTTTCCTTTTATGCGGCCCCCGCGTTCCAACCGGCACGCATGGCGCTGCGGTGACAGTATGCTGTCGCCACCATGTGCGCGTCAAGTCCCAAGTGGGAAAATGAGTATCTGTAAAAGCATGAATTCTTCCTGTGTGTTTTTGCTTACGTTGTGTCACTTGTGCGGAAGGCGGCACAACAGGACCGGGACGGCACTGCCGCGCACCACCTTGTCCGCGACGCTGCCCAGCAGCATTCGGGAGACGCCTCGGCCATGGGTTTCCAGGGCAATCAAGTCAGCGCCAACCAGGGCGGCTTCCCGCAAGATCGCCGCGGCGGGCTGCTCGGCGACGTGGACGCGTGTCTGCACTTTCGCGCCGCCGGCACGCAGATGCTCGGCCACGGCGAGGAGGTAATCCTCGGCCTTTTGACGCTGCTGCTCCTGAAAGCTTGCCGACACCGTCAACGCGGGCGCCGGCGTCATGGCGGAGTCAGCCGCGACCAGGGGCAATGGGAAACCGGACTTGACGACGGAAACCAGCGTGTAATCCGCGCCTGCTGCCTTGCCAATGGCCAGCGCCGGCTCGACGATGCGTTCCGCCGATGCTGTGCCATCTAGCGCCAGCAGCAGGTGTTTCAGGTTCGCCGGGCGGCCGAGGTCTGGGCGCTCGGTTGCTCGGGCGGTCGGACCAGCAGCACGGGCACTGGCGCTTTGCGGACGAGTTTGTCGGCGATGCTGCCCAGCCAGAAGCGGGCCACCGCGCCGCGGCCGTGACTGCTCAAGAGGATCAGGTCCGCACCTGTCCTTACGACATCCGCGCAGATGGATTCGCAGATGTCCACTTGCTCTTCCACCACATCGCAAGTCACGGTACAGGCATCTTTCAGACGCCGCACCACGCCGTCCAGATATTCTTGGGCATCGGCCCGATGCACCTGGCGCAGTTGGGCGTCAAGAGGATCACTCTTGAGCGGCGGCCAGAAGAGATAGTCCTCCAGCGGCGGCACCACGCGCAGCAGCCGCAACGGCGCGCCGGTGGGCCTGGCAACGGCAACCGCCAAAGGGAGAGCATGCTCGGCAAAAACCGAGCCGTCCAGGGGAACGAGAACGGTACGGAACACGATTGCGCCTCCCTAAATCAGTGATTCGACTTGGTTTCTCATTGACACAACTGATTAGTGATTTATAATCAATACCACGATGGGAAAAAATTGCATCGTTTACACCCAGCTGTCCTTTGAGGCGGTGTCGCCCGCTTCCTCCCGCCTCCTTGTGGGTATTTTACTCTCCGACGGTTGTTCCGGCTACGCTCTTATCAACCCATTCGTTCGCCCCAGCTTGACACCCGCACGGCAAAAATGCTTGCTGACGTGGTTTTGTCGCCTTTGAGGCACCTAATAAATGAATGCTCTTGGTTTTGCTCTGCGCCATCCCTTGACGATCATGGTCGCGGTGGTGGCGATCGCCCTGGGAAGCCTGTTCAGCGTCAACCGGATGCGCACCGACGTCTTTCCCAATCTCAACCAGCCGGTCATCTACGTCGCCCAGCCCTACGGCGGCATGGACCCCGCCCAGATGGAAGGGCTCATCACCAACTACTACGAATACGCCTTCCTGTTCATGAACGGCATCGACCACGTCGAATCCAGGAACGTCCAGAACATCGCCCTGGTGAAGCTCTACTTCCATCCCGGCACCAACATGGCCCAGGCCGTGGCCGAGGCCGCCATCTACGCCAACCGGGCCAAGGCCTTCTTCCCGCCCGGGACCGTCACGCCCTTCATCATGTCGCTCGACGCCAGCATGGTGCCGGTCGCCTACGTGACCCTGTCCAGCGAGTCGCGCAGCATCGATGACCTGGCCGACCTGATGCTCTTCCGGGTCCGGCCCAAATTGGCCAGCCTGCCCGGGCACGACGGCCCCGCAGCCGTTCGGCGGCAGCTTGCGCTCCATCGTCGTGAACCTCGATCCGGAGCGGCTGCGGGCCTACAACCTGTCGCCCGAGAAGGTCGCCGAGGCTCTCAACAAGGGCAACATCATCACGCCGTCGGGCAATGCCCGCATCAAGGACCAGATGCCGATCGTTTCGGTCAACTCCATCGTGGTCAATCCCAAGGATCTCGGCAACATCCCGATCAAGCCCGAAGACAGCCGTCTATCTGCGCGACCTCGGCACGGTCCAGGACACCACCGACATTCCGACCGGCTGGGCCCTGGTCAACGGCCGCCGCGCGGTTTACATGCCGATCCTCAAAACCGCCGACGCCTCGACGCTGACGGTCGCCACCCAGTTGAAGGACAACATGGACGACATGCGCAGCGTCCTGCCGCAAGGACTGCAAACTGGAAATGGAGTTCGATCAGTCGCCCTACGTCACCGGGGCGGTCGGCGGCGTGGTGCAGGAGTCGGCCATCGGGGCCGTGCTGACCGGCCTGATGGTGCTGCTGTTCTTGGGCGACTGGCGCAGCGTGATCGTGGTCGTGCTCACCATCCCGCTGTCGCTGATGGGCGCGCTCATCGGCCTGTTCATCACCGGCCAGAGCATCAACCTGATGACCCTGGGCGGCATGTCGCTGGCGGTCGGCATCCTCGTGGACATGGGCACCGTCGTCATCGAGAACATTCATACCCAGATGGGCAAGAAACCGTCGCTGGCGCGGGCCGTGCTCGTCGGCACGGCGGAGACCACCGTGCCCATCTTGCTGGCCATGCTCTGCATCCTGGCCGTGTTTCTGCCGTCGTTCCTGATGGAGGGGGCGGCCGGCAGCCTGTTCGTGCCGCTGGCCATCTCGGTCGGCTTCGCGATGATCACGGCGTTTATCCTGTCGATCACCTTCGTGCCGGTGCTGTCGATCTGGATCTTGAAGGCCGCACGCCCACGGCCACGGCGAGGCCCAGCCGCCGCCGGGTCGATTCTCCTTCGCCGCGCTTCCGCGCGGCAATACGTCAAGGTCGCTGCGCGTGGTGCTGGCCTCGCGCTGGCTGGTGCTGGGCGGCTACGTCGTCGTGGCGGCTGCTGGTCCTCGCGCGTGTGCGGCTTGCAGGTGGGACAGGAGATTTCGCCGCAGGTCGATGCCGGCCAGTTCCAGATGCGGCTCAAGGCCCCCGTGGGAACCCGGCTGGAAGTCACCGAAGACCTGACCCGGCAGGCCTTGGAGGAGATGAAAGACATTCTCGGCCAGGACAGCATCAAGATCTCGGTGGCCCACATCGGCCAGACGGCGCCGACCTTGACCGCCAACGCCGTCTTTCTGTGGACCAGCGGCCCGGATCAGGCGGTCATCCGCATCGCCCTCAACGAAGAAAAGGGCTTTCGCACCGAGGAGGTCAAGGAACAGCTGCGCAACGAATTGCCGGAACGGTTGAGGCCCTGGCTGGCCAAGCAGCTTGATGGCCTACGGCGTCGACGCCGGACGTTGCCGCGAAGCGCGCCGAGCAAGTGGCCGTCTCGTTCGAGCCGGCCGACGTGATCAACCAGGTCATGAGCTTCGGCTCGCCGACGCCGATCGAGGTGGTCATCAGCGGCCCCAACCAGGAAGAAAACCGGAAGTACGCCGAGAAGGTGATCGCCGAGATGCGCAAGATTCCGACCTTGCGCGATCTGCAGTTCGGCCAGGCGTTCGATTATCCGCGCATCAAGGTGGAGATCGATCGGGAACGGGCCGGCCTGGCCGGCCTGACCGTGGCCGAGGCGGCCAACGCCATGATCGCCGCCACCTCCTCCAGCCGTTACATCATTCCGGTTTACTGGGCCGATCCCAAGAGCGGCATCGGCTATCAGGTGCAGCTGCAGGTGCCGCCCGCCCAGATGAACTCCAAGGCCGAAGTGGGCATGATCCCCGTCAAGCAGAACGAGGACGAGGCCGCCACGCTGCTGCGCGACGTGGCCAAGGTCACCGACAGCACCATGCCGCAAGAATACGACCGCATCAACCAGCGGCGCATCGTGTCGATCACGGCCAACGTGGTCGGCGAAGACCTGGGCCGGGCCGTCAACCGCATCGAGGAGGCCATCACGGCGGCCGGCGACCCGCCGCGCGGCGTGAAAGTGGGCGACGACCACGGCCATATTCGCGGCCAGGTGCCGGCCATGCGGCAGATGTTCAGCGGCCTGGCCAGCGGCCTTGGCGCTGGCGGTGGTGGTCGTGTTCCTGATGCTCACCGCTTATTTCCAGTCGATCAAGCTGGCGTTCGTGTCGGTGGCGACGACGCCCGCGGTGGTGGCGGGCGTGGCCTTCGCGCTGTACATCACCCACACGACGCTGAACATCCAGTCGTTCATGGGCGCCATCATGGCGGTCGGCGTGGCGGTGGCCAACGCCATTCTGCTGGTCACCTTCGCCGAGAACGCCCGGCAGACCGGCATCGGCGCGGCGGAAGGCGCCCGGACCGGCGCGGAGGAGCGTCTGCGGCCGATCTTGATGACCAGTTGCGCCATGATCGCCGGCATGGTTCCGATGGCCCTGGGTCTGGGCGAAGGCGGCGAGCAAAGCGCTCCGCTGGGCCGGGCCGTCATCGGCGGTCTGTCCGTCGCCACCGGCGCCACGCTGCTGATCCTGCCGGCGGTCTTCACCGTGGTCATGGGTTCGAGCCAAAATCGGCTCCGCCATCGCTCCATCCCGATGACGCCGATGGCGCGTATTACGCTCCGGAATCCGCGGAAGGAACGAGCGATCACCACAGGGACGAACATTCGGCGGCCCACACCCCGGAAATCGGAACGCCGCCGCAGGAAAGTGCTACGGGGCCCCAAGGACAAGATGTCCATGATTTGCCCCCGTCACAGCCTGGCTAAAGCGGCGGAAGTGTGTCTAGGTCGGAATCAGCACTGCCCAGAACAGGTCCGCATTCCCCAGATGATAAGGAGAAAAAAACTGTGATCAGAGACCGCAAACTCATAGGGCAAATCAATCTGCGACGAGAGGCCGGTCCGGTGATAGCCTGGATTAGTTTGGCCTTACTGTTGCCATTGGCCGCGGCTGGCTGCGGCCACAAGGGTGAGGCCGCCGGCACATCGGAATCGCAATCGCAAGGGGTCGAGGTCAGCGTAGCCAATCCCCAGCGCAAAGACCTGACTCGCCCCATCGATCAGCCCGGACATTTGAAGCCCTATGAGCAAACGCCGATCTACACCAAAATCGCCGGCATCGCCAAGGAACCAAAATGTGACATTGGCGATCGGTTAAAGAAGGGCGATTTGCTGGTGGAGCTTTACGTTCCGGAAGTGGTTCAGGAATTGCACTTAAGGGAAGCAAGGGTAACGCAGGCCAAGGCCGACCTGGAGCAGTCCAAGGAAGCCGCGGGGGCGGCCAAAGCCGGCTGGGACGCAGCCCTTTCCGACATCAACGCGAAACTGGCGTCCATTGAAAGCGCCAAGGCCCAGGTCGAGCGCTGGGAAAAAGAGGTGGATCGCGCCAACAAACTCCTCAAAGAGTCCGTTTTCGACAGACAGACGCGCGACGAGCAGGTCAATCAATTGCACGCTAGCCGGGCCGTGTGCGATGAAATGAAGGCCAAATGGATTTCGTCACAGGCAACGGCCATTCAAACCAAGGCCATCTTCAACAAATGCGAAGCCGACATCCTCGTCGCCAGGGCCAATCTCGAGGTGTCCAAAGCCTCTCTCGAGTGGCAGCGGGACTGGCTGGCCTATGCCAAGATCACCGCGCCGTATGACGGCGTGGTGACGCTCCGCAATGTCCACAGCGGCTGGTTCCTCGCGGCCTCCGTCACAGGCTCGACCAACAAGGCGGCCGATCCGCTGTTCGTCATGATGCGCACCGACATTATGCGTTGCACCGTGGACGTGCCCGAATTGGATTCGCTCCTGGTCAAGGTAGGCGACAAGGCCATTGTTCGTTTTCAGGCCATGCCTGGTACTGAATCCATTGGCACGGTGACTCGCTTCTCCGAAGCCCTTGACGATAAATCGCGCACCTTGCGCGTGGAATTGCATTTACCGAATCCCGAGAACAAGCTGCTCCCTGGCCTGTACGCCAATGTCACGATCCTGGCCAAAATCCGCAATGCTTGGACAATACCCCCGGAAGCCAAAATGGACGACATCTTGGCCGACGGGGATAAACCCTATTGCTTCATGGTGGAAGATGGCAAGGCTCGCAAGATGTTTCTGCAGCTTGGCACCACATGTGAGGAGGGACTGCAAGTCCTGCGCAAACAGCGGCCCGGCAGCACCCTTTGGGAGAACCTTTCGGGGCATGAAGCCGTTGTGGTCAGCAAGAACTGCAAAGGCTTGGAGGACGGCCAAGCGGTGAAGATTAAGGTTCCAGAAACACGCTAACTGCTTGCATGGTCCATGCCAGGCTGAGAACCTTTTCGCGGGACGGCCTTGCCAGGCCGTCCCGCACTGTTTTTCCAACGGTACGATCGGGGAAGCAAATAAGTCAGGCAAATCCGGCAAAACACCCTCAAGCTCCATTCATCGCAATTCCGATACCCTAGACATGCGTATTTACCCAAATTCGCGCATGGGCTTCGCCCTGGAATTGTGATTGCGGAAATGGAGTGCTGGTATGGATGCTTGCACTGGGTGGAAATGGTGTGTTTACGGTGCCACTGGGCTCGTTTGCTCGTTGGTCTGCCTGGCTACGCTAGGCGTGGCGATGGGGCAGGATACAAATGTCAAGCGGGTGGGCACACTGGGCAAGCCGGTGGCAATGCAGGATCCCGTGCCTTCAAAAACGGGTGAGCCGGCCAAGAAAAAGGGCGATGAAAAGCCCGGCGATCAGGAACCAGCGCCCCAGCCCCAGAAAGGCTTCTCCGAGCAGCCTCCCTCCTGGACCCCTCCGAAGCTGGAGCCAGACGAGGTCGCCCTGCCGATTAACCTGGCAACCGCCTTGCGTCTTGCCAATGTTCGTGCCCTGGACATCACCATCGCCCAGCAGCAATTGGGCATCGCCATTGCCCAGTTCGACCAGGCCAAAGTCCTTTGGTTGCCGAACCTCGACATGGGTTTGGATTACACCCATCATGACGGCCCCATTCAAAACGTCGACGGCAGCACCATCACCGCGAGCCGCAGCAGCCTGTTTGCCGGCGGAGCGCCTGTCGCCGTCTTCGGCCTTACGGACGCCATTTTCGCGCCCTTGGCCGCCCGACAAGTCGCTCGCGCTCAGGAAGCCAACATTCAGACCGCCACCAACGACACTCTAACTGCGGTGGCGGTTGCTTATTTCGACGCCCAGGAGGCCCGAGCCGACCTGGCGAGCGTTCAACTTACTAATGCGATGGTGGCTGCGCTAGTACTTAGGACCGAAAAGCTGGCGCCTGAATACGTGCCCGACCTCGAGTTGGCACGTGTGCGGGCCCTGCAAGCGAACCTTTTGCAAACGGAGGAACTCGCTCGGCAGCAATGGCGGGTTGTCAGCGCCGAGTTGGCTCGCGTGCTCCGGCTCAATCCCAAGGTGGTCGTCGATCCGCTGGAGCCGCCCCAAATTCGCATCACGTTGGTGTCGCCGCAGCGGACCGTCGACGAGATGATTCCAGTGGCGCTGAGCCTGCGTCCCGAGCTGACCTTCACGCAGGCGCAAGCCGAGGCGGCCAGGGAAAGGGTGCAGCAGGAAAGATTTCGCCCCTTCTTGCCGAACCTGGTGCTCCGCGGCGGCACCAATTCTCCACCCTATCCCATGGGCATCGGCGGCTTTGGCGGCAGCTTCGGCGGCAGCACAGGCAGCATGAGCTACCGTCAGGATTACGACGCGGAAGTGGTTTGGGAGCTCAAGAACCTGGGGTTGGGCAACCTCTTCCTGGTCCGTGAGAAACGGTCGGCCTACGAATTGGCTCGTGCCGAGGATTACCGCTTCCGCGATCTCGTTTCCCGGGATGTGGCCCAGGCCTGGGCGCAGCTGCGGGCCGCCGACCGCCGCACCACCACTTCGGAAACTGAGTTGCAGCAGGCGTGGATCTCCGCCACCAAGAACCTCCAAGCGCTAGGCGCACTCAAGCGAGTGGGAGACAATATCAATATCCTGGTCATTCGTCCCCTGGAAGTGGTGGCGGCCATGCAGGCGCTGGTCCAGGCTTATTACAACTATTACGGAACCGTCGCCGATTACAACCGCGCTGAATTTCGCCTTTACCGAGCCATGGGAAATCCAGCGCAGGTCTTGCTCGAACGCAATAACGTCCTTGGCCCACCGCTGGAAGGACACCAGTTCGACCCGACATTGCCCATTGTGCCACCCATCGGCTCCGCGCCGGCGGGCAAATTGAAAACCCCGTGGTAAAGTAGTAGGCACACTCCGTGTGCCGTTTCGGCGACGGCACACGGAGTGTGCCTACTACTTTACCTCGCTTGCGCTTCGGGTTGGTATCGTTAGTTGCCCGACACCACAAATCGCCTGTTGAACTTTGGATCGTTCTCGAGGAAACTGGCGACCTGCTCGGCGGTCAAGCCATTGGGGGTTTGCGCCGTTGGGGCTGGAGCGGGCGTTGGCATCGAAACCATTCCAGACTTGCAATCTTCGGTGACTTCGACCGCGGCGGCAGCCTGGGCGTCAGCCGTTCCAATCCGGATGTTGCCGATCAAGTTGCGGTCCTGCGAGCCCATTGGCTTTTGACCGTAGCTGACTTTCGGGAAGCGCCGTGCCTCCGGCTTCAGCTTCGAACGGCCATACAAAAGCAAGGCATGATCGCGGAAATTGGCCGCGTACTGGGCATAGGGATTGAACGCCCTCATGAGCGGCAGCGCGGCGATGAACACCTCCTTGATGCGCTGCTGACACATGCCGCTTTCCAATTCATAACCCCAACGGCCTCCCGACGGCGAATCCTGCGTCAGCCAGCTGCGAATGATGCCAAAGCGTTTCTGCTCTTCGAAGATCGGCGATTCCGGCTCGAGCGAGAAAGTCCCGCGATGGACCGCGTAAATGTTTTCCTTGTTGTCGTCGAGGAATTTGATCGTGTCGCCGAACTCTTCCTCGGTCTCGGTGGGGAAACCGCAGATCAGGAAGACGTGATTGGCGATGCCCGCCTCGCGAGCGTTTTTCAGCGTCATGGCGACGTCCGCCACCTTGGAGCCCTTGTCCATGAGGTCCAGAATGCGCTGGTTGCCGCTTTCCACGCCCCAGAGCAAGTATTTGCATCCGGAAGCCTTGATGGTCGCCAAAATGGCCGGGGTGAATTCCTTGGTCGGCTTGGTGAGGGCGTAATACGAGATGTCCAGGTTGGCTTCCTTGATGCCTTCCGCCAGCCAGGTGAAATGCTTGGGCGAGATCATTTCGTCGATGAAGGCGAAGTTGCGGATACCCTGGGCCACGAACCCCTTGAGCATCTCGATGGTGAAATCCATTGTGTGCATGCGGTAGGTGAGGCCGGCCGAGCGGTAATGGACGCAAAACGTGCAGCGCCGCCAGTAACAGCCGCGCGACAGCAGCAGCGGCACGACGGGTTCGGGCGAGTAGTAGCGTTTCAGATCCAGGTCGCTGAAATCCGGCGCGCCGTAGAAATCGATGTCCTTCGGAAACGACTTGGCGACCTTTTGCACAACGCCGTCCTTGAAAAACACCGCGCCGGGCACGTGCTCCAGATCGTTGAAATTGGTCGGCGGCTCCGGAAAAAAGGGGTCAGGCCCCGTTGCCGGAACGGCCCGGAGGGTGCTGCGCACAACGGGGCCTGACCCCTTTTTTCCGGAGCCGCCGAGCAGGATCTTGAGCGCCTCCTCGCCTTCGCCGGCAATGATGACGTCGGCGGACTCGGGATACCATTTGATGAAGTGCTCCGCGGTGTCGGCAAAGCAGCTGCCGCCGAAAACGACCGGCAGGCCGTTCTTTTTCCGAAGGATCTTGCCTAGCAGCGCGCCGATGGCCAGCTGCTCCGAGAAAATCATCGAAAAGCCGACCGCATCGGGCTTTTCCGCGAGGATGGCGTCGATGTATTCCTGGAAGAGCGGCGGCACCGGACCGCCTTGCTCGCAAGCGCGGCAAGCCCCCCCAATTTGCTGGGTGAATGTCTCGGTAAACCGTAGGAACAGCTCGCCGTATTGGTTATAGAGGTCGGGCCGTTCGTAAAAATCCTGTTCGTTCTTGCCGCGGAAAGCCGACGCCGCTTTTAGCAATCCGCTGACGGCCTCGGCGCCTTCAGGAAAAGTGCGGCGATCGAGCTGAATCCGGCCAGCCGCCAATTCGCCAAAGAGACGATCGAACGTCGAGAGGTTGAGGTCGAGAATTTTCACCCGCCATTCGGGAAGCTCGCGCTCAACGAACCCCTTGAGCATCGACACGCCCAGGGGCGGCGACGTCGGCATGGTAAGAGGGGGAAATACAATAACAAGGGTTTTTTCTCTTGCCATGACGGTCTCCCGCCGACTTGAATAAATACTTGCGGAACTTGGACGCCTGTTAAAGCGTAACCGATTAACGGCCTTTGTCAACCGGCAAACGTGAAAGGGCCCCCGGCACATAGTAGTAGGCACACTCCGTGTGCCGTCACCTCGACTAGGTTGCAACCATCATGCCCCGCGTTTTCGGAATGGTCACGACCCGCGCCTCCGCCGATTACACGATCCCGGCCTTGAAGTCGTTTTTTGAACACACAGCCTGGCGAGACACGGACGCCTTCCTGCTCATCGACAATGACGGCGGCTTCGACCGCACATGCCTGCCCCCGGCGTGCGCCAAAATCCAGGTCGTCGCCAACGCTCAGCCATGCTCATTCGCGGTCAACGCCAACCAGGTGATTCAGCACGCTAATCAGTTCAGCGCCGACGCCTTTGTGCTCAACAACGATGTGATCTTCACCGCGGACTGGCTTGGTCCCCTGGCCGTCCCCCATGCCGCGGTCATGACGCCGACCTGCAACCAAAACTACCAATACCAGACGGCTGGTCTGGATCTGAAGCCGGTCATGACGCTTCAGGACTACGTCGGCAGGGAGGAACTATTCCGCAGGCTTGTCGAGCGACACCAGGCCTTGCACACGGGATACATGGAGGCTTACAAGACCAATTTCTTTTGCGTGAAGGTCCCGCCGGTGGTTTATCGCTCCGTCGGCCTGTTCGACACCCGTTTCGGCGTGGCCGGCGGGGAGGACGATGATTACTGCATTCGCGCCTACCTGGCCGGCTTCCACGTGTTGGTCGCGATTGGATCGTACTTGCTGCATTTCGGCGGCCGTTCGACCTGGAGCGGGCCCGAGACCATGGACCAATGGCGGGCACGGGAGCACCACTTTGTCGGTATCTTCCAACGGAAGTGGGGGCCGACGCTCAGCCGTCTCCTGCTTTTCCGAGATGCGTCGATCCTGGCCAACGACCCTTCGCTGCAAGAGGTGCAAAAACGGGCAGGGATTGGCGGCCTGTTTGCCGAATTGGCGCGGCGCGACGGCATATCCCTGGCGGCACCGCCGAGTGGGCAATTATAGGACTTATACGACCTATATGACCTATGAATCGTCATTAACCGCAAGCCAGCGGCAGACTCACCCGGGCGGCTGAAAAAAGATCGCCGTGGTGTTCGATGCGTACAACCTGTGCCGGCTGCAGCCGTTCACAATCGTTGCAGCTCTTGCAAATGCGATACGTCGGCCCGGCGTCGACGACCTGGGTTTTGGCCAGGGCGAGGTCAAGAAAGTCGGCGTCGTCACTCACGTGGCCCAGCACGTTCTCCGCGTGCAAATCGTGGCAGCAAGACAGGATCCGCCCGTCCCAGGCAATGAAGTTGTGCCGGGCGATGATGCCGCAATAATGACTCGACGACGCCCCGTGCCGGCCCGTCAGGCCTTCATCGTGCAGGAAGCCGCCACGGTTGTGGCAATGGTTGATCGACATCACCGGGATGCCACGCGCTCCCCAAAATTGCAGCACCTGCTCGTGCGTCAGCGGTGAATCGTCGGGTATGATCGCGTTGATGTGGACCCGGCCCGGCAACCTGGCGTGGCTGCGCTCGATGTTGCCCAGCACGCGGTCAAAGTCGAGCGGGATGTAACGCGTATACGTTTCCTTGTCGATCCCCGGCACGCTGGTCACAATCACCGTGATGCCGGCCTGGGCCAGCTTCTCGATGATGCTGTCCTTGAGGAGCAAGGCATTGGTGACCACGCTCACGCGCACGCCCACCTCGCGGCGGATGCGGCCGATCCACTCCGGGCATCGGGGGTGCATCAGTGACTCGCCCATGCCGCACAGGATGACGCGGGCGGCCGACTGCTCCCTGGCGCCAAAGCCGCCGCGCGCTTTTTCGTGCGGCAAGACAATCTGGCGGCCCTCGAGGGCACGTGCATAGCGGCGGAGCTTGTCGAGGAAGTGCTCGAAATGCTCCTCGCTCATGAACTGCTCGCCGCGCTTCATCTCATCGCGCGGGCAAAACGTGCAAACCGTGTTGCACTTGCCGCTCAATTCGAGGTCAAAAATGTAAGGCAGGACCACGCTCGCTGGCGTCATTGCGGTGCCCCTGGCTGGATCACGCTAGCCGATTGCCACGAGAACATTCTAACATTAACTGTGACAAGGCACAACCATCACGGAAAGGAATCACCCATGATCGGACGAACAACAGCGGCTAGCGGACTCGCAGCCGTCACTGTGGGCCTGGCAATCCTGGCAAGTCATGCGCCGGCCCAACAAAAAAAGACGCCTCTCAAAATCGGCATGGTAAGCTCGCTGCTTCACGATCTGCCGGAGGCGAAAGTGCAGGCGCTGCTGCCCGAGCTGCAAAACCTAATGCGCGAGCAAACCGGCCTGGAGGGCGAGGTGATCGCAGCCGGCGACGCATTGGACCTTGGCAAACAGATCAATGACAATGCCATTCAGCTCGGAGTTTTCCACGGTTTCGAGTTTGCGTGGGCCCGGCAAACTTATCCCAAGCTCAAGCCGTTGCTCATCGCCGTCAATCGGCAGCAGCACAGTCTCAGGGCATTCGTGGCCATTCTTAACGAAAACAAGGCAACCAGCCTGGCCGATTTGAAGGGCAAGGCGATCTCCATTCCGCAGCGCTGCCCGGCCCACTGCCTATTGTTTCTGGAGCGGGAGCTAAGCGCCATGGGAGTCGAGCAAAAGGATTTCTTCGGCAAAATCGTCAACCACGCCAGCGTCGAGGAGGCTCGACGACATCCTGCGCGACAAGGTGCAGGCCGCGCTGGTGGATGGCGCGGGGCTGGACAGCTACGACCAGGTGAAACCCGGTTGCTTCGTCCGGCTGACGATGCTGAAAAAAGCGGAGGGGTTTCCGCCCGGCGTGATGGCCTATCGCGAGGGCGCGATCGACGACGCGACGCTGGCCAAGTTCAAGGCTGGCATGATAGCCGCCAACACCACAACCCGCGGCAAGGAGCAGATGGCCCTTTGGAAGCTGACCGCGTTCGAGAACGTGCCGGCGGATTTCGAGGCGCTGGCGGGGGAGATTCTCAAGAGGTATCCGGCGGTGAAGGGCAGGACGGAGACGGGCAAATGAAGATCATCAAGCTGGAGGTTGAAGGATTCCGGTCGCTCCGATCACTATCGTGGTGTCCCGGCGACCTGAACGTGGTCATTGGGGCCAATGCCAGCGGCAAATCCAATCTGCTGCGCGTCCTGGAGATGTTGAGCGTTGCCTCGCACGGCGGGCTCGGAAAACTTGTGCAGCAAGAAGGAGGCATGGGACCGCTGGTGTGGGACGGTAAAGTTGACCAAATCATGTTGCGGGTTAACGCGACTCCCTCTGAGGTAGATCCGTTTGAAACTATTGAATCTGTGACTTACGAGTTAAGGTTGGCTCGGTTGGGACGCGGCAGTGAATACCGCATTGATCAAGAACTGTTGGGGTTTTTCGGCCCCGTCGATCAAGCCACCGCTGTGCAACCAACAATGTTGATTGACAGAGACGGGAGGCGGGCGAAGCTTTTCAGTGAAACTAAGCCCATGCTGGTCACGCCGGTAGATGGCATTCCCGAAGATGAAACATTGTTGGCCCTGATGGGAGGTCCTCTTGTTCAGCACCGCTTTGTGGCGGCCTTCCAGAAAGAGCTTTCAAGTTGGAGGATTTATTGGAGGATTTACCAGTCGTTCGAAACTCGCCGAGATGCCCCAATTCGTTCGCCGCAAGTGGCTCGGGCCGAGACGCAGGTGAGTGCCGACGGACAGAACTTGATTTCAGTTCTGCACAGCCTGTACACAGGGAATCGGGATTTCGAGAACGAAATCGACACGGCCATGAAAGCTGCCTTCGGGGATGATTTCGAAAAGTTAGTGTTTCCGCCGGCAGCCGACCAGCGCATTCAGCTTCGCATTCGTTGGAAGAGTATGCAGCAGGCACAATCCGCTGCCGACTTATCGGACGGCACATTGCGCTTTCTGTTTTTATTGGCTATTCTGGCGAATCCCTCTCCTCCGCCGCTAATCGCGATTGATGAGCCGGAGACGGGCCTGCATCCCGCTATGCTGGACATCGTGGCTGAATATGCTCGGGACGCTTCGAGCCGCTCGCAGGTTATCCTGACCACGCATTCACCCGAGCTGCTCGATTCATTCGGCGCCGAGCCACCGACCACGACGGTCGTTGAACGTGTCGATGGCGAGACTAAGTTGCGCGTGATAGCTGGTGACGAACTCCACTATTGGCTGAAGAAATACACGCTTGGCGAACTGTTTCGGTCGAATGAGTTGGAGGCCATGAAATGAAATTCGTACTTCTGGTTGAAGGCCAGACCGAGAAATATTCTGCCGCCGCGTTCATCAAGCGTTGGCTCGATCCCCAATTGAAGCAACCGGTGGGCATTCAGGTGGTCCCATTCAACGGATACGCCGAGCCGGCGCGGAAGATGGCCACCAAGGCGAAGATGCATTTGGAAGGACCAAAACAAGACGAAATCATCGCCGTTGAGGGATTGCTGGATCTGTACGGCCCAGATTTCTATCCGGACACGGTGACGAGGGCGAAGGAACGACATGACTGGGGTGTTGCGCATTTTGAGAAAGTAGTCGGTTTTGAGCGGTTCTGCATGTTCTTCGCCGTTCACGAGTTCGAGGCCTGGCTCCTCAGCCAACCCGAAATCTTTCCGAAGGAGGTCAGGAACGTGCTGCCTGGCGCCAGCGCGGCGCAACCGGAAAGAGTCAATTTCAATGAGCCTCCAGCGAAGCTGTTGGATCGAACCTACAAACAGGCGACGAAAAAGAATTACAAGAAGACTACCTACGGAAAGCAGTTGTTCGCGAAGCTCGATCCAGCAGCTGCTGCAGAGAAATGTTACTACCTGAAGGAGATGCTCAACAAATTGCTGCTTCTCGCGAAGGCAGCGGGGCTCTGATCGGATTGCTCTCCATGCCAACACTCCTCGTTACGGGTTCGTCCGGGTTGATTGGGTCCGGGGTAGTCGCCCATTTCGCGCCCGTGGGTGGACCGTTGCTGGGGCTGACAACAATCAGCGGGCCGACTTCTTCGGCCCCGGCGGCGACACGCGTTGGAACCAGCAGCGGTTACTGGCCGCCCACCCCACGTTCCGGCACTCCGAACTTGACATCCGCGACCGAGCCGGCGTGCTCAAGTTAGTTGCCGACCTGAAGCCCAACCTGATAGTCCACACCGCCGCCCAGCCGAGCCACGACCTGGCCGCGTCCCGGCCGTTCGACGACTTCGACGTGAACGCCGTCGGCACCATGAACCTGCTGGAAGCGACCCGCCGGGCCGCACCGGACGCCGT
This sequence comes from uncultured Gemmataceae bacterium, assembly GCA_963747575.1. Lineage (GTDB taxonomy): Bacteria > Planctomycetota > Planctomycetia > Gemmatales > Gemmataceae > DASRAT01. Next base: position 1,014,803 of record CAVVFU010000011.1, read on the forward strand.
GTTTGTCCATATGAGCACCAATAAGGTGTACGGCGACCGGCCGAACACCATCAAGCTGAAGGAACTCCCGGCCCGGTGGGACTACGACGACCCGGTATATCAATCTGGTATCCCTGAAGCTTTTCCGATCGACCAGTCGAAGCACAGCTTATTCGGTGCGTCGAAGGTGGCGGCCGACGTGATGGTCCAGGAGTACGGCCGGTACTTCGGTCTGAAGACGTGCTGTCTGCGAGGCGGCTGCGTAACCGGGCCCAACCATGCGGGCGTCGAGCTTCACGGGTTCCTAAGCTACTTAGTCAAAACCAACCTGGAGGGACGGGTTTATAAGGTCTTCGGCTACAAAGGCAAGCAGGTGCGCGATAACATTCACGCCGCGGACGTTGCTCGTTTCATAGAAGCATTTTATTTGAATCCCCGCTGCGGCGAGGTTTACAATATCGGCGGTGGGAGAGCCAATAGCTGTTCCATTCTTGAGGCCTTTGACCGCATTGCTGCTTTGGGCGGCATGCCGATGAACTGGGAGTACGTCGACAAGAATCGCGAGGGCGACCACATTTGCTACATCAGCGACCTGAGCAAGATGCGTACCCACTTCCCGAGCTGGGACCTGACGAAATCGCTGGACGATATCTTCGAAGAAATCCACCAAAGCTGGAAGATGCGAGGCGGTCGCTAGGCGAGCGCACCCGCGACAGGCCCTGAAGATTTTGGCCTGTTTTGCACCCGGGGCCGCAGCACGATCTCACCCTCGGGTCCGATCAGCCACCGGCCTCGCCAGACGTCGTTGCCCTCGGGCAGCAATAAAGCGATCCTCCCGGCAGGACTGATAAATTCCAGCATAATATCATGGCCGGCACGGCGCACCTGATACCAGCGCGGCTTGGGACCAGGAGCGACCAATTGGGCGTTTTGCAGGAACTCCACCACAAACGGTTCCCCGCCCGATTCCACGAGCTCGAAGGACCGGATATCCATGAGACGCCACAAAGCGTCCACACGTCGTGTTCCCAGATGCCCCGGAGGCGGCGGAAACGTCCCCTTGCGCAAATAAAGGGCGTCACCCTGGTCGCGGATGTTCAGCATCGTCTCGCGGCGTTCGAAACCGAAAGCGCCGACATAGGCGTCAAGTTCCTCGATTTGAGCACAGCCCTCGTAGACCTGGCCCTGATTTACTTCCAGGTAGATGCCCACAAACTGCTCCAGCAGGTCGTCAAATCCCCGGAGCACCAGCAGTTCCGCACCCTGGACATCAATTACCAGCATGTCGTAATCCGCAAGCTTAATGCCCTCGCGCTCGGCCAACGCCCGAAAGGTCACCGTTTCCAGATGTGTTTCGCTGCTAAGCTGAATTCCCGGAAAGAGCTTGCGATGAGTTCCAAGCGGCAGCACCGAGGACGATTCACCACGGTTATTGGTCTGATAAAAAGTCCTCCACTCTCCGCTTTTGTCGGTCAGACAGGCCTGAACGGCGCGTTGTCCTGGAAAATTTGCCAGGTTGGCACGCAGCTGCGGCATGTGCTGGGGATCGGCTTCGATCCACAGAACGTTGGCCGCGCCGAGCCGCTGATAACTGGCTCGCTCCTCGGCGTAATGAGCTCCAATGTGGATGATGCCTTTCGGCTTGACACGGTGCCGCCGGCATACCTCGTCCAGCGTGGCATACCACTCGGGCAACGGGACCAACTTCTCCGCGGGGCCGCCCGCTTTGTCCGCCAGGTGAGCGTTGTGCAAACGATTAAAGGCGCCGCACGCGCATCGGCGGACCAACCTCGATGGCCTTTTTGCCCTTGATCCCGTACCAGCAGATAAACAGCCGCTCGACCAGGTACGCCACGGCCCGCGGCGTCTTCTCGGCAAACGAGTCGGGGCACTCCAGGGCATAGCGAATCAAGGGGGCCGACCACTCCATCCATTCATTGAAGTTCTTCCTGGACATGATCCAGTAATTGCCGAACAAGCCCTTGGTGGCCGTCAGGTAGTTAAGCGGCATCAGATCGTTGTGCAGCATGAGCAGACGCCATAAGGCCCCGTTGACCCCAGGATGGCAGCGCTCGCCTTGCTCCGCCAGCATCAGCAGTCGATCGCTGAGCACGTCGTAACATTCAAACCAGCCAAATCCGACAATGTCCGCCTGGGCCAGATGCCGTTCGATAACACGGCGATCTTCAAAAATCGTGGGGGACTTGTCCAGCTGGCGGTAAGAAGTAAAGCCGATCCAGGAGTCCGGATCGAGCTCGGGATTCCGCCAAAGGTGCAGCATCGCCACATATTCCGACATTTGCCGGACATGGCTCTCATCTTCGAGGTCGGGGCAATTACGCGTGATATCAGGATTGACTTCCGCGTACAGCCCAAAACCCTTGTAGAGCGGTGAAGTGAACAGGCGTTGGCGCTGGGTTTCTTCGAAATAGCACTGGTGAATCATGATTCTACTGCCGCTAATCTTGGTTTTTTCCAAAGTATCCAACCCACCCGGATCAATCAGGCCTTACTCGAACTCGCGGCTCCTTTGTAGCTCTTACATAAGCGTCAAAGTTTTCAAGTGGCTGATCTTTCTTAATCGCAATTCCGATGACGGAGAAATCTCCCTTGGCATCATTAAGCTTTTTCCAGTCGTTTATTCCAAATCTCCATTCACCCGAAAACCAAGCTATGGAACATTTGCGCCATTGGCCTTCTCTCCCAGGCCGGCTATTCACCTTCGGCGGCCAATAGTGCCCGCAGACCGCGCACGATCAAGACGTCCCGGCTCACGCGTTTCTTCTTGGCGAGCGCGGAGCGGCGCTCAAGGAGTGCCTTGTCTAATCGAACGGCGATGTGCGCTTTCGTGGTTCCATTTTCAACCGCAGAGCCTTTGGCCTTGGCTCGTTCCCAACGAGCCCTCATTTCAGGCGTCAACGGCTGGGCCTTGTCGCCAACGAACTCCTCGTTAAATTGCTTCGTGGCTTCGCGGAGTTCTACCGTTGTCATTTCCCAATACGGTTTCGTGGTTTTCTTGTTTTTCATTAAAGTGGTCCTAACGCCTTTGCTTTCCCCGAAACCTTAAAGGTCGGCCTCATCTTGCCCGGCTAGCGGGGTATCCGACGCTTCGCCCAAACGCGAGCGGCGTGCAGCCCGCGCCACCTGGCCCAGGTAGGCCGTCAGGTCAGGCGGCACCCAGTCGTGTTGAGTCAAGCCCATCAGTTGCGCTAGGTCCTGGTTCGAGACCTCAGCCGTTGGCAGCAGGTAACTCGCAGATGGCAGCAAAATGGCGTTTTCCCGCGGGAGCATTTCTTCCTCATAGCTAAAGACTTGCTCCTGCAGGTCGTATGCCAAAGCAGACAGGGGGCTAGAGTTCGCGACGTCCGGCATGCGGCCAAATACCTGATCCATCAACGCTTTTGGCCCACTGTTTGCCGCCAACTGCTCCTGGACTGCATCCACGGTCGCCGAGGCCAACGCGTCCGCCTCCTGGCCGGTCGACGGCAGCGGCATGTGCACAACCAAGGCTCCCTGGGCATCCGCAAGCGTCGTCCTAAATGTCCGCTCTCCATTCGGATCAACCTCTGTCACGATACTCAGTCCGTTTGAACCCACCACAGCTCCGTCCCGCACATGCATGGCAATTGTCACCAGGCTGCCTGCCGCCGTGGTTTGGATGGGAGTGAGGCTGTACAGATCGATGCCAATCTGACCCGTCACGGCATTGACCACCGTCTGCAGCTGCCAACCGCTGCCGGCGCCAGACAGCGTGCCCAGCTGCACATCGGCCGCCGACACCGTGAAGACCTGCGGATTAAACTGCAAGGCCAGCACCGCCTCGTTCATGCCCGTACTGCCGGCAGGCATTGCCGTGTCGATATTCACCGGCACAATCACCGTGGCACCGCCGACCACATCGAGGTTGGTTGGCAAGCTCAAAATCGGGTCCGGGCCGGTGGGAGTGATGGTCAGCCCCGTCGGAATCGGCGGGAACTGGGATTGAACAAAGCCGGCCAACCACCGGTTCACCAGGGTAACATCCGTGGAATTCACGAAACCGTCGGTGGTGAGGTCGCCGATGATCGCCGGGTCGAGCAGCCCAAAGGCGGCAAAACCGCTGTCGAAATCCGTTGCCACTCTGGCGATCAGCGATGCGTCCAGCGGGCTATACGTGCCGTCGCCCAGCACATCGCCCAGGTACGCATCGACTTGAACGCCGTCGTCGTTGGCGACCGCGCTGTTGCCGCCGTTGAGGCTGATATTGCTCAGATGCAGCAGGGCTTTCGACTTGTAAACGGCGGCAGCGCTGTTGGGCACCTGAGCCACGATCTGGCCCAACGTCAAGGACCCGCTCAGGGCCGTGGCGCTTTGGAATGAGAAATTGGCCACGCCGCCAGAAGGAGTGCTCACCAGCGTAAAGGTTCCCGACGGGCCGTTCAAGGCGCCCGTGATGTCGAGCAATGCCGGGTTGTAATCGAGCTGGAAAGTCGCACTGGTCACGCCGATGGCATTGGCAAGGGTGATCGGAATGCCGGTACCCGTGGCGTTGGGCAATTCGACGTTGGCGGCACTGTCGGGGCCGCGCGCGAAGTCTGGGATGCTCAGCACCGGACTGCTCGTGCTCGCCACGACGAAGGTGGCGACATAATTGACGCCAGGCGTTCCACTGTCGTTGCCGTCGAGCAAGCCGCCGGCGCTGTCCTGGAAGCCGTTGACGGCGCTGCGCAATGTGACAGTGTAGGTGCCGGCCGCCAGCACGCCGGCAAGGGGCGCACTGCTGACAAGGTCGGTTTTGACGAAGGTGATCTGGGTGTCGGCCGAGTTGAGCAGCAGCGATCCGCGCACGGCTCCCGAGGGCCCATCCACCGTGACGTCGGCGGGGCCGGAGACGCCAAGGCCGTCGTAAATGCTGAGGATGCTCGGGTCGAAGGCCTGGTTGAACTGGGCGACGAAACCGGTGGCCGTCGGCACCAAACTGGTGACGATCAAGCCGCGAACAGTGATCGGGGCGCTGGAGCCGGCAATGGCGCTGTTGCTCACATCGGTGGCGGTGAGGATCTGACTGCCGGTTGTCTGCAGGGTAGCGCTGAAGGTGCCGGCGCCGCCGCTGAGCGTCATATCCGCAGGCAAGATGGCCGCGGCGTCGCTGCTGCCAAAGTGAACCGTGCCGTTGTAGCTGGGGACAAAATTGTCATAGGGGTCCAAGGCCACGACGGTGAAGCTCAAGGAATTACCCGTGGCGGCGCTGGAGGGCGCCGTCACGCCAAGGCGGTAGATGGCCGACGGGCTTACGGCGATGGCGCTGCTGGTGCCGGTAAGGCTGGCGTTAACCGAGTCTGTCGCGGTGAATGTCTCGTTGCCCGCCGTCTTCAGGACGACGGCGAACATACCGACACCGTTGGTAATTGTGGAGTCGGCCGGCACCTGGGCCTGATTGTCACTGCTGCTGAAGTGGACCGTGCCGTTGTAGCTGGAGACAGTGTGATTGAACTGGTCCTTGATCATCACCTTCAAGAGGAAGCCCATGCCGGCCTGGGTGGCGCTGGGAACATCGAAAGCAAAGTGCGTAGCCGCCGGGCTGATGTTGTTGCTCGTGCCCGTGATGGAAGCGGTGACAGCGTCCGTGGCGGTCAGCGTTTGGCTGCCCGCGGTTTGCAGGGTGGCGCTGAAGACGCCCACGCTGTTGGTCAAGGTGGCATCGGCAGGCAAGGTGGCGGCAGCATCGCTGCTGCTGAAGTGGACCGTGCCCGTGTAGCCGGCGGCCAGGTTGCCAAATGGATCCAGCGCCGTGACCGTGAACTTGAAGGGGCTGCCGAACAGCACGGCCGCCGGGGCGCTGACGGTGAATTGTGAGGCCGCCGCGGCACTCACCGCCACGGCAGTGCTGACGCCGGTGACGCCGTTGACCGTGTCCGTTGCTGTCAGGGTCTGGTTCCCGGCTGTCCCGAAAATGATGCCGAAGACGCCGGCGCCATTGGTGAGGGTCGCATCGGCGGGCAGCGTGGCCAGGATGTCGCTACTGGTGAAATGGATCGTGCCGGCGTAGCTCGCGGCAATGTTGTTGAACTGATCCAGTGCGGTCACCGTAAAATTGGCGGGGCTGCCCGCGGCGGCGCTGGCCGGCTTGCTGACAACGAAGTGGGTCGCTCCTACGACCGTCACGGCACCGTCCACGTCGGGAACATTGCCAGCATTGGACGGCGCGGGGTTCACGGGCAGCGAGCCGCTAGCAGTGTCCAGCTCGAGTGGCAAAGGTGGTGCCCAGGGGATCATTGGTGGCCGCCAGGTTGATCGCCGTCGTTTGTCCGGGCGTGCTGGCATTGACGGTGAAGGTGATCAGCACAAGGCTGCCGCCGGCGGTTGTGGTGCTAAGAGTGGTGCCGGACAGGTCGATGCCGATCTGACCGGAAGTCGCGTCCACGTCCGTGGTGAGCGACCAGCCGCTGGTGAGAGTGCCCGTCTGAATGTCGGCGCTGGTTACAGTAAAGACCGCTGGGTTGTAATCAATTGCCAACACTGCGTTTGTGAGCCCACCTGTGCCGGCGGGGTTTGGATTGTCGATATTCACCGGCACGACCACGGTGCCGCCTGGCACGGCGCTCAGATTGGCGGGAATGCTCAAACGTGGTGTGACAGTAAGGCTCACGGTGGCGACGCTGCTGTCGAGCAGGCCGTCGGTGGCCATGTAGGTGAAGCTGTCCGAGCCGAGGTAGCCGATGCTGGGCGTGTAGACGAAGGAGCCGTTGCTATTGAGGGTAACGGTGCCGTGGGCGGGGTTGGTGACCTCGACAGCGGTGATGGAGGCGCCGGTGGGCGAGCTATCATTGGCAAGCAAGCCGGGACTGGCCACGGTCAGGCCGGGGTCGCTGGACTGAGCTCGGCTGGTGATGCCGTAGGAGTCGGCGGTGGCCACGGGCGGCAGGTCGATGACGGTGACCAGGCCGTCGGTCGGATTGGGCGCGTCCTGGGGCGCCGGATTGAGGGAGTAGGCCTTGCCATTCTGATCGGAGACGTTGGTGAAAGGCGGTCCGCCGGCCACGTCCGCCGCCAGATACACGGCGCTGGTGGTCCCGAAGGCATCGCCGGCATTGACGTGGAAATTCATCGTCACCAGGCTGCCGCCGGCCGTGGTGGTAATGATGCCCGTGCCCGAATTCGACAGACCGATGATGAGCAAACCGGGAGTGTTGGCGTTGACCAGGACGCTCCAACCCGTGGACCCACTCGGCACGGCACCGAGGTAAACGTCCGTGCTGGCGACCGTGAACAGACTGCTGTTGTAATCCACGACAAAATCGGCGCCTTCAAGGCCGGAGTCGCCGTGAATCGGGTCGAAGAGGTTGTTGATGTCGATGGGCACGACGGCAATGCCATCGCGGGCGCCGGTGATGTTGGTGGGGATGGTCAACTCCACGGCCATAATGACGGCGGCACTGCCGGTGATACTGTTGGACACCGTGTCGGTGACGGTGACGGTGTTGGCGCCGGGTGATTCAAAAGTTACGCCGCCGGTGAAGGTGTGAATGCCCGCATCGGCGGATGTAAATTGGTAATTCACGGGCAGCGAGACGCCCGCGGCCTTGTCCGACGCAGTGAACTTAACAATCCCGGAGTAATTTGTGGCGACGTTGCTCCAGGAATCCTCCGCAATCACCGTAATGCTGAACGGGGCCCCCGCCACCGCGGCATGTGGGGCCGCGACGACAAAATGCGTCGCGGAAGCAGGGCTGACACTGATGCTCTCGCTGCCAGTAATGGTGGAATTAGCCGAGTCGGCGGCCGTCACGGTTTGATTGCCCGCCGTCTTCAACGTGCAATTGAAAACGCCTATGCCGGCTGTCAACACGCCGTTGACCGGCAGCACGGCCTGATTGTCAGTGCTCGTGAAGTGCACCGTTCCCGTGTACCCGGTGGCGATGTTGCCAAAGGAATCCTTGGCTGTGACCGTGACCGTCTGTGCGACGCCGGCGCTGGCAGGCGAGGGGAAGCCTGCAACCGTGAAGGCAGCGGCAAGGCCCGGGTTCACCGTGATGTTGTTTTGGACGCCGGTAATGCTCGACTGCGTTTTGTCCGTGGCCGTGATCGATGTCACGCCAACCGTGGTGAGCGTCGCGGTGAAGATCCCCACGCCGTTGGTGAATGTGCCGGTGGCCGGCAGCGCCTGGCCGGGGTAGACGGTGATGACACTACCTTTATTGGCGCTGCCCAGGACGTTGTCATTGGCGTCAACAAACTCGTAAGTTTGGCCGTAATCCTCCTCGCCTATCACTGCCAGCACGACGCTGCCGTTGGGCTGGTAACTGATCTGGACGGTAATGTCGTTATCGAAACTTGTGGAAGTGGGGTAGTCGAAATCCAACCCCATGACAAAGGTGCCAACGCCGTAGGTGCCGCTTATCAATCGCCAGTAAACGCTATTATTCGACAATGGATAAATTCCAGCCCCGGTGCCTTGAATTTGAACCGCTACATTGAGCGGTCCTCCCCCCGTGGCGAATTGGACCGAGCCGCCGTAGCCTGTGGCGATGTTGTTGAACTGGTCCTCGGCCGTGACGGTGTAAGTGAATGGCGCACCCACCGTGACGCTGGACGGCACGCCTGTGAACACAAAGTGGGTGGCGGTGGACGCGGCAACGGTGATCGTGGGACTCGTCCCGATAATTGTGCTTGTCGTCGTGTCCGTGGCCGTAATTGATTGGGTCCCGGACGTCTTCAAGGTAGCGCTGAACGTGCCAATTCCGTTGGTCAGTGTCGCGTCTGGCGGCAACACAGCCTGGCTGTCTGTGCTAGTGAAATGCACCGTCCCGGTGTAAGCCGTGGTCGCGGCGTTGTTCACATCAAGGGAGGTGACGGTGAAGGTGAAGAGGGTGCCCGCTACGACGCTGCCAGGCACGATCAGTGCGAAATGGGTGGCAGGATTGGCCACCGTGATCGCATTGCTGGTGCCGGTGATGCTGCTGGTTGTTGTGTCGATGGCGGACACAGTTTGGGTGCCGGCGGTTTTCAAAGTCACGCTAAAGACCCCAGTTCCACCGGCGAGCGCGGCATTCGCCGGCAGTATGGCCTGGCTGTCGCTGCTGGTGAAGTGGACGGTGCCGGTGTAGCCGATCGCGGTGTTGTTGTCCTGGTCAAGGGCGATCACCCTGAAAGCAGCGACCGCTCCCGCAGTGACACTGACCGGCGCGCTGATCGCGAAATGCGTCGCGGCGCCGACCACAATGATCGTGCCGCTGGTCCCGGTGATGCTGCTGTTGGCAACGTCGGTGGCCGAAATGGTCTGATTCCCCAAAGTCTTCAACGATGTGCCGAAAACCGCGACGCCATTGACCAAGGTGCTGTTGGCGGGCAGGATGGCGGCGGCGTCGGTGCTGCTAAAGTGGACCGTGCCGGTGTAGGTCGTGAAAACGCCGTTGGTGGAATTCTCCGCGGTCACGGTCAAGTTAAAGCCTGTCCCGGAAATGACCTCGCTGGGAACAGTCATCACAAAATGGGTCGGCGCCGCTGCCGTGACTGATACCGTCGTCACGCCGGTGACCACGGTGTTGAGCAACGGTATGATCCTGCTAGGCGTGGTGTCGGCAACAACCAAATCAGGGCTGCCGCTGCCGCTGAAATACACCACAACGGGATCAAACGGCCCGGCCCCGACAGGGATGACCTGCGGACTTGCAAACGTGCCATTGCCATTGCCGAGGAGCAGGTTGATTTGGTCAACCTGAGCTTGGTTTTGAGGGAGGACGAGATCGAGCTTGCCGTCGCCGTTAAAATCGGCGGCGGCCACGCCGGAGAGATAGGTAGTAGGGAAGGTATAGGTCGGTCCAGTGCGGAATATGCCATTGCCGTTGCCGAGGAAAATGTTCACGCTGTCACTGCCGTATTCGGCGATATCCAAATTGCCGTCACCGTTGAAATCGCCAAGGGCGATCTCCGCGGAATTGGCGGCGCCTGCGTAAGTCCCGGCAGGAGCAAATGTCCCATTGCCGTTACCTAGCATGATTGCCACCGTGGAGGAAGTGGTCGACATGGCGATATCAAGTTTGCCGTCGCTGGTAAATTCTCCAATCGAAATGCTGTTGGGCAAAGGGCTTTCGTTGTATGTCGCGGTTTGGCTGAACGTGCCATTTCCCTGGTTGCCAAGGATAGTCAAGCCGTTGCGGGTAATCACCGCCGCGTCCGGTTTGCCGTCGCCGTTGAAATCACCCACGGCAAGCGGTATCACGTCGCTATAAGGGGAGGGCGCTCCAGCAAAAGAACTGATGGGAGAGGCAAAGGTCCCATTGCCATTTCCAAGGTAAAGCTCAAGGTAGCCGTTACTGGCAAAGGCCAATAGGTCTTCTTTGCCGTCACCGGTAAAATCACCCGCGGCCAAATCTAAAACCCCTGCGCCCGCGGAGAACGATGTTGGGTTGGTGAAAGTACCGTTGCCATTTCCAAGGAATATGGAAATGCTGCTGTCACTGGTGCCCGAAGCCATCGCCAGGTCTGGTATGCCATCGCCATTGAAATCCGCCGTTACGAGGCCTTCGGAATTGCTGTTGATACTGCTGGTTGGCGTTAAGGGCTGAAAAATGGTGCCGGTTGTCGTTACCGTCAACGTCTGATTGCCCGCCGTCATGAAAGTCGCGGTGAAAACGCCCTTTCCGCCCGTTAACACGGAATCCGCCGGCAACACCGCTTTGGCATCCAGGCTGGAGAAATGGACCGTGCCGCTGTAGCTTGTAGCCATGTTGCCGAATTGGTCCAAGGCGATAACGGAAAAACTGAATGGGGTGCCAAGCACGGTTGTGGCGGGGCCATCAACCGCAAAATGCGTGGCCGACGCGGCACTGACGGTGATCGCACTGCTTGTACCGGGGTTGACGGCAGCAGTGGTGTCGGCAACCGTCAACGTCTGACTGCCCGCTGTCTTTAGCGCGATGCTGAAGACACCAACGCCATTGGTGAGGGTGGTATCGGCCGGCAACACTGCTTGGCTGTCACTGCTGGTGAAATGGACCGTGCCGCTGTAACTGGAATTAATCGAGCCGCCAATGTTTTCGGCGGTGACGGTGACGGTGAAATGTGTTCCTGCGGTGACATTGGCAGGCGCGGCGACCGCAAAAATAGTGGAAACTGGGGGTGAAACGGTATAAGTCTGCCCCGTAAAGTTCCCGTTCGACGAATTCAAAAGCACGCTAACATCGCCACCGTTGAAATTGGCGGCAACGATGTCGGGCTTGCCGTCACCGTTAATGTCGCCCACCTGCATGGCAGCTGGGTCCAGGCCAACAGCGAAGGTAACCTGGTTTTGGAAGGTGCCGTTGCCATTGCCCATCAAGACGCTTACGTTGTCAGAGCCTTGGTCGGAAACAATTATGTCGGCATTGCCGCTGCCGTTGATAGGGGTTACCGTCAATGGATAGGGGTTGGTCCCAGTGGCATACACAGTCTGGTTTTGAAAGGTCCCGTTGCCGTTGCCCATCAGCACGCTTACAGTGTTGCTGAGGTAATTGGCGACAATCAGGTCAACCTTGCCGTCGCCGTTGACGTCGGCAACCGCCACGGACTTTGGCCCCGATCCTACGGTGTAGGTTTCCTGGTTCTGGAAAGTGCCGTTGCCGTTGCCCATTAGCACGCTCACGGTGTTGCTGTCGTAATTGGCCACGAGCAGGTCGGGTTTGCCGTCACCGTTGATGTCCGCGACAGTCGCGCAGAACGGGAATTTCCCCGTAGCAAAGGTGGTTTGGTTTTGGAAGGTGCCGTTGCCGTTGCCCAACAGCACGCCGACGTCGGAATTGAACAATTGGGCGATGGCCAAATCCGGTATTCCGTCGCCGTTAAGGTCTGCCACCGTCCCGGACACCAAGTTCCCGCCGAGCAGAAAAGTGGTCTGATTTTGGAAGGTGCCGTTGCCGTTGCCTAGCAGCACGCTCACGGTATCGCTGGCGATGACCACCAAGTCGGGCTTGCCATCGCCATTGACGTCGGAAACTCGGACGGTCAGCGGCTGATCCCCTGTGGCGTAATTGGTCGGGCTTTGAAAGGTGCCGTTGCCGTTGCCCAGCATCACACTCACGGTGTTGCTGCCCTGATTGGCAACCACCAGATCGGACTTGCCGTCGGCAGTAAGCTGCGCAATCGCCAGGGAGCGGGGATTTGTCCCTGTGGCTATGGTGGTCTGGGTTTGGAACGCGGGGACAGAACTGGTGCTGGTAAGGCCTTCGCCGGCAAGATTGCGAATGCTGCCGTTGTCCACCAGGTTCAGCCCGAGAGTGCCGGCGCCCGTAATGCCACTCACAGTGACGGTGTAAACCGAGGCGGTTACAGGTGTCACCAGGGCCACAGTCGCCGCCACCGTGCCGCCCAAGACTAATTGAAAATCGGTTGGAACCACACCGGTGACGGCTTCACTAAAGGTCACCGTGTATGTCACGGTTGTGCCGTTGGTCGAGGCGCCCGCGGGCGTGGCGCGGTTGATCGATTGCACGAAAGGCGCAGGAGACGATGAGCTAACCGAGCCGACGCTAAGCGTGGCGTTGCCCGTGATGGAAGCATTCACGCTGTCGGTCGCCGTTAGCGTTTGAGTGCCAACCGTCGTCAGCGTCACGCTGAAGACGCCGACGCCATTGGTGAGGGTTGTGGCGGCCGGCAACATTGCTTTGCTGTCGCTGCTGCTGAAGTCGATCGTGCCGCTGTAACTGGCAATTGCGGTGCCGCTGCTGTTTTCGGCCGTGACGGTGACGGTGAAAGGCGTCCCTGCCGTAACATTAGCAGGCGCGGCGATGGCAAATTGGGTGGAGGTTGTTGATGAAATGGTATACAGCTGGCCCGTGAAGCTGCCGTTGGCCGAATTCAAAAGCACGCTGACATCGGCACCATTGAAATTGGCGACGACGAAGTCGGGCTTCCCGTCACCGGTAAGGTCCGCAACACCCAAGGCAACTGGGTCCAGGCCAGCGGCAAAGGTGACCTGATTCTGAAAGGTGCCGTTGCCGTTGCCCAGCAGCACACTTACGCTGTTTGTCCCCTGGTTGGTCACGATAATATCGGGTTTACCGGCGCCGGTGACATCGGCGACCGTCAAAGGGTACGGGTGCGTCCCAGTGGCAAAGGTAGTTTGACTTTGGAAGGTGCCGTTGCCGTTGCCTAATAGCACACTTACGGTGTTGGCAAGGTAGTTGGTGACAACCAAGTCAGCCTTGCCGTCGCCATTGACGTCCGCGGCCACCACGGTCTTTGATCCCGAACCTGCTGGGTATGTGACCTGATTCTGGAACGTGCCGTTGCCGTTGCCAAGCAACACGCTCACGTTGTCGCTGGTGTAATTGGCGACAAGCAGGTCGGGTTTGCCGTCACCGTTGACGTCGGCGACGGTCATGTCGAAGGGCGCAACCCCTGTTCCATAATTGCTCGCGCTTTGGAAGGTGCCGTTGCCGTTGCCCAAGAGCACGGCGAGGCCGGCGCTGGAAAACAGGTCAAGGGCCAAATCAGCTTTGCCGTCGCCGTTGAGGTCCGCCACGGCGCCGAACCCAATGCCTCCACTCAGCGTGAAAGTGGCTTGATGTTGGAAGGTGCCGTTGCCGTTGCCGAGCAGGACGCTGACGGTGTTGCTGCCGAGGGCCACCAGGTCTGGCTTGCCATCACCATTGACGTCCGCAACATCAACGGTCAGCGGCTGATCAGCGGTGGCATAGGTGACCTGGTTCTGGAAGGTGCCATTGCCGTTGCCCAGCATCACGCTCAGGGTGTTGTCGCCCTGATTGGCTACTACCAGGTTGTCCTTGCCGTCGCCGGTAAGGTCCGCAACCACCAGCGAGCGGGGATTCGTCCCGGTGGCGATGGTGGTCTGGCTCTGGAACGTGGGGGAGGAAGGGGAGTTTGTCAAGCCGTTACCGGCAAGATCATGGATGCTCCCGTTGTCCACCAGATTAAGGCCGAGAGTGCCGGTGCCAGAGATGCCGCTCACGGTGACGGTGTAAATTGAGCCGCTTACAGGTGTCACCTGGGTCACGTTCGCCGCGATGGTGCCGCCAAGTGCTAATTGAAAATCCGTCGGAGCGACGCCTGTGACAGCCTCACTGAAGGTCACCGTGTATGTCACGGTCGTGGCGTTGGTTAAGGCGCCCGCAGGCGTGGCGCGGTTGATCGATTGCACGAAAGGCCAAGGTGAGGGCGATCCAGTGGCGATGACGTCTGCCGTAGTGCTGCCAGTGATGGCAGAGTTAACGCTGTCGGTAACCGTCAGCGTTTGTGTGCCAACCGTCAGGAACGTCCCATTGAACGTTCCTGCGCCACTGGTCAACGCACTACTATTCGGCAGCACGGCCCGGATGTCGCTGCTCGTGAAACGCACTGTCCCAGCATACCCGGCGGAAACATTATTGAATTGATCCAAGGCAGTCACAGTGAAGGTGAATGCGGCTCCCTCGGTTACTGTTGCCGGAAGACTGACGCCAAAGTGGGTCACTGCGGCGGCGCCGACGGTGATTGTGCTGCTTGTCGCTGTGATGCTGGCATTTGCCGTGTCAGTGACCGTCACACTCTGACTTCCCGTCGTCTTCAGCGTAATGCTGAAGACTCCCACGCCGTTGTTGAGGGTTGCATCGGCTGGCAAGGACGCCCGACTGTCGCTGCTGCTGAATTGGACTGTGCCGGTGTAGGCCGTATTTGTGGAGCCAGCCGAGTTCTCAGCGGTGACAGTGACGTTCAACGCGCTGCCCGCTGTGGCGCTGGCCGGCGCACTTACTTTGAAGTAGGTCCCGCCAATGGCAACCAAACCGTCGGCGGGTTCGGGACCACCGTAGGAATAAACGGGATTGAGCGAGGTATCATCCACCGGCGCTGGGTTCAACTGGTAAGCGTTGAATTGTTGATCGTCGATGGTGGTAACGGGCGATCCACCGAGCGTGTTCGCCGCCAAATCGAGGTAGCTGGGGCCATCGGGCGCATTGCTGTTGACATGAAAATTCACGGTCACCAGGCTGCCGCTGCCGCTATTGGTGATGATGCCCTTGCTGCTGTTGCTCAGTCCAATGGCAAGGTCACCAGATGTTGTGGCGTTGACTACGATACTCCAGCCGTTGGGTGCGCTGGGGGAATAACCGTTGCCTGCCGCGGTTGAGCCGTTCGTCGTGATGGTGCCCAGGCCGATGTCCGGCGTGGAAACGGAGAAAACGGCCGGATTGTAAAAAATGACAAAATCAGCCCCGGTCAGGCCCTCATTGTTGTTTGCCGGGTCGTCAAGCGAGTCCACGTTGATTGGAACGGTCACCACGCCGCCTTGAACGGCAGCAAGCGTGGTGGGGATACTCAACGTCGTGGGCACCACACGGTCTTCAAGCTGCTCGACCTTCGGCAGGTAGGAGGAGGAAACCCGCCGACCCTTGCGTAACGGTCGGCTGGGACGATCTTTCCATTTAGCCAGATTACGGAACCATTTTGCGAACATTTCGGTGTGCCCTCCCAGTCTTCCCTATTGTCACGATCCAACGGCAGTTAAGCAAGCACTATTTGTCTATTGGCGGCAAAAGTGCGACGCGGGTCAAGGGAGTCGCCACCGGTCTCACGCCGCTTTTCGCGCAAATTAGCCATGCGGGCAATCATGCCGCTTTAGCCCTCTTACTGGTTAAGCCCTGCTTTTAGCAAAAAGCGCTCAATAATTCTGAAAAATCGCCAAAATACCATAGTGTTGTGGTTATCTGTAGACCTGCAGCGTGCTTGTCGGTAATATTGAGTTGGTTTGCAGGAGGTTTAGCAAACATGTCCGACGAAAAAAAGCGGCAAATTGGCGAGTTTGTCCGTGCTGTCATGAACGGTGAGGAGCCTCACGACCTGGTCATCGAAGGCCAAACGATCGTCACTCGTGCCGAGGTATTAGCGACCTGCGCCACAGCTGACATGAAAGGTAGCATGTTTGTGGACAGCACGGCGGCCAAAGCGATACGGGTCGATCCTCAGAATTGAAATCCATGTTGTCCATTGTTGTGAATTTCTTTAACAACCGTCGTGAAGCCCAAAACACGCTCCACTCCCTGTCCCGCGGGTACCAGCGGGACGCCCAGGATATTCCCTACGAAGTCCTTGTCGTGGACAACGGCTCAACGCAACCGCTGGCGGAAACGCAAGTTAGCGCTTTTGGGCCAGAGTTTCGCTACCGTTACGTGGAGACCAAGTCAGTGTCGCCGGTAGCCGCACTCAACGCAGTTTGCCGGCAGGCTGCGGGCGACAATCTGCTGGTGATGATTGACGGCGCCCATATCATGTCGCCGGGCGTGCTCCGCTCGGCGCAAGACGCGTTTTGCCTTTTTCCCTCCGCGTTCGCGGCAACCGTGCCGTTCCATCTTGGGCCCAAGAAGCAGAATGAGTCGATTCTGGAAGGTTACAATCAGCTGGTGGAAGACCAGTTGCTTTACAAAAGCGGGTGGAGATCAAATGGCTACCGCCTGTATGCCATCGCTGGCTCGTTCATGGATGGCAGCGAAGGCTGGTTTGGGTGCCTGTACGAGAGCGGTTGCTTCGGCATTTCCAAAGCGGATTATTTGGCCATGGGTGGTTTTGACGAGCGGTTTCAATCCCCTGGCGGTGGGCTTGCAAACCTCGATTTCTTCAAGCGTGCGTTGTTGAATACAAAATTGCATTACGTGATGTTGCTCGGCCAAGCAACGTTTCATCAAACCCACGGAGGCGTCACCAGCTGCTCAACAGCGGCGCGGAATCCCTGGCAGGACTTCGAGCGGGAGTACATGCAAATCCGCGGAATAGGGTATCAACGCGCGCCGCGGCGTCCATTTTTCATGGGAAATCTGCCGAAAGAATGCCTAAACGCCGCGCGAGTGTCTTCACAAAACGGGCTCGATTTTTGGCAAAAACTCGAAGTGGTATTGGAGCGCAACGCTCAATTCAGAGGCCAGTGATTTTTCAGAGCGGAATAGTGGTTTGGAAATGCAGAGTTTGCCTCCAAGGTTCGGGCGAAGGCGGTCGATACGCATTGGCGACAGACAGACCCTGCAAGAAACTCGCGCCAAAATTCGTGGGTCGGGAGCCCTAAAATGGACGCAAGCAAGCACTTCTAACCAGGAGTTATGCGCAGTGCTGGAAAGCGCACAAAGCGCACGACCGGGTTAGCTCCCGCGGCACCGCCGTTGAGCGGGGTCGCGATCGGTCGTCCACAGGCCAGAAAACCGCTGCTTTGCGCACCACAGCTACGCTGGCAATGCTGCCGCTGTCGCCCTCTATACTGATAAGCCCTGCTTTCGAGCAAAAGCGCTCACGGATTCTCAAAAAAAGATCTAAAAAAACTATTGCGGTGCGGTTAATCGACCAGCTAAGCTAAAGAGCCGAATTCCAAATTCCCACGAATCGGCGCCATCGCTCTGCTTTCAAGGTGTTGGCCAAAATGGCTGCCGATTCGACAACGCAACTGCAAGGCCTGATCGACCGCATGGCCGCTGGCGATGTCGCGGCCCGGAATGAGTTGGTCTGCCGCGCTTACCGCCGCCTGCACCGGCTAGCACATAAAATGCTCGAAGGCTTTCCGCGCCTGCGGCCCGTGGAGGATACGGACGACGTTTTACACGACAGCTTGCCAAGGCTGTCGCGAGCGCTTCGAAAAGTGCCCCCCGGTTCCGTGGCGGAGTTCTTTCGCCTGGCCAGCAGGCAAATGCGCTGGGAACTGCTTGACCTGGTCCAGCGCCACTGCCCGCCGAGCCCTTACCCCCAACGGCTGCCGCTGCCCAATCACGAGAAATCGGACGGCAGCAAGGCCTTTGATGCGCCGGCAAGCGCATATAATCCCGTCGTGCTGGCGCAATGGACCGAACTCCACCAGGCTGTCGAAACGCTGCCGGAAATGCCGCGAAAGGTCTTCGATTTGCTTTGGTATCAAGAGTTGAGCCAGACCGAGGCCGCCGCCGTCTTGCAGGTCGCCGAAAGCACCGTGCGCCGGCACTGGCTGGCGGCAAGGCTGCGGCTCGGGGATTTCTTGAGTGATGTCGCCAGCGATTGAGGAGGCCTAACCGATGTCCATCGATGACGTTGTCACGGACCTGCTGCTGCGTTGGGAGGACGATCCAGCGCTGACGCCCGAAGCATTGTGCGAGAGCTATCGGCACCAGGCCCAGTACACGGTTTTGCTCGCCCGCGTCCGAGCGCGGCATGCGGAGCTTGCAGGCCGCGGCATCATTCCTGGAGTCCCGAGCGACGGTCGAGGATCGCTGCGCTGGAAACGCCGCCCAGGCAACACCTGGCGGCACATCGGTACCGCCGGCAAGCCGCGGTCCAAGTCTTCGTCTCTTGACATGCCTGCTTGGGACGCGCCAGGCCTGCGCTATCGCCCCTTGTCCTTCCATGCCAAAGGGGGTTTGGGGGAGGTTTTTCGAGCGGAGGACGAGGAGTTGCACCGTGAAGTGGCCCTCAAGCGCATCCAGGCAAGGCATCAAGACGACCCCAACAGCCGCCGCCGTTTTTTGGCGGAAGCCGAAATCACAAGCCAACTCGAGCATCCCGGCATTGTCCCGGTCTACGGGTTGGGACGCGACGCCGATGACAAGCTCTGCTATGCCATGCGGTTCGTGAACGGTCAAACTCTGGATGAAGCGCTGAGGCGATTCCATGACACCGACCAGAAGCCAGGACGAGATTCCGGGGGAACGCGGGCTGGCATTACGGGAGCTGCTGAACAGGTTCATCACGGTGTGCAACACGGTGGCCTACGCCCACAGCCGGGGGGTTTTGCACCGCGACCTCAAGCCGGCCAACATCATTTTGGGCAACTACGGCGAGACGTTGGTAGTCGATTGGGGGCTGGCCAAGCACTTCACGAAGTCCGTGTGGGAGGCCCATGTGCCTGAAGGGTCGGGGCTGCCGTCGGAGTCGATCGCTGGCGAAAACACCACGAACCTGGGCCAGTCGATGGGAACGCCGGCGTACATGAGTCCGGAGCAAGCGCATGGAAATTGGGATGCGGTGGGACCCGTTTCCGATGTGTTCGGCCTCGGGGCGACCTTGTACGCGGTATTGACGGGGCAAGCGCCTTATCAGGGTCGC
>CAVVFU010000012.1:0-790492 GCA_963747575.1 uncultured Gemmataceae bacterium
CAAGGACAAATTGCTGCCAAAGATCAATGTCCTGTCACGCACGCCGGGCCAGCCGAATTTCCTGAAGCCGCCGAAAGGTTCGCCCCTGGGAACCGCCGGCGTCAACGACGGTGTCCTGCCACCTT
The DNA here is from genome assembly GCA_963747575.1 of uncultured Gemmataceae bacterium. Lineage (GTDB taxonomy): Bacteria > Planctomycetota > Planctomycetia > Gemmatales > Gemmataceae > DASRAT01. The sequence goes on from CAVVFU010000012.1 coordinate 126, forward strand.
ACGTCGATTTCTTGCCACCCTACGTCGGCGCCGTGCCGCCAGAGGGTGTCCGGGAGTGGACCTGGGACATCACCTGGAAGGCGCTGACGCGCAAGGACTGAAAACAGCGCAGGTGAGAATTGAACCACGAAACAGGCTGGTAGCAATCGGCGCGGCAGCGAAGGTAACGATACTGCCGAAGTCTTCGATGGAAAGGGTTGCCTTGGGCGAGCTCCGGGAGCAGGCAGGCCGCACCCTGCTTGAGCTCTGAGCAGGCCTCGAAAAGCGTAATGTGGGAGCCGACCCAGCAAAGTGATGGGGAAGGCCATTGAATCTGTTCACCAACGACGTCGATTTTCCTTGAGTCAACCCCTGCGCCGTGGCATGATAAGGCGATCCTTACCCGGAGGTGCCTATGTCCGCCGACCATAGCAACGACCCTGCGACTCAGCCGCCCGAAATCGATCCCGCCACCCAGCCCCCCGAGTCACCGCCCGAGCAAGCGGCAAAGAACCCAATGCCGGCCGCGGCCGAGCGCCCCGGCATGGCGGTCGGTCCTTATAAATTGGTGCAGCGCATCGGCGAAGGCGGCATGGGCAGCGTCTGGATGGCCGAGCAATCCGAGCCGGTCAAGCGCATCGTCGCCCTCAAGCTCATCAAGGCCGGCATGGACACCAGCCAGGTTATCGCCCGGTTCGACGCCGAACGCCAGGCATTGGCGCTGATGGATCACCCCGGCATTGCTCGCGTCCTCGACGTTGGCACTACCCCTGCCGGCCGGCCTTACTTCGTCATGGAAATGGTCAAGGGCGTCCCCATCACCGCCTATTGCGACAAGCATCATCTCAGCGCCCGCCAACGGTTGGAGTTGTTTGTCCAGGTTTGCCATGCCGTGCAGCACGCCCATCAAAAGGGCATCATCCACCGCGACCTCAAGCCCAGCAACATCCTGGTCGCCGACATGGACGGCAAGCCCGTGCCGAAAGTGATCGACTTCGGCCTGGCCAAGGCGACGGGGCTCAAACTGACCGAGCACTCGGTCTTCACGGCCTTCGGCGGCATTGTGGGAACGCTTGAATACATGAGCCCCGAGCAGGCCGGCTTCAATGCCCTGGACATCGACACCAGGACAGACATTTACGCCCTGGGCGTGGTCCTTTATGAGCTGCTGACGGGGACGACGCCGCTGTCCAAGCAGCGTCAAAACCAGGCCGCCCTCGAGGAAGTGCTGCGGCTGATCCGGGAAGTGGAGCCGCCCTTGCCCAGCAACCGCCTGAGCGACTCGAAGGATTCGTTACCTTCCGTGGCGGCCCAGCGCAGCACGGAACCGGCCAAGCTTACGAAGCTGGTGCGCGGCGAGCTTGACTGGCTGGTGATGAAGGCCCTCGAAAAGGACCGCAATCGCCGTTACGAGACAGCCAACGGATTCGCCCAGGACATCGAGCGTTATTTGCATGACGAGCCGGTACTGGCGAGTCCGCCTAGCGCGGCCTATCGGTTGCGCAAATTTGCCAAACGAAATAAAGGTGCGCTTTGCGGCGGCGGCGTTGGTCGTGGTGGCGCTAGTTATTGGCATGGTGGGCACGGCTATAGGTCTCGTTCAGGCAAGCCTACAGCGGGATGCGGCTGAACTTGACCGCGACCGCGCCGTCAAGGCCGAGGAAATCGCCGAAAACGCGAGGGCGGAGGAGGCCCATGAGCGCAAACGGGCAGAAGGACAACGCGACCGGGCCATTAAAGCTGAAGGCGTTGCTGAGGAAGCACGAGGCGCAGAATCACGCGAGCGCAAGCGTGTGGAGGTGGAGCGTGATCGGGCCACCCAAGCTGAAAAAGCGGCAAAGGATCAGGAGCAAAAGGCCTTGGCCTTGGCGGACGAGCTAAAGGCGGTATTGGACTTCTTCCAAAACAATGTTCTTGCGGCGGCGCGGCCCGAAGGACAGGAGGGCGGCCTGGGAATTGACGCCAAGATCCGCGATGCCATCGACGCCGCGGAACCGCGAATTGCTGGCGTATTTAGGGACAAACCCTTGGCAGAGGCATCCATTCGCAATGCTGTTGGTTTGACTTATTTCTATTTGGGGGAACCCAAGTTGGCAATTCCCCAACATGAGCGGGCTCTAAAGCTCCACAAGGCCAACTTGGGACCAGAAGATCCCGAAACGCTGACGAGCATGAACCACCTGGCCAATGCGTACCAGGCCGCCGGCCGTTTAAGCGATGCCATGCCACTTTACGAAGAGACGCTAAAGCTGCGCAAGGCCAAGCTAGGTCCGCGGCATCGCGACACGCTGATGAGCATGAACGACCTGGCCACTGTGTACCAGGCCATCGGGCGTTCAAGCGATGCCTTGCCGCTTTTCGAAGAGGCGCTGAAGCTGTTGCAGGCCAAGCTCGGTCCCGAGCATCCCGACACGCTGGCCAGCATGAGCAACTTGGCCGCTGCGTACCGGGCCGCCCGCCGTTTAAGCGAGGCCGTGCCGCTTTTCGAAGAGACCCTGAAGCTGCGCAAGGCCAAGCTCGGGCCGGAGCATCCCGACACGCTGCACACCATGAACAGCCTGGCTGTCGCGTACGGGGCCGCCGGCCGTTTAAGCGAGGCCGTGCTGCTTTACGAAGAGACGCTGAAGCTGCGCAAGGCCAAGCTCGGTCCAGAGCATCCCGACACCTTGAACAGCATGGGCAACCTGGCCACTGCGTACCACGGCGCCGGCCGTTTAAGCGATGCGTTGCCGCTTCACGAAGAGACGCTCAAGCTGTACCAGGCCAAACTCGGCCTGGAGCATCCCAACACGCTGATGAGCATGAACAACCTGGCCACTGCGTACCACGACGCCAGCCGTTTAAGCGATGCCTTGTCGCTTTACGAAGAGACGCTGAAGCTGCGCAAGGCCAAGCTCGGTCCGGAGCATCCTGACACGCTGCACACCATGAACAACCTGGCCGCTACGTACCGCGCCGCCGGCCGTTTAAGCGATGCCTTGCCACTTTATGAAGAGACGCTAAAGCTGCGCAAGGCCAAGCTCGGTCTGGAGCATCCCGACACGCTTACCAGCATGGGCAGCCTGGCCGCTGCGTACCTGGTCGCCGGCCGTCTTAGCGATGCGTTGCCGCTTCTCGAAGTGACGCTGAAGCTGTACCAGGCCAAGCTCGGTCTGGAGCATCCCGACACGCTACTCAGCATGAACAACCTGGCTTACGCCTACCAGGCGGCCGGCCGTCTCAGCGATGCCTTGCCGCTTTACGAAGAGACGCTGAAGCTGCGCAAAGCCAAGCTCGGTCCGGACCATCCCAACACACTGGCCAGCATGACCAATTTAGCCATTGCGTACCGGGCCGCCAGCCGCTTAAGCGAGGCCTTGCCGCTTTACGAAGAGATGCTAAAGCTGCGCAAGGCCAAGCTTGGTCCTGACCATCCCGACACGCTGACCAGCATGAACATCCTGGCCACTGCGTACCAAGATGCCGGCCGTTTAAGCGATGCCTTGTCGCTTTACGAGGAGACGCTAAAGCTGCGTAAGGCCAAGCTTGGTCCGGAGCATCCCGACACGTTGACCAGCATGAACAACCTGGCTTACGCGTACCAGGCCGCCGGCCGTCTCAGCGATGCCATGCCGCTTTACGAAGTGACGCTGAAACTGCGCAAAGCCAAGCTTGGTCCGGAGCATCCCGACACGTTGACCAGCATGAACAACCTGGCCGCTGCGTACCGGGTCGCCGGCCGTTTAAGCGAGGCCTTGCTACTTTTCGGAGAGACACTGAAGGCGCGCAAGGCCAAGCTCGGTCCGGAGCATCCCGACACGCTGAACACCATGAACAGCCTGGCTGTCGCGTACCAGGCCGCCGGCCGTCTCAGTGATGCCTTGCCGCTTTACGAAGTGACGGTGAAACTGCGCAAAACCAAGCTTGGTCCGGAGCATCCCGACACGTTGACGAGCATCAACAACCTGGCCTTAGCGTACGAAGCCGCCGGCCGTTTTAGCGATGCCCTGCCGCTTTACGAAGAGATCCTGAAGCTGCGCAAGGCAAAGCTTGGTCCGGCGCATCCCAACACCCTGACCAGCATCAACAACCTCGCGCAGACTTACGAAATTGCCAACCAACTGCAAAACGCCGAGCCGCTTCGGCGCGAGCTGGCCACCTACTGGAAGGACAAGGCCGGGGCCGATTCACCTGAGTATGCCGATCAATTGGCAGTCCTCGGCGTAAATCTCCTTCAGCAAAAAAATCACGCCGACGCCGAGCCGGTGCTGCGCGATTGCCTGGCGATTCGCGTCAAGAAAGAACCTGATCAATGGAGGACCTTTAACACCAAGTCCATGCTAGGCGCCAGCCTGCTGGGCCAGGAGAAATTCGCCGACGCCGAGCCGTTGCTGCTGGAGGGCTACGAAGGGCTGGCGCAGCGTGAAAAGCAGATTCCCCCGGCCGGCCAGGTCCGGCTGGTCGAGGCATTGGAGCGCATCGTGCAGCTTTACGAGGCGACCGACCAGGCCGACAACGCCGCCAAGTGGGGCAAAACACTCCAGACGGCGAAGGCAAAAATCAAGGAAGCGAAGCAGAAATGACGAGATTGCGACGCCCCTTTACAAATCCAAAAGCCCCTGCTCGTACAGCAAATCCGCAAACTTCAAAGCAAGGTCCACGGAATCATTAGCCCGGTCCCGCATGCGCTTGAGCAAACCGGCGGAAAGTGGAGCCTGCATCTCAAGATGACCGGCATCCTTCCAGGCATGGAGATTGGCCAGCGTTACCAGCCTTGCTGTGTTGTAAGCGACACAAGTCTCGTGGGTTACCCACGGATGCTCGCCGGCTTGAAGCAGACACACCGATTCCTTGTGGGGAGCGGCGGTCGTCAAGCTGACAATCAGGATCTGCCGGGTGTCCTTTTGAGGATCGGACAGAATAACCCAAAGGTGGTCGTCCAGCTTTTTGTTGACCAGGAGGAAGGTATCGCCCGCTTCCACGGTTTTCAATCCCCAAAAAACGCGGCGGCGGCCTCAATAATCGCCGCTTCCTTTTGAGCGGCCGGGATCAATTCCGGTTTGCCCTGCGCGGAGAACGTCTTCCCAGGGAATCGGTGTGGACGTGCCTTCGTGGTAATGCTGTTTCCATTCGCAAAACCTGTGGGTCTCTTCCGAAAGCTCGAAATTCTCCAACTGACGGAAGCGCTCGGTGACGTCCGCAAGCTTGGCTATCTCGCGTTTCGACAGCATTTCACGGCCAGGCTTTCCCTTGAGGATAACTCGGTATCCCTCTCGGTGAATGACGGCGGACCACTGGTCCGAGTGAGCCGTCTGGCCTTTGATGGTGTCGTAAAGATGGCTGAGCACGGGGCCGTTTTTCATGGCCACAACGCGATCCCCGGTCAACGTGCGGCCTGTCTCGGCCAGCAGCTCGCGGTCGGCAATGTACAGCAGCTTCAGCAGGCGCATGTATTCCATTTGGCCATCGTCGGCGTCTAGCAGCACGCCTGCGGCCTGGACAGCCTTGTGGTAGTCAAACCGAAAATGCATCGGCAAACCCTCGCATTCGCATCATTATTGCTTTTTTCATTGTATCACAAACTTCATCGGCGAGAGGACAACCCAAACGTGGTCGTCCGGTCGGCCACACGACTAAAATGCCCCCGCCTAATCAGCCCCTTTTTTGGCCTCGCCGGGCACGGGAAAATGCTCTTTCAATGAGTCCCAAAGGAAGGGATTTTCGCTTCTTATTACCTCTTGCAGCCTGACGCCTTCGGGCAACACCTTCAGCACGCGAACCAGCTGTGGCACATCGTCGTTCATGAATATGAATCTATCGGCCACGCAGATGCGGAGTTTGACCATGTAAAACTCGCGGACCCATGGCGCCACAGGTTGGGTGGCGATGCATTCGCAAACGTCCAGCAGTTTTGGGTTTTGCCGAATTTGCCAAGGCGAAAGGTCTCGCGGAGGCGGCAGCCAATGCGGCGGGAATTCTTGCCGGCGGTGCGCCGACATCTCAGTTAACCCCTCGTGAATTAAGCCGGCTCGTAAAATCCCCTCCACGCGCCGACGTAGCTGTTGCTCCGGCTGAGTGAAGGGCAAAATGACAACCCAGATCGCGATGGAACCAAGCGCCAATGCCCACAATCCGTAGCTGGGCCGGGCCGTCGGCAATGAGGTCAACGGCCAGTTCTGGCCTTGCTTCAGCTGAGCCACTAACAACCAGAACACCGTAATCAACGACACCGGAACCATCAATGCCGCTCCGCATCCCAAAGTCTGCGCGGCGCCTTGCATGACCTGTTCACTCTCCGATCGCGAGCCGCTCATGAGGTCCACGATACGGACCGGGGAGTAGGTCAGGGCCAGAAAAGCCATGCCGTTTCCGAATGCCATCACCATGAAAAACGCCGCGAGTGGCCGGTAGCCCAGGAGCACCACGGACACGCGCATCATCAGGGCCATGCGCCAAACGGCGACCACGGCCAGCGTGATCAGGTTGGCCCGCATGGCGGCCACCGGTCCCATTAAACGTTCATAAGGCACGGCGTACAGCCAGGCCAAAGGCGCCGTCATCCAGAACAGGCCCAGGAAGCGGCGATAAGCGCCGAAAAATGCCGATTTGGGAAGCTGCCAGCACGGCGTGCCAAGGTAAGCCAAAGTGAAAAGCACACAGGACGCCACCAGCGACGCGACTACCGGCAACAGGAGATGTCCTGGCTCGCGCAACAGATCCTCGCCGTCGTATTCCCTGGCAAGTCCGGCGGACATGACGAACAGCAGACCCACCACCAATACCCAGGGGCTGGATGCAAGTGAAAGGATGGCTTGCCGGTCGCCTTGCAAATAACGCACCAGTGTCATGATACCCATGCGCGGAGCCTCGGATTGCGCTGCCAGGTTTGGTGACGGATCGCGGATCGCCTGGCGGACGCTGGGTGGCAGAACACCTGACGGACAAGGTCCCGAAATGCCTTCTCCAGCTCCGCGACCCCAAGAAGGTCGGGTTGAAAAGTGACGTCGAACAAGGTGTAGTAAGACCAGCCCCGGTCCGGAAGCAACCGGCCTTCCTTCTGCAATCGGCGATGCAGGGGCGTTCCTGGGAAGGGAGTTTGCAAAGTCAACTGCACGTCGGCCAGCGGACTGTCGAGGATGAACCGCGCGAGGTCGTCCAACGACCGGCGCTGCTCGCCGTCACAGCCGACAATAAAGCAGCCAATGACAGCCACACCCGCGTCCTGAATGGCCAATAAAGCATCCCGGACACGCGGCCACTCGGCGCCTTTCGGTCCCATGCCTGCGTGCCGATATACGATCGCTTCGAGCCCCACCAGAACTTGCACGCAACCTGAACTTGCCAGGTCCCGTAACACGTCTGGCCGTTCGCCGACGCGCCAATCGACCTCGGTGAAGTAACGGGCTCCCGATTGCCGCAATGCTTCCAGAAGAGGCGCGACCGCACGTCCGCCGGCAAAAGTATTATCGTCAGCCAACTCCAGCAATGGCTCCGGGCCGAGCGCGACCAGTGCGCCGAGTTCCTCAACAATTCTCGAAACCGGCTTCTCCCGAAACGCTCCAAGCAAGCGGCTGGCACCGCAGAATTCACAAGCCAGCGGACATCCTCGTTGGGTTTGCAGCGTGAAGCGTGCCTGCCCTTGTCTTGGAAGCAAATCGAAGCGCGGCACAGGCGCTTGCCCCAAATCGAAAGGTGCGGCTGCACGATACACCGGCCGGAGATTGTTGGTCAGCGCGTCTTCAAGCACCTGCCGCCAGACAGGCTCGCCCTCGCCGACCACCACGGCGTCCACGTGGCAACGGGCTTCATCCGGACAGGCTGTGGCGTGCAGCCCGCCTAACACAACTCGCCGCCCTGCCGCGCGCAGGCGGTCGCAGAGGCTGTAGGCTTCTTCGATTGATGCAGTTAGGGCGGAAATTGCAAAAAGGTCGGCGTTCGTCTCAAGGAGATTCGCCGCGAATAACTCGTCTGCAGCCGGCGCTTCGTGGTAGGTGCACGTCCAGGGCGGCGGCGTCATTCCGGCCAACGTCAGCAGGGCCAGCGCCGGGAGTTTGCCGATTGCAGCCGCTCGTTGCCGCAAGCCGGGCAGCGTCATTCCCAGCGCAAGCATCTCCTCTTCGCGGACTCGGAATCCGGTAAATGGCACCAGCGCGACGTGGGCCATTGGGGGCTCCACTAATTAAACCTGTCAAGGCATACTCGGTAATTCCCATGCAGCTGACGCCAACTTCCAGCTCATCCATCCTGAATCAGGCGTGTGCGAGTTCCCAGCGCTTGGCCTGTGCTGTCAAAGCCGGCAGGTAGGCGGGCCAGTCGTGAAGCGTGGCCGGGTCGAAATCCGCGCCGTTGGGCCAAACAAGCGTATGCACCTCAGGGTCAATCTGCACCTGGTTGAACAGTGAGAGTTCGCGAAGCGGCCTAAAGAGCCGGCCGGCAAGGATGGGCTCGAAGTTGATGACTTGCTCCGAGTCGTCGTCAAAGTGCACGCGCAATGTGCAGGCGCGACGGCTTCAAATGATTTGACGCGATAGATTGGATGGCCCACGAGTTCCTCCTTATTCCAAGGGGTCTATCGCCATGGGAAGCTCTCCCTCTTGCAATCGCTCCCAGGCGGCCAGCAACTCCGCTTGATGCAACTCAGCCCATGCTTCGACCAGTCGTCGTTGGCGTCGGGGAAGCGCGCCGGCAATTATCTCCACGGGATCGAGGCCGATGACAGCCACGTCATCCTGGTAGTAAGCGTGGAAATGAGGCAAATGGTGCGGCGCGCCTACCTCCATGTACATTCGCACAATTATTCCAAAGAAGCGGCTAATCTCTGGCATGTGTTGATTGTATCACTTTGAAGGGCGTAATTGAATTTGGCTGCATGCGCCTTGCGAATGCGCCTGACCTCTTCCACAATCGGATCGTCTCTCATGACTTCACCTTTCTGATTTCCTCAGGAACGAAACACCTCCGCCACGGCATCCCACGCCTTCCGCATCGCCTCGTCCGCATTGCTCCACGTTACCACCGTGACGCCGCCAGCATCCCGGCGAATCGTGATCATGCCGCCGCTGGTGCTCACGCGCAGCTCGCGCCAATCTTCCGGCGGCGTCTCATCGGGGAAGGCCAGTTGCCCGTCGATCATGCGCATCTCGACTGGAAAACCCCGCGCCGCCAGCGTCGCCGCCACATCGGACCAAGCCGGACAGCCACGTGGCCCGAATTCAACCTTGTGCTCCATTCCCATGACAACCCCTCAATGCCCAGTCCATGCCTCGCGGAAAAACCGCAGCCAGTTGCCGAACATGACGCCGTGAACAGCAGCTTCATCATAGCCGCGGCCGCGCAGCAGTTCGGCGATTTTTTGAAGATCAGCAATCGTGTCGAGATCGCGAGGCGACTGCTCCTTGCCGAAGCCGCCGTCGAGGTCGGTGCCAAGGGCGGCGTGCCAGGCGTTGCCGGCAAGCTGACAAACGCGGTCGATGTGGTCGATCGCATTGGCCAATGGCACCAACTCAGCACTCGACTCGCCGCGGACCCAGCCGGGGTACAGCATCCAGTTGTCCAGCGCCGTGCCGATCACGGCACCACGGCCGATCAGCCGTTTGATCTGGTCGTCGCTAAGCTGCCGTTGACCGGGGACCAGAGCGCGGCAATTGTGATGGCTCGCCAACACCGGTCCGCCAAAAATGTCGAGGGCTTCGTCGAAACTGGCATCCGACAGATGCGTCACGTCGAGAATCATGCCCACACGCTGCATTTCCTTTAGTAAAGCCGGTCCCAGGGGAAACAGGCCGCCTGTTGTGCCGGTGCCGTGGGCGTAGGGACTGACGCCGTAGTGGGCGGGACCAATGATGCGCAATCCGGCTTGCCACCATTCTTCGACTTGCTCGGGAAACAACACCGGATCGGCTCCCTCCATGCTGAGAATGAAGCCGAGCGGCTGGGACTCGTCGCTTTGCCAGGCCTGCACGTGCGAGTCGAGACCCGTGCGGTCTGTAATCCATCGCAACACACCCTGCTGCTCCAATGCCCGGTAATAGGCCATCTGCCCCTGGACAGCGCTGTAAGCCGCCTGCATCGACGAGTAAGGCTGAAACGCCGGCGTTTGAGTCGGCCGATATAGACGCGCCAGCAAGGTAGCGATGAAGACCGCCACCTTGCCGCGGCGGAGGTCGGGAAAGGCGACGGTATTGCGGCCGCGCTCGAATTCGCGGATCTTCGCCACGGGCTGCAGCAGATCGCGATTCCAATCGATGGCGTTCCAGGCCAGATCCAAATGCGCGTCAAAAATGAGCATAATACCTCGATCAAAGTAGTAGGCACACTCCGTGTGCCGTAAAGCAAAACGGCACACGGAGTGTGCCGTAAAACAAAACGGCACACGGAGTGTGCCTACTACAATAGCATCGCCGCTATGACCTCCACGACAATGGCAGCAAGCAACGGCGGCGCCACGCGCATCGACAACTGCATGGCTGTGTTCTTGGTCAACGTGCCGCACATGAGCGTCACCGCCGAAAAAGGCGACACGGTTCGCCCCGCCGCCGAGGCCAGCGAGACAATGGCGCCTACCAAAAACGGATCTATTTCCAGCTGCAAGGCTGGCCTGGCGAAAAACCCAAACAGGCTTTGCGTCGTCGCCATGCCCGAGCCGCACAACGTGGCAAACGCCAACGGCAGCAGCCCCGCCGCTGGCATGAGCAGGACGGGCGCCATCTCAATCAAATCGCCCAGCAAACGGGCCAGGCCGATCAGCTTCACCGCTTCGCCGAAACAGTTGGCGGTGACGATCAACGAAATAATGTGGGTGAAAGCATAGCCGGCGCCGTCGAAAAAGGTGCCGGCGACTTGCAGACCTTTGCGACCTGCCGAGAGCGTTGCCACCACCACGCCCACCAGCATGGCGGCGCCGATTAGGCGGCAGTCAAAGAGGCCGCGCTCTTGCGGCGACAATGACGGCTCCGCGCTTGCAGGTATCGCACCTGGCAATTCTTGCTGTTTCTGTTCCAGCAGCCACCCAGGCGGCACCTGCAGCAATTTCAGCGGCGGACCGGTAAGGAATAACAGGATCAACGGCAGCACGGGAATGATCGCCTTGAAAAAATTGACGCGAAACTCAGGAGCCAACACCGCCCCTGCCTCAGATGGATCGACCTGCAGATCGCGCTTGCTCAACGCCCAGAAGACACACGTGGCGACTGCGAGGCCGAGGAGATTCAGCGGCAGAATACGGCCCACCAGCGTTTCGGTCACACCAGGCACCGTTTGGCCAAGCGCCAGCGCTTCCTTGGTGCTTTCCTCGACGACAGTGCGCAATTCGGGGCGCCGGGATTGAGCAGCTCGCCGCCTATCGAGGAACCGAGCAGCAAGGCGGCACCGATGGTGATGGGTGCGATGCGTGCCGCCAACAGAATCGGAATAATGACAGCGCCCAAGGTGATGGCCGTGCTGGTCTGGCTGACGATGGGGATGTTGACCACAAACCCCACCACCACCGTGCCTGGCACTAGCAACGGCCTGACATGGGTTAGCGGTTTGACGAGCAGGTGGACCAGATGCTGGTCGCAGTGCGTGAATTTCAGAACATAGGCGAAGCCCATCGCCGTGCAGATCGGCACCACGAAGCGCTCGTTGGAAAAAGTGGCCAGGAACATGCGCACAATGGCCGCGGGGTTGCCGGCGAGTAGTCCCAACGCCATCGCTGTCAGCAGCAGCGCCAGCCGGACATCGACGCGCCGCGCCACGGCCCAAATGCCGGCGGCGATTGCCAGGACTCCCAGGAGCAAGGTCATGGTCGTTGTTTTAGTGGCTGCGCGAATGGGACAGACGGAAGGATGAGGGATGAGGGATGAGGGATGAGGGATGTGGGATGAGGGATGAAGGATGAGGGATGAGGGAGGAAGGTGCTGCCTTTCACTCTGCGTACTTCGCTTTTCATCCCTCATCCTTCATCCCTCATCCCTCATCAATACATTATCGTAGTCTTGAGACACTCACAGTCTGCCGAGGTTTGGTTCCATGATTCGCATTAAGTGCCCAAAATGTTCGGTCGTTCTCAAGTTGGACGATGAGGAGGCTGGCCAGGTCGGTCAGTGCGACGACTGCGGCGCCAAGTTTCGCGTGCCTGCCAAGAAGGCAGCTGCTGCGCCTCGGCCAAGCGATCCTGACGAAGATGAGGATGACGATGACGATGACGACGATGAGGAGAAAGACCCTGACGACGTTGCCCGGAGCAAGGCCGCCGCGGAAGCCTCCAAGGCGGCCAGGGCGAAAATGATAATGTCTGTTGCCGGTGGCTTGGGGCTGTTGTTGTTGGCCCTGGGTGGGGTTTTCATCGACATGGTCGCTCTCCTCACCGGCGTTCTCAGCGCCCTTCTGATTATCGTTTGCCTATTGCTGGCCTTGCGGGAAGCATATCGAACACCTCGCCTCATGATGGCCGGCGTGGTGTTTTTGGTCCTGGCCGGGATTAGCGTCGGCGCTTGGTACGTCCATGGCCAACGCGTGACGGCATATCGGCAACGAATGAAAAAGGAGCTGGACGGGAGCACATCGCTAGTGTGGCTCAACCGCGATGCCTAAAGTGGTAGGCACACTCCGTGTGCCGTCCGCCAAAACGGCACACGGAGTGTGCCTACTACTTTAAGCCGCGGGGATGTGTGCGGTGCCAATTCCACGCCGATTCCACAATGCTCCGCAAATCGACATAGCGCGGCCGCCAACCAAGTTCGCGTTGAATCTTCTCCGACGACGCCACCAGCACCGGCGGATCGCCCGGCCGGCGCGGCCCTTCCTTGACCGGCACCTTCTTGCCGATCACTTCCTCCACCGTGCGAATCACCTCGCGGACGCTGTAGCCGCGGCCGATGCCAAGGTTAAAACGCAGTTCCGTGCCGGGGCCGAGCTTTTCCAGGGCCAGCAGATGAGCCTCGGCAAGATCGTCGACGTGGATGTAGTCGCGGATGCAGGTGCCGTCGGGCGTGGGATAATCGGTGCCAAAAACCTCGATGTGCGGCCGTTTGCCGGTGGCCGCGAAGATGACCAGCGGGATCAGATGCGTCTCGGGGTCGTGGTCCTCGCCGATGGTGCCATCCGCCGCGGCGCCCGAAGCGTTGAAATAGCGCAGCGCGGCATAGCCCCAACCGTAGGCCACGGCGTAATCGGACAGGGCGCGTTCGACGGCGAGCTTGGTGGCGCCATAGGGATTGATCGGCAACTGCGGCGTCTCCTCGGTGATCGGCATCTTTTCGGGAGTGCCGAAAGTGGCAGCGGTGCTGGAAAAAACGAACCGCTCGATGCCGTTCTTGCGTGCGCATTCCATCAGATTGAGCGTGTTGACGAGATTGTTTTGGTAATACTTCGCGGGCAGACGCACCGATTCGCCGACGAAGGTCGATGCGGCGAAGTGCACGATGGCCTCGATGCGGTGCTCCACCATGACATGGTCGAGCCGGGCAATCTCGCTCAGGTCGCCGACGATGAGCCGGTCGGCGGGCACCGCCAGGCGATGGCCAAACGACAGGTTGTCGTAAATCCAAACGTCATGGCCGCGGGCCAGAAACAGCTTGACGGCGTGGGTGCCGATGTAGCCGGCGCCGCCGGTGATAAGTATGCGCATAAATCAGAGCCTGTTGCGAAAAAGGGGACAGTCCCTCTCGCAAGCGTCGAATTTTGTTAACCATTTAGGCCGGTGAAAGGGACTGTCCCCTTTTTTGCAACAGGCTCTTAGTTGGTGATACCTTTGGTGATCCCCATGAACACGTCTTCCAGGTCGATCTCCTCTTCCTTGAGCATCTTGAGCCGGAAGCCAGCCTTGACGAGAATGTCGGCGATGAAAGCTGCCGTCGATGATGCCTTCGTGCAGCGTCACGACCATGCGATCCTCGTCGTCCTTGATGTCCACGGTGGCGATGCTGGCGTGGCCGTCGAGCTGATCCTTGGCCATGTGATTCTGGTCGTTGGCGACCTGCACGCTCAGCACCATGCGCTGCCGCACCTGGCGAATGGCGGATTCGACGTCGCCGTCGAAGAGCAGCTTGCCGCGCTCGATGATGCCGATCTTGTTGCAGATGTCGGCCAGCTCGGGCAGGATGTGGCTGGACACCAGGATCGTCTTGCCCATGCTGCGCAGCTCTTTGAGCAGGCCGCGCATCTCGATGCGGGCGCGGGGATCGAGGCCGCTGGCCGGCTCGTCGAGCAGCAGCACCTGCGGCTCGTGCAGCAGCACGCGGGCCAGGCCGAGCCGCTGCGTCATGCCGCGCGACAGGCTGGTCACCAGGGCGTCGCGCTTGTAGCCCAGGTCGACCAGCTCGAGCACCTGGTCGCACTTGCGGCGGCGCTCCGGGCCCTTGATGCGATAGGCGGCGGCGAAGAACTCCAGATACTCGATCACCTTCATGTCGTCGTAGACGCCGAAGAAGTCGGGCATGTAGCCCATCAGGCGGCGAATGTCCTTGGCGCCGTTGTAGATCGAGTAGCCGCACACGGTCGCCTCGCCCCAGGTGGGATTGAGCAGCGTGGCCAGGATGCGCATGGTCGTGGTCTTGCCGGCGCCGTTGGGGCCGATGAAGCCGTAGACGTCGCCCTTTTCCAGCTTGAGCGTCAGGCGGTTCAGGGCGTACAGATCGCCGTACATCTTCGTCAGGTCGCGTGTTTCGATCATGGTATGTCCACTTGTAATGTAGTAGGCACACTCCGTGTGCCGTTTCGCAGACGGCACACGGAGTGTGCCTACTACTTTCCCTTACTTGCGGGCGCCACCGGCAAAATCACTCGAACAAACGTCTCCTGCGCGAGGTTGCCGAGCATTGGCGGCCGTTGTTCAAACACTTGAACTTCGTCTATCTTGCCGTCGGGCCCTTTGACTTTTCTGGTTTGGCCCGCAATGGGCGTGCCGGGCAGCTCGCCGAGCCAAAGATAGGTCGGCAACGTGGGATTATTGCCGTCTTGCAGTCCGTCCAAGGTGCCGTCGGCCCGCGCCGCACTGGCCACCAGGATGACTTCCTTGAGCCGCCCGTCGTTGGTTTCGCTGCCCTGCCGCCAGTCCGCTTCGCAGCGCCAGGTCCAATCTACCGCCCGGAAAGTATGATTGCGAGCGCTGTTGATGTTGTTGGCCTCGACTTTTTCATGGAACATGATGTCGCGCAGCGCGCGCGCCCGGCTGGAAAAATTGCTTTTTCCCATCCACCTCATCGCCACCCGCGGGCTTGTTATTGCCCTTGTTAGATTCCCGCCAGGTAGTCAGTGGCTTTGCCACCACGGGGCCGAGGTCGAGCGTCACCGTGGCTCCCGGGGCGATTTTGGCCAATTCATAATACTTGTCGCCCACCACAAGGCTGACATTGTACAGCTCGAACGGGAGGTTGTTCTTGATAGTGCCCGTCACGGGCGCTGGTTTGCCAACCTCGTAAGTCAGCTTGGACTCAAAGGGCAGCTTGGTTTTATCAAGCGCGGCCTCCCACGAGGCTGTAAAAGACTTCGTGGTCCAAACCGGGATCGGCACCTCACGCAGCCCCGTGGCGTAGGGCTGGTATTGATAGGTGCGATTGAAAAGACCCTGTGAACGAGCACGGCCGCTGGCCGCCATGCCGGCGTGCTCGGGCCGCCCCAACCAGCTCATCGTCGGCTCGATGGGCGCAAGCGGAGCGGCCCCGCCCGGCTTCCAGGCGTGGACCATCGGCTCAATGCCGATGGTGTAGTTTTGAATGCGCGGACTGCGGATCGTGAACCAGGTCGTGCCAAAGACGCGGGCGCCTTTGGGCTGAAAATCCTCACCCAGCGAGTCACGCATGTCGATGTCGATGAGGTCCACTTTGTTGACGTTGAGTTCCTTGCCCTTGATGGCATAGGCGGTGAAATAGGCCAGCAAGCTGACGGTGATGACTACCGCCGGGAACGTCAGCCAGGTCAGCTCCAACCGCTTGAAGACGAACTTGAGAATGATGTAATCAACGGGACCCACAACGATGATGTAAATGAAGATAAACAGCACCACCCAGCCGAACGAAATCGTGGGCACGTCGAATGCCTCCAGCTGCGTATAAAGCTGAGACGCGATGTCCCCACCCTGGGGATAACCCCACTGCTCCCGGCCGCCAAAGTGGTTGGCTGCGTCAGTGCCTTTGCTGCGAGGCGCCAGCTTTTCGACCACCGCACGCCAGAATTGGTGTTGCCCGCGCCAGCCGGCGATAAAGGGATCCTTAACGTCGAATGCCACCAGCGTGATGCTTCCCAGACCGTGCGGCAAGCGCGCGACCAGGGGTGCGAAGTTCTTTGGGCCATCGGGCTCTTTGCACATCACGGCCAGGGCTGGGTGGTTGCGCAGGCGAACGCCAAGGCGGTCCGGCTGTTGGCCTTCCTTGGTATGAAGCGGCGCGAAGCGGATTTCCTGAGAGTTGTTGGCCGTCGACCACGTGCACAGGTCATCGAGCGAATCGAGGGGCAACGCCGGGCTTTCGCTGACCAACAGAGGCGGCAGGGCCGGCAGCCAGACGGGTGAAGTCAGCAGGCGTTGAACCTTCTCGCGGTTGACCGGGGCGATGCTGATCACCAACCTGCCTCCGCGACGGACCCACTCGGCCAGGGCCACCAGCTGTGGCGAGGGTTCCCGGTCGCCGTTCAGCTTGTCGAGGAGCTTGTCATTGGCAGTGACCAGAACCATGAGGTCGACGGCGTTGTAGCCGAACCACACCGTAGGCAGATTGTGGGCGTTGCTCTCGCTGAAGGCAAAACGCGGCCGGGTTTCCTCAATCACGTCGATACCAGCAGGAAATATGCCGTCTTTATCCTTCTGGGCCTTTTTGTCGGCTTTGCCAAGCATGACCAACAAAGATTCCTGGAATCCTGGCAAACGGTCGCCGAGCGTCAGGTAAAGATGCTCGCCCAACTCGACGGGTTGAAAAACCGAGGTGCGCAAGATCGTGGAATAGGTTTTCTCGCCGACTCTGACGGAGACTTTGATCTGGGGGTTCATGGCGCCAGGCTTGAAATAGGTCACCAGCTGCAGCGGATCGGCGGCTCCAAAGGTGAACTTTTGGGGATAGACGCTGAGCACGCCGTCGAAATCGGCGAGTTTCCACGAATAACTCAGCACTGACCGAGCCGTCTACCGCGACTGGCAGACGGATGTTGCCGTCATCATCCTCGGTAAATTTGACGATCAGCGGGGACCACAATCCGGCCTTGAAGCCGTCGGCGCCGCGGAAGGGCCCGGATCTCGGAAAGCCGATTTGCGTGTTGCTTTCATCGAGGCGAAAGCGCCGCACCAGCTGCTGGGCGTCTGCCGCCGCCGGTGTCAGCAGCAACAACAACGCGCCAAAGGTAAGCGAGGCCTTTTTCATTTATGGTTTCTCCGCTTGAGCGCAGACACAAGGCGTCTGGTTGCAGCCAGGGCAACCGCTGCCGTATTTGGCCCGTACCGCGTCATCAAGGTCAACGCCGGCGCCGTTGGCGAGCGTCGCCAGCCAGGCCAGGACGTCGGCGAACTCAGCGGCCTTTTCCTCGGCGCTGCCGCCGCGCAAGGCGGCCGCCAATTCGCCGACTTCTTCCATGAACCACATGAACGTGCCCTCCACGCCCCGGCGCTGGTCCTTGGCGCCGTAGAGGTCGCGGATGAGACGTTGCACTTCGGTGAGAGTCACGCCATCCACTCCTGGACACCCCAAAGGGGTGAAATATCAAAGAAACAGGCATTTCCCAAATGAACCCTTTGTCATTGCCGCAACATCTTCACCAACTCATCTGCTTCCGCAATCTTGTTTTGCGCCCGCAACGCCGCCTCCAGCGTCTGCTGGGCGGCTTTGTCGAGCACGTCAATCTCCATCGCCTCCCTGGCATATCGTTCCGCCTCGGCGTGGCGGCCTTCCTTGGCGAGTAACTGGGCGGCAAGCCGTCTGCACTCCAGGTTGTCCGCGTCGGTCGGCGCAGATCAATCAGCACGCCGATGAGCTTTTTGGAGTTGCTGTTGGCCCGGTAGCACTTCGCCAACTCGATCAGCCACGTATTGTCATACGGCTCAGCCTTGCGTCCGAGTTCAAAAATTTCGGCCCCGGCATCATATTCCTTGGCCTCGAACCGCAGACTGCCCAGCAGGCGAAGGACTTTCAGGTCGGGGCTCGCACGATCGATGGCCGCCTCCAGCATGGTCACTGCCTTTTGACGCTCGCCGGCGCCCAGCAAGCTTGCCAGCACGTAGGTCGCCAGCGGCTGATTCTGGCGTTTGGCAGTCGCCTTTTCGGCCAGCTTTTTCGCTTGCAGCCTGTCGCCCAATAGCAGAAACCGCTCGGCAAGCTGGGCATTCAGATCCGCGTTGTCCGGATCGTTAGCCACGGCCGTCTCGATTTCCTTGAAGGTTAACACTTTGGGCGGCGGCTTGCCGGAGAACTTGCGGGCCAACTCTTCCAGATGCCGGCGGTAGCCCTTTTCGAAGTCGGCCTTGGCGACCTTGCAGTATTTCTCGAGCGCGGCGTCGGTACTCAGGCCGTCGGCGTATGCCTTGAGGAAATCGCCGATTCGCTCCTTGCCGTGAGTCTTTTTGAGGTATTCGACATATTGCAGACTTTGCAAATAGGCCAGCTGCCAATCCTCGCCCGAGGCGGGGCGAATGAAACCGAGATTGACGTTGTCGAGATTGAACAGCTCGCCGCTGCCCAACCGTTTTTGCAGCAGGTGATGCCAAAGCGGCGGCATCGGAAAACCTTCGTTGCCCACCGCCAGGCCTTCCGTGAACCAGTGCGGCACCTTGAACCCGGTCTGCTCCAAATTGAAAACGTGCACCAGCTCATGGCGAAGCACGCGAACCCAGTTGAACGGCTTCACGATTCGATTGGCCTTGTCGTGCGGCGACACCATCGCCACCATGTGGCCGGTGCAAGCACCAATAGTATGCAGGTCGGGCAAGGCCACGACCCGGCCGCTGAACATGTCGTGATTGTTGAACACTTCAATCAAGAAAGGCCCCTCGGGACGATAGTCGAACAGCTCGCCCAGCTGCTTGTAAATCGCCTCGAGGTCCCGCGCCATGAAGCGGGCGAGAATCTTGTCGTGCTTGGCGTCGAAGCGGATCGCGAAATGATCCGTCCGCGTTGTCGTGTAACTTTTGAGATGGTCGAGCACGCGCAGCGAATTGACGACGCGGACATTGAAGGGATCGAGTTTGTTGGCCTCCTCCAGGGTGAGGCCGGCGTCTTCCTCCTGGCCGAGCCGCATGTAAAGCAGGCCCAGCAGATTGCGCGGCGCGACCAGATTCGGCCGCAGCTTGAGCGCTTGCTGATAGTATTTCTCGGCCTCGGGATAACGCTTTCTATCCTCGAGTCTCTCGGCCAACTCGGCGAAGAACACGCCTGCCTTGGGATTCTGCTTGAGCACCTTCTTGACGACATCCTGGAAATCGCCGTCGCGGCCCAGCAAGAAATAGTTGGCGGCGACACGGGCCAAGGTCGCTTCCTCCAGCGGATTGACCAAACTGGCCTTGGCCAGGACCTTGAGGGCTTCATCGTAGGCCCCTGTCACCATGTGTACGTCGGCACGCAGGCGGAGCGCCGAGGTCAAATTCGGGTTGATTCCCAGCGCTTGCTCGGCAAGATGCTCGGCGTCGTCGATGTCGTAGGTCCCCAGGGCGGCCATGCCTTTGCTGACCAAAACCTCGGCGGCGCGGGGATTGATCGCCAGCGCCTTGTCCAGCGAAATGGTGGCGCTGGCGTAGTCGTATTTTTCCAGGGCGAGCCGGCCGGCCTCGAATTCGGCGGGCCAGTAGTCCTTGTGCTTCTTCGCCAGCGGCCTGAGCAGATCGTTGAGCACCACCTCGAACTGGTCGATCAGCCGTTTGTCCCCGCGCGGCCCGTTCCAACTCCGCAAGGCAAACAAGCAGGAGGTTATCGGGGTCGCGCAGGTTGGGGTCTTGTTTGGCGAAGCGGCGAACAAACCACAACAACTCCTCGCTGGCTTTTTTGGAATCGCCGCGGTCGCGGTAAAGCTGGGCCATGATCCAGTCGGCGCGAAATTGGTTTTCATCCTTGGCCAACGCTTGCTTGGCCGCGCCTTGAGCGTCATCCCAACGGCCTCGCATGAAAAGCAGCTCGGCACGGTAAGCGAGCAAATCGGCGCTGGCGGGATCGTCTTTTATGGCGCCGTCGATGACGGCCAGGGCCTTGTCGTATTCGCCTTCACTCTGCCAGGCACGGCACAGTCCGATGGCGGCCGCGGTTTTGTTGCGCGGCTCCTTGGCCAGCGCCTCGAACAACTCGCGAGCCTCGGCGTAATTGCCACGCAGCAGACGCTCCTGGGCATCTTTCAACGACGGCGGCTGGCTATACGCTGGGGCGAGGGCTGCGAGCGACAACAAGCACAGGAGAAGATAGCGCATCAAAAATGTCCCTTGGGCACGGCCGGTCAACACGATTAGCGTAGCTGGCGCCGATGGAAAACGCAAGGAGGCCGTTAATTTGGCAGCGCGGCTCCCAAAAAAGCCAGGCCCCGTTGTCCCGAGCATGCCGATCCTAATTGAATAGGCCGAATAACTCCTCCGCTTGCCTGATGAGCAACCGGCGAGGATGGTTCAAATCGAGCGCAACGACGGTTGCTCTCCCCACTGCTGACAGACCGATAAGTTGGTAACCTTCAAACCGGAAATGGGTGCTCCAGTCATCGCGGCGCGGATTAAAGGGAGGAATAACAATGCCGGCAACTGGGTCAAGGATTTCGACGCGGTCAGCTTTGCGGAGATTACACCCCGGGCAGGCCCAAGCCAAATTAGCGAGGATGGTTTCGCCGCCAAGGGAAGACGGCAAAACGTGTTCGAGGTGAAAGGTCGCTCCCTGTAGCGATTGATGCATCCGGCAATACTCGCAACGGCCTGCGGCGCGTTCTTCGGCCTGGCGGGTCAACTCGTTTCGTGCCGTCATAACGGCTGGCGTCCCAATAGGTGCAGCGCCTGTGCGCGGACAAGCGAAAGCCCTTCGCTGAGTTCGACCAGCACTTCTAGCTGCGTTTTTTCGTCAGCCGTCAAAAAGCCTTCATTGTTCCGGTCCATGAGATCCTGAAGACGCCTGTCGGCTTTCGGGGGCAGGCGCAATGCCGCGACTGCTTCCATCATTTCGACCGGTGCCTGGATTACCGCGGACATGGAAGTTACCTCCATCGGGCTTTTTGAGCCAAGGAAAGTGCCTCTCCGGAACATTTGCATTATACGACGGCTGAAAGAGCACATCGAGGATTTTTTGCAAGCTGCGTCCCCTTTCCGGGGACAGGCGAGCCGAGCCGCGTAAGCGGCCGGTTCGAGCGCGCATCGCTTGTTCCGACCCGGCCGCTTACGCGGCTCGGCTCGCCGCGGACTCACTTCGCGGTTGCTCCCCGGCCTGTCTGCCGGTATACTCTCAGTGTCGAGCAGTTCCCGTCAAGCCGCTGCGGGCTTCGGTTGGGAATCGCTTGCTTACATAAACTGGGAGACTCGCATGAGAGCTATTTTGGGCTTGTTCTTCGCCTCGGCCGTCGCCTTGCTGCTGCTTGGCGACGCCAGTGGGCAGGATGGCAAGGAAGTCACGATCAAGGGTGAGTTGGGCTGCGCCAAGTGCGGCCTGAACCAGGGAACCACCTGCGCCAACGTCGTGGTCGTGAAAAAAGACAAGATGCCGGATGTGGTTTATTATTACGAGCCGGAATCGCACAAGAAGTTCCCTCTGGATAATTGCAGTGAATTCACGAAAGGCACCGTCATCGGCACGGTCGTCGAGAAGGACGGCAAGAAGATCATCACGGTCAAGGAAGTCAAGTACGACAAGTAAGGACGCAAGTGAAAATCATTCTCGCCAATCCGCGCGGTTTTTGCGCCGGCGTCAACATGGCCATCGACAGCCTCGAACGGGCCTTGAAGCTGTTCGGCACGCCGCTTTACGTCTACCACGAGATCGTCCACAACCGGCCCGTCGTCGAGCGTTTTCGCAAGCAGGGCGTCGTCTTCGTCGACAGCATCGACGAAGTGCCGGCCGGTGCGAATGTGCTGTACAGCGCTCACGGCGTCGCGCCGGCCATTCGCGAGGCGTCGATCGAGCGAAATCTACGCGCCATCGACGCCACCTGCCCGCTGGTGACCAAGGTTCATCTCGAAGCGGTCCGCTTCGCCAACGAAGGCTACACGATCCTGCTCATCGGCCACGAAGGGCACGATGAAGTCCTCGGCACCATGGGCGAAGCGCCGGGCAACATCCTCCTGGTGCAGGACGCCGGCGAAGTCGGAGCGACTTGCAGCTGCCGGCCGACGCCAAGGTGGCCTACCTGACGCAGACGACGCTGAGCGTGGATGACGCCGAGATCATCATCGCGGCCCTGCGGAAGCGCTTCCCGGAGATCGTCGGGCCGTCGAAGGACGACATTTGCTACGCCACGCAGAATCGCCAGGAAGCCGTGAAGGAACTGGTTCCCCAGGCCGACCTGGTGGTGGTCCTGGGCAGCCGCAACAGCTCGAACAGCCAGCGCCTGGCCGAATTGGCCTCCAGCTGCGGCAAGCCGGCTTACCTGATCGACGGCGTCAAGGAAATCAATCCGGCCTGGTTCAAGGGGCACGAGACGGTGCTGATCACCGCCGGGGCCAGCGCGCCGGAGGAAGTCGTGCAGGAGTGCGTCGAGTTTCTGCAAGAGCGCTATGGTGCGGAAGTGGAGAGCCGCACGGTCCGCGAGGAACACGTCAATTTCCCGCTGCCGCGCGAGCTGCGCGTGCTGGTTTGAGCTGCCCGGACGCGGTAAGAGACCAACGCGGACATCCGAATTGTTCTCGAGATCGACGGCGAGTTGGCACGCATGGGGCACACGACCCGCCGCCTTATTACAAGGAGCCACGAAAGAAAATTGATTGCACGCACATGCCGCGAATCGCGAAAGTGGGGGTGTGTGTGCAACGCAACAATTCAAAATAGCGCGTTTGCTTGTTCTTCCTCACGCCCGGCGGGGCCTATAATGTAAACAGGGTGGCCATCGCCAGCACGCCAGCGCCGGCATGCCGACCCTTGCATGGGAGAGCAGCCATGGCAACCACCAACATACCTGACACGAGTTCCTGGTCAGCGCAATCCGCTTCCGGGGTATTCCCGCGCCCCAGCAGCAGTGCCCGCTCACCCCTGCAACGTGCGGCTGGCACTTTGAACCGCTCCCCTTGGCGGAGACGATGGATCGCTTCCAACGTGAAGCGGTTCGCGGCGTATGCGACACAGGCAGGTATCTGTGCCCCTATTTCACCTGGGGCACGGGACCCACATTAGTGTGCGTGCCGGGTTTGGTGGACGATTCGCTCTCTTTCGTGCCGCTGCTGGCGCAATCTTAGCCGCCATTTTCGCTGCGTGGCCTACGATTGGCCGACCGGGCAGGGCGACGGCGCCCATTTGCCGCAGTACCATCACGCCGGCTTCGTTGACGATCTGCTGGCGATTCTTGACGCCGTGGGGGCCGCGGAAGCATTTCCGCTCGGTTATTCGTTCGGCTCGACAATCACGCTGGCGGCTCTGAACGCCCAGCCGAAGCGTTTTCCTCGCGCTGTCCTGCTCAGCGGGTTCGCCCATCGCAAGCTGGCGCCGGCGGAACGGCTGCTGGCGTCGTTGGCGCGCTGGTGGAACGGGCCGATGCGCTATTTGCCGCTGCGCAACTGGATCATGCACACGACGGTTCGCGGCGCTTTCGCCCAGTGCGAGCCTGCCTTGTGGGATTTTTACGTTCACCGCAGCGGCGAAATGCCCATGCCGGCGGTCGCTCACCGGGCATTGATTCTCGACCAGGTCGATGTGCGGCGGATTTTGCCCTCCATCCGCCAGAAGGTGCTGCTGGTTTGCGGCGATGCCGATCCGCTCGTCAACCAGCAATGCGAAACCGAGCTGCTCATGGGCTTGCCCAACGTCAGCCGCGTCGAGCTGACCCGCTGCGGCCACATGGCAATCTTCACCCATGCGGCGGTGCTGGCGGAATTGATCGGGGAGTTTTTGACGGCCCAATCCGGTGTGACATGTCCGTAGGACGGCCTTCCAGGCCGTCCTACAAATCTGGGCCCTAAAAAAAGGGACAGGCCCCGTTGTGCGAAGCACCCTTCGGGCCGTTCCGGCAACGGGGCCTGTCCCCTTTTTTTAGGGCCTCTTGAACGCGAGGTCTTCCGGCAGGGGCGTGGCGTCCCAGATGCGCAGGGTGCCGTCGTCCGAGGCCGAGGCTAACTGATAGCCGCTGGGACGAAACGCCAGCGCCGTGACCTTTCCCGTGTGCCCACTCAATGTGAAGATTTCCTGCTGAGTTCCCAGGTCCCACAGTTTGATCGTCTTGTCGTCGGATGCCGTGGCCAGGCGGGCCTGGCTGGGATGGAAGGCGACGGCGCGAACGTCGCCGGTGTGGCCTTTCAGCACAAGCCAGGGCTTTTTCGCGCGGACGTCCCAAACCCGTGCCGTGTCGTCGCGGCCGCCCGAGGCGAGCCAACGGCTGTCGGGGCTGAACGCCAAGCTCTTGATGCCTTCGGTGTGGCCGCTGAAAACGTGGGCCAGCTCTCCGCTGTCCGCGCGCCACAGCCAGATATTGGCAGCCGCCGAGCTGCGCCGGCTAGCCATTTGCCATCCGGGCTCCAGGCCAACGATTCCATGCCATATTGGAGGCGGTCAATGGTCAGTACTGGTGCTCCCACTTCGAGGTCCCAGACGGTGATGCGGCTAAAGGCCTTGCCCTCCTCGGCCATTTCGCAGGTCGCCGCGATCCGTTTGCCGTCCGGGCTCCAGGCCAGGGCGTAGCAGGGCGGGCCCAGCGTGTCCAGAATCCGCGGTTCATCGTCCTTGCCGAGGTTCCAAAGGCGAACCGTGCCGTCGCGCGAGGCGGTGGCCAGCAGCTTGCCGGGCAACGGCTGGAAGGCGGCACGGTAGACCCGCATGGTGTGGGCCGTCAGGGGCGGCTCCGGTCGGGAGGTGCTGGCGGTCCAGACGATCACTTCGCTGCCGGCGTGGGGATCGTCCAGGGATTTGAAATTGATGCCGCGGCTGCTGACCAACAAACTGCCGTCGCCGTTGTAAGCCACGTCCCACACGCCCGCGCCTTCGCTGTGTCCCTTGAGGATCAGGGCGGGGGGCTTGATGGTAAACGGCCTGATAATGACCTCGCCGTCGGCGGATGCCGAGGCCAGCTCGGCGCTCTCCAAGCCAAAGGCCAGGCACAGGACCTCACTTTTGTGATCTTTGAACTTCTTGGCGAGCGAGAGGGAGCTGGCGTAAAACAATTGCAGCGTCTTGTCGTCGGAAACACTGGCCAGGTAGCTGCCGTCGCTGCTGAAGGCGACCTTGTTGACCCGGCCGCTGTGCACATGAAGCGGGGGCGCGGCCAACTCGCCGGTGGCGGTGTCCCAAACGCCGCACGCTGCCGTCCTGCGAAGCGGCGGCCAGTTGCTTGTTCTTGGGGTTCCAGGCCACATGCAGGACGGGGCTGCTGTTGCCCTTGAGACGATTCACTTCGCGGCCTGTGTCCTTGTCCCACAAAAAAACCGTACCGTCGCGGCAAGCGGCGGCGATGGTGCTGCCGTCGGGTTGCAGCGCCACCCATTGCGCCGCATCAGGCAAGGTCACCGAGTTGCCCGCCGGTTTGCCGGTCTCGGCGTCCCAGATGCCCACGGTCTTGTCGGTCGAGGAAGTGATGAGCTCATTGCCGTCGGGCGTGAACTGGATGCTGGTCACGGCGCCTTCGTGGCCGTTACACTCGAACACGGGCTGGCCGGTTTCCACGGTCCACACCCGGAAGGTGTTGTTTTCGCAAGCGCTGGCCAATCGTTTGCCGTCGGGACGGAAGGCGAGGCAGGTCACGCTCGCCGGGATGTCGCGGAAGACTTTTTTGGGTTTGGTGCTGCGCACATCCCACAGGATAATGTCGACCGCCACAGGCTGCCCTTGCTGATTGCGGGAGGCGTTGGCGGTGGCCAGCGACTTGCCGTCGGGGCTGAACGCCATGGCCAAAATGGGGCTGTCGTGAGCATGGAAGGTCACGGGTTTGCCGCCGGAACGCTGCCGCATTAAATACCACTCGAAACCGCGGAGGTCAACGGCGCCGGGGACTGGGATCAGACTGTCCAGCAGCTCCAGCACCTCGCCGACTTTGTTGTCCTGCATTGCAC
This sequence comes from uncultured Gemmataceae bacterium, assembly GCA_963747575.1. Taxonomy (GTDB): domain Bacteria; phylum Planctomycetota; class Planctomycetia; order Gemmatales; family Gemmataceae; genus DASRAT01. The sequence goes on from CAVVFU010000012.1 coordinate 26,185, forward strand.
GGAAGGCCAGGGTGGTTTTCCAGCTGTAGAAGACCTTGTCGCGCTCCGCCAGATTGCGAACGGCCAGCTTTTCATTGGCCACCGCTTTTTCGAGATTGGCATTGGCGACCTCCAGATTTTCCTTGGCTTCGCGGGCCTTGTCGTCGGCCCTGGCGGCGTTATGTTTGGCTTCCTCGGCGGCGTTGGACGCCGAGAAGGCGAAATACGTGGAAACGCCGGTGCCCGTGAGCAGCAACAGCGCCGCGATCACGAGCAGGGCGGCCACGGCGGGATTGCGCCGCCGCCAACGCATCAGCCGGGTCATGGGGCCGGAAGGCCGCGCGAGGATCGGCCGGTCATCGAGGAAACGGCGCAGGTCGTCGGCCAGCGCCGCGGCGCTGACGTAGCGCCGGCCCGAGTCCTTCTGCAGGCATTTGAGGCAAATCGTCTCCAAATCCTTGGGGATTTTCGGCTGCAGCCGCGTGGGCGGCACGGGCTCTTGCATCACCACTTGCTGCAGCGTATCGAGCGGCGTTTCGCCAAGAAACGGAGGCCGCCCCGTGATCATCTCATAGAGGATGGCCCCCAGGGCGTAGACATCCACCGGTGGACCGACCGGCCGGCGTTTGTCGGAACCCCAGGCCTGCTCGGGCGCCATGTAATTGGGCGTGCCCAGCACGGCGCCGGTGGCCGTGTGCAGCGATTGTTTGTCGAGCCGCTTGGCCACGCCGAAGTCGGCGATTTTTGGCACGGCCAGGGGAGAATAGGCGGCGCTCCATTGCATGGTGGTCATGTGGTTGGGATGGCCGGCGCCTGCGCCCTCGGCATGGTGCGCGGCAGCCGCCATGCCCCCCAGCAGCACATTCGCCGGTTTGAGATCGCGATGGATGATGCCGTGCTCGTGGGCGGCCTGCATGGCCCTGGCCAGTTTTTCCACCAGCTCCGCGCAGGGTTTGGCCGGCTGCGGCGTGCCCCGGAGAAAGTCGGCCAGGCTGCCGCCTTCGACATATTCAAACGCGAAAAACGGCCGTCCCTGGCATTCGCTCACTTCATAAATCTGCACGATATTGGCATGCCGCAGGCGCGCCACCGCCTCGGCCTCGGCGCGGAAGCGTGCCAACTCCTCGCCGCTCAGCTCGCCCGACCGGCTCATTTTGAGGGCCACCAGCCGGCCCAGCTGCAGATGCCGGGCCTTGAAAACGACACCCATGCCGCCGCGGCCCAATTCGCCCAGGATTTCGTAGCCGGGAATGCGCGGCGGAAACTCGCCGCTGCCGGTGGATTGGGTATCGGCAAAGGCGAGGGTGGCCGGCGGCGCCGCCGGGCCGGGCGGCGGGGGTTCCGGCGGCAACGCATCCAACGCACTGTCGCCGGGCACGGCTGTGAGCCTCTGCGGCGATTCCGAGACGGTGCCCCGACGTGGCGACGGCGATGTTGGGTCCGGCGGCTTGGTCATGGCCAACTCCTGCTTGGGCTCGGTTGTGTTATACCATTATGTCATTTCCGGCGCATCGTGCAACCTCTTGCCGGAGATTGAAAAACTCTCGTGTTTCGGCCGCCGGTCGGGTAATATCTTGTAGGACGGGCTTCCCCGCCCGTCACTCCCGCCACGGACGGCCGGGGAAGGCCGTCCTACGCAAATGTTCGCCTCGGATTGAACCATGCTTTTAGGGACTTTTAAGCGAGAACACCGATGCAACCCCACCAAGACCAACGCCTCAGCCGCATCGAGACCTTGTGGACGCAGATGTTTCGCGCCTCCAAACCCGACGAAAAGCCGGACGAGATGGCGCGCGATCTGGTGCTGCGTTACTATGGCGCCGTTTACCGCTACATCCTGGGTATCGTCCGCAACGAGGATATGGCGATGGATTTGACTCAGGAATTCGCCACCCGTTTCCTGCGCGGCGACTTCAAAAAAGCCAATCCCGAGCGTGGCCGCTTTCGCGATTTCCTCAAGGTGTCGCTGCGCAACCTGGTCATGGACTTCTATCGCAAGCAAAAGGTGCAGCGCGAGAAAGGCCCAAGGCCGCTGCCTGACGAAAGCTCCATCCCCGGCAGCCCCGCCGATCAGAGTGCCAGTGACGAGGCGTTTGTGTCCAGCTTTCGCGAGGAAGTGCTGGCCCGCACCTGGGAAGCGCTGGCCGAGGCGGAGCGCGCAAGCGGCAAATCGTATCACTCCGTTCTGCGCTTTCAGATCCAGCACCCGGAAATGGCGGGTGCCGAGATGGCTGAGCGCTATCGCGCCAGCTGGGCAAGCCGATCTCCGACCAGGCCATGCGCCAGACGCTGCACCGGGCCCGAGCCCAGTTCGCCGACCTGTTGCTGGAGGAGGTTTGCCGCACTCTGGGCAAGCCCGACATGGACGAGTTGACCAACGAATTGGTGGCGCTGCGGCTGCTTGATTATTGCAAATCGGCGCTGGATCGGCGCCAAGGAGGCGAAAGGATGAAAATCACCGATCCGGCATAACCCTGCTGGCGGTTTTTTTCTTCCGCCGGCCGTCCTTGATGCGAATGAGTCGCTTTTTCGATGCCTTGGTGCGGGGGCGTTTCTGGGGCATGGCTTGTCCTCCTGGTTATCAACCTTGCAAAAGTCCTGGTCTCTTTGACATAGGGGATCGAGCCATGTTCGGGAAGGTGCAATGTTGGCGTTTACATGGTCAGCCGGATGGCAACCACGACGACTTTTGCCACAAAAACCAGAAATAACGCCATCGTCCCGAGCATGGCCCAGACGCTATGCTGCTGCGTCTTTACCACGGTGCGCTGGCTTGGTTGAATGTCGATCACGGCACGGCTCCAGTTGCGGGCAAGGTCAATCGTCACATATCCCCTTCACATAACACATGCGGATGAGGTAGGCACTTGTGACAGTTTTTCTTCGTGCAACCGCAGCGGGCACGGTTGGCGGGTTAGTCACCCCCTACTTGGCCGTCGCCTTCAGGGTTCTTGTCGGCGTCCTCCTGTTTCCGCTTTTGCTTCTCAAGCTCTTGCTTGTATTCTTCAGCCAAGCGCAGTAATTCCTTCTCTTTTTCTTGCTGACGCCGGCGGAACTCTTTCAACTCTGGAGGCAATGGGCGAATCGTGGTGTCGCCCCCCCCCTCAATAATCACCACCTGGCTGTTGGAACTATCGCAGCCCTCGGAGCTTCCGTAAGGTTGCGGCGTCGTGTAAATAACGCTCATGCTAGCCCCTTTCTCTCAAAAACATGAAACGAATGGTGTGCGATAAACTCCCCCTCGGCAATCAAGGAAACGTCGTACTTTCCTGGCTGCGGAAAGACCAAATCGCCAAATCGAAAAACTGCCCGCGATTCCTGCAATGGATCAGAAAACTTCATCTGATGGTGTTCTTCGTAGATGATGTCGCCCGTTGCAACGTGCTCGATCACCATTTTCAGCCCGATGTCGCCAAAACCATCCACAAAGAAAGCGACTGCCGCCATTTTTTGTGGTGGAGAGGGAAACACTGTCACCAGTCGCGTCGTGAAACAGTTGATCAGGGAGACATTGCGCGTGCGTTCCTCTACCACGACGCTTTCACAAATTGACAAAGCCAGCGCAATCGGCAGCTGCACCATTTTGCTTACCCTTCCTTCATTTCACCGCAAAAACCCTGATAATCAAGCCCGGGATGACGGAAAACTCCCTAACTTTGGCATCGCGCCGCCCAGCAAGACATCTTTTCTGCTTGAAACCTTACGGCAGCATGGTAGCCTGAACCATCGGAAACATCAAACAAATGTCTCTACTGAACAGGCATTCACAACATGTCAACCGAAGCGACGCAGGACCAATCGTTTCGCATCGAGCGGCACGGCGAAGTTGCCGTGGTGATCCCCTCGGCGAAGGTGGAAGAAATGCACGAGGCCTTGATCGAACAGGCCGCCAAAATGGTGATCAGCTCGCTCAAGCAAGATCCGCCGTCGGGCATTGTGGTCGACCTCAGCCAGGTCAACTACGTCGGCTCGATTTTCGTATCCTTCCTGCTGCGTTGCCACACGCTGGCCAAGAAACAAGGCAGTGAAATCGTTTTGGCGGGAGTCTCCGCCGGCCCGGGAGCTGCTGCACCTGTGCGAGCTGGAAACGCTGTGGGCCTTTTACCCCAACCGCAAGGAAGCCATCGAGGCCCTCAGCGGCACTGATTGAGAGATTATAATAACACCAACCCGAAGCGCAAGCGAGGGATGCTGTCGGCCCTCGCTTGCGCTTCGGGTTATTATCCCCCAAAAAGGACCATCCGCATGGAAGAGCCAGCCGTCGGCGGGGCCGTCAACCCCTTTCAGCAAATCCACGACATCGACGTTCACAAAGAGGATGACCGCAAGCCGATCGGCACCGAGCAGCTCATCCAGCAGATCAAGGAGACGGCCGACAAACTGATCCGCGACCGCGCCAATCGCGGCGACGTCAAGCTGCTGAGCACCGCGCTGAAGGAGCTGCGCTACTGCTTCAAGGTTTTCGCCCCGTACCGCAATCGCCGCAAGGTGACGGTGTTCGGCTCGGCGCGGCTGCCGCTCGATCATCCCGCCTGCCAGGCGGCGGCGGCATTTGGCCGGCGCATGGCCGAGGCCGGCTTCATGGTCATCACCGGCGCCGCCAGCGGCATCATGGAAGCCGGCCACGTCGGCGCCGGCCGCGACAACAGCATCGGCATCAACATCCTGCTGCCATTCGAGCAGGACGCCAACTCCGATCATCGCCGGCGACACCAAGCTCATGCACCTGAAATACTTCTTCACGCGCAAGCTGCTGTTCGTCAAGGAGTCCGACGCCGTCGCCCTTTTCCCCGGCGGCTTCGGCACGCAGGACGAAGGCTTCGAGGTGCTGACGCTGGTGCAGACCGGCAAAAGCCATCTTTTCCCCATCGTCATGGTCGACGAGCCCGGCGGCGATTACTGGAAGCAATGGCACCATTACATCGCCAACGTCCTGCTTGCCGCGCGAGCTGATCTCGCCCAGCGACCTGGCGCTGTACAAGGTGACGGATTCCGTCGACGAGGCGGTGCGGAGGTGCTCGATTTCTATCGCGTCTACCACAGCATGCGCTACGTCGGCGACGAACTGGTGCTGCGGCTGCAGCGGCAAATCAAGCCGGAAACCCTGGAGGCGCTGCGAACGGATTTCGCCGACATCATCGTGCGCGGCACCATTGAAACGTCCGCCGCGCTGCCGGCCGAGGCCACCGATCCGCACCTGGCCGCGATGCCTCGCCTGCGCTTCCGCTTCGACCGCCGCCACCTGGGACGGCTGCGCATGATGATCGACGTGATCAATGAACACGGGTAGAGGTGCGGCATGGCATTTCAAATCCGCTGTCCGAATGAGCACGTCTTATTGATCGACGACCAGCACTTCGGCAAACAAATTCGCTGTCCAACCTGTCAAGCCGTGATGTTCATCGCGGCGCCAGTTGTACCGCCATCTTCCGCGCACGTTTCCCCTCAGCCCGTGGCGGCGCCTCCCACATTCAAATTGAAGGAAGAAGCCCCCCTGGCGGACGTTGCTCCGCTCAGGAAACCGACGGACACGTCCAACGCGCAGCGGATGCGCATCACCCGTCACGGGATGGCCTGTCATTACGCCAGAGTTCTGCTGGTTCTGATCAGCATTTTGAGCGTGATCATTTGGATCGTGCTCGTAACGATCGTGGACCAGGCGCGCGTCCAATCACCGTTTTTGACCGCGGCAATGGCCGGCCTTATCGTCGTTACCGCCGGCGTTGGCGTGCTTTGCCTGACGCTTGCCCCGATTTTGGCGGCGATCGGGTCCTTATTGTGTCTGTGGGTGCCGCATAAAACCGGAGCCAGGTTACTGATCGTTTTGTCCTTCAGCCTGGATTGCATTGGTTTTTTTGCCTGGATTGGCGGCCTGGGCTTCGCCTTGGCTGTGGCTGGTCTGCGAACGGAAGGCTGGGGCGCCGTGGGCTTGCTGCCCTTTGCCGGCTTGCTTGTATGGGCCTTGCTGGCATTTGCGGCCTGGGTTTTTTTCATGCTCTTCGTGCGTGGCATGTTCGTTTTTTTCGGCGATTCCTTCGCGGCTAACGAAACCTACGCATTGCTCATCCAGAGTGCCGTGCTGAGCGTCGTAACGCCGATCTGGTGCGTGGTCGTTCTGTATGTTGGCGCCTATGTTGCGGAAAACATCGATCGAACTGGGAGCCAAATCGTCATGGGCGCATTGTTTCTCCTTGCGATCCTGGTGTGGGTCTGGGTGCTTCTCAGAATCCTGGCAATGATCAAGGGGATTCGCGGCCGACTTGAAAGATGGCTGTGAATCTCACGACTCTTGCGAAGTGCCCATCACTCGCCACAGGAAAAAGACGGGTATGCCCGCGAGCACAATGATAAAACTCGGCCAACTGTAAACCGGCTTCACCACCAGCAGATCGAGCATGATGAACGTGCACAGCGCGATGTAAAGCGCGGGCACCACGGGGTAACCGACTGCCCGGTACGGCCGCTCGGCGTTCGGCTGGGTTCTGCGCAAGACGAACAGGCCCGCCACGGTCAGCACGTAGAACAAGAGTGCCGCGAAGATGATGTAAGCGAGCAGGTCGTTGTAGGTGCCCGAGAAGATCAGCACGATCGACCAGAGCCCTTGCAGCACCAGCCCCGCCACCGGCGTGCCGCGGGCGTTGAGATGGCCCACAGCCCGGAAGAACAAGCCGTCCTTGGCCATCGCGTAGTAAAGACGCGGCCCCGCCAGGACCAGGCCGTTGACGCAGCCGAAGGTCGAAATCATGATGGCAATGGCCATGAACGTCACGCCCAGGGTGGGTGAGACTCGCTCCAGCACCGCCGTGCCGACGCGATCATCCTTGGCGAGAGAGATACCTCCGGCGGTGATCAATTCCTCCTCCAGCTTCGACATATCTTTTGTAGCCCAGTCCAGGGTCGATTTCTTGGTTGCCAAAAGCTGTTTGAGCTTTTCAACGAGCGCGCGGTCGATCATGATTTGCTTTTCGAGATTCTTGACCTCGTCCGCCTTGTTGGCCTTGGCCGCCAAGGCGGCAAGCTTGGTGAGGTGATCGATCTTCTTTAGATCCGAGGCGATGTTTACTTCCCACTCGTCGATGTCGAGCTTGAGCCTGAATAGGTCGACGTTGGCGGCCTTCTTGGCGCGCTCAATCACCGCGGTCTTGGCCTCGACCTGCTTTTTGTCACCCTGTATCGGCAGCGCCGCCAGGTAAGCGACGTTGGCCAGGACGTAAAGGCCGATGACCATGGTGGTGCCCAGCACCAGGCTGCGCGGCAAGTTGCGCTTGGGATCGCGGGTTTCGCCGGCCGTGAAGGTGACGTTGTTCCACGAATCGGCGGAGAACAGCGAGCCGACCATCGCACCGCCGATGACCATCGCCACAGCGAGGCCCGCCGGTGCGATCTTGCTGACGTTGAAGAATTGATCTGTCGTCCAGATGCCGTCCCAGATATTGGTGAAATTGGCGCTGAGGGTCTCGGTGTTCAATGCGACAGTCAGGCCTAGCACGATCAGCGTCGCCAGGCTGAGAAGCTTGACCACGGTGAAGACGTTCTGCACCAATTTGCCAAGCTGCACGCCGAAGCAATTGATCGCTGTCAGGACCACGGTAACGCCGACGGCGACAAACTGACCGCGGGTAATCGCGAGGTAATCACACTGGAAGAAGAGCGGCCATTCGTCCTCCTTGAGCCACGGCACGGGCAAGTACCGGTACACCACGAAATCCGTTTTCGACCAGAGGATTTCGCCTTCCAAGCCCGTGCCGAGTCGAGGCGCTAGCACGCCGAGAAACTTGGCAAAAGCCACGCTGACCGCGGCGATGAAGCCTGTTTGAATGACCAGAAAGAATGTCCAGCCGTACAGAAAGGCCCACAGCGAGCCAAAGGCCTCGCGCAGGTAGACGTACTGTCCGCCGGCATGCGGCATCATGGCAGCCAGCTCGGCGTAGCTGAGGGCGCCCATGATGGTGATGAAGCCGGTGAGGATCCGAGATGGCGAGCAGCCAACCGCTGGAGCCGACATCACGGGTGATGTCGGCCGACACGATGAAGATGCCCGAGCCGATCATGCTGCCGGCGACCAGCATGGTGGCGTCGAACAGGCCGAGCTTTTGCTGGAAGGCGCCGTCTTTTGCGGGGGAAGTCATGTTAGTGCCCGTGGCCCATGTTCGGGATGTCAATTTGCTCCACTTTTTCACCGCGCAGCCGCCGGCCCACGACACTGTGGAAGTAGCTATAGCTGAAGTAAATGACCAGCCCGATGACCAACCAGCCGACCAGCCGATACCACGTATCCAGCGGCAAGAAGAGCATCATCAGCATGTTGACCAGGATGCCCAGCGGCGCCACCACATAAACCAACGGACACCGAAACGGCCGATGCGCATCGGGCCGCTGGATGCGCAAGATCAGCACGGCAGCGCAAACGATGACGAAGGCGGACAACGTGCCGATGTTGACCATTTCCTCCAGCTTGAGGATGGGGGTGAAGGCCGCCACGAGCGCTACCAGACCGCCGGTCAGCATTGTCGAAATGTGCGGCGTTCGGAACCTCGGGTGAATCGCCCCGAAAATGCGCTGAGGCAGCATGCCGTCGCGGGCCATGGCCAGAAAGATTCGGGCTTGGCTCAAAAAGGTGATGAGCAGCACGCTCGTCAGCCCTGCCAGGGCGCCCGTGGCGATCAAGCCGCCGGCGTAGCCCAAAGCGGGTGAGTTGTCGGTCTTGGCACGCTCGATGAATGCCTCGGACACAGCCGCGCCGGTGTCGATATCGGGGTACGGGACCATACCGGTAATGACGGCGGCCACGGCAATGTAAAGCACCGTGCACACCGCCAGCGACGTCAAAATCCCAATGGGAAGGTCACGAGCGGGATTAATGGCTTCTTCGGAGTGCGTTGAAATAGCGTCGAAGCCGATGTACGCAAAGAAAACAATGGCCGCGCCCAGCATGACACCTGAAATGCCGTAAGGCATGAAACTGCTGCGCGTGCTGTCATCGATCTTGCTGAGCGAGCGGTCGAAGCCCATCAAGGCGAGAACACCCCATTTTTCGGTGCGGGTTTCTTCGACCTGGACCTCGAGCTTTTTTAGCACCTCCTTGGCGTTGGCCACATCCGTTTGTGTCGTGGGCAACTCGACGATCGTGCCGTCCTGGACCGTGACACCCGCAAATAAGGATTTCTGCTCGGCATCGGTAAGTTTCTTGCCGGTCAATTCCTCCTCGCGATTGAGAAGGTACAAAGCCAGAGTTTGCCCGCCCAGCTTCTTTGCCGCTGTTTTCAGCTCCGCATCGGGCACTTTTTGCTCTTTGAGGTAATCACGTGCCAATTCCGGCGCGAAGCGACCTTCCAAGGTTAGGCGCGTTTCAGGGGGAATAGTGGTCCAGTTTGCCCGATCGACATACGACCAGCCCACGCCAATCACAAACAAAACCACGCCAAGCTTAATCCCGACAAGAATGGCATTGGTTGTGGCGCTTTCGCGAATGCCGACTACGAGGATTATGGTGCAAAGCAGGATAATGACCACCGCCGGCATGTTGAAATAGGCCTCGCCCCATGGTTTGGAGAACGGGTCCGAGCAGAGTTGCGGGATTACCTCGAGCCCGAAGAACACCTTCGTGAACGAGTTAAGATACTTCGCCCACCCCGCGGCCACACACGCACAAGCCATGGCGTATTCCAGCACCAGGTCCCAGCCGATGAACCAGGCGAAAACCTCTCCAAGCGTGGCATATGCATATGTGTAAGCACTGCCGGCCACTGGCGTGGTCGAAGCGAACTCGGCATAACAAAGCGCTGCGAAAAGGCAGCCCAGACCGGCAACGACGTAAGACAGCATGATCGCAGGCCCTGCGTCCTGTGCCGCGGCCCGGCCTGTCATGACAAAGATGCCGGCCCCGATGATTGCTCCGATACCCAGCGACGTCAAACCAATCGGCCCCAGAATGCGGCGCAGACGGTTATCACCCGCCGCCTCCGCCGCCAACGTTTCCAGCGATTTCTTGGCAAACAACTGTTGAAAGAACATGCGTACCCTTTCGCGCAACAAACAGCGACTTCGTCCCAGCAGCCAGCAATGGCGGCACATGAAGAGGTTCGACGATTATCTGCCAGCGCGGGCCGTAACGCAAGAGATTTGCTCATTTACTGTCCACAATTATTGTCACCGGCCCTTCGTTGACCAGTTCGACGCTCATCATCGCCCCGAAGCGGCCGGTCGCCGTGGGCACGCCGCGGGCGCGCATGGCATCGATAAACGCGGCATAAAGCGGCACGGCGATGGCAGGCGGGGCGGCCTCGATGAAGCTGGGCCGACGGCCCTTGCGGCAGTCGCCGTACAGCGTGAACTGGCTGACAATCAGCACGCCGCCGCCGATCTCGACGACGTCACGGTTCATCTTGCCGGCTTCGTCCTCGAAGATGCGCAGGCCCGCCAGCTTGTCGGCGAGCCATTCCGCTTGCTCGGGAGTGTCGCCATGGGCGATGCCCAGAAGGACCAGCAGGCCGCGGCCGATCTCGCCGACGATTTCGCCGTCGATTTTGACGCGGGCCTGGGAAACTCGCTGCAGGACGGCACGCATGATGGAAGGTTCCGAACGGCGATTCAGCCAAATCCAACCAGCTACCAATATAATCTCGAAGTCTCAGGGCGAAAAGGCTCGCAAGATGGCCACGAGGCTCCAATGGCTTACAAGGACAAATCAAGCGCGACTTTTACAGGCGGCAGCGGCCAAATGGCAGTCATGGCCGAACTGCTGCATCGTAAATGCAATGCAGCCATTCCGCAAGTTGACGTTGGCACCGATGTTTTCGCGTTTCGGGACGACCGCGAAGAAGTGGCTCGTATTCAGGTGAAGACTGCACAAGGAACGCTATATCGGGATGGAAAGGGATACAGCGCGAGGTTCGGGGTGCCCATCGACCAATTGGAACGATTCGACACGCCAGAACTTTTCTACGCCCTGGCCGTGCGGCTGGAAACCGCGTGGGGCAACTTTATTGTCATAAGTCGTGCCAACCTCCAGCTGCTAAGTAGCAATGGTTGTGGCTCGCTTAACGAAAGGGCAGTCGCCTTGGAGTTGCATATCGGGTTTCGTTCGGAAAGGAAATCAAGACAAGCCGAAGGAGGACACGACCAAAAAATACTGATGGCCCACTGTGGAGCGTTCGACCTGACCGATTACGTCAATGCCTGGGAAAGCTTGCCGCCGTTGAAGCCGCCAGTCGCGTTGAATTTGTAGCTTGGGCAAGCCATCGCAGAACCGCTTCACGCCTGAACGAGATCGCGAGGTTGCACAAACACCAGCGTTCTGTGGGTGTCATCTTCAATGAGGGCGTAGCCTAATTCTTCAAGTTCCGGCAGTTTTAGGCCGGTGAGCATTGGCACGACTTCACGGGCCAAGGCCTCGATGCTGCCATAACTGCTCTTGAACTCTTCCACTGTCTCGAAATTGATAGAAATGGTGGCATTTCGTTTCGCCCAGGGAAACGCCGACTGGATCAGCAACCGGCTCAAGGGGTGGAGCCCGAAGACCAAGCCGCTGGATCTCCTGCCAACCTGAACAATAATGGGTCCCATCGGTCCTTCCGATGGCTGCGCAGCTGTTTCGACGACATGCCAACCATTAATGTGCGCCGTTTTTTCAGGAGGTCGGCGAAGGATTGAGCTTTCTCACGCGATTCCCAAAGGTACAACCAGCGCCGGCCCGTCCCCGGGTCAGGCACGCGCGGCAATTTGCCGAGGTCTAATCCCTGTTGATGCAACAGACGCGCGTAAGCCTCGAATTCCGCATTATTGGCGCCGGCCCCATTGCGGCTGACCGTGAAACCCATCGAAGCACCTCCTCAAAAGTCGGGCTGAAGTGCATTATACCCTAATCGCTCCGCTTTTTCGACGATCCAGATATACCGAATCCGCGGCGGATTTCCACGCCCCCCGCAAGCTCAGCACGCCAGCCGATAAAAAAGGGCAGCCGCCAGCGAACCCGGCAGCTGCCCCAATGCCTTGCCAAGACTCTCGGCGTGGTCACTTCGGCTTGTTGGTCTTCGTATTGTAACCCATCTGCCCGCCCGGCGCCGTCGAGCCGTCCGGTTTTTGGACCTTGTACTCCTTGTCGATTTCGCTGAAATTGAGGGTAAACTGCTCGTTGGGTACGTGGTCGGTTTCGCCGCCGGTTAGCGAGTAACTGCTGACCAGGATATCCGTCAAGGTGATCTTCAGGTACTCTTGCTGTCCTCCGCCGGCTTTTCGGCAAATGAGGACGCCCTTGGGAATGTGCTGGCCGGTAAGACAGGCCAGGTGCAGCTTGGCCGAATGCTTGCCGAGTTTGGCGGTGAAGCTCATGTCATCCACCACCGCCTTACCGGAGCCGGAGCCGCCGCCCACGGAATGGGCCTCATTGGTCACTCCCATGTGCCAGGAAATGATGTCGATTTCGCCTTTGTGCTTGTCGTCGGTCGATTCGCCGTCGGTGCCATCGAGTTTCAGGAAATAATCTGCCTGCGCCATGACAAAACTCCTTGAACTGGGTTACTTCTTTTTCGGAATTTCAGCCACCAGCCGCATCGAGGTGTCCAGGGCTTCAAGCTGGAAATGGGGCCGCAAATGGGCCACTGCCTGGAAATAACCAGGTTTGCCGGGGACGGCTTCCACTTCGATGTTGGCCTGCCGCAAGGGCTTCTTGGCCAGGGATTCGTCGCTGGCGTCCTCGGGGCTGGGATGGACGTACTCGTTGATCCACTCATTGAGCCATTTCTTGCATTTGTCGGTTTCCATGAAGGAACCGATCTTGTCGCGAGCCATGACCTTGAGATAGTGGGCAAAGCGCGACACGCACATGATGAAATTGAACTTGGTCGACAGCTCGGCATTGGCGTTGGCGGCGTCGGTGTTGTATTTCTTGGGTTTTTGACAGGATTGGGCGCCCATGAAGGCGGCGAAATCGTTGTTCTTGCAGTGCACCAGCGGCAAAAAGCCCAGGTTCGACAGCTCGAATTCGCGGCGGTCGGTGATGGCGACCTCGGTGGGGCATTTCATGGCCACGCCGCCGTCGTCGGTGGGGAAGGTGTGCACCGGCAAGCCTTCCACTTTGCCGCCGCCCTCCACGCCCCGCGACCGGGCGAACCAGCCGTACTTGGCGAAGGCGTCGGTCATGCGCGTGGCATAGGCCCAGGCGGCGTTCATCCACAAATAGCGATGATGATCCACGCCGTCCACTTCCTCCTCGAACTTGAATTCGTCGATTTTCTTGAACTTCTCGCCATAGGGCAGCCGGGCCAGCACGCGCGGCATGGCCAGGGCCACGTAGCGGGAATCGGGCATGTCGCGGAACGATTTCCAGCTGGTGTACTCGACACTGGAAAAGATCTTGGCCAGGTCGCGCGGCTTGGACAACTCCGTGAAATCCTTCTCGAAATTGAACATACTCGCCGCCGACGCGCCGCCCACGAACGGGGCGTGGGCCGCGGCCGCCACCTCGGCTATTTTTTGCAGGGCGCCGATGTCCTCCGCGCCCGGCCAAACTCGTAATCGCCCACCAGCATGCCGAAGGGTTGGCCGCCGAGAATGCCGTATTCTTCCTCGTAGATTTTCTTGAACAGCGAGCTTTGGTCGAACTCGACGGCCTTTTCCAGGTCTTTGCCGAGCTCGCGCTTGCTGACATTTAGCACCTTGATTTTGAGATGCTCGCCGGTCTCGCTTTGGTGCACCAGGTAGTGCAGGCCGCGCCAGGTCGATTCCATTTTTTGGAAATCTTCCTGGTGCATGATCTGATTGAGCTGGGCCGTCAGTTTTTTGTCGATTTCGTTGACCCAAAACTTGATGTTGGTTTCGACGTCCTTGGAAACTACCTGGCCGGGCTTGACGACCTGATCGAGAAACTGGCGAAGGGAATCGCGCGCCCGGTCCCGAGCCGATTGATCGTCGGGCCGGGTCGCCTCGATGACCTTATCCAGCAAGCCGGTCTGCTGCTGGGTTTCGCCACCAGCCTGGGCCGCTTGTGCGGGTTGAGCACTCATGGTAAGTCTCCCACTAACAGTGTTTCGATTACAGCGAATGTATCAGCGCTGACCCACGTTTGGCAAGCGCTTATCAGGAATTCTTTGGACCGGCTCAATCATGGTTCATGCTCGCCGGCCTGAACGTCAACTGGGGTTTTGATCCTTGATGCCGAAATTCCTCCGAATCTCCGCCAGCGCGCCCTGCTCGCGGACCACCTCCTGAATGAGCTGGCGAAACGGCATTTTGCCCAGCTCCACTGCCCACAACAGCAGATCCGATATCGGGCTGTGCGGCTCCAGGATCGCCAGCTTTTCCGCCAGCACCGTGAGCTGGCGGTAGATCTCGCGCGGGATTCCACGGAGCTTGCCAGGCCGCCGCCGCCCAACTGGGATTGCGAAGCAGGGTTTGTGGAGGCCGGCGCCGCCGCCGCGCTGTCCATTGCGGCCGAATCGGTTAGCGCCGCCGGCCCAACACTGCTCAGCAGTCGCTGGCAATCCTCCAATGCCTGCCGCACGTTGAGCAGTACCGGCGCGTGCTGCTTGAGCTTGTCGCTAAGCACCTGTTCCAGGTTGCCTAGCTCGGTCAAGCAATCGGCAATCTCCCGCGGTGTATCCGGCTTGATGAATTCAATTTTGCCAGGAGATTCGATGTCGATCGGAGTGTCGCCTACCTTCTTCGCCGCCCAATCGCGATTGGAAACGGTGAGTTTTTTGTCCCGGAGAAAAAACAAGGGCAACGCGCGGAGCGTGTTGGGGAAGAGAGCGCCGCCCGCCGGGTCGTTGAGCCAGAGCACCATGCCGGCGCGGGTCTCCAGGTCGCCGTCGTCCTCCACCACGGGATACATGCGATCGCCGCATTCGCTGAACAACCGCTGCAAAAGCACCAGCCCCTCGCGCAAACCCGCGAACCCATGCTGGCGAGCAACAGCTTCGACCAGGTGGACGGCGATGCGCAGGTCCTTGCAGGAGGTTGTCAGCCATTGCGCGGTTGTCTTGATCTGCTTCTGCCAGTCCAATCGTTTCGGAATGGGCGGGCCGTAGGGATTGTCGGGATTGGGCTCAGTATCTTTGCGTGCGTCGGCCAACTCGCGCAGCTTGTCCGGCGTGAACCTTTGTCCCCGCGGGTCGTTGCCGGGGATGGGGGCGACAAGAGCATCGAGATCGAGCAGGGGCGCGGTCATGTCGGACGGTCTCTCGGTGAAAAAGGCTGCTTGTGTCGGCCACCGACTACCTTATCAGATTGCCAGGGTCCGCATAAACCTTTTTGTGGCTTCAGCTTCCCTTTTCGATCGCTGCTGCGCACGCCTGTGCCGGGACTGAAGGTTTTATGCTGCATTCCGCGCGGACATTGCGGGAATTGCCGGCTATCGTGGCGGCCAATCGCCGGGGCCGTGCGAAAATTGCCATTCCTGCGCCGGCGGAATCGGCTATCCTAAAGTCCGGCCCCAGTGGTGAGGGTGAAGCACATGAACGACCGATTCAGTTCCGAAAAAATGCTGGTCCTCCGCAAATCGACACGGGCGGTGTCCGATCTGGTCCGTACCCAACTCAAAGAGCATCTCGGCGACGCTGTCCCATCTCTTTCGGCCCAAGAGCGTACTCGGCGATTTCGTGGACGGCGCCAAGGAGCAGGTCAAGGGCGCCGAAGCCGCCTTCCAGGAGCTGAAAACCGCGTATCCCGCCGTCGCCACCAATCGCCCTTTCAACCTGCCGCGTGAGCTGACCCCGCCGCTCGTGGTGCTCAGCGGCGTGCCGGAAATCACCCCCTTTGAGTACGTGCACCAGGCCAAAACCGCGAGTGACCACAAGGCCGTCACCGTAACCGCGCCGCTCAAGTGGATCCTGTCCTATTCCGGTTTTGCCCCGTCGCGGCTCAAGGAATTGCAAGCCGGCAAGGTCATCGGCAACGAAATGCAGGAATTCGTGCTGCACAACCTGATGCTGCACCTGACCCTGAATCGGCAGCCTGGCCTGCTCAAAATCCTCAGTGCACTCCGTTTCACCATCACCCCCGGCCGCCTGCCCGAATGCGGCGAGCTGCCCATCATGTTTCTCACGTCCATCGTGCCAACCGTTCGCCCGCCGGACGAGGTGATCATCCAAAACACCGAGATTTCCGGCCGCGATGCCTTTGAAGAGGTGGTGGATCTGGAGCAGTTGGCGGTGCTGCGCGATCCGTTCATGGAGCGGTTGGAGGAATTGGTCAAGCAGCCCCGGCCAGGAATCGAACCCGGAACTTCTCGTTAGAAGCGAGACATGATGTCCGTTTCACCACCAGGGCAGGAGGAAGAGTGAAGAGTGAAGGGTGAAGAGTGAAAGGATTTCACTCTTCACTCTTCACTCTTCACTCTTCAGTCAGGGGAGTGGGGATCGAACCCACGGTCTCCAGCTTCCAAGGCTGGCGGATTTCCGCTTTCCTACCCCCTGGGGAGTGAAGGGTGAAGGGTGAAGAGTGAAGAGTGAAGAGTGGAAGGAATTCAATCTGCATTCTTCAATCTGAAAACCTCAGGCAAGCTTCGCCACCATAACGACGCGAATGACTGCGGTGAGGTTCAGGTGACTGCGCGTTCGTCTTTCGGATTTTTTCGAAAAGTGTAAGAATTGACGGTCGCCGGGGAGATAGGAAGCAGAGCGGTAATGGCACGGCCAAGGAGGGAACCAATGGCGAGCAGTTCTACCAGCCCGATTCAGTATCTGCGCCGCATCGCTCTGTTGCCGGCGGGCGGCAATCTGACGGACGAGCATTTGCTGGGTCTCTTCATCGAGCGGCAAGACGACGTCGAAGTAGTTGACCGGGAGAGCGATGATCATCCCTCCAATCGCCCCACCAATTGCTCCCACGCTTGTTTTAATACGCCTTGGCCAGCCCCGCCTTCTTCCACTGCCCAAACAGCGCCGCGCATTCATCGCGCAGCAGCCCATCTTCAACTACCAGGTGGCTTCCCCCCATCTTCGCCAGCACCTTGGCATCGACTGCCAGCTCGGAAAAGCCCGCGGCGGCGGCGTCCGCAATGGTGGCCCCAAAGACGACGCGGTCGATCTTCGCCCAGTGGATGGCGGCCAGGCACATGGGGCAAGGCTCGGTCGTGGAATAGAGAGTGCAGCCGTGAAGGACAATAGATTTCAAGGCACGCGCCGTCGGCACGGATGCAGTTGACCTCAGCA
The DNA here is from genome assembly GCA_963747575.1 of uncultured Gemmataceae bacterium. Lineage (GTDB taxonomy): Bacteria > Planctomycetota > Planctomycetia > Gemmatales > Gemmataceae > DASRAT01. The sequence goes on from CAVVFU010000012.1 coordinate 43,314, forward strand.
TGAGCCGTCGGATCGCCGTCACGCCAAACCGTGTTATGCGTCACGGCAACAACCTTGTCCTGGTGCACGATCAATGACCCGAACGGCGACTGGCCGGCGGCGATGCCTTCCTGCGCCTTTTGGATGGCCAAACGCATTACATCCTGCTCATTCATGCAATAACTCCGAAGAGGGAAAGAGTTGGGCAGCCGCTGACAATAGGGCCAGATCGGCATCGGCACGCGCTTTTGGTGCCTCTGCTGCCGCTTGATTTTCATACTGGTCCAGGCGTGTCAGCACCTCCTCGTTGGTCGCGGGCAGATTCAGTTTGGGGATCTGCCCACCCGAGGCGAAGGAGAGCGCGTGCTTGACTGCCGTCCAAACGGCGATGGCCAAGAGCAATGGCGGCTCGCCGACGCCCTTGCTGCCGGCCAAAGACGTTTCAGGAAGCTCTTCGCCGTTGTCGAGAAAGGCCACGTTGAAAACAGCCGGCAGGTCGGTGACATTCGGCACCTTGTAAGTTGTCGGCGAATGAGAAAGCAACTCCCCCGCGGCGCCATAGCGCAAGTCCTCGGTGGTTACCCAGCCCAATCCCTGCACGAATCCGCCGATCACCTGGCCCCGGTCGATTGCCGGATTGATAGACCGTCCAATGTCCATGAGAATGTCCACACGCACGACCTTGACATCGCCCGTGCAGCAATCGATGAGCACCTCGGCCGCCGCGCAGCCGCTTGTGTAGTACCGGAACGGCGTGCCCTGGCCGGTCTCCCAGTTGAAATCAATGCCTGGCGTCGCAAAGAAGCCGCGCTCGCCGAGACTGACGCGTTGCTCGTGGGCCAGGCGGACAAGCTGTTGGAAGGTGAGGGGCATCGCGCGTATCCGGCGCGGATGCTTTGTGCCGGGTGGCCACCTCCGCAAGCCGCTGGCGCAGGACCTGGCAAGCGTTCACCGCCGCGGCGCCGTTGAGATCGGTGCTGGCCGAGGCGGCGGTCGGCGAGGTGTTGTTGTTTTTCTCGGTGGATGTGGGCATGACGGTCACGGCCTGGGCCGGCAGGTCGAACTGGTCGGCGACCAACTGACGGATTTTCGTGTTCAGGCCTTGACCCATTTCCGTGCCGCCCGTCGAGACTTGAATCGTGCCGTCCAGGTAGATGTTGACCAGCGCATTGGCCTGGTTGAGACGCGCCGTGTGAAAGAGATGCCGAATTTGACCGGCACCAGAGATATCCCTTTCAAAAAAGGGGCGGCTACCTTTTGTGCGGCGAAAAAGGGGACGGGGACCTTTTGTGCGAAGCACCCTCCGGGCCGTTCCGGCAAAAGGTCCCCGTCCCCTTTTTCGCCGCAGCCGTTGAACGACTGAACGGCTTCCAGGCGTTCCTTGTATTGCGCGGATTGCACCAACCGATCCATTAGCGTGGGCAAGGTGTTATCCTTAACGACCTGCCCGTAGGGCGTGACATTGCGGTCGCTTGTGCCATAACAGTTTCGCTTGCGGATTTCATAAGCATCGAGCCGCCAGATGCGCGGCAATCTCCTCGATGATGTTTTCAATGGCCGCCACGGCTTGCGGGCCGCCGAAGCCGCGAAAGGCGGTGTTGGAGGGCAGATTTGTCCTGCATACCGTCCCGGAGAATTCGACGTTGGGAATGAAATACGCGTTTTCGGCGTGCAACAGCGTGCGCTCCATGACGGCCAGGGACAGGTCGGCGGAAAAGCCGCCGTTGCTGCAATAATCAATTTTGAGGCCGTTGATCAATCCGTTAGCATCGAAACCCACCCGGTAGCGACTTTGGTAAGGATGACGCTTGCCGGTCATTCGCATGTCCTGGTCGCAATCCAGGACAAATCGCGCTGGCCGCCGGGTCTTGAACGCGACTAGAGCCGCCAGGATGGCCGGATGAGCGGCTTGGGTTTCCTTGCCGCCGAAAGGCGCCCCCCATACGGCGGCAGATGCAAACCACCCGGTTCTGACCGATACCAAGGCAGCGGGCAACCATGGCCTGAATTTCAGTCGGATTCTGCGTGGACGAGTGAATGGTAAGCTGGCCGGCTTCACCAGGAATGGCCAGGGCCGATTGAGGCTCGAGGTAAAAATGCTCCTGCCCGCCGCTGGTGAAGGTGCCGTCCAGCAGGTGTGTTGCTTGAGCCAACGCTGTGGCGACGTTGCCGCGCTTAATGCGCCGGGTCGGGCCGATAAACCGCTGATGGGCTACGGCTTCATCGATGGTCAATATCGCCGGCAACGTCTCCATTTCGATGTGGACCAGCGACTTGGCTTGCTGAAGGGCCTGTTTGCTGGTGCCGGCCAGGACCACAATGGGCTGACCCACGTAGTGGCATTCCCGTGTTGCCAACAACTCCTCGTCGTGAAAGACCGGGCCGAAGGTGTTCTCGCCTGGGATATTGGCATGGGTATAAATGGCCACGATGCCCGGCACGGCGCTTGCCGCCTCAATTTCCACGAGTTTGATGCGGCCGTGTGCCACGGGGCTGCCGACGACATCCACGAGCAGTTCGGTGCGCAGCGGAGCAATGTCGTCGAGATACACCGCCTCCCCCGTGACATGCTCGCGGGCGCCGTCGTGCGGCAAAGGTTTTCCGAGCAGGGGCATGTTTTGGCCCTTCCCTCAAAAAGTCCCCACTACGCATTCATAGTAGAACTTCCACAAGATTCTTTCCGCCAGCAGAAGGCGGAAATCGCGGCTGCCGCGCACATCGGAGATCGGTTGTATCTCGCCGCGGGCTACCCGGCCTGCTTCCCTAAACACCGCTTCAGTCAGGAGTTTACCCTGCAAGAAGGCTTCCGTGCCAGGCAGCCGCAGGACAATCGGGCCGACTCCAGAATAGGCAATGCGGCGCGGGTGATGACGTTGTCACTGGTTTGAAGGCGAATGGCGGCGCCGAAGGTTGCGATGTCCAGGTCGTTTCGCCGCGAGACCTTGTAGAGTCTCAGCAGTTCGCCCGGGGCCGGCAGAGGAAAAAAGACACGGGTGACGATCTCCTCAGGCGAGAGATCGTTGATCTTGTAACCCTTGTAAAATCCATTGATCTTCGCGCGGCGGCTGCCCGCGAGGCTCGCCAATTCCAGTTCCGCGTCCATGACGTACAAAAACGGCAACGAATCCGCGATCGGCGAGCCATGGGCGACATTGCCGACCAGGGTCGCGACGTTGCGAATCTGCGGCGAGCCAAAGCGAAGGATGAGCTTATGCAGCTCTGGCAGCGCCTTCCTCGCAAAATGGCCAACCTGCGTCCAGGTGACGTTGGCCCCGATGGCAATGCTGGATTCCGAACACGTGATCGTCGCCAAACCCGGCACGTGGGCCAAACTCAACAGCGTGGGCGGATGCCAACCTTTCTTGTTGCGGAGCACGCCGAGCTCTGTTCCTCCCGAAACGATGACGGCCTGGGGATGTGTTGCCTTGAATGCGATTGCTTCTGCCAGAGTTACGGGAGCGAAAAATGTTCGATCCGTGGGGTCTTTCGATTGGATCCTTACGGCTTCCGTGCCGTGCTTTCGAATGTCCTCCACCATGCAGTGCGGTGAGCAAGCCCGGGCTAGCTGTTGCAACGTGGTGGGATCGACCGAAAGCCCGGCCTCCAGGATCGGCAAGTAACCGGTGCATCGGCACAGATTGCCAGTGAGCGCTGTTTGCAATGCTTCTTTATCTGGTCCTGCCTGCCGTTCCAAAAGGCCGGTCAGAGCCATGACGAAACCGGGCGTGCAAAAACCGCATTGCGAGCCGTGGCAATCGACCATTGCCTGTTGGACCGGATGGAGTCGACCCGAACAGGTCGAGCCGTCGGGAGCGACTGGCCCTGGAAGGCCCTCCACCGTGACCACGTGTTTGCCGTCGAGTTGGTAGAGGAACTGGATGCAGGCATCGACGGGTTCAAAACGTAACCCGGCGTCTGAAGAATCATCGAGCCGACCCACCAGGACGGTGCATGCTCCACAATCTCCTTCGGCGCAGACGACCTTGGTGCCTGTCAATTGCAGGTCATTGCGCAGGAAATCGGTCAGTGAAGCAAACGCGGCATCCCCTCGAATTTCGAAGCGTTGGCCATTGAGGTAGAGCAATACATAATCGCGCATGCAGGCTTTCCAGATGCCACAGGCCTGAACTGATGATACTTTTGATACTGACCGATTACAAGTGACGCTTGAGGGGGAGTGTATGGTGCCAAAGCCGCGGGCTTCATTCACCGTTCTTGCCGACGAAGTGCTGGCACGTTGCCAAATCGTCGGCGGCGTGCAGTGAAGAGCCCGGCAAAATTACGCGACCGTTCCCTTCGGCTTCGATGCTCAGGGTGCATGACTTTCTGCGCGGTTGGATGGAGGCGGCGGGCATGACGGTCCGCGTGGATCCCGCGGGCAACATGATCGGACATTACCCGGCAGCGGACGAGGACGCCGCCAAAGCGGTGCGCAAGTTTTCCTGATTGGCTCGCACCTCGATTCCGTGCCCGATGCCGGCAAGTATGACGGTGTCCTCGGCGTATTGCTGGGTGTGGCCGCTGTTGAGGCTCTGGGCGGCAAACGGCTCCCCTTCGCGGTGGATGTCGTGGGATTCTGCGAGGAGGAAGGCATTCGCTTCCGGACGCCTTACCTCGGCAGTCTGGCACTGAGCGGACGTTTTGACCCCCGTCTGCTCGTGCTGACTGACTCTGCCGGCGTGTCGTTGGCCGACGCCCTGCGCGGCATTGGGCTGGACCCCGCACGCGTTGGTGAGGCCGCCTATCCGCCGGAAAAGGTGCTTGGCTACCTCGAAGTTCATATCGAGCAGGGCCCGGTGCTCGAAAGTCGGAAAATGGCACTGGGTGTTGTCGAAGCCATTGTCGGTCAAAGCCGTTTGTGGCTCCGCTTCGAAGGCAAGGCCGGCCATGCTGGTACATTGCCTATGCACATGCGGCACGACGCGCTCGTCGCCGCGGCCGAGTTTGTGATGGCGGTCGAGCAGTACGCGCTGACAGACCGCGAACTGCGTGCAACGGTCGGCTCATTGGTAGTAGCTCCAGGCGCGGTAAATGTCGTCCCCGGTTCCGTCCGGCTGAGTTTGGACGTGCGTCATCCGCGGGATCAAATCCGCGAGCAAGCGACGGCGGCGCTGGTTGACCGAGGGACAGCCATCGCCCGTCGGCGGGGCGTGGGCTTTTACACAGACCACAAAGAGAGCCATCCGGCGGTGCCTGCGGATAAGCGGTTGACGGGGCTTTTGGAGCAAGCCGTCATCGGGGCCGGCTATCCAGTTTTGCGAATGGCCAGCGGCGCCGGGCACGATGCCGCTGTCATGACCGGATTGACTCCCATGACTATGCTATTCGTCCGCAGTCCCGGCGGGGTGAGCCATCATCCGGACGAGGCGGTTCTACCTGGCGGATGTGCGGGCGGCTCTTGAAGTGATGGGTGAATTTCTGAAGTGCGCAGTTGAGGAATACCCCTGAAAAACGCACGCATGTCGAAGGTGAGCAATCCAGGCATTCGTGTCAAGAAGGTACATCACGAGAGGGGATCTCGCATTTCGTACTCACCTTGCTCGGGCCGCTCAAAGTCTCCCTGCTAGGCTCCGGCCGTCGTTTTCAGAAAACCCAGATAGTCTTGATGCACGTTTCCCGTGGTGTTGACCGGTTCGATGGTCAATTGCACCTCGGTGTCAGCCTCCGCCTTACCCACCGGCACAGTCACGCGCAGCACGCCGTCCGCACCAACTCGCGATTTCACGATCAGCCGCTGCATGTTTTGCATCCTTTTCGCTAAGTCAATCGGGGCACCATCGTCAGCCGCGTTGCCCAAACTGGGCTACACACTATTATGTTACCAAGCAATGAATGCGGCGCGAAGCCAGTCCAGCCATTGTGGTCGGTGGCATGCGGCTTGACCGATCAATCCCTCCCAAAACGGTATCGAGCGGCTACCATAACACCTTAGCGCCGTTTGGGCTTGCCCTATCAGGAGACAATGCATGGACGTTTTCGGTCAAACCCGGTCGCATGTCGATAGGAACCACGCCCTGATCGCTCCAGAGAGCTTTGTGCGCCTCGACCCTACCCGGTTGGACTAAATCGGAAATCGTCGTTCTCATTTCACCGCGGATGGGAGCCCAATTCATGCAATACCTTGCTTTCATGGAGCCGGGGGGTGTTTCCGGCCCAGCGCTACCGGGTTTTGAACGGGTCGTCTATGTCCTCGAAGGAGACATCACGCTAACATGTTCTCCAAATCGCGAGGAAACTCTGCGGGCAGGCGGCTACTTGTTTGTGCCTGCCGACGTCAAGATTCCGCTACGGGCCAACAAAGCTACCAAGCTTAACGTATTCGAGAAACGCCACAATCCCCTGCCCAGTTCTGTTGCTGTCAAGCCAGTCTTCGGCCAGGAGCAAGACATACCAGGCAAGCCGTTTCTTGGCGACCCGGATGCCGTCCTCAAATGCCTGCTGCCGGATTCGCCGGACTTCGACCTGGCCGTCAATGTTTTCACTTTTCAGCCAGGCGCGGCACTGCCGTTGGTTGAAGTCCATGTCATGGAACATGGCCTGTTGATGCTCGAGGGCCAGGGTGTTTACCGCCTGGGCGATTGCTGGTATCCGGTAAAACAGGGTGACATCATCTGGATGGCGCCCTACTGCCCGCAATGGTTCGTCGCCATGGGCAAAGGCCCCACGCGCTATTTGTATTACAAGGACGTGAACCGCAATCCGCTGGAAGGATCATGAGCATTCCCAAAATCGCATGCGACCAGGGTCGGTTGACGGCTGAATTAGCCCAACTGGCGGCATTTTCCGACACCGACAATGCCCGTGAAGGTGTCACACGCGTTCTCTTCACGCCGCCTGACCTCCAGGCGCGGGCGTTCTTGACCCGCCTGTTCCAAGAGGCTGGTCTGGCTGTGCGCACAGATCCGGCGGGCAACCTGTTCGCACGTTGGTCCGGCGCCGAGCCTGCCCTGGCCGCCGTCGGGACGGGTTCGCACACCGACGCCATCCCGTTTTCGGGGCGATTTGACGGCACGGTCGGCGTGCTGGGTGGACTGGAAGCGATCAGGATGTTGCAGGCGGCCGGCTGGCGTCCACGGAGGTCCATCGAGCTGGTCATGTTCACCAGCGAAGAACCAACTCGCTTCGGGATCGGCTGCCTGGGCAGCAGGCTTCTCTGTGGTTCGTTGCCGCCCGCCGCGGCAGCCGTGCTCAAGGACGCGGGCGGCGCGAGCTTCGACGAAGTCCGCCGCCAAGCAGGTTGCACGGGTGACCTGGCTGAGGTCCAAGTGCCGGCCGGAAAGTATGCCGCATTCGTTGAGCTGCACATCGAGCAGGGCCCTCTCCTGGAACGTGAGCAAACCCCCATTGGCGCGGTGACGGCGATCGCGGCGCCGGCGGCGCTGCGGGCCCGGTTATCCGGCGAGGGCGGGCACGCTGGGGCCGTGCTCATGCCGCAGCGCAAGGATGCACTCTGCGCCGCTGCGGAAGTCGTGCTGGCGGTCGAGCAAGCGGCGAAGGCCACCGGCAGAGTCGACACCGTGGCCACGACCGGCGTCTGCCAGGTGCATCCCGGCGCAGTCAACAGCATCCCCGGCCAGGTGACGCTGGAGATCGATATCCGCGACACCGACCTCGAATCGCGGGATCAGGTGGTGGAACAGGTGAAGCAGGCAATCATCAAGTCGGTCGGCCAGCGCGGAGTCCAGGCGGTGGTCACGCTGCTCAATGCCGACCCGCCGGCCCGCGCGGGACAGCAGGTGTTGGGCGCAATCCAGTCGGCCTGCACGCAACTTGATCTGAAGTGTAAGCCGATGGTCAGCCGGGCTTATCACGACACGCTGTTCATGTCGCGGATTTGTCCAGCGGGAATGATCTTCATTCCGTGCAAGGATGGCATCAGCCACCGGCCCGACGAGTACAGCTCAACGGAGGCGATCGCCCGAGGCGTCGAGGTGTTGGCGCTGGCCTTAGCGGACCTGGCCGAGAAAGCATCTTAGGGCACTGCCGACAGCAGGCCTTTCAAGTAATGAAGACTTTGATTAAAATTAACGTGGCAAACGTGGAAGAGGCAGAGGACTAGACGGATGGCCAAGCAATCTTGGATGTGCCAGGCGAAGTGCAATCTGCACAGGACTAAAGCGACATCACCTGGAACCGTCTTTCCATCGCATATTTATGGCCTTGGAACAGGTCCTAACCAGAATCAAGCATGCAGGAATGCCAAAGCCGATGCAACTAACTCGCGACCGGCAACGTCACACGCACGCCATTGTAGGTGTCCAAATTGCAAGAAAGGGGGGAGGCCAGGCATGACTACGCAATTGACGATGACGCAGATTCGACGCGAGCTTGCTGAACGAGGCATTGCTTCGGAAAAGGCAATGTATGACAGCCTCTCCAGTGCATCAAAACGACTTCGTCTCCTGGGGATCAGGCTCATTGAAGATCGTGGCCGTATCTCGGCAATGCCCCTGCTTGCAGAGCTTTTGGCGGATGAAGAAGACGAGGTACGGATGGCGGCGGCATCGGCATTGGCGGCCATAGGCGGCAGAGCGTCTCTACTTGTTCTCGCAGGCATTTTGGAAATCGAGCGCCGTCAAACAGTACGCCACGCGGCTGTACATGCTTTAGCGTTCATGTTTGAGGACGACGCATTCGGGCCGCTAATTTCTGTGTTCCAGAATCCTTCCGAATCACCAAGCATCAGAGGGATCGCTGCCGAAGGAATTGCCAACCTTCTCGAACACTCAGACCCGCGAGGGGAAAGCTACAAGCAAGCCGTAGCTGTTTTAATTACAGGGTTGCAGGATGAATCCCCGAAGGTTCGTTTTTGGGCTTCGTTTGCCCTCGGGTGCCTCAAAGCACATCAAGCAATTCCCCATCTGCGGCGCTTGGCTGATACAGATAAGGCTGTTTGTCGCGGGTGGTGGTCCGTGGCAAGGGAAGCGGAGGACGCTCTCCTGTCGATACAGGGAGGCGAGATTCCTGGCCGCGTCGCCACGACGGACAATTATTCGTGACCTTCGACGCTGTTTGGCGCTCACTTCAGTAATGTCAAAGTTTTGTTACGCGACAACCTTATGGCGTGGTCCGCCTCACGGTCCCGGTGATGACGCCATACGGCTCTTGCGTGGCCACAAAAACCTCGTTCTTGTTCTCGAGCCCAAACGGCTCCAGATTGACCAAGATATGATGCCGATTGGGCATGGTAAGCGTGATTTGTTTGACCGCGGCGCACGCCTCAAGTGCGGCCTCGGCCATCGCGTTCAACGTCTGCTGGACGGCCAGACTCTTGTGGCGGGCAAAGGCACCGACCAGCGCTTCACGGACGGCCCGGTGGCAATCGTCCCATTCCACAGGCGTCTTGGCATACTCCCAACGGGCCGAAAGGAGCGTGGCCAAAATGCGGTCGTCGGCATCCTTGAGGGTTGTATACTCATCATGGATGAAGCCGGCAAAAGCCGAGTCTGTCGTCTTCAAGAGCGGCAACTCGTCGAAGCCGGTCTCGATGTGTAGCGTTTGCCGCGTCAGCGTTACCGTGCTTTTTCGATTCTCGCCCTCGCCCTCGCCGATGAAGGCATGCGGGTGGTTTTGGCCGTTGATCACCAATCGCTTCCACGGTCGCTCATGGAGGTTGATGGTCGCAGCCGAAACGTGCCCATAGGTTTGGAGGAAATGCGCTGCCAAGGTTTCGCCAAAGCTCTCGACGGCGGCGACACCGTGTTTCTTGGCAAGAATGTACACGGTATTCTTGATCGTGTCGGTCGGTATGACCTGGCTATTGTCGCCGCGAAGGTAGGAAAGGGCGAAGTCGCCTTCCAACTGGACCCAGACGCACAGCTCCTTCAAGTCGTGCCGATCGGCGTGACGGGTGACTCTGGTAAGCCGCACTTGCGACTTGCCGTAGGCGTTGTGGGTGAGAACGGTGGACATCGTCTGACGCTCCAAGGGGTCGGAAGGAATGTGCGATGATACCACAGCGGGATGACAATGCGAAGTCCGGCGCGAATTGGGCGATCGGCGGCAAGCACGTGATCACGCCAGAGGGCGAGCGCGAGGCGGCCGTGATTATCCACGGCGAAAAAATCGTGGCGGTGGTCGCGACTGACCGCCTTCCCGCTGGCTGCCCTTACGAAGATGTCGGTGACCGTGTCGTGATGCCGGGTCTGATCGATGCCCACGTGCACATCAACGAGCCGGGCCGAACGGATTGGGAAGGTTTCTGGACCGCGACTCGTGCCGCTGCCGCTGGTGGGTTCACGACCCTGGTGGACATGCCGCTCAACAGCTCGCCGGTCACCACGACGCCGGCAAACCTGGCTGGCAAACGCGCGGCCTCCAAAGGCCAGTTGTGGGTCGATTGCGGCTTCTATGCCGGGGTCGTGCCGGGCAACGCGGAACACCTCGAGCCCTTGGCGAAAGCCGGCGTCCTGGGTTTCAAAGCGTTCCTATCTCCGTCGGGCATCGACGAGTTTCCCAATGTGACAGCCGACGATCTTCGCCAAGCCATGCCGTCCATCGCGGCGTCCGGCCTGCCGCTTTTGGTCCATGCCGAGCTCCTCAGCGGCGATTTTTCCGCCCGGCTAACCGCAAACCCTCTCAGCTATTCCGCATACCTTGCGTCTCGGCCTCGGCATTGGGAACACGATGCCATCGAGTTGCTTATTGCGCTGTCCAAAGAGTTTCGCAGTCCCCTGCACATTGTCCATTTATCGTCGGCGGACGCCCTCCCCATGATCGCCCACGCCCGTTCCGCCGGGGTGCGCTTGACCGTGGAAACCTGCCCGCACTACCTCTATTTTGCCGCCGAGGACGTTCCCGACGGCGATCCGCGTTTCAAATGTGCGCCGCCTATCCGCGAAAAGGAGAATCGCGAGCGTCTGCGTCGCGTGTTGTGCCATGGTTTGATCGACACGATTGGCTCCGACCATTCGCCCGCTCCGCCGGGACTGAAGCATCTTGACACGGGCAACCTGCAATCCGCCTGGGGAGGCATCGCTTCCCTGCAGCTCACGCTCTCCGTGATGTGGACCATGGCGCGCCAGTGGCCTGACATAAGCTTCGCCGATTTAATACGCTGGATGGGCAGCGGCCCCGCCAACCTGGTCGGCCTCGGCGGCCGCAAGGGCTCGCTACGCGCGGGATTCGATGCCGACATCATTGTCTTCGACAAGGATGCTGAATTTACCGTGACAGGCGCCAACCTGCACCATCGCCACAAGGTCACGCCCTACGAGGGCCACACGCTCACCGGCGAGGTGGTCAAGACGGTGCTTCGCGGCCGCACGGTGTTTGAAGCCGGCCGGTTCGACGATGCTCCCAAGGGAAAGGTTCTCCTGCGTCCTGGCTCCGCGGGGGCGGATTCATGATAAACCTCGACGCCATCAATGCCTGGCCTGAATCCGAAGCGCGGGCGGCCTTTCTCAAGTGCTGCGGAGCCAAGCGTTGGGCGGAAAAGATGACCGCGTTGCGCCCGTTTGCGGGGGAGCGCGAGTTGGCCGACGCCGCCCGGCAAATCTGGCGAGAGCTGCCGCCCGCCGATTGGCTAACAGCCTTCGCGGCCCATCCGAAGATCGGCGGCGCGGGCGGCAATGCCGCTGCCTGGTCGGCGACCGAACAAGCGGGCATTGCCGGCGCCGCCGAAGCCACCATGGCCGCGCTGGCCGTCGGCAACCGCCAATACGAGGCCAAGTTTGGCTACCTGTTCATCGTCTGCGCCACCGGCAAACGCGCCGACGAATTGCTGGCCTTGTTGCGGCAACGGCTGAACAATGACCCGCGTGATGAAATGTCCATCGCCGCCGCGGAACAAGAGAAGATCATGCTGCTCCGCCTTCAGAGGATGACCCAGTGAGCCCGATCACCTCCCATGTGTTGGATACCTCCCGCGGCCGACCCGCCGTGGGCGTCGCCGTGGTCCTGGAAAAACAAATCGCCAATGACTCCTGGACGCCCTTGGCCAACGGCACCACCAACGACGATGGCCGCCTCGCCGGCTTAATGCCCGACACCGCGACCCTCACGCCCGGCATCTACCGGCTCCGCTTCGGCACTGCCGCGTATTACCTTGCGCTCGGCATTCGCTGCTTTTATCCCGAGGTGCAGATCATTTTTCACGTTGACGATGCGGCCGGGCACTATCACGTTCCCTTGCTGATTAGTCCGTTCGGGTATTCGACGTATCGTGGCAGTTGATAACGATTTCGTCTCATCTCAACCCCCCGCTACACCCCCATGACATGAAACCGCTAACAGATGACAATGGATGCCTACAGATGACAACAGGTGACGAAGATTGCGTCTCAAGGTTGTCACTCGTTGCCATTCTTGACCACTCTTTACCATTCTTTCTTTTCCTCGTTTTTTCCACCTGCTAACCTTCCAGCAACGCGGGCCCACAGGGTGCAATGGGATCTGGTGTGTGTGCCAACGCCCCACATGAAACTGGAGCCTACCCATGACCGACCCAACGCTTCCGCTGGAAATCTGGGACCACGACGTGCCCCCCAGCACCGCTGCGCCCACCCAGTGGCTGTGGCAAGGCTTCATCGCCCGCGCCAACTTCACGTTGCTCACCAGCCAATGGAAAGCCGGCAAAACGACCCTGCTGTCGATGCTTCTGTCGCGCCGCAAATCCGGCGGCGCCCTCGCCGGGTTGGCCGTCGCGGCCGGCAAAACGGCCGTGGTTTCGGCGGGTGGCACATCACCCCTCGCACCTCGCCCCTCGTTCCCAAATTCCTGTTTGGGAACGCCCGTATTCCAAACTCCTGTTTGGCGAGCGTGCTCCCCCCGTCTCGTTCCCAAACTCCACCTTGGCGCTACAGCACCCGGCACTCGACATACCCCTAGGAGGAAAGCTCTCGGCAAACAGGAGTTTCGACCGTCCCAAAAATGTTCTCGTCGGCGCTCCTTGAGCACGTCCACATAAGCCGCTCCTGGTTTCCCTGCCGATCATTTTCCATCGCGGCGTCGTATTTCCCACGGCGCGCCGCCATGTTGCACCTCGCCCGGTGATAAAGAGCATTCTGTGCCGCTACCACGTTGGCTTCCTTGCCTTGCCAAATCTCCAATGCCGGTTGCTGGATGGCGCGGGCAAATGAAAACGCCAAAGACCAGGGCAGCCGCGACCTGAATCTGATATTCATCGCACTCAAACGGGCCGAGGCCAGTTCAGCGGGTTGGCCGCCCGACAAGAACGCAATACCCGGCACGGCAGCGGGGACGGCTCGCAACAGACATCTCACCGTCGAGTCGGCCACCTCTTCCACCGTTTCCTGGTTGGGGCAGTTCAATCCCGGAAGCACCATGTTGGGCTTCAGCAACATCCCTTCCAGCGTCACCCGTTGTGTGTACAGATGGCGTTGCTCCATTTCCAGTTCCGGATTTCCGGTAAGTCCTCGCCGTGTTTACTAATGTAAAGCTTGTGCTCGATAAGCTTGTCCTGGACCATCTGCTTCACATAGGACCCCTTGGCGCCCAGGTGCGGCAGCCGATCCACCACGTCTTGCACCAGATGAAAGCGATCCAGGTCGTTCTGCACGCGAATGTCGAAGGCCGTCGTGATGGTGCCTTCTTCCTTGTAGCCCCGGACGTGAAGGTTGCGGTTAGTCCGGCGATACGTCAACCGGTGAACCAGCCAGGGGTATCCGTGGAAGCCAAAGACGATGTGCTTATCTTTGGTGAACAGCGAATCGTAATCCGTTTCGCTCAGTCCGTGCGGGTGCTCGCTGGCGGATTGCAGCTTCATCAGATCGACGACATTGATCACTCGGATTTTCAGATCGGGCAGGTGCTGACGCAGAATGGAAACGGCGGCCAGGATTTCCAGCGTGGGCGTGTCCCCGCAACAGGCCATCACCACATCCGGTTCGCCACCCTGATCGTTGCTGGCCCATTGCCAGATACCAATGCCTTCCGTGCAATGCACCACGGCGGCGTCCATCGTCAGCCATTGCGGCAGGGCGTGTTTGCCGGCCACCACCACGTTGACGTAGTTTCGGCTGCGCAGGCAGTGATCGAAGACGGACAATAGACAGTTCGCATCGGGCGGTAAATAAACGCGCACGATGTCGGCCTTCTTGTTGATCACGTGGTCGAGGAAACCCGGATCCTGGTGCGTGAAACCGTTGTGATCCTGCTGCCAGACGTGAGAGGCGAGCAGATAGTTCAGCGACGAAATGGGGCGGCGCCAGGGCAGTTCCAGACACACTTTCAGCCACTTGGCGTGCTGGCTGAACATCGAATCGACGATGCGAATGAAGGCCTCATAGCTGTTGAACAGCCCATGCCGCCCCGTGAGCAGATAGCCTTCCAACCAGCCCTCGCACTGGTGTTCGCTGAGCATCGAGTCCAGCACACGACCGGCTGGCGCGAGGAATTCATCATTCTTTTGTTCCCGGGCGTCCCACTGACGGTTGGTGACTTCAAAGACCGCGCCCAGGAGGTTCGAGAGAGTCTCATCGGGACCGAAGATTCGGAAATTCCGCTGCTCCTGATTCAGCTTGGCCACGTCACGCAGGAACTTGCCCAAGACGAGCGTATCCTGACCGTTGACGGCGCCCGGTGAAGGCACTGTCACCGCGTGGACGTGGAAATCCGGCATGCGGAGATCGCGCAGCAGAATGCCGCCGTTGGCGTGCGGGTTGGAGCCCATCCGTCGATCGCCCTTCGGAGCCAGCTCGGCCAATTCCGGCATGAGTCGGCCCTTCTCATCAAACAATTCCTCCGCCTTGTAGCTCTTCAACCAGTTCTCCAGGAGCGGGACATGACCGGGATGGTCGGCATCCACGAGGATCGGCACCTGGTGCGCTCGGAAGGTGCCCTCGATTTGCACGCCATCGACGACTTTCGGCCCCGTCCAGCCCTTGGGCGACCGCAGGACGATCATGGGCCAGCGCGGCCGCATGGTGTCCTTCTTGGTGCGCGCATTCGTTTGGATTTTCCGGATGTCCTCGATGGCCTTGTCCACCGTGGCGGCCATGAGCTGATGCATCTTTTCCGGCTCATCGCCTTCCACAAAGTGGGGCGTCCAGCCGCAGCCGCGCAGGAATTGCTCCAATTCCTCGGGTTCGATGCGGGCAAGGACGGTCGGGTTGCTGATCTTGTAGCCGTTGAGGTGCAGGATCGGCAGCACGGCTCCATCGGTAATGGGGTTAAGCAACTTGTTGGACTGCCAGGCGGTCGCCAAAGGGCCCGTTTCCGCTTCACCGTCGCCGATGACACAGGCGACGATCAACTCGGGATTGTCGAACGCGGCTCCGAAGGCATGGCTGAGCGAGTAGCCCAGCTCGCCACCCTCGTGAATCGATCCCGGCGTCGTCGGCGCCACATGGCTAGAAATCCCGCCGGGAAACGAGAATTGCATGCACAACTTTTTCAGCCCGGCTTCGTCCTGGCTGACGTTCGGATAAATCTCACTCCAGGTGCCTTCGAGGTAGACGTTGCCCACAATTGCCGGGCCGCCGTGACCTGGGCCGGCGATGTAGAACATGTCCAGGTCATACTTCTTGATGACCCGGTTCAAATGCACGTAGATGAAGTTCTGGCCGGGCGTCGTGCCCCAGTGTCCGACCACCAGCGGCTTCACATGCGCCAGTTTCAATGGTTCGCGGAGCAACACATTGTCGTACAGATAGATCTGCGCATGACAGATAGTTGGCGGCGCGCCAGTAGGCGTGCATCTTTTGGAGTAAATCCGGCGACAGCGGTTGTTGGTCCGTGCTGTAATTCGGCTCCGCCTTTGCGGGGACTATGTCATTGACTGCAGTTTTCACTGGAATTTCAGGGCTCCCTTTGGAAGGTTCTTTCTTGGTTTTCATGACCGTGCTCCTTATCAACACCGACTATTTGCTTGTGCCACTTCTTTTTCCGCATCCAACCAGAACCGGATACCATCGCCGGCCGGCTTTCCTTCACTCTCCCATTTTTTGTAGGCACATAGACGAATGTCATCCGCCGCGACCATCCTGGAGACCAACAGGGCGTTGGGGTCTTTGTCGCTGGAAGTGACGTTGTCGGACTCATCCCTGGAAGCGACGCTGTCTTGCGCTTGCGGTGCGCCCTCGTCGTGTTTTCTTTGCATGATTGAGGTCCTTTGCGTGGTTAGAGACAAATGGGGTCTTGAAAACTGCCGACATGACAAGCTTGGAGGTCATGTGTCACAATAAGGCCATTCAGTGCTGCCCGCCGCGCACGCCATCTCACGGATGGTTTTGCGAAATCGTTGCAGCGAAATCATGAATTGCACCGTCCCGATCGCTGTCAAGGCGAGGAACTGCGGACAGACTCTCAGCGTGCTACCGGCCCATTTTCGCCCACCACGGCCGGCGTTGCTCCGACTGCGCTAGGCTTCGCGGATTGGGCCAGATCCTTCATCACCAGGGATGTGTTGTCGACTTTTCCATTTGTCTGCGCGGCGGAACTCACTGCGTCGCCGGTGTGTTTCAGGAACGGCGCCAACAATTCGATCGGCAAAGGAAAGATGATGGTGGAATTTTTATCGGCGGCCACTTCCGAGAGTGCCTGCAGGTAGCGCATTTGCATCGCCATGGGATAGGGCGTCATGATCTCGGCAGCCTCCCGGAGCCTGGTGGATGCCTGGAACTCCCCCTCCGCGTTGATGACCTTCGCCCGCCGTGCGCGTTCGGCCTCCGCCTGGGCCGCCATGGACCGCTTCATCGCATCCGGGAGATCCACATCCTTGACTTCCACAACGGAGACTTTAATTCCCCACGGCTCCGTGTGCCCATCGATGATCGCTTGCAGACGGTGGTTCACTTTGTCCCGCTCCGTCAGGAGTTCATCGAGTTCCGCTTGACCCACCGTGCTGCGCAAGGTTGTTAAGGCCACCTGAGACGTCGCGTACAAGAAATTCTCCACCTGTAACACCGCTTTCATGGGATCGACAACCTTGAAGTAGAGCACGGCATCGACCTTGACTGACACGTTGTCACGGGTGATGACGTCCTGCGGCTCGATCACCTTGGTTACAGTCCGCAAGTCGATGCGCACCATGCGATCCACCGGCCCGAAGACCATAATCAGCCCCGGTCCCTTGGGTGCGGCCATTACCCTCCCCAGGCGAAAGATCACACCGCGTTCGTATTCCGTCAGAACACGGATGCAGGTCAACAGGTACAAAACGACCAGTGCAAGGGCGATCCCTAGACCGATAGCCGCTGTTTCGATTTCCAACATCAGTGAACCTCCTAAAGTGGTCTCAAACGGTCAAGCTCGTGATTCGCTGCTCATTCTGAGGTCGTTACCATGCAACCTTGATTCTCGCCGATCAAATTCGCGGGAACATTGCACGTCACCGTCAATACAAGACAGCGAGCCAGCCGTAGTACTTCCTCGGCTACGCTACCCATCACGAATCGGTTCAACCCTGTTCTCCCGTGCGTGCCCATGACGATCAAGTCGCATTGGGCTTCCCTGGCTACTCTCAGGATCTCGGGAGCTGGAAATCCTTCGGCCAATAGGTATTGGACGCGCGTATTCGGGTCATTCGGCCTCAGGCGATGTAACTCCACGAGCAGATGGTCCAGGTAGCACTCGCTTGGAGGGCCGTACATCTCCGCCGGAAGAGGGACCACATTGAGGACGACTAACTCGGCGTTGTGGTCACGGGCCAGCGAGGCGGCTAAGTGGAAAGCGCGATTCGACAACTCCGCCCAATCAATCGGCACCAGGATACGATTTATCGATAGCATGGCGTTATTCTCCAAGGAAGCTCGCCGATGGTCGCAGCGTAATGAGCGCTTCGTGACGAGCCCAGCGACGTTCTGGACTATGCGGGCAGTTCCCGCCGCATCCGAGAATATGTTGCGAGCTCGGCAACCGAGCTTGCTCTATAGGTTTCCCGGCGAATCCGGCTTCCCTGTTTGTGCCTTGCGGGCACACTCTGCGCATCGCCGTGCAAAGGGGACGGCCCGGAGCCGATCGATGGAGATTTCCTGAGCGCATTCTTCGCAATTTCCGAAAGTCCCGAGGTCGATACGCTCAAGGGCGGCATTGATCTCCCTTAGCCGTGCGTCCGCATTCTCAACCAGGCCGATGGTCGTTTCCGCGCAGTAATTGTCGGAGCCGCGTTCCGCCCGATCTTCGACGGGAATGTTGGACAGGTTGCCCATCGCCATCGAGTCAGAAGTATGAAACGCCTCGTCCGCCAAAGTGTCGGCGTCGGCGCGGAGTTGCCCGTCAAGTCGCTGCAACGGATGCCGGAATGTTTCCATGTCATGTTTATTCATTGAATTCCTCCTCCTTGGGCGACCAGCAGGTCTGAATGGATCCATGCCTCGGCCTGCTCAGCCTCGCTACCGCGGTCGAAGTAACGGATCGTGGCGGTGGTAAAAGGCTTGCAGAACACGGCCATGCCGTGCTCCCACGCCTTCTCGCCAACCAGAGCGAGGCGTTCGATGTCACGGAAGTGCTTCAGATCGAACTTGATGTCCTGCCAAAGCGCGCCTGCCGTCCAGCCGTGGAAATCGTGCATTTGAACCAGCAGCCGCAGCTTGCCGTGCTGCTTGACCAGGCGCTCCACTTTCGGGACGAAACTCTCGTAATCATCCTTCGTGAGCTGGCCCGTGAGGTTGATCACCAGAATCTTGCCATCCTCGTGCAAATCGACCGACATGACTCATCTCCTCATATGCTTTGAAATCCCGTATCACGCACGTGCTTACCGTAGCGCGGCTAACACACGAGGATTTGTCATCTGGATCTGTTAGCGTGATCTCCGTTGAGAACTCCCTGGAAAATCCTTCCGCACTCGCCGCACTCGTGGGCCAGCCGTTGGCCGGCCCATGAAGTGTCGGCCGAGAGAGTTACGCCTAGGTGGCCATCGCTGGAATGTGCTTTCCGGATTCGACGGCTGTCGCCACGTTCTTGTCGTCACCGTCACGCGTACGAAACCTCGATGTCGTTCCGCACGCTGTTGACGCCTGGGGCATTCCAGGCAGCCGACGAGGCCTGATCCTTCTCGTTCCACGACCGGACGCTGCCGGACAGCGTCACCGCCCCGCCGTCGGCCGTCACTTTCACCGTTCCAGCGTCGATTTCAGCGTTCCGAACCAGCGCTTTCTCGATCGCGCTTTTGATGCCTGCCGGCTGAGCAGACGGCTTGAGCGTGATCTCGTTGGAGACCCCTTTCACTCCTGACATGAAGCACACTGCGTCGTAGGCGGCGGTCCGCTGGTACTCCCAGTTCACGTTGCCCTTGAGCGTGACCCAGCCCTGCGCAACGGTAATCTGGATGTCTTTCGGCACCCAGACGTGCCATTTGAGCGAGTTGAGGGCGGCCTCAGCGATCTCCGTGTCACTCTTGACGTGGATACCGAAGGGCTTGATCGTAATTTCCTCGGCCAGGCCTTGGACCCCCTCGACCCGCTGGGCCGCCCGCTCGATGGCCCACTTCTCGGCGTAGGTCGCGACCGTGCCGGTCAGCGTGACGACCCCGTTGGAGGCCGTCACCCCGACCTGGGCTGCCGTCGTGCTTGGCTCCCACTTGATCTCGTCCATCACGTCCTTCTGCAACTGCATGTCCGTCTTCATTGTGAAATCCTCTCGGTAAAACTCGGGCGATCATCCCTGGAGTACGCATCCAGTGGCTTCGTTGGCTATGCGGTGGCAGCTACCTACGTGCTGGCGGAGCGGACCGAAACCGGGGGCCCAGATCGCGGGCGTTCCGAAAGGAACTCATCCCCGAAGGTGTCGGTCGTGAAGACCTGCACCACGTGGCCGGTCTTCGGCTCGATTTCCACTGTCGTGTCGCGCACTGTCATCCCGGTGATGCACTTGATTTTTCGATGCAGGATGGCGGAGGCATCGGTGAACATGTGCCGGTGGAACTCACGAACCCTGGCTGCGCCAGCCGGACTTTGCGCCAGAGCTTTTTCCGCAGCCGTCAAGGAGCCATGCAGCGCGATGACGATGGTGTCCTCGTTCATGAACACGGCCACCCATTTGCGCCCGTGCTTTGTTCGCCGCTTCTCGAAGGCGCGGGCCGCCCCGGCGATTCTCTGGCCGATGGTCCTTTGGGACCGTAAGGCCACCGACTTGGGGACGTGGTTGTCCGTTCGTCGCTGCTGGAGTGCGCTGGCCGCCTCGGCGATCGGTTGCGCCATGGTTGATCTGAACTTGCCCATGGGGGTTCCTCCTCCGTTGCGTTTCGTTGCGTTGCTCAGCGACTGCGATGTCGATGGCCTCGTTCACCGTGATTCTGGAACATCCTGTTGTTGTCCCAGTAGTGGCTTCACGCTCGCATGGCTGTCCTTGACGGCCTTCTCGGCATCAAGCCTTAGATTCGCTGTATTTGTTACTTTTGCGAATTCACGTGTCCATTGAGGTTCCCCTTTCGTTCCGGCGGCCGTCCCATGCCGCCGCGAGCAAAAAAAAAGCCGGCGTGGCCGAATACCTGAAGGTATTCGACCACGCCGGCTTACTCTTCTGACTGGTCCCCAGGCAAAACCCGGTTACCCTTCAGCTAGTCTTCCGACAGGATCAACCCAAGTCTTTAGCGGAGCCGGTAGTACCACACCGAAACTCCGCGTCGTAGTTTAGTGTACGCCTCGCGACCAGGTACGACAAGGGGGCACCGATAAACGATCGCCTCCGGTTCCGTCAAGTATTGAGTGTCGCCTGAGCAAAAAAACTGTCGTTCATCAAGTGGGCTTGCATCGGGTGAGCCGAGGTATAGAGTAAACGGTGCAGGGTGAGCCAGCAGAGAATGACCTGGCAATATCCTGGAATTTGAAATTGTCGGAAGACTAAGCGAAGGACAGCCCAACGATGCTGGGTGGTCAATCGAAGAGTAAGCCGGCGTGGCGGAATACCTAAGAGTGTTCCGCCACGCCGGCTTTTTTTATGTTTTGGAGTTTACCATGATAAAATCACAGACGATTCTCTTTGCTACTGATTTTTCCCCGTGCAGCAATCATGCCTTTGAAATTGCTTGTTCCGTGGCGCAGCAACATGGAGCTCGACTGTTGGTTCTGCACGTCCTGGAGCGACCGATCATCGTCGAGGGCGGTGTGATGATGGCTCCGCCACCACCAGCTCCGGTCGCTGAGCGCAAAGCGGCTCAGCAGCAGTTGCTGCAAATTCAGCCGGCTGACGCCAAGCTCCAGATCGACCACCGTTTGGAAGAAGGCGATCCCGCCACAGGCGTTCTTCAAATCGCAAAGGAATGCAAGTGTGACCTGATCGTCATGGGCACCCATGGCCGAAGCGGCCTTGCCCGGTTGTTGATGGGTAGCGTGGCGGAAAAAGTTCTGCGCAACGCTCCTTGCCCGGTCTTGACGGTCAAAGCGGGCATTTGATTTCAACGGCGATTTGGGCCACGGTGCACGGCGAAGAGGTTGACCCTCGTTCCCAAACAGGAGCTTGGGAACGAGGGGTGGCGGGGAACGAGGGCAACCCGTTCACGCCGGCCCGGCGTCGCCATAAAACTCCGTGGTGGACTCAAAGCCGATGCGAATCAACGCCAGGTCCATGCTGGAAGTAACCCAACCGTCGAGGCCGATCTGGTCGGAAGGCCGATTGAGCAGGGCGTTGTAATAACCCTCGACCTGGTCCTGGCGGAACTCCGTTCCTTGCAGGAAGGTCAGCGCCCGTGCTACAAGGTCGCTCGAAGACAGGCTGCCGTTGGGGATGTGCGTGGCCACCTCGGCCGTCGAACCTTGCCGGTCCAGCAGCAGCAGGTAGAGCGCCTGAATATACCGCTCATCAGACGTGCCGGTGGAGATCAACGTCTGGGCACGATCGTAGAATTCGGTAGTGCCCAGAATCTGACTGAGCACCTGCTCCTCGGTCTGGCCCTGCGTCAGCATGTTGACCCAGCCCAGCTCCTCGGTGCCGTTGGCCGACCGGCCCAGGAAAGCGACATACCAGCTTTTCACCAGATGATCTTCGCCTTCCTGGCTGTGCTCGATGCCAGTGGCGATCACGGCCTGGGCCTGCGCCTGGGTGACGCCAGGTGCGTTGAACGCCGCGGCCCAACCGTCCAGCGCCGCCTTGGACTCGGCAACCCGTCCCAGCTCGGTGAGGTATAGCTCCTGGACAAAGCTCTCGTTGGCGCTCAGCCCAGTGAACGCCGTGCTCCGGTCCGCCGTGTCCGGCCCGGCGAAGGCGTCGACCGCCACGGCGCCGTTGAGGTTTGTCGTCTGGACCGACATGAATGTCGTCGTTTGGGGCAAGACATCGCCGGCGGTGACGGTGCCTCCCGGCTGAGTTCGCAACGCCAGGCCGGCCGCATTGAGCGTCAGCACGTCGGGCGGCTGGCTGCCGTTGAAGACCAGGTTGGCCGTCAGCAGCGGCGCGCCGTTGGCATAGTTCACCGTCATCGAATCGCCGCCGCCCTCGCCGTTGTAAGTGAACGAGGTGACGTTGGTCAGCGACACCGGCGCGTTGGTGCCGAGGACGTAAGTGATGTCTCCGAGCAGGCCGCCAAGGGTCGTACGGTAAACCGTCAGGTTCTTGCCGCCGGTCGTGTCGGTGATGACCGTGCCTCCGCTGACGGTGAAGTTTAGCGGGGCCGAGGTGGTGGGGCCGGGGGCGGGCGTGACCACGGTGAGCGCGTCCAGGCCGTCCGCGGTCAGGTCGGCTGCCGGGATGACGGCGCTGAGCTCGGTCGGGCTGATGAAAGTGGTGACAAGCGGCACACCGTTGAAGTCGATCGTGTAGCCGTTAGAGAAGCCAGTCCCCGTCAGGATGACGGTCGTGGCTGGGCTGCCGGCCGAGACCGTGGGGAGGTTGATGCTCCCCAGCGTCGGCAAGGTCGCCTCGGTGAAGCTCAAGGGGTTGGCGCCGGAGACGGCGTCGCCGGTGGGGGTACCCAGGATCACCAGCAAGGTCTTGCTGGGGCCTCCGAAACCGCCGTCGGTGAACGTGCCGGTGATGTTGGCCGTCGTCTGGCCAATGGGAATGACCAGCGGGCTGGCCGACACGTCGCTGAGGCCGGCCGTGCCGCCCAGCGAGAACGGGATGGTGATCTGCTGCGTCGCCGGTGCGGACAGAGTCACGGGGATGCTGAAGCCGCTACCGGTCTGCACAGGAGTGCCGAAGCTCACCGTCGGGCCCTCGACGAGGTTCGACGAAGCACCGCTGCCGGCAGTCGCATGGGTCGGCGTGCCTGCGGTGAAACTGAGGTCCTTGCCCGGCCCCTGACCGAAGTCGGCGAGGGTGCCGGTGATGGTCTCGGTGGTCTGGCCGGCCGGGATGACCAGCGGACTGGCCGTCACGCCGATGGTGCCCTCGGTGCCGCCTAGCGTGAATGGGATGCTCGTGGCGAACGGCGACGGGTTGGACATCGTCACCACCATGCTGAAGGTCGAACCAGTCTGCACGAGTGGCCCGTAGGTCACGATCGGCTTGGTCGCCTCGGAAAAGATCAAGGGGTTGGTCCCGGAGACCGCGTCGCCGGTGGGAGTGCCCAGGGTGGCTGTCACGGTTTGGGTGGCTCCGCCCAGGCCGCCGTCGGTGAACGTGCCCGTGATGGCGGCCGTTGTTTGCCCGGCGAGGATGACCAGCGGACTGACCGTCGCACCGCTGAGGCCGGCGGTTCCCGTCAGGGTGAAGGGGATGCTGATGTTCTGCGTTGCCGGCGCTGAAAGCGTCACAGGGATGCTGAAGCCGGCGCCGGTCTGCACTGGAGTGCCGTAACTCACCGTTGGGCCTTCGACAAGATTCGATGTCGAGCCGCCGCCGAGCGTTGCGTTAGTCGGCGTGCCTGCCGTGAAGGTAACGCCGGCGCCCGGACTATCGCCGCCGTTGGCCAGTGTGCCGGTGATGGTGCCAGTGGTCTGCCCTGCTGGGATGACCAGCGGACTGGGCGTGGCGCCGGTGACGCCCGCGGTGCCGCCGAGCGTGAAGGGAATGGTCGTGGCGAAAGGAGATGGGCCGGACAGCGTGACCGCGATGGTGAAGGTCGAGCCATGCTGCACGGGCGGGCCAAAGGTTACGGTTGGCCTGGTTGCTTCGGAGAAGGTCACCGGGTTGGCGCCGGAAACGGCGTCGCCGGTGGGCGTACCCAGGGTGGCCGTCACGGTTTGGCTGATGCCGCCGAGGCCGCCGTCGGTGAACGTGCCAGTGATGGCCGCCGTCGTCTGCCCGGCGAGGATGACTAGCGGGCTGGCGGTCACACCGCTGCGGCCGGCAGTTCCCGCCAACGTGAACGGGATGGTGATGTTTTGCAATGCCGGCGCCGACAGCGTTATCGGGATGCTGAAGCCGGCGGCGGTCTGCGCCGGCGTGCCGAAACTCACCGTCGGGCCCTCGACGAGGTTTGTCGAAGAGCCGGTGCCGATGGTCGCGTTGGTCGGCGTGCCTGCCGTGAAGGTGAGGTCCTGGCCGGGGTCCTGCCCGAAGTCGGCCAGTGTGCCGGTGATGGTCTCCGTGGTCTGGCCTGCCGGGATGACCAGCGGGCTGGCGGTAACGCCGAGGGTGCCCTCGGTGCCGCCCAACGTGAACGGGATGCTTGTGGCGAACGGCGACGGGTTGGATAGCGTCACCACCATGCTGAAGGTCGAACCGTTCTGTACCAGCGGCCCAAAGTTGACGATCGGCCGGGTGGCCTCGGTGAAGGTCACGGGGTTGGTCCCGGAGACGGCGTCGCCGGTGGGCGTGCCCAGGGTTGCGATGACGGTCTGCGTGATCCCGCCCAGGCCGCCGTCGGTGAATGTACCGGTGATGGCGCCCGTCGTCTGGCCTGCGAGGATGACCAGCGGACTGATCGTCGCGCCACTGAGGCCGGCCGTGCCCGTCAGGGTGAAGGGGATGCTGATATTCTGCGTTGCCGACGCTGACAGCGTTACGGGGATGCTGAAGCTGGCGCCGGTCTGCACCGGAGTGCCATAACTTACTGTCGGGCCTTCGACAAGATTTGACGTCGAGCCGCTGCCGAGCGTTGCATTGGTCGGCGTGCCTGCCGTGAATGTGACGCCAGCACCCGGAGTGTCGCCGCCATTGGCGAGTGTGCCCGTGATGGTCCCGGAGGTCTGCCCGGCTGGGATGACCAGCGGGCTGGGCGTAGCGCCGCTGACGCCCGCGGTGCCGCCGAGCATGAATGGAATGGTCGTGGCGAACGGCGACGGGCCGGACAGCGTGACCGCGATGGTGAAGGTCGAGCCGTGCTGCACGGGCGGACCAAAGGTCACGGTTGGCCGGGTCGCCTCGGAGAAGGTCACGGGGTTGGCGCCGGATACGGCATCGCCCGTGGGGGTGCCGAGGGTGGCAGTCACGGTCTGGCTGGTGCCGCCCAGGCCGCCGTCCGTGAAAGTCCCGGTGATGGCGGCCGTCGTCTGCCCGGCGAGGATGACTAGCGGGCTGGCTGTGACGCCGCTTCGGCCTGCCGTGCCGCCCAACGTGAACGGGATGGTGATGTTTTGCAGTGCCGGCGCCGACAGCGTCACGGGGATGCTAAAGCCGGCGGCGGTCTGCACCGGCGTGCCGAAACTTACGGTCGGACCCTCGACGAGGTTTGTCGAAGCGCCGGTGCCGATGGTCGCGTTGGTCGGCGTGCCCGCGCTGAAGGTGAGGTTCTGACCGGGGTCCTGCCCGAAGTCGGCTAAAGTGCCGGTGATGGTTTCCGTCGTCTGCCCGGCCGGGATGACCAGCGGACTGGCCGTCACGCCTATGGTGCCCTCGGTGCCGCCCAGCGTGAACGGAATGCTCGTGGCGAACGGCGACGGGTTGGAAAGCGTCACCACCATGCTGAAGGTCGAACCAGTCTGCACCAGCGGCCCATAGTTCACGACCGGCCGGGTGGCCTCGGTGAAGGTCACTGGGTTGGCGCCGCTGACGGCGTCGCCGGTGGGCGTGCCCAGGGTGGCGATGACGGTCTGGCTGGTGCCACCCAGGCCGCCGTCGGCGAACGTGCCGGTGATAGCGGCCGTCGTCTGCCCAGCGAGGATGACCAATGGGCCGACCGTCGCGCCGCTAAGGCCGGCGGCTCCGCTCAGCGTGAATGGGATTGTGATGTTCACAGTCGCCGGCCCTGAAAGCGTCAGTGGGATGCTGAAACCGGCGCCGGTCTGCACTGGCGTGCCGAAACTCACCGTCGGACCCTCGACGAGGTTCGACGCGGACGGGTTGCCGAGTGTCGCGTTTGTCGGCGTTCCCAGCGTAATGCTGACGCTGCTGTCCGGAGTCTCGCCACCGTTGGTCAAGGTGCCGGTGATGAAGCCCGTGGTTTGGCCGGCCGGGATGATTAGCGGGTTGGTTGACACGCCGCTGAAGCCCGCGCTGCCGCCGAGCGTGTATGGGATGCTCGTGGGTACTTCGGATGGAGCGGAAAGCGTGATGGGGATGCTGAATGTGCCGCCGGTCTGCACGGGCGAGCCAACCACCACCGTGGGCGGCAGCACAGTCGCATCGGGAGTGATGGTGAGCGTGTTGACCGAGGGGCTGCCCAAAGTGGCGTTGGTGGGAATGCCCAAGGTCACGGTCAAGGTGCGATTGTTGGGATTGTACTCGTGGTTGTCGATCAGGGTGCCGGTGATGGTGGCGGTGGTCTGCCCTGGCGAGAAGGTCAGAGGGCTGGCGGTAACGCCGCTAAAGTCGGTGCCTGAGACCGCAGTGCCGCCCAACGTGAACGGCACGGTGATCGTGTCGGGAACCTCGGTCACTTTGCTCACGGTGTTATTGACGAGGTTGGCGATGAACAGATTGCCGACGGCGTTGAAGGCCACACCGTAGGGGCCGGAGAGTCCGGAGACGAGGATGGTAACCACACCTTGCGGCGTCACCTCGACCACATCGTTGGCGCCCTCGTTGGCGGCATAGAGGTTTCCGGCGGCGTCGAAGGCCAATTCCTGGAGCAAGCTAAGCCCGGTGGCGAAGGTGCTAACCACTCCCGCAGGCGTTACCTCGCTTATCACGGCCCCATTGGCGACGTACAGGTTGCCGGCGGCGTCGAAGGCCAGGCCTTGGGGCCCACTGAACCCGGAGGCGAAAGTGCTGACGACGCCGGCGGGGGTCACCTTGCTCACTGTGCCGTTATTGTTGTTGGAGACGTACAGGTTGCCGGCGGCGTCGAAAGCCAAGCCTTGGGGCGCGTCAAACCCCGTGGCAAAGGTGGTGACGACGCCGGCGGGCGTCACTTCACTCACAAGGCCGCTATTGTTGCCGATGTCGCTGGATACGAAAAGATTTCCGGCGGCGTTGAAGGCCAGGCCAAGGGGGTACGGGATTCCGGAGGCGAAAGTAGTGACGATGCCGGCGGGTGTCACCTTGCTCACCGTGCCGGCCCCGACGTTGGAGACGAAGACGGCGCCGGCGTTGTTGACGGCCACGCTAATGGAGCCGGCGAACCCAGAGGCAAAGGTCGTGACAACGGGCGTGGTGGCGGGCGGACCCGTGAGTGTGACCGGGATGCTGAACGTGCCGCCCCCTTCGTTGACGGTCTCGCTGCCGGTGCTGAACTGCACCGATGCGCCGGCCGGCGGTTCGGTGATGGTCAGCGTATTGACCGACGGACTCCCAAGGTTGGCGCCGTTGGGCGATCCCAGGGTGAGCGTCAGCGTCTGGCTGACGCCGGGGTCGGGGATTATCGTGCCGGTGATGGTCGCGGTGGTCTGCCCGGCGCGAAGGTCAGCGGACTGGCCGTGATGCCGCTATAGTCGGTGCCGGAAACCGCCGTGCCGCCCAGCGTGAACGGCACGGTGACGACCGAGCCAAACACCAACACCGTGCCCGTGCCATAGTCGGTGGCGAAGAGGCGGCCGGCGGCATTAAAAGCCAGGCCGGTAGGTTGGTTGAACCCGGTGCCAAAGGTGCTGACCACACCCCCGGGCGTCACCTCGCTCACTGTGCCGTTGCCGAAGTTGGCGACGTAGAGGTTGCCGTTGGCGTCGAAGGCCAGGCCGAACGGGTGACTCAACCCGGAAGCGAACGTGCTGACCACCCCGGCGGGCATCACCTCGCTCACCGTGCCGGCGATTCCGTTGGTGACATAAAGATTGCCGGCGGTGTCGAAGGCCACGCCCTCGGGGCCGCTAAACCCAGAGGCGAACAGGCTGACCACCCCGGCGGCCGTTACTTCGCTCACCGTGCCGTTGGCGTAATTGGCGACGAAGAGGTTGCCGGCGGCGTCGAAGGCCAGGTCACTGGGACCGTCGAATCCGGATGCGAAAGTGCTGACCACCCCGGCAACCGTCACCTCGTTCACCGTATTGGCCCCTTGGTTGGCGATAAAGAGATTGCCTGCAACGTCGAAGGCCAGGCTGTGGGGCACGTCGAATCCGGATGCGAAAGTGCTGACCACCCCGGCGGCCGTCACCTCGCTCACCGTGCCGGCAGTCTTGTTATCGACGAAGAGGTTGCCGGCGGCATCGAAGGCCAGGCCCTCAGGGTTGGAGAACCCGCTGGCGAAGGTTGAGACGGTGGGCACGCTGGTGGGCGTGCCAGTCATCGTGACCGGAATGCTGAACGTGCCGGCACTCTCATCAATCGTCTCGCCGGCGGTGCTGAACTGCACTACCGCCGGTTCCGCGATGGTCAACGTGTTGACCGACGGACTGCCGAGGTTCGCGCCCGTGGGTGTGCCCAGGGTAAGCGTCAGCGTCTGGCTAACACCGAGACCGGGAATTAGCGTGCCGGTGATGAAGGCGGTGGCCTGCCCGGCCGCGAACGTCAGCGGACTGGCAGTCAGGCCGCTAAAATCGGTGCCCGACACCGCCGTTCCACCCACCGTGAACGGGACGGTAACGGTGTATCCAAAGACGCTGATCGTATTGGTACCATAATTGGTGGCGAAGAGGTTGCCGGAGGTATCGAAGGCCAGGCCGGTCGGTGAGCTGAAGCCCGTCGCGAATGGGCTGACCACCCCGGCGGGCGTCACCTCGCTCACCGAGTTGCCGCTGAAATTGGCGACGTAGAGGTTGCCGCTGGCGTCGATGGTCAGGCCGAAGGCGTAGCTGAACCCGGACGCGAAGGTGCTGACCACTCCGGCGGGCGTTACCTTGGTCACGGTGGAAGTGGTGGCGACGTAGAGGTTGCCGGCGGCGTCGAAGGCCAGGCCCTCGGGGGCGGCGAGGCCCGAGGCGAAAGTGCTGACGACTCCGGCGGGCGTCACCTCGCTCACCGAGTTGCCGTTGTTGTTGGCGACAAAGAGGTTGCCTGCCGCGTTGAAAGCCATGGCTTCAGGGTTGGTGAATCCGGACGCGAACAGAGTAACCACACCGGCGGGCGTCACCTCGCTCACCGTGTTGGTGCCGTTGTTGTCGACAAAGAGGTTGCCGGCGGCGTCGAAGACCAGGCCGTGGGGCCCGGCGAACCCGGAGGCGAAGGTGCTGACCACTCCCGCGGGCGTCACCTCGCTCACCGTGTTGCCGCCGGTGTTGGCGACGTAGAGGTTGCCGCGCTGCCGAAGGCCAGCGAGTAGGGTGTGGAGAACCCGGAGGCAAAGGTGGAGACGGTGGGGGTGCCGCTGGTGGCGCACCCGAGGCCGTGACCGGGATGCTGAACGTGCCAGCCACGGCGTCTACGGTCTCGCTGCCGGCGGTGAACTGCACCAACCGCCGCCGGCTCGGTGATGGTCAGCGTGTTGACGGAGGGACTGCCCAGGGCGGCGTCGGTGGGCGTGCCCAGGGTGAATGTCAGCGTCTGGGTGGGGCCGGGGTCGGAGAGGAGCGTGCCGGTGATGTCGTGGGTGGTCTGCCCGATCCCGAACGTCAGCGGACTGGCCGTGACGCCGCTGTAGGCGATGCCGACGCCGCGGTGCCGCCGAGCGTGAACGGCACGGTCACCGTGTTGGCTCGCTGACCTCGCTCACCGTGTTGCCGCTGGCGTTGGCGACGTAGAGGTTGCCGGGGCGTCGAAGGCCAGGCCGACGGGAGCTGCTGAACCCGGAGGCGAAGGTGCTGACCACCCCCGCGGGCGTCACCTCGCTCACCGTGTTGCCGCTCGTCGTTGGCGACGTAGAGGTTGCCGGCGGCGTCGAAGGCCAGGCCGGCGGGACCGTTGAACCCGGAGGCGAAGGTGCTGACCACCCCCGCGGGCGTCACCTTGCTCACCGTGTCGTTGACGGCCGTTGGCGACGTAGAGGTTGCCGGCGGCGTCGAAGGCCAGGCCGTACGGGATCGTCGAACCCGGAGGCGAAGGTGCTGACCACCCCCGCGGGCGTCACCTCTGCTCACCGTGTTGTTGCTGAAGTTGGCGACGTAGAGGTTGCCGGCGCCAGTCGAAGGCCAGGCCGCTGGGTACCGGTGAACCCGGAGGCGAAGGTGCTGACCACGCCCGCGGGCGTCACCTTGCTCACCGTGCTGTTGCCGTCGTTGGCGACGTAGAGGTTGCCGGCGGCGTCGAAGGCCAGGCCGTCGGGATCGTTGAACCCGGAGGCGAAGGTGCTGACCACCCCGCGGGCGTCACCTCGCTCACCGTGCCTGTGCCGAAGTTGGCGACGTAGAGGTTGCCGGCGGCGTCGAAGGCCAGGCCGACGGGACTGTCGAACCCGGAGGCGAAGGTGGAGACGGTGGGGGTGCTGCCGACGCTGCCCGAGAGCGTGACCGGGATGCTGAACGTGCCGGCGCTCTCGTTGACGGTCTCGCTGCCGGTGCTGAACTGCACCGACGCCGGCTCGGTGATGGTCAGCGTGTTGACCGAGGGACTGCCGAGATGGCGCGCCCGTGGGCGTGCCCAGGGTGAACGTCAGCGTCTGGCTCGGGGCCGGGGTCGGAGAGCAGCGTGCCGGTGATGGTCGCGGTGGTCTGGCCGGGGGCAAACGTCAGCGGACTGGCCGTGACGCCGCTGTAGGCCGTGCCCGCGACCGCGGTGCCGCCGAGCGTGAACGGCACGGTCACGGCGTAGCCGAACACGCTCAGCGTATTGGCGCCGAAATTGCCAACGTAGAGGTTGCCTGCGGCGTCGAAGGCCAGGCCCACGGACCCGTTGAACCCTGAAGCGAACGTGCTGACCACGCCGGCAGGAGTTATTTCATTCACTATACTGGTGCCGTAGTTGGCTACGTAGATGTTTCCGGCGCCGTCAATGACCAGGTATTGGAGAGCGGAAAATCCGGAAGCGAATGTGCTGACCACGCCGGCGGGGGTTACCTCGCTCACCGTGCTGCCCCCGGCGACGAACAGGTCGCCGGCGGCGTTGAAGGCCATGCCTAGCGGGCTAATGAGCCCTGAAGCGAATGCACTTTCGACTCCAGCGGGAGTAAACTCATCCACCGTCCCGTCGCCGTTTGTGACGAAGAGGATGCCGGCAGCATTGAAGGCCAGCCCTTGTGGTTGATTGAGGCCCGTGGCGAAAGTGGTGACCAACCCAGCAGGGCTCACCTCGCTCACGGAGTTGGCCTGACTGTTGGCAACGAAGAGGTTGCCTGCCGCGTCGAACGCCAGGCCTTCGGGGTCCGTGAACCCCGTTGCGAAGGTGCTGACCACGCCAGTCCGTGTCACCTTACTCACGGCGCCGGCGCCAAAATCGGCGACATAGAGGTTACCTGCGGCGTCAAAGGCCAGACCTTCAGGGTTACTGAACCCGGAGGCGAAGCTAGAGACAACCCGCGTGCCGCTGGTGCGCGTGCCCGTGACCGTGACCGGAATGCTAAACGTTCCCGCCGCTGCATTGACGGTTTCCGCGCCGGTGATGAACTGCACCGCTGCCGCCGCCGGTTCTGTGACTGTCAGCGTGTTGACACCGGGACTGCCAAGCGCGGCATTGGTCGGCGTGCCCAATGTGAACGTGATCGTCTGAGCAGCGCCTGGGTCGGGCAGGAGCGTGCCGGTGATGGTGGCGCTGGTCTGTCCCGGCGTGAAAGTTAGCGGGCTGGCGGTGACGTTGGTGTAAGCCACGCCGCTGCCGCCCAGGGTGAACAGCACGGTGACCGTGTTGGGGATCTCGGTTATCTTGCTGACGGTGTTAGCGCTCGCATCGGCAACGTAGAGGTTGCCGGCGGCGTCAAAGGCCAGGCCTCGCGGGGAAGTAAACCCGGATTCGAAGGTGCTGACGACCCCTGCGGGTGTCACCTCGTTCACGTCTCCGTTGCCCAGGTTGCCGACGTAGAGATTGCCAACGGTGTCGAAGGCAAGACCCGATGGAAAGTCCATACCAGTTACAAAGGTGCTGACCACCCCAGCGGGTGATACCTCGCTGACAGTGTTGTTGGTGGAATTGGCGACATAGAGGTTGCCGGCGGTGCCAAAGGCCAAGTCCCTGGGTGCGGAGAACCCTGATGCAAATGTGCTGACCACTCCGCCGGGCGTCACCTCGCTCACCGTGGAGCTGCCGTTGTTGGAAACGTAGAGGTTGCCTGCGGCGTTAAAGGCCAGGCCCAAAGGTTCGCTAAACCCCGATGCGAAGGTGCTGATCGCGCCGGCGGGAGTGACCTCGCTCACCGTGGTGCTGCCGAAGTTAGCGACATAGAGGTTGCCGGCGGCGTCGAAGGCCAGGCCATCGGGATTGGTGAAACCCGAGGCGAAAGTGCTGACTACCCCGCCTGGCGTCACCTCGCTCACTATGCCGCTGTTAAAGTTAGAGACATAGAGGTTGCCGGCGCTGCTGAAAGCGAGGCCGAGAGGGGAGTTGAAACCCGAGGCGAAGGTGGCTAACGAGGGGGTGCTGCCGATCGCTCCCGTTAGCGTGACCGGGATGCTGAAGGTGCCGGCGC
Source organism: uncultured Gemmataceae bacterium (assembly GCA_963747575.1). GTDB lineage: Bacteria > Planctomycetota > Planctomycetia > Gemmatales > Gemmataceae > DASRAT01. The sequence continues at coordinate 75,880 of CAVVFU010000012.1, forward strand.
TCTCGTTGACCGTCTCGCCGGCAGTGCTGAACAGCACCGTTGCCGGCCCCGTCAGAGCAGGCTCGGTGATCGTCAGCGTGTTGACCGCCGGACTGCCCAGAGCGGCCCCAGTGGGCGTGCCGAGGGTGAGCGTCAAAGCCTTGGAGGCGCCTGGATCGGGCAGCAGCGTCCCGGTGATGTTGGCCGTGGTTTGGCCGACGCCGAACGTCAGCGGGCTGGCCGTGATGCCGCTATAATCGGTGCCGGATACCGCGCTCGCCGCTCAGCGTGAACGGCACGCTCACGCCGGAAGTGACCTCGCTGACCGCAGAGGTCGCGCCGTTCACGACGTAGACGTTGCCGGCGGCGTTGATAGCCACGCCCAAGGGGGTGGAGAAGCCGGAGGCGAAGGTGCTGACCACACCGCCGGGCGTCGCCTCGCTCACCGCGTTAATGTTGCCGTTCGATACGAAAAGGTTGCCGGCGGCGTCAAAGGCCAGGCCGTAGGGGCCGTTGAACCCGGAGGCGAAAGTGCTGACCACACCGGCGGGCGTCACCTCGCTCACCGTGGTGGCGTTGCCGTTCGCAACGAAAAGGTTGCCGGCGCCGTTAAAGGCCAGGCCGTAGGGGACGTTGAACCCGGAGGCGAAAGTGCTGACCGCCCCTGCGGGCGTCACCTCGCTCACCGTGTTGGAACTGACGTTGGTGACGTAAAGGTTGCCGGCAGCGTCGAAGGCCAGACCGGCGGGACCAGCAAATCCCGAGGCGAAATTGCTGACCACACCGGCCGGCGTCACCTTGCTTATCGTGGCGTTTCCGAGGTTGGCGACATAGAGGTTACCGGCGCTGTCGAATGCCAAGCCGTAGGGGCTGTTGAACCCGGAGGCGAAAGTGCTAACCACACCTGCGGGCGTCACCTCGCTCACCGTATTGCCGCCGCTGTTGGAAACGTAGAGATTACCGCTACTGTCGAAAGCCAAGTTAACGGGACCGTTGAACCCGGTGGCAAATGTGGTGACGACCGGTGTGCCGCCGGCGTGCCAGTGATTGTGACCGGGATACTGAACGTCCCGGCGCCTGGCGTTGACGGTCTCGCTGCCGGCGCTGAACTGCACCGAGGCCGGCGCCGGCTCGCTGATGGTCAGGGTGTTGACAGCGGGGCTGCCGAGGTTGGCGTTCGTGGGCGTGCCCAAAGTGAACGTAAGCGTCTGGGTGGCGCCTGGGTCCGGCAGCAGCGTGCCAGTGATGGCGGCGGTGGTCTGACCGGAAGCGAACACCAGCGGGCTAGCGGTGACGCCGCTATAGTCAGTGCCGCCCGTCGCCGTGCCGCCCAGCGTGAACGGCACGGTCACGGTGGGTGGCCCTGTGCTCACCTCGCTCACCGTGTTGTCGCCCTGGATGGCGACGTAGAGGTTGCCGGCGGCGTCGAAGGCCATGCCGAGGGGGACGAAAAAACTGGAGGCGAAGGTGCTGACCACCCCGCCGGGGGTCACTTCGTTCACCGCGTCGCCGCCACTATTGGAGACGAAGAGGTTGCCGGCGGCGTCGAAAGCCAGGCCCAAGTCGCCGCTGAACCCCGAGGCGAATGTGCTGTCCACACCGGCAGGCGTTATCTTGTCCACCGCGGTGCTGCTGGTGGTGGTGACATAGAGGTTGCCGGCGGCATCAATGGCCAGGGCCTCGGGGCTGTTGATCCCGGTGGCGAAAGTGCTGACGACACCCGCCGGGCGTCACCTTGTCCACCGTGCCGAAGCCTTCAGTTGGCGACGTAGAGATTGCCGGCGGCGTCGAAGGCCAGGCCCTGGGGATCGACGAATCGCGGAGGTGAAAGTGCTGACCACGCCGGCAGGCGTCACCTCGCTCACCGTGGAGATGCCGATTATTGGCGACGTAGAGGTTGCCGGCGGCGTCGAAAGCCAGGCCCTGGGGGTCGGAGAACCCGGAGGCGAAGGTGCTGACCACGCCGGCGGGCGTCACCTCGCTCACTGTATTGTTGGCGACGTTGCCAACGTAGAGGTTGCCGGCGTGGAAGGCCAGATCGGTGGGTTCGTTGAAACCGGACGCAAAGGTGGAGACGACAGGGGTGTTGGGGTTGAACTTGCTCAGCTCGCTCACCGTGTTGGCGCCCTGGATGGCGACGTAGAGGTTGCCGGCGGCGTCGAAAGCCATGCCGAGGGGGACGAAAAAACTGGAGGCGAAGGTGCTGACCACCCCGCCGGGGGTCACTTCGTTCACCGCGCCGCCGCCACTATTGGAGACGAAGAGGTTGCCGGCGGCGTCGACAGCCAGGCCCAAGTCGCCGCTGAACCCCGAGGCGAATGTGCTGTCCACACCGGCAGGCGTTATCTTGTCCACCGCGGTGCTGCTGGTGGTGGTGACATAGAGGTTGCCGGCGGCATCAATGGCCAGGGCCTCGGGGCTGTTGATCCCGGTGGCGAAAGTACTGACGACACCGCCGGGCGTCACCTTGTCCACCGTGCCGAAGCCTTCACTGACGACGTAGAGATTGCCGGCGGCGTCGAAGGCCAGGCCCTGGGGATCGACGATCGCGGAGGTGAAAGTGCTAACCACGCCGGCAGGCGTCACCTCGCTCACCGTGGAGATGCGATTATTGGCGACGTAGAGGTTGCCGGCGGCGTCGAAAGCCAGGCCCTGGGGGTCGGAGAACCCGGAGGCGAAGGTGCTGACCACGCCGGCAGGCGTCACCTCGCTCACTGTATTGTTGGCGACGTTGCCAACGTAGAGGTTGCCGGCGTGGAAGGCCAGATCGGTGGGTTCGTCGAAACCGGAGGCAAAGGTGGAGACGGCGGGCGGGCCGGTCGGAGTGCCCGTCATCGTCACCGGGATGCTAAAGGTGCCGGCGCTCGCGTTAACCGTCTCACTGCCGGCGCTGAACTGCACCGTCGCCGGCGCCGCCGGTTCGTTGATCGTCAGGGTGTTCACCGCGGGACTCCCCAAAGCGGCACCCGTGGGCGTGCCCAGCGTGAATGTCAGCGTCTGGGCGGCGCCAGGGTCAGGCAGCAGCGTGCCGGTGATGTTGGCGCTGCTCTGCCCGATGCCGAATGTCAATGGGCTGGCCCTGACACCGCTAAAATCGGTGCCGGATACCGCACTGCCGCCCAGCGTGAACAGCACGCTCACGCCGGACGTAACCTCGCTCACCGTGTTGTTGCCGTTATTGACGACAAAAAGGTTGCCGGCTGGGTTGAAGGCCAAGCCGATAGGGTTATTGAATGCGGAGGAGAATGTGCTGACCACCCCGGCCGGGGTCACAACGCTCACCGTGGCAGTGCCGGAGTCGGGGACATAGAGGTTGCCGCTGGCGTCGAAGGCCATCAATTGGGGATAGGTAAATCCGGTAGCGAAAGTGCTGACCACCCCGCCGGGCGTTACCTCGCTCACCGTGTTGGCCCCATTGTTGCCGACGAAGAGGTCCCCGGCGGTATTGACGGCCAGGCCGATCGGATGGTTGAATCCGCTGGCGAAGCTGCTGACCACCCCGCCGGGCGTCACTTCGCTCACCGTGTTGCCGGCCTCGTTGGCGACAAACAGGTCGCCGGCGGCGTTGAAGGCCAGGCCCTGGGGGTTGTTGAAACCGGAGGCAAAGGTGCTGACCGCGCCCGCGGGCGTCACCTCGCTGACCGTGTCGCCGCCTACGTTGGCGACATAGAGATTGCCGGCGGCGCTGAAGGCCATGCCGTCAGGGGTGCTGAATCCCGTGGCGAAGGTGCTGACCACGCCCGCGGGCGTCACCTCGTTGATCGCACTGTTATTCAAGTTAGCAACGAAGACGTATCCAGCCGAATTGATGGCGATGCTGTCTGGACCGTTGAACCCCGAGGCGAATGTCGTGACGACCGGAGTGCCGCCAGGCGTCCCTGTGAGCGAGACAGGGATACTGAACGTGCCGGCGCTTTGATTGACGGTCTCACCAGCGGTGTTGAACTGGACCGTGGCTGATGGGACGACGCGAGTTTCCAGTTCCTCCAGGCGCAACCGCACGACTGGCCTGCGGCGATCGCGCGCGGGCGAGCGATCGATTTTATTGCCAAAAACGCGCTTCAGCCAACTTTTCATCAAGCAATCTCCTTGGAGTGTCAGGCAGTCGTAAACCTGCCAAAAAAAAAGCCGGCGTGGACGAACACATACGGTGTTCGACCACGCCGGCTTACTCTTCAACGGACCACTCGGCGCAACCGAGGTGTCCCTCATCTAGTCTTCCGGAACCTGAGCGCTAGTCTAGGTCACGATTGCAGGCGATGCAAATGTGGCGGCGCGTGGCACACGCGGAACGGGCGACACAGCCCGCGTCACGACGCGAATTCGGTGTCGAACACAAAACGCGGATCGTACGTGATTCCATGCTTCACAAGGAATTCCACGTATTCCTCCTGAAATGTCTTCTTGGCATGGTGCGTCTCCTGGTTCCGAACGTATGCCGCGACATTGCTTCGCAAGGATTGGCTAACGCTGAAGATCGCGTAGCCGGTCTGCCAATGGAATTTGCCTTGGAGGAGCAATTGCTCGTTCAGCCATTTCGAGGACGATGCCTTGATATCCCGCATCACGTCGGCCACCGCGTGTTTCGTCCCAAGCGAAAAAAACAGATGCGCGTGGTCCTCCACCCCGTTGATTTCGATGGGATGACCGTCGTGGTTTTGGACGATGCCCGCCATGCAAGGGAAGAGTTTGTCGCGGACTTGTTTCGCCAAGATCGCCTGGCGATGCTTCACGCCGAAAATCGCGTGGTGAAGCAGGTTGGAGAAGGTATGGGCCATTTGACGCTCCTGTATCGCCCCTTCCGGGGCTAGGGGAAATAATACGATGGGTTCCCACGGCTGGCGCCGTGGGCTACCGTGTGCCGCCGCTCCGCGGCTGGGCGTTCGCCAAAATGTCACGCCAGCCGCGGTAGCGGCACCATACGGTAGCCCACGGCGCCAGCCGTGGGAAAAAGGCCGCCACCCCATTCACCAAGCCCCGGAAGGGGCGGCATATTTGTGCGTTCACTTCTTCAGCGCTGCCGCTGCCGCCGTTGTCAACATGGCCTCCGGCGCCCCCTCCGCCATTGTTTTCAGCAACTGCCGGGCTTCCGGCGTGCCGATTCGCTCGAGGACTTCCACCGCTCTGTAGGTGCGCAGGCCGCTCGCCTTCCAAAACCGCGCCGATCATCTTGGTACGCAAGCCATGCAGACGATTGCTGGATTCCAGGGGCCGCTCTTTGGCCAACGCGGCGTCGAGTGCGGGGACAATTCGTTCACCAATCCTATTCAGCTCAGCGGTCGCCTTTTCGCGGACCTTGAATTGGTCGTCGTCAAGCTGAGCGATCAACTGTTCGATCAGCAATGAAAACCAGGGCCAAAAAGGCCGGCAAATTGTGGGCAGGTACAGGGGTTTCACGAAAATCTCCTGTTGGTAAGGTGCAAGAAAAGTTAATTGGCAATATACGCTTCCACGTCCACGTGCTTAAGGCCACTAAGAGTCTGTCCGAAAAGGGGTCAGGCACCGTTGTGCGAAGCACCCTTCTAGCCGTTCCGGCAACGGCGCCTGACCCCTTTTCGGACAGAATCTAAGCCAAAAGCACTGCGTCATTTTCGCTCCAACTCCTTCATCGACTTCGATGCGTCCCAAAGGCTGATCGTGCCATCGAGCCCGCCGCCGGCCAGATGTTTACCGTCGGGGCTGAAGGCCAAATGCCTGATGGTGCTCGCGGGCTTGAGCGTCAGAACCTCAATGCCGCTGTCCACATCCCAAATCTTGACGGTATTGTCGGCTGAGGCACTGGCCAGGCGTTTGCCGTCGGGACTGAAAACCACGCCATAAATCGCTGCTGTGTGCCCCTCCATGGTCAGGCCCGGCCGGCCGTTGGCCACGTCCCAAAATCTGATCGCCCCATCCTTTCCGCCGGCCGCCAAATGTTTCCCGTCGGGGCTGAAGGCCAGGGCCAAATCGAATCGGTCTGGGCGCGGGACGGTCCAAAGCAGCTGCCCGTTGGCAGTGTCCCAAAGACAAAGTGCTGGAGGTTTGAAGGTTTTGGCTTTTGCGCCAACCCAGCCGGCAATGGCCAAATATTTCCCGTCCGAGCTCAAGGCCGATGGACTTAGGACACCAAAATCGTGCTCAATCTTCATCACTTGTTGACCAGTCGCAACATCCCAAAAACTGACAACCCTTTTTTCGGCTCGCGTGTCGGTGTTGGCGGTTACCAAGCTTTTGCCGTCAGGACTCCACCCCACGAGTTTGAGATACTCACCCTTCTGAGCCGCGGTAAAGCTTAGCAGCTCCTTGCCGGTTGCCATGTCCCATATCTTTACCGCGCCGTCCATCGCGGCGACCAGGCCTTTGCCGGTCGGGCTGAATCCGACGAATTGGGAGAACTTGACTGTGAGTTCTTTGGGAAGGCCCGCGACCTTTAGGCCGCTCGCCAGGTCCCACAGTTGCGCTGGTCTGGAGACGCGCCACTAGCCAGGCGCTCGCCAGCGAGGCGCGATGGCGCTCCTCCAAGGTTGTGAGACGCGGTGAGCAACAGTTTGCTATCCGGGCTAAAGGCCAGACTGTGGACTTGATCCAGATGCCCGGCGAGCGTCAGACCTGCAAGCCGTTGAGCGCCGGCCAGGTCCCACAATTTCACCGTGTTGTCGGAAGCGCTGGCCAGGCGTTTGCCATCCGGGCTAAAGGCCACACTGTCGACAATGTCCACGTGGCCATGGAGGACCAAAACCTCACGTCCGGAGGCTGCATCCCACAATCTCACCGTGGTGTCAGAAGACGAAGTGGCCAGGCGTTTGCCATCCGGGCTGAAGGCCAAGCCCGTCAAATAACTCTTGGGACGCCGGCCCTCAAAATCATGTCCCTCAAGCACCAGCACTTTTTCGCCGGTGGCCGCATCCCACACGTTTATGGTGTCGAGTAAAACCGCGGCCAGGTGTTTGCTGTCCGGGCTGAAAGCCACCACGGTAGAGTACAGGCTGGGGAGGGTGAGGTATGTTTGGCCGCTCGCCACGTCCCAAAGTGTGATTGTGTCCGGCGCCGCTGTGGCCAACCGTCTGCCGTCGGGGCTAAAAGCCATGTCCAATACGGCCTTTGGACATGGGAGGGTCATGACCTCCTTGCCCGTGGCCGCATTCCACAACTTCACTGTTCCTGACTCGCTTTTGCTGGGCCAAGTCCCGCCTGCGCCGGTAGCCAGAATTTTGCCGTCCGGGCTGAAAGCCAAGGCAATCCCTACGCCCCCCGCGGGTATTTTCAGCACTTCTTGGGCGGTGGCGATGTCCAACACCCTTACCGTTTTGTCGATTGAGGAGAAGCCCGCGGCCAGGCGTTTGCTATCGGGGCTAAAAGCCAGCCTCATTTTATCTGAGGCATAGGGGGCGCCGCCCACGCTTTCGCCGCCACCGGGCTTTGCTTTGTCTATCGGCCACGAGATGGTTGTGACCTCTTGGCCAGAGGCAACATCCCACAATTTGACTGTTTTGCCATTGGATGAGCTGGCCAGTATTTTGCCGTCCGGGCTGAAAGCCACGGATGCGTTGGCCAAACGGTGCTCGAGCAGGACATTGGCGCCGGGCCTCTTGAGCGGCTTGGATGCCGCGGCTGCCGCAAGATCGGAACGCCCGCGCAAAGTTTGTTGGTTCTGATTGGCCAGCGTGTAAAGATAGTCATGCTCCCAACTGCGGAGGTCCGGGCGGATTTTGTCCAGGTAGTGATAAACAAGAGGCACATCATGGGTTTCCCACGCTTTGATCCCTAATGCAAGGTAGGAAGCGGACAGTTGCCGTGCGGACTTGATCGTAGCCAGGTCAGCGCGTTGCCGTTCCTCCTGAGCGATTTTTTCCTTTTCCCTGGCGATCCTTTCCTGTTGCATTGCCTGGATCGCGCTGGCCGCCGCTTTAGCTTCGTTTTCTTTAGCGTCTGCCGCCGCGCACTCCGCCAACCAGCGCTGCTGAACCGCCACTTGCCTCTGGTTGGCTTCCTCGTCCCGCGCCCGCCAACGCCTCCGCCTCGGCGTCCATTGCCCGCACCAAGCCCAGAGTCGCGCCGACAGTGCCGGCAATTAGCGCGATCATCACCAGGGCAACCGCCACAACCGCGCCACGGTTGCGTTTGGCAAACTTCCGCAATCGATAGCCCGCGCTGGGCGGGCACGCCTCCACCGGCTCCTCGTGGAGGTAGCGTTCGATGTCGCGAGCGAAAGCGTTGGCCGTCTCGTAGCGGCGAGTGCGGTCCTTGTCCAGCGCTTTCATGACGATCCAGTCAATGTCGCCGCGCAAGACCTGACTCAACTTTGCCGGCTCACTGCGCCGCCGCGCTGAGATTGCCAATGCCTCGCCCGAAGTGGTCAAGCGGATGCTTGGCCTGGGCGGCTCGTCCTCGCGGATCACCCGCAACAGCTCGTCCAGGGCCGCTTCCTTGAGCCGTGCCTTGTCCAGCGGCGTGCTGCCCGTCAGCAGCTCGTAAAGCAATACGCCTAGCGCGTAAATGTCGCTGCGCGTGTCGATGTCCAGGGCGTTGAGCTTGGCCTGCTCGGGGCTCATGTATTCCAGCGTGCCCACAAACGAGCCAAAGCCGGTGAACATGGTCCGCTCGGTCAGTTTCTCCCCCGTGGCCTTGGCCACGCCGAAGTCGATGACCTTGGGCAGCGGCTTGTCGTCATAAAGGGCGACCAGAACATTGCTCGGCTTGAGATCGCGATGAATGATGCCCTTGGTATGCGCATGCTGCACCGCCTGGCATACAGGGATGAGCAGCTCCAGCCGCTCGCGGGGCGTTAGCTGGTTTTCGTCGCAGAACTTGGTAATGGGAATGCCTTTGACCAGCTCCATGACGAAGTAGGGACGGCCAGCGGTGGGCCGTGAGCGGTGGGAGGCTGGCAGCGGAGAAATGTCCTGACTTTGCACATCCGTTTTTCTTTTTTCCTCACTGTCCACTGTCCCCCGCTCACTGCCCACGGTGCCGCCATCCAGGACCTTGGCGATATTGGGATGATCCATCATCGCCAGGGCCTGCCGCTCGGCCTCGAAACGGGCGATGACCTGGTTCGAATCCATGCCGGCTTTGATGATCTTCAGGGCCACCATGCGGCGGACCGGCTCTTGCTGCTCGGCCATGTAGACGGTGCCCATGCCGCCCTCGCCGAGCTTCTGCAAGAGCTTGTAGGGGCCGATGCGGGTGCCGGTAGGTTCGGTGGTCGCGTCGCCCTCGGCCTCGCCGTCGCCCTCAGCCGTGGGACGGAGCGCGGCGGCGGGTGGGCGGAGGAAGCTGCCCGGGTTGTCGTGGGCCTGAATAAGAATCTCCAGGCGCTGGCGTAGGCCGGCGTCGGCAGGGCATTCGCGGTCGAGAAAAGCCGAGCGTTCGCCGGCGGGCAGTTCAAGGGCGAGTTGAAACAGGGTTTCTTCGTTCATGGAAGGTCTCCGGGTGGCCAGGTTGGTCTACCCATCAATGCGCGAAAACGCCCCGCCAAGCACCACAAATTCTGATTTGTGGCGGCAAAGCAAACATCAACCGCCTCGGACGCGCGCTTGCAGCCAGGCTCGTGCGTAGGCCCACCAGCGGTCGGCCGTCGTGGGGGAAATGCCAAGGATTTCGGCGGCCTGCTCGCCGCTCAGGCCCGCGAAATAACGCAGCATAACCAGCTTGGCTTTGGGAGGATCGGTTTGCGCGAGGGCGTCCAGGGCTTCGTCCAGGGCCAGCAGCTCCTGGTCGGCCTCGGGTGCGGCAATTTCGTCAAGCGGTTCGCGAACGCGGTCGCCGCCACGGATCTTGGCATTCTTGCGACGGGCGTTTTCTATGAGGATACGGCGCATCGCTTCGGCCGCGGCGGCGAAGAAGTGGGCCCGGTTGCTGAAGTGCCGGTCTGGGGGTGCTGACGCATCCCCGCTCGCCACCAGCCGCAGGTAGGCTTCATGCACCAGGGCGGTGGCCTGCAGAGTTTGTCCGGGTTTTTCCTGGGCCAGTTTGTGGGCAGCCAGGCGGCGCAAATCGTCGTAGACCAACGGCAAAAGCTGACTGGCGGCCCGCGGATCGCCTTGTTCGATAGCACAGAGAATGCGAGTGACTTCGGTCATATGGCATGGAGTTGGCACGACCAGACAGCCCGCTCAGCACTTTGCGGTTTTGGGCTTCTTGCCGACGGTATTCTTACGAGTCAGAGTTAGCCGGCTATTTTACTATGTTCAATGGCTGGGCGTGGCAAGTATGGAGGCACTCGCGCGTTCCCAAAGGGGAGTTTGGGAACGAGAAACTCTAAGTGCTTTGTCACCAGGCAATTAATTCTTCCAGGGTCTGGTGTCAGTTATGGCTGGAGGAATTTTTCCCGTTGGTGCAGCTGGAAATGCCTGCAAGCGGATTGATTGCATCGAAACCGCCCTTCGGCCAGGAAATGACCGTGTGTGTGCAATGCAAGCAATCAAATTAGAGCTGTAGCATGCATCAATTGTACCCGCGCAGACGGCCCGTTTGTACGGTCGCTGCCGGATTAGTGCGTCTGCGCGAGTACGCTTGACGCACGCTACTGGCTTTTCGGACAGACTCTTAGTCGTTCTCGAACTCCGCGCTTTCCAGGAACCCCTCGCGGATTTGCAGCAGGTTCAGATTCGACGCCGCCCAGCCGTTTATCTCCTGCACGCTGGCCGGGCGATGCAGCAGATTGTCGTACAGCCCCGCCGTCGAGTCGGAGCGGAACTCGAGCGAGGTCACGAAGCCCAGGCTGATTCCGGTTGTGCCCACGGTCGCCAAATCTTGCACCCAACCGCTGACCTCGGTGGAACCACCGGCCCGGTTCAGCACTACTTGATACAGAGCGCTCACGAAACGCTGATCGGCGGTGCCCGTGCTGATCAGGGTCTGGGCATGATTAAAGAACTCGGTGCTGCCCAAAATGCCCGAAAGCACCTGCTCCTCGGTCGCGCCATTGACCATGTCTTGACCCCAGCTGTTGGCCTCCGCCTGTGAGGCGGCCCGGCCCAGGTACTGTTGATACCAGACCTTCACCTTGTCCGCTTGCGCCTCGAGCGATCCCTCGATTCCCTGGGCCACCGCGGCGAGGCCAGAATTCGTGGCGACTGTTTCCCAACCGCTGAGCTCGGCGTTGGACGCGTTGCGGCCGAGGCGCAACTCGTAGAGGCGGGCGATAAACGTATCAACCTGAGTCGTGCGCGTGGCGCCGATGTTCACCAGCGACGTGGTCACTCCCGTCAAGGGAGCCACGGCCGAGAGGATGCTAAAGCCCGTGCCGCCGTTCAGGCCCAGCGTCTGCAAGCCGGCGGCCGGAGTAGTGGTGGCCAGGATGAACAGGTCGTCGCCGGCCACGCCGTTGATGGTGACGCCGGTCTTGTTGGCGAAGGTGAGCGACATGAAAGCTTGCCCAGTCAAATCGTTCTCGTCTTCGCCGTTGCCGCCGCTGTTGGGATCGCTGTTGTTGTTGGCGCTGGTCGCCGCGGTCTGGTCGGGCGAGACCAGTGCGTTGAGATCGAGGCCGCGCACCGTGTTGGTGGCGGTGCCGCTGACCGTGGGCCCGGCGCCGATCAGGATGGCATTGCTCTGGTCGTCGGCGTTGATGGTCAGCGAGGCGATCGGTGAAGTGTCCACGATCCCGGTGACAGCGGCCAGGGCGACGGTGACCGAGGCGGTGGCGTTGGCCAAGACCAATGTGCCATTGCCTGATGTGGCTGGCGACGCGGTGAAGGTTTCGTTGACGGTGCCGCCGGGATTACCCACCACGATGAGTTGGTCGCTGCCAACCCCGCCGGTGAAGGTCAGCGGCAGCAGGCTGGTGCTCCCCGTGAGCAGGCCGTTGGCCAGGTTGAGCGTCAAGGTGTCGTTGCCGCCCATGCCAGTGACGTTAACCCCGCTGACGCTGGCCGCGGCGACGAGGGTGAAGGTGTCGCCGCCGTTAATGCTGTACTGCAAGGTAGTGTCATTGCCAGCTTCCATCTGGATCACAAACTGGTCGTTGCCGGGCGTGCCGGTCAGGGTAATGAGCGAGGGTAGAGGTGCGGCCATCTCCACCGCGCCAATATCCGGCGTAAGGGCAGAGCGCAAGACGCCGCGCTGGTCCGTCGCCAGGGTGATTGGCGCTTCGTTCGCATGTGGGGCGGCCGTCGTGCCGAGTTGGCCGCGCATCACGGTGAGCGTGGTGGGGGTCGGCATGGCGGTAATCAGCAAAATCTCGGCATCGATCCGGATGTAAAGCCCGACGCCAATCGTCGCGCCCTCGGCGATGGTGAGAGTGGTGTCGGTGCTGAGGGCCATTTGGCCCAAGGTCGCCAGAGTCACAGGTGTGCCGGCGTCCTCGGCCAAACTTCCCGGTAACAAACCGAAGGTCTGCGTGGGACCGCCGTTGTTGCCCAGGGCGCCAAGCGAGGCTGGGTGGTTGATGATGTTGCCGCCGACGCCGTTCGTGAGACCGGAGCCAGTCGCGGCATCGTCGATGAGGTTATTGACGCTGCCCTCGCCGACGGAGCCGCCGGCCAGGTCGCCGCCGCTGGGACTGTTGGCGATGATGGTGTCGACAAGCAGGAAAGGACTGCTCAGGTAGATGCCGCCGCCGGAATTGGTCGCCGAGTTGCCGCTCAGGGTGGAATAGAGCACGGAGACGCCCGGGCTGAGCACCGCGATGCCGCCGCCCAGTCCGGCGCCGCTCGCCGAGTTGGCGCTCAGGGTTGAGTCGATGACCGTGGTGAATCCGCCAAGGTGGGCGATGCCGCCGCCGCTGCCCGCGGCCGTGTTGTCGATGAGGCTGGAGTTGGTGACCGTGAGCGTGCCGAGGTTGAAGATGCCGCCGCCCTGGGTGGTCGCGGAATTGCCGCTGATGGTGGTCATGGAGACGGTCATGGTGCTCTCCGCGGCGTCGGAAATCCCGCCTCCCGTGGCGGTCGAGATGTTGCCGGTGATTTGACAGAAGGTGATCGTCGTGGTCGCTGCACCGAAAACGCCGCCGCCGTTCGCGGAAGTATTCTGGCTGATCGTGCAATTGGTAACCGACAAGGCAGTGCCTTGGTCGTCAATGCCGCCGCCGCTGACGGTGGCGGAATTCCCGGTGATGGTGCCGCCAGTAATGTTCACCACATAATAATTGACGACGCCGCCGCCCACCTCACCGCTGCCGGTGGCCAAGTTGTCCGTGATGGTGCAGTCCGTAAGAGTAGCCGTGCCCTCGTTCCCGAAACCTGCGCCACCACCGCCGGTGCCGGAAAGGGAATTGTCGCTGATGGTGGTATCACTCATGGTGAGAGTGGAATCGTTGAACAAGCCGCCGCCGTAATTGGAGGTGTCATTGGTGAAAGTGCAGTTGACGACCGTGAGATTGTCCTCGTTGTCCAGGCCGCCGCCTGATTCGGCGCTGGAATCATTCGTCAAGGTGCAGTTGGTGACCGTGAGGGTGCTGATGTTGTAAATGCCGCCGCCGGTATTGTTAGTGTCGCCGTGGCTGATGGTGAGATCGGTCATGCTAACTGTCCCACTGTTAACCTCGAATACCGAGAAATTGGAGGCCAAGCCGCCGCCGTCGATGGTCGCACCGCCAACCGAAGTGGCGTCGATGGTGATGTTCGCCCCCTCGTTCGAGTTGTTCAGATCGAGACTCGTCGGCACCGTCATTTGAATGTCGTAAAGCGCCGCGAAGGTGATTGCGGTGTTTGAAGTTTGCAAGTCAGCCAGGTCGATCGCGCCGCGCAGCGACATTAGCCCTGGAAGGCCGGGGTCGTTGGCCGTGGTGACCAGGAAATCGACAGCCGTGGTCTGGGGCTGGTAGGCGCCAACGTCGACTATGCCGTCGTTGGCGAAGCCGCGTTGGTCGGTGGTCGGCGCGCCAGCGGTCGTGCCGACGAAGGGAGTGCCCAACAGCGCGACGGTTTCGGTTGGCCCGCCATAATAATTCAGCGCCGCCAATGGCAAGTTGATGGGATATTGCTCGTTTTGCGAGTTGGTCAGGTTGCTTAGGCTCGAGTCGTCGCCGATGATGTCGAAGCTGCCGCTGAAATTGCTGCCGTCGTCCGCGGTGCCGAGGTCCCCGTTCGAGGCATTGTGCGCCACGATCGTGTTTGTCATGCCAACGGCCGCGCCGGATCCGTTATAAATCCCGGCGCCACTGCCGAAGGAAAGAATTCCGTTACCGACGACGGTGTCGTTGACGAGCGTGCCATGGCTGCCGGTGAAAAAGGATATACCGCCGCCGTTGTTGGCTGAATTGTTATTCGCGATGGTGCTGTCGGTGAGGGTCATTGTGCCGAGGTCGAGGATGCCGCCGCCATAGGCGCCGTTATTATTGCCAAAGGCGGTATTGCCGCTGATGGTGCTGTTGGTGACCGAAAGAGTGCCGCTATTAAAAATGCCGCCGCCGCCGCCGTTGCTGCCGCCAGAGCCATTTGCCATATTATTGCTGACGGTGCAGTTGGTGAGGTTCAAGGTCGCGGTGTTGTAGATGCCGGCGCCATTGCCGATAAGTCCATCGGTGGCAAAGCCATTGGTGATGGTCAGGTCGGTCAGATTGGTCGTCGCCGCCGCCAGTGATAGAACCGTGACCGATCCGTTGCCGTTGATCGTGACGCCTCCCACCGAGGTAGCGTCGATCGTGACCGCCAGGCTGGTGTTCGTGGGATTGAGGCTCAGTCCGCTTGTCAGCGTGATCGTCCTGGCAGTGCCCGTGAAGACATTGGGAGCGAACGTGATCGAGACGGCCGAATCCGTGGTATCAGCGTTCGCCGCGTTCACCGCGTCCACGATGCCCCCGCTGGTGGCTGTGGGGCTGCCGGAGCTCGGCAAGGCCGTGTTAACCAGGAAATCGAGGGTCGAAGGTGTAATACGGCATTCCAGTTGCTCGAGTTGCGGCCGCGCCCCGCGACGAGCAGCGGGCTTGTCGGCGCGCTTGCGGCGGCTCCACAACTGGGACAACTTCGCGATCGTTGAGCGGAATCTGTTTGAGGCCATGAAAGCATTCCTTTTTGCAAAAAAAAAGCCGGCGTGGACGAACACATACGGTGTTCGACCACGCCGGCTTACTCTTCAACGGACCACTCGGCACATCCGAGGTGTCTTTTGTCTAGTCTTCCGGTAGCTGAGCGCTAGTCTAGGTCACGATTGGAGGCGATGCAAATGTGGCTGAGTGCCATGCGAAAAAAAGGGGACGCAGCTCGTTCTCGTGAAAACGAGCTGCATCCCCTTGATCAGCGGTGGACACCATCGACCCGACCGCTTACGCGGTTCGGCTCGCCAAACGGTTTTGCCGCCACTACTCCACGGCAATCGTTGCCTTGGTCTTGATGGTCATCTCCATCGTCCCGGTTTGCCCCATGGCTTCAATATCAAGGACGGCATGGATGCGGATATCGACGGCGGTCGCCAGGCCTTTTTCGATGTCGAATAGCAACCAGCCGGAGCAGCGCTGGCTTTTCATCTTGGCTTCGATGCCGGGGAAGGCGCCCGCGACCAGTTCGAGCGAGACAATAGGCTCCAGCAGGGCCTTGGACTTGTCCTTGGAAACCGCCAGCACCTTGTAGGACATGTTCATTTTCATCTTGTCCTGGTCGATCACGCCGGCCTTGTAGGTTTCCCCAGCCTTTATCGGGGCCTCGCTCAGGCCGACGAAGGTATTGCTCGTGCTTTTCTTGATGCTGGATTCCATTTCCTTGGCCATGGCCTCACCGCCGGCCTTTTGCAGCGCTTCTCGCAACGAATCCAAATTCACATCCGATATCTTGCCCAAAGGAGAAACCTTGGAGGGAATTTCGACGTTGATCATTGCCAAAAGCGGTTTGAGGTTCTCATCGTCGCTTGGCTTGTTGGTATCGAATTCCAATTCAACAGGGCCAGTAATTTTCATTAACATGCGGGTTATTTTGTCAGTGATCGACGCATTGCCTTGCTGATCGACGGCGGTGATTTTTGAGGTGGAATCGATCTGCATGGTGGTCTTGATGGTGAGGTCCTCGCCTGCTATCTCCATGCGCACCAGGCCTTCCACTTTCGCGACGGATTTCAGCGTCTGACCGGCTTTGAGCTTGTACCGCATCACCACCGCATCGGGTGTGGTCGCCCCCAAGCTCGGCAGATTGTCCAGCTTCAAGGGATCTTTTTCCTGTTCCTGAGCAGTTGCCGGATGCAGAACCAGCGAAGCACATAGCACGGCAAAAGTCGCGGCGGATGAGCATTTCATAAGCGGGGCCTCTTTGCGAACGTGGTGAACCAGCGGATCAACGCCATTGGACAGCATGCATTCTACCCGGCCGAATTTGAATCGCCATCAAAAAGCCGTCCGAATTCCCGGAAACAAGGACCGCGGGAAATGCTTGCGTTGGCTGCCATGGCGTGTTAGCATCATTATCACATACCGACCAACGCGGAATTTTCGCTGCCCCATGATGGAGCAGTCCGAGGCTCGCGTCGTGCCCACGACACTGGCCCCGAGACGATTCATGCCATCCCACCTGCGTGGCGATGGGCCGTGTGTCCCTGCAAGGGGCGCCGCGCGACCTGGCCGGCCCAGCTCAGTTTTGGATCCGTTAAAGGTCAGCGCGATGCAAAATCGCTTTCGTCGATGGCTTGGCAAACTTCTGGGGCGCTGCTGCGCCAGGCTCGTGGCGTGCGCCAGGTGCGCCCCCGCTGCGATGAGCTTGAAGACCGCATCCTTCCCTCCGGCGCATTTCCTTACGTGCAGTCGATCGCCCGCACCAACCCGACAGGCCCGGTCACCGTCGCCGGCGGCGTCAGTTACACGGTGACCTTCAGCCAAAATGTGACAGGCGTCGATCTCGCCGACTTTCAGCTGGCCCTGGGCAACACCGTGTCCGCCACGCTGACGCAGGTCACTCCGGTCAACGGCTCGATTTACACTGTCACCATCGGCGGCATCACGGGCGCCGGCAGCCTCGGGCTGGACCTGGTCGACAACGGCACCATCCGCAATGCGGCCGGCAATCCCCTGACCACGCTGACCGGGCCGGCCGCCTTCCAGCCGCCACAAGCCAACGTGGTTGGCTCGGCGCCAACGTCGGTCGCGATCGCCGATGTGAACGGCGACGGCTTCCCCGACATCGTTGCGGCCGATAAAAGCAACAACAACGTGAGCGTGCTGCTCGGCAACGGCGACGGCACCTTCCAGACTCAGCAGATTTACACCGCCGGCTCCCAGCCGGTTGCGGTGGCGCTCGACGCCGTCACCGGCAGCGGCTACCCCGACATCGTCGTCGCCAATCAAGGCAGCAACACCGTGAGCGTGCTGCTGGGCAACGGCAACGGCACCTTCCAAAGCCAGCAAACTTTTAACACCGGCACTTCCCCAAGCTCCGTGGCCGAGGCCGAGGTGACCGGCGACGGCTTCGTTGACATCGTCGTCGCCAATGAAGGCAACAACACCGTAGGCGTGCTGCTAGGCAACGGCAACGGCACCTTCCAGGCCCAGAAAACCTTCGCCACGGCTCTTGACCCCACTTCCGTCGCGATCGCCGACGTCAACGGTGACAACAAGCCGGATATCATCGTGGCCAATTCCAAAAGCAACACGGTGAGCGTGCTGCTGGGAAATGGCAACGGCACCTTCCAGGCCCAGAAAACCTTCGCCACGGGGGTCGCCTATGCCGTGGCCGTCGGTGATGTCAACGGCGACGGCAGACCTGACATCGTCGTCGCCAACGATAGCGCGAAGGGGACCGTGAGCGTGCTGCTGGGCAACGGCAATGGCACGTTCCAGGCCCAGAAAACCTTCGCCGTCGGCGCGTATCCAACTTCCGTGGCCCTGAGCGATGTGAACGGCGACGGCAAACCAGACATCGTCGTCGCCAATGCCGGCAGCGGCACCACGCCCAGCAGCACCGTCAGCGTGCTACTGGGCAACGGCAATGGTACCTTTCTGACCGAGCAAACCTTCGCCGCCGGCGCATTTCCAAGATCCGTGGCGGTTGCCGATGTCAACGGCGACGAGAGACCCGACATCGTCGATTCGAATTTGCAAGCCGGTACGGTAAGCGTTTTGCTGAATGCGGGCAACGGCAACTTCAATGGGCAGGCCTACACCATCGTCCAGGCGCTGCCGTGGGTCGGCGTCGCGCCCTGCGTCCAATCGATCGACCTCGGCACCCCTGCCAGTCCGGTCACCAACGCCAGCACCGTCTCCTTCACGGTCACCTTCAACGAAGATGTCATGGGAGTCAACCTCAGTGACTTCGCGTTGGCCTTGACCGGCACGGCGACGGGCTCGTCGAGCCAGCTGACGATGGTCAGCGGCACGGTCTATACGGTCACCGTCAGCGGCATCACGGGCATCGGCACGCTGGGCCTGAACCTGGTGGATAACTTTGGCATCCATAATCTGGCCGGCAATCCCCTCACGCAGCAAAACGCGCCGGCCGCCTTCCAGGCCCAGCAAACCGTCAGCGTGGGTAATGGGCCGTCTTCGGTGGCGCTCGCGGATGTGAACGGCGACGGCTACCCCGACCTGGTCGTGACCGATTATCGCGCCAACACCGTAAGCGTCCTGCTCGGCAACGGCAACGGCACCTTCCAGACCCAGCAAACTTTCGCCACAGGGACTCACCCCTATGCGGTGGCGGTGGGCGATATCAACGGCGACGGCATGCCCGATATCGTGGTGGCCAATGAAGGCGGCAGCAACGTCAGCGTGCTGCTGGGCAACGGCAACGGCACCTTCCAGACCCAAAAAACCTTCGCCACTGGCGCCACGCCCATTTCGCTGGCGCTGGCCGATGTGAACGGCGACGGCAAGCCTGACATCGTCGTGGCCAATGAAAGCGGCAATTCGGTCAGCGTGCTGCTGGGCAACGGCAACGGCACCTTCCAGACGCAAAAAACTTTCGCCACTGGCGCCGAGCCCATTTCGGTCGCCCTTGGCGATGTGAACGGCGACGGCAAACTCGACATCGTCGTGGCCGATTTTGACATTAATTCGGTCAGCGTGCTGCTGGGCAACGGCAACGGCACCTTCCACGGCAACCAACTGTTCCCCACCGGCACTCACCCCATCTCGGTGGCGGTTGGCGATGTGACCGGCGACGGCTTCGACGATATCGTGGTGGCCAATTTTGGCTCCAGCTCGGTTGGCGTCTTGCTAGGCAACGGCGACGGCTCCTTCCAGGCCCAGCAAACATTCGCCACGGGCAAGGGCCCGGATTCCGTGGCGCTCGGCGATGTGAACGGCGACGGCAACCCAGACCTGGTGGTGGCCGATTACGACATTAACGCGGCAAGCGTGCTGCTGGGCAACGGCAACGGCACCTTCCAGTCCCAGCAGACCTTTGCCACCGGCGCCAACCCACGTTCGGTGGCGATCGGCGATGTGAACAGCGACGGCAAACCCGACCTGGTCTTGACCGATTTGTCGGCTAAATCCGTGAGCGTTTTGTTGAATTTGGCCAACGGCGATTTCACCGGGCAGGCCTACACCGTCGGCAGCACCCTGGGAGCGACGCAATTCGCCGTCACTGCCCCAGGCGCCACCACGGCAGGCGACGCCATGCTTTTCACGGTCCAGGCCCTCGACGCCGCGGGCGAAGCGCGCCAACCTACGCCGGCACAGTCCACTTCAGCAGCAGCGACAGCAAGGCTGTCTTGCCTGCCGATAGTACGCTCACGAACGGAATTGGCATCTTCGCGGCGGTGCTTCAGACCGCGGGCAGCCAAACGATTACCGCCACCGATACGGCCGTTGGCTCCATCATGGGCAGCGCCGTCATCACGACCAGCCCCGCGGCCGCCAGCCATTTTGTCGTGACGCTTCCAGGCAATGTCGCGGCCGGCACGGCGTTCACCGTCACCGTCACCGCCGTCGACGCCCATGGCAATACTGCCGTTGGCTATGGCGGCGCCGTCCGCTTCAGCAGCACCGACGGCGCGGCATTGCTGCCGGGCAACGGCACTTTAACCGGCGGTGTGGGCACGTTTAGCGTCACGCTCAACACGTCGGGCAACCAGAGCTTCAGCGCCGCCGACTCGGTCAAGGCCGGCATCACGGGCAGCGGCACCGTCAGTGTGAGCCCTTTGGCCGCCGGACACTTCGTCCTCAGTGCGCCAACCAGCAGCCTCGCCGGCAGCGTGTTTGCTTTCACCGTAACCGCCGAAGACACCCTGGGCAATACCGCTACGGGGTACACAGGCACCGTGCACGTCCGCAGCAGCGACAGCAAGGCGGTATTGTCGGCCGATGCGGTATTGACGGGCGGCATCGGCTATTTCGGGGCTGCGCTGCTCACTGCCGGCAGGCAGACACTGACCGTCACCGACACGACCAACAGCGGCCTCAACGGCACCAGCGCTGCGATCACGGTAAACGCCGAGGCCGCCAGTCATTTCACCGTGGCGGCCCCTGCTCTCGCCGTCACCGGGAACTCGGTGGCCTTCACGGTTACCGCCGAGGATCCCTTTAACAACACGGCGGCCGGTTACACGGGCACGGTTCATTTTACCAGCAGCGACGCCGCTGCCACGCTCCCCACCAATGCCACATTGACCAACGGCGTGGGTGTCTTCCATGCCACCTTGCAATCGCCGGGCAGCCAGACATTGACCGCCACCGACGCCAGCGCCGCCACTATTACCGGCACGAGCAACACCGTCGCCACCCGCGGTCTAACCGTCGCCAGTCTGTCACCCACAGCCACGGGCTTCATCGCGACCTTCGACAAGCCCTTCGATCCCAGCCACATCAGCCTGTACGATGCCAATGGCGTCAATGGACCCGACGACGTGCTGCTGACCGGTCCCGGAGCTCCGCAGATTTCGTTCCACGGCTCGCTGATCATCGATCCGAGCGATCAAACGATCACCTTTGTCAAAACCAGCAATTTCAACGGCCCCGCCTTCAATCCGCAGACCGGTGTGCTGACGCCCGGCACCTATACCGTGACGTTTCGCAGCGCCAGCAACGCCTTCGCCAATGCCCTGGGCACGCCGCTCGACGGACTCAACAACGGCAATCCGGCCGGCAGCAATTATGTCGCTACCTTCGTGGTGGCCGCGACACCAGTGGTCACTGTCGGCATCCCAGCGTTCGCCCGCGGGCCGGACAGCCTCGATCCGATCAACCTGCCCAACACCGCGGCGTTGGGCATTCCGCTCAACGTCAGCAATGGCAGCGGCGTGACCTCCGGCACCTTCACTCTGACCTACAACTCGGCAATGCTGAGCATCAGCGGCGCCGCCGTGAACACGACTTTGCCGGGCGCTTCGCTGTCGCTCGACGCGGCCTCCACGCCGGGCACGGCCATTTTGGATTTCAACAGCCAAACGGCGCTGGCTTCCTCCACGGCGGCTGTTCGATTGGGCGGCCTGGTGGCGACGGTGCCGGACTCGGCGGCGTCACTGTACAAATCCAAGGCGCTTTTGCATTGGAGCGGTGTGACGGTCAACGGCGGTGCTATTGCTGCCGTGGGCGAGGATTCCGTGGAGGTCGTGGCCTACCTCGGCGACGCCGCGGGGACGGCCAACGGCAGCTTGAGCGGAGGCGACACGTCGGACATCTCGGCGGTGGCAACCGGCACAAGCACCAATGCCACCAACGGCACCCTGGGCGGCTTCTCGGCGTTTCCCTTGGCCGACCCGGTGATTATCGCCGGCCTGGACAGCTCTGGAGTGGTGGATGGAACCGACGTGACGCTGCTAAACTCGCTGCTAGCGGGCACGCCGCGCACACAGATACCGACGATTCCGACGAATGTGGCGATCACCGTGCACGGCCCCGATCCGCTGCTGAGCATGCCGGCCGCATTGTCCGGGTCGCTAGGCGGCACCGTGGTGGTGCCTGTGGATATCGACACGGCCAGGCCGCTGGGCAGCACCGGTGCGAACGAAGCGATTTTGGCACTGCAGTACGATCCGCGGCTGTTCAGCGTGTCGGCGGCGGACGTGCGGGCGGGATCGCTGACCGACGGTTGGCAGTTGACAACGGTGGTGAATTCCCAGACCGGTCAAATTGGCATCGACATCTTTAGCAGCACGCCGATCCTGACCACGCAGGGGGGAAGCTTGGTGGAGATAGTGTGCAGTGTGCTGTGTGCAGTGGGCAGTGCAGGAGTGACAGGGCTTAGCTCGCCACCTATAAGGTTAGTGAATCAGGTGGATCCGACTGGGCGACGGATTTTCACCACGACCGTGGCGGATGGACAGGGCGCGTTCGTGCTGCAATTCAATAACGGGCAGTTATCGACGCCCAAGAACTCCATGACCTCCGACGAAACCACCGCGGATTTGCGATTCACTGCCCACTGCTCACTGCCCACTGCCCACTTTTTTGATGACACTGCCCACAGCCAACAGCCCAAAGCCCACTATTTGGATTTGGCTCTTCAGGAGCCCGCTTTAGCTCAACCGGCTCAGGTGCTGAATGAGGAGTTTGCGGAGCAGGTCCCGGCGGACAATTGTGGTCTAACGTCGTTGATCGACACTCCAGGCGCTTCGCAAACAGATTGGTCGTCGGAAAATTATGCGGCCTACCTGAAACAATCGGTCAAACACGCCGTGTGGACGACGGAGTTTGGTTGGGTGGACGACTTTACTGATGAGGAGTGATGCGGATTTCCGTGTGCAATTCGTATCCCGCCTCCACCAATTTATCCAACAAAGTCCTGGCACCCATGAAATCATAGGCGGTGAGCGCCCCCGGTGCCGCGATACAATCTTCGCTTAGCGCACGCGCCACCAGGCGCAAGGCAATGCCGCCATTCGCTGAGCGTCGGTGCGGCCGGACAATGCCGCCGATGTTACCGTGCCGTCGGCGAGGAAAAGCTCCGACATTATCGCGCCTCCGGAGCAGCCCAGTCAACCAAGCGCGCGTCCCGGCAAAGCCAGCAAACGTGCCGTCCTAGGACCATAGCCAGCACCACATTTTGCCAGCAATGCGAGACTGTAAGTCGCCAGCCGCAGCTCGAAGCCGACTTTCACAACCACGGCACTCGCGCCGAGAAGCGACGGGAACAGATCGTATTCCGGGCTTTCGAAGTTGAAAACTCCGCGACGGCCAAACGGCGCCGGCAGTTGCACCACCTCGCGATCGCAAAAACCATAGAGCGTTCCTTGCGGCGCCGCGATGGTTTCGCCAAGGCCCTCTACGAGCGACCAAACAGCGGCTTGGCCCTTGGGATTGTTGTTGCCGATAAACAGCGTCACTCGGACTCGGTGCACTTGGGGAGTCGCCTTTTCCTTCGCCAGCAATGCCAATGCACCGGAGATGCCCGGCAAGCTGGAACAGCCGTAAACTGCCGCCAGGCCGCGCTGCTGGAACTTACCGCCGAAAGACCGCACCACGGCCGCATGCCTCCGATCATCGATGATGTCCGCATAATGCACGCCAGCTTGCAGACAAGTATTCAGTAAGGGTTCACAGTGGCCGGAAAGTGGACCGGCGCAGTTCAACGCCACGGCATGGCCGGCTAGCGCGGCCCGGCAATTGTGGGTTTGAGTGAGATTTGCCGCCACGGCGGAGCAATCGCCGCCCAGAGTGCGGGCGAACTCCTCGGCCGCGGCCAGATCCCGGCCGGCTATGGTAAGCGGCATATCCCAATTCGCTAGCACGCGCGCCGCTTGTGAGCCGAATACGCCGTAGCCGCCAAAGACGATGATTCGCCTCAAGGCTGCCTCCCGGCGGAATTGAGCGCTTGGGCGACAAGGACTACCCATAGGCAAAACAGGCCAATCGTCTGCGCGGCTGCCACTTCAGTATGCCAGGCAACGCCCGTGAATCCCGTGGCTGCCAGCAACAGGCCAAAGCCCGCGACGGCAAAGCCCATGCCTGTCGCAATTCGAGGCATCCAGGGCTGTTTGGCCATCGCCACGGTCAGGAGGAGAATGCCGATGGAGTAAGCGCCGTTGGCGATCACCACGCTCCCGATACCTGTCACTCGCTCCACAATTAGAAAAAGCAGCCGTTCTTCCGGGAACTGGCGTGCGGAGGGCAGGCCTGGGAAGACGAGAATATAGATCGAATCGCAGAACAGGTCAAAAGCCGCCCCGACGACGGCGATGGTTAGGCCGAGGTTAGCGAGTCGAGCCCGGCGGCCCAGACGCCAGGTGACGGCCGCCAGAAACGCAATGAGAGCCAACGCACAACTCATCCATACGGCCCAGCCGACCGTCCAACCGATGGGCTCGCTGGCCAGATAGCCAAGCTGCTCCCCCAACGGAACCAGCTGCGTGCCAGGACTGATGTTGACCGCGGCCAGCTCCAAGCCAGCAAGGTGCAGAGCAACATTTAACCAGGCCAAACCGACCAGGGTGCGATGGGTGGGACGCGGAGCCATGGCAAATGTTCAGCAAATCAGGGATTGACCCCGACGGGATTCGAACCCGTGTCGCGGCCTTGAAAGGGCCGTGTCCTGGGCCTCTAGACGACGGGGCCATGCCCTGATGGGTGCATGATAGAAGGCTCATCGCGGGCTGTCAACCGGCACGGGACCTATCAGCAGTGGCTGATCGGCCCGGATTTCCGCTATAATATCCCCCGCAGCAAGAATGTTGGGTTTTACTCTCGAAGGGAGGGTCACGCATGAAGGTCATCGGTGTCGTCGTCGCAGTGGCATGTGCAGTCGTGCTCGTGATCGCCTTCGCGGGAGGGCAATCAGCGACGGATAAGATCGTTACGACCAAGGACGGCAAATTCACCCTCCAAATCGTCGATGACGTTGTGGGCAAGGGCAAAGAGGCCAAGAAAGGCGATACCGTCCTGGTGCATTACACCGGCACGCTGGCGAACGGCAAAAAGTTCGACAGCAGCAAGGATCGCGATAAGCCGTTCGACTTTGTTCTCGGCCGTGGCGAAGTCATCCAGGGGTGGGATGAAGGCGTGGCCGGCATGAAGGAAGGCGGCAAACGCAAGCTCACGATTCCACCTGAGCTGGGCTACGGCAAAGAAGGCCGGCCGCCAGTCATCCCGCCCAACTCCACGCTGATTTTCGAGGTGGAACTGCTCAAGGTGTTGTGAGCGCCGGCGGCAGCGGGCCCTCGCGCTGACGCTCCGGGTCGCGGCTAAACTTCGGTCAGTTTTTCGCGTAGCTTGCGGATCGCCTTGTACTTTTCGTCGCTGACGCGCTCGGCCGGCAGGGTTAGCGTCGTCGCAATGTCGTGCACCGACCAGCCGTCAAAGCTCATTTGCAGGATGCGCTGCTGCCGTGACGTCAGCAACTCGGCGGCGGCCTGGCGGATAGCCTCGCGTTGCTCGGCCAGGTTGCGGTCCGCTCCGTCTCGGTGATCCGCCACCACGTCGTTGAGATTCGTCGTCCGCCGCAAGGTCCGCTGGGTGCGTTTCTTGACGGCGTCGATGGCTCGGAGGAATTCGCGCCGCTCTTCGCCTTCGCCGCGGAGGGCCTGCTCCCAGGCGTCCAGCGAAACCCGCTGCAGCATCCGATTGAAAACCTCCTGAGTGCAATCGTTCCAGTAATCTGGATGCAGCCGGGCATTGCGCCAGCAAGCAGTGCAATAACGGCTCATGTCGTTGACAATGCCGGCTGCTCCGTACTGCGTGTCGGCACGCGCGGGCGCGGCGGCGCCCATGGCGCCGCGCGCGGTGCCTAGCAGCATTGCCATCACGGCCGTCCGCCGTGAACGGGCCGGCGATTTTGGTAAGGTGTTCATGCGTGCGCCTGGCTCCAGAGGAATCACAGTCTCTCTGAAATTATACAGACGCCAGGCCGAAGGAATCTCGTTAAAGTTTTTGAAATTAGCCACATAGTAGCAGGCACACTCCGTGTGCCGTTAAAGCGGAAAACGGCACACGGAGTGTGCCTACTACTATGTGTGCCTACTGCTTTGCCGCTTTATCAATCTGATCCGCCACGGCTTTTACGGCCGAGGGAACATCGACGGCGGTTGCCTCGTAAACACGGACCAGGTCTGGATCCTGCGGATTGCTGCGGATGCCGCAGGTTAGGAGCACACCGCCGTCCACGGGTTTTTGATTTTTCCAGATCATGCCACGTTGCTTGAGGGCGTCCAGCGGATCGGCAGCGGCAGCTGGGGGCGTTAAACCCAACCTGGTTGACCTGCGAGTACACCGGCACCGGCAGCATGCGCCGCCATGGAACGCGCCCTGCAGGTTGAAAGGCGGCGGCGCGGTTGTAGCGCCCTGGCCAGCATCCGGCACCCTCAGATTCACGCCAGGGCCGTTGGAACCTCCAGCCGGACTGGCGGGGCCAGCCGGTTGCCAGTTGTTGGTCGGCAGGTTGGGTGGGGGCGTGTCGGTGATGGCAATGGTCTTGCCGCCCAGCAGCGGATCGGCGCCGATCACCATGGCGGCATTGCTCTTGGAAGCCGTGGCCGGCGGCGAGGCAGGGCTGCCCATGCCGGCGCGGTTTTGCGGCGGCGGCGTCGGCCCGGTCACGCCAGGGGCCTTTTCAGGCTGCTTTTCGCCAAAGAGCGGATCTGTCGATGAGGTGCTGGTCGTGGGGGGCGATTGGCAGCCTGCCGCGAGCCAGCCAGATCAGCCCCAGGGCGCAAAGCAGGCCGCCGCGCCGGTGCTGGCGGCTGACATTTTTCCCACTTTCGCTTACCCTTTGCATATTGACCCGCTTTCCCAACCGGCTACAGTGACGCCTGGTCAATTGTGTGACATCGGTACATAGGCAGGTCGGGCTTTACAAGAAACGGAAAGATCGTGCAATGGCAGCTTTCAACGTGGCGGTCCTGGGCGGCGATGGCATCGGTCCCGAAGTGATCGAACAGGCAATCCGCGTGGCCGAGGCAGCCCTGCGGCGCGATGAGGCCCATATCGCCTGGACACGTTTGCCCTGGAGCTGCGGCTACTACAAACAACACGGCCACATGATGCCGCCTGACGGGTTTGACCAGCTTACCAGGTTTGACGCCATTCTCTTCGGCGCCGTCGGCAGTCCCGACGTGCCCGATCATGTCAGCGTCAATCAACTTTTGCTGCCGATGCGCCGCCGCTTCGACCAATATGTCAACCTTCGGCCCGCCTATCTCTACGAAGGCGTCCAGTCGCCGCTCAGGGACAAGGCGGCCGGCTCGATCGACATGCTCGTCTACCGCGAAAACACCGAAGGCGAGTATGCCCCGATCGGCGGCCACGT
Organism: uncultured Gemmataceae bacterium; assembly: GCA_963747575.1. Taxonomy (GTDB): domain Bacteria; phylum Planctomycetota; class Planctomycetia; order Gemmatales; family Gemmataceae; genus DASRAT01. Next base: position 102,879 of record CAVVFU010000012.1, read on the forward strand.
TCACCACGGTTTCCCGGCGGAGATCGCCGTGCAGACGGCCGTCTTCACTCGCCGCGGCTGCGAGCGCATCATGCGTGCCGCGTTCGAGGGGGCGCGCAGCGCCGCAAGAAAGTGACTTCGATCAGCAAGTCCAATGCCCTGGTGCACAGCATGGTGCTGTGGGACCGCGTCTTCGCCGACGTGGCCAGGGATTACCCCGACGTGCAAAGCAACTCGCTGCTGGTCGACGCCGCGGCCATGGATTTCGTCCGCAAGCCGGAAGCTTCGACGTCGTGGTGGCCAGCAATCTGTTCGGCGACATCCTCACCGATCTCAGCGCCATCGTCACGGGCAGCGTCGGCCTGGCAGCCAGCGGCAACATCAATCCGGAGCGCGCCTTTCCAAGCATGTTCGAGCCGGTCCACGGCTCCGCGCCGGACATCGCCGGCAAGGGGATCGCCAATCCGCTGGCCGCTATCCTGTCGACGGCGATGCTGCTCGATCACCTCCGGCTGAACAAGAGCGCCGGCGCGGTGCGGTCGGCGGTGGCTGCGGTGCTCAAAGCCGGCAAGGTGCGCACACCCGACCTCGGCGGCTCGGCAAAAACAGTCGAGATGGCGGATGCGGTTCTGGCGGCGTTGTAGGTCCCGCCTGCCGGGCGGGACCTGGAGCCCTGAAGAAACGCAAGCCCAAATGGGATTACATTAGTGCTGGTTTGCGGACGGTCCCGCCCGGCAGGCGGGACCTACTAGGCGGGACCTACTAGGCGGGACCTACTTGGCGGGACTTGACACGCATTAGCTCATCCATTATCTTCCTGCCGCCCGATGGCGTCACCATGTCACGCCGCTTGCCCCTCGCCCTGGCCCGGCCACCCCACACTACCCATATCGGAGCCGTCCATGCCCCGCTCTCGCCAATCCGTCATCCTTGGGGTTATTTGTTTCTTGGCCGGCAGTCCCCTGCAGGCCGAGGAAATTCAGTGGCGTGTGGACTACGCGGCTGCTCGCCGCGAGGCCAGGGAGACCAACCGTCCGCTGCTAATGGATTTCGGTACCGCCAACTGCACCTGGTGCAGGAAGCTGGAGGCCACGACGTTTCGCGATCCCGCCGTCATCAAACTGGTCAACGAGCAATTCATTGCCGTCAAGGTCGACGCGGACCGCTCGAAAGAGCTGACCGCCGCCCTGAACATCCAGAGCTTTCCCACGCTGGTGTTCGCCGCGTCGGACGGCAAAATCCTCGGCACGCAGAAAGGCTTCGTGGAGGCGGCGGCGCTGCAATCAGCAATTACGGCACGCCCAAGCCGATGCCGTGGCTCATGTCCCAACGGCGAACCCTGTAGCCGTGGTTGCCCAGCCAGCAGTGGCGGAGGCAATGCCCACAACCCCGACCGTGAATGCAGTGCGAATCACGGTCCCGCCAGTGGAACCCGCCGGTGCGGCGGAGGACCGCACACGACTGGCACGGGCCCTATTGGCGTTGGCCCAGGAGGATTTTGATGGGGAGCGTTATCTGTGCTGTCTGGAGCGCTGCCAGGCATTGACCGCCGCTTACCCTGACCTTTCCGAAGCCGCCGCGGCCCACCAACTGACCGCCCAGATTCAGAGCAACCCGGACCTGGCTCGCAAAGCGGCGGATAAAGTCGCCGTCCAGCTCGGCGCCATGTACATGACTCTTGCCGAAAATGCACTGCGCCAAAACCAAACGCAGGAGGCCGCCGGGTTCCTGGATAAGGTGCTGCTGGTCTGTCCTGGCTCGGCCATGGCGCAGGCCGCACAACAGCGGTTGGACCAGCAGCAACCGGGCCTGGCCGGGTTGCCGCCGCTGCCGAAGGTCCGGTCGCAGACGCCGCAGTAAGTTCAACCTTCACAAAACTAACCCAAAGCGCCAGCGAGGGTAAACGCCACCCCTCGCTGACGCTTCGGGTTGGTATCCCATGACAACTGGTCGCCGTACCCTCGCGGCGGGAATACATTGGAACAAATGACCCGATGACAAGGATGCTGAGCGACTCCAATGCTTCCCAAGACCATCCCGCAACCGACCCGCCGGCCAGGCCAGGGAATCCGTGTCTCGCCGTTGCTCGTCGAGGCCGCCCAGAGCGATGCCGATGCCGTTTTTCAAAAGCTCGAAACAGCTGCCAGCGGCCTGACCCAGGAGGAAGCGCACCGGCGCTTGCAACAATATGGCCCCAACGTTTTCGCCCAGGAAAGCCGCTATGTCAAGCTCAAGCTGCTCGGCAAGGCAATGGTCAACCCCCTGGTCATTCTGTTGTTGGTCCTGGCGGCCGTTTCGTTTCTGACCGATGATTATCGGGCCGGAACCGTGATGCTGCTGATGGTGCTGTTGGGGGTTTCCTTGAGGTTCGTTCAGGAATCCCGCGCTGACGCCGCCGCCGCCAAGCTCAAGGCGATGATCAGCGTCACCGCGACGGTGCTTCGGGATGGGCAGCCCAAAGAGATACCGCTCAGCGAGGTCGTACCCGGCGATGTGGTCCAGCTTGCTGCCGGCGATATGATCCCGGCGGATTTGCGGCTGCAAACCTGCAAAGACCTGTTCATCACTCAGTCCAGCTTGACCGGCGAGTCGTTTCCGGTCGAGAAATTCGAAGCCCGCGAGCAGACTGAACAACCGGTCGCCTTTGGAACTGTTGAACATCTGTTTCCTTGGCACCAGCGTCGAAAGCGGCACGGCCCGGGCCATCGTCGTCTGCACCGGTCTGAAGACGTATCTGGGGAGCATGTCCACCGCCATCGTCGAGGAGCAAGTCGAAACCAGTTTCGATCGTGGCGTCCGCAATTTCACCTGGCTGATGATCCGGTTCATGCTGGTGATGGTGCCGCTGGTTTTTCTGATCAACGGCCTCACCAAGACCGATGAAGACAATGGAAGGATGCCTTTTTCTTCGCCATGGCCGTGGCGGTGGGTCTGACGCCGGAAATGCTGCCGATGATCGTCACCGTCTGCCTGTCCAAGGGCGCGATCGCCATGTCGCGCAAGCGGGTGATCGTCAAGCAGCTGAATTCGATCCAGAACCTTGGGGCCATGGACGTCCTGTGCACCGACAAAACCGGCACTCTGACGCAGGACCGCATCATCCTCGAACACCACTGCGACGTGGTGCTGCAGGAGGACGATTCGGTCCTGATGCTGGCTTATCTCAACAGCTTCTTCCAGACCGGCCTCAAAAACCTGCTGGACCGCGCCATCCTGGAGCACAAGCACCTTACCGTTCCCGGCTACGCCAAGGTCGATGAGATCCCGTTCGATTTCTCGCGCAAAATCATGTCGGTGGTGGTGAGAACGCCGGAGCAAACCAATCGCCTCATCGTCAAGGGCGCCCCGGAGGAGGTCATCAAACGCTGCACGCGCTTCGAGCTGGAAGGGCAGTATTATCCGATCGAGCACATGATGATCGACGACCTGAAGGCGGAGCACAACGAGCTATGCTCCAACGGCTTCCGCGTGCTGGCGCTTGCCTACAAGGATGTGGAAGTCAAGGCAGCCTATGCCAAGACCGATGAATGCAACCTGACTTTGCGCGGCTACGTGGCTTTTTTGGACCCGCCCAAGGAGACAGCCAGGCTGGCGATCGCGGCCTTGCGCGAGCACGGTGTGGACGTCAAGGTGCTGACCGGCGACAACGATTTGGTTAGCCGCAAAATCTGCAGCGAGGTCGGCATCGCCATCGACAAGGTGCTGCTGGGCGGCCAGGTCGAGGCGATGTCCGACGCCGACCTGGCTAAAAAGGCCGGCGACGTGACGCTGTTCGCCAGGCTGTCGCCGGCGCACAAGCAGCGGATCATCAAGGCGCTGCAGGGCGAGGGACATGTGGTCGGCTTCCTTGGCGACGGCATCAACGACGCGCCAGCCCTCCGCGCCGCCGACGTGGGGATTTCCGTCGATACTGCCGTGGACATCGCCAAGGAATCTGCTGATGCGATCCTCTTGGAAAAGAGTCTGCTCGTGCTCGAGGAGGGCGTGCTCGAGGGACGCAAGGTCTTCGCCAACATTACCAAGTACATCAAGATGGGAGCCAGCTCCAACTTCGGCAACATGTTCAGCGTCCTGGGCGCGAGCGCCATGCTGCCGTACATGCCCATGCTGACGATTCAGCTTTTGACCAACAACCTGCTTTACGATTTCTCGCAAGTGGCGATCCCCACCGACGACGTCGACCCCGCGCAGATCGCCAAGCCGCAGCCGTGGTCGATGAATCACATTACACGTTTCATCCTGTTCATCGGGCCGTGCAGCTCGATTTTCGATTACACCACTTTTTTCATGATGCTTTACGTCTTTAAGTGCTGGGACAACCCGGAGCTGTTTCAGACGGGCTGGTTTGTCGAGTCGTTGCTGACGCAGACGCTCATCATTCACGTTATTCGCACGCAGCGAATTCCGTTCCTGCAAAGCTGGGCAAGCTGGCCGCTGACGGTGACGACGATCACGATCATGATGATCGGCATTTGGCTGCCCTATTCGCCGCTAGCGGATGCGCTGAGTTTCACGCCTTTGCCTTTGGAGTATTGGCCGCTTGTGGCCCTGACGCTGGTGTGTTATGTGCTGCTGACGCAGGGGGTCAAAATGTGGCTGCTGCGTAAAGGATGGGTATAGCGCAGGCATACGTAGTAGGCACACTCCGTGTGCCGTTGAAGGCGCAAACGGCACACGGAGTGTGCCTACTACTTTATTGCCTGCAAACGAATAACGCCGTCAACTTCCGTCCGCCGAAAGCGCGCAATTGACGTCCGCGTCACGACCGGCAGTTCCTCCAGACCTACTTCCGCTTCGGCGGTCACCTGGAAACTGCCGTCGGCCGTTTTCTCGACCACGATGCGCAGTTTGCTATCGGGCACAAGCCCGGCGTGCTCTTCCTTAAAGGCGTCTGATTTTTCGAGCAAGCGCGAGGCCGCCCATTCCACGCCGGCACGGGCCAGCCATTGCGCCTGCAGCTGGTTGTGCCGTTGACGGGCCCCCATGCGCTGGGAGAAAACCTGCACGGCAATGACGGCCAGGACCACGGTGACCACGCCAATCACCGCCAACGTCATCACGATAGCCGCTCCCCGGCGTCTTGAGAATGAATGCCTCATCGCCAATCACCTCCCAGGGCGCCAACGATTTCCTGCGTCTGGCCGGCAACGGCGCTGCCGTCCCGCAGCGTCGCCAGCCGCAACTTGACCAGCCCCCCTGCCGCGCCGTTGTGCATGAACTCCACGCCGACCCGACTGGCGTCAAGGGGCAGCAAAATCGCATGCTCGACATCGCCGTCAAAATCGTGGCGCCGCAGTTTATCCTCTTGCCAGACATAGACCACGTGGCCGGTTTTTGTTTGCAAAATCAGCGTGTGCGAGCCGGCCTTGTAGGGGCCCCACTCTTGCGGCGCTTGCTCGGCAAGGGCCGTGTCCGTGCGAAATTGATCGGCAAGCGCCTGCTGCTGGGCCATTCGCTCGAAACTCGCCACCTGGGCATGCTCGATGCGCAGCGTTTCCATGAGCAGCGTCGCCAGCAGGCCAAACACCAGCGTGAGCAAGGCGAAGACGCACAGCATTTCCATCAGGGTATGTCCAGGCCGTGTTCGCACTCCAGTGCTCATGGCTGGCCTCCTCGCGATTTTGCTTCACGTGCGCTGAAAAAACTGGCGAGTTGCACACTTTGTTGTGTCCCTTGCAGATCGGACCGCCAACGGATTTCGACCGTCACACGCCGAGTCCACCACGGCGAACCGGCTGGGGCATCGACTGTCACCAGCATTTTGCCCTCCGGCAAGAGACCCTCGGTCTCGGCGGGAATGGTTTGGCCAACGGCCCAGTTTTTATCCAGCTTGTCCCAGGGCTGCGCTCGCGCCGCCTCGAGAACATTGGCTGCAAGCTCGACGGCGGCTTGCCGCGCCGCCATGCGGGCCCGTTCACGCATGCTCATGACGAGGCACTGCATGATGACGACGCTTAGCACGCCGATCACGGCTAGCACGACGGTGATTTCCGTGAACGTGAAGGCATTTCGCTGACGCGACCTGTGTGGCCCCAAAAAAAAGGGGACAGGCCCCGTTGTGCGAAGCACCCTTCGGGCCGCTGGGGCAACGGGGCCTGTCCCCTTTATTTTGGGGCCTCTAACTTTACCCACTGAGTTTCTCCATGAGAGTGACAAGGGGTATGAACTCGGCCACCGCCACCAATGCAATCAAACACGAACAGCCGAAAATGGTCAACGGAAATAACACCATGGTAAGCCGATAAGTGAGCCGCGCACATCGTTGGGAAAGCGTTTCACCGAGTTCCTGCAGTGCCCACGGCAAATCTCGAGTTTTCTCCGCGGCCAGGATCAAGGGACGCATCGAGCGCGTTATTAAGCCCTGAGCTGCCAGGCTTTCGACCAAAGGCTCGCCGCGCTGCACGAGGCAGGCCAACCTGTCCACCCGTGGCTCGAGCACACTCGGCAGTTGACCCGATTCGACCACGCAATCCAGCAGTTCCGGCAAGGGCTTGCCGGCTTGCAGCATCAGGCCAAGAACTTGCAAAAACTGGCCCCGGGCATGAAGGCGGTACAGCCTGCCCAACACGGGGATATGCCATTTGGCCCACGAACTGAACAAGGCCCAGTTGATCAGCACCAGCAGCAGCATCCATAAAAGCGGCACCAGAAAGAAAAGATCACTGAGCAGGTCGGAAGCGTCGATCAAATTGCGCGTGGCCTGCGGCATTTCAAAACGGAGCTGGTGGTAAAGCATTTCATATCTCGGACGAAGCACGGCCATGAGAAAAACCACATTGGCCAGCAAGGCGGTCAGGAGAATAAGAGGATACAGCATTCTCGCCGCCAACACGGCCCAGACGGGCGCCAGGGCGCCGGCTCGGAAGGCTGCGCAACGCCTCAGACAGCCGGCCGGTGAACTGGCCCACCGTGATGGCCAGTGCGGTTTCGCGCGTGACTACGCCGGGAACCTCTGCCAGGGCCTGGTCAAGCGGGACCCCCGCCTCCAGCATGCTGGTGACGAGCGCGATCCGAGCGTCGTAGCGGCGCTCCCGGTGAATCCAGTAAAAACCCGGAAAGACAAAAAGCAAAAGGCTGCCCACCCACAACCGATGCAGGCCATCATCGGGGCGATCCTTCAGGTAAACGTGCAGCACCGATTCCACGGGGGCATTCGAGCTGGCCCGCCGTTTGCAACACATGTTGGAACTCCTCCTGCCGGCAATGGCGATAATGGTGATAAGCAAAAACCTCCCAGCATTGCAGCCCGAGCACACCGAAGCAAATGACTATCCCCGGCATCCCGGCCGCGCGGATGAGGACCGCTGCCAACACGGGAAACAAAAAAAGAAACCAAACCTCCAGCATCAGGGTCTTGAGCATGTTGTTCATAACTTGCCTCCGCCCCAGAATTCCATCATCCTTAACATCGGTGCCAGCAGGCCAAAGACGAGCAGCACCACCATGACCCCGGCGACGAGCAGGATCAACAGCGGCGGCGCCACCGTCCGCAAAAACTCCGCCCGCACATCCGCCTGGCGCCGATACATTTGCGCCAGGTGATGCAACGTCTTGCCCAGCGTGCCCTGCTTCTCGCCGAAGCGCGTCATCCACACGACGAGGTCCGGCACCAGCCGTTCTTTCCTGAGTGCCTCGCCCAGGGGCATGCCCTGTTGGAGGTTTTTCTCGATGGGCCCGGCGCCCCAGCCCAGCAGGGGATCGCTGGAGGCCAGCGCCGCCAACGGGAGCGCTTCGGACAGCGGAATCGACTGATCGACCAGGATGCCGAGCAAATCGGTGAAGGCCGCCAGGCGGGCGGAACGAAGGAGCGTGCCGGCCACCGGCAGAGTGTAGACAAACCGAGCCCACAAAACGCGTCCGTAGGCGCTGCCGCGGAATGCCCAGCGCACTGCCAGTGGAATGGCGATCACCACGGCGGCCGGGATTACCATGGTGGCCAGCCAATGTGTGCTGATGAAAATCAGCAGCAAAGTTACCATGGGTAATTTCAAATGAAACTTCTCGAATACATCCGCATATTCCGGCACCACCCAGGCCGACACGAACACCACCATGCCTAGCCCCAGAACCAGGATGGTCAGCGGGTAGACCGTCGCACTGACGAGGGCGGCGCGAAAGTCGCCAAGCGATCGCGCATAAATGGTCAGTGTGCCAAGCACGTCACCGATGCGGCCGCTGCGGATGCCGGCTGCCAGCAAGGCGGCGTAATAGGGAGGCACGCGCCCCTTTTGGCGCTCCAATGCCTGGGGCAGCGTGAAGCCTGCCGCGAGGTCGTCGGCCAATTGCCTGGTCACCTGCTTGAGCTTGCCCCGCCCCATTTCCCGCGCCAGGCGCCGCCAGCCCCTGGTCCAGCGGCAGGCCCGCGCGGGCCATGCCGGCGATTTCCTCGTTGAGCGCGATCAAATCATCGGCGGACAGCGGTGCGGCCGGCGTTCGGCGCGAGGGCGAGGGCGAGGCCGGATCGGACGGATTTGACATGATTCCTCGTGAGTTTGTTGGTCAACGTCCTCGTGGCATGCGCGGTCCCAGCACGCGCGAAATTTCGTCCGCCGTGGTCCCGCCCTGGGCCAGGGCGTGCTCGGCCGCCGCCCACATCGTGGGCCTGCCGGATTGGGCGGCACACTTCTCCAAGGTTCCCGTGTCGGCACGCTCGAGCACGGCTTGCCGCAACGGTTCATCCAGGAGCACCAATTCGGCTAGCAGCATGCGGCCCTGAAACCCGGTGCCATAGCAGCGCTGGCAGCCGACTGCTTCCCAGCAGCATTCGCTTTGGCGGCGGCAATGCGGACAAAGCCGTCTCACCAGGCGTTGATTGACGATGCCCTTTAGACCACTCGTCAGCAGATAGGTTTCAATTCCCATCTCCAGCAGACGACTGAGCACCCCGCAGGCCGAGCCGGCGTGCAAGGTGGTGAGCACAAGGTGCCCGGTTAATGCCGCCTCGATGGTGATGTGAGCGGTTTCGCTGTCGCGGACCTCGCCGACCATGATGATTTCTGGGTCTTGCCTAAGCAGGCTGCGCAGACCGCGCGCGAAATCGAACTCCGCGCCTGGCCTGGCCTGCGACTGGGTGACTCCTTCGAGCACTTGCTCGACCGGGTCTTCGATAGTGACGATGTGCCGGCCGCCGCGGCTTTCGCGCACCAGGTGGCGCAGGCAGGCGTAAATGGTTGTGGTTTTGCCGCTGCCGCTGGGGCCGGTGAGGAAGATCGCCCCGGTCCGCTGCAGGAACAGGCTCCGCAAATCGCCCAGAACCGCGTCGGGCAGGCCGAGCTGTTCGAGGTCGAGAACGCGGCCGCCGGCTTCGAAAATGCGCAGGGCGGCCTTTTCGCCATGGATGGTGGGAAAGGTGCTGACCCGCATATCCACGCCCAGCGATGGCTGGCCCTTTGTCAGGCGGCCTTCCTGGGGAACATCCTGGCGGTAGGTCAGCAGTTCCGCCATGACTTTGAGCCTTGCCACCACGTTCGCCGCCAGATCGCGGTTCAGCACGGCCACCGGGTGCAACACCCCGTCGAGTCGGAAACGCACTTCCATCGACCGATGCGTCGGTTCAAAGTGCACGTCACTGGCGCCGCGGCGCACCGCCTCGGCGAGGATTAGATCCACCAATTGCCCCGTGCGGTCTGGGCTTTTCAGGTCCAGAGCGTCGATTTGAAGTTGGACATTTCCCGGCAAGGTCACCTCCCCGCAAGGAGGCTCCAATAAAAGGGGACAGGCCCCGTTGCCGGAACGGCCCGGAGGGTGCTTCGCGCAACGGGGCCTGTCCCCTTTTTTTGGAGCCTCTTACGCTTCCCACGCAAGCATACCCGCTTGCGACCCGCGCCACCAGCACATTTCGGGGAAAGCGGCACTAGCCGAAACGCCTGCACAATGCTAGTTTCAAATTGGTCCGTAAAACTCTCCGGAGAAAACACAAATGCGCGCTTTCCTGCTCCTCGCCTTGACCATCCCCGCCATTTTCGCCTTCCTGGCCCCCGCCACTGGCCGTTTTGAGCCAGCCCAGGTCGTGCCCAAGGCTGGCGTCAAACCGATCAAGGCACTGCTGGTGCTGGGCGGTTGCTGCCACGATTACAAAAAGCAACAAGACATCATTTCCAAGGGAATCTCCGCCCGCGCCAATGTCGAGTTCACGATTGCCTACGACCCCGACACGGGCACCAAGCACATTAACCCGATTTATTCCAACCCGGATTGGGCCAAGCCGTTCGACATCATCATCCACGATGAATGCTGTGCCGACGTGAAGGACATGGCCATCATCGATCGCATCCTCGAGCCGCATCGCAAGGGCCTGCCTGGCGTGGTGCTGCACTGCGCCATGCATTCCTACCGGACCGATGGTTGGAACCAAAAAAACGCCAAGCCCACGCCGTGGTTCGAGTTTACGGGTTTGGCCTCCACCGGCCACGGCGCCCAGATACCGATTAACTTGACGTTCGTCGAATCGGATAGCCCCATCACCAAGGGCATGGAGAATTGGGTGACCATCAAGGAGGAGCTTTACAACAACTTCACCGGCGATCTCCTGAGCACCGCCAAGGCATTGACCAAGGGCAAGCAAGGCAAAAGCGAAACAGTCGTCACCTGGACCAATACCTACAAAGAGAAGACACGGGTTTTCAGCACGACGCTCGGCCACAATAATGAAACCGTTTCCGACCCTCGCTACCTCGACCTGTTGACGCGCGGGTTGCTCTGGGCCACCAACCACATAACCGACGATGGCAAGGCGGCGGAGGGGTATGGGGTGGGGAAGTAAGACCTGTCCGTGAGCAGGTTGACGGCTGGGCTCAGTCATACCAACCCGAAGCGTAAGCGAGGGAAGCATTGGTTTTCGCTTACGCTTCAGGTTGGTATGATGAAATCATTGCTGAATGCAGCCCGCAATTCGAGGTAAACTGCCATGGCTTCGACGCCGGTCCAGAATCCACTGAGAACTCCACCCTCCGAAACGATCGAGCAACGGTTCCGTCGCCTTGAGGCCCAATGGAAAGCGGATACCGAGTTTCTTTCGGACGCCGGCAAGATCATTTTGCATCCGGCATTTCAAGCAATTATCGCCTTGGGCCCGGATGTCGTTCCCATCATGCTGCGTGATTTGGAATCCCGCCCGTCGCTCTGGGTCTGGGCGTTGCCGGAGATAACGGGCGCGCATCCAGTCGCGCCAACCGACGGCGGCAATATTCGCAAAATGACCGACGCCTGGCTAAAATGGGGGCGTGAGAAAGGCCCTCGATGAGTGAGCGCCTTCAGGCCATTTTTCCTGGACTAGTGAGCCTAACCCAACAGCAATTCCATTGCAGGACTGAGGAGGGCTTTCGGCGAGATTTCTCAAGTAAAGTAGAGCCGTTGCTTCTGAATGTGGCCATTCCTTACCTCGATCGGTTTCAGGCGGTCAGCGACATTATTCCTGTTATTCGTCACCCCTCTTTTCTGCCGTTCGCACTTCATCGCGTTGGCCGTAAAGACGAAGCTTTGGCTGCTTTGCATAAAGAAAGAGGGCGGCTTCAGCGATTGGACACTTCCAATAAAGACGTGTCGGCTTTGTTGCACCATATTGAGCGACTCTTGCAATGACCTTGAACCAATGATCGGCAAGCAGAAAAGCTGCTCGGCTACGATCTATGCACATCCTTCCGCCTTAGAAACACCGTCGTCAACACCAGCAATACCCCCATCTGAACCCCCATCACCGCGCACGCCAGCCAGGGATTGTCGTCATAATCCATCTGATAACCGCTGTAATCGGGAAGATCGTGTGCCCCCAACCGGATGGCCCGAAACGCCCAGTAAACCGGCGACAACACCACGGCCAGCCAGTAGAGCACGCCGTCCTTCACCGGCATGATGCCGCCGCCGAGAATGATCTGCGGGATCAGCACATAGGGCAGCAAGGCATTGGCCCGGTCTGGACTCGTCACGCACGCCGACAGCAGCAATCCCAGGGCCACTCCGGTCATCGACAGCACCGCCAGCACGCCGAATTGGCCCACGTAATCGAGGCAGTATAGCGCCGGCGGCACCTGGTAGGTCTCATCGTAATGGTGCATCGCCTCAAGCGCACCGTAAAGAATCGCCATCAGCAGCAGCGATTGGATCAGCGTCACCAGGCTGAGCAGCAAAAACTTGCTCGACAGGTACGGCAATATGCCCAGGTTGACAGCCCGCTCCCGTCCGTAAATCGCCTCTTCCTTGACGATTTCCTTGGCGGCGTTGTTGCAGCCGAACCACAATACGATGATCACCACCATGAACAGCATCATGTAGGTGTAGCGCGGATCCACCATTTGCGGCCCCGGCACCACCGGCATGTCGACGTCGGTTTCGAGAACCTTGGTCGCTAGCTGCGATTTACCCAAGAGCCGCTGCAAGTCCTGGATCTGCTTGAGATTGATCGGCAGCGTGGCGTCGCCGCTGTTGATTTCAATGTGCACCTCCTCGAGCAATTTGGCCTGCGGACTGTTCTTGTCCGCTTCCTCCATGGTCTTCAGCCATTCCCGAACCTTGGCGACTTTCACCGTCTCTTTTTGGCCAAGTCGCGTGGCCACGAAAGTCACCTCCACGTCGCCCGGTGGTTTGCGGCCAGAGCCGTCAGGGGGAAGATTTTCCTTGGCCAGGTCTTGCTCGATGCCTTTGAGAACCACGAGAATGTTTTTTTCCTGGTCTGTCAAATGGCGGAGGCGCGGCAGGGTCGCGTCGAAGGGCTTGCCCATGAAGCCAACGAGCAAAATGAGCGCCACCGCGGGGGCCTGCAGCAGCACCAGTCGAAGACTGCGCGGATCGCCCCACAATAGCTCGGCATAGCGAAGGGTCAGGACGTGGAATTGATGCCACAAGGGTCTTTTCGGACGCGCCGCCTTCGGCTCGGCCGGCGTCAGCACCGCGGAGCTGGTGCCGGGCGATGTCTCGGCGCCGGACCCGCTGACAAGCGGCCTGGCGCCGTTGGCCGGGGATGCCGACTCCGCCGGGGTGAAGGCGAGCCGTTTGGCGACGAATTCTTGATGGAATTCGCTGGCCTTGAAGGCACGCTCCCATTCGTCCAGGCCGCGCTCGCCGATGCGATCGTAAATGTCGCTGATGTGGGAAACGCCGAAGTAGCGCGGAGCTTCCGCGGGCGGGCCGAAGTAAATCATCTTGCCGGCGGCCAGCACCAACGCCAGGTGGCAGCGGTCGACGTTGTCGACGTTGTGCGTGATGCAGATCAGCGATCGACCCTCGTCGGCAAGCTGACGGAAGAGACGCATCATGCGTGTTTCGGTGCCGGCGTCCAGCCCACTGGTGGCTTCATCGATGTACAGCAAGCAAGGGCGGGCCAACAGCTCGGCGCCGAGGCTGGCGCGTTTGATCTGGCCGCCGGAGAGGTTGGCCACCAGCGTATCGCGGTGCGGCCCCAATTCCATGACCTGGATGACCTCCTCGATTCGGGCCATCAGCTCGTTGCTGGTGGTGTCCGGCGGCAGCCGCAATCTGGCTGTGTAATAAGCGCCCTCAGGACCGTCAATTGGGTGTGGACAATGTCCTTTTGCGGAACGTAGCCGAGCGACTGGCGGAAGTTGTCGAAGTAGCGATAGAAATCCTCGCCGTTGGCCAGGACCTTGCCGCCGGTGGCCCAGCGCCGGCCGTTGAGGCAATCCATGAGCGTGCTCTTGCCGGAGCCGGAGGGACCGAGCAAAATCACGAATTCGCCGGGCTCGATGGCCAGGTTGATGTCATCGAGAAGTTTGCGTTTCTTGCCGAGCTTGACGGTCACGACCTTTTCGAGGTGCCTGGCTTCCAAACGAAGGCTGCGGCTGCTGTCGATGGTGTGCAGCTCATTGGCGACGGCATTGAATAGATAGGGGCCAATGCCGACCGCCGCCTTGCCATCGAGGTAGACGGGCACTGTGAGGCGCCGGCCGTTCAGAAAAATGCCGTTGACGCTTTCCAGGTCGCTCAGCCGCAGCCGGCCGTCGGCCAGTCGTTCCAGCAAGGCATGATGGCGGGAAACCATGGGATGGGCGAGGCAGACATCGCAATCCGGCGAACGACCGATCAGCAGCACGTTTTTCTTGGCGAACAGCGAATCGAGCGAGCTGGTGCGGCGAGCCTCGCCGCGCAGACCGAGGGGCGACCCGCTGTAGCGAACGGTTTCAGCTCCGGCCAAGGTTGGGAGCGGCAATCCTTTGCCGCAGTTTGGGCAAACCGTGGCATCGGTAGCCATTTCGCGGCCGCAATTCGCGCAGAGTCTCATTAAGACTGGTAAATGGATTGGCAGAGGCGGAGACAAGGATGGACAGGATGCTAGTCAATCCCGCCTGCCGGGCGGGACCAAAGCGCAGGCCCAGATCCTGTCCAGCAGATTTGGCCTCGGCGTGGGCCAGGTCCCGCCCGGCAGGCGGGACCTACCAATCTGCTCCCAGCACCTGCCCATCGGCGGGATTCAGAGCGTAGGTCCAGGTTGTCTGGCTCAAGGCCCCGGTGATATTGCGGACGCTGCCGTCCATGAGCGCGATGTTCATGACCATGTGATAGCACTGGGACAGGTTGGGGTTCGCCAGCATCGGGTTGACGGCGATTTGCGGCAACGGGAAAAGGCCGGTATAGTTCGGCTGGCCCGGCAATTCGTCCGGGTTGGGCCAGTAAGGGCCGAACGAGTTGGGATAAGCCGGCCAGTGCCAGGTCATGTAGCTTTCCGACGTTCCGGTTTGCGGGTCCACGGCGGGATAGCCGGGAAAGCAGCCCGATGCCTCGACGATGCCGATGGTGTTGGACGAGCCGTCGGGGATATTGGCGATCCTGTAGGGCGAATTGGCCCCTTTGACGTTGAAGGTGCCGTTGGCGCCGAAGAGAGCCAGGTTCAAGGCGTAGTTGCCGGTGGCGTAGTTCGGAGCGACAGTGCCGATGCCGCCGTTGATCGTCGGGTCCGACGGGCACACGTGAATGGCGAGGGGAATGAACTGGGCGGTCAGATAGCCGGGTTTTGGAATGTCTTTCGTAAGGTTGTTGAACAGGCTGCCTTGATCGTAATAGGGCAGCATGGCATAGAAGGCGCTGCCCTCGGCGGCGTTGCCGGTCCTTGGATTGACGACCTGGTAGAAGTTGGACGGCGGCAGCCGGCCGTTGTTGGCGTCGGCGTAGGCGTGAACGGCCAGCATGAGCTGGCTTTTCGTTGTTGGCGCATTGTGTGACGTTGGCCGCCTCGCGCACTCTCTGCACCGCCGGCACCAGCAGCGCGAGCAAGATCGCAAGGATGGCGATGACGACGAGCAGTTCGACCAAGGTGAACGCAATGCGGGACGGAGGGGCATTACGAAAGGTCATGAATCAGTCCTTTCTGCCGAGGCCGGGCAGTCAGAAGTCACAAATCCTCAGCATCCAGGTCTTCTGGCTTCCGGCTCATCACGATCCCTGAACGGCCTTCCCGTGCTGGAAGCACAGTGGCCTTGGAAGTTCAGGGACCTGACCGGTCACAGCGGCGGTCCCGCAACGGTTTCGCACCGTTTTCCCTTGATCTGCCGAGTGGCGACATGGCGTCGCCGACAAGTTGTTACGATTATACAAATCGTAATATGAGGAGGATAGAGGCGAGGGGAAGTATTTTTGGGGAAGACTTTGCCGGTAGTTTGCGCACGTGGTCCTGGGAAAGGACAAATTGCTCTGGACAAATGTCTGACAAATGCGCTATGATGTCCGACAACTAGCACTCGGTTTGGGACGACTGCCATGTCTGACCTGCGTATCAGTGTGCGGCTTGACAAAGAAATGCGGCGGCGGCTCGATGGTGAGGTCAAAGCCACCGGCCAAAGTGAATCGGAATTGGTGCGCCAGGCCCTCGCCGCCTACTTCAAGGAGCGTGCCGGCGCGGAAAGCTGTTTCGAACTGGCCCGCCGAAATCGGCTGATCGGCTGCGGAAAACAACTGCCGCCCGACCTGAGCACCAATCCCAAGCACTTCGAGGGCTTCGGCAAGTGAGCTTGCAGGGCGTTCTGATTGACACTGGCCCCATTGTTGCCGTTCTCTCGGAAAACGACGAGCACCACCACCGCTGCACTGACGAGCTTGTTGAATTGCACGCGCCCCTGTTTACCTGTTGGCCCGTAGTTACCGAAGCCCAGTGGCTTCTTCGCCACGATCCCGACGCCGTCGACGGCTTGTTCCTGGCATTTGCATCGGGTCTATTTTCGCTTCTGCCGCTGGATGAATCCGCCATGCCGGCGCTGCAGACGTTTCTGCGCCGCTATCGAAAACTCAAACCTGATCTGGCCGATGCCGCCTTGGTGTTTCTGGCGGAACGGGAGGACGTCGAAAACATCTTCACGCTCGATCGGCGGGATTTTTCTGTTTATCGCTTTGGCAAGAATCGGCATTTTCACATCATCCCAGATCGCTAGTCACAGTAGTGAAGAATCGTGCACTCCATGAGAATCGGTTCCCGAAGGTGCGCAGGCTTGCTCTTTCTCTGCCTCTAACGCCTGAAGGAGCGCGGCCGCGGCCGAAAATGCGCGGTCCGGTGACCGCACGGGATAAGACTTGCCATGTTCAATCAGGTCAACCTCTCCATGCTCAAGTTCGTCAGGATGGAGTTGACTAAGCCGGATTCTTTCGGGATGGGACGGCATATGAACTCCTCGGGCTATATCAGCCGAAAACCCCTACCTCACGCCAAGCCCACGCAGCCGCTCACTGGCCTCAGCCGCGGACACTGTGAGACTGTCAAGATTGCCTCTGGCGGCCAGGTCGGCAAGCAATTTGGCGGCGGGGTGCGTGGCGATCCATTCGAGCGTGCCCAACGCCCTGCTTTGACGAAGCCGCTCCGGCGAGGGGATTGCTGCCTTCTCCAGAAGACGATCCAACCGAGTTCGCGCTTCAAGCGGGGCCGTGCCGCGGGCCTTGGTTAACATCGGCTCGATGAGATCGGCGATCTTTGTCAGATCGGCCATCGCCGCTTCGCGGATGGTGAACGTGGCAGAATCAAGGTCGCGAATGAGGTTGTCGGTCTTAGGCCCGTCGATGGCGGGACCAGTCTTGAGGTTCTTTCGCAGCAACTCGACCGCCGGGCCAGGTGTTGCCGCCAGTTGCCGCATCGCCAAAAATGCTTTCTTTGCGTCGGCGCTGGCCAGGTCTCGCCACATTTGCTCAAGGTCGACAGAACCAACAGTTTTGAGACCTTGCATGCCGCCGGCCACATTCCAGATAAAGCACGGCGCGTCTTCGCTGGCGGCAACGAGAAGCCGGCCGTCAGGGGAGAAATTCGCCATCGCCCACGTGCGATGCCCCTCGAAGTGGTATACCTCCTGACCCGTCAGGACCTCCCATAACCGCAGATGGCCGGCACCATCACCGGTAGCAAGCAATTGGCTATTGGGAGAAAAGCAACACCAGGCCCCCACGTAAAGAGTTGGTGTAGTCTCGTGCCCCTGAAGTGCATGGATAACCTGCCCAGTAGCGGAGTTCCAAATGAATACCGCCGTTTTCGAGGCGCCAGGTTTCTCATCGGGCGGGAAACCTCCGCCCCCGGCCAAAAACCGACCGTCGGGGGAGACTTCGGCCGGAACGAACCATTGGGGGACCTCGATCCGGGCTAGCTGCACTTTGGCGTCCACATCCCAGGTGTAGAGCGTGTTCCTGCCAGGCTCAGGCTCACAGCCGGTGAAAGATGCAGCCAATACTCGTCCATTGTTCGATAATGAAAGTGTGCACTCGATATATCTTTCGGGTGGCGCGAACTGGCCAAGCTCCCGCCCGGTTGCCACATCCCAGACGCGAATTGACTTGTCGAAGCTGCACGAGGCGAGCCGCCCACTGTCGCGTGAAAACACCAAGCTGGTGGCGCTATGAGTATGGCCAATCAATGTGCGGACTTCCCTGCCAGTCTTGGCGTCGAGCAGCTTGATTGGGCCTTTTCCTTTTGGGTCCTGCATTAGGTACGGCGCCGGCGCCGCATTGGCGTCGAGCAGCTTGATTGGGCCTTTTTCCTTTCCATCTGCGATTTCGTAAAACTGCGGCACTGCCCAGAGTTGCTGGTCAGGTGACAGCAGGGTGTTTGAGAATGGCCCGTCGGGTGACATCAGGTAGCCGAAGAACAGCTTATTTGACTCGATGTCCGGCAACCGTCTGATCGCTTTTCCGATTCGCCAGTCGACGAGAAATCTGCCGCGGCCTGGAATCACCAAAGTCTGGCCATCCCGTGAAAAGGTCACGCCAAAGAAGCTCGTTGGTTCGGCCGCCGTGGGGTGTAAGCGGCCGCTGGCCGCGTCCCAGACAGTAATCGCTCCACTGTAGGCCATCGCCCCTGCAAGAAGCTTTCCGTTTGGCGAGAATGCGAGGATGTGCGCAGCCACCTTATTCTTGATGAGGCCAATTTCCTTTCCTGTGGGGACATCAATGAGTTGAGCCAACGATTTCTGAGCGCTGACAGCAGCAAGCAGCTTCCCGTCCGGCGATATGGCGATGACGTTCGTCGTGGAGTCGACCTCCACCGACCGAAGAGATTTCCCGGTCTTGGCCTCGAAAAACTCGATCTTTGACGTCCGGGATTTGTAGTCGGCTACCAACCCGGCAAGCACTTCGCCGCCTTGGGAGAAAAGAAGTTGGCATGTGTAATTGTCTATTACGTCCACCAAGGCAACCTCCTTACCCGACGCTGTGTCGAGCACCGGGCACCGTGCATTATTTCCGCCGCAGATGGTGAAACTGCTACCGTCCGGCGAGAATTCCACGGCGATGCGGCCCCGTGACTTGACGGGGTGACGGCCCTTTGCTCTCATGGCTCCCGTTGCAGTGTCGCGGATTTCAACCAGGCCGCCCTCCCAAACAAGGACAACCGTCTTGCCGTCAGGCGCAATACCCGCGGACCAAGCTGCGAGTCCGGCGGCATTCGCTTCTTGAGGCTTTGCCGGGTTGCCAGAATCATGCCGATGTGCGACCAACTCCTTTGTAGTGGCAACGTCGAAGGAGCGGATCGAGTCAGCGTCGACCACGATGAATTGTTTGGCATCTGCCGTGAAGCCAAGCGCTCGCGGAGCCCATGACGCATTCCCTCTTCCAATGTTTCCAGGGACAGCGACCTTGACGCGAAGTTTCTCTCCACCGCTTGCCCCGTCCCAAAGACGCGCGGAGCCATCGAGCGTGCCAGTGGAGATTGAGGCGAGCCATTTGCCATCGGGCGAGTAGACCAGGCCCGTTACCTCGTCGGCGTGGCGGAGCCGGGTTGAGCCAATGCGGACAATGGCGTCGAGTGGCAGCGGGCCCGCGTCCGCATCAATAAAGTTGAGTTTTTCGTCTGGGTTAGCTTGTACGATCGGCGCCGTCAAAGACGGCTCGTTTTTGCCATTTTTTCCGCCTGCCCTCGTCGCTGCGAACCCACCGGCGATCCCCACCGCCAACAAGCAGCAGAGGGCCACTGCCGCGACTTTCTTGGCCGCTGTAAGCGTCAGCGCCCAAATGACGGTTTGGGCAAGCGCCTGGACTGGCGCCGAAGGCGCCCTCGACACAGTGCGCAGCGCTGCCGTCGCCAGGCTCAGCGGAACGGGAATTCCGTGGCATGCCGTCGAGTCCACGCCGCGCCGCAGCAAGCGTTCCTTGAGCCGTACCCGCGCTCGCGCCAGTCTTGAATTCAACGTTCCTACCGGGCAGCCGAGTTCGGCGGCTGCGGACTCGTGTGTTCTGGCCTCCATATCACAGAGCATGAGCGGCAGCCGGAACTTCTCCGGCAACCGGGCAATTTCCTGGTCAATCAGTGCTTTTTGCTCAATTTCCACTGCCTGACGGCTGGGGTCACTCTGTCCGCCAAGCTCGGCAAAATTGGCCAGGGGCTGTTCGCGGACCGCCCGGCGGGATCGAGCTTTGCGGGCCAGGACCAGGAATGTGGCCTGAAATGCGTCGTCCGCGTCGGCCGAGTTGCCCAGATGCCGGCGGCAAACACCTCAAACCATCGGGCCGTGCCGCCAGAATAACAGCTCAAATGCCAACGTGTCCTGGTGTTTCACAAACCGCGCTAGCAGTTCGGCGTCGGTTCCACGGTGATTGGCGGGGGCAAGGGAAACACGGCGCAAATGAACGAGCAAATTCGCGAATGGGTGGCTCATCGGCGGACCTCCGATTGGGGACAACTGTCTACCTTATTAGACAACACCCCAGTCGGAACCCATCCAACAATCTTACAAGATCGTGACGATGCCCTGCTGTTTCGCTCCCTTCAACTCATGTCTGGGGGAAAAGTCCGGCGTCCATTAAGGCCGCCCGCATAACGATGGCCTCGGGGTCGTTGATATTGAGGACGGCGATCGTAGCGCGGCCGATGGGAGTGAGCCCGGTCAGAGCGGGTCCGTTCCAACGAAAATGGCGGTGCCATTTATGACGGCGAGGATGGAAGAGGGAAACCACCTTTCCAGACCGCCGGTCAATGCCCGCAATGTTCGGTCCCTTGAACCTGTTGCACAAAACGCAATCGTCATGCCACGCAACCTGACCGTCCTCGACCCAATTTGCCATATCCGGTAATATCAGTCTCAGCTTTTTTGAAGCTGGCGGACTGGTACTGCACATTCGTCAGCACTCTTCAAGGAGAACAGCCATGCAAGGATCGCGACAGGGGGGCCGACGACGGCTCCGCCGATTCCTCCCGCGGCATTGCATCTGAATCGACTTTGGAAGGCTCTGCCGGACGTGGATCGTCGGCAAACCCTTCTAGCGTTGAGCCAGATTGTCGCCAAGCAACTTCAGCCACTTCCAAACGCGAAGGAGGTGCAGCATGAAGATCGTTGAAACATCGCCACGCTGCGAAGCGGCGACGAACCACGCCAAAGCGCGGCCGACTTCCTCGAAGATTCGCGCGGCTCACCTGGATAAGCTTGCCATCGTGTATGTGCGGCAATCGTCGCCGCAGCAGGTTTTGGAGAACCGCGAATCGACGGCGCGGCAATACGCCTTGGCAGACTTCGCGCAGGTCCTGGGTTGGCCGGCCGAGCGCGTGATCGTGATCGACGAGGACCAAGGACAGAGCGGCACACGGGCCGACAATCGCTCGGGGTATCAGCGGCTGTTGGCCGAGGTCACGTTGGACCACGTTGGCATCGTGCTGGGATTGGAAATGAGCCGCCTGGCGCGCTCCTCTAAGGATTGGCATCACTTGCTGGAGTTGTGCGCCA
This sequence comes from uncultured Gemmataceae bacterium, assembly GCA_963747575.1. Classification (GTDB taxonomy): domain Bacteria; phylum Planctomycetota; class Planctomycetia; order Gemmatales; family Gemmataceae; genus DASRAT01. The sequence continues at coordinate 123,989 of CAVVFU010000012.1, forward strand.
TCTTCGGGTCGCTGTTGGCCGACCAGGACGGCGTCTATGATCCAGGCGATCCGAATGATCGGTTGCTGCTGGGATTGAAAGGAACCATGAGCGAGGTCGAGTTGCACACGATGCGCAATCGTCTGGACCGCGGCCGCATGAACAAAGCACAGCGCGGCGAGATGTTTCACGGGGTGCCGATGGGCTACGTGATTTTGCCGAATGGTGCCGTCGCCTTCGATCCCGATGAGCAAGCACGCAGTGTCATGCAGATCGTGTTCGACAAGTTCGACGAGATCGGCACGATCTACGGACTGATGCACGATCTGGTGCGCAACCGCATCGCGCTGCCCGTCCGGCTGCGCAGTGGTCCCAGGAAGGGCGAACTGGAATGGCGGCGTCCGTCGTTACCGACGCTGTGCCAACTGCTGCACCATCCCATCTATGCGGGTGCCTATGCGTATGGCCGGCGCCCGTGCGATCCCAAGGCCAAGTATTCCGCGCACAGAAATCGGGGCAAAAAATGGAAGACGATGGAAGAATGGAAGGTACTCATCAAGGATCGCCTGCCTGCCTACATCACCTGGGATCGCTACCTCAAGAATCAAGAACGGCTGCGGCAAAACATGCGTGGCAAGACGACGCCCGGTACGCCCGGCAGAGGCGCGTCGCTGCTCGCCGGCCTTTTGGTGTGCGGCACCTGTGGCCGACGCATGGCCGTCGCCTACCGCACACGTCACGAGCCCCATTACACGTGCAACGGCCATCTCATGAACGCTCACGAACAGACGTGCTACGGCTTGAAATCGACCGAGATCGACCAGCTCGTGTCGCAGCAAGCGTTGCGGTCATTAGAGCCCGCCGCTTTGGAACTGAGCATGAAAGCGCTGGAAGATGTGGAAAAGGAACGCGCCCGGCTCGACAAGAATTGGCAACAGAGTCTGGAACGCGCACGCTACGACATTGACTTGGCCGAGCGCCGCTATCGCGCCGTTGATCCGGAGAATCGACTGGTGGCTGCAAGTTTGGAAAAAGGCTGGAATGAGGCTCTGCAAAAAGAGCGGCAGGTTCAAGAAGACTACGACCGCTTCTTGCGTGAATCTCCGCCTCGACTGACCGAGCAGGAACGCGGTACGATTCAGGCGCTGGCCACGGACATTCCTGGCCTGTGGCACGTGCCGGCCACCACCAACGCGGACCGCAAGCAAATCCTGCGCTGCCTGATCGACCGGGTCGTGGTGCAAGTGCGCTGCGACAGCGAGCATGTCGAAGCCACGATTCACTGGAAGGGCGGCTACCAGAGCCACCATGCGTTTATCCGTCCGGTGAAGACGTACGCGCAGCTTCGCGACTTCGAGCCGCTCATGGCACGCATCGTCGAGTTGCGCGACGCCGGCCGCAATGCCGAGGAAATCGCCAACACGCTCAATCAGGAAGGCTTTCGTCCGCCGAAACAGCCCCGCACCTTCAACAAGCCGATGATTTACGAACTGCTGAAGCGACGCGGCCTGATCGGCAACGAACGCAACCATGACGAGCTGCGCGGCGACAACGAATGGTGGTTGACCGATCTCGCGCGTGAACTGAAAATGAGTTGCGACAAACTCCGCGACTGGAGCAAACGCGGCTGGGTCCATTGCCGCAAAACGCCGTTACAAGGCTATCGCATCTTGTGGGCCGACGCCGACGAAGTAAAGCGTCTCAAAACGCTGCTGGCAGAAAGCCGACGCGGCATCCAGGGCTACACCAAAGAACTGACCACTCCCAAGTCTCGCCACAAGAAGTCCAAACGCCGATAATGCTTGGAACGAAGGCGTCAACCGTCGGAACTACCGAGGAGGCAGCCGATGTAGGCTGTTATTCGTAGATCCCAACCAGTTCGAAAAGGAGGTATTATGTCTGCCACTTCCAATACTCGCAGCAGAACCCAGCGCGCTGCCAGACTAATTGCGCGAGTTGTTCTTCCATGAAAGTCAGGCGTCCTTGCCGCGTTTCTTGAGGGAAAGTCGAGCCTTGGCGCCGAGCAGATCGATCAGTCGTCCCACTCGACAGTAGCTATCAAGTTCGTGCTGTTCGGCTGCCGTGAGAGCGCCGCTTTGGTTCTTGACGGCGAGGTCGTGCATCCGTTGTCGGTCGTGGCTGGTGAAACTGAATTTCAAAAGAGCACGTGCCGCGGTGGGCGAAAGATCATCCTGTTCTGGTTGGATCACGCGCGTAAGGATGGCCGCCTCATTATTTTTGTGGAGCATTTCTGTAACTTGCATTGGCGGTGGTCTCCTGAGTTTGTTGCTAGCTGTGATTATAGCACGTCCGTCAAACGAAAGGAAGCAGTCCCAGCGCATCGGCGTGCTCAATTGACACCTCTTGTGAACCCTCGCCGGCATTCGCTGTTTGGCCCAGATCCGCCACCAATTCGACCGGTGGCCAGTCTGGCTCGGCCACGCCCTCTTGCTGAAACGCCGCTGGCTCAACAACGTCAGTAATCGGCATTTGAAAGCACTCGGCTGCCAGAAGACTTGCAGCAGTCTGGCGCCAAAACCATTGCCCGAGTTTGGCGAATACCTGCTCTGCCACCGATGCGCTGGACGGCGGAGGTCCGCCGGCGGCCGGTGGGGGAAGCGGTGTGTTGGACATTACCCCCGCAGCCCAGTGCAGCACAAAAGCACTTTGCGCATCCGCAGCCTCCGTCGTGAATACGCGTTCGCCAGTGGGATCGACCTGATTCACCAGCGATAGAGGTGTCTGGGAAAGCACTGATCCACCATTATTGCCCACTGCCCCCTCGCCCCCTGCTCCGAATTCGCTGCCCACTATGTCCATGGCAATCGTCACCAGGCTGCCGCTCGCCTGGCTCTGGATCGGCGTCAAACTGAACAGGTCGATGCCGATTTCTCCCATTTGAGCGTTGATGATCGTCGTCAACTGCCAGCCGCTTCCAGCAAGTGGCAGCGTGCCAAGTTGGACATCCGCCGGCGACACCGTGAAGAGCCGCGGGTCGTAACGCAGAGCCAAAACTGCTTCCATCATGCCGCTGCTTCCGGGTGGCCGGGCGGTGTCGATGTTCACTGGAACCAGGACGGTGGCGCCCGGGGCCGCAAACACCTCGGTGGGTACGCTGAGAATCGGATCGGGACCCGTCGGCACGATCGACAGGCCGCTGGGGACCAAGGGAACCTGGGCCGTGGCAATGCCGGCGATGACCCGGTTCATGATCGTAACCTCGGTCGAGTTCACGAAGGCGCTGCCGCTTGGGTCGCCAATGATCGCCGGGTCGAGCATGGGAAAGGCGGCAAAACCAGTATCGAGGCCGACCGCCACGCGCGAGATCAGTGCGGCGTCCAGCGGGCTGTAAGTGCCGTCGCCGGAAACGTCGCCGACGTAGGCCACGACTTCGAGACCATCGTTGTTCACCGCCGCGATGCTGCCGCCGGCCGCGTTAACAACGGCGATGTCGCTCAGGTGCAGGAGCGCCTTGGTTTTGTAGTTGTTGGCGGCGCCGTTGGGCACCTGGGTCAGGATCTGGCCAAGCGTCAGCGTTGCGCCGGCATTCACGGTGACCGGCGTGCCGCTATCGAAGGTGAAGCTGTTTAGGCCGTAGGCATTGGACGACAGCGTGAAGGTGCTGCCGGCGATGCTGCCCTGCGCACCGCTGACGTACAGCAGCGCCGGGTTAAAGCTCAGGTTGAAGGTCACATTGGTGACGCTGATCGGCGCGGTGCCTGGATCGGTGAGCGTAATCGGAATACTTGGGCTGGTGGAATTGGGCACCTTGACATCCGTGGTGCTGTCGGGCCCTCTGGCGAAATCAGGGATGCTCAGAATCAGGCCTGTGGGTGCAGTGACGCTGAAGGTGGTGACGAAATTGCTGCCAGCCACGGTGCCGTTGCCATAGAGCAAACCGCCGGCGGGATTCTTAAGCCCGGTGCTGCCTCCCAGGATCGTGACGGTGTAGGTGCCCGCAGCCAAAAGTCCCGCGCTGCCCGTGCCTGTCTTGATGAACGTGAAGGCGGCATTCGTGGGGTCGACCAGCACGGATCCTTGAACCGCAGTCGTGGCGGGCGACGGGCCAACAAGGCTGACATCGGCGGCAGCGTAATAAAGATCGAGGGTTGTGGGATTGAAAGCCGTGTTGAACACGGCGGTGAATCCTGTGGGCGTCGGCGTCACCACGGTCGGAGTCAACTTCGTCACATTCGTCAGGTCGATGACGGTCATGGAGTAGGCGGGGAAGGTGTAGCTGAAATCGGAGCCGCTCAGGCTCAACGTCGTCGATGAATTTGCCAGCGCGGATTGGCCGTTGGTCGAGTGGCTTTGAGCCGTATCCTGGGTTTCGCCGTACTGCCAAATCGTTGCCTGGCCGTTGGGCTGGAAGCCTTGAATCTGGAATTGCTCGGTGAGGCTGGCACTGGGATCTTTGTTGATGATCAGCAAATCGAGATGGCCGTCGGTCTGGCGGACCGCATAGGCTGAAAGATCGATATTATCGCTGGCCGCCGGGACAACGACGTCGCCGTTGCCGATCATTTTGGATGCAAGCTGCATGGCAAAGTAGGTCGGGTATGGCACGTCAATCCCGGACGACGGCAGCGTGGCGGTGGCGTCTCCCATCAAGCCGTAGTCGCCGCCCTGGCGCCAGCCGTAGAGGCTCGAGGAGTTGTTGTTGCTGGTATCCCAGCCGTTTTCCAGGTCCCAGAACATTGCGCCGTCGTAGGGCGTCTCGAGCAAGCTGCCGATGGAATCGGCGACGAACAGACCGTTGACCAGGCTGGTGGTCTGCTTGCCCGGGTTGGAGTAAACCGAGTTGTACTCGGTGGCGATCAATTCGACTCCGCTGGCTGCCGGGCCCAGTTGCTGCTGGAGCAATGCCTCATAGCCGGCCGCGCGTTGGGCCCAGGATAGTGGATTGTTTGGATCCTGAGTATTGGGGTCGGCCACGGTGTCCAGGAGCAGGAAAGAATCGCTTTCGGAACCTGGCGCTTGCATGTAGGAGTGATCGCTGATGAAACCGGGTATGAAGCCCTGAAGCACGCCCTGGTGCAGAACGTTGCTGGTCCAATCGTCGTTGTAGCCGATGCTGCCGCTGTCGATACCGATAGAAATGGTCGGGTCGATTAGGGCGGCGTAGGTCGCGAACTTCTTGGCGAACGCCACGTAGGTCGCCGGGTCGTGGGGTTGGCCGGTGTCGCCACCGGAGCCGTGCTCGTCAGTTTCCCAGCTGCCGTATTCTTCGTTGCCGACCTCGTAGTAGTGGAAGCCAAACGGAGCGGACCTGCCGATGCGGAGGAAGTTGAGGCCGTCATCCGTGGCCAACGGCGTGGCGGCGCGGAGGCTGGCCCAATAACCGGCAGTCTGCCAATTCACTTGCACCCAGGTATTTGTGGTGGCGTCCCACTGCTCACCGTAGCCGATGACGGTGGTATTGGTGACGGACCCATTGAGATAGGCAAGCTCCGCGGCTGCTTCCTGGGGGCTGCCGGTGCCGTAATCGACAGTGACCATGCCGCCGCCGCCGACCGAGGCGATGAAGCTGGCCATGGTGGCCACGGTTCCCTGGCCGTTGTAAGTGGGCGGGTCGTTGAAGTGGAAGGTGTCGGCGGCGGAACCACCCGGAAGCCGAAACATCGTCAGACCGGCGGCGTGGACCATTTGCTGGGTTTGGGTGGTGTTGAGCGTCGCGTCCCACCAGGCGGTGTTGATGCCGAGGACGTCGGCGTTGACGATGCGGACAGTTTGGGCCGCGTTGACAGTGACCACGGAGGGCACGTCGCGCCGTTCGAGAATCTCCACTTGCAGCGGACAACGCCGCTTCACGGCAGCGGGGCGAGCACTGGGACGGAGCCAGTTCCTGAACATGCGGATCTCCTGGGTGCGACATGAGGACGCGACGGGTTGGGGCGATTGGACGGGGCGGCGCGTCGGGTTTAATGTTACCCTACACAATGGTGGGCGCATACGGGTCTTTTCGGGCGTGATAAGCGAAAGCTGGTTGGCGGAGACAACATGCACTGGAGGATAACTAGACCGTGACGGGAATCGCAATTGGCTCCCATGCCAAGCCAAGTCGCCGGTCGCTCTTGCCTGGCATCGCAGAAAAGGCAATAATCATCAATATACACGGTGGATTTTGTGCCAGGTGTTCCAACGAGTGTAAGACGCCCGCATGGCCGCCCGAAGCAACCAATCAACAGGGGCAGCCATTCTCAATCCGGAGACCGATTATGGTGCACGCCGATTCGATTGTTTCAGCCAACGAACTGCTGGCCAAACAGATCAATCAGGAAGCGCGACGGAATGCGCACTCGCCATATGTTGGCAAGTTAGTGGGAATTGCCAATGGCCAGGTCGTGGTCGTCGCGGATTCGTGGCGGGAGGTTGTCGACCGCCTGAAAAAAGTCGAGCCCGACCCCACAAAATGCTACTGCATCGAGGCTAGCGCCGATTACGAGCGAGTGGAAGGAATTTGGGGGGTAGCCTGATGGCGGTGGCGCAATGGATGCTTCATCACGACCGTCCGGTAATCGAAATTGCTTTGTCGGTGCCGAGCGGGGGGCAAGGCCTTGTTCGCCGATTAGTGGCCGATACTGGCGCGGGTGCTCGGCAATCGGTTTTTCAGCTAATCCTGGCCGCCCATGACTGCCTTCAATGTGGCAGTTTACTCATGGGCCAAGTACAACTTGGCGGAGCCTACGCTGGTTGGTTTCCGGTTTACCTCGTGAATGTTCGCATTCCCCAATTGAACTTCGACGAACCGCTTCCTGTTGTTGGTGTCGCACAGGTGCCTCACGGTTTTGACGGAATAGCAGGCTTGAGGTTTCTCAATCAGTTCCAATACGGAAACTTCGGAGATCCTGGCAGTTTTGGATTGGATCATTTCCGCGTTCCGTAAAGGCGAAGATCATGAAAAATGGCTTGAGTCGCCCCGCTGAAAACAGTGTCACCGAAAGCAGTGGCAACGTCTTTGCCGACCTTGGGATCAAGGACGCCGACACCTACCTGGCTAAATCCGCTTTGGCGATCCACATCCACAGGGCGATCAAGAAGCGCCGGCTCACCCCGGACCAGGCTGGGCAGATTCTCGGTATTAGCCAACCCAAGGTCTCCGCCATCGTCAAAGGCCATCTCGATGGCTTCTCGGCCGACCGGCTGTTCCGGTTTCTCAATGTCCTGGGCTGCGATGTCAAGATCACTGTTTCCCGTCCGCACCCGCAAACCGTTGGCCAAGTGATGGTCATCTAACGCATCACGGCCCCACACGCTTCCTCACCCTCTCCAGCGCCGCCTCGGCCTCCTGCGTCAGCCAGGCATCCGGCACACCCCCCGCCAGCGACTCGAGCAATGTGACTGCCTCAGGAGTTCCCAGCATTTCCAATAACTCGATCGCCCGCCAGGCCTGCAGCCATTCCGGGCGTAAGGCCATGGCTTCGACCCTGGCCAGCAACAATTCGGCGCGGCGGCGCATTTCCAAGGTCGGCCGGTCGGCAAGCACTTTTTCCAGCGCCGGCACCGCCAACGCGCCCAGTTTTTGCAATTTGAGCATTGCTTGCTCGCGGTCGGCATAGCGGCTGCTGTCCAGCGCCGCGATGGCCGGCGCGATTTCCTTGGTATCCTCTGCCTGGACGGGTCGCAGTTGCTGGCCGAGGAATGCGACCGCGTCCTTCGGCGAACGCACGAGGTGCAGCACGCCGGCATACGCGTTGGCGGCGTCGTAGACGGCCATGTCCTGCCAGCATTTGGCCGCTTCGCCGGGCCGCAACGGCACCTGTTTCAGCTCGCGGCTTGTCCAACGCGCCACATCCCAAACGACCAGCGTGGTGTCGGCGCCGGCGGAAACCAGGCGTTTGCCGTCGCGGGAAAAGCTGACGGACGTGACCGATCCGCTATGACCCGCCAAGGCGGTGAGGTTGGTTTGCAGCAAGAAATCCCACAGCACAATCCTGCCCTCTTGCGTGCCCAACGCCATGGTCCTGCCGTCAGGAGAAAAAGCCAGGGCCGAGCATTGGCCGCCCACGCCTAGCGACAGGACGGCATTGCCGGTGATCAGCTCTCTTATCACCACCTGTTCGCCCGTGGCCTGGCGCGACGCCGCCAAACGGCCGCTGGGAGAAAGTGTGCCAAGTGAATCGATGGCGGTCGGCAACCCGGCACGCAGAGCCTTGCTGCCCCCACGAATGTCCCAAAAAGCGAGCGTGTTGACGACCGGCCCCAACACGACATTGGTGCGAAAAATTTCGCCGCTGTCGATGTATTGGTAGCGCCTCGCAAGGACGGCCAGCAGCCGGCCATCGTCGGTAAACCTGGTGAAGAACTCTTGGCCAGGCATGCCTGTGATGGAAAACGCCTCCTTGGCGGCGGGCACGTCCCAAACCTGGATCAAACCGCTTTCCAGGACGCTCGGCTCCGTCGGCCGTTTCACCGTTTCTACCGCGAGATAACGGCCCTGAGCGGTCAAGCGTAAGCCTTTTACCGGCCATCCGGCGGACACCAGCACCTTCGGGGCCTGGCCATTGGCAACATCGGTAACGACGATTTTTGCTCCCGGGCCGGCCACCGCTAGCACATTGCCGTCCGTTGACAGGCCTGCGGCTGATGTTGTTTCGGGGTTCCATTCCGCGTGAGCCCGGACCAAACCCGTGACGGCGTCGAAGTGCCGCAATGTCGAGCCGCCCGGCGTTTTGAGGAAATACCAGGGGCTTGAAATGGCGGCGATGGACTTGCCGTCGCTGGTAAAGCGAGCGGCCACCAACGTGGCATGATGGCCCGTAAAAACATGCTGCTGCCGGGCTGTGGCAGCGTCCCAGATGCGCACCGTGCAGCCGCCGCTGCCCAGGGCCAAGCGTTTGCCGTCGGCGGAAAAGGTCAGGTTTTCGATTTCACCCGGATGGCCGGTGAAGGTGCGCTGCAGCTTGCCCGTCGCCGTGTCCCAAAAGCACAATTTGCCGGGGTAGTGGGCCGTGGCCACCGTTTGGCTGTCCGGAGTGAAACCAGCACACCAGAAAGGTGCCTGTTCCGCCGCAAAAGCGTGCAGCACCTTGCCGGCGGCGACGTCCCAAAGATTGAAGAACTGCCCGTGCGTTTTGATGGCCGCCAGGATTTTACCATTGGCGGCGAAGGCGAGGCCGCCGCCGCATTCGCCGATGGTCCCCAAGGTCGATTGTTTGCCGGAGGCGATGTCCCGCAGGTAAATGGGCGTATTGCGAGCCCCCATGGCGAGTGTTTTGCCGTCAGGCGCGAAGGCGATACGCAGGCTGCGCCAATCCGATTCACTGTTTTGTTCCCACCGCCTAAGCAGCGCTCCTGTGGCCACCTCCCACACGCGAACAACCTGATCCTCGCCCAGGGAGCAGAGCAGCTTTTTGTCCGGCGAAAAAGCCAGGACACGGGCCTGCGTCCAGGGCGCGTGCACGGCCTGGATGACGCGGCCAGTTGCAGTGTCGTAGACACGGCAAACGTCATGGGCCGCGACGAGCGCCGCCAGGCTGCCGTCGGCTGACACGGCGAACGGGGCCAAACCGCTGGCGAGCCCGCCGAACGCGGCCAACTCTCTGCCCGCGGCCGCATCCCAGACATGCACCCCCGTGCCCAGGTCGATGGTCACCAGCCGTTTGCCGTCGCTTGAAAACGCCAGGGCCTGAGCGACGCCGCTGGACCGATTACGGGTAGTGCCGATGCGGAGCAGGGCGCCGTCGGGAAGTGGGTCGCCGAATTGATCCTGCGCGGTCTGCGGACCGGCGGCCGGCGCTTGCGCGAGCAAGCACAGCCAGGCCACGGCAAGGGCGAGCCAACGGGTTGGTAATCTGCATGTCATGAATTGCAGCGTAACATGGTGAAACACCGGGGGCAAGCAAATGTTTCGTGGTTTACCAGCCCTGAATTGACTACCCATCTTCCCGTGGTTTCTGCCGCCACGGAAATGTCCTTGCATCCCGCAAACTCGGAGTCATGCGTAGCTTCGTTGCAGCCGATAACTGAGGATTAGAGGGCAGCTGCCCGCTGGGCGACAGCATGGATAGCGAGCGTGAAAAGGAGACCCGTCATGGTCATGGTCTTGTCAAAATGGAAAGTGGCAGCCGCGCTGGCGGTGCTGATTGGCGCATGTTTTGTCGGCGCCAGCCTGGTGTACAGTCAACAAACCACAAACTGGGAGCCCGCGGGCGGCGCCAAAACCGAGACCGTGACCTTAAGCGAGCCGGGCAAACCGCCTCAACAATACATCGTTTTGAGAACTTACCGCATGGCCGACGGCAAACTCGCCAAGGAGCTGCGCCACGCCACGACCGGTGCGGTAATCACGGTCTACGAGCAATCATCAGCGCCGGCGAGCGAGGCCAAGACCAAATCCGCCAACAGCGGTCCGGATTGGGTCAAAAGCCAACCCAACGGCCAGGGCGTGGTACTTGCCCAGGACCGGCAAGCGGTGCCGCAGGCTAGCGTCAATGTCCCGACGCCGGTCGCGGCGAGCCCCAAGGACAAATCGACGCTCATGAGTTGGTTCGCGAGCATGAACGCCAGCCCGCCCCAGGAGGTCCAGCGGGAGCAGACCGTGGTCGCCGTCAAAAGCGACGATTTGAAGCTTAAGCCGGTCCCCACGCCCATGCAGGCGCCGGCCGCGCCAGCCGTCGTGGCCAAGTACCGCGCCGTCGATGAGCCGGGCAAGCCATCCGTGAAATGCAAGGTCGTCGCCGAGTGGCAGACTACGCAGGGGCAACGGGCTTCTCAACTTCAAGCAGTTGATTCCGGTGAAATGTTCACCATTGTGGAAATGGGCGGCGGGCCCGGCGGCAATGGCAAGGTGACCGCCACACTTTATCACTGGAGCGACAGCACGACGCCGCCCGCGGGTTCGCCGGTGCCTCCGACCTTCCAGGCTATCGCCGCCGCCCAATCGACCTCGTCCTCGAATGTTCCCGCGACAGCGCCCTCTTATCCGCCGGCGACTTCAGGGCGCCCATGCCTTCCTCCGTCCCCGTGACTGCGGCGGCGGCGGCAGCGACGCCGAATCGGCCGAGCACTGATGCGGTCGCCGCGCCCCTGGCCAGCAGCATCTACCCCGCGGCGCCGTCCACGGCCGATGCGCAATCGCAAGGTGGAAGTAAGACTCTCGTAGGCGCGATCTCCAATATCTGGGGTGGACGCGATACCCGCCCGGTCGCGGTCGTGGAAACACCCAAATTGGCCATGCCCGCCGAGACGGTGAAGACGGTCCTCGTCGAGGAGCCTGGCAAACCCGCGTTGAAATGCCGCGTGGTGAAGCAATGGCAAACTGCCGAGGGCCAGAAGGCCACTCAGCTCCAGGCCATCGATTCGGGTGAAATGGTCACCATCGTCGAGACGACCAACGGCAGGGGCAGTGACGCCAAAACGTCTGCCGCGATGTACCGCTGGGGCACCAGCACGACGCCGCCCGCGGGTGTGCCGGTGCCGCCTGGTAGCAATGCGGTCGCGAAAACCGATTCGCAGAAGCCATCCACCCAGAAGGAGGAGCCCAAGACCACGAACACGGTCACGCTGCCCGAAGTGCGCAAGCTGATCGAGGTGCCGCAGTCAACGGGGACCGCGACAACTGACGTGGCCAAGGCGATGCCCAATGCGCCGCAGGTAGTGGCGGACGCGCCCAAGCTGACGCCGGACGGGCCAGGCCTGGTGCAGGACGTGGTCCAGCCGATACCAGAAACGGCCACGGCAGCTCCTCAAACCACATCGCCAACCGCCACTCCCGCGGTCACGGACGCGCCCAAAACCAAAATGAGGCCGCAACCGCCCGAGCCGCCGAAAGTGGAGCCCAAGGCTCTACCCACGGCGCCTCCAGCCGAATACAAGAAGCAATGGTCCGCACCCGATCCCACGGCGCCTGCGGCCGAGAAGCCGTCCACAGACATCACGCCGCCCGCGGGCAGTGTCTTGCCGGTGAACCCAACGGCGCTGCCGAAGCTGCCGGAAGCCGTGTCCAGTCAACCCGCTGCCACTTACACGCCAGTGCCCACGCCCTCCGATTTGATTCTTGGCACAGCCACGCCGTCCTTGGCGCCGACGAAGTCCATGCTTGGATCGCAGTCCGCGAAAAGCGATCCGTTGACCAACCCTGAACTCTTCACCGCGGGCCGGACTGAACCCAGCAAGGTTTCACCGACGGGCGTTCAGAATATGGATCCGCTGCGGACGCCGTTGGGCGCCGGCTCGGTGGTGGCGGCAGCCAATGGCGGCGATCCTCGCTATCTGCCGGTGCCCATGGTAACAGTGCCCCAAACCCGGCCGCCGCTTCCTCCCACGCAGCCGGTCATGCCGGCTCAGCCGCCGCAGCAGGCTCCGGAGACCGCGGAGACTAGCTACGCCAACGCATTCACGCCGGCTCAAGAGGCCAGCACAAATGCCTTCGGAGTAGCACAGCAGCAGCAGCCGATGATGCCCCCTGGCTACGGCGCCATGCCGATGGGGGCCAGTTATCGCGGCCCGATGCCCCCGATGCCCGTGGCCGTGGCTGGGGGCTACCCGATGCCGCAAATGCCGATGGCCTACCCGATGCCGCAAATGCCGATGGGCGTCGCGCAAGGCAATCCCATGCCGCCGAGGCAGCCCATGTCGATGCTGCCGCCTGTTCAGCCGACGGCGATGACGCAGGCCCAACCGGCCGTCGTTTACGCCAACCCGGCGATGGACCGGCCCGGAATGGCGACGGCCGGCACGGCCCAGGTGCAGAAGTGCATCAGCACGCTGCAAGCATCGATTTCACCGTTGCAGCGTGAGACCGCGGTGAATCAGCTCAGCACCTGCGATTGGCGGGCCAATCCGCAGATCGTCACGGTGCTGCTGACCACGGCCAAGGAAGACCCGGTCGGCATGGTTCGCGTGGCAGCGGTGACCGGTCTGGCCCGCATGGGTATCGCCACCGACGCGGTGGTGGCCACTTTTACCCAGCTCAAAACCGATGCCGACGCTCGCGTCCGCATGGAGGCGGAGCAAGCTTTGAAAGGTATTGGTCGGTAGTGGAATGAAGAGTGAAGAGTGAAGAGTGAAGAGTGAAGAGTGAAGAGTCGCAAGTGGAGTCGACCACCGGACGGTTGACAACGCCCACGACCTTTCACTCTTCACTCTTCACTCTTCACTCTTCAAACTCCCACTGCTCTTGCCCCACTTCCCGCAATTTGCTAGACCTTACCGGCGTCCACTTTTCAGGAGGCTGGTATGATTCCGATCGATCTAAATGGCAAGGTTGCCCTGGTCACGGGCGTGGGCGACAACGAAAGTTTCGCCTGGTTCATCGCCAAGGGACTGCAAGCCGCCGGCGCGAAGCTGATTTTCGCGGTCCATCCGCGCATGATGCGGATCGTCGAGGGTTTCCTTACCGGCGACGCACCCGATGACGTCGCCAGCCGCGTGCTGCCTTACGGCGCCGGCAGCCTCACCGTCGAAAAGGTGCTGCCCTGCGACGTCGGCTACGACACGATCGACGATGTTCCCGCCGAGATCCGCAATGACCGCCGCTTCAAACGCGTCGAGGAGCAGCACGGCGATTGGTCGATCAAGGGCCTGATCGCCGCCGTGCAAGCTTCGCATGGGGCCATCGACATTTTGCTGCACAGCGTCGCCTTCAGCCCCGAGATCAAGAACAAGGCGGTTGAGACTAGCCGATCCGCATATTTGACGGCGCTGAGCATCAGCGCCTACTCGCTGACGGCGCTCTGCCGGGCTGCCACGCCGCTCATGGAGAACCGGCCTGACGGGGCGAGCGTCGTCAGCCTGACCTACCTCGGCGGCGATCGCGTCGTGCCGCATTACGGCGGCGGCATGTCGACCGCCAAGGCGGCCTTGCAGATCGACACCAAGCAGATCGCCCACAACCTCGGCTCGAAAAACATCCGCGTCAACGCCATCTCCGCCGGGCCTTATGGATCGCGAGCGGCCAAGGCCATCGGCGACATTCAGCACATGATCGACTACGCCGCCGAGCGTTCGCCACTGCCGCGCGGCATCAAGCCCGAGGAAGTGGCCAACGCCACGGTGTTTCTGTGCAGCCCGTTGGCGTCGGCAATTTCGGGGCACGTGCTGTATGTCGATTGCGGGTACAACGTGATGGGGATTTAGGCATCACCGGCCCTTGGCAGTGGTCAACCCGGCCGGCAGCCAGCCTTTCTTTTTGAGCGCTGCCTGGAGAGCCTTTTCCTTGCTTTTCTTCTCGATGGGCTTTTTCTTCCCGAACGAACCGCGTTGTTGCGGCGGGCTGCCTCCGTGTGTCATCGGTGGACTCCTTGGCGATTAGGTGGATCAATCCTTTAGATCACCGTGACTTAAAGGTTGAAGTTGTATTGTACGTGAATCGAGCGGCACCGCGAAAAGAGCCGCTTGCCGCTTAGCGCACGTCTCACACCGAACTCCCCGCCAACCACCCCGTGCTCCACGCCGCCTGGAAGTTATACCCGCCAATCGGCCCGTCGAGGTTCAGCACTTCCCCCGCCAGGAATAGGTTCGGCACCAACTTGCTTTGCATCGTGCGCGAATCGACCTCGTCAAGCGCGATGCCGCCGGCTGTCACTTCGGCTTTTTTGAACCCCATGGTGCCAGTCAACGGAACTTCTAGCTGTTTGACATTCTTGACAACGGCCGCACGCTCCTCCTTTCGCAATCCCGCCGCCAACCGATCCGCAGGCAGACCGGCCAGTGTCAGTATGGTGTCGCAAAGCCGGCGCGGCAGCCGCCCGGCGAGAATGCCGGCGAGCTGCTTTTTGCCCGACGAGGCCGTTTCATCGCGCAACCATTGCGCTAAATCCTCCGCCCGCATGGCCGGCAACAAATCCAGCTCCGCTGTCAACTGCCGTGGCTCAGCATGGCCGCTGACGACTCGGCTCACGTCCAGGATCACCGGTCCCGATAGGCCGAAGTGAGCAAACAACAGCGAGCCTCGCCGGGCAACCAGCGCCTTGCCAGCATCGAGAATGCGGACACCCGTGTCGGCAATGGTGACGCCGCGAAGAGCCGTCACCCAACTCGCCGCAACCGTCAACGGAACCAATGCAGGGCGAGGCGGCACAATCGTATGGCCAAGCTGGGCCGCGAACTGGAAACCATCGCCCGTGGTGCCGCTCCCGGGATAGCTCTGACCGCCAGTGGTGAGAATCAAGCGCTGGGCGGTAAGCACTCTTTGAGGAGTCGTAACAGCGAAGCCCAGGCCCTCGCGCCGGAGGCTGGCCATCGGCTCGGCCAACGCCAGGGTTGCGCCGGAGCGTTCCAGCCGCCGCAAAAGAGCGTCCAGCACATCGCTCGCTTTGTTGCTGACGGGAAATACCTTGCCGGTTTCCTCGACCTTGGTGGCGACGCCCTCGGCCTGGAAAAGGGCCAAAGTGTCGTCCACGCTCAGGGACGCCAGGGCCGAATGCAAAAATCGGCCAGGCTGGCCGTAAGCCTCGACAATGCCGCGATTGTCGGTGGCGTGGGTGATGTTGCAGCGGGTGCCGCCGGACATGAGGATTTTGACGCCGGGCCGGCGGTTTTTTTCCAACAGCAAGGTGCACCGGCCCCGTTCCGCCGCCCGCAACGCCGCCACCAGGCCCGCGGCTCCTGCGCCTGCCACCAACACATCCCAGGCTGTTTCCGGCATGCTCATTCCTCACGAAGTTGCTATTAAATCACCGATTTGCCTATAATGAATAGTTGCGGTCCACGGAGGGGGAATAACGCGGGTAAAGCAGCAGAAGAGAAGCCGCAAGTTGCGTTGCCGTCGCAGATTGCCCATTTGCCGTAATCGTTTCAGGAGTTGCTGCCGCTTTTGCTTGACATTTCATGCTACACTTTACACACTCTATGATGCGCTGTCTTACGGCCTTTCCCGAAGATTTTGCCGCCGCGCATCGGGCCGTGTAATCTCCCCATTTACCCCGACCACTCGGGGCAGAGGAGTTTTCTAATGGTTGGCCTCAGAGTACAACGAGCTGTCAACCGATCGGCAAGACGATCGAGACGGCGTGTACGCGGCAAACGCCAGGTTTATCGGCCAAGCTTCGAAGTCCTGGAAAATCGCATCACGCCCTCCGTTTTCACCGTCAACACCTTTTTTGACACTTTTGCCATCAATCTGACCACCGGCCAGGACTCGACCGGTCACGTGTCCTTGCGTTCAGCTGTGCAGGCTGCCGATGCTACGGCAGGCAGCAGCACCATCATCCTGGCGGCAGGCACCTACCAGTTGACGCAAACCACGGCCAGTGGCGGCGGCCAGCTGACCATTTCCGGCACCGTGGACTTGATGGGCGCGGGAGCCGCGTTAACCACGGTGGACGCCAATGACCTGGACCGCGCTTTCAACGTACTCACCGGCGGCGACCTTTTGCTGGACGGCCTGACGATCGAAAACGGCGCCGTCACCGGCATGGGCGGCGCCGTCAGCAACGCGGGGACGCTGAACGTCATCGACAGCGTTTTTAGCGACAACCAGGCCACCGGCGCCAGCGGCGCGGGTTCGCTCAGCAATCCCGCTCCGGCCGGCGGCACCGTCAACGGCTTCGGCGGCGCGATTTGGAACAGCGGCACACTGACCATCACGGGCACAACATTTTCCGGCAACAGCGCGATCGGCGGCGAGGGCGGCAGCAGCGTCAGCTATGGATCGGGCGGCGGCGGCGGCGGCATGGGCGCGGGCGGCGCGATCTTCAGCGCCGGCGGCACCGTGACCGTGACCGGCAGCACCTTTTCGGATAACACGGCCCAGGGCGGCGACGGCAACTATGCCGGGCCGGGTTATGGCGGTCCCGGCGGCAGCGGCGGCGGCGTGGGCGGGGCCGGTGGCGACACCGGGTCGCCAGGCAGCCCCGGCGGCGACGGCAGCTACGGCGGCGGTGGCGGCGGCGGCGGGTCGACCGTGGAATCCCAGGGCGGCAACGGCGGCGATGGCGGATTTGGCGGCGGTGGTGGCGGCGGCGGCAGTGGAATCGGCGAAGGCGACGGCGGCGGCGCTGGCGGCAACAATGGCTTTGGCGCCGGCCAAGGCGGTTATGCCGGCTACTCCAGCGGCGGCGGGGGCGGCGGCGGCCTGGCGCGGGCGGTGCATTCTTCAATCAAGCAGGCTCCTCGTCGTTCACCAATGTCACCATTTCCGGCAACCAGGCCCTTGGCGCTGACGGTGGCCCGACCTGGGCCGGCGGCGGCGGGTCGGGTGGCGACGGCGGCGACGGCTACGGCGGCGGCATATTCACCGGCGGCGGCGCTGTGGCGCTGGTCAACGTGACCATCGCCGACAACACCGCCGGCGGCGGCAGCGGCGGCTTCATCAGCGGCGGCTCGGGCCAAGCGACCGCCGGCAACGCGGGCCTCGGCTTCGGCGGCGGCGTGGCCCAGCAGCAGGGAACCTTATCCTTCATCAACACCATTATCGCCGCCAACACCGCCGACCAGTCGCCCGACGCGTTTGGAACGCTGGCATCTCTTGGCTACAACTTGATTGAAGTCACTACCGGCGCCAGCATCACCGGCACCTTGACGGGCAATATCACCGGGGTGGATCCAGGCTTGCAGCCGCTGGCCGACAACGGCGGACTCACCCAAACCATGGCCATTGACGCCACCAGTGCGGCTGTCAACGCCGGCGACGACAGCGCCGCACCGACCGACGACCAACGCGGCATTCCGCGCCTGGGCACGTCCGACATCGGGGCTTATGAGTTTAACCCGTTTGTCGTCACCAACACCAACGCCAGCGGTCCGGGTTCGCTCTACCAGGCCATCATTGCCAACAACGCTTCCTCGGGCGGCAACACGATCACTTTCCAGATCGGCGCGGCCGGCAACTCGCAAACGATTGAGCCGCTGGCGGATGGCAACGACGATAGCCTTCCCACCATTCTCGAGCCGTTAACGATCGACGGCTGGAGTCAGGGTGGCCCAGGTTACAGCGGCCAGCCGCTTATCGACCTCGACGGCACTTTGGGAGAAAGTGAGGGCGGCAGCGAGGCCGGGTCCTTTGGCTTCGACATCGAATCCGACAACGTGGTCATCCGCGGCTTCGACATCGACAACTTTGGCAACGGCATCGGCGGCGGCTTTGGGATTGGCGTGTTCGCCGTGGGTTCCAATGCCAATATCTGGATTTATGGCAACGACATTGGCACCGATTCCACCGGCCTGGTCGCGGCCGGCAACGGTCAAGGCGGCATTCGGATCGGCACCGGCGTCGGCGGCGTGCTGATCGGCAGCAACACCTCAACCGGCAACCCTGCCGACCAGGCTAACGTCATCGCCGGCAACGGCGGCATCGGCATTTTGGTCCAGGGCAATGGTAACACAATCTACGGCAACTTCATCGGCGTCGGTGCCGACGGCGCCACGCCGCTGGGCAATGCCGGGCCGGGCATCTATGTCGAAGGATCCAACAACGTCCTGGGCGGGATAGCTGCCGGCCAGGCCAACATCATTGCCTTCAACACCGGCGACGGCGTCGAGTCGCCTTCGGGCTCGGGAAACACGATTCGCGGCAACTCTATCTTTGGCAATGGCGGTCTCGGCATCGATCTCGGCTCGCACGGCAACCTCGGGCTGCAAGCACCGGTTTTCACCGGCAACGTTTATGTTTCCCCATCGCTTTCCATGACGTTTGAGACGCCGGCTGCCATCGATGCTGCCTACCCGCTGACGACGGATTTCTACCTGGCCGATTCGTCCGGCAGCCAGGGCGAAACGTATCTGGGCAGTGTTGTTTACACCGCCGCTGACGCCGATACGTTGCAAGCGGTAACTTTCACGCCGGCCATTGCCCTGACCTACACCGATCAAATCGTGGCCACCACGACCGATGCCAAGGGCAATACGTCCGAGTTTTCGGCGCCGGTGACCGTCAACGCGCCGCCCGTGCTAACTCTGCCCGGACCTGCCGTCGACTGCACGCAATACCAATCTCCCGTTGTCCTCGACGCGACCGCTACCGTGACCGACGCCGACGGCCGGCCGCTTGACGGCGGGACATTGACGGTCGATATTCCGCAAGGCGCCGCGATCGGGGACCAACTGTCCATCGCCGCGGTGGGCGGCATTTCAGCCGATGCCAGCGCCGGCGTGGTGTACTGCGGCGAGGAGGCCATCGGCACTTTCAGCGGCGGCACCGACGGTTCCACGCCGCTGGTCATCGCGCTTAACAGCAACGCTTCGGCCGACATCGTTCAGTCCTTGCGCGCAGCATCGCATTCTCCACGACTTCGTTTTCCACCTCGCAGCGCACCGTGCAGTTCGTGCTGACCGACGGCGCCGGCGGCACCAGCGCCACCGTGACCAAGCTGGTCAGCGTCGCCAACGTGGTGCCCACGAGCCTGACGGTCACCACAAGTGCCGCCAATATCAATGAGGGCCAATCGATCACGCTGATGGGATCGTTCAACAACATCGATCCGGTGGACGTGCCCACGGTGACGATCTCCTGGGGAGACGGCACCTTGCCCCAGGTGTTTACACTGCCTGTCGGCGCGACCTCTTTCTCGTTCACGCACCTCTACGGTGTTTCAGTTTCGCCTATCAGCCCGTCGCCGACGAAATACATCATCACCATGCTGCATGTCGGCCTCAACGTGCCGGTAATTCCTATAGACACGGTGACCATTGCCGACGTCGTCCCGGTGGTGTCGGCGGAGCCCGCCGCGTCGTTTATCGCCGCCAACACAACGTTCACCGGCAGCGGCTCGTTCGTGGATCCTGGCAACGCCACCTGGACAGTGACGGCCGATTACGGCGACGGCCAGGGCCCCCAGCCCGTGGCTTACGACGCCCAGCACGATTTCACCTTGTCCCACAACTACGCCAGCGAGGGCGCCTACACGGTCGTCGTCAGCGTCAACGACAACCAGGGCGGCGTGGGCACGACCAGTTTCGTCGTTCAGGTCTTCACGGCCCCGCCCGTTGCCCCCACCGCGGTGACGGCCGCGCCCGGCACCACCGTCACCGGCACATCCGGCAATGTCACGGTCGCGTTGACGCGGTCGTCCACCGCCGCCACTGCCGGTTCTCTGGTGGTCGCTCAATTGCCCACCGCCGCGCCGGTGTCGAGCGGAACCTTGGTGGTCTCGACGAGCAGCGGCGGCACGACTCCTGGGTTGGCGACGGTCGCCAAGTTTGACGTGCGCGCCGTCAATCTGAGCGATCAGGACAGCGCCGTGGTCACCTTTACCGTGTTCAGCCCCAACGGTAACCCGCCTCAACTCGACTTTACCGATCCGACCACCGGCGCCTTGATTGCGGTCCAGGGCAGCACGGCGGTGCCGAATTCGCTGACGGTAACGCGAATTCCCGGCGATCCACTGAACTTCCTGGTTCGGGTCGTGTTCGACAGCACCAGCACGCCCGCGCTGGTTGAGCTGACCGGCACGGTCTTTACCTTGTCTGTTCCGACCGCGCCGCAGAACAACTCCTCGATTGCCCAGGGGGAAGCGCTGCTGGCCAGCCTCGCGACCACCAGCGCGGTGGCCCAGCCGCAGTTCGAGGTGTCCTTCGGCCGCGGCGGCTTGACCAGCGGCAGTGAAACCACGGCGGCGACGGTGGCTTCCCAGGCGACGGCGATCATGCCAGGCATCGGCGAGTATTTGAACGCCAACACCGCCTTCATCCGCGATATGCTGTTCGATTCCTACCGCGCTTTTGGCGACAGCACCGACACCGGCGCCGGCGGTGCCGAGCCCAGCACCATCCCCGACGGCGGGGGTGACGGCGATCCTGGCATCAACGACATCGACGGCGCTTTCGAGACTGAATTGGCCGACTTGCCGTTGGCAACGCCGGTCTTGTTCGACACATTCATGCCGGTGAAAGCCTGGTATGCGTTCGCCCACGACGACTCCAGCTGGTTTGGCTTTTGACGAACAAGGGGACAGCCGCCTTTTCGGGCTGAATTGCCATGATTCGCTGTCAGGTCAGCAACGCGCGCGAGCGCCAGACATTGGAACACCTTGCCGGCCCGCTGGAATTCGGCCGCGGGCCCAGCGCCATGAAGTTCCGCGCTTCATCATTCTCGATCCCTACGTCTCCAAGGACCATGTGCCGCGTGGAAGAGCTGCCCACCGGCAAGGTGCGCATCGAAAACCTCAGCCAAAAACAGCCCATTATCCTCTCCACGGGCCTCGGCATCCCGCCGGGCGGCCGCAGCGAAGTCGAGGTGCCGTTCCGTTTCACCGTGGGCGACACGACGGTCGATGTGGAGACCTCGGAAGGCGACCTGGTGCGCCGCGAAATGCTGGCGACGGTGGCCAAGCCCGTGCGCGGCCGGTCGATGGAGTACGATTCGAACATTTTGCTCAAGCTCGACGGCTCGCCGTCGCCGGAGGTGCTGGCGCGGTGGTTTGAAACCCTGGTGGCGGTGCACCGGGCCGCCCCTGGGACGCCGGAGTATTTCCAGCAGACCGCCAATGCCCTGGTCGAGCTGGTGGGACTGGACCGGGGACTGGTGCTGCTCCGCCATGGCGACGCATGGACGGTGGCGGCCCGCGCCTTCAAGGACGACGGCGGCGTGGGCCGCGAATTTAGCCACACCATTCTGCACCATGTGGTGCAGGAGCGGCGGACCTTTTTCCAGGCGGCGATGGGGGCCGACATCTCGGAGAGTCTGCAAGGCGTGCAGGACGTGGTGGCCTCGCCGATTTTTGACGCTGACGACAATGTCTGCGGCGCGGTCTACGGCTCGCGGGCGATCAACCTCCGCAGCCGGTCCCTGGGGTCGCTGGAAGCCCAGGTGGTGCAGCTTTTGGCGACCGCCCTGAGCACCGGCCTGATGCGCTCGCAGCAGGAGACGGAGGCCACGCGCATGCGTGTGGCCATGGAGGCCGCCGAGCAAGCCGACCAGGCCAAGAGCCGTTTTTTGGCCACGATGAGCCACGAGCTGCGCACTCCGCTCAACGCCATCATCGGCTATTCCGAGCTCCTGCGTGAAGAGGCCGCCGACGAGGGCCACGAGCATTATCTGGCGGACCTGGGCAAAATCCTTTCCTCGGCCAAGCATTTGCTGGCCCTCATCAACGACATCCTGGATTTGTCAAAGATCGAGGCCGGCAAGATGCAGTTCGTGGCCGAGCATTTCACCGTCGCCTCCGTGGTCAACGACGTGCTGGCCACCGCCCAACCCCTGGCGGAAAAGAACGGCAACACATTACAAGCGGAGGTCGCGGACAACGCCGGAAGCATGCACAGCGACCTCACGCGTGTCCGCCAATGTTTGCTCAACCTGATCAGCAACGCCTGCAAGTTCACGAACAAGGGCACGGTCAAATTGGCGGTGCGGCGTCTGCGGCAAGGCGGCCACGACTTGATGCAATTCGCCGTCAGCGACACCGGCATCGGCATGACGGCAGAGCAGTTAGGCCGTCTTTTTCAGCCTTTCGTGCAAGCCGACGCCTCGACCACGCGCAAATACGGCGGCACGGGTTTGGGCCTGGCCATATCCCGCAAGTTTTGCCAGATCATGGGCGGCGATATTCTCGTGAGCAGCGAAATGGGCAAGGGATCGACGTTCACGATGCAGGTGCCGCCGGAGCTGCCGAAGTGAGCGCACAAAGGTTTCCACACGCATCGGCGAGCCGAACGCCGTAAGGCGTCGGTTGTTTCAGCATCGGTTTATTCCGAGCAAAACCGGCCGCTTACGCGGCTCGGCTCGCCGGGCAAGTCGAAAAACGTTTGTTTGTTAACGGCGTTTCCTTCGCCGTCACCCCTTTTTTCCATCCCGGTACACGATGGTTAAACTCATGATGGGATCAGGATCGGCAACAAAAGTCACAGTTTCCACCTGCGATGGCTCACGCTGGCCTTCCACAATCAACCCGCGATTAGCGTCGTCGAGAAGTTGAGCCTTCAGAGCGTGGTAGTTATTCGGCGCATAGGCAGTTCGGTCAACTTTTGCAGGATTGTTTCGTATGCTGCTTTTTCATCCAAAATCAGCTTCGGCCTGCCTTTGATTTTTTGTTCACGGAAGACAGTCATGGTGATGGTGCCGACGTCGTGCCCGTAATGGATTTCGCGCTGCTTCGATTCCGCAATGGAGGCCACGCGGAACTTTTCGAGCTCGTCGCCAACCTGGTAGCCACGGATGGCCCAAGGACCGAGGCCGGGTTCGAGCACCCACTTGCGGCAGGTCAGGTCCGGAAGGCGCTCCTTGCCGAGCGTGTTCTCGCCGTTGACTTTCAGCACGACACCATAGCGATTCTTGCTGCCGTCGTGCTTGAGACCGAATTCGACCGATTGGCCTTCGCGGGGCTCAGGGATAAACGCCTTTCCGCCTGTGAACTCCAGAGGGATCTTTTTGTTCGCGTAACGCACTTCAAGCAGCACAGGGAGGTCCTCGTACTGGCCTGGATGCTTGGCCTGATCTTGCTGCACTTTTACAGCTTCCTGGTATGCCTTGTCCTGGTTCTTGGCTTTGACGATCTCGGTGTCGCCATCATCAAAGACGCCGCGCAAAACGAAACTGTCGCCCGTTTCCGACAGCCGATTGGTGGTATTGGCGACCTTGAAGTCCTCACCCACGGGAACCAGCTTGTTGGTGGTTCGGTCAAAGCAAAACAGGGAAAAAATCAATGTGCGCAGGTCTTTGCTAACCTCGGTCGTGCCGGTCACGAAGGCATCGGGTTGCACCTTGTCCGTGCCCCAGGCCAGCGGATACTGGCCCGTGAATAGCCGCTCCCGACCTTCCTTGCTCAGGTGGTTGGCGCCGGTGATCTTCCGGGCCACGTCGCTGGCGTTGCTGATGATGCCGACAGGCAATTGCGGATCGTTGGCGAGGATCAAGGCCAACTCCAGCCGACGGGCGGCGAGCAGGTTGAGCGTGCCGACGTTATCGGAAAAAGCCTGGCCTTCACGCGACACCAGGAACTTCAGGACGCCGACGTTTTTGTAGCCCTTGTCCTTGAAGTATTTGATAAGCGTTGGCGCCTGCCCAAGCAGACCCCGTTCCAGCGAATCCTGGGCCTGGGCGGCCGGAGCCAGAAGCAAAGCCGACATTCCCAGGACCGATCCCAGCACCAAGCGTTTCATTGCCAAGACTCCTTGTTGCTTATGTTTTGGCGTTCGCGCGAGATTCTTCGCTGGCTAAACCTGAACACGATTTCACTTCGTCTCAATATCGATGGTTTTCTTGACCAACCCGGCTGCGCTCGGGCTCAGTTTCCAGCGATTGCCGTCCTTTTTGTATTGATAGAGCGGATGTATCACGCGATCCGTGACATCCTTGCCGCGCAGCAACTCGCCTGCCGCAAATTCCTGGTGGCTGGCAAACGCGGTGATCTGCTCCTTGCCGACGCCGCCACGGATCTTGAGGCCCCCTTCGGACGGATAGCGATAGGTCTGGCCCGCCGCCACCAGCAGCGGCGCCGAGGTCAAAATCACCTTGCGGCCCCGCGTGCTGGTGCCGATCAGCTCGAGCCAGATCGCCTTGGTGGAATGGTTGGTCACGAAGATGACCGCCTCCTCGCCGGGTTCGAAAACATTCAATTTCTTGTTGGTTTTCAGGGTAACGTTGAACGGCTCTCCCACCGAAGGGAAATCGCGGCGGGCGACGCCGTCGAGCGGCACGATCGGCACGCCGAGGCCGAGGTTGCTTACCACGGAATCGAAATAGTCCTCCCAGGCATCGCGGCGGATCACGCCCTGAGCGCCGAGCGGGATCAGGCCCAGGCCGACGAACTGCGGCGCGCGAAACAACGCCGTCAGCTCCGCGGCGTCGACCAGGCCGAGCTCGCCCGCCGCGGTCCCAAGGTGCAGCGGATCGTCGAGGAAGCGGCGCGACACGGGGATCAGCGGCTCGCGCGTCAACGGTTTGCCCAGGGCCTTGCTCATCGCTGTCAGGTGACGGTCGCCGTCTTCCTTGAGCCAATCGTCCATCTCCTTCTGCTCGCTGATAAAGCTGCAACGCCAGACGTTTGTCGAATCCGGGGCTGCCGGGCAGGCGCATCAGGGCAGGCCGAACCGTGTCGGCGAAATCCTTCATGCCGCGGTCATGGCAGCGCATGCACGCCAGGCCGTTGCGGACGGTCTTGTCCTCGGCGAACTTGTCGGTGACGATCTCGGTCGGCGCCGCCTCGACGCGCAGACCCTTGTTGTTGGCCAGGAAGTAGCCTTGCAGGCCGTTGGGCAGATTGAAGATCATCTCGCCGCCGGCGGGCAGCAGATCGATCGGATCGCGAAAGATGTTGTCCTGCCCTTTGCTGGTGCGGAAATCGAAGCTCTTCCAGTAGGCGCCGTACTTTTGCGGATGCCGCTCCACCACGCGGTTGTTGCGCGACACGCCCGACACCGACATGCCGGCGCGCCTGGCGATGCTGTCGCGCAGGTTCGCCTCGGCATCGACGCCTAGCTTCTCTTCCAGCTCCTTGAGGTCGAACGGCAAGCTGCAAAAAGTCCTCGTAAAACGGCGGCTGCGTGATGGTGCTCACGAACCAGTCGGCCCGGACATAAGCAATGGGCCGGACCATGCCCGAGGGAACTAGAAATTCGTTGAGGAGATTGTCGAAGGTCTCGGAATCCTCGTACACGATGCCGTAGGGATAATCCAGAAGAGCCAGATCGAAGAGATTGACCGGGCTGTGCCCAAGCTTGGCCTTGCCTTGCCAGCGCTCGAAGGGCTGCTGGTGCCAGCCGAGCTGGCGCAGATCGACAGCGAACAGCGAATTCACCGGCTCGTCGATGGCGACGGGACGAACCAAACGCTCTTGCCATGACAGATGGTTGATCGCCTTGGCCAGCGCCTCGCGCTGCAGATCGAGTTCGTTGGCGGTCGTTCCCGCGGTGAGGATGTGGTTGATGCTGAAATAGCGCTGGAACCGGCGGTCCTGCAAGGGAACCGTGCGGACATGCGTCAAGATTTTATTCAAGACATAACCGACGCCGCTTACGCCTTTGAAGGACGGCTCCTTTTTATTTTCCGCCGGCGTCGCGACATCGCTGGGCAGCGGCGCAGCCCCCTCGTCGATCCACGCCCGCACTGTGTCGATCTCGTCCTGATTGAGACGCGGTTGACCGGACGGCGGCATCACGGAATTATCGGTCGCGGTCACGAGCTGATAGAGCAGCGAATCCTCCGGCTTGCCGGGAATCACCTTCCTTTTCTTGAGCAGCAGCGCCGAATCGAGGATGGCCACGCCCGCCTGTCTCTTGCTGCCGCCGTGGCATTCGAAGCAGTGCACGCGGAAGATCTCCTTGACGCGGGCGGCCCGGTCTTGCAACTGCTCCTTGACCTCCTCGGTGATCTTCTCGGCAGGAAAGGCCGGCGCCCGGCGAGGATCCATTCGCGCAGGATGTTTTGATCGGTCTCGGACACCTTGGCCCGATCGCCTGGCGGCATGGTCCTTTCCTGGATTTGCTTGAACATTTCCGATTCGCCCGGTTTCCTGGCGACCACGATATTGCGCTGCTTGTCGTCAAGATGGCTACGGTCAAAGAGATTGAGCGCCCCCTTGAGCTTCCTGGGGTTTTGGCCATGACACTCGAAGCAGTGCTTTTTTAGAATCTCCCGAGCCTTGAGCGCGATCTCCGGCGCTTGCTGAGCCTGCGCGCGGCAGGGTGCACCAATCCGAGCAGGAGAACCGCAAGGCAATGGACGAGTTTCATGGTTTTACCTGTTGGATGTCGGTCGTGCCAGTTGGAAATCCTATCCGCAAAAAACTGCCGCTGCAAGCGCTTTGAAGGCATTCTGTGCGCTGACTGCTCATTCCGTGCCGCGGCTCGTCAAGGCAAACGCCGCCCAGAAGAACGGATGGGCTGCTCCGAACTGGGCGCGCGGCGCTGCGATGCGCTCCAACTGAGCTTGCCGCAACGCCATCGCCTGGCTGCGCCCCCTGGCCAGCTCGCCGTAGAACGAATTCATCAGCCGCGCCGTCTCGCTGTCGGGCACTTGCCACAAGCTTGCCAGGACAGCTTTTGCGCCCGCAAACTGGAAAGCCTGCCGCAGACCGGCGACACCCTCGCCGCTGCGCACGTCGCCCAGGCCGGTTTCGCAGGCGCTCAAGACGACCAGCTCGCAGCCGTTGAGATCGATGCCGACGATCTCCAAACCCGTCAGAATACCGTCGTCCTCGCCAGGCTTCGCCTCATTGCGTTTGTTGCAGCCAGCCAGGAGCAAACCGCAGCGCAGGAGCGGATTCTCGATTGGCTGGCCCTTCTTGTCGAGGCGCGCAGGTGAGCCACTCTCGTCGTCAAAATCCAATCGCCGCCGATCCTTGGCTTCGACGTCCTGCTTGGGCAGAAAGTAGCCGTGCGTCGCTAAAGTCAAGACGCGAGGATTCTTGAGCGCTTTCACCAACGTTTCACTGGCCTGGCCTTCCAGAAAGATCTTTGGCTCCTGACCTAGCCACAGCTTCAGCTTGGGGCCCACTGCTTCCGCTTCCGCCGCCGTTCCCAGCAGACGCGGAACCTTTGGCAGCGTGCCGTACGCCGAACCAGACGAACGCAAGTCCGCCACATCGAGGTCGGGCCGCTCCAAATTGCTGTTTCCGGCAATGCCGCGCAGGCGTGCTGCCACCGCGCTGACCTGGCCAGGGCTAAGATCATAATCGGGATCGGCGAAGATATATGCGGTATCCGCCCCGGCCTTGGGCAAATCCAGCACCAGATCACGGCCGGAGACTACGTGCCGGATCAGGTGCTTCTCGATCGCAAACTCCCCGTTGGGCATTTGCAAAGCGTTCCAGGGCGTGAGCCACAGCGCGCCGTCGGGACAGACGATCCACTCCTCGAATTCTCCCAACACCGGCAAAAGTGGGTGCAGCACGGCGGCAGACAGGTCCTTGAGCGGCTTTTGCAGGGCTTCGATTGCTTCTGCTTCGCCGACCTTCGTGACCGTCCTGGCGGAGTCGACTAATGCTTTCCGTGTCATCTGGACCAGGGAATCAATTGGATCCGCGTCGCCGAGATCGATGATCCGCACGTCGCCTTTGCCTTGCGGCGGCGTGATCCAGGCGACGTAGCGCGGACCTTTGAACTTGATGTTTTGGAAATCATAAACCGGGAATCGAGCGATATCAACGAAGGCGGTTTTGGCAGTGAGCTTGGCCCGCAGCTCAACCAGAGACACCCACGACTTGGCTCGGTAAGGGCGACCGACCGCGCGGGCCAGCTTTTGGGCGAGATCCTGTTCGTTGGATTTAAGTTGTTCCATTTCCTTCTGGTAATCCGCTTCCGCACCGGGCTTGGGTGAGCGGTTGACCAATGTCGCCAGCCGAGAACGTGCTTGTTGCAATTGTTCGACCAATTGCTTGGCTTTGGGATCCCTTGCATCGCGGGCCAGAATTTGCTGTTCGGCGAGACTTTGGTGCGCGACGGCCTTGCCATTGAGCAGCCATTCGGCGCTAGCCCGCGCTTGCTTCTTTTCGGGCGGACCACCCCAGTGATAGGGCGCGGTGAAAAGACCATTCGAAATTGGCTTGCAGCAGGGTCAGTTGCTCTTTTTCACTGAGCGTGGGAAGCACTTCCGCCAGATGATTTGCCGTCCCCTGGCGCGATTTTTGCACATGATCGATCGCGCTGATCCATTTTTTTTGGCTCGCCAGGCACCACGCAAAGTTGTTGTGCGTGCGAGCGACATCGGGATGATCTTGGCCCAGAGTGGTTTCGCGGATGCGCAGACTTCGCAAATAATGGAGCTCGGCTTTGTCGTGCTGGCCCGTGTCGCGATACAGGTTGGCGAGGTTGAAGAGAGACTGCGCAACATCCGGATGATCCTTACCAAGTTTGGCCTCGCGTATCCGCAAACTGCGCAAGTACAAAGGCTCAATCTTATCGGATCGACCAAGATCCCAGTAGACGCCGGCCAAAAGGTGGACGCAGGCAGCGACCAAAGTGTGGTCAGGACCCAACTCGGCTTCAAGAATGGGCAGGGCTCGCTCCAAATAAGACCCGGCCTTGGGGAATTGATCCAGCTCATGATACAAATGGCCCAGGCTGGCCAGAGATTGGCCCACCAGGCAGTGTTTCTTGCCGAGTTTGGTTTCGAAGATTTGCAGGCTGCGTTGGTAGAGCGCCTCGGCCTTGGGATATTGGCCCAGAGTCACATAAAGACCAGCCAAATTGTTGAGCGAGCGGCCCACTTCAACGTCGTCCTTGCCCTTCTTTACTTCCAGGACTTCGAGGCTGCGCAAAAAATGCGGCTCGGCCTTGGCGTATTGTCCTGTCACATAATACAAAATGGCGAGAGCATTGTGAGCGCTGCCTACGTCCGGGTGATCCTTGCCGAGCTTCGTTTCGCGGATTTTCAAACTGCGTTGAAAAAGTGGTTCTGCCTGTCCATACCTGCCAAGTCGATAATTCATGTCGGCAAGAGTGATTAACAGGTTCGCAACATCTGTGCTGTCCTTGCCGTAGATCCTCTCCACTGACGGCAATATGCTTTCGAAGAGCGCAGAAGCCTCGACAAATTTCTCCTGTTTGAACAAATCGAGAGCTTGCGCCCATTTGCGCAGGACTTCGTCGGTTGATATGTCCTGGGCGGCGGGCAATGGCGTGCATAAACATGCAAAGCCGACGATCGCCAAAAAAATGGGAAATCTTCGAGGATTCATGTTGTACCTGCCCTCCTCTCACCGCCCTGTCAGCGTAAACGCGGCCCAGAAAAATGGATGAGCTGCGCCAAACTCCCGGCGACGCGCCTCTATCCGTTGTAACTGGGCGTTGCGCAATGCTTCCGTCCGGGATTGATCTTTCACGAGGTTGCTGAAAAACCCACTCATCAGCAAAGCGGTCTCGCGGTCGGAGACCTGCCACAGTGTCGCCAGCACGCTGTCGGCGCCCGCGAGCATGAATGCCTGACGCAGACCGGCCACGCCCTCGCCGTTGTGAACGTCGCCAAGGCCCGTTTCGCAAGCGCTCAGGACCACCAGCTCGCAGCCGCGCAAATCGGTGCCGACGATTTCCAGACCTGTCAAGACGCCGTCTTCTTCCTCGGGACCAGGCCAATTCGCGCAGTTGATTGCAGGAGGTCAACAGCAGGCCGCAACGGAGCATCGGATTGTTGGCGAGCGAGGGTGACGCCGCCTTGCCGCCCTCCGGCGTTTTGGGGCCTTCGAGGAAGAAACCGTGCGTGCTCAAAACCAGCATGCGCGGCGAGCGCAGCCGTTTGAACACGGCTTCCTGCGCCTGCCGGTCGTCATACACGATGGGTTCCTTGCCTGTCAGCGCTTTCAGCTTGGGAGCAATAATCGCCGCCTCCGCGGCCGTGCCGGGCAAACGCAGCACTTTGGGCAGTTTCATGCCGGAAGGAGAGACGCTGCGCAACAACTCGCCGTCGTTCTTGACCAGAGACGCCGCCTCCTTGCGGGCATCGCCATAGCCCAGATCGAAATCCGGATCGGCAAAGATGTAGCAATCGGTGTTACGCTGATTTCCGCGCGGCCGCACCAGGTCGCGGCCGCTGATCAGAAAATGCAGCGCATGCTTCTCGACGGCATATTGCTTGCCTTCCACCGGCAACGCGCTCCACGGCACCAGCCACAATTCACCGTCGGGAATCATCAGCCAGGTCTGCACGCTAGCGAGTCGACCAGCCAGGGGGCGATAAATTAGGTTTGCCAGCGCTGCTAGCGGCTTGCTCAGCAGCGATTCCGCATCCTTTTCCCCTTCGGCGCGAATCTGCTTCGGCGCATCCGCCATGGCTCTGCGCAAAGCCTGCACACTTTTCTCGATCGTGTCCGCGTCGCCCAGGGGCACGATTTCCACCTCGCCCGCGGGAGGAATCACCCAGGCGGCGTAATGGAAATGGGCCTTGGCGTAGTTGAACGGGCGCTTCAGATCGCGTTGGCGGAATTTCGCCAGCGTGACCAGCACGCTGTCCCTGGGCAAGGCCTTGCGGATATCGTCGAGTTCCACCCAGGACTGGTTGGGCCGACCGCTGGATTCCGCGAGCTGCTTGGACAGGGCGCAGTTCCTTGTTAAGCAATTCGGCAAGCGCCGGCCCCTTGCCCTTTTCCCGCGGAAGGTCGGTGAAGGCAAGCGCGGTGAGCTGCTTGCGGATGCCGACCAAATCGGCGGCCATCTCCGCCATCTTTGGCGAGCGCATGTCGCGCGCGAGGAGGGTCCGCTCGACCAGAGCTTCGTGGGCCAGACCTTGCATGTTGAGAACCCAGGCCGCGGAGCTCTCACGCCAGCGGCGATCGGTCCGCTTGTGCACCGCGTAGGACAGAGTCACGGAAAGGTCGGCTTCGAGGAACATGGCCAGATACCGCAGCTGTTCCGCCTCGGCCAGCACGCCGAATATCTGCCGCACCTGGGCGACGCGCTGCCGCATGACCTGATCGAAGTGTTCGTGAGCGGAGTCCCACTGCTCCTCAAACGCCAGCAGTGAACCGAGCGCCATCCGGTTCTGCGTGATGCTCGGGTGCTGCTCGTCAAGCCGGTCGCGGTTGATCTTGAGCTGCTGCTGGCACAGAGCCAATGATTTTTTGATCTGGTTTTGTTCAAGGGACAGGGTCGACAGGTTGCCGAGGACGCGGGCGACGTCAGGGTGATTCGCGCCGAGCAGCTCGCGGCGCATATCCAGACATTGCTGGTAATGCTTTTCAGCCTCGGCGTAGTTTTCGATGTTTTGGTAAGCAGCGGCCAGATTATTTAGGCTGACGGCAACGTCCGCGTGTTTGGCGCCCGATTTTTTGCGCCGCAGCTGCAGGCAGCGCTGGTAAGCCTTGATGGCCTCCTGGTGCCGACCTTGCTGATCGTAAAGATGGCCAAGGTTATTGAGAGTGTGAGCAATCTCAAGGTCGCCCGAACCCGCTTTCTCGCGGATTGCCAGACTGCGCAGCAGGAGCTGTTCGCTCTCTTGCCATTCGCCGATCTCGGTCAGAAAAAATGCGTAATTGGTGAGGGCATTGGCGAGGTTGGGATGGGTCGGTCCCAGGTCTCTTTCCCGCAAAGCCAGGGATCTGCGTTGCAAAGGAATGGCTTCCGCCGTGCGGCCGAGGTCGTGCAGGATGGAGGCCAGGTTGTTGCAGGCGGTCGACAGGTCCTGGCTGTTGGGGTCTTTCTGCTCCTCGCGGATTTTCAGAACGCGCCGCGCCAGTTCCTCCGCGCGTTGCGGTTGGCCGACGCCCTGGTAAAACGCCGCCAGATTGCCCAGGGCGATGGCCGCGTCTGGGTGGTTGGGCCCTCGGCTCTTTTCCCAGATCTTCAAGGCCCGTTCGAGGTGGGTCTTGGCCAGGCGATAATCGCCCTTATCCTGATACAACAGCCCCAGGTTGTTATGGACCAGGGCCACTTCCGGACTTTCGGGATCAAAAATATCCTCCTTGAATTTCAATGTGACCAGATACAGCTTTTCGGCCCGCGCATACTCGGCCAGGCGCGTCAACGACAGGGCCAGGTTGTTGCGGACGACGGCGGCCTCTTCGCTTTCCTCGCCCCAGCGAATCTCGCGAATCTTCAGCGCCTTTTCGTACCACGGAACCGCCCTGGCGTGGCTGCCCTGAGCGGCGTGCAACTCGGCCAAATTGATCATAATGTTGCCGGTGGACGCGGCCGTGGCGCCGAAGGCCGCGGCGCCAGCGCGATCGCCTCCTCATAGGCGGCAATCGCCTCGGCTATTTTGCCCTGACTCTTGAATGCCTCCGCCTGCTTGTTGGCGGCAATGCAGCGCGCTTGCTCCGGTGTCTGGGCGTTAGCCCGTCGGCGCAAACACGATGCTCGGCAGTGTGACAAGCACAATCCAGAGGCGGGTGATTATTCGCGAATGACTCATGCCGTGTCCTAGCGCAGTCAATTTGAAGGAATCAAGGAAAACGGTGGCCTGCTCGGCATTCGCCCGATCCGAAGGCCCGTCCACGATCACTTGATACATACGTGCTCCGACGGCAAACAGGCGAACACGCGAGACGTTTTTGTCGGACAACTTCACCAGAATCTCCAGGCCAGTGGTGTTGCCCAGTCGGACACTTTTCTGACTGAGCAAGGTGCCCTTGCGGCCCAGGGCATACGCGGTCGCCGACTTGTCTAACGTCAGCAGCGCGTCCGGCGGCAAGTCGAAGAAACTTGCCATGTAAGTCATCTCGACACCTTCATGGGAGTAGGCGAAGTTGTCGATTTTTCCCACCGCACTGCTGACGCGCTGTTTGTGCTCCTTGGGAGTGTCGGGAAAGGGTATGGTGAAGCCGCCGTCCACGGATTTGAATTCCTTCCAGCCCTTGAGCGGGCCGTCGCCGATGACGGCGGCCGACGGCATCCTGGCGACTTCCTTGATCGCGGGAATGGGCGACACCTTGTCGGTCCCCAGGGCCGCGGTATACGGCTTCTTGTCCAGGTAGAGCTTCAGACGGGTTTGCGAGTCTTCGCCGCTTTCCTTGACGAAAGCGGCGTTTTCCCGAGCTTTTTCCAGCCACTTCACCGCCTCGTCGAACTCGCCGGCCTCGGCGCAGGCGGCGGCCAGGGTATCCAGCATGTTGGCATCTTTGTAGCGAGTCAGCGTGCAGGCTTGCTTTGCCAACTCCACGGCGCGTTTGCCGTCCCGGAACTTCGAATCAGGGCAGGTGGCCAGAAGCCACGCCAGGCCATTGCGTGGTCCAGCCTCGCGGGCGTCCATCTTGAGGGCCTTTTCGAAATCTTCGATCGCCTTGGCGAACTCCCCTTTTTTGCTCAAGGCAAGGCCACGATTGTTGTAGCCCCACAAGTAATCGGGGTTGAGGCGAATCACTTCGTTGTAGTCCTTGATCGCGCTGTCATAATGGCCCGCTTTCGCCGACACGATGCCGCGGCGGTTAAACGCAAAAGAATTGTCCGGTTCCAGACGCAGCGCGGCGTCGAAATCCGCGAAGGCTTTGTCGTATTGCTGATTGAGGCCATACGACCAACCGCGGCCGTGCAAAAGGTATGCGGCGTTGGGATTGAGCTGCAACGCCTTGGTGTAATCCCGGACCGAGGCATCGTATTGCTTGTTGGATCGATAGATGACCGCGCGACCGGACAGCCAATCGACCTCGTTGGGACTGATGCGAATCGCCTGGCTGTAATCGCTGATCGCCTTGTCGTGTTCCTCCAGGGCATACCAGGCCCAGCCGCGCCGGGCATAGTATTGTGCGTTATTGGGTTCCTGGCGAATGAGCGCCGAAAAATAGGCGTTGGCATCCTCGACCAGGACGGCTTCGGCCTTGTCGAACCAGCCGACTTCTTTGCCGTGCTGAACTTTAAGCCAGCCGCCCTTGTCATCCAGCACGCTGTACTGAATGGAAGTCAGCTTGGCGACATAGGTTTGTCTGCCGCTGCTGTCGGTATGGCCGATCTTGATGCCGTTGCGCTTCATGATGATGTCTTTGCCGGTCCAGGTTTTTTCACCTGCCTGCAAGCCAGCTAGCGGCATGAATCCAGCTACAAACAATCCCAGGCAGATTCCGATCCAGGTGGCGCGCATAGGTGCAGCCTCCGCTCAAGAAAAAGGGTCCGACATTTTCCTGCTCCAACACAAAATCCTTGCAGCAGTTTCAGGTCCCGGTAAAGGGATGCATCGTATTTTGCCCACGCTAACGCCAAACCACCGGAAGTCAACTATTTTTTCTTTTTGTTTGGTGCCAGGGAGGCCAACTTCGATCAGGAAATCAAAGGAAACAGGACAATGGTGTCAAACAGGCCGCCCTGGACACCATCGACTCGATCCGTGCCTTCAGCGGCTATACCAGGCCACGAGTTTCTCCAACTCACCCCGCTGGGCAAGAGTGCGCTGCAAGAAATGAATATGGGGCATGCCCAACAACGGGTTGCCCGCGAAATGATCGTCAACGAGTCTCAATCGCCTGCTGAACCGCTGCCGCCGCGGACACGCCGGCAAGCGCTCGGCTCAGCCACAAGATCATCGGCAGGGTGAGAATGAGCGAGTCAAGGCCGGCCCAAAACGGTAAATCGAAGTTGGGCGGTCCGAAAAACTGCAGCGAATTCAGTTTGACCACGTAATAACGCTCCAATGTCTCATC
This sequence comes from uncultured Gemmataceae bacterium, assembly GCA_963747575.1. Classification (GTDB taxonomy): domain Bacteria; phylum Planctomycetota; class Planctomycetia; order Gemmatales; family Gemmataceae; genus DASRAT01. The sequence continues at coordinate 158,845 of CAVVFU010000012.1, forward strand.
GATTTCCGGCGGCATCGGGCTGCATCGTTCAACCTCAGCAAAGCTGGTTGCCGCCAGAAATTCGTTGATGCGCGGCACGCAGCCACGGCCCCTGACGAAACGCCAGCCGGCGTGCATTCTTCCCAAGCGCCTCCAAATGCCTGAAGCCCGATGCCCGCCGCGATCCCTGCGGGCAAAAATGGCCAGCAGGGTGCGGAACAGGACCCTGCCAAGCCGCGTGGGCGGCGGCAGGTCCGCGGCTTCGCGGGGCACCTCCATGTCCACGCCGGTGCGCAGCAACTGCAAACACTCAGTCAACTGGTCGCCACTGAGGCCTTCTACCCGCGTCTCGCCGCAAAGGCGCGCCAGGGCCAGGCATTTGCGCAGCCGCCGTTCCAGACGATCGCCGCGGTCTTGCACGATGTCCACCAGCACCTGCACTACACGGCACACATCCGGCCACGAAAGGTCCTGACCGGTTTCCAATAACGGAGGCGGCGCACTGTCGGCCGACCTGCCCACGTGCTGCTCCAACAAGCGCGACAGCTGCGCCACGTCTTTTACAGAGTCGACCAGCGGGCGACCCCGATTTGCCGCGACCGATGGGCAGGAGAAACGCATTCCAACGCGCCAATGATCGCCTGCTGGGATGAGGACAAAGGGAAACAAACGGCAAACGAACGGTTTGACGTGGGCGCCGAACCGCTCTTGAAGTCGGCAGCGATTGCCGGTCGTCAAAAAGACGCAACTGCCGTCAGGCCGATGGGCCAGCGTCCATTTCCTGGAGCCCCAACCACCGGGCACGAACCACGGCTTGGCACCAACCTCGGGATCGTTGGCCAGATCCAGCGCTTCGATGCGCTGTTTCTCCACGTCGGTGATCGCCGCCTCGATCCGACAGCAATCGCCGCAGCCGTGGCAACTCCAGTTTTGTATCAGGGGCAGATTTCGTAGCGGGGTCGACATCTATTTGTTTTGCTCGAAGACGCTGCCCTGGACGCCGTCGAACCGACCGCTTACGCGGTTCGGCCCGTTACCCGGGCAATTCGGCCAATGTCACCTCCGCATCGTTCGCGTCAAAAAGCACTTGCCGGCCATCGAGGGAAAAGCAACTCCAATACCCTACCCCCTCGGGCCTGATTCTGTGGATTTCCCGCCCGGACGGGAAGTCCCACAGTTTTACTGTCCGGTCGGCTCCAGCCGTAAGCAACGCCGGCCATCGGAAGAGAAGGCAACTGAGACCGCGCGCTTGTCATGACCTTGCCACCTTTTCACGACGTGGCCCGTGGCGGCGCCAAAGTGGCAAATATCCTGCCCCATGCAGATCACAATGTCATTGCCGTCGGGCGACATGGCCAGCGATTGAAAGCGAGGAGAAGCATCCTCCAGCTGAATCCTGTGCAAGCGGGCGCCGCTGGCGGCATCCCAAAGACACACCACCGCGGCTTTGTCGAAGCCCAAAGCCAATATGCGAGAACCGTCAGCCGATATCGACAATCCGGTGACTTGGTTATCGTATGCGTCAATTTGGGAAATGCGCGAGCGGTTGGCAGTGTCCCAAATGCGGATCTTTCCATCGCCGCCCCCAGATATGAGCCTGGTTTCATTAGCGGTCAGCCGCAGGCGCAGCACGCAGCCGCTGTGAGCTGCCATCTGGCTTAATTCCCTTCCATCCGCCAGGTCAAGAGTCCGAATCTTCCCATCACCGCAACCGACGTAGGCGCGACGACCGTCGCTTGTGCAGGCCATGCTTCATATGTACGGCGCTTGGACATTGTAGCGAGCAAGCTGCTTACGGCCCTTGGCATCGAATACCGTGAGACTAGGCTTGAGCGCTCCTTCTTCTCCCCTGGTGGCGACCACGAACCTGTTGCCCTCGGCCACAAATGCCAACTCGCGAATCCCACCAGGAAGATTGTCGAAGACAACGGGAACAAACAGCCCGGCGGACAATAACACCGGCGGCTGGCCGGCGATGTTGGCAACCAGGTTCGGCTCCTGTTTGGCGCCGCCGCCGATCAACTTCGGCACTTCCGCGGGGACGTGCTGGGTTACATAATCGACCAGCTGCGTCCAGGTTACCTGTCCTTTGGCATTTTTAGCTTGGCCGCGGAGGCCTTCGAGAACATAGTGGAAGAAAATACCGTGTTCCAGTTTCGGATGCTCGAAGGCCCGCTGGCCGGCTGAGCAGCTGAATAGGGCCGCCACTCCCTTTGGCGGACGCGGCGCATTGTCGCCGTCCACGCCGCGCCCCACCTTGGGATCGTTGCGGCAAGCGTCCACCAGGAGGAGCTTTACGCCCGCGCCGCTATCGTCGAGCGCCCGGTAGAGTTGCGTCAGCGAAAGCAGCCGTTCCGCCTTATTAGGATTGGCATCCGCAGGGCAGTAGTAAGGGCCCGTCAGGAAATAACCTGGACAAGTTTGCAGCTGCGCGATACGGTATTTGCAGCTGCACTTTATTGACTGTCTAGTTTTTCGCTCGAAGGACCGGGCCTTCGCTGGTTTCTTTGAGTTGTCATTGTATTGAACGGATGCGCCAGCATGGAGGCCCTCGGCGAACTTCAAACCAAATGGAACTTTCTTATGCCTCACTTGGACGAAAGGCAACGGCGATTGATGGCAGCTGCCGAGGCGCGAGTCTTGGGCTACGGCGGCATCGCGCTGGTGGCCGCTGCTTCCGGCCTCTCGCGAACAACCGTCCACAGAGCTTTGGAAGAATTGGAAGCCGAGCCGTTGGCGGATGGGCGAGTTCGTCAGCCAGGAGCTGGCCGAAAACGTGTGAAGGATAAAGATCCCGCACTCCTGGTCGCGCTGGAACAACTCATCGACCCTGCCACGCGCGGTGATCCCATGTCGCCATTGCGCTGGACCTGCAAGAGCACCCGACAATTGGCGCTGACTTTGACCGAGCAAGGGCATGCCATCAGCCACACGGTTGTGTCCGAATTGCTCCAGGAATTGGGCTATAGCTTGCAGGGCAACGCCAAGACCATGGAGGGTAAACAGCATCCCGACCGTGATGCTCAATTCCAATACATTAATCGCCAGACCAAGCGGCAATTGAGACGAAAAAACCCAGCAATTTCCGTGGATGCCAAGAAGAAAGAGCTCGTGGGGCAATACAAGAACGGCGGTCAAGAATGGCAGCCGAAAGGTAAGCCTGAACCCGTCGGGACGCATGACTTCCCAGACCCCAAGGTAGGGAAAGCACTGCCCTACGGAGTTTACGACATGGCTCGAAACGAGGGGTGGGTCAATGTGGGCAACGACCACGACACAGCCAGCTTCGCAGTGGAAAGCATTCGGCGCTGGTGGCGTTGCATGGGTCGCAAAGCCTACCCCGAGGCCGACTGCATCCTGGTGTGTGCGGACGCCGGTGGGAGCAACGGCTACCGACTCCGGTTGTGGAAATGGGAGTTGCAACAGCTGGCCGATGAGACGGGGTTGAAGATCACTGTTTGCCATTTTCCTTCAGGAACCAGTAAATGGAACAAGATTGAACATCGTTTGTTTGCGCACATCACAATGAATTGGCGTGGCCGCCCTTTGGTAAGCCATGAAGTCGTGGTAAACCTCATCAGTGCGACATCCACGCGCAGCGGCCTAAAGGTCAAAGCAAAGTTGGATACATCTGAATACCCACTCAAGGTCAAAGTCACAAATGAGGAGTTTAACAACATTCACCTAAAACGCCACAAGTTCCACGGGGAATGGAATTATACAATTAGCCCAAGGACACTATGAAAGTTGTCCAGGTTATTTCCTGACAGGCCCTAACTATCCTTTTGCTCGGCATATTGCATCCCATGTCCGGCCAGCGCGACAATGACCGTATCGTAGCGCGTGCGGTTTTTGAGAAGAGCGGTGAGTTGACTTTGGATGTTGGCTTCGGTGCCCCGCAGTTGCCCCTTGGCGCTGCCAGTCATCAGCGTCACCTCGTAGCCCCCATTGCGGAAAACCGCGGCAAGGTCCTCGACGTCGTGTTCGCAATACTTCAGGTCGGCAAGATTGCTGTGGTCGTACACATTGATGCCGACAAGCAGGGCGATCTTCTTACCCTCGGCGGGCTGGGCCATTCCGTAGGCAGCGAGCGCCGAAGCCGCTACCGTGGCAATAAGGCTCAGTCGTACGAATCCAACAACGCGAAACATGGTCAAACCCTCCGCATTTATCCCCGTTTCAGGCGTTAAGAGCCACCGGTCACCAGCAAGCTGTCGGCCACATCATTATTGCGACGCCAACTTGCGTTAGTAAAGGATTTTCCGGCCGGAATGAAAAAATTTCGGCAGAGGAAAAAGGCGGAAGAAAAAGTCGTCAGGAACAAACCGAAGGGTGTGGGGGTGTGGAAAGCAAACAATCAAATGCACCCCTCACATGCGGCTCAGGTGCGGCCTTGGCTCACCTCCGGCAGGAGTGAATTGAGCCGTTCGGCGCCCAGGCGATGGCAATAATCGCCAAAGCTCTCCGCACCTTGGCGATTGGCGCGGAAGTCCTCGAACAACTTCACCAGCAGCGGCACAACGTCGCTCAGCGGCACCAGGTCGCGAAGTACGAAATTAAGCCGGGTTCCCAGCACACAGCCGCCGACGAAAACCGTGTACTTATCGCCGCTGCGGCCGACCAGGCCGATGTCGCTTTGGTAGGGCCGGGCGCAGCCGTTGGGGCAGCCGGTCATGCGGACGGTCAGGTTTTCGTTCTCCAGGCCGAGACGGCGCAGCTCCGCTTCCAGCCGATCGATGACGGCGGGGAAAACGCGCTCCGATTCGGTCAGGGCCAGGCCGCACGTCGGCATCGCCGGGCAGGCCATGCTCAGCTTTTGCACGTTGCTGAGCTTCTCGGGCAGCACTACGCCGTGGTCGGCTAACAAGCGTTCGACGTCGGCCTTGGCGGAGGTGGGCAGACCGCAAAGGAGGATGTCCTGCAGCGGCGTGATTCGCAGCTCGGGCCGCAGTCGGAGGATGATTTCGCGCAGGCCGGTCCGCAGCCGCATGGCGCCCTCGTCCTTGATGCGGCCATTTTCGACGCTCAGACCAAACCACCATTGGCCGTCGCCTTGCGAGGTGCCAGCCGAGGTGCGTTTGCAGGCCGGTCACCTCGATCGGCCTGGGATCGGCAAGCGGGCCGCCAGCGTATTGGGCCAGCACCTCGCGAAACTTGGCGACGCCCCAATCGTGGATGAGGTACTTGATGCGAGCGTGCTTGCGGTCGGTGCGATTGCCGTGGTCGCGGAAGAGCCGCACAACCGCCTCGGCAATGGCGACGACCTCGTTGGCCGGGACGTAGCAGATCGGCTGGGCAAGGTGCGGGAATGTGGCGGTGTTGCCGTGCGTCATGCCCATGCCGCCGCCGACCAGCACGTTAAAACCGACAATAGACCCGTTCTCCACAATGGCCAGCAGGCCCAGGTCCTGGGCGTAAACGTCAATGCAGTTGTCCTCGGGCAAGGCGATGCCGGTCTTGAATTTGCGCGGCAGGTAGACTTTGCCATAGAGAGGCTCTTCCACGGCAGCGGCCGATTGCAAGCGGCGCGTAACGGGAAGGTGCTTGCCGTTGAGCCAGATTTCGTGGTAGGCGCGGGTGCGCGGCGCGAGCCGGTCAGCGATGAGGGCCGCTGTTTCCTGCAACTGCTGGTGGACCCCGGCGTGATAGTGCGGAGCGGGCGACACCATGACGTTGCGCTCCACGTCGCCGCAGGCGCCGAAGGTCGTCAGCAGGGTGGTATTGATGCCCGCGATGGTCGCCTTGAGGTTGCCCTTGAGCACGCCATGCAGCTGGATGCCCTGCCGCGTCGTCAATCGCAGGGTCGCCGTTGGCGTACTGGCCCGCCAAATCGTCGATGGCGAGGTACTGTTCCGCGCTGAGCCGGCCGCCAGGAATGCGGCACCGGACCATGAACATGAAGTGCTTGCCGGGGCTGGCCGTGGAGCGGTGCTTGCGCGCGTCGCGGTCGTCCTGCTGATAGGTGCCGTGAAACTTGAGCAAGGTCTTGCTGGCCTCGCTGAAATGGTCGGTGGCGGCCGCCAACTCGTCGCCGATGGTCCCGCGAAGTTGTTCACTCGCTTCTTTTTGGATTTCAACTGGTGTACGCTTGATCGGTTCCATTGACTTGCGGATTCCAAAGAACACGTGAAATGGCGGATCATCACTAAGAGTCTGTCCGAAAAGGGGTCAGGCACCGTTGCCGGAACGGCCCGAAGGGTGCTGCGCACAACGGTGCCTGACCCCTTTTCGGACAGACTCTAAGTTGATTGCACCGTGTGAGTGTAGGGTTTTGTCGGCAAAAAACCAGAGAAGCGGCATCTCTTGCCGGTTATGCCGGATGTGACGCCGTCGATACCAACCCGAAGCGCAAGCGAGGGACAACAGCAGCCCTCGCTGGCGCTTCGGGTTGGTATCCACTTTGCTGAAGTTAACCTGGGCTAAAGGCGTGGTGCGCCACCGTCCGATGGATGCAGGGGTGAACGATGCGAAAGTGAGGCCCGCAGCTTGGCACCATCTGCTCAAACACCGACGTTAAACCTGGGGTTCCTGACGGTCGCACACGAGGCCAGCGGCTACCTTGGCGGTTACCTTGTAACCAACCAATGGGGCCGGCCTCTGGAGTTCCGTCTCAGCAGCCCTGTCCAGCCCAACCGGGTGCAGCAGATTCTCTATGCCGAGACGCTCGGACCTTATGTCTGCGGCGAGCTGATCGGCAAGACATTGGTGGAGAAGACAGGCATGGCGGTAAGCATGGTGGTCACCGACACCGAGGCGGCGCTGGAGTTGCGGCCGCGGGTTGACGTGCCCGTTGCCCTGGTCGTGTCGCCGCCGAAAGAGCAGGCGGCGGGCGCTTCCGCTCAATGGCGTGGGCATGCCCGTTTCCCCGACGACACAGCGGCGATTGCAGAGATGCTGGAAAAGGTCAAGGGCGGCCTCGATCTCGCGGAACCCTTCAACCGCATCCGCGAGGCCATGGCCGAGGCCCGCAAAATGGGAGTCACCAACCGTGTTTGAGCCTTGCCAGGACGGCGAGGGTGGGGGCGAGGGCGAGGGCCTTCCATTTGTGCCCGAGGTCAACACGATCGACCTCGGGATGCCTGTGGAAGTATTGACGCACGCCCGTTTCGAGCGGCCCCTGGAAGCCGGAGTTCGCGAAGCTCGGTTACTGAATGCCGCACCGCAGGTGCAGGCGTTGACCAAGCTCGCGATGCAAGTCTCCACGTTTGCCTGGCGATTTCCCGTGCCTGCCAACGATTTGTTGCAACCGGCGGAGCCGCGGCTTTATCAACCGCCGCCGCCAGACGCAGTTCCTGAAAAAAAGAAGAAGGCCACGCGGATCAAGCCGCCCAACGATCTGGCGGTGTTCAAGGATCGGTTGCTGTATCTGCTGCAGCCGCCGTTGGAAAATCTCTTCGCGGGCAAGCAAATCAAGCTGCCTTTTCAACCCTTTCCCTATCAACTGGAAGGCATCGCCTTTTTGATGCCTCGCCACGCCGCGCTGCTTGGCCGACGAGATGGGTCTGGGCAAAACCGCCCAGGCGATCATCGCCATGCGACTTTTGCTGCATGCGGGGCTGATCAGCAACGGGCTGGTGGTTTGCCCCAAGCCGTTGGTCTACAACTGGTCGCGGGAGCTGAAGAGCTGGGCCGCGGACCTGCCCTTCGAGGTCATCGGCGGCGACCTGGCCACGCGGCGAGCCAGTTGGCTGGTCTCCAATTGCCCCCTCAAGCTGGTCAACTACGAGATCCTCACCCGCGACGCCGACATTCTGGCGGAAGAGAACGTGCGCTTCGACCTGGTGGTGCTCGACGAAGCGCAGCGGATCAAAAACGCCGGCTCCAGGACGGCCGAGGTGGTGTGCGGCATCAAACGGGCGCGAAGCTGGGCGTTGACCGGCACGCCGATCGAGAACAAGCACGACGATCTGGTGAACATCTTCGCCTTCGTCGATGCCGCGCGGATTCCCGCCGAAACGCCGGCCAAACGGCTGCCGCAATTGACGTCGGATTGCGTCCTGCGCCGCGTCAAGGAAGACGTCATGACCGATCTGCCGCCCAAGATCATCCGCGACGCCGTGCTGGAGCTGACTCCGCAGCAACGTGCCGCTTACGAGCTGGCCGAGAAAGACGGCGTGGTCCGCCTCAACGGCCTGGGCGACACCATCACCGTGCAGCACGTCTTCGAGCTGGTGCTTCGGCTCAAGCAAATCTGCAACTTCGATCCCGCCAGCGGACAAAGCGCCAAGCTCGAGCAGTTGCTCGCGGACATGCAGGAGGTGGCGGAAAGCGGCCGCAAGGCGATCATTTTTTCGCAATGGGTCGAGCCGCTGGAACGACTGGCACGGGAGCTGGGGGAGTTTGGGCCGCTGCAGTTTCACGGCCAGGTGCCGGGGAACAGGCGTCAGGCAGTGCTGGATCGTTTCAAGACCGACCCGGCCAAGCATGTCCTGCTGATGAGCTACGGCACCGGCAGCGTCGGCTTGAATTTGCAGTTCACCAACTATGTATTCCTTTTCGACCGCTGGTGGAATCCCGCCGTCGAGGATCAGGCGATCAACCGCGCCCATCGCATCGGGCAAAAGGATCAGGTGATCGTGACGCGTTTCATTTCGCAGGGCACGATCGAAGGGCGAATCGCGGAAGTCCTGGAGCGTAAACGGCAGCTATTCAACGAGCTAATCGAGCAAAACGAGCCGCCGACGTCGATGGGTTTGACGGAGGAGGAGATTTTTGGCTTGTTCGACATCAGGCCGCGAGTGCGCAGGGCGGCGGCATGACCTAAAGCAAATGGGTCTTATGGGACCCATACGACCTATGATCACCGCTATTGGTCAAAGAGCACCACACTCGCCGTGAAGCCGTGGATGCAGTTCTGGCCGCCGACGGGGCCCAGTTCGCCCTGGGCGAAAAAGCCGGCCACGGGGATGGCGCCCACCTCGGCCTGGATGACGGCGGCGTCGTGGTCCGGCGCCTTGAACAGCCGCGTGCCACGGCCGTTGCACGTGAAAAGCAGCGCGCCAGCGGGCCGTCGGTCGTGAGCGTTAAGATCGATTTGCAGCAGCTCGTGCAAATCCTCGTCGGCCGTGGCGGCGTCGCGGACGTGGAACTGGACGGTCTGGCCGACACGCACTCTGTCGGTAATCGCAACGACGCCGCTTTCGCGATCCATGCCGATGACATTGCGAATCAAGAAATCGCCGCGCAGAAACTCAGACTTGTACTCGCTGAGCACGCGGCCGACGTGCAAACCATGCCGCACCAAAGCCTGATCCTCCGACGGCAACTGCTGCCATAGCTCCTGAAGCTGCGCCAGGGCGGGCTTGCCGCCAAGCTCGGCGATGATGTTGTCGCGAGCCCTGGTGATAACCATGTGTTTGCCGATGGGCCTGCAGCCCTGCGATACCACGCTGCGGATACCCAGATCGCCCTGCAGCAAGACGCCGACAGCGCCCTGGCTCAGGACCTGGGAGCCAAGCACCAACGCCGCTTCGCCCGGTGCCTGGCCGCCGCTGCTCATGCCGCCCATGACGCGCAGCCCAGGGCAGTCCTCGTTGATCTGTCCGAGAAACCCATCGGCGGGAAAGGAGAACGGGTCGCCCAGCACCAGCATGGCGGCTTCCGCGGGGATGGCGTGCTGCAGGTCGTCGGGCCAGCCGAGCAAGCTGTGACCGTCGCTGGTTTCCTCGAGCGTCAAATGAAATGGCGTCTGCTCGACGGGTTTCGTCCACTTTGCCAGCCACAGGCTCAGCGCGGGACCGTCTTCCACTTCATGACTGTCCCCGACAATGGCTTCGCCCTGGCAACCCAGCAGGCAGCACGGGCCCAGCAGATCCTGGAGCCGTTCGGCCAGTGCCGGCCCGGCGGGGGCGTGGTGCGGCGAAAAGAACACCAGGGCCAGGTCGGGCAAACCGCCGAGGTTGGCCAGCGCGTGGGCGACGGCCTTGTTTACCGCCTGCAAGGTGTTGGGAATGGTCTGTAAAGAACTGGAAAATGGCATCGCGGTCTCTCGTTTGAGGCTCCAAAAAAGGGGTCAGGCACTGTTGTGCGAAGCACCCTTCGCACCTGTGACGGTGGGGCGAAAGTCCGGCAACGGTGCCTGACCCCTTTTTTGGAGCCTCCTATAGGTTTCTTTCCAGCACCGGGAAACTTCCCTGTCGGCGCCAGGTCATTTGATAAAAACGCAACCAGTGCGGCACATCACTCGGCACCTGGGCTGAAAGGGTGCTTATGTCTTCGCTGTCATCCATCAACGTGACGGCATGGATGAGGAGATCCACCGCGATCGAGCCGCAGTGTCCGTCGTCCCGGCACAAAAAGCTAAACAATCCGTTGATCCGCTTGGCGTGCATTCCCTCCGTTCCAAAGGCCCCGAGCCGGAAGCAGGGCATGGAGGCGTCCACGGCCCTGGGATCGGCATAACTGGCGTTGCGGATCAAAATGCCCGCGCCGAGCAGCTCCAGGCCAGGCCGGCCGCGCACCACGTAAACCGAGCTTGACGGAAAATAGGGATTGTCAAACAGGTAGCGTTCCAGCTCCTCCGCGCTGGCGCAGGCGCAAGGCCCGCGGCGCCAGGGCATAAAGCGCCGGCACGTCGGCACGTGCCAGGGGCGTGATCGGGTTGCCAGGCCGCGCGGGAAGGGTCGGCGTGTCCACAATGTCGACCATGAAGTTGGCCATTTCACGCGCCACGACGAATCCGCGCCCGAGGAAATAATTCAGAACTTTCGGCCAGTCGCCCCGGTAAGCCGCGAACACCTTGGCGATTCCGCGCCGAGGCAGCTCCTTAATCATGTGCTCGAAAAGAGCGTCCGCGGCAGCCTCATGGCCCTTGCGGCACCACGGGTAACTCACCCGGCCGTTGGCGTTGGCCTGCACATAAGCCACGACCTGGCCGGCGTCGAGCGCATACCAGCACAACGTCGGGTCAAAACCTGGGGCGGCGATGCGCCGCGCCACGTCTTGCGCAATGGCCGGTTTGAATTTGGGAAACGCGCCGGCGCCTTCGTTGTAAATCACAACCTGGGCCACTTCATCGCCCGGCTGAAAGGTCCGAATAGTCACCGCAATCTCTCCCCGAGTCGTAACATCACAATCGCCCCAGGTATTATAGCTACAATACAGCATAGCCGCTTGTTGCCTGACAACTTGGCCGCTTGCCCGAGCACGTGGCCGCTTGCGGCTTCGCGAACCGGAACGAGGAGACACCCATGAAATGGAAATCAGTCATAGCCCTTGGCGTGACGGCAATGCTGCTGCTGGCCGCGCCGACGCCGGCACAAGATGCCGAGCGCACGGCCGCAAGGCGCTGCTCACACGGGCCTTCACGCCCGCTGCGTGGTCGCTCGGTTCCTATAGTCAGGCCTGGAAGCAATGGCAGCCGCCGCTGCAAGAACAGCCGGCCAACTACGCCCAGGTCTTCATGGATTACTACGGCTTGCACACCGCGCCCTTCGACAATGTTTATCCCATGGGCCTGCGCGTCGGCTCCAGATTCATCGACAAGGGCATCACCACCGATTGCCTGCTTTGCCACGGCGGCTCGATTGCGGGCAAAAGCTATATCGGCCTGGGCAACACCGCTCTGGACATCCACGCCCTGTTCGAGGACATGACCAGGGCCAGCGGCATTGACCGGAGTTTGCCGTTCACCTTCAGCAACGTCCGCGGCACTACCGAAGCAGGAACCTTTGCGGTCTTTTTGCTGTCTCTGCGGGATCCTGACCTCAAGATTCGCACCAGCCGGCTCGACCTCGACATGCGGGAAAACTTGTGCGAGGACGTGCCGGCGTGGTGGCACCTCAAAAAGAAAAAGACCATGTATCACACCGGCAACAGCAACGCCCGCTCGGTGCGCTCGCTCATGCAGTTCGCGCTGTCGCCGCCCAACTCCACGGAGTTTTTCGCCAAGGAAGAGGCCACCTTCCGCGACATTCAAGCCTTCCTGCTGTCGCTGAAGCCGCCGCCCTATCCGTTGCCCATCGACACAGCGCTGGCGGCCAAAGGTGAGATCGTCTTCAACGAAACCTGCGCCAAGTGCCACGGCACCTACGGCGCGAAGTGGACCTATCCCAACAAGATCGTCAAGATCGAGGAAATCGGCACCGACCGCACACGTTTCGACGGCTTCACCAGCAAATGGAGCGAGCACTACAACAATAGCTGGTTTGGCCAGGAGACACACGGCGGCGTCGACGGCACAGTCAAGCCAGCGGTTGGCTACCAGGCACCGCCGCTCGACGGCATCTGGGCCACGGCGCCGTATTTCCATAATGGCTCGGTGCCGACGGTCTTCGACGTGCTGAACTCCAAAACGCGGCCAAAAATTTTCACGCGGTCTTTCAAAACCGACCTGGAGGCCTACGATTCCGCAAAGCTCGGATGGAAGGTGACGATTCTGAAGCACGGCCCCGATGCGAGCTTGCCCGCCATCGAGCGCCGCAAGGTGTACGACACCACGCAACCCGGCCGCGGCAACGGCGGACACACCTTCGGCGACGACTTGACTGACGACCAGCGCCGGGCGGTGATCGAGTATTTGAAGACACTGTAGGCCGGCAGTAGGTCCCGCAGTAGGTCCCGCTTGCCGAGCGGGACCTAACCGGCGGAGAGGTCAGGTCCCGCTCGGCAAGCGGGACCTGAGCGACGGAGAGGTCAGGTCCCGCTCGGCAAGCGGGACCTACTTGACTGCGCTTGACCGCTGACCAGCGCCGGGCGGTGATCGAGTATTTGAAGACACTGTAGGTCCCGCAGTAGGTCCCGCTTGCCGAGCGGGACCTAACCGGCGGAGAGGTCAGGTCCCGCTCGGCAAGCGGGACCTACTTGACTGCGGATGCTCGCACGCTGAGTTGGCGGTGGATCAGGGATGACTTCAGGTTTTTGGCTGTACCTTTGGCTTGCCCTGTCAGCTCTCGCAGCTGCGGTCGTCAATTCCGTCGCGGGCGGCGGCACGCTCCTTTCCTTTCCAGCGCTGATGGCCGTTGTCACCCCCGTTGTCGCCAATTGCACCAGCACCGTGGCTCTGGCGCCGGGTTCCCTGGCCGCGGCCTGGGGCTATCGCCGCCAGTTGGAGGGCACGCGGCGATGGTTGATATTGCTGACGCCGCCCAGCATCATTGGCGGAGTCATCGGCTCCCTGCTGGTCACGAGCTTGGATCCAAAACAGTTTGAACGGCTGGTCCCGTGGCTGATCCTGACGGCCGCCGTTTTGTTTTTGCTTCAACCTATCTTGAGCCGACGGATTATTGCCGGCAGCCACACCACGATCAAACCACATGCCGTGGTTGGTGTCGTCGTCTTTCAATTGCTGGTGGCGATCTACGGCGGCTATTTCGGCGCCGGCATCGGCATCCTCATGCTCAGCTCTCTGGGATTGATGGGAATGACCGATATCCACGCCATGAACGGCGTGAAAAACTTCCTGGCGTTTTGCATCAACGGCGTGGCGATTATCGTCTTCGTTGTTCAAGGAGAGGTGGATTGGCGCTACGCGGCAATCATGGCGCCGGCCGCGGCTTTCGGCGCTTATGCCGGCTCGCGCATGGCGCAACGGCTCGACCGGCGGGTGGTGCGCTGGGTGGTCATTTGCATAGGCTTTTCTTTGGCGGGGTACTTCTTCTTTCAAAAATCGTAATTCCGCGAATCCGAATAAGATTAAGAGCGAGAATCCCGGACGGGGTGATGCCTCAATCTGTGTCCGTCGCTGCCAGCACCGCTATTTCATGGTGTTCAGGATTGGCGCACGCAATTCCGATATCCCACGCCACCTGATAATACCACTTGTTGGGTGAGTCAAAAAAACACCACTGACAATTCTGGGCGTTCGTCGCAATCTCTGGAATTGTGGCGTGCGATGAGCAACCGACCAAACCAGCCACTGAACGCCAAGCCGACAGTCTGCCGTAGGCAGCGAAGAGGCCTCCGCTGTATGCTCCACCAGTTGACGCGGCCGAAAACAAGACGGCAAAAACGTCTTTTGCCTTCGTGTTTGCACGACAATGAACAACGTCCATGGGCTTGAGGCATTCGAGGCCGAGCGTCGATAAAACTGCTGGCAATGCATCAAAGCTTGAAAAAATCGTCCCGAATGTCCGAGCCTCGATTTTCCCATTAGATCTGGTCTTCCAGTTCTCGACGGCGGCAGAAATCAGATCCGCACGTTCGGGAAACGTTGTTTCGTCATTTCCAGATTGCCTTTGACCGGGCTCGAACAAATCGCTTTCTCGTCTGGCGTTGGGCCAAACGGCAGCCCCATACTCATTGAGCCAATGCCATAGTCGGGCAAGAGAATGCCCTCTTCCAGGTCTAACAAAGTCACTGGAAGAATAGCCAAGGCATGATTGGCCTGCGCCAGGCGATCGACAACAGCGCGGACTGCCGACGATTCAGTCGGGAGCTTGCGTCGGACGACAGCTTCCTGCAGCAAAAACGCTGCCGATTCAAGGTCGCTCAGGCTTTCCAGCAATCCATCAATGACCGTCGGCGGCTGCGCTGCGGCGACCTTGGAGACCACCGCGGCGGTGCGGAGCTGGCGTGCGAGGCCTTTCGTCGACCACGAATTGGCGAAGGCAGCAAGTTCGAGTGCTGCGGACGCATTTTGGAATCCATCCGTGAGCGCCAATGCTTCGACGATTCATTCAAGGATCGCGGCGGCTGCCCAATCTGGAATGCGGTGGCGGGGTGCTGATATGCAGATTTCGGCGAAAATGTCTCTGAGGTAATCCACGTCGCTGTATTTGGCACATGAATCAATAAACGCATAGTGTTCGTTCACATTTTCAGTGTTCTCCAGGCCAACAACGAAGGACTTGCGTGTTAGCATTGATTATCGCCCCTGCTCATGGGACAAACGGAATCACACGCAAGCCCGGCACTCGCAAAAACTCCTGAACATTGTCTGTCGCCGGAAATTCAGCGCGTATGGCACGAACATCCCTGGCAAATTCATGGGCATCATCGCCCAACGACGGCAAATTGCGCAAGAACGCATGGAGTTCACCAACCGTTAGCGGTGAGCGCGGCTCGGCCGGCGTCAACCGCGCGATAACCTTGTCGTCGCGCTCCAAATCGATGCTGACACCTTCGACGTAGACCTTGTCCACCAACTTTGCAAAGTTCTTTTCCTCTTCCGTCACATTCATGTTGCACCTATTGTCCTTTGCGGCGATTGTGGTCCGCAAATTGAGCATACCATAGTGGTCCACGTTGTCGCTATCGAGTTTGTGGAGGATGCACCTCAACGCGTATCAACCTCAGCCCCGCCCTTACCGCCAATCCGCACCTGCGTCGAAAGGTAATACGTCAACCCCTCCATCGTAAACTCCACTTCGCCGAACATCGCGATGTTCCCTGCCGCCGGCGGAGCGATCTCGCCAACCGCCGAACCGCCGTCCAAAACCATCGCTTGCTCGACCCATTCAGCCTTGCGAAAATCCTTCGTCGTCGCCTTCGCCACCCACATCCTGGCTGCCACGGGCTTGACATTCGAAGTGACCGTCAACCGAAACTTGCCGCTGTTATCATCGTGTTTCCAGGTCAACTTCGGGAGCTCCTTGTCGAAGACCTGAGCCCGCGCGAACACTGCCAACGTGTCCAATACCCGGCTGCGTTCCATGCCGGCTTTCATTTTCTTCTGCTGCAAATCGTGGCCCGCATTGGGGACGTACAGCACCCACTTGGGATTTTCCAATTCGTCCCAGTACAGGTTGAGAGCGTCCGTTGCCCAATACGGATCGTTCGCGCCGTTGACGATCAGCTTGGGCATTTTGAGCTTGTCGCGGTAAAAATAGGGATCAATCATCTTCCAGAGCTTGACGGCTTCGTCGGTCTTGGGGATCGGCACAAGGCCGCGGGCGGTGTAATCGTGGATCATGTCGCTGTATTTGCCAAACATCTTGAGCTGGTGCGCCATCTGGTCCTGCATGTTGAGGGTGTCGATGACCATGGGCGCGATGGCCTTGACGCGGGCGTCGCAAGCGCCGGTCAGCCAGGTCGTCCATCCGCGTTTCGAGCCGCCGGAGACGACAAACCAGCGCACCGTCACATTCCATTCTTTTTGGGCGAAGGCTTGCAGAGCGTCCATCGCCCGCACCAGGCTCTTGGTCATGGGGAAAAGCAGCGGCCAGGTCGCGTCCTTGGTGTCGAGATAGCGGACAAACGTCTCGGCGATGAGGGCGTCTTCGGTCTTGCCCTCCAGGAGCGGCTGGTTGGGTATGCCATAGAGGATGGCGACCGGCGCGCGATTTTCTTTGCCATGTCCATGCCAAAGGCCATGCTTAGGGGACTGGCCTTGCCGCCCTGGTTGTAGAGAAACATGGTGGCGCCAGGTTTGACATCTTTGGGCAGAAAAACCTGAAGTTGATGCTGCCAGGTGATCCCGTGCCAGACCTGGGAGATGAGTTCGAGGTCGTATACCGTGCCGTCAGCCACGGCGGTCTTCGATTTGACTTCCCAGCGGAATTCTTTGTCGGGGATTTTGACGTAATCGATGACGTCGGCGCGGGCGGGGGTGGCAAGGCATACAAACAAGGTGACAAGTGCTACAAAGCGGTTTGTGTGGAAAAACATCGTGTTACCTAGTTTTTTTCCGGTTTGGTGTGAAGTCGATCATCGGTGCTTGCTGCCATCGATTCTTTTAAGCGAAACCCTAAGTTGCCCCGACGGAGATTTTGATCGCGCAAGCAATGTCCACGGTTTGGTCATTTGTAAGCTGTCCAAGACGGCGCACGAAACGGCGCAATGACACGCTTTTGGTTTGGAAGGTATCTGCGCCAGACTCCTTGGATAAGCCGTTGGACGCATCGGCAGGCAAGTGTACGAACCAAGCACAATCTGCAAAGGCTGCCTTCCAATCGGTGATTGGAACCACAAGCCGAAGCGGGAGACGGCCGATTTCCGGAGGATTGATAACAACTGCTGGCCGTACTTTACCCATCTCCGCTCCCACAGGCGGATCGAAATCGACCAACCAGATCTCACCGCGTTTCGGTGTCGGAGCTGTCGACATAAAGGTCGTCCTCGCCGAAAGCGTCGAAGGCAGTCAATTCGGGGTCTGTCTCATATTCCTTTGCCGCCACAGTGGCGGATGCCTCAAGAATAATGCCCCGTTGTTCGAGGGGCAACTTGACGAGTTCTCTCGCACGCCACCATGTCGAAGTCGGTTTGGAGGAAGAGCCCTCGACAAGCCACTTCGCCTGGGCGCTGAACACGGCATTCTGCACGGCCTCTGGCAATAGCTGCAGGGCGTCTGCGGTCCACGTGGCGGTGGCCAGTGCCTCAATGTCAACGCGCTCACTGGCAGGGGAACCAAGATGGGAGATAAAATCCAGAACATCCGGCCACCGGGTGGTAGGCACCCGGTGAAGTGCATGCAGGATCTGTTTTTCATCGACGGGAATTGCGTTCATGGTTTAGCTCATGCGAAAGTGCAATGCCTTGCCAGTCTTGCACACAAGATAACACGTTTTGGCCACAACCGCCAGCCCTACCGCGCCCGGCAAATCGCCGCCAGCAAATCGGCCCTCTCGGTTTCGCGATGCAGCGCCGGATAGCGCTCCCCCTCCGAGTAAGTCACCGGCAGCGTCCGGAAATAGTCGTCGTTTTCCACCAGCAATTGCAGCACTTCCTTGCTGTTTTTTGTCGCCGCCAGCGCCGTCCGCATGCCCGCCGCCGACCAGCGCCGGCCGTTGACCGCGATCAACTTCATGCCCGGGCCAATTCCTGCCTTGTGCGCGGCTAGCCCCGGCACGACATCGATGACCTTCCCCTCTTGCGAAAGCGTCAGCCCAATCGACGCGGTCAAATCGATCTCCTTCTCGTCGTCTTCGCGTGTCGTCTGCAGGTCGGTCGGCTTGGCCGCGAAGGCCAACTTCCAACCGGCGTTTTCGATCCCCTTGAGCGGCGCATAATCACCCGTTGCTGTCAGCCTGCTCGTCCAATGGCTCCGCCAATCGTGCTCCACCACCGCATTCAAATCGGCAACTAGGTCGTCGAAGGTGAACGGCCTGAGCGTGGCCGGGCCGCTCGAGCCGCCATGGAAACGGTGGCAGAAGTCGTCCAGCGAACTCTTGCCCTTGGTCTTCTCGCGAATAATGGTGTCCGCCTCCAACCAGAGCAGAACGCCTTCATCGTAAAAATCGACAGACCGCCGCCACGCGCCCCAGTCCCGCGCGCAAGTACAGAAGCTGCGCCGCGATCGTGGTGTCCTCCAGCGGCCGCCACTCTCGGCCGCGTTGGTTCTGAGCCCACGAGCCGACCTGCGCAAGGTTGTCGCGGAATTGCTCTGGCGTCCACAATCCCGAGCGCGCCGTCAGCACCAGGCCAAGGTATTGTGTCAGCCCTTCATACACCCACAGCAGTTTCGTTCGCTGCGGCTCCTGAAAGTTGTCGGTGATCATATCAGCGGGCCGGCGGTGCTTGCCGTTCCAGGAATGGACATACTCATGCGGCAGCAGCGTCGCGTCCATGCCTTTCTTGATGTGGTCGTCGATCAGCACGCGCTCGCCCATGCGGTCGTCGCTGCATTCGTGGTGCTCCAAACCGAACTGGGCCACGTGATCGCTGAGTGTCACCAAAAACTTGTACTGCTTGTAGTGGCGCGCTCCGAACAGTTTGCCCGCCTGAACGACCAGCTTGTCGAGATTTTCCTTTACCTTGGGACTCATTGCCAGGCCTTCCGGGCTGTCGCAAACGATCACCACCGAGTGCGGCAATCCGTCGCCCGCCGTCAGCGGGACCTCATTCAAATAGGAGCCGCACAAAACCGGCGAATCGACCAGCGTTTCCAGCGACACCGGCGCAAACTCGACGATATTATCCTGGTGCTTGGCGACCGCGAGCGCGGTGCCGATTTTCCAGATTGCCGAATGCTTGATGCTCGCTTTGCACTGGATGTCCCGTGCCGCGATGCCCTTGGGGTAAAGCACAACCTGATTCCAGTTGAGCGCGCACAGCTTGGCGGTGGTAAACGCGCCGGCACTGAAACCCGAGTGCGACGGCGGCGCCAGGAAATGCAGCGATACGTCCACGCCCGTTGCGCCCGCGGGCACCTCACAATGCAGCGCAAACATGTCAACCTCGTCGCGGCGCCAGGCGATGGGCTTGCCCGCGGCGCTGATTTTAACGCCGGCAAGATCGGTGATCGGCCCCGTTGGCCCATGTTCGCCAGGAATCCATTTGGGGTAGTAAAGCGTGAGCGGCCCAGCCTTGGCGGGGATGTGCAGCTTCGCCTTGAGAAGCTTCCGCGGTGCATCGGTGACGTCGACATCGACCGACATGGTGATGCCGCCCTGCTGTGCTGGGGCCCGAGCCGGTAGGGCCAGACAGGCCGCGAGCGCCAATCCCATGACGCCAAGGCCGCGCCGGTTGCGTGTCATCGACATGAACCACCTCCATTGAGCATTAACGAGGATCACACTGCCGGTTAATCTATAAGACGAGCGGCAAGAAAAACCACACCAACCCGAAGCGCAAGCGAGGAACGCTGTTGGCCCTCGCTTACGCTTCGGGTTGGTGTGGCTTTTCTCAGGGCCGCGCTCGGCCTGGCTGCCTGCTACGGAACAAGCAGTGGCAGCACGTACGCCTTGAGGTACGCGGGCTGAAGGGTTCCCGTGTGATCTCCAAGGTTGCCGGTCCAGGCGACGTTGCGGTCCCAGGGATGCTGGCGTAAACGATTCAGCAGTGCGGCTTCAGCTGGGTTGATGCGCGGGGCGTCGAAGCCGACCCGGCCCGCCGCCGGTGCACCGAGCTTGCCATCCGCCGTGCCAACCACTGCCGTGCCGAGG
Organism: uncultured Gemmataceae bacterium; assembly: GCA_963747575.1. Lineage (GTDB taxonomy): Bacteria > Planctomycetota > Planctomycetia > Gemmatales > Gemmataceae > DASRAT01. The sequence goes on from CAVVFU010000012.1 coordinate 178,584, forward strand.
CCGAGCCAGAAGGTGTCACGCTCGCTCGTAAAAACATCGACGCTCAACCGGGACGCGGCCAGTGCTCGCCGCAAATCGAAGTCCGCGGAGACCGCCGGCGCCAGCAGGACCATGCGCTCGAGGCTGTCGGAAGGCAGCCATTGGGCGGATGTCAGCGCCACCATGCAACCGGCACTGTGAGCCAGGACGTAAACCGGGGTGCCAGGGCAGTTGCGCGGTAGCGGCAGATTTCTTCCGCGAGACGATGGGCCTGCTCCTTGGCGTGGCAGGTGTCAGTGATGTCCGCCAAAGCCCGGCCGCGCCCGTGGGTCCAATCGAACGAGCGCACATAGAGCGGCAGCCCGGCCCCTTCCACCGCGGCTAGGACCGAGCGTGGGCCACCCTGGTAGCCCCCGGCACCGTCGAGGACCAGCACAATAGCTCGCGGCGCCACCGGCAGTTTGTACGACTGCACCGTGGCTGGCATGCCCGCGCAACCGCCAAGGCACAAACCGGCGAGACCTACGATGGCACGATGAATTGCCGATGCCATGACTTCCTCGCGACCAGGCCAATCGCTCTCCAGATCACATAATAGCGTTGCCGTTTTGCGGCGTAATCGGAAATCTCGCGATCTTGCGCGCCGTTACGCCCTCGGCTCGGCACAACCGTTGCGGCTTGCAAGGTCTTCGCATTTTTCCTCAGCGCCCATTACCGCGTGGATTGCAATGCTTCGATTTCGCACCGCCAGCGGCGAAACTAGTCTGGGGATAACATGCGAACAACATTCGGCGTTTTGCTAAAAAAACATCGGCTGAAAGCCGGCTTCGGCCTTCGGCGGTTCGCGGAGCTTATTGAGATTCAACCATCGAACTTAGGCAGCATCGAAAACGGGAGGCGCGCTCCTCCTGCTGATGAGGGAAAGTTAAGAGAGATCGCATCGGCGCTTGGATTGCCTGATTCGTCAATAGAATGGCACGAGTTCTTTGATGCGGCCCGGCGAGAGGGGAGCCTTCCGGCCGACATTAAGAATGTGGCGAATCGGACGTTGGTTCCAGCACTCCTGCGGACCGTTGAGAATTGCAAGCTCTCCGAAGGACAGCTAAAAGCCCTCATCGACGAAATTCAGTATAGGTACGGAGACAAGCGCCTATGAAGTTCTCCAACGTTCCGACCTACACGGTATCGGAGATCGAACGTAAATCGCGTGAGTTGCTGACCAGAGAATTCGGCCAGGAATTGACGATCCCAATTGATGCCGAACTGATACTCGAGCGTATGGAAGGTGTCTTTTTTGATGTGTGGCCAGGTTTGAGCGGCAATCACTGCATAATAGGTATGACGTGCCGCGACACCTCCACGGGTGAAATATGCGTATTCATCGACGAGGAACTTGCGGATGATTATCGTTATCATGCGCGATACAGAATGACGGTCGCGGAAGAGTTAGGACACGTTGTCTTGCATCGTGAAGTAATCAACTTAGTTGAATCTCCGGAGGACTTTGTGGAGCTTCAAGGCCACTCGTAATGGCGCGAGATGGATCGAGACGCCAAGAGATTCGCCGCCGCGATTCTAATGCCAGGCGATGCGGTTCTATCGGAGGCTAGAAAGCTCTATCCGCAATTGGTGCGTGTTGTCGGATACGGCAATGCTGCGGCGGTTATCAGCACAATGACATCGCGATTGGCGAAAACGTTTAAGGTTTCTCTGCAAGCCATGGGCATCCGCTTGAAAGAATGGCCTGCCAAGGTGACCGAACGAGTTACAGACTGCAATGGCAGACGAGCTTGATTATTTTTGAGGCTTTTGTCCCTTTCATCTCGCTGCAGCAGCCTTTTGTGCTGCCTCTTTCTATCCAGGCGTTTTTAGGTACACTGGACCAAGGGTCACGTCCAGCGGCGAGTTAGCTGTTGGCCTGTCATTCACATAAAAAGGCATGCATGGCGGAGCAGCCCACCAAAGCCGTTCAGGATTACCTCAAGGCGCTGCACAGTCTCGGCGGCGCCGACAAGCTCGTTTCGCCGATGGAGCTCGCGGCCTTGCTCGAAGTCCGCGCTCCCTCCGTCACGGGGATGCTCAAACGGTTGGCGGAAGGCGGCTGGGTCGGGTACGAACCGGGCCGAGGCGCGCGGCTGACTCCGCTCGGCCGTACCGAGGCGCGGCGGGTCATCCGCCGGCACCGGCTGATGGAGTTGTTCCTGACCCGCGTGCTGGGCCTGGATTGGAGCGAGGTCGATGCCGAGGCCGAAACCCTCGAACATGCCATTTCGCCCCGCCTGGAGCAAGCCATCGCCGAGCATCTTGGCGAACCGCTGGAAGACCCGCACGGCCATCCCATCCCCACCCGCGAGGGCGAGCTGGCGCACCGCGATTTGCGCCCTTTGCACACCTTGGAGCCAGGCCATCCCGCGGTGATCCGGGAAGTGCAAGATGACAACCCCGCGCGTTTGCGGCGCTGGTCGGACCTGGGCCTGCTGCCTGGGGCTTTGGTTATCCTCCTTCGTCACCACGCACTGGACGGCACCTTCGAGGTGCAGGTTGGTGAGCGCGTCGTCACGCTCGCTGCCGAAGGGATCGCCGGCCTTCTTGCCGAGGCGGTTGCTCCCGGCACTGACCCTGGCCAAAAAACAAAAAAGCACAAGTGAGACTGGACAAAGACGGTATTCCTTGGTAGGCTTGTCTATGGTAAATATTTAGTTGAGGCTAAATAAAAAATTTCGTGCAAACTGGCAATAAATTTAAGGTGATGCTAAGATCGTTTAGCCGCGGTCCGACGCCGAGGAAATCGGAATGCGTCCTGAGTTAGAAGGCCAAGCCATGCGGACCGACGCCGCGAGTGCATCGGCATCCACAAACGGTGAGGCAGCCACTCGTTCCCTGGAGGGGCTGCACGGCACGGTGGCGGTGCCGCCCGGCGGAGCGGGTTTCTGGCGGCATTATCGGGCGTTCATCGGCCCGGCCTTCCTTATCAGCGTGGGTTACATGGACCCCGGCAACTGGGGCACCGACCTCCAGGCCGGAGCGGCGTACCGCTACAACTTGCTCTGGGTCGTGGCCTGGTCGAGCATGATGGCAATCATCATGCAGGTTATTTCCGCCCGCCTCGGCGTGGTCACCGGCAAGGACCTGGCCCAGGCGTGCCGCGATTTCTACCCGGCATGGACCCGGCTGCCTAATTGGTTTTTCTGCGAAATTGCCATTGGGGCCTGCGATCTGGCCGAGGTGCTGGGCAGCGCCGTGGCGATCAACTTGCTGTTCCACATCCCTCTTTTCTGGGCCGTGCTCATCACCGCCTTCGACGTGCTGCTGCTTCTGGCCCTGCAAGGGTTGGGGATGCGGTTCATCGAGGCGATCATTTTGGTGCTGGTCGGCACCATCGGCGGCTGCTACTTCATCGAGATTTTCGTGCTGCCGCAAACGCATCCCGACTTCCTGGAAATGGGGCAGGCCTTGCTGTCGCCGGGGTTGGGTGAGGAAGGGATGATTGTCGTGGCCATCGGGATCATCGGCGCCACGGTCATGCCGCACAATCTCTACCTCCACTCGGCCCTCGTCCATTCCCGAAGATTTCAGGGCGACGACTCGATGGTCCGCAGGGCGATCAAGTTCAATACGATCGACACAGTGGTGGCACTGTCGATTGCATTCTTCGTCAACGCGGCCATTCTGGTGCTGGCGGCGATGGTCTTCCACGGCAGGGAGAGCCTGACGCTCCCAGACGGCGAGCCGGTGACACTTGACGACGACACCGATTGGATTCGTGTCGCCTACCTGACCCTGGCGCCGCTCCTGGGAACGACGTTGGCGAGCACGCTCTTCGCCGTGGCGCTCTTCGCCAGCGGCCAGAGCAGCACGATCACCGGCACGCTGGCGGGCCAGGTGGTGATGGAAGGGTTCATGCACTGGCGCATCCGGCCGTGGGTGCGCCGGCTGGTGACGCGGCTGCTCGCCATCCTCCCGGCCGTGCTCATCATCGGCCTGCGCGGCGACGGCAGCGTCACCGATCTGTTGGTCCTGAGCCAGGTGGTCCTGGCGCTGCAACTGCCGTTTGCGATGTTTCCGCTGCTGCACTTCACCAGCTCGACCAAGCGGATGGGCCACTACCGCAACGGCTGGTTCTTGCTCATCGCCGGCTGGAGTTCATGCTTGCTCATCACCGCGCTGGATTTCTATGGGCTGCCTGATGCCATGCAGAAAGCATGGGTAGTTATCACAGGTCGCTAGGTCAGCGCCATATCATTCCATTATCCTTCTCGGCGGCGGGTTGGCGTCGCCGCCGAACACCCCATTACGGGCTGAAACTCTTACCAGGGACAAACGATGGATCACAAAGAGGAACACCACCAGCACCACCAAAAAAGCGCGAGCATGAGAAGGCGCAAAGAAAGGAACACGAGCACAAGGAAGAAAAGAAGATGCTGCCGTTTCATCCGGCGTGGCTGCTCGCCATCGGCTTTGTGCTAATCGTGCTGGTGGTGCTGGTTTGGACATTCGCACCCTGGTGACCGGCGGTGGATTTCACTGCATGCGCTTTAGCATCCTGTTTGCTTCCTGCGTGAGCCATGACTGAGGCGCACCCATTGCCAGGGTCTGAAGCAATGGCACTGTCCCCGGCGACTTGACCCATTCGAGTAACTCCAGCGACCGGACAAGGCGCAATCGCTGGGAATTGGGCAGCAGGACGTCATCCTGCTTGCCGAGAATTTGCCGCGCGCGAGCTTGCGCTTCAAGAGAAGGGGGATGGTCAACGATGTCCAAGAGCGCGGGCCAGGCCACGTCGCCGGCCTTTTTCAGCTCGGTCACCGCTTTTTCGCGGACCGCAAATTCCCCGGCGTCCAGATCGGCAATCCACTTTGCGATCGCCTTTTGATCGATGCTCGCCACCGGCTTTAACTCCATTTGAAGTCGCACAAGGGCTTGCTCTGGATGGTCCGCCAGGACTTTCAATGCCTGGTAGGCTAGCTCCGTATCGCGACCGTGCAGATTTTCCCATTGTGTTTGCAAATCCTCCTTGGAGAGGGCTTTGACGGCAGGTCGCTTGCCGGGGCCGTGACCGGTCAAGTCCCAGCACAGTGCTGTCGCGTCCGCGCAACCCGAGATCAATATCTTGCCGTCACCCGCGAATTTCACCGCGGAGACCTGGCCGCGATGGCCATTGAATGTCGCTCGCATTTTTCCCGTCGCCAGTTCCCATAAACGAACAACGCCGTCACCGCTCCCGGTGGCGAGCATCTTGCCATCGGATGAAATGGCGGCGGCAAAAGTCATGCTGTTATGTTTAAGACGGCGCAATTCCTTGCCGCTGCTCAGATCCCACACCTTGGCTGTGCCATCATTGCTCACTGAAAGCAGCAGCATATCCTCTGCGAAAAACTCCACGCCGTCCACTCGTCCTGCGTGGCCGGCAAGCCGTGCCACCTCCTGGCCATTGGCCACATTCCAAAAGCGTACCGCTCCTTTGCCGCCGCCCGTGCATAGTATCTTGCCATCGGAACTGAACGCGAACGCGCAAACACGTTCGTTGGGGTGCCGGAGTTTGTGGATAATCTTGCCGCTGGCGAGGTCCCAAATAAGCAATCTGAAATTGTTGCTTGCCGACGCCAAGGTTTTCCCATCGGGAGAAATTGCCACACTGAATACCGGCGACTCGTCCACCTGGATTTGCTTGAGCACCTTGCCCGTGGGCAGCTCCAGGACTCGAATCCCGCCGTCGCTTGCGCCTGCGGCGAGGAGCTTGCCATCCGGCGTCACGGCGATTGCTGCGGGGCGCGTGTGCGGGACGTGCAATTGCGATTCGGCTTTGCCGCTCGCTAGATTCCAAAGCCTGATGTTCTCGTCCGCCGCGCTCGTCAGAAGGGATTTGCCGCCGTCCAGCAAAGCCATGCCGACAATGTAACCAAGGTGGTCGTCGTAGTTGATCACTTCCTTGCCGGTTTGGGCCGACCGAATGTGGACAGCATTGTCGCCGTCAATGCCAATCGATGCCACCAGTTTGCCGTCCGGGGAAAATGCAACGCATTGAATGTTGCCCTGGTCGCCGGCAGCCGCATGAGGATGGGTAAACGTCAGAAATTCCTTGCGTGTTCGCACATCCCAAAGGCGAGCCGTTTTGTCGCCACTAATGGTGGCCAGGGTCTTGCTGTCAGGCGACCATGCCGCGCCTTTGATTGGCCGCGTATGGCCTTCCAATTCAGCAGGCATGTTGCAGTCGGCGATATTCCAAAGTCGCGCTATTTTGTCTTTGCCCGCCGTCGCCAACAACCTGTTATCGGGAGAAATGCTCAGGTGGTCTATGGGGCCGGGCAGATCCAGGGTGTGCAGGACATTGCCGGTAAGCACCTCAAAAAGCCGCAGCTTGTCGCTGGTGTCAGCTGCCGCCACGATTTTCCCGTCCGCGGACCAGGCCACATGCACTTGAGGCGCTTGCAAGCCGCGACCGGAACTGAACACACGCAAGGTTTTGAGAGTGGCAGTCTCCAGCAAGCAGGCCTGCCCCTTTTCGTCAATGGTTATGAAGCTCTTGCCATTGCTGGCGAAGGAAACTGTGGCTTGTTCACTCAACTTACGAACATTCCGCACCTTGGCGGTCAGGGCATCCCACAGATAAAGCCCTCCCCTGCGGTCCACGGAAGCCACAAGAGAGCCGTCAGGCGAAAAAGCCACTTGGAAAAAACCAGTTTGTTGCTTCTCGAACGCTCGGATTTCTTTGCCTGTGGCAACATCCCAAAGCCTAACTGCAAAGTCGAGGCCGCCCGATCCCACGGCGAGCGTCTGCCCATCCGGCGACCAGGCCAGCGATTTCAGTGCTCCGCCGTGCCGCAGTCTTTGCGTGCCCATGCGGAGAAGTGCCCCAGGGGGCAAAGGATCGCCATGGGCGTCCAATGCTGGTGGACCTTCAATCTTTTGGCCCGGCTGCTTGGCCACGTCTTTTTGGTCGGGAACCTGCAACTCAACCTTGCTGGACCGGCCTTGATTATCGCTCGCCCAAGTTAGGCCAAGAGCCAAACCCACGCCAGCGCCCGCAAAAGCACACAATAGCATCACCACTGCCGCCACTTTGCTACCCTTGACGATGGCCATGCTCGACATGCCTCCTTTGACCAGGATTGCCACGGAATTCGAGACCGCCCCCGTGATCGGCTCCCCCGCCGCATTCAAGATCGCGGCATGGCAAACGCCCTCGGCAATGGTTGCCGGGACGCAAGCCGAGACAGTTTCGTTGGCGAGCCCGGTGACCAGCAGCGCCGATCCAAAAGGCAAGCCACGGCGCGCCAATTGGCCGCGCAGCAACTCGCAGGCGCACCGCCAGCCGGGCCCTGAGCGTGCAGGTGGGCACACACAAAAGCCGCGCGGCCTCGTCATGGGTGCAGCCTTCCAAATAACACAGCAGCAGTGGAGCGCGGTGTTTGTCCGGCAAGCGCGCCAACTCTTCATCGAGGATGCCGCGCACTTCGCCCCAACTCACCTCCGCCAGCGGGTCGCCTCCGCCACGCTGAGCGGCATGGCGTTCCAGCACATCCCGCTTGCGGTTGCGCTGCCGCGCTTTGGTGGCGAGGCGGAAAGCGATCTGGTAAAGCCAACTGCCAACGGCTTTTCGCCGGCGGATGGTATGCGCTTTGCGGGCCAGGATCACAAAGGTCGCCTGAAAAACGTCCTCGGCGTCTTGCTGGTGCTTCAGAACCCGCCGGCACACGCCCAGCACCAGCCGGCCATGGCGACGCACCAGCGCGGCAAACGCGCGTCTCATCGCGCTGCAGCAGGTAGCGGTCCAGCAATTGGCCGTCCGTGATGTCAGCGTTTTGGTCGGCGCTGAGCAGCCAACGTAAGCTGCGCACAATTGAACCGTCTGCCGATCGAGCCATGTGTCGAATCCCTAAGCCACGGGCGTTTACTGTATTAGAGCCGTGTCAGTGGCACGGCGGCCGCGTCAAATTCCACCGAAATTATAGGGAGGCCCTTGATTTGGTCAAGTGTACAGGCCTACCATTCTCCCGACAGTCGCCCGGAACAAGGAACACGGGAACAAGGAGTACCGTATGGCCGCTACCAGCGTGGGATCGATCAAGAAACACTTTCGCAAGCTGTGGGATCCGCGGGTCACTGGGCGAACGAAGCATCGTTTGGGAGACATCCTCGTCATGGCCATCTGCGGCGTGATCGCCAATTGCAATGGGTGGCGCGAAATCGCCTTATTCGCGCAAAAGCGGCAGACGTGGTTCAGACGCTTTTTGACGTTGCCCAACGGCATTCCGTCTCATGATACCTTTGAACGCATCTTCAACTTGCTCGACCCCAAGGCCTTCCAAGCGAGCTTCATTGGCTGGATCAAAGAAATATCGGATCTGGTTGGACTGAAGCACATTGCCATTGATGGCAAAGCCTTGCGTCATTCCGCGAATCCGGGCAAAGGTTTGGGAATGCTGCATTGTGTGAACGCCTGGGCGACCGAGCAGCATGTGATTCTCGGCCAAGTGATGACGGACGCAAAATCCAATGAAATCACGGCAATTCCGAAGCTCTTGGAACTGCTGGATCTGCACGGTGCGTTGGTGACCATTGACGCCATGGGGTGTCAAAAGGCGATAGCCAAGAAAATTGTAGAACGCGGCGGCGATTACGTTTTGAACGTGAAGGCCAACCAAAAGCATTTGTTGGAGGACATTCAAGCTACGGTGGAAAAGGCAGTGGATGGTTTGCTGCCATCGGAGGTCGTGGAGGAATACACCAAGGTAGAATCTGGGCATGGCCGACAGGAGGAACGGAGCTATACGGTGATCCATAACGCGGAAGGTATTCGCGACCGCGACCAATGGGAGAAGCTCACCACGGTTGGCATGTGCCGCACGGACACGACGATCGACGGGGAGACCACGACAACGGTGAAGTATTTTATCGGCAGCAAAAAAATGAGCGCCCGCAAATATGGCAAGGTGATACGCGGCCATTGGGGCATCGAAAACAACTTACATTGGCAGTTGGACGTCAATTTTGGAGAAGACAGCAGCACCATCAACCACCGCAAAGCCGGGGAGAATTTTGCGGCACTGCGGCGCATCGCCTTGAGTTTGGTGAAGCAACATCCGAGCAAAGAAAGTATAGGCAGAAAAAGGATGGCAGCCGCGTTAGACCCTGCTTTTCTCGCGGAAATCCTCACCGGAAATAGCAAGGATGGCAAACTTTAATGCGGCCACCGTGGTGTCAGTGGGTAGAGTGATAAACAAATCTTGAGAAATGTTTGAATTGGCGAGCCGAGCCGCGTAAGCGGCCGGTTTTTCTCCGGGTAGGACCTCTCGACGGCGACCGACCCGACGCCTCACGGCGTTCGGCTCGCCTTTTGTCCCTTTCTGAATGGTCCAACCTCATGTCGCAAAGCTGGCCTCAATGGCCGGCCCAACGCGCTCCAAAACCTTCGTCCAACCGCCGCCCGTGCCGTCGAAGGCTGCTTTTCCCAGCGGCGAGTCCAGGTCGAAGCCTGCATGCTCTAGGTGAAGACGAGTGCCCACATTCTCGGGATCCAGACGCCAGGTGATCGTCGTATCGAGCGTGCCCGGAGCAAAGCGATAACTCAGCAGCCGCTCTGCTTCAACCGCGATGACTTCACACGGTTGTTGCCCCCATGGCCCCATATCGAGAGTGAAGCGATGGCCCACGACGGCCCGCACGTCGCCCGCTGCCCACCATTTCGCATGGATTTTTGGATCGGTTAGCGCTTGCCACACCTTCGCAGTAGGTTGATTGATGAAATGCGACAATCGAATCACGGCTAGTTTGGTCACTATTTCTCCTCGTTTAGGTCTGACGAAAGTTCTTTCACGGCGTGTCTCCCGGCGCAGGCGGGTTCATCGGCAGAATTCCGTCCCTGAAACCCGTCTCCGCCGACCCGCCGCGGCTGGCCCGGTTTTTCATCCGCTCGCTGGCCTTTTGCAAAACGTCGAGTTCCTCTTCCGTGAGGCTGGCCTTGCCGGATTTGAGGATCTTCTCCAAAAGCTCGTCCACGCGGTCCATGTCAGCTGCGGCCTCCGACAGCGGCAATGTTTCGGGCACGAGCCGAAGCCGGCGTTGGCGACGTCCTTTCCGCAGCAGCGTTTCCACCTTATCCAGCGCCGGTTCAAGTCGCCAATGATAGTGGTAATACAGAAAGCCAAACGCCAGCCCGGCCAGGTGGGCACTGTGGCCAACGCCGGTGAAAGCCTGATCTCCGGCAAGGTTCAGCAACACCGGGTGCAGATCCCAAATCACATAAGCAAGCATCACCCAGCGCATTTCCAGAGGGATGATCAGCAGGATGTAAATGAGCGAGCGCGGAAAGTGCATGGTGTAAAGCATCATGACGCCCATCACCGCGCCCGAGGCGCCGATGCCGGGGATGTTTGAACCGGTGTAAAGGTCAAGGACCACGAAACCCACACCGCCGATCACCGCGGCCGTCAGATAGAAAAGCAGGAATTCACGCGGCCCATACATCGACTCGAGCGCGCAGCCGAACCAGTACAGGCAAAGCATGTTGAGCACGATGTGCCAAACGCTTTGGCGCTCGTGACAAAAGGCGTGCGTCAAAAGCCGCCAGACCTGGCCGCCGTTCACGATCTTCTTGGTGTCGAGCTCCAGCCACTCCTGGACGACCGAGATGCGCTGGCCAGGGAACTGGAAATGGTCATCCTCGCCCTCGCCCCCGGAAAGGAATTTGTCGAGGTGGGGGTAGCGTTTCTTGAGCCGCTCTTTCGCTGCCGCGTCGCCGCTCTCGACCTCGGTCAGCAATTTGTCGAGTTGGGGGTCGTGCTTGCGGAGCATTTCGAGCGGCGAGACGTGGACCTCGCGGACGACGAAAATCTGCAGCAGAAAAACGGCGATGTTGGAAAGGAGCAAATACTTGACGACAGGCGTGAGCTCGTCAAGCTGCCAGACACTGGAACGCTTGGAGGAGTGGGAGTCTCGGTAGTATTGGCGGTCGTTGATGCCCATCTGCTTTCGCCATCATGATGGATGCCAGGATGTTCCCGAATTCTAACCGGCCAGGGGACCCCTTGCAAGGTTGTGATAGCACTGCGACCGCTTGCGAAATAAAGGATGCCCAGCAGCGATGCTCAGGTGTACAATACTGATTCAAAGAGGAGCAAATATGGAATCTTTGGGAACACCAAGGTAAGAATTGGAATCAACAAGGACCCGATTTATACGGCGAGCTCATCGATCAACTGGAAGATTGATAATGCTGCTCCAGAAAACATGGACCCCACTAACGCCGCCAAACAGCGTGCCTTCGCCTTCGTTCAGCAAGGCCGCTTGCCGGATGCCACCGTTTGCTTTCAGCAGGCGTTGCTGCATCAGCCCGACGACCCCGACACCCACGGCAACCTCGGCATCATTCTGCTCCACCTCGGTCGCCTCGATGAAGCGGCCCTGCATTTTCGAGAGGGCCTCCGCCTTCAGCCTGAAAATGCCGAGTTCCACTTCAACCTGGGCGTTGTGCTCCACAAAAACGGCCGACTCGACGATGCCGCCGCGGCCTATCGGCAAGCACTTCAGCGTAAGCCCGACCACGTGGACGCCCTCAACAACCTCGCCAGCACGCACCTGGACAAAAGGCAATTGACCGATGCGGCGGCCACCTATCGCCAGGTGCTTTCTCTCAAACCAGATCATGTCGATGCCCAGACCAACCTGGGAATCGCACTGATGGAGCTTGGCCAGCTTGACGAGGCGGCAAGTTGCTATCGCCGAGCCTTGCAACTCGAGCCAAACCTTGCCGACGCCCACAATGGCCTGGGCGCGGTGTTCATGAAGCAGGGCAATGTCCACGAAGCGCTGGCCGCTTATGAGCAAGCGCTCCGCCTCGAACCGGGCCATGCCGACACGCACCTCAACCGCGGCCTGCTTTGGCTGCTGCTGGGGCAGTGGACGACAGGATGGCCGGAATACGAATGGCGCTGGCGGACGCCCGCCTTTCCCCGCCATGGCTTTCGCCAACCGCGCTGGGACGGTTCACCGCTTGCGGGACGGACTTTGCTGGTCGTGGCGGAGCAGGGCCTGGGCGACACGTTGCAATTCGTTCGCTATTTGGCACTGCCCGAGTTGGGCGGCGGCAAGGTCGTTTTCCGGTGTCAAAAGCAATTGCGCCAGCTCCTTTGCGGCTGTTCCTGGCTGCCGAATTTGGCCGTAGAAGGCGAACCGCTCGGACACTTTGATATTTATGCCCCGCTGCTGAGCCTGCCTGGCATTTTGGGAACGACGCCGGCAAACATCCCTGCCGCGATTCCCTATCTGCAACCGCCCGCATCGCTAGTCGAGCGCTGGCGGCTCGCGCTCGCATCGCCGCTGCGAAAAATCGGCATCGCCTGGCAGGGCAGCACCACCTACAAGGGAGACAGTCAGCGTTCGATTCCGCTGCGCCAATTCGCCCCCTTGGCGGCACTGCCTGGCGTGGAACTGATCAGCTTGCAAAAGGGACCGGGCACGGATCAATTGCGGGCGTTAGCCGGGCAGTTTGCCGTTGTCGATCCGGAAAGCCAGCTGGGAGATGATTCCGAATCCTTCACGAACCTCGCGGCGATCATGAAAAACCTGGACCTGGTTATTTCCTGTGACACTGCCCCCGCCCATCTGGCCGGCGCTGGGCGTTGCCGTTTGGGTAGCACTGCCGCTGGTGCCGGACTGGCGCTGGCAGCTCCAGGGCAGCGTCAGCCCGTGGTATCCGACGATGCGGCTCTTCCGTCAGACGCGAGCGGGCGATTGGGATGAGGTGATGAGGCGGATGGCGGCGGGAGTGAAGAGTGAAGAGTGAAGAGTGAAGAGTGAAGAGTGAAGAGTGAAGAGTGAAGGGTAGTCATTGCCAACCACCTTTCACTCTTCACTCTTCACTCTTTTTCTTAGGCGAACCTTCAAAATACGATAATCGACACGCTTCCCTTGATAGGCGGCGTGCTATTGTCCGTGACCGAAACGGTGTCGGTGCCCAGAGTGGCCAGGGTCACGGAGAACACGTGCTGGCCGTTGTCGCCAGACACGAAGGTGTAGTCGGCGGGCAAAGTGGCGGAACTGTCGCTGCTGCTGAAGTGCACCGTGCCGGTGTAGTTCGTCACGATGTGGTCCGCCGCATCCAGAGCCACGACGATGACGTTAAAGGCGGTGCCCGCTTTCACCGCTGGAAATGCCAGCAATTCGAAGTGTGTCGGCGTGTCCACCGTGACCGAGGTCTTTGCGCTGCCTGTGATCGTGCTGGTCGCTGTGTCCGTGGCAGTCACCGTTTGCGAGCCAGCCGTGGCATAGGTGACGGTAAACTGCTCCTCGCCATGGTCGGCCGCCGTGAATTGGAAGTCGGAGGGTAGAGTGGCGGCCGAGTCGGAACTGCTGAAGTGAACCGTCCCCGTGTAGTTTTGCACCACCTGGCCGGATGCACTGAGGGCTACAACTTCGACAGTGATAGGCTGACCCGTGAAAGCCGCCGTTGGCGCGGTGACACGGAAATGGGTCGCGACCGGCGCTTGGTTGACCGTGGTAACAACGCTTCCTGTTATTGTCGTGGTCACCGTGTCGGTCGCGGTCAAAGTTTGCGTGCTGGCCGTCTCATAGGTAACGGAGAACTTAAATTCTCCCTTGTCCGCCGAGGTAAATGTGAAGTCGGCAGGCAAAATCGCGGCCGGGTCGGAACTGGTGAAGTGCACCGTCCCGGTGTAGTTTGGCACAACATGGCCGGAAGCATCGAGGGCCTCGACGATGACGGAAAAGGCCTGGCCTGTCAAAACGGCGGCCGACGGCCCGCTCAAGGCAAAATGCGTCGCCACCGGGGCTGCTACAACGCTGGTGGCGACACTGCCGGTAATGGTGCTGGTCACTGTATCGGTCGCGGTCAAGGTTTGCGACCCGGGCGTCGCATAGGTGACAGAGAATTTGTGCTCTCCCTTGTCCGCCGCGGTGAATGTGTAGTCGGCGGGGAGCGTCGCGGCCGAGTCGGAACTGGTGAAGTGCACCGTCCCAGTGTAATTTGGCACGATGTGGCCGGCAGCATTCAGGGCCTCCACGTAGACGCTAAAGGCCTGGCCGGTTTGGACGACGGCCGACGGACCAGTCACCGCAAAATGCGTGGCCACGGGCGCCGCCACGACACTGGTGACGACGCTGCCGGTGATCGTGCTGGTGACGGTGTCCGTTGCGGTCAGGGTTTGGGAGCCTGGCGTCGCATAGGTGACGGAGAACTTAAACTCTCCCTTGTCCGCCGTGGTGAATGTGTAGTCGGCGGGGAGCGTCGCGGCCGAGTCGGAACTGGTGAAGTGCACCGTGCCGGTGTAATTTGGCGCGAGATGACCGGCAGCATCGAGGGCCTCGACATAGACGCTAAAGGCCTGGCCGGTTTGCACGACGGCCGACGGACCGCTCAAGGCAAAATGGGTGGCGACCGGCGCCGCGTTGACGGTGGTGGCGGCGCTGCCGGTGATCGTGCTGGTCACGGTGTCGGTCGCGGTAATGGTTTGCGTGCCGGCCGTGGCATAGTCCAGCGAGAACGCGTGCACCCCGTTGTCCGCCGCCGTGAATGTATAGTCGGCAGGCAGCGTGGCGCTGGGGTCGGTGCTGGTGAAGTGCACCGTGCCCGTGTAACCGGGGAAGACATGGCCGGAGGCATCCTCGACCACCACCAAAATGGGAAACGTCTGGCCGGCCACCACGGTGACGGGTGCGATGACGCTGATTTTCGTCGCGACAGGCGCCGGCACAACATTGGTCACTCCACTGCCGGTTAGCGATGCAGTCACGGAGTCGGAGGCGGTTATCGTCTGATTGCCGGTTGTCGCGAAGATCACCTTGAAATTGTGAGCGCCGTGATCCGCGGCCGTGAAGGTGTAATCGGCGGGCAGCGTGGCGCTCGCTATCGGTGCTGGTGAAATGGATTGTGCCCGTGTAGCCAGAGACCACGTGGTTGGAGGCATCGAGGGCCGTGACGCGGACCAGCACCGTGGCTCCGGCCTGGGCGTCCGTCGGCGTTTGGACCATAAAGCTTGTCACAACGTTGGTGGGTGCCGCGCTCACGGTGGTCACGGCGCTGCCGGTTACAGTCGTGGTCAGGGTATCCGTCGCGGTCACGGTTTGCGAGCCAGTTGTCGCATAGGTCAGCGAGAAAGTGTGCTCGCCATGATCGCTGGCGACAAAGGTATAGTCGGCAGGCAACGTGGCGGCCGAGTCACTGCTGGTAAAGTGGACCGTGCCGGTGTAATTTGGCACGACGTTGCCAGAAGAATCCAGGACCGTGACTTCCACGGAAGTCGCCACGCCGACAGTGGCGTTGTGCGGTGCTTGCACCAGCAGGGTGGCGGCGACAGGCAGCGCCTAGGACGGTGGTGACGCCGCTGCCGGTGATCGAGGCGGTTACGGTGTCGGTGGCCGTCACGGTTTCGCTGCCGGCGGTGGCAAAAAACACCTTGAAATTGTGAGCCCCGTCATCTTTGATTGTAAAGGTGTAATCGGCGGGCAGTGTTGCACCGGCATCGCTGCTGGTGAAGTGGATGGTCCCGGTGTAATTGGTGACAATGTGGTTGGAGCTATCCAACGGTATGACGCGAACCAGCGCCGGATACCCGGCTTCGGCGGCGAAGGGCATTTCAATCATCAGATGCGTCGTCGCATTCGTGCTCAACAGCGTGCGATCTTCAAGGTTTTCAAGGTGGGGGCGAAAGCCATTGAGTCTTTTGATCTGGCTGCCAAAGTATGGCTGCCGCGATTTCTTGGGAGTGCGTCGCAGAAAACGAAAAAAATGAATGAAAGACATGCTGCCTAACCTCCTCGTGCGTTTTTCCGGCCGGCGAAGATGAGTACCAGAAGATGAGCCCCGCTCGCGCTGAGGAAACCCAGCAACGGCGATGCCGTTGTAAAAATGCTGGCTGCTGGCTTTCCCAATTTGCGCTTCCCGCCTGGACGACAGACGGAGCCCCCGTTGACGCTTACCCAAAAGTGTATACGTCTCTCGCAGGGTTTTCAATGGGTGTTTTGCGAATCACCGGATTTTTCTGACAACCGGCAAGGAGGAAGAGTGAAGAGTGAAGAGTGGTTTTTTTTCACTCTTCACTCTTCACCCTTCACTCTTCCCATCAATATGCGCCTGCATACCGCGTGCTCCTGCCCTCTCCGGCTGCCTCGATCAGGCCGGTCACGGGATCGACGCGGATCATCACTGGCGAGGCCCATGGTCCCTTTTTATTGGCTTGCAGTTTGGCGCCGCGGTCCTCAAGCGACTTGATGACGTCCGCGCCGATCGTCTGTTCCACCATTACGCTGCCCAACTTGGCCGGGGCCTGGCCGAAGGAGTTCATGAACTGTAAAGTCCCGAAGCGCGGCGATTGTGCCGCGTCCATCGGCCGCAGCCCGAAATCCACCACGTCCACAAAATACTGGATCAGGTTTTGCTCCTGATGGTCGGCGCCGGCGCAGGACAGCGACAGGTAAAACTTGCCGTCCTTGAGCACCATGCCAGGCGACAGTGTGATACGGGGCCGTTTGCCGGGCTGGATGCAATTGACGTGGCCCGCCCAGGCGTTGAAGCTGCGCAAGCGAGTGCCAAACACCACGCCCGTCTTGCCAGCCACCACGCCATCGAAGCCGCTGGGGGTGATCGCCACCGCATTGCCCCACCTGTCCACCGTCAGACAGGTGCTGGTGTCCTGGTTGGGGCTTTCCTTGCCAATCGGCAGATTGGGCTTTTCCAGGAGGGCCAGCATGTTTCGCGGATCCCCCGGCAGCTGTTTCTGCGAGGACTTGTTCATGTCGATGAGCGACCGCCGCAGCTTGGCATATTCGGGCGATAGCAGCTGCTTTGCGGGCACGTCCGCGAACAGCGGATCTGCGTACCACACGTCGCGATCAGCCAGGCAAAGCTTCATGGTCTCGACCATCAGGTGCACCGTGTCCGGCCGGTTCCAGCCCATGGATTTGAGGTCGTAACCTTCCAGGATGCGCAGCATTTGCAAGAAACTTGGCCCCTGGGTCCAAAAATCGCATTTGTAAACGGTATAGCCCCGATAATCGATCGACAGCGGCTCCTCAATGCGAGTGACGTGGGTGGCCAGGTCGCTGTAACGGATCAGGCCGCCGTTTGCCCGCATCCAGGCATCCAATTCCTGAGCCAGCGGACCGCGATAGAAATAATCAGCGACCAGCCGCAAGCCGCGTTGGCGGTCGCGGGGCGATGCCTTTTCCGCCTCGATGAGCCGGCGAATGGTGACGGCCAGATCCTTGTAAAACGATTTGTTGCCCTTGTCGAGGATGTTCAAGGTTGGCTGGGCGACCTCGGCGAAGGTCTTGGTGCCACGCCGGCTCAGCAGGGTAAGCAAGCCGTCCAGGAGCGCTGGCACCGCCGCCGGCTCGATGCCTTTGCTGGGGATGCCGCCTTTGTTGCCAAAATACGCCTGGGTTGCCAGGCCTGGCGCGGCTCCCTGGCCGCAATACACCTCGACGCTGCTGGTTGTTGGGTCGTAATACAGGATGGGCCCTTCACCGCCGAAGCAGACCACGCTGCTGGTCACGCTGATAATCAGGGTGGCGGTGACTGCCGCATCGGCGGCGTTGCCGCCGCTTTTCAGCATGGCGAGGCTGGCGTCCCTGGCTTCGCTGCCACCGACGCAAACGGCGCCATTTTTGCCTTCGGCATGCCAACTGGCGGTTGCTGGGGCCGGCTTGGGCTGCTGGGCAGCCACGTCCGAAAGTCCGGCAAACAAGACAACGAGGAGGCCAACGGCCAACAGGATGAAACGCGGCATAGGTCGTACCTTGAGGAGGACGGGCGAAGCACGCTGGACATTATAGAAACCAGGTAGAAAAACGACACCAACCCGAAGCGCAAGCGAGGCAAAGTAGTAGGCACACTCCGTGTGCCGTTGACAACGCAAACGGCACACGGAGTGTGCCTACTACTTTGGCGTAAGCGAGGGAAAATGATATCCCTCGCTTACGCTTCGAGTTGGTATCGGTTATGACTTTTGCTCTGTCAGCAGCTGGTCCTGCGGTTCCTCCGTCAAAATCAGCCCGCGGAAATGATACTCCTGGCGATCCTTGTTCGAGTGCAGTTGCAGACCAATCGGCGATGGCTTGAGCATTTCCGCCTTGTCGGTGTAGTCGAGCACGACATGGCCGTTGGCAACGTAACGGAGCCGGTTGCCCTTGATCAAAATCTCGATTTGATTCCATTCGCCGACCTTCTCGGCCGCAAAGGGCATGGTGCCTTTCTTCGCCGGCGGCGCCACCCGATTGCGGCGGTTCAGGTCGTAGTAACCCCAATCCTGGCAAAACATCAGCAGCGGGCCCTTGAACGAAAAGGGGTCGCCCTTGTCGAGGAACTTCTCACCCAGGCAGCAGACTCCCGAATGCATCGTCGAAAAACCCTGGCCGCGGGTCTGCTTCACTTCGAGCAGCAGCCGGAATTCGCGGTAGTCTTTCTTGGTGAACAGGTAGGTGCTGGCGGCCACGGTTTCCTTGTTGGTCGCCTTGATCGTGCCATTGTCCACCGACCAGAGTTTCTCGATCTGGCCCTCCCAGCCGGTGAGATCCTTGCCGTTGAACAGCTTGATTGGCTTCTCCTCGGCGGGCAACTTGACCTTTTCAGCCCAATCACCGCCTTGGCCGCCGGGCGCGACGTTGGCAGTGAAGAAAGCGACGAGAACGGCAAGAACAGATGAAGAAAGCAAAGACTTTTGTGGCATGGCCGGGTTCCTTTCTGCGTGAGAAAAACGGACACCAATCCGAATCGTAAGCGAGGCCAGACAGGTTGCCTCGCTTACGATTCGGGTTGGTATCCGTCTGCGGGACCACGGTGAAAGCATAGCAATTCCTCCCTTCAATGTCGGCAGTCAGCCGCCAATGTCGGCAGTCAGCCGCGCGGTTTAGGATAGATGGGCTAATTAAGAGGATTTTTCCGAATAATCCGAGAATCTGCTTGATTTCGACATTTAAGCAGTATAGTCTCATCCAAAGCGCTATTTGCCAGGACAGCCCAACCACCCGGTGGCCGGTGGTCCTGGCCAACCAACCCAGCAATACACTGCCGCGCATTGCAGACTTACGGTTTTTTTGCGTTCCGCACTACCTAAAGCGGGCCGCTTGGCTCATTCTACCCCAGGGGTACGCGTCCATGTTTCTCACCCTCAAAACGTGGCTGAAATCGCTCAGGACCAAGGGGCCACGCAAGGGCCGTCGGTCCCAGCTATTCGTTGAGCAATTGGAAAAGCGCGAATTGCTTTCCACGGCGACCCCGGCCCGCATTCCGCTGATTCCCAGTGGTAACACGGGCGTCGCGTCCCCGCCGGATCTCATTCCCCAGGGCTCGACCATCGTGTACTACACGCCGAGCCAGATCCAGACCGCTTACGGCTTCAACAAGGTCAGCGTGGGCGGCTTTTCCCTCACGCCGGCCAACTACAATGCCACCGCCGGCGCCGGCGAGACGATTGCCATCGTCGATGCCTATGACGACCCTAACATCGCCAGCGATTTGGTTGGATTCGACACGTACTTCGGCTTGCCCGGAACCAACGCCAGCGTCCCTGGCACCACCAACAGCGTCTTCAACTTCTTCACCAAGGTCAACGAATACGGCGGCACGAACTATCCGGCGGTAAGTGTCGGTTGGTCGAGAGAAATTGCCCTGGATGTCGAATGGATTCACGCCATGGCCCCGCAGGCCAAGATCCTTTTGGTGGAAGCCACCAGCGACCTCCTGCCCGATCTTTATCAGGCGGCTTCCTTTGCGGCCAGTCAGCCAGGCGTCGTTGCCGTGTCCATGAGCTTTGGGTCCTCGGATTACGCCGGTGAAACCGCCAGCGACTTCAATTTCACCACGCCGCTTGGGCACCAGGGGGTGGTATTCGTCGCGTCAACAGGTGACTACCCCAACTCGGGCGCCCCGGCGTACCCGGCCTTTTCGCCGAATGTGCTGGCGGTCGGCGGCACTTCCTTGACGCTGAACCCGAATAACTCCATTGCCTCGGAAACGACCTGGAACGACGCCCTTGGCGGCAGCCTTGGAGGCGTGAGCAGTATTGAGGCGGAGCCGGCCTACCAGGAAGGTGTGCAGCAAACTGGTTTCAGGACCATCCCCGACGTTTCCCTCAACGCCGATCCCAATACGGGCTACCCGGTTTACGACACCACCTACAACCCCGTGCCAGGCGATCCCTGGGAGGAATTGGGCGGCACCAGCGCCTCTGGGCCTATATGGTCCGCCCTGGTCGCCATCATCGACCAGGCACGCGCAACCCAGGGCAATCCCACCCTCGACGGCGCCAGCCAGCTTCTTCCCGCGATTTACAGCATTCCCGGCGCCGGCGCCGGCACCAGCCCCGATTTCCACGACATCACCACGGGCACCAATGCCAATGGCGTAATGGCCGGCCCTGGCTACGACGAAGCCACCGGCCTGGGCACGCCGGCGGTCAATAATCTTGTCCCCGACCTCGCGACCAACACATACATTCCCGCCGTGCCGGGTTTGACCACCGACACCTGGATCGGTGGTCTCTCAGGTGACTGGGACGTGGCGGCCAACTGGAATCATGGTTTGCCCGGCCCCAGCAGCCAGGTCGTGATTGGCACCGCGGGCGCCACCATCACTCATTCCACCGGGACTTATGACACGGTTTTTAGCCTGACCGTAACGGCGTCGAATGTGACTCTCGACCTTTCCGACGGCACCCTGGACCTCTCGGGCGGCGACATCGACTCGCTCGGCACTACGTTGGGCACTTTCGCCGTCGATCAGTCCGGCGACGTGGTCAACCTCAGCGGTGGGGTTCTGAAAGATGCCAACATTACCGCGCATACCGTCATCGACGCGCTCAGCACAGGTTCTGCCTCCGTGATCGCCGGCGGGGACTTGAATGGCACCATCAACGTGCAGGCCAACGCGAACTTGACGATCGGCGGCAGCTGGACCAACAGCGGCACCATCACCGCGGTCAGCGGATCGACGCTCACCCTGGGCGATGAGTGGAGTACCAATCCCTCGCTGAATCCCGGCGGGTTCAATTCCGATGCCTGGGTCAACGACGGCGCCATCATCACCAACCAAACCGACCTCTACGTGGGCGGCTGGCTGACGTTCGCCGGTGCCAACAGCCTGGGCAGCATCACGGGCTTGAGCAACGACACTGTTTACTTGATCGGCACCCTCGACAACCGTGGCACGACCTTGGCGCTTGGCACGCAAAACTGGTATCTCCAGGGCGGCCGTATTCTCGGCGGCAAGATCACCACCTCCGGCGGCGGCAGTCTCATAGCCGGTTTGACCGGCGGCAACATCGACAGCGAAGGCACCCTCGACGGCGTGGAGCTGGACGGCAACCTGAATATGCAAGGCGCCGAGACCACGGTCGACATTAACGATAACCTGACTCTCGACGTCAACGTGACCATTTCCGGCGGCGGCGCCGGTTTTGATTTCACCAGCGACGCCAACGCCCCCGGTGGACCGACCGTCACCGCCGGCGTGGGTAACGCTGCCGCAAGCATCACCCTGTCTGGCTATTATTACTACTTCAACAATTCTGATGACTTCTTGACTAACGACAGCAGCCTGCCGCTCACCATTCCTCAAGGATTCACCATCAATGTGTCTGGCGATGGCTCCATCAACGGCCCCATCGACAACAAGGGCACCATCTTGGCCGACGGCGGCTCACTGCAAATCAACTATTTCCCGACCAACATTTACCCAGCCGTCAATAATTATCTATCGTTCCTCCTCAACTATAACCGACTTCTCCCTTTCAGCTGGACCAACGACACCACCGGCGCTATCAGTGTCACCAACAGTGGTGGGAACCTCGGCCTGCTCCAGCTTGGCATGAACTGGACCAACAAGGGGACCATCGAGGCCGACGGCGGCACGAGCCTTTACCTGGGCGATACCTGGAACACAAGTCCCGCTGAGGAACCCACCGGCTACGACTACGACGTGTGGATCAACGAAGGCACCATTACAACCAACTTCATTACCGCGGCGCCGCCAACCTCACTCTACCTTGGCGGTTGGCTCACTTACACTCCGAATAATCTCGGCTCGCTGACCAATTTGAGCAGCGACACGGTGAGCCTCGTTGGCACTCTCGACAATACCGGCCACACCTTGACCTTGACGCCCGCCACCACGGGATCGTTGTATCTGGATGGAGGCCGGATTCTTCAAGGGGCCGTTCTGAGCACGGGTGGCGCCACCCTGATAGCCACCTACACGGCGGGGACGCTCGACGGCGTGACGCTCGACGCCAGCCCCGATATGACCCCCAGCCTGGACATGACTGAATTCAGCGGCACCTATGTCACTGTCCTTAACAGCTTGACGCTCAACGGCGTCATTGAGCTCGGCGGCAATCCGCCGATTTCCATCAGTGATTATGCCGAGCTCGATTTCGGCACCCTTGACGACAATGTTGCACAGACGGTCAGCGGCACCGGCTCCATCGAGTTTGGCCAGTTCAACGGCGTATCCACTTATATTGAAAACCAAAGCGATGCCACACTCACCTTCGGGCCGCAAATCACCATTTCGGCTGGGAGCGACAGTTACATCGAGGAGGCGGGAAGCGCCACCGAGGCGTTCGATTTCAAAGGCACGATCACGGACGGGTCCCCGTTAATCGCGAACGACCAATTGACCATCAATGGACCAGGCTGGATCAACGATACCACCGGCAACATCGGCGTCCAGAATAGCTCGACGTTAACTCTCGACGGCAGACTGGACCAATCTTGGCACTATCACCATCGATCCGTCGACCGTGAACTTTGGCACCGCTCCGTACACAGGGGTTGGCACGCCGCCATTTGATTATGCCGATTTCGGGTGGGTCCCCGGCAACGTGGTCATCGCCCCCGGCTCGACGATCAACCTGGGAGGCGTTTTCAACCCATCCAGCATCAGCAGCCTTACCCCCTACTTGGTGGCGGCCAACACGATCAATATCACCGGGACGTTGGACCTCACCAATGCGGCAACGGGCACCACCCTGACCCTTGACGCCGCCACAGGTCCCTGGAATCTCGCGGGCGGAACCATTTATGGGGGCACCGTCACCTCACCTGACGGCACCCCGCTGGTCGCCACCATGTCGGGGGGCACTCTCGACGACGTACTCGTCAACTGCTCCGTGAGCTCGCCGGCAGGCACGACCTTCGCACTGGCCGGCAATTGGGAAGTCGGCCCCAACGGCTCGGTCAACGTGGGCCAGGGGCGCGACCCTTTATCTTGGCGATACATGGAACACCGATCCCGCCGAGGATCCAAATCCCAATGGCTACAACTCCGATATGTGGACCAACCAGGGCACGATCATCACCAACGGTGCCAATGTCTACCTGGGCGGCTGGCTCACTTTTGACCCCGCTGTCGACAACCTTTCCACCATCCAGGGCCTGGGGACGGACACGGTCTACCTGATCGGCACCTTGGACAATTCAGGTGACTTCATGGGCGGCGGCGGCGGAACCCTGGCGCTGACGCCGGGCGTTACAAGCGTCACCGGCTCGTGGTACCTGGATGGCGGCCGGATTTACAAGGGCGTTGTCACCGGCACCGGCGGCGCGGAGCTTATCGCCACCAACGCGGCTGGGACGCTGGACGACGTCACGCTGGACACCACACTGGACATGACGCAGCAGCCGCTCAATTACGGCAAACCCAACGTCACCGTCGTCAACGGCATGACGCTCAACGGCGTCATCGAGCTAGGCGGCAGCAACGTGTCTTCCGCCACGCTGACCTTTGATGACACCAATGGCCCACAAAGCCTCTTGGGCACAGGCAGCATCGATTTCGGCACTTACAGCGCATACTATTACGGCAGCGGCAACTTCTACCTTGACGTGGAAAGCGCCAACACCCTGACCATTGGCGCCGGCATCACCATCAACGGCCCCGGTTTTTTTGGCTATTACGGCTCTGTGGGTAATATCGACGGACCCATCGATAACCTGGGCAACATCGACGAGGACAACGGCGGCACACTCAATATCAATTATGGCAATGAGTTCCCCAACGATTTGACGCCGCCGGTGAGCTGGACCAACGACTTAAACATCGAGGTCAGCAGCGGCATCTTGGAGCTTGGCGGCTATTGGACCAATAGCGCCACGGGCACCATCACGGCCGGCAGCAATACTGACCTTTATCTTGGCGATCAGTGGAACACCGACCCCACTGAAGATCCCGCCGGTTACAGTTCCGATGCCTGGGTCAACAACGGCAGCATTGCGACGACCGACACCACCGTTTACGTTGGCGGCTGGCTCACCAACGCCACCGCCAACAACCTTGCCAGTCTCAATTTGAGCACCGACACGGTCAATTTGATCGGCACCCTGGACAACAGCGGCGGCGTCTTGGCCCTCACGGCCGGCGTCACCAGCAGCAGCGGCTCGTGGAATTTGCTGGGCGGCAGCATTTATCAGGGAACGATCACCACCGCCGGCAGTGCCGGCCTTGTTGCCACGAACACGGCCAGCACCCTGGATGGTGTGGAATTAGACGGGACCTTGGATATGTCCCAATCTGACGTCGCGGTGACGATTGTCAACGGCATAACGCTTGACACGGATATCAACGTTTCCGGATACGATGCAGGCATTGATTTCCAATCAGAGGTTAATCCAGCTTTACCGCAGACCATTAGCGTTGGGCCGCTCGCCGCTGGCGGGGTCGCCACCATCGACCTCAGTGGAAATTATGCCTTCATGGAAAATTACAGCGCCGCGCCAGTGACCATAGGGCCGGGAATCGATATCGAAGGCAACACCGCTTACTATTACTACGGCAGCACTATCACTGGTTCCTTCATCAACCAGGGCACCATCGAGGTGCCGAACAACGGCACGCTCTACATTGAAGGAAATGGCGACACTTTCACCAATGCCGGGACTCTGAAAGTGGACAGCTCCGCCACTCTTTACGTCTTTCAGTACTCCTACGGTGTCCCCTACAATGGACAATTCATCAACGATGGCACGCTCATGGGCACGGGAACCATTAACGGCAACGTCGTCAACAACGGCATTGTCCAGCCTGGCGATGCGCCAGGCACTCTGACGATCGACGGCAATTTTACTCAGAGCGCAAGCGGCACGCTGCAAATCAACCTGGACGGCGACCCCGGCACGGGGCTGTTCGGGCAACTTGTTGTCACCGGCACCGGCACGATCAGCATGGCTGGCACGCTCAACTTAACACTTGCCCTTGGGTACACCCCAGTCACCGGCGCCGAATTCCAGGTCCTGAGTTCCAACAACCCGATCACCTACGCCGCCGCGTTCAACATTACCAACCTTGGTTCGTTCACGGGGGATTACAGCGATCCCGACGCCTTGAGTGTCGACGCTCCCGCCGCGGCCGGGACCGTTTACTGGACCGGTTCCGCAGGCGACAATAACTGGGATAACCCTCTGAATTGGTCGACCGTCGATCCCGCACTTCCAGCAGGCGTGGTGCCTGGTGATCTGCTTCCCAGCGTCGATAACGACGTGGTCGTCGACCTCTCCAACCAAACCATTGATCACTCCAGCAGTGCCGACGACAAGATCGCCAGTTTTACCGTCACAGGCACGGACGACACTCTTAACCTGTCGGGCGGGACCTTGAACCTCGGGGGCGCCAGCCCGTTGGGCATTTCCCACGTTTTCGAAGTCGATCAATCCGGTGACTACGTCTACCTCGAGGGTGGCACGCTTGCCAACGCGGATGTGACTTTGCTCACCACCCTCACGGCCACCAACTCGGGCGGCACGTTTAGTGGAGTTGAACTGGACGGTATGTTGGACATGACCAACTACTATGTCTACGCCACGTTTACCGACGTGACGGTGAACGGCACGGTTGAGATGACAGGTTACGACACCAGCGCAACCGTCTACGGCGGCCTAACGGTCGACGGCACATTCGACCTTGGCGGGAGCGATTACGCCTCGCTGGTCTTCAACGACTACAGCGGCCAGCAAAACCTTCCGCAAAGCCTATCGGGCACCGGCAACATCAACTTGGGCGGCTACTATGACAACTACATCAATGTGCAAGGCGGGACGCTCACCGTTGAGCCCGGCATTACCATCAACGGCACCGCGGAGTACGGCTACATCGACGGCCCGGTCGACAACCAGGGCGTGATTCAGGAAACTCAAAGCGGTGACTCACTTTTTATCAACGAATTTATTGGCAATAACAACGGCGGTCAATTGTTCGTCGCCACCGGCGCCACTATTGACACCGAGGGCGGCTATACCCAATCAAGCGGCAGCACCAAGGTCGACGGCATCCTGGACGCCGATACGCTCACGCTCAACGGCGGCACCCTCAGCGGCACGGGCGCCAACGGCATGGGGGCCATCAACGGCAACGTGTTCAACAACGGCGCCATCGTCACTCCGGGAGATGCCCCAGGCCCCCTGACTATCAATGGCAATTATACCCAGGGCCCAGGCGGCACTCTTGACAGCAACCTGATCGACAGCCCGTCGCTTTTGGTCGGCGGACTCATCGTCACGGGCGCCGCCTCCGTCGGCGGCACGCTTAACGTCTCGGTGACTCCCAACACACCGGTGTCGGGAAGCGCGTTTGACATTTTGAGCGCCGGCCATCTTTCAGGTACATTCGCCACGCAAAATATCAACAGCCCGGGAAACCCCAATGTCGTTTACAGTCCCACCAGCCTGGCGCTGGAGTACAATCTTCCCGCCGTTTCGACCGTCTACTGGACCGGCGACGGCAATGACGGCAGTTGGAATGATCCGGCGAATTGGTCCTTTATTGATCCGCTCAGCCCCGCGGGCAATGTGCCCAGCTTCATTTTGCCCGGTCCCGGCAACCCGGTCGTCATAGACTACGTTTCGCCCGGCACTCCCCTGACGATCAATTATTCGAGCAACGCCACCGACGTCATTAGCAGTCTTACCGTCACCCTCCAGAGCGTGGTGCTCAATCTTACCGCCGGCACTCTCGACCTGTCAGGAACAGCTCCGCGTGGCACATTGGAAGTCGATCAACCGGGAGATGGTGTGATTCTTAGTGGGGGCACGCTTGCAAATGCCGACGTGACCGCCGGCACGACGATTTACGCCTCCAACGCCGGCGGCACGTTGAATGCGGTGCAGTTGGACGGCACCCTGGATATGACCACCCAAAATGTTTATAACTACCCAAGCGTGACCGTTACCAACGGTCTAGTGCTCAACGGGACAATTCTGCTAGGCGGCGCCTCGAATTACGCTTATCTCGACTTCGGCACTTACAACGAGGTCGCTCAGACAGTCAGCGGCACGGGTAACATCCAGTTCGGGATCGGCACCTATTCGGCCTACCTGTACAACTATAGCTACGCCACCCTGACGATCGGCCCGCACATTACCATTGAGGGGGGCACATCGAGCTATATTACGGGCGACTACGGACCTGAATCTTTCGATTTCCAGGGCACGATTATTCAGTACACCGTTGGCGGTCAACTGACGATTAACGGCATAGGCTGGGTCAATGATGGCCAGATGACGGTGACGGATTCGATGTTGAACCTCACCGGCTCGTGGACCAACAGCGCCACAGGCACCATCACCGCTGATCCTTCGACGATTTCCCTGGGCGGCCAGTATGCTACTCAGCCGTCGCCTAATGATTACTACTATGACGGCTGGACCAACAAGGGCACGCTTTCGATTGCGCCCGGCTCCACGGTAAACCTCGGCGGCATCTTGACGACGGACATCTTGACAAACCTCGAGACCTACCTGAGTCAAAACGGCCAAGCCCTTTCAGGCGACACTGTCAACTTGATCGGCACGCTGGACAACAGCGCGGCAAATAACCCCATGACCGGCGGCATGCTTGACCTGACATTCCCGCTAGGTTTCCAGGGCGGCTACATATACCAGGGCACCGTCACGGGGGATGACCTGGTCGGCAATCCAAACGGCGGCACGTTGGACGGCGTCACGCTCGACAACACTTTCGATTTGGGGAACAATGCCTATGCCTATGTCACCGACAATTTGACCCTCAACGGAACTATCAACCTGGGTGGTCCAACGGGCGGTAATGCCGCCTTGTACTTCAACCAATACAGCGGCGAGAACTTGCTTGGCACCGGCGATGTCATCTTTGGCCAGGGTGCGTCGACCAATTACCTCGAGTTCTACTCCTATGATTATGGGTCGATCTTCAACATCGCCCAGGGCATCACCATTGAGGGTGGGTCAAGCAGTGAAATGGACGTTTACTATTATGCCGCTGTCGTCAACCAGGGTAAAATAGTTGAATCCACCGCCAACGGCACTTTGTCTATTGCCAACAGCGCCTATTCTCAACCAGGCTTCACAAACGAGGGCACCCTGGAGGTCGACAGCGGAGCCACCATTTCCTTCGTCTACGACTACGGCTATTATTCCCAAGACTACGTTCAAACCGCCGGGACCACCATTGTCGACGGCAGCCTCGACTTGACCTCGTATTACTACCCCACTACCACCTTTGACCTCAACGGGGGCACTCTTACCGGGATCGGCACCATCAACGGCTACGTTGACAACAATGCCCTGATCGAACCCGGGGACGCTCCCGGGACCCTGACCATCATCGGCAATTACACGCAAGGCGCAAGCGGCGTCTTGCAAATCGACCTCGCGGGCACCAACAGCTACGGCTCGCTAGCCGTTAGCGGCTCCGCCAACCTCGGCGGCAACCTCAATGTGAACCTGGTCGGCAACTTTGTCCCCGCTGTCGGCGACGGCTTCGTGGTCCTGACCGGAAGCTTGTCCGGCTCGTTCGCCGCCATCAACAACCTGGGCCCTTACCTTGACAATGTCGTGCTGACCGCCGTACCCACCAGCAGTAGTTTGACACTGGAAAACAACGTTGTCACCACCAATGTCTACTGGACCGGCGACGATGCCGCGAATCCCAATGATTGGGACGACCCCCTGAACTGGTCGTTCAACGATCCGGCGGTCAGCAACATACCCGGAAGCGTTTTGCCTACGTATTTCGATAATGCCATTGTCGACATACCTAACCAAACCATCAACTTCCCAACTGGCTACAGCGCCACGGTCGATAGTTATACCGCGACCGCCGCCGCGGGCGATGTCCTGAATCTGCAGGGCGGCACTCTCTATCTGTCAGGGTCCAGTGGCCAGGGCCCGCTCGATGCCGCCGGCAACGTCGTCAACCTCGAAGGCGGCACACTGGAGAATGCGGATGTGACGTCGCTCACCACCATCACGGCCACGACCTCGGGCGGCACACTCAGTAATGTCGAGATCGACGGCACGCTGGACATGACCAACAGCAACGTTTATCTCACGCTGACCAATGTGACGGTGGACGGCACCGTTGAGATGACAGGTTATGCCGTTTACGCGAATGTCGATAGCGGCCTGACGCTCCAGGGCGGCCTGATCGAATTAGGCGGAGCGGTCGGCACCGACAATTACGCCCGGCTGAATTTCGGCAGTTACAACGACGGCGTTGCCCAGACGGTGGCCGGCACAGGCACCATCCAATTTGGCCTGGATTACAATGGCAACGATGGCATCTTTAGTTTCACCAACGCCACCCTCACGTTCGCGGCGGGCATCACCATCGAGGGCGGTTTGTATAGCACCATCGATTCCTATTACGCCAACCCCGGCGTGATCGATAACCAGGGCGCAATCGAGGAAAACACCGCGGGCGGTTTGCTGACTATCAATGCCAATAATTGGGTCAACGACGGCTCCGTTGAAGTCAGCAATGGCGCCACGGCAACGCTGGAGGGCCAGGGTTGGAGCAACGGCAGCCCAACCAACAGCGCCGCTGCCATCACAGCGACGGACGCGACGCTGAACCTGTATAACAACTGGACCAACTACGGCACCATCTCTATCGATCCGTCGACCATCAGCCTGGGCACCCCGACCAACATTCTGCCGACAAATGCCCAGGCGGCCAGCTATGTTTGGACCAACAGCGGCACCATCAGCATTGGGTCCGGATCGACGGTCAACCTGGGCGGGTTGTTCTCGACCGACACTTATTACAATCTGCAAACCGGCAATCCCCCCTTTAGTGGCGACACCGTCAACCTCCTGGGCACCTTGGATAACTCGGGGCTTTACACCTCCCTGGACGGCGGAACCAGGTCTGTGCTCACTTTCGGCGCGGCGACCGGGGCGCTTCACCTTTCCGACAGCCAGTATGGCGGGCTCATTTACCTGGGCACCGTGGTCACCGATGCCGATGGCGACGACCTGGTGGCCGGTCCTGTTACCGGAACGCTGCAAAACGTAACGCTATACGGCGCGCTGGACATGACGAACAGTAATGTTTCCGTCACGCTGATTGGAGTGACCTTGGGCGGCGGCATGGCGCTGCCCACGACGATCTCGATGACGGGCTATGCCGCGTACGCGAATGTTTATAACGGCCTGACGCTCGACGACGGTCTGATCGAATTGGGCGGGGCGGCCGGCACCGGTAATTACGCGCGGCTGAATTTCGGCAGTTACAACGACGGCGTTGCCCAGACGGTGGCCGGCACCGGCACCATCCAATTTGGCCTGGATTACAATGGCAACGATGGCATCTTTAGTTTCACCAACGCCACCGTCACGTTCGCGGCGGGCATCACCATCGAGGGCGGTTTGTACAGCACGATCGATTCCTATTACGCCAACCCCGGGGTGATCGACAACCAGGGCGCGATCAAGGAAGACACCGCCGGCGGCTTGCTGACCATCAATGCCAATAACTGGGTCAACGACGGCTCCGTCGAGGTCAGCAACGGCGCCACGGCCACGCTCGAAGGCCTGGATTGGAGCAACGGTCTCAACAACCACCTTGCCACAATCACGGCGACGGGCGCGACGCTGAACCTTTACAATAACTGGATCAATTACGGCACGATCACGGTCGATCCGTCGACCGTCGGCCTGGGCACGCCTACCTACCTCAGCGGAATCATCCTCCCCACGAGCCCGTCGGCAGCCGATAACGTTTGGACTAACAGCGCCACCCTCACCATCAGCGCCGGATCGACGGTCAACCTGGGCGGGCTGTTCTCGACCGACACTTACTACGATCTGCAAACCGGCAATCCCCCGTTTAGCGGCGACACCGTCAACCTCGTCGGCACCGTGGACAATTCAGGGCTTTACACATCCCTGGACAGTGGGACCATGACCGTGCTCACCCTGGGCGCATCGACCGGGCCCCTGAACCTGAAAGGCGGGGTCATTTACCAGGGAACGGTCGTCACCGACAATGTTGGCGACGACCTCATGGCTACCGGGTCACTCGCAACGCTGGACGGCGTGACACTGGAAGGCACATTGGACATGACGTCCAGTAACGCCGCGGTCACGTTGAACGCAGTCACTTTGGGCGGCGGCATGGCGCATCCCAGCACGATTGCGATGACGGGTTATGCTGCTTACGCGAATGTTTATAACGGCCTGACGCTCGACAGCGGCCTGATCGAATTGGGCGGGGCGGCCGGCACTGGCAACTACGCCCGACTCTATTTCGGCTCCTACAACGACGGCGTTACCCAGACCGTTGCCGGCACGGGCACCATTCAATTTGGCCAGGACAATAACGGAAATGACGGTATCTATAGTTACACCAACGCCACCCTCACGTTCGCGCCCGGCATCACCATCGAGGGCGGTTTATACAGCACGATTGATTCTTATTACGCCAACCCTGGGCCAATCGTCAACCAGGGCACGATTGAAGAAAATACCAGCGGCGGCGTTCTCAACCTCGACGGGTTTACCACGAATTCAAGCTCTATTCTGGTGGGTCCGGACGCGACGATCAATGCCTACGCGGGCTACACGCAGACTGCTGGAATCACCACGGTGGACGGCACCCTTGACGCCACGACGCTCACCCTCAGCGGCGGCAACCTCACGGGCATTGGCATGATCGACGGCAACGTCATCAACAATGCCATGGTCGAGCCTGGCGACCAACCCGGCACGCTGAGCATCACCGGCAACTACACGCAAGGCGCCAGCGGCGTATTGCAAATCGACCTGGCCGGCAGCTCCGTCTATGGCGCCCTATCCGTCAACGGTCTCGCGACCCTGGGCGGCGACCTCAATGTCACCCTCGTCAATCCCTTTGTCCCTGGCCTGGGCAGCGGCTTCGTGGTCGTGACCTCCACGCAGAACCTCTCCGGCACGTTTGCCGTCATCAACAACCTGGGGCCTTACTCCAACAATGTCGTGCTAACCGCAGTTTACAGCGGCAGCAGTTTGACTTTGGAAAACAACGTTTCCACCAAAATCTACTGGACCGGTGACGACGCCGCGAATCCGAATGATTGGGACGACCCCAAGAACTGGTCGTTCAACGATCCGGCGGTCAGCAACGTCCCCGGCAGCGTTTTGCCCGCGTCTTACAATGACGTCATTGTCGACATACCCAACCAAATCATCAACCACAACGACAATGTCACCGACACGATCTCCAGTTTCACGGTGACCGCCGCCGACGTTACATTGAACCTTAACGGCGGCACGCTCGACCTTTCGGGGTCCGGCAGCCCCGGCGCGTTGGAGGTCGATCAAAGCGGCGACGCCGTCAACCTCCAGGGCGGCACGCTGGCCAAAGCGGTGGTGACTTCGCTCACCACCGTCACGGCTGCAACCTCGGGCGGCACACTCCTCGAAGTCCAGATTGACGGTACCTTGAACCTCTCGAGCCTTTACGATCAGGTCACGCTGAACGCAGTGACGGTAGGCGGCGGCATGGCGCTGCCCGGCACGATCTCGATGACAGGCGACGGTACCGCCGCCTTTGTTTATAACGGCTTGACGCTCGACAACGGCCAGATCGAATTAGGGGGTGCGATCAACACCGGCAATTCCGGCCAACTCCTATTTGGCAAATATCAAGACGGCATTTCCCAGACGCTCGCAGGCACAGGCACCATCCAGTTTGGGCAGAACTCCGGCCAAGACGATCTCGCAAATGTCTCCAGCGGCACACTCATCATCGCGCCCGGCATCACCATCCAGGGCGGTTTGTCATGCGTTATCGAGTCTTACTACGGCACAGCTTCCGGGCCGATCGACAACCAGGGCGCGATCAAGGAAGACACCGCCGGCGGTTCGCTGACCATCAACGCCGACAATTGGGTCAACGACGGCTCCATCGAAGTCAGCAACGGCGCCACGGCGACGCTGGAAGGCCGGGCTGGAGCAACGGCCTCAACAACAACACCGCCACGATCACGGCGACGGACTCGACGCTAAACCTCTTCAGCAGTTGGACCAATTACGGGACCATCACCGTGGATCCCTCGACGGTGAGCCTGGGCAGCCCGACCCTGGGCAACTCCGGCAACGTCCTGCCCACCGACCCCTCGGCCCCCAATTACTATTGGTCCAACCTCGGCACGCTTTCGATCGCGGCCGGCTCGACGATCAACTTGGGAGGCGTGTTCACCACCGCCACCTTCGACGGCCTGGTTGCCGGCGGCCAAATTGTGGCGAGCGACACGTTGAACTTGACCGGGACGCTTGACAACCGCGCCGCGACTTTGGCTTTGAGCAGTTCCACCGGGCCGCTGAACTTGGTTGGCGGACTCATCTTCCAGGGCACGGTCACGACCGACGCCCTGGGGAACGATTTGGCAGCCACGCCAACGCTCGGAACGCTGAATGGCGTGACGGTGGAAGGCACCCTGGACCTGTCGACCCTTTACGATCAGGTCGCGTTGGACGCTGTGACCTTGGGCGGCGGCATGGCCCTGCCTGGTACGATCTCGATGACGGGTTACGGTACCGCCGCCTTTGTTTATAACGGCCTGACGCTCGACAACGGCCTGATCGAATTAGGGGGTGCGCTCAACACCGGCAATTCCGGCCAACTCCTATTTGGCAAATATCAAGACGGCATTTCCCAGACGCTCGCCGGCACAGGCACCATCCGGTTTGGGCAGAACTCCGGCCAAGATGATCTCGCCAATGTCTCCAGCGGCACACTCATCATCGCGCCCGGCATCACCATCCAGGGCGGTTTGTCAAGCGTTATCGAGTCTTACTACGGCACAGCTTCCGGGCCGATTGACAACCAGGGCGCGATCAAAGAAGACACCGCCGGCGGTTCGCTGACCATCAATGCCGACAATTGGGTCAACGACGGCTCCATCGAAGTCAGCAACGGCGCCACGGCGACGCTGGAAGGCCAGGGCTGGAGCAACGGCCTCAACAACAACGCCGCCACGATCACGGCGACGGACTCGACGCTAAACCTCTTCAGCAGTTGGACCAATTACGGGACCATCACCGTGGATCCCTCGACGGTGAGCCTGGGCAGCCCGACCCTAGGCAACTCCGGCAACGTCCTGCCCACCGACCCCTCTGCCCCCAATTATTATTGGTCCAACCTCGGCACGCTATTGATCGCGGCCGGCTCGACGATCAACTTGGGAGGCGTGTTCACCACCGCCACCTTCGACGGCCTGGTTGCCGGCGGCCAAATTGTGGCGAGCGACATGTTGAACTTGACCGGGACGCTTGACAACCGCGCCGCGACTTTGGCTTTGAGCAGTTCCACCGGGCCGCTGAACTTGGTTGGCGGACTCATCTTCCAGGGCACGGTCACGACCGACGCCCTGGGGAACGATTTGGCAGCCACGCAAACGCTCGGAACGCTGAATGGCGTGACGGTGGAAGGCACCCTGGACCTGTCGACCCTTTACGATCAGGTCGCGTTGGACGCTGTGACCTTGGGCGGCGGCATGGCCCTGCCTGGTACGATCTCGATGACAGGTTACGGTACTTCCGCGTTTATTTATAGTGGCCTAACATTCGACAACGGCCTGATCGATTTAGGTGGTGCGGCCAACACGTCCAATTACGGCCAGCTCTACTTTGGCGCTTATCAAGATGGCATTTCCCAGACGGTGGCGGGCACGGGCACCATCCAATTTGGCCAGGATTCCACCCATTCCGATGCTATTTATAACCGCACCAACGGGACACTCATCTTTGGGCCTGGCATCACCATCCGGAGTGGTTTATACGGCAACATCGCGACTTACTACGGCTCCCCCACCTCCGGCCCCATCGAGTTCGAGGGCGCGTTCACCATCGGCCAGGGCTCTACCATCAACAGCACAGGCGACCTTGAAACTGCTGGCACCACGACTATCGACGGCACCCTTGACGTCGCTAATTTAGAAATCATCGGCGGCACTCTCGAAGGCATTGGAACGATCAATGGCAACGTCCAGAATGGCGCAACGGTCGAGCCAGGCGATGCTCCCGGCACCTTGACGATCAACGGCAACTACACGCAGGACAGCGTCGGCATTCTCAACATCGACCTGGGCGGTTATCCGAGCCCGTTTGGCCAGCTGGCGATTAGCGGGACTGCCTCGCTCGACGGCACTCTCAACGTGAATTTGGTCAGCGGCTATTCCCCGGTCTTTGGGAACAATTTCACCATCCTGACTTTCACGTCCCATACCGGGACCTTCGCCACGGTGAACGGCTTAAGCAACGCCGGCGGCCCGCTGTTCAAGCTTTATTACAACACCGGCAATGTGATGCTGGACGCCGCCACCAGCACGATTTTCGTCAGCCAGAAGTGGACGTTGGTTTCCCCACCGACAGGCGGCTCGGAGGACGGCGCCACGGTCAGCAGCACCGAGTTTGGCGGCACCATCGATGCGATCTATGGCGAGACCGGCTTCGGCATCATCACCGGATACAGCGCCGTCCGAATCCGACATGCCGACCATCCAGGACGCCATTAACGCTGCCGCGCCGGGCACCATCATCGACGTCGCCGCCGGCAACTACCCTGAGAATTTGAACATCAACGAGGTCCTGGAACTGATCGGCCCCAATGGCAACGTCAACCCGGTCACCGAACCGGCTGGCCGCGCGGCCGAGGCGATCATCGACCCGGCCAGCGGGGCGGCGATCAGCATCACGGCGCCGACTTCGACCAGCACCGTGTCGATCACCGGTTTCACCATTGAAGCCGTCACGGGCATCGACCCCAGTGCGGTCCCTGTCGATATCGAGAACGACATCATCATGGGCACGGGCCCTGCCAGCACGGGTATTGACCTGAGCGGGGCCGCGTCGGCCACCGTGACCGGTAACGTCATCAGCAATGTTGGCATTGGCATCAATTCCACCGGTTCCGGCGGGTCAGGGGCGGTGACGATACAAGGAAACTCCATTACCACCGCCGGCGACGGCATTGACCTGGATAGCGTGGCAGGCCAGATCCAGATTGGCGGCACCGGCACCGGCCAGGGCAACACCATTGACATGGGGTCCTTTGGTTATGGTATTTCTCTCGCCGGCGATGCTTCGGCTACCCTCCAGGGCAACAGCATTCCTAGCATCGGCACCGGCAGCTACGGGATCTATGTTGACGGTTTGTCCGACACCGTCTTGATCGGCGGCAGCACGGCTAGTGCGGCCAACACGATTTCCGGCGTGGGCACCGCGGGAATCTATGTCGAAGCCACGGCCGACCTCACGGTTGAAGGCAACACCTTGACCCGCATCACGCAGATCGGCGTGGGTCTCTCGGGCGTGGGTGCATCGGGCAGTCCCGCCTTGGTCACCGGCAACAGCGTCACCGGCAGCTCGGGAACCATTGGCATTAGCCTCGACGATGCCGCCGGCGCGGCTTTCGCAACCATGACCGGCAATACGGTATCGGGCTTCGCCACTGACGTGGAAATCGACGGCACCGGCGCGGGCGTGACCGCCACCGTCGGCGGCACCGGCGCCGGTGTCGCCAACTCCCTCAGCGGCGCGACCACAGGCATTCTGGTCACCGGGTCCGACGCTTCCGCGACCATTGAGGGCAACAATTCCTCGATCTACGGCAACGTCGTGGGTATCGAGGTCAGCAGTGACGCCAGCGCCACGATCACCGGCAACCACATCTACGACAACACCACGGGCGTTGACGTCACGGGATTTGCCACGCTGAGCTTTGACACCATCGAAAACAACGGCACTGGCGTCGAGGTCGAAAGCGGCGGCACGTTGGTGTCGGCCACCAACAATCTCATCACGGCCAATACGGGCGATGGCATCCTTATCGATTCTGGGGCCGCCAGCGTCGGCGCCATCGGCGGGAAGAATGCCGCCAATGATCTCCATGGAAATGGCGGTTATGCCATCGACAACCTCAGCGCGCTGACGATCAACGCTTCGGCGAATTGGTGGGGCACCAGCTCGGAAAGCGGCATTCAGGCCGAGATTTCCAGCCCTGCCAGCATCGATTACACGCCATGGCTGGATAGCGGCGTCAATTCGGCAGTCGGCACCGGCTTTGTGGGCAACTTCTCCAAGTTGGATGTTGGCGCCGGCGGCCAGCAAACGCAAGCCGGCGGCCGCATCAACGAGGCCATCGGCGATTTGCCCGCGGGCGGCGGGACCGTCAACGTCAACAACGGCACATACACGGAAAACGTGGTTGTCAACAAACTGGTGACTTTGCGTTCCGTCAATGGCGCGGTTTTGACGACGATCACCGACGCCAGCGCCACGGGCGGGACCGTCTTGGTCAATTCCCTCGGCGGCGGTTCCACCATCGGGGCGGCCGGCATGGGCTTCACCATTGGCGCCACGCTGAGCCGTTGGGCACTGCTAATCACGGGCGGTTCCGTCAGCGTCTCAGGCGATGTCTTCGAATCCACTTCGTCCAGCGCCGTTCCAGTTGGCAACGTAAAGGTTGCCGATACCACTGACACGATTTCGGGCAACACATTCACAGCGCCGTCGGTAGCCAGCTCGCCGAATTTCCAGCAATACCTTGACGCGGCGTCAGGGCGTGACGTCGGCACGGAGATTTCGGGTCTGCTTGGCAGCAACACCTTCAACCGGGCGGTGACGGTGGGCCAGGCGACATCCCCCGGCTATCTCCGGGCCATTTGGGCCAACATCGGCACGGGCACGACTGGCGCCGTCGCCGCCGCGAGCGCGGGCAGCGATGATGTAAACCCCATCCAGGCAACCTACACCGAAAACGCGACCATCACCTCCGGCGTGACGCTGGCTCCGGGCGGCAAGGGCGTGGTGGCCACGGTGACGATCGACGGCAGCCTGACGTTTGCCACGGGCGGCGGCCTGGCAATGGACGTTAATTCGCCCTACATCACTGCGGGCACGGACTACGACCAGCTTGTGGTCAATGGCACTGTCAACATGTCGGGCGCCACCATCACCTTGACGGGCACCAGCAGCGCCGCGCCAACGCAGCGTTTGATCCTCATCAGCACCACGGGGACCACCGTCGGCAGCACGAACCAACCCGCCGGGACGATTTTCGCGTTAGGTGGCTATTCCCTGGCGATTTCCTACGCCAGCGGCACGGACATCTCCAACGCCGCCAACCCCGACCCCAATGCATACGACGTTGATTTGCTCATCGTGCCCAATGTGACGGCCACTGGTGGCAGCTACGTTTACAACGAAGTGGGCCACGCCGCGACCGGCACGGCGACCAAGCCCAGCGACGGCACGTCTGTAACACCCTCTCCTAACGGCTTCACGTTTACTTACACGAATAGCCAATTGGTCAGCTCAAACAACGCGCCGGTTGACGCCGACACCTACAGTGTGGTCGCACACTTCGCGAGCACCGACCCCAATTATGCCAACGCCAGCAGCAGCAACAGCGCCGACGTAACCATAACGCCGGCCACGGTGACGGTGACCGGCATCACGGCCAACAACAAGACTTACGACGGCACCACGTCGGCGACGCTCAACACCGGCAGTGCCACGCTGGTGGGTGTGGTGCCCGCCGACGCCACCTCGCCGGGGACGGTCGGCCTGTCGACCGCTGGCGCCAGCGGGGCGTTCGCGATGGTGGACGTGGGCAACGGCATCACGGTGCAGGTGTCCGGTTTGTCGCTGACGGGTTTGACGAAGGACGGCACGGCGGCCACGGTGGATTACACGCTGGTGCAGCCGACGACGACGGCGAACATCACGGCGGCGACGTTGACGGTGACGGGGATCACGGCCAACAACAAGACCTACGACGGCACCACCTCGGCGACGCTCAACACCAGCGGCGCGGCGCTGCAAGGCGTGGTCAGCGGCGACACGGGAATCACCTTCAACGACAGCGCCGCGACCGGTGCGTTTGCCTCGCCTGACGTGGCCAACGGCATCACGGTGCACATAGCGGGGATCACCTTCGGCGGGACGACCCAGGACGGCACGGCGGCCAGCGTGGACTACGTGCTGCTGCAGCCGACGACGACGGCGAACATCACGGCGGCGACGTTGACGGTGACGGGGATCACGGCCAACAACAAGACCTACGACGGCACCACCTCGGCGACGCTCAACACCAGCGGCGCGGCGCTGCAAGGCGTGGTCAGCGGCGACTCGGGAATCACCTTCAACGACAGCGCCGCGACAGGTGCGTTTGCCTCGCCTGACGTGGCCAACGGCATCACGGTGCACATAGCGGGGATCACCTTCGGCGGGACGACCCAGGACGGCACGGCGGCCAGCGTGGACTACGTGCTGCTGCAGCCGACGACGACGGCGAACATCACGGCGGCGACGTTGACGGTGACGGGGATCACGGCCAACAACAAGACCTACGACGGCA
Source organism: uncultured Gemmataceae bacterium (assembly GCA_963747575.1). Classification (GTDB taxonomy): domain Bacteria; phylum Planctomycetota; class Planctomycetia; order Gemmatales; family Gemmataceae; genus DASRAT01. The sequence continues at coordinate 218,167 of CAVVFU010000012.1, forward strand.
CCACCTCGGCGACGCTCAACACCAGCGGCGCGGCGCTGCAAGGCGTGGTCAGCGGCGACTCGGGAATCACCTTCAACGACAGCGCCGCGACCGGTGCGTTTGCCTCGCGTGACGTGGCCAACGGGATCGCGGTGCACATAGCGGGGATCACCTTCGGCGGGACGACCCAGGACGGCACGGCGGCCAGCGTGGACTACGTGCTGCTGCAGCCGACGACGACGGCGAACATTACGGCGGCGACGTTGACGGTGACGGGGATCACGGCCAACAACAAGACCTACGACGGCACCACCTCGGCGACGCTCAACACCAGCGGCGCGGCACTGCAAGGCGTGGTCAGCGGCGACACGGGAATCACCTTCAACGACAGCGCCGCGACAGGTGCGTTTGCCTCGCCTGACGTGGCCAACGGCATCACGGTGCACATAGCGGGGATCACCTTCGGCGGGACGACCCAGGACGGCACGGCGGCCAGCGTGGATTACACGCTGCTGCAGCCGACGACGACGGCGAACATTACGGCGGCGACGCTGACGGTGACGGGGATCACGGCCAACAACAAGACCTACGACGGCACCACCTCGGCGACGCTCAACACCAGCGGCGCGGCACTGCAAGGCGTGGTCAGCGGCGACTCGGGAATCACCTTCAACGACAGCGCCGCGACCGGTGCGTTTGCCTCGCGTGACGTGGCCAACGGCATCACGGTGCACATAGCGGGGATCACCTTCGGCGGGACGACCCAGGACGGCACGGCGGCCACGGTGGATTACACGCTGCTGCAGCCGACGACGACGGCGAACATCACGGCGGCGACATTGACGGTGACGGGGATCACGGCCAACAACAAGACCTACGACGGCACCACGTCCGCGACGCTCAACACCAGCGGCGCGGCACTGCAAGGCGTGGTCAGCGGCGACTCGGGAGTCAACTTCAACGACAGCGCCGCGACCGGTGCGTTTGCCTCGCGTGACGTGGCCAACGGGATCGCGGTGCACATAGCGGGGATCACCTTCGGCGGGACGACCCAGGACGGCACGGCGGCCAGCGTGGATTACACGCTGGTGCAGCCGACGACGACGGCGAACATTACGGCGGCGACGCTGACGGTGACGGGGATCACGGCCAACAACAAGACCTACGACGGCACCACGTCCGCGACGCTCAACACCAGCGGCGCGGCGCTGCAAGGCGTGGTCAGCGGCGACTCGGGAGTCAACTTCAACGACAGCGCCGCGACCGGTGCGTTTGCCTCGCGTGACGTGGCCAACGGGATCGCGGTGCACATAGCGGGGATCACCTTCGGCGGGACGACCCAGGACGGCACGGCGGCCAGCGTGGATTACACGCTGGTGCAGCCGACGACGACGGCGAACATTACGGCGGCGACGTTGACGGTGACGGGGATCACGGCCAACAACAAGACCTACGACGGCACCACGTCCGCGACGCTCAACACCAGCGGCGCGGCGCTGCAAGGCGTGGTCAGCGGCGACACGGGAATCACCTTCAACGACAGCGCCGCGACCGGTGCGTTTGCCTCGCGTGACGTGGCCAACGGGATCGCGGTGCACATAGCGGGGATCACCTTCGGCGGGACGACCCAGGACGGCACGGCGGCCAGCGTGGACTACGTGCTGCTGCAGCCGACGACGACGGCGAACATTACGGCGGCGACGTTGACGGTGACGGGGATCACGGCCAACAACAAGACCTACGACGGCACCACCTCGGCGACGCTCAACACCAGCGGCGCGGCACTGCAAGGCGTGGTCAGCGGCGACACGGGAATCACCTTCAACGACAGCGCCGCGACAGGTGCGTTTGCCTCGCCTGACGTGGCCAACGGCATCACGGTGCACATAGCGGGGATCACCTTCGGCGGGACGACCCAGGACGGCACGGCGGCCACCGTGGACTACGTGCTGCGGCAGCCGACGACGACGGCGAACATTACGGCGGCGACATTGACGGTGACGGGGATCACGGCCAACAACAAGACCTACGACGGCACCACCTCGGCGACGCTCAACACCAGCGGCGCGGCACTGCAAGGCGTGGTCAGCGGCGACTCGGGAATCACCTTCAACGACAGCGCCGCGACAGGTGCGTTTGCCTCGCCTGACGTGGCCAACGGCATCACGGTGCACATAGCGGGGATCACCTTCGGCGGGACGACCCAGGACGGCACGGCGGCCAGCGTGGATTACACGCTGCTGCAGCCGACGACGACGGCGAACATTACGGCGGCGACGTTGACGGTGACGGGGATCACGGCCAACAACAAGACCTACGACGGCACCACCTCGGCGACGCTCAACACCAGCGGCGCGGCACTGCAAGGCGTGGTCAGCGGCGACTCGGGAATCACCTTCAACGACAGCGCCGCGACAGGTGCGTTTGCCTCGCCTGACGTGGCCAACGGCATCACGGTGCACATAGCGGGGATCACCTTCGGCGGGACGACCCAGGACGGCACGGCGGCCACGGTGGATTACACGCTGCTGCAGCCGACGACGACGGCGAACATCACGGCGGCGACATTGACGGTGACGGGGATCACGGCCAACAACAAGACCTACGACGGCACCACGTCCGCGACGCTCAACACCAGCGGCGCGGCACTGCAAGGCGTGGTCAGCGGCGACTCGGGAATCACCTTCAACGACAGCGCCGCGACAGGTGCGTTTGCCTCGCCTGACGTGGCCAACGGCATCACGGTGCACATAGCGGGGATCACCTTCGGCGGGACGACCCAGGACGGCACGGCGGCCACGGTGGATTACACGCTGCTGCAGCCGACGACGACGGCGAACATCACGGCGGCGACATTGACGGTGACGGGGATCACGGCCAACAACAAGACCTACGACGGCACCACGTCCGCGACGCTCAACACCAGCGGCGCGGCGCTGCAAGGCGTGGTCAGCGGCGACTCGGGAGTCAACTTCAACGACAGCGCCGCGACCGGTGCGTTTGCCTCGCGTGACGTGGCCAACGGGATCGCGGTGCACATAGCGGGGATCACCTTCGGCGGGACGACCCAGGACGGCACGGCGGCCAGCGTGGATTACACGCTGGTGCAGCCGACGACGACGGCGAACATTACGGCGGCGACGCTGACGGTGACGGGGATCACGGCCAACAACAAGACCTACGACGGCACCACGTCCGCGACGCTCAACACCAGCGGCGCGGCGCTGCAAGGCGTGGTCAGCGGCGACTCGGGAGTCAACTTCAACGACAGCGCCGCGACCGGTGCGTTTGCCTCGCGTGACGTGGCCAACGGGATCGCGGTGCACATAGCGGGGATCACCTTCGGCGGGACGACCCAGGACGGCACGGCGGCCAGCGTGGATTACACGCTGGTGCAGCCGACGACGACGGCGAACATTACGGCGGCGACGCTGACGGTGACGGGGATCACGGCCAACAACAAGACCTACGACGGCACCACCTCGGCGACGCTCAACACCAGCGGCGCGGCACTGCAAGGCGTGGTCAGCGGCGACGCGACGCCTCCTGGGCCGGGCACAGTTGCGCTGGCGGCCGGCGGTGCCACTGGCGCCTTTGCCTCTGCCGATGTGGGCAATGGCATCACGGTGCAGATCGCGGGCTTGACGTTGACGGGCACGACCAAAGACGGCACGGCGGCCAGTGTGGATTACACGTTGACGCAGCAGTCGTCAACAACGGCGAACATCACACCGGCAACGCTAACGGTGACAGGCGTCACGGCCAATAACAAGACTTACGACGGCACCACGACGGCGACGCTCAACACCAGCGGCGCCACGCTGCACGGCGTGGTGAGCGGCGACGCCACGCCTCCTGGACCGGGGACGGTCGCGCTGGCGGCCGGCGGCGCCACCGGCGCATTTGCCTCTGCCGATGTGGGCAACGGCATCACGGTGCAGATCGCGGGCTTGACGTTGACGGGCACGACCAAGGATGGCACCGCGGCCAGCGTGGACTACACGTTGACGCAGCAGTCGACGACGACGACGGCGAACATCACACCGGCAACGCTAACGGTGACAGGCGTCACGGCCAATAACAAGACTTACGACGGCACCACGACGGCGACGCTCAACACCAGCGGCGCCACGCTGCACGGCGTGGTGAGCGGCGACGCGACGCCTCCTGGGCCGGGCACAGTTGCGCTGGCGGCCGGCGGTGCCACTGGCGCCTTTGCCTCTGCCGATGTGGGCAATGGCATCACGGTGCAGATCGCGGGCTTGACGTTGACGGGCACGACCAAAGACGGCACGGCGGCCAGTGTGGATTACACGTTGACGCAGCAGTCGTCAACAACGGCGAACATCACACCGGCAACGCTAACGGTGACAGGCGTCACGGCCAATAACAAGACTTACGACGGCACCGCGACGGCGACGCTCAACACCAGCGGCGCCACGTTGCACGGCGTGGTGAGCGGCGACGCGACGCCTCCTGGGCCGGGCACAGTTGCGCTGGCGGCCGGCGGCGCCACCGGCGCATTTGCCTCTGCCGATGTGGGCAACGGCATCACGGTGCAGATCGCGGGCTTGACGTTGACGGGCACGACCAAGGATGGCACCGCGGCCAGCCTGGACTACACGCTGACGCAGCAATCGACGACGACGGCGAACATCACACCGGCAACGCTAACGGTGACAGGCGTCACGGCCAATAACAAGACTTACGACGGCACCACGACGGCGACGCTCAACACCAGCGGCGCCACGTTGCACGGCGTGGTGAGCGGCGACGCGACGCCTCCTGGGCCGGGCACAGTTGCGCTGGCGGCCGGCGGCGCCACCGGCGCATTTGCCTCTGCCGATGTGGGCAACGGCATCACGGTGCAGATCGCGGGCTTGACGTTGACGGGCACGACCAAGGATGGCACCGCGGCCAGCGTGGACTACACGTTGACGCAGCAGTCGACGACGACGACGGCGAACATCACACCGGCAACGCTAACGGTGACAGGCGTCACGGCCAATAACAAGACTTACGACGGCACCACGACGGCGACGCTCAACACCAGCGGCGCCACGCTGCACGGCGTGGTGAGCGGCGACGCGACGCCTCCTGGGCCGGGCACAGTTGCGCTGGCGGCCGGCGGTGCCACTGGCGCCTTTGCCTCTGCCGACGTGGGCAACGGCATTACGGTGCAGATCGCGGGCTTGACGTTGACGGGCACGACCAAGGATGGCACCGCGGCCAGCCTGGACTACACGCTGACGCAGCAATCGACGACGACGGCGAACATCACACCGGCAACGCTAACGGTGACAGGCGTCACGGCCAATAACAAGACTTACGACGGCACCACGACGGCGACGCTCAACACCAGCGGCGCAACGCTGCACGGCGTGGTGAGCGGCGACGCCACGCCTCCTGGGCCGGGCACAGTTGCGCTGGCGGCCGGCGGTGCCACTGGCGCCTTTGCCTCTGCCGACGTGGGCAACGGCATTACGGTGCAGATCGCGGGCTTGACGTTGACGGGCACGACCAAGGATGGCACCGCGGCCAGCCTGGACTACACGCTGACGCAGCAATCGACGACGACGGCGAACATCACACCGGCAACGCTAACGGTGACAGGCGTCACGGCCAATAACAAGACTTACGACGGCACCACGACGGCGACGCTCAACACCAGCGGCGCCACGTTGCACGGCGTGGTGAGCGGCGACGCCACGCCTCCTGGACCGGGGACGGTCGCGCTGGCGGCCGGCGGCGCCACCGGCGCATTTGCCTCTGCCGATGTGGGCAACGGCATCACGGTGCAGATCGCGGGCTTGACGTTGACGGGCAAGACCAAGGATGGCACCGCGGCCAGCGTGGACTACACGTTGACGCAGCAGTCGACGACGACGACGGCGAACATCACACCGGCAACGCTAACGGTGACAGGCGTCACGGCCAATAACAAGACTTACGACGGCACCACGACGGCGACGCTCAACACCGGTGCTGCCTCGCTGCACGGCGTGGTGAGCGGCGACGCCACGCCTCCTGGGCCGGGGACGGTTGCGCTGGCGGCCGGCGGCGCCACCGGCGCATTTGCCTCTGCCGATGTGGGCAACGGCATCACGGTGCAGATCGCGGGCTTGACGTTGACGGGCAAGACCAAGGATGGCACCGCGGCCAGCGTGGACTACACGTTGACGCAGCAGATCGACGACAACGACGGCGAACATTACGCAGGCGACGTTGACGGTGACAGGTGTCACGGCCAACAACAAAACCTACGACGGCACCACAACGGCGACGCTCAACACGGGTGCGGCAACGCTCCATGGCGTGGTGAGCGGCGACGCCACGCCTCCTGGGCCAGGCACGGTCGCGCTGGCGGCCGGCGGCACCACCGGCAGCTTCGCCACGCCCGACGTGAAAAACGGCATTACCGTGCAGATCGCGGGCCTGACCCTGACAGGCAAAACAAAAGATGGCACCGCGGCCAGTGTGGATTACACGTTGACGCAGCCGTCGTCGACGATGGCGAACATTACGCCAGCGACGCTCACGGCATCCGGCATCACGGTCAGCAACAAGACTTACGATGGCACTACCACGGCGGCGCTGAACGTGGGCGCCGCCGCGCTGGTGGGTGTGGTGAGCGGCGACGCCACGCCTCCTGGGCCGGGGACGGTCGGCCTGCTGACCACCGGTGCCACCGGTGCCTTCGCCTCGGCCGACGTGGGCCATGGCATCACGGTACAAATTGCGGGCTTGAACCTGACAGGCAAGACAAAGGATGGCACCGCGGCCAGCGTTGACTATATCTTGACGCAGCCGACGACGACGGCGAACATCACGTCCGCGACGCTCACGGTGACCGGCATCACGGCAAGCAACAAGACCTATGACGGCACCACAACGACGACGCTCAACACCAGCGGCGCAACGCTGCATGGCGTGATTAGCGGCGATGCCACGCCTCCTGGGCCGGGCACAGTCGCTCTGGTGACCAGCAGCGCCACGGGTGCTTTCGCTTCTGCCGACGTGGCCAACGCCATCATCGTCCAGATCGCGGGCCTGAGCCTGACGGGCAAGACGAAAGACGGCACCGCGGCCAGCGTGGACTACACGCTGACGCAGCCGACGACGACGGCGAATATCACCCAGGCGACGCTAACGGTGACGGGCGTCACAGCCAACAACAAGACCTACGACGGCACCACCACGGCGACGCTCAACACCAGCGCTGCAACGCTGCATGGCGTGGTCAGCGGCGACGCCACGCCTCCTGGGCCAGGCACAGTCGCGCTGGCGGCCGGCGGCGCCACCGGCAGTTTCGCCACGCCCGACGTGAAAAACGGCATTACCGTGCAGATCGCGGGCCTGACGCTGATGGGCAAGACCAAGGACGGCACGGCGGCCAGCGTGGACTACACGCTGATACAGCCGTCTTCGACAACGGCGAACATCACGCCGGCGACGCTCACGGTGACCGGCATTACAGCCAGCAACAAGACCTACAACGGCAACACTTCGGCGACAATCAACACCAGCGCTGCCACGCTGCATGGGGCGGTGAGCGGCGATGCCACGCCCCCTGGGCCAGGGACTGTTAGTTTGGTGGCCAGCGGCGCCACCGGCAATTTTGCGACGCCCGATGTGAAAAACGGCATCACCGTCCAGATCGCGGGTATGACCTTGACCGGCAAGACCAAGGACGGCACTACGGCAACCGTGGACTACACGCTGACTCAGCCGACGACGACGGCGAACATCACGCCGGCGACGCTCACGGCGACCGGCATCACGGCTTACAACAAGACCTATCACGGCGGCACCTGGGCGAGGCTCAACACCAGCGCCGCCACTTTGGTTGGCGTCATCAACGGCGACGCCACGCCTCCGGGTCCGGGGACGGTGAGTCTGGTGACCAGCGGCGCCACAGGCACTTTTGCCTCGCCGGACGTGGCCAATAACATTGTTGTCCAGATTTCGGGCCTTACCCTGACCGGCAAGACCAAGGACGGCACCGCGGCCAGTTTGGACTACACGTTGATCCAGCCGACGACGACGGCGAACATTACGCCGCGTACGCTCACCGTGAGCGGCATCACGGCCAGCAACAAGACCTATGACGTCACCACATCGGCGACGCTCAACACCAGCGGCGCCACATTGAATCGCGTGATCAACGGCGACGCCACGCCTCCGGGTCCTGGGACGGTCAGTTTGGTGACCAGTGGCGCCACCGGCACCTTCGCCTCAGCGGATGTGGGCAACGGCATCACGGTGCAGATCGCGGGCCTGAAGCTGACGGGCAAGACCAAGGACGGCACCGCAGCCACGGTGGACTACACATTGGTGCAGCCGACGACGACGGCGAACATCACGCCAGCGACGCTGACGGTGACCGGCATCACGGCCGCCAACAAAGTCTATAACGCCAACAAGACGGCGACGCTCAACACCAGTGCCGCCACGCTGCACGGCGTGATCAGCGGCGACGCCACGCCTCCGGGGCCGGGAACCGTCGCCCTGGTGACCAGCGGCGCCACCGGCACTTTCGCCTCGGCGAACGTGGGCAACGGCATCACGGTGCAGGTCGCGGGCCTGACGCTCAAGGGCAAAACACAGGATGGCACCGCGGCCAGCGTCGATTACACGCTCACCCAACCAACCACGACCGCGAACATCACCGTGGCGCACCTTGACGATCACTGCCGATAACGCTTCCAAGCCCTATGGGCAAACACTCGTGTTTTCGGGCACGGAATTCACCACCAATGGATTGCTCGGCAACGACAAGGTTACAAGCGTTACGCTGACCAGTGCCGGCACGCCAGCATCCGCTGCGGTGGGGCCCTATTCCATCGTGCCTACTTCCGCGGTCGGCCCCGGCCTCGGCAATTACAACATCCTCTACGCCAATGGCACGCTGACGGTCACCCAGGTTGCAACCACTACCACGCTTGTCACTTCCGCGGTCAATCCATCCGTCTTCAACCAACCGGTGACCTTCACCGCCACGGTCAACCCGACCAGTGGGACGGGCACACCCGCGGGAAACGTGACTTTCTACGACGGCAGCCAACCGCTGCAGACTGTCAATCTGGTGGGCGGGTCGGCATCGTACACCACGTCATCACTTAGCCTGGGCAGCCACACCATCAAGGCCAAATATAACGGCGACGGCAACCACCAGAGCAGCAGTTCCGGGTCCGTGACCCAAGTGGTGGACATCGTCGCCCTGGAGCCGGACGCGCTGAATCCGGGACAAACTGACCTGGTGGTGGATGGCATCGCCGAGGACGATTACATTCAGATCGAGAGTGCCTCCAGCGGAACAGAACTGCTTGTGCAGATCAATCAGACGGGCTGCACCAATGGCTTCACGTTCTCCAATACCTATCCAGTCGCGGGATTGACTCGGCTGGTGGTTTACGGCGGCACCGCGAACAACGTCATCACCGTGGATAGCGCCGTTACCTTGCCCGCGATCCTGCTGGGCGGCGGTGGGCACAATGTCATCACTGCCGGAGGCGGGCCGACGGTGGAGGTGGGCGGACCCGAGAGCGACACCCTCATCGGCGGCTCGGGCCGCGACGTGCTGATCGCCGGCGGCGGCAATGATTTGCTGACCGCGGGCAGCGGCCAAACTGTCCTGATCGGCGGCAAGACCAGCTTTGACGCCAACGTGGCGGCCCTCGATGCGATTCTGGCCAAGTGGAGCCGAACCGATATCAATTACCAAGCGCGCGTGGACGACCTGCTCGGCCCCGGCGCCGGTGGGACTTCCGGTGGCCTCAATGGCACAGACTACCTGAATGCCACCACGGTTCAAAGCTCTGGCAGCGACACGCTGGTTGGCGGAGGCGGCTTGGATTTGTTCTTCGCCAGCCTGGCCGATGAAGTGCTTAACAAGACGGCAAGCGAGACCGAGGTTTCGATTTAACCGCAATCAGGGACTTATAGGTCCCATAAGACCTATCGGTCCCATTAACGTTGCCTCCTCAGCCGATCGATGGCCACCGCGCCGACGACCACCATGCCCAAAACGATCGCCTGCATGGCGCCCGCGATTCCCAGCAGGTTCATGCCATTTTGAATGACGGCAATGATAAACGCCCCGATCAGCGTGCCAGCCATCTTGCCTTCGCCTCCCGAAATGCTGGTGCCTCCCACAACCACGGCGGCCACCACATACAGTTCATACTCGTTGCCATAGGTCGGTGCCGCGCTTTGCAGCAGCGACACCGCGACAATGCCGCCCAACCCTGCCAAAATGGCGCACAGCACGTAAACGAGGACAATCACTCGCCTGACAGGAACGCCCGAAAGCCTGGCCGCTTCGGCGTTGCCGCCCACGGCGTAGATGAAGCGGCCCAGCACCGTCCGCGTCATCAGGATGTGTGCCGCCGCATAAAGCACCAGCATCAGCACCACGGCGTTAGGAATGCCGAGCAAGTCGGCACCCCGTCCCAACCATAGCACCGAAGCGGGCAGCTCATAAATCGCCGTCTCCTGGGAAAGCAAGCGCGCCAACCCGCGTGCCGCCAGCATCATCCCCAACGTCGCAATGAAGGGCGGCACTCGGAACATCGTAATCAGCACGCCATTGACCAACCCCAGCGCGGCGCACCCGGCGATGGCCGCGGCAGCGCAGAGAATCATCCCCACTATCGACGCTTCCCGCGCACGGCCAGCTCCCGAACCAATAGGGCCGAAGCTACTGCCGCCAGCGCGATCATGCTACCGACCGAAAGGTCAATGCCCCCCGTGATGATGACCAGGGTCATGCCCACCGCGAGGATGGCGATGATGGCGATTTGATTGGCGATGTTGCGGAGGTTGGCTACTTGCAGGAATCGCGGCCAGACATAGACTCGCGCTGGATGATTTTCACAGGTCCCAGCCGGGGATACCTTTTCTGGAAGTCCTCCAGCACCGCCCAGCGGCCGACCCTGGCGCTGACGGCGACGGCGTCCACCATGACATGGTCGAGCTCCATTTTCTCCAGTGCCAACCGCACGGCGCACGGCGAGCCTTCCAGCCGGGCGGCCACGGTTGCCGACCTCGTTTTCAGTACCCGCTCTAAACTGTCGGCAAATTCCTTGTCTTCCTGGCCTTCGCCTGTGACGATCGCCACGCGGCCGCCAACGTCGACCTGGCGAACGACTTCCTCCGCCAGCTCCTCGCCGCCCGCGGCGCCGGAGCCGCCGTGCTCGGAAAGCGTCAAAACGCTAAGGACGGCACACAATCCAACCAGGATCGCCAGCATGCCATATTCCGAAAGATGTCGTCGCATGGTGCTTTATCCCACCGCAAGCTTGAGGATGTCCGCCTGGGTCGATCGCCCGACGTCGGTAATCTCGCCCGTGATTCGGCCTTCGTGCATGACCAGGATGCGATCGGCCATGCCCAGAACCTCCGGCAACTCGGAGCTGACGAGCAAAATCGCCTTGCCCTGCTCGGCCAGGGTATTGATGAGCTGGTAGATTTCGTATTTGGCACCCACGTCGATGCCGCGGGTTGGTTCGTCGAACAGCACGACCCGGCAACGGTGCTCGAGCCACTTGGCCAGGACGATTTTCTGCTGATTGCCGCCCGAAAGTGTGCCGACCGGCTGCTCCGTGCTCGCGAGGCGGATGCGCAGCCTGTCGACATGCTGGGCCAGAGCCGTGCGCTCGGCCCGTTGGTCGATCCAACCCCATCGCGACCAGTGCCGCAAATTCGGCAGCGCGAAATTGGCACGCACCGATTGAGACAGCACCAATCCCTGCCCCTTGCGATCCTCGGTCAAAAACGCCATGCCCGCGGCTATGGCATCGCGCGGCGAACCGATTCGCACCGGCTCTCCATCAATCGCAATCGTGCCTCGATCGCGGCGGTCAGCGCCGAAGATCAGCCGCAGGGTCTCCGTCCGTCCCGAGCCAACCAACCCGGTCAGGGCGACCACTTCGCCGCGGTGAACGGTCAGCGACACATCGCGCACTTTCGACCCGCGGCACAAACCGCTTACCGCTAAGCGCGGTTCACCTCTGGCCGATGTGCGCCGGGGAAAATCCTGGTCGAGCTTGCGGCCGACCATCATCTCGATGAGTTGATCTCGATTGCAGTCGGCAACCATGAGCATGCCGATGCATGCGCCGTCGCGGAGCACAATGACCTGGTCGGCGACGGCAAAAATCTCCTCCAGCCGATGACTGACGTAAATGACTCCCAGCCCCTGGCTTTTAAGGTCGCGAATGACCTTGAACAGCCGCTCGACTTCCTGCGGCGTCAGAGCGGCGCTGGGCTCGTCCATCACCAAAATGCGGGCGTCGGCCGCTAGAGCCTTGGCGATTTCGACGACTTGCTGCTGAGCCACCGTGAGATCGCGGCAAAGAGCATTGGGGTCGATGTCCACGCCGATGCGCCGAAACAGCTCCCGGGCCTTGGCCTGTTCATCGCCGTGCCGCAGCCAACCCAGCCGCGAGGTCTCCTGGCCCAGGAAGATGTTGGCGGCCGCCGACAGCGACGGCACCAGGTTGAACTCCTGATAGATGACCGCGATGCCGGCCCGCCTGGCGTCGATGGGATTGCGAATGCCCGCGTCATGGCCGCTTATGTCGATGCGTCCGCTGTCCGGCAAGTCGGCGCCGGCGAGCACCTTGATCAACGTGCTTTTGCCGGCGCCGTTCTCCCCGACCAGGGCAAGCACTTCGCCGCCGCGTAATGCCAGATCGACGCCACGCAGGGCATGCACGCCGGGGAAGGACTTGTCGATTTCGTGCATTGCAAGCAACATGGGCATGACTCAACCTAAGTGGGCTCCAAATCAAGAAGATTCATTTCATTTCGGCCCCCCCCTGTCACCCCTACGAAATGCATTTCAGACCCCCTGAAATACATTTCAGACCCCCTGAAATACATTTCAGACGCCCCCCTGAAATGCATTCACGCCCCCCCAAGCTCCTTGATCGCGTCCGCCTGGCGATACAAGCCTGTCGGAAAGAGGATCTCGGCCGGCACTTCCTCGCCCTCGAAATACCGCACAATCGCGTTGGCCGTGGCGTGCCCCAGTTTCCTCGGGAATTGAATCGGATCGGCATAGATTTTCCCGTCCTTGATGGCCTGCTTGCCCTCGGGCTGGCCGTCGAAGCCGATGATTTTGACGCGCTCGGTCCGGCGGGCCTTTTCAAGTGCCGCCCGGCGCCGAGAGCGGTGTCGTCGTTGATGCCAAAGATCCCCGCCAGATCCTCGTGCTGCTGCAAAAGATCCTCCGCTGCCTTGAAGGCCTGGGCCTTGGCCCCGCCGCCGGGCAGCTCCGTAACGATCTCGATCTTGCCCACCACGCCCGGCTTTTTGTTGTGTGCCGCGATCACTTCCTTGAAGCCCTTGACGCGGAGGATGCACGACTCGACGGCACGGTGATCGATGATAGCGACCTTGCCGCCGGAGGGTCCGAGGGCCTCGATCATGGCCTCGGCCGCCTGCTTGCCGCCGGCGTAGTTGTCGGTAGCCACATGCGTGACGACTTTCACGCCCGGGGCCAGGCAGCCGATGTCCACGGTGAACACCGGCACGCCCGCGGCGTTGGCGTCGGCGATGACGGCGCCGATCGCTTTGGAATCGCACGGCGCGAGCACGATGGCGTCGACGCGGCGCACCAGAAAATCCTTGACTTGCTTGTCCTGCTTGACAACGTCAAACTCGCCGCTGACCAAAACGACGTCATAGCCGTGCTTGTTGGCCTCGGCTTTGAGGGCATCGCTGATGTCGAGAAAGAACTGGTGTGTCAGTGTCAGCACGGAGACGCCGATGATTTTTTTAGGTGGCCTGTCCGAGGCGCAACCGCAAATGAAAGCCGGCAACAGCACCAGGACTGCGCATGCAAGAACGGCGGAAACAGATTTCATCGCGGTTGCCTCTCGATGCCCAAAACCCACAAGCGTTGGAAGGGGGAGATTGTGCAAAGTCGGGTGTCCAGAGTATACAATTATCTCTCTGACAGCCTGACCTTCCCCCGACAATTCCTTGGGAGGCGTTTGGGAACGAGGCCTGGGGCGCCGTCCGACCCGACGCCTTACGGCGTTCGGCTCGCCGGGTCCCCACCAACGCGTACAGCCGTATTCATCGCGCCGCCTTTGCCATTATCGCCGATCACGGCCCTGGTGGGTTTCACGCCGAGGAGTGCATCGATTTCTTCCTTGTAAAGCTCTTCTTTCTGCAACAGCGCTTCCACCAGGCGGTCGAGCTGATCCCGGTGGGTTTCGAGCAGATGGTAGGCCTGTTCGTCGGCCTCGCGCAGCAGCTTTTGCACTTCCTCGTCGATGATCGTGAGCAGTGTCTTCGCTGAAGTCGCGCGGCTCCTGGATCTCCTTGCCGAGGAAGACGTGCTCCTCGCCGATGCGGAACGACATCGGCCCGAGCCGGTCGCTCATGCCCCAGTGGGTCACCATGTAGCGGGCCAGGCGGGTCGCCTGCTTCAGGTCGTTCTCGGCGCCGGCGAACGGCTGGCTGATAGACCAGCCGATCGGCCGCCCGGCCGCCCATCATCAGCGACCAGTCGGGCCTTGAAGTAATCCAGGCCGTGGTGCATAGCGCTCCTCCTCAGGCAGGTTGAAGGTCACGCCGCAGCGCCCGGCCGCGCGGGATGATCGACACCTTTTGCGGCGGGTCGCAGTCCGGCTCCAGCCAGCTCGACCAGGGCGTGGCCGGCTTCGTGATAGGCGGTGCGGCGCTTGCTCCTCGGCCGTCAGGACTTCCTCGCGCTTGGGCCCATCAGCACGCGGTCGGCGGCGCGCTCGAAGTCGTGCCGGTCGATGCGTTGTCTTGTCCTCGCGCGTCGCCAGCAGGGCCGCCTCGTTGGCCAGGTTGCGCAGGTCGGCGCCGGTCATGCCGATCATCTTGCGGGCGATGGCCTCCAGGTTGACGTCGTCGGCCAGCGGCTTGTTGCGCGTGTGGACCTTGAGGATCTCCAGCCGGCCTTGCCAGGTCGGCCGGTCGATGGTGACGTGGCGGTCGAACCGGCCCGGCCGCAGCAGGGCCGAGTCGAGCACGTCGGGCCGGTTGGTGGCCGCCATGACGATGACCGACTCGGTGGGCTGAAGCCGTCCATTTCGCTGAGGATCTGGTTGAGCGTCTGCTCGCGTTCGTCGGAGCCGCCGCCGACGCCGGCTCCGCGCATGCGGCCGACGGCGTCGATCTCGTCGATGAACAGCAGGCACGGGGCGTTTTCCTTGGCGGTCTTGAACATGTCGCGCACCCGGCTGGCGCCGACGCCGACGAACATCTGGATGAATTCCGAGCCGCTGATGCTGAAGAACGGCACGCCCGCCTCGCCGGCCACGGCCCGGGCCAGCAGCGTCTTGCCGGTGCCGGGCGGGCCGACCAGCAGCACGCCCTTGGGCACCTGGGCGCCGAGGCGCTGGAAACTTCTCCGGGTCCTTGAGGAACTCGACGATCTCCTGCAGCTCGCGCTTGGCGTATTGCATGTCGGCCACGTCGTCGAAGGTGATGCGCATCTTGGCTTTTTCGTAGCGTTTGGCGGGGCTCTTGATGTAGTTGCTGAGGAAGCCGCCGCCCAGCGGATCGCGGAAGCGCGGCAGCACAAAGAAGACAAAAACCGCCACCAAGATGAGCACCGGCAGCAGGAAGAACAATGCCTTCGGGAGCCATTCGGAGGTGTCCGGGTCACGGGCGTAGGCGACCTTATATTTGTCCAGCATGGCCGACACGGAGTCGGGGCCGCGTATGTTGCTTTCAGGGATCAGCAGGCTGTTGATCTTGGTGCCGTGAATCTTTTTCGCGATCTGCTCGAGTTTTTCTTTGTCGAGCTTGGGATCGAGCTTGTCCCCAGTGATGACCTCGCGCCAATCGGCATACAATTCACCTTCGAGCTTGTCGCTGCCGATGAAGGCAATTCGCTTGATGATTTTGTTGCTGCCCTTATCGGTCTTGCCGGCCTCGGCCAGCAGGCAGAGCTCCGAATAATCCAGGGGGACGGTGCCGATGCCGAAGAAGAGCAGCATGCCGAGGGCGAGCATGATCAGCAGGACCAGCCACAACCAACCGCCAGGCATGACCTCGGGCCGTCGCCGATTTTTTCGCGGTGGTGCGTTGGGGTCACGCGGAGAAGGCATGGATCATCCTCGAAGGGCAGATCTGTTCCTGAGCGAAAGGCAGCCAGCATCGACTGAAGGCATCGCAGCACGTCAACATCTACATTAGGATAGCAAATGGCCGATGTGGCGACTACCGCAGCGCGGGAACCTGCCGAAGAGAGGCGCGTGGTGATGTACACGCGCAACGGTTGCCATTTGTGCGACGATGCCTGGAAAATCCTCCAGGAGCTGCGGCATCGCCACGGATTTCAGCTCAAGGCCGTCGACGTGGACGGCGATACCGAACTGGTTCGCCAGTATGGCGAACGTGTGCCGGTGGTGGTTGTGGACGGCAAGGAACGGCTGTGGGGGCGGATTAACAGGGTGTTGCTGGAGCGGATGTTGCGTTCTACGTAGGTCAGGCTTTCAGCCTGACGTTTGGCGTCAGGGCGTGGCCAGCAATTCCTGCCACGAAGCAACGTCAATGACAGCATCGGCCAATCGCTCCAGACGGTCTAAATCCTTGACAGCATGCAGGGCGGCAATAGTTGCTTCATCGGGCGCGCCTAGGCGTTTGCGACCTTGCCGCAGGAGAAGACCTTGCTCGCCTGCAATCTGCCCTTTGGCAAAGCCCTCTTCGTGGATTACGTCGTAAGCAGTTGATTCGTGCATAATTCGAACTCCATCGTAAATTTTGCGTGGCGTTCTCAATCCTGTTCGATCCTTGTGGCCTGCCAATACTCGCGATTGCCAAGCACCTTCTCGAGGATTGATCGATCCTCCAACGCTGCGACATGTGGTACAACGTCCAGCTGGTGGCGAGAGTGCCAACCGTCGAAATCAATGGCTGTCTCATCAGCGGCGATAATCCGGCCATCGAGGCAGACATAGCGCCGACCGGTCTGCACATCCGCTAACAGTTCCTTCATCGCCGCAACCCAATCCGCCACTTCCTGTGCGGAAGGCGCTCCTCCCCATCCTTTTTGGAGATCGCGGCGAGCGGTTTCTTCCCAGGTTTCGTTTACGAGCGTGCCGACCGCAAAGGTAAAAGCTCTGCGGCACTCGATGCACGTGAAGAGCCAACCACAACCGCACCAGGGGCAGTCCATCTGCGGCGGAAAGGTGATCATCGCGTCCGGGCATTTGCAGTGGGAAATAAGCTCGTCGTCGGCCTTGACAAGATAGACGTGTCGCTTGACGTTCATAAGCTTGGGCCTTCCCAATTGTCATCCCCTGGCCATTAAGTGCCGGTCGAGTGCTGACGTATCTGAACGCGGTTATAAAATCGCCGAATCTCAGCCGACGACCAGTTTCAATCTCAAGACCTGGGCCAGCTTGTCGGCAGCTGCCAGGCGAAGGTCACCGTTGCCCGCCACAAACCGCGTGACCATCGTGGGGGAAATCCCAGCTTCTTTGGCTAACTGGCCGATGGGCTTTCGGCTCGTGGCAATAGCATTTCTTAACGAGGCGCTCAGCGCCGGCGCGACAACCACGGGCCGCAACGGAGGGAATTCTGCTTGAATCTTCTCGCGTAGTTCCCTGTCACGCCTTGCTTGCTCAGGGGAGATATGCTCGGTGCGATAAACGCGCTTTAGCGGTTTCTTTTGCATGTTACTTCTTCTTACGCCAACGCTTCGATTTTGGTTGAGGAACTTCGTATGCCGTGGTTACCCGGATGGTATCTTCGTCAACAGCCTCGTAAACGACAATGATGTAGCGCCCGTCCGGCACTTAGCCCCACAAAGCAGGATTGCCAGTGGACTTGCTGACACCTTCACTACTTGGGTTGTTCAATACACTCTCCACATCGCCAACGGTTAGATCGTGCTCCGCGATGTGTTCGACGTTTCCATCAGGATCGCCTATATCGTCCCAAAGGATGAAGGAGAATCTCATCCTGCTACCTCAACATTACTGTTCGGCAGAGTTCCGGTCAATTCGCAATGTTTAGGTTAGGGCGGCTTAACGAATCTTCGTACCCCACAAGCCCGGCCTACGACGGCGGCGTTGTTGAATCCGAGGAAACCAATGGGTCGGCGCTAGCCACCTGTTCCACGGGCTGGGCATCAGCCACGGCCTCGACGACTGGTTTCGGCTCCGGCGGTGCGGCAACGGGCGGTGGCGGCGGCGGCGGCGGTGCCTGCTTGGCGGCAAACATCGCGCCCAACTCGGCGAAGGTCCGCAACGGCGCCTTGCCTTCCAGGGCCGCTTGCGACAGTTTCGGCCTGGGCGGCTCCCTGCGGGGCTTGCGCGGCGGCGGGGGCGGTGGGGGCGGTGGTTTGGGCCTGCCGCCCGCATGCGCCGACGCAGCCCCTTCAGCGGCAGGTGCCTGGCCCGGTGGTTGGCCGGGACGCGGACCACGACCGCGCCGTGGCGGTCCGCCCGGCCGGGCGCCCCGCTGTTCCGGTCGTCTGCCCCCCTGTGCCCCTTGGCCGCCATGTTGGGGATGCTCGCCGCGCTGGCCTTCCGCGGCCTGGCTCGGCCGCGGCGTTTGGGGTTTTCTCTCCGGGGGCCTGCGCTCGGAGCCTGGTTTTATCATCGTCAACGACACGCGATGGCGCTGCATATCGACGTTCAGCACCCACACCGTGACCACGTCGCCGACGCCCACCACCTCGTAAGGGCTTTTGATGTAACGGTTGGCCAGCTGGCTGATGTGCACCAGGCCGCTGTCCTTGAGGCCGATGTCGACGAAGGCGCCGAAATCGACGACGTTGAGCACCGTCCCTTGCAGCTCCATGGCCGGCTGCAAGTCCTCGATGCGCAGGATGCCCTTTTTGAACACCGGCGGCGGCAAGTCCTCGCGCGGATCGCGGCCAGGGCGAGCCAACGAATCGAGAATGTCGCGGAGCGTCGCCACGCCCACTTGCAAGCGGATGGCCGATTCTTCCAGGTTGACGCTTTTGAGTTTCTCGCGCAGTTCCTCCTGGCGCGTTTTGTCATCCAGCGCCTCCGGGCCAAAGCCTAGCTCCGACAGCAGGCCAGCCGCCACGCCGTAGCTCTCGGGATGAATCCACGTCCGGTCCAGCGGGTTTTCGCCGCTGGGGATTTTGAGGAACCCCGCGGCCTGGATGTAGCGGGCTGGGCCGATGTTCGGCACCTGCAACAACTGCTCGCGAGTTTTGAACGCCCCCTGCTGCTTGCGGTACTCGACAATGTCGCGGGCCACCATCTGGTTGAAACCAGACACGTGGCGCAAGAGCGGCACGCTAGCCGTGTTCAGGTTGACGCCGACCTGGTTGACGCAGGACTCGATAATGGTTTCCAGCGACTCCTTGAGGTGGCGCGGATGGATGTCGTGCTGATAAAGACCGACGCCGATGTTCTGGGGATCGACCTTGACCAGCTCGCTGAGCGGATCCTGCAAGCGGCGGCCGATGGAAACGGTGCCCCGAACCGTGGCGTCCTGGTTGGGAAATTCCTCGCGGCCGATGGCGCTGGCCGAGTAGACGCTGGCGCCAGCTTCATTAACGATGACGTAGGCGAGCTCGGGCAGTTTCTCGCGGATCAGCTCGGAAACGAATTCCTCGGTTTCCCGGCAAGCGGTGCCGTTGCCGATCGCCACCACGGTAAGCTGATGCCGCGTGATCAGGTCGTGGAGTTTGGTTTTGGCGTCCTCGCGCCTGAGTGCGGACGGCGATTTCGCCGGTGGCGCGGGGGCAGTGGCCTCCACCGCTGCCGGGGCAACCGCCGGCGCAAGGGCGGAAACAAAGATCGGAGCGGCCCCGAATTCGCCAGGCGCAGCAACCGATGTTGCGGCAGCGGTCGGTGCCGTGGGCTGTTCTTTATGCTTTTTCTCCCGATCGCGTGTTGCGTGCGGATGGATTACCGCGTCTTCCAGGTAATTGCCGTGCTCGTCGAGCGCCACCACCTTGCAGCCGGTTCGGAAACCGGGGTCGATGGCCAGCACGCGGCGACCCTGCAACGGGGGCTGCAGCAGCAAACCGCGGAGATTGCGGGCGAAGATCATGACCGCGTGCGCTTCGGCCTCGTCGGTCAGCTCACGGCGGATTTCCCTTTCCAGGCTGGGCAAAACCAGCCGGCCCAGGGCGTCGTCCAGAACGATGCGCAAAAACTCCCCATGGGGCGACCGATAAGGCGAATCAGGCGTTATTTGCTCCCCCTCGCCCGCAATCACGGCAGGCGGCGTCTCGGCGCCGGCTTGGGGCGGCGGCGCGGAGGCTTTGAGCAGGCTGTCGGCCAAGGCCTTCGAGGCGGCGCTCTTGATATGCTGGGCGTCGAAATCGATCAGCGTTTTGAGGACGGTTTCCTTTTCGCCGCGGTTGAGCGCCATGATGCGATGCGGTGGGATGTGCCGCAGCGGTTCCTTGAAATCGAAATAATCCTTGTATTCGAGGCCCTGGCCGTCGGGAACTTTTTCGTTTTTGCAGGAGCAAATCCTGCCGGTTTGCCACAACAGCGAGCGCGTGACGGCCCGCAATTCGGCGGTTTCGGCGACCATCTCGGCCAGGATGTGCTGCACGCCGGCCCGCACATCTTCAGGCGCCACCAGCTCTTTTTCTGGATTGACGAACGCCGTCCACGAATCCGCCAGATTGGCAATCGCGGGATCGCGATTCCAGATCGCCACAGCCAGCGGTTGCAGCCCCTTCTCGCGGGCGGTGCTCGCCAGCGAACGCTTCTTCGGTTTGTAAGGAAGGTAGAGATCTTCCAGGCGCTTGCTCGTGTCAGCCGCGACAATGGCGTCGTGCAGATCGGGGGTCAGCTTTCCCTGGCCCTCGATGCTTTTTAGAATCGTCTGCTTCCGGTCGGCAAGTTGCCGTTGATACGCGATCCGCGCCTGGATTTGGCGCAGCACCTCTTCGTTGAGGCCGCCGGTGCGTTCCTTGCGGTACCTGGTGATGAAGGGGATGGTGTTGCCCTCGTCGAGCAACTGGACCACGCTTTCGACCTGGCTTTTGCGAATTTGCAGGTCTTGAGCGATCCGGGAAAGATCCAACGTTGTAACGTTGTGCATGATTAACAATCCAGCCCCCAGTGGAAACTGGGGCAAAGAAGGCAAGGGCGTAGTTAGCGTAGTCCAGTCGGCCTACTGTAGCGCTCCGCAGTCAAGGTGTCAAGACCCTCTAAAATCACAAGCATGGGCGCAAGTTTCATCGCCCTGTGCGTATACCAATTGCAGCAACCCTTCGCCCTCGATGCGTCAAGGAGTTTTTCCCATGTCTTCGGCAAACAAACCTCGTGCTCAAGATACGCCTGTTCAGCCCAATCTGTCGAGTTTGGTGGCTCGTTATCTGCAGCGGCAATCGGAAGCACATGCCCAGGGGCTCGCAGCTGCCGACTCTGGCGGCGATGTGTTTCCTTATGAAGCTGGTCCTGTTCAGCCTATTGATGCGAAACCCGCTTGGGAAGAAGCAATTGCCGTTGCAAAATATTATGGAGTGGCGGATGCCCGAGTACTGCAAGCTCCACCGCATTGGCCGCAACTTGTTTCGGCGAGCGAGCCGGCGACGGCGTTGCCCTTCTGCCTCGGCAATTTTCCGCAATTGGTGCGGAATTTCCAGGCACTGCTGCAAGCCAAGAGCCTTGCGGAATTGCGGCCCACTGGCGGCCGGCCCGTGCAGGCGCCGGCGTTGGTCGATTGGGCCAGGGCGGCGTCCACGGCAAAGCAATTTCCGAAAGTGCTGCTGGCATTGGGTGCTCTGCGTTTGGCCAACCAGTTTCAGGCGGCGCATGAGATCGTCGGGGCCGGCGATGGCGAGGTGCCGGCGCCATGGCGGGCTGCGTGGGTCAATGAGAAAGCGGCCCTTGCCTGGCAAAGCGGCAAGTGTGAGGAAGCGTTGGCCATGTGGAAGACAATGCCGCCGAGCGTGCCGGTGTCCTTCAATTTGGGAATGGCGTCGCTGTTTTGCGGACGGCTTGGCGAGGCAGGCGCCGCTCTGCAGGACAGCGTTTCGCAATTGCCGGAAACAGGCGCCTGGCACCATCTGGGCCGGCTCTATCTCACTCTGCTCGGCGAGCGCGCTGCTTCGGCGTCGTAGAACGGAATTTATTCCGTTCGCCATTAAGAACGGAATTTATTCCGTTCGCCATTAAGAACGGAATTTATTCCGTTCGCCATTAAGAACGGAATAAATTCCGTTCTACTTGATGCTTCTCAGGTGTTGCTTGCTTGATTCACGGCGTCGATGAAGCGGCGCAATTTGTCTGGATCTTTGCGGCCAGGTTCACTTTCGACGCCGCTGGCCACATCCACGGCATACGGCTGCACCAACTGGATCGCTTCGGCGACGTTTTCCGCGGTCAATCCGCCGGCGAGGATCACCGCCACGCCCGGATCGAAGCCGGCGAGCAGCCGCCACGGCGCCGGTTGACCAGTGCCGCCGTATTGTCCCACAGCACGGCCGTCCAGCAAGAGGGCGGTTGGCATGCGGTCAACGGCCCGGCAGCGGTCGATGTAAGCCGTCACCGCTCCAAGATGTTCAATTTCCCCAATAGCAAAGGCCGGGACAAACCGCCACGGCGCCGCCGGCGGCAACGGCAGTTCCTCACCATGCCACTGGATCGTTCGCCCGATGTGCTGGGCGACGGGCAATGCTTTTGGAAGCGGTTCATTCACAAACAACACCACCGGCTCGACAAATGGCGGCAGCGATTTCGCGATCCTTTCCGCCACGGACGCCGCAACGTGCCGCTTTGAACCGGGGTATAAATTCAGGCCGATAGCATCGGCGCCGAGGCGGCAGGCCAATTCGGCGTCGTGTTCGTTATTGATCCCGCAGATTTTGATGCGCACCCTGGACATCGTTTTACCTGCTCGCTAAGCCGCAAGCGGCTTGCTATGCCGCACGCGGCCAGTACAATTTTCACATCTTCCTGAAAGGGCCAAAAACCATGAAAACCCGCCCGGCGGCGCCGGAACTGGAAAAAGTCGAAGACGATTTCGTCGAACTGTGGAACAACATGGCGTCCCTTTGGGGCATCAGTCCGACCATGGCGCGGATCCACGGCCTCTTGTATATTACAGGAGCGTCGCTGTCGATGGATGACATCATGGATCGGCTCGGCATTTCGCGTGGCAACGTCAGCATGAATTTGTCGAAGCTGGTCGAGTGGGGTTTGGTGAGACGCGTCCACAAACGCCGCGATCGCCGCGAATACTATTTGTCGATCAGCGATGTCTGGGAGATGTTCACTCTGGTGGCCAACCAACGGAAACGCCGCGAGATCGATCCAATTCTCATGACGCTGCGGCGCTGCCGGGACGATCTAGCCCCGGCGATCCTCAACAACCCGGCCGCGGAGGAACGGTTGCAACGCGTCAATGATCTGCTCAAGTTCGTGGCCACGATGGACAGCCTCGCCCAGCGGTTTTTCGAGAGCCAACGCGGTTTGCGGGCGGCGTTTGATTTGCTGGAAGGACCACGCGGTCCTTCGGACCGCGGCTAAACGACTTAGGGCTTCCGCTTGCGTGGCGGGGCTTTTTTGTCGCCGGGAAGCCGGAAAAAATCGGCCACCTTGCATTTCAGTCCAGGCAGCACATCCCCACCAGTCAGCGTCTGCGTTTCCTCGAAAACTTTGGGGCCATTGTTCGGCGTATAGACCGTTACCGTGCGCACCTCCGGATCGACAATCCACACCAGGCTCACGCCGTTGCGAAGGTAGTCGGTGATTTTGTGCTGTACGTGGTCGGCACGGTCGTTGGGTGAAAGCACCTCGACGGCAAGCAGTGGCGGCACTTCGCCATATTTGGGGTGAAGATCCTCAAAATGCTCGGCGTCGTCGTAGACGGCAACGTCGGGGCCGCGAACTGTGTCGGGATCGCGCTCCAGGATGACGCCTGCGTCGTTGCTGGTGCAGTAGCCGCGGCGGCGTTTGAATGTGTAGTTGCCTAGAATCCGACCGATGTTTGCCGTGGCGGCACCGTGCGGTTTTTGCGGGACCGACAACTCGATCACCTCCCCTTCGAACCAGTTCGAACCATTTGTGGTCATTTTCTGGCCGGCTGACGAACTCGCAGAATTGCTCCGCGGTCATTGGCTTGGTTTGTGCGATTGCGATGCTCATTACTGTCTCGCTCCAGTTCGGTGACGGCGTTAGTTTACCCACCCAGCCGTTTTCGTGCCAAGGCCAAGGCGCCGTGGACTACGACTTCCTCGCCAAGGCCTGCGGGAACGATGTCGTAGCAGCTGGCAAATGGCTTGAAGACGTGTTGAGCGACCCATCCTCTCAGGGGCTCAAAAAGCAATTTTTCGCCCATGAGGGAAACCCCGCCACCGATTACGATTCGACGCGGACACAGGAGGACCACCATTTGCGCGATCGCATTGCCGAGAATCTGCCACGCATCCCCGAGGATGCGACAGGCGAGCAAGTTTCCTGCGTCGGCAGCCCTGGCCACATCTTGAGCGGTCAAGTTCCGCTCCTCCTGTGCGGATTTCCAAAAAACGGGGATGTCAGCTGGAATTCGGAAGTAGTCGGGATACCTCAAGTAAAGTTCCGGAGCCCGACTGAGCGCCCACCCCGATGCGCATTCTTCAAGCACCGACACGTTTTCTGGCCCATTTCCCCTCCTGATCACTTCTAAATGGCCAATCTCCGCCGCCCCGCGCCCGCACCCGCGGTAGATCTCTCCGTCAATGATCAATCCGCCGCCGATGCCGGAACCGATGGTAATGTAGAAGATCGGCGATAGGCCCTTTCCCGCACCGAACAACGCCTCCGCCAGGCCGGCCACGTCGGCGTCGTTGCCCAGGGCGACAGGCCAGCCGAGCAGTTCGGCCAGCCACTTCGCCAGGGGGAAACCATCCCAACCTTCGATTTGATGCGATTTGATGACAGTCTGGTCGGCGTCATCGACGGGCCCGCCGAAACCGACGCCGACGCCGCGTATCTGGGCACGCTGCATGCCGGCCCGCTCCAAAAGCAGCGGAACCTGTTTGAGGATTTGTTCGCGGATCCCTTGGCCGCCGCGCTGGACGTCGACGCTGCCACGCCACATCGCCGCCATCGTGCCGTCGCCGGGACCGAGGCCAAGCTGCAGCTTGGTGCCGCCGATTTCGATGCCGACGTACATGACTAGCCCTTCAGCGCCGCCAGCAATTTATTGACGCTTTCCCTGGCGTCGCCGAACAGCATCATGCACTTGGGGTCGTAATAAAGCTCGTTGTCGATGCCGGCGAACCCTGGCCGCATGCTGCGTTTGAGGACAATCACCGACTTGGCCCGGTCCACTTCCAAAATCGGCATGCCATAAAGCGGGCTGGACTTGTTGTTCTTGGCGGCGGGATTGGTGACATCGTTGGCTCCCACGATCAGCACCAAATCGGTGTCCGCGAAATAGGGGTTGATTTGCTCCATCTCGTAAAGCAGCTCATAGGGTATGCCCGCCTCGGCCAGCAGCACATTCATGTGCCCCGGCATGCGGCCGGCCACGGGGTGAATGGCGTATTTGACGTCGATTCCCCGTTTCTTGAGAATTTTCGCCAGGTCGCCGATGGCATGCTGCGCCTGGGCAACCGCCATGCCATAGCCCGGCACGATCACCACGGACCGCACGGCCTCGAGGGTGGTTGCGAGTTCCTCGGCCGTGATGCTGCGCACGGTTCCTTTCGCTTCCTGGGCGGTTGTCGTCTCTTGCACCTTGCCGAAGGCGCCGAAAAGCACATTGGTCGCAGAGCGGTTCATGGCGCGGCACATGATGAGTGAAAGCAAAAACCCCGACGTGCCGTCCAGCGAGCCGGTGATAATCTGGATCTTGTTCATCAGCACAAACCCCATGGCGGCGTCGGCCAAGCCGGCATAGCTGTTGAGCAGCGCAATCACCACCGGCATGTCGGCGGCACCGATGGGCATGACCAGCAGCACGCCGAAGACCAGTGCCATGAGCACCACCAACCAGAACAGCATGTAAGCCCCTGGATTCGCGATCAGCGCCACGAATGCGATCACCATGACGGCGAGCAGAGCGAAATTACCGACCTGCTGGCCTGGATAAGTCATGGGCGCTTCTTTGAGCAGTCCTTGCAGCTTCCCGGCGGCGATCAAGCTGCCAGTGAAAGTCAGGCCACCGATCAGGATTTCAAACCCGAGCGGCGTCATCATCAGCACCTCATGAGGGTAAAAATACTCGGATATGCCGATCAACGTTGCCGCCAAAGCTCCAAGAGAGTGCGACAGCGCCGTTCGCTGCGGGACCGCGGTCATGGGGATGCGCAAACCCATCGAGCCGCCGAACACCGAGCCGATAATCGCGCCGAATGCGATCCACAGGTAGCCCCAACCATGAATCCTGTCGTTGAACAGAGTGCCCACAATGGCCGCGATCATGCCGATCTCGGCCAGGAACATTCCTGAACGCGCGTATTTCGGCGAGCTAAGGCCTTTGAGTCCGAGGATGAACAGGACAGCCGACAGCAAATAGAGATAGCGTAGCACTTCGCTGGCGGGTACGTGTTCGAATGTGCCCAACACCCAAAAAATCAAGAATGTCAGTGCTAACAGTCCCAATCCCAGCGGGAGAGCGAATCTCACGATCCATGGCTTGGCTTTGTCATCCTGGGTCTTGAACATGCGCAACATGCGATCGGTGATGAGGAAACCGCCCACTACGTTGGTGGAGGAACAGGCCACGGCTATGATGCCGAGCATGGTAGGGATCACATATTCGCTGGAGCCTGCCACCACGAGCGAGCCGATCAGCGAGATGCCCGAGAGCGCATTGGTCGCCGACATCAGCGGGGTGTGCAAAAGCGGCGGCACGCGTGAAATCACGTGGATGCCCAGAAAGCCGGCCAGGATAAAGATATACAGGCCAATTTCGATTTCCGTTGAACCACTCATGGCTTGGTGGCGCCTCCGTCCTGAAGATTGCGGCCCTCATGGGTCACCATCGGCAATTTGGTAAGGTCATCACTCATGTCCAGATTCAGCTTGCCATCTTTGAAGAGGTGCATCAGATAGTTGACCACCGTGCGGGCGTACATTTGGCTGGCGTGGAAGGCGACCGTGCTGGGAAGGTTGGTCGGACCAAGGATGGTGACGCCGTGGACGACGATGTCCTGGTTTGGCTGGGTCAGCTCGCAATTGCCGCCTTGCTCGGCCGCCAGATCGACGATGACCGAGCCGGGCCGCATGCCGCGGACCATTTCCCCGGTGACGAGCACCGGGGCTTTCTTGCCCGGCACCAGCGCGGTGGTGATGACGACGTCCGCCGCCGCCACGCACCGGCCCATCAGCTCGCGTTGCCGCTGGTAAAACTCTTCCGTTTGCGCCGTGGCGTAACCGGTGGCGGCTTCGGCTTTGTCAGCTTGCAGCTCCAGCGCCGCGAACTTGCCGCCCAGGCTTTCGACCTGCTCACGCACCGCTGGCCGGGTGTCGAAGGCCTCGACGACCGCGCCAAGCCGCCGGGCGGTGCCGATGGCTTGCAGTCCCGCCACGCCGGCGCCGATGATGAACACGCGTGCGGGCTGCACGGTGCCGGCCGCCGTCATGAGCAGCGGGAAGAAGCGCGGCAGCCGGCTCGCCGCCAGCAGCACCGCCTTGTAACCGGAGACCGTGCTCATGGCGCTGAGCGAATCCATCGGCTGTGCGCGGGTGATGCGCGGCATCAGGTTCATGGCAAATGCGGTAACCGACCGGGCCGCGAGGGCGGTAATGATGCTGGCGTCGGTAAATGGATTGAGGAGGCATATGAGCGCAGCCCCCTGTTTCATGCGGGCCACCTCGGTTTCCGAGGGCCGCTGCACCTTGAGCAGAATGTCCGCGCTGGGCAAGACATCCGCCACGACCTGGGAGCCGGCGCTTTGGTAGGCAGCGTCAGGAAAACCCGCGGCCTCGCCGGCGCCGGTTTCGACATGGACTTCGAGACCCGCTTTGACCAGGCGCGCGACCAACTCCGGGACCAAGGCGACCCGTCGTTCGTCAGCATACCGTTCGCGGGGCAGGCCAACAATCATCCAGCAACCCTCCCATCGAGGTCGAGCGATAGCCCAAAGGATTGATATGGATGATTGATATGGATACGGGCCAATTCGTCAGGGGGGTGGTGGGTTTTGTGCCGCGCGCAGCCTGGCCACTTCGGCGGCCAGCGCATCGGCGCGTTGTTTTTCTTGCTCCGCACGTTGCATTTCCTGGTAGGCACGCAGTTTTTCCTGGTCGGCACGCAGTTTTTCCTGGTCGGCACGCAGTTTTTCCTGGTCGGCACGCAGTTTTTCCTGGTCGGCACGCAGTTTTTCCTGGTCGGTGAGTTGCTTTTGCAAGTCTGCGCGCTGTTTTTCTTGCTCGGCCAATCGCCGCTGCTTTTCGGTGTTTTGTTTCGCCTCCAAAGTTGCTTGTTCCATCTCCCTGAGCTCTTCGAGCGTTTCCTCGGCGTGACGTCTCATTTCGTCCAGTAAATCATGCAGTTCTTCGTGCCCGAGCAGTTGTTCCCCTGTCGCGAGGTCGAACAAAAGGAGGTCGGCGCCACGTGGCACCAGTCGCAAGCTCAGTTCCTCGCTGACCAGGGCATCGTCGCTATCAGGCGTCAACTCCTGGAAGCAATCATTCACCAGGCGGAAACCCATGAGTTGGCGCGGCAAATACTCATTTAAGGGGTCAAAAAGAAAATACTCCTTGACACGCAATTCTTCGTAAAGCGGCAGTTTGATCTGCAGATCTTCCTCAGCTGTTTCCCGCGACGTGAGCTCGAAAATAACTGCTGGAACGGCTTTTTCTTCCCAGATTTTGAACGACCGCCGCCGCAATGCGGGATCGACGCCTTTGACAACCATGATGTCCGGAGCCCGCCGGGCCTTCGTGTCGCCTTTGCGGTAATACAGGAACATGTTACCGATGGCGTAAACGTCGTGGCGCTTTTTGTAGTAATGGCGCAGGGCGGAAATCATTGCCACCATCAAAAGCAGATGTTCTGGCGTCTCAGCCATGGGTTGGCCGTCCGAAGAGGGGTAAATATCCTCGTCCTGGTCGATATCGGCGATACTCATGAGAACCTCCGTGGGCCGCATTGTGTTAGAGGCATTTTAGACACAGTGCGGCCTTGATGGAAAGGTGTTTCCGCCACATTTGCTGGCCAAAAATCGTGCCACGCCAGGCCTTCTGCCAGATTTGCCGACGCCGCGAATTCGAGGTGCAAGATGCGCCGATGCAATTGTGTGTCCTGCCGGGAATTGTTGCTGGAATGAGCAACCAGCGGCCGGATCAGCAATACGTCGCCCTTGGCTGCCAGAATGGTTTGCGGCGGAGTTTTGCCGAGCACCAGACTTTTTCCCGTTCGATGGGAGGCCGGAATCACCCTGAGCGGGCCATTGTCTTCGGTGATGTCATCAAGGTGGATGCGCAGTGTCAACATGGTCGCAAGCACCTCTGGGGGCGCTTCGAGGTGGGGTACGCCGGCCTTGGTTGTCGGATGCGAAAATCGCCTATCGTTTATGACGTTATCTTTGACGGCAATGGTCAGGTCCTTGTGCCAGGGAAGTGCCCAGCTGCGACCAGGCGGCTTGTCGAAATACAACGCTCGCACCAAGCCGAATGCGGGCCCCATGATGTGCGACAACACCTCTGGCAGCGGGGCTTGCCGCCATATGTCGCGTGCTGACGGCCAAATCGCAAGCACATTCCGCGCGGCATAGACGGTGCCCTCGCGGCCTAACACGCCGGTGGCATGGCGGCTCAGCGATTCTTCCAAGGGGCCGAGAATTGCCTCGACGCGGCCGGATGGATAAACGCTGGGAAGCAGGACGAAGCCGTCTTGCTCCACGATTTTGGCGATGTCGTCAATTCTCATGCCAAATCCCTGAATTCATGGCTTCATCTGATCCCCGCCGATATTTGCAGCGTCCGGTGCTGCGCTCTTATTGGCGTGGCCGAAACCTTGCAAGTTCCTCCTCGGCAGCTTCAAGGCGGCGTCGCAAGTCCTCGGTCTGGCGCTTTGCATCCTCGGTTAGGCGCCTTGCAACCTCGACCTCGTGTTTGGTGTCCTTGGCCTGGCGCAGCGCTGCTTCGAGCTGCTGCTGGAGGTCGGCCGGCAGTGGCAGTAATTCACCTCGATGCCAATAACGAACCCACCCATCGTGCAAGCCCACCTCCAAATCAAGTTCCTGGATTGCAAAACGACCATGCTCATTGGGTTTAACCTTCAAGTATCGGCGTCTATTGTGCTGATACAGCGTTAATTGTTGTTTGGCAGGATGGAACAACAGATAATAGGGCACCTTCAATTGGTGTTCGTATTTGTGGCGGCTATCCCTGTAGTCCTTGCGTTTATTGCCCTTCGAGACGTATTCCAGCACCCAAAAAGGCCGCACCGGTTCAAACGGCAGGCTGTAGCTGAGTTTTGCCGAGATGGGTTCGTCCGTAACCACGACCATGTTGTCAGGCACGACCTTGCACGGCCTGCGTTGGCCCCGGCGGGGATACTGCACCAGTAATTCGTTAAAGACTCGTACATCAGGGCGGCGCACGGCCAGCAGGTCAAGGCTCTCCAGAGTGATTTTGCGTTGCGTTCCCTGGGCAGTCGATTCCATGAAATGCTCCAACGGCAGGCTCTTCAAATACGCTCGAGCTTCCTTTTCATAGTC
This sequence comes from uncultured Gemmataceae bacterium, assembly GCA_963747575.1. Lineage (GTDB taxonomy): Bacteria > Planctomycetota > Planctomycetia > Gemmatales > Gemmataceae > DASRAT01. Next base: position 248,741 of record CAVVFU010000012.1, read on the forward strand.
GAGGGGTTTCAAGGCCGGTGGTGTTTTCGAAATCATCGCTTCGGCTCCTTGGGGCCCATGGTGTCAGGGGCATTTTAGACGGACTGTGGCATTGATGGAAAGGTGACTTAGTTGCTTCCCAGTATCCCCAGCACGGCCTTGAGGTTAGCGGTCCCCAGCAAGCCAATCACCGCGGCCAGGCAAATCAAAATCCCCCATTTCACCAGGCCCACGCGCCGTTGAAAACGCGGCTCCACGTCGGGCTCGGCGTGCATCTTTTCCAGGAAAGCCACGCGCCGCGCGATCGTCGAGTGCTGCCAGGCCTGTAGCCAACCGGGTTTCTCGCGGTGAATGCCGTTGAGCAGGCCCACCTTCTCCAGGGCCGACACAAAAACCGGCACTGAGACGGTACGGCAACCGTAGATATCGGCCTGGCGCTCGACAGCGCCGCGACAGGTAGCCGAATACCACGACAACGTAAAGAGCCAGCAACCCCAGCAGCGGCAACGCCGAAACCACTGCATAGGATGCCAGCCAATCCGCGACTTCGGGCAAGTTGTCCGTCACCCAGACCTGAATTGGAGATTCCTCGAGAAGATCGGCCGCAGTTTCCCACAGGCCCACTACGGCAACCATGCTGGCCAGCAGGAAACCGAAGTAAAAGAGCAAATGGTGGTGCTTGATGTGGCCAACTTCATGGCCGAAGACCGCCTCGACCTCCTCGGGCGTCAGTTCATCAATCAGGCGATCGGTGAGGACCACGTAGCGCAGCACCGGCAACGGGCCAGTGACCATGGCGTTGACGATGGTTTGACGTGTGTTCCACACCAGAATATCGCTGCAGCGAAACGCAAGCCGTCTGGCCGTCGCCTGCAGACGCTCTCGGAGCGGACCCGCCGGCAGGGGTTTGAGCCCCAGCAGCATGCGCATCACCCAGGGCACGGCAATGTACATCACGCCCAGCAGGCCAAGCGCGATCAGCGGCAGGATCAGGTCGTTCTGGGCGAGGTTTGGCCAAAGAGCGAGGATGACTTGCTGTGAAAACATCAGCAAAAGCGGCGGGGCTACGAGAATGAGGTTGTGCCGCAGCTGGAGCGCGACGTAGGCGCACCGGCCTGGAAATGTGTCGGCGGACGGTTGAAATCCTGTTTGCGCGAGCAGCCTTTCCAGTGGATGGTAGGCGGCCCAGGACGCCATCAATCCGACAAACAACGGCGCGAGCAAGAGGAAGTCGATGCCGGGCGTTGCGATATCGCCATGAACAAACCGGTCGCCAATAAACCAGCCCCACCCTGCGAAATTGACCGCCACGAGGTGGGCGACCAGCAAGGCGTAAACGTGCCAACGGCGGAACGAGTGGTAGCGGCGCACCACAACATAACGGCACAAAGGATCGCGCTCAAGGCTACGGCGCCAGACGCGGGCCGGCACCCAGGCAATGATCCCCAGCGCGGCAATGACCGACCAGGTGACCACAACGCTGCCTGGCCAACCATACCAGTCGGGTGGGGCCGGCCATTTCCGTTGCAGACAGGTCAGCGTCAAAACCAACAACAGCAAGAACGGCATGCGAGCTTCCTTTCTATTCCCCTTCCATTCTAACAGCCGCGGCGAAAAGGGGTCAGGTACCGTTGTGCGAAGCACCCTTCGGGCCGCTGGCGGCAACGGTACCTGACCCCTTTTCGCCGCGAGCCAGGAATTCCACCAACCACCCCTGGTATCTTGGCGGGCATCCTTGGTACACTAGGGATAGTTCAACCACTATGCCCGTGGTGGCGGCGGCGACTGGGATTCAGTTCAACAGACAAATCGGCAAGGCGAGTTTTAAGGATATTTGGGCAAATACGGCATTTCTCACGGAACCATGATCATGCAGACTACCAAGTTGGCGTGTCCGCTCTGTCATAGTGTGTTCGCCACCGCCCATGCATCGCCGCTTGGCAAGAGCCTTCGCTGTCAGAGTTGCGGCGCTCCGTTCACCGTGGGCGCGGGCGACATCTGCGAAATTCAAAGTTCTTCCCAGCCGGCAAGTGGGGCTCAAAATGACGAGCCGTGGTGGGTTCAGCAGCAAACTTCCGGAGCAACGGCCAAGGGCGTAAGCAAGCCGACGCCTTCAACCACTAATAAAGCGCAGGTTGCCGCCACGGCCGCGCCGGCCCGCGACATCAAGCCGGCGCCTGGCCGTCCCGCCATGGCGGCACGCGGTACCATGGCACAAATCTCATCTGCCTCCGGCAAATCTCGCGCGATTGTCGTAGTCGGAGTCGTCGGTGGTTTGACGCTGTTGCTTGCCGCGGGAGTTGTGCTTGCCGTCATTAGCTTAAACGGCGAACCCGACCAACCCACGGTCGCCCAGGCCCCCGAAACTCTACCTCAACGCGAGGTTGTTCAACCGCCCAAAGCCGCTCAAAGGGCCAGGGTAGAGGACCCCGAGCCGCAACCGCCGCCGCAGGAGCAACCCCCACCGCCGGAATTGCCAAAACAACAGCAGCCGCCCGAACCGCCGTCGGCTAAAGATGTGCCGAAAAATGGCGGGCCCAAACCGGCTGAGCCGCCGCGTCCGCAAGCCGTGTTCAAGCACGGCGTCACCCTCGACCAGCAAAAGCAGATTGACAGCGCCATCGACCGCGGGGTGACGTTTCTCAAGGGTTTGCAAAATAAAGACGGTTCGTGGGCGGGTTTTGATGAAACCAAGGCGCCCAAGGGCTTGGGGAAGGGTCCCGGTCCCGGCCCTGGAAAAGCCTATCGTGTCGGGCCGACTGCCCTTGTTGCCTTGACGCTGCTGGAATGCGGCGTTCCGCGGGACGATCCTCGCCTTGTCAAGACAGCCAACATTCTTCGCAACGTCATTACATGGAAGGATATGACACAAACCTATGAGCTGGCACTCACCGTGCTGTTTCTCGACAGATTGGGCGAAAAAAAGGACAAACTCATCATCCAGGCCCTCGCTCTGCCCTCATCAAAGGCCAAGATCAAAATGGCGGGTGGGGCTATCACTGCCCGACGATGAGCAACGAGGAAGCGACAAAGCTGATGACGCTGCTCCAGCAAACGCACCCCAAGGCCCCGCCAACCATTGTTGACAAGAGCGGCAGGCCCGCTGTGCCAGCCCCCGTTCCCCTGGACAAACCGGACAAAAGCGGTTCACCCAACCCGCTCGACAAGAAGGACAAGAATCCACAGCCCAATCCTGCCGTCATTCCCGACAAAAGTGCGCTTTTGTGGCAAAACGCAACAATGAGCGACGGCGATACCCTGATGATCGCTTATCAGCCTCCCAAGGGAATGCCACCTCCCTTTGGGCAGCCCATGCTGGCAAAGAGCGACAATTCAAATACGCAGTTTGCCATGCTCGGGCTTTGGGCCGCTCGCCGGCACGATGTCCCCGTCGAAAACAGCCTGGTCCTGGCCGAGCGACGCTTCAGACACAGTCAACTCCCAGGCGGCGATTGGGCGTACCATTTCGAGAGAGATGGTGGAAAGCAGGGAGACAACGGTAAGCCATCGATGACGTGCGTTGGCCTTCTTGGCATTGCCCTGGGCAAAGGCGCCATGGCTGAAGTCTCTTTGCGCGGCAACAAGAAAATCGACCCCAAGCTCGCCAAGCCCATTCCCGTGGACAACCAGATTCACAAAGGGTTGGACGCTCTGCACCTGGACAAGTACACCTTAAATAGTCATGAATTCCGCACCGGAGGAGGTTTGTACCTGCTTTGGTCGGTCGAGCGCATCGGCGTTTTGTACGACCTGAACAAAATTGGCAAGCACGATTGGTATCAATGGGGCCTGAGCATTCTGCTGCCGAACCAGAATGGCAACGGCAGTTGGGAGACTGGCAGTTATCATGGCTCCAATGCGGTGCACGATACGTGTTTCGCGTTGCTGTTTCTTAAACGCGTCAACCTGATGCAGGACCTCACCGATTTGAACCTGTTCACGGCAATACCCGACCCGAAATGACAAGGGGAGCCTGGCGATGCAGATGACCAAGGTAGCCTGTCCGGTCTGTCACGGCATCTTTGCCATTGCCGACGCCGCGCCACGGGGCAAACGAATTCACTGCCAAAAGTGCGGCGCGGCTTTCATGATCGGCGCCAATGAGCTTCGCCCAGGCCAGGCCGCGCCTCCCAAGGTCGGCATCCTTGTGTCCGCCGCGGCCACCCAGCAGGCCAGGCGCAACGATTCCGCAGCCCAACAGCAGCGCGGCGGGCGGTGGTGGTTGGTCGTTTTTTTGTTGGTGATTGCCGTGGTCCTGGTGCCAGCGGGCGCGGCCGTTGTGGCCATTCTCAGTTTTAACGCCGGCCTGGAACAAGCCAAGCTCACCAAGGCTGCCAAGGCCAAGGACGGTTCCGAGCCCGTGGCCGGCAATCCTGACCTGAAACTCGAGCCCAAAATACCGCCGGCCGGCCCGGAGCCACGTAATCAAGGCGAGCCACCCGCCGACAAAGCCCAGGATCCCCCGGCCGAAAAAAAATTTGACCCGCCTGATCCCAAAAAAGCCGACCCCCCCAAGCAATTCGACCCACCGCCCGTCAAGAAGGCGCCGCCTGTTGAAAAACGGGAAGCCCCCAACCTGCCTGCCGATCAGCAGAAAGCGGTCAACGATGCCATCGACCGCGGCGTCAAGTATCTAAAAAGCAATTTTCCCGCGGATGGACAGTGGCCGAACAGCGGTTACCAACAGGGCACTTCCGCGCTGGTCGGTCTGACGCTGCTTCAATGCGACGTACCCGCAACCGATCCCATCATCATGAAATGCACCAACGTCGTCCGCCGGAATTGCATGGAAAACAGGTCGACTTACGAGACATCGCTCGCCATCTTGTTTCTTGACAAACTCGGCCAAATCAGCGACAAACCGCTGATCCAGCGCATGGCAATGCGTCTCATCGCCGGCCAGGCCGAAAACGGCGGCTGGCCTTACGGATGCGAGCTCCTGCCGGACTTGAGGAATGCCCAACTTCTATCGTTGCTGCTCAGCACCCGCGGCACGCCGCCTACCCTGGGCGTGTCGGATCCAACCAGGGACGACAACTCCAACACGCAATTCGCCATGCTGGCGCTGTGGGCCGCCCGGCGGCATGATATTCCTGTGGAAAACTCTCTGGTGCTGGCCGCCCGGCGATTTTGCGTTAGCCAATCGAAAAGCGGGACCTGGGGTTACCACATGCATGACCCCGAGGAAAAAAACACGCCAGCGATGTCCTGCGTCGGTCTGCTGGGTATCGCCCTGGGCAAGGGCGCTGCTGCCGAATTGGTGAAAATCGGCGTCAAGCCGCGCGATCCCAAGGCTCCAGCCATGATGCCTCCGGGAGTCGACGACCAAATCGGCAAGGGTTTGGCCGCCCTCGATCTGGCCAAGTACCACTTTGACGGTCGGAGTTGGCCTCCAGACCTGAGCCTTTATTTCGTCTGGTCGGTGGAACGCATCGGCGTGATGTACAACATCACCAGGATTCAGGGACGCGACTGGTACCAATGGGGCGTTGGAATGCTTTTGCCTGCTCAAGCCCAAAACGGCTCTTGGTTCACGCGAAGTTTTTTGGGGTCCAGTCCGCCCATCGACACCTGTTTGGCCTTGCTGTTCCTCAAACGGGTAAACCTGGTGCAGGACTTGACCGACCTGAACCTGTTCACTGCGATTACCGCGCCCGACGCCGCGGCGCCGGGAAAACGATAGGTAGGTCTGGAATGTCCACGACAAGCATCATTTGTGCACGCTGTCAGGCAAGCCTCAAGCTGCCTGCCGGGATGCCCGTTGGCCTGAGGCCTAAATGCCCGCGCTGCGGAACGATCGTCGTGATGCCGACAGAACCTTCTGCCTCCCGCCCACGCCTGCATCCTTTGGCGGTTCTGGTCATTGTCTTCGCTGGAGGCTTTTTCCTTCTCCTTCTGGGCGGCGGTCTCCTTTATGTCTGTCTGCAGGGCGAAACCAAGTCAAGCCCAGCGGTTAGCGATGAAGGTCCGCCGCAAGTGGAGGATACCACCCCTCCGGCCAGGGTCGCCGCCAGGATCAAGGTGGCATCTTCCAAGCCTTTTATGGTGGTGGCGCCGGAAACCCAAACAAAGGTGAACGAAGCCACCAAGCGCGGGCTGGCATTTTTGAGGCAGACGCAGTTCCTGGACGGTCCCAAGGGCGGCAGCTGGCAAGTCCAGGGGTTGCAGCAATCCGGCGTGGGATTGACGGCGTTGGCCGGGCTGACCCTGCTGGAATGCAACGTGCCGGAAACCGATCGCGCGGTCCAAGCCGCTGCCAAGTACGTTCGCGAAAACGTAATTGGAGACCTCGGCGGGCACGGAACCTACCAGGTTGCCCTTTCTACCTTGTTCCTCTGCCGGCTCGATGACAGCAAGGACCGCGCGCTCATCCGCTCGTTGGCGCTGCGGCTCGTCGCCAGCCAGAAAATCTCGGGCGGTTGGGCTTACGACAGCAACTCGATGTCTCCGGAGGCGGAAGCTTATTTGCTCCAGATGCTCCAGGCCTGGCCGAACACCGGCGCCAACCCCCGGCTCAAGCGCGGGCATGCGGCCGGCGTTTTCCAAATGGTTCCCACCAACGCCGACAGCAATTTCTGGCTGGGAAATAAGGACAAATCCGACAACTCGAACACGCAATTCGCGCTGCTGGCACTGTGGGCCGCACGGCGTTACGACTTGCCGCTCGACCCCCCACTGCAGCTGGTGGCCAGGCGTTTTCGCAACAGCCAGGCGCCGGACGGTCAGTGGTATTACATGCCGGACAGACCGATGGTTAACTACCCCAACGCCACCATGACCGCCGCGGGCCTGCTGGGACTCGCCGTCGGCTATGGCCTGGACAATGACACTAAAATCAAGTCCAGCATGGCTGACGACGCCGTCCTGCAAGGCGGCCTCAAACGGCTGGCCGAAAAGATCGGCAAACCTGGTGACGACATCGAGCACCCGCCCACCATGTATTTTCTGTGGTCCGTCGAGCGCGTCGCGGTCCTCTACCAGCTGGCCAAAATCGACGGCAAGGATTGGTATCACTGGGGCGTGGAGATTCTGGATGCCACGCAGCACAAGGATCCCGCAAAGAAGGAATATGGCAGTTGGTATCTGGGCGGCGTCGGCTCCTTCGACATTCCCGACACCTGTTTTGCCTTGCTGTTCTTGCAGCAGGCCAATCTGATCAAGGACCTGACCGACAAACTCCGGCAGCTTCTGGCCGCCATGCAGCAATCGCCGCGCAAGGAGTGACATGTCCGACGCCGCAGCCCTCGCCGGCAAGGTGATCGCCAACGTCGAGAAGGTGATCGTTGGCAAGCGCCAGCAGCTCGACTTTGGCCCTGGTGTCGTACTTTTGCGAAGGCCACATCCTCCTGGAAGACGTGCCCGGCGTCGCCAAAACGATGCTGGCCCGCGCCCTGGCCCGCAGCGTCGGCTGCAGCTTCAAACGCCTGCAATGCACGCCGGATCTGCTGCCCACCGACATCACGGGCGTGTCCATCTTCAATCAAAAAACCACCGAGTTCGAGTTCCGGCCCGGACCCATCTTCGCCCAGATCGTGCTCGCCGACGAAATCAACCGCGCCACGCCGCGCACCCAGTCGGCTTTGCTGGAAGCGATGGCCGAGTCGCGGGTCACGGTCGACGGCCAGACCTACGCGCTCAAGCCGCCCTTCGTGGTCATCGCCACGCAGAATCCCATCGACCACGAAGGCACTTTCCCTTTGCCCGAGGCGCAGCTCGACCGGTTCCTGGTTCGCCTGAGTCTCGGCTACCCGTCGCACGAAGAGGAAAGCACCTTGCTCCAGCGGCTTCAGCATGGCCATCCCATTGATGAGCTGAATCCCGTTGTCACCGCCGCCGATGTGGTGGCCGTGCAAAAGCAGGTGCGCGAGGTCTATGTCGACGACAAGGTTCGCAAGTATGTGCTCGACATCGTTCACGCCACCCGTGCTCACGAGGCATTGTCGCTGGGCGGCAGCCCGCGCGCTTCGATCGCTCTTTTCCGCACGGGGCAAGCCCTGGCCGCCGTCAACCAGCGCGATTTCGTCCTGCCCGACGACATCAAACGCATGGCCCTGCCGGTGCTCGGCCATCGCCTGATCCTCAAACCCGAAAGCCGGCTCCGCAAGATATCTACGCCAGCAGTCATCAAGCAGGTGCTCGACGAAGTCGACGTGCCGGTCCTGCGCGGCAAAGGCGCTCCGGCTGTCGTGGAGGACCAGTTCAAATGAAATGGCTCCTTGGCGTAACCGTGCTGTTGGGTGCGGCCCTGATAATGGAATCGGGCCTGTTGGCCTACGCAATGTATGTTTTGCTGGGCCTGCTGCTGCTGAGCCGTTTGCTGGCCAGGAACTGGATCACCCACGTCACCGCGATGCGCGAGTGCAATCGCGAGCTGGCCGAGATTGGCGACACGGTGGCTATCAACGTCAACGTCCGCAACGGCGGCTGGCTGCCCGTGCCCTGGCTGCTGCTGGAGGATCTGCTGCCCGCCAAGGCACTGGTGGAAACGCGGCAGCGGCTGAAGGTCAAGAAGAAGCGGATGAAGATCGCCATGCTGATGAGCCGCGGCGAAACCAATCTCAATTATCAGATCGAGTTCAAGCTGCGCGGCTATTACCAGGTTGGGCCGTTGGTCCTGGAAAGCGGCGATATCTTCGGCCTGCACCGCCGCTACCGGGTCGGCACGGCGCCGCACTTTGTGCTCGTCTATCCTCGGATCGTGCCGCTGGAGGGCTACGACCTGGCCACGCGCCGGCCGATCGGCGAGGTCCGCATGACGCACCGCCTCTTCGAAGACCCCACGCGCATCGCCGGAGTTCGCCAGTATGGAACCGGCGATCCGCTGAACCGCGTCCACTGGCGCGCCACGGCCCGCACCGGCCAATTGCATTGCAAGGTCTACGAACCCTCGACCATCGCCGGCGCCACGATCTTGCTCGATTTTCACGAAGCTAGCTTTCCAGGCCGCGGCGAACCGTTTCGTTCCGAGCTGGCGGTCACCACGGCGGTGTCGCTGGCTCACGCCGTTTGCCAGCTTGGCCAGCAGGTGGGCCTGGTCACCAACGCTCGGGATGCCGCCGACCGCATCCGCCAGGAGGGATGGGCATCCGACTACCGCACCCGCGACGAAGCGCGAAGCAGCGCTTCGATGCATGAGGACAGCGACCGCCTGGAGCCCCTGGTCGTCGAAACCCGCCGGGGACCGGAGCAAATGGGCCGCATCCAGGAGGTGCTGGCCAGGGCGGAGCAAACCGACGGCCTGACGCTGCCGCAGCTCATCGATGAAACGATAAGCCGCCTGCCGCGCGACGCCACGGTCGTCGCCATTGTCGCCGCTGTGCCGATGGCGACGGCGCTGGCCCTGGCGAACCTGAAACGCCGTGGCTACACCGTGACGGCGATCCTGGTGATGTTTGACGAAAACGCCCTGGAAGAGGCCAGCGGCCGCTTGCTGGCGGAAAGAATCGACGTGCGGCACGTCCGCGACGAAGCGACATTGTCGGCGGTGTGCCGTCAACAGGTTTTGTGCTGACATGGCCAATCGACAGCCCCGACAAACCCTGGCCGACTTTGTGACCATCGCCGTCAGTCCCGCGCTCATCATGGCGATGGTCGTGAGTCTCGTTTTCTTCCTGGTCGAAGTCTTGCTCGGTCCCAAGTGCCCCGGTCAGCTGACATGGATACTTTTCTTCTTCGTCTTCGGAGCCGTGCTGATCGCCCGCATCTCGATGACTGCCGGCATTGACGATCGCGCTCCGCTTTATGGGCTGATCGTTGGCGTCCTGGTGTGGATTGCGATGCGGCAGTACGTCAAGTACCCCGATGACTCGCAGCTTGCCAATTATGACTGGCTCGTCAATGCGCTCTTGATCGTCATCGTCTGGTGGAGCACGCACCGGCTGACCTGGGACTCGACGCTGATCGACGACAGCCACGACGCCTCGGGCGCGGGTTTGCTCCAGGTCGCGGGCCTGGACGACACTCCGCAGGCCGCCAAACCGGTTGCGGTAGCCGCCGCCCCCGAGCAAGCCAAAAAACGGAAACGCGAAATGGGTGGGCTGGTTGGCTGGGTTCGGCGCTATCAGAAGTACCGCGAGGAAGTCAATAAGCGGCCGCACGCTCCTGGCGTGTGGGTGGTCTGGTTCTCGCTGGCCGCGTTGCCGCTGTTCGGCATTGGCCAATCGTTGATTCCGCCCGCTGACGTTGCCAGTCGGCGCTACGCATTTTGGTTGATGGCCGTCTACGTTGGCAGCGGGTTGGGCCTGTTGGTGACGACCAGTTTCCTGAATCTGCGCCGTTACCTGCGTCAGCGCAATTTGCAAATGCCGATGGCCATGACCGGCGTTTGGCTGACGGTTGGCGTTTGCATGATTGCGTTACTGCTAGTGCTCGGAGCGGTGATACCACGGCCCAATGCGGAATACCCCTTAGTTGATCTTGCGGGCCTGGTCGGCCTCAAGGAGCCGGAAAAGTCCCGCCATCCGGACGGTGAGCCGGATGCCAAGTCGGACAAGGAGCAGAAATCAGGGGAAAAGGGCCAGGAGCCAGGGGACAAGGATGAGGAGTCGGGGACCAAAGGTAAAGGCATAGGAGTCAAGGGTCAGGAGTCGGGGGTTAAGGGCAAGGAGTCAGGGGTCAAGGGCCCGAAATCCGGCGACAACGGCCAGCCGACGCCACCGCCGGTATCGACGCCGAGCGGGCTGAGTGAGTTAAGTTTTGAGCTTCTGAAGCTGCTCAAGTGGATCGTCGGCATTATCGTGGGCCTGCTGATCGCGATCCTGCTGTTGCGGGCGTTGCTGCGCTTTTTGGCCAATTTCACGCATTGGGCCAGCGGTTTGCTGAAATCAATGCAATCGCTCTGGGACCAACTTTTCGGTTGGTGGCGCGGCCGGCTGCCCGAGGCTAGTTTTGCCGAACCTGAGAAAGCCGCGCCGCCACCGCCCTTTTCGACAATGCGCGACCCCTTTTTGACCGGCGACGCCCAACGCATGCCGCCCGCGGAGCTGCTGCGCGTGACCTTTGATGCCTTGGAGGCATGGGCTTATGAGCACGACTTGCCCAGACAGACAGGTGAAACGCCATTCGAGTTTGTGGAGAGGTTGGTCATCGAATATCCGGCGCTCGAGGCAAATGCATTGGAACTCGCCCGCCTTTATGTCGGGCTGGCCTATGCCCGCCGTTTGCCTCCGGCGGAGCGGATGGTGGTGGCACGCAAGCTTTGGGCGCTGCTTCATCAAATGGCGGAGCGACCAATGTCAGCCGGAGTAGAGTGAGAAATGCAACGATCACGACCCCTGCCGGCTTGCCCGGCAGGTGAAGAAGTTCGTTGGCTAACACGGCGTCTGCACGGCCTCACGACCCCTGCCGGCTCGCCCGGCAGGTGAAGAAGTTCCGAGGCTAATTGTGGGCCAAACGCGGCGCCCCGTGAGTTTTCGCCCTTGAACTCCTTCACCTGCCGGACAAGCCGGCAGGGGTCGCAAGACATCATGAAGTAAGCCGCATTAGCCACCGAACTTGTTCACCTGCCGGGCAAGCCGGCAGGGGTCTCGAAGCACCCATCCAACCGCGCGTTCTTTCGGACCGCTGCAAAGCGAAGTTGTTGGGCACCATCCACGGCACTCACTTTATCACGATCGGCGACCTCGACCCCTGCCGCTTCAGCTCTTCATGATTGGCAATCAGGTAAGCCACCACACGCCGAAACGCGGGAGCGTGTACCGTGCTGAACAACGTCGCATCGAAATCGACGGCCTGTAGCTTGTTGGTAATAGCCGCTCGTTTGCCGGCGTCCCGAATCAACTCCAGCGCCTTTTCGACGTATTCATCCTCGCTCGTGGCGATGAGGTCGTCGAGGCCGACCAGCCGCAGCATCGCGGGGCCGATGCGGTTGTACCACTTGCTGCCTTCCCAAACGAGCGTCGGCTTGCGCAGGTATAAACTGTCGGCGATAGTGTTGCAGCCCGCGAAGTGGAAGGAGTCGAGCGTCAGGTCGCCTTGCTCCAGGTAGCGCATGTAATCGGCATAAGGCAGTTGCGGCCAAATGTCCAAAATCACGCCCTCGCCCAGTGCCGCACGCAGATCGCGCAGAAAGGGCAGGTGGCCGTTGTTCTGGCTGATTCCCACCCCCGGAAACAGACGGAGACGCAGCGGCATGCCGGCCCGGTCGAGCAGTTTGCGCAGCGTCCGCAGAAAGCGGTAACAGATTTTGTGGCGCTCCAGGGACAACTGATGACCACCTCGGCCACATCCTTCACCGGCCGAGTGGGCTGGTAACGCGGCCGATTGTGGATCGCGCCCATGCCGGGCAAGAGCACAAGACGCTCGGAATAATTGTCCTCGGGGGCGTCGGCGACCTCGACGTCGGCGCCGCTCACAAAGTAATCGACCAGCGCTCCCCAGGTGCTGGCCGAGTGGCCCGGCGAGCAGATCTGAATCGGCGCCATTCGCGAATTGGCCAGCAGCACGCTCGGCTCGGTCATGCCGACGTCGGGGAAATAGATGAGCTGAAAGTCATTGTCGCGCAGCCAATCGACGCGGAGAATCCCGTCACGAACCTCCAGACGCTGAACCTCATTGAACATGCTGACGTCAAGCGTTTTTTTCTCGGTGATGACGTGGATCAGCGTAAGGTGGTAAGCGCCTTGCAGCTCCTTCACAAAGGCCGCGTAGTTGCGGTACACCGAATGTTCGGGAAACCAGAAGTCGCTGACGACGGCAATTTTCCTGGGGTTGGGGCGATTGCGGCAGGCCGGCGGGCCATGACGGCGCGCTGCCTCGTTGAGCAGCGGCTTGACCGCGCGGTCGAGATTGCCGTCGATGTAGGTCGAGCCGAAGTAAGGCTCCGTGAAGCCGCCACACAGCACCAGGCGCTGGTCACGGTAGCTTAGGTGCTCTGTCAGATTGGCAATCACGTCCTCGCGCACCAGAGCGGTTTTGTAGACTCCGCAGAAGGCGTGATACCACATGGACGCCAGCCGCGCGTCCGAGTCAAACAATTGACCGCGGTCGAACTTGACCGTGTTGCGGGCCGAATAGAGCGCAAGGATTTTGACGAAGTTCGCCGGCTGGAACCTGAGGAACTCGAGAATGCAGTCCGTGTTGCGAAACGGCGACATCGCGGTCAGATTCGAGATCAAGGCATTAACGCCGATGAAACTGGCGGCGTGCTTTTCCTGAACCAGGTAATCGGGCTGAGTGAACAGCGCGAAAAAGGCGTTCAAAAACGGCGTCAGCGTGGTCCGAATGGAGTTTTCGTTGAGGTAAACCGTATTGGTGAAGAAGGCGAAAACCCGCAGGAACTCCTCCGAGAGTTTGTCATGCTCCCCGCCGGCGTACAGACGAAACAAGCCCTTGATGTCGAGTTTCAGGGCTGCCGGAGGACCCATCGCCAATCTCCAGGTTGCACAACAATACGCTGGCTGCGCCACGCTATTGTACAACCTATTTCGTACAATTTAGATCAACAGGTCGTTCCCAAGGCGTCACTTCATTTGAAGGAGCGTGTAATGAAGACAGTGAAAAGCAGCAGATTGATCATTTGCTTCGCCACGGCTGGCGTGCTGGCCTGTCTGCTGGCGGATCCTGCCATGCCGCAGGATTCGAGCCTAAAGCCCACATTCGGGTCGGTGGAGCTAACATCAGGCTTCGTGCCGGATCCGTTCACCAAGGAGCTGATCGCCGGCGGCAAAATCCAATCCAAGATCGGCAATGTGAACGCCTGGGTTGCCAGGGCGCCGGATTTCCAGTTGGACTACACCGCGGGCGACTTGCCTTTGACGATTCGGGCCAAGTCAGAGGAAGACACGACGCTATTGATCTTCCTCCCCGATGGCAGACTGGGTTGCCGACGATGACAGCGGCGGCTTCCCGAATCCCAAATTGACGTTTGAAAAACCGCTATCGGGCCGTTACAGCATTTGGGTGGGAACGGTCAAAAAGGACAACAACAAGAAGGCCACGCTGCTGATCAGCGAACTTAAATAGGGGCCGTCAAAAAAATGAATCACGAAAGCACGAAAACCGAAAACACGAAAAAACGGGAAACGCTTTTCGCCGGCGGTTTGCTGCACCTCCGCCCTTTTCGTGCTTTCGACTTTCGCACTTTCGTGATTCTGTTTTCTTTCTCTTAGCCCTGCAGGTTCCGCATTTGCGCCCGCGGCACGTACATGACGCCGATTTGCGACGCCACATACTGGCGAAATCCCTCGTCGCTGACGATGGCCCACTCGTGGTCCGACATGTCCGCGGGCTTTTCCACCAGGCTGTAAAGGACTTTGACCCTTTCAAGGGTGTAGTTGTAGGTCACCTGATCGGGCTTGTTCGTATCTGGCATCGCTCTCTCCTTTGAGGCATCAAAAAAGGGGACAGGCCCCGTTGTGCGAAGCACCCTCCGGGCCGTTCCGGCAACGGGGCCTGTCCCCTTTTTTTGAAGCCTCATTAATTATCCCAGTTGTTCCAACCACGCACGGATATCATGATCATACTCGCTGGCCAGGTCGAACTTGACCAGTTGGCGCTGAAAATCCGCCGCGCCTTTGCGGCCCACGTCCACCGCCTGGGCACTGGCAAAGCGCTGGGCCGGGTCGGCGGCCACCATGCGCCGGCACAGACTTAATAGCAGCTCATTGCAACTGACATCTGGCGGCAGCAGTTCCGGCAAGCGCCGTTCCAGGCTGGCCTTGGCGTCGACCAGCTCGCGGTAACTGGCAAGGCCCTCAAACGGCGGCCGGCCGGCGAGCATTTCCACCAGCACGTAACCCAGGCTCACCAGGTCCGAGCGCGGCGTATTCTCGCCGCCCTGCAGCACTTCCGGGGCGGCATAAGCCGGCGACCACATGCGGCGCGGCGCCACGCCGCGCATCTCGATGGCCGAGCCGATGTCGATGATTTTGGCGTTGCCTGTCTTTTTGAGCAGGATATTGGCCGGCTTGAGGTCGCCGTGGACGATGCCGCCCTGGTGCAGAGCCGCCAGTCCCGCCAGGCAATCGCGCAAGAGGGCGATGGCCACGCCCGGCTTGAGCCGCGTTTGCACCGGCCCGGCCGCGAGGATCACGCGGTTGACGTCCCGCCAGCGATCAGGCGTCAGGCGTTCCCGCGTGCGCTCGATCATCGACGGGCTGAGCACGGCCCGCAAATCGTGGCCCTCCAGCCATTCCATTTCCATGACGCCGATGCCGCCCTGATCGATGAAATCGTGGATGTCGACGACGTTGTCGTGCTGAATCCCGGCCACGCGGGCCGCGACTTTGCCGATATTCGCCATGTCTTCCTGGTAAGACCGACCGTCGCGGTACGATTCCGGCGAAAAAACCTTGAGTGCGACGGGCCGGGCAAAGCCGTTGGCGCCCAGGCGATGAGCGAGATAAACAGCCCCCTGGCCGCCAGTGCCGAGCAGCCCGAGCTTGCGGTAATGCGTGGCCCAGCGCAGATCGGTCGTGCCGGCGATTTCCTGGTAGCGCCGTACCAATGCTCCCTCGCGAGAGCCGATTTCAGCGCCGCCCGGCGAGGGCGTCTGGTAGGGAACCGTCGTCGTCATTCTGCCTTTCCTCGTTCCAAAAGAGCAGCAAACATGGAAAGCAGGATTTTAACACAAATCGGCTGCGTGCGGAACGTGAACATGTGTTCGCAAGCTCTTTCATTAGCCAAACGGCCGCGATGCGCCTTCCGAAACGGCAGGCCTTGCTCAACCCCACCCTTCCCCAACGAAAAATGCGTTTCATTTCGCCCGTCCCGCAGCCCCCCCGCAACGAACAGTGGAGGCCGCGGGATGACTACGGATGCGCATAAACGACAGTTGGTGCTAACGATTTCGTTTCAAGCGCTCCTTCTTTGCAATTTCTTGCAGCCCCCCACACACAGGTACCTGCAAACTTGCACCATCTCCTAAGAACGCCAATCTCCAGCACACCCTCACCGCAACCACTTTAGTGCTTTAGGGTTGCAACCGTCGAACAGCCTTCAAGAGACTGTTTTTGGTCCGACTTTCTTGCAGGGTCTCCCCGTGGGTCGATCACTCATTTCTTTTTAATGGCCTTAATTGGCCTGGCACCGCCTATGATGGGGCGAGTGGTCCCATTGCCGAGCAATCCTCTTCCTGCCGGGGGTCCTGCCATGCGCTTTACTGTCTTCGCGTTATTCACTGTTGTGGTTGCCTTTTTTGCCGGCGGCGACAATGCCGCGCGACTCAGCGTCGAGGAGGAAACCTTGCGCTCCGCCGGCTTGGGCACCGACGAGGCCTCGCTGCTGGATTTCTTCCGCAAACGTGCAATGCAAAAGACGGCAGACGACAAGCTGCTGGCCCTGGCGCGAAAGCTTGCCGATCCCAATGCCGAGGTCCGCAACCATACCGCGGCCCAATTGGTGGCGTCAGGACCTTCGGCCATCCCGGCGCTGCGCTACGTGCTCAACGATCTCGACGATCCTGTTGCCGCCAAGCTTGCCGAGCGCTGTTTGGAGTGGCTGGAGGGCAATCGCCGCACTTCGATCCCGATTGCCGCCGCCCGGCTGCTCGCGGCCCGCAAACCCCCTGGGGCTGTCGAGGCCCTGCTGGCTTACCTGCCGTTCGCCGATGACCGATCCGTCGTCGAAAGCGTCAAGGCGGCGCTGGTGACGTTGGTTGCCGAAGGCGGCAAGCCCGCGCCGGCGTTGGTCGAGGCCCTGCATGATCCCGTGTCGATGCGCCGCGCGATCGCCGTGGAAGTGTTATGCAGCGGCGATCTGCCCCAAGTCCTTCCCGACGTCCGCAAGCTATTGGCCGATCCCAAGCCGCAAGTCCGGTTGCAGGCTGCCCTCGCGCTTGCCGAGCGCCAGGATGAAGAAGCGATCGGCGTGCTCATCGACTTGCTGCTTGATTTGCCGCCCGGACAGCGCAAGGTGGTCGAAAATGCCTTGCAGCAGTTGGCCGGCGAGTGGTCGCCGAATCCGACCTTGGCCGGCGACGATCCGGTGTCGCGCAAGATTCGCCGCGACGCCTGGGCCGCTTGGTCGCGCAATACCGACGGACCGGCTCTGCTGGCGGCGTTTCGCGAACAGACGTTGGACGCCGACCAACTGATTGGCGCCTTACTGCTCATCCAAAAGCTCGGCGACAACGGTTTTGCGGTGCGTGAACGGGCGGCGTCGCAGCTGATCGCTCTTGGGACCAAAGTCCTGCCCTTGCTGCGCGAGGCGACGCGCAGTGACGACCTCGAACGCGCCCGCAGGGCGGCGTTATGCCTAAAACAAATCGCCCAGAATGAAGACGAGCACAAGTTGCCGATGGCCGCGGCCCGGCTGCTGGCGGTTCGCAAGCCGGCCGGCGCCACCGAAGCGCTGCTGGCCTATTTGCCATTCACGGAAGACGCGGCGATGTCGGACGAGATAAGCCGGGCACTGAAACGCCTTGTCCGCGCTACCGGTCAGGCCGATCCCATTTTGGTGAAGACACTCGGCGATGCAATGCCGGTGCGCCGCCTGGCCGCCGCCGAAACGTTGGTCGTCGCGGGAGGCGTCGAGAATTTGCAGGCTGTTCGCAAGCTGCTTAACGACAAGGTTCCGCAGGTGCGGTTGCGCGTGGCCGTCGCCCTGGCATTGGCCCATGACAAAGAGGCCGTGCCGGCGCTCATTGACATCGTTGCCCAATTGCCGGTCGGCCAGGCCTGGGAAGCCGAGGATGTTCTCCATCGCCTGGCCGGCGCCGACGCTCCGCAGGTTGCCCCGGGAGATGACCCGGCCGCGCAAAAACAATTCCTTGGCGCCTGGACCGCGTGGTGGCAGAAGAACGTAGCTAAGGTGGATTTCGCCAAGCTTGATGCGGGAGCGGATTCGGCGGGTTTGATGTTGGTTGTGGAAATCGCCTATGCGGTCAAAGCGGGTGGAGCGGCGGGTGCGCTTCCAGGTGGCCCGGCAGGAGCCGCCGGCAAGAAAGGCGGCAAAGGAGGAGGAGCCGCCAATCCGCCGCCTGGCGGCAAGAAGGGGGGAGGAGGCGTGGCAGCCAAGGTCATGGTCGGTACGGACCGAGTGATCGCTTTGGACCGCAGCGCCACGCCGCGTTGGGAGATCGACAACCTGGCCTCGCCGGTCGATGCCTGCCTGCTGCCGGGCAATCGCCTGCTGGTCGCGGAGGCTGGCGCCGACCTGGTCACTGAGCGCGACTTCAAAGGCAACGTGCTGTGGCATGCGAATCTCCCCGGTACGCCAGTGAGTGTGCAACGGCTGGCAAACGGCAATACATTTATCGGCCTGGCAAGCGGTGTTTTGATGGAGGTGGACCGGGCCGGCAAGACGGTGGTCAATGTCAACATGGGCCTTAACCCTGCAGGTGGCGCCGCCGGTGGTGCGCCCGTCGTTGGTGCGGGCGGCTTTATGTTCAACCCTGGCAACCTTTCCTTAATCGGTGCCTACAAAACCGCCAACGGGCAGATGGTTTGTTTGACGGACCAGGGCACATGCACTTACCTGAGCGCCGCCGGCAAGGAGATAAAGAGCTTTCGGCAGGTGCAGCCCGCCAGAGGCAGGATGGACGTGACCGCGACAGGTCATCTGCTCACCGTTGAGAACGACGGCATGATAAGAGAGTACGATGCGGAGGGGAAAGTCGTTTGGCAAGTTAACGCCCCGCCGGGAATGGGTAGCGCATCGCGGCTGCCGAGTGGGCATACATTGGTGGCGACCTACGGCGGCGGCGGCGTGGTCGAGCTGGACCAGGGCGGGCGCACGGTTTGGGAGTATCGGTCTCCGCTGGGGTATCGGCCGCTGCGCGTGCGGCAGAGGTGAGAAATTCAAAAACTGATTGATATATGTCAACAAAACAATTAAACTCTTGACATAGATCAAGTCGGCGAGTACGATTCTTTAATGGGCGGGTGAGCAAAACATGGGAGGACGCTGTGGCCCGACTCACCGACCCTGAAATCATGGCCAGGTACAAGCAAGCCTTGGCTGAATGGAAGGTCACGGGCGCCATCGAATTTGAAAAGGACGCTCCCGAAGGCCTGCGAACAACTCTCGAAGGCGTTACGGCTGAATTCTTCAAGGAGGCCATTTACCGATTCGTCTGCGAAGACGATGGCGAAATTGACCAGATCAAGGAAACCAGGGACTGGGAGCCATGCAACAGGTGGGAATACCATTACGATTTGCGTCCCACAATTAACGGCGTGAAGGTCTACGTCGAGACGCGCCTTTATCCGGAATCGTTCAGCAGCCGTGAGGAACCTGAAATTCACGTCGTCCACATCAAGCCGGCCTAACACCGAGAGGCGATATATGTCAGCAAAGAACCAACAAGAACCGAAAAGCCGGCCGTTCCCTTGGCTGTGTTCCGATTGTGTCACGCGAACCGTTGTGCCGACGGTGATTGATTACACTGCCAAGGTCAAGCACGATGGAGTGATTCACGAACTTCATCTGCCCAAGATCGAGGTTCCTCGTTGCCAGACCTGCGGCAACCTGGTTGTGACCACGGAGGTTGACGAACGAGTCAACGATGCGTTGCGATCCAAGCTGCATTTGCTGGCACCGCAACAGATCCGAGCAAATATCGAGAAACTTGGCCTGTCCCAACAAGAACTGGCGGAGTGGCTCGATGTTGCCCCGGAAACGGTCTCCCGCTGGATGACCGGCGCATTGATTCAATCGTCGCGCATGAACAAGCGCTTTCGAATGTTCTTCGCATTTCCCGAGGCACGGGAGATGCTTCGCCGTTTGGACGAAAATCCGCAGTTGGGTATGGAAGCCTGTCTGCCCAGTGACGAGGGCAATGGCCGTGGCAGCGCGAAAAACCAGGAACGGCTGGAATCCCGTTTTCCGGCAAACGAGGAAAAAGGTGTCAGGACCCTTTCTTAGATTGCAAGCCGCTTGCGCTGACAGCCCGCCCTTCATTTCCGCTTGGTTTCTTGTTGTTTCTGCAACTCGGCCATGGCGTGGCGCAGTTTCCGCTGCAGCTCGGCGTCATCCGGCCGCTCCTTGAGAAGCTGGCGAAGGTGAAACGCGGCGGCGAACCACTGGCCGGATTCCAGGGCCTGAGTGGCTTGCTGGTCGAACAACAGCTTTTTGCGCTTTTCCCAGGTGGCATTGTCAACCTCGGAGAACCATAGCTTCACTGTGCCGTCGCCACTTGCCGAGGCCAATGTCCGACCGTCAGGGCTGAAACTCACGTCCAAAACCGTGTCCTTGTGGCCGGTTAGGGTGATCAGCTCCTTGCCGGTGGCCACGTCCCACAGCTTCACCGTCTTGTCCAAACTTGCCGAGCCCAGGGTCCGGCCGTCGGGGCTGAAAGTCACGCGCGTAACAACAGCATTGTGCCTGGCCAGCGTGGCCAACTCCTTGCCGCCTGCCACGTCCCACAACTTCACCGTTTTGTCAAGACTTGCCGAGGCCAGGGTCCGGCCGTCGGGGCTGAAACTCACATGCATAACCGTGCCTTTGTGGCCTGCCAGCGTTGTCAGTTCCTTGGCGGCGGCCACATCCCACAACTTTACGGTCCCGTCACTCGCACTCGCTGAGGCCAGGGTCCGGCCGTCGGGGCTGAAACTCACCTGAAAAATACCGCGCTTGTGCCCGACCAAAGTGGCAAGCTCCTTGCCGCCGGGCACCTCCCACAGCTTCACCGTATTGTCCTCACTTGCCGAGGCCAGGGTCCGACCGTCGGGGCTGAAACTCAAATGCTGAACCATGTCCTTGTGCCCGGCCAGCGTCGCGAGCTCCTTGCGGCTTGCTACATCCCACAGCTTCACCGTGTTGTCAAGACTTGCCGAGCCCAGGGTTTGGCCGTCAGGGCTGAAACTCACGTACATAACACTGTTCTTGTGCCCGACCAAAGTGGCAAGCTCCTTGCCGCCGGGCACCTCCCACAGCTTCACCGTATTGTCCTCACTTGCCGAGGCCAGGGTCCGGCCGTCGGGACTGAAACTCGCGTGTGTAAAAATCTTCTTGTACCCGGCGCACGTGGCTAGTTCCTTGCCGCCAGCCACATCCCAAAGCTTCATTGTCTTGTCCAGACTTACCGAGGCTAGGATCCGGCCGTCGGGGCTGAAACTTACATCAATAACCTGCCCACTGTGCCCGGCCAGCGTGGCCAACTCCTTGCCGCCGGTCACGTCCCACAGCTTCACCGTGTCGTCGGCACTTACCGAGCGAAGGGTCCGGCCGTCCGGGCTGAAACTTACAAGAATAACCTGATCGCTGTGCCCGGCTAGCGTGGCCAACTCCTTGCCGCCGGCCACGTCCCACAGCTTCACCGTCTTGTTTCCAGCGGAGGCCAGGGTCCGGCCGTCAGGGCTGAAAATCACAAAGCTCCTGTGCCCATCTAGCGTGGCCAGTTCCTTGCCGCTGGCCACGTCCCACAGCTTCGCCGTGATGTTACTTGCGGTGGCCAGGGTCCGGCCATCGGCGCTGAAACTCACGTGCGTAACAGAGCCCTTGTGCCCGTCCAGCGTGGCCCGCTCCTTGCCGGTGGCCACGTCCCATAGCTGCACCTTGTCCAGACCTGCCGAGGCCAGGGTTCGGCCGTCAGGGCTGAAAGTGACGGACATAACTGATAACAACTTGTGTCCTTCCAGCGTGCCCTGCTCCTTGCCGCCTGCCACCTCCCACAGCTTTACAACATTCCCATCGCCTGCTGAGGCCAGGGTCCGGCCGTCGGGACTGAAACCCGCGTGTGTAACAATCTTTTTGTACCCGGCCAATGTGGTTAGTTCCTTGCCGCCAGCCACATCCCACAGCTTCATTGTCTTGTCCAGACCACCTACCGAGGCCAGGGTTTGGCCGTCAGGGCTGAAAATCACGTACACAACAGTGGACTTGTGCCCGTCCAAGATGGCCAGTTCCTTGCCGGTGGCCACGTCCCACAGCCTCACCGTCTTGTCCCGACTTGCCGCGGCCAAGGTCCGGCCGTCAGGGCTGAAACTCACCTGGGTAATAGCTTGCTTGTGTCCTGCAAGCGTGGCCAGCTCCTTGCCTGCGGCCACGTCCCAAAGCTTCACCGCGTTGGCCCCACTTACCGAGGCCAGCGTTCGACCGTCGGGGCTGAAACTCACAGCACGAGACTTGCCCCTGTCAGTGGCCAGCGTGCCCAGCTCTTGGGGGATTTTCAGATTCAAGTGGTGCCATTCCCAACCGCGCTGGTCTTTCTCACAGTCTGCCATCAAGTCGCGAGCCCTGCTAACCTCACCGCTGTCAAACGCGCTCCAAGCCAAAGCAATCCGATCAAGGTAAAGATACCGAGACAACTTGTCGTTAGCGGCAGCCAGCAGGTCTTTCGCGCGCTCTTCCCGGTTGCGTGCCGACGCTTCTTTCTTTTGGGATTCGACAGCCAGGATGCGTGCGATTTCAGCTTCCTGGCGCTGTTCATCTGCTGTTTTGCGAGCGCTGTCCGCATCGAGCCAAAGGGAGGCCAACGCCGCCCCAACGCCGCTAACCGCAATCAGTGCGACGACGAGCAACGCCGCCGTCGCCCTTGCCGGATGCCGCCGCGCCCACTTAAGCGTCCGCTCCAACCGCCCCACCGGCCGAGCCAAAATCGGCTCGCCCGCCTTGAATCGCCTGAGATCCTCCGCTAACGCCCTGGCACTGGCATACCGCCCCGCCGGCTCCTTCTGCAAACAGTGCAAGCAAATCGTCTCCAGATCCCGCGGCACGCCAGTTTGCAGCCGCCGCGGCGACACAGGTTCTTCATGCATCACCTTCGCCAGCGTATCCAGCATGTTGCCGCCAACGAACGGCGCCCGGCTCGTCAGTAATTCGTACAGGATCGCTCCCAGCGAATAGATATCCGCCCACGGGCCAACCTGCTCGCCACGGGCTTGCTCCGGCGGCATGTAGCCCGGGGTGCCAAGGATCTGGCCGGTCACGGTGAGCCCCTGGCGAGCCTTTAGCGTCAGCCGGCGGATTGTCGCTTGCCGGTTCATGCCGTTTCGCCAAACCGAAGTCGGTCACGCGCGGCTGGTCATTCTTGTCAATCAACACATTGGAAGGCTTGAGGTCGCGGTGCAAAATGCCCTTGTCGTGAGCATGCTGAATCGCCTCGGCAATCAGCCGCACGTAACGTGCCGCCTGCAGCGGCGCCAGCGGATGCTCCCGAACAACGGCAGCCAGGCTCTGGCCCTCGACATAATCCATCGAAAAATAGTGCTGGCCCTCGTGCTCGCCGACTTCGTGAATGGCGACGATGTTGGGATGGTGCAGGTCGGCGGCTGCTTCCGCCTCCGCGTAGAAACGTTTGACATCCGCCTCGCTGGCAAGCTGGCCGCTCAGGATCATTTTGACGGCCACGATGCGATTGAGGTTCACCTGCCTGGCCTTGTAAACCACGCCCATGCCGCCGCGGGCGATTTCCGCTACCAGCTCGATAATCGCCGAAATAGCGCACCATCGTGCCCACGGTGGGCGTCTCGGACGACCGCGCCGGCCCCTGGCTGCCAATCGTCTGGGCCTCGTTTTGCTGCACCAGACGCTGCATCCTGTCGTGTTCATCCAGGAATGCGCGCAGCTCCTCGGCGAGGTCGGGATGCTGAGCCAGGAGCTGTTCGCGGCTTGGGTTCTTGCCCGCCTCGACGGCCTGCAAGTAGCCGGCCAGGATCTCCTGCAAACGCAGATCGCGAGAGGCGTTTTCACTGGACATGGTTTACTCCGGTTCGGTCAGCATGGTTCTCAACGATTTCAAGCCGCGCTGGAGCAGGCCGGCGACGGCGGCTGGAGTTTTGCCAAGCTCGGTTGCGACCTGGGCTAGCGTTTGGCTTTGCCAGTAATGCAGGACCACGGCCTCGCGTTGGGCCTCGGGCAATTCCGCCAGCGCTTCCGCCAGCCGCAACAGGTCTTCCGTGCGCTGGGCTTTCTGGCTGGGAGAGGATTGTGATGCCTCGAGCCAAGACGCCATGCGAGCAGAGGACCCCTCCAGGGCAGCTTCCAGGGAGCGTTCCCGGGCGATGTCGCGTTTGCCGCGCAAAAAGCTCTCATGGCGTCGGCCAGGTTGCAAGCGAGCATGCGCCGCAGCCAGCCCGCCATCTCCGCCTCCGTCGAGCCGCGAAACTGGCCCAACTGCCGGTAGGCGTCCAGCATCGTCTGCTGAACCACGTCGGACGGGTCCAGCTTGGGCGCAGCTTGCTGCCGAGCTGCATCCGGGCCAGCAGCAACAGATAGGTGCGGAACTTTTCCACGGCCAGCTCCTCGCCCTCGCCCTTGGCCTGGGATGGTTGGTCCATGACTCCTCTTGTTACATAGCCGACAAAGGAAGCCATTATAACCGCGCTCTGTTGGATTTATTGCTTGAAAATTGGCTGCGGAAAGGCGAAGCCCATGTTCCAACACACATGCGTGTGACGATACTCCTGAATCGGTTGGGCGAGCCGATCAAAGATTCCGGAAAACTGCGGGCCTTGCGCGGTGGAGGTGCTTGAGTTGTTGGCCACGCCGGAAGCGGCCGAGGTGCTGCGATGCATGGCCGGCGGCGCGGAGGGCGACTACGTCACGCGTGAAGCATTGGCGGCGTGCCGGCGGATCTCGGCTCGATTCTCACGTTAGTTGTGCGAAGTTGGATGCTGCTGGGTTTGCGCTCTGTCGGCTGCGTTACTATTCTTCGCCGTTGGGCCAGTCTTCCGCTTTTGCAAAGTCTTGCGCCGTGACCTCGCGATTGATGAGCCAAACATCATCAGTGCCCGGGAAGCGACGAATCAGGCGGCTACGGCATGCCTCGGCCTCCTCTTTACTCGCGAAGCGGAGCTGAAGTGCCTGGCCATTGAGCAGCTGCGACGCCCCCTCCTCCAGGAAGGCTTGGCGGGCCTGCTCGATCGTCACTGGGTCAGAGCGGCGCAGGGCAGTGATGATTTGATAAGGAAGCATTCCAGCAGCATGAGCCTCGGGTACCGTTAGCCCACTTGCGAGGGCGATGCGGTCACGTGCGTCCCGCCCCTCGGCCATCTCAAAGGCCCGCAGGATCGTGGCAGTACGTTCTTGCAGCGGAATCCCGTCCCATCGGTCCCAGATGACATTAACACGCACCTTCCCTGTTCGAAATTCTTGCTCATAAATCAGCGGCTGACTGCATTCTTTGCTGCGTCTCAGTTCGTCCGCCAACTTCGCGGCGAGCCCCTCTGTCGCTTCAGCAAGTCGGACTTCAGATCCTATCTTCATCCGAGGCATTTTTTGACTCCTCACAAGGCGATAGAATTGACCAGCAACCATTCGGCCGCTTCGCGCACCTGATTTATCTCATGCACAACATTTTCGCTTAACCCGGAGCAAACGGTGATGGCGATTGCTGCTTTACGCTGTCTGCTCCCGGTTAAACGCTTTTCCAGGAGACAGATCGGTGGGCCCCCGGTTATGATACCTGGACCATGGCCGGCAGGTTGTCTGGCAACAAAGGAGTGAATCATGCCGCACTTTCGCCTCCACATTACGCTGCTTTTCTTAGCGATGTCAGCAAGCCCTCTCCACGCCCAGGAAGCCGGCTTGAAGGACGTCTACGGCGATCCCTTGCCCCCAGGCGCGATTGGCCGCTTGGGCTCGGCGCGATGGCGGGTGGGCGGGCCTGCCACGGCGATTCGCTTCCTTGAAAACGGCAAGAAGCTGTTGGTCAAGGTGAACGACATCACGTCAAGCGTCAATAATGAATTTCAAGTCTTCGATGCTCAGACGGGCCAGGAACTCAGGCACTTTGCAGCCGAGCATTATGAACCGGGCAACTATTCTGCATCCATTCCCGGCGGCTGGTCGCCACAATGGTGTTGTTCGCCTGATGGAAGGCTGCTGGGCAAACTAAGCTGGGGAAAGGCAAACGAGCAGGATGTGCTTGAGGTGCAGGACGTTGCCACCGGCAAGGTTATTCTACTCGTGGAAGAAGAGAGTTCGTTTTTCGGCTCTCCGCAGTTTTCGGCTGACGGCAAGTCAATTGGCCTGCTTGTGGTTCGGATACAAGGCCGCCCCAAGGGCTTCGACCCAAGAAAGTTCGTAGTCTCCGACAATTCGACCGTTCAGACGGAGACCGAAATCCGGGTTTTGGACGTTTCTGGCCGCAAGGAAGTCCGCGCCTTCAAAATGCCGCCACAATTCAAAGATGCTTTTTGGCCAGCGTTCTTTGCTTTGTCGCCGGACGGGGCTCACATCGCCGTGCCCGGTAGCGGCAAGTCGGGTGGCGTCCTGGTTTGGGACACATCAGGAAAGAAGCCACCGTGGCAATTGGAAGGCAAGTGGGACGAAAACGATGAGGTGAAAAAAGAATTCCGTCCCAAACCCGAAGGCAACGTCCTCCCCGTGCCAGAAATGCCAGAATTGGAGCAATCGTCTAACGAAACGACACTGTATGCCTTTTCTCCCAGCGGCAAAGCGCTGGCCGCAGTTTGTGCCGGCAGAGTCGGCCTGTGGGATGTCTCGACGGGCAAGCAAATCAAAGAAGTGGCGGTTTGTCCGCCGCAATGTGCCATTTTAGACTTCTCGCCCGATGGCAAGCACTTGCTGGTTTGCAATCCGAACCGCAGAGCCACCGGCGAAAAAGCGCTGGCACATGTGGAACCTGGCTACAGGCAATGAAATCGCACCTAAGTCGCAATGGGTGAGTGACTACCTCTTTTCCAGTGACGGGACGACCCTCATCTTGGTGGACGGTTTGAACGTGATGATTTGCAATACTGCAACGGGCAACATTCAACACACGATCCCCACAAGGATGCGCCTAAACGTCAGCAATCTACCGGCCGATCCTCAAAGCCGGCGCCATGGCAACAAATTTCCACTCGCTCTTTCCCCCGACGGAAAAACTCTGGTCATCGCCGACGGACCTGGTCGGGTGCTGCGTTTCGAGGTAGCGACCGGCAAAGAGATTGCCGCCCCCGGGTTTGCCCGCGATGTGGCCGACGCCCTCGCGTTTTCGCCCGATGGCAAGAAGCTTCTGGCCATCGGCATGTCACGGGTCCTGCTTCACGATGTTGAGGGCAAACGTCCTACCGTGGAGTTGCCAGGCAACGCTATTCCGGACGCCAAGGCGGAATACGAAACCAGGCTGCTAGCCACTCAGTTCTCAGGCTCCAGTTTCAACTGTGTCGCTTATGCGAGTGATGGCAAGCGAGTTGCCGCGGGTTTTACGAACGGCGTCGTCGCGGTGTGGGACACTGCGACCGCTAGGCTGCTTTGGCAAGCAAGCACAAGCGACATTCCGGTACGCTCCGTGGCATTTGCTCAAGGCGACCTGACCGTGGTCAGTGCGGGGCGCGACGGCCATGTGACCTGGTGGAATGGCGCTACGGGCCAGACCCAGCGGAATTTGGACATTGTTGGGCGAAAGGCGCAACCGCCTAAACAGACCCTCAACTCCGCCAAGGACTCGGAGTGCTCGTTTTTTGTTTTCGGGGCAGGCACGCGCACTGCTTTCGCAATCAGAGATTGGCAATATGAACTGGAGGAATGGGAGTTGGCGAGCAGCAAACTACGCCGCAAGCTGAACGTTACCGCGTTCCCGGCCGACTTCTCCTCGGACGGACGGGCAATGCTGACTGTTGGCGAAAATGCGTACCATCTGATTGACCTGGTTGAGGGCAAGCCCTTGCGGAGTTTTGCGTGTAACGGCGGCTGCCGATTTTCGCCGGATTGTCGTGCGGTCGCCGGAATTGTGAATCAAGATACCGTGCGTTTCTGGGACAGTCGCTCGGGCACAGTGCTGGCGTCGATCCAAGGTCACCATGGCGGTTTTCGAACCCTGGCTTTCTCGCCAGATAGCAAGGTTCTCGCCACATGTGGCGGCGATGGCACGATTCTGTTGTGGAACACTCCGGCTCTCCCGCCGCGCATAGAGCAAGAGCAGCAGCCTCAAGGGCGCAAGCCGATTTCCGTTCCGGTTGAGCCCAACCGAAAGGAAGAACTTTTGTTGCCGACGGGCGCCACGACGAGATTGGGCAGTTCGCGTCTTAATAATGGGTCCGCGATTGCGGGCATTCGCTATTTGCCCGACGGCGCATCCGTTTTTGCCATGACATTGTCAGATTACCATGAATTGGAATGCACGGCTCACCTGGCCGTGTGGCACGCCGTCACCGGAAAGCTGCAATCCCAAACGGAAATCAACCGACAAGACTTTCCCATGGGATACGAGTATCTTGCGCCGCCCGTCATCCGTCTCTGGCAAGTGTCTCCAGACGGGAAGTTCATTGCCACATTTAACCTTAACGGTCGCAATCAAGAGCTGAAGAAGTTGCATCCTTTTTGCGTTAGGGAGGTCAGCACAGGGAAGATCCTTCCGACCGTGAACTGGGAAACGGGGGGAGTTGTTTCTCTCCAATTCGCGCCAGATGGCAAATCGTTGGCGACAGCGTGCTGGGATAGTATCAGGTTGTTTGACTTGGCCACCGGTCGCGAGCGACGTCTTGGGCAATTCAAGAGTGGGGAATTCCAGCCGAGAAACGCTTTTTTTTCGCCTGACGGAAAAATCCTGCTTGCGGTCGGGTCCGATGAAAAAACTCAAGGAGAAATCCGTTGGTGGCATCTTGATCACGAAGGGCCAATCAATCGGTTTCCGTTCAAGGCTGTCGGAACGCCTGGCAGCAACTCGATCGTTTTCGCGCCGGATTCCAAGCATATCGCACTTTTCTCGTCTGATACCGGTGACGAAAAGCCACATCTTATCCTCGCAGGGCTTGAGACTGGCAAAATCGTGCGTGATTTCGGGCCACAGGTTGAGCCGAATGCTCTGCTCTTCTTCTCGCCAAACGGTCAGCAAATTGCGTCTCTGGGCAAAGAAACCTTGCGGCGCTGGGACCTGGCAACAGGGAAGGAAGCGCCGGCACTCCAGGTCAGCAAGAATGCTTATTTTCAATTCTCGCCGGACGGAAAAATGTTCGGGATCGCCAGCCAAGAATCGCTTCGCACTTTCGATACTGCCACGGGGACGCCGCTCCACACGTTTCCCATGGCGATCGTCCAGACTTGGTCGGAACAAATTGGCCACTCCTCAAACGGAGCCATGGGTCCGTTCGCATTTTCGCCGAACGGTAAAACGTTGGCTACAGCAGCGCGGCGAACGATTCGTCAATGGGATGTGGCGACTGGTAAAGAGATTGAGCCAACGCCGAACCAAGGCACAATCCATTCCGTGGCCGTGTCGCAAGACGCACGGTTTGTTGCCGCATGCACTTCAATGGACATCCGGGTGATGCAAGCGGCAACGGGCCAAACCGTGTTGCTGGCGCCGGCATGGCTTGACTCCCAACAAAAAGTGGTGGCACTGACCGCCTTGGCCCTATCGGCGGACGGCCGCCGGCTTGCCGCGGGAGGAAGCGACGGCACCATCGCGTTGTTTGATGTCCAGACGAGCAAACGACTGAGCCGAAATAACGTCCATGACGCGGCGATCACTAGTTTGACGTTCAGTGGTGACGCCAAAACGCTGGTTTCGGCGGACCTCAAATTCAGCACAAGTTTTTGGGACGCGGCCACCGGCGGTCACCTTCGTAAAGTGCACATGCCGACCCCTGCGGACATTCCCAAAGACCCGTGGATGACAAAAGGCCTAGAAGACTGGCACGAGTTGTTTGAAGGCCCTTATTTCTTTACCGGCCGGCGGCTACGGCCTGTTCTTTCGCCGCAGGGAGACATCCTCGCGTTGGCTTCTCAAAAAAGCATTGACCTTTTCGATGCAGCCAGTGCCATGCAACGAGGGCCAGGTTATGCTCGACCAAACCAAGGAAAGTACGCCATTTCCAAGGATGGGCGATTGCTGGTGGTCGGGCCAAATTGGGACGAAGCGTTCTACAGAGATTTTCCTTTGCATTTGGTAGACACCGCTACTGGCGCGGACATGCGCGTTGTCGCAAACTTCCCGGAAATCCGCGACTTTGCGATTTCCCCCGACGGCAAGCTGTTGGCCGCCTGCGGTCCCGAAGGCCTTCGCATCTGGGATACGGCGACAGGCACCTTTCAAGCCGCCTTCAACGGCCACCTCGGCGTGGTGACGACCGTCGCATTTTCCCCCGACGGCGGCACGCAGGTTTCCGCCGCGCAGGATGGAACGCTGCTCCTTTGGGATGTCGCCGCCTTGCTTGCCAGGCCGGCAAAACCGGACCTGTCCGCCGCCGACCTGAAAACCCTTTGGGACACCATGTCATCGTCCGACGCCATCGCCGCAGGTGACGCCATGCGCCGCTTGGTTGACCACCCGCGGCAAGCCACCGCGCTTTTGCGTGGACAGCTCAAAGCCGCGACCGCACCAAAGGACACCATTGCCAAGCTAGTGGCCGATCTGGATGATGCAAAACCAAAAACACGCGCATCCGCCATGAAGGAGTTGGAGCTATTGGCCGAGATTGCCGAGCCGGCGTTGCAAGCGTGCTTGGCGGCGACACCCACGCTCGAACAACGCATGCGCGTGACGATACTCCTGAATCGCTTGGGCGAGCCGATCAAAGACCCCGAGAAACTGCGCGGCTTGCGCGCGGTGGAAGTGCTGGAATTGTTGGCCACCCCGGAAGCGGCCGAGGTGCTGCGAACCTTGACCGGCGGCGCCGAGGGCGATTATGTCACGCGCGAGGCATTGGCCGCGTATCGGCGCGTTTCCGTTCGATATTCACCTTAGCCGGTCCAAGTTGGTTTATCGTTTTGGCGGTGCGGCAATGATGTTGTTCTGCGAATTAAGCCATTCCACCCCATCAAGGCAGGAAGGCAACGGCGGTCCCAAAAACCCGTCGTGGTCGTGGAGATACTGAGCGGGATTGCCGAGCGCCCGGTATAGGCGAAACTGGGCGCGGTTGTAATCGGCAACCGATCCGTAGTAATTGTAATAGGCTTGCACCAAGGACTGCATGGCAGCCACGACTTCCAGGGGACGGATTACCAGGATTTCAACATTGCCGCCCACCCGTTTAGTTTGACCTAGGGCTTCCAGGTTCTTGGTGGCAGAAATCCACGCCTGCTTAAGCTCCCGCTCGGCCAACGCGGTCCGTTCGTTGGCCGCCTGCAGATTGCGCCAGGCTTGTGTCACCTCCTTGGCCACGAAGTCGCGGAAACGAAAATTCTGGGCCCGCGTCAGCTCGACGTTGGCCTGCGCTCGCGGATCAGGGCCAAATTGCCGAAGCCGAGGTTTTTCCACTCCCACACCGCTTCCACGTCCCAGTCACTTCGCAGACTCATGCTGCCCAAAGTGCCGCCGGTACCGCCCGTGAAGCCGCCGAAAGCTTCCGGGTAGGGAGTGGGTGTCGAGTCACCGCGCAGCACGATCGTGGGCAGGAATGGACGTGCTTTTTCCTGACGAAGGCGTTCCTCCGCGGCCGCGATCTGGGCCTCGTTGAAGGTCATTTCGGGCCGCAAATCCAGGGCCACCGGGATCATTTCCGTCTGGGGTGCGCGCCGGTGGTATCAGCGTCACCCGAACATCCGGCGGCTCCACAGGTTCGATGACGACCGTCGGCTCCAGACGCAGCACGCGGGCCAGCTCGGCGCTGGCTAGCCGCCATTGCATTCGGGCCCCCACCTGTGCTTGCGCGATGTTGGCCTGAACGTCCCTGGCCCGCGCCAGCTCAACGGGCGGCACCATTTCAGGGGCCAGTTGCTCCGTTTTTTGCACCAGAGCTGCCACCAATCGGCCTACTTCATCGATGCTTGCCAGGTTGGCACGGGCTTCCTGGGCGTCGAAATAGGCCACGGCCACCGCCGTCAGCGTATCGTTGGTCGCGGTTTGGATATTGGCTTGCTGGGCGCGAACCACCTGGCGCTGGGCCAGGGGCGCGAAAATGGCGTCGGTAACACTGATGAGCGCGAGCGGCGCCACTCCGATGGCCAGGGAACTGCGGGTTGTGTCGGTCATGCTGCCATCGTTGGCCTGGATGGGGCCGTCGTGATGTGCATAGTAAGTCCCGGCAATGACACCGGGCAGCCACAGCACCTTGGTTCCATCATGCTGGGCGACGGCTATCCGCAATTGCTGCGTAGCGATGGCAATGTCCCAGGCACCTACGTTGGCCAAGCGCAGCGCCGCCGGCAAGTTGATCGGCATTGCTTTTTCGCCTGGTATGACACTGGGCGGGGCCCATGCCGGCGGTTGATCGCCGCTGGGAACCTTGCGCGGGTCGGAGATTTGTTCGGGCCCTTGGCCGGTCGCCACGGGTTTGCCGAGGCGGGCACTTGCCGGCGCGGACGGAGCCTGGGCGGCCGTGGCCCAGTGCCGTGGAGGGAAAGCAATCAGCACTTCGCAAAGGAACAATAGTACGGCATATCGCAAGCAAATGCGCATAAATCCCCCCATCCACCGAGGTCGGTTGATGATGCTGAGCGAATGTGTGAAGGGGAGAAGATGGCTTTCGTGAAATGCCCCAACTCCCCGGAGTCTTAGTCCGTAGGAGTCATCAGCACCGTGGTTGGGGCAGAGCTCAAGGCCACGGGCGGTTCAGGCGAACTCCATCGCCGTTTTGGAATTTCGGCGTTGTATAGCGTGCGGCTCGCTGCGTGTCAACACCGGCATCGGCTATTTTGGACCAGCTGCATTTACTGCTTGACCGTCGATCAACGACTCCGGACTGCTGGACACGATCCTTTCACTGCCTGTGAAATCGACCCATGTTGCCTGTTGCCGGGAATCGACCGCTTTGGCTTCCTTTTTCAAGACTTCCACTACCAGGTCATTCTTGGTGCCCACCTTGACGGCGGTTTTGATCGCCTTGCCGTGCTCCACGACAAAGCAGTAGTTTTTGTCGCCATCCGTGGAAACCGCGTCAGCGGGCAGGGTCAAGGTGTTGGGCTGCCCGCGGTGATGGCCACATAAACGTACATACCGGGCAGCAACAGCTCGTCTGGATTGGGCAGGTGGATTTCGACTCTAAGAGTCCGGGCCTGATCGTCAAGCAACCAGGTAAACCGTGTCACGTAACCCCTAATTTCCTTGCCTTTCAAAGCCTGGAAAGTAATGACGGCCGGAGCGCCCTCCTTCACCAGAGCGGCGTCGTACTCTGGCACCTGAACGTTGACGCGCACCTTGTCGATGCGGACCACGTTGAAAAGCGGCTCTGCCGACTTGTTGTTGCTGCCGGACGAGGACACCTGAATGAAGTGGCCCGTATGAACATTGCGCAGCGTAACTACCCCGTCAAAAGGCGCCTTGATCTCGCGGTAATCCAACCAGACTTTGGCCTGCTCCCGGTCGGCTTGGGCCACCCTAAAACTGGACTGAGCGGCTGTCACATCGGCCGCCGCCTTTTTTTGCTTGGCCGCGCTTTCATTGAGCATGGCCTTGGCCGACAGATGGGTTTCTTTGGCTTGCACGCGCGCTGCGTCGGCGGCCTGCAGTTGATACTGCACCACATCCAGGTTTTGCTGGTCATAAACTTTGCCGGCAAACATTTTTTCGGCGCGTTCGTACTCGGCATGCCAGCGCATGTACTCGGCCTCGGCCCGGCTCATGCCTGCCAGGGCGACCCCGACCTGGGCCTCTGCTGTCGCGACATTGGCATGGGCGGCTTCCAGTGCCGCACGCGTTTGATCGACTTGTGCCCCGGCCTGATCGGCCCGCGCGGTTTTCGCCTGCCAATCGTTTTCCAACTCGGGGACCCTCAGCTTGGCAAGCAATTGGCCTTTTTTGACATGGTCGCCGATATCCGCGTCCACGGCTTCCACGTAACCCTGGATCCTGGCGTAAATCGGCGTTTGTTCGTAGGCCTTGAGGTAGCCGGGTTGAACGATGACACGGGTAAGAGTCTGCCGCTGGGGTATGGCAACCGGGACAGATGACACCTGCTCTGTCGGCTCAGTTGGCCCAGCGTGGCCGCCGCACCCGGCGACAGCCGCCAGCAGCCCGCAGGCGAAGTAAGCGCCAACAACGCCACGCACAAATCGACGTGACAACATGTGGTTTCCCTTTCCATTGAAGACGATCATTTACCGAGATCGTCGGGATGAATCGAGCAGGAGCGTGTAGGACTGCTGGCGAGCACCATGGCGAAGACCAAGGGCAACACCAAGAGCGTGGCAACCGTGGCGGCCGCCAGGCCGCCGATGACGGCCCGGCCCAGCGGCTGCGGTCTGTTCGCCGCCCTCGCCCATGCCCAGGGCCATCGGCACCATGCCGGCGATCATGGCGCAGCTGGTCATCAGGATGGGCCGCAGCCGTTCGCGTGCGCCGGTCATGGCGGCCGCCATCGACGTCATGCCCGTGCTGCCGGCTGCGCTCGGCGAAGGTGACCAGCAGGATGGCGTTGGCGACGGCGACGCCGATGGCCATGATCGCCCCCATGAACGATTCGATGTTCAGCGTCGTGCCGGTCGCGTACAAGCGCCACGGCCACGCCTGCGACCACGGCCGGGGCCGTCGCCGTCGCCACCAGGGCCAGCCGCACCGATTGGAAGTAGGCCGTCAGCATCAGGAACACGACGACCACCGCCAGCGCCCAGACCCACGGCCAGGCCGTGGAACATCTGCAGCATCGGCGTCACCTGGCCGCGGATTTGCCACCTCGCACGCCGCGCGGCAATTCACCGGCTTCGGTCAAGGCCTTGTCAAGATGGTCGCTGACCCGGCCCAGATCTTCGCCCTCGATGTTGGCCGTCAGGCTGACGTAGCGCATCTGATTGAGGCGGTCGTATTCCTCCGGCATGGTGCTCGCCTGGATCTGGGCGATGTCGCGAATCAAGCATCTGCCCGCCGTCGGCAGTTGCTTGACGGGAATCATGCCGACCTCGTCGACGGAATTGATCCGCTGACCGGCGGCACTTCCAGCTGCACCTGGTAGCCGATGCCGCTCTTGGGATCGGCCCAGAACACCGGCACCACGTAGCGGCTGGACGACGTGGCGGCGATCAGCGCCGTGGAGGCCTCCGCCACCGTCACGCCGGCGAGCCCGGCCCGCTCCCGGTCGACCTCGACCTTGATGCGCGGATAATCCATGACCTGCCCGAACTGCAGGTCGCGCAGCGACGCGATCTTCTGCCATCTCGGCGTAAACCTTTTCGGCATAGGCCTGGTTGACGCCAGGTTCGGGCCCGCTGACCACCACCTCGACCGGCGTGGGCGAGCCGAAGCTCATGACCTGGTTGACGACGTCGGCCGGCTCGAAGGAGAAACGACAGCTGCGCGGCCCGCGTCGTTGGCCTGCTGGTGCGGAATAGCTCATAACGCGGCCTCCAGCCGCTCGGCCAGCCAGGGCTCCAGCCGCTTCGGCAATCCGTCGCGCAGCTTGTCCTTGACCTCGGCCACGCGCAGGCCGCTGCCCTGCCGCAGGGAGATCGCGCATGACCGCCTGATCGGTGCCGCCGGTCCAGAGGTAGATGGCGTTGACCGTGTAGGTCGGCGCCGTGACGCCGACATAGGCGACCGAAATCTCGACGTTCTCCGGCCCCGACCACGTCCTTGATGACCTTCCAGCGCCTTGCGCGTGATTTCCTCGCTGACCTCGAGGCGCGTCCCCGACGGCGCCCGGATGCGCAGCTGGAACTGCCCGGAATCGACCTGCGGCGCGATCTCCCGGCCCACTCGGCCGCCGACCAACCACAGCACCAAGCCCGCCGCGACGAAGTACACCGGCACCACGTACCAGCGCAATGGCAGCAGCAAGTCTGACAATGTTCGCCGTAATGTCCTTCGGAAGCGAGCGAAGGAACAGCAGGCTCCGCCGCTCCGGCCTGTTTCGCTCGTGGCGGTGGTGCCGTGACGCATGCCTGCAGCAAGCCAGATCGACAGCACCGGAACGAAGGTGATCGACAGCACGAAGGCGGTGATCATGGCGAAGCCGACGGCGATCGCCAGCGGCACGAACAGACCGCGGGCCGCCCCTTCCATCAGGAACGACGGCAGAAACACGGCCAGGATGCACAGCATCGCCAGCAAGTTCGGCACCATCGTTTCCGCCGTGCCGATCAGGACCGCGCTGGCGATCGAATGGCGTCTTGCCCATCTGCGTGTGGATGTTCTCGATCACCACCGTCGCTTCATCCACCAGGATGCCGACGGCCAGCGACAGGCCGCCCAGCGTCATCAGGTTGATCGTCTGGCCCATGCACCACAGGCCGAACACGGCGCCCATCAGGGCCAGCGGAATGGTCAGCACGACCACGATCACGCTGCGCCAGTCGCGCAGGAACAGCAGCACCATCAGCCCCGTCAGGATGGCCCCGAGGGCCGATTCCTCGACCACGCCGCCGATGGCGCCGGTGACGTAGGGCGACTGGTCGAACTCCAGCGTCAGCTTGACGTCCTCGGGCAGCACCGAGCGCATGCGTCCAGGTTGTCCTTCAGTTCGTCGACCACGGTCAGCGTCGAGGCGTCGGCCGTCTTGTTGATCGGCATGTAGATCGAGCGCCGGCCGTTGACCAGGGCCCAGCCGAACGGGATGTCCGAGCTGTCTTCGACCCGGCCCAGGTCGCGCAGGTAGATGCTCTGGCCCGGCTTGATCGGGATGTTGCCCAGGTCCTTGGGATCGACCACCAGGGAATTGACCGACACGATCGGCATCTTGTCCTTGATGCGGGCATTGCCCGAGGGCGTGATCGTGTTGCCCTTGTTCAGGGCCTCGGCGACTTCCTGCGGCGAGAGGTTGTAGGCGCGCAGCCGCTCCGGATCGAGGTGGACGACGATGGTGCGCAGGCTGCCGCCGAACGGCTGCGGCGCCGAGGCCCCGGGAGGCTGGCCAGGATCGGCCGGACCCGGAACAGCATCAGGTCGGACAGTTCGCTGATGCTGCGCGTCTCGCTGGACAGCACCAGGTAGGAGACCGGCACGCTGCTGGCGTCCAGCCGCAGGATGAACGGCGTCACGGTGCCGGGCGGAAAATAGGCCTTGGCCCGGTTGGCGTAGATGGCGGCCTCGGCCATGGCCTGGGCCATGTCGGTGCCGGGGTGGAAGTAGAGCTTGACCAGGGCCAGGTTCTGGATGTTCTTGGTTTCGACGTGGTCGATGCCGTTCATGTACAGGAAGGCGTATTCGTAGTAGTTGGTGATCAGCCCTTCCATCTGGGCCGAGTCCATGCCGCCGTAGGCCTGGGCCACGTAGATGATCGGCATGTTCAGGTCGGGAAAGACGTCGGTCCGCATGCGCGACGCCGCGAAGACGCTGCCCAGGGCGATGGCCACCATGGCCACCATGACGGTTTTCGGTCGTCGCAGGGCGATTCCGATGATGTGCATTGACAATACCCCTGAATGGGCCGGTGATATCTTGCGTCTGGATCACGCGTAGGGCACGGCCACACACCATCCGCCGCGGATCGAACACTCGGCCCGGCGCAAAAAAAAGACCCCTACCGCAAGGAATTTCCTTGCCGGTAGGGGTCATCATCTTCCGTCGCGAAAAAAACGGATAGCGGTTACTGGCGAACCCCATCGCCTTATTTTCATCAATGCTAAGCCAGCATCATGGCCGTGTCAAGTCCGCTTCCAGTGCAATCGAGTACGAGCTTGCCTGACAGAAGCCCTTGCGATCCAACTTGCATTTGCGTGGACAGCTCAAACCCGCGCCTGCGTCGAACGAGACCATTGCCAAGCTGGTGGCCGATCTGGATGATGCCAAGCCGAAGACGCGGGCATTCGCCATGAAGGCACTGGAGCAATTGGCCAAGATTGCCGAGCCGGCGTTGCAAGCGTGCTTGGCGGCGACACCCACGCTCGAACAACGGATGCGCGTGACGATACTCCTGAATCGGTTGGGCGAGCCGATCAAAGATCCCGAGAAACTGCGAGCATTGGCGCGGTGGAAGTGCTGGAATTGCTGGCCACCCCGGAAGCGTTAGACGTGTTGCCTACGCTGGCCACCGGCGCCGAGGGCGACTAAGTCGCGTGCGAAGCGTTGGCCGCGTATCGCCGCCTCGCCAGTCGGTAAGTCCGAGAAAGGTGCGTCTGCGCGTGGAAGTTTGACACACCCTACCGCCTTGAATGCCCCTCGGCTTTCTCGGCAGGGCTGTTCAAAGCAGAAACGTAAGCTATGCTTGATAATAGAAGATTGCCGTCGTAACGGTTATGAAGCACCTCCCTGGCGAAGCATGAGCCCTTTTTGCCCCGCCATCTTGCGGCGGGAGAATCCTTCAGGCTGACTTTATCAATAGCCCTGACTGCGGATCGGATGTTTTGCGTTCGTTCCCTGCGACGCCCCATGTCCTTTCCCGCGGTAGCCACGTGAGAATGAAATGTCCGCGCTAGCTGCGGCGTTGGCCGTCTGGCTCGCCATTTTCCAACTGCGTAGGCACTTGATGACGAGGGCCCGAAATGCGGATCAGGAATCTCTCGGCCGCCCGCAAAATCTCCCTGGGATTCGGGTTGGCGCTGATATTGCTTGTCTCGGTCTTGGTTATCAATTTTCGAACCAGCGCGCACCTCAAGGCTACCGCCGACACGGCTGGACACGCCCTGCACGTCGTGGAAATCATCACCGAGTTGCACTGGCACCTGACCGTCGTCGAGGAAGCGGTGCTGGCCTACCTGACGAGCGGGGATACTGGGAAACTGGCGCCTTGCCAGGCCCATGACGCTGACTTTCAGCAAGGCCTTGCCGAACTCCGCGCAGCGCTCGCCGACAACGGCCGCGCTCTCAGGCAGATTGACGGCATCGCGGATCTGGCACACAGGCGAATTGCCTTGCACGAGCAGTTCATCGCCAGCCGGAAAGCCCAGCCGCCCACCGCTGGGGATCTGCTCCGCTGGAGCGATGAGATCGCCAAAGCGGGCGTGCGCATTCACCGCGCCCTCGATGACGACGTCGCGGCCGACGTGCGCGCCGAATTGGCGGCCAGCGTCGCGCGAAGCGCAGGACAATGCCGCCTTGGCGACCTGGATCACCATGCTTGGCGGATTCCTGGGGATCGCGACCGTGCTGGCGGCGGCGGTCATCACCGTGTGCGACGCTCGGGCCCGTTCCCGGACGCAAGCGGCACTGCGAACCAGCGAGGAACGATTTCGGTCCTTGTCCGAATCGTCTCCCAACGGCATTTTTCAGGCCGATGCGATCGGGAATTGCCGGTACGTCAACGAACAGTGGTCCAGACTTACAGGGCTGGGCTTCGAAGAGAGCCTGGGGGAAGGCTGGTCGCAAGCAATCCACCCGGAGGACCGCGCGACGGTTCTCGCTCGGTGGCCGGTGGCGTACCATGAAGGCTGTGTCGTCTTCCCCGCAACGCGCCTTCTCACCGCCCAGGGGCAGGTCCGCTGGGTAGAGACGCGGGTGATGCCGGTAACCTCTGCCGACCTGACTTTGATCGGCTTCGTGGGCACGGTCAAGGATGTGACCGAGCGCAGACGGGCCGAGGGCGAATTGCGGCTGGCCAAGGAGGCAGCCGAAGCCGCCAGCCGCGCCAAGAGCGAGTTCCTGGCCAACATGAGCCACGAGATCCGCACGCCCATGAACGGCATCCTCGGCATGACCGGAGCTGGCCCTCGACACCGAGCTTGACCCGCGAGCAGCGGGACAATCTCGGACATGGTCAAGACCTCGGCCGATTCGCTGCTGCAGGTGATCAACGACATCCTCGACTTCTCCAAGATCGAAGCGGGCAAGCTCGAACTGGACCTCCACGCCGTTTGCCCTGCGCGACAGCCTCGGCGCCACCGTGAAGGCACTGCGGCCTGCGGGCCCAGCGAGAAGGGGCTGGAGCTGGTCTGCCACATCGGCTCCGGACGTGCCGGACGGCTGGTCGGCGACGCGCTGCGGCTGCGGCAGGTCGTCATCAACCTGGTCGGCAACGCCATCAAGTTCACCGAGCGGGGCGAGGTGGCCGTGCGGGTCGAGCTGGACGACGAGCCGCCGCGAAACGGTCTGTCTGCACTTTAGCGTGCGCGACACCGGCATCGGCATCCCCGCGGACAAACAGCGGCGATCTTCGAGGCCTTCACCCAGGCGGACAGCTCGACAACGCGCAGCTACGGCGGCACCGGCCTGGGACTGGCCATTACGTCGCAACTGGTGGCCTTGATGGGCGGCCGCGTCTGGGTCGAAAGCGAGGTCGGCCTGGGCAGCACCTTCCACTTCACCGTTTGTCTGCAGAGACATGCAGGGGCCACGCCGAAACTCCTGTCGGGCCGCGTGGACCTGGAAGGCTGCCCGTCCTGATCGTGGACGACAATGCCACCAACTGCGCGATGCTGGAAGAGGTGCTCACCCACTGGGGGATGCGTCCCACCGTGGTGAGCAGCGGCCTCGCCGCCGTCGCCGCCATGAAGCGTGCCGTCGCCCACGGCGACCCGTTCCCGCTGGTGCTGCTCGACGCGTTCATGCCTGGACTGGACGGCTTCGCCGTCGCGGAGCAGATCAAACGCGATCCCGACGTTGCCGGCGCGACGATCATGATGCTCTCGTCGGCCGACCGCGGCGGCGATGCCTCGCGTTGCCGGGAGCTGGGTGTCGGATACTACCTCCGCAAACCGATGACCCAGTCCGAGCTGTTCGACGCCATTCTGGCTGCCTTGGGTGCTGAACCCTTGGAAGAAAGGAAGTCGCCCCTGACCTCCCAGGCGGGCTCCCCGGGTGCGCAGCGACGGCTCCGGATCCTGCTGGCGGAGGACAACGAGGTCAACCAGCAACTGGCGGTCAAGACACTGCAGAAGCGCGGACACGCCGTGGTCGTGGCGGCTGACGGTCAGGAGGCACTTGCCGCCATCGAGCAAGAGCGGTTTGACCTCGTGCTCATGGACATCCAGATGCCCCGGATGGATGGCTTTGCCGCGACGGCGGTCATCCGAGAGAGCGAGAAACTGACCGGTCGCCACATCCCCATCGTGGCCTTGACCGCGCACGCCATGAAGGGGGATCGGGAGCGCTGCCTGGCGGCTGGCATGGATGCCTACGTAACCAAGCCGCTGCGTGTTGAAGAACTCTTCGAGACCATCGCCAAGCTGATGCCTGTTGCCTTCAGCGCGGCGAGGCGCCGGTCACCCCCGGCGTCACCGTTGTGCCCGCCAAGGGGCGACCAACCGGGTCGGTGTTCGACCTCGCCATGGTTCTTGGCCAGGTTGAGGGGGATCAAGAGTTGCTTCGGAAAATGATCGGCTTGTTCGACGCTCAAGCTCAGAAACTGCTCCCCGAGATCCGCAGCGCCGGGGAACGTGGCGACGGCAAGTCGCTTGAGCGCTTGGCCCATAAACTCAAAGGTTCGATCGGCAGTTTTGGCGACGACCGCGCTACCCAGGCGGCCTTGCGGTTGGAGATCATTGGCCGTGACGGTGACTTTGTCCAGACCGAGCAAGCCGTCGCCGATCTTGAACATGAGGTCGCGCGCCTGCGCGAAACATTGGCGACATGCACACAGGGAATTGCGGCATGCGTATCATGATCGCTGTTGGCGATGACGTCAGGCGCCTGGAACTGGAAGGCCTGCTCACCCGCCAAGGCATTTTCCCCAGTTTTTGGGAGTAGCGGTCTTCACTCGGGTTTCGGCCGCTGCGAGTAAGGCAGCGTCAGATGCGTTACTATTCTTCGCCGTTGGGCCAATCTTCCGCTTTCGCGACGTCTTGCGCCGTGACCTCGCGATTGCTGAGCCAAACATCGTCAGTCCCCGGGAAGCGGCGAATAAGGCGGGAACGACATGCCCGGGTCTTGACCTCAGGCCGCGCTAAGCTCGCTCACTGTCCAATTCTGTTTAGTTGGAATGATCGGTGTCGTGTCAACACCATCGCGAGCAAACCCGGCGAGCCTGCGATCGATCTCCTCGAGATTGTACCGATGAACGCAATCCGGCATCGCCGCCAGCAACCATTTGTTGCCAACGATGTTTGCGTCAACCGCCTGCATCGGAATCGTCATAATGGGGGACGGACTTTTATCGAAGACGGGTTGAACCAAGCGCGCAGCCAGGTCGGCGAGCACGTAGACGGCTTTGCTCGTTAAGACAAAGAGGTGCCCATGGCCGCAAAGAATGCGATATACTCTTCCCGCAAAATTCGTGTAATTCAGGGTAATCGGCGGCTCTTGGCGAACAATGTTTCGACACAGCAATAGCTCGCCACGGATTCCGACAGCGGCTATTGCGTAAGGATATGCCGCATTGCCGAGGTAGGAGGCATCGACGATGTCGGCTGCCTCCAAGGCGCCAATTTTGAGACCGATCTCTGGCGTTGCAGGTGACACGTCAATCAGGCCCACGCCTCGAGAGCGACATGCGGCTAAGAGGTAGGTTGTCCCATGCAATGCCGGCATGTCGTACAACTGATAGATGTTCAAAGGCGATCCTGGGAAGACGTTGAGGCGATGGTCCGCATTCGACTCGAACGACGGGTCAATTACCATTAGACCATCGTGTCCGGCCGGTGAAAAAAACCGGCCGCTCGAAGTAGCCACCACTCCGTGCGTTCCCTGTGGAATAACAGTTGAGCGGACTTTCTCGTTGGCTTCCGTCGGATTTACCAATACCGTCATTTCTTGCCCAGTGCTGACAGCGAGGCAATTCCGGATCGCAGCAAAACCGTTGATAGCTTCCTGCGACGGCGAAACAGCGAGCCGATCCGAGGTTTCCTTGCCTTGCTCGTCAGTGCACACGAGGATACCTTCATCAGATCCAAATGTGAACCCGAGGTTGGACGGGTGTGCTCCGACCCACGACGGGTTGAAGTTGTCGAGGTGGATCGGCAAATAGTCAGGAGGCGACTTGTCTGTTAAGGATGGGGTCATATGTGCTTCCGCTTTTTGAGCCGCGTTACTTGCTGAGGCGTCAACAACCCAACCTCCATCATTTTAGCGAAAATCGCGTTCTTCGGACTTCCAGTATCGCCCGATCGCCTTTTCACGCCAGCGAGCGGATACACAGGGTAACCGTGCCAAGGACCTCCGGCATTCGCTCGGGGGAACGTCGCAATCTGTTCGTCGTTGATGCCGATGAATTCGCAAACTGTGTCCGGCAGTTTCAAAAGGCCATAGAGCCTTCCGTCATCATCGGAAAAATCGAAGTGATCCGCCCGATCGAAGCCCCAGAATTCCGCCTCAAATGCGCGGGAAGGCAACCACTGGGCTTGTCCCGCGGAATGTGGCCCGCCGTGATGCTTTTCCGTGAAAAGGTAGCGGTGCCTGCACCTAACGGTTACCTGGTCGTGCTCAATGTCTACCTGAATTTTCGGCATCTGCGGCTCGCGTTTGTCCCAATGGTCGAGTGTCCTTTGCTGCATTCCGCACGTCCGGCGTGATGACGACCGTCGTAGCCAATAATGCATTTCGCGGACTTCTTTGCAAGAATTCGAGTGTTTCGCGATAAAATCAGGCCGGCCCTGGCTTCCTTTTCCTTCCTCGACATTTCATTTCATTCTTCACTCTTCACTCTTCACCTTTCTAATGCCGCACCGTACATTCAACATTCGCCCCCTGGTCAAGCACGACCACAATCTTGTACGACCCCGTCCG
This sequence comes from uncultured Gemmataceae bacterium, assembly GCA_963747575.1. Classification (GTDB taxonomy): domain Bacteria; phylum Planctomycetota; class Planctomycetia; order Gemmatales; family Gemmataceae; genus DASRAT01. The sequence goes on from CAVVFU010000012.1 coordinate 291,951, forward strand.
CGGCGCGATGAAGACGACGTCGCAATCCTTCTCCGGGCCCTTGTCCTCGGCAATCAGGTTTTCGTTTTCATCATAAATGTACACATCGACGTCGGGCTCGTGGCGGCCGCTCCACTTGGTGGTGGTGACGGTGATGTGCACCCTCTGGCTCCGCTGAAACTGGACGGACCGAGTGTCAAACTGGCCCGCAATCTTGAGGTTCACGGCGTAAGTGCCGTGACTGTCGGGGCTGCCGATGCGGGCGTTGTACATGACAATTCCTGCCCCGACCACCACCAGCAAAAGCACTACCACAAAGCCCACGCCGCCCGCGATCAGCAGCTTCGTCGTCGCACTCCAGCTGGAGGATTGCCGATTTGAGATCCGGCGAACGTCTCGAGGTTTTTCGTCAGCCTGCTCCAGCTGGCGCGGCACTACGGAAACCGGGGCGGGTGGCGGGGGTGGCGCAGGTTGGGAAGGGGCGGAAAACAATCCAGGCTCAGTGCTGGCAGGCGCCCATTGGCTCATGCCTTCCACCCAGACCAGATCCGTCGGTTTGAGCTGGCCGCTGGCTGCCATTTCGCGCAAGGCGGCATGGGTGATCGGGCCCAATTGCTGGTTGTCGCTTGCGTAATACCATTCGTCCACGGCGTTGCTCCTGCGGAATGGGGTCAGGCTGGAAGCCCGACCTACGGCAATGGGTCGGGCTGGGAAGCCCGACCTACGTCATAATAGCATTTTTTCCAGCCCCTCTGGCGTCTTAACCGCCTGTGCTGCTACAATAGCTGTTTCCCCTTTCATTGAGGAGACTGCCGGCGTGGTGGTCCCGGTCGGGGGAGAGTGAACACTAACCGTTTTTCGTGCTCCGCGGCTGACCGTCGTGCAGGACGCGGCTTCGGGGTCCTTGAGGACATCTTCCCACCATGGTGAATCGCAATCTACTGCGTCAATTCGATCTTCCCGAGGCCGAGCTGCAAAAAGAGCTGGCGGCCGCTTTCGATCAAGACATCTATCAGGATACAGGCGGCGGCTCCTGGCTCCCACCCGCCGAACAAGAATTCGAAGTCAACAAGATCGTCAACGGCCGCGTCCTGCAACGTCGTCGGCGACGAGGTCTGGGTCGACGTCGGCTACAAGAGCGAAGGCGTCATCCCGCTCAACGAATGGTACGACGAAGGCCTCGACAAGATCGTGCCGCCCAAGCCCGGCGACGAGATCCAGGTGCTGCTCGATGCCGTCGAGGACGAAGCCGGGCGCCATCGTCCTCAGCTACCGCAAGGCCAAACGGCAGAAGGAATGGGAAGACGTCATCGCCAAGCACAAGGAAGGCGACGTCGTCACCGGCCTGGTCACCCGCAAGATCAAGGGCGGCCTGCTCGTCAACATCGGCGTCAACGTCTTCCTGCCGGCCAGCCAGGTCGATATCCGCCGGCCGCCCGACATCGGCGACTACATCGGCAAGACCATCGAGTGCAAGATCCTCAAGATCGACGAGGCCCGCCGCAACATCGTCGTCAGCCGCCGCAAGCTGATCGAGGACCAGCGCACACGAGATGAAGAAGAAGCTGCTGGCCGAGATCGAGCCGGGCCAGATCCGCAAGGGCGTCGTCAAGAACATCGCCGAGTTCGGCGCCTTCGTCGACCTGGGCGGCATCGACGGCCTGCTGCACATCACCGACATGAGCTGGGGCCGCGTCAACAATCCGCACGAGGTGGTCCACATCGACCAGGAGCTCGAAGTCTACATCATCACGGTCGACAAGGACAAGGAAAAGATCGCCCTGGGCCTCAAGCAGAAGATCGCCGAGCCCGTGGGCCAACGTCGAGACGAAGTATCCCGATCGGCAGCCGGCACACCGGCGAAGTCGTCAACGTCATGAGCTACGGCGCCTTCGTCAAGCTGGAGCCGGGCATCGAGGGGCTGGTCCACATCAGCGAGATGAGCTGGACCAAGCGCATCAACCATCCCAGCGAGCTGGTCGCCGATCGGCGACCAGATCGAGGTGCAGGTCCTGAACATCAACAAGGACAAGCAGGAAATCTCGCTGGGCATGAAGCAGGTCCAGCCCAACCCCTGGGACAAGGTGGCCGAGCGCTATCCGCCCGGCACGCAGTCGTCACCGGCGTGGTCCGCAACCTGACCAACTACGGCGCCTTCATCGAGATCGAGGAAGGCATCGACGGCCTGCTGCACGTCAGCGACATGAGCTGGGTCCGCAAGGTCGGCCATCCCAGCGAGGTGGTGCAACAAGGGCGACAAGGTCAAGTGCGTCGTCCTCAACGTCGATCAGGAGCGCAAGCGCATCGCCCTGGGCCTCAAGCAGATGACCAACGATCCGTGGGAAGGCGACATTCCCGGCCGCTACCAGCCCGGCGACGTCAAGAAGGGCAAGGTCACCAAGCTCACCAACTTCGGCGTCTTCGTCGAGCTGGAGCCGGGGCTGGAGGGCCTGCTGCACATCTCCGAGCTGGCCGACCACAAGGTCGAAAGCCCCGAGGACGTGGTCAAGGTCGGCGACGAGATCGAGGTCAAGGTCCTGCGCGTCGATGCCGGCCGACCGCAAGATCGGCCTGAGCCGCAAGCGAATTGGCGACGAAGGCGTGGAAGGCGTGAAGGAGAAGCCGGGAGCCGGCGGAACCCGCGGCAGCCTCTGGCAAGTCTCGCGAGCTGCGCGGCGGCACCGGCAGCGGCGGCAGCCAGCTGATTTCCATGCCGGAGCCGGCCGAAAAGAAGGAGAAGGAGCCAGCGGAGGTGACGGAGTAAGTTGCCGCCGACTTTCGCGAGATATTTGTAGGACGGGCTTCCTAGCCCATCCTGCTGGTGGTCCGGGACGGGCTAGGAAGCCCGTCCTACTTCTGACCGGTCCTTTTCTTTTCCCTGCTGATTTGTACCTGTAAGTTCCGGCGGTGCCGATTTTGCGGCATGGTCCACGGCGCCGACGGCGCCGGGGATGCTGGGTCTGCGCTTTGCCCCATCCATGTCCGCGCGATTCTCGCGCCAATCGGCTTGCCAGTCCAGCTTCCGTCCAGGCAACCGGCGGACCGGCCGATACCCATATCTGGCAACAACGAATTGCACATTACACCTTCCACGATTTGGAAAAGCCGCCATGAACAGACCCCGTCGGTACGCGAGGTCCCGAGTCCAATCGCCCCTGGAAACCTACCTGCGCGAAATCAACGAGACCGCTCTGCTGAACGCCGACGAGGAGAAGGAACTGGCCTACCGCATCGAGGACGGCGACAGCGAGGCCCGCGACCGGATGGTGCGCGCCAACCTGCGCCTGGTCGTCAACATCGCCCGCAGCTACACCGGCAAGGGCCTGGGCCTGCAGGATCTCATCGAAGAGGGCAACCTCGGCCTGCTCCGCGCCGTCGAGGGCTTCGACCCGACCATGAACACCCGTTTCAGCACCTACGCCAGCTACTGGATCAAGCAGTCGATCAAGCGGGCCCTGGTCAACACCGCCAAGACCATCCGCATTCCCGCCTACATGGTCGAGTTGCTGGCCAAGTGGCGGCGGGCGACCGCCAAGCTGCAGGACGAGCTGGGCCGGCCGCCCACCCAGGAGGAAGTCGCCCGCAGCCTCGATCTGCCCAAGAAAAAGCTGACCATCATCAAGAAAGCCATCCGCGTCTACAACTCCGCGCCGCAGACCGATCAGGCCGAGACCGGCTGGTCGCTCGACGAGATGGTGATGGACGGCGAACTCCAAGTCGCCCGACACCGAAATGGTCGAGTCCGACGACCTCAACCACGTCCTGGATCTGCTGGACAAGATGGATAAGCGCGAGGCGACCGTGCTGCGCATGCGCTTCGGGCTGGACGGCGAAGAGCCGAAGACGCTGAAGGAAATCGGCGAGTGCCTGGGCCTGACCCGCGAACGCGTCCGCCAGATCGAGAGCGAGGCACTCTCCAAGCTGCAGCGAAAGCATGCAGGATTAGGTGGTGGGTGAGTGGTGAGTGGTGAGTGGTGCGTATCAAGCAGCGGCAATTTCGACACCACTCACCACTCACCACTCACCACTTTCTTCAACAAATTGTTGTTACTCAATCTGCGCGCAGGCTTGGCGATAACCAGGAGTAGAACTTTCTCCTGGGCGTCACGAGGTGGCGATGAGGCTGCGCCGCGGATGGGTGGCTGGGTTGGTTTTTTGCCTTGGCTGCCAGGCCGTCGGTCTTTCCGAGGGCACCGAGCAAGCCGGCGACCGCCCTGTGGGCTTCTATGAGCCCGTGCTGACCGGCCAGTCGGAGGCCACAGGCTCGCATTTGAGCCGGGCCGCCGCCCTTCTGGAAAAGGGCGACGATGACGCGGCGTGCTGGGAGCTCGCCAGGTACCTCGCGGATCATCCGGAACACTTCGAGGTTCGCGTCCAGTATGCGGAATTGCTGCTCCACCAGGAGCGTCTGGGCGAAGCGCGCGCACGGAATTCACCCGCTCCATCGCTCAGGCCCAGGATCTGGGCGACAAAACCTTTTTCCAACGCTTGCATTGCCACGGCAAGCTGCGAGACATCGCCGAAACCGAGGATGACGATTACGGCTGCCATTTGCATCGCGGCATCGGCCTTTACCTGCTGGCCGTACAGCGGGCCAAGCTGCCCGACCCGGACGGGACATTGCCGGTGGAAGGGCTGTTATGCCGGGCCGCGGGCGAACTGGCCCTGGCGCGGGGCCAGCGGCCAGGCGAAGCGCAGCCGTGCTGGTATCTGCACCTCGTGTGGTCCGCGCTTGGTCAGCAGGGGCAAGCGGCACGTTGGCTCGACCGAGCTTTGGCCGCAGCGCCGTTCACTTCATTGACGCCCGCGGAACAGCGTGGTTTGCAGCTGGCTAAACTACTTTTTCGCGTCGCGTAATGTCTCCATGTAAGCCACCACGTCGACCAACTCCTGAACACTCAGATTGCGCGTCAGATCGGCCGGCATCAGTGAAATCGACGACATCTGCTTGTTCGCGATGTCTTCTTGCCGGATCGTTCGGGTGATGGCATCGGCCCCCTTGAGCGTCAGGTCGGTGGCCGTCTCGCTGACGATCAGGCCGCTCAGCAGCACGCCTGTTTTCAGCTCAATCGTAAACTGCTCGTAGCCAAAGCTGATGGCAGCGCTGGGATAGAGGATCGACTCGAACATCGCTTGCCGGTTTAGTTTCTTGCCAATATCCGCAAGCGGCGGCCCCACGTCTTTGCCGGTCCCGCCGACCACGTGACAATTCGTGCAGGTCCCGGTGGTCAGAAAGATCGCTTTGCCGCGGGCTCCGTCTCCCTGAAGCTTGGTCAACTCGGCAATGGTGGGCAACGGTTGTTGGTTCTTGGACGGAGGCAACGGGAACACGTCCTTGGCCAGGGCGCGAATTTCCTTGTTCTGTGTTTGATTCATGGCGCTCCCGGCCGCTTCCATCAGCTCGCTGGGCAGTTTTTTGGCCTTGGCGAGCCCGACGATCTCCTTGGCGCCGGCGAGCGAGCGGCCCGCCGAGCGGACCGCTTGGCGGCGCAGGTCCAGCGGCCGTTTGCCATCCAGGGCCAAGCCAAGCAAGAGGTTTGAAGCCTTATCGTCCGAGGCCGTGCCGAGCACTGTGACGATTTCCATGGCCGCCTTGGCATCGCCATTGTTCAGGGCTTTTTCAATGAGTGCGAGTTGATTGCGGTCAAGGAGCGCGCGGGCGGCGTCGACTCCAAGTTGCGTCTCCGCGTTTTTGCGGGCCAGCAGGAGCAAATCGGGATACTCGGCGGAAACCTCGAATTTGCTCACTAGCGTCACGAAAAGCGGCGTGCCTTTGTTTTGGGCGAGCATTTGATCCAACAGGGCCTTATGTCGTCCATCCTTGTTGGGGTTGAAGCTCTTGAGCCGGCTCGACGCTTCCACGGCGACATCCCTGGCGCGATCCGCCGGCAGCTTCGCGGAGAAGGCCAGCTGCAGCAAGGGCTCTTCTTTCTCGGCGCCCTTGAGGAAATCAAAGGATCGGAACAGACGCGGCACCTCGTCCGCCGGGACGGCCGGATCGGCGATGAACTTGGCCAGGTAAAGCGGCGTCCTCGCTGCCCGTGAGCGCCAGACGATGTCACGGCCAGCAGCAGTTTGCCATCGATTTGGGCTAACTTTTTCCCAGGCTTGGAAACGCCCTTCCCAATGCAGATCGGCGCCGATCCCCAGCGCCTCCAGATACCAGCGGTCCTTGCCGTCGTGCTGCATGGCAAGCTCGGCCCAGAGAGTGGATGCGGCCGGCGAATCGAGGAAGCGCAAAGCAATGGCGGCGTCGCGCCGAACCTGCGGCGACGGATCACCGACAACCTTTCTAACCGCGGCGACCAGATCCAATTTCAGCTGCCGTGCCAAACGCAAGCCGAGGATGCGAATATCGGCATCTTGATCCATGAGGGCCAAGTCGACATAATGTTGACCCTTGCCATTGATTTTCCCTAATAACCACAGCGCACGGGCCCGGTAAACCGGATTGCTCGACTGCCAAAGTTTCAGCAAGGCTGGCTCCGCCGCGGCTTGTTTTTCATGAAGCGCGGTCCAGGCCAGGTAGCGAACCGACAAATTCGGGCTTTTCAGGGCCTCCGCCGCTCCCGCCACGGTGGAGAAGTCAAATTTCGGATTGGTGTATTTGGTGCCCGGCGGAGCGAATCGGAAAATTCGCCCACGCTCTTTGTCCTTTTGTCCATGCCCGCCGACGCCCGGATCGTACCAATCGCTCACAAACAACGAGCCATCGCTGGCGACGCGCGGATCGACGGGGCGGAACCAGTTTTGGTTGGTGTCGTCCGTTGAGGATGTTGACGCATCGTGGCCTTGTAGCCCGCTCCGTCATTTTCACCGGGATAAGCGCGGACGACGCTGGGCCTCGCGTCGCAGTGAATGATCTGATTATGAAACACCTTGGGCAACAGCGTCCGCCTCGTAAACGCAAATCCCGCACGGCGAGCCGGCGCCGGTTTGCAGCAGGTTGGGCACCACGCCCGGATCGTTCAGATGCCAGTGCTGCAGCGGTGTCTCTTTTTCCATGTTGGTCCGGCCCGCCTTCCAGCCCGCCCCGGTCAATTCGTCGCGTAGCCGTAGTTGCCGTACTCCATCACGTAATTGATGCGGACGCCGCGATTGCCGTCGTCGTCGTTGTCGGATTGCCAGAGGGTGCCGAAGGAATCGACGGCCACTTCATAGTTGTTGCGGAAGTTGTGGGCGAGGACCTCGAAGTTGCTGCCGTCCATCTCGCAGCGAAAGACCATGCCGCCCCGGTACGGTTTGCCCTTGTCATTTACGTTGTTGCCGGCGATGTCGGTGACGGGCTTGCCGTCCTTGTCGTGGACCGCGTGGCCCTCGTTGCCGAAGTTCCAGTACAGCTTGCCGTCGGGGCCAAAGACAAAGGCATGGGCCGAGTGATCGTGCTGGCTGATGCCGGTCTTGGTGAAAAGGAATTCCTTTTTCAGAATCTTGTCGTTGTCGTCGAAGGTGAAGACGAGGACGTTGGGCGAGCAGGAGACGATGACCTTGTTGCCCAGGACGCAGATGCCCATGGCCGAGTCGATGTCCCGGCCCTGATAAAACTCGACGACCTTGTCGCATTTGCCGTCGCCCGTGGTGTCCTCGAGGATCAGGATCCGGTCGCCTGCGGGCGGGTATTCGTTGTTGCCGCGGTAGTTTTGCACGTCGCAAACCCAGACCCGGCCGCGGTGATCGATGTCGATGTTGGTGGGATTGGTCAGAATCGGCTCGGAGGCGAACAGCTTCATCTCGAGCTCTGGATTGACCGTCAGGTACTTCACCGCACTGGCCGGCTCATGAATATCCGGCGGCAGAGCCTTGGCGGGACCTTTTTTTTGTTGTGCTACCACAGGGGCTGGATCCCCTCCCAGGCCTAACAGCAACAAAGAAACCACAAACAAACACAGCAGCTTCCACATGTCAAACCCCGTATTGAGTCGCTTGAGCAGCCTCGCAAACGTATTTCGCTGGATAGTTTAAGAAAACCACGAAATTGGGCAGGATGCAACTGTAAAACCGCCGAGGAATCAGTCGTCTTCCCGCCGGAGTGATTCAATGATCCGGGTCAATTCCCAGAGCCCTAAGACGGGCGGCCAATTGTTCCACCCGTGCCTCTGCTTGTTCCCGCGCCGCCGCAAGTTCCACGAATGTCAAGAACCGTTGGCCATCGTTGCGCCACAGGACCATTTCCGGCCCTGACATGTCAAAACGTATCCCCAACCGAGGGCTGACCCAACCATTCATCGTTTCAATAGGTTGCAGCCCGCGTTTCAAGCGGCGATAGCCTGCCAGGTCATTACGCTCGGGGTCGTAAACGACATACTCCTCAACACCATAAAGGTCGTAGAAATCAAACTTCAGGCCCATCTCCCCTGCGCTGTTTCTCGGTGACAGAATCTCGAAAACCACTTGCGGGGCAATCCCTCCTTCAGCCCACTGCTTGTACGAACCGCGTTTGCCCTTGGGCCGGCCGAAGGCAACCATTACATCGGGACCGATGCACACCTCTGGGTGGCCCTGAACGGGATACCAAAGCAGGTCGCCCGCCACAAACACATTGGCGTCGTGGCGGAATTGGGCATCGAGATTTCCCTGGATGGTGACGATCCATTGAAATTGCAAGGTGTTGTCGGCCATGGGTTGACCATCGCTATCGGGATAGAGGATTTCTTCCTGGACTGCAGTGATGGAAGGTGTCGTCATTGTTCAAGGTCTCCGTTTATTGGCGAAGCGCGGCGGAACACGCTAACTCCCTGGATAGTTTAAGAAAACCACGAAATTAGCCAGTATGCAACCGTAAAACCCGAACCTCCCTATTTTACCTGTCCCTCCTCGGCACTGTGTTTAGTCCGCATTTCATCCGTGGCTTCAACTCCCACCGTGCCTTGCAATTGACACATCCCGCCATCTGACTAGAATCCATGCTCATCCGTGACGCACCCAACGGAGCCATGGTTCAAAAAGGGGTCAGGCACCATTTATGCGAAGCACCCTCCGCATTCGAGACAGTGGGGCGAGTCCGGTAAATGGTGCCTGACCCCTTTTTGAACCCGACCAAGAAAGCACTGCGCCGTGTCCAGCACACCAGACACCTTTGAAGCCAGCCGCCTCGACAAGCTTCGGCGTATCGAGGCCCTCGGCATCGATCCGTGGGGCCAACGATTCGACGATTTTCAGCCGATCGAGGCATTGCGGTCGATGCGGCTCGACGCCACCAACCCGCCGCGAGTCCGGGCCGCGGGCCGGCTGATTCTGCGCCGCGGCGCCGGCAAGCTTCACTTCCTGGAAATCCGCGATTGGTCCGGCCACCGCATCCAGCGCGAGCTCAAGGGCAAGGACGCCACCGGCGAAACCATCGACGCCTGGTCGAGCTTCATTCAGGTGATGGTCGGCCAGAAGCAGGTCGGCGAGCAAGGCTGGGCGCTGGCCCAGGAGCTCGATCTGGGCGATCTGCTCGGCGTCGATGGCACGCTCGGCAGGACCAAGACCGGCGAGCTGACCATTTTCGCCGACAAGCTGACGTTCCTCGGCAAATCGCTGCTGCCGCACCCGGACAAGTGGGGCGGCATGCAGGAGATGGAGTTCCGGCTGCGGCACCGCTATCTCGATCTGCTCTACAGCCCCGAGACGCTGGAGCGGACGCTGAAGCGCATCAAGATCGTCCGCGACGATCCGCACCTACCTCGACGGCAAGGGCTTTTGCGAGGTCGAGACGCCGACCCTGCACGCCATCGCCGGCGGCGCCGCGGCCCGGCCGTTCATCACGCACCACAACGCCCTCGACATCGATCTGTTACCTGCGCATCGCCCTGGAACTGCACCTCAAGCGTCTGCTGGTCGGCGGCATCGAGAAGGTCTACGAGATTGGCCGGGTGTTCCGCAACGAGGGCATCAGCCCCGGCACAACCCGGAATTCACGATGCTGGAGCTGTACCAGGCCTACGGCGACTACCGCACCATGATGGATCTGACCGAGGGCATGATCGTCGCCTGCGTCGAGGCCCTGGGCGGCGGCATGAAGCTGCCCTACGGCGACAAGGACGATCGACTTCACGCCGCCGTGGCAGCGGGCCAGCTATGCCGAGCTGTTCCAGGAACACGTCGGCGTCGCCATGCGACGACGCCGACGGACGTGCGCCGCGCCGCCGAAGCGAGCGGCTTCCCCACGGCGGGCAAGCACCATGACGTGATTGTCCATCACCTGTTCGAGAACAAGGTCGAGGACAAGCTGGTCGGCCCGGTGTTCGTACACGATTATCCGGCGGGCCTGTGCCCGTTGACCAAGCGAAAGCAGGCAACCCGGCCATCGCCGAGCGGTTCGAGCTCTACGTCCACGGCATGGAACTGGCCAACGCCTACACCGAGCTGAACGATCCGATCACCCAGGAGGCGACGTTCCGCAGCAGCTGGCCGGCCTGCCCGAAGAAGACTCGATGGCCAAGATGGACGAGGATTTCGTGCGGGCGCTTGCGGCACGGCATGCCGCCCGCCGGCGGCCTCGGCATCGGCATCGACCGCCTGGTCATGCTGCTGACCAACACCCAGACGATTCGCGACGTGATTTTGTTTCCGTTGTTGAGACCAGTGGCGAGTGGCGAGGCGTGACGGGCAAGACTGCTTACCGCTGCCATCCAAGGAAGGTGCCATGTACAAGATCCTGCTCTGCTGGCGTTATCTGCGGACGCGCTACCTGGCGCTGGCCTGCATCACCAGCGTCATGCTCGGCGTGGCCACGCTGATCGTCGTCAACAGCGTCATGAACGGCTTCAGCACCAAGCTACGCGATCATTTGCATCAGCTCGTTTCCGACATCGTCATCGAAGCCAATTCGCTCGACGGCTTCGCCAATGCGGCCGGCAAGATGGACCTCATCCGCAATGACCCATTCCTTGCCGACAAGATCGACGCCATGTCGCCCACCATGGAAGTTTTCGCCATGCTGCAATTCCGGGTCTCCTGGAATGGAGAACCAATCACCAAGCCCGTGCGTCTGATCGGCGTCGATCCGGTGGGCCGCAGCGCGATCGGCGGATTCAAGAATTTCTTGAAGTATCAAAAAGAGCGCCGAGCCGTCCTTCGAGGTCCCCAAGGAATACAAGGAGCGTTACCGATGGCACGTCGATCATGCCTTGCCGCAATCGCCCCAGCACGCCTGGTTGCTCCCGCCCAATGAGCTTCCCATGCCTTTGCCGCCCGAACCGAACCTGGCGTGGTTTCTAACGCCTTTCTTCAAAGAACCTCAGGAACTTCCACCGCCAGTGCCTGTGCAGATCGACGCCAAGATCCCGCACGGCATCATCGTCGGCAACCTGGTTGCCAGCATGCGTGTGCCGGATGAAGAGAAAAAAGGCGATTACAAGGAGTTCTATTTCCTAAATCCAGGCGAAGAGGTGATCGTGACGACCGTCAGCGGCGACCGGCTGGCACCCGTGCAGGACGTCTTTCTCGTTGTCGATTACTTCAAGTCGGAAATGAGCGAATACGACCAGAATTGCGTGTTTGTGCCGCTCAAGTATTTGCAGGAGCTTCGCACCATGGAAGATCGAGTCACCAGTATTCAAATTAAGCTCAAGAACTACGACCGTGACGGCGAGGCAGTTTGCGGCAAACTCCGGGAGATGTTTCCCGAAAGGACGAATTTCGTCCGCGTGGTCACGTGGGAGGAGAAGCAAGGCCCCATTCTCGCGGCCATCGCCATTGAAAAGGGCATCCTCAACGTGCTACTGTTTTTGATCATTTGCGTGGCGGGCTTCGGCATTCTGGCAATTTTCAGCATGATCGTGGCGGAGAAAACCCGCGACATTGGCGTCCTCAAGGCGCTCGGCGCGTCGAACCTCGGTGTTATGCAGATTTTTCTCAGCTATGGATTTTTGCTCGGCGTCATCGGCACGCTCCTCGGCACTGCCGCTGGAGTTTGGTTGACGACCAACATCAACGAGGTCGAACACTGGCTGAGCCAGATCACCGGCCAGCATATTTTCGATCCGAAGATTTACTACTTCGACAGAATTCCCACTGACATCCAGTTGTTTAACGTGCTGCTGGTCAACTTCGGCGCGGTGGCCATCGCGGTGGTATTTAGCGTCTTGCCGGCATTGCGGGCGGCAACGCTGCATCCGGTGAAAGCGCTGCGGTACGAGTGAAAGAGCACAGGCTGGAAGCCTGTGCTACAACTTCCGTGGCACAGGCTTCCAGCCTGTGCTGCATGGAGTGCATACGGTGAATAGCGAATGGCGAGGAGAGTCCATGGACGATAGCCCGGCGGTTTTGAATGCTGTCAACCTGCACAAGACTTATCGCAAATATGCGGAAGCGGTCCCGGTGCTGCGTGGCGTCAATCTCACAGTGCACGAAGGAGACTTCGTCAGTGTTGTCGGCGCCTCCGGCTCCGGCAAAAGCACGATGCTGCATCTGCTCGGCCTGCTCGACGCGCCCGACGCGGGTCACATCATTTACCAGGGCCAGCGCATCGACAACCTGCCACGGCACCAGCGCGATGAGCTGCGCAACGGCACATTCGGATTCATCTTCCAGTTTTACCACCTGCTGCCCGAGCTGACCGCCCTGGAAAATGTGCTGTCGCCGGCGATGATCAAGTTTTCCTTTGGCGGCTGGTGGGGCCAGCGGCGAGCATTGCGCCGGCGGGCCATGGAGTTGCTGGAGCGTGTCGGCCTGGCCCATCGGCTCAAGCATCGGCCGCGTGAAATGTCCGGCGGCGAGCTACAACGCGCCGCCATCGCAAGGGCGCTGATCAACCAACCGCGCGTCCTTCTCGCCGATGAGCCCACCGGCAACCTCGACGGCCAAAACGGCGCCCATATCATGCAACTCCTCCGCGATCTCAACCGCCACGAAGGCCTCACCGTTGTCATGGTGACGCACAACCTCGACCTGATCGCCGAGAGCGACCGCGTTGTTCGTCTCACAGACGGCTTGGTGGACGACGAAAGGGTAATGGATAATGGACAATTGATAATGGATAATTGACCTGCCATTTGCCGCTGTCAATTATCCATTATCCATTATCAATTGTCCATTGCCGCCCTGCCCCTTGACCTTCTCTTGGCCCTCCGCCACAATGCACTCCATTGTGGACCTGCATGGATGGTCCGATCTCTCCGACACATTTGCAATGGAGGAAGCAACATGACTACCGCGACCGCTACGAAGCCGCGCACGGTGAAACCGCCGCAAGTCAAGGAGCAGCCGCTGTTCATCGGCGGCAAATGGCTCGACAGCGTCTCCGGCAAGACGTTTCGCCACGCTCAACCCCGCCACCGGCGAGACCATCTGCCAGGTCGCCGAGGGCGACAAGGCCGACATCGACCTGGCCGTCAAGGCCGCCCGCAAGGCGTTCGAGGACGGCCCCTGGCCGAAGATGAACGCCGCCGAGCGCGGCCGGCTGCTCAACAAGCTCGCCGACCTGATCGAGAAGCACAAGGAAGAGCTGGCCGCCCTCGAAACGCTCGACAACGGCAAGCCGCTACCGCGATGCGCTCGACCGCCGACCTGCCGCTGACCATCAAGTGCTATCGCTACTACGCCGGCTGGGCCGACAAGATCCACGGCAAGACGATCCCCGTCGAAGGGCACGTTCTTCTGCTACACCCGGCACGAACCGGTCGGCGTGGTCGGCCAGATCATTCCCTGGAACTTCCCGCTGCTGATGCAGGCCTGGAAATGGGGCCCGGCCCTGGCGACCGGCTGCACCGTCGTGCTCAAGCCGGCCGAGCAGACGCCGCTGACCGCCCTGCGCGTCGCGGCCCTGGCCCAGGAAGCCGGCTTTCCCGACGGCGTCATCAACGTCGTGCCCGGCTACGGCCCGACCGCCGGCGCCGCCCTCAGCGGCCACATGGACGTCGACAAGGTCGCCTTCACCGGCGAATACACCACCGGCCAGATCATCATGGAGGCGGCGGCCCGGAGCAACCTCAAGCGCGTCAGCCTCGAACTGGGCGGCAAGAGCCCCAACGTCGTCTTCGCCGACGCCGACCTCGACGCCGCCGTCGAAGGGGCCTATTTCGGCCTGTTCTTCAACCAGGGCCAGTGCTGCTGTGCCGGCAGCCGGCTGTTCGTCGAGGAAAAGGTCCACGACCAGTTCGTCGAGAAGATCGTCAAGAAGGCCAAGATCGCAGAAGGTCGGCGACCCGTTCGACCCGGACACGACGCAGGGGCCGCAGGTGTCGCAGGAGCAGTGCGACCGCATCATGGGCTACATCGACGCCGGCAAGAAGGAAGGCGCCAAGCTGCTGACCGGCGGCAACCGCGTCGGCGACCAGGGGCTACTTCATCGAGCCGACCGTCTTCGACGACGTCACCGACGAGATGAAGATCGCCCGGGAAGAGATCTTCGGCCCGGTCATGAACATCCTGCAAGTTCAAGGACATCGAACGAGGTGATCCGCCGCGGCAACCAGACGTTCTTACGGCCTGGCCGCCGCCGTCTGGACGCGCGACATCAACAAGGCCCACCGGCTGGCCAACGGCCTGCGGGCCGGCACGGTGTGGGTCAACTGCTACGACGTCTTCGACGCCGCGGCGCCGTTCGGCGGCTTCAAGATGAGCGGCATCGGCCGCGAGCTCGGCGAATACGCCTTGGAAATGTACACCGAGGTCAAGACGGTGTACGTGAATCTGGGTTGACAAAGAAAAACCACGGATTTCACGGATAACACCGATAGCCAAAGCCACCGCCCCATTATTACATCCGTGTTATCGGTGAAATCCGTGGTTTATTTCGTTTGGTCGCAATCGTTAGGTATTTGACCGCGTCCTTGCCGCTTGCTACAATCACCGGGCACCAGCGATGTATCCAGGGCGAGCGGTTGTTCAGCCATGATCAACATTTCGTATTTCAAGCGTTTCCGTATGGAGATCGAGCTCACCGATTTGCCGGCGCCCGAACCGCTGCCGGACGGGTTTGCCTGGATGGCCTGGGATGACTCGCTCGTCGAAACCCACGCCGAGGTCAAGGCCCAGTGCTTTGCCGAGGAAATCGACGCCGTCGTCTTTCCCAGCCTGTCGAGCCGCGACGGCTGCTCCCACTTGATGCGGGAGATTCGCCGCAAACAGGGATTTCAGCCTGATGCGACCTGGCTCATCGTCCATGGCAGCACGATTTGCGCCACCGTCCAGGGCATCCGCGAACGCAGCGGCATTGGTGCGATTCAAAACCTTGGCGTGATCGCCTCCTACCGCGGACGCGGCCTCGGCCGGGCGCTGCTGCTCAAATCCCTGTACGGGTTCTGGCGTGCCGGCCTTGAGCGGGCCCATCTCGAGGTCACCGCCCAGAACGATGCCGCGGTCCGGCTTTATCGCCGCGTCGGCTTCCGCTGCCGCAAGACTTTGTACCGAGCCGTCGAAACCGCGCCGGCGTCGCGCATTCCATGGCTTTCGCGCAGAATTCATGATCGGAGATTGCTTGTGGCGTCAGCACGTCCATCACCATACCTTCCCCAACGGCCTCACGCTCCTCGCCGAGCGCATGACGCACGTCCGCTCGGCGGCGCTCAACTTCCTGGTGCCGGCCGGTTGCGCCTACGATCCGCCCGACCAGCGCGGCATGGCGTCGGTGCTGAGCGATTTCATCACCCGCGGCGCCGGCGAGCGCGACAGCCGGGAATTGTCGCTGGCTCTGGACAACCTCGGACTCGACCGCGACGAGAGCGTCGGCGTCATGCACATGCGTTTCTGGGGCGCGACCCTGGCGACCAACCTGCCTGCCGCCCTGGAAATCTACGCCGACATCCTGCGCCGCCCGCACCTGCCCGCCGATGAGCTTGACGCCGTGCGGGCACTGGCCCTGCAAGACATTTTGGGTCTGGAAGACGAGCCCCGGCAAAAGGTGCTGATCGAGCTGCGCCGCCGCCATTACCCCGCCCCGCTCGGCCTGGACCATCGCGGCACGCCCGAGGGGCTGGACAAATTGACGCCGGCCAGCATCCGCAAGCACCACGCCAGCCGTTTTCAGCCCGCGCGGCAGCATCCTGTCGGTGGCCGGCAACATCGAGTGGGAGCCGCTCAAGCAGCAGGTCAGCCGGTTGTTCGGCGACTGGGAGCCGGGCCCGGACCAGGCTCTCAACCTGGGCAAAACAATCGGCGGCAAGAGCCATTTGTCGAAGGAAACCGAGCAAACCCAGATCGCCATCGCCTATCCCAGCGTGCCGTTCGGCCATCCCGATTACTACGCGGCCAGCGGCGCGGTCAATGTTCTTTCGGGCGGCATGAGCGCGCGGCTGTTCACCGAGGTTCGCGAAAAACGCGGCTTGTGCTATGCCGTCTGGGCCAGCCATCAGACCTTCAAGGACCGGGCGTCGGTGATCTGCTACGCCGGCACGACCAACGAGCGTGCCCAGGAAACGCTCGACGTGACCCTGGGCGAGCTGCATCGTTTGCTGGAGGGTATCGAGCCGGTCGAGGTGCGAGCGCGTGCAAGCGGGCCTCAAGTCGTCGCTGATCATGCGCGAGGAATCGACTTCGGCGCGTGCGGGCGTGCTGGCATCGGATTGGTACTATCTGGGCCGTGTTCGCGATTTCGACGAAATTCAGGCCGCCATCGACAGCCTGACGCCGCGGCGGATCGTGGCCCACCTTAAGAAAATGCCGCCGGGTGATTTTACGATCGTGACCCTGGGGCCCAAGAAACTGCGGATCAAGCCTGCTCTACTAGCACACGATTGACCACGTCTCTGCTGCCGCGCACCGGCATGATCGCTTCCTGCGCCATTTGTTTCAAATAGTAGCTGTTGACCCGCCCCGTAATGACGACGCAAGTTTCGGTCTCCTCGACCGAAAGGCGGCGCAGGGCGGGGTGACAGCTCTGGCGCAGAACCTGGATCACGCGTGAATTCACGGTCATTGTTGCAGACATGCTTGGTCGCTCCTTCTATGTGGTTGCATGACTCGGCCGCGAGGCACTCCGCCTCGCATCAACAAGCCGCTCGGATAATGGGCTAGGCTAATGGAAACCTAGCAAATATGCTATTGGTCAGCCCGACCTGATGCAACCACAAATTGCGCCTGTCGCAAAAAAGGGGACTGTCCCTCTCGCGGGCTTCATGCACTCGGAAAAATAAGGCCTGCCAAAGGGACTGTCCCCTTCTTTGCAACAGGCTCTAATTGACGCCATGGTAATATTCGCCGATTTCGAGTTTTGGGCCGACTTCTTCGCCTGGCTGCCGCTGCTGCTGGGGTTGCTCGAATGCGTCGTTTTGGCCGGCGCCATCGGTTGGGTGCTGATGTCCAAGAGCGACTCGACCTCCGCCATGGCGTGGTGCCTGCTCATCATTCTGTTACCGTTCGTGGGGGCGGCGTTTTTCTATCTGTTTGGCTACCAGCACGTCGACCGTCCCTTGCACCGCAAACGCCGGCACAAGCAGCGCTACAAATCCACGGCGGCGCGCACGGCCGCCGACGCCGATGCGCCGCCGGACGACGAGGGAGATGCCGCGATCGAGCACAGCGCCGTGCTGTACCGCGAATTGCATCAGGTTGCTTCGCGGAGCGGCGCCTATCCGCTCACGCTGGGCAACAAAATGGACCTCTACCACGAGGGCCAGCCGGCCTATGAGGCGATGCTGACCGCCATTCGAGGCGCCCGCCATCACATTCATTTGCTGACCTTCATTTTCCAGTACGACAAGATCGGCCGCGAGTTCCTGGACGTGCTCATCAAGAAGGCCGCCGAGGGTGTGCAGGTCCGGCTGCTTTACGACGCGATGGGCTCCCGGCACATGTCGCAGCGCAAGCTGGCCGGCTTGCTGGCGGCCGGAGGCCAGGCATTCCCGTTCATGCCGGTCAATCTGCTGCGGCGGCGCATCCAGGTCAACTTGCGCAACCATCGCAAAATCCTGGTTTGCGACGGTCAGATCGGATTCGTCGGCGGCCTCAACGTCGGCGACGAGTACCTTGGCCGGGTGCCGCGTTTCGGTTTTTGGCGGGACACCCACATGCGTCTGGAGGGGCCCGCCGTCGGCGACTTGCAGCGGGTTTTCGCGGAGGATTGGAACTTCGCCTGCGGGCAGCGTTTCAGCGAGCCCAACGACGAAGCGGCCGACAAGCTGTTTTATCAGCCGCAGCCGACCACGGGAACCTATCCGGTGCAGATCATCGACTCGGGCCCCGACCGCGACGTGAAGGGAATCCGCGACGTCTACTTCGCCGCCATCCTCAAAGCCCGCAAACGTGTTTGGGTGGCCTCGCCCTATTTTGTGCCCGATAGCGGCCTGTTGGATGCCTTGCGCCTGGCCGGGCGGCTGGGCCTGGATGTGCGTTTTCTGGGCCAGAACCATCCCGACAAATGGCTGGCCTTGTTCGCGGCCCGCTATTACTGGTCGCAGGTGCTGCCAGCCGGCATCAATGTTTACCAGTACACCAAGGGAATGCTGCACTCGAAGGTCGTGCTGGTGGACGGCATCTTCGCCTCGGTCGGCACCGCCAATTTCGACAACCGCAGCCTGCACCTGAATTTCGAGGTCAACAGCCTGATCTATTCCCGCGCCGCCGTTGCGGAATTGGAAGCGGCCTTCGAGCGCGACCTTGAGGATGCGATCCGGCTCGACCGCCACGTCTACGCGCGCCGGCCGTTCGCGGGGCGATTGCTGGAAAATGCCTGCCGCCTATTTTCCCCCGTGCTCTAAAGTAGTAGGCACACTCCGTGTGCCGTCATTTGTCGTTGTCTGCTCCCCCAGCCGCAGGTCCTGCAAATAGGTAACAAACGTCTGCGGCGTCAAATCAGTCCCATCCGTCGCCATTGGTTTCATCCGCTTGGAGCGATCGACGCCCACCTCGGCGAGAAACCTATCCGCAGGCCGGAAATAGGATGTTCCCGGATTCTGGATAAAATCCGCATAATTTGGCAAGCTCTTCAGATAGGTCGCTTTCGCCATCCAAAAATTTCCCGCGAAATACCTGTAGCCGTGTTGCCGATCAAAAACCAGCATGCGGCCGCAAGCGTCGTAATCATGATGGGCTAGGAATTCCGCCCATTGATCCGCTTCGCCGATAAATTCGTTCAAATAACGGCGCCACTTTTCACACCGGCTGTCGGGCGGTGAATAACCGACGGCCTTGGCATGCCAGTACAGGACCGGCTTGTCGTCGTGGCGCACCAATTCGTCGATCTGGACCATTGCGGGATGCTCGAAGTGCTCCAGGGGACACTGCACCGTCTTCACCGCTAGCGACGAATCCACTGAGCCGATGGCCTCGGCGACCTGCTGGGCGGCGTAAGTGCCGAACTCGTTGTGTGTGGCGGCGATGGTGACGGTGATGGTGGCGATGTTGCGGTTGCGCAGCAGAATCGGCACCTGCTCCTTGACGACTTTGTGCCAATGGTTGATCACGGCGACGTGGTAGACGACATTGAAGCGCATCGCAAGGGCCCTTTGCCAAATCCGCCGTCGCCGCGTTTTCGCGGCCGGGCCATTATAGCCAGACAGATGCGACCGACAACAACAGGCTGGGTGTGCAATGCAACGAATTTTGTAACCCATCGGACACAGCGGAGGCCTTCGCTTGCGCTTCGGATTGGTGTCAGGCAATTACAGATTCACGCCTTGCGGCCATTGATCGCGAGGCTCGTACCCCAGCAGCGTTCGGGCCGGTTCGAGATCGAGCACACGAACGCGCACCGGCTTGCTGCTGGCATAAACGACCGCGAAGTGAATGTCGGCCTTGGATTCCACGGCACACGCAAAGAACCGGCCGGCATCATTAGGACTGAAATAAACATCGTGCGCCCATGGCGTGGCCGCGAGCTCTTGTTCCTGCCCCGGCCGTGGACACCAGCCGACGCGGACTGCCACCACGCTGATGCCGTGGTTGTCGGCGAAAGCGCGGCCGGCCCCTTCGAGAAACATCTTCGTCGCCGCATACCACGAACGAGGCGTCGGTGGCGTGTCGACGGTGATCGGCATCGGCCCCGTTTTGCGTTGATTCCAGACCACCTGGCAACTGCTGGCGAGGATGATGCGACGCACACCGGCTTCCCTGGCGGCTTCGAAAACGTTGTAAACGCCAGTGATATTGGGGGCGAACAGGTCCTTGACGGGGTCGGCAACGTCATCTGGCGTCGCGGCCAGATGAATGAGCGTGGTGATGCCGGTTAGAGCACGCCGGCAAGCGCTGGGGTCCAGAACGTCGCCTACCACGCAGTCGGCCAGGCCTGGCGTGGGCACTCGATCGAAGCCGCGCACGTCGTGACCGCGAGATGTCAATTCGCGGACGACGGTGCGGCCAATGTGGCCGGAGGAACCGGTGACCAGGACGCGATCTGCCATGACAACTATCCCACCAACTCCCGCATTGGCGCGTGATCCACCAGGTGCTGCGGCCGGCCCGTCGGATCGATAATCGTCGTCGTCGCGGTGTTAATGCCCAGGGTGTGATAGACAGTCGCAATCACCTCGCCCGGATGGACCGGCCTGGAAGCCGCGAATTCGCCAAGGCGGTTGGTGGCTCCGATGACCTGCCCGCTGCGAATGCCGCCCCCGGCCAGGAAACAGCAACTGACCTGCGGCCAGTGGTCGCGGCCGGCCTGATTATTGATGCGCGGCGTGCGGCCGAATTCGCCCCAAACCACGACCAACACGTCGTCCAGCATGCCGCGGGCGTCGAGATCCTCGATCAAGGCGCTGAGGCACTGGTCGAGCTTGCCGCCGTGGTCTCGGACCAGGTTGAAGTTCTGACCGTGACTGTCCCAACGGCCGTAGGACAACGTCACACAACGCACGCCGGCTTCGACCAGGCGCCGCGCGATCAGCAGCTGTTCATTGACCGTCGGAGCGCCGTCGAACTGGAATTGGTAGGGTTTGCCGTCGCCATAGCGGTCGCGCACGCGCTGGCTCTCGCGGGAAAGGTCAAGGGCCTCGAGCAGCTTGCTCGATGTAAGCACACCCAATGCCCGCTCGTGGGCGGCATCCATCGCGGCAGCGGCGCCGCTGTTGTCAATGTCGCGGCGCATTGAATCGAAGCTCTGGAGCAAATTGCGGCGGTCCTGGAGCGTTTCGGGCGATACGCCGTTGAGCCGCAGGTTGGCCAGGCCGGGGCCATCCGGCTTGAACGGTGCATAGCTCATTCCCAAAAAGCCGGGCCGGCCAGCGTCCGACCATGGCAAGTGCTGCGTGGGCTGGGCCAGGCCCACCGCCGCCGGCACGGAGGGATCGACAGTGCCTTGCAGGCGGGTCACCACCGCGCCCACGGCTGGCCGGCCGCCGAGGTTGGTGAGGGAATTGCGGGGCCAACCGGTGTAGCAGATGTCCGGAGCGTGGTCGTCGGGGCAGCCGACAACGGAGCGGATAATCGCGCATTTGTCCATCACTCGCGCGACCCGTGGAAAAACCTCGCAGATCTGGATGCCCGGCACGCGGGTAGCAATGGGATTGAACTCGCCCTTGATCTCGCGCGGGGCTTCCGTCTTGATGTCCCACATATCCTGGTGCGGCGGCCCGCCCGCGAGGAAGATATTGATAACGGCCTTGTGAGAACGGGCGGCTGTCTCCGCGGCCTGGGCCCGAAAAATGTCGGTCAACGTCAGGGAGGCTGCCCCAAACGTGAAGGCGCCGACCTGAAGAAAACCGCGCCGGGAAAGGCCGTCGCACAAGCGGTGCTTGCGGCCAAGGATGTTCAACATGGCAAACAGTCCTCCGGAGATACATTGCGTTGAACGGAATGAATTCCGTTCTACCTGCCGAGTAGAACGGAATGATTTCCGTTCTGCCTGCCGAGTAGAACGGAATGAATTCCGTTCTGCCCACAGAACGGAATGAATTCCGTTCTACGACGACTCAGGATTAAACCCTGATCACGATTCTTCAAGGCCGGCTTGTCCTGTATCCATACGCTAAGCGTTAGTGTGCATGGCGTCAAGCGCGGAATGAGGAAAGTATCACTCATGGTCGGGCCGCAGCTCAAATATCCCATCCTGCTGTCCATCGCGGCCGCCGTCGTGACGCTGGCCATGAAGGCGACCGCCTACTGGTTGACCGATTCGGTCAGTTTGCTCTCCGACGCGGCCGAGTCGTTGGTAAATCTTGCCGCGGCCCTTGTCGCCCTGGTTTGCTTGTGGTTTGCTTCACGCCCCGTTGACGACTCGCACACCTACGGACACGAAAAGATCGAATATCTCTCCTGCGGCGTGGAAGGCACGCTCATCCTGGTGACGGCGGGCGGCATCGCCTGGTACGCCGTCCAGCGCATCCTGGAGCCGCGCCTCGTTTTTGATGGTCTAGGGATCGCCGCCGCCATGGTCCTGGGCGCATCGCTCATCAACCTGGCGGTTGCCCTTACGCTTTTGCGGGCCGGCAAATCTACCGAGTCCATCGTTCTGGAAGCCGACGGCAAACACCTGCTGACGGACGTTTGGACATCGGTTGGCATTCTTTGCGGCCTGGCCCTGGTGCGGATTACCGGCATGGAAATCCTTGATCCGATTGTGGCGCTGGTGGTGGCGGCAAGTATCTGCTGGACGGCCATCGACTTGATCGGGCGTTCATTCAACGGGTTGATGGACCACGCTCTGCCGGTGACCGAACAGGCCGTTGTGCGAGCGGCGATTGGGTCGCACCTCGAGCCTGGCACAACCTTCCATGCCCTGCGAACGCGTCAGGCAGGGGCCCACCGTTTCGCCGATTTTCATTTGCTGGTGCCCGGACATATCACTGTGCAGAAGGCTCATGACTTGACGGAACGAATCGAGGCCGCGGTGCGTGCCGCCTTGCCGGGCATCGAGGTGACGGTCCACATCGAACCCATCGAGGAACAAGCGGCTTGGGAAGATACGCCCTCTTGCCGATCGAGCAGGCGCAGAAAAGATTGTGATTGGATCGCCCGGAAAAACAGAAAGTTGAGGAAAAGCATGACCCGAGCAATGGCGATAATGACAGTTTTGGCTATAGCGGTGGCCACGGCACACGTCGCGGGCCAAGCGGGCGGCGGTGACAAGGCCGCAAAGACCTATCAACTTAAGGCCTCTCCTAAAACAGTGACCTGGGGTTATTACGACGCCAGCGCGCCGCCGGCACTGAAGATTGAATCGGGTGACACTGTCGAGTTTCACACGCTGCTTACCAATAGCCCCGCGGGGCTGGAGCGATGCTGGTGCCGCCAGCCCAGGTGGAGCAGGAGCTCAGAGACATATTCAACGAACTGAAAAGAGGCCCGGGCGGGCATATTCTGACGGGGCCGGTCTACGTCGAAGGCGCCGAGCCTGGCGACGCCCTCGAGGTGCGCATTCAGAAGATCAAGTTGGCCATCCCTTACGCCCACAACTCCTTTGGGCCCAAAAGCGGTTTTTTGCCGGAGGATTTTCCACGCTCGCGGACCAAGATCATACCGCTCGATGAAAAGCGGATGATCGGCCGTTTCGCCGAGGGGATCGAGATTCCGCTGCGGCCGTTCTTCGGCAGCATGGGGGTGGCGCCGCCGCCGTCGGCTGGCCGTATCAGCAGCGGGCCGCCTGGCATTCACGCCGGCAACCTCGACAACAAGGAACTGGTCGCCGGCACAAAGCTCTTCATCCCCGTCCATGTGCGAGGCGCTGTTCTCCGTCGGCGACGGGCATGCCGCCCAGGGCAATGGTGAAGTCGACATCACGGCGCTGGAGACGTCGCTGCACGGCACGCTGCAATTTGTGGTCCGCAAGGACATGAAGCTCAAGTGGCCGCGTGCCGAGACGCCCACGCATTTCATTGTGATGGGTCTGGACAGGGATCTCACCCTAGCCACCAAAATCGCGGTGCGCGAGGCGATCGACTTCTTGACCAAGGAGAAAAACCTCAGCCCCGACGACGCCTACATGCTTGCCAGCGCGGCGGTGGATTTCAACATCACTCAATTAGTCGACGGCGTCAAGGGCGTACATGGCATGATCCCAAAGGAGATTTTCAAGTCAAAGTAGGACGGGCTTACCAGCCCGTCCCAGACGGGCTAGGAAGCCCGTCCTACGACTTTTTGCCAATAACGGCCTTGGCGGCGGCAACGACGTTTTCCGCCGTGAAGCCGAGCTCGTGCATGACAATGGGGCCCGGAGCCGAGGCGCCGAAGCGATTGATGCCGATGATGGCGCCGTCCAAACCGACGTAACGCTCCCAACCAAATGGCGAGGCCGCTTCGATGCTGACACGTGCCCGGATGGCGGGCGGCAGCACCTCGTCACGGTAGCTTTTCGGCTGGGCTTCAAATAACTCCCAGGAGGGCATTGAAACGACCCGACTGCGAATCTGCTCCGTAGCCAAGCGCTCATGCGCCTCCAGGGCCAGCGAAACCTCGGAGCCGGTGGCGATCAGGATCACCTGGGGCGGTGAGCCTTTCGCGTCTGCCAGCACATAGCCCCCCCGCGCCACGCCGGCAGCTGGCGTCAACGCGGTGCGGTCGAGCGTAGGGAGTTTCTGGCGGGTGAGCACCAGGCCGACAGGTCCTTTGTGCTGCATAGCAACGCGCCAGGCCTCGGCCGTTTCAGTCGCGTCTGCAGGCCGCAGGATCGTCAGGTGAGGGATGGCACGCAAACTTGCCAGCTGCTCAATGGGTTGGTGGGTCGGTCCATCCTCGCCGAGTGCGATGCTGTCGTGCGTCCAGACGTAAATGACCCTGGCCGCGCTCAATGCCGCCAGGCGGATTCCCGGCCTCATGTAATCTGAGAATGTCATAAACGTGGCACAAAAGGGCAGCACGCCGCCATGCAATGCCATGCCCGTGACAATGGAGGTCATGGCATGCTCGCGGATGCCGAAATGGATGTTTCGGCCGGCGTAACTCCACGCCCCACCGGAAGTCCCCTGCCTGCACGGGCCATCCGAGGTCTTGGTGACCAGCGGATTCTCAAAATCGCCCATTCCCTTGAGCAATGTCTTTGTCGACGGATTGAGGTCGGCGGAGCCTCCGATCAGGTTTGGCACGGCGGCCGCCAGCGCGCTGAGGACCTTGCCGCCGGCGTCGCGGGTGGCCATGTCACCGTCCTTGGGCGTGAATACCGGCACTTTGGCCTCCCAGCCTTCGGGAAGTTTACCAGCCTGGCATTGCTCGAACTCGGCGGCCTCATTGGGGCGAGCCGTGCGGAATGCGGTAAGCCGGCGCTGCCATGCCGCCTCGTATTCGGCGCCGCGGTCCACCGCCTTGCGAAACTCCCGGAGCGCCTCCTCGGGGAGATAAAACGCCGGCTCCTCGGGCCAACCGAGCGCGCGCTTGGTCAGCCGCGTTTCTTCCTTGCCGAGCGGCTCACCGTGGGCCGCGAACGTGTCTTGCCGGTTGGGGCTGCCAAAACCGATGTGCGTGCGCGCCACGATCAGCGACGGGCGGTCGTCCATGGCGCGGGCGGTTTTGAGTGCCGCGTCGACGGCTTCGATGTCCATGCCGTCGATATGCTGCACCTGCCAGCCGCAGGCCCTGAAACGGCCGCCGACGTCTTCTCTAAATGCCAGGTCCGTAGACGCCGACAGGGTAATGCGGTTGGCGTCATATAGCACGATCAACTTGCCAAGACGCAGGTCCCCGGCAAGCGACGCCGCCTCGCATGCGACGCCTTCCATGAGGTCGCCGTCGCTGGCAATCACATAGGTGTGATGATCGACCACGGGCTGATCCGGCGCGTTGTAGGTGGCCGCGAGCCAGCGCTCAGCCATCGCCATGCCGACGCTGTTGGCGAAGCCCTGTCCCAGCGGGCCGGTGGTGGTTTCCACGCCCGGCGTCATGCCGTACTCGGGGTGCCCAGGGGTGCGGCTTTCCCATTGGCGGAAATGCTTGAGGTCATCCAGGGTAACGTCATAGCCTGTCAGATGCAGCAAGCTGTACAGCAGCATGCTGCCGTGCCCGGCGGAGAGCACGAAGCGATCTCGGTCGGGCCAGGCCGGGTTGCGGGGGTTGTGCCGGAGGTGGCGGGTCCACAGCACGTAGGCCATGGCGGCGGCGCCTAGCGGCAACCCCGGATGCCCGGAGTTGGCCTTTTCGACTCCGTCGATCGACAGGGCCCGGATCGTGTTGATGCACAGGTCGTGGATGCTTGGCGTGTTGGCGGCCATCCTGTACTCCCTTGTTGGAACGGAAAATGTAATGCATATTTTCTACTGTTTTTGAAAAATTCTGCAAATCCAGTTGCTCGCGTGCAGCCAGAGTTTTACAATCTCAGAGACAATTTGGTCGGTATCTTATCCAGAGTGGCAGAGGCACTAGGGCCGTCGAAGCCACAGCAACCGGTCGACCGTAAAGGTTGATGCTGGTGCTAACTCCTACCCGGTTCGGCCGGGAGAGATAAGATCGCGTCAGCGCACGCCTCTTTTTCTCTGCAAACCGCAAGGGCTTTTCCCTTGCGGTTCCTCCTGGACAACGACACCGGCGTTTGCATTGCAGATTTGCGATTGCAGATTGAAATTCGGTTTTTCAATCTGCAATCGCAAATCTGCAATCTCAAATTCAGGAGGCCTTGTGTCCGTCGATTTTGTGAAAGGTCTAAAGTGCCGTTTATGCGGCAAAAGCTACGCCAAGGAAGCGCTCAATTTCTGCACCGACGATTTCGGCCCGCTGGAAGTCGATTACGATTACGAGGCCATCGCCGAGACGATGACACGGACCAAGATCGAGTTGCGTCCGTTTAACATGTGGCGCTATCGGGAGTTGCTGCCGATCGACGGCGAGCCGACGGTCGGCACGCAGGTCGGCGGCACGCCGCTGGTGCGGGCCGACCGCCTGGCCGAGGAGCTGGGCGTCGCCAAACTGTGGCTCAAGAACGATGCCGTCAACTTTCCCGACGCTGTCATTCAAGGATCGCGTGGTGTCGGTGGCCCTGAGCAAGGCCCGCGAGTTCGGCTTCACGACGGTGGGTTGCGCCTCGACGGGCAATCTGGCCAACAGCGTCGCCGCCAACGCCGCCGCCGCCGGGCTGGAGAGCGTACATCTTCGTTCCGGCCGATCTGGAGCCGACCAAGATCCTCGGCACCAGCATCTACGGCGCCAAGGTGATCGGCGTGCACGGGCACCTACGACCAGGTCAATCGGCTGTGCACGCAGGTGGCGTTCAAGTACGGCTGGGGCTTCGTCAACATCAACCTGCGGCCGTTCTACGCCGAGGGATCGAAGATCGATGGGCTTCGAGATCGCCGAGCAGCTGGGCTGGCGGGTGCCGCAGAACATCGTGTGTCCGATGGCCGGCGGCAGCCTGATCGGCAAGATCCACAAGGCGTTTCAAGAACTGTCGAAGGTCGGCCTGATCGACGATCCGGCGTGCAAAGTTCTACGGTGCCCAGGCGACCGGCTGCAACCCGATCACGCGCGGCCGTCAAGAACGGCTGGGAAAATCACAAGCCGGTGCGCAAGCCGAACACCATCGCCAAGTCGCTGGCCATCGGCGACCCGGCCGACGGCTATTTCGCCGCCAAGGTGATCCGCGCGACCGGCGGCTGGGCCGAGGACGTCAACGACGAGGAAATCGCCGAGGCGATGGTGCTGCTGGCGCAAGACCGAGGGCATCTTGGCGGAGACGGCCGGCGGCGTGACGGTGGCGGTGACGCGCAAGTTGATCGAGCAAGGGCGGATTCCGCGCGATGAGGAAATCGTGCTGTGCATCACCGGCAACGGGCTGAAGACGCAGGACGCGGTCGTGGATTTGCTGGTGAAGCCGGCGGTGATCAATCCATCATTGGAGGAGTTTGAGGCGCTGGTAGAGGGGGCGAGGGAGGCGGTGCTTGTTTAGCCGCGACGCGCAGCGGAGCGCGTTCCGCGTCGCGGCCGCAAATGCCTATTTGCTCGGTTAAGACATGGACCACTTGATGCCTGTTCGCCGACGAATCCAAGCTGCTCGGGTAACTGAGCCGGCTCGTCCTTGGGTACGGTTGGCCATTCATCCGATTGGCGGTCTCACGGAGGTAGGATTTGCCGACGACGCCGACCTCTTGCTTGTGGTGTCGCACCAGGGCCGGGGGGTCATTGACTGTTTTTCAGGGCAACTGATAGCGCGTGACCGCGCAGAGCCGAACGATTCATGGTATGATGGTCGCCGGCTTTGGGCCAAGGGCGTAGGACCGTTGGAGGGCCAGAGAATTCGACTGGCCGGCCTATTTGGCGGTGGCTTACCGAAATACGGCCACAAGGGTTGGTCAGTTGAAACCATTGCGCTGGAATGGCCAGATGTGCATGTTTTATTGGTGGAACCAGGGGCTTCGATCTACCGCGAAACGGCTCGATTCACCAAAATAGTGATTGAGCGGGAGCTTCGAGCTTTTGGCTTTTCGGAGGCTGGCAAGACCCTAATCCTCGCCACAAGCAGTGATGTTTCTGTTTTTCGATTCCAGGAATAGCAACAAATGAAGATGATCGAAGTGACACCTAATTTGTCGCACGAAGTCCTGCTGCAGCAGCTGAAGGTCGAGGATGTTGTGCTTACCCGCGGCGGCATTCCGGTAGCGGTTCTCAGCGGCATTGACGACGAGGAGCTTTTTTGGCAAGCCATGGAAAACGACCCGGATTTCATCGCGTCCCTCGTCCGTGCGCGAGAAGAAATCGCGCAAGGGAAAGGTATTCCGCTGGAAGACGTGATTAAAGAGTTGCGAGATGATGCACGTTACTGGCACAAACGGGAAGATGATCCCGAATTTATCGCGTCCATCGCCAGTGCGCACGATCGCGTTGCGAAGGGTCAAACGATCAGCCATGAAGAGGTAAAAAAGGAGCTGGGAATCAAGTAAGATAGCTTGTCCTTCAGCATAACGACATTGGGGGAGTCAAGTATGGCAACTGCATCCGCGCTTAACCCAAATCCAACAAGGGAAGCCGCTGTCAGTCGCATCCCGCGGCTGGAAAATGGCGATCATTTGACCGCCGCCGAATTCGAGCGCCGCTATGCGGCTGACGTTCGCCTCAAAAAAGCTGAATTAATCGACGGAGTGGTTCACATGCCCTCACCAGTTAGACACACTCACCATGGCAAGCAGCATTTCGACACCATTTGCTGGCTAGGCCGTTACGTGACAGTCACACCTGGTATCCAAGGTGGAGACAATAGCACACTGCGGTTGGAATTGGCAAGTATGCCGCAGCCCGATGTTTACCTCATCATCCTTCCGGAATTTGGTGGTCAAGCACGGATAGGCGACGACGGGTACATCGTTGGCGCCCGGAGTTGATTGCAGAAATCTCGGCGAGCACGATGAGCTTTGACCTACATGAGAAGCTGCGTGCCTACCAGCGTAACGGAGTCAAGGAGTACATCGTGTGGCGCATCGACGATGGCGCTATTGATTGGTTTGTCTTGCGCGGCGACCGCTATGAAGCCTTGCCGTCAGGCGGGATCTTTCAGAGCACTGTATTCCCCGGTCTTTGGCTGGATTCGCAAGCGCTGATCGCCGGCGACTTGCCCAAGGTTGCCCAAGCTCTGGACCAGGGCTTGGCCCAACCCGAGCATGCTGCTTTCGTACAGCTACTAAACCAGCGAAAAAAAGCATGACTTACGCCGATTTGATGGATTTCAGGGATCGTTTATGCAGCGAGGAAGGGAGGTAAACCATGGCAACTGTGACAAAGCCTTTACCGGCAGTGACACCCGTTCCCCAAATCACTCCGCCATTGGAAAACGGCGACCACCTGGACCGGGCTGAGTTCAAGCGCCGTTACGATGCCGATCCCAGCTTGAAAAAAGCGGAATTGATCGATGGAGTCGTTTACATGCCCTCACCAGTGCGATATCAGCGTCACAGTAGACCTCATTCCCATACGCTATGCTGGTTGGGGAATTATGAGGCGGCGACGCCTGGCGTCGGATCGGGTGACAATGGGACTTTGCGGCTCGATTCGACCAATGAGCCGCAACCCGATGCCTTTCTGCTGATCTTGCCCGGTTTTGGCGGCCAGGCTTCCATTGACGAAGAGGACTACGTGACCGGCGTGCCTGAATTGCTCGCGGAAATAGCCGCCAGCAGCGTCAGCTACGACCTTCATGTCAAGCTGAGAATGTATCAACGCCATGGCGCGAAGGAATATGTCGTTTGGCGCGTCTACGACAAAGCCATCGACTGGTTCGTGCTGCGCGGCGATCGCTTTGAGGCTCTGCCTGCCGCCGCGGTCTACCGAAGCACGGTGTTTCCCGGTTTGTGGCTGGATCATCAAGCGCTCATTGCCGGCGATCTTGCCAAGGTTTTGAAAGTGTTGGACGAAGGATTGTCTCAACCCGAACACGCCGCCTTCGTCCAGCAATTGCAGCAAAAGCGAAAAGTTTGAAATAGCGATTCAAAGGAGCAACGATGTCCGTTAAAGTTCACATACCCACTCCCATGCGGCAGCATACCGAAGGTCAGGCGACCGTCGAAGTCGCCGGCGCCTCGGTCACGGCGGTCCTCGACGCCCTTGGCCGACAGTACCCCGCCATCACCGGCAAGCTGTTCGACAACGGCCAGGTGCGGCGCTTCGTCAATGTTTATCTCAATGACGAAGACATTCGCTACCTCGACAATCTGCAAACCGCGGTCAAGGACGGCGACGAGCTGAGTATCATTCCCGCCGTCGCGGGAGGTTAGCCATGCACACGCAAGAGGATGAGGGCGAGGAAGCGGGCGAGGGCGCGGAAGGTGCGGCCGTCTTCCCTTTGATCCCTTCCGAATTGCAGGTCAATCCGTTGCTGTTGGCGTTGCTCCATGCCATGGTGTTCATCGACGGCTCGACCGAGGAGTGCATCGACCCCGACGCCGCCGACGAGGCCATGCAATACCTGGTCACCTATTTGCTCCGACTCAAAGGCACTCCTCTAGACCGCTTGCAAGAGGACATCGATTGCCTGCTCAGCTACGCGAAGCAGCAGGGGTGGGACAAGCAGCAGCAGACATTTTTGAAGTCGTTCCTGGCGGATTACGGGATCGGCAAGGAGTAGTTGATGGGCTCAGACGGGTCGCTGGAGCGTTACAGCCGGCAGATGCGTTTTTACGGCATCGGCGAAGCAAGGCCAACGCAAACTGCTGGAAAGCCGGGTCACCCTGTGCGGCTGCGGCGCCCTGGGCACCGTGCTGGCCAATGTGCTGGTCCGCGCCGGCGTCGGCCATCTGCGGCTGGTCGACCGCGATTTCATCGAGACCCACAACCTGCAGCGCCAGGTGCTGTTCGACGAGCACGACGTCGCCGAGAACTTGCCCAAGGCCGAGGCGGCGGCTCGCAAACTGTCGGCCATCAACTCGAGCGTTCACGTCGAGCCGGTGGTCACCGACATCGACCGCACCAACATCCTCGAGCTGATGCGAGGACGCCGACCTCATCCTCGACGGCACCGACAATTTCGAGATTCGCTATCTCATCAACGACGTGGCGGTGAAGCTCGGCAAGCCGTGGGTCTACGGCGGCTCGATCGGCAGCCACGGCCAGACGATGACCATCTTGCCGGGCGAGACGCCGTGCCTGCGCTGCGTCTTCGAGGCGGCTCCGGCGCCGGGCGAGGCGGCGACCTGCGAGACGGCGGGCGTTTTGTCGCCGATCGTCAACATCATCGCCAGCTACCAGGCGACGGAAGCGATCAAGATCCTGACGGGCCACAAGGAGCGCGTCAACCGCGAGCTGTTGTACTTCGACATTTGGGAAAACACCCAGCGGCGCATCAAGATCGCGCCGCTGCTGGGCAAGGTCGATTGCCCTTGCTGCCAGCGGCATCGGTTCGAATGGCTGGACGGCGACATGGGATCGCACACGACCAGCCTGTGTGGCCGCAATGCCGTGCAGGTGGCGCATCGCACGCCGTCGCGGCTCAACTTCGAGGAGATGGCCAGCCATCTGGAGACGCTGGGCGAGGTGAGCTACAATCGCTTCCTGCTGAAATTCGACGCCGACGGGCACGAGTTCACGGTGTTTCCCGATGGCCGGGCGATCATCAAGGGGACCAGCGACGTGGACAAGGCGCGGACGTTGTATGCGAAGTACATTGGGCATTGAAATGAGCGTTGCAACAAAAACCAAACCAGCTATCGCAAAGAACGGCACGCCAAGTGTGGTGCGTCCCCAGCCATATCGTTTTACGGTCAGACAATATGACCTGATGCTGGAGTTGGGTATTTTGACGGCTGAAAGCCGCGTCGAACTTCTCAAAGGCTATCTGGTTGTAAAAATGTCACGCAATCCTCCGCACGACAGCACAGTCAGCCGCGTCAACAAGCGTTTGATCCGCGTTCTTCCCGCGGATTGGACACTGCGAGTTCAGAGCGCCCTGGTCTTAGCGGACAGCGAGCCGGAGCCGGACTTTGCCATTGTCCGGGGAACTGAGGAGACATACGACCTGCGGAAACCGCTGCCCCGGGATGTGGGTTTGCTGATCGAAGTAGCGGACAGCACACTTCTCAGATGATCGGCGTTTCAAGGCATCGCTTTACGCGGAAGCCCGCATTGCCGAGTTCTGGATTGTCAACGTCGCGGATCAGTGTATTGAAGTTCATACCATGCCAAAGTCCGGCAAGGCGCCGGCTTACAAGCATCAACAGACCTACATTCGCGGCGACACTGTCCCTCTACGGCTAGACGGCAAAGTGATTGCCCTTCTGCTGGTCAGCGAATTGCTTCCCCGTTGATGAAACCTACGAAAAACGCATCATGATCTACCTCGACAACGCCGCCACCAGTTTCCCCAAACCTGAAGCCGTCTACCAGGCTCTCGACCGCTTTGCCCGCCAATCGCTGGCCAATCCAGGCCGGGCCGGCCACAAAATGGCTGTCGAAGCCGAACGTGCTCTCGGCGACGGCCGGCATGTCCTCAACCAGTTCTTTCACGGCGAAGGGCCCGAGCGTTTCGTCTTCACCCTCAATTGCACCGACGGCCTTAACATGGCCTTCAAGGGCGTGCTGCAAGAGGGCGATCATGTCATCACCTCGAACCTTGAGCACAACAGCATCAGCCGGCCGCTGCGGGCGATGGAGTTGGCAGGCCGCATCAAGCTGACCCGCGTCCAAGTCGACGGCGGCGGCACCATCGATCCCGACACGATCCGTCAAGCCTTCACGCCGAGGACGCGACTGGTGGCCGTCACCCACGCCAGCAATGTTCTCGGCACGGTGCAACCCATTGCGGAAATCGGCAAATTGACCCGGGCCCGCGACCTCCTCCTTCTCGTCGACGCCGCCCAGTCGGCCGGCGTGGTGCCTATTGACGTGCAGGCAATGCAAATTGATCTGCTCGCCTTTCCCGGTCATAAATCTCTTTATGGCCCGACTGGCACCGGGGCGCTATACGTCGGCCCGCGCGCTCCTGTGGGAGCCTGGCGTGAGGGCGGCACCGGCGGCGACTCCTCCAGCGAGACTCAGCCACGCGAACTGCCCCACTTCCTGGAAGGGGGCACGCCGAACGTCCTCGGCGTCGCCGGCCTGACGGCGGGCATCAAGTACGTGCAAGAACGTGGCCTCGACAATATCCGCGCCCACGAGGTCGCTCTGTGTGAACGGTTGTGGCGCAGGTTAGATGAGATCGGCGGCTTTGAAGTTTTCGGCCACCGCGACACCAGCAGGCGGGTCGGCGCGCTGAGTTTTCGCTCCAAAAAGGTGGGGGCTTCGGAGATTGGTGGCATCCTCGACCAGGCGTTTGAAATCGCCGTCCGGCCGGGCTTGCACTGCGCTCCGTATATCCATCGGGCGATCGGCAGCTTTCCCGACGGCACCGTCCGCGCCAGCCCGGGACTGTTCAGCACGGAGGAAGAAGTGGATCGATTGGCTGGCGCGCTGGAAGAGATTGTGGCATGATTTTGCTAAGAGGGCGGCGAAGAGGCCGAGTTGGCGGTCAATAGCCTGTAAGCCGGGACCTGACGCACGTCGCAGCGCTCACCATCTTGCCAGAGCTCAATCACCCCGTCGTACACAAATGGGCACTCCGGTTCCCAAAGGCTAGGCTCGGGAATCACCACGCGCCCACAAGGTTCTAATAAACCCGGTGGCTTGCGCGGAAACGGCCGCACGGGATAGGCCACTTCGATGGTCGATGACACGGCGCATTTCGGACCGATAAATCGGCCGCGGATCTCCGTCGCCGGCGTCGTCCGCTGGCCTGTGACAACCACCCATATTTCGGCTTCTGTCGGGCTTAGGCGGTGCGTGCGCACATCAATGTCCACCATGCGATTGGTCATTTCACTCCGAGCAATCAAAGGATAAGCATCGCGTCCCCATAACTGTAAAAGCGATATTCCACTTCCACGGCTGTGGTATATGTCCGCCTCAGCAAATCAACACCGGCGAAGGCCTCGACCAAGAGCAATAGCGTCGAACGCGGCAAATGGAAATTGGTCACCAAAGCGTCCACGGTCCGAAACGCATACGGCGGGTGGATGAAAAGTTCCGTCTCACCCGACCACTCCCGCAGTGGGCCCGAGCCGGCTACCGTCTCCAGGACCCGCACGGCGGTCGTGCCGACGGCGACCACACGGCCGCCGCCCTGCTTGCAAGCCTCGATGGCCCTGGCGCTCTCGGCCGTCAAATGACCCCACTCGGCGTGCATCTTATGCCGGCTAACATCCTCGACCTTGATCGGCTGAAACGTGCCGGCACCGACGTGCAGTGTCACGAACGTCCAGCCGATGCCGCGCTGCTGCAGACGCTCGAAAACCCGCGGCGTGAAGTGCAGCCCCGCCGTCGGTGCGGCCACCGCGCCGGCGTGGCGGGCAAAAACGGTTTGGTATTTCTCA
The DNA here is from genome assembly GCA_963747575.1 of uncultured Gemmataceae bacterium. Lineage (GTDB taxonomy): Bacteria > Planctomycetota > Planctomycetia > Gemmatales > Gemmataceae > DASRAT01. The sequence goes on from CAVVFU010000012.1 coordinate 326,531, forward strand.
CGGTCGCCCTCCTCCGCCAGGCCTTGCCGGATATAACACGGCAACGGCACCTCGCCAATGCGATTGAGCAGGTCCACGAAAGGTTCATCGCTTTCAGGCATCATGAGCCAGCGCCCCGGCTCGAGTTGTAGAATCGGACGGATCGCCAGGCCGCCCACGATGTTGATGATTTCTCCCCTGAACAGACGGCCCCTGGTCTTGGACAGCATCTCCCAGACGCCGTCCGGCATCCTGCGCAGAAAAAGTCCCTCCCATTTGCCGCCGGTGCGTTGGCGACGGCCGCGCAACCTAGCCGGCAACACCCGCGTATCGTTGAGAACCAGCAGGTCTTTCGGATCCAACAAGTCGGGCAGGTCAGCGAAAGTGTGGTGGGCCAAGGTGCCGTCCTGACGCCGCACCACCAGTAAACGCGACTGATCGCGCTCGGCCAACGGCGTCTGGGCGATCAACCCCGGCGGAAGATCGTAATCGAGCATATTACTTGAAGTTCTTCAGCCAATCATCAAAGCTCTTCTTGTGCTGCTCCATCGTGCGTGCCGGGCCCGTCAGCGTGATAAAGTACGGCCCGGCGGGCCACTCGAAAATGACGCCCAGGCGTCGAAAATCGGTTTTGTTCTCCCCCTTGGCCTTGGGATCGCCAGGGCTTTTGAAAAGATAGTCGCCCGCCACGTCGACGTAGGTCACGCTGGCAGGGCCGACCTTGAACTTTTCGACCTTGGAGACATCGTCGATGGTCTTGCCCTTGGGTGCCGTGAACATGCTTTTCCAGCGTTTAATGTTGTCATCCGCCGAGCCGCCGCCGCCATCGAAATAGAAAACGACCAGTTCGGCATCCTCGGTGTCGCCGGCCGCCTTGGGCAGTTTGAATTGGTAAGTCCGCAGTTTGAGAATCGGCTCTTCCTGCTTCCATGACGAGGGCGCCTTGGATGACAACCCGCCGAGCTTGACGATGTTGTCCTTGCCGGCGCCTTGGCCCTCGTCGCCGTTGCAGGCGGCAACCGCCCCACAAAGCAACAACGCACCTAGGAATCTTTTCATCGGCATCCCCTTTTTTGCAATAGGCTCCTGGCAAATAGCATCATGGTCAGTTAATGGGCCAGGTATCGGCCTGGCAAGGTGCCATTGATTCGCGCTGCCAGATCGGTAAACATTAGGCGAAGTTCGATACCGACTTTGAAGGGCCCCCACCATGCCGCGTCGCTGCCATTTGTTGCTCATGATCGCTTTGCTGACGCCATGCTTAGTGCTGACGGCGCGTGGAGCCGCCGTGGCCCAGGACAAACCGTTCGCCGGCAAGACCTTGATATGGGGCGCCGATTGTGACGGCGGCGTTCCCTATGTCATCAAGGATCCCGGCAAGGCCCGTGCCGACGAGCCGGATGGACCGGTGATCGGTTTCGAGGCCGACCTGCGCGACGCCCTGGAAAAAGAGCTGGCCTGCCGCATCATCTTCAAGCAGCTCAAGTTCGAAAACCTTTACATCGATCTAGATCAAGGCAACTGCGATCTTGCCATGAACGGCCTGGAAATCACGGCTGAGAACGAGGCCCGCGCGGATTTTTCAAGGCCTTATTATCTTTACCAGCAGCAGTTCGCCGTCCGCGTGGACGAGGCTGCATTCAACACCATTGAGGAGTGTCGCGACAAGAAATTCAATGTCGGCACCCTCAAGGGCTGCGCTGCCGTACGTGTTCTGGAGGGTCTGGATTTTAGCGCCGGCCAAATCAAGACCTATGACGATCAAGACGGCCTTTACGAGGATCTCAGCCTCCGGCGCGACATCCGCGGCGTGCTGCTCGACCTTCCCGCCGCGATTTATTACACCAAGCCGTACCCCGAGCTGCAATCCGGCCGAGGCATGAAATTTCCGGCGCTCAAATTCATGGGCCAGCCGTTTGCGGCTGGCCGCTACGGCATCGCCGTCAAAAAAGGGAACAACAAGTTGCTGGCCAGCCTCAATACCGCCCTGAACGCTATCAAGGATGCCGGCGAACTGAAGCGGATCCTGGTCAAATGGGACTTGTGGGACTACGAGCAGTACAGGTTGGATGGTGATCGCGACATCGAAGTGCTGCCTACCCCCTGGACCTTCGACCGCTATTTTCCACTTTTGCTGCACGGGGCCGTTTACACGGTGCAGATCACCGTTTGCGGCTTCGCGTTGGCCATGCTCATCGGGTTGCCTCTGGCGCTGATGCGCCTATATGGCCCGTGGTACCTGCGGATCATCGCGACTTCCTATGTCGAGTTCTTCCGCGGCATCCCTGTGCTGTTGTTGCTTTATTTCCTCTACTATGGCCTGGGCCATTTCGGCGGCACAACGGGATGGGAGTGGCTCAAGCTCAACGCCTATGTCGCGGCGGTACTGGGGTTCGGGCTCAATTACGCCGCCTATGAAGCGGAGATTTACAGGGCAGGCATCGGCGCCATCCCTGTCGGGCAGTGGGAGGCCGCCGCGTCGCTGGGCATGTCGACGCCGCTGACATTTCGGCGCATCGTCCTGCCGCAGGCCATCCGCGTGATTTTGCCGCCCATGACCAATGATTTTGTGGCCCTCTTCAAGGACACCAGTGTCGTCAGCATCATCGCGGTCACCGAACTGAGCACGGAATACCAGATTCTTACCAAGTCGGGAGGGGGGTATGTGCAGATCGGTTTGTGCACGGCGGCGCTGTACTTGATAATGTCGGTGCCGCTCGCTCATCTGTCACGGTATTTGGAAAGGCGCTGGAGTCCGTTGGCGCCATAGCGTAAATCCCAAGTTGAGCGCATGCCGAATCGACCGACAAGACTGTTATTGATTCTATATCGTATCCGGTATATAATGCCAATTGAGAACAAGGGGCGGGAACCCTGTGATGGCCAAGGAAAGAGACGAGCAAGAGGAGCTGCCGCGCCGACCAAAGCCGATTGGCTGGTTGCACGGTGAAATCAAGACGCCGCCGTTCTCTGAGCAGGCACGAAAGGAGGCAGGCGAACTCCTTCGCCTCCTTCAGGAAGGAGAAAACCTCGGCCAACCTAGGGCTGAGCCGCTCCCCATTGTTGGGCCGCGCTGTGGAGCACTTCGGGTTCGTGACGGTGAGCACAACTGGCGGATAATGTATCGTGTGGATCCTGACGCCATTCTGATACTTGAGGTCTATGCAAAGAAAACTAGAAAGATTCCTCATGAGGTGTTGGTGCGATGCAAAAGGCGATTGAAGGAGTACGATGCAATTGCAAGAAAAGCCAACTAAGCCCCTGGCAGTGAACCTCCCAAAATGGGCAAGCATTAGGGGCCGCTAGCAACGAAAGCAGACTAACATGGACTCCCGTAAAAAAAAGGCATTGGAAGCAGCGGGATGGCGATTTGGCGATGCCGCCGACTTTCTTGAAATGACCGACGAAGAACGGCAATTGCTCGATGCCCGCGTGCAAGCCGGCTTGGCAGTGCGCAAGCAGCGCGAATTGCAGAAATTGTCCCAAAAGCAATTGGCTGTCCGAATCAAGACGAGCCAGCCCCGCGTCGCCAAGATCGAACGAGCAGCCTCCGATGTGTCACTCGATCAGATTCTCCGGGCATTTGCAGCGGTCGGGGGCCGGATTGCCCTTAAACAGGTTAGCGGGGCCCGCCCGACCGACGGTGCAAAACAGCCAGGGCATGGGGCACGGAAGAAGGTCAAAGCTGTCGATGAAGCTGAGATCGCCGAAATTAACATCGAATTGATCGCAAGCGGTTAGCATGACCAAAAAACTGACCCCTGGCCAGCGCATGATTGCCAGTGCCAAGCAAGCCTTGGCATTCGCTGAAGGCCAGGATGCCGGTTGCGTCGTCCATATTCCCGACGAGATCGACGTGGTCCGCATTCGCAAGAAGGCGAACATGAGCCAACGTCAGTTTGCCGCCTTTTTCGGCGTGAGCGCCCGCACCGTCCAGGAATGGGAGCAGGGCCGCGCCGTACCTTCGGTGCCTGCGCGAGCGTTGCTGATGGTGATTGACCGCGAGCCGGAAGCAGTGCGGCGTGCCCTCGTGAGTTTTCCGGTCACGGGACTTCCGATGCGGCCATAAACCGATTTATTGAGGAGGGATTACCATGCAACCAAATGACACCATCAAACGAATCTTGCTGGACATTCTCCGAGTTGGCCTGCTCCGCATCCGTGCCTTCGGGAATTCGGGGCTTAGCGATGCTTGTAGTATCGAGGCAGACCATTTACACAATCTTCCAATGCTGGTATGGTCGCTCCGCTGGGATGAATTGCTCTTTTATTACAACGTCGAAAGGCCAGCCTTCCTGAACCGTACCGAGGCCAACACCGATGATTTTCGCACGCTTTGGAGTGAACTTGAAATCCAACTTCAAGCCGAGCATGTGGTCGCAGCACTGGATTGATTCACCTTGCAAGCTACCCACGCCCTTTCAGGGCGTGCCACCCAACTTTTCCGCCATCCGCCGCCGAATCTCCGCCTCAAACCCACGATCCACCGGCTCATAGTAGCGCCTGTCCTCCGGCAAGTACTGCTGGTCCACCCGGCCGCCTTCGTAGTCATGGCTGTACTTGTAGCCTTCGCCGTGGCCAAGTTCCTTTGCGCCCTGGTAATGGGCGTCGCGCAAATGCAGCGGCACCGCCAAGGTCCGCCCCGTTTTGCACATCCTCGCGGGCCTTGCCGATCGCCAGGGTCGCCGCGTTCGACTTCGGGGCTGTCGCAATGTAGGTCACCGCCTGCGCCAGCGCCAGCTGACACTCCGGCAAGCCGACGAACTCGACTGCTTGCAGCGCCGCCGCGGCGACCACCAACGCCTGCGGATCGGCGTTGCCGACGTCCTCCGACGCGCAAATGACCACTCGCCGGGCGATGAAACGCGGGTCTTCGCCCGCCTCCAGCATGCGGGCCAGCCAGTAAATCGCCGCGTCCGGGTCGCTGCCGCGCATGCTTTTGATGAAGGCGCTGGCCACGTCGTAATGAGCGTCGCCGGTGGCGTCGTAATCCAGCACTTTGCGCTGAATCGAATCCTGGGCCACTTCCAAGGTGAACCGCGGCGGTCGCGACTCGGCCGACAGCACGCCGATTTCCAGCGCCGTCAGCGCCCGGCGGGCATCGCCGTCGCAGATCTCCGCCAGGAAATCCAGCGCCTCGTCCGTTGCCTCCACTTGCAGCTGGCCGAGCCCACGTTCGCTATCCGCGATCGCCCTTTGCAGCAAGATCTTGACATCGGCGGGCGTCAGCGGCTGGAACGTGAAAATTTGGCTGCGGCTGAGCAGCGGCGAGTTGATGGCGAAGAACGGATTCTGCGTGGTCGCTCCGATCAGGATGATGCGGCCTTCTTCGACGTCGGGCAGCAGCACGTCTTGCTGGGAGCGGTTGAAGCGGTGAAGCTCGTCGACAAACAGGATCGTCCGCTGTCCGGTCTCCTCCAGCTCGCGGCGTGCTTGCTCCAGAATCTCGCGCACATCCTTGATGCCGGCGGCCACGGCATTGAGCGGGCGAAATTGACAGCGGGTTTGGTGGGCGACGACATGGGCCAGGGCGGTCTTGCCGCTGCCCGGCGGGCCATAGAAGATGACCGATCCCAGCCGGTCGGCTTGCAAGAGACGCCGCAACAACTTGCCGGGGCCAATGAAATGTTCCTGGCCGACGAATTCGTCGAGTGTGCGCGGCCGCATGCGAGCAGCCAATGGTTGGGCCTTGCTCAAGTTCGCGGCGCGGTGTTCGTCAAAGAGATCCACGGCAGCATGGTACAAAAAATCAGCCCGAGGGTCCAGGGAAGACCCTCGGGCTAACGTGCATTTATTGCTTGGCCGGACTTACTTGTTGCCCGTGACCTGCAGTTCATTGCGCACACCTCGGACCCCGGGCGTAAGCCGCACAAGGCCCTCGGCCATGCTGCGATCGTCCTGGGAAGCCACGGTGCCTTGAAGAACAATGACTTGATTTTGATCAGCAAGCACATCGATGTTCCTGCCAGGTTTCATGGCGCTGCTTTGAGCCAGGGAGGATTTAATGTCAGCAACCAGCTGATTCACCTGCAACGGCGGGGGGATCATGCTCGGGTGCATCGTGGTAATGTATGCGGGCGTCCGCCTGACGGCGTTGGTGTTGAAACCAGCGCCGGCATTGGTGGAAGTCGTCCCCGCGGTTCCCGCGGTGGCTGTTTTGACGGTGGTCGTGGTCGCGGAATAAGTCGTGGAGCCCAAAGTGCCCTTGCCGGTCACGATCGTGGCTCCTGTCCCGCTTGTCGTATTAAGTGCGGAGGTGCTGAGCGTGCTTTTAATCTGCACGTTGGGTGCGTAACCAGCGGAAATCGGGTTGGCGTAGTAGCTGTAAAGAGAGTCGGTCGTGCTAAGTGCCGACGCACCTGTAGTCGCTGAACTGGTGACGCCGCTGCTCCCGGTCCCCCCGCTGCCAAAGACGATCGAAGAGGCTGCGGAACCAGTTGTGGAACCACCGGTGCCACCGCCGCCGCCTCCTCCACCACCGCCCCCGCCTCCCCCACCGCCGCCACCTTGCCCAAAGGCTGACATCGAAGGCAAGCCGAAGGCCAGCCCCACCAATGTTGCTCTAATCCACAACCCCACGCGAGACGTACGCCCGTGCCTCATGGCGATCCCCTCACTTTTTTTGGGTATGCAAAATCCCGTATGGGTTTCCATCGACTTCCAACGCCTGGCGACTTTAACCCATTACATTTCTTTTACCACTTGCCACACCGATTGTACAGCATGCAAATGAAAATTCGATGAGACCAAATAATCGACGTATGAACATTTGACCACATAGTAATAGGCACACTCCGTGTGCCGTACGCCAAAATGGCACACGGAGTGTGCCTACCACTTTGGTTAGATCCACCCACGGCCTTCCTCAACAACCAACGATTGCAGGGCTTCGATCCAGGCGGGATGGTCGTTTAGACATGGACAGACGTGCAAGGTCTCGCCGCCGGCATGCAGGAATACCTCGCGCGCTTCGCGGCCAATTTCATCCAAGGTCTCCAGACAGTCCGCAGTAAAGCCAGGCATCGCCACGAACACACGCTTGCAACCTTTTGCCGCCAAACGCCGCAACGTCTCGTCGGTATAAGGCTTGAGCCACATGTCGCGACCGAACAAGGATTGAAACGACTGCGTCCATTGGCCGCGGGTCCATCCCAAGCGTTTGACGAGCGCGTGCGTGGTGCGTTTGACGTGCGTGGCATAGGGATCGCCGCGCTGGGCATACAGTACGGGGATGCCGTGAAAACTGAGCAAGAAATGTTGCGGTGTCCAGGTGAGCCTTGCCAGCTCCTCACGAATGACTGTTTGGACGGCATTAAGATATACAGGATGATCGTAGTAGGCGCCAACGACGCGCAGCGCCGGCACGCGCCGTTGGCGCATTAACGCCTGAAAAAGCACGTCGTTGGCTGATGCCGTTGTCGTCGCGCTGTATTGCGGATACATCGGCACGACGATCAACCGGTCCACGCCCGCCCGGATCATCTCGTCCACCACTGAGGCAACCGGCGGATTGCCGACCTGCATGCCGAAGCGGATCATCAATCGCGGCAGCGCTTTGGCGAGTGCGGCCGTTTGCCGGCGGGTCCAGGCCAGCAGCGGCGACCCGGTTTGCCCGTCCCAGATGCGAGCGTATTTGGCGGCGGAACTTTGCGGGCGGCGCAGCAAGATGAGCTGTAAAATCGGCCACCACTTCCAGCGTGGCACTTCGATGACCCGCGGATCGCTGAGGAATTGCCGAAGATAGGGCCGAAGGGCCTGTTTGGTAGGTGCTTCGGGCGTGCCCAGTTGAATGAGGAGGACGCCAGTCATCTATGCATTGCAGAATGGAGATTGCAGGTTGCAGATCAATCTGCAATCCGCAATCTCCATTCTGCAATCCTCTTTACTTCTTCTTGCACTCCGGGCCTTCCTTGGGGTCGCCCTTTTCGGTGATGTGGCCCGTGTCGGCGGCCTTGATCTCGGCAGCCTTGGTGGCATTCATTTCCGTGAAGCTCGTCCACTGTGCAGGCACATTGGCTTCGACGAAGATGGCCTCGACGGGGCACTCCGGCACGCAGGCTTCACAATCGATGCAATCGTTCGGATCGATATACAGCATCATGTCGTCCTGATAGAAGCATTCGACCGGGCAAACCGCCACGCAATCGGTGTACTTGCAATCATGGCACGGTTGGCAAACCACGTGCGTCATCGCTCACCCCACTCCCATTTCCCACTCCTCCACCCGACGTGGGAGGAGAACTTCAAAAGAAGAAATGGCCCGCCTTCGGGATGGCAGGCCCCGTTAATTTGCGATAGTCTATGCCTACCAACAAGCGGGGGCATTGTCCAGAGTCTTCCGTGGCAACATAAATAATGTAAGTTTCGGCCCCGTGGTTTTGTGGAAGGACCGGCTGAAGTTCTTGACGTCAGGACCGGTCCAGGCTACTCTTGGTGCCTGGAGGAGCCAGCCATGCACATCAAAGTCAGCGATTTAACCAAGCGATTCGGTCCGCGCCTGGTCCTCGACCGCATTTCGGTCAGCATTGCTCCTGGGGAGACCGTTGCCTTGATTGGTCCTTCGGGCGGCGGCAAATCGACTCTGCTCCGCTGCCTCAATGGCCTGACCACCTTCGATGACGGCGAGATCCGCGTCGGCGATCACGTTTTGGGGCCAGCTGCAAAGTCATCCGGCGGTTCGGCCCAGCAGATGCGGCGGCTGTTCGGCATGGTTTTTCAGGATTTTCAGCTTTTTCCGCATCTGACCGCATTGGGAAATGTGATCGAGGCTCCCATCCGCGTGCTCGGTCTGACAAAATCGCAAGCACGCGAGCGCGGCCGCCGCCTTCTTGACCGCGTCGGCCTCGCGGACCATGCCGACTCATTTCCGCAGCAGCTTTCCGGCGGCCAGAAGCAACGAGTCGCCATCGCTCGCGCCCTGGCGATGGAACCGCGCGGGCTGCTGTGCGACGAGATCACCAGCGCGCTCGATCCCGAACTGAAGAACGAGGTGCTCAGCGTGCTGGAAGATCTCAAGGGCGAGGGCATGACGCTGCTGATGGTGACCCATGAGATTGGCTTCGCACGGCGCGGCGCTGACCGGGTCGTCGTGCTGGCCGACGGCAAGCTCATTGAGGATGGTCCACCGGCCCGGGTCATTGATGATCCTCAACACGAGCGCGTAAAGTTGTTTCTGCGCAAAGTGCTGGGTTAAAGTACCAGGCACACTCCGTGTGCCGTCCATGTCGCAGACGGCACACAGAGTGTGCCTACTACTATATCGCTTGTGGCATTGACACACCCCTGCATCGACCTACAATCAATTTTTTGTTCCTTCCACCCCTTCGACGCCGATGGACAGCGCCATTCGCAAAGCAGACGTGCTGATCGAAGCCCTCAGCTACATCCGCAAGTTTCGCGACAAGCTGACGGTCATCAAACTTGGCGGCAGCGCCATGGAGGATGCCGATGCCTTGCGCGCGACGCTGCAAGACGTCGTCTTCATGGCCACCGTCGGTATTCGGCCCGTGCTGGTTCACGGCGGCGGCAAACCGATCGATCGGGCCATGGCTGCCGCCGGGCTGGCGACACGCAAGGTCCAGGGCCGGCGCTATACCGACGATGCCACGCTGGCCATCGTCGTGCGGGTTTTGCTGCAGGAAATCAACGCGGATATCGAGCGGCAAATCCGCGAGCTAGGCGGGCGAGCGGTGGGCGCGCACCTCGGCTCGCTGCATTACCTCCGAGGCGAACCCCTGCAATTGAGCGGGCCAGACGGGCCCATCGACCTGGGCCGCGTGGGTCGAGTCACCCAGGTCGACACCGCCTTGATTCGTGATTTCTGCGCCGCGGCGGTGGTGCCGATTATCCCTTCGCTGGCCGTCGCCGACGACGGGGATTGGCTAAACATCAACGCCGACACCGCCGCCGCCGCGGTGGCCGTCCACCTCGGAGCCGAGAAGCTGGTGGTGCTTACCGACACCCCCGGCATTCTCCTTCACCGGCACGACAACCAATCGTTGATCAGCAGCGTTGACACCGCCGACTGTGAGGAATTGATTCGGCAGGGCGTGATCGACGCCGGCATGATTCCCAAGGTCGAAGCGTGTCTGGAGAGCCTGCGCGGCGGCGTGCGCAAGACGCATATCATCGACGGCCGGCTCAGACATTCGCTGCTCTTGGAGATTTACACCGACCGCGGCGTGGGCACGGAGATTGTGCTTGAAAAGGAGAGTTAGGGCCACACCAACCCGAAGCGCCAGCGAGGGCAAACGCTCGCCCTGCTGGCGCTTCGGGTTGGTGTCCCAACGAAAAAGGAGGAAATGAGATGGCCACCGCCACCGCTTCGTCGGTCGAAATCATCGATCTCTTCAATCGGTACGTGATCGGCAATTACACGCGCTTCCCCGTTTGCCTGGTGCGCGGCGAGGAGTCGTACGTCTGGGATGCCGAGGGCCGTCGCTATCTCGACTTCTTCCCGGGCTGGGGTTGCGGCATGCTGGGCCATTGCCCGCCGCGCGTCGTCGAGGCCGTCAAGGAGCAGGTGGCCCAGCTCATTCATGTTCCCAACACCTGGTACACCGAACCGCAAGGACTTTTGGCCAAGGCGCTCGTTGAACGCAGCGGTTTCGACGGCAAATGCTTCTTTTGCAACAGCGGCACTGAAGCGGTCGAGGCGGCCATCAAGCTGGCCAGGCTGCACGGCAAACCGACCGGCCGTTACAAGATCATCAGCGCCATCAACAGCTTTCACGGCCGCACTTTTCGGCGCCCTCAGCGCGACCGGCCAACCGAAATACCACCAGGGCCTCGATCCGCTGCTGGCAGGCTTCAAGTACGCGGCTTTCGGCGATCTGGAAGCGACGGCCAAGCTGATCGACAATGAAACTTGCGGGTTGCTCGTGGAGACGATCCAGGGCGAAGGCGGCATCAACCTGCCGCCGCCAGGTTACCTGAAAGGTTTGCGGGATTTGGCGAATCAGCACAAGCTTTTGTTGATTTTCGACGAGGTGCAGGCAGGCATGGGCCGCACCGGGCGTTGGTTCGCGTACCAGCACTGGAACGTGCTGCCCGACGCCGTGACGCTGGCCAAGGCCCTGGCCGGCGGAGTCGCGTGCGGCGGCCTCATGGTGCGCGACCCATTTGGCGACCTGCTCAAACCGGGCACCCACGCGGCGACCTTCGGCGGCAACCCGCTCGCTTGCCGGGCCGCGTTGGCCACTATTGAAACCATCGAGGAAGACGACTTGCTCCAGCGCGCCGAGCAGATCGGCGCGCGGTTCCAGAGCCATTTCGAGAAGTTGCAGGCCAGCTGTCCCTTGATTCAGCAAATCCGAGTCAAGGGCACGATGATCGGCGTGGAACTGTCAGTGCCCGGCGCCGCCATCGTCGATGCCTGTTTGAAACGAAATCTGCTTATCAACTGCACCCACAACACGGTTATCCGTCTGCTGCCTGCTCTGACGATCTCCGACGAACTGATCGACGAGGGCTGCGACATCATTCAACAGGTATTGTTGGCATTTAAGACGTGAGGCATTGCCATGCGACATTTTCTCGACCTGCTCGACCTTTCCAGCGACGACATTGGCGGCCTGCTCGACGAGGCGACCCGGCTCAAGGCGGCGCACGTGGGCGGCCAGGCCACGCCAATTTTGCTCGGCCGCGTCCTGGGCCTGGTTTTCGAGAAGCCGTCGCTGAGAACACGCGTGAGCTTCCAGGCGGCAATCGCGCAGCTGGGCGGGGCCAGCGTCTTCATGAACGGACACGACGTCGGCCTCGGTTCGCGCGAAAGCGTGGCCGACGTGGCGCGCACCATTAGTCAATACGTCGATGCTGTAGTCTTGCGCACTTTCAAACATGAGACAGTCGAAGCGTTCGCCTCCCACGCCGCCTGCCCCGTCATCAACGGACTGTCGGATTACTACCATCCGTGCCAGGCCCTGGCCGACCTGCTCACGATGAAAGAACTCTTCGGCCAGGTCGCGGGCCGCACGCTGGTCTTCGTCGGCGATGGCAACAATGTCGCCCGGTCGGTGGCCGTCGCCTGCGGCAAGCTCGGCGTGCGCTTTATCCTGGCCGCACCAAACGGCTATCACTTCGATGAGCCATTTGTCCAGGCTTACCGGCGGTTTCTTCCCAACGCGGAGATGATCCAAAACGGCGATCCCAGCCACGCGGTCACCGATGCGGACGTGATTTACACCGATGTATGGACCAGCATGGGCCAGGAGGCGGAGCGTGAACAGCGTTTGCAGCATTTCAACGGGTTCCAGATCAATGCGGAGCTGGTGGCGCTGGCGCCAAAGCACGCCAAGGTGATGCACTGCCTGCCGGCTCACCGCGGCGAAGAGGTGACCAGCGACGTGCTGGACGGCGAGCGGAGCGTGGTCTTTCAGCAGGCGGGGAATCGGATGCATGCGCAGAAGGCGTTGCTGGAGTGGTTGCTGAAGTGAGACGACGCCATGGCAGTTCCGCCCATTCGATTGCCGCGTATTCGGGGGACACAAAAGGGCTTGCGCGATCCGTCACTTGTTGATACACTCAAGGCGGATATGTTGGAAGGCCGGTTTGAGTACCTTGCAGTTCGCGGAAAGATTTTGGGGATCAAGGATCCTCGAGGCATTTTTCATGTGTTAGAAGGACACCATCGCATGGTGGCCGCCTTGGAGATTTACAAGGAGACAGGAGACATTACGCCTGTTTTCCAACTGCTAGCGTGGGGGAACTGGAAGAATTGGCAGCAGCGGCCGCACCAAAGCCGGCCAATGCCCTCTCGGTCTTGGTGAGGAAGGTTTCGGAATTGGATCGGACATTGAGGTGTAAAATGGATTTAGACCTGGTCAGTTGCGAGGGAGTCATTGAGCATCCACTTGAAATCCCACCTTTTGCCTTGCGGCGAGGAGAAGCGATAGTACTGCAAGAGCCGTTTGACGCAAACGATCAATTGAAAGAGGGCTTGTTAAACCTCTTGACTGGCCGCCGTCGCTTGCCTGGGTTGCTATTTCATGGCCGTGTTGTGCTGGCGAGGAACGCAATGTATTCACCTGTATCTTGGGGCCAGCGCACGTTTCGACATCTGTGGCCGTCGCCGCGGGTAGATCGGTGGTTGCGAAAACAGAGTGGCATGACTCAGGACCACGCGGTTACAGTTATGAGTCGGTTGGGCCTGCCCCTGGCATGCCGCATGAATCGATTGCCTGGCAACCCCAAAATGATGCTGGGTCTCGAGGCTGCCTTTGCTCTCGAACCTGATGTAATCGTTGTGGAGCTAGATGGCGTAGATCCGATGGGGAGCATCCAGGCTGTCTCCTGCGTGTCCGAACGCCTTGAATCTTATGGTGCCATTTACGTTTGTCATCCCTATTGGACCGAGGGGCAACAGTATCTCGATTTCGTACCAGGACTGCCTTGTTACCAGGTTAAATGGACCACTAAACCTGGCTTCATGCCAATGAAATGCACCAAGCAAGCGAGTTGATCCATGCGTCACGACGGCCGTCACCCCGATCAACTCCGCCCGCTCACCTTCAAGCGCCGCTTTACGCGCAACGCCGCCGGTAGCGTCCTCGTGCACATGGGCGGCACCACGGTGCTTTGCACCTGCTGCGTGGACGAAGCGGTGCCCGCCTTCCTCGCCGGCAAGGGCAAAGGCTGGCTCAGCGCCGAATACAGCATGCTCCCCGGCAGCACCAACACACGCAAGCAGCGCGATCGCACCGGCAAAGTCGATGGCCGCAGCGTCGAAATCCAGCGTCTCATCGGCCGCAGCCTCAGGGCCGTCGTCGATCTCGACAAACTCGGCGAACGCACACTGTGGATCGACTGCGACGTCCTCGACGCCGACGGCGGCACGCGCACCGCGTCGATCAACGGCGCTTTCGTCGCCGTCGTCGATGCCCTTTGCGCTCGCAAGGACCTTTTCGGCAAGGCGGCTGACATCGTCCGCGACAGCGTGGCCGCCGTCAGCATCGGCTTGCTCGATAATGCAGAGCTGCTCGATCTGGATTACGAGGAAGACAAGGACGTGGATGTGGATCTCAACCTGGTGATGACAGGCGCCGGACAATTTATCGAAGTGCAAGGCACCGGTGAGGAATCGACTTTCAGCCGCAGCCAGCTAGACAGACTGCTAAAGCTCGGCAAGATCGGCGTCGATGCCGTCACGGCGGCTCAGCGCAAAGCCCTGGGCGCCAGTTGGCCGCTCGCCTGAAAGTGGCGGCCTTGCATTTTCAGACGTTGTGCACCTACAATTTCCATGTCGCGTTTGCGTTTCGAGGCCACATGGTACTCCGATGTCCCTTCCCAAGCTTCGCGCCTCCGATCGTACTTGTTCACGGCCTGCTTGGCGCTGGCGAGGTGCGTGTCGGCGGCGTCGTGGTTTCCGAGTACTTTCCCGGCATTTCGGGGCAGCTGCGGGACGCGGGCAATCGCATTCTCCTGCCCAACCTCAGCCCCACCGCCGGCGTCGCCCAGCGGGCGGCGCAGTTGAAGCAATTTATCGATCTCCAATCGCCAGGCGAGCCGGTGCATCTCGTCGCTCACAGCATGGGCGGCCTCGATTCGCGTTACATGATCTCGCGCCTGGGCATGGCCGAGCGCGTGCTGACGTTGACCACGTTAGGCACCCCGCACCGGGGAACCACTTTCGCGGATTGGGGCGTGAATCGCCTGGCCTGGGTGGTTCGGCCGCTTCTGGAGATGCTCGGGATGCCGTCGGAAGCTTTCCGCGACCTCACCACTGCTCGCTGCCGGCAATTCAACGCCGAGGTGCCCGATGCAGGCGGAGTGCGCTATTTTTCGGTGGCCGGCCGACACGACGGCAACTGGCTGACGCCGGAATGGTACCTATCGCACAACGTCGTCCTGCGCAACGAGGGTGACAACGACGGCGTGGTTTCCGTGGCGTCGGCCCAGTGGGGCGAGAGCATGCAAGTGTGGGAGGGCGATCACTTTAGCCTGATTAACTGGCTGAACCCCTTCGCCCGCAATCGCGGTTGGGACCGCGATCCTTTGCCCCGCTATGGACCATTGCTGCGCCGGTTGGCGGATGAAGGCTTTTAGCGTTTGATCACGAAATTATCAGCGCGGCTGGCGCAGCTTGCTCAAGGGGCCCAGAGCAAGTGTTGTCGCACGATCGAGCGGAAAGCTCTTCAGCACATCCCGGATCTTGGTGCGGTTCACCTCTTCGAAAAAGCGCAGCTCCTCGTCCACGGTATGGTAGGTGTTCCAGTAGACGTGCTGCATGCCGATGGCCATCATTCGCCCCATCGGCCGCTCGCCCGCCCGGACCACCCTTGACAAAACTTTGCTCTTGGCCTGCCCCAGCTCCTCGGCGGTGATGCCTTCCGCCTGGAGGTGGCGCAAGATGCCGTGAACGATGGCGAGGTTTTTCTGCGTTCTTTCCGGCTCGCAGCAAAACGAGATGTAATACGCGCCGGTGTCGTGATACTCATGGAAGCTGCAGTCGGCCGACTCGGCAAAACCCGGATCCACCAGGGCCCAATAGAGCCTGCTGCCGGAATCGTCACCGAGGACCGTGGCAAGGATGTCGGCCGCGTAGCGTTTGGGCGAACTGACGGCCGGTCCTGGGCACATCAGGATGACATGCTCCTGCGTGACCTTGTCCTTGCTGAGCACTTCGAAGGCTCCGGAGCCGCGGGTGGCACGCAGATCGGGATGGCCGTCGCTGCCCTTGACCCAGTGGCC
The DNA here is from genome assembly GCA_963747575.1 of uncultured Gemmataceae bacterium. Taxonomy (GTDB): domain Bacteria; phylum Planctomycetota; class Planctomycetia; order Gemmatales; family Gemmataceae; genus DASRAT01. The sequence continues at coordinate 342,197 of CAVVFU010000012.1, forward strand.
GCAGTGTTTTTCGGCCAGCTTGACGAATTCGCCCCACTTGAAGTTGCCGGCGGCGACCACGGCGATGTTGCCGGGCACATAGCGGCGCTGGAAGTATTCGTGCATTTGATCGCGCTTGAGGGCCGTGATGCTTTTGGGCGTGCCAAGGATGCTGTTGCCCAGGGGATGATCGGCGAAGTAGACGCGTTTGGCGTGATCGTAGGCCGACCACATCGGCTGGTCCTCATACATGCCGATTTCTTCAATAATGACGTTTTTTTCCATCTGAAAATCGTCTTCGCGCAAGCTCGGCCGCAGGATGTCGGCGAGGATGTCGAACGCGGGGGGAAGATACTCAGGCAAGACCGCCGCGTGGAAGACGGTATTCTCCTCGCTGGTGAAGGCGTTGTACTGGGCGCCGATCTTGTCGAAATCGGCGTTCACGTCGAGGGCGGTGCGATGCGGCGTGCCTTTGAACACCATGTGCTCGAGAAAGTGGGTGACGCCGCAGACGTCGGCCGTTTCGTCGCGGGCTCCTGTCTTGACGAAGAAGCCCAAAGCGACCGAACGCGCGGCGGGATTGACTTCGCCGACGAGGTTAAGATTGTTCGCCAAGGTGGCGCTGTGATAATTCATGTTTCGTAATCTCCATTAGCCGCTTGCGGCTTCGCGCTCGCTCGACACTAAATTGGTCAGTAATTGTCCAGGCTATCCAATCGTCCCGACATCGACCACCACGCGGAATCCCGTACATCGATCCCGGCTTTTCGGCCCCAGCCCATTGCGATACGCACTGCGGCAAGTCACCGCCTGGCTCCGCCACGAGCCGCCGCGCAAAACGCGAAACACGCCGCCACTTGGCCCCTGCGGATTTCGTTTGGGGCTGACGCCGTAATAGTCGCTATGCAGCCAATCGGCGCACCATTCCCAAACATTGCCGTGCATGTCGCACAGACTGTAGTTGTTCGGCGTGTAGCTGCCCGCCGGCAAGGTCTTCTCGGCAAAAAGTCCGCGTGCGGCGCCGCCCAGCGGAAAATTGCCGTCGAAGTTGGCCTGTTCGGAGCTCAAGCCGACGCCGACCGAAAATGGCGTGGTTGTGCCGGCCCGGCAAGCATATTCCCACTCGGCCTCAGTAGGCAAACGGTAAACCCTCTTGGCCGACCTTTCCTCCGGCACCGCCGACAGTCGCCTGCAAAAATCCACGGCTTCTTCCCAGGTGACGTTTTCGACGGGATGGTCGATGCCTCCGCCGTGGTTGACGTCAAACTTCGCGGGATTCCGCCCCATGATTTTCTGGAATTGGGCTTGCGTGACCGTGTGCACCGCCATGTAATACGGATTCGGCAGCTGCACTTCGTGCTGAGGGCCTTCGTTGTCGCGCCGGCCTTCCTCGGCCGACTGCGAACCCATCAGGAACGTGCCCGCCGGAATAAGCGCCAACTTGATGCCGACGGCATTGGTCAGAAACTTGGCCTGCTCCTTGGGCTTTTCGCCCACGCCTTCGAGCAGACCCCAAACGTCGGACTTTTTTGCCACGGCGCACTTGCTCCCGGATGGATGCGGCCAGCTTGTGCGGATCGCGTGCTTTCCACGATTCGCCCCAGTTTACTGTATTGCGCGGCTTGGCCCCTTGTAGATCGCTCTTGACAGGTGTTAATCTGAATCGAATAAGAGCCGATCCGAAAAAGGGGTCAGGCACCGTTGTGCGAAGCACCCTCCGGGCCGTTCCGGCAACGGTGCCTGACCCCTTTTTCGGATCGGCTCTGAGGGAATGTGCGAAGTACCGATTTGTGCCACCAGGGGCTTCCTATGACCGATCCCACACCGCCGACAGCCGCCGCCCGCCGATGGCACGAGGAAAAACAGGGTGGCCACGAGTATCTGCCCAAAGCGCCGCCGAAGGGGAGGCGCGTTTTCGCTGCCGTGGCCGGCATGCTAGCGATCGCGGGCATCCTGGGCGGCTTGCTTTCCTGGCTTACGCCCGTGCCTCGGCCGACGCTGGTTACCCTGTCGGTCAACGACTATGCCGCGCCGTCCATCCCGTCTCCCGAACAAGGATTCTCGGATCAGCAGGCAATTCTTGGCAGCGGGTTGTTTCACAAGATCATCCAACCAGCCGGCGCCGGCCTGCAGCGTCACATGCTGCTCGGCGAACTCATCGCTCTCAAGGATCATCCCGCGAGCGAGCCGGTCGTCGTCTATTTGAGCGCCAATGCCTGCCGGGAAAAAAACGGTGAGGTTGCCATACTGACCAGCGATAGCGATCCCGATGCGCCCGACACATGGTTGCCGCTCAAAGCCGTGCTGAAAGCCATGGCAGATTGCCCAGCCCGCCACCAGCTGCTGGTCCTGGACATTTGCCGGCCCCTGGCGGACACTCGCCTCGGCGTGCCGGCCGATGATGTTGCCGGCGCCGTGGAAGGCGAATTGGAAAAGGTGCCAGAATCCTCGGCGTCTGGTGTTGTGCCCGTGTTCGCCCGGCCAGGTGTCGCTGGCGTCCCAGCCGGTGGGGCGCTCGATATTCAGTTTCTATTTCGAGGAGGGCCTGCGCGGTTGGGCCGACGGCTACGGCTCGCGCGGCAGCCACGACGGCTGGATCACCGTGAGGGAGCTCGAAGCCTTCCTTCAGGCACGCGTCGACCGCTGGGCGCAGCGCAACCGGGGGCTCCGGCAAACGCCGATTCTTTACGGCTCGGCTGACGATTTCAACCTGGCATCCATCGACCTCCACGAGACGCCAGGCCACGTTGCGGACCCGCCTGCCATGACTTACCCTACCTGGCTAAAAGAGGCCTGGAAACAGTACGACCAGGCCATGGCTGACGGCGGTTGGCGGCTCACGCCGCGCACCTTCCGGCAACAGCAAGCGTGGCTGCTGCGCGCGGACATCGACTGGCGGGGCGGAGTCGACGCCAGTCTGATCCAGTCTCGTGACCTTGCAAGAGTGCAGCAGCTAAAGCACCAGGCAGCCAACGCCAGTGTGCTGCCTTTTCCCCAGCCGCAATCGCTGGCATTCGCATTCGCTTTTGGTGGTCAGGAAGACAAGGAATCCGCCAGGCTTTTGCAAGAGTTTTATGCCAGGGTGCGGCCCCTGAAGCCAGCCGACCCGGCCAGGGCCAAGCTGACGGAGGAATTTGCCGAAAAGTTCGCCAAGGCCGCACCTTTGGCACGCGCCGCGGCTGTGATGCGGCAAGCCTTGCTCGAGAACGACCCGACTCGCGAGCGCATCGACCTGCTTGCGAACTTGATCGATCCAGATTCCGAAAAGTTGCCGCAATACGTCGAATCCCTTCTGCTCAAACGGCTCGCCGAGATGAGCAAGCAGCCGGGCGTCAAAACCTGGCCGACGGCCAGCATTCGTCAGTTGCTCCAGGCAACCGTGCGCGGTGAAACGGCGAACAGTGTCTACGAGGTGAATTCCTGGAACGAGCCGCTTTTGGCCGAAGCCGACCGGCTCCGCCACGACGGCGAAGTGCTGTTTTATGCTCGCGGCTATGGATCGTTGACTCAGGCCGAGCAATTGCTGATCCAAGCCAGCGCCAAATATGCCTTGGCCCAGCGCCGCGCGGACATCGTCGTCAAAGCCCGCCAGGTGCTCGACGACGCGCTGCTGTTTTTGCCGGCTTACGCGAAGTATCTCGATGGGGCGCCGGACAGTTTTTCTCCGTGGCTCAACTGTGTGATAACCGCCCAGCAGCTCCTGGTTCTCTTGGACAGCGGTGCCGAGCCTGATCGGATCACGCCGCGAAACATCGACGGCATCGAGGACGCCGTCGAGCTGCTGCACGGACAGTTGACCAACCTGCGTCAACCCTTCACTGCCGAGACGGTCGCCCTGCTGGTGCGTCGGGCCAAGCTGCCCAAGGCCGACCCCGCCGCGGTCAAAGACCTCCACGCCGTGCTGGCGACCCCATTCCTCAAGAGCGAAGCCCGCGAGGCCGTGTGCCAGGCAAGCTTCGACCTCGAGAAACGCTTGCACCTGCTGACGATGCAGTTGGATCGCGAAGAGGACGATGATCGAACCGTATCGGAGCCGCTGGAACCGCCGGCCGCGGCTGAAGCCATGAAACTTGAATACGACAGGGCCAACCGGCGTGCGACGGCATCCATTGCCTTGCTGGAACTGGCGGGGTTGCCGACCGACAAAATCGGGGCTTTGCGCCAACTTCTGGATGATGCGCGCCGGCTGCAGTGGCATTTCCCGTCGCCGGCAGTGCTGGGCGATGCGCTGGCCCAGGCCTGGAGCAAACTGATCCCCGAGCAATTTCAAGCGGAGACCTCGCTGGCCGGCAAAGACCGCCTGTCGCGCTTCTTGCCGCCGCTGGATGCCGTGCCGTTGGTCGATGACTTACTCCGGTCGCTGCCGGTTCAGATCCGCCAGCGCGAGGCGAAAGCACTATTTGTGCGGCTGGGCGAGACCTATCGCTACCAGAGCCGGGACTATCGCAATGTCGAGCTCGACTGGTCGCCGCTGTCCTCCGGCGAGCGCTTCTACGCCCAGGCGGCACTTGCCTATTTGCCCGAGCCGGCAAGTCAGCCCGAGGTGAGTATCAGCGGCGGAGCACTGCCCAGGTTGTCGGTCGAACGCGGCAGTGCCGAATGCCAGATTCAATTGGACTGGAGCACAACCAAGGTCGGCAAGGACACGATCGACGTTCTCGTCCGCAACGCCGATCCGACCTGGCTGACAATCACGCCGCCCGCGACGCAGCTGCGCGGCTTCCCCCTTGATCCGACGTTCCCGCTGGCGCTAGCGGGCAAATTGCACCTCGACGTGCGTCTGTTGGCCGGCAAGGAGGGCGAGCGTGGACCGCCGCCACGCGGGTTTCTCGTCGAAGCGGACCTGGTTGGCCGGCACTACCATTTCAAGGTGCCAGTGCCGATTCAGCTAGGTCCGGATCAACCGCACCTTTTGCTCAGCACCAGCCCGCAAACACCGGTTGAAGCGCTCCAGGAAATCCGCCTGCGGCCCGGCAAGATCCGCCAGCAGGTTTACTTGTTCGCTCGCAATCCCAGCGACACGGCCCGCAAAGTCACGATCGAGATCAAGGCAGGCGACATTGCGCTCAAGGGCGGAACGTTCACCAAGGTGCTACCGCCGCAATCGGTCGAACGAATTAGCCTGGGCGGCGGCGAGGGCGAGGGGGGCGAGGCGGCAGGAAAGCCAGCCAAGGACTTGCCGCCATTGCCAGGGCCGCTGCAATGGCGGATGCTCGACGCGGACTTGAAAAATGAGGTGATCGAGGAGCGAACCATCCCTGTGGTGGTGGCCACGCCGCGCGACTATGTCCGCGTGACCAACCTGGTTTTCGCGCCGCCGGTGCCTGACGTCAGTACTAACCGGTTCGCGGTGACGGCCCAGGTGTATGCGCCGCCCGGTGGGACCGACATTCCCATTGAGCTGGTGTTGGCGCCCGATCGCATTCCAGGTTTGGTCAAAGTCACCTCCGGCGCCTGCGCGGCGAGCTGTCGGCGGTGGGCGACAAGGAAAGCAGCTCGCTGGAGCTCAAAGCCGAGAAGCTGGTCTTCGCCACGGCCGACGAGGACGAAGGCATCGTTAGCCTCGATGTCGACGGTTTCGAGCGGGCGTTCCTGTTCCGCACGGCATTCGTGCGCAGCGGCGCCCCAACGACGCCACGCCTCGACCTGCACCCCGGTCTGCGCGTCCGCGGCGAGCATTTCACGCGGCCCGACCCCAAGTTTGGCCTACCGGTCGAGGCCGACAACGCGCCCGAAGGGGCCACCCTGGAGTTCATCCTCGGCAAGATCGTCACCGGCGAGTTCAGGCCCACCTTGCCTGCCAGAGTCTATCCCACCGCCAAACGGCAATACATCGGTTTCAGCCCGCAAGGCCCTGGGGGTAGTCTTGTCTTCGAAGGCTCCTTGCAAGATTGGGTCATCCCGCTCGACACCAGCCGTCTGCTTGGCAAGTACGACATTTGTGTCCGCATGCACGACAAAACCGGCAAAGAAGTTGCCAGGGCCTTTCACACCCTGGTCGTCACCGACACAGGTCCGCAGGGCGTTCAGAATCCTGGGCACTCCCAAGGCCGCCAAACGCGGCACCAGAATCGTCATGCAGGCCAGCGCGAGCGACCTGGAAGCCGGCATCAAGGAAGCCCAGTTTTTCATCGGCAAGCCGATCGACAGCAAACTCCCCCCCAACATCGCGACCTATCAGGCCTCGCCCGTCGACAAGGGGCGGACGACCTGGCAGGCTGAAGTCACCATGCCGGAGGAAAAGAAGGGGCCCACGGAGGTCACGGTCCAGGTCACCAACAACGCGGGCCTGAGCAGCTTTGCCACGGCCGTCATCAACCTGGTCGACACCGACCCCGCCAAGACGGGTCCGGGCCGGATCAAGGGCCGCGTCTTGCTGGGTGAGGTGCCGCAATCCGACCTGGTGGTGCAGCTGCGCGACGACAAGGGCGCGGAGAAAGCCAAGACCAACACCAAGGCCGACGGCACCTTCCTGTTTGAAGAAGTGCCGCCGGGCCGCTATAGTGTGTATACGCGAAAGAACTCGGTGCAGCGCGACGGGACCGCACCCGCCGTGGTGGTCGCGTACAAGGATACGGAAGTAACGATTAACCTGGTTTTAAGGGTGACGAAAAAGGGATAAAATCGGCAAGCTTATTTGACAGCGCCGCTGGTATGACCTAGTGTTCGCTAGGAGACCTTTGATATTCCCCTAGCGGCGAGATTCCCTACTCATGATTCGCACACCACGCATTCCCCGTTCTTCCGTGCAAACTCCGCTGGAGAGCTACCTCCGCGAGATCAACGAGACAGCGTTGCTCAAGGCCGATGAGGAAAAAGAGCTCGCCTACCGCATCGAAGACGGCGACAGCGAAGCGCGCGATCACCTGGTCCGCGCCAATCTGCGGCTGGTGGTGAATATCGCCCGCAGCTACCAGGGCAAAGGCCTGGCTTTGCAGGATCTCATCGCCGAGGGCAACCTTGGCCTGCTTCGCGCCGTGGAGGGTTACGATCCTTCCATGAATACCCGGTTTAGCACCTATGCCAGCTTTTGGATCAAGCAATCGATGAAGCGTGCCGTGGTCAACACCGCCAAGACGGTTCGCCTGCCCGCCTACATGGTGCAGCTCTTGACCGAATGGCGGCGGGCCTCAGCGCAGTTTGCAAGAGGAGCTTGGCCGGGTGGCGACCGAGGAAGAAATTGCCCAGCGGATGAAGCTGCCCAAGAAAAAGCTGAACATCATCAAAAAAGCGATTCGTATCTACAACGCCGGCCCCCAGGGCGAGGTCGAGGACACGGGCTGGTCGATCGACGACCTGGCCATGGACAACGTCTCGCACGCCCCCGACGCCCAGATGATCCATTCCGACGATCTGACCCAGGTTTTGCATCTGCTCGACAAACTCGACCACCGGGAAGCGATGGTTCTGCGTCTACGTTTCGGCCTGAGCGGCCAGCAGCCGATGACGCTCAAGGAAATCGGCGAGTGCCTGGATCTGACCCGCGAACGCGTCCGGCAAATCGAACGCGAGGCGCTGGGAAAGCTGCACGCCATGCTGGAAAATGAGTAGGGTCCCTGATGGCGGCTAGATCGGCGCGAATAGGTGTCCAAAGCTTTTTGCTGGCACCCCGTCCTTGGTGGGCCGGAAGGCACCCCCCGGCCGTCGCCAGGCCTGTCATCATTCGTTTCATTCCGGCCCGCCTAATGCAATCGCGAGGGGTGTCTAGGGGCTATGAATGAATCGTTGCCAATTCGCCTAAGCTGATCGGCGCCATTAAGCAAAAGCCTTCCCCACCAGCATCTGAAAGCCGGGTATCACATCTTCCACCGTCAGCGTGTCGTTTTCGGTGAGCACGTGGGAAGGTTGGCCAGGTCGGCAAACGGTAACGGTCTTCTTGGCGGGATCGGCAACCCACACCACGCGGACGCCAGCGCGGAAATAAGCCGCGATCTTGCGCTCAACGGCTGCCCATGAGTCGTTCTTGCTCATCACTTCGAGAATCAATTCTGGAATCGTCTCAAGGTAGCCTTCAGGCGACTCGCGAACCGGCAGCGAGGCGTTGGTGACAAAGGCGGCGTCGGCGCCGACGAGACTATCGGGATTGCGAGAAAGAATAATGCCGACTTCTCCACACCAAGCTTTTCCGAGTCCGCGCTCCTCTCCGTCAAGGATGAACTTGAAAGTGAACCTTGCTTCGACCGAGCCGTGACTGCCACCGCATGGAGCCATGCTAATTAGCCTTCCGTTGTCCAATTCGTAACGGACGCTTCCCGACGGCAAATCCGTCGGCAGAGCAGCCACGTCCGCGATGGTGTAAAGACGCTCGACGACGTCATTCAAGGGATAAATCGAACTGCCCAAGGGCGGCGCCGTTGTGGGATTCATGCAAACCTCCGTTGCTTCAGTTTAGCAAGCGCCCCAGCGGCTTGGCCAGTTCTTTCAACGATTTGAGCAATTCCTCAAACGCCGTCAAGGACAGCGACTGCGCCCCATCCGACATGGCCTTATCCGGCTCGGGATGCACCTCGATCAGCAGCCCGTCCGCCCCCGCGGCCAGCGACGCCAGCGCCATGGGCGGCACGTAATCGCGCTTGCCGGTGCCGTGGCTGGGATCGACCAGGATCGGCAGATGCGACAGCTTCTTGGCCGGCGGAATCACCGACAGATCGAGCGTATTGCGGCTGTGGTCGGAAAAGGTGCGGACGCCGCGTTCGCACAGGATCACGTTGTAGTTGCCGCCGGCCATGACGTATTCGGCGGCCATCAGCCATTCTTCCAGCGTCGCCGACATGCCGCGTTTGAGCAGCACCGGCTTGCGACGCTTGCGACACCCGCTTGAGCAGGCTGAAGTTCTGCATGTTGCGCGTGCCGATCTGGATGATGTCGGCCGCCTCCTCGACGGCGTCGGCGTTGTCGGTGTCCATCAGCTCGGTGACGATGCCGATGCCGGTTTTGCGCGCGGGCCTTGTTCGAGGATGTCCAGCCCTTCCAGGCCCATGCCCTGGAAGGAATAGGGACTGGTGCGCGGCTTGAACGCGCCGGCACGCATCAGACGCACGCCGCGGCTGCATCAGGAACTCGGCCGTGCGCAGGATCATCGCCTCGTTTTCCACCGAGCAGGGCCCGGCGATGATGGTGAAGGTGCCGGGGCCGATGGTCGTTTGCGGCAGTTTGACGAAGGTGTCGGCCTCGTGCATTTCGCGGCTGGCGAGCTTGTACGGCTTGGTGACGCGGATCAGCTCCATCACGCCCGGCAGCACTTCCAGCGTGCGCGGGTCGACGGCGCCGATGTTGCCGGTGATGCCGATGGCGGTGCGCATTGCGCCGGGCATGGGATGCGGCGTCAGGTCCATTCGACGGATCGCCCGCGATCACATCCTCGATCTGGTCTGGCGTGGCGTGGGATTGCATGACGACCAGCATGAACGGTTCCTCTCGTGGAGTAGAACGGAATTCATACCGTTCTTGGTGCTGCGCGTGGAACGGAATAAATTCCGTTCTACGACGACTTAGACCTTCATTGAACCATGAGAGCCGGGAAACTGGTATTGCAAAATCTTCCAGGAACGGAGCGTATGCGGCAGTGCGACCACACCGATGGGAAGCAGCGGCACGTAAAGCAGTCCCCAGTAGCCGTTGAATGGCTTGCCGACGATGAGGAAAGCGGCCAGGTAGATGCAGACCGTCGCGCCGGCGAGGAGCGATTGGCGATGACGGCAGCCAGCCAGGCCTAGCAGTGCTGCCGCCAGGTAAATCACCGCCACCCAGGCCGGCAGGTTGAAAAGCCAGGCGTTCATCTGACAGGTTCGAATCACAAAGGCCGGGCCGCCGAACTGGATCCAACCTTGGCTCTCGGCGAACTCGGTTCCTGTGAGACTCTGCCGCACCTGCCAGGCGTGCCATGCAAAAAAGGCGAAGAAAACCGCTACACCGGCGCACCACGCGGCGGTTTCCCGCCAGCGCCTTTCGCGGACCGCCAGCGCTAGCGCCACCAACACATAGGGCATCGCCAGTTCGCGCAGGAAAAGCGCGGCCAAGCCGGCACCCACTGCCAACGGCAGCAGCTTTTTGTGTTGATACGCAAAAACGGAAAGGGCGATGAGCACGCCGGCCCACAGTTCCTGGGCGAAAAAGGCGTCGCCGTCGATACACCACAGGAATGTGCCGGCCATCAGCAAGACGAGGACGCCAGCCCGGACAACGCCGCCTTGATCGCAGGCACTGGAATAGGCCAGCGCCAGCACAATCAACGCCAGCAAAACCAGTAGAGCTTGGGCCCACCGCGGGCTAGGAAAAGCAGCCAGGAGCCAGGCTGACGTCGGTAAGCGCCAGTTGAAGACGCTGCTGCATGCGTAGCCGCCGGCCCGAAGCTCTTCGCCCGCTGCCAGGTAGTAGTTTTCGCCGCCGTGGACACGCTCGACAATATAGCGGTAGGCCAGAAGATCCTGGCCGCCTTGTTGAGCGCCAGTAGGCGTGTTAGCGCGAGGCCAGTAAATTGAAACCAGGGCCCAGGCGGAAAATAATACCACTGCGGCGATCTTTGTGCTTTGCATAATGCAAAAACCTGTTGAGCGGCCTAAAGTAGTAGGCACACTCCGTGTGCCGTTTCCGCGAACGGCACACGGAGTGTGCCTACTACTTTAAGAATAGGTCAGCGCAGGACTGCGGGCGCGTTCGATTCGAGGAATCTCTCCCATGAGTTCACGCCATCGCAGCGATCCCGGCTCCGGCTCCGGCCAACCACGCTACCCCGGCACCTTCCTGCTCGCTTTTCGCGAGGCCGTGGCCGCAGTCGGCTGGCAGGTGCGGCGCTGGCTGGGTGACGCCGTCGAGTGTGTCGACGCCGAGCAGCGCCAGCAGGTCGTCGGGCTGGAAAACCTGTATCGCCGGGCCCGCCGCGCGGAGCGCGCCGACTGGGTCGAGCTGATCGCCGATTTCCTCAAAACCAGCCAACTGGGGCCTATCGACGATCCGCCGGAGGATTTGGCGACCGTCGCCGACAAGCTGCTGGTTCGGCTCGGACCGCCGTTGGCGACGGGCGCCAAGGGGCCTGCCGTGTGGCAGCAAACGATTGACGGCACGCCGCTGGTCCTCAGCCTGGTCGTCGATTTTCCGCAAAGCATGTTTTACGTGACGGTGGAAATGGTGGAGAAATCAGGCAAACCGGGCGAGGACTGGCTCACCCAGGCTTTGGCCAACCTGCTGCGGCAAACGCCGCCGGACAGTTTCAAGGTGATCCACGAAGAATCCGGCCTGCGCCAAAGCAGCGTCGGCGACGCTTACGATTCCTCGCGGGCGCTATTGCTCGACGACCTGGTGCCGGACTCGCGCCAGTACGGCCATATTGTCGCATTGCCGGGCCGTGATGAGCTGCTCATCATGGCCGTCACGGCCGCGTCCCTGCCGTTTTTGCCGCTGCTCAAGGTGGTGGCGGTGAAAAACTATAAGAGTGCTCCTTACCCCATCAGTGCGGATGTGTTCTGGATCAAGGACGGCAAGTGGCGCGTGTTCATGATGGATGTGCGCGACAACCAGGCCAACATCCAACCGCCGGATGATTTCTTGCCGATCCTGCGGGAATTGATGCCTGAAACGGCAGAGCAGGAGGCAGAGGAGAGGGATGAGGGAGGAGGGATGAGGGATGAAGAAGGAGGGATGGGGGATGAGGTGTGAGGCACGAGTTCGCTCTCATCCTTCATCCCTCCTCCCTTAATGCGTGAATACCGCATCGGTAAGCTGCACGTTGAAATCCAAATTCACATAGCTGAAGCATTCCATCAATTCGCCTCCACGGTCGCCGCCTTGCCGAGGCCAGTCGTAGCACTCCATCCGTACCGGCAATTTCGTTTCCTTGTCGAAATAAACGACGCTGCGATAGCAATAAAACGATTGGTGCCTGGCGGTGTGGATAGTTTCGATGCGAATGCAGCGGCGACGGTTGTATTCGTACTCGGCGACCTGCACCTGCGTCATGCCCAGGGTCCGCTCGGCTTCCCAGCTCTTGGCGCAGCGCTCGATCAGATTGCCGAAACCCGTTTCCGTGATGACATGGTTGCTGTTTTCTTTCACCTTCGAACTATTGACATCAACGCTCACCCAGCCAATGGGGCTCGTGGCCCTGAGACTGTTTTGATATTTGCCCTGGACGTAACACACTTCCTGCTTGATTTTGTCCCTGGGCGCCAGCCACTTCATGTAAACACTGAAGGGGTTTTTTCGAAAGGAGAGTTCCATGACCTGTTCGTCCAGCAGTTTGCCGTTCACCCGCTCCCTCGAGATTAGCAAGCACTTGTAGGTTTGCACTTTGTAGTATTCTCGCTGGGACTCGGCGATATAGCGCAACGGCCAATCGAGCGGCGACTGGGTGGGCGCCGGCGCGTTCACGATGGGCTGCGCTTGCTGGACTTGCTGCGGCTGGGCGACGGCGAGGGCCACGGGCAAAGAGGCCGTGGGCAGGCTGCTGCCGGTGATGGTCAGCCCCAGCAAAGCCAGCAGCGTGGAGGGCTGCAGCCATTGAGAAGGCTGCAACCATTTCTTGGTGCCGCCGTGGAGCAATCGCCAAATCCATGATCGCCGTCGCCGAGTCGATTTACGGGTTTTGAACACGTTGGTGCCCTCCATGTGGACCGGCGCCGGAAGATGTCGGAACTTCGCCGCCGCTGCTTGGGCTAGCGCCGGTGGAAACGCACCGGCAGACTCCAAGTTGCCCGCGGAAAGGGTGCAAGTTGTATGCCGCCAAGATGCAAATGCCGGGCTGTCGCTGAAAGTGCTGGCGCGACAAGACGTTAGCGCGAAAGGCAGCCGGGAATGAAAAATCGACAAATTCCCGTGGGTTGTATACTTTACAAGAGGCGCCGCCTGGCCAGGCAATATGCGCGAGCTGGGGGCAAAGGGCACGGGCTGGAAGCCTGTGCTACAGATAATAGCACGGGCTTCCAGCCTGTGCCTCGTCACATGCGAGGGAGTCATGCTGCAAATACAAACCGTCGTCTCGGCGCCTTTTGACGAAAACACCTATATCGTCTGGTTGCCGTCGCGCAGCGACGCCCTGGTCATCGACCCCGGCCTCGAACCGGACTTTATCCTGGAAGTGCTGCGCGACCAGGGTCTGACCGTGGCGGCGATACTCAACACCCACGGACACGCCGACCACATCGCGGGCAACGGATTCCTCAAGCAGATTTTTGCCGATGCCCCGCTGATGATTGGCGCCGGTGACGAACCGATGCTCTCCGACGCCGTGCTTAACCTCAGCGCTCCGTTCGGAATGGCCATTACCAGTCCGCCGGCCGAGCGCTTGCTTCGCGAAGGCGATGTGGTTGAGGAAGCGGGCATTCGCCTCGAAGTGCTGGAAATTCCGGGACATTCTCCAGGGCACGTGGTCTTTCTCTTTCGCGGCCCGCCGTTGTTGGTGTTCGGCGGCGACGTGCTCTTTCGCGGCAGCGTGGGGCGGACTGATTTTCCAAGGGGAAGCTCCCAGCAGCTATTCGAGGGGATTCGGGCCAAGCTGTTCACGCTGCCGGCGGATACGGTTGTGTATCCCGGACATGGACCGGTGACGACGGTGGGGGATGAAATGCGGGAGAATCCGTTTGTGGGTTCTGCCGCAAACCGCGACGACTAATCTTGACTTTTCCCCCCATCTGCCCAAAGATGCGGCATTATCGCGTTGTCATTGTCAGGCACAGGAGCACCGTCATGAAGCGCTGGACACTCAGGACGCTGGTCATTGCCGTCTTCGCCGGCAGTGCATACCTCGTCTGGCATAGAACGCTTGAGCGCCGAGCCATGCACCTGCACAACGCGCAGCAGCCTCCGCCGTTGGCCATCGGGGCAGTCGAAGACCCCGTGGAGGCGGCAGTGCTGTTCGTGAACGACGAATTCATGAAGCCCCAAACGGCCATGCCGTCGCCGGCGGTCCGTGAGAAATTGCGGATTATCGCCGAGCGCGGCCAAACGAACACGGACGTCGTGCTCACATTGGAACTGTGGCTGAAGCAGTTGTTCAACGACAAGCATGCCGAGGGCGAGGAATTCCGCGAAATGGCCAGGGCCCTGCTGGTCGCCGACCCCAATGTTGCCTCGCGGGCGGTCAAGAACCATTACAATGCGCAAGACGAAGTCAGCTCGCGCTTTGCAGAGGACATGCTGATCGCCTTTGGCAAGCAGGCATTGCCCGCGCTGATGGGCGGCCTGAGGGACGAGGCTGGCCATGCGGCTTTCGTCAAATCGCCAGGGAAAAGCCGGCTGCCCGCTGTGCTGGCCAAGTTGGGCAAAGATGCCGTGCCCGCCTTGGCGGCCGCGCTGGACGATCCCTCGCCCCATGTCCGCGGTCAGGCCGCGGCCGCCTTGAAGCTCATGGATCCGGCCACGGTCCCGCCCGATGTGCTAAAATTGATTGATGTACCCAAATAAACAAGTCAGTGGAAAGGACTTGGCATGAAACGCAGGACGACGTGGGCGATAATAGTCCTTGGCGCGGCCACGGTGGGCGTTATTCTGGCCGTTGCGACCAGTTCCTTTTTTCGGCCGAAATCCGATAAGGCCGCTCTTGACCCAAATGCCGCCGACTTCAAGAAATTGGAGGAGGAGTTCACCGCTCACAAGAGCAAGCCGGCGCCGGAGTCCATCAAGGAAATGCAACGACTGGCGGCGATCGACCCCGAAATGAAGGGCAAGGTCGCGATGCTGCAATGGATGTGGCTGCAGCAAATGAACAAGGAAGGGCTGGCCCAGAACACGACACCGGAATTTCGCGAGTTGGCGCTGATGTTTGTGGCCAACGATCCGGATGCGGTCAAAAAAGCCATCGACGGCTTGCGGGCCGGTAAGCGCCGCCCTGACACGCTGTTTGAGCAGCGCCTGCTGGCGATTTACGGAAAAGATGCCCTCCCTGCGATGATGACGGCCCTCGAGGACGATGCTCGCAAAGCCGGCCAGGATTACCTCATGGCGGCCACCAGCGTTTTCCCAAAAAACGTCGCCGATTTAGGCCTGGATGCGCTGCCCTGGGTTTGCAAGACCGTCAATCACGAGGAGGCCGCGATTCGTCGCCAGGGACTGCGAACCCTGGCGCTCATGGCCCGCAGCATCGGCTCGGAACGAACCGTCGAAGCTTTGCCCGAAATCGACAAGGCGCTGGCCGACCCCGATCGCTCGGTACGGGCGTTTGCCGCGCTGGCCTGGGGTGAGTTGGCGCGGCCTGATTCCTCCACCGAGGCAATCAAGAAGGCGAAGGCCGATTTCGATTCCACCGTCAAGCTTGCGGCGGCTCGCGTGCTGGCCAGCCGCAAAGATGAAGACAAAAACCAGCTCAAGCTCATTGTGGAGCCATTGCTGAAAGCCGAGAATTTCAGGGAAGAAATTTGGTGGGACGTTGCCGATTCGCGAGCCAGTCTTGAAGATCTTGCGGTTTGGAAATCCGGTGGCGCCGTCAAGTACAACCCTCTTTTCTGGGAGGAGATGGCCGCTCACGTCCTGTTGGACTTGGGCCCCCAATACAGGTTGGAACCCGCACGGCTCGTGGAACTCCTGCGAGGCTGCCCCCACGACGGCAGGCATTCTGATCGAGCTGCTGGCCGCCCACGGCGATCGCGCGACCCCCGCGGTGCCCAAGCTGGTTGATATGCTTAAGAGTAAAGACAATTTGCAGCGCCGCAAAGCCCTGCTGGCGTTGGGACGGCTCGGCACCGTGGCCCTGGAAGCCCTGCCCGATTTGGAGGATGCTCTGGTCGACGAGCACGGCCCCACTCGCTGGCAAGCGTTCCTGGCCCTCGTCCGCCTCAACCCCGCGGCCGCCAGGAACAAGCTGCCGGCCACATTGGATAGCGCCATTCTGAGGATGGCCATTCCACCCGCGCCTTACGGCGGCTCCAAGTGGACCGATTGCGAGTGGCGAGACAGCGCCGCGGTGCTGGTTCCCGTCACCGACGTCGCCCCTGTCCTGGATGCCGATGGCGCCTTCCGCACGCCCATCGACCGCGACATCGA
Source organism: uncultured Gemmataceae bacterium (assembly GCA_963747575.1). Classification (GTDB taxonomy): domain Bacteria; phylum Planctomycetota; class Planctomycetia; order Gemmatales; family Gemmataceae; genus DASRAT01. The sequence continues at coordinate 358,148 of CAVVFU010000012.1, forward strand.
CGCCGAAAACAAACGCATCGACAGCATGCTCGCCGAGCTGAGCAGAGCGGGAAGCCTGGGCAAAAAAGCGGTGCCGTTTTTGCTGTCCGTCTGGCAAGGGACCGTGCGTCCCAAGATTATCAACGCCCGTCACGGCCAAAAGGCGCTGGCCATTCTGGTCCAGCAGGGCAGCGACGCCGAGGAGGCCGTGCCGCACCTGATCCAGGCCTGGCCTTATTACGATGCCATCGAGCCCGGCAGCTTCGTCATCAAGGACTCGCTTATCCAGATCGGCGACGTTTCGGTGCCCTACCTGGTCAAAGCGCTCGACGGCAAAGGCCCGTCGCGGGACATGGTGTTGGCGCTGGACGGCGACAAAAAACGCCGGTTTTACCAGTGTGCATTCGACGTGTTCCTGAAATTCGGCCCCAAGTCGAAAGTAGCTGTGCCGGCGATTGTGATGGCTCTTACAGATCCTGACGAAGAAATCTCCAGCGCCGCGGTCGTCACTTTCGGCGCCTTGGGCCCCATGGCCAAGGATGCCGTGCCCGAGCTGCGCAAGAAGCTGAAGGACAAAAGCCCGTCGGTCCGTCGCCATGCCGCCGATGCTTTGGGCTCGATTGGCGCCGAGGCCAGTGCGGCGCTGCCTGATTTGATCGAGATGTTTGAAGAGGCGCAAGAGCTGCACGTGGTGGCGACACGGGCCGTCAGCCGCATTGGCAAGGACGCCGTGGGTGCGCTGACCCGCGCGCTCGCCGATCCGCGCGAAAAAATCCGACTGGGCGCCGTGGAGACGTTGACAAGAATGCCGCGCGGCGATGCCCAGCCTGCCCTGGCGGCGCTGCAAAAGCTCACCGGGCCGGATCAACCGGAGGCCATTCGCCAGGAGGCGCAGAGACTGGTCAAAAACCTGGAAGCAAAATGATGGACCGCTCACCCTTCATCGATCGGCATATTTCCCGAGCTGTAACGAGGCTGGAGATAGCGGGAAATGGGCTCGCGTTGTTAGAATGGACAGCGCCCCCCCGTGAGGTCGATTGGTGCACAGGGCGTGGAAGTGAATACCCCACCTCTTTGATGTCCGTCAGGGCGAAAAGGTCGTAGGTCCGCGAAATCAAATGGAATTCCAGTGGACAGACCATCTTATCCCTTGCCGCTGGAGTCATTTGTTAAGTGGGAAAGCATGCGCGAGGTGGGGCCGCACATGCTCCACTACGAACCGCCTGTCCGCGGCATGGTCTTCGAGGTCGAACTGACTAGCGGCGTCAAAGTGCGGGCCTTCCGAGCTGACGATGGGGAGTTCTATTTCTGCCATGGGTTAACTTTTGGTGGCAACCGAGCTCCCGGAGGTGCCGTATCGGTGTTTTCGGGCAAGGACGTCCGATTGATCCTTGACAATCACTACCAGCTTGTAGATCCTGAATCCGACGCAGTTGCCGGGCATATCCTCGTCTGGAAGGGCCTTGGTGAGGACACGCCTCATTCAGCCATCGTCACGGATCCTGTGGTCCAGCACGGAAGCGAGTATCTCGACTATTTGTCCAAAGTCCTGACCAAGAACGGACGCCTGCCGGAGGCGGAAATGACGCTTGGACGACTTGTCGGGGATGAGTTTGCCTATGGTGACTCATTTAATGTCTACCGGCGCCGATGAACAAAGGATGAAGATTGCCATGACCGAAGCAACCATAACGAGCGTCCAAAAGAAATCGCCGAATCGAGCGTCACTGGCCTGTCGGCTTCGAGCAAAGCAAGTAGTCGGCCGCCACGGGCCGATTTCGAACATGGGCGAGGTGGAATTGGAGAATTGCTCGGACGCGCCTTTGGAGATCGAGTATACGCTGACACCGTTGCAGTTCTTGGAACTTGAAGTGACTGGGCCAGGTGACTCGATTGTGTCGGAAGGGCGCTTCAGCGACCGTTTTTCCCCCACGCGGGATGCCGCGGTGCTGCGTTTGCTGCCCGGAGGAAAATTCACCGCAGAGGTCGCCCTGTTGGCAACGGTGCCGCGCGACAAACGTCCGCCAGGCAGGTACAAGGTTCAAGCTTCTTTTTGCTTCCAGGGAAGCAGGGTCATGGCGGAGCCATTGACGGTCGAGTTGGGCGAGACCTGAGCGATTTCCGGGCTAACGTTAAAGCGCCCCTTTTATGCCATTCCCTCACTGTAACAGTAAACAGGAATCCAAATGCCAAATAGGCAGAGGTAGAGGCTATCTCGCCATTCTGCTCCGGTCGGGCTGTGGTAGTAGCCGCTATCCACCCTGGCCAAGAGCAGCGCATTCCACTTTACATCAACGATCACGCGAGGAACGACCGGTTCAGGAGATTCGGCGAGGCAGCGTGTCAAATGCCATCGCGGGGCTCGTGATAGGTTTGATTCTGAATTAACGCTGACGGTTGGATAAGACGCGATCAGGTCAAAGTCCCTGAGGCATGTCAGAGAAGCCCACGGCAGTCGGACGTAGCCCCAAGCCAAGCCAATGCCGTAGATTGATTGAGATCCAAATAAGCACGCGGCGACGGTTTTTCAGGAATGCCTTCATTGCAGGTTACCTGCCCGCTGAATGCCAGTGATTACTGCAGCGGCGCGAAATACTCCCCCAGCCGCCGCAAGCCGATCAGCCGAAAGCACCCCCCCACGAATATCTGCAGCGGCAGCAGAAGCAGCCGCCCAAACGGCCCAATAATCGTCAGCACGATCCCAACCGCGACGCCCAACGCCGTCCACCAACCCACCACTAATAGCGCCCACAACGGCAGCAAGAGCAGCCCGTCTCCATTGCCCTTAGGCACCAAATCCCAGGCGAGATGCGGCCCCAAATCCCCAGCCATGACGATGCTGCCCACGGTCGCGCTAACCACCATCCCCGCCGCCGCTCCCGCAATCAGGCCCCACGGCGCATCCAGAAAACTACCCCGCCGCCACAGCACCAGGACGCCCACAATCGCGCCGATCCACCACGTGCAACCCACCACCAACCGCAATAGCCGGCTGGTGAATGCATCCCGAAAATCGCGGGTGCGGCTTTCCTGGCCAGGCTGAGCGTGCCCTAACATCTCGTCGAATGCCTCGGGGCCGAGATCGAGGTAAATCTTCGTCCACGGCAGCTTGAGCCAGCCCCCCCAGGCCAGGGCCGGCCGCTTGTCGGCCGGCACATCCGCGGCAATGCGGGCGATGGCTTCATTAGCCGCCATGCCCCGGCCGTAGACGTCCATGATCGGCACCAGAGCCAGCCGGAGCAGGAAAAACGCCAGCATGCAAGTGAGCGCCGGCTGCAAGAAACGCCGCGACAGCGACGGCTTGAGCCCCTCCACTTCCAGGATGACCCGCAAAGCCAGCTTCTGGCCGCCGTTGGAGAAGATCGTCAAGTGGCCTTCCGCCATGCCCTCGGGCGGCGCCTGGCGAACGTCGATCGCGTAGCCGATTTGGGCCTGCTGCGGACCGCTCACGGCAGGCGTCAGCACCTTGAGCCACGGTTCGTCGCTTTCCACATTGGCGTAAACCCATTTCTTCGCGGGCGTCTTTAGCGTCACCTGGCCCGTCGCGCCTGGGGGAACTTGCAGTTGTGAAATACATCGGTCTGCGACAGCTTCACAAGCGGCGGCTTCGACAACCCCAGGCTCTCGAAGAACTGCTGCACCCCCGCAACCCCCTTGGCAGGCGTGCCGCGCACCGGGTATTTCCAGCCGTTGGCCTCGAACCACCGCCCCACCTCGCCGCTTTCCAGCAGCGGCACGCCCAACTTGGGCTGCGCCCGCATCCGCTCCGCCATCTCGCGCTGGGTGCGGACGCCCTGAAACGGCTGACGTTGAAACGGCTGCGGGGCCAGGTCGAGCTTGGCCGGCAGCTCCACAATGCCGCCGTTGGTGACCACCGTCAGGCGAGCGCCGTAGGCCTGACCGGCAGCCAGGCCGCGCGTGTCAACCTGGATCATGATTTGCTGTTCGCGCGGGGTCTGCACATTGCACTGCCCGTTGGTGGCCCCGGCGATGCGCAGCCACTCGCCGCCCTCGGCGACGGTCAAGGTGCCCTGCAGCATCCCTTGACCTTGATTGCTGACCATGAGCGACACCTGCCGGGATTCGCCGGCGGTGATGGTGCCAAGCACGAGCCGGCGCGGATGCAAGTCGAGTCGCGGCCCCTGGACGCGGGATTGAGGCATGCTGCTGACGAGATTGGCCAGCCCAATGTCGGGGTTGGCTTCAGCCATGCTCTCCTCGGCGGCATGGGCCAGGTCCATGCGGCCGACGGTCGAGAAGTATTTGACGAAGGTGCCCTTACGCAGCAGATCGCGGGCGCTAGCCCAATCCTCCTGACAGGCCTGGGCCAGCTCATCGAAGCTGCGGCATTTCTTGCCGGAGGGGAAAACGAATTCCTTGAGCAGCTTGCCGGCGCCCACTCTGGCTTGCCCGAACCGCAGTTCCGCCCCATCGTTGTGGCAGAATTGCGCTATTTCCGGGTTGGGTCGCTGACAGCGAGGACAAACGAGCGGAGGCATACGTGCGTTTCATCAATGGAAAAGGTTTAGCCAATCACACCGACAGTTGTCACCTTGTCACCTTGTCACCCCATCACCGCGGCAACTTCCTCGCCACCTTGGGCCGATTCACCGCCGCCCGCGCCTGGAAACGCATCAGCACATTGCCGAGTTGAATGCGGTCGCCGTCGTGCAATTCCAGGTTTTGCGGCACGGGTGCGTCGTTGACCAGGGTAAACTGGGCCGGCGACCCATTATTGACGAGGATGTAGCGTGGCCCCACGCGCTTCACGATAGCATGCTTCTTCTCGACCTTCATGTCCCGGAACAAGGCGATGTCGGCGTGCTCGTCGCGGCCCAGCAGAATCGCCGGCTTTTCGAGGGCGTATTCGCGGCCTTCCTGCCAGCCGCGCAATACACGCACCGATGCCGGCTGAAATACCCCCTGGACCAATGCTGATAGCGATCCTATACATGCGCCCAAAATCACCAGGCCAGCGGCGTTGGCCCAATAGCTCGACCCCACCTGAGCGTGGACGGCAATGTAATATATAAGCCCGAAAAGACAGCCCCCAAGGAAGCCACCGATGGCGCCGCCGGCTGTGCCGTAGCTGAATTTGCCCAGCGACCTGGCGGCAATCCCTTCGCTCATGCCGATAAAAACGCCCAGCACCGTCCAACCCAAGCCGCGTGCGAGCATGGCGCCGATGACGTTGTTCAGCAGCGCGCTGAGCATGAAATTGACCGCATCGCCTACGACCATGCCGATGGCGCCGCCTATGGCGCCAAGCACGACGCCATAGGTCGCCAACCTGGCCATCCGAATCAAGGCGCCATCGCGGATCGCCTCGACACTGACAACCAGGTAGCCAATGGACCCGCCGATGAACGCGCCGCCGAGCAGAGCCTGGGCGACGGCGTCTTCGGAATGCTTGTCGCCGAAGATGCCGTACAGCATCCACCCCAGCAGACCACCCACCGCCCCATACACGGCGTTGTAATAAATGCGGATCAGCAGCGCCATTGACTTCCCCATCAGACCGCGGTAGTAGGTCCCGCCTGCCGGGGGGACCTTTCCCACTCCCGACAAACTGCCAAGGTCCCGCCCGGCATGCGGGACCTACTTGGACCTTATCCTTGTTTGTAATGGCCGTGGCGCTAGAATTCAATCCGCAATTGGCCGTCACTGCTACCGCGCCTATCATGTCTTTTAGCCGATCACTTTGAGATGCCCATTCACCGAGGTGCGTCCATGCGTTTGTTTCGATGCAGTTTGGCCGGTTGGATGACACTTGCCGCCTTGGTTTGCCTGCCGTTGCAAGCACAGGTCGAGCAGAAAAAATCGCCGCTGGAGGGCATTTGGCTTGGCTCCGTCAAGGCCGGCGCCACGGAGCTGCGCATCGCTTTTCACGTGACGGACAAGGAAGGCAAACTATCGGCCAAGATGGACAGCCTCGACCAGGGAGCCAAAGGCCTGGACGTGTCCGAGGTGACCTTTAACGACTCAGCCGTGCGCTTTGCCATCAATAACCTGGCGGTCGTCTTCGAGGGCAAGCTCAACAAGGAGGCAATGGAGATTGCCGGCGAATTTAAGCAGGGCAAAGCCGCGCAACCCCTGACTCTGAAACGCGTTGCCAAGCTTCCCGAGCCGGCCCGACCGCAGGAGCCCAAGCGGCCGTTCCCCTACCGCGAGGAGGAGATCACCTACGAGAACAAGGTGGGCAAAGCCACGTTCGCCGGCACGCTGACGCTGCCCAAGACCAGCGGTGGGCCATTCCCCGCTGTGTTGCTGATCACCGGTTCGGGCCTGCAAAACCGCGACGAGGAGGTCTTCGGCCACAAGCCATTTCTCTTGATTGCCGACTACCTGACCCGGCGCGGCATCGCCGTGCTGCGCGTCGACGATCGCACCATCGGCGGCTCCACCGGCGACGTGGCCAACGCGACCACGGCCGACTTTGCGGAAGACGTGAAGGCCGGCGTCGAATTCCTCAAGTCCCGCAAGGACATCGACGCCACCCATATCGGCCTGATCGGCCACAGCGAGGGCGGCATCATCGCCCCTGTGGTAGCTTCGCAGTCCAAGGACATCGCCTTCATCGTCATGCTGGCCGGCACCGGCGTGCCCGGCGACGAAGTGCTGCTAGAGCAAAACAAGCTGATTTTGAAGGCCAGCGGAGCGAGCAAGCTGGCCATCGACGTCCAGGTCAAGTTGTTGTCCATGATGATGTCGATTGTCAAAAAAGAGGAGAACCCCAAGACCGCTTCGAGTCTCATCATTGAGGAGTTCGCCAAGCTCAAGGAAAAAGCCGATGACGCCGAGAAAAAGGAGTTGGAAAAACGCGAAAGCGCCGATTTCAAGACCATGATCAAGAATCTTTCTTCGCCGTGGATGCGTTATTTCCTGACCTTCGACCCAAGACCGTCGCTCCGCAAGGTCAAGTGCCCGGTGCTGGCATTGAACGGCGCCAAGGACTTGCAGGTGCCGCCCCGGCAGAATCTCGATGAAGTCGCCAAGGCGCTAAAGGAGGGCGGCAACATGGACTTTACTTGCAAGGAATTTCCCAACCTCAATCACCTGTTCCAGACGTGTAAAACGGGCGGCGTCGGCGAGTATGGCATGATCGAGGAAACGATGGCGCCGGTGGTGCTGGAGACGATGGCGGAGTGGATTCTGGAGCGGGTGAAGTGAGCGGGGTTGGGTAGAGCGTGGAGGGTGGCGCGTGGTGCGAAACCCAAACTGGCGTTGTGTTGACACCGACCGATTTAACTCGATATGACTTGCGGCCGCGTGGTGGAATGGCAGACACTGGGGACTTAAAATCCCCTCCTGGGTAACTGGGGTGTGGGTTCGAATCCCACCGCGGCCAATGGTTTTGTGGTGAAGCAGCAGAGGGGCAAGCAATGGCATGTCGTGGTGTTCATTTTGCGTTGACAAAAGAGCAGGCGTCCGAGCTAATGAAATCAGCGGGCACCGACGACGGGTTGCTTGAGTTCATTGAGGACATCGAGTCGGCTTGGGACGAGGAGTGGTTGCAAGAGACTGATAAGTCTTGGGATGCAATCCACCGCTGCCTTACCGACGGCCAATTGCACTGGGGCAGGACGCCATTCCACAAGTGCATTCTTGGCAAGAAAAACCTCTACACAGGCGACGATTACTTAATGAACTTCCTGGACCCAAATGAAGTCAAGGAAGTCGCTGCGGCCATTAAACCCATCGACCAAGATTGGCTTCGCCGCAAGTACGATGCAATCGATCAAGACAGCTTCGGCGCGTTGTCGGACAGCGACTTCGACTATACTTGGAGTTGGTTCCCTCATCTGCGGGACTTCTTCCAAAAAGTGGCGGCGGCTGACCGGGCCATTCTGTTTACTGTCGACCAATGAGTATCATGATAGTCGTGGAGTATTCCAATGACAGCAACCGCGCGGAAGATGCTCGCCGCCTTTGACGCGCTACCGCCGGGCGAACAACACCAATTGGCCACTGAAATCCTGCGCCGCACTGCGGGAGCAGGCGACCTGCCGGAAGCGGCGTTGGATGAGTTGGCGGACGGATTATTTCGCCGCCTATGAGGCCGGGGAGGGCATTGTTGCAGGAAGCGCTCAAACTGTGGCTTAACATCTAACAGTGTCGATCCGCAACCATCCATCCTGATGTCTCCATAAAGTGTTTTTGTATATGTAGTTACACCTCGGTTTGTGTGGCGGAAGATTGCTCGATTCTTGCCAAATTTACCCGCCTCGCTCACCCCCATTTTTAATACAATACTCGAATGGTCCAGCCGCTTTGTGTTCAGCGGCGGACGCGGTCTGCACGCTATGAGGACGCCACCTTGCCGGATGCAACTCCCCCCGCCGATCTGCCCCCTATTGGTCCCGCGCCGCCTGGCGGCAATGGAGATCAGCCGCCGCTCAACATCGAGGACGAGCTCAAGGACAGCTACCTCAACTACGCCATGAGCGTCATCATCAGCCGGGCCCTGCCGGACGTGCGCGACGGCCTCAAGCCGTCGCAGCGGCGCATCCTCGCTGGCCATGAACGACCTCGGCCTCGGCCCGACCTCGGCCACCAGCAAGTGCGCCGGCATCGTCGGCGAGACGATGAAGCGCTACCATCCGCACGGCGACGCGGCCATCTATCCGACGCTGGTGCGCATGGCCCAGGACTGGAACATGCGCCATCGGCTGATCCAGCCGCAGGGCAACTTCGGCTCCATCGCCGGCCTGCCGCCCGCGGCCATGCGTTACACCGAGGCGCGGCTGTCCGACGTCGCCGCCGAGATGCTCGCCGACCTCGAACGCGACACCGTCGATTTCATCGACAACTACGACGGCAAATACCGCGAGCCGCTGGTCCTGCCCAGCAAGTTCCCCAACCTGCTGGTCAACGGCTCCGACGGCATCGCGGTCGGCATGGCCACCGAAATCCCGCCGCACAACCTCCGCGAGGTCTGCAACGGCCTCATCCGCCTCATCGACAATCCCGAACGTCACCATCGACCAGCTGATCGAGATCATCCCCGGCCCCGACTTTCCCGACCGGCGGCATCATCTGCGGCCGGCAGGGCATCCTCGACGGCTACCGCACCGGCCGCGGCAAGGTCACGCTGCGCGCCCGCGCCGATCATCGACGAGGAAGGCAAACCGCAACCAGATCATCATCACACGAGGTCCCCTACCAGCAGACCCGCAACCGCCTGCACGAGGCGATCGGCGAGCTGGTCAAGGACGAGCGGATCAAGGGCATCAGCGAAATCCGCGACGAATCCAGCGCCCGCAGCGGCGAGCCGGTCCGGCTCGTCTTCGACCTCAAACGCGACGCCGACCCGCAGCTGGTGCTCAACCAGCTCTACCAGTTCTCGCCGCTGCAGAAGACGGTCAGCATCATCCTGCTGGCCCTGGTCGACGGCCGGCCGCGGTCGCTGACGCTCAAGCAGATGCTGGAGGAATTCCTGCGCCACCGCGTGCAGGTCATCCGCCGGCGGACCGAGTACCTGCTGCGCGAGGCCAAGCGGCGCGGCCACATCCTCGAAGGCCAGCTGATCGCCATTTCGTCGCTGGACGAGGTGATCCGCATTTGCCGCAGTTCGCCGAGCCGGGCCGAGGCCAAGGTAACGCTTGCAGAACCTGGAAGTGGCCGCCGCCGTGCTGGAGCGGGCCCTGGGGGCGGAGCATTTCGCCGCCCTGCAAAAGCGAGATCGGCGTCCAGGACCGTCTACCGCATGACCGAAGCCCAGGCCGACGCGGTGGTCCGCCTGCAGCTCGGCCAGCTGGCCGCCCTGGAACGCGACGAAATCTTCAAGGAATACAACGGGCTGCGCGGCCAGATCATCGGCTACGAAGAGCTGCTGTCGCAGCGAGCGCAACATCCTGGCCGTCATTCGCAAGGACCTGGAGCGAGCTGCGCGACAAGTACGGCGACGAACGGCGGACCGCAGATCATCGACGACGCGCGTCGGCCAGCTGACCTGCGAAGACCTGATCGCCGAGGAGGACGAACGCCGTCACGCATCAGCCACAACGGCTACATCAAACGGCTGCCGCTCAACACCTATCGCAGCCAGCATCGCGGCGGCAAGGGCGTCTCCGGCGGCGGGCCCGCGAAGACGATTTCATCGAGCATTTCTTCGTCGCCTCGACGCACGCCTATCTGCTGTGCTTCACCAATCGCGGCCAGCTCTACTGGCTGCAAGGTCTACGACATCCCGCGAGATGAGCCGCACCAGCGCGGGCCGGGCCATCGCCAACGTGCTGTCGCTCAAGGAAGACGAGAAGATCACCAGCGTCATCCCGGTGCGGCAGTTTCGACGGCGAACAGCTACCTGCTGATGGCGACGCGCCGCGGCATCGTCAAGAAGACGCCGCTGGAGGACTACAGCCGGCCCAAGCAGGGCGGCATCATCGGCATCAGCCTGGAAGAAGGCGACACGCTGATCGGCGTGGTCCTGACCCAAGCCGGGCGACGAGGTGGTCCTGAGCACCAGGCTCGGCATGGCCATCCGCTTCGACGAGGCCGACGCCCGCGCCATGGGCCGCAACACCCGCGGCGTCAAGGGCATCAATCTGCACGAGGGCGACGAGGTCGTCGGCATGGTGGTGGCCGATCCCGGAGGGCTACCTGCTGACGGTCTGCGAGAACGGCTACGGCAAGCGGACGCCGTTCGGGGCCAACATCGCCGGCGTCGAGACGGCCGAGACGGAGACCGAGGAGCCGGCCGAGGAACCGGTCGAAGCGGAAGTCGCCGAGGCCGAGAGCGGCGGCGAGGGAGAGGCGCAGCGGACCGATCGCGGCATGCGTTATCGCAAGCAGCGCCGCGGCGGCAAGGGCGTGCGCGACATCCGCACCAGCGAACGCAACGGCCCGGTGGTCGGCATCCTGTCCGTCCGCGACGGCGACGACATCATGCTCATCACCGCCCAGGGCATGGTCAACCGCACCCACGTCAGCGAGATCCGCGTCGTCGGCCGCAACACCCAGGGCGTGCGCATCATGAACCTGAACGAAGGCGACCAGATCGCGTCGATGGCCAAGGTCGCCAAGGAGGACATCGACGCCGAGACGGCGGCTGGGGAGACGCCACCTCCTCCTGAGGAAGAAGGCAATAAGCCGGAAGACACCTAAGACGCACGACCCTGGTTCGATCCTCGTTCCCAAACTCCTGTTTGGGAACGCTCTTTTCCAAACTCCTGTTTGGTCGCGGTGCTGTCGAGTTCACGGCAAACAGGAGTTTGCAGGACGTGCGTTCCCAAACAGGAGTTTGGGAACGAGTTGCAAGGACTCCAAAGTTCGCAGCGGCATTGGTCTGCTGTCCGGGCACAGCACCCAAGGCACGTCTTCTTATCCAGATATCATTCCCGCGATGATACCCCAACAAGCGAACGCGCTGTTCAATGTCGTGCAGTACTGGTATACACCGTAGATGGGACCAGCGGTCGCTTTCAGGGAGTCGATGATCTTGGCTGGCGAAGTCCCCGGCGGAAATGGCGGCACATTGGATCTGCGGTTCAGATGCGTTTCTCACCGAGAGCCATTTCGGTTGTTTGCCCGCCGGCAGCAGACTGATGGCGAAAAAGGCGAATGCGTCGTCGGTGTCGTTCATCACGCCCAGTGCTTGCAGTCCCTCGGAATCGTGGTTGTCATCCACGGTCAAGTAGTCGGCCGACACGATGTCCATCGGCTGCGGTCCGGGAACATTGTTCGCGCCCGTCGTGAAAATGCTCGGGTTTGTATTCCTTTTGCGAAACGACAGGCCCGGGCGGCTGCTCAGTTCATTGAAGCATCGGTCAAGGCCGGGCACCGACAACTTTGTGAAATTGGCGCCGGCGAACGTAATGAACTTCTCGTTAATCGATACACTGCTTTTGAGTTGATTGTGATTCTGGCTAAGCGTATTGATCTCGGGATACGAAGCGTAATGGACGTGGGTATGGAAGCGAGCGGCGCTGGCAATCGCCACGTCGCCGCAATTCAGATGGCTGCCGACAGCCCCCGCTGTCCCCGTGCTCAAGACAAGCTTGGGCGCCAATTCGCCAACCAGCTGTTTGATGACAGAGACGAACGGCAGCCCCGCTCCGTCTGCCTTGGGGTGCAGCTCCGTCTTGTAAAGCACGACCTTCACATTGCCGACGTTGATGGCGAAGAGGTAACCCAAGATGCCGGCCTTGAGGGCCGTGTCATCTCACGGTGGCCGCATTAAAGTTTGCCATCCTTGCTATTTCCGGTGAGGATTTCCGCGAGAAAAGCAGGGTCTAACGCGGCTGCCATCCTTTTTCTGCCTATACTTTCTTTGCTCGGATGTTGCTTCACCAAACTCAAGGCGATGCGCCGCAGTGCCGCAAAATTCTCCCCGGCTTTGCGGTGGTTGATGGTGCTGCTGTCTTCTCCAAAATTGACGTCCAATTGCCAATGTAAGTTGTTTTCGATGCCCCAATGGCCGCGTATCACCTTGCCATATTTGCGGGCGCTCATTTTTCTGCTGCCGATAAAATACTTCACCGTTGTCGTGGTCTCCCCGTCGATCGTCGTGTCCGTGCGGCACATGCCAACCGTGGTGAGCTTCTCCCATTGGTCGCGGTCGCGAATACCTTCCGCGTTATGGATCACCGTATAGCTCCGTTCCTCCTGTCGGCCATGCCCAGATTCTACCTTGGTGTATTCCTCCACGACCTCCGATGGCAGCAAACCATCCACTGCCTTTTCCACCGTAGCTTGAATGTCCTCCAACAAATGCTTTTGGTTGGCCTTCACGTTCAAAACGTAATCGCCGCCGCGTTCTACAATTTTCTTGGCTATCGCCTTTTGACACCCCATGGCGTCAATGGTCACCAACGCACCGTGCAGATCCAGCAGTTCCAAGAGCTTCGGAATTGCCGTGATTTCATTGGATTTTGCGTCCGTCATCACTTGGCCGAGAATCACATGCTGCTCGGTCGCCCAGGCGTTCACACAATGCAGCATTCCCAAACCTTTGCCCGGATTCGCGGAATGACGCAAGGCTTTGCCATCAATGGCAATGTGCTTCAGTCCAACCAGATCCGATATTTCTTTGATCCAGCCAATGAAGCTCGCTTGGAAGGCCTTGGGGTCGAGCAAGTTGAAGATGCGTTCAAAGGTATCATGAGACGGAATGCCGTTGGGCAACGTCAAAAAGCGTCTGAACCACGTCTGCCGCTTTTGCGCGAATAAGGCGATTTCGCGCCACCCATTGCAATTGGCGATCACGCCGCAGATGGCCATGACGAGGATGTCTCCCAAACGATGCTTCGTTCGCCCAGTGACCCGCGGATCCCACAGCTTGCGAAAGTGTTTCTTGATCGATCCCACGCTGGTAGCGGCCATACGGTACTCCTTGTTCCCGTGTTCCTTGTTCCGGGCGACTGTCGGGAGAATGGTAGGCCTGTACACTTGACCAAATCAAGGGCCTCCCTATAATTTCGGTGGAATTTGACGCGGCCGCCGTGCGTGTCATCTCCCGGCTTGATATGGAACGTGTCGAAGTTGTGGGCATAGGGATACCAGGTATTCTGGCGGGCTGCGTTCCATTTGTTGTCCTGGGTAAACACCTCCAACAGCGCCTGCAGCTCGACCTCGGTATAGATCAATACGAGAACATCCGCCTTGTCGGTCAGAGGCCCAGTGATTTTCTCGCCGGGCCGATGTAATCCGAATGGCGTGACCACTGGGTTCAATCCGGCCGGCCAGGAAATAGGCCCCAGGGACACGATCACCGGTGTCTCACGCAACGCAGTGCGGGCAAAGGCATCATTGACATCGACGCCTCTGAAAACGCCGCTCTTGAAAACCTCTGACACGTGTGGCACTCCTACTTGAGGAAAAAAATCAGCAGTGCCGTCGCTCACGGCGGTCTCATTCGCCGTGATGGATCCTTTGCCACGGAGCTCGGGGCCTCCACCGCGGCGGGGGGCGACAGGCAGAGCCCCCGCCGCGGATAGGGTGAAATACCGCAATCAGCTGCCGTGCTGGGCTGCCAGCCACGTTTCGAGCTGATTCAGCAACTCTTGACCGTTGGGGCTGCCCCAGCCCGTGCAGAGATCGAAGCCTTCTTTCGCGTAATACCCGTCAACCTGGGTGCTGCGGTTGTTGCCAACGGGGATAAACGCGCCGGGCACAAGGCCTTGTTGGGGATCGAAAGTGAACTGACGCCCACCAACAATGTCGCGAAAGGCCGCGGTGTTGCCGACGGCGTAGACGAAGTCGTTGAAGAAGTAAACCGGGACATTGCCGTTGAACTTGTCGTTGAGGGCTTCGCGGACGCAGGCCAACAAGGCGGCCCACATCGGCGCGGCAGCGCTGGTTCCGCCGACGGGTGCGATCGGGGGCTGAGAGCCCGCTGGTTGGCTAACCAGATAACCTGTGGTTGATCCGGAGTTCCCGGCTACGTCGGGCACTCCCCGCCCTGTCGCCGGCGGGTTATTGACCGACTGCGGGGTAATGCCGGCGTTGCTTTGGTAGCTCGGCACCTGGTTGTAGCGATCGCTGACCCCGCCGCCAGTTGCGCCGCCAAAGTAATACTTGCCTTCCTGCAGATCGCCCAGTTCGTTCCACACGACCTCCTTGCTGATGGCTCCGTTCTCGGCATAAAGCATCGTGCCGCCGACGGCAGTTGCATACGGACTGGTTGCGGGATAACCAGCGTGGGCAGTCTTCGACAGCAGGGTTACTTCCTCCTGGTCAACCTCGCCCCTCAGGCTCCCGGACCCCTGATCGCCCGACGAAACAAACACGGGAATGCCGACGGCAGTGGCGTCGCGGAAGGCCTCGTCAACGTTTTGATTGAGCATCGGCCAACCAGGGTCGGAAGCTGAGCCACGCAGGTCTTCGTCAAAGCCATAACTGATCGAAACAGCCGCATAGTCAGCATTGTGGATCGCTTCGTCGATGGCATTAAGAAAGCCATTGGCTGTAAAAGGCGCAAAGAATACGTCAATCGTCGCCTTCGGTGCCATGGCGCCGACGACTTCAATGTCCAGGTAAACTTCCCCAGTCGTGCCTGCGTCGTCGAGATTCATGACCGTTCCCAACACAAACAAGGCATTCACGGTCGGCGGCGTGGACAGGCCAATGTTGTTGGTGAAGTAGTCGGCGAGAACCGTCTGGTCAAAGCCGCCTCCAAACTCGAGAATGGCCACTCGTTGGCCGGCGCCTTGCGTTGACGGGAAATTGTACAGCTTGGCCACCTCGTTGGGATAAAAGGAGCCCGGGAACTCTCCTTGCAGGTCAGCCTTTGCCGGTTTTGGTCTTTTCGCGGTTTGCACCGTGTGACGAACCACAATGGGCATGTCATTCAGACCGAAGACGCCGGCGATGATGGGGGCCAGTTTTTCTGGGAGGTGGATGTTGCTGGTAGGGCAGCGAAAATGGGTGCCGGTTCTTGAGTGATTGTACACCGACATTTTCACCCCAAAGGCCCGACTCATCGCATCGATTGAGCCGACCAGGTGCATCTGCCGCCGGCCGAGATCAGTGCTTGAAACGGTCAAGCCTTGCTGGCCGACCCATTGCTTTACCGCGTCCGCATCTTCTTGCCGTGCGCCGTATCGGTCGGCAAGTTGCTTGCGAGTTATACCCGCGCTCCGCTTTCCAGCAACGAACTCATCCAGCGTGGGCAGGCCCTGTTCACTCTTCCGCCGCAGCTTGACAGTCACCTCAATGCGTTGCTTCGGATCGGCGGGTCCTACCAATTTGTGCTTGTTCACCGGCACGGAGCCTTCGATGGCAATCAGCTTGTCGGTCATGGTCTTGTCCTTTCATGTTGGGGGTCAAGAAGGTATCGTGAAGATCGTGTTTCGCCTGCAAAAAGCCGAGTTTTGTTGCATTGTCTCCGCAAAAGTCATAAGTATCTTTAACATGGTCATGTTCGGATTCAATGATCTAAACAGACTAAATTGGAGGCCGGCGCACGGCAAAACTTCTGTCGCGCCCGGACATTTCCCATGCAGGGTGAACTTGTGCTCCAAAGCGAAGCGCTGGCGGGTCCTTCGCTCAAGCTGAAGCTGGCAGCTGGAACGGTCCTTGTCGGTCGCTCCTCGAAATGCCAATTCGTTATCAATCACATTTCCGTCTCGCGCCGGCATGCCCAGATCTCCACGCACGACGGAGCGATTGCGGTCGTGGATCTCAACAGCCAGAACGGTACCTTCGTCGACGAGCAGCGAGTCGAATCTGCAAAGGTTGTGTGCGGCCAACGGCTGCGGTTCGGCCAGGTCTCGTTCGTGGTCAAAGACGAGCAAGCGGACGACGATTCCGATCTCAATACGGATTGGAGCGCACGGGAGCCATTGGACAAGCCGGCAGAGGAGAAAAAGTTTTCTCCCGCCCAGCAGCGAGTCCTTCAGCTCGTACTTCAAGCCTACTCTGAGAAGGAAACCGCCCGGAAGCTTCATCTCAGCCGGCACACGGTCCACAACCACATTCAGGCGATTTACGAACTCCTGGGCGTCCACTCGCGACCGGCATTGATTGCCCGATTACTTAAAGGCCCTGAAAATGCAAAGGCGGCCGCCCGCTCTTCACAGAATACTCAGAGGCTTGAGTAGGGCCGGCAAGCACCGGCGCGGCCAGCACTTCGCGAGGTAGATTAATTACCCTGAGCGTGTGGGTTAATTACTTCTTCTTGGTCACGCCAGGAGAGGAGATATAGCCGCTAGCCCATTCAAAGAACGCCGGAAAATTGGGGCCATTGGTGTGGCCGCCGCTGTGTTGCCGCCACGCCAGCTCGCCGCCGATGAGGGTATTGACGGCGGGCATGCGGATCGGTCAAGTAATCTCCCGGCGTGCCGAAATCCTTCTTGCCGAGCAGCCGATAGGCCGGCCCTGCCAGCACGCCAGCCATGAAGCTGCCGCGGGCATCGACCCAATTCGGATCGCCGGCCGCAGACGACGCCGTAGCTGATGAAGCACAGCCGAGGCGCGCAAAGGGCAATCAGCTGATGCTGGTCGACGGGCAAATCCGCCGCCGTTTTCTTGCCGAAGTTGGCTTCGTCTGCCGCATATTTCAGGTAGTTGCCGGCCATCCAGTGGTACTCGCCGCGGGCCGCCACATTTTCCAGGAGCTCGCCAAAGATGTGGCGATGCAGCTTGACGCCGCCTGCCCCTGAAGAGGCGACGAATCCGGCCGCAACGCGCGTATCAAATGCCGCGGCGACAATCGCCGCCTTGCCATAGCGCGACACGCCGGTGATGCACACCTTGGTTGGATCGACTCCCGAATCTGGATTGGCTTCGAAGTAATCAATGAGGCAACTCACGCCCCACCCCCAGGCGCGCAACGCACCCCAGTCTTCGGGACCGCGAGGCTGGCCCTTGTTGGTCAGGCCGATGATGCCTTCGCGCAGCTTGTTGTTGTCGCCTTGAACGCTGCTGGGATCGACCGTGCCGTAGCCCCAGCCTTTGTTGAGCGCTTGTTGCGTCCACGAGTTCGCGCCCCCCTTGCCGCCGAAACCGCCCGCGCCGCCAAACTGAAGCAAGATCGGCACCTTGCCCGCGGCATATTTGGGCACGGTGAAGCTGGCTCGAATTTCGACATTGATCTCCGGGAATGTCGCTGTTGTCGACGGTGCCGACCAGCGTCTTGGTCACCGTGGCAATGCCGCCGCTTTCGCCTTCGACGGTCTTGGTGACTTTCCAGGTGACTTTGGGAACGTTCTTGGGAATCCTGCCGTAGACTTCGCGTTCAAAATCCTCCACGATTTCCGCGCGCCGCTTCGGCCATTGATCCGCGGACGTCACCTTCGTCCCATCCTTGAAGGTCATCAGCGCCGGCATCGTGTCCTTGTAGGGATTCGCGGTCGCTTCATCCGAAGTGTCCTTGACTTTCGAATCGCGTCCCTTGCGCATCTTCTTGATGCCGAGTTGATCGAGCATGTTTTGATAGTCGTCGTATCCGGCGGGAATGAAATCGGGTTGCTTGGCCTTGCCCTGCCCCTTGACCTGGGCGGACGATGGGGCCGTGGTCAAGAGCACCACGACGAGCAGCAGCGCCAATTCAGCCGGCCGCGGCACGCAAGGTGTAAAAGGGTTCTGAACCATTGACTTCTCCTTCTTTGATTGAATGCCGCACAATCAAGATTGATGGCTAACGAAGCCCTCGACCATTGCTGGCCGCGACCACCACACCGCACCTTTGCGTGACCCGTTTGTCGCATCGAAATGGGGTCGACACCTGGGGGCCACACTTTTCTTCGCTAAAGCGTAATTCGCTGGCCTTCCTTTTCGAGCACGAGGTGATAACCGTATGCGTGGGTGAGTTTCACGAAATTGCTGAGCTTCATATCGGTCTGGTCGCCAGAACGGAGGTTCTGAATCACAGTCTTGGACACACCCAGCTCTTCAGCCAACTCGCGAACGGACTTGTTATCTTCGGCCATGATGGCCAGCACCAACTCGGTGAGCAACAGTTCCTTGCGCTCCTCCGCAACGGCCGCCGCGAACCCCGGCTGTTGCATCCAGCGTCCGACGGTGGTGGTTGATTTTCTAGTTTTCGGCAAAGTAAGTGCCCGCTTTCATGCGTTGTTCGTAATCCAAAGCCTGGCTGCACCCGTTGTCATCGTAATACCATTCGATAGTGAATTTTGTGCCTTCGTAAGCAATGATCTCACGGGGCGGTCGTTGTCTTGCCATGTCAGTGTACCACTTCACTGGCACATGTCCAAGTGCCAAAAGGCGGAGCCAGCCGAAAGAAAGGCTCGGCTAATGTGCTTAAGTAATGATATCGCAACATCGCGTCCTTTTGGCTATGATCGAGTGAAGAAAAAGGAGCAATCATGTCGCAAAGGGTCGTTGTCGGCTGGGAAAGGGCACTGATGGCGGCAGAAAAGGTCAAGGAGCGGTTGCGCCGGGCGACCAAGGCGCTCGACAGTGCCGGCGTACCGTATGCCGTTGCCGGTGGCAACGCCGTCGCGGAATGGGTGGCCCGCATCGACGACGAGGCCGTTCGCAACACGCGCGATGTCGATCTCCTGGTGCGCCGCACCGATTTCGCCGCTGCGCGAGCCGCCCTGGAGACGGCGGGCTTCGTTTACCACCATCTGCCGGACGTGGACGTATTCATCGACGGCCCCCAGGGCAAGCCAAGTGCCGGCTTGCATTTGCTGTTCGCCGGCGAAAAGGTGAAGCAGGAAGATGAGCATCCGTGCCCTGACCTGGACGAATCGGAACGAGCGGCCGAGTTTCAGGTTGTGTCGCTAGTTGCTTTGGTTCGGATGAAGGTCGTAGCTTGGCGCGACAAGGATCGTATGCACCTGCGTGACTTGATCCAGGTCGGTGTCATCGACGCGACCTGGCCGCCGCGTTTGCAACCGCCGCTAGGCGACAGGTTGCAGGAACTGCTCGATAACCCTAATGGGTGATGGCGACTGCTTGTGAGGCTGGTTTTGCAGAAGTGCAATTGGTATGCAGTTCCTGCCACCTTTTCCAAGCCCATATTCATACTTCGGCGATCAACATCGGATTCCGACGCCGAATTTCGTCCAATTCCATCTTGTTCCACCACTTTGCTGCGTTAAAGGTTTCAAGTGACCTAAGCGAGAACAACGGGGCAAGGGTGCCGTCGTCCGCTCGAAGGTTCGCGATCGAAAGAAATTTGAGCTTGTGGAGCCTGCCAATAGGTGCAAGGCTCGTCACTCGTTGCGTACTCCACATGCTTCCCTCGAGGGTGAGCCCTTCGAGCTCCGTGAGCTCACTCAACGGCCCGAAGTCGCGAATGCGTTTCAGGTTCTCCAAGCCGAGCCACCTGAGATTGCGTTGGAGGGAAAGGGAGTCGATCGACCGCAAGCCAGCCGAAGAGCCACGGCGGCCGCGTCAAATTCCACCGAAATTATAGGGATGGCCTTGATTTGGTCAAGTGTACAGGTCTACGATTCTCCCGACACTCGCCCGGAACAAGGAGAACCGTATGGCCGCTACCAGCGTGGGATCGATCAAGAAGCACTTTCGCAAGCTGTGGGATCCGCGGGTCACTGGGCGAACGAAGCATGGTCTGGGAGACATCCTCGTCATGGCCATCTGCGGCGTGATCGCCAATTGCAATGGGTGGCGCGAAATCGCCTTGTTCGCGCAAAAGCGGCAGACGTGGTTCAGACGCTTTTTGACGTTGCCCAATGGCATTCCGTCTCATGATACCTTTGAACGCATCTTCAACTTGCTCGACCCCAAGGCCTTCCAAGCGAGCTTCATTGGCTGGATCAAAGAAATATCGGATCTGGTTGGACTGAAGCACATTGCCATTGATGGCAAAGCCTTGCGTCATTCCGCGAATCCGGGCAAAGGTTTGGGAATGCTGCATTGTGTGAACGCCTGGGCGACCGAGCAGCATGTGATTCTCGGCCAAGTGATGACGGACGCAAAATCCAATGAAATCACGGCAATTCCGAAGCTCTTGGAACTCCTGGATCTGCACGGTGCATTGGTGACCATTGACGCCATGGGTTGCCAAAAGGCGATTGCCAAGAAAATCGTTGAACGCGGCGGCGACTACGTCTTGAACGTGAAGGCCAACCAAAAACATTTGTTGGAGGACATTCAAGCCACGGTGGAAAAAGCAGTCGACGGTTTACTGCCATCGGAGGTCGTGGAGGAATACACCAAAGTAGCATTTGGGCATGGCCGACAGGAGGAACGCCACTATACGGTGATCCATAACGCGGAAGGTATTCGCGACCGCGACCAATGGGAGAAGCTCACCACGGTTGGCATGTGCCGCACGGACAAGACGATCGACGGGGAGACCACGACAACGGTGAAGTATTTTATCGGCAGCAAAAAAATGAGCGCCCGCAAATATGGCAAGGTGATACGCGGCCATTGGGGCATTGAAAACAACTTACATTGGCAGTTGGACGTCAATTTTGGAGAAGACGCGAGCACCATCAACCACCGCAAAGCCGGGGAGAATTTTGCGGCGCTACGGCGCATCGCCTTGAGTTTGGTGAAGCAACATCCGAGCAAAGAAAGTATAGGCAGAAAAAGGATGGCAGCCGCGTTAGACCCTGCTTTTCTCGCGGAAATCATCACGGGAACTAGCAAGCATGGTAAACTTTAATGCGGCCGCCGTGGCCGAAGAGCCGAGGTGAAAGTAGCGAAGCGTGTGGAGCTCTTGCAAGGCTGCAATGTTGGTGACGCCACTCCATTTAATATAGAGGCCCTCGAGTGACGACATTCTGCAGACGGCATCAAAGAGGATTTGAGGCACCTTGGAAACAAGCCAAAGAAAGCGGATATTAGCTTGTGTCGGTAGGAACCGGCACCACTCTTCCACTAACTTCCGCTGCTCTGCTGGTCGGAGATTTGTCTGCGTGCATGCCACACATACCCGGTCTGTTGCAACGGATTCCTCCGGATGCCTGATCGGTGCAGGTGGAAAATTCTCTGTAGGGCGGTAATACCAGAAGTAGTTCATATTTAATGGGCTTAAGTCTGAACATCACGTCCCTTGAGTGGCGGTTGGCCGCGACCTCGAATTCGCAGGATCAGAACCTCGGCGTCAGAAAACTCAAACACAATCCGGTAAAGTCGCCGGCGCTGCGCTTTGAACAACGTCCGATTCATCACCGTCCTGGCAAATGGTGCCTGTTGCGAAACTCGTGGTCGAAATCGTCAAAGGGAATGCCTCGATCTCCCTGGGCCACGTCGGCGAGAGCTTCTTCGATCGCAGCGAGGTCGTCAGCCGCCCCCTGGCCGTCGGGATGCTGGCGCCGCCATTCGTCGAGGGCCTCCTCCGGAGAACATTGGGCACTCTCGTCGTGCAGCTTGGCACCAAGGAATTGGTGAAAAGCTCGCAATTCCTCAATCGTGTGAGCAGGCATGGCTTACTCCCGTGATAGCGTTGGTGCGGAGGTCGTCCGCTAAATGGCAGTATACTCGAATGGAAACTGCATGGAAATGGAGGGAAGCTGGTCAATCACTGTCTAATGGGTTAGCATTCCAGTGTCGCCTCGTCTTCCGTCACGGCTGCCGCTGCTTTTTCGCTCCTCGTTTCATGCAAGGTGCAATGATGACTAGAATGTCTCTCCCTGCTGTTGCCGCGGTTAGCGGCGCGGTTCTGATCATTACCGGCTTGCTGGTTGGCCGCCAGACCGATCAGGGCAAGGACGCAGGCCAAGGAGTTTTCGGGCTAGCCAAGGTGTGGGCCATGCACCTCGATATGTCCGCCAAGGAATACGAGGCGATGCAGCCGCCCAAGGGGAAAGGGTTTCCCGGCGGACCAGGTGGGCAGCCTCCCGCCAAGGACAAACAGCCGGCTGCTGTCCGTCCCAGCGAGAAAAACCTCTTTGGTCTGGAGTTTCCCTGGCGCATGCGGAACTCTCGGTAGACGGCAAGACGTTCAAAAAGGTCGGCCTGCGCTACTGTGGCGACGGCGGTTATTTTGCGGCGGGCGCCAATCTCAAGCGGCCCCTCAAAATCGAGCTGGCACGTTTCGACAACCAAGATTTCCACGGTCTCAAAGCCCTCCATTTGCATCCCGGCACCCAGGACGCGACCAGAAGCCGCGAAGCCCTGGCTTACGCCGTGTTCCGGGCCGCCGGCGTGCCTGCACAACGCACGGCTTTTGCCGAGGTCACGCTCACCGTGCCCGGCAATTTTGACAAGGAATATGTCGGCCTGTACACCGTCGTGGAGGATATTGACAAGGCCTTCCTCGCCGACCGCTTTGGGAGTGACAAGGGATTGCTGATGAAGCCCATGCGCATGCGCGGCGTGGACTTCCTCGGTGACGACTGGAACAAGTACAAGGACGCCTATCAGCCGCTGACCGAGCCGACGCCGGAGCAAGCCAAACGAGTCATCGATTTCGCCAAACTGGTCAATCAAGCCAGCGTCGATCAGTTTCAAAAAGATATCGGCTCGTACCTCGATGTGGAAAAATTTCTCCGCTTCATGGCGGCCAACGCCCTGGTCTCCAACCTCGATGGCTTCCTGGCTCTGGGCTTCAATTATCACCTTTATCTGCATCGGGAAACCAACAAGTTTATTTTTATCCCCGGCGATCTGGAGCAGGCCTTTGCCAGCCAGCCTTTCATGGGGTCGCCGGACCAGCAGATGGACTTAAGCCTCACGCATCCTTATCCGGGGGAAAACAAACTTGTCGACCGGCTGCTGGCCATCAAGGAAGTCAGCGAGAAATATCAGCAAATTGTCAAGGAGTTGTCGGCGGGCAGTTTCTCCAAGGAAGAGTTGCTGAAGCAGATCGAAACTATTGAGAAAGCCACCAAGGAAATTATTGCCAGGGATGCGACAGCGGCAGCGGCTCGCAAAGAAGGCGTGGGAGGCTTTGGCCCTCCGGGGTTCAAGGGTCCTGCAATGCCAGACCTGCGCACTTTCGTGGAAAAACGCACCGCGTCGATTGCTGCCCAACTCGACGGCAAAAGCAAGGGCTTTATTCCGGTGCCATTTGGCTTCGGCCCTCCGGGGGGCGGCCCGGGCTTCGGGAAGGCGCCGCAGATCAATGTCGATGACAAAAACGTCCAGGACCTCGTCAAAGTTCCTGCCGATTTTGAAGTGACGCTGTTTGCCGCGCCGCCCATGGTGGGATATCCGGTGGCAGTGTCAGCGGCGCCCACCGGTGAGTTGTTCGTGGCTGTCGACGAACAAGGCGAGCTAGGCCGAACTCCCGGCGGCGGCAAAGTGCTTCGCCTGGTGGACAGCAAAGGCACCGGCAAGGCCGACCAGGTCACCGTTTTCGCCAAGATGGACCATCCGCGCGGCTTGATCTACCAGAATGGTGCCTTGTGGGTCATGCATCCACCCACGCTGAGCGTTTACCATGACGACGACGGCGATGGCGTGGCCGATCAGCATGAGGTTTTAGTGACGGGTTTGACCACCAACCAAATCGATCTACGCGGCGGTGATCACACGACCAACGGCATCCGCATGGGAATCGACGGCTGGATATACATCGCCGTCGGAGATTACGGCATCGTCGAGGCCAAGGGCAAGGACGGCGCCAAGGTCACGCTCCGCGGCGGCGGCGTCCTGCGAGTTCGGCCCGACGGGACGGAATTGGAAATCTTCCTCACCGGCCTGCGCAACCCGTTCGACCTCGCCATCGACCCTTTCATGAATCTGTTCACACGCGACAACGACAATAACGGACCGGGGTGGGACATCCGCGTCAGCCACCTTATGCAGACTGCCCACTACGGCTACACCCAGCTTTATGCCAATTTCCCGGACGAAATCATGCCGCCCCTGGGACAGTTTGGCGGTGGCAGCGGCACCGGCGACCTGTTTCTGGAAAACGCCGCGTGGCCCAAAAATTACCAGGGCACCCTGTTCACGAGCGACTGGGGCCGAAGCGAGATCTACAAGCATCCCTTGCGGCCAAAAGGCGCCACTTTCGAGCTGAAGCAGGAGGTCTTCTTGAAAATCCCCCGGCCCACGGGCATGGACATGGACGGCAGCGGCAGGCTCTATCTGTGCAGTTGGCGAGGCGGCGAATCCGGGTTTTACACCGGACCCAACGTCGGCTTCATCGCGCGTGTCACGCCGCGCGGCCTCCAACCGGTGCCGTTGCCCAATTTGCAAAAAACGGATGTCGAGCAACTTATCGGGAACCTGACACAACCGAACGCCGTTATGCGTTTGCACAGCCAGCGTGAAATCCTGCGCCGCGGACGCCAAGCCGAGGCTACCAAGGCTCTGATAACGCTGGCGGCCGATTCCGCGGCGCCGCTGCATGGGCGTGCCGCGGCCATCTTCACGCTAAAACAGCTGGACGGCAAGGATTCCCAGGCGCCGCTGTTGGAGCTACGCGCGGGATGCCGCCGTGCGGGAATTCGCCTTGCGGGCCTTGACTGACCGCAAAAGTGAACTGAATGGTCTGGACACGAAGCCATTTCTGGCCGCGCTGGCTGACAAATCGCCGCGTGTCAAAGCACAGGCCATCATCAGCCTGGGACGGCTCAATGATGTGGCAGCCGCCAAGAGCATCATCCCGTTGACAACCAGGCCGGCAAACTCCGCGATGCCTACGACGAAGCCGGTGCATGCCCAACCTGACCCAGATCGGGTCATCCCCCATCTTGCGGTGCGAGCATTGGTTTCGCTGGGCGCGGTCGATGCTTGCCTGGAAGCTTTGGACGGCCCCCACCGCGATGGGGCTCTGTGGGCTATGCGCGAAATGCACGACAAAAACGCGGTTGAGGGTCTAATCAAGAAGCTTGGCACGGCCCGGTCCACGGAGCTGCGTCTGGGGATCCTGGGAACGCTGGTGCGACTCTATCACCGCGAGGCGGACTACAAGGGCGAATGGTGGGGAATCCGTCCCGACAACCACGGCCCTTATTGGGATCCCCGCGAATGGGCCCTCAGCACACGCATCGCCTCGGTCCTCGCCAGCGCCGTTGAGGATGGCGACGCCGAGACCATTGCGTTTTTGCGTGTGGAGCTCCCCAGGCACCAGGTGACCGTTGCTGGGCTGCCGAGCGGGACGGTCGCCGCCCCCAAGGCAGAAAAGGAGCTGCCGATTGTGATTGCTCCCGCCGATCCAAACAATCCGGAGCAAATCGGCAACATGAGTTTCGAGGCCGCCTCGAAAACAACCCTGGCAATCACCGGCAGCGCGGCGAAAGGCAAAGGCCTCTTCAAAAGCCAGTCCTGCAGTTCCTGCCACACAGACGCCGACGGCCAGGCGCCCAAAGGCCCCCACCTGGTCGGCATCGGCCAGCGTCCAGCGCCGCCGAGTTGGTGGAGTCGATTCTCAAGCCGAGCGCCAAGATCGCCCAGGGGTTCGAGACGGTGACATTCACGCTGCAGGATGGCCGGGTTTTTTCCGGCTTCATCGTCACCGAGAGCGCCAACCTCGTGCAGATTCGGGAATCGTCGGGCGTACCACGCGAGCTGAAGCGGGCGGAGATCGAATCGCGCCAGGTGCAGTTGCAGTCGGCGATGCCCGAAGGAGTGGTTAACGCTTTAGTCCCCGCGCAGTTGGCGGATTTGATAGCTTACCTTCAGTCGCTGAAAGGGGAGTAGTGCCACTTCAAGGTCTGACCTCGGGGTAGCTGACCTCGCCAGAGTTCAGATTAGCGGCGGGCGGCGCTGATTTTTTCATTGTTGCATTGCACACACACCCGGACTTTCAATTTTCCGGGCAGGCCCATGCAATGAATTTTCCAGAGAGCTTGCCCCCAACATCGCCCCTGTGTTTCGTCTCATGTCAGCCCCCCGGTAGATCCCCATGACATGAAACTGCTAACAGATGACAACGGGTGCGCACGGATGACAACAAATGAAACGGTTTCGTGTCACACTGTTGTCATTCTTTGCCGCTCTTTGCCATCCTTACCCACGCTCCGCCTTTTTCGTGCTTTGGTGGTTCCGTATTCTATTCTCCGCCACGATAGCCAGGACTTGGGTGGAAGGAGTGGCGGATCGGACACGATTAGCAGGGCCAACTCAAGAACTGTCACCATTCCCTGCCAAGATCTGCTCGTCTTGTGGATATTCCGTGCAGGCATTTAATTGCGGTGTAAACACAAGCGGCCTGGAGTTTTTATTCCCCAGCGGTATAATAATCATGTGGAAGCTTGAATCGACGGATAAATACGAACGGCGGCACAAACGGTATGCGAAAAAATCTGCCCGAGAGTTTCAAGCGGTTCTCGACAACCGGGTATTCGTCGGCAACCTCCGAAAAGAAAGGCAGGATCCTGATGACAAAGCGAACACGACACAAAAGCGTGGAAGACATGGTTCGGAATCTTTCCGAAGATCGGACTTCCGCCGACGAATTCAACAAACGGCTGTCGAATCGGCAATTGGTCAAGGCGCTGGCAGTTCTGCGCACGCAGGCCGGCCTATCGCAGATGGAGCTGGCGGATTGTCTAAGCTGCACGCAGAGCAAGGTTTCCAAACTGGAGAGCGGCGCCGACGCGGACCTGCGGTTTGGCGACATCCTCGACTACACCAAGGCGGTCAAACACGAAATGCGCATCTACCTCGTGCCCAAGGGACAAAAAAGGATTGTGGACGATGTCAAGATGCATGCGCTCGTCATCAAACGCCTGCTGGACCGCATGGTGCAACTAGCCGGCGACGACGGGGCCATGACGAAGGCGGTCGCCAAGTTTCTCTCGGAAGCGGCTTTCAATCTCACGCGGTTTGTTGGGGAAGCGGCCGCGGCCCTGCCCGAAATTGACGAACCCGCGTTCCCGCTCCAGGTCGAGGCTCCCGAAATCGGCGACGACGGAGCGTCGAGATTGGGATCCGTTGAAACGTGCATTTGACGGCGGCGGATTGTCTCGGCGCTGTCGAGACAATTGGGCTGGAGCCATTTTGTTGAGATCGTGCCGCTAAAATCCTGAGATTGCATAAGGCAAGCGTCCAGCCTTCGAACTGTTGCGTTTCCTTCCAGGCATCAGCAAGACGAAGTCAAAAACTGACGCCAATGCCGCCACGCCACAAAATGCCCTCCGTCCCCGAGGGACGGCAGAACATAGCCCAAACCGTAAGGTCTGGGATTGAAACGCCAAATCACGGGTCCAGTCCCGTAGGGACGGCAGACGCGTCGGCGGGGATTCTGCCGTCCCTACGGGACTTCTGTTTTGAGCGACCAATCCTCACCCAGACCTTACGGTCTGGGCTACTTTCTGACGCCCCTCCGGGGCTTAGTCTTACCATAAACGCCGATTTCCGCGGAAGGAAAGTCGGTGACAATTTTCGACCTGGGAGGTCCGTTTTAGGGATATTCGAAGGCAATCGGCAAGCCGCCCAACCAAGTGATGGGCGGACACTCGTGGTCGAGGAGCGCTTCACGCAAGATCGGGTTGTGCGACCGTTTGTCGAACTGCACGACAATGCGGTTGGCCTCGATGACAACCTCGCCTCCCGTTTCCACGAAGCGGCGGTACAGTTGTTTCGGTTTGGCCTTGTCGAAACCGCGCAAGCGGCTGGCTAGCCAGCGATAACAACCGTTGGCGATAACGGTCAGGGCGACATCCAGGTCCACATTGAGGCGCACTTCGCTCGCCAAGCAATCGAGATGAAAGAAATTGACGCTGATACCCAAACTGTCTTCGACACCGTTGCGCCCAGTGTAACGGGTGATCACCTCGCGGCCGCTGGCCGTAAGGTTGTTGGATAAAAACAGTGTCGGATCCTCGCGGCCCAGGCCGGTGACGGCCAGTTGGCGGATGGGTGCAGGGTAGTCGCGCAGGTGGGTTCTTTCGTCGACGTAGCGGATGTTCTTGTGGCGGCGTTTGGGGACATCGATGACGGCCCGTTGCCAGGCGATGCCAGGCAACGTCTGCAGGCGCCGCATCGGCGCCGCGCCCGACGACGAATGGTAACGAACGAGATGCCACGCTCGTTGACACGTGCCAGCTCGGCATAGGGGACGAGCTTGGAGTCGAAGTAGAGCCAGTGCGGGTCGTGACCGGTGACGGTGTGCCAGAACTCGACAAAGCGCATCATTTCACCGGCCTGATCGGCGCGTGTCAAATTGGCGTTACCGTAGCATAAAACCCGGCTTTTTGGCTCATGGGCGAAGAATGTGAGGATGCTGGTGCTAGCTTTGCCGCGCATGGGCAGGTAATGGTTCTCCAGGGCTTCCGGATCGCCACGGTAAGGGATGGCATGGAAGTCGAGGCAAAACTCCTCGGCGTCGGGGAACAACAGCGGTGCGAGAGCGCCGATCCAACCGGATAAGAGTTGCTGCTGGTGAGTTCGCGTGGTGCGGTAGGAGTAGTCAGTGGCGTAGCTTTTTTGGGCAGGACGTTCAGGCCAGCAAACAAGCCGAGGGCCTGGTCGAAGTTGAAATCACAGAATGTGGCTGCGGCGTTCTTTGTCGAGCAGTTTCAAAGTCAGCAGGCTCAACAGAGCGGCAACAGCGGGCACCTTGCGGGAACCAGGATAGCCGGCCTCGTCGACCAGTGTGTCCATGCGGAGGCGGGCCAGCAACGGCAGGAACAAGAAGATGCCGGCGACACGAGTACGCAGACGGCGTCCCGGGGACAAATCGCACCAGCGGCAATCAGCGATGGCGGCAGGTTCCGGTTGGGCGGCTGCCGGTTCGCGGCGGCTGCCGGTAGGGCGTCCATAGAGCGGTTGGGCGAAAAGGGGGGTAGATCATCGTCACGGCATTGCTTTCGGAAGTCGGCGATCAGGTTGCGAAGGGTGCCATAGCCGTAGCCGAGGCGATCGGCGACCTCGCGCAAAGGGCGGCGTTCCACGAAGAAAGCACGGAGAGCTTCATAGCGTCGGTGCAACCGCTGGGTTGGTTGGAGGAAGAAGTCCTGGCAGCGGGAATCGTCCATGGTGCGACCTCCAGAATTGTCACATAATTTAGGTTCCGACCATGTCTCTATGGTATGCCTAAACTGCAGCTGCAGACCAAGAGAAAAACAGGCTCCAGTCGCATCAAGTGCCGATTTTGCCGGGCAAAATGTGCTGAGCGAGCCAGCTGGCGAAGGGGCGAGGCCGAAAATAGCAAGTGAAAAACGTGGGCCAGGCAGAAAAACGAAGTGACAATCAGCGGCGGTCAAACCGCAATATCACGGGAAAATTAACGAAAAAGTGCCGCCACATGTCACCGATTTAGCCTCCGCGGAAATCGGCGATAAAATGGCTTCCGTCTTGAAGGGACGGCAGAACTTAGCCCAGACCTTCAGGTCTGGGATGCAAACGCCATGCGGCGAGTAGGGAAAATGGTTGCGTTGGCCTGTCTGGCATGTTAGCATGATGCCTAACACCTACCGACTCGGCACATTCGCCGTCCAGTGGTGCAGCTATTGGTCACCACGATGAATTCCTTCTTTCGTCGCTGGCTTGGCAAACTCTTCGAGCGCCGCAAGGTACGCCGGATTCATGGCAATCGGCGATTGCTGCCGGGATTTGAGGAGCTGGAAGATCGCACGCTGCCGTCGCTTTCGGTGCTGTCGATCAACGGCACCGCGCCGGCAAGCCTGATCACCAACGCCACGACTGCCGCTTACACGGTGACCTTTAACGAGGCGGCGACCGGCGTCAATCCCACCGACTTTCAAGTGGTCACGACCGGAACCGTGGGCACCACGCTCACGCAGATGACGGTTGTCAGCCCCTCGGTTTACACGATCACGATCAGCGGCATCAGCGGCACCGGCACCTTGGGCCTTAACCTTGTAAACAACGGCAGCATCCTCGATTCAAGCGGCGGCAGTCTCAGCAATAGCAGCTTCACGGGCCAGGTCTATACCATCAACCAGGTTTGGCCGTTCGTGGAGTCGATCAACCGGACCGGGCCGGCTGCCGCGGTTACCGATGCCACGGCCGTGACCTTCACGGTGAGTTTCAGCGAATCAGTAACCGGCGTAAATGCGGCTGACTTCGGTTTGGCGCTGACTGGCACGACCACGGCCACTGTGACGCAGGTGACGCCTGTCAGCGGCTCGGTCTACACGGTTACGGTCAGCGGTATTTCCGGCCTTGGCACTGTTGGCCTAAGTTTGGTGGACAACGGAACCATTCGCGACATGGCTGGCAACCCCCTCGGGCAGCAAAACGGTCCGGCGGCATTTCAGAATCAAAAACTCGTCGCGACAACTCCTGGATTGAGATCTTTTGCGTTAGGCGATGTGAACGGCGACGGCATACCCGACCTCGTCGTGACCAACGGCAATAACTCATCCAGCAAAACCGTCGGTGTGTTGCTGGGTAACGGTAACGGCACTTTCCAGGCCGAGCAGACCTTTGCCACAGCGTATTATCCGCAGTCGGTAATCCTGGGCGATGTCAACGGCGATGGCATACCCGATCTAGTGGTTAACCAGTTTGGTGGTAACTCGGTAAGCGTGTTGTTGGGCAATGGCAACGGCACTTTCCAGACGCAGCAGACCTTCGCAACAGGCTCTTCTCCGAACAAAGTCGCGGTTTGTGACGTGAATGGCGACGGCATACCCGATCTCGCCACGGTCAACTACGGCAGCAACACGGTCGGTATTTTGCTGGGCAACGGCAACGGCACGTTTCAATCCCCGCTGACTTTCGCGACTGGACGTGGTCCAACTGCGCTTGCTTTCGGCGACGTCAACGGGGACGGCAGACCGGACCTCGCAGTGGCCAATAACAAGAGCAACACGATCAGCCTGTTATTAGGCAATGGCAATGGCACCTTCTTGGCACAACAGACACTCGCGACTGGCAATAATCCACAATCCGTGGCGTTCGGCGATGTCAACGGCGACGGCAAGTGTGACCTCGCTGTGGTCAATTTTAGCGGCCCCAGCGTCAGTGTTTTTTTAGGCAATGGCAATGGCACTTTCCAATCACAACAGGCCTTCGCCGTGGCGAAATCTCCTGGCCCGTTGGTCATGGGTGACGTGAACGGGGATGGTAAGCCCGATCTGGCCGTGGCGAGCCAAAGTAGCAGCTCAATCAGCGTGCTTTTAGGCAATGGCAATGGCACCTTCCAGACACAACAGACCTTCGGCACGAATTCTGGTCCATATTCGATGGTGCTAGCCGATACGAACGGCGACGGTAGGCCCGATCTTGTCGTCGCCAATGTTGGAGTGCAGTCAATTTACGTGTCGTTGAATAACGCCAACGGCAACTTCACAGGTCAAGTTTACACGAGCAGCCACCTGGTTTTTGTCCAATCAATCAACTGCACCACACCGGCCGGCCCAACCACCAATGCCACCAGCGTCTCCTTCACAGTTACCTTCAACCAACCCGTCGTGGGAGTTGATTCCACCGATTTTGCATTGGCGTCGACCGGCCCGATTGCCGGCAATTTGATTCAAGTGACGGCTGTCAGTGCCTCGGTTTACACCGTCACAGTCAGCGGCATCACGGGGAGTGGCTCGCTCGGCTTGAACCTGGTGGACAACGGCAGCATCCGGGGATTTGGCGGTGATAGCCTAACACAGCAAGGCGCCCCGGTGAACTTTCCGACACAACAATTCCCCGCGGGTTCTACTCCTTATTCCGTGGCGATTGGTGATTTGAACGGCGACGGGAAACCCGATATCGTAGCGGGTATCGAGGGTGCTGTCAGTGTGCTGTTAGGCAACGGCAATGGCACATTCCAGGCACCGCAAATATTTTCGGTACCCGGCGGAGCACGTGCATTGGTGCTAGGCGATGTGAACGGCGACGGGAAACCCGACATCATTGCAACCGACGGTATCAGTCCCACGGCTAGCGTGCTATTGGGAAACGGCAACGGCACGTTTCAGACGCAGCAAACGGTTGCCGCCGGTGGCGGTTTGCGATCGCAGCTGGCATTAGGCGATTTGAACGGCGATGGCAAACTCGACTTGGTCGTCACCAACCAATACGGCAATTGTGTGGACGTGCTATTGGGCAACGGCAACGGCACATTCCAGGCCCAGCAAACATTCGCCGCAGGTTTTCAGCCATACTCAGTGGTTATTGGAGATGTGAGCGGCGATGGCAAGGCCGACATCGCCGTGGCGGATAATGGCAGCGTCGTCGCGGCCGACAATGGCAACTCCGCGATTAGTGTGCTTTTGGGAAATGGCAACGGCACATTCCAGGCACCACAGTCGTTCGCAGCAGGCCCGAATCCTGACTCCCTGGTTATTGGCGACATGAACGGCGACGCCAAGGCCGACCTCGCCGTGGCCAATCGGGCGAGCGACACCATCAGCGTGCTATTGGGAAATGGCAATGGCACTTTTCAAGCACCACAGACCTTTGCCGCGGGGCCTTCTCCAGGCGCTTTGGTTATTGGCGACGTAAACAGCGATGGCAAAGTCGACCTCGCCGAAGCTAATAACGGCAGCCCTTATTTGGGCGATAACAACTCGGTCGGCGTGTTATTAGGCAACGGCAACGGCACATTCCAGGCACCGAAAACTTTCGCCGTGCAGGCCTTTACGGCATTTTTTCCCGGCTTGTTGGCAATTGGCGACATGAACGGCGACGCCAAGCCCGACATCGCCTTGGCTGATTTTACCGACAACGCGGTGAGCTTGCTGTTGGGGAACGGCAACGGCACCTTTCAGGCACAACAGTCCTTCGGCAATAACTCCGCTGCACGATCAGTTGCTTTGGGCGACTTAACCGGCGATGGCATTCTCGATGTCGCCGTGGCCAATGAAAGCAGCAACACGGTCGGTGTTCTGTTGGGAAACGGCAACGGCACTTTTCAGGGACAGCTAACCTTCGCGACAGGCACTTCCCCAGAGTCGGTGGTGATCGGGGATGTGAGCGGGGACGGCAAGCCGGACCTCGCCGTGGCCAACGATGGCTGCAACACCGTCAGTGTGCTTTTGGGGAATGGCAATGGCACCTTCCAAGCACAACAGACCTTTGCCACAGGTTATGGCCCAATCGCTATGGTCATGGGCGATGTGAATGGCGACGGCATTCCCGACCTCGTCGTCGTTAATGCCGTCGGTGACACGATCAGCGTTTTGTTGGGCAATGGCAACGGCACCTTCCAAGCACAAAAAGTCTTTGCCACTGGGCCTGCGCCCTCCGCTGTAGCGTTGAGCGACGTGAATGGAGACGGAAAGCCCGACCTCGCGGTGACGAATCGCTTGAATAACACGGTCAGCGTGTTGTTGGGTAACGGCAACGGTACATTCCAGGCGCAAATGACAGATGGAGTTGGTTCTTATCCTTGGTCTGTGGCTCTGGGCGATGTAAATGGAGACGGCAAAACCGACCTCGCCTTGGCCAATAATGACAACACCGTTAGCGTGCTATTAGGCAATGGCAACGGTACATTCCAGGCGCAAATAAGTGTTCCGGCAGGCACTTCCGCGCACTCGGTAGTGCTGGGGGATGTGAACGGCGACGGTGTGCCCGACCTGGTATTGGCCGGACCAAACGGCGACAACGTGGGTGTGTTATTAGGTAATGGCAACGGCACATTCCAGACTCCACAGACGTTGGCGGCCGGCAATGAGGCAATCGCGGTGGTGTTGGGCGATGTCAACGGCGACGGGAAAGCAGATCTCGTTGTCGTTGACACTCAGTACAGCACGGTCAGCGTGTTGTTAGGCAATGGCAATGGCACATTTCAGCCGCGACAAACCTTTGGAACAGGAACCGACCCATTTGCGATGACTTTGGGTGATGTAAACGGCGACGGTATCCCTGATCTCGTTGCCGTGAATCGCTACCAGAACACTGTGGGCGTGTTTTTGGGCAACGGCAATGGCACGTTTCAGGACCAAAAAACCTTCATCACCGGTTCCCGTCCGGTTTCAGTCGTTATTGGCGATGTGAACGGCGATGGCAAACCGGATCTGGTTGTGGCCAACTACAACACCAACACGGTGAGCGTGCTGTTGGGTAATGGCAACGGCACCTTTCAAACCCAACAAGCCTTCGCCACCGATTCTGGGCCAAGTGCCGTGGAGCTGGGCGATGTCAACGGCGATGGCGTACCCGACATCGTCGTGGCCAATAAAAACAGCAACTCGGTGAGCGTGCTGTTGGGCAACGGCAACGGCACATTCCAATCGCAAGCAACTTTTGGAGCGGGATCTTTTCCAAGTTCGTTGGCATTGGGCGATGTGAACGGCGATGGAAAGCTAGATATCGCTGTGGCCACAAATCCTGGTGTGAACGCACCGGTTGACGTGCTATTGGGAAATGGCACTGGTACATTTCAACCTGGAAGGACCTTCGCGACAGGATTTGATCCCATGTCATTGGTGCTGGGCGACGTGAACGGTGATGGCAAGGCCGACCTCGTCGTGGCCAATTATGGCAACAACGACGTCGGCGTCTTATTGGGCAATGGCAATGGCACCTTCCAGGCACAACTCACCTTTCCGACCGGTACACGTCCACGGGCAGTTGTCTTGAGCGATGTGAACGGTGACGGCCATCCCGACATCGTCGTAGCTAACAGTGTTAGCAACTCGGTCAGTGTGCTCTTGGGGAACGGCAATGGCACTTTTCAGGCTCAACAGATCTTCGCAGCCGGTAACTCCCCTTGGTCGTTGGCTGTTGGCGATGTGAATGGCGACGGCAAGCCCGACATCATTACGGCCAATTTCCAGGGTAAGTCATTCAGCGTGCTGCTGAATTCCACAAATGGCAACTTCACCGGCCAGGTCTACACCATAATCAGCCCTGCGGCGGCGACTCATTTCGTCCTCGGTGCCACGCCTGCCAACATCCCCGCGGGCAGCAAGGCGACCTTGACCGTCAATGCCGAAGACCAGGCCAACGAAACGTCTTATGCTTACACCGGCACCGTGCATTTTTCGACGACGGACGCGGGTCTAGGTGTGTCGCTGCCCCCGGATTACACATTTGTGCCTGGCGACCACGGCATCCACGTGTTCACCAACGCCTTGACATTGGTTACACTTGGTAGCCAAACCGTGACAGTCACCGACGCTTCGAGCGGCAGCATCACCGGCAATGCCGTCCTCACCGTGACCACACCCGTTGCCAGCCACTTCACGGTGAGCGCCGCGGCAGCCGACGTCGCAGGTGCTCCCATCAAAGTGACAGTGACGGCAGAGAACCCCTTTGGCAACATCGCGACCAACTACACCGGCACCGTCCAATTCACCAGCAGCGACGGCAATACACTATTGCCGCCCAGCGCCACCCTGACCGCCGGCGTCGGCATCTTCACGGCCATCCTGATCACCGCCGGCACTCAAACCCTCATCGCCACCGACACGGCGAACAGTTCCCTCACAGGCACCAGCGGCAATATCACAGTCACCGCCGCTGCCGCGAATCACTTTGCCATCAGTGCTCCCAGCAGCGTCTCGGCTGGCACGCCATTCACCCTCACCGTCACAGCCGAGGACCCCTTTAACAACCCCGCCAATTATGCGGCCACGCTCCGTTTTACCAGCAGCGACCAGAGCGCGTCCTTGCCGTCCAACGCCACGCTCACGGGCGGCGCCGGCACTTTCAGCGCCACCCTCAACACCTTCGGCAGCCAGACAATATCCGTTTTCGACGCGGCAGCCATCACCGTCTACGGCAGAACAGCCCCGATCACCGTCAGCGCTCCTGCGACCCACTTCGTAATCAGCGCCCCAAGCAGCACCACGGCGGGCAGCATTTTCATTTACGCGGTGACGGCCACGGATGCCCTGGGCAACACTGCCGCGGGTTATGCCGGCATCGTGCACATCAGCAGCAGCGATGTCCAGGCTAGCTTGTCGGCCGATGCTACCTTGACGGGCGGCGTCGGTTTCTTCGCCGCCGCGCTGCGCACCGCCGGCAATCAGACTTTGACCGCCACCGACACGGTAAACGGCAGCCTCACCGGCACCAGCGCGGCGATCACGGTCGGCGCCGCAGCCGCCAATCATTTTGCGGTGTCGGCCCCTGCCCTCGCCATCACCGGCAGCGCCGTGGCCATCACGGTTACCGCCAAGGATCAATTCAACAACACTGCCGCCGGCTACACAGGCACCGTCCGTTTCACCAGCAGCGACAGCGCCGCTTCGTTGCCCGGCAACGCCACCTTGACCAACGGCGTGGGCGTCTTCAGCGCCACCTTCCAATCACTGGGCAACCAGACTCTCACCGCCACCGATGTCACCACCGCCACAATCACCGGCACCAGCAACCCCGTCGCCACGCGCGGCCTTACTGTCACTAGCTTGACACCGACGACCACCGGCTTCGTCGCCATCTTCGACAAGCCCTTCATTCCCACATTGCTCGATCTCTACGACTCCAGTTCCGGCGGCGGGGTCGACGACGTGCTGCTGACCGGGCCCGGCGCACCGCAGATTTCGATCCACGGCTCGCTGATCATCGACCCCAGCGATCAGACCATCACCTTTGTCAAAACCAGCAATTTCTCCGGCGCCGCCTTCAATCCCGGCACCGGCGTGCTCGCGGCCGGCACCTATACCGTCACCTTCCGCAGCGCCACCAACGGCTTCGTGGACAGCCTGGGCGACCCGCTCGACGGCGCCAACAACGGCAACCCGGCCGGAACCAATTATGTTGCGACCTTTGTCGTAGGCGCGACCCCGTTGACGACAGTCGGCATCCCCGCTTTTGCCCGTGGGCCGGACAGCGCCCTACCGATCAACCTGCCCAACAGCCAACCCGTAGGTATTCCGGTCAATCTCAGCAACGGCAGCGGCGTTACGTCTGGAACATTTACGCTGACTTACAACTCGGCATTGCTGAGCATCACGGCGGCCAACGTGAACAGCTCACTCACAAGCGCTTCATTGTCGCTCGATGCCGCGTCCACTCCGGGCACCGCAATCCTGGATTTCAGCAGTCCGACAGCCCTGGCCACGTCCACGGCGGTTGTTCGCCTGGGCGGCCTGGTGGCGACGGTGCCGAACTCGGCGGCATCGCTGTACAAATCCAAGGCGCTTTTGCACTGGAGCGGCGTCCAGCTCAACGGCGGCGCCATTGCCGTGCAAGGCGCTGACGAAGTGGAAATTGTGGCCTACTTTGGCGATGCGTCAGGCTCGGCGAACGGCAGCCTGAGCGCCGGCGACGCGGCGGACATCTCGGCGGTGGCGACCGGCATCAGCACCAATAGCGCCGCCGGCACATTAAGCGGCTTCTCAGCGTTTCCCCTGGCCGACCCGGCGATCATTGCCGACCTCAACAACGACGGCCTGGTCGACGCCTCGGACGTGACGCTGCTCAACTCGGTGCTGTCGGGCACGCCGCGCACGCAGATCCCTGCAATTCCGACAGGTTTGCCGATCACGGCCACGGGTCCCGATCCGGCGCTGAGCCTGCCCGCACAACTGGTGGCCATGCCGGGCGGCACTGTCATCGTGCCCGTCGACATCGACACGGCCCGGCCAGACGGCAGCACCGGCCTGACGGAAGCGATCCTCGCCCTGCATTATGACCCGCGATTGTTCAGCGTGACGCCGGCCGACATCCAGCTGGGAACGGTGCCCAGCGCCGGCAGCGGTTGGCAATTGTCGACCACGATCAACTCGCAAACCGGCGACATCGGCATCGATCTGTTCAGCAGTGTGCCGATTCAAAGTACCGCCGGCGGGAGTCTGGTGACAATAAAAGTGGGCAGTGAACCTGAAGCAGGGGGCGAGGGGGCAGTGGGCAGTAATGCAACGGCCGCGCTCTCCCTGGCACCAATATCATTGGTGACGCAAGTCAATCCGACGGGGTCGCGTGAATTCAGGACAACGTTGTCGGATGGCCAGGGCGCATTGGTAATCGATATAGCGCAGGCCAGCACTTTGCTTACGGTGGGCGGGGAACGGGGGAACTCTGATGCTGAGATGTTGCCGGCGGCAACACAAAATACCGCTGCCGGCGTGCCCCTGGTGGTGCGCCCTTCGCAGCGTGCCATTTACCAGACTGCTGTACTCGAAGATGTAATCGGGGCATTGGTTGAAAGCGGTTTCGACCAACCAATGCCGCTATTGCACCCCGATGGCAATGACGGCAGCCAATGGGAACCAGGTCCACCGTTGCAATCACCGGGATACGGCGAGCAATGGGACGATTGCCTCGCTTGCCTGGCCCGCCTCCACCCCAATGTCGGCGGACTCTGGGATGAACTGGATAGCCCGGTGGCGGAGCCGGGCATTTAGCCGTCAATGCGCCAGGGCACACAAAGGGGACGAATCCAATTTCAAAATCGGCATGCCGCCCAAATGGATGCGTCCCCTGATAGCCTGGCCTCTTTCGTCACTTCGGCTCTTGGGCTACAATAGCGCGGTCAAAAAACGGAAGCAGTGTACGTGGCCCAATTGGCGGGTTCAAAGGTGCGCATGGTGCCAGCGGCCGCGTGGCAGCTTCTTGGAGGGCGAGTTTTGTCCGACCTGCGAACAGCCCGTACCACCGTAAGTGCCGAGGCTCCGGGCCGACAACGGAGGAACATTGAGTGCGGCACATAAAAGCTTGCCTAACGTGAAGTAGAGTCTAACACCAAGGTAATCCCTCATTGGCACCTGATCCTCCACCGACCATTCTCCATCACGGGACGACGCTCCAGCGAGCCCTCGCGATCGAGACGAATGGTCCAGACCCGGACTACCGGGAACCGGGAAGTGGGAGCCTCCCTCCGGCGGAGGGCTTTTCGACCGTCATCGGCGACGGGCGTCAATGCAGCACAGGCACCCCAGAATTGGCCGCACGGAACAAGCATGCGCTCTTCCCCAACGAAGGAGGACCGGCTATCCTGGAGGTGAGCGTGCCCGCTCGGATCATGGCG
This sequence comes from uncultured Gemmataceae bacterium, assembly GCA_963747575.1. Lineage (GTDB taxonomy): Bacteria > Planctomycetota > Planctomycetia > Gemmatales > Gemmataceae > DASRAT01. The sequence continues at coordinate 397,230 of CAVVFU010000012.1, forward strand.
ATCCTCCACGCCGACTCCATTGCCGCCGGATTGGCAATTAGCGGAGAAATACGTTTCGAGCCTGGATGCGGGCTGAGTGAACTGCGGGCCGAATGGCACAAACTCAAAAAAAGGGTAATCCCATTGTGACCGCCAACAACCCCATTAGCGACGTTCTTGGTGCTCCGCTCCGTCCAGGCTGGACTGTGGAGGGGCTGGCGGAGCAAGTGCTCGGCGCCATTGCAGCCCAAATCTCAGGAGAGCCCCAAGAGTTCGTGCTCGAGGCAGACAGTATCACGGATCGTCAATCATGCCGCCTTCTCAGGCCCCTCCTCGCCTGCCTCGCCACCAAGTCCGCAACAGAGGCCGGCAGCCCTGTCAACTTGTACGGCGGTCACTTTTCCTTCAAACGACCAGGTCCCAACGGACCGGTGTGGATTCTCGGCAGATTCGAAAATAGCCCGGGAAATGTGCGGGTCACGTTGAGACGCTCTAGCTCACCACCCGAAAATTCCGAAGCAAAACCGGGACACCGCGCCGCACTTACCGACCCCGGTTTGCGGGGCGACTCTTCCCCCCCGACCACGGTTTCCTCGCGGGCCAATGACTGCCTTGCTGACTAGGCCCCCGGAATCGTATTTTCGGCCGAGAGCTGCAAAAAACAGGTGCGTCCCTTAGATCGTCATTACAAACTCAGCCCACCTCGACCTCTCCATGATGCTCATTGCGGTCGTCCATCAGCGGCAGCCATTTTTCGGTCTGTTCGTTGCCGTCGAGCAAAATCCGCGTCACCGCTCTCCCAGTGCCGCTAGTGCGAAAAGTGATGTGGTAGAAGGTTTCCCGATAGCGGTAGTGGATCTTGAAGGACTTCCAGTCCGAGGGCAGACACGGCGTGAAGCGGAGCTTGTCGACGTCCAGATGCAGGCCCAGGAGCGATTCCGTGATGAGCCGATACATCCAGCCGGCCGAGCCGGTGTACCAGGTCCAGCCGCCGCGGCCGGTGTGGGGCGGCACGGCGTAAACGTCGGCGGCCACGACGTACGGCTCGACCCGGTACACGGCGACCGCCTCCGGGCGTGTCGGCGTGGGTGACGGGGTTGATCAGCCGGAATAGCTCCCACGCCCGTTTGGCAATCGCCCATGGCCGCCGAAGGCCATGACCGCCCAGATGGCCCCGTGGGTGTACTGGCCGCCATTTTCGCGGACGCCGGGGACGTAGCCCTTGATGTAGCCAGGGTTGAGGTCCGACTTGTCGAACGGCGGATCGAGTAGCTGGATCAGCCGCGCGTCGCGTGCGGACGAGGCGGCGGTCGAGGTTTTCCATGGCCTGCGCGCATTCGCCCGTTGGTGCCGGCGCCGGAGAGGACCGACCAGCTTTGCGGCGATGGAATCGATCTGGCACTCCGGGTTGCCGGCCGATCCGAGCGGCGTGCCGTCGTCGAAGTAAGCGCGGCGATACCACTCGCCGTCCCAGCCGTGTGCTTCGATGTTGCCCCGCAGCCGGCCGGCTTCGAGCGTGTATTTGTCGACGATGTTGACGTCGCCGCGCCGGCGGGCGAGTTCCACGAATTGCGTCAGCACGTCGTAGAGGAAAAAGGCCAGCCAGACGCTTTCGCCTTTGCCGTGCTGGCCGACCAGGTTCATGCCGTCGTTCCAGTCGCCGCAGCCCATCAGCGGCAAGCCGTGGACGCCGAAACGCAGACCGTTGTCGATGGCGCGGACGCAATGCTCGTAGAGCGTGCCGACGTCGTCGGAGATCTGCGGCAGGTCGTAATTCGACTCTTCCTCCGGACGCAGCGTGCGGGCCCGCAGAAACGGCACACGCTCATCCAGCACGCCGGTGTCGCCGGTGGTCGCGACGTAGCGGCACGTCGCATAGGGAAGCCAGAGGAAGTCGTCGGAGAAGTGCGTGCGCACGCCGCGGCCCGCGGGCGGATGCCACCAGTGCTGCACGTCCCCCTCGCGGAACTGGCGGCCGGCCGCGCGGAGCAGATGCTCGCGCAGCAGGCCCGGCTCGGCATGCACCAGGGCCATCGCGTCCTGCAACTGATCGCGGAAGCCGAAGGCGCCGCCGGACTGGTAAAACCCCGTGCGCGCCCACATGCGGCAGGCGAGCGTTTGATAGATGAGCCAGCCGTTGGCCAGGAAGTTGACGGCCGGGTCGGGCGTTTCGACATAGACCGCGCCGAGCGTCCGGCTCCAGTAGTGCCAGACACCTTCCAGAGCCTGGTAAGCGTTGCCGGCGCCGCGGAAGCGCTGCACAAGTTGCCGTGCCTGGTCTTCGCTTTCGGCGGCGCCGAGGATGAAAACGATTTCCTTTTCCTGGCCGTCCTCAAGTGCGACGGGGACCTGCATGGCGGCGCAGGGGTCGAGTCCCGCGCCGACGCGGCCGGAAAGCCGAACGCGGCGCATGGCCGCGGGGTTCGCCGGCGTGCCGTTGCGGCCGAGGAATTCCGTGCGGTCTCCGGTCACGGTTCGGACCGTTTCGCTGGCGTCAACAAAGACGACCCGGTCGGCAAACTCGGGGCTGTAGGGGTTGCGTGCGAAGATCGCGCCGCAGACGGGGTCCACCTCCGTCACCACGTGCATGAGCGATTTGTCCCGCAGTTCGCCCAGCACCAACTCCCAGTAGCCGGTGACCGAGAGTTCGCGCGGCCGGCCGGAGCGGTTGGTGATCTTGAGCCGGGCGAACTTCACCGGCGCGTCGGTGGCGACATAAACGCACAGCTCGGTGACGATGCCGTCCTCGGCGTATTCGAAGATGCTGTAGCCGAAGCCGTGGCGGGCGACATACGGGTTCTGACCGCGCGCCGGCAGAGGCGACGGCGACCAGAAGTGGCCGGTCTCCTCGTCGCGGATGTAGAGCGCCTCGCCGCTGGCGTCGGTGACCGGATCGTTGTACCAGGGAGTGAGCCGGAACTCGTGGCTGTTCTCCGCCCAGGTGTAGGCGCAGCCGCTCTCGGAGACGACGGTGCCGAACTGCGGATTGGCGATCACGTTGACCCAGGGCGCGGGCGTGGTCTGGCCGGGTCCGAGCAGCATGACATATTCGCGGCCGTCGCGGCTGAAGCCGCCCAGGCCGTTGAAAAACGCCAGGTCGCGCTGGGGCATCTCGGCCGGCGGTCCGGAGCGGCTTCGGTCCCGGCGGCGTCGACCGGCTTCGAGAAGCGGGAATGGCACAGCTCCGCTGCGGCCCCGGCGTTCGACCTGCTCGGGCAGCGTGCCGGCGTCGTCCACGAGGATGACGCGGGCCACGGTCTGCAAGAGCGCTCGATCTTCTTCCGACATCTGCTCGCCGCGGCGAACGAAGATGCCGCCGGGCTTGTCCACCAGCGCCGCTTCCGGGCTGGCGGCGACCAGGTCCATGATCGCGTCCTGCAGCGTCTGGCGGTAGACCGAGTCGTCTTCGTTCCAGATGACCAGGTCGACGGCGACGCCTTTCATCCGCCAGTAGGCGTGAGCCTGCACGGCCTGGCGCACCAGCTCGATGCCGCGTGCGGTCGCGGATGCGGACCAGCACGATCGGCAGATCGCCCGAGATGCCATAGCCCCAGAGCCCCGATTGTCCGCGCCGGTTGCGGATCAGCACGCTGGCTTTCGCGCGGCGCAGCGCGGAGGCGTAGATGATCGAGCCCGCCAGCCGGCCGTAGACCTGAGCATCCGCCTCGCTGGCGTTGAGCTGCCGCAGCAGGATTTGGCTGTGCGTCCAGGCCAGCTCGAAGACGCGGTCGGCCAGGCGAGGGTCGGAGTATTTTTCCGTCAGCGCCATGGCCGCCTCCCGCGTCTCGGCGACGCCGGTGACCAGGTCGACCCGCGCCGATCTCGTTCGGCTGCAGGACGACGACGCGGCGGATGCAGACCACCGGGTCGAGCACCGGACCCTCGCTGTCCGAAAGCGGCGTCTTCCCGTCCATCGCGGCCGGGATCGGCCAGGGTGCGGCCGCGGCCGATGAATTTCATCCGGTCGGTTTCGAACGACGCCTCGCCGATCGTCGTGCCCTGGACGGTCATCAGGTGCATCATCCACGGCGGCTTTTCCTCGGCCGACCGCGGCCGGCGCGTGCAGAGGATCGCCTGCCGATCGCGCACCAATTCCGTCTGCACGAACAGGTTGCTGAACGCGGGATGCGACAGATCATGGGCTGGCAGGGCCAGGACCACCTCGGCATAGCTGGTCAGCTCGATGGTGCGCGGCAGTTCGGATCGGTTCGTGAGCGTGATCCGCCGCAGCTCGATGTCGTCCTCGGGCGAGACGCTGATTTCCGTATGCGTGTCGATCCGGTCGTCGCTGCGGCGGAACTCGGCGCGGGACTGCGTGAAGATCGCCTGGTAGCGTTTGGCCGGCTTGAGCGTCGGCTGCCAGGCCGTGGACCAGAAGATCGCCGCTGTCCAGATCGCGCAGATAGCAGAAGGTGCCCCAGCAATCGCGGGTGGCGTCTTCGCGCCAGCGCGTCACGGCCAGATCTCGCCAGCGGCTGTAACCGCCGCCCGCGCTGGTGATCACGACATGGTATCGGCCGTTGGAAAGCAGATGGACCTCGGGCACCGGTCCGCTCGGGTCGGTGAAGACCCGCATCGCGCCTTCCTCTTCGGCCGAGGCGCTCCGGGTGGCGCTGGCTTCCGCGACGTGAGGGAAGATCGGCGCCACGGCCTTGGGCACGCGCTCCTGAAGCAAGAGGTCGGCGGCGCGCAGCATCGGGTCGGCTTCGAAGCGGCGCTGCATCGGCCTGTCCAGCAGCAGGTAGGCCAGCGCCAGACAGGCTCATCCCCTCGTGGTGGGCCATGAACTGGCGGACGTTGACGCTCGGTCGCTCCGCGTCGGCAACCGCGACGGCGTGTAATCGACGGCTTCGTACAAGCCATAGGCGCCTGCGTGACCTTCGGCGGCCAGGCGTTCCAGATTCGCGCAGGCCGCTTCCGGCGCCACCATCAGGGCCAGGACGCTGGCATACGGCGCGATGACCAGATCCTCGGCCAGTCCGCGCTTCAATCCCAGCCCCGGCACTCCGAAGGCCCGGTATTGATAGTTCATGTGGGCGTCGATCGTGTTGTACCCCGACTCCGAGATACCCCACGGCACGCCGCGCTGTTTGCCGTAGTCGATCTGCCGGCGCACCGCCGCCCGGTAGGTCTGGTCGAGCAAGTGTTCTCGTAGGTCGGCATGACCAGGAGCGGCATCAGGTACTCGAACATCGAGCCGCTCCAGCTCAGCAACGTGGTCGCGCCGCCCGTCGAGGTCAGCATCCGGCCCAGCGCGAACCAATGTTCCTGGCTGACCTGGCCCTGAGCAATCATCACATAAGCTCGCGAGGCGCGCCTCCGACGCCAGCAGATCATAGAAGCTGTTGTCCAGGCGCTGGTCGCCGACGTTGTAGCCGATGGCGAACAGGTCGCGGGCCTCGTCGAACAGGAACGAAAAGTCCATGTCGGCGAATTCCTGGCACTGGCTCGCCAATTGCTCCAGCGTCTTGATCCGCTCGGCGGCACGCTGCGAGGAATCGAGCGATCGCTTGACGCAATTGCCGCGAGCCAGTGGTGAGCGGTGGCGTGGTCAGTGGCGAGTGGTGCGTGGTGACGTGGTGAGTGGTGCAGTGATGCAGTCGATGAGTGGGAGCAGTGAGTGGTCGGTGGCAAGGCGTGCAAACTTCCGGAGCCTGTCAATCATCGGGAGCTCGGCTTGCAAGGCAGCAATCTCGCAGAGCCCGCATCGAGTCTCGCCGAAGCTTGCTTAACGCCGACTCTTGACTGCCCACGGCCCACTGCCGACTGCGCACGTGTCCCGATCTGCCCAGGCGGCGATGTGAAGGAGGTCGTCGCGATGGTCGGTGCAGGAACGCTCCAAGGCGCTGGCCCACCACTGAAGTTCCTCGTCCGGCGCACCGCGACGGCTGCAATCTCCGCCGCCGCGGTCACGAGCCGTTGCAAGAAGGCCGCCGCCGCGCTCAGCGTGTCGGGCCGATTCTCCAGATCTCTGTACGATGCCCTCGAATCTTGCGCAGCACGGCAGCGCTGGACCTGCGACGCGCGGCCTTCCTGCTCCGTGCGGTGAGTGTCCCCGCGCCACGTCCAGCAGAACGTTCAGCCGTGTCGCGCAGGCCCGTCAAAGGCGCGACGCGGTAGCGTCGTCGTCTCGATCAATTCCAGCAAACCGCCGCGGAGCACCAGCAGGTTGCCCAGCCAGGTTGCCGCTGTCCACCGTCGAGACATACAGCGGCAACAGCGGCTTGAGCGAACGGCGTGTCGTACCAGTTGTAGAAATGGCCGCGGTGACGCTCCATGCGGGCCAAGGTGCCGAACGTCTTGCTGCAGTGCGGTCGAGCAGTCTGGCCGGCGCTGCAATAGCCGAAGTCGCAGGCGGCCAGGTCCGCCAGCAGCGCCATGCCGATGTTGGTCGGGCTGGTGCGCGAGGCGATGCCTCGGCGGGTTTCTCCTGGAAATTGTCCGGCGGAAGCCAGTTCTCTTCCGCGGTGACAAAGACCTCGAAGAAACGCCAGGTCCGCCGCGACAGTTTTTGCAGGAAAACTCGCTGCGCATCAGACAGGTGGACAGGTGGCGGCGGCAGCGGCCGGCTCAGCCACCAGGCGACGAGCGGCGAGACAAGCCACAGGCCGAGCAGCGGCCCGGCGACCAGCAGCATGACGGGCTCGCCGGATATCAGCAGGAGCAGCGACGCCGCGACGGCAAGCGCCGGGCCAAACCACATGGTCCGAAAGAAACCAGCGCAAGTCGGTGCGCTGGCTCCCAGGCTTGGCGTCGCTGGAGGTCTTCCACTCCAGCATCTTCTTCTTCGTCCAGAGCATCCGCGCTAGACGTGCGGACGATCGCGTCGACACTGATGTACGCCTCGTAGGGAAGGAAAATGAGCGTGCACAGGAACTGCGCCAACTGTTTGCCCAGTGCGCTGGCCGTCACGCTCAAGGTGCGTCAGCCAGGGCAAGTCGGCTGGCTTGCGAACCAGGTCCCGCAGCACCGCCAGCAGCGGAACCGCCCCGACCACCGCCAGCACGAAGAGCGTACGCTGCGCCGCCAGCAGCGGTCCGAGCAGCAGCCAGGAGAGCAGCCAGCAGCACCACCATCGCCACCGGCACCAGGCTGCGGCGGAGGTTGTCGAAGATCTTCCACCACGACAGCGCGCTGATCGGATTCGTGACCCAGCTGACTCGGCGAGTCGCCGGCACCCACGGCAGCAGCCACCAGGCGATCTGCCAGTCGCCGCGCATCCAGCGGTGCCGCCGGCTGACGTCGGTCGGGTAGCGCGAGGGGAATTCCTCGTACAGCTCCACATCGCTCAACAGTGCCGACCGGACATAGGCGCTTTCCAGCAGGTCGTGGCTCAGGATCGCGTTCTCGGGAAAGTTGCCGCAGCATTGCTCGAAGGCGTCCACGTCGTAGATGCCCTTGCCGACGAACGACCCTTCGCCGAACAGGTCCTGGTAGACGTCCGACACGACGCGCGTGTACGGGTCCACTCCCGGCGTCGCCCGCGAACAGGCGAACGAACCAGGACCGCTGGGCGCTCGGCAGGCTCACGCCGACGCGCGGCTGCAGATGCCGTAGCCGGCGACGACCCGGCGACGCTCGGCGTCGAACACAGGCCGGTTGAGCGGGTGGGCCATCGCCCCGACCATTTCCCGGGCCGAATCGCGCGGCAGTTGCGTGTCGGTGTCGAGCGTGATGACGTAGCGCACTTCCGGCAGCACATTGGTGTCGCCGTCGACCAAGTACAGGCACATCCGTGTGCCGTTTGCTCGACGACACCGTGTCCTACGACTCTCGCGCAGCAGCGCGTTGAATTCCGCCAGCTTGCCGCGCTTGCGTTCGTAGCCCATCCAGACCCCTTCCTGGGCGTTCCAGCGCCGCGGGCGGTGAAAGAGGAAGAAAATGTCGGCTCCGATGACTCTCGTACTTCTGGTTGAGCTGCTCGATGCCTTCTCTCGCCAGCCGCACCAGTTCCGCGTCCTGCGGCCATGACTTCTTGCGGCGCATCCTGCGAGGTCGGTCAGCAGGGCGAAATGGAGATTGTCGTCGCGGTTGGCCAGGTAGCGCACTTCGAGTCCTTCCAGCAGGTCCGCGACGGCCTCGGCGTTCGAGAGCATCGTCGGCACGACGACCATCGTGCGATGCTCCGGCGGGATGCCGTCGCTGAAATCCAACCGCGGCAACGGCCGCGGATGCACCAGAAGCAGTCGCCAACCAATTGACGATCCGACGCCCAGGTGGGCGGCGCACATCACAGAACGGGAATGGCAAGCAGGCACAGAGCCATTGGCTCGAGCGTCCCGACCGACATCGACCAGGCCAGAAAGGCCAACGTCACGATCGCCGTGATCAGCAGCACGCCGAACAGGTAAGCGAACAGCGGAAAGCTGACCGACGATCCTGGACGCCCTCGTCCACAGCGACAAGCGCGATGCCGGCATTCTTCTCCAGCGCGGAGCGGCCGTCGTCGATCAGGTAATAGCCGACGTGGGAGTCGTGCAGCTGAGACGGCATACGGAGTGTCCAGGCTACTCAAGTCAGGCACACTCCGTGTGCCGTCCGCTCGGCCACGAGTGTGCCTACTGCCTCGGTCTTGGCGAGCTGAATCGCCTTGCGCGCGACGTCTTGCTCGGTGAACGGACTCCGCTTGGCAATCTCCTCCACGACATGGCGGTAGCGATCGCGCGTGGCGAAATCCATGCCGGCGTAGACCGCGGATCTTCGCGCAGGATCTGTTCCACCAGGCTGTGTTTCTCGACGAAATCGCGCCAGTCGTTGGAGCTGAGAAACCGCAGGCTGATGATGCTGTTGCCCATCGAGACCTGGTCGGCGGCCTGCGCCTGCCCGTCGGCCTGCACGAGCTGTTCGATCGTCAGTCCTTGCTCCGCGAGCCGCTGTGCCAGCCAGCTGTTGGCGAAGGCGAAGTGCGGACTCTGCCCCTGCAGGTGCCGGGTCATCTCGGCGAGAAACGCGCCCGACAGCGGCGGATTCGCACGCGCCATGTCCGCCATCACCAGGATCAGGTCGGTGGGATTCTGCTCGACCACCAGCACCATGCGCTCGGCCCAGTCGGCAGCCAGGTCTCGATCGCGACGGCCGCTCGCCATCCGCGCCGCCACGCGCCGGAGATTCTCGATCAGCGCCAGCCGCAGCATGATCGGCACCGCCCATAACTCGCCGAGCTTCAAGCGGAGTGACGGTCTGGTAGGCGGCGATGAAGCTGTTGAGGCTGACGGAGTCCACGTGCCCGTCGACGTGGGAGATCAGGTCCAGGGCAATGCCGTAGACGCGCGGGTAGGTCGCCGCCGGGCCGCTCGCCAGCCGCGGCAGTTCCCGGCTGTACGACGGCGGCAAGTGCCGCCGGGCCATCCGGATCTGCTCCTCGATCAGGTAGAAATTGTCCAGCAGCCACTCGGCCGCCGGCGCGTTGCGGCGCTGGCGTTTGGCCGCCTCCGTCACGAGCTCATAGGTTTGGACAAGAATGCTCTCGTTCTCATTCAGTCGGGCAATGAGCTTGTCGGTCCCGCGCCCCGTCGCGCGAGCTGATGCGACGCCGCCAAGGATCTTGGCATGCCGTTCCAGTTGCTCGACGTTGAACAACTCGGACCGCAACGGCGGCTCTTCCTTGGGCGGCAGTTCGTTGCCGTTTTCGGAACGATGCCAGGAAATCAGCCGTCCCAGTTTTTCCGTGATGACAGTAATATTCGTCAGACCCTTTCTCCCTCGTTACCAAACTCCTGTTTGGTAACGAGAACCTCGCTACCACAATGAAATAAGCCGACGTGGCGGAGAACCCTCAGGTAATCGGCCACGTCGGCTTACTCGTCAACGGGCCTTCCAACTCTGCTGGACTGCCCTTCGCCTAGTCTTCCGACAACGACGAACCACTTGTGCGACGGTTCCCATGCTGAATGCAGGGGAGTTCCGCTACTATCATGTTACGACTTCAAGCCGACAAAGCAAACAGATTCCTCACGCCTCATTGAGGAGACGGGTGGCGGACCTGGCGATCATCAGTTCTTCGTCGGTGCGTAGGACGCGGACCTTGACCTGACCTCGTTCGGCCGAGATCAGCAAGTCGCCGGACGCGTTGCGGCCATCGTCCAGGGCGATACCGAGGAAATCCAGTCCCGTGCAGATGCGGCGGCGGATCTCGGCGCGTTCTCACCGATCCCCCCGGCGAACACCAGCGTGTCCAGGCCGCCGAGCACGGCGGCGAAGGCGCCGATCCATTGCTTCGCCTGGTAACAAAACAATTCGATGGCTTCGGCCGCCCGCACATCGGTATGTTGCCTTGCCAGCGAGATCGCGGACATCGGAACTAGTCTCGGAAACGCCGAGCAGGCCGGACTCGTGATTTACCAGGCTGTCGAACTGATCGGCGGTCATGCCCTCGGTGCTCGCCAGGAAGCGCACAAGGCCAGGATCGATGTCGCCCGTGCGTGTGCCCATGACCAAGCCGGCGGTCGGGGTGAAGCCCATGGTCGTGTCCATGCAGTGGCCACTCTTGACCGCCGCCAGGCTCGCCCCAGCGCCGAGGTGCGCCAGGATGACTCGGCCCTTCGCCTCCCCGGTGCCGGCGATCCGCTCCAGTTCCTCCATTAGATAGGCATACGACAGGCCGTGAAAGCCGTAACGCCGCACGCCGATGGCCTCGAACCGCCGCGGGATCGGCACAATCTGGGCCACGCGGGGCATGTCATGATGAAACGCCGTGTCGAAGCACGCAACCTGGGGCAAGTCGGGATTTCGGTTTCGGAACGCCTCGATCAGCTCGATCTCACCCGGCAAATGTTCCGGGTCCCACGGGCTGATCCTGCGCAGTTCCACGATCAAATCGGCCGTGACCCGTTCGGGCTGATGGTAGCGGCTGCCGCCATGGACGACACGGTGCCCAACGGCGGCGATCTGGGCCAAGCCAACAGTGCGTTCGAGCCAATCGATCAGGAGGCCAGCGGCCGTTTGCTGATTTGGGGCATCGACCTGGCGATCCTCTGCGCCGCCGCGGATGGGTTACGACCCAGCGGGAATCGTTGAGCCCGATCCGCTCGATTCGCCCGGCCAGGAGCCGCTTGGCGGAATCGTTTCGCTCAAAGAGCGCGAACTTGAGGCTCGACGAGCCGCCGTTGATCGTCAGGATGCGGGATGGGACGTTTGTCGTTGTCAATGGCCACCTCGGTGCGTTTTCCCGACCATGTGTCACTCCCCGAAATCTCTGCCGCTTTTTGCCCTTCGGCGCTGATTTTTCATTGTTGCATTGCACACACACCCAGACTTTCTATTCTCCGGGCATGCTCATGCAATGAATTTTCCTTTGGGCAACAACGGGTGCGCACGGATGACAACAAATGAAACGGTTTGGTGTCACATTGTTGTCACTCTTTGCCGCTCTTTGCCAATCCTTCTTTTCCCAGTATCGGATACCAATCCCAAGACGGCGTGAACCCGTGCGCTGGCGGTATGCCAGTGCGGGCAATGATGCCCGGCGGCCAGCATGGACCGAAGTGGTGGGGGATGGGGCGAAAGCGGGGTTATTCGTCGCTCCCAAACAGGAGTTTGGCAACGAGGGGCCGGAATTTTCTTGACTCCGGCGCCGCTTTCGCCAACAATCCTTGTTTCGCACGCCAGGTGGTGGCGGCCCGCATTTCCCGGCTCCCGCTGTTTCTGACGTTGCGTATTTCCACTCCTTGAAGGGGAAAGCCCAAGTCGCATGAACTGGCATCGTCACTTTGGCCTGCTGTTGACCGATTTTTTCACAGGGTCGCCTTTTGAGGTCGAGCTGGAAAAAGACCTGTCGCTGAAGAAGCAGTTTCTCGACGTGGTGATACTGCGCAAGGGCCAGGGTCGGTTCATTGGACGACTTCCGGACGGCCTCGATAACCTGGCGAACCACAACTTGATCACCTTTAAGTCTCACCAGGAAGCCTTGACCGATTGGTGCACTTAAAGAACTGACGGGTCATTATGTGAATTACCGCACGCAGTGCACGCCGTGGGGTCAGCCGCTCTTGCCGGAAGCCGAATTCCGGCTGTATGCTATATGCGCCGGTTTCCCCAGAATCTGGCAGCCGCCGGCATTTGGCGGCCTTTGCAGGACGGGGTTTATGAGTGTCATCGCGGGACCGATGTCATTCTGCGCGGTGGTGGCCAACGATCTGCCGCGGACGGACAATAATGCGGTCTTGCACCTGCTCAGCGCGGCACCGGATCAGATCCGGTTTGGTGCAACCCACTATCAACGACGCTCGGCCGTCACCAGCACGCTGCTCGATGAAATTTTCGAAGGGTATCAACGAGAGGGATTGACCATGCCTTACACATTGGATGATTTTCGCCATGATTACCTCAAGAAACACATCAAGGAGCTGACGCTTCAGGAACGCCTTGCGGGACTGTCGCCGGACGAACGCCTGCAAGGCTTGTCTCCCGAAGAAATCGAGGAATTACTACGGCGTTCAAAGGGGGTATCAACCACAAAAAAGCCCAAGAAAAAGAAATAAATCGACCCCAAGAGTGGGAACAGCGCCGGGAACATGACCGAAGCTTGAATCCTGCCTTGAATCGCTGCCAAGGTTTCTTGTTCAAGGCTTGCAAAAAGTGGCCAGCGGCGCGTGCGATTGAAAAGGCGGCCCAATTCCATAAACTACGCCACCAACACAACACCGGCTCGCCTCCGATTCCGCAGCCCCTCGCCCGGTCCCTTGGACCAGGAGCGCCCGCCTCGTCACGGGAACGTCTTCATGCGTCACACTCCTTAGTCGCGCCTCAGGAGCAAACTTTTCGATCTGCTCAAGTCAGCCAAAAGCGGCGCGGGCTCCGGCGGCATTTCGTGCTCTTTGCCGAGCAGTTCGAGCCTCGCCTGGTGCCGGCGGCGGCCCGGCCGCAACTGCTGGCTGCCTGCGGCCAGGTGCTGCTCAGCTTCGAGCCCAACGAGGGCCAAAACCGGTTTGACCGAAGTCCTGAGGGATCGAGCGTGAGTTGAGTTTTTGGTCGCTCCCAATCAGGAGTTTGGAAGACCGGCGTTGCCAAACGGGAGTTTGGCAACGAGGGGTAACCCCACCCAAGATTTTGCTTGACCAATGGTTCCAGGCAAGGGATAAAGGAAAGCTGGCATGGTGGCGCCATGAAGCGGCTGATTCCCCGCTGAAAACCGACTCGCACATTGAGTCAGTTTGTGGTATTTCTGTCGGACAACGGCTGCTGACCTTCACTGTCCTGCATTTGGCTCGTCAGAATCGCCTTGGGGTGGCGTGGTGCGAATGCGCATCCCACCACGCGTGATTACCGTAAAATGCGCCAAGGAACTCCGCACCGTGGAGTTTGAAAGCTTCGGAAACGAGAGCGGCCCGCAATGCTCGGCTTAATCCGGCCAAGCGGAGGAGGACGACGCCTGTGTGCAAGGCGTGCTGCCGATACACAAGTTCGCCAAAGTCCTTGTCTTCGGTGAGCAGGATGACCTTGGATTTTTCAGCGATTTCGAGAACTGCCGTGTCAGCGGTTCCGGGAGCCAATTCGCGAATGGCTTGCACGGTCAATCCGTCCTGGCGCAAGCGATCCAGGATGGCCCCCGCCACGCTTTCATCGGCCACGATGGTCATGCGACTTGCTCCCGCCACGGATATACGACGTCGTTGCGAAGGACTTGATGCGCATAACGCAAGGCCGCCTGGACCGCCTCCCGGCTCAGCTGGGGATAGTCCAGCAGGAGGTCTTCGAGCGTTTCTCCCGCACCAAGTTTTTCGAGAATCAACTCCACCGTAATGCGAGTGCCGGCGATCACCGGCTTGCCCATCATGACGGCAGGATCGACGTTAATTAGCTGCTGAGACATTTGACAACCCCTTGCTTTTTGGAAAGCCCCCATTACGCCCGCCACCGCACCGCCAACCATCCTGACCAGCCCGCAGTAATTCGTCGCGACCTGAGCTGCTGTGGTGAACACAGTTGAATTATACACCCGGACGATCAATGGCGACTCGCCCAATATTTTGCTTGACCAATTGGTCCAGGCAAGGGATAAAAGAAAGCTGGCACGGTGGCGCCATGAAGCGGCTGATTCCCCGCTGAAAACCGACTCGCACATGGAGCCAGTTTGTGGTATTCCTGTCGGACAACGGCTGCTGACCTTCGGCACCACCACCGCACAATACTTTTCACACCAAGGGGTCTGAAATGCCTCTCCCCTTTCGGCAATGGCTTGCAAAGCTCTTGCAACGTGGCACGAAACAACGCGGAAGTGGCCGCCGCCGCGTGCGTCCCGCCTTCGAGACTCTCGAAGATCGCACGCTGCCGTCGCTTTCGGTGCTGTCGATCAACCTCACCACGCCGGCAGGGCCGATCACCAACGCCACCACCGTCGCCTACACCGTCACCTTCAACGAGGCGGCGACGGGCGTCAATCCCACTGATTTTCAGGTGGCCACCACCGGAACAGTAGGCAGCACGCTCACGCAGATGACGGTCGTCAGTCCCGCCGTTTACACGATCACGATCAGCGGCATTACCGGCAGCGGCACGTTGGGCTTAAACCTGGTTAACAACGGCAGCATCCTCGACTCTGGCGGCGGCAGTCTCAGCAACAGCAGCTTCACGGGCCAGGTCTATACCATCAACCAGGTTTGGCCGTTTGTGGAATCGATCAACCGCACTTCACCGGCTGGGCCGGCCACCACCGCCAACGTCCTTTCCTACACGGTTAGCTTCAGCGAGGCAGTCACCGGTGTCAGCCCCGCTGGTTTCGCGCTGGCCTTGACCGGCACGGCAACGGGGGCGGTGAGCCAGGTGACGATGGTCAGTGGTTCTGTCTATACCGTCACCATCGGCGGCGTCACGGGCAGTGGGACGGTGGGTTTAAACCTGGTGGATAACGGGAGCATCCGCGATATGGCGGGCAATCCCCTAACGCAGCAGAGCGGGCCGGCCGCCTTCCAGTCTCAGAAAACATTCGCCACCGATACCGAACCGCTGGCGGTTGCAACAGGCGACTTAAACGGCGACGGCATACCCGACCTCGTCGTGGCTGAATATGACCTCCCGTTTGGGGTAAGTGTGCTACTTGGCAACGGCAACGGGACCTTCCAGGCGCAGCAGACCTTTGCCACTGGTCAAGATCCCTCTTCAGTGGCGATCAGCGATTTGACCGACAACGGCAATGCTGACTTAGTGGTGTCCAACGAAGCACGGGGTACGGTTAGCGTGCTTCTTGGCAACGGCAATGGGACCTTCCAGGCGCAGCAAACCTTCGCCACTGGTAATAATCCAGATTCGGTTGCGATTGGCGATTTGAGCGGCGATGGCATACCCGACCTCGTCGTGGCCAACAGCCACGGTGAATCGGTAAGCGTGCTGCTTGGCAACGGCAACGGCACTTTCCAAGCCCAACAGACCTTCCCCACAGGTATTTTCCCGCATTCGGTGGCAATTGCCGATTTGAGCGGGGACGGTATACCCGACCTTGTCGTAGCCAATGGCATCGGTAACGTTAATGTGCTGCTGGGTAACGGCAACGGGACGTTCCACGCGCAGCAAACCTTCGCCGCTGGGAATAGCCCAATATCGGTTGCGGTTGGAGATTTGAACGGCGACGGCAAACCCGACCTCGTCGTGGCCAATCAAGGCGGCGGCGTAAGCGTGTTGCTGGGCAACGGCAACGGGACGTTCCAGGCGCAGCAAACCTTCGCAACTGGCACTAACCCAATTTCTGTGGCGATTGGCGATGTCAACGGCGACGGCAATCCCGACTTGGTGGTGCCCAATCACAACAGCAACAATGTAAGCGTGCTGCTGGGCAACGGCAACGGTACTTTCCAGCCCCAACAAACGTTTGCCGCCAGTGCATATCCAGGCGGAGTAGTGTTGGCCGATTTGAATGGCGATGGCAAGCTCGACATCGCCAATGGCAGTGAAGCCTTTTATGTAAGTGTTTTGCTAAACGCGGCCATTGGCAACTTTACGGGGCAAGTCTATAACGTCGACTCATTGTTGGCGCCTTTGGTGCAGTCGATCAACCGCACTAACCCGGCGAGTCCGGCCACCAACGCTTCGACCGTCACCTTCACGGTCACCCTGAGCCAAGCCGTGCCGGGCCTGGTGGCCAGCGACTTCCAACTTGTGGTCGGCGGCTTGGTTGGCGTCACATTGACTCAGCTTACGCCGCTTAGCGCGTCGGTTTACACGGTCACCGTGAGCGGCATTACGGGCAACGGCACGCTCGGGCTGAATTGTTTCACATTCACGGGGCAGGCCTACACCATTAACACGGTTGCACCTTTTGTGCAGTCCATCAACCGCAATGTCCCAACAGGTCCAGTCACTGACGCCAGCACGGTCAGCTACACAGTCACCTTCAGCGAAGCGGTCACCGGCGTCGGTGCGGCCGATTTCCAACTGGCGCTAAGCGGCACGCTCGCAACCACCCTGACCCAGGTGACGCCGGTCAGCGGCTCAGTTTACACCGTCACGATTAGCGGTATCACGGGGAACGGCACCCTCGGGTTGGACCTGGTGGATAACGGCAGTATCCATGATTTGGCCGGTAACGCGCTCACGCAACAAAACGCGGCGCCCGCTTTCCAAGCTCAACAAACCGTCGCCACCGGGTTCGCGCCAAATTCGTTTGCGTTGGGCGATTTAACCGGCGACGGCAAAGCCGACCTGGTGTTTGTCAGTCACAACTCTGCAACGCTGAACGTGCTTTTGGGCAACGGCAACGGCACCTTCCAGACCCAACAAGGCTTCGCCACCGGTTCCAATCCGTATGCTGTCGCGCTGGGCGATGTGACCGGCGACGGCATTCCCGACATCGTGGTTGCCAATAAAGGCAGCAGTTCCGTGAGCGTGCTTTTGGGCAACGGCAACGGCACCTTCCAAACGCAGCAAACTTTCGCCACCGGAGCATTTCCAGATTCGGTGGCGTTGGGCGATGTGACTGGCGATGGCAATGTCGACATCGCTGTGGCCAATGCAGGCAGTAACACAGTGAGCGTGCTTTTGGGCAACGGCAACGGCACCTTCCAGGCACAGCGGACATTTTCCACGGGTGGCGGGCCATTTTCAGTGGCGTTGGGTGACATGAATGGCGATGGCAAACCCGATATCGCTGTGGCAAATTACAATTATGGCAAAGGCACGATTAGCGTGCTGCTCGGCAACGGTAACGGCACCTTCCTGGCACAGCAGACATTTTCCGCTGGTAGTTCGTCATTTGGTTCGCCGTTTGCGCTGGCGTTGGGCGACTTGAATGGTAGCTTTCGGCCGCTCGACCTCGTTTTAGCCAATGAGCGTAACAACACGGTGGGTGTGTTTTTGGGCAACGGCGACGGCACCTTCCAAGCACAGCAAACCTACGCAGTTGGGCCCGGGCCAGCATCGGTAGCATTGGGCGATTTGAACGGCGATGGGAAACTTGACATCGCAGTGGCTGATGATTCGATTAGCTCCGGCCTCGTGAGTGTGCTATTGGGCAACGGCAACGGCACCTTCCAGGCACAGCAAACCCTCACCACTGGTTTTCAATCATCCCAGGTGGTAGTGGGGGACGTTAACGGCGACGGCAAGCCAGACCTGGTCGTGGCTCATCCGTTTGACTACTCAGTCAGTGAGTTGCTTGGTAATGGCAACGGCACCTTCCAGGCCCCGCAAGATTTCGGCACAGGTTGTTTGCCTTCGGCCGTGGCCGTGGGCGATATGAACGGCGACGGCATACCCGACCTCGCCGTGGTTGGTGGGGGTCCATCCGTTAGCGTGTTATTAGGCAACGGCAACGGCGCCTTCCAGACTGAGCACGCCTTCCCCACAGGATTGAGTCCAGATTCCGTGGCGATTGGCGATGTCAACGGCGACGGCATTCCCGACCTTGTCGTGACCGGTGGTGCCATTGGGGTGAGCGTGCTGCTTGGCAACGGCAACGGCACCTTCCAGGCACAGCAAACCTTCCGCACCGGCAATGTCCCTGATTCCATCGCGTTAGGCAATTTGAATGGCGACGGCAAACTAGACATTGCAGTGGCCAATTCGACGAGTGATACGGTAAGTGTGCTTCTTGGCAATGGCAACGGGACCTTAGAGTCTCAGCAGACCTTTGCCTGCGGTAATGATCCAATTTCGCTGGTGCTCGGCGATGTGAACGGCGACGGCATACCCGACCTAGTCGTAGCAAATGACAGCAGCGACATAGTAAGCGCGCTGCTAGGCAACGGCAACGGCACCTTCCAGGCACAACAAACATTCGCTACAGGTCCTCATCCGCAATTGGTGGCGCTGAGCGATGTGAACGGCGACGGCGTACCGGACGTGGTCGTGTCCAATGGAGGTGTTAACCTCGGTGGCTCAAGCGTGCTGCTGGGCAATGGCAATGGTACATTTCAGGCCCAGCAAACTTTCACCACGGGAGCTGCGGCGGGTCCTTTATTAATCGGAGATCTGAACGGCGACGGCAAACCGGACATAGTTTTGGGAAATGTCTTCTTGCTGGGTAACGGCAACGGGACCTTCCAGGCCTCACAAACCTTCGCGACTAGTTCTTGGGCGGCGGCCATTGCCGACATGAACGGGGACGGCAGACCTGATCTCGTCGTGGCCGCTGCTGGCTTACCCTCCGTGGGCGTGCTGCTGGGATGCGGAAACGGCAACTTCACAGGGCAGGTTTACACTGTAAGTGTCCCGGTTGCCACGCACTTTGCAATCAGCAATACGCCGAGCAACATCACGGCGGGCGGCAACGTGAACTTCACTGTCACAGCCGAGGACTCGGCCGGCAACACCGTCGCTGGCGCTACGCCGATACCGTTCAATTTACCAGCAGCAACGGCGGTGCTCTGTTACCGCCGAGCGCCACGCTGGCGACCGGCGTCGGCGTTTTCAGCGCCATTCTGACCACGGCGGGCACCCAAACCATCACCGCTACCGATATCACGAACAGTTCCCTGTCGGGCACCAGCGGCAGCATCACAGTTAGTCCCGCCGCCGCGAATCACTTTGTCATCAGCGCTCCCAGCAGCGTCTCGGCGGGCACGCCGTTCACCGTCACCATCACCGCGGAAGACCCATTCGACAACCCCGCGAACTATGCGGCAACGCTGCATTTCACCAGCAGCGACCAGGCCGCATCCTTGCCGGTCAACGCCACGCTCACGGGCGGCACCGGCACTTACAGCGCGACCCTGAATACCTTCGGCAGCCAAACCATCTCCGTGTTCAACGCGGCCACCATCGCCGTCTACGGTAGGACCGCGCCTATTACTGTCAGCGCTCCGGCCACCCATTTCGTGATTAGCGCCCCACCGGCACGACGGCGGGCAGCATATTCATTTACGCGGTGACGGCCAAGGATGCGCTTGGCAACACCGCTTTCGGTTATACCGGCGTGGTGCACACCAGCAGCAGCGATACTCAAGCCGCCTTGTCGGCCGACGCTACCTTGACGGGCGGCGTCGCATTCTTCGCCGCCGCGCTGCGGACCACCGGCAATCAGACATTGACTGCCACCGACACAACTAACGGCAGCCTCAGCGGCACCAGCGCGGCGATCACGGTCGGCGCGGCAGCCGCCAATCATTTTTCGGTATCGGCCCCAGCACTCGCCATCACCAGTAGCGCCACGGCCATCACGGTTACCGCCAGGGACCCGTTCAACAATACCGCCACCGGCTACACGGGAACAGTCCGTTTCACCAGCACCGACAGCGCCGCCGCACTGCCCGGCAACGCCACGTTGACCAACGGCGTCGGCGTCTTCAGCGCCGCCTTCCTGTCGCTGGGCGGCCAGACTCTCACCGCCACCGACGTCACCACCGCCACGATCACCGGCACCAGCAATTCCATCGCCACGCGCGGCCTGACCGTCACCAGCCTGACGCCAACGACCACCGGCTTCGTCGCCATCTTCGACAAGCCTTTCATTCCCACATTGCTCGATCTCTACGACGCAACCACCGGCGGCGGGGTCGATGACGTGCTGCTGACCGGGCCCGGCGCGCCGCAGATTTCGATCCACGGCTCGCTGATCATCAGTCCCAACGAGCAGACAATTACCTTTGTCAAAACCAGCAACTTCACCGGCGCCGCCTTCAACCCCAGCACCGGCGTCCTGGCGGCCGGCACCTACACCGTCACCTTCCGCAGCGCGACCAACGGCTTCGTGGACAGCCTGGGCGATCCGCTCGACGGCGCCAACAACGGCAACCCGGCGGGCAGCAATTATGTCGCCACCTTCGTGGTAGGCGCGACCCCCGGCGTGATAGTCGGCATCCCCGCTTTTGCCCGTGGGCCGGACAGCGTCGATCCGATCAACCTGCCCAACAGCCAGCCTGTGGGCATCCCCGTTAACCTTAGCAACGGCAGCGGCGTCACCTCCGGCACATTCACACTGACTTACAACTCGGCATTGCTAAGCATTACCGCGGCCGCCGTGAACAGCTCACTTACAGGCGCATCACTTTCCCTCGATGCCGCCTCCACGCCAGGCACCGCCATTCTGGATTTCAGCAGTCCTGCTGCGCTGGCCACGTCCGCCGCGGTTGTTCGCCTGGGCGGCCTGGTGGCGACGGTGCCGAACTCGGCCGCATCGCTCTACAAATCCAAGGCGCTTTTGCACTGGAGCGGCATGACTCTCAACGGCGGCTCGATTTCCGCTGTGGGCGATGACTCCGTGCAAGTCGTAGCCTATTTCGGCGATGCGTCGGGGTCGGCAAACGGCAGCCTGAGCGGCGGCGACGCCTCGGACATCTCGGCGGTTGCGACCGATATCGGCACCAATAGCGCCGCCGGCACGCTCAGCGGCTTCTCGGCGTTTCCCCTGGCCGACCCGGCGATTATTGCCGACCTCAACAACGACGGTCTGGTCGACGCCTCGGACGTGACGCTGCTGAACTCGGTGCTGTCGGGCACAGTCCGTACACAAATACCGGCAATTCCGACGGGCTTGCCGATCATGGCCACCGGTCCCGATCCGGCGCTGAGCCTGCCCTCATACCTTCTGGCCATGCCGGGCGGCACTGTCATCGTACCCGTCGACATCGACACTGCCCGGCCAAAGGGCAGCACAGGCCTGACGGAAGCGATTCTGGCCCTGCGCTACGACCCACGAATCTTCAGCGTGACGCCAGCCGACATCCAGCTGGGAACATTGCCCAGCACCGCCGGCGGTTGGCAATTGTCAACCACGATCAACTCGCAAACCGGCGATATCGGCATCGACCTGTTTAGCAGCGTGCCGATTCAAAGCACTGCTGGGGGGAGCCTGGTGAAGATAATAGTGGGCAGTGGGCAGTGGGCAGTGGGCAGTGAAGAGGGGTCAGGGGTTTCACTAACGCCAATAGCGTTGGTGACTGATGTCGATCCGACGGGGTCTCGCGAATTCAGGACAACGCTCTCGGATGGCCAGGGCGCGTTGGTGACTGATATATCCCAGGCCAGCACAAAGCTAACCGCGGAGGGCGGATGGGGGAAAGCAGACGCCAATATGTTGCGGCCTGCCGAGCAAGCTCCAGCTATCCAGTCTCTTGCTGCACGCCCTTCGGCAGTCGGCGATGTCCGAGTTGCCGTGTTGGAAGATGTTTTCGGCGGATTAGTTGAAAGCGGTTTCGAGCAACCAGGGCCGCTTTTGCACCCTGAAGACAACGACTCCACTCCATGGGAAGCCGCCCTACAGTTGCAACCATTGGCCTATAGCGAGCAATGGGACGATTGCCTCGTTTGCCTGGCCAGCGACTCTGCCGAGGTCGGCGACCTCTGGGACGTGCTCGTCCCCTTTATGCTCTATCAATAGCGCACAAACTGTAGCCACGCCATCCCCAGCGCGAGTGTGAGAACTGTCAGCGGAATGCCGACCTTGCAATACTCCCAGAACGAGATCGTCACTCCCTCGCGGCGTGCGCTCTCCACGACAATCAGGTTCGCCACCGAGCCGAGCACCGTGAGATTGCCCGCAAACGTGCTGGACATCGCCAGCGCCAGCCATGCCGTCTCACGCGTGGCCTCTGGCACCGCCTGCGCTACCGGCTCCAGCAACAGTACCGCCGGCACATTGCTGACCAGGTTCGACAGCGCGGCCGAAACCAGGCTGAGCAGATCGTTTGGACGGTTCAGCAGCCACGTCCAGCTCTCGATGCCCCAATTCGCCACGACGTTGACTCGAAAAGCATGGACAACGATGAACAGCCCAGTGAACATCAACAGCAAGCTCCAGTCGACCTGGTGGTAGATTTTCGCCGGTTTGATCCGATCGAACATCACCACGGCTGCGGCCCCGAGAGCGACGAGTTCCAGCGGCAAGCCAGTGAAGAACAGGGCCACCGCTGCCAGGGTGATTATGACGGCCTTGATTTGTAAACGGGCGTGGCGAAAGGATGAGGGATGAAGGATGAGGGATGAGTCGAATGGGTCCCCGGATAGTTTTTCTTTCATCCCTCTGCCCTCATCCCTCATCCCTCTGCCCTCATCCCTTCCAATGAGCTGCCTGCGGTATACCAGGCTGACGACAACATAAGTGAGGACCAGCCCCAACAAGGCGACCGGCAGCAGGCAGGCGGCAAAGCGCATGTACGAAATGCCCGAATGCGACCCAATGTAGATGTTCTGCGGATTGCCCGTGATCGTGCCCGTCGAGCCGACGTTGGCGGCTGTCGCCAGGCCGATCAAGTGCGGTATCGGGTCGAACTTCATCCGCCGAGCTAGGTGGAGCACTAGCGGCGTCAGGGCCACGCAAACCACGTCGTTGATCAGGAATGCTGACAACACCCCGGAAAGGCTGATCGTCACCGCCAACAGCCCTTTGGGCGTGGTAATGCGCCGCAACGCCATGCCGACAAGCCGCTCGAAGAAGCCCGAAATCCGCAGCGCGCCGACGACGATCATCATGCCGAACAGCAGGAAGAGCGTCTTGAAATCGATCGACTCTGGGCTGACCGCCTGCTCAAGGCCGAGAACCCCCGTGACCAGCATTAGCGTGGCGCCGACGAAAGCAATGCCCGCCCGATCCATGCGCAGCCCCGGCACCTTGCCCAGCGCCAGGCCGGCGTAGGTCAGCACAAAAATCACCCAGGTCAGCGACACGGTGGATATCAATTCTTCACGGCGGCCAAGCGTTTGCCAAGCCGCTCCAAGCTTCGGCTTGCCTCTTGCGTTCGCGGCGATTCGGGCAAACCTTTGCTTAAGTCATCCAAAACTTTCCGCGCTGCCGGTGTGCCGATCAGCTCGACGATTTCCAAAGCTCGCTGGGTCGCCAACCAAATGGGCACGGCGCGGTGCTCGGCGTTCCAAGCGCCTTTTCGAGCCGCCGTTTCGCTTCGAGCGACAGAGGCCCGCGCAGAGCTTGCTGAATTGCCGGCTCGGCCAACAAGCCCAATTTGGCAAGTCCGGACTCGGCACGCTGGCGAACAGCATATTTGTCGCTGTCGACTTCGTCGATCCAGGGCTGCAATTGGCGTTGCTCCTCGGCTGTTGCCGGTGGAATCTTCCCCCGCAAGAACTCGATCGCTGCCTCGTGCGACTCCACCAGCGCCCACACCGCGCGATAACCACGCTCCGCGTCGCCGTTTTGGAGATCGACCCAAATTTTATCCAAATGCTCGGGTGACAGGCTCCCCGGCGTGCCCGCCACTTTGTGGAGCAGCCTGCGGTAATCCCAAATCAGGCCCGTGGTGTCCGAGGAGCCGGAGACTAGAAATCGACCATCCGGCGTGAAGCCAAGCGAAACAAACTGTCCGCGGTGCCCTTCGAGCTTGCCGATTTGCTTGCCGGTGGAGGCGTCCCATAACACAATCGTTTCCGAATTCAAATCGCCGGCGACGACTCGCCCGTCTGGTGAGAAGGCAAAGAGAGGCTTATGGAGGTAGCGGGGATTGCAATCGAGCTTGCAAATCGTCTTACCGGTCGCCAGTTCGAGGAGGCTTGCGGTGGACGTATCATCGTCGGCACATGCGAGGACTCGACCGCTCGGCGATGCGGCGCAGACAGCCCCACCAATACCGGCGCAGTTGCGCAGCAGCTTTCCGGTTTCACATTCGTAGAATTGCCAACCGGCATTCGCGGGCACACCGATCCACCTGCTGTCGGGGCGCAGGAGAACGACAATGTGAAATATCGCGACGGCAGGTCGGCGATTTTCGCCAGCGCCGTCGGCGACGTTCGTTTCCAAACCTGAACCACGTCGACCCTATGATAGTCGTCGTCGTTGGGGCCGGCGTTGAAGGCGTTGGCAAATAGAAATCGGTTGTCCGGTGAAAACTTCATGTCAGTGATTTGGCTTGGCACGCCTTCCACCTTCGCCAATTCTTGGCCATTTTCCAAATCACACAGGCGAATCACACTGCGCAGAAAACCGTTGGGTACCGGACGATGCCCGGAGAAGAAGTGCGGACCGATGGCGAACGCAACTGTCCCGGCGTCATGCGATATGGCGAAATGATGGGCTCCTTTGGCGTCGAAGGTTGCTTGTTTTAACAGCTTTGCCGTGAGGTCCCAAGTGTCAAAACGCGGATCGACCGCTCCGGACAATCGATGCGCCCAGTAACCGCCAGTGGAGAGCAGGGTCTTGCCATCGGCGAGAATACTCACCGAAACGTCGCCTCCGAGGTTGACAGGGGGTGAGACCAGTTTTCCGGTTGCCAGATTCCAAACATGGACGGCGTAATCTAGCCCGCCGACGGCCAGGAATTTGCCGTCCCCCGAGCAGGCGAAGCTGGCGGCATATCCTTTTGGATCGCCATTCAGCGTGCAGGCCAGCGTGCCTAGTGCCACGTCCCACTGGAGAATCTCTTCCGGGGAGTTATATGTCCCGCACAGCAACCGTTTTCCGTCCGGTGAGAAACGCGGGCCTGACCAACTTCCATGGACTTCGAACTCGCGCAGGAACTTGCCGGTCTTGACGTGCCAAAGCTCGATACGCGCCCAGTGGTGCATGATTGCCGCCACCTCGCCGTCGGGAGATATGTCCAATCCATTGATATAATAATCGCGATGTTTATCCTTCCTGGGCTCAATGTGCCACATTTCCTTGCCGGTTTGCACGTTCCACAGGATGATGTGTCCTTCGTGGGTCGCATTCATGAGGAGCTTACCGTCCGGGGAGAATGCTTGCCTAGATTCGTCGTCTTTCTGCGGCAAATGCCAGGTCCGAGACAACTTCTCAGTGGCAACGTCCCAAAGAGACACGGTTCCCTCGTCGCCGGTAAACGCGAGCCAGCGGTTGTCTTTGGAAAAAACCAGGTTGTTAACTCTCCCTTTAACGCTAGCGAAGCTGCTTCGCACTTTGCCGGTGTCTGTTTCTTGCACGCCGAGGGCTTGATTTTTGAGGCGGCAAGCGATTAAGGACCCATCGGCCGATAAAACGGGCCAGCAGCTATTTTGCGGGTCCAGCATGCGGAACGTGAGCGTCCGTCCCGATTGGACGTCCCATGTGCCGACGCTGTACCAGTCGGTCGAGACGATTTTCTTACCGTCGGGGGAAAAGGCAACCGACGCAACTTGGTTGCCGTGCCGCAATTGCGTTGTGCCGATCCGCGCCGCCGCGCCAAGCGGCAGCGGGTCGCCTTGAGTGTCGGTTAATGGCGCGGGTTGGAACGTGGCAATGCCGGCGGAAAAAGCAACCAGCATTGAAAACAACAACGGCCTCATGAGCAGACTCCGTTCAAAACTCAGCCAACGTGCCTCACGTCTCGATGCAATCGCTAGGGCGAACCCGTGCATTGTTGCCGACGATACCGATGGCCGGCGGCACTCTACGAAACACGCCCCATGGTGGTTCAAGTGCCGCCGGCAAGCATCCGCTGGTCCTGGAGGGTGCGCATATAGGTCGCATCCAAGTCAAGCTTGATGCACGGCCCGTTCATCAGCCAAAAGGGGAGCGTCGGCAAAGCGGCACCGATTGCCAAAGGCTGGTGCCAGATTTCCAGCTGGGTTTGCTCGCCGGTTTGCCAGGGGCGGATGAAAATGATCGAGCAGCGGCATGATTCACCACGGGTAAGAGTGGTTCAGCATTGAACGCCGCTATTATAGGCGGGATCACTCGCTCTTGTCAGGTGGAGATTAGCATGCTCAATTGGACAATGCCGACCGCTGTTGCTTTTTCCAAACTAGCGCCTATGATACATTTCGTCCCAGGAGCGGGCGCATCGCCATCGCCAACTCCTGGCATTTGAAATTGTCGGATGACTAGACGAAGGACAGCTCGCCAGAGCGGGGCGGTCCGTCGCAGAGTAAGCCGGCGTGGTGAAATCCCTTACGGGGGTATTTCGCCACGCCGGCTTTTTTCGTTTTGGTAGGCGTTTGCGGAATTCGCGGCGGCTGTCAGACGGGCATTTTGCCCTGAACCGCCGTGGATTTCGTTTACCGATAAGGGAGAGAATCATGCGGAATACGAAAGTGCTGGTGTGCGCGACCTTGTTCATGGTCGCGGCGGCCGGCGCGATGTTTGTCGCTTCGGGGCCGAGCACGGCGGCGGCGGATCAAAAGGTTTCGGGCGGGAACCATTGGCAGTACAACGACGGCCATTGGAATTACTGGAACGACGGCGACCAAAGCTGGTACTACACCGACGGGTCCAACTGGTTCGCCAACAACGGCACCAATTGGAACGTCTACGGCTTCGACAGGCAGTTCGGTCGCGATGGCTTCGAGCACGGCGATTACAAGGCGCCGCAGGCCGGGGCCAAAATCGCATCTCCCACCCATGGCGTCTCCAAGGGCGGCGGCAAGAAGTAGGCCGGCTCCGTCAAGCGTCAGCACGGCGCAATCAATCAATGAGGACGCACCTATTTCCCCTCGTTCCCAAACAGGAGTTTGGGAACGAGAGGTGCCTTTTGGGAACGAGAGGCGCCGTTTGGGAACGCCTCCCCTCGTTCCCAAACTCCTGTTTCCCCTCGTTCCCAAACTCCTGTTTGGGAACGAGAGGTGCCTTTTCACCCCTCGTTCCCAAACTCCTGTTTGGGAACGCCTTTCCGCAAACTCCTGTTTGCCGAAGCTTATCCTCCGAAGGTTATGCCGCCGCCGGCACGGAACCGGCACGGCGGCTCCTGAGGCAATAGGCAGACGGAGCGGCAGGGGCTCGACGGACCGAGGCGGCCAAGGCGGCGCTGCCAAGGCTTGATAAACGCGAGCGATAACTGAGCCGGTTTTGCGGAGTAATGCCACGACCCTCAGCATTGCAATAGTGGACCGTAAGCGTCATAATGATTCAAGATCGCGACGATTCCGGATTTTGGAG
Source organism: uncultured Gemmataceae bacterium (assembly GCA_963747575.1). Lineage (GTDB taxonomy): Bacteria > Planctomycetota > Planctomycetia > Gemmatales > Gemmataceae > DASRAT01. Next base: position 424,390 of record CAVVFU010000012.1, read on the forward strand.
AACGCCAATGAACACTGATGTTCGGCCCACCCCCTGGATTGACCCTTGCTTTCTCGAGAATCAGCGGAAATTTCCCGCGGATGAGTTGTTGCGTTACCAAGGTCAGCACATCGCCTGGAGCTGGGACGGCTTGCAAATCCTTGCTGCTGACGCAGAACGTCGAGCGCTCGATCAGAAACTGCGCAACAAAGGCATCGATCCGTTAAAGGTGATCCACGATTACGTCGAAGATGCTAACCTGAGCTACCTTAGATGAGTTTGATTTTTCCTTACACGACCGTTCCGACGCTTAATCCCGTTTGGACGCTGCACGGCCGGCAAAACCGTCCTCGTCCCGTAATCCTCGTTTCAGTGATTGGCCCAACTGGCATAGCCGTGGAAATGGGTTTGCTGGACACAGGCGCAGACGACACGGTTTTTCCCGACATGGTTGCCGCGGACCTCGGCATCGACCTTTCCGAAGCGCCAACGGGGGGAGCGTCAGGTGTCGGCTCCAAGTCGCCCGTTGTCTTGCGCTATGCGGAAGTCGTTTTGCGGATTAGCGATGGCCGCGAACACCGTGAATGGCCTGCCCGCGTCGGCTTTACTTCCACGCCGTTGCAACGACCATTGCTAGGATATGCCGGCTTTCTGCAATTTTTCACCACCACCTTTCATGGGGACCGCGAACTGGCCGAACTCACGGCTAATTCCGCCTATCCACGAAAATGAAACGACAGGATGGCAGGGTTACGTTAAGGGTACAGGCCTTCGTCGATAAACGCTTAGCGCAGTCTTATTGACTTTGTAAAACCCAGCGCCAATAATGCCCGTGGGCAAAGCATGGCGCATCCGTTTCAAGGATTGCGTCTCATCATGACTCGCATCGGTTTTACGCCCTGGCTGCCACTTACGGCCCAGACTCCTCGCCACGCCCCAAACTGACTCGCACGGAGCAACCCATGCCTCCGCAGGATACGACCAATTCCCGGATCGTCGGCCAACGGATCGCCGACGCCCGCAAGGCCCGTGGCAAAACGCAAGAGGAAATGGCCGACTTCCTCGAGTGCAGCAAGGCGGCGTACATCGCCGTCGAGAAGGGCGACCGGGCCGCCAAGTCCGAGGAGATCACCAAACTCGCCTCTTTCCTGGGCCGCAAAGTCCACGAACTCGTGCGGCCAACCGAGCCGGTCGTGGACCTGCAGCCGCATCTGCGCGGCGTGGTCGAGAAGATGAAAAGCGCCGACGAAACGGCCCTCAATGCGGCCATCGAGGAGCTGCAGCGGCTTGCCGAGGACTACCGCAACCTGGAAAAGCTGATGAACGCTCCCATGCGTTTCAACTACCCCGCGGAAGTCACCTTGAATACACGGATCGACGCCGCCGAGCTGGCCGAGAGCGTGGCCATGCAAGAACGGCAGCGGCTCGGGCTCGGCGATCAGCCGGTCATCTATCTGCGCAGCACGCTGGAATGGGATGTGGGTCTGCGGATCTTCTGCCGGGACCTGCCCGCGGCCATCGCCGGCATGTACGCCTACACGGCGGACCTCGGCGGCTGCATCCTCGTCAACCGCAGGCACCCGCCGGAGCGCCGACGCTTCTCCATGCTGCACGAATTTGGCCACCTGATCGTGGACCGCTATAAGCCAGCCATCGACTGCCTCAGCATGGTCGGGCGAAGCCGGCCCATGAGCGTTTCGCCGACGCGTTCGCCCTGAGCTTTCTGTTGCCGGCCAGCGGCATGCGGCAGCGCTTTCACGACATCGTGACCACGAGCGGCGATTTCCAGGTGGCCGACCTGCACGGCTGAGCCATTTTTACTTCGTCTCGGTGGAAGCGACCGCCATTCGCCTGGAGCAACTGGGGCTCATTCAAAAAGGGAGCTGGCAATTCCTGGCGGAGTCGAAGTTCGCGCCACGGGAAGCGGCGGAGCTGCTGGCCCTGGAGTCGTTGCCGATTAACGACTTGCCGTATCCAGACCGGTACAGATACCTGGCCGTGGCCGCGTTCGAGCGGGGTGAGATCGGCGTGAGCGACCTCGCTCATTACCTGCGCTGCGACATCCTGAAAGCCCGCGAGCTTGCCACCATCACGCTGTCCAGCCGGGAGATTGACTCCACGGGTGAACAAAGCGCGTGGCGGCTCGACTTCGCCAAGTCGCTGCTGAGCCCAGTTCCCTGATCACGCGAGGACTTGTCATGCCCAAAGCCGTCATCGACACTTGCTGCCTGGTCGACCTGCTCACCTCCGGCCACGCCGAGACCATCCTGCCGCGCCAGCGGTGTGACATGGTACCTGCCTTCCGCGGTGCAGGGAGCCGTCAAGTTTTACCGGCAACACGACATGACGCAGCCGGGCAAGACCGTGGCGGCAGCCGTGAACCTGTCGGGCCTTATTTCCCTGGGTGTGCTGACCATTTGCGAGCCGGCAAATCGACAGGAGTTGGACCTGTTCACGCATTACGCGTCCATCCTCTGCTCGGACGGCGACGCGATGTGCTTGGCATTAGCCCAGCAGCGCCAGTGGTTCGTGGCCACCGATGACCGGCGGATGATGCGGATGGCGGAGCAGGCGGGGTTGACCGCGGTGAGCTGCCCCGAGCTGATGAAAGCGTGGGCCGACGCGACCGGGCCGGCTCAATCCGTGCTGAAAAAGGTATTGCAGGACATTGAGGATCTCGCCCAGTTCAAACCACATCCGTCATTGCCGGAGTATCAGTGGTGGGTTGATGAGCTGGGCAATGGCGGGCCGTGAGAACCCGCGCTCCACCCCGACAAGCGGGGGCGGATACTCAAATCATGCCACCTTCTGGTTACGAACCCCAACCCCACCCCGACAAGCGGGGTGGGGTGCTGCGAATTCCTGCTCGCTCACTTAGACTCGATTTCGGCACATTCTCCGTCGTCTTAACAACAACCAACACACACCATAGGCCGCGGCGAGAACCGGCAGCCACGGTCCGATAGCCACCGCGCCAATGACGACGCCCTTGCCCACACCGACCAACGACTCGATCGAGTTGAAAAATGTTTCTTCGATCCTGGTGCCAAAAGCCGGCGGCGCTGGTGGAGTGGGCGCGGCAAATGTGCCGCGCTCTTCTATGTAAATGGTGACCGTGGTGAGCTCGATGAGATTGTCCAAATCGCGCTGACGGCCCGTCATTCTCTCCATTTCCAGTTGTGCGCGATTTACCTCGCGCCTGTCGCGGCCAGCACGTCTTCAATTTTGCCGGTGTTGTTCTCCAGGATTTTTTGCAGGGCAGCAAGCTCGGTTTCCTTGCTTTTCAGGCGGATCTGCAAATCCACGTACTCCTCCGAGACATCCTTGGCGTCGGAGGAGAAGTGCACAAGCTCGCCGATTTTTTTCACGGACTCGCAGAATTCGCCGTACTGCGCTGGAGCGATGCGCACCTTCCACATGCCTTGCTGAACGCCGCCCACATTTGCTGTCACTACTGTTTGGGAGATGTAGCCTTTTTCTGCGCCTTCACAACCTGCAAGACCTCTTGCTCCGCCTTGGCGAATTCCGCCACCTTGAGACGCAGGCTGGCGGTGAAAATCAGTTTGCGATTGCCTGCAGCATCCTTCGGATCAAGGGGAGGCTTGAAGGCCTCTTTGGCTTGATCTGGCTTGAATCCGGGGGGTTCGCCGGATTTTGGCTGATCTGGCGGCAGCGCTTTTTTTGTCCCATTTGCCACCACCAGATTTGCCTTCGCCACCGGCAACAATGTCATCGGCAAAGAACGTCGATGCCTCGGGTGGTGCTGCAGCGGCCTCGCGTATTCGGCTCTCCTTGGCGCAGCCGAAGCAAACAGCGGCCAGCAGCCAGGCGCTGGCAAAGAGGGACAGGTGTATTCGTTTCATGACAGCCTCGCTGCGATAAGAGATCGATGCACGGAGCGAACAGCCACCTGCCTAATAAGAGCCGGGTAGGGCGCGGATTATTCCGGGAGCGGTGGCGTCCGAGGCAGTGGGGCGATAGCGCGGCGGGGCACCGCGCTTCCCCTGCGCTGGCGCTCCGGGTCGCGGCTAAACAATTATTTTTTCCGCAGCGTTTCCAGGTATGTCACCAACGACGCCAGTTCCTGGACCGTCAGTCCATTCACCAGGCCTTCGGGCATCATGGAAGTTTCCCGCGTGCCGCTGGTGTCGATGTCGGCCTTGCGCAGCACCGTCGGCACACCGGCGAGGTCGCGCAGCTCGATCTCCTCGGCGGTGTCGCGGGTCACGAAGCCCTCGAATTGCTTGCCGTCGTTCATCAGGAAAAAGCGTGTCTCGAAACCCTGGGCGATTTTGGCGCTCGGCTTCAAAATCGACTCGATCAACTCTTCGCGTTTGTAACGGGTGCCGGCCTCATACAGCGGCGGACCCTTGGGCGTGTCCAGCTCGGAAATGGTGTGACACAAAATGCAGCCTTGCTTGAGGAACAGCCGGCTGCCGCGCTCGGCATCGCCCTTTTCCTTCATGGCGGCGGCCAGCACCTCTTCGTATTTCAGCTTGCTCACGGTCGGGCCGGTCGTCGCCTTGGCCAACGTCTCCAGGTCCATCCGTTTGGCGGCGTAGGCGGCCGCCTCTTTCACCTCGGGCCGCTTGTCGGCCAGATACTGCTTGACCTGCAAAGCGAACTCATCGGCCTGATTGTCGCCGATGGCCTTGAGCAGACTAACCGTGGTGGCCGGTTTGGCCCATGCCGCCTCGAAAAACTTGCCGGCCTGGTTTCGCGCCGCCCGCGCTAGCTGGCGGTTGCCCGACACCTGCAGCAGCACGGCGTAGGCCAGCTCACGGTGCGCCGGGTCGACGTCCTCCGTTGCCTTGCCGAAGTAGTCGACATGGTCGGCCATGCGGCCGTCGTTGATGAAAGCGTTGCGGGCGACGGTCAGCTCCCTGGGCAGTTTGTCGGCGCCCAGGGCCGCCAGCACGCCCACGACCACATTCAGGTCCTTGCGTTTGAAACCCGTCGCCGCCAAACCGCGCAGCGCCTTGGCGCGCACCTTCACATCGGTCGCGTCGCTGTCGAGGATGACGTTGCGCATGAGCGTCAGGGCCTCCGCGTTGAGATTATCCTGGCCGGCCAGGATATCGACGGCCTGGGCGCGATACTTGGCATCGACAAGAGCCAGCCGGACCGTCAAGTCGCTCATGCCTTTGAACGGGATCTTGTTCTTGTTGATCTCTTTGAGCAAAACGGCGAGCGAGGGCATGTCGGATGTGGCGACGGATTGGCTCAAAGCCGCGGCAATCTTGGCGGACTGGGACCACTCGACGGTTTTGTAATAAGGGCCCTTGGTGTCGGGCTGCGTGCCCCACCAGGTTCCGTCAAAGGGTTTTTCGTCGAAATGGAGGCGGGCCAGGGCCCGGATCGCGGCTTGCCGCACTTTGCTGTTCGACGTCTCCTGGAGCTTCTTAATCAAACCGTCGACGACGGCCGGCTCGTGCAAAAGCTGAAGAGCAAAGGCGCTGCCCAAAATCACCTTGTCCGGCGACGACGGATCGAGTGCTTTCAGGCAGGCTTCCGATGCGCCCAGCAGAGCGAGATTGCGGTAGGCCACGTGAGCGACGGATGGATCGGGGTCGGCCAGAAGAGGGATCAGCTTATCGGCAACCTCGACCTTGCCGAGCCGGCCCAGGCCGATCACCGCCTGCAGACGCACGCGCGGGTCGCGGTCGGTGAGAGAGCTGACAAACAGCTCGATGGGCACGCCCGCGGTATGCTTCTTGTCATCGGCCAGGGCCTTGAGGGCGAACTCGCGGACAGCGCCGTTGGCGGCTAGCTGGACGAGCGCCGGGTGGGATTTTTCGCCGCGCAACTGTTTGAGCGTGAAAATGGCGGCAACACGGCCAGGCAGCGGCCCATCGGCGCCGGCGAGTTTTTCCAAACCATTGGCGAAAACTTCCTTGTCGCCGCGGCGCAGCAATTCACGCTGAGCGTAGAGACGGAGCGTGCCGCTGTCGGAGGTCACGTGCTTGAGCAAATCGTCGTCGGTCGCTTTTTTGAGGTCGGGGAACACCACCGGCTTAAAGTTCTTGGGCGTGAGCTGGGCCACATAGCCGGCGTTGGGGCCAACGTAAGTGAAAGAGGCGCCGCGCCAGACTCCCAAATAAAAATGGCCGAGGCCGTCGGTGTCGATCACGGTGGGTTGGCTGACTTTGACAAAGTCTTCCTGTTTTTTCTGGTCGATGGCGGCGATTTTGAAACTGGCGCCGCTGGGTTCAACCGCGACGCGGTTGATGACTCTCTTGCCCCACTCGACGAGAAACAGGGCCTTGTCATAAGGCTTGGGCAGGCTCGGCTCGTCGGTAAAGAGGGCGCCGGTGGGGCCGCCGCCGCCGAAGTCGTAGAGGGGTTGGTTGGTTTCATCGGCGAAATTGACGAACAGCGTGGGATAGCCGTTGTTGGCGGTCGGAATCATGTGGTGGAAGCGCGTGTCCCAGCCGCGGCCGTCGTTGGTGTTGTCGCGAGCGAAAAGATTGAGGTAGGGGTCAATGGCGATGTCGTAGATATTACGGCTGCCCCAGGTCAGTTGCTCGAGGCCGGTGCCGTCGGGCCGGATACGGGCGATGCCGCCACGCATGGTGAGCTTGGTGCCGTCTTTGCCCTCGGCGCCGAGCATGCCAAAATCGCCCACCGCGATGTAGATCCAGCCGTCGATGGCCATGCGGATATTGTTGGTGGTGTGGTCGGCGCCGTGCGACTTGAGGCCCTTTTCCGAAGTGACGTTCTTGATGAGCACTTCGGAGCGGTTGGCCTTGCCGACGCGGTTGTCGTCAAAAAAGACCGACAGGTCGGGCGGATGGCAAATCCACATGGCGCCGTCGTCGTAAAAGAGGCCGCGTGGGTGATCGATTTCGCAGAAGATGTTGAACGAGTCGGCCTTGCCGGTGCCCTTGGTGTCGATGGCGCGGATCACCCGGCCCATGCCGGGCGTTTTACCGAGCGAGCCCTGCGGATCGCTGCCGATGAACACCTCGCCGGTGGGAGCGGGGCAAAGGCAGGTCGGATAATTGGCGTCGGGCGGCATGGCGAAAATGGTGACATTGAAGGCTGCTGCGCCCTTGACGTCAGCCAGAAGCTGTGCCTCGGTGGAAGGCTCGGCTTGCTTGCCCTTACCTTTTTGCTTATCTTTTTGCTGTGCGCAAGCGCATGGTTGGCGGGACGCGGCCCACCGATCAGCGTGGCAGCTGCCACGGCCAAGGAAAAGAACAAGAAAAACTTACCGAAGGTACGCATGATTCACCCCGCAGCGCGATTGGAAGGATTAAGATAACATTACTAAAAAAGCGTGGGGTGGTAAACCCGATCATGGTACGAATCCCGGAGGCAAGCCGTGCGACGTCGATTTATCCTCCTCATTGAGGCGTTGCGCAGAACGGAATTCATTCCGTTCTTCATGGTGTACAAACAGAACGGAATAAATTCCGTTCTACGACGGGCTAATCCTTTTATCGCCCTCGCCGCGGTGTTGTTCCTTGCCAGCATCGCCTTGGCCCAACCTCGCCCGCGGTTGCCGCATGCGGTCGATCTCGTGCCGGAGTACAAGAAGCTCAGCTTGCCGCCGGAGGGTCAGGGCGGCAGGGATGTCTGTTCGCTGTTCGCCATCACTTCCCTGGCCGACCTGGAGTCCGCCCGCGACGTGGGCCCGGCGCACAAACGGCTGTCGCCCGAATTCCTGATCTGGGCCGCCCGCAAAAGCACCGGCCACAAGGGCGAGCAGGCCATGTTTTTCGAGGCCGTCCACGGGTTAAACGCCCTGGGCATCTGCCCCGAGGAAGTCCTGCCCTACTCCGCGAAGCCCGACCTCCAGGTCAACCCCTCCAAGCCGGCATTGGCGGACGCCAGGGAACTCGCCCACAGGTGGAAGGTCAACTGGATCAAACGCTGGGACGTGAAGCGACCGCTGACGCCGGCCGAGTTGCTGGCCATCAAGGCGGCGCTGGCTGCCGGCCATCCCGTGGCGTGCGGCCTGCGCTGGCCGAAAACGCTCAAGGGCCACGAATTGCTGGCGGTGCCGTCGGCGGATGAAGTCTCCGACGGCCACAGCATCGCTTTCGTGGGTTACGAGGACAACCCCAAGATGAACGGCGGCGGCGTGTTTCGCTTTCGCAACAGCTGGGGAACCGGGTGGGGCGAGGGCGGCTATGGCCTGATGTCCTATGCCTACGCCCGAGCTTATGCCAATGACGCCGTATGGCTCGAATTGGGCCGGCCGGGTTCCGAGGTGCCCATCGTCCGCTTCGAGGCCGAGAAACTGCCTGTGCTGGCCAGGGGCAATTGTGAGGTGCGTGAACAGGACATGCGCGACTGGGGCGGCGCGATGTGGACCCACGGCAAACAGCTTTTCTGCTCGGCCAAAAAAGAGGGCTTCGTCGAGCTAGGCCTGGAGATCCGCAAGGCTGGGCGGTACCGTGTGCGCGTGCTGGGCACGGCAGGGCCGGACTTCGGCAAGGTTCGCATTGCGTTGGACGGCAAGGCGCAAGGGCCCGACGTTGATTTGTACTGCGGCCGCGTCAGCCCGTCAGGCACTCTGGAACTCGGGACACACGAGCTGTCGGCCGGCCGGCATACACTTGTTTTCAAGGCGGTGGGAAGGAATGTCAGCTCGACCAATTTCTTCTTTGGATTGGATGCGGTCGATCTGCTCGCGCCGAACTGAGGAAAGTAGTAGGCACACTCCGTGTGCCGTTTCGGCGACGGCACACGGAGTGTGCCTACTACTTTGCACCAGCGAAGTGCTGCCGCACCCAAGCGCGGAAGAGGCGGATGATGGCGTTTTCATCAAGCTGCCCACGCATGGCGATAAACTGTCCCATGTCCGCAACGCACAAACCCGGGAACGCCCGGCTGGTGGGACTGACGGCATATCGGCCATCGCTGCCGAGAAGGTGACAAAGCAGCGTCTGCATTTCCAGCCTCCAAACTTCGGGAATCCCCAGGGCGGCGTAAATCCCGAGCCGGTCGAGCGAGCTGTGAGTCACGTCAACCTCAAGGGCCAGGTCGGGCGGCGGATCGCGGCGCAGATCGATTTTCAGCTTGCCGCGCACCAGAGCTTCGCTGGCGATCCACCAACACGCATCAGGCTCCAGGCCACGCCGACGCTTGCGGCGCCGAAATGTCGTCGATCCTCCGCCCTTGACCGGCAGACTCAACTCCTCAGTCAGGGCATCCACGAGGCGGCCCAGCAGATAACCGTAGCTTTCGTGCTCGTGTGATAGGGTCCTAAGTTCGAGCGTTCCTCGGTCGTAGGTAAGGCGGATGCCACGGCGATTGGCAAAAGCGCGGAGCAGGCGGCAATACGTCGGCCACGGTGTTTCGTGGAGGATGAAGGTCTGCTCGGAAGTTGAATGCGCGATGGACATGGGTAATCGCCAATTCCCGCTGTTGTATAGCGACGCTGCTGTCCGGACTATTGTACTGCGGCAAGTTGTGGGCAGCAAACAGCCTACACGGGGAACTTTGTCACCTGCTCGTGCGTCTCATGAACGCGCTGCAAAACTTGGTGGATTAGGGTGCCCCTCTCCAAGGATCTCTCCCATGAAAACGAGCATCCGCCCAAGCACAAGTCTTACCGTGACCGGCCTTCTGGCTGGCAGCATGCTGTTCATCGCCAGCCGCGGCGGGGACGCTCAAAACAAAGCCCCCGCGCCCAAGAACCAGCCCACCGTCACAGCCGCCCAGCAAAAGCAGATCGACGAAGCGATCAACCGCGGCGTCAAGGCCCTGAAGGAAATGCAGGACAAGGACGGCAGCTGGAGCATCCTTGACGCCAAGACGGACGACAAAAAGATCTATCCGCTGGGCCCCACCGCGCTGGCGGCGCTGACGCTCCTGGAATGCGGCGTGCCGGCTGCCGATCAACGCATGGTCAAGGCCGCCAACCACGTGCGCAAGCACTGGGTCGATAACAAACAGACTTACGAAATCGCCCTGTCCCTGCTTTTTCTCGACCGGCTCGGCGAGCACAAGCGGGACAAGCCGATCATCCAGGCCCTTGCCCTTCGCCTGGTGGCCGGCATGGACTACAACGGAGGCTGGGGTTACAAGTGTCCCACGCTGTCCAATGGAGAAGCCACGCAATTGCTGGCGCTTTTGCGCCAAAGCCGGCCGAAGATCCCCATGGCCGTCAACGACCTGCCCAAGCCGTCGCCCAAGCGTGATCCACCTTATAACGACAACTCGAATGTGCAATTCGCCTTGCTGGCTTTGTGGGCCGCCCGTCGGCACGACATTCCGGTCGAAAACATCATGGCCATGGCGGAATATCGCTTCAAGCACAGCCAGCTCAAAAGCGGCGCCTGGGCTTATAGACTCGAAGAGGGCGAGGACAAGGGCAAGGGCTCGATGACCTGCGTCGGCCTTCTGGGCCTGGCCCTGGGCAAAGCCTCCGCCGCGGAAATGATGCGCGGCATCAAGAAAAGTGGAAAAAAGGATTCCACAGCGAGCGGCCTGGACGAGCCAATCCTGAGCGGGCTGAAGGCTTTGCCGATTGTGAAATACAGAATTGACAGCAATGAGTTCCGGTCTGCCGGGGGACTTTACTTCGTCTGGTCGGTGGAACGAATCGGCGTATTATATAACCTCGTCAGAATTGGCGACCGAGACTGGTATCAATGGGGTGTCGATCTCCTGTTGCCGAGTCAGCGCAAAGATGGCAGCTGGCTCACCAACAGCTATTTCGGCTCCAACGCCATTCACGACACCTGCTTCGCGCTCTTGTTTCTCAAGCGGGTCAACCTGGTTCAGGACGTGACGGACTTGAATTTGTTCTTGCCCATCGCGAAATCGCCGGGCGGTCAATGATGACCGACAATAGCCCATCATAAATCGCTCGACTGGCAATGAATGGAGCGAACCATGCAGTCCATCGTTAGGAGTTGCAGTTGCGCGGCGCCTGCCTGTGCTGGGCGTCAACGCACACGTGTTGACCACAGGGCGTTTACGCTCACCGAACTGCTGGTGGTGCTAGCCATCACAGTCATCGTGCTTGGTCTATTGACCGTGGGAATTCAGCAGGCCCGCGAAGCCGCCTGGCGCGCGCAGTGTGCCAGCAATCTCCATCAAATTGGCGTCGGCTTCCAATCGTACAGCGACATGTACGGATCTTTCCCTTCGGGCGGCTGGGGTTGGGCATGGGTTGGCGATCCAGACCACGGGACGGGACGGAGGCAGCCGGGGGGCTGGCTGTATCAGCTTTTGCCATTCGTCGGCGAGGCTCCCATGCATGATCTGGGCGAGGGCAATCCAACCGAGGCCGCCGCGCTGCAATTGGTGGGCTCGCGCGTGGGAATTTTTAACTGCCCCAGCCGCCGCGACGGCGGGCCGTACCCGAATCTGCGCAGTCCCTACCATTTCAGCGACGGCCTGGACGGCCTTTACCATTTCGGGGCCATCACCTTCCAGGCCGGCGAGGTCATACGCGCCGATTACGCGGCCAACGCCGGCAGCCAGCCCTGGGATGAGAATAATCCAGGCCCGGTCAGTCTGGCCGCGGGTTACGCTCCGAGCTGGTTTCAGCAAGACACCGCGTCAGTTTACAATGGCGTGATTTTCCTGCTCAGCCAGATCGCGCCGACGGGCATTAACCGGGGCACGAGCAACGTCTACCTGGTCGGCGAACGCTACCTTGATCCGGCGAGTTACACCACGGGCAGCGACATCGCGGACAACGAGACAATGTTCTGCGGTTTTGACAACGACAATTGCCGCTGCACAGCCCAGCCGCCAATGCGGGACACCACGGGCGTCTCCAACTCCTTGATTTTCGGCAGTGCTCATCCGGCGGGCTTCAACATGTGTTATTGCGACGGTTCGGTGCGGTTCATCGAGTATTCGATCGACCCGGAGGTGCACATGTTGGCGGGAATGAGAAACTAAATGTCGCCGCGATGCCAGGCGCGTGATGCCCGCCGTGCCTGTTGCTGATTACTGCTTTTCGAACCGCCGCAGGGCCTCGCGCAACTTCGCCAATTCGTCTTCAGCGGCCCGCCTCGCTTCAGCTTCCCGGTCGCGTTCCAATTCGGCTTGGATTCGCGCTGCCCTTTCCTGCGCCGTTTCCGAGTCCTTTTGCTTCAAGGCCTCCGCCTGCTGCTGCGCTTGGGCTTCCTTTTGCTTCAAGGCCTCCGCCTGCTGCTGCGCTTGGGCTTCCTTTTGCTTCAAGGCCTCCTCTTGGCTTTGATTCAACTCCTCCGTGGTTGGCAACCAACAGCCGGTTTTTGGGTCCCAAAGCCGAAGCTGGTTGCCATCTGCCTCCAGGTGCAAACCGAGGACCTCACTGGGCAGTCGCCCATTGACGGGCTCGATTGGCACATATTCGCCATTCTGCAACCGAAAGCCTCGCAGTCGTGGATGCTGATAGTCGCCGCGAGGATCGAACAAAAAATACTCCGCCACGCGCAGCACGTCGCGATACAGCCACATCTTGTCATCTTCATCTTCTTCGCGCGTAGACGAGGATGTCAGTTCGATCACCAGGTCGAGCCCTTTGGCCTCGTGCCAAATCAAGTAATTATCACGCTTGTGATTTGGCACGCCCTTCACGACGAAGACGTCTGGTGCAAGGTGGCGGCGCCGGTTGCCCGGCTCGTAATACACTAACAAGTTGCCCGAGACATAAACCATGCGATCCGCGGCAAACCATCTTTGCAACATGCGGATCAAATCGAACATCAGGTCTCTATGCAGGTCGGTTTCCGCCATGGGTCGTCCATCCGAGGTGGGATAGTCAACTTCGGTCATCGGGAATGCAGCGGGACCAATGGCCATGTGTCCTCCCTTCGCGTCTGGGTCGCCTTTTTCACTCTGTGACTCTACTGTCGCTCAGGCCAGCAAGCCCTTCAGCGGCTCCGTGCTGTCGCCAAACCGCTGCATCGGAATGCCCATGCAATCCATCATCGACACGTAAAGATTGCACAGCGGCGTGTTGCGCCAAAGGCCAGGTGATGACCGGTTTGAATTCGGCCGCCGCCCTTGCCGCCCAGGAGGATCGGCAGGTTGTTGGGATTATGGCTGTTGCCGTCGGAAAAGCTCGAACCGCACATGATCATCGAGTTGTCCAAAAGCGTCCGCTCGCCCTCGGGAATCGCTTTCAGGCGCTGCAGCAGATAGACGAACTGGCCCACGTGCCAGCGAACGATCTTTTTGTACTGCTCGATTTTGACCTGCTGGTTGGCGTGGTGCGACGTCTCGTGATGGCTTTCGCGGACTCCGTCGATAAAGGAAAAATTGCGGCCGGAGACGTCGTTGGCGAACATGAAGGTGCTGTTGCGCGTGGTGTCGGTCCAGAAGGCCAGCACGATCATGTCGAGCATCAGCCGCACCACTTCACGAGGATTGCTGCGCGGCACATTCGCGGGCGGCGGAGTCATGTCGTCGGGCTGGGTCGGCGGCCGCCAGCTGTTGTCGCCATCGGGGCGCGAAAAGCCCAGGCGACGCTCCACATTGCGGACCGAATCCAGGTACTCGTCGAGCTTGTGCTGGTCGCCGCGGCCCAGGCGCTGGCGCAGGTCGTTAGCGTCCTCAAGGGCCAAATCGAGCAGGCTCTGATCGTCTGCCCGTGAAGTCTGGGCCGCCGGTTGGCCCTGGGCGTCGCGCGTGCCGAACATCCGCTGGAAAACCGCACGCGGGTTGATCTCGCGCGGCATCGGCACATTGGGCCTGCGCCACGAAATATACGACGCATAAAGCCGTGTGTAATTGACGTTGCGGTCGATGCCGGTAGCCACTGGCTCCGTGGCCAGCTCCAGCGACGGCAACGGCGTCAAATGCCCAATGCGGCTGGCGGCCACCTGATCGATCGAAATGCCACCCGCATCCACATCCTGACCGGCGGTCTTGCGAACGTGGAGGCCCGTCAGAAAGTTCGCCGTCTTGGCGTAATGGCCGTCGCCGCTGCGGCTGTAGGGCTTGTCCAAACCGCTCAACACCACCACGTCGTCGCGAACAGGTTCGAGCGGCTCGAGGCTAAAGGGCAGCGCAAATTCAGGCCCGGACACCGTGGGAATCCAGGCGTTCATGAATGCGCCATTGGGGAAATACAGATAGGCGGCCCGCACCGGCGCCGTGGCCCTCGCCCTGGCTTGTTGCCCAGAGCGAAGCACCGCGCCGGTGGCGCCCAGCGGCAGCATGGCATCGAGCAACGGCAATCCCAGGGCGACGCCGGCCCCACGGAGAAAGGTGCGGCGAGACAGCGGTTTGAATTTCACACCCATGATAGCCTCAGTTTTTGTGATACCGATGCCCAAAAGGATAACTGACCACGATCGCCTCGAGCAAGCGCGAAACGCGGAATTCGCCCTGCTCTAGCTCCTTCACGCCTTCTTGCACCACGCACATGTCTACTTTATTGATTTCCCGCCCCAGGGCGTATCCCAGCATTTTGCGGGAAAGGTTGCGCAGAAATTCCGGCCGCGCTTTTCCAGCAGCAGCTTCTTCAGCTCCACCGGCCCGGTGAACTTCTCGCCCGTCGGCAAGACCCCTGCGGTGTCGATGGCCTTGCCTTCCAGCTCGTCGCGCCATCGCCCCAGCGGATCGAAGTTTTCCAGGCCGAAGCCCAACGGATCGATGCGGTTGTGGCAGACGGCGCATTCGGCCTTGGAACGATGTTTTTCGAGCTGCTGCCTGAGCGGCAGGGCCTTGCCTTCCTTGTCCTTGAGAGCGAGGTCGGGCACATTGGGCGGCGGCGGCGGCACATCCGCGCCCAGCAATTCCTCCAAAACCCACCGGCCACGCAGCACCGGGCTGGTCCGGTGCGGATGCGAGGTCACGGTCAGAACGCTCGCCTGCCCCAGCACGCCGCCGCGAACGGGATCTTCCAGCTGGACGCGGCGCATTTGCGGCCCCTTGACGCCCTCGATCTTGTAGAGCGCCGCCAACCGTTCGTTGACGAACGTGTAGTCGGCATTGACCAAGTCCAGCACGCTGCGATCCTCGCGGACGATCGAATCGAAAAACAGCACCGTCTCCTCGCGCATGGCCGCCGCCAGCTCGTCGGTGAACTCGGGAAACAGTTTGGCGTCGGGGCGGATAATCGCGCCTAAAGGCCGCAGACCGAGCCACTGCACGGCAAAGCTATCGGCCAGCCCGCGTGCTCGCTCGTCACGCATCATGCGCTGGACCTGAGCGCGCAGGACCTTGTCGTCGTGCAGCTTGCCCGCCGCCGCCAGCTTGAACAATTCCTCATCGGGCATCGAGGCCCACAGAAAATAGGAAAGGTGGGCGGCGACCTCAAAGTGGCCAAGCCGATACGCCCCCTCCTTATCGGGCGGCGGCTCGATCAGGAAGAGGAAATTCGGCGAGATCAACACGCCTTTGAGGGCGAGTTTGAGGGATTGTTCGAAGGTATCGCCGCGTTTGTCGGCCTTGTCGAAAAGCGTGAGGTAACGCTCAAACTCCTTGTCTGAAACGGGGCGGCGAAAGGCACGCGGCAAGAGCGGCTGGAGGATGGCGCGGGCGGCAGCGCGAGCCGTCATTTTGGGTCCCGGCGTCGCGATCAGCAGCTTGCGGCGGGCCGCTTGCAACTGCTCGGCATCAATTTTCCCTGGGTCCTTTGCCTCGGGCAAAGGGAACAATGTCCCCGCCACAAGCTCGGCAGCTTCGATGTACTTTTCCATGAGTGCCGGCGTGGTGAAGAGTGTGCCGCCGGTGTTATCGAAGCCCTCGCCGCCGCCGCCCTCCGACGGCAGCAGTTCGCCGGGGTGAAGATCGACGCCGAGCAGGTCGCGGATGGTGTTGCTATATTCGGTCCGATTGAGCCGCCGGCTCATGGTGTAGCCGGCCGTCGATTTTTCCAGCTGCTCCTTGCTTAAACTGTCGCAGCTAACCTGCAAACGAGCCACGTGAGCCACCCAGTCCAGCAGTTTGACATGTTGACTCTCCGTCGGCTGCGGACTTTTGGCGGGCGGCATCTCCCTGGCTCGGAGCCGTTCGCCGACCTGGTCCCAGACTTCGGGCCAGTTGATCGCGGCGGCCTCGTTGTTGATCTTCTCCAGATCGAGGCCGCCCTTGCGTTTCGTGGTGCCGTGGCATTCGAAGCAAAAGGTCTTGAGCAGCGGACGGATTTCCGTGTCGAAGGCCGGGCCGGGAGCGGTTTTCTGCTGGCTGTCCTGCGCAGTCGTCCAGGTCGAAAGCAAGACGGCGCCAGCGGCAATCAACAGTACCCTGCGCATGAGGTCAACTCCGGTGGTGGCACAGCATTACGACTGGGCAACGTTCATTGTAAACCACGAAACACACGAAATACACGAAAAAGAGCAGAAGCTTGATTTTTTTCGTGTATTTCGTGTGTTTCGTGGTTTACAATCCATCATTTGCCGACAAACTTCAGCACCCGCTCGCCGTCGAAATCCGTGACGTAAACCACTCCCCGTGAATCGACGCAGACGCCATGCGCTAACAGGAACTGGCCTGGCCCCTTGCCTTCCTGGCCAAAACGACCCAGCACCTTGCCGCTTAAGTCAACCAGGCGAATTTGATTGCCTTCGCCCTCCGCCACGAATAAACGCTTGCCGCCTTGCAAGAACAGCCCATACGGCCATTTGATGCCGGGCCACTGCTCGATAAATTTGCCGTCGGCGTCGAAAACCTGGATGCGCTCGTTTTCACGGTCGCCGACGTAGACCCGGCCCTTGGCGTCCAGCACGATGGCGTGGACCAGATCGAATTCGCCGGGGCCTTCGCCGGGTTTGCCCCATTGCTTCAGGAATTTGCCGTCCTTGTTGAATTTGACGACGCGCGTGTTGCCGTAGCCGTCGGCGACATAGATGTCGCCATTGGGCGCGATGGCCACGTCGGCGGGCGAATCGAACAAATCGGGCGTGTCGCCGGCGACGCCAGCCTTGCCCAAGGTCAGCAGCACTTTGCCGTTGGGGTCATGCTTGATGACCAGGTGTGTGTCGAGGTCTGTCGTCCAGACGTTTCCTTCATGGTCGATGCGCAGGCCATGAGCCATCTCGACTTCGCGGTCGCCCCAGGAGCGCAGAAATTTGCCGTTTTTGTCGAAGATGGCGACGGGGCCCTTGCCTCGGTGGAAGACGTAGAGGTTGTCGTCCTTGTCGGTGGCCACCGCCGTCACCGGGCCGAATTTGAAGCCCTTGGGAAATTGCAGCCAGTCGGTGGCGGGTTGGTAGTCGGGCACCTTGTCGCCCTGGTTGGCGGAACGAGCGGCGAAGCTCACGCCGCAGAGGAGGGCGACGCAGGCGGCGTAAAGGGCGAGTTTCTTGAGCATCTTGGGACTCCTGATAGGACCTACCTCACGTGCGAGATCGAAAGCCGCTTGCGGCTTAGTGCACGTCCCACACCAGCGCGGTGCCATCGCCATGGCCGGACACCAACCGTGTGCTATCCGGCGAGAATGCCAACGAGGTCACATTTACATCATGGCCTTGCAAGCTACGAAGCTCCTGGCCGGTGGCAATATCCCACAACCGAATGCGGTGGATTTCATTTGCTCCGACTTTGAAATCGCGCATAGGCAGCCGACGACTGCTCGCAGTGAGGCCGTCTGCCGACGCTAACACGCGACCGTCAGGGGAAATAGCAACAGCAGCCACCGCTCGCTCATGACCTACGAGATTTCTTACTTCTTTGCCATCGGCCACATTCCATAAACGCACAGTCTTATCCATGCTGGCCGATGCCAATAACGTTCCATCCGGCGAGAATGCTACTGACGTGACGACATCTTGATGCCCTTGCAATGTCACCGGCTTGCTGCTGCCGTCAACGTCGAGAAGTTGAAGGAATGCCTGGTCTTTTTCTGATCCTCCCATGCCTCTCCGCCAACCGCAAGCAGCTTGCCATCATGGGCGACAGCCAAGGAATAGTGGTAAATCTTGCCCAACTCGATCCGTTTGAGAAGCTTGCCCTTTTCCGCATCCCACACGGAAATGCAATTGTAATTTCCAGTGGCCAGCCGCCTACCATCCGGGAAAAACGCGAGGCATTCAAAGCTGTCATTTTTGTAACTCCGCACGCCAAGCAATCGTTTGGCGGTGGCGGCGTCCCAAATGCAAGCAAAGGCATATTGCACTTCGGGGGGCTGGGGACCTACAGCCGCGAGTTTACTGCCGTCTGGCGAAAATGCCACACCATGAGCGTCGATCCCCTTGAATTGCAGAAGGTGCTTGCCCGTGGCTGCGTCCCAGAGGTGGACATGCTCATTGTCACCTCCCGTGACCACTTGTTTGCCTTCCGGCGCGAAGGCCACCGATAGGATTGGCATGTCATGCCCGTGCAGTGGAAGTTTTTCCGCGACGCTCGCCACATCCCATAGTCGAACTGCACTTCCGTGGTACGTTTCTGCCGCCAGTGTCTTGCCGTCTGGCGATAGTGTCGCCCGGTATACAAGACCTGTAGCCCCGTGCAGCTCTCGGCGCTGCTTGCCTGTTTGAACATCCCAAAAATGCGTCGTGGCTGTATCGCCCTCAGACGCCATTACGGTCCTTCCGTCGGGCAAAAAGGCCACGGAACCCAACCAATCAGATTTAAGGTGTATCATTGCTCGCACCTGGCTACTGGCCAATTCAATCAATTCCAATCCCCGGGCCGTCGCTCTGGCGAGTGTCCTGCCGTCAGGCGAGAACGCAATGGAACTGAAGGCCGGTTCACGATTGAGCTGCATGGTGCGCACCAACCTATCGCTGGCGAGGTCGTAGAAATGAACCGCTGCTTCGCTGGCCGCCGCCAGAGTCCTGCCATCCGGGGCAATTGCCAGACGACCTGGCGACGGCAGATCGATTAGTCTCGCCCGCTGTTTGCCTGTATTGGCGTCCAAAAGCAGCAGCACACTTTCCAGTGTGTCCTGGTAAAGAAATCGGACTGCAAGCGTTTTGCCGTCGCCCGAGAACCGGATTTGCTGGGCCGTTACGCTGCGGCCTCCGCTTGGCGTCACTTTGAAGACCTCCCGGCCCGTGTCAATCTGCAACAAAGTAACATTCCCCGAGTTGATTACCAATGTCTTGGCATCGGGGGCAAAATCAAATGCGGCATCGTTTTCCGCCGGCAAGTGACGCAACTCCTTCCCCGTGGCCGCGTCCCACAATACGATGCCGTCCTCCGTGCCGGCCGCCAGCAATTTGCCATTGGGTGAATAAACGAGCTCTCGGTTGGAAAGACGTGCTTCATGCCGGAACCAGGCTGAACCCAACCGTGCCACCGCCCCTTTGGGCAGCGGGTTGCCGTGCAGGTCCAGCACGGGTTTGTCAATTTTGGGCTGTAGTTGTTTCGATTGGGTGGGCAGGTTGATCGATGGGTTTCCCGCAGGCGCGCTCGCTGGGGTCCTCAAACCAGCAGCGCTGACGGCGGCCAAAGCCGCTAGGAAACCCACTGGCAGAACCAGCATTAGCTTGACCATAATGTTCTCGCGTGAGGTATGCTACTATGCTGATTCTAGGCGTTGAATCGAGACGTTTCCACACCGCTGTTTATATGACGCGAGCCATCCCCCAAAATGAAAGTCTGACAGTCGAATTCAAAAGCGACCAGGCCAGACTGCCGGACCAAGAGTTGGTTGCGGCCGTGGTCTGCCTGGCCAACACCGATGGCGGCGACCTTTACATCGGTGTCGAGGACGATGGCACCGTCACAGGCTTGGACGCGGCCCATCGAAACGTGACCGGGCTAGCCGCAATGATCGCCAACAAAACCGTTCCGCCGTTGTCAGTGCGCGTCGAAGCGGTCGATGTTGACAACCACCGCGTCGCGAGGGTGCTGGTGCCGAAATCGCGCCAGCTGGTGGCCACGTCGGAAGGGTTGCTGCAGCGCCGTCGGCTCAAGGCCGATGGGACGCCGGAATGTGTCCCGTTCTACCCGCACGAATTTGGGCGGCGGCAATCGGACCTTGGTGCGCTCGATTATGCGGCTCTCACCGTGCAGGATGCTGACCCGGCTGACTTTGATCCACTGGAACGCGAGCGACTCCGACAGTTTGTGGAACGTTATGGCGGAGATCGGTCGTTGCTCGGGCTTACAGACCAGGAATTGGATGGCGCCCTTGGCCTGATTGCCACCGATACGGGTCGTGCGCGGCCATCGGTGGCAGGTTTGTTGCTGTTGGGGCGAGAGGCCGCTTTGCGGCGCCACCTGCCGACTCATGAGATCGCTTTCCAGGTACTGGATGGAACAGATGTGCGCGTCAATGATTTCTACCGTGCGCCCTTGCTCAAAACATTCGAGCGCGTCGACGAACAGTTCAAAGCACGTGTCGTCGAGGAGGAGATCGAAGTAGATTTGTTTCGGGTTCCAATTCCGAACTTTGACAGGCGGGCATTTCGCGAGGCATTTATCAACGCCGTGGTCCACCGGGACTATACCCGGCAAGGCGCGATCCATGTCCAATGGGAAAGGAATGGCATCACCATCAGCAACCCCGGTGGTTTCGTCGAAGGGGTCACCATCGATAACTTGCTGGTCGTCCCTCCGCGGCCCCGCAACCCCTTGCTGGCCGATATCTTCAAGCGGCTTGGCTTAACGGAGCGCACTGGCCGAGGCATAGACCTGATTTACCAAGGACTGCTTCGCTTTGGCCGACCGGCGCCGAAATACAATCAAAGCACCTCCCACACCGTCGTTGTCGTTCTTCCCGGCGGGGCGTCTGATCTGGGACTATTGCGAACCATCATTGAGGCGGAAAGAAGAATCGGCAACCTACTGCCCGTCGATTCCTTGATCGCCCTGGCCTTGCTGCGGCAGGAGCGGCGCACGGACACAGCACGACTAGCCCGAAATATCCAACGTGATGAAGATGCGGCTCGTCAGGTGCTGGAACGGCTCGTTGAAGCGGGATTGGTGCAAGCTCATGGCGTCAAGAAAGGACGTACATACACCTTCAGTCCCCAGGTGTACCAAACTCTTGGCCAACCAGCGGATTATGTCCGGCAGGCGGGGTTCGATTCCTTACAGCAGGCCCAGATGGTGCTACAGTTTGCTCGGCGCACGGTCGAATCACTCGTAAAGAGGCCGCTGAACTCTGTCGCATCAATGACTACCAAGCCGGCAGAATGTTGCGCAACTTGTTACAGAATAACCAGTTAAAACGCGGCGGCAGTGGACGGAACGCCTTTTACACTGTTCCCTGAATCGTGCCGCACGATTCTTAATCGTGCGCACGATTAAGAATCGTGCGCGCACGATTCAACCTCGCGGGCAAAACGGCACACGGAGTGTGCCTACTACTTTGCCGGCAGCCACAGCAGCGGCTGCGTGATGGCCATGTTCCGCCGAATCTCCAGGTCCGTCGGATCGGCAGGCAGCCTCTTCCAAAGGTCGAGATAGCGCTGCTCGCCCAGGGCCAATCCGGCGAACAGCAGACACGGCTGCCGCACCGGCCAATCATCCCAGTTTTGCACATCATGTTTGTGTGGCCACTTCGATTTGTCGGCCAAATACGGGTACAAATACGCCATCGCCTTGCCGATACTCCGGCCGTCGGAATGCGCAAAAGCCCATAAATTGTCGTCCGGACGCGACAGCAGCTGGCAAAGCGACGCCACGTTGTCGAGCTGGAAGATCGAATAGGCATACGGCTTGGTGCGTGCGATTTCGCGGGGGAAGCTGCCGTCGGCCGCCATTTGCTTCGCCACGAAGACTTCCTTGAATTGGCGCCGGCACTCCGCCAGCTTCTTTTCGTCTCCAATGTAATCGGCATACGCGGCGTACTGCAAGAAGAACGCAACGGCATGGTTGTTCGTCGCGGCCGCCTCATCCTTTCCGTGTTTGCTCGTGGCCATCCACTCGGTGAAATCGCGGAACCATTGCTTCAGGCCGGCATCCACTTCCGTGGGAAAGGCAGGCGATTTGTTCATCGCCTTGACGGCTAGCGGTACCTCGGCAAGGTGTAGCGAGTCGATGATGCCGATGCCCCGGCCCGGTGAAACGCCAGGGATGGCCTGAGCAAATTTCATGTGCGGGTTCATCTTGGTCTGGCGGTCAAGAAAGAAGACACGCAGCAGCACCACAGCCTTGGCCACGTAGCGGTCGTCGCCGGTGATGCGGTAGGCGGCCGCCAACGCCGCCACGGCGTCGCGCATGTCGCGCATGGCCAGGCGGTGCTGGAAGACGTTGTCTGGGTTCGATTGCCCGTCCTTCTGGATGAAAGGCAGTCCATCGGGTTTTTTGGGGTCGGGCCACCAGTAATCGCCGTTGGAGTAAAAGTCGTTCGGGCCGCCCTCGCTGAGCTTTGCCCGGAACGAGGTGATGGTGGGCGGCTCGATCTTCAGACCTGCAGCGGCCAGTTTCAAAATGCGGTCGTGGTCGATGGCGGCCACGTCGAGACCGGGTTTCACTGGCTGCGCGTTTAACGCGCCGCCCGCCGTCATCAATGCACCGAACATCGAGAAAAGTCCGATCAAGGCCGCTTTGACAAGATGGTTCTTGGTCATGGGCTGCTCTCCCAGGACGAGGGTTTGAATTCTCACTCGGGGACAAAGCTTTTTTAATTGCTTTGTCAACGCCACGGCCATCACAATGATTCAAACAGGGTCGAAATCCGCCACGGAACCTTGAAGGACTCCCGTCCAAACGCGAGACTAAAGCCATGACGTATCGGAAACTCTCTGGCCCCCTGGCGATTTGCCTGGTGGCTTTTTGCCTTCAGGACGCGGGCACCACTGGCCAGCCCGGCAGCCGCTCGAGACGGCCTGCTCTTCAACGCCATGCCCGCCCGTTGCATCGGTCCGGCGAATTTCGGCGGCCGGATAACCGAGGTCGCCGTGGTCGAATCCAACCCCGCCATCATGTACATCGCCTCCGCGACAGGCGGGCTTTGGAAAACCACCGACAGCGGAGCGAACTGCCAACCCATATTCGATCAGGCTAGCTCGCTGTGCATGGGTGCAGTCGCCGTCTCGCAGTCCAATCCCAGTGTCGTGTGGGCCGGCACCGGCGAAGGCAATATCCTCCGCAGCGTTTCCGTGGGCGACGGTGTGTACCGATCCACCGACGGCGGCAGATCGTGGCGGCATTCCGGCCTCAAGGAAACCCGCCACATCGGCCGTATTGTCATTCATCCGCGAAATTACGAGGTTGTCTACGTGGCAGCCCTCGGGCGGGGCTTTGGCATGAATTCCGAGCGCGGCTTGTTCAAGACGATGGACGGCGGCAGGACCTGGGACAAGGTACTTTACATCGACGAAACCACTGGCGTGGTCGACGTGGCCATGGACCCTTCGGATCCTGACACCCTGTACGCTGCCGCCTATACTTTCCGCCGCGACGCCTTCTCGGGCACCACGCCGCGGATCGAATTTGGGCCGAAAGCGGGACTTTACAAAAGCACCGACGGCGGCAAAACCTGGGAACGCCTCACCAACGGCTTGCCGGCTCGGCCCCACGGCCGGTGCGGCATCAGCATCTACCGCAAGGACCCCAACATCGTGTTCGCCATTGTCCAGACCGACAAATCCCCAATCACGGCGAGGCGGTGGCGGCAAAGGCGGCGGCATGGGCGGCGCCAAGGACGATAATAACGATAGCGGCGGCATTTACCGTTCCGACGACAAGGGCAAGACCTGGAAGCGTATTCAGACCTTCATGGGGCCGTTTCCGTTTTACTTCGGGCAGATTCGCGTGGACCCCAATGACGACCAACAGCTTTATCACCTTGATGTGGGGTTCCGCGTTTCCAGCAACGGCGGCAAGGAATTTCAAAGTTCCAACGGCGGCCATTCCGACCATCACTCGCTGTGGATCAACCCTTACGACTCCAACCATCTCATCCTTGGCAATGACGGCGGCCTGTTCATCTCCAAGGACAAGGCGAAAAACTGGACAAGGCATTCGCACCTTGCCCACCGGGCAGTTCTACGCCATCGGCGTGGACATGAGCAAGCCGTACCGCGTCTACGGCGGTCTGCAAGACAACGGCAGCTGGGGCGGTCCCAGCGCCACCGACAACGACCGCGGCATCGCCCTGAGCGACTGGCGCACCGTCAACGGCGGCGACGGATTTTATTGCCAGGTTGACCCGACCGATCCCAATACTATTTATTGCGAATCGCAGGAAGGGGTGTTGAGACGCGTCGACCTCAAGGCACGGCGGCGGCATGGGGGGCGGCAAAGGCGGCGGTCGGTTTCGGCGGCAACATCAGACCCAAGCCCGCCAAGGACGACCCACCGTACCGCTTCAATTGGAGCTCGCCCATCTTGATTTCGCCGCACGATCCTAAGACGATCTTCTTCGGCGGCCAGTTTCTGTTCAAATCCACCAACCGCGGCGACAACTGGGAAAAGATCAGTGCCGATTTAAGCCGAGGCGGCGTCAAGGAGGACACCGGCCATACCATCACCACCATGGCCGAGTCGCCGCTCAAGGCCGGCTTGATCTGGGCCGGCACCGACGATGGCCGGGTGCACGTCACCAAAAACGGCGGCAAGGAATGGAAGGAAGTCACCAAACACGTGCCGGCGCTGATCAGCGACGCTGGTTGGATCACGCGGCTGGAATGCTCAAACCATGCGGAGGGGACGGCCTATCTCACCGTCGATCGCCACCGCAACGACGATCTGCGGCCTTATGTTTACCGGACGATCGATTACGGTGAGACCTGGAAGCCGATCAGCGGCAATTTGCCGAGCGAAGGCAATGTCCACTGCGTCCGCGAGTCTTCGAAAAATCCCGATTTGCTGTTCGTCGGCACCGAATTCGGCCTTTATGGCACACTCGACGGCGGCCAGCACTGGCACCACATGAAAACCGGCTTGCCGCCCGCGATCCTGATTCACGACCTGGTCATCCATCCCCGCGACCGCGAGCTGGTGGTCGCCACCCATGGCCGCAGCATCTATGTCATTGACATCGGGCCGCTGGAAGAGTTGACGCCGCTGGTCGTGCAAAGCGACGCACACCTGTTCGACGTGCGGCCGGCGACGGCGTTCGTTGTCAAAAAAGCGGCCAAGGCAGCGGAGACGGGCTACGTGGCGCCCAATCCAACGTATGGGGCTGCCGTCTATTTTTACGTGAAGGATTCAATCGTGCAGCAGCCCACGGTCACCATCCTCGACTCCAAGGGCAAGACGGTGGTGGTGCTCAAGGGCCATGCCAAACCGGCATTCAAAAGGTGCAATGGAACCTGCGTGCTCAGGACGGCGAGGAGCTAGTGGTGCCTGGCGAATATACCGCGCGATTGCAAATAGGTACGCGGACGATCTCCAAGACGATTCGAGTCGAGCCGGAGCAAGACGGGGGGAAATGAACGACGAATTACTCCGCCTGGCGGATGCGAAGATCAGTGCATGTGGCCTGGTAGCTTGCATCCAGGTCGAGGGGTACTGAGAAATCGGAGGCGATCCATAGGGGAAGAGTGGGCAGCGGCAAGCTTAGAGCGAGTGTCGCCGGCCAAAGCAAGAGTTGCTGCGTTTCTTCATCGCAGCCGACTGCTTTGTAGGACACAGCGGAGAGGCCAAACGGTATTGCGGTGTCGGCATCCTCGACGCCAAGGACCGACAAAATCGTGGCGTTCAGGTCGGCCCGTCGCGTGGTGACGGTGTCCACGACCACGACGCTGCTTCCTTGCTGCAGGTAGCCGGCACATTTCATGGCGAACGCTCGCCGGGCTTGGGGGCGGTCTTTGTTGCGTGGGCTCACCAACTCGATCGCGGCAGTCAGGCGCGGGTCGCCGTCGTCGGCGAACACCTGCACTTCGACCGCATCGGCCGCGGGCAACTCGATGGCAACCGCGAGGCCAGGTGCTGGCGGCGCCCAAGTTTGAGGGATCGCCGCTCCAACCACCGGTTCGGGCGCCTCATGCTCCCTCAATGCAGCCACATCTATTTCGACCGGACCGTCACGATCGATGAGGGGCACGGCGTAATAGCCAGGCGGCAAAATACCTTGGTTGAGCAGACGGGCCATCGCGGCGGCCCAAGCTCCGTGGAAACTGCGCCATGGGTGCGTTCGATTTAGCGGCGGGTTAAAATGATCCATTAATGGCATTGCAATCTCTTTCGCCCTCATGCGCACAGGCTAAACGAACAGCTCGGCAACATTCCAGGAATCGTTGAAAATCTTCCTCGGGGATGTCCGCCAAAGAGCCTGAAACCTGCTCGACCCAATTAGCGGGAGGTGGGGCCATGTTGTTGCCTGTTTCATTTGTGTAACCGAAATTTCCTTAATCAGCTTGATTTCAAGGTAACGGACCCTGTTTCCTCGTCAAGCCCTATTGGGCCTGACGCTGGCCGGGCAAGTGCTCCCGGCAATACCGCAGCCGCCGCGGAAACAGCGGCACCACACCCAACAGCCAGTGCCAACCCCATCGCTGAGCCACCGCCGGCGCGAGACAAAAACTGCACCGCAGCGCCACGCCGCTAGCGTCCATCAACACATCTGCCCCCATCCGCTGCTTGTGACCCTCGACCTCCTGCCAGTTTACACCTCGGCGGCGCAATTCCGCCTCGATGATCTCCACGGCCTGGGGCTCCATTCCGTCCCGGTAGACCGTCACGCGGTCGAGGAGATCCTGATTAGTCGCTTCCTCGGCGTTTTTCCGCACACGTACAGGATCGAATGGCAGCATCGGCATCCATCAGCTTTGAATTGGAACTCTGGTTGGCGGGTTAGCGTCTTAACGTTAGATGACGCCCGCACATGTTATTATAAGCCCGCCCAGCTCCCCATGGGATTCCCCAGCGTTTGCGTTTGACACTGCTCGACATTGTGACTTAAGATGACCGTGGAGACCATGAGGGAAGATCCGCGGTCGGAGGTTTGATAGCTTATGGGAACGCCAACAAAAACCCATGTCCCGGCCCAGGCCGCGCGGCGGCGACGCTGTTGCTGTGCCTCGGCTTGCTGGTCGCCCTGGGCCTGACGACGGGGCCGTTGCAGCCTCGGCCGCTCACTGCGCAAACCAAGACGGACCCCAAAAAAGCCGATCAAAAGGCCGATCCCAAGACCATCATCGAAGGCAAGGTCGTCGCCGACGTGGTCGTCGGCGGCGGCGAGGAAATTTCCTGGATCAACGCCGAGCTCGAAAAGAAGTGGAAGGAAAACAAGCTGCAGCCGGCCCACGGCTGCACCGATTACGAATTCATCCGCCGGGCCTCGCTCGATCTCATCGGCCGCATTGCCAAGCCGAGCGAAATCAAGGAATTCCTGGCCTGGCCGGCCGAGCAGCGCCGCGGCAAACTCATCGAAAAGCTGCTCAAAAGCGAGGACTACGCCGGCAACTTCGCCAACATCTTCGCCAATCTGCTGATGACGCGGGTCGGCTCCAGGTTGCACCACGAGCAAATGCAGGCGTGGCTGACCGAGGAGTTCGACAGGAAAAACAGCGATTGGCAAAAAATCGCCACCAGCCTGCTGTCGGCCACCGGCAAAACCAACGGCGACGGCGACGCTCCGGCCGTCAACTTCATCCTGGCCCACCTCGGTGAAAAACTGCAGGGCAATCCCACCGTCAACGGCCAGTGGGAAATGGTGCCCGTGACCTCGCGCATCACCCGCCTTTTCCTCGGCCTGCGCACCCAATGCACCCAATGCCACGATCATCCCTTCAACGACGAATGGCATCAGGAGCACTTTTGGGGCATCAACGCCTATCTGCGCCAGGTGGAAGCTCGCGACAGACCCAATGTGGTCCCGAACAAGAAAATGCCCAACGAGCAGCAATTCGAGCTGCGCGACAATCCCGAATTCAACAAAAAGGCCATGGTCCCCTACGAGCGCCGCAGCGGCCTGGTCGAGTACACCAAGGCGGTGTTCCTCGACGGCACCAGGATGCCGGCCAACCTGGAAGGCACCCGCCGGCAGGAGCTGGCCAAACGCATCACCACCAGTCCTTATTTCGCCAAGGCTTTCGTCAATCGGATGTGGGGCCATTTCTTCGGCCGAGGCTTCACCAGGGACGTCGACGATTTCGGCGACCACAGCCCCGTTTCCCATCCTGAGCTGCTCGACAAACTCGCCAAGGATTGGGCAACCAAGCACCACCACAATCCTCGTGAGTTGGTTCGTTGGATTTGCAACACCAAGGCTTACGGGCTGAGCAGCCAGGCCAATTCGACCAACGACAAACCCGACGTGGAGCAATTCTTCAGCCGCATGATCCTCAAGTCGCTGACGCCGGAGCAGCTCTTTGAATCGTTGATCACGGCCACAGGCGCCAAGGAGGGGATGAACCTCGAAACCAAGAAGGACATGCGCGAAAAGTGGATGGGCAAGCTCGTCGTCAACTTCGGTGACGACGAGGGCAATGAAGGAACGTTCAACGGCACCGTCGTGCAAGCACTCTTGATGATGAACGGTCAGGAAATCAACACCGCCATCATGGACCCCAAGGGCGGCACCGTCACCACCATCCTCAACAGGGTGCAGCCTACCAAGTTCGCGGTCCCCAGAGCGACCCAGGAAGCCATTGTCAGGGATTTGTTCATCGCCGCCTTGAACCGTCCGCCCAAGTTTGACGCGGCCAAGAAAATCGACGAGTTGAAGCGCGTGCTCGACCCCGAGCGGATGAAGCTCGGGGCGGCGGCGGTCATCGATTCAAATTTCTTCCGGGGCTATTGCCAGGACTTGTACTGGGCGATGCTCAACAGCAACGAATTCATGCTCAACCACTAACGTCGCTTGCTGATGCCGCTTGCGGCTTAGAGTCTGTCCGAAAAGGGGTCAGGCACCGTTGCCGGAACGGCCCGAAGAGTGCTTCGCACAACGGTGCCTGACCCCTTTTCGGACAGACTCTTAGCGTTTCGGTGCCTGGGACAGCGACGAGACGATCGTGTAATACCCGCGCAGCGATGAGTCATCACTGCGATATGCTACGGTGCCGAACAGGCATACCACCTGTCCGACATAGGGCTCCAGCGTCAGGCCGGGCGCCGCGATGGCGTATCCCAAAGAATCGCCGTCCCTGCCTTCCAGCCGGTACATCGCCTGGCCGTCTTTTTGGTAAGGAGTCTTTTTCAGCGTGCCCCAGTCGGTCCACTTGGCAGTGGTTGGCGAAGTCGGCGTGGCATACATGGCCGTGCTGGTGCCGGTGGTGATGGCCGGCGTGCCGCCCAGCGAGACGCCAGGGCCTTTGACGGTCACCGCGGTACCGCTGTTGTAGGGGAAGCCGGGTTGCGTGGTCGGACCCGTCCCGGTCTGAGATGGCTGCATGATGTGCAACCAGTAATCGGCCTGGGCCTTTTGGGTCGGATCGCCCGACTGCGACGCTTGTTGGTAAGCCGCAATCGCCTGCTGCCTGGCCGCGTCGCCACGTGCAAGCGGGGATTGATTGCCGCCGGCCGGCGCAAAAAAGCCGGTGCCGCCGCTCCCGCCGGCTGTTTGAGCGCTGCTTGTCCCAATGGCCTCCTTGGGAATATAACGCACGTCGCCGGCAGGCGCCTTGATGGGCCACCAAAAGACATTTGCAATAAGGACTTCCTTGCCCACTACCTCGACTTGCGTTCCAGCCGCCAAGGTCACAGTTTCAACATTTGGCGTCACGTTGGGTGTCGGACTCCCCGGCATGACGCTGACCGGTTGAGTTACGATATAAGCCAGGCCTGCCTGCTGCACGGCTGAGGTTTTGATCAAGCTGGTCGAACCCGTGGGCGGTACAATGGCGAGCCAGCCTTCGTTGACCTTCACGCCGCTCGTGATGAGCCGGACCTTTTCTCCAGCCCTCAAGGTGCCTGTCTGATAAAAGGTATCGTTAGGTCCGCTGCGAACTACCGCCTCGGGTACGGCGATGGTCGCTTCATCACCAAGCACCACCTTGGCCCCATCGTGCGGCTGCTGCGTGGGCGAAAACTGCGGCCATGCCACCATGCCTGCCAGAACCAAAGCGGCTATGGAGCCGCCAATGATCAACATTGGTCGCATCGCCAACCTCCTGTACCAAAGCGCCTAGTCACGCGCACGAGAATGAGTCTGGTCTAGTTTTCGGCTCAAGTTCGTCGCGGCGTTATCCGCCAGCGGCTCCAGCCCAGCGCAACGGCCGGATTTGTGAACAACCTTGCAGCTGACAACGCTTATAGCGGGTTGCCATTCCCAGGCAAGCCGAGTTTGCTGTTAGGATGGCGAAGCTGGCTGTTATGCGTAGCACAGGCTGGAAGCCTGTGCTACATGCGAAAGCTGGCAATCGACGACCCGATGCGGTAAGCTAAGGATCAATGAGGAGATATACCATGGCAGATTTTACCTTGGCCGCCATCGCCAAGATGTTCGATCATTCCTTGCTGCAGCAAACGCTCACCGATGCCGACCTCGAAGCCGGCTGCCGGCTGGCACGTGAGTGCAACGTCGCCTCGGTTTGCATCAAACCTTATGGCGTCAAACTCGCCGCCAAGCTGCTCGCGGGCTCGACGGTGGCCGTCGGCACGACCATCGGCTTTCCCCACGGCGGCCACCTGCCGGCCATCAAGGTTGCCGAGGCCGGCATGGCGATGGACGACGGCGCCCGAGAGCTGGACATGGTGGTGAACATCGGCAAGGTGCTGAGCCAGGATTGGTCCTACGTCTCCGACGAGATCGCGGCGGTCGTGAGCACAGCCCACAGCCGAGGGGCGCTTGTGAAAGTGATCTTCGAGAATTGCTTCCTCCGCGACGAACACAAGGAAAGATTGTGCAAGATCTGCGGCGAGGTGCGGGCCGACTTCGTCAAGACCTCGACGGGCTACGGCGCCACCGGAGCGACGCCTGAGGACCTGCGGCTGATGCGGCGTTGCGCACCGCCTCATGTCCAGGTGAAGGCCGCCGGCGGCGTGCGCAGTTTCGAGCAATTGCTGACGGTGCGGGCCATCGGAGTCACGCGCATCGGCGCCACGGCAACCAAGGCGATTCTGGACGAATGCAAGCTCTATCTGGAAAGGGCTGGGTCATGACACTGACGGTTCGCGCTGTTTGCCCGCACGACTGCCCAGATACATGCGGTATGGTGGTCACCGTCGAAAACGGCCGGGCCACGCGGCTGCGCGGCGATCGCGACCATCCTTTCACGCAAGGCTTTTTGTGCCAAAAGGTCACACGCTACCTCGACCGAGTTTATCACCCCGATCGCTTGCAATACCCGCAAATGCGCGTCGGCCCCAAGGGCAAGGGCCAATTCCAGCGCATCACCTGGGACGAGGCGATTGCCATCGTCACCCGCCGCTTCAGGGAGATCGCCGACTCGCCAGACGGACCGCAAGCGATTCTGCCCTACAGCTATGCCGGAACGATGGGCTTGCTGCAGGGGTCCAGTCTGGACCGCCGCTATTTCCACCGTCTTGGCGCATCCTTGCTGGACCGCACCATCTGTGCGACGGCCGGTTCCGCCGGCTGCGACGTGACCTTGGGCACACGGGCGGTCATCGATCCCGAGGCGGTTATTCACAGCCGGCTGATCCTCAACTGGGGTTCCAACACCAGCGTCACCAACATGCATATGTGGACGCTAATGCACAAGGCCCGCAAAGCCGGCGCGCGCATCGTCACCATCGATCCCTATCGCAGCAAGACCGCTGCCAAGAGCGACTGGTGGCTGCCCATCCGCCCCGGAACCGACGCCGCCCTGGCCCTTGGCATGATGCACGTCATCTTTCGCGATGGGCTTGCGGATGAAGATTATCTCGATCGCTTTTGCGTGGGAACTGAAGCACTTCGCGATCGGGTACGGGACGACTATGCCGTGCCCAAGGTTGCTGCCATCACCGGAGTGTCGGCCGAGGACATCGAACGCCTGGCACACGACTACGCCACGATTCAAACCTCCTTGATTCGTTTGAACTACGGCCTGCAGCGCCACGGCGGCGGCGGCATGGCGGTGCGAGTCATCACCTGTTTACCTGCCGTCGTCGGGGCCTGGCGCCACGTCGGCGGCGGGGCGATGCTGAGCACCAGCAAGCTTTTTCCGTTCAACGGCGCGGCGTTGGAAAGGCCGGATTTGATTCCGCCGGGAACGCGGACTATCAACATGGTCCAGCTTGCCGAGGCCTTGCACGGCGAATTGCCGGGCCCGCCGGTTCGGGCGCTGTATGTCTACAACTCGAATCCCGCCGCGGTATGCCCCGACCAGGGCCGCGTGTTGGCGGGGCTGAGGCGCGAGGATCTGTTCACCGTCGTCCACGAGCAGTTTCAAACGGACACCGCCGATTACGCCGACATCCTGCTGCCGGCGACGACGCAACTCGAGCATTTTGACATCCACGGCAGTTACGGCCACTTTTACGTGCAAACCAACGAGCCGGCCATCGCTCCGCTGGCAGAGGCGAAATGCAACAACGATGTGTTTCGCCTGCTGGCACGAGCCATGAATTTCGAGCCGGAGTATTTCGACCTCAGCGACGAGCAATTGGCGGCGGAAGCGTTGCGTCCTGGCAGGTTTGCCAAAGGCGTACCTGGTCAAGGAGCTTTTGCGGGGATGACCATGGAACGCCTGCGCGGCAATGGTCCAGTTCGGCTCAATCTGCCCCGGGATTACGCACCCTTCGCGGAAGGTCGTTTCCCCACGGCCTCGGGCAAATGCGAGCTGTTCAGCGCCGCGCTGCAGTCGCATGGCCTCGATCCGTTGCCGACTTACACACCGCCGCATGAGGATCCGCAAACGCGCCTCGATTTGGCCGCGAAGTATCCGCTGCAAATGATCTGCCCGCCGGCGCCCTCGTTTCTCAATTCCACCTTTGTCAACGTGGACGAACTGCGCAAGCTGGCTGGCGAGCCGACGGTGGAGATTCACCCCGACGATGCGTTGCAGCGCGGTATTGTCCAGGGCCAGTGGGTGCGTGTCCACAATGACCGTGGCAGCTTCAAAGCCCGCGCGGCTGTAGCCGCCACCGTGAAAGCCGGCGTCGTGGTGACCCAGGGCATTTGGTGGACAAAATATACCTCGGATGGCGTCAACTGTAATGCCACCACCAGCACCATGCTCACCGACCTTGGCAGGGGGGCCACGTTTTTTGATAATCTGGTCGAAGTCTCCGCAGAGGCCTAAACCAGGCTGTTGTTTGTAGCACATGATTCCAGCCTGTGCTTCATTCTTGGCGGGATTCTGCACAGGCTGGAAGCATGTGCTACGTCTAACAAGGCTAGGCAAGCTTGGAAAACAATGCCGCCCGCGCCGTCTTTTCCGCCAGTGACGGCTGTATCGCGCCTTGAGCCCAAATCGCTTGAAATCCACAATGGTTTCGCTTGCAACCTGTCGCCGTCGAATTACGCTGAAAAGTAGGTGCTGGCGGCGTGCTCCATGTAATCGCTGCCGAGGGGCGAGGGGCGAGGGGCGAGGGGATATGGTGCTTTTCCAGATTCAGCCCTGGACCAGCAACGAAGCGTTTGCACCCTTTGGACACATGGGAGGAGATCAGACCATGAAACTCTTGCGTTTATCCGCTGGACTGGTTGCATTGGGTCTCAGCACGGCGGCGGCTCCTGCCGAAGCGGGCTGGGACAACGTGTTCCAGGTAACCTGCTGGAATTGCCGGCCCAAGTCGACGAGCAGCTATTACGTCGCTCCGGCGCCGGTTTATAGTTACAGCTCGCCCGTTTTAGCTTACAGTTCACCCGCTTGCACCAGTTGCGGCGATCCTTGCCCACAGCAATGCACGACCAAGTACGTGCAGCGCTGCTACTACCAACCCGTGACGACCTACGAGACCAAAAGTTATTACGAAGCGGTCACGTCTTACCAGACCAAGACCTATTACGAGCCGGTCACCACTTACCGCTATAGCTGCTACTACGATCCCTGTTCGTGCGGCTATCAGCAGGTGGCCACCCCGGTGACGTCCTACGTGGCACGGCAGCAATCCTGTCCGGTCCAGAGCTGGGTGCAGCGCTGCACACAGGTGCCCGTGACCAGCTACCGGCAAGCATACTACTGGGAACCGCAAACGAGCTGCGGCTCGCCGTGTGCACCTGCCGCGGTTAGCCCGGGGCCTGCGGCTATTCCCCCGCCCGCGGTCGATGGCCGGTCTACCCCGCCGCCTCCGCTGGTGGATGGCAAAAGCGGCGGACCCTACGAAAGCCTCTACCGAAAAGGGCAATCGGAATCGCAGCAGCGGCAACTGGCGCCAAACGGCTATGGCCAACCCGTGCCGGTTCAACCCGTGCCCGTGCAGCAGCCGCCCACCGTCAAGCTGGACCGCATCGCCCTCGGCGACGGCACTGTCATCGATGGCCGGGTCGTCAGCGACAGCAACGCACCCAAGGCTGGCGTCCAATTGACATTTGTGAATGCCAAGCGTCAGGCCCCGGAGAAAACGGTGACCGCGAACGCCTCCGGACGTTTTGAGGTCGAATTGGCAACTGGCGGCTGGCTCGTTTATGTGCGGACGGGCGACGGCCAACAGATTTACCACAGCCGTATCGACGTTGAAGCGAAGCAGACGACGCCGATCGTGCTGGTTAGCCGCTAAACAATGCATCATAGTAGTTGGCACACTCCGTGTGCCGTGTACTAAACAAAACGGCACACGGAGTGTGCCTGCTACTTTATAGTAGTAGACACACTCCGTGTGCCGTTTTGGTCACTCTATCTTGACAGCGCGGGCCGGCTCGTGCTACAAGCCCCAAACTACCGAAGTGCGCCGCGGTTAACGCTCCCCATGGATGGGCGAGACGATGATCAATCGGAACAGACAATTGCTTTGCGCGTGGTTTGCGAGCTGGGACCTGCTCCTGACGGCGGCGGCCTGGGTGGGCGCTTACTACTTGCGTTTTAGCAGCGGCTGGCTGCCAGTCACCAAATCCCCGCCGGAATTCGACCTGTGCTTGCGCAACTTGCCGCTGGTCCTCGTGCTCGCCGCGGTCAGCTACCACGTCGCCGGGCAATACCGTATTCACCGCCTGCGCCGCTTCCGTGAAGAAATAGTCAGCGTGACACGCGGCACGGTGCTCATGACGCTGCTGGTCGTGGGCGGCATTTTCAGCGTGCACAGCCCCTACGAATCGCGAGCCACTTTGGTGCTGTTCGGCAGCCTCGCCACTTGCGCGGTGCTGGCGGCCCGGCGCTGCACGTGGTTCGGCATACGTGCTCTGCGCAAACGCGGCTTCAACAACAGCCTGGCCATTCTCGTCGGCACCGGCAGGGTCGCGCGCAACACCAGTTCCGCCCTGCGCCGCGCCAGCTGGATGGGCATTAAAGTGCTGGGCCACGTCGAGGACCAGCAACTTCGCTGGACCGAGGACCTGAACATCCTGGGCACGACCGCCGATTTGCCGCAGCTCATCGAAAAGCACCGTGTCGGCCATGTGTTCATTTGCTTGCCGCTCAGCCGCACTCATGAGGCTCGCCGGGTGTTTGACATCTTGTCCCAGACCCTTGCGGAAGTGCGTCTGGTGGCCGACGTGCCCGAGCTCGCGGGACTGTCGCTGACGACCAACAACCTCGATGGTGTGCCCGTGATCAGTCTGCGTGAAAGCCCGCATTTTGGTCTCAACGTGGTCATCAAACGGGCCATGGATTTTGGGATGGCCCTGTGCGGCTTGATCTTGTTGGCCCCGCTTTTGACAGTGATTGGCCTGCTGGTGAAGCTTACCAGCAAGGGGCCGATCTTTTACCGCCAGGAACGCTGCGGCCTCAACGGCAAGCCATTCCAGATGCTGAAGTTCCGCAGCATGCGCACGGACGCCGAGCAGCAAACCGGGGCGGTGTGGGCACAAAAGGACGATCCGCGCCGGACCTGGTTTGGGACCATGCTGCGCAGCACCAGCCTCGACGAACTGCCGCAGCTCATCAACGTCCTCAAAGGCGACATGAGCCTGGTCGGCCCGCGTCCCGAACGGCCGGTATTCATCAAGCAATTCAGCAAGACGATCCCAAATTACATGGCCCGCCACCGGGTCAAGTCCGGCATCACAGGCTGGGCACAGGTGCACGGCTGGCGCGGCAACACTTCTCTGCGGAAAAGAGTGCAGTTCGATCTCTATTACATCACGCACTGGACGCCGTGGCTCGACCTGCGAATTCTGGTGATGACGGTGTTCAAGGGGCTGCTGAACCGCAACGCTTATTGAGAATCAATCCGCGACAGGATAATACACACTCGCCCGCTTGACATACGGCTGCCGATCAATCTCCGCCACTGTCGCGCCGAAATCTACCGTGACGGTGCTATGCGTCATCATCACCAACGGCACCGACGCGCCTTCTTGCTCGACGACCGTTTCGTGCTGGATCACCGACGAAATGCTGATATGCCTTTGTGCCAGGATACGCGCCACTTCCGCCAGCACACCCGGCTTGTCCTCGACAATGAGCCGCAGGTAGAAACGGCTGCGAACAGTGCCTGGCGGCTGGATTTTGAGCGGACGGTCGTTGCCGGACCATAGCCGTAGCGTCTGGAAAGTGCGTTGAGCGCGGCCGACGGCGAAGTCGATGATGTCGGCAACCACGGCACTGGCCGTGGGCATTCTGACCTGCCCCACGTCCGTAATACAGCGTGTCGCCGACCGCGTCGCCGACGACGTGGACGGCATTGTAGGCGTTGCGCACCTGGGCCAGCGGGGACAAATGCCGCAGTAGCACAGGTGAGACGTGCAGGGCGAGCTGGTGTTCGCTGTGCCAGGCCTCGGCCAGCAGCTTGATGGTGTAGCCCAGTTCCTTGGCGTAGCGAATATCGGCGTCTTGAATGTTGGCAATGCCCCGGCATGGGATGGCGGCGACGGGCACTGCGACGCCGAAGGCGATTTGGGCCAGAATCGCCAGCTTGTGGGCGGCATCGATGCCGTCGACGTCGAAGGCCGGATCGGCCTCGGCATAGCCGCGCCGCTGAGCCTCGGCCAATGCCTCCGCATAGGTTTGGCCCTGTTCGCTCATGCTGGTGAGGATGAAATTGCAGGTGCCGTTGAGAATGCCCTGCATCGACAGGATCTGGTTGGCGGCCAGGCCTTGGGACAAAGCGGCGATGATCGGGATGCCGCCGCCGACCGCCGCCTCGAAGGCCACAGCGCGGTTGTGACGGCGACCCATATCGAACACTTCCGCGCCATGCTGTGCCAGCAAGGCTTTGTTGGCGGTGACGACATGTTTGCCGTGGGC
Source organism: uncultured Gemmataceae bacterium (assembly GCA_963747575.1). GTDB lineage: Bacteria > Planctomycetota > Planctomycetia > Gemmatales > Gemmataceae > DASRAT01. The sequence continues at coordinate 461,289 of CAVVFU010000012.1, forward strand.
CAGCGCGTCCAGGACGGCCTGTTTCGCGTAGTCGGTGCCGCCGACGACTTCCACGACGACCTCAATGCGTGGGTCTTTGAGGACGTCACGCAGGTCGGTGGTCAGGATGCCGGGGGGCAGGGCAACAGCGCGTGGCTTGGAGGCATCCTTCACGACGACGCGGCGCAGCTCCAGGCTTTTGCCGGCGCGTGCGGCCAGGCGTTCAGGGTGTTCCAGGAGCAGCTTGGCAACGCCGCCGCCGACATTGCCGCAACCAATCAGACCGATACCAAGTGTTTCCATGGATTCGACTTTAGCAACGCTTTCCGCGCCAAACAAGCCGGATCTCTTCCCAACCTGGCATTTCAGACGTAAACCAATCGAGAGCTTGTTGCAAAAAAGGGGACAGTCCCTTTGGCGGGCTCGAAGGGACTGTCCCCTTTTTTGCAACAGGCTCCTAACACATGCCACTTACCATCGCACAACTTGGTCAACCCGTCCTGCGTCAAGTCGCGGCAGAGGTGCCGTTCGACGAGATAAACTCGCCGACGTTCCAGCAGCTCATCGATGACATGCTGGCGACGCTGGAAGAAGAAAAAGGCGCAGGCCTGGCGGGGCCGCAGGTGTTCCAACCCAAACGCCTGTTTCTGGCCGCTGTCCTAACGCCGCCGGAACCGAAGGCGCGGCCGGGAGTGGTGGTTCTGGTGAACCCCAAGATTGTGGGGGCGTCGGAGGAAACGGCGAGGGCATGGGAAGGTTGCTTGAGTTTTCCCGAGTTGTTGGTCTTGGTGTCGCGTGCCGTGGCGGTGCGCGTCGAGTATCTCAACCGGTTCGGCGAGGCCGGCGTGATGGAGTTGGAGGGTTTTTCCGCGCGGGTAATTCAGCACGAAATGGATCATTTGAACGGCGTTTTGACCATCGACCGGATGGAGTCGACCAGAGACATCATCAAAGCATCGGAATTCGAGGCGGTCAAGTTAAGCCGCGAGACGGAGCGTTAGCCTGCCTTGTAATACGTGGTCAATTATTGGCCGCGAATCATCGCCTTAAGCACGTGTTTCAACCGATCTTCGATTTTCTTATGGGCCTTGTCCACTTCCTTGTCGGTAAGCGTGCGGTCATCGGCCTGATAAATTAGAGCATAGGCGAGGCTTTTGGTGCCCGGCGGAATGCTATCGCCCCGGTAGAGATCGAACAATCGCACCTGCCGCAACAGATCTCCGCCGGCGGCGCGGATTTCGTGAAGCACGCGCTCGGCCGTCATTTCTTCGGGCAAGATCAGGGCAATGTCGCGCAACGCGGGCGGGAACCGTGGCACAGGCATATACGCAAACCGCGGCGGCAATGCGGCCTGGAGCAGTTCGATATCCAACTCTGCCGCCAGGACCGTGCGTTGGCCCAGGCCATAAGCTTCCGCGACCTTGGGGTGCATCTGACCGAAATTGCCGATCAGCTGCTTGCCGACGTGCAACTCGGCTGATCGGCCCGGATGCAGATAAGCCGCAGTTGAAGGGCGATATTGGAGGTCGGCCAAATGCAGATCGGTGACCAGCGCCTCGATGACGCCTTTCAGATCGAAGAAATCAAGCGGGACGTTGCCGGTTTCGCCCGATGACGAGTCGGCCCAGAATTCCTGGCGTCGCTTGCCCGTCATGACAATCGCGAGGCGGCGGGGCTCGTCGGGAAGCTTTCCCCCGCTCGAGGCAGATAGACCGGCCCAATCTCGAAAGCCCTGACGTCATCGCTGTTCCGCAAATTGGCTGCGGTCACTTCGAGCACACCGGCCAGCACGCTGTGCCGCATCACCACGCGCTCGCTGCTGATCGGATTGACCAGCCGCACATATTCCGCGGCCGGCAAGCCAAGCGGGGTTTCACGCTCCGGCATCGTCAAGGAGTAAGTGATGAATTCCTGCAAGCCGGCGCCAACCAGAATATCGCGAACACGCTCCTCGAATACCAAGGATGTATTGGTGCGCTGTCGCGGCAAACTGTCAGTGAGCAGCGTGGCTGGCAGGCGGTCATAGCCGTGGATGCGGGCGATTTCTTCGATGGCATCGGCGGCGCCGCTCTGGAAGTCGGTGCGGTGCGGCGGCACTGTGACCCGCAGCTGGTCAGCGCTTGCGGATTCAACCTTGAACTCCAGCGATTCCAGGATGCGCACCACTTCCTCACGCGGCAAATCCACGCCGAGCAAGCGACGGATGCTAGCCAGCGGCAAATCGACAACCAGCGGCGGCAGGGGTGCGGGATAGTTATCGACCATCCCCGCGCAGATCGTCGCCCCGGCAAATTGCCGCATCAGTTCAGCGGCACGCTCGGCAGCGGGCACCACCGTTTCGGGGTGGATGCCTTTACTGAACCGCACACTGGCCTCGCTGGGGAGATTGAGTGCCTTCATCGTCCTGCGGATGCTGACGAAATCAAAGTTCGCCGACTCGAGCAGGATGCTTTTTGTCGATGCCGTGACTTCGGTGGCAGCGCCGCCCATGACGCCGGCCAGGGCAATCGGGCCGGCGGTGTCGGCGATCACCAGCATGTCGGTGGTCAATTCGCGTTTTTGATTGTCGAGAGTCACCAATGTTTCGCCGGCCCGGGCGGGGCGAACGATGATTGTCGGCGCCTGGCCGCCGGCACGCTCCCTGAGTTTGTCAAAGTCGAAGGCGTGCAGCGGCTGGCCCCATTCCAGCATGACGTAATTGGTGATGTCGACAATGTTGCTGATCGGCCGCATGCCGGAATACATCAAGCGGCGCTGCATCCAGCCGGGTGAAGGGCCAATGGTCACGTTTTTAAGCAGGACTGCGGCATAACGGGCCGAAAGCTTGGGGTTTTCGATTTCGACACGCACCTGGCCTTCGATTTTCTCGCCCGCGGCTTGCATGGCATGCGGCGGCAGTTTAAGCTTCTGCCCCGTGACGGCCGCCACTTCGCGGGCGACGCCGATAATTGAAAGGCAGCGGGCCATGTTGGGCAGCACGTCGATTTCCAGGATCACGTCGCCCATGAAATCGGCGAGCGGCACGCCGACAGGGGCGTCGTCTTCGAGGATAATAATCCCTTCGTGTTCCTCGCTGATGCCCAGTTCAAGGTAGGAGCAGACCATGGCATCGCTCGGCACCCCGCGGATTTTGGTCGGTTTCAAGATCGCCAGTTTTCTTTCCGCGGAGTGACCGTCAAAAAGCTCGGCGCCTTGAAGTGCGAGGACGACCTTTTGGCCCGACTCGCCGACACTGACGTTGGGGGCGCCGGTAACCAGCAGCTTGGTCAATCCGGGGCCGTAATCGACCAACGGCAACTTGAGCTTCTCGACAACGGGATCGGGATGGCGGTCGATTTTGAGGATCTTGGCGGTGACGACCTTGTCGCGCGCCCAAACGGGGCCGCGATCTTCCGCCTTGACTCGCAGGCCAGGCGGCGTGGGCAGGCCAATGACACGGACGCCGGCGACTTCGAGGCCGGCCAGGGTTATGCGCTCGATCAGCTGGGCCTCAGGGAGGGGCAGATCGACGTAGTCACGCAGCCAATTCAGGGGTATTTTCATTAGGTATCCAAGTCATTGTTGTCGCCGCATTGCAGAGAATCGATGAGGAAAGTGTAGGAGCAGGGAATCGGTAAGGCCATTGAACAAAGTTGTAATGCTGCGATCCTACTTCTTGCCGAGGATCAAGTCCACGACCCAGCAGCCTCGAACATGCGGCCCCGGCCCGCGACAGTGGTTCAGAATGTCTTCGTTCCCGCACCCTGCTTTCTCAATGGCGTCGGCCAGCGTCGGCAGGCGGGCGAACGCCACCTCGGAATAGATTCCTTGCGCAAGTGTGACCGCATTGGCGGTGAGCCAGGTCGAGTGGACCGTGACCGGGCACAGGGGTTGCCGAAGACATCCTTGATGAGGTTCGAAAAAACGATCATTCCATTTTCCAAATCGCTTCTCGCTAAACTAGCTTCCTTGTCTTCCCCATAAAGAGCCTTTCGCACAGCAGTTTCATCCAGAATGCCTAGCACACCGCGTGCCGTATCCGCCGTCAACAAAGTAGCGTCCCTGTATTGTAAAGGGGGTTGCTCATCGACTTTGCTCTCAACAAATTGGACGGCTTTCTGCCTTTCATCCCAAGAAACAAGGTGCCAGTAGTGACGGCAAAACGCACTGTAGACCAACAATTGCTTGCGCAGTGGGTCGAAATTCTCCTCCTCGTAGCCAATTCCACAAACGTAAAGCCCAATGGATCGACCTCCGATCAAGAAGCGCCAACATTGGCATCGGATCGGTCGCGTCCTGCCATTCTTGCTCAGTCATTGCTCGCCCTCGCAGAGGCTCAAATCGACGTAGTCACGGAGTCACTTCATGCGGATTTTCATGATGTTTCCGGATTTTGGCGAGGTACCGCAGGAATCCCAGTAGAGAATTTAGGAGCCGCGAATTGCAAAGGCCATTGATCATTCGATATTCACCTGAATAGACCTTTGGTATACAATCGAGAAAGACATGCACCAAGCCTCAAAAAAGGGACGTACCCGGATGGGCGCTATGATCTCCGCTTTGCCTGAGCCTCAGATTGACTATCCCGAAACGGACGATATGCCGATGGCCGAAAACACCACGCAGTTCGAGTGGATTGTGACCATCAAATGCGGCCTGGACGAAGTGTTCAAGCATGTCGACGATGTATTCGTGGCCGGTGACCTTTTTTGGTATCCGGTGGAAAGGCATCCCGAGATCCGCATGGCCCCAGACGTGTTAGCAGCCCTTGGAAGACCCAAGGGTCACCGCGGCTCGTATTTGCAGTGGAAGGAAGGGAATGTTCCGCCCCAAGTGATTTTCGAGATTTTGTCCCCCGGCAACCGCGTCCGCCCGATGATTGCGAAATTCAAGTTTTACGAGCGCTATGGCGTGCAGGAGTATTACGTCTACGACCCGGACGACCATGAACTGGCTGGCTGGCAAAGAGATGGCGACTCGTTGCAAGCTATTGCCGACCTCAATGGTTGGAAAAGCCCGCTTTTAGGCATCACATTCGATCAATCCGCGTCCAAACTTCGCATACTTGGCCCTGATGGAAAGCCATTCCTGACCTATGCGGAGTTGGCCGACCTACGCGAGGCGGAGCACAAGGCAAGAATCGACGCCGAACAAAAAGCAGCCGAAGTCATAGCCCGCTCAGATCGCCTCGCAGCTCAGCTGCGTGCGATGGGCATCGACCCGGACGTTTGAGCTCAAAACTGCCGCAAAAACCGCAAATCATTCGCCCAGAACTGCCGAATGTCATCAATTCCATATTTCAGCATGGCGATGCGCTGCGGCCCCATGCCAAAGGCAAAGCCGCAGAACCGCTCAGGATCATAGCCGCCGTTGCGCAGCACCGTGGGGTGCACCATGCCCGCGCCCATGATCTCCAGCCAGCCCGTGCCCTTGGTCAGGCGGTCGGCGTTGGGGTCGTCCTTGGGCCAGTCGACGTCCACCTCGATGCTCGGCTCCGTGAAGGGAAAATAGCTCGACCGGATGCGGATCGTCCGCTCCTCGCCGAAAAGCCGGCGGGCGAAGGCGCTCACGGTGCCTTTCAGGTCGGCCATGGTGATGTGCTCGCCCACCGCCAAGCCCTCGACCTGGTGAAACATGATCTCACTGCGCGGCGTGATCGCTTCGTAGCGGTAACACATGCCCGGCAGGATAACGCGAATCGGCTCTGGGCAGAGTTCACGCATCACGTGAATCTGGCCGGGTGAAGTGTGCGTCCGCAGCAAAACGCCTGGTGTCGTGGTGTGAAACGTGTCCCACATGTCCCGTGCCGGGTGGTGGGGCGGCATGTTGAGCAGCTCGAAATTGTTCTCGTCGGTTTCGACTTCGCGGCTGCGGTAAATCTGAAAGCCGAGGTCGGCGAAAATGGCGTAGATCTCGCGCAGGGTCTTCGTCGCCAGGTGAAGCCGGCCGCGTTGGGGGGGCCGGCCCGGCAGCGTCACGTCCAATCCCTGGGCGGTCAGGCTGCGCTGGAGGGCGGCATCCTTTTCGCGAGCAAGCGCGGCATCGTAGGCCTGGGTCAGGGCTTCCTTTATCCTGTTGGCCTCTTGACCATAAGCGCGGCGACCCTCAGGCGGCTGCTCGGCCACTTTTTTGAGGGCGAGCAGCATCTCGCCCTGTTTGCCAAAGTAGCGGGTGTTCCAGGCGCGAAGCGCGCCCTCATCGGTACAGGCGTCCAATTCGGCGCGAGCGCGTTGTTCAAGGGCGGTCAGGTCGGACATGGCAGGTTTTTCTTCGCCAGCTCCACCAGCTTGTCAAAAACCTCCGGATCGAAGATCGCCAGCTCGGAAAGCGTCTTGCGATCCAGCTCGATGCGAGCTTTTTGCAGGCCGCAAATCATCAGGCTGTAGCGAATGCCGCGGGCCCTGCACGCGGCGTTGACACGCACGATCCAGAGCCGGCGGAACTCTCGTTTGCGAACGCGCCGATCGCGGAAGGCGTAGACGCCCGCGCGAATCAGCGTGACGAGGGATTGGCGATAGAGATTGTGCCGGCTGAGCACAAAACCTTTGGTCAGCTTGCGGGTCCGCTTACGATTGCGGAGCACCGTTTTGCCGCTGCGTGCACGTACCATGGAACTAATCGCTCCTGTTGCGGCGAAGCCCCTTCACTCCCGGATAAAACGGGGGAAGTGTCACGCCTCGCCCATGATCTTGAGATATTTGCCGGCCAAACGACCCACATCGACGGTCTTTTTGCGCAGGTGGCGTTTGCGCTTGCCGGTCTTGTGGCTGTTCAAATGCTTCTTGCCTGCGTTGCTGCGTTTCAGCTTACCGTTAGGGCTAACGCGAAACCGTTTCTTCGCGCCCTTGTGTGTCTTCATCTTTGGCATAATTACCGCCTTTTGCAAATAGACGGGCATTTTAGAAAACAGGTGCCCGTCAGGAAAGGAGTCAATGCAAAAGAAAAACCCACGGCGACCAACCGTGGGTGTTTTTCGGTATGCCACACGGGCTGAATCGTCGTGAGCAATTCAGCTGCAAGCATTTGTAGGACGGGCTTCCTAGCCCGTCCGAGACGGATGGACGGGCTTCCTAACCCGTCCGAGACGGATGGACGGGCTTCCTAACCCGTCCGAGACGGATGGACGGGCTTCCTAACCCGTCCGGGACGGATGGACGGGCTAGGAAGCCCGTCCTACAAATCGCCGCCGCGAAAATCATTTGGGTGCCAGCATCGCCGTCATCCGTTTGCCTTCCATTCCTGGCGGCTTTTCGATTTTAGCGAGGTCCACCAGTTTTTCCATGACGTGGGCAATGATCCGTCGGCCCTCGTCGATGTGCTGCAGTTCCCGACCCTTGAAAAGCACGTAGACGAGCACTTTATCCTTGTGTTCCAGGAATTTGCGGGCCTGGTTGATTTTGGTGTCGACGTCGTGGTCACCGGTTTTGGGGCGCAGACGGATCTCCTTCAGCTTTTGCTGATGGGTCTTGGTTTTTTTCTGCTTGTGCGATTGCTGGTAGCGGAACTTGCCGTAGTCCATGATCTTGCAGACCGGCGGCCGCTCGGTGGCGGCGACCTCCACAAGGTCGAGGTTGGCCTCCTTGGCCATGTCGATGGCTTGCTGCGTAGGCAGCACGCCCAGCTGTTCACCGTTGATTCCAATCAAGCGAACAGGGCTGATGCGGATCTGGTCGTTGACCCGCTGGTGTTGGTCTTTTCCGGCATGGGGGGCGTGGCGGTCGTTGAAAGGCGGCGGCAAGGAAAACTATCTCCTTTTAATCGAGTCTTGGTTGGTCTCCGCTGCCCCACGGCGGGCTGGAAGGAAACGAACCGATACCACGGTGACAATCATTCCAATCAGATAGACGCCGAGAATTGGTGAATGGTTCCCTCCATCCACCTTCACCAGTTTACCATGATGGCACAACCAGGGCGCAACGTCAACTGCATTAACACCCACTTTCGGCCGCATGGCCATTGACACGTCGGCCACACGTCGTTATGGTCCGCATCCCTTTCCAGATTTCTATTGATTCACGAGGTCGATCCGCCATGCGCCGGGGGGCTAGCGTGCTGGTTTTGGCATGGCTCAAAAAGGGGTCAGGCACCTTTGCCGGAACGGCCCGAAGGGTGCTTCGCACAAAGGTGCCTGACCCCTTTTTGAGCCATGCTTTGGTTTTCATGTGCATCTCCCTGGCTGGCTGCCTGTCCGGCGACCAGGTGAACCAATCGCATGTGGTCAGCCATTTCCAGGTGCCGAGGACCACGCTGGGGCCTGACGGCGTCTTGCTCGACCTCGTTCTGGTCGAACGTCCGCTCGGCGATGAATTCCTCAACGATGAACTTTGGCAGAGCACCGACATGCAGGTGGCAGGACTGGACAAAAAGGCACTTCTGGATGACAACGGGCTTCGCGTTGGCCAGGTGGTCGGCATGAACCCCGCTAAACTGCAAAATCTGGTGGCCTCGGACCGCTATTGCGTTATCAGCCGCCGGCAGACCATGCCGGCCGGCACACCGGTGACCATCCCTCTTGGTCCGGTGATTGGGGAATGCAATTACTGCGTGAAAACCAGCGCCGGCACCTTCGAGGTTGCCCTCAGCCAGGGCCAATGCACCCTCGCCGTCGTACCCTCGCTGACCAAGGACGGCCGCACCACCTTGAAGTTCACTCCCCAGGTTCTCTATGGCAGCCAGGTTACTGATTACCAGGTCGCTGCTGGCCGCACCGGTTTCGAGTGTCAGTACAAACGACCGGGCAAGACCTATGAGGCGCTGAGCTGGGAAGTGACTCTGGCACCCAATCAATACCTCGTCATCGGGACGGTGTTTGACCCGGACATCCTGGAAGAATCCCGGCAATCGCTGGGCAATCAGTTCTTCCTGGTGGAAAAGGGCCAGACGATCACGCAGCGGCTGCTTGTGATCCGCACCACACGCGGCGCCGAGGCGTCAGGCAACCAGGAATTGGCCACTCCCGCGGGGGCGTGCATGCAATGAGCCGCTTGCGGCATACTGTGAGCCGCTTGCGGCTTAGCGAAGGCGTGTAGGCGCCAGCGCCGTGTCGCGCACCAGGTAACGGGCACCCCACAACCACAATACCCCACCAATCAGCACGATGACCGACACCGCTGCCATGGCCATGTTGCGGGCCATGGCGCGATCCATCCATGGGATGTCCCAAATAAATCCCATAATCACAGGGGAAATGGCGTCACCCAGAGCGTGAATAATCAAGATGTTGAGCGCGAATGCCGAGGCGCGGATAGCCGGGTGAGTGACGTTGGCCAATATGGTGTTGGTCGGCCCGGTGTTGAAGAACAAGGCAAACACCGCGATGAATGTGAAAGCCCAGGCCATCGGAAACGGCACCCACAGCACCAGCAAGATCATTGGAAAACTGATCATCATGCTGAACGCTGAAACCAGGAAATACGCCCCTGACCAGCGTGACCGCAGCTTGTCCCCCGTGAATCCGCCGAGAAGCGTGGCGCCGAAACCGGAGACAACAACGATGATGCCAAATACAAAGGTGAGATCGCCCAGCTTGGGCGTGCGCACCGCATCCAGAATCTGCGGCTGGAAACCCTCACGCTCGGCGGGCGTCAGCACATTCGCCAGTTCGTCGACCAGGGCCGCATCTTGGGCGTGCTGACGGTCCTCGGAGGCATGAAATTCGCGATTGGCTAACGGCGCTAGCTTGGCCAGCACATCTTCCGGGACCGGTTTGCGCGCTTCGGAGAGATCCTTCAAGACAGCATCCGAAATGGTCCAAACAGCCTCCCGCTCGTAGATGTAGGTCGGCATCCAAACGGCGATGCCGCCAAGGGCGAAAGTGAGTGCCGTCATGCCGAGGGTGTTGAGGACGTAAGACGGCGTTTGGGCAAGTATCCAATAATCGGCGAGCTTCGCCTGGCGATGCCCTTGCGTGCCGGCATCGGCCTGGCCGCGCGGCGGCTCACGCATCAGATAACACATCAACCCCAGCAGCAACCCGGGAGGCACGACAACAAAAAATGCCCACTGCCAGCCCAACGGGCTGTCGGCCATCTGACCGCCCAGGACGTAGCCCAGGGCGCTGCCAACGGGAATGGCCGCGTAAAACCAGGCCAGCTTGGTGCCGCGCACCTTGACGGGATAAAGATCGGAGATCACGCCGGGCGCCGTGGGACCGTAGGCCGCCTCACCGACGCCGACCAAACAGCGCGTGAGCAGCAGCATGACATAGCCTTCGGCTAGGCCCGAGGCCCCGCTGGCCAGGCTCCAAAGACAGACACCCACGCCCACCAGCAGCCATCGCGACATGCGGTCCCCCAGCCATCCAAACACGGGCGACAGCAGCATGTAAGACAGCAGAAAAGCCGTGGTGAGCCAACCGAGCTTGGTTTTGGGATCAGGATCGTCCTTGAGAAACGCCTGTTCGATTTTTGGGAGAACGCCGGCGAGCACATACCGGTCGACGTAGTTGAACAAATTGATGGCCAGCAGCAGCGTGAGGGCGGAGCGAGCGCACCGGCAATCGTGTTGTCAATTCCTTGTCCGCGGCATTCGTGCCGATGGTATCCATGGCTTTCCTCTCCGTGACGAGTTGACGCTAAGCCGATTAACGCCTATCCTATAGGGTTTACCGGTCTCCAAGGGACTTCTTGAAAGATAGGCGAGGAAATCGATGGTTCGGAAAAAGCTAGGACGCGGCCGCAAGAATCGTTGCCGCTTTTGCACCAAGGAAGGTTGCCCCCGGCCGGCCTTCGTCGATTACAAAGACGTGCCGGGCCTCAAGAAGCTTTGCACCAGTCAGGGCAAGCTGTTCAGCCGCAAACGCAGCGGCAACTGTGCGGCATTCCAGCGCGCTGTCAAAGACGCCGTCAAGCGAGCGCGTTTCATGGCTCTGCTGCCTTACGTAGGCGAGTGATACGTGGTCCACATTGCGCCGTCGATCCTGGCCGCCGATTTCAGCCGGCTGGGCGAGCAAATCGCCCTCACCGAGCAGGCGGGCGCTCAGCGCATCCACATCGACGTCATGGACGGCCATTTCGTGCCCAACCTGAGCATGGGAGCGTGTGTCGTCCAGGGCATCCGGCCCACTACCAAGCTGCCGCTCGAAGTCCATTTGATGGTCGAGGATCCGGCTAAGTTTCTCGACGGTTTCGTCAAGGCGGGCGCCGATGGCTTTATCGTGCACCACGAGGTTTTGCCGGACCCGCGACCGGTTTTCCAGGCCATCCGCAAACTCGGCAAACGGGTGGGATTTGCCGTCAACCCTGATCACAATATTGAGGCATTTGAGCCCTACCTCGCCGAGATCGACCTGGCCCTGTGCATGACCGTGCATCCGGGTTTTGGCGGGCAGCCGTTCATTCCCGAAAGCCCCGAGCGCATTCGTCGGCTGCGGCAATTAATCGACAAACGTAATCCGCGTTGCGAGTTGGAAGTCGACGGCGGGGTGGATCTGAAGACGGCACCGGCTGCGGTAGGGGCTGGAGCCAATGTGTTAGTGATCGGAACCGGCATTTTTCAGTACAAGGACGGGCCTGGGGCGGCGATAGCGGGGCTGAGGGCGATGTTTGGATGAAAGATTAGGCTGGGTTGCAAGCGCCGCGAGTTCCTGCGTAGAATTGAGGTGGGCCACGGACAATTTCATTCGCCGAGAACCACACGGGAGCGATTTTTGTCTGGATTCACGAATTCTGCGAGCCGATGCTATTCGGGGCCAAGGAAATACCGTAAACCGAGGGACTTGCCATGAGCGATTTCACGTGCGTTCTATTTGCCAGACCGTCATTCATCGAGGGCGTCGCCAGGCTTGTTGACATTGGCGGCACGATAAACGAATACAACACGTCGGCTTCTCCTGTCGTTGCGGACTGCACAGCCTTGGCTGGCGATTGGAATCAGGTTGGCGCCGACATCCGTCAAGCTGCAATAGATGAACTCCCCAAAGTTGACAAGCTTCAGGATTGATACCCATGCCCGCATCTGATGATCCGGAAAGCGCGCAGGGGCAGCGGGAGCCGTCATCACCTGGAAGTGCCAGTGAATCGCAACGAATCAACCTTGAAAAGCGGTCCGGCTCTCAGCAACAAGTACTCAGAGGCGCATCGTTCTCGGCCGAAATGTACTCTGGATTGATTCCTCCGCCATCGCTCATTGCTGGATGAGAGGAATTGCTCCCAGGCTCAGCAGACCGAATATTGAAAATGGCCGAAAAACAGTCTGCACACAGAGTTTCACTGGAAGCCAAGGTGATTGACGGCGACATTGCTCGAGCTCAAACAGGTATGTGGCTTGGCTTCGTCATTGCGCTGGTGATGATTGTTGGCGGTTCGTCGTGATCGGGCTCGGACACGATTGGGCTGGATCTACAGTGATCGGCACGACCCTGCTGGGCGTTGTTGGCTCCTTCATTTACGGGCAAACGTCTCGTCGGGAGGAACGAAAAAGCAGGGCCAAGGCAGCATTGAATCCACCGGCATTGCCGACGCCGTCCGAATCACGTCGTGCTCAGCGCCCGTCATGTTCGCGATGCAACACGGGCAGCGCACTTGTCGCGCCTGCCCCTCGCCTTTATCATACCCCTCACGATAACCGAGCATTTATTCCGGGGTTACCCATGTCGATCGATAAGAGTTTGCGTCGCAAGGATTCATTGCAGCGCACCCGAAATGTCCTGACGCGCGGCGAGCGCATCAAAGTCATGATAGACGAAGAACGCTGGCAAGAAGGCCGCAGCCCGTTTAACCTGCCGAAGACCAAGGTGGTCAAGGTAGTGATCAAGAAGGCCAAGAAGGCCAAGGACGAGGAAGCGGCCGAGGGCGAGGCCGAGGGTGAGGGCAAGGCCGAAGGGGCGAAGGCTGCGCCGCCAAAGAAGTAGCTGTCAGCTTTTAGCAACCCACTGGCCCGCGGCGCTAAGCCCGCGGGCTTTTTTTGTCGGGTTGGTGTGGCCAAGGCAATCTTTTTTGCCGTTCATCTCGTCTAAGAGCAGGGACCCTAGGAGCGTGCATCAAGTGGCCGCGACGAAGGCGACAACCTTGAATGGGGACGCCGCTAGCGGGGACGAATTCGTCCGCGCAGTTCAATGAGGTGCGCGCCGAGCTCGTCAGCACGCTTTGGTACCTCCTTGGCAGCCACGACGACGCCCAGGACGCCGCTCAGGATGCCTTCCTGAAATGCTGGCGGACGCGTGAGACCTTGGGCGAGATCCGCAACCTGCGGGCCTTCATATTCCGCGTCGGTCTCAATACCGCCAAGGATGTCCAGCGCAGCGCCTGGCGGCGCCGTGCGAGGCCACTGACTAGCGACACGCCGGCCGGCGAGGCCAGGGATGTTTCACCCCACGAAACTCTGGAGGACAAGGAGGTGCTGGAGCGCATCGAAGCCGCCGTGATCGACCTGCGCCCGGAGGAACAAGCGATCTTTCTGTTGCGTCAAAACGGGGACCTGAGTTACGAGGAGATCGCCGAGCTGCGCCGCTGCCCCGTCGGTACCGTCAAAACACAGATGCGCGCCGCGCTGCAAAAGCTCCGCCGCGTGCTCCAGGACAAGTGAGACAGCATGCTGACCTGCGCCGAATGCACCGACCTTCTGCTTGATGATCTGTACGGGTTGCTGGACGACCGTGAAGCCCAGGTCCTGCGCGACCACGTTGCCGGCTGTCCCGCTTGCCAGGAGGCGTTAGCTCAAGCGACACGGCAGCAAAGTCTCTTCGCCCAGGCCGCGCGCAAGTATCGCGAAGTGCCGCCATTTCAAGCCCGCCGAGGAAAGGCGGCCTCCTATCCCAGCCCGACATCCAGTGCAGGCGGCGTCCAACCCGGCTGGGCCGCAACGCCATCGGCCCCTTTGGCGACGTTTGGCGCCCCTCGCTGCCGCCGCCGCCATGCTGCTCGCCGTCGGCACAATCATCGCGGGGTATCGGCAGGGGCTCGACAAGCGCGCGACGGTCCTGGCCCATGCGCGGCGCCAGATCGAAGCGCTCGACGCCAAGTTGACCAGCGTGCCGCATAACCAGGAAATGTTGCGTGAGGCTGCGGACACCGGGCTTCTCCATGTGCAGCTATTGGGTCCGGCGACTTATCAACCCGGCGCTGTCCACGCGTTTCGCCTCACCACCGCCACGCCGCTCGGCAAGCCGGCCGTGGCCAAGGTCACCGTCAAGGTGATGGATGCTCAGGCCAAGCAGGTCTTGTTCAGCGAAGAGCACAAATCCAACGGTGAGCTGCGTTTCGTGCTGCCAGGCAGGCTCCCTGTCCTACCGGAAACTGGTGTCCAGCTGGTAGTCAAAGCGCAAAGCGGAGCCGCCTCCGAGACCGTCACAAAATCGTTGCCTGTGCTGGAGCCGGCTTATGTGACCAATCTCGCTTTGAACAAGACCAATTTCAAGACCGGCGACACGCTGTTCTTCCGAACTGTCACCCTTGACCGCTTTGCGCTGACGCCGGCCGACAAACCTCTGATACTCAACTGCGGCTTGTATCGAGTGGTCGGCCCAGGCGTCGAGTTAGTGAAGCAGCTGGAATGCGCCACCGGACCGGGCGGCGTGGCCGGCGGCGATTTCGTATTGCCGAATGATTTACCCCAGGGCGACTATCTGCTTAGCATCGCGGGTATCGAGTCGACCAGGACCAAAGTCGCCATGGCCAGCGACATCGACCAGAAACTTCATATCGACCGCGACCTGCCGGCCAAAAAAGCCTTTGGCGGCAAGGGCGGTGGGGCGGGCGGGGCCAAGGGCAAAATAAAGGGAGCGGTCGTCAAGGAGCCGCAGATCAAGGTTGACTTTTTCCCCGAAGGCGGAACGTTGGTGGCCGGCCTTGTCAATCGCGTCTATTATCGCTGCCAGTTCACACCGGCAGTCTCCCAGGAGTTTGAGGGAATTGTCGAGGACAGTGCCCAGCGCCAAATCGCCAAGGTTAAACTGCCCACGGGCGATTTCACTTTCACGCCTCGGGCAGGCGAGGTCTACCATTTTCGCATTACCACCGGTGACAAGACCCTCGCCCGCCTGCCCCTGCCTGCGCTGGTCCCCGGCAATCTGACCATGTCGATTCCTCAGGCCGTGGTGTCCGCTGGTCAACCGTTGACGGTTCAGATTCACGGCGCCCCGCAATCGCTGCTAGTGCTGGCCAATTGCCGGGGCCGGCCCGTGGATCAGAAAATTGTCGACACAACGGCGCCATTGACCGAGGTGACCCTGGATCCGCCGGCCGGCTGCGACGGTGTGATGCGCGTTGCCGTTTACGCCAAAGACGGCAAGGATTGGCGAGTTGCCGCCGACCGGCTCGTCTATCGCCAACCAGCAACCTACCTCAAGGTGACGGCGATTCTGCCGGCCAAGGACGTGAAAGCCGGCGACTCGGTGACTTTGGGTATCGAAGCGCGCGATGAGGCAAATGCCCTGGCGCCAAGCTGGCTTTACGCCCTTGTTGTGGACGAAAACGCCCTGGCGCCCGGCGATCTGCACGATGCCAGCTTACCCACCGCGCTCCTGCTGAACACGGCGCTGAACGATTCGGCGCGGCTTGAAGACATTGGCTTCCTGCCCGTCGGCTCCCCGGCTGCCGCCACGGCGCTGGATATCGCGCTAGCCACGTCCGGATGGCAACCGGTCGCTCCGGGCGACGCCGCCAAACGCAAATTGGTGGCCAATCCCGAAAAACTCCAAAGCAGCGACGCGGTCATCTTCAGCGCTGGCACCGACCGGCAGGCCGTGCTCGAAAACGCCAACCGTGCCATCGCGGCGGAAAAAGAAGTCAAGAATGCCGAGATCATTAGGCAGGCCGTGGACACCATGGCCGCGCTTCAAAACGCTGTGCTCGACGCCCAGGCCGCGGCCGCCGATCTTGCCGAATACCAACAACAGCCCATGGCGTGGTTGCGCCAGGGCGTCGCCGTCCTTTTCGTTGTCGCTCTGGCCGTTAGCGGTTTAATGCTTGTTTTCGGACTGATCGTGCTTGTGCGTGCCAAATCGTCGGCTCGTTTATACTTTGTCCGGTCCTTCGCCGCCACATTGTTGGCCGGCGTCATCTTCCTCACTGCCAGTCCCTTGCGGACTGCGCACGATGCCGATTCTCGTGAAGCCCAACCGGCCTGGTTGCATCGCGACCTGGGCCGAGACGCCGCGTTTCTCCAGGACCTCGCTGTGCGGGGCATGGAAATGGCCAAACAAGAGAACCAAATCAAGCAGGTGAACCAGCAAACCAGCGTCACCTACCAAAGCACGGTCCAGGACGGAGCCACCGGGCGCAGGTAGGCAGCGCACGCGTGACGCCGGGCGGAGTTTCCAGCGCCAAGGCCGACGCTGCCCAAGTCCCACCTCCGCCAGGTCAGCAGCAATTTGCCAAAGGCGAGTTCCAACAACGCCCAGGCAATCAGCCCGTGGTGACCAACAGCGCCACCATGCCGCGGTCCTTCAGTAACGTCAATTCCCCAACCAATCCGCTGCAACCGCCGATGGTGTTATGGCAACCGCTGCTGACTGCCGCCGACGGCACCGCCCGCGTCACCTTCGACACCGGCGGCAAATCCACCACCTATCGCATCCTAATCGTCGGCCACACCGCCGACGGCCGCGTGGGCGTGTATGAAGGAAAATTGAAGGTGGGCGGGGGACAGTGAAGGGTCATGATCATTTCTCCCCCTGAAGTTTCAGCTTCACGTCGCCCAAATCGAGTGCCGCCCCGGCCGCCACCGACCTGGCGCCAGGCGCTGTCAAGGGTTCAAAACTCGAATTGCCCCGGCGGAACTTCAGCAAGAATTTTTGGCCAGGAACGACCTCGGTGAACTTGAAGTTGCCGTCGGCATCGCTCTGGATCGGATCGTCCGCAAACAGATGGTCATGCATTTTCGCCGCCGTGCGTTCCAGGTAGGCAATGCTGACCACGGCCTGGGAGAGCGGTTTGCCGGAGGGATCACCCTCCTGCAAAAGCCGGCCCTGGACGGTTGCGGGCGAACCCAGCTCGACACGGGTCTCGCCCTTTTCGTCGCCTTTGAGGGCCAAGGTCCCAACCAGTTTCTTGCTGGCCGACCAGAAAACCATGAGCCGTGGCTTGCCTGGCTCAAGGTCATAGGCCGCACAGGAATCACTTTTGACGGGTATCGGCAAATGCCAGTCCTGCGGACTGAGTCCGGTGACCCAGGCTCCAGCGAGCCGGCTCGGCGTGCCGTCAACCGACAGCATCACCACCGTCAAGGCAGTTGCCGGGTCCAGCGTGACGTCTTGCGTCACGGCGTCGGCACCGGGCTTGATGTCGAGCACCTTGCAGAAGTTACCGCGCAGCGGACTGAAGCCGCCATTTGCGGGAAAATAGCCGCTGACCTCGTGCTGGTGAGCGAAGCAGTCGGGGAATTTCGGATCGGGCACGGCCGGTTTGTACTTGAATTTGACAATCTCACCGCCGGCCAACCGCTTCCAATCGGCGCCGCCCGTCAGCAGCACGGGACCGGGGATGGTGACCAGCCGAAACGTGCCATCCGCGGCGGTGGGCTTGAGGTTCGACCAGGTGGAGGAGCCAAATTCGGGGTAGGTCTTGGCAAACGGGTTGACGGCCAACGGTTCGATCATGACCATGCCGGCAAGCGGTTTCTTGGTCGCGGCGTGGATGACGCGACCTGTGACAATCACGCCTTTCTTGACGCCAATGTCGACATCGATCGGATCATAGCCGGGTGTGTCTGGCGGATGAACCTGGGCCGCCATGTAGCCGGCGGCCGGGTCGGTTTCGACCTCGATCACGTAAGCCTTGCCCTTGCGAGCACGCGGATCTCATAACGCCCCTTATCGTCGGTGGTCGCGGTCAAGGGCAGCAGCAATAGCTCGTCGCCGTCGCGCGACAGGGCGACCTTGGCGCCGGGCCGAGGCTGGCCGGTGTCAATATCCTTGACGACGCCGCGGATCGGTCTCTCGGCCTCGACGACAACAGTAAGGTCGGGGCCGTAAACCAACCATTTCACACCGAGGCCGGAGGGCATGACGGCCCGGCTGTCGGCCGCCGCCTTGTTGTAAGGTCCCGGATCGAATCCAGGCCGATTGGCTACCCAGACCTTGGAATCGGCAATCCCCGTGCCGCGAATTGACAGCTCCACGAAACGATCGAGCCCGGCGCCGGCAATAGTGAAACGGCCATCGGCGTCGGTGGTCGCGCTGAGCAGCGCATCGTTGCTGAGAACGAGGTGATCCACGGGCCTTTGCATCTTGTTCGGGTTCTTGAGCCATTGGGCCAGGAAGGCGTCGAGCGATTTATCGCCGTAAACCACCAGGTCGGTTACGGACACCTTGATTCCCGCAACCGGTTGGGCTGCTGTATTGATGACCCGGCCCTGGATCACCTGGTCTTTCACCAACTTCATCTGTTCCATCAAGGTCGGGGCCACTTTTTGGAAAGGTTTGAAGTCGATGCCGGCACCGTCAAGTTGGGCAACGACAAACCTGGACGAGAACTTGATCTCCTTTGGGCCTGGCATGGAGAATTTGCCATCGGCTCCCGAGACGCCGACTTCCTTGGGCTTTTCGTCAGGGCCAACCAGCCAGAGCTTGGCCCCGGCCACAGGCTTACCGGCGGCATCGACCACTGTCGCATGAAAGGTGGGCTTGTTCGCTCCGTCGTCGCCGAGCGGATATTTGTGGCGGGCGATCCTGGCCGGCAGGTGCGGCGGCTTAAGAACCAGGTAAGCCACGGCTCCCACGCCTAGCAAGCAGACGAGCAGCACTATGGCAATGATGCTTCTTCGCTTTGTCATTGTCGGATTCCTCGCTGTTAGCCATCATAATCCAAGGCTTCCTGACATTCCAGGTCCGGACACGTGCGGTTTGCTTGCGGCGTGCCTTGCGTGTTTATGTTGGCTTCATGCCATTTGGCACAATTGGAGTTTGGGAACGAGGGGTTAAACGGAAAACCGGCCGCTTCTTTGTTGCAAAGCACAAGAAATGACTTAAAATCAAGCTCAAATCCCTTTCAACCCTCCTGCCCACCAATCATCGGCCAGGTCCGTTGGATCGGCAGTGCCTTGCATTGAGAAAGGTCCCCTTCGATGAAACGCTCCATCGGCCAATGGCTCGGGAAGCTCCTCAAACGGGGCAAGAAAGAGCACAGCAGCAGGCCGCGCGTGCGTCTTGACGTCGAAACCCTCGAAAACCGCACATTGCTGTCCCTTTCAGTGGTGTCGATCAACGGCACCACGCCGGCATCGCTGATCACCAACGCCACCACTGTCGACTACACGGTCACCTTCAACGAGGCGGCAATCGGCGTCAATCCCACCGACTTCCAGGCGCAAGTCACTGGAACGGTGGGAACGCTGCTCACGCAGGTGACGCCGGTCAGCTCCGCGCAGTATACGGTGGCAATCAGCGGCATCACCGGCGACGGCACCCTGACCCTGGAGCTGGTGAACAACGGCACTATCCACGACTCAGGCGGCAACCCTTTAAGCCAGGGCTTCGTCGGCCAGACCTACACCATCGACACCATCGCGCCGTTCGTGCAGTCGATCAACCGCACCACGCCGGTGGGTCCAATCACCACGGCCAACTCCGTCACCTACACCGTAACCTTCAGCGAAGTTGTCACTGGTGTCGATGCCGCCGATTTTCCAGTGCTCACCACCGGTTCCCTGCACGCCGCGTTGACCCAGGTTGCTCCTGCGGGCAACAGCTCGACCTACACCGTCACGATCAGCGGCATCAGCGGCGATGGCACGCTTGAGCTGAACTTGCTGACCAATAACACCATCTACGACCTGGCCGGGAATCCCCTTTCGCAGCAAAACGCCGCCGGCCAACTTCCAGAACCAGCAAACATTCGCCACCGGCAACGAACCGGAATCGGTGGCGTTGGCCGATTTGACTGGCGACGGCAAAACCGACCTCGTCGTGGCCAATGAATTCAATAGCTCAGTGGGTGTGCTGCTGGGCAACGGCAACGGCACCTTCCAGGCCCAGCACACCTTCGCCACTGGGAATAATCCACCTTCGGTGGCAGTGGGCGATTTGACCGACAATGGCACAACCGACCTGGTAGTGGCCAATACAGACAGTAACACGGTGAGCGTGCTGCTGGGCAACGGCAATGGCACCTTCCAGACTCAAAAGACTTTCGCCGCCGGCAAAGGCCCTATTTCGGTGGCGTTGGGCGATGTGAACGGCGACGGCTTTCCCGACCTCGTCGTTGCCAATGAATACAGCAACACGGTGAGCGTGCTGCTGGGCAACGGCAACGGCACCTTCCAGACTCAAAAAACCTTTGCCGCCGGTATTAACCCCAGTTCGGTGGCGTTGGGCGATTTGGATGGTACCGGCATACCCGACCTCGTCGTTGCCAATGAAGGCAGTAACACCGTGAGCGTGCTGCTGGGAAATGGCAACGGCACCTTCCAGGCACAGCAAAGCTTCGCCACTGGTCTTAACCCCAGTTCGGTGGCGTTGGGCGATGTGAATGGCGACGACCAACCGGACCTCGTCGTTGCCAATAAAGGCAATAACACGGTGAGCGTGCTGCTGGGCAACGGCAACGGCACCTTCCAGGCACAGCAATCCTTCGCCACCGGTGGAGACCCCATCGCGGCGGCGCTCGGCGATGTGACCGGCGACGGCGAAACCGACATCGTCATCGCCAACCTTGCAAGTAACACGGTGAGCGTGCTGCTGGGCAACGGCAACGGTACCTTCCAGGCACAGCAGACCTTCGGCACCGAGTTGGAGCCGTTTTCGGTGGCGTTGGGCGATGTCACCGGCGACGGCACAACCGACCTCGTGGTGCCCAATGCAGCGAGTCTCCCAGGGGGTACGGTGAGCGTGCTGCTAGGCGTCGCCAACGGCGGCTTCACGGGCCAGGTCTACACCATTGACACCGTCGCGCCGTTCGTGGAGTCGATCAGCCCCGGCACGCCGCTCGGGCCAAACACCAATGCCAACATCGTCAGCTTCGCCGTAACTTTCAGCGAGCCTGTCACTGGAGTCGATCCTGCCGATTTCCAGCTGGCGACCGGCGCCAGCTTGCAGACGGGGCTGGTCCAGGTGACCGCGGTAAGCAGCTCGATTTACAATGTGTCGGTCAGCAATATCGTCGGCACCGGGACGCTAGGCCTGAACCTGGTGGACAATGGCGCCATCCGCGACCTAGCCGGCAATGGCCTCACCCAACCGAACGCGCCGGCCAGTTTTGAGGGCCAGCAAGCCTTCGCCACCGGCTCATTCCCATCCGCGGTGGCGTTGAGCGATGTGAACGGCGACGGCAATCCCGACATCGTCGTGGCCAATCAAATCAGTAACACAGTGGGCGTGCTGCTGGGCAACGGCGACGGCACATTCCAGACCCAGCAAACCTTCGCTACCGGCTCTCACCCAATTGCGGTGGCGATTGGCGATTTGACCGGCAACGGCGACGCCGACCTCGTCGTGGCCAATTCAGGCAGTAACACGGTAAGCGTGCTGCTGGGCAAGGGCAACGGCACCTTCCACACCCAGCAAACCTACGCCACCGGCTCTGACCCAGGTTCGGTGGCGTTGAGCGATTTGAGCGGCGACGGCATACTCGACATCGTCGTGGCCAATGGCGCCAGTAACACGGTGAGCGTGCTGCTGGGCAACGGCAACGGCACATTCCAGGCCCACAAAACCTTTGCCACCGGCTCTGATCCAGATTCGGTGGCAGTGACCGATGTGAACGGCGACGGCATCCCCGACCTTGTCCTTGCCGATTATTCGAGTAACGCGGTGAGCGTGCTGCTGGGCAACGGCAACGGCACCTTCCAGACCCAGCAAACCTTCGCCGCCGGTGCCGGCCCATTTTCGGTGGCGGAGGGTGATTTGACCGGCGACGGCAAACCTGACCTTGCCGTGGCCAATTTTAGCGACAGTACGCTAAGCGTGCTGCTGGGCAACGGCAACGGCACCTTCCAGGCCCAGCAAACCTTTGCCACCGGTGCCGGCCCACAGTCAGTGGCAGTGGGCGATGTGACCGGCGACGGCATATCCGACCTCGTCGTGGCCAATTTTGGCGGCACCGCCGTGAGCGTGCTGCTGGGCAACGGCAACGGCACCTTCCAGGCACAGCAAACCTTCGCCACGGGGGCTTCGGAAAAATCGGTGGCGTTGGGCGATGTGAACGGCGCCGGCAGACCTGACATCGTCGTGGCCAACTTTAGTGATGACACGGTGGGAGTGCTCCTGGGCAACGGCAACGGGAGCTTCACGGGCCAGGTCTACACCATTGACGTGCCTTTCGTGCAGTCGATCACCCGCACCGCGCCGCTTGGGTCTATGACCAATGCCAGCGCCGTCACTTTTACCGTAACCTTCGGCGAGCCGGTCATCGGAGTCGATGCCGCCGATTTCCAGGTGGTCACCACCGGCACCGTGCAGGCCTCGGCGCCAGTGGTTACTGCTGTCAGCACTGAGGTCTACACCGTGTCGGTCAGCAACATCACCGGCGCGGGCACGCTTGGCCTGAACCTGCTCGGCAATAACACCATCAGCGACCTGGCCGGCAATCCCCTCCCACCGCAGTTCCAGGCTCAACAAACTTTCGCCACAGGTAGTTCCCCCAGGTCGGTGGCCTTGGGCGATTTGACCGGCGACGGCGACAACGACATTGTCGTGGCCAATTATGACAGTAACACGGTGAGCGTGCTGCTGGGCAACGGCGACGGCACCTTCCAGGCTCAGCAAACCTTCGCCGTCGGCACAGAACCATTTGGGGTGGCGGTGGGCGATTTGACAAGCGACGGCAATTCCGACCTGGTCGTGGCCAATTCCCAAAGCGACACGGTGAGCGTGCTGCTGGGCAACGGCAACGGCACCTTCCAGGCTCAGCAAACCTTCGCCACCGGCACTTTCCCAAGAGCTGTGGCGTTGGGCGAATTAACCAACAACGGCATTCCCGACCTGGTCGTCGCCAATGCTGTCACCGGCACCGTGAGCGTGCTGCTGGGCAACGGCAACGGCACCTTCCAGGCTCAGCAAACCTTCGCCGCCGGGACAAACCCATTTTCGGTGGCCGTGGGCGAAGTGACCGGCGACGGCAACTCCG
The DNA here is from genome assembly GCA_963747575.1 of uncultured Gemmataceae bacterium. Taxonomy (GTDB): domain Bacteria; phylum Planctomycetota; class Planctomycetia; order Gemmatales; family Gemmataceae; genus DASRAT01. The sequence continues at coordinate 484,247 of CAVVFU010000012.1, forward strand.
ACATCGTCGTTGCCAATGAAAACAACAGCACGGTGAGCGTGCTGCTGGGCAACGGCAACGGCACCTTCCAGGCAAAGCAAACCTTCACCACCGGCTCCGCGCCGTTTTCGGTGGCGCTCGGAGATGTGACCGGCGACGGCAAAGTCGACATCGTCACGGCCAATCAAGTCGATAGCACGGTGAGCGTGCTGCTGGGCAACGGCAACGGCACCTTCCAGGCTCAGAAAACCTTCGCCACTGGTGTTGGTCCAAAGTGGGTGGCGTTGGGCGATGTGACCGGCGACGGCAAAACCGACATCGTCACGGCCAACTCTGGAGGTGCCACCGTGAGCGTGCTGCTGGGCAACGGCAATGGCACCTTCCAGGCTCAGCAGACCTTCGCCACCGGCACTACTCCAAAACAGGTGGCGTTGGGCGATGTGACCGGCGACGGCTACACCGACCTCGTCGTGGCCAATATCGACAGTAACACGGTGAGCGTGCTGCTGAACAGCGCCAACGGCGTCTTTTTCACCGGCCCGATCTACACCATTGACACTGTCCCGCCCATGGTGCAGTCGATAAGTTATGCCAACCCCGCGGGGCCGATCACCAACGCCAGCACCGTTTCGTTCACGGTGGCTTTCAGCCAGGACGTGACGGGCGTCAATCCCACCGACTTCCCGTTGGCCGTCACTGGAACGGTGGGAGCATTACTCACACAAGTGACGCCAGTCAGCTCGTCGGTTTACACGGTGACGGTCAGCGGCATCACTGGCAACGGGACATTGGGTCTGCAGCTCGTGAGCAACGGCACCATCGCCGACGCGGCCGGCAACGGTCTGGGCAATCCCGGCTTCACCGGCCAGCTCTACACCATTGACACCACATGGCCGTTCGTGGAATCGATCATCCGCACCACGCCGGTGGGGCCGGATACCAATGCCGCCAGCGTCACCTTCACCGTCACCTTCAGCGAGCCTGTCACCGGAGTCGTTGCCGGCGATTTCACGACCGGCAGTGTGGCGACCGGGTCGCCCCAGATGACCGCTGTCAGCAGCTCGGTTTACATGGTGACGGTCAGCGGCATCACCGGCACCGGCACGCTTGGCCTGGAACTGGTGGATAACGGCGCCATCAGTGACCTGGCCGGGAACCCGCTTACTCAACAAAACCCGATTGCTTCTTTCCAGACCCAACAGACCTTTACCACCGGCTCTGAGCCATTTTCAGTGGCATTGGGCGATTTGACCGGCGACGGCAAAGCCGACCTCGTCGTCGCCAACAAATCCGGTAACTCGGTGAGCGTGCTGCTGGGCAACGGCAATGGCACCTTCCAGGCTCAGCAAACATTCCCCACGGGGACCGGCCCAGAATCGGTGGCGTTGGGCGATTTGACCGGCGACGGCATACCCGACCTCGTCGTGGCCAATGCGGGAAGTGACTCAGTGAGCGTGCTGCTGAGCAACGGCAACGGCACCTTCCAGACGCAGCGGACTTTCAGCGCCGGCTCTTTGCCAACCTCGGTGGCGGTGGCCGATTTGACTGGCGACGGCTATCCGGATCTCGTCGTGGCCAATTCAGGAGCTGACATGGTGAGCGTGCTGCTGGGCAACGGCAATGGCACCTTCCAGGCTCAGCATACCTTCGCCACCGGCAATAACGCGCAACAAGTGGCGATAGGCGATTTAACCGGCGGCGGCATACCCGACCTCGTCGTGGCCGACTTTGGAAGCAACTTGGTGAGCGTGTTGCTGGGCAACGGTAACGGGACTTTCCAGGCTCAGCAGACCTTTCACACCGGACTTGGGCCAAAATCGGTGGTGATCGGCGATCTAAACGGCGATGGCATACCCGACCTCGTCGTGGCCAATTATGAAAATAGCTCGGTGAGCGTGCTGTTGGGCAACGGCAACGGCACCTTCCAGGCACAGCAAACCTTTACCACGGAGCAATTCCCACTTTCGGTGGCGCTGGGCGATGTGACCGGCGATGGTAAAGCCGACCTCGTCGCGGCCAATCCTAGCGTTCACGCGGTAAGTCTGCTGCTGGGCAACGGCAACGGCACCTTCCAGACACAGCAAACCTTCACCACCGGCTCTGGTCCATTTGCGGTGGCGTTGGGCGATGTGACCGGCGACGGCAAACCCGACCTCGTCGTGGCCAATGAAGGCGCGAGCTCGGTGAGCCTGTTACTCAACGCCGTCAACGGCACCTTCACAGGGGGGCAGTTCTACACCGTCACCGCCAATGTGGCGACGCACTTTGGCATTTCGGCTCCTGCCAGCACGGTGGCCGGCAACGCCATGCTCGTTGAGGTGACGGCCCTGGATTCGCTTGGCGACGTCGCCACGGCTTATACCGGCACTGTCCATTTCACTAGCACCGACACGCAAGCTTTCCTCCCCGCCAACGCGACGCTGACCGGCGGCATCGGTTATTTCGCCGCCACATTAAGGACGGCCGGCGCCATCACCCTCACCGCCGCGGACAGCGCCGCCCCAACCATCACGGGTAGCGCGACCATCACCGTCTCCGCCGCCGCCGCCAGCCATTTTGCCGTGTCGGTGCCCGCAAACGCCGTGACGGGCATTGCCGTGGCTGCCACCGTGACGGCCGAGGATGCCTTTAACAACACCGCGCCTACTTACCTCGGAACCGTGCAGATCACCAGCAGCGACAGCGCCGCGGCCCTTCCCACCAGCAGCACCTTGACGGCCGGCGTCGGCGTTTTCAGCGTCACTTTGAAGTCGCCCGGCTCGCAAACGATCACCGCCGCCGACACCACGACCGCCAGCCTCACCGGCAGCAGCGCCGCCATCACCACGCGCGGCCTGACCGTCGCTAGTTTGACCCCGACATCCACCGGCTTCGTCGCCACCTTCGACAAGCCGTTCATTGCCTCGGATCTCAACCTCTACGACTCCACCAGCGGCGGCGGCATCGACGACGTGCTGCTGAACGGGCCTGTGCGCCGCAGATTACCTTCCACGGCTCGCTGATCATCAGTGCCAACGACCAGACGATCACCTTTGTCAAAACCAGCAATTTCAACGGCGTCGGCTTCAATCCCAGCACCGGCGTCCTGGCGGCCGGCACCTATACCGTCAGCTTCCGCAGCGCCACCAACGGCTTCGTCGACAGCCTGGGCGACCCGCTCGACGGCCTGAGCAACGGCAACCCAGCCAGCAGCAACTATGTCGCCACCTTCGTGGTGGCTGCTCCGCCGGTGGCCGTGGGCATCCCGGCCTTCGCCCGTGGGCCGGATAGCGCCGATGCCATCAACCTGCCCAACAGCGTGAGCGACGGCATTCCGCTCAACGTCAGCGTTGGCAGCGGCATCACCTCGGGCAAGTTCACCTTGCAGTACAACTCAGCCCTGCTGAGCATCAGCGGCGCAGCGGTCAACACGTCCTTGCCAGGCGCTTCACTGTCGCTCGACGTGGCTTCCACGGCGGGCACGGCCATTCTGGACTTCAGCAGCCCGACGGCGCTGGCCACATCGACGGCGGCAGTGCGCCTGGGCGGCCTGGTGGCGACGGTGCCGAACTCGGCGGCGTCGCTCTACAAATCCAAGGCGATGTTGCACTGGAGCGGCGTGACGCTCAACGGCGGCGCCATTGCCGCGGTGGGCGATGACGCGGTGCAAGTCGTGGCTTACCTCGGCGATGCATCGGGGACGGCCAACGGCAGCCTAAGCAGCGGCGACGCGGCCGACATCTCGGCGGTGGCGGTCGGTCTCAGCACCAATCCCGGCTTAGGCACGGTGTCCGGGTTCTCGGCGTTTCCATTTGCCGACCCAGTGATTATCGGCGACATCAGCAGCGCGGGCACCGTCGGGGCCGCCTCCGTCACCTTGCTCAATTCGCTCCTGGCCGGCATTCCACGAACGCAGATCCCGTCGATTCCCACCGGTCTGACGATTGTGGCGACGGGCCCCGATCCAAGTTTGAGTCTGCCCGCCACGCTGCGGCTTACCCCCGGCGGCACGGTCGTTGTGCCGATCAATATCGACACCGCACATCCGGCTGGAAGCAATGGCGCGACGGAAGCGATATTGGCCTTGCGTTACGATCCCCAGGAATTCAGCGTGTCGGCCGCCGACGTGCAGTTGGGATCCTTGACCAGCGGCTGGCAATTGACGGCAGTGGTGAACGCTCAGACGGGCGAGATCGGCATCGACCTGTTTGGCAGCACGCCGATCCAGACGACGGCGGGGGGAAGCCTGGTGGACATAGTGGGCAGTGGGCAGTGGGCAGTAATGCAGGGGCAGTGGTTACGTTGACACCATTGACGTTGGTGAACCAGGTCGATCCGACAGGTCATCGGCTGTTCACGACGACAGTTGCGGACGGCCAGGGTGCCTTTGTCTTGCAATTCAATAATGGCCAGGTGCCAGTCGGCAGTGGCGAGTTGACGGCGGCCGACGCGGCCACGGCACCTGACGTGACTGCCTCGGACATGCAATTCACTGCCCACTGCCCACTGCCCACAGCCCACTATTTAGAGGACAATGCCCACTATTTAGACCTGGCACTTGGCGAATTAGGGCTGACTCCCGGCGGCGTTCCGGTCACCGCTTTGGGGCAGCCGACGCCGATTCTGAATACGGAGCTTGGCGAGCAGGAGCTGGACAGCGCAAATATGGCAACCTCTCTGGTTCAGACTGATGGTGTCCCCCAGACGGATTGGACGTCGGACATTGACCTTGCCTACCTGCGGCAGTCAGTCAAGCACTTCGTGTTGGCACCAGAGCTTGGTGGGTTGGATGGCCGCGGCAGTGAGGATAGCGACTGAACGAAGGTGCCCGCAATGGCGGGCGAACCAATGTGTCGAATCGCGCCGGGTACCGGGGCCACCATGCAATGAGCCACGGTGTCCCCCGGAACCTAGACCCCCAGCGACCAAGCTAGATAAACCTCCTTGCAAACTCGGCCGCCGCGATTTACAGTAATGAGGGAGCAGCAACAACAACGATACCAACCCGAAGCGCAAGCGAGGGGCAACAGGTGCCCTCGCTTGCGCTTCGGATTGGTGTGGTCTTTCTTGCTCTCACGTAAAGTACGAAAGCTGTTTGTCCTTTTGTTGCCCGCGCACCCGGTTTGTCCATGGCTCATTTAGACGATCTGACCAGTATGCCTTCCGAAGATCGCCAGGACCTGCAGACGTGCCTGAATCGCTTCGAGGCTGCCTGGAACCAGGCCGTCGAGCATGATCAGCCATTGCCCGACATCGACACTTACCTGCCGCCCTGCGAGGGCGAGCTGCGCAAAAAGGTGCTTTATGAGCTGGTCAAAACTGACCTGGAATGTCGCTGGAAACATGGCAAGCAGCCTCCCGATCTGGATTATTACCTCAAGAAACATCCCGAGCTCGGCACGGCCGAGACGCTGTCCTGCGCGCTGATCTTCGAGGAATACCGGATCCGCGTCAAGCATGGCCAGCAGGTCAAAATGACGGAATACCAGCGGCGTTTTCCGCTGCAATTCACCGAGCTGCAGCAGATGATGCTGGGCGAGACCTCCGCATCCCACGCCTCACGGCGTATATTCCACTTCGGGCAAGCCAGCGGGCAGCAGCGCCAGCATCATGATGGCGCCCGAGGCCGGCACCAGGTTCCGCAACTATGAGCTCATCGAGGCCCTCGGCCAGGGCAGCTTTGCCGAGGTTTGGAAGGCCCGGTCGCTCGACAGCGGCATCCTGGTGGCGTTCAAGTATTTCTTCAAACCGGTCAACGCCAGCGACGTGAAGCGGGAAATGGAATCGCTGGAATTGACCAAGGGCCTGCGTCATCCCTTCCTGCTCCAGGTCCATAATTTTTGGATCGAAAACCGCCAGCTTTTCGTGGTCATGGAGCTGGCGGGCGGCGGCACCATGAAATCACGGCTCAAGGAGTGCCAGGAGCAGGGCCACCGCGGCATTCCCCAGGACGAGCTGTTCAAATACTGGTTCAACCTGGCCGAGGCGCTGGATTACCTCCACGACCATGAGATTCAGCACCGCGACATCAAACCGGCCAACATCTTGATGGTCGAAGGCGGCTACGCCAAACTCGCCGATTTCGGGCTGGCCCGGCAAATGACCGGCGACGATTCGGTGACGAACACCCAGGGCGGCACGCCGGCCTACCAGGCTCCCGAGATGTTCAACGGCGAGGTGGTGCGCCGCAAGTCGGACCAGTATTGCTTCGCCTACACCTATGCCGAGCTGCGTTTGGGCAAATTGCCGTTCAATTACAATGGTCCGGTCAAGCAGTTCAATGCCCATCAACGCGAAACGCCGAAGTTGGACCCCATTCCCAGGGGTGAACAAAAGGTCCTGCTGAAAGCGTTGTCAAAAAAGCCTCAGGACCGCTTCGACACCTGCAAGGATTTCGTCAAGGAACTGGGCCGGGCCCTGGAGGCGGAGGCGGAGAAACACCCGCCGCCGCTGCTCCCCAAACGAGGCTCGACCAAGGACAAGAAGCTGGCCCAAACGCGACCACCGGTTGCCGAGCCCAAGTTGACGTCCCCCGTCGAGCGCGGCTCGACTGAACAGCGGGCGCCGGCGATTGGGACCGAGCACGACCTCATCTCGACCATCGTGCCGGGCAAGCGGGCCGATCAATTGGCGACGCCTGGGGCCGTCGGCCAAGAAGCCGAACAGGCCGGCGCCCATGAACGATCCGATGGGCGAGACCAGGACCCGGCCGCCTGCGCCGCCGACGGAACACGAAATCCAAATGGAGCAGGCGGAACCTGAATCTCACCGCCAGGCGGCCCAATGGCAGTCGGGCCGGCCGGCTACGCCCCGGCCTTCGGGTTCGCGGCGGGTAGTCATCTCAGGCCTGGTGATCTTGCTGACCGTGGCGCTTGGTTGGGCACTGAAACCGCTGTTCATGCCGCCACCGGAACCCATGTCGATCACTGAGAATTCGCCTCCCCCAAAGCCCGTGGAAGTGGTGGCTCCCCAGCCAATTAAGAAGGAGCCCGAACCTCCCAAGGAGCCCAATCCTCCCAAGGAGCCCAATCCTCCCCCTGTGCGTGAGCCAACCCCTCCGCCTGTGGAGCGAATTGACCCTGCTGCCGGCATCCGCGAAAAAATGGAGCAAATCCGCACAGCCTATGCGGACGGTCATTGGCAAGACTGCGCGAGCAAATTGACCGCGCTCAAGGCGGACAATGGTCTGCTTGACGAGGCTCAAAAGGTCGAGTGGATTACCCTGGATGCGTTGGCCGAGGCGCACCTGGGAAGCCCCAAAAAACTGCTGATTTTATTGACGGATGGCAAGCCGGCGCCGCCGCCGGACCGCATTCCTGAGATGTGGAACTTGCTGGCGGACTCGCAAGAGGGCGAGGGCGAGGGCGTGTCCAGGTTTACCGCCACCGAGATTGCCGCGCTAACGCCGGCCGTCAAGGCGGTGCCTGCCGAACACCAACAGGCTGCCGGCAAGGCTTTTTCACGCGTGGTGGACATGTACATTCAAAAAGCACTGGTCACCTGGCCGACGACGGCGAAGGAATGGGAAGACCGTGCCGCCTTTTGTGCCGACAAGGCGCCCACGCTTTGGGTGTTGGCCTGTCAGGTCGAAAGCAGCATCGAGAGCGGGGAACCGGCCAAGGCCTGGAACACACCGCTGACGGATTTGACAAAGTACCTGGCAACGACCAAGGATGCCAAACCGGCCCTGGATTACGGCCAGTATGTGGCGGCCCTGGCATTGTCGAAGAATTCCGAAGGCCGTGCCGCCGCCGACCGCTTGCTGGGGATCAAGGAAAGTTTGTTGGCCAAGGACGGCAAGGCGTCGTTTCTCACATGGGAGCGCCGCGACCGCGCCGCACGGGTCTTGATTGGCCTTTCCGAGGCCAAGGGCCGCGGCAGGCTTGACCAGCAGTTCGCCGACAAGCAAGCCGCGCAAGCCGCCTACCTGCGGCTCGGCCTGGCACGGGGCATTTACGGCGACACCAAGGACAAGCCGGCTTTGCGCTCAATTTGGTTTTGGCCGCCGCCTGTGCCGGCGAACAGAGCGAGAAGGAACGGCAGGAGGCGTTGGGCTGGTTGGACAATGTCAAGTTGGCGCCAAGACTCGAAGCACTTTATCCCCTGATGGCGGCCTACGCGGCATTGAACAATGACGAGTCACAGAAGTTGCAAGAATACTGCGACACGGTGGCCGTATTCGACAACCGCCAACCGGCCAGCTCTTTCTACGGCAAAGTCTTTCAACTGCTTGACGGCAAGAGATTGGCGGACGTGACGCGGATCGATCTCTCCGATGAAGTCGTCAAGAAAGGCCTCGCCTTGAGCGAGGTTTTGCTGCGGACGCCCGGCAGTGAAGGCGTGAAAAAGAACGCGGCCGCACTGATGTCCTTTGAAGCCGGCACCATCGGGCAGCGGGACACGATGCCTCCCGCATGGCCCGTAGGTTACGTCTTGAAGAAAGCGTATGCGCTTCACAGCCGGGCATTCGACCTGGATGCCGACAACCTTGACTACCTGTTTGACAAGGCAAAAAGCCGCGCGGCATTGCCGATGACGAGCCAGGATTGGCTGGAAGTGGATGCCTGGGTGAAAGCAGGCCGAAGCCGGCAGCCAGACAGCCCGAAGATGCTTCACCTCGATGGTTGGATGAATTTGAATCTTGGAAGACTCAAAAAGGAAGTCCTCGAAACGACGAATGCCAAGGAGTATTGGGCAACGGATGCATACCAAACTCTGGAAAAGGACGTTCTGGCCTGCTATGGTCGTGGCAAGCAGGCCCTTGAAGACGCGATCAAGTCGCCGAAACTCAACAGGAAAAGCGATGCCGCATTGTTAGCCCAAATCTACCTGGATCTCAGTCAACTCATGCTTGAGTTGAGCAACTACTGCCGTTATAAAAGCGGTTACGATTACCAAACGCAATGCAAGGAGGCCGCGGCAGCGGCGGACATGGCCTGGGAGCTCATCGCAGCCGCGAAACCGGCTTTGCCCAACATCTTGAAAATCAAGGCGCTGGAGGCGAACGGAAACGCTAACGAAGACCTCGAGTATCTGGCCAAGCTCCCAGGCAATTACGCATTGGCGGAGGCGGCTTTCACCAAAGCCCTGGAACTAGACAAGGATCGCGCCCTCGCCTTGGCGGGGCGAGGTCGCGTCCGGTTTAATTTGGCCACGAGAATCCTCAAGAAAGGCGACCCCAAGCGTGAGGAACTTCTCAAAAAGGCCGAGACGGACCTTGAGAAGGCAATCGAGTGCGCGGGCAAGTCCCTGGATGCCATTGAGCCGCTGCGTTTTTTGGGGACGCTTTATGAACTGCGTGGCGACACAAAGTTGGCCATGGTCAGTTACAACCAAGCATTCGACATTTACCTGAAAAAAGGTGACCCGAGTCTTAAATCCGCACAGGACATTTTCTCGGCTGATTATGCAAGGCAAGTCCTCCGCTTCGCTGTCGATTTGGACGTGGGCGACCTGCAGCCGTATTCGGCAAAGGCCAAGGCTTACGCGGAGAAAATTGCGGATATTGGCCAGTCTGCGGCCTTTTTTGAGGAGTGCATCGTCAAAGCCCTGGAAAAAAACAAGAAAGTCGACGGCGACAAGGCACGAGAAACGGAACGCATGAAGGCGGAAATTGCCAGGCTGCTCAAAGAAATCGACAAGCCAGGCCCACGCGAGTGGGCTGCCGTGGCGATGCTATTAGAAAGAAAACTGGATCTATCTCGGAAAAACGGCAAGGTGGCCAAGGACACGCCTGAGCTGGCCACGGTCTTGCAAGGTTTGGAAGAAGCGGCGAAGACCGCGCCTGACTCGGTCAAAGTGCGTGCGTTTTTTCAAACAGGAGAGGTTTATTACTGGACTGATCCATTCAAAGCGTTCAAACCCTATGCATCGGGGATTGAACTCGTGAATAAGGTCATAGACACCCATGGATTTGAGGAATTGAGATTGTCTGAAAAAAAAATCTACGATGCATTCGAGTCCTATGCGTTGCTGGCGCTCGGCTATCCTGTGACCGAGAAAGACAGAAACGAGGTCCTCGAAAGGGCAACGGAGGTAATGAGTATCGCCGTCAGAATCGCTCCGCTTTGCACGGTACCCAAACTGGACCCGAAAAACAAAGATCAGAAAACGCTCGAGGGCTACCTAAAAGAAATCAAGCAATTGAAAGAAAAAGCAGCAAAGAAGGCCGGCAAATAGCGAGGGCGACGGGGCTGTCCGCGTAAACCGGGCAAAAGGCGGAGACGGCGTTAGCCCAGGGCTGGTCATTATTTTCAGCACAAACGGAAAAAAAGGAGGAACCGGCAAAGTTTCTGCCGAATGAATAATAGGATCGGCGTGATTGCGCCGCTTTGGGCATGGAAGACGCGCCGCTTAGATGAGTTTGGCAGGGAGGCCATTCGCGATGAGGGTAGGAAGCAAAAAAGCGCTCCTGAAGTCGGCTTGTTTGCTTATCGCGATAGCAGGAAGCATGTGCCCGTTGCTGGTTTTTGGCCAGGAGCGAGCTCAGGTCCAGCAGGATAGCAGCCCCATTATTGTCACCGTGCAGCAGCCAGCGCAAAAAAAAGACGACCAGCCGCAGCCCAAGGACACGCCCCCTCAACCACCCGCGCCGGATACTCCGGCGGCTGTGGAAAAGGAACGGCCCATATTTGGCGGTTCCACCCCAAGCAGCGGCACCACTGGTTCGTCGGTAGTGACGCCGGCCGCCCTGCCGACTGGCGGGGATGCGGGCAGCGTCCTGGCTAACACCAGCGCCGGCACCGGCATCGACGTGCAACAGCGGGCGCCGTTGTCCATGGATCCGCGCATTCGCGGCTATCACATCGGTGAGGTCGTATCCAACGCCGACGGCGCCTTTTGGACGGCGGCACGTATCGACCTGGACACCGCCCTGGGCAAAATCAACGCCGAGGACATCGACAATATCGCCGTCTTCAAGGGGCCCTACAGCGTGCGCTACGGCCCCGGTTTTGCGTTTTTGGACATAACGACCACGCCCACACCACGTTCGACCGACGGCTGCTTCGATGTGCATGGCAGCACCAGCCTTCTGTTCAAGTCCAACGGCGACGCCTTCGCCGGCCGGCAGAGCATCTTTGGCGGCGGCAGCGATTGGGGTTTCCGCCTTAGCTACGACATTCTGGCGGCCAACGATTATCACGAAGGCGGCGGCACCACGCTGCCTTCCAGCTACAATTCGCAAAACGTCAACTTCGCGATTGGCTTCGACCTTGCCACCGACAGCCACCTCGAATTCAAGTACCTCCGCCAAATGCAAAACAACGTCGATTATCCGGGCTTGCTTACCGACATCAACCAGATGAACACCGACGGCGTTTCGGTTCGCTACGTCCAGGAAAAAGCGACGCTGTTTGACAAGTTCACCGTGGACGCTTGGTACAACACCACCAGTTTTGGCGGCGACAGTTCGCAGGAGAGCACACGCTTGCAGATTCCCCAGCTCAACGGCATTCTCCGGCCTGCCTCGGACAACCCCAACAACGTCAACGCCGACAACGTGACTTATTTCAACGCGGGCGGCCTGCAAGTCCGGCTCGACCTGACCACCCAGGCTCGGCTGGCCACCTGGGGCACCCGCGAAGCCGTGACCTGGGGCGAGGACAAGGGCGTCCAGCTCACCGTCGGCACGGACTTGACCGTGGTGCGGCAGCAGTACAACGAATTCGACAGTTTCAACTTTTCACCGCCCGACAACTTCGGCATCCCGGCCTCGCAATCGGTCGACGTGGGAATGTTCGTGGACGGCACCTTGCCGATCGGCGATCGTTTGACACTGCGGGCCGGCGCACGCATGGATTTTGTGAATACCGACATACTTTACCTGGGCTATCTCACCAATGCCCAGGAGTACGTACAAACGGTGGGTTATGATTCTTTAGCCACGCAGCATTTTTTGCTGGGTTCGGCGTTTGGCACGGCGGACTACAAGCTCACCGACGAGCTGACGCTGGTGAGCGGCTATGGCTTCGCGCAGCGTCCTCCGACCTTGACGGAACTCTATACCGGCGGCGCGTTCTTCGGTTTGATCCAGAACGGTTTCAACGCCATCTACGGCAATCCGGATCTCAGCCCTGAGCAGCTCAACCAGTTCGACCTTGGACTCAAGGTGAAGGATGATGATTTCCGCGGCGGCATCCACGGCTTCTACGCCATGGTGAACAACTACATCACTTATGAGGCGAACCCCTTCAATCAAGGCGACGGCAGATTCACCATTCCGTTTCCCGCCACACCCCCGCAGTTTCCCCAGGCTCTGAACCTGCAAACGGAGCTGCGCCAGTATCGATTCAAGAACACCAGCCTGGCCACGCTGACTGGCTTCGAGGTCTACGGCGAGTACGATTTGTATTCCTGGTTGACGCCGTTTGCGAATGTGAGTTATGTTCAGCGCCCGGGACGAGGAGATCAACGAGCCGTTGCCTGGCATTCCACCGATGGAAGGCCGGGTGGGCTTCCGGGTTCACGACCCGGACAAGAAGCCCCTTTGGGCGGTGGAATTCACGGCCCGCATTGTGGCCGACCAGAACGAAGTGGCCACGTCTCTGGATGAACAGCGCACGGGTGGTTTCACCGTGTTCAACATTCGCGGCTTCTGGCAAGTCCACAAACAAGTGCTGCTGACCGCCGGCGTCGACAACCTTACGGACCGCAACTACCAGGAGAGTTTGGACTTGCGGACAGGATTGGGCGTTTATCAGCCGGGAATCAACTTCTTCGTGGGCATGCGGGTCAGTTATTAAAGTAGTAGGCACACTCCATGTGCCGTTTAGGCTTACGGCACACGGAGTGTGCCTACTACTTTGGCGCAAACTGGGTAAGCTGCGCTGTTTGTGCGGCGACTGTTGATAGCCGGTCTATGAAAAGCCCCCAATTTCCCCATTTTTCGCTTTTTCATTTGCTTTTCCAATTCGCATAGTGCAGGATAAGAGACTAGGAATAGGTTAAAAGCCCAACCCCTAGAATCAACAAAGTCGATTTGGCGCGAGAAGGCCATGTGCTGGAATGCCCGTCCAGGATGTGCGGGTAACTGAGTGCGCGCCACTGCAACAGGAGGTTAGACCGTCATGACCCCATGGTGGCGTAAGCTGGCTCGTCTCTTCAAATCACCCAAGTCAATTATCAAAAAGTCGCGGCCGGCTCTGACACGGCTGGAGCTGGAACCGCTGGAAAACAGGGTGGCGCCGGCTGTTTTCAACGTGAACTACCTGCCCGACACGCTCGTTCCGCCCCAGGGCGATCTCAGCTTGCGGTCCGCCCTTCAGGAAGCTAACGCCACGCCGGGCGGCAACACCATCAATCTGACCTTGGCCGGCTCCTATCCCATCTCCATTCCGCCGTCCGGAGTGGACGACAATACCACCGGCGATTTCAATATCGCCCCCCCCGATGGCCTGCTTTTGACGATCGACAACACCAGCGGCGGCACCGTGATCATTAATGGCAACGCCCTTGATCGCGTCTTCAACATTGCCGCCGGCGCCAACGTTCAATTGAATGGATTGCAAATCGAGAATGGTTCCGTTACCGGCAATGGCGGTGGCATCCTGAATGCCGGCACGCTTGACGTCGTCAACTGCGTATTGATTGGCAACCAGGCAACTGGCAACGGCGGCGGCATCAGCAATTCGGGCAGCCTGAGTCTCAACAACGCAAGCATCGGCGCGTTGGGAGATAGCAATACCGCGCAAAACGGAGGCGGCATTTTCCAGAGTGCGGGCTCCGTAATGATCGACTCGTCGCAGATCGACGACAACACCGCGGCACTCGCCGGGGGCGGCATGGATATTACTGGAGGCACTTTCCAGCTTGCCAGCGCGTCGACTGTAAATGCCAATGCCTCCACCAGTGGCAATGGCGGCGGCATCAACTTCAGCGGCGGCACCGCGCCTCAAATCACCGACAGCACCATCGCAGGCAACGATGCTTCGAACGGCTCCGGCGGTGGCGTCAACGTCGCCTTCACGTTTGCCGACACCTTGACGATCGACAGCAGCACGATCGGCGGCACATCGGGAACCTTGGCCAACCTTGCGCAAAGTGGCGGCGGTATCAACGTGGCCGGCGGCAGCAGCGACCTAACCATCCAAAACGCCACCACTATCCAAAACAACCAGGCGACCAACGGCAACGGCGGCGGCATTGATTTCGCCTCCAGCGACTTGCTGCACGTCAGCGGCTCCGCCATCCTTGACAACACGGCCACCGGCATCGCTTCGGGCAGCGGCGGCGGTATTTATCAATCCAGCGGCAGTCTGACCGTGGACACAGAGGCCAGCATCGACCTGAACATGGCCAATGCCGACGGCGGCGGTGTCGACATCACCGGCAGCGCGGGGCCGTTCACCTTTGACGCAGTCAAGGTTTTCCAGAACCAGGCCGACGCGGACAACCTGGGCGGCGACGGCGGCGGGATCAACGTCTCGGCCGGCGTGACCAGTGCGACCGCCAACGTGAATATCCAGGACGGCACCGTCATCGGCGGCAGCGCGATCGGCAGCGCCAACGTGGCGGCCGATGGCGGCGGCATCAGCTTTGCCGGGGCCGGCGTCCTGACCATCACAGGCGCCACCACCGCGGTGAGCTTCAACCAGGCCACAACGGGCAACGGTGGCGGCGTCGAGATCAGCGCTGGTGGCAATCATCAGATCACGGCCGGCGCCACCATCGCGTCGAACACGGCCAGCGGCGACGGTGGCGGCATCAACGTCACGGCAACGTATGCGGGTACCTTGACCATCAACGCCGCCACGATTGGTGGCAGCGCCTCGGTTAACGGCAACCAGGCCCAAAGCGGTGGCGGCATCAACGTGGCCGGCGGCGGCAGCAATCTGACCTTGCAGAATGGCGCCAGCATTCAGAACAACCAGGCGACCAACGGCAACGGCGGCGGCATCAGCTTCGCGTCCAGCGGCTTCCTGCACGTTAGTGGCTCCGCCATTGCTGACAACACGGCCACCGGCAGCGCCACGGGCAGCGGCGGCGGCGTTTTCCAATCCAGCGGCAGCCTGACGGTGGACACGGGTGCTAGCATCGACGGCAACCAGGTCAACGCTGACGGCGGCGGGGTCGACATCACTGGCGGCACGGGTCCATTCACCTTTGACGCCGCCACCATCGCTTCAAACACAGACTGTCAACGGCAACGGTGGCGGCATCAACGTCTCAGCCGGCGTGACCACCACGACTGCGAACTTGAATATCCAGGACGGCAACGTAATCGGCGGCACTGCGACCGCCAGCGCCAACAAGGCTGCCAACGGCGGCGGCATCAATTTCGCCGGAGCCAGCGTCCTGACCATCACCGGCGCCAGCACTGCGGTGAGCTTCAACCAGGCCACAACGGGCAATGGCGGCGGCGTGCAAATCAGTGCTGGCGGCAATCACCAGATCACTGCCGGTGCCACCATCGCTTCCAACACGGCGGCCAACGGCGCCGGCGGCGGCATCAACGTCTCGGCAACTTACGCGGGTACCCTCACTCTCAACGCAGCCATCGTCGGCGGCACCGCACCCGTCAACGGCAACCAGGGCCAAAGCGGCGGCGGCATCAACATCGCTGGCGGCAGCAGCAACCTGACCATTCAGAATGGCGCCAGCATCCAGAACAACCAGGCGACCAACGGCAACGGCGGCGGCATCGCATTCGGCTCCAGCGGCTTGTTGCACGTCAGCGACTCCGCCATCGCTGACAACACGGCGACCGGCAGCGCCACGGGCAGCGGCGGTGGCATTCTGCAATCCAGCGGCAGCCTGACGGTGGACACGGGTGCCAGCATCGACGGCAACCAGGTCAACGCTGACGGCGGCGGGGTCGACATCACCGGCGGCGCTGGTCCATTCACCTTTGACGCCGCCACCATCGCTTCAAACACATTTGTCAACGGCAACGGCGGCGGCATCAACGTCTCGGCTGGTGTGACCACCGCCACCGCGAACTTGAATATCCAGGACGGCACGGTGATCGGCGGCAGTGTGACCGGCAGCGCCAACAAGGCTGCCAACGGCGGCGGCATCAGCTTTGCCGCGGCCAGCGTTTTGACCATCACCGGCGCCAGCACCGCCGTCAGGTTCAATCAGGCGACAACGGGCAACGGCGGCGGCATACAGATCAGTGCTGGCGGCAATCATCAGATCACGGCTGGCGCCACCATCGCGTCGAACTCTGCGGCTAACGGCAGCGGCGGCGGCATCAACGTCACGGCAACGTATACGGGCACCTTGACAATCAACGCCGCTACCATTGGCGGCAGCGCCCTCATCAACGGCGACCAGGCACAAAGCGGCGGCGGCATCAATGTGGCCGGTGGCAGCAGCGACTTGATCATCCAGAATGGCGCCAGCATCGAGAACAACCAGGCGACCACCAGCAATGGCGGCGGCATCAGCTTCGCGTCTACCGGTTTGCTGCACGTCAGCGGCACCGCCATCGCTGACAACACGGCCACGGGCAGCGGCGGTGCCATTCTGCAATCCAGCGGCAGCCTGACGGTGGACACGGGTGCTAGCATCGACGCCAACGAGGCTAACGCCGACGGCGGCGGGGTCGACATCACCGGCGGCGCTGGTCCATTCACCTTTGACGCTGCCACCATCGCCTCCAACACAGCCGTGAACGGCAACGGTGGCGGCATCAACGTCTCGGCCGGGGTGACCACCACGACCGCGAACGTCAGTATCCAGCATGGCACCGTAATCGGCGGCAGTGCGACCGGCAGCGCCAACAAGGCGGCCAACGGCGGCGGTATCAACTTCGCCGGGGCCAGCGTGTTAACTATCACCGGCGCTACCACCGCCATCAGCTTCAACCAGGCCACAACGGGCAACGGCGGCGGCGTGCAAATCAGTGCTGGCGGCAATCACCAGATCACTGCCGGCGCCACCATCGCGTCGAACACGGCGGCCAACGGCAGCGGCGGCGGCATCAACGTCACGGCAACGTATACGGGCACCTTGACCATCAACGCCGCCACGATCGGTGGCAGTTCCTCCGCTAACGGCAACCAGGGCCAAAGCGGCGGCGGCATCAACATCGCCGGTGGCAGCAGCAACCTGAACATCCAGAATGGCACCAGCATCGAGAACAACCAGGCGACCAACGGCAATGGCGGCGGCATCGCTTTCGCATCCAGCGGTTTGCTCCACGTCAGCGGCGCCGCCATCGCTGACAACACGGCGACCGGTAGCGCCACGGGCAGCGGCGGCGGTATTAATCAATCCAGCGGCAGCCTGACTGTGGACAGCGCCGCCAGCATCGACGCCAACCAGGCCAATGCCGACGGCGGCGGGGTCGACATCACCGGCGGCGTTGGCCCGTTCACCTTTGACGCTGCGACCGTCGCTTCCAACACGGCTGTCAACGGCAACGGTGGCGGCATCAACCTCTCGGCCGGCATGACCACCGCAACTGCGAACTTGAATATCCAGGACGGCACCGTAATCGGCGGCACAGCTACCGGCAATGCCAACAAGGCTGCCAACGGCGGCGGCATCAATTTCGCCGGGGCCAGCGTCCTGACTATCACCGGCACAGGGACGTCGGTGTGTTTCAACCAGGCCACAACGGGCAACGGCGGCGGCGTCGAGATCAACGCCGGCGGCAATCATCAGATCACCGCCGGCGCCACCATCGCATCGAACACGGCAACCAACGGCAGCGGCGGCGGCATTAACGTCACGGCTGCTTACAACGGCACCTTGACCATCAACGACGCTACCATTGGCGGCGGCGCCCCCGTCAACGGTAACCAGGCCCAAAGCGGCGGCGGCATCAACGTCGCCGGCGGCAGCAGCAAGCTGACCATTCAGAACGACGCCACCATCCAAAACAACGAGGCGACGGCCGGCAACAGCGGCGGAATTGATTTCGCCTCAAGCGGCTTGTTGCACGTCAGCGGCTCTGCCATCGCTGACAACACGGCCACGGGCAGCGGCGGCGGCATTTTCCAATCCAGCGGTAGCCTGACTGTGGACACCGCCGCCAGCATCGACGCCAACCAGGCCAATGCCGACGGCGGCGGCGTCGACATCACCGGCGGCGCTGGTCCATTCACCTTTGACGCCGCCACCATCGCCTCCAACACAGCCGTGAACGGCAACGGCGGCGGCATCAACGTCTCGGCCGGCGTGACCACCACGACTGCGAACTTAAATATCCAGGACGGCACCATAATCGGCGGCACTGCGAGCGCCGGCGCCAATAAGGCTGCCGACGGCGGCGGCATCGGCTTCGCCGGGGCCAGCGTCTTGACGATTACCGGCGCCAGCACCGCGGTGAGCTTCAACCAGGCAACAACGGGCAACGGCGGCGGCGTCGAGATCAACGCCGGCGGCAATCACCAGATCACTGCCGGTGCCACCATCGCATCGAACACGGCAACCAACGGCAGCGGCGGCGGCATCAACGTCACGGCTGCTTACAACGGCACCTTGACCATCAATGACGCTACCATTGGCGGCACCGTCCTTGTCAACGGCAACCAGGCCCAAAGCGGCGGCGGCATCAACATCGCCGGTGGCAGCAGCAACCTGACCATCCAGAATGGCGCCAGCATCGAGAACAACCAGGCGATGGCCGACAACGGCGGCGGCATTGATTTCGCCTCAAGCGGCTTGTTGCACGTCAGCGGCTCCGCCATCGCTGACAACACGGCCACTGGCAGCGCCACGGGCAGCGGCGGCGGTATTTTCCAATCCAGCGGCAGCCTGACCGTGGACACCGGCTCCAGCATCGACGCCAACCAGGCCAATGCCGACGGCGGCGGCGTCGACATCACCGGCGGCGCTGGTCCGTTCACCTTTGACGCCGCCACCATCGCTTCCAACACCGCCGTCAACGGCAACGGTGGCGGCATCAACGTCTCGGCCGGCGTGACCACCACGACTGCGAACTTGAATATCCAGGACGGCACCATAATCGGCGGCAGCGCCAACAAAGCTGCCAACGGCGGCGGTATCAACTTCGCCGGGGCCAGCGTCTTAACCATTACTGGGGCCACTACCGCGGTGAGCTTCAACCAGGCCACAACAGGCAATGGAGGCGGCGTCGAGATCAGCGCTGGCGGCAATCACCAGATCACTGCCGGTGCCACCATCGCGTCCAACACGGCGGCCAATGGCGCCGGGGGCGGCATCAACGTCACAGCAACCTATGGGAGCACCCTGACCCTCAACGCAGCCATCATCGGCGGCACCGCCCTCGTCGACGGCAACCAAGCCCCAAGCGGCGGCGGCATCAACGTCGCCGTCGGCAGCAGCAACCTTACCATCCAAAACGCCACCACCATCCAAAACAACCGGGCGACCAACGGCAATGGCGGCGGCATTGATTTCGCCTCAAGCGGCTTGTTGCACGTCAGCGACTCCGCCATCGCCGACAACACCGCAACCGGCAGTGGCGGGGGCGTCTTCCAATCCAACGGCAGCTTGACCGTGGACACCGCCGCCAGCATCGACGGCAACCAGGCCAATGCCGATGGCGGTGGCGTCGACATCACTGGCGGCACGGGTTCGTTCACCTTTGACGGCGCCACCATCGCCTCCAACACGGCCGTCAACGGCAACGGCGGCGGCATCAATGTCTCGACCGGCGTGACCACTACCACGGCGAACTTGAATATCCAGGACGGCACCGTAATCGGCGGCACCACGACCGGCAGCGCCAACAAGGCTGCCACCGGCGGCGGCATCAGCTTCGCCGGGGCCAGCGTCTTGACGATTACTGGCGCCACCACCGCGGTGCGCTTCAACCAGGCCACAACGGGCAACGGCGGCGGCGTCGAGATCAACGCCGGCGGCAATCACCAGATCACTGCCGGTGCCACCATCGCGTCAAACACGGCAGCCAACGGCAGCGGCGGCGGCATCAACGTCACGGCACCGTATACGGGCACCTTGACAATCAACGCCGCCACGATCGGTGGCAGTTCCTCCGCCAACGGCAACCAGAGCCAAAGCGGCGGCGGCATCAACGTGGCCGGCGGCAGTAGCAACCTGACCTTGCAGAACGGCACCAGCATCCAGAACAACCAGGCGACCAGCGGCAACGGCGGCGGCATCGAATTCGGCTCCAGCGGCTTGTTGCACGTCAGCGACTCCGCCATCGCTGACAACACGGCGACCGGCAGCGCCACGGGCAGCGGCGGTGGCATTCTGCAATCCAACGGCAGCCTGACGATGGACACGGGTGCCAGCATCGACGCCAACCAGGCCAATGCTGACGGCGGTGGCGTCGACATCACCGGCGGCATGGTCCATTCATCTTTGACGCCGCCACCATCGCCTCAAACACGGCCGTCAACGGCAACGGCGGCGGCATCAATGTCTCGGCCGGCGTGACCACCACCACTGCGAACTTGACTATCCAGGACGGCACCGTGATCGGCGGCAGCGTGACCGGCAACGCCAACAAGGCTGCCAACGGCGGTGGCATCAATTTCGCCGGGGCCAGCGTCTTGATTATCACCGGCATAGGCACGTCGGTGAGCTTCAACCAGGCCACAACGGGCGGCGGCGGTGGCGTGCAAATCAGTGCTGGTGGCAATCATCAAATCACCGCCGGGGCCACGATCGGGTCGAACACGGCAGCCAACGGCAGCGGCGGCGGCATCAATGTAACGGCAGCATACATGGGCACCTTGACCCTCAACGCCGCCATGATCGGTGGCAGTTCCTCCGCCAACGGCAACCAGGCCCAAAGCGGCGGCGGTATTAACGTCGCCGGCGGCAGCAGCAGCAGCAACTTGAACATCCAAAATGGCACCACCATCCGGAACAACCAGGCGACCGCAGGTAACGGCGGCGGCATCGCTTTCGCGTCCAGCGGCTTGCTGCACGTAAGTGGCGGCACCACCGCCATCCTCGCTAACACCGCAATCGGCAGCGCCACGGGCAGCGGCGGCGGCATTCTGCAATCCAGCGGCAGCCTGACCGTGGACACCGCCGCCAGCATCGACGCTAACCAGGCCAATGCCGACGGCGGCGGCGTCGACATCACCGGCGGCGCTGGTCCATTCACCTTTGACGCCGCCACCATCGCCTCAAACACGGCCGTCAACGGCAACGGTGGCGGCATTAACGTCTCGGCAGGCGTGACCACCACCACGGCGAACTTGAATATCCAGGACGGCACCGTAATCGGCGGCACAGCTACCGGCAGCGCCAACAAGGCTGCCAACGGCGGCGGCATCGGCTTCGCCGGGGCCAGCGTCTTGACCATTACCGGCGCCAGCACCGTGGTGAGCTTCAACCAGGCCACAACGGGCAATGGAGGCGGCGTACAGATCAGCGCCGGCGGCAATCACCAGATCACTGCCGGCACCACCATCGCGTCCAACACGGCGGCCAACGGCGCCGGCGGCGGCATCAACGTCACGGCAACTTACGCGGGCACCTTGACCATCAACGCCGCAACCATCGGTGGCGCCGCAACCGTCAACGGCAACCAAGCCAAGGACGGCGGCGGCATCGGGTTGTCAGGCGGCTCTTTGGCCTTCGCCAACAACCCATCCACCATCCAATTTAACACCGCCACCCAGGACGGCGGCGGTATCGCTGTGGCGAGCACTTTAACCAGCAGCCTTTCGTTGAGCAGCCTGGTGACCATTGTGGATAACTCGGCCTCGCGCAACGGCGGCGGCATCGACCTCGGCGGCGGTGCCAGCAGCACGTTCACCGCGCCGACGCTCCAGCGCAATCATGCGAACAGCGGCCTGGGCGGCGCCATCAACGTCGACGCCACATTCACCAAAACCTTGACGCTCAATGGCACAACCATCGGCGGTTCGAGCGCCAATAAAAACACCGCCCAAAACGGCGGCGGCATCGCCTTCGCCGGCAGCAATCTCCAACTGACCAACGCGAATGTGTCCTTCAACAGCGCCAGTCAAAAAGGCGGCGGACTCTTCCAAAGCGCCGGTACTGTCAGTATTGATCCTTCCAACATCAACAACAACACCGCCACGAGCGACGGCGGTGGCGTGGAAGTGACCGGCGGCACGTTCGAGTTCTCCGCCGGTCTCGATCGCGAGCAGCAATACGAGCACCACCGGCAACGGTGGCGGCATCAGTATCGCCGGCGGCACCAATCACCAGATCACCGGCAGCACCGTCGCGGACAACCAGGCCGCTTTGTCCGGCGGCGGCATCAATGTTTCCAGCACCTTTGCCGGCACGCTGACCATCACCAGCAGCACCGTGAGCGGCGTCAATGTCGCGGCCGCCGCCAAGGTATCCGCCCAAAACGGCGGCGGCATCGCCCAGGCGGCGGGCACAATGAACATCATCAACTCGACCATTTCCACCAACGTCGCCAGCCAAAGCGGCGGCGGCTTGCTGGTCACAGGCGGAACGGCCACGCTGCAATTCGTCACGGTGGCCACGAACACCGCCATGCTTCCCAGCGGAGTCGGCGGCGGCATCGACCGGACCGCCGGCACGGTCAACGTCCAGGACACCATCGTCGCCCAAAACAACGGTTCCCCCGCGGCCAACCCAAATTTTGCCGGCACGCTCACGAGCCTGGGCAATAACCTGTTCGGTCTCACCCCTGGTTTCGCCACGGTGCCCAACAGCGACATCATCTTGACCAGCGACGCCAACGCTTTGCTGGCCACCCTCGGCAACTATGGCGGCCTCACTGAAACGCAACCGCTCCTGCCCGGCAGTCCGGCGCTTCAGGCCGGAGTCGCTATGTCCACCATTACGTCTGACCAACGGGGCGAGCCCCGGCCGCCGAGTTCGCAGAGTCCAAGTGTGCCGCCGGACATTGGCGCCTTTGAATCGCAGGGCTTTACGCTTACGTTACTCAAGCCCTCCGGCAATGCCGCCAGCGCCGAGTACAGCACGCTCATCACCCGTGACTTTTTGGCCAGCGATCACGCGACCTCGCAACCACTGCTGGTTAAGGTCGTCCCCGTCAATGCCATTGAGCCGGTTCTGGGCGGCAAGATCACGTTCCTCACCCCGCTCACAGGGGCATCGGCTACACCATATCTCAGTCCCTACACCGCCCCCGCAACCACATTGACAGTGCCCATTAGCCTGGTCAGCGGTCTCGCCGAGACACCGCTAATACAATTGCGCCAATGCCATCGCTAGCCCCGCAAACGCCAGCGCGGCTTACCAACTTTATGCATGGGCAGGAAGTTTCGAAGCGCCGCTGGCATCCGCATCCGCGCCGCCTCTGATATCCGTCAGCACTTCACCGCTGGACAAAACCTCCTTGTTGTTGTTCAACGAAATCGTGCAGACCTTCAAGTTCAGCGGTCAGCCCCAGGAAGCGCGGTCGGGTGATCCTATCCCCTTCCTCCAGGGGTCCACGACGAGTGCGACGGCAACGGTTAGCATGTATGACCAGGCCGGATTGCTGGTTCAAACCTCCAACGAATATATAAGCCTTCAAGCGATTGGGGGACCTGGCGACCTTGCCGATCTTCTCAATAGCACTGCGAATAGCACTCTTCAGCAGACAGCACCGGGTGTGTTTACGATGAAAACCTCGGACGGATCCGTGACGTTCACCAATGTGAAGATCTTGACATCGTCTTACAATTTGCCTTACCAGCGTGCAGGCGTCCATTGACAACGCCAATGGCATGATGCTAGCCAACCTGATGACGGCGCCTGGTCCCTCGAATCAGCTTTTGATCGTGCCCCGCGAAATGGTCATCCAATCGGCAAGCACGCAGTTCTATACCGCATCGTCGCCGTTGCCAATTGTGGTGCCGGTACAAACCGCGCGGGGCACCGTCAATCTCATCGTGGGCTTCGGCAACGCGGTTAGCACCGGTCTGGTGAACTCCATTACTGCCCAGGCAATGGATCTTACCGCCGCGGGCATACCGGTGCCCGCCAACAATTGGAATGGCCCAATTGATTTGGCTCTGGCCGATGGCAATGCCGCCGCCACGCCGGAGCCCTGGAGTTTGTCGATCATCGACCAGCATCCGGTGCCGGCACAGGCGATCAGTATTTCTTCTTCAACAGCCCCTCGGTGCCGCCGGTGCCGGCAGTCGTTGCTCAGTCGGTCGTCCGCGCTATCGCCACCGGCAGCACGGCCAAGGTACTTGGGATCTTCCCCAACCCCGAATTAGATAACATTGCCAGCTTTGTCGTTTCGGTGGGTTTGTACTACGACGGGCAAATCACGGCCGACGATTATTTCTCTCCAGGCATGGCGCTGCTGCCGCCTAACCCGGTCGTCGTAACCGCGGCCGGCACCTTGACGATTTCGAAGGTCACGCAATCGCGTTACGAGACATGATTGTGCCTTGGTCAAAATCGGAACTCGATGCCGAAATCCAATCCCTGGGCCCAGAAGCCGTTGTCGTTGAATTGAAAACTGGGACGGTATTGATCGACAGCCGGATTGAAGTTTTGTGAAGTGCCGGACCCAAGACTGACGCCCGTGGGTATGAGTTTGGGATTGATGACATCGTCGATCTGGCCGCCGGGCCGCGCCACGCTCGACCAGTAAAGACCAGTGTATCCCAGGTGGGCGCGGATGTGGGAAGTCACGTCGTACTGGACGTTGAGGCCGAGTTCCGGGACGACGCCGAAACGCGTGCGGTCATAATTGCCGATGTTGAGCTCGTTGGTGCCGTTCATGGACAACGCGAGCACGCCGCCTTCGGTGACGATTTCCGGTTGTCCTTTCTGATCCAGCTTGCTGACGCCGAAGAGGGACGCGCTTTGCTGCGTGACACCCAGGGCCAGTTTGCCGGTTAGGCTCAGCGTGAGATGGTTGAAAATCCATTCAAACCTGCCGCCGAGCTGTCCGCCGTAGAAGTGATTGTGAGTGTCGAAACCGTCAAATACGGAAATCGTGCTGCCCGCGGGCGGGGACATAATGCTGCTCACCATGCCGACGGGCTGCGTTTGAAAAATGGACGCTCCGGGTTGGAGGAGGGTAAAGTTCTCGTTGATGTTGAGGGATTCATCGAGGGCCAGGGTGCGAAAGCCCATCAGCAGGTCGAAGCGGCGATCGCCGTCGCGCACGGAATGTGCGACCAGGTTGGCATCATAGCCCCAGAATTGCGAATGGCTTTCGATGCTAATGCCGCCCTCGAGCGAGCCGGGGCTGGAGATAGTGACACCGCCTTGAAAGTTGGGGACGCTCGTCGCGGTATTCTCGGATGTGGCCTCCGTGGAGATAAACGGCCGCACCAGCAAGGGACTGCCAGCGGCGTTGGACGCCACGGCGAAATTGATGTTGCCCGGCTGCAGCAACACGCCGCTCAGTTCCACGCCCCAAAACTCGTCCGGCCCAAAATTCCAGCCGGCCGTGAGGCGAATGCCCGATTTGGTGCCGTAATCGAGGCCGTTTTGGCCGAACAGGACTTGCGTGCCGGGGTCGCCGATGACGCCAGTCGTCGGGCCCGTGGTTACCAAGGGTGGAGTGGGTCCGCGGCGGATCCACCACAGCAGGTAGTCGGCGCTAAAGAAAAATTGGGGGTCGTTGGGGGCAGCTATCACGACATCTGCCGGATTGAACGCCGTCGGCGCCGGCATGGCGGTCGTGGGCACCTCCGTCGGCAAAGCAAGTTTCTTTCCAGGCGGAACATCCTTCTGTTCAACCTGAGGTAGGTCCATGAGCACGTCGGGCAGATTCCCGGGAGCGACCGGCGCGCCCAGTTTGTTTTGTGCCGCGCCGGCTTCCCGCACAGTAATTGCCGCAGCCAAGCCCGACGCCAACAAAATGGTCCAAAGGGCCGGTTGCAACGTCCTGGTCATCATGCCCTCCTTATCGGCATAATCGTTGCATCCGGTACATTGCTTCAGCAAAAAACGGCAGCGGGTTCAGGGCTGCTGTGACCCTGTCGGGATTTTGGGCAATTCAGGTAAGGCCGACGGCGGCGCCGGTGGAAGCGCTGGAGGCGGTGCCATGCTCATGAAAGCCACCGGCAAGACAGTGCCTTGCATCTGCTCGGTTGGAAGCAGCAGCCCCGTTTTGGTGGGCAGTGCCGGTGCTGGTGGAGCGGCCAGCGGCAGATTGACCGGCGCGGAGGGCACCGGCGTCTCAGTGGCCGCCGGCAGGGAGGGGGCCGGGGGATCGACGGAGAAGACGACTATGTTGTAGCGGGGCGTCTTCTGTTCTTGCGCCTTGGCCTGCGGCGGCAGGATAGGCGAGACCGGGACCGCCGGCGTGACCGGCGCGGCGAGCACGGCCGGCGTTTCTTGCGGCACCTGCACGAGCGAACCGGTTTGCTTGCCTTTCAAGGCCCGGGTAAGGTTGTCGAAAAACGGCCTGCGTTCGGAGGTGCTGGCAGTCGTAACGCCGGCGCCGCTTTGCACCGCACCGCCAGGCCCGGTTTGCACAACCTCGCCGCTCCGCGCCGCGCTGCCCGGGCTGATGGCGTTGGATACGATTTGAAAGACACTGGTGGGACGCGAGGGCATGGCGGTGGTCACCGTGCCGACGGCAATCTCGCCGCCATGAACCTGGGCCAAGGCCTTGCGAGCCTGCTCCATCACATCGGCGCGGTTGATTTGCTGAACTTGCTTGTAGTACTCGGCCGGCGTCGTGAACTCGACTTTTTTAACGTCGTCTTTCCTTTCCAGCTCCTTGGGTGCCGGCTCATCGGCGATGACGCAGCGGGAGAGGGCCACCATGGCGGCGGATTTGACGCGTTCAGAACGCTCCACCGGCTCGCTTTTGCCGGTCACGCAGTCGGTGAGCGCTTTGACCACCTCCTTGCAGCAGCAGCATCCTCTCTGCAGGGCCAGGGCTGCTTCCAGGCGGACACACTCATTGCGATCGAAGAGCAGGCCGTCGCACAGCGCTTTTTTCGCCTCGGGCCAGTAGTTGCAATCAACCGTGCCAAGGTAGCGCATCGCTTCCCTGCGGGCCTGGGCTCCTGCCTCGTCTTGCTTGATGCGCGCGGCGGCGCCCTCGGCGCTTTCGGCTGGTTTTTCGAGGCCCTTGGCAATGGCATTGGCGGCGCACGGGCTCTGGATCAATCCGCCCGTTACGGTGGACATGGGCCCCAGGGCATTGGTCAGCAATTGCCCGAAGGGCGATTGGCAGCAAGCGGCCTTGCAATTGGCCTTCTGCTCCGGGGTCAAGCACAAAAAGCTCCAAAGGTTGCCTCCGCCGGCGGGCGCGGCGCGGCAGCAGGCGCTCCGGCGGCGGCGGGGGGTGGAGCAGGCACTTGCGCCGCCGCGGTCGCGACGAGCCCCAGGTTCGTCAACAGACCCAACAGAAAAATCCGCTGCATCGCAGGTTCCTTTCGTGTATCGGATATCGAACCGCTTTTCCCCTTCGGGTTCGATCTGCCGATTTCTCCGCTTTTATCTTCGGTAGTAATTTTGCGGGCCTTTAGCATTGTGCGGAGCTTAACACTTCTGCGGGCGTTGCCGGGGACCTGCAAAAGTGGAATAACCCGCAAAGTCACGCGCCGCGGTTAACTGACCAACCCGCAGCGTCGTAGAACGGAATTTATTCCCTTCTTCATCCGGAACGGAATAAATTCCGTTCTACGACGGTGCGGGTTGGTATCGAAGAGCATGTCAATCTGTCGCAAAGAAATCCGGCGTTAACGAATGCGCCGGCGGCAAACGCCCCAAAAAGACGGCAAAGACGGCACATAAGGAATCCCCGGCAAGGTCAGGGGCCGATCAAGGAAGCACCCCTTCAACTGTCCTGCTGCTTTCTCCACCGGATGGCATGATCGAATCAATAAAGAAGGAGTCGGACCGTGAAGCATTGTTATCCGCGCAAGAGCCGGCGTTGGTTTGGCCTGCTCCCGGCATGCACGCTAGCCGTTTGGGCCGTCGCCGTCACGCTGGCCGCCGCCCAGACGCCCGTGACCATTGAGGGACTGCGAACGCCGCCAGCGGAGAAAGCACCCAGCGACACCAAGGCGCAGGCGGACAATGCGCCTGCGTCGTCATCCGGTCCCGCCGTCGATCCGGCCGTCAAGCAAGCGCAGCGCTGCGGCAGCTCGATCCTCAACAGCGGCGGAGGCGGTGGTTGCTCCAGTTGCGGCAGCGGCGGTTGCGTGCCTGGCCGCGAGCCCTGTTCCTGGTGCGACTATGACACCGTTTTCGGCCGCTGCATCGGCGCGCTCTACGATTGCATTTGCTGCCCCGACCCGTGCTATGAGCCGCACTGGATTGCCGAGGCCAACGCCGCGTTCTTTCAGGACGGCGCCAGGCCCGTCACGCAGACGCGCATTCGCTTTATGTCGGCGGAAGATATCAGCTTCCCGGACACGGCCGAGTTCTACTGGGCGAAGATTGGCGCCCGCGGCCCCGCCAATTTCGAAACCCGGCTCGACACTAACGGCCTATACCTCTACCAGGAAGTCGCCGTCAAGAATTTCAGCTTCTTCACCGAGGTCCCCTACATCCAGGTCGATTCGGCCGTCAACGAAGGCAAGTCGGGATTTGGCGACATCAACCTGGGCACCAAGTCGCTCTTGCTGGATTGCGAGCTCATTCAACTGGCATTCCAGTTCCGCACCTTCATTCCCAGCGCCCCCACGGGCAACGGCCTGGGCACGGGCCACGTGTCGCTGGAGCCGTCCCTTTTGGCCTCCATCAAGCTGGATACCTGCACGTATTTGCAAACGCAGCTTGCGGAATGGATTCCGCTGGGCGGCGATCCCAACGGGGCCGGTGCCGCTTTGGAATACCACATGAGCGTCAACACGGATCTGTGGCGGCCGAACCCCAACGTCAGCGTAATCGCCACCTTCGAATTCAATGGTGTATCCTTCCAGGACGGGACCTATACCGTCGCCAACGGCGTCGTGCGCAAGGCCAACGGCGATGCGTACCTGCAAACCGGTCCGGGCATCCGGTTTGGTCTGTGCAATAAGGTCGACATTGGCGTGGGCACCGGCTTTGGGCTGACCGACCACGGGCCGGCTCAGGAGTACGTTGTGGATTTCCGTCTGCGGTTCTAAAAGCGGGCGTGACCCTGCCCATTCACTCACCGTCGAATGCCGACTGCTCTCGCCTGCGCTTTTTCCGCGTGACAGGTTTTGGCTTAGTCAGCTTGCGAATCAGCCCTGCAGCCGCGACCACAACACCGCCGACAACCCCGCCCGCGATGGTCGTGGTCAAAATCGATCGCAGCGCTCCGGCGGCGGGTTTGAACGTATAGCCCTCGTCGAAGTGAAGGCCGTCGTTGGTGTTTTTTATCACGTCAGGCAAGTGCCTTCGACTTGCTTGATTCCGCCGGGTAAGTCCTTGGTTGGCGCTTGTTCAATTTGCTCATACGATGCGCCACCTATCTTTTGCGGCCTTGTTTCAAGCAGGATGTAGGGATAACTGCCTGCGGCGCTGCCTTTGGGCCGAAAACCGGTCGTGTATTGAATACTTTGGCCGAGCCCGCGTTTACGGAAGTATTCGTTGATGGCCTGGATCTCGTCAGCGTTCATCACTGCCAAATTCGCCGGCAATTCCAGAGTGTAATGCAGGGCGGGATCGCTGTAAGTGTCAGCTATTGCTGTCCTCGTCAGGAGCAAGACGGAAAGGACGACAGAAACGAAAACGGCCAGCTTGATGTACCTTTGCATGGTGGAATGCTCCAAGAAGGCCAGGCATTTCAAGCAAAACAAAGATCGCCTTCGACAACTGTTCCACCGGCGACTTCGATGAGTTTCCTGTAGGTTAGCGTCTTGATATCGGTTGGGTTTTGGTGTGACGACCACATCCGAGCAAGGAAAAGATGTTCGAGTCGGATTGGGCCGTCCTCAATGACCACTTGGAATCCCGGGTTTTTCTTGGAGAATTCGCTGCAAAACTGCACGACCCCTTTGATCAGCGAGCCGACGACCTCGCCGGTTTCTTGGCTGTAATAGACGGTCACGAGGTCGTCGACACGCTCGGCGAAGAACGGGTCGGGCTTTGCAAGGAACTCGATGCAATCGCCATCCGGATCGAAAGTGGCGGTTGCGCGAAACTGCTCCGCGGGCCGCGCCAGCAGCATCATTCGTTTGGCGAACTCGGCATTGGATGTAACTGTCATAACAATCTTTTCCTGACACGAGTTGCGTGGCCGAAAGGCAAGTTGGGATTGTCAGGGTCCGCCTTCTCCCACCTCCAATTGTACGCGATACAGTCTTCATTTACAAAAACCAAGTAAACCTGGCCAGCATAGGCGGGTCGAGGCGTGCCGTCCGCACGATAACTCTCGTCGGGAATGCCGCAATAACAGCGCCAACCGACGCCCCTGCGATCTTCGTCCTCGTCTTGCGTCAGTCCCTCGAAAATGGCAGTCGGTTTTTGGAGGATCATGGGAACGATGATGCCGCATTCCTTGGCGTGGCCCATACTGCGCTTGCCCACCGTTTGCATTCGGTCATAAGCGATCAGAACCTCCGCCATGAGGGTGCCGTCATCGGGGTTGACGGCCTGCAAGGTGAGGTGACGACGGCGAGAGTCATTGTTCTCTGTCATGATGGTGGGAGATTATCTGGTTTCGGCCAAAAAGGCAAGCTCGCCAAGCCATCGCAAAAAGGACAATAAGTGACCCTTGGACGGCGCTGCTTGG
This sequence comes from uncultured Gemmataceae bacterium, assembly GCA_963747575.1. Taxonomy (GTDB): domain Bacteria; phylum Planctomycetota; class Planctomycetia; order Gemmatales; family Gemmataceae; genus DASRAT01. Next base: position 514,704 of record CAVVFU010000012.1, read on the forward strand.
CATTTACTTGGCCTGCACACCCGGCCCAACCGCAATGCCCTGCGTATCCCAAATCAGTGCCGTGCCGTTGGCCAAGCCGGCAATCAGCCGCGAACCGTCCGGCGAGAACGCCAGTCCGGTGACATGGGCGGCATGGCCCTCGAAACAGCGTACTTCTTTGCCAGTCGCCACGTCCCAAAGGCGGATGCGGTGGGGAGCGCCGACGACAAGGCCACCTTTATCGTCGACGGGTTCCAGGCTTCTGCCAATTCCCTCCGCCGTCGCCACGAGTCGGCCGGTGGGCGAAAAGGCAACCGCTGCCACAGTGCGATTGTGACCTTCGAGCTTATGAAGCTCTTTGCGTGCAGCGACATCCCAAAGCCGCGCTGTTTTGTCGACACTGCCCGACACCAACAGCTTGCCATTCGGCGAGAATGCCACCGACTCGACCGGACCGTGGTGGCCCAGAAGTTTGATAAGCTTGCCGCCAGTCTTAAGGTCCACCAGGAGAATTCGTTGGTCGAAATCTGGGTGCAAAATCGTGGATAAGCCGCCAACGGCCACCGTCTGACCATCGGGCGCAATGGCCACGCTTTGTGGGTAGAGGTTTTCCAACCTGAACTGCTCAATGCGCTTGCCAGTGTCGGCATCCCATACCTGCGCGCTCGTATCAAACTGGCCAGAGTCAGTCCCTTTCCGTTGCAAATTGTGAATGCCAGTGAGCAGCTGCCGGCCGCCTGGGAAAAAGGCAACGCTAATCAGAGTCTCAGTGGCATTGGTGCGCAATTGGAGCAATTCTTCCCCAGTTAGCGCATCCCACATGTAGCACGGACCGCTGCGAGGCCCAGTCGGCTGCGATCGGACTGCAACAGACGAGATAATGATTGCCTCTGTGACTCGGTTGCGAGGGTCAGTCGGCTGCGATCCGACTGCAACCAACCGCTTGCCGTCGGCGGAAATGGCGATGCCCGATGCACTAATGGGTTTGAATTGACGTAGGTGTTGGCCGGTCGAAGCGTCCCAAAGATGGATTTGCCGGTTGTCTCCGCCCGTGACCACTCCTTTGCCATCCGGCGTGAATGCCACCGTCTGGATCGGCGCGTCATGGCCCCGTGTTGGGGATTTCTCCTGTCCGGTGGCTAGATCCCAAAAGCGGATGACACTGCTGCCGGCCATCGCTACCGTCTTCCCGTCCCTGGACACGGCCATGCCCAAACCGCTATCCGTCCCACAGTTCAGATCCAGGCGTATTTTTCCGCTCTGGACATCCCAGATTCGGGCCTTGCCGGCGTCTCCGCCTGCCGCCAGGAAACGGCCGTCAGGGGTAAAGGCGAGGTTGTACATGATACCTTGCTTAAACTCGAATGTGGCCCGTAATTTGCCGCTGGCCAATTCGAACAAATCCACGCCTCGCGTGGTCCCCCTTGCCAGCATTCTGCCGTCCGGCGAGAATGCAAGCGAGCTCACGGCGTTATCGCTTTTCACAGGGAGACTTCGAAGTTGTTTACCACTGGATGCATCGAAAAGAACGATTGATGTGCCAACCTTTGATGAATGAAGCACGCTCGCAAGGACTTTGTTGTTCGGCGAAAAGGCAAATCCGAAGAAAGTGTCAAGCAGGCTCAGCCGAGCTCGAACCGTGCCGGCAGGAAGATCAACAAGCAGAATGATCGTTTCCGCGGTGTGGTCAGGTTGCATACCAGAATACGACACCGCCAAGGTCTTCCCGTCGGGCGAATAACGGACGCTGTTCACACCCGGGTTTGGATCGGCAACGGGGCAGTCGAGTTTGAGGAGCTGTTGCCCGGTGGTGAAATCAAGCAAAACGGTGTCCAAATAATTGATCGCCAATGACTTGCCATCTGGGGCGAGATCAATGGCGCTCGGTTGACTGGCGGAAAACCGGCGGAGTTGCTCGCCTGTCAATGCGTCCCAAACCAAGATTCCTTCTTTTGTGTTGGCAATCATGGTTTTGCCGTCGGGGGCAAATTGCAACGACCGTGGTCTGACTCCACCCTCATGACGAAATTTCAGCGTTCCCAGGCGAGCAACCGCCCCGGCTGGGAGCGAGTCGCCATATTGGTCGAAAGCCACGGATGCTTCCTTTTTTGGAGTTCCATCCTTGGCCGCCTTGGTTTGTCCGCGCTCCCGGGGCCCGGTGCCAACCGCCCGCTGCCCACCGTCCGCAGTTTCCGCGCGGTCGTACACTGCCAACCCGGCTGCGCCCACCGCAAGGCTGCAAGTCAGCATAATGACGACAATGATCACCTTGGCGGCAGTCATGGTGGCCAACCTCTCCTTGGCCAGAGCGAGCGCACCCGCGGACACGCAGCCGCCTACCGCCGTGTAACCGCGGCAAAGCTCATTGCCGCCTTGACCGTTTTTGATGGGCAGCATGGCGTCGACCACCTCCCCAGCGATTTTTTGGTGGTGTCTGAGTTTGAAATCTCCTGCCAGCAGCGAATCAGCGCCCCGGTGATCGTGCGGGGCGGGTGGGTGCCCGTTGCTGTTCAGTGGCCGACAATACGTCCGTGCTTGAAGATGGCCGCTCTTCGTTAGCCATCCAGCACTACTTGGACCCATCCTCCACGGTAAGTCTTGGCACCCGCTGAAAATCCCGAAGGTTTCTGCTAAGCAAAGTGGACTGCGTTACCAAAGCAATGCTTGCAATGCGAAGGTCCAGTGTCTTCAATCGAGGACATTAAATGATCGGTGTCGAGAATGACGGCCACGGTTTGTTTAGCCTTTGCGCTTGCCGCGGCGGATTTCTGCTCCCAGGCGGATAATTTCCCTGAAGGCCTCGTCGCCGGAGAAATCACCCAAAATCTGGCGATACCATGGCTCGGTCGGCTTTTTCGGCAACGCCGCTCTCAGTTCCGCAAGTTCATGTTCCACGCGTGCCAGACGCGCTTCGAGTTGTTCGATGGCTTTCCCCATAGCGCTGATTATCGAGGCTCCTCCAATTCGAGGCAAGAGATCCTTATTTGATTTGCCGCCAAATCACCACGCCCAAAAAACCCACCATCAACACCCACGCAACCGTCAGCAGCGTATACCCCCAACGTGTCTGTGCATGGCAATGTTCCTCATAGGCCAGGGCGGCGTTGGTCCAGGTGACGCAATCCTGGCTTTCGCCCAGGCGCTTGAACAGCCCATGCGCAAACGCCTGCTGACCCCGCTCACCCGTGGCGGCGAGATAGCAGCCTCCAAACATCCACCCACCACGGTCGTCGCGAGTCACGAATCGAGAAATGATGCCCGCCAATCGCTCAGCGCGGTCGCGCATTTCGTCCAGGAACAAAAACAGCGCGGCATTGCCGGCCGCCAGGGCTTCGATGTCCGAGCCGACGGGCGACTCGATCTTGAAATACTGATAGACCGATTGCCGCAGATAGGTGTTGCACAGCCACAAAATCGAGGCCCGCGCTTGCTCCTGCAATTCGCTGTCCTTGAGGCTGGTCGCGAGCGCAAAACGCTGGCCCACCCGGCCGAGCAGCTTCTTGGCGTCCTGGCGGCGCATGAATTCGCGAAAGCCCGGCAGGACTTCCATGTCGCATACCATGGCGAACACGGGGCAATCCAGTTGCATGCTGATGCGAATGGTTTCCAGATCGAGGCGGCACGCTTCCTCGGTTTGCTGAGCGTCGTCCTTGGTGTCCGAGCTGGCCAGGGGCAGCAGCAGCAGGATGCCGTTGATCGGGCAATAGGGCTGACGATCGCGGGCGATCAGCCGGCATAGATGGGCCAACCGGTCGGCGATGTGCCGGACCACGCGGGCATCGGCCAGGAAATCGGGACCCAGCGGCAGATTGAGCTGTCGGCGGCGACGGCGGCGCACCAGCGTGGTCGGGTCCCCCTGCTCGGATTCATCAAAGTCCTCGAGCAGCTCGCTCTCCCGCCGGTTGGGCGTGATCGTGGCCGTGACGTCCACCACCGGATCGACGACGGCGCTGTCGCCGGATTGAGGCAATTCTTCGAGGGCTAAAATGCCCGCCAAACGGCCAAGCACGGACGCTCCCGCGCAAGTCACGTAGACGGCATCACGATCCGCGCAAACGTGCAGCGGCGCACGCGGATCCGGCGGCGTCGGCTTCACTTTCAATTCGAGCCGGCCGGCATCGAACAGGTTGCGCTCGGAGGACTCCGGCCGTCCGACGATGAGGAAGAGCGGCCATTCGGTGAGCCGAATTCCCGCCTGGGCCAATGCATTCATGCCTTCCTGCCAGGCCTCGTCGATGTCGGGGTAAATGGAATCGATTTGCTCGAAGGCCAGCAGCTTCCACAGCCACCACCCCAAAACACCCAGCAGATAGATCAGCACGAAAAGCAGCGGCCAGAGGTGATACTGCAGGAAGGTCTGCGTGTACCCGATATCCACGGGCTTTCCATAATTCACAATGCCGAGCACAACCGCGATGGCACTCACGAGCAGCAGGTGCAGCGTCCAGCGCACCGCGCCCGGAAGTATAGCGCCCTGGCGTGGGGGCCAAAGCACATCGAGAATGCAGCCCAGGATTTTTCCGAAAAAACTCCCCATGCGGGTGCCCATGCCAGTCAGTTTTTGTTGAACAGCAGGATAAAGCCGAGAATCAGCAGGGGGATGGCCACCAGCGCAGTGATCGTGGCGACCAGCAGCATGCGTTGCTTGCGGCGCGGGCCGGTCAGCGCCGGCACGTGCGGCTTGATTTTCTGATCCGGCGGCGGCGTCCAGGCGTGGTCGTCCGTCAGTTGGACCTCGACCTGGTCCCTCCAAGCTTGCACCTTTTCCGGCTGGTCCACCAGTTCGCCGCGAAAGCCGAGCACCACGCACAGATAGAAAACTTCCAGCGGATCACGCGACGGCCGAACCTGGGCGCGGCGCGCCTGGTCCCAAAACTTCTCGGCACGCAGATTGCCCCCGTACAACTGGCTCTCGATCTTGTTCTCGTTCCAAATGTCGTTCCAGGGCAGGTTCCTCTGGATCATGATTTCATCGATCCAGCAAGCCAGGGCGTAGCGGATGCCGAGAAACGATTCGTAGCGGGCGGCGGCGTCCTGACTGCGCCGCGCATCGCCGTGGTGGTAGTCGCCCAGGTAGTCGGCGAGGGCGGCCGTGCCCCTGGGCGTGGCTTGCAGCAAACCCAGAATCTCCTTTTGCTCCCGCTGCCAATCAAGCAGATCGCCATGGCGCGACTGGAGGCGCTGGCGCAGACGGATACCGTGACGCAGGACGGGAAACACAACAGTGGCGATTTCATCACGCATCGTTAGGCCTGATGGGGCACCAAATAGAGGAAAAACTGTAGCGTCGCGGGCGCCGCCCCGCTGGAGGCGGGCTTAATGCTGAGCACGGTTTGTCCTTGCAGCGTGCCCTGGGCGTTGACGACCACGCGGTTTTGGTTGAAACGCACGGCCAACGTCAGCGATTTTTGGACGTTGAGCCATTCCTCCTTGCGGGAGTCGCGGTTGACCTGGAAAAAGGTCAATCCCGCCTTGGCCGGCAGGTCGCGCGGCGGCCGATCGGCGGGTTTGAACTCCAGCCCAGGCAAGCCCCGCTCGAAGATAACGTCGACGCGGTCGTGACTGCCGATTTTCAGGCCGAGCTGCGTGGGATTGGTCAGCAGCCGAATCACTTCCTCGGCCTTGAGCGTGCTTTCCACGCCGACAAACATCTGCCAGGCCGGTTCCAACCAGGTGCGTTCCAGGGTCGCCTGCATGCGCAGGTTCTCGCCGACAAAGGCCCGCTGCACATAATCTTCCTTGCGAAAAATCTCCAGGTCTTCGAGGTGATGCAGGATTTGGCCAAAGCAAAAGCCGAGATCGTCGTGGTTGTAGCGCGGCAAGCTGGGCACACGCCGCGCGGGGTTGTAAATGGCGAGTTGGCTGACGATCCGGCACAACTCCAGGTAGGCCTGGAAGGGATGCACGCCCTCGGCCCATCCCAGCGTGTTCAGGGCCGCGCAGGCTTCGTTGAGCACCGCCAGTTGACCCAGCAGCGCGCCGTCGCCTGGATTGTGCGTGTCAAAGGTGATGCCGCGGCTAAGGCTCAACTCGGCCAGCTTGGTCATGCGGTTGCCAAAACGGTCGAACAGGTCCTGCAGAATCCGTTGCCCAAGGTATTTCCAGCCGTCGCAGGCGAGCAAGGGCGGAATAAAGGTCTCATCGAGCTGGGCCTGGGCATCGTTGCCTGGCATCTTTCCAACGCGCATGATCGGCAGCACATCCAGGCCGGACGCATCCTGGCTGCCCACAAGCAGCCGAGCATTGGGCGTCCGGATCTGGATCGGCTCGACATCCGCGCCGGTGTTTTCGTCTTCAATGTCCACGGCAGCGACCACGTATCGCGTATCCTGTCCCGGCGTTAGCGCTGCCCCGTCCGGCGCATTCGGCTGGTTGGCCTTGAGCTTGGGCAATGCGAGCAGGATGGTCAGCGGGTTGGCGGCGGCCAGGGCGGCTTTCAGATCAAGTGCCGGCAGCGGACAATCCTCTGGCACCGACAGCAAAACGCCGTCGGGCATTCGTGCCTGCAGACGGCGAACGATCAGGCGTTGACCCTTGAGCGCTTCCAGATCGATGTCGATGGACCGCAATCCCCAGTAATAATGCACGTTCCAACGGCTTTGAAAGGCCAATTCGCGCGCGCGGAGGCGTTCTTCCTGCTGCATGTGGTGCGGCCACATGAACATGCCGTCATGCCAATAAACGGAACGCCCCAACATCAATGAGTTCTCCGGGAGACGTGATTGTTGTATAGGACTGACAGTCGTTCATCAGCATCAAAGTAGTAGGCACACTCCGTGTGCCGTTGAAACGCAAAACGGCACACGGAGTGTGCCTACTACTTTACAGCGTCACGCGTTCATCAGCCTGAAACACCGGATCGTCCGCGTCGCACGCCATCGGTTTGCGCCGCATCCACGTGTTCCACCCCAGCCGGGTGCCGGCTGCCGCCCCGCCCATCCTGGTGACCGGCACCTCGTCCTTGCGCAGCACCAGCTGAAACTCCACGTCGTGCTCCTGACCCACGAACAAACGCACTAGCTGGGCCACCAGAAACAGCCTTTTTTGGCGCTCGGTGGGTGTCCGGTCAGGCAGCAGCTCCACAAATTGCGAATAGTCCAGCGGCCCCAGCCGAACGCGGATCTTGCTGACGTCCCAAATGCGATCGCCGACCAGGGCATTGGTGCCCAGGCAGTTGTTGGCCGGCTTTTTCCCCAGGGCCGATTGGCTGCTCGCTTCCAGGTGCAGCCATTGGCCCTGGAACTGACGAACTTCGACGGGCAAACCCAGGAAGGAACGCAGGAACAATTCCAACGATACAGCACAGCGCGGCCGATGGGCCAGCAAGCCGCTAAAATGCGGCAGCGCGAGGTCGTCGATCTTGTCAAGAACGTGCTCGCTGCCCGGCTCTTGTTGCACCGCGACCCGCAGCCGGTTGCGCAGCGTCCGGAACCCCATGCCCATCAAACTGTACAGGCACTGCGTGAAGGCGTCGGGCGTCGCACGGTCATGCTCGCCGCGCTCGAACGGCACGAAAAAGCGGTATTTCTCCCAGGCGCGGTAAAAAAAGGAAGCCCAGCGATGGGTAAACAAATCGAGCCAGGCCCGCAGGGTCTGTTTGCCTTTGCGCTCGTCCTGCGTCTCGGTGTATTCCAGCAGCAATTTCGTGTAGTGGCGAGGCAGCACTCCGCTCGGGCCGATCATGCCCAGAAAGGTAATCGTCATGCGCGGCGGCCCAGTGCTTGCCGCCGGCGGCTCGATGGCATGCACCGAACTGGCCGGAAAAGCCAGCGACGCCAAGGCGCCGATGCGGGCAATCTCCCTCGAGGGCGGCCCGTCGCCACCCACCGGCTCGCGCCGAGGATTCTCCTGCCGCGCCAGCAGCCGCAGCGCCTGAAAGAAATCAAAGCTGGGGCCGTTGCGGAACAGCTCGTCGATCAACGCCGGCTCGGTGGCGCTTGATTCAGGGAGCGCCGTCGGATCGGTTAATTCAGCACCTTTTCCGCTGTTCGAGGCGGCCATTTTTTCAGGGGATCCTTGGATTGCGTCGTTTTGAGGACCAGTTGCACAAAAGAGTTGACACCCGCATACAGGCTGAAAAACCGTTCCAGCACGCTGGCAAACAGCAGCACGCCGACGTTGCCATAATGGCGATTGTCGAGCTCAACTTCAATCTCCAGTCCTCGACAATAGCCGAGGTTCTTGCCGCTGCTGACCCGGCTCTGGACCGCGTGCTGCGCACGTCTTTGATACCGTCAATGTTTTGTCGCACCACGTCAGCCAACCGCGGCGTTTCCGAGCTGGAGTAATCGCACAGGCGCAGCAATTCCTGCGAGCGCCTCGCGCCCATGAGGGGCATGCACCAGCCCCACATGATTCAAGGCATTGGCGCTGAGCAGCGCCAAAAACTCGCATGCCGCAACGGTGGACGCAACGGCGCCGTCGGGGCGGTCATCAAGGTCGCCAACACCACCACGGGCGCCGAGCCTGTCCCCAGGATAAGCGTGTCACCTGCTTTTAGCAAGCCAGGCAAATCGCGGTTGGTGCACAACACCTGGACATTCAGCACGGCACGCGTCGGCCGCTTCAGATCAAGCCCCTGATCGACCACGTGCAAGTCGACTTCCGTGCCCAAGACGATTTTACCGGCATCGTCTTCCCAGCTTGATACTCGCCGGCTGGCCACCCAGTAACCCATTTTTTCGGTCGCGTCGATGTCGCCGCCATAAAACGGCAGGAGTCTCCCTTGCCGGCCTTGCGCCTGGTCCAGCATGTGGACGTCTTCGACCAAACACACCTCGTGGCCCACCGGCTGCGACCGTGACGGAATCACCCAGTAGCTGTGCTGCCGGTGATGAAACTCAATCGGCTCGGCGGTTTTCGAGAACGCATTGACAATGGCGCGCAGTCCAGCACCAGGTTCTCCTCGGACAAACTTCTTTCCAGGCTGTCCTGCGAAACCGAGAAATAAAGGATCACTTCGACGTCGGTGCCGCGAGCGTCAGGCACGGCGTCGCGCAACCGGTCCCAGCCTGCCAGGTCCACGAACCAGTATTTGGCGGGAAAGCTCAGCAGCTCGATCAATTGGCGAAACCCCGGAAAGACCTGCCCAGGATACGGGACCAGCCCCTGGGACATTTCCAGCCCCACCGGCGACAGGCATTCGCCGGGTGTAAACGTGCAGGAGCCGATGGATGAATTCCCGGCCAGCAAGCGGTATTCCACGCCGAGGCAATGCAGGAACAGCGCCTCGTACAGCTTGGTCACCAATTCGGGATCGCCCTTCAAGTGCAGGCGAAGCTTGTCCAACGGCAGCTCCGCGAATGCGACGCCCTCGGCGCAGCGAAAAGCGCAGCCGCAATGCCGCGACGGTGGCGGCCGGCGCCGAGACCGCCCGCGGCGGGCTTTGCCACTGGGCCGCCGCCAGATGGACCGGCCACAGCGTGGTCGCATAGGCCGTCCGGAATTGGCAGGCAATGTGGTGCCGGCCCAAGGGAGCGCTGATGAGGGTGCTGCCGGCGGGAATCGTCAATCCTTGACACAACGCCGCGGGCGGCGCTGGCGATTGCAGCCGCGCGATCGCCATCGACGGCACCAGCAGCGTCAAATGCGGATAAAGCACCTGCAGCATGCTCTCGATCAAGACGGGAAAATCGCTGTTGATCTTGTGGTCCACCCGGCCCGCCAGCAGCGCCGCACGCTTCGATCATCCGTTCGAGGTGGGGGTCTCCGGCGATATCCGCCTTGGCCATCAGTCCGCCGGCCTCGGCAGGGTACGAGCGGGCAAACGCGCCTTTGGTTTCCTCCAAAAACAGCAAGGCTCGCTCGTAGCATTCCTCCAGCGACTGACTCATGGCTGGCCTTCCGGAATGAACTGTCCCGTGCTTAGCTGGAGCATGGTGTCGAACGCCACCTCGGCCGCGCGGTCGGCCGCCAGCCGCGCGGTGAGGCGAAAGCGGATTCTCGACGGCTGTTCCAGATTTGGATCCGGCTCGACGCGGACGTCGCGCAGCCGCGGTTCATACAGCCTGACGGCGTTTTCCAGCAACTGCGCAATCTCGCGCTGCTTCCGGGAGATTTCCTGCGGCTTCGGCGTGACCAGGCTCATCGACACCAAGTCGGGAATGCCGTACCCCATCACGCGCCACGCGCTGGAGCAGCCGGGCCCTGTCGCTCAGCGTTTGGCGGGTGTTGAGAAGATTGTGCAAATCGACGGCGACGGCGTCTTTGAGATTTTTGAGTGTGTAGCTGTCCCGCTGACCGATCAAGCGGTCGAGAATGGACGGCTCCAGGCGAGGCGATTTATCGATGGCCATGCCTTGAGTTTATCGCGGCAGGTCCCGTTTGGATAGGCCAGGCGCGAGCCGCGCCAGGGCCTGCTCGGCTTGGGCGAGCCTGCCGCATTACTCCGATTTTGAGGGATGGGCTCGAAGACGAAAATTGATTGTTGCATTGCACACACCCACCCCCTTTGGGCCATTTCCGGAGGTAGCGTGCAATGAATTTGCGATTCCTGCGCACCCACAGCATGCTGATGAAGAATTGCGTCTCATCTCAACCCCCCCGCAAACGCCCATGACATGAAATAAGCAACGGATAGCAATGGTTGAGCACGCCTGACAAAAAGAGACAATGGCTTGCCTTTTTGCGTCTTTCCGTTTTCACCGTTTGTTGACGGTCGGTCACTCCCCTTTTTCGGCAACTCGAACCTGGCAATGGAATGTGCCCCTGTTTCTCCATCCTAGCGGGGCATTGTGCGCATGTGAAATGTCAGCTGGGGAGTTTTGCCATTGCAGTGATGCGGCACGACTCTAACTGGCCCTTGGATTCATTCATTCATACCCCCCCAGACCCCCCTCGCGAATGCATTCACACCCTCCCTTACGAGCACTGCCGCCAACGCGCATCGACTTAATGGTTGCCTGTGGTGCACTGAATCTCGAAAACCCGTTGACTTACCGCCCAAGGGCGCCATAATGATTGCGGAACAACAGTAGGCCGTATCTGCATTGCCTGCCGAAGCCCACGCCGTGGTGCTGGCAGCGGATGTTGATTTTTTCCCACGATTGCGGGAGGCGGCCTGCGGTGTCACATCAATTGCAAAAACCCAGATTCCTCAGCTGCTTCAGCAATTCTTTCGACCGAGGCGAGTCCGTCTGTTACATGCGGCATTCTCTCATCAAATCAAGGTGCTCATGATCTCGTCATGGTGGCGGAATTTGAGGAAGTGGCTGGGCGGCGACAGGCAATCCGCTGCCCGCCGCGGCAAGAAGGGCGGCGCGAGGCCGCGGCGTCACTGCTGGCCTGTGCTGGAGGAGTTCGAGGACCGGACCTTGCCTTCGGGCGGCTTCCCCTACGTGCAGTCGATCGACCGCGCCAGCCCTGCTGGCCCGATCACCAACGCCAGCAGCGTCAGCTACACGGTCACCTTCAGCGAGGCGGTGGCGGGCGTCGCGGCCAGCGATTTCGAGCTGGCGCTAGGTGGCACGGCAGCGGGCACGGTGAGCCAGGTGACGCCGGTCAGCGGATCGGCTTACACGGTCAACGTTAGCGGCGTTTCAGGCAATGGCACGTTGGGGCTGAATTTGGTGGATAATGGCAGCATACATGACTTAGCGGGCGATCCGCTCACCTTACAGAACGCGCAGGCCGCCTTCCAGCGCCGCAGACCTTTGCCACCGGTAATAGTCCACAATCCGTCGCGCTAGCTGACTTGACCGGCGACGGCATACTCGACCTCGTCGTGGCAAATTATGGAAGTACCACGGTAAGCGTGCTGCTGGGCAACGGCAACGGGACCTTCCAAAAGCAGCAAACCTTCGCCGCCGGGGATCAGCCAGATTCAGTGGCGGTTGGCGATTTGACCGGCAATGGCATACCTGACATCGTTGTGGCCAATCCGGAAACCAGCACGGTAAGCGTACTGCTGGGCAACGGCAACGGGACCTTCCAGGCCCAGCAGACCTTCGCCACTGGTAATGACCCACAATCGGTGGCGGTTGCCGATTTAATTGGCAACGGCAAACTCGACCTAGTCGTGGCCAATAAACAAAGCGGCTCGGTAGGCGTGCTGCTGGGTAACGGCAACGGAACCTTCCAGGCCCAGCAAACTTTCGCGGCTGGTACTTCCCCAGAATCACTGGCAATCGGCGATGTGAACGGCGACGGCATACCTGACATCGTCGCTGCAAATGAATATAACACGGTAGCCCTGCTGCTGGGCAACGGCAATGGGACCTTTCAGGCGCAGCAGCAAGACAGCGTTTTGCGTAACCAATATGCGGTCGCGCTTAGCGATTTGACCGGCGACGGCAAACTCGACCTCGTGGTGGCCAATGGTACGTTTTTGGGCAAAGTGAGCGTGCTGCTAGGCAACGGCAACGGGACCTTTCAGGCCTTGCAGACATTTGCCGCTGGGGATTACCCAAAGTCGGTGGCGGTTGCCGATGTGAACGGCGACGGGATACCCGACCTGGTGGTGGCCAACTCCGAAACAACCACGATAAGTGTACTGGTGGGAAACGGTAATGGAACTTTCCAGGGCCAGCAAACTTTCGGCATTGGCTATTTCCCAGGTTCGATTGCAGTTGGTGATTTGACCGGCGATGGCAGACCTGACCTGGCCGTCGCCAACGCGGGCTCGTTGAATGGGGCCACGTATTCGGCAAGCGTTTTGCTGAATTCGACCGGCGACTTCACGGGGCAGGTCTACGGCATCACCCCAGCGCCATCGCCAGCCTGGCCTTAACCGGTTTGCCGTCCTCTGCACCGGCCGGCACTAACCTGCCCTTCACGTTAACCGCCCTGGATTCGTCCAACCATGTGGTTGCGGGCTATACCGGCACTGTCCATTTCAGCACGACCGACACCGGCGCCGCTGCGGTCGTGCCGGCCGATTACACATTCGTCCCCGTTGACGGCGGCGTCCACGTCTTCACGTCTGGTGCGGTCCTGGTCAGCCCCGGTGTCCAAACCATTACCGCCGTTGACACTGCTGTTCCGATGCTCAGCGCCAGTGCGTCGGTGTCCGTCGTGCCCGCGTCGGCAACACATTTTGAGGTTGTTGGCCCCACCAGCGTCATGATAAAAGCCGTGTTTCATGTCACGGTCACGGCTCTGGACCCATTCGGCAATAGGGTCACGGCCTATTCCGGCACAGTTCATTTTAGCAGCAGCGATTCTCAAGCGATCCTTCCAGTCGATAGCAGGCTCACGGGCGGCATGGGCATCTTTTTGGTGACGTTGAACACCCCGGGTATGCAGACCGTGACAGCAGCCGACGCCGGCAATGCCGGCTTGACGGGCAGCGTTGTGGTACATGCAGTAAATCCATTGCCCATCGATCCCTTCGTCCAATCAATCAACCGCACAACTCCAGCCGGACCGGTCACCAATGCCAGCAGCGTCAGCTACACGGTGACCTTCAGCGAGGCGGTTACTGGAGTCGCGGCCAGCGATTTCCAGCTGGCGATGACCGGCACGGCAACCGGCACGGTGAGCCAGGTGACGCCGGTGAACGGATCGGTTTACACGGTCACCGTCAGCGGCGTCTTAGGCAACGGCACGCTGGGGCTGAATTTGGTGGATAACGGCAGCATACACGATCTTGCCGGCGATCCGCTGACGCAACAGAACGCGCCGTCACGTTTGGTGACATTGCGCGCACAAACGTTCGCCGTTGGTCAGAGCGCCAAATTCGATAATGCTTGGCGATTTGACCGGTGACGGCAAGACCGACATCGTCGTGGCCAATACTGGCGTTAACGGGACAACCGGTGGTAACAGTAACACCGTCAGCGTGCTGTTGGGCAACGGCAACGGCACGTTTCAGACACAGCTGACCAACGCCACAGGCCCTTACCCAATTTCGGTTGCGTTAGGCGATTTGACTGGCGACGGCAAGGCCGATATCGTCGTGGCCAATAGCGGCAACAACGGCTACGGGGACACCGTGAGCGTGCTGCTGGGCAACGGCAACGGAACATTCCAAACGCAGGAAACCTTCGCCACGGGAATGGACCCGGTTTCAGTGGCGGTTGGCGATTTGACCAGCGACGGCATCCCCGACCTCGTCGTGGCCAATGACCGCAGTAACACGGTAAGTGTGTTGCTGGGTAACGGCGATGGCACCTTCCAGACACAGCAAACCTTCGCCGCGGGAAATGGCCCAAGTTCAGTTGCGTTAGGTGATTTCGACAGCGGCGGGAACGCCGACATCGTTGTGGCCGATGGAGGCAGTAACACGGTAAGCGTGCTGCTGGGCAACGGCAACGGCACCTTCCAGACACAGCAAACCTTCGCTACCGGAATAGGCCCAGGTTCAGTTGCGGTTGGCGACGTGACAGGCGACGGCAAAGCCGACATCGTCTTAGGCAATGTAGGCAGCAACACGGTCAGCGTGCTGCTAGGCAACGGCAACGGAACCTTCCAGACGCAGCAAACCTTCGCCACGGGTAAATACCCACATTCGGTGAAGGTCGGCGATGTGAACGGCGACGGCAAAGCGGACATTGTGGTGGCCGATGAAGGCAGTAACACCGTAAGCGTTCTGTTGGGTAACGGCAACGGGACCTTCCAGCCGCAGCATCTTTCGCCACGGGAATTGATCCATTGTCATTGGCGCTTGGCGATGTCAACGGCGACGGCAAACCCGACATCGTCACAGCCAATTGGGACTGGGGCAGGGTAAGTGTGCTGCTGGGCAACGGTAATGGGACCTTCCAGACGCAATTAGTCGCCGCCGTCAATGATCCAAATTCGTTGGTGGTCGGCGATGTGAACGGCGATGGCATACCCGATCTTGTCGTGTCCAGTGAAGCCGGCGGTTCCAAGGTGGGCGTGTTGCTGGGCAACGGCAACGGGACCTTTCAGGCACAGCAATCCGTCGACATTTCGGTTCGCGCCGCAAATTCCGATGGCGCTGGCCGATGTGAACGGCGACGGCAAACCCGACATCGTCGTCGCCAATGAATACAGTAACACGGTAAGCGTGCTGCTGGGCAACGGCAACGGCACCTTCCAGACCCCGCAAACCTTCGCCACTGGCAAGGAACCAGATTCCGTCGCAGTTGGCGATGTGAACGGCGACGGCATGCCCGACATCGTCGTCGCCAATAGTGATGGTAACACGGTCAGCGTTTTGTTGGGCAACGGCAACGGGACCTTCCAGGCACAGCAAACTTTCGCCACTGGCCTAGACCCAGACTCGGTGGCACTAGGCGATGTCACCAACGACGGCAAACTTGACATTGGCGTGGCCAATTATGGCAGTAACACGGTGAGCGTGCTGCTCGGCAACGGCAACGGCACTTTTCAAGCACAGCGAACCCTCGGCGCAGGTTATGGTCCAGGCCCGCTGGCGCTAGGCGATGTGACCAGCAATGGCAAAGACACCATCGTCGTGGCCAATGAAGGCAGTAACACGGTAAATGTGCAGCTAGGCAACGGCAACGGCACCTTCCAACCGCAACCATCCTTCGCCAGCGGCAATTCTCCTGATTCGGTGGCGCTCGGCGATGTCACCGGCGACGGCAATGCCGACATCGTCGTGGCCAATTATGGAAGTGATACGGTGAGCGTGCTGCGGGGCAACGGCAACGGGACCTTCCAGGCGCAGCAAACCTTCGCCACTGGTTATGGCCCGTCGTCGGTGGCGGTTACCGACTTGACCGGCGACGGCAAACTCGATCTTGTCGTGGTCAATAAGGGCAGCAACACAGTAAGCATTTTGCTAAATTCGGCCAACGGCAACTTCACTGGCCAAATCTACGGCATCACCACCGGCACCGCCACCGCATTGGCCATCACCGGCCTGCCTTCCGCTACAACTGCCGGCACAAGCCTGCCCTTCACCTTGAGCAGCTTTGGACTCTTCCAATAATGTGGTTGCGGGCTACACCGGCACGGTCCACTTCAGTACGACCGACTCGGGTGCAAGGGCGTTGGTGCCGGCCGATTACACATTCGTGCCCGCTGACGGCGGCGTCCACGTCTTCACTTCCGGCGCGACCCTGGTCAGCCCCGGCGTCCAAACCCTCACTGCCTTTGATACTGTCGTCACTGCCCTGAGCGTCAGTGCGTCGGTGTCAGTCACGCCCGCGGCGGCGACGCATTTTGCGGTCATTGGACCCACCACAGTGATGCCAAACACCGCGTTTAGGTTGACGGTCACGGCACTGGACCCATTCGGCAACACGGTCACGGGCTATACCGGCACCGTCCATTTTAGCAGCAGTGATTCTCAAGCGGCGCTTCCAATCAATACCACGCTCAAGGGGGGCATGGCCATCTTCACCCCGACGCTGTACACGGCAGGCAAACAGACCGTGGCCGCTAGCGACAGCCGCAATCCTTCCATCACCGGCAGCGCCGTGATCCTTGCGGTCAATTCGTCCGGCATCGCGCCATTCGTCGAATCGATCGATCGCACCAGTCCCGCGAGTCTGGGGACTAACGCCAGCAGCACCGTCGTCTTCACGGTCACCTTCAGCCAGACCAGTGATCGGCGTCAATCTCAGCGATTTTGCGCTGGCTTTGACCGGCACGGTGGCAGGCACGCTGTCCAAGGTGACGCCAGTCAGCGGTGCTGTGTACACGGTCACCGTGAGCGGCATCACGGGCTTCGGCAGTATCGGTTTGAATTTGGTGGATAACGGCAGCATCTACAACCTGGCCGGCAATCCGCTCAATAATCCAAACGCGCCGGCCGCGTTTACGTTCAGTGGACCGCAAACTTTCATGGCCACTGGCAATAAGCCTATTTCGGTAGCGGTGGAGGATGTGAACGGCGATGGCAATCCCGACATCATCGTGGCGAATGAAAATAGCGAAAGCGTTAGCGTGTTGCTCGGCAATGGCAACGGGACCTTCCAGACGCAGCAGACCTTCGCCACTGGCTCTGAGCCAATTTCGGTGGCGGTTGGCGATGTGACGGGTGACGGCAAACCCGACATCGTCGTGGCCAATTTTGGCAGTAACACGGTAAGTGTGCTGCTGGGCAACGGCAACGGCACGTTCCAGGCGCAGCAAACCTTCGCCACTGGTTCTTACCCAAATTCGGTGGCGATTGAGGATGTTAACAGCGACGGCAAATCCGACATCGTTGTGGCCAATGGAGGCAGTGGCACGGTCGGTGTGCTGCTGGGCAACGGCAATGGGACTTTCCAGCCGCAGCTAACCTCCGATACTGTTATTAGCCCCCATTCGTTGGCGCTTGGCGATGTGAACGGCGACGGCATACCCGACATCGTCGTCGCCGGTGGCGTGACTGGAAACGCGGTGAGCGTGTTGCTGGGCAACGGCAACGGAACTTTTCAAACCCCGCACCTTTTTGCCGCTGGCCATGACCCGATTTCGTTGGCTCTTGCCGACGTGAACGGCGACGGCAAACCCGACATCGTAGTGGCCAATGCAAGCGTTAACGCAGTAAACGTGCTGCTGGGCAACGGCAACGGAACATTCCAGACGCAGCAGACCTTTGCCGCTGGTGTTGACCCCGATTCGGTGGCGGTGGCCGATTTTAACGGCGACGGCAAACTAGACATCGTCGTGGACAATTATCTCAATTCCGCAGTAAGCGTGCTGCTGGGCAACGGCAACGGAACCTTCCAAGCACAGCAAACCTTCTTTACTGATTGTGCCTCAGATGCCTTTGCGGTTGGCGATGTGAACGGCGACGGCAAACCCGATCTCGTCGTGGCGAGTGATATCGCTTTTAGCTCCGTAACCGTCCTGCTGGATCTCGGCAACGGGATCTTCCAGACGCAGGAGACCGTCGCCACGGGTTATGACCCGTCTTCGGTGGCGGTAGGCGATGTGAACGGCGACGGCAAACCCGACTTCATCCTGGCCAATAGAGGCAGTGACACCGTAAGCGTGCTGCTGGGCAACGGTAACGGTACCTTCCAGACCCAGCAAACCTTCACCACTGGTAAGTACCCAGAATCAGTGGCGATTGGTGATGTGAACGGCGATGGCAATTCAGACATCGTGGTGGCCAACGATAAGAGTAACACGGTAAGCGTCCTGCTGGGCAACGGCAACGGAACTTTCCAGGCCCAGCAAACTCTCGCCACTGGTATTGACCCAAATTCGCTGGCGCTTGCCGAGGTGAGCGGTGCCGGCAAACTTGACATCATTGTGGCCAATAGTGGCAGTAACACGGTAAGTGTGCTGTTGGGCAACGGCAACGGCACATTCCAGGCCCAGCAAACCTTCGCCACTGGTGGTGGGGGTGGGCCGCTGGCGATTGGTGATGTGACCGGTGACGGCAAACCCGACATCGTCGTGGCCAATTTTGGCAGCAGCACTGTAAGTGTGCTGCTGGGCAACGGTAATGGAACGTTCCAGGCCCAGCAAACCTTCGCCACTGGCTATGGCCCAAATGCGGTGGCGCTTGGCGATGTGAACGGCGACGGCATACCCGATATCGTCGTGACCAATGTTGGTGGCTCTGTAAGCGTCCTGCTTGGCAACGGCGATGGAACCTTTCAGGCGCAGCAAACCTTCCACGCTGGTAATGCCCCAATGGGGTAGCGATCAGCGATTTGAACAGTGACGGCAAACCCGACATCGTCGTGGCAAATAAAGGCAGTAACACGATAGGTGTGCTGCTGGGCAACGGCAACGGGACTTTCCAGGCGCAGCAAACCTTGGCCACTGGTACCGCCCCGGATTCGGTGGCAGTTGGCGATGTGAACGGCGACGGCAAACCTGACCTCGTCGTAGCTAATCTTGGCAGCAACACGGTAAGCGTTTTACTCAATTCGGCCAACGGCGACTTCACAGGGCAGACTTACACCATCGTCAGCCCCGCGGCGGTGACCCAATTTCTCGTGAGCCCCGCGCCAACCAGCATCACGTCGGGTGGCAGCGTCACAATAACCGTCACTGCCGAAACCAGTTTGGCGAAACCTCCTATGCCTACACCGGCACTGTTCACTTCTCGACGACGGACGCGGGCTTAGGTGTGTCGCTGCCGTCGGATTACACTTTTGCGCCCAGCGACAACGGCGTGCACGTGTTCTCCAGCGCCGTAACACTGATTACGGTCGGCACCGAGCTCGTGACGGTCACCGACTCCACGACGAGCGCCATCATGGGCAGTGCCGTCGTCACTGTGAACCCCCACTTCGCCTTTGTCGGACTGCCCACCACCGTTAAGGCGGGCACGCCCATCCTCATGGTGGCCGAGGCACAAGACGTGGCTGGCAACATCGATGGCAATTACACAGGCGTTGTCCATTTTTCCAGCACCGATCCCCAGGCGCAACTCCCCGTCGACACTACGCTGACCGGCGGCGTCGGCGTCTTCGCGGTCGAGTTGCGAACGGCCGGCAGCCAGAGTTTCATCGCCACTGCGAACAATGCCACCGGCACCAGTGCGGTTATCAATGTGACCGCCATCGCGGCAAACCACTTTGTAATCACCGCTGGAGCCCGCGCCGAGACCGGCATTCCCGCCGCGTTCACCGTTACCGCCCTCGATCCCTACGGAAATATCGCCCCAAGCTACTCCGGCACCATCCACTTCACCAGCAGCGATAGCGCCGCCCTATTGCCGCCAAATAGCACGCTCACGGGCGGCGTCGGCGTTTTCAGCGGCACCCTGCAAACATTGGGCAGCACAACGATCACCGCAAGTGATACCTCCAACACCCTTTCGGCTACCAGCGCCCCCATCGCCGTCCGAGGTTTAATCGTTACGGGCTTGTCGCCCACGCCGACAGGCTTCAGCGTCACGTTCGCCAAGGCCTTCGATCCCACCACGCTTAGTCTTTACTCGGCATCGGACGACGTGCTCCTCGTCAATCGGTTCAGCCAGTTTGTCCGCGGATCGCTGGTCCTCAACACCGCGTCGGGAGCACCGCCCGACACGTCATTCACCTTCGTCTCCACCTCCGGAGTGCTCGCGGCCGGCACGTATACCGTCACCCTGGTCAGCGGCGCGAGCGGTATCAAAGACTCAAGCGGCGTCGAGCTCGACGGCACCGATAGTGGCATCCCCGGCAACAACTATGTCGCCACATTTACCGTGGCCGCGACCCCGTCAGTGGTACTGAGCATCCCCGACTTCGCCCGCGGCCCCAACAGTGCCGCCAACATCCTTCTGCCCAACAATACCGGCAGCGGCATCCCGATCACTCTCGCGGCGCATGCCAACTTGACGGATGTGACTTTCAACCTCACCTACAATCCTGCCCTGCTCAACATCAGCGGCACGCTCAACAGCCAATCCGGGACCTTCACTTTGCTGTCCAACTCCGGCGGCGTGGCCAGTTTCGCCTTTCATTGCGGAACACCGCTCAACGGCGCCGTCACCCTGGGCTATATCCTCGCCCAGGTGCCCAACAGCGCCGCCAGCAGCTACAAGAGCAAGGCGCTTTTGCACCTGGGCAACATCACCATCAATGGCAGCAGCACCGCCACGAACAGCGACGGCATCGAGGCCGTGGCCTATCTCGGCGACGTCGCGGGCACCGGCAGTTTCAGCCCATTGGACGCGGCGTTGATCGGCCAGGTGGCGGTCGGCATCGACAGCGGTTTCGCGGCATTTGAGCAGCTCGACCCGGCCATCATTGGCGACGTGACCAGTACAGGCAATATCAACTCGAGCGACGTCACCTTGATGAATCGTCTGCTTGCAGGCATTGCCGCGCCGCAGATTCCGCTGCCGCCAGCGGGCCTGACCATTCCAGCGACAGGCCCCGACCCGACATTGAGTTTGGGCCCTGCATTGGTGGCGACGACCAGCGGCACCGTCACCGTGCCGGTCAACATCGACACGCCCCGGGCCGCCGGCAGCAGCGGCCTGATGGAAGCGACCTTGGCACTGCGTTACAATCCGCAACTGTTCAGCGTAACTGCCGCCGACATTAAGCTCGGCACGGTTCCCAGCGCCGGCAGCGGTTGGCAGCTGAGCGTGGCGATCAATCCGGTGACGGGCGAGATCGGCATCACGCTGTTCAGCACCACGCCAATTCAGACCATGGCGGGCGGCAGTTTAGTAACCATCACCCTGCAAACAGTGGGCGGTGGAATGGTAGGCAGTGGGCAGTGGCCAGTGGGCAGTAATGCAGGGGCAGCGATTTCTTCCACCCCTCTATGGTTGGTGGATCAGGTCGATCCCACTGGTGTGCGCATTTACCAAACAGGCCTTGCCGATAGCCAGGGAGCACTGGCGGCGACATGGATCTGAACCACGAAACACACCAAACACACGAAAAAAGACGGCAAAAAACTCTTTGCCACGGGGAAGAAAAGGGGACATCATAGACTATGACTAATGTACGATGTCCCCTTTTTTTTCCCAAAAACCAGCTTCCGATTACGGCGAGGAGGATGTCAAGAATGTCCGATACGACGGCAGGGCTGCTTATCGGCCTCTTAGGCGTTGTCTCATTACTAATGCACCGGTATTGGCTCCAGAGCATTATCGATGTGCAAAGACGTCTAGGGCGTTCATTAAGTGAACGACACATCCGCTGGCTTGGAATCTTATGTTACATCGCAAGCGTTACATCACTAATTCTTGGAGTCTTGTTACTGGTGGGTATTATCCACACTGGAACAAAAACATAGGGGGGACTGCGTGAATAATCACCAAGTATACGGCGGGTGGCACGCTCGGCCTATACTCCCTGACGGCGCCAACGGACGGAGATAGGCCGGGCGTGCGGCCCTCATACATTCTCAAGGGTCAGGACTGAATGATTTGGATCGGGAGGTTCGAAGGAATGTCAGCAATGGGATAAAGTCGTGGGAAGTTCAGCACGCCCGGCCAATCTCTGGCTGGTAGCGCCGTCAATGAGATTCGGGCCGAGCGTGCCACCCCGCCGCAAAGTTCACCGTGGTCGAACACACCACAAGCTCACCTCGCCGTCCATCTTCTTTGTTGTTTTTTCTCTGCGTTCTTTGCGCTCTCCGCGGCAAATGTTGGCCCACTCGTTAAGTTTTTTTGCATTATTTCACGCACGGGCCATGAACATGACCTATGCTTCGTCCTAGTGGGGTTCCCCATTGGTGGCGGACTGTTGGACCATGTCTCGCTTCCATCACCTTTCCACTTGAGCATCTCCAAAATTTCATAACTGCCGGTTGCCGTGTGCGAGCCTGGGCGTGCGTGTTGCCGTCGGCGCCGCGGAAATATCGGTCAACCACGAGGGGTAACACCATGCGACGCAGAAGTTTTTCACTCAAAGTGGAGCAACTGGAAAATCGATTGGTTCCCGCCGGCAACGTGACCGCATCCGTCACGGCCGGCGTGCTGAGCATCGACGGTCTGAGCGGGGCCAACGGCATTCTCCTTACCCAAACCGGCAATCTGTTTACCGTCACGGGACAGCAAGCGGGCGGGGCCGCCACCAATGTCAACGGCAAGCCCAATGGCACGTTCACCCATGCGGTCACGGGGCGAATCATCATCGTATTGGGGGACGGCAACGACGTGCTTACGGTCGGCGGCACTCCACCGCCGCCCGCGGGCAGCACGCCCCAGCCACGGCGGTAAGCGGCTACAGCTTCACCGCGCCCAAGGGGCTGTCGATCACCGCCGGCAACGGCAGCGACAGCATCCTGATTCAGTCGGCCGAAGTCACTCACAGTTTGTCGATCAAGACGGGGTCTGGAAATGACTCCGTCACTGTCGAGAACTCCAAGGTCTTGAAAAACGTGCGCATCCACACTGGCGGCGGCAAGGATTCCATTGTGATTGATCCCACAACCATCGAAGGCAACTTGACGGTTGTGACGGGCCAGGGCGCGAATCGTGTGACCCTCCAGGGCGTGGACGTTGGCGGCGCCACGGCGGTCACCCTTGGCCTGTCGAACAATTACCTGGGCATCGGCGACTCCACATTCACGGGCGGTCTCGTGGGCCACGGCGGACCCACGACGAAGACGCCCGGCGACACCTACCAGGACCTGGGCGGCGACCCGTTCAATTCCCACGGATTCGACCTGGTTGGGTTTGAGACGATTATCCCGCACTCGTCAGGCGGCGGGGGCGGCGGCGCCATTGCCGCTTAACCGCGGGGCGGCGCCGAACGTAACGCCTTAACGATCGAATACTTTGAGATTCGAAGGGGCGTGCGAACCTGTCAGCGAATGCAAATTTGACGACAACAGCGAGCTGCGCGAAGACGGCGGCAATCTGGCCGCCCTTCTCTTCTACTTGCAGAACTACCAACACAACTCGTACCGTCGCATCGTCGCCACGATTCGCCAGGCGTTGGCGGGATTCGGCGAATTCGTGTTGCAACCGACGTCGCAGAATCCTCGGGGCATCCGTCTGCGCTGGCGCATCAAGGGAATGGACGGCGATTTTGGGGCGCATCAGCTCTCCGACGGAACCCTGCGCTTCATGCTGTTGACGACGCTGCTCAGCCAACCGCTCCACCTTTTGCCGAAAATCATCGCGATTGATGAGCCGGAATTGGGGTTGCACCCCGCGGCGCTCAACCTGGTAGGTTCTCTGATCCGCGTCGCCTCCCATCATTGCCAGGTCATTGTCGCCACGCAATCCGCCGCCCTGGTGGACTGTTTCGAGCCCGAAGAGGTGATCATCGTCCATCGACAAAACGGCACATCGACCTTGGAGCGTCTCTCGTCCGCGGCGCTGCAGGAGTGGTTGAACGAGTATTCGCTCGGCCAACTGTGGGAGAAGAATGTGGTCGGAGGAGGTCCTTACTCGTGAAGAACCTCTACCTGACAGTCGAGGGGCAAACCGAGGAGACCTTCGCGCGCGACCTGCTGCAGCCCCATTTGGCCGATTTCAACGTTTTTTTGTGGCCGCCGCGGTTCACGGGACCGCACGGCAGGCGGCGTGGAAGAATACCGCGGGGCGGTATGTTCGCGAGATTTGTCCACGCGTTGGAAGACATGCGCCGGTGGCTCGGTCCGCTGAAGCACGGTTCTCGATGATGGTGGACCTTTACCACATTCCCCATGATTTTCCCGGATACGCTGAGGCGATGGCCCATGCCGATTGCTACCGGCAGGTCGAGATACTGGAGACAGCCATCGCGGCTGAACGATCAGACGCGCGGTTCATTGCTTACTTGCAGGTTCACGAGTTCGAGGCCCTCGTATTGTCCGACCCTGGCAAGTTCGCCGACTGGTTCGGCGATCGGCAGCCTGCGCTTGCCGGTCTCACCGCGGAGTGTCAGCCATACGACACGCCAGAACGCATCGACCACGGCCCCCACAGCCACCCCAAAGCACGCATCGAGAAGCACTTCGCAGACTACGACGAAAACATTCACGGTCCGCTGCTAGCCTATGCGATTGGGCTACCTGCGCTTTGGGCACGTTGCCCGCATTTTGATCGGTGGTTGGCGCGCCTTGAGCAGCTTGACCATCAGTCCGCCATTGATTGATGGCAAGTGGCACGCCCCTTTGAATTTGCGAATATGTTATCTCTGCAATAATCTAAAGGGACACATCTATTTGTGTGGGCTGAACAAACTGCCCCGGACCCAATCGACCCGACCGCTTACGCGGTTCGGCTCGCCACCCCACAACTCATTTCCCATTCTTCACATGCCGCTTCAAGAAATCATCCGTGGCGCCAAACGCCGTGATCCAGCGGTGAAACAGCAGTGAATCATGCACATCATCCGGAAACACGATCAGCTCATGAGGCACGTTGTGGGCCCGGAGCAATTGCACCAGGCCCGTCGTCTGCGAAAAGGCCACGTTGCGGTCGTCGTCGCCGTGGATGAGCAGCACCGGCGATTTCCATTTGTCGATGTGGGAGATGGCCGAGGACTGGTAGGAAATGCTGGTGGGATCGAGCGAATTGCCCCAGAGGTGAACGCCGGCCATGTCGACGCCGGCCGCGAAAATGTCTGAGTTGCGGGCCAACGCCTGGGCGGTCAAGATGCCGCCGTAGGAAAGGCCCCAGATACCGACGCGCTTGGCGTCCACGTCAGGCCGGTTTTGCAAATGCTGGCCGGCGGCAAGAACGTCCTGGTATTCGGAGTTGCCCTGGGCGCCGCGCTTGGGAGCGTTGCGAAAATTCTTGCCGTAGCCGATGCCGCCGCGGTAGTTCACCGACATCACGATGTAGCCCTGGCTCGCCAGGTACTGATTGACGGCGTAAGCCATGTGATAAAAGTGCATGTAGTGGTAGCCGAGCAGCATCTGCCGCTGGGGACCGCCGTGCACAAAAAGGATAGCGGGGCGGCGCTCACCGGGCTTGAGATCGCTGGGCAAAAACAGCTGGTTGTGGCATTCCATGCCGTCCGCGGACTTGAGCACGAGGTTCTGGGGGACCACCTGATCCTCGAGCGGAAAACTCGCGGCCAGCGTGGGAAATATCACGCGCGCCTTGCCGCCCGCTGCCGGGACCACCGCGACCGAAAGCGGCTGCTTGGCGCTGGCAAACAGGACGGCGATGTTGGCCCCGGAGGCCAGCGCCGCCGGGTACATTTCGATATCGCTGCCGGAGGTTAGCTGGGCAGCCTTGCCGCCCGCCGTGGGGACTTTCCATATGTGACGGCGGTCGATGTCCGCGGCGTTGGTGCAATAGAAAAGATGCTGACCATCGCTCGACAGGCCGATGTTCTCGACCATGCCTTCGCCCGGCGTGAGCATGACCGGCTCAACCTTGCCGCCTGAGATGGGTACGCCGTAGTAGCGTTTCCATTGCTCCGGCTCGAGGCCGAAGATGACGCTCTGACCGGTCCACTGAATGCCATTAAGTGCCGTGAAGGTTTTGTCGCTGGCCTCATTGTGCCAGAACTCGCGGCCCTGGCCTGTGCCGGCGTCGGCGACCCAAAAGGAGAGCGTGTAGCCGCCGCTGAAAGTCGCCTTGGTCAGGCCTTTGCCGCCGGCCGTTTGCTTGGGAGCGTCGTTGTCAGGAGGCACGGCCTGTTGCTTGTCCTTCTTGCCTTTGCCGCCGCCGCCACCACCAGCGCCGGCTTTGCCGTCCTGCTTTTGCTGGCCGAAGGGCGTGCCCGGCCGGCGAATGAAGGCGATCTGCTTGCCGTCGGGCGACCATGTCGGGCTGGTGTCGTGATCGACGCCTGGCGCCAGATAGGTGACCTTGGGTTTGTCGAGAATCGTAAACTCCGATGAAGCTGTGATCGCTGCGATTGCTGACGAAAGCGATGTGGCGGCTATCCGGCGACCAGGTCGGGTTGCTGTTGGTGCCGAACGCCAGGAAGAGCGGTTTGTCATCCTTGTCGGCATCGGCCGCCGTCTTCGGCGCGAGCACCGGCGCGGCGTGGATTTGACCGTTCTTGACGAACACGATCCAGCGGCCGTCCGGCGCCAGCACGGGATTGGCGGCCACGGCCACTTTCCACGGCTCGCCGCCCGTGGTCTTGACGGCCCAGATCGCTCGCTCGCTGCCCCTGGGATCGCTGGTCGGATTGGCGATCCAGCCGGCCTGGTTGGGCGTATGGCCGCGGACAAAGACGACCACACCGCCGTCGTCGGTAATGCTGAGGCCGGTGAGGTCGTTGCCGTCGTCGCTGAGGAAGTTGGTCAGCCTGACTGGCTTGAAATCCGGCGCGGCCGCGGCGTAGACATTGCGCATGCCGCGTTCATAGGCGATCCACGCGATGGTATCGGCTTTTTTGGCTGAGACCAGCTCGGAGGGGAACGCGGGACTGATGAAGTCGGCGATGGTCGCCTTCTTTTGCTGAGCGCCGGCGTCGGCAAGCGAGCTCAAGGCGATCGCGGCGGCGATCGATCCAAGGACGATGAGGCGGATGAAGCGCATCGGGAATACTCCGTGGTCGGGGAAAAACGTGCACCAGGAGTATATTATGGGATGCCACGGCCTTGTGCCGTGGAGGTTCACGTTGGCGTCTACTAGAGACCAGCGTAAGGTACCACGGCACAAGGCCGTGGCATTCTACCGCGCCTTGATTTGATTCGATTTCTTATCCCCGCGCCCCAGCTCCGCCCGTGACTTGATCGCGTTGGGTGGAGCCAAGTCCAGGGCCGGCGGCGTCTGAAGGGGAACCGGCTTCGGCGCCGCCGCGGAAAAACCAGGCCACATCCGCAGCGGCACCAGGCCAATACCCATGATCACCAGCTGGCTGGCGACGAAGGCCAGCAGCCAGTATTGCGTTCCGGACTTGAAGCCGTAGGAATGCAAACCGACCTCGAGCATGTTGACGCCGAACCACGACCAGGCCGTGACAATGTTGCCGCCGACCGCGAGCACGGCCATGCCGCGCTGCTGCACCATGCCGCCCCAGCGGGCGTGCAGGAGCAGAGCGTTCCACAAAACGATCAGCAAGGCGCCGTTTTCCTTGGCATCCCAACCCCAAAAGCGTCCCCAGGAGTAGTCGGCCCAGATGCCGCCCAGGACGGTCCCAATGAAGCTGAACAGCAGCGCGAAGCAAACGATGCCGTAGATCATTTGCCCCAGCACCCGGAACAGTTCCTTGTTCATTTTGGTGGTGAAAACTCCCAGGCCGATCATGGTGGCGCCGAGGAAGCCGGCGACAAAGGTGGCGGAATAGCCGATCGTGACGGAGGTCACGTGGGTGGCTAACCAGAAATTGGTGTCCAGCACGGCCTGCATCATTTCGATGGTGTCGCCGCTGGTCGCAAGGTAATGGGCGATGATCAAGCTCAACGACCCCGTGACAGCAGCCACGAAACTGCCCACGCCATTATGGTAAATCCGTTCCAGCACCAAACCAAGGATCACGCAAACCCAGCCGATAAACACCGCGGATGAGTAAAGGTTGGTCACGAACACAAAAGCCCGTCCCATCAGGTACATCCGACCCAGCAGAGCGAAGGTATGGACGAGGAGTGTGACGACGGCCAGCGCGATCGCCGCCTGGCTAAGTTCCCGCGGAAAAGCAATCCAGCTGGCACAGGCCAGGATCAGCACAAAAACGTACAAAACCGCGCAATGGAAGAACGGCGCCAAATGATTGAAGAAAACCTCGAAATCGACCCTGCCGGAATAGTGCGGCAATTGCTTGTCAAGCAACTCCTCGTAATCCTTGAGAGCCGCATTGAAAGCCTTGACATTCATTTTCTTGTAGGCATCCAGAATGCTCACCAAACCCACGACGGCCGAGTCGGGCCGTTTGTCGCGCGGACCGGCGTCGCGCAAAGAACGCCATTCTTCACCGCTGGAAGTGGGTGGGATGACCAGGGGAACCTCAAAATCCGCCAATTGCTGAAATAACCTGACATGGTGGGCTAGCTCGACAATCTTGATCTCGAACAGTTCCTTGTCGGCGTCCGGACGATTTAGCGCCCGCTTGAATTGCTTGTCGAATTCCGAGAAGTTCTTGGCCAATTCGGCGTAGGAATATCGAAAACCGCTGCGCGGCTCCAGGTGAAGCAGGCTCAGCACCTGGAAATTCTCGATGCGGAATATCTTGTAATCATAGGCGGCGTCGGTCGTGTCTTTGCCGCCCGGCATTTGCAAAGTCATGACCTCCAGCAGCCATTTGATGGCCGGCACGCTGTTGCCCGCATCGTCCGTGAAACTTTGCCGGCCGCTGATAATCATGAGATTGTTGCGCGCGACGGTGTCCAGGGGCACGATCCGTCCGCCCTGGACCACGGGGATTCTCGCTGCTTCGGCAAGCTGCATTTTGTTGGGAGCGTTGGTCGCTGGTATCGCCATGGCCAGAAAGTAGACCATTGCGAAGCCAGCGGCGATGCCAGCAGGCAAATAGCGTGAATAACCGTTCATGCCGCGATGCTCCGCTGAAGGAAACCAACCAGGCGAATGCCGAAGTGGATCAGCATGCCAATCGCCACCATCAAAAACGCAATGTAGGGCATCTGCCAGCCAGGGTTCCAAACGACTTGCAAAATGGTCGCCTTGTCTCCAGGCAAAAAGCTTTGCTGGAAGAATGTCTCCCCGCCGTAATACAGCGGATTGTTCATCGAGATCAGCACCTCGCGGTCCTCGTTCTTGGCGGGATCAACGAGGCGAATACGGCTGGAGAAATTCTTCGGCTTGTCGGTGCCCATGTAAAGGTCATGGCTGAATTTGATGAGGTGCACGGTATACGGCATGTAGCTGCGTTTCAGACGCAGGCGAACATCGTATTTTTTGCCGTCCACGCTGACGTATTGCGGCTCCTCCTGCAGGATCACCGAAAACAAATAGGTGCCTAAGTCCTTGCCCGTGGCCTTGTCGAGAAAGCGGACGTAGGCGGCTGGCTGATCGTCTTTGTTCTGCTCCACGCCGCCGGTTTCCGGTTGGTCCACGCACAGGTAATCCTTGGCGCCGAAGCCGGCGGTCGCGCGATTGGCGACGCCTTTTGGCGCCAGCCGCAACGTCGCGAAGTCATGGGGCAAGAACTCCGGCTCCACGTCTTGCCTGAACAGACGCGAATTGACCATGTACTGGACCACCTGCACGTCAAACGGCAAGTTCTCACTTTTGATGGGGCCGGCGCTTTTTTTGAGCAGTGCCATGGGCACGGCAACGACGTTGGCCATGTCGGTCGTGCCAACCTCCGTCACGGCCAGCTCGGTGGCTCGCGGGTGTGTCAGGTAATTGGACGACTTGCCTTCGAAAATCAGCATCGACCCTTCCACCGCGAACAAGCCCGTCACCACTTCACTTAACATCATGATGATGACACCGGCGTGCAAAATGATGATGCCGCTGCGTTTTAGCGAGAATTTGAAACGAACCGCGTGCGCCGCCAGGAGGTTGACGAGCAGCAGGCCGCCGAGCAGCCAACCGCCGGGGTACGGGAAGCCGCCACCGACCACGATGCGGCGTGGGAAGAAGATTTGCAGCGGAATCCAGACGTAAAGTGAGCGGAAATAGGTATCCACCGCGGTCCAGATGCCGGAGTCGACCTGGGCCAGCGTGCCGGCGAAAACCAGAAAAATCGACAGGGCGAACAGGATCACGGTCAAACGCAGGGCGGCCAATTCCTTCACGCATCTGACCAGCCAGTACGCCGCGCCTTGCTTGCGCAAGCTGGGAATGGGCTTTGGCGCACTGAGTTCCGATACGGCGCCGGTGGCGGCTGGTTGCTGGGTGATTTGCACGTTCGTGTTATCCATCATTGGCTCCTGTGCCGCCGAACTTGACTGACTCCACGAACGAAACGAATTCGGACTTCCTTTGGCCGACCAGGTCAGGAGGGCCTTGCATCATGAAAAACCAGGTCATCGGCCCGCGCTGGGCCACCACGCCGAGGATACGGTTTGCATCCGACTTGGCGGGGTTGGCGAGATCGACATAGGGCGTTTTTTCGCCGTCCACCTGCAGCCAAAGGAGCGATTTTTCCAGCTCTTGTTCGTTCTTCAGCGGCTCGAGGCCGACCTTGCCGCGCCAGCGGTCGATGTTGGCGGTCAAACCTCCCGCTTTGCCGGGCAGCCGCGACATGGTGATGACCACCGGCTTCTCGCCCTCGCCCTCGCCAACTTGGAAGGTCGCGACGCTGAATTCCTTGGGCTGCGCTTGACGCACCCAACCTTTGGGCACATCGTAGCTAGCCAAACGCGTGAAATCAGGAGCGGCCTTTTCACGAGGAGCGGTGTACTTCTTGATCTCGGGTTGATCGCAACCCATCGCCGCCGCGCACAACCCCAGCGCGCAAAAACCAGGACAGCGGTTGCCAATACTGCTGACATTGCATGAAAACGGCCGGGTGAGGACACAACAACGGTAGTGAAAAACGGCGACAGTTTCCATTGTAGTTAGCACTGCCGCCATTTGAAAGCCGAGATTGGGCCATGGAATCCAAACCCCCGCAAACAGGACAACAAAACAAACGCTTGGCGACCCCTGCCGGCTTGCCCGGCAGGTGAAGAAGTTCGGCGGCTAACTTGGTCCCCAATCCTCATGGCGACCCCTGCCGGCTTGTCCGGCAGGTGAAGAAGTTCGGCGGCTAGGGTCGAGCTTCGGTCTCCTCCGGGTCGATGTGGGTTGCTAGCCCTTGAACTTCTTCACCTGCCGGACAAGCCGGCAGGGGTCGAAGGAGGGGACTCGCAGTGCCTTTGCTAGCTGCCGAACTTCTTCACCTGCCGGACAAGCCGGCAGGGGTCGAGGACAGGGCTTTGTGGCCCGTTGCTAGCCGATGACCTTCTTCACCTGCCGGACAAGCCGGCAGGGGTCGAGGAGCCATCGGTTACTAATCATCATTTTCCATCCTTCTTCTGCACGTTCTGCCTCTGAATCTCCTTGAGCAGAATCCACGCCTCCAGCCGCAGCAACTCATTTTCCTCTCGCAATTTCTGGACCTCCTGCTCGAGGCGCTGCACTTTGTCGCCATCGCTTTCGCCAGGAGAGTGGCGCTTGGGCGTCTGGACTTGATACCCGACGTTATGACACACCGTGCAGTCGGCACTTTTCAGGTGCGGCGGCATATCGGGATGGGCGTCCTGGAATTGTTTGCGCACAATCGGCTGCACCTTGTCGTCGACGTCCTTCCAGTTCACATCCTTGGCCTTTTTCTGGACGGTGTCCGGGCCGGCCTGCGACCCGCGGCTCGTGGCCCAGGTGCCCGCTGCCGCGAAGATGACCACCGCCGACGCCACCAGCGCCGTGGCGATTTTGAGCTTGCTTAGCAACATGGCTTTCAAAACTCCTTCCGTCAGAGCGGCGACCTTGGCCGAGACAACTCCGCCGGCCGCCGCGTTTCCCGCCGCAATGATGCTCGCGGCCTTGATCGTCGCAGATACCACCGCCGTCGGCACGCTGGCCGCATTGGCGTGCTGAACCATGAGCGCCGCCAACGAACCGCCCGTCACCGCCAACCCGCGCCGGGACAGCCGTTTCGCCAACAGGGCCCGGCCCCGCGCCAGGCGGCTGGCCAGCGTTCCCTCGGGCAGGCCGGCCTGTCTAGCCGCTTGCTTGCGTGTTTTGCCCTCCAGGTCGCACAAGACAATGGCCAAGCGATACTTGTCCGGCAAACGCGCCAGTTCCAGGTCGAGGAGCGGCTGCAGATCGTTCCAGAGAATCGCTGTCGACCGCCTGGGGCTCGGGCATGTCGATCACCTGCCTTTCCCTTGCCGAACGCTTGGCCGCGGTCGCGCGGGTCTTGAGTGCCGTCTGATGTGCCACGCCATAAAGCCAGTTGGCGACCATGTCTCGCGGCACGACCTGGGCCGCCCGCCTCACGAGGACGAGGAAAGTGGCCTGAAAAGCGTCTTCGGCATCGTGGTGGTTGTGTAGAAGGCGACGGCAAACGCCCCACACCATGCTCGCGTGCCGGCGCACCAGGGCCGCGAGGCAGGCGTCGTCGCGCTGAACGACAAACGCCTCCAGCAGCTGACCGTCGGACAGGCCCGCGCCGTCTCGGACCAGCACCACTCTGCGGAGATGCTGGACGACTTCGCTCAGTCCCCGTGTCGCCATGTACGGTCCCCAAAGTAGTAGGCACACTCCGTGTGCCGTTTGAAACGCTAAACGGCACACGGAGTGTGCCTACTACTTTATTACCGGCAGGCGTGCGATTGATCCAATTTTCTTTCGAGAGTCAGCGAGTAATGACATCCGCGGTGGGAAGCGCACTTTTTGTCCAGCCGGAACCAGAAAAAGGAATGCGGGCTCAGCGTGATCAGATAGGGCTGCTCGCCGATGGCGGGAAAGGCATGGTTGCCCAGAAGCTCCACGGGAATCATCCCTTGGTGGCTGCGCAGGTCCAAACCCGCCGGCTGAGCGAAGGCCGATAGATTGTTGACGACCAGGATCGTCTGTTCTTCGTACTGCCGCAAATAGGCCACCACGCGGCGGTTCTCGCAAGAGACGAACTTGAGGGTGCCTCGGCCAAAGACCGGGTTTTTGTTGCGCACCCGGATGAGCCTCTTCAGCCATTGCAGCAGCGACGTCGACGACCGCAGCTGGGCTTCCACGTTGACGGCCTGATAGTGGCAAACCGGGTCGAGCAGCACCGGCTGATAAAGCTGCGACGGATCGGCCCGCGAAAACCCGGCGTTGCGGTCGCCGGACCACTGCATCGGCGTGCGCACGCCGTTGCGGTCGCCCAGGTAAACGTTGTCGCCCATGCCGATCTCGTCGCCGTAGTACAGCACCGGGCTGCCGGGCAAGCTCAGCAGCATGCCGGTCATCAGCTCGATCTTGCGGCGGTCGTTGTCCATGAGCGGCGCCAGGCGGCGGCGGATGCCGAGGTTGAGCCGGCTCCGCGAATCCTTGGCATACTCGTTGTACATGTAATCGCGATCTTCATCCGACACCATTTCCAGGGTCAGCTCGTCGTGGTTGCGCAGGAACAGGGCCCACTGGCAGGCCGTGGGTATCGCCGGCATCTGGTCCATGATCTCGATGATCGGCCAGCATTGCTCGCGGCGCAAGGCCATGAACATCCGCGGCATTAGCGGAAAATTGAAGGCCATGTGGAATTCATCGCCCTCGCCTTCGCCCTCGCCCTGGCCGAAATACGGCAGCAAATCATGGGGCCACTGGTTGGCCTCCGCCAGCAGCAGCGCACCGGGGTAACGCTCATCGACGAACCGGCGCATTTCCTTGCAAAACTCATGCGTCTGCGGCAAGTTCTCGCAGTTCGTGCCTTCGCGCTCGAACAGGTACGGCACGGCATCCACGCGGAAGCCGTCGATGCCCCTGTCCAGCCAGAAGGCCATGACGCTCAAGATCTCCTTGCGAACAGCGGGGTTGTCAAAATTAAGGTCGGGCTGGTGGCTGTAAAAGCGGTGCCAGTAGTGCTGCTGGGCGACGGCGTCCCACGACCAGTTGGAATGCTCGGTGTCGGTGAAAATGATGCGGGCTTTTTGGTAGCGCTCGGTGGTGTCGCTCCAGACGTAGTAATCGCGCCGCGGCGACGACCGATCACGGCGCGCCTCCTGAAACCAGGGGTGCTGATCGGAGGTGTGGTTCAGCACCAGGTCGGTAATGATGCGCAGGCCGCGGGCGTGGGCGGCCTTGGTCAGGGCTTCGAAATCGGCGATCGTGCCGATGGCGGGGTGGATGTCGCGAAAGTCGGAGACGTCGTAGCCGTCGTCCTTGAGCGGCGAGGCGAGGATCGGCATCAGCCACAGGCAATTCACGCCGAGGTCGCAGAGGTAGTCAAGCTTTTCGATTAAACCGCGCAGGTCGCCGTTACCGTCGCCGTTGCTGTCGAAGAAGCCGCGCACATTGACTTCGTAGAAAATAGCGTCCTTGTACCACTGCTGGTCGGGCAAATTCAGTGCTGGTGCTTGCGATTCCATGGAATCCCCCAGTAGGTCCCGCCTGCCGGGCGGGACCTACTGGGGGATTCCATGGAATCCCCCAGTAGGTCCCGCCTGCCGGGCGGGACCTGGTATCGCGCCAGAGAGTAAGAGTAGGATGATGATTAAGATTATGAAGAGGATTAAGAGCACGAGCAAGAGTAAGAGAAGGACCGATTCCCGTCCAACGAATCCTGCTCTTAATCTTAATCCTAATCCTCTTCCTACTCCTAATCCTCCTCTTAATCATTCTCTTCTTCTGATCCCGCAGCCGCTGCCGAATGACGCACCTCGATTTTGAGCCAGGTCCCGCCCGGCAGGCGGGACCTACTTACAAAGTCTCGCCCGCCAGTTGGGGGACTGGCGCAGCCGCGGACTCGCTATGGTGCTGAGCCTTGTGCCGCAGAAGTTCCTCCACCCACTCCAGGAATTTGCGGACCTCGGTGGTGCCTTCCAAATGGTAACGCGCCGCCGTGGTGGGCGGATGTCCCACCCTGACCGTGACGGCCTCCGGCAACGCCGTAAAGGCATCTTCGTCGGTGGTGTCGTCGCCGACGTAAATGATCAGCGTGTCGGGCTTGTCCAGCTTGTCCTTGATCCAGTGCACCGCGGTGCCTTTGTTCCAGTACACCCGCGGCCGGATCTCGAACACTTTTTCGCCGTTGTTCAAGACAAAGGGATGGGCCGCGGCCGCCAGCGCGGTGTGAACCAGGCGGCGAATCTCATCCAGGTCGGCGGCGGGTGCCAGCCGATAGTGGACGCTGACCGTCAGGCCTTTGTACTCCACAAGCACACCCGTGATCGGTTGCAATTTGACGGCCAGCTGGTCGGCCAATTCCTTGAGAACGCTTGCCAGCGCTGCCGCCGTGGGTTCGACGAACATGAACCCTGGGCCGCTGATCTCCAGGCCATGGTTGCCGGCGTAAATCAGTCCCGGCATGTCCACTCGCCCCTGCAGATCGGCTCGGTCCCGGCCGCTGATGATGGCCAGCGAGACATCGGGGAACTCGGCAAACGTCTGCAAAGTACGATCCATCTGCGGCGACAGGTGGGCGCCCAGGGGCGTGGCGGTGAATTGCGCCAACGTGCCGTCGAAATCCAGGCACAGCAATACGTGCGGCGCTTGAAGGATTCTGGCCTCGACTTCGTGAATATCGTCAAATAAGGATTGGCTCATGTTGCGGACCTCCAAGATAAGAGCGAATCAAAAATCTGGGTTTGGGGCCTCTTCCGGTAGCGAAACAAGGACGGCACACGGAGTGTGCCTGCTACTATGGCGACGCCGCGGCGATGACCGATTCCAACTGCGGTTGCCGTGGACGCGGGCTGTCCGGAAAATCGAACTTCAGCAAACCGGACAGGAACTTGCCGGCCCAACGGTAGATGTTGTTCTCGGCCACCACGGCCCGCATTCGTTGCATTCTCTTGCGCCGTTCTTCCTCGGGCATGGTCAGCACCTGGAAGATGGCCTCGGCGACTTCGTCCACGGCAAAGGGATTGACCAGCACGGCATGCGTCAGCTCCCGTGCCGCGCCGGTGAATCGGCTCAGGATGAGCGCTCCGTCGTCATCGAACCGGCTGGCCACGAACTCCTTGGCGACCAGGTTCATGCCGTCGTCGAGCGAACTGACCACGCAGAAATCGGCCAACCGGTGCAGGGCCATCATCTGCACCGGCCCATGCTGCTGTTTGAGGTAAACGATCGGCCGCCATGAGTCGGTGCTCCATCGCCAGTTAATTTCCTCGACCAGGCTGTCGATTTCGTCGTCCAGCACCTTGTACTGGGGAACGTGGACGCGCGAGGGCACGCCGATCTGCGCAAATACCACCCGTTCGCGGAATTCCGGATGCTTTTCCAGGAATAAATCGAGCGCCCGCAAGCGTTCCGGCAAGCCCTTGGTGTAGTCGATGCGGTCGATGCCGATGCCGAGCAGCTGTCCCTCGCTCAGGCCCAGCTGTTGCCGCCAGCGCTCCATGTCGTGGTCCACGGCGTCGCTGCGCGCGGTTTGCTCATGGGCCTCGGCGTCGATGCTGATCGGAAACGGCCGCACCACGGTCACCTTGCCGCCGCGGGTGATCTCGAAACGCTCGTAATCGACCTTGGCCTCGAGCGTGCGGTCGACCGTGTCGAGAAAGTTCTTGCAGTGATAGCGCAGGTGGAAACCGAGCAAATCATTTCCCAATAGGCCGTCGAGCAGCTCTTCCTTCCAGGGGAAGGTCTGGAACACTTCGGGGCTGGGCCAGGGGATATGCCAGAAATGGGCGACAATGAGGTTGGCATTGCCCTCCTTGAGCATCCGCGGCAGCAGCCCGAAGTGGTAATCCTGGACGAACACGAAGGCCGCATCGCTGGCGGCCTCCTGCAGCACCGCCTTGGCGAAGTGCTCGTTGACCTGGCGATAGACAGGCCAATGCCTGGGATTGAATTCGGGGCGGGTGAAAACCATGTGGCACAAGGGCCAAAGTCCGCCGTTGGCCAGGCCGTTGTAATAGCCCTCTTCCTGGGCTTTGGTGAGCCAAACGCGCCGCAGGCTGTAACGCGGATCGTCGGGGGGGACGCGAATGTGGTCGGCGGCATCGACGGTGCGGCGATCGGCATTGCCGCTGCCATGGGCGACCCAAACGCCGCCGCAGGCGCGCAGGATCGGCTCCAGCGCCGACACCATGCCGCTGGCTGGCGGCACACATTCAATCCGGCCGCCGGCATAACGATGCTGATAGGGCTCGCGGTTGGAGACGAGCATCAACGGATGGTCTCCAAGCCGGGTCTGAATCAGATCCTGCAGCGCGTCTTTCGTCCACATGGGGATGTACCTCCGCGGCATATCAGTGCAAATAGCTTGCCGAACTTGACTAAGGGCTTAGATTGGCGAAGATAATGACGAATGAAACTTTATGATGTCGTGTGCTCGGTTGGTCGCGCAGTCAGTTCGCGGATTTTGAACCGCTGGATTCAGGACGACCAGAAACCGACACGAATAACTAACGATAATCTTAGGGGACTGGGGGGGCCGAAGTCAACCCCCCCAAAGTGCCGTTGTTGAGCAGTGCCTTGTGATTGGTTCGGACTGGAACAACTCCCATGCCCGACTGGAACTATCGGACTGTCTGCCGTCCATTGCTGTTTTGCTTGCCCGCGCAGCTGGCCCGCGACCTGACACTGGGATGCATGGGGGCCTTGGCGCGACTGCCCGGCGGATCGTTGGTCATCGAATTCCTTGGGCACATGCGCCCCGATGAACGGCTGCAGCAATCTCTTTTGGGAGTGAAGTGCCCGTGCCCAATTGGTTTGGCGGGCGATGTGGACATGAATGCCACCGCGCTGGGAGCGTTGGCCAGGTTCGGTTTTGGCTTTGTGGAAGTCGGGCCGATCACTTCTCAGATCAGCGTGGGAATTGTCGAGAGACGTGCGCGGCAAGGAGCTTTGTGGTACAGCGATCCAGCGCCGAATCCTGGCGTGCAAGCGATGCGCGATCGGCTGGGGCGCTGGGGCAGACTGCCGGTGCCCGTGCTGGTCCGCGTCGGCGATGTGGAAACCGCGGCACAGTTGGCAGCCTTCGCCGATGCCTTGGTGCTGACGCCGGCTTGTCTGCACCAGATCGTGGAGATCCAGGCCACGGCACCCTCCAAGCCGCTGCTCATGGCGGTGCCGGCCGATTGCGATGTTGACACGTGCGAGGGTCCAATCCGCGCCGGGGTCGGCGGTGTCATCGTCGATGCGGTGACGCGGATCGATGGCGGCTGGCTTGCCGGTATGCCTGCGCTTGGGGCGGTGGTGCGCACCGTGCGAGGCCTGCGCCTGCGCTGGGGCGAGCAGCTCACCATTATCGCCGGTGGCGTGCACGAACCCGAACACGCGCTGCAATTGCGCCAGGCCGGTGCCAACCTGGTGCAGATTTCGACAGGCCTCATTTACAGCGGACCGGGTTTGGCGAAGCGCGTCAACGATGCATGGCTTTATGCCGAACACGGCAACGATGACCCGCCGCCGGCCGAGCGTGCCGCGAAGATGACCTGGTTTTGGACATTGCTCATGGGCATTGGCATGCTGGTCGGCAGCCTCATGGCGCTGGCCATCGCCTCCACCCGCGTGGTCCTGCATTACGACGAAGTATTTTCCGGCATGTCGCGAGATCAGCTCGAGGGTATAAATCCACGCCTGCTAGCGTTCATGACACACGACCGTGTGACGCTGGCCGGCACCATGATCACCATTGGCGTTCTCTATCCGCTGCTGTCCTGGTTTGGCATCCGGCGCAGAGCGCGCACTGGGCCAAGTACACGGTGATCGCGTCGGCATTCGCGGGGTTTGCGAGTTTCTTCCTTTTTCTCGGCTTCGGCTATTTCGATCCCTTCCACGCTTTTGTCACCGTGATCCTGTTTCAATTTCTGCTGTTCGGCGTCCACGGCAACATTGCCAAGCCGCGGCCGGCGCCAGCGAACTTGCGAGAGGATTGGCGCTGGCGCTGGTGCCAGTCGGCGCAGCTGCTGTTCATCGTCCACAACTTCACGCTCATCGCCGCCGGGTGCGTTATTGCCTTCGTGGGCTGCACGCACGTCTTCGTGCATGAGGATCTCGAATTCATGCAAACGACGGCGGCTGCGCTGCGCGACGCCAATCCACGTCTGCTGCCGCTGGTGGCCCACGACCGGGCGAGCTTTGGCGGCATGCTGATCGCGTCGGGAATCGGTATGCTGCTGCCGTCGCTGTGGGGCTTTCGCCAGGGGGAGCGCTGGCTCTGGTGGACTTTCCTTGTCGCGGTGGCGCCGGCCTACGCGGCGGCGATTGGCGTCCACTTCGCGGTCGGCTATACCAATCTCTTGCATCTGGCTCCCGCGTTTGGTGGGGCGGCGCTTTTCGCACTGGGACTGGCACTGGGTTTTCCGTACCTTTGGAGTAGGCCCGGTGCGCTTCATATGGCGCACTGTCATCCGGATTCCGCCTAAAGCCAAGGTGCTTTATGACTTTAGATCGCCCTTGTTCAGCTGCCATTACCCGCTAAAATGCGGTAATAGACGGGATACGTCCAGCTCACGGGGGGGAGACGTTTCGAGTGGCGCTACCATGGATTGCTGCTTGGACCGACCAGCACATCGTGTTATTTCACGGCACGACTGATGCTTGGGCGCGTAACATTTTGAATGCAGTAGATGAAACAAGGGGCAGATATTTCACGGACTTCGGGCGAGGTTTTTATACGACAACTAGATTGAACAAAGCTGAAGCGTGGGCCAATGCCAAGGCTCAAAGGACGGGAGGGACGGCCGCTGTTATTGCATTCACCGTTTCACGAAACGATCTTGCTTTGCTGGATTGTCTTTTCTTTATAGGAGGAGACCGGCAGGCGCTTGACTATTGGAGTTTCGTGAAATACTGCCGAACCATCGGCGGTGATCACAATCGCGCTCAAACACCGTGGTATGATTTGGTGGCAGGTCCTGTAACAGGCAAATGGAAACAACAAACTTTTCTCCCGGACGCCGATCAAATATCGTTCCATACGCCGGCTGGCGCTGCACTTTTGGACAATAGTAGGAAGGTACAGATAATATGATTTCTCCAAGAATAGTGCCCGACAAGACAAACGATCAATTTTGGTCTGTCGTCCGAGGCTGTCTCCGGCAGTTCCACAAGATGACAGCGGAGATGACGCGGCGAAAAGCGGCCCAGCTCCGCAAAAGGATAGAAGGCATGCCAAATGACACCATGGAATTCTTTTATCATTTCGAGCCATTTGATGTAGCCTGTGACATAGCCAATCAGCAATTGGACCTGGAAAAATACCTCGACCGCTATCTTCAGATCCGCGATGGGAAGGACGCCAACGGCGTTTTTGAGCAAGTCAAGCGTAGATCGGAAAAATAGTTCCATCTCCCTCCTTTGAAGGCATTGGAAAAAGCCATGCAAATTCGTCGTCTCGGCCGCACCGGCCTAAAAGTCTCGGAAATATGCCTGGGCACCATGACCTTCGGCCATCAGTGCGACGACAAGACCTCGTTCGCCATCCTCGACAAGGCGGCGGAGCACGGCGTCACCTTCCTCGATTGCGCCGACGTTTATCCCGTGCCGCCGTCCGTGGAGACCGCCGGCCGTAGCGAGGAGATCCTCGGCCAATGGCTCACCGGGCGACGCGAGCAGTTCATCGTGGCCACGAAATGCCGGATGAGGGTCGGCAATGGCCCGAACGACGAGGGCCTTTCCCGTAAGCACATCCTCAAGGCAGCCGATGACAGCCTGCGGCGGTTCGCGCACCGATTACATCGATCTCTACCAAACGCACAGCCCCGACCCCGAAACGCCGCTCGAGGAAACACTGCGAGCGCCTCGACGACCTGGTGCGGACGGGCAAGGTCCGCTACGTCGGCTGTTCCAATTATCCAGCCTGGCAGCTGGCGCTATCGCTGGGCATCAGCGAACGCCATGGTTGGTCGCGCTACGATTGTCTGCAGCCGCGTTACAATCTGCTGTTCCGCGACATCGAGGCCGAGCTGCTGCCGCTGTGCCGGGATCAAGGCATTGGCGTCATTGCCTTCAATCCGTTGGCCGGCGGCTTCCTGACCGGCAAATACCGCGGCAA
Organism: uncultured Gemmataceae bacterium; assembly: GCA_963747575.1. Classification (GTDB taxonomy): domain Bacteria; phylum Planctomycetota; class Planctomycetia; order Gemmatales; family Gemmataceae; genus DASRAT01. Next base: position 555,380 of record CAVVFU010000012.1, read on the forward strand.
AGCGGAAGCCGAACCGGAAGGCTTTCGCTTCACCACCGGCAGGACCGGCGAGCTGTACCGCGAGCGCTATTGGCAGAAGACTAAGTTTGATGCCGTCGATCATCTGGTGAGATTCTTCGAGCCGCGTGGCAAACCGTTGGTGCAGGTGGCCGTGGCGTGGGTCTTGCAGCAGCCCGGTATTACTTCGGCCATTGTCGGCGCGAGCAAGCCGGAACAGCTCGACCAGAGTCTGCCCGCGGTCAGCATAACTTTGGATAAAGACGAAAAAGAGGCGTGCGACCTGGCGTGGTACAGCATGCCGCGGCCGCGCAAGCGCCGCCGTAAATTAAGCGGAACTCTTACACAGTCATGGCCAAACCACGCGGCGTCGATGGGAAACTGAAGCGTTTGTACGAGCTTCGTCGCGAAGCTCCGGCACCGGAGCACAGCGCTGAGCTGCGAAAATCTCTGGGCGAAAACTCCAGCCTCATCGTCGCGGAAGCGGCGCAGATTGCAGGCAAGCGTGCACTCACTGACCTGGCTCCCGATTTGGTCGCTGCCTTTGACCGCTTCATGATCGACCCTGGGGAATCCGACCAGAATTGCCGGGCCAAGATCGCCATTGTGGATGCCCTTAACATCCTCGAATACGACAAGGAGGATGTGTTCCTCCAAGCCCTCCGCTATTTTCAAAAGCAGCGAAGCTGGGACGGCACCAGCGAAGACGCCGCCGGGCCGCTTCGTGCTGGCGGCGCGTTTGGCTTGCTCCGCATCAACTATTTCGACCTGATCCATGTGCTTGTCGACCTGCTCATTGACGAGGAAAGGGTGGTTCGGGAGGCGGCAGCCAAAGCTCTCGGCGAAACGCGATCGGTCGCTGCTATCGCGCTGTTGCGATTCAAAGCGCTCCAGGGCGACAAGGAAGCTGCTGTGACAAGTGAGTGCTTGGCAGCGCTCATGGCGGCCAACCCCGGGGCGTCGCTGCCTTTTGTCGCGAGGTTTCTCCAATCACCCAGGGACGAAATCCAGCAAGGGGCCGCCTTCGCCCTGGGCGAATCTCGCCGGCCGGACGCATTTGAGATCTTGAAGTCCCATTATTCAAAAAGCTTTGGGGGCCAGGAGGTCATTTTGCTGGCCATCTCGATGACGAGGTTGCCGGCGGCGATTGATTTCCTGATAGAGATTCTTGGCGGCGATGATAAGAACGCGGCTGTCGCGGCCTTTTCCGCGCTGGCCATCCATCGGCATAATGCGGCGATCAAGGAGCGCGTCGGCGAGATGCTAGCCAAGAAAAAAGATGCCGCGCTTCTGGAGCGGTACAAGAAGAAGTTCGAGGCGAGCCGCGACTACTTCAACTCGGAATGATCCAGAAGCGTCACACCCAGGAATTCAGCCAGCTGGTTGGCAACTGTCAAGGTTTTGCGAAGGTTCGGTTGATTTGAAAGATTGCAGCGAGGCTCGGCGATGTCGTCCAGGATTAAATTCAGGCTGAAAGTTTGTGAAGTAGTCGCCCTCAGTTCCACTGCGGCATGCGATTACTTGGACAGCTCGAAGATTGGACAAGGGCAGCTCTTTGCGTTTCCGCCAACGTCGGCGCGTAAGTAAGCCGGCGTTGCGGTCAAATGTCCACCATTGCATATTCACGAAGACCCAAACGCTACTGCCGCCGAACAATAGCGCCGCAACAAAGGAGATGATAAACCCTGCCGTTGCCAATGGCATGCAACACAAAGCTAATCCACTCAAGCCGAGCGCCAAAAAAACGCCACAGCAGAGCTGAGTAAAGAGAGAGGGCTTAATCACCAGACAATCGGGAGTCTGCTCTACCAGCTTCAACCCGAAGCTCGATAAATCCCTGGTGAGCGGCGTCAAGGGCACCTTATATTCCTGCCCCTGGTCATGCACAGCTGCTTCTGCCGACCTGTGGTCAAGCACGGGCACTTGGAGAAACTCCGCTATTTCATTGGCCTGGTGCCACATGGCTTGTTCTTTGGAATGGCATGCTAGATTCCACCGCTGCTGCCTGACATCGTCCAACACGAGATTCAACTCCCACGTTCTCGGGCTGGCATTGCGTGGTGCGACAAGCATTCTGAACTGCCAACACGTCTGCCAGTGGACGTGCCGCACTAAGCCAACCGCGGCGGGTCAACCGGCCTTCATCTTGGTCGAATTCAAAGCGGCTTGCGAGCAGGAGCGAATAACCAAGCGGAATCACCCCGAAAGCGATTCCAAACATGATCACCGTTGACCGCATCAGGCCACCCATTGGGCCAGGTAAATCCTGCATACCCACGGCGCCCAAAGTTACTACGCCGGCGCCCACGGCGACAAAGACTGCATTGCCAACCCATACCGCACAAGGAGGCCGGAGTCTGAGGCAGCCGAGACGGGGCCTGCTCAGGGCCAGGCCTAGCTGGTCCATTGTGCTGGATATGGCGCCAGCTTCTTTCGCCGACGTTCTGGGTACCATGAATTCCCGTCCGCGCGTTTGAAGTGCAACTGGTTCCATGGCTGTCTCCGTGACGAAGCAATTCATCAAGGTGGAAGCGAATCGTTCTGCCCTTTCCGAGCCGCAATCTTCTCCAAAATGGATGGCCCCTTTGTCCGAAGCTGGGCGTCAAATTCATCGGTAAGCCGAATGTCCGCATCGATTTCGGCGCGGGAGTCGAAGTAATAGGCCAGGGCAGCGTACACATCCGCGAGCGTGAGGGTCGGAAACGCCAACACGATTTCATCGGGCGTCAACCCGTCGCGCTGGTACGAAAGGATGATGTCCTGAACGCGAATGCGATGGCCAGCAATGCGAGGTTTGCCGCCACAGATGCCAGGTATCACCTCAATGTGATTGACTGTGCTCATGCTGACATGACACCGGAATTTCAAAATGGTGTAACTGCGAAACAGGTGGCCGGTAAGCTGAAGTCAAGCTGTTAGCGTCCCTTCTCCGCCAGCCAGCGCTCCGCATCCAGCGCCGCCATGCAGCCCGTTCCCGCGGCGGTGATCGCCTGCTTGTAATAATCGTCGGCCACGTCGCCCGCCGCGAAAACGCCTTCGACGCTGGTATTCGTCCGCTGCGGTGTCACCCACTTGACGTAGTGCTTGTCCGTGAGCGCTACCTGGCCGCCCAGGAAATCGGTGTTGGGCGTGTGCCCGATAGCCAGGAATACGCCGCTGCACTCGACCTCTTCCACCGTCTGGTCGACTGTGCTCTTGAGCTTCGCCCCCGTGACACCCTTCGCATCGCTGCCGAGAACTTCGAGCAACTGGCGATTCCATTTCATGGCGATCTTGGGGTTGGACAGCGCCCGCTGCTGCATGATTTTGCTGGCCCGCAGCTCGGTGCGCCGGTGAACCATGTAAACCGTGCTGGCGAACTTGGTCAGATATGTTCCCTCCTCCACCGCCGAGTCGCCGCCGCCGACCACGACGAGCGGTTTGTTGCGGAAACGCGGCAGCGCCCCATCGCAAACCGCGCAGGCCGATACGCCGTTATTCTTGAAATGGTTCTCCGATGGCAAGCCAAGGTAATTGGCACGGGCCCCCATCGCCAGGATCACCGTCAGGGCTTCGGTCATGGTTCCCTCCAGCGCGGTCAGCTTGAAGGGATAGGTCTTCAGGTCGGTCTTGACGATGTCATCGGTGATGATGCGCGTGCCGAAATTGACGGCCTGCTGGCGCATGTACTCCATCAGTTCCGGCCCAATGGCCGCGCGCTTGCCGTGTTGGGCGTGTTTGGCGTCGTAAAAGTGCTGAAGAACGCCGAATCGTTCTTCCGACAGGGCCGATTTCGAGAATTGCTTTAGCGCGTCGATGTCGGCTGCCGGCCAGCCAGGAAAATTCTCGACTTCCGTGGTCAAGTTGAGCTGCCCGAGCGGCAGCGTGCCTTTGGCGTGGTTTTCCGAGGTGATCGCCCCCTCGAACACCAGCGGCTGCAAGTTGGCCCGCGCCGCATAAATCGCCGCGGTCCATCCCGCGGGACCCGAACCAATAATGACGACTTTCTCAGCCATACCACAAAACTCCTTAGACTCACCACTCACCACTCACCACTCACCACTCACCACCCCTTCTTATCGACCTTGCCCATCCTGTACAATGCCGTCAACACCATTACTGGGGAGACCTTGTGCGATGCTGCGATTGGCCGACCTGCGCGAGATTCTGCGATATGTGCCTCAATACCGCGACAAAACCTTCGTCATCGCCATTGACGGAGCGATTGTCGAGGAAGAGAATTTTCGCAATCTGCTCCTGGACATCGCCCTGCTGCGCAGCCTGCGCGTTGAGGTCGCCCTGGTGCATGGCGCCAGCCATCAGATTCGCCGCCTCGCCCTGGAGACCGGCCAAACCGCCAGCAACCTGGACGGCACCGGCGTCACCGACACGGTCACCTTGCAACTGGCCCTCAACGCCGCCAACCGCGTCACTCACGAAATCCTGGAGGGCCTTACCGCCACCGACCTGCGCGGCGGCTGCACCAACGCCGTCGTCGCCCACCCCGCCGGTATCCTTCAGGGAGTCGATCATCAGCACACCGGCAAGGTCGACCGCGTCGACGTGGAGTTGCTTCGAGCCCTGATGGAGCACGACGTCATCCCCGTCATTCCGCCGCTGGGAATCGACGGCGAAGGCAACACCTATCGCCTCAACTCCGACGCCGTCGCCGTCGAGGTGGCCCAGGCATTGCGGGCCGTGAAGCTCATCTTCCTAACCGACGCCGAGGGCATCACCGTCGGCGGCGCCTTGCTGCGCCAATTGACCGTGGAGGAAGCCGAGGCCACGCTCAAGTCGCACCGCGCCGACATTCCGGTGGACGTGGTGTCGAAACTGGTCCAGGCCGTGCGGGCGGCTCGTCAGGGCGTCCCGCGTATCCACATCATCGACGGCCGTGTCGAGGAAGGACTGCTGGCCGAGGTCTTTTCCAACGAGGGCATAGGCACACTGGTTTACACCAACGAGTACCAGGCGATTCGCCGCGCACGCAAAAAAGACAGCCAGGCGATCTTTCATCTTATTCAGTCCGGCATGGAGAGCGACGAATTGCTCAAACGCTCGCTAACGGAAATCGAACGGCAGATCGACGATTTCTACGTCTTCGAGGTGGACGGCACACCCGCGGGCTGCGCGTCGCTGCACCATTATCCCGCCGAACGCAAGGGCGAGCTGGCCTGTGTCTGCGTGGCGTCGAAATACGAGAACCAGGGCATTGGCGGCCGGCTGGTGCAGTATGTCGAGGCACTGGCGCGCGCGAAAGGGTTGACGGAGCTGTTTTGTCTGTCGACGCAAGCGGTGAATTATTTCGTCCAAAAGGGCGGGTTCCGGCTGGGCACGCCCGACGACCTGCCGCCGGCCCGCCGCGAGCGCTACGATCGCAGCGGCCGGAAATCGCAGGTGCTGGCCAAGGGACTAAGTTAACAGCCGCCCATACGTCTTATAGGTCCTATGGGACCAATAAGCCCCCCATCTTATCCACGGCGATTTCTCACCCTGTTAAATTGTCCCCTCGCCGCTTCCTCGCAAAACGCACTTCACTATTGCCTCCCCTTCGACCGATTCAACCCCGGACGCCGCCGCGCAGATGCCCTCCCCACGCGACTCTGCCGGACAACAAGGATGCTCACTCCATGCGATACTCAACTCGTTTCGGTCGTCATTTTGGCCGGCCCGTGGCGATTTTGTTGTTTGCGTGCCTTGGCGTGGTGCCAAGCGTCCGTGCCCAGCAGCACATGATCGAGTTGCCGGCCACCAGCCCATTGCAAACCGCCCAACCTACAGCCCAGCCAAACCAGCTGACGCTGGCCGAGTGCGTCCGCATTGGCCTCGAACGTCAACCCGCCCTGGCGGCTCAGCGCGCCACCGTTGGCTCCGCCGAGGCCCAGCGCCGCGCCCTGGACAACATGATTTGCGCCTCCCTCATCAGCCGTGAAATCGGTTTTCGCAAGCAACAAGCTTACCTCGGCGTCACCATTGCCCAGGCCGGCTTGGAAGTCGCGGAACACGAGACCGTTTATGCCGTGACCCGCTGCTACTACACGGTTGCTTACGCCCGCAAGCAGGAAGCGGTTGCCAAGGGCTTGCTGGAAAAATTGGAAGTGGCCCGCAAGAACGCACAAGCGATTGTCAAGAAGGGCGACCCTGACTCGGTAGTGACGCAAGTCGACGTGGACAAGCTCAGCCTCAATATCGACCTTGTGCAGCTTCGCCTGATCGAAGCCAGCACCGGGATTGGCCGAGCCACCGCCGCTCTCAAGGAAGCGATGGGCGTGCAGTATGACACGGCACTGTCCTTGAACTTCGAGGATTTCCCCGCGACCGGCGAGAGTCCCGTTCGCGAAATCCTGGTGCAGATGGCCCTGTCGCGCCGCGGCGAGCTGGTGCAGGCCTCCAGCGCCGTGCAGCTTACCGAGCTGGAAGTCTGTGCCCAAAACAGCTGCATTTTTCTGCCGTACATGAAAACCTTCGCCGCCGCCTCGGACATTCACTCGAAGCAAATTCCGCAGGGAATGAGCAACGGGGTCTATCGCCCTGGCGCCATCGGCATTGACATGCCGACGCTGCTGGTGGGCAACAGGTCCGACCGGGTGGCGCGAGCCCAGGAGCTCAGCGGCCGGGCCAGTTCCGTCGTCGACAAGACGCGGAACCTGATCGCCCTGGAAACCGAAGACGCCTTTTTCAAATGGCAAGCCGCCGCGGACCATGTGCAATTGCTCCGCGAGTCGGCCGCCAAGTCGGCGAAACTGGCGGACCTGATTTCCGCCCGCTTCGACACTGGCAAGGTGAGCGGCGAGGACTATTTGCGAGCGCGCACGCTGGAAGACCAGACCCAGGCGCAGCTCAACGAGGCGCTTTATACGCACGCACTGGCCCTGGCCGCCCTGGAGCGGGTGACGAGCGGCGGTTACACGCCGAGCTTTCGTCGTCCCGCCCCGCGCTAGGAGGCTATCCGAAAAAGGGGTCAGGCACCGTTGTGCGAAGCACCCTCCGGGCCGTTCCGGCAACGGTGCCTGACCCCTTTTTCGGATAGCCTCCAGGGGCCGGCTTTGATTCAACCTGCAACTGTGGAATGTCCCCAAGGAGAGGAATCGAGTTTTGTGCCAGGAGGTGCCGCCAAGGTTGCTGTTGTTGCTACAAATGTTCGCAACACCAACACTTAAGGACACCTATGATCCGTTGGAAATTGTTTATCTCTGGCTTCCTTGCCTTGGCGCTCGGGCTGGCCCTGCTGCCGGCCGGCGCGCCCTCGCAAGAAGCCCAGGCGCCGCGGCGCCGGTCAGAATCGGCATGGTCGGCTCGCTGTTCCGCGACGTGCCGCCCGCTTTGGTGAAGTTGCTGACTCCCCCCTTTCAAAGCATGATGCGCGACCAGACTGGTTTGGAGGGCGAAATCATCCCCGCCGGCGAAGCCCTGGACCTCGGCAAGCAGCTCAACGACAAGAGCTTGCAGCTGGGTGTTTTCCATGGCTTCGAGTTTGCCTGGGTGCACCAGCGATATCCAGACCTCAAGCCGCTGGTCATCGCCATCAACCGCCATCGTTTGCTCAAGGCGTATTTGGTTGTCCGCAACGACAACCCCGCGGCGAGCTTTGGCGATCTGAAAGGCAAGGTGATTTCGGTGCCGCGCCGCAGCCGCGAGCATTGCCATTTGTTCCTCGATCGCGAGCTGGCCAAGGTTCCGGCCGTGGAGAGTGAATTCTTCGGCAAGGTCGTGAACCATTCCAGTATCGAAGACGCCCTGGACGACATTCTGCGCGACAAGGTGCAGGCGGTGCTGGTGGACGGCGTGGCTCTGGAAAGCTACGAGCAGGTGAAGTCAGGCTGCTTTGCCCGCCTCAAGGTGCTGCGCGAATCGGAAGTATTTCCGCCGGCCGTGGTGGTCTATCGCCAGGGCGCGATCGACGATGTGACCCTTGGCAAATTCAAGGACGGCATGATCACCGCCAATCAATCCACGCGCGGCAAAGAGTTGATGGCCACGTGGAAATTGACGGCCTTCGAGAGCGTCCCCGCCGACTTCGATTTAGTGCTGAGCAACATTCTCAAGGCTTACCCGGCGCCGCGGGCGGTGGCGGCACGGGTCGAGATCAAGAATTGAGCGGCGTAACAGCAGGCCTCTCCCTGATCGTTGGGAGAGGCCTGTTTTCGTCTCATGTCACTCCACGGCAACGCAAAAATGCGTTGCGCTGCAGCGCCCACACACCTCCGTGAACGAATTTTCTTCGCCATTGGTTGAAAACCGACGCGAATGGATGGCGAGGGGTGACAACGAGTGCGTCTCGCCTGGCGTCTTCAAAGGGAAGCCTGTATTATTCAACAAAGAAGGAGGTAGGTGGTCATGTCGAATTCAACTTTGGAGCAACGCCTTGCCGCACTGGAACAGCAGGTCTCGGCATTGGCGGCGCAGGGCGGCATTGGCCGCGATGAAAAGCCCTGGCTGCGCGTTTTGGGCATTTTCGGCGGCAATGAAGGGATGAAGGAAATTTTTGACGAAGCCTTGAAACTCCGTGAGCAAGATCGCCAGCGAACCCGCAAGCGCACCACCAAAAAAGCCGACGCCAACCGAGCCAAATCGTGATCGTACTGGACACAGATCATCTGACGGCTTACGCCTTCCCTGAAAGCAGCGGCTACCAGGCATTGTCGACGCGAATTCGCAATTCGGCCGAGGAGTTTGCCACCACGATCGTTTGCCTGGAAGAGCAATTGCGGGGTTGGTTGGCAGCCATCAAGCGCAAGCGGAACCCCAGCGATCAGGTGGCCGTTTACAATCGCCTGGGGGACATGGACGTTCTTCGGCGCATGGCGAGTCTTGCCTTTCGACGACCGTGCAGCAGATCTCGTCAAGAATCTTGGCAGGCAAAGGGTCCGGATCGGTTCCCAGGACCTCAAAATCGCGGCGATTGCCCTGACGTGGGATGCCATGCTTTTGTCGGCCAACCTTCGAGACTTTCGCCAAATTCCTGGTCTGCGCGTGGCGAACTGGTTGGAGCAGTAAGCGCGATCAATACACACCGAGCCCGCGTTTACAACCCCTTGCCAGCTTGCTGGCAGGTGAAGCAGGTCAGCGGCTAATTGCCCGCTGTAAACTGGTCAGCCGCACCGCGGTTGAAATCAGTGGCGGCATTGTTTTTCACTGCGGCTTTGGGGACGAGCCGTTAGCCTTGAGTTTTCTGGTCAACACCTCCAAGATTTCGGGGGGCAGTGCTCGCACCACCTCTACCGCGGACAGCCCCGTCAGGCGTTCCTCCGCGGACAGTCCCTTGAGGCGTTCCTCCGCAGCAATGCCCTTGAGGCGTTCTTCCACGGGAATGTTGTTGCGGATTTGCTCCATGGTCTCACGCACGAATTCTTTCATCTTGTCGGTCATGTCAGTGTCCTGGCTATACAAATTGAAAAGCATGTACAGCAGCGAGCTAGTCTCCTCCGAACGCTGCCGATAATGCTGTTTGCCGTAGTTGACAAAATGCCCGATCAACTCCCACAGCGCCCAGGCGTCCAGTGCTTGGTGGTGCGACTTGAAGGTCAGCAGGTTATGGTCGCCCATGTCCTCGAAGCCGTCAGGCAGCATCAGCAGGATCGGCCCGGGCCCCTTGCGGATGAGGACGAGGTCGATGAACTGCTGCTTCGGCGACAGGTCCATCTCCGTTTCCACAGTGTCGCAAATCGTCATGTTTCGTCACCGTCCCAACCGCTGCAGAGCGGCCTGCACATGGATCGTCTGCCGTGTATCGGGCGCGCCCTTAGCCAGACTATCCAGCAGCTTGCAAGCCCGCGGCGAAGCGACACATTCCAGCACTTCGATGGCCCGCAGACCGCGTGCTTCCTCCGTCGTCAACACCGGTAGCGGCAATTGCTCCAGGAGCTTGCGAATCCTCATCCGCACCTCCAGAGGAGGCTTGGCGGCCGCGGCTTGCTTCAAGGCCGGCTCGGCACTTGCCCCAAGCTCTGTCAATTCCTTGTTCGCGGCCTCACGCACGGCAAAACGCTGATCGTCAAGCTCCGCGATGAGCTGACGGATATGTTGCGCTTTGCCGTCGTCCGGCTCCGCTTTGAGACGAGGTGTCAGCAGTGTCACCGGGTCATTTGCGGTAAGGAACCACCATTGGGCTTCATACGCCTTCACCGGGTCGTGCAAAGCAAGATTGGACCAAGCTTGCTCGGCCGTGAGCGCCGCCCTTCCGCCGTGCACAGCCATGTTCCACTCCAGCGCGGTCGTGTCCGCGTGTGCAGAATAGAGTTTTTTGCCGTCCGCGGACCAGAGCAGGCGATAAAACCGACCCGCATCGGCCTGGAAGCGATGAATCTCCTTGCCCGTCCAGGCGTCGCGAATCCGAATGGACCCGTCGGCGTGCGCGGTCGCCAGCCACATGCCGCCGGGGGACAGCGCTTGCGCTTCAACATCATTCCAACCAGGACTCGGCCGCTGTTTGCCAGTGACGAAATCGCAGACCACGAATCTTCGCTTTGTCCCGTCGGGCTCGCTACTTGTCGAGACGGCCACGCCACGTCCATCGGGCGTAAACAACGGTATGTCCGGGAAGAATTCGTTGTGACAAAAAAGTTCCTGACCCGTGGCGACTTGCCAAACACGCATGGTCCAATCCTCGTGTTCGCCGCTGCTGTCCTGGTATCTGTGGGCGGAAGTCGCCAGATAGGTGCCGTCGGCGGAGAAAGTGAGTGCGACGATGGATCCCGTATGGCCAGTGAATTGGCGGATCTCCTTTCCCCCGTTGATGTCCCAAAGGCGGACCCGTTGCACGTCGGCAATGGCCAGGAGTTTGCCGTCTGGTGAAAGGGCGGTGCAAACGACCCAGGGTTTATCGGAATCGAACAGTTTCCCGATTTCCTTACCGGTCAAGGCGTCCCAGACACGCACCGTGCCGTCCCAGGAGGCACTGATGAGCCGCTTTCCATCAGGCAAGAAGTGGACTGTGTCAACGCGGTCGCCATGACCCGTCAGAACGCAGCGATTCTTGCCCGTCGCCAAGTCCCATAGGCGGACCGTGCTGTCGCCGGAGGCTGTGGCGAGCGTTTTGCCGTCCCGCGACGGGGACAGATCAATGATCCTACCCTTATGCTGGTCGAACCGGAAACGAGCGTCTCCGGTCGCCACGTCCCAGACCTGCACCACGCCGTCGTCGTCGCCGGCGTAAAGGGTTGCGCCGTCCGGCGAAAAAACCACGCCCCCCCGGATCCAACCTTTGCCCTGCTTGTATTGGCGGATAGCCTTGCCGGTTTTGACGTCACGAGTTTCGGTGGTGCCGGTGATTCCGCCACAGGCAAGTTGGCGGCCATCGGGTGAAAACGCCAGGACAAAGATTTCACCCGGAATCAACCTGCCGGTTCCGGTTTTGCTCGACCACTGCTCCGTACCGGTTGCCAGATCCCAAAGCCGAAGGACAGTCTCTTTGGCCAGGCCGTGCTTGACATGTGCGGTCACCAACGATTTACAGTCGGGGGAGAAGGCCAAGCATCCCAGCCAGTCGGTTGCCGGCAGCCGACGGCTTTCGGCCCCCGTGGCCACATCCCAAATGCAGATTGCTCCGCCGCCCATGTCGCCGGCTAGCATCCGACCATCAGGTGACATTGCCATGCAGGGTGAAAGAGTTACTGCCGGTGCGCCCTGCCGTTCGCCAAGAGTATGGCGCACTTTTCCTGTGTCCGCATCGAGCAATTCCAGGAACGCAAAAGCGGGGTGATTGTTGAACAAAGCGATAGTCTTGCCGTCCGGCGTGACGGCCGTGGAATTCACAAAACCCGGTTGGCCCAGTGTCATGATCGGCTTGCCGGTTGCGGTGTTCCAAACCACAAGCTTGCCGTATCTGCCATTCTCCGAGGTCACGCTGCCGGCTGAGACGAGCCTGGTCCCATCCGCGGAATAACTCAGAGAACAAACATCTCCGTCAATGCGGAAGGATTTGGCCAAGCGTCCATTGGTTGTATCCCAAAAACGGATTTCACCGCCAACACCACCGGTGGCGATGGTCTTGCCATCCGCCGAACCTACCATCGCCATGATCTGATTGCCATGCCGCAACCGGGCGGTGCCAAATCGGCGCAGCGCCCCTTCGGGCAACGGATCGCCCAGCAAGTCCAAACCACCGGCCGTCTCCTTCTTGGCGGGCGCAGCCTTGTCAACTTTGGGTAACGGCGTCTGTCCTTTCTCCACCTTGGGCTGCGGAATCTGCTGCCCGTTCACGCCGTAAGCTGCAATACCCGCGCCGCCGACCACGATGCCGGCAATCAGCACGAAAGCCACCACGTTAGCTGACATCCCCAGCGTAAACTTCATTGCTTCTTTGGTCAGGGCCATCGCTGCCTCCGTTAGGCATCCGTCCGCCACGGCCTGGCCCGCGGCGAAGCTGGCGGCGGCCTTGGCGGTATTGATCATCAGCGCCGCACCCAATGGCCCCGCGGTTGCTTGCTCGGCAAGTGCTGCCATCAGCCCCGCCGCGGGCAAAGCGACACCGCGTCCGACCAATTGCTTGCGGAGCAGTCTCGCCAGCGCGGCCCAGCCGATTCGTCACCGAATTCTTGGGCCAACCCAACTGCCGTGCGGCCTGATCGTGGCTCTTGCCCTCGAGATAACAGAGCACAATTGGCGCCCGATATTTCTCAGGCAACCGCCCAATTTCCTCATCGAGCACGGCATGCAGTTCCTGCCAGGTGACATCATCGCGGGGTGGAGTGCGCGGCATATCCGCAAACTGCCTTTCTCGCCGGCGCCGGGCCGCCAATTGCGTTTTGGCCCTGGAGGCGATGCGCTGAGCGACGCCATAAAGCCAGCTGGCGACAGCGGTTTTTCTCTTGATCGCGGCCGCTCGCCTGGCGAGGACCAGAAACGTGGCCTGAAAGGCATCCTCGGCCGCATGAGCATCGCCCGTGAGTCTGGTGCAAAGGGCCAGCACCATGGGGCCGTGCCTGTGCATGAGCACCGCGAAGGCCGTGTCATCCTGGAAAGTCAAAAAGCGGTCGAGCAGTATGCCGTCGCTCAGGTCCCGCGCCTCCTGAGTCGCGTAAACGCCACGCATGTGCCGCAGCACGTCGCCAAGTGTTCCGCGCGCCATGAACCGTGCCCCCCGGAAGGTGATCTACCATATATAGTGCAGGCAGCAGACTATTCGCACCAGCAGTGAAAGCTTGTTTTGAAAGAGTTCTGGTCTTGAGCAAGGCCTGAGCCCTCCTTAGAATCCACGGCAGGAGAATCCAATGTCCATTATCACGCAAAAAAACTTCTGACCGCCGAGGAGTTCTTCCTGTCGCCCGATCCTGGCGACGGATCGCAGCAGGAATTGGTCCGGGGGGAGATTATCACCACGCCGCCGCCGGGTGGAATGCACGGAGTGTGCTGCTCAAAAACCAACCGACGCATCGGCAATTTTGTCGCGGATAACGACAGCGGCACGGTGGCGTCCAACGACACAGGCTTTGTCACGCAGCGCGGCCCCGACAGTGTGCGCGGCCCCGACATATCCTTCTGGTCAAAGCAGCGCTTGAAGGAAGTGCCCGTTGGTTACATCGAGATTTCGCCGGACATGCTGGTCGAGGTCCTCTCGCCGAGCAATACATCCAAACAAATCCGGGCAAAGCTGCTGGAGTATTTCGCCAGCGGCGTGCGCCTTGTATGGGTGATCTCGCCGGAAGATCGCACGCTCACCATCTACCGCACGCCCGATGAGGGGCGTTTGCTCCACTAAACGGCGACGGTGACGGGCGAGGATGTGCTGCCAGGTTTCACATGCCGGGTGAGCGATCTGTTGCCGTGAGCTTTTCGCTTTTCTTGGCCGCTGACAGCGGGCATGGATGTTTGACCATCTGACCCGTTTTTGGAGACATATCTATGCAAGCCATTATGAACCACTTTTGGATCGGCAGCCACAGCGACTACGAGCGGCTGCTCAAAGGATGAACCGCACGCCATCGAATCGAAGGCTGCTCAAGCGGCCTATTCGCAACTCCCCTTACTGCCCAAGTTCCTCGCCTTTTGTTCAAGCCGTTTCCGAGTGTCTTCATGTTCCGGGCCGATTAGTTGTGGGCTTCGAGCAATCGTAAGGTACTCATCCGCGAGGAAAGAAATCCGTTGAGAATCTAACCGCCATACCCCTGCAACCACGTCGTCGATCGCCTTTTCCTGTGCCTCGACCGATTCCGCTCTTTTCAGGTGTGGCTCGACAACGGGAGCCGCCCACAATCCCTCGATCGCCGGCCGTGCGTCAATTACCTCGGTTTCAAATCCCCGCCGATAAAGTCGAATCTCCAGCGTGCGAGAATAGTACCCCTCATAGGGGAAGGCCAGGTAATAATAGCGCCAATGAGAATCGTCCTGTGCAGGGACAACGCCGTTCAAAGCCGCAATCTCCTCGATTTCACCGTCAAACTTAATGGCACCAGCAATCGCCCCGCCATACCGTGTTATCCCCGTCGTTACCCGAAACGCTTTTACTTCCAGATCCTTCACCGCAATCGGCGGCGTTTGAGTGATCGACGGATAGCCACATGCCAGGCAGCCGGTCAGAAATGGGCAAATCAGCAAAATGGACAAAATGCGCATGGCGTTGCTCCAGGAATGGATTGCCGATCAGCGGCATAAATGGAATCCGACAAAGTGTCAATTGAGGGCTTCGAGCGGTCACGGTCGGCAGATTTTTACCCGCGGAGGACGCCGAGAACGCAGAGAAGCAAGCCTCATCTCTTGCCTTTCTCCGCGTTCTCCGCGTCCTCCGCGGTTAAGGAATGCCGCCCAGCCGTACCAGGAAACCGCCACATTCCGCGAGATTCCCCCCGCCGCGTGTCCCATCTGGTGAAAGCCGTCTTTTCACGCGCCGCCCAAGTCCTTATAATCTCTCTTTGCGCTGCGCAGCTTCCCTCCCTTTCCCAGATGAAAGGATACTGCCGTGACTTTGGCTGGAATTCAGAATTTTGTGCTGATTTTGCTGGGCCTGTTCCTGATCCTGCTGGTTTTGATCCAGCGCGGCAAGGGCGGCGGCCTGGTCGGCGCCCTTAGCGGCGTCGGCGGCTCCAGCCCGTTTGGCTCGCGGGCCGGCGATACCTTCACCCGCGTGACCATTTACACCGCCTGCATTTGGCTGGTGCTGACCATGTGGCAGGTCAGTGTGATTCAAAGCAACCCCTCCGCGGGCGTAAAGGCCCCCGCCCTGGCCACCAAACCGCAGTGATTTTATTTAGGCTGCAAAAAAAGGGTTCAGGCACCGTTGTGCGAAGCACCCTTCGGGCCGTTCCGGCAACGGTGCCTGACCCCTTTTTTTGCAGCCTCTTAACCAGAGGTTCGTTTGCTTCTGAGCATGACCGGCTACGGCGAGGCCCGCCATCAAAGCGATGCGTTGAACATCGCCATCGAGTTGCGGGCCGTGAACAACCGCTACCTGAAGATCACGCTCCGCGCCGCTGACCCGTATCATTTGCTGGAGCCGGAATTCGAGCGGGTCATCAGGCGGACCGTCCATCGCGGCACGCTGCAGGTGCATCTCCGCGTCGATCGCCAGGCCGCGCCGCAGGACTTCCGCATCAACGCGGTCGCCCTCGGCAGCTACATCGAGCAGGTCCGCACGGCCACGGAAAAGCTCGGCCTTCACGACCTCCGCCAGGCCTTGCTCGGCCAGGTCCTGGCGCTGCCCGGCGTGGTCCCGGAGGTTGGCCAATCAGCTTCCCACCTTCAAGACGACTGGCCGGTGCTGGAAAAAGTGCTGCTGGCCGCCCTCGCCAAGCTGCAGGCCATGCGCCTGGAGGAAGGCAAGGCCATGGCCCAGGAATTGCTTGCGCATCGCGACACCGTGGCCGCGCACCTGGACAGGATTCGGAAGCGCTGCCCGCAGGTGTCCAGCGCTTTCCGGGACCGCATGCTGGAACGTGTGCGGGCCCTTTTGGGTGAACTGGACGTCAAGATCGACCGTAATGACCTTATCAAGGAAGTCTCGATTTTCGCCGAGCGCAGCGACATTGCCGAGGAAGTGGTGAGATTGGCCAGCCACCTTGACCAGTTTCAGCTTATGATGAATGAAGCCGAGAGCCCGGGCCGCAAGCTGGAGTTCTTGACTCAGGAGATGTTTCGCGAGACGAACACCATCGGCTCCAAGGCCAGCGATGTGGAAATTTCCCGGGACGTGGTCGAGATCAAGGGCACCCTGGAAAAAATTCGGGAGTTGGTCCAAAATGTGGAGTGACAATGCTCGCGCCGCTGTTCATCCTGTCTGGTCCAAGCGGCACCGGCAAATCGACGGTGCTGAGCCGGCTGCTGGCCGATAAGGATCCGCCGCTACGGCTGTCGGTGTCGGCGACCACGCGCCAGCCCAGGAAAAATGAAAAGGACGGCGTACACTACCACTTCTGGACACGGCAGGCGTTTGAATCCCAGGCCCGGGCCGGCGCCTTTCTGGAGTGGGCGGACGTGTTCGGCAACCTTTATGGCACGCTGGTGAGCGAGGTGCAGCCTTTTCGGGAGCAAGGGATAGGTGTCTTTCTCGACATCGACGTGCAGGGGGCGGCTCAGGTGAGGCAAAAATGTCCCGAAGCGGTGACGGCCTTCCTGCGCACCTCGTGCGAAGAGATCCACGAGCAGCGTTTGCGCTCGCGGGGAACAGACTCCGAGGAGGCCATCCAGCGCCGCCTCCTGGGAGCGCGCCGCGAAATGGAGCGGATTGGCGAGTATCAGTACGTGGTAATCAACGACGATCTGGATGAGGCCGTGGCACAGCTGCGGACTATCGTCCGGCGTCATTTTCCAAGGGGTGATCATGCTCGATGAATTGAAGGAAGAAGCCATCGTCAACAAGGTGGGCGGCCGTTTCAAGCTGTCCACGCTTATTCAGAAGCGCATGGTGGCGCTCAACACCGGCGCCAGGCCCTTGGTCGAAATGAAGACCAGCGACAAGATGGCCATTGTCGTTCAAGAGATTCTGCTGAACAAAATCTACCTGGATCACGCGGGCAACCTGCAGGCCCGCGACCAAAACACCGGCGACGCGGCTCGGCGGGCGATGATGACGGATGTCTCAGATTCCGCGGGCCCGTCCGATGATTGACCGCGTTTACGGCGAACGCAGTGTGCCTGCCGCATCAAAGTAGTAGGCACACTCCGTGTGCCGTTTTGCTGAGCAACGGCACACGGAGTGTGCCTACTACTTTAGGCGGGCGCCTCTGACGAGAAAACACCCATGGCCGACACCAAGCTGTCCTACCCTCAAACCGCGGCAGCCGACACCATCGACTACAAACCGCTATCGCTGCTGGCGGTAGCGGGGTTGGGCCTGTCGTTGGCGTACGCCGCCGTGCTGCTGATTTTTGGCGGGGCCTCGCTGTTCAAAAGCGAGCCTTTTTTCCTGAGCGGTTGGTGGTTTGCCTTGCCGATTGGCGGCGCGGCGCTGTCGGTGCTGGGGTTGTACCAGGTTTTCAATTCCGAGGGCACGCGCGCGGGCGCGTTGCTCGCCAAATGGGGTTTGGGCATCAGCGCGGTCGCCGGCCTGAGTTATTTCACCTACCACACCGTCACCGCCATGGCGGTCCTTCAGCAAGCCAACCGATTTCTGCTCGACAAGGACGAGAACTCCGGCTTTTTTCCGCGTCTGCAAGGCACCGATAGCGACGTCAACACGGCGTTTCTCCTGACACTGCACCCAAGCGATCGCAACGTTCGTGTGGATAATCTCGCCGAAATGGCCAAATTTGACAGACCCCCGGAGCAAGGCCCCAAGGGCATGCTGACCCAATTCCTGGAAACCCCGTTGGTGCGCATGCTGCATGCAGCACCGGTCGGCACGGTCAAAATAGAAGCACTGGCGGTACGCAGCTGGGCGTTCGAAGGCGGCGCCTTCCACATCGTGCGCACGTACCGCATCACCACCGACGACGCTGTTTATGAAGTGCCGGTGGTCGTTGCCAGCATCGAGCCCGATGCGGAAGGGGAAAAGCGGCGCTGGCGAGCGATGAATTTCACGCCGGTAAAGGTCATTAACTGGACTGATTTGGGTCTGAAACGGCAAAGGCTCCGCAAATCGGCGCTGGAATTCCTCTCTGACGCCAAAACGGGATGGTTGGAAAAAATCAGCCAGCGCCGTGATCCCGTGGAGATTTACCTTGGCACGCAACGGCCATTGGACCGCAAGCTGATCCGTGACATGGCCGCCGACACGCGCAAGGCGGCGCTGGTGCTCCAGGAGCGCGAGCCGCTGACGGCCCTGGCGGGCGTCGGATTGGGGGCGGTTGGCGCGATTTCTGAAGATGATCTGCTGAAACGCCGGTTGAGCGGGTATTATCCTTTGAACGAGGTGGCCAATTACTTCAAGGTGGACCCCTTGCGCGTCCGTGACCGCAGGGCCAAAACTCTGGGCCAGCTCACTTTTTCATTGCCGCACATGCTGAAGGTCGCGCCCGACGACCTTGCGCCTTTGGAGATCCGAGGCGGCGAGGTGCTGATCACCCATCAGGCCCAGGCCATGAATAGCATCGCCGACAACAAGGAATCGGTGACCTTGCTGATGCTGGTGAAAATCGTTTTAGCGGCGACGGAAAACCTGGATCCCGCGGCCGAGGACGCCCGTGACCAATGGTATGTCAAGTCAGTCGATTATTACCGGGCCCTGCCGGTGCCGCAGCCGAAGCCTCCGGGCACCTAGATGTACGCAGAATTAGGCCGCATCACTGTCTTCTGCTTTGCCGCCAGTTACGCCGTGGGTCTGGCGCTTGAGGTGCTGCGCTGTTCGTGGCGCGGCCGTGGCTGCGTTGGCTGGCGCTCGCCTTCACGGCAGCCGGCCTGATGGCCCATTCCCTCTACGCGGCAGTCCATCCGTTGCCGTTGCAAACGCCGTTTGGCTCCTTGATCTTCCTGGCCTGGATCCTTGCGGTGTTTTGCGTCTACGGCGCCATCCATCACAGCCGATTGGCCTGGGAGCTTTTTGTCCTGCCCCTGGTGCTGGGCCTGGTCCTGCTGTCCCAGGTTTTTCCCGAAGGCACGCCAACCGACCCTGGCGAAACGTCCTGGCGGCTGCTGGCCTTCGAAGGCAGAAACTTCTGGCACGTGCTGCACGGCGTGCTCATGCTGCTGGCCGCGGTCGGCGTTTGTGTCGGTTTTGTGGCCAGCGTCATGTACCTGGTGCAGCGCCGTCGCCTCAAGACCAAGCAACTGCCCGGCCAGGGTCTGCGGCTGTGGAGCCTGGAACGCCTGGAATCCATGAATCGCCGGGCCATCGTGCTTGCCTTCCCCTTGCTGACCATGAGCCTTTTGGTGGCCCTGGGTTCCATGCTGAAGATGCCCGAAAGCGGTCAAGAGATGGAGAATTGGAAAGTCCTCAGCAGTATCGCGCTGTGGATCGTCTTTGCCGTGCTGCTGTCTCTGCGTTATGGCATCCATGCCGGCGGCAGGCAGGTGGCGTGGCTGACCATTCTGGCATTTGCCCTGTTGCTGCTGGCCCTGGTTACGTCGCACCCGTTCGCGCAGGGAGGCTCGCCGTGATACGCTTCCTTGCCGTGGGATGCAGCTTCCGCAACACGCCGGTGGCGGTGCGCGAGCGGCTCGCCTTTGACGACGCCAAGCTCAGGCAAGCGCTCGACGACCTTTGCCAACGGCTCAGCTCCGAAGCCGCTATCCTCAGCACCTGCAATCGGGTCGAGCTTTATGTGGCCGGCAGCGAGGTTGGCGCCGAGCCGGACGTGGAAATGCTCGCCGAGTTTCTGGCCGATGCCCACCACTTGCCGATCGGCGAAGTTCGGCCGCACCTCTACCATCACCAGGGCGGTGACGCGGTAGGCCATCTCTTCCGCGTCGTGGCCAGCCTCGACAGCATGATCGTAGGCGAGGGCCAGATTGCCGGGCAGGTCAAACGTGCCTACGAGCTGGCCCAGCCGCGCGGCGCCGCTGGCCCGGTGCTGCACGCCGTCTTTCAGCATGCCCAACGCGCCGCCAAGCGGGTCCGCACCGAGACGGGTATCTCCCGCGGCAATGTCAGTGTTTCCAGTGCCGCCGTCGCCTACGTCCGCGAAGTCTTCGATCACTTCCACGACAAGACCATCCTGGTCCTGGGCGCCGGCAAGATGGGCGAGCTGACGCTCAAGCATCTTCGCCACCTCCAGCCGCGCCGCATCCTGGTGGTCAACCGCAGTCAGGAAAAAGCCGCGGCCGTGGCCCACGGTTGCGGCGGCCAGGCCGTGCCCTGGGACCAGCTCGACCAGGTGCTGGCCAAGGCCGACATCGTCCTCAGCACCACCGGCGCGCCCGAGCTTGTGGTCACTCTGGAGCGCTTCAGCAAGGTGGTGGCCTCCCGTCAAGGCGGCAGGCCGATTGTCATCCTCGACATTGCCGTGCCCCGCGATTTCGATCCGCGCATTCACGACGGCGAAAGCACCTTCCTGTTCAACATCGACGACCTGCAGCGCATTCGCGAGCAGACCCTGCGCGACCGGCAAAAGTTCGTCGCGCCGGCCGAGGCGATCATTGCCCAGGAGCAAAAACGCTTCCTCACCGAATGGAGCCGCAAGAAAAACGGGCCAATCATCGCCAGGCTAACGCAGGAATTCGAAGCCAAGCGCCTGGAGATCGTGGCCCAGCTACTGGCCAGGCTCAACGGCAAGTTCAGCGAAGCCGACCGGGCTCAGATCGAGGGCGCTTTTCGGCTGCTGCAAAACAAATTCCTGCACGGCCCGATCACCGCCCTTGCGGAAGAGCCGGCCGGCGAGCACCGGCACACCCTGCTTGAAGCCTTCCGGCGCTTGTTTCGCCTCGATTCATTGGAAAAATAATAGTCCGTCCATGGGTCGTCATGGGGATGAAGGCACACGCAACTCGACAAATGTCGCCTGATAACTCCGCTCAAGATCGAGCGGCTCGGCAAGATCAACTTCTAGCCACAGCGGCAGCGTTGGCAAGACTCCGCCCAACGTCAATGGCGCGACCCAGGCCTCCAGTTTAGTTGGTTCGTCGGATGGTGTTGCGCGGCAGGCGACGGCGTAAAGATCAGTTAGTTCATGGCCGCCATGAGCCTGTCCCAGTTGCTCGAGCAGCGCGGCAAACAGATTGGCGCGGCGGCTGGTGACGACATCCACCACGACGACAGACACGCCCGCCTGCAGATAGGCCGCGCACTTGGCGGCAAAGTGCCTTCGAGCGGTTTGGCGATCTTTGTTGCGCGGACTGACCAACTCAATGGCGGCGACCATTTCCAAGCCGCCTTCGCGATGGACCTGAATTTCAAACACGTCCAGCTGGTGGAAGTCCACACCGACACTGAGGGTGGGTTGCGGGGGCGCCAGACCGCGGTGGCAACGCCGCCACCGTTTACGGATGGCGTCTGTCCGCATTGCTCCAGCGTGCCTATGTCAGCTTCGACATCGACACCAAGTTTGACATTGGGCCGTGCCACGTACCCCAGAGGCAGCGTCTTGTTAAGCTCGCGCATGATCTCGTTGGCCCAACCGCTGTTGAAGCTTTCCCAGGTGCAAAGGCCGCGAAGAGGCATGTGAAAATGATCGCCCAGAGGCATGGTCAATTCCTCGCAGTCAGGGGTTGGTCGCGTGGCATTATTCTACTCGATTTGCTTGTGAATTGTTTCACTCTTCACTCTTCACTCTTCACTCTTCTTCCGCCGCCGCTACACTATCCATTCGTCGCGAACCACAAACTAACCAAAATCCACCAGCTCCCCATGTCATCCGCCGCCTCGATGCAGGAACGGGTCAACCAATTCCGCCAAGCTTATCAGCGCACCATGGCTGAGATCGGCAAGGTCATCGTCGGCCATACCGACATCGTCCACGGCGTCCTGACCTGCCTGTTCGTCGGCGGCCATGCCCTGCTGGAAGGCGTGCCCGGCCTGGGCAAGACGCTGCTGGTTCGCACGCTGAGCACAGGTGCTCGACCTGGAATTCAACCGCATTCAGTTCACGCCGGACCTGATGCCGTCCGACATCATCGGCACCAACATCATCAGCGAGGGCGCCGACGGCAAGCGCGTCTTCAGCTTCCAGACAGGGCCGCTCTTCGCCCAGATCGTGCTGGCCGACGAAATCAACCGGGCCACGCCCAAGACGCAGTCGGCCCTGCTGGAGGCGATGCAGGAGCACAGCGTCACCGTCGGCGGCACCATCCACAAGCTGAAAGAGCCGTTCTTCGTGATGGCGACGCAAAACCCGATCGAGCAGGAAGGCACCTATCCGTTGCCGGAAGCCCAGCTCGACCGCTTCTTCTTCAAGCTGGTCGTCAACTACAGCGGCCGCGAGGAAATGGCGACCATTCTCGACCGCACCACACGCGGCGAATGGCCCAAGGCGGAGAAGGTCATGGACGGCCGCGAGATCGAGCAATGGCAGCAGCTGGTGCGCGAGGTGATCGATCGCGCCGCCCGTGCAGGATTACGCGATTCGCCTGGTCCTGGCGACGCATCCCGGCGGCGAGTTCGCGACGGCCGACACCAACAAATTCATCCGCTGCGGCGGCAGTCCGCGCGGCGGCCCAGGCCATGGTGCTGGCGGCCAAGGTGCGGGCCTTGCTCGAGGGCCGATACAACGTCAGCTTCGAGGACGTGCGCCGGGTTTACCTGCCGGCGCTGCGGCATCGCATCCTGCTCAACTTCGAGGCCCAGGCGGAGAATATCCCGGCGGACCAGGTGCTGTCGCAGGTGCTGAAAGAGGTCAAGGAGAAGGGGCCGGAGATGCGGAGTTGATCTATTGTTCCGGATACCAACCCGAAGCGTCAGCGAGGTAAATGCGAATCCTCGCTAAGGCATCGGGTTAGTATGGTGAAACCGATGCCTGATGCGCCAGTTGACAAACCCCTGCTCGATCCGCAATTCCTGGCCCGCCTGGAACAACTCGAACTGGTCTCACGCAAGATTTTCCTCGGCCGCATGAAGGGCGAGCGCCGCAGCAAGAAGAAGGGCCAGAGCGTCGAGTTCGCCGACTATCGCAATTACGTCATCGGCGACGATCTGCGCTTTCTCGACTGGAACCTGTTCGCCCGGCTCGAACGCCTTTTCATTCGCCTGTTCATGGAAGAGGAAGACCTGCACTTCTACGTGCTGATCGACAACAGCCTGTCGATGGATTTCGGCAACCCGACCAAGCTGCACTACGCCAAGCAGGTGGCGGCGGCGCTGGCGCTTTATCGGGCTGGTCAACATGGACCGCGTCGTCATCGAGGCGTTCAACGACCGGCTGACGCAGAGCCTGCCCGCCGGTGCGCGGCAAGAAGAGCCTGTGGCGCGTCGCTCGACTTCCTCCAAAAGCTCGAGCCGGCCGGGCCCAGCGATCTCGAACAGGCGCTGCGCACCTTCAGCCTCAAGTCGCAGCGGCAAGGGCATCGTCGTGCTGCTCAGCGATTTCATGGACAAGGGCGGCTACGAAGACGCCCTGCGTTATCTGGTCGCCCGGCAAATGGACATCTACGCGATCCAGATCCTCTCCCAGGAGGAAATCGAGCCGGAGATCGTCGGCGATTTGAAGCTGGTCGACGTGGAGGACGACGACGAAGCGGAGATCACGGTCAGCGCGCCGCTGCTGAAACGCTACAAGCAGAACCTGGCCGCGTATCGCGCCGGCCTTGCACGAGTGGTGCACGCGCCGCGGCGTGGCCTATTTGTTTACCAGCAATCAGGTGCCGTTTGATAAGCTAGTGCTGTCGTACTTGCGGCAACGCGGCTTGGTGAAATGAAAGTAGCAGGCACACTCCGTGTGCCGTTTCGGCGACGGCACAAGGAGTGTGCCTACTACTTTACGGCTGAACAGGTTTATCATGGCCACAAAAACTTTCAACTCGCCCCGCCCTCGCTCCTCTGGCGAATCTGGTTTCCCGTTTGCCTGGGAGCCTTTTGCTGCTGACCATTCCGGGCATCATCCTGTTCGCGCTGCAATTTTGGCGGCGACGTGGGGTTCAACAACTGGCTCGAAGAAAACCTCAATCTCAGCTACCACTTCCCGCTGCATTGGTCGTTGGCGCTGATCCTGTTGCTAATCCCTGGGCTCATTTTTCTGCTTTATTTCCTGCGCTTGAAACGCAAGCCGCTCCAGGTGCCCAGCACGTTTTTGTGGCGCAAAAGCATCGAGGATTTGCACGTCAACAGCCTGTTCCAGTGGCTCCGCGAAAATGTTCTGCTGCTGCTGCAAGTGCTGACCGCGCTGGCGCTGATCTACGCCGTGATGGGCTTGCGCTTCCACGGCGCGACCACCACGGGCAAACATTACATCCTCATCATCGACAACTCCGCGAGCATGGCCGCCCGGGACGTCAAACCCAGCCGGCTGGAGTGGGCCAAACAAGAGGCGCTGAAGGTCATCGACGCCAACGGCGACGACAACGTCGGCATGGTGATCGCCTTCAATAGCAAGGCTTCTATCTTGCAGGGCTACACGACCGACCGCACCAAGCTGCGCGACGCCGTCATGAGCATTGCTCAAACCAATCATACCACCCGCATCGACGACGCCCTTAGCCTGGCCGACAGCCTTGCTAACCAGATTCGCTCGACCGAGGACGTGGCATCGCGGCCCGAAGCACCTGCCGAGCCAGGCACGGAAATGCAATATGTGCCGCCCAAGGGCATTCCCACCGAGGTTTTTCTTTTCTCCGACGGCTGCTTTCCCGAACTGTCCGAGTCGTCGCTGAGCAAGCTGAATTCCTTGCTGTCTGGCAACACCTCGACGCTCGGCAACCTCAAGCTGCATTTCCAGCTGGCGGGAGTGCCGGGGCCGGAGAACGTCAATAACGTCGGCATCCTCGCCTTCAACGTCGTTCGCCAGCAGCAGGACAGCCCCAAACGCGCCGGCGATCCCAACGTCCTCAAAATGCAGGCCTTCGTCCAGGTGCGGAACTACCGGCCCGAAGCATGCGAGGTGAAATTGGCGATCGACGTGGAGAGCGACGGCAAGGTGGTCCACAGCGGCCAGCAAGTCTTGACCCTGCCGAAACGCACCGTGGTTCGTCAAAAGACGGACGCCGAAAAAATCAACAAGGATGAACCGGGCGACGCCCAGGCCATGTTTGAGCTGCCGCCGCTCGATCTGCGCGGCAACACCGTCCTCAAGGTTCGCCTGAAAGACATCAACGACGATTTCGACAAAGACGACGTGGCCTGGGTGGTGGTGGGCATGGTGCGCAAGGCCAAGGTGCTGATCGTCACGCCGGGAAATGCCATTCTGGACGCCTTTTTCCGCCAACCAGCGATGCAGAACGTGGCCGCCGTCAACACGCTGAAGCCGGCCGAGCTTACCAAGGAAACCTATCTCAAGGCGGCCCGAAGTGGCGAGTTCGACCTGGTCCTTTTCGATCGCTGCGTGCCCGAAAAGGAAGAAGACATGCCGGCGGCCAACACCGTCTGCATCGATCGCCCGCCTCCGCCGTGGCAGCGCGGGACCACAGCCGCTCAAGAATCCGTACCTGATCGTCAGCAAAAAAGACCATGTGCTACTGCGGCACATCACAACCATGTGGGAAGTCGGCATCAGTGAAGCTTTTCAGTTCCACCTCAAGGAAAACCTCTCACCCGCGGGCAAGGCCGTCTACCTGGACGGCGAGGAAAAGTCCAGGAGGCCTTTGCCGACCTTGACACGGCTGCTGGAGGCGCCCGGCGATCTGCCGGTCATTTTTACCCTGACGCGCGGATCGTTCACCGACCTGGTGATGACGTTTCCCCTGATCGACGACAACGGCAATCTGGCCACCAACTGGCCGCTGCACGTCAGTTTTCCGCTCTTTTTGCGGAACACCCTTTACGCCCTGGGCAACGTCACCGAGGCCGACCGCGAACGCACCGTGCAGCCGGGCGAGCCGATGGTGCTGCGGCCCGAGGCGGACATCAAGTCGGTGGAGATTACGCCGCCGGAAGGGCCGTCCGAGAAGCTGCAGCGCGGCACCAGGCCAGACTTTGTCTACGGCGGCACCGATAAACTCGGCGTTTACAAGGTCGAACGCGACGACAAAGTGGTTCGCCATTTCGCCGTCAACCTGCTCGACCCCAACGAAAGCAACATCGAGCCGCGTGCCGACATCAAGATCGGCGGCGACGAGGTGAGCGCCGGGGACGTGCGCCGTCAACCCCGGGATCTGTGGAAGTGGATCGCCCTGGCGGCGTTGATTCTGCTGCTCGTGGAGTGGTACATTTACAATCGCCGGATTTATGTCTGAGGTGGGTGGTGAGTGGTGAGTGGTGAGTGGTGAGTGGTGAGTGGTGAGTGGTGAGTGGTGGGTGGTGAGTGGTGAGTGGTGAGTGGTGGGTGGGCTGAAACTTATCTTAGCGCCATTTCACTCTTCACTCTTCACTCTTCACTCTTCACTCTTCACTCTTCACTCTTCACTCTTCACTCTTCACTCTTCACTCTTCACTCTTCACTCTTCACTCTTCACTCTTCACTCTTCACTCTTCACTCTTCACTCTTCACTCTTCACTCTTCACTCTTCACCCCCACTCGCTTTTGCCCCGCCGGCGCCGTATGCTGTAGTGTGGGGGGGATATTGCTTCTTATCTCCGGCGGCCATGGCCGTTGGCGGAAGGATGCCAGCGCTAGAGCGACAACATGGAATCCGTTCGCAGTCTCGATCCGTCGGCCAGGTCCAAAAAGGGGATCCAGGGCGTCCTTGAATCCAAGAAGCCGCGGCGTCAGTCATTTCTCGATTATCGCCGTTTTGTGGAGCACCACTACGACGGCTTCGCCGGCAAATTGACGGGCTTCACCGGCCTGGTCACCGGCCATGAAGCCTTGGCCGGCCGCCTGATCCGCCCCAGTGCCTTCGACGTGCGCGGCTGCAATAACATCCTCGAGGCCGGCTGCGGCAATGGCCGCTACACACGCCATCTATTGCGGCACGCCGACAGGCAGGCCGTCATCACCGCCTTCGACCTTTCACAGCGGATGCTCAAGCGGGCCCGGCGGCGCCTCAAATCGCAGCGCGTGTCCCTGGTCGCCGCCGACCTGACGCGACTGCCCTATCCGGACGCCTATTTCGACGCCGTTGTCTGCGGCTGGGTGCTCGAGCACTTGCCCGATCCCCGACCGGGACTGGCCGAGCTGGCGCGGGTCATGCGGCCCAACGCCAAGATGCTGCTGCTGGTGACGGAAGACACCTTGACCGGTTCTATGTGCAGCCGCATGTGGCATTGCCGGACCCACAACCGCATAGATCTGAGAAGCATTTGCATGGAATGCGGCCTCAGCTGGCATCGGCCGCTGTGGTTCACGCGGGTGCATCGGATGTTCAAGTTGGGGGGCATTGTCGCGGAGTTGAGGCGGGAGTGACACAAGAGTGGTTCAGCGAGCGACTCTCGGAGGCCGTCGTCGTCCTCCGGGAGCATGTAGAAGTTAATCCAGGCGTGATGGGTGGGATGCCTGTCATAAAGGGCACCCGATTCCCCATTGGCCCGTTTCTTTGCAGAGTTGGCAGAGGGCTTGAGTGTCGCAGAGATAGCTGACGATTACTCTTTGGATGGGGACGACCTGAAACAAATCTTGGACGGTTTAGCCTGTTGTTTCGGTAAGCCGATCAATTGACCGTCCACCTGACAACCCAACCATATTCGTAATTCTCATTCGCTTTTCACGCGGCAGCCTGCGACTCCAGAATATGCTCCATCAGCTCGCAAGGATCGACCCACGTCGCCGGCAACGTCCAATCGAACCTTTCCGATGCAGCCAGCTGGATGGCGGGTCCGTGCAATTCGCGATAACACCACAGGTATACAAAACGGCCGATGCCGCGCGCCCAACGGCACAAACGCCGCACCTCACGCGCGGCGGACGCCTCATCCCCGGTCAGCACGGCATGGCGGTCGGCCTGGTCCACCAGCCATTCGACCAGCATGCGGGCTTCGGCATCGCCGAGGCCGCGGGTCAGGGCATCATCTTCCAAAATCGGCGTCAGCAGAGATTTAGGCAGCATCGGCTCATCCATCATGGTCAGGCGCTCGGCTAGCGCAACCGTCTTACGACAACCCCAAGCGGGCGGGACTATAGCTGCCGGGCGGCGCGGGGACAACATCAATTTGAGGTAAACCCGGCAAGCGGCGCTGTTTGCGGCTTGACTCCGCCTTGTGCCACGGGTAGGCTACGCACGGTTAAGAGCCTGTGGCAAAAAAGGGGACTGTTCCACTCGCAGGCTTCAAATTCCCGGAAAAATGAGGCCTGCCAAAGGGACTGTCCCCTTTTTTGCCACAGGCTCTGTTTCTCGACAACGCGGAGTCGTTGCGTGCATGCACTGCTGCTGGTGGCCTGGCTCGATGAAGTGCCTTGGTGGGGATGGCTGGCGGGCGCCGTGGCGCTGGCCGTCTTGCTTTACCTGGTGCGCCGGCTCGTCTTGGTGAGACTGCCTCTGTGGATCATCACCCACACGATCTACCGCCTGCGGGTCGTCGGAGCGGACAACGTTCCCGCCACGGGCGGGGCGCTGCTGGTGTGCAATCACGTCAGCTACGTGGATTGGCTGATGCTGATGGCGTCGCATCGGCGGTTCATACACTTTGTCATTTTTGCCGGCTACACTCGGATACCTGGCCTGCGTCATCTCCTGCATTGGGCGGGAGTCATTCCCATCGACGGCAGCGCCGGTCCGCGTGCCGTCATCCACGCCTTGCGGACGGCCAGTGACTACCTGGCCAGGGGGAAATTGGTTTGCATTTTCGCCGAGGGCCGGTTCACGCGGACCGGTTTCCTGCTGCCGTTTCACCGCGGCTTCGAGCAGATGGTCAAACGCTGCGCCGGCCCCGGTCATCCCCGTGTGCCTCGATCAGGTTTGGGGCAGCATTTTCAGCTATCGCCACGGTAAGCTGATCTGGAAATGGCCGGATCGTTTGCCGTATCCCGCCGTCGTGGCGTTTGGCAAACCGCTGCCGCCGACGGCGACGGCCGTGGAGGTCCGCACTGCCGTGCAGCGGCTGTCCGCCGATTGCTCCATCGCCCGCATGCCGGACCGCTTGCCGATCCACCGCGAGTTTGTGCGGCGGGCGGCGCGGCACCCGTTTCGCCCCTGCATTATCGACCCCACCAATGCCCAGAAACCGCTCTACCGCTATGGCACGGTGCTGGCCGGGGCCAAGATCATCGCCAAAAGGCTGCGGCCGCTGCTGGGCGCCGATAGGATGGTGGGCCTGTGGCTGCCGCCGTCGGCGGGCGGAGCCATCGCCAACATCGCCGTCAGTCTGCTGGGCAAAACCGCCGTCAACCTCAATTACACATCGTCGCCGGACGTGGTGCGGTCTGCCATCGCCCAGTGTCAGCTCAAACACGTGGTGACTTCCAAGCTTTTCGCCCACAAGGTCAAGATCGACCCTGGACCGGGCGTTGAGCTGATCTACCTCGAAGATTTCCGCAAGGGCATCGGCCAGGTGGAGCGGCTGCTGGCGTTGGCCGCGGTGGTCGTCTTGCCCGCATGGCTGCAAGATCGCCTGCTCGGCCTGACCGCCCACAAGATCACTGACCTGGCCACGGTGATTTTTTCCTCGGGATCCACGGGCGATCCCAAGGGGGTGCTGCTGTCGCACGGCAATGTGGCGGCCAACATCGAGTCGATGGTTCAGGCCATCGACGCCACCCGGCGCGACCGCGTCTTTGGCGTGCTGCCGTTTTTTCACAGCTTCGGCTACGCGGTGGCCCTGTGGACGCCGCTGCAAATCGGCGCGTCGGTGGTCTTTCACGTCGATCCGCGCCAGGCCAAGGAGATCGGCGATCTGTGCAAGAAATATAGCGCCACTATTTACCTGACCACGCCGACTTTCCTGCGTTTTTGTCTGCGCCGCTGTGAGCCGGATGATTTCAAGTCGGTGCGTGTGCTGATGTGCGGCGCGGAAAAACTGCCACAAGCGTTGGCGATTGAATTCGAGAAGAAATTCGGCATTTTGCCCTTGGAGGGCTATGGCTGCACCGAGTTCTCGCCCGCGGCGGTGGTCAACGTTCCCGACCGCGAGCAAGGCGGTTTCCGCCAGGTGGGCAACAAACCAGGTTCCATTGGCCAACCGTTGCCCGGCGTGGCCGCCAAGATTATCGATCCGGAAACAGGCGCCGAATTGCCGCCTGGGCAGGAAGGCCTGATGCTCATTTACGGGGCCAACGTGATGCAGGGCTATCTCGGCAGTCCGGAGCTGACCAAAGAAGTGATTCGCGATGGCTGGTATGTCACCGGCGACATCGCCAGGTTCGACGACGACGGCTTCATCACCATCACCGATCGCCTGTCGCGTTTCAGTAAAATAGGCGGTGAAATGGTGCCGCACCAGAAGATCGAGGACCTGCTGCACGAGATCCTCAAGACATCGGAACGGCATTTCGTGGTGACGGCGGTGCCGGATGAAGGCAAGGGGGAGCGTTTGGTGGTCATTCACTTGCCGCTGGTTGGGACCGACGTGCATAACCTTTGGCAGGAGCTGGGCAGCCGGGGCCTGCCAAACCTTTGGGTGCCGCGGGAGCGCGATTTCTTCGAGGTGCCGGAGTTGCCGATCCTGGGCAGCGGCAAAATGGATTTGAAGAAGGTCAGGGAGATCGCGCTGGCGAAAACGGCGACGGCTTGATGGACGGGTTTGGCGCGGTAAATGATGGGGATCGCCCCCTGCCGTGTGGCATCAAACGTTTTCGATCTCCTCGCGAATCTGCTTTAGAATATGAGCAGGAATACTGTCCGCGACATTCTTGGGATAAATGGTGAGCAGCCAGATTACTTCTCGAGCGGGCTGCAAGAAATAAATCACGCGATAGCCGCTGCGTTTTCCGCGGCCTTGAGCGCGCCAACGGAGTTTTCGCACACCTCCAGTGTGACGTATCACATTGCTCGCCTCTGGGCATTCGAGCAGTGCATTTTGAAGCTCGCGAAATTCATCGTCCGTCAAGTATTTCGCGACAAGGCGTGGAAAGAGCTTGGTCTCGACAAACGAAAAAAGAAATGACCGTGTTAACACGAGTACACGTCCAGAATTCGATCAAGCTGACCACGCCCGGCCCATTAAGCAACATCCACCAACGCTTTTGGGTTCTTTGCGGCGACAAGGAGCAAAGTTCGCGCCGCTCCCGATGGCGCTCGGCGACCCTGTTCCCAGTCT
The DNA here is from genome assembly GCA_963747575.1 of uncultured Gemmataceae bacterium. GTDB lineage: Bacteria > Planctomycetota > Planctomycetia > Gemmatales > Gemmataceae > DASRAT01. The sequence continues at coordinate 586,374 of CAVVFU010000012.1, forward strand.
TGCAAAGTTCGCACCGAGACGCCGAGCAGGTTGGCAAACTTCCCTTGCGACAAGCCCGTTGTTTCTCGGATCGCAGTGACATTGGGCACAACCGTCACGCGGCCGTGTTCGCCACGTTTGAGCTCTCGCAGCCCTTGCAGAATCTCCGCGCCGATATCGCGTGTCTTTACCATTTCCGCATTCTATACGGCTTTGCCGTATTGTGTCAAGCGGAATTCCAAGGAACTGTAAGGTCAGATCGCGCCGTGCAGTTAGTTTCTTGCTACGGGAGGAAACTTGGGATATGGTAAACGGCTACGCTTCAAGGCTAGTGTGGTGCGCCGATGGAAAACTGCCGCGTGGTGCTGGTGAGGCCGCGTATCGCCGCCAACATTGGCGCCGTGGCGCGGGTGATGCGAAACTTCGGCGCCACGCAGCTTGCCTTGGTGGCGCCCCAGGCCGACGTGCAGGATCCGCGCGGCCGGCTGCTGGCGACGCACGCCGAAGACCTGCTCGACAACGCGGCCATCGTCGGCGAGCTTGGCGAGGCCCTTGCCGACTGTGTTCTTGTGGCGGGAACCTCGGCGCGGACGGGTGGTTTGTTTCGCCGCCAATCAGTGGGTCCACCGGAGCAGATCATGCCGCGCCTCGTGGAGACGATGTCTTCGCAGCCGGTCGCCCTGGTGTTCGGCCCGGAGCCAAGTGGTCTGACCGACGCGGATGTGACCCGCTGCCATTTCCTGATTCATTTGCCCACCGATCCGCAATACCCGGCCCTGAACTTAGCTCAGGCGGTTGCGATCACTTTGTATGAACTGCGTAAAGCCTGGTTGGGGCAAACTCCCGGCGAGAGCCCCATGGCAATGGCGTCGTTCGCGCAGCAGGAGCAGATGTTCGCACGTCTTCGCGAGGCGCTGGAGGCGATTCATTTCCTCTACGGCGACAAGGCCGACGCTTTGATGCACGGCCTTCGCCACATGCTCGGCAGAGCAATGTTGACGGAAATGGAGGTCAAGCTGCTTCTGGGGCTGGCACGACAGATGGTGTGGATCGCAGGAGAGCGTGAAGAAGGGCTTCGCTAAGTGCCATTTGGATTGTTGCATTGCACACACAGGGTGCATTTTCGCCGGGATGGCTGCTGACGTGCAATGAATCTTGTCATCGAATACCATGACCGCCTTTTCGTTCGATCATTCTGCCATGCTTGAAAACCGTACAATGCCAAAGCGTCTTGGCCGGAATTCTCACAGCGGCAGCAGTAACCGTGGAGGAGAGGGCGATGATCGGGGACCAAACAAGCATTCAACCTAGAACCTCCTTGATCCTCCTGCTAATCATGGCATTGTTTGGCGGTGGGTTGCTGGCTATGGATGCCCTGGCAAATACGACCCAAACGACCCAAACGACCCAGAACAAAAAAGACGTCGACGACAAGACCATTGCCGACCTCATCAAGCAACTCGGGGACGACTCCTTCGAAAAACGCGAGGAAGCAGCCAAGAAACTGACTGCAATCGGTGAACCGATCCGGGCCCTTATCTCGCAAGCCGCCAAGGAAAACCCCGACGCCGAGGTGCGTCAGCGGGCCGAGGAAATCTTGGCGGCCATCGGTTTTGTCCCCCTAGCGGTGCCCGATCCCTTGGTCCTCGCCAAAAAACCCAGCGCCGCCGACTCATTCAAACGCTCAGACATCCCCGCTGAAGTCTTGGCCAAGATGGGCAGCGGCAATGGCGATGCTCCCAAGGAATTGGTTGCCGTGTTTGGCAAGGCAGACGGCACCCACCTGATCATCAGCCTGGCTCTCTCTGCCGACTGCCGGTATCTGGCCACGTGTGGTCAAAAGGAAAACAAGGCCCAACTTTTCGACTTCAAAACCGGCAAACTGCTCAAGGTTTTGTCGGGATTTGGCAACACCATGCGTGCCGTGGCCCTAAGCCCCGACGGCAAATTGCTGGCAACGGGGATCATTGGTGGTAGTCAGCAACTTAAACTTTGGAACACCGACAGCGCCGAATTGAACAAGGTGCTTACGGGACACAACAATACCGTGTATGGCGTGGATTTCAGCCCAGACGGCAAGCTGCTTGCTTCCGCAAGCTGGGACCGAACCGTCAGAATTTGGAACACGGCCACGGGCATGGCAGTCGGCGCTCCCATCATGCACGGCACCTTCGTCAATCGTGTGGCCTTCAGTCGGGACGGAAAAATGCTGGCCTCCGCGTCAGGCACGCAAACAGCCAACGGCGACGTCGCCATCTATGATGTGGCCGGTCGTCGAATCCTTGGCCGGCTCGTTGGACAGCCAGGCGAAATTCGCGGCCTGGCCTGGCATCCCGACGGCCGCACTCTGGCGACCGGCTCCCGAGACGGGTCGATCTGGCTGTGGGACCTGCAGACCATGAAGTCAACCCGCATCCTGCGTGGCAACGCCGCGCAGGTTCAAGCGGTGGCCTGGCATCCCAGCGGACAGTTTCTGGCGTCCAACGACCACGCCGGCGGCGCTGTCTTTCTTTGGGACATGCGGGCCGCGGAGCCAAAACCACGTATGATTCGGTTGTTTCCGGCCAACCCGGGCAAAGTCGAAGTATGGACCCACGACGTGATTTTCACCCCCGAAGGCCGCCACCTGATCGCCGGCAATCCCGACGGCACGGTTTCGGTGCTGCGGCTGGCGGAGATCGGGCAATTGCTCGAGTAGCACACCTTTTTTCTTCTCAAAGGTAAATTGCTTGCGATTCCGATTTAACTCGCATACCATGGGACACTCCGGCCGTGGGCCGGAAAACTTGTTGTGCACCCTTACCGTTTGATCCAAGGAATTCCTCTCATGCGAAACCTCATTGCAATCACGACCGTGATGTTGGCCACGGTCGCCGTCACCTCCGCTGATGAAATCACCGGTGTCGTGACCAAATTCGAGGACGGCAAGATCACCTTCATCGATTTCAAGGCCATCATGGCCAAGAAGGCCGAAGGCGGCAAAGCCGAGGAAACGACCGTCAAGGTGGCCCCCAATGTCAAAGTGCTCAAGGGCAAGGTCAACATGGACGGCGGGTTCACCATCGAGGCCGACGGCGACTTTGAAGGCGGTAAAGAGGCGTTTGCCAAGGCAGTCAAAGATGCGGCTGGAAAGAAGATGGAAGGCGACAACAAGAAGGCGGATGACAAGAAGGCCGAGGACAAAAAAGGCGGTGGCAAGAAGGGAGGCTTTGGTGGAATGTTCGGCGGCGGCTTGCCCGCGCAAATCATCACCGAGGGCGAAGGAGACAACGCCAAGGTCACGGAGATTCGGGTTTTTCAGCTGAATTTGAAGAAGAAAGGCGGCTAAACAAGTCGAAGAGCGGCATCAAGTCCCCGCCGGAAGAAATCGACAAGGTAAAGGCCCGCTTGAAGGACGCAGTGAGGCACTATGCCCAATAGCAAGAAAAGCACAGGCGTGCGGACCAAAGCGACTGGTGAGGAACCTGTGCGCGTTGAGCGGGGAAGCGGAAACATATTCGCTGACCTCGGCTTTGCGAATCCTGACCTGGCGCTCGCCAAGGCCGAACTTGTCAACCGTATCCGGGATTTCATCGCTGAGCGCAATCTAACCCAGGCGAAGGCGGCCAAGTTGCTTGGACTGGACCACCCCAAGGTGTCCGCCTTGGTGCGCGGCCGCGTCGAAGGCTACAGCATAGACCGCCTCTTCCGGTTCTTGAACGCCCTCGGTCAGCGGGTGGAGATCACGGTCCAACCAAACGCAAACAAAAGCGAAGCGCGTGAGGTCGTGGTGAAGTGACATGGATATGCTGCCAAGGCAAGAGGGAATACCCTAAATCCAAAAGCGCAGCGGCCTCTCGGATCGACGCCGCGCAAAGCCCTCGTCGGCGAGCCACACCGATTCGGGTGCCGTTGCAGGTCGTTATGGCAGCCGTCGCCGCAGCGGGCGAGAAGGTGGCAGGACCCTTTCCAAATCGCGGGTTCTGGCGCTCGCCGGGCCCGTGCCCGGCGAGCCCCGCAGCTGCAATTAATGGAGTGGGAGAGTTTGAAAACGCGAGAAACTTCTCTCAACGACGATGAGGATTGGTGCAATGCTCCGTTCCGCCGCTTTTTCCCCGTGCCGCACATTCCGGTATTCCCTTTCCCGAGTGTGGAATGCGAACCTTCCAACCGTCGTCTTCGTCGGCCTCAATCCATCGACCGCGGACGAACAGGAGGATGACCCCACGATTCGACGGTGCATCGGGTTTGCTCGGAAGTGGAAATTCGGCGGCTTGATTCTGGTCAATCTCTTCGCTTACCGGTGCACGAATCCTGCCGGTCTGCTGGAGGCAGATGATCCCATCGGCCCGGGAAACGACAAGTACGTTCTGGCAAATGCCCGCACCGCGGCGAGGGTTCTGCTTGCCTGGGGCACCAAAGGAAGTTTGCTAAATCGGGACCAGCGCGTTCTTTCGATGCTACCCAGGGCCCACTGCCTCGGAATTACTAAAGACGGGCATCCCAGGCATCCGCTTTACCTCGCCGGCAACACTCGCGTGCGACCGTTTCCCGGAGCGTTGGTCGCTCCATGATCACGAACGCACCCATTCGTCTTTGCACCGGCTGGGCGGCATAGCCGAAACGGGCGTGCTGGTCGTGAGGGTCTGGGCCAGCCCACCAGTGATCGCTACAGGCGTCGAGCAGTGCCCAACCGGAGAGATGGATCTGTGTATCATTTGGCCTGGTTACCGCCCACGAGCACTATGCCGTCCACTGTCTCTTCCGCAGCCAAGCGGAGCCGCCGTGTGGAGTTGGCCGGTGCTTCGTCGGCGGTCAACCAGAACGGGGCTGCTTGAATGAAATGCTCCCCTGGCCGAATAAAACGCAGCTCAAAGCTGCCGTCTTCTTTGGTTGTGGTTGTCGGATCGTAGTAGCGGTTTTCCAACTTGTCGGCGGCATGGGCGCGGACTTTAACATAGGCAGCCGGCTTACCCGCCGCGTCCATAACCTTGCCGCGAACTGTTGCCGGCTTGGTAAGCGTCAACGTGACGTCCTTGATTTCCTGTCCAGGCGTCGTTTTGAATGGCGGAAGCACACCGTTGCCCCATTGACGCCACTGGCCGTACTTGCCGTCGTGCGCCACCAGGTTGTATTGCGCTTTGCCGCTTGAAGGCAGCATCATCTCGAAGGTGCCATCCTTTTTCGTCTCGACGCTAAAGCGCGTGTCGCCCGTCAGGGAGTTGCCAGTCCCTGTTGCGGCCGGCGCCACAGTTGCTCCCTGGACAGGTTTCCCGTCCGGATCGAAGACCCGGCCCGTGACTCGCACACCTTTTTCCAACACGACATTGACCGGCGCCGATGCCCGGCTTCAAGTCGAAATCGACATCATCAAAGTTGCGCTGCCAAACCGACCCCGGCCGCATTTCCGGTTGGAAACGGCTCCATTCGCTGAGGGCTTCTGGTGACCACCAACGGGCATACCCAGCCGCTTCCACCTCGAATTCGAAGGGGCCTGGCAGCATTTCACCAATCACCAATTCGCCACTGGCATCCGACCGACCCACCACGTCCTTTTGTTGCCAATGCGAAAGTTGTGCGCCCGCCACTGGTTTGCCCGTCTCGGCATCGGTCAAGAGGGCCCGAAAAGTGACTCCAGGCTTGAGGCGAATGTCCAATTGCATGCTGTCCATGCACGATCGGTGTTTTCGTCAAACGAGCCACCCCCACGCCAGGCGCTTTGACTTGGAACTCATAGCCATCAGGTTCAACATAAAGCCGGTAACGACCCGCGGCGTCGGCCTTGGCATCGGTCCAGACGTGCGTTATCATCACGCCATCCGCGATCTTTGGCCCCTGGTCGGCCCGGACAATGGCATTGGCGGCGGGTTTTTCGTCGGGCCCGTAAACCGTGCCCTCGAAATAGGTCTTGCTGTCCATCGCCACGACCAACCCTTTCACGCCGGTCGGTTGCTGGACGAACATGACTGGCGAGAATCCTGGCTTGCGGAAGCGAACCTGGACTTTTTGGTTGCGGCCCAGATCCCTGATTCGAAAAACTCCATCTTTGCCAGTGTGCGCTTGGTTTTCCGGGACGTCGCTCCAGTCCCAGACATGGACGTGGACGCCTTCCAAGGGCTGTCCTTTTTCGTCCACGACTACGCCAGCTAACTCACCGGGCTGGATGTTGTCCGGACCCTTGAAACCAGTATCCACAATGGTGGGTAGGCGCACTTTCACCTCTCCGTTGCCGACAACCACGCTGACTTCAAAAACATTGCCGCCGACCACAACTTCCAAGCCTGTGAGTTCGCCAAAAGGGAACGGTCCATCCGGGCCCTTTTCAAGGTTGAATCGGCCGCGGGCGTCGGTGGTGACTTTTTGATCGGCAACGCGCACGCACAGGCCCGCACGGCACAAGGCGGTGATCTCCGCCTGGGTTACCGGCATGCCCCGGGCATCTACCACGACTCCACTCAATGCACCAGCCACCGTACTCGACGCGCACCAAGGTCAATTCCGGACCGGCGGCTTTCTCCGCGCCTTCGCCAATGACGATTTTTTGGACGTTTTCACCGCCTGGCGACTTCGAGAAACCTGCGGGCCCATCCGCAGTGAAGTCGGCTTGTCCCGGAGGCAAGCGAAATCGATATCGACCGTCCTTGTCGGTTTTGGCAGTGAACATGTAACGGTCGGGCCGCGCGGCAGATTGGACAAAAACCTGCGCCCGCCAGGGGTTCGCCGGTCCCCTGCGTCACCACGGTGCCCTCCACCAAGACACCCTTGATGAGTTCAATTTCCACCTCGGAGGCACTGTCCGGGCGTAGCAGGACGGAAGGAACGGCCCGTGCAATCCACTCGGAACCGTCACGCGCCTCATCCAGCCGGACACGGAACCCGCCTTCCGGTAGACCACGCAGGGAGAATTGGCCTTGCGCGTTAGTCTGTGTGGGTCTCCCTATGAGGCCGAATCCCTCCAGCCAAACCTGCAATCCCTCAATCTTGGCACCCGGCACGCGGCTCACGACACGCCCGTTCAGGCGGGCCTCTGGCCCTAGCACCAACTCAACTGGTGGCGCATCCCGCTTCGCGAAGTGTTTCCCCTTCAGTTCTCGACTATTCGCCCCAGTGTCTATATCGGCGAATCCATCGGCCTCTACACGGAAAATGAGTTCGGAATCCCCGGGAACGGTTGCGAAGGTGAACTTTCCTTGGGCGTCGGAAGTTGTAAAGAAGAATGCTTCCAGCGGTGTTCCACGCAGCGCCACTTCCGGTGCGTATCCCCACCAAGCCTCATTGCCTGCACGATGAACCGTGCCAAATTGAATTTTAGCGCCAGCCACCGGCTTGCCGCGCGGTCCTTCACCATACCACTAATGCTGCCTGGTTTGGCGAGGACCAAGGTCATGGTTGCTCCGCTTTTTTCCCGAGGGTTTTCCTCCGCCGGGGCAAATCCCTTCTTGGCCGCCACCAGGACAAGGCCAAAACCATTTGGTGGATCGCTGGGCAGCGACGCAAAGGTGAATTTGCCATCTGTCCCCGAAAGTGTCTGTAAGGATGGGTGCCTTCCCATGATGCGTTGGAGAACAACCGTTGCGCCCCTAATGGGCCGGCCGTCGTCGTCTTTGACTACGCCCGTAATTGCGGGATCCTGCTTGGCAACGATGGGCGCCGCGGTCGTTGGCTCTGGTTGGATTCGGTCAGCGCCAGTCGCCAATCCAAAACTGCCCAGAACGGCGCTCAATCCAAGCAGCGAAGCGGCTAAAACTGCCGCCCGGCCGCGCGACAGCGGCATGATCCATTGCGTCATGTCACTCTCCAAAAGTTGATCAATTCGATACTTGACAGTGATCCGATTCAAGAGTGGCACGGCTTTCCCCAGTGCAAGCGCGGGTTGACCGGCACCCACAAGTTTCGCGAAGTCCAGGAGGACTCGGGCAAGTTGCGCGGGGGCATGCCAACGCGCACGACGGCCGCGTCGCATTCCCTCTCGCGTTCGCCCTCTAGCCTGCCGAGCAGCCACCGCACTAGCGGATGAAAAAAGAAAAACACTCCGACTATTTCTTGGAAGACCTTGGCCCAATCGTCACGCCGAACCAGATGAGACAGCTCGTGTAACAGGGCGGCGCGGCGATGGTCCAAAGGGAGTTCGTCCCAGCTTGGCGGGAGGAGGATTGCCGGGCGAAAGGCTCCCAAGAGGACGGGAGCACGCGCGGCAGGATGGGTTAGCAACTCAGCGGAGCGGCACACACGCAATTCGCTTCGGCATTTGTGGAACAACTGCAGCGCCGCCGTTGATGCCGGTTTCGCGGAAAGGCGGAGGTGACGCAATCGGCACCAGACGAAGACCAATCGGCTCCCAAGGAGCACGACCCCCATCAACCAAAACAGGGTTATGGCAAGCAGAAGGATTCGCTCCGTTCCCAGCGTCGGGGCGGCGGGCTCCGAAGCTGCAACGGCAGCAGCTTGCGCATGTGCCGGTTCATCAGGCTTCCCGGATGGTTTTTGGAGCGGAACCGAGGCGGGCCGCGAAATCTGCGGTGCGCCAGCCGGTGAAATGCTGACAGGCGCGGTTGAAGGCAATGTGATCGCGGACGAAGATTGTGCGGCTGCCGGCAGTGGGGTCGTTAGCGACGTTACCGGTTCGGGACTCATAACTGGCCCCCAGTAACGCGGCAAAAAAGGCAACAATAGACCGCCAACCAACACCAATTGGCAGAGCAACAATTGCGTGGCTGCCCGTCGCGGCGGCCAAAAAACCAAACCGATACCTAGCAGCGCGATCAAGACGCCCCAGCGCAAAGACCAACTGGCAAGGACAAACACCAAGGGCTTGCATGCGTTGTCGATGAACTCGATCATGATTTCCTCCGCGGGCGTTTTGAACGGTCTTCTGGATTATTCCTGGTGGATTCGGAATCCGCCAGCTGCAACTTGGCTTCGATCTCGCGCAAGTCCGCGGCCGACAGCTGGCTAGCGTCCACCAGGCTCAGCACCAGCCGCTGGGCGGAATCCTGGAAAAATCGCTTCAGAAAGTCCGCCAGCAGGTTGCCGGTCGCTTGCTCCCGTGACACGAGCGGCCGGTAGCGATGGGTTTGCTTCTCGGCGTCGTGAGCGACCAATCCTGCTTTCTCCATGTTCTGGAGCAATCCGAGAACGGTGGTATACGGCAAATCGCGGCCACGCGGCACCAAGGCGAGCAGTTCTCGCACGGTCAGCGGCCCATGCTCCCAAAGCAGTCCGAGCGCTTCGAACTGGCGATCTGTAAGGGTCAAGGTCTTGCGTCCGGCCATTGCGTTGGTCCTGTAGGGCTACTGTTATTAAGTACGCATTATTGCGTAGATGGGTTTGCGTTGTCAAGTGAATTTGAAATGTGGGTTAGGAATTGTGTGGCGCAAATGTGGCAGGTGGCACAAGAGCCTTGATCATCGTGAAGGTCTTTTACAGCTCCCCCGCGGGCCTGGACCGTTTTGTGTTCGCCAGGCTTGGCCATGTGTTAAGTCTCCAGGCGTCGAAGCTCGGGGACTGCTGTTGCGAGCGAAGCAAGGGTTGGCGCCGGCGCGTTTGCGCGTCAATTCAAACAATGCGAGGGCTGCCGGCTGCACTACGCCGTCAAAATCGGGTAGTAGGCGCTCACCCTTGCAGTCTTGTTCCTCATCAACGATCACGCCTGTCAACGTGCATAGCCAAGTTTCAGTCTGCCTCCGTGGAATGGCGTGGCAGATCCACTCATTTGCCGCGCGGTCGTCCTGGCTATTATTTTTCAACGGTTCGCCAAAGGGCTAGAATATGGGGTTGTCGCTTTGTAAACTCTACCATGCTCGCCCACCAGATGGATCTGGTCATTGCATGGAGGTTGGCACGATGCCTTACAGTTGGCCCCAAGATACGGATTTTGCTCAGTGGGAACTGGACGTCATCGACCGCAATTGTCGTGTTTGCGGGCGCATGATGCACGTCTGTGACCACCGCTACCGCCGCTTTCATACGCTGGAGGGGCCGGTGGAACTCGTCTGTAAACTCAACCACTGCCCTGATCGCGGCTGTCAAGGTCATACCCACACGAAAAGCCCTGAACTCGAAATCACGATCGCGCCCCCCAAGTGGGCAATCGGGTGGGATGTCTTCTGTTGGATCGGTCATCGCAGGTGCTCGCGGCACTGGTCGATTTCCCAGAATCCAGGCCGATCTTCGGGACGATTACCACATCCGGCTTTCCCACGACGCCCTCGGCAAGTATGTCCAACGCTACCAAGTCATGCTCGCCGCGCGGCAGCAAGACCCGGAGGCTCTGCGGCGGCAATACCAAACCGTCGATGAGATGATTCTGTCGATCGATGGCCTGCAACCCGAGAAGGGACACGAGACTCTTTACGTGGTCAGGGAACTGACCCAGAAACGCGTTTGGTTCGCCGAAGCCTTGATCTCGGCAACGGCGGACGAGGTGCGCCGCCTGATCGCCAAGGCCAAGGCGTGGGCCGCCTCGTTGGGCAAGCCGGTGGCGCTTTGGTTGTCGGACCGACAGGACGCTTTCGTGACGGGGATTGCCGCGGAATTTCCGGAGGTGCCCCATCGCTACTGCGACAACCATTTCCTCCGCGATGTGGCCAAGCCGGTGTTGGAGGCCGATAGTCACGCCAAGGTTCAAATGCGGCGCAAGGTACGTGGCCTGCGGAAGATCGAGCAGGCCGTGTTCCAAGAGCAAAAGGCCGCGGCATCGGCGAGCGTCGTACCGGACGATCTCGAAATAACCGAGACGGAGACTACTGCACCGGCGCCACCGGCCAACGCCGAGGCCGAAACAGATTCGGCTGGCGCCGTGGTGCTCGATTATTGCTCGGCGGTGCGTGGCATTCTCAATGACGATCAGGGAGGGCCTATTCAACCTCCCGGCTTGCGGATGGCCGAGGCCTTGGTAGAGGTCCGCGAATCGATCCAACGAAACTTGGACGAGAAAAAAGGGGGTCCGCAGAAAAGCAACTCGGCCGCTTGGCCGACTGCATCGACCGAGGATTGGACGAAGTCCGGGCCGAGCACGAGACGATCCGAGAATACGTCAAGGACATCGCGGAAGTAGCCGCGACCCTCGAACCTGGCCAGGTGGATTGCGTGAAACGCAAGGAGAAGTTCGAGGAACTAACTGGGCGTTTCGAGAGGACGGAAGATCCCGTTCGCCAGCACATGGCTAAGGTCATGCTCAGCTTCGTCGCGGGCCTTTTCGTCGGCGCCGGCAAGTTCGAGGAAATCAAGGACAACCTCGATCTGGAGCGTTGGTTTCGTTTGCCTAAGAGTCATGAGCGGCGGATCCACGGCCATCGCCACGCGGGGGTTCGAATCGTATTAGAGGGGCCAACCTTGGTGCACGCTCTCGACGCCCATGCCGCGCATCCCCAGCCATTCACCGTGGAAGACCTGCTGCCGTACCGGACAGCCGAGCAGCCGCCGTGCCAACGTCAGGCGTTGAACCGCCGCAAGATCATGAGGAAAGCACGCTCCAAGAAGAAACGCCCGATACTGTTGGCCGACCTGGAACGGCGCTATCGAAAAACGCCGTAGCTTTAGCTCTTTAGCGAACCGTTGTTATTTTTCAACGTCGCGGCCAATTGCGTGGCTCGCTTGGCGACCGTATCGGTGTCCGCGTCGAGGTGAACAACCAATCCTATTTTGGAATGCTTAGCGCAGCTCCTTCACCTCAATCGGGTATCGGCCGAGCACCCATTGCTTGGCATCGCCCTGTGCCGACGGCGCTATTTCCTGCCGAATGCGGCGATTGTCCAGGCGCAAGGCCCGCATCACATAGCGGCGCAGCAGGTTTGCCGAGCGCTCGTCTTCGGCAAGGATGACGACCCTGGCAAAGCGGTTGCTCATCGCCGTGCGCGTCCTCCAGTGCCCCCGTTGTTTTGGCTGGACCAGCCCCGCGCGATCAGTTCAGCCGGCGTCAACTGGGTCCCTGGCGTAGCCGAGAAACCGCGAATTCGCACGGGACCGCATTCGTCGCGCTCTGTAACAAGGCCGTGACTCATTGCCCATTGGTTGAAGATCTCGGGATGATGGGAAACAAGCACCAGCTGGCCCGATCCACTGTCCACCAGGTCACCCGCGGTAAGCAGCCACGGCTGAATCTCGTCGAGCGCCACGAAATTATCAGGTTCATCCAAAAACACCGTCCGGCCCTCGCTCAGCAGGAAATGGAGCACGGCGTACAGAAGAATCAACGCGCGCTGGCCGTCCGACAGTTCCATCAAACGCATCATCAATTTTTCGCCCGCGTGGGAGAAATCCGCGCGGAGCAGCCAGCGGTTGGGGCCCGCCGGTTCGAAATTCAGCGCGTCAAATCCGGGCAGCACATCGGCCAGCGCGTCGTGCAGCGAGCGATCGCGGCGTTTGTCGCCCGAACTTACCGTGTGGTACCACGCGGCGAAATTCCTTGCGTCGAAAAGGAGTGAAAAATCATCGCGCTCGATTAGATCTTCCATTTGCGGCGGATTGGGTCGGAGGACTGTCAACGCCCGAAGCCAACGAACAAACCAGGTCAGTTTTTGATTGTCGTGGCGGGCGGAGATCGTCCCCAGCGCCGAGGCGCCGAATCAAAGGGGTAATCCGGGCCGGCACTGTGGTCGTCGCTGTAGAGGTGCACGGACCCCTCCTCGAACTGAAACAACGGCCGCGAATTGACCGCCAGGGCCTCGCGAACGACTCGCGTTCGGGGCTTGTCGACAGACGCCGTTTTTTGATGATCGATAACCAACTCATAGCGATATTCGCCATGGGGGCCGGTTGCATCTATCTCGAATCGCTGTCGCGGAACGCTTTGCCAACGGGTGAGCGTATCAGCGGAGAAGATTTCATCCGTCTTCGACTGACCAAACAACATCCATTGGAGCCGAAGTAGCACGTCACCAAATGTCGATTTGCCGGTTCCGTTCGATCCCATCAACAAGCTTCGCCGGCCTAGCGTTAAGTCGGTGTTGACCAGGGCGCGGAAGTTGTCCACATAAAGTCGTTTGAGCATGGCTCTATTCTACCACCACAGGCAGTCGGCTGCCATCTTGCCATCCCCTCAATAAGGATATCGCGGCCCGAGCTTCGGATGCCACCGCCGAACGGGTTTGCCGAGAACGCCTCGCGATTCGGTTGGAGTTCTGCACGCAGCCCTCACCACGCCCATTCCGCCCATGTCACTCAGTCGGGCCTTTCGGAGCGAACCACCGGAACAACCCGTACCCGGTTCCGGCGAAGAGCGCTAGCCCGCCCCAAATCTTCACCTCGAAAAGGAGCGTGTTCTCTATGTCCGGCGTCGGAATCACGGCGGCCACCATCGACAGTATCGTCGTGACACTCCCGGCGACCGTCACGTACCAGACGCCAAATCGCCCGCCAGGCAGGCGCGACACCCGGCTCCGGTCCCTCCGGCCGCAGCCTTGGCACCGAAAGGAAGATGTAAAGATAGGGCAGGAAAGTCAAAATGATTGTCAGGTCGAGAAGGACAAGGTACGCTTCGCGCACCGTGCCGCCGAGCTGCGCAGCGAGGATGAAGACCGTTGTGACGCCTGCCTGCACATAGATCGCCACGTGCGGCGTGCCGTGGCGGGGGTGGGTGCGGCCGAGCGCGGGCGGCAAGAAATGTGCGAGTCCCGCGGCGAAGGGCAGCCGGGCCACGCTCCCGAGGTAGGCATACAGTGCCGCGGCCGATGAGATTACCACCAGCACAGCGCCGGCGACCGGCAAGAACGCCCAGCCGGCTCGGTCGCCAACCGCCGCCAGAGCGTCCAGCGCCCCCGCAATCGGACTGGCCTTCTCCGCCGGGACGGCCACCAAAACCGCTATGGTGCCGGCCAAATAGAGCGTGCCGATCACCAAGCTCGCCAGCAAGAGGGCGCGCGGCAATGTCCGTTGCGGTTCGCGAACTTCGCCGCCCATGACCGCGATCAATTCCAATCCCCCCAGTGCGAACGCGAGCGTGCCGAAGTAGCCGAGCGTCCGCCAGTCTTCCAGCCCGGCGCCCGCCGCCGCCAAATCCCAGGACGTCGCCGAACCGTAGCGGACCGCGGCCACGATACCCGCCGCGATCACCAAGCCCCCGACGACCCAGACGGCCACACCACCGAAATTCGTGACCCAGCGCCCCAACTTCAGGCTGCAAACGCTGGCCCATGCCGCCAACCAAAGCAGCCCGATCGCGAAACTACCAGCATACCATTGATGGTTTTCCAGTTCCGGACGGCGGATCGCGTAGGCGGCGCTGACGGCAATGACGCTCAGGAGCGTCGGCAAGTAGGTGACGTTGGAGACCCAATAGAACCAACCGGCGAGAAAGCCGTGGGTGTCGCCAAAGGCAGCCCGAGTCCAGCGATAAAAACCGCCTTCGCCCGAGTCGCGCGTGCCCAATTCCCCGACCGCCAGGCCCAGCGGCACGAAAAACATGGCGATGGCCAGCAGCCAAAGCCCAACCACGCCGGGGCCCATTTTGGCGGCGGTGGCCAGGTTGCGCAGGCCAAAGACCGCCACGACCGTGAAAAACACCACGTCCCGGACGGTCAGGACGCGCTGCAGTTGTGATTGGATCAATGTCCGGCCCGCCTTTCGTCGTACTGCCGTGGTATTGGTGTCGCGTCTCAATGGACAGAGGCGCCGGTGCATGGGCCTTCTTCTCCTGGTCGGTCGACACGCTCAGTGCCAAAGAGGACGGCAAGACCACCTTCATGGATTTCAAGGCAATAACGCTCTTTTCCACTCAGCCATTGGCTTCGCGGATGCGAAGCGAGCCGGGACCAAAAAACAGCTGGCGTGCACCAGCTGGGTCCAGCGATACACCGACGTAACAGGAAAGACCATCTGGCTCCGACGGCTCCTCAACGCCACTAATGCCCCCCCGGAAGACGGAACGGGATCGGCTGTGGGTGGACGCCATTGAGCAGATCTTGTCGCGTGGTTTCACACGGAGCGTCCTTCTGCTGAGCGTGTCTTACGGGCAATCCGGTCAAATATATCGTCGTTTCATGTCCGAGGAGGACGGCCATGCCTTGGCCGTTCTCAAATCTCGGAAGCCCGTTGTTGAGGTTGTATGGCGTCACCAGCCAATCTCGGCCTGGGATGCCCTGGAGAAAACAACTGTGTTGTGCTTCACGCGAAGCATGATGCGGCACCTTTAAGACAACGTGATTACCAAGCTTAGAGCGATGGCCCGCTATCCCTTCCCAATGCGGATTCTCGACATCTGCGCCAAACAGCAGGGTCATTCCTTTCCAGTCGAGGACCGCAGCCGCTGATAGGTCGTTTGGCTCGCCATCGCGATGGGAGATCGCGAATGTTTCGTCGGGATGAAGGATGTGCATCTCCCCCTCGCCGATGGGGCATTTGGCTCCCCTGTGAGTCAGCAGCCTACTTGCTGGTCGAGTTCGCCACTGATTCTGAATTTCGGCAAGTACATGAGCTAGTCCGCCGCGCAGTTGATCTTCTGGATCGGCGGTATCAACGACCTCGGCGTCGGCGATTCGCCAGTCATTACATCCGATCCGCCTCCATTCCCCCCAGGCGATGAGATCCACGAACCCACGATAATGGTCATTGTGGCGGTGTGTCATGACCAAGAGAGTCAACTTCCCCCCATAACGACGCAGGACATGCAAAGCAGCGGCTTGTTTGGCGATACGGCAACTGTCTATGACTAGCCATTCATCCGGGGGCACGCGCACGGCAATTGATTCCCCAAATCCCGGCCCAAACACGAATACGTAGAGCCGTTCCCGGTCCAACGAGACAGGCATCACGATGAGTGCTCCTGTTTTCGCAGGTATCGCAGGGTGTCCGGGGGATTCAAATATGGAAGGTCGGGATCTTCCGCTGACTGTTGGGGGTGCAATCGAATCTTTAGAATACCAGGAGCGCCGTAGAAAGCCATTTCGAGGAATCGCCCCGGACGGATATGCATGGTGCCCTCATCGAGCAGGGCAATATCGACCTGCTCGCGGGACAAGTTGACCTTTCCGTAAGTAGGCGGCGATCCTCCCTCTGGTGGCTTGCCAACGATCAACTCGATGCCTTGCTCCGACACGCCCTCCACACGCGCAGGATACCATGACCGCAGGTCCTTGCCCTCCACCTGGGGTGGGAAATCAAGATGGGGTGATCTGCGCCAATGTTGACTGGCCGGGACGGACAGCGGAAAGACCCCACGCCCTCGGCGAGCTTCCTCCATAGCAGCCAATTTCTCACCCAGTGCGACAAACCCCCTGTGGTCGCACCTCACATCCACGGGGACGCGCTCCAGCACTTGCCTGGCGAAATCCAGTTGCCCACGATGAAGCAGCAACGCAGCAACCCACGAATGGAGCGACCGAAAAACGCGTTCCGGATGCGACTCCATCGCTTCTTGGAGAGCCTCGGTGGCATTGGCAAAAGCGGATCGAGCATCGATTGTCTTTCCAACGGTGATGAGATAATTGATCCAGCGGGATTGCCACCACGGATGGCGCGGATTCAATTCGATGGCTTTCCGGTACTCACCTTCGATCGTCTGCTGATCTTCCGCGATCCAATCGAGGTTGAACGCTCGGTAGTGGTGGGCGTAATCGTCTGCCGGGTCCAATTCCGATGCTTGACGAAAAACCTCCGCCGCTTCACGGTGTCGCTTATGTCTGGAGAGACTTCGTCCCAGGAGATGAAACTGCTCGACGAAAAACGGCTGCGCCCGCGATACCAGAATATCATCGCCCGTCTCGGTCGCGTGGAAGAATGCCTCAGTCGCACCGCTAAGGGACGATTCCCTGGCGAGATAGTATTCTGTCAGCTGGTGTTGTATCTGCTGGTATTCTGGCCCCAAAACTCCCCTCGGCTCAATTGACTGTGCAAGCAATGGGTGCAGTTCATACCCTCCTTCCATCCGCGTTAGCAGCAGTTCTTGGGCGATAAATCGGAGGTCGGCATTAAGATCGCCTGCCAGGCAATCGTACAGCTTCTGGTCAATGGCGGTACGTATCAGGGCAAACATGGCCCAAACTCGTCGGAGTTGCGGTTGCATCGCGGAGCGCTGCTCGATAAGGACGGCGATCTCATTCGCACCGAGGCAGGTTCGGGCCGTCTCCACTGCTTCCCCAGGTGTGCCTAACATGGACAGTATCGTAAGTAAGCGGCACTGGAGGGGAGTAACTTGTTCTTCAAGCGCAACGCTCAGACCGGCACGCATTTCCTTCCACGCCGGGTGGTCTGTCAGTGCCCTCGGCAGGTCAGACTCGTTCCACGACTTGGGCAGATAGTACGGTTCTTCTTCGTTTTCGACTCGAAAGTCGCTGCCAGTGTACACAACACGGCAACCAGACCGGGTGGTCAACTCACGGCAGACCTGAGTCGCAAACTTTCGTCCTGTCGCTGAGGATTCGCCTGACCATTCGCCTGCAGCCCAGCGACGCGGCTCATCCAGAAGCAGCACAACCGAGTTTGCAGCCTTCGTTATCGCGTCTCGGACAATCCGAATCTTGTCTTCGCGCGGGCGCACAGATCCTTTAGCGTTGCCGTCTGACCGTTGAGGAGCGTATGTGTCGTCAGCAAATCAGCAGCGGCAGCCAGTGCGGCCCCTGCCGTATCTTCCTCTCCCGGTGGGGGCGAGAGGTAGAGCGGGATCAAACCTTGGTTCACGATTTGCGCCGCCACATCGCGGAGCAACCGGGTTTTGCCCCTTCCCGTGTTTCCGTGGACAGAAAAAATCTTGCCGGGTTTGGCAGCAACCAGTTGGCGAGTAAAGTTATCAACCCGCTCTTGCCAAGGCGTTGTCGCAACTGTCATCACGGACCTCCATGGGCTCCTGGTTTAATTCTAATCATTTTACCGCCTTTTTCACTCGTTGTTGAAGTCGGCATTGCCGAGCGACCGTTGAAGGCTATCGGAGTGCCGAGCCAGGGGACCAACTGGCCGCAAGTCGAGTTGGTGCGGCTCGCCCGGAAACAGCGTGGAATTCTCAGCGTTCGATTTACTTCGCCTTGTTTCTCCACCGTACTTGGTCCGGGCTTCGCCGCTTGCCACGCCCGTTCCGCGCGTGCCACCCAGCCGAGCTTCAGCGATTGTCCAGCAAAGCCTCCTGCCCGTCATTCGACAAGATACACGAGCGGTGATTGCGCATAGACAGTCCCCAGCGACATGTTCACCGCATTGTTCGCGCTCAACCCGTTCATTTTCACGCTGCCGGCGATGATCTGCCCCTGCCAGTTTCCCGACAGGGTGAGCGAAAGTGTCGACCATCGGGCGTAGCTCGTGCCGGCAATTGCCGATGTTGTCGTGCCGCTGAATATGCTCACCGGCTGCGTGTTCCAGCGGCGCTGATAATAAGCCATGCCGTTGAGCGGGTTGCCGGCACTGGCCAACCCGCTCAACGTCAGGCTGCCGGCTTTGATTTGCGCACTTCCAAAACGGACGCCTGCTTCCGTGCCCAGGGCGTTGCCGTCGTTTGCGTCCGGAAGTCCTGTCGCCGGAGCGTAACTGTTTCCCGTGTTGTAAAAAAGCACCCCGGACGCGACGACCGTGCTTGTGGTATTGATCGACAGAGCAACCCCCGCTTCATTGCCACCTTGTAACACATATACGCCGGGCTGAAAGGTAACCGTTCCTGAGCCCGATCCCGAAATCTCCAACGAAGCATAGATTCCCGGCGACAAAGTGATGTTGCCAGCGCCCACGGTATCGACGACATTGCCGTAGTAGGTCGCTACCACGCCGGTCGACAGCGTCGGGGTTGGCAAATGGAGAAACGGATCGGTGCGTGGCAGCCGCCGCGCGCTCAATGCCGGCCACGTCGTGGACGTTGTCGTGAAACTGCCTGGATTGTCGACCCCGCCAACTACGCGAAGATTTGTCGACGACAACGTGCCGCCGTTGGGCGAGGAGACGGCAGATGCCGCCAAGCCGTAATTAACGGCCGCGCCATTCTCATCAACGCCCGATCCCTGAGAATTGACCGCGATTCGGCCGTCGACCACAAGAGCAATGCCGTCGATGCTCATGCCCGGCACGGCATAGGCGGAAAGACATGTAATGATTTCGTGCGGAGCAGCACTCTCAACGCCTGCAACGGCCCGCGCACTGACAACATAAGTCGATTCATTGCTGAGCACCTGGATGAAAAAAGTGTTAACGTTAACCGTTACAATAACCTCGACATATTGTGAATTGCCGGCGAAACTCCCCGTTAACGGCGGACAGTTGACTTGGACCTGGGCCGTGGTGAGATTGCCGCTTTGACCAACTACCGAAGTAGCGCTTGCCGACATGGTGCTTGGACTGCCCGCGAGAAGATTTGCCGCGGCGGCCATGGCCCCGGCATCGGCGGCACTTTGGACCTGGCGGCGCATGCTCAACATCAGGCCCAAATCGATCACCAGGCTCATGATGCCCAGGAGTCCGGGCAATAGGAGCAAAAACAGAAACAAAACCTTGGCGTTTCGTGGGGGCGCTGCAAGCATCATAGTGGCATTCCCGTTTAGTGTGTTATCTGCATCGTCGTTTGCGAACTCACCGTCAGCGAATCAATTCCAAACAAGGAGCTGAGCGCGAGCGGCTGCACGATCGTCACGGTGACTTGCAACCGATGGTCAACTTCATTGTCACCGTCCAGCCATTGCGCCTGGATGGTCACGGTCAGGGGATCGACGCCGGCCAGCATTGCCATGACAACCTGTGCCAAGGGACTGGCATCGTTACCGTTGACTGGCCCAATCGCCGTCGGCCCCCACGGCGACGCTGAATACTCGCCGCAAACGATGCCCCGCCGCGCTCCTTCACGGGCTGCCGCGGCGACAAGGTTATAGCGGAACACGCAAATGCCTAATTCGATCATGCCGAGAACCAGCATCAAAAACACCACCAGGACGATCGTGGCTTCAACCGTCGATACCGCGTTTCTGCGCGGCATCTTTTGGAAGGCAATCATTGGGTGTTCTCCACGACAAAAATCATGGGCGTATCGATTCCATGACTGCCGTCTGCTGAAGATTTAATGAACTGGGAATACCCGGCCACGAGATCAATGTCTGAAAGGGGTAACTGACCGCGACCTGGGCGCTCCAACTCTGATCCGCATTGACAATAACTGTGGTCTGAACCGTAAGCGCTTGCGCATTGAATTGATTCACACCAGCCATTTCCTGCGTAACTGCTCCCTGGATGCCGCTTTGCCACAAGGCAAACGTCTCCGGTGTATAGGGGTTGACCGTGGCAAAACTGGCGCCCGCTCGGGCCGCATTGGTAACGACAATGTAAGAGTATGCAAATCGTCCGAAGTCAACGCATCCCAGCACGAGCGTCATCAGGACGGGCAATAGGACCACGAATTCGACGGCGGTCGCCGCGCGTCGGCCAGGTCCTTGGCAAAACTTCGGATCGATTCGCATCATGACACCGTCTCTTCCTCAAGAATTCGGATAGTAGCAGTGTTATCCCCTTGCCGCCTCGGAACCGGCATGACTCACGGTCTTGCTTTGTGCATCAATGTGTAAACCTGAAAAGCGGCCGGTCCGACCAGGATGACGAAAATAGCCGGGAAGATCAGCAATAATGTCGGGAACAAGATTTTCGTGCCGGCCTTTTGCGCCTTCTCCTCCGCGTATTGCAAACGGCGTTCGCGCATCGCCTTGGCCTGAATGCTGAGTGTTTTGACGAGGCCGCCTCCCAGGCGGTCGGTTTGGTTCATGCAGCCCGCGAGACTGCGCACCTCGTCCAAATCGGATCGGTCGGCGAAATGCATGAACGCCTTGCCGAGAGATAGGCCCAACTGCATTTCGCGCTCGATGATGGCCAGTTCAAGACCCAATTCCGGATGGGCCAGCCGCAGCTCCTCGGTGACCCGCAGCAGCGCCGACGGCAAACTCGCGCCTGCTTCCAGGCAAATGATCAGCACATCGAGCACGTCCGGCATGGCGGAGCGCAAGGTGATTTGCCGCTGCTCCTTTTTCTTGTTCAGCCACAGACCTGGGCCAACCAGGCCGAGCAATCCGAACAAGGCCGCCGCCCCCAACATCCATGACCAGGGGGCGATTCCCAACATGCTCAGCGCCACGGCAGGCACCCAGGGCAAGCACAGCAGCAGCATTTTGCCGGCAAGAAACCAGGTGATGGCTTCGGGGCTGTAATAACCGGCGTAAAGCAGCCGGTTTTGCAAGCGCGTGCGCGGTTTTTCGCCGCTCGGCAGAAACGGCTTGGTCAATTTCGGCAGTGCGGACGCCATGCGCGGCCGCGCCGGGCCGTTTGCTAGCGCGGGGTTCGCCGTTGGATTGCCCAACTGTTCCAATCGATCGTCCAAACGATTCTCGTGCTTGTCGTTCCACGAGAAAAACAGCCACAGCAAGACGGTGGTTGCCAAGAACACCGCGCCCGAAGAGAACAAAATAAATGTCATCGCCTAACTCCCACGGTCAATACCGGAAATTGGAGATGCGGTGGATCCACAATGCCCCAAGAAGCTGCATGGCGACGACGACCGCCAGCACCCAGGGATGCTGAAAAAGCACCTCCAGGTAACTTCTCTTGACCACCAACAGGACCACGAACATCAGCGGCGGCAGCGCCATGAGCAGGACGGACTGAAACTTGCTTTCCGCCGTCAGCGTGCGAATTCTGTCGCGCATGCGAAAGCGATCGCGTACCACGACTCCCAATTTGTCCAGCAATTCCGCAAGGTTGCCGCCGCTTTGCTGCTGCACCAAAATGGCGACGACCATGATCTGAATTTCCATCAAGCCGGTGCGGTTGGCCAGTCCGCGGTAAGCAGTTTCCCGGGGCAATCCCAGGTTTTGCTGCTCGAAACAATAAGAGAATTCCGCTCCCAGGGGCGGTCCGAACTCCAGGGCAATCGACTGCAGGGCCTGCTCCAGAGTTTGCCCCGAGCGCATGGACCGTGACATCGAATCGAAGGCGTCGGGAAGCTGGTGCCGCAATGCCGTCAAACGCGCTCGCCACTTCGTCCAAACGTAGCAGGCCGGCATGGTTGCTCCAGCCAGGGCCGCCGCCAATGCCATCCACAGGACTTGCCGCCAAAGCCCGATACCGACGCCTAACACCAACGCGAGGACGACGGCGCATTTCACCAGATCGCGGAGTGAGAATCTGAGCGCGGACTGCACAAGAATTCGGTCGAGCCGTTTGCGGAAGCTGGGCTTGACGCCCTTGATGTTGCCGACTTCGCGGGCGATCACATCCAGGCTCTTGAACAACGACGAGCTGCTGTTTTGCTGCAGCGGCGCCTGGCGAAATTCGTCGTCGATACGCTGGCAGAAGCGTGTTTGATCGCGTCGCCAGATTTCCTTCACCAGCGCGACGGCGCTCAGCAAGCCGACGGAGACGGCAAAAAAAACCAGCAGCAGGGTCGGCAAAAATGGCAAGATCTTTCCTCGGCTGGGGTCAGCCCGTCAACAGCGTCCGGGCCTCGAATAAATTGGGCGGCAGATGAATGCCCGCGATGGCGATTTTGTCCAGACAGCGCGGCCGCAAACCCGCCGCCACGAAATAGCCCTGAGCCACGTGTTTCGCATCGACTCCCGTTTGCTTGAAGAGGAATATGTCGTGCATACTGATGATGTCGCCTTCGACGCCGGTGATTTCCGAGATTTTTATGACCTTGCGCAGGCCGCCGGGCAGCCGGGCCACCTGCACGATGATTTGCAGCGCCGACGCGATCTGCCGGCGGATAATCCACAGGGGCAAATCCAGGCCCGCCATGCAGCCCATCATTTCCAGCCGGCTCACGGCATCGCGCGTGTCGTTGGCGTGGACCGTGGTCATGCTTCCCTCATGGCCGGTGTTCATGGCCTGCAGCATATCCAGGGCTTCGCCGCCGCGGCATTCGCCGATGATGATTCGCTCGGGCCGCATGCGCAGCGCATTGCGCACCAGGTCGCGCGTGGTGACTTCGCCCTTGCCCTCGATGTTGGCGGGCCGGGTTTCCATCCTGGCGACGTGAGGCTGCTGCAGCCTTAGCTCGGCGGCGTCCTCGATGGTGACGATGCGCTCGTGCGGCATGATCGCCGCGGACAGGGCATTCAGCAGCGTCGTTTTGCCGCTGCCGGTTCCGCCGGAAATCAGCACGTTGAGACGGGCGCGGATGCAAGCGGAGAGGAAATCGACCATCTCCTGAGCGATGGAGTGCTTGGGCACCAAATCGCTCATCTGCAATGGCTTCGTGCTGAATCGCCGGATCGACACCAGCGATCCATCCAGGGCGAGCGGAGGAATAACGGCGTTGATACGGCTGCCGTCGGGCAGTCTGGCATCCACCATGGGACTGGTCTCATCGACGCGCCTGCCGACTCGTCCCACCATGCGCTGCACGGTCTGAATCAGGTGCTTTTCGTCGTTGAACGTGGTCGTCACCGACTCGAGGCAGCCGTTGCGTTCGACATAGATCGCCTTGGGCCCGTTAATGAGGATGTCCGAGATGGTCGGATCGCGCATGAGGGCCTCCAGCGGCCCCAACCCAAAAATCTCGTCGAGGACTTCATTGACCAGGCGGTCGCGTTCGACCATGCTCAGCAAATTGGGCCGGCTCTCGCAAAGCCGTTCGGCCGCCCAGCGAATTTCGCGGCGCAATTCATCCTCATTGCGCGTGCCGATCGTCGACAGATTGAGGCTGGCAATCACTTGCTGGTGCAATTCGCGCTTGTGCGTCACGAAGCGCTCGTCCGCCAGGGCCGAGGTAGCGGCCAGTGCTCCCGCCGGCGCCGTCCTTTGTTGAGTTATCATCCCGTTCCTCGTTGCCTAAGGGCCCAATGAAACATGGAACTCCCTGTTGGACGCGCCCTTAACTCCGCTTAAACCAGGCCATCAAATGAGTAAGATCAAATTTACGTGCGGCAGCCGTGGTCTTCGCGGCTTGCGGGCCGGCATTGCTGATTTTTTGGCCCAGTTCGCGAAAGCTGCCGGCGACTTTCGAACGCGGCGCATCGAGCACCGCGGGGACGCCAAAATTGCTCGCGCGATTGACGGTGCCAGTGTCGTCCGGGATCATGTGGAAAATGGGCATCTTCAACGCCTCGGCCGCTTTCTCGATGGGGACCTCTTTTGGCTGGCCGCAGCGGTTCGCTATCAGACGGATCTTATCACGCGGCAAAAGCAGACGATCCATGTGGTCCAGCAGCCGCTGCACATTGCGCAACGCCGCAAATTCAAGCCGAAAAACAATGAGCATGAGATCCGCCATCTGCAGCGCTTGCAGCTGCTCCTCCGAAAAAGTCGAGCTGTGGTCGACCACGATGTACGGAAACATGTACCGCGACAGGGCCAATGTTTGCCTCAATCTGTCGGCGGTAATCACCGCCATCGCGCTGGGATCGGACCGGTGCAGCGCCGTCAGAAAACGATCTTGCATGCGCGGAGAACCCAGGAGCTGGACGCCGCAGTCGTGCCGGGCCAGCGATCGTTCAACCATGCTGCGATCGATCAGGCCGTTGATTTGGCACAGATCGGTCAGGCTGTAGGTCGAATGCAGGTCGAACAAGGCCGCGAGAATGCCGGTTTCGAGTTCGAGGTCCACGAGCAAGCAGGTCTTGCTATCCGCCGCCAGCACCGTGGCGACGTTGGCAGCCACGGTGCTGGCGCCGCCGCCGCCGCACGCGGACACAACCGTGATGATCTTGCCCGTGGCTTCTTGCTTCGTCTGCAGGGCTTGCAAGCGCTCGAGCGCTCCCTTCAATTCAGCGAGGCAATCCGCCGCGTCGAGGTACTCACTCGCTCCTTCCCGCAAGACTTGCAGGATGAACTTCGGATCATCAGCGGCGCCGAACACCATGATCGGAATCTCGAAGATTCGGCGCAATTCAACCAGCATCACTTCACCCAGCGCTGGCTCCGGCTCGAGCACCAGGACAATCAGCAGCGGCTTGAATTCGCTGACCTCATGGACAACGGCATCGAACCGAGCGATTTGGCACGAAGCGTCAGGCCCGCTGCCAAGCATCTCCGTGCGGATTATCTCCGCCAGGGCGTTTTCGTTGCTCGCGATCAAAGTCCGCATTTGGCTTATGCCTTTTGGACGGCGCCGGACAATACCTTCGATTTACCCGGAGCCAACGACGACGTTTGTCGCAATTCAACAGCGACGTTGGCTCCGGATTAAACGACGCGATTGCCGTGGAAAAGGGGCCATGGAATATCCAATTCCCCTTTCATGCAGGCCTGTCAGGGACCGCCGGCTTCCGTACTGGCCGTTCCGAAGATCGCGCTGGTATCAACGCCCAGCACGGCGACTGCCGCCAGACATACCACGACAATCAGAGCCAGCATGACTGCGTACTCCACGGCCGTGGGGCCATCCTCGCGTTTGCAAAACCCGCCGACCAACATCCTCGTGACTGTTAACATGTCAATCTCTTCCTAAAAAGTTGTCTCAAGTGCATTCTGTTCCGCACGTCGGTAAAGGGTAATGTCAACAGCACGTTACATGCCAAGAATCCGACAAACCGTCGGGATCTGACAATTGTCCGCTCAAACGCTTGATAAAAAATCTGAAACTGTGCAAGCATTGCAGGCCGCATCTCTGCTCGATGGGACCTGAACGACAATGACTCAGGTGTTTTGCCTAATCAATTTTTCGCCAGTGGACAAATTCACGTCAGTGTGTTTCGTTGCTTGAAGGCTTTCGTTCGTCCGCGTCGAGCCCCAGGGCGGCAATCTTGGTGCGTAAGGTGGCCCGATGGATGCCGAGGATTTTGGCGGCTTGCGAGATGTTCCCTTGCGTGTGGCCCAGGACACGTTGAAACAAATGCAGCTCCGTTGCGTTTTGCCATCGGGAATAGAGCTCGCCAGGGCCATTTGCCAGACCCTCATCAATAAAGTGGTCCAGATCCGCGAAAGCGGACGGCGCGAAGGAAGGCGTTTCGGCACGGGGCCCGGCCTGGGGGCGGAGGTTGTCGGGCAAGAAATCCGGCACGATGACGGAGCCGGAGGCCACCAGGATGGCATGCTGAATCACGCTCTGCAACTCGCGGATGTTGCCGGGCCAGGAGTACTGCTTCAAGAGATCCAGCGCCGCCGTTGCCACGGAGCTGACGTTTTTGCCCATCTCACCCGCGTAGCGGCGCAGGAAATAATGCACCAGGAGCGGCAAATCGTCCGCGCGTTCCCGCAAGGGCGGCAGCTGGATGGCGAAAACGCTCAAGCGATAAAAGAGATCCTGCCGAAATCTGCCCTGGGCCACGAGTTTTGCAAGGTCCTTGTTGGTGGCCGCGATCAAGCGGCACATTCGTTTGAATGGTCTCGTTGCCGCCCACACGCTCGAAACGCTGCTCCTGCACCAGCCGAAGGATCTTGGTTTGCGTCATGGGGGTCATGTCGCCGACTTCGTCCAGAAACAGGGTCCCGCCGTTGCACTGCTCGAACTTGCCGACGCGTTTTTTATCCGCGCCGGTAAAAGCGCCCTGCTCATGACCGAAAAGCTCGCTCTCCAGCAGTGGTTCCGATATGGCGGAACAATTGAATGCCAGGAATGGGCCGTTCTTGCGGCGGCTGTGCTGGTAAATGGCCCGCGCCACGAGCTCCTTGCCAGTTCCGCTTTCGCCCAGGATGAGAACCGTCACGTCCTGGGGCGCGACCCTGCCGATGGACTTGTAAATGGCGTGCATGGCTGGGCCGCGACCCACAAGACTCTCCGCTGTTTCCTGCTCGCCGCCGTCTTCCGAAATCAACTCGGGCGAACGCATCAGGCGGGCGACATCCAGGGCACGGCCGATGAGCGCGATCAGCGCCTTGAAATCCAGCGGTTTGAGCACGTAATCAAAAGCGCCCAGGGACATGGCGTCGATGGCCGTGGCGGTGGTCCCCGCGCCGGTGATGAAGATCACGGGGACCCTGGCGTCAATCTGCTGGAGCCGTTGAAAGACTTGCAACCCGGACTGGTCTGGCAGCCCCAGATTTAGAATCACCACGGCCGGTTGCTCTGTCGTAAAAACGGTCAAACCTTCCTCGGCTGAGTGCGCCGACAGGACGCGGAATCCCATGTCCTTGACCATCGATTGGAGAATTTCGTGGATTGCAGGCTCATCATCAATGAGCAAAAGACCCGGCAATGATGGAAGAGGAGGCATTTGAGGATCTCGAGACAGGTCGGCCGGAGGCGCTGGTCGCCCGCACGGACAATGGTATGACACGGCTGGCAATTTGGCCCACGGCTTTCATGGATTTCAAGGACGTCATGGCCAAAAAGGCTGACGGCGGCAAAGCCGAGGAAACGACTATCAAGGTCGCCGCCAATATCAAAATCCTTAAGGGCAAGCTCAAAGCGGACGCCGGGTTCAACATTGAGGCCGACGGCGACTACGAAGGCGGCAAAGAGGCGTTTGCCAAGGCCGTCAAAGATGCGGCTGGAAAAAAGATGGAAGGCGACACCAAGAAAGCGGATGACAAGAAGGCTGACGACAAAAAGGCCGAGAAAAAAAAGGGCGGTGGCAAGAAGGGTGGCTTGAGCGGGATGTTCGCCGGTGGTGTGCCCGCGTTGATCATCACCGAGGGCGAAGGAGACAATGCCAAGGTCATTGAGATTCGGGTAATCGGCCTTAATATAAAGAAGAAGAAGGGGGGCTAGGGGGACAGCACCGAGCAGGACTTGCCGATGGGTGTTGGCTTGATCGAGGTCAAGGGACTTGGCGGTGTGACATGACCACAGTGGAAACGAAGCAAATCGTCGAATTGGTCCAGCGCGTCCAAAACTGGCCGCCGCCAATGCGATTGGCGCTGGCTCGGCGGATTCTCGAAACGTTGGAGGGCCCGCCGATAGAGCAGCAGCCTGCCGAGCGGCCGCGCGGCCCTACCGCTGCGGAAATCGCCGCCCAGTTCAAATCCGTTAGGCCCGCGCCGGACGATGCCACCGTCAAGCAATGGATCGATGATTACCGAATGCAGAAATACGGCAAATGAAGGCACTGCTCGACATTAACGTTGTGCTCGATGTCTTGCTCGTCAGGCAGCCTTGGTTTGCCGACGCATCCCAGGATTGGGATGCTCATGTCAAGGGCCGGATTAAGGCAGCGGTGGCATCGTTCACCGTCCCCGCCGTCTTCTACATCGTGCGGCGGCAGACCGATTTGCACCATGCCAACGATGCCGTCCACATCTGCCTTAACAACTTGGAAATCCTCCCCGTACAGCGCTCGACGTTGGAACAAGCGAGAACTCTGTCAGGCAGTGACTATGAGGACAATGTTCAACTGGCCTGTGCGATCGAAGCCAAAATGGATTGTCTCGTCACGCGCGATCCGTCCGGTTATCCCGGCGCCGCCCTCCCGGTGCTCACACCCGCTCAGTTGGTAGCGCAACTTGCTCAAGGAGCTCCCTGATTCGCCAGACGATGGGTGGCTGGGTGGCAAGCGCGGAACGGGCGGCCCAGTCGCGAGGGTTCTGCCGTTCGCCACGCCTGTTGCTGGCGTGCTACCCGGCCGTATTAATCTGGCGGGCACATTAAGATTCGAGGAGGTCCCCGCCCAGATCCTATCCGTCCAGGAAGAATTCCCCCGTACCGGCAAACGCCTCTTCAATACTGAGCACATCCGGCCCCGAAGTCACCCACGCATTCACTTCCGCCGCCGTCGGCGCTGCCTGGCGGAACAGGAGGTCGATCAAATAGGGCTGCGCTGGCAACGGCGTCAGAGTCGGATCGCCGTAGAGGGTCCGCACCGCATCGGAGCGATATTCCGAGGACGCCAGGATGCTATTGGCCAGGCCGGCAAAGCCCTGCGTGGGCACCAACGCGGCATGCCCCGCGATCTCGGCGGCGCTGCCGGTGCGATTGAGCAGCACGAGGTAAAGGGCCGCAACGTAATTGCTGTAGGCGTCGACGCCTCGCACCATGAGCGTGGCGTGAGCCTGGAACTCAGGCGATGAAAGAATGTCGGCGCTGACCTCCTCCTCGGTGGCGCCCGCCAACATGTCATTGGTAAAACCGGTTTCGCCAAGCAAGTCGGCGGGGCGACCCAGATACTGCAAATACATGCTGTCCACAACCCTGGTCAGCGCTTCTCGCGAACGCAGAATGCCTTCCGACACGCCGCCTTGGCCCATGCCCGGCAAGTTCCCGACCCAGCCGTTGAGCTCGGCAACCGAACCCAGGCGTTTCAGCCCGTCGAGATATAGCGCTTGCACGAAGCGCTGGTTGGCGCTCAGGCCGGGGAAGTTGTAGGGGCCAGTCTTGTTGTTGATAGTCAAGGTCTCGATGTTGGCAAAGGCCACCGGTGCCAAATTGCCGGAGGTGATGGTGTTGTTTTGAATGGTCACGGAAGTGCCGAGGGCGTTGACCGTGAGCGAGTCGCCCGGCGTTGCGGGGACGGTCGGGTGTCCGCCGCCGTTGATGGTAAACGCCGTCGTGGCGGCTGGGGTGACATCGAAGGTGTCCGACGCGTTGCCGCCGTTGATGGACACTTGCTGAACGCCGGCGATGTCGATGGTGGTGGCGCCGTCGCGGGTAATGGCAGTGCCGCTGGCCTTATAGGTGTGGGCACTTGCGCCGCCTGCATCGCTGATGGTGAGCTGGTTGGCTGTGCCGGCGCCGCCTTTGTAGGTTAGGCCCTGCAGTAGGTTTGCACCGGCGTTGAAGTCGACGAGCAGGTTGTCGTTGGTGGCACCGTCCTGAACGAGCGGCGATCCCGTGCCGCCTTGGTCGACTGTGCCGGCAATGGCGCCGTCGCTGATGGCATTAATGTTGTTGTTGCCAAGTTTGAGGGTGACCTGGCCGCCGTCGGATTTGATGGTACTTCCTGTTTGCAATATCAGGTTGTTGCCAGCGCTCAGCGTCACGTTGCCGCCAGTGGACTCCACGGTGACACCGCCATTGACGGTCAAGCTATCATTAGGGCCGGCCGGAGCCGGAATCGACTCCATGGCAGTCAAGTCGACGTCGGCGGGCCCCGTGACATTGTTGGCCACGGTCAGCGGACTTATTGCGCTCACGTTGATCGGCTGGGGAAACGTAATTAAATTGAACGTCGTGTTTGTTTCGAATTCCGTAATGCCGTTTACAGTGCCGACGACGCCGATGGTGAGAGGACCGGCATTGGCCACGAAGACGCCGCCAGATTGGAGTGCAACACTTGCGGCAAAGGTGTTGACGGATGTCTTTAAGGGGTCCATGCCCGCGCCGGCCGATGTCGTTACCAGGTTGCCACTGCCGACACCGCCGGAGTTCGTAATGATCGCCAGGCTGCCCGCTGCCACGTCGGTGATGCCCGACCCCGTGCTGCTAATGATGCCATCGGCGGCAATGAGGGTCACGGTGTTGCCCTCAGCGCTAATTACTGGACTGGTCGTGCCGTTCACAGTCAAACTGCCGCCATTGACAGTCAGGTTAACCGCGCCGTTGGCGGTCACAGTTCGGGTTACCGTCAAGCTGCCGCCAGCGCCAGTATTAGTGACGTTAATGGACCCCGTGCCGGTGACATCAGCGCTCAATGTGCTGATTTGGACCAAAAGCGGATCAGCCGCGCTCGTGCCGATGTCACCGGTGGCGGTGGCAGTCATTGCCTTACCAGATGTCGCGGTCGGCGTCCCGGCCTGCGTAATGCTGCCGTTTGCTTGAAACGTGAGGTTGCCGGCGCCGTTGGTAAGGATGTTGCCAAGAACCAGATTGCCGGCGGCCGCCGTGCCTGCAATAAGACTGACGTCGCCGCCGTTGGTGTTCAAGTCGCAAACCGCCAGGTTCGTGCCCGCGCTGAAACTCAGCGCGCCGCCCGCCGTATACAAAGTGTCAGTAAGACTGTCAAATGAAATTGGCCCGCTGGTGGTGGAAAAAGCGGCGGTCACCCCCGCGGCGTTTGGAAGGTTCAGGCTGACCAGATCATTGAAGGTGATTGAATTGTCAGCGGCGATGCTGATGGCGACTGCGGACCCGATTGCCGTCAACGCCCCCACGGACAATGTGGCAGCCGTGTCGCCGGGATCGTCGGCCGTGGTGATGGTGCCATTGGTGGCACTCAAAAAATGGTCCAGATTGCCCGTGCCGGCCGCGCCAAGCACAACGGTGATGTCGGTGGCTGGAGAGATGCGATCTTCCAGGTGCTCCAGCCCCGGCCGCCAAATGAAGGCGGGGCGCGGCGTCCTCTGCCGATTCTTAGGTCCAACGGTGCGGATGTAATGGGAGAGGCATTGCCGCCAGGTTGAAAAAAACATGGATAGACTCCTGTCGTTTCAAAACTGCCTGGCAAATCTGCTAGAGGCAGGGCGATGACAACACGTCACCTCGTCGAGGCATCCTGGTCATCGCGTGCTTCGACGATATGCAGCCAGCGTTCTTGAGGTAGCCGAATCGGTACGCCGTTGACCGAATGCACTTCGTCCATTATCTTAACATACCCCGTGTTGTCCGCATACTTTGCGACAACGCTGCTTGGTCCAGGGGCGTCAACGTCGTGCTTGGCCAATTCCCGATCAAGTGCCGCGACGCCGTGGCTGTCGTCGAAACGCAATGTTCCCCCCGGATTTTATCGCGCGGACCCTGGTTTGGCATGGCGCGTTTTGGGCGTACCAACCAACTGGCAGAAAGGAAAAACCATGGCGGCGAAGAATCGGACAAAACAAATCTTGGGCGATCCGGCGCAGAAAGAGCTTTTGTCGTCGCAGAACGAGGACGAGGCATATCGGCTCGTCACGAGTGCCGCCGTTTTCATGGCTTCCTGCGGTTTTGTCAAGCAAGCCAACACATTGCTGTCAGCGCTTTGGAGTCAGCAGCGGCCGCACAGTGGCAACGTTTGGCTAAAAGACCGGGCCATGATGGTGCTATGGCACCATTCCGCAAATCTTCCACCAGAAGTTCCCTTTGCCATTGACAGCATTGAATCCATCGAATTGGCCCACCGCGCTTGCATGTCGGGTAACCGTTGGAGCCCAGAGTTTCTGGAAAACGAGCGAGCAAACAATCCAGGGCAGCTAGCAACCAAACAACTGGCAAGAGCCATGATCGAGATTTACCCCACTCAAAGCGGATTGATGCCGGCTCCACAAGTCGAGATTCAGGGCATTGCCGATTTTGAAACGTTCCGGCAAACGGGGTTTTGCCATGGTTTCGACGCATTTAGCGCGCTGACAAACTTGGCGGAATTGTGCGCAAAGCACGGTCGCATCGCGGACGCAAAACGGTATATTCTGGAATGGCACGACGAATTCGTCCGAAGTTGGTACAACTTCATTTTTGAATGCCTTGCCGCAAATCGTTATGCATCCAAGCTGTTGCTCGATGGCCTGCTCGCCGAGGTCTGTGAACTTGACTCCGAAAGGTCCGAGCGCTATCTCCAAGAGTGGCTGATTATTGTGGATCGCCGATTTGGCAGCGGCCCTGAGTTGGTCTACGAAAAGCTGGAGTGGCCTCGGCTTCTTCAACGAATTTCCCAAAAAGCGATGCAGCGGACCGATGTTGATTTTTCGGCAATTGAGAATAAAGGATTGTGCCATGCCCCTGCATCACAAGAAGAAATCAACGCGGTCGAGGCAAAGTTGGGCACGCGATTGCCCGACGATTACAAACAATTCCTGCAAAGCTCCAACGGTCTTGAGGCTTTCGACAGTGTGTCAGTCCGGATGTCACCTGCTTCTGACTTAGATTGGCTTCGCAATGTCTACCCTGACGTCGTTGAAATCTGGACCGCGTCTGACTTGGAAGGCACGTACGCTGGTTTGGAACGAAGTTTATTGATAGGCGACTTGGACGGCGAACAACAACTGCTGTTGGTTCCTTCCCGGTCGGTGGCTGATGTTGGTGATTGCCAATGGGAATGTTGGTTTTTCGCCAGCTGGGTGCCGGGTGAAATACGTTACTCGAGCTTTCGCGCTTACGTGGAGCACGTTTTGATTGATTTGGAAAATGGTAACTCATCTGACGATTGAGGGTAAGGGCAAGTTTTTCTGCCTCTGTGCTCAAGAGTCCGGGGTGTCCAGAATCTGTTTCAAACGCGCCGCTAATTCCGGCGGAAGTTTCGCCAGCCAGGACGAGTCGATCACCTTGACGCCGATCAAATCGCGCAAATGAGTTCTGTCTTTGTCGCGGTTCGACAACAACTTCAGCACCATCAAAGATTCGAGCTTGATCACCCGAAAGTTGGCCGGATCATCGACTGTTTGAATCGCCGGCGCCGGCAGGGAATGATCGGGGCGCGTCTTCTCCCCGGCGAAAAGCAAATGCACGGCCTCATGCGTTTTACCCTCGGGGCCGTCACGGAACATGACGAAATCGGGCTGGTCGTCGCGAACGAAGCCGCTTAGCTCCATAGCGGCCGTGATGGCAGGCAAATCGGCGCGGTGAACCAGCAGATCGACGTCGCGAGTGGTGCGAACCGCGCCTTCATCGACCGTCGCCACCCAAAAGGCAACAGCGTTTCCGCCAACCACGGCATACGGAACGCCGTTGCGGTTCAACGCCGCCGTCGCTCGCAGCAACCTTTCCCGGACTTTTGCCACCGCGCGCTCCATTCGGTCCAGAATGTCAATGGTCCCACCCACGGTTTGGGCCGTCCAATGCTGGTCAGTGTTGCCGGGCTGCACTATCGGCTTGGTCATGGTGCCCTTGTGACCTTCGACCCTGAAAGATTGACGAAGTCGCGACTTGAACCTCCAACTGGTTCGCTCGCATTATAAGCAGATTGGGCTTGCACGTGCAATACTGGCCCCTAGCGATGGTTTCGCTGCTCGAGACGCTCATTCCGGCGGGTGGCACGCTCGGCAGGGGCGTGCCGAGTGTCTCAACCTTGGCGACCAGCACGCCCGTGCCGGGCGGCGCCATCCGCCACTTTTTCAGTTGAGTGGTCTTGCTTGTGGAAAGGGTAAGCGGGTGGTACAATCCCGACAAAGCAGCCGGGTATCCCCGGTATGGACCGGGAGATGCGGTTGTGACCTTGGCAGGAACTGCTCGTTGGAATGACCAGAATGTTCTGCTTTACCACGGCACGGTGGACATTTTCGTGGCGTCGATATTGCAGGCAGTTGATCTGAGGCAATGCAAACCGCTCCGAGACTTCGGCACTGGATTTTACACGACGACCAGACTATCGCAGGCCGAACAATGGGCGAGAGATCTGGCTGGTCGGCTGGCAGTGTCCCCGGCTGTGATTGAGTTCGAGGTTGAGGCGCAATGATCTCGCCGGCCTGGATTGCTTGTTTTTCGTGCGATCAAGTCCGCTTGCCGAGGACTTCTGGAGCTTTGTGACGCATTGCCGGACGACGACTGGCGACCACCACAGAAGGCACACGACGTGGTACGACATTGTCGCCGGCCCGGTCACTGGCGACTGGAAAAAGCAGACGGTAATTCCTGACGGGGATCAGGTGTCCTTTCACACTCCTGCCGCGGTTGACGTCCTAAACAGGCTGCCGAGGAATTGCAAAAGACAAATAATATGAAAACCCTGAAAACATCTAAGGTCATTTCATGTGAATCCCAGGAGCACTTCTGGCGTGTCGTTAGAACGTGCTTGCGGGAATTCCACCATGCTGACCGGCCCGCCTTTGCCCGATTAACCCGACTCCGCCAGAGAATTGAGGAAGCGCCGTTGGCGGATCTTGAGATGTTCTTTCACTCAGAGCCATTCGACGTGGCTTGCAATATCGCCCGCCGCGAAATAAAGGTCGAGGATTTTTTGGCACGTTACCTTGAGATTCGTGATGGTAATCAGAACCAATAATGAGTTTGCCAATCAGCATCCCGCTGAAGGCGCCGGGAATTGGCACCGCAATCGCTGAATATCCGACGCGGATTGTTCGCCGCCGCTTTGTGTGGGATCGTAGGGGCGTTGATTCCTGCAGCGCTGGCGCTAGCATATTTCGCTTACTGTTGGTGGAACCCCAGTTTTGTCCCCTCGAATCGCTGGTACGACTTTCTAAATTATTGGCCTTTCCCTATTTTCGGTTGTGCTGCGTTTTTGGGGAGTGCTGCGTGGGCAACTTTTGGCCCTCCGGGTAAATGGCGTTTTGCTCCCTCGCTGGCGATGATTTTTTTGGTAAGTGTGTCGTTCTGGTTCCTTATCATTTCCATGGATGCTACGCTGGGCCTTTACTGGCTCCAGGTTTACAGAGGAGATCCACCCACACCGCACCTGTCGCAAGCCCTCATCCTATTTGTTCCCCCGGTCGCGATGGCTCAGATTCTCGCCATTAGTCGGCTTAGGAGGATAAAGTTGATCGAAGCAGCTGCTGAACGACACGCAGCAGTCAAGTGATGGCACTTATTGCTTGCACGACTTTTAGGGTCGCCCTATGTAAGACAGCGTTGTAAGGTTGCGCTCCTTGCTTGGTCACGGCACTTAGCCCCTCTCAATACCCAATGTTCTTCACCGCCTGCGGCCCCAGGCGCTCGGCCAGCTGCGCCAAGTAAAGGCTTTGAGGCGTTACGGGAACGCCGTGCGAGTCAAGGATGCCTTCCGGCAAATTCGGCGGGCCTTTGTCGAAGGGGCGAGGGCTGAGCTTGCTCTTGCCGATGGAGCCGATCAGCCAATTCGCGGAGCCAGGCGGGTTCTGGATGATAAATTCCTTGGCGGCACAGTTCCAGGCCACGCCCCAGCCCATCGACCAGCCGTGGCCGGAGCCCATTGCGCCGCGATTGCGGAACTCGAAGCTGCCGTCCGGCGCCTGGCAACTGTCGTAGAGCATGCCGGTGGACCAGCGATGGTGCGACTCGACGCGGCTGTCGCCCAGGAACTTGCAGTTGAGCAGCACCATCGGGCCGGAAATGGTGCTGCCCGGTCCAGACGAACCAGACGTTGTCGGCCGTGACGCCGCAGCGGTCCACCAGGGTCTGCGTGGCGCACGGCTCGATTTCGCCCGGCCGCGACGCGCCTTGAGCCTTCGCTTTGCGGTTGACGAACACCCCTTGCAACGTGATGCGTCGGCCGTGAACGCTGATGCTGGTCATGGTCTCGTCGCAGATCACGTCGCGCACCCAGCAGTCCTGGCCGGTGATGTCCATGGCCTTGAAATGCGGCTTGGTGTGCTCGATCGCTTGCGGTGGGCTTTCAATGTGCAAGTGCTCGATACCGATCTGCGTGAGCCAGGTCGGCCGAGTCTTGACGACCTCCGTTCCCTGCGGGCCGGCGAACTTCGCGTCGAACGAATCGGAAACCGGCGCGTTAAGCGTGATTTTGTTGCCGTCGACGGCGTTGATCTGCCGCGTTGTGCTGAGGACACGGCCCACCGCCAACCAGGTTTGTTTTTTGCCATCGCGAACCAGGTCATCCATCCCCATGAACTTGACCCATTCCGCCGTGACGCTCTTGCGAATGGCGATCATGTCGCCCGCCGCGAAGCCCTTGGCGTCGGCCACGGTGAAACTCGTCGCTCCCGACGGGACATAGGCGTCGGCGATCTTTGTGCTGGCAGCCTTGAAAGGCTCCATGCCGTCGGCCTTGCCGGCGACGGTAATGCCGGTGTGCGGCTTGTCGACCAGCTTGATGGTACTGCGCGTCTCGCCCATGCTGGCGCTGCCGCGGAGCACGACACCGCTGGCGGCAATCTTGATAGGATCAGAGCACGTATAGACGCCGGGCGCCAGCAGCACAGCGCCGCGGAAGCCATCCTTCAAGGGCATGCCGGCCACCGCGTCAATGGCCGCCTGGATTTTGGCGGTGTCGTCGCCGCCAGACGGCTCGACGGTCATTTTAACCGCCACGGTCGGCAGGGCCACGCCGCCGCCCATGTAACCGGCGTGGGAAAAGTCCATGATCTTGTCGCCCGCCGGCAACGTCTTGTAAACGAGTTTGCCGTCGGGTCCGGGATAAACCCAGTTGCTTTTGGCCTGCTGGGCCACGGGAGCGCTCAGCCCGGCCGCGGCCGCCGGCAGCGCAGTGATAAGCGCGAGGCACCGTATCGAACGCATTAAGTAACGCATATAGATAACCCAGAACACGGCCTGCGGCAGTTTCGAGTTTGCAGCGGCAGCGCTGCCACGCAAGCCGCAATGCCGGCTGACCCTGGAGTATACCGAGCGGAGGGACAGGGAGCAACTAAGTAAATCTCCTTGGTTTTGCGAAGCGCTGTTTAGCTGCAAAGTCAGATTTGGGTATACTATCGGTGAAAGATCTTCGGGCTGCCGTGGCCCGATCGCCGGCGGAGTGTCAGCGCAAAAAGGTGGACCAATGATCAAGACAGCCAAATCATTGGGTGAATACAAGCAGACGTTGATTGACCTGCTTCCCGATCAGGGACATTGGTCCGACGCGCAGTATCTGTCGCTTACCGACCACACTTCAAGATTGGTGGAATTGACCGATGGCTACCTGGAGCCCTTACCGATGCCGACGGACCTGCACCAATCGATCGCTGAGTTTTTCTTCCTCGCTCTGACCGCATTTATCGCCCCGTTAGGTGGAAAAGTCCACCTGGCAGCATTGCGGCTGAAGATACGCTCAGGCAAATTTCGCGAGCCGGATGTGCTGCTGGTAAAATCGGCCAAGGACCCGCGTCGCCGCAACCGTTTCTGGATTGGCGCTGATTTGACGCTCGAAGTCGTCAGCCCTGAAAAGCCCGAGCGGGACCTGGTCGACAAACGGCAGGACTACGCGGAAGCGAATGTCCCCGAGTATTGGATTATCCATCCGCTTGACGAGACAATTACGGTCCTGCCCTGGAGAACGGCAGGTATCTGGAACACGGCATCTTCCGCCGCGGCGAGCAGGCGACTTCCGTAATCCTGCCCGGATTCAGTGTGAACGTCGCGGAGGTATTCGATATTGAGTGCCCCGCGGATGATGGGGCTGACGATGACAGTGGGGACGCTATGAAAGAGAAAGCGTAGGCTCGCGAAATTCTAGGATTCAGGTAGATCGTCGTGGCGAAACGCGCTGAAAAAATCGCCGCTGGACCGGCATGGCGAACGAAATGGCCGCGTAATGGCGACCTGAAGACGTGGCTTCGCGCCATGATCAAGAAGTGCGAGGCGATTCCCGACTTCAACGCAGCGGCAGAGGCGCAAAAAAGGGGACGCATCTATTTTCACAGAAGATTGTGAATATAGATGCGTCCCCTTAAATCGCCCAAAAGCTTCAGCTTCCCACAGGTCCCTGCTTGTACTTCCTCCGTATCAATGCGCTCACCAGAAACAGAACACCGGGCACAGCGAACAATGGGAATGCGCCCTTCGCCGGCACACCGTTGACCGCCAGCTCCACGGCATTGAACGCCGCCAGCCCAAGCAACGCCAGCAGACCACCGAGCCCTTCCCGCACCCAGCCGATGACTAACCCAAGCAGCATGAGCCCCATCGCGGCGAATTCAAGCTGGACCGATGTCGGCTGGCGGAGGATGGTCGGTGGTCCTCCGTTGCCGATCACAAAGAAGACCACGAGCCCAATCAAGACCAAGCTGGTGATGCGGGCGGACCAGCACACGATGCGCGGCAGCGGCGACAACCGGGCGATTGAGGTGTTCATGGCATGGCTCCTAATAAGGCGGGGGCCGGTCCGTTGACGCGAGTTGGCGTGCATATAGCTCCGTGCCGACACCCCGGTATTTTATCGGGCACGGCAGTGGCTGGCTTTATAACGCGCAAAAAGGGGACGCATCTATTTTCACGGGACACTGTGAAAATAGATGCGTCCCCTTTAATCCCGATGCAAAGCGGCAGTTATGAATCCCAGAGTTCATTCTTGTGCAACCAAATCGGATCGGCATTCCTGGCAATGAATTCCTCGACAGACAGGCCGTCGATTAGTGGAGGTCGCAGAACCTGCTTTTGCTTGCCGTTGATGAAGACCGTCATGTACTTTTTCTTTCGCTCCCGCCGCGTTCGCTTTTCGGCAGCCGTTCTTTTGCGTTTCATTTGCTTATCCCGCCGTTACCGCTCACCGTGACTACTGCTTCGCCGCGAACCAGTCGCCGATAATGCGGAGCGGATTATCCGGATGATCGCCATTCTTGCTCTCGTCAACCATCAATTTCCAGGCCAACCCCACCGCGGCTTTTTGCGCGAGCGACAGCCTCCAGGAGAGCGGCGGCTGCGACCTGTCGCCCTCCGTGGCGCGGAATTGGAACCTGGCGACCCGCAATTCAGGTTGGCCCTTCCTTGCCTTGAGAATCTCTTCGTTCATTTCCAGGGCGATTTGATTGCGCTCGACCTGGGAAGTCGTGCGCACATTCATCATCGTGTCGATCGGCCCGGAGATCATTTGCAGCCAACCCAGTCGGGAAAACGTATCCTCCTGGGACTGTGGCGGGAACGGTAATATGCGCACGAACAGCACGCGTTCGAACGACGTGCCTGCCGGCAGTGCCGCCCGCAAATCGACAAGATGGCGCAGCCACTGCAGCGCCGAGACCGCTCCTTCGTTATCCACGTAGCCGCCGTCCGCAAGGTGAAAAGGCTTTTTTACAGGTGCTGACGGCCGGCAGATCGGGCTGACATAGGGGAATGTCGCCGACAAACGGGCCGCCGTCGCAACCGAAACATCGCAGCCTTCGCAACAGTCGAAAAACTCGAGGGCTTTGACCTCTTCCCGCCCTTGAGCAAGCCGATCGGCCGGCGCGGGCAGGGCCACGTTCGCTATCGCCATGCGTTTGCCGTTTTCGGCGGCGGTCGCGTTGAAGACCACGATTGGAAAACGGCCATCGCGCGCTTTGCGCGCCCAGGTCGCGAACGAATGCTTGGGATTTGCCAGGATCCGACGCCAGCTTTCTTCAACCGCCCAGCCGCGATCGCGATAATCGGGAACCAGGAATGGGGCGAATGTCCTAACGCTATCCCAGCCGGCCCAACCCCACGCTGTCGCCTCCAACGACGAATGCATGGCGTTGTCACGGATTCCCTGCAGAGCGCCCGGGTAAGCCAGGTCATCCCAACGATCAAGGAAGAACATGGCGCCGACGCTGCCTCCGGAAACCGCGCTGACCACGCCGACGGAGTCGCTGAACTCCTTGCCGTAGATCTCGTCCAGGCCCGTCAGCACCTGCGCGGTCCAGGCCGCCGCTTGAATGCCGCCGCCCGCGGCGGTCACCACCACCAGCGTTTTCTTCGGCGGTTGCAACGTCGTGAACTTGACCTCCTCGAGCTTGAGCGGCTGCGATTTCGCCGCTTGGTCGACCTGGTAGTAGCTGTCGGCGCCCGAGATCCACCAGGTGAAAAACGACACCAGCAGCAACGTGGGGACCAGCGGGATGCGGAAAAAGTCCAGCAAGAAGCCAGCCCCCGTCGTCAAGAGGCAAATGGAAAGGATCATGGTCAGCAGGCCGAGGAGCGCGGAGTACCAGGAGTTCGGTCCGGGCATTTCCACAAAGAGGAGAGCGCCGAGATAGGCCGAAGACAACACGGCCGTGAAAATCCCCAACTGCCCATGACCGGGCCGCCAACGCCAACGGCCCGTCGCAGTGTCTTGATAGGCATATCCAGGTCCCAGGCGGCATATTTGTCGGGCGAGAAACCCGATAATGCCGTCCAGGAAAGTCAGCCGGCGCGTGTGGCCGATCAAGCGGATATAGTCAAAGGGAAAGAGCCCGACGTCGAGAACCGACCGATCCAGGAACAACTGCTGCAAGAGAGTGGTCACCAACATGACCAAAACCCAGATGCCTACTCCCCCCGCAAAACCGGCGCCAA
Organism: uncultured Gemmataceae bacterium; assembly: GCA_963747575.1. Taxonomy (GTDB): domain Bacteria; phylum Planctomycetota; class Planctomycetia; order Gemmatales; family Gemmataceae; genus DASRAT01. The sequence goes on from CAVVFU010000012.1 coordinate 626,836, forward strand.
GCCCGCCCAGGGTCCGTAACCAATTTGAACTCGCGCCCTGCAAGTCGACGAATGTCAAGCCCATGGCTGTGAGCGGGATCGGCAAGGAAACAGCTGCAAAGTAAAGCCAACGCCTGCCCCAAAGATTTGGTCCCGCTATTTGCGGATGCACCATGGTGAAAAGGACTCGACTTTTCAGCCGGCCCAGCGCCGATTTGCCGGGCTGGCCAGGCTCGACCGCGAGGTTTTCTTCGACGCTGTAGCGGTCGATCGCCTCTTTGAGGTCAATGAATCTATAGGGAGCGTTAATCTTGATCGTGCGCCACGTGACCAGGATCGCGGTTCCCAGAAGCAGCGACATCCAGGTGACGTGACAAAGTTGCCAACCGCTGTCCAGGATGAAGACGTTTCGCAAGAGCGGCTCGAGCGCCGAAAAGGCCCCCAATCCGGCTGCAGCGGCGGCAAGCTGCAGGATCGCCATCAGTGCCGAGAATCGCGAGAGAAGCACGATCTTGATGAATGGATGACTGTTGCGGACGCCGGCCAGCACAAAGATGAGCAAGGCGACGGCAACGGTGATGGCGAGCGACCATAGGCGTTCGTTGGCGGTCATTGGGGTTGATGATAGCGAATTGGACGCCGTGGGAAAGACGAGCACTCAGCCACAAGCGCCGTTGCTGAAAGTGGGCGCTCGGCCTAGAAAAACAGTGGGCCTGAATCCTCATCGTCAAATCGAGGCGACCGTGAAAATCATTGACGCTGCTGAAGCAATGGTCGACCTTGAAAGGGTGGTTGCCGCCGTGAAGGACCAGGAAGTGCAGCAATCGAAGTTCGCCAAGGCTCTTGCGGTGCTCGCGACTCTCTCTCGGAAGGAAGGCATCCCCCTGGCCATCGTGGGTGGTTTGGCCGCGATCCATCACGGCTACGAGCGCTTTACAAAGGATATCGACGTAGTGGTGCGGAGCGGAAATCTGGACATCCTTACGCGCGTCGCCCCCCAATACGGGATCAAGGTAATCTGGAACGACCCGGAAGGTTGGCACAAATTGGAATGCGCGGGCGTCGCCATTGATGTCGTTCCCCAGGGCCGCAAGCCTCGCAAGGACGCACCTGCCGTCATCCCAGGGCCCGAGCAGTTGGGGGTTAGCGAAGGCGCGGACTATGCTGGGATCGCCGGCTGGATGGAAACCAAACTGGGTTCGTACCGGGTGCAAGACCGAGCCGACATAGTTCAAGTCATCAAGGTGACCTCGGGTGCCAACCTGCGGAAAATCCGCAAACATCTGGGCAAAACGCACGCGATTTATCTTCAGCGCTTTGACGAACTCCTTCAGGCCGCAGAGGAAGAAAAGGAGCAAGAGCGCGATCGTGGCGGGCGGTAAATAAGTTGGGGGCCTCTGGGGCCCGTTCGGCGAGCCGTGCTCCGTGGCGAGCCGTGCTCTGTAGGGAGCCGGTTGTAGCTAGCCGCGATTTCGCGACAATCAACCGGCCGGTTACGCGGCTCGGCTCGCCCAGAAGGAAAAAACTAACAGTGGCTGGTGATATACGCATCTTCCAATCAACGCGGGAGCATCATTATGTGTCGCATGACATCGTCGATCCTTTTCTTCCTCGGTTTCGCGCTGCCGATCGCGGCAAATCTTGTTCCGGCAGAAAACACCTCGGTCGAGCAGGGTGAGCAAGCGCCAGGACATCCTACAAGTTCGTATTCGGCCCAGGCAAGACGCCACCCGGTTACCTCCGCGTCACGCCCGCCACGACTTACACCAAGGAACTCGGCTACGGCTTTGACTTCGGCTCGCAGGTGGAAGGGGTCGAGCGACCCGGCAATGATGTCCCGCACGGCAGCTTCGTCACCAGCAGTAAGCCGTTTTATTTCTCAGTCGATGTTCCCGAAGGCAATTATGATGTCACCGTTACCCTTGGCGACGCTCAAGGCGAGTCAACCACTACCGTCCTCGCCGAAACCCGCCGGCCCGCGGTCATTGGTCTGTCCACCGACAAAGGGAAGTTCGCCACGCGGACCTTCACGACGAACGTTCACAATTCGTTCCTTCAGAGCGGTAAGCAAATCGGTCTCACCGACCGAGAGCGAAAGGGCGGACCGGACGGCGGCATGTTCCTGCACCTCGACGGCAATAAGCTGACTCTGCAATTCGCCGACAAACATCCGTGCGTATGCGCGGTGGACATCGTCAAGAACGACAGTGCCCCGACGCTCTTTCTGTGCGGCGATTCCACGGTGACCGACCAGCCCAAGGGAGAATTCTGCAGCTGGGGCCAAACGCTGCCGCTGTTTTTCAAGCCCCGGCTCGCCGCCGTCGCCAACCACGCGGAGTCAGGCCGCACCTCGGCGGCCTTCCTGGCCGAGCGCCGTCTGGACAAGATCGCCGACCTGATGAAGCCCGGCGATTACCTGTTCGTGCATTTCGCCCATAACGATTCGCACTCCCCCGGCAATGTGTCGCTTCCAGCCTACAAGAAGAACCTGGAGAAGTTCATCGATGTCGCCCACAAGAAGGGCGCCACGCCGATTCTTATCACGACCATGAATCGACTCGGTTTCGACGGCAACCGCAAAGCCAAGGCCGACCTGGCCGACTATGCCCAGGCCATGCGCGAGGTGGCCAGGGACAAAAAAGAGTTCCTCATCGATCTCAACAAGATGAGCATCGAATTCTATGAGACACTCGGCCCGGACAAGGGAAACCTGGCCTTCAAATCGGGCGACAAAACGCACTCGGCCTTTTATGGCGCCTACGAATTTTCGCGCTTCATCGCCGAATCGATCAAGAACAGCGATTTGCCGCTTGCGAAGCTGGTTGTCGATGACCTGCCGGCGAGGAATTATAATGGGCCGGTGATGAAGGTGCCAGGGTTTTGACGGCTGGGTGACATGCCCGCAAGGAGCGTGCTATTCCTGAGAGTTGTCCAGCTCGTCACGCGCGTTCCGGTCGTGTTACGCCGTTGCTGAGTTTCAGCGCTGGCAATACTTGCGCTTCGCCCTCCGCCTCCTCCCGCCAAACGGCGAGTTCCTCGCGGAGGATCCGGACATGATCTGGGGCGTCGATGCCGATTCTGACGCGGTTTCCAGTTACTTCTACCACGGCCACGACGATGTCGTCGCCGATGAACACTTTCTCGCCCGGCTTTCTGGTTAAAACTAACATCTCGGTCTTCCTTGAATGGGGGAAGGGGTCGTGAAGACTGTCTTTATTTAGCCAAGCACCGCGAAATGGTTCCTTGGCCGCGCGGAGGCAAAAAAATCCAGGAATGACTGTCGCACCCTTTCTCATCGTGACCTAATCGGACCACCGGTATCTTCAACCATGATCGTGCCCGGTGCTCGTCGCAGGCTTGTCAACGCTGGGGTTGCCGATGAATGCCTTTGTGTATTTCTTCGGAAGCGGATTGGCCTTTTTCGTGGGTATCGCCCTGGTGTTGGCCGCGCTTGGGCTTTCCACCATTCCGCTCTGGCCCAATGCCGGGCGCTTCACCGCTCCAGTTGCCACCATCGGCGCCGTCCTGGTGGGACTTTCCGCCACGCCGTTGCCCTACTGGTTTTATGGGTTGCTCCTGCTCAGCTTGCTGGCATGGGCTATAGTCCCGGCAATCCGCCAACAACTGCCGGCCTGTTCCTCGGGCGTGATTCGACTGTTGGTCGCCTTGTTGTGGCTTACCGCGGCAGCTATGGAAATACCCTACCAACTCCCGCCCAAACTCGGCGATCAACGCCGTTTCACCACTCTGTCGATTGTCGCCGACTCCGTCACCGCCGGCCTGGGCGATCCCAGGGTGACGACCTGGCCGCGCCTGCTCAGTGTTAATCGTTCGCTTGAAATCTGCGATCTTTCGCATGCAGGCGAGACGGTCGAATCGGCAATGCTGCGACTAGCGTACTCTCCGCTTGGCGACGGCCTGGTGCTCCTGGAAATCGGCGGCAACGATCTCTTGGGCCCCACCACGATGGGAAAATACGCCCAGGATCTGGAAGAACTGCTGACTCGCGTTTGCACTGTGGACCGCACCGTCTTGATGTTCGAATTGCCCTCGATCCCTTTTCACAACGAATTCGGCCGCATCCAGCGCAGGCTCGCGAGGAAGTACGGCGTCATCCTGATTCCCAAGCGCTATTTTGTCGACGTGCTGACCGCCGCCAACGCGACGACTGATGGGATTCATCTTTCTCAACATGGTCAGGATTTAATGGCGGACCTGATCTGGCGACTGATCGAGCCGATTATCGTGAAGGAGGCGCAGGGGTGATAATAAATGTCTGCTGCGAAGCCCGAATTTGGCGTTTGAGGTACGCCGTAGCCCTTGGGGTTGTGACCGTCCTTGGCGCTGGAGAAAGAGTGCGCGCCCAAGACTGGCCGCAATGGCGCGGTCCGCTGGGGCAAGGAATCACCTCCGCCAGAAACTTGCCGCCCACGGCGGGATCGACGTCCTTGAAAATGCTCTGGAAGACCGCCATTCCGGGCGAAGGATGCTCTTCCCCGGTGGTCAGCCAGGGACGTGTTTACCTGACCACGGCTTATGAGGAAACCCAACGGCATGCGTGGGATCGGCCCGCCTTTTGGACGACCGTCGTTTTGGCGTGCTGTGCAGCTGGGCTGGCGCTCATGCAGATTCCTAGGGTGTGGCGATCCTTCAGGCCCAGACCAGTCTTTATGGCAATGCTCGGCATTTGGACGATGGCCGTCGTTTTGCTAGCCACCGTGGTGTTGGCCAAACCGCCGTGGTTCTGGCAATTCGCCGACCCCTGGACCGGCACAGAGGTTGTGAATGCCGAGCTTCCCTGGGTTGAGACGCTGAACTTGAGGCCGGTGATTCTGCTGTTGTTCGAGTCGTTTGTACTGATCTTTATTGCGCTTGCAAGCAAGTCTCGTGGGGAAGCCGCGGCACCTGCCACCCCTGGGTTGTTGACGCGCTGGCTTGGCTTCGTGGCGCTTTCATTCACCGTGGCGTGTGTGGCTGTCCTTGCTCTGATCGGCTGGCATCACCACTGGTTTATTCAGGCAAGTCAGCTGTGGTTGACATGGCCGGTGGTCGTGCTCTTGTGCGGGTCGTTTTTACTGATCTTCATCGCACTTGCAGGCAAGTCTCGCGGGGAAGCCGCGGTTCCTCCTGCCACTCCTGGATTGTTGACGCGTTGGCTGGGGTTCGTCGCGCTTTCCGTCACCGTGGCGAGCACTGCCTTCCTGGGTTTGATCGGCTGGCAGCCGGACTGGTTTTTTCAAGCGAGTCAGCCGTGGTTGGCCTGGCTCGTCACCGGCGGCCTGGCCTTTTTTGCGTTGGCAGGGAGCATCGGGTGGTTCGATGAGGCCGGCAAAATGAGGCTGCTGCTGGCCGGCGCTGGATGCGCCGTTAGCCGGGTGGCTTTTCAATTGCACTCCCAGCGACCAATTCGGCAATCCGCTCAGCCTGGAAATCCGCATCGCGTATCTCATCCCCGGCCTGGTGCTGCTGCTCTTTCACCCGTCGGTTTTCATCCTGGCAAGAAAAAGTGAAAATGTGACCAAAGCCACAGGACGCCATTTCACCTTGTCACCTTGTCACCTTGTCACCTTGTCACCTTGTCACCTTGTCACCTTGTCATTCCTACTTGGCGTCACGGTATTTGTCCGTTCGAATTATCTGCAGCCGCATGCGGGCGTGGTGCGGGCGGTCCTTTGCCTGGATGCGCAAAGCGGCCAGGTCCTGTGGAGCACGCCGGTTTTTGTCGATGCGGTGGAGAAAAGGCACCCCCTCAACACCATGGCCACGCCCACGCCCGCCTGCGACGGCGAGCGCGTTTTTGCCTATTTCGGCAGCGCCCTGGCGGCCCTGGACAACAGCGGCCAGTTGCTCTGGCTCAAGCGCGACCCTGAGTTTGCCGGTTTCATCCGTTACGGCGCCGGCTCCTCGGTAGTGCTGGCGGGCGACTGGATCATCATTTATCGGGATAGCGAATTCATGGGGCACGGCCATCGTATGGAGGACGACATTCAGGACCAAAAGGACAGAAGACCATCGGCCCTGATTGCCTTTGAAAAGGAGACCGGCGCCGGAAGTCTGGAACATAACGCCGCCGTTTTCGCATGATTCGTACATGACGCCTCTTGTCTGGACACGGGGGGATCAGCTCGAAGTGGTCATTGCCACCTGGAAAACGCTGGCGGGCTTTGCTGTCAGCGATGGCTCGCTGCGTTGGACGCATTCCTACCCCATGCAGCAAATCGTGCCGAGCCCGGCCGTCAACGGCGCTTGCTTGTTCGTCACAGGCGGCAACAGGTTGCCCTGCCCGATCATGGCGGTGCGGGCCCCCACGCCGACCGCGGCGGCAGAGACAATGTGGTTCAATGGCGTGACGGGGAGCACTATCGTTTCCCCGGTTTGTTGGGACGGACTGCTTTTCTCGACGTCGCACATTGGCGTCTTGACTTGCCGAGATGCCGAATCCGGGACCATCCACTGGACGAATCGCCTCGGCACGGAATGCCTCGCCTCACTGGTGGCTGGGGACGGCAAGATCTACGCCCTGGATCGGGAGGGGACTCTGCATGTGGTTGCAGCCGACACGACTGGTTCCGTGCTGGCGACCCTTGCCCTTTTTGAAGATTGCTCGGCCACACCAGCCATCGCGGCGAGCGCGCTTTTCGTAAGGACTTCTGGCCACCTCTATTGCATCGGCAGCGGCAAATAGGCTTTGTGCCCTCGGCAGGGTGGCACGCTCGTTAACGCCGCCGCGACCTGATCAGTTGACGACCACGGCCAGGCCAAGTGTGGTTTTCGTAATCTAGTCGAGCCCGGCATGCCGCTCATCGCTAACCCCCCAAATAATCGCGTGGAAGGTTACGGAGCGTGCCAGTGCGCCGGGAGACCGGCGAGGAGTAGCGAATGAAAGAGTCGTACAGGGAAGGCCCAGCCAGCCGCCCTGACCCCGAGTCATGCGTGTGCGACCGCAAGGCCGCAGGCGAAGCGTTGACAGGGGCACACACAGGCCAGCCATCGAGCTGCGAAATCACCTCCTTCGGGGTGCCGACGCTGTTGGCACATGCGGAAGGCCACACCGTCTGCGGCGACAATGGCGAGCCGGTGACGGACCCTGCGCAGTCGAAGACCCTGAGCATGTGTGGAAACTCCTTGCACGGGAACCGGGAGATCCCTTCAGCACCCGCCGCTTGTATGGCGGGTCGGCCAGCGAAGGTTTGAAGCCGTACGGCTGGCGTGCACGTTGAGGGGAAGTCGGATGATTGCATAGTACCGGAGAAATCGTCGAACAAAGACATGAGGTCGGCGGAGACGATGGAGGGAAGGCGATCAACGAGGGGGAATACGTTGGAGCCGGCCGCGTCCTGGACACAGTGCCAGACCGACGTGTCGTCCGGTCTGCAACGGGTGCCTGCAAAGCACATGCTTTAAGGCGCAGTACCCGACGTAAGAGCCGTATGCCTTAATTGGGCACGTACGGATCTGTGCGGGGGGCGGTCCGTAAGGACCGTCCCTACCGCGACCCCAACCTGGTGTGCCACCCAACCGCGTCCCAGCTACAGGGCAATCACGCGCTCAAGGAATCGACGAGCCTCATCGATATTGATCTCAAACTCCGGCTTGACTATCAAGTCATTGATCGTCATACCCTCAAACTGGCTGGCCCCCCGCGAGTTCCGGCCCGCCCAATGCTTGAGCAGAATCGTGGCTCGCAAGAGTTTCTCCTGAAACATCGATATCAATGCAGTGTTCACGATTTTTCCAGGATCGACGCCAACAAAATAGAACATGAACACCGACCGGGAATTCGCCAAAAACTCAAGCATTTTGTCGAGATTGTACGCCTTGGGATTTGAACTGAGGATCATGATCTTCGTCTTCACATCCGTTTCGGTGTCATAAACCGGAAAAATGCGAGTGTAGTCGCCGAGCGTATTGTCCGTCTTGAATCTTGGAAGCCCCTTGTTGCCTGCTTTCAAAGCGGCGACAAGTTCCTGGCGGAGCATCTCATCCTCGCCGGCGATCAGGTACTCGATGACACGGCCTCGCACATTCACATTTTCGATGAGCGCGGCCAGGAGTATTTCAGACCGGAATTTGCGTACTTGTGAATCCAATTCAGCTTTCAGCTTGGCGCAGTCCTTCGGATCTAACGAATCCGGCCGCTCGTTGAGGCGCGTCAAGTATCGCCGCTGCCGCCGACTTGCCGACGACAAACTTGATTCCCGTCGGCGAGATGTTGTTTGTCGCCTCAACCAGGCGCGCGAGATTGCCTTCAAACCCAATGCCAGCGTGAATGTCGAACAGGCGGCCGAAGTTCTCGGGCGAGTTGGCAATTCCCTCGAAGTCCCTGGCAATGTCTGAGCCATTGAAGCTGCCGCGGATGTTATTCTCGCGCAGTTGCTGCGAACTATGACTGATCTTCTTGAGCAGTGTTGTGTTGGCCAGCAAGCAGTGGTTCACCGTTGGCGTGACCAAACAGACGATGAAAGGCCGGTCGTCATACTTCCGGAGGTTGGACAGGGACAACACGGTGTTTCCGAAGTTTCGGCTCGCTGAGGAACTGAACCGGACGGCGAAGTCGGCGCAGTAATACACGGACCTATCTTTCGTCAGCCCAAACGTCTCGAAGACGATGTGGGCAAGCCGGGCCTTGTCGTTGATCCCATCGTTCGCTTTGATCAGTGCCAGTAGCTTTTGAAGGGCATCATTCATTGAACAGACACATTTGGTCATTCCCTAGGGGGTTGCGGGCCTTCTGCGGCTTCTGGTCAGCCAAACTGTTTCTTTCCCAAAAAACACCCTCGGAGTAGCCCTGGATACTTCGGTCGGCATCTGCGAGCTTCAGCCGTTTCAACGCCCAGCAGCAGTAATCTTGGTCGAGCTCAACGCCTAAATAACGGCGGCCAAGCTTCTTGGCAACGACGGCCGTCGTCCCGCTGCCAAGAAACGGATCGAACACGACGTCTTGGGGACGGGAGCTTGCCAGAATCAGTTTCGCGATGAGCTTTTCAGGTTTTTGTGTGGGGTGGTCGGTATTCTCGGGCATTGACCAAAAGGGAACGGTGATATCCGACCAAATGTTTGACGGATGGGTGAGCCGGTAGTTTCCATTCGCCGACTCTTCCCAATCTTTGGGCTCGCCATCCTCCGTGCGGTACGGCGCAATGACGCGTCGTTTCATTTTCACGGCCTCAACATCGAAGTGGTAACCGTCGCCGACGGTGCAGAACCAGATATCTTCGGTGTTGTTTTTCCAGTTTGCTTTGGCTCCACGTCCTTTTTCCCTTTCCCACGTGATGCGGTTTCGCACATGCAAATGCTTGTCGAGAACCGGAAAAACCAGGGTGGACGTTTGCCAGTCACTGCAAGCATAGACCGTGGCTGCTGGCCGGATGAGGGGCACGAGGGAGGACAGGACATCATCAAACCATTTCTTGTACGCCTCGGCTTCCTTTGCCTGGAAGATGTGGCCATTGTAGTTCTTGGTCAGGTTGTAGGGCGGGTCGAGAATCACGAGATCGGCGAACGCTAGCGGAAGAAAGCGCCAAACGTCGTGAAAGTCCTGGTGGATGACCCGTCCGATCACCTCTTCCAGGCGAGCGGGTGCGGCGAGACGCAACAACTCCACGGCAAGCGACGTCAACTCGGCGACGCTGCAAGCGAGCGTTCGATTGCGTGGCGCTCGTTCCTTCATCCCGACTCCTGTGAGCTAACGACAAAGCCCAGCAGCCGGGGCCACTGGCTCAACTTCGTAACTCGAAAAGCCGTGCGGGCCCAGCTCTTACAGCGACTGGTTAGCCGCCGCCTCGCTCGGCCGACCGCGATTCCCACCAGGCAGGCACCCCCGGGTGTATCCACTTCCAGCCAACGCCATGATACGCCGGCTTTCGCATCCCGACCACGACCTTAGTCACGATCAAAGACGCCGACGCGGTCACCAAGTGCCGGAGCATAAAGTCGTTGAGAGGTCAGCACGCCCCTTTTAATCTAAGCATTTGCGCTCGCTAACACGTTCCGGGGCGTGCCACCCAATGCCGGCGCTCTGGCACGCCCGGAACGGAGGGACGGGCGTGATCGAGGCAGGAATGCCCCCCCTTCGCTTTGCTCAGCCGTGCCACCCGCCCAAGACGCGAAACTGGGCCCCGGCAAAACAGGGGGCTGATTTTCAGGCTTGGGATCCGTCCAACGCACTTAGGTGTGTCGCGACCGAAGCAGATTGGCAAATCAGCTTCGGCCCCTCGGTCGATCCGACCTACGTGCGCAACGCAATGAGCCGAATTGCCTTCGGCGTGTCGGACGAATGGCAATAGCTTAAGGAATTGCTGCCCCGGGTTTATGAATCCGGCAGACTGGGCGGCCACCCAGCCTCCCCAAAGCCCCATTTTCCATTTGTTCGGTCCTTAAGCTAGCCCAAGTTACTGAGTTGCGCCTGGGCAGTCGTTGATAAATAAGGAGTTGCGTCGATTTTTGGCGAATGTCCTCACTACATTTGGGCCGGTTCGTCGAGCCGACACAGGCGTGTCGGCAGCTTGACGCCTAAGCGATTGAGCAGCACTTTTTGAGAAGCATTCTGGCGTCGTAACGCAACGCACCCGAACCGTATGACCTGGGCGACCGCTCGCGCTCTGCGTCGGCAATACCACGTCGCCGCTTTTGATCTTGGCCAACTCTTGCAGCAGGGTTCGCGGTGCATCGCCCAAGCCGCTGCGCTGCATCCATTGAGCCAACGTTTTCCACAGCACGTAGGCCAAGAAGCACACCAAAATATGCGCCTGCACGCGTTCGTCCTTGTGATGCCAAATGGGGCGAATGGCCAATTCGTCTTTGTGGATGCGAAAGGCCCACTCGGCATCGGTCAGTTGGATGTACCGTTTCCAGAGTGTGCAGGCATCAACACCAACCAGATTGGTCCGCAGCAAATAACAGCCCTCCGACAGCTCGGCCCAGGCATGCCAACGTTCTTCGCGCGTCCAGGTGATCGCCAGACATGGTGTCTTTTTCTTCCGCTTGCCTGACTCGGCCTCGACCACCGGCAGCGCAGCAATCTTCACCTCGAACGCAGCGGCCGCACGCTGGTAGCGTTGCAGCAGCCGGCCAAGGCGACGGTTGGCCACGGCGGGATCTCGGAGGCGACCACTCTCGGCTGCGACGCGAAGTTTGTGCAGACCTGCTTGCAGTCGCTCCAAAAAACGCTGGTGCATCGCTTTTTCTTTCTCACGCCGATCGGCACTGCGTGCGAGCACAAATGTCTCCACGCCGCCTGGCCCCGCCACCAACTTGACCTCCACGCCATCCTGCACGATGTGCCAGTCGCCTTCGGTCAAGGCACTCTCGAATTTGCGGAGCATCGCCTTCGGCGTGCCGACGATGTACTGGCCGCCGCGGTCACGCAAGAATTCCAGATTGCCCTCACTGACCATGCCGCGATCCAACACCCAGATCCGCTGCGCTTGGCCGTACTTCGCTTCCATGGCGACGACGATGTCGGGAATCGTTTTGCTGTCGTGGGTATTGCCTGCGAAAACTTCGTAACCCAGCGGAATGCCTTCCTCCGTGACGACCAGACCGATGCACACCTGCGGGCAATCCGGCCGACTGTCTCGCGAATAACCGCGCCGGGCCTTGGGATTGCCCTGGCACTGTCCTTCGAAGTAGGTGCTGGTAACGTCGTACAAAAGCAGCTCATATTTGAGGTCGAACAAATTCCCCAGCCGTTCCTTGAGGTGCTTCTCCATGGCCGCCTTATGGACCAAGAGCACATCGAGCCCCTGGTAGAGCCGGTCGGTGTACACTTTGGCGACGGGCACGCCCAGCAATTCTTCCAAGGCGCTGCGTCGATACCAGGTATGCTCGATATGCAATTCGCTGGATGGTTCGCAGAAGCGGGCAATCACGAGGATCGCCGCGACCAGCGGCCAGGGCACATCCTCGCGCCCTGGGGCAGCAGCTTTTCGAGGAGAACGTCCAACTCCACGAGGCGCCACAACCCAAGCGCCAGCCAGGCATCGCCGAAGTCGCGCAGGCGTTCCAGACGCACGCCTTTGAGATCCACCAACACCGGCTCGTCGTCCGCCGTTTCCTCGACGGCAGGCGGATCGAAGAGGGTTGGCTGAGGCCGTTGTTTGCGATCCAGCTGCCGGCCAAGTTCGGCCCAGCCATTGCGCTCGCTCGGCTTGAGTTCACCCAAATAGGTCACGACACGTTGGCGCGAGCCCTTCTTGGTTCGGTAGGATTCTACCAAGGCCCAGTAGGTGTGGACCTTGCCATCCTTGTGGCGTTGACAGCGGCGGAGAAACATGCGCGACCCCGTTGTACGTTGGCGACGACACACACATTCGCAAATCGCAAGGGGTCATTGCAAGGGGGTAGGTCTTCACTACACGCCGTTTTGGCGGATCGCGCGTTGTCGAATAAGGACTTGCGACGCAAACAGGCCGGAAAATCGTTTGTTTTTTCTTCAAAGTCAGTAACTTGGGCTAGTGCCATTCGCGTGTCGGACCGACGCGCAAGACCTGGCGAATAGGAGGGGTTGGTTACTGGATTACATGCAAGCGACGACATCGAAGGGCACGCCACTTTGCGGTAATGATGTTGCTGGCAACCACCAGAACCGCCCATCACGGTCACGCCGCATTACGGCTCATCTTCGAAAGCGAACTGGATTGCCCGCGAATCGCGGACCGACTTCCACGCACCAATCCCATTGCACCGAACCTCGATCCTCCGTGGGCCGGGGGAGAGGCGGACAGTCCCTTGCATGGTTTGGGTGAATACCTGGTCGAAGTGAGTAATGACGCTGGACTTCTCGCCAGGCTGGAAGAATGCGAGATAAAAGCTGAATGCACGCAGATGAACAGCCCGAAGCACTTTCTGCCCCACTCCAGGGACACGAAAGAAAATATGCCCGCACCTGTTTTGCGTTGGCTCGTAGAGCGCGTTGCTGGACCCATCGGTTCGTTCTTCTTCCGGGACTTCTTCCGGATACGCCATCTGGAGGTAAAGCTGCGTGTACTTTCCAAGCCTATCGTTCAGGCCAAGCATGTACGGCAGCATTGCTTCCAGGGCGAACCTATCAACCGAGTCGTGGATTCGTGCCGAGTTATAGCTCATCTTCAACAGCCAGCGTTTGAGAAGGTGGTAGTCGAATTCAAACGTGACCACCTCATCGAACGCGGGGACCCGGTAAAGAACGCTATCGAACAGAGCGCGGATGTATCCGTCTAGTTCGGACAACACGCCGTTGTTGCAGATGGCGCAGACATCCCGGATTGTCGGCTCGCCAACGATTTCCTTCTGAAGACGAGCGAGCCAGAAAGCATTTTGCTTCTGCTCGGCGAGCGTCATGAGCCTGCGGTGCAGGGATGCAGGCCAGAGGTGTTCGCGCGTCAGGTCTCGCTGCTGACGACAGTATGCACATATCGGTTCTTTCATGAGCCAGTCTCCGAACGCTCTTTTCCAGCAACAGGGGTTGAATTCAGTCTGGCCACTGGAGCTTGACCTGCGGGCCGGGAAACACGCAGGTCTTCGGGAAGAAGCTCCAGAACACGCAGCCATGCACCGTGCCGAGAATTCTGCACGCCATCCGCCTCCGGTAGCCAACCTCATCCACAATAAACTGGTTGATCCACAGGATCACCGACTCGATGTTCGTTCCCCGGATGGCCGCTTCCAGCGCCTGAATCCCAGCCGAGTGCGGGGAGCCGTCGTAGCGCACGAGCGGAGCCGATATCTGCCTTGGCCCGCCGAGGTTCTCCGGAATGAAGCCGACAAACTGGCCGCCGATCGGCACGTTTGCGAGCCCGAACGCATCCCACACCGGCGTGCAGTCAATGATAAGAACGCCGTGGGTAAATTCGTTCCCCTGAAGTTGCTTTGACTTGTTCTCTACCACCCCGTTGACGGTTTGCCAGAAGAACTCCACGTCGTTGAAGTCCCCGGATTCCGGGTAGCGGCTCGTGACCTCGCACGCGAACTTGTTTCCGTCGCGGATGGCAAAGAAGTCCGGTGTCTGATCGCCCGCGCGCCGCTTTATGAACTCTAGGCCGAATCCCTCTTTCACGAGGTGGCCCGCGGCCATGAGCAAGAACCCTTGCCCCCGGAGCCGGAGCTTGTCGCCCGCGGGGTTATCCCCGACCTTCGAAAGTTCCTTTAGCTCGTAGCGAAGTCCAGGATGATCGAGGTGCGTCTTCAACCGCCAGAGCGAGTGCCCCAGGGTTCCGACAGTATTCAGTTCCGTGAAGAAGGCCGAGGCGTCGGCGACATTGACCTTCGTTGCGTCTGCGCCGCTTCCGGCGTACATCCGCTCGAATTGGTCGCCCATCTGAATTAAGCGTGGGAGCAGCGGGCATTTCGGGTGCCGGGCCTTCAGCGTCTCGTGCAGGAACCAGGTGCCCGCGAAGAGCAGGTCCACGCATTCGGTGTCATCAGCCCAGCGGGCGTCGTCGTCCAGAATCGCGAGGTCGAGTCCAGCAGGCACCATGAGTTTTTCCACGAGCAGTTCGGCGAAGTCTCCCCGCACGCTTTGAGACACCCCCTACCGGCACAACGTTCACGCATTTCTTGCTCACGCGTGGCCGAATACTTTCTCTGCCGCTTCCCTGCAGTTGGGCAATTCGTAAGGGCTGGACCAGCTGCACCAGCGGCCAAATGAAGGCTTCCCACTCCGGTCCAACAGGGTACTCTGTCCAGGAGAAGTAGGGCTCGGATGCCCACTTGCCGGAGATCGGCGTCGCCGTCTCAGCGGGGACGTGAAGTCACCCACGTTTCTTTCCATGCTGTCGTGTGGCCGACTTCCGGCCCGGACGATATCCCTTCGCTGGCGCTGCTCCACGCTCCCCAGTTGAATCACTCTTCGCCGGGTTCGCGACCGTGTGGTAATGGTCACCCTTGACCGTTCCGCCGTCCGTAGCGCGGGCCTTTTACTCGTAACGGGCATTTTACGGGAGGAAGCAGCAGGCGACAGCAGGAGCAACATGATTCGGTGAGAGCCCAACACTGCCGCTGGGCGGATGTTACGTGTGGTACACGGCGCTCAAGGTCAATCCGCGCAAGAAAGGCCCGCTGACAAGAGCCGAAGGAACTCCCGGCGCGACGCTGATTTGTACTCAGGTATACCCCCGTCATTTGCGAGCTTCGGTTTCATCGACCGAAGGACGCAAGCCAATCTGTGTAACCTGCTGAGGTCCGCAATACCGACGCAGGTTTTCCTCTTCAAATTGCGCGCTCCGGTCACCCCAACCAACGCCATGAACGGTCCGTGGCACGTGCATCGTGCCGGCCCCCTGCCGCCACTCGTCGTGGATGCCAATTCCGCCCATTTCACGGTCTTCCTCACCATTTTCATTGCCAACCACAAGGATTTGAGCCATCGCCGCGGTTCTTCAGTCCTCTTTCCTCGCCGTCATAAGCTCGGCAAGGCTGACATGGACGATGTCTTCATCATGGCCTTCTTCGGCGCTCATCATGGCCCCCAGCAGCAGTTTCAGCAAACGCCGGCCGGATCAGCAACTCCACCGCGAAAAACGTCCGCTCCTCGTCGGTCCCCAAACGCGGGCGGGTGGCACACCAAGTTACCGCGGGGATGCATAAGCAAAGAACACCCAGAATAGGAGCGCCAGTACAAGCGGTGCGCTAACCATGAAGAACCCTAATGACAACCAGGCGACTTTCCAAGATCGGTAGAGCTGGCCGAGAGCCAGCGGAGCGAGCCAGGCCATCAGGAGGCCCGCTGCCGGTAACACTACCAAGAACAGGAATTCTTGCATGAGAAGGAAGCGAACGATGGCAAAGGTAGCCACATACGCTGCCTCCATGCCCGCTACCCAGCACACTGCAATCTTCAGCGCTCGCCGCCAAGAAATCTCGAGCATCTCGATGTGGTCTCCGCTTGCTGCCAAACGAGGTCGCGAGCCTTTGCCGCCTTTGATACGCGTAAAAGCTCCCGACCCCTTTATATCGCCTCGGGGGATCCAGACGACGCTGCTTCAATTTGCCGGCCACAAGGACGCCCTAAGCGGTGCCAGCGGCAGGTCGTCCAGATCCTCAAAACTCAGGCGCAGGGATTCAAGTGATTGGAGACCTTCACTGGCCCCGAAAGTCATCTCGGGTGCCAGTTCGGCTTCCGGCTGAGAAGCCAGGGTCGCGAACGCCATTTCCAAAATGGCGACGCTGTTTCCAGCAGAGGCCCCGAATTGCAGGGGTTCCGTCCCGTTTTGGGACGCGTACGCGGGCACACTGCCGCTGATTGCCAGCGGATCTGCGATTGAACTTGTTGCGGGCGCTGCCTTCGCACTGCTCTTAGCGGAATTGGCGGCCAGCGGCGGCGCCGAACCCACGTCGGTGGGCGTGATCATGCCGTAGAGCGAGAGGTTCCCGCTATCGATACCTGACGTGAGGATATCGGTCTCCGCGGTGAAGAGCAGGGCGACGTGCGTATGCCCGGAATCCCCCAGGCCGGGGCCGAAATGGATAGACCGGAGCCCGGGGATTGTGAGCGGCGTGCCGTTCGCGTTGAGAAGCGGCCCCAGGAACTGTCCCTTGGCCGCGGTCGGGCTCAAAGTGACTTGGTAGGCGTCGATTTGCCCGCTGCTGAAATTGCCGACCAAGAGGTCGCCGCCGACGTCGCCGAACAAATTTTGACCTATATAGGCCAATCCCCAGGGTGATTGGAGGTTTCCGCCCGTCTTGTCAGAGGCGATCTGTCCTAGAAACTCGCCGCCGTTGTTGAACACGGCAACCGCCCCACCCTGGAAGTTGGGGCCTCGATACGTCACGAACAGATCTGCCGCCTGCTTACCGCCAGCGACGCCCAGCGAGAGGTCACGGACGCCATAGGGCATAAACCCCGCGGGAAGAGAGGGATCGATGAAGTTGCCGAGGGTCTCCACTCCGACCGGGCCAGGGCCGAGGGGCACCTGCTGAAAGGAACTATTGAAGACCTGGATTCCGGGGTGCGTGCCCTCGTTGGCGGCGTAGATGTAATCCTGACCGTCGAAGATGCCGGTGGCCAGGCCGGTGTACTCCGCCGTCGGGCTGTTATTTACCATAATCTCGGCCGAGTTAATAACGCCGGTGTTGGAGGCGGAATAGCCCTCGATGGTGCCCTGGAGCGTGTCAAAGATGTAGGTGGCGGGAACGTTGCCATCAGGCCCTGGGATCAAGAAGTCCCCGGGGTTCGTATTTTGGACCACGCCGGTAGGGCCGCTCAGTGCGCTGGAGCCGACCGTGGGGATCGTCACCGCCACGCTCGACGCGATGACCTTGCGGCCGTTGGAGCTGATCTGGTACGACGTGGCCACGCCCGTACCTTGGTCGGCGACGACCACGGGAGGATTTATTCCAGGGAGCTGTGGGAAGTTTACGTCCCAGGGGTTGACCAGTCTCGGGTCGGTAACCAAGGCCATCCCCTGGATGTTCGACACCAGGTTGGTTTGCACGTAACCAGCGGGAGCGAGGGCGCTGGTGACCGCCAGCGTTGTCGGGACGAGGCGGTCCTCCAGTTGCTGGACCTCCAGCCGCGGCTGCCGGCGCCGGACGGCGGCCTTTTTGCAACCAGAGGGAAATCTCTTGCCAAACAATTTGCGAAATGCGAACATGGGAAACTCCTTTGCCGAGTAAGGCTTGGCTTGCTAAGGTTGAAGATTGGAAGCGAGCTAACCGCCGCTGGTTCGCCTTTCACGCTGATCTTTCACTTTGGCGGTCAGCGTGTGCTTCTACTTTTTAAGCGTGAAAAGGTCGGACTTGTGTGTGCGCCATTTGCGAAAAAAAATAGGCAGTCTGGGAAGCTCCCCATTGTGGCAGCACGTTTCTAATGTGCTTGGCCAGCTTCAGCACGTCAAAAACGTGCTGCCACAACGGGAGGGTCTACGGGACGGAGGATGCCATGGCGAACAAAAACTCCTCAAGCGACGACCGCGACCAACGGCTTGACGAAGTACTGGCGGCCTATTTGGACGCGGTGGAAGACGGCCAAAAGGTCGACCGCGAAGAGTGGTTGCGTCGTTATCCAGATCTGGCGGAGGAGCTGTCGGAGTTTTTCGCCAATCATGACCAAATGGCGCCTTTGGCCGGCACGGCACCTTCCACCGCCTCCCTGGATTCCCGAGGCAGTGTGACCGTGGTTACGCAGAATCTCGGCCCACAAGACGGCGCCGGCCTGGCAAAGGATTCGCCGTTTGCCTCTTATAAAGTTCTCGAAGAAATTGGCCGCGGGGGCATGGGGATCATCTATCGGGCACGCCAGGTAGGTCTTAACCGCATCGTCGCCCTCAAATTGATCAGCGCCGGCGCGTTTGCCGGTGCCGACTCCATTCGCCGCTTCCGCATCGAAGCCGGAGCCGCCGCAGCTCTCGATCACCCTAACATCGTGCCCGTCTACGAAATCGGTGAACATCAAGGAAACCACTTTTTCTCCATGAAATTCATTGAGGGAGGTAGCCTGGCTCAATGGCTTGCAGCCAGGCCCGTGTCAACGGCGCATTTTTCCGTGCCCTTGCAGCGCGACATTGCCAGGATGTTGGCAACCATCGCTCACGCTGTTCATCACGCCCACCAGCGCGGTGTGTTGCACCGTGACCTGAAGCCTGCCAATATCCTGCTGCAACGCGACGGGTCGCATGCGGATGAGGATGGGCTGCGTTCGGCCACTCCGCTGGTTACCGATTTCGGCCTGGCCAAGCGCGCCCGGTCCGACGGTAGTGTCTCTCAATCCTTGACTATCGTCGGCACCGCCTCGTACATGCCTCCCGAACAGGCCGTGCCCAACGGCGCTCCCCTGACGGTGGCCGCGGACGTTTACAGCCTGGGCGCCGTGCTCTACGAAATGCTTACGGGTCGACCTCCGTTTCGGGGCGAAAGCCTTATGGGAACGTTGATCCAGGTGGTGGGCCAGCCCCCGTGCCGCCACGGCAGGTCAATCCCAAGATCAATGCCGACCTGGGGCGCATTTGCCTTAAATGCCTCAACAAAGCACCCAGCGATCGCTATGCCAGCGCTGGTGCTCTGGCGCGGGAGTTGGAAAACTGGACGGCCGGTGAACCCGTGAGTGTGCGTCCCCTGGGCCGCGCGGAAAGGACGTGGCGGCGTTGTCAGCGTCACCCGGTGGCGGCGTTCTTGCTCATTGCCGTGGCCGGTCTTCTGCTGGCAGGCGCCGTGTATTCAACGATGATGAATGTCCGCCTGACAGTGGCCGCCGCCGATCTGGAGGTCGCTCGTGACGTCGCTCTGGCCAAAGCGATTGAGGCTGAGGCCTATGCCGCCGCTGCCGCCCAATACGCCAATCGCGAGGCCGACGCGCGCCCTCGCGGATCGGGCAAAGGAAACGGCGTTCGCCGCGCTCAAGCGCGAAAAGGCTGCCCTGGAAGAAGAAAAAAACCAACGACTGAAAAGCCGGCAATTGCTGGCGCGTCAATACGTAAGAAACGGTGCGAGTTTATTCGATGAGGGTGACCCCTTTGGGGCGCTTGGCTGGTTCGGTGAAGCCTTGAGTCTTGAGCAAGGGGAAACGCTGCAAGAAATGCCGCACCGGATCCGCGTGGGCGCAGCCTTGCGGCGCTGCCCACGCATGATCCAGGCGGCCTTCCTGGACGGCGGCATCCAGGCGTTCTGCCTCAACCTCGATGGCCAACGCATGTTCACCGCGGAGCGTAACGGACCAAGTTGTCTCTGGGATACGGCGTCCGACAAGGCCTTCGTTTTGAAGCCAGCCAACAACGCGCCAGTGCGGCACGCCGTCTTCAGTCCGGATGGTCGTCTCCTGGCCACAGGGGACAAGGATGGCCAGGTCCGCTTGTGGAATGCGGCCGACGGCATCGCGACCGGCCAAACCATGCTCCACGCGGGGGCAGTGACGCACTTGGCGTTCGACAGGGACGGCAAGCGTCTTTTATCGGCCAGCAAGGACGGCACGGCGCGTGTGTGGGAAAGCCAGGCCGGCACACCTTTGTCCGTGCCGCTCAAGCATGGCGGGGAGGTGACGTTCGCGGCTTTCAGCGCTGACGGAAGTTTCGTGGTCACCGCCGGTAGCGTGGCGGGGAGCGGGGAAGTCCGGGTGTGGGACTGGGCGGCGGCTAAACAACTCGGCAAGGCGATGCATCTCAAGTTCGCCGTCGTCCAGGCCGCGTTCAGCGCGGACGGCCGTCAGCTCTATACCTCCGCAACCAACCATAACCTCCGCCTCTGGGACCCGACGACCGGCAAAGCACTCGGCCTGCCTGTGGGGATCACCGGCGGCAGAACCGGTCTTGCGTTCTGTCCTGACGGGCGCCGTGTGTTGCTGTGCCAGGGAACGACGGCGCAGCTATTTGATCTGGCCTCTGGTCAACCCATGGGCCGGCAGTTGCAGCATGGGCAGGACGTTATGCTGGCTGCCTTCAACCACGATGGGAGCCAACTGGTTACCGCCGCTAGGGACAGGGTGGTGCGCGTTTGGGACACGGCAAGCGGGCAACCGCTGACGCCGCCGTTACGCCATCCCGGGCGCGTGCTAGGGGCAGCGTTCGACGGCACAGGCCAGCACCTTGCCACCGGCTGCGACGACGGCGCGGTCCGTCTGTGGGATATCCGCAGCCGCGATCAAGCGGACACGCCTCTGTTCCTTAAGACCGCAGGGGCCGTACTTGCGGTATCACCAGGCGGCCAGAAGGTGGTCGCCGTGGACGCAAGCGGAGCGCGCGTCTGGAATGCCTCCAAAGAAGTTCCTGTCACCCCTCCCCTTGGAGGACCTCAGATTTTGCAGGCGGCATTTGATCCGAATGGCCAACGCCTGGTCACGCTGGACAACGAGGCGGTGCGCATCTGGGATCTGCTTGCGAAGATTCCGGAGGGGCGCGTCCTTGGGCCGAGCACCAAGGTGCAGCAGATTATTTTCAGCCCGGACGGCAGCTGCGTGGCGGCACGGTTGGCAGGCGACCAATTCCGCACGTGGGACGCTTTTACCGGTAAAGAGGTCGCAGCCGGCAAGCAGCCTGGAAACAAGTTGGAGGATTTGCCGATTATCAGCCCAGACGGCCGCCGGATCGTCGTGCTCAAGTTCAAGCAACAACTCCAGGTGGTTAATCTGGCCACGGGCAAGCTCGCGCTGCCGGTCCTTAAGCACACGGCAATCGTGATCAACGCCGCGTATAGCCCGGACGGTAACCGTCTGGCCACCGCATGCGCCGACGGCACAGTCCACATGTGGGACACGAAAACTGCCAAGCCCCTCACGCCGCCGTTCACGCACGGCCAGTTTCTGCACCTCCTGGGTTTCAGCCTGGATAGTCGCCTTTTAGTGACGTCGGGCAGCGATGGCACCGCCCGCGTCTGGGACACAGCGACAGGCCAACCGTTGACGCCGTTGTTGCGCCAGGCCGAGCCGATTGCCGGGGCATCGTTCAGCCCGGAAGGGGACCGACTCGCTACCGCGAACAAAGAGGGCATCGTGCGCATTTGGGACATCCGACCAGATAACCGGGCGGTTGCGGATCTGCTGCTACTCACAAGGTTTTTGTCCGGCCAGCAAATGCATGCCGCCAGCGGTGCGTTCGTGCCTTTCGATAGGGGGGACCTGCGGCAATCGTGGCCGCAACTTCGTGCCCGCTTTCCGGCGGAGTTCGGACCGAAACGACCTCAGCCGATTGACGGGGGTGGGTGATGCGATGACCGACAAGCTGGATGAGGGAAGTCAACCGCTAGAGAAGTTCCGCTCCTACCTGGACTTGCTGGTGCGCCAGCAAACGGGTCGCCATTTAGGGGCCAAGGTCGACCTTTCGGGCGTGGTGCAACAGACGCTCCTGGAAGCCCATCAGGCGTACAACCTGCTGGAACCCCTCGATGAGGCCCAAAAGGCAGGGTGGCTGCGGAGGGCCTTGGCCAACAACCTAGCGGACGAGATCCGCAAACTAACTACTGGGAAACGCGCCGTTGGCCGTGAACAATCTTTGCAAGCCGCCCTCGACCAATCGGCGTCGCGGCTCGAGGGCCTGCTGCCAGCCGATCAATCGACGCCCAGCCAGCAAGTGCAGCGCACCGAAGTAATGCTGCAAGTCGCCCGGGCCTTGGCGGAACTGCCTGCGGCCCAGCGGCACGCGATCGAATACCATCATATTCAAGGACTATCGCTAACCGAAACTGCCGCCGCCATGGGCTCGACCAAGCCAGCAGTGGCTGGCCTGCTGCACCGAGGCCTGAAAAAAATGCGGGAGTTACTCGCGGAAGGTGCCTGAGCCAATGGATTCCACTACTTGACCTCAATGCGAAACTACAGCGAGCGAGATCTGGCTGGACGTAAGTCGAGAATCTGTTTAGGCGAGAAGTGATAACCGTCTGCAAGCCATGGGATTTGGTTGCGTGGGCATTCTAATCTGAGCGACTTGTTCGGTCGCCGCATCAATCCGACACTGCGGGCGAACGCAGCCACGGGAGCCAGATTGGGTCGTCGATGCGGGCTAGGAAGGCGCGGCTCCAGATAAACTCGATCAAGAAGAAGATGCCCGTGTCAAGCGAGCGCTGAAATGTGGCTCTTTGGCCTCGCCGGTCTTCTTCTCGGCTAGCTGGCGCAAGCCCCGGCGCACTGGCACGCTCGGTACGGGCGTGACGAGCGAATCGATACAGGCCGTCAGCACGCCCGTACCGGGTGTGCCACCCTGCCGATGACGACAACAATCGACACGCCAAATCTCATTGGCGTGGAACCGACTGCCTTTTTTTGACCCTAGTGTTTCCATTGCCACAGCCGTACTATGCTGTCTCTGCCAGCAGTAATGCAGTGGTGCCCGTCGGGCAGCACGGCCACGTCCAGAAAGCCGCCATCGACCCGCAAGGACTCGTAAAGCAGTTTACCGGTGTTGGCCTCCCAAATGCGGAGGGTGGGGTTGGTTTCGTTCCCGCAAGATACGATGCGCTTGCCATCAGGGGTGAAAGCCGCAGCCTCAATGCGGCCTGCGTGGCCGACGAATTTCATCAGCTCTTTGCCGGTGGCGACGTCCCACAGACGCAGCGTCCGGTCGAAACTGCTTGATAAAATGGTTTTGCCGCCTGGACCGAAGGAGATACTGCTCACTTCACGCGCGTGTCCTTCCATGGCGCGGAGCTCTTTGCCAGTTTCAATATCCCAGAGCCGCACTGTCCCGGGACCGTTTACCACGGCATAGTGGCCAACCGCCGCCAACTTGCCGTCCGGCGACACGGCGAGGCAACGCACCTTGTCTCTTACGCCCTCGAACGCCCGGATTTCCTTGCCGCTAGCAATGTCCCAAAGACGTAACGAATTGTCACTGGCGCCAGTCAACGCCCGTTTGCCGTCGGCCAGCAGGGCGGCCCCCCAGACCCAATCGTTATGGCCGACCAGCTGCTGAATCCGGTTGCCGGCTTGCAAATCGAAGATTTGGCTTTGTGTGTCGTTGGACCCCGCAATCACGCTTTTGCCATCCGGCGACAAGCCAAGCGCAAAACTGTAAGGGCCATTTCGTTGTCCGAAAACCCGCAATTGTTTACCTGTTCGGATATCCCAGGTCCGCACGGCGTCCAAGCCTACCGACACCGCCACCCCGCCATCGGGCGTCACCACGATGCGCGTGACCCATGCTCTTGTGCCAGCGTGCCCCTCGAATTTGCGCACCTCGAAGAAAAGCGACGAACCTATAGCACCCGCGATCCGCTCAGCCCTTACGCGGATTTCGAGATCCGTGCTATCCTTGGCGGCTTTCTTGACAAGTTCCAAAGCCGGTTCGCCAATATCGGTCAGGCGTTTGCTGGCTTCTTCCCGCTTATAAAAGGAGTTGTCGCCCAGTTGTTTGATGAATTTGTGGATGGTCTGCTCATCGACGGGTGGTTTTTTGTCCTGTCTCGATTTTGTCGGGCTGGTTGTCAGAGCGACGTTGGTGGCAGCCGTCGCGCCGAGCAGCTGGCTACCAACCCAAACCGCCGCCGAAAGCAGCAGAATCACAGGCGCCCGCGATTGATCGGCGATCATAGTGGCTCCATGGTTGCATTGCGTTCCGCACTGTTTCCCTCGTGCCCAATCTCCTGTTTGGGCACGCAAGTCTTGCAAACTCCTGTTTGCCGGCACACCATCATTTTTTGCCAAGTTATTTTTCTGCCCTCTTGCTCTAGTCTGATGCTCCGTCTTGCCTTTGTAGGAGTTTCACCGGAGCGTCGCGAGCCCAGGTGACAACAGACATTGGGGTTTATTCAGCACCCCCCGACCAATTCCCCTAGCAACGAATCGGCCGCCGGCGGCTATGCGGCTGAGCCTGGACTGGATTCGCAGCTTGGCGGCATTGCTCCTAAGGAGCGTGACAAATCACCCCTCGCATCCGCATTCATTGGGACCGCTCGGACTCGAACCGAGAACCAAGGGATTATGAGTCCCCTGCTCTGCCGTTGAGCTACAGTCCCTCGCTTCAGTTTCATTGTATCGCAATCGCTCTCAATTGCTCTCAATTCCTTGCATTTCCTTGGGTTTGCGTCAACCACGTCAACCGGGCCGGTTGTCTCAACCGCTCTCACCGAATCGCTCCCAAAATCACCGTTTTGTGCAAGTTTTGTGCAAGCTACAGTACAAGCGGAATCGGTGCCTGTTGCTCTCAGTGCGTGGGCCTCGGGCGCGTCCGGCAGCAACCGGGGAAGGTGCTCAACGGCGGCCGCTCCGTCATGCAAGCCGACGTGGGTATACCTGCCCAGCGTCAACGTCACTGTGGAGTGGCGGGCTAGCGTTTGGGCCAGCTTGACGTTGACGCCACTGTTGACAACGTTGGTGATGAAGGAATGCCGTAGGGCGTGGAAGTCGGCATACTCTGGCCCGGATGGTCCCTCCGTCACGTAGGGCACTCCGGCGGCTTCCAGGTCAATCCTGAGCATCTTGGCGGCCTTCTCCGTCCACGTCCCCGGCCAAACGGGTTTGCCGGCCGGCTTGTCCGCCAGGAAGGTCCGCAGCGCCTCGGCAACGTCCACTGGCAAGGGCTGCACGGCCAGCCGGCGGTTTTTGGTGTAGGCGGCTTTCACGGTCACCGTGGGCATGTCGCCGACTAGGTCGAATGACTCGGGCGTTGGGATCGCCAGCTCGGATACTCGAAACCCCGTGGCCATTGCCGTCAGGTAAAGGAAGTGCCTGTCCCGTCCGGTCAAGTCTCGGAACACGGCGCCACTGGCCAGCGCCGCGGCAAGGATGCTTTGCAGTTCATCCACGGCAAGCGCACGGCGAGCGTGGCGAACGTCCGTCCCCGCGTTCTGGCCGGTCAGGTGCGTCATTGGGTTGTCACCCATCCGCCGATCTTTGACAAGCCAACGGGCGAATTGCTTGACGGAACGGAGGTAGTAGTTGCTGGTTTGAATGCCGATGGCACCCTTGGCCCGTTGTTCGGCAAGCCATTCCAGCATCGTCGAAGGGGACAAATCCGCCATAAACACAAACCCGCAGCCGTCGAGGACTGCCCGGACACGGGTAGCCGTCTTGACAGCGTGGTCAGCCGTGTTGCCCTTACTTGCCAGGCCGCGCTGGAAATCGTCCAGGTGCGCTGTCAGTGGCCGCTTGCGATGCTCGCCGAACGGGTCCACGATGCCAACCTTGCCCAGCTCGGCTTTTCGGACGAGCGCGTTCAGCATTTGCTGGGCGGCAGTCTTGTTTTCTGATAGCGGGATGCGCCGGGGGCGGCCGTCAACGTCGGTGTACTGGCCATACCATTTCTTGGCCCGGCGTTGCGTCTTGGCGCCGGTCGCGGGATCTGTGTGCGTGTAGGTCGGCCTGAAAATGCTGGCCATAGTGTTCAGTCCTTTCGAGGTGTACAATGCCCCTGTTCAGTCCTTGGCCGGCTCGGGCGCTTCTATCGCCCTTGCCGGCCGTTTTCGTTTCGCTCACTCGAGCTGTCTACTGTTGACACAACCCCCAAAAACCCTGGAAATAGTTGGGTTCCGTAGACAGTCGGCGGTTCATGTCGCTGCTCTTTGCAGCACGCGGGCCACTTGAACCTGATTCCACGGCTTGCCGCGGCGGGTTGTGTGCCCTTCGCTATTCAGCCGGTCGCCGATCTGCTTTAGCGTCAAGCCCTCAGTTCGCCATTGCAGCATCACGGGTGCCAGGTCCGCGTAGGCTTCGCGGGCCTTTGCGGAAATGGCCTTCCCCGATGCTTCGCGGGCCTTTTCCAGGCCGGCAAGGCGGGCGTCCTCGTGGCCGTCCCAATGTCCAGGGCGGGCAGAGCCAAGCAACGTCCCGCGGGCCTTGGCGGCGGCTAATGCGGCTTTCGTTCGGTCGCTGATGGCCTTGGCCTCGTGCTCCGCCACGGCAGCCATGACGTGCAGCATGAACTTGTTGGCGGCCGGCATATCTGCGGCGGCAAACTCGCAACCGCTGTCCATTACGCTGGACAGGAAGGCGACGTTCCTTGAAAGCCTGTCCAGCTTGGCGACAACCAGCGTGCAACCGCTCCGGCGGGCATGGGCCAGAGCGCGGGCCAGCTCCGGCCTGGACGCCAGCTTGCCGCTCTCCACCTCGGTATAGCGGCCGACTATGGCCTTGCCATGTTGGCGGGCGTATTCTTCCACCGCGGTCGCCTGCCCTGCCAACCCCAAACCCGACGTGCCCTGCTTTGCTGTCGAAACCCGGTAGTATGCCACGATGCCGGCCATGATCTTTGCCCCCTGTCGATGCCTCAGTCTCAACAAGGGCTATAATAACATTTACGTTGGCGAACGTCAATACATTTGTTAGCAGATTTTTTATCTTTTTTTGTCAAGCTTCAGCAGCCTGGTCAACGCTCGGAAACGCTGCCGGGCATAGTCGCGGTCTGCCTTTGGCACTTTGGGATTGTCGGCGTCGGCCCGGTGCATATCGACGATTGCCCGTTGATCGGCCTTTGGCAGCTGGCGCAGCCGCTCGGCTTCCGCTTGGTGTTCGTTGTCGTCTTTCGTTGGCATGATTTTACCCCCAAAGGGATTCCTAACAGAGGTCGAATTGCAATCGCTCCGCGGCCCAGCAAGCCAGGGCCACGGCGAGTACAAGATCGTCGTGGTCGCGCTCCCGCCAACTCTCGAAGCTCTCGTTGCCGGCGGCGGTAATCTTCACCCTGAACGTTTGGAGCTCCCTGACGAGCGTTTTCGCTTCCGGAAGGGAATCGGCAACATGGATTCGCCTGGTCTGCAACAGCACTTGCAAGACGCTGACTAGCTCCTTCTTGGCCACGTGCCATCTGCCGCTACCGACCTGGCTCACTGCAAGACCGCCGGTAATGGTGACGCTGCACGTTTTCCAACGAAGGGGAAGGGTATGGCTGCTATCGGCCGCATGCGCCTTGAGCAGCTCTCGGTTCACCATGTCGCACACGGCGGCGCCGACGCCAGTGCCGTCAATCACCAGCAACGCGCTCCGAAGTGTCGCCGTGAACTTGACCAGGCCGGCCACGATCTCGGTGTAAGGCGTGCCCAATGTCCAGCGCTTCAAAGTCCGGATGTTGCAAGTGGGCGGCGCTGGATGCAACCGGGGCCAGCTGGTGGGGCAAATACCTGTTCGACCACGGTCAGCGCCGAGTAGTCCTGCTGCTGGCCCAGGTCCAGGCCGACGATGTAGCGCGGCGGCGGGGCCTTCGTGGGCGGCAGCGCCGGCAATCCAATCGGCACGCGCGGCCCAAAGCGGAAAAACTCATCTGGTGACATCGCAGTAAGACTCCGGGAACGCTAAAGGCTCAATGCCGGGTTTCAAGGCCGCCGCAATGTCCGTGTAGGCGAAAACGGCGTCGATGGTGTCCTCGAAGGAACACTCGTACTCTTGGCGAAACCATCGTTCTCCCAGGGCAAGGCGCTCCTCCTCCAGGAACGCTGCCTCGATGCGGGGGCATTGATCGGCGGTGATGCGGACACGCTCCCATTCCTGGTCGCCGCCCCACGCCTCGTAGAACCAACCGCGCTTGCCGAACGGCGTGGATAGGGCAACCAGCCGGCCACGGGAAACACTGAGCATCGGGCGGATAGCGAAGTAAAGGCTATCCGGCACGCGGGCGGCCTCGTCAACGATCAACAGCGCCACCCCTGAGTAGCCGCGGATCGTGCCCTCCCCGCCTGGTAGCGCGACAATCCGGGAACCGTTCACTAGCTCCAACGTCAATGCGGTCTCGGCTCTCGCCGAGACGGGGCGCCCAAGGGCAAAATAAATGTCTGTCACCTTGCGGAACAGCTCGCCGCTCTGGCGCAAGACTGGCGACAACAGCAGCACAAGGGCGGGGGCCTGAGTTCGCGCTGCTCGGAGGGCAAGAGCCGCGGCCACGGTCGATTTACCGGCCTGCCTCGAGCATAGGAGCAGCGTCCTGGCTGAGCAACTCCGCATTATCCGGGTTTGCCATGGGTCCGGCGTCAACCGGGCTTGCATCATCAGGTTCGCGGGATCCCGGTTGAGACTGCGTAGCTGCCGCTCCCGAAGCGCTGCCGCATAGGCGAGTCTCAAGGTCCTTGATGGTGCTGTCGAGCTGGTCATCGGTCAGATTCCTGAACTCCAGAGGGCCCCCGTCCCTGCCACCCAATTCCACTTTTTTTGATGGGTACAAACCCAACAGGTCTGCCTCGTCTTTCAAAACTTGGCGGGCGGTCGCGTAATCGCTCACGGCCATTGCACGGGCATAAAGGGATCGCCGGGCCGCGAAGTGGTGGGCCATCAGCTTATCGCGGTTGTGCTCAACACTGGCGGCCAGTAGGTCATCGGCGGCGGCGGTGTAACGCTGCAACTGCCGGTCAGAAACGCTCCAGCCGGCCTCTGCGGCGTGACGACGTATATCTGTCGGCAGCCCACCAACAGCCGCAAGCCTAGTATCTCCTCAACCCGTTTCTGGATCTCCGTTTGCTTTGATTTCATGCTGTGTCACCATGCCGGCAAGCCATGTGTCGTACCATGCGTGCAATTCGGGGTCGCGGGCAAGGCAAAACTGCTCAAGGTTCCTGTTCGTGCGCAGATTCGCCGACCCTTCAAGGAGGTAACGGCGGCCGTCCTCCAAGAGCATTGTAACGATCTTGGCATGGCTTCGGGCTGCTCCCACACGTTGACCACGGGCATGGAACTCCGTCACCAGTTCGTCGAAGATGTCGTCATCATGCTTGCGGAAAAAATCGCTGGTGAGCAAGTCGATCTGCTTGACCTTGGCCATGTCGAATAACGCAACCATTTCCTGGACGTTTCGGGCCGACAAGGACAACGTTGCAATCCGCATGGTGGTACAAGGTGAGCCGAGTCGGTCCAACAGCACAATCAGCAAGTGCATTAAGTCGAAAAACCCCGTCATCAATCCGTGAAGGCTCTCGCCCTCGTCCGGCAGCAAATCCACGGCCTCGCTGGCGGCCTGCAAACTGGCAAACCGTCTGCGGTGGACACGGGCCATGAAAGCGCGACGCCCTTGGTGGTCGCCGGCCTGGTCGGTGTCAGGCTGGCCTCTGACCATGCCAGCAAAGGGTATCGGCTTGACGGCGGAAAAGTCCGGGCCAAACATCAGCTACCTCCGCCTGCCGGCTTGCGGCGCTTGCTGCCTTTCTTGGCGGGCGCGTTCGCGCCGAACGGAAACGCGGTGGCGCCTCCGTAGGTTTGCCGCGGCTTGCCTTTTCTTCCTGGTTTCTTGGCCATTGGTCTCCGTCCTTTCGTTGCTAAGGTTTCAATTCGTTCAGCATAGCATCACGTAAAGAGCGTGCCCTGCTGAAAACGGCTTGGCCGTCGCCGGCGGGGGCAATGCGTTACCACGGGCTGCATGGTCTCGGCTTCAATCTCCACTACCTTGACCTGCCACCCCTCTGGCCGACGTGTCCACCCATGACATTCGATCTTGCCCCCTGCCCTCAACCAATACTCGGCGGCTGGGGCCTGCCTGACCTTGGTGACCCTGGCGGGCAGGTTGGATAGGCTTGTCGTCTGGACCAAAAGAAAAATTTGATCACGGGGGTGGGCGGCCAGGATGTCAGCGAACCCGAATAGATCGCGCCGGCGGTCAACGTGGGGGATCCACGTCTCGACCACGGCCGCAATGAAGCCGAGTCGGCGAAGGTATCCCAGGGTGCGGGCGGTCGGTGTCATGCTCAATTTCCGCTGTCCTTGGCGTCTACTGTCTACGGAACCTCAAAAACTCCTGGAAATCGTGAGGTTGTGTAGACAGTAGACAATTCATATCAGCCTAAACACGCGGGTCGGGTGGCCGCCCACTGGTGACGGAGGACAATCTTTCCAGGTGCCAATTGTTGCCTTGACCAGTGCTTCCAGGGCGACGTTGGCCGCGTCGGAATCCGGGTATCGTCGGCTGGCCTGCTGTAGCTCACGGGCGGTGATAGTGCCCCCACGTCGCCGCACAAGGTCCACTAGTTCCCGGCGATCCGTGTCGTCTTGACCTTCCGCTAGGGCTGCATATATGCGGCGGTCTTCATTTCCGAACCATCGCACAAGCGATATGCCAGCGGCCATGCTTTCCTCATCCACTTCATCCCCCACGCCCGTGGGATCGTTGGCCTGACGTACAAGGTGATGGACTAGGGCCAGTCTGGCAGCGTACCCCTCCAGCTTGCTCCATGCTGCTGCCAGGTCGCCATCAAGGTGAAATTGCTCTGCCCATGCTCGTTGACAAAAGCAACGTACAACCGCCTGGCGGCAGGTGACAAATCAACCAACACTGGCGCCGGCTCGCCGTCCCTGTCGGTGGTCGGGGCCAGCTCCCAAAGGCGGTCGTAGGCCATGCCTACGCGCTCTGATAGCTGCTCTGCTGGCTCGACGTCAGTCCACTTGCGCGGGCGGCGGGGCGGCCATGCCATCAGCAGCCGGGCCAGTAGACCGCTATCCCGATGCTCCTGGCCGATCTGCCGACGCAAGATTCCTGGCTGGATACTCCCGCAAACGCTCACGGCTGCGCGGGGTATGTAGATCGTCCGCGGTATCCCCGTCTTGCGGTCGATTACGACAGTGCGCCCGCCGTGCATCTCAATCCACTTTGCCGATTCGCCGCCTCCCTTCTTGGCGTAACGATCAAACGCTCCTAACCAGCCGGCTAGCTCATCACGCATGACCAGCACCCCGCGCCAGTTGCCCAGGAGAATCGGGGCGACGGCCTCTATGGTGGCGTCATCCACGAGGCAGCGCTCGCAAATAGGCTGCTCTGGCTTGGCAGGTGGTTGGCCGCCCCCACCTTTGGATCGCTTCCAGGCTGCCAGCTCACGGTCATACCTGAGCTGCGCCTCCTCGTACTCCACCAGTGCGGCGTTATATCGTGCCATCGCCCGCCCTTGTCGGTGGCGTGGGAATTGGCGGGCATGGTCTACGCAGGACTTTTGGCTGTGCCACTTTCGCCCACAATGGCACCCCAAAGAATTGCCGGCTCCGTCCAACTCCGTTTCAACCGGATCCGGCGGGTGTTGCCGATAGCCGCGGCCTTGGCAGCGAGCAGGGGCAGTCCAATGTAGGCGGGATCGCAGTCAATCGCGCTCGAGCATGCGTCCACGTAATCGCGCATCGGTTGGGGCAGGGCTGCAAGTGGGAATGGCATGTAATCACACGGGGGCGACGTGTCTACGTCTACGGAACCCCCATTTTCCCTGTGATTCGTGGGGTTGTGTAGACGGCCCGGCCCTCCGTTGGGGGCCGGCTGTAGCCTGTCCCTTGGATCTTCCCAGGAGTCGCCGTGCTGCTCTGGCGCTAGATCGTCCGGCACGGCATGGGCTTTGCCATGCGTCCACACGGGCGCGGCGTCGGCGAGTTGCTTTATCTCGGCACAGATGTCGTTGGCGCTTTCTGCCGAGTCGTGAAAATCGTCCAGGTCGCCGCCGTCCGGCAGTCCCGGCAGTCGGACTATTCGCACGTTTGCTGGCGGGGCCAGTTTATGCAATAGCCTGGCAACGTCTTCAGCGTACTTTTTTCCGGGAGAGTCATTGTCTGGCAAAATCACCACGTTTTTGCCCGCCAGCGGTGACCAATCCGTTTTAGTCGCTGCCGCACTGCCGCCCGCGCTGGTGGTTGTGGCCATTCCGAGATTAACGCCAGCGTCTGCTGCCTTTTCGCCCTCCGTGATGTAAAGCGGTTCGCCTCTGTCCAGGGCAAGGAGTGCGGGTAAGCGGTAAAGCGGTCGTGGCGTCGGCATTGCTTCGCAAATCCATCCCGCGGCCGTCCTTGTCAACGGCAAAATATCTTTCCCGCCGTCCGGCCTGTCCCAGCGCATGACCATGCCAACCGCTTCGCCCTGTGCGTTGTGGTACGTCCAGGTCCGACTAGCTAGTCCACGATGTTTTTCAATCGCGGTGATTGCAGCTTGCGGCGTTTGGTACGTCGTCTTGGGCTTGCTTTTGGCGGAGCGCTTCAACGCGCTGCCGTTGTGGCTGTGTGGTTTGCCGTTCCCGCCCCCCGATGGAAATAAATCACGCAACGTCAGGCCAATGGCTTGCACCACGCGGCCAGTGTCGCATCCGGCATGGCATTTGAGTAGCAACGTGCCATCAGTTGCACGGGCCACGCTGAGAGATTGCCGGTTGTCGTCGTGGCCTGGGCAGCGGGCCGTCCATTTGTCCTCGCTCGCCGGTTTCAAGCCCTCAAGGCGTGGCAACAGCATTTCGGCGGGGGTCATGCTGGTCGCCCCCGATCTGCCTGGCGGCGGACCTGCCACTCGGCGCGGTCTGGGCAGCCCATCTCAACCCATGCGGACAATTCCGACGTCGAAAAAAGCACCCTGCCACCCAGCCGGATCGGCAACGGGCCAATCTTGCCGGCAGCTAAAAGTCGATGCCAGCTTGCCACCGAAACGCCGCACATGGCCGCGGAGTCGTTATGGCCAACTAACAGCGCGGCATTCGCCGGCGGTTCCGATGATAGCGGGCGTTGGCCGTTGGTGTGGGGGTTCACACGGAGCATGGCCTGCCCCCCTCCCCGCTGGCGGCGCCTTCGGTTTCGGCAAGCCGCTCTTGCACAAGTCGCGCGAATGTTTGGGTTGTTTTGTTAGTTGGGCCAAACTCACGTTCAGCGTCGGCTAAGGCGACAATTAGCCGCCAAAGGGGCAGGTCACGGAGACGAGGGGTTTTGGGATTTGCGCTCATGAACCCGATTTATTTCGGGGGTCGAAAACGTCCGCGAATCGACAATTCTTGCGATTTGTCGCACGGGGAACCACTGGAAATTGCTTGGCGAAGCGCTGTCAACAAAGCGCACGTGCGACAAATAAGGTGTTGCAAAACCAGCGTTACTTGGGTGCTTTTTTCAACCGCTTGGCATACCACGTTTGAAGAGTAAGCAACACCTTTGGCATTATGTAGCGGAATGTTGGTTCATCTCGGGCAGCGTCCTCGTGCACGGCGCAACCGCCGTTGCAAAGTTTTTCGCGATGGTATCGCAGGGTGCGTTCCACAAGCCTTTTCGGCTGTCCAAGCCTTTCAGCGATTTCCGATGCGGACAAAGGTGCCGACGCAAGTAGCGCGTCCCAATCGACACCGGCATGGCGCGCCTCATGCGCCTTGCCGTCCGCTTCCTGGATGTCTCCGGCCGGCTCCATTATTTTCTTTGCCGCTGCGCGCAGTAAGGCAAACTCTTGAGCAACCAACGCGCGGAAGTGACCCGCGCGCGGTGGTAGTAGCGCGTAGAACTTGGGGAGGTCAAAGTGGTCAGCAAACCCTGGAACATCCAGCCGCATTAGCTCTGTTGTTACCCTCGCCGCGAAAGACAAGACCGCTTCGCAGGCGCTCGGGAAAGACCCGTCCCAACCATCGACAAGCCGGCCTGCGTGCAGCGCCCGAAGCCTGCTCAACAGTGGTGAACAAGACTCCCAGCACGCGAAGTGTGCCGCTTGCAGCCTTTCGATACCCGGCTGAATTCCTGCGGCTGGCGGCGTGGTACGTTCCTCCTGTCGATTGCGGAACAGCCCCACGCAAGCAATTTCGGCTTCAAACGCGCAATGGTGCGCGTCTTTTTCGGCCTTGGCAATGTCGGTGGCGCCTTTGGGCTGCGGTTGTGTGTCGGACGTGCTGGTTGGTCGCATGAAGTGTTTCTCCGGTAGGCGGGCCGGCCGTCCCCGTGCCGCGCCGGAGAAGGCCACGGCCACGGGGGCGGCGTCGACCAAGTAGCTAGCCTGGCCTTCCCGCTGTTGTTCATTCTATCTGCCCCTCAACGGGGGTCACTTCCCGCCCACCCCGATCATGGCCAGGATCGCCGCTTTGAGGTTGTCGGGCAGGGATGGCCAGGCGTCCACCACACGGGTAAGATCATGGTCAACGGAGGGCGTTTTTTCAGAATCTTGTGCAAGCTGTAGTGCAAGCGGTGTTGTGGCGTCGCCCTGACGTGTTGGCGGGCAAGGGGTTGCGGCATGGCTTCCGGGGATTATGAGTCCCCTGCTCTAACCGATTGAGCTACGGTCCCATGTACCGCTATTTTACCAATGCCAAGGTTTTGTGTCTGTCCCCTTTCTGCCAGGTCATCAAACGACGCTTGCCGGGCCGCCACGACCGTCGCGTGTGCCTCGCTCGCCGTGGCCCCAAGAGCCGTGAGATGGCCCATCTTTCGCCGGGCACGGGCTTCACGCTTGCCGTAGAGATGGAGCTTTACGTCGGGAAACGCAGCGCCGCGGCCCAATGCGGTTCGCCATGCTGCCAGAGGTCTCCCAATAGGTTCGCCATCGCCGCCGGGCGCAGCAGCTCCACGCTGCCGAGCGGCAGTCCGCACACGGCTCGCAATTGCTGCTCGAATTGACTCGTTACGCAGGCATCAAAAGTGAAATGGCCGGAATTGTGCGGCCGCGGGGCCAATTCGTTTACCACCACCTCGCCGCTGGGCAACTCAAACAGCTCCACCGCGAGCAGGCCCACCACTTCCAGGGCCTGGGCAATGGCCGACGCCAATTCCACGGCGCGATTGGCAGTGGCAGGCGAAAAACTGCCGGGAACCACGGTCAGGTCGAGGATGTGGCGGTCGTGCACATTCTCGGCGGGCGCAAAGGC
Source organism: uncultured Gemmataceae bacterium (assembly GCA_963747575.1). Classification (GTDB taxonomy): domain Bacteria; phylum Planctomycetota; class Planctomycetia; order Gemmatales; family Gemmataceae; genus DASRAT01. Next base: position 661,687 of record CAVVFU010000012.1, read on the forward strand.
CAGGATTTCGCCGGCTGCGGTGCGGGCGCAGATCACCGACAGTTCGCGGACAAACGGTACAAAGGCCTCCAGCACGCCCACCGGCCGGCCCATTGCCGACCAGGCCGCGGCGGCGTCTTCCAAACGGTCAATGCGCACCTGTCCCTTGCCGTCGTAGCCGTAATCGGCGGTCTTGAGAATGGCGGGAATTCCGATTTCCGCAAGCGCCGCCGTGAGCTCGCCAATGCCGTGGATTGCGCGATAGCTGGCGACGGGAAATCCATGGCGGCTGAGAAAGTCTTTTTCGCGGAGTCGATGACGGCAGATGTGAAGCACGTCCGGCGAGGGATGCACCGGCCGCGTCTGGGCGATCACGCGCAAGGTCTCGGCGGGAATGTTCTCGAACTCGAAAGTGACCACGTCGACGCCGGCCGCGAAACGGCGCGCGGCATCGAGGTCGTCGTAGGCGGCCACCACTTCCACGTCGGCCACCTGGCCCGCGGGGCCGTCGGTGGTCGGGTCGAAGGCGTGGACGCGATAACCCATGCGTCGGGCGGCAATGGCGAACATGCGCCGAGCTGGCCGCCGCCGAGGATGCCGACGGTCTGCCCGGGCAGGATCACAGCTTTGTCACTAGCGATGATGCCGGCGAGCGGCGCGGAAGACGTTGGCTCCATGCCATTCAGTATAGCCAAAACTTAGAGCCTATCCGAAAAAGGGGTCAGGCACCGTTGCCGGAACGGCCCGGAGGGTGCTGCGCACAACGGTGCCTGACCCCTTTTTCGGATAGGCTCTCACGCCATCTTGGCCACGTCGAAATACGGCAGGCATTGATTGAAGCGGACGCCCACGCAAAACTTGCCGTCCGCGGTCGCCAGGCACCAAACGACCTTGCCCACTATGCGGAGCGGCCGTGAGTGGCCGGGCGTTTCCAGCGTCATGGCAATTTCCTGACCTTCGTCCAGTTTTTCACGAAGCACCAGGCGCAGGCCGGTTTCGGAGACATCGAGCAGGCTGACCGCGATATTGGCGCCCACGTCGAGGGTGCCTTTGCGGCAGGTGAATTTGGTCCAACTCTTGGGACGGTTCCGCATGGAACCGCGCAGCTTTCTTGGCAATTGTTTCTGGCATGGCATTCCTCCACGCAAGCTTAGGACGCGGAGGGGGCAATCACAAATGAAAAGGGCGAAATTAGCGGGGGCCAATAGGACTTATAGGACCTATGGGACCTATAGCGGCGGTAACTTCAAGGTCCGCCGCAAGCACCGGCCGGTATGCGATTGCTCCACGCGAGCCACTTCTTCAGGAGTGCCTTGCGCCACCACGCGGCCGCCGGCAGCACCCGCGTCTGGGCCCAGGTCGATGACATGGTCGGCACACTTGATCAAGTCCAGATTGTGCTCGATGGCAATCAGCGAATGACCCGTTTGCAGCAGGCTATCGAGACAATCCAGCAAGCGCACAACGTCGGCAGGATGCGACCCCGCACACGGTTCGTCGAACAAAAACAGGCAGCGCGGCTTGCGATTAAGCGCGAGGCAGCCGGCGAGCTTGAGGCGCAGACATTCTCCGCCCGAAAGCGTGTCCGCGGGTTGGCCCAATCGAAGGTATTCCAGGCCCACGTCGAGCAGCACTTTCAACCGGCGCTGGATGGCGGCCTGGGCCCGAAAGAAGCGAAACGCCTCGCGCACGGTCAAGTCCAGCACCTGGGCCAGGCTGAGATTGCCGATTTTTCCATTCTGTTCCGTAAACAGCTGCCTGATGCCGTCAAGGACCTTGACCTGAGCAGCGGCGTTGGTGCGCGCACGGCCCGGCCCACAGGTGTCTGGTCCATCCACAACACATCGCCCAATTGCTCCCCGCCGACGGCATCCGTTTCGGGCGGCAAGTCGACCGCTGGCCCCTCAAGGCTAAGACGCCGGCGCAGGCCGGGGTAAAGCGTTTCTTCGATCAGCGTGGTTTTGCCCGCCCCACTGACGCCGGTGATGACGCACAGGACGCCCAGGGGAAACTCGACCGTCAAGTTTTTCAAATGATGCGTCCTGGCCCCGACAAGCCGCAGACAGCCGTGCTCAAAAAGCCGGCGCCGCGTCGGCACGGCAATGGCCCGGCGGCCCGCAAGATACGCACCGGTCAGCGAGGATTCGCAATTTGCCAGGTCGGCGGGCAAACCGTGAAAGATCAATTGTCCGCCATCTTCACCGCTGCCGGGACCGAGGTCGGCAACAAAGTCGGCGGCGCGGATCACTTCGGCGTCGTTTTCCACCACGACAACGGTGTTGCCGGCATCGCGAAACCGCCGCAGAGCCGCCATGAGCTTATCGGTGTCGCGCGGATGCAAACCCGCGGTCGGCTCTTCCAGCACGTACAAGCCGTTGACCAGGTTGGATGCCAGGACGTTGGCGAGCCAAACGCGCTGGCATTCTCCGGTGGACAACGAGCATGCGGGCCTGTCCAGCGATAAATAGCCCAGCTCGATAGCCAACAGCTCATCGAGCCGCGTTTGAATGTCCTCCAGCGGCAGGCGGGAAGCTACCTGTTGGATTGGCGTGAGATTCAGCGAATGGATGACACCGGCCAGGTCGCGCACGTTCAAAGCGCATAACTCGGCAAAGCCGCGGCCGGCCAGACGCGCACTGTCGGTAGGATCATCCAGGCAGTTGCCGAGGCATGCGGAGCAGACGAGCCGGCGATCGAATAGTGTTTCCCGCTCGCCGGTGAGAAGAGCCAGCCGACCGTCACCGCGAGCGAAGGCGGTTTCCAAGGCATCGATCAACCGCTCTGGCGCGAATCGGCCTGTTTCAAGGCGGTCGATCAGCACAAAGCAACGGCGCGGATCAGCGATCACGGGCGAGGGCGTGTCGTCAAAACGTACGAGCTTGCCGGCGATCTGGGCGCGAACGAAGCCTTGCTCCCGCAGGGCACCCACCCAAGCTGCAGTGTCGCCCTCGCCCTCGCCCTCGGGATGGTTTGGGAATCCGATGCTGAAGCGGGTGCCCGCCGCCAATGCGTCGACCACCTGGACCACGTCGGCGGTGGTGGCGGCATGGATTGGTTGACCGCAGCGCGGGCAGTGGACGGTGCCGATCCTGGCTAGCAGCAGCTGAAGGTTTTCGGCGAGCCCCGTCAAAGTGCCGACTGTGACCTTGGAGCCGCGGGCAAAAAAGCGATGCGCCACGGCAATGGCGGGCGGCAGGTTGTCAATGCGGTCGGCATCGGGCTTGTCGCTGCCAGCGCCCGACTGGCCAGTGAACGCGGCCGCGCATTGAGCATAGCGGCGATGGGCTTCCGCATAAACCGTATCGAAGGCGAGGCTGCTTTTGCCCGAACCGCTGACGCCGGTGACGACGGAAAGACGCTGCAGCGGCAGGTCAAGGTCGATGTTCTTCAGGTTGTGGACGCGAACGCCGCGGAGAATGATTGCCATCGGTCCTCGGCAAGGTAGGTCCTGAGTATTGGGTCAGGCTGGAAGCCTGACCTACGGGGAAGTCAGGCTGGAAGCCTGACCTACGGGGAAGTCAGGCTGGAAGCCTGACCTACGGGTAGGTCAGGCTTCCAGCCTGACCTGAGTTTATAGGCTATTAGCCTGGCTGAAGTTTACGGGCTGGGCAATATGCTGCCGGTCACCTCGCCAAATCCCACCCGATAGCCGTTTCCCTGGCACCAACCCGTCATCGTCACACGATCGCCGTCTTGCAGAAACGTCCGCGTTTCGCCGCCAGGCAACGACAATGGCTTCGTTCCCTTCCATGCCAGCTCGAGCATGCTGCCATAGGAATCCGGCGTTGGGCCGCTGATGGTGCCCGAAGCAAGCAGATCGCCGGGCCTGAGGTTGCAGCCGTTGATAGTGTGATGTGCGAGCTGCTGAGCGATATTCCAGTAAAGATGCTTGGCGTTTGACGCGGAGATGCGCTGCGGCTGGGCCATCTTCGTCGTTTGCAGATGGACCTCGAGCTGAATGTCGAATGCTTGGAGTCCATTGGTTTGCAAATACGCCAGCGGCGCCGGATCTTGCACCGGCCCGGCAATCCGAAACGGCTGTAAGGCGTCGAGGGTCACCACCCACGGCGATATGGACGTGCCGAAATTCTTGGAGAGGAACGGCCCCAGCGGCACATATTCCCACTTCTGGATGTCGCGGGCGCTCCAGTCGTTGACCAGGACCAGGCCGAAAATATGGTCGGACGCCTCGGCAATCGGAATGGGGTAGCCGAGCTCGTTGCCTGGCCCCACGAAGAACCCCATCTCCAGCTCGAAGTCGAGATTGCGGCTGGGGCCAAATGTCGGAGCGGCAGCATCATCGGCCTTGGTTTGGCCCCGCGGCCGACGCAGGTCCGTGCCGCTCAGCACAATCGAGCTGGCCCGGCCATGATAGGCGACCGGCAGATGCAGCCAGTTGGGCTGCAGTGCGTTTTGCGCGCCGCGCAGCATCGTGCCGACGTTGGTGGAATGCTCGCGCGATGAGTAAAAATCGGAGTAATCGCCGATGTCCACGGGCAGCACCATTTCGACTGCCGACTGGGGCACGAGCACGGAAGCGCGGAGACTGCCATCGTCGCGCAGCGAGGCTTCGTCCGCGCTGCAGCAAGCGGCTCACGAGAGTCCGCGTCGCAGTCCACGCACTTCGGCCCAGGGACATGAAATCGTTCAAGGTGTCGCGGCGCAGGGCTGCCTGCACCTGGCGGGGAAGTGGGGTCATCAAGGCCATCGCTTCGGATATGCGCAGGTCCAAAATCATCTCGCCGATGGCCACGCCGATATGTCGGCCCGGCGAATCGGGCCGGCGAAAAACACCAAAGGGCAGATTCTGGATGGGAAAATGCGAATCCGCCAGGACGGACACCCACGAACGCAGAGCCGGGTCGGTTGTAGTGTCCATAAAAGAATCGCCCTAAGTAGTAGGCACACTCCGTGCGCCGTTTAGATCGCTAACGGCACACGGAGTGTGCCTACTACTTTAGATTCGGTTATGCCCGCCAGCCGATTTTTCAAGGCTCGGCCAGTTTGCGCTGCCGGCTCGCCAGGACCGTCACTGTCGCACCCTGGCGTCCGACCGGGACCAGCTCCAGCGACGGCGGCAATTCGCTCATCAGTTCCGCCAGCGCCGGCCGTTTGACGAAAAGCAGCGCCTCGGGCAGCTTTTGCAAGGCGGCAATGAATTCCGAGCGCTGCTCAGTTGTGAAGACGTGCACGTCAGTCCGCTGCAAGTAGAAGGTGACGCCGTCCCATCTTTTCGGATAGCAAAAGACTTCCGTCTCCGTGCCAAGGTGCCGGCGAACCTGGCCGCGCAACGCGAACCGCCGCTGATCGCTCGGCAGGAGCAGGTAAACACCAGCCAACAGCACTCCAAACACCACGCCCGCCATGGCCCTGGTCATCCACCTGCTCGGGCGCCAAGCCAGCGCGTGCCACACCGCGGACCTGCAACAGAAGCCAAGGCAAATCGACAACCATGGCAGCGCCGGCAGGATGTACACCGCCCGTTTGCAGCCGCTCATGGAGAAGAAAAGGACGCACCATCCTAGCGCCAGCAGCGCAAACCCCAACCCGCCTGGGCCGGCCGCGAAAACCCTTGGCCGGCGCCGCGCCAACCAATTTATCAGCGGTATCAGCAACAGCGACCACGGCAGCGTCCCACCCAGCAAGCTCGGCAGGAAGAACCAGACCGGTTCCTCATGATCGACTGGATCGAGGTAGCGCTGGACATTGTGCAGCCAGAAAAAATCGCCGGCCGCATCAGGGTTCTTCACCGTCATGGCCACGAACCACGGCCCCGCGACGGCAACCGCCACAATCAAATAACCCGCCAGGGAGATCAGGGACGGCCGAGCGCGGCGGCGATCCAGCACCTGGAACGCAATCGCGGGCACTAGCACCAGCACCAGAGCGACCGGCCCTTTTGTCAGCAATCCGAGCCCAGTCAGCAGCGCGGACGCCAGCCACCAACCTCGTCGTAACGGCGTTTGTCGAACTGCCAGGTGTGCCGAGGCCAACGCGGTCGTCACCCACAAACACAACAGCGGGTCAATGGTCAGCATGCGGCCCAGGTAAACGAAACGAGCCGACAAGAGCAGCACCAGCGCTGCCGCCAGGCCCGTGCGTGAGCCGAATACGGAACGTCCCCACAGCCAGGTAACCAGCACGGTGGCCAGGCTCGCCAACGCCGGCACCAGCCGCGCCGCCCAATCATGGACGCCGAAGACGCGGTAAGCGCCCATCACGAGCCAGTACATCAGCGGCGGTTTCTGGTAATACGGTTGGCCGTGCAAAACCGGCTCGACGAATCGGCCCTCCGCCAGCATCTGCCGCGGAATCTCGGCGTAGCGAGTCTCTTCGGGCTCCCGCAACGGACCGGAAAGCCGCGTCAAAAACATGGCGCTGCCAATGGCGAGCAGCAGCAGGCCGTGCGAAATGAGGGTGCGTGTTTTGCCATCCATGGCTTGTGATCCCGAGTCTGACGACCCCTGCTGGCTTGTCCGGCAGGTGAAGGAGTTCGCTGGCTAACCCCGGTGCCTTACCATCGTTCTCGATCGCTGTTAGCCTCCGAAATTCTTCACCTGCCGGGCAAGCCGGCAGGGGTTGTTCTGGAGGTGCGCGCCCTGTATTAGCCTTCGAACTTCTTCACCTGCCGGGCAAGCCGGCAGGGGTCGTAGCAATCATCTCGATGTTATTTGGCACGCGCCTAGGCAACGCGCGGCGCAGCCCCGCCAAAGCCCAGCGCACCGTCGTCGGCGACACGAAGGCCAGGTTGAACGCCAGCATCAGGATTCCGAATGTTCTAAGGCCCATGAAAAAGCCGATCGTGAGATGCAGCCCCACGGCCATGCACAACCAAAGGGTGCGGAAGCCGGGGCGCCATATCAGAAAGGCGTAGCCGATCTCGAACGCCAGTGTTCCCAATCCTGTAACGGTCATTACCAGTTCGTAAAGCCAACGTGTTCTTGCCAGGCCGCGCATGAATTCGATGTAAAGGGGAAAATCCACGGGCGCATACTCGAAGTTGGCGATGGAGCCCCACGGGGCCTGGCCGGTCCACCAGGAAAGGCCTTGCAGCTTCGAAATGCCGGCCGCCAGGTAGATGATGCAAGCATGAATCTGAATGAGCCGCACGGCCACCGTGTTCGACACCTGGGGCCGCAACTCCGGTGGCGGCAGGCCGGCGCGTTTGGCCCGCAAGCAGGCGAGCCAACGATCGACGGAAAGGGCCGCTCCGCTCGGACCGATGATGAGGTAAAGCAGCAGCGCCGACATCATGACGTCGGCGCCGAATACCGACGAGATAGCCCGCTGCGTGTAAGACAAAAAGGCGAACCAGGTGAGCACGCCGGTGATGCGCGTGCCGCAGCCGACGGTGAACAGCAAACTGCAAAACACGAACGCCCAGTGAATCACGGTCATCCAAAACGGATCCGTGACGTGGAACCAGACGGACCAGACGGCGCTGCCCTTTTCGCTCACATCGCGCGGATCGATGCCAAAACGATTGGTGTAATAGTCGATGTAGGCCTGCTCCTGGGGCGTGACCGGGCGCGTTTAGTTGTGGTCGGTTCAGGCCTGGTCGGCGCGGCGGCCCAGTCGAACGGCACGTCGGGCACAGGTGCTTCGCGGTATTGTTCCTGGCGGAGCGGCAGATCCATCCAGCCGTTTGGGCTGATCAGCTCCTGAAGGTCCAACCCGTAAATCATCAGCGTGAGTAACGTGATGATGCCGACGACGATGCGAATGGCGCCCAGCACCGTCGGATCGGACGGCGTGAACCAAAATGAGTTCCAGGAGTCGCTGGCGCGAGCCAGGCGTGTCGATGTGGCCATGGCGTCCTTGGTTGATTTTGAAGTCACCATTTGGGGGGCGGTCGCCGGTGCCAGTCGGCGTCACCGGCATGTTTGAACACGTAAAAGTTCAAGGGTGATTGCGGGTCCACGGAATTTTCCCGCAAAATGGGCAATAGCCAGTACATAAACGGGTCCCTGGGATCGAGAAGCGTGCCATCCTTGTCGTATTTTCCCATGTAATACGGCAAATACAAAGTCCAATCGCGCGGGTCGCCGCCGTTGGCCAAAAACTCGGCGGGCATGATGCGATGCTGCACTCGGTAGAGCTTGACGGAGACCGGCTTGGCATTGGGATCCTCCGGATGCGGCAGCCCCAGAATATGGCGGGCAAAAGACGACAGGAGTTTCATTCCCCCCGGCGTCGGGCATTGGTGGTTGAGCGCCAGCGGCAGGCTGGGATGATACGGCACCGCCAACGAGTCGCGCACCGGTTTGCTGCCCAGCAGGCCCTCGTCGTGCGGCATGGGCGCCTGTCGATCGCGGTCTTTGACGAAGTCAGCAAGTTCCACGATCCCGGTATCTTTATTGCGGACCGTCAAGGGAATCGGCAAAATCTGGCTGATATTCTCCGTGAGGGCGATGCGCCGCGTAACTTGCACTCGTGTGGCGTAAGCGCTGTGGCCATCTTCATCGATATCGGGCATCTTTCCCCAGCGCGTAAGAGTCGACTCGCCGTCGCGATATTCGATACGAAACCACAGCTGCGACGCTGGCCCAGGGTCCGGCGAGTAAAAGCGGTAGGCGTTGTTGAGGTACATGAAGTCGAGATAGGGCCGGAAGATGCAATGCTGTGCCTGGGCCGCGATCCAGGGGCCGGGCGCAGCGCCCAGTACCGCCGAGAAGATGGCGGCGAAATGCAGCACAATGAGCCCACTCACAGCCGCGCGGCGCACAGCTGAATTGGCGGCGACCAGCGGGGCCGCCAAGAAAGCAATGGCGGCCAGCACGCCCAGGAAAAGCCGCAATGAATCCCAGGAATCACTGGACTGCGGCCCCCAGTAGAGTGCCCACGAAGCGAGGAACGCCGCCAGGCCCGCTTGAGTCACCAAAACAGCGGTTTCAAATCGGCTGCCGCGGCTCAAGGTTTGCGGGGCGAAAAACGATGCCAACCCGAAGCGCCAGCGAGGGCTGCTGTTGGCCCTCGCTGGCGCTTCGGGTTGGTGTGGTTTTGCTTGTTGGCGGCCCATGAAGGCCGCGAGCAGCCGCCATGCGGAGAAGCCGGACCACGGTACCACCAACAGCCAAAGGATGACCGGCCAGACCAGGGTGGGCCTGCCGCTTGTTGCCGACACCGGCGCAAAAATTTTGCCGCGACAAGCATGGTGACCGCGACGGCCAAAGCGGCGTGGGTGACGGCAATTGTCAGCGTCGCCAGACCGCGCTGGGCGGTTGGAAGGTCTTCGAGGCTGGCCGACTTCGGATCAGCGCAGCGCATCCAGACAGCAACGCCAGCGGCAATAACCCCGGTGACCAGCAACGGCAGCTGCACGATGTCGAGCGGAATTTCGTCGTCCCGCGTCACTCGCGCCCAAACAAAGCAAACTCCGGTTAGCAGCAAAGCCAGCAGCATCCACAACCACGGATGCAGCCGTAACGGGGCGCCGTCCGATCGTTCGGACAGACCGCCATCGGCATTTTTCATCGCCAACACTCCTCCGGGGCCAGCCCCACTCAATTGCAAGGATACCCGACGTGTGGTCCCACACAAGCGGACTTTCGGGAACAGGCGGATTTTTTGGCAAAATCCGCACAATCTGCCCAGATTACTGTTGACTCTTTTTTTAACTATCTTTACCATTCACCTCAGTTGATGCTGTTTGACAGCGTTTGATGGGTATGGTTCAAAAAGGGGTCAGGCACCTTTGCCGGGACGGCCCGAAGGGTGCTTCGCACAAAGGTGCCTGACCCCTTTTTGAACCATGCCGTTGGTCCTGATGGATAGGTAGGTGCTCCAACGGATTGTGAAGGTCTCCCCACTTCCAAGGATGAGCCGCTGTTTGCTCATTTCCGTTGTCGCTAATAGAATCGGCTCCAGGCCCCAGGTTTCGCATTGATGCGTGGGTTGCGTTACTAGTTTCGATTTGTTTGCAGGAGGAGATCTTTATGTACAGTGTTGTGTTGGTAATGGCGCTTGCCGGAAGCGCGGAAGCTCCGGATTGTCATTGTGGCCCCGTCACTTGTGGCTGCCACGGTGTTGTGACGACTTCATGTGCACCTGTGCCGTGCCAAGGTATTGTCCGGACAAGCTGCTGTGGCTTGGTGCGCATTGGTTGCACCGGCTGCGTTGGTGTTCGCACGACATGCACTGGCTGCGTTGGTGTCCGCGCGGGCTGCACCGGCTACGTCGGTTGCACAGGTTGTTATGGTGGGACGGTAGTCGTTCCGGGTCCGGCCAAGACCATGCCCCCAGGCGAAAAAATCGATGCTCCCAAGAAGGACGCGTCCCTGACGACCTCTGGCACGATTCTCGTTACTTTGCCCGCCGACGCCAAGTTGTCCATCGATGGCTATGTCAGCCAGCAGACCTCGGCGCAGCGCCGCCTTATCACCCCAGCCATTCAACCTGGCCAGGAGTTCACGTATACCCTCGTGGCTGAGACCACCCAGAACGGTCAAGTCGTGAGCCAAACGCAGCAAGTGACGGTGCGTGCGGGCCAGCAAATGCCCGTGAATTTCAATTTCAGCACGACGCCCACGGCAGCAAGTCGCTAACGCGACGGCGAGCCGGGTCGCGTTTGGTTTTCTGGAGCCGAAAACCTACCTGGCTTGCCTGAGACGTATAGCTGCTCGCCAAAACGGCAAAATCGAAGGAGTCTCCCCGCGGGGGGGCTCCTTTTTTTATTAGCGATACCAACCCGAAGCGCCAGCGAGGGCCAACAGCAAACCCCTCGCTGGCGCTTTGGGTTGGTGTCTTTTTTGCCGTTGCCACCCCTTCCATTAGCATTTTCGCTACAGTCCACAAGCTCGCGCCGCCGATAAATAGAAGTGGCTTCTCACATGCGCGGAGCATTCCCCGCGCCTGACGATGCACGGAGTCGGCCGGCATGTTCCTACGCATTGGTCGCTTCGCGGCGACGCATCCCTGGGTCGTTTGCCTCGTCTGGGCTATTGCCGGCGGTTTGCTCACTCTTGTCGCACCCAACTTGGACAGCCGCACCCAGGACGACGACATTCGCTTCCTTCCTGATCGCTGCCCCAGCGTTCGCGGTTACCAGCTGATGCAGCAGGCCTTTCCCGACGACGTCTTTGCCAGCCGGCTGGTCTTCGCCATTGAACGTGAGGACGCCCCACTGTCTGACGCCGATTTCACTCTCGTCAAGCTCCTCGCGGACGACCTGGACCAGCTGCATCAAGAGACTCCCGATCTGCAGATTGGCAAAAGCTGCTGCTGCCGCGATGCCGTGATTGGCTCACGCCTGATCAGCGCCGACCGGCATTGCACGCTCATTCAGGTCCCGCTGGGAACACCATTTTTGGCGCTGCAAACCCAAGCGGCCGTCGATCGCGCCAGGCAAGTGCTTCAAAAGCGCATCGCCGAAGCCGGGCCCGACGCGCCGAAGCTCTTCACCACCGGCTCGGCGGGCGTTGGCCGCGACCTGGTCACCGCGGCCGGCCAAAGCCTCGACGGGGCCACGTGGGCTACCGTCATCCTGGTCATTGTGGTGCTGCTGCTCGTCTACCGGGCGCCGCTGCTTGCCCTGGTGCCGTTGGTCACGATTGCCGTTTCGGTGTGGGTGTCGATGGAATTGCTGGCGCTGATGACGCTGCTGCCCGGCGTTCACCTGGTCAACATCACCAGGGTTTTTGCAATCGTGATCCTTTACGGCGCGGGCACCGACTACTGCCTGTTCCTCATCAGCCGTTATCGCGAGGAGCTTACCGCCGGGCAACCGCTGCCGTCGGCGATTGGACTGAGCGTCGGCGCCGTCGGCACGGCCCTGGCGGCCAGCGCGGGCACGGTAATGTGCGGCCTGGGCCTCATGGGAACCGCCGAATTCGCCAAGGTCCGCTACGCCGGCCCAGCCATCGCGCTGAGCCTTGGCGTCGCGCTGGTCGCTTCCTTGACCCTGACGCCGGCCTTTCTGCGCTTGGCGGGAAAAAAGGTTTTCTGGCCAGGCCGCGCTCCGCTCCGCCGCAGACCCCATCTGCCAGACGACCAGGATGAAAGCAAAGTATGGAGCTTCGTCAGCCATTTGGTGGCCGATCATCCCATCCTAACGATTTGCGTTAGCGTCCTGGTCCTGCTGCCCTTCGCGATATATGGCTACGGCGTGCGCCCGATTATCGGCCCACCAGCGAGCTATCGCCCAGGGCTGACAGCGTTCTAGGCCTGGCTGCCATTCAGCGTCACTTTCCTGTTGGCGAGACTGGGCCGCTCACGGTGCTGCTAGTCTCAACCACCGATTGGACCAGCCCGGCCGGCCAGGCGGAGCTGGACCACCTCAGCCGCGGTTTCGGCCGCTTGCCCGGCGTCGCCGAGGTGCGCAGCCTGTCCCAACCGCTTGGCAAGCCGGTGCCAGGTTTCAACGCATCGAGCGGCGGCATCGGCGGCCTGTTCCAGCACCAGCGTCAAATTGCCCTGGACCATTACGTGTCGACGCTGGCAGCCGAGGTTGACGGCCAGGACACCGCCCCGGTGCGCCACGTCACGCGGGTCGATCTGGTTCTGAATTCCGACCCATTCGACGCTGCCAGCGTTGACACGATGCGAATGGTGCAGGCCTGGGTCCAGGACGAGCTACCGCGTCTGACAGTCTTGAGCGACATCAAGGCGGAAATCTTCGGCGTCACGGCCAACGCCCACGACCTCGCCCAGGTCACCGAGAGCGACCGTCTGCGCGTCAACATGCTGATCCTGGCGGGCATTTTCATCATTCTGCTGGCGCTGGTGCGCCGCCCCGGCTTCGCTCTGTACTTGCTGGTGACGGTGCTGTTCAGCTATTTCGCCACTCTCGGCGCCACCCGCCTGGCGGGCATATTTTGGACAGGCAGCACGCAGGAGCAGGTCGATTGGCGTGTGCCGTTCTTCTTGTTCACGATCCTGGTGGCCGTTGGTGAGGACTACAACATCCTGCTGGTGACGCGAGCGCTTCAGAGCGCAAAAACCACGGCGCCCGCGAGGGCATGCGGCGTGCGTTGGCGCGCACCGGCGGCACGATCACCTCCTGCGGCCTGATCGTCGCCGGCACTTTCGCGACGCTGATGCTAGCGAGCCTGAGCACGCTCAAGCAGATCGGCTTCGCGTTGGCGTTCGGCGTGCTGGTGGACACTTTCATCGTCCGGCCGCTGCTGGTGCCGGCATTCGCGATGCTGTTTTGGAAGGACGAGCGCGAGGAACCGCCGAAGAAGGAGGATGTGATTCTGCGGCAGCTGGCGCAGTATCGCAAGGCTGGATGACCGCCGCACTCGACTGACGCAGCACACGGTTGTAGATAACCACAGGCCAAAGAAGCACCCGCGGTGATCCATGAAAAGCCTGGCTGACGAACTGCCCCCTGAATTCGCTCGACAAATCCATCCCGACTGGCGCAAGAATGAGGTGGCCTATTGGGCTGTACGCGATCAACTCCTTGCTCAGTACCAAGGACAATGGATCGGATTCACCGCCGGCGCCGTCATTGTCGCCGCCTCCACTCCCTTAGACGTGTTTCTTGCCGTCCAGCAATCGGGACGGCATCCTTTCGTTATCCGCGTTGGCCATGAAAACGAGCCGTGGTATCGCATACGCCGGACGAGTTACGCCTACGATACCACCTATTCCAGCGCGGCCCTTCCAGTGGTGAGCGCCGAATTTCGCGGCGGCAATGTCGGGGATCTTCGTCGACTCGACCTTTCCCTCTCAATGACCGGCGTGTCGGCGAACACGGCACTCCCGGGGGTCGACATTGCGAAAATCGGCCCTGCCCAAAGTGTACGAAGAAAGCAGACGTCGGGGAGTTTGCATTCCGATTCCAACCGCTTATTCCGCCCCCAGGTCCGCCATCAACCGCGCGGGACGCACAACCTGCTCGACGGAGACATTCAACGCCTCCATCAGGCAGGCGCGGACGCCCACGAAAACCTGGGCTTCACGCCAAGCCGCGACCGCTTGCAGCTGCGGAACCTGCCAGGCTGGGCTATGGTCCGCGAGGTAACCCGCCACGTCCCACACCGTCGTCCACCCGTGGGGGAAAGACCAAAGTCCATCAGCGCGGCGCTCCAAAGGCGGCAAGGGAACGGCGAGTTGCCGCTCCAGCGCCGCCCAGCGGCTGGGGGTGATCGGCAGGCTGAACTGCCGCCGCAGTTCAACCGACGTCGCGATCCGCCGCGGAGATGGACCGCCTTGGGCCGCGGACAGCGCATTAGCCAGTTCATCCAGCACTCGCGTCATTTTTCAACTCCAGTCGGCGATAAGGCGATCATTGCGACCCCTGCCAGCTATTTGTCCGCAACCTCCTTGCCCACAAATAGCAGCGGGTTTTCCTTCCTCGGCGTGCGCTTGAGCGTGTCGGGCTCCACGTCGAAATTGATTTGTTCATAATCGAGCCGCAGCTTCCCGTCGTCAAGGCTCCATCTAATTCAATTGTGCCTGGCAATCCCAAAAAGTCTGGAGCGCTTCGCCGATACGGCCAAAAACTTCGTCCCAGTCGGCGGCCTGTTTTTGCCGAAACAGGCGCATCGACGGATACCAGGGACTGTCCTCACGCTCGAGCAACCAACGCCAATCGGGGACAAAGGGCAGCGCGACCCAAGCGGGAATGCCCAGCGCCCGGCCAGGTGCGGAATGGCGGTATCGGACGAGATCAAGAGGTCCAGGTTGGTCATGATCGCCGCGGTGTCCACGAACGGGCCGTTGGCCGCGTCAAATTGCTCGCCCAGGTCAACCACCGGGAATTGGCCCGCCAGCGCGCGCAGCTGATCGATTCCCGGCCCTTTTTGCACGCTGATGAGCTTAACCCCGTCCACCTGGGCAAGCCGCGCGAAGTGCTTGAGCGGAATAGACCGCAGGCTGTCGAAGCGAAACGTTGGGTCGCCCTGCCAGGCGATGCCGACCCGCAGAAATTGGCCGCCTTGACGGCGCGACGGGCCGATCACCTGCCGCCAATGCGCAACCAGGCCGGCGTCGGCGTGCAAATAGGGAACGGCCGCCGGGATGGTGTCCAGCGAGGTGTGAAAAACCAGCGGCAGGCTGAGCAGCGCCGCCTGCACGTCATACGGCGGCAGCGGCGAGCCGCCTGCCAGCACGCAATCGACTCCCGGCGCGGTGTTCAGAAGGCGCACCAGCGCCGGTTGACATTCAAGAATCACCGTGCCGCCGCGCTTTTTCACCAACGGCGCATAGCGCACGAATTGCAGCGTGTCACCCAGGCCTTGCTCGCCGTGCAGCAAGATGGTTCGGCCAGCGAGATCCGAGCCGTCCCATTGCGGCCTGTCGACGTGCGGCCGGCAGACGCCCGCCTGGAGCCAGCGCCACTCATACTCGCGCCATCCGTTTTGAAAGTCGCCGCGCAGCAGCCACAGGAGGGCCAGATCGCTGTGCGCCTTGGCGAAAGCCGGCCGCAAGTTCAGGGCTTGCTGATAGTGCACGGCCGCTTCGTCAAAAATGCCCTGACGAAACAGGACAATGGCCAGGTTGGCGTGGACCTCGGCCACTTCGAGGTTGAGCCGCAGCGCCTGGCGATAACTGTCCGTGGCCTCGGCCAGCATCCCCTGCGCGGCATAGGCCATGCCGAGGTTCGAATGATAGACAGCACCGCAAGGGTTCAAGCTCAGCGCCGTGCGGATAGAATCCACGGCCTCGCCATAGCGGCCCCGTTGGTGGGCAAGCACTCCCAGCAGATGGTGGGCGTCAGCGTGCTGGGGTTGGGCCTCCGTTACTTGACGGTAGAGCTGCTCGGCCAGGTGCAAATTGCCCTGGCGATGCTCCTGGAAAGCCATCGCAAAAACTTCTGCAAGAGTTGCCATGACGGTGCTTCACCGTGGAAACACGTCTCGCCGCGCGCGCGCGTCAGGACTTGCGAATACGCGCGCGAAGCTCCAGAGCCATGCGGTCGAAGACAGGTTCCCAATCGGCGTACGTAATTTTGCGGAAGAGGCGCATGCCAGAATACCACACACTGTCCTCGCGATGCAACAACCATCTCCAATCCGCAAGCAAAGGCAGTGCAACCCAAACCGGAACGCCCAACGCCCCCGCCAGGTGCGCGACAACCGTATCGCAAGTAATCACCAGGTCCAGGCCCATCATGATCGCCGCCGTTTCCATGAACGAGTCAGCTGTCTTGTCGCGACGGCTTTCAAGATCGAGCACTGGAAATTGAACCGCGGAGTCGCGCATTTGTTCCGTTCCCGCGCCCATTTGCAGGCTTATAAGCTGAATTACTGATATGTCGCTCAGCGGGGCGAAGTGCGCCAGCGGGATGGAGCGCATCCTGTCAAATTGGTAGGTGGGACTGCCCTGCCAGGCGATGCCGATGCGAAATGGCTTCCGCGCCGTGCTGTCCGCGGCTGCGATCAGGTCGCGCCACTTCTCGACAAGTTTGGCGTCTGCGCGCAAATAGGGCACGACCGTCGGTGTAGGTTCGCGCGGAACCGTGCAAAATGCCCGGCAGGCTGAGCAACGGCGCGTGCACATCAAAATCCGGCAAGGTAGATCCACGGGCGACCAGCTGGCTGATCCCCGATGCGCTTTCCAGCAAGCGCAGCAGCTGCGGCTGGCATTCGACCACAACGTTGCCACCGCGCTGCCGCACCAGGTCCGCATAGCGGATGAATTGCACCGTATCGCCAAGGCCTTGCTCGGCGTGCAGGAGAATGGTTTTGCCGTGGAGGTCCGAGCCGTCCCACAGCGGTTGCGGAAACGCTCGCCGGACGACGCCGGGTTGCGACCAGCGCCATTCGTATTCCGGCCAACCGCGCTTGAAATCGCCCATCGACAACCACAACAAAGCGCGGTTCCAACGCGCCAGGGCCAGCTCGGGATCGAATTGCAAACCCTTTTCCAGGTTAGCAAGGCCTTCGTCGAGTTTGCCCTGCCGGGCCAACACGCTGCCCAGATTGTTGAATGCCAGGGTGAAATCAGGCTGGAACGCTATTGCTTGCTGATAACAGTTAGCCGCCTCGTCGAGCTGCTCCAGCTGTTCGTGGGCCTTGCCCAGGTTGTAATAGGCCTTGGCGTATCTGGGCGTGAGCCGGATGGCTTCGCGGTAACAGCGAATCCCCTCCAGATTATTGTTGGTATTGGTGTGGACGTTGCCCAAATTGTTCCAGGCTTCCGCGAAGTTGGGTTTGAGCCGCAAGTGCGCTGATGGCTGCGCAGCGCCTCGTCATGCATGCCTAGCCGTGCCAAAGTGCAGCCCAGGCCATTGTGAGCTTCGGCGAAATCGGGTTTGAGGCGCAAAGCGTGCTGGTAGCGTGCCGCCGCCTCTTCGGGCCTGCCCATCTGCAGCAGAGCATTGGCCAGGCTAGAGTGGGCCTGGGCAAGGTCGGGTTTGAGCCGCACGGTGCGCTCGCAGTGGCCCACGGCCTGCTCGACTTTGCCCTGGGTCAAAAGGGCGTTGGCCAGATTGTTGAGCGCCTCGGGGAAATCCGGCCGGAGGCGCAATGCTTCCGCGCAATGCACCATGGCCTCGTCGAGTTTGTTCTGGCTCAAAAGCGCGTTGGCCAGGCCGCTGTGCCCCTCGGCGAAATCGGGGCGAATGCGGAGCGCTTGGCGATAATGCTCGACAGCCACGTCGAAACGGCCCAGGCTAACCAGGATGTTGCCGAGGTTATTGTGCACCTCGGCATAGTTCGGATCGATCTGCAAGGCGTTCTGGAAATGAGCCATGGCCTCATCCAGCTTGCCCAGCTCGGCCAGCGCGGCGCCAAGACCGCTGTGGGCGCTGGCATAGTGTGGCCGGTAACGTAAGGCTTCAAGATAGTGGACCGCGGCGTCGGCGGCCTTGCCCTGTCGAAACAGTGCGTTGCCGAGATTGCCGTGCGCCTCGGGGAAATCGGGCTGCAAATGGACCGCCCAGCGAAAGCTTTCCACCGCTGTATCCCAGTTGCCCAGCATTTCGTAGGCCAACCCAAGGTTGGAATAGTAAATGGCCACGCAAGGAGTCAAAGCCAGTGCGCGGCGTATCGACGACACCGCCTGCTCGGGGCGGCCCGTCTGAAATGCGAGCACGCCCAGCAAATGATGCGCGTCGGCGTGACCCGCGTCGGCCACCAG
The DNA here is from genome assembly GCA_963747575.1 of uncultured Gemmataceae bacterium. Taxonomy (GTDB): domain Bacteria; phylum Planctomycetota; class Planctomycetia; order Gemmatales; family Gemmataceae; genus DASRAT01. Next base: position 679,693 of record CAVVFU010000012.1, read on the forward strand.
CACCTGTTGGTAGAGGTGCTCGGCCTGGCGCAGGTCGCCGCTCTGATGATGTTTCAAAGCCGTGGCGAAGCAGTCCGCGATCGTAGCCATGGGAGAGACGGCCTTTCGCGTAGTTTTCTGCGAGTTTTAGCAGCGGGCACGCTCAGTGTGCCGTTTCTTCACCTGCCGTTTCAAAAATCCACGGCGCACGGCGTGCGCCGTTTTTTAGTAGTAGGCACACCCCGTGTGCCGTGTATTCAAAATACGGCACACGGAGTGTGCCTACTACTTTGTGCCTCGTTCTGTCCGTTGCGAAAAAATCTTGACCATGCGAATCAATCTGCCAAGACTTCCCATTTGCTCAGCGTCAACTTGTGAGGCGGCAGCGAGTTGTCGTGCCTCGGTTGGCCTTGATCTGTAGGAAGTCTCGTTGGTGGCTAGTGTAATAACCTTAGCCTCGGTAATCCACAAAGAAATCAATAACTATTTGGATTGGCCCCGCCGAGCGGGATAGTCCTGTGCTGAAAAGTCCCCTTTTCCGGAAGCGGCGCTTTTGTTAACTTGCCGCCCGCTTGATGTCGAACAGCATCAAGCAGGCGAACGGGGCCGTCACTGGCCCTGGCTATCGCCGCATGAACGGAGCAACAGAGGCATCCCGTCTCGCCGGCACTCGCGTCCATCACGCCGGCACGACTCGTTTCACCCCGCCCGGATCAGGAGCTTGACAGCCCGCGGCTCCCCTTTCGGTCCTCGGCGGCGGTCGGAGGAAATCCCCCATGCGCAAGGAAGCGCTGTACGGACTTTGTGCCGTCTTCGGCACCGTCATTGGTCTTGGAGTGCTGTGCCTGCGCGGCGAAGCGGACTGAGGCCCGGCGGGTTGCCCACCCATCATGTTCGGCGGTCCGCCGATTAGAATGCAGCCGCAGTACGTGCAGCCGCAGTACGTACAGCCACCCACGCAGACATACCCCGTCAGGCAGCCGATGCCGGCGCAGGCGCCGCAGCAATGGTCGCCGCCCAGCGCTCAAACTGCGCCACCGCAGCAATTCCGGCAGGTGCCCACGGCGACGGCGCAGCAGACGCCCGCGCAGGGTCTGGTGCGCGCCAAGCCGTATGACGATCCGCCGCCCGCGCCCAAATCGCCATCGACCCACAGCGTCGTCTATCAAGCGCCGGTCAGTATCCCATCGGCTGGCGAGCTTGGCCTGACCCCGCTGGCAAGGCCGTCCGCGCCGGCCATTGTCACGAAGGTGGATTGGAACGCCGCCCATGAACGGCTACGGCAGCTAGGCGGCATTGGCTTGCAATCGGTGCCATTGCCTGGCGGCAGCTATCGCGTTGCCGTTGTGTTAGGCACCGGCAATGCCGACCAGGTTCACCACATTGAAGCGACCGCGCCGACCGAGGCGGAGGCTGTCAATGCGGCCATGGAGCGGGCGGAACAGTGGGTGACGGTGGGAAGGTAGACTATTAGCGACCTGTTTCTGTTAGACTACACCTGCTCGTTGATTTGGCACAACAAGCAGGTGAGGAGTTTCATGAATGCGATCAAAGCCACATACCTGAATGGCCAATTCGTGCCGGACGAAGCAGTGGATTGGCCTGAAGGCAAACGCGTGATTATTGCGCCGGCAGACTCTGCGCTCCTGACGGAAGTGACCGATGACGAACCAGCTGATGACCCCGAGTCGATTGCTCGATGGATCGCGGAGTTTGATGCCATTCCGCCACTTCAGATGACAGCAGAAGAAGAGGCTGATTGGCAAGCCGCACAAGAGGCCCAAAAGGAGTTCGAGAAAGCAACATTCTTCGAGCGCGCAGAAAACCTGCGGAGGATGTATGCACGGGATCAGTCGTGAAATGCGTGGCTGTCGAGGACGATGCACATCATGGGTCTCTTCGGCGGACCTGCTGAATCGCCTCATCAACTGCGGCATCAAACTGCTTATCGGTCACGCCTTGTTCGGCAAGGTTTTTGTGCACAATGGCCATCGTGGTTTCAACGACAGCAAGTGCTTGGCGGTGCGCAACCTCATCGGGCTTTACACCTATCCGTAACGTGCCGTCTCGTGAAAACATCGGCTCCATAGTGTGCATTGTATCCACTTCAAGACGGCAGTAGGAAGGGGATTTCAGGGGCCGTCATGCGGTCTCCCATCAACCAAGTCGCTGATTCGATCTGATGCGCCTTGGGCTTCCAACGCCTTAAACTCCAGTTCCAACTCGTCGTAATAGTCGGATAGCCTGATGTGGGCGTGCCGGTTTCTCCACTCGTCAAATTGGTCAAGTACGTGAGGTGTGCCCAAAATGGCATCACCAAGAGCAACCACGAGCCGATTGGGACGGTGCCTTGTCGGGTCGAGGAGCTTGAGCTTCTGCCACGCCGCGGTCCCGGCAATAAATTAGGTATGCCAAGGCGACACTCCGGCCTTGCCCCGCTCGGCAGCTTACGAGGAGCTTGTCTTTGCTCCGCGAAAAGTCGAGACTTTGTTCAATCAAAGTCGTGGTCGGCAACTGTTTGTCAGCACGGGGCTGCTCGACATCGTCGAAATGCAGATAGAGGTGGGACAGTGCATGGGATTCGACAAAATCGGTGGGTTTGATGCCGGAGCCTAGCACGACGAGCGCGTGCCATTGCTGGGGCTCCGTTTTGAGGAGGAAGCTAGCCGCCAGGTAACCGCCGATGCGGATTTCCATGATTAGCTCTTGATAGGTCGTATAGGTCCCATACGTCCTATAAACCCCATCAACTCCCCCGCTCCCTCGCCACCAACCTCAAAAACAGCTCCCGGGTTTGCTCCAGATGCCGATCAAGCTCGCGCCCAAACTCGGCGCCCGTGCTGCCCATGCGCCGCGCCAGCCGTTCCACATCCTCGGGTCGGTCGGGCAATTCGTCCAACGACCTGTTGTGCACGATCCGTAAACAGGCCTCGACCTCGCGCAGGAAATCGTAACACGCTCGCAGCGTCTTGTGCTCCTCCGCGCTAATCAGGCCGACCTTGCCCAAGGTGTCTACCGCCTCCCAGGTGTTGGTGGTGCGCAGCGCGGGAATGGTTTTACCGTACTTTATGCGGAACAGCTGCACCAGGAATTCGACGTCGCTGATGCCGCCGAAGCCGCGTTTGAGATCGCGCAGGCTGCCGCTGGCCTCGATCCGTTCGCGCATGCTGAGGATGTCGTCGGCCAGGCTCGGCTGCCAGGCAATGCCGTGGACCGCGTCGTTCACGGCGGCCATCACTTCCTCTGCAAAACTCTCGTCACCATGCACCACTCGCGCCCGCGTCAGCGCTTGGCGTTCCCAAAGTTGGGCGGCGCCGCTTTCGTAATAGCGGCGGAATTCGTTGAGCGGGATTACCAGGCTGCCCGATTTGCCGGTCGGCCGCAGCCGCATGTCGACGTGGTAGAGCCGGCCCATGGGACCGAGCAAACCAGCCCCCTTGATCACCCGCTGTGTCAACTCCGTGAAATAGTGGAAATTGTCGGTCCAATCGAATTCGTCGAAGCGGGTCGCGTGCGGCGGCGGCGCGGTGCGGCCGTCGCCTTCGTAAACCAGCACCAGGTCGAGGTCGCTCTGGTAGCTCATCTCCCGGCCGCCGAGCTTGCCCAGACCCAGCATGACGTAGCGCGCTTCCTGGCCGGCGCGCGGCCCCTCGGCCACGTGCGGGATGCCGTAGCGCCTGGTCATCGGTCCCCATTGCAAGGCGGCCAACTGACCCAGGATCGCCTCGGCCACGTCGCTGAGCGCCGCCGGTCGTCGCCTGAATGTCGTCCTTGCCGAGAATGTCGCGGACGCCGATGCGCAGGATTTCCTTGTCGTGGAAGCTGTGCAGGATCAAATCGGGGTCATCGGCATTGCGGCACAGGTCGGCCAGCTCCGCCTTCAGCTCGGCCCCCGTGCGCGGCTGGTTCAGCACCAGGCTATCCAGCAGCTCGTCGATCATGCCGGGGTTGGTGATGAGGATTTCCGAAAGGAACTGGCTCGACGCGCAAAGCTCGACGTAGAGCTTGAGACTGGGCGGATTGAAGCTAAACAACTCCCAGAGGATCGCCTTGCCGCCGAGCGTGGCGGTCACTTTTTCGAGGTTGACCAGGGCCATGTTGGGATCGGGAGCCTCGGCGACGGCTTTGAGCAATTGCGGCGCGATGCTCGCCAGGAAATGCCGGCAGCGCCGCGTCGACAAAAACGGCACCGATTCGGTCGCGAGCTGCGTCAGGCATTGGTACGCTCCCATCACGTCGCTGAACGGGTACTTGCCGAGAACCGCCTGGATGGTGGCCGGGGTCGGGTTGGGATCGAGGATCAAGTCGGATTCCGGCTCGCCTGCTTCGCCTTCGAAGGTGAGGTGCAGAAGATGGTCGAGGATCTTGCGGTTGAGATCGGTGTTGGAGCGATAGACCGTCAGAAATTTTTCAAGACCGCTCGTGGCCTCACCCTCGGCCTTGGCGCCGCTCTCGGGATCATCGGTGAAGCCCATGCGTTGGGCAAGCTTGCGGAGCTCTTCAGGGCTTTCAGGCAAAAGGTGCGTTTGCAGGTCACACATCAGTTGCAGGCGATGCTCGACGCGGCGCAGGAAACGATAGGTGTCCTGGAGAATGCCATATTCCTGGTCGGTAATGCAACCGGCGTGAGCCAGCGCCTGCATCGCCTTGAGGGTATTGCGCTGGCGGACCTCGGGCAGATCGCCGCCGTTGAGCAATTGCAGGAACTGGATGGTGAATTCGACGTCGCGGATGCCGCCGATGCCGGTCTTGACCTCGGTGTCGCTGTTGCCGTCGCGGTGGGATTTTTGCTCGATGCGCCGCTTCAGGGCCTTGATGCCGTTAATCTCGCTGGAGGTGAGATACTTGCGGTAGACGAACGGCTCGATGGCCTTGAGAAACTGCTCGCCCAGGCGCATGTCGCCGGCGCAGGGCCGAACCTTGATGAGGGCCTGGCGTTCCCAGGTGCGGCCGAGCGTGTCGTAATAAGCCAAAGTGCTGGCCAACGACCGAGCCAGGGGGCCGCGTTTGCCTTCGGGCCGCAGCCGGAGATCGACGCGGTAGGCCAGCCCCTGATCGCTGTGCTGCGACAGGAGGCGCACGACTTCGCCCACAACGCGCGCGAAGAAATCGTCGTTGCCGATGCTGCTGACGCGTTTGCCGCGCGTCGAGCCGTCTTCGTCGAAAAGGAACATGAGGTCGATGTCGGAGCTGTAATTCAGCTCCTTGCCGCCGTGCTTGCCGAAGGCCAGGATGACACAGCGGGCGGCCTGTTCATGGTTGGTAAAAGGCTCGCCGAAGCGATTTTTGATGGTCCGCAAGGCGACGTTCAGCGCGACCTCCAGGGCCATGTCGGCGACGCGGGAAATATCGCGGGTCACCTCCTCAAGCGGCCGATCGCGGATGATGTCGTTGGCGCCGATGCGCAGCAACTGGCGCTGGCGAAAGCGGCGAAATGCGCGCAGCACCGCGGAGTCCTCGAAGGCGGCGTCAACCTCGGCCTGAAGCTGGTCCTGCAGCTCGGCGCGGTTGGGGCTGCTGCGCAAAGGCACGCGCAGCATGTCGAGATAGTCGGGATTGGCGACCAGGAGATCGCTGAAAAACTGGCTGGTACTGAAAAGCTGCAGCAGCGTTTCGAGCGTTCTGGCCCGGCTTTCGAGCAGCACGTGCAGTTGGGCCGGCGCGGCGGGGTTGGCGAAGAAACGTTCGAGATTGTTGAGCGACATATCGGGGTCGGGGCAGCGCGGCAGAATACGGCTCAGCGGCGCGCAAAGGTCGCTGAACGCTGGCATGCCGATGGCCGACGCCACGCCGCGCAGGTTGGCCAGGCCGCCGGCCGGGTCGCGGAGACGCCACGTCGTCAGGAGCGATTGGGCCTCCTGCGGCGATTCCAGACTGTGGCGGAGCTGATCGAGCTGCATGAAAGTCACCATACCAACCCGAAGCGTAAGCGAGTCATGCCAGGAAATGGCGATGGCATGCGACTGAGCTAAGCTGCCGGGGCCGCCTCGGAAGGCGTGGACCCCACAGAACCGGAATTGCGGCCCCGGTCAGCGTCAGCCGTTGGTTCGGCACGTTTTTGTTGCGGAAAAAGCCTGGCACCGAGCAATGCCTGACGCTTCCGAACACCGGCGAAAAACGCCTCGAGATCATAGTTGCAGTCCGCCGCTAGCTTCTCGCGGGCACGATGGACTTCCGCGACGATCGGGTCTTCCCACATGATGTTAGGCTCCCATGAGTTCTTCCGGCGTACAGATAATCGGCATTTTGTGGCTCAACTTCTCGCACACTACCGCTATTCTCCGCGCAATCTGTGCGTTTGCCAAGTGCTTGCAATTCCATGTTAACAAATAATCGACGGCGTGAACCGCTGACACAGCAACATGTGCGGCATCAGGAAAAGCGTGCGGCGGTACGCCTGCCAATGCGGGCCACTTTGGCACCCTTTAAAGAATGCGGCCTCGCTCGTGGTGCAGTGCCGGGTTCGGCAGGTTAGCTCAAGTAATCGTCGACCGGTAAAGGACAACCAAGTTCCCGTGCCAATAGGAAGTAACGTCGGCTCTCTGCGGCGTCTCTTGGAACATGGCAATCTCCGCTGCGATGAAGAGCACCTAGGTTGAACGCCGCTGTATGGTTTCCAGCCGCCGCAGCCTGTCTGAGCAACTCCAACCCCTTTTTCACATCGGGCTCGACACCTTCCCCGCGCAAATACATTGCCGCCATGCCAATAGCAGCCTCAACGCATCCTTCCCGGAGCAATTCGGAATATATAGCAGCAGCGACCTCAAACTCGCCGCCGCAATAGGCGTAGGCAGCCTCCTCGCAGCGCCGAATGTGCGCCTCGTGACCTGGCTCCACAGGGCAACCCCCCTCACCAACAATTGGCAATCGCGTTATTGAAGTCCTCGCCGTAGCACGACCAGTACTCCTCGTCGCCGCATGCGAACTCCGACCCCCGCTCGGCGCGGAGTTGCCGATAGCGTGCCCGGAACAGGTCCCTGGCGTCCTTCATTGTGGCCCCGCAAGTCTTCATGATGGCCTGTCAAGCGAAGGCTGTTCCAGAGCGAGGTCGCTGGGCCGGAGGAGCCAAGTCGAATTGAAAGCCTTGCAACTGGCGGAACACTTAAGAAGTTTTAAGCAGGCAACACCCCCGGTAATCCGCTGATTGCCAAGATGATGCCAAAGGCAGCCGACAGCTGGTTCGCCTCTGCCTGGGCCACAAAAAGGCCCGGGGTCTCATTGAGCATGTTTGTCAACAGCTCAGCCAGACGTTCGCCGATGCGCCGATTGCAGATGTCAGCGGTTTCATCAAGGAAGCGCTTCAAATAGCGTAAGTCGTCCCTGGTCGGAGCCAAGACTCTTGGCGCTTGCACTGGCTCCCGTGCCCACAACCGCATCTTTACCGCGTCTGATTGCGTGATAACGCCAACGTTGTGGACGATCGTGTGCCGCAATTGCCAAATCAGTCCCAGCACTGGAAACCGCCAGCGATCATCTTCCGGCTGCTGGCTAGTCTTCGGGAATAAATGGAAGTTCCCGCCGCCTTGTTGGAACGGATCGGACAGCAGTTTCCGAAACCTGGCGTTGATCTCCTCGCAGTTCAGCCATGTTCCGGATTCGCAAAGGGATTTGCCGAGCGTGGCCGTCCCGAAATGAGACGCTAAGCCACTTCCCTGGATGTCAAAAACGTTCAGCCGGTCGTCGAGAACGTAATTTACCAGGCGATCCACGCACGTTGCCGCGGTCTCCTTCAGAAACCTCTCGAAGTTCTCGATCAGATTCATCAAGACCATGCCGTTAATGCGGCCCAGGTGCCGTTCCGCCACCGCGCCATAAAGACCAGGCTGGGCGAATGCCCGCTCGACGTAGAGCACGGAGTTCCAAAGATCGGTGCTCGTTTTCCGATAGTGGGCAAGCGGCGTCCCGGCCTCTGCCGGCAGAGGCTTCACGTGCTGGACGACATCCTTGACCTTGCGGGCCAGATCGATGGGGGGCCGTGGCATGTTATTGCTTTGCCCGAAGTGCCAATTCGTCCTTCTCGTTACTGTTGCTCGTCTCTCTGTCTTCCGCGAGCAGCCATTCGTCTGCTGAGCCCTTCCAGCAGCAATAGAAAACCCGATCATCTGCCCAAAATGGCTTTTCACCGCTGTATTTCACGTTATTTCCCATCACTTCCGCTACGGCATCAATGTCCGCCGCACTTATGACCTGACCCTTTGCGTCTTGCCGCCTCTTCGGATCTCGGATGAGCAGCGGACGATTGAACCGGCGCAAAGCTTCTGCGAACTCGTCACCCGGGCAGGGAAAGGCCAGGTGCTCGGTCAGTAGCGGATCACCGTCAACGTTCCACCAGACATTCCTTCCTTGCTTTTCAATCCATGCAGCTAACTCGGCGGACGGCACCTCGAAGTGCGGTTCTAATTGTATGGTCATCCTTCGCCCTTTCTGCTACGAAACAATAATCGCACACCCTCAGATATTGTACCCGGAACCAGCTGCCCGACAGCGTTCACTTAATCCCCAGTTCCTTGAGTTGCTTGGCATCCACCGGCGCCGGCGCCCCCGTCATCAGGTCGCGTGCCTTTTGATTCTTGGGGAATGCGAGCACATCGCGGATGTTGCTCGTGCGGGCCAGCATCATCACCCAGCGGTCGATTCCCAAGGCGATGCCTCCGTGCGGCGGCGCGCCATACTTGAGCGCGTCGAGCAAGAACCCAAAACGCTGCGTCGCCTGCTCCGGCGTCATGCCCAAAACCGCGAACAGCCGCGATTGCACGGCGGGGTCGTGAATACGTATGCTGCCGCCGCCGCATTCGTAGCCGTTGATAACCAGGTCGTAGGCCTTGGCTCGGACATGGCCGGGGTCGCTTTCCAGCTTGGCCAGATCCTCGTCCATCGGGGCCGTGAACGGGTGGTGGTTGGCGGCCCAGCGCTTTTCCTCGTCGTCCCACACGAAGGACGGAAAATCGTAGACCCAGACGATTTTGTAAATCGGCGCGGCGGGGTCGTAGAGCTTGAGCGTCGTCGCCAAATGCGCCCGCAGATTGCCGAGCGATTGGCAAACCGCGTCCTCCGTGTCGGCGACGATCACCAGCAGGTCGCCGGCCGTCGCGCCCATGCGCTCACGCAAGGCTTGCTGCGCCGGCGCGGGCAGAAATTTCTCGATCGGCGACGTGAATTTGGCGGCATCCACCTTGATCCAGGCCAGGCCCTTGGCGCCAAAACGCTTGACAAACTCGGACAGGTCGTCGAGTTGTTTTCGCGAGAACTTCTCGAGCATTCCCTTGACGTTGATCGCCCGCACCTTACCGCCGGTTTCGACGGCGGTCTTGAAGACCTGGAACTCGGTCTGCGCGGCCAGGTCGCTGATGTCGACAATCTCCAGCCCATAACGCAAATCCGGTTTGTCGCTGCCAAACCGCAACATGGCGTCGGCGTACTTCAGACGCGGCAGCGGCAGGGCGATGTCGACGCCGATACATTGCTTGAAGACGGCCGCGGTCAGGCCCTCGATCACGCGGAAGATATCGTCCATTTCCACGAACGACATTTCCAGGTCGAGCTGGGTGAATTCGGGTTGCCGGTCGGCACGCAGGTCCTCGTCGCGCAGACAGCGGGCGATCTGGAAATACTTGTCGTAGCCGGCGACCATCAGCAATTGCTTGTAGATTTGCGGCGACTGAGGCAAGGCATACCACTGACCCGCCGAGATGCGGCTGGGCACGAGATAATCGCGAGCCCCCTCGGGCGTGCTGCGGCCCAGGAGCGGGGTTTCGATTTCAAGGAAGCCTTGGCCGTCAAGATTGTCGCGAATCGCCTTGCACACGCGGTGGCGCAGCATCAGCACGCGCTGGATCGACGGGCGGCGCAGGTCCAGGTAGCGGTACTGCATGCGCAGGTCTTCGTTGGCCAATTCGTCGCCTGGAAACTCGGTGACCGCGAACGGAGGCGTGGGGCAGCGGTTGAGGATGGTTAGGGTCTGCGCCTTGACCTCGACGTCGCCGGTGGGCAGCTTGGGGTTGTGCTTGCCGGGCAGCCGCGACCGCACCGCGCCCTGGACGGACAGCACGAATTCATTGCGGATTTCCTGGGCCGTGGCGAAAAACGCCCCGTCGGACTCGAAAACCACCTGCGTAATGCCATAGCGGTCACGCAGGTCGACGAAAATCTGATCGGCGTAGCTGCGATAGGAGTTGACCCAGCCGTTGAGGGTCACTGTCTGCCCGACCTGTGTTTCACGTAGTTCGCCGCAGTTGTGCGTTCGCTGCCAGAGGGCCATGATCTTGTTCCTGAGGAAGAGTATCCGGTTATCTTGCATTTTATGGAAATGCGGAAAGGCTTGCCGGATCTCGACGGCGCGGTTAGAGTTAAAAGTTGTAAGAGGCTGCAAAAAAGGGGACAGGCACCGTGGTGCGCAGCACCCTTCGGGCCGTTCCGGCAACGGTGCCTGTCCCCTTTTTTGCAGCCTCTAACTGGCGCAATTTTTGACGGCTTTCTGGCGAGTTTCACACGGCATGCTTGAACAAATGACCCCCCCCGCCAGCACGGCGCCGGCAACCTGTGCCAAGATTTGCGTCGTCATCGGCCGCACCCGGCACAAGATGATGCAAATCGAAATCCAGGAGGCCGCCAAACGCGGGGCTAAATTCATCGAACTGCGGCTCGATTTTCTGGCCAAGGCACCGGATTACAAGCGGTTGCTGGCCGAGAAACCCTGTCCCATGATTGCCACGGTGCGCCGGCCCGCCGACGGCGGCCGGTTTTCGGGCACCGAGGACGAACGGCTTACCCTGATGCGCCAGGCCATCGTCTCTGGTTTCGACTGGGTCGATCTCGAAACCGACGTCATCGACCAGGTGCGGCGTTTCAAGGACGTGAAACGAATCGTCAGCTACCACAATTTGCGGGACATGCCGGCCGATTTGGAGAAAATCCACGCCAAGATGTGCAAGCAGGACGCGGACGTCGTCAAGCTGGCCGTGGCCGCCCATGAGTCCAAGGACAACCTGCGTATGCTGAATCTGCTGCGCGGCGCTCCCAAGCCGACCATCGCGGTGTGCATCGGCGACCTTGGCCTGCCGAGCCGCATCCTGGGGCCATGTCTGGGGACGCCGTTCACCTATGGAGCGTTCAACAAGGAACGCGGCGTGACGCCGGGCATGCCTTCCTATGATGAATTGAAAAACGTTTATGATCTGGAGCGTCTCGACGCCAACACGGTGATCTATGGCGTGGTGGGCGATCCGGTGGGGCATAGCCTCAGCCCCCTGATTCACAACAAAACCTTCCGCAAGCAGGGCATCAACGCGGTCTATATCCCCTTCCGGGTGACCCGCGGCGAGTTGCCGGCATTCGTCAAGGCATTCGACAAGCTTCCTGTACGCGGATACAGTGTCACTATTCCCCACAAGGAAGCGGCGGCCGCGTTGGCCACGGAGCGTGACGCGTCGGCCAGTCAGATTCAGGCTGCCAACACACTATTGCGCACCGCGGACGGCTGGGCGGCGCACAACACGGACGGTCAGGCCGCTCTCGATTCGATCCGCGCTGGCTTGCCGCCGGGGCCAGATGGTGCGCCGCCGTCGCTGCACTCACGCAGCGTGCTGGTGCTGGGCGCCGGCGGCGTGGGCAAGGCAATAGCCCAGGCACTCCGCAAAGAAGTGGGCCTCATGCTCATCGCCAACCGTTCGCCGGAGAAAGCGCACAAGCTGGCCGAACAGCTCGATTGCCGGGCGATTGAATGGGTGCTCGCCACAATGTGCTTTGCGACATGATCATCAACTGCACGTCAGTCGGCATGCATCCAAATACGGACGAAAGTCCGATCCACCACAGCCTCCTGAAGCCTGGCATTGTGGTCATGGACACCATCTACACCCCGGAAACGACGTTGCTGGTGAAAGAAGCTCGCTCCCGCGGTTGCCATGTGCTGACGGGTGTTGACATGTTCGTGCGCCAGGCGGCGTTGCAGTTCAAGCTGTTCGCGGGCCAGGAACCGCCGATCGACTACATGCGCGATGTCATCCGCCGAGCCTTGTCGCCGGTGACGATCAAGGAAGAAGGCGCGAGTAGGTCCCGCCTGCCGGGCGGGACCCCGAACACGACGATTCAACCGAGCGTCATTCCACAAACGCTCGCGAATCATGCAAATTGAAGGTCGTTCAGGTCCCGCCCGGCAGGCGGGACCTACTGGAGACCCCGCCATTGACCCCTTCTCACCGCCCGCTTTTCGTCATTGGCTATCGCGGCACCGGCAAATCCACGGTAGCCCGGCTGCTGGCGGACAAGCTTGGTTGGAACTGGCTCGACGCGGATGAAGTGCTGGAACAACGTCAAGGACGCACTATCCGCCAGATTTTCGAGGAGGATGGCGAGGCCGCGTTTCGTGAGATCGAAGCGGCGATTCTGGCCGATTTGGTCGTAATGCCGCGTCAGGTCATTGCCACCGGCGGCGGCGTGGTTCTCAGAGAGGAAAATCGCCAGCGGCTCAAGGATGCCGGCCTCGTGGTGTGGCTTACCGCCGACCCAGTAACCCTGTGGCGGCGGATTCAAACAGATGTGACCACCGCTCAGCGACGGCCCCCCTTGACTGGCGGCGGTTTGCAAGAAATCGAGACGCTGCTCCGCTCACGCGAAAAATGGTACGCGGAATGCGCTCATTTGGTTGTGGACACGGCGGGTCGGCTGCCCGATGATGTTGCCAGGGCGATATTGGATGGAACGGGGATTGCTGAATGCTGATTGCAGAGTTAATTTCCAATCTGCAATCTGCAATTCCATGATCGGACAATAGCATGGTTGTCTATTACTGGCTTATCATGGTGTTCCTGCTCGGCGCCACGATCGGCAGCTTCCTCAACGTCTGCATCTCCCGGCTGCCGATGGAGAAAAGCATTCTTTGGCCCAACTCGCGTTGCGGCAGCTGCCTGCGGCATATCCGCTGGTATCACAACCTGCCGCTGGTCAGCTACCTTTGGCTGCGGGGCCGGTGCGGTGCCTGCGGTGCCAAGTTCTCGGTGCGCTACTTCATCGTCGAGCTTTTGACAGCCCTGGGCTTTGTCGGGTTGTTCTACGGTGAGGTCATTTGCAATATGCACGCCTGGCCTGTGGACCGCGAGCAGCGCCAAGCCATGGCCAATGGTGTTTTTCCTTGGCAGTGGTGGGTGGTGTGGCTGTGGCACGCCGTGCTGTTCTCGTTCCTGATGGCGGCGGCGGTGTGCGACCTGGATGGGCGTGAGATTCCATTGCCTTTGACACTGACCGGAACGGTGGTCGGATTATTGGGCGCGGTGTTGTTCCCCTGGCCGTGGCCACGGACGCCGTCTCAGGCGCTGCCGCGACCCAATCCATTTATGGTTATAGGCAAGGAATGGCAGGAACCTTCATGCGGCCTCAAGGAAGGGCTCTATCCCTGGCCGGTTTGGGGACCGTTGCCGAATTGGCTGCCGCCGGGAAGCTGGGAACTCGGCTTGGTGACGGGGCTGGCCGGTTTGCTGCTCGGGACATTCATGCTGCGCGGCATTGGCTTTCTTTTCAGCCGCGGCCTGGGACGCGAGGCTCTCGGCCTCGGCGATGCCGACCTCATGATGATGGCCGGCGCTTTCCTCGGCTGGCAACCGGTCGTGGTGGCCTTCTTTGCCAGCGTCCTGCCAGCGATGGTGTTCATCATCGTGCAGAAGATGTTCAAAAAAGGCAACGAACTGCCGTTTGGGCCGTCGTTGGGCGTGGGGATCATGGTGACCGCGTTGTGGTGGCCGGCGATTTATCCCGAAAAACAGTTGTTTTTTTTCTGGGCACCGATGCTGGCGGCGGCGGGGTTCGCGGCGGCAGTGTTTATGCTGGTGTCGGCCCTGGCGATTCGCCTGGCGCGGCGGCAAGCGTGAAAAGGGACTTCTTTGTAGGACGGCCTTCCCAGGCCGTCCGTGTCAGCCAAGGACGGCCTGGGAAGGCCGTCCTACAAGGAAATCCCTTTTTTAGAGACGGACTGCGATGAAACCGATCATCATCGTCGATTACGGCATGGCCAACCTGCGGAGCGTGCAGAAGGCCTTTGAGAAGGTTGGCCATGCCGCGGCCATTACCAGCGATCCCGAGGAGGTTGCCAGGGCCGATAAGCTGGTGCTGCCGGGGGTCGGCGCTTTTCGGGACGCCATTGCCAAACTCAAGGAAACTGGGCTTGCGGAAGCGGTTCGGCATCACATCCGCGCGGGCCGGCAATTCCTCGGCATCTGCCTGGGATTGCAGCTGCTGTTTACGTGCAGTTTCGAGGATGGCGAACACCAAGGGCTCAACCTGTTTGCAGGCGACGTGGTGCGCTTGCCGGATGTCCCTGGGCTCAAGGTGCCGCATATGGGGTGGAACAACCTCCGGGTCCGGCAAAGTGCGCCGCACCTTGAGGGTTTGCCCGCGGATGCCGCGGTGTATTTCGTGCATTCTTACGTGGTGGTGCCGCGCGACACGGCGCTCGTGGCGACCGAAACGGACTATCCGACGCCGTTTTGCTCGGCCATTTGGTGCGACAACGTTTTCGCGACGCAGTTCCATCCGGAAAAAAGTCAGCGTGTGGGGCTGAATATCCTTCACGGATTCGCCGGCCTCGGATAGACTCTAGGTGGCTCCAAAAAAAGGGGACAGGCACAGGCTAGAAGCCTGTGCTACTTGTAGCACAGGCTTCTAGCCTGTGCCTCCTGTTTGGAGCCATTAGTGGGTGGGTGCTGTGCTAATTCTTCCCGCAATCGATCTCCGGGGCGGCCGATGTGCGCGGCTGCGCCAGGGCGACTACGCCCAGGAGACCGTGTTTGGCGATGATCCCGCGGCCATGGCGCGGAGGTGGGTGAGCGAGGGCGCCAGTTGGCTGCACGTCGTCGATCTCGACGGCGCCAAGGCAGGCAAGCCGGTCAACGGCGAAAGCGTGCGCAGCATAGTCCAGACGGCCGGCGTATCTTGCCAGTTTGGCGGCGGCCTGCGCTCGGACGATGACATCGCCCTGGCATTGGATTGGGGTGTGGCACGGGTGGTAATAGGCACACGCGCGCTGAGATCGCCGCAGTGGTTTCGGGCGGTTTGCGAGCGATGGCCAGGAAAGGTGGTGCTCGGCATCGACGCGAAGGCCGGCCTGGTGGCGGCCGAGGGTTGGTTGGAAGTTTCCGAAATGGCCGCGCTCGACCTCGCACGCCAATGCGCGGCCTGGCCGTTGGCCGCGATTGTGTACACCGACATCAGCCGCGACGGCATGCTGCAAGGCGCGAACGTCGAGGCGATGGCCGCCATGGCGGCCGCGGTGAAGGTGCCGGTGATTGCCTCGGGTGGCGTGACGACGCTTGACGACATTCAGCTTTTGGCCGGGCGCGGCCTGGCCGGTTGCATTGTCGGTCGAGCTCTTTACGAGGGACGACTGAATCTGCGATCCGCAATTCTTAATCAGCAACGGTAGGAGTTGGAAATGGCCAAATATAAAGTCGAGGACATCCGCAACATCGCCCTGGTCGGGCACGAGCAGGCCGGCAAGACTTCGCTGGCCGATACGCTGCTTTTCAAGGCCAAGGCCGTCGACCGCAAGGGCAGTGTCGACGACGGCACCAGCATCTCCGATTACGACGACGAAGAAAAGAGGAACAAATACTCCATCGACACCAGCTTGCTGCATCTTGAGACCCAGGGCAAGAAGGTCAACTTGCTCGACGCGCCCGGCAAGCCCGAATTCGTCGGCGCCGCCCTGGGCGCGCTCAACGCGGTCGATACCGCCATCATCGTCGTGTCGGCGACGGCCGGCGTGCAGGTCAACACGCGGCGCATGTTTGCCGAGGCCGGCAAACGCGGCCTCGGCCGCATGCATCGTCATCAACAAGCTCGACGGCGACAACATCAAGTTCGACGAGCTGCTCAAGGCCATTGGCAGCACCTTCGGCAAGAGCTGCGTCCTGTTCAACGCTCCCATCGGCATCGGCCCAGCATTCAGCGGCGTGGTCAGCATGCTGAAGCCGCCCGACAAGCCGCCCGCCGGCTGCCCGGTCGATCCCGCTGACGATTCGCTCGCAACTGGTCGATGCCATCGTCGAGAGCGACGACGCCCTCATGGAAAAATATCTGCTGGAAGGGGCCGTCGGCGACGACGAACTGATTGCCGCCCTGCCCAAGGCGCTGGCAGCTGGCACGCTGGTGCCGATCTTGTGCACCTCCGCCAAGAAAGACATCGGCGTTGCGGAATTGCTCGAGGCGATCCTCACCGATGCCGCGTCTCCCCTCCTGGCCAGCAAGCACACCGCCGTCAAGGGTAGCGGGCGACCATGCCACTAAAGTCGTCCTGCAGCCCAGCGAAAACGGCGAGTTCGTCGCCCAGGTCTTCAAGACGCTCAGCGACAAGTTCGTCGGCAACCTCAGCTTCTTCCGCGTCTTCTCGGGCAAGCTGACCGCCGAGCAGCCGATCGTCAACCTGCGCACCGGCAAGTCGTCGCGCACGCGGCGGCCTGCTTGCTCATGCAGGGCAAGACGCAAAAACCCGTGACCGAGGCCATCGCCGGCGACATCGTGGCCGTCGCCAAGGTCGAGGACCTGCACATCGGCGACACGCATCGGCGCCAGCGCCCAATCGCCGAAACTGCCGAAGTTCAGCTATCCGACGCCGATGTACGGCCTGGCCGTCGAACCCAAGGCCCGCGGCGACGAGCAGAAAATCTCCGGCAGCTTGCACAAGATCGCCGACGAAGATCCGACCTTCAAGGTCACGCGCGACGCCCAGACCAAGGAGATGGTCATCACCGGCATGAGCCAGCTGCACCTCGACGTGGTGCAGCACCGGCTCAAGCGCCGCTTCGAGCTGGAAATCATCACGCACGAGCCGAAGATTCCCTATCGCGAGACGATCACCGCCGCCGCCGGCGCCGACCATCGCCACAAGAAAGCAATCCGGCGGCCGCGGCCAGTTCGGCGAGGTGCACATGCGCGTCTATCCGCTCAAGGACCTGGGCATCACACACCGAGGCGGAGCTGCTGCGAGAAGTTCGCCAACAAGAGCAAGTTCGAGAAGATCCGCTACGGCCCATTACGAAGCGGAGCACAACTTCGCCTTCATCGATCACATCGTCGGCGGCACGCATTCCCAACCAGTTCATCCCGGCCGTCGAAAAAGGCTGCAAGGAGGTGCTCGATCGCGGCGCCCTGGCCGGCTACCGCATGCAGGACGTGGCCGTGGAGGTCTATTTCGGCAAGTACCACGACGTCGACAGCTCCGAAGCCGCGTTCAAGACCGCCGGCCGCATGGCCTTCAAGAAAGCCTTCCTCGAAGCCCGGCCGGTGCTGCTGGAGCCGATCGTCAATCTGGAAGTGACGATCCCGTCCAAGTACACCGGCGCCATCCTGAGCGACCTGAACACCAAGCGGGCCCGCATCGAAAACCAGGACAGCCTGCCGGGCGACCTGGCCGTCATCATGGGCAAGGCGCCGCTGGCCGAGGTGACGCGCTACGCCGCCCAGCTCGGCAGCATCACGCAAGGGCCAGGGGTCGTACACGATGGAATTCAGCCATTACGACATGGTGCCGGGCAACGTGCAGCAGCAGATCGTCAGCAAGTCGAAGCCGCACGCGGAGGAGGAGGAAGATTAGTCCAGTTCGCGGATCGCTCGTGGACATGGCCCGGGCCTACGCCCGCGGGAGGGTGCTTTGCGCCGCGGTGCGCCTTGGCATCGCTGACGCACTGGGCGAAGGTCGGAGGACTCTCGAGGAGCTCGCCGTGGCAACAAAGTCCAATCGGGATGGGCTGTATCGGTTGCTGCGTGCGCTCATTGGCATGGGAGTGATCGAGGAGACTGCGCCGGCTCGCTTCGCCTTGACGCCCTTTGGCGAGCCGCTGAAAAGAAATGCGCCGGATTCGGTTTGGGCGTCGATTGTGTTCTGAGCCGATCTGCTGGCCGATTCCTGGACTTATCTTGCGGAATGTGTTCAGGCCGGCGGAATTGCGGGCGCAGGCCGCGGCCATGCAGCGCGATGGAGTGACTTCCCGCTGGTCACGTGAAAAGGACGCCAGGGCGATATTCCATGCGGTGTTTGCGGAAGCAACAGCCGACGACATGGCGCCGTTCGCCGCGGCTTACGATTTTTCGCCTTGTGGTGTTGTGGCCGACCTCGGCGGCGCGGGTGGCGGGCTGTTGGCGGCAATCCTGCTGGCAAATCCGCAATCGCGAGGCATTCTCGTTGATAGGGAGCAGGCCCTCGCTGGCGCGGCGGCGCGCTTCGAGGCCGCTGGGCTAGCTGGCCGTTGCCAACTTGTGGGCGGTGACCTTCTACAAACCGTTCCCGCTGGCGCAAATGCGTATATTTTGAAGTCCGTGCTGCATGGCTACGACGATGACGCCGCTCGCCGCATCTTGGAAAATTGCCGTGCAGTGATGATGCCTAAGAGCCGACTTCTGCTAATCGAAAACGTGCTGCCGGCCAAAATCGACGCCGGCGATCCGCAGGTCGAGCAAATGCTGATGGGCGATCTCAGCATGTTGGTGGTCACGGGAGGGCGCGAGCGCGGTGCCGACGAGTGGGGAGCACTGCTGTGGTCGGCTGGCTTTGATCTGCTGCGGATCGTTGCGGTTCCTGGCAGTACCTCTAGCATCATTGAGGCCGCGCCGCGAGCCGAGGCCGAATTGCGCGCCTCGGCGGCGAAGTGAAGCGCTGTCAACAAAAGCGGCTGAAAATGCGTTGCATTGCAGACCTGGGCAATACTCCCTGAACGAATCGGCCGCAACATTGACATCGTAAAGCAATGACTGCCAATGCCTTGCAATGACGGCCTTCAAATGTGTTGCACGGCTTTTACGCACGATGTCGCGGCTACAGCTTTTTCAAGCGCCCGAGCGCCTCCCGCGCGGCATCGGTGAATTGCGGTTTTTCGTCGCTTGCCAGCGTTTCGAGCAATTTACACGCCGGCCGCGTGCCGCACTGCTCCAACACCTCCACGATGCGCAGAGCCAAAACTTGCTCCGGTGAACAAGGCCGATCCGCGAACAAGGCGCCTATTCGCTTTTTATCGAGCGCCGCAATCGCGCGCAGTTTTTCCTCCATGAAAGGCACAGTTTGGTCAGGCACGCCCGCCAGGCGCAAAATGGCCCCGTAACTTTCCGAGGCGTTGCCCTGCAATTCGTTCCAGAGTTTTGTCAGCTCGCTTGCTTTGAGTGGTGTGACGTCCAACACGCCGCCGGTGTTGCGGCCGGTCAGGTCCCAGACAGCGATGGTGCCCGTTCCGATCTGATAGGCAATCAGCCTTTCGTTGTTGGAAAGAGCATAAGGCGATCCCCCAGGTATCGACGCTCGCATCTGTCGGGTGGATAACTCCCAAATTCCGAACCTTCCATTATCGTTTGTTTGTTGCACAAACAATGCACGACTGTCGGACGTGAAATGCAACCGGTAAGCCGCCGGAGGGTCGCCGGCGATTTGACCCAACTCCTCGCCAGTCGCGACGTCCCATAAACGAACACTCTTTTCGGCGACCGCATAGCCTGGCAAATCCTTTCTGCTTAAGGTGGCGAGGATCCGGCCGTTTGGCGACAATTCAAACTCCCTTACATTATCGCGGCCAAAGGAGCGCACGATCGTGCCGGTTGCAACGTCAAAGACATGCCAGGAATGATCCTGGTTTGTGAAGATCAGTTGGTCGCCCTCGGGCGTGAAGGCCATCCCGGTCAAAGGCGCCTTGGGGCCGGCTAGTGTTTGAATTGCCTTCCCGGTGGCCACGTCCCAGAGTTGAACGACACGCGGGACGCCGTTCATGAATATGGTGTCGGTGACGGAGGCCAGCGTTTTTCCGTCGTGGTTGAATGCCATGAAAGTCACCGCTTCGCCAGCCTCCTTGCCCCGCTTCGGTGTCTCAATGCGGCGCGTCTCCTTGCGCGTTTGCAAATCCAGCATACGAATGGAGCAGTCAGAGGCTGCCAAAGCAAGCGACTTGGCGTCGGCCGACACGCACAGCGTAGTTAGAAAAACACCCTTGCTTTCGATCTTGCCCGTTTCCTTCAAGGTCGCGGTGTCCCAAAGGCGGACAGTGAACGAAGGCGGTGGAGGTTCGCCTCTCTTGAATCCCCTATCGAAAAAGGTGATTTGGTTTTCAATGGTGATGAGTGTTTTGCCGTTGGCGGAAAGGTCCCATAAATCGGCTCGGATTTCCTTATGGCTTTTGCCCGCAGTCAGGTCCCAGACATTAACCACCGCGTTCGTCACGAGCGGAGGAACTGGGTTGCGGAATTGTGCGCCGGCATAGAGATACTTTCCATCTGGGGAAAACACCAAGGCCGGCATTGAACCCGAATGGTCATCGAGTTGGACAACTGTTTGCCCGGAAGCGACGTCCACAATTGCGACTTTGTTGGCATTGCCATATCCCGCAGCGGCAAGCACCTTGCCGTCGCGCGAGAAAGCAAGTGACCTGATATCAAAAGCAAATCGCTTGCTTCCCAATACTCTGTAGGGCTTGCCGGGAGCGCCTTCAGCAAAGGGAGGGTCCTTCGACAGCTCTTGTGCCAAAGGGGCTGGCTGGGTCGCCGTTTGCGCGAGTGCGAGCGACGTCAGGGCCATCGGGCCGCTGATTAGGAGCAACCAAAGGTGCCATGCAGCCCGATTTGGTTTGGCCATCGGAATTCCTTGTATTGGTGTCAACGGCGTGCATGAAGTTCGTCACGCGTTGGGCAAGGGCTGATGGAACGCAACGATGAAGACTTGGCGAGCGCGAGGAATTGTTCGAGCGCCGCGGCGCGGGCCTTTTCACGTTCCGCGTTGCCGACGGCAAGTATCGACTGATCCAGGATGACGACACTCACCTCAACTTTGGCGCCTTCCGGCAAATCGGGCGCACTAATATCGATGGGATGGCCGGGAAGAATCGTCGTTTGCACGCGCATTGCGGTTTGCATGATTAGTACCTCCGCCAACTATTGTATGAGGTGGACCCTGCCTTCGCCGCCTGCCAAAGCGGCTCAAGAAGCGGCCAATATTGGGCATTTTTCTCAACACTATAAATAACGGGATTCGTGTCAATGTACACGAGGCCTGATGCAGGCACGATCAGCGATCCCATGAATTGCGTCCCTCTCGCAGAAACCGCTCATACTCCTCCCAAGTTTTGAACGCGCGAGGCCCCGGCGGCAGCGATTCCAGGAATTCTACGCGCCGAACCGAACTGCCGTGCAGGTCTATCCGGGATTACCACAATGACCTCGACTTTGGCCCCTTCCGGCAAAGGCGAGTTGGGAACGACAACGCCGTTAGTCACGACACCTGTAATGGTGGTGGACATGAATCATCCCTGCCTTTCTGCGCTCATTGTAATGACCCTTCGAGGCGACAGTAGGCCGGCAGGCGGCACATCGATTTTGTTTGCTAGCCTTCACGATTCGGCATCGCCAACCCCCGAATAATGTCCAGGCGGTTGGCCGGAGCATCTGCAGCCAAAAAGTCGGGGATTGTGCTCGCCGTCCGCCTCGGCCGGACGAGAAAACTCACCGGCCACTCCGCGACTCGGCGCGTCTTCACGTGGATATACCGGCCAGCCTCCGGCTCGTCGATGAATTCCTCTTGAAGGACCAAGGCCAACGGCTCCTCGGTGCCCGCATCACGCTCCGAGAAGTCCAAGGCCTCTTCGTAGGTCGCGAACGGGTAGTAATAGTCGCTCCCCTCCTCTAGGTCGGGAGCACCACGCTCGGGGTGGCACCAGACGCGGTACTCGAGCACTGCGTCCCACACGTAGCCGCCTCCCGCGTGGGCCGAGGCCGGGTAGGTTCCCACCAAGCTCGGGTCGACGGCTTCCGGGTATCGCATGCCGAATCCTACCTCCTCCACCACCGCACCGGTGATTAGCTCGACCGGCGCAGGTCTGATTATCACAGACACCGGTCATGAGCTGGGGAATTCCCATTTCGCATCTGAAAGTCACGCTGTCTTTCGTAACGCTCTGGCCTCGTCGAACAAACGGCCAGCAATTTCCAGCATTTGCTCAACTTCCCGAGCAGGAACTGCGTTGGGGGCGAAACCATGCACCAGAACGTTTCGTGTGTGCATCATCGTTTCCAGATACCGAAACGTGGGATTCTCGATGATGCCATTGGAGAAAAGCTGATTCAATAGCGATCGCGGATCATCGCCCCAACCCACCCGCTCGCCGGCCGCTTGCAGGCGTTTGCGCATCGCCGCTTCCAGAAGTGACCAGGCCGACACGAAGGCCTGAACGACGAACGACAACTCCAATAGCTTATGAGCCGCTTGAAGTGACAGTTCGGCCTCTTCGTCGGTCATCTCCGGAACGTCACGCTTTCGCAGCGGTCGCCGTTTTGATCCTTCAAGAACCGTAACGTCAAATCGCCAACCAGGGTGTTCCTGTGTCGTTTCCGCATACCTCGGAATTTCCGCGTCATTCTCGAATGCTTCGCGCGTCTCCTTAATGGCAGCGATCACCCCACCATCTGCCCGTTTGGCGACCAAGGCAATTTTGAAATCCTTGGCAAATTCCGGCAAATCGGCAGCCGTAGGCGAGGTCGTAACGGTGTACCCTTGCGCATGGTACGCATCAGCCAGATGCTTCAGTTTTTCGTCGAACGTCATGACATCACGTAGGTAGAGGGAACGGGTAAACCGGATCTTCAATGCGGACATAAACGAATTCGTTGCCTTGTTGCAGGGCGTCTACCAGAATCTTCGAGGCGTTTTTGATGGTGAAAGCCGCATCAATCTTGACGTGGGTTAACTCGGCCTGGACGATCTGGCGATCATCATCGTAAATGATGGCCTGCATTTCATCGAAGATCGCTTTCGACATATTGTCCACGTCCAGCGAAGGCTTGCTGCCGTCGTAAAAGTTGATGACAATTGCCTTTACTTCTCCTGCCAGCGTTTCACCGGTCCATCCGTCGGCGGCGGCTCCCGAGATTGTGGCCTTCCAGGCGTTCAAGTTCGGTCCAGGAACCTGGTTCGAGATCGGCGGTCCAGGTACAACGAACTCCAAGTGCTTGGGCATTGCTTGACTCGAATCCCAACAAGATTAAGCGCTAGTTGTGAATTTTAGCTGCAGCGAGACAGCGCTTCAAGGGACCGTGCGGTAATACTGTAATGCACTGCCGGCCCCGATTTCAATCGCTCGTTCTCTTCGGTGATTTCGCCGCCAAATCCGCCTCCGTCTGCTTCACAAAATCCCGCGCCGCCTCCACAGCCTGGCGCGTTTCCTCCCCTGCCGGCACGATTCCGGCAAATTTGGCCAGGTCACACCTGCGCAGGACGTCGCTTAGCATCTGCCGTGCCTGCTGGCCAAAGGGCGACGCCTTGGTCAGGCTTGCGAAAAACTCCGCCGTCGTCCGCTGAGTTGCCGGCAAGCCCAGACGCAGCTCGAGGTAGCGGCGCAGCACATCCGACAGCCGGGTATATAAACCCTTCGCTTCCTCCGCCGTGGCAGCGGTCAAATGGCTCAGTTCGTCCAATTCTTTGAGTGCCACCTCGCTTGGAGGCGGCGACGGCAGCGAGCGGCGGCGCCACCGCCTGGCCACGAAAAACACCACCCCCGCCAGCGGCAAAACGGCCAGCAACCATGGCCATCGCGGCGGTGGTGACACCGGCGGCAGAGGCGGCAGCTCCTCGATGGCGATCCGGTCGCGGGCTTCGCCGACCTCCACCTTGGTCACGCGCGTGGTGATCCGCAGGGGCAGCGGCTCCCAGGACACCGATTGCTCCTTGCCATTCTTCTCGGTGAACTGCAGCGCCGGCAATTTGAGCGGAAACGATCCTGGCTTTAGGGGAGTCGCCAGGAAAATCTGCTCCCAGCGTGCCCGCCGGCCATCGTCCACTAATTGCTTGGTTGGCTGGCCCTGCAATGCCAGGTGCCAACCTTCGTTGGAATGCATTTTCTCCGTCAACTCCACCTCCAGCGGAGCGTCGCCCTCAACACGCATCACGATGGTCAGCGTTTCCGAGAGTTTGACCGATAGGGGATCATTGGCGGGGCGAGCCAGCCAAAGACCGGCGTTGCCGTGCTTCTGAACAGGCGTCAACGTGGGATCGTCCGCCGTCAAAATCATCAACGCGGTGAAGAGCATGACCGCTCGGGGCATCAGACCCTCCTCAGACGCTGCTGGCGCAGGCGGAAGAAACGCACCAGCGCTTCGAGATGGCCCCCATCGGTAGACACTTCGATCACGTCCACGCGCGCCGAGCGGGCCATCAGCAACAGCTCTTCGCGGCGCCGGGCTGCTTGTTGGGCGAAATCGGCGCGGACTCGCCGGCTGGCGGTGTCGAGCAAGACGGTCGCGCCGGTCTCGGCATCTTCCAGCTGCAGCAGGCCGACCTTGGGCAGCTCGGCCTCGCGCGGGTCGCGGATGGGCACGGCGATCAGGTCGTGGCGGCGGCCGGCATAGTGGAGCGACTTCTCGTAGCCGCGATCCAGGAAATCGCTGATGAGAAAGACAATCGCCCGCCGATGAACCACGCGGTTGAGCACGCGCAGGGCTTCATGAATGCAGGTGCCCTTGTTACGCGGCTGGAAAAAGAGGACATCGCGGATCAGCCGCAGCACATGACGAACGCCCTTGCGCGGCGGCACGAAGCGCTCGACGCGGTCGGTGAAGTGGATCAGGCCGACACGGTCGTTGTTGGTGATGGCGCTAAAGGCCAGCACGGCGGCCAGTTCCGCTGCCACTTCGCGCTTGAGCTGCAGCCGCGTGCCGAAGGTCTGGCTGGCGCTGCCGTCGATCAGCAGGATCACCGTCAGCTCGCGTTCCTCGATAAAGCGTTTGATGAACGGATGGCCCATGCGGGCGGTGACGTTCCAGTCGATGGCGCGGATGTCGTCGCCGGGCTGATACTCGCGCACTTCCTCGAAGGCGATGCCGGCGCCCTTGAAGACGCTGTGGTATTCGCCGCCGAGCAGGTCCTCGACGGCGCGGCGGGCCCGCAACTGCAAACGGCGCACCTGGCGCAGAAGTTCGCGGGGAAGCATAGGACACTCCACCAAAGTAGTAGGCACACTCCGTGTGCCGTTACCGGTTCAACGGCACACGGAGTGTGCCTACTACTTTAGTTGGTAAAAATCTATCACCGCCCGGACCGCCCGCTGCCACTGGGCCACTCGGATGAGGCGCTGGGCCTCGGGCAACTTCGGCTCAAATCGCTGCTCCTGGCTCGGCAACCGCCGCAGCGCATCGACGTCGGGCCACACACCGGCCTTTAATCCCGCCAGCATGGCCGCTCCGAGGGAGGTCGATTCGCCATGCGCTGATTGTACAACGGGCCGGCCCAGCAAGTCGGCCTGGCACTGTAAAAACCAGGCATTGCGGGCCATGCCGCCATCGACGCGCAGCTCCGGCAGTTCCTGGCCAGCATCCTCGGCGGCGGCGCCGATCAGGTCCGCGACCTGGAAGGCCACGCCCTCGAGCGTGGCCCGGCTGATGTCCGCCATGCTGGTGCCGCGGGTCAGCCCGAAGAGCACGCCGCGCGCCTCGGGCACCCAGTGCGGCGCGCCCAGGCCCACAAATCCCGGGACGAACAACACCGGCTGCTCGAGGTCCGATTTCGCCGCCAGGGCTTCAACGGCCGGCGCTTCCTGGAAGAAACGCAAGCCGTCGCGCAACCATTGCACTGCCGCGCCGGCGATGAAGACGCTGCCTTCCAGAGCGTATTGTGGCGTGGCGTCGAGCGTGGCGGCCAGCGTGGTGAGCAAACGATTCGCCGAGGGAATGAGCTGCGTGCCGGTGTGCATCAGGAAAAACGCCCCGGTGCCGTAGGTGCATTTCGCCTGCCCCGCCGTGAAGCCGCGCTGGCCGAAGAGGGCGGCCTGCTGATCACCCGCGACACCAAGGATGGGCAAACCGTCCGGCACGAAGCCTAGATTGTGAGTGGAGCCGAAGTCAGCAGCGCTCGGCCGAATCTCCGGAAGCAAGGCTTGCGGGACCTTGAAAAAGCGGCAGAGCTCGGGATCCCACTGGGCGGTTTTGAGGTCGAGCAGCAACGTGCGTGAGGCGTTGGTCACGTCGGTGGCGTGGACGCGGCCCCCGGTCAAACGCCAGATGAGCCAGCTGTCGATCGTGCCGGCCGCCAGCTTGCCGGCTTCCGCCCGCGCTCTGAGAGACGGGTCATTGTCCAGCAGCCAAAGCAGCTTGGTGGCCGAGAAATAGGGGTCCAGCACCAGCCCCGTTCGCCGGTAGATGCCAGGCTCCTCCTTGGCATGTTGGCGGCAAAAATCGCTGGTGCGGCGATCTTGCCAGACCACCGCGGGCGTGAGCGGTTGGCCCGTCGCCCGGTCCCAGATCAGCACCGTCTCGCGCTGGTTGGTGACGCCAATGGCGACGAGCAAGCGCGGGTTGATCCCGGCCAATTCGAGAGCGCGCGGCACGACTTCGGCCGCCGACTGCCAGATTTCCTCGGGGTCGTGCTCAACCCAGCCAGGCCGCGGATAGTGCTGAGCGATTTCACGGGACGCCGTGCCGCGCGGGTTGCCCTGGGCATCATAAACAACGGCGCGGGTGCTGGTGGTTCCCTGGTCTATCGCCAGCAGAAAAGCAGAGGACATCGCGGGGTCTCCGGAATCCAGGAATGGTTCAAATTGGGCTGAATCGGCTCACCTGGCCTTGAAAAATAACCTATACTCGCGAAGGAGGCTTGCCATCCCCTGACGCTCCCGCGCGGTGCGGAGTTTGTTGCTCCACTTGCGCGAGAGGCTAACCCGAATGCGGCAAGATCGACGCGATGGCTCTGGTTTGTCCACAATGCAAAGGGTCGTTTGACAAGTCCCTGCAATGCCCCAGCTGCGGGGTGCGCTTGCTGTACGAATCGCGCGGTGAACGTGCTGCCGGCTCGTCCAGAGGATTCGGCCTCCAAGCGGGCATCGGCCGCATTGCGGTCGGCATTGTACTGGCTCAGGGGTTGGCTTACGGCCTGCAGATGCTGTGCCATGCCTTCGTGCAAGTTGCCGCCGACGACCCCTCACAATCCATATGGACGACGCTCTACGGTCTGGTGCTGCTCCAGTGCATTCAGGGATTTAGCCTGCTGGCTGGCGGGGCCCTGGCGGGCGCCGGCAAACGTCAAGCGGCGCTGCTCGGCGCGGTGGTCGGGCTGGTTCACGGTCTGATATTCCTGGTGTACCAGCACTTGCGGGGCGAACATCCGACCGAGGTGGCTCTGTACGGACAGCCACTTCTGCACATTAGTTTCGGGGCCCTTGGCGCGGTGCTGGGCGCGCAAATCTGGCAGCCGTTGCCGGTCCTGGCCATGCCGGAATTCGGAACCGAAAAGCAACCCAAACCTGCCCAACGCAGAAGCAGCCTTTTCGCGAGCTTGCGCGGTCCCGTCTCCTGGAGCCGGGTCTCCGTGGGCATTGTGATCATCACGGCCGGTTTCCTGTGGGGGCCGAGTTTGCTGGCGCTGGTCCTGCGGGCCAGCAATGGGACTCTCAAACTCAACGACCAGCTCCAGGCCCAGCTTGTGACCTGGGAAATCATCGGTCTCATCACGCTGCTGGGGGCGGCCGTCGCCGGCGCAACCGCGCGCAACGGGACCAAACACGGCCTTTGCGCGGGCATTGGGGCCGCGATCCTTTTGATCGGCAACCACCTCGGCGGCAAAAACGTGTCTTTCGAAATGATGTTCTGCACGCTGGTCAGTATTGTGTGCCTGTCGTTCGTGGGTGGTTGGTTCGGGGGCACCCTGTTTCCGGCCGTGGTTCCGCTGAATCGGCGCAAAGCGAGTTGGAATAGCGATATGCCGGTCGGCCACTCGGGGTAACTTGCAAGCATCGCGCAATACCAACCCGAAGCGTGAGCGAGGGATGCTAATCGACCTCGCTTACGCTTCGGGTTGGAATGCATCATGATGCAGCTTGATTCACGCCGGAGCAATCGCTACAACCGGCGCGGCAATCCCAGATTCCAGATTCCAAATCGCAATCGGATTCAAAAAACCCCGCGCCCTGCGCCGAAACCCAAAGAGGCTCCAAAAAAGGGGCATCAAAGGATTGACAGCTCAGCGAGCGGAGCACCCATGCGGACCACGACGACCGCGCCAGCCCGGGCACTTGGCATCATCTGCCTTTCCAGCGCCTTTGGGCGTTCAGCTTCGGTGTCAGCGCCCCCTTGCATCGCTTTGGCTGCGTCATGCGGGGTGCAGCGACACCATCATCGGCCTCAATACCGCGTTCTATTATGGCGGCCTGGCGTTGGCCGCCCTGGGCGTGCCCATGCTGATGCGCCGCTGGGGCCCGCTTTGCACGATCGCTGGCATGGTTCTGAGCGGACTCACGGTAGCGCTTTTCCCATTCGGCCATTCGTTGGCCTGGTGGTTTGGCATCCGCCTGCTCAACGGCATCGCCGGCGCCGTCAGCCTCATTCCCATGGAGACCTGCGTCAACCGCGATCTAGCGCCGAGCAACGGGCTCGGAATTTCGGCCTGTATGCTGTCGCCCTGGCGATCGGCTGGGCGCTTGGCAACTGGGCTGGGTTGGAAATGGTCGGCGAATTTCCCATGCTGGCCTTCATGGCCGGCGGCGCGGCGAGCTTGATCGGGGCCGGGATCCTGAAGGCCTGGCTGCCGCCGATTCCGCCTCAGGATCAGGCCACAACCGACACGGTCTCGCTTGATCTTCGCGACAACCTGCTGAGTTTCGGCTCCGCCTGGAGCCAGGGATTTCTGGAAGGCGGCATGATCGCGTTCATGTCGCTGTACTTGATTGCCCAGGGTCTTTCGGAGCAGCATGTAGGCTGGCTCACGAGCGTCACCATGATCGGCGTCATCGTCTTCCAGGTGCCTGTGGCCTGGCTGGCGGACTGTTTTGGCAGGCAGTTGATACTGCTGATGTGCTTTGGGTTTGTGGTGATCGGATTGATCGCCTTGCCGTTGGCCGGCACCTCGCCGCTGCTGCCGGTGGCCCTTTTCGTCGTGGGCGCCTGCTCGGGAGCGTTTTACCCCCTGGGCCTGGCGCTGTTAGGCGAGAACCTGCCGCCGGGACAGCTCGATCGAGCCAATGCCTGGTACTTGTGGATGGAATGCATCGGCTGCCTGATGGGCCCGGCGGTGATGGGCATGGCTCGCGACTGGGGCGGCGAAAAAGCCATGTTCGCGGTCGGCGAAGCGGCGGTGCTCCTGGTGCTGGCGGTATGGCTTGTGGGGCGACGCAAGGAGGCGCCGGCCGCCGAGGACACCGATTTGACGGTGGCAGCGAATCGTGCGGCGTGACATCGGTCATGCTGGGCGATTCATCTGGATGCTATTTGTAGGACGGGCTTCCTAGCCCGTCCCGGACGGGCTAGGAAGCCCGTCCTACAAATAGCTGCAGCAATTTCGCGGAGGTTAACCAAGCGGCAACTCTGGAGATGCGCCATGTATCACCAACCACGCAGACCGGCGTCGTGGGTCGCTGAATTCCTCGCGGGCGCCACAGTCATGAGCGGCGTCGGTTATCTGCTCACCGCGTATACCGTGTCGCGCTGGCTGACGCGGCCGTCGCGCGGCCGGCCGAGTCCCGGGCCGGCGGCGTTAAATCTTCCTTGCGAGGAAGTGAGCTGCCGGACCGCGGACGGCCATCTCCTTTCGGGTTGGGTGGTGGCGCCAGCCAAACCGCGCGGCACCGTGGCACTGTTTCATGGCCTCCGCCACAACCGCGCCCAGACCTTGCCGCGCATCGCCATACTGACGGCTGCCGGCTACCGCTGCGTGGCCTTTGATCATCGCGGACACGGCCTGAGCACGGGCCGCCGCTCCAGTTTCGGCTATTACGAGGGTCGTGACGTCGACGCGGTGCTCGCTTTCACGGCCGAGCGCTGGCCCGATGAATTCCGTGCCGCCGTGGGCATTTCCATGGGTGCCGCCGCGTTGTGTTTCGGCGGCCCGCGCGTGGGCCAGTTGGATGCGTGCATTCTGGAAAGCCTGTACCACGACGTGGCCAGCGCCTTCGACAATCGCATTGGCACGAAGTTCCCGGCTTGGTTCCGCCGTTTCGCGGGCGGCGTCGTCTGGGTGACCGAACGACGTCTAGGCCTGAAGCTGGCCCAGATCACTCCCGCTGACCACATCCGCAACCTCTCCTCGGTGCCGTTGCTGCTTTTGACCGGCACTGCTGACGTGCACGCGCCGCCGGCAGACGCCCAGCGCCTTTCCCGCCAATGTGCCGGGCCCCATGAGCTCGCCGAGATCAAGGGCGCCGACCATACCAACCTTTGCACCAAAGACAGCGCCGCCTACCAGCAGCTGGTGTTGGGCTTTCTCCAGCGCCAAATCGACAAGAGGCTCTGATCAGCCGCTAAAAAAAGGGGTCAGGCACCGTTGCCGGAACGGCCCGAAGGGTGCTTCGCACAACAGTGCCTGACCCTTTTTTTTAGCGGCTGATTCTCGTCTTGTCTTGTCCTCGCGCATTGGTATCCTCCAAGGTCCCGCTTCGCCCCCTTGTCACGGAGAGGCCAACGATGGACCTGCGCATTGTGGATCTGGACGGCAGTCTTCGCAAACAGCCGCGTTTGCTGCGCCAAGTGAGCCCCGCAATCCATGATCTGGGTGATTGGGGGCCAAGGGTGCCGCTGGGCTGCAGCTTTCGGCGCTTTGAGCAATTTGAGTCGGCATTGGCGGCGGTGCTAGGTTCAGCTCACGATCCGTGGCCGATGTGCACCTTTCTTGGTTCCGGCGATTTCCATCACGTCAGTCTCGCTTTGCTGCGGCGCATCGAACAGCCGTTCAATTTGCTGATTCTCGACAACCACCCCGACTGGATGCGCGGCATACCCGTGATGCACTGCGGGAGCTGGGTTCATCACGCGACCAAGCTCGCCAACCTGCGCACCGTCTATCACGTCGGCGGCGACGTCGATTTCGACAATAACTTTCGCCGGCTGGCGCCCTGGGCGAGCTTGCATTCCGGCAAAATCCAGGTCATTGCCGCCAGACGCCCATTCCGGCGAGGCCCCTGGGGCGGCCTTGGCTATCCGGCGCTGCGTGCCCAGCCGCATTTCGCGGCGACGACGGCCCGCATCGAACAGCTTGTCAAGCCCTTCCGCGACGAACTGGCACGGTGGCCGCTCTACATTTCTCTCGATAAGGACGTGCTTGGAGCGGGCGATGCGGTGGTCAACTGGGACTCAGGGCATTTGACGATTCCCGAAGTGGAAGACGTGTTGCGTGCATTTGTCGGGGCCGCGCGGCAGCAGCTCGCCGGCATGGACGTCGTCGGTGACTGGTCGGCCGTGCGCGTGCGCGGCTGGTTTCGCCGTTTCTTGCACCTGACGGAGCATCCCTGGCTGAATGTCAAGCCTCTGCAGGCCGCGCAGCGCAATGAAAGCCTGAACTTGAGACTGCTCAAGTTGATGACCAGGCTGATGAGTGACGAGCCGATGGAGGCGGAAGAGTTTGCCGTGGCAGGAGTCTAAGACGGCAACCAACAACACCTTCGTTTAGCCGCGGTCCGAAGGACCGCGCGGTGGGCAATGATACGCCAAACGCGCGGTCCTTCGGACCGCGGCTAAACTGCCGACCAAATTGTCAACATTTCCTCACGACACCCACCAACACCCCCAAAATCTGAGCCCGATCGCGCGGCACCACGATCGGCTTCATGGTGCCGTTGGCCGGCTCCAGGCGGAGATTTTCGCCGTCTTCGTAATAGCGTTTCAGGGTCACTTCGCCCTCGATCATCGCCACCACCCGTTCGCCGTTGTGGGCCGTTTCCTGTTTGTGGATAACCACGTAGTCGCCGTCGGCAATGTGCTCCTCAATCATCGACTGGCCGCGGACCTTGAGTGCGAAACGATCGGGCCCGCCAAACAGATTGGCGAATTCGAGCTTTTCCTGCTGCTCGATCGCTTCGACCGGCGAGCCGGCCGCAACGGCGCCCAGCATCGGCAGCCACGAACCCGTCGGCGTGCGATCCACCAGCTGAATGGCCCGCGCGGAACGCTCGCGGCGAGTGATGAGGCCCTTCTTCTCCAGTGCCTTGAGATGGCACATCACGCCGTTGGGCGATTCGATGCCAAAGCCGTCGCCGATTTCGCGGACCGTCGGGCCATAGCCGCGTAATTCGATCTTGTCGCGTATAAATTCATAGATCTCTTTTTGGCGTTGCGTTAGCTGACTGTAATCCGCCATGATTGGGTCCTCGCAAATGGATGTTGGGCATGTTTCAAAAAGGGGTCAGGCACCATTTACCGGATTCGCCCCGCCATTTTGAATGCGGAGGGTGCTTCGCATAAATGGTGCCTGACCCCTTTTTGAAACATGCGGTAAAACGCCTTCAGTATTAACGCTGGTGTACTCCTGACACCTGATCGTCCACGTGAACTCAAGTATATTAGACGTTCGTACACAAATAAAGAGAAAAATGCAAGCGGAACACATTTTTTTCCCAAAATGCCCCTTTTGCGGGAGCGGATTCCATTGCAAGCACAACCACCCTTTGAAGCCGGCAGAGAGGTGCTCCGCACCCTCCTGGCACAGCGGGAATTGAGCGATGAGCAAGTTCGTGCGTTCATGACGGCCATGATCGACGGCACTTGCGGTGACGGGGAAGCTGCCGCGTTCCTGATCGCGCTGCGCATGAAGGGCGAAACCAGCGGTGAAATCGCGGCGGCGGCACGGGTGCTGCGCGAGCAAATGATCGGCTGGGAACCGACGCTCCCCTTGCCAGTATTGGACACATGTGGCACCGGCGGCGACGGGTCAGGCACTTTTAACATCAGCACGGCCACGGCGTTTGTGGTCGCGGCAGCGGGTGTGCCCGTCGTCAAGCACGGAGGCCGCGGCGTCTCCAGCCGCTCGGGAAGCGTCGACGTTTTGGCGGCGCTGGGCATCATGCCCGCCACCGGTCCCAGCGGCGCACGGCAACGCCTGGATGCCTTCAATTTGGCATTTTGTGCCGCGCCAAGTTTTCATCCAGCCCTCAAGCGGATCGCGCCACTTCGGCAAATGCTGGGCGTGGCGACTTTGTTCAACTTGTTGGGCCCCCTGGCCAACCCGGCAGGCGCCGCTCACCAGCTGCTGGGAGTCGGTCGTGCTGAAATGCTCGACCCCATGGCTGGCGCCCTGGCCAAACTGGGCACGCGGCAATCGCTGGTGGTGTGCAGCCGCGATGGACTCGACGAGGTGAGCCTGTCGGCGCCGACCTTGGTCCGCGAGGTCCTTGGCAACAAGGTCACGGCCTGGGAGTGGACGGCCGCCGACTTTGGCCTCGCGCCGTGCACGCTCGATGAATTACGCGCGGACGGGCCCGAGGCGAGCGCTGCCATGATTAATGGCATCTTGAGCGGCCAACCTGGAGCGGCAGCCAACATCGTTCTGGCCAACGCCGCCGCGGCACTGGTCGCCGCCCAGCGGGCGACCAGCCTCCTGGAAGGTGTCGCGCTGGCGGCGCAAGCCATCGCCGACGGGCGAGCACTCGCCGTCTTGGAGGCGCTGCGAATGAAGTAGCATAGGCTTCCAGCCTGTGCAGCTTTGACCTAGGCTTCCAGCCTGTGCAGCTTTGACCTAGCCCGGATTATTCATCACATTGAAACAAAAAGGCCTTCGGTCGCGTCTTAACTTGTGTTACGAGCAAGCTATAGAGCACGAACGGAGGCCTGCTGTGAGTATACAGACTGCTTGGCAAGCGACCTTTGATTTTTGGGGCGATTTGGACGTCGTTGTCGAGCCTTCCCAGGCGCAACTAACGTCCGACGCGGGCCTGTTGCCGCTACGCCAGTTCGATGAACAGATCGGGCTGACCCGACAGTTCGCCGCAGCTTTGGACGACCCCCGTTCCCCTGAGGATTGCGACCACTCGTTCCTGGAAATGGCACGCTCACGCATCTTCGGAATCCTTGCCGATTATGAAGATCAAAACGATCACGACAGTTTGCGCTACGATCCCGTGTTCAAGCTCATTGCCAACCGCTCGCCCGACGACGGTGCCTTGGCCAGTCAGCCAACCTTGTCACGGTTTGAAAACTCCGTCACCATCGCTTCGCTCAAGCGGACTCCGCGACGTGTTCATCGATCAGTTCATCGCCTCGTTTGCCACGCCGCCAAAGCATCTGACCTTCGATATCGACGCCGTTGATGACCCAGCCCATGGCGAGCAACAACTGGTCCTCTTCCACGGTTATTTCGAACAGTATCAATATTTCCCCTCGTTCATCACCTGCGCCGACAACGATCAAACGGTGCTATTATCGCTACGCCCTGGCTCCGTGCATGCCGCCCTCGGCGCCGACGACGATCTGGAGTACCTGGTTCGTCGTCTCCGCCAAGTTTGGCCCGACGTTCGCATCCATGTGCGTGGTGATGCCGGCTGCGGCATGCCTTGGATGTATGCGGTCTGCGAACGGGTGAATGTCGACTATACCTTTGGCCTCGCCGCCAACAATGTTCTCAAAAAAGGCAGCGAATCTCTGCTTGAACAAGCCGAGGCTAATTTCAAGGTCACCAACCAGTCACAACGCCTGCTCGACGGGTTTTGGTATCAAGCAGGCTCTTGGCCGGCGCAACGTTGGGTGATCGTCAAAGCGGAGGCCAACGCCCAAGGCACCAATCGACGTTTCATCGTCACCAATCGCCCTGGCGCTCCCATCCTGCCGGAGGCCGCCTACGACGACTACGCGGGGCGCGGCGAAAGCGAGAACCGCAACAAGGAACTCAAGTGTGACTTGAAGATCGACCGCACTAGCGATCATCGCTTCGTGGCCAACTTCTTCCGCCTTTATCTGCACGCGGCAGCCAGCAACTTGCTGGTGCGCTTACGCCGGGAATTCGCATCGCCGCCATCTCCGCAGCCAACGCCACTCAATCCAGTCGACAACGAACCGCTACCGACCGAAGCGTTTGCCGATCCCCACCGCCGCCGTTATTTCAATCAGCGCCGTCAAGTCGATCCGCTTGGTGAAGGCCATCCCTGCACGTGGCGTAGCTTGCTGATCAAGGTGGCCGCCGAAGTCACCGTCAGCAGTCGCCGGATTTTAGTCCGCCTCAGCGCTGCCTGGCCCTACCTCGATTGGTACCGCCGGCTCGCCGAGTTCCTCACTTCAACGCCGCGCATCTCCAGTGCTTAGCCAACCGCCAGCTCGAAAAATCGCAACCCCCCGGCGTGGGGGTAAGGGGGCGCTATTCCTTGCGGTGGCGCAAATCCGAAAACTGCCCTTGCTTCATTTCCCTTAAGCATGCCCCTTGCTAATGTGGCTAAGGCGATGAATAATCCGGGCTAGGCTTCCAGCCTGTGCAGCTTTGACCTAGGCTTCCAGCCTGTGCAGTTTTGACACAGGCTGGAAGCCTGTGCTACACAAAACAAATTTCCCCTGCCATTGCCGGCTAACAACTGCTATGGTGATCAATGACCTGCGTCGGCGTAGAAGTTCGCCAGCCAAGGACAGCATTACCATGTCGCAAAAGGTCATTCTTATCGCCGATCCCGGCATTGACGGCGCCTTTGCCGTCGCGCTGGCTTTATTCGATCCCGAGCTGGAAGTGCTCGGCATCGCCGCCACTGCCGGCAACGTGCCTGCCGAGCAGGCGACCTTCAATGTGCAAATCCTGATCGAGCAATTCGATCCGCGGCGCTGGCCCCGGCTCGGCGCGGCGCCCCCTGTCGAATTCGAAATCGACGGCACCCGCCTGCACGGCGCCAACGGCCTTGGCGGCGTCCCATTTCCCTGCGCAGCTGCATCATCCGCACCCCAGCGACAAGCTGCTGGTCGATCTGGTTCGTCAATATCCCAAGGAAGTGACGGTGGTGACGCTGGGCCCGCTCACGGTTTTGGCGCGGGCGTTGGACCGCGATCCCGAACTGGCGATGCTGGTGCAACGTCTGGTCTGCATGGGCGGATGCTTCAATGAGCCAGGCAACGCCGGTCCGGTTTCCGAGTTTGCCTTTTACTGCGACCCGCTGGCGGCCCGTCAGGTGCTGCGCTGCGGCGCGCCGATCACGCTGCTGCCCCTGGATCTGATGCGCAAAGTTCTGTTTTCGCCGAGCGATCTGCTGGAGCTGCCGGCGCCCGAATCCCGTGTTTGCCGATTCCTGCGCCAGATCGCGCCGTTTGCCATTGGAGCTTCCTCGCAAATCTACGGGATCGAAGGCTTTCACCTCAAGGACGTGCTGGGCATCGCCGCGATCGCACTTCGCGGCGTGGTCAGCACCCGGCCGATGTGCGTCAACGTCGAAACCCGGGGCGAGCTGACGCGTGGCATGACCGTGGTCGATGCCCGTCAGGAGCACGAGCCGAAGCCCAACGTCGATGTGGGCATCGGCGTCGACGCGGCCGCGGTACGGACGTACATCAGGAATATCCTGGCCGCGACGCCCTGATTTCACCTTGTAATTTTCTCTTTTTCGGTCTAACCTGTGCCGCGTTTGCTGGCGAACCCTGCCTCGCCGCTGGCCAATCGCCCTCGTTTCTGGCCTCAATCCCTGGGTTTTAGCGCAAGGATGCGTCCATGACCCGGTCTAGCTTTTTTGTCGTGTTGGGTTTGGTTGCCATTGTCGTCATCGGATCGCTGTGCATCGCAGCCAACTCCGGCGGCGGCGGCGGCGCGGGAGGAGGCGGTGAGCAATCCGTCGAGAATACTCTCGCCGTGCAAAAGACGTTGGTGCAGGCGCGCGATTATCTGCAGCACGACAACGCCAAAAAAGCCGTCGAGCTGCTGGAAGCCAATTTGAACAGGGTCAACGGTGACCGCAAGTTTTTGGCACAACTCCGTGACGCCTATCGCTCGTATGTGAAGGATCTGGCGCTTTCCAACCAGCCGGCCCTGGCGGAGGTCTACCAGGCCCGATTGAAGATTCTCGAAGACAATGAAGCCAGCTACACGGCACTCGCCACTTCCACTTCCGGCCCAGCCGCACCGGCGGTGAGTCAGACTCCCGTTGCGACTCAGGCTCCGGTGGTGAGTCAGCCACCCGTTGCGACTCAGGCTCCAGCCAAAATTGAGGCGCCCAGCCCAGCCCCTGCTGCACCTCAGCCCGTTCCTGCCGCCCAGTCGACCGTCCGCCCCAAGGCTGATCCATTCGATGCCGCCAACGAGCTGAAACTGGCGGTCAGCGGTTTCCAGGAGAAAGTTAGTCCCGCCAAGGACTTCCTGGCGAGGGCCAATCTGGAGTTCGTTCAGGAACATTACGCGGCCGCCAAGCAGCTTTACGAGCAGGCCAACCAGGCCGACGCCAGGGCGCTGGACGAAGACAACCGTAAACGCTGGGCTTATTGCCAGCTGGCAATCGCCGTCGACCTGCTCAACAGTCCTCCCGGCCAGTCTTGCGATTGGAATAGACTCGATGCCGACGTCAGGAATGCATTGGCGGTAGCGCCGCAACTGGCCAAGACCGGCGAGGAGATCCTTGGCGGAATTGCCAAGCGCCGCGGCCCAGCCGCGACATTCCGGCCGTCGCCCTTCGTGCCCGTCAAGCACACGGGCAGGGGCGAGCACGGCTGGCAAGTTGCCGAGACGGATCATTTCCGCATTTTCCACAACCAGACCAAGGAGCGCGCCGAAAGCGTCGCGCAAACGGCGGAAGCCACGCGGTCGCAGATGTCCCGCAAGTGGCTGGGAACCGACAACGACGAATGGCGGCCCAAGTGTGACATTTACCTGTATGCCACGGGCGCCGAGTACAGCCGTCAAAAAGGCCTGCCGATCACGACGACCGGGCATTCGCAACTGGAGCAAGATCCGTCGACGGGCCGGGTGGTGGTACGGCAGATTTTCCTGCACTGCGACTATCCCACGATGCTCGACGACGTGTTGCCGCACGAGACCACGCACGTGGTGCTGGCCGGCCAGTTCGGCAACCATTTCGTGCCGCGCTGGGCGGATGAAGGCATCGCCGTGTTAAGCGAACCGGCCTCCAAGATCCAGGAGCACCGCAATAACCTGGCCGTTAGCCTGCGCAACAAGACCATGATTCCTCTCCGCGATCTCATGCAAATGGAAAGCTATCCGCCTCCCGCTCAAATCGGCACCTTTTACGCCCAGAGCGTGGCCCTGGTCGATTACCTGACCAAGCTCAAAGGCCCCTTGGTGCTGACGCAGTTTTTGCGCGACGGCCTCCGGGACGGCTACCCGTCGGCCCTGAAGAGGCATTATGAGTTCCAGAGCATTGACGAATTGCAGGCGCGTTTCACGGAACGCATCGTGGCGGAGATGGGCGCGGGGCAGCCGGCGGTGGTGGGAAGATAACGTCGCGCAAATTGTGGATTGGCCTGCCCATTCTTCATCCACCATTCACTTGGCGTTCAATTTCCCTCAGCATGTCCCGTTTGTCCGGCCCGCATTTGACAAGGCCCCGCTGATCACTGCGGACAGCCAAGGTACATCCTTGCGAGACAACCATTGCCCCAAGCGGACCAATCCAAATCCAAAAGAGAAAAAGCCGAAGATGAAAACAGTGGCAATCCCAGCGTTAATTTGAAGTGCGCCGTTTATCGCCGCGGCGCTGGTTAACAAAGTGAAAAAGCCGAGGATGCCGAACCACAACGTCATCCACACCTTAACCCATGGATGCATTGTGAAGACGCCCGTAAGAACAACCTGGTTGGACCGTTCTTCAAAAGTGCCCCGGAAGAAGGGTTTAAAGGAATTGCCGACCATGGGGATTTTCCGGCAACACCCCCACGGCGGCGGCTTCCCACGCCAGGCGCAATTCGGGACTTACCGTCGGCGTCAAGAATAGCAGACGCTCTTGAAGCTGGGCCTGGTTCTCGGCCAGGCTGGCCAGCGGGTCGATGCTCAGGAGCAAGACGCGTGCCTCGGCAAGGTCAATCCTCCAGGGTGGGCACAAGCAAGAGACGGTCTGTTCCTTGCTTCCTCATTTCCCGCTCGATCTGCGACATGACGCGCAGCGTGATCCGAGCCTCGAACCCCGGGCTGAGTAGGGGTGACGACGATGTAGAGCCAGCCGTCCTCCAGTTTTTCGCTGACAACTTGAAGGTGAACGCCTTGCTTCGCGACTTCGTCGAGGCGTTGGCGAACCTCGGCGACGATTTCCGGCACTTGGGCCTGGGTTGGCATCGAATTCCTCCGCTAAAACGCCTCAAAAATGGTCTTCATGATCGAAAGCGCTTCGCGGGCTTCCTTCCCTTCGACTTCGACGGATGGCCGGTAGTCCGCATCGATTCGGAGCGCATAGCGCCGCCCCAACATCTCTGATAGTTTATCACGTTTTTGCTGGGCCATGTTCGGCATGCTGGTTTCGATAACCGGACGGATGCGGCCGTGATTGGTCCCTTCGCGGCCGGCCGGCATCGGCAACCCGGCGATGGAAACCAGCTCATGCGTGATTTTCGAAAAGGCCGCGTAGTATGCGCGCGCGACAGCTGACCGGTAATGATCTTCCGTCAGCAGCCGATTGGCCGCCTCTCGTGCATCCCGTGCCATGTCCAGCCAGTTCTCGGGCATGTCCGGTAACGCCCCCACGGCGGCGGCTTCGCAGGCCAGACGCAGGTCGGCACCAACGCTACTTGATCAATTTTTTCCCGTAATCGTTGCCGAATTCGCGGACGATGGTGTGGATGTGATCGGTGCTGCCCTGGGGAGCGTATTCGACCACGACGCTTGGGCCTTGAACTCGGAAGTAGGCGGCGCTACCTTCCGCGGTGGGACCGCTCCAGCCGAAATAGGTGTCTTTCACCTTGGCGCGAATGTCCGCCATCCGAGGATTGGCGGAGGCTTCGTGCAGGATGGTGACCCAGGCGCCGGCCAGGTCGATCAAAAGAGCTTGCTGTTTTTCGTTGAGCTCGGACCCCTTGATCCCCTCAGGTGGGATTTCCTTGCCGTCTTTGCCTGGGCCCAGAAGCAGATCGGAAGTTCGGTTCTTGAGGATGGCCTGGGCACGCTGTTTTTCATCGAGCGAATTGAGCAACTTGAAGGCAGTATCGACTTCGGTGCCGAGCGGGCGGATCGTTTTGCCATCCTTGGTGAAGCTACCGGGTTGAGCAGGTCAAGGTCGGGGTCAGCACGAAGTCCTTGCCAACGATGGTCACGTTGATTGCCAGGTGATGGCCGCCGAACTCCACCAGCCAGGGTTGATCGGGCGAGGGCTTGCCGAAGATGGCGAGGTGGTAGTTGTCGAAGCCGAATCCACCGCCACCACCCTTGCCACCCTTGTCACCCTTCCCGCCCTTGTCTCCTTTTCCGCCCTTGTCTCCCTTGTCTCCCTTTCCGCCCTTGTCCCCTTTGTCGCCCTTGCCTCCCTTGCCGCCGCCGCCTTTCGCGAGCACGTCGTCACCGGCGATGATATCGAGGACCTTTAGGTAGCCCTCTTTGCTAAGAACCGCTGCGACCACTTCCATTGCCGCGGTTTGTTGCTCCTTGGTCAATTCGCCCATGTAGGTCCCCATGCGGGGACCGGGCAGATTGGTCCAACGCGCCCGTTTATCGCTGTTGAATTCAAAAGTTGCCTTGGCTTTTTTGGTGTCGTCGAGGCTCGCCAGGAATTTCTCGGCCGCGGCGATGGCCTTCGCGGTGTGCGCCGCTATTTTGTCGCCCTGGTTGGCAACCGCCGCGGGCGGCATGCTAGGCAGACGCTCGCTTGCAGGCCGCGACCCACCAGCCTGGGTGGCATAGATGGACACGCCAATAAACGCCAGGGCCCCTAAGCCAGGAAGCAATTTGGAACGACGCGGATTGGTGGTGCGAGGGCATTGCGGTTGCGGACGGGTGGCAGCGTTCATGTTTTCTCCTGTGGCGAACGTGCGTTTGAAGTGCTTATATACTACGGTTGCGCCGCGAGGTGTGCAATCCTTCGGCGGTCCCATTTTTCTTTTTGGACATCGGCTACTTGCGTGAGGCCGTGCCCCAAACGCAGGCGCGGCCGCGCGTTGCTTTCCGGCAGCACCAGGCTAAAATCGATCGCATGGAGAATGTCAAACTGTCCAAAAAGACGACCGTAGCGCGGTATCGGCAGATGGAGGTGGAACAGGACCGAGGAGGGATTAGCCGTTTCTTGCATGAGCGGTTCACCGAACGCTATTTCAGACCTCTGGAAAGCGTGCAGTATCCGCACGGGTTCTTCACCATGGCTATCAGCTGCCTTTTGATCGAAGCAATCCAGGCTTTTCGAAACGGCTGGCAAGGGACCACGGAACATCGAAAGAAACCGTATCGAAGGTTCTTCCACGGCCATCCTTCATTTGGCGTCACGGCTTCACAAGCAGATGAGCTTTATGACAACGTCCGTTCTGGTATCCTGCACCTGGGGGAGACTTATGGCGGATGGCGCATCCACCGCAGCGGGCCGATGCTCAACTTTGACAAGCGGACGGTCAATGCCAACCTGTTTCTTGCGGAAGTGCAGCGCTGCTTTGAGCAATACTGCCAGCAATTGGAGCGCTCCGCCTGGGAGTCAAAGACATGGGTCAAGTTCCGCAACAGGATGAACGACTTGATCCGCAATTGTGAAATCTCCGACCATGAGCGCTAATAACAAAACCACTGACTGCATCGAAACGCCTAGCAAGTGCAGTGCCGACCAACTGGAAGGCTTCGCCAAGCTGGTGTTACTTGGGGGTCAGGTTCGCGCAGCCGGTTTGAGCGAACGAATATGCCGGGCCAGCTTCCTGGGGTTTCATTACGAGGAGGACGATCTCGCCGCCATCGCCGCGTTGAAGCAGGCAACAGAGCAGTACCGTGGCAATGTTTTTCGGAAGTCCGCGGCGCCATTTCCTCCCGACAGTTTCGCCATGGAACTCGGGTGGGTGTTCACGCGTGCGGAGTTTAGAGGTCGCGGAATCAGCCATCGCCTGTTAGCTCGGCTTTTGGAAAAGGCAGGCCAAAACAACCTGTTCGCGACGACACGGACCGATAACCGCTTGATGGAGAACGTCCTTAAATCGCTCGGATTTCAACAAGCTGGCCGGGCCTTTCCCGGGACCGATGGGGCACATCTTCTCCACCTTTGGGTTCGTTTCCCGTCGCCGGCGAAATCATGACGGATTGCCATGGTCAAGGCATACAGCGGCAAGAATCAATACGCTAACAGCGGCGGCGCTGTGCTTCCAGGACGGTTTAGCTAGGCACAATGGCCTCGACCGCGGAGATACCGGGGATTTCGAACACCAGACCATCATGACCTCAGTCGCGCAAACTTTAAGTCCGCCGCTGCCCCGCTGGGCGATGCTCTTGGGCAGCGGCCTGATTGCCTTTCACCTTTTTTCGCTTGGCATCCACGTCCTGGCGACGCAGAGCGGGCCCTGGTTCACCGCGAGCTTTGGCTCCAGCCCTTCGCCGGGGCCGGTCTTCGCCGAACGGATCAACAACCTGGCAGGCCGGTATTATCTCGGCGCCATCCACATGACGCAGTTCCACCATTTCGCCTCGAACGCTCCGGAAACGCCGAGCGTGTTTTTCGAGGTCCGCCTCAAGGACGACAAGGGCAGGCTGCTGAAAACGCTGAAATTTCCAGACGACAACGCCAATTATTGGATCAACCACCGCCAACACATTCTTGCCCAATCCCTGGGAGACGATCAACCCGTCCAGCCGCTCGAGCAGGAAAGCATCCTGCCGGCCGGCGCCTCATTTCCTACGGTCGCCGTCTGGATGCCGGCGGAGGGCGAGCCGCTGCTGAGGCTCACCAAGGTGTCTCAGTTGGAGATTCCCAAGAACCGGCCGATGTCGCGTCCGTCGAACTGGTCCGTCATCCTGGCCCAGGCCTATGCCCGTCACCTGTGCCGGCAGCACGGGGCGGCCTCGGCGGAGCTGATTCGCCATAGCCGCGCTCCGATCCTTCCCATGGTCCTGTTCATGCCCAACGCCTTGCCGCGCGACACCTTCGCGGAGACGATTTGCAGTTTTGGGGAGTACCGGCCTTGAAAACACGACGTCATGCCGCACCGCCCCACGTTTCCCCGGCCGCGCCACCGCCGGCAGTCCCTACAGCGCCTGCCCACGCCTCGCC
Source organism: uncultured Gemmataceae bacterium (assembly GCA_963747575.1). GTDB lineage: Bacteria > Planctomycetota > Planctomycetia > Gemmatales > Gemmataceae > DASRAT01. Next base: position 722,499 of record CAVVFU010000012.1, read on the forward strand.
CGTGCGTGCGCCCTCGTCCTCGCCCTCGCCCATTCAGGCCTGGCAGAGCTTTTGGTTCACGCCGGTGCCGCCGCTTGGGCTGCACGCGCTGCGTGTCCTGTCGGGCCTGCTGTTCATCGCGTGGCTGCTTCCTTTCGCCGGCGCGGGCGAGACCGAGTCGTTTTTTGGCCTGCAAGGCTGGGTCGACCAGCAGGGCTACCGCCAAATCTCACGGCTGCCCGAAGGATCGCCGGTGCCGTTGGGTTGGTCGCTGCTTTACGTAGAAGCGCTCGCCGGCGACCCGGCGCGGCTCAGTGTCGTTTACTGGACTGCCCTGGGCATCTTTGCCTTGTTTGCACTGGGCGTGGCGACACGAATCACCGGTGTGCTTACGTGGGTCTTAGTGGTCTCCTTTCTGGCCAATCCCGCTACGCGCTTTGACGCCGATTATTTGCTGGGCATCCTCGCGTTCTACTTGATGGTTGGCTACCTGCTCTTGGGCCAATGGAGCGGCCATTTGTCGCTGCCGGGGCGGCTGCTGGGTGGCAGCGGCGACTGGGTGTGGAACGCATTCCGGCCATCCCAGGCGGCAATACCAAGTCATGGTGCCAATGTCGCGGTCCGATTGCTGCAGGTTCATTTCGCGCTCATCATGGTAGCCAGCGGCCTTAACAAGCTGCAATTCAGCGCCTGGTGGTCAGGCGTCGCCCTGTGGTATCCGCTGCACTCGCCATTCACCACCACGGAGACGACCATCCGAACGTTGGCCGAAAGCCCGATCAATTATTTGTTCATGCTGAGTCTGGCCCAGTACGCCATGCTGGCCTGGCAGCTTTGTTTCCCGCTGTTTGCCTGGCGTACCGGCTGGTGGCGATTGCTGCTTTTGGGTGGTGCTAGCCTGGCCTGGCTGGGGTCCTGGTATGTGTATCAAACACCGGGCTTTGGTCCCTTCTGCCTGATCGGCTGCCTGAGTTATCTGCGGAGCGCCGAATGGCAATGGCTGCTGGGCAAGGTGCTGCCGCTGCGCCGGCCAGCCGTTGCGGTATCGCTTTGCCTGACTGCCGTGCTGACCATCGCCAGTTGCGCCACCCACGATCCATCCGGAACCAAGGGTTTTGTTAGCACGGGCCAGGGCGAGAGCGATCGACCCCCGCCGCCGCCGCCCAAGGTTTCCGTCGACATTCCCCCGCTCATGAAAAACCGGGTGGATGCCGCGCTGCAGCAGATTCAAGGCCGCGACCTGCTGGTCGAGCACAGCTTCTGGACTGTATTTCACGGCATTCTTGGCGTCGGCCCCGAAACGGCGAACATTTTCGACAGTAAAACCGGCAAACGGGAAAAGGCGATAGAGTATGTGTGCCGGGGCGGCAAACTGCGCGGCCTGGAATTCGTGGCCAAAGGACCCGATCGCGCCGACGTGGTCACACAGCCAGGCTCGGGCACCTTTCAAGGCCATCAGGACCAGTTCGTCGCCGAGATGACCCAATGGGGCCTGCCCAGGGACAAGAAATTCCTCGTCCAGGGCAAGGAGATGCCGTTTGAGGCCTTCCTGCTCTACTCCAAGGACCGCTCAAGCGTGAACGATAAACAGGAGCTTAGCTGGGCAATCGTCATCATTGCCGAGCATTTTGGCACCAACATTGCCTGGACCAACGAACGCGGCGAAAAGTTGATTTTCGAAGACATCGTTCGTTATGAGATGGATCAGCCCATCAAGGACTCGCCCGTTTGCGGCGGGACGCATCGGCTGTTCGGGCTGACCTGGGCGTTGCATCGCCACTTGCAAAAAGGCGGCAGGCTGGAGGGCGTCTGGAAAGAGGCCTCGGATCTCACCAGGCGTTACATGGAATTGGCCAAAAAACTGCAAAACGGAGACGGCTCGTTCTCCACCGAGTATTTCCGCGGGCCGGGCAACAACCAGACCGACCTGACGCTGCGCATTCACTCGACCGGCCACGTCCTGGAATGGTTGGCCCTGGCCCTGAGCGACCAGGAAGTGCGGGCGCCGTGGATGGAGGACGCGGCCAACGCCTTGGCTAGCATGATCTTGCGCAACAGCAACCAGGGCCTCGACGGCGGCGCCGTCTACCATGCGACGCACGGTCTGGAGATTTATCGCAACCGCGTTTTCGGGCCGACGGCCCATCCGCCCGTGATTCCGCCATTTCCAAGGTAGCGGCGCCCTACAATGTGGTAATGGTAGTCAGTGGCACAGGCTGGAAGCCTGTGCTACATCATGTAGCCCAGGCTTCCAGCCTGTGCTTAAACAGAGGCAGCCCAGGCTTCCAGCCCGTGCTTCAACAGGGGAAGTTGGCGTTTATGGTGTCAGCTGTGCAATCCGTACCGGTTGTAACTCCGGCCCAGCCGGCTTTTTTTGCCTTGTATTCCATAAAACCTTGGGCAGTCTATTGCTGCTCATGGCGCAGTGTGTTAAAAAAAGAACGGGCGTCGCGTGCGCCTGGCACCGCCTTTTTTCAGCCAGAATGAAGGCTTAGCGCGCGTATCGGCAAAGCAAGCCGGCCACTCCAACGTGTTTGCGAGGTCTCCAAGCGATGACGGCAAAGATTCACATCGAACGGATGATGCACCGGAACAGCATTCAGGTGCTTACCGACTCCGCGGCCACCTACGCTTTGATCAAGCTGATCCCGAGCGGATCCGGCGGCAAAGCGATGGGCCTCAACCTGGCCCTGGTCGTCGACGTCAGCGGCTCCATGTACGAGGAAGACGGTACCGGAGTCAGCCGGCTCCGCCGTGTTCAGGATGCGGCCTCGGCGGCCATCCAGAAGCTCAACCCCGACGATACCCTGGCGATCGTGGCCTTCGCCCACAACGCCATCACGCTGCTGCCACCCACCAAAATATCCGATAAGGCCAAAATCGAGGACGTCCTCAACCGCATCGACATGTTCGACGTCGATCCAGGCGGCACCTCGATGGACGAAGGCATGAAGCTGGCCATCGCCGAAGTCGAAAAACTGGCGGGCGGCGGCCGGCTCTCGCAGGTCCTCGTCCTGACCGATGGCGAAACCACCGGCGAGGTCAATTGCCGCGAACTGGCCCAGGAGGCCGCACGCAAGAAGATCCACCTCACGCTGATGGGCGTCGGCATCGACTGGAAGGCCAGCCTGATCAAGGACCTGGCCAAGCTCAGCGAAGGTAAATGGTACTACATCGACGTCAACAAGAAGGAAGAAGCCGAGCGCATCTTCGCCGAGGAATTCGAGCAGCTGGCGGCCACGGCGTTCAAGGACGTCGAAATGCACGTGCGGCCCATGAAAGACATCAAGCTCAAACGCGTCCGGCAGGTGGTTCCGGAGATCAAGACCTTGAACCTGGCCGAGCCCGAGGAACGGCACATGGTGGCTCAGCTGGGCACCTTGACGCATGATAATACGACCCGCTACGTGCTTGACCTGACCGTGCCGAAACGGCCCGACGGCAAGTACGTGGTGGCACAGCTGGAAATCACCTACGACCTGGGCATGGGCAAACGCGAGTCGAGCGGCATGGTGCCGCTGGAGATGACCTACACGGCGGCCGGCCAGGGCTACGTCAATGCCGAGGTCATGAAGCACATCGACGAAGTGCAGATCTCCGAGATGAACGAGATGCTGCAAAAGGCGATCGCCCAGAACAATCAGGAAGACGTGCAGAAGATGGCGGCCCAGATCGAGAAGAAGGGCGAGCTGATGGGTCCGCGCGCGGCCAAGAAAACGATGCTGGCCAAGCAGGTCTTGCAGGAATTGAATGTGGGCGGCCGGGTGTCGAAGAAGACGCAGCTGGCCCTGGAGGATTCGGCCCGTATGGCCGATGAAATGCCGAGCAGTTGATTACCTACAGCCCAGCGCTTTTCGCAGCAAACTAAGCCCCAGGTTTGCCGTGGGTAAGGCATGCTTCAAAAAGGGGTCAGGCACCTTTGCCGGAACGGCCCGAAGGGTGCTTCGCACAAAGGTGCCTGACCCCTTTTTGAAGCATGCCTCACGACCTGGAACGGCTCCAAGTGGAGGTCACGCAGCAATGTTGAAATGTCCGTTTTGCAACTTCCAAAACGAAGATGGGGCGCTGTTCTGCGAACAGTGCAAGTCGGATCTAGCCTCGGCGGCGGCTCCGGCGGCCGCCAATGCGCCGATTCCGCTGGTGCCGCTGCCGGACTCCGTGCCGATGGCCGCGGTCATCGAAGAGCCGATTCCGATGGCGTCGATCGAGCCGATTGCCGCCGCGCCGATGGCGGCCGTGATCGCGGAACCGGCCCCGGTCGCCGCGCCGATCGTCGCGGCACCTGTAGCCGCTGTCGTGGCTGAGCCAGCTCCGCCGCCTCCTGCCGCGGCGCCGCGGCCGCCCGCGGCGCCGGCGCCGCCGCCGCACCGCCCGCGGCCGCCGAAGGCTCCAAGCTGCCCGCCGACGCCAAACCCGGCTGGTCGTGCTGCGCGGACAAAAAATCAACAGGAGTTCCCCATTTACGAAGGCATGAACTTCATCGGCCGTGCCGACGAAAAGCCGGTGGACATCGATCTGGAAGACCAGGAACCGCCGGACCGCATTTGGTGCTCCCGGCAGCACGCCCTCATCGGTCTCGAGGACGGCATGCTGACGATCGAGGACCTCAATCAGCGCCAACGGCACCTACGTCAACCGGGCCCGTATTTACCCCGGTCAAAAGAAGCAATTGACCGCCAATGACGTGGTTCAAATCGGCACGGTGCAGCTGAAGGTGAAGCTGTAAAATCATACCAACCCGAAGCGCCAGCGAGGGCCATTAGGATTCCTCGCTGGCGCTTCGGGTTGGTATCGTTCGCCACGTTTGCGATTCGAGATCGGGCAAGGATCGTGCCATGTCCCAGGTTTGCAGTAAGTGTAGCCACCCGAATCCGCCTGAAGCGATTTACTGTTTCTTCGACGGCGTGGTTCTGGGAGGCCGCTCTGCAAACGGCCGGCGCTGTGCAACCTGGTTCTCAGCCCTTTCCCAGCGAATTCGTTTTCCCCTCCGGTCTGGCCTGCCGCAATTTCGACCAGCTAGCCACGGCCTGCCAGCAAAACTGGGCCGCGGCGGTGGATCTCCTCAAAAAGGGCTATCTCGCCAGCTTCCTCGGCGGCATCGGCCGCTCCGACCTGGCCATGGCGGCCAAGGAAGCTTCACGTTTTCCCGACGCCGAACGCGGCCTCGATCGCTTCCTTGCCAAGCTACCCACGCAAGTGCTCGATGCGCCGAAGCTGCGCGTCGAGCCGACCGGCGTCAGCCTTGGCGTGGTGGAATTCGGGACCAACCGCACCTTTGAGCTGCACCTGGCCAACCTGGGGCTGCGGCTGCTTTATGGGACGGTGACGTCGGATTGCAAATGGCTGACGCTGGGCGACGCGCCCGGCAATCCGCAGAAGCTGTTCCAGTTCGGCGGCGACGTGGTGGTCAACGTTCAGCTCCGCGGCCAGCACCTGCGCGCTGGCAACAAACCTCTTGAGGGCCGTCTGCTGGTCGAATCCAACGGTGGCACGATACCCGTGACGGTGCGCGCGGACGTGCCCGCGAAGGCGTATTCAGGCGGCGTCCTGGGCGGGGCCGTCACACCTCGGCAAATCGCTGAAAAGGCCTTGGCCGCTCCCAAGGATGCGGCCCCATTTTTCGAGAGCGGCGCGGTCGCCAAGTGGTTCGGCAGCAACGGCTGGACGTATCCCGTGCAAGGCCCGTCGGCCTCCGGCGTCGGGGCCGTGCAGCAGTTTTTCGAAGCCCTCGGTCTGGCCAAGGCGCCCAAGGTCGAAATCAGCCACACCTCTCTCACGCTCAAGGGCGAGGTGGGCCAGACGTTGCAGGCGACGCTGGAGCTGAAGGCCCAGGAGAAACGCCCCGTCTACGGCCACGCCGTTTGCGATCAACCCTGGTTGGAGGTGAACCGGGCCGTGCTGAGCGGGCGCAACGCCACGCTGAAGGTCGTCGTGCCGCGCGTGCCCAAGCGGCCCGGCGAAGAACTGGAAGCCACCGTGACCGTGACCGCCAACGGCAATCAGAAATTCAAGGTGCCGGTCTATCTGCATATCGGCGGAACGGCGTCGAAAACGATTCCGCTGGTGCCTTTGGAGGAAGCCCTCGTGGCGGAGGCGATACCGATACCGGCGCCTAGTTCGATGTCGCGCCGGCAGTCGGCGTCGGGCAGCGCGGTGCCGGTCGTCCTTGCCCAGGCTATCCAGTTGCCAGGTTCCGCCGCGGCACGGGCGGAGGTGGTCGATGCCTTGCCGGTGCCTGAAACCTCGCCTCGTGGGCCGGCCCCCGTCGGGCCCCGGCGTGACCTTCTGGAGGTCGACCGGCTTCCGCAGCCAATCCGCATGGCGATACATGCGTTGCCGGCCGTGTTGCTGGGAGTTCTGTTGCTCGGAGTTTTGGGCCGCGATTTGCTGTTCGCTCCCAGGTCGGCGGACGACGCCATTGCGACTGATCCCTCGCCGCGGATCGCCGTGTTTCTCAACGATGCCGGCAAAAACGATGAGATGAAAGGCCGCAACGGGATCATGACTTTTGGCGTGGCGGCCGTGCCGAAAAACAACAGCGACCGTGAAAAAAAACTGACCTTCGACCTCCTGGGCCGCACGAACTCCACCTTGCTGCGCGTTGGCGTTGCCGGGGACCAAAGCAGCCAGAAGGATTATCTGTTTGGCACCCACCAGGGGACATGGATAAAAAAAACGGAGAGCCTCGGCGAGCATGGCGGCAAGAAATCGGTGTGGCTGATTACGGACTCGGCACAACCCAATCTCAAGGTCAAGGTCACGCAACTGGTCGAAATCGTGGCGGGCGAGCCGCTCGAGGACAGCAAAGGCGGCCTCAAGCGCTATCTGGACACCTGCCGCGTTCGCTATGTGCTGGAAAACGCGGGCACCGTCGGGGCCGACGCCGGTTTGCGAATGCTTTTGGACACGCTGATTGGGAGCAATGACGGCGTGCCGTTCACCGTGCCGGGCAAGAAAGGCCTGGTCACCGAGATGGCCGAGTTCAAGAAGGCCAAGGAGATGCCTGATTTCTTTCAGGTCCTGGAGTTTGCCGATTTGGCCAGGCCGGGCCTGGTGGGGCTCATCAATCTGAAGCTCGGCGCCAATGTGGAGCCGCCGGGCCGTGTGCTGCTGACGCGCTGGTCGCTTGGGGACATTGATGCCTGGGACGTGCCGCTGGCGCCCTTCATGGACGACTCGGCGGTGGTGTTTTACTGGAACCCCAAGCTGCTCAAGCCCGGCGAGAAACGGGAAGTGGGTTTCAGCTATGGCCTGGGCAGCGTGTCGAGCACCAGCGGCAGCCTGGGAGTCAGCGTCGGCGGCAATTTCGTGCCCAACGGCGACCTGACGGTGGTGGCCCTGGCGGATCATCCCGAGAAGGGTCAAACCTTGACGCTGAAGCTGCCCGAGCATTTGGCCATCATCGAGGGGGAGTCGAAACAACAGGTTCCCACCGTGCCCGCCGGCGCCTCCGTGCAGCAAAGCCCCGTCACCTGGCGCATCTGCGCCGACAAGGAAGGGACGTATGAGATTGAAGTGATTTCCAGCACGGGCGGCAGGCAGAAGAAGAAGATTACGATTAAGGCGAAGACGATTTTTTAAGGGGAACGAGGTGAACTGTTCTTTGCCGCCAGGGAGGTTTTACCTGCGAACTGTCCTGCCTCGTGTAGCGGCAAGTTGGCGTTTTCGGTATGCTTCAGAGGACGTGACCGGCCAATGCAAGGCCCACGGCCGGTAAAGAGTTGGCAGGATTGACACCGATTAATGGGTTGAGCTTTGAGGATCAACGGTGGAGTGGCTGAGCCCAATCGTGTCGCGCGCCGCCATCGCATGGAGGCGATTCGTCCAAGCGGTGGATTGGGTGCTGCTATGCTACTTGCGGGTGGCAAACCCCAAATACGTCGTTGCTACGTTTGTGTTGTTGAACGTTTTGATAGGGCTTTCCACGCTCGTTCTCGCCAAGTCGTGGGATGAGTTTTACACCATTTCCGGGTACTGGGTGACGCTTACGGGTTTTCTTGTCGCCATTGGCGAGTTGTACAGGGCGAGGACGGTGACGGATCAGATCCAAGAAGCGCTGGGGCGGGAGATCCGCATTCAGCGCGGGCGATTCTACCGATTCTGCTTGGAACGGGCAAAGGCGACTCTGTGGGATGTCCAGGCATGCGTGCTTGGCTTCGACTGGAGCCTCGCGGTAATGCGGCTGCGGGACCTGACCGAGAATTTGTCGCATATCAACTCCATCAGCCCGGCGGCCGACAATCGCTGGACCACGTTTTCGACCTCGGCCCACAATTGGGTTGTCCTTTTCAGTACAGGTCACAATGGGCGCTGATTGAAATTTGACCAAGCCGCGTGGCAGGAATTGGTCCGTGAGGCGAGCGGCAGTTTGGACAGTGAACTTGCGCCGTTTTTATTTGGCGGGGAGGCAAGTGATGATGCTTAACAAAGAGCAAATGATCGGAATCCTAAAAGAACTTCGCAGTAAGACGGCCGACCACAAGATGGCCTGGTATGGCGAAGGCGACCAGTTGTGTGTCGATCTCCCGAACCGGATGGCCGTCAGCCTTGCTCGAAAGCCAGATGGCGGGCTCACTGCAAGCGTCAAACGCGGCCCTGCGGAGGTTTTGGGTAGTGTCGAGTTCTCCCCAGCCCAATTGGAAAGCGACCTTGCCGAGATTAAGACGCTTTATGACGCAGCCTCCACCGGGGCGGTGCGGATCGTCTACGAAGACATCCTCGACGCCATCAAGCTGAGTGATTCGGCAGCCGTTGAAGTGGGCCGCAACGCACCAACGGTCGTACGCGTACCCCCTGACCAAGCGAATCGTGTCCTGAAGAAAATGTCTGGCCGCTGGAACCTTGACTTCTCCCGCGGACAGGAGAAGGCAGAGATCCGCGAGGATGGGTCCTACATCCTGTCGGGAAAGGAACTCAAGTTTCGGCTCGTGGTGTTGGCAGTCAACGAAGACACCAGCACGGTGGAGGTGGGAAAGGACACGCCCGACGGACGTCGGTACCAAATCGAGTATTTGACAATTACGCCAGACAAAATGATAGGGCATGCGAAACACGACGGGCATAAGCTGTCTTACACGAGGACGAAGAGTTGACTTTCGCAAGTGGCGAGCCAGTCCTGCGCCGTGCTGATAGTGAGGTCAGTGAAATGGATGCACTGCTCCTGGGCTGGATCGTGGCGGCCTTGGTTTTGCACTGGCCTCACTTGTGGGTTGTGTGTGGGTCGCAGTCTTGCAACGTGCTGGTTCAACCATTCTGGCTTTACCTGTTTGCGGCGTGTGCTTACAAGATGGCCATGGCGCTGGTCGGTCGGGTGGTGTACGGCTGGCGGGTCGTGAAGTTTCAGATGCCGGAGGACCTTGGGCTATACCGGGCGATGCGTTGGCATTGCATAGGCACGGGGCTCGCGGGGTGCTTTTTCGCAGCGGGCCTGGGCTGGCTATTTTTCCAACCGTTGCTGTAAACACCGAGGCAGACCTGAAAACCTAAATGGGACATGATTCACCTCATCCACAACATCGCCGACAACGACACCGGGATAATCCGCGGGTCGGCAACAGTAACGTCATCCTGCAGCGTCACCAAAAGTCCAAACGGTGCATTGTAGACCGTTTTTTCCAAAAACGCCCGCAGCCCAAGCGTGTCCTGGTGGCCGTCGATCCTTTTGCGATACTTGACCTCGACAGGAATGCGGCGCGTGCCGACCGTCAACACGAAATCCACCTCCGGCTCCGCACCACGGGCGGGGAAGTGGGCTACGTCGAGGCCGGGAATGCCAGCCAGGTAGTAACCGAGCGCGCTCTCGGCGAGATGGCCCGCCAAATCGGCCAGGTGCGGGTCGGCCGACAATTGCTCCGGCACCAGAGGGACTATTTCTTGCAGCCAACTCGCCCGAAGCGCATAATCGCACAAGCAGACCTTGGGCGGCGATTTTTTTCGCTTCAGACGCAACTCCAGCGGAGGGATGAGGCGAATTAACAAGGTCCCGTCCAGGAAACGAAGGTAGTTGAGGATGCGGATCCAGCCTATGTTGCCGCCCAGAGCTTGGTGGATTTCGGGGACCAACACGTTTTGGCCCGGCGATTGCCCGGCGTAGCGGCAGCAGAGGCGAAAAACTTCCTCAAGCAGCTTTTCGTCGCGTCTCTGGCCTCGCGGTCCCATGCGCAGATCGTGCTGGATGGCGCGCTGGATCACCGTTTCATTCAAGTGGTCGGCCAGATCGTGCCATGGCGTTCCGGGGTGCTGGTGTGCAATGGGGTAGGCCCCTCGGGCGGAGAATGCCTCAAAGGCCTGTTGGCGAAGGGCAGCATCCTGCGCTTGAGCAATGGCTCCGTGCCAGAAGTCCGGTGTTGCGATGGCCTGGAGGCCGTTGTCTGGCCAGCACGGGGCGATGATTTGGCCGAAACGCAATTCAGCGATTTCACGCAGCAATAGCGGGCCAATGTCCAGCGAAGTGATGCGTCCCGCAAGGCTGTCGCGGCCGGCTTCGATGCGCAAGGACGAACTTCCGGTGACGAGCACGCGCACGCTATGATTGTCAACCAGGTTTTTGATTTGCGGAGCCCAGGCGTCGAGGTTCTGGACCTCATCGAAGAACAAAAAAGCCGGTTCGCGTTTTTTGGCGGCAGTGTTGAATGATCGGCCCATGATCTTGGCCTCAAGTCACGCGCCCGATGGCCAGGACCGGTTCGACGAGGCCTCGCATGGCCGGCAGTTCATCGAATGGCGCGTAGAGTATGCGCTCCGGAGCCACGCCATCCGCCAACAGAAAGTCAATGAGCTGTCGCAGGAGAACCGTCTTGCCGACGCGGCGCGGACCGCGCAGCACAGTCGCTGGCGTCATACCGTGCCGAATTAGCTTGCTGAGGCGGTCGAAGGGCCAACGCCGGAATGTGGGCAACTCAGGCCCTGGTTGGTTGGTCCACCAGGGATTGAGCGAACGCAGGTTGTCGGAAAAAGCTGGCGACAGTTCTCCAGACAATGCAGCGGTTGGTAGCGGGCCTTTTTTTCTTGCCATCGCGGTTGGTCGGCCTCAAGATGGAGGTGCGGGTTGCAGTGGTGATGGTATGATACCTGCCAAGTCAGTGTTTCGCCACCAACAGCAGAAATATCATGAAAACCGCCGCTCCACTTGTTATGCTGCTCCAAAAGAGCGACGACGGCAGCTTTTTTGCGCTCATGGTGTAAGGTTTTGGCCTGGGCTGCGAAGTTCTATCGGGGAACAGCACGATGTCTGAATCCGTGTTCACACGGCCCAGTTTGCTGGTGAGGCTGCGCGATCCTCGTGACGGGTCAGCCTGGCGGGAGTTTGTGGCTCTTTACGCTCCCGTCATTTACCGTTTTGCCCGCCGCCAGGGATTGCAGGACGCTGACGCTGCCGACTTGACGCAGGATGTTCTCCAGGCGGTAAACGGGGCCATCGAACGCTTCGACTACGATCCGGATCGGGGCACCTTTCGCGGCTGGCTGTTCACGCTGGTCCATCGCAGGATGTGCGACTGGCTGCGCAGACAAAAACACCAGCCGGCCGGCAGCGGCGACACTGGCCTGCGCGAGCAGCTCGAAGCCGTTTCCGCGTCCCAGACTGACGTGTGGGAGGATGAATACCGCCGCCGACTGCTTGCCCTGGCCGCCGAAAAGGCCAGGACGATTTTTGCCGAGGTGACCTGGCAGGCGTTCGAGGCGCACCGCTTTGCTCGGCCGCGAACCGGCGGAGGTCGCCCAGGAATTGGGTCTGTCCCTGGGAGCGGTTTACGTCGCCCGCAGCCGTGTTCAAGCCAAGCTCAAGAAACTTGTCCAGCAAGCCCAAGCGGAGGAATGAGTCCCATGCCAACCACGTCTTCATGCCCCGATCAAGCTCGTCTTGCAAGCCTCCGCGACGGCGATTTGCCAGAGTCCGAACACAGCACGTTGATCCGGCACCTTGACGAATGCCCGCGCTGTCAGGCCGCGATGGCAGAACTCGGCGGCGGCGCATCGTGGCCCGACATGGCGGAAAAGCTGCGGCAAGACACCCGCGCTGAGGGCCTGGAGCCTGGCCTGGAACGCGTGCTCGACGACATTGCCGAGCAGACGCGAACACAACAGCATGACGGCACGCCCAGTGATTCCCGGACTGCCGAAGCGGCAGACCAGGAGTGGCAACAATGCCTCACTCCATCGAACCGCCCTGGTGCCGTGGGCAGATTGGGGCATTACGACGTGCTGGCCTTGGTCGGCCGCGGCGGCATGGGCATTGTCCTCAAAGCCTTCGACGACAAACTCCAGCGCATCGTCGCCATCAAGATTTTGGCTCCGACACTCGCCACATCCGGCACGGCTCGCAAGCGCTTCGTCCGCGAGGCCCAATCGGCCGCGGCCGTGCATGACCAGCATGTGGTGAGCATCTTCGAAGTCGACGCAACGGGCCCCTTGCCGTTCCTGGTCATGGAGTTCGTTGGCGGCATTTCGCTTGAGGATCGGCTCAAAACAGGCGGGCCCCTGGACCTGAAGGAAATCCTGCGCATCGGCTCGCAAGCCGCCCAGGGGTTGGCGGCGGCCCACAAGCAAGGACTGGTGCACCGCGACATCAAGCCGGGCAACATCCTTCTGGAAAACGGCGTGCAGCGCGTCAAGTTGACCGATTTCGGCCTGGCACGGGCGGTGGACGATGCCAGTCTCACGCAATCCGGCGTCATTGCCGGCACGCCGATGTACATGGCCCCGGAGCAAGCCCGTGGCGATGTGGTCGATCATCGGGCCGATTTATTCAGCCTGGGGAGCGTGCTTTATGCAATGTGCACAGGTCATTCCCCCTTCCGCGCCAGCGGCACCATGGCGGTGCTTCGCCGCGTCTGCGACGAACCGGCTCGGCCGATCCAGGAACTCAATCCCGACATTCCCGACTGGTTGAGCGCCATCATCGGCAAGCTGCACGCCAAGGACCGGGACAAACGTTTTGCTTCGGCGGAGATTGTTGCCGACCTGTTGCGGCAGCACCTTGCCCACTTGCAGGAGCCTCAACGCGTGCCGGTGCCAGCGCCGGTTGAAAAGCTGACAATGCCCGCGCCGCGTGTTCAAGCTCCCTCGACCATTAAGTTCCGCATGGCGGCCGGCCTGGTGGTCTCGGCCGTGGTGTTGTTAGCTGTTTTGACACTCTACGGTTGGGCAAATCATTGGTTTAACGTTGGCGACGAGCTTCAGCAGCACATCGCCAAGCTCGGCGGCAAGATCGAGCGGGTCCCGCAATATACCGACGGCATTGAGGACAAGGACCTGATAAGGTATAAGGTCGATCTGCGCGGCATCAAGATCACCGATGACGATCTGGTTTTGCTTGCAAAATCAAAGGAAATTAGCCAGTTAGACCTGGCCTTCACGCCGGTTACCGATTCCGGCATGCTTCGCCTCGCCGCGATGGCCGAACTGGCAGTTGTCAATCTGACCGGCACGAAAATTACCGACGCCGGCCTGGCCAAAGTGGCGGATTTGCGCACTTTGCAAAGCATCGATTTCGCGAACACCGCCGTCACCGACAAGGGTGTGGCAAATCTGATCGTGCGGCACCAGCATATATCGATTTGCCGCGTGGCCCTGGGTGAGAAGGGTCAATACCGTGTTATTGACCAATACCAGGCAGGCAAGTTGCTCCAGAAGAACCTGATGATCGGCGACACTTTTTACGGTTTCCAATTCGCCAAAAACGCACCTCTGGAAAAGGGGCAAGAGCAAAACGACGTGCCCGAAAACCCCAGCCGGGTGGCGACGACCTATTACCATCGCGACGGCCCCGTGGGACAAGTCCTCGGCAAGTTCGATTGGTTCCCAGGCACAAAGGGTGGATTGGAAAGCCGCTCGGACGCGCGCTTGCCCGCGTCGCTGGTCGGCATGGTTGCGCCGGTCGGGACTTTTTCGCTCAATGGGTTGCCTACCTTGTGGTCGGAGCCGGCGCTCGGCGTCATTCGCATCAACGCGGGAACGCACGCCGCCTATAGCCGGCCCTTTCAGCAAATCCACTTTTACAACAATACGTCCGAGCTAACGGCATTCTCGCTGCCGCGCGGGGCACAGCCGCGGCAATTCAGCTTCATCAACGACGCGCTGCTGCGCGGCAGCTCCGTCAAGGTTATCCCCGGCGACGAACGAACCACATTGGCGAAGCAGGGGCCAAAGCAATTTTATGCCGCGGTGTTCGCGGAAATCACGCGCACCGACCTGCGCGACATCAACACGCAGCTTTTTACCAAGGAGGCGCTGGCGGATTTCATGGGGAGCTTGACCGAAAAGGGCGTCATGTGTTTCCACGTGTCGCACCGCTATCACGACATGGTGCCGCCGCTCGTGGACGCGGCCAATAGCCTCGGCTTGTCCTGGAGGATGGCCAAGGACGAAGGCGCCCGTCAAGAGCCGGCGCTCGTGGCCGGGGCTCGCTTCGGCTCACAGTGGGTAATGATTGCCCGCAAAGCGGTGTACCTGAATCATCTGCAAAATACCGAGACAATCACGTGGTCCATCCCCGCCAGCACGGGAAACTTTCTCTGGCGCGACCGCATCCACATCGACCTGGCGCCGCTGGCGAGGGATAAAGACAAGCAGCGGGGGGAGGAAAAAAAGTAATGCAGCCGTGAGGTTCGTCACTCGTTCCCAAACTCCTGTTTGGCGACGGACGAGTGAGACAGGAGTAGCGGAGTGGGCTGGGGGGCCGGCAAACAGGAGTTTGCAAGACGTGCGTTCCCAAACAGGAGTTTGGGAACGAGGTGATATTTCACTCCTTCGGAGTGTTCGGCGCCAAGGCGTGAGACGAAACCGTTTCAACCGTTGTCAGCCGTTGGCAGCAATGAAAATTGATTGCACGGGCATGCCGTGAATTGCGAAAGTGGGGGTGTGTGTGCAATGCAACAATTAAAAATTGCATTTAATACTCGCCCGCCAGCGGTTATGCTCTACACACATACTGTAGCCAAAGAGCCCGACCTGCCTGCAACCGAGGATCTGCCCATGCGTCACAGTGTTGCCATGTTGCTGATGATTGGCGTTGCCGCCACGGCGCTGCTGTGCAGCGCCGGCGAACCCCCGCGGCAAGTCGGCCCCGAGGAGAAGGTTCTTCTGGAGGCGGGCTTGAACGCCGATCCAGATTCCTTGCTAGACTTCTTCCGCGCGCGGATTCAGCCCAGGGCCGACCTTGAAAAAATGCTGACGCTCGCGCGCCAACTCGGCGATACCGATGCCAAGACGCGGCGTCAGCGCGGCGGCCAAGCTGGTGGCCGCTGGGCCGTGGGCCGTGCCCGCGCTGCGCTACGTTGCCAATGAGCTGGCCAGTCCGCTGGCGGCCCAGGAGGCCCGGCGCTGCTTGCAGTGGATCGACGGCCCACGCAGCAAGGAAGTGCCGATCGCGGCCGCCAGGCTGCTGGCGGCACGGCAACCGGCGGCGCCGCGGAGCCACTGCTGGCTTTTTTGCCGCGGGCCGACGATCAGGCCGTCGTGGACGCCGTCAAAGCGGCGCTGGCCAACATCGCCGCTCGACCGGGCAAGACCGATCCCGCCTTGCTGGCGGCGCTCAATGATCCCTTGCCGCTGCGCCGCGCGGTCGCCGTCGAGGTGCTCTCAGGCAGCGGCCATGCCGAGCTGTTGCCGGCGGTTCGTAAATCGCTGGCCGATCCCAAGCCGCAGGTGCGCCTGCGTGCCGCCCTGGCGCTGACCCAACGCAACGACGATAAGGCGGTGGAAGTGCTCATCGATCTGCTGGCCGACTTGCCCGCTGACGACCGCCGCCTGGCCGAGCAAGCACTGCAGCAGTTGGCGGGGGAATGGTCGCCGGCCCTGGGCTTGCAGGGCGATGATTCGCTGGCTCGCAAGGTCCGCCGCGAAGCCTGGGCCGGTTGGTGGCGCACCATGGACGGCCCCGCCCTGCTGACTGTTCTCCGGCAGCGAATGTTGAGCAAGAATCCAGAAGCGGAAAAGTTTCCCTCGGCGCTGCCTCGCCTGTTGGCGGTGCGGAAGCCGGCGGGCGCCGCGGAAGCGCTGCTGGCCTATCTTCCCAAAACCGAAGAGCGCTCGATCAAGGAGGAGATCGGCAAAGCACTGAAAGACCTGGTGCTCGTGGACGGCCAGCCCGACCCGGCAGTGCTTAAAGCGTTGAGCGACCCGCTGCCGGCACGCCGCGTCGCCGCGGCCGCGGCCCTCGCCGGCGCAGGCGGCGCTCGGCATCCTGTGGTTCGCAAACTGCTGACGGATGGCGACCCGGAAATCCGGCTGCGAATCGTCATGGCATTGGTTCAGGCCCAGGACAGGGAGGCCGTGGCGGCGCTCGTCGACCTGGTAGCCGATCTGCCAGGGGCTCAGACAGCGGAAGCCCAGGAACTATTGCGCCGGCTCGGCGGCGCCAACGGCCCGCCGCTGCCGCTGGGCAACGACGTGGCAACGCGCAACAAACTCCGCGTGGCCTGGCAGACCTGGTGGACCGAGAACGGCGGCACCGTGAACCTTGCCGAGCCGGAAGCCAGACGCCAATCGCTACGGGCTTGATAGTCGTTGCGGAACTTAATGCCAAAGGACCTAAAGGAGGAGCCGGCAAGAAAGGTGGGGGCGGCGGTATCCAGCCGCTGCCGCTCAATCCTGTGGCTGGGTCGGGCCGCCTGGTCGCGCTCGACCGCAAAGGGCAGCCCCAGTGGCAAATCGAAAACCTTGAGCACCCCATCGATTTCCAGATGCTGCCGGGCGATCGCGTGCTGGTCGCCGAGTACACCGCGCGACGTGTCACCGAACGCGATCTCAAGGGCAAGATCTTGTGGGAGGTTGTCAACCTGCCCAACTCTCCGATGAACGTCCAACGACTGGCCAACGGCAACACTTTCATCGCCCTTTATGGCACTCCCGCAACGGGCGGCTTTATGATCCTGGAGGTGGATGCCCAGGGCAAGACGGTCGCCACATACGATGGTAGTCGTGGCGTCAAGACCTCAAACCCGCGCGGCGCTTGCAAGATGGCCGATGGCCAAATGGCCTGCGTGGCGGCTAATGGTGTTTGCTTGCGGTTGGACGCCACCGGCAAAGAAATCAATCGCTTCAACCTGCCCATTTCCAAGGCAGGCGCTGTAACCGGCTCTGTGGGGAATATCAGCGGGACGGACAAAGGCCATATCGTCATCGTTCAAAGCGACAACACGGTGGCGGAGTACGATGCCGTCGGCAAAGTCGTCTGGAAAGCCACCGCGGCTGGCAATCGCGCCACCCGGCTGGCCAACGGCAACACCCTGGTTGCCTCGGAAACCGACGGCGTCGTCGAGCTGGACAATGCGGGCAAGACCGTCTGGCAATATCAGCCGCCGCCCGGCTATCAGGCCCTGCGCGCACGGTGAGGATGGTGACAAGGTGAAACGCAAAAAAGGGGACGCAGCTCGTTTTTGGAGGCTTTGCCCATGCGTCATTTTTTCGGCATGTTGTTGATGATCGGTGCGGCAGCGACAGCGCTGCTGTGCGGCGCTGGCCAGCCCGTGCAGCAAGCCAGCCCCGAAGAACAAACCCTGCGCGAGGCAGGGTTGAACGCTGATGGGGATTCCCTGTTGGAGTTCTTCCGAGAGCGGACTCAGCCGACGGCCGACATGGACAGGCTGCTGGCGCTGGCTCGCCAGCTCGGCGACGCCAATGACCAAACGCGAGAAAACGCGGCGGCCAAGCTTGTCGCCGCTGGTCCCTGGGCGGTGCCGGCACTGCGGCACGTTGCCAACGAGCTGGACAATCAGCTGGCGGCCAAAGAGGCCCGTCGCTGCCTGCAATGGATCGAAGGCCCACGCAGCAAGGAAGTGCCGAGCGCCGCCGCCAAGCTGCTGGCGGCGCGGAAACCAACCGCCGCGGCCCAGACACTCCTGGCGTTTCTGCCGCGGGCCGACGACCAGGCCGTCGTGGACGCGGTCAAGGCGGCGCTGGCCAGCATCGCCGCGCGGCCTGGCAAGACCGATCCCGCCTTGCTGGCCGCCCTCAATGATCCGCTGCCGCTGCGCCGCGCGGTTGCGGTCGAGGTGCTGGCAAGCAGCGGCCATGCCGAGCTTTTGCCCGAGGTGCGCAAGCTGCTGGCCGACCCCAAATCGCAGGTGCGTCTGCGTGCCGCCCTGGCCCTGGTCCAACGCAACGACGAAAAGGCCGTCGAGGTGCTCATCGATTTGCTGGCCGATGTGCCCGCCGACGAACGCCGCCTGGCGGAGCAAGCACTGCAGCAATTGGCTGGCGATTGGTCGCCGGCCCCAGCCGTGCAGGGCGACGACGCACTGGCGTGCAAGGTTCGTTTTGAGGCCTGGGCTGGTTGGTGGCGCGCCATGGACGGTCCCGCGCTGTTGGCGATCCTGCGCCAGCGGATGTCGAACACGGATGCGGAGCCGGAGAAGATTCCCTTGGCCTTGCCGCGTCTGTTGGCGGTGCGCAAGCCGGCAGGCGCCTCGGAAGCGCTGCTTGCTTATGTTCCCCTCGCCGATGCCCGCGCGATGAAGGATGCCATCGCCAAGGCCCTGCAAAGCCTCGTGCTGGTGGACGGCCAGGCCGACCAAGCGGTGCTCAAAGCGTTGCACGATCCATTGCCGGCCCGCCGTCTGGTGGCAGCCGAAGCCCTGGCCGGTGCGGGCGGCGCTTCGCATCCTGTCGTTCGCAAACTGCTGACGGATGCCGATCCGGAAATGCGGCTGCGCGTGCTCATCGCATTGGTTCATTCCCAGGATAGACAGGCCGTGCCGGCGCTCATTGACCTTGTGGCCGAATTGCCCCTTACGCAGACTGCGGCGGCGCAGGAACTGTTGCGCCGCCTGGCCGGCGCCAACGCTCCGGCGTTCCCCCCCACGGACGACGCCGCGGCCCGTGACAAACTGCGCGAAGCTTGGCAGGCATGGTGGAATGCCAACGGCGCCACGGTGAACATGGTTCAGTTTGAGCCGGCACCGCAGCAAAAAGGGCCAAGCATCGCCGGCTTTAGGGTAGTTGCGGAGCTTTGGAACAGGGGCCCCAAGGGCAAGCGTGGGGCCGGAGGGTTCGGGGGGGCGGTCGGTGGGGTCGGTGGGGGGTTCGGCGGCCCGGCTCCCGGCGTTGCCGGCACCGACCGTCTGGTCGCGCTCGACCGCACCGGCAACATCAAATGGCAGATCGACAAGCTGGACTATCCCAGCGATTTCCAGATCCTGCCAGGCGAGCGCGTTTTGATCGCCGAATACGACACCAACCGAGTCACCGAGCGCGATTTCAAAGGCAAAATCGTGTGGGAAGCAGGGAAGCTGCCGGGCTCTCCCGTCAACGTTCAAAGGTTGGCAAACGGCAATACGTTTGTGGCCCTTTTTAACGTCGCCAACGGCGATCCAGGCGGCATACTCGTGGAGCTGAATCCTGCCGGCAAGACGGTGGCCTCCATCGATATCAGGAAGAATGGGGCACTCCTTTCGGCGTTCAAGATGGCTGACGAGAAAATGATTTTTGTGACCGAAAGCGATCACTGTGTTTGGATTGACACGACGGGCAAGGAGATAAAGCGATTCGCCGTGCCTGGCGCCAAAATTGGCGTTACAGATGAATCGCAATGGATTGGCAACATCGACGTGACTCCCAAGGGCCACGTTGTCGTGGTCGTGCAAGCGCTTGGCGGGCCAGCCAAGGGTCGGACAGTTACCACGATCGCCGAGTACAATGCCGACGGGAAAATCGTCTGGAACCTTAATTGGGATGGCAACCGGGCAACCCGTTTGGCCAACGGAAACACGTTGGCTGCTTCGTTGGCTATGGGAGTCGCGGAGTTGGACAGCGCGGGTAAGACCGTTTGGGAATATGACCCGCCGCAGGGCTACCGAGCGGTGCGGGCGCGGCAATGGGGTGAATTCACTGCAGGCGGAGGATAGACCAATGCGATTGACTGCCTTCTTCCTGGTGGCTGTTGTGACAACGATTTTGTCCAACGCCGGCGACACCGGCCAACCCGCGTCCGTCGCCGAGGCCCGCAAATCGCTGGCCGATCCCAAGCTGGACGTCCGCCTGCGCGCCGCGCTGACGTTGGTCAAGCAGCGCGACGAACCGGCCGTCGGCGTGCTCATCGACCTGCTGGCCGATTTGCCCCACGATGGGCGAGTCCAGGCCGAAAGTGCCTTGAGAGATTTGGCGGGCGAATGGTCGCCGACGCCGGCCTTGCAGGGCGACGACGAGTTGTCGCGCAAGATTCGCCGCGAGGCCTGGGCCGGCTGGTGGCGTACCATGGACGGAACCGCTTTGCTGGCGGAATTTCGAAAACGCGCGTCAAGCAATAGCGCGGTGAAAGAAAAACTGCCCTCGGCCACGCCCCGCCTGTTGGCTGTCCGCAAGCCGCCGGGCGCCACCGCAGCGCTGCTGGAGTTTCTCCCCTTCACCAATGACTACATGATGAAGGAGGAAATCGGCAAGGCCCTGAAAAACCTGGTGATGGCCGGCGGCATGCCCGACCCAGCGGCGCTCAAGGCGCTGAGCGACCCGCTGCCAGTACGGCGCATCGCCGCTGCCGAGGCTCTGGTGGATGCGGGCACCGTTTCGGAATTGCCGGCGGTCCGCAAACTGCTGAAGGATGCCGACGGACAGGTGCGGTTGAGCGTGGCCCTGGCATTGGCATTTGCCCAGGACCGGGAAGCCGTGCCGGTGCTCATCGAGCTTGTAGCCGAATTGCCGAGGACCAAGGCGTGGGAAGCCGAAGATGTCCTGCATTTTTTGGCCGGCGACAAGGCTCCGCCGCGCTTGAAGAGCGACACCGCGGCGGCACGTAAAGAACTTCGCGAGGCCTGGCAGGCCTGGTGGAAAACCAACGGCGCCGAGTTGAACATGGCCGAACTCGGGAAAACCCGTGGCGGCCTGGGTTTGACGCTGGTCGCGGAAATTACCATCCTTAACAAGCTTGGAAAGAAGGTTGGTGTTGCGGGTGTGCAGCCGGTGATGCCTCCGGCTGGCATCACGGACCGCGTGGTCGCGCTCGACCGCGCCGGCCAGCCGCAGTGGCAGATCGACAATCTGGCCATCCCCCTGGACGTTCAGCGGCTGTCCGGCAACCGCGTGCTGATTGCCGAGTACAGCGGCCGACGCATCACTGAACGCGATACCAAGGGCACGATCCTCTGGCAAGTCAACGTGCCCGGTTCACCGATCAACGTCCAGCGCCTGGCCAACGGCAACACGTTCATTGCCCTTTATAACACCGGACCAAACGGGGATGGCGCGCTCATGGAGGTGGACCCGGCCGGCAAAACGGTGGCCATGATCAATCTTGCGAATAATCAAGCCGGTCCAGGTGGATTTATCCAATCCAACTTGCTCATAGGCGGGCACAAAATGGCCGACGGACAGATCGTCTGTGTGACGCTTGAGGGATCATGCTTGCGGCTGGACGCCACCGGCAAAGTGGTCAATCGTTTTCCCGTGCAGGTGCTCAACGGCGGCACCGTCTATGCCATGTTTGGCAACATCGACGTGACCGACAAAGGCCACGTCATCATCGCCCAAAATGACAACACGGTGGCGGAGTACGACACCAACGGGAAAATAGTTTGGCAGTCCAAGCATCTTGGAAACCGCGCCACCCGGCTGCCCAACGGCAACACGCTCATTGCCGCGCTCTTTGGCGGCGTCGTCGAGGTGACCAGCACGGGCCAGACTGTGTGGCAGTATACGCCCTCGGCCGGCTACCAATCGGCGCAGGCGCGGCGGCAATAGGAGAGCTATAGGACTCATTAGACCTATGCGACCTATGTGAGCGCGGCAGTTGCGAGCGAGCATTATTGTTGGGACATAAAGCCCTGTTCCCCAGCGGAGGATTTCCCATGCGTCATGCTGTTGCCTTGGTGCTGATGATTGCCGTCGCCACGACGGCGCTACTGTCCAGCGCTCGCGAACCGCGCAGCTACCGGTGCCCAAAGGAGGCACCGGCCCAGCTGCCATGCCAGCTACCATGTTCGACCCAAATGTGCTCTTTGACCAACTTGCTGCGGGTCGTGAAACTATTGCAATTGCCGATGCGGCAATGCTTCGTCCGTCCTTGCAACAGTATGCCGACGCCAACAAGATTACCAACGGCTTGATCACGCGCAAGCAGTTCCAGGATTTCATGCAGTCAATGATGCAGAGAATGCAGAAGGGTGGCTTCGGTGGCGTGAATGGCATTGATGCTGGCGCACCCTCAACCCAAGGTTCTCAAAATGCTGAAATGAGCCCGAATGCACCAGAGGAGGAAACGCTACGGGCCGCCGGCTTGAAGACCGATGCCGACGCCCTGCTGGAGTTCTTCCGGCAGCGCACGCAGCCCAAGGCCGAGATGGACCAGCTGCTGGCGCTGGCCCGCCAGCTAGGCGACGCCAATGCCCAAATCCGAGCCAGCGCGGCGGCCAAGCTCATCGCCATCGGTCCCTGGGCCGTGCCGGCGCTTCGCCATGTTGGCAATGAGCTTGACAATGAGCTGGCGTCAAAGCAAGCCCGCCGCTGCCTGCAATGGGTCGAAGGCCCACGCAGCAAGGAAGTGCCGATCGCCGCCGCCAAATTGCTGGCGGCGCGGAAGCCGGCGGGCGCGGCGGCAGTTCTGCTGGCTGTTCTGCCGCTGGCCGACGACGAGGCCGTTGTGGATGCGCGTCAAGGCGGCGCTCAGCAGCGTCGCCGCGAGTCCGGGCGAGACCGACCCTGCCTTGCTGGCCGCGTTGCAAGATCCCTTGCCGCTGCGCCGGGCCGTCGCGGCCGAGGTCCTCGCCCGCAGCGGCCATGGCGAATTATTGCCGCAAGTCCGCAAGGTGCTGGCCGACCCCATGCAGCTGGTCCGCCTGCGCGCCGCCCTGGCCCTTTCTCAGTGCCTTGACGAGCAGGCCGTCGGCGTGCTCGTCGAACTGCTCGCCGATTTGCCCCATGATGGCCGCATGCTCGCCGAGAAAACCCTGCAAGAGCTGGCAGGAGAATGGGCGCCGACCGTGGCTTTGCAGGGCGACGACGCGCTGTCGCGCAAGATTCGCCACGAGGCCTGGGCCGGTTGGTGGCGCACTGTCGACGGGTCAGCATTGTTGATGTCGGTTCGGCAACGCACCGTGAGCAAGGAAGACGCTGCCAGGGTGGATTTGCTCGTCGCTCAACTGGGAGACGCCATATTTGCCAGGCGTGAGCGTGCCGAGGCGGAGCTGCTGGCGATGGGGCCCAAGGTGATCGGGCTGCTGCGCAAGGCGGCAACAAGCACCGACATGGAACAAGCACGCCGGGCCGAGCTTTTACTCAAGCAAATCGTTCACAACGAAGAGACCGAAAAACTGCCCACGGCCGCGCCCCGCCTGTTGGCGGTGCGCAAACCGGCGGGCGTCACGGAAGCGCTGCTGGGTTATCTGGCCTTCACCGAGGACCACTCGATGAAGGAAGAGATTGGCAAGGCCCTGAAAACGCTGGTGATGCTCGACGGCCAGCCCGACCCGGCGGTGCTCAAGGCTTTGAGCGACCCTCTTGCGGTGCGCCGTATCGCCGCTGCCGAGGCCCTGACCGGCGCCGGCGGGACTTCACATGCCGCGGTTCGCAAGCTGCTGACGGACTCCGACCCCGACGTGCGTCTGCGCGTGGCCCTGGCGCTGATTCATGCCCGCGACAAGGCGGCCGTGCCGGCACTCATCGACCTGGTTGCCGAGCTGCCGCGCGACAAATCGTGGGAAGCGGAGGATGTCCTGCGCCGTCTGGCCGGCACCAAAGCCCCGGCGGTCCCGTATGGCGACGATGAGGCAGCGCGCAAAAAACTTGGCGACGCCTGGCAGGCCTGGTGGAAGGCCCACGGGGCCGCCGTGAACATGGCCGATTTGG
Organism: uncultured Gemmataceae bacterium; assembly: GCA_963747575.1. Classification (GTDB taxonomy): domain Bacteria; phylum Planctomycetota; class Planctomycetia; order Gemmatales; family Gemmataceae; genus DASRAT01. Next base: position 746,253 of record CAVVFU010000012.1, read on the forward strand.
CAAAAGCAGCTGGCGGACCACGTTTTATAATCATTGCGGAAGTTAACAGCAACTTCAATGCAAAGGGGGCTCTAGTTCTCGCCAAGGCCGCTGCCCAACGAGGCACCGGTCGCCTGGTGGCGGTCGACCGCGGCGGCCAGGTGCAATGGCAGATCGACAACCTCGACTACCCCATCGACTTCCAGATGCTGCCGGGCGACCGCGTGCTGATCGCCGAATACGCCGGCTATCGCGTCACCGAACGGGATCTCAAGGGCAAGGTCCTTTGGGAAATACCCAACCTGCCTCGCCCCCCAGTTAGCGTCCAACGGCTGGCCAACGGCAATACCTTTGTCGCGCTTTATCACACCCCTGTCCAGGGCGGCGGCATGCTGATGGAATACGACCGCGCGGGCAATATCGTGGCCTCAATCGCAAATCCTGCCAACGGCCCTGGCGCTGTTGGTCCTGGCGGCCTCCCTGTTGGCGGATTTGGCGGTGGATTTGCCGGCCAGAATGCGCTCATACGCGCCGCTTACAAAATGCCCGACGGTCAGATAATGTGCCTGGTGAGCAACGACACCTGGTATCGCCTCGACGCAACCGGCAAAGAGATCAAGCATTTCACCGTGCCCCTTTTCGGCGCCGGCGTCCTCGCGGTCGTTCAGGTGCCAATGGTTTCCGGCAATCTCGACGTGACAATCAAAGGCCACATCGTGGTCGTCCAAAGCGACAACACGGTGGCGGAGTACGACCTCGACGGCAAGCTCGTCTGGAAGGTCAATGCGACTGGCAACCGAGCAACCCGGCTGCCCAATGGCCATACCCTGGTGGCCTCGGAATCATCGGGCGTCGTCGAGCTGGACATCGCGGGCAAGACCGTCTGGCAATATCAACCGCCAGCCGGCCATCAAACGCTCCGAGCCCGGCAAGGCAGCGAGGCCATGGCCGTCTTCTTCGCCGCGGTCCCGCCGGCATCGGCGTTTCCAGCCCTGCCGGTGCCCGATGCCCTGGCGCTGGCCAGAATGACCAGTGCCGCGGATGCGCTCAAACGTTCCGACATTCCAGCCGAGGTCCTCGCCAAAATGGGCACCGGCAAGGGCGATGCTCCCAAGGAACTCGTCGCCGTGCTGGGCAAGTCTGACGCGAAACACCTGGTGGTTAGCTTGGCGATCACTCCGGACGGCCGTTATCTTGCGACAGGCAGTGAATTGGAAAACAAGGCGCAGCTCTTCGACCTCAAGACCGGTCAGCTTCTCAAGACGTTTCCGGGGTTTGCCCAGAAAGTTCGCGCCGTGGCAATCAGCCCTGACGGCAAGACGTTAGTAACGGCGCTCTTTGGCAAGGCCCCGCTCAGCCTCTGGAATACGGACACCGGCGCTTTGCGGACAACCGCCGTGGGGCACACCAATTCGGTGTGGGGCATGGACATCAGCCCAGACGGCAAGCTGCTGGCCTCCGCGGGCTTCGACCGCGCCGTCAAACTCTGGGACATGGCGACCGGCGCCGCGGTCGGGGCGCCCATCATGCACAAAACCAACGCCAACCGCGTGGCGTTCAGCCCCGACGGGAAATGGCTGGCTTCCGCGTCAGGCATGCCAAAAGTGAACGGCGAGATCATCATCACGGAAGTGGCCACGGGCCGAATCATGGGCAGGCTCAGCGGCCAGGCGGGCGAAATCCGCGGCCTGGCCTGGCATCCCGACGGCCGATCCCTCGCCTCCGGCTCCCTGGACGGCACCATTTGGTTGTGGGACCTGGAAACCATGAAATCAACGCGTGTGCTGCGCGGCAACGCCGCCCAGGTTCAAGCCGTGGCCTGGCATCCCAGCGGGCAGTTCTTGGCCTCCAACGACCATGCCGCCGGCGCCGTCGTCCTTTGGGACATGTGGGCTCCAGCGGCCCAACCGCGCGTGATTCGCCTGTTCCCGGCCGTCCCCAAGGCCGACACCTGGACGCACGACGTGCTGTTCACGCCCGAAGGCCGCCACCTCATTGCCGCCAATCCCGACGGCACGGTGTCGGTGCTGCGTCTGGCGGAGGTTGGACAGGTGCTGAAATAAGAAATACAGCTGGCGAGCCGAGCCGCGTAAGCGGCCGGTTCTTCTCCGCAAAGTAACTCTCGACACCAAGTGACCCGACGCCTTGCGGCGTTCAGCTCGCCAGCCTCCCCCTCGTTCCCAAACTCCCGTTCGGGAACGAGGGGAAAAATAATTGGGCGTTTTCCAGCACCGCTCGCACCGTATTATTGACGAATGCAGTATCCACCCCCGAAGCCACCGAGTAATTCGATGCCGCGCCAGTCCCCGACTTTGATCGACTTGCTGAAGCAGATGGTTTCCGAGCCGCTGTCGCAGTATAGCGATCGCCTGCTGCTGGCCCGGTTCGCCGCGGACGGCGACGAGAAGGCGTTCGCCGCCATTGTGGACAGGCACAGTCCCATGCTGCTCGCCCTGTGCCGCCGGCAGCTCAGCGATGCCCACCTGGCCGTCGTGGTTTCCACATCCGTGATGGCCTTAGCCAACGGAGCGATGCGTATGTCAATGATCGCGAAGGTGATCCTGTGGGCGAGTGTCGCGGTGGCAGCCAGTAGCATGGCGGCCGGCACGGTTTGGCAATTGGGACTTGGCGGCCAGGCCGTGCAGCCGGGGACGCAACTCGTCCAGGCGGAAAAGAAGCCGCCAATGGTTCCTGAAGGCGAACAAGCCAAAGAGCAGGCAGGCGGGCGGGACCAGTTTGGCGATCCGTTGCCGCCAGGGGCTTTTGCTCGGCTGGGGACGCTACGGCTGCGAACCAGAGCGTCCGATTTCGTCGTCAGCGTCGACGGCAAAACACTGATCACCGCGTGGCGCGATACTGTCGGTTGGCTCGATGCGGACACTGGCCGCTTGCTTCGGTCAACGCAATTCCCCGAAATTGCCGCGGATGGTGATTCCCTCCTGGCCGGCGAAAAAGCTTTACTCGTTAAAGATCGAAAAGGGAAAAGGCCAATCGAATTGTGGGACATCGCGACCGGAAAGCGGCTTTGGACGTTGCCCGGGCACTTCTGGAGGTTCGCCGTGGCCCCTGACGGCAAGACAGTGGCAGCCGCCGAGACGTACCAAGATGGCCCTGACCGGTGGCTTCACCGGATCCGCTTGTTGAAGGTGGAAGGCGCAGAGGACCCCACGCTGGCGAAACTGCCCTGCAACGCCGATGGTTTTGCCTTCAGCCCCGACGGCAAACGAATCTTCACGGCGGAGCACGATTCGCTACGCAGTTGGGACTTTGCCAATGGGCAACAACTTTGGCAGCGCAAACACGATGCGGAACTCCTAACCGTCGCGCCGGACGGCAAGACTCTTTGTTCGGCCACTGACATGAAAGGACCCCTCCATTTGTGGAACGCCGATACTGGGGAGCATATTGCCAAGTTCGCCAACGAGCCTGATTACACTTTCCAACTGGCCTATTCGCCCGACGGCAAAAGCATTGCTCAGGTCACACCCAAGGAAACGGTGCTTTGGGATGTTGCCGGCCAAAAGCTGCTTCATCGTTTTCCCGGGGCCGGGCCGAAAGTTGCCTTCGCACCCGACAGCCGGTCGTTGTTTACGGTAGGCGACCTGATCTTGCACTGGGACGTGGCCACCGGCAAGCTGCTTGACACGGATTTGCGGAGCCACTGTCACGTCGGCGCGGTGTGGTCGGCGACGTTTGCTCCTGATGGCAAAGCTTTGGCAACCAACGGGGACGACGCAACGACACGTCTCTGGAACCTTGACGACAAAAGCCATCGGGTTTTGCGGACCGATACGCTTGCCCATGGGTTGATGACAAAGGGAGACAGCGGCAGTTGGACCCGGCCGGCTCTGTTGAGTTTCACGCCTGACGGCAGGCACCTGGTCACCCAGACCGCCCGAGGCCCCTTTGCCCTAACAGATTGTGCTACCGCCAAGGAGGTCCGCCAGTTCCCCTTGCCAGACACATCCCTCCTCGTCGACGCTGCACGACTGACCACGGACGGGCGCGCGTTGATTGCGGTTTGCGAGGTCCATGATTACACGCGCAGCGGGCCCCGAACTCAACTCGAAAGGAAAAGGCCATTGCATGCGTGGGACCTGGCGACCGGCCGTGAAGTGCTGCCAAAAACGATCACCGATCGCATGGAACGCCAGCTCGTGGATGTGGATCATGGCCTGGATCGGTCATTTGCCTTTTCGCCCGACAACCGGCTCCTGGCGATGCCATGGCCGCCACCTTGGCATGATCCCGCCGCAGCGATCTACATTGATGATGTTTTAACAGGAAAGCCGTTGGCAAAACTGGAAGCGCCCTTTGGACTCTACCAGCCCATGGCGTTCAGCGCTGATGGCCGGCTGTTCGCCGCCGCGGGGACCGACGCACTGCACGTGTGGGAGGCATCGACCGGCAAGCGCGTGCTGCACCTGCAGGACAAGGGAAGATTCACTCCATTGCAGTACGACGGTTTTCCCACCTGCCTGGCCTGGTCTCCTGACGGCAAGTTGCTGGCAACGGGTCACGGCATCGGCACGGTTCTGTTGTGGGACATGACCAAAGCTTGGCAAGCCTTGGCACCCCCGGCCGGCCCAGGTGATACCGCGGCTTGCTGGGAGGCGTTGGGCGACTTCGATCCCAAAAAGGCCTATGCGGCTATTGATCAGTTGGCCTCTGTTGCTGACAAATCACTCCCACTGCTGCGGCAAAAGCTAGTCCCCGTGAAAGTGGAACCGAAATGGCTGGCAAGCCGCCTGGCGGACCTCAACAATGACAACTTCGCCATCCGGGAGGCAGCCCAACGCGATCTGGACAAAGTCGCGGAAGCGGTGGAGAGCGATTTGCGGCGAATGCTCGAAAAGCCGCCGTCCCTGGAAGTTCGCAATCGGCTTTTGGCCATACTAAAGCCACTCGAAGCTGGTAATGTGGCGGTGCAATCGCCAGACCAGCTTCGCCAACTGCGAGGCATCACCGTCCTGGAACGAATCGGTTCGAAAGAAGCTCAGACGCTGCTTGGCGAATTAGCCGCTGGAGCCGTCGACGCCCCCTTGACACGGGAAGCCAGGGCCGCATTGCAGCGGCTTGGCAAATAGAGGCGAAGCCATCATGAAAATCAAACTCCTCGTGAGCGCGGCATTTGCTGTTTCCCTCGTTATGTCCTGCGTGGCAGCACTGCCGTTATTACGTGACAATCAAGGCTTAATAGATGACACTTTGCCGTCAGGTGCATTCGCTCGGCTGGGCACGCGCCGCCCGCCGCAGAATGGTCACGTCGGTGCCGTGTGGGCTGTGACGTTTGCTCCTGATGGCCGAAAGCTGGCCACGTCCGGGGCGGATGCTACAGCACGTGTTTGGGACCTTGCCGACAATTCAAATCGGGTGTTGCGGACCGACGCTGCAGGCCACAGCAATCGTGCGGAAAAGGGATTCAACTTCGGTAGAGTTGGGATGGACGCTTTCTTGATGTTCACGCCCGACGGCAAGTGGCTGGTCACTGAAATCAGTGCAGGGTCCTTAGCCCTGACTGCAGGGTCCTTAGCCCTGACGGATATTGCTTCCGCCAAAGAGTTGCACCAATTCCATCTGCCACGAGTTGAGCACGAAGCCCCTAGTGTACGGGCAACTCAAGTTAGCGCGGACGGCCGCGAATTGGTGGTGATTTGTGACAGTACTCCTTACAACCCATCGAGCACCACCCGAACCCAACGAAAAATAGCGCGGCATGCGTGGGAGCTAGCGACGGGCCGTGAAATCCTGGCCAAGAGGATCACCAGTGAATACGGGTCTGACAGACCCACAATTTCGCCGGACGGCCGCCTTTTTGTGGAAAATGCAGGGTTGCGCCTATATGACCTGAAAACCGGCGCGGAACACTGCATGCTGGGTGATCCCAACACCCTTTTCGGACAGCCAATTGCCTTTTCACCCGACAGTCGGCTGCTGGCTGTGCCGAACTGCATACCGTTGTTTCGTCCCGCCGCCTCCATGATCCGCGTCTACGACATATTGACAGGACTGCCGCTGGCCGACATGGAAGCACCGCTCGGACACAATCCGCCAGTGGCGTTCAGTGCTGACGGCCGGTTGGTTGCCTCGCTAGGAATTGACGACCAGGTGCATATTTGGGAAACAACGACGGGCAAACGATTGCTGCAATTGCCGGCCAAAGGGAAACTCAGCGAATTGAGCTACGACGGTTTTTCCAACTGCCTGGCCTGGTCTCCGGACGGCAAAACGCTAGCCACCGGTCACGCCCAGGGCACGATTGTGCTGTGGGACATGACGCCTGCCTGGCAAGCCCTGGCACACATCCCGGGCCCGCTGGACACCGCGGCTTGCTGGGAGGCGTTGGCAGACGTCGATCCCAAAAAAGCCTATCGGGCCATCGACCAATTGGCTTCCGGCGCCGCAAAATCGCTGCCTTTGCTGCGGCAAAAGCTTGTCCCGGTAAAGGTGGATCCCCAGTGGCTGGCAACCCGTCTGGCGGACCTCGACAGTGACAACTTCGCCGTTCGCGAAGCAGCCAAACGGGACCTGAATAAAGTCGCGGCGGCAGTGGAGAGCGATTTGCGGCGCGTGCTTGAAAATCCACCATCATTGGAAGCGCGCAACCGGCTGGTCGCCATCCTGAAAACCCTCGACACCATTTACCTCCCGGTGCCGCCACCACAGCAGTTGCGCCAATTGCGCGGTATCACCGTCCTGGAACGAATCGGCTCGACAGAAGCGCGAGCCCTGCTTGACCAGCTGGCCGCTGGTGCGCCGGACGCCCGCATGACGCGCGAGGCCAGGGCCGCATTGCAGAGGCTGGGTAAATGACTGAGAAGGCGCTTGTGGTATTTACGCGGTTAGAAGGAGAAAAGGTCTCCTGTTCAAGGCAATTGGATGCTTCCCTTGCCTGGCGGCGGCGGTATGGTCAAATGTGCCTGGTGGGCCACCAAGAATTCGAGTCCGAGCAGAATCGGCACAGGGTCTCCGGGCGGATCGTTGCGTGGAAATTTCGCCAGCAGGGAAAACGGACCTGCCATCTGAACACCAGGCCCCGCGCTGAACCAGACCTCGACTCGGCCAAGGTCGCAAACCTGGCCTAACCAGGTTGCCTGCACACCTAACGATTGCCAGGGAAGGCGTCGATGATGGACGCGAAAGGGGATGACGGAGATTGGCGCACCTGAATCTAGCCAGCAAAGCTCTGGCAAGGACAAACGACCCAAGCCGATCAACGGGAAGCAAGGTGAGATGAGCAAACGCGCGACCTGAATGGTGACACCACCAACAGTGATCGACTGGACCGACCAGTCGATGGGGATTGTCTTTGAGGGCGGAACCATGTGTCCAACCTTGACCAATTGCTCAGTGCGGAATTTCCGCCAAACTCACGCGCGGCACCACGAGCACGACAAGATCCTCGGCGTCACAGTTTTCCAGGGCGGCCGCCTCGGTCACCAGCGCTTGCCGGTCGCTGCCAACCGCCACTACCCTCTTGTTATGCACGACCACCAGCTTTCCTTGATGCTGTTGGACCTCGGGCGCTCCCGCGCCCAGTAGAAATCCTCGATGCCGCTCTGCTGCGTGCCATTCAACCTGTGTTCATTCATGGAACTTCGCCCCAAAACAAACCTGTTCGCGGCTCCCCGGCTCTTACTATACCAAGGATGTCACTCCACGTGCAAGCTGGGCAAATAAAGGACAATCCCTAATCGGCGGTCCTAACACATACCCAAATTAACCCGTGTCAATCACCTTATTCAAGGAGCGATCACAATGAACCGTATCACCATGGGAATTAGCCTCGTCTTCGCCGGCCTGCTTGTTGGCTTCCCAGGACGCATTGGCCAATGCCCGCGCCCTGGCGGCCGGCGCGGAGCGGAACGTGACCGATGTCATGACCATTGACCTAAGTCCGAGCTACCGTGAAAGCATCCCAATGATAACTATGGTGGAGGAGAGAAACAGGAGTTTGGGAACGAGGGGAGATCAATTCTTCACGAACTTCTCCGCCACGAGCCAATCAAAAAACCGCTGGGGCCATTCAGCGGCCGGGCCCTTGCTGGTGTCGCGAAGGCCGAAACCGTGTCCGGTCTTGGGAAGGATATTCAGCTCAGCGGGGACGCCGGCGGTTTTGAGGGATTTGTAGTAATCGGAAAGCGGCGCGCTTTGTTTGTCGGTTTCTCCGTAGGCGATGAACGTCGGAGGAAAGTCCTTGGTGATCTTGGCGCCTTTGATGCCGAGCGGCCCGGAATAAATCAAGGCCTGGAAATTGGGCCAGGCGCTCTGTTTTTCAACGGGATCGGCGGCATCGGCGCTGCCTTGATCGCCCTTTTTGCCTTTGGCCACCAGGTAGGCGGCGAGTTCTCCGCCGGCGGAGAAACCCATGATGCCGATCCTGTCGGCCTTGATGTCCCAGTCGGCAGCCTTGCTGCGCACAAAGCGGATCGCCCGCTCGCCATCCTGCACGGCATGGATGTCGATCTTGTAAGGCGAGCCTTTTTCGCGGGCTAGCCGGTATTTGAGGACAAACGCGGCAATGCCATGATCGCTGAGCCATTTCGCGGGATTATAGCCCTCGTGAGCTATCCAAAGGCTGTTGTGGCCGCCGCCGGGAGCGATAATCACCGCGGTGCCCGTCGCTTTTTCCTTGGGCGGAAGATAGACGGTGACCGAGGGATTGTTGACGTTGTTGATGATAATGTCCTTGCCTTTGTCGACCCGAATTTCCTTCTCGTCCTTGCGGCTCTCAAAGCCAGGTGCGCCTTTTTCCCAAAGAGGGATTACTTTCGGCGATTGTTCGCCGCCGGCAATGGCCATTGCAGACACGGCAAGCATCAGCACAAATGAATTCAAGACAATGATCTTCCTGGACATGGGGTCACCTTTTTTTGGGCGAACAAAATGAAAACCGATACCAACCCGAAGGCGATTGTACTCGACGACCAAACAGGTTCAATGATTGGATTAAGTGACATGCGCGGCCAGCAATTCCAGTACCGCTGTGCGTGTAGCCGCGGCGTCCACGGGGATGAGCGGCAAGGCCTGCTCAAAAAGCGGCCTGGCGCACCGCCAACGCCCGGCATTGAGATGGCAATAGGCCGCGTAGACCAGCGCTCTCCATTCAAGCGCAGGCTCAGCGCAGGCGCCAGAAAAACCTCCAGGGCCGCGTCGAATTGTCCCGCCTTGAGCAACTGGATGCCGAATTCAAGCCTGCCCTGCGTGTCGCCAGGGTTGCGGTCGGCTTTTTGGCGGAGCAGCTCAATGTCCTGAGCCTGGATTTCGTGGCGCAACCCAGCCACGGTCGCTTGCAGCTCCGCATTGTCGGGATGTTCGGCAAGCTTCTGCTCGGCGATGGCCGCGTCGTCCCGCAGAGGGTCAGCATGCTGTTGGTTGGGACGGCTGTCCCTGAAGGCTTGCGCCTGAGTGAACTTGCCCGTCCTTTCGCAAAGGCGAATCAACTCGGGCACCACCGACTCGGCCGGCGCCTGGTCGGTCAGTGCTTGCTCAAGAGTCCACACCGCGTGGTCGAGCAGGCCGCAGCTCTCGAAAACCCGCGCCATTGCAAGGTGGGCTGTCAGATCGCGAGGTGCCAAGGCGAGCAATTCGTCGGCTGCTTGCAGGATATGCCGGCTATTCTCGGTCAACAACGCGCTGCGCAGCCGCCCAGCCGCTCGCCACCGCCGCCAGGCGCAAGCCAACCCCGACGCGGCTTGACCCGCCGGCAGGCGACACGAAGCAGATTCCGGTAAATGAGGTTGGCCGGATCGAGCCGGCAACAATCGAGCAGCAGCGCCACCGCCTTGTCAGGCCGGCCGCGAACCAGCCATTGATCGGCATATTGATAATGAAGTGCGGCAATGCGTCGGTCTTCGGGCGAGGGGCCAAGCAGTGAATCCGGTACGGAGGCCATGTCAATTACCGACGCCGAGGATCGATCATCAATTCGAACTTAACGAGCAGCTTGGACGTGTAGGTTTCGCCGTAGGCCACGTCGATGATTTGCCGGCGTTGGCCGCGGCGCTTGTGACTCCGCTGTTTCTTGGCCGCCGACCGTTGGCTGCCCGACTTGCCGCGGCCGGCTGCAAGCTGTAACTCCACCTCAGCCAGGGTTTATAACCATGTGACTGCCAATGCTCCCTGACTATCGGCCAGCCCTGTTTGGTACACACGCAGACCGGTTGGATCGACTGCGTTCACGAGGCTAAGCGCCGCCCCAGCATTGCTGCCCACTGCACACTGCCCACTATTCCACTGCCCACTGTTTGCAGGGTAATCGTCACCAGGCTGCCGCCGGCCGTGCTCTGAATGGGAGTCGTGCTGAAGAGCGTGATGCCGATCTCGCCGGTCTCGGGATTGATCGCCACATCAAGCTGCCAACCTGTGGCGGCGCTGGGAACCGTGCCAAGTTTGATGTCCGCGGCCGTCACGCTGTAGACTTGCGGATCGTAATGCAGCGCCAAGGTAGCTTCCGTCAAACCGCTGCTGCCGGCGGGCCGGGCCGTGTCGATGTCGACGGGCACGGTGACGGTGCCGCCGGCGGTGGGCGTCAAAACAGTCGGCACACTCAATGTCGGATCGGGACCGGTTGCCGGTATGGCAAGGCCCGACGGCGGTTGCGGAATCTGCGGAGTGGCAATGCCGGCCAGCAGACGATTCATCAAAGTGACGTCGCTCGAATTGAGGTTGCCTGTGCTGGTCACATTGCCAATGATGGCGGGGTCGAGCTGCTCAAATGCTGAAAAACCGGTCTCGATGCCTACCGCCACCTGGCTGATCAGCGCCGCATCCAATGGGCTGAAACTGCCCGTGCCCGCCACGTCGGCGAGATAGGCCACGGCCTCGATGTCGTCGCTGTCTGCCGCCGTGCTGCCGCCATTGCTGCCGCCATTGATGACGACGATGTTGCCCAGGTGCAAAAGCGCTTTGGTTTTGTAGCTGCTGGCGGCACTGTTGGGCACCTGGGCGAGGAGGTAGCCCAGCGTGATGGTGCCGCTAAATGGCGTGCTGCTCTGGAAGGCGAAATTGGCCACGCCGCCCGCGTTTGACTGCAATGTGAAGGTGCCGGAGGGGCCATTGAGGGTGCCGCTGATGTTCAGCAATGCGGGGTTAAAGGTCAGGTTGAAAGTGATGTCGGTCAAGTTGGCGGCGCCGGAGAGCGTGATGGGGATGCCGCTGCCCGTGTTGTTGGGCAGCAGGATGTTGGCGGCGCCATCCGGTCCGCGCGCGAAGTCGGGGATGCTCAGGACCACTGACGGGGTTGCGGCCACGGTGAATGTCGCGACGTAGTTGTTGCCGGGCATGCCGCTATTGGTGCCGTCGAGCTGGACGCCGCTTTGATCTTTGATGCCGCTCGCGCCGCTGACCAGGGTGACGGTATAAGTGCCGGCCGCGAGCACTCCGGAGGTGGCGACGAAGGTGAACGAGGTATCCGGCGGTGATCCAGCCGCCGTGTTGAGCGCCAGCGATCCACGGATAGCTCGGCCTGAGCCATCGACAAGCAGAACGTCATCCGGCGCATAGTAGAGATGGAGAGTGGTGGGATCGACAGGCTTGTCGAAAGTGACCGCGAAGCCGGTGGGAGTGGGCGACAGGCCGGTGACGACCAGGCCGCGGACGGCGATTGCCGCGCTGACGCCCTTGATGCCGCTAGCGGTGTCCATGGCGGTGATCGTTTGATTGCCGCTCGTCGCCAGGGTCGCGCTGAAAACGCCGCTGCCGCCGCTGAGCGTGCTGTCGGGCGGCAATGCGGCGGCGCTGTCGCTGCTGGTAAAGTGGACCGTGCCGGCATAAGTGGGAGAAGTGTTGTCAAATGGGTCGACGGCGTTGACCGTCAAAGGGAAAGCGATGCCCAAAACAGCGCCGCTTGGAGCGACTATGCTGAAGTGGGTAGCAGCCGCGGCGGACACGGCGATGGTTTGGCTGGTTGGAGCAATGGCGTTAGTCGTCGTATCCGTGACGGTCAACACCTGATTGCCGGCGGTTTTGAGGACCGCGGCAAAAAATCCCACGCCAGCCGTCAGGCTCGGATTGGCCGGCAATCCGGCGTGGCTGTCGCTGCTGGTGAGCGCGATGGTGTCCGCGAAGGCCGTGGCAATGTTGTTGAAGGAATCTAGCGCGGTTACGACGAAGACGAACGGATTCCCGGCTGTGGTGTTGGCCGGCGCACTCGTGCCGAAATGGGTGGCAGCGGCAGGCTTGACGGTGATCGCGGTGCTGGTCCCGGAAATGCTGGAAGTAGTCGTATCGGTTGCGGTTAGCGTCTGGCTGCCTGCCGTTTTGAGGATGACGGTAAAAGTCCCCACGCCGTTGGTGAGCGTGGCGTCGCTCGGTGGAGTGATCCGGGCATCGGTGGTCGAGAAGTGAACAGTACCGCTGTACGTGGGATCGGTGGTGTTGAGCTGATTCAGGGCCGTCACGGTGAAGACCAGGGCGTTGCCAGCCGTGATGCTGCTTGGGGCGCTGACCGCGAAATGGTTGGCGGGCGAGACAACCTGGTAGACCTGGCCGGTGAAGCTCCCCGATGCGAGGTTCAAAAGAACGCTCAGGTTATCATAGCTAGCGCACGCAACAATCAGATCGGGCTTGCCATCGCCGTTCACGTCCGCCATCGTCACAAAATCCGGCCTACCGGCGGTGGCAAAAGTAGTGTGGTTTTGGAAAGTGCCGTTACCGTTGCCCAGCAGAACACTCACGGTATTGCCGCCGCCGTTGCCGTTGGTGACGACGAGATCGGGGTTGCCGTCACCGTTAACGTCTCCCACCGCCAAGGACATCGACCCATTCCCGGTAGCGAATGTAGATTGGGACTGAAACGTCCCGTTGCCGTTGCCCAGGAGCACGCTTACAGTGCTCTGATTTGCAACGATCAAGTCGGGCTTGCCGTCGCCGTTCACGTCGGCCACAGTGATCGACCGCGGGTCTCCGTCTGCGGCGAAAGTGGCTTGGCCCTGGAAGGTGCCGTTGCCATTGCCCAAAAGCACACCAACGTTGTTGCTGCCGGAATTGGCGACAACCAGGTCGGCGATGCCGTCGCCATTAACATCCGCAATCTGCACAAAGTACGGCACAGAACCAGTGGCGAATGTGCTCCTAGCTTGGAAGGTGCCGTTGCCGTTGCCCAAAAGCACGCTGACCGTATTGCTGAATTCATTGGCAACGACCAGGTCGGGTTTGCCGTCGCCGTTGACGTCCGCCACCGCCACGGACGACGGGTCCAATCCCACAGCGATTGTGACCGGGTTCTGAAACGTCCCGTTGCCGTTGCCGAGTAACACGCTGACAGTATTGGCGCCGCCGTTGGTGACGACCAGATCGGCCTTGCCGTCGCCGGTGACGTCCGCCACCGCAACAAAATGGCGCTAGGACCAGCGGAGAAGGTGCGCTGGCTCTGGAAAGTGCCGTTGCCGTTGCCCAGCAGCACGCCCACGTTTTGGCCATTAGAGTTGGCGACGATCAAGTCGGGTTTGCCATCACCATTGACGTCGGCGGTGACCACTGCATAGGGCCCCGAACCGGCGGCGAAGGTGGTGAAATGCTGGAAAGAAGCTGCGGCATTGGGGGCGGCGAGGCCATTGCCGGCTAAATCCTTAATGCTGCCGTTGTCCACCAGGTTCAACCCTAGTGTACCGCTGCCGGAAATGGCGCTTACCGTAACTGTGTAGACCGATGCGCTGACCGGCGTCACCTGACCCAAGGTTGCCGTCACCGTGCCCGTGCGCGCCAGCTGGAAATCGGCAGCGTCGACGCCAGTGACGGGCTCGCTGAAAGTCACCGTGTAAGCGACGCCGGCGCCATTGGCAATGGAACCCGACGGCACGCTGCGATTGATCGATTGGACTACGGGCCACGGGGTCAGCAATTGAACCGTGACGGTGCTGGTCAGACCATGGTTGTCTGCAACCGTTATGGTCTGGCTGCCGGCGCCGATGGTGACCAGTGTCACCCCAAAGCTGAAGATGTGCACGCCTTGGTCGCCGGCAACAAATGTGTAGTTGCTGGGCAGCACGAGCGGCGGCTGAGGGGCGGGATCCGAAGTCGTGAAGCTAATCGTGCCTGTGTAATTAGGAACGATGTTGCCGAAACTGTCCTTGGCCGAGACGGTTACGGCAAAGGCCGTGCCCTCCGTGGCGATAGTCGGGGCGGTCAGACTCAGCGCTGTGACGGCGGAGGGGTTGACGGTCAGGGCCGCACTACCTGTGATGACCCCGCTGCTCGTGTCGGTAGCGGTCACCGCCTGTATTCCCGCCGTGACCAGGGTCGCGGCACCCGTAAACACATGGACGCCGCCGTCGCTTGCCGTAAATGTGTAATCGGCAGGCATGGCCGCGCCGGAGTCGGATGTGGCGAAGTGAACGGTGCCCGTATAGCTGGTGAGCACGGTCGAGGCGGCGTCGTAGGCCGTGACCGTGAAAGTGAATGCGGTGCCGGCAGTGACGCTCGCCGGAAGGCTAACGACAAGGTATGGCGAGCCGTGGAGGGTGTAAACCTGCCCCGTGAAGTTTCCGTTGGCCGTATTCAGCAGCACGCCCAGGCTTGCGCTGTAAGGATTAACAACGATGTCGGGCTTGCCGTCGCCGGTGAGGTCCGCGACGGCCAACAAAGTTGAGCCCGGGATATCGGCGAAAGTGGTCTGGCTTTGAAACGTCCCATTGCCGTTGCCCAGCAGTACACTGACGTTGCCCCGTTGTAAAGTGACAGGGTTGGTGCCGTTGTTGGTGACGACCAGATCGGCCTTGCCGTCGCCGGCGACGTCCGCCACGGCAACGGAACTCGGCCCGTAACCTACGGCAAAGGTAGTCCGGTTCTGGAACGTGCCATTGCCGTTGCCCAGCAGCACACTAACGGTGCCGGAGGCGTCGTTGGCCGCAACTAGATCGGGAATGCCGTCGCCGTTGACGTCCGCCACCGTCAACCCACGCGGGGTGCCTCCAGTGCTGAAGGTGGTCTGGTTCTGGAAGGTGCCGTTGCCGTTGCCCAGCAGCAGGCTCGCTGTGTCGTTGGTATAATTGAGCACGACGAGGTCCGGTATCCCGTCGCCTGTGAGGTCGGCCACCGCCACGGCTCGCGGGCTGAGGCCGGTGGCGAAGGTGATCTGGTTTTGGAAAGTGCCATTGCCGTTGCCCAACAAAATGCTTATGTCGTTGCTGCCTTTATTGGCAACGATCAAGTCGGGAATGCCGTCCCCAGTGACATCTGCCACAGCGACGAACACAGGTATTTCACCTGTACCGAATACACTCTGACTCTGGAAGGTGCCGTTGCCGTTGCCCAGCAGCACGCTCACGCAGTTGCTTAATTCGTCAGCCACTATGAGGTCGGGTTTGCCGTTGTCTGTGAGGTCCGCCACCGCCACGGAGGCCGGCCGATTACCGGCTTGGTAGGTGGTCTGCTTCTGAAAAGTGCCATTGCCATTACCTAAAAGCACGCCCGCGCTGTAGCCGTTGTAGTTGGCGACAACGAGGTCGGGTATGCCGTCGCCGTTGACGTCGGCGACCGCCAAGGATTGGGGGTCGGGGCCGCCAGCGAAAGTGGTTTGGTTGGAAAACGATGCAAGTTCTTGGGCCTGGGTAAGAGGGTCGCCGGCCAGGTCGCGGATACTGCCATTATCCACCAGGTTCAAACCAAGCGTGCCGGTCCCGGTGACGGCGTTCACAGCCACCGAGACCACGTAGACTGAACCGCTGACAGGCGTCACCTTTGAAATTGTCGCCGCTACCAAGCCGGTGGTGGCCAACTGGAAGTCCGCGGCATCGACGGCGGTGACAGGTTCGTTAAAAGTTACCGTATAAACAAGGTTGGATGCGTTGGTGACAGGACCCAACGGTGTGGTGCGGGCAATGGACTGCACGTAAGGCCATGGGGACGGCAAAATGACACTGGCCGTGCTGGCCAGGCCGTTCGTGTCGGTTACGGTGATGGTCTGGGTGCCGGTGCCAATCAGCGTCACTCCAAAGCTGAAGACGCGTATTCCCCCATCGGCGGCGACAAACGTGTAGGCGCCAGGTAAAACGACTGGCGGGTGGTTGCCGGGATCTGACGTCGTGAAGCTGACTGTGCCTGTGTAGCCAGTCGCGATATTGCCCAAGCTGTCTTCAGCGGTCACGGTGATGGCAAAGGCAGTGCCGTCCGTGGCGGCGGCAGGTGCGGTGAGCGTCAGCGATGTGGCGACACCCGGACTGACGCTGGCCGTGGCGCTGCCGGTGGTGGCGGAGTTAAGAGTGTCCGTCGCGGTCACGATTTGATTGCCCGGGGTGACCAGGGTGACACCGCTCGTGAAGACATGGACACCGCCATCGCTGGGCAAAAAGGTGTAATCCGGCGGCGCGGTCGAGCCAACACCGACGTCGGAAGTGCTGAAATGAACCGTCCCCGTATAGCCGGTGAGGACATTCCCGGATGCATCATACGCCGCAACAGTAATGGTCGATGGCTTGCCGGCTGTGACAATGTTTGGCATGCCAACTGCAAGGTAAGGTGCGTTCACGATGGTATAGGTCTGCCCCGTGAAGTTTCCGTTGACGGAATTAAGCAGCACACTCACGCTGTTGCTGTTGCTGTTGACGTTGGTGACCACCAGGTCGGGCTTGCCATCGCCGGTAAGATCCGCAACTGTGACGAAATCCGGTTCCGAGCCTGTGGCAAAGGTAATGGGGTTCTGAAAGGTGCCGTTTCCGTTGCCCATCAACACGCTTACGCAATTGCTATATTTGTTCGCTACGATCAGGTCGGGCTTGCCGTCACCGGTCAGGTCCGCAATCGCCAAGGAAACGGGGTATTCCCCGGCAGGGAAAACGGCTTGATTCTGGAAAGTGCCGTTGCCATTGCCAAGCAGCACGCTCACCGTTCCCGCAAGAGCCAGGTTGGCCACAACCAGGTCAGGTATACCGTCGCCGTTTACGTCCGCCACCGCAGCGGAAAGGGGGTGTATACCGGTGGCGTATGTGACTTGGTTTTGGAAGGTGCCATTGCCGTTTCCGAACAGCACACTGACATTTCCCGGCGAATTGCTGCCTCGAATAAAGGCGGGGTTGACGTTATCGTTTGCGACCACCAGGTCGGACTTGCCGTCGCCGGTCAGGTCCGCCACTGCCAAGGAAGCCGGATAGCGGCCTGTCGCAAAGGTAGTTTGGTTCTGGAACGAGCCATGGCCGTTGCCCAGCAATACGCTCACACCATTATTGAGGTCGGCGACCACCAAATCGGGTTTACCATCTCCATTCACGTCGGCAACCGCAACTGAGGTCGGCCTGCCACTAGTGGCGAACGTAGTCTGGTTTTGGAAGGTGCCATTGCCGTAACCCCGCAACACGCTCACGCTGTAAGTGTAGTTGGCGACCACCAAATCGGGTTTGCCGTCACCGTTGACGTCAGCCACCGCGATGGAGGTCGGCCTATTACCAGTGCCGAAGGTTTGCGCAAGCTGGAAGGTGCCGTTGCCGTTGCCCAGCAGCACGCCCACGCTGCTGTTGTTTCCCCCGTAAGCCACAATCAGATCGGGTTTGCCGTCACCGTTGACGTCAGCCACAGCGACCGAATTTGGGTAGCGGTGTTGATTGCCCTCCTCCAGGGTCTGGAACGAGGCGCTTGCGTTCGCCTGCGTCAGGGGATCACCCGCCAGGTCGTGGATACTGCCGTTGTCCACCAAGTTCAATCCCAGCGTGCCGCTGCCGGTGATCCCGCCGACCGTCACCGCGTAGACAGTGTTGCTTACCGGGACCACCTGGGACACTGTTGCTGCGACCGACCCGGTGCCTGCCACCTGGAAGTCGGCAGCATCGACGCCGGTGACGGGCTTGTCAAATGTGACCGTATACACCACGCTGGTTGCGTTCGTGACGGGACTCGCGGGCGTAGCGCGGTCGATTGACTGGACGAAGGGTCCGGCAGTCTTGAAATACACCGTGATACTGCTGGTCAATCCGTTCCCATCGGCCACCGTCACGCTCTGGTCACCGTTACCAACGGTGACCAGGCTTACTCCAAAGCTGAATATGTGGATACCCAGGTCCGCGGCAACAAACGTATAGGGGCCAGGCAACAACACCGGTGGTTGGGCTGCCGGATCCGACGTCGAGAATTGGACGGTGCCCGTGTAGCCGGTGACAACGTTGCCGAAGCTATCCGTGGCAGTGACGGTGACGCTGAATGGAGTGTCAATGGTCACCGCGCTCGGGCCGGTAAGAGTCAACGTCGCAGCCGCTGCCGCGGTGACGCTGACAATCTCGCTGCCTGTGGTAGCGCTGGTGACCGTATCCGTCGCGGTTACGGTTTGGTTGCCCGTGGTGACGAAGTGCGGCGCCGGCCGTGAAGACATGGACACCGTGGTCGCGGGGCGAAAACGTATAGTCGGCGGGCAGTACAGCGCCTGCGCCGGGATCTGATGTGCTGAAGTGGACGGTCCCTGTGTAGCCCGTGAAGACATTTCCGGAAACGGCATAGGCCGTGACGGTCAAGGTGGAAGCAATGCCGGCGGTGACGGCGCTCGGCATGCTGACATCCAAATAGGGCTGCGTCACAATGGTGTAGGTCTGGCCAGTGAAATTCCCGTTGATTGAATTTAGCAGCACACTCACGTTGGCGCTGCTCTTTTTGGTGACCACCAGGTCGGGCTTGCCGTCGCCGTTGAGGTCCGCCGCGGCCACAATACTGGGCCCCAAACCAGTAGCGAAGGTGGTCGGGCTTTGGAATGTGCCATCGCCGTTGCCTAACAGCACGCTCACGACGTTGGTCGGGGCTGCGTTGGCGACGACCAGGTCGGCCTTGCCGTCGCCGTTGATGTCCGACACCGCCACCCAACCCGGGTAATAGCCCAAAGCGATGGGCGTCAAGCTTTGAAAGGTGCCATTGCCGTTACCCAGGAGGACATCGACGCTGCCGTTGCTCGGGTCGGCAGCGATCAAATCGGGAACACCGTCGCCGTTGACGTCCGCCACGGTTACGAAATTCGGTCCTGGCGCGTTGGCAAAACTGGCTTCCGTTTGGAAAGTGCCGTTGCCATTGCCCAGAAGGATACCCACGCCGTCACTCTGGCCGACGATCAAGTCAAGCTTGCCGTCGCCGTTGACGTCCGCCACTGTCACGGACGTTGGGTTCGATCCGACGGCCTCAGTCATTGGCGTCTGAAAGGTGCCATTGCCGTTACCCAGCAACACGCTCACGTTGTTATTGCCATCGTTGACAACGATCAAATCGGCCTTGCCGTCGCCGTTGACGTCCGCCTGGGCCACGGAATACGGGGACGACCCTGTCGCGAGAGTGAACTGCTTCTGAAAGGTGCCGTTGCCGTTGCCCAGCAGCACACTCACGCAGTTGCTGGATTGGTCCGTGATAATCAAGTCCGGTTTCCCATCGCCGTTGACGTCTCCAACCGCCACGGAACTGGGGGACAAGCCCGTGGCGAAGGTGGCTTGGTTCTGGAAGGTGCCGTTACCGTTTCCCAGCAGGACACTAACGCTATTGCTGCCGCCGTTTGGAATGACGAGGTCGGGTTTCCCATCGCCGTTCACATCCGCCACCGCCACAAATGATGGGTTTGTGCCTGTGGCGAAGGTGGCCTGGATACGAAATGCAGCTATGGGATTGCCCTGTGTAAGTCGGTCGCCCGCCAGGTCTCGTATGGTGCCATAGTCCGCCAGGTTCAGCCCAAGTGTGCCGGCGCCCGTGATGCCGCTGACGGTGGCCGTGTAGACTGAGCCGTTTACCGGCGTCACCTGGAACGCCGTGTAGCGCCACCGTGCCGGTGAAAGCCACATTGAAATCGGCGGCAACGACGCCCGTGACAGCTTCGTTGAAGGTCACCGTGTAGGCTACGCTGGCAGCGCCGGTGATCGCGGCCGCCGGCGAGGTGCGGTTGATCGACTGCACGAAGGGATCGACCGACGGCACAATCCGGCCTTCGAGTTGCTCAAACAACGGCCGAAAAAATGGCCGACCAGCCCTCTGGTCACGCCGAAGCCGTTCCGCCGAATTGCATTTGCGGCCGGCCCATTGCACCAGCTTGGACAACCAGCGGGGGAACATTGAGCGCATCCTCAATTCGCAGCAACGCAAAACCAACCCGCAGTTTACCATGCGGCAGAGCGGACGCAAAGCAAGAAATAGCAAACAACCAGGTGCAACGGCGGCATGGCGTGACACGAAAAGGATATACTGTGGCTTACCTGCGCAAAAGCTGGCCGGAGGTATCGGCCGCGGCGATCCAGGAAGCGGTTAGCCTGGCGTCCGATCGCCTGATCCAACATTATCGCGACCAGACCTCACGAGCCAACTCGTCCTGGATGACCAGCTGGACGTGCAGATAATTCTACCAGGTCTGGAGAACTGAATCACGGCCGTGCGTTTGCAAGACTTTCGCCCTGGAGAACACATTCTCGATGATCGCGTCCCCTTTGTTTTCCCTATGAACAACTCCCCCATTCTTCGGTTTCGTCATCGCCAGCGCCGTCCAGCCAACCAAGCCCTGACGTCCACACGCCATGTTTGCCCGACGGTCGCAGGTAGGCCAAGGCATTGTCCGCTGTCCAATTTGTCGGGCCAAAGCCATCCGTTTGGATCATCGAGGCTAGTGCAAATGTGCCGGCAAGCGCCTGATCGCCTTGCTCTATTTCCAGCATTTGAGCGGGATGTTCGAAAGCGAAGGGTCATGTCTCCGCACCATTCGCACCGAAGGCCGCGCCGAAGACGACCGCGCTGCTTATGTTCCTCAATTCCTCCAGCCTTTGGCTCGCCCGCTTGTGCTTGGGATCAATCGCCAAAACCTCGCGTAACTGGTCTTTCGCCTCGTCCACATCCTGTTTTTTGCGCAGCAGGATATCGGTGAACAGCATACGCAGCCATATGTTGCGCGGCGCCCGGCCAATGGCTTCGCGCATCGTCCGGCAAGCGCCGGGATGATCGCCGCGGGCAAGCCCCATCCGCGCCCTGACCACGCCCACGATCGGCGCCGCCTGCGCATCCTTTTCCAAATTGCCAATCATCTCCTCGACTTCGCCAAACCGCCGTTGCTCCAGGCAGACCTCGGCCAGCCCCAGCCATGCCGGCCCAAAGAGCGGCGCTTCCTTTACCACCGCCCGCCATTGCTCCTCGGCCGCGGCAAGGTGCTTTTGCTCGACGTGGATGAGCGCTAGCTGGTGCCGCGTAAGGTGACCCCGCAAGCCGGCATTGGTTCCCACAAAACACGGCCGCTCGGGCAATTCCAAAATCCGCTCAAAACACGCCTGAGCCCCGGCCAGGTCTTTCTTCGCCTTGAGGAGCAATCCTTCCTCAAACCACAGCTCCAGGTCATTGGGAAACCGCTTCTTCCCGTCCCGGCAATAGCCCAATCCCTCGTCCAGCCGGCCCCGGTCGCGAGATACCTGCACCAGCAGCACAAAACTCTTGGCCACAAAGGTGGCGCCGCTCGCCGAAACCTCGACACAGCGCTTGAGGTTTGGCACTGCCTTCTCGGTGTCCCCAAGGTCGAGATAGCTGCAAGCCAGGTTGAAAAGCGTAAAGGGATCCTCGGGGTCGTCCTGCTGCTCCAAGAGCAGGATGCGCAGATTCCGCGCCACCTTTTCCCGGCGCAGCGAAGGTTCCTGGTAGCCAAGATGACGCAGCACAATGTCGGTCACCACGACCTTGTCGCCGGCTTTGCGCAAGGACGGCAGAATCTGCTCGTGGACACGGTGCTTCCAGCCTACCGGCAAATGCAGCAGCAGCACCGCTGGCGGAATAATCGCCGGGTCCGGCTCGTCGCCGTCGCAAACAAGCAAATGGGTGCAAGGCACGGTTTGGCGCTCGACGCTGGCGATGCACTGCTGCAGCCAGGCGGGCGGAGTCTTGTGAAACGGGCTGATTTCCGCGATTTTCATTGGCGGGCTCCCTGCGTGCGTAAAGCGCCACGGCATCCCTACCATCGCCCGATGGATTGTACGAGCATTGACCCAGGGCCCCAAAGGGAAAAAGGAAAAAGATTATTTTGGTTTTTTCTTGACAGCGGGAGGATGACGTCGCTAGTATCCAACCTGCATTTGCGTAGACCTAAAAACTTTGCCCAGCCTGAAAGAGGTTTGTTTAATTTGCAGGAGTTCTACGGCGATGTCCATGCCTTCGAACCTTTCCTTCAAACCCCTCCCCTTCCTGTTCACGCCGAGCCTGCTCGTCGGAGCTCTGCCCCCCATTGCCTCTTGACCTTGGGGGCTATGCCGGCCTCAAGGTCTCGCCCCTGTGCAGCCGTCAGGATTTGATTTTTTTGGATCCACGGGCGGGCTTACGTATTTTCTCCTGGTCAAGCCAGCCTCGCCGCGTGACGGATCCCCGCCAAAAAAAGTCTTGTCAGGGCAGTCAAACCGGTTCCGACTTTCATGGCCGTCAAGGAAAGGGCACTACCGTGGAGAATTCATCGGGCGTCAAGAAATACTGGCTGCGGAGCAGATTTTTCACCTTGGCCTTGGAGCGAGTTACGGCTTTTTTGCAAGCCCGCCGGCGCCGCCGCAGTCGGCTCGCCAACCCGACTTACCGGCCTCGCTGCGAGGAGTTTAAGCCGCGCTTCCTTCCAACCAGCATCAGTTTTGCAGCGCCACAGCTGGACCCGCCGCAGTTCGCCGTCGGCGAAGCGGAAGGGTCTATCCAAGTTGGTGTAACATGTGCGGGCCTGCCCTCGGGTGGCAGCGCATCCGTGGATTTTGCCACCAGCGACGGAACAGCCGCGGCGGGCACAGATTACGAGGCCGCCTCCGGCACCCTGAATTTTTCGGGCAACGGCACAGCAAACGCCACGGTGACGATTAACGACAATCATCTCGACGGCGGCGACTGTTATTTCCAGATGACGTTGTCCAATCCCACGAGCAGCAATGACGTTGCCGGCATCGTGGGCTCGCCGACTGGCACCGTGTACATCCTCGACGAAGAGAATGGCGGTGACGATTCATTCATTGAGTTCAGCGATCCGATCTATTACATCCCTCAAGGTTCGGGCACGGCCTACATCCCCCTGATCAGGAATTACGCCAGTACCGGCGGGGCCTCGGCCGGTGTCAACGATCTCGGCGATGACAACGGTTACAACCTGGCCAACAACGAATCTTCCATGGAAGTCGACTTTGCCACCGGCCAGGGAGTCAGCTACGCCGCCATCGACACGACCAGCGACTGGGACGAAAGTGGCAACTCGTTTAACCTGAGCTTGAGCACCGCCGATGACGAAACAGATACTCTACAGTATGTCACAGTCACGATCGTCATCGAGGGAGACTATGACACGCCGGCGGTGACGCCGCAGATTAATGGGCCAGGCGACCAAACGGTTTCCGAGCATAATTCCACGCCGATTAACGGGATCAGCGTGGACGATTCAAACTCCAGTGCCGTGGTTAATGTCGGCTTTTCGGTCAGTCGCGGCGAATTGAGCGTGACCCCCGCAGCCGGCACTCACCTGACCATCCCGAATAACGATAGCGGCTTCGTAACCGTGACCGGTTCCGTGGGCGACATCAACAGCACCTTCGACTCCTCCGACAACCCCAATGGCTTGCAGTATCAAGGCTATGCCTTCGATACCGGCTCTGACACCCTCATCGTTTCCGCGTTTGACGACACCTACTCCACCTCCGCCGACGACGCCACGGTCAGTATCGATGTTATCGGCGCCACCGAATTTGGCGTGGCTTTGTCGCCGACATCCTCAACTGCGGGCAACACCGTTACCGCCACGGTGACCGCCGAAAACGAGTTTGGCACGGTCGGCGAATACACGGGTTCCGTTCATTTCACCAGCAGCGATTCCCAGGCCGCCCTGCCTTCCAACGCGACGTTGACCGATGGCGTCGGCACCTTTGACGTCACCCTGAAGACCGCCGCCCTGGACACGGTGACCGCCACCGACAGCGTTTCCAGTTCCATTACCGGGTCCGGCACTGTGAGCGTCACGCCGGGCAGCGCCAGCCATTTGGGCGTAGCAGCCCCGTCGTCGGTGGTAGGCGGCGCGGCCTTCCCCATCACTGTGGACGCATTGGACGCGTACAACAACGTGGCGACCGGTTTCACCAGCACCGTCCACATCACCAGCACCGATAGTGGGGCGACTCTGCCGGTAGACGCTGCCTTAAGCGACGGCGTCGGCACGTTCTACCTCAACCTCATGACCTTGTCGACCGAAACGGTCTCGGCCACCGACACGGCCAGCAGTTCGATCTCCGGCAGTGCCACGGTGAGCGTTACGGTTGGCCCATTCAACCACTTCGCCATCATGGTCCCGTCCTCGACAACCGCCGGCTCCGCCATCAACTACAGTGTGACGGCCGAGGATGCCTATGGCCATACGCTCACGGGCTACGGCGGCAGCGTCCACTTCAGCAGCAGCGATCCCCAAGCCGTGCTGCCTTCCAACTCGGGGCTCACCGCCGGATTAGGCGTCTTTAGCGTCACGTTGAAGACGGCTGGCTCCCAAACGGTGACTGTCAACGACACCACCACCACCTCCATCACACAAACTGCCACGGTGAGCGTCGGCTTGGGGAGCCTCGCGCATTTGGCGGTCGTCGCCCCCGGCGCTGCCCTGGCCGGCAAGCCGTTTGTTGCCGTGGTCACCGCCGTCGACAGCTACGGCAACACCATAGCGGGCTACACCGGAACGGTCCACTTGACGAGCAGCGACAGCCAGGCGGCGCTGCAGGCCAACTCCACGTTAACCGACGGCGTCGGCTACTTTGCGGTGACGCTTGCGACACATGCGACCGAAACCGTCACGGCCACGGATACGGTCAGCACCGCCATCAACGGCCACGCCACCGTCAGCGTCAATGTGGCCGCGCCCAGTCAATTCGTCGTGACCGCTGCCACCTCCACGCCTACAGCTGGCAGCGCCTTCAACATAACGGTCACCGCCGAAGACACCTTCGGCAATGTTGTGTCGGGTTACAACGGCACGGTCCAGCTCACCACCAGCGACGGGCAAGCGGTCCTGCCGGCCAATGATACCTTGAGCAGCGGCGTCGGCGTTTTCAGCGTCGATTTGAAAACCGCCGCGGACCAAACAGTGACCGCCACCGATACCAACGATAGCACCATTACCGGCGAGGCCACTGTCACGGTCAGCCACGCCAGCATGAATCACCTGGTGGTGATTGCGCCCAATCAGGTGCTCACGGGGGCTGCCTTCACCGTCACGGTGATAGCCCAGGACTCTTTTGGCAACACCGTGCCCAATTATTCGGGGACCATCGCGTTCTCGACAAGCGACAGCGATGGCAGCGTAACGTTGCCGTCGGACTTCACTTTCGGCAGCGATGACGGCGTTGAAGTGTTCACAGGGGGCGTCAATTTGGTCACCGTGGGCCCCGAGACCATCACCGCCACCGACACGTCCAACGGCAGCATCACCGGCAGTGTCGCGGTGGACGTGGAATATGGCATGGTCCTTTCTAATCCCGGCACCCAAAGCGACGCGGAAAATAGCGTCATTGACATATCACTACCAATCACCGACCCGCCCGGCACCCTCACTTATAGCGAGGTGGGCTTGCCGGGCGGCTTGACCATCTGCCCCTCAACGGGTGCGATTTCGGGAACCATCACTTACGGTGCAGCAGCCGCAACGGCCAACGGGGATTACTACACGACGGTTAGCGTGGACGACTCAGCTTACGGGCAAGATTACAAGGATTCGCAGACCTTCAACTAGATCGTCACACCCAATGACGTTCTCACGCTGACCAGTCTCAGCAACCAAACGAATGGCCGCGGCGACACCCTTTCCTCGACTGCCTCCCCCTCGACGGCTTTGCAACTGGTCGCCGACGACCACGACGGTGAGCCATTGACTTATTCCGCCACTAACTTGCCGGACGGCCTGAGCATCGACCCCACCGCAGGCGACATCACCGGAACCATCGATCCCAGCGCCTTGCTGTCCAGTCCCTATTCCGTGACCGCCACGGTGACCAACGGCACCCAGAGCGCGTCGCAGACTTTCACCTGGACGATTGCCAACACCACGCACACCCCAGTTCTGACGCCGCCGGCCAATCAAACCAACGCGATAGGCGATGCCGTCGATTTGTCGTTGACGGCCACCGATCAGGATGACGACACCATAGCCTATGCCGCGTCAGACCTGCCCGCGGGGCTGACCATCGATCCCGGCACTGGCATCATCTCCGGGACGATTTCTGATTCGGTGACCACCG
Organism: uncultured Gemmataceae bacterium; assembly: GCA_963747575.1. Taxonomy (GTDB): domain Bacteria; phylum Planctomycetota; class Planctomycetia; order Gemmatales; family Gemmataceae; genus DASRAT01. The sequence continues at coordinate 772,382 of CAVVFU010000012.1, forward strand.
TCACCTCCTACAGCAGCACGGTCTATGCCTCCAACGGCATTACCAGCGCCAGCGAACCCATCACCTGGACCGTCAATCCCGTGGGCCTTGAAAATCCCGGCGCTCAGGCCAATGCCGTGGGCAACGCCGTCGATTTGCCTGTCAGCGCCATCAAGGCCAGCGGCACGTGGACCTTTACGTCGGCAGACCTCCCCGCCGGCTTGAGCATCACCGGCAGCAGCAGTACCGGCTTCGCGATCACTGGGACTATCACAAGTGCCGCAGCCGCGTCCAATGCCGTGACCATCACGGCAAACGCCGGCGGCAGCTTCACGGCCACGCAAACCTTCACCTGGACGGTTTCGAGCCTCACCAATCCCGGCACTCTGACCAATACCGATGGCGACACGGGCGTCAGTGTCGCCGTGACCGCAAGCCCGCCCAGCGGCAGCGCGGTCACGTTTACCGCCACTGGTCTGCCCAGCGGCCTGAGTATTGCCGGCAGCGGCCATGTTGGCACGAATTCAGGAACCGTCGGAGCGACAGCGGACCTCGATAGCCCGTATACTGTCACGGTGACAGGGACCCAGGGCAGCTATAGCACCTCACAGGTCTTTACCTGGATTATCGAGCCGAAGCTTGTTGTGTCCAATCCCGGCCCGCAGACAAACGCTCCCGGAAGCGTCTCGCTGGTGATCCCGGTTTATTACTCCGGCGGCAGCACAGTGAGCTACTCGGCGTCCGGCCTGCCGTCTGGTTTGAGCATCACCAGCACCAGCAACACCAGCCTGACGATTTCCGGCACCATCAGCTCCGGCGCCATCAGCACCACGCCCTATTATGTTGCCCTGACGGCAACCCAAGGCAGTTATACCTCAACGCAAAACTTCGATTGGACCGTGCCGGCCTTCATCGTGAACCCGATCAGCGACCAAAGCAGCAACGACGGTCAGTCCGCTTCCTTGACCGTGACCGCAAGTGCCAGCGCCACCTTCAGCGCCTCCGGCTTGCCCTACGGCCTGACCATCAACAGCAGCACCGGCGTCATTTCCGGCACCGTCGTCAATTTCGACGATACCGAGGACGACGATACCGTGACGGTCACCGCCACCTCCGGCAGCAACACGGCCAGCCAAACATTCGATTGGACGGTAAGCCCGAACGTCAACGTTGTTTCTCCCGGCGACCAGGTCAACGCCGCCGGCGACATGGTAGCGGGTGTGTACGTGTCCGGGACCGACGTCAACACCAGCGCCACCTTGACCTACCTGGTCGCCGGCTTGCCAAGCGGTCTTTCCCTGGATGCCAGCACCGGGCTAATCTCCGGAACCATCGCCAGCGGCGCCTGGTCAGCAAGCCCCTACACCGTGACCATCGAAGCGACCGACGGCACTTATTTCGACAGCCAGACTTTCACCTGGACGGTTAACCGCATCGTGATCGTCGACCCTGGCCCGCAGATTTTTGGGGAAGGGGCCGTCGTCAGTCTGGCTATGGCCTCCAACACCAGCGTGACCTGGAGCGGCACCGGTTTGTCTGCCGCCGGCCTGAGCATCAATTCCAGCACCGGCTTGATTTCCGGCACGGTGGGCGGCAGCGCCAGTTCGGATAGTCCTTATGTAATGAGCGTGACGGCCAGCGTCTCCGGCGCTGCCACCGTGACCGACACCTTCCAGCTCAATGTGCCGCTGGACGGCCTGGCCACGCCCGCCGATCAAACCAGCACCGAGGGTGCTTCGGTGACGCTCGACCTCGCAAGCACGCAGTCCAGCAGCCAAACGTTCGTGGCCGCCGGCCTGCCGCCTGGTCTGAGCATCAACTCCTCTACCGGCGCCATCACCGGCACCATTGCGGCCGGCAGCGCCGGAAGTTATACTGTTGACGTGAGCGTAACGTACAGCGGGACCACGACCATGACCTCATTTGCCTGGACCGTCAATCCCGCGATCACCTTCACCGGCACCGCCGACCAAACCAACACCGTGGACAATACGTCTACTTTGATCGTCTCGGCGAGCGATGCCCATAGCGGCACCCTTACCTATTCAGCCACCGGCCTGCCGACTGGCGTGAGCATCAATTCTCTCGGGCGCTATCTCCGGCACGATTTCCTCCGGCATCCAGGGGGCTTACACTGTCACGGTTTCCGCCACCGACGGAACTTATACTGGCAGCGAAACATTCAACTGGCGAGTGCATGCCACATCGGATTCCGGACCCACCCTGACCAACCCCGGTACGCAATTCGACCGGCCCGAGGACAATGTCGATTTCTTCCCCACCGCGACCGACCCGGACGGCTCGCCGCTCACTTTCAGCGTGGAAGGATTGCCGCCGGGGTTGAGCCTGGCTGATCCGACGACGGGCGAAATCAGCGGCACGCTCGACAACGGCTCCTATGCTTCCACGCCCTATTCCGTGACCATCACGGTCGAGGACGACACCAGCCACTCGGCCACCGAAACCTTCAAATGGCTTGTGCAAGACGCGCCGATTTCGGCGAGTGCGGGCGAGTATTTCCGCGGCCGAGGGCGTCAGATCCAGGGCTTGCTGACGGTCGCGAACTTCAGCACCGGAAACGCCAATGACACGGCTGACGATTTCACTGCCAACATCAATTGGGGTGACGGCGAAAGCGACGCTGGCACCGTGAACGCTTCGACCGGCGGCGGTTTCGAGGTGGACGGCGATCATACCTACGCTGCCGCCGGCAGCTACACGACTTCGAGGTCGAGATCATCAGTGCCGACGGCGCCATGGTCCGGATATCCGGCACGGCCACCGTCAGCGCGGCGGCATTGACGCTGGGGGCGGTAAATCAAGCAGCGGCCAATGATGTCTCCAGCACATTCGAGCTTGGCACGTTCGCCGACGCCAACCCGCTATTTGGGCGCGGGCGCGTTCACAGTTAACATCACCGAGCTGGGGCGATAGTTCGGCTCCAGCAGCGGCACCGTGACCCAAACCGCCCCGGCCTGTTCGACGTTTGGGGCGAGTATACTTACACGATAACTCCCACCCGACGGCCACCTACACAGTCATTGGACAGTGACTGCAACCGCCAGCGGGAAAAATGAGTCGGAAACGCAGCACCGTGGATGTCGGCGATGCCCTCACGGCATTCCAGCGGAATTCAACTGGGGAACATTCAACAATTCGGGCGGCTCGACGTCGCCGGACGCCTACACCGCCGCGGAAAATTGGGAAGACCTTATGTGAATAACACGCCGAGCGATCCGGCATGTGAGGAACCGTTACCTATTCGGGCAGCGGAATTTTTTGGTGACAGGCGAGCACACCTATGAAGCCATCCCACGGCGGCCGCGTCAAATTCCACCGAAATTATAGGGATGGCCTTGATTTGGTCAAGTGTACAGGTCTACGATTCTCCCGACACTCGCCCGGAACAAGGAGAACCGTATGGCCGCTACCAGCGTGGGATCGATCAAGAAGCACTTTCGCAAGCTGTGGGATCCGCGGGTCACTGGGCGAACGAAGCATGGTCTGGGAGACATCCTCGTCATGGCCATCTGCGGCGTGATCGCCAATTGCAATGGGTGGCGCGAAATCGCCTTGTTCGCGCAAAAGCGGCAGACGTGGTTCAGACGCTTTTTGACGTTGCCCAATGGCATTCCGTCTCATGATACCTTTGAACGCATCTTCAACTTGCTCGACCCCAAGGCCTTCCAAGCGAGCTTCATTGGCTGGATCAAAGAAATATCTGATCTGGTTGGACTGAAGCACATTGCCATTGATGGCAAAGCCTTGCGTCATTCCGCGAATCCGGGCAAAGGTTTGGGAATGCTGCATTGTGTGAACGCCTGGGCGACCGAGCAGCATGTGATTCTCGGCCAAGTGATGACGGACGCAAAATCCAATGAAATCACGGCAATTCCGAAGCTCTTGGAACTCCTGGATCTGCACGGTGCATTGGTGACCATTGACGCCATGGGTTGCCAAAAGGCGATTGCCAAGAAAATCGTTGAACGCGGCGGCGACTACGTCTTGAACGTGAAGGCCAACCAAAAACATTTGTTGGAGGACATTCAAGCCACGGTGGAAAAAGCAGTCGACGGTTTACTGCCATCGGAGGTCGTGGAGGAATACACCAAAGTAGAATCTGGGCATGGCCGACAGGAGGAACGCCACTATACGGTGATCCATAACGCGGAAGGTATTCGCGACCGCGACCAATGGGAGAAGCTCACCACGGTTGGCATGTGCCGCACGGACAAGACGATCGACGGGGAGACCACGACAACGGTGAAGTATTTTATCGGCAGCAAAAAAATGAGCGCCCGCAAATATGGCAAGGTGATACGCGGCCATTGGGGCATTGAAAACAACTTACATTGGCAGTTGGACGTCAATTTTGGAGAAGACGCGAGCACCATCAACCACCGCAAAGCCGGGGAGAATTTTGCGGCGCTACGGCGCATCGCCTTGAGTTTGGTGAAGCAACATCCGAGCAAAGAAAGTATAGGCAGAAAAAGGATGGCAGCCGCGTTAGACCCTGCTTTTCTCGCGGAAATCATCACGGGAACTAGCAAGCATGGTAAACTTTAATGCGGCCGCCGTGGAAGCCATCCCCTTGTCGACAAGGGAGCCTTCGGTTACGGTCACCGATGAAACAGACGAATTCTCCGTTGTCAAGTACGCCGATTGGTCGATGTTTAACGCGCCGATCCAGGCGTCGGGCCTGAATGCCACCGCAAGTGCGGGGGCTTTGGTCAACCTCAAAATAGCAACGTTCACCGATCCCGATCCGGACGTGGACCCGTTTGGCTTCAGCGCCTCGGTGACAGCCGACACCGGCTCGGCGACGATTACGGATCCCACCGTCGTGCCCGAAGGCAACGGCAATTATGAAGTTGTTGCCGACGTCAACGATTCGATCGCCGAGACGGTTCTGATTAGCGTCGATATCGAGCCTCCCGGTGGGGCGACAGCGACTGTGGAAAGTAATGTTGAGTTTGTGCCCGCTCCAACAGTTGAAAAAGTAATGGGACCGAATGTCGATGTTATCTCATGGCTTCAGAATGCAGGGGCAAAAGGCGAAGCCGTCATGAATTGGGTATCAAATCCACAACCACCGCTCTTTTTTGCTCCCCAGGTGGTGAAAGGAATAAAAGGGGGAGAATTTGGGGAGTTTCTCGGCACGCGGCAGTTTCGCAATTATCTTAACGCAAAAATGGAGGTTACTGTATCCGATAACAAAATCATTGGATTTGAAAAATGGGTATCACAAACAGTGGGATACACTTCAATTCCAATCGCCAAAACACAACAATGGCCCCAAGGAAATGGCGAAAATGACTTCAAGGTTCTCACGGAAACCGACAATAAGGTTATGTTCCAAGTGAAAGCCAAATTCCGAGTGGCTTTAGTCGAAAATGTTGGCCAGTCAACGCTTAATTGGTTGCGCTTGCTTCCGTGGGCCTGGGTGGCAGTCGATTATTCAATGACGCTTCAGAAAAATGGCCAAGTATCATTTGAGACAAGCTTGGCAGGGAGCACAATTCCATCTCGATTACCTTTACGTTAACGGGAAATTGGCCATCAAGTATAACATGTCAAATGACAACACCGTCGCAAATATTGCGGCATTCAACGGGGCGGGAAACTTACCATTGATAGCAGCAGATTATGCCCCTGCATTTCCGGCAAATGGGCCAGGATTTGCAGTAGTGGGTGGCACTTGATAAGGCACGCTTGGTCTTGACCCTCAACGTAGGAGTATTCACCAATGATTTTTCCGCATTGTCGTAAATCTATTAGGAAACGCGCGTCTAGCATGGTTGTTGCGGTATTGTTGGTTGCAGATCTATGCCTAACGGACGCTGGACAGGACACCAAACAAGCTGCGTCAAATCCAAAAGCTCAAGCTGAATGGGTTATTGCTGGACTCCATGCCGGTTGGATGACTGTTGACGCTACTGGTGCTACCCTTTTTCATGACAAAACCGTACCTGGAAGCTTGCCTTCATTTCGGTTTTCTCGCAACTTCACAGGAGTGGATTTAACAAAGCTGCCGTTGATTACAGCGCCGTTCGGCGTTCTTCTCGACGACCCAGTGATTAGAGACGATTTCCTGAAAGGCTTATCGCGTTTCCAGCAACTAAGGTTCCTTTGCCTCAGGTTTGCTGGCATAACAGAAATTGGCATGAAAGAAATAGCTCAACTCAAAGACCTAACCGATTTGGAGATTAGCGACTGTCCCATAACCGAGATCGGCGCGCGTGCTGGCGGCGCCACTTTCAACAGGGGCTTGAAGCACTTCGGCACCTTGACTAAACTCGAAGTCCTTAATCTTTCGAATACAAGATGTGACGACGAAGGCATTGATAACCTTGTTGAGATGACCAACTTACGCGTGCTCAATCTTCAGCAAACCAACGTCAGTGATGCAGGACTAAAAAAAATAGCGCAATTTAAGGGTGTAGAAGTATTGGACGCACTTTACACGCCAATAACCTACAAGGGAATAAATGAATTGGCGACACTGCCTAAGCTACGATTTTTGAGTGTCGGCGGTTCAACAATTACGAATGCTGAATTGACTGCCATCGCGAAACTGGCTCAGCTAAAATCATTGACAATTATGCTAAGCACTCGGATAAGTCGTGAAGGTTGGAGGAGCTTGTTCAATCTCAGCCACCTGGAGGCCATCCAATTGGATCTCGTCTCAATCACTGACGACGATTTGAGCGAACTGAGGAACATAAAACCATTGAAGTCGCTGAGCGTTGTTTTGGCCCCGATTACCGACGCTGGGCTGAAGACGGTGGCTGAAATAAAGGGGTTGACACACTTGAACCTTGCCGGGACAAAAATTACCGATGCGGGACTTGAGAGCTTGGCCGGGTTAAAAGATCTATCGATTCTCGACCTTCGCGAGACCATGGTTACAGACGAAGGAGTAAAGCGATTGGAAAAAGCATTGACAAAACTGACAATTATCACCGGCAAGCGTTGAGCCCTGTTTACAAATAAGCCCACTTAAAGTGAGGATCGCAGCAACGGTTAAACAAACCAGTCGGAATAATATTTAGTCAAGTACGTGGTGCTGCCCGAGGATTGGTATATATGGTGAACGTGGTTGCAACGGCCCAGAGAAAGTGTGAGTTGCGCCGGACCGCAAATAATGCTAGTCGAATTGCCGTACTGGAATGACACGCAAACCTTGGAGTTCTTTACGTGCTGGTTGATTTCATGAAAACCGGGTGTTTGGGGTTGATTATGTGTATTGCTCCATTGCTCACGATGCAAAGGATTCCGCCACCTTTGTTGACGAGCTTTTCGGGCCATGACTCCGGCGTAATGGCCTTGGCGTTCACCAAGGGTGGAAAAACACTAGTCACCGGTGGAGAAGACAAAACGGTGAGGTTTTGGAGTATCGCTTCCAAGAAAAATGTTGGCGTTTTATTGGGCCATCAAGGTCCTGTTAATTCGGTTTCGGCTAGCCCTGATGGCCGGGTAGTAGCGTCGGCAAGTGACGATAAGACGATAATCCTTTGGGAAGTGTTTTCCCGCAAGCAAAGAGCGGTGCTGCGTGGGCATGTTGACAGTGTGTACGTGGTCGCTTATTCACCCGACTGCAAGATAGTGGCTTCCGCCAGTGCCGACAAAACCATCAGATTGTGGGATACGCTCAAAGGGACACAGATCGCCGTTATGCACGTTCCAGACTGGGAGTTGGATTTCCAAGGCATTTTCTCGTTAGTGTTTAGCCCTAATGGCAAGATCCTGGCATCTGTGGGCCTGCTTGGGCATACCATTCGGCTCTGGGACGTTTCGAAAGCGGCCTGTATTCGCGTCATTAGCGACCCTGGCTTATCTATCATATCCGTGGCATTTGACCCGACTGGAAAGATCCTAATGGCGGCGGCCCAGGATTGCGCCATTAAGTTAAGAAACGTTGACAGCGGCGAGGTAGTCCTTTGTCACCGCGACAATGGCACATTGGGATTGGCCTTCTTCAGCCCCGACGGCGCGACGATAATTTCCGGCCACCCAGGCGGTTCAATCGTGTTCAGCGATGCAAAGTCGGGAAAGATGAAGTCTTTTTTCGAAGCTCATGAAAGATTTGTGTATGCTGCCGTGTGCAGTCCCGACGGGACGATTCTTGCGACATGTGATTGCACCAAGACTGTAAGGCAAAGAAAGGGGACATCGTAGATTATGATTAATGTACGATGTCCCCTTTTCTTCCTCAATTTGACTGCGTCTTGGACAGTTGCTTCGCCCTTGACACTGTTAACAACCACCCCCGCGGCCACGTCCACATGGCCATAATCAGTTGTTGGGCTGGTGCGCAAGTGAAGTTAGTTTTTCTTGTCGATAATCTGGGAGACGCGGCAATGGGTTCTAAGAGCGTGATTGTACCAATTCTATGGTGCCTAGGGCCCGCAATGTTTTGCGTCAGTGCCACGTTAGCGACAGGAGGAGTTCCCCAAGATGGTAGAAAAGCCACCGAAATGCCCAAGCAAATCCAGGACGAGCGCAAGCGCGGAATTGGTTTTCTTGCCTATTCGCCAAAGCTGCATGTGTTGGCCTCCGTTCCTTTGCTTTATAATTTTAATCCAAAGTCCCCTCCATCGTTTCCAATTGATACTTGGGATTTGCCTAGCGGGCAATTCAAACGTCAGCTTGTAGGGCACGTCGGTAACATCAAGTACATAGGGTTTATGCCAGATGGTGAAAAACTTTTCTCCGCTGGACGGGACGGCTTGTTTTTGTGGGATCTCGTTAAGATGGAGGGCGACAAAGGCCCTTTCAAATCGTTTGCCGATTGGGCAATGTTAACGCCATCAGGCAAGGAAGTTGTTCGTTGGGATGAGGCAGGTGGCATCGTTTTTTGGGACGCAAAGACGGCTGAAAAAAAGCGTGTTGTGGCAATCCCCGCTGAAGCGAGGAAAGATATCAAGTCGATTGGCAGTGCATCCTTGGCGATCTCCTCGGACGAGCGCTATATGGCGCTCGGAACCGGTTTGAGAAACAACGCAATTATTGTTTTTGATTTCAAGTCGGGAGTTGTGAAAACTGTGCTCACGCACGGAGTGTCCTTAGAGAAGCTTGCTTCTCAAAATCTGGTCGTTACTTGTTTGCCAATGGCAATGAGGTTCGCAATGTGGTTTGGGGAAATGGGGTGCTTGATATTTGGGACACTGAGTCATGGAAACTTATTCGTGAAATCGAAGTTAAGGAATGGAAGATATGGCCCGTCCTAGAGGTTCAAGATCAAGGCATGGTATTATCCGTTGATAGCTTGCGCACGCCGAACAAAGGCGAGCGTGACTTGTTTAAGACTTTGATTAATGGCTATTCGATCAAGACGGGAGAACGAATACTTTCTTACGACACCGACTTGTCCAAGTACGGGTGGTGTACGTCGGCGCTTTACATCGAGGACATTAACGCAATTTGCATAGGCGGAGCCGATGGCAAAATCAGCTTCTTTTCAGTGGATGAGATCATGAAACTCAAGAAGCAACAAAAGGCGTCATCTGCCTAAAAACTGGATGGTGACACAATCGCAAAACGCACGCTTTTGGACAAGAACACGAGGAAGTGGAGCACTACGTGGCACATTATCACCTGCAAAATGAGATCGAGTCGATTTGTGCCGTTGCCGGCAGCGGCAACGTATGCGCCCATGCAACCCGCGACCTCCGGAATAGCGTGAGCTACTCCGTGTGGTGTTTGGTCTCCGGCCTTAGTACGCACTCCAGCACCGGCTTAATCCCCTGGGCATTGGGAGGGTGCAGTCCGCATGTAGCCGTCGTGACAGCCAGCGTCTCCAGCGTTCCCACCGTGACCGACACCTTCCAGCTCAACGTGCCGCTGGACGGCCTGGCCACGCCCGCCGATCAAACCAGCACCGAGGGCGCGACGGTCACGCTCGGCGTGGTAAGCACGCAGTCCAGCGGGCAAACTTTCGTCGCCGCCGGGCTGCCTGCCGGACTCAGCATCAACTCGTCCACTGGCGCCATCACGGGCACCATTGCGGCCGGCAGCGCAGGTAGTTATACTGTGGATGTGGGCGTAACCTACGACGGGACCACCAACATGACCTCATTTGCCTGGACGGTCAATCCCGCGATCGCTTTTACCGGCACCGCCGACCAAACCAACACCGTCAGCAACTATGTGTCGTTTGGCGTCTCGGCCAGCGATACCTATAGCGGCACCCTTAGCTATTCGATCGCCGGCCAGCCTGCTGGCGTGAGCATCAATTCGTCGTCGGGCACCATCAGCGGCACGATTTCCTCCGGCGCCCAGGGGGCTTACACAGTCACGGTTACCGCCACGGACGGTACTTATTCCGGCAGCGAAACTTTCAACTGGCGGGTGCACGCTTCGTCGGATTCCGGGCCCGTGTTCACCAACCCAGGGACGCAATTCGACCGGCCCGAGGACAATGTCGATTTCTTCCCCACCGCGACCGACCCGGACGGCTCGCCGCTCACTTTCAGCGTGGAAGGATTGCCGCCGGGGTTGAGCCTGGCTGATCCGACGACGGGCGAAATCAGCGGCACGCTCGACAACGGCTCCTATGCTTCCACGCCCTATTCCGTGACAATCACCGTCGAGGATGACACAGACCACTCAGCGACTGAAACCTTCAATTGGCTTGTGCAAGACGCGCCGGTTTCCGCGAGCGCCGTCGACATTTCGACAACGGAGGGCGTCGATCCGGGCTTGCTGACCGTCGCGACCTTCAGCACCGGCAACGCCAATGACACGGCTGACGACTTCACGGCCACGGTCATCTGGGGCGATGGCCAAAGCGACACCGCCGAGGTGAACGCCTCAACCGGCGGCTGCTTCGAAGTGGACGACGATCATACCTACGCCGCCGCGGGCAGCTACACCTTCGAGGTCGAGATCACCAGCGCCGACGGGGCCATGAAGCGGGTTTCCGGCACGGCCACCGTAAGCGCGGCGGCATTGACCTTGGGGGCGGTGAACCAATCAGCTATCAATCACGTATCCTCCACATTCGAGCTTGGCACGTTCGCAGACGCCAATCCCAATTTGGGTGCAGGGGCGTTCACCGTGAACATTAGCAGACTGGGGCGACGGCACCTATGACAACACAGCCGGCTCTGTGACCGAAACCGCCACTGGCCTCTTCAACGTGTCGGGCGGACATGATTACCTCACCAACGGCACCTACACAGTCGATTGGACCGTGACCGCAACCGCCAGCGGGCACTACGAATCGGCAAGCAGCAGCGTGGAGGTCGGAGACGCGCTTCTCGGCATTCCAGCCGAGCTGACCTGGCCCACCTTCAACAATAGCGGCGGCTCGACGTCCCCGGACGCCTACACGGCGTCGGAAGATTGGGAAGACACTTATGTGAATAACACGCCGTCCAATTCCAACTTTGGAACCGTTAGCTATTCCGGCAGCGGAAACTTCTTGGTGACAGGAGAGCACACTTACGAAGGCGTCCCCGTGTCGCCTTCAGTCACGATCATAGATGAAACAGACGACTTTCATACGGCCGAGTACGCCGATTGGACAGTGTATAACGCGCCGATCCAGGCATCTGGGGAGGACATCACGGCGGTGGAGGGTGTCCCGATCAATGTGGAGGTGGCGAAGTTCACCGATCCGGATCCCGTTGTAAATGGCCTCGACTTCAGCGCCACGGTGACCGCCGACAGTGGCTCCGCGACGTTTTCGGACACCACGGTGGTGCAAGAGGGCACCGGCGTTTATGCGGTTTATTCCAAAATTACCGACCTCGTTGCTGAAACCGCTTCCGTCAGTGTCGCAATCGACCAGACTATCGGGATTGACGACACGGTCGAAGAGGCAGATGTTAAGGACGTAGCCGTAGTTCAGCCGGTGGACCACATCAATTCTATTACAGTCACTAACAAAGGCTTTGGTGTCGGCATACGTAGCAACACGCCGCTTGGAGCCTATCCAAACTCGCTATTCAATCCTCTCGCAACGTCGCCGGGGGGAACTAGTAACCAGGTTGGATATGGTTTCCGCGTTACGATAAACGCGAACACGCCTCATGCTATCGAAAACGCCACGATCACACAAAAGGTCTTTGTGCTTGAGACTGATAGTTTTATCCGTGCGCCATCAGTGAAATTGAACTTTGTAGTCAACAGTAATAACCCGCTCCCGCCTGATGGGCAAGCGCTATCCGTAGTGGCCAAGGACGCTGCCATCCTAAAAGCGCTGTGGCTTAACTCGGATGGCGACGCTGGTGGAAGCACAACCGTTACTGATGGTCCACTCATGGACACTGGAACTGGCATCACTACTGGAGCATATGCACAGTTCTCGAAACTGGACGGAAGCTCATTGACATATTCCGATTTTCCAGGCAAAGTGGTTGGAGATGGCGCCGATCCAACCGTACTGTCGGCGCTTGCCTACATGTTTACTTTCTCAGTTTCTGCGAAGGCGGCCGGGCCGATGGGCAATGTGATAACGGGCAAGTTCAAACTTGCCGTATCTGCAATTTCGGAAACTACTTCCGTTATGACACCACCCACTGCTCTCTCACCGGCGTCGACAGTAACATTATCGCGGTGGTACATTAATAGGACGGTTGGCCCGATGGGAGCATGGGCTTTCAACAACAATAGCGGCATTTGGCAGCCCTCTTTACCGTTTACGTGGACGTGATATCAAAAGTGCTTTATTGATGTGTCTGTTGCGGACAATAATCAAGCACGTTGAAAGCCCGCAACGTAGCCTATTCCCAAAGAAAAAGAGCGACCTTATGAATAAACCCGATAGCTTATTGTTACAAAGCCCAGGGCCAGCATTACACCCCAACCAGAAAAGCACAAGCCCCCGCATCGGGTCACCGGCTGTCTTTGGCAGTCCACTGGCGTTGGTTGGCGTCCTTGCCGTGGCAATGGCGGTCCATTGGGTCACGACTAAAATCAACAATACTGCCTTCGCCGAAGGACCAGCAAAAAACCTCCAAAATAGCCTCCCGCCTCGATGGGTGACTAATCGCGGCCTGGACTATGTTGCCACGATCGCACTTAGCGGTGACAGGAAATGGGTAGCAACAGGTGGGACGGGTTCCGTTTTGGTTTGGGATGTTACTTCGGCCAATGCTGGACCGCGCATGATCGAACAATCCGGTATTCTTGCGGTAGCGCTAAATCAGGATGGCAGCCAGTTGGCGACCGTTGGCCCCGACGGCATAGCCCGATTGTGGGACACAAAAACCAGCAGGGAAACTCAACATTTCATAGGCCATAGCGCCGCAATCAAAGCGGTGGCAATCACTGCGGACTCAAACCATTTGATAACTGCGAGCTTGGATTGCACGGTTTGTTTATGGCAGGTGGCCACAGGAAAACCAATTCGGGTTTTTGATGGGCACAAAGCGGGTGTTGTCTCTTTGGCGCTTAGCCTTGACGAAAGGTTAATGATTACAGGCAGCTTAGACAAAACTGCCCGTCTTTGGGACGTTGTAACTGGCAAGCAAATCAAATCTTACGAAGGCCATGAGCGTTCAATTGGCACTGTTGCCATTTCCGACGACGGAAAGCGGGTAGCGGCCAGCAGCCAAGATGGAACAGCCAGTGTTTGGGATTCGGAAACAGGGCTGAAAATCCGGCGACTCGCTCGGCCAACTGGCGGCGAGTTGGCTTGGTCTCCGGTTTGGGGCGTGGAGTTGTCGTCCGATGGCAAGTGGCTCATCTCGGCGCAAAGTCACGAAGACGTCTTCCGTGTTTGGGATGTTGCAACAGGCAAGGACATCCGTCAATTGCAAGTCAAGGACAAGGAACCCACTACCGTGGTGCGGAGCCGTGACGGCAGATACCTGCTCACATCAAGCGACCGCTCTAATGTCCGACTGTGGGAATTGGCATCCGGCCAACTGGTTCGTGAATTCCCCGGATTGCAAAAAAGCTCCGCCGTGACTCACTTGGCGATAGACGCAGACGCCAAACAAATAGCGATTGGCTACAGATCGGGCGCGCTGGCCCTTTGGGATGCGGCCCTTGGCCGGCAATTCAGGAATGTCCTTGTGCCGCCAGGCTATTCGGATATCAGTACATTGCAAATGCAGGGGATTGGTCAGCTGCGTGCAGTTTATGCTGGCAAAAAAGGTTTTATGCTAAGTGATATTGCTGACTCAAAACCGTTGGCGACCATGGCGCGACCACCAGCTTGGCCAGAAGGCCAACTCTTTTGTTTGCCAAAAAATGATCGGTATCTTTATATTGGCCACGTTGGCGGCCTGATCGAAATTTGGGACATTTTATTAGCGAAGGTAGCGCGAACCGTCTCATTGACGAATGGCGTTTTAGCGTCATTGGCCTGCAGTTTTGACGGTAAGCTTATTTCGGCTTGCGATGGCAGCTCTACGAGCATGTGGAATGTCACGACCGGCAAGCAACTTTGGGCCATCCGAGCCCAAGTGTGTTTTGGATTTTGCACTGGCGAAAAAACCGTTGCGGCCGCACAGCGTGTTACGCGTGAATCGTGCGATGTGCTGCTGGTTGACGCCTCTACGGGCAAGGAATTGCGTCGATTTCCAAGCCATCAAGAGTGGCTCACTTGTTTAGCGGTGAATGGCGATGGGCGGCTCATGGCAACGGCAGGCAAAGACATGACATTGCGCATTTGGGAGGTCCAGACGGGGAAAGAACTGCACTGCATTCGAGGACATTCCGACGCAATCAATTGCCTTGGTTTTGCAAAAAACTGGTTGTTTTCGGGGAGCGAGGATGGCACAGTTGCATGTTGGGACACGCTAACAGGGAAGGAAATCTGCCGTTTAGCGACATTTGACGACGGGTCGTGGGCCGTTTTTGATCCCGAAGGCCGATTTGACGCGTCGAGCAAGGACGTCCAAGGGCTTCGCCGCATCGCAGGGGAGCGGGAAATGTCTCTCGCCTCGTTGGCAAAAGATTATTCCGACCCAGGCCTTTTGGCAAAGCACCTTGGGTTTCAAAAGGAGCCGCCTCGGGCGCTGCCGGCTAAAGATAAGAACGCGGCTAAGTGACCCGAGTTTGACTGAGGTAGCCAGCTTGGTCCCAGCTCTGTTGGATACGTGACTGTTGAAACACAGCCCGGAGAGCACGACTTGACAAACTCATCCACCAATGGCGCAACCAGATGGACGGCTGCGGCCAACGGCGGCACTATCGCAACTGCGTTGTTAGGCCGCGCCCAGGCAGCCCGTGTAGTAATCGGCGAGGTAGCACGACCATCTGGCAGTTGCCTGCCGAAATTGCTTTTTTGGGTGGCGGCGGGGTGGCACGATCATCTGGCAGCTGCCTATCGAAAGCACTTTTTTGGGTGGTACGCCCTGAAAGGGCGTGAGTAGCGTGAGAGTCCATTATTGGCTGGGCTGTAGTGCCTAATGGAGTAAGTTGTTGTGATGAAAACCGGAAAATCGGTTATTGGCCGAAGCCGACCAGAAAAATGCTGCCGCCGTTATAATGAACCAAGGCAACTTCGCGCCCAAGCACGCAAGGCAATCGACGACATAACGCTCTCATCACGCCCTTTCAGGGCGTGCCACCCAAGTCCTTGCGATCGACCGGCAATCGCCATGAGTTCGTGCCACCCCGCCAATTTCAAAGGTACAAATGCGCAGTGCTGGGACTTGCAGCGAGGCACCGTGCAATATAAGCAAACGCCATTAACGTATTATAAGGACTGGTCAACGGGAAACGTAACAGTGCGAGCTCTCCTAAGGGCTGCTGATGGTCAGTGTAATTCTTTTGTTGCGCTAATGAATACTGCGCTTTCATATCAAGGCGTGACTACGGCCTTGACTATTAACCGTATCATTGTCAGCGCTCCCCTCCCAAATCAGTGGTTCCTAATTGGCAATTGGACTGTTTTCCCTAATAACGCTAGCGACCAACAACTGGGTAATCAAGGAAGGATAGAACAAGCCCCTGGTGTATGGGCATATGATTGGGAAGGGCCTGTGCAGTACATGGGCAGCCAAGGGCAGAATAATCCCCATCCTGCTGCCAATTTCTTGCACCATTTTTTGCTGCAGATACAATCCGATGGTAACACCGTGTATTACGATCCCAGCTACGGCAAAATGTTCGCGGCCGCTACACTGAACGCCGCTGCAGCTCAGTTTCAAACCACTTCAGTCGCAGGCTTTTATACTCCACGGTTGACACCTGGGCCAATTCTGTTCTCAAAACCAAGCACCAACCTTCAAGTCCTCTTTGATGTTTCAAATGGAAGTTAACTGACGTCGCATAGACGGCGGAATCAATTAAGGCTTAAGAAAATGGCAAAAAGAATTATTCCATTACTATGTATAAGTGCGATATGTTGCAGTCCCAGCGCTCCCGTGGGAAACCCACCGCTAGGTGCCCGCAAAACGGAGAATACCCCTAGCGTGGCGCGGCGGAACGCCGAGACGGGATTTGTCAATTGGCTTTGTCCGTGACGGTTGCCTGTTTGCAACCGGGCGTGGCAATTCCTCCGAATACTCAAGTAGCCAGCTACTTGACTCGGCCTTCCAATTCCGCTGGCAAGTTGTTTTGGGGGACATTGTGCTTTTCAAGGTGCCGCTTGTTGAGCTTTCCAAGAACACCAAGGCTGGGTCCCAATTTCGTTTTGCCACTTTTGCGTTCCCCCCCGCGAGTGTGCGACTGCGGCCTCGCTTTGCAAATGACTGTTTTTGGGCCAACGCTGGGCTAGACCCGTACTGGGGCATTTTTCGGTGCGAATTGAAGGAGCTTGCAGTCAAGTTTCGCCCGATTGACAAAGAAGGCCTTTCGGGCCAATTTGAGCCGTTCGATTTTCGTGACGCACCCGTGGACATTGATAAAGCCTATGGGTGGCGTTTTTCAACGTTGAAGACCGTCTTTACCGATTTTTGGCAATCGGAGTTCCAAGACGATGACAGTTTTCGAGCAAATTTAGACCGCCTTAACGGGGATTCAAATACAATGCGGCAGCCGATGCCTGTCCCTCCGGCTGCCTTCATGGATTATCTACCGGTGGGCCGGGACCGTTTGTTTTTGTTCCTTGCTTGGGAGGACAAAATCCGGGTGTGGGAGGAGACCCACGACCCGGCATCTGGCTCTCCCCAGGAGTGGCGGGGTGAGCCACGATCGCTTGCTCCACTTTTAGCATTGCCAGCGACTGGGCAGAGCCATTTTATGTTTTGGGTTCGCCGCCGGATTTATTGTTTGTCACGGAGTCTGGCCGACTATATGGCTGGCACGCCTTTGGCACACCTGATCAGCAGATGGTTACCCATTGGCAATCGCGAGATTCACACTTTGATTGCCGACTACGATACCGAAAAAACATGGGCTTTCGCCTCCCCGGCATCCGGCAGTTTGAAACTCAAATCTGTTTATTTCGCATTAGATCTTTAACGGCGCTAAAGGCGACCAAGGAGTATATATTGCCGATCATCGACGATCAGCAAATGCCAGGCCCAATACGGAATTTGCTGCCGTATATCAAGGTCTTGCAAAAAAATGGCGAGATTGAAGTGTTGGAAGAAAGAAGATTTGCACTGACGGCCTCCCCCGGCTGATGAAAAAATAACAATGGAGTCGCCACAGTCTTTTGCCAAAAGTTTACGGTGCCGCGACTTGAGCACATCATCCGCCAGCCGCGCAATCCGCTCGACAGCCGCGCTGCCCGGAAGCAGTGGCTTAGCCGCCCTTTAGCCCGCACCAGGCCGGCCGTGTCGTCATCGAAGACTACCGCCCGCTTGCCGACTCCATCGAATGGCGGCTTGGCCAGCGGTACTTCCGCGAGCGCGGCGCCAAAGCCTTCATCTCCGACACCGTGCCTTTCGTCATCAACAACGACGGCACCTTGTCCGCTGCCGTCGCCGAGGTGTTTTTCGAAAGCCTGCTCAGCTGCCGAAACCACGGCCCGCTGGAAGCCGACATCTTCGTCCTGGAACTGGGCATCGGCGTCGGCCTGTTCGCCCGCATTTTCTCGACGCCTTTCGCGATCTCTGCCTGCGCCGCACGGCAAGGATTACTACGACCGGCTAAGTTACATCGGCGCCGACCGCTCCGAACGGATGTTGCACGACGCGTGCCGGCACGGTGCCCTCGGCCAGCACGGCGGGCACTGCGTTTTCCGGGTCGTCGATGCCCTGCAGCCCGAGGCGCACGCTGGCGGGC